>NZ_CP017671.1 GCF_001874625.1 Providencia rettgeri
GTGTCACTTTCGCTTTGGCAGCAATGTCTTGCCCGATTGCAGGATGAACTACCTGCCACAGAATTCAGTATGTGGATACGCCCCCTTCAAGCTGAATTAAACGACAACACACTGGCACTGTATGCCCCAAATCGTTTTGTTCTCGACTGGGTTAGAGACAAGTACATCAATAATATTAATGAATTATTGAATGACTTTTGTGGAACTGACGCGCCTGCTCTACACTTTGAAGTGGGCAATAAACCGATTGCCGTCGCACCGGCAGCAACGCAAGCACGTACAACAAACCAAGTACCTGCATTTGCCGCGCCGTCAGCTCCGATTAAACCAAGTTGGGATAACTCAGCCAAAGTACAACCGGAAGTCGCTTACCGTTCTAATGTGAACCCTAAGCACACTTTTGATAACTTTGTTGAAGGTAAATCGAACCAATTGGCTCGTGCCGCCGCGAGGCAAGTGGCTGAAAATCCGGGTGGGGCCTATAATCCACTATTCCTTTATGGTGGAACAGGTTTAGGTAAAACTCACTTATTACATGCTGTAGGCAATAGTATTATGGAGCATAAAGCCAACGCACGCGTGGTTTATATGCACTCTGAACGTTTTGTTCAAGATATGGTCAAAGCTCTACAGAATAACGCAATTGAAGAATTTAAACGTTATTACCGTTCTGTAGATGCATTACTTATTGATGATATTCAATTTTTTGCTAACAAAGAGCGTTCACAAGAAGAGTTTTTCCATACTTTTAACGCGTTACTTGAAGGCAATCAGCAAATTATTTTAACATCCGACCGTTATCCAAAAGAGATTAACGGGGTTGAAGATCGCTTAAAGTCACGCTTTGGTTGGGGTTTAACGGTAGCAATCGAACCACCAGAACTCGAAACCCGTGTCGCGATATTAATGAAAAAAGCAGATGAAAATGAAATCCAACTGCCAGGTGAAGTGGCTTTTTTCATCGCAAAACGGCTTCGCTCTAATGTTCGTGAGTTAGAAGGCGCATTAAATCGTGTGATCGCCAACGCAAACTTTACAGGTCGCGCAATTACTATCGATTTTGTACGCGAAGCATTACGTGACCTATTAGCACTACAAGAAAAACTGGTAACTATTGATAATATTCAAAAAACTGTTGCTGAATATTATAAAATTAAAGTGGCAGATTTACTGTCGAAACGCCGTTCTCGTTCTGTCGCTCGTCCGCGTCAGATGGCAATGGCCTTGGCAAAAGAGCTGACCAACCATAGTTTACCTGAAATCGGGGATGCCTTTGGCGGCCGTGACCATACCACGGTATTACACGCTTGTCGTAAAATTGAACAGTTACGGGAAGAGAGCCATGACATCAAAGAAGATTTTTCTAATTTAATCAGAACATTATCATCTTAATTGCTATGAAATTTATTATAGAACGCGAGCAGTTATTAAAACCGTTACAACAGGTTAGTGGTCCTTTAGGTGGGCGTCCAACTCTGCCTATTTTAGGTAACCTTTTATTACAGGTAAAAGAAGGCACCCTCCAACTCACTGGAACCGACCTTGAAATGGAGATGATGGCCAACGTTCCTCTAACGCAGGAACATGAAGTTGGTGCAACAACGGTGCCTGCACGCAAGTTTTTTGATATCTGGCGTGGTTTACCTGAAGGTTCTGAAATTCTAGTAGAACTCAATGATGATAGACTGCTCGTCCGTTCTGGTCGTAGCCGCTTTTCATTATCTACTTTACCAGCAGCAGACTTTCCAAACCTAGATGATTGGCAAAGTGAAGTTGAATTTTCTCTTCCTCAGTCAATACTGAAACGTTTAATTGAAGCAACTCAGTTTTCCATGGCACACCAAGATGTGCGTTATTATCTCAACGGAATGCTATTTGAAACTGAAGACTCAATGCTGAGAACCGTTTCAACCGATGGGCACAGGCTAGCAGTTTGTGCGATGGACATCGGTCAATCTTTACCTTCTCATTCGGTAATTGTTCCTCGTAAAGGGGTGATTGAGTTAATGCGCTTGTTAGATGGTGGCGATTCACCATTACAACTGCAAATCGGTAGCAATAACATACGCGCCCACGTAGGGGATTTTATTTTTACCTCTAAATTGGTTGATGGTCGCTTCCCTGATTATCGCCGTGTGTTACCGAAAAACCCAAATAAAACATTAGAAGCTCGTTGTGACTTACTAAAACAGGCATTTTCCCGTGCGGCGATTTTATCCAATGAAAAATTCCGCGGAGTACGCTTATATTTTAGTGAAAACCAATTACGCATCACAGCAAATAACCCTGAGCAAGAAGAAGCTGAAGAAATTGTTGATGTTAGCTATCAGGGAACTGAGATGGAAATTGGTTTTAACGTCAGCTACATCTTAGATGTCTTAAATGCACTGAAAAGTGAAAACGTGCAGCTATTATTAACCGATGCAGTTTCCAGTGTGCAAATTGAAGACGCTGAAAGCAAAGCGGCGGTATATGTTGTCATGCCAATGCGTTTATAATCGGTATTTATGATCCTTTCGCGTTTATTAATCCGCGATTTTCGAAATATTGAAAATGCGGATCTCGCCCTTGCTAATGGGTTCAATTTTTTAATTGGCCCAAACGGGAGTGGCAAAACTAGTATACTGGAAGCAGTGTACACCTTAGGTCATGGCCGCGCATTTCGCAGTATTCAAGCGAATCGTGTTATTCGTCATGAGCAAGAACAATTTATTCTTCATGGTAAACTTAGCCATCTAGATAAAAATCGTAATGACCTTTCATTGGGGTTAAGCAAAAATCGCGAGGGTGACAGTAAAGTTCGCATAGACGGCACCGACGGCCATAAAATTGCAGAGCTTGCAAAACTGTTGCCGATGCAATTAATTACCCCAGAAGGTTTTACACTACTCAATGGCGGCCCGAAATATCGTCGAGCCTTCATTGATTGGGGCTGTTTTCACAATGATCCGTTGTTTTTTTCAGTATGGTCTGATTTAAAACGGTTATTAAAGCAGCGAAATGCGGCTTTACGCCAAGTTACCCGTTACGAACAAATACGTCACTGGGATAAACAACTGGCGCCAATTTCAGAGCAAATTAGCCAATGGCGTCATGACTACATCGCAGGTATTGCCGAAAATATAGAGCAAACCTGTCAGCAGTTTTTACCCGAATTTTCACTCTCGGTATCCTTTCAGCGCGGTTGGGATAAAGAAATTGATTATTCAGAACAATTAGAGCGCCAATTTGAGCGTGATAGAGCACTAACCTATACCGCTTCAGGGCCACATAAAGCAGATTTGCGTATTCGTGCAAATGGTACCCCTGTAGAAGATATGCTTTCTCGGGGCCAACTAAAGCTATTAATGTGTGCATTAAGGTTAGCGCAGGGTGAGTTTTTCACTCGTCAGAGCGGGCAAAGGTGCCTGTATCTGCTGGATGATTTTGCCTCCGAGCTTGATGCGGGTCGCCGCCAATTGTTAGCGACACGTCTCAAAGCTACGCAAGCACAAGTGTTTGTCAGTGCCATTACAGCTGAACAAGTTAATGATATGATAGACGCAAACAGTAAGATGTTTAGTGTAGAACATGGCAAAATAGAAGTTCAACCTCAGGAATAGAAAGAGCAGGAAACGTTGATGTCGAATACATATGACTCCTCAAGTATCAAGGTATTAAAAGGACTGGATGCGGTGCGTAAGCGCCCGGGCATGTATATCGGTGATACAGACGATGGAACAGGTCTTCATCACATGGTTTTCGAGGTTGTCGACAACGCTATCGACGAAGCCCTCGCAGGCTTCTGTGACGATATCGTGATCACTATCCATGCCGATAACTCTATCTCCGTACAGGATGATGGACGTGGGATACCAACAGGTATACACGAAGAAGAAGGTGTCTCTGCTGCAGAAGTTATCATGACTGTCCTGCACGCAGGGGGGAAATTTGATGACAACTCCTATAAAGTCTCCGGTGGTTTACACGGAGTTGGGGTTTCTGTTGTTAACGCCTTATCTGAAAAACTTGAACTGGTCATTCGTCGTGACGGTAAAGTTCATGAGCAAATTTATAAACACGGTGAACCACAAGGTCCTCTGACTGTTGTTGGGGAAACAGACATAACAGGTACTCTCGTACGTTTTTGGCCAAGTATGGATACCTTTAAAGGTGTCACAGAATTCGAGTATGATATTTTAGCTAAACGTCTTCGTGAGCTATCATTCTTAAACTCTGGGGTATCAATCAGGCTTATTGATAAACGTGATGGGAAAGAAGACCATTTCCATTACGAAGGTGGTATCAAAGCCTTTGTTGAATATTTAAGTCGCAATAAAACGCCAATTCATCCGTCAGTATTTTATTTCTCTACAGAAAAAGACGGTATTGGTGTTGAAGTTTCAATGCAATGGAATGATGGCTTCCAAGAAAACGTGTACTGCTACACCAATAACATCCCACAACGTGATGGTGGTACTCACTTAGCTGGTTTCCGTGCAGCGATGACCCGCACATTAAATAACTACATGGAAAAAGAAGGCTATCAGAAGAAAAGCAAAGTCAACGCTACAGGTGATGATGCGCGTGAAGGCCTAATTGCTGTTATTTCCGTGAAAGTTCCAGACCCTAAATTCTCATCACAAACCAAAGAAAAACTAGTTTCTTCTGAGGTAAAAACTGCCGTTGAAACTATCATGAACGAGCGGTTGGTTGAGTATTTACTGGAAAACCCGAATGACGCTAAAATTGTTGTCGGTAAAATTATCGATGCCGCTCGTGCTCGTGAAGCCGCACGTAAAGCACGTGAAATGACACGCCGTAAAGGTGCGTTAGACTTAGCCGGCCTACCGGGTAAATTAGCAGACTGCCAAGAACGTGACCCAGCATTATCTGAACTCTACTTAGTGGAAGGGGACTCTGCGGGCGGCTCAGCAAAACAAGGCCGTAACCGTAAAAACCAAGCTATTTTGCCACTAAAAGGTAAAATTCTTAATGTTGAAAAAGCGCGTTTCGATAAAATGCTTTCTTCACAAGAAGTTGCCACTCTTATCACAGCATTAGGTTGTGGCATCGGACGTGATGAGTACAACCCAGACAAACTGCGTTATCATAGCATTATTATCATGACGGATGCGGACGTCGATGGTTCACACATTCGTACACTGCTATTAACCTTCTTCTATCGTCAAATGCCTGAAATTGTTGAACGCGGTCATATCTTTATCGCTCAGCCGCCACTGTATAAAGTAAAACGTGGCAAACAAGAGCAATACATAAAAGATGACGATGCGATGGACGATTATCTTATTTCTATCGCCCTTGATGGTGCAGAGTTACATCTCAGTGCCGACGCTCCAGCAATGAAAGGTGAAGAATTAGAAAAGCTGGTTGTCGAATATAATGCGGCTCACCGTATTATTCGTCGCCTTGAGCGCTTATACCCACAAGCCTTACTCAACAGCTTAGTTTATCAGTCTACGCTGACTGAGGAAGACTTAAAAGAAAACGCAAAAGTTGAAGAATGGGCTCAAACATTAGTTAAGCGCTTAGAAGACAACGAGCAATTCGGCAGCACATATAGCTACATAATTAAAGAAAATCGTGAGCGCCAATTATTTGAGCCAACAATCCGTATTCGCACTCACGGTGTTGATACTGATTACAACCTCGACTTCGATTTTGTTCACGGTAGCGAGTATCGCCGTATCACTCATTTAGGCGACTTAATCAGTGGCTTAATTGAAGAAGGGGCGTATATCCAACGTGGTGAGCGTCGTCAGAATATTGATAACTTTGAAGAAGCTCTCGCTTGGCTATCTCGTGAATCGCGTCGTGGTCTGTATGTACAGCGTTATAAAGGTCTTGGTGAAATGAACCCAGAACAGCTTTGGGAAACCACCATGAACCCTGAAACTCGCCGTATGATGCGCGTAACCGTAAAAGATGCTATCGCAACAGATTTACTCTTTACTACATTGATGGGTGATGCTGTTGAACCTCGTCGTGCATTTATTGAAGAGAATGCGCTAAAAGCAGCAAATATTGATATTTAATCATTATATTTACTGACTAATATTAAATAACTCCACTCGAAAGTGTGGGGTTATTTTTTTCTTTATTTCCCCCTACTTATTTGCTCACTGAACATGACATTCAGCAGCCCTCTTATTTTAAAATAAACAATAACTCATTAATTTATTAGCCGATTATGGTAAGTCTTTATCTAAAAGCGACCATCACAGTGATATTGAGATCCAAATTGCTCTCTCTTTTAACAAAGTTTCTTCGCTGCCATTTTCTTGGTAGGGAAAAGCTCATGACTTAACCTCACGAGATTTTACAGTTTTTTACGCCACTATTTTGATTATCTTATCTTTTTATGTGCTATAAACGGTTAATACCCTAAGTTAATTAGATGTTAATGGTTAAATCCATATGTTCAATAACCCAACACACTCAAGGTAAAAGCAAAATACGTAATAAGAAAACAATGATACGACAACTGATTATCCCTATTTATTTTTTGTTGCTCTCATCCATCCCTGTTTTTTTCAGTGGTGATGCGAATGTGATGGCAGACACTGCGATTATCATTTCTGGCACACTCATTATGCTTCTGTGTGCTGGCGTATATCGGTCCCTTATCGGAAAAATATTCACGGTTTTCGTCTCATTGCTTTGGGCGTTAAATCTTTCAGTCTCATTTTTCTTTTACAAAAAACACGATATTCGGTTTTCCTCTTCAATTGCCGAAACCTTTATTAATACCAATAGTAGCGAAACGGTGGGGATGCTCTCCTACAATATTGGTTATGTGATCTTTTATTTGTTTGTTTTTTCAGTGTATTTATTAAGCATCCATAAATGCACTAAATATATAAACCGCCGTACGACAATGATTAGTATCGCGATGTTATGTGGTTACCTCTTAGCAATCCCTGCTTATTACGCGTCATTACTCAATAAACCAGATAGCTCATTGTTAATAACCGAAAAATATTTGCTCAACACGCCATTTTACAATGCAGCTGCTCTCGTCAAAAACTTGTATGAAAACCGCGGCATAAAAAAAATCTCATCCCAAATCGTTTCATTTGACTATGAGAAAAAAGATACTGAAGCACAAATCTATGTTCTCGTCATTGGCGAATCCCTACGTCGTGACCATATGGGTTTATATGGCTATCAATATGATACAACCCCTAATCTAGATAATCGTCAGTCACAGCTTTTGGTATTCCAACAAGCTTATTCTCCTGCTCCGGTCACCATATTGTCAGTGCCAATCTCACTGTCTAATATTCGCTTTGACCAAATGCAGGATAAATCACACTATGCTGACAATATTATTTCATTAGCCAATCATGCGGGTTTTAAAACCTATTGGATAAGTAACCAAGGAAAAACCAATAAACGAACCAGTGTCATCTCTGCGATAGCTAACATGGCTCAAAAGAAAAAATGGAATGAATTCGTGGGTTATGATGAGGAAATTCAAGACCATTTTAATGATGCGATTAACGACCCAACAGACAAGAAAAAACTGATCATCCTACATACTTATGGGAGCCATGAGCCTGCGTGTAACCGTTTTCCAGAAAAAGAGTTAAAAAAATTCAGTGAACAAGAAGATGATAATTGTTATGACAGCTCTATCGCTTATACCGATAAATTTATCGAAAACTTACTCCAACAGCTAGACGGGAAGCCCGCTTCGTTGATGTACTTTTCAGACCATGCATTACAACGATTAGACAGTGATAACAAGATTCACTACCACCATGGCGTAAATAACCCAAGAAAAGAAGCTTATGAGATACCCTTATTAATCTGGTACAGCCAAACCATACCAAAACCGGCATTAAACCCACGAGCTTTGGGTCAACCCTATTCAACTGCTAATAATTATTGGTTAATTAGTGACTGGTTAGGAATACAACAGCATGCATCACAAGCTTGTTTATCTCCCATGCGTGAATGCTATCAACCCAATAACAACATTCAGGTGATTGATGGCAACCGTAACATATTACCGGTTAATCAATTACCATCGGAAACAAAAGACCCTCAATAAAAGCTAAAAATATTTGGCATTATCTAAAGAAAAATAGTGGCATCATGGAAGTCGCCAATACTGTTCGCCCTAGTATTGCCAATAATACAGTGGGTCATAATATAAAACTGCTTGAGGAAACGTGAATATACTTCCCCCTAATGATGTTTCAATACCTAAAAAAACCGTATTTTCTATCCAGTGAAGTATATTGAATTAAAGGTTATTCATCACCAAAATACATAATGGCGTCATATCAAGACGCCATTATTCGTGTACAACAAGAATATCCCCTTGGGTAAAGCCAACATATTTTTATATGCAGACCTATATAACCCACCGACATTCATTAAGGAATTATAATAAAATCCTTAACATACGGCGAAGAGGCTCAGCGGCTCCCCACAGTAATTGGTCACCAACAGTAAAGGCTGATAAATACTCAGGCCCCATATTCAATTTGCGTAAGCGACCAACTGGCGTACTTAATGTACCAGTCACTGCAGCAGGTGTCAGTTCACGCATTGTGATTTCTCTATCATTTGGAACAACTTTTACCCACTCATTATGAGAAGCCAGTAATTGTTCAACCTCTTTTAACGGCACATCTTTTTTCAATTTCAATGTAAAGGCTTGGCTATGGCAACGAAGTGCGCCAATACGAACACACAAACCATCAACAGGGATAATATTTTTACCTGTTGCCAATATTTTGTTAGATTCCGCTTGGCCTTTCCACTCTTCACGGCTTTGGCCATTTTCGAGCGCTTTATCAATCCATGGGATCAAACTTCCTGCTAGTGGGACACCAAACGCATCTGTTGGCATCGCGCCACTGCGTGTAAAATCAGTGACTTTCTTCTCAATATCTAAAATAGCAGAGGCTGGGTCTTGCAGTTCTTTAACCACTTGTGTGTGCAAAGACCCCATTTGTGCCAGTAGCTCACGCATATTACGTGCACCTGCACCTGATGCGGCTTGATAAGTTGCAACTGACGCCCATTCCACTAAATTATTCGTGAACAAACCACCTAAAGACATCAACATCAAACTAACTGTACAGTTACCACCAACAAAGGTCTTAATACCTTTATTCAAACCATCTTGAATGTGTTGGTTATTCACTGGGTCAAGAATGATAATCGCATCATCATTCATACGTAATGAAGATGCTGCGTCAATCCAGTAGCCATCCCAGCCTGCGGCTCTGAGCTTCGGATAGACATCATTAGTATAATCACCACCTTGGCAGCTAATAATAACATCTAGCGCTTTCAATGCATCGATATCAAAGGCATCTTGTAAAACACTTCGATGACCACCATAAGTTGGTGCTTCTGCACCTTGTTGTGACGTCGTAAAAAATACAGGGCGGATCGCATCAAAATCACGTTCTTCTACCATTCTCTGCATCAATACTGAACCGACCATACCGCGCCAACCAACAAACCCTACATTTTTCATTTTTATTCACCCTGTTTGTTTAAAGTTTTACCAAAAAATTTCCTGTTCCAACTTAATAAGAAGCAATACCGCATTTTTGTCATTTATAAGAGGCTCATGAAAGCTGGAGCTAGAAATTTTTCGGATATATTAAACCTGACAAAATATGCATCAGTGTGCAAGTGAATTTCATCACTAATAGTAAGAAGATTAGTAATAAAGCTAATACTCCTCCTAAAACACATGAATATCTTATTTCCATTTTGGAAAATGCTGTTTTCTAATTAATCCATTCGTTATATCATTCACTCAGCTTAAAATTAGAATAATCCCTCTCACAGTACAGCTTATCTCATGACCAAATATGTTCTTTTTAGCTTTTGGATAGTCCTTATCTATCCCCTTGGTGTCGACCTTCACTTAACGGGTATTCCTTATATAGCCGCTGACTTAAGCGCTAGTGAAAGCCAACTTCATGTCGCATTTTCTATTTACCTTGCAGGCATGGCATCCACAATGCTCATTGGGGGATGGTTCGCCGACCATGTTGGCCGTAAACCCGTGGTCTTAGTGGGGACGGCAATATTTGCCATTTCCTCTGTCATGGCAGGAAACTCGACATCGATTGACCTATTTTTGATGGCTCGCTTCCTACAAGGCATCGGCGCTGGTTTCTGTTATGTGGTGACTTTCGCTATTTTACGAGATGTACTTAGTCCACAAAGGCGGACTAAAGTCTTAGCGGCAATGAATGGCGTGACTTGTATTGCCCCCGTACTTGCCCCTGTCATTGGGTTTGCCATTTTACTGGTCTACCATTGGTCAATGATGTTTTACTTTATGGCTGCTTATGCGGTACTGAGTATGGTTTTCTGCTTAGTGTCGATAAAAGAAACTAAACCTGCGGCTCGCCAAGAAACCAAACACACCATATCATCGCCAGACACCACAGAAAAAATCTTCAATTTATTCTTTGTCACTCGTTTGATTATTTCTTGCTTTGGAATGGCGGTGATCCTGACCTATGTGAATGTCGCACCGATTATCCTGATGGGTAATCTAGGTTTTACCACGGGTCAATATTCCACAGCTATGACCGTTCTAGCAATGGTGAGTATGGGGACTTCGTTCTTAATGCCAAAATTGCTATCAACATTTAATAGCCAATCACTGCTCAATACTGCCCTTGGGTTATTTTTATTCAATGCCGTTGTTTTATCTGTGTATCTCTTTACGTTTAACAACCTGATTTTGCTATTTATTGTTTTTGCTTGTAGCGGAATGGGTTTTTCAATGCAATTTGGGATTATTATGAGCCAAGCGCTATCCCCATTTGCCAGAAAAGCCGGTATTGCAAGCTCCATTTTAGCCATTTCGCAACTCAGCTTCGCCTCTTTGTATATTTGGCTAATGGGGGCAATTGGCATACCATCAATCAGTATGTTGCTAATTATCCTATTAGCAGCAGGTACTATGGGCATAATCTTGCTCAGAGTTCCCGCCACACAAGTCAATGAAAAGGTAATAGCATGTGAATAAACAATTGCATCGTTTAGACTTAAATTTACTGGTTATTTTGCAATATTTAATGGAAGAGCGGAGTGTTAGCCTCGTAGCTCAACGCCTTGCTATCACGCCATCTTCTGTCAGTAAATCATTGTCTAAACTACGCCAATGGTTTGATGACCCGCTATTTATTCGCAGCCCGCAAGGGCTTCTTCCTACACCATTGATGTATCATATAGAAAAATCACTTCCTGAGTTTTTGAATTTATCCAGCTATATCACTGAAATCCGTGATACTGAAAAACCACGGGGAATAACATTCCGGTTAATGATGGAAGCTCCATTAAATCTGATCATGCTCCATGATTTATCCTTGAATATCCTCAATCAATATCCTGAATCAGACGTCATTATGCGGGATTGGGACTATAATTCACTTGCGGCATTAGTGGCAGGTGATGCCGATATTGGGTTAGTAGGTAGGGAAAGTTTTCACAGCTCAAAAGAGTCAATAAACCACTTACCAAATATCCTTAATTTCGACGTGTTGTTTACTGACCGACCTCTGGCCTTTATTCGCCGAGATCACCCCATTCTAAAAGAAGAATGGAGTTTAGCCAATTTCCTAAAATACCCTCATATTAGCACTGAATTTGGTAATCGTATTCCATGGGCCCTAGATGACTTATTGTCTACAATGGGGCTTAATCGCCAAATTAGCCTTTCATTTTCAACATTTGAACAATCACTGCTGATGGCATCACGACCTGAACACAATCTCATTACCTGTACTCCCGGATACTGCCAACATTATGTGAATAACTTCAAACTTGATCTCGTCTGTCTACCACTCCCCATTGATGACATTCTTTACCAGCAACTCGAAATCCCCTTTTTAGTGTTGTGGCATAAACGCAACTCGTATAATTCCAAAACATTATGGCTAAGAGAACAAATTAAAAATAGCATTCTCAATTTTGTAAATGCATAAAAAATGCCATGGCAAGGAGCATGAGTTGCCATGGCAAAAGCAAGAAACACCAGAAAAAATTAACAAGGAGTTAGCCTTGTACAGCTTTAAAACGTGGGTTTGTTTTGCATATCACATACACACGACCACGACGGCGAACAACTTGGCAATCTGGATGACGCGTTTTTGCCGTTTTTAACGAACTCAACACTTTCACGTTTATTTCCCCTCTGTTTGTAAAAAACGCCCGAAACGTTTTTGGAATTGTGCTGTTTTCCCTTCTTGAGAAATCACTTTTTGTTTGCCGGTATAGAATGGGTGCGATTGAGAAGACACATCAAGGGTGACATAAGGGAAAATCTCCCCTTCAAATTCAATCGTTTTTGCCGTTTTTATCGTCGAGCCCACTTTAAAATAAGCATCAACACTTGTGTCATGGAAAACCACTGTACGGTACTGTGGATGTATCCCCTGTTTCATAATAGCCACCTGAATGTTATGTTATAATATAACAATATATTATTTAAAATAACGACGCAACTATTTTATGGACCAACACTATTTCACAAACAACAAAATAAACATAACAAACTGAATTAAAACACTTTATAAGAGAATAAATACTAGAAAAACCAAAAATCTGTTATCACTATTTGATATTTGAATAAAAAATTACCTGATAACTTTATAAGTACTTAATTAATTATTTGGGTAAAAAGCAATGCCTATAGAAACAATACGCACTTTCCCTCGTCATACTGATCAAGTAAATAATTGTCGACCTGAAAATACCTCTTCCTCATTCACTCGTAAAATCAAAATGTTATTTAATTCCCGTTTTCAGTTAGGAGGCGTACCTATTTTTAATGTGTCTAACCCATCAACTAATAGTATTAATACCGATGAGACTGACTCTTCACAGTCTAAAGAACTATTTTCATTAGCTGTTAGTATGTATAGCCAGCCAAAAGATAAAATTAATAATTTTGAAAGAGTTATTGTGGTTGGAGACAGCCTGTCAGATTCAGAAGGAAGAATGCTGAAAAAGACACTAGGGCTACTACCTTCTGCACCACAATACTATAAAGGACGCTTTACTAACGGCTTCACATGGGTAGACTTCCTAACTTCACCAACAGTGATGAGCTACAAAGACAAAAATTCAAATAATACATATCGACCTGTTGAAGTTATCAATAAGGCCGAAGGGGGCGCTGTCTGCGCAACTTACAACCAAAAAAACCCTAAATTTAGATTTATTTCCAATATAAAAAGGCAAATACAAGGTATTAAATTCAATAAGTCAGACCTTGCTATTATCTCTATTGGCTCTAATGATTACATGACATTCAATAAAACAAATACCTATAAAGTCATTTCCAGTCAGCTCAAAGCAATCAATAAAATGATAAAGCATGGTGCACAGAATATCTTAATAATGGGGATACCTGACCCTAGTAAAACCCCCTTTAAGAACGAAAAACCGATGGAATATGAAAATAAAATGAAAATGCTAACTCTTATGCATAATCAAGCATTGGAAAATAGCATAAAAAAATTAAATGCTCTGCATAGTACTAATATCGTCTTTTTTGATATTAATAAAACGATGACAGAGATTTATCAGCAAGCCAAAACCCTTAACTATGAAACAAACCTACCATTTGCTAACGGTTATATTGGTGGAAAAGAACAACTAGATACGGCCCCACCTTATCTATTTAATGATAATGTCCATCCAACACAAGAAGTTCATGCCATTGTGGCACTTAAACTCAATGAATTTATTGCAAAAAATTTTAAATCTCCTGTAGCTCCTACAACAACTGATTAACCCTCACCGAAAGGCGAGTCGTTACACACTGGCCTCTTTTAATCTGTTATTGTTCAATGCAAATCAACCTAAAAACACCTAAAGAAAAATAAAATCTAAAACAATAATTTATCCTCTAGTGATCTTTTGTATAATTAACCTATTACGCACTATCATTTATTATTTATCAAAGAGATACATTAGCTTTTTAATAAATAAACCATTAGGGGAAGGTGAAAATGTATTACGGCTTTGACATGGGCGGAACAAAAATTGAACTTGCTGTCTTTGACAAAGAGTTAAATCAAGTCTGGCAAAAACGTGTTCCTACGCCTAAAAACGACTACCAATCACTGTTAAACGCGTTTCTCACACTCACACAAGAAGCCGATGAAAAATTTAACTGTCTAGGCAAAATAGGAGTTGGTGTGCCAGGTATCGTCAACCATGCTGAAGGCACTGTATTCACAACAAACGTCCCAACTGCGCAATATAAACCTTTAATTCATGACTTGGCTAATATTTTACAGCGCCCAGTCAAAGTGGAAAATGATGCTAATTGTTTTGCTTTATCAGAAGCTTGGGACCCTGAATTCAAACGTTATCCAACCGTCTTAGGCTTAATTCTAGGAACAGGGGTTGGTGGTGGTTTCGTCATAAACGGCAAAGTGCTACCTGGAAAAAATGGGATTGCCGGAGAAATTGGCCACATGAATTTAAGCGTTCGCGGCGCTAAGCTTTTGGGTGATACAGTCCCTGAAATCATTTGCGGTTGTGGGCAAACCGCTTGCTTTGAAACTTATTTATCTGGCCCCGGCTTTGAACGTATCTATGCTTCGTTTACTGGTAGAAAACATTCAGCAATCGAAATCATTGAACAATATAAACAAGGTGATATCCAAGCAAAACAGCATGTCGACCGTTATATATCATTGCTTGCAATGTTTATGGGGCAAATCGTCACCGTTTTCGACCCTGATTTAGTCGTTATTGGTGGGGGGCTCTCACAATTTGAAGAAATCTATCAACGACTACCTGAAGTCCTACCACAATATCTTTATGGCATCGCAACATTACCTGCGATTGAAAAAGCACGTTATGGTGACTCTGGTGGGGCTCGAGGGGCAGCATTCCTAAACTTAATTGACTAACTTTGTACTTTTTTGCGCTTCATTAAGCTTTTAGCCAATGAAGCGCAAATTTATCACTTTAATCATTTCTATTTTCCCCATTTTATCCTTTAAATACCACCTCTTTGGTTGAGAATGATTATCATCAACTTAGCTATTAATGATAAAATCATGCTCTGTCAGTAGCTTCTTATTATAAAAAGTACTTTAGGAATAACTTCAGAGGATCACACTGGATATCAATCCAGTATTGTACGAAACTCAAAAATTAAAAGTGCTTATAGACTAGTCTGATACTGTAATTAATTAAAAAATATATTATTACGTTATATTTTTTAATGGTGATAAATTAAACAAGCTGTTCCTGTTTTTGCATACTATGTATACATACTTAGAATAAAGAGAAAATCCTATGAGTTTGTTTTTCCATAACAGCTTGATGTTTCCAACAGTTATCTTTAGCGGCTTACTAATTATTGTGTTGTTTTACTGGTTATGCGCTGCTTTTGGTCTGTTAGATATTGATTTATTCAATGTTGATACTGAATTTGATAGCGGTATTGACGCAACAGGTTTTGCTGGGTGGTTAACAAAACTTGGGTTAGCAGGGGTCCCTGTCACCATTATTCTGACATTATTTACACTGTTTGGTTGGGTGATCACCTACTTTAGTGTTTATGGTTTTATTCGCTTTATTGATTTAAGTCTATTGCGTTATCTTGTTGGTTTTGCTGTATTTGTTATCACGATATTTATCTCACTTCACTTAACCGCCCTTTGCTTAAAACCTGTACGGAATAAACTTATTAGCCTCAATAAACCCAAAACAGTACACCAACTCATCGGGAAATATGCCACAGTCCGCTCAGGTACCGTCAATGAAAAAAACGGTGAAGCCATACTCGAAGATGGTGGTGCCGGGCTAATTTTGCAAATACGAGCGCCATTTACAGAAGGTATAAAACGGGGTGATCGCGTTGTTATTATTAGCTATGACGCAGACTCACACAGTTACCAAGTTGTCACTGAAAAAGAATTCCGCAACTAAAGCTATTGGTTGTTATATAAAATAATACTTGCTTGAATCATCGAAATGACGACATCGTCAGAACCTATGGAGAAAAAATATGGATTTGGCTGCATTAATGCCCTTTTTAACCATTGTCGGAGGGATAATCCTAGTTATTTTAGGGTTTTTTGGGTTATTCAAAGCCTTCTATATCAAAGTCCCACAAGGTACTGCTTTGATTGTCAACGATATGTCGTCTCAACCAAAAGTACATTTTACTGGGGCATTAGTTTATCCCGTTATCTACAAAAAAGAGTTCATGCGTATTTCATTGCTGACTCTGGAAGTTGACCGTCGCGGTAAAGATGGCCTTATTTGTCATGATAACCTACGCGCAGATATCACGGTTGCATTCTACTTGCGCGTAAATGAAACCACTGAAGATGTACTGAAAGTGGCTAAAGCTATCGGGGTTGACCGCGCATCAGACCACCAAGCCGTCAGCACCTTATTTAGTGCTAAATTCTCAGAAGCATTAAAAACTGTCGGTAAACAATTAGATTTAGCAACATTATTTGAAAATAGACAAGATTTCCGTGACCGCATTGTGGATGTAATAGGTAAAGACCTCAACGGTTACGCTCTGGAAGATGTCGCTATCGACTACCTAGAACAGACACCAAAATCAGCCCTCGACCCAAATAATATTTTTGACTCCGAAGGTATTCGTAAAATTACTGAAATTACGGCTATTCACAATATAGAAACCAACCAGAAAGAACGAGACCAAGAACTGGCGATTCAAAAGAAAAATGTGGAAACGCGTGAAGCTAGCTTAGCACTTGAGCGTCAACAAGCTGATGCAGAAGCCCGTCAAAAACGTGAAATCGATAATATCCGAGCGCGTGAACAGGCTGAAACTTTACGTGTTCAAGAAGAAGAACGTTTAAAATCAGAACAAGCACGTATCCAAACTCAGCAAGAAATTGAAATTCGTGAAGAAAACCGCATGCGTGAAGTCGAAGTGGCTCAACAGAACCGCACTCGCGCTGTTGCTATTGAAGAAGAACGCGTTAGCCGTGCTCGTGAACTTGAAGTCGTTGCTCGTGAACGAGAAGTTGAATTACAACGTATTGAAAAAGAAAAAGCGCTGGAAGAAGAACGTAAGAATATCTCTAATGTAATCCGTGAGCGTGTAGCAGTGGAAAAAACGGTTGCACAAGAAGAGGAACGCATTAAAGAAGTTCGCGAAGTTTCTGAAGCTGAGCGTATGAAAAAAGTCACTGTCATTAATGCCGAAGCAGAAGCGGAAGAGTCTTTAGTCCGCCAAGTGAAAAAAGCTGCCGCAGATGAAGCTAGCGCTAAACACCGTGCAGAAGAAATCAGTACGATGGCACAAGCTGAATTAGAAGCATCAGCAAAACAAGCTGAATCGAAAAAACGTTTAGCTGAAGGTATTGAAGCTGAGCATGCCGCATTAGGTTTAGCAGAAGCTCGTGTTCGCCAAGCAACTGCGGAAGCCGAAGAAAAAGAAGGTTTAGTACTTGCTAATATCACGGCTGAGAAACTGCTAGCCGAAGCACGTGGCTTGAAAGAAAAAGGCTTAACTGAAGCCCAAGTTATGGAAGCTAAAGCAAAAGCTGAGCAACAACAAGGGTTTGCTGAAGCAAAAATTCTTGAAGAAAAATTAGCAGCGCAAGCTCGTGGTGAAGAACAACAAGCTAACGCTAAAGAAAAATTAGGCTTAGCCGATGCCAAAGTCCTTGAAGAAAAACTGGCAGCACAAGCTCGCGGTGAAGGTCAATTAGGTTCAGCACAAGCAGAAGTTATCCGCCAACGCCTGAAAGCCGAAGCTGATGGTTTAACAGATAAATTTAAATCAATGGATCACCTCAGCGATACTGCTCGTTCTCATGAAGAGTTCCGTATGCGTCTTGAGAAAGAATTTGAACAAGCCATGGCCTCTATTGATGCGAATAAAGAAATTGCTCGTGAACAAGCCGATGTATTGGCTGCTGCACTGAGCAAAACCAATATCGAAATTGTAGGTGGTGATGGCAGCTTCTTTAATACTTTCTCAAAAGCACTTAGCTTAGGCAAAGCTGTTGATGGTTTTATGGATAAAAGCAGCTTCGCTAAAGAGAATGTTGAAAAACTAATTAATCGCAGCAAAGAAGATAAGAAAGTTGATATTGCCGCTTTACTAAAAAACCCTGAAGTTCAAGACCTAATCAATGGCTTTATGGCAGCGAAAGGGGCAGGGCAACTGGCAAAAACAGTCACTGCAAAACCTATTCCACCGACAGATGACCAACTTTAAGTAATCAGCACATATAGGGGTAATTCTACCCCTAATCGCTTTTCATTTTTATTGTCTTAGTTAAGGGAATTTGCTGCACCATGTCAGATATTCAGGATACGGATCGCGAACAAGAAATACTCGATAGCGCTGTCGCAGAAGGGGGGGCGTATGAAATATTGCGTAAGCGCCTAACCGAGCAAGGTCAGCAACTTCATCAAAAAGCTTCGTTACTGAATGAAAAACGGCTAGAAGAATTTGGCCAAAGCCAAATGGATATTATTGGCCGCATTCGTATTCGTACTGAAAATAATTGCCAAGCAAGGGACATTGTTCGTGTTGGTGAATGGCTTTTATTTGGTTATAACGTTTTCCTCGGGCTTAAAAAAGAAACTCACCTTGAAGATGTTTTTTCATTATATCGACTCGTCGAAGGTGAGGACGAATTTGATGTTGAAGCCGTCCCTTACGAAGAAACCTTTTTAAGCGATAATCGCTTTGTTCAAGATTTTACTGAACTGTACACTTACTATAAAAACACCCAACTCCTTCAGCTTGTTGAAAGGGATGGGAAACTTCTCGCCAGTTTCCAAATTGGTGACCGCATCACTGATGTCCGTGTTTTCCGTTGGTCTATATCAAGTGATAAACGCCGTATCGAATATATAGATAATCGAGGTGAGCGGGACATAGCTCTTCCTCCCGCGTATGACTTTGAATGGCATAAAACCACACGCGAAAACACGGTTAATGGTCGTTACCCTCATCTAAATATTCTTGATACTGTATTTATTGAAACTATCGGTGGCGACTTAACAATTAAGTGTGAAAATAATACTGAAGATGGTTTAGGGATTTATCGGGAAGCTGTTCTGGATAAAAACCAGTCTCTTGATGACGCACAAATTGAATACGCTCAAACAGGCAGCTTAATTATATTAAAGGTTCTGCCTTACCGAGAAGAAAGCTGGCGTTATCTGGTTTACAACACATTATCCCAATCAGTACAACGCATCGATGCCATTGGGCAAGCTTGTGTTCAGCTACCTGAAGATCACGGCATTATTTTCCCTGGTGGCTACTATTTACAAAATGGCGATTACAAAACCTTTGATCAGCCCATGGAGGGAATGCGTTTTCGTCGTTTACGTCGTTCTCCAAATGGTGAAGATGTCTTATATGTTTTCTATTCCCCAAACCAAGGTCGCCTTGCCCTATTTAACTATAATTTAATCGAACGTACATTATCCGTTCCGCTTATTGGGCATGGTTACGCCATGTTTGAAGATGGCAAAATGGTACTGTTTGAAGGTGAAGGGGAGGAAGCCACCCGAGTGCATCCTATGCAGGTTTGGCAAACACCTTTTTACTCAGAAGAGTTTGCAGATCAGCAACCAACCCGGAGTGGTTTTTTTGGGCGTATAGGTAATGCTGATTTAGTAAGGGGTATTTCAGAAATTTTGCATGTTGCAAAAGAGATAGAAGGTAACCAAGTTTCTATTGCGCGCTATGAACAACTTAGCCAACAACCCAAAAATTTATTAGATCTCTATTATTGGCTCAGTGATGACCAGTGCCTAAGTATTGGTAAATTACTGAAAGAGATTACTCAGACTAGTGAATTAGTTCTTGATGAGTATGAAAAAGTTGAGAGTATTAGGCAACAATCCGCCAAATCAATGAATGAGGCGGTCAGTCGTCAAAAATCACTACTTTCTTTGACACTGCCTGATGGTTGGACTGATATTCAACAGTTTGTTGATGGCTTAAATTCTCTCAATGCACATCGAGGGCATTTAATTTCATTACGTGAATTTCGCTATATGGATTTAGAACAACTCAGCGAAATGGAAAATGAAATAATTGAAGCTCAGCAATCTGTTTCACAAGCAACCGCAGCGTTCCTTGCAAGCGATAAAGCATTACTACCTTTTAAATCACAGCTTGCTATTTTTGAAGAACAAATAGAAAAATCACAAAACAGTGCTCAGTTAGACGTCCCCATGAATGACATGGAAAAAATGTCTGCTGATTTAGATATGTTATCCAATTTAATGGCATCATTGTCTTTTAACGATGTCACTCAACAAACAAGTATTATTGATGCTATCTCACAAATATATGCACAATTAAACCAGTCTCGTGCTCGCTTACAACAAAAACGAAAATCTCAAAGTAGCGTGGAAACTGTCGCGCAATTTGGGGCTCAATTTCGCTTGTTTAGCCAAGGGATCACCAATGCACTTTCCCTTGCCTCTGACCCTGAAAGTTGTGATGATCAGCTATCAAGATTACTGGTTCAATTAGAAGAACTGGAAAGCCAGTTTAGTAGCCATGATGAATTTCTCGATGATATTCTTGCTAAACGTGAAGAATTACTCGAAACCTTTGAGTCCCATAAACAAGTTCTAATTGACGACCGCCAACGTCGTGCTCAAAACTTATTAACCGCAGCAGATCGCCTACTCGATAGCTTGCAACGTAGAACCGCCCGTTTACAATCTCAAGATGAACTTAACGCTTTCTTCGCATCTGATCCCCTCGCATTAAAAACTCGCGAAATTATTGAAAAACTAAGGGAAATTAACGATAACGTTAAGGCAGATGATATCGATGCTCGTTTAAAAGCCTCTCGCGACCAAGCTATCCGCGTCCTAAGGGATAAAACAGATATTTTTGAAGATGGCGGCAATATCATTAAATTGGGTCGTCACCGTTTTAGTGTGAATACCCAAGAACTAGACCTAACGATTTTACCTAAGAATGATCAACTGTGGGTTTATCTAACAGGGACTGATTTCCAAGAACCTATTGAGAATGCAGAGTTATCACAGTTACGACCTTATTGGAGTGCATCACTAGAATCTGAGTCTGATACCGTTTATCGTTCAGAATACCTTGCTTATTCTATTATTTATGCGGCAACCAAGCGCCAAGACGGGCTGGATTTTAGTCTTCTAAAAAGTGCGTTAACTTCCCCAGAAAAACTTGAGAAAATTGTCCGTGATTTTGCTAGCCCACGTTACAAAGAAGGCTATGAAAAAGGTATTCATGACCATGATGCCGTTGCACTACTGAAAAAATTACTGCCAATCGGTGAAAATGCAGACCTTCTACGTTATAACCCAACAGCCCGTGCCATTGCTGCAATCTATTGGGAACAAGTACAAAACGAAGATTACCCTGCTCAATGGCCGGAACGCGCAAGAACGGCAATGAATATTCACCAATTATTCCATAATGATAATGCCCTACTTGACCTACAAGCCGAAATTGAAGCTGGTATCAGCTTATTTTTACAAGATAACCCAATTCAATGCCAAGGGTATGTACAGACTCAGGCTGCTGAATATCTAAGTTTTGCCTTAGCGAGAACACCCATAGAATTGGTTTATAGTAAATATGCTAGGGAATTAGTGCTCGCATTACAAAGCCGATTGGAAGATGCGCATATGTGGCTCGATTTCAATCGTTCACAACAAAACTTAGGTACTCGCTATGCTCAACGCTGGTCATTAATTCAAAACTGGCTACAAGGGCTATGTTCTGTACCTGAATTTTCTCATCTAGAACCTTATATACCAGGTGCAATCGCGATTATCATATTAGATAAAGTCGCCTCTGCCCGTTATAGTGAAGCTGACCTTTACTTTAAAGTTAGCGGTTTGCTAGGTGAGCATCCAACGATTGAAAACCAGACTTTATCCTTAAGTTTAGATAATTACTTTGGTCGTATGCGTGGGCAAAGGAAACGTTTTATTCCTGAATTTCGCCAGTATCAAGCATTACGACAACGCATTATTGCCACAGAACGTAGTCGCTTAAAACTTCATGAGTTCAAAGCCAAACCACTGAGTTCATTTGTTCGTAATAAATTGATAAATGATGTTTATTTGCCAATTATTGGTGACAATATGGCGAAACAAATAGGGGCTCTTGGGGAAGGGAAACGCACCGACCTAATGGGGCTACTATTAATGATATCCCCACCAGGTTATGGTAAAACTACCTTAATGGAATACGCGGCAGATCGCTTAGGGTTAATTTTTATGAAAGTTAATGGCCCTGCTCTTGGGCATGATGTGCTTTCCCTTGACCCCGAACAAGCACCTAATGCCACGGCAAGGCAAGAACTTGAAAAGCTGAATTTAGCCCTCGAAATGGGGAATAATGTGATGCTATATGTCGATGATATACAACATACACACCCTGAGTTTTTACAGAAATTTATTTCCTTATGTGATGGAACAAGGCGCATTGAAGGGGTTTGGAAAGGAAAAACCAAAACTTATGATATGCGAGGCAAAAAATTCTGTGTCGTCATGGCCGGTAACCCTTATACCGAGTCAGGAGAAGTGTTCCGTATTCCAGATATGCTAGCAAACCGTGCTGATATCTATAACCTCGGGGAAGTATTAGGTGGGATGGATGATGCTTTTGCATTGAGTTATATCGAAAATAGCCTCACATCTAACCCTGTATTAGCCCCTCTAGCGTTACGGGACCTTAATGACCTCTACTTATTTGTCGACAAAGCTATGGGGAAATCAATCTCAACTAACTCACTCAGCTACCCATATTCTGATGCTGAAATAAATGAAATTACTTCAGTAATCAAAAAAATGATTAAGTTACGAGATATTGTATTGAAGGTGAACCAACAGTATATCGCAAGTGCAGCCCAATCAGATAAATACCGTACAGAGCCGGCTTTCCGCCTACAAGGTAGCTATCGAAACATGAATAAATTGAGTGAAAAGGTTTCTTCAGTTATGAATGACGATGAGCTAGAAAGGTTACTTGATGACCACTACCTTGGGGAAGCTCAACTTTTAACCACTGGTGCAGAAGAAAACTTACTTAAACTGGCTGAAATACGTGGCACTCTTTCTCAGAAAGATGCTAAACGCTGGCAGCAAATTAAGAAAGACTTCATGCGTAATAAAGCACTTGGTGGCGATAATGCCGATATTGGTGATCGGGTCGTGGGCCAGCTAGCTTCATTAGTAGAAAGCGTCCAAGCCCTTGGTAACCCCTGATGAACTTTTTGCAAGGTTACCCGCGTATTAGGCTATTAATTTTTCTGGTAGCAATTTTTATTATTGTTCAGTTAATTAATAGTCTAACAGCGGGTGGGTTAACCCCCTTTGGGGTTGTCCCTCGAACCATGACCGGGTTACTAGGCATTTTTTTTGCCCCCTTTATCCACGGTAGTTGGGGGCATCTATTCAGCAATTTACCGCCATTTATCATTTTAAGTGCCTTGCTACTTCATCGCACAGTTAAAGCTTATCTACTGGCATCATTGTTTATTATCAGTGTTGGTGGTTTAGCTGTTTGGTTACTAGGCCGTAATGCTATCCATATCGGTGCTAGTGGCTGGGTTTTTGGTCTATGGGGCTTACTCATTGCCCAAGGCTTTTTACGGCGAAAATGGGTTGATATTGCCATTGCATTATTCGTGTTATTTTATTTTGGTACGATGGCTAGCGGCTTGCTCCCCATTAACCTGTATATTTCTACTGAATCCCATATTGCTGGTGCCCTAGCTGGTATTACCTACGCATGGTTGGCTAATCGTTACGACAAAAAAACGCGTTGTTCTTCGCTCAAATAACCCCACCATTTGACTCATTTTTTATCTTTTTTCCCATTTTACGTATCCCTTTTTGTGAGCTTGATTCACATATTAATAATTAACTTAAAATTAACCAATAATTAACAATGTAATAATGCTAGTCTCAAAAAACAATAACGACAATGGAGACACAACCGATGAAAAAAAAAGTCATACCTATCGCAATGGTTTTCGGGTTAACCACCTTGTCATTCACCTCACTTGCCGCACACACTACACAAGTGAAAATTGAACGAGACAGCTATGGTGTTCCTCATATTTATGCCGATGATACTTATAGCCTTTTTTATGGGTATGGTTATGCTGTCGCACAAGACAGGCTGTTCCAAATGGAAATGGCGAAACGCAGCACACAGGGCACGGTTTCAGAAGTGTTAGGTAAAGATTACATCGCTTTTGACAAAGATATTAGAACTAACTATTGGCCAGATTCTATTCATCAACAAATAACTCATTTACCGACAGAACAGAAAGATATTCTAAAAGGTTATGCTGATGGAATGAATGCATGGATAAAACAAGTTAATGAAAAACCAAATGAATTAATGCCTAAGCAGTTTATCGATTATGGTTTTTTACCTTCACAATGGGATAGCTTTGATGTTGCCATGATCATGGTTGGTACAATGGCAAATCGTTTTTCTGATATGAACAGTGAAATTGATAACCTTGCATTACTTACTGCACTGAAAGATAAGTATGGTGAACAAATGGGAGTAAAAGTCTTTGACCAAATTAATTGGCTTAATAACCCCAATGCACCAACAACCATCTCACCGCAAGAATTTACCTATTCAGATTCAAAAAATAACAAAATAACAACACAATTGAATCAAATTAATGATTACCGTTTAACGGCTCCCATGTTTGATCGACCCGCTAAAAATAACTCAGGTAAACTTATTGCTCTTTCCCCTAAACAAAACAATGCGTTAATTTCCCAACAGTACGAACAAGGTGGAGCTAATGGGATTGCGGGCTACCCCACCACCAGCAATATTTGGTTAGTGGGGAAAAATAAAGCTTCTGGCGCAAACGCTATTTTACTCAACGGCCCTCAGTTCGGTTGGTTTAACCCCGCATATACCTATGGTATTGGTTTGCATGGTGCAGGGTTTAACATTGTTGGAAATACTCCTTTTGCCTACCCAGCTATTTTATTCGGTCATAATGGCCATATTTCTTGGGGGTCAACGGCAGGGTTTGGCGATGGTGTTGATATCTTTGCTGAAGAAGTTTCACCTGAAAACCCCAATAATTATTTACATCAAGGCCAATGGAAAAAAATGCTAACACGCCAAGAAACAATCAACGTAAAAGGCGAAAAACCGGTTACCTTTGCTGTTTACCGTACAGTTCATGGCAATATTATTAAGCGCGACGACTCTACTCACACCGCTTACAGTAAATCTCGCGCGTGGGATGGGAAAGAAGTATCATCATTAATGGCATGGGTTAAACAAGGGCAAGCACAAAATTGGCAGCAATGGCTAAACCAAGCAAAGGACCAAGCCCTCACAATTAACTGGTACTACGCCGATAAAGACGGAAACATCGGCTATGTTCACACCGGTCATTACCCAGATCGCCAAGCTAACCATGATCCGCGTTTACCTGTTCCAGGAACAGGTGATTGGGATTGGAAAGGTATGCAACCCTTCGAAAACAACCCTAAAGTGTATAACCCTAAATCAGGTTATATCGCTAACTGGAATAATTCCCCCGCAAAAAATTACCCTGCGAGCGACCTTTTTGCTTTTCTCTGGGGCAGTGCGGATAGAGTGACAGAGATAGATAACCTCATAGATTCTTATGATAAATTAACATCAGATGATATGTGGAGTATTTTACAACAGACTAGCCGTGTTGACCTCAACCGGCGTTTATTTATGCCTTATTTAAGCCAAGCTACTGAAGCCTTACCAGCTAGTGATAACGCAGCCAAATTAGTCTCAATACTCAAACAATGGGATGGTATAAACCAATTATCCAGTGATGGTAAACACTATATTCACCCTGGTTCAGCCATCCTTGATATTTGGTTAAAAGAGATGCTCAAAACTACATTAGGCCAAACGATCCCAGCCCCATTTGATAAATGGTATCTTGCAAGTGGTTATGAAACCACACAAGAAGGGCCTACAGGGTCATTAAATATTAGCACGGGTGCCAAGTTACTTTATGAATCACTACTGGGTAATGACTCCGCTATTCCTCAAACAGTGGATATTTTTTCAGGTCAATCCAAGAATACTATCATCCGAAAAGCACTGGATACCACCTACCAAAAAATGAAAGATAAATACGGCGACGACCCTGCAAACTGGCAAACCAATGCTACTGCATTAACTTTCCGTGAAAATAATTTCTTTGGGGTTCCACAGGCTCTAGCAAAAGAAAATTTCCATCAAAATGAATACCATAATAGAGGTACAGAAAATGACCTTGTGGTATTTACTGAAAATGGTGTTCAAGCGTGGGATGTTGTTGCTCCTGGTCAAAGTGGTTTTATTTCGCCCCAAGGCAAACGCTCACCCCATTACCAAGACCAGCTTTCACTGTACAACCAGTTCGGTAAAAAACCATTATGGTTAGATAAACAAGAACTAGCGCCACATATAGAATCAACGGAAACACTCACTGTTTATCAATAAGCTTATTTTGATAACTAAATACCAAGACTTCTTGGTATTTAGTTTTTAACTGTGACTCGATATACACAACGTGCCGCACCATTTAGCAAGTATTGCTCACGCACAACACTCCCCTCGTCACCGACTACCTCGCTAAATAAAGTTAATTCCGAACGGCAAAAGTTTTGGCAAACCGTCGCGGCAGCACAAATTGGGCAATGATTTTCAATAAATAACCAACTGTCATTATCTTGCTCAACTTTCGCCATATAGCCTTCCTCGCTCCGGACTTCTGCTAATGCTGCTAAACGTTCCGGCAATGCCAAACCTTTACAACGTGCAAAATATTTATCTCGGCTTTCCTCTTCTCTTTGGCCTATCAGGCGCTCTAAACCCTCATCACCAAAAATAGTACGAACAGAATCAATTAATTGCAGAGCTAATTGCGCATGGGTATCAGGAAAACGCTGGTGCCCTAATTCAGTGAGAACCCAATTTTGCCGAGGCCTTCCCGCTCCGGTTTGTGACATACACTGAGCACCTTCCACTAACCCTAAAGTAACTAACTTTTGAAGGTGTTGCCGTGCAGCCTCCCCCGTCAGATTTAAATCTTTAGCGATTACTGCTGTAGATATTGGCCCTTTCGTTTTAATACAAAAAAGGACTTTATCTACGGCTTGAGTGAGATTTAAATTATCAAAGTAATTACTTGCTTTAATCATTATACGACTCTATTATCCAATACATTACTTGGATAATACCTCTTTTCTGACTATTCCGTCTAGCGGGTCTCTCTATGAGCAATAAAACACCAACAACAGCACAGGGTAAATGGGCTGATTTACTCAGTGGTTCCAATGCATTACTCACAATAGCGCTCACTGGAGGCGTTGCCTTACACGCTATTAATATTTATATCGTAACAACCATATTACCCAGTGTGGTTAACGATATTGGTGGTCTTGAATATTATGCATGGAATACCACGTTGTTTGTGGCAACTTCAATTGTCGGTTCAGCGCTTTCCAGCAAAATTTTAGATAGCTTTGGGCCTAAATTTGCCTATTTAATAGCATTAATATTATTTTCCCTTGGGTCTATCTGGTGTGCGGCTTCCCCATCTATGTTGATATTACTTGGAGGGAGAGCGCTACAAGGACTTGGTGGGGGGATTTTATTCGCACTAAGTTATGCTTTGATCCGAATTGTTTTCACAGAAAATTTATGGTCACGGGCGATGGGCGTCGTTTCTGGTATGTGGGGAATAGCGACCTTATGTGGCCCAGCCATTGGTGGTATTTTTGCAGAGGGAGGTCATTGGCGCTGGGCATTTTGGGCCCTACTCCCTGTAGCCGTTTTTTTATCCTTAATTGTCATCGGACAACTACCAAAAAGGCAAAACCAGCCACCTCAAACGGCTAAAATTCCTTTCTTAGCAATATCATTACTTGTTATCTCAGTTCTTGCTATTTCAATTGGTAGCTTATCGGAAAAATTACTAGTAAACCTGATTGGCTTATTCATTGGCCTCGCCACACTTATTATTATTGTGTTGTTAGATGGGAAAAACGGAAAACGTTTATTACCAACCGGCTCCTATTCGTTAAAAAATCAGCTTGGTGTGATTTTTTTAACTATGTGCTTACTTGTTGGTGGCATGACAACAGAAATTTATGTACCTTATTTTCTTCAAACCATTCATCACTTTTCACCATTATATGCAGGGTACTTAACTGCGATCATGGCTGCTGGCTGGACAATAGGGGCACTATTTAGTGCAAATAAAACAGGTAAGGTAGTCATTCAGATTATAAGAGTCGGGCCGGTCATCATATTTATATCTCTGATTGTTCTAGCAGTATTGACGCATAACCAGAAACTGATCGAATCTTTACCTTTATTTATTATTTACTTAATTGCTATGGCGGGCGTTGGGCTAGGTATTGGCATTTGTTGGCCTCACCTCGTTCTACGTGTATTTAATAATGCGCCAAAAGGGGAAGAAAACCTTGCATCTTCTTCAATAATTACTATTCAGCTATATGCCACGGCCTTATCAGCAGCTCTTGTTGGTGTCGTTGTTAACAATAGTGGGCTAATCAGCCCCGGCGGAATGTTGGGGGCACAACAGGCATCTATCTGGCTATTTGCGTTATTTGCCCTTAGCCCGTTGATGGCTATCATCATGATCCGTAAAGTGAAATAATTAAATCCAACTAAAATGGGAGCAACCTAGCTCCCATTTTTAATTAATTCAGTGTTTTTTAGTACGCATAAAGTACGGTAGAGCCAATATGCTAACAAGCAAGACAACAATCGTCGCTATCATGACCACTAAAAAGGCATGATCAAAAGCAATATTAGCCTGATTAATTAATCTGTTAGCACTGTCTAATGGTAGCTTTTCAGAAACCAGCAACGCTTCATCAATGCTATCATAGACCTTATTACTGACCGCTAAATCATCTGGAAGGGATAGCTTTAACGTATAAACAGCACTCATCAACCCCCCCATAAAAGTCACGCCAAGTACACTACCAATTTCATAAGCAACCTCTTCAAGAGAAGCTGCCATACCTGCTTTTTCTTCGGATGCACTTAACATTACCGTTGTAGAAGCCGTAGTAAAAATAGCCCCTAACCCAAAGCCAATCAAAAATAAGAATGAAAGTAATAATAAACCTGTTGATGTTTTAAATACCCACGCTAAACCAACAACACCAATTAAGGTACATGTAAACCCTAAAACAGCTAATTTTGTTTCACCTAACTTATGCAAATACACCCCCGCTAAAGGGGCTGAGATCAACGAGGCAATAGGAATAGGCATGATATAAAGCGCCGCGTCAAATGGCGTATAACCTAGTACCAACTGCAACCGCTGACTAAGCAGCAGTTCGACCCCAACAATAACCACAAGGGATATAATTGCCATCAAGATACCAGCACTAAATTTAGGATTTCTCAATAAGGCAAAATCAATCATTGGCGATTCCGATGTGATTTGCCGATGCCTAAAGACCGCCAAAAAGACCACACCAATAACCCCTGAAGCCATTACAGCAGTCCAATCTGTATAAGCTTTACCTATTTCTTTTAATGTATAAATAGAACTGATAAGCCCGATCAAAACTAAAATAGCCCCCAGTACATCGATTTTTTTGTTGTTATTCCCACCGCATTTAGGAACCAAACAATAAGCAAATGGTAAAACTAATAACACAACAGGAACATTAATTAAAAAAACAGAACCCCACCAAAAATGGTTAAGTAAGATACCGCCAATTAAAGGGCCAATAGCGGCACCACCTGATGCCACAGCAGACCAAATACCGATTGCGAGCGCCCTTTCTTTTGGGTTTAAAAAAATATTCCTAACAATCGCTAATGTCGCTGGCATACTTACAGCAGCACCAACCGCGAGGAAGCCTCGAGATAAAATTAAACTCATCGCCGTTGGCGAAAAAGCCGCACATAATGACGCTATGCCAAATAATGGTAGCCCCAATAAAAACATCTGCTTATGACCCACTTTATCGCTTAACATTCCCGCAGCAGGCAATAAACCTGCAACCACTAATGGGTAAGCATTCATAATCCATAGTTTTTCAGATGCGGTCGCACCTAAATCATGAGTCAACTTGGGCAGTGCGGTATAAAGCACAGTAACATCAATAACTATAAGAAATAACACACTTGATACTAACAGAAGTACTATCCAGCGTTTATAATCGGCTAACATAAAATTCTCTCAATGAGTTTAGTTGATCACGCTTTATTGATGATCGTGCTATAATATAAATCCATACGTATGTATTGAAAAGAGGTTTTTCTAAATGGGACGTCAACGAACGATTGATCGCGATAAGGTACTGGATACCGCTGAAGAAATCGTCATTACACAAGGGGCCGCAGCCCTGACTATTGATGCTGTTGCAAAAGCAATGGGGATCTCTAAAGGTGGAGTTCAGTACTGCTTTGGCAATAAAGAGGCCCTTATCGATGCGATGTTTGAACGTTGGGGCCGATCCTATGATGAAGTATTCAACCGAGTTATTGAGCAAGATAATAGCCCAGAAAGGAAAATTTTAGCCCATCTACAAGCAACCCATGAGCACGATAAAGTCTCAATGGCCAAAGGTGCGGCCTTAATGGCGTCATTATTACAAACGCCGGAATACCTTAAAAGTACACGTATTTGGTATCGTGAACGTATTGAAAACCTGGATACATCCACAGAAAAAGGCAAACAGGCAAGAATTATTTTTCTAGCAACTGAAGGCGCTTTTATGCTGCGCTATATGGGATTAATGGAAATCGATGATAATGAATGGCAATCTATATTTAGTGATATGATTAACTTATTGAAAAACGACTCATAACATCCTTTTTTAAAATAAATAATCTCTTAATTTTAATATCATTATACAACATATTTAAATGGAGATTATTATGAGACCAATTATTATCAATGTTGATTATAAACATAACCCAAATAAAATATATAACATTTCCAACAAGGTCACACTAAAAAACAAGATAGTAAATATAGCAAACAAAAACATAGAACTAAATTATAAAAAAGAAATTATATCAAACAAAATAAAAAGCGATAAAAAAAACATAGAAAGTATAGGTAATATAGATTTATTTTCTGAAATAATTAGGGAGAAAAATGTAATTTACACTCAATCACAAAATAAAATACTACCCTCACAATATATTAATTTAATTAAAAACCACCGAAAAACATTCATTCCAACAGGGAATAATGATCATACTATAGTCCTATGTTCCGGCGATCTCATCGGAAAAGGGGTATATGGAGCCGCCTATAGGATAGGTAACTTTGTTATCAAAATACCCAATGATGACAATATACAGAAAAGTAATAAAAACACCGAGTACTCTCGCTGTTCAAATGTATTAAATGAAATAAATAGGGATAATGATTTTTCTCGAGGAATCACATTAAAAAATGGTAAACAAGTACTAATTACCAAATATGTCGATGGTAAGTCTATAACTGGAAAAAATGCATTTGACTTTGTAAAAGAGAAAGGGCGTATTTTATTTGATTATGGTTCTGAAGGAAATGTTAAAATAGATAATAATGGAAAAAAATATGTTATTGATGTCGACTTTGTAGCACAAGCTACTGGGTTAAAAAAATATCCCTCATTAGGAACCCTAACAATACATGAAATTTATAAGGATATATTTACTATAAACCCACTTAAAACGAATAATGAAAAGCCTTTTTATTATTCTGAAATAGAAGATCTTTTACCAAAATTGAAAGGAAAGTGAAATAACATCCTTACTAACGATACTATTCCACAACACAGGGTCATTTTTCTTACAAGGAAAATGCCCCTGATGCAGGAAAATGAGTGACTAAACCAGCGGTATAAAGCTGTTCTATAATTAACAGATCAAAATTATAATTCGGTGTTAATTTTTCATACCTCCGATTATCAAGGCTATCTAAATACATTAGGTTTTCATCAGCACAACACCGTATAAGTGCAAGTAAAAAAACACTATTTTCAAAAGAAAGATCATTGATACTTAACGCATTTTCTTTTTTTATAAAGAAGAGGTTATCAATATATTCAACTTTTTCTTGCCTTTCTTTTTTATTTTCTATACGTATACAATCAACACAAATATGTTCAAGATTGCTTAAATTTGAAAAAAAAGCTCATTACGGTTAAATAATGAGCCCTTTATTAATCAATTTATTAATTACTCAACCGTAACAGATTTCGCTAAGTTACGAGGCTGATCTACATCAGTACCTTTAATTAATGCGACGTGATAAGACAGTAATTGTAATGGGACAGTATAAAAAATTGGTGCAATCAGTTCTTCAACATGAGGTAAAGAAACGATTTTCATATTTTCACTGGCTTCAAATCCCGCGTCTTTATCAGCAAACACATACAATAAACCGCCGCGAGCACGCACTTCTTCAATATTTGATTTAAGCTTTTCAAGTAACTCATTATTAGGAGCAATAATAATGACAGGCATATCTGCATCAATTAACGCTAATGGACCATGTTTCAATTCACCCGCAGCGTAAGCTTCCGCATGAATATATGAAATTTCTTTCAATTTCAATGCCCCTTCAACTGCTATAGGGAATTGATCACCACGACCTAAGAATAATGCATGGTGCTTATCAGAAAAATCTTCCGCTAATGCTTCGATGACTTTATCTTGAGACAACATGCTTTCAATACGGGAAGGGAGCGCATGTAATGCATGGGAAATATTTTCTTCCAGCTCAGGGTTTGCGCCTTTTAAACGCCCCATATACGCCACTAACATCAGTAAAACAGTTAATTGTGTAGTAAATGCCTTGGTTGATGCCACGCCAATTTCTGCACCCGCTTTTGTCATCAACGCAAATTCTGATTCACGTACCAATGAAGAGCCTGCAACATTACAAACAGCTAAAGAAGTCAGATAACCTAATTCTTTAGATAAACGCAATGCCGCTAATGTATCCGCCGTTTCACCTGACTGAGACAACGTGATCATTAAACTATTTTTACGATGTGCTGGATTGCGATAACGATACTCTGAAGCGATTTCCACATCACATGGAATACCTGCTAAGGATTCAAACCAATAGCGCGCAACCATGCCTGCATTGTAAGATGTTCCACAAGCAACAATTTGAATATGCTCAACTTGAGATAAAATATCACCAGCTTTAGGGCCTAATTCGCTCAAATCGATGCCATTGTCTTTGTCAAAACGCCCTTCAAGGGTGTTTTTAATTGCCATTGGCTGTTCGTAAATTTCTTTTTGCATGTAATGACGATAAACGCCTTTATCACCTGCATCATATTGAACATTTGATTCGATTTGCTCGCGTTCAACAGGGGCACCGTTATTATCAAAAATACGAACAGTACGGCGAGTAACTTCCGCGACATCACCTTCTTCAAGGTAAATAAAACGACGAGTCACAGGCAGTAGTGCTAATTGGTCCGATGCTAAGAAGTTTTCACCCACACCTAAGCCAATAACTAATGGGCTACCAGAGCGTGCGGCGACTAATAATTCAGGAATACGGCTATCCATAATTACCGTACCGTAAGCACCGCGTAATTGTGGAATAACACGTTGAACCACTTCCACCAGTGACCCACCTTTTTGTTGTTCATGGTGAACAAGGTGAGCAATCACTTCAGTGTCAGTCTCTGAACTAAAGACATAACCGAGTTTTTTCAGTTCTTCTTTCAGTTCTAAGTAGTTTTCAATAATACCATTATGAACAACTGCAATATAACCTGACGTATGCGGGTGAGCATTACGTTCACTTGGAATACCATGAGTCGCCCAACGAGTATGCGCAATCCCCGTTCCACCTGATACAGGGTTCTTTTCCGCTTCTTCCGCCAGCATTTGCACCTTGCCCACTTCACGTAAGCGTTGTAGATGACCTTCGTGATCAACAACAGCCATACCAGCTGAGTCGTAACCACGATATTCAAGACGACGAAGACCTTCTAACAAAATTTCTGCGATATCACGTTGTGCAACAGCACCTACAATTCCACACATATTTTATTGATTCCTAGACAAAAGGCTCTTTCTATAGAGACCCTTATTTTGTCGTAACCTAATTGTTGTACAGTTTTCACTGTTCCCCAGCCTTGTAGAAAATGGGGATATTTATTTTTATATTGCTACCTTAGGTAGCTATTTTAATCTTTGCTATTTATTAGCGTTTTTATCATAGGAGAGATATCGCTATCACTCCTTAATATTTACTTATTTTTTCTTAACTGGACGTTGCCAGTTTTTTATATGCATTTGCTTTACACGGCTAACAACAAGCTCATCTTCATTCACATCACGAGTCACTGTCGTACCAGCACCAATGGTTGCACCTTTTGCCACTGAAACTGGCGCGACTAATTGGGTATCAGAGCCTACAAATACATCATCACCGATAATGGTTTTATGTTTATTAGCGCCATCATAGTTACAAGTGATAGTTCCAGCACCAATATTCACGTTATCACCAATTTGTGCATCACCGAGGTAACTCAAATGGCCAGCTTTAGAACCTAACCCTAAAGACGCATTTTTCATTTCAACGAAATTACCTACGTGCGCTTTGGCCGCTAATTTAGCACCTGGGCGTAAACGCGCAAAAGGGCCAACCGTGCATTCTGATGATAAATCAGAGTTTTCTATTACTGAATATGGGCTAATAACTGAGTTATCCCCAATTACACAGTTTTTCAAAATACAGCCAGATTGAATATGGACGTTATTGCCTAATGTCACATCGCCTTCAATGATCACATTAGTATCAATAATAATGTCACGACCATGAGTCAATGTTCCGCGCAGGTCAAAACGTGCAGGGTCGATTAGCATCACCCCCGCTAATAACAGTTTTTCAGCTTGTTCTTTCTGATAAACCCTTTCTAACGCAGCCAATTGCAGACGGTTATTCACGCCTTCCATTTCACTTAAATGTTTAGGATGAACAGTTGCAATTTTGTTCCCTTCTTTATGCGCTAATGCGATGACATCTGTAATGTAATATTCGCCTTGTGCATTATCGTTGTTTAGCTGAGCCAACCAACGTTTAAAATCTTTACCACTAGCAACCATAATACCAGTATTGATTTCTTGGATCTTACGTTGCTCTTCAGTCGCATCTTTCTGTTCAATAATACCGACAACTTCATTATTTTCACGAATGATACGTCCATAACCACTTGGATTATCTAAGATAACGGTCAGTAAACCAATTCCACCATCAGGTTTCACTTCAATTAAGCGATCTAAGGTATCTTTGGCAATCAATGGGACATCACCATATAACATGACAATGTCTTCATCATCTTGGAAGTTTGGTGCAGCTTGTTGCATCGCATGGCCCGTTCCAAGTTGTTCGGCCTGCAATACCCAATTTAGGTTTTGCTCACCCAGTTTTTCCTTCAGTAAATCACCGCCATGTCCGTATACCAGATGAATATCTGATGCACCAATGGATTTTGCTGTATCTATAACATGCTGCACCATCGGTTTGCCCGCAAGTAAATGCAAAACTTTAGGTAGATTTGAATACATCCGTGTGCCTTTACCGGCAGCTAAAATCACGACACTTTTTCTTTGCACAGTCATTTTTCCTGAAACTCCAACTTAGGGATGAAAGTAAACCTATTTCCTTTATAAATTACTACATATTTCGTTCAAATAAAAAAGCCAGTTAGGGTTAACCAACTGGCTTTTTTCTATACTGCTATCATTACATTAGCTTTTTAGTCAATTCGATCACTCGAAGTTTGGCTATTGCTTTTGCAAGTTCTGCCGATGCCTGAGCATAATCAACATCACCGTGTGCTTTACGGACGTGTTCTTCCGCTTTACGTTTAGATTCCACTGCTCGAGCTTCGTCTAAATCTTTACCACGGATCGCTGTATCAGCGAGTACGATAACACCGTTTGGTTGTACTTCTAAAATACCGCCGGAGAGGTAAATTAGTTCTTCTTCACCAAACTGCTTGGTAATACGTACCATGCCCGGTTTTATGGCAGTCAGCAGCGGGGTATGCTGCGGGTAAATCCCCAGCTCACCTTCACTACCTGTCACCTGAATTTTCTGTACTAGGCCTTCAAACATTTGTTTTTCAGCACTAACAACAGTCAGGTGGTATGTCATTGCAGCTACCATATCAACCTCCTGTCAGCTGGATTAAAGCTTTTTAGCTTTTTCCACAGCTTCTTCAATGGTACCAACCATATAGAACGCTTGTTCTGGCAGGTGGTCGTAATCACCGTTCAGGATACCACTGAAACCACGGATAGTGTCTTTCAGGGAAACGAACTTACCTGGTGAACCGGTAAATACTTCAGCAACGAAGAATGGTTGAGACAGGAAGCGCTGGATCTTACGAGCACGAGCAACAACCAGTTTGTCTTCTTCAGACAACTCATCCATACCCAGAATTGCGATAATATCTTTCAGTTCTTGGTAACGTTGCAGAATAGACTGAACGCCACGCGCAACATCATAGTGCTCTTGACCAACTACGAGTGGGTCTAGCTGACGGCTAGTAGAATCGAGAGGGTCAACCGCTGGGTAGATACCCAAAGATGCGATTTGACGGCTCAGTACTACCGTTGCGTCCAAGTGAGCAAAGGTGGTTGCTGGTGATGGGTCAGTCAAGTCATCCGCAGGAACGTAAACCGCTTGAACGGAAGTGATAGAACCTGTTTGAGTTGAGGTAATACGTTCTTGCAGAACACCCATCTCTTCCGCCAGCGTTGGCTGATAACCTACCGCTGATGGCATACGACCTAACAGTGCTGATACTTCAGTACCCGCCAGTGTATAACGATAGATGTTATCTACGAACAGCAGTACGTCACGACCTTCGTCACGGAATTTTTCAGCCATAGTCAGACCAGTCAGCGCAACACGCAGACGGTTTCCTGGTGGCTCGTTCATCTGGCCATAAACCAGTGATACTTTATCCAAAACGTTAGAGTCGGTCATTTCATGATAGAAGTCGTTCCCTTCACGAGTACGCTCACCAACACCTGCGAATACTGAGTAACCTGAGTGCTCAATCGCGATGTTACGGATAAGTTCCATCATGTTTACTGTTTTACCAACACCCGCACCACCAAACAGACCAACTTTACCACCTTTCGCGAATGGACAGATTAAGTCCATTACTTTGATACCGGTTTCCAGTAGTTCTGTTGAGTTTGATAACTCTTCATAGCTAGGTGCTGCACGGTGAATTGACCAGCGTTCTTCTTCGCCAATATCACCTTTCATATCAATAGGCTCACCCAGAACGTTCATGATACGTCCTAGAGTTGCTTTACCTACTGGTACTTCGATTGGGTGATCTAAGTTAACAACACTTAAACCACGGCTTAGGCCATCTGATGTCCCCATTGCGATACAACGGACAACACCACCGCCTAACTGTTGCTGAACTTCCAGCACCAGTTTTTCTTTACCGTTCATAACCTCAAGAGCGTCATACACTTTTGGTACGCTATCTTGAGGGAACTCGACGTCCACAACGGCGCCGATTACCTGGATAATCTTTCCAGTAGCCATCTTGAATCCTCTACGTAATTCGTAAACCTAGCTGTTAAACCGCGGAAGCACCCGAAACAATTTCGGTAAGCTCCTGAGTAATGCTGGCCTGACGAGCTTTGTTGTAAACCAACTGCAACTCTTTGATCAGGTTACCACCATTATCAGTAGCGGCTTTCATCGCTACCATTCGTGCGGCCTGCTCACTAGCCAGGTTTTCAACGACGCCCTGATAAACCTGCGACTCGATATAACGACGTAGCAGGGTATCCAGCAACGCCTTAGGATCGGGTTCGTATATATAATCCCAAGATTTCTTCTTCAATGTTTCATCATTGCTTGCAGGCAATGGCAATAATTGAAGAATAGTTGGCTCCTGAGACATTGTATTGATGAACTTGTTAGTCACCACATACAGTTTATCCAAACGCCCTTCATCATAGGCTTGTAGCATAGAGTTAACTGGACCAATCAAATCTGAAAGCGTTGGGTTATCCCCCATTCCGGTTACTTGTGTAACGACATTGCCGCCAACAGAACCAAAGAATGAAACCGCTTTAGAGCCGATTAAAGCCAAATCAACCTGAACATTTTTCTCAGACCATGATTTCATATCTGCAAGGAGTTTTTTGAACAGGTTAATGTTCAAACCACCACACAGACCACGGTCTGTTGAAACAACCAAATACCCTACGCGCTTAACTTCACGCTCTTCGAGATATGGATGTTTATATTCCAGATTACCTAACGCTAGGTGACCAATAACACTGCGCATGGTCTCCGCATAAGGACGGCTAGCCGCCATGCGTTCTTGCGATTTACGCATTTTGGACGCAGCGACCATTTCCATCGCTTTAGTGATCTTCTGCGTGTTTTGCACGCTGGCAATCTTGGAACGTATCTCTTTTGCGCCGGCCATTACTGCTTCTCCTTATTAACCAGACGGCCCATAAAAACTCACGGGCCGAATAGTATTACCAGGACTGAGTTGCTTTAAATGATTCGAGCAGTTTTTTCAACTTACCTTCGATATCATCGTTATAGTTACCAGCCTGGCCGATTTCATTCATAAGGTCAGCATGCTCACGCAGTGCATATGAAACTAATGCTGTTTCGAATGCACCAATTTTCGCTAACTCAACATCATCCAAGAATCCACGTTCTGCCGCAAACAGAGACAATGACTGCTCTGCTACTGACATCGGTGCATATTGTTTCTGTTTCAGCAATTCAGTTACTTTCTGACCATGACTTAACTGTTTACGAGTCGCATCATCAAGGTCGGAAGCAAACTGAGCAAACGCTGCCAGTTCACGATACTGAGCCAGTGCTGTACGAATACCACCAGACAATTTCTTGATAATTTTAGTCTGAGCAGCACCACCAACACGAGATACTGAAATACCTGGGTTAACCGCTGGACGAATACCAGAGTTAAACAGGTTAGATTCCAGGAAGATCTGACCATCTGTAATCGAAATTACGTTAGTCGGTACGAATGCAGAAACGTCACCGCCTTGAGTTTCAATGATAGGCAGAGCCGTCAATGAACCTGTTTTGCCTTTAACTTCACCTTTAGTAAAGTTTTCAACGTATTCAGCGTTAACACGAGCTGCACGCTCAAGTAAACGTGAATGCAGATAGAAAACATCACCTGGGTATGCTTCACGTCCTGGTGGACGACGCAGCAACAGTGAAATTTGACGGTATGCGACAGCCTGTTTAGACAGGTCATCGTAAACGATCAGTGCATCTTCACCACGGTCACGGAAGTATTCACCCATTGCGCATCCAGAGTATGCGGAAAGGTATTGCAGAGCTGCTGATTCAGATGCAGTCGCAACAACAACAATGGTGTTTTCCAGAGCGCCGTGTTCTTCGAGTTTACGTACTACGTTAGAAATTGTAGATGCTTTCTGACCGATAGCGACATAAACACATTTGATGCCAGAATCACGCTGGTTAATGATTGCGTCGATCGCTAGAGCAGTTTTACCTGTCTGGCGGTCACCGATGATAAGCTCACGCTGACCACGGCCGATTGGAATCATCGCATCGACTGATTTATAACCAGTTTGTACAGGCTGATCAACGGATTGACGTTCGATAACACCTGGAGCAATAACTTCAATTGGAGAGAAGCCATCATTCTCAACAGGGCCTTTACCATCAATTGGTTGACCCAGTGTATTCACGACACGTCCAAGTAAACCACGGCCTACTGGAACTTCAAGAATACGACCAGTACATTTTACTTTCATGCCTTCTGCCAAGTCGGCATAAGGACCCATAACAACCGCACCAACAGAGTCACGCTCTAAGTTCAATGCGATGGCGTAACGGTTGCCTGGCAGCGCGATCATTTCACCCTGCATGACTTCGGCTAAACCGTGAATACGAATGATACCGTCATTAACGGATACAATCGTACCTTCATTGTGAGCTTCACTCACAACATCGAACTGAGCAATACGCTGTTTGATCAGTTCGCTGATTTCGGTGGAATTCAGTTGCATATGCTCCAGTCCCCTTAAGACTGCAAGACGTCAGTTAAACGCTCTAAGCGACCGCGGATACTACCGTCAATGACGAGGTCTCCAGCACGAATGATCACTCCAGCAATAACAGACTTATCAATTTTGCAATTCAGCTTAACTTTGCGTGACAGACGTTTTTCCATCGCTGCAGAAATTTTAGCTGACTGCTGTTCACTCAACTCGTTTGCAGAAAGTACATCAACTTCAATCGTTGATTCCAGAGCATCACGTAATTGAATAAATTGCGTTAATACTTCTGGTAGCGTAGTTAAACGCCCATTATCTGCCATAACACGAATCAAGTTTTGAACATGCTCGTCAATTTCATCTCCACAAACAGAGATAAACGTTTTAGCTAATGTTTCTGGTGCAATAGAACCAGAAAGCAGCTCACCAACCTGTTCATTACGCGACACCATTGAGATGAAGCCCAGCATATTCTGCCATTTTTCAACAGATTGGTTTTCCACAGCAAAGTCAAAAGCTGCTTTGGCGTAGGGGCGAGCTACAGTAGCAATTTCAGACATGCCCCTCCCTCCTTACAGTTCAGCGACTAGTTTATCAACGATGTCGCTGTTAGCAGCTTCATCCACGGAACGTTCAATGATCTTCTCGGCACCTGCGATAGCAAGCATCGCAACCTGTTTACGTAACTCTTCACGTGCACGTTTACGCTCAGCATCAATTTCAGCTTGCGCTTGTGCGACGATTTTTGCACGTTCTGCTTCTGCTTCTGCTTTTGCTTCATCAATCATTTGAGTGCGTTGTTTATTCGCTTGCTCAATGATGACTTGTGCTTCAGCTTTCGCTTTTTTCAGTCGGTCGGTTGCGTCGGTTTGCGCCAGTTCCAGGTTCTTTTTAGCACGTTCTGCGGAAGATAAACCGTCAGCAATTTCTTTTTGACGTTTTTCAATGGCCGCCATAATCGGTGGCCATACATACTTCATACAGAACCAAACAAACAGGACAAACGCGATAGCCTGGCCGAGGATTGTTGCATTTAGATTCACAGACAATACCTCTTATTCATTAGTGAATTAATGTTCTTAAAGTGTTCCGTAACGTTAATTAAGCAACAGCGAACATTACATACAAGCCCAGACCAACAGCAATCATCGGAATAGCATCGACCAGACCCATTACGATAAAGAACTGTGTACGCAGCAGAGGAATTAAATCTGGCTGACGAGCAGCACCTTCTAAAAATTTACCACCTAGGATGCCGATACCGATCGCAGCACCGATCGCCGCTAAGCCCATCATCACAGCGGCAGCCATGTACAGCAGATCCATACTCAGGTTTTCCATGACAGTCTCCAGTTTGTTTCAGTTAATACAATTATTGATAATTAAATTAGTGCTCTTCAGATGCCATCGACAGATAGACAACAGTCAGAACCATAAAAATAAAGGCTTGTAGCGTAATAATCAGTATGTGGAAGATAGCCCAAGGTAGGCTTAACAACCACTGTGACCACCACGGAAGCAGAGCCGCGATAAGAATAAAGATCAATTCACCTGCATACATGTTACCAAACAGTCGCAGACCGAGTGATACAGGTTTTGACAGCAGGCTTACCCCTTCAAGAATCAAGTTAACAGGAATAAAAACAGGATGGTTGAAAGGCTGCATAGTGAGCTCTTTCGTAAATCCGCCAATTCCTTTCATCTTAATACTGTAAAAGAGGATTAGGATAAACACACCAATAGCCATCGATAAGGTGACACTAACATCAGCGGTTGGTACTGCACGTAATGCAGGTAACCCGAGATAATGCTCAGCAATATACGGAAGGAAATCAATTGGGAGTAAATCCATCAGGTTCATTAAGAATACCCAGACGAACACAGTTAATGCTAAAGGAGCAATAACTTTGCTCTTCCCGTGATACATATCACGGACTGAGTTATCAACGAAACCAATGATCAGTTCTATTGCAGTCTGTAACTTACCGGGTACGCCACTAGTCGCATTGGCTGCAACTCTTCTAAATAGCCACAGGAACAAAGCCCCGAGAACTACTGAGAAAAAAAGCGAGTCAATGTTCAACGTCCAAAATGTTGGACTAGCGTGGGGATCGACCAACTTAAAGGTACTCAGGTCCAACTGAAGGTTTCTCAGATGGTGGCCTATGTAATCCTCTGTAGTCATCACTTCTCCTGATGCAGACATGATGCCTCTTACCCTTTTGTAGTTTAAAAATACTTACCGTTTAAAAACGGCTGGTGCAACAATCTGAACAATTAGCACCGCTAAATAGGTCAAACCCAGTGGTGTTAATGACGCTTTGAACACACCGAAAGCAACAACTAAAACAACGATAGTTGTAACAACCTTTAGCCCTGCTCCTAATGCTAAGAACCAGGCAATGCGGACAGGTTCATCCTCTTCCTTTGCTTTCTGAAATTGTGCTAGCAGCATAAATACGATATTTGGTAACCAGCATGCTAACCCACCAGCAAGAGCAGAGGCCCCCCATTCTATACTATTTGCACAGAAAGCCCCACTGAGGATCACTAAAGTTATAAACTGAACAGACAACTGCTTTGCAGCATGCTTGTTGTCATAAAGGGATACAGACATAACTTTTTTGATACTCCCAGCTCTTCTCAGCCTCAGAAACGCTAAGTGTTGTATAAAACTGCCTTTGCTTAAATGTGTCAAGAGACAAAAACGAGCAAATTATACGGGCAGGCGAAATGAATTCAATCAGTAAGTAGCGAAAAGGTGAATAAATATTTAATTTTTTCGAGTTAGCGCAGAATTGTCGCAGTAATAATTAATAAATAGTTAATGATTTGCTACATACTTACAGTTAAACGTGATCAATATCACACTTCGTATTATTCGCTTTATTTATTCATTCAATTTTCTTCGTAAGAAAAAATAGAATTAATCTGTAAATCAAATAATTAAAGAATTCAATTTTTGAACAAAAAACTGCTGCTATAAAGCAAATATTTCAATATTAACTAACTATCAAGCTAAATCGATTAAGTAAAAATTGGCAATTAACCCTATATTTACTTTCAAAACGCTGTTTTGGAAACTTATTCGTTATTGCCGTGTAAACAGTACGTAAAATTCGAGTGTTAACTACCCCGTTAAAAATAATAATAGCCGTCAGTTTTTTAAACCTTCGGCTATCGCTCTAAATGATAAATTTTTTTGACGAGAAGCAACTTTATTTTATAGATATTTTAACTAAATGGCGTTGTTCATCAAGTTCAGGAACTTCCAGTTCAATGATTGATTCAACCTTAAACTGCTCAGGTAATGAGGTGATTTCGTCATTATGGATCATACCTTTGAGCGCATAAAAATGCCCTGTCGGGGAGGGTAAATGGTGACACCAGCTCAACATATCATCCAATGACGCGAAAGCTCGACTGATAACTCCATCAAAACCAGACCCAACTGGGTATTCTTCAACACGAGATTGAATAGGTTCGATATTCGTCAAACCAAGTTCGTGTTGAACCTGTTTTAAAAAGCGTATGCGCTTCCCTAAGCTGTCTAATAAAACAAAGTGGGACTCAGGTCGAACAATAGCTAAAGGAACCCCTGGTAAGCCAGGGCCTGTTCCTACATCGATAAACGTGGTCCCGTTGAGTTGACCGTTCACCACTATGCTATCCATAATATGGCGAATCAGCATCTGTTGCGGGTCACGTACAGAAGTTAGATTATAGGCTTTGTTCCATTTAACTAATAACTCAACGTAACCAATTAATTGCTGTTTTTGTTTATCTGTTAGGTTGATATCCGCTTTTGCTAACAATTGGTTAAGTTTTGATAATAAATCCATTTTTATGCGCTCCGGCGTAACATGCCTTGTTTTTTAAGCCAAACAAGTAAAATAGAGATTGCAGCCGGGGTAATACCTGAAATACGTGAAGCTTGGCCTATGGATGTTGGTTTATGGTCGTTCAGTTTAGCCATTACTTCGTTAGATAACCCTTTGACTTGTTTGTAATCAAGGTCAATAGGTAATATCGTGTTTTCATTCCGTAGCTGTCTTTCGATCTCTTCTTTTTGACGAGCGATATAACCTTCATATTTAACCTGTATTTCAACCTGATCGGCAGCTTGAGGATCATCAATACCTGGAGCAAAAAGGTTAAGTGAGGTTAACATTTTATAGGTCATTTCAGGGCGACGTAGTAAATCTTCCCCGTTAGCTTCTTTTGATATTGGTACCGTTAAAATTGCGTCGATTTCTGCATGGTTATCAGATTTTGGATGAACCCAAATATCTTTTAAGCGTTGACGCTCTTTTTCAATCAATTCAACTTTGTTATTAAAATGAGCCCAGCGAACGTCATCAACTAACCCTAGTTCACGCCCTTTTTCAGTTAAACGTAAATCTGCATTGTCTTCACGCAGCATCAAACGGTATTCTGCACGTGAAGTGAACATGCGGTAAGGTTCTTTAGTCCCCAAAGTACACAGGTCATCGACTAAAACCCCAATATAGGCTTGGTCACGACGAGGGAACCAACCTTCTAACCCAAAGGCATATTGTGCAGCATTAAGGCCTGCTAGTAGCCCTTGAGCACCAGCTTCTTCATAACCTGTTGTGCCATTAATTTGACCAGCAAAGAACAGGCCATTAATAAATTTACTTTCTAGAGTTTGTTTGAGATCTCTAGGGTCAAAGAAATCATACTCAATAGCATAACCAGGGCGAATGATCCTTGCATTTTCCATTCCTTTCATGGAATGAACTATTTGCATTTGGACATCAAATGGTAAGCTGGTGGATATACCATTTGGATAGATTTCGTTGCTGGTTAAGCCTTCGGGTTCTAAGAAGATCTGATGTGAGTCTTTGTCTGCAAAGCGCATCACTTTATCTTCGATCGATGGGCAATAACGCGGGCCTATACCTTCGATGATCCCTGCGTACATTGGGCTACGATCAAGGTTATTTCTGATCACATCATGGGTTTTTTCATTGGTGTAAGTGATGTAACAAGGCATCTGTTGTGGATGTTGATCCTGTGAGCCTAGGAATGAAAAAACAGGCATAGGATTATCACCTAGTTGTTGTGCTAACTGGGTGAAATCGATGGTTCTTGCATCAATACGTGGTGGAGTTCCCGTTTTTAAGCGGTTAACTCGTAATGGTAATTCCCTTAAACGTTGAGAAAGGGAAACTGATGGCGGGTCACCAGCACGACCACCACTGTAGTTTTCTAAACCTATATGAATTTTTCCATCAAGAAAAGTCCCTACCGTTAATACCACTGCTTTTGCTTTAAATTTTAAGCCCATGCGGGTAACAGCGCCTGTGACTTGATTATTTTCAACAATTAAGTCTTCAACAGGTTGTTGGAAAATCATTAAGTTTGGTTGATTTTCTAAAGCGGTTCTAACTGCTTGTCGATAAAGAACGCGGTCTGCTTGTGCACGAGTTGCACGTACTGCCGGCCCTTTACTGGCATTTAATGTTCTAAATTGAATGCCAGCTTTGTCAGTTGCAGTTGCCATTAAACCACCAAGGGCATCAATTTCTCTAACCAGATGTCCCTTACCGATCCCACCAATGGCTGGGTTGCAAGACATCTGGCCCAATGTATCAATATTGTGAGTCAGTAATAGGGTTTGACGCCCCATACGTGCAGCTGCCATTGCTGCTTCAGTACCGGCATGACCACCACCAATTACGATGACGTCAAATTGCTCTGGATAAAACATGTGTGAACCTTAAACGTTAGAAAATGCTGACTGTGCATTTGAGGAGAGGATTCTACTCAAGTTTTAGGAAGACACCAAGTTTTAGGTATCTCCCTTATATAGTATTAAGATCTTTTTATTTAAAGATCTCTTTATTAGATCTATTATTAGGATCGCTCGTTTCTGTGGATAAGTGGATTTTCACTTTAAAGATCATAAAAGTGTAAAGGATCATATACTGTGAATGATCCGTGATCCTATTGCGTATAAGCTGGGATCAAAAAGGTGACTTATACACAGGCAGTGGTCGACCTAAAACTTATACTATGGATAACTACCGGTTAATACCGTGATCTTCCCTGAGTTATCCACAGCTGACTGCTGGTTTAATAACCAAATCATAGTTCGTTTGCCCAAATTTTAACCCATTCCCCCGCGGGATCTTCAGGTATTTCGTGTTGCTGGACATCAATTTCAAAACATTCACCGATCCTTTTTGCCCCTTTTTCGCTTAATAACGAATCAAGTTTGTGGATCGCACCACAAAAAATGTCATACTCGGAACTACCGATCCCGACTGCACCAAATTTAACTTTACTTAGATCTGGGGATTCTTTTTGTATGCTTTCAAATAAAGGCTGAATGTTTTCTGGTAAATCACCTGCACCATGTGTAGAGCTAACCACCAGCCATAACCCTTCAAGTGTTAAGTCATCAAGACTAGGACCATGTTGAATTTCTGTTTCATAACCTAATTCGTCCAAAATCTCAGCCATATGCTCTGCAACATATTCCGCACTGCCCATTGTACTGCCACTTATTAAGGTTACTTTTGTCATGGTGATTCTCTTTCACGATAATTGCTGGCTATTGTACGCTGTGAATGAGCTGGGATCTACCTGTGGATAATGTGGTTATATAATTTTTTTTTCTAAGGGCTAATTGTTCGCAAGATTGGGTTCTGTAAGGAGATCAACGTTTCGGTGGATTGTATTTCATCAATCGTTTGAATTTTGTTGATAAGTACGTCTTGTAACGCATCAATTGACTTGCACATGACTTTGATAAAAATGCTGTATTGCCCAGTTGTGTAATAAACCTCAACCACTTCTTCTAAGGCATCCAGTTTTTTTAGTGCTGTTGGGTAATCTTTAGCACTTTTTAAAATGATGCCAATAAAACAGCAGACATCAAAACCTAACCGTTTTGGGCTGATATCGATACGAGTTCCTTGAATGATTCCAGCTTGCTTCATTTTCTCTACGCGAACATGAATTGTACCTGGGCTAACAGAGAATTTTTTTGCTAATTCCGCATATGGTGTACGTGCATTTCCCATTAATTCGTGAAGTATGTCACGATCGAGATTATCGATTTGATAATTTTCAGGCATTATTTCACCTCCATTTTAACGATTATTCATTTTTATACCCTTTTTTTTGATTAAAATAAACGCCAATGGCTTTTTTTAATGAAGTATATTGAATTTATACCTCGTTTTGTTGCTTAATCTATACATCAGCTAATACAGCAATCAAATTATGGGTACAAAATTATGGACAAGTCATTCATCGAACATCAGCAACAAATTAGTTTTGTTAAATCATATTTCTCACGTTTACTCGAAAAGGAATTAGGCTTAATTGAGGTTCAAGGCCCAATCCTGAGCCGTTTAGGTGATGGTACACAAGATAACTTATCCGGTAGTGAAAAAGCCGTTCAAGTAAAAGTGAAATCAATTCCAGGTGCAACCTTCGAAGTCGTTCACTCATTGGCTAAATGGAAACGTAAAACGCTCGGTCGTTTTGGTTTTAGTAAAGGCCAAGGTTTATATACACATATGAAAGCTTTGCGTCCGGACGAGGATCGCTTAACCCCTATCCACTCTGTCTATGTTGATCAGTGGGATTGGGAAAAAGTGATGGCAGATGAGGAGCGTACTCTTCCTTATCTGAAACAGACAGTGGGTAAAATCTATAAGGCAATAAAAGAAACAGAAGCTGCCGTAAGTAAAGAATTTGGTTTGGCACCGTTCCTGCCAGACCAAATTCACTTTATCCACAGTGAAGAGTTACTACAGCGTTACCCTGACTTAGACGCTAAAGGTCGTGAGCGCGCTATCGCGAAAGAACTGGGTGCTGTATTCTTGATTGGTATTGGCGGTAAGTTATCGAGCGGTGAATCACATGATGTACGTGCACCAGACTATGATGACTGGACGACAAAAAATGAAGATGGTTTTTGTGGTTTAAACGGTGACATCATTGTATGGAACCCAGTATTACAAGATGCTTTTGAGCTGTCCTCTATGGGTATTCGTGTAAGTCCTGAGTGCTTGACATACCAATTAGGCCTGACAAATGATGAAAAGCGTATGGAATTAGAGTGGCATCAAGCGTTAGTGAAAGGTGAAATGCCGCAAACTATTGGGGGTGGCATTGGTCAATCACGTTTAGTGATGTTGCTTCTGCAACGTCAACACATTGGCCAAGTACAATGTGGCGTGTGGGGCGAAGAAATGCAAGAGTCAGTTGAAGGTATGCTGTAATTAGCGATTAAAGCGGCGTAGTAGCCTGCTTTTTAACCCAGTATCAAAGCGCCAAATATGGTCAAAAACTTTCATGATGCTGGGTTTCCCATAATTTGATACGGATACCGCATGGAAGCGGTATTTCCCCATCTTCTGCATTGATTTAATCTTCTGAATTAATTCATCGGGCAAACGTTGAGCCACAAAATCAGAAATTACCACTGCATCTGCATCAGCCCACTGTTTTGACTCCAATTTTATTGCTGTTTCTTGCAAACAAGCGGCGAGATCGGTCCCACCTTTAAAGGTCTGATGTAAAAAACGAATACATTGATCTAAGCCATCGGCAGATAATAAATTGTAGTGCACTATTTCAGTGGAGAATAACATGACATGGCATGACCGGTTATCTGCCAGCGCAATTTTCATCAGGGCAAGGCAAAAGGCTTTGGCACATCGTTCATTTAACCCCCCCATTGAACCAGAGGTATCGATACATACAACGAATGGTCCTCTTGGTTGCTCTTCGTTATGATGATGTGTGATTGGCAGAAGTATTTTTCTTTCTTGCCAACTCTCACCTTGTAAACGATAAGTCAAAAGTTGTTTTTCAAGCAATTTGCGATAAAACTCAAACTCTATATCTTCAAGTCCTAACATGGCTAATTCCGCGGGTAATAACCGTAAAATATCATCGCTTTGATTTAAACCATTAACTTGTTCGGGGACAGTTTCAGGGACTTTTTCCATGATAGTCATTGGTTCAAGTATGACGCTATCATCTGGAATGGCTTGGGCTGTTTGGCTGCGCCCTAACAATTGGGCTATTTTTTCCAGTTCAGGTTGTTGGCGTAAAAACTCACTATAACGATTTAACAATTGGTCATTATAAGCTGAGGTCATATTGGCACCTTTGCTTAGATCCCATAAGCGGCCTGCTGCTCGCTCATTTTCACCGAGTATATCTTCTAAATTTCCACTTAACGCTAGCCGACGCTGTAATTCCGCCAGCAACTGTTCTTTTTCTTGCTCCAACAGTTCTTTATGAAGAGTCGTAACTTGAAAAATTAAGCTAATACGCCATCTTTGGACAAACAGTGATTGTCTTGCACTACGGTTTTCTATTTTGCCACTCTGTAACTGATAAGCTTCACGATAAAAAGGGGAATCAAGTTGATGAAGCTTTTCAATTACAGTAGGGAGTTGGGTAAAAAAAGCATCAGTGGAAATTCCTAATGACTGGCGATACAACTCAAACTCTTCAGAAAGCTGTAAAGGGACGAGTGCATCTTTCATCCTTTGTTTGAGATCTTTTTTCCAACTGGATAAATCTTTTAGTAAGGCTTTTTTCAAACGTGGGTGTTTTTCGAAAAATACGGCCAATTGTGGGGTAGCGAGAAGAGAAATAATGATCTCTTCAATTAATTGACCTTCATTAACCGAAAGTAGCATTTCGAGTGTGGCTAAACTCATCATAATTATTCAGCCACTTTACCCGTGATTTGGTTGCGTAGTTGGATGAGTCTCTCGGATACGTTAATAAAGCTTTGTTCTATATCTGCTATCCAATGGGGCTCGATAAATAAATTTGGTTGCTGTTTTTCAAATTGATAGCGAGCTGTTTGGATATCATTTTGAATTTTATCCAACTTATCTAACCATTCTTGGTTATTTATCGTAGGTATGTTACTTGCTGTTTTATCCTGTAGATATAAAGTCGATGATTGGTGACTCACATCTAATAATTGAATTTGGTTTAAATTATTAATCTCTGCGGCCAATTCTTGGGCAAAACCAATTCCGTTGAGGTGAGCTGATAACGTTGTTCCTTTATTTAAAAAGTTTATCAGGGATTTTTTATCCGTTGTCACAAAGGTGACTTTCATATTATGTAACTGCAATGGGCGATGTAAAAATAGCGTAATACGCCCTTCAGCAATATTCTCTGGGAGTACATATGAGGCTTTGCGAGCAAACATTGCATTGTTTTTATTTACTTTAAATGCGTCTTGGTTGTTTTGATCTTGGGTTGATGACATCCATTGTTGGTAAGTTAGCTCTATTTCGTGCATTAATTTACGTTGTTGCCAGCCATCCTCTTGCAGTAGAGATTGCAATAATTTAGGCAAGGTGTTCATGGATTGCATATCGTGCCATAGGCAATCTTTTAGTAGCACAATATCAAGGGGGGATACACTACTTCTACCATTGAAAAATGCACTTGCTTGCAGTAGATAAACCGCTTTTTTCCATCGCCTGTCAGAAACATAAACTTGCTTATCTGTTGCATCTAATTGTTGACGTAGTTGATAAATAAGCTCAAAACAGTGATCGGGTAGCGTAATTTTCGGTATTTCTTGTTGCCACTGTTGGTATTCTTCATCACTGATTTTTAAATGTTCAGGTACTTGTGCTTCATCTAAGGATGATTTTCCAGTTAGAAGTGCGCGGAAATTTTGTTTTTCTTGTAGTTTATCTAACCAAATACGCACTAACATACGGTCAAATAGTGCTTCTAGGCTACTATCTGCATCAGGAAGTTCATTAGAAGCGGTAACTAATAGCCGCATCGGAATACGTTTTTCTTCGTCACCATTACGAAACTTGCGTTCATTTACTGCCGTTAGCAAAGTATTTAAAATAGCGGGGCCGGCTTTCCAAATCTCATCAAGAAAGACAACTTCAGCATCAGGTAAATAGCCTTTAGTTAGCCGTTGGTAGCGCCCTTCATCTTTTAGTGCCTGTATTGATAGTGGGCCAAATATTTCTTCGGGAGTCGAAAAACGTGTCATTAAGTATTCAAACGCATTTGCATGGCGAAAAGCAAATTTCATTCGTCTCGCTATCAAGCTTTTTGCAATACCTGGAGGGCCTAAGAGAAAAACACTTTCCCCACTTAATGTGGCTAATAAACATAAACGAATAGCCTGCTGGCGTTCATATAAACCGCTTTCAAGGTAATTGCTAAGTTGAGCTATCCGTTCAGATAATTGCATCGATATTCCTTTCATTGAATAACAAAATTCAATAATGTTGTAGTTACGCTTAATTCTTAGGTTATCCGTCCTTTTATAAACAGTGCAATCAAATTTGTCATTTTTCTTTTGTGTTATTTGATTTAAATCGTGTGTAGCTGTATTAAGGCGAGAAAATCTTAATCGAAAGAGAGCTGATTTGAACTGGGTGGGCTCATGAGTATAAAACTATGAGCCCGCGCTGAGGATTAATAATTATTAATAAGGTGCATCTGGCGTGGTAACTCGAATTAATTTTTCATTCACAAACTCACGAATGCCCGCAAGTGATTGTTCTCGACCATAACCAGAAAGCTTAGTTCCACCGAAGGGGAGCTCAGGGGCAATTCCTGTCGTATGATTGATATAAACCATCCCTGTGACTATTTGGCGAGCCACTTTTATTGCTTCCGCTTCATTCTTACCAAAGACAGTTCCACCTAAACCGAATTCAGTCGCGTTAGCTAATTGAATGGCTTCATCTATATTTTTTACAGCATAAATACAAAGTACTGGGCCGAATATTTCTTCATGATAAGCTTTCATATTCGGTTTTATATCTGTCAATATTGTGGGTTGCATAAACGCCCCTTCACGCTCTAATCGCTTACCGCCAAATACCAGTGTTGCTCCCTCTTTTACAGCCACTTCAACTTGATTAATAACGTCGTTTACTGCTCCTTCGCTACTTAATGGGGCGAGTTGCGTAGCTGGGTCCATTGGGTCACCCACAATAATTTTTTCATAGATTGCTTTTGCTTTTGCGATAAATTCTTTCGCAACGTTTTCTAATACAATAATACGTTTTGGTGAAACACAAACTTGCCCTGCATTCCATAGACGGCCAGCAGTCGCTGTCGCAACCGCACTATCAATATCTGCATCAGCTAGCACAATAAAAGCATCACTCCCTCCTAGCTCAAGTGTTGATTTTTTTATTACTTTGCTTGCTTCAGAGGCAAAATTGGAACCAGCAGGTTTACTTCCTGTTAAAGATACGGCTTTGACTCGTTCATCTGAAACAAGAGCTGAAACTTTTGAGCCAGGAATGAATAAATTGTTGTAAACGCCATCCGGTAGGCCTGCTTCAATAAATATTTTTTCCATTATTTCAGCGCATTGGGGAATATTTGAAGCATGCTTTAAAACAATGGTATTCCCTGCCATTAGATTAGCAGCAGCTGTTCGAGTTATTTGATAAAATGGAAAATTCCATGGTTGAACAGTCAGGAGTACTCCGATAGGTTCATAAGTTAAGAAGGCTTTTCCGTGTTTAACATCAATTTCTTTATCCGCTAATAAACGGCTTCCTTCATTCGCATAGTAGTCAAAAATATTTGCGCATAATTCGACTTCGCTTATCGATTCACTTAATAGTTTTCCCATTTCTGTTGTACAGATTTTTCCGAGAAGCTCTTTTTTATCTCGCATAGTTTTTGCTATGTTATGTAAAATTACTGCTCGCTCTGTAAATGAGCTTTTTTTCCAAGTCAGGTAGGCGTTATCTGCTTTGCTGAGTATTGTATCGACTTCCTCCGCACTCATTTCTTGATAAATCTTTTCTACTTTATTTGTTGCTGGATTAACTGATTTTATTGATGATGTCATATTCATTTTTTATTCCTTATCGCAACGGTTAAAGATAAATAATTCAACCTATATTAAATTACATTTGATATGTCACCATAAAATGAGCTTAAAATGAATTTAAATGGCATTTTTCATCAAAAAATCTTTGTAAACAATTTTTAATTGTTTTTGAATGTTTTTTTTATGTTTATTTATGAATCAATAGAAACGATTCAGCTTAAGCTATTCAATTAGTTATCATTTTTTATTTTTTTAACGCTAACGAAACGTTTCGATGTTGATCACAAATATTAACCATCAATATTGAGTTGTAACTCATCTTTACTATGATTACATGAGCGAAACGTTTCGCTTACTAGAATGGCGGTGAAAAATGAAAAAGGGTGTTTTACTTAATGCCAACGTGACCTCTGTAATTGCCAAGTTAGGTCATACGGACCAAATAACGCTTGCTGATGCTGGTTTGCCTATTTCTCAAGGAACTGAGCGCATTGATTTAGCCATTACTCAAGGCTTACCCGATTTCATGTCAGTTTTAAGTGTTATTACTCAAGAGATGCAAGTCGAAAAAGCCATTCTAGCTGAGGAAATTAGTACCAATAACCCACAAATGGAAGATGCTATTTTAACTCACTTACAACAGCTAGAAGTCACTCAAAATAATACGATTGAAATTATCTATTGCAGCCATGAACGTTTTAAACAACTGACTCATGACAGTAAAGCGGTGATCCGCACCGGAGAATGTTCACCGTTCGCTAACATTATTCTTTGTTCTGGTGTGACTTTCTGAGGTGATTATGCAACCTTTATTAGAACTTATCGGGATCGATAAATCATTTCCAGGGGTAAAAGCCCTTAATGGGGCGACATTAAATGTCTATCCTGGAAAAGTCATGGCGCTGGTGGGGGAAAATGGGGCTGGCAAATCAACCATGATGAAAGTACTAACCGGTATCTATAGCAAAGATGCAGGTAAAATCCGCTATCTAGGCAAAGAAGTAAAATTTAATGGCCCTAAAAACTCCCAAGAAGCAGGCATTGGTATTATTCACCAAGAGCTAAATCTTATTCCTGAATTAACTATCGCGGAGAATATTTTTCTTGGTCGAGAATTTGTTAATGTATTTGGCAAAATCGACTGGAAAAAGATGTTTAGTGAATCAGACAAACTTCTTCAACGTCTTAATCTTGATTATAACAGCCACCAAACTATTGCTGAGCTCTCTATTGGTGAGCAGCAAATGGTCGAAATAGCTAAGGTTCTGAGTTATCAATCCCAAGTTATCATCATGGATGAGCCAACCGATGCTTTAACTGATACAGAAACAGCTTCTTTATTTAGAGTTATTGAAGACTTAAAAGCGCAAGGCTGTGGCATTGTGTACATTTCTCATCGGCTAAAAGAAATTTTTGAAATTTGCGATGATGTAACTGTTTTTCGTGACGGCCAATTTATAGGTGAAAAAACTGTTAGCGAATTAGAAGAAGAAAAGCTAATTGAAATGATGGTAGGACGAAAACTAGAAGATCAGTATCCGAGAGTTGATGTTCCTACTGGTAGTGTGCGCTTACAGTTGCAAAATATATCCGGTCCTGGAGTCACTAATGCCAGTTTTAGTCTAAAAAGTGGTGAAATTTTAGGGGTTTCAGGGTTGATGGGGGCAGGTCGCACGGAATTGATGAAAATTATTTATGGCGCGGCAGCGAAGAAAACAGGGACTATTACTCTTGAAGGTAAGGAAGTCACATTAAGAACTCCTCAAGATGGCCTAAATAACGGCATTGTCTATATTTCTGAAGACCGCAAACGTGATGGTTTAGTACTTGGCATGTCAGTGAAAGAAAATATGTCATTGACGGCACTACGTTATTTTAGCCGCGTAGGTGGTAGTTTAAAACATAAAGAAGAACAACAAACTGTCAGTGATTTCATTCGATTATTCAATATTAAAACGCCATCAATGGACCAAATTATTGGCAACCTTTCTGGTGGTAATCAGCAAAAAGTGGCAATTGCTCGGGGGTTAATGACGCGACCTAAAGTCCTGATCCTTGATGAACCAACTCGCGGGGTTGATGTTGGAGCCAAAAAAGAAATTTATCAATTAATTAACCAATTTAAGAAAGAAGGACTGAGTATCATTTTAGTTTCTTCAGAAATGCCAGAAGTGATTGGAATGAGTGACCGTATTTTGGTTATGCATGAAGGTCATATCAGTGGGGAGTTTTCCGCCAAAGACGCAACTCAGGAAGCCTTAATGGCTGCTGCAGTGGGTAAACATTATGGCTCAGTTCAGGAGTTATCAGCATGAGTTCAACTACCGCATCATCAAAACGCTGGTTCAGCAAAGCATGGCTGATGGAGCAAAAATCATTAATAGCACTATTAATTTTAATTGCGATCGTATCGACATTAAGCCCTAATTTTTTTACGGTTAATAACTTTTTCAATATCTTACAACAAACCTCTGTGAATGCCATTATGGCTGTTGGAATGACATTGGTCATTTTAACCTCAGGAATTGACCTGTCTGTCGGCTCATTATTAGCATTAACTGGGGCTGTGGCAGCTTCTATGGTGAGTACTGATGTAAATGCTTTAGTCGCTGTTGCTGGTGCATTAGCATTGGGGGCTGCAATTGGCGCATGTACCGGTGTTATTGTCGCAAAAGGTAAAGTTCAAGCTTTTATTGCAACTCTAGTCATGATGTTATTACTACGTGGGGTTACTCGCGTGTACACCGACGGAAGCCCTATTAATACAGGGTTTAGTGATAACGCAGATTTATTTGGTTGGTTTGGTATTGGGCGTCCATTTGGCATTCCGACCCCTGTTTGGTTAATGATCATTGTTTTTGCGGCTGCATGGTACATGTTGCATCACACACGTCTAGGTCGTTATATCTATGCATTAGGGGGGAATGAATCAGCAACTCGCCTATCTGGTATTAACGTCGACCGCATTAAAATTATCGTTTATGCCTTATGTGGCTTGTTAGCTGCATTGGCGAGTGTAATCGAAGTTGCGCGTTTATCATCAGCACAACCAATGGCGGGTAATGGATATGAATTGGATGCCATTGCTGCGGTTGTTCTTGGTGGTACCAGCCTTGCTGGTGGTAAAGGCCGCATTGTCGGAACCTTGATTGGTGCCTTGATCCTTGGTTTTCTAAATAATGGCTTAAACTTATTAGGTATTTCGTCAAACTATCAGATGATTGTAAAAGCTGTCGTCATCTTACTTGCGGTACTTGTTGATAATAAAAAATAACCCTACAGGAAAATTATTATGAAGATGAATAAATTAGCAACACTATTATCTGCGGTTGCACTGAGTGCAACGGTCAGTGTTAATGCGATGGCGAAAGATAGCATTGCATTAGTTATTTCTACACTTAACAATCCATTCTTTGTGACGATGAAAGACAGCGCACAAAAAGAAGCTGATAAACTGGGGTATGAATTGATCGTCTTAGATTCTCAAGATAACCCAGCTAAAGAGTTGGCAAACGTACAAGATCTAACTGTGCGTGGCACAAAACTTATGTTAATCAATCCAACTGATTCAGACGCGGTCGGGAATTCTATTTTAATGGCTAACAAAGCTAACATTCCTGTGATCACATTAGATAGAGCAGCAAATAAAGGTGAAGTTGTCAGCCATGTGGCATCAGATAACCGCATGGGTGGGAAAATGGCGGCTGACTATATCGCAAAAAAAACGGGTAATGAAGCAAAAGTCATTCAATTAGAAGGGATTTCCGGTACTTCAGCAGCGCGTGAGCGTGGTGAAGGTTTTAATACTGGAGCAAAAGAGCATAAATTTAATTTACTGGCGAGTCAACCTGCTGATTTTGATAGAACAAAAGGCTTGAACGTCATGCAAAACTTGTTAACGGCACATCCTACTGTCCAAGCGGTATTTGCTCAGAATGATGAAATGGCTCTAGGTGCTTTAAGAGCTTTACAAACTGCTGGTTATTCTGATGTTCTTGTTGTTGGGTTTGATGGCACTAATGATGGCATCAAAGCAGTAGAAAGCGGTAAATTAGGGGCAACCATAGCACAGCGCCCAGACCAAATCGGTATCGTTGGAGTACAGATAGCGGATAAAGTCTTAAAAGGTGAAAAAGTTGAATCTACGGTTCCAGTTGAATTGGAATTAGTGGTAAAACAATAAAAAATAAAAACCGCCGTTTACTATTATAACGGCGGTTCATTTAGTTTGTGGGTTATTACGTCACAATAAAAAGGAAATAAACGTTATGGCTACAGCAAAGCTAGTGGTTCTCGGTAGTATCAATGCTGATCATATATTAAATGTTAAGCAATTTCCGCAGCCGGGTGAAACGGTGAGGGGTGATCACTATCAAGTTGCATTTGGTGGTAAAGGCGCAAATCAAGCTGTCGCCGCGGGTAGAAGCGGTGCTGACATAACTTTTATTGCTTGTGTTGGTGATGATGGCATTGGTTCTAGTATTAAAAAACAGCTTAGTTTGGATAATATTAAAACTGAGTGTATTGATGCCATTCAAGATGAAACTACTGGTGTGGCATTGATTTATGTGAACCAACAAGGTGAAAACATTATTGGTATCAGTGCAGGCGCAAATGCACAATTGACGACAGAAAGGCTTGCTAGCTATCAACAAAAAATTATCGAAGCTGATGCTGTTTTAATGCAATTAGAGTCACCTCTTGATACGGTACAAATGGCTGCTGAAATTGCCAATAAAAATAATACACAGGTAATTTTAAATCCAGCACCAGCCCAGTCATTGCCAGATTCATTATTAACACTAGTCGATATCATTACACCAAATGAAACCGAAGCTGAGCATCTAACAGGGATTGCTGTTAATGATAATAAAGGAGCACAAGCAGCTGCACAGGTGTTGCACGAAAAAGGGATCAGCAAAGTGATGATAACGCTAGGGTCCCGAGGGGTTTGGTATAGTGAACAAGGCTCACAAGGGAAAATAATTCCTGCATTTAACGTAAAAGCAGTAGATACTATTGCGGCAGGTGATACATTCAATGGGGCTTATGTCACTGCACTATTGGAAGGTAAGGCAGATGAAGACGCAATTATTTTTGCTCATGCTGCCGCAGCAATTGCTGTAACTCGTCCTGGCGCGCAGCCATCGGTACCTTGGCGTAAAGAAATTGAACAATTTTTGACTCAACAGGATTAGCTTGTGGCAACAATGAAAGATGTGGCACGTTTAGCGGGGGTGTCGACATCCACAGTCTCTCACGTGATTAATCAAAATCGCTATGTTAGCGAAAGTATAACTCTGCGCGTCAAAAATGCGATAGAAGAGCTAAACTATGCCCCTTCAGCATTAGCTAGAAGCTTAAAAATGAATCGCACTAATACAATAGGGATGTTACTAACAACAAGTAATAACCCATTTTATGCAGAAGTAGTACGTGGTGTTGAACGTAGTTGCTACGAGCGCGGTTATAGTTTGATCTTATGTAATACTGAAGGTGACCTTCAACGTATGAACCATAGCTTAGAAACGTTATTACAAAAACGTGTTGATGGGCTATTAATTATGTGTACAGAAGTTCAAGGCCCATCGAAGGATGTGTTTACTCGCTACCCTAGCGTTCCGACCGTTATGATGGATTGGTCACCATTTGATTCAGTAGGAGATGTGATTCAAGATAACTCATTTCTTGGGGGGGAAATTGCTACCCGTTATCTTATTGATTCGGGTTTTACCCGAATAGCCTGTATTGCGGGGCCTCAAGATAAGTCTCCAGCAAGGGCTCGTTATCAAGGTTTTATTCAAGCGATGGAACAGGCTAAAATTGAAGTTAATGAAGATTATATTATTTTCAGTGACTTCGAATTTGCTGGTGGTTTTGAATCAATGAATAAACTGCTTGAGCTATCAACGCCTCCACAAGCTATTTTTGCAGGGAATGATGCCATGGCTGTTGGGGCTTATCAGGCTATATTCCAAAAAGGAATCAAAGTGCCTGATGATATTTCAATTATTGGTTATGATGATATCGACCTTTCACCTTATATGATCCCACCATTGACGACGATCCATCAACCAAAAGATAAACTAGGCAAACAGGCTGTTGACCAACTTATTTATCGTATGGATAACCCTGAAGCAGATGCCAGTGTTTTAGTATTAACACCTGAACTTATTGAGCGTCAATCGGTCAGGAAATGCTAATTTTTAGCCTTTTTTGCTTTATTTTTTATTAAGTTATCCCCATCAGTCTTACTTAATAATAAAAAGACAAAAGCGGATATTAAGGTGATAGCACCGACAGTAATAAAGGTATAATGGAAATTATCGACGGTATTGCTGTTAGGCTGTCCACCATAGAAGTTCAATATTGCTGCGCTCACTGCAATACCGAAACTTATCGATAGCTGTTGAGTCACGGCTAACATACTGTTCCCCGCACTCGCATTATTATCTGTTAGGTCAGCCAAACATATCGTATTCATTGCGGTAAATTGTACAGACATTACCATACCTAAAATGAATAAAGGGACAATTAACAGATAAATCGACATACTTGGTGACTGCAAGGAAAATTGAGCAATCATTAATCCAATAATGATGGTGATAACAAATAATGTATTACGGTACCCATATTTAGTGAGTATTTTTGTAACAGCGGATTTTGCTGTGATTGAACCAATCGCTAATGGTGCCATCATCATACCAGCAACAACAGCTTCATAGCCAAAACCAACTTGTAGCATTAATGGCATTAGAAATGGAATACTGCCAGTACCTAGTCGAGTTGCAACATTCCCACTGATACCAATAGAAAAAGTGCGAGTTTTAAATAAATTTAAAGGAATAATGGCGTGCTTAATTCGCCTTGCATGGAAAATATAAAGAAATAGGAAAAGAAACCCAATTGCAACAAGAGATACTGGTATAGATGTAGGTAGCGATTTATCACCAAAGAAATCGAGGCTGACAGATAGCATTACTAAACCGAATCCAAACAATAAGAAACCGAGGGTATCAAATTTTCGCTTCGGCATTTTAAAATCAGGCATATGTTTTAACGCATAAAAAATACCTAAAACGCCAATAGGAATATTAATAATAAATATCCAATGCCATGTGGCGTAGGTCACTAATATACCACCTAGCAGAGGCCCTAAGATTGGCCCAACTAACCCCGGTATTGTGACAAAGTTTAATATTGGCAATAATTCACTACGTGGATAGGCTCTAATTAGCGCTAAACGTGCAACTGGCATCATCATTGCCCCACCAACCCCTTGAATAACCCTTGACGTTACTAAAAAATCTAGGGAGGGTGAAAGTGCACACAATAAAGAACCTAAAGAAAATAATGAAACTGCTAAAATAAAAACACGCCGTGTCCCAAATCTATCGGCAAACCACCCACTTACAGGGATCAATAAGGCAACAGTTAATGTGTAACTGACTACTGCTGATTGCATAGCAAGGGGGAGTGATGAAGGCTCTTGGCAATATCAGGTAAAGCCGTATTCAAAATAGTGGCATCAAGTGCTTGCATGAAAAAGGCCATGGCCGCAATCCATGGAAGACCAGACATATTTTTGGCTGTCTTGAACATCAGTTACCTATCTAAAAAATTGAATTCCAAAATCGGTGAGTTATCTCGTTAGTTTTATTTCTGAGTATTCGTTAATAAGCTATAGCAAAAATTAAGGGCATCTGCACTTTTGCCTTCAATAATTGCATTCGCGAGCTGTTGATGTGTATCAACTTCAATTACTTCATTATCAGTGATTACATCAAAATAACGCTGATAGATAGAGCGAAACAGATTAGCAAAAGAGATCAAAAAAGGGTTAGCGCAAGCTTTATAGATAGTTAAATGAAAATGGTAGTCAATTTTTATCCATCGTTCTCTATCAAATTCTTTTGCTAGTAATTGCATTTCACTCGCTAAAAGTTGTAAAGATTGTTTTTGTTCTTGTGTTGCATGTAATGCAGCAAGATAACAAGCTTGGGGCTCAATTGCGAGACGAACAACTTTAAAATGTTTAATAACAACGGACTGTTCTTCGCTATTCGACCACCACTTTAAAAGGTCTTGGTCCAAAAAATTCCAATTTGAAGAAGGCATCACACGAGTACCAATTTTAGGGCGGGCTAATACCATTCCTTTTGCCGCGAGTATTTTTATTGCTTCTCTTATTGCTGTTCTGCTTGCTTGGAATTGTTCTGATAAATCTAATTCATTGGGTAAAATGGAGTCAGGTAAATAGGTACTGCTTAAAATTAACTGTCCAAGATTCTCTGCAATAATATAAGAGCGGTTCTTCTGTGAGGCAGTTTGTTGCTTACTTAATTCCATAATTCATCTCAATACGCATTTCTTAGATACTTATATTACGCGAGTAAATGAATAATTGCTGCTGAAATAGTCAATATACAGACCTTATTTAACTTATAAAGCCTGTTTTGGCTAAAAAAAACGCGAACAAAATAAAAAAACAAAAAAACACTTGCTAGATTTTCTGGGCTCCCTATAATGCGCATCCGTTGTCACGATAAACCGGCTCGAAGAAAACCTCGAAGCCTTGTGATAACAGAGGTGAGAAAGAAAAAGTTGAAAATAAACGCTTGACTTTCTAAATAAAAAACGTAATATACGTCACCTCGCGACAACGACCTAAGTTAATAAAAACTGAGTCGAATTTCCAAAAGAAATGTCGCAACGCTCTTTAACAATTTATCAGACAATCTGTGTGGGCACTCACAGGACACTATCAAAAAAATATTTGATTTTAAGTCTTGAAGAGTGACTAACACGTTAATTCATATATATGAACTAATAGGTAATCTGGTTTCTTCGGAAATCAGGCGACAGTAAACATTCTTTGAGCATCAAGCTACTTTTAATTGAAGAGTTTGATCATGGCTCAGATTGAACGCTGGCGGCAGGCCTAACACATGCAAGTCGAGCGGTAACAGGGGAAGCTTGCTTCTCGCTGACGAGCGGCGGACGGGTGAGTAATGTATGGGGATCTGCCCGATAGAGGGGGATAACCACTGGAAACGGTGGCTAATACCGCATAATCTCTTAGGAGCAAAGCAGGGGAACTTCGGTCCTTGCGCTATCGGATGAACCCATATGGGATTAGCTAGTAGGTGGGGTAATGGCTCACCTAGGCGACGATCCCTAGCTGGTCTGAGAGGATGATCAGCCACACTGGGACTGAGACACGGCCCAGACTCCTACGGGAGGCAGCAGTGGGGAATATTGCACAATGGGCGCAAGCCTGATGCAGCCATGCCGCGTGTATGAAGAAGGCCCTAGGGTTGTAAAGTACTTTCAGTCGGGAGGAAGGCGTTGATGCTAATATCATCAACGATTGACGTTACCGACAGAAGAAGCACCGGCTAACTCCGTGCCAGCAGCCGCGGTAATACGGAGGGTGCAAGCGTTAATCGGAATTACTGGGCGTAAAGCGCACGCAGGCGGTTGATTAAGTTAGATGTGAAATCCCCGGGCTTAACCTGGGAATGGCATCTAAGACTGGTCAGCTAGAGTCTTGTAGAGGGGGGTAGAATTCCATGTGTAGCGGTGAAATGCGTAGAGATGTGGAGGAATACCGGTGGCGAAGGCGGCCCCCTGGACAAAGACTGACGCTCAGGTGCGAAAGCGTGGGGAGCAAACAGGATTAGATACCCTGGTAGTCCACGCTGTAAACGATGTCGATTTGAAGGTTGTTCCCTTGAGGAGTGGCTTTCGGAGCTAACGCGTTAAATCGACCGCCTGGGGAGTACGGCCGCAAGGTTAAAACTCAAATGAATTGACGGGGGCCCGCACAAGCGGTGGAGCATGTGGTTTAATTCGATGCAACGCGAAGAACCTTACCTACTCTTGACATCCAGAGAACTTAGCAGAGATGCTTTGGTGCCTTCGGGAACTCTGAGACAGGTGCTGCATGGCTGTCGTCAGCTCGTGTTGTGAAATGTTGGGTTAAGTCCCGCAACGAGCGCAACCCTTATCCTTTGTTGCCAGCGATTCGGTCGGGAACTCAAAGGAGACTGCCGGTGATAAACCGGAGGAAGGTGGGGATGACGTCAAGTCATCATGGCCCTTACGAGTAGGGCTACACACGTGCTACAATGGCGTATACAAAGAGAAGCGACCTCGCGAGAGCAAGCGGAACTCATAAAGTACGTCGTAGTCCGGATTGGAGTCTGCAACTCGACTCCATGAAGTCGGAATCGCTAGTAATCGTAGATCAGAATGCTACGGTGAATACGTTCCCGGGCCTTGTACACACCGCCCGTCACACCATGGGAGTGGGTTGCAAAAGAAGTAGGTAGCTTAACCTTCGGGAGGGCGCTTACCACTTTGTGATTCATGACTGGGGTGAAGTCGTAACAAGGTAACCGTAGGGGAACCTGCGGTTGGATCACCTCCTTACCATTGAAGTGTTTTTGTGAAGTGCTCACACAGATTGTCTGATGAAATAGAGTAGCAGTATCAATAGGCTTGTAGCTCAGGTGGTTAGAGCGCACCCCTGATAAGGGTGAGGTCGGTGGTTCAAGTCCACTCAGGCCTACCAAAATCGAATTGATGCAGCGTTATAAATCAGCTCGTTTACTCAAAAGTAAACGTCGCCAATTTATGCCTTGCCTAAATCCGATTTGTCATTTTAATGACTGAGATTGATACTGAAATTACCTTTATGGGGCTATAGCTCAGCTGGGAGAGCGCCTGCCTTGCACGCAGGAGGTCAGCGGTTCGATCCCGCTTAGCTCCACCATAAATTTTTCTGATTATTCAGAATAGATTAGTTAAATAGTCTATTGCGAATAATTATGCTCTTTAACAATCTGGAACAAGCTGAAAATTGAAAACAACGCACATTGTTTATCGCTTAAACAATGTGAGAGTCTCTCAAAAATCTCAACTTGAAGTGTTTTTCAAACACACAAACGAGTGGCATGAGCGAGCAGTGTGAAATCCAAGGCGGCTAGCGCACAGCAAGCGCAGCGTACAATAGTACGTGAGCATTGCGAGCACTACCCAACGAAGAAGTTCACCACGCACAGCCATGACGTTAAGTGTCGTCTGATAAGAAGACACCTTCGGGTTGTGAGGTTAAGCGACTAAGCGTACACGGTGGATGCCTAGGCAATCAGAGGCGATGAAGGACGTGCTAATCTGCGATAAGCGTCGGTAAGGTGATATGAACCGTTATACCCGACGATTTCCGAATGGGGAAACCCAGTGCAATTCGTTGCACTATCGTTTGATGAATACATAGTCAAACGAAGCGAACCGGGGGAACTGAAACATCTCAGTACCCCGAGGAAAAGAAATCAACCGAGATTCCCCTAGTAGCGGCGAGCGAACGGGGAGCAGCCCAGAGTCTTAATCAGCATTAGTATCAGGAGAACGGTCTGGAAAGTCCGGCAGTAAAGGGTGATAGCCCCGTATCTGAAGATATTAGTGTTGTGAACTCGACGAGTAGGGCGGGACACGTGTTATCCTGTCTGAATATGGGGGGACCATCCTCCAAGGCTAAATACTCCTGATTGACCGATAGTGAACCAGTACCGTGAGGGAAAGGCGAAAAGAACCCCGGCGAGGGGAGTGAAATAGAACCTGAAACCGTGTACGTACAAGCAGTGGGAGCCTTGATTTATCAGGGTGACTGCGTACCTTTTGTATAATGGGTCAGCGACTTATATTCTGTAGCAAGGTTAACCGTATAGGGGAGCCGTAGGGAAACCGAGTCTTAACTGGGCGAATGAGTTGCAGGGTATAGACCCGAAACCCGGTGATCTAGCCATGGGCAGGTTGAAGGTTGGGTAACACTAACTGGAGGACCGAACCGACTAATGTTGAAAAATTAGCGGATGACTTGTGGCTGGGGGTGAAAGGCCAATCAAACCGGGAGATAGCTGGTTCTCCCCGAAAGCTATTTAGGTAGCGCCTCGTGAACTCATCTTCGGGGGTAGAGCACTGTTTCGACTAGGGGGTCATCCCGACTTACCAACTCGATGCAAACTACGAATACCGAAGAATGTTATCACGGGAGACACACGGCGGGTGCTAACGTTCGTCGTGAAGAGGGAAACAACCCAGACCGCCAGCTAAGGTCCCAAAGTCATAGTTAAGTGGGAAACGAAGTGGGAAGGCTCAGACAGCCAGGATGTTGGCTTAGAAGCAGCCATCATTTAAAGAAAGCGTAATAGCTCACTGGTCGAGTCGGCCTGCGCGGAAGATGTAACGGGGCTAAACTATGCACCGAAGCTGCGGCAGCGATATGTAAATATTGTTGGGTAGGGGAGCGTTCTGTAAGCCTGTGAAGGTGTACTGTGAGGTATGCTGGAGGTATCAGAAGTGCGAATGCTGACATAAGTAACGATAATGCGGGTGAAAAACCCGCACGCCGGAAGACCAAGGGTTCCTGTCCAACGTTAATCGGGGCAGGGTGAGTCGACCCCTAAGGCGAGGCAGAAATGCGTAGTCGATGGGAAACGGGTTAATATTCCCGTACTGGTGATAATTGCGATGGGGGGACGGAGAAGGCTAGGCTGGCCGGGCGACGGTTGTCCCGGTTTAAGGATGTAGGCAGGTGAATTAGGCAAATCCGGTTCACTATATGCTGAGGTCTGATGACGAGTCACTACGGTGGCGAAGTAGCTCATGCCCCGCTTCCAGGAAAAGCCTCTAAGCTCTAGATTATCACTAATCGTACCCCAAACCGACACAGGTGGTCAGGTAGAGAATACTCAGGCGCTTGAGAGAACTCGGGTGAAGGAACTAGGCAAAATGGTGCCGTAACTTCGGGAGAAGGCACGCTGGCGCTAGGTGAAGTGGTTTACCCATGGAGCTGAAGCCAGTCGCAGATACCAGCTGGCTGCAACTGTTTATTAAAAACACAGCACTGTGCAAACACGAAAGTGGACGTATACGGTGTGACGCCTGCCCGGTGCTGGAAGGTTAATTGATGGGGTTATCCGTAAGGAGAAGCTCTTGATCGAAGCCCCAGTAAACGGCGGCCGTAACTATAACGGTCCTAAGGTAGCGAAATTCCTTGTCGGGTAAGTTCCGACCTGCACGAATGGCGTAATGATGGCCAGGCTGTCTCCACCCGAGACTCAGTGAAATTGAACTCGCTGTGAAGATGCAGTGTACCCGCGGCAAGACGGAAAGACCCCGTGAACCTTTACTATAGCTTGACACTGAACATTGAGCCTTGATGTGTAGGATAGGTGGGAGGCTTTGAAGTGTGGACGCCAGTCTGCATGGAGCCAACCTTGAAATACCACCCTTTAATGTTTGATGTTCTAACGTTGCCCCGTTATCCGGGGTGCGGACAGTGTCTGGTGGGTAGTTTGACTGGGGCGGTCTCCTCCCAAAGAGTAACGGAGGAGCACGAAGGTTGGCTAAGCATGGTCGGACATCATGCGGTTAGTGCAAAGGCATAAGCCAGCTTGACTGCGAGAGTGACGGCTCGAGCAGGTACGAAAGTAGGTCTTAGTGATCCGGTGGTTCTGAATGGAAGGGCCATCGCTCAACGGATAAAAGGTACTCCGGGGATAACAGGCTGATACCGCCCAAGAGTTCATATCGACGGCGGTGTTTGGCACCTCGATGTCGGCTCATCACATCCTGGGGCTGAAGTAGGTCCCAAGGGTACGGCTGTTCGCCGTTTAAAGTGGTACGCGAGCTGGGTTTAGAACGTCGTGAGACAGTTCGGTCCCTATCTGCCGTGGGCGTTGGAAGATTGAAAGGGGCTGCTCCTAGTACGAGAGGACCGGAGTGGACGCACCACTGGTGTTCGGGTTGTCATGCCAATGGCATTGCCCGGTAGCTAAGTGCGGAAGAGATAACCGCTGAAAGCATCTAAGCGGGAAACTTGCCTTGAGATGAGTCTTCCCTGACCCTTTAAGGGTCCTAAAGGAACGTTTAAGACTAAGACGTTGATAGGTTGGGTGTGTAAGCATAGCGATATGTTGAGCTAACCAATACTAATGAACCGTGAGGCTTAACCTGACAACACCGAAGGTGTTTTAGAGATTGAGAGATGAGGTTGATTCAATGAGCGTGAGAAGCCGAGAGGCGAGGGACACAGCAGCTTGTTCAAGATTGCAGTTCTGGTTTAGTGACGAAATGCGCTAAACGGGAACAAACCGAATTTGTCTGGCGGCAATAGCGCGGTGGTCCCACCTGACCCCATGCCGAACTCAGCAGTGAAACGCCGTAGCGCCGATGGTAGTGTGGGGTCTCCCCATGTGAGAGTAGGGAACTGCCAGACATTAAATTAGTGAGAAAGCCACCCATTGGGTGGCTTTTTTGCGTTTGGGGGGTAGGTGATGAGGCGTGGCAGTGTGGAGCGAAGAGTGAGGTGTTCAGTCTCAGGGCGACTCTGATTGTGAGGGCTCTGCCTAGGGTAATGAGGCATTGAGACCACTGCATATTTTATTATCCTGTAGGCTAACTTCTAACTGCTAACTTCTAACTTCTAACTTCTAACTTCTAACTGCTAACTGCTAACTGCTAACTGCTAACTGCTAACTGCTAACTGCTAACTGCTAACTGCTAACTGCTAACTGCTAACTGCTAATGTCTAGCTTTTAAATTAACAGTCTGATTAGCAGAGGACTAGGTTAACCCCTCATTACTACAGAGATATTCTTTTCCTGCCCATCTCGTTTTAACTTATTTATTCCTCAATCTTCAAGCTTTCGGTTGGTCGTGATTTGAGGCGGTGTTAATCCTCCCTCAACGGTGCAATAACATTGTTATGTTGAATAAGTGTGTGGAATTTAAAGTAGTAAGTAACAACTCACTTATCGGGGTGAGTTTAATATGCTGAAAAATAAAATTAAATCAATTACCTACGGGAGGAGCTAAGCTGGGAGTAGAGAAGTTTGGTACTAGTTTATGCGGAAAGTGTAATGATATTGGTGTGGTGAATAGGAGTGTCGTATTTAAAGTAGTGAGTAACAACTCACTGAGTTGGGGGATCAAATGCAGTGTGAAGCTAGCGTGAGTTTGGCTGTAGAGTAAGGACTGAGCAAGGCATGAGGAAGTTGGGCATCAGTTCACTCTGAATGCACAGTGATATTGATGTGTTGAATGGGCATGTCGGATTTAAAGTAGTAAGTAACAACTCACTTATCGGGGTTAGTTTAATATGCTGAAAAATAAAATTAAATCAATTACCTACGGGAGGAGCTAAGCTGGGAGTAGAGAAGTTTGGTACTAGTTTATGCGGAAAGTGTAATGATATTGGTATGGTGAATAGGTGTGTCGTATTTAAAGTAGTGAGTAACAACTCACTTATCGAGGTTGGTTTAATCCACTGAAAAAATAAGAATAAATTAATCAGCTAGGGAAAGGCTAAGCTGGAGCTAGAGAAGTTTGGCACTAGTTTATGCGGAAAGTGTAATGATATTGGTGTGGTGAATAGGTGTGTCGGATCTAAAGTAGTGAGTAACAATTCACATTTCTAATGTAGTAACAGGAATGAGGAAAATTATTTGTCTTTACTGCTGATATGCCGCTAGCTTGCTTTATTGAGAGATAGATTATTTATAATTGATTAAAAATAATAATGACTAAATGAAACTACTTTACTTGTTTTTCCTTCTTTTGCCATAAAATATCTATCGGTTTAATGGTTTTTATGGTGTTAATTAGTTCATTAATAACGTCTGTTTTTTCATAAATAAACTCATAAATATCAATAGATAAAAATAAACTAATCAATTTTACTCATATAGAAAATAAATATTCCTTTAGCCAGTTTACGATAGAAAAAAACGCAATTGTTTATTTTTTTATATAAAAATTGTTAAATTGATGTTTCATTTACTTACATTTATACTATTTTAAAGTAGTTAATATCATTTCAAGTTATCACGTTATAGATGAAGTTTGCTTATAAATGAAATTATCAAAGGAAATAGTTAGCGTTCTGATACGAAAGATAATCGACTAAGCGCGCTGTATTTCTGGTTAACAATGTCTGTGTACCAAAGGTGGATCAGATGAATAAAACAAAAAGTGCGAATCAAAAAATTTTTGATCAGATCCTTTCTGTGAATAAGCAGAAAGAGAATGAATTTAACAATGGCCAAGATGGCGCCACGATCCTTTCCTTACTTGTGATGTTCTTTGTTCCATTTTTACTGCTAAATGTCGTAAGAAATGCTATTGGGATTGATTATAGTTTTGCTTCTGTTATTGGGATGCTGGCAATTAGTGGGATTATTACTATCGCACTGTTTAAGACATTAAAAATTAGCTCTCAATTTGCAGATAAACATATTGTTTTAGACCGATTGCTTTCTCGTTACACACCGAAAAATAAACAAGAATTCCAACAATTACAAGAGGAAAGAAAAACAAAATCTGCCGATTTTTATTCTCTTGTAGAAGATTGGGTTAATGTAGAAAAACAATACTATGCAAGATAGAACCGAATAACGATAATAAAAATATTCTTAAATATTATTAATATCCTTCTTTTCTCTACGCAGAAAGAAGGATTTTTTTTGTCTGACCTAAACCACCCACCTCCTTATGAGGCTGTCTTTTATACATAAGTCCTTCACATTATCTGAGAAATTTTTTTGAACTAAATGCTTAGCTTACGATCAGCTCTTCAACGGATTTAATTGGGGCTCCTGAGATGATGGAAAGTAATAATGAGCGGGCTAAAGAACAACGTGCACATACTAAACTTGGAGAACCAAAAAGACCGGTCAGGTTTGTAATAAATGGCCTCAAACTTGGCTCGGTATCCAAGTAAATCGGTAGTAAAATCGTTTAGCTCACTGGCCAGTATGGAGGGAGATAGGAACGTTAACATACCCGCAGAGAATATTAGTGAAGCCATTTTTAGTGCGACAGTAAAACTGGTCACTGCTATTCCTTTCTTCTCGCGATAGAAGATGCTACCAAGCTACAATCATCGTCCTACTCAAGCAGATTTAGGGTATGTGAACCAAGGTAATCATCATCGAGGTTTGCTTACTCATAGCCTTTTGTTGTTTGCTCCTAAAACACTTAATGTTATCAGGTTAATTGAACAATAAAGATGGTCGAAAGACCTGAGATATCCGTTGTAAGGGTTTAAAATGACCTTACAAAGAAAAAGAAGGTGATAAATGGGAAAGAGCATTATGTAATATCGCTGTTTATCTAGGCACCACGGTAGCTAATGTTATCGTGAAGCTGACGTCTAGAAAAAGAGGTAGATAAGTTTTACTCGAAAGATTGCTGATAGGGTTACACTATTAGCCTGCATCCTTATTGGAGCAATCACTGCGTGGTTTTAGTCTGACAATAACAAACGGCTCGATACACTGAACCGTTTGTTGTGGTAATAAAGTCAGATTTAGTGAGACTTACCTTGTTCAATACCCAAACCAATTTGTGAACGAATAAATTGCTCTTTAAAGCGTTCTCTTTCCATTTTCCCTTGTTCTGAATTGTCAGTAACAGAGAATAACCATGAGGCAACGAATGCAACAATCATGGAGAAGAAAGCAGGATATTCATATGGATAGATTGGTTTTTCATGATGAAGAATGCTGACCCATATAGTTGGACCTAGGATCATTAAGACAACGGCGGTAATCAGCCCTAACCAGCCTCCTGCTAATGCACCGCGAGTCGTGAGTTTGCGCCAGTACATTGATAGTAAAATAATAGGGAAGTTACAGCTTGCAGCGATGGAGAATGCTAAGCCGACCATGAAAGCAATATTTTGTTTTTCAAACAAAATACCAAGGCCAATTGCAACAAAACCTAAGATGACAACCGTAATTTTTGAAACGCGTAATTCATCTTTTTCGTCAGCCTTACCATTTTTCATTGCCATCGCATAAAGGTCATGAGATACCGCAGAAGCGCCTGCGAGTGTCAATCCAGCAACAACCGCAAGGATGGTGGCGAAGGCAACCGCAGAAATAAAGCCAAGGAAGAAATTGCCCCCAACAGCATCAGCAAGGTGAACTGCAGCCATATTAGTTCCGCCAATGAGCGCCCCAGCAGCATCTTTAAATGCAGGATTTGAACTGACAAGCACAATAGCGCCGAAACCAATAATGAAAGTCAGTATATAGAAATAACCGATAAATCCTGTTGCATAGAACACACTCTTACGCGCTTCTTTGGCATCACTTACGGTAAAGAAACGCATAATAATATGAGGAAGACCGGCGGTACCAAACATTAATGCCAAGCCAAGCGATAAGGCGGATATCGGGTCAGATACTAGGCCTCCAGGGCTCATAATAGAAATGCCATTCTTATGGATTTCTACAGCCTCTTTAAATAATGTATTGAAATTAAAGCCTACATGTTTCATGACCATAACCGCCATGAATGTTGCACCAGCAAGTAAGAGAATGGCTTTGATGATTTGTACCCATGTAGTTGCTAGCATCCCACCAAATAATACGTACAACACCATGAGAATACCAACGATAACCACGGCTACATGATAATTTAAGCCAAATAATAATTCGATCAGTTTACCTGCCCCAACCATCTGGGCAATGAGATAGAGTGCTACAACGACAAGTGAGCCAACAGCAGACAAAATACGAATTGGTCTTTGTTTTAATCGGTAAGATGCTACGTCAGCAAAAGTGTAGCGACCTAAATTTCGTAAGCGCTCGGCAATTAAGAATAGAATGATCGGCCAGCCAATTAAAAAGCCAATCGAGTAAATTAAGCCATCATAGCCAGAAGTATAAACAAGAGCGGAGATCCCCAAGAAAGAAGCTGCAGACATAAAGTCCCCTGCAATTGCCATCCCATTTTGGAACCCTGTAATTTTCCCACCGGCAGTATAGTAATCGGAGCGAGAACGTGTTCTTTTTGATGCCCAGTAGGTGATATATAACGTGAAGCCAACAAAAAGTAAGAACATGATAATTGCTTGAATATTGATAGGCTGACGTTCCACATCCCCTGTCAATGCGTCTGCAAACACGATTGATGAGGTAAAAAAGAGAATGAGTGAGAGCAATATTTTCATTTTTCTACCTCTTTTAAGATTTCTGCCGTTAAACGGTCATATTCACCGTTGGCACGAATAACATATAGCCCAGTTAATACAAATGAAATGACGATTAGCCCTACACCGACAGGGATCCCCCTTGTGATGTAAGAGCCTTCAGAGATAGGTGTACCTAACCAGCTTGGATCAAAAGCGATAAGAAAAATAAAACCTACATACAACACGAGCGTTATTATCGATAACAACCATGAAAAGCGACTACGTTTCCTGACCAATTCCTTGAAGCGAGGGTTATCCTCTACCTTTTCGTAAGCAGTAGCATTCATCAGAGTTCTCCTCTGTTATACTCGTCATACTTCAAGTTGCAGTGTCGTTGGCGGTGTTCACTCGTACTAGTCACATATCTATATATGCTCTTAGTGACTCATTCACTTGCCTTCTAGTTGCACCTCAAATTATTTAGAGTAAATCGTCTTATTGGGATGTATGTAAGGCCACCCGGTAAAGGCGGCCCTTTTGGCGTTATGACATACTCATAGACTGTTTTTCTTCGAGTAGTTTTTCGACAACACCTGGATCTGCCAGAGTGGAGGTATCTCCAAAGTTACTGGTATCTCCTGATGCAATTTTTCGTAGGATACGACGCATGATTTTACCGGAACGGGTTTTTGGTAATGAATCCGTCCAGTGAAGAACATCCGGTGTTGCAATTGGACCAATTTCTTTACGAACCCAATTGCGAACTTCTGTGTATAGCTCTGGAGATGGCTCAACCCCTGATATTAATGTGACATAAGCATAAATTGCTTGGCCTTTAATATTGTGAGGAATACCAACTACTGCGGCTTCAGCCACTTTTGGATGTGCAACGAGGGCTGATTCTATCTCTGCGGTACCTAAACGGTGACCTGAGATATTCAATACATCGTCAACACGACCTGTGATCCAATAATAGCCATCTTCATCACGGCGAGCACCATCTCCACTAAAGTACATACCTTTAAAGGTTGAGAAATAAGTTTGCTCGAAACGCTCGTGATCGCCAAATAAAGTACGGGCTTGCCCCGGCCATGAATCGACAATCACTAAATTACCTTCTGTAGCCCCTTCGATAGGCTCACCAAGGTTATCAACTAATGCAGGTCGAACACCAAAGAAAGGTAAAGTTGCGGAACCGGGTTTCAATGTTGTTGCACCGGGAAGTGGTGTGATCATGAAGCCACCAGTTTCTGTCTGCCACCATGTATCAACCACAGGGCATCGGCTATTACCAATTTTTTTGTAGAACCATTCCCATGCTTCAGGATTAATGGGTTCCCCCACAGAGCCTAAGATGCGCAGAGAACTACGATCAGTGCCTTCAATGGCTTTATCACCTTCAGCCATTAACGCACGGATTGCAGTTGGTGCAGTGTAGAGGATATTGACTTGGTGTTTATCAACAACCTGACTCATTCTGTTTACTGATGGATAGTTAGGCACACCTTCAAACATTAAGGTTTTTGCCCCATTGGATAATGGCCCATATAACAAGTAACTATGGCCGGTAACCCAACCCACATCAGCAGTACACCAATAGACTTCACCTGGGTGATAGTCGAAAGTGTATTTAAACGTGAGCGTTGCATAAACTAAATAGCCCCCAGTGGTATGGAGGACACCTTTAGGTTTACCTGTAGAACCAGAGGTATACAGAATGAATAGGGGGTCTTCAGCACTGATTTCTTCAGGAGGACAGTCTGTACTGACACCTTTAACCACGTCATGCCACCATAAGTCACGTCCTTCAACCCAACTCGGTGGATTACCGGTACGCTGATAGACGATCACATTGGATACGGTGGTTACATGTGGGTTGGCTAGTGCATCATCCACATTTTTTTTCAGGGGGATTGCACGGCCTGCGCGTAGGCCTTCATCAGCAGTGATGATAAGCTTGGCTTTACAGTCAATGACACGACCAGAGACTGCCTCAGGAGAGAAACCCGCAAAAATGACTGTATGGATGGCACCAATACGAGCACAAGCTAGCATGGCTACAGCGGCTTCTACAACCATTGGCATATAGATAGCAACGACATCGCCTTTGCGGATACCTTGTTGCTTTAACACATTTGCAAACTGACAAACATCTTGATGCAATTCACGGTAAGTGACATTTTTTGACGATGATGGGTCATCGCCTTCCCAAATAATAGCTACTTGGTCGCCTTTTTCAGCCAGATGACGATCCAAACAGTTTGCACTTAAATTTAAAGTGCCATCTTCAAACCAACGGATATCGATATGTCCGGGGTCAAAAGACGTGTTCTTGACACGGGTGTACGGTTTAATCCAATCAACGATTTTTCCTTTTTCGCCCCAAAATCCTTCAGGGTCTTGAATCGAGCGTTGGTACTCATCGTTATACTGTTGTTCGTTTATCAGGGCATTTTTTGCAATTTCAGCAGGAACGGGATGTTTAGTTATTTGAGTCATATTATTATCTCCTTGCAGATGTTAATACTATGTCAAAAAATGGTTAACTAAAGCACGAAATATAAATTTGTTTTTCTTTTGCGCGGAAGATCACGTATTAATTGTAATGGGATTTGCAGAATTATCATTTGATGCTAAATATTAAATTAGTGTATTAACCTTAAAATATAGCAAATGTTAGAATTAAAGAAAAATAAAAGGCGGTGATATTGGTATTAGTTACTGTATAAGGGAGTTCTTGTAGCGAATGAGAAAACCCACATTTTTTTTATGGATTTGATAATGATTTTCATTAACAGTAAAATAACTATAATAGATAGTAATTCACAAGGTGCGAAGTTAAGCAAGTGCATACCCTATGAGCCTTGTGGTGAAAAATGAGAAACATAGCGGTATTTACGTCACTGGAGACAATAATATGAGTTATACATTACCTGCTTTACCTTATGCTTATGATGCGTTGGAACCACATTTTGACAAACAGACCATGGAAATCCACCACACTAAGCACCATCAAACCTATGTGACTAACACAAATACAGCGTTAGAAAAACAGCCAGAATTAGCAGGTTTGGACATCGATGTTCTGATTCAAAAATTAGATCAAATTCCAGCTGATCAGCGCACTTTTGTACGCAACAACGCTGGTGGTCACTCAAACCATAGTCTGTTCTGGAAAGGTTTGAAATTAGGTACTGAATTAAAAGGCGAACTGAAAGCGGCTATTGAACGCGATTTCGGTAGCGTTGATGCATTTAAAGAAGTATTTGAAAAAGCTGCTGCAACTCGTTTTGGTTCAGGTTGGGCATGGCTGGTTCTGAAAGATGACGGTAAATTAGCTGTTGTTTCTACAGCTAACCAAGATAGCCCATTGATGGGTGAAGCTATCTCAGGTGCTTCAGGCTACCCTATCATTGGTTTAGATGTGTGGGAACACGCTTATTACTTGAAATTCCAAAACCGCCGTCCTGATTATATTAAAGCGTTCTGGTCCGTTGTTAACTGGGACGAAGCTGCCGCACGTTTTGCAGCAAAAGCTAAATAATTAATTTTTTAATTAAATAACGAGTGGGCGTAGCATCATAGGTGCTACGCCTTTTTATTTTCCGGTGTATTGGATTGTTATCTGTCTTGGCATTCTTTATGATGAAGTCTCTATCGCTATTCAAATGGAGAATATCGTCAATGTCATGTTTACCCCAAGTTTTTATCGGTAAAGTCCAAGAGACTCAATCTTGTGGTCAAAGTGCGATCCATAAACAGGCTGCGGATGGTTTGCTGGCTTTAGGGCAATTAGGGCTAGAAGGGGATGAACAGGCAGAAAAACGTTTCCATGGTGGGCCAGATAGAGCCCTATGTCATTATCCACGTGAGCATTATCATTATTGGTTGAACGCTTACCCTGAGCTTGAGGATTTATTTGTTGCCTCTGCATTTGGGGAAAATATATCAACACAGGGTATGACCGAAGAAAACGTATTTATCGGGGATATTTTTGCATGGGGTAATGCGCGGATACAGGTCACGCAGCCTCGCTCTCCATGTTATAAGCTTAATGGGCTTACGGGGATCGAAAACTTTGCACAGTTGATGCAAGAGCGTGGTTGCTGTGGGTGGCTTTATCGGGTGATAAAAACAGGAAATGTCAGCGAAAACGAACCATTAACGCTATTAAGCCGTAATAGTGACGTTTCAGTACAAGAAGCGATTATGATTGCTTTTCATGCCCCCTATGATGAACAACTCTATCAGCGGTTGCTAAGTGCAGCTGGGTTATCCGCAAGCTGGAGTTTAACCATGCAAAATCGCTTAGAACACCACCAGATTGAAGAATTTAGCCACCGCTTGTTTGGAAAACGGGGCTAGGTTGCCGTATCTCAAAGTTAGATATGCCTAATTTTTAATTAGGCGTTTTTCTTTTTTTGGCGTTCCGTTAACTTTTTACTTTATTGTTTACTCAATTCACTACGTTTACTTTGTAGTTCGTTTTGTAATTGCGCTAATTCTGATTCAATTATAGGTATTGCCCTTTTTAAATGAGCTAGCTCTAATTTATAGATTGAAGGCATTTCATTATCGCTCAAGATACGCTGATTATTTGAGGTACTACCACGGATTAGCTTGTCATAATCGTTTTGTAATTTCTCTGTAAGCTGTGTTAATTGTGATTTTAACTGAGTTAATGCTTTAAATTTATTTGGGTTATGTTGATAACTTGAACTGAGTATATTATTTCTCGACTTTTCTATATCACTTTTTAATTTCGATAGGTTCGCCATTAGCCCTGAATATTCTTTATCATTTGGTCTCCAATACGGTTCTTTATATAAGTCATTAATAAATATATCAACTTTAGCTTTTATATTCTGGGTGTTTTCCTTAAGTTCAATAACTCTTTTTTGCTTTATCGTTTTATTTTTGGTCATTAGTTCAATGATATTGAGCGTATTGGCTCTTTGTGGCGCATTGCGTCTGAGCTCATGAATAGAGGCATCAGATAATTTATTAAATGCCATTGTGTATGCCTTATGGATACAGAGAGACTTGTTTTCAATAACGTTAGAATGCTGAAGTGTTAAGGTTTTATTTAGTCTACTAACAGACTCTTGGATATTATAGTAATTGTTAACGGTAAGTTTTTCAGATGAATTGGAGATGTTCTTTAGGAGTTTTTTTATATCAGAATGGCTGATTTTTCCTTTTTTATCCGCTTGGTTAACAGCGGTTTCAAAAAAACACTCAAGTGATGAAGTTGATGGAGTCTGTGGTAATTCTGTACGCATGATATTCTCATTTTAACGGTAGAGGATAATTTTCATGTTTACATAAAATTATTAAAAAAGGCTTTCATTAATACCCCAAAATTATCTGTTTTTTATAATAGGGTCTTTGTTGGCTCGTACGATAAAGCTGAATATAGGTGTGAAAGAATAAATATCGAAGAGGACATTTTTTGAATTTTGAGTAAGATAACGATTTCAAACCTCCAAACACAAAGGTTGGTAAAAACGTATGCTGCAATATGATTTAAATGATCTCTATTACTATGTGAAAGTCGTTGAGCATGGTGGTTTTTCCCAAGCGGGTTTAGCTCTTGGGGTTCCTAAATCTAAGTTAAGCCGACGTATTGCAGATTTAGAGAAAAAGCTAAATGTTTCTTTAATTTATCGTTCAACTCGCCAATTTCATGTCACAGATGTAGGGCAGGTTTTTTATCAGCAATGTAAAAATGTGGTGGATGAAGCCGAAATTGCTCACGAATTGATTTGTTCTGTTCAGTCTCACCCGAAAGGTACGATAAAACTGTCTTGTCCTGTTGCATTGTTGCAAGTGTATCTTAATGAATTACTTGTTGATTTTATGGCGCAATACCCAGATATCGATATTCAGATATTGGCAGTTAATCGCCCTGTTGATGTGATCAGTGAAGGGCTGGATTTGGCAATTAGGGTGCGTTCTTTACCTCTTGATGACTCCGGTCTAATGATGAAAGTGCTGGGGTATTCTCGCAGGATATTGGTTGCAAGTCCGCAGTTATTTGTAGAACGAGGGGCACTCATTGAGCCTGAAAAGCTGGTGGATTACCCGATGTTAGCGAATACAGAGCACTCGCAAAACTATACGTTAACACTGAAAAATAGCGATGACCTGAGTTTTACACAGCATTTCACCCCTAAATTAGCCACAACTGATGTGTTAACGTTATACCGCGCGGCACTTAAAGGGATTGGCATTGCAAGGTTGCCTTATGGCGTGGTGGAAAAGGAAATTGCCTCAGGGGACTTGGTGGAGGTATTACCTGAATGGCGTTTCCCTGAAGATATTATTCATGCGGTTTATCCATCTCGCAAAGGGTTGTTACCATCAGTACAATTATTATTGAATTATTTAGCAGATAACATTTCACCGTCAGTAAAATAACCCCCCAATAGCCTAAGGTTATCGAGGGGTCATACATTATTTATTGTGTTTCAGGAATACGGCCAAATTTGCCGCTGTTGAAGTCATTTACAGCTTTATTAATTTCGTCCATGCTATTCATAACAAATGGGCCGTAACCAACAACCGGTTCGTCAATCGGGTCACCGCTTAGCAGTAATACTAAGGCATCTTCTGTTGCTTCTAGCACAATGTTGCTTTCTGTATTATCAAGGATCATCAGTTCACCTTCATTTAAGGCAGAACGCCCATCAACAAATATTGAACCGCGTAGCATGACTAACCCTACGTTACGACCTGATTTTGTCTGTATGCCAACAGTTTTTCCCTGATTGAGTTGTAAATCCCAAACATCTAACGGGGTATAGGTTTTGGCTGCCCCTTTGTGGCCTAAATAATCCCCTGCAATCACACGCAGTGTGCCTGCTTCGTTCGGCAGTGTGACTTTTGGCATAGTTTGGCTTTCCAATAACTGGTAGCCGGGTGCCGCTGATTTGTCTTTTGCAGGCAAATTGACCCACAGTTGCACCATATCAAGAGTGCCACCTTTTTTCATAAAGGCATCAGACTGATATTCTTGATGCAAAATACCCGATGCCGCAGTCATCCACTGAACATCGCCTGGACCTATCACACCGCCTTCACCAGTAGAATCATGATGAGCTACTTCCCCATCATACACTATCGTAACGGTTTCAAACCCACGATGAGGGTGCTCACCAACTCCTCGATTCTTTGCTTCTGAGCTGGGGAAATTGAAAGGACCTGCTCTATCGAGTAATAAGAATGGGTTGAGGTATTTCCCATGGTTATCGTAAGTAAACATTGAACGGACAGGAAAGCCGTCTCCTACCCAATGGCTACGAGGAGATTGATAGATACCAATAATTTTTTTCATGGTTTTGCTCCTAAACTGTTTTGATGACTGAATAATAAAGGAGCAAATCATTCGGCAGTAGGGGCAAAAATAGGTTTCATTGTTCCAATAAAAGAACAATCAAGGTTGAGGTTATTATCCTATTTATAGAACAGAGTTTATCAAAATCCAGACTACTCAGCTTAAAATTGATGAATTAATCTAAATAACACGAAAACGGAGCGGTTATCGTTCTATTTTTGATTCTAAATAAATTTCTGACTTCATCGATTGAGAGGTTTTATCATGAGTATTCCAGCAAACTTTAATGGCCAGCGCCCTGTTATTAACCCAAACGATGCTGTGATGTTATTAATTGATCACCAAAGTGGGCTTTTCCAAACTGTAGGTGATATGCCAATGACTGAATTGCGTGCTCGCGCATCTGTACTGGCTAAAATGGCTTCACTGGCAAAAATCCCAGTGATCACTACGGCTTCTGTACCTCAAGGCCCCAATGGTCCGTTGATCCCAGAAATTCACCAAAATGCACCACATGCACAATATATTGCACGTCGTGGCGAAATTAATGCATGGGATAACCCTGAGTTTGTGGCAGCGGTAAAAGCGACAGGCAAAAAACAACTGATTATTGCAGGTACCATTACTAGTGTTTGTATGGCTTTCCCTGCGATTAGTGCGGTGATGGATGGTTACCAAGTATTTGTTGTTATCGATGCATCAGGTACTTATAGCAAGATGGCACAAGAAATTACCTTGGCTCGTGTGGTTCAAGCAGGGGTTGTCCCTATGGATACAGCCGCGGTTGCTTCTGAGTTACAAGGCACTTGGAACCGTGAAGACGCTGCTGAATGGGCAATGGCCTACACGCAAATTTTCCCTGCTTATCAATTATTAATTGAAAGCTACAGCAAAGCGCAAGATGTTCTGAAAAATAATGAGCAATTAGATTCTGAACGTTAATTCGCGATAACCCCCACATTTAACTTACGAAATTAATTCAGGCAGCTTAATGACTGATAAAGCTGCCTATTTGTAATTGAATTTTAAGGAAATATGATGAAAAAGCTTACATTACCTTTGCTGGTTTCTTTGTTTGCGCTTGGTACAGCACAGGCCGCAGACTATAAATTAGATGCAACTCATACTAAAGCCGTGTTTTATATTGACCACTTTAATACTTCTACCAATAGTGGCGGTTTTCACAATATCACTGGAGATATGAGTTATTCTCCGGAAAAACAAACTGGTAGCGTCAGTGTAAAAATTCCAGCGGAGACCTTAAATACTGGGTTATCAGCATTTGATAATCATATTAAAAGTGAAGATATGTTAGATGTTGCAAAATATCCGACCATTGAGTTCAAATCGACTAAATGGAATTTTGCAGACAACAAACCTGTTTCTATTGATGGTGTGTTGACTATGAAAGGCCAATCACATCCAGTTCAGTTAAAAACTACCAAATTCGGTTGCTATTTCAGTCCAATTTTTAATGCTGATGTGTGTGGTGGTGATTTCGAAACCACTATTGACCGTACGCAATGGGGGGTTGATTTCCTAGTGAAGGATGGCATGGCCAAAAATGTCACTATCCAAATTCAAGCCGAGGCTATTAAACAGTAATTGATGGGGAGTTAAAGATTTATTATGTTGAGTTTTACACGAAAAAATACGTTTGTGACATCGACATTATTTGCTGTTGCACTGACTCTTGGTACCGCACAGGCGGCAGAATATAAAGCTAGCGATAAAGAAGGCCCAATTAAAATTGTGAACTTGGATGAATTAGAAAGCCAAGTTGCCAAAAGTATGGATAAAGGTGCTTTTGGTTATATTCGTGGTGGTGCTGAAGATGAATTGAATCTGAAGAAAAATACGCAACATTTTGATAATAAATATATTATGCCAAGAGTGATGCAGGGAATTGAAATTTCAGATATCGACCTTTCAACTGATTTTTTAGGAATTAAACTAAAAACCCCTATTATTCAAGCGCCGATGGCGGCCCAAGGATTAGCACATAAAGACGGGGAAATTGCGACAGCAAAAGGTATGGCTAAAGCAGGTTCTATTTTCTCGTTAAGTACCTACGGTAATAAAACAATTGAAGAAGTGGCTGAAGTTTCAGGGGAAAACCCATTCTTTTTCCAGCTTTATATGAGTAAAAATAATGCATTTAACGAATTCACGTTGAAGAGAGCCAAAGCAAGTGGTGCTAAAGCGATTATTTTAACCGTTGACTCTCCAGTTGGTGGGTATCGTGAAGATGATATTCGTAATAACTTCCAATTCCCACTAGGCTTTGCCAATTTAGAGCTATTTGCTAAGCAAAATAGTGATGGTTCAAAAACAGGTAAAGGTGCAGGGATCAGTGAAATTTATGCGCAAGCAAAACAAGCCTTTACACCAGCAGATATTCAATACGTGAAAAAGTTATCGGGATTGCCAGTAATAGTTAAAGGTATTCAATCGCCCGAAGATGCTGATGTTGTGATCAAAGCAGGTGCTGATGCGATTTGGGTCTCTAATCACGGTGGTCGCCAGTTAGACAGTGGTCCCGCGTCTTTTGATGTATTGCCGTCAATTGCTAAGGTCGTTAATAAACGTGTTCCAATTGTATTTGACAGTGGTGTGCGTCGCGGTTCACACGTATTTAAAGCCTTAGCAAGTGGGGCAGATGTTGTGGCTGTAGGCCGTCCTATTTTATATGGCTTAAATTTAGGTGGTGCTGAAGGCGTAAACTCGGTGATCCAGCAACTGAATAAAGAACTTTCTATCAATATGATGCTAGGCGGGGCCAAAAATATTGAAGGAGTTAAAGCGACGAAGTTGTATACCGACAAAGATTTTCAATAATTAAAGTCAAACTCATTGGTTAATAAAAAACGGGAAAATTTTCCCGTTTTTTTATTCATTAATAAACCAATATCTAAGCTGTAAACCCACCATCGATATTTAAATTTGCTCCCGTTATATAAGCAGCAGCTGGGCTAGCTAGGTACAATACAAAATCAGCAATCTCATCAGCGCTAGCATAGCGTTTTAAAGCCATTATTTGTTTTAGACTATCTGCGAACTCGCTTTGTTCTGGATTCATATCAGTGTTTACAGGACCTGGCTGAACATTGTTGACAGTGATCCCTCTAGCAGCTACATCTCGAGCCATACCTTTTGTTAAGCCAATAATAGCTGATTTACTCATTGCGTAGGCAGCTCCACCTTCGAATGGAACCCGTTCTGAGTTAACACTACCAATGTGAATTATTCGTCCATTATTATTCATAACAGTTAGGGCTGATTGGCTAGCAATAAATAAGCTGCGTACATTTAGGGAATAGGAGCGATCAAATGATTCTAGAGGGAGAGTTTCTACTGAGCCAAATTCAAGAATACCAAGACTGTTAATTAAAATATCAATAGAACCAAATTTATCAAATGATTGTTTGATTGCAGCTGTAATTTCATATTCATTTGCACTATTGGCTTTTATTGCCATGACTGTACCGGAATACTGGGCTGTTTCAGTGATCAACAATTTTGCATTTTTATCTGATGAGGCGTAGGTGAAAGCAACATTTGCACCTTCTTTGGCTAGTTTTTTTACTATAGCAGCGCCAATACCACGTGATCCGCCTTGGACAATAGCATGTTTATTTTTGAATAACATAGAATGACCTTATTAGTTAAATAATTTAAAAATCACTAAATAAGGTATTTAATAGATAAAAGAGGATAGACTCCAGATAGAAAAGTAGAAGGAGTTTGTGAAAATAGTTGGCTATGTGTTAATGAAAGAAAGCGCTCACCCATTGATGAGTAAGCGCTTTTTATTTGATTAGCGTTATGGGCGTTTTACAAAACCAATAGCTTCATACACTTTATCTAAAGTTTGTTGTGCACGAGCAGACGCTTTAGTCGCTCCTTCATCCATGATTTGATTCAGAAGCGCTTCATTATCGCGGAATTCATGATAACGAGTCTGTAAGTCAGTCAACATGCCAGAGACGGATTCTGCAACAGCACCTTTTAGGTGACCGTACATTTGGCCTTCAAACTCAGCTTCTAGCTCTGCAATTTTTTTACCGGTGACACCTGACATAATATCTAACAGGTTAGAAACGCCAGGTTTGTTTTCTAAATCATAACGAATGCGTGGTGGCTCTTCTGAGTCCGTCATGGCCCGTTTGATTTTCTTCACAACCGATTTTGGGTCTTCGAGTAGAGCAATGACGTTATTGCGGTTGTCATCAGACTTAGACATTTTCTTGGTTGGGTCTTGCAGTGCCATAATTCGTGCACCGCCACCTGTAGGGATGAAAGGATCAGGAACAGTAAATATATCACCATAAATTGCATTGAAGCGTTGGGCTATGTCACGGCTTAGTTCAAGATGCTGTTTTTGGTCAATCCCAACAGGAACCTGATTAGTTTGATAAAGCAAGATATCAGCAACCATCAAAACGGGGTAGTCAAACAGGCCTGCGTTGATATTTTCTGCGTGACGCGCTGATTTATCTTTAAATTGGGTCATACGGCTTAATTCGCCGAAATAGGTATAGCAGTTTAATGCCCAACTTAATTGTGCATGCTGTGGGACATGAGACTGTACAAAAATGGTGCTTTTTTTCGGGTCAATCCCACAGGCTAAATAGAGCGCAAGTGTATCGAGGGTTCTTTTACGCAGTTCGACAGGGTCTTGGCGAACAGTGATAGCATGTTGGTCAACGATACAGTAAATGCAGTCATAGTCGTCTTGCATTTGTACCCACTGACGTAATGCACCCATATAGTTACCGATGGTTAATTCACCGGAAGGCTGTGCGCCGCTGAATACGATAGGTTTTTGGGGTTGCTGTAAATTTTCAGTGGGAGTGCTCATGTTTGTTATGTCCTTGCTTATTTTATTTCAGATAAACCAATTGTGGGTAACAAGCCTGCAAAGTGTGTCAAGACACAGTCAGGTTCGCTCAAAGCAATAGATTCACCGTAGTTATAGCCGTATGTCAGCCCGACACTCGGGCATCCCGCGCTTTGTGCTGCAATAATATCATTACGGGAATCGCCGACAAAAAGCAATTCTTCTTTACGTAAACCGAATGTGCCCATTGTTAAGTAAAGGGGAGCAGGGTGCGGTTTTAGGGCTTTTACATCGTCACTACCCAATACAAGAGAAAAATAGCTATCAATGCCTAATTTTTTTAGTAGTGGAGCAATAAACGGCGTAGCTTTATTTGTGACGATCCCCATCGGTATGTTGTGTTTTGCTAATTGTTCTAAGGTTTCTTTTACTTCAGGGAATAGCTGACTACCTGTTGTGACAGAAACTGCATAGAATTTATCAAAACTGGCTCGAGCTTTTTTTTGTAATTCAGCTGTGATGTCGGCTCCTGCCCAAGAAAGCGCGCGTTCAACGAGAACATCAACCCCGTTACCTACCCAAATAGAGACGCGCTCTTTACCTGCTGGAGGAAAACCAAACTCTTTGAGCATATTATCGATGGCTTCAGCTAAGCCACCGGCACTGTCAACGAGAGTACCATCTAAATCAAAGGCAATCGCTTTAATATCTTCTAATACAACTTGAGTCATTGAGATACCTTTTGTAGTTCGTTACGCATCGCATCGATGACTGTTTTATAGTCTGGTTGATCGAAGATGGCTGAGCCTGCAACAAAGGTATCCGCTCCAGCCGCCGCGATTTCTGCAATATTGTTCACTTTCACACCGCCATCGACTTCCAAACGAATATCATAGCCACTTTCATCAATAAGTTTGCGGACTTGGCGCAATTTATTGAGGGTTTGTGGGATAAAGGATTGACCACCAAAGCCTGGATTAACTGACATCAGTAAAATCATATCCACTTTATCCATTACATAATCAAGGTAACTCAGTGGTGTTGCTGGGTTAAATACCAACCCCGCGGTACAGCCATGTTCTCTGATGAGTTGTAATGAACGATCAACATGTTCACTGGCTTCAGGATGGAAGCTTATATGAGTTGCACCTGCTTTGGCGAAGTCAGGGATAATCCTATCAACAGGTTTTACCATGAGGTGGACATCAATCGGCGCAGTAATACCGTAGTCACGCAGGGCTTTACAAATTGGAGCACCAAAAGTTAGGTTAGGAACATAATGATTATCCATTACGTCAAAATGCACGATATCAGCGCCAGCTGCAAGAACATTGGCGGTATCTTCGCCTAAACGAGCAAAGTCAGCAGATAAAATAGATGGGGCAATGAGAAAGTTTTTCATTATCGTCTCCGATTATTAATCGTTATCTGAGAGCCATTCAGCACTAGTCACAAGGCTTTGCATTTTTTTGTCAGTTTTTCTAGGAGAAGGGCTATTAGGTTCCCCCGTATATAAAGCCAGTAATTCATTGACTTTGCTACGGTTTAATATATTTCTACTAATGGTACGACGTACTTTTACAATATGTAATTGAGCTTGATGATACCACTCTCTGGTTAACGGGGTATCATGATTCGATATCAGCACTGGGATCCTGTTTTCCGTTGATAACTTCTGTGCCAAAATCGCTAAATTTTGTTGCTCGCTCGCATTAAAGGAATTGGTATGATAAGCCGTAAAATTGGCAGTATCAGATAAAGGAGCATAAGGCGGGTCACAGTAAATGACGGCCCCTTCTTTAGCATTGAGCAAGGTCTCGCCATAGTGCTGGGTAATAAATGTTGCTTTTTGCGATTTTTCAGCGAACCACAGTAATTCTTCTTTAGGGAAATAGGGCTTTTTGTAGCGACCAAAAGGCACGTTGAACTCACCGCGTGAATTATAACGGCATAACCCATTATAACAGTGACGATTTAAGTATAAAAAAAGGATACTACGTCTTTCAGTGTCATTGGATTGGTTAAAGGCTTCACGCATTAAATAGTATTGTTCTGAAGTATTATATTCAGGTGTGAAGATTTGCTGGGCCTCTTCGATAAAAGAATCAGCATGGTCTTTAACAGTATTATAGAGGTTGATGAGGTCACTGTTGATATCTGCCAGCATGTAAGAATCATAGCTAGTATTTAAAAACACTGACCCTGCACCAACAAAAGGCTCAATTAAGCAATCACCTTGTGGAAGATGTTTTTTTATTTCTTCCACAAGGGGGTATTTACCCCCAGCCCATTTTAAAAAAGCGCGTTTTTTTTTCATGCCGTCTTATTATTACAATCGTTTAGAGTAAAAACATTCATACTCTGTCAGGACAACACAATGCGCCCGGGGAAAAACGTTGTTATTTTTGATCCTGTTTGACTTGTTTCATATTTCTAACCCACGGCTTTTTCGCTTGAACAGCAGAAGGTAGAGTTGCTATTGCATTTTTTGCGTCAGTGACTGAATTATAATTACCGTGAATGAGAACATACCAAGTTTGCCCATTACGAATAGTTTTGTAGACCTTGTAATTGGCAAGTTTGTTTTCTTTAGCAAATGCTTCCAGCGTATCTGAACGGCTTGCACTACTAAGTTGCAGAGTGTAGGTACCCGCAGGAGCTGACATGACATTGCTGCCATGGTTATTGGCCGCAGCCTTAGTCGGTTGCTTAGGTTGTACCGGATGTTTTGGCTCAACCACTTTCGCAGGGGTTTTTTCAGGTGCTGTTGGCGGTGCCACAGGTTGCTGTTCTGCAGGTTTGATTGCTGGCGGTGTTACATTTTGTGGTTGTGTTGTTCCAGCGGTTGGTGTTTGGCCTTGATTTAAAGCATCTACCACATCACCTGGGATTTCGATCCGCTCACCCAAGCCATTAGGTTGAGTTTTTGGCTCACCTTGAGTTGGTGTCGGTGTGATTTGAGATCCTGAGATTTCTTGTGCCTGACCCGTCTGAGCTTGCTCTTGTGAGTTTGTCAAAGAGGATGAGTTAGACAAATCAATATTTTGTTGGTTGTTAGTGCCGGTTGTTTGCAACTTTTCATGCTCAGTAGGCGCTTTTAACGCAGAACTGATCGCAATAATGAGTAGTAATAAAACTAAAACACCGACACCAATCATAATATGTTGGCGTGAGAGTGCTAATTTAGGCTTTGTAGCAGCGGATTGGCGTGAACGCCCTGTCGGTCTATCTGATGTATCTGGCCTAAGATCATTTTGGCCTTGATTATCTGGTTTAAATTCGTCCATCTTCCTCTCCCGAATAAAATTTGCCTATAGTAGAGATAAAATGTCTCTTATCAGTACAACCTGTTAGCGACCAAGCAGAATATCGATGCTTATTTTTAAAGCATATATGCTTTCGTAATACCGTGCTAGCCATATTGGTATTGTGCATTTCCAGATTATTGTATCTAGGCGTAGGCATACCTTATAATTTAACGACTTTAGCGTACATCTACCAGTAACATTTTAAAACGCTTGTAAAAATTCAGGGTTTTCTCTGTTTTTGGTAACGTATCTGACCATTTTGTCATATTTTTATGGCATGCAGGAAGATATCGCTGCAATGACAGTTTGCGCATCGATGTCCGCGCGCATTTCTGAATGCCCGATAGTGGTAGGTAAAATTAAATGCAGTTTTCCACCCATTACTTTTTTATCGCGCATCATATGCGGTAGATAATCATCTGGCTTCATTTGTGAAGGGCCTTTGACAGGAAGTGATGCACGTTCTAAAAGTGCTATCACCCGTTGGGTTTGCTCCGGTGTAAATTGGCCTATCAATTCAGCAGTTCTTGCTGCCATAACGATACCTGCTGCAACGGCTTCACCATGTAACCAGACACCATAGCCCATATGAGCTTCAATGGCATGCCCAAAGGTGTGACCTAAATTGAGAAGCGCACGTAACCCACTGGTTTCTTTTTCATCAGCAGCAACGACTTGTGCTTTCAATTCGCAACAACGACGTATGCAGTAGGCCATCGCTTGGTTATCTAGCGCGACCAGAGCATCAATATTGTTTTCTAACCATGTAAAAAAGTCACCATCAAGAATTATTCCATACTTAATCACTTCTGCTAAGCCGGAGGCTAATTCCCTTTTGGGTAAGGTTTTTAAACAATCAAGGTCAATAACTACCGAGGCAGGTTGGTAAAATGCCCCAATCATATTTTTCCCTAGAGGATGGTTTACTGCGGTTTTACCGCCAACAGAAGAGTCCACTTGAGATAATAAGGTGGTAGGAATTTGGATAAAACGTACTCCGCGCTGATAGCTAGCAGCAGCGAAACCCGTAAGGTCACCGATAACCCCCCACCAAGAGCGATGAGGGTAGTATCTCGGTTATGGTGCTTTTCAAGTAGTGCGGTAAAAACATCGTTCATGATGAATAGCGATTTGTATTGTTCGCCATCAGGAAGAATGATGCTGTCAACCTTTACGCCAGAAGATTCAAGAGCGTGTTTTACCTTTTCAAGATAAATTGGTGCAAGCGTTTCATTTGTCACTATCATTGCGCGTTGCCCAGTAGCTAATGGCCAAAATGCCCCAGGTTCGTTATATAAACTTGGCGCGATATTGATTGGATAACTACGTTCGCCCAGAGTAACAGTGACTTTTTCCATCTTGCTTTACCTTGAGTTCATTATTTTATGAAAATAACACCATGATTAATTAGTTTTTCTCTAATAGCTCAATGATTTGGCTTGCGACAACTTTAGCGCTTTGTTCATCAGTATGAATGGTAATATCAGCAATTTCTTCATACATAGGATTGCGCTCGTCAGCCAGTTTTTCCAGTACTTCACGTGCCGGTTCGTCAACTTGTAATAGAGGACGCTTTTTGTCACGTTGTGTACGGGATAATTGTTTCTCAATGGTCGTTTCAAGATAGACAACGACTCCACGAGCGGACAAGCGATTACGGGTTTCTTTGGACTTAACAGAACCGCCACCCGTTGCTAATACGATGCCTTGTTTCTCAGTGAGCTCATTGATGATTTTTTCTTCGCGATCGCGAAAGCCTTCTTCACCCTCAAGGTCGAATACCCAGCCTACATCTGCGCCAGTACGTTTTTCTATCTCGTGATCAGAGTCGAAAAACTCCATATTAAGCTGTTGAGCCAACTGACGGCCAATAGTGCTTTTGCCAGCACCCATCGGTCCAACCAGAAAGATATTGCGTTTCTCTGCCATGTTTTTTGGTATTACTACGATTATTCGTTAATGATCACCCGCCCCGCCAATCGAATTAGCGGCGGGACCTATAAACTGAAACCTCATTAGTGATGATGTGAGATCAGATAAGAAAATTATCTCAATACATCAACCCGAATTGCAACTATATAAATGCGGCACTAAGCGAACAAAGTGCCACATTTAAAATTACAGGTCTCAATGTTTGAGCCGTCTATATTGCCTAATGCATTGTTTAGCATAGTTTTAACAGGTTTTGCCTATAGGTAGTAGCGCATGATTTCTGTTATTTTTAGAGCAAAATTGTTGTGGCTGTTTTATAAGCGACTGACAGCTTGTTCTTTAATCTACGGATAGTTAGAACACTCAATGGATAACCTTGTATGCTAAAACGACGCCAGCGTCAAATTTATCCGGTAGGTTTATAGCATAAAAATATTTTTTTTGACTAATCTTTGGCTTATTGTTTGTTCAACTCATTGAAGTATATGCGTTATTTTATTCGCGTTAAATATTGATAAGTTTTGGCGTTATAAAAACAATAAGAACCCTTCTATCTATATGTTCCGCAGTATTTGTAAATAATGACCCTAAGAGAGGAATTTGAGAGATAAATGGTAAACCTGTCTCTGTTTTTTCTTGTTTTTGCTGAAAAATGCCACCTAATATTAGGGTTTCATTATTTTTAATAGTGACGGATGTTGATATTTCTTGCTTATTTATTGCTAAATGGTGACTTTGGCTACTGGTTAGTGCGGTATCTGGCGAGTTATGGCTAATTTTTAGGTTCAACTCTACTTTTTCATTGCGGATAATGGTCGGGGTGACATCCATACCTAGTACAGCATCTTTAAATTGTACGTGAGTTTTCTTTTCATTGCTTGTGACATAGGGTATTTCTGTACCTTGTTGAATACTCGCAGGTTGTTGGTGTGAGGCGATTAACCGAGGGCTAGCAATAATGGAGAGTAAATTTTCTTTTTCTAAAGCGTTTAATTTTAATTCAAGTAACCCATCGCTTAGTTTTAACACATTAAACGAAAATTGCCCCGGTGCGGAATGATAACGGTTATAACGGTTAAGATGACTGTTGGCTGTATTCCCCGCTAATATTCCCCACTCAAGCCCTAATTCTTGTAATGCGGTTCGGCTACTACTAATAATATGCGCTGTTATTTGAACTTGTTTATTGGGTTTATCTTTTTGTTTTATCCACTCTTCTAGTAAGGCTATTCGCTGTTGATTATCTTTGACTATCACACTATTTGTGGTGTGGTCATGATGAATAGATGCATTTTTTGATAACAATAAAGTTTTGGGGTGCTCTAGTTGAGTGCGTATTTCTAGAGCATCGATTGAAATTAATTGAAAAATTTTTTCAATTAAAGGGTCTGTATGTTGAGAAGATTGGCTCGTAGCCATCACTGGACTAGACTGTGTTTGTTCCTCTACGGGATGTAAAGGCGCAAATGGGTCTCGTATTTCTTGAGCTGATAGCCAAAAAGCAGGCAAAAAGAAACACCCTATGATAGCTACGAGTATCGGTGTGTTAATTAACTTTCTATTCATTACTATTATCATCCTTGATAGCGAAAGTGTGGTTAATTGATGAAAAAGTGACTGATGCGAGTATGGCACCTTGCTTTGAAGTTAATTTTATATCTGAGTAACGGTATCGTTGAGTATTAGGCAAAGTGAGAAGTTGCTCTATAAAGCGATAGACACTGATGAAATCCCCTTGAACTTCGAGGAAATAGCCATGGCTACTCGTTGGTTGTAGTTGGTTTAATATGACAGTTGAATGGTTCAGTAATGTATTAAGTTGTGAAAGTAGTTCTAGTGGTTCACCTTTAGCATCGACAATTTGCTTTAGAACATCTGCTTGCTGTTCTAATAGATGTAAGGGCGGAAAGTGCTGTAATTGTCTGGTTTCTTTTGTTATTTTTTCAATTAAACTATTGTTTTCCGATTCTAATTCAAGACGTAGTATTTCATTTTCTTTCCAGTATAAAAAATAGCCTGCAAATAAAAATAAACTAATAAATAGCCAAATGGGTATGGTTTGCTGCCAAAAAGGGCGATACCAAAAAGCATGAAGTGATTCACTCATTAGCTTCTCCTTGGCGTATAGCGGTTAAATGTAACCGGTGTACTTGGTTTGTACGGCTGAGCTTTTTTAATTGGATGTGGTTTAGCCCTCGCTCTTTAAGCTTAGGGCTTAGTAAGCTAACATTTTGGAAGTCATAACTGCGGGCTTTTATTTCTATTTTATTATCAACTAATTGGACGGTAGTAAGCCAACTTTTTAATGGTGTGATTAATGGCAAGTCTTGTAATAATTTGAGTAAAAACTGGTTATTGTTCATAACCTCATCCAATCTGTTTTTTTGGCTAATCAATTCGAGGAGTTGTTTTTTCTGGAGAGATACTCGTTGTGCTAACTGTTGCGTTTGCTCATATTGTTGTTGATGGTGATATTTTATTTTTTGTTGCTTTTCAATTTCCAATTGGTGAAAAAAGACTAAAAAGCAACAAGTGATAAGCACTGAGCAACCAGCAACCAGAGAAAAAACAATAAATAACCGTTGTTTCTTCACAATTTGCTGCTGCCGCCAAGGCAGAAAGTTAACTTGATATAGTTTTGATAACCCCATGAGTTAAATATCTCCATGCCGTAATGCTAGCCCTGCCGCTATCACAAAATCCCCTAACTGATGGGGGATTTTAAGATTGTTATGCTGAAAAGCTTGGCGTAACTCCCAGCTATGTATTGCTTCAATGCTATGTTTATCATGAATGTTTTGATGGTCGGTAATGAGGTAAATGGGTAATATCGGTGATGACTCTTCTTGGTTGAGTAAAGACAATAATGCAGATAGCGTCGGGGTTTCGGTGTCGGGTAGATGGTTATAGTTGGCGGGTTGACTAATAGGGCCAGACCACAGCCACTCACCTTGCCTATAGTGAACTAGCCAGCTTTCATCGGGTAAGCCCGCATGGCGAGCAACATAACGCAGCGCAACGGGGGCGACATCAATTGCCAGTAGATTGAATCCGCTTTCTGCTAATAATTTTTGCCAAAAGTTAATTTCTGATTTTCGAGCCCCATTAAAATAAACTTGTTGATTGATTACTCTATAATCCATTGCCAGTTCTTGAGCATGCATAGGAAAACGTTTTTCAGCTTGCAGTTGTAGGTACCAACCTAATTCTGGTTGCTGTAGATTAATTTGGCTAGGTAATGCAAATTGTTGTTTTAGTGTCCTAACTGCAGGTAATGCGATAGATACAGAACAGTTTTTAGGTAATTTCTGACGCCATTGTATTAAAATATTCAGTAGAATCTTGTATTGTTCATGGTCTGATTTGTCAGCAATTTCGAAGGGAAGTTGTTGTTGCCAGCATTCACACAAAGACCAGTGTTTCTTGCGACGTTTAGCGGCAACTAGCTGAATTTTGCTTTGATATAGGTCGATTCCAATGTTCCATTTTGATGTGTACATAGTTAATTTCCTTATCATTAACCAATAAATTACATTTTCTATTGTGCTGTATAAGCTTTATACTATGCGTTAGTGATATCTAAACCCTCTTGTTTGCCAGGCATGGGAATTTTCAGGTGAAGTTCGTAAAATATTTTTTTATTCTTGTTTTCTGTTGCATTTTTTTGGGAACCGCTTCGATATATGGCATGTATAAATATGTTGAAGGTGAGTTGCCTGATGTAGCAACAATGAAAGACATCCGTCTGCAAATTCCAATGCAGGTATACAGCGCTGATAATGAACTGATTGCGCAATACGGTGAAAAACGTCGTATTCCATTACCGCTGACAGAAATTCCACCATTGATGGTAAAAGCATTCATCGCAACCGAAGATAGCCGTTTTTATGACCACCACGGCATCGACCCAATTGGTATTTTTCGGGCTGTTTCGGTGATGGCTTCATCGGGTCATGCATCTCAAGGGGCGAGTACGATTACTCAGCAACTGGCGAGGAATTTTTATTTAAGCCCTGAAAAAACCCTTATGCGTAAAGCTAAAGAGGCTTTCTTGGCGATTCGTATTGAGCAGCTTTTTACTAAAGATGAAATTATGGAGCTATACCTAAATAAAATTTATTTGGGTAACCGCGCTTATGGTGTTGGGGCTGCTGCTTATGTGTATTTTGGTAAAACTGTTGATGAGTTGACGCTCAGTGAGATTGCAATGATTGCAGGTTTGCCTAAAGCACCATCAACGTTTAACCCTCTTTATTCGTATGATCGCGCGGTAAACCGCCGTAATGTCGTACTTTCTCGTATGTTTGAAGAAAAATATATTACGCGAGATCAGTATGAACAAGCGAAAAATGAGAAAATAGTTGCTTCTTATCATGCACCAAAAATAGATTTTTCCGCACCTTATTTAGCCGAGATGGCTCGCCAAACACTGTATGATAAATACGGTGAAGACGCCTACACTGACGGGTATAAAGTATATACCACGGTGATCCGTAAAGATCAGGAAGCGGCAACAACCGCGGTACGTAATAACTTGATCGATTATGATACTCGCCATGGTTATCGTGGCCCTGCTGATGTGTTATGGAAACCAACAGAAACAGCTTGGGCATCAGATAAAATTATTGAAAAATTGAAAAAGATGCCAGTCTATGGCCCTTTGATGCCAGGGGTTGTTGTATCGGCAACAGGGTCTGAAGCTCAGGTCATGTTGGCTGATGGTTCGCAAATTTCAATTACGATGGCTGGTGTACGTTGGGCTCGTAAGTTTATATCGGATACGCAACAAGGCGCCTCACCAAGAGCCGTTAATGCAGTGGTACAAGCTGGCGAACAAATTTGGGTGCGTAAAGTTAAAGACAACTGGTGGCTAGGGCAAGTACCAGATGTTAATGCCGCATTTGTTGCATTGAATCCTAACGATGGGGCTATTATTGCCCTTGTTGGTGGGTTTGATTTTAATATGAGTGAATTTAACCGCGTTACTCAATCTTTACGCCAAGTTGGTTCAAATATTAAGCCGTTTCTTTATACCGCAGCAATGGATAAAGGCTTGACGTTATCTTCATTATTAAATGATGTACCGATTAGCCGTTGGGATGCGGGTGCGGGCTCAGATTGGCGTCCAAAAAATTCCCCTGCTCGTTATGATGGTCCTATCCGTTTGCGTCAAGGGTTAGGGCAATCTAAAAACGTAGTTATGGTGCGAGCAATGAGGGCTATGGGCGTTGATTATGCAGCCGATTATTTGACTCGCTTTGGTTTCCCACCTGAGAATATTAACCGTACAGAAGCGTTGGCATTAGGTGCACCTTCATTTACGCCAATGCAAATGGTACGTGGTTATGCTGTTATGGTGAATGGGGGTTACCTTATTGACCCATATTATATTTTGAAGATCGAAAATCATAATGATGAAGTCATCTTTGAAGCGAAACCAAAATTAGCTTGCCCAGATTGCACTCATATTCCAGTTATTTATGGTGATACAGAACGTACGATTGCGATTAAAGGCATTGATGATGAATCAACAGAGGAAGTGACACAATCCGGTAATAACGCAGTGGTACAAGAGCCTACAATGGAGCTGGCGACTGCTGGGAATACTGACGCAAATTCTGATGACCGGTATGCACCGCATGTGATAAATACGCCTCTCGCTTTCTTAATTAGGGATGCGATGATGACGAATATCTATGGGGAACCTGGCTGGTCTGGAACTGGCTGGCGTGCGGCAAGAGATTTAGGTGGTCGCCGTGATATTGGTGGGAAAACAGGAACAACCAATAGCTCAAAAGATGCTTGGTTCTCTGGTTATGGCCCGGATGTAGTCGCATCGACGTGGATTGGTTTTGATGATAATAAACGAACACTCGGTCGCGGTGAGGCAGGGGCGAAAAGTGCCCAGCCGATGTGGGATGATTTTATGAAATCCATCTTAGAGGGGGTGCCAGTGAAAACAATGAAGCCACCTAAAGGTGTGATTTCGGTATCGATTGATAGTCGTACAGGTAAATTAGGCTCTTCCCGTAGAGAATACTTTATTGAAGGAACCGAACCGAAAGAACATGCAATACAAGAAGTTGGAACAACAATTTCAACAGAAAGTGGCTCTACTCAAGAGTTATTTTAGGGTTATTGCCTTGTTTAACGCACCCCATTGTTGACTAAGAACATGGGGTGTTTTTTATCATGAAAGTTAAGGTAGGCATGAAAAAAATACAGAATATATGTATTATTACTTACTACTTTTTAAGTAACGCTCAAGGTAGAAAAGTGCGCTAATATTCCTTGCCTCGTTGAAGTCAGGGTGCTCTAGCAACTCCATCATGCGTGATATAGGCCAGATTATTTGTTGTAGTGGTTCCGGCTCGTCACCTTCGAGTTTTTCGTGGTATAAGTTTTCAGCTACGAGGATATTCATTTTACTTGAAAAGTAAGAGGGGGACATGGTGAGCTTGGCTAGCTGAATAATATTATTAGCACCATAACCAATTTCTTCTTTAAGCTCACGCTGTGCAGCTTCTAGAGCGACTTCGCCGGGGTCTATAGCGCCTTTAGGGAACCCTAATTCATAGTTTTCAATCCCGACTGCGTATTCGCGGATTAGGATTAGGTTATCACCCATAATAGGAATAATAAGAACAGCTTCGCGTTTTGCTGGGCGCATTCTTTCATAGACTCGTTTTTCACCGTTGCTAAATTCGAGATCAACTGACTGGATGCTGAATAATTTTGATTGAGCAACATCTTGAATATTCAAGATTTTAGGTTTTTTTAACTCTGTCATAACGATTTCCGAACAGGATGAGTGAAATCTATTGCTAAAAGCGTATTTCATTTATTTATGTGGCACATTTACCTAGTACTCTAACTATGACCTATATCAAAAAAAAATGATAGATATTATCGAGTAGATAAAATGCTGCTAGTATAACCATCGCATAAACATAGCACAGATAAATAAATAAAATATTTTTTTACAACATATTGTAATTTAAAACAAAAACCATAAATAGAATAGGAATTGGCTTATTTTGAGAAAGCAGCAGGGTTGCTATGCTTTTCTTATTCATTTTTCATTGGGGAAACAATGCTAAACCATGTCATTATAACGGCTATAATTGTTATTAGCCTAACTATAATGGCTTCCTTCCTTTATTTCAGGCGGGGGCGGCGTTCTGCTGTCTATCAAATACCCTCAGTAGCAGCTCCTTCCTTCAGAAAAATGATTGATTCAGACTACCAGATAATATCCCAGTACTTAAATTATTGTTTATCTGTATCAATGACTCCCTCTCAACTTCCGTGGCAAATCAAAAAAAACTCGATTATTGCGACCGTTTGCCATTCACTGACGCGTTTTAATTTACGCCAAGAGCAAGGGAATAGTTGGCGCTATTTTATTGATACGATTGAGGTTCAGTTACCTTCACAGCTCGAACCTTTCTTACAACGTCAAAATGTTATGGAAATTGTGGAGACCGATCACTTACCGTTAATTATCTCCATCAATAGTCATTCCTTAAGGGATTTTAGTCACGAGTGGCAGGAAGAACAAAGTTTGGGTTCAGACTGGCCTGAGGCAGCTATTCAAGAACGTGGTCAACAAAATATCGAGCGGCTACGGGTTCGTAAGGAAACAGTTGAAGAGCATCGACTTCATAATTCTACAGGCTGGCTTGGTGCCGCGATTGTTTGTTTAAGCTTTTTGTTTGGCTATTTAACGCTGATTTCTATTCCTTTGTTACAGGAGTGGGGCTTGGTGATTACGATTATTTGTTTTGTTAGCGGGCTGCTGGTCTTATTTCGCTCAAGAATGTTTCCTCGTAAATACCAAGATATTCAGTGTATTCACGGGGAACCAAAGCGTTGGGAACTCTATGGTGAGTTAGATAAAAAATATTCTACGAACACCTCAATTGGCGGTATTGATTTACATTATCCAGCTCATTGGGAAAACTATTTAAAATATGAATCAAATCAACCTGTTAATATTGATTTTTATGCATCGGGTGAGGTTGTCAGACATGGAAAATACCTTTCTTTGCATGAAGAAGAACGTTATTACCCTTACAAACGATTCAAAAAAAATGTGTTGATGCTAATAGGTGCCTTGTTTGCCATAGTATTAGTTTTCTCATATCAATCAATGAGTTTACCTATAAAACTAGGTTTTGCTTGGTTTGGCGGCACAGAAGAAATTACCGTTGAAAACCCAAGTGACCTCGCTTCCCGCCAACTTAAAATTGGGGATACGTTAGTGGCTCAAGGGAAAGGGATGTGTTACCGACCTCCTAATTTGAATAAAGAAAACCAAGCACAGTTTGTGCCGTTTGATTGTTCAGGTCTTTATTGGAGCGATGTCCGCTTACTAACAGAGCCCCAGTCTGAGGTGGTTGAACAGTCAATTTTATTACTCAATACGGTTAAAAGCCAATTACACCCGGATAAAAACGCCGTTGGTGTTAACCCTAGATTACAGCGTGATATCATGAAATCAGGTATGAATATTATCTTTGATTTCTCTGCCATTATTCTGAATACCGAACAGCTGTGTCATACTTCTAATCGCTGCCTAAAGCTAAAAAGTGCCTTAATGAATCTTGGAAGCACTGAGGATTGGCCAACTCTGGTGAGTAAAGCTTCAGCTGGAAAATTGAACGGAGCGCATGTTTTATTACGCGCAGGAAGTGCAGAGGCCTTGGAAAACATCGTAGAAGACACCACATATGAATTTATTAAGGCAGAAATAGACAGAGAAGTACGGAAAATTAATAGTCCGCCACCTGGAGGCGTGTTATTGATTAGCGATGAGAATAAGCCTTTAGTTGATTTGATATCAGGGGCTTCCTTTAATGAACTGTCACCGTTGCAGCGTTGGTATGAACTACAAAGGTTATCGAGCCTTCTGAGTAATACACCTTTTAATATTGAAGGTATAATTACCAATCTGTCTACGGATGCTAATGGCACATTGCACATTACTTTACATGAGGAGCCAAATGCAGCTGTGGTATCCCAGTATGTATGTAGCTCGCTTTTTGTACTGTTTTTGATGGCTTGTGCATTGCTCAATGGCTCACTGATTGTGCTGCGTATTTTGAATAATAAGAAGCGTTTGCGTAATATCACACAATATTATGATAAGTGCTTTGAGGCTAATAATCCTTCCTATCGTCGATAGTGTTATCCCGAAAATAGTGGGAGCCTCAACTTAGTTTGATTCAGACTGATTTTGAGGAGGCACTATGAATCAACCTTCTGTAGAACCTGTACGCCTCGATAAATGGCTGTGGGCTGCGCGATTTTATAAAACCCGTGCAATTGCTCGAGAGATGATTGAAGGCGGCAAAGTACATTACAATGGGCAGAGAACAAAACCTGGCAAAATTGTTGAACTGCGAGCGTTAATTAAGCTTAGGCAAGGTAATGATGAGCGAATAGTTGAAATTATTGAAATTAGCAGTCAGCGCCGAGGAGCTCCGGACGCACAGCGACTTTACTGTGAAACAACAGAAAGTATTGCTCAACGGGAAAAATTAACGCAAGCGCGGAAAATGAATGCGCTGACGATGCCACACCCAGATCGGCGCCCGGATAAAAAAGAACGGCGCACTCTGTTAAAGTTTAAACATACAAATTCTCATGAGCCGTCTTAATGATGGCCAGAGTAATAGAGAGATATTATGGCAAAGCAAGATTTACTCCATCGTTTTCTATTTGAACAACATTCTGTTCGTGGGGAAATGATCAGTGTCGATGACACTTTTGAACGTATTTTAGAAAATCATGACTATCCTGCCGCAGTAAAAGGCTTATTAGGTGAATTACTCGTTGCAACTAGCTTATTAACAGCAACATTAAAGTTTGATGGTGATATTACTGTTCAAATCCAAGGTGATGGGCCAGTTAAGCTAGCGGTTATCAACGGTAATAACTTACAGCAAATGCGTGGCGTTGCCCGTATTGATGGCCCTGTTGTTGCTGGTAGCACACTGAAGCAAATGGTTGGCAACGGGTTTATTGTGATCACCATTACACCGACCCAAGGTGAGCGTTATCAAGGTATTGTTGCGATTGAAGGCGACTCTATTGAGGAAAGTATTGATGCTTATTTCCGCCAATCTGAACAGCTACCGACTCGTTTATTTATTCGTGTAGGTGAGGTAGACGGTAAAGCGACTGCTGGTGGGATGTTGTTGCAAGTTTTACCCGCGGCTGACGAAACCAGCCATGATATTTTTGACCATCTTGTGCAACTCACTGCGACAATTAAAGGTCAAGAGCTCAGCACATTAGATGTGAAAGAGGTTTTACATCGTCTTTATCATGAAGAAGATGTCACCTTGTATGACCCTCAAACTGTGGAGTTTCGTTGTACATGTTCAAGGGAGCGTTGCGAAAGTACATTAGCAACTTTACCAAAGGAAGATGTTAAGGATATTTTGCAAAAAGATGGGAAAATTGATATGGAGTGTGAATTTTGTGGCTCACACTATGTATTTATTGAATCCGATATTCAAGGGTTAAATAATGAGCTAAATCAGCAACTTCACTGATACGATTTAGCAACCTAATTATGTGACAAGGGTGCAATTCTGCACCTTTTTTTTATAATTTTAAAGCATTATTACGTGCTCTAAGTCTCATTATGAATTAAAAAAAATTATACATTTTCAATTCTTTGATAGCAATCGCTGTTAATTAGTCGTAAAGAATTATGATCATCCGCAGATTAATTATGTTTACCAGGAGCAATATAATGAGCGCTAAAAGCATTACCCTGAAGGAACTTGAAAAGTACGGTATTCATGATGTGGCTGAAGTGGTTTATAACCCAAGTTACGAGCTATTATTCACGGAAGAAACTAAGCCCGGGCTAGAAGGTTATGAGCGCGGTACTGTGACCACCTTAGGTGCAGTTGCGGTTGATACAGGTATTTTTACCGGTCGTTCACCAAAAGATAAGTACATTGTTCGTGATGATGTGACTCGCGATACAGTGTGGTGGGCAGACCAAGGTAAAGGTAAAAACGACAATAAGCCAATGTCACAAGAAGTTTGGGCGGATCTCAAGCATATCGTGACAGAACAGCTGTCAGGTAAACGTTTGTTTATCATTGATGCATTCTGTGGCGCTAATGCCGACACTCGTCTAAAAGTCCGTTTCATCACTGAAGTTGCTTGGCAGGCACACTTCGTTAAAAACATGTTCATTCGCCCATCAGATGAAGAGTTAGTAGGTTTTGAGCCTGACTTCATTGTGATGAACGGTGCTAAATGTACTAACCCTAACTGGAAAGAGCAGGGGCTAAACTCTGAAAACTTTGTAGCGTTCAACCTGACTGAGCGTATGCAGTTGATCGGCGGCTCTTGGTACGGCGGCGAAATGAAAAAAGGTATGTTCTCAATGATGAACTACCTTCTGCCGTTGAAAGGTATTGCTTCTATGCACTGCTCTGCTAACGTCGGCGAAAAAGGCGATGTTGCTATTTTCTTCGGTTTATCAGGAACAGGTAAAACCACACTGTCGACTGATCCAAAACGTAAGTTAATCGGTGATGATGAGCACGGCTGGGATGATGACGGCGTATTCAACTTCGAAGGCGGTTGCTACGCGAAAACTATCAATCTGTCTAAAGAAGCAGAGCCAGATATCTATGGTGCTATCAAACGAGATGCACTGCTTGAAAACGTCATGGTGTTAGCAGATGGTACGGTTGATTTCAATGATGGTTCAAAAACAGAAAACACCCGTGTTTCTTACCCGATTTACCACATTGATAACATTGTAAAACCTGTTTCTAAAGCAGGCCATGCGACAAAAGTTATCTTCCTGACGGCGGATGCATTTGGGGTTTTACCACCAGTTTCTCGTTTGACGCCAGAACAAACTCAATACCATTTCCTTTCTGGTTTTACCGCCAAACTCGCGGGTACAGAGCGTGGTGTGACTGAGCCAACGCCTACTTTCTCAGCATGTTTTGGCGCTGCATTCTTATCGTTGCACCCAACACAATATGCAGAAGTATTAGTTAAACGTATGGAAGCAGCAGGTGCGAAAGCATATTTAGTGAATACAGGTTGGAACGGTACGGGTAAACGTATTTCAATTAAAGATACCCGTGCAATCATTGATGCTATTTTAAGCGGTGATATTGAAAAATCTGACATGATTAAATTGCCAGTCTTCGATTTAGAAGTCCCAACAGCATTACCTGGTGTGGATACTAATATCCTTGACCCTCGTAATACTTATGCAGACAAAGCACAGTGGGATGAAAAAGCCAAAGATTTAGCTGAGCGTTTCGTGAAGAATTTCGATAAATATACGGATACCCCAGCGGGTGAAGCATTAGTTAAAGCAGGTCCGAAACTGTAATCGTTGAATGTATATTTTCATGAAAAAGGCTCTACCTTAGGTAGAGCCTTTGTTGTTTTAGGCGTGTTATTCAGCGGCAGGTAAATCAAATAATAAGATTTCGCTGTCTTCATCTGCTTTAATCGTTAGGCTGTTTTCTTGCCAAATTGCTAAGCCGTCGCTAGTTGTGGCTTGTTGCCCATTGACTTCTACAGTCCCTTTTACCACTTGAATCCATACAACTCGTTTATCTGCAATGTTGTGAGTTTGTATTTGATCCGCGGGCAATGCCCAACGCCATAATTGCATATCTTGATAGACTTTTAATGAACCATCTTGCGCATTTGGTGAAAGCACAAGTTGTTTGCCATCTTTTGAATCAAAACGCTTTTGTTCATAACGTGGTTCAATGCTTGTTTTTTCAGGGATAATCCAAATTTGGTACAAATGCAGTTCTTTTTCATTGTCCGGGTTATATTCTGAGTGACGAATACCGGTGCCTGCACTCATAATTTGAAATTCACCTGCGGGAATTTGCTCCATATTGCCCATGCTGTCTTTATGTTCCACCGTGCCATTAAACACATAGGTTAAAATTTCCATATCTTTGTGCGGGTGTGTCCCAAAACCTTGGCCTGCAGCAATAAAGTCTTCGTTAATCACCCTTAGTGCTGAGAACCCCATAAAATTTTCATCATAGTAACTAGAGAATGAGAAAGTGTGCCAACTATCGAGCCAACCATGATTAGCATGACCTCGTTCATTTGCTTTACGTAGATAGATCATAGTGTTATCTCCTTTACGGACTTCAACTTTGGTTGAACTCACTCTTAATGTATTGATGACAGTTTAACCTGTTTTCACTTAGAGAAAAGTAGCTACCATTAACCATAGAGTTCAAATAATTTGAATAAGTATGCCATTGTTGGATGAGATAAATCGTTAGATGAGGAAGATTCGATAGTGAACATATTACAGAACTGCTGTATCAGGTAAAAAAATAGCCAGCGCAAGGCTGGCTAAAGTAAACACTGGAAGCAATGTGAGCAATGTCGTACCCCCAACAAAAGGTGACTAAGTAACCGTATTGAGGAGGTGATGATAATGATAATAGTTATCACTATCGTTTGTAAAGCATTATTTTTGACCAAAATGATATATCTTATAATTAATAACGCAATTATATGATTTATATGAGATTAAAAATTTAACCATTATTTTTCAATGGATTAAGTATATTAGTATTAGTCGTAAAAAATAATTTTCTATTTAAAATATCTTGAATTAGCAAATACCTAATCGATATGCCCATTTGACGAGCCCCACGGAGCTGTGTGTACCTAGTTTTCTCATTAAGTTAAGACGGTGTGTTTCAACTGTTTTTATGGTGATTTTTAAATCTTCTGCAATATCGCGGTTACGGCGTTCTTCTGAGATTAGCTTTAATATTTGCCTTTCCCGAGTTGTTAGTCGTACTGGTTCTTTAGTTTGGGTTAACTCAAATATTTGAGCTTCACTTAAAGAAGGGTCAATAAAAACTCGATTCATAAAGACAACAGATTGCAAGGCTGATAATAAGGTTTGCTGCGAGCTATTCTTTAAAACATACCCCATAGCGCCCGCATTCAGTGCAGAACAGGCCCGATGCTCCACCCGATCTGCTGTCAGTACAATAATATTGAGGTCATGCCAACGTTGTTTTAGCCGACAAATGACGTCAATACCATCCATGCCAGGTAAGCCTAAGTCTAATATAACAAGATCGGGATTTAATTTCTGACAGGTTTCATAGACCTGTAAGCCATTACAGACAACACCGATAACTTCATACTCAGGAAGATATGAAAGAAAATGCTTAATACCAGCACTTAATAGTTCATGGTCTTCGACTAATAAAACTTTTTTCTTCATATTAAAATTATAGATTCAATTATTATTGATTACATTTTTATCGATAAATAGCTATGGATGTCAAATAATATTTTTTATTTAAATTAATATATATAAATAAAATATTTAATTTATATTCTATTTTTATTTAATAAATATACTAGCCAATTATCACCATTAATCATCTCCCACGTTGCACCTTGTGATAAAAGTGATTGAGCTAACCGCTCTCTGAGTTCCGTAACTTCAGGGTTCGGGCTAGCTAACAGTAACCCACGAATGGAATTAAAATCAAAACAGCAAGATTCTAATTCGTGAATAAATTTAATAAATGAAATAGTTGCCATTCTTTTATTTTTTGAATGTGCTGTGGAGGAAAAGTCACAAATTATTAGTTCTTTATCATTTAACCTATAAGTTAATTCAAAATGAGTGAACTCAACCTTCCAACCAATAAAAACACTGCTATTATTAAAGAAAGCTTTTTGAGGCTGCTTCCCTTTTCTATATAAATACTCGGTGACTGCATCTAATTGAGCCATATTTTGTATTCTTTCTTAATTTAGTATAGTCATTATTCTATTTGCAATATTTACATTCTTACAGAGGATGTAATTCTTTCTTGTAATGATATAATTTCGCGTGTTATATCTAACATACGTTTTGACGCTTCAGAGGCTTTATCGGCTGTATTTGAGAGCAATTTATGGTACTCAATCGCTGAGTTAGACTGAAAATCGCCTAATAATTGTTTTTTTTGTGCATCACGAGTTGTACTCGCCATACTTACTGATACCGACCCTTCTACCATTTTTCCAATCCCGTTAGTCCCTGCGGAAATAAACTCACCACCTAGACTTGCCCCCTTAGCCATGCCGAAGCCTGCACCACCGATACTGACGACGCCTGAAGTTGTTTTTGCAATAGCGTTGGATAAAGCTGCTTTATAATTAAGTTGTATTGAATCCTGTTTGGTCGATATTGCCGTGAGCTCTTTTTTGAATGCGGTGCTTTGTTGAGATGCAAAGAAGTCACGTTGCATATCGCGAATGTCACTATTCATTTTTTGTAGCATTGAAATGATGGCATCCATCATGGCATAAACATTCGTTGATGAGGATATCGAAGCGTTTTTTATATCAGATTGATTTGGACATATTTGTTCTATATCTATTGTATTTGAGTTGATGTTATTCATTTTTAATCCTTATTTAAGGTAATTAGTTATTTTCTAGAGAAATTTAAATAAGCGTTATCATTATTGCTAATTGCTGATGCAATTAACCCGTCATCTATGTTAATAAAACAGCTTGTGTCATTAATTAATGACTTAATTGTATTAGAGTCAATAGACTCTAACGAGTCTAGTATGGAATGACTGATGTTGGTAATTTGATTACCTAATTCAGTATAGTCATTTAATTGTTGGGCGAATACTTGTTGTATGGAACTCACCCCCTCATTTAAAACTTCACTTTTGCATGAAGTCGTTTTATTTATTTCTGGAATAGTCACTGTTGGATGGTTTTTATTTTCTGGGGAGTAATGATAATTCACTCCTGAGGTTGATATTTGTTTTAGTGCATCAGTAAATACTTGTTTACTGGAATTTATTGTACTCTGGTTAATTAACTCGGCACTCATATGGCCTAATGTATAATTTACCATATATACAGTACATAAAAGAGGTAGCACTTGCTCTCCTCTTTTGCGCATACTTTCACCAACTTTTCCTATTAATTCAATTAATAATGAAGTGATATCTGTAAACCTTGTTTTATTACAATGTGAATTTATTGGTTTAATGGCATCGTTCCAATCTGCATTTTCGGGTATACAGTTGGAAAAACTACCGGGAGCCGCCTCTTCTAATTGAGATAATAATATTTGCTGTTGGGGAAGGTTGTTTCTGACAGTATTTAATGCAATAGCGACTTCACTCAGTGCCACCTCGATAAGTTCTGAACTTAATGGTTTTTCGCTTAAGTTTCTAAGTAAAGGTGCTAATAAGCTCCCGTTAGAAACGAATATTGCGTTTGATTGATTTTCCTCTCTTTTCGTTGAAAAATAATCAATAAATTCACTATTCGGGTGCTCATGAGTTATTGAAGTGGTATGCATAGCATTAAACCATTGAAGAAGCGATATGTGCTTGGGTTGATGCTATCGTACTTAGTAATTTAGTACCATCTTGAACTACAGCGGCTTTGTCTTCTTGCAATGAGCGTACTTTTTTTACGGTTTCTTCTTTTTCTCTTTCAAAGAATTCAAACATATTTTGCAGCCAAGTTTGATCTAGCATTAATTGGTCAATTTGTTTTTGTAATTTTGCCTTTTGGATTTCTAAAGACCCCATCGTTACTTGCTGTGCGCCTGATATCACACCTCGGGATGTTTGCAAAAACATATCAACGCGAGATACTGATGCTTTACTGACGGCTTTTAAAACATCTTTTTGTATTTGTCTGGTAGTATTGCTAATCAATTGCTCTGTGGTTAGTTCTATTCCATCTTTAGCCACTTTTTTAGCTGCTTTCTTTGCCGCTTTTTCAACGGATTTAGTGACAAGTTCTTCTATTGCTTTTTGTGAAAATGAATCAATCATTTTATTAAATATTGTTTTCCCTGCTTTTTCAGCAGCTTGCTTCCCTAGTTGATTGATAATTTGATTACCAATTTGCGTACTGACTTCTTGGCCAACTGATTTAGCTATCCCTTTAATGGCTGTTTGACTGCCTTCTTTTATTGCCACATTTAGTGCTTCTCCTGCTCCTTCTTTTAAGACTTGAGTTGCCACTTTTGGAACAATTTTAGTCGCGATTACATTACGCACTGCACTGGTAATATCAATAGCCGCCCCCATAAGTTCAAATGACATCTGTGTGATAGCAAACTTGTTGGCCGCAGCATGATATTTTTCAGCGTTATTGGGGTCTATCAGCGCCATGGTATTGGCTACCGCTTTGCCAATACCTGCAAGCCCAGCCATGAAGTCCATGCTTCCACTTGCAGCCATCATGGCATTACCTGATAAGAAGCCACCAACCATTTTGGTCACACCGACGACAACTTCTACTGCGGCAATAACCCAGTCAAAAATAACACCAAAAACACCGGCTTTTCTGGCTTTATCTTGTTGTTCAACGGCTTTTTCCATTTGCTCGCGAATATTTTTGACTTCTTCCATTCGTAGCATGTCTTGTTTTTTAGCCAGAATTTCAAGCATTTCCCCTTTAGTTGAGGCAATGTCCCCTAAAACCTGACCAACGAGTAGTAATGATGCGGCAAACATTGAGTTCATTGGTAACCCTTCAATTTTGGCTAAAGACATATTTAGCATAGGGTTAGATGTATTATTTCTTTCATTATCAGGAGAGAGCTGCTGTAATGTTTGGAATACCTCTTCTAGATCAGAAGCAGCTTGTGTTTGAGAAACCTCTTCTTTACTGGCTCGTGGAGTTGCCAGTTTTATCATTGGTGTATTTTGCGCTGTAGCAACATTATTTAACTCACCAAATTGCAAAGGGGTTGTCTGATGAGTACTTTTAGGTAAAGTGGTCGATATATCATGTAACCTATTTTCTGTAGATATATCTGTTCGATAAAGAGAACGCTCAAGAAGCATTGTCATTGTGATATCTCCGATATTGGATTTAGCATTTTTTGAGCACTTTGTTTGATTTCTTGATACTCTTTTAAGTCATTACACCAGCGAATGGCAGCATGAAATGCTTTATTTGCGTATTCAGTATTACCCAGTAAGTGATAACTGAGGCCTGTAAAAAAGGCAGGGCGAGGGTCATCTATTTTAATCGTCCCTGCACTTACGAAGTTATTTATGGCATTTTCATGTTCACCTAAACGTTGATGGCATAACCCTAGAGCAAGTAAATTTTCGGGGTTCCATTGTTCTAAACAAGTTAATAGATAATAAATATTGCGTGCAGCGGAAAAATCATTGGCATTAAACAATTGGTTGGCATATGCATAGAGTCGTTCTAATTGCTGGCTATCTAAGCCAGCAATTAGTTTTAAAGAACCACCACGCGCTAAAAAATGCTGCAAATTGTCGCTATTTTCATTTTGTGACAGAGTGCTAACTGTTTTTGGCATATAAATCTCATGATGATAAAAGTATCAAAACGTTAATTAGACGAAAGTACGATACTGTTTTTTAACTACACTTTTGTTTTTTTCTGGTGAAAAAAGGTCTCTGTTTTGACCCGTATTTTCAACAGAAAGTTGTTTAAATTGTTTGCTTAATTGATTAAAAATCAGTTTTACTTCTTCTGATTTTTTAATGATTTTTTCTGCTCCAATATCACTTTGCATTACATCATTAAATTTCGCTAACTTACGTAAAGCAATTGGGTCCTTATCTGCTTTTTTATGTAACTCGCTAATTTCATTCTGTAGTACTTTGAATTCATTAATTTGCTTTTTAACATTTATTCTGCAACGTTGCAGTTCGTTAAGCATGCTTTGAAATTGATCTAATTGTTGCATCTTTAATCCTACGATATTTGGTTTTATAGATAGCTATCAATTTATTTTTAGGCTGTTAACGAATAGATTGAGCGATTGATTTAGTTGATTCAGCATTCATGCTTTGGATACTGTTTGCCATTGTGACTGCGGTATTAAAGTTTTGCATGAGTTGCTGTAGTTTAAGTTGGCTTTGTTGAACAAAATCAGAAGCACGACCGGAAGCTGATTCTAAAGCTGATTTAACGGCAGTGAGGTCACCTTTATCTAATTTGCCATTTTTTCCTTGCATAAAGTCATCAATATTTTGGTTGCCATCAATCATGATATTGTTAACGCGCATATAATGAATGACATCAGGTGGAAGCTCTCCAGTAGAGTCTGGTTTATCTAAATCAGCAATAATACGGTCAACTCGATTCGCCATATCTTGTGCATCACGAGAAACTTCTGTTTTCTTTGACATGGCTTCAAATTTAGAATTTGCTAATTCAGTAAATAACAACATAATGTTTTCCATTGTGACCATGGCTGTTCCCATAAGAGAATGATTTGTCATGGCACTTCGATAATTATTATTTTGAATACTGTTATTGTTATTATTTTGAATGCCATTATCACCATTATTTACTATCACATCACCTGTTGAGGGAGTGGTTGGTGTATAATAGCTATTTTGACCTTCATAATACCCGTTTTGATCGAAATCTATATAAACCATGTTATTACCCTTTTTGTTAAAGTTAAAATATAAAAATTTCTTAATTTAGAGGTTAGATAATAAATATTTTAATTTTGAATTTTTTCAAATTTACATGGAAACTATCATTTTTGATTTTACAATTATGATGTTATATGTAATTTATATGCTTAATTATTGTTTTAATGAGGAACAATGATGTCAGGTTAATACCTTATATTTTCTCATGCGTTTTTACTAGAAAATAAACGAATGTCTTTTTATTAATAAGGGTAATGTATGTCTGCGATAAAGTTTATTATCAGCAAAAACTCAGGTCAGTTATCTTTGAATGGAAAAACCTATACATTCCCAGAAAATTGTTTAGTCATTACCAATGATGAGGCAATTATAGTAGAGTCGATATTAAAGAATCAGCTATTATCTGTAGACTTTGATTCGAGCAGTTTACATAAGGTTTACCCTGAAATAATTAACCTATTGCTTCCTCAAGAAAAAATAACTTATTCAATTGAACCCATTAGAATTATTCGAGCAGAAAGGAATGTATTGGATGTTTTTACCTATCTATTGCAGCTTTCAGAGGATAATTTTTTACACTTTGCTTATACTTATTGTTTAGGGTTAGATAACGTATATTTTTCCTCTCTACTTTATAAATATATTTCAGGTAATAAAGACTTTTGTAGTTTTATTGAAAACCATTTTATGCGTCAGTGGTCCGTTGTTCGCTTAGCTCAGGAATTTGATTTACCTGTGCGTAAGTTTAATGAGTTATTTTTATGTACATATGGTCAAACAGCTAAACGCTGGTTGTTGGAGCGACGGATAAAACATGCAAAGAAACTGTTAAGTACAACATCCATGAGAGTCATTGATATTGCCATAGAATGCGGGTTTTCAAGTCATGCTCATTTTACGGATAGATTCCGTCGTTACATAAATTGTAGTCCAAAGCAATTTCGCAATCGTTCGCTTCAAATAAACAGCTATAACACGAGGGAGTAACTATGGACATAGAAGCGATTACTAACCAACTTTCGCAACTCGTTGATAAAGCGGGTAATGAAGTGCAATCAAAGGTGACTGCAGCTGACCTTAATGACCCAGCAAGGATGTTACAGGCACAATTTGCGATACAACAATATTCTGTTTTTGTGAGTTATGAAAGTGCGATTATGCGGGCAGTGAAAGATATGTTGTCAGGGATAATTCAGAAGATATGAATTTATTAGATTTCAGTATGAGGCAACTTATTATTGAAAGTGGATTAGCGGCTGTAAATAATGGGCTTTATATTCAAGCTGAAGCTATTCGTCATGTATTGCCATATCTGACGGAAAATGAAAGTGCCTGTAATATTATTGATGCAACCATACTTATTGGAATGAATAATTTATATCTTGCCGAAGAAAAATTACAGAGTGATAAGTCTCCAGAAGCAGAGCTACTAAAGCAATTTATTGAATATATAACAATAAGCAATAATTGATTGTTATACTCATAATATATTAAAAATAGGATATTAATATGATGGATATTACATCTGTATCTACTGTCGGTGTACAAACATTAACAGAAAAACTCCCCTCCATTGAACGAGCTGAGGATGTCGATTTATTTACAAATATGCTTTTTGAACAACCCACACTTAACCCAGAAGAGATGATAATCGCTTCATTACAAGATAAATCATTGTCAATTTCAAATACAATTAATAATGCACGAGCAACTGTCGATGTTCTGAATAACCCGGCAACTATGTTAACGGCACAATCTTTTCTTAAAAATGCTATGGTGGAAGTGGATTTAATTGCAAAAGTGACAGGGCAGCTATCTCAAGGAATTAATAAACTGGTAAGTATGCAATAATGAAGTTTTTTATTCGTTTTAGTTCTATCGTGTTAATTTTATTTTTTTTAACGGGTTGTAAAGTTGAGCTTTATAGTGACTTATCTGAAGAAGAAGCAAATCAGATGATTGCTTTATTGATGCTGAGAAATATTGATGCAGAAAAAAGCATTATTAAGGGAAGCGGCGTTACTATTAATGTAGAAAAAGATGATTTTGCCAATGCAGTTGAAGTATTACGCCAGCAAGGTCTACCTAATAAACGAACAGAAAATATTGCTGATTTATTTCCTCCGGGGCAGTTAGTCACTTCTCCAGCACAAGAACAGGCAAAAATAACTTATTTAAAAGAACAAAATATAGAAAAAATGCTACTGAGTATGGATGGGATTATTATTGCTCAAGTTGCTATATCGGAAAGTACCAATGTAAATCGTCGTGAAATACCGCCGCCTACCGCTTCAATATTTATTAAGCATGCGCCGGGTATCAATATGCAAAGTAGAGAGCCAGAAATTCGTAGAATGGTCCAAAAATCCATCTCAAATTTAACAGTAGAAAATATCAGTATCGTTATGCAAATGGCTGATTATCGACATAAACAGGCGAAGTTTCTGGATAAGACCAAAAATGGCTGGGAATGGCGAAAGTACCTTCTCTGGATAGTTGTGGCAGCCATAATGACCAGTGCTATTGTATTATTAATTGTATTAAGAAATAGACCTAATATATGAATAATATTATTGAGGTTGAACAACAACGATTACATGAGTTGGTATGGCGTCCAGGTAAATGGATGCATGCATCTTGGTGGAGAGCATTCGAGTTATCTCAATGGCAACAGGTGTATCAGCAATCTCCATCTTGCCAAGGCGCAATAGATAACATGATTCTTCGCCGCAAAGACTTATCTTTTTCTCCTATATTAAAGCAGCTTGAACCACGTCAGTATCAAATTTTGGCATTAGAAACACGTTTAATGAAGTTGTTTCTTGCGATGGGGATTCTGGTATTAGCTTGCCCTGATTATCTGGTACTTCGTCGATATCGTTGCCGTTTGACGGATATTTTCGGTGAGCAGGGTTGTGAGCAGCTATTGGCAATAGGGACCTTCTATCATTCTCCTTCTCAGGTTATTTATTCTGAAGAGGATTTCATCGAGAAAGCCCAAGGGATAGGACTAAGTTGGTGGTATGCAGAGAAAACCGATTGTGTGGTCTATCACGCGTTGAAAACAACCTTTCCAAATTACCCGCCCCAAGAAGCCCCCCGTCTTGGTAGTATTTTTCCTTGGCTATTACGTATTGGGCGTTTTTTATGAAGGTGATTTCAGTTCCTGTAATTTCATTGCCTGACTTACCTGTATTTGGGCCTATTATTCCGACAGAGGAGTTAATAAACTGTTTTTCTGCAAACAATATTATAGAAATAGCCCAACAAAAAGCTCAAATTATCTATCAAGAGTCTCAAAAATATCTAGATGAAACAAAACAGGAATGTCAGAGCTTACGAGAACTAGCTTATCAAGAAGGCATGGCTTTATTGGAAGAGGAAGCTCCATTGATTAGGCAGAAGATTGCTACTGAGTCTATTGAGTGGTTAGTGTCAGAACATCAACTAGAACAAAACATTTTAATGTGCTTGGAACCACGTTTAAGGGAAGTGCTAGTTAGCGTGCTTGATATGTTTTTTATTGAAAATGATAGTACTGGGTTATTGTTCAATCAGCTTCGCGCTAAACTAGAGGAAATAAAGAATGAAAAGTCAGCAACGCTTTATATTCATCCTAGTCAGTACAATAAATTAATAAAGCTTTTTTCTGGTTACCCGTGGCTACATATTCAAGTTGATGAGACGAAAGACAAAGATGAGGCATTGCTTTCATCATCTTTATTTAATCTCCATATTAATCTGAAAGAACAATTAGAATCAATTTGTGCACATTTGTTATTAGCTGAAGAGGAAACATGTAATGTCTGTTAAAGTAGAATCTATAGACCCGCGACTCTCTTTAGTGAAAAACCAGCAATTGGCCCAACAAAATATTGAGTTGACGCGCCAAAATGAACAAAGAAAATTAGTGACGCAAGTCATCCCTGCACAATCAGCTCTTGAAATAGCGCAAAATCAATTGAATACAGAAGTTCCTGAACTTGATAGTTATCTCTCTGATGGTTATTTGATACAAGAAACCCAAGGAAATATTGGGTTAGCCATTGGCAACTTTGTGCGAATGAGAGGTGGTCATAACCCTAGAGTATCTGAACGTCCAACCCGCAGCATGTTGCAGCGTCTAGCCAAAAACTTAGAGGATTCAGACCCTACAAGTGTGGGAGAGTTGCGCCATCGAATTGGCGGAGTAACTAAGGTTGAAGAGATTGACGACCTTCTGAATAGTTTTCAACGGCATCATTTAGATACTGCCGAATGTATTTTGCTACTTGCTAGTATGTTAAATGAAAAAGAAAATGATCAATCCTCTAGCCATGTACTGAAACAAACACTAGAAAAAGTGATGGCAGGAGATAATGAGTGGGTTTTAAAACTATTTACGCATTTAGAGTGCGGTGCTGTTACCCCACAAGCATTAGGTGAATTACGTTTTTTATATCAGCAAGCAACAAGTAACCAACCTGAATTGCTTTATTGGTTTAAACAATTTAGTCAATTTGAAGGTAGTCAACAACAGCTAAGAACACTTATTCGTACTTTATCTTTTGAGCTCTCAGCAGGTTATAAGGCAACGGATATTCGCCTAGCGGCAGTGATTACTGATTTAAAATGGTTATTGCAGTTTTTAACTATCGAAGTACAAAGCAAACATTTAGCAAACTCCCTAGATTTACCAAATATAACAGATAAGCATGTGACCTGCTTATTATTGGAAATAGTACAACAATCTTGGTTATATTCTGATTGGCTAGAAAGTAAAATTAGTTTACAGACATCAGAAAAACAGTATAAATATGCTAGAGGATTAATGGAGTTAATCAAATTATTACCGGATGACTGCTTTTCGGATTACGACCAACGAGAAATGGTTATTAGTGTATTTATTGAATACTTACAACAATTAAATGAATTAGAATAGTGACTTTTTTCGTTTTTATCAGGTAAATACCTGATTATATCTATCTAAGTTTTATTAGAATATGTTAATCATAATGAAAAATACCTTTATTTTAAATTTCTTTTTAAGAATGTAGATGGAATTACAAACAAAACGGTGGTTAGAAAGGTTTTTGCAGCTGGTTGAATTACCTAGTGATGGTATTTCTGCAAAAATGGAGTTTTTACATCCATGTTATCGTTTTTATATTGAATATATCAACAATAATATCATTCTTACCGTAGGTAAAAAGGTAGAGCTTGTTTATCAAGAAAATATATTAGAGAAATTATTAACACAATGCATCCCTGCGAGGACTAAGGGGACATTATTACGTCCTTGGGTAGGGGGAGGTTATCAAATGCTAAGTTGTAAATTAAATACAACGAGCTCTATTTCTCATTGGGTTTATTGTTTTAAAACAATGCAACGCTTACTTGATGAGGCTATCGGATTAAAATAATGGAATTTATTAGGCAATTTTTAATCGTTATTTCTCGCCGACAAGATATTTTTCTCGTTATTTTGTTGTTAGTCGCTATATTTATGATGATTATCCCGTTACCAACAGGGCTAATTGATTTCCTTATTGCACTGAACCTAATGATATCCATTCTCTTAATGATGATGGCCATTTATATTAAAAGCCCATTAGAATTCTCGACTTTTCCTGCGGTGTTATTAATTACCACTTTGTATCGCTTATCTTTAACAATTAGCACGACTAGGCTGATCCTCTTACAAGCAGACGCCGGCGATATTATTGATACATTTGGTAAATTTGCTGTTGGTGGTAATTTAGGCGTAGGGCTTATTGTTTTTATGATCATTACTATCGTGCAGTTTATCGTGATAACTAAAGGCTCTGAGCGTGTTGCCGAAGTTAGTGCTCGTTTTTCATTGGATGCAATGCCAGGTAAACAAATGAGTATTGATGGTGATTTACGTGCAGGCACTATTGATGCCGATGAGGCACGAAGGTTACGCGGTTTAGTCCAAAAAGAAAGTCAGCTTTTTGGTGCTATGGATGGTGCTATGAAATTTGTTAAGGGCGATGCTATCGCGGGTATTATCATTATATTGGTGAATATATTAGGAGGAACAGCTGTTGGTGTGATGGTGCATGATATGAGTGCTAGTACTGCATTTTCTACTTATGCGATTCTTTCTATTGGTGACGGTTTGATCAGCCAAATACCTGCTTTATTAATATCGATTACTGCTGGGATTATTGTGACCCGTATATCTGGAGAAGAAAAAAATAACCTTGCGGGTGATTTGGTTATGCAAATAAGTAAGCAATCGCAAGCAGTCGTATTAACTTGTGCTATTTTACTGGTATTTGGTTTTTTACCTGGTTTCCCAACGGTTTATTTCTTTATTCTATCAGCTATTGTCTTTGCAATTTCATTTTTTACTAAAAAAAGAACGGCGACAGAACAGGATGAATATATCAATTCAGATTTAAGTGGTAGTTCAGCTAACCAAACTATCAGCCCCGGTTCAACCCCATTAATTATCCGGATGGCTAAAGATTGTTGCAATAAGAATATATTGGCTTCTCAAATTGATATCTTCCGTTTCCAAAAGTTTGAGCAAATTGGTATCCCTTTGCCGGAGATTAATTTACAAGTAGATAATAATTTACCCTCTGGTTCTTTAAAGATTTTATTATATCAGGAGGTTGTCCTCGATATCATTTTACCTAAAGGCCTGATGTTAGCCGATATTAGTTCACCAGATATTACCCAAGCTAAACAGAGAGATAAACTATCGTTCGGTGGTAATCAATCATTACAGTGGGTTTCACCTGATAATAAAGACGTATTATCAGCCATGAATATTACGCTTTATCAAGATGAAGCGACAATTATTCATTGTTTATCAATTGTAGTCGACCGCAATGCAAAAGAATTTATAGGTGTGCAGGAAACACGTTTTCTGATGGATGCAATGGAAGGGAAATATGCTGATTTAGTTAAGGAAATACAGAGGCAATTACCTATTGGGCGTATTGCAGATATACTTCAGCGTTTAGTTTTAGAAAATATATCTATTCGTGATCTACGCACAATCTTTGAGTCATTGATTGAGTGGAGCCCTCGAGAAAAAGACCCTGTCATGATAACTGAGTATGTGCGAATTGGCTTACGTAGGCATATTATCGCTAGACATAGTATAGGGCAGCCGTGGATCAGTGGTTGGGTTATTGGTGATAATATTGAGAATCATATTCGTGAAGCTATTCGGCAAACTGCTTCAGGTTCTTATTCTTCATTAGAGCCTAACTTTAGTGAAAGGCTAATAGAAAAGATTAAAGAGGTGACTCAGAATAATTATCAAACTCAAAATGTGCTAATAACGACAATTGATGTGAGGCGTTTCCTCCGTAAAGTTATTGAACGGGAGTTTTATGGGTTAAAGGTACTCTCATTCCAAGAGATTGGTGAAGATGCTGAACTACGTATTATTGGTAATATTGATCTTATTGGGGAACATGAGTAATGCGTCAGCCCGATTATAATATTATTTATAATACATTGTTTGAACGTTTAAAGTTCCCTGTAAATAGCGAAAGCTTAAGTGTTCGACTAACGGGGAAAATCGTTAAAATTGGCCCAACATTGTTACGTGCATCATTACCAGGTGTCAGCCTTGCTGAGTTTTGCCACTTAAAACCTAGCGGTATTGATGCTGAGGTCGTTTCTATTGATGGTGATTATGCATTGTTATCCCCTTTTTCTGAGCCTCTGGGAGTTACCGTTGGGTCGGATGTTATTCCTACAGGGCATTGTTACCAAATTTGTGTTGGTGACTTTTTGCTTGGCCGTGTACTTGATGGTTTAGGTCGACCGCTTGATCACTCCAATCTACCTCAATATGGAGAGTATCGAACTCTGAACGCTGATGTACCCAATCCTCTCCTTCGGCAAATTATTGACACGCACTTGCCATTAGGTGTGCGTGCGATTGACGGGTTATTGACTTGTGGGATAGGGCAGCGAATAGGTATTTTTGCGGCGGCAGGGTGTGGCAAAAGTACCTTGTTAGGCATGATTAGTGAAGGGTGTGAGTCTGACATTATTGTATTGGCTTTGATTGGTGAAAGGGGACGAGAAGTTCGTGAGTTTTTAGAGCACACTTTAACCCCGCAAGCATTGAAGCGTTGTGTGATAGTTATTGCGACCTCTGATAGATCTGCGCTAGAGCGTTTGAAAGCTGCATATACGGCAACAACAATCGCTGAATATTTTCGCGACCAAGGGAAAAATGTGTTGTTAATGATGGATTCATTAACACGTTTTGCCCGCGCATCAAGGGAAATAGGGCTTGCTGCGGGGGAGTGCGCTACATCGGGTGGATATCCCCCCAGTTTTTATGCTCAATTACCCCGTCTATTAGAGCGAGCTGGGCGAGCTGAATCAGGAAGTATTACCGCTATTTATACTGTCCTTGTTGAGGGCGATAACATGAATGAGCCCGTTTCAGATGAGGTTCGTTCAATTCTAGATGGACATATAGTTCTTTCACGAAAACTAGCGCAGGAAAATCATTACCCTGCGATTGACATCAATGCGAGTATTAGCCGAGTTATGGGGCAGGTTACCAGTGAGCAGCACCGTAAAAATGCAGGGAAATTGAGAAAATTACAAGCTGCTTGGAAAGACATTGAACTGTTAGTCCGTGTTGGTGAGTATCAAACAGGGCAAGACCCTGAATCCGATGAAGCATTAATGAAAAGGCCAATAATCAGGGAGTTTCTTTGCCAACCAACCGATGAGCGGGTTAAGTTCCAAGATACACTGGATATGTTATGCAAAATTATCAAACAACCTTAACGGCTTTATTTGCTTTAAAAAAGCGCCGTGAAACGCGACTTCGTTCTATTTTAACGCAATTAAATCAACAGATAAGTGAGCAAATTCAGGTTAATGAAAGTTTGATGAAACTCAGGGAGGAACTCTGTGAGCAATGGAAACATTATGGTTCACATGAACAATTACTGACACCCAGTGCTATTAGAGAGTATCGCACTACGTTGACAAATTATTACCTGCAAGATCAGGCAATTCTACAAAAAAGTAGTATGGCTAAAAGAATATACAGTGAATTACAGATAGAAAAAGAACAACAATTAAGTTTATTACAAGAAAATATAATCGAGCAAGAAAAACTAAAACTCCTAATGGAATAAACTATGTGTACTAAAGTAATGTCATCACGCCGCAATGTTATTATATTAAATAATGGTATGGACGATACGGCATCTCACCAAGATGCTCAACATCAGTTTGAAGAATTATTGACTATTCCAATAAAAGGAGGGGTCAATAATAATGATATAACACAAGAACGAAAGTGTTTAAGTTATATTGATGTGTCAAATAGCGCTGAATTATGTGAGCAGTTACTGAAAAAATTATCGTTGAATTGTTCTAACAATCAAAATAATCAATTAAAGTGGTGTTTAACAAATGGCCCATTAGCAGGGATGATTATTGAGGCTGATTATAATGAGGTAGGTATATCTATTTGTCTTTATTTGAATACTTCTTTATATAATCAAGAGTTGAATAAAATTATTGAGCAAATAAAAAGGGGGCTTTCGATAAAATTTAATTGCTCGATTTTTTTAAAGGTTAATCATGCCGATACCTGAAATTAATAATAGAACAACAAAACTTATTCGTGCAGTAGGTACAGGTTGTCAATTAATCGGCGATGAAGGAACTCTATCTTTAACATTTGAGCATCGGAATTTGGCAATCGGTTTGTTACTGACAACTTGTATAAATGGTAATTCTATTGATTTTTGGGTAGATGAAAATGAATGGTGTCAATGGGTTAGTCCAGTACTTGCTATTCCATCATTTTCTATGGTTTCTGATGAGTTTAAGGACGTACTCGCGATATGGACAATAGATACTCTCAAGGCATGCATTGATATTGATGATTTTCAGTGGCCAACAGTTAAACAGATAAGCACGGGCTCTTTACCGCAAGGCGTGGGGTGGCAGTTGTGTGCGAAACATCATAATAGAATACTTAATTTTCACGTTATTGAAGCCCCTGATAGCTGGTTAGAGGTACTCATAGAGAACGGTTCGATAACTGATGAACAAGAAATAAGCTCGCCAATTATGATTGGGGCAAAGTTAGTGGCGGGTTGGTGTTTATTAAATAGTCAGCAAATATATTCTATACAAGAAGGTAATGCGCTGGTGCTTCAACAGCAAGCAGAGATTACCCGTGGAGAGTTTTTTCTTTTTACTCATCGTCCACTTGCCATTGTTTGTCAAGATGGCGAGTCAGGCATATTTAGCGTGGAGACATTAATGGATACTTTTGATGACTGGATTGATATACCTACAGATAGCTTAGCCAATACAGATAATCAAATTTCAAATACATTGATTCCTGTTTCAGTGGAAGTTGCTAATTTGAATATTTCAATTAATGAGCTAAGCCAGATCCGGCCGGGGTACTTATTTGAAAGTGAAAAACAATATAATACACCTGTTTCATTAAAAGTTGGTCATCGTATTTTTGCTTTTGGTACACTATTACGCATAGGGGAACGATTAGCGGTTAGAATAGATACATTATGCTAATTGATTTTATAGTGGCAGGTTAAGCTTGACTGCTTGTTGAGGCAATAGGCTAACAAGCAGTCAATAAATTAAATTTCATCATCAGGTGATAAATGATGATTGTCTGTGGGCGGTGATGATAAAAATAATGAAATTAATTTATTTGCTATATTAGTGTTATTTTCTGATATTGGTTCAATATCAAGTAATTCATCTGCTTCGTCATCTTCATTAAATTTATATATATCATTTCTCTCCTCTGAAACCTTATTTAGATTTATATTTTCGATGTTTTTTTCTTTATTAATCAATGTATTGTTTATTTTATTTTCAAGGCTATTATTATATTCATCTAAATTTGACTCCATAATTTTCAATTCGGAGTTGGAAGAGATTTCGTCAAAAAACTCACTCCAGGTTAAAGTGTTTTCTGTATTTTTATTGTTTAAATTCAATATGTTATCATCAATTAATGGACGCTCATTATTAGGCTCTTTTTTTACGGTAGTACAAGCGATTAGCGCCATACACGGTATTATTAAAAGAATGAGTTTAATCTTCATTTTTGGGGTTTTCTTTTTCATAGCTTAAATTCATAACCATACGCAAAATATTAGCGACAGGTTCAAATAAGCTTGGGTGAATATAATGACCTACTGAGGTTTTCTTCGCTAATGCACGGGCTAAATCAATACTCTCTACAATAGGTACTCCTGATTTCTCTGCAAACCTAATAATATTTAAGGCTCGGCTATTAAAGCCGACTTCAATGACTTTCGGTAATGGTGTTTCATTAATTTTATAATACAGACATACTGCAACATGTGTTGGGTTCTTAATCACGACCGTTGATTTAGCGACATTTTTAGATAAGCTCCCACTTTGAATTTCTCGGTGTATTGCTTTCCGTTTGCTTTTTAATTCAGGGTTACCTTCACTATTTTTATATTCTTTTTTAATTTCATCAATAGACATCATCAATTTCTTGGTGTTGTTATATCTCTGAAATGCGAAGTCAGCAATACCAAATATAATATAGAATCCAATTAGAGTTAAAATCATCCAGTAAAGTAAATGAATACATAAAATAACGCCATTAATAACAGGGTTCAAAGGTAAAAACTGTATTGAATTAGTGTTTTGAGCTAGTAACAAGTAAAAAATAAGTGCTAGTGTTACTGTTTTAAATATAGATTTAACAAATTCAAATAGATTCTGCATTGAGAACATCTGTTTTGAATTAGATAATATATTGAGTTTTTTAAATGATGGTGTTAACGCTTCTGTTGCCAATAATGGCCCAACTTGAGCCATTATGGTAAAAACAGACGTCAATATGATAACGCCGGCTAAACCACCAGTAAAACGGATCACGATAGAAGAGAAAGTATTTAGCCACTGGCCAATCGCTAAATGACTATCATTGTTAATAAAATTAATATTAGTATTAATCATCAATTTTAAGGCATTCCAAAGTTCAGGGCCTTCAAAACTAAAATAAGTCAGTAAAATGACTAGCTGCATACCGCTGGTTATTTCATTACTTTTCGCTACTTGGCCTTTTTTTCGCGCATCTTTGATTTTCTTCGATGTGGGCTTTTCTGTTTTCTCACTCATTGAAAAAGTCCCATAAATTTAGGCTGATATTCAAATAGTCTAGGCTATAGGCCAATAAATGTTGGAACGCAAAACTGAAGCAGATAATCAGCATTAATAAGGAGAATGCACTTTTGATTGGCATCGCTAAGAAGAAAACATTAAGTTGTTGCGCTGAGCGGTTAATTAACCCTAAAGCCATATCAACTAAGACGATGACGACTATGGCTGGCATTGCAAAGCGAATACCTAGTTCATACATGAGTTGCCATAAACTGGAGATAAAAGAAAAAGCATCAATATGATAATTTAATGTACTGGCTGGTGGGATAGAAATATAGGAATTATAGATAGCCGCTATTAGTTGGTTAAAACCTCCACTAATAAGAAAAATAACATTAAATACTTGGCTAAATAACACTCCAAATAGCGAGGATTGTTGCCCTAATAATGGGTTAATGATACTTGCCATTGAAGAACCGCGCATGGTATCTATTATTGTTCCTGCTGCATCCATTGCCCAAAAGGGAATTGCAGCACAAAAACCGAGTATTAACCCAATGCTCACCTCACTAATAATTAACCATAAGTATCCACTAATATTAAGGTTAGATTGGGTCCAATTGGGGTACATATAAGCAATAGGTAATATAATCACTAAAAGTAGTGAGTTCCTAACTAAAGTACCGCCTAGGTTAGAGCTATTCAGCAAAGGAACAAGAAGAAAAACACCTAAGCAGCGTAACATGCTTAGTCCAAGGATGGGTAGGTATTCAATCCAGATGGTCAAGAGCTTACTCCCTCATATGAAGTATCATGTCAAAAACTTGATCTGCATAAGTAAGAATTACGTCACCCATCCAGCGATAGCTGATTGCAAGTGTAATAGAAACAGCAATTAACTTGACAAGAAATTGAATTGTCTGTTCTTGTATTTGGGTTAATGCTTGTAACAAACTAATTAAAATTCCCACACATGATGCGACGACGACGACAGGTAAAGATAAAAGTAAAACAAGCCACATCATTTGTTTTGCTAATTGGATTACCATAGTTTCACTCATTATTTATGGCCTTAGTGTTACGAAAATGAAAGAATCAGTTGCCTAAGTAATTTTTCCCAGCCCCCCATCAATACAAAAATTAATAGTTTTAAGGGCATAGATATTGTCATCGGCGAAACCATCATCATTCCCATTGCGAGTAATACATTGGAAACAATTAAGTCGATTGCAATGAACGGTAGGAATAACAATAAACCTATTTTAAAGGCTTCAATAAGTTGGCTAACGGTAAAAGCGGGGAGTAGGATAAGTAAAGATTCATCTGGAATTTTATCATGATCCTTTTCAGGCCAAATTTGATGACCGATATTGGCAAAAAAAAATTGTTGTTCAGGGTCTGTATTTTTTTTAAGAAACTCTCTATAAGGTAATAATATATTTCTTTCAACTTTCTGAATAAATAGCGGTGATTCTATTTCTATAGGCTCATTAATTAAATTACTTTGGATAGCAAGAATAATAGGGGCCATTGTAAATAAGGTTAAGACGAGTGCTAAGCCATAGATTGCGATATTTGGTGGTGTTTGCTGGATACCTAATGCATTACGCAGTAAAGAAAATACAATCGCTATTTTTAGGAATGACGAACCTAATACGAGAGCTAAAGGAAAAATAGATAGCATAAATAATATAAGAATCAATTGTAATGGCTGGTCTAATAAAGGCATCTAAAAATTCCAGAAATATCATGTGAATGATATTATGAGGTTGGATGCTGTTTTTGAGTATAAGGTAAAAGCCTGAGTTTATAAGGCTTTTAGTTCCCTCACCATTGTTCAATGTTTATTTTTTATGGATAAGTTGTTAATTTATATGGTTGGTTACGCTAAAGTGTAACTGTATATTAATATAAATATCGTATTTTTATTTATGCTAGAAATAATTCCATGTTTTATTTGTGATATTATCCTGATTAAAATGTTTATGAGGTGAATGTAATTATAGTTAACAGTTAAATATAGTAATTGTTTTGTGTGTTTCAATAAAGTAATTACGAAATTAATTTTATCATTTCTATATTGATAAGTTATATTAGTGATATTTCAAGTATATTCAAATATTACTTTTTTTGTTGCTTTTTTAAATTTAATCATAATTAAAATTCATGTTGTATACTTATTGATAATTTCATTTTTTTACAAGGAATGATATTTATCAAGAAAATTATCTGGCGGGTGACATATTATTTAATTTTGTTTTGTTACTATTTGTATTTGTGAATGATTTATTGTTTTGTATTATACCAAAAATGTATGGGAGAAAAATTAATTCTGACTGAATATCTCAGGGCTATAGATTATTAGATGATATTTTTATAATCTCTGTCTGTAAAATTATAGGTAAACCAATGAAAAAAGATCATATGGCTGAAATAAGCGAAAGTATTATTCATGAAATAAGAACCCCGATGAATGGTATTATTGGTGCTTTAGAGTTATTGCAACAGACATCACCAACACATCAGCAACAAAATTTATTAGCAATCATGCGTACATCTGCTGATTATATGCTAGATGTTATTAATAATTCATTCAATTTTAAAGAGATAAACTATAACTTAGGTTATGAATTGGTTGATTTATTTGAGCTTATTGATAAGGTCATGGTCATTGTTAGTTTTGAGGCAAAAAGAAAAGGATTAGCGTTATCAACGTATATTTATCCAGATACTCCTAAAAAGGTAAGGGTAAGCCAAATAAGTTTAATGCAAATACTTATTAATCTAATTGGAAATGCGATTAAATTTACAACTGAAGGTTCTATAAAGATTAAAGTAGGTATAGATAAATCTAATTTAGTTTTCGATATTATTGATACTGGAATAGGTATTGATATCAGCCAACAAAATAAAATATTTAAACCATTCTTTAAGGTGAATTTAAATGAAAATGGCAGTGGGTTAGGGTTAAGCATATCAGCAAATCTTATTAAGCTAATGAATGGTAAAATAAAAATACAAAGTCAGTTAGGGAAAGGAACTCATTTTAAATTATATATTCCAATGAAAAGCGATGAGTGTTTAAGGAAAGTGTTTAATTCATCAGCTATAAAATATATTGGCTTTGGTCAACAATTACGTTTATGGGAAATTAATCTGAACTTAGGAAAGAGCAAGTTATTAGACTATTCAGATTTTAATGTCCCATCTGGCTTTTTTTGTAATAATTCATCTGGATTTAATAGGAAACATAAAGGGAAGCAACATAACTTAGCGTCTTCTACTTTATGGTCATTAAAAATTTTGGTTGTTGATGATGTTTCCCTGAATCAAAATATAATAAAAATAATATTGGAAAATATGGGGCATCAAGTAGATTTAGCAAGTTCTGGTTCTATAGCTATTGATTTAGGCAAAAAAAACATTTATGACATGGTTCTAATGGATTTGAATATGCCAATGCAAAATGGGTTTGAAACGCTTTTACGTTGGAGAACATTAGAAAATGAAATATTAGACAATGACACTCCTATTATTGCCACAACAGCGGGGGATAGAGGTATACAGTATAATGATAATACAAATGTGAAGTTTAATGATTGTTTATTGAAGCCATTTAATATTGATAGATTGTCTGATCTTATTGAAAAAGTTATTATGATTCAGTTGGGAAGGGGGATTGAATTAGCTCAAAATAAAAGAAAAAATGATGCCATAATTAATATCAATGAATGTGATGATTTGAGGTCTAGGTTTAAATCAACATTTGAACAGTTTTCAACGCAAATTGAAATTGCATGGCATGAAAAACAGGGAAATAAAATTTTAGCAGTATTGCATTCAATAAAAGGGTGCGCAGCGTTGACAGGTATAAATGGTATTTATGATGCTTGCCAGTACTTAGAGAGCAAAGTTAAAATTGGTGAATGGTCTGAGAAAGATAAGCATATTTTATTAGAGCAAATATCTCTTTATTGCTAATTTTTATTTATTTAAATTAATATGTAAATGATAAATGATAAATGATAAATGATAAATGATTTATCGACTAATCATTTATCATTTTAAATGTATTTTTATATTTTAAATATAAAAAACGGGCGAAGTTATAATGAAATTTCTATTTTGTTTTACTGTTTACATAAATTAATAATTTTACTCATGAAAGAGACGAAAGTATTTATTGCATCTGCTGCGGATTCTCCATTTTTTAAAGCAAAAGGTGAAAAAACAGCTCTCAATTCTATATAGTCATTAATATTTAATAAGGCAGGCTGCCCAAAGTAAAAATATTGGTTAGTATTATCCATTAATTTTGACAATATTATTTCACTATGTAAAGCAGTATTCAGCTCATCTTTGGGGCTTAATACTGACCATATCATGGGCATCTCATCTACCGTGAATATATTAATGTCAGGCATCTCATGTAAACTAATAGTGATTGCAGAGTGGTTATCAATTTTATTATTTTGAAGTATATCTTCACGCCCTATATGGCTAATTGCACTAGTAACTAATTCAGCTAAATCAATATACATTCAGTACCTCCGGATGATAGCGTTTCCATATTATGACAATGATTTCTTCTACTTGGTAATGAGAGTTTAAGATATGGTATATTTTCTCTCTCAATATTGAATTGTTTGTTTCATTCAGTCTATTAGTCAGGTCTTCTTTAGAAGCATTGATTCTGAATAATAGGCCATCACGATAACCACCTGATTTATCTTGTTTTAATTTACGTTCTAAACTCGTTAACTGTGACATTTTTTTATATTTAAAGGTTAATTGGAATTGATAAAAAATTTTGTTTATATATTAACATTAGAGTATTCATACTGAGAGAATACACCTTATAGCCATTTGGTAAAATACTTCCTTTATATAGTCTCATATTGTTAGATAGTTGTAGGTAAATATATTCATCATTACCTCCAATACTTATAATTTTCCCAGGTAAAAATTCATCAATAATATTTTTGTTAGGAATGTTTTGATAGTTTATTTTCATTCTTGTTTTTTGTGACTTATTGAAATCACTAATGATAATATTTAATTTTTCTAAATCTTTATCTGGAACTTTTCCGCTAACTAATAATTTATTATTTTCAATTGAAATATTCAGTCCCTCTAAAAGTGATTCTGAATCAAGAAAATGGAGTGTTTTTTTAAATTCTTCTGAGCGGTCATTAATGACAACCCAACTTTTTAATAAACTAATTTGATTTATTTGAGCTTGTGTTTGCTGCCAATGATTATCAAATTGAATATCACCATAAATTTTCACGCTATCTAAGCTATTACCTTGAGTAATATCAATATCATGATAACCATTCATTTCTAGTGTTTGACGAACTAGGTTATGTAGTGTGCTAACATCGATGCTTTTATTATAAAAGGAGAAACCAAATTGGGCGAATTGCTCTTGTAGTTGATAAATCGTATTTTTTGAAACTGATACGCCGCTGAGATGAATTATGCCATTATTATCAAAGCTTGCTTGCAAACCTAGGTGATCTGGTTGTTTCATTTGTTGCTCTAACCAAATAACTTTATCAAATGGCTCCTCATTTTCTGGAGATATGTCAGTTGAGATCCCTATAGCAAGGAGTACTAAGAATAAAAAAATGATGGCTATTGTTAGTGTAACAACGTGAGTTTTATTTTTATTTCTTCTTAGCGGAATTGCTAATGTTGGTAATGGTTGTTCTATATCTCCAAATATAAAGACTAATCCAGCGAGGTCTATCACTCTTTTTTGAGGCAATAGCTCATTAGTTTCCCAAGGCAACCCATCTACCCAAAGGGGAACAGGCTGAGACAAGCGAATGCCTTGTTCATTCACGATCAATAGTGTTTCCGCATTTAACTCTAGTGGTAAGGCGATATCAGGTGTTTCTCCCCCTAAGCGAATTTCACCGAGTGGGAGTGCTAATTCTCGACCCGCTAATATTCCACTTAGCCATTTTAATTTATAAAGAGGTTTCATCATTGGTATAGGTTGGCTGGCTGTGCTTTAATAAGAAACAAGCGTATTGTGCTACGATTATTTTTTTGAGAAGAGTTAAATAAACCTCCAATAATAGGAATATCACTAAGCAATGGGATTCTGCGTTCACCCTCACTATGCTCATCTTGTACAAAACCACCTAATAATAAGCTTTGCCCAGCTTGCAAAAGAGTTTGGGTAGAAACTTCAGAACTTAGTGTTTGAGGTAGTGGTTCTAATTCACTAGTTGAATGGATTTGCCTACCATCTTGAATTGATAGGGTTAGCATGATTTCTTTTTTTCCCTGCTCTTCAATTAGCCGAGGTGTTACCCGTAATAATGAGCCTGTTGATATCGAGTCCAATTTTGCTGTATTGTCAGCTATGAGTTTTGTATGGAATGTGATACTCCTATCTAGAACAGCTTGGTTATTATCTAATGTTACAATTGAAGGGCGAGATAATATTTGTGCTTTAGCATTTTGCTGAAGTGCATTGAGTTTAATCATAAAATTACTAGTATTAGAAACGATAGAAGAGAAGCTGCTGGTATCAGGTATTCCGTTATTATTTAAGCTTATATTTCCACCGCCAATTTGGGCGGATGCTGACCAATCAATGCCCAATGTACTTAAGTCTTCGGCATTAACATCAACAATGAGCACTGATATTTCGATAATAACTGGTTTTTTATCTAATTGAGTTATGAGTGAGGCATAGCGTGGCATTGTTAGTTTTCTATCACGAATAATAATTGCATTTTGTCTTTGATCTACAGAAAACATAGGAAGATTGCTATCTGTTGGAGATGGTTGCCCTTGGTTTTGTAATAATGGTAATGTTCGGCCCTGAGCCATATCTTTTAGGACACTAATAATGCCGGGGACAATAATTTTTTGGCCTCGATATTCATAATTTCCATCCGCTGCATTAGCGTACTTGAGAGGAAATACACGGATCTCTTCTTGGTTTTGGTCTTGATTTAATTTTTGTGCATCAATACGGGTTGCCATTGCCTCAATGCGTTGAATACATATGGGAACACCTTGTATTTGTAGGGTATTAGATGCAGAAATAATACTAGCTTGGCAGTAAGGTTGACCTAATATATTACTGTTTTTTAATTGCTGAATAAAAGTATTTATATTTAAATAAGTTGGAGCTATAAGTTCGGAGCTTACTTCTTGAGCTTTGTAGAAATAAAGTGCTTGTCCATCATAGTACCAAGCGAGCTTATGCATACGAGAAATCTTATTTAATGCTAATTCAGGGAGCATTTTAGGGATGGTCCCGACAAAAATATCATCTATTTGATTACTCACAATTACAGGAATATTATAATTTGCTCCGAAATCACGTAGGACTTCTGAAAGCTTACTTCCTCTACTCGAAATAAAAAAAAGTGAGTCATTTTTCCATGGTATTGTCGATGCTAAAGCCCCATAGCAATGTAAGGCAGCTATTGTTATAAAAACAAATAATATTCTTATCATTATATTAGTTCTAATTATCGGTTAATATCGTGTTTGTATAGTGTTTAAATAGCCATTTAACTAGTTTAGTCTGTTGATATATTAGCTTTTTATACTGCTGATGATTTAGTTCTTTGCTGTAATGACGTAGTAAATATAAACGGTTAGATTCTAAAATAAGGCTATCATCAGTAAAACTGCACTTAGATGCCAGCCATAAACAAACATGCATTAGCCATTTTGTATTTATATTTTGTAAGCCAGTATCTATCGCTAAGCACATACCATAAGCATAGTTCCCCACCCACGCTGGGGTACCATTAATATCAAGGAGCACTCTATCGGTTAGTGAAGTTATCTGTTTTATGTTTTCTTGGGCTATGAATGGAGCTGGGAGTTTCATATAACCTCTACAATGATAAAAATAGAAGCGTATTTTGAAGCGTTTTAGAATTTAAGATATAAGGTAATACCCTGAATTATATTTATTTATATTTCAGCCAGTTTTATTTTTTAGTATAAAAATATAATATTAATTAACTTTCTGATTAGCAAAAAATATTTCACTATAAATTATTATCTTAAATATATAGGGTCTATAGACATTCCACTGGCTTTTCATGATAAGTTTTAGATTAAATATGTGATTGGAACGATATCATCAAAACATATCAATTTATTTGTACTGTCTTTTTATGGCAACTTAATAAAACCTATATGAAGGATAACGGGTAAATGCTTTTATCTTTACCGTGTGATTGATAAAAATAGGGAGACAGTAGATGTCTATTATTCACCAATCTGTAATCGTCATGCTGCCTATAAATTTCTCAAAGGATATTAAAAACGTATGCCTTGGGGCTGCAATCAAAAATCGTAAATACCGATAAGCACGCCGTTTTAATTAAAAGGACTAATTATGCCAATATCAGCGTTGCAGTACAGAGTTACAGCAGGAGCTTATCAGAATAAGCTGCACAATAGTTTTAGGATGAACCCTATAGAACAGACTCGGGGCATAAACTCTGACCATTCAGCCATTCCGGATGAAACACACCTTTTAGGACGAAGTATTAGCAGAGTTGTCAATTCTCATGAACAGTTGAGCAGATCATCGTATCAGACTACAAATCCGCGACAGGGTATAGCAGCCCCACTGCTAATGTTGCTAACCGAAGTTCAGTTAACCTATACCCCTGTTGTTGCAACTAGCCCAACAACGGTATCCGAGAGCGAAATGAAACCTTCAATGTCTGAAAATGTTGAGCAATCGGCTAACAGTAATCACTTCTGGGAGACCATCCAAGAGGCCAGTGTATTACCTGCAGCAGGATATCAAGATAAAGAAAAAAAGCTGCCTATAAAAAATCGGTCATCTAGATATGCGGTTTTTAAACAGAAAACGACGACCCCTCCACCTGAACCTGATGATGTTAAAACCGTAAAGTTGGATTCTTCGTGTTTTGAAAAAAGACAAAACTTATCCCGCCCAGATGTATTCAGACAGATTGGTGAAACTTTAAGGAACCCAGTAAGTGAACTTGCAAAGGAATCTCAGGTTATTCATTATTATAATAATAATTACGGATGCCCAACCCCAGAAGAAAGGGTAAATCTTTTATCGATAACCTCAAAGGTAGACAAAACGATATCGGCAATTACAGCATTGCTACCTGGTAGTCAGCCACTTGTGGTTACACAAAGATTGGGTGGGGCTCTATTCAGAATGATAGCGGATAGCATCGATAATAAACAACTGAATACGGATGATTTATTTGAAGTAAATGACCAACTTATTACTTTGGGTAAAAGCATCGTAGCTATCTCCCCAAAAGATTCAAAAGGACAAACAATTGAAGGTCAGTTAAGGGTGCCTGAGGGCTTATCTTTTAAAAATAACAAATTGTCAGTTAATATTAAAGGGACTGACAGAGAGTTTATTATTAAAAATGGTAGATATTTTACTAATATCGATGGTAAGCACCGAAGAATATCTTACTCTTTGAAAAATAAGCAATGGGTAAGAACTCCCAAGTACATTAAAACATCAGGTGAAAAAGTTTACTTCCCATTTAGGATAGGTAAACTATTAAATGGGAGCATAGACAAAAAAACACTGGTTTCAATAAGCCCAAATCAGCATGGTATCTATACCGTAACAAGTCAAACATCTGCAGGATCCTTTCATGCAATAAAAATTGGTTATGAGTTCTATCGTTACATCCCAGAAAATGGAAGGAGTGCGAGTTTAAGTGGTGTTATAAAAACTGACAGTGCTGACATAAAGGTGTCTCGGTTCGGTAAAAGATATTTCATTGTCAATGAAAAGAAGAAATTATCCGTAAACTACTCACCATGTCGACTGGGGCGATCACCGGGTTCTTCGTGCTTACATTTTTCTGACGGGCTGATAAGCAAGCTTAATGAGAACAGGAATAATGGGGTCCCCGAAAGACGAATCCGAGGGATTAAACCATCTGAAACTAATCCTGGATTATATGAGTCGGAAAAAGGGACACTTTATCTAAAATACGATAATGTTTATTTCAAGTTAATTAGCTCACAGGGTTGGATAGATGAGCCACAGTTTATGGTTACGGGTAAAAAAATATTTGGTAGTAAGAAAATAACCCCTGTTTGTTTTAGTAGGGAACGAGGATTTAATTATATAAATACGCCTCTAGAAAATATGATGGAAAGTGTTGGCATGCCAGAAAAAGTGGCAATGTCTCATATAAAAAACCAATCTAAGATACAACCAGTAGTCATTGGTACAGGAAGTTTAAGTGAGGTTTATGATATAGGGGATGGGTTTGTTAGCAAAATCTATAAGAGCAGAATTAATAAGACTCACAAAAGTAGGCTCTCTTCAGCAAAAAAAAATGCAGAAGGATTTAATCGGTATTATGGAAAAGGTTCAGGTACAGTAAGAGTTACTCCATACAAAGATGGTTCTGCAACGGTGTCAGTGAAATTGAAGAAAATAGATGGGTATGTATTAAGTAGTATTAAAGACTTATCTAACCCTGTGTTATTAGAAGAAATAGAGACGGCAATTAAAACGAGTAAACCATCTGAGAAACTATCTTCTTTATTGCAAAGTCATGGGATCTCACATAACGACATAAATAAGGGGAACATCATATATAATAATGGCGAGTTCTTTGTGATAGATTTTGACTCAGCCGATTTTTTACCAAAAGGTGAGATAGTTAGTGAGTCAAAAACTAATACTATGAGAAATAGTTTCGACCGTATCTTTAATGAAATCTTAAGAGAGATAGGAAACCGCAGAAAGGAGCACTAAAGGCAGGAACCTTGTGAGGGCCTGTGCCTGATAAATGGGCTATCCGTGCGGGTAATGAACCGGTATTGATATCCGATAAGGGGTTCGGATATAAATCAATATTTCTATAGTGGTTATAAATATATTTATAATATTAAATCAAGCACACTAACTATTCGTTTATGATATGAAAGATAATTTAATGATTGCTGCTAATGGCTGAGGTCTATTTTTAAAAGTGAGTTAGATGTAAAGCCAGTTATGGTAATGTGTGTATCTAATCTAGCTATTCGGTTGATTTTAGGGAAGATGGATAGCTTCTCCTAAATGTATGAATAATATTGATATTTAATATTTGTTACTTTTTATTTTTTGTTTAGAACTGTTAATCGTTTTATATTGTTTCACCTTAAATTTAGATGATGTTAGTCACATTTCTACACAGATACATACAAGGTTATAAATCAACGCAATGGTGATTTTATGTTAAAAAAAGCAAAGTTAATCAATATTCCAATTGAATATATAGAAAAATATCAATACTTTAAAAAAAACGGATATACTTCCTTATCTCTTAGTTCCTTTATTATTGAGGCAACTAGAAAAGCACTTGATGAAAACAAAGTAGAGGATCAAAATGAAATGTTAAAATCGCGCACTCGAATTACTCTAACTCGATAATACTATCTCAGTATTTTATAATGACACCGATAGCCCCGAAAGGGGCCATTTAATATAAAAAATATAAATTTAATATCTAAAAAACATATTTTAAACTAACTAAATATTATTGATAATAAGTTAATGTCTAGAAATCTCACTCTTATTTATAATTTAAATAGGGTGTAAATGGTTTTTTACTGTATGTGTAGATTACACATTTTTAATAGTTCAACCGCTGTGAGTTTAAAGCTGGTTAAGCACCCAAGTAATGAACGAAAGTTTGAATATAAAAAAATATCTAAACTTATAGAACTGTCTTTAGGTTATATATAATAAAGGAATAATATAGATAATGGTTTTTTACATGACTTCCTAACATGAAAGGTTAAAAAAGAGTTTCATGGGAAAATCTCAAGGATAGTTATGAATATGGTTCTTTGTTAAGTAAGGGCTTTATTGGCTGTCTTAGACAGTGCTGATTGAGTATAGTGAGAATTAAAAACCCGAGTTCTATGGCGTAACCTAACCACCTTAAAGCGTTTAGAATTATTAGAGCTATCTAATTATAAATTTCAATTTCGAAAAATTTAAATTGGGGGTTAAGTGTACGGCGGTTCTGTCTTCCGAGATGATTGCTTATTTTAATTCGACCATGACCTCGGCCGCGCTTGGGACTTTTCGGTGATGGCTTTAATCAAGCAATGAGCAGATTGTTTTGGTTGATGGTGAGCAATATCACGCTCACCAATTCGGATGACCGTATTTTTATGTGTTCATCTTAAGGTAAATTTTCAGCGCATGCTGCTGCTGAACTCCATGCCCACTGGAAATTATAGCCGCCTAACCAACCCGTCACATCCATGACTTCACCAATAAAATACAAGCCAGATACTTTAAGCGATTCCATCGTTTTAGATGAAATTTCATGTGTATCCACTCCACCAAGTGTAACTTCAGCGGTACGATAGCCTTCAGTTCCATTAGGTTGTACCTGCCATTGATGTAAGGTGTTATGTAGTGCTTCAACCTGAGGGTGATTAAGTTGCTTTAGTGGACACTCAGGGATTTGCCCTAGCGCCTGTAATACCTCGATTAACCGTTTTGGTAATAATTTAGCCAGTGTATTTTTAAGTGATTGGTTAGGGTGTTTTTGTTTTTCCACCATAATAAAGTCAGTTAATGAAAGGTTAGGAAGTAAGTTAATACTTACATACTCGCCAGGAAGCCAGTAACTAGAAATTTGCAAAATTGCAGGCCCAGAGAGACCACGGTGGGTAAACAAGATATTTTCTTTAAATACGGTCCCATCCATTGCTGTAACCTCAGCAGGAACGGATATACCTGAAAGTACTTGTAATGCTTCTAACAGTGGCTTGTGTAAAGTAAAGGGCACTAATGCTGCGCGTGTAGGAATAATGGTATGCCCAAACTGTTCTGCGAGACGATAACCAAAGGGTGTTGCACCGAGACCGGGCATAGATAACCCTCCGGTTGCAACAACGAGTGAGTGGGCACTCACATTTTCCCCGTTGATAGTAACTAAGAAACCATTATCTGTTTTTTCGACGGCGGTGACTTCACTGCGTAGCTTGATAGCCACATTTGGTAAATCACATTCAGTTTTTAGCATATCGACGATATCTTGTGCGCTATTATCACAAAAAAGCTGCCCTAATGTTTTTTCATGGTAAGCAATATTATATTTTGCGACCAAGGCAATAAAATCCCATTGTGTGTAGCGAGCAAGTGCTGACTTACAAAAGTGAGGGTTACTTGAAAGGTAATTGCTATGTTCTGTGTACATGTTTGTAAAATTGCACCTGCCACCCCCGGACATCAATATTTTTCTGCCGAGTTTTTTTCCGTTATCAAGCACCAGCGTATTTAAGCCTCGTTTGCCAGCGAGTGAGGCACAAAATAAACCTGCTGCACCTGCACCTAAAATAATAACGTCAATATTTTTCACAATAAGGTTCTCTATATATTTGATTTTAAGCATAATTACATTATGAACATAGATATTTTACGTCATCTTGTCATGATTGTAATGTAAAGCTTTGAGGTAGAACTGATGAAAAGTATGTAGGACGTATTATAATTAGAGAAATTCGGCAAAAAATAGCAAATGATGATTATTTTCTGGAAACATCGTTAAAAAGTTGCAAAAATTCAGAATAAATTTGTTTAAGCCAATCTATTGAAATATATGGGGTAATTACTATGAGGTACTTTTTTGATGGGTAGTTAAATCAAAAAAAGGTTAGATTTTGCTTCCACCGCCAGCGTTTGTCACTGATAATGCGCCGCGTTCATGTCCAACATATAATGGCTTAACGTCTATGCTACATCTTTTTACAGGTTTAGAATTTCATACAGGTCTATTATTAGTTCTAGCACTGTTATTTGTGCTGTTCTATGAGGCTATAAATGGCTTCCATGACACCGCTAACGCGGTAGCAACGGTTATTTATACCAGAGCAATGCGGGCTCAGTTCGCAGTTGTCATGGCAGGGGTTTTTAACTTTTTCGGTGTCTTGCTGGGAGGGTTGAGCGTTGCGTATGCAATTGTCCACCTCTTACCAACAGACCTCTTGCTTAATGTGAGCTCAGCTCACGGCCTTGCAATGGTTTTTTCATTGCTTCTGGCTGCAATCATTTGGAACCTTGGAACGTGGTACTTAGGTATCCCTGCTTCAAGTTCACATACGCTGATCGGGGCGATTATCGGGGTGGGTTTAACCAACGCGATTGTAACTGATTCATCTGTAGTTGATGCCTTGAACGTACCGAAAATGATCAGTATTTTCATGTCATTGATTTTATCTCCCGCAATTGGTTTTGTGATAGCTGGTTTGATGATTTTCTTTTTGCGCCGTTATTGGAGTGGCACAAAGAAACGTCGTCGAATTCACTTAACCCCAGCAGAACGTGAGAAAAAAGATGGGAAGCGTAAGCCACCATTTTGGACGCGTACTGCATTGATTTTATCTGCGGTTGGTGTCAGTTTCTCCCATGGTGCGAACGATGGCCAAAAAGGCATCGGTCTTATCATGCTGGTGCTAATTGGTGTTGCGCCAGCGGGCTTCGTGATGAATATGAATTCAAACGGCTATGATATCGCTAAAACGCATGATGCGGTTGTCCACCTGCAACAATACTATGAAACACATAAACCAGCGTTAAACCATGCGATAGAAAATGCCCCTGTGGTGGCTGAAAGCAGCGATGAGCCCGGTGGTGAATTCCACTGTGATAGTTCCCGTACTGGTGCGATTTTAAATCAAGCGCAAACCATGCTGGATGGCATTCAAAGCTATGAAGAGCTAACGCCTGATCAACGTAATCATGCACGTCGTTTATTGATGTGTATCTCTGATACCGCAAATGCTGTTGCTAAGTTACCAGAAACGAGTTCGAAAGATGCGAGTTTACTGAAAAAATTGAGTAATGACTTGCTGTATACCGTTGAGTATGCGCCACTTTGGATCATCATTGCTGTTGCCTTAGCGTTATCGTTAGGTACCATGTTTGGTTGGCAGCGCGTTGCTGTTACCATTGGTGAGAAAATTGGTAAGAAAGGCATGACTTATGCGCAAGGTGTTTCCGCGCAAGTCACGGCGGCGGTTTCCATCGGTGTTGCAAGTTACACTGGGATGCCTGTTTCAACGACGCAAGTTTTATCTTCAGCAGTCGCTGGTACCATGGTTGTCGACGGTGGTGGTGTGCAAACTAAAACCATCAAGAGCATTGCTTTAGCGTGGCTACTGACTCTGCCTGTCTCAATTGTGTTATCTGGCGGTTTGTACTGGCTATCATTGCTGTTTATCTAACAGCGCTTAACTTGGCTTCATATCGTTTGTATGGGGCCTTTAAACGTTACATGAACATAGTAATATAAATATACGAAAGAGTGATGGCCTTACGGCCATCACTCTTTTTTTATCGTTAGGTGGGTGAATATTATTAACCTGTCACTAATAAGTAGATTAGGCTTACAGCAACAAGAATGCTAAGTCTACTTATCATCATAAATTGCTTACGAATTCGCTCACAGCGTAAAATGACTTCTGGGTCGTAGTGGTCAATATATTGTTTATTATTGATGTACCTAACCAATCGCAGCTGTTTGTTCAGTTGACCATGGGTGGTAAAAAACCCATTACCATCAACGGATTGGTAGAGCAGAGGGTCTGAATCCCTTAAAATGGACAATAAAACACGAATTGAAGAAAAATACCGCATCATATTCAAGATACATAAAATACATAATGCCCAAAACAATGCAATCATACTGAACATAATCCCCTCCTTAGAACCTAGGGGCTATTGACCTTTTGATTGGTTCTCTCAGCAGCAAAGCTATCGCTTTACCGTAATGCTATTGATTTTCATGCCTTGTATTAATGAGAAGTGACCAGCAAAGTTCAACTGCGCCTAGCTCACTGCAATTGTCACAAAGGAAATACAGCAAAACGTTGCACTTAAACTAAGTTTTTTTATTGTAGGATATATTCTTGCTTAAAAAAAGTGCAGCGGGCACAAAATTATGATGACTATTTGTTTATATTGAGAAAATTGTCAGTAGTTTCTATGTATGTTCGTCTAAAATATAAAAGAGCATGGGAGAATGTTTTACGCAATTTTAGTGTATCCTTAGCTCAAATTGTTTAGGCAAATATATTAATATTGAATGAATGATGTTATTGTTTTATAAAATGTTATATGAACTGATGATTTAAAGGTTAATCTGCTTAGATGTGATCAAAGCAACACTTAATAATCACAATTTGCAGGTATAGTATTCATAAAGATGTGGTGAAGGCATAACCACTGGATAATCAGCATTTGGAAGGAGTTTACTTATGGCTTACAAACATATTCTTGTGGCGGTAGATTTATCACCTGAAAGTAAAGTATTACTGGATAAGGCTGTCTCTATGGCAAAACCTTACGGGGCCAAAGTATCCATGATCCATGTTGATGTGAACTATTCGGACCTCTACACAGGTCTTATTGATGTCAACCTTGGTGACATGCAACAGCGTATTACGGATGAAACTCGTAACGCTCTGAAGGACTTGTCTGCAGGTGCAGATTATGAAATCCAAGAAACTCTTAGCGGTAGTGGTGATTTAGGCCAAGTACTGGTTGATGCGATTAAAAAATATAATATGGATTTAGTCGTCTGTGGTCATCACCAAGATTTCTGGAGCAAGTTAATGTCATCTGCTCGTCAGCTAATCAATACAGTTCATGTGGATATGTTGATTGTGCCATTAAATGACGATGAAGAATAAGTCACATCGCTAAATTAGAAAAATTATTCACTAAAAACGCTTGCTTATGCAGGCGTTTTTTTTGTTACAAAATATGTACTTCGAGGTGGTTATTGGCAGGTCAAGCGATTTATTTTGCATTACAGTGAAAAAAAACCTTGAATTTAGAATACAAACTAATGATATATTCAATAGGCAAACACAAATCAACCTCACATTTCCTAAAAATAATGACAAGAAAGAGTGAGGCACATCACAACAACTACATGTTAAAAAGGAAGACATAGATGACACAATCACTATCTTCGTTCTTGGAGTCTGTCCAAAAAAGAGATCCTTCACAGCCTGAGTTTTTACAAGCTGTGCGGGAAGTATTCACTTCTCTTTGGCCTTTTTTAGAACAAAATGCAAAGTATCGTGACCAAGCATTACTTGAACGCTTCGTTGAACCTGAGCGCGTTATTCAGTTCCGCGTATGTTGGGTTGATGACCACGGCAAAGTGCAAGTGAACCGTGCTTGGCGTGTTCAATTCAGTTCAGCCATTGGGCCATTCAAAGGTGGAATGCGCTTTCACCCATCCGTTAACTTATCAATTCTGAAGTTCTTAGGCTTTGAGCAAACACTGAAGAATGCGTTAACAACATTACCGATGGGCGGAGGTAAAGGGGGGTCTGACTTCGATCCTAAAGGGAAAAGCCATGGTGAAGTGATGCGTTTTTGCCAAGCCTTGATGACTGAATTATATCGCCATATTGGCTCAAACACTGACGTACCTGCTGGGGACATTGGTGTGGGTGGACGTGAAGTCGGTTTCATGACCGGTATGATGAAAAAACTGTCTAACGACACCTCTTGTGTATTTACGGGTAAAGGTCTGTCTTTCGGTGGGAGTTTGATCCGCCCAGAAGCGACTGGCTATGGTTTAGTTTACTTTACTAATGCGATGTTAAAACGCCATGGCTTAGGTTTTGATGGTATGCGAGTTGCTGTTTCTGGTTCAGGTAACGTAGCACAGTATACGATTGATAAATGCATGGAACTGGGTGCTAAAGTTGTCACAGCTTCTGATTCAGGCGGTACTGTGGTGGATGAAGCTGGTTTCACAACAGAAAAACTGGCTCGTTTAGAAGAAATCAAAAATAACTATGGTCGCATTGAAGAGTATGCCAAAGAGTTTGGTTTAACTTACTTAGCGGGTCAGCAACCGTGGAATGTGCCAGTGGATATTGCGTTACCTTGTGCAACACAAAATGAGCTAGATATTGATGCTGCAAAAGTGTTGATTAAAAATGGGGTCAAAGCAGTCGCAGAAGGGGCGAATATGCCAACAACCATTCCGGCAACGGAGTTGTTCCTAGAAGCGGGTGTTTTGTTTGCGCCAGGTAAAGCCGCGAATGCGGGTGGGGTGGCAACGTCAGGTTTAGAAATGGCGCAAAATGCGGCTCGTCTCAGTTGGAAAGCTGAAAAAGTAGATGCTCGCTTACATCACATCATGCTGGATATTCACCAACACTGTGTTGAATTTGGGGGTGAGGAGAAACAAACAAACTATGTTCAAGGCGCTAACATCGCAGGCTTCGTGAAAGTCGCAGATGCAATGCTTGGGCAGGGTGTGTTGTAATTCTCTGACCTGTAAACGTACGCGAAAGGGCGGCTGTATTATATTGATAATTTCACCTGTACATACGCCCTTCGCCGTTACGTTTTAGTCACTATTTTTAATGCACGGATATATATCAAATCGATGGCTTTTTGTCGTAATTGCTGAAGGCGCTTTTTGTCCCGCTAGGGGCTCTGCGTAATCAGGGCGTTTAACAACCACTCTTCGTTTTGCTAAGGCGATAGCTGGTGCGAGTAAGGAATCCGCATCATCATCAGCCCCTACCAATGACTGAAACACTCGCATTTCTTTCTTAACTAAAGCGCTTTTTTGCCGATGTGGATACATTGGATCAAGGTAAATAACATCGGGTGCGTGAGTCACTTCTTTTAAAGCGGTAATGCTAGAAGCATGGATCAAAGACATACGCTCTTTTAACCACTCTCCAATTTCAGCGTCTTGATAGCCTCGCTGTAGGCCATCATCTAATAATGCAGCCACAACAGGGTGGCGTTCTAACATACGGACACGGCAGCCTAGAGAGGCTAAAACAAAGGCATCACGGCCAAGGCCAGCCGTCGCATCTATCACGTCAGGAAGATAATCTTTTTTAATTCCAACAGCTTTGGCGACAGCTTCACCACGACCACCACCAAACTTTCGTCGATGAGCCATGGCTCCTGACACAAAATCCACAAAAATCCCCCCGAGTTTGGGTTCATCCAGTTTACGTAGTTGTAAGTTTTCAGGGGTTAGTACCAGAGCCATCACCGCGTTAGGGGTATGAGAAAGCTGCCATTTTTCAGAAAGTTGGGAAAGGGCGCCGCGATCGGCACCCTCTTCACAGATCAATTGGATCGCAGTGCTATTAGCCATGAATACCATAGCTCTTTAACATCGCGTCTAGTTCTGGTTTACGGCCACGGAAGCGCTCAAATAGCGCCATTGGTTCTTCAGAGCCGCCGCGGCTTAAAATATTGTCAAGGAATGACTGACCAGTTTGGCGATTAAAAATACCTTCTTCACTGAAACGCGAATATGCATCTGCGGCTAAAACATCTGCCCATAAATAGCTGTAATAACCCGCAGCATAACCCCCTGCGAAGATATGGCTGAAGGCATGCGGGAAGCGTGCCCATTTAGGTGAAGGCACTACCGCGACTTTATCTTTAATGGCGTATAAGGTTGGCATAACTTGAGCCCCTTTAGCTGGGTCATATTCAGCATGCAAGGTGAAATCAAATAAACCAAACTCTAATTGGCGTAGCACAAACATTGCAGATTGGTAGTTTTTCGCAGCCAGCATGCTACTTAGCATTTCTGCAGGTAATGGTTCGCCTGTTTCATAATGCCCTGAAATAAACTCGAGTGCTTCAGGTTCCCAGCACCAGTTTTCCATAAACTGACTTGGTAGTTCTACCGCATCCCATGGTACCCCATTGATCCCTGCAACATCAGCAACATCAATCTTCGTTAACATATGATGTAAGCCATGACCAAACTCGTGGAATAGTGTGATCACCTCATCATGGGTAAAGAGTGCTGGCTTATCACCTAATGGTTTGTTGAAGTTACAGGTTAGATAAGCAACTGGGTTTTGTAATGAACCATCTTTATGCACCATACGGCCCATGCAGTCGTCCATCCAAGCTCCACCACGTTTGTGTTCACGTGCATAGAGGTCTAGGTAGAAGCTACCGCGTAAAGTATTGGTATCATCGTATAACTCAAAGAAACGCACATCTTTATGCCATGTTTCTACATCATTGCGTTCTTTTGCCGTTAACCCATAAATACGGTGAACGACTTCAAATAAGCCATTAAGGACACGTTGCTCCGGGAAATAAGGGCGTAGTTGCTCATCACTTAATGAGAATTTATGCTGTTTCTGCTTTTCGCTATAATACGCTAAGTCCCAAGACTCTAGGGTATCGACACCATAATGCTGTTTTGCAAAGGCGGTTAATTCAGCAAGTTCATCTTTACCTTGCTGGTGGGCGCGTTGTGCTAAGTCATTTAAGAAGCCTAATACTTGCTCTGGTGATTCTGCCATTTTTGTTGCCAGAGATTTATCAGCGTAGTTTTTAAAACCTAATAATTGAGCAAGTTCATGGCGTAATGCCATTAACTCATCAATGAGTTCGCTGTTATCCCATTTACCGGCATTTGGCCCTTGGTCTGAAGCACGAGTGCTATATGCATGGCTCATTTCACGGCGCAATTCTGCGTTGTCGGCGTAAGTCATGACAGGTAGGTAGCTTGGCATATCGAGGGTTAATAGATAACCTTCTTCACCTTTGGCTTCTGCCATGGCTTTAGCTGCCGCGATGGCGCTTTCTGGCATACCCGCTAATTCTTTTTCATCTTTAATGAGTTTCGTCCACCCCATGGTGGCATCAAGCACATTATTGCTAAATTTAGAGGCAATCTCTGACAAACGCGCAACAATTTCACCATAACGTTGCTGTTTTTCAGAGGGTAAGCCAATTCCAGATAGCTCGAAATCACGTAAAGTATTCTCGATAGATTTCCGCTGTGATTGGCTGAGTGAGTTAAATTCAGCGCCTTCTTTTAATGATTTATAGGCTTGATATAAAGGTTCGTGCTGACCCATCCACGTACTGAATTCAGACAGCAGCGGTAAACATTGTTCATAGGCTTCACGCAACTCAGGGCTATTTTTTACCGAATGCAGGTGGCTCACTGGCGACCAAACTCTGGAGAGTTTATCGCTGGCTTCTTCTAACGGTTGGCACAGGTTATCCCAAGTATATTGGTCTGTGGCATCAAGGAGGTTTTCAACTGTTTGACGGTACTCGGTGAGTACGTGCTCGACAGCAGGAAAAACATGTGCAGGCTCTATAGTAGAAAAGCGAGGTAGGGCAGAATCGGTTAATAATGCATTTGTCATAAAACATCCTGTGATTGCAGGCTTGTGCTCGTAGGCCAAGGCTTACTGTGTTGACAATAAAAGTTAAATGGTGAATTTATACCCAAATACGATTGGTGTATGGGGCATAAAATTAGCGCACCATTATGAATATAAGAAAGTATATGGGGGCAGAAATGTAAACCTCAATATCAAGATAACGTTTTTTCTTATCAGCGCTTATCAATAAGTGGGGTTTTTATTAGCTTTTATCAATAAAGGTGATAGTTGCAGTTTCAATGCTTTAGAAAATAATGGATTCAGTCTATAATCATGCTCCAATCTATAGATTATAGAGGAAGATCGTCGTCTCCGGTGAGGCGGCTGGATTTCAAATCCAGTTGGGGCTGCCAGCAGTCCCGGGCAGGTTCGACTCCTGTGATCTTCCGCCAAACGCAGTTTCTAAATTTCTCCCAAAGTCTATATTTCCCTTTTAAATCAATAAGATTAATCATCTCGAAGTCTGTCTGATTCTCCCCTTGTTTACTGGTTTCTACCCCTGTTTGGGGGCAAAATTGGGGGCATAATTTTCCCCTATTTTTGGATGCCCCCACAATGAAGCTTTACGCCTGCCAGGTAGCGGCCTCAAGGCCAATGGTAACCCCCTATAAAATGACCGATGGAGGGGGGACACACTAGTTTCATTAGCTGATGCACGAAAAAATTGCTGGTTCAAAATAAAGTTCAAGTAAATAAAAACATTTAGCCTCTGAAAGTACCTTTGAAGCAGTAGCTCGTGAATGGCACACTTCTAAAGCAGATCTCTGGTCACTACGTTATCGTGATGAAATTATTGATACTATTGAAAAGGATATCTTTCCTTATATTGGTGAGCATCCGATAGCAGAGATTAAACCCCTAGAGCTACTTGAAACCTTACATAAGATGGAAAAACGCGGAGCCTTAGAGAAGATGCGCAAAGTCCGCCAGCGCTGCGGTGAGGTCTTTCGCTATGCCATTATTATGGGTCGAGCGCAATATAGCCCAGCTCCTGATCTGGCTTCTGCTCTAACTCCACCTAAAAAGCAACACTTCCCATTCTTAACAAATCAAGAACTGCCATATTTCCTAAAAGATTTAGCTGGTTACACTGGCAGTATCATCACCAAAACAGCGACTGAAATTATTTTGCTAACGGCTGTTAGAACGCAAGAACTCCGCTTTGCTCGTTGGCAGGATATTGATTTAGAAAAAGGGGTTTGGGAGATACCAGCTGAAGTAATGAAAATAAAGCGACCGCATGTTGTACCGTTATCAAAGCAGGTTATCGAGCTATTTAATTCACTCAAATTACTATCAGAGTGTTATGAGCTTGTGTTTATAGGCCGTAATGACCATAGAAAACCAATCAGTAAGGAAAGCGTAAATCAGGTTATTGAGTTGCGGATTTTGTGAATGACGCACAACTGAACTTTCGTTTGAGGATAGATACAGTTAATAGCATCAGGAAAGCTGGTTAGCCCATCAGTACCGATAAGGCTAGGCTTATGATTGCTAAAGTGTTCCAACAGGGTACCGTGCTTTATTTATCGATAACTTCACCTATATGTTCTTCAATGAAGTGAACCTGTATAAGATGTTTTGCGATATCGGCGACAACGGGGGATTTCATGTTGTGGGCCCTCTAGTCATTAGGGAGCTTTATTCATTTCGTACTGGGCACAATGATGTCAGAAGTGTGTGAGGATCTTCACCTCATCAGCCGAACCCTTCACCGCTCTCAAATAGTTGGGATGCGTTCATCTCATTTTTCAAGAACTAGCCTAAAAACGAGTATTAAGATTATCAATAAGTCAAATGACACCAACTGTCTGGAGATTTAAGGGGGCGGTTTAGTTAGATGAAATTATTAACACGCGTAACAAGTGTAAGTAATTGCAAAAAAGTAATGGTTGATGTATGTGAAAGAAATGTTGTTAAGTATGAATTAATAACACATTATTTTTAACCTATTGATTTTTATCGGGTAAAAATAATTGTAGTATGAATAAATATGACAAGAAATAACTGACTATTAAACTTGGTATATTCGATAGATTTCTCCTGCTTTACAGCCTATGTGAGTAATTATAGTATTTATGTGAGCTAGAGTTCAAAAGACAAAAAGATTTAATTACCGTATTCATAAATATATAGTGGTTTTATCTAGGTAAATTTAGCTATAGTTCGTATCTAAAATTTAATTCTATTGTTATTAATATTTAATCACAGGGCTTCTTTTTAATTTTTTCTTTAAATTACGACTTAGTTGAGGATTTACCCAGTGAAATTAAATAAAACTCTTATGGCTATTGTAGCAGCGGCAACGATGGTTATGGTATGTCTGGTCACTTCAGTTAAAACATATAGTGGCGCATGTCTTGGGCTCAAGGAGCCGTAAGAGCCAGCAAAAATTATTAAGGTGGCTTTCTAAGTTTGATATTCAGTTTTGGTGTACCGATAATTACCTAGCATACCAGTTATTACCAAGGGAAACTCACTCGATTGGTAAACGATTTACACAGGGAATAAAACATCAAAATTTGAACTTAAGAAACAAGATAAAAAGGCTGAACAGAAAAATATAGAGGTATTCAAGAACTGTTGAAATGATTGACAAAATCATTGGTACTTTCATTGAAAGAGAACATTACATTTAACCAAATTAATACATTGAATACTCGACCCAAAACTAGAAAAAGTGGTGGCTACATTTAAATAATCACTAAATAACTAGCCATATAGCGACTTATTTTTATTGGAGTTACAATTCCTTACAATATTTAGCGTAAGTAAAGCCTGAGGGTTTTATTAACAAAAATTTAACATGGTTATTTGTATATTGTTGTTTAATAATTGTTTTTTTATACCTTTTTATTTTTAACAACCTTAATTAGTAAAAAAATACCTATTAACTTTGTAGCTAATTTTTTTAAATAATTAATTTATTTTTTTGTTTTGGTTTAACTCAGATTTTTTGTATCCTATATTGAGTTAAACGATTGGTGTCTTATTTCATTTAATACGTCAACGTCAATGGTGCTTTAATGAGAAATGAAATTTTCAATTCACTTTCTATTCTAAGTGATAGAGATAACATAGTTAATGTCGTATCAAAAAACATTGGAAAAAAAATAAAAAAACTTAGATTGAAATATAACTTAAGTGGCTCTAATTTAGCTAAGGTTATTGGCATATCGCAACAACAATTATCTCGGTATGAGAATGGTCAAAGTGATATATCAACATCAAAAATAATGATTATTTCAATTTATTTTAATGTTGATGTTAGCTATTTTTTTGATGAATAAAAATCATACAACACCATGTGTTAAAGCTTAATGAATTGGAGCCTATTACAATGAAAATTAAAGGCTATTTACGAAAATATATTGGTTTGTTTTTAAGGTATACCCGTAAAAAATCATTATTCTTCAATCAAGTTGGTTATCTAGTTCATTTAAGTTAGCAGCAGGTTTCTCTCTATGAACTTGGTATTACAATAATTAGTGTCGAGATGTTGAAATTTTTTAATTGCATTAGATAGAAATTGGTCGGAATTACTTTTCAAGGTAATGGCTGATCGTTCTGATTAAATAAGAAAAATTAAAAATAAGTTACCATTAGAAACAATTTTAATTAAAAAATTTAAATTAGAAGGTTAGCCTTCTATTTATTAGTCGCCTTTTCTTTAAGTCTAGGCAAGGGAAACCTTTCCCATTTTATGAGTGACTTTGTCATTTGATATTAGTAAGCGTTCAATATATTAAATCTATTTACATATTAAGGAAATAATAATGAAATTATCTCAATTAGCTGTTGCTACTGTATTTGCTGCATCTGTTATTCCATTTAGCTCAATGGCTGATAACACAGGAACAATTGATTTTGTTGGTTCAGTTGTGAATACACCATGTAACATCCAACAATCATCATTAAAACAAACTGTTGATTTCGGCCAATTATCTCGCAAAGCCTTACAAAGCGGTAAAGCGGCAGAAGCAAACTTTGATATTAAATTAACTGGTTGTGATTTCGCTAATTTCGGCGAAGTTGATAGCGAAAGCGGTAATGCTGCTGGTGTTAAAACCATGGACTTAGTATTTACTGGCCAAAACTATGTGAATGGCGGTGAAATGCTTTCTACATCAACAGGTAACGCAAATAACTTAGGTATCGTGATTGATGGCTTCAAATTTGGTGTTGCAAAAGATGTATTACCTACCGGTAACACTGATGGCGATGTGACTTTATCTTTCAAAGCATTAGCTAAAGCAATTGATAAAACTAAAGATGTTGCAGAAGGTAAATTTACCGCTGTTTCAAACTTCCGTATTACTTATCAGTAAGCACTTTGAATAGCCGCCAATTTTTGGCGGCTACTTAATGCATATAAAGGAAAACAAAGTGCTTACTTATCTATTTGATATTCGAAAATTTGTGCCTGTTCTACTCATCTATTTTTGTGGATGCTTCACCGTATTTGCAGAAAAGGACATAGGGGTACGACATGAAGGAACGACTCAGATGATTGGCAGCGTTATAGCGACACCTTGTTCGATTATGATGAAAGATCGTTTTCAAACGGTAAATTTTTCATCATTAGCATTGAATTTATTATCAACAAAGGTATCCCGAGAAGAACGCAACCAGCTTTTTGAGATTGAATTAAGTAATTGCGGTAGCCTGTTTTCCTCTCTTGATAGCAAAACATGGGTAATACGTTTTGATGGCCATCGTGCAAACCAGATGAATGCTTTTGTCTTACAAGGCCCCTCTGAAGGACTAGGCGTTTCTGTTCTTGACAGCACAATGCAAGCCTTAATCCCTGGGGAAAGCTATTCACTATTCGGCAGCGTATTAAGACAAGGTAAGGCAGGACAATCACTTGTGCTTCGCTATTTTTTACAACTTGAGCTAACGGGAAAGCCTCTCCAAGCAGGCCGTTATCAAGGGTTAATTCGTTTTTTCATCGATTATCAATAAAACAAAGATAAAAACAGTCAATCCTATTGCATTGGCTAGTATTTCTTGTTGTTCTCGGAGTGGTATAAGCATGAAGTTCACATATTGTAAAGTTGGGCTGGCCATCTTAGTGGCATTAAACTTTAGCACGTTGACTGCTTATGCCTCAGAGTTTAATACGGATGTATTAGATGCTGAAGATCTCCAAAACGTCGATATGAGCCAATTTGCTGTCGCGGGGTATGTCCCCCCAGATAATTATGTCCTAACTATTTTTGTTAATGGGCAGCGTTTAGGCGCACCTCGGGATATTACGGTTTTTGAACAAAGCACCCCCGAGCAAACCTTGCTACAAACAACGTGTCTACCTGCTGATTTGCTTGATCTCATTGGGCTAAAAGAGACAGCAAAAGAAAAAGTCCATCTTTCGAATAATGACCAGTGCTTGAATTTATCAGCCCTAACAGGAGTCCAACTAAAAATTGAACTCGCAACATTATCCTTAAAAATGACAATCCCTCAGTTTTGGATGGAATATCGTGATCCTGACTGGGTGCCACCTGCATTATGGGAAGAGGGTGTTAATGGTGCCTTAATCGACTACAGTGCAAACATTTCTGTCACAAAAGAAAATACAGGAAGCAAACGCACTTATGCTTCGACGAGTGGAACCGCTGGCATAAATTTAGGCGCTTGGCGTTTTCGCGGTGATTATAATGGCACTTACCAGAAGCAGCAAGGAAATCGCCAATCATCACAAGAAACAAAGCAATTTGATTTTAGTCGCTTGTATGCATTTACTTCTATTAAGTCTTTATCGGCTATTTTGACGTTAGGTGAAAACTATTTTTATTCTAACGTCTTTGAGTCTTGGCAATACACCGGACTTTCATTAGAAAGTGATGACCGTATGCTACCCCCGAAACTGGTGGGATACGCCCCAGAAATTATTGGGGTTGCAAATACCAATGCAACAGTTATTGTTCGCAGCAAAGAACGTGTTCTGTTAGAAACAACCGTACCACCTGGGCCATTCCGTATCCAAACACTGGATAGTGGAGTTCGTGGGGTTTTGGATATCACCGTCCGTGAAGAAAACGGTGAAGAAAAGAAATTCAGTTTAAATACGGCCTCACTACCTTATTTAACCCGTCCAGGGCGACTCATTTATAAATTTGTTGCAGGTAAAACGCGACTTAGCGGTCATCAGCTAACAGGAAACCCTGTTGCAGGTGGGGAATTATCATATGGTTTATCAAATGAATGGTCACTTTATGGTGGCTCCCAACTTAATACTGATTACCAAACCGCTGCTATTGGTATTGGGCGAGACCTATTCGCGTTTGGGGCACTGTCATTCGATGTGACACAGTCAGTTGCACGCTTTACTCAAGAAACCCTGCAAGGCCGCTCATATAGGTTAAATTACTCAAAATCTTTTGATGCATTACGCACAGATATTACCTTTGCGGGTTATCGCTTCGCAGATAAAAACTACCGAACACTCAGCCAATTTATGGATGAAGTCAGTTCAGGTTATGTCTCTCGTGCACCAAAAGAAAATTATCAAATCTATTTGAATAAATATTTCGATAATTTTAATTTTTCACTGAATTATCAATATAGCACGTATTGGCATGACAAATCACAAATGCAATATGGCTTATATGCAAGTACCAATATCAGTCTTCCTGCACTTTCCCAGCAAGATGCGACGATATCGTTATCTGCAATTCGCACTGAGCGAGACAGTGGCTATAAAGATGATGCAGTGAACCTTTATTTAAGTATTCCACTTTATAACGGTCACAGTGTGTCATTGTCTGAATCTTATACTAAGACGGGAGAGTATAACCAACATAACCATAGCGCTAGTTATAGCGGCTATAACGATCGTGATAGCTACAATGTCACTGTGGGTTATAACCATGGGCAATTATATGATAGCGAATCGAGCATCAGTGGTTATTACTCCCGAGATCTCTCCCAAGCTAATATTTCAGCAAATGCAAGCTATGTCCCTCAACAATATCGCAGTGTTGGTCTGTCTATTAATAGTGGGATAACCGCGACTTCACATGGTGCTGCACTGCACCGAGGTTCAAGTGGAGATACTCGATTAATGATTGAAACTCCCGGTGTTGGTGATGTGCCACTCGATAATGGCACGATAAAAACGAATCGATTCGGTTTAGCTGTTATCCCTAATGTTAGCAGTTACCGTAAAGCTAACGCATCAATTAATACCAGTAAATTGCCCGATAATTTAGAAACGTTGGGGGCATCAACGGACATCACTCTCACAAAAGGTGCGATTGGCTACCGGAGTTTATCCGTAATGAAAGGAGAAAAACTCTTCGCTATTTTATCATTGGGCAATGATAAAACGCCGCCATTTGGTGCCAGTGTTCGCAACCACAATAACCTTGAATTAGGCATTGTCGGGGAAGATGGTGTGACTTGGTTAGTGGGAATATCGCCTAAGGAAAATTTACTTGTTTATTGGGGAGGGCAAGCACAGTGCCAATTGTCACTTCCTGAAAATTTAGATACATCAACCAATATGTTGTTACTGCCCTGTGTATCAATAAAGAAATAACTATTCGAATCTATTTAAAACCATTCGGATTAGCTGCACACATTTAATTTATTTATGAGGTTTATTATGTTGAGTTTGTTTTTACGTTCGTGGGTATTTCCCTTTTTTCTGCTTACGACAGTATTTTTATCCGTTAGCGCACACAGCGCTGTGACATTGGATAGGACACGAATTATTTTTCCTGCATCCGATAAATCAATTAATGTCACCATTACAAATGATAATCCAGAAGAAGCTTATCTTGCACAAAGCTGGATTGAAGATATTGAAGGGAATAAATTGACTAAAGGCGCAATTTTAGCGACACCGCCATTACAGCGCATTGAGCCGACGAGTAACAGTTTGGTCCGTTTAAGCACCACGCCTGAGCTGAGCAAATTACCGCAAGATAGAGAATCTGTTTTTTATTTTAACTTACGCGAAGTGCCACCTAAATCGAATGACGGAAATATATTGCAAATCGCATTGCAATCCCGAGTGAAATTATTTTATCGCCCAAAAAGCATTTTATCGGAATCAGAAACTAAGTGGGCACATAAAGTCACTTTAACAAAAATCGCTAATGGCTATCGTCTCAATAATACCACCCCATTCAACTTAACTGTGATTGGCTTTGGCAATAGCAAAAATCAAGCAGAAAAAAATGCGTTTAATGTTGTCATGGTGCCACCAAAATCTGACCACGACATTATATCACCATCATTATCAACGCCTTATCTAACTTATATTAATGATTATGGTGGTAAACCTACGCTCGTATTTCAATGCCAAGGTTCAATCTGTACTGTTTCTGGAGAGGAGTAACATTGAGTGAAAGCTAGCATATTAATAAGGAAAACAAACATGAGCAGCCCGCGAAAAACACCTCTAGGACTGTTTATTATCATGATAGTACTGTGTTTTCTTTCTAGCATAAAACATGTCGCTGCTAGCTTGCCAACTAACTCAATCAGTTACGGCCAGATTCAAGTATACGCGCAATTGATGAATACAGCTTGTAACCTAAGTATACGCGGTGCAAAAGAGGTCACGCTGACAAATTGTGGTGCTGGTAGTGCATTTGATGATCTTAATTTAATCAATTCAGCTGTACATACCCCTGTCACCTTACAATTTTACGATACCGAAAAATCGTTATTTTACCCAAGCTATCTCACTTATTTAACAAACGGTGATAATAAAATAGCCTTACCACAGCAAATTGATTACCACAATACCTTAAGATTTGAGGTGAGCTATGAATAGAAAAAGCCGATTGAATTGGGTATTTTATCTCTTGTTATTCACTTTCCCTGCATTAGCTTATAGCGAGGAAGGACTTGATATGGAGTTTCGCGGTGAGCTTGTCAATACAGCTTGTCAAGTTACAACCGAATCTTTAAATCAAAAAATAAAAATTTATAACCTACGCTTAAAGACAATTAATGAAGGAATACCGAGCGCAACAGAACCTTTTTCAATTTTTATTGAAAAATGCAGCGAAACAGATTTAAAAAAAATAATCAAGTTAACATGGAAAAGTAATAAATTAACCAATATTGATGGTGATTCTTTTTTAAATACGCAGGGTGATAGCGGTGTTTTATTGGGGATAACAGATAAAGATGATTCTTTAATTGTTTGGAATCAACAAATTAACTTTGGTATCGTGCCTGAAGTAGGAAATACACAAGAACTTAATTTTGGTGTTTTTGTTCGTAAGCCTAAATCCGGAGATGCAAAGACAGGTGATTTTTTAGCCTCAGTAACCTTTACTGTGGAGTATGAATAATGGATATCATTAAAAAATATTTTAAATTCTGGGTTGGTATACTTTATTTCTGCACCTTCTCTTCCCTTGCTGTTGATGTTCCAATAAAAATATCAGGTACTGTCAAAGTACCACCTTGTATTATTAATAAGAATGAAAAAATTATTTTTAACTTTAAAACCGTACAAATAGATAAAGTTAATAACCATGATAACTCAATCACTAAAGAAATATCTATTGATTGCCAATATTACCAAGGAAAGCCTTATATCAATGTTGTCGGTGATAAATTAGCGAATGCGCCTAATAATGTATTAAATACTAAAGGAAATACAGGGTTAGGGATTGCTTTATATCAAGGAAATTCAGTTAATAATACTTACCCGCTTATTATTGGAAACAATATAAACAGCCTAGGAAATGAAATTATTAATGGATTAAGTGGAAAAGGTCAAAAAAATGGGATCTTTTCTATAACTGCAGTTCCCTATGCATTAAATACTAGTAATTTAGCACCGGGTAAATTTGAATCTACTGCAAAAATAGTCATCACCTACAATTAATAATGACTTGGAATTGACATGATACTTAAACCTCATTTTTTTATCTTAATTTTATTAAACATATTATTTTTCCCTGTCACCAGTATTGCTGGGGATTATCGCCATTTTATTTGGACAATGACAAGTCCAGTAAAAACAAACGATATGTTGATTAATTATAATGATATGACTACCTCTGCATCATCAATAATGTCTGGTGGGCTGAATGGCCTTTATAATGCAAGAAGTGTCTATACAAGATGTAAAGGAACTAATGACAAATTAAGTGCAACCCAAGAAAAAACCGCTTGGCTTATTATGCAAAATAGAGTGTACGTAAATAATGTCCCTATTTCATTGAATATCGACTCTTATAACAGTTGGACTTATCCAGCACAGTCGCAAATTTCAGGATATATTTCCAAGATAAACCAAATTACAATTAAGACCGATGTCGGGGGCTGTTGGACTCTTGGCTCAATGATACCTGTAGACTTTCATTGGCGTAGTGCAAGAATAACAGCAACCTTATCGCAAGGTAACCTCGCTCCAGGGATCTATAGGGTTCCCGTGGCCTATTACTATGCGTTTGAAGAAAATAAATTTACAACTCCTGAAGAGAAAGGCCCCTCAGCAGATGTGCCCAATTTAATCGTAGGAGGCCTTGGCCGACGTGATTCATTTACATTAATTATTGATGTAAAATCTAAGTGTGATTTCAACAGTAACCAACTGCAATTAACTCATGATATTACATTAGGGGATGAGTCTAGCTATAAAAGTAACGTAACAAATTACAGTATCTCTTGCAGTGCATCAACGCCAGTAAAAATGGAATTAATTGGGACAAATAAACCCACAGGGAAAAGTGCTAACTTCACTAAATGTGGTGAAGGAGATTGTGAGTTACAATTTAGCGATGGAAAAACAATCAGTGAGGAGAAAGTCACAGGGAAAAAAGACTACCTTATTAATTCAACATTTCACCCTGACGATAAAACCAAAACAGGCTCATTTCAAGGAGCAGGGATTTTAAGAGTCACAATACAATAAAAAATAAGGTTAAATACCAAAAAGTTCTATTTTGTTGAACTTCCTAGTGCTTACTTTCCTATTTATAAGTAGTTGTTAGGTACTATCATGGATTGGTATTGGCAATTTTTTTAGGATAATATTCCTATCGCGCCATGAAAATCTTGAGAAAAGTATAGAGAATTATTATAACCAACTGGCCATGTATGTTTTCATAAGCAAGCGCCTCGTCTGAGCGAGGCGATAACCTTAATAGGCTTCGTTTAAAGAGCGAATGAAATAACCGAAATACTATTAAGAGAAAAATAGTGAGTATGCAGGTAGATTATATGATTTTTTGAAACGTATAATCTACTGTGTATTATGATGGGTTATGATTACTAGATGTGAGTTAGTTAAAAATATTGTTTTTGTATAATAACCATACCCACAACTCACTCATTAACCTCTTAATCAGATTATGAATTTAGGTATGATTTTTGTCTTGAGGGCATTAATGAGGGCAATGCTATTTATCCAACTAAGTAAACCCATTTAATATCAACGTCATTACCTATTAAATACGACTCCTGTAATAGCCATTCAAGTTCAATATACCTCCATTGAAGGCAATTAAATCCTTTAAATTCAATGCAGATTTAGATATATTTGATAAATAATATTAAATATAAACACACAAAATAGAGGGGCTTATAACTAACACCGCCCTAATTTAAGAATCCTGTTTTATTAACTTATCGATATACGTAAAGAAATTTATACTACGAACATGATAGAATTATTAAATAGTGTTGTTCGTTACCCGATTAAAAAATCATCGGGTAATTTTTTTTGGGTATTTAACAGGCATGAATTTACCATAAAAGTGAACTATGCTGATATAAAATTATCTACAGGTTCGATTTTTATCTAAAAACACTTGTATTATATACTTCTGCATATTTTTAATTATTTAAAAATTAAAGTATGTTAAATAAGTTAATATTAAATATACTCAAAAATTAAGACCCCACCACCACTGATGTTGCCAAAAGATACATTGGATCTACTTTTTCCTAATGTAATTCCTATATCTAGTGTTTTATTAGTAATACTTTGAAGTGTCGTGATTAATTGCTTTTTACCATCAACTGCCAACTCACCGTACCAACCAGATGACACATTTCCTAAATCTAAACTTGTACGAGTTGGATTTGCACTATCAATAGGTTTTGAGGGCTGGTAAGTTACTTTAATATTTCCAGGATAAGTACAGCTAACGGTTACACTTTTAGTTAGATTTACTCCATCAGCTATTGATTGTGGTAAAGAACCAAAATTAAAATCTAGTTGAGTCTTATCTACACGACAAGTATTAATAACGGTTACATTAAAAGTAAGTACAGCTGAGTTTTTAGGTTGGATAAGCGCAACAGAACTTAACCATTTAGCTGGTATATTTGGGTTTCTGACACCAAATAAAGTCGTGTTTACTTTAATAATATGCGGTGTATTTCTAATTGGGAGATTAGTATTACTGATTAATGTAATAGGAGTTTCTCCACTAAATGATTGTGGCGTATAAGGGGTTCGCGAACAGGTTGCACGGCCAACATTACCTGAGCTTTGCCCTATCTGTGCATATTGTGTATTTGGATATCCATTGATTGTACCTAATGATTGGGGTAATAAAATTCTAAAAGTAAATTTTTCATTGGTAATAGGATCTACATAATCCACTGTATTTGGTGCAATCACATATTGCATATTAGTTGAATTAGGTGAATTCCCGTATGGAGGACATGCACGAGATCCCCATGCATACTCAGTCATTTTTCCTCCCATACTACTTAGCTTAGCTCTTAACGTTAAATTGACACCATTAAAGTTAGCGCCCGTCCAAGTTGTATCAGCTGTAAATTGAGTACCACTATACCCCATGACTGTCCAGTCATCTGGATCACCAGCATTGCTAATACTAGAAATAGCCAGTAGTGAAGCAGGTAACAAATAAAAAACGGTTTTCATCATAAAATATAATCCAAATTATAAATAACTCATTAGGATAGCAACAGTACTATCGAAGCTACCTTCCGTTAATAGTAATTTATTGGGGGTAATTAACGAAGCTCGAAGGATAAATGAGCCTTGTAGCTCATTACTACCAAAAGGAATCCATTTATTTAAATCAAGATTAGCATTACTCTTGGTTAAAGAGATTCCCAGTCCATTCTTTGATGTTCGTAATACGTTGTTACCAACTTGTGTATAGACACCATATTTAGTTGGATATAGATACAAGTTCATAACTTTATTAGCTGGAACTGAACTTCCTGTACAGTTATATTTTAACTGAATATCCTTATAGGCTGTTCCATTTTCAACTTCAGAGAAGTCAACATTATCAAAATTTATAAATAATGGTGATTCATTATTTTCACCTAAAATAGTACAAACAGGAGCAACTATAGTTGCTGTAATATTAATTTTTACATCAGCACGGCCATTATTAAAATCAGCAGCAGTTACTACTCTAGAAAAAAGTAATAATAATAAGAGCGACTTTCTTATTTTCATTATATAACTTCCTATTATTAGTTATAATTAACCATAATGCTTGCAGTTCCATGTACGGTTCCTGGTCTAGCAACGTCACCTTTTTTTAGATATGTATTCAGTACTAACTCTGCTTTATTTTCTGAACTCACTCTAACCTCAAGTGGTTGATTAAACGAAATTAGTTCGCCATCAAGGCTCTCAAGACCAACGATTAGACCTGTTCCTCCTTGTGTTGTTAAATAATCAATTCCATTTTGTTTATATATATTTGTAGAAGATAATGAAATTTTTATTATTTTATCCATCATAGTAGGCGTACAGTTTTCAAATTCAATTTTTAATGGTTTTTTATCTGAAATATTGCCATTAACCTCAATATAACCTAGTGAATAAGGAATGAATTGAATGGTTATCTCTGACTGTTTAATTTCACATTTTTTATCAATTAGATTTCCATTGAAATTAATAAGCAAATCACTCGAAAAAGCAATAGGAGTCATAGTAATAATTAATATGGAAAATATGAATTTAATCATAATTTAACTCCATGATAGCTGAGCTGCCTTTAGTATTTTTATTTTGTATATAAAGTATGTTTTTACCAGAATAAAGTGGATGATAAATATCATATACTGTAGTTGTTATGTTGTTTTTTTCGATCAATTTAGCCTTGGCTTGTAAAGGTATTTTAATATTTTGATTATTTACTAAACATTGTTCTAGTTCAATAAAAAAAATATCGTTATTATATTCATCATCCAAAATAACGCACGGAGAGTACATTAATCCTACTTTAAAATGCAGTTTTCCACTTAAACTATCCATTTTAATAGCCGATGTTACATCATGTGATGGAAAAGAACGATTTTCATCATATTGACTAGCTACACTGCTTAATGAAATAAAAAGTGAGAAAAATACTACAGAAAAATATTTCATTGTACCCTCATTTTATAACTGGCTATTGTTGACTATCAGCTTTGCATACTGATGATTTGCAGTTAAAGGAAACAGTTGGTCTACCACCGTAATCATTTATGTAGGTTAAGTACGGTTTCTGGAAATGTGTACTTTTAACTTGATGACTTCCAAAAGGGTCAATCATAAATGAATCAAATGCGCCATTTTCAGATTTGTTTTTGTCACCCGCTAACCCAATGACCGTTAAATAAAATGGAGAGGTATTTTTAATAATATACCCATCATTTACTGTATTCAGCTCTAGATCTAAGGCCCAATCAGTTTTTGCTTTATCTAAAATAGGCTCTGGGCGATAAAATAATTTAATTCTTGATTGTAATGCAACTTGCATTACGTTTGGCTTATCGCTTTTCGGTGGTATCTCTCTTAAATTAAAATAATAAATGGACTCTCTATCTTTAGGTAATTTAGATACATCCGTAGTTGAAATTCTAATCATGCTTTTTATATTCGGTTCTAAGCGCTGAACTAACGGTGTCGCAATTAATGGTCCTGTTGTAATTTTATTTCCATCTTTATCGTCAATCCAAGCTTGAGCTAAATATGGCAAGGTGTCACTCTGGTTTTCGATATTAATAATTACAGGGGTAGAATCACCTTCTACTATTGCTCTGGTTCTATCAAGAGATACTGCCGCTATGCTATTTTGTGCTACCAATAATAGCGGAAGTAATAAAAATTTATTTTTCATAAAATTCTCTACTTTTTGCAAATTAAAATAATTTGGTTTGCATTATCTAAATTGGGTAATGTTGTATTACACTGATTTTTATTAGACCAATTGATATTTAGCCTTTCTTCAGATTGAACAGCTGTTAACCATACTAATCCGTTATCGCTAATTATCCCGACTTCTCTACCTTTTTCATTTAGTACTTGAGCACCAAATGGAGGAGAACCTGAATTATCTGCCATTTTAATAGTTGCAAATAATTTGAATCCCTTATCTGCACTTATTTTTCTGTATCCAATTGCACCTTCTGTTAATGCAATATCATATATCGTATTTGATGACTCAATATTATCTGGTAATTTACTCATATCAACATTATAGCTATTTTTGTAATAGCTGGTCATATTCGGAATAACTCCGATCCCTATTCCATTTGTTACTGTTGAACCATTATTTAAAGGAACATCAGCGATATTATTTGTATCTATCATTAACCTAGCTGCAGATGAATATGATGAGCTATGTAAAGCAATACCATGCTGTGTTAATGTTACACCACCATTTAACCCCATACCTAAGCTAGAATCACCTTTATCTGAGATTGAAATATTACTATTTAAAGACGCATAACGAGTTGATAAATCATACATACCAGCTAGCGTACTTTGTTTTTTAGCATCCTTACCATAACTTGTTGATGCGCTTAAGTTATAGTAATCATTATCCTCAGTTAAGGTAGATACAGAAACACGCGAATTATAGGTGTCATTATATTTCATTGTGTCAAAAGTGTAGAACTGCTTGCCAAATGGAACTGAAAGCATCAAGCTAATTTGGTCATCATATTTATTTTGGTAATAACTTCTATTTGCTGATAGCGTTATACTTCCTCCTTGTAAATTTAAATAAGGAATATTAACGCTTTTACCTATATTTAGGCCGTATTGATGAGTTTGACCTCGATCCCAATACTGTTGTAATTGATAATTTAAATTTATATTAAATTCACCTAGACGCTTTGAAAGACTTATTTGATAGCGTTCTTTTTCATTATCAATAAATTTATTATTTCTTAAATCTAAATATTGAGACATAGTATAAAATTTTCTATCAGTAAAACGATACCCCGCAAAAGTTAGATCCATATCGTAATCATCAAAAGTTTTAGAGTAATTAATACTATATGAGTTACCTGATGGACTATCATGATCTAACTGCGAAAAAGAGCGAGCTATATTTACAGATAAAGCACCAAACTGATTCATAAATCGGCCAAAGCCTAATGAAACTTGTTGATAACCTTGGCTTATATCTGAGGCTGCATTTAATGACCAATTATTATTTAAACCATGTGAGACTTCTCCTCTGAAGAAAAAAACACCTCTATATACTGAATGGTCTCGTTTAATTGGTTGCCCTGCAGTTACATTATATCGAGTAGTTCCAGGACGAGTTAAATAAGGCACATTGGAACTATTAACAATAAACTGTTGTTCAGATCCATCTTGCTCAATAATTTTTACGTGTAATTCACCACGAGTACCACTATTCAATGATTGAATTTTAAATGGACCAGCAGGTACATTGCCATCATATATTACCCTTCCTAATTGAGTAATAACAACGCGAGAATTAGTTTTAGCTATTCCTGTAATTTCAGGAGCATATCCTCTTAGTCTAGGAGGTAACATTGAATCGTTTGTAAATAAAGATAATCCTGTAAATCTAAAAGGTTCTAGTATCTGTGATGGTGTTGTACTTTCACCCACGACTAATTTAGCATCTAATGCTTTAATATTTCTATATAAATAAATTGCATTAAATAAAAAATTACGAATTGTTGATGTTTGGCTATTTGACTCTTGTCTTTGATAATTACCATAATATTCACTTCGTAAACGCCAAGCACCCATATTAGCACCAAGATATCCACTGATCGATGCAATTTGATTTTTTAAACTGTCATTATCGCTATATTGATAGTTGGCATTGTAATCTAATAATAACCCGCTGATCCCTTCATCCCAAAGGGTTTTGGGTAACCAGTTTACATCCATATACTCTAAATATAATTGAGGTATATTTATGATTACCGTTCCCTCAGGTAAATTAGGAGTAACACTAACACCCTTCAAAGCCAAGAAATTAATACATTCCCCGTTATTCCAATAGGTCAGTTCTTTCACATATTTTTCTTTAAGGCCTAAACTATTAATATAGTCTTTATCAATACATATATCACTCACAGAATCATCATTATCATTAGCTATAATTTTAATAGGAGAGGCCGATTGAGTTAATTGAGTACTATTAATAATTATATTAAAAAAATAAGTTCCAGGAAGAATAAAATTTGGATTTTGAAACCTTGATACGTCAATATTCGCTTTATCTGTGCTATCAAGTATATCTGTATTGAACTCTACAGAATAGGATACTTTGTTAAAAAAAAGCATCGACACCATTAAAATGGTCATTTTTTCTTTTATTGATAACATCGTAAATACTCATTAAATTAATAGTAATCAATATCAAATGTAATGATACTTGAAAATTCTCCTACTTGTGGCCTAAGCCCATCATCAACAACAATTTCAGATAAAAAGTTTAATTGTTGTTCATTGACTGATTTCGTTTTGCCTGCAACTCTTTTTAAATCATAAATGGGATAATATTCATTAGGCTTGACAATGTTATTTCCGTTTAATATATAAATAGCCAAACCATCGGCATCATTAAATTTAAATCCATTAAAGTTGCTTGTTACTGAACCTGAAAATTTTATTCTTATAGGTGATTTCTCATTCTCAAAATAAGAATTTGATAGCTGACAGTTTTTTAATATTATTTTAAATGGTTTGATTATCTTTTTATCTTTAATTCTACTTAAAGGGTAATCACCAAATTGAATAATTTGATCTTTACTTGTTAGTTGCATTGAACAACCCGAGGCTAATATTTCACCTTTAACTGTTGCTTGTCCCCAATTCATTGCTGCAAATGCTGGAATGCTAAAAAAATGAGCAAAAAAAGTGGCAATAATTAACAAGTTTTTCATAATAATATTCTTTTTCAGGTAATATACTCCTCCACATAATAGTGAAGGAGTGTATATAACTTACTGGTATGCGATTTCGAAAGTAGAAATAGTTGTGAAATCGCCCGCTGTTACAGCAGCAGCACCTGCTTTTTTAACAAAAGCAGAGTAAGTTAATGTATTGTCACCATCGCGCAAATTTAAGTTAGCAGGAGTACCAAAAGTAATATCTTTAATACCTACAGCAACGTTTGCAGCACTGCCTGTAGTTGCTAAAAGATTTTGACCTGCAATTTTACTTACACCATCAAAAGTAATAGTTGCTGTTTTAGTTACTGTAGTTGGATTTTGTGGATCGCTGTTATCAATTGATGTTAATTTACAGCCTTTCAGATTTAAATCGAAGTTTTTATACTTTGAATCTCCATCATTTAATTGACTTAATGATAGTTGGCCAAAATCAACAATTGTAGCAGTACCACCTTGTCCTGCATCTAAGTTACAAGGCGTATCGCGAACTTCACCTTTGAAAGTAACAGTACCAGTATTAGTATCTGCAATTGAAGCAAATGACGTTGTTAACATTGCTGCTACTAATACAGACATATATTTGTTATGTTTCATACTATTTCCTAATATCATTGTTAAGATGTTAATATTTATGTTTTTGAGAATGGAATTATATTAATTTCATTGACTAACACAGATAAGTATATCTGTATAAGAAAGAGTTTTTGCTATATAAATTTCTTTATTATACAGGAATATGAATAATGTATTATTATTTGATAATGTAGTGTTTACTCATTACTAAAATTTTATTTCTCTCATTTCAAATAGGATGAGTATGAAACAAAATCTGAAAATGATGCATTCATAATTGATAAAATAAATATCAAATCTGGTAATGATAGGCCATTTGAACCTCGTTCATATCGTGATATTTGCTGTTGACTTACTCCTACTAATTTACCTAATTGTGCACCAGTTAATCCATTTTTAAGTCTGGTTTTTCTTATAAAATCACCAATTTCTAGGTTTATATTTTTTACAATGAAATTTTTTTGGGTGCTAATCATAATAAATTCCTCAATAATTTATTTAATTAAACTAGTGAAGTTATAATTTCTTACTGATTTAATTTTCATTTAATCTAGCTTTTATTTTTATTTATTTAAAGATGTTTATATCGATCGATTAGTTAACTTTGATAGGCTAACCCTATCAAAATGCTGTTATTGATCGGTTATTCGGATCAAAATGTGACTTTAACTACTATTTAAAGAACATAACAATATGATTTTATGGTTTTTTTTTGATTCGATATTATGTTGTTAATTTCGAGCAGGACTATAATTTATTTATTTACATTACAACTTACGTATTAAATAAAAAACATTTTGTTACATATAAGTACGTATTTATTATATTTTGTTTCATAATAATATTGTTACATTTTAAATTAATTACAGTAAAAACTATAACGTTAGGGTTATTTTGATTTTATATTAGGGTAAGATTATTCTTAGTATCGTTTGTCTTTTTAACTAACATAATAGTATATACATTTTACATTTTAGAGTGTTAAATAGAATGAAAGAGTTATAGATGTTTTTAGAATTAATGTAGTCCTCTATAACATAAAGCTTAGATTTTATATGAGTTTTATTCGGGTTTAATAGTTTCTCTATTTAAATTCTCTTCTTTTCATTTTTCGTAGAGTATGATAATTGCCGTTACTACTAGCTATGATGAATTTTGCTATAGCGGTTAACTATTAGAGTTTACATTGTTTACTCGATTATCAATGAAGTTACATGACATGTATATTCGCCCAATGATAATACTTAAGCTTATTGAGGGTGATTTTAACGACTGAGTCATTGACTTCAATTGATATCTTTAGCATGAAAATAGAGTTTATCTACTGCTGTATTACGTTCAGAGTTAGAGCGCTTAGGCAGTAAATCATAAATTGGCAAAGTATGTTAAAGAGGGGCTTCTCTCACTAGAAGTCAGTCTTAGAAAAACCAGTCATACCATCCAGCCCCATTTCACGACCTAATGCCGTCATGGGATGGACAATGACCAGCCCTCGCACGGTTTTTTTCAGCTTACCAAGATCAGCTTGTTCTTTCTTCGTAATAGGGCGTTTGAATGGCATATCAACCAATTTTTGCGCTTCTTTACTTAATTTTTTGTTACGTACCTCTTTTAGACGAGCGATTTCAATTTCCAGCGTCGCTTTTTCTTTCTCTAGCTCGGCGTATTTTTCTGCTTCATTCGTCAATTGCATACTGGTCATTTGGTGACGAATAAGGTCTAAACGGTCGCTAAGAAGCTTAATTTGTGTTTTTTCGATTTCTTTCATTATTTATTAACCGTGGATAAATTTTATTGTGGGCAAGTATACACTATTGCGGGAAAGAGAGGGAAAAGAGATGCTGGCTAATGCCCCTTTGAAGTTACCTTTATCGTTCATCATCCATGTGATGAAAACAACATAACTACCTTATAAATCAACTTATCACTCAACTATCCATCGTATTTTATTCTTTTATGTCTTAGTGACATCATGATTAAGTGCTTGCATTGCGGTATCATCACTGCCCTTTCTGACATATTATATTTAATTTTCTAAAAAATTATTATTTTTAGTTAATTTATCGTTGGTATATAGCGAAATATAACGAGGTATAGATGAGATCATAATGACTAAACGTAAATTTATTACACGTACAGAAGTTAATTCTTTATTGGAGGCTACAAAGCAAGGTCGCTATCCTAATCGCGACTATTGTTTGTTATTAATGAGCTTTTTGCATGGGCTAAGAGTGAGTGAGCTCACTCATATCACAATGTCTGATATTGATTTGGTGCAGAAAGTGATATTTATTAGGAGACTAAAAGGAGGGTTGTCTACCGTACAGCCTATAATTCCCGAAGAGTTTACTGTGATTGAAAAATGGCTAGTTGAACGAAACTCTTGGAAAACAGCAGGATCAGATTGTTTATTCATTTCACAGAAAGGAAGCCAAATTTCTCGTTATCAAATTTATCGTTTATTTGAACAGTATGGAAAAATAGCAGGGCTTCCTGTAAAGCTTCATCCTCATATGCTAAGGCACGCATGTGGTTATGCATTAGCTGATTTAGGTAGGGATACACGATTAATCCAAGACTATTTAGGGCATCGAAATATCGCTCATACTGTCATTTATACTGCTAGTAATGAAAAAAGATTTAGCGGTATTTGGTCGAATAAATAAGCAATTTAATGACTTGTGTCAACATAAAGCTAACATTAAACATAATAATATGAACTAAACACCAAGAATACCTCAGTTATTTAGGCAATTGATATGATAAAGCTGAGGTATTCTTATGCATATTAAGGGCAAAAATTATTTTTAAAGCCATAAATAAGATGTTCAAATGACTTATTTTCCAACCTCTAAAAATAAAATTAGTTAATAATTTCATCTATTCTTTTTTTTGAATTATCATAATTTAATTACTCCAATTAAGGGTATCAGTAACCCGCTTGCGTTGTTAACTAATTGTTATCATATTTTAATCATTTCTTTTACAGTGATAGTCTATTTTGGATTGTCTAATAAAGTTTCTCTGTTAAATGGCGTGTTATAAGCGAGGTTTTTTAGATGATAAATTTATATTTTTTGTTTTTGTAAGATTAAAAATCTATAGTTTGTGGTTTTTGATGTGTTGACGCAGTATGTAATAAGAAAATTAATCAATTATCGATGATAATCAACTGAATGAATAAAATGCCTATAAAAATCAAGCTACAACGCAACATAATAAATCAAAATGTTTAAATTACCTAATAAGTATAATTATCAGGCTAACCAAAATCAAATAGCATAAAATTCTGTTACTGTAATGCATTTTAGAGGTAATTATTAATTAATGTAAAAAATTGTCATTAACAACAAAAAGTTATCATTCATGATTTTTATATGCAATAAAACCAACCAGTCAAATAATCTAACTCTACCAGTTTAGTAGATATATTAAAGATTTTAATTCTGACGATTCTTATATAAAAAACAATTTGTCTAAAACTTATTTAACGCAACATTTTGATTTATTTTGTTGCGTTTTTTTTCATGTAAAAAATGAATTGTTTGTTTTATGAGCAGCTCTGATTGTTTTGCCACATTACACAAGGCTTTATTGGTGAGATATGAAAAGTAATAAATTAAAGACCAGTATAGATAGCTTTCAGAAAATACTAACCGAACAAATTGGCATGGAATTATCCTATCTTAGAAAGGAGAAAGGGCTTAGTGGTAGTGAGTTAGCTAAAAAATTAAAGATATCACAACAACAAATATCTCGTTATGAAAGAGGAATATGTAGCATTAACTGTGGAATGCTATTTTCAATTTTATTCTATCTAGAAATCAGCCCGAGTGCATTTTTTGAAAGTGTATCATTGAAAATAAATGAAAAACATCCTAGTGCTAATTCATTTATTCATAATAGTGAGTGTTTGTCCGATGGAAAGGATAACTACCATTATATTTTTAATCGACAAACAGAAGTTATTTTAAATTCTTTATACAGCAAATAGTTATTTTAAAAATAATAAATTCTAACTATGCCCTACATCATGTCGGGTAATCATCACGTTGTTATATATAAATGAGGTTCAAATGAAAAAAGTATTTTTAGCCGCACTAGTTTCTGCCGCTATTGCATCTCCAGCACTGGCTGACCAAGGACATGGTAAAGTCACCTTTAAAGGTGAAATTATCGATGCACCTTGCTCAATTAGTTCAGATTCTATTGACCAAACAGTATGGTTAGGCCAAATCGCTAACTCTATTTTAGCGAATGGTGGTACTTCTAGCGCTAAACAATTCAATATTGAATTGGAAGACTGTGTATTCCCGAAAGATGCAGATGACAAAGTGTACAACGATAAAGTGAGTATCACATTCTCTGGTTCTAGCGCTGCTTTCAACTCTAAATTATTGGGTGTAACAGGTTTAGATGCAACAGACCCAACTATTGCTGGCAACGTAGGTATTCAATTAACGGATACTAATGGTGCAGCATTAGATATGGGAGTTGCAACAGCTCAAGAACACCAATTACAAGCGGGTGATAATACATTGCGTTATAGCGCTTATGTACAAGGTGCGAATGTTGCGGTTGATAAAATTCCATTAGGTAAATTTGAAGGCGTAACTAACTTTACCTTAACTTATAACTAATTGATTAGTTTAAGAGGAATACCTTTGTGTTCCTCTATTAATCACCAAACTAAGTCAGAGGTTAAAGTGAAAGGATTTATCTATTTGCGAAGAAAAGCATCTTCTCTATTTCTTCTAACATTATTTCTTTCGCCACAAATGGCAGCATCATCTCATGGATGGGGAAAAGTCACGATGAATGGCGAAATAGTCGATACTGCCTGCGCAATAGATATTGGGTCTAGGGATCAGACCATTAATATGGGGGTGCTTCCAACAAGCTATATTCGTGAAGTTGGGAAAGGCCCCATAAAAGAATTCAATATTAAGCTCATTGATTGTCGTTGGGAAAAATATTCGAAAGATAATAACGAATGGAATTCACTCGAAGTCACTTTTGATGGCCCATCTGAAGGTGATTTTTTCACACTCTCGGGTGAAGCAAAAGGAGTGCAATTGGCATTGCATGATATATCTGGATATTCCATTACACCAGGAAAGCCATTACCTGTATTAGGAATTACGCCAGGGACAATGATCCTGAAATATCAAATGCAATTAGTCACCAATTATCATCCTGTTAAAGCGGGTAATTACCAAACCTTATTAAGGTTCAAGGTCGATTATTATTAATTCTAAGAAATTATATTGGTGTTTTAGGGATGTTTTTTATGTTTTTTAAACAACACAAAATAAACATAATAACGACAACGATAATGATTACATTTGGAACATTATCCGCTCAGTTATATGCTGCTGATACTATACAATTTAATACGGCGTTATTTGATTTAGAAGACAAAAAAAACATTGATATTAAGCAATTTTCACGTGCTGGCTATATTATGCCTGGCACCTATCCCCTCAAAGTACAAGTCAATAAAGAAACTTTACCTGAGCAACGGTTTTCATTCTATGCGCCAGAGAATGACCCTGAAGATAGCCTCGTTTGTATCACACCAGAACAAGTCCAACAGCTAGGGTTAACAGCCAGTTCGTTGAAGCAAATTACGTGGTGGCATAATAATGAGTGTCTTGATTTATCCAGCTTACCCGGCTTTCAAGCTCGAGGGGATTTATCTGACTCAACATTGTATCTGAGTATACCTCAAGCCTACCTTGAATATAGAACAGCTAATTGGGACCCGCCCTCTCTGTGGGATGAAGGGGTTTCAGGGGCTATTTTAGACTACAATATAAACGCAAGAGCGAATAAGCCTCATGATAACAATAGCAACTATAATGTGACAGCAAATGGTGTCGCAGGTGTGAACCTTGGTGCATGGCGTTTCAGGGGAGATTGGCAGGGACGTGCTCAACGAGAAAATGGCTCGAACAGTAAAAATGAGCATGATTTTCAATGGAGCCGACTATACGCCTATAAAGCGTTAACCAGTATTAAAGCGAAATTGACCTTAGGTGAGGACTATTTTAACACGGATTTATTCGACAGTTTTCGATTTACAGGTATTGGCTTACGCTCTGATATCTTAATGTTGCCGCCTAATTTACGTGGCTATGCACCTGAAATAACGGGTGTTGCGACGACAAATGCGACGGTGATTGTTAGCCAACAAGGGCGGATTATTTATCAAGAACAAGTCGCTGCGGGTCCTTTCCGTATCCAAAATTTAAGTGATGCGACGACGGGAAAACTGGATGTTCGAATCGAAGAGCAGGATGGTTCGGTTCAAGAATATCAGGTTGAAACAGCCAATATCCCTTATTTAACTCGACCAGGTAGTATTCGATATAAATTAGCGATGGGTCGTCCAACGGATATGGATCATCATGTCAATGGAGATACATTTGCGAGTGGTGAAATGTCGTGGGGTGTCACTAATGGTTGGTCATTGCTTGCAGGCTCATTAAATAGCCAAGACTATAATGCATTCAACGTGGGTGTAGGCCGAGACTTACTGGCATTTGGTGCCTTATCTTTCGATATTACGCATTCAATTGCAAATATTCCTAATGATAAAAAACTCACGGGTAATTCTTATCGAATAAACTATTCAAAACGTTTTGATGACTATGATAGCCAAGTTCAATTCGCGGGTTACCGATTCTCAGAACGCAGCTTTATGACTGTAACCGATTTTTTAACGGTTAAAGATTCAGGTGAGCGTCAAGGTAGTAATAAAGAAATGTATGTGATTTCTTTAAATAAAAACTTTAGGGAATCGAGAATTACAGCTTATTTAAACTACTCGCACCAGACTTATTGGGATAAGCCAGAAAGTAATCGCTACAATTTAATGGTGACAAAAACCTTAGATTGGGGAAGCCTGAAGAACATTAATATTTCGTTATCGGCTTATCGCAATAAATATAATGAAACAAATGATGATGGCCTGTATATCTCAGCGTCAATGCCTTGGGGAAATGGTGCAAATATTGGTTATTCATTGCAAGCAACACGTGATGATACCGTTAATCGAGCAACCTATTATGACAAATTGTCCGATAGAACCAATTATCAAGTCAGTGCAGGTTCGACCAACAAAGGTGGAACCGCAAGCACCTATATTACCCATTATGGTGATAATACTAAGTTAACTGCAAATGCCAGCTATATTCACAATAATTACACGTCATTTGGGGTAGGGGCACAAGGCGGGTTTACCATGACTTTAAATGGTGCGGATGCTCACCGAGTCTCAAATATTGGCGGAACTCGTTTACTGATTGACACCGATGGTGTGGCTAAGATCCCTGTATCAGACCGAGGTATCCCTATTGCATCAAATGCATTTGGTAAAGTGGTTGTTCCTGACTTAAATAGTTACTACCGCAGTAAAGTTAAAGTTGATTTAAACGCATTACCGAATAATGCCGAAGTAACGGATTCTATTGTTCAAGCGACATTAACAGAAGGTGCGATTGGCTATCGCAAATTTAATGTACTGTCTGGTGAAAAGATGATGCTTTCAATGCGTATGTCTGACGGTTCTGCACCGCCATTTGGTGCTCAGATTACGAATTTGAAAGGAAAAGAAACGGGAATAGTCACCGATAATGGATATGCCTATGTTAGTGGTATCAACCCAAATGAAGTCATGATTATTCATTGGGGTGGCGAAGCACAATGTGAAATTAATTTTCCAGAAAATTTAGAAACAATTCATCAAGGATTATTTATTCCTTGTAAACCATTATCAAATAAACGTAATGAAGCAGATAATAATCTGTAGATGAGTGATTGCTATGAAAAAATTAACTAATTTATATATCAGTACTATTTTACTAAGTTGTTTAGTTAGCGGAAGCGCATTCTCGGCAATTGCTTTAGATAGAACCCGAGTTATTTTTAATGGCGATCAAAAAAGCGTTTCAATTACTATTACTAATAAAAATAATCAACTGCCTTATTTGGCTCAAGGGTGGGTTGAAAATATTCAAGGGGTAAAAATTACTTCACCGTTTGCAGTATTACCTCCGGTGCAAAGAGTTGAACCCGAAAAATCAAGCCAAGTCCGTATTGAAGCGCTCCCTGAAATTAGTCAGTTACCTCAGGACAGAGAAAGTGTTTATTACTTTAATTTAAGGGAGATCCCACCAAAAAGTGATAAGCCGAATGTTTTGCAATTGGCGTTACAAAGCAAAATTAAATTATTTTATCGCCCTAAAAGTATCATGCTAAGTGAAACAGAAATGCTGAATAACCCTTGGCAAGAAAAAACACAGCTTATTAAGCAAGGTGACCAATATATCATTAAAAATCCAACTCCCTTTTATATCACGATTATTGGTGCAGCTGAACGTAAAGATTCACCAGTAAATCAGAATTTTAAGGCAGTTATGGTTGCACCATTTAGTGAAGAAAAATTAGGGGTTCCAAGTTCTACTGTGGGATCAAACCCAGTATTGACCTATATAAATGATTATGGCGGCCGACCAAAACTTCAATTTAAATGCCAAGCAAACACATGTCAGGTTGTTCCTGAAAATAAATAGAGAGGAAAATGATGATTAATCAAAAAAGCTTTTCCCTACTCTTTGGATTATCTCTCATATTTCATTCATCTGTTATATATGCGGCATCAAATAATGCCTTTTATAACACGACAGGAAATTGGGATGTTGAAGGTGCAAATGGCAAAATTTTCGTTTATGGCTCGTTAACGGAAAGCGCCTGCCATTTATCGATGGATTCTGCATTTCAATCTGTTGATTTAGGTAACATTGAAACGGCATCATTAAAAACAATTGGGGCTCAAGGCCACAAGACACCGATAAACATCGAATTATTGGATTGTATCGAAACCCCAACTGTTTTGCGAAACAATAAATCAGGTAATGTTACATGGAGTATTTCTCAGCCTGGCATGAAAATTAGGTTTATCACGCCAGTTGTTCCTTTTAGGCCGAACATAGCGAAAGTTGAAGGTGTGAATGGACTTGGATTACAGATAACTAATCCTAAAGGGAAAGAAATTGCTTTTGGTGAGTATAGTGAACCTGAGCTTATTTCTACGGGGCAAAATATTTTAACTTATTATGTAGCACCCGTAAGAATTGCAGAGAAATTACAAGCAGGGGCTTATCGAAGTGTTATTTCTTTTCAAATAACGTATGAATAATCTTAATAGATTGTCTGATATAGCATTGAAGGTATTTATATGAATAACTTAAATTTCAATTTTTATAAATTTAAAAAAATAATACTCTCCATGCTATTTAGTTTGTTATTTTTTTCGTTACCGAGCCATGCCAAAAATGGCCAAATAGGTGAAATTAAAATACGAGGGCAGCTTGTCGCTGAAGCTTGTACAGTAAGGCCTGGTGATGAAAATATCATTGTGGACTTTGGTACTATCGTTAATAAGTACCTCTATATTAACCAAAAAACGCCACTTGAAAATTTTAATATTCATTTAGATGATTGTGATAATAGTATTTTTAAAACAGTGACCGTTAAATTTACAGGAAGCGAAAATACTCATTTACCTGGCCTTCTTGCATTAGATTCTGGCAGCATGGCTTCGGGGATCGGAATTGAAATCTTAGAATATAGTGGTAAAAAAATCCCCATTAATAGTTCGACATCTGCATACAATCTAGAGAATGGTACGAATATTTTAAGTTTTAATGCAAATGTACAAGGGGAACCCGACGCAATAAAAAATAAAAGTATTGCGTTTGGCCATTTTACTGCAACCGCTGTTTTTAGTTTAATTTATGATTAAGGTATCAGTAACAATGAAGATATTAATATTACTTCTCGCAACCTTATTATTTTCTCCGGCCATTTTTGCATTCCAGTGTAAAACTAATGGGGGACAAGAAGTTGGTGGGGGAACGCAAAGCATTTATGATGTTCCTCTCGATAATGATATTTTTGCTGTACCTAATCGTATAAATGAATTCGCGGATGTGAGTGATTTTATGACCTGCCGTAATGAAGCCCCCAATGCTTATGTCGATTATTTAAATGTGACTGGTGCTGACCTTGGCCCTGTATTTAAGAATAACCCTGAATTAAAAGCGGGTGTCGTCGTGCGCGGTGCTTATTATTTAGCACCATTTAGCGGTAAAGAAATTCAAGTATTTCGTTTAACTACAGCAAGTGAACCTTTACAAATTAAATTATATTTACAGGTAAATGTTAAACCAACGCCATCAGTATTGGTTAGAAAAGGCGATTTGCTGATGACATTAGATCTCCATAAATATGCGACATTTGTAAATAGTAATCAGCATATTGACCACGCTTATTTTAAATGGAATTTTTATGCAGGTAACGACGTGGTTGTTGGAACAGGTACATGTGATATTAATGATAACCAAATCATCATTGTTGATTTTGAAACAGTAAATGCATCGGGTATTTCAACGGTGGGGAGTGCAAGCCGTTTTCAACGTAACGCAGAAATCACTTATAGTTGCGAAGATAATAATCTGACAGCGCCAATAAAGATGATTATTAGCGGAGAAACGTCGACTTTTTCATCTGATGCTTTACTTGTTAGAACTGGAGATATTGGTAGCCAAGGTCCTATTATGCCTGGATTGGGTGTTGAGATTTATCATCAAGGGCAAAGAGTTTCCCCTATGAATGGGCACTTCGATTCAAAAATAGAAAATGGGCATGGTAGAGATACATTAATGTTTACGCTAGTTAAAAAACCTAATTTATCTCCAAATGAATTGATAGAAGGCCAGTTTAGTTCAGCAGCGACCATTATTATGTCCACTCCGTAGCAATTAAAGTAGAGAGGTTTTTATGTTGATGAAAGCCTCTAACTTTTCTCGTCAACTCCCTATGGTTACTGAGTAAATTGTGTGTATAAGAAAATAATTTTTTATAGACACATTTTGGATTAGACAAAATAAGTTAAATACACCAAATTTTGAATTGTCATCGTTATTATATTTTCTTAAATATCATCACATAATTTCTCCACCAATGAAGCTCAAAACCTATCAGGTCTCAGCAGCTACAGGTATAATCACATAATTATCTGATAGATTTAGAGGCAAAGATGGCAAAACTTACCTTACAAGAGCAAATGTTAAAAGCGGGATTGGTGACAAGCAAGAAAATGGCCAAAGTCCAAAGAACAACAAAAAAGTCACGGGTCCAAGCTCGCGAAGCCAGAGAGGCTGTTGAGGAAAATAAAAAGGCACAACTAGAGCGTGATAAACAGCTAAATGAGCAACAGAAACAAGCGTTGTTAGCAAAAGAATATAAGGCGCAAGTGAAACAATTGATTGAAATGAATAGGATTAATATTGCAAAGGGCGATATTAACTTTAATTTCACAGATAATAATGTAATAAAACAAATCGTTGTAGATAAAACCACTCAAACTCAGCTGATTAATGGTCGTCTCGCAATTGCACGCTTACTAATTGATAACACGGATGTATGTGAATATGCCATTATTCCTGCGAGTGTAGCCGATAAAATCATACAAAGAGAGGCAGATTGCATTGTATTAAACAATGCATTAAGCCAAGAGCAGCAAGATGAAGACGACCCATATGCTGACTTTAAGGTGCCCGATGATTTGATGTGGTAATACTTTTCCATGTTTTAAGTTGCCACATTAGTATGATTTAACTGCTTTTTAAAAGGGGCTCGTGCTGTATGCTTTGACCCGTTCCTTGCTAATTGGGTGGATAAAATGCAGTTCACTCGCATGCAACATTAAGCGCAGAGCATGTTCTGTATTGGCAAGTAGGCAGCCACCATATAAGTCACACCCTAAAATAGGGTGGCCTAATAGTTGGCAGTGAATACGGAGTTGATGGGTTCGGCCCGTTTCGGGGGTTAATAGTACTCGAGTTAATGGCAATGTTGCTCCATTGTCGAGTGTGTGAGTCAAGCGTTCGATAACTTGATAAGCCGACCGCGCGGGCTTGCCTTGGTGTTCACAAATGGACATTCGAGGGAAAAGCTCAGGCTTTTTGGCGATTGCGGCGTCTATTACTCCATGGTTATTATTTAAGTGCTCACAAAGGAGTGCATGGTATTTTTTCGTCACGGATCTTTGGCTAAATTGCTGGTTAAGTGCCGCGTTTATCTGTTTATTTCGCGCTACAACCATTAACCCCGAGGTGCCAAAATCGAGGCGGTGCACTAAGGTGCAATTTGGAAATATTTGCGCTAAGCGGTAGTGCACAGAATCTAAGTTTTGTGGGTTTTTTCCTGAAAGGCTTAGCAAACCACTTGGTTTATTAATAAGAACAAGGTACTCATCCTGATAGACAATTTCTATCTTATCGTGACAGGGCGGCGCAATAAAGGTATCGATGATTTCAGTCATTAGCCTTTCCAACAAAAAATAGCGGTTGATAATAACCAATTTTTAGTCGGCAGGCGAATGCTTGCCACTTGCATCACGTAAATTTATCACTCAGACTAAAAGCAAAGCCGTAGTTTACACATGTATTGTGCTCTATACTGCGCATTGTAAAAACTGAGTCAATAAATGATTAACTAGGTGGTAATGGCAATGAATGGAACAATCACAACATGGTTTGAAGATAAAGGTTTTGGATTTATCAAAGATGAAAATGGCGATAACCGTTATTTTCATGTGGTTAAAGTTGCCAATCCTGACTTAATTAAGAAAGATGCTTTAGTGACTTTTGAACCTACCACGAATACAAAAGGGTTATCTGCTTATTCGGTAAAAGTTATACCTGAGAGCAAATATGTATATATTGCGGGTGAGCGCATTAAAATAACCTCCATCAAGTCTTATCGAGTTTATAGCGAGGAAGTTCCTGCGGATACCCGTATTGATAAAGAAAATACTGTGTTATCTGTCGGTGCATTGATGAATAGTATCAAGCCAAAATCTGCTACTCAGCCGGGTGAAATGCGTTCACTAAAAAAATTGGATATTCATACGTTACATGGTACGACGTTAACTTTCTCTGAAGATGAAATTGACATTGATGACGCAGTAAAACTACTCAAGTTTTAATTGTTCGGTTAACTCTATATTTAAAAATTGATTTTATCATCAAAGAGCCGTGAATTACGGCTCTTTTGTTTAAGCATTATCAACTGACCTTCCACCTTCTATATAGTATGTCATATCTCACCTCTCCCTTCTTTTAGTTAAATAGCTAAAATTGTCTTTATTTAGTACGTCGGAGGGTATTGGCCGAAAGTTCGAAGAGCGCTAAAAAATTTATCAACCTGAGAAGCCAGTTAAGCAGGTGGGTTCTTAAGGAGTAGGCTTGTTTGGATCACCGATAAAATAGGTGGCAAAGCTATCAGAGTGCTTATCTAGTATGAATATCTTTAGATTGAATGACAGAATAAAGAATTTATACGTTGAATCTTAAATGCATCAGAGTATTCTTAAGTTATTAAATGATGCTTGATTTAATAACAAGCGGATGGATGAGTATTAAAAATGATCAAGATTAATTTAAGTGTTAATAGAAAATCAATAAAAGGTATTTTTATCACACCTCGTAGTTATTCGTAACATTTAGCCTGCATACGCATCTCATGTGTTATTTTTAGCGACAAATTATGTACAAATATTAATTTTAGCATTTATGTCTGAATAAACTCAACAATGAACGCACTCTTGGCATATAACACTGAAATGCCACTCGAAATATTAGTTAAGCTACATATAAAAAACATAACCTATTGATATCAATTGAAAATAACAATTTGAAAACTATTTAAAAACCATAAAAATGGATTTCCCACCGGTTTGACAACCTATATGAGTAGAATTAATATTATCCACGAACTCTGGTAGACAAGAGTTAATTAAATAGACATGAAGATATTTTAAAGTTAAGTTTTTACTTATAAGCTAGTTTAATTTTTATTAAATGGCCGAATAAATATATTTATTTGTTTGGGTTTAATAATGAGATAAATCATATTAAATCTACATTAATAAAATAAAAACTTAATCTGTAATTCTAAAATTTATATACCCATTAATTTAATCTTTAAATTAAGGCGTTCTCACATACTTAGGAATGATTATTATGAAATTGAATAAACTTGCTTTAGTTGGTGCATTCGCGGTTGCTACTCTTTCTTCTCAAGCTTTTGCTGCACAAGATGCAACTGTTAACTTTAATGCACGTTTAGTTGCTGCAACTTGTGATATCAGCGCTTCTAAAGATTTAGTTAGCTTAGGTACACACTCAACTGAAAACCTAGACACTACTAAAGCATTATCTGAAGCAAACTTTAACTTAGTTTTAAATAACTGTACTAAAGTTTATGACGATTCTACAAACCAAGCTGCTGATGCAACGACTGTTTCTATCTTAGCAACTGGTGAAGCATTAACTGGTCACTCAGATATGTTTGCTGACGCTCAAGCATCACAAATCGGTGTTAAATTAGCTGCTGGTAAAGCAAAAACTGAAGTTAAACCTAACATTGCAACCGAAATTACTGACCTGAAAGTAACCGGTAAAAATGACTACATCATCCCAGTTGTTGCTGGTCTGTACGCAACGGCTTCTGATGCTGTCGCACAAAACTTAAATGTGCCAGTAACATTCAGCGTAGCATACGACTAATCACCGTCGTGCGTTAATTTAGCTAGTAAAGCAGGCAGTGATTTATTGCTGCCTGCAAATTATAAGAGAAAAAAGAATGCTAAAATTAAAATCCTTACTTTTTATCTTATTTGCTTTTTCGTTTTCTTCTCAAGCGGGTGTCGGTTTAAGTCAAACGCGTATTGTTATTGATGAAGCAACAAACTCTGCTGCAATTACTGCACGAAATGAAGACAGTAAATCGTATTTAGTCGCCAGTTTTATTACACAAAAATTAGACAGCAAAACACCTTCTGAAGGTTACTTTGTCATTACACCTTCTATTTTTAAATTAGCGCCAAAACAACGTAATATTATTAAAATAAAAGCGCTCACACACAAGTTTCCAAAAGATCGTGAAAGTATGTATTACTTTCACTCAAGAAATGTCCCTGAATCCGATAAAGCGGATGGGGTAAAAGTCGGGTTAGAAAGTGTTATTAAAATTTTCTATCGACCGGCTAATCTGCCGATGCAGCAAGAAGAAGCATTTAAAGGCATCAAAACTAAAAGTACCTCCAATGGCGTTAAGGTAGTCAATAACTCGCCTTACTATATCAATTTGGCTGGTTTATCTGTTAATAACAAAGCGATTAAGCTTAATAAACAAAATAATGTTATTGCCCCATTTGCTGAAATGAACTTTGTTTCTCAATCAAAAGTGGGTGCTGTTAAGTGGGCTGTTATCAACGACCTTGGAGGATACAATGAATATCATGGGACTGTTGAGTAAAGGGATATTAGCGCTAAGTGTCATTGTATTCTCAGGCTCAATTATTGCTCAGAATGGGCAAATACAGTTCAAAACCAAAATCATAAAAGGAACTTGTGAGTTTGATGATAACAGTGAGTTAGATAAATATATTGATTTTAATAAAAGTGGAATGCTAACAGCATCTGATGTTGACGAAAGCCCAATTAATCAACCGATAAAAACTGAAAGTTTTTCTTATACCATTACTTGTCAGAATTTCCCGGCAGGTACTGAAAAGAAAATTAAAATAAAATCTAAATCGGCCGCATCAACAACATTTAATAATGGTATTTTTTTTGGATTAGCAGATACAACTAAAACGGGTTTTTTACTTGAATCCTGCGACAATAACAACCAAAATTGTCAGGCGGTGAAAGATGAAGGGATTTCCACATTTCCTTCCACAACCAGCGATTCAATTGTTGTGAATTACCAAGTTAGCCTTGTCAAACGAGAGAATAACGTTAAGCCAGGCGATGCTAATGCTGCGGTTACTTTTGAATATTATCAGGATTAAGAGCCATGAAAAAAATAAAACAGGGGTTACTGACTTTTTTAATGCTCCTCATGCATTACCCCGTGATGGCGGCAGATGATTACAAAGTAGAATACCAATTTTCTGTTTTATTTTTAGCTAAGACCTGTGAAATCGATGTCCCAAATGAAATTATATTTGGTAATGCATCTGGTGTCACAACCGTCAGTGAAATTAAAAAGGATACAGTGGCAAAGAATTTCTCGATTGGTTTAAGAAATTGTACTACGACGGATCAAAAAACGGCGGCGGTTTATTTAGCATCAGGTAATACATTAAATGGCAGCAAAAACTTCTTCAATGATGACCCAAATGGTGTCATTGGTGTTCAGTTATTAGAAGGAAATCGGGTTATTGATGTTAATCAGAGCTCATTATTAAAGCCAGATGCAGCCTCAATAATTTGGGATAATATTCAAAGTGTCAGTGAAACAAAAATGGTGACAGCCAAATTACGTTGCGCTGAAAGCAATTGTAACCCTAGCGATGGTGATTTCTCTGCAACATTAACTATTGGCTATTATGCCGATTAATAATATAGCGGAAGTTTAAATGAAAAAGATAATACAAGCCTTATTAGGCATAGTTTTTGTATCACAAGCTTCATTTGCTGCGGTTTCACTCGACCATTCAAGGGTTATCTTTACTCAGAATGATAAAAGTCAAAGTATTACAGCACATAATAGTGGTGGAAAAAAATATCTGGTACAAAGCTTAATTTTTTCAACCTTAGAAAAGGAGGGTGAGGCTAGTGAAAATTTCACAGTCATACCTCCAATTGTAACACTAAAAGAAAATTCAAATAACGCATTGAAAATCATACCAAAATCATTAGGCGATTTACCTAATGATAGAGAGTCCTTATTTTATCTCATGTCTAATTTTATTCCTGAGACACAACAAAGGAATAATGATGATAGTGATAAGGTGAACACAAGATTCAACTTATCAACAAAAATTGTAATAAAGATGTTCTACCGTCCAAATGGAATTAATGGTCATGTTAATGATTACATTAATAAACTAACAGCAACTCAGGTAGGAAAGAAAATTGTAATTAAAAACCCATCTCCTTATTACTATACCTTAGTAAATATAAAGATGGATAACATCGATTATGATAGTGATAGAGCACCAATGGTAGCCCCATTCTCAACAGTTGAATTAAATACAAATAGAAAAATATCAAAGTTAGAGTGGAGCATAATCAATGATTATGGTGGAGAAACAAAAGCAAAACCACTCATCTTAAAGGGTACTCAACATGATTAAAAATAGCGTATGGTCCTTTTGGTTTATTATTCTACTTTATCCACTAATTGCATCGGCGGATAACTCAACAGGATTTGACTTTGTACTAAAGCGTTATGTTTATAATGAAAGCAACTCAGGCGGTATTAGTGTTGATATGACTAATGCAAACCCCAATAGCTATTTAATGGAAGCTTGGGTTGCTAATATTGATGAAGCGACCTTACTTCCTAAAAGTGAAAATAAAAATGAGCAAGTTCCATTTATTATCTTACCTCCGCTAAAGAAAATGGACCCTAATACTCAAACCTCATGGAATATCCGTCGAATTAGTAATCAAATTAATAATACTGATATACCAAAAGATAGAGAAAGTTTGTATTGGATTGGGATTAGAGCTATTCCTGATGAAGGGAAAAATAAAAAAGAAAATAGCGTCCAATTGAATATTATCCCGAATTTCTATTTTAAATTAATCTATCGCCCTAAAGCGATTGAAGAACTTAAGACAGCTGAATTAGCGAAAAAAGTTAAGATAACTCGCAAAGGTAATTTATTACAGATTGAAAATCCAACCCCGTTCTATCTATCATTTGATTATTTAAAAGTGGCTGGAAATAGTATCAAAAATGAAGGTAGGGAAATAACATTAACGCCTTTTTCAACCAAAGACATTACATTACCTAATTCGAAGGCTGGAAAAATCGAATGGCGATTTACCGATGAAAATTTAATGGAGTTACCTCCTCAATCCATAGAATAAACATCGATTGAAACATAAATAACAAGAATAAATAACGAAAGGTGATGCAGTGAAAGGGATGAAAATAAAATTAATTGCATTAGAGGTCTTTATTTGTTGCTATGCAATGGCCCCCTCTTTTATGCATGCCGAATCGTATTTTGACCCCGGCCTATTAATGCACGGCAGTGGGATAGACGTTTCTCAACTCGATTTAAATGACTTTGCAGATAACAATACATTAACGCCCGGCGTCTATGACGTGGTCGTTAATGTTAACATGATCCCGTCAGGGGAATTTAATCTCGCATTTGAAAAACAGCAAGATGGTCATGTTGCCCCCGTCTTTACAGTCGGCGAACTGAAAAAACTGGGTGTTAATACGGCATCTCTGCCCAAGTTAAGAGATTTGAGTGAAGACACGAAGATTGAAAACTTATCCAGTTACATTGCCGATGCTGCCATCACCTTTGATGTACAAACGCTGACGGTGAATTTATCCGTACCTCAAATTGCCATGGTGCCAAACTTTGCTGGCTATGTACCGCCTGAATTACGCGATGATGGTGTTACCGCGTTAGTGATGGACTATGTCTTTAACTACAGTAATAACCGCCAACTGGGCAAATATCACCAAAAAGCAGGTACCAGTGATTCTCTGTTTAGTAATATCAATGCAGGGATCAACATGGGGCCATGGCGCCTAAGAACGAGCTATTTATATAACTACAGTAAAAGCAGTGGGTCTTCCAGCACAAGTGACTCCAACTTTTCCAATACTTATATCTATCGCACCATTAATGCGATTAAATCAACGCTAAAAGCCGGGGAAATCTCGACCGGTGGGAATATTTTTGACGCCATTCCTATGAAAGGCGCCACGCTAAAATCAAACCCTCAGCTTGACCCTAGCAGCATGCAAGGGTTTGCACCTATAGTGGAAGGGGTGGCGAACACCAATGCGACTGTCACTGTGCGCCAGAACGGCAGTGTGGTCTACCAAACTTTTGTGGCGCCAGGGCGTTTTATTATTCGTGACATCCCTGCCAGCGGCTTAGCCGGGGATATGGAAGTCACGGTTGAAGAAGAAAATGGCAAACAAACCGTTTTCACTCAGGCTTATTCCTCGCTGCCAATGATGGAGCGCCAAGGCGCTTATAATTATGAAATTTCCGCGGGTCGTTACAATGGCGGAATTGCCGTGGACTCTGAGCGGAAAAACTTTACGCTTGGTTCCTTCAGCATCGGGCTACCACATAACATTACCACTTATGGTGGGGTGTTAGTTTCTAATGGGTATAACTCCTTTGTGGGTGGGGTCGGCTTATCGTTGGGTGTATTAGGGGCGTTATCTACCGATATTACCCACTCGGATGCTCGGTTTTCAGGGAAAAGCCTCAAAGGGCAATCCTATCGTATCCGTTACTCAAAAAGTTTGTTGTCAACGGGGACCTCATTTGACTTAACGGCATTACGTTATACCTCTGAGAACTTCTATTCGTTCTCAGATTACAATAATGCCGGTTATGCGATTAAAGATGACTTAGCGCCTTGGACGGGAGCGCGTCAACGTTATAGTTTCCAAACCTCAATTAACCAATCTTTTGACTCTTATGGTTCCCTTTCTTTAAGAGCGTCAAAAAATACTTATTGGGGCGGCCAAAACTCAAATACCTCGGTTGGGGTGTCTTATAACAATAACTATAAAGGGGTTTCTTATAGTCTCAGTTATATGGTTGACCGCGTGAAGAGCTATAACAATACTTGGCCTGAGAACCGCGTGGTTTCCTTTGATGTGTCTGTGCCGCTCAGCTTATTGACGAACAGTGAAATGGCACAAACCATGAGCGCGCGTTATGGGGTCAGTGTAGATCAGCACGGTGAAACTCGTCATCAAGCAGGGTTAACTGGTAGCGCGATGAAGAGTCGCTTTAGTTATGGTATCTACCAGAACTATGACAGTTACAATAACAACTACGGGGGAAGCCTGAATGGGACTTACTCCGCGAACAACGCAACATTATCAGCCGGTTACAGCTATTCAGATATGAGCCGCTCAATGAACGGTACCCTAAGTGGCGGTGTAGTTGCGCATTCAGATGGGATCACATTGTCGCCAAACGTGGGGGATACGATTGCGATTATCACCGCAGAGGGGGCAAAAGGGGCGTCATTATCCTCTGGCGCGCAATTTGACCGCTTTGGGAATGCCATTATTCCTCAGTTATCCAGTAACACGGCTAACCAAATTGCGGTTAATGTGAACACATTACCGGATGATACGACCTTTAAAGACACCTCGATGATGGTATATCCAACGGAAGGGGCGGTTATTAAGCGTAAGTTTAAAACCAAAATTGGTTATCAAGCGATTATTAATCTGAAAGCCACGGGGAAAATCCCACCTTTTGGGGCGATCGCGACGTTAGTATCAGAAGACGATGAAAACGATATCAATACCGGAATTGTGGGTTCAAATGGCCAACTTTACATGAGTGGGTTACCAAACACTGGTCGTATTAACGTTAAATGGGGTGGTCAATCGGGTCAGTGTACCATTAACTATTCTGCATTAGACACGATTGCAGTTACTGCAGATTCGCCAGTAAGAACTTTAACGGCGGAATGCCAGTAGTCAGACGGGCTAAAAAGACACATTATTATTTATTTTTTACCTATTTTTTGCTTATGTTCATTCATCGATACTAAGCAAAAGATAGGTAATTTTTTTGCTTTCATTAAATTGTCGGGCTAACTCACAAAAAACTCTCTTTAACTCCCCCATCGCACTATGATCTATCGTATAATCGGCGGATTGAGCACCTACATTGATTTAATGTGACTGACTAAAGTTATTTTTGGGTCAATAATATGATGGGTTAACTCATCACATTGATAGGAGGGGGTATGCTAGATTTTTTGAAAAATTACGATAATTTAACCATTAGCGAAAAGAAAGTATTAAAATATCTTACAGATAATATAGCGGATATCCCTTATTTAAATATCAATGAATTAGTTGCTAAAACCTTTGTATCAAAAACGGTAATTATTAATTTATCCCAAAAATTAGGGTTTAGTGGGTTCAAAGAGCTTAAGTTTCAAATTAACAACTCTATTTTAGAGCAAAATAAAATAGAAAAAGTAAATATATCATCGTATAAAAAACAGTTAGAAAAGAATATTAATAAGAGCTTTACCTTAATAAATGAAGAACAAATTAAGGATTGCGCTAAGATTCTGCATGGCTCTAGAAATATTTTTATTGTTGCAAGAGGGACAAGCAAAGCGGTTGGCTACTACCTTGAGCATTTACTTTTTGCACTCGGTTTACACTGCTTTTTTATCAATGACTACAATCTTTCTGATTCCTTCACTCGGTTAGTCAGCAAAGATGATACCGTGATATTTATTTCTTTATCTGGTGGGACTAAAAAAATTATTGAAACGGCTAAAATTGTTCAGTTAAAAGGGGCGAATATCATTAGTATGACTGCATTTAATACGAATGAGTTAACCACCTATACTGATAACTCGCTTTTCTGCTTTGCTGATAGTTATGACACTAAGCGCGATGACACAAAATCGAGAATTGGTTTTTTTATTCTCGTCGATTTACTGATTAATGAACTAGAAAGCTTACTTTAGTTACTGCTCCACTTAGTTTTAATTTTCACTTAACACGCTTTTAAAAAGTGTCGTTTCAAAATGACCTAGGTCATAAATTATGACCTAAGATAATCTTTAAAACCGAGACATCATTTCTTTTATAAAACCCCCGAGCTAGTATGCCTTTAATTCTAATAATAGAAGTCATAAGGAAAAAGTATGGCCAGAAGAAAGTTTGGTGAATCTGTTCAACGCTTTGGGAGAACATTACTCCTTCCGATCGGTGTTTTAGCACCTATTGGTATGATATTGGGCATCAGTGGCGCGTTAGTTCAAACCTATATGATCGCGCGTTTTCCATTCCTTGGAAATGAAACTGTTAACGCATTACTCATCAGTATTCGTTCTATTGCAGGGGTAATTTTCGATAATATTCCTCTTTTGTTCGCCATGGGGGTTGCTTATGGTATGAACCAAAGAGATAAGGGGATTGCGGTTTTTGCCTCCGTAGTCGGTTACTTGACCTTGTTGATTACCATGAATATCTGGTTAGTTCTAACAGGTAAACTTGCTGATGCAGCAATCATGAGTCAAGTGGGGCAGATAAAAGTACTTGGCATACAAACCTTAAATATCAGTGCTGCGGGGGGGATCATTACAGGGTTAATTGCATCATGGGCAACCGAAAAATACTATAACCTTGAACTACCAACCGCATTTGCATTTTTCTCAGGTAAGAAATCTGTTTCCATCATTATGATTGGCTTGATGATCATAGTTGGTGCGACACTTCCTTTCATCTGGGAAGTGTTAGTTATGGGATTAATGAAACTATCAGCCGTCTTTTTAAGCCCAGTAGGTCCGTTCTTTACTGCGGGTGGTGAGCGTTTATTTATTCCTTTTGGTTTACACCACGTTTGGAACGTATTATTTAGATTTACAGAAGCGGGTGGTACGTATGTTATTGATGGACAAACCTTTGTCGGTGTTGTTCCTGCATTAACAGAAGTCTTATTTAAACAAGGCCCTGACAGTGAATATTGGGCTATGATGCCAAGCTTGACTCGCTTTATGGCACAGCAGCAAATGTTAGTGACCTTGTTCTTGTTCCCAGCGATCGCATTAGCGATTTATAAAACATCGAAAAAAGAAAACCGTGCAGAAGTGAAATCCATGTTAGTTACGATGGTATTAACTGCGATGCTCGGAAACGTGACTGAACCACTCGAATTTACTTTCGTATTTATTGCACCTTTACTGTATTTAATTTACGCCATCATTGTAGGTATCGGCGCGGTATTACTGTCTTTGGCTGGAGTCGCTATTGGTTATATTCGAGGAACAGTATTCGATTTTACTATCTTTGGATTGCTGTACGAGCACACTAATTGGATATTCTTAGTCATCATCGGGAGCTGTTTAGCGGTTGTCACTTATTTCATCTTCTACTGGGCGATTATCAAATTTGATATTAAAACGCCAGGACGTGAAGAATCGAGTAACTTGAAAAATACATTAATTAAAGAAAAGCGTTATGGGGAAATTGCGGAAATTCTGGTTGAAGCTTTAGGCGGTAAACAAAATATTCGTAACGTAGATAACTGTATTACCCGTATGCGTATCGATGTCGCAGAAGTCAATAAAATCAATAAAGATTTAATGTTGGAATCAGGATGTACCGCATTCTTCTTTCCATCGGCAAACCATGTCCACGTTGTTTATGGACCGAAGGTTGAGTTTGTTCGCAATGCTGTTGATGAAGCAATGAAGAAATAGAGAAGGGACACAAAATGAGAGCATTATACGATTCTAAAAGTAAAACAATTGATGACCGTGGTATAAAAGATCTGCTATCTAATGAAGCGAAATATAAAACTTGGTTAATGTTTGAATCAATGTTAGCTCAAGCGCAAGCAGAGTTGGGGTTTATTCCCCAGTCTGCGGCAGATGAAATAAAAGAAAAAGCGGTTATAGAGAATATTGATTTTGAAGAAATGAACCGTATTTACCAAAAAATTGGCCATGGCTTTGTACCTTTTTTGAAGGTACTCGTGAACGCCTGCTCAGAAGAAAGTGGTAAATACATTCACTACGGTATTACTACGCAGAATATTCAGCAAAGTTCACAGCTGTATATGATGAAAACAGTACACAACAAATTTATGTTGTTGCTGAGCGAAATTATTGAGAACTTATCGAATTTAGCCGAAAGAACCAAACATATGGTCATGCCAGGAAGAACTCATGGGCGTCATGCTATTCCGATTACCTATGGCTATAAGGTTTCAGTTTGGATCAGTGATTTCATTGATTGTTATCAGCGCATGCAAGAATGTGAAAAACGCGTATTCACCATTATGATGGGAGGGGCGGTTGGTGCATTTAACTCGATGCCAGAAGTTGGCATGGCAGTGCAAAAAAGAGTCGCTGAATTAACTGGAATGGAAGCGATGGAAGTGCCATCAAGAAACCTCAGTACCCATAAATTAGAATATATGGCGAATTTGGCACTGATGGCTAACATTTGTCATAAAATCGGCGAAGAAGTTTATAGCACAACCTTAGAAGAAATAGCGGAAGTTTCTGAAGGGTTTACTAAGGGTACCGTTGGCAGTAGTACGATGCCCCATAAAATTAACCCAAAATTAGCCAAGGGAATTATTGCTAATTCGCAGAAACTTTATTCCTTACCAAGTGTAGGAATGTATTCTGCAGTAAGACCATATGAAGGGGACAGTAGTTCCTATATGTTATTCGATGGGCTAATAGAAGAAGCTTTAGAATTGACGACAGAAATTCTCTTAAGGACGGAAGAGCTGTCTAGAACCATCGTTCCTCATGAGGACAGAATGCTACATAACGTACTTAGAAATAAAGGATTAGATAATACTGAGTACGTCATGATGAAGATGGCAGAAAAATTAGGTAAAGATAAAGCTCACGCACTGTTATACGAAGAAGCGATTAAGACGGCAGCTGATGGTGAAGATTTTTATACCAACCTGACTAAAAATAGTGTGATCACCGCAGCGTTCAGTGATGACGAAATCAAAGCCATGTTGGACCCAAGATCCTATATTGGTTTATCGGTGGAAATCGCGGAAAAAGAAGCAAGGCGTGGATTGGCTATTTCGCAACAAATCAAGCAACACTATAAATAAAATCATTAGTCATTTCTAAATAAAGAGTTACCTATTTTATTAGGTAACTCTTTTTAATTATATAACAGTGCTGTTATATAATTTTATAGTTTGTGTTAATTGATATGTTTGAATATAAGAAACTTATTCATTATATATAGATATACTTTTTAAATTGGTGGTAATTATTATCTCATCAAGATGGATATTATCTATGTTAAAACAATATCGATTTACTGCGAAAAAAATTGATTTCTTATTACCGAGTATTAACCACGCCTCAGAAAAACAAAGTACTATTTATATTTATGCTACGGGCTATTTTGATAATGACGAGGAAATAAAAAAAATCAAATTAGATCTCACTGATTTGGCCGTAAACTCAGCACCATTTACGGCTTTGCTCGCCTTTGTTTTTGGTTCAAAAGGGGTTGATGCCAAAACGGGCTTTGTTCCTCCAACTGAACTCGTTTTCACTTGTACAGAAAATAAATGGAATAAAAATACCTATGATATCGTTTCGTTAGCGATTGAATCTGAGGGGCTTTGGCCGTCGTAAAACCATCGCTACTCACTGCTGAGTAGCGATATGCTATGACGATAATTTTAATTTCCAGCTAATGCTCTAGGGAATAATAAATTATTTTCTAAATTAATATGGTTCATTAAATCATCGATTAGTTCATTAATACCATTATATAAAACGCGCCAAGTCGTACAGGCTTCTGGTGGTGGCGTTACATTATGAGTAATGCTTTTTATCGCTTCTAATAAATCGCCAGCGTCATCATGTTCTTGCTCCATAACACTAATGGGGCCAGCTGCATTTTGCCCTAATCCATTTTTGATCATTGGAAATAAAATACGTTCTTCTTTCATCATATGACTTGCAAGCTCTTCAAGTAGAGCTTCTAAGTATTTGGATAACCCATTGGGTACCGTGGGTTTGTTGGCATGAACTCGTTCTACTTTTTGCGCTTGTAATATGAGCTCGGGTAACTGTTCTCTATGCCTGTTATGATAACGAACAACAATGAAATCAATAATTTCACTAAGTGGTGCTTCTCGCCAATCTTTTTCTAATGTCTCTGTAGATAATTCAGCTAATTGGTTTTCTAACAGCTCAATATCTAAATTTAACTTTTCCGCGGAACGGCTTAGTGTTTGCTTTCCACCACAACAAAAATCCATATTATATTGGCGAAAAAATGATGAGGCTCTTGGAATAGATAACGCCAATTGTCCGAGTGTTTTATCTCTTAATTGCATGTTGGGGTCCTTTAAAAATAATACAGCCTTGAGGTTGTTATTGTGAGTCGGTTTTAAGCTGACAGCGCCCATTGACGAGCAATATCTCGTCCATATGCACGGCAGTCATCTAACGTTTTTGTATCTGGTTTCCATTTGGCTTTTAAAGACAAGGCGGTATTAAAGCCAGCATCCATTAAACGAGTTTGCACGCGGTCAACAGCGCCGCCATTCCACCCAAAACTACCAAAAGCCGCGGCCTTTTTATTTAAGAAACGTAAACCCGTAAGTTCCTCTAGCATTCCTGCAATTTTAGGCATCATGACATTATTCATCGTTGAGGTACCGACTAGTGTACCTTTAGACCTAAATACATGAGTAATAATGTCATTTTTATCACTGCGAGCGACATTGAATATTTTAACTGCAACGTTCGGATCTGCTTCATTGATGCCTTGGGCAATTGCATCTGCCATTAAACGCGTATTATTAGACATCGTATCGTAGAAAATAGTAATGCGATCTTCTTGGTAGTCTGCAGCCCATTTTAAATATAATTCAATAATTTGTGTTGGGTTATCGCGCCATACAACACCATGAGAGGTTGCAATCATATCGACGGGTAGGTTAAAGCCTAAAATTTCGTTCACTTTTGGTGTGACAAGACGGCTAAATGGCGTCAGGATATTGGCGTAATAACGCTGACATTGTTCAAAAAGTTCATTTTGGTCAACTTCATCATTAAACAAGCGTTCATCACAATAATGCTGTCCGAAAGCATCGTTACTAAAAAGTACTGCATCTTCAGTAAGATAAGTCATCATGCTATCTGGCCAATGCAGCATTGGCGTTTCAATAAAAATTAATTGCTTATTATTGCCAATATCGAGGGTGTCACCGGTTTTAACAATTTGGAAATTCCACTCTGGGTGATGATGGTGACCATTGATTGAGTCTATGGCATTGGCGGTACAGTAGATAGGAGTGCGAGGGATATAGCTCATCAGTTCAGTCAATGCACCCGCATGGTCTTCCTCTGCATGGTTAATCACAATATAATCAATCGTGTTTAAATCTATTTGTGCACGGAGATTACGAACAAATTCACGGCTAAATTTATGGTCGACGGTATCAATGAGTACATTTTTTCCTTCACAAATCAAATAGCTATTATAGCTGCTTCCCTTCAGTGTTTTGTATTCAGTTCCATGAAAGTCTCGTACTTCCCAATCACGTTGCCCAACCCATTGAATATTATTTTTTACATGAATAGCCATCTTAATTTTCCCTATATTTTCGGTATATAGAGATACATAATCAATATTCATGCCAATAATATAATTTATTGATTTTATGCGTTTTTTGTGTTTTGAGAATTAAATATAGGTCATAATGACTATACTTAGAGTTGTCATTATGACTATAATCTTAGTCAAATTGACTATAAGGATGCATGATGGGGTTTTCCGTAGAGGCCTTGGCAAAAATCGCAATAGAGTTACAAAGTGGCATCGAGCATTCAGACCGCTTTCAGCGCCTGATCACCACATTAAGGCAATCACTAAAATGTGACGCCTGTGCTTTGTTGCGTTATGAATCGGGTCAATTTATTCCGTTGGCTATTGATGGGTTAATGCCTGATGTTTTAGGGCGGCGGTTTTTATTAGACGCTCACCCACGCCTTGAAGCCATTGCAAGGGCCGGAGATGTCGTACGTTTTCCTGCCGACAGCCAACTTCCAGACCCCTACGATGGGCTAATACCGCATCATCAACACCTTAAAGTTCATGCTTGTGTCGGCTTACCTTTGTATGCAGGGCAAAATTTAATTGGTGCGTTGACGTTAGATGGTATGGAGCCAGACCAATTCGATGCATTTAGTGATGAAGCGTTAAGATTGGTTAGCGCACTAACCGCAGGAGCATTAAATAATGCATTGCTGATTGAACAGCTTGAAAAGCAAAATATACTCCCCAGCCAGCCCGCTTTATTTAAACCGACAGGTCAGACTGAAATTATTGGTTTATCAATCCGTATGCAACAGTTGAAGAAAGAAATTGAGATTGTTGCGACCTCTGAATTAAATGTTTTAGTGGGGGGAGAAACCGGAACAGGCAAAGAACTCGTTGTAAAATCCATCCATGAAAAATCCCTTCGTGCTGACCATCCATTAATTTATTTAAATTGTGCGGCATTACCAGAAAGTGTTGCAGAAAGTGAATTATTTGGGCATGTAAAGGGGGCTTTTACGGGGGCAATTACCCACCGCAGGGGCAAATTTGAAATGGCCGATAATGGCACTCTATTCTTAGATGAAATTGGTGAATTGTCACCATCATTGCAAGCTAAATTACTGCGAGTTTTACAATATGGTGATATACAAAGAGTGGGGGATGACAGTAGTTTACGGGTAAATGTGCGTGTATTAGCTGCAACGAACAGAGATTTACGTGAAGAAGTTTTGGCAGGAAGGTTCCGTGCAGATTTATTTCATCGTTTAAGTGTATTCCCATTATTTGTGCCGCCTCTAAAAGAGCGCGGCGAAGATATTATGTTATTAGCAGGCTATTTTTGTGAACAGTATCGGCTGCGATTTGGGTTGTCTAGTGTGGTATTGAGTTCGCCATTGCAGCAGTATTTACTTAACTATTCATGGCCGGGCAATGTCCGTGAACTAGAGCATGCGATACATCGTGCGATAGTTTTGACTCGTGCATCAAGTGAGACTGGCGATATTATTTTACAGCCACAACATTTCACATTTGATTACCATGACCATGAATTAACAACTACGGCTCCATTAGCAATTCCAACGATAAAAAATTTACGCGATGCGACAGATGATTTTCAGCGCAAACTGATCACACAGGTATTAGAGCAAAACCATCAAAACTGGTCTGCTTGTGCAAGGGAGCTCTCTTTAGATATTGCCAACTTACACCGATTAGCAAAACGACTAGGCCTTAAATAAGCTCTAGAATACTGAGAGTTTGTTAGCCTTTGGTGCTTATTTTCTCTAACCCATTGATAATAAGATTTAGCCCATCAATAAATCGCTGGTCGTAGTTGTTAGAAAATAGCATTTCTTTTGCTTCCCATGTGTAGGGGAATTTGTCTTGCGACAACTGATTAAACTCAGACTCTTTATTAATTAAATCGCTATCAGCAGAAAAAATAGCGGCTTGCTGTTCAATACAGCAACCTAAAATAAAATAGAAAACAGTCATGGTGCTGCTAGCGGCTTGATTGGCAGAAACCCCTGATTGCACAAATGTTTTAATCAACGCGTTATTAATGCGTAATACGTTATCGGAAATAACATAGGTTCCAGCAAAAACACGGGCGCCGTCTCGATGTTGTAATAATGCATCTCTTAGTTGAGATGTGAGCGTAATCAGATTCGCTTTCCAATCTTGTTTATATTGAAAATTAATCGCCACTGTCGCGACAATGTGATCAGCCATTCCTTCAAGCAAGGCTTGTTTATTACTGAAATGCCAGTATAACGAAGCTGCCTTAATACCTATGGCATCGGCAAGTTTTCGCATGGTTAACCCTTCAATCCCCTCAGTTTCAAGCAGTGTTAAGGCTGTTTCAAGTACCTGTAAACGTGTGATTTTTGGCGTTCTCATAAATAATTCTCATTTTGTTCTTTATTATCTAACAATGTTAGTTTAACATATTTTATAAACCTAACAATGTTAGATTATCAATATTATTCATCCAGTCGGCAATGCTTAACATACTGTTAGGCCGCATTGAGGTTAATAAAATGACGACAAATGAATCTAAAACATTATCAAAAAGAATCATTTCCTTAACACCGTGGCTTAGTGTGTTATGCATTGGTTTTTTGATCTTTTTTGCAACCTTGAATTGGGACCAATGGCAGGGAACTAAACGTTACCAAGAATCAAATAATGCTTATATTAAAGCAGATTCAGCTATCTTAAAGTCGCGTATGACAGGGTATGTTTCTCGTATTTTAGTTGATGATTATCAATTGGTTAAGCGTGGTGACGTTATCGCAGAAATTAATAATCAAGAAGAGCATTTCAAGCAGCAAATAGCGCAAGCTAATTACCAAAAGGCTCAACAAAATCTCAGCAATCTAGCGGATGAAATTAAAGAGCAAGACCTGACTGTTCAAATGTTATTTAGCCGTTACCAAGCTGCGAGTATTGAAGTTCAGCAAATGAAGCGGAGCCCATTGCTACGTAAAGCATTAATTAAAAGTGGCGCAATTACCCAACAAAATTATTTGGATGCCAATTCAGATCTACAACGCTTAATGAAATTAGAACAAGCAGCGAAAGCGGAATGGGAACAAGCCAAACAATCGTTACATATATTAAGCCAGCAAGAATCAATACGGGTCGCAGAACGGGATATTACCTTTGCGAATTTAAAACAAGCGGAGACTCAAACTTCTTATGCCACTATTACCGCTCCATTTGATGGGCAATTAAATAAAGTTAAATTGAATATTGGTAGCCTTGTTACACCCGGCACAGAGATTGTTACTGTCACACCTAATAAGCAGCCTTATATCATTGCAAACTTAAAAGAGACACAACTGAAAAATGTCTATGCGGGGCAAGCGGTATCTATCATGGTTGATGCTTTTCCAGATTCCACTTTTAAAGGTGTTGTGCGCGATATTGGAGCGCAAAGCAGTGGGGAATCCGCATTAATTCCCGCGGATAACAGTAGTGGGAATTTTACTAAGGTTGTTCAACGTATACCGGTTTATATTAGTTTTTTATCTGAACAAAATCATTTAGATAGGTTGCGTCCAGGTATGTCAGTAGTTGTGGATATTGATACACAAAGTATGGCTAGAAAAGGTAAATAAGATGTTCTTAAGCTTATTTCACGGTGCAAAGGAAACAAAACCTTTATTAGCTGTAGTTTCTGTTTTTCTTGGCGCTATTTTATCGACATTATTTACTCGTATGTTTTCCCTTTCATTAGGTGATTTACGGGGGGTTTTTGCGCTTGGTGTTCAGGAGGGGAGTTGGTTAAACATTGCTTTAAATGCAGCTCAATTAACCAGTATGACATTAACCCCTTGGTTTATGGTTATTTTAGGCGCTGAAAGGATATTGATGGCAACAAGTGCTATTTTACTGGGTGTTTTTGTTGTTTTTCCTATTATTGGAGGAAATTATGGGTTTACAGAATTACTAGTTATTCATTTTATTATTGGTTTGAGCTTAGGTGTTTATTTGCCAATGACAATTTCTTTAGCACTAAGAAATTTACAACCTAATGTCTGGTTGATTGTCATGGCCGCTTACAGCTTAAGGGTTTCTTTAGGAATGGATGCGGGGGTTGGTGTTTCTGGGTCATTTATTGAGGTTATTGGCTGGCAGTGGCTGTATTGGGGATGCGCATTGTTTGCTGCAATGATATGCATATTCGCATGGAAAGGATTACCGCTAAGTGAAATAAATTATGGGCTTTTTGAGAAAACAGATTGGGGAGGAATGCTCCTTAAAATTCTAAGTTTGGTTTTATTATATATAGGTGTTGTACAAGGTGAGATGTTGGGTTGGGGGGATTCCGGCTTTATTATTTCTTGTCTTATCGGGAGTGCTTCACTGTTTACTATTTTTATCGTGCGAGCATTATATTTTGAGCAGACCTTTGCTCATCCCAATTGGTTAGCTAATCGAAATTTGTGTATTTGTTTTATTATTTCTTGTTTGTACGGTTTCTTAATGTTGACTAATTCCCTATTTATTCCTTCATTTTTATCGTCTGTGGGGGGGTTAAAACCATTCCAAATTGGTGAAGTCACGAATATTGCGTTTATCGCTTATTTAATTTTTAGCCCAATTGCCGTTTGGTTTGCTAAGCGGGTTGATGGCCGATTACTAATGACGCTTGGTGTTGTATTAATGGGTTATAGTTGCCTGCTCGGTATGCAAATTGATTACCAATGGCGTATACATGAATTTATTCCGTTAATGATCATACAATCCGTTGGTGAATGTTTAGTATTAATCGGGTTAATTTCGTTATTTGTCGTGAATATGCAACCGCAATTTGCGCTGCATTTAGGTGCTTATGTTTCAATTGCAAGAGTACTAATGCCCGGGCTTGCTGGGGCATTAATGAATACGTATTTACGTATTTCTTTTGATGAGCATTTTGGCCATAAAACTGCGTTTATTCAAACAGGTGAACAAATGCTAAGTACTGAAAATAATACTATGTCTATAGTATCGTTAATTAATCGAGAATCATATGTTGGCTCGTTTATTGATGGATTTAGTCTTATTTTCGTCATTGCTATCATCGTACTTGTACTGATTTGTTTTTTAAAACCTAGCCCAGAGAATCATATTGTCCCTTTTAGTCGCTAATCTCTAACCTCCTTCAGGGGGAGAGAGAAAACAATGCATTGAGTTTTTCTTGATTAAGTATTCTTTCAATTGTTCAAGTTCTTTAATCGGCTTATTTTGGTTTTGTAACCGATTAATAAGTTGGTTTAGCTTATTAGGTTCTAAGCGATTTTGCTGTATTCGTTTTTCAAGGACAAGTAATGCACGTTTCTTGGATGGAGAATGGGCAAATTTTTTGTTAAGGATAAATAAATTTAGCCAAATACCATGGTTGATTTCAAAAAAATGTATTGTAGAGGTAAAAGGTTGTTTATTTTTCCTTGCTAGTAATAACCCGCTAAGTAAGCGATGCATTATCTGGGTTGTTGAGGGTTTGTTGCCTTTTAATAGCAAATTTATCCCTTGCTTAAATTGCTGTTCTGAGAGATGAATTAATTGCTGGTAACGTTTTTTAGGGTTGGTTGGGAAAATCCAAGCAAAAGCCGCCATCGCGACGAGCGGGCCGGATACCACTGCGATGGCATTACCCACATTTTGCGTAAATGTGAGGGGAAATGGGTAGCTAGGTTGTAGTAAAATCAGCGAAACCATGATGTAGTCAAATGCGATCAGAATTAATTTATTGTGTGAATAAATCACAACGCCACTGATGATTACTGGGATGATTAACAATGTCATCTGCCATGATGATGAGGCGAAAGGCCATAAACACCAAGTGCAAATTAATGCGACAATCGCGCCAAAAAATTGCCCGGTAAAGATGTATTTCATAAACTTTGCTGGGTAATCGATAGAAGCAAACAGTGCTAACATTACGGAAAGACCGAGTGTGAGATAGGCTAAAGCTTGCCATTGTGTCCATAGCCACAAAACCCCCACGGCACCTATGGTAACAAAGGAACGCGTAAAAGCATGCCAAGCAGAAATCTTATTTTGATGAAGTTTTAGCGGGTCATTTTGATTCGTGCGTTTGATTGATTTACCTAACATTGCGTAGTAAAGGGGGATTAGCAGTGTTTTGAGCGCACCATTCGGGCACAAAGATAAAATATGTTTCCATTGGGTATCCGTGGGCTCCTGTGATGGGAAATAGAAAGATGGCATGGATTGAAATTGTTCTAAGTGTAGCAATATCTGGCTTTGGGAAATGAGTTTTTGCCGTGCTTTGGCGACCTGTTTACGGTGATAACGCCAGCCAATACGGTTAGCTTCTAAAATATCTTCATAGCTCACCATTGCCTGCCACAGTTGTTCAATATCCTGTTGTTTGATAGGCTTTTTTTTCTCGATCGCTTGGTGCATAACTTGATAAAACTGCGTATCAATTTGGTTTTTAAGGGTAATCACAGGTTCTTGTTCACGTTTTGGGGTAAACAAAAAATTGAATACCACCGCTGAAAGCACTCCGACAAGGATTGTCCACAATCTATCCCAAGCTACCATAAACAAGTCATCGGTGCTGTGAACACTGAGCATACTGACCATCACCGCAGAGTAACCTGCCAAAAAGGTGCCATAGGCCACGAAGCCTTTTTGTAGTTGGCCTATGCCACTACATGCACCTAACCACATAGCTAATCCTACGATAAACAATAAGGGGTTGATGAGATGTAGTTGAATTAATACCACCCCAGCTAATACGCCTATCACGGTTCCCGCGAAACGCCACCAACTTTTTTCCAGTAGGTTTTCACGCCAAGGTTGTGCTGAGGCCCAGACGGTCATAGCGGCCCATTGTGGGTGAACAAGTTGTAAATATTGTGCAATAAAAAGGGCGGCAATCGATGCGCAAGCGGTAATGATAGCAAAACGAAAGCGCATAGGGTTAAACCCTAAGCGAAGCAGTAAATTTGTATTATGTGGCATAGATTATCGATAAATTTGGCGTGTTAAATGGGTTAGTAGTTGATAAAATCAACCAATTGCGGTGTGATTATCGACTAATTAGTTGATAAAATCAACTAAAGAGGGTTTTATGCGTACAGAACAGGCTCGGGTATTTGGGGTGATCAGTCGAGCGGCTCACCATTATATGAAATGGATGGGGGAGCCTTATGGGCTCAATGCGATTGAATGTTTGATGATTTTACATGTTCATCAATATGATGCCTCTACACTAGAACAAATTTCGAAAGCGATGGTGGTGGATAAATCGGTAACAACGCGAGGGATCGGTAAGTTTTTAGACAAAGGCTGGATAGTGAAAACCAATAGCCAAACTGATAAACGGGCTTACCATATATCGTTGACGCCACTTGGTCACACTATCGTGGGTGAATTGAATGATAAGTTAGATAAGTGGAATGACTACTTAGCCGCTGATCTATCTGAACTGGAAGCGCAGCAATTATTTGCTTCCTTGGAGAGCCTAGCTAAGCGTGCGGTTGAAAGTTCAGCAGATGATTTTCCTTTGATATGCGAAGGGAAAACGCAGTGAGACTCAATAAAAAGCCAGTTGAGTTTAGCAACTGGCTTAGTGGTTAAATCAAGTTGTTATTTAAATACTAGGTTTATGAGGATATCGGTTTCCTCCTTCCCAATAAAACTCTATTTCGTTAACAGTTGCTGATTTATCACCAAATTTCAAATGAGTTTTTAGATTCCCCGTTCCATACTCACTGCGTAAACAATTACTTAGTACAGAGTATTTTCTCTCGATACTATTGAATTTATATCGTTCTGACGTGGTAAATTCAAAATAGTTATGAAAATCAACATTATCTGCATTATTTTTGACGTGTTCAACGGTATGGTTAATACGCAGTGGCGTCAGTAATTTTTTACTGCCTATATCCAGTTTAGTGATTGGCTGGATCATAAAATGTCGCGGGTTTCTAAAGATATCCAAATTCGCTTTACATTTATTATTGCTATCATCTTTATTAACTTCAAATTTATAGTCGGGCTTTATGATGCTGTATTTGCCATTTTTTTCATCAATAATTTGACCGACGGCTGCAACGACTTGAGGGGCTGACGATTTGACGTGATCGAAGCCATTCTTGCTATTCACATTGAAAGATAAAGGTTTTTTCTCTCCCGCAAAACCAGTGATAACATCAGTGAATGACAGGTGGATCACATCATTTTTTTGATATTGTAGAATGATATTATTATTTCGGTTAACAAAATCGTAGCGACTGCCAACTAATGAACGAAGCTTACTAACAGCTTCTGAGTCAATATGTTGTTTTCACGTTTTTCCTAAATAATAGTTAATGTTGAGGCCAATGCGTGAATCTTGCTGAGTGAAAAATCCTTGTCTGCCTCGAGCCGAACTTGAGCGTTGCCAGTTCGATTTAGCCATTGTTGAATAGAATCACTTGCTGTTGACATCGCCATATTGCGAGCTAGCTTTTCGGCTGAATCTACACTGGGTTTATTTGAGAGAAATTTACCCGCTTGAGTGGTGAATTGAGCGAACTTCATTTCTTCGGGGGTTGGCGTTGCTGCCGGTTGGGGCTGTTTTATATCATCCCACTGGATTGTTGGGAGGGGAGCCATGGGGATATCTAATTCATCACCCGGCTTTAATTGTTCAAATGAATGGGCGAAGGTACGGAATTGATTCAATTTCCTTAGTGAATCCACGGACATATTATAGTGTTTAGCGATGGTCGCCGTGCTTTCTCCCTCTTTTAAAACATAGGGTTGGGTTTGACGGTAGTTTAGAGAGGCGGTGTTTGGCAACCATTTAACGTTATTGTTATTTGAACTACTCGCCATAATCGGGGTGAAGGTACAGGCCAAAGGAAAACTAATTTGGCTAATAATATTTAGCCAAGTTATTATTTTGTAATGTTTAGGAATAGGGGCCCGTGCTCCGGTTTTCATCAAATAGCTCCGAATAGAATAAATTAAGAATATGTTTATGGTGTATTTCAATGGAAATACCTAGCTCCATCCTTGGGGCTAAAATAAACGTCATAGAGTGATAATTAATTTATTTTATGGTTTTATTTGAGCGGTTATTTCATTAATGATATTGTTTTTTGTATAAACTCGTCACGGAATTTTAATTGAATTATTATTTATATACTTATTTTGTTGATGATACTGAAAGTGTGATTTTTTCTGACAAATTCCTAGGTAATTCTGTTACTTTATTGTTCATCAAGATTAACTCACCATTTTTTTCAACTCGGATGCTAATGCCTAAATTTGGAGCATTATTAACAAACTCCTCAAGTAAATCGAGTTTGAAACTAATGACCTTGCTCGCTTCATTGGTGTGTAGTTGATAGTTTAATAAACTCTCTTTTGGTGATGCTAATGTATCTATTGGGCTGATAGATAAAGTAATTTCTGAATTTTCAGGAATGATTGACTGTGAATAAATCTCCCCTTGTAATTGGTGGTCTGTGTTGCTTAGAAAGTTTTTAGGAAAATAGCTACAGCCTAACAATGTGCTAATAAATAATATAGGTAACAGAGACTTATATGCTTTTCTTAATGCTTTAATAATTAGCATGATAATAACTCAACTTATTGGAATGAACGGACAAAGACTTTCTGGAAGAAACATTTAATATAAGAATATAATGTGTTTCCTAAATTGTATTTTGATAAAATAGGCATCTCTGATTTTTCCCCAGTATATAAAATGCCAATTCTAGGTAAGGTCATAATCAAATTTTCGTCTAACTCAACCTTTTTAAAAGATTGGCGTAATTGCCTAACTAGCTTGTAATAGCTACTTTCAGTCACAATAGTTCCTCTTTTCTCCCAAATTTCATACATAACTTCTCTCTTGTTGCTTGTCTTAGTTAATAATATTTTTAATAAACAAGACTCGTTTTCGGTAAGATTAGCGGATATTTTCCCTCGTGAAAGGGTTCTTTTTAATGGGTCATAAACGACTTGTTCAGCTAATAAGACCGTTGGCTCGATTTCATTGTAATCAACACTACTCATACATTTTTCCATAATTAATAAATTGATAATAAGTCATATCTACCCTAACTAGCGATAATATATGCTTCAATATAAAAAAATGATGTTACATAAAAATAAGGTCGTTTTTTTATATTAAGACATATTATGACAACAGGGTAAATTTAAGGCATTTATGGTGGGGATATATATCAAAAAAATAGTGATATTTTTTATTTTTTTGTTGGGCGAGTTCAGGTCGTATGTTTTTTATTAAAAATTAAGACGAAATTTATTAATGATTGATAATACCCCCAACAATTGAAATTGATGGGGGCGGTAAAATTAAATGATCTCAACATCATCCTCATCATCAGTTTCTAATTTTATCTGACCAATATTACGGTTTAGTTGTTCTGATATAGGTGCACTCATCAGGCTGATTGAGATATAACGCTTTAAAGCTTTATTAAATCGGTCACTAAGTGACGGGACTTTTTCATCTGGGCGTGATGAAAGGGCTTGAGAAGCTCCAGCAATAAACTCTTCTTTTTCATTTTTACTTAAGTGGATCATGGTCTTAAAAAAGTAGGCAAAGAACTCTTTCTCGCTATCTTTTTGTTCTAATTGATTAATGAAAAGATCAATTTTCATTTTTGCCTCCGATGACATGGGGATAGCCGTAGTTTTTTTATCATTTAAAGTATATGAAGAGGTTGGGTTTGACGCCGCTGTCATTTTTTGTTGAATGTCTTGCTTCGATGACAAAGTAAGTTCTGGCGTTAACGTCAACAGTGGTGATGAGTTTAGATTATTTACTAATAGAGTCATGTTCGCCTCGATGAATGTTCAATAATGTAATTAGCGCTTGATACGCTTTTTTCCGTTTTTCTATAATTAGGCAGCGGTTAGCGACAGAAAAAATTTGCGGTAACGTATTTTTGGCAGCAATTGATGGCGAAAAATAACAAATTTTATTATCTACCTCTAATGCAATGGTTGCGCTACTTGTATTTGTTTGAACTTGTATTCCAGAATGCTGCTCTTTCAAAAAGGGTTGCATATCAGCGGGAAGGTGTAGGTTTATATTACAAGGGTTTTCCTGTTGATGAAGAAAATAATCTGCCACAATATCCTTTATGCGTGGGTCACTAAACAATTTAACGAGTAACGTTTCAAGTTGTTCTGCACTTTGGCTAAGTCGTTTTTGTAATGCGATTTCGCTGTTATTAAGGCTTTCAATGAAATCGGCAAGTAATTGTTTAGCACCATCATTATAACCTTGCTGATAAGCGGTTTGGTATATGCTTTCTTTTTCACTTACTGCCTGCTGGTAGTAATCATTTGCCTTAGATTGAGCATATTGAATTACATTTTTTTGGTATTGAGAGGCACTTAAAGCTCGTTTTTTAATTAACACTCTTTCTTGTGAAGTCTCTTTAACTGATGGCGGTATTTTCATTGTTTTTGTTTCTATTAATATAATGGCATATTTCTTCAATGATATTCCAAGGCAACATTGTTTCTCTATGTGCTGGGATCATTTGTTGAATTTCACGATTAAACATATACTTAGCACGTAGGATATAAGCGCTGCCAAAAGGGGCTAAACTCGATAAAACCTTTGCAGCACCTAATGCAATTAATGCGGTAGGTGCATTATTGTTTAATATATCTTGGGCATTTAATGGCCTGCGGAAATATCGGCGTAATGTTTCACTATTTGGTAATTTCCTTGATTGTTGCTGAGACTCAGTTTGCATTACCCCTCCAATGTGCACTGCCACAATGGGTAATTGCTTCCAGTGTATGGATAGTACGTTAGGCAATAAGGGAGTACGAGGGTTTGCGCTGGGTAATGCGTATTGTTCTATCAGTTTGTGGTTATGCTGCTCCTGTAATAAAACGGGTAATTGATGATAAAAATCACCATTAAATTCCGAGTGGAAATAGCTACCAGGTGCAAGAAAAATATCTTGCTGTTGAATAAGGAGTTTATTTAGTCTCTGCATTGGGCGCATTCTCAACCATTTTTATGGGGGCTTTTTTATTTGCTTGGCGCTTCCAGATAAAAACTAATAAGCCAAACAATAAAACGATAATGCTAATAATGGCACCCAGAATGATTGGGTTAATTAAACCTGTCGGTTCTGATTTAATTTGGTATTGCAATGGTGGTCGGTTAACAATCACCACAGAAACATTATCGTAAGTGGTTTCTGCAAAGCTACTGTTTAAAAACAGTTTGATCTTATTCATCATCATCTTGGGGTCTTCATTCCCTGAATATGTCACCAGACTTGATATTTTTTGTACTTGTTTAGCCGAACCATTGCCATTTAATGGGTAGCTGACATGTACTCTGGCATTGACGACTTGTGGAATAGACAGTAATGATTGTTCAAGGCGTTGTTCAATCAAAGAAAGTAAACGTGTTCGCTCTGCTTGCGGAGAAGCGACCAGTGAATCACCAGGAAAGGCTTGAATAATTTCGACTGGGTCTTTTGATGGCAAGTTATACTGGCGCAATAAGTCGACAGCAATCACGAAGTTGTCGGGGGAGACTTGGATGGAGTCCCCTGTTTTATTATCGTGTTTACGGTGAGCTTCAACGCCATGCTCCTGCAAGATCGCTAGCACCTCGTTGCTTTGCCGTTGGCTTAAGTTACTGAGTAGTAATTGGTTATCACACCCCAGTAATAAACCTACAAAGCTAATTAACAGTAGTTTCTTTAAAATATTCATGGTTTATTGTGCTTTTAATACCGTATCAATCGCGGAAACACTCTTATGTGTTAGTGTACTCACCATGCTCATGGCTAAATTGTAATTACCGACTTGATTTTGAATTTCAAGTAATTTAGTTGGATTACTGACATCTGTATTATTAGCTTGATTAATTAAATTGGCTTTTTCATTACTAACTGCTGCTGTATATTCTGAAAATAATTGTTTTATTTTGTCTTCAAATGAACCTATAGGTACTGCTGTTTTAATATCATCGGTAATATTAGGCAATGTAGAAAGTGATATTGGGGTAATCATAAATTTATCCTATAGAAAATAAGGGTACTGTACATAACAGCCCCTTATATGCTTATTAAACGTTACGAATGATTGCTTGAGCGGCGTCTTTAATTGATTTCATGACGTTGCTTTGTAATTGACGTGCCATATTATAGTTACCACTTAATGCGGTAATTTTACCGAGCACTAGTGGGTTATCTACTTCAAGATTGCCATCATTAAGCATAGTATGTAATTCGTCTGCAATCACTTTTGTTCTTGCACTGACGCCAGCGGAAGCACGGTACATCATCCCATATTTACTATTTATAGGGTCGGTGGTTTCGAAAGTCGATGAGACCCATTCTCCCGTAGTTGAATTACCCTTTGCATCTACAGCCATACCATTAGTTGACATAATATTTCCTCTTTTTTGTTAATATTAAAATCTATTTGAATTGAATAACCAATGGTTGTTACCTAATAAAATATAACCATTGGATTTTGTGATAAAAGACTTGCCTGTTAATTCATTATTGGCTAATGAAATAGAAAATTGAATTTGTCTTTCTCCCCATTGCTGATAAAACGAACTTGCAAAAGTTATTAATGAAATAGTTTGTTTATCATTCAAGCTATCTTTAATAATAAAAATTGTTTTATTGTTTTCAGTTATTTTATGCCATTGAACATTACTTTCTGTTAATCCTAGTTCGGATTTTTTTATTAATTCAGCGATGCTTAGATTTTTAAATTCACTTTTACTATAACATTGAAAATAACTTGAAAATGTTTGGTTAATAAATTCGGTTTCTTTACTTGATATTTTTCCATTTAATAGTTTTATAGTAGGGTTACATGGGTTATCAATGTTTATTTTTAACAGATTAGGAATGAATTCTGCTATTTTATTTTCTATTTCATATTCGATATGACTGATTTTATTAATTTTAAATTGGTTTCGATACTTAGATTTTAATAAACGTTGCATGCTCCAATCCAAATCCCTTTGAGTTTTAACTAAAACCAGCATTTCATCTTTTTTGCCTTCAGTGACCACGACTGGGTAATGGTTTCCATTAATCAACTCTTCAATAGCGTGTCTTTTTTTCTCTACTATTGTTTTTGTTGTTTCGGAATTATAGGGAATAGACATGAAACCGATAAATGCCAGTGTGATTATTGATATACCGATTATTATTTTGCTGGCGTATGGCGATTTTTTAAATTTATGCCTCATTTTTTCTGTTTTAATAGTACTGTCTGGAATAGTTTCCTCCATAAGAGGGAGCTCCCAAGGTGTATCGATACGTTTAATCGCAAAAGGAAATAGCTCTTTTAAAACAGTCTCATGCAGATTGATTGGGATGATTTTACTTTGATTTTTAGTATGAAGGTCAATCGCGATCTGGTCTTCATAGGAAATGATTGAGAAGGTAAAAGCTTCCTGATGGCTGGGTATCGAGTAACTCGTGAACCCTTCATCAGAAATATTAGTTTTGTAATCATTATCCTCACCAATAATAATCAAGTTAGCATCTAAATTTATTATTATTTCCTGATCGCACATTTCACCACTGGCGATCCTCATAATGTAAGTGCGGTTATTTATGTCTGTCATACATGTAATCTCAATAAAATTATTTAAACGTATTAAACAGTGAAAATATTATTCAGTCAGCTGAATAGATCTTATTCATTTACACTAAGGGGTGAGGAGGCAAAGTATGAAGTATTCTGCTTTATTCCTTTGTGTTTTGTGCGAGCATCCCGCACCCTGATTCTAAATATTAATCAATAGAAAGGGCTTATATAATGCTAAAGAAAGACATTGCTGCATTATTGAAACATGGGGATCTCTGTTTTTCTTTGCAGGATAAACTGATTTTGGCAGTTCCCTCTGAGGGAGCAGCGACTTTTTGTTATAAATCTCCATATTCAAACTTAAATATTCAATTTGAAAAAAACGCTATATTTATCGCCAATGATGCAGTGTTGAGTACTAATAACAACCCAAACTGGGATATTTACTCAATAGAGTTATCAGAGTTAGTTGAAATTCTTGCTGTTATTGATACTGCAACAAAGCAATCTTTCCTTTCTAAGAAAGCGAAATGTGGTTCTAGTAATGAAATAGTACAAGAATATATTCCATTGGATGAAGAGTTTTTTACAACCATATCAGTTAAAAATGTTGTCATCGATTTAGTCATTAGAGAGCAACCTGAATTTGAGTTTTGGTGCAATATATTGCGTAAATATGAAGCCTACGGAATGATGCGATTTATTCTTTCTGCAGCGCAGAGTGATAAAAATGCCAATATTAATCAGCTTTGTGCTCGTTATGGAGTTTCAGCCTCTTATTTTAGACAGCTTTATCGAGAAAACTTTAATAAAACAGCGAAGCGAAAGATTATGAGTGTTCGCATGGCAAACGCTATTTTGCAATTAATTGAAAGTGAAAGCTCAATTTTGGATGTGGGATTAGAAGCGGGTTACTGCTCTGCCTCACACTTCACCAATGATCTTAAAAAAGAGTTGGGACTTACCCCTTCAGAAATAAGACATCTTGGAGACAATTTATATGAGCAGTAACAAAAGAGGAGTGGTATTACTGGCACTCCTTTTATTATCGATGAGTGGTTATTCAGCTCAGTCTGAAATTTTTGTTGCACAACCTGTAGCTCAAGAAAAAAACCATGACACATTTGTTGCAAATAATATTGCTATTGGCAAAGTTTTTGAGGCGGTCGCTGAGCAATTAAACAAGCCTATTATTTTAAGTAAATTAGCGGCACAGAAAAAAGTAACGGGCAATTTTAATCTAGCCAATGCGGATGAGATGTTCAAAGCATTAACTCGCCGTATTGCATTAGTGTGGTATGACGATGGTGCCAGTATTTATGTTTACGATAATAGTGAAATGCGCAGTACGATTATACCGACTCATGGTGTTAGTAGTGGGCAGGTTCTCAATTATATTCAACGTAATGGCATTTATGATGAACGCTTTCCTGTTCGTACTCAAGGAGGTGATAGCTTATTGTTTGTTTCGGGGCCGCCTTTATATGTTGAGCTAATTAAGGCTGCGGCACTGTATTTAGATAAGCAGATTCAACAAGAAGAACAAGTGGGCAGTGAGGTTGTGGTTATCTCTTTAAAACATGCCTCAGTTACTGACCGAAGCTATACATCGCGCGGCCAAAGTACAACGGTACCTGGCATGTTAACGGTCATTTCAGCTTTATTTAAAGATAACGGAAACACCGTTGAAGAAACGATTAATGTTCAGCCAGCCAAATTGAACTCAGTAGAAGATTCAATTGATGAATTATTAGATGCTCCTATTGGTGAAAGTGTTCCATCACAGAAACAAGTGATAGTGAAAAGCTCGTCAGGGAGAAATGTACTCTCGCTGGTGGCGCACTCTGATAGCAATAGTTTGATTGTCAAAGGTAGCCAAGAACAAATTAACTATGTTAGGCAACTGGTTAGGACCTTAGATACTCGTCGTCGACAAGTCGAATTATCTTTGTGGATTATTGACATAACACGATCAGAGTTAGACAACTTGGGGGTGAATTGGGAAGTTGGCACCTTTAAAGCGGGTCGAGGGGCTGTCGCATTTAACCGTAGCACACTATCAAATAGCCAAGATTTTTTATTACAGATTGATGCATTAAGTAAAAAGGGAAATGGGCATATTGTGTCACGTCCTGTTTTACTGACTCAAGAAAACATTCCTGCTTTATTCGATAACAACACCAGTTTTTACGCTAAGTTACAAGGTGAGCGCATTGCGACATTAGAGCAAGTGACTTACGGAACCATGATCAGTGTGATGCCTCGTATTTCTGCGGGTCATCAGGTCGAAATGGAAGTTAACATTGAAGACGGTGCACAAAGTCATGGAAGTGATGGTAAAGCTTCAAGTGTTGAGGGGTTGCCATCGATTAACCGCACGACCATTAATACTGTTGCTCGTATCGCGAAAGACAGCAGTTTACTTATCGGTGGTTATACGCGTGAACAATATATTGAAAATGAAAGCAAAATTCCTGGACTAGGCGATATTCCTTTTGTTGGCGGCTTATTTAGTAGCTCGTCAGTTAATCAGCAAAAAATGGTAAGGTTGTTTTTGATCCAACCGCGTTTATTAGATGAAAACGAAGCTTGGGATGGGCGTCAGTTTTCAGAAAAAACGCGTATTACACAGCACAATAGTCAGTTGCATGGCACGGTACAATTTCTCCAACAGTATATGAGCGAGTCATGGCAATAACGCCACTGAACTATAGCAACCGTTTTTCGGTTGGTACGCAAGATAAAAGCAGGGCGTCAGCGAAGAGTAATACTGACGACAGTGACGAGGTAACCCGAGGGTTAGGGGTCATTGACAGCAGCAGCGAATATGCCTCAATGGCCATGTTAGCGGCAAGCCATATTCGCAGAGGAAGTTCTCGTAAAGACCCTGAAGAAGAATGGATGCGCTTTGCTGAGCGTATTTTAGATAGCAATGCAGATGGAAAAATTACCCAAATTGAGGCTCTGCTAAATAAGCAGTTAATGAATCCTCGGCAATTACGCACTTTATTATTGCAATTTTTTCCAGATCCTAGTGATTTATTAATGGCGCTTGCTTCATTAATTCATCGCAAAAAGTTTAAAAATGAGCAAATAGCATATCTCGAAACACTTTATGAGCAATTATTGAATGAAGAAAATGCGCGTAGTGCACAAGCTGGCGCTAACGTGGCATTACTTGCCAAGGCATTTGCTCAAAAATTGAAACAAAGCGCAGGGAACTTGCGTAGTGTTTACCGTGAATTCATTGGTTATGACGGCCCTGTCGTATATTTATATGAACAATGGGTTGAAGTCATGGAACTCCAAGAGCGGGAAAATATGATGCGTTATTTGGCTCGAGCTTTAGCGTGTGATCTACAAGCATTGCCGCTTGGTGATGTGAATATCAGTGAATTTGGTAATTTTTTTATTCGAGTTGGTCGTTTACGTGAACTGCAATCTCTTGATTGCATCTTTAGCCAGAAAATTTTTCAAGCGGATTTTTTTCGTTATCAAATAGATAACCAAAAATTGGTGTTAGAGAAATCCCTCAGCCAAATATTTATTAGCGGTATTCGTGGGCTAGCTGATTTTGAAGAGCAAATTGTCATATTTGTGAATAAAGAATTACGGTTCATGCACACAGAGACGCGAGCAAGGTTTTTGCAATTAGTATTTTTGGCCTTTTCTACTATTCCGATTTCGGTATTTCCTATATTGGAATCAAGGGATGAAATATTGGAACATTTAAAAAAACAAATGAATGACATTGTGGCACAAGAAATTATCAAAAAATAAAAATAGGAAATAAATAACTCTATGAAAAGCATAACTGGATTTTTATTACAAATCCGCCAACGGCCAGAGTTAATGGTATTGGTTATTATGGTGATGGTAATTGCGATGTTAATTATTCCATTACCTACAATATTGGTCGATTTATTAATTGGCTTAAATATTATGATTTCAGTCCTCATTTTTATGAGCTCTTTCTATATTACACGGGTACTGAATTTTCAATCATTTCCATCCATATTATTAATAAGTACATTATTTAGATTGGCGCTATCAATTAGTACTAGTCGTTTGATTCTATTAGAGGCGGATGCTGGGGATATTATTGCCACGTTTGGTGAGTTTGTTATTCAAGATAACTTAGTCGTTGGGATGGTGGTTTTTGCCATTGTGACTATCGTACAATTTATCGTTATTACCAAAGGTTCTGAACGTATTGCTGAAGTTGCCGCTCGCTTTTCTTTGGATGCGATGCCTGGTAAACAAATGAGTATTGATGCAGATTTACGTGCAGGTGTTATCGATGAGGCAACCGTTAAAGAGAAACGAGGCGATTTAGAAAAAGAAAGCCAGTTATTTGGTTCATTCGATGGTGCAATGAAGTTTATTAAAGGGGATGCTATCGCCGGTATTGTTATCATTTTTGTAAACTTAATTGGTGGTATCTCTGTTGGTACAGCCCAGCAAGGTATGGATGTATCAACGGCCTTAAATACTTTTTCATTATTAACGATAGGTGATGGTTTAGTTGCACAAATTCCAGCGCTGCTGATCTCTATTAGTGCGGGCTTTATTGTCACTCGTGTAGGGGGCAATGATAAAAACTTAGGGGAAAACATTGTCTCTGAGCTATTTGCCAACAATTTTACTATTTTAATTACTGGTTTAATTGTATTTTTCATGGGCTTTTTGCCGGGCTTCCCGACGAGTATATTTTTACTTCTTTCTGCTCTTCTTTTTGGGTTGTTTGGTGTTCGTCATTACAAAAACCGTAAGAAGAAAACTCATGAGACCCAACAAGAAAGTCAGTGTGTTAATCCTGAAGTGACCGAAGGGGAAACTCAGCGTGCAAATCAAGAATTTGAGGAAGAATATATTCCTGAAACACTACCCATTATTATTTCTGTTAATCAGGATTATAAAACGCATTTAGAAGAACATCGTTTTCTAACGCGAATGAAAAAAGATGTGTTTATTCGTTATGGGTATCGTATTCCTGATATTGCGATTAATTACTCTCCTATTGTACCCGAAAATAAAATTGTGGTTTTAATTAATGAAGTTAAAGCGGGTGAATACGATATTTATTTTCATGGTCATCGCCTATTAACACAAACTGATGAGTTGGAGCATCTTGGAATCGAATTAACCAAGTACACTGATGAATATGGTGTTACGAGCCATTGGGTTGCGGACCAAGAGAAACAAAGCATTGAACAACTAGGGTTATATAGCCGTGATGATATTACGGAAATGATTGATTGTGTTAGTACCTTGATGCTGCGTCATATTAATGAATTTTTTGGTATCCAAGAAACTAAAAACCTACTTGACGACCTTGAGAGAAAATACCCTGAACTACTGAAAGAGTGTTATCGCCATGTAACAGTACAGAAGGTTACAGAGGTTTTCCAGCGTTTATTGATGGAAAAAATATCAGTACGGAACATGAAGCTCATTATTGAAAATTTGGTGCAATGGGTACCTAAAGAAAAAGATAGTTTGATGTTAGTTGAGCATATTCGCAGTGGTATGGCGCGTTATATCTCTTCGCGTTTTGCCGTCGAGGGGCGTTTAAATGTATTAATGGTCAATTCAGTGACTGAAGACACGATCCGCCAAGGAATTCGCCAATCATCTGGAGGGGTGTATTTACACCTTGAACCAGAAACCAGTAATGCGTTGATTCAAGCAGCTGAGCTAGCGTTAGAAAATAGCTACTTGTCTGTTAGAGATATCAGCATGTTAGTGCCAGTTGATATTCGCCGTTTTGTTAAAAAAATCCTAGAGGCTCGATTCCCTGAATTGGAAGTGCTCTCTTTCAATGAAGTTTCTGAGACCGTAAAAGTTAACGTTATTAATACAATATAACCAATAGCAATTACCGATAGTAAAACATTATCAAATAAACATAAGGAATAAAAATATGAAATACCGTTTTGTAGAAGTACTAAATGAATATTTAGGTGAAATGGGACGTGATGATTTAATTAATACCCAATTAGATTGCCACTCGAATATTCAATTAGAAATGAATGATTCACCGGCAATTAATATTGACCTAACATCGGACGATATTATTATTTGGTGTGCTTTATCAGAGTGTAATTATAGCCGTTTAGATTCGGTGAGCGGTTTATTATTGAAATCTATGATGGAGTATCCGCCTAATAATTTCCAAGTTGGTCAGCCTGCTTTAAATTTGGTTGATGACACGCTTATTTTATCTGCAGTTTTAAAAAATTCAGCTTTGAATGAAATGTCATTATTTTCAAATAGTTTTGAAGAGTTTTTTGAGCGCGCAAATGTATTGCGTGATCAACTTTCAGCCTAAATTATCAAGATAAAAAATGAAACTCTTTGATATCTGCGCGCATCCTGCGCGCATTCATGGATGCCTAATTGAAGCACCCCTACAAGGGGTGTTTATTGGTGAAATTTGTTTTATCGAACGGTCTATTTCGCATCCAGAGATTATTGCGAAAGCCCAAGTTGTGGGCTTTAAAGAAGGTTTAACTGTATTAAGTTTAATTGGGCGTATTCAAGGTTTAACGCGTGAGGTGGTTATTCGCCCAAGTGGCTACCCATTTGTTTTTTCTGTGAATGAATCGTTGGCAGGGAAAATTTTTAATGCGGCGGGTGAGCAAGTTGGACAATTAACTGAGAATGCTGATGAAGTTTCTTATCTTGATAACCGTTTGCAACGGATTGATAGTCCACCGGCTAACGTTACACAACGGCGTCCAATTGATGAGCCTTTAATGACAGGTGTCCGTGCAATAGATGGGCTATTGACCTGTGGTTTAGGGCAGAGAATTGGTATTTTCGCTGCGGCGGGAAGTGGAAAAACGTCATTGATGAATATGATCATTAACCATGCTAGTGCGGATATTCATGTGGTGGCTTTAATTGGGGAACGAGGTCGAGAAGTTATTGAGTTTATAGAGGAATTGAAGCATTCCCCTCATGCTGCACAAACTATTTTAGTGTATGCCACATCGGATAGTCCGCCAATAGAGCGTTGCAATGCCGCATTATTAGCGACGACTATTGCGGAGTATTACCGTGATTTAGGGCGTAACGTGTTGCTATATGTTGATTCCATGACACGCTACGCAAGGGCGTTACGAGATGTTGCATTGGCAACGGGGGAATTACCGGCAAGGCGTGGATACCCTGCCTCTGTATTTGAGCAATTACCCATGTTACTCGAACGTCCCGGGCGTTTGAAACAAGGTGCCATTACGGCTTTTTATACGGTTTTGCTTGAGAGTGAAGATGAGGCTGATCCTATTGGTGACGAAATTCGCTCAATCCTCGATGGACATATTTATCTTAGTCATAAACTTGCTGGCCGGGGTCATTATCCCGCCATTGATATTTTGCAAAGTATCAGCCGTGTTTTCCCCAAAGTCACTTCACCAGAGCATAGAAAAGCCGCGGGCGAAGTACGTGAAATGCTTGGGAAACTTGAGCAACTTCAGTTGTATTTAGATTTAGGTGAATACCGTGAAGGGGAAAATGTGGATAACGATAGGGTACTAGCAAAGCAAACGGATATTGAAATGTTTTTAAAACAAGGGATGGAACAGCCTGAAAGTTCTGAAGATATATTGACGCAACTCAATCGATTAGTGTCATGAGTGTTAAAAACTTATTACTTCTCACTGAGCGCCGCTTAGATAAAACACGGCAAGAACAAGGAAAAATAAACTTAGCTATCTATGAATTACAGCAAAATATTTCCGAAGTTCAGGAGCGGGTCAGAATTTTAGCGGCACAAGTTATTTTATATGAAAATTCTCAAGAACTAAAACCGATTGCATTTTGGGAACGCCAACGCCTCAAAGCTGCAGTTTTGGCAAATATTGCGCAATTTGAATATCAAATCGACAGCATGTCGGTACAAATAGAAAAATACCAACAATTAGCAGAACAAATAAAAGCACAGGCACTTTTGTTACACAACAAGTGTGAAAAATTCCAAAAATATCTCAAACAGCAACGTACTAAACAATGTTTAAAATCAGAGCGTCAGCAGCAACATGAAATAGAGGAGCTATTTGTTCATGTCAGCAATTAAATCACTTTCGAGTGAAAAAGTAATCAATAATACCACTGAGCTAGTTGGAGCAATCGTAAAACCAACACATGGCTATAACCAACAAGGTAAAGAAAACGTAAATGCTCTTTCTTTTCAGCGACTCGCTAAGAAAGTCGCAAATGTTTTTGCACAAAAGACATTACTTAAACCAAAAACACAATCCGATTTTGCGAGTAATACCCTATGTTTTGGGGGGCAATATACTGCTTCTATGGGGATTGCGGAGCCGGTCGTTTCTATGCCTTTACGCTATTTACCCCAAAATACAGACCACATGATGTTGGAAACTGAACCGCAGAATGTATTGCAAGTGGAAGCGCTGATTGTAGAACATTTTACTCCCCAATTAGAGATAGATGGCACATGGTTACTTAACGGTGAGTCTAACCCGTTGTTATTAGAGGGGAATGAGGAAGATAGCACATTGATTCTAGGCGATGTTCAAGACGATTTAGAAGATTATACGCTGTTAGATGATGATATTCCGTTAATCAATATGAGTGGTATGCCAATTCTTCATACACACAATTCTGATGCAGTGTTAAAGCCGAATAGCTTATTGCGTTCATCCGGCGCAATGGAAGGTGAGGCTACTGAACAACCGGTGTTAAATTTATTCAACAATGAAAATGATGTGAAAGCTTCAGTTGCGAATAAAGGTCAACAGCATGTTTTTTCTACCCTGTTGTCCCCCGAAAAGCCATTTATCTCAGAGGTGATTACCGCTGAAAAAATGATGGGGTCACCAGAGTCAATACAGACAAGTAGTGAGGGGCAAAGCAGTAATGAGCATGGGGTAGCGGCCTTAGAAACAATGCTAGAAGGTCACCAACCGAGTGTTGATGAGCATGCAGGAATATCCACAGAGCGTTTTATGCAAATTCTGACGAAAAGTGAGAAAAACCAGTCCGTTTTGCAAGAGAACACAAATAATGATGGCGCTAATATAGCTCGAAATAGCCCGATGCCTGTTGAAGTTGCGATGGCGCCACAGGCTCAGGTTGCCGTGGGGACCCCAGCTAGCGAGCTGTCTTCGACCGCGCAAAAGGTGGAACAATGGATTGAGCATAGTAATGCAATTAAGAATGCTCAAGTGAATGAGAGTTCACCGCGAACCTTAACTTATACCTTTCAGCAATGGAAGAATGCACCGTCGGTAACGTTTGAATTAGCGACAAAAACAGATGTTATTGCCTCTACCTATAGCCGCGAGGTACAGCATGTGTTGCAGGACAATAAACATTTATTAAGTAGTGAAAAAAATATTTATTTCCGCCAAGAACAAGAACGCGGTCAGCATGACCAACAGCAAAAACAGCGTCAGCAGGAACAGCATCAGCAAGAAGAAGATTAAATATGTTGAAAATTCGGCGAGTCAGTCAGCGAGAAAGGCAGTTAAAAACTTGGCAGCAACAATACCAAGTCGAGGTGGTTACCCACGGTACACATTCACAGCAGCGTTATTTCAATGTGTGTTTACAGAAGGAAATGCAACAGGTGAATGTGTTGACGCATGTTGAGGATTGGTGCCGGTATCGCTGGCCTGACTTGGCACATTATGCATGGAGTTCATTAAGTAGCCAAATGCTCTGTGACATTTTTGCTTTCGAAAATAAGGACAAATGCTTTTTTGATAGCCAGTTTAATTACCAATCGGTTGAAGTTATTGATGGTAACGCGATTAACCAGTTTAGTTTGTCTGTGAAAGAAAAGCATCTTGGAAAGGCTTTTCTTTGTGCTCCAATTGACGGTTTGGCAGTACGTGAGCAAGCAAATGGTGGTTTGGAAAACCTCTCACTCCTCGCTGATTGGGTGTTAGGGGGCAGTTATATTAGCCTCTCATTACTGCGTTCATTAGCACTGGGAGACGCACTTTATATTCAGCAACTACAGTTGCACATGTTGGTCGCTGGGCGTGTATTTGCTCGGTTCCAAAAACAAGAAGAAGGCTTATTTATGATTGAAGAAATATTATTACAAGAAGACGGTACAGATACCCAACCGACAGAAGAATATCAAGATGAAATTGAACGCCCATTTAATTTAGCAGATATGAATGTCAAACTTACATTTGTATTAGGTCATAGTGATATTGCGGTTACTGAGCTTAATAATATCCAACCAGGTTCTATTTTTTCTATTGGGGAAAATAAAGAACGCGAAGTTAAAGTCTATGCAAATAAGCAACTCGTTGCTGAAGGTGAGCTTATTTACTTAGGTGATGATAGTGAATTAGGTTTGGAAATCACTCGCATAATTAGCCTAGGTGACTCAAGGGTTTAATATGCCAACGGTACCACAAGAAATCCCTTTATTAGCATTAGTTGCATTTTCAACATTATTACCCTTTATTATTGCCGCAGGAACGTGCTATTTAAAAATATCGATTGTATTAATTATGGTTCGTAATGCAATGGGTGTACAGCAAGTTCCTTCGACCATGGTATTGAATGCAATTGCTCTATTATTATCTCTATTTGTGATGATGCCAGTATTGCAGGACGTGAATAACTATATGCGCCAAGAAAGCGTCGACTTTAGTAATGTTGAATCGATTGATAACTTTGTTGATGACGGGCTAGGACGCTATAAAACGTATTTGCAAAAGTATTCTGACCCACAATTAGTGACTTTTTTCGAATCCCTTCAACAGGGGCGTACTGAAGACGAAATTAGTAAAGCAGAAGCCGAACCAACATTATTTTCATTATTACCTGCTTATGCGTTAAGTGAAATTAAATCTGCATTTGAAATTGGCTTCTATGTGTACTTACCATTTGTTGTTATCGACTTAGTTATTTCCAGCATTCTATTAGCATTGGGAATGATGATGATGAGCCCTGTAACTATTTCAGTTCCTGTGAAATTAATTTTGTTTGTTGCTATTGACGGATGGACGTTAATTTCCAAAGGGTTGGTAATGCAATATTTTGAACTTGCACAGCATTGACGTGGGATATTGATATGGATGAAATTGTATATATCAGTAATAAAGCAATGTTATTAATTGTTGTTTTATCAGCAATCCCTGTCATTGTTGCGACGGTTGTCGGGTTATTAGTAGGGTTAATACAAACCGTGACCCAACTGCAAGAACAAACGCTACCTTTTGGCGTTAAGCTATTAGCTGTATTTGGTTCGTTATTTATGATCTCCGGGTGGTTAGCCGATAAGGTAATAAATTATACAATAGAGGCAATTACCATTGCGATTCCTGCGGTAGGGTTACTCTAATGAGCCAAGAGTTAGTTTCGCTGGCATCATATTTGTTTTTTTTGTTTCAGCAAGAACTCATAAAACTAGCATTAGCATGGTTACGAATAGCGCCCGTGATGTTCTTTTTGCCTTTTTTTAGCAATAAGCTATTAAATGGAGGGGTCATCAAAAACTGTGTAGTTATGTATATTGCATTGGGGTTATGGCCATTTTTTGCAGGGGCAAATATTCAATGGGATCAAACAAATTTAGCTGAAATTTTTTTATATGAAATCGTAGTCGGTTTAATATTGGCTTTCATCTTAGGTTTACCTTTTATGATCGCAAGTGTGATTGGTGAGCTAATTGACACTCAGCGTGGTGAAACCATTAGCAGTATTGTTGACCCTGCAAGTGGGACGGAAGCGTCTGAACTTGCTGTTTTCTTGAGTTACATTGTTTGTATGGTATTTTTAGCGCAAGGAGGGATGTATCAACTTTCTGTAATTTTTGCACAAAGTTATCATTTGCTGCCATTGGGGCAAGGGTTTTCCTCTTTTAATAGTCTGCCTCTGGGGGAATGGTTGAATAACATGGTATTAAAAGGTGTTATTTTAGCTGCGCCGATTATTGTAACTTTATTTATTACAGAGGTTGCACTAGGTTTATACTCCCGCTTTTGTCCTCAATTAAATGCGTTTTCATTATCATTGGCAATAAAATCAATAATTGCATTTATTGTATTCTTACTTTATTTTCAAAATGAAGTGCCAGATATATTAGTAAATATGATTTCATTGTCACCATTACAAAGTGTTTTTCTTGCTGATTAATTTTAATTAGGCTAAGAACTATGGTGAAAAATTATGGCAGAGAAAACAGAGAAGCCTACTGACAAAAAAATTAAAGACTCCGCTAAAAAAGGGCAAAGTTATAAAAGTAAAGATTCAGTAGCAGCGATTGTATTAGTCGTAAGTGCTTTTGTATTCGATGGAATGACAAGTTTAGAAGACTTGGCATTTTTAATGAGGAAAATACTACAATCACCGTCGAATATTAATATCGATACTTTACTCTGGGAGTTTTTTGTTATTTTTATTGGTGTTTTATTACCTATTTTACTAGCATGTTTTTTAGCGGGAACAATAATTTCATTATTACAAAGCCGTTTTAGGCTCGCAACAGAAGCAATAAAGCTTGATTTTACTAAATTAAATCCTATCGCGGGCTTAAAAAAAATATTTTCTTTGAACTCACTAAAAGAACTGATCAAAGCATTTTTATATTTAATTGTATTTATTGTATCTGCAGTGGTCTTTTTTTATCTTTGGCGGCACGATATTTTTATGCTTTATCGTACTGTCATCGATGGGATGATCCATCAATGGGCAAGCTTATCGACTACATTTATTGTGGTATTTTTGTCTGTTGCATTGTTGATTATTTTAGTGGATATGATCACTGAGTTTTTCTTATTTATTAAAAACTTAAAGATGGAAAAACAAGAGGTTAAAAAAGAGTATAAAGATAACGAAGGGGACCCTCATATTAAAAGTGCACGTAGAGGGTTGCATCAAGAGTTGTTATCAGAAGAAGTTAAATCTAATGTCCGTAATTCGACATTTGTTATGGCCAACCCCACTCATATTGCAATGTTAATTTATTATGATTCAGATATTGCTCCATTACCCTTTTTACTGTCAAAAAGTCGAGGTATGCAAGCTAAAGCTATTATTAAATATGCTGAGCAACAAGGTGTCCCAGTTGTTAGGGATATTCCTTTAGCAAGGAACATTTGGCGGTTATATAAGAAAGACAGTTTTATAGATGAAAATGGGTTAGAGGAAATCATGCAAATTATATCTTGGTTAATTAGGGTCGAATTAGTGAAAATGGGAATAGATGTGGATGAAGCTTTGAATGAATTAATGGGGAAGGAAAGACATTGATTTATAATTTTCTCGAATGAAATTAAATAATTCATAGAATAAATCGTTTTTTTAAAGCCAAAAAAAATCTGATTAATTATGATGCAAAAGTAAAAATGCATCATATATTCAATATTAATGCAAAGGTAAATAAATGAATAATACCCAATATGAAGAATCACAAAATATTGATATGGACGAATTGCTCGGAAATATCACAACAGCACTAATGGATGGTGCGACTTATAAAGATATCCATGGTATCCCACAAAGTACAATGGACGGTATCTATTCCTATGCTTACGAATTTTATCAGCAAGGAAAATTAAAAGAGGCTGAAACTTTTTTCCGCTTTTTAAGTATTTATGATTTTTATAATACAGATTATGTCATGGGGCTTGCTGCAGTTTATCAATTAACGAAACGTTATGACAAGGCCACTGAATTGTATGCTTTAGCGTTTGTTCTTGCCAAAGACGACTACAGGCCGTTATTCCATGCGGGGCAGTGTAATTTAATGATGAAGAAAAGTAGTGCGGCACTGCATTGCTTTGAAAGTGTATTGGAAAGCAGTACTGATGTTGATTTACAAAACAAATCACAGGCTTATTTAACGGCATTAAAGAAAAATCTTGCAACAGTAGAGCCCAAGGACCCAAGCTCTAATACTTAAGGATATAAAAATGGTTGATATTTCAAATAGCGGAAATAGCGAACGAATAAAAAATATTCACACTTTTCTGAAGGGTGAGAACCCGTTAGCTTTGACGGAAGATATCACGAAATCAGTTCTAGTCTTAGAAGAAGCCTGCGGGGCATTAGCTTCAACAGAACAAATGAAACGTTCTCGTGCTGAAAATTCGCCACAATTAAATGCACCAAAAATGCGGGCGATGGCTAAAACAGCAAACCCGCAAGGGGCAAATTCGCCTCAGCAAGAAAAAAGCTTTAATGCAAAGTCGTTACTGATAGAAACTTTTTCAACAATACGCCAATTGTTGCACGAAGGGAATATTAGTGAGTTGAGTAACAAAATAAAGCTACTGAATGTAGAGTCTGAATCAATCAGAGAACAAGGTAATATCCTTTTAGATACTTTTAAGAAAAACACCGATGCATTGAGTCGCTTGCATGACCAATTTGAGGAGCAGCAAAAAGAAGATAAAACACTGCGAGCGGAGTTAAATAGCTTAAACAGACAATCTGATTCTTTACAAGAACAGTTCGAACAGGCTGGCCTTAAGCTACAAACTGCACAGGAACAATTAGCTGAAATCAATGAGTTAATTACCATACCTCCAGTCAACTCCACCGATGCAGAAGATATTGAAGCATTGAATAAATTGTCACAGGCAAAGCAATCTTTAACTCAGACAATTGAAGGGTTAACCAGCCAAAGCAATAAATTATTAGCAGATAAGCAACAGTTAAACCAATCAATAGCCACGCTAAATCACCAAATCAACCTATTAAATATTCAAGTACTGGCAACAGCTGAGTCGGTAACAAAACAGGCGGAAATTGCACAGGAAGATAGCCATAAGCTAAACCAGTTCTTTGAAAATGCGCCCCGCAGACCTGACATTGATGGTGATAAATGGGAGAACACGTTAGCACTTTTAACCATGCTAACGGCCCAGCTTAAAAAAGCGATGAACGAAGACTCTATTCGTAGCATGAAAGAGCAAGAAGAGGTCATGATGAAAATCAATGAAGCCTCTCGGAAAGACTCAGAGAAAAAAGCCAAAGAGGCCGCGGAAGCTGAACGTAAAGCGGCAGAATCAAATAAAGCCGCTTCTTGTGCGAGTAAAATTTTCAGTTATGTCTTATTGGCTGTTTCAGTGATTGCTACGGTGGCAACTTTTGGTGCTGCTGCACCGTTGACGCTTGCTATTGCCGCCATTGGGATTGCGATGTCAGTTGCAGATATTGTTCTGGAGGAAACGGGACATGGCAGCTTAATGCAAATGCTGGCAACTGAAATTTCTTCTGTAGTAACCGATATGCTGATTGAGTTTGGTGTTGATAAAGATAAAGCGCAGCAGATCGGCAGCATTGTTGGAATGATTGTTGCCGCGGTAGCGTTCTTAGCTGTCTCATTAATTTCAATGGGGTCGATGATAAAAAACATTGTTAACACAGTGAAAAGTGCCGCTAAATTATTAATGAAAAACGTGGGGACATTGCTAAAAAATACTATTAAAGCAATGCCTAAAAACCTAACGAATGCATTAGGGAATATTGCAAATAATACTGCCAAAGTAAGTGATTCAGTTGCTGATAGCGCAGACAGTATGGTGAAACTATCTAAGTTGGCTAAGTTATCGGATAAGTTTGATGAGGCAAAACATGTCACCAAAGCGATTAGCCAAGTGGTGGCTAAAGCTGAGAAATCCTCAGACTTAGTCTCCATTGGTGGGCAAATGGTAAAAGTGAGTGATTCTGTTGCGGATGGTGCAGGTAGCGTTGCGAAATTAAGCAAACTCACTAAGTTAGCTGACAAAGTTGATGATGTGAAAGATACGGTAAAAACTGTTGAAAAAACAATAGATAAAGCCCAAAAAATCGAGAAAGTGAAGAATCAAAGTGTGGCGATGGCAAAAGTGGAAGTCGTAGCAAAAGGCTCGGGTGCTGCGCTAACCGTAGCCAGTGCAGCAACAACAGGAGGACTCAATTTACATGCAGCATCTATGGGGGAAAAAATGAAGGAGATGCTTGCAGGGATGATGCTAAACAATGCGGCGATAGAAGCCATTACTGAGTTGCTAAATCAGTTAATTAAAGCCATGTCAAAGAATTATGAACAGTTTGATGAAATGTTCACAACCATGCTTAACGGTCTTCAGCAATCTAGCCAAAACAAAGTCGATATGATGAAAACAGCGCGTTATGCGTAAATTAAGGAGTAATTAAAATGACAGCCATTACTATGCAACCAGCGATTTCAAATAAAACTATCTTCAATACTGGAGGAATAACTAACTCTAAAGAGATACCTACATCAACGTTGGTAGGAGGAAGTCAGGAAATCAGCTTGTCTAATTTACCATCACTTATTGAGAATGAACTATCTGAAAAGCCAATATTAAATCTACCTGTAATTGGGCAGATGAAGCCAGAGCAATTAATATATGCGCTTTCAAGCCTTGATGTGCAAGAAATGGAAAATATTGAGCAGATCTCAAGCCTATTACAACCGAAAATTGCGAATGAATTGCAACGTATTTTTGAACAAGCAGAGCAAAAGGCAATTGGGCAAGTTGATTTAGCCAAGCCTCGTCAATTTCTTGGAATTATAAGTAGTGACATTATTGTAGAAATATCAAAACTTATTCGTAAAGTTGCCTCTGAGATAAAAATTTCTGACCGTCAAATAAGCACCGCTTTTAATGTGTTGAGTGGCAAAATGGTAGAAGCAGCAGCCGCATCCACAATTAAAGAAGGCAAAAAAATGATGGAAGGCGCTATTATCAATTTTAGTGTTTCTTTAGGCGTGAGTGGCGCAGGGGCAGCATTCCAAGCAAAATCGCTACATACCCAGAGTAAATCAATTAATACGAATTTAAAATCAGGTATTAACAATATCAATGCAGGTGACAGGTTATCGCAGCTAAATGGTCAAGCATATGCATTAACGGGTAAAACCAATGGTGGAGCTGTGTTAAAAGGCAAGGATGGATTGTCTATTGAACTAACTGATCAAGCCACAATGGGGCAAAAAGCATTAGTCGCTAAAAATGGTCAAGATGCCGCCAACAGTACGAAAGCTTATGGTCAAAATCAGCTTAACGAACACAATAATATTGCTACTAAAGAGAGTATAAAGCGTGGTGTTGCAGAGCAAGGCGCTCGTTTATCCGATAGTGCGGGGAATATGGCGGCATCAACATCACAGGCAGAAGCAAAAGCCCAAAGTGCTAACGCGATGATAGAGCAAGACATTTCATCCGCTGCGCGTAAAGTGTCTGAAAATGCGGATAAAGCGATTAGTGAAAGTGGTGAATTGCTGAAGAAAATGAATGAGACGCTAAGAGATGTTCGCGATGGCAATATACGCACATTCCAAGCTGTGGTAAAAGGCTAATAGGAGCTAATAATGGAGGTAATATTCTCAACTGTATTAGCCAATTCTCAAGTTTCCTATGTTAAGCCTTTTGTAGAAATGGATTTCCCGCCTATTGGGTCGGGTATTCTTATTGACCCGAATGCCGATATTTACCAGCAAGTGGACAGTTATTTTCAACAGTTGGGTTATGAAGTACCAAGCCCTGCAGTGCGCACCCAAGTAGAATCAAACCAACTTGCTCAAATCACTGAGCAAGTAAAAACGTTATTGCGTGAGTTAAAAATATCGGGAGATAAGGCGTCGAGAGTACTATTAGGCTTAAACGAAGAGTTTGAACTTGAACCTAGTGGCGCAACGATGATGCGAAAGAAATCATCGAATACATTACCCCCGATTGACGATGGTAGAAAGCACATTGGTGCCATTAGTGGCATGATTGATAATATTCATAAAGGTTACCAAAAAGAATTTGGTGAAATAATAAAAGCAACCACAAAATATATGCAAGGTGTGAATACGGCATTAGGTAAAATACCCGAATATATTAAAGCAGGAGACAGTGGAAAGATAAAACTGCAAAGAACAGCTTTATTAAATAGGCTAGATGAGCTTTTTGAGCCTTATACCGACCATAAAAAAGTAAGAGGAAATAAACCGTCAATTAAAGATTCTGATGCGGCAAACATTAAATACTATGAAGATTGGTCTAAGCCAGAAACTAGCGCCGAAAAAATCTATGAAATCAAATATAGTGAGCCTGTTTTTGAATTTTGGAAAAAGAAACTGGACGGCCAGGGATTTAAAGTCGAAACAAGAGGTTCTGATGATAGTAAAGTTATTCGAATTTATCCAGACCTGAAGCCACTACGCGAAATTATGAAATCAATCTATGATATTGATTCTTCTGGTGATGGGTGGGCAAGTAAAGGCGTAAATTTGCTTGCACAGAGCGTACAAAGTATGCAAACAGCGATTGACGCACAAAAAAATGTGATTAATAACTCTGTTTCACGTTTATTAGAAACATTCCGTCAAGATAATAGCCACTTTGATACATTAACTCAGTTGCTAGTTCAATTAATAAAAGATTTAAACCAATATAATAGTGGTTTTATCAGTATGTGATCTTTCTTGGTATAAATTAAAAATATTAATTATCATAAGGACTAACTATGATTAGTACTCAGAATAACTCTGGGATTCATAATATCTCTAATTCTTTTCATCATAATTCCGTTATTAAAGATGGTAATGTATTCGCTTCTAATTTAAATAATGTTCATTCATTAGATGCCGAAAGTGTTTTACCTAAAAATAATATTAAGAACGAAATGAATATTTCTGGTAATGTTGGTGACTTACACAGCAATAACCACCAACAGCAAATAGACAATATAACACAGCTAGTTATTAAGTCTAACAGTAACATTACTCGTAATATGGTGGCGAAAGTTTTAGGAGCAGGTAACCATGGCAGTACAACTCAGCAAGAGTTAAACCTTCGTCCAGAAACGGCTCTAGTGACATTAACGTTATTTGCTCCTGAAGAACTCCCCTCAGCATTAGTTTCTGCAGCCGCAAAATTAATTAAAGAAATAGATGGAATACAAGATTTAAATACGGATGAGAATATTGAGGTTACGCTAAAAAAAACACAGGGAAATTTAGATAAACAGTTAGATAAATTCTTATCGGATAATATTACACTGGAGAAATTAGCTATTTGTTATCAAGAAAAATATGTTGACTCTGCAATTAAACACCAACTTAGTGCGTTTTTTTCTGACGAGGTGATTAATAGCCGTTCAACGGATAGCTTTTTGGTGAGTGATTTAAATATACAAAAAGGAAGGGATATCGAAAATACTATAAAGGAGTACAGTAACCTTGAACAGAAAAAATATGGTGATAAATATCAGCATTTAAATAATTTATTTCGTTATATTGAACAAAAGATAGAAATTATTAGCCCATTAAAAATAAAAATGGCATTGAGTGAGCCTGTAAAATCAGCAACACCATCAGTGAAAACAGAGGATGACGTTATTGATGGCATGTATAATCCAACAGAAAAAATGGGTGCTCCATCATCCAAGATAACAAATAGTTATAATACAGAATATCACTATCACTTAGGCTCTCCATTTAGCGAAAATATTAGTCAGATAAGTCATCAAGAACCTGGAGTAAGTAACACATCGTTTCAGGAGCCTACACAGGCTACAAATGATAAGGATTCGGCATTACCACCATCGAAAAAACCACTAACACGTGTTGTATTCAGCCAGCCAGTACAAGAGCCCGATGTGGATTATGATATGGACAATGCTAAAAACCAGGAAAATACTGAAGTAAAACAGCCTATTATTGAAAAGCCAGTTACGGCATCTAATAAGGTATCACCGTTGAATAATACCTCTTTGGAGCCACAGGATAGCTCTCACTTGATTAGGACTGAAGCTTTGGAAGAGTCTCGTTTGCCATCAGGGGAAAAATCCATTGAGGCGAAGCCAAAAACAACGGAGTTTTTCATTAACACTCAGCCAAAAAATGATTTTACGGTTAACCGTTACCAGAAAGATGAAAATAATCATTGGGTGCTGAAAAAGCCTGATGCACAAAAACCAGTGACTTTAACGGCGAATGGAGCACTGACTCGTAATCAGTCAGATAAAGAGGTTTATCGTGGTGAACGTGAAGCAACAAAAGTCGTTGTGGATACTAGCTCACATCTCCCTAATGCGGGGTCGCTAGTGACATTAACTGAGCGTGGTGCACTGACGCGAGGCCAAGCGGAAAAAGAGCGTTATGCTGTTGCAACGGAAGAACAGATGAAACCTCTAAATGGTATTATTGGCTATCAGAACGCGGCGACTAAAGGTGGATCACAATGAGTCAAGTTCACCAACAATGGTTAGAAAATACTATTTATGCGCTGCGGGCTTATTCAGGTATTAAATTACGGGTTACGATGGATTCAAGTATTATCGAAGATCTGCATATTGACTCATTAGAAATGCTGGAATTGATAACGGAAATTGAGCGATACACTGGTTTGCCCCTTCTAGACGAAATCTGGATGAAATGGCGCTATTTACGCGATATTGTTAATTACCTATTGAGCGTGAAATGAAGATGAAAAGCCACTTACATATAAATAGTGGCTTTTCTATTTCCGTAATCAATATAACTAACATCGAGGTATTTTACATTTTCTGATTCTTTATGTTTTCCCCCAAAATTTCTTCTTTTATTTTCAGTCATATAAATTTCATATTTCTATCATCAAGTGATAATGCTCACAAAATAACATTCCCTCGTTTGCTTAATTCTACGCGCGTAGACTATCCTTTAAGTAAATAAAAATACCAGTTAGATTATTTTACAAATAGGCTTTGCGCCAATACCAAGGGTTTATGACTATGGCAACACATTTAAATACCGAGGCTAACCAACAAGCCGCACAAGAGCGGTTAAATACGCCTGAAGGGAAAAAAGATTTTCGCCGAGCGATTTTTTCCTGTTGGTTAGGGACAACCATGGAATATGCCGATTTTGCTCTCTATGGTTTAGCAGCAGGTATTATTTTCGGTGATGTTTTCTTCCCTGATGCGACGCCGGTTATGGCACTGTTATCCAGTTTTGCCGCGTATTCTGTTGGGTTTATCGCTCGCCCAATCGGTGCATTATTTTTCGGCTGGCTAGGTGATAAACATGGTAGAAAAATGGTGATGGTGATTACCATTGCACTGATGGGGATATCTACAACCCTAATTGGCGCAATTCCAAGTCACGCGCAGATTGGTGTTTGGGCGCCGGTTTGTTTGGTTATTTTACGGTTTGCTCAAGGACTTGGCGCTGGGGCTGAGCTATCTGGTGGAACTGTGATGCTCGGGGAGTACGCTCCGGTCAAGCGGCGTGGGTTAGTCTCTTCGATTATTGCCCTAGGTTCAAACAGCGGAACATTACTGGCTTCAATGATTTGGTTGATAGTCTTACAGTTAGATAAAGAAAGCCTCATGTCATGGGGATGGCGTATTCCGTTCCTTGGTAGTATTTTGATCGCGCTGGCAGCGTTATTTATTCGCCAACATATGCGTGAAACCCCTGTATTTGAACGGCAAAAAGCCCAACTGGCAGAGGAGCGTCGCCAAGCGTTGGCGTCTGATGCTGTAAGTCACCCTGTTGATAACCGTACCTTTTGGCAGAGAACGCGTGCATTTTGGACCATGGTTGGCTTACGGATTGGCGAAAATGGGCCGTCTTACCTAGCCCAAGGTTTTATTATTGGTTATGTCACCAAAATATTGTTGGTGGATAAATCGGTACCGACAACTGCGGTTTTAATTGCCTCGATCCTCGGTTTTGCCATTATCCCTTTTGCCGGCTGGTTATCTGACCGATTTGGTCGCCGTATTATTTACCGCTGGTTCTGCTTATTGTTAATGTTGTATGCAGTCCCCGCCTTTATGCTACTGGATTCACGGGAACCGCTGGTTGTGATCCCAACGATTATTGTTGGAATGGGGTTAGCATCTCTGGGGATTTTTGGCGTGCAAGCGGCATGGGGTGTAGAGCTATTTGGGGTACGTAATCGCTATACAAAAATGGCCTTTGCTAAGGAGCTTGGTTCTATTTTGTCGGGGGGAACAGCACCGCTTGTCGCCTCAGCGTTATTATCTTGGACTGGGCATTGGTGGCCAATTGCTATTTATTTTATGGGGATGGCATGTATTGGTCTAGTTACCACATTTTTTGCACCAGAAACGCGAGGCCGTGACCTTAACTTGCCAGAAGATGCAATATAAGTGAACGCAGGTGGTATATAAAAACCAGAGTGGCTGCTATTCTTTCGTAAGATAATAGTAAGTGAAAAAGGAATTGCTGCGTGCCTGATGTGAACTATCGTAAAGTGACGCGGGTAGATGTTGCCCGCGAAGCCGGAACTTCTGTTGCAGTGGTCAGTTATGTGATTAATAACGGTCCCCGTCCTGTTGCTGAGGCGACGAAACAGAAGGTGTTAGCGGCGATAAAAAAAACGGGGTATCGCCCGAATGGTATCGCTAAAGCACTGGCGTCTGGCAGTACACAAACCTATGGGTTGGTGATCCCTGATATCTCTAACCCTTTTTTGGCTTCTATTGCACATGCATTGCAACGTGAAGCTTTCAAGCATGGTCATGTCTTGTTATTAGGGGATGCAGGGGATTCCCGTGTGCGTGAAAAAGAACTGATTAACAACCTACTTTTACGCCAAGTCGAAGGGTTGATTTATACCAGTGTTGACCGTCATCCGTACATTGACCTGATCCAATCTTCGGGTACCCCTTGTGTGATGTTAGATAGGGTCGACCCTACCGAAGGCGTCAGTGCTCTTCAAGTCAATGAAAAGTTGGCAGCCTATAAAATCACTCGCCATCTCATTGAGCATGGTTTTAAAGATATTGGCATTATTTGTGGGCCCATTGAAATGCTTAATACCCAAGACCGGTTAAGTGGTTGGGAAAACGCTTTGGTAGAAGCCAACCTTGAAATACAGCAAAAATGGGTTATTGCAGGGCAATATACGCGTGATTGGGGTTACCAAGCTATCTATCAAATGCAGAAAATAGGGTTCCCTGAGGCCATTTTTGCAACCAATGAGTTACAAGCTTTTGGTTGTTTGAAAGCCTTAGCTGAACTAAAACTGCGGGTACCAGAGGACATTGCTCTGGTGTGTTTTAATGGTACTGTGCAATCGGAGTATACTGTTCCTACACTCACGACTGTTCGACAACCTGTTGATAAAATAGCAGAAAAAGCGATACAGATTCTACAAAACTGGCCAAATAAAGAAGCCATTTGTGAGGTGGATTTTGAGCTACAAATTGGGCACTCCTGCGGGTGCTGATAATGTATTATTTCAGGGAAATTTATGCGTGTAATTATTGATTGTGACCCGGGAAACGGCGTTGCAGGCGCGAATGTTGATGATGGGCTTGCTCTTGCACTTGCGATAGCAGCGCCAGAAATTCAACTAGAGATGATCACAACCGTTTCAGGGAATACGCCTAGTGAGGTTGGTTTTAATGTGGCCAGCCATTTAGTCAACTCGCTGAATGAGGACATTCCTGTTTACCGCGGGGCGTCATCGGCACTAATTGAAGCTAGCGGACCATGGCGCGAATTATTAGATAATGGCGCACAGCGGGCGCAACTTAACTATTTGTGGGATAACCTTCCCCCTGTGCCTGCTTTACCTAAATCAGCACCAGAAGCTGCGTGGCGTATTGGTGAGCGGGTGTGTCAGAACCCGCATCAGGTCACTATTATTGCGATTGGTCCTTTAACCAATATCGCCATGGCCATGCAATTGTTCCCTGAAATGGCAGAGAAAGTGGCTGAAATTGTTATTATGGGAGCGGTATTTAATGTCCCTGGTTATATTAAAGATACCAATTTTGGGCTAGACCCAGAGGCGGCCCATGCGGTTTTGAATAGTGGTGCCAATATTACTTTAGTGCCAATGGATGTTACGGTACAAACACAGATGGTACAGAGTGACCTCGATAAGTTTTCTGTACTTCAATCCACATTGAGCCAATTTCTTGTTAATACTATGCGCCCGTGGATTGATTATTCCCGGGCTACGCGTCAGCTGGCGGGGTGTTGGGTTCACGATGTGTTAACCGTTGCATGGCTATTAGATAAAAGCCTAGTAACCTACGAGAAAAAACAAGTGGGTATTGAGCTGCAAGGGGCATTACGTGGAAAAAGCTATTATTATGATGCGTTACGTTTACGAGTCGGTATTCCTGAGCCAATGGCAAAACCGATTACAGTATTACAAACTGTAGATAATCAAGGTTTACTGGGTTTAATTTTTGCCTCGGTTAGCCGATATACTGCAAAGCCAGCCTGAAGCTAGCGCCATGCGGCGCTAGTTCAATGAACTGACATTAAGCTATCGATTTTTGCATTGTGCCGTAGGCGAGTTTGCCTTTATGGAAAGAGGCATGCCTTGGTGAAATTCGCGCAACGGCCTCAGCTGAGCAAGATGCGTCGACGAGAACAAAGCTAGCATCATCGCCTTTGGTGGGCCAAATTTGCTGGCCTTTGGTATTTAATGGCAAAATATTCCCTGTCGCAATTGCTAAAGCGCGAGACAGTGCCAGTTCATCTGGGCGAGTATACAACTGAGCATACAAGTTGGCTTTTTCGAGCATATCACCCAGCCCAAACGGTGACCAATGGTCGATAACGCTGTCTGTTCCGGTCATCACAAATACGCCATTATTATTTAATATTTTCAATGGCATATGTAATGTACCTATCGGTACTGTTGAGGCGATAGTAATTTGTTGTTCCGCCAGTTGCCTTGCGGTTTTTTCGGCTTGTTCTGGGCTCAGTGTTGCAAGAGCAAAGGCATGGCTAATCGTTACTTTACCGCGCAAACTTGGGTTTTCATTCACTGTTTTGATCATATACTCGATGGCAGCAAAACCCGCAGGGCTGGTTTCATGTAAATGAATGTCTACGCCTTTATTATAATCGAGAGCGATTTGGAACATCGTATCGAGAGATTTTTCCATTGCCCCATCAACGTTAGTGGGGTCTAAGCCTCCCACATAATGGGCGCCAGCTTGCATGGCTTCGCGCATTAAGGGTTCTGATTTTGACAACAATAACCCATGCTGTGGGAAAGCGACAATTTCACAAGTTAAATCTTGTTGGTGTTCATTAAGTACTTTTTGTAGGGTTTCTAAATTTTTTAACCCAGAAACGGGTTCGATATTACAATGGCTTCTGGCAATGGTTGATCCATGGGATTGGATCAACGTGATCAGCGCATTGGCTCTTTCTTCGGTGAAGGGTTGCAGTTCAGGTAACAGTTTCTGCTCTAGGGTGATCATATCCATAATTGTTTTACCTTCACGTGACTGTGGCGCTTGCCATGGCCCGCCATAGAAGGTTTTATCAAGGTGGATATGCATATCGCGAAACGCCGGTAGCATCAATTTGCCTTGAGCGTTATAAGCATTTAGCTGGTGATTAGCATGTTGTTTATTCGGTAAAATGGCGACAATTTTACCTTGATCGATTTCAACCGTTTGCAATGCGGTTTTAGTGCCAATCACCGTAGTATCGCGGAAATTAAAGCCTGTTTCGAGTAATACATCGTCAAGGTAATAATGGCTGTCGGTAATGCGAGTAATATCGGATGACATTGTGGGTTGATTTTGCGCGGATGCAATACCTGATACGGTACCAAAAAGGGTACAAGCAGCGGCGACTTTGGCGCTAGTGGAAAGGAACTCTCTTCTGCCGGATGATTGGTCTGCTTTCATAGAAACTCCTTGTGATCATGAAATAGAGTCGAATTTCCAGTTTTTGATCAGCAGTTCACCATCCAGATCGCTATTTTGCGATCTGGGGGTGATATTGAGACATTAACGAGAAACTCTAGCGTTCCAAAATAATGGTACGTTGTAAATAACCCTTACCCTTGGATGATATGGGTTCCCGTCTCACCTCGTAAGGCTTCCGGTAGTTTTTCTGGTGTGGTGATAATCACACGTTTACCGCCATTGGCAATAAATGACAGGCTCGCTTCGATTTTCGGTAACATACTGCCTGCGGGGAAATGGCCTTCTTCCATATAGCGTTGCATGTCGCTAGTGGTCGTTTCACCAAGAGCTTTTTGCTCTGGTTTACCGAAGTGAATGCAGACTTTTTCGACACCGGTAGTAATAATCAAAATATCGGCATTTAATTCTTTCGCCAGTAATGTCGTGGAGAGGTCTTTATCTATCACTGCATCAACGCTTTGGTAGCCACCATCGCCATTTTGAATAACAGGAATGCCACCGCCTCCAGCTGCAACCACTACGTAGTCATGTTCCGTTAAGGTACGGATCGCTTTTGATTCAACCACACGTTTTGGTTCTGGAGATGCGACTACTCGGCGATAGCCTCGACCGGAATCTTCGACAAAATGCCAGCTCGGGTTCGCTTGTTGTAATTCTTTAGCCTGTTGTTCTGTAAAAAATGCACCAATTGGCTTGGTTGGGGCGCTAAAGTTAGGGTCGTTCTTATCGACTTCAACTTGTGTAACAACTGTAATAGCTTGGCGATTGTGACGTTTCGCTAGCACGTTAGTGAGTGCCTGCTGAACTAAATAGCCAATGCCACCTTGAGTATCAGCGACGCAGTTAGCAAGGGGGGTTAACGGCAAACCTTCTGTTTCATGGGCTATTTCAGCGCGGCGTAGGTCTAATCCAACTTGGGGTCCATTTCCATGGGTCAAAACAATGTTGTAGTTGCCCTCAAGCATGTCACTAATATGCAGTGCCACTTCTTGAACGGCTTTTTCTTGAGCTTCGATAGACTGGCTGTTGTTATCTTTGATAATACTGTTGCCCCCGATGGCAACAACCACGAGTTCTTTCATTGTTAATGTTTCCTGATACAGAGATTTAGCTCACAGCCGGTGTACTGTAGACACCGGCTATAAAAGGTTGGTTTGATTACACTGACTTACTGAGTTTCTCAGATTGTTCAGCTTGTTGTTCTTCCACCGATTTACGGCTATCTAAAAAATATTTGAGTACAAATAAAGCTGCCATCATGAGGTAAGCGTAAACAAACATCAAGGTTGAACCGGTTGCAATTCCTACTGCTGGGGAGTGAATAATTCCAAAGAATACTAATATTGCGCCAGCTGCCGCAGCAATTGCCCCACGTAGTGGTTGGTTGAGGATAGCGAAGATAGCGATACAACCCCATAGCATACTTGCCAATGGCGCACCGTTACCTAAGTGTACAAGGCCTTGATAATAAACACCTTTGTGTAGTAATGTTTCAACGCCTATTGCACTTGCTGACGTCCCTGCGGCCCCCATCACACTGTTGACCATAGTGAGCGCCCAGTTAGCAATCCATGGGAATAGACAGATAAAGATAACAGGCACTTCAATCTTCGGTGTTTCTCGTACCACTTGGTTGGCAGTGACAACACCGATAAACACCAATATTGGTACGATAGCTGTCATTGGAATGATAGCGAGCATGAATGCACCGATACCAAACAATGGGACAATAAACATGGTGATACCTGATGCTAGCGTATAACCAACACTGGCCCCCATTGCTTTCCAGCCAGCATGCCCAACATAAACAGTGACTGGGAATGGGTTACCCATGAAGCAGCCAACAGTTGAAGATAAGCCGTTAGCTAACATAACCTTACGGGTATTGTATTCATCACCTGCAGCGTGAGCACTTTCAATGTTTTCAAGGTCAAAGATATAGTTTGCTAAGCCCAATGGTACCGCAGAAGCTAAATATGGAAGTGCATGCGGTAAGCCTTGGAAGAAGCTGTCAATATGAATCCCTGGAGGGTTAAAGCCGAATGACGCCATAGAGTCTTTTATTGCCTCTGCACTTTGCAGCCCAGAAGCCCACGCAAGTACTGTTCCCGCGATAAGCAATAATAAACCGGTAGGAATACGTGCAAAGATAGGCTTTTTACCAAACCAGTTAATGAAAATTAATAATAAAACAATAAATGAAACGGTTGGTGCTTCAAAGGCTTGCAGCATTGGGTTCATTGCTAGCAATAATAGCCCAAGCCCAGAAAGACAAGATAACAGCACCGTACGAGGGATCATTTTACGGATAGTTTCGCCTAAGAATGAGCCACCAACGAGGATCATTGATTCAACGAAACACCAAACCAATGCGATTTGGATGGCAAACTCAGCATTCTGCGTGGTTTGGTACACCGGCATAATGACTAAGAAGGTCACGGTAAAGATAGAAGGTGCACTTGGCCCTGATGGCAGAGCGGTTACATCGCTGCGCCCTGTTTGTTTGATCATTTGCTGGCCAAAGTAAGCATAGCTAATACTGGCAAGTAAAACGGCGAGACCAAAAGCGGGTGCAATGCGACCATAAACAAGTTCAGATGGGATACCAACAACGAAAATTAATAAGCCCATCATGGTGAGTAGGTTAGTTAAGTTATTGGTCATTAAGCCAAAATAGGCAGCCAAGTCCCCACGTTTCCACTTTATATTAAATATACTCATATAGTATTCCCCTGTATACCCGTCATACTTTGAGCCACAGCTGTGTTGGCTGCTCTTAGCTATCTAAGTCACATACATGAGTATGCTCCTTGGGATATCTTCGTTTGCCGCCTTGCTGCAACTCAAATTATTTAGGGTATACACGCTAGAGGGTGTATATCATGATATTCAAAGTTGCAGTTTATCTGTGTTGCTGAATATTCAGGGTATTTGTTTTATTTTTATTGCCCAACCGAAGTTGGGCGTCTTTTTTATGATTGAAAACTAAGCATATTTCTGTGCGTAGGCCAACATGGCTTTTTCAAAGCAATCAAATGGCGGGTGAACAATACCTGCTCCAATCATACCGATACCTGCATCTTTGTGGGCAATTGCTGTGTTGATAACAGGTAAAATACCGCTGGCTGAAACTTTGGTAATATCGATGGCTGTCGGGATACCCATAAAGCCGAGTAATGGAATAGTCACATTCGGGTTTTCACCAAGTGTGATTTCGCGCATTTGACGTGAGAAATCTACCGCCTCTTCTACCGTACCACCAACCAGCGCAACGATGGCAGGTGCGGTTGCCATTGCAAAGCCCCCAATACCGTAGGTTTCTGTGATTGCCGAGTCACCAATATCTAAGCCAGAATCCTCAGGCTTATAACCTGCAAACATTGGGCCGATAACTTGCTGTGAAGGCCCTGTAAACCACTGACCCGGTAATCCGCTGATACGTAAACCAAATTCATAACCATTACGAGCCATGGTGGTGACAACGGTACTGTATTCAATACCATGTGCTGCATCCATTGACGCTTTACACATTGCCATCCAAGTTGGGCCGGAGAAGTAATCACTACTTGCCACAAAATCAAACACTTCTTTTTGTTGTGCGACAGAGAAATCAGTTTGAATAATTCCTGTCGTTAATGCTTGGATCAGTAAGGTGGTACCAGCGTTATTACGGTTATGGCACTCATCCCCCATGTGTAAGGCTTGGGCTAGCATTAAACGCAGGTCAATTTCACCTACAATTTTCATTGCGTCGCGTAGCATTGGCCCTAATACATCACGCATCCAATTTAAACGGTCAATAACGCTTTGGTCATTGGCACCCATGCGTAGGATTTTCGCCATTTGTTCACTGAGGTTGGTGAATGCGCGGTTGCCATAGGTTTTGTTTTCAACGATATGCATAAACATAGATGCAGACGTTACCCCAGCCATTGACCCAACACAGTCGTGTTCATGGCAAGGGGAGAAAATAACCTCACCAGATGCCGCTACGCGCTCTGCATCGGCTAAATCTTTCGCGAGCCCTTCAAAGACCAGCGCACCAGTAACTGCCCCTTTCATAGCTCCACACATGTCTTTCCAAGCAACGGGTGGACCGGCGTGTAGGATAGTGTTTTTAGTCATGCCCGGTACCACATTAATCGCTTGGTCATAGCCAACTAATACTGGTTGGGATTGAATAATGCGCTCAAGGGCTTGTGCGTTAGCCGCTGCAATTTTTTCTTGTAATGCCGCATTACCTTCAATTTGGTCGAGGGCGCGGATCACTGCCACGTTCCCTTGTCCTGGAGGCGTCCAATTTAGGTGAGTGACTGGAACATGTTGTTTTTTCAGGTCATCACTGAACATCTCGATGCCAACGTTGATAACATTTAGCGGTTGTTTAAATAATGAAGTCATTATGCGTTCTCCCCTTTCCACACAAACTCACGTCCTAATAAACCCGTATTGGTGCTGCTACTTGCCCAGATGACCCCTGCATCTGTCAGCATTTTGACTTGTGCATCCATGGATGGAGTATCTTGGTCCGTACCGAGTACATAGCCTAAAATTTCAAGTTCACGACCATCTTGTTTAGCGATGTTTTTAGCTTCTTTGATAGCATCAATCATGACGCCAACGGGGTCTTCGTGAGAACCGAAGCCTAAAACAAAGTCCATCATAATCACGCCGACCTCAGGGTCGCGAGCTTCTTGTAATAAGCGTTCGATACGGTTGGTCGGGTCGATCATTGGGTGAGGTTTACCATTAGTGAAATCATCATCACCAAAGTCGAGGAAAGTGTGAGCGATACTTTGATTTAAGTCTTTCAGGCGGTAGTCAGGGTTTGGTTGAATATTGCTGTAAACATCATCGTATTTTTCCAAAGCGGCAAACATCGCTTCATCGCATAGCGTTCCGCCACAGAATAAGCCACGTATATATTTTTGCTCAGGTTTGAGCTTCGCTCTGACTTCTTCAATTAAAGGCCAGTTTAGAGAATGTAAATCTAAATCTTCTTTACGAATACCCGTTAATAGCACTGCTTTTAGTGCCGCCTCTTTGGTGCTTTGTGCAAACGTTAGCCCAGGTTTATCTTCTGGTAGAGGCTGGCTACCTAAGAAACAAACAACGACTGGTTTGTGGCATTTTTCAGCTTGTTCTAGTACTTTCTTTGCAACAGCGGCGGCTGGTGGCTTAGAAATGAGGGCAATAACTTGGGTTTCATCATCGGCATCTAACATCTTTAGGGCATCAATCATCATGATCCCGCCAATTTTCTCACTTAAATCGCGGCCACCGGTACCAATTAGTTGAGAAACACCTGCACCAAATTCATGAATACGAACGCTAAGCTCTTGGCTACCAGTACCGGATGCACCGATGATCCCAATGCTGCCACGGCGAACGCTATTACCAAAACACAATGCAGTGCCATTGATAATTGCGGTTCCGCAGTCTGGGCCCATCATGAGTAGACCTTTCTTGCTAGCGAGTTGTTTGAGTGCTAATTCATCTTCAATTGAAACGTTGTCAGAAAATAACATCACGTTGAGGTCGTTTTCTAATGCAATGCGGGCTTCACGGGCGGCAAATTGGCCATTCACAGAGATTACCGCAAGGTTAGTATCGGGGATGTGGGTTTTCGCAGAATTAACCGTGGCATATTTGGCTTCGTGTTGGCCACCACCTTGGTTTTTTTTATTAAATAAGTCTTCAATGGCAATTAATGTAGCATCGTTAGCATCATCGCTTGGCCCTTTAATGACAATCATTAAATCGCCATTTTTAGCCTCTTCCAATTCAGGGGTTAATAGCCCTAAATTTCTGAGTACGCCTTTATTCATTTCTGTTGCCATCGCAACAAAGGCTTGTTCAACATTATCAAGTTGATTGGCCTTTGTTGAAATAGACATCAGTGACACGGAATCAAAATAAGTATTCTTTTTTATGACAACTTTAGTCGACATAGTTTTCTCCGAAATAATGGGTGAGATACAGGGCATCACGTAAGCCAAATAGCATGTCGCTGCCAGAACTTGACCCGATATTTAAAATCTCTAAAAATTGTGGATAAATATTTGTCTCTTTCGCATCAACTAACATTTGAATTAATTGCTGCATATTTTCACGATATTCTTGGTTTAAGGCTTTCTCTAGGGTTATGGCACTTATAGGCGTTGTTTGGCTTTTGCTTTGAATAATCCCTTGATAAAACCCAGGATAAAAAGCAAAAGCAGGGTGCTCCTTTAACAATAAAAATGCCATTAACCCAACTAAATAGTCATCACTGGATGGTGTTAACCCGATACCTAAGCCAACAAATTGGCGAATGATATGGGGTAATTTTTGTTGGTCTTTATTAATCAATAATTCAATCAGTTTTAACCGTAACTGAGCCAGTTGTTTAGCTATTGATAGATAAAAGACGTTATCTCCCTGATAATTAAATAGGGAATCCACATTATGATTTAAAATTATGTCCAAACTTTTTATTTGGTTTGCTATATATAATAAATAATCTGGGTTAGTTAATTTTTTATAATCAAAAATAATAATGGGTGATTGCCATTTTTTACATAACGAAAATGAAATTAAATAATTTTCACCAATAACCATTTCATTATCTGAAAAATAAATTGGGTCTCCTACTTTTAAGGTTAAAAGAGAAAAGTCTTTATTTATTAATCGGCAACTATTTGGTGCATTGTCTAACTGAGAGCTTAATAAAGTATAAAGAATATTGCCTATTGAGATATTTATCGCTTTATTGAAAACCTGCTCTACTTTTCCTGTAAGCTGCGGCTGATGTAAAACCTGAAGAAAATGTGTATCAGCCGTAAGCCCGTATAACCTTTGCCGATGAGATATGGATGCGTTCACATGCCTCCTGATCGGGACGGTTCGATTATGCCCCCGCGGCAATCAATAATTCAGCTATTTCGTTATAGCCTTTTTCACGAGCCAGCTCTAACGGCTTTTTACCATATTTATCGGTCATATGCGGGTTTGCGCCGTGGTCTAATAGTAATTTGACAATTTGTTGTTGCTTTTCGCCACCATCATTTAAAACGATTGCTTCAAGTAATGGTGTCCAACCGACGAAGTTGGTATGGTTTACATTGATATCAGTTTTTTCGAGTAACTCACGAACAATATCTACATGCCCTTTTTCGCTTGCTGGGGTAATTCCAACGCCACCAAAGCGGGTCAATAAATCTAAATTTGGTTTTGCAGGTAATACAAGGCGCAATAATGTTAAATCATCATTTAAACAGCTTAATAAAAAAGGGTTAAAACAAGTTTGGTCCTGTTTATTAATGTCAGCACCTGCACTAATCAGAAAAGAAACACATTCATAATGTTTATTCAGGCTAGCATTGACGATAGCAGTGCGGCCTTGACGGTTGGTGGTGTTAATATCCACACCTTTTTCAAGGCAATTTTTTAATAATTCTAATTGTCCTTGTTCAGCTGCAGTTAAAAATTCGTGAGCGAGAGTATTGGAGGTCATCATTTTCCCCTTAGGTTGGTTTATTGTTATCACCAACATAGATAAAGACAATTTAAAGATTATTTATGATGTCCAAAGCATAGCAATTGTCATTAATAAAAAGAATCCGTTTAAATTTAATTCATCAATTAAGCACTCGATTATTGAATTCAATTCAACAATAAGCCTTTTTTGTGCGTGTAAGCATTATTTTTCATCGTTTTTTGATGTGTTTTGGGTGTTTTATAGCCAAAATAGTGTGATTTTTTTTGTTAATTAAACAGGCTAATAATGATTTGATCAGTTCTGTGATGGACATCAACTTGAAAGTATTAAATTTGTTAAGATTGTGAATTGTTTGATCATTTTAACATTGAATGTTAATACTTGGTTTGAGTATTTAATTCAATAATATTAAGTATTTTGAATATTAATAGCCACATTTAAAAATGTGCTTTTGTATTTAAAAAAGCTAAATAGAATTAAACCTCTTCTCGTTATGAATAATTCTGTTAAGCTATAAATATATGGTCGAAAAATAGTCTATTATTCAGCCTGTTGAATTTTATTCACAGATAGTCGTCATATTTTGAGTGCTAAGAGTTTAAAAAAAACAGTTTGGTTTATTTTTGTTCAATTTGGGAATACAACGATGAACTCAATTTTCACTGAAGAAAATTTACTGACTTACACGACAGCAGCAAAATTTGCCAGTTTTAGTAAGGCGGCAGAGGAGTTAGGGGTGACAACCTCTGCGGTGAGTTACACGATTAAACGTATTGAAACCTATTTGGATGTCGCGTTATTTATTCGTAATACGCGGAATATTGAGCTGACAGAAGCTGGCTATTATTTTTATCGTAAAGCAACTGACCTACTGAATAACTTTCATTTAATTCAAAAAAGTATTTATTCCATTGAACAGGGGATTGAAGCGCGAGTTCGTATTTGTATTAACCAGTTATTATATACGCCTTACCATACCGCTAAGTTACTGCAAATATTAAAAAAACAGTTTGCTACTTGCCATATTACGGTGACAACCGAAGTGTATAATGGTGTGTGGGATGCGATTATTAATAACCATGCCGATATTGCGATTGGGGCTCCGGGAACACTGATGGATGGCGGGGGGATTGATTACACTGAAATTGGCGCCATCCATTGGCAATTCGCTATCGCTGCCACGCACCCTTTGGCATTAATGCCTGAACCGATTGCTGAAAGCCAGTTGCGTCTGTATCCCAATATTATGGTCGAAGACACCGCGCATACCATTAATAAACGTGTAGGATGGCTGCTTCATGGGCAAGAAGCCATACAAGTTCCTGATTTCAATACTAAATGCCAATGTCAGATATTAGGGGAAGGGATTGGCTTTTTGCCTGATTATATGGTGAAAGAACATGTAAAGACTGGCCGGTTAGTCACTAAAAACATACAAAACCCGCGGCAGGATTCACATATGTTATTAGCGACACAGCACTCAGCGACTGGGCTTGTGACTCAATGGATCCGTAAGGAATTCGCAGAAAAAGGGGTTTTAACAGAATTATACAGTGACTTACTAAAACCCATTAATTAACGGCTATTGGCTAGCAACTTCGAGTGCTTTATCAATAGCATCGGGGATCACCGAACCGTGGGTTTTTCCATCAAATAAGGTAAATTCACAGGTTCTTTGCTGGTTTTGTATTTCCTCACACACTTGGCGAGCGTTGATCCAGCTTTTACGTTCTTGATAATTCTGTATTTGCTCTTGACTGAGCTTAGATAAATCAGGGCTTTCTTCCAATCCTCCTAATGTGACGAAAAGCGGCGCAGCGGCTTGTGGGCGCGTCAGTTTTGCTAAATCGACCATTTCCCCTTTGCCCCACCAAAGAGACGGGCTAGCCGTGATGTAGAATTGAAAATCATTAGGCTGCTGCTGATAAGCCATTAAGGTAAATAACCCACCAAATGAATGGCCAAATAGGGTTTGCTTGCTTTTATCAATAGGAAACTGTTGCTCAACCCATGGACGGATTGTGTGAGTTAAAAATTGGTATAGCGCAGGGGAACCGCCACCTTGTTTAAAATCGTCACCTGAAACGGGTGGGGTGTAGTCGAGAGTTCGCCACGCTTTGGGAAATGCTTCGTCGACAGGGTAGCCAAGGCCTATAATAATCGGTAGTTTATCCGCTGGCAGCTTTTCAACTGCGCGATTAACCGCTTTGGGGTATAGGCCATTGCCATCAAGCATGTACAGTACAGGGCGCTTGACCGTGGAGTGATAAGGTACAGCGCTATAGATACGTAATGCGCGGTCACCATATGCCATATCCGTTTGTTGAATATCGTAAAACTGGCTGACTCGCTCATCCATACTAGGGATAGTTTGGCTAGGGCGTGCTAATGCGGAACTTGTCATACACAGTAGTAAGCTGGAAATTAACAGTTTATTCATGGTTTTTTAAGTTAAAGAGGCTACCTCAATTAAGGTAGCCGTCAAAAATTAACAAGATAAGCGCTTAGAAACTGACGTTGACGTTTGCCCAATAACGGCGTCCGTCTTCGACGTCCCAGTTGCCATAATTTTTATCAATCGCAGGGCCTTTTTCATTACCAATATTTAACACAGCAAAATTAAGCTTAGTATTTTTAAACAATTGGTAAGTTGCACCGACATCCATAGTGGTGTAACCGCTACGATAACGCGGGTACTTAGAACCATTACGTTGTGCTGCCCATATTTGTTTGCCTTCATAGCGTGCACGGGTATATAGGCTTAAATCTTCGCTGTACTGCCAGTCCAATTTTGCGTTAGCCATATGTTTTGGCGTTTTATCCAATGCATAGCCCTTGAGTGAAATACCGTTACCTAATTTTTCATCATCACTTTTACGTTCTGAATCCGTATAGGTGTAGTTTAAGCTCAATTTCCAATCTTGGGCAATTGGAATACCTGTTGCAACTTCAACCCCTTTGGTATTGGCTTTACCGACGTTATCGTAAGTGTATAACGTAAGTTTAGGGTGTGCAGGATCAGGTTTGTTCAATGAATAGCTAGTGAGTTTATTTTTAAAATCAGTATTAAACAGCGTTAAGCTGGCATTAAAACCAGATTCATGATCATAAGCAATACTGATTTCTTCGCTGATACTTTTTTCAGGCTTTAGGTCTGGGTTACCGTAGATAATGCCGTTACCACCTTGGGTTGAGGTACCATAGCCTTTGCTGATTTCACGTAACGTTGGGGCGCGAAATGCAGATGAAACACCACCTTTGATGGTAATTTCATCCGTTAAATAGTAAACGGCATAACCCCGAGGGTTCCAGTGGTTACCATAAGTTTCATGGTGATCCAAACGCAGCCCTCCGGTGAGGATCAGATCGTCAGTTGCGGTGAATTCATTTTCAACAAACAGAGCCGACTGATCGACCGACATACTGGTTTTTTCCATAATGCCTTTTCCGACTAAAGAACTGTCCTTTAGCTTGGAATATTGATACTGTCCACCGACAGTAAGAATGTTATCTGGCAAGAAAGCGACCACTTTTCCATCAACGACCGTATTAGTAATTTCAGGCACACGAGCTTCATAGCCACCTTCCCAGTAGCCTGTTGTTTTATTGCGATCTTGAGACTTGATTTTACGTTTGGTTTGTTCTTGGTAAACCACTCAATTCGGTATGGAAAGTATCCCATTCGCCTTTATAAGTAAGGGCGGCATGGTTGCGATCATTATGCCATTCGTCTTTTGAGTTATATTGTTTATCACCACCACGAATTTCATACTCACCAACTGATTTACCTGGTGTAGAGGTTTTTTCTTGGGTGCTGCGACCTGCTTCAAGTAAGAAGGTTTGGTTTTCTTGTGGAGTGAAGGTTAATTTTGCGGTTAAGCTACGGTTATCGCGCTGATGATGGCCTTCTAAAATTTTATCTTCTTGGCGATAATTACCACCACCATATAACTGCAAGCCTAATTTATCTTGAATTAATGGCCCCGACAGGTAGAAGTTACCGTCAGTCGAATTACCACTATCACTATTTTCTTGGATAATGGTACCTGCGGTGACGCTACCGTGCCACTCATTGGTCACTTTTTTGGTGATGATATTAATCACACCACCCATTGCATCGGAGCCATACAGAGAGGACATTGGTCCGCGGATGACTTCGATACGCTCAATCGCTTCCACTGGTGGCATAAAGCCAGCTTCAAAACCACCGCTACCATTTGGACGCGATTCACGGCTATTTTGGCGACGACCATCCACAAGGATCAACGTATACTCGCCGGGTAAGCCTCGAATATTAATATCTTGTTTATTAGCGGCACCAACTACACTGACACCTTCAACATCTTTTACGGCGTCAGCTAAATCACGTACCGGTTTATTTTGCAATTGTTTTGCGCTGATTACGGTCACACTGGCAGGGGCATCACGTAATTGTTGTGAGTAGCCTGAAGCACTGACGACCATGGTATCTGAATTGTTATCTGCTGCTGTAGCATTAAACGTGGCTAATGCCGCACAAACCCCTGCGGCAATAAAAGAGTAGTGATAGTTCGAAGTCATGATTATCCCTGTAAATATAAATGAGAATGATAATTATATTGTTTGCGGATACTATCACTAAAACATATCAAAAATAAATAATTGCCTAGCTAATTTATAGTCAATATTTGATCTCGAATAAGTTTTTTTACTTACTCTTAACTTGTACAGCTCATTGATGTTTCAGCCTTAACATAAAATTAATATTTAACATTGGGTTAGGGAAATTTGTGATAAGTAAATGTACAGTAGACGGAGTGTTTGTGACGAAAAAAGAGAACAATGATTTCACGAGTACCGCAGCAAAGGGTGAGCGCTTTATGGTTCTTGACGGAAGGGAAAAACAGAATATACGAATCTGTAAGGGCAAGAGGATATTACAGAGGCTAAGTCGTGATTAAACGATTATTATTCAATGTAACCACAATATATTTTTACTATTGAGTATTTATCTAATCTAAAAAAGAAGATTAATTATAGGTTAAGTTATTTTATTTGTCGGTGCAATTAACTTTATTTTTATATAAAATAGTTAGTGCAGTTATGTTTATAAAATTAATCAATCTAATTAAGATTAGTTTAATTAGATTGATTTATAGTTTTTAATTAATCTCATATACTATGGGGTTGTGTTTTTTATGTCTAAATATCATGATGTTAACTTTTATTTTGGAATGGTTTTAATTTTAATGCACGTGTTGTCTATTGCTTTATTATATATACTCCGTAAATATAGAGTAAAACATAATATTGAATTTGGAATTTGAGACTTATTATGATCCAATCGCCACAGACAGAAATAAATAATCAAAAAACGACAAATGAAAAGCGCAGAAAAATATGGATGCTTATTGCTACAATTATTATCATTCTATTATTTGTTGCTTATGGTATTTATTGGTTTCTCATTTTACGTTTTCAAGAATATACCGATGATGCTTATGTTTCAGGCCTACAAATCCCCATTGTTGCGCAAACAACAGGGAATGTTACCCAAGTTAATTTCGAAAATACCGACTTAGTTAAAGCTGGGGATGTATTGGTGGTGTTAGACAAAACCAATGCGCAACTATCCTACGAACAAGCGAAACATGACCTTGCCACTACTGTGCGCAAAACCAAAGAGTTATATATCAATGGCGATGAATATCAGGCACAAATCCAAAAAAATCGGGTGACACTTGCGCAAGCCCAACAAGACTATCAGCGCAGAGCAGCGTTAGGGCGTAGTGGGACGATCTCAAAAGAAGATTTACAACACTCCCAAGAAGCCGTACAGCTTGCGCAAGCCGCGCTCGATATTTCCATTCAACAATATAATGCAAATCGCGCTTTGTTACGCAACACCGAGTTGAAAAAGCAACCTGCAATTTTACAAGCGGCTGATAGCGTGCGCAGTGCATGGATTAATTTGCAGCGGACAGAAATTAAAAGCCCAATGACAGGGTACGTTTCGCGGCGTAATGTCCAAGTGGGTTCCCAAGTTAGCCCACAAAGCTCATTAATGGCAATTGTCCCTGTTCAGCCTGTGTGGGTAGATGCCAACTTTAAAGAAACCCAGTTAGAGAAAGCGCGTATTGGTCAATCTGCGACTATTAATAGTGACTTTTATGGCGAAGATATTGTGTACAGTGGCACCGTTGTGGGGCTAGACATGGGGACAGGGAGTGCATTTTCTTTATTACCTGCACAAAATGCGACGGGTAACTGGATCAAAGTTGTTCAACGTTTGCCCGTACGTATCGAATTAGACCCTGAACAAGTGGCAAAATACCCACTTCGTATTGGCTTATCAATGAATGTAACTATTGATATTAAAGACCAAAGTGGCCCAGTTTTAGCGGAAGTTCAGCGCACAACACCTGCATTTGAAAGTGATGCGCTGGTCTTAAAACTTAATGATGTTGACCAGATAATCGACACCATTATTACGAATAACGCAGATTAGCCTGAAAGGAGCTATTGTGGCAGATATTCAACCGCTGAAGGGGGCGAAGCTGGTATGGGCAACCATTGCGTTATCCCTTGCGACTTTTATGCAGGTTCTCGACTCAACAATTGCTAACGTCGCTATCCCAACGATTGCCGGTAATCTTGGTGTTTCCGTGTCTCAAGGGACATGGGTCATCACTTCTTTTGGGGTATCGAATGCAATTTCTATCGCTATTTCCGGTTACCTTGCCAAGCGTTTTGGAGAAATACGGGTTTTCTTATGGGCAACCGCACTTTTTACTTTATTTTCATTGCTTTGTGGTTTCTCTGATAGTTTAGGAATGCTGATTCTGTATCGTGTTTTACAAGGTGCGGTTGCTGGGCCGGTTATCCCACTGTCACAAAGCCTGATCATGCGTTGTTATCCACCTAAAATGCAAAATATGGCATTGGCATTTTGGTCAATGACGATTATTTTAGCGCCGGTATTCGGCCCTATTTTTGGTGGCTATATCAGTGATAATTTCCACTGGGGTTGGATCTTTTTCATGAATATACCACTCGGTATTTTTGTGATTATTGTCGGTTCTATCATCTTAAGAGGAATGGAATCAACCATAGTGAAAGTGCCGTTTAATGTGATTGGCTTAGCATTGTTATCGGTAGGTGTAGGCTGTTTACAGGTGTTGTTAGATAAAGGCAAGGAGCTAGGTTGGTTAGCTTCAAATGAAATTGTCATATTAGGCGTGATTTCAGCCATTGCACTGGTGTTCTTAGTGATTTGGGAGCTAACAGATAAAAATCCAATTGTTGAACTATCTCTCTTTAAGTCGCGTAATTTTACGATAGGGACGGTGTCAGTTAGCTTGGCCTATATGGCATATTTTGGGGCGATTGTATTGTTGCCGCAACTTTTACAGGAAGTTTATGGTTATACCGCCACATGGGCTGGGCTTGCTTTAGCACCGATAGGCTTGCTTCCTGTACTTTTTTCGGCACCAGTCGCAAAACTCTCCGATTTCCTCGATATTCGCTGGATAGTCACCTTTAGTTTTGTGTTTTATGCGATTTGCTTTTTTTGGCGGGCGTATACTTTTGAACCGAGCATGGGGTTTTCTGCGGTAGTATGGCCGCAGTTAGTGCAAGGCATGGCCGTAGCTTGTTTCTTTATGCCGTTGACGACATTGACGTTATCAGGGTTACCTCCGGAAAAACTTGCCTCTGCCTCTAGTTTAGCCAACTTTTTCCGTACCTTAGCAGGGTCGATTGGGACTTCAATTACTACGACTATGTGGAGCGATAGAGAAGCCCTTCATCATAGTCAACTGACAGAGCATATTACGGATTACAACCCTGAATCTTTAGATATGTACCAAGGTATGGCCGCTCATGGGCTCAGTACAGAACAAACATCCGGTTTTATTGCGAAGGAAATTACCAACCAAGGGCTGATTATCGCGGCTAATGAAATTTTCTGGTTATGTGGCTGGGTATTTATCGCATTGATTATTACAGTGTGGTTCGCTAAACCCCCATTTGGTAATAAAGCGAAGTGATGTTATCTGGTTTTGGCCCAAAAGAGGGAGCAAATAGGTTTGCTCCTTTTTCATTCTATAGCTGAGATTTGGGAATGATGTTCTCAAAGCTAAGTTTAGGACGGTTGGTTTCAACTTCCTGTAAAGGGGCAACTTCTTTAAAGGTACTTAGGCAGCGGATCACTAAATTTTGGTAATCTTTTGTCCCACTGCTTTTCCAAGCAATTTCTTTGTCTGATAACGCACGTAACACTTTGGCAGGCGTTCCAACAATCAAGCTATTTTCTGGAAATATGGCCTCAGCTTTTACAAAGGCACAGGCGCCCACAATTGAGTTTTCACCAATTACTGCTCCATCCATAATCACGCTATTCATACCGATTAAAGCGTTACGTTTGATATGGCAACCATGCAAAACCGCACCATGACCGATGTGCCCTTCTTCTTCGACGATGGTTTCGTACTGTGGAAACCCATGCATGATGCAATTATCTTGAATATTGGCACCATCTTTAATGATCAAGCGGCCAAAATCACCTCGTAAGCTGGCATTGGGGCCGATATAGACATTTTTGCCAATGATTACGTCACCAATGACAACCGCGGTAGGGTGAACAAAGCTTTCAGTGCTGACGACAGGTGTAATACCATCAATTTGATAAAAAGGCATATAGGCTCCTTTAATATAAGTTTAGGCGGCGATATCTCTTAAAACTCCGCCAAAACGCCGATAGTAGGCGCTCGAAGGTTGAGGAAGTTCCCCTACCGTGGTTTCACATCGTTCTGAAACATATTGTGTTGCGGCTTGGTCAATTCGTTGGTAAATATTGGTACAAAGGTGGCGAGCAATATGGCCCTCCCATTGTGCTGGAAGCAGTTCATCAGGCAACAAAGGGTCTTTTAGTGTGACTCGGCGATAGAAGTGAATTAACAACAAACGTAATTGGAAGCAATGTTCTGGGGATATTTGTGGCTCAGTATTCTCTTTAAGGAGTAGTGCCAAGGGCCTAAATAATGAAATAAATTGGTGGTAATGCTCTGATATTTCTTGCAAAGACCAAGCTTGTGATACTAACTCTTTCAAGTTTTTTTCTGAACGGCTATAAGGGTAATCTGCATGAAAATAGATGGCGTGCTCAGTGGCATTGAGCTCATTTAATAGAGAAGGAACATCAGCTTGTGCGCAGCTCGGTGCTGCCATGAGAGAGGTATTAAATTGGCCAAACCCTAGCCAGCTAAGTTCTTTTTTTAGCCTGTTTTTTTCATCTTTATCAGCCGCTTCCAATAATAGTAGTTCCCATTTCCCATCCCAATCAGGCTGTTCAGCAAGGTAGATTTTACTTTCTGCTCGGCGGAATCGGCTTTGCCCGCGTTCAGAAATGCGGTAGTAGCTACGGCGACCAATTTTCTCAACATCTAGCCAGCCTTCTTTTTGTAAACGAAACACAGAAGTGCGAACAAAGCGATCGCTAAACCCCATCGGCTCTAATAGTTTGGTTAAACTGCCTAACCACACCTCGCCTCCGCGGTGATGTAAAGCATCACCGTAGAGTGAACTAATCAGAGAGGTCCCGCTAATGGGTTGGCTTTCTATGGCATGTTGTATAAATTGGCTGAGTTTATTATCCATTTATATTTCATCTATAAAATTTATGTATCAGAAGGCTTACTGAATAGTAGACATAAATTTAAAAGTTGTCTTCCATTACCTTTAATTAGTGCTATTTTTTGGCATTAAGGCATACCAAATAAGCTAACTTCAATATGCCTTAATGAGTTGAATTAAATCGCAATTCGAGTATCAATAACACGCTCCGCTTTACCTTGGGAGCGGGGGATATCACCGCAATTGACAATACTGATCCGGGTGCTAATCCCTACCATCGATTTGATACGATGTTTTAAATGATGGCAAATATTGCAGCGCTCATCATAGGTAAGTTGCTCAGGGTGCTTGAGCTCCACACGGACTGACAAATTATCCATATTACCTTGGCGACCAATTTCTAATTGGTAATGTGGAGATAGCTCTTTGAATTGCATAATTTGTTCTTCAATTTGGGAAGGGAAGACATTTACGCCACGTATAATCATCATATCGTCAGAGCGACCAGTGATTTTACCAATACGGCGCATATTACGATTTACCCCGCTCATTAAGTGAGTCAGGTCACGAGTCCTATAGCGAATAACAGGCATAGCCTCTTTTGTCAGGGTAGTAAACACTAACTCACCATGTTCACCATCCCCCAGTGTTTTAAGTGTATCAGGGGAAATGATTTCTGGGTAAAAATGGTCTTCCCAGATGGTTGGGCCGCTAGCACCTGCGTCAGCACACTCCATAGCTACGCCTGGCCCCATGACCTCTGATAAACCATAAATATCTAATGCTTTGATCCCAAGGCGAGTTTCAATTTCTGAGCGTAGTGATTCAGTCCAAGGTTCCGCACCAAATACACCTAATCTAAGTGAGCACTTACTAGCATCTCCACCCATGATTTTTTCAAGCTCATCGATGATACTTAAGCAATACGATGGGGTTACCATAATGACATCAGGCTTAAAATCGGCGATTAGTTGCGCTTGCTTTTCTGTTTGGCCACCAGACATTGGGATCACCGCAGCACCAAGGCGCTCTGCACCATAGTGAGCACCTAGACCACCGGTAAATAAACCATAACCATAGGCGACATGAACTTTATCACCGCGAACAGTCCCCGCTGAGCGTAGGCTACGGGCAATTAAATCAGCCCAATTATCGATATCCCGTTGGGTATAGCCAACAACTGTCGGGCGGCCTGTCGTGCCAGAGGATGCATGAATACGAATAATTTGGTCCATTGGCACTGCGAAAGTACTAAATGGGTAGTTTTCACGTAAATCTTGCTTTGTTGTATAAGGGAATTTTTCGATATCACTAAGTTGTTTAAAGTCGTCAGGATGTACCCCTGCATCGTCGAATTTCTTACGGTACATAGGCACATTTTCATATGCGTGAGTGAGTGTCCACTTCATCCGAGAATACTGTAATGACTCGATTTCATCGCGTGAGGCAAATTCGATTGGGTCGATGTTGTCTTGTATCATGCTCATAATTGCCAGTCCTCATAATTATTATATTTACCAGTTCACATTGATGTTGTTTCTGGTTTTAGCCTGAGCAGGTGTAGGGTTCAGGCTGTTTTTATTGGTATTAAGACGTTGTTTAGACTCGTTCAATAACCATAGCTATCCCTTGACCAACACCAATGCACATGGTGCACAACCCGTAGCGACCTTGTTTGCGATGGAGTTCGTTGACAGCGGCAATGGCCAGCCTTGCACCACTCATACCTAATGGGTGACCCAAGGATATCGCCCCACCGTTGGGGTTAACATGTGGGGCATCGTCAGGTAAACCTAACCCCCTTAAGACAGCCAGTGCTTGTGCTGCAAAGGCTTCGTTTAATTCAATAACATCCATTTGCTCTATACTTAGACTGGCAACCTCTAGGGCTTTTAATGCAGCAGGAAGTGGGCCAATTCCCATCAACCTTGGTTCAACACCACAAGTCGCCGTCGCGATAACGCGTGCTCGTGGGGTAAGCCCTTGCTGCTTAGCAATGCTTTCGGATGCAATGATTAATGCAGCAGCACCATCATTGACCCCTGAAGCATTACCCGCGGTGACCGTTCCGTTTTCACGAAAAGGGGTTTTTAGTTTTTGTAGTTGTTCAAAAGTTGTTTCCGCACGAGGGTGCTCGTCTTCAGTGACAAGTAACTCATTTTTGCGTTGTTTAACGGTGACAGGGGTTATTTCTTGCGCAAAAAAACCTTTGATTCTTGCGGCTTCAGTACGTTGTTGGCTGCGCAGGGCGAAAGCATCTTGGTCCTCACGGCTGATCTGATATGTTTCAGCAACGTTTTCAGCTGTTTCTGGCATAGAGTCAGTTGAAAACTGTTGTTCCATTAACGGGTTAATAAACCGCCAGCCAATTGTCGTATCAAAGACTTGAGCTTGTCGTGAGAAAGCCGATTCGTGTTTTCCCATTACGAAAGGGGCGCGGCTCATTGACTCTACGCCACCTGCAATCATCAAACCAGACTCTCCCGCTTTGATACTTCTTGCCGCAAACGCAATAGCATCAAGGCCTGAACCACATAATCGGTTAATGGTGGTACCGGAAACAGAAACTGGTAAGCCCGACAGTAAACTGGCCATACGCGCGACATTGCGGTTATCTTCCCCTGCTTGGTTTGCGCAACCTAAAATAATGTCATCGACTAGTGACCAATCTAGCTGTGGGTGCCGCGCCATTAATGCTTTGAGAGGCACAGTGGCGAGGTCATCGGGGCGTAATGATGCAAGCGCACCACCATAGCGGCCAATAGGTGTGCGAACACCGTCGCAAATATAGGCGTCAATCATGATGGTTCTCCTACTAGACGGTGCCCCAGCCGATGTGAACGACCATGAAATAAGGCTAATGTTTTGCCGTCTTGGTTGACTATTTCAACTTCATATAGGCCATTTTGTTTACCTTGATGTTTCATTTGCGCTATTGCAGTGAGTAAATCACCTTCAAAACCGGGGCGAATGAAATCGATAGAGCACATAGAGGCAACAGCAGCGTGCCCTTGGCTGTTGCAGGCATAGGCGAAGGCGGTATCTGCAAGGCTAAAGAGTTGTCCCCCGTGACAGGTTTTATGGCCATTTAGCATTTGTGCTGTAATCGGCATTTTTAGTTGCGCAAAACCTTCCTCTACTTTTTCAATAGACATGCCCATAGCTTTTGCGCATGCGTCATCTTTGTACATCATGTGGGCTGATTGTTGAGCAAGGGTAACATTTGGTACGGAAATCATAGCAACTCCTTGAAAGATAAAGATTGATGGCCTACAGCTAACTGCCTTAATAATGGGTTGGGCCGATAGCGGCTATCCCCATAAAACTGTGTTAAGTGCTCAAGTACTGTTAATACTCGTTGCCAGCCAAGTTGCGCTCCCCAAGCTAAAGGGCCTTTGGGGTAATTCACACCAAAACGCATGGCGTTATCTGTATCCAGTGTGGTTGCTATCCCTTTATTGACGACATCCAGCGCTTCATTACATAACATCGCAACAGTTCTCATTGCTAAGAGTGCAGGGTAGTCAGGTAGTACAATCACGTTTTTCCCAAGCGATTGAAAAAATGCAATTGCTTGCTGGTTTTGTTGCACGTTATTTTGTGCAGCACAGCTGAGAGTGACTGCCGTTGCGGCAAGGTAATTAGCAGATAAATCAAATTGCACGACAGCTTGCCCCAACTTTTGCGCATGAGATGATGTTGATTCACCATTTGTTAACATAATAATAACGTCATTAACAATGAGTGTTGGGGATTGTTCTTGCTGTTGTGTTGATCCTTCGAGTGAGATCCCACTTTCAGATAAAAGCTGCACAAATTCAGGAAATATTTGCCAATTCCCACATACTTTGACCTGTTGTGGTTGGTCAAGAAGGGCTTTTGCTGCAAATAATGGCTTAGGTTGCGGTTTGTTATCATCGTAATGATAGAAACCTTGTTTTGATTTACGACCGAAATGCCCTGCCTGAACTAATTCTAACTGCATTAATGAGGTTTGAAATCGTGGGTCATAGCCGAAGGCTTTAAACACCGATTCAGTCACCGCATAGTTGATGTCATGGCCGATTAAGTCAGTAAGTTGTAATGGCCCCATGGCAAATCCACCTGCATCGCGTATTGCGCAATCTAACGTTGCGGGGCTGCCAATTTGCTCTTCAAGGGCTCGTAATGTTTCTGCGTAAAATGGTCTTGCCACTCGGTTAACAATAAAACCAGGGGTAGAACGGCAAATAACAGGGACTTTACCGAATGACTGGGTCAATATTTTTAATTGTGAAATAACGTGGTCTGATGTTTCTAACCCACGAACTACTTCGACTAACTTCATCACGGGGGCGGGGTTAAAAAAATGCAGCCCAGCAAGGCGTTCAGGGTGCTTTAATTGACTGGCAATGGCAGTAATTGAGAGCGATGAGGTATTACTTGCAAATATAGTTTTTTCGCTACAAATAGCTTCTAAATCGTTAAAAATAGCTTGTTTTATCTCTAATTTTTCTGCGATAGCTTCAATGACCAGTTGCGCATTCGCTAATTGAGATAAATTTTGCACCACAGTAATGTTTTCGATGATGCTTTCTGTCGCTTTGGCTTCAGCTTTCCCTTGGGTAACCCGTTTGCGTAAACGTTGGGTCATTGCTGATATTGATTGGGTTAATACCTGTTGGTTAACATCAAACAGTAAAACAGTTAAGCCTGCTGTAGCTGCCACTTGCGCAATACCAATGCCCATGGTGCCTGCGCCAATTACGGCTACAGTCTGGATGCGAGTATTCAAAGGTAATGTCATGGTTATCTCCCTTTGAATTGCGGTTCGCGTTTATTTAAAAAGGCACTGACCCCTTCGCGGTAGTCTTCACTACGCCCCCCTAAGCGTTGTAAATCACGCTCAAGGTCAAGTTGTTCATCAAGGGTATTGGTTGCCGCGGCGTAAATCGCTTTTTTGATTAACCCTAAACCGTAAGTCGGTTGAGTAGCTAAATGCATAGCCAACTGGTTTACGGTATCGGATAGCTCTTCGTTTTCCGTGACTTGCCAAATCATTCCCCACTGCAAGGCTTGCTCTGCACTAATTTTATCGCCTAATAATGCCATTCCCATGGCTCTTGCATGGCCTGCAAGTTGGGGCAAAAACCAGCTTCCACCAGAATCGGGAACTAGCCCCAAGCGACAGAATGATTGAATAAAACTCGCACTTTTTGCTGCAATTACGATATCCCCTGCAAGGGCAATGGCAGCGCCTGCGCCCGCAGCAACACCGTTAACGGCGCAGATGATTGGTTTTGGCAAAGAGGTTAAACGGCGGATTAACGGGTTATAGTAGGTTTCAACGGAGAAACCAAGGTCAGGCGTTTCGTTACCTACGCTGACGTTCCGGTCGTTAAGGTCTTGACCAGCACAAAACCCTCTACCAGCTCCGGTGATCACTAAACAACGTATCGTTTCATCTCGCTCCGCAAGCTTGATAGCATCACTAAGCTGACGATGCATTTCATCGTTAAAGCTATTAAGTCGATCGGGGCGGTTTAATGTAATAGTGAGGACCCCATTCTCTTGCGTTGCGAGGATCATCGCTTGGTTTGTCATAATTATTTCCCTGTAAACTGAGGTTTTCGTTTTTCAAAGAATGCATCGATCCCTTCGCGTCTATCTTCGGTGCCGGCTAAGGCGACAAAGTACTGACGCTCAAGTTGTAAACCTTCAGCCAAATGATTTTCTTGGGAATGAATTAGCGAAGCTTTTGCCGCCCGAACCGCTAAAGGTGCATGTATTGCAATGCGTTGCGCAATTTTCTGAGCTCGTTCAACAACTAATTCATCCACACAAATTTCGCTAATTAGCCCTGCCTGAAGAGCGTGTTTTGCATTGATAGGCTCCCCTGTGAGTACCATTTGCATGGCAAGAGACTTACCAACGGAGCGGATCAGCCGTTGTGTCCCTCCCGCACCGGGTATTAGACCGAGTGTTATTTCAGGCAATCCGAAACGTGCGGACTCCCCCGCAATAATGATGTCGCTAGCAAGCAGTAGTTCAAACCCAGCGCCTAAGGCGTAACCATTAGCAGCGGTAATGATAGGTTTTGATATCATTGAGAGCCGCTGCCATACTTGGGGGCGTCTATCAGTGATAGCGTTAGCAACGGTTTGTTGCTGTAATTCTTTAAGGTCAGCGCCAGCAGCAAAAAAACGTGAATTCCCAGTGATAACGATCGCGCCAATCTCATCATTGGCTGCTGCTTGCTCTAAGTTTTGCACTAAGAGTTCTAAACAATCGGTACTTAATGCATTGCGTACTTCTGGCCGATTGAGTGTCAGTGTCAGTACCCGGTTGTTTTGGTGAGATAAAATCCAAGGGTTTTCCATTGTGGCTCCTACACATCAAAATCCAGAACGACGCCATCTCCTTTAGGCCAAGACTGGCAGCTAAGAATATAACCATCAGAAATTTGGTCGGGCTCTAAGCTATAATTGACGCCCATTTCGACTTCTCCTGCACGCAATTTGCATTTACAAGTTGCGCAAACCCCACCTTTACAGGCATAGGGCAAGTCGGCTCCTTGGCGTAAAGCGGCATCAAGAATGCTGTCATCTTGGCTATCCATGCTGATGTTCATTGTGCGACCATCAAGGTGGATACTGACTTGACGAGTTTCGGTGGCGAGGGCGGAGGTCGGCTTGAATTTGATACCGGATGTATTAAAGCGCTCGGTATGAACAAACTCTTTCGGCATACCATAATTGATTAATGTGTCGTGTACTTCATCCATCATACTTTCTGGACCACAAATAAAAGCGCGGTCAAATTGTTGAAAGTTCAATAACGTTTTACCTAATGCATTGAGCTGCTGTTGGCTGATGCGTCCACTTAATAACTCGCTATCTTGTTGCTCTTGGCTAAATAGGTAAAGCACTTGAAAACGCTGTGCAAACCGGTTTTTGAGGTCTGCAATGCTTTCTTTAAACATCACCGAACGGCTATTGCGGTTACCATAAATCAACACAAAGTGACTTTTGGTTTCCGTCTGTAATGTGGCTTTAATAATCGAAAGTAGGGGGGTGATCCCTGAACCGGCAGCGATAGCAAGATAGTGCGCCTGAGTATTCGGCTCAGGTTGATAGCCAAATTGCCCTTGAGGGATCATCACCTCAAGGCTATCACCGACAGTTAGATGTTGGTTGATAAAATTGGAAAACCGACCTTCGTAGATCGCTTTAACGCCAATTTTCAGTGTGTTTTCATCGGGTGAGCTACAAATAGAATAACAACGGCGTAAATTTTCCCCCTGAATGGAGGCTTTTAAAGTCAGGTGTTGCCCTGGTCGATAATGATATTGCTCGCGTAACGCATCAGGAACACTGAATGTCACTGCGACAGCATCAGGGGTGTCACGTTCAATAGCGGCAATATTTAAACGATGGAATACAGTCATGAGGGTGCCCCTAAATACATTTAAAGTAATCAAACGGTTCTAAACATTCAGTGCAGCGATACAATGCTTTGCAGGCTGTTGAACCAAACTCACTAATTTTTTCTGTTTGTTGGCTATCACAGCGTGGACAACAGACAGCACCTTTGTGTTCAGGGTGTTCACAGGATGTTCCTTGCGGGGGTGCGATACCGAATTCCCGTAAGCGCCTTTTGGCGTCTTGGTTCATCCAGTCAGTTGTCCAAGCTGGGGTCAGCATCACTTCAATATCGATATTTTGGAACCCTGCTTTACCAAGAACCGTTTTGATTTCATTGATTAAAAATTCAGTTGCTGGGCAACCAGAATAGGTAGGTGTAAAAATAACTTTCCACCCTTGTTTGTTAGGTACCACATTGCGGATCATGCCAAGATCAGTAATAGAGAGTGCTGGCAGCTCAGGATCAGGAATTTGCTGAAGCTGTTGCCAGATCACATGAACTTGGGGGGATTGAAGCTGGTTAGGTTGCAGTCTCTGTTCCATCACGTCACCACTGGCTATTTGGGTAAGCACGTTGCATAAATTGCAGCTGTGTTAATAACAGGCCTAAGTGTTCAGTGTGGCTACCTTGCTTACCACCGATGCGATAGGCCTCTTTTTCAGGTATGTTGAGTGTCGCCTCGGCAAATGTTTCATTGACCGTATTTAGCCAAGTTTCTTTTAGGCTGCGTGGGTCAACGGCTATGCCCACCTCGCTGAGTGCAACTTCAATAGCGTCTGCATGGAAGAGTTCACCGGTAAAGCGCCATAATTCATCAACGGAGCGCTGAATTCTCCTGTGACTCTCTTCGCTACCATCCCCTAAGCGGATCATCCAATTACGGCTAAAACGTAAATGATAAAGGGCTTCTTTTAAGGATTTTTCAGCTATCGCTGAGAGTTGTTTATCGTGGCTATGAATCAGTGATTCATATAATGGAACGTGATAAGCATCTATAAAGAATTGGCGCACTAGGGTATCGGCAAAGTCATTATTCGGTTGTTCGACGAGTAATAGGTTGCTAAATTCCCTTTCATCACGCAAAAAAGCGAGGGTGTCCTCATCATATCCGGCCCCTTTTAATTGCGCTGCATAACTTAAAAAATGACGAGCTTGCCCCAATAAGTCTAAGCCGATATTAGACAGTGCAAGGTCAATTTCAATTTCAGGGGCATGGCCACACCATTCGCATAGGCGCTGTGCAAGAATTAATGGGGTATCACCGAGCCTTAATGTGTAGTGGTGGAGCTGTTGTTGTTGATCCATCGTAAGCTCCTTACATGTTTTTGATACCATCAGGGATGGTATAGAAAGTTGGGTGGCGATAGACTTTGGTATCTGCAGGGTCAAAAAATGTGCTCTTGTCTTCGGGCTGTGAGGCGATTAAATGTGCAGCTTTTACCACCCAAATCGAACAGCCCTCGCTGCGCCTTGTGTAGGCGTCGCGGGCATTTTCCAGCGCCATTTGGTCATCGGCCGCGTGTAAGCTACCAACGTGGCGATGAGCAAGCCCTTGTTTGCTACGGACAAAAACTTCATACAGTGGCCAATCTTGATTGCTCATGGGGTTTTCCTTTTCAGTCAGTGGTTAAATGAGTTAAGCGGCAGATTTAACGGCTTTTTGTTTGCGACTATGTGCCATTGCGCCTTCACGTACCCAAGCACCGTCTTCCCATCCTTTGCGTTTCGCACCAACACGTTCGTGATTACAAATGCCATTACCTTTAATGACTTGATAAAATTCTTCCCAGTCAATTTCGCCAAATCGGTAGTGACCAAGTTCTTCATCCCAAACCAAATCAGGGTCAGGAATAGTCATGCCGAGTGCTTCAACCTGCGGAACTGTGTTATCCACAAATTTTTGGCGTAATTCATCATTACTGAAGCGCTTGATTTTCCAAGCCATACTTTGTGCGCTATGCGGTGAGTCTGAATCATTTGGGCCAAACATGGTCAGTACAGGCCACCAAAAGCGGTTTATTGCATCTTGCAGCATTGCTTTTTGTTCTTCACTTCCTTGTGCAAGCGCCATAACTGCTTCATAACCTTGACGTTGATGGAAACTTTCTTCTTTACAGATTTTCACCATGGCGCGTGCATATGGCCCATATGATGCGCGGCACAGAGCCACTTGGTTTACAATGGCTGCCCCATCGACTAACCAACCAATTACACCAATGTCAGCCCAGCTTAATGTGGGGTAATTGAAAATGGAGGAATACTTCATTTTTTCATCAAGTAGTTTTTGGTAAATGTCTTGGCGAGAGCAACCGAGGGTTTCTGCTGCGCTATACAGATATAGACCATGCCCTGCTTCATCTTGAATTTTGGCCAGTAAGATAGCTTTGCGGCGCAGTGTTGGTGCGCGTGTTAACCAATTTGCTTCCGGTAACATGCCAATCACTTCCGAATGGGCATGTTGGCCTATTTGGCGGATAAGGTTCTGCCGATAAGCATCGGGCATCCAGTCCTTGGGCTCGATGGAAATATCGGCTTCGATTTTGGCTTCGAAGTTAGCCTGATTTTGCTCGCTCATTGATTTTTCCATTAAGTGATTCGAAAATTAAATGTAATTTTTGAATGATGAATCATATTTATTTAACATTAATGCTAGAAATGGTTAACAAAAAGGTCAATGTTTATTAACCTGCTTTTGCGATGCGCTTCACAATTAATAATTATTAAATCAATATAAACAGTTGGTTATATTCAGTATGTTTTATGTGGTTTTAATATGAAAGATGGTTTTTATGCGGAAATGTTTTTAATTTGTTAAATTTAAATTGGCATCTATGCTTATATTTATGATACATATTTGAAATCAAATATTATTTAGTGTTTTTATTTCTGGAGAGGAATATGTCACATTTAACAAGTTATATTATGGGGAAGTGGGTACAAGGTGAGGGGGAAGGGCGGAAAATTTACCATGCTCTGACGAATGAAACCTTATATACGGTAACGACCGAGGGGCTGCCATTAGCGGATAGCTTAGAATATGGTCGAAAAGTGGGTGGTGAAACCTTGTCTGCACTCACATTTCAGCAACGTGGTCAAATGCTCAAATCATTGGCGAAGTACCTGCTAGAACATAAAGCACACCTCTATGCTATTTCAGCACAAACCGGGGCGACGAAAGCGGATAGTTGGGTTGATATTGAAGGGGGGATTGCCACTTTATTCTCCTATTCAGGGTTAGCAAACCGTGAATTACCAGATGATACTATTTGGCCAGAAGATGAAATGATCCCGCTATCGAAACAAGGGCAATTTATTGGTCGTCATATTTTGACATCTCGTCGTGGGGTTGCTTTGCATATCAATGCGTTTAATTTCCCTTGCTGGGGGATGCTGGAAAAGCTGGCTCCAACGTGGTTGGCTGGTATGCCTGCGATTATCAAGCCTGCAACAGCATCCGCGCAGGTGACTCAAGCGATGGTGAAGCTAATGGTTGAGAGTGGTCTGGTTCCCGAAGGGGCGATCCAGTTGGTTTGTGGTGGTGTGGGTAATATGTTTGACTACCTTGATTTTGAAGATGTCGTGACATTTACCGGTTCTGCGGCGACAGGGCAGAAGCTAAAATCACATCCCACAATTATTGCGAAATCGGTTCCATTCACCATGGAGGCAGACTCACTAAACTGCGCGGTATTAGGGAATGACGTACATCCGGAACAACCTGAATTTGCTTTATTTATTAAGGAAGTAGTTCGTGAAATGACGGCAAAAGCAGGGCAGAAATGCACCGCTATTCGTCGGGTTATTGTGCCCAAAAATCAGCTTGAAAATGTCAAGCAAGCGCTACTTAAGCGTTTATCGAGCACGACGATGGGTGACCCTGCGGTTGAAGGGGTTCGTATGGGGGCATTGATTAACTTAGAACAGCGCCAAGATGTGCAAGACAAAGTCGACTATTTGCGTCAAAACGGCTGTGAAGTTTTGTGTGGTGGGCAGTTTAATCAACTGGATATTATGGGGGGAGACCCCAAGAATGGGGCATTTTATCCACCAACTTTACTCTATTGTGCGGAACCTTTTAAACACCATGCGGTACATGAAACCGAGGCTTTTGGGCCAGTCGCAACCTTAATGTGCTATGACAATGATGATATTCAGCAGGCTGTACAATTAGCCATTTTAGGGGGAGGAAGCTTAGCGGGGACATTAGTGACCGCAGACCCGCAAGTAGCTCAATCGGTAATCCGTATGAGCGCAAGGGCTCACGGCCGGATGCTGATTTTAAATGAAGCTTCAGCGTTGGAGTCAACAGGGCATGGTTCTCCACTCCCCTTATTGGTACATGGTGGGCCTGGGCGTGCGGGTGGTGGTGAGGAGCTTGGCGGGCTTCGGGCAGTGAAACACTATATGCAGCGTACAGCCATTCAGGGCAGCCCATCGATGTTAACTTCTATTACAAAACAATGGGTTAGGGGCGCAGATACCGTTACTGACGTAGTGCATCCATTCCGCAAACACTTTGAGGACCTCGTGATTGGCGATACGCTGCTAACAGCAAGACGCACAGTGACAGAAGCGGATATTACTCATTTTGCTTGCCTGAGTGGTGACCATTTCTATGTACACGTCGACAAAATTGGTGCGGCACAATCCTTATTTGGTGAACGCATCGCTCATGGGTATTTTGTTGTTTCGGCTGCGGCAGGGTTATTTGTAGATGCGGGTGTTGGGCCTGTCATCGCTAATTATGGAATGGAAAACCTACGTTTTATTGAACCTGTTAAAATTGGTGATACGATCCAAGTTCGCCTAACATGCAAGAAAAAGATTAAAAAGCGCAAAAACTTGCTGAAGATACACCAAATGGCGTGGTTGAATGGGATGTGCAAGTCTTTAATCAGGACAACACTGTGGTGGCGTTATACAGTATTTTAACCTTAGTGGAACGACGGGAAGGGGATTTTTAGTCATTACTTGTTGCCAAACTATTGGTTGAATAAATAGGTGCTTTTTCAATCATTTTCTGCTTTTATTGAGTTATTGTTAATTTGACCTAGGGAAAGTGAAATGAAAACGCACCACCAAGCGGTTTACCAACAATTTGACGAGCAGGCTAATTCGTATTTAACCAGCCAAGTTCATGCGCAGGGTGAAGACTTACAGATTTTACAGCAATTGCTGCAAGCGAGTCAGCAGGCACATGTGCTTGACCTAGGTTGTGGTGCGGGTCATGCCAGCTTTCATGCGGCTCAGTTAGTAAAGTCAGTGGTTGCCTATGACTTATCGGATTCGATGCTCAATGTGGTCGCTAAAAATGCACAGGAACGCGGGCTCAACAATATTACGACATGCAAAGGGACTGCGGAGTCATTACCATTTGAAGATAATTCGTTTGATATGGTGATTAGCCGTTATTCAGCGCACCATTGGCATGACGTAGAAAAAGCGCTGCGTGAGGTGCATCGTGTTTTACAGCCTGCAGGAAAAGGCATTTTTATTGATGTTGTTTCTCCGGGGCACCCGTTGTTAGACATTTATCTGCAAACGGTTGAAGTTCTCCGTGATACTTCACATATTCGAGATTATTCGGCGGGTGAATGGTCTGGTATGCTCAATAACGCAGGGTTGTTCGTCAGTGGGGTCAAAAGTTTTCGTTTGCCGCTGGAGTTTACCAGTTGGGTTGAGCGGATGCGAACTCCAGAGCTTTTGGTTAATGCGATCCGTCAATATCAAAAAACATTAAGTCATGAGGTAAAAAGCCATTTTGCGGTTCAGGAAGATGGCTCATTTACCTCAGATGTGATGCTATTCGAATTTCAGCGCCAGTAAATAATTACTCGCTTATAAACTGTGCTTGGTTCAATTGGCTAAGCGCAGTATTTACTGCAAAAATTTCACCACGAACTTCAGGAATACCAAATGATTTCAAGCGTGTGCTGTGTTTTTGTAGGTAAGCTTTGGCATCAGCCTCAGAAGTAAACAGATAAACCCCACCGGCTTGTTGGGTTTGCTGGTTTTCTGTCCAAATTTTCCATACAAAGCCAGGTTCTTGGTTAATCGAATTGGCTAATTCATCCATTGCTATGGTCATTTCTGCGCCCCAAGGCCCTTGGTAGGGGAAATCAACTTGTAAGATAACGTTCATATATACTCCTTATTGTTAGCGCCGTATGATATCCCCTAACGCAAATAATAACTTTGCGATTTATCGTATTTTAAACAGCCTACTGTTTTAGACTATTACGTTTCCCTGCTTCAAAAGCTTCTAAAGTGGCTAAACGGGCTTGCTTATGGTCAACAATCGGTTCTGGGTAATCGAGAGGTGTATTGTTGATTAGAGACCATTCATGGGGGGTATGAATATATTTATCGGGTACGTTATTTAGCTCTGGCAGCCAGCGGCGTATAAATTTCCCTTGGGCATCGAACTTTTTCCCTTGGGTTGTTGGGTTGAAAATACGAAACCACGGGCAAGCGTCGACCCCCGTTGATGCAGACCACTGCCAACCACCATTATTTGCGGCTAGGCTGCCATCAATCAGTTGGCTGATGAAATATTTTTCACCTTTGCGCCAGTCGATAAGCAAATCCTTTACTAAGAAGCTTGCGACAATCATACGCAAGCGATTATGCATCCAACCAGTTTCATTAAGTTGTCGCATGGCGGCGTCAACAATAGGATAACCTGTTTTTCCGGTTTTCCATGCGTCGAAATCAGTTGATGAATTATTCCAATGAATATGTTGAGTCCATTGAATAAATGGCTGATAGCGACAAAGATGTGGAAATGCGACGAGTAAATGGCTATAAAATTCACGCCAGAACAATTCATTTAACCAAGTGAATGCACCGCTATCAGGGTAATCTAAAACATCTGGGTTTTCTGCTTGTAACCGGTTAAAACACTGCCGAGGTGACAGTACACCAATGGCAAGATATGGCGATAATTGGCTGGTCCCGTGAATAGAGGGGATATCTCTATCTTGCTGGTAGCGTGTGACGTGTTGAGTACAGAACTGTCTTAGTTGTTTTAAGGCGGCTTGTTCACCAATAGGGAATTGCTGGGAAACCGCTATGTGCTCATGTGGGAATAAAGGGGCGGTTTCTTTGATATTTAAAGAGTCGGCTCTTTTGTTTGGTACACGCAATGAACGGCAGTCTGTGGTGGTTAATTGGGTGAGAAAGGCACGACGAAAAGGGGTATACACTTGGTACATTTCCCCCTTTTGGTTGGTCACAGAACCCGGCGGCAATAACAAAAAATCATCAAAAGCATGAATATGCACTCCATGAGCATTTTTTACCAGCCAGTCATCCCTTTGTTTTTCATTCCATTCATATTGGCGATTAAAGAACAAGGCATCAGCTTGCTGAGTTTTAGCATAGTTTAATACCCACTCGGCCGCATCCATAAAATTCGCCACCGTTTGGCAAACTAATGGGATACCTAATTTGGCAAGAGAACGTTGTAATTCAATGAGATGCTGGTGGATAAACGAAATTTGCCTTGGCGATACATCGTGTTGTTGCCATTGTTCCGGCGTGGCAGTGAAGAGGGCGATAACATTGGCTTGGGGGTCCGCACAAGCAGAGGATAGTGCTTTGTTATCAGTGACCCGTAAATCATTGCGGAACCAGATAAGATGACAAACTTGTTTGGCTGCCATCGCCTCCCTCCTTGGGATATTCAGTTTTATTCGTTGTGTTTAAAAAGCAGAAGGGCCATATTTCAGGCCCTACAGTGTTTAATCTAATTTAGGGTGCTGGTTGATTAAAGATTGGCGTTTTTTCTCAAGCTCAGCAATTTCTTGATCAATATCTTCAACTCTTTGCTCAATATTGTCAAAGTGCTCACTTAAAATTTCTTTTGCTTCTGCTTTATCTGATGCCGCAGGTGTTGCCCCTCGCAATGGTTTATTGGCTGTTTCTGGCATTCGAATACCGGTGTATAAGCCAATTAGTGCGATTACAATCAGGTAATAAGCAGGCATATACAAGTCGGTAGTTGATTCAACTAACCAAGCCGCAACGGTTGGAGTGGCACCCGCAATTAACACGGAAATATTAAATGCGATGGCAAGGGCACTGTAACGAATATTCGTTGGGAAAATCGCCGGTAAAATTGATGCCATAACCCCAGTAAAACAGTTCAGTAAAACAGCTAGAATTAATAAGCCAAGGAAAATTAAGCCAACTGAACCGCTATTTATTAACATAAACGCTGGATAGGCTAAAAGAATTAACCCTACGCTACCAGTGATAACAAATGGGCGGCGGCCAATTTTATCACTGGTTAAACCGATAATCGGTTGAACAAATAGCATACCAATCATAATTGCAATGATGATGAGTACACCATGGTCAGTCGAGTAATTTAAGTTATGTGATAAATAACTTGGCATGTAGGTAAGCAACATATAATAAGTTACATTAGTTGCTATCACTAATCCAACACAAATAAGTAAGCTTTTCCAGTACTTAGATGCAACTTCACGCACGGAGACTTTTGGTGGATCTTGAATATTAGCTTTATCTTGTTGCTCTAATGATTCGATATGTTGTTGGAATGCAGGCGTTTCCTCAAGGGAATGGCGCAGATAAAGGCCGATGATCCCTAATGGTAATGCTAAGAAGAATGGAATTCTCCACCCCCAATCATGGAAGTTAGCCTCACCAACGATACTGGAAATAAGCACCACAACACCGGCACCCAATACGAAGCCAGCAATAGAACCGAAATCTAACCAGCTTCCCATAAACCCACGTTTACGGTCGGGTGAGTATTCAGCAACAAATATAGCGGCCCCGGAGTATTCGCCACCCACAGAGAAACCTTGAGCTAATTTAGCAATTAATAGCAGTATGGGTGCCCAGATACCAATCGTTTCATAAGCGGGAATTAAACCAATACAGAAGGTACTTACAGCCATAATAATAATGGTCATTGAAAGCACTTTCTGACGACCGTATTTGTCGCCAAGTATCCCGAATACGACCCCACCTAAAGGCCTAACTAAGAAAGGTACTGAGAAAGTCGCTAATGCTGCAATCATCTGAACGCTCGGTGATGCGTCCGGAAAGAAAACCTTACCTAAGACATAGGCTAAGAAGCCGTAAACACCAAAGTCAAACCATTCCATCGCATTACCCAGCGAAGCGGCGGTAATTGCTTTTTTAAGTTTCCCGTCATCAATTATTGTAATATCACTAATATTTAACGGTTTTTCTTTTTTCTTCTTGAATTTCATGAAACCATCCTCTTATTTGAATGTGAACAACCAAAACAACTGCATTTAAGATGTGGGTTTTCATATCTGAATAAAATGCAAAACCTTATTATTTAGAATAGTCGTTGTTTAAGTAATAGATAAGTTTTTAATATTTTAATGTAGCGCTGAATAACAGGCCTAAAGCAGGGAATTTGTGGGTAGAGTAATGAGAGAGTTTGTCCTGTAAATACAGCAAGAAGATCACCTTAAGTTATAAAATCCGAGGGTAATATTACATTAATATCGCTTAAATGTAAAATATAGGTATTTTATGCTAGTTACTAAGGGGAAGCTAAGCGCTAATTTCATAAAGTGTATTTTATGATTGTTACTGTTGTATTGTCATAGTTTACTGGCTAAATAGCCTCTTGGTGATACTATTAAAACCATATTAATCAACGTGTTGTATTTTAAAATAAGAAAAGCCGTCTATGATAAATATTAGTGCATCATAGGAGGGCATCATGAATTGTACAATAAGAATTTCAGCAATTAATATCTATCGACCATTCTTGATAAGTAAAAATAATTGCACTGTAGAGGAATGCCTGAGTGCAAGAAGAGACAATCAGAGACGGATAAATCTTCATTCAAAGAAATCTCACATTATGTTTTCATCAAATAAAAACGCGTTAACGATGTTAATTAATGCGGCAAAACCAATTATCAAGGATGATGATATTGATGTTCTTATCCTTGCCTCTACAATGATTAAGCCTTTTTCATCGACTCAAGCAACTGTCATTCATAATAAATTGAATATTAAAAATAATTGTTTATGTATTGATGTGAATACATATTGCTTAGAAATACAAGGAGTTATTGAGCAAGCGACAATGCTACTTAAGTCAAAATCCGCTTATCGTAAAGCGCTTGTTGTTTTTTCTGACCACCTTTCATCACCTGTAAACTCCAATAAATTATTAGGTTCAAAATTATTCAGAAATACAGCTACAGCTATTATTTTAGAAAAAATAGAGGGTCGTTTAAGCGTAAGCCTAGCGGATAAATGGCACTATTTTGATCAGAATCATTATTTTCACGGGTAAGTTTCGGTGGCTAATATTAAATAATTGAATCATTATTTTATTGTTGATAGTCATATATAGATGGGTAGCAAAAAAGCAAATAATACTCTCTAAGAATTATTTATTTGAAAGTGTATTGTAACCCTTCGCTAATTAATTTGTGCTGTCAGTACCTTCTTCTTTTGATAATAACGGTGGATTATGTTGTTCTTTTTTATAATCAGCTAGACAAGTAGGAATGCAGAATTGACTTAGTTACAATCAATTAAATAGTCAGTCATTTGTATGCTTAGTTATAAACGAGAGTGGCAGAATATAAAGAAGGACTTTGTTGCTTACCTCAATAATATGCAGTTTATTTTAGGAAAAAATATGCTGTGTATAACATGCGATTTAAAAGAGTGCCGATATGAAAAAACAGAGTGTTGCATCCTATATTGCAAAAGTACTTGATAATGCAGGTGTTAAACGTATTTGGGGCGTTACTGGAGACTCATTGAATGGCTTAACCGATAGCTTACGCCGTCAAGGTGCTATCGAATGGTTAGGAACCCGCCATGAAGAGGTTGCTGCTTTTGCCGCTGGGGCAGAGGCCCAGTTGACAGGAAACTTGGCAGTGTGTGCAGGTTCCTGTGGACCAGGTAACATGCACCTTATCAATGGGTTGTATGACTGTCATCGTAATCGAGTGCCAGTATTGGCGATTGCAGCGCATATTCCATCAAGTGAAATCGGCAGTAATTATTTCCAAGAAACGCATCCTACAGAACTGTTCCGCGAATGTAGCCACTACTGTGAAATGGTGTCTAATCCAGAACAAATTCCACAGGTTTTAGGGATTGCCCTGCGTAAAGCGATTTTGAATAAAGGGGTGTCTGTTGTTGTGATACCCGGTGATGTAGCATTAAAAGATGCACCTGAAACCGCAAAAGAAACATGGTATCAGCCTCAAGCTCCGTTAATCATGCCTCAGCGTAGTGAAATTGAAAAATTAGCTCAGGTACTTAATCAATCTAAGAATGTGACCCTGTTTTGTGGGAATGGTTGCGCGGGTGCTCATGATGAAGTGGTTAAGTTAGCTGAAACACTGAAAGCTCCTGTTGTACATGCTTTACGAGGTAAAGAACATATTGAATGGAATAACCCGTATAGCGTTGGTATGACTGGGTTAATTGGCTTTTCATCAGGTTACCACGCCATGATGAATGCGGATACTGTTGTATTATTAGGAACTCAATTCCCTTACCGTCCTTTCTACCCCAATGAAGCAAAAATCATTCAAATTGATATTAATGCAGGTAGCTTAGGGTCACACTGCCATATTGATATGGGGTTAATTGGTGATATTAAAGCGACACTTGATGCGTTACAGCCTCATTTACAGACCAAGCAGGAAACAAAACACCTCGACGGTGCTTTAAAACATTATGCAGAGGCACGTAAAGGGTTGGATGACCTTGCTAAACCGGGGCATGAGGGGTTGATCCACCCACAATATTTGGCAACAAAAATCAGTGAGCTTGCTGCGGAAGATGCTATTTTCACTTGTGATGTTGGCACTCCAACCGTTTGGGCTGCGCGTTATTTGAAAATGAATGGCAAGCGTCGTCTTATCGGCTCATTTAACCATGGTTCAATGGCGAATGCGATGCCACAGGCTATTGGTGCACAGGCGGTTGATAAGAAACGCCAAGTCGTTGCGATGTGTGGCGATGGTGGTTTTAGTATGTTAATGGGGGACTTTATTTCCCTTTCACAAATGCAACTGCCAGTGAAGATTATTATCCATAATAATGGGGTGCTTGGGTTTGTCGCGATGGAGATGAAGGTTGCAGGTTTCTTAACCGCAGGGACTGATCTACACAACCCTAATTTTGCCGCTATTGCCAATGCTGCCGGTATCAAAGGGATCCGTGTTGAAAAAAGCGAAGACCTAGAGGGAGCCTTGAAAGACGCATTTGCTCATGATGGTCCGGTGGTAGTTGATGTACTGACTGCTAAGCAGGAACTGTCAATGCCGCCAGAAATTGAAGCTCAAGAAGCAAAAGGTTTTAGTTTGTATATGTTAAAAGCGATTATGACTGGTCGTGGTGACGAAGTTGTACAATTAGTGAAAACTAACTGGTTACGCTAAAACGTTATTGTTAGTCATCAGAAGCCCAATTCGCCTGAGTTGGGCTTCTGTGTTTGTGGCACCGTGACTGTTTACGAGTCAGTCAGAGTAACGTGGCTTTAGGATTAAATTTCCCCTTCAGATATCGACTTTATAGCTCAGTAAATCTGTTGTTTCTGGTACTGCGTTATAAATCAGAATCTAAACCAGCAGGAATGATAGGGCTGTTAACTAATGGGTTATGGGATGCATACAGTTCCCTTAGGGTAGGGGGTAGATAGGGAAGCTGAGTAAACTGGTTATGAGAAATATCTAAGGTTATTAGCGGTGTTTGGCTTGTTTGTAGGTAAGTCAGCTGATTATTCGATACGTTTAAATCAGATAAAGCGTATGGCAGCATTGGCATGTTGGTTAATTGATTATTATTGGCCTGTAAGCTAACCATATAAAGTGGAAGTCTTGGTAAGTTGGTTAACTGGTTATTAGCGATATTTAATCGTTCTAAATCTTCAGGAAGACTCGACAAACTCGTTAGCTGGTTATGAGAAAGATTTAATGTTATTAGTGAGTCTGAAAATATGGGCAGGGAGGTTAACTGATTATTAGCCACATTAAGCGAACGCAAATTAGGCGGTAGAAAAGTGGGTAAACTACTAATATTCTGGTTTGATAAATCAATATTATCGCTATTTTGCGCAAAACATCGTCGTATTATATCGGCAGCCTCATTTCGGTTCTCTCCTATCGGCGCGTTATTTACCCAGCTATTTAAAGCAAAATTAAGATGTTCAGCATGATAATCGCGTTCAATTAATGGTATATCCATGCACATGGAACCATTTTGACGAAAAGTATCTATGGTGCAGGTAACGGTATTTGTTCCTGAATAATAGCCAATTCTAAAATTACTTTGGGTACTGGGTGAAGCTAATGATTGTAATGTCAAAAAAATTGCTAGTTGCTCATTCGGTTGTAACCTAGCATTCGAAAAAAGATTATTAAAGTGTTCATTTGCTCGTTCATGAGTTTCTGGTGGAAAACATTCTTCTATCGCTTGCCATAGAGTATTTAATTGGAATGTACCTATATGATTGTTAATACTATTAATTTGGTTGTTATTATGACCAATGCTAAAATTATTCAATGTTACCCCCTTATAAATACTGGTTATTTCTGGGCGATATAAATATAAAGTTATAAGAAATCAAATCAGGGGATGACCTTAAATTTAAAGCGGTATGGCCTTCCAAGAAAAATATTTAATAAGTGAAAAGGAATTACCTTCTTGCTGTAAAGTCTGCCAAACTCCCCAAATATTCAGGTTCACTTAATGGTATGAGGACAGACTCAGCTAGACCATGAGTGGCGTTTATTATAGTGCACTCAGCGGCCTCCATTCCCCTTACATATTCTGTCGTAAAATTGTTTTGATGCCCTTGTGAAGCTAATGATTTTAATGTCAAAAAGCTTTCAAGTTGCTCAGGCGGTGTGACTAATAGATCAACATGATAAAAATCATTAAGGCATTCATATGCAAGGGGTTCTAATTTGGGAGAGAACCATTCTCTTATATGGCCCCATATTTCGTCGGCTTCGTTAGGTAGTTCATCGTCAAAAAGCCTGTCACCTTGAACATGATGTAAATGGTTTGCACCCACATTGAAATTATCCATAATTATTACCTGATAAAATTTAAGCGATTCAGATAATAAAACATAAGGCCAAAATGAATTAAATCAGGTCATCACCTTAACTTTTAGCTGAGGGTTAATAACCCGCAGCAGATTGACTACGCCACAAATGGGCGGCAACAAGGGCTCGCCAAGGAGAAAACTGTGTTAGCCATTTTTCTGTTTCCTTAGCCGTTGGTGGCTCTTGTTTAGTCAGCAACGTTTGCAAATTACGCCTGACCGCAACATCGCCATGTAAAGAGCCATTTAAGTAATTAAATCCACGAAGGAGTGCATAGCTAACCGTCCAAGGACCAATACCTTTAATTTGTAATAGTTGTTCAGTGATGAAATTTACGTTCTCATGGTTTATTTGCTGTGATAAGTCAATTTGTTGGTTCTCTATTGCGTCACAAAGCGCTCTCAGAGCAACGACTTTACCAATTGAAAACCCTGCTTGGCGAAGGGTATCGTCACTAACTTGAGAAACTTGCAGTACATCCGGAAAACACCAAATTCCTGAGGTATGTTGAAGCCCAACTGCTTGGATAAATCTTCGGCGAATTGCAATTGCAGCATGAACACTGATTTGTTGACCAATAATAGCCCAAACTAAGGCTTCAAAGGCATTAGCTGATTGATAAATTCTTAATCCCTGTTGTTTTTTAATCAGTTTCCCAATTATTGGGTCTGTCATGTATTGCGCTTCAAACTGTTCAACTGGTTGGTTTAATCCTAATAAATGTTTTGCGAGAGAATGAAGCTCAGACTCTTGAGGTATAACGGTTGGTGAGTCAATTTCCAGTGATAGCGTTGCTTGCTGATTTTTAATCATTAAATTTAATTTTGCAGCTTGTTGTTGCCAGATTAATCCTTTGTGCAAGGTATTTCCTTCAACAATTTCTGCGACATTTTGTTGGTCTCTAAGATGAAAGGCGAAGAAATCACTAGAAAGATAATGTGAGGGTAGGGGGAGTTTAACTAAAAATGTTTTCATTATTAAGACCTTATAGGATTTTTCTTTATTCACTATATATTGTGATTAAGCGCATTTAGTTACTCATTTTTTATTAATTAAATATGCTATCTTACTTAAGTCTATTATTTTTGTAATGACATGATGGTTATCTCTAATAAGGACGTGTAGATGAAAATTGAAAATGGGAGTTTACCAGATAGTACTTCGACACCACCGCCAAAACCTACCCCTGAACTAAAAGGGATTGGTGGGTGGCTAATTTTGCCTATGTTAGGGATCGTGCTGTCTCTTATTGTGCTCCCTTTTGTAATTTATAGCCAAAATGCCCAAGTGATCGAATATTGGCATGAACTAACTAACCCACAATCCGATTCATTTATTCCGTTATTTAAAGAGCTGATTTACTTCGAAGTGCTAGGTAACGTTATTTTATATGCTGTCTTACTTTTTCTTTGCTATGTCTTTTTTACTAAGAAAATGTTGACGATTAAAGTGTATATTTTTTTCCAGCTTTTTTCCTTAGCTTTGACCATCACAGATATTCTATTAGCGAGTAGTTTGTTAGGTATAGCGGTGGATGCCTCAGATATTAAGGATATATTCAGAGGTTTAATTGGTTGCGCTATTTGGATACCCTATTTCTTAGTATCAAGACGCGTTAAAAATACGTTTGTGAACTAGTTTGTGTTGTTTCAACGATAATTTATTAAGCAGGAGGCATGATGATTAAGTGTAAAAGAGTCTATGACCCTGTTGCAGATGACGATGGTTACCGGGTACTCGTTGACCGGCTATGGCCAAGGGGGATCAAAAAAACCGACTTACAGCATGATGAATGGAATAAAGATGTCGCACCAACAAATGAATTGCGAAAATGGTTTCATCAACACACTGATCAATTTGTACAATTTACCGAGCACTACCTGCAAGAATTAAACCATACAACGGCATGGCAGCCGTTAGTTTCACAAGCAAAGCAGGGGAGTTTAACGTTATTATACAGTGCAAAAGACACGCAACATAATCAGGCTATTATACTCAAAGCATTTATTGAACAAAAAATGCAAAACTCATAAAGGTTATCGGAATGGATACGCACCAATCAACCACTCAAATAGGGCAGCCAATAGTACAAGGTGTTTCTCAGACGGTTGCGAAAAAACCACTACAAGGGGTCAGTGGATGGTTGATTTTACCCGTTATAGGGTTATTTTACATGTTATACAAAACGGTCATGATGTTATTGTTAGATATTGCACAAGTAAAAACCGTTTGGCCATTAGCGACACAAGCTGATTCTGACTTTTACGTTGCTGGTTTTTCGACAGGGTTTTACCTGTTACAAACAGGCTATGGGGTTTTGATAGCCTTATTTCTGTGGACATTTATTGCTGCAGCAAAATGGAAAAAAAGCGCGAAATGGTTATTTATCATTACCATGTTACTGTATACCGTGATGATTATTGTGGCTCGCTTTGTTTTCCCCTATACATTCGGTATTGAAGTTAATTATTCGAATGTGATTACAGCGATTAATGGGAGTTTCTACTGCGCCTTATGGGTCCCCTATTTTTTGGTGTCTAGCCGAGTAAAAAACACCTTTATTCGTTAAAAATTGGCCACCGTGGGTTATGGTGGCCAATAGTGTTAATCATCAGAGAGATTTAACGTGTTGGTGATATTGCACCGTTCAATGAATGCTTCATCATGAGAAACCAGTAATAAACTACCTTGATAATCGTTGAGTAAGTCCTCAAGTAACTGTTTTGAGTCCAAGTCCAGATGGTTATCGGGTTCATCAAGTAACAAAATAGCCGGCGGATTAGGGCTATGAGTGAGCGCTAACAAGGTGGCTTTCAATTGTTCACCGCCACTAAGTTGTGTTAGTGGCTGTAATGATTTCTCCCCTCGAATGCGTAGCATACCAAGCTGTGTGCGCCATTGTTCAACGGAGAATAATGGTTGGTATTGATGAAGTGCTTCCCCAACCGGCAAGGATTTATCCAGTAAACTCAAATGCTGATCTAAATAACACACTGTGCCACTTAAACGATATTCTCCTGAGACCGCCGGAAGATACCCCATTAATACTTTGAGTAACGTGGATTTCCCGCAACCATTGTTGCCCTGAATATGCCAGTGTTCTCCACTGTATATAGTGAATGAAAGTGGTGATGAATGGCCATAAGGTAACATTAATTCAGAAGCGAAAACGGTTACTTTTCTTCCCTCACTTTGGTAGTTAATCGCCATTTTTTGCGGTTTGATATGGCGAATTTTTTCATGGTTTTCTTGTTGCTGATTTTGTAAGTTATCCATGACGCGCTGATGGCGGTCGGCAACTTTTGACTGTCTTTTTTCAGCACGATTTTTCTGCATATCAAGTAGTAACAAGGATTGAGAACCACCATAGCGAATCTTCTCTCCTTGTTTTTTACGTTGAGCCGCTTTTTTCAATGTGATCTGTTGTTGTTTTTTCTCTTGATTAATTTGTTTTTCTAAACGTTCGGCTTGTGCATCAATTGCCGCTATTTCGAAGTTTTTCTGAGTGTCGTATAAGTCATAATTCCCTCCATATTCATACAACCCTTTAGCGGTTAGCTCAAAGGTGGCGTCCATCTCCCCGAGCAATGCCCGATTATGCGATATAACTAAGCACCCAGCGGTATGTTCAGATAACTTTTCACTTAGCCATTGTCGACTCTGCGCATCTAAGTGATTATCGGGTTCATCAAGTAATAGAAAACTATTTTTCTGCAAAAAAGCACGGCAAAGGGCGAGACGTGTGCGTTCGCCACCACTTAAAGATGCAATAGGGGTTTCCATGGAAACGGGTAGTCTGGCTGAGTCCAATAGATTTTCCCATTGAGATGGCAAATGCCATTTATCTTCAACCTGTTCGAAATCATCAAAGGTGCCATTTCCTGATTCAATGCGGGCAAATGCATAATAAATCTCAGAGATGCCTAAAGCATCAACCAATGTATCACCCGCTAATCGAGTTAACTGATCGACGTGGAGAAAGGGAATATTCCAGTGCACGTTACCTTGTGTTGGGGGGAGAGTTTGTGCAAGAAGTCGCATTAAAACCGACTTACCAGTGCCATTATTCCCGATTAAGGCGTTTTTTTGGCAAGATAAAGTCCCGCTCAGTGGGGGAAATAGGGCGGTTTGGTTAAATTCAATATTAAGTTGTGAAAAGTGACAAGCAACAGTCATATGCACCTCCAAAATTGCGAGGACAGACAACGTTGTTGACTTATCAATAAGCGTCGATGAAAGTGGTTGCCTGCCAGGAACAGAAAAATGAATACCAAATTAGTATTGGAAAATATTTTCTGGCAGTGCTTAATTCATCGTGGGACGTACCTACTAAGTTGAGTAATTTGGTAAGGTGAATGGGTATTATAAGCTGTTTAGCGATAAAGTGTCCAATTTTGTTGGCGACTTTAGGCGCGTTGATTTCTCACCACTCCCTCTCTAGGGGCTAAGATAGAGCCGCAGCGCCTTTACAGAAACCTCATACTACGACCAGTCATTTGAATGCTCTTTTGATAAATGGGGTAAGAGCGATAAGAAAACCTCTATTTTTCTTTCGTTGGTCATATCGACAAAATCATCCATCGCAATTTCCACACTATTGATAACATTATTGCGGATGGCAAACTTATACATCAAATGCCCAGTCCAGCTTCGATGAACATAAACATAACCCTCTTCACTATAAGAGAGCCATTTATCTTCCATACATAAGGGTAGCCAACCATTCAGTATGTTCTTCACCTCGGTTTCTGTCAGTGTGTAGTTTAAATGATGAACTAGTGGTTCGTTTTCAAAGAACTTTAGGTTTTTAAACTTACTTATCATTATATTTAACTATCAATAGATATTTATAAGCACAGATTATCAGATATGGGGTTGAGGTCAAAGTGAACTCACGGTTGCTTACGCACTAAACTAACAGCATGCGTGCGCGTCCCGTAAGATGACGTTAGGCCTAGATGTGACGAGTAAAATTTAAGGGGTATTTTGATTCAATAGGGATATGTACTTTATTAGGATTAGGTTTCAAAAAGCGGATGACATGGCATAAATGAGAGGGAACTAAGGTAGTAAGGTATCATCAAAGTTACCTTGTCAGTGATATAGCGCCAAATTAAAAGGCCTGACCCCTGTTGAACAGTAAAATCAGGCCTTACAAGTCACTTAACTAAAAGCCCCTAATCTAGGGAAACATTGTTTAGCGAGTCATGATATTTTGCCGTTATACAGAAGCACGCTCAGATAGCGAATGCTCTGATAACCACTGTGCAATACGTTGTTTTTCTTCATCATTTAGCCACATACCGAGCTTAGTACGGCGCCAGATAGCATCATCTAATTCAGTTACCCATTCATGTTTAACTAAATAACGTAATTCAGCCTCGTAAACATTGGCACCAAAGGCGTCACCGAGATCACTGAGTGAATTCGCACCTTCAAGGATTAATTTACTGTTGCTACCGTAAGTTCTGGCAAAACGCAGGGCTAAGCCTTCAGGTAGCCATTGATAATGTTGGCGCAGTACACGTGCATAGCCGTCACGGTCGCAACCTTCAATATCCCCGCCAGGTAATTGACCATTTTTAGTCCAAGGGCTACCTGCATTCGGGTAGTAGGTGGCGAGCTTATTGACAGCGGCTTCGGCTAATTTTCGATAAGTCGTTAATTTACCACCAAATACAGACAGTAATGGGGCTTTGCCTTGTTCATCGTGAATATCTAATGTGTAGTCACGAGTGATGGCTTGTGGTGAATCAGATTCGTCATCACATAGTGGACGAACACCTGAGTAATCCCAAACGATATCGCTAACCGTTAGCTGTTTTTTGAAGTGGTCATTATATACTTTCAGTAAATAGTTAACTTCGTTTTCATCGATTTTGACATCTTTCGGATCACCTTTGTATTCCACATCAGTGGTACCAATGATTGAGAATTCATCCATCCAAGGGATCACAAATACAATACGGTTATCTTCGTTTTGTAAAATATATGCCTGTGGTTCGTCGTGTGCACGAGGAACCACAATGTGGCTACCCTTGATTAAACGAATACCGTAGGGTGATTTCAGTTTCAAGCCATCATCGAAGAACTCTTTTACCCAAGGTCCTGTCGCGTTTACTAACCCTTTAGCTTTCCATGTGTGGGTCTCACCAGTACGTAAGTCTTGAGCTTCAACCACCCATAGGCCATTTTCGCGATAAGCACGAGTTACTTTTGTGCGAGTACGAACTTCACCATTCTTACGTACTACTTCTTGAGCGTTTAATACAACTAAACGCGCATCATCAACCCAACAGTCCGAATATTCAAAACCTTTGGTTAATTCAGATTTTAATACGGAGTTTTGGTTGAATTTTAAACTTTTACTGCTTGGTAAACTGACGCGTTTTCCCAAATGGTCATATAGAAATAAACCAATACGGATCATCCAAGCTGGGCGTAAATGGGGTTGGTGAGGTAAACGGAAACGCATTGGAAAAGCAATATGCGGAGCCAAGCGTAGCAGCACTTCACGCTCTGCTAATGCTTCACTTACCAACCTAAATTCGTAATGTTCAAGGTAGCGTAAGCCACCGTGGATCAGTTTTGAACTCGCAGATGAAGTTGCACTCGCTAAGTCTTGAGCTTCGAGCAGTAATACCGATAATCCACGACCCGCAGCGTCTGCTGCAATACCAGCGCCGTTGATCCCGCCGCCGATGACAATCAAGTCTTTAGTTTCCATGCATCCCCCTGAGATGTTCGAAACACTTTCAATAATGTTCGTTTTCGCTCATTTGATTGTAATCAAATTCCATTAGTATGCCAACTAATAATGAAGAAAAAATAACAAGTGCGTGATATTGGTAACAAACTTTTTTCAATACCCACATTTAAAATAATGTTATTTACAAAGGGAAATTTGAGTTTCGAGCGAAAAAGAACAAGGAACGGAGGATATAAAAAATTAAAGCGAGGGGCAGATATTCAGAAGCATGATGGCAGGCTGGTGCGCTGCCATCATGAACATAATGATTTGATTAGCAAAGTTCGAGCTGGACGTTATGTTGCTCAATCACTTTGAGAATGCTATCAGGTGGTTGTTTGTCGGTGAATAGGTAATCGATTAAGTTCATGTTACCGAGATTAACCATCGCATTACGGCCAAACTTAGAGTGGTCGGTGACTAACATGACACAGCGTGAATTCTCAATAATTGCGCGTTTGGTACGAACTTCGTGGTAGTCAAACTCAAGCAAGGAGCCGTCCATATCAATACCACTAATACCAAGAATGCCATAGTCCAACCTAAATTGAGAGATAAAATCCAACGTGGCTTCACCAACAATTCCGCCATCACGGGAACGGACTTCACCTCCCGCTAAAATTAAGCGAAAGTCTTCTTTTGGCATCAATAGAGTAGCAACGTTCAAGTTATTGGTTACTACTCGCAAATTTTTATGATTCACTAACGCATGGGCGACCGCTTCAGGCGTCGTACCAATATCAATAAATAATGTGGCGCCATCAGGGATTTGACTAGCGACATGTTGTGCAATACGCGCTTTTTCATCTGACCACATAATTTTACGGTCGTTATAAGCGGCATTTACGGAACTTGAAGGTAGTGCCGCGCCGCCATGGTGCCGCTGAATTTTATTTTGTTCAGCGAGGTCATTGAGGTCTCGTCGGATGGTTTGAGGGCTAACCTCAAAATGTTCGACAAGTTCTTCAGTACTGACATATCCCTGAAGACGCACAAGTTCAACGATTGCATCATGTCTCTGGGTTTGTTTCACAGCGTTGGCCTCTAATTATTAAAATGTTTTATCTGGAGCTCTGGTGTTTGAAACTTTGCCTATTATCCCATACTCCCATCAATAAGCCGATAATTAACCCTGAAGTATGTGCGGCATTGGCAATATGCATCCCTAAAATATCGAAGTAACCGAAAAAGAGCCAGATAATTGAAAATATCATTAGCCCCCGTGGGATGCTGATACCACTTTCTGGCCGGCGTTCGCCGGTTAACCAAACGTAGCTAACCAAGGCATATACCACACCAGATAAGCCGCCAAAATTATTTTCACTAAATAGTGATTGACCCCAATTACTGAATAAGGCTGAGACCAATAGAATGGTGAAGAGTTTCCCTGTTCCCAGTTTTCGTTCAACTTGCCCAGCAAGGAACCACCATAATGCAAGGTTGAAGCCAATGTGCGATAACGAAAAATGCACCAATACAGGGCTAAACCAGCGCCAAAGTTCAGATTGTTGGTCGCCAATTGGCCAAGCTAGGTAACGTAAAACTTCACGCGCATCTGTTATTTCTACCCAAAGATATACAATAATCGACAACACAATAACAGCGATAGTTAAAGGGCCTGATTGCTCTTTTAGGTAATTCCATGTGAGGTAATTTCGGTACTGAAATTGGGTATCTGCACTACCGGTATGCCAACTAGCTTCTAGATAGCGGGGGTGGTTAGGGTCTTGTAAAAAGATATCGAGTTCTTTGCGTACTTGAGAAAGATGTTGGTCATCTTCTAACCAAAGTTCAAATAGCGGTTGCTCCTGCGATGGCTGCATTTTTAAATGAATATTTTGGCTTGCCATGTAATCAACAAATGCTTGCGCCATTCTCGGGTTAGCAAAAGAAGTGATGTGGATCATGAATACGTTTTCTCATCTAGAGCGCCGTGACGGCTTGTGGATATTCCCTTAACCAAGCTTCAAACCCGCCATTAATGCTGTAAACAGATTCATAGCCGATGTTGATTAGATATTGTGCAGCACCTTGACTGCTATGCCCGTGGTAACACATGACCATGACGGGTTGTTCATAATCCGTTTGTTCCAAAAACTGACTGAGTGACTCGTTGGTAAGGTGATAAGCCCCACTTGCATGGCCTGCACGGAAGCTTTGTGGATCACGTACATCAACAAGTATAGCAGTGCCTTCTAACCAATGTTGATAGGCTTGCTCGGGTGTTAGTGTCTCGAAATGGTCCATAAAATACCGAATATAGTGGGGAAACCCCCATAAAAGATAAAATTAGGCACCTGTAAGCAGAAAAACAGGTGCCAGACATCAATGGCAATTAGTAGAAAGAGTGCTCGCCACGTTGGTGCTCAGTTAGGTCTTTAACGCCTTTTAACTCACCATCAAACATTTTCAGTAATTCTTTTTCGATACCCTCTTTGAGGGTGACATCGACCATAGAACAACCATTACAACCACCACCAAATTGTAGGATAGCAAAACCATCATCGGTGATTTCCATCAGAGAAACACGGCCGCCATGGCTGGCTAATTGAGGGTTTATTTGTGATTGTAAAACATACTCAACACGCTCAATTAATGGCGCATCATCAGAGACTTTACGCATTTTTGCGTTTGGTGCTTTTAACGTTAGTTGTGAACCCAGTTGGTCAGTGACGAAATCAATTTCAGCATCGTCCAAGAATGGGGCACTAATTTCATCAACATAAGCAGATAACTTTTCGAACTTCAGTTCTTTATCTGTTGCTTCAACGGCACCCGGTGGGCAGTAAGACACACCGCATTCTGCTGTTGGTGTACCTGGGTTGATGACAAATACACGGATTTGGGTTCCTGGCTCTTGATTTTCCAACAACTTGGCAAAATGAGCCTGTGCTGCTTCAGTAATATTAATCATAATCATTTGCTCAATAATAGTTGACTGCTTTAGTTGGTTATAATACGCCCATTTACCCCTTTCCTACAAGGTGCGACAGAGTGACCACGCATCAACAGTATGCGCACCCGCACAAATCAACAATTTTGCTGCGGAGTTCATTGTAGAACCTGTGGTAATAACATCATCAATAATAGCGACATGTAGGCCTGAAACTGACGTTTCTAAGGTAAATGCACCTTTAAGGTTAGCTCGGCGATGCTCTCTTTTTAGTGTAATCTGTGCCAGTGTATCATGACTGCGTAATAATGAATTTTGTGAATAGGGAATATTTAACCATCTGGACAATATTTCACCAATTAAGGCCATGTGATCAAAGCCGCGAAACCATAACCGACGGCGATGTAAGGGAATAGTCATGATTAAATCGGGTTTTTGCCATTGATGATGGCGGTAACCAGTGAGCCAAAATAAAACAAAAATTCGGGCTAAGGAAAAGGCAAGTTGTGGCTGTTTATTAAATTTAAAACAATGAATGAGTTTACGTAATGGGGCTTGATACGGTGTTACAGTGATCAACTGGTGCCAAGCTGGGGGGCTCTTTAGGCAACGACCGCATTCATTAATAGGCAGCTCACAGGGCAAAGCACAACGAGAGCAACTCACCGGCATTTTCGGTAACCCTTTGAGGCAAAATGAACAAATGCCCTGATGACTTAATTTTAGTGATTGGTGGCATAGCCAACAGACCCCTTCCATTGTTAGCATGGTAATGTCCTGTTAAAAATATTCGACTAAGAAATGAACGAAGAGAGTGTAACCATGACAAAGTTATATTGGCAGACCGTTGGCGATGGAAAGCAAGATATTGTGTTACTACACGGATGGGGGCTGAATGCGCAAGTTTGGCAAACCATTATTCCGCGGGTCGCTTCGCATTTTCGTATTCACTTGGTTGATTTACCTGGTTACGGTCGTAGCCAAGACTTTCCGCCAATGAGTATTCAATCTATGGCGGATATTTTATGGGCACAGGCTCCGAAAAATGCCATTTGGTTAGGGTGGTCATTGGGGGGGCTGGTGGCAAGTCGTATCGCTCTTGACCATCCCTATGAAGTGACAGGGCTAATAACAGTAGCATCATCCCCTTGTTTTAAAGCCGATGGTAGTGACTGGGCGGGGATCAGACCTGAGGTTTTATTAGGTTTTGAGCATCAGCTCGCCGCTGATTTCCACCGCACCGTTGAACGTTTTCTAGCACTGCAAACGCTTGGGACAGAAAGCGCAAGAAATGATGCAAAGTTGCTAAAATCAGTTGTTCTCGAGCAGCCTATTCCGACGGTAGAAACGCTAAATGCGGGGCTTGAGTCATTACGTACCGAAGATTTGCGTGAGGAATTGAAAAAACTGCCAGTGCCATTCTTACGCATTTATGGTTATCTTGACGGGCTTGTCCCACGTAAAGTGGTGCCCGTATTGGACGAGCTTTATCCACACTCTCCGTCTGTGATTATGCGCAATAGCGCTCATGCCCCGTTTATTTCACATCCTGATGAGTTTTGTGAGTATTTATGTGACTTTCAAAGCCGATTGGAAGAGTAAATAGAACCATCAGTCATTAAGGGGGTTTTTAAAGCGTATATTCTGCTAACTATAGTTCCATAGCAGGCTTTTTATTACAGCACTTTATGTTATCCCCTTACTTCAAAAGGAAGCGATGATGGTTAATGATTTATTGACACAAACTAAACCCCAATATTCCGGCAGAGGTCTGGTTTTTTAAGAATTCAACTATGCGATAAAAAGAATTGCAGGTTTATGACATTCCTTCAAGGTGCCTCACTTTATCTTATACACAAAGTGCGCACAGTCGGTGCTTTCGGGGCAACCCTTGCAACTGCTACCTGTCAAACAAGCACTCACATTGACTTTTTCAATTTTGCCTAGACTCACTAGCTTTTCAGCCATGGCTTGAACCAACGGAATTGGGGTATTGAGGCGTTCACTCAGTAAAGTGATGTCAGCTTGCCCATATAAGGCGATTAAATCTCGAACTTGTAACAAGCTGACCATCACGTTATTCCTTAGTGGCAGGCATTGCCTGAACATCCAGAGCATTGCGCCGCAGTTTTACTTTTTATATTCAATGTGACCCGACTACGGACACGGCGTAAGAACATAAATAAAATAAGATTGAAAGCAACTACCGCAATGATAGTTATTAAGCTACTTTGTGGGTGCTCACTAAATGTCGCTATTTGGTAAAACAGCGCAGAAAGGCTATAGGCCACATTGAGCCCCCAAAGAATGGAAAAACTCATCCAGCTTTTATTGGTTTCGCGAGCGATAGCTCCCATCACAGATACGCAAGGCACATATAGCAAGACAAAAATTAGATAACTATAAGCCGCGATGCCAGAACCAAATTTCGCTGCCATGGTACCCATAGAGCCTGACTCCATCTCACCGTCCCCTTTACTGGCTTCGATAGGGTTCGATAGCGCACTTAATGTAAAGGTTTCTTTTAAGCTATCCCAAGTATCGGATACCGCATCCTCTAACTCTTCCCACAAATTGAAAGATTCAGCATCAAATGGTTCGGCGGTGATCGCTTCGGCGGTATACAGGGTATTTAATGTACCCACGACCACTTCTTTGGCCATTGCTCCCGTGATTAATCCGACGGTGGCTTGCCAGTTGTCCGCGTGAACGCCGATTGGCTGTAATGCAGGCGTGATAACTTTACTGACCGAAGCCAGTGCTGAATCATTAATATTATCAACGGGTTTACCTGAGAAGGAGAAGCTGTTTAATGCACCGATAAAGATACTGGCAACGACGATAACCTTACCAGCACGTACCACAAAGCCTTTCAAGCGTTGCCAAGTTTGGATCAGTAACGTTTTGACGTGAGGAACGTGGTAAACCGGTAATTCCATAACGAAAGGGGAGGCTTCACCGCGCATTAAAGTGTGTTTGAGTAGCAATCCTGTCAGGATAGCGACCACAATCCCTAAAATATACAGGGAAAAGACAACACTAGCGCCGTTTTTACCGAAAAAGGCCGCGGCAAATACTGCAAAAATTGCCAGCCTTGCGCCGCAAGACATAAATGGTGCCATTAGAACAGTAATCAGCCTTTCACGCGGTGCATCAAGAGTACGTGCGCCCATAATGGAAGGAACGTTACAGCCAAAGCCAACAATTAAGGGCACAAATGATTTGCCGGGTAAGCCCAGTGCTTGCATGAGCCGGTCCATTACAAATGCCGCACGAGCCATATAGCCGGAGTCTTCGAGTATTGAAAGAAATAGGTACATCATCCCTATTTGTGGTACGAGTGGTAAAACGGTATTAATACCACCACCAACACCTTGGGCAAGGAAGATGGTTAGCCAATCAGGGAAACTCAAATAATCTCCCAGCCACTGGAGACCATGAATAAATATGGCTTCTGATGCCCCCTCGAAGAAAGGTTGTAGTGCTCCTCCGATATTAATTGCTAATACAAACATCAGGTACATGACAAACAAGAAAATCGGGACACCAAGCCAGCGACTGAGAATAAATCTATCCAGTGATTGCGTTAATTTGTTGGGTTCAGCAGCACTATTATTAATAGCGGCATGGCAAATAGTCGCAATAGACTGATAGCGAGAGTCTGCAATGAGTAACTCGGGTTCTTCATTCAAACTCTCTTTAAGTTGTTGGCGTGTCGAAAGTAATTGCTCTTCTGTTATTTCTGCACGTTGGCGGCTGTAAATATCCCCTTCGAGGATTTGTAATGCTAACCAGCGGCGTTGTTGGTGGCTAAATTGCTGTGATGATATTTGATCTGACAGTGAGTCTACCGCTTGTAATAATTGAGGTGGATATTCGACAAGGGCTTTTTGGCTATTTTGTGGATGAGTATCAATGGTTTTCTTTAATTCATTAATACCAGTCGCACGTGTTGAAACCATTGGAATGACAGGGCAACCCAGTTGTTTCTCCAATTGAGCAATATCAATATCAATATGTTGGCTTTGTGCGATATCCAACATATTAAGAGCAACAATACAAGGAACACCGAGTTCAACTAACTGTAATGTAAGATAAAGGTTGCGCTCTAGGTTTGATGCATCCACCACATTGATTAGCATGTCAGCTTCGCCACTTAGGATAAAGTAACAGGCAATTTGTTCATCTAGTGAGGTTTGCTCGGAAATTGTGGTGAGGGAATAAGTCCCTGGAAGGTCAACAAGCTCAATCTTATGGTCGTCTGTGTGGAAGCGACCAACTTTGCGTTCAACCGTGACACCTGCCCAGTTACCGACGCGTTGTCTCGAGCCCGTTAGCTGGTTAAATAGGGTCGTTTTGCCTGCATTGGGGTTGCCAATTAAGCCGATAGTCAATCGTTTCATAGTGTTTGCCAATAATATAAAAAGAATACTTAAGCGGTAGGCGCTTCATCAAGGTTAAGCAGGGCGAGATCCTTTTTACGTAATACTAAGCTCACGCGATGCGTTTCTATCTGCACAGGGTCACCAAATGGCGCTAAGCGCACGACTTTAAATACAGAACCCGGTAGCAAACCAAGGGAAAGAAGTTTTTGTCGGTAAGCGGGGCTTATCTCTGGTGAAAAACCAATTATTTTATAGCTGCATTGAGGAAGTATAGCCATAGTGTCTTCCTATTAATTCAATTTATAATGATATCAATACTTATTGCTAGAAATATGGGTATCAATAACTTGATAGCGTAACCCAACAAAAATTAATCTAATTAACAATGAGAATTATAATCATCTACTTTTGTTCTATTTAGCCTCTTTTTTCGTCAATTTGACTTGATGTGGATCAACGAAGCATTGAGTTAGCCCTGTTTTCTTAATCGGTGGGGCTGTTGAAACGCTGGGGTATAAGAGTATTTTGAAGTGTATTAACGAGTGTGAAGTGAATTAATTAAAAATAATAGGCATCGCAATTATTTTATAGCGATGCCTATTTAACGTAATTAACGTTTTTTGCCAAATGCGGCAGCCAGTGCATCGCTCATCGCACTGTTACCAGAAGATGATGAGTTTTGGCGTGCATTACCCCTTGGTTGTGCTGCTTTGCGTGGGTTTTTGTCTTGCGTTGGAGCTGCTCGACGAGGTGCGCTATTCGTATCACCAGCTTGCTCATCCAGACGCATCGTTAGCGCAATACGTTTACGTGCGATATCGACATCTAGCACTTTGACTTTTACGATATCACCCGCTTTTACCACTTTGTGAGGGTCTTCAACGTAACTATTTGATAGAGAAGAAATATGAACGAGCCCATCTTGGTGAACACCAATATCTACAAACGCGCCAAAGTTGGTTACATTGGTAACTGCGCCCTCTAAGACCATCCCAGAGACAAGGTCATTCATGGTCTCAACCCCTTCGGCAAAGGTGGCCGTTTTAAACTCAGGGCGAGGGTCACGACCCGGTTTTTCTAATTCTTTAATGATATCCGTGACGGTTGGGACACCAAATTGTTCTGTGGTGAAATCACGTGGGCTTAAGGCATTAAGCACTTGTGAGTTACCCATAATTTCTTTTAGTGGTTGACGGACAGACTCAAGGATTTTTTCAACAATTGGGTAAGACTCAGGGTGAACGGTCGAAGCATCCAATGGGTTCTTACCATTAGTGATACGTAGGAAACCTGCACATTGTTCAAATGCTTTTGGCCCAAGGCGCGTGACTTTCAGTAACTGCTTTCTATCATTAAATTGGCCATTTTCATCACGCCAATCCACCACATTTTGGGCGATCATCTTGCTTAAACCGGCAACGCGAGTCAGTAAGGCAACTGAAGCTGTGTTTAGGTCGACACCAACGGAGTTTACGCAATCTTCAACCACAGCATCGAGTTTACGTGCCAACTGAGTTTGGCTAACATCGTGTTGATATTGACCAACTCCGATAGATTTAGGGTCAATTTTTACCAGTTCAGCGAGAGGATCTTGTAGACGGCGTGCAATAGATACGGCACCACGCAAAGATACATCCAATGTTGGGAATTCAAGCGCAGCAAGCTCAGAGGCGGAATAGACCGAAGCCCCCGCTTCACTGACGATGACTTTTTGGGCTGTTACTTCAGGGTATTGTTTTTGGACTTCTGCAAAGAAGCGTTCAGTTTCTCGCGATGCAGTCCCATTACCGATTGCCACGAGTTCCACATGATGTTTTTGACACAGCGCGGCAACAATCGTTGCTGCTTTAGCCGCTTGGCCAGTGTGTGGGTAAATAGTATCGGTTGCAATCAGTTTACCTGTTGCATCAACTACTGCGACTTTTACCCCTGTACGCAGGCCAGGATCGAGCCCCATAGTTGCACGCATGCCTGCGGGGGCGGCCATCAGCAAATCACTGAGATTACGGGCGAAAACGTTAATAGCCTCTTCTTCTGCTTTTTCGCGCAGAGAACTCATTACTTCCGTTTCCAAGTGCAGAAGCACTTTGACTCGCCATGTCCAGCTGATCACCGCTTTACGCCATTGGTCAGCTGGGGCGTTATTCAAATGTACATCTAAGTGGCGAGTGATGATCTCTTCACAGTAACTTTCTTTTGGTGGCTCATCAAATTGTGGGTCACAATTTAATGACAGCTGTAAAATACCTTCATTACGACCACGGAACATAGCAAGTGCACGGTGCGAGGGGACTTGAGCTACAGGCTCTTGGTGCTCAAAGTAGTCACTAAATTTAACGCCTTCTTCTTGCTTACCTTCTGCAACAACAGAAACAAGGTGGGCATTCTTCCAAATATAGTCACGAACTTTGGCCAATAAGGCGGCATCTTCGGCAAAACGCTCCATAAGAATATAACGTGCGCCATCTAAGGCTGCTTTTATATCCGCTACGCCTTTATCTGCATCGATGTAAGCTTGGGCTAGTTCTTCAGGAGACTGGCTTGGGTCTGTCCACAAGGTATCCGCTAATGGCTCAAGCCCTGCCTCAATGGCGATTTGCCCACGGGTACGACGTTTCGGTTTATACGGTAAATACAGGTCTTCAAGTTCAGTTTTATTGAGGGTAGTATCAATCGCAGAGGCAAGCTCTGGGGTTAATTTCCCTTGCTCTTCAATCGATTTCAGAATGGTTTGCTTACGGTCATTCAGTTCGCGTAAGTACCCTAAGCGGCTTTCTAGCTGGCGAAGCTGAGTATCGTCCAACCCTCCGGTAACCTCTTTACGGTAACGAGCGATAAACGGGACAGTATTACCTTCATCTAATAAGGTGATGGCAGAAAAAACCTGTTTCGGTTGGGCATGCAGTTCTGCTGCGATGATTTGGCTTAGAGTTTCATTCATGTCGTGTTTAAATACCTACTGAAAGAACAATTAAAAAAATTTACTGCACTGTTATACTTGGTGATAGCCATAATTTCCAGACTGAATTTAAGCCTATTGGTAGGAAAGTCTCAGATTATGTTCTATAAATTATTATAATCACTGTCTCTATTGACGAATATTTTAAGGTTATGACAAAAAGTCTTTTAATTACGCGCGAAGGTTGGGATGCGTTAGACAAAGAGCTAAAGTATCTGTGGAAAGAAGAACGGCCTAGAGTAACCCAATCTGTTTCTGAAGCAGCAGCCCAAGGGGATCGTTCAGAAAACGCAGAGTACATATACGGTAAAAAAAGGTTACGTGAAATTGATCGGCGTATCCGGTTTTTATCTAAAAGATTGGATCAACTAAGGATAATCGAACCTGACCCTCGGCAAGAAGGCCGTGTCTTTTTTGGTGCTTGGGTTAAACTTGAAGATGAAAATGAAAATATCAGAATATTCCGGATAGTCGGGGCTGATGAGTTTAACCCTACAAAACAATGGATTTCAATCGACTCTCCCGTGGCGCGAGCCCTGATTGGTAAACGAGTTGATGATGAGATAATAGTAAATACTCCAGGAGGGCAAGTAACCTATTTCATATTAGAAATAAGTTATCGTCCACTAAGCATCTGAAGTGTAAAATGATTCATTAAATCCTATGTTAGTGGTAAATTAGTAGGCATTAATATTTTTTTGCTTACTTTGATTAAAAAAATAATTTGAAAGATGCACATCTTGAGGGCTACAAAATGCAGGAAAGTTATAAGGTTCTTGTCGTCGATGATGATATGCGTTTACGTGCACTGCTAGAGCGTTACCTCACAGAGCAAGGCTTTCAGGTAAGAAGTGCCGCAAACGCTGAACAAATGGACAGAATCCTGACGAGGGAATCAATTCATCTGATAGTATTAGATTTAATGCTACCGGGTGAAGATGGGTTATCAATTTGTCGTCGTTTACGCAGTCAAAATAACCCAATCCCTATTATTATGGTTACCGCGAAAGGTGAAGAGGTTGACCGCATTGTTGGTTTAGAAATTGGTGCTGATGACTATATTCCAAAACCTTTCAATCCACGCGAATTACTGGCTCGTATCCGTGCGGTACTTCGTCGCCAAGCAAATGAACTACCGGGAGCGCCATCTCAAGATGATGCTGTCATTACATTTGGTAAATTTAAGTTAAATCTTGGAACTCGTGAAATGTTCCAAGGTGATGAAAATATGCCATTAACTAGTGGTGAATTTGCGGTATTAAAAGTGTTGGTTTCTTATCCAAGGGAACCATTATCTCGTGACAAGTTAATGAGCTTAGCGCGAGGCCGTGAATACAGTGCGATGGAACGTTCTATCGATGTTCAAATTTCACGTTTACGCCGTATGGTTGAAGAAGACCCTGCCCATCCACGCTATATTCAAACAGTTTGGGGCTTGGGTTATGTGTTTGTTCCAGATGGAAGTAAAGCATGAAGCGACTGAGGTTCTCACGACGTAGTACATTTTCTCGCTCGTTATTTTTGTTCGTTGCGTTGTTATTCGCAAGCCTAGTGACCAGCTATATGGTCGTGTTGAATTTTGTTGTGATGCCTAGCTTACAACAGTTTAACAAAGTACTGGCTTATGAAGTTAGGACGTTGATGACAGAGAAAATGGTTCTACAGGATGGGACCTCGGTGCGGGTATCACCCGCGTTACGTAAAAAAATCTATAATGAATTAGGTATTACCTTTTACGCTCATTCAGCTGCAATGGAAGAAGGGTTGAATTGGGCGAAAGAGTATGATTTTTTAAGCGAACACATGTCGGATTATTTAGGTGGTAAGGCAAATGTTCACCTCGAATTAGGCCGTGAATATCCGATTTTGTGGCTGACATCTTACCTCGCACCTGATATCTGGGTGCGAGTCCCCTTGACTGAGATAGGTCAAAATCAATTTTCCCTCGTTTTCCGTTATACACTGACTATTTTCCTGACAATTTTTGCCGGAGTGTGGCTGTATATTCGTTATCAGAACAAGCCGTTGCTTGAGTTGGAATACCATGCTGGTGAGGTTGGAAAAGGGGTTATTTTACCGCCCATGCAAGAAAAAGGCGCGACTGAGGTAAGGGCGGCAATTCGTTCCTTTAACCATATGGCCGCTGGAATCAAAACGCTAGAAAACGACCGAACTGTTTTAATGGCAGGGGTTAGCCACGATTTAAGAACGCCATTAACTCGTATTCGTTTAGCAACAGAAATGATGAGCCCAGAAGATAGCTACCTTGCGGAGTCTATCAATAAAGATATTGAAGAGTGTGATGCGATCATCGGTCAATTTATGTCCTACCTGAAAACAGGGCAAGAAATGGATATGGAATTCTGCGACCTTAATTCAATCCTTATGGAAGCGGTTAATTCAGAAAGCAATGTGATCGGTGAAATCGAAACAGCGCTGTGGAGCCGGGCTCAATGATAGTAAATGGTAACCCGTTAGCTATCAAACGCGCTATCACGAATATGATTGTCAACGCATATCGTTATGGTAATGGCTGGATTAAAGTAAGTAGTGGTAAAACGGAAGATTCTGTTTGGTTCCAAGTGGAAGATGATGGTGTAGGTATCAAAGAAGAAGATATTCACCGGTTATTCCAACCCTTTGTACAAGGCGAAAAAGCACGTAGTAATAAAGGGACTGGTTTAGGCTTGGCGATTATTCGCCGGATTGTCGATGCCCATGAAGGGAGCATTGAAATCCATAAGAGTGAGCGCGGTGGGTTTGCGATTAGGGCTTTGCTTCCCCTTAAAGAGAAAGAAGACTAAATACTCTTCACACTTTGCGCCGCAGCGTTGTTGGCTGCGTTCGGCTACTCGGGTCACATACTTATGTATGCTCCCCGAGATATCCTCTCTGGCCGCCTAGCTGCAACACAAATTGTTTTGAGTATTATTTGTATCAAGTAGGAAAAAGAGGCTCTCTTTTTTAGGGGCTACCTACAACTTGAACTATTTAGCGCTATTCCTTTACTTTTCACACTTTGCGCCGCAGCGTTGTTGGCTGCGTTCGGCTACTCGGGTCACATACTTATGTATGCTCCCCGAGATATCCTCTCTGGCCGCCTAGCTGCAACACAAATTGTTTTGAGTATTATTTGTATCAAGTAGGAAAAAGAGGCTCTCTTTTTTAGGGGCTACCTACAACTTGAACTATTTAGCGCTATTCCTTTACTTTTCACACTTTGCGCCGCAGCGTTGTTGGCTGCGTTCGGCTACTCGGGTCACATACTTATGTATGCTCCCCGAGATATCCTCTCTGGCCGCCTAGCTGCAACACAAATTATTTTGAGTATTATTTTATAGTTGCAGGATAAAAATATTTTTCGCTTTTATGACAGTCTGTCATTTTTCTTTTTGATATTAGTTTTGAAGTTTTGTTTTTATAACTAATTGAATCTTAAGTTGTAAAATTGTATTTTTCTTCGATTTTGTTTTCTCGCCAGCGAAAAAATCAGCAATTGTCATAAAACTGTCATAAAAACGACATGTTGTCGTAACTAAATTGTCCTATTTTTCCTACCGTGACATACACCCAACAATTTTATACTTGATTGTTTCTATACATCCCCGGAGGGATTATGAAAATGACGCGTACCACCTTAGCAAGCGTAATGGCAGCAACTTTATCTTTGACCGCAATGTCTTCTTTTGCTGCTACCAGCCTGACCGGAGCTGGCGCGACTTTCCCCGCTCCTGTTTATGCAAAGTGGGCAGACTCTTATCAGAAAGAAACAGGTAATAAAGTAAACTATCAGGGGATTGGCTCTTCTGGTGGTGTCAAACAAATTAATGCAAAAACCGTTGATTTCGGTGCCTCTGATGCGCCATTAACTGACGAAAAACTGAAAAAAGATGGTTTATTCCAGTTCCCAACAGTCATTGGCGGTGTTGTCCTGGCTGTCAACGTAAAAGGCATTGAGTCAGGGCAACTGACTTTAGATGGCAACACTTTAGGGGATATCTATTTAGGTAAAATTACTAAGTGGAATGACCCTGCTATTGCTAAGTTAAACCCAAATGTTAGCCTACCAGACCAAACTATCGCAGTCGTCAGACGTTCTGATGGCTCAGGTACCACTTTCGTATTCACTAGCTACTTAGCGAAAGTTAGTGCAAGCTGGAAATCAGATATTGGTGCGGGCTCAACAGTTAACTGGCCAAAAAATAGCGTAGGTGGTAAAGGTAACGATGGCGTTGCAGCATTTGTTCAGCGTCTGCCAGGTTCTATTGGTTATGTGGAATATGCTTACGCAAAACAGAATAATCTTGCTTATACTAAACTGATATCTGCGGATGGCGAAGCAGTCTCGCCAACAGGTGAAAGTTTCAGCGCAGCAGCGAAAAAAGTTGATTGGTCTAAATCTTTTGCTCAAGACCTCACGAACCGTGATGGTGCCAATGCATGGCCAATCACATCGACAACTTTTATTTTAGTACACAAAGAGCAAGCTAATGCTGAAAAGGGCAAAGCAACGCTCGACTTCTTTAACTGGGCCTATGAGAAAGGTGGTAAGCAAGCGGAAGCATTAGACTACGCAATTTTACCTGAAGAAGTGGTGACAGCTGTTCGCGCAGCATGGAAAACAGAAGTAAAAGATAGCCAAGGTAAAGCACTTTTCTAAGTGAACCTCGGGTTGGCAGTGGCAGGCGGATGTTAGAGGATCTAACATCCGCTTTCTAAATGAAGTAAATTAAATCCTACGTAAGCAAGTAGGTGTGGAATGAGAACAAAGCGCATGGCCGAAAAAACAACGGCATTTAAAGCTCCTAGCAAATCAGGTGATGTGATTTTTGGTGCATTGGTAAAGATTGCCGCGCTAATCACTTTATTAATGCTTGGGGGTATTATTATCTCCCTTATTTTTGCATCTTGGCCAAGTATGCAAAAATTTGGTTTTTCGTTTTTATGGACCAAAGAGTGGGATGCTCCAGCGGAAGAGTTCGGTGCGCTTGTGCCTATTTATGGCACGATTGTGACATCGTTAATTGCTCTGATCATTGCGGTACCCGTGAGTTTTGGTATCGCCTTATTTTTAACTGAGCTTGCACCTAACTGGTTAAAACGGCCTCTAGGTATTGCAATTGAACTCCTTGCTGCTATCCCAAGTATTGTTTATGGGATGTGGGGGTTATTCGTCTTTGCGCCGTTGTTTGCGGAATATTTCCAAGAACCAGTGGGGAATGTGATGTCGAGTATTCCGATTGTTGGTGAGTTATTCTCAGGCCCAGCATTCGGTATCGGTATTTTAGCTGCGGGGATCATCCTCGCGATTATGATTATTCCTTACATTGCGTCTGTTATGCGCGATGTATTTGAACAAACTCCTGTGATGATGAAAGAGTCAGCTTATGGTATTGGCTGTACTACATGGGAAGTGATCTGGAACATCGTTCTGCCTTATACCCGTAATGGGGTAATTGGGGGGGGATGTTAGGTCTGGGCCGCGCATTGGGTGAAACCATGGCGGTGACATTCGTGATTGGTAATACTTATCAACTAGATAGCGTGTCATTATTTATGCCAGGTAATAGTATCACCTCTGCATTGGCGAATGAGTTTGCAGAAGCAGAAAGCGGCTTGCATACCTCTGCCTTGATGGAGCTTGGGCTGATTCTATTTGTTATCACATTCATTGTGCTAGCAATCTCCAAGCTGATGGTTATGCGCCTTGCGAAGAATGAGGGCCGTTAATATGTCGTTATCTCAACCTATTGCCGTCAATCAAAAAGAACGCGCTCGCCGTCAAGCATGGCGCCGTCAAATCAATAGAATGGCTCTATTGGTTTCGATGTTAACCATGGCTTTTGGCTTGTTCTGGTTAGTTTGGATTTTATTTTCTACAGTGACGAAAGGGATTGATGGGATGTCCCTCAATCTGTTTACTGAAATGACCCCACCACCTAATACAGAAGGTGGCGGCTTAGCAAATGCCATTGTTGGTAGTGGTTTACTGATCCTCTGGGCTACGGTTATCGGGACTCCTTTAGGGATCTTAGCGGGGATTTATTTAGCAGAGTATGGCCGTAAGTCATGGTTAGCTTCGGTAACTCGTTTTATTAATGACATCTTATTATCAGCGCCATCTATCGTTGTAGGTCTGTTTGTGTACACCATCGTGGTTGCACAGATGCAGCATTTTTCCGGTTGGGCTGGGGTTGTCGCACTTGCATTGTTGCAAATTCCAATTGTTATCCGGACAACTGAAAATATGTTGAAGTTAGTGCCTGATAGCTTGCGTGAAGCCGCTTATGCACTCGGCACACCAAAATGGAAAATGATTTTATCTATTACGCTAAAAGCATCTGTATCCGGGATTATCACGGGGATTTTGCTGGCTATTGCACGTATTGCGGGGGAAACCGCACCGTTACTGTTTACTTCACTGTCGAATCAGTTCTGGAGTACAGATATGAGCGAGCCAATTGCCAACTTACCAGTGACTATCTTCAAATTTGCAATGAGCCCATTCTCTGAATGGCAAGAGCTTGCATGGGCTGGGGTGTTATTAATTACCCTATGTGTCCTACTGATTAATATCATTGCGCGTGTTGTGTTTGCACAGAAAAAACACTAAGCCCGGATAACTAAAGATTTAGAGAGAAAAGTAAACCATGATTAATGCAAACGAAATTGCAAACAGTAAAATTAAAGTTCGTGACCTCAACTTCTACTATGGCAAGTTTCACGCGCTGAAAAATATCTCTTTAGACATTGAAAAGAATAAAGTGACGGCATTTATCGGCCCATCAGGCTGCGGTAAATCCACATTGTTACGTACCTTTAATAAAATGTATGAGCTGTATGGCGAACAACGTGCAGAAGGTGAAATTTTATTAGATGGTCAGAATATCCTGACGGACAAACAAGATATCGCGTTATTACGAGCAAAAGTAGGAATGGTCTTTCAAAAACCCACTCCATTCCCAATGTCTATCTACGATAATATTGCATTTGGAGTCCGTTTATTTGAAAAATTATCGCGTGTAGAAATGGATGAGCGTGTGCAATGGGCACTGACAAAAGCTGCATTATGGAATGAAACTAAAGATAAACTCCACCAAAGTGGTTATAGCTTGTCTGGTGGTCAGCAGCAACGTTTATGTATTGCTCGTGGGATAGCTATTCGCCCAGAGGTATTGTTACTGGATGAGCCTTGCTCTGCACTTGACCCTATCTCAACAGGTCGTATTGAAGAATTAATTAGTGAATTAAAATCAGAGTACACTGTGGTGATTGTTACCCATAATATGCAACAGGCAGCACGTTGTTCTGATTATACGGCATTCATGTACTTAGGGGAGTTAGTTGAGTTTAATCACACTGACAAGATGTTTACGACCCCTGAAATGAAGCAAACTGAAGATTATATTACTGGCCGCTACGGTTGATATGGAGCCGACGATGGATACGCTGAATCACAACAAACATATATCGGGGCAGTTCAATGCTGAACTGGAACATATCCATACTGAGTTGATGACAATGGGAGGGCTGGTGGAAGAACAGCTCACCAAAGCCATTACGGCCATGCATAATCAGGATGAAGCCTTAGCACGTGAAGTTATTGAGAATGACCATAAAGTCAATATGATGGAAGTGGCGATTGACGAAGAGTGCGTAAAAATTATTGCCAAGCGCCAGCCAACAGCGAGTGATTTGCGTCTGATTATGGCAATTTCAAAAACCATTGCAGAATTGGAAAGGATTGGCGATGTTGCGGACAAAATTTGCCAAACTGCATTGGAGAAATTCTCTCATCAACATCAGCCTTTGTTAGTGAGTTTGGAATCATTAGGCCGTCATACGGTACAAATGCTACATGATGTACTTGATGCATTTGCACGAATGGATCTTGAAGAAGCCATCCGTATTTACCGTGAAGATGAAAAAGTTGACCAAGAGTATGAGGGTATCGTACGTCAATTAATGACCTATATGATGGAAGACCCGCGGACAATCCCGAGTGTATTAACGGCACTGTTCTGCGCACGCTCCATTGAGCGCATTGGCGACCGTTGTCAAAATATCTGTGAATTTATTTTCTACTATGTGAAGGGGCAAGATTTCCGTCACGTCGGTGGGGATAGTCTTGAGAAGATGTTAACGAATAAATAATTACTCGAATACTCGTCATATTTCGTGCTGTGGCGGTGTTGGCTTCGCTCGGTTACTCGGGTCACATACTGATGTATGCTCCCCGAGATATCCTCGCTTGCCGCCTAGCCACAACGCGAACTATTTAGAGTATTAATATATGAGGTTAATGCATTAAATACCTATCATACCTCAAGCTGTAGTTCTGATATTTGAGTTCGACTACTCGGGTCACATACTTGTGTATGCCCCTAGGGATAATTTCATTTGCCGCCTAGCTACAGCCCGAACTATTTAGAGTATTACTCTTGAATATCGGCGTCAGCTTACTTTAGAACAAATTGTTTAGCGTATAAAACGTTCTTCTACCGACTTTCTTCTTGCTCAATAAGAGTCTATTGATGGTTTAACCATGTTCGGGGTCCTTGTATAAAGTTTCCCCCTTTCTTTATTCACTTCATTTATTCCTCTTAGTTATAAATATATTATTTAATAGTATTTCAAGTGCTAAGAGATAGTTGATAGCTTGTGACGGTCGATTTACATAAATTTACCGCCAGAGGTGTTCAATGAAAGCTCGTATTCTCTCAACTGTTCTACTCACAGGTTTGGCGCTGACAGCGAATGTCGCTAGCGCAGATAAATTAGATGATATCAAGCAAGCCGGAGTGATCCGCATTTCAGTCTTTGATAGCAACCCGCCCTTTGGTTTTATTGACCCTCAAACTAAGAAATTGGCTGGCTATGATGTGGATATCGCACAAGAAATTGCTGATGGCCTAGGGGTAAAACTTGAGCTTCGTCCGACTAACCCTGCGAATCGTATTCCACTTTTAACTTCTGGCAAAGTTGATCTTATTGGGGCGAATTTTACCATTACGGATGAACGCGCAAAACAAGTTGATTTTTCCATCCCTGATTTTGCTACCGGGCAAAAATTTATTGCCCGTAAAGGCGTATTAAAAACCCCTGATGATATTAAACCTCTGCGTATTGGTGCAGATAAAGGCACCGTACAAGAAGTCACTTTACGTGAGCGTTTTCCAGACACTAAAGTGATTTCTTACGATGATACCCCACAGGCATTTGCTGCACTGCGTAATGGTAACGTACAAGCTATTACCCAAGACGATGCAAAATTGGTGGGTTTATTAGGTAATTTACCTGAGAAAGTTAAAGTTGATTTTGAAATTTCGCCATTCAGCCTAACAAAAGAATATCAAGCACTTGCAGCAAGCAAAGGCGAAACACGTTTGGTTGAAAACGTCAATGAAACACTGTTGAAATTAGAGAAAGACGGCAAAGCCGAGGTGATTTACAACCGTTGGTTTGGCCCAGAAACTAAAGCCGCTCAACCACGTGGTGACTTTAAGTTTGCACCATTAAGCGAACAACAGCCCCAATCTTAATGGCCTGAAATAAAAAAATAACTTGTTGGTTACCCTGCACATTGTGCGGGGTTCTTGGTTAATAGAACCAAGTAGAATGGTGATTGACTATGTTTGAGAAATTTTTCAGCGGTAATTTTTGGTCAGAACATCTGCTGGCACCACAGTACCTTGAATGGTTCGGTTATGGTTTTTTGATCACAGTTTGGATCTCTGTGTGTACCATTATTGCGGCTACTTTATTAGGTTTTCTAGTTGCATCAGCAAAGGATAGCCAGATTGCTCCTCTTCGTTGGGGAGTGAACATCTATATTTCTATTTTTAGAAACACGCCTTTGTTGGTGCAGCTATTTTTTTGGTATTTCGCTTCTGGTGAAATTTTACCATCTGCCACAATGGAATGGTTGAATACACCCCATGAAATCCAATTGTTGGGGATACCCGTGGGGTGGCCATCATTTGAATTTTTAGCGGGTTTTGTTGGTTTGACCTTGTATACCGTACCCTTTATTGCTGAGGAAATTCGAGCAGGTATCAGGGGCGTTCGTCAGGGGCAAAAATATGCTGCTTTCGCTTTGGGGCTAACTTCTTGGCAGGCGATGAAACTCGTGGTGTTGCCTCAAGCGGTTAAAATCGCTATGCCGCCTTTACTTGGCCAATATATGAATGTGGTAAAGAATTCATCGTTAACGATGGCGATTGGGGTGGCGGAGCTTTCTTATGTATCGCGGCAAGTGGATAGCCAGTCATTACAAACTTTCGCCGCATTTGGTGTTGCCACAGTGTTGTACATTGCCATTATTGCATTAATGGAAGGCTGGGGGCAGTGGCGCCAGCAACGTAATTTAGCTCAAGGGGCATAAAATGGATTTTTCGATTATTGAGCAAAACTGGCAATATTTATTATTAGGTACTTTCCCTGACGGCCCACTCGAAGGCGCTGCTTTAACCTTACTCATGAGCTTACTTGCAGGGGCGGCTTCTATAGTATTGGGGACATTGGGCGGTATTGCGTTAGCCATGCTGCGTGGTTTCTGGGTTAACCTATTTGCCGCTATTTTAGGCTTTTTCCGTGCAATTCCTGTGATTATGTTGATTTTTTGGACCTACTTTCTGTTGCCTATTTTGCTTGGCGCAGAAATCCCTGGGATTGCTACTGTGGTATGTGCATTAGCGTTGATTACTTCAGCATATCTAGCTCACGCGGTAAAGGCGGGGATTTTAGCGATTGGTAAAGGGCAGTGGCAAGCTGGCATGTCTTTGGGTTTTAGCCGTTGGCAGGTGCTTTGGCACATTGTTTTACCACAAGCGTTACGTATGATGGTACCTTCATTTATTAATCAATGGGTTGCATTAATTAAAGATACCTCTCTAGCTTATATTGTGGGGGTTGCTGAATTATCATTTTTAGCTACTCAAGTGAATAACCGTGAAATGGTATACCCGCTCGAGGTTTTCTTATTTGTGGCGTTTATTTATTTTGTGATGTGTTTTGCGGTGGAAATTATTGCGAATAGGGTAGCGAAAAGGCTAAGCGCACAAAATGAACCTCAAAAACGAGCCGCGAAGCGTAGCTTATTGTTTTGGCGTAGGCAAAAGCTATTGGCGCTGTCTTAAGTCAACATAGCGGTGTAATAACCGCTATTATCTCAACAACACTTATCTGATTATTTTTCTTATTTCGGCTTGCTGTATCAGTTAGTTAGGACATTTTTGCCTATTATGGTTTACGCAATCGTTTTCTTTTGTGATTTTTAATTGTAGTATAGGGCGAAAAAAACTTTTTTTGGGCGCTATATCTAATGAGTAATCAATCTTCTAGCTCGGCACAACCGCAGGGCTTGTTTCAGCGTGTTTTTAAATTACAGGAACACGGCACAACCGCACGAACAGAAGTTGTTGCAGGCTTCACGACCTTTCTGACGATGGTGTATATCGTCTTTGTTAACCCACAAATTCTTTCTGTTGCAGGGATGGACATTAAAGCGGTGTTTGTTACCACCTGCTTGATTGCTGCTATTGGTAGTATCTTGATGGGGCTATTAGCAAACTTACCAATCGCGGTAGCACCTGCAATGGGGCTGAATGCCTTTTTTGCTTTTGTTGTTGTCGGGGCCATGGGGTATTCGTGGCAAGTCGCTATGGGCGCGGTATTCTGGGGAGCGGTTGGTTTATTTATTCTGACATTGTTCCGTATTCGTTATTGGATTATTGCTAATATCCCGCTTAGTCTTCGTGTCGGGATCACCAGTGGTATCGGTTTATTTATTGCCATGATGGGGTTAAAAAACTCAGGCATTATTGTTGCAAATCCAGATACACTGGTCTCAATTGGTAACTTAACTCACCATAACGTTTGGCTGGGGGCGCTGGGTTTCTTTATCATCGCAATTCTGGCAGCGCGTAATATTCATGCAGCAGTTTTGGTGTCTATTGCCGTGACTACATTGATCGGTCTTGCGTTGGGTGATGTGAAATATTCGGGTGTGTTTTCCATGCCACCAAGTATCACTAGTGTGGTTGGGCAAGTCGATTTTGCTGGTTCTTTAGATTTAGCGCTATCAGGTGTTATTTTCGCCTTTATGTTAGTAAACCTGTTTGACTCATCGGGCACTATGATTGGCGTGACGGATAAGGCTGGGATTACCAATGAACGCGGGACATTTCCACGAATGAAACAAGCCCTGTATGTGGATAGTTTGAGTTCGGTAGCAGGTTCTGCAATGGGAACATCATCAGTGACTGCGTATATTGAGAGCTCTTCAGGGGTATCTGTTGGTGGGCGTACTGGTTTAACCGCAATTGTTGTGGGTGTTCTATTTCTATTGACCATGTTTATCTCACCTCTTGCAGGTATGGTTCCTGCTTATGCAACCGCAGGTGCCCTGATTTACGTGGGTGTGCTGATGACTTCAAGTTTAACGCGGGTGAAATGGGACGATTTAACCGAGTCTGTGCCTGCATTTATTACCGCAGTAATGATGCCGTTTAGTTTCTCTATTACCGAAGGTATCGCACTGGGCTTTATTGCCTACTGCGCAATGAAAATTGGTACGGGGCGCTGGCGTGATCTGGGGCTGTGCGTCATTTTAGTTGCGGCGATGTTCCTGTTAAAAATGATCCTAGTCGACGCCTAACATGTGCTTCATATTTTGAACTGTAGCGGTGTTGGCTGCGTTTGCTAACCCTAGTCACATACTTTTGTATGCTCCTAGGGATTAGCAATTCTTCCGCCTTGCTACAGCTCAAACTATTTAGCGCATTAATATTCGTCATACTTCAAGCTGTGGCGTTGTTGCCTACACTTGGTTACTCGGGCCATATACTTGTGTATGCTCCCCGAGATAACCTCGCTTGGCGCCTAGTCACAACTTGCATTATTTAATGAGTTAATCATTTCTCTTTTTATTATTTGCCCCCTCCATGCCCTAAATAATTAATAAACTACTGCTGTGAAGGTCAGGTGAGATAAAAATCTACTGAAATTGCAAACTAGTACTTTCCCCCTTCATGGGAAACTGCTAGATTTCGCAGCAGAAACTGACTTTATCAAGGTATCAGGCCATGAATTCACCAAAAAAACCGGCAAGTAAGCCAAAGAAAAAATACCGTAAAACGAAAGAAGAATTGAACGCAGAAGGTCGTGAGCGTAAGCGCGAAAGTAAACATCGTGGTAATAAATCAGGTAGTCGCTACCAAGATAAGTCATCAAGCAGCCAAAATAATGGGCAAAATAACATTGTTGACCCACGCTTAGGCAGTAAAAAACCAGTGCCTTTAATTGTTGATGATAATTCAGCGACTAAACCTGTGGTTGAGAAAAAACAGCCAGTGGTTAAAGAAAAATTAACCCCTGAAGCTGAGTTAGCATTGTTAGAAAGTGATGACCGTTTAGATGGTTTGTTAGCACGTTTGGAAGATGGTGAGACCGTTACCGCAGAAGAACAGAAATATATCAATACTTGTTTAGACCGTATTGATGAGCTGATGAACATTTTAGGCATAGAATATGCTGAAGAAGAAGAGGAAGAAGACGAAGAAAAACTCGATGACATCATGCGTATCTTAAAAAGTAAATAACTTCGTTTAACCATCCCTCGTATATTCGGGGGATGTCGCTATTATTTTCCATAAATACACTTTTCTTTGATGTTGCATCAAGTCTCTTTTCTTTAACATCTTTATACTCGTCATATTTCAAGTTGCAGCGTTGTTGGCTATGCTCATTCGCTCTAGTCATATACTTATGTATACTTTTAGCGACTCATTCATTTGCCGCCTAGCCGCAACTTGAAATATTTAGAATCTATAACGTTATGTATGCTATAAAATTTTCACATCACCGAATAACAAATTAAATAAGGTGCAACCCGTTGTGATGGTTTAAGCTTTTGGTCAATTGAGGAATGTTATGTCAGAGCAAAATATTGTTTGGGACCTCGCTCTCATTCAAAAATATAATTATTCAGGGCCGCGTTATACATCGTACCCCACTGCCTTGGAATTTAACCAAGATTATGACGAAAGTGCGTTTGTTCAAGCAACTCAGCGTTATCCCGACCGTCCTTTATCGCTCTACGTTCATATTCCTTTTTGCCATAAGCTTTGTTATTTCTGTGGCTGTAATAAATTAGTTACTCGCCAAAAACATAAAGCAGATGAATACCTACAAGTCATTGAAAAAGAAATTATTCAGCGTGCAGCTTTATTAAAAGGACGTCTTGTTACTCAGATGCACTGGGGAGGCGGTACACCAACTTATCTTGATAAAGTGCAAGTTAGCCATCTAGTCGGTTTATTGAAAAAGCACTTTCATTTTGCAGATAACGTAGAGATGTCGATTGAAGTCGACCCGCGTGAAATTGAGTTGGATATGATAGACCATTTACGCGCTGAAGGGTTTAACCGCCTGAGTATGGGGGTACAAGACTTTAATAAAGAAGTGCAAGTATTGGTTAACCGAGAGCAAGATGAAGAGTTTATTTTTGCTCTAATTAAGCGAGCAAAAGAAACAGGGTTTACTTCAACCAGTATTGACCTTATCTATGGCTTGCCAAAGCAAACGCCAGAAAGTTTTGCTTTTACCCTGAAAAAAGTGGCAGAGCTGTCACCTGACCGCTTAAGTGTATTTAATTATGCACATTTACCTAATTTGTTTGCAGCGCAGCGTAAAATTAAAGATGAAGATCTACCAAGCGCAGAGCAAAAACTGGATATTCTTCAAGATACGATAGCTACACTCACTGGAAATGGTTATCAATTTATCGGTATGGATCACTTTGCACGCCCAGAAGATGAACTTGCGGTAGCCCAGCGTGAAGGCATACTGCACCGTAATTTCCAAGGGTATACCACCCAAGGGGACTGTGATCTGTTAGGGCTCGGCGTCTCGGCGATTAGCATGTTAGGGGATAACTACGCTCAAAACCAAAAAGATTTAAAAACCTATTATGCACAAGTCGAAGAGCAGGGGCATGCGCTGTGGCGTGGGTTGGTATTAACGGATGATGACTGTTTACGTCGTGATGTTATCAAAACCTTAATTTGTAATTTCCAACTGAATTTCGCACAAATAGAAGCACTATATCCAATTGATTTTAAATCTTACTTTGTAGAAGACTTAAACTTATTGATACCAATGGCAGAAGATGACCTAGTCGAAATTAGCGAAACAGGGATTAAGGTGACTCCTCAAGGACGTTTACTTATTCGTAATATTTGCATGTGTTTTGATGTGTATTTGCGTAGGCAGATGAGGCAGCGGCAGTTTTCCCGCGTCATCTGAATGCTCGTCATATTTCGTGCTGTAGCGTTGTTGGCTACGTTCACTAACCCTAGTCACATACTTTATGTATGCTCCTAGGGCTTAGTTTCTCTTGCCGCCTAGCTACAGAACGAACTATTTAGAGCATTTACTCTTCGTCATATTTTATGCTGTAGTGTTGTTGGCTACGTTCACTAACCCTAGTCACATACTTTATGTATGCTCCTAGGGCTTAGTTTCTCTTGCCGCCTAGCTACAGAACGAACTATTTAGAGCATTTACTCTTCGTCATATTTTATGCTGTAGCGTTGTTGGCTACGTTCACTAACCCTAGTCACATACTTTATGTATGCTCCTAGGGCTTAGTTTCTCTTGCCGCCTAGCTACAGAACGAACTATTTAGAGCATTTACTCTTCGTCATATTTTATGCTGTAGCGTTGTTGGCTACGTTCACTAACCTTAGTCACAACTTAGCGTATGCTTCCCGCGCTGTTTTCACTTTGACGCCTAGTGGTACTCGAACTATATAGAGCATCTACTCCTCGTCAGAAATCTAATTTATTCATTAATCTTTTCAATTAATTGATAAGCAGCGGTGATGCGGTCGGAAATTGGGTACCATTTATTGGATAAAATCACGATGCCGATTTGTTCTTCAGGGATAAAGGCGGCATAAGCTGCAAAACCATTTGTGGAGCCTGTCTTGTTGTAGAACGCTCGCGTTTCTGGCGGCATTGCCGGTTTAATTGCTTCGATTTTCTGTGGCTGTAATGCCATTTCATCACGGTTACCTTGATGTAATTGTGATAAAGAGACAGGCCACGGGTAACTTTCCCACATCATATCTTGTACAAATGAATCTGTTAGATAAAAGCCTGTGTGGGTATCTTCTACCGCTTCTTGCCATGATTTTGCGACTTTTACCGTCTGCATATTAATATCTAAGAAACGGATCAAATCTTTGGCAGTAGATTTCAAACCATAGGATTCGGCATCTAAAATCTGTGGTGCCACTCGCGCTGGGTGATCTTTCTTATTATAACCCTGAGCATAATTTTTCATTTGGTGCTTAGGGACATGAATATAGGTATGTTTGAGCCCCAGTGAAGGCAGCATTAATTTTTCCATCGCTTGTTCAAATGGCATTTTGAGTTGTTTAGCGGTGACGATGCCTAATAATCCAGTACCTAAATTTGAGTAAGAACGATATTCTCCAATGGTTTTTTCAGGGAGCCAATGTTGGTAATAGCTTATTAATTCAGCTGAATTCGTAATGGTCTCCGGCACAAATAATGGTAATCCAGAGGTGTGGGTGGCTAAGTTCATCACGGTGATATGGTCAAATGCTGAATCTGTTAACTCGGGTAGGTAATGACTCACTTTTTGTGAGAAATCTAATTTACCTTGTTCTTGTGCATAAGCGGCTAATGTTGCTGTAAATGTTTTCGAAAGAGAGCCAATTTCAAATAATGTGTTGTTATTGATAGGGGCTTTGCTTTGCTTAGACAATACACCGTAATGATAAAAATAGTGCTTTCCTTCAATGGAGATTGCCACCGACATTCCGGGTATCTGTTGTTGTTTCATTAGTGGTTTAATAATGTTATCAACGTTTTGTTGAGTTAGCGCGTTGGCTGAAATTGTGGTTAAGGCTAAGCTAAGAGCGGCAAAAATCCGCCCCTGACGAAAAACATTTCTCATAGGTAGTCCAATTAAATAAAAGTTTAAGTTGTTGCTAATATAAATAAGGAAGAACTTCATTGCATAACTGAAGTGCTTTAGTATAGATTTCTAGGCTGTTATACCGTTGTTGTATAGCAGTATGCGTGTTTTACGCCTTCATTTAAAACGATATAAAGTTCGATGAGGTAAAAGAAAATCTTATGTCAGGGAATTATCGTCATCGACTACCTTTAAATGCTTTGCGTGCATTCGAAGCATCTGCCCGCCATTTAAGTTTCACGCGAGCAGGTATGGAATTGAATGTGACCCAAGCGGCGGTAAGCCAGCAGGTTCGGTTATTAGAAGAGCAACTAGGTTTAGAATTATTTATCCGCTTACCCAGAGGGTTGGCCTTAACAGATGAAGGCTTAGCGCTCCTACCTGTGTTGAGTCGTTCTTTCGACCAAATTGAGTCTTTATTGCAGCAGTTTGATGATGGGCACTACCATGAAGTGTTGAGTATATCAGTAGTGGGAACATTTGCGGTGGGTTGGTTACTACCTCAATTATCAAAATTTTCTAATTTATACCCGTATATTGATTTACGGATTATGACACATAATAACGTAGTCAATTTGGCGGCAGAAGGTGTTGATTTTGCCATACGCTTTGGGGAGGGGTTATGGCCTCTGGCTGAGAATATTCCATTATTTAGCGCATCGCATACTGTGTTATGCTCTGAGAAAATGGCTAACCGCTTAACGACTCCCCTAGATTTAAAAGCGCATCATTTATTGCGCTCATACCGTAAAGATGAATGGGAAAAATGGTTTCTTGCCGCAGGTTTAGAGCCGTGGCGAGTGAAAGGGCCTGTGTTTGACTCGTCTCGTCTAATGGTTGAAGCTGCGTTATTAACGGATAGTGTGGCATTGGTACCGAGTTGTATGTTTGAACATGAGTTGAGTGCTGGGAGTTTAGTGCAGCCATTTGATATTTCAGTGACATTAGGGGGCTATTGGCTTAGTCGTTTGAAGTCCAAACCATGTACACCTGCGATGATGATATTCCGTAATTGGTTATTGGATGAATCCCAACAAAGATAAATCGGTGCAATAATGTCATGCACCGACATTTAATAAATCAGCATATAATGATGCTCATATTTAAATATTAAAATACTAACGCCTCAGCAGAAAAATAATTTTTTTTACTAAGTGGAGTGTCTGTATTTTTATTTATTTCTGTCTCGTCAGTTAAAAAATAGGCAGGGTCAATATTAAATATCTGAGATAATTGATATATCGTATCAACATGGATATTGACTTCGCCATTTTCATAACGTGATTGATGTTGTTGGCTAATACCTAATAAGCTACTTAATTCTTTTCCGCTCATACCATTAGCTTCTCTTAATACTCTAATTTTTAGACCAACAGATTTTGATATTTTTCGTTTCATAATGTTCTCTCTAATTTTAATAACACAAAATTAATTAAGGATTTTTAATGTTATTAATGTTTCTTATGTGGTTTAATTCTCTTTTTTAGTACTAAAAAAATGAAAAAAAGATTTAATATCAATCTTAAAGTATTCTGCATATTGAGATAACCTATCTATATTTATTCTATTCACTCCTCGTTCATATCTAGATTGTTGTTGTGGACTAATTCCTATTTCCTTAGATATAATAGATATAGGAATACCTAACTTTTTTCTATGATAATAAATTTGATATCCAATTTGTTTGGATATTGAATAATTTTTTGACATGTTTTCCCTTTATAAAATAAATCATAAACAACAGGGCTACACTAGATATAGATAAGGCAAAAACTAGAGCTTAATAGTTAATATATAGATAATTTAAAAAAAAGCATGTGTTTAAATCAAGATATTGTATTTTTATATGTAATGGTATTATTTAATGACCACCCATTTTAGATGGTCGTAATATGATACTTAAAACTAGGCCAATTATTCATATCGAATATTGACTGTTGCTGTACTGTTCGCTTTCCCAGGCGTTATTTTAGCTGCCGTTTTAATATAGCGAGCTTTCCAGTTGAACCGGATATCTCCAGCAGCTGAATTAGTTATGGTATTATTTTTAGTAGCTAGTTTTATAGGGGCATTACTTGCATTTAGTAGTTGTATGGCAATACCTGTTGCAGAGCCCGTGCCAGATAACTTGATTTTCCCTGTTTGCGTATCAACATACCCCGCACTACTGGTAATGGTTGTTTTAATATTAGTTCCGGCAGCACAACTTAAGGTGATCGGGATATTAACACTAGCACTTACTGCGCCAATATCCTTAAATTGTGTGTCATACCAATCACCTAAAACAACGGTATAGTTGTTCGACTTTGTTGTGCATTTTGCTACATTTATTCTCACGGCATTCATCGGTATATTTAATGTACTGATATTCCAATTTATATGGTTAGGGTTTTCTTGGACTAATCGTGCAACAGCCCCAGCCTTAAGGGTATTAGACTGTGTTACATTTCCGGTTTTTTTTACTATAAAAACCCATTTGGGCACTTCAATACGCCATGGCATTCTATCTCCGATAGGGTATGAACTATAATAATTTAATGACCCTGCCCCCATCGCTCGAATTTCTACACTGATACCTGGAATATTAGTGGCAGCTATTTTATTTAAGTTTGGCACCCAGCCATTTATATAGCTGGCATGTAATCTTGCCTGTCCACATTGGCCGTCTTTTCCTGAGAATGTCGTAATATTATCACTAGCAAAACGAATTGTATATGAACCTAAATTCCTTGTTGAATTATCATCATATTGAATAGTATGAGTTTGTGTAGGAACATTGACATTAATATTCCTTAAGTTTGGGTTTTGAATACAAGCAGAATATGAATATGTAGAATACAATAGTGTTGTCATTAATAATGCTTTTACATTAGATTTCTTCATAGATGTTTCCTCTGGTTTTTATAAGGAATTCTTTTTTAATATATTCTTTCTCTATTTCAGTGAAGATGAAAAACTCTAATATACTAATGTTAAATATCTCAGCATACTGATTTAGCCTATCTAAATTTATTCGGTTAATACCATGTTCATATCTTGATTGTTGTTGTTCACTCACACCAATTATGTTTGCAATCTGGTTTAATGTCATTCCATTCATTTTTCTATAATATGTTATTTTACTTCCAACTATTTTGGAAATAGGGTAGTAATTAGACATAATGTATCTCCTATTAAAATAAATATAGGCGTAATAAGAAATTATATTTAATTACTGATAAGTAAATGTAAATTCTAAGTGGCTTTTAAAAGACCCTGCAATCATTCCATTACCATAACCTGAAACTCTAGCTGATAACGGAATTTCTACACTTCTAGTTTGTGTGTTGACATTTGTTGTAATGGTATCGCCGTTTTTTATAGTCGCTTTATTTGCAGTTCTTGCTAAATTCAAAGCAACATTTTTTGCTGTCCCGTTGTTTATAAAATACTCTGGAGTCGTTGGGTCTGGAGTACCTGATATAGCCATTACAGCTTGGCTTGTTCCTACAGGGCAATTTTTGAGCTTAACTGAAAAATCAACCCATGACGATTTTTGTGTATCCTTAATATTCCAAATATTAATCTTTTTTAAATCAATAAGGTAATTAGATTTTTCAAGTTCACAAGGCGCAGCTATGACAGTACCGTGTACTTTAATATTCGCAGCTTGCCCAAAAACAATGAAAGAGCAGCTCATTAGTGATAGAAATAAAATAAAGTGTCTCATATTCTTTTCCCTGTTTATAAATAGGTAATTGTTGCTGTAATATTTGCAGAAATAGTTCCAGGGGTGACATTACCTAATGAGCTAAACGCACGTGTTCTTAATGGGATGTTAATATTTGTTTGTCCATTTGTAGTGACTTGCAATACTTTTTGGTTACCTAAAGCGGTTGTTCCATTACCATTTTGTAGTTGTACAGCTAGGTTCCTTGCCGTACCTTGGTTTTTGTATAAACTTGTTGCATCCGCAGTATCCGCGGTTCCTGTAAACGTCAGTTTTACTTGGTTAATATAGGTAGAACAGTTATTTAAGCTAATATTAAAGTTTTTCCATGGGGAACCTGAATTGGTATTTTTAAAAACATCTGCAGAAATACTTTTTAGGTCAATATCAATATTATTCCCACCAGTAATATTACAAGTAGCCGCTTTAATATTTCCGGTAAAATTCAATGTAACTGTGCTAGCAGCAAATAAATTCCCACTGATTATTAAGCTACTAAGTAAAATTAAATTATTAACTATTATTTTCATTTTTTTATTCCTACTCATAGCGAATATTTACAGTAGCAGAGGCATTCGCTGTACCTGGCGTGATGTTATCTGCCGTCTTGATATAACGAGCCTTCCAATTAAACATGTAGTCTCCAGCCGGAACATTATTTTGCAGACTGTTCTTGGTATTTAGCTTGATTGGATTATTATTTTTATCCAATAATTGTATTGCGACACCAGTAGCACTATTAGCTCCTGTTAGCCCTAATTTTCCTGTCGCCGCATCTTCATATTTAGAACTTGTGACAGTCGCTTTAATATTGGTACCTGCCGCACAGGTTAATGTAATTGGAATATCAACCGGTGTACTGGTTGAGCCTATATTAGGAAATTGTGTATCATACCAATCTTGCATATCAATATTGTAGGTTGACTGATTATTCTTTAATGAACAGCTAAGTACATTGATACGAATAGCATTAGTAGGCATATTTAAGGTTGTTAAAGTCCACGTCACACTGGTTGGCGCACGGTAAGTTACGGTTAACCTTGCGACATTTCCGGCTCTTAATGTACCACCTTGTGTTACCGAGCCAAGTTTTTTTACTGTGATGCCCCAATGCGTTGTTAATATATTATAATTGGAGTTGTTTTTATCCCATGAAGCATTAAACGCTCCAATGCCTGCGGTTGTAACAGAAATGCCAATACCCGGAATATTAGATAGGGCAACTTTATTGGCATTTGGTGACCAGCTATTGATAAAACTCCCCGTTAAGTATGAAGTAGCACAAGAACTCGAATCACTAGCTACCCACTGAGATGTAGATGAAAAATTAGCACGGAGAGAACCTAAATCTCTAGGTGTAATATCATCATATTGAATGTTATATACTGCGGTCGGTACGTAAGCGAATTTATTATTTAAATTTGGGTTTAAGGTACAAGCCGCATTAGCATACCCTGAGTATAAATATATAAAACTCATAGCTAATATCGATTTATAAATAAAATTTTTCATTATTTATTCCTTATTATCGGCAAACTGCTGCTGTTTTATATAACCCCATATAATTCGATATACCTGCTAAGTTATAATTGACTTGGCATTGTTGTTTATCGTTATATTGAATAATAAAATTGCCGTTTTCAGCTAAGCCTGATAAATAAATTTCACCATCATTCCCCACCATACTGTTTAACTGCGGGTTATCGTTAAAGATAGCTTGGGCGCCAAAAGGTACAGGTTTACCGTCAGTAAAAGTCAGCAGCATAATTGCGCGGTAGCCAACGTTTGCGGTAAAGCTCGCTTTGACTAAAGCCCCTCGGCTTGGTGAAACACTTCGACTGGATAAATCCACCTCAGTATTCTCAGGTAATGCAGAGGTATCGATATCGATCATATTTTTGCGATAAGCAGTGACATAAGGTACCAATGCGTAACCTTGGTTATTTGTAGTCACCCCAGCTTGGTTTAGGATCGGTACATCACCTGCATCAGGAATTTCAACAAGCGCCGCGGTTTCTCCCAACTGTTGGCCAAGTACAAGGCCGCCAGAATGTGCGACTAAGCTACCGTTAACCCCGTAATAGAGGTTATAGCTGTCTTTGCTGTAGCCACTACCGCCTGAGACTTCACCATATTGGCCTTTATAAGAAGCATTCATATTACCGTTAGTGCCTTGGTCTCGAGTAGTAAAGCCTTGTTGAACGCTCCAATTTAACCGGTTATTTAACTGTGATGCTGAAAGACCAATGCTTCCGGTACTTGCACTATTACTGCTGCTACTACTGTTAAAGTTGTAATAGAAGGTATCGTCAAATACCGAAAAGGGTACGCTGACGGAAAGCGCTAATTGATGGTCATCTTCGCTTTTTGAACGACTTCCTGACCGATAAGAATAGCTATTGGTATTTTTGTTATAGGTATAATTCAAACTATAACTGACACCTTGCCAACTATTGTTATAACCCACCGTGGCAGATTGCGTTTTTCGGTCACTGTTCCAATAATCTTCATTAATATAACCAACAGAAATTGAACCAAAACTATCCCCTAAGTTTTGGCTGAGGGTAATTTCACCACGATTACGGCGTCGTTCAATTTCAGGGGCATAGTTTGTATCCCTATAACCATCAAACACTTCCGCTAAACTATAAAAGCCTTTGGTGGAATAACGATAACCTGCCAATGCGATATTAGTACCAATATCATTGATATTTTTGTTATAGCGGAAACGGTATGATTGGCCTTTTTCCTTAACATCATTACTGAGCGTTGAATTTGCATGAGTAACGTCAATTGATAAGGCACCAAAGCGCCCAAGGTTTTGCCCTGCACCAATGGAATAAGACTGGTAATGTTCACTAACTTGGCTTCCTCCATATGCGGTGATGCCATAAGGCAAGCCATAGATTAAGGTGAACTGACCAAATTTTGTTTTATCAATGCTATTATCATAAGCGCGGTATTCACCGCCAGTTACGCTATAAGAAAAATACCCTTCACGTTGTAATACGGGTAATGAAGCGAAAGGAACAATTTGGTATTGCTCGCTACCATTAGACTCTTTTATTGTGACATGTAAATCGCCGCTCCCCCCTGTTGGGTAGAGGTCTGTAATTTCAAAAGGACCAGCAGCCACTTCAGTTTGGTAGATAATGTAGCCATTTTGGCGGATTGTTACTTGTGCATTGCTACGTGCTATCCCGCGAACTACAGGCGCATAACCACGCAAGCTTTCAGGGGACATATCGTCATCTGTTGCCAATTGTGCACCACGAAAGGGCACACTATCAAAAACCATCGAAGGCGAAACACTATCACCTAAAGTTAATTGGCTTTTGATACTATTAATGCCACGCGATGCATAAGTGTAAATGGTGTCCCATTTACCGGATTGGTCATTATTACTGGACCATGTTGTATAGTTACGCAAACGCCAGGCCCCAAGATTTATACCGGGTCTTAAATTCACATAATGAGATGTACTATCTGAATCATTATTTTTTCGGTCGTAATTTTTTGAACCATTATAGCTATAGTTTAATAATAACGCGTTGATTCCATTGTCAATGTTAGCTAAATCAACATATCCCCTTGGGTTTCTATCCAAGGCAATTTGAGGAATACTAAGATATAAACGTTGTGAACCAAATTCAAAATCACTTTTTGCATCAGGAATGGCAGCAAGGTTTATACAGTGGCTTCCTGAATGTTGCAATTCAGGGTAATCATTAACTTTAATGCCAAATTCTTTGAGATCATTAAGAGATAAACAAGGAGCTAACTTGTTATTACTGTCTTTATCAAACTTAAGGCTTTTAGCACCAATTAGGTTGGTATTAACATAGATATCAACATAGTAATCCCCAGCTAATTGTTCATCATTTTCAAATTGTGATAGGTCAACTGAATCTTTATTAGGTAGCTCTAAAAAATCAGGGTCAAAATAGACTGTATCATCTGGTTTTTCTTCAGCATATAATGCCGTCGTATAGCCTAAATATAATAATAGGCCAAGAAATATTTTATTTAATTTCATATCGTAACCTAACTCATTTTATAAGTTTATATTTTCTTTTCGAGTGTTTCTGGTGCAGACCCATAGTCATTAATAACTTCCCATTTAATTATTCCATTAGAACTAGGGTTATTAACGTCAAAAGATGCACTTGCAAATGGTGCGACATAAGAAACATCATTTGCTTTAGTTCCATTAAAGCTAATGCTTTGAAAGTTCATAAAATAGGGAGTTGGGTTTTTAACAATAATGTTATTTCCTGACTTAGACCATACTAATTTTTTTTGTTCTTCAATAAAATCAACATTCTTTAAGCTTTTTGGACGATAGATCAGCTTCATTTGTGTTTTAAATGCAATTTGCAATGAATTTTCTGTTCTTTCTGTCGCAGGGATCGTTTTTATATTCAGCCAGAATAATGACTCTCTATCATTAGGTAGTTTATTCTCAGTTAGAAAGATTCTAAGTGCATTTGTGTTATCCGGATTCAACCTAAATAATGGTGGTGTTATAGAAAAATCAGATTGTTTTTTTTCATCGATATTATCAATCCAAGACTGAATTAAATAAGGGATCTTATCTGGGTTTTCTACACTAATGCTGACATCTTTGTTTCCCTCATTGTAAATAACACGAGTTCCACCAATAATGACACCTGCATATGCAGTGTTTAATAGTGTAAATACAGAAATGAAAATATAGATAATGAATTTCATAATACCACCATTGATTATAATTATATAAGTCTTAATTCCTTTTAAACCTTATTTGTTATTTAGTTATAATTGATTGTAAATGTTGCTGTGCCGTTAGCAGGACCAGGAGTTACAGTGTCAGATTTAGCAATATAACGTGCTCTGAAGTCTAAATTATTTTCAACACCATCTTTTAATGGGTATGTTTTAGAGGCAGTAAATAGTGGGACTACTTTATTAGCATCATCAGTAATTTGAATACCGACACCAGTTGCAACACCAGTTTCTTCTTTTAATTTAATAACTTCATCATCGCCGATATAAGAATCCGCATCAAACTTAACAGAAGCACTTGTTACAGTCGTTGGGCAATTAATTAATTTAATGGTAAATTTAGTGGCGGCAGCAGTACTACCTGCACTTGGTAATGCGGTTTTTGAAACTTTACCTAAATTAACTTTTAATGCATCAGAACCAGCAGCTAATTCACAGGCTTGGTCAATAATTTCACCAGTAAAATCAATAGTACCATCCGCTGCTAATGCATTATTAATAGCAAAGATTGAGGATGCAGCAATTAATGATGCAAGTAAATTCTTTTTCATCTGTTTTTCTCCGGAATATAATTTATTTATTTTTCATTGAGTGGTTGAAAATATCAATTACTCAACTGAAGAGTATTTTGAATCTATTTTTTAAAATAAACAAGTTTTGTTATATTTGGTGAAATATAATTAAATTTTAATATGATTAATATCATAATAAGTAATTAACACACTATTGGTTAATAATTAACTCTATGTTCTTACTTAAAGTAAATTTCATTTTTACTGGGTTTTTTACTAAAGTTAAATAACGATATAAAACTAAGATTACCTATAAAGTGGTGGATAAATTTAATTTATCTCTTATATGGTGATTATTTAGGTTTATCAGGTGTTAGCATATGGAGTATACTTGAAGTGTTTGTCATTTATATTATCTAAAAATGAAAAATCATTATAAATATCAAATCACGATGGTCTAAATATGCTTGTTTTGGTGTTTTTATTATGGATATCATTTATTAACCATCGCATTTCAATGGTCTATATAAGTGATTGCTTATTGTTTTTATTATCAATGGCTGAGAGAGAAAATTAAATGTTAAGCTAATTATCATAAATAAGATGGAGATGTATTCTTTTATTTCGCCACCTTATTTTAATGATATGCTTTTGTTTTAATTAGGCTTACATAAACAAATAATGAATTACTCAAGCCCTAATTCTTTTAATTTTCGAGTTAAAGTATTCCTTCCCCAGCCTAATAAACGGGCGGCTTCTTGTTTATGGCCCTTGGTATATGTCAATGCGCAACTTAGCATAGTACGCTCTAATATAGGGATTGTTTGTGCTAATAAATCGTCTTTACCTGCTGATAACGCGTTATTAGCCCACTTTTCTAATAATTCAAACCATTGTGCTTCTGAGTTGGCTTGATGTGTAGGTAAAGTTACGTATTCATTGGCCTTCAGGTTATTTTCTTCAGTATTTTGTATCGGGCGCTCTTCCAGCAAATCTTCCGGTAGGTCTTGCGGTAAAATTTCTTGGCTAGCGGCCATCACTGTGAGCCAGCGGCAAACATTTTCTAATTGGCGGACATTACCCGACCAATAATAGCGCTGGAGGATTTTTTCGCTATCAGCATGTAGCACTTTACTCTCTACACCTAACTCCTTAGCGGTATTTTGTAAGAAGTAATGCGCAAGGCGTGGGATATCTTCGGTACGCTCGCGTAATGGTGGTAATTGTACTCGAATGACATTCAACCGGTGAAATAAGTCTTCACGAAAAAGCCCTTCTTTGACGCGTTTTTCGAGATCTTGGTGGGTTGCTGCAATAATACGCACATCCACTTTTACAGGAGTATAACCACCAATCCGGTAAAATTGCCCTTCAGCGAGAACGCGTAGTAATCGAGTCTGCACATCGAGGGGCATATCGCCAATTTCATCTAAAAATAATGACCCATGATTGGCTTGTTCAAACCGGCCTTGGCGCACTTGGGTTGCACCGGTAAATGCCCCTTTTTCATGACCAAATAGTTCGGATTCAATTAAATCTTTCGGGATCGCAGCCATATTCAGTGCAATAAATGGCTGATTAACACGAGGACTATGCTGATGTAAGGCGTGAGCAACTAACTCTTTCCCTGTTCCTGATTCACCATTAATTAGCACGCTGATGGATGAGCGAGATAAGCGACCAATGATCCGATAAACCTCCTGCATGGCAGGGGCTTCACCAATCATGGTTGAAGACACAATAGGAGCCTGCTGTTTAGTATCCCGATCAGTGTGATTTTGTTCACGGCTGTGATTGAGTGCCCGTTCGACCAGTGCCACTGTTTCATCAATATCAAATGGCTTTGGTAGATAATCAAAGGCCCCAGATTGGTAAGCATTGACCGCGGCATCAAGGTCTGAATGCGCCGTCATGATAATAATCGGCAGTAAGGGATGAGATTGCTTAATAGTATTTAGTAATTCAATACCATTTGTGCCTGGCATACGAATATCAGATAACAACACGTCAGGAAGTGAGGTCTCTAAGGCAGCGAGAACAGCATCAGCGCTATCAAAACAGGTGCATGAAAATTCAGCACTGCTAAGTGCCCGTTCTAATACCCAGCGAATAGAACTGTCATCATCAACAACCCAAATTTTTCCCTGTGCCATAGATATCTCCTATTTTTTGATTGGTAGATAAATAGAAAACTCGGTATGCCCCGGCCAACTGGTAAATTCGATTTTACCCGCGTGTTGGTCGACTAAGCTTCGAGCAATAGATAAACCGAGCCCTGTACCATCAGGTCGCCCACTAACCATTGGGTAAAATAAAGTGTCTTGAATTGCTAATGGGATACCTGGGCCATTATCTTCAATATCAATACGCGCTGTTAGTCGATAGCGTTCACCTTGTAACATCACCTGAAATGCGGTGCGTGTCCGTAGCGTAATATTTCCCCCAGTTACCGCGAGAGCTTGCAGCGCATTGCGTGCTACATTTAGTAGTACTTGCTCGATTTGATCAGGGTAATATTCGAGTTCAGGTAAGCTTGGGTCATAATCACGAACCAGTGTGACGTTATCCGGCTTTTCTAAGGATAGCAAACGCGTCACATTTTCCATTATATGATGAATGCTTTGCTGGGTTTTAGGACCCGGATATTGCGGACCAAGCAACCTATCGACAAGTGCCCTTAAGCGGTCAGCTTGCTCAATGATAACTTGAGTATATTCATTCAGTTGAGGGTCAGGCAGTGCCTTAGATAATAACTGCGCGGCACCTCGCAAACCGCCTAGTGGGTTTTTTATTTCATGGGCAAGTCCGCGAATGAGCTCGCGGGCTGCAAGTTGTTGGGCATTTTGCGCTAATTCTTGGCTTAGACGCCGTTGACTATCAAGTTGAGAAAGCTCAACTAAAATAAATTGTTCAGAAAATGGCTGAGCACTGAAAGACATCACATGGGAATGGTTATTAAACACCAGTGTGACTTCATTTTCTGTAAAGCTATGCCCTTCCTTTAAACTACTCAACATCAGTTCATCATTGAGTGAACAATAACTAAAGAGAAGAGGGAGAGGGGTACCATATAGCTTACGCTGGCTTTGAGTTAAAATCTGGAGTGCAGCATGATTGGCATAGTGGATAACCAGGTCGTAATCCAAAATCAGCACGCTATTAATTAGTGAATCGAGAAGTTGTTCTGGTGCTGGCAAATGTTCGGTTTTCATGTAATGTTGCTCCTGCACTATTTTGGTGCATTATACCTGATAGACCAAACAACCGATATTTGATTTTGTTCCGCTAATATTTTACAGAGAAAAGGCCCCATCAAAAGATGGGGCAAGTGCTTCACGGCAACAAAGACTAGCAGTGGAACGGCGTGTTACACACTGTAGTACATTTCAAATTCGAGAGGGTGTGGTGCCATACGGACACGCTGGATATCGCTGCGAACTAATTCGATATAAGCGTCAATGGCGTCATTCGTGAATACACCGCCACGGGTTAAGAATTCACGGTCTTTATCTAACTCAGCCAAGGCTTCGTCTAAAGAGCCTGAAACTGTTGGGATTTCTTTGGCTTCTTCAGGTGGTAAGTCGTATAAGTTTTTATCCATTGCATCGCCTGGATGGATTTTATTGATAATGCCATCAAGGCCTGCCATTAACTGTGCAGCAAACGCGAGGTATGGGTTAGCCGCAGGGTCTGGGAAGCGTACTTCAATACGACGTGCTTTAGTGCTGGCAACCACCGGAATACGGATAGATGCAGAACGGTTACGCGCTGAGTAAGCCAGCATGACTGGTGCTTCAAAGCCCGGAACTAAACGCTTGTATGAGTTGGTTGTTGGGTTGGTAAATGCGTTCAGCGCACGTGCGTGCTTGATAATCCCACCAATGTAATACAGCGCCATCTCAGATAAACCGCCGTATTTGTCACCAGCAAACAGGTTAACACCGTCTTTAGACAAAGACATATGGCAGTGCATACCTGAGCCGTTATCACCGACGAGTGGCTTTGGCATAAAGGTTGCGGTTTTACCGTATGCATGGGCAACATTATGAACAACATATTTATAAATCTGGGTTTCATCCGCTTTTTTGGTCATAGTATTAAAGCGGGTAGCAACTTCGTTTTGACCTGCTGTTGCCACTTCATGGTGATGCGCTTCAACCACTAAGCCCATTTCTTCCATTGTGGTACACATTGCAGAGCGCAGGTTTTGTGATGAATCAACGGGGGGAACTGGGAAATAACCGCCTTGTACTGCTGGGCGATGACCTTTATTGCCGCCTTCGTATTTTGTGCCAGTATTCCACGCTGCTTCGATATCATCGATATGGTAGTAGCTACCATGCATATTATTGCCAAAACGGATATCATCAAAAACGAAAAATTCAGGCTCTGGACCAAACAGAACGATATCAGCGATACCGCTAGAACGTAAAAAGTCCTCAGCGCGTTTTGAAATTGAACGCGGGTCCCTGTCATAACCTTGCATAGTGCCTGGTTCTAAAATATCGCAACGGATAATTAAGGTTATGTCAGCAAAGAATGGGTCGATAACCGCGGTTGATGGGTCTGGCATCAATACCATATCTGATTCATTAATCCCTTTCCATCCACCGATAGATGAACCATCAAACATCTGGCCTTCTTCAAAGAAGTCTTCGTCAACTTGGTGAGCAGGGATAGTGATGTGTTGCTCTTTACCTTTAGTATCGGTAAAGCGCAGATCAATAAATCTAACATTTTGCTCTTTTATTAACGATAAAACATGTTCAGCGGACATTCTCGGCTCTCCTGGTCGGGTCTAATCAACAATCGTCTAGATGATGCGCTTGTTGTTTTTTGTCTAGCGGTAGTGAGTCGTGTAAAACGAGGCACTGTTATTCGCTCTGTAAATATACAAGCGAAAATCATGCCAACTTTTTAAATTATAGTAAATTCTGATTGTTACAAAGAAATGATGGGAGAGAAAATGATAAAATGGAATAAAATGCACTAAATTGGTGCTTTTTGTTAGTTGTTTGCACTGTTTTGGTGCGTTTTTTTTAAATGTGAATCATTTATGTCATGCATTCATCATAAATATAATATTTTATGTTCTTCGCTTATGCCAGTATTAATAAGGATATATTTGAGCAACATTGAGTATTGAATCTAAATATATTTTTGTACTTTACATAATATTTATGTGGAAAAGTGACGACATAGTTAATAGGGGTATAAATATATGGCAAGATCTCAAGGTTGGGCTCCACCATTAGCATGGGGACCGTGGGTTAATCTTCATACGCACGTAGGGAATAGCGCTTATACTGTTTCATTTGATGCAGTATCAAGTCTGCAATCAACATTTGATGCTGAAATACAATATGTAACCAATTCAGGTGATAGAATCGTTCGTACTATGGGGCCTAGCTCATATAGAATTAATGGAAATAATGGGGCAGGACAAGACCGGATTAGGTTTAAGAGCCATTCAGTAGGGCTGACGATAGAAGTTAGGTACTAAATATAAAAGTGGCTTTATGCTAACTTTACTTATTCATCAAAGATTTAAATAAATTTAAATTAGATTGATTGTTTAGATTTTGGTAAAAACCATCATCTAATGAATGGATGTTTCCTAAATGAATGTTTTTTTGAATAAGAACGTTATTAAAATAAACATTCATTTTTTTATTTTTATTTTTGGTTAGAAAATCATATAGTTTAGGTCGGCAATTATTTGTATTGCTAAGTGTTATAAAAACAATATGTTCATTATTTTTTGATTCATCCTTATATGATTCGATACATTCTTTATCTAATTGAAAAAAAGAATTATTTGTAGAGTAAGATAAAATGTTATCGCTTTTAATTTTGCAACTAATGAGCAATAGCCCCGTTATAATTGCTATAGATGAAATAAAAAAGATTTTTTTGAATTATTCATAAATGTTATTATCATTCCAAATACTCAATTGTTTATAGTATAAACTATAAACAGAATATTTCATGTTATTTATTCTGAGATGCGAGAAGAGTAGAACTCGTATATATAAAGAAAGCCCATATAACAAAGAATATGGGCCTCTTACATTATTCATCGTTACTATTGGTTAGTAACGTATTCACTTCTTCAATTTGTTTTACTGCATCATTGATGATGGATGCAATTTGGCGAGTTTGTTCTTCATTGAGCTGCTTTAAAACCATTTTATGGCGTAATAATGCTTTAAAACGACTGACCGCCATTTCAATGTCTTCCGCTAAATTACCACCTTGTTGCATATCGCGTGCTTTTGCCAGTTTACGGGCAATCACCACTTCTATGTCTTTATTCTGAGCTAAATGCGATGCTCCTTCAGGCGTGATAGTAAAGCTTTTACGGTTCCGCTCAACAATTTGTGATTCCAAGAAGCCTTGTTCTTCTAGTAGTGTAAGAGTTGGGTAGATTACACCAGGGCTAGGCACATAAAGGCCGTTAGAGGCTTCTTGAATATCTTTAATTATCTCATAGCCATAACTTGGTTTTTTGGCAACTAATGAAAGCACCATAATATGAAGGTCACCATGGTCAAATAGACGACGCAGACCTTTGCCTCTTCCTCGACCCCTTTGGCGCTCACCGCCATGTCCATGGCCATGACGCCCTTCACCGTGGCAGCATTTTTCACCATGTCCGTGACCATGACGGCCTTCACCGTGGCAGCATTTTTCACCATGTCCGTGACCATGACGGCCTTCACCGTGGCAGCGTTCTTCACTGTGTCTGTGACTATGACGGCCTTCACCATGGCAGCGTTCTTCACTGTGTTCCTGACTATGACGCCCTTCACCATGGCAACATTCTTTGTGTTCATGACGATGATTACCATGACAGCCGTTATGGTGGTGGTCATGCTGATTTTCGTCATGCTGTGCATAATATACATGACGACAAGATTTAATTAGCATATAGTTATTCCTTAGTTTGTAACTTTAGATATATCGAATCTATTTTGTCGTTTCACTATATTTAGATATATCTAATTAGTCAATTTAGATATATCTAAATGACACAAAAAGACATTAAAAAAGGTAGTTAAGAAAGAAAGTCTATTTTATATTCTTTTTTTTGGCTGCTAATATTGAGTTTTTAGCGTATTATTCTGCTACTTTGTGAATTATTAGTGCTGATACTCACTATTTTATTGGGTATTTTGGCGCTGTTATGCAACTGAATGTTTTTTCGTTAAAAACTTTTTATACAGTGATGGGTTTCACATTTATTCCACTTCTGCGGAAAAACGTGTAAAATAACAGCAAATTAACGTAGAAAGTATGTTTTGGTCGATAATAACGGCTAAAAAAGCATATTCCTTTCCTGTCAATTAAACGGTAAAAATCCTTGTCAATTCAAAATTTAAGAAACATCGCCATCATCGCTCACGTTGACCATGGCAAGACCACACTGGTTGGTAAATTACTGCAGCAGTCAGGTACGTTCGGTGAACGTGAAACTGTTGATGAGCGTGTTATGGACTCCAACGACTTGGAGAAAGAGCGTGGTATTACCATCCTTGCTAAAAATACCGCTATCCAATGGAATGGTTATCACATTAACATCGTAGACACCCCAGGCCACGCCGACTTTGGTGGTGAGGTTGAGCGCGTTATGTCTATGGTTGACTGCGTTCTGCTGGTTGTTGATGCGATGGATGGCCCAATGCCACAGACTCGCTTCGTAACGCAAAAAGCGTTCGACCACGGCTTACGTCCTATTGTTGTTATCAACAAAGTTGACCGCCCAGGTGCACGCCCTGATTGGGTTGTAGACCAAGTATTCGACTTATTCGTGAACTTAGGTGCAACGGATGAGCAACTCGATTTCCCTATCGTTTATGCATCTGCATTAAACGGTATTGCAGGTCTTGACCATACTGAAATGGCTGAAGACATGACGCCACTGTACGAAGCTATCGTAGAGCACGTTGCGCCGCCAGCAGTTGACATCGATGGTCCATTCCAGATGCAAGTATCGCAATTAGATTACAACAGCTACTTAGGCGTAATCGGTATTGGCCGTATTAAACGTGGTGTTGTGAAGCCAAACCAACAAGTCACTGTTATCGATAGTGAAGGCAAAACTCGCAACGGTAAAATCGGTAAAGTTCTGACACACTTAGGTTTAGAGCGAATTGACTCACAGCAAGCCGATGCGGGCGATATCGTTGCTCTAACTGGTTTAGGTGAACTGAATATTTCTGACACTATTTGCCAAGTGGGTAGCGTTGAAGCTCTGCCTGCATTAGCCGTTGATGAGCCAACAGTTAGCATGTTCTATTGTGTTAACACCTCACCATTCTGCGGTAAAGAAGGTAAATTTGTGACTTCACGTCAAATCCTTGACCGCCTGAATAAAGAACTGGTGCACAACGTGGCACTACGTGTTGAAGAAACTCAAGACCCAGATGCATTCCGTGTTTCTGGTCGTGGTGAACTTCACTTATCTGTTCTGATTGAAAATATGCGTCGTGAAGGTTTCGAATTAGCCGTTTCTCGTCCGAAAGTTATCATTCGTGAAATCGATGGCCGTAAACAAGAGCCATTCGAACAAGTTACTTTAGACGTTGAAGAGCAAAACCAAGGCGATGTGATGAAAGCGTTAGGTGAGCGTAAAGGTGACCTACGTGACATGATGCCAGATGGTAAAGGCCGTGTGCGTCTTGACTACATTATCCCAAGCCGTGGTTTGATTGGTTTCCGTACAGAATTCATGACGATGACCTCAGGTACTGGTTTACTGTACTCTACATTCAGCCATTACGACGATGTTCGCCCAGGCGAAATCGGTGGTCGTCAGAACGGTGTTCTGATCTCTAACGGTCAAGGTAAAGCAGTTGCTTATGCACTGTACAGCTTACAAGATCGTGGTAAGTTATTCTTAGGTCACGGTGCAGAAGTGTATGAAGGCCAAATCATTGGTATTCACTCTCGTTCTAACGACTTAACAGTTAACTGCTTAACGGGTAAAAAACTGACTAACATGCGTGCGTCAGGTACTGATGAAGCGACAACATTATCACCACCAATTAAAATGACTCTGGAACAAGCTCTTGAGTTTATTGATGATGATGAATTAGTTGAAGTGACTCCGCAGTCTATTCGTCTGCGTAAGCGTCACCTGACTGAAAACGATCGTCGTCGCGCGAGCCGTACAAAAGAAGACTAATTTTTAGTTAAATTAGTTAATAAGAAGGCGCCGAAAGGCGCCTTTTTTATGGGTTGAGTTGTGGGTAAACACCCGGCCCTATAGGCAGTCCTGCAAAGTACCAGCCAACAAGCAATAACATCCAAACTATAAAAAAGACAATAGGATACGGTAATATTAAGGTGTAATAAGTTCCGAGCTGTGCATTTTTATAGTAGCGTTGTAAAAAACCTAAAAAGAGAGGAAGAAAAGGTGACATAGGTGCAAGTGGTAGCACCGCTGAATCTGCGATACGAAACACAATCTGAGCAAATGCAGGGTGAAAACCTAGTAGCACAAACATAGGAACAAATATTGGGGCGAGGATCGACCAGATAGCTGAACCACTTGCGATAAACATACAAAGGAAAGCGGATAGGAACATCAAACCAATAAACGCAGGTACTCCGGTCATACCAAGGGCTTCCAGTAAGTCGGTTAACCCAATCGCCATAAATTTCCCCATGTTACTCCAGTTAAAAAAAGCAACGAATTGTGAAAGGGGGAAAACCATAACAATAAACCCTGCCATACTTTTCATTGGGTCAACTAATAAATCAGGAATATCATTAGGCTTTTTGATTTGCTTTGTTGATACACCATAGGTAATGGAGACCACGAAAAAGAAAATAATAATGACAGGAACAATCCCTTTAATGAAAGGGGATGGGATCACTGTATTGGTGACTGGATCGCGTAGTGGGGCACCTTCAGGCACAACAAGTAAAGCCACTAGACCGATAAAAACTAATGCAGACAGCCCACTCATCAATAATCCACGGTTTTGAATAGGTGTTAATTGTTCGATTCGGTCATGGGATGTGCCTTCCCATATAGGCAGGCGAGGTTCGATAAATTTATCAGTAAGTAGTGCCCCCGCAATCGTGAGTACAATCACTGACGTAGCCATAAAATACCAGTTATCAATAACACTAACATGAAGGCTTGGGTCAATGATCATGGCCGCTTCTGTACTTATCCCTGACAATAAAACATCCGTCGTGACAATCAATAAGTTAGCAGTAAAACCTGAAGCGACCCCTGCAATTGCAGCTAGTAAGCCAGCAACAGGATGACGGCCTACAGCAATAAAAATTAGCGCTCCTAAGGGTGGCATGACGACCAGCGCAGCATCAGAAGAGATATGGCTAAAAAAAGCAATAAATAGCACCATATAGCTGGCATAACGTTTATTAATGCCGGAAGCCATTTTATACATCAGAGCTTGGAGTAAACCGACTTTTTCGGCTAAACCGGCACCAATCACAAGTGCAAGAATGGCACCAAGAGGGGCAAAACTGCTAAAATTTTTAACAATATTGGGCAAAATCCATTGTAATCCCTCAACGCTTAATAAATTTTTAACGCTAACCATTTCGTCATTGGCTGGGTTTTTAACGGATAAACCAAACCAAGACAAAATTGCAGTAGCAATCATGAGTACCGCAATCAAATAAACAAATAAAATAAACGGGTTAGGTATTTTATTTCCCACGCGCTCTATCCAGCGAAAAATCGCACCGGGGCTTTTGTGATGAGTTGTTGTGTCACTCATAGAATTTCCTTGTGTCTGTATTCATTGTTATTGTTATGACTATTGAGCGGGATAAATCCCGCCAGTATAAGGAACTACTTTAATTTTGAAGGCGTTACATCTTTAGGGATAGGGCATTGATAGGGTGCGGTTTGTCTTTGTTGATGAAACTCAGCTTTAGCTTGTGCTAATAATTCTGGTTTTAAGAACAACTCAAGTGCACTGGATGCCATAATTTTTCCTGCGAGCAGCATTCCTTTATGAGCAATGGATGTGCGCCCCTGAGCGACTAACTGCCATGTATGTAGTGCGGTACCGAATGCGAAGCATGGGCTAAAACACTGTGCAGTAGGGGTCACCCAACTGACATCTCCTACATCTGTTGAGCCATACATTAATTCTTTTGATTCAACGTAAGGTAGCACTTCGTCAGTGAGTACTTTATTACCTTGCCTTTCACACCAAAGCACCCCTTTTTCACCGCCACTACGAGCTGCATTCAATTTGGCATTGCGCAAATCATCTTTAGTCAGAGTGCTATAGATTTGTTCAGCGAATTGGCGTTCTTGTTCTGTATATTCAGGGATGCCAAATTCCGTAATATGATTAAACATCGCATGTTCTAGAGTGCGATTCGGTACATAGTTTGAACATGCTTTGTCAAAACGCACCTCTAACTGAGTGCCGGTCATTAAGGCCGCGCCTTCAGCAATCTTAATAACGCGTTGGTAAATATCTTGCGCTTCATCGAGCTGCGGAGCGCGCACAAGGTAAAGAACCTCTGCATCTGCTTGTACGACATTCGGAGAGGCACCGCCCGTATTGGTGACGGCATAATGAATGCGTGCCTCTTGAATAATGTGTTCGCGTAGAAACTGAACGCCGACATTCATGAGCGTTACTGCATCTAAAGCACTACGTCCAAGATGAGGTGAGTTTGCTGCATGTGATGCAATACCTTTAAAACGAAAAGCCGTTTGAATATTAGCAAGAGACTTGACGTTGAAAACGCCACTAAAAGATTCTGGATGCCAAGTAATTGCGGCATCAACATCATTGAATAGTCCTTCCCTCACCATGAAGGTTTTACCTGAACCGCCTTCTTCACCCGGACAGCCATAGAAACGTACCGTACCCGATAAGTTATTTTCTTTTAGCCATGCTTTGACTGCATAAGCGGCGGATAAGGCAGCGGTACCTAACAAATTGTGACCACAGCCGTGGCCATTTCCATTTTCAATAACTGGGCTAGGTTCACTGCATGCCGAATGTTGGCTCAGGCCTGCAAGGGCATCGAATTCCCCGAGTAGTGCAATAACGGGAGTGCCTGAACCGTAACTTGCGATAAAAGCGGTTTCGATATTACCAACGCCTCTTTCGACGTGAAAACCTTCCTTTTCTAACGCATCAGCGAGCAGAGTCGATGAGTAAGTTTCTTCAAAACGTGTTTCTGGATGATCCCAAATATCATCACTTAATGTAGTGAATTGATGTTGGTTTTTTTCAATATAATCATTAATAAATGATGTAAATGTATTATCCATTTTGAGCTCCGAATTCAGGTAAATGCAGGGCGATAGTGGACAGCGTTTTAACGGCGGTCGTCATCACTTGTTCATCGAAATCAAAGCGCTCATTGTGGTGACCCGCGCTGAGCTGGGTGCCAAAAATCATATAAGTTGCTTGTCCCCCGAGTTGTTTGACGCGCTCCATAAAGTAGGTTGCATCTTCAGAGCCCGCGGCTTGGGAGCGGTCTTTCACCACAGATGTGAATTCAGGGAGGTGGGCTTGAGCCAAATCGCAAATAAAATCAACCCATTGTGGACTTGGATGGCTACTTTGTGCAGCGCCCATTAATTTAATATCAACGGAAACATCTTGCATCTTGGCTGCACCCTCGACGATATTTAGGGCTTTTTGATAGATAAACTCATTAATTTCATTAGTTTCACCTCGAGTTTCTACTTTTAATAACGCAGAGTCTGGAATGACATTTCGACCAATCCCTGCTTGTAAAACCCCAACATTTATTCGAGAACTACCTTCACTATGGCGTGGAATGCCATATAAGCCTAAAGTCGCATGGGCTGCGGCCAGTAATGCATTTTTACCATCTTCAGGTTTTGCACCTGAATGAGCAGCAACACCTTGATAGGTAACATCAAATTTAGTTGTCGCTAAAAAGTTTTTGCTGCCACAAACGACCTCGCCTTGTGGGACTCCAGTTCCAAGGTGAATAGCAACAAAAAAATCGACATCATCGACAACACCTGCCTCCATCATGGATTTCGCGCCGCGAGTGCCTTCCTCCGCTGGTTGGAAAATAATTTTAATACGACCGGAGAGTTTGGATTCGTATTGTTTGAGAACATGCGCAAGCCCTAATCCAATAGCGGTATGGCCATCATGACCACAGGCATGCATCATGTGTGGGTTACAAGAGGCAAACCCTTCATTGTAAGGACGGTGTTGGCACGAAAGGTCTTCGTTTAGGTCAAGGGCATCCATATCGACTCGGAAGGCTAGAGTTGGACCGGGTCTTTCGGTATCTAATGTCGCGACAATTCCTGTAAACCCCCCAGAGAAATGCCCTAGCCATTGGGTAAGAGCCCCTTGCTCAATTGCTCTTTTTTCTTGTTTTTCTAATTCAGCAGGAGAAGGGAGCCCCATTCTAGCGTCAGCTTTAATCACTTCTTTGCCAAGTTGTAATTGGTAGCCAAGCTGATGCAGCTCTTCTGCTACTAGAGTCGCAGTACGAAATTCTAACCAACCAGACTCTGCATATTGGTGAAAATCTCGGCGCCATGTCTGTAACTGCTGTGCCATCTGATTGATAGTGGCATATAAGTCAGTATCCATTTTTTATCTCTTTTAGTTATCACAAAAAAAGTAAATTCTGTTATGTTTGATTACGAATTATTAACATTTAGCGAGATAAAATTTTGTTTATTAATTAAAAATAAATTTATTTAGATGTTGATGTATTTTTTACCTTTAAAAATTATTTTAAAAGGCTAAATGTTAATTATTTGTTTCTTTGTTTTTAGACTTTACACAATCAAATCAGAGCAAAAAAGATACAATTATCTTTCGCTATATAACTAAAAGTTATCGGGGTAAACACATGGCTCCAGCAATAAAATTGAATCAGCTTAGGGCATTTGTAGAGGTAAGCCGTCATGGCAGCATTCGAGCCGCTAGCCGTTTTTTACAACTCTCCCAACCGGCACTAACGAAATCGATTCGTGAATTAGAAAGTACGTTAGGGGCAAAGTTATTTATTCGCAGCAACCAAGGGATTTACTTAACAGAATGCGGTGAGGGTTTTTTAAGGCGTGCGAGCTTAATTCTTGAAGAGTTAAGGGTTGGGCAAGAGGAAATCTCCCAACGGATTGGTTTGATTGGCGGGACTGTCAATATTGGTGTGGCAGGAAGTATCGCTCGTTCTTTGATGCCTAAAGTCGTCACACAATTTCACCGCGATTTCCCCAATATTAAATTGCGTATCATGGAAGGGCAGCTACTAACCATGTTAACTCAGCTAAGGCAAGGAGAGCTGGATTTTACGATTAATACATATTACCCAGGCAGTTTAGACGCAGAATTTAATTTTGAGCGGCTGATGCAAAAAGAGTACAAGGTGATTATGCGTAAAGACCATCCTTTACGGCATGCGAAATCTTTGAGTGAGTTGGTTGATTGTGATTGGACGATGCCAACTCCCAAGGGGACGTATTATAAGCAACTTGCTGACGTTTTTTCGTTGATGGAGCGTCCCATGGTCTTTAGCGTAACTTGCGAAACGTTAATTGGCTGCTTAAGTTTAGTTGCTCAAAGCGATTTTCTAACCATTGTTTCTGTGGATACGATCGACGAGCCGTTATTCGAACAAAGGTATATCGCTTTAGATTTAAAAGAACAATTACCCTATGCCACCTTTGCTTTGGTTCAACGAAGAGATGCCACATTGACACCCGCAGGGGAACACCTAGCCCGATTATTTCGTATTTATTGCCGTAATAATGATGATGGGAATAAGGTAGGTAGATAATATTTTTGCATTTATCTATTAAAGGAATGGTTAAGTAAGGCGGTTTCCTGAGTCAGTGGTTCACCAATATTTTGACAAAATAACGTGAAATATCACCAATTAGGGCTGTTCAGTTGCATGAATAATGATTAAAGTAAATTTAGTGAATAACAATGAGGAAAATTTATGCTGTATATCTTCGATATGGGTAATGTGATTATTGATATCGACTTTAATCGTGTGTTTGATAAATGGGCTGAGCTTAGTGGTACACCAAGTGAAGAAATCAAATCGCGGTTTTCTTTTGGTAATATCTTTCAATTGCATGAATGTGGCAAAATTTCAGATATCGAGTTCGCAGAGCTTCTGTGTGAAGAAATGGGCATTACACTGAGCTTTGAAGATTTTGCTGAAGGCTGGCATGCTATTTTTATTTCGTTAAGAGCTGAAGTGATTGATATCATGGAGCGCTTGCGCGAACAAGGGCACCGTGTTGTCGTCTTATCAAATACGAATCGCCTACATTTAGACTATTGGCCAGAACACTACCCAGAAATTGCAGCTAGCTCTGATTTCCTTTACCTATCCCAAGATTTAGGCATGCGTAAGCCTGACCCGGAAATTTATGAATATGTTCTGCAATCTGAAGAATTTGATGCTGCAGATGCTATTTTCTTTGATGATGTTGAGGAAAATGTAAAAGCCGCGGAAGCACTTGGCATTCGCAGTATCCATGTTACCAGTAAAGACACCATTCCCGAATATTTCCGGACTTACGATTTTAGTGCCGAAGTTAAGTAACTTACTGGTTTTTATAATGGAGTAACTGTAAAACGTTGCTCCATCTTTTTGTTATAGAGTAAACATGATTGCATTAATTCAGAGAGTCACTCACGCGAGTGTCGTTGTTGATGAAACCGCCGTAGGGCAAATTGATTCAGGTCTACTGGTTTTGCTTGGTGTCGAAAAAGACGATGATGAGCAAAAGGCAAAGCGTTTATGTGAAAAGGTGTTGGGCTACCGTATTTTTAGTGACGAACAAGGGAAAATGAACTTAAACGTCCAACAAGCTGGCGGTAGTTTACTGGTTGTTTCGCAATTTACTTTAGCCGCAGATACCAAAAAGGGTATGAGACCCAGCTTTTCTGGTGGGGCAGAGCCAGAGCGTGCAGACCGCTTGTATCAATACTTTGTTGAGCAAAGCCGCCAACAAGGCATTAATACGCAAACAGGCCAGTTTGCTGCAGATATGCAAGTCAATTTAACAAATGATGGACCGGTCACCTTCTGGCTACAGGTGTGAATCAACTTTTTAAGGGGGAAACGATGTACCATCTACGTACGCCGAAAGATGAACTTGAGTTTGCAACTTACTACCATTTTCGTTGGGAAATGTTGAGAAAACCTTTTAATCAACCCCTAGGTTCAGAGAAAGATGGCTATGATGCCACTGCACATCATCAAATGGTTGTTGATGATAAAAACCGTATTCTTGCGATCGGCCGCTTATATATTAATGCAGATAACGAAGGTGCGATCCGTTTTTTAGCCGTCAACCCAGTAATGCAAGGTAAAGGGCTGGGGAAGCTGATTATCATGGCACTTGAGTCTGTTGCACGCCAAGAAGGGGTGAAGCGGATTGTATCCAGTGTGCGTGAAGAAGCGGTTCCTTTTTTCGATAAAATGGGGTTTGCAAATCGCGGGATAGTCGCAGGGCAGTTAAAAACACCAGTTCGTCATTATTTGATGATTAAACCGATTGAAACCTTAGATCAAATTTTACACCGTCCAGATTGGTGCGGTGAATTGCAACAAGCTTGGTATAAATACATACCATTGAGCGAGAAAATGGGAGTACGGATAGAGCAGTACACTGGGACTCGCTTTATAACAACCATGCCCGAAGCGGGCAATCAAAATCCCCATGAAACTATTTTCGCAGGCAGCCAATTTTCGTTAGCAACATTAACGGGTTGGGGGTTAATTTGGTTATTGATGCAAGAACACCAGTTAGGCGGTGAGATTGTGTTAGTGGATGCAAATATCCGCTACGGTAAGCCTGTCAGTGGTAGGCCAACCGCCACTGCTGATTTAGCAAATATGAGTGGTGACCTTGACCGATTAGCTCGTGGCAGCCGAGCCCGAGTGAAACTTAAGGTCGAGGTAAGTAATACTGATAACCAAGTGGGCGCTGTTTTTAGTGGGACTTATATGGTATTACCCATTGAAACAACAAAATAAAGTATATTTTTGATTATTAAATAACAGAGGCAGGTAATTTATATAATTAGCGTTACCTGCCTTAGTTTTGTGTTTATTACGGCGTACCTAGTACAGGGATCTCTTCTTGAAGTATTGCTCCTTCCATTGGCGGTTGTTCTGCTTCGGTTTCAACTGAAGAAGTCACTACCCCGTTAACAACGGTTCTGAACATACGTTTACCTTGTAACGGAACGGCCATTAGCTCCCCGTTTAGGCTTTTTGAGAGAGACGGTGCGAGTAAATCGCCTTGTAGAGTCGCATCAAAATCACCAATAACCTGTGCTGGGAAACCAGACCAGCCCCACTGATTTAAATCAGTTAAATCAATATTAGAACCGGATGCACGTAACAGGAATGGCACTTTATTTGGCGTTTGCTTAACCAGCAAACCGATTTTGCTGATACCTTTATCAGTACTGACCGTTAAACTTGCAGCGGCTGAAGATTTGCCACTTTGACGAACTTCTAAGAATGGACGTCGAACTAGAACTTGGTTAATTGTGCCGCTATCTGCATTAAACGTCGCTTTACCGCTCCAAACTCCCCATTGTTTTTGTTTGACCAAATCAACGTTTTCAATGTTGGCACTTAACGCTGTAAACTCGAAAGGGAACTCGGGTTGGATATTCATTAACAGAGACTGAGATAAGCTAAATTTCTTGATGGATAACCCAGATAACCATGCAGGAGCTGGCTCTGCCAAGAAGGATAGCCATGTTTCAGGTAATGTGTACAAAATACCCGCTAGCTTGCCTTCATTGATGGTCAGTACTTGGTCATTACGTTGCCAAGTGCCGTTTAGGTTGAATACCCCTTTATTGTAGTAGCCAGACAGCTTATCGATATTAAGGGCATCGCCATCAATATTTAATTCGCCAATCAGTGTGCTGAGTTGTTGGTTTTTCACAACCAGTTGCTCAACATTGAAACTGATTTTACTTTTAGGGCTAGACCAACTTCCCCGAACGAGGTCAAGGTGGTCGATTTCAGTACTCAGCCCTGAAAGAGCCCAATCTTTACCTTGAATATCAATATTGGCTAATTCAAGGTTTTTGATTTTTATGGTTCTATCACTTTTAATCGCAGTAAATAATGTATCGAAATCAATACTGTTTTCCCAGCCCACTTTATTCATGATGAGAGAACCGATTGTGATTGAACCATCAGCAAATAGTTTACCTTCCCCTGAGACATAGCCATTATTTAGGTAGGCACTTGCTTTGCTAATTTCAGTGGCTTGCGTTTGCCGTTTCCCTGTCACTGCGACATTTTTTAACGACAGTTTATTCATTTTTAATTGGTTGGCTGTAAAACGAAAATCACCATAGCCAAAAGGGGAATTAACTGTTGGTTGCCAAGGTGTTATTCCTCCAGTGAACCCATCAACCTGAATATCATCATCACCTTGTTTTAGCAGAATTTTACTGTTCTCGAATTGCAAGATATCCGCAGTGATAGGTAAGGGCATTTCCCCTTGAGTGATGGCAGCTGACAAGTCACCTTGTGTAATAACAAAACGCCGAATAGCATTTCCACTGAATAAATTACGCCAGTTGATATCGACGACAATTTGCCGTGCATCCAAGGCGAGGTTTTTGTCTTCTGAAGATAACTTAACATCTTGAAAGATAAATTCCCCAGGGTTGGAAAACTCATGCCCCATGACCCCGACATTAATATCATAACGGGTAAATTGACTTAAAAATTGGCTGGAATAGGAGGCTCCTAGACGCGTCTGTAAGCCAATATAGGCAAAAATAAATAGAAGTAATAGTAGCAAAAGTGCATAGGTAACAAATTTGATTAACCATTTCACGGCTTGCTACTCCTTCATCATGTGGGTGGATAACAAGATAGAGACTTGTTTAATATCGCGGCAGTTTAAGGATAGCATACAGAAGAACCGCCAGAATATTCAACTCTGACGGTTAAAATGAAAGCTTATTTTTCGAGGGGAAAGACTAAATTCAGAACAATTGCAGTTAAACCACCGGCAGCAATTCCAGAAGAAAATAAGGTTTTTAGCCAGTCGGGCGCAAATTGTAGGATCAGAGGTTGCTGTGAGACCCCCATTCCTACCGCAAGTGAAAGGGCGATTATCATGATTGCTCGACGATTTAATGGCTCTCTAGACACAATACGTACACCTGACGCGGCGATAGTGCCGAACATCACGATGGTCGCGCCACCCAGAACAGGTTCAGGGATTTGCTGTACAAAGCCTGCAACAGCAGGGAATAAACCTAGCAATACGAGCATTAAGGCGACGATATAACCGACGTAGCGGCTAGCGACCCCTGTTAACTGGATCACCCCGTTATTTTGCCCAAAGCAGGAGTTCGGAAAGGTATTAAATACAGCAGAAACCATTGAGTTTAAACCATTAGCGAGCACCCCACCTTTAATACGTTTCATATACAAAGGACCACGAACGGGTTGTTCTGATACATCCGAAGTCGCAGTGATATCACCAATCGTTTCTAAAGAGGTCACCATAAAAATAAGAATAAGTGGGACGAGTAGGTTCCAATCAAATGATAACCCATAATAAAACGGTTCTGGTACGGTAATTATCGCTTGGTTAGCTTCTGCTGGTTGCGCAGTTGGCAACATGTCCATCCACCAAGCAACAATATAGCCGACAGCCATGGCAATGACGAGTGAAGCAACACGTAAGTACGGGTTTTTCTGGCGATTTAATAAAATAATAACGGCGAGTACCACTCCCGCTAAAATTAAATAATCGGGGGAACCGAAGGTATTGTCGCTAATTGCACCGTAGCCACCACCGATGGATGTTAGGCCAACTTGAATTAACGATAACCCGATGATCATGACCACAACACCAGACACTAACGGTGTGATGACGCGGCGAGCTAAATGTAAGAAGCGGGAAAGAATCACTTCAGTTAGTGCGGCAACGAGTAAAGTACCAAATAGTGCTGCCATCATTGAGGGAATATCTGCCCCACCTTGCTTTAGTGCGACTCCGCCCATGATTAAAGGTGCAACAAAGTTAAAACTGGTGCCTTGAATAGAAAGTAAACCTGAACCAATTGGGCCCCATGCTCTAATTTGAATTAAAGAAGCAATCCCTGAAGCGAATAAGGACATACTAATAATACGTTGGGTGTCGTGAGCTGGTAGCCCAAGCGCTTGGCAAATTAACATTGCTGGCGTGATAACAGCTACAAACATAGCGAGAAGGTGTTGCCCCGCGGCAAACAGAGCCTGTGGTAGCGGTGGTTTGTCTTCTAATTTATAGATAAGCTCACTTTGTGTTTGTATGGTTGCTTCTGTAGTTTGTTTTTCAGACGTTGCAGTATTCATTGCCTTCATTTCCCCCACCAAAAAACGCATTGTAATGCGGCGAAATTAAAAAGCAATCGTTTGCTCAGAAAAAGTTTTATACGATAGTTAAATAACGCTGTCACATTTTTATATCTTTTAACTTGTATTTATAACAGTTTTTTTTTCTAATCCTATAACCTGCTTTTGGCGTTTTAAGGAAGATATTAACGTCTTATTGGTTTTTAATAATTTTAACAACAGACGAGGTACGTAAATGTATCATCTCGATGTCTACGGTACGCTAGTAGCTGCTACCTTAGTATTATTGCTTGGGCGTAAACTGGTAAAATCAGTTCCCTTTCTTGAAAAATACACTATCCCAGAGCCCGTTGCGGGCGGGTTGTTAGTCGCTTTTAGTCTTTTATTGCTGAAGCAATTATTTGACTGGAGCCTTTCTTTTGACTTATCACTGCAAGAACCAATGATGCTGGCATTTTTTGCCACAATCGGCCTAAATGCTAACTTAGCGAGTTTGAAGGCAGGTGGTAAGGCATTGTTTATTTTCATTTTTGTTGTTGTAGGGTTACTGCTTGTTCAAAACACGGTGGGTATTGCTCTTGCTGAGTTACTTGGCCTAGACCCATTAATGGGGCTGTTAGCGGGTTCTGTAACTTTATCCGGTGGTCATGGTACTGGTGCGGCATGGGGTAAAATTTTTACCGAGAGTTACGGTTTCCAGAGTGCAACAGAAGTTGCTATGGCTTGTGCAACGTTTGGTTTGGTTCTGGGTGGGTTAATCGGTGGGCCTGTTGCTCGCTTCTTAACTCGAAATATCCCAACGCCGGGAAATACTGACGATGATAAAGACGTTCCTAGCGCATTTGAAAAACCGCAATCAGGGCGAATGATCACTTCAATGGTTTTAATTGAAACTATTGCATTAATTGCTATCTGTTTGCTGGTGGGAAGCTATATTGCAGGTTTATTAGCGGACACAGTGTTCGCGTTACCGAAATTTGTGTGTGTGCTGTTTGTCGGTGTGATTTTAAGTAATAGCTTATCATTGCTGGGTTTTTACCGTGTATTTGATCGCGCGGTTTCCGTCATGGGGAACGTCAGCCTTTCATTATTCTTAGCAATGGCATTAATGAGCTTAAAATTATGGGAATTAGCATCATTGGCAATTCCGATGATAGTTATTTTGGCTGTTCAAGCTTGTGTTATGGCAGGGTATGCGATTTTTGTCACCTTCCGAGTGATGGGCAAAAATTATGATGCTGCTATTTTAGCTGCGGGTCATTGTGGCTTCGGTCTTGGTGCAACACCGACTGCAATTGCAAATATGCAGGCGGTAACAGATAGGCTAGGCCCATCTCACCTAGCATTCTTAGTAGTGCCAATGGTTGGAGCATTCTTTATTGATATCGTTAATGCAATCGTGATTAAACTGTATCTATTGCTACCGATATTTCCAACGATTGCTGGATAACATAGATTAAATAATAATAAGTAAAGCAGGTATTGCCGTGAAATTTTTCACGGCAATTTTCGTTTTAAGATATGAATAAACAATAATGATAGGTTGCTATGTAATAATTAAGCGTGGCTATATTGTTCCCGCTCTGGTAACCAGCGATCAATAATTTGCTGCGCGTTTTCAGGGTAGTGTTGCTGAATATGACGAGCAATGCGTTGCACTTCTGGCAACATATATTGGTCGCGTAATAAATCAGCGACTTTAAAATCGGCATTACCCGTTTGCTTCGCCCCTAATAGCTCCCCAGGCCCGCGAATTTCAAGGTCTTTTTGGGCGATCACAAAACCATCATTGCTGTCTCGTAAGACTTGCAACCTTTGCTTTGCGGTGTGAGTTAACGGTGTTTTATAGAGTAATACACAGTGGGAGGCGATAGCCCCTCGCCCTACACGCCCTCTTAATTGATGCAGTTGTGCTAGGCCTAAACGTTCAGGGTTGTCGATTATCATTAAACTGGCATTAGGCACGTCTACACCGACCTCAATAACCGTGGTCGCAACAAGTAGCTGAATTTCATTATTTTTAAAAGCAGCCATGATGCTTTGTTTTTCTGCGGGTTTCATACGACCGTGTACCAAACCCACTTTCAATTCAGGCAATGCTAGGGCTAATTCTTCACTTGTTACCTGAGCGGCCTGAGCTTCTAATAACTCCGAATCTTCAATCAAAGTGCATACCCAATAGGCTTGGCGGCCTTCTTCGATACAAGCTTGGCGAACTCGTTCGATAATATCATTACGCCGTGTATCCGGTATTGCAACCGTAGTTACAGGTGTTCGACCCGGTGGAAGTTCATCAATAATTGATGTATCTAAGTCTGCATAGGCGGTCATTGCTAGCGTGCGTGGAATGGGCGTTGCGGTCATAATTAATTGATGGGGGTGGAAGCCTTGTTTTTCGCCTTTTTCACGCAGAGCGAGCCGCTGATGAACCCCAAAGCGGTGTTGTTCATCAATAATTACCAGCCCTAAAGCTTTAAAGCTGACTTGTTCTTGGAAAATAGCATGCGTCCCAACAACCATTGCCACTTCACCATTGGCTATCGCTTCTTGTTGCTGTTGGCGTGCTTTACCTTTTTGCTTCCCAGCGAGCCAGCCAACTTTGATACCTAAAGGTTCGAACCATTGCTTAAATGTATTAGCATGTTGCTCCGCTAAAATTTCGGTAGGTGCCATTAAGGCAACTTGTTTGCCATTCTCGATAGCACAGAGAGCCGCTAAGGCCGCGACAAGGGTTTTCCCTGACCCGACATCACCTTGAATTAAGCGCATCATAGGCGCGTTTTTAGCAAGGTCTGCTTCGATTTCACTGACAACTCGATTTTGAGCCTTGGTGGGTGAAAAAGGAAGTTGGGCTAAGAGTTGTGTTTTTAGCTTACCATTATTGATTAATGGCTCTGCATACAGACGCTCATTACCTGCACGGATCGCTAACATACTTAGGTGGTGAGCGAGTAGCTCTTCAAGCACTAAACGTTTTTGGGCTGGGTGATGACCTTTTTCCAGTTCACTCAACGCGACGTTTGGTGGAGGGGTGTGCAACAGGCGTATTGCGTCTGGTAAGCTAATCATCCCCCGGCTAAGTTCTTCAGGAAGTAGTTCTTTAATTTTCCCATTACTAAGCAGAGCAAGAGCTTGATCGATGACTTTGCGTAATGTGGCTTGGCGTACCCCTTCTGTTGTGGGGTAAACCGGTGTTAAATTTTCTTGTAAAGTAACATTATCGGCATCTTGAGAAACTTTATATTCAGGGTGAATAATTTCTGGGCCTGTATTTCCTCGACGTACTTCACCATAAGCTGTAACCCGACGCCCTTCGGCTAAGTTGTTTTTCATCGCCGCAGAAAAATTGAAAAAACGTAAGGTGAGGTTGCCGGTTCCATCTGTTATCAGGCAAGTCATCATCCTTCGTCGTCCAAAGACAACTTTTGTTTGTAACACCTCGCCAGTAATAGTTGCTGTAGTTCCAGGTAAAAGATCTTTGATTTGGTAAAGGCGGGTATGGTCTTCGTAGCGAAGAGGAAAATGGAGGAGCAGGTCTTGAACGGTGTTCAAACCGATTTTACGCATCTTTTCTGACTGGCTTGCACCAATTCCATGCAATGAGGTCAGAGAAATGGTATCAAGTAGCCCATTATTCATATTATGTCCTTTTCCTTAACCAAATTGCCGTCTTTTCATTTTTTCAGTTAACTGCATTTGTACCCACCATTCGTCATCAGCTTCAATCTGCCCCTGATCATTAATAAATGGACGAGGAAGGCCTTTACGTTTAGCAACCTCTGCCAGTACAGGGTAGCCACCTTCAAATAGCCATTCTTGTTGTTCATGTGGCGATAGTAGGCTGTATTCGCGTTCATACATGCCCGCTTGCTGCCGTTGCCTTTGTGCTTCATATAGGATTAATGCACAAGCAACTGAAACGTTTAGAGATTGCACCATGCCTGCCATTGGAATGATGATATGGCTATCCGCTAATGTGAGAGCTTGTTGTGAAATTCCTTTTTTCTCTTGCCCCATCATAATACAAGTTGGACGGGTATAATCAATCTCGCGAAAATCAACCGCATGCTCAGATAAGTTGGTTGCTAGAACTTGCATATTTTGTGATTTTATTTGGGTAATCGCATCTTCAGTTGATTGATGCGAAATGATTTTTACCCAACTATTGCTTCCCGCGGCTGAGGAGACAGAGAGCCTCATCTGTTGGTCGGGCCAAATGGCATGAATTTGATGGACCCCTACGGCGTCAGCGCTACGTACAATAGCGGAAACATTGTGAGGTTTGTGAATTTCTTCAAGACAGAGAGTTAGGTCGGGTTGCCGCATCGCCATCATTTGGCAAATGCGGCGATAGCGGCGTTCATTCATAGTAGTTAATTACGGTTTCGGCTAACACGTAGGACATCTGGCATGATACGAATTTTACGCATGACATTCGCCAATTGAACACGGTTTTTAGTTGTTAGGCGGATAAAGGCACAATACACGCGACCATCTTTTTCTTCAGTATTCATACTTTGAATACTAGAGTTTGCATCATTGATTGCGGCAGTTAAGTTTGCAAGAGCACCTTGGTGGTTGATCATATCCACTTTAATTTCAGCGATGAAATCGGTATTAGTGTCGTTATCCCAGTCGACCGGCATAAATTTATCGGGTTCTTTTTGATAACCGCGTATATTGCGACAAGATTCATGGTGGATAACCAAACCTTTACCGGGACTGATATGTGCGACAATTGGGTCGCCGGGAATAGGGCGGCAACATTTGGCGAAAGTAATTAAAACGCCATCAGCCCCTTTGATTGATAATTTGTTGCGACTTTCTACGACAGGTTGTTCTTCCGGTGTCGTTTGAGCGTTATTTTGTAAATTACGGGCAACGACTACGCTCATTGCATTCCCCAACCCGATTTCTGCCAGTAGGTCATCAATTGAGTTTAGTTTCATGCGTGCCAGTTCAGCATCGATGTTCCCTTGGGGGATATCCGCTAATTTATTTCCGGCTCCTAAAGCGTGATTCAGTAAACGGCGACCTAAGTTGATAGAATCTTCACGTTTTAAATTCTTTAATAATTGGCGTATTTTGGCGCGAGCCTTCGAACTCACGACAAAATTAAGCCAAGCTGCATTTGGCCGCGCACCAGGAGCAGTAATGATTTCGACAGTTTGACCACTAGTGAGTGACTGTGATAGCGGATAAGGCTGGCGGTCAACACGGGCGCCTACGCAGGCATGGCCAATATCAGTATGCACGGCATACGCAAAGTCAACAGGCGTTGCTCCGGTCGGTAATTCAACAATTCGCCCTTCCGGTGTAAAAACGTAAATTTCATCAGGGAATAAGTCTGATTTAACGCTTTCAATAAACTCAAATGAACTGCCCGCACTTTGTTGTAATTCAAGCAAACTTTGCATCCAGCGCTGTGCTCTAACTTGCGCTGTAGTGCCTTGTTCACCTTGTTCTTTATAAGCCCAGTGTGCAGCAACCCCCATTTCAGCCATTTGGTCCATATCTTCAGTACGAATTTGTACTTCAACAGGTACCCCGTGAGGCCCAATTAGAGAGGTATGTAGCGATTGATAGCCGTTAGCTTTAGGAATAGCAATATAGTCCTTTATACGCCCCGGACGTGGCTTATATAGACTATGCATTTGGCCTAACACGCGGTAGCAAGTATCCACATCTTTGACAATAACCCTGAAAGCATAGATATCCATGATGGAATGGAAACGCTGCTCTTTTTGGTGCATTTTACGATAGATGGAATAAAGGTGCTTTTCCCGCCCACTGACTCGGCAAGGTACACCAGCTTCGGTTAGGCGGCCGTCAATTTCAGAGAGGATTTTTTGGATCATCTCTTTACGGTTACCTCTAGCCGCTTTTACAACTTCTTTGATTACGCGGTAACGGTTAGGATATAACGCTTCAAAACCGAGTTCTTCGAGCTCTGTTTTTATATGATGTATACCCAATCTATGAGCTAAAGGGCTATAGATTTCAAGGGTTTCACGAGCAATGCGACGGCGTTTATCAGGCCTTAAAGACCCTAAGGTGCGCATATTGTGAGTGCGGTCTGCCAGTTTGATCAAAATGACCCGGATGTCTTTTACCATCGCCATGATCATTTTGCGGAAGTTTTCTGCTTGAGCTTCTTTTTTGTCGCGAAAGTTAAGCTTGTCTAGTTTGGATACCCCTTCGACCAAACCGGCTACCGTGGTACCAAACAGCTCTTCTATATCTTGGAATGTCGCTGGAGTATCTTCAATCACATCATGAAGTAGCGCTGCCATAAGTGTTTCATGATCCAGCCGCATTTCAGCAAGAATACAAGCAACAGCAACTGGGTGAGTTATATAAGGCTCACCACTCGAGCGGGTCTGTCCTTCATGGGCATCCCGCGCGACAACATAGGCTTTTCTTAGTAATTCAACTTGTTCTTTAGGGAGATACTTTTGAATGACTAAATTAAGGCTTTCAAACAGATACAAGGCAGACCCACCTTAGTGATTAGCGACGACCTTCAGCGATTGCAGAAACTGCCTGCATTTCAGCCGCTTCTTGCTCTTGCTGCTCTTGGCGCTCACGCACATCTAAAATGTGACCGTTGATTAAGCCTTCTTCTACTTCACGTAACGCGATAACAGTATATTTATCGTTTTCTTCAGGAACTAAAGGGTCTTTTCCGCCCGTTTGTAACTGACGAGCTCTACGTGCTGCGACCAATACGAGGTCAAAACGGTTACCAATTTTCTCTACTGCGTCTTGAACAGTTACGCGTGCCATAAGTGTGCTACTCCAAAGAAATAAAAAAATGACCTGATATGATACTGAAACTATTCTCAGTCTGCTAGTAATTTGCTGATTAAAGCACCATGTCTTTGAACTTGGCGCTCTAATTTCAAACGTTCAGTTCGGATGATAGATTGTAAATCACTTAATGCCGTGTTGAAATCATCATTAACAATAAGGTAATCATACTCGTTGAAATGTTCAATTTCACCTACTGCTTGCGACATCCGTTTTTCAATCACTTCATCGCTGTCTTGCCCACGGCCTCGTAACCTGCGATATAACTCATCTTTTGATGGAGGGAGAATAAAAATACTACGCGCTTCAGGCATTTTTGCCCTAATTTGTTGCGCTCCCTGCCAATCAATATCTAAAAAAACATCGACACCGCTATTTAGGACATCTTCGATGATAGGTTTAGACGTTCCATAATAATTACCAAAAACACAAGCATGTTCTAAGAACTCACCTTTTTCGACCATACCTAAAAAATCAGCTTCAGATACAAAGAAATAGTGTTCGCCATGAACTTCCCCAGGACGTGCTGCTCGTGTTGTATGAGAAACAGAAACTTGAGTGTCATACAATGGTTGTGTTTTTAATAAAGCCTGAATGAGACTTGATTTACCCGCACCGCTAGGCGCAGAAACAATATATAACGTGCCTTGTATCATGATGATTTCTTGAATAGTCGAGGATTAAACATAAAAGATGGTGATAAACCCGACATAGTATACACATACTTGCGCTAACATGCAGCGATAACAATAAACCATGAATTTTAGATAAAAATATTTAATTTGCGATCAAGTTGTGAGCCGGTTCCAGAAATTAGTCTTTTACTTATGAAAATCACATTTTTTTTTGCGAAGACTTTTGTAAATAACGGCATTTTGATATGAGTGCTACAAAAAATAGCTTCATGCTTAAGGGGGTAGAAAAGAGCTAAATGAAGGCACCGTCATCGGTGGATAACGACAAGGAATGTTTATGTTCTCTATTATCTGTAGGTATATATTGGTTTTAGTTTATAGGCTAAGCAAATTAATTGTTGGGTTAGTGGTTGGTGTAAATGTGGTGCAGGCGGCGAGTAATCATTCAGTTGACCAACTGTGCGAAGCAAAAAACCTCACCTTAATAGCTCAAGAGAGTAATAGGTTAGGGGGACAATTACAGAAGTGGGATCAGGCTTATCAGTTATCAGGTAGTAGCCCAATTAGTGATGAAGCCTATGACCAATTACTCAACTTATGGCGCTCTATGCAGCGGTGTCGCCAGCTTTCAGAAAACTTCCCCCTGTCCCTCTTCCTGAAAAAGTGTTATTGGCTAAACACCCAATCCCCCATACAGGGTTAAAAAAACTTAATGAACGAGAAGTCTATAACTGGATAAATACACGCAAGGATATTTGGCTTCAACCAAAAATCGATGGTGTAGCAGTCAGCTTGGTTTATGAAAATGGGCAACTTATTTCAATGATAAGTAGAGGTAATAACCTTGAAGGCATAGAGTGGCGAGCAAAAGCGGATTTTATCCCTACAGTACCTAAAAAAATTAAACATCAGGGGACATTAATCCTCCAGGGTGAGCTTTTTTGGCAAATGCATGAACATATTCAAGCAGAATATGGGGGAGTGAATGCGAGAAATAAAGTCGCTGGGTGGTTAATGCGAAAAAATTTACCAACATCCAATGAAAATAATATTGGCATTTTCATTTGGGCGTGGCCATCGGGAAATACTGACCCCAAAACACAGCTGTCATTACTTTCTAAAATCGGCTTCCCACTTGCAGAGCAATATAGCCATAAGATTGAAAGTAAAGCTGACGTTAAGCAATTACGTGAATATTACTATCAAAGTAAATTACCTTTCGTAACCGACGGCATAGTATTAAAAAGTTTCCCTGCCCCAAGCGCACAAGCTTGGCAGGCTAAGCAAAATAGTTGGGCGATAGCGTGGAAATACCCGTTTCGTAGCACGTTGTCAGGTATCGTCGAATTACAGTTCAAAGTAGGTCGAACAGGGCGGGTCAGTGTTGTCGCAGTCATTAGCCCAGTGACGATTGATTCAAAAAAAATTTCTAGGGTAAGTCTAGGGTCGCTGTCTTCATGGAAAAAACGTGATTTGTTAGTCGGAGATAAAGTCCTTGTCTCCCTTTCAGGGTTGGGGACACCGAAAATTGAAGAAGTTGTTTGGCGGCGAGAAGAACGACTTTATCCTGATACCACCAATTTTATACAATTCCACTCATTAACTTGTTTTACTTATACGAGGTCTTGCCTGCAACAGTTTGTTGCGAGGCTCGTTTGGTTAGGTAAGCAATTAAATATGAAAGGGATCAGTGAAGCCACATGGCAGCAGTGGGTAACTCATAATAACCTCACTCAGCTAACAACATGGCTATCAGAGTCATGGCAAAATAGTTTACCTAAAAATAAAAGAAATCAGTTATTAATTGAGCAATTAAGATTGGCCAGTGTCCAACCACTTTCTGCATGGTTAAGGGGGCTAGCGATCCCTTTATCAAAAGAATATATAGGGCGAATTACTGATTTGAAAATGTTGGATAACCAATCTGTGATTAACAAAATGAAATTAACCGCCAATCAAAAGAAAAAACTTAGCAAATGGTTAGCAGAGCCTGAAGTCAAATTGATTCTACAAGTGTTGGCGGGTAGACAAGTAAACTCCCCTTAATTTAGTGTTGTTAATGGGGAGTAAGTAATCACTCAAAAGTTGTTATTCAACATACGGCAGAGCCCCGTCGTTCAGTTCACTTTGGGGCGAGAAGTTTGGTTATAGAGGTATTTAATCTTGGCTTTCATAATTAAAAATGGGCAGCCCAAGGCGATAGCGAATTGCTATTAACCTAGCACTTAAGCCAACAACAAGGGTAATGATAACGACAATATCTTTGGGGAGTGGGGTATGCACCAAACCGATGTAAATCCAAGCAGCGGCAAAAGAGACACCCGCATAGACTTCTTTTTGGAACACTAAAGGTATGGTATTACACAACATGTCTCTTAAAACACCACCAAAAACACCAGTAATCACTGCGGCGATTGCTGCAATGATTGGGCTGTAATTCATATCTAACGCAATTTGAGCGCCAAGTATAGAAAAAACAATAAGCCCGATAGCATCCAAAATTAAAAATAACCGTCTTAAGTGTTTCATCATCGGAGCTATCCAAATTGTTACAATAGCGGCTCCAGCAACAGTCAGAATATACTCTGGGTGTTCGACCCAACCAAGAGGGTAGTGACCAAGTAAAATATCACGGACGGAGCCACCGCCAATCGCAGTGGCAGATGCAATAATGATGACGCCAAAGACGTCCATTTTTCTCCGACCAGCAGCAAGCGCCCCAGTCATGGCTTCGGCGGTGATACCAATGATATAAAGTACACTTAATAACATGATGGTTTTATTCGATGCTAAGGTTATTACTAAAGGGTATTATTACTTTAATAACTTCTCGACTGAGATTTTCTAGTACTCAATAGGGTAGATTAGTTAAAGTAATCCGATAGTGATAGTTAATGATGCCAAAGGATAACAGATTGAATAGCAAATTACCTTATAAAGAAACACGTTTAACCTATGATAATAGATGTCATCAGCTGACTAATATTAATGTATGGACGCCTGATAGCGAATGGTTAGCTTATGATGTCCGTCCAAGCGGGAGCTCTTTTACTGGTTTATCGATAGAAAAAATTCATGTAAATACGTTACAACTGGTTGAGATTTATCGTGCGAGTCACGGGGCTCATGTCGGTGTTGTTACGGTCAGCCCAAATTCACCGGCCAAATATGCCTTTATACACGGCCCTGAATATCCAGATGAGCATTGGCAGTATGACTTTCATCATCGTCGAGGAGTATACGTTCATGATGAACAGCTAAATGTTGCCTATCCTATTGATGCCATGTGTATTACACCTCCTTATTTAGTGGGGGCGTTAAGGGGAGGCACTCATGTACATGTTTTTAGCCCTGATGGAAAATGGCTGAGTTTTACCTATAATGACCATGTAATGCATGAATTAGATGCAAAATTAGACCAACGGAATGTAGCTGTAGCCGTTCCAGCTGGGCCTGTTGAGGTCGCTGTGAAACAGCATTGTAGGGAATATAATGGGGATTATTTCTGTTGCGTAGTAACGCAAACCACATTAGAGCCTGCGCCAAATAGCGATCAAATTAGCCGAGCATATGAAGAGGGGTGGGTAGGGGTTAGAGGGTATCAAAAAAGCAATGGGGAGTGGCAAGAAAGGGCATTAGCATTTATTGGTGATACCCATTCTATAAATGGGGATATTGTGCCAGAGGTTTATCTTGTTGATCTCCCAGCAAAGCCTGAAAAATACACAATAGCAGGGGAGTTCCCCATTCAAGGCACGGAGTCACGGATGCCCTTTCCACCAAAAGGGGTGTCTCAAAGGCGTTTAACCTTTACACATCACAGAAAGTTCCCAGGGCTAGCAAAGCAGCCAAGGCATTGGCTTAGAGCCTCACCGAATGGTCAATCAATCGCCTGTTTGATGGCAGACGACCACGGTAATGCTCAGTTATATTTAGTAGATACACTTACAGGGGGGATATTACAAATTACTCATAGCTTATCTCCAATTCAATCAGCATTTAATTGGGATAGCACTGGTGAGTATATCGCTTTTATCTGGGATAACAGTGTAGTTCGTTGTCATGTTGCATCTGGGGCTATAGAAAGATTAACAGAGAGAACCCAGCAACCTCCAGTAGCAGATGCTGTTGTTTTTTCTCCTAACAATAAACTGATTGCTTTTATGCGTGACCTAGATGGTTTCAGGCAAATTTATATCGTAGAAACAGGGTTATCTTGTTAAATTTTAATAAGGTATTCACTATTATTATGAATAAAAATGTTCTAGTTAACTTTTTTATTCATAATTTGCTTTATTTTATTCTGTTGTTATTTCTCGTCAAAGTAGGAAGATAACATTTAATTTAGGCTATATAAATAAGCATCTATAGTTTAATTACTTTGACCCAATAAAAAGATAATTCTAATCAAAACTATTATAAAAAATAGGTTGTTAGTTGCCTTTAAGTTTACAAAAATCCCATAGAACTAGTGGGTATATAATTATTTAAATTAAGTCATTACCATTAAAAAACAGGTAACATTAAATAAATTCATTAATTTATTGTTTTTTTATCTAATTCTTCCAAGCGCTTTTTGGGGGAATCTTCTTTTGAGTCGTTATTCGACCTAGAATAGTCTAATGGAATTAAAAGAGTATCCATTATGAAAGAAAATGGAAGGTCAATAGCAAGTAGCGGCCTAACAACCCAACCTGTCTCATCATCTTTAATCATTTTAATACTATTTTTAGAACCCGGATAATAGCCTTCTGAAGGGCCGGCATGAGTCATAATACTTGAACAACCACTTAAAATAACCGGTATTATAAGGGTAAGTAACCGTGCTGAAATTAAACTCGACATATGCTAGTTAACCTAAATTGGTTTGTTAGTTCTAACTTGTAGTTATAATAACTAAAAACAAAAAATTCACAATGACAGAGCGATATTATTATCGAATTTAACAAGATATATTTTTTATGTTAATGCATTATTTTTAAGTATTAGCTGAGGTTGTTTATTCTTTGTGTATCTATATAGACTGTGAATAACGTTAAAGAATAAAGGTTTACTATTCTATATTTGTTATCAGATTGAAAACTCAAATAAATAGCCATTTTAATTCATCCTGAACTGTGCTCTATGGCACATATTACTGCTGTGCTATTTGGCATAATCGATTCAGTAGTATGTTTTCTCGCCTATTTAGGTTGAGGTAATGGGTTACTTATCGTCAAAAGGATGCGGTCTATGAGTGAATTAGCTCTTACTGTAAGTTTGTTGGCGTTGGCTGCCGCGCTTGGATTATGGATTGGTAATTGGAAAATCCGTAATGTTGGGTTAGGTATCGGAGGTGTCCTTTTTGGAGGGATCATCGTTGGGCACTTTGCTCAAAGTTATGGTTTACAACTCAATAAAGACATGCTGCATTTTATTCAGGAGTTTGGCTTAATACTTTTTGTATACACGATAGGTATTCAAGTTGGACCCGGTTTTTTCTCTTCGCTTCGAGTTTCGGGCTTGAAGCTTAATGGCTTTGCATTGATGGTCGTTGTATTAGGGGCTGTTGTAACCGCAATTATTTATAAAGTCGCTAATATTCCTTTGCCAATCATATTAGGTATTTTCTCAGGCGCAGTAACCAATACTCCATCTCTGGGGGCAGGGCAGCAAATTTTAACAGATTTAGGCTCAGACCCAAATCTTGTTGACCAAATGGGAATGGGGTATGCCATGGCATATCCTATGGGGATTTGCGGTATTTTATTGGTGATGTGGCTTGTACGAATTATCTTTCGAATTTCAGTGGATAAAGAAGCGTCTGCATTCAATAGCTCTAATTTTCAACAGCGCGATGCCCTACAAACAATGAACATTGCTATTCGTAACGCGAATCTTGATGGTTTGATGATGCAAGATGTTCCATTGCTTGGTAGTGAAGCCATTGTTTGTTCAAGGTTAAAGCGTGGCGATATGCTTGTTGTCCCTCAACCAACAACAGAGATTCACTTAGGTGATTTACTTCATGTTGTTGGTCAGAAAGAAGATTTAAACAAAGTTCGTTTAATTTTGGGTGAAGAAGTCGATGCCTCGTTATCGACATCAAATTCAACTTTACATTCTGTCAGAGTGGTAGTGACCAATGATGCTGTACTAAGTAAACGGCTTAAAGAGCTAAATTTAAAACAAAAATATGATGTTGTGGTTACACGCCTAAATCGTACAGGTATTGATTTGGTGGCAAATAATAATTCAGTTTTACAGTTTGGCGATATTCTAAATATTGTTGGACGGCCCGAATCTATTGAAGCGGTGACTGCTTTATTAGGTAATGCGAAACAAAAGCTTCAACAAGTACAAATGCTTCCAGTCTTTCTTGGTATTGGGCTTGGGGTTGTATTGGGGTCTATTCCCGTTTTTGTACCAGGTTTTCCTGCCGCACTTAAATTAGGTTTAGCTGGTGGGCCGCTGGTTGTCGCATTAATTTTAGGCCGGATAGGGACTATTGGCCGCTTATATTGGTTTATGCCACCGAGCGCTAACCTTGCTTTAAGGGAGCTCGGTATTGTGATGTTTTTAGCTGTGGTGGGGCTAAATTCTGGTGGTGGGTTTATTGATACCTTAATTAAAGGTGATGGGTTAACGTGGATTGGCTATGGTTTGTTGATTACGTTTGTGCCTTTATTTATTACGGGGGTCGTTGCCCGAATTTTTGGCAAAATGAATTATTTAAGCCTTTGTGGGGTTTTAGCGGGTTCGATGACTGACCCTCCGGCACTGGCATTTGCGAATGGTATTCACCCGACGAGTGGTGCCCCTGCATTATCTTATGCGACAGTATATCCATTGGCGATGTTTTTAAGGATTATTTCTCCTCAATTACTTGCAATCTTATTTTGGGCAGTTTAGCGTTTTTTTATAAAATAAATATATATTTTTCAATTTGATAGGGTGAGTTAGAAGGGCTGTGATTGATAAGGTACATAAAAAATAATAGTTAGTATCACGATATATAGAGATAAAAAGTACCGTTGTTCAAGCAATCACCAAGTCTAAAACCTGTTTTAATAGTTTTGAATGATATTCGTATTGAAAAATAAATTTGATTTCAATTACGGAGTTCTCGCTAATTTTAGCCCTTTCTATCATTGAAAGGGCTTTTTTTTTACTTCAATTTAAGAAGTGACTTCTTGATAAGCTTTTTCTAATTCTTCAGCCAGTATTTTAATGCCTTGTTCAATTTTTGCGGGTTCAGGAACATAGTTCATACGCATACATTGGTGTGCATGTGGCCAATCTTGCTCGATACCAGGAAAAAAGTAGTGGCCGGGAACCATTAAGACCCCCCGTTTTTTCAAGCGTTGGTATAATTCTAAACAATTAATAGGTAAATCTTTAAACCATAGCCACAGGAAAATAGCCCCTTCAGGCTTATGTATTAAGCACTTATCTTCAGGGATATAACGGCGAATGATGTCAATTGCCTCTTCTACACGTTGTTTGTAAAAAGGCCCTATGACATTTTGGGACAGCGATATAAGGTCGTCTTTTTTCAGCATCTCTAAAGCTAGGGCAGGCCCAATCCCACCGGGAGCTAAGCTAATAATGCCATTCATGTTACTGACGGCTTCTATGATTTCTTCATTCGCGATGATAATACCGCAACGAGTCCCCGGTAAACCAAGTTTAGATAAGCTCATACACAGAATGACATTTTCATTCCAAAATGGTGTGGCTTCACTGAATATAATACCTGGAAAAGGAACACCATAAGCATTATCTATTAATAGTGGAATGTTATTTTGTTTAGCTAATTGATCTAAGTGTTCAACTTCTTCATCGGTAATTACATTACCAGTTGGGTTTGTTGGACGAGAAACACAAATAACACCAATATCATCAGTGACTTCTAGTGTATTGAAATCCACACGGTATTTAAATTGACCATTAGGTAGAAATTCAATTTGCGGTTTGTTGGCGACAAATAAATCATCGTCGAGCCCAGAATCCGCATAACCCACATATTCAGGCGCTAAAGGAAATAGAACTTTACGGGTGATACCATCTTCAAAGCGACCAGCTAGCAAGTTAAATAGGTAGAAAAACGCACTTTGGCTACCATTTGATAGAGCGATATTCTTCGCACTAATATTCCAACCTAGTTTTGCTTTTAGTGTTGCAGCAAGCGCTTTCAACATGGCATCTTTGCCTTGAGGACCATCATAATTACATAAAGTGTCCGTCAATTGGCCATTAGCACACATTTCAGTTAACAGATCTTGGAAATACTTGTCCATTTCAGGGATATGAGCTGGGTTCCCTCCCCCTAACATTATGGAGCCGGGGGTTCTTATGCCTTCATTCAAGTCTTTCATTAATAATGAAATACCTGAATTTTGAGCAAATTTATTACCAAATTTAGAGAATATCATCGCATTTATTCACATATGTCTATATAAATTGTTAATAGGATTTAAAACATACTCTGCTGAACCTTAGAGTTCAACCGCTCATTTGCATATATTTGTGATTTAAATATCTGATAATGAGTAAATTAATAGATGAAAGCTCTGAGATGTTAATAGTTTGGTAGTTTCTTTTTCTTTTTATACGCTAAGTATCATCCATAAACACTAATTTATTTAAACTGGCAACAATGTATTAAATGGTCATTTATCATGCCAGTGGCTTGCATAAAGGCATAACAAGTAATTGAACCGACAAACTTAAACCCACGTTTTTTGAGCGCTTTAGAAAGCAGCATAGAAAGTTCTGTTTCGGCGGGGACTTGGGACGAGTTTTCCCAGCCATTGACAATAGGTTGGCCATTAACAAATTGCCAAAGAAAAGTGGAAAAGTCCTCTCCGCTTTCTTTCATTGCTAAATAGGCTTTTGCGTTGGCAATTATCGCTTTAATTTTTAACCTATTACGGATAATACGGGGCTCTTGCATAAGGCGTTCTATATCACTGTCGTTCATCAAGGCGATTTTTTTAGGATCAAATTGATAGAATAATTCCCGATAACCTTGGCGTTTTTTCAAAATAGTGTACCAAGAAAGACCTGCTTGTTGCCCTTCAAGGCAGATCATTTCGAACAGGGCTTGGTTATCATGGGTTGGTTTGCCCCATTCATGATCATGATAAGCAATATATTCAGGGTCTTTATTAACCCAATGGCAACGTGTTGATGCTGTATTCATTTTTCATCCTTTTTACAATCATATTAATCTTTTTTAAAAATGAGATATTTATACTGTATAAATAACCAGCTTAAAAGGGGTGAAAGTATTTTTTTTTATTTTTAGAATAAATACAGACATATTCAATGCTGTATATCTTGCGGTCAAAGGGTATACTGACGTACTTTCATTAATTTAACGTATCGCGTGCGGATCTAACATGCAAAAGTTTGATACCAAAACCTTTCAAGGTCTTATCCTGACATTGCAGGATTACTGGGCGCGCCAAGGCTGTACCATTGTTCAACCACTGGACATGGAAGTCGGCGCAGGAACCTCCCACCCAATGACATGTTTGCGAGCATTAGGCCCTGAGCCTATTGCGGCGGCTTATGTTCAGCCATCTCGCCGGCCAACAGATGGCCGCTATGGTGAAAACCCAAACCGTTTGCAGCATTATTATCAATTTCAGGTGATTATTAAACCATCACCAGATAACATCCAAGAATTATACCTCGGTTCTTTAAAAGAGCTGGGTGTTGACCCAACTGTTCATGACATTCGCTTTGTTGAAGATAACTGGGAAAACCCAACTTTAGGGGCTTGGGGTTTAGGTTGGGAAGTATGGTTAAATGGTATGGAAGTGACTCAATTTACCTATTTCCAGCAAGTGGGTGGGCTTGAGTGTAAACCTGTGACTGGCGAAATCACTTATGGCTTGGAACGCTTGGCGATGTACATCCAAGGTGTTGATAGCGTATATGATCTTGTATGGTGTGATGGTCCGCTGGGCAAAACCACTTATGGTGACATTTACCATCAAAATGAAGTTGAACAATCAACTTACAACTTCGAATATGCAAATGTTGATTTTCTTTTCAAATGCTTTGAAGAATATGAAAAAGAAGCTCAACATCTGCTCGCTTTGGAAACTCCACTTCCACTGCCGGCTTATGAACGTATCTTGAAAGCTGCTCATACTTTTAACTTACTTGATGCGCGTAAAGCTATTTCTGTTACTGAACGCCAACGCTATATTTTACGTATCCGCACCCTGACGAAAGGGGTTACTGAAGCTTATTATGCTTCACGCGAAGCGCTTGGATTCCCTATGTGTCATAAGAATTAAGAGGCTGTCATGACTCAACAGACTTTCCTTGTGGAAATCGGCACCGAAGAGTTACCGCCGAAGGCTCTTCGTTCATTAGCTGAATCATTTGCTGCAAATTTTACCAGCGAACTTGATAGCGCGAATATTGCGCATGGCGCGGTAACGTGGTTTGCTGCACCCCGTCGTTTGGCACTAAAAGTTGCTGATTTAGCATCTTCCCAACCTGACCGTGAGGTTGAAAAACGTGGTCCTGCTATTTCTCAGGCTTTTGGCCCTGATGGCCAACCAACTAAAGCCGCAGAAGGTTGGGCTCGAGGCTGTGGTATCACCGTTGACCAAGCTGAGCGTTTAACAACCGATAAAGGCGAGTGGTTACTTTATCGTGCCCAAGTTAAAGGGCAAGCCGTGAATGAACTACTGGTTGATATGGTTAGCCGCTCACTTGCTAAACTACCTATTCCTAAATTAATGCGTTGGGCAGATAAAGACACCCAATTTGTTCGCCCTGTTCACACTGTAACATTGCTGTTAGGTAGTGATGTCATTGAGGGTGAAATTTTAGGTATTAAGAGTGGGCGCACAATTCGTGGGCACCGTTTTATGGGTGAAGCAGAATTCACCATTGATAACGCCGAGCAATATCCTGCTATCCTACGTGAACGCGGTAAAGTGATGGCTGATTACGAAGAGCGTAAAGCCGTAATCAAAGCGGATGCAGAAAAGGCGGCTCAAGCTTTAGGTGGTAACGCTGATTTAACTGATAGTTTACTTGAAGAAGTTGCTTCATTGGTTGAGTGGCCAGTTGTTTTAACGGCGAAGTTTGAAGAGAAATTTTTAGACGTCCCATCTGAAGCATTGGTTTATACCATGAAAGGTGACCAGAAGTATTTCCCCGTCTATGATAATGCGGGTAAATTAATGCCTAATTTTATCTTTGTGGCGAATATTGAATCTTCTGATCCTCAACAAATTATTTCAGGTAACGAAAAAGTTGTACGCCCTCGTTTAGCTGATGCGGAGTTTTTCTTTAAAACTGACCGTAAGCAACGTTTAGAAGACAACTTACCGCGCTTAGAAACGGTGCTATTCCAAAAGCAATTAGGTACTTTGCGTGATAAAACAGACCGTTTAGAAGCACTATCGGGTTGGGTTGCCAATAAAATTGGTGCAGACGTTAATCATGCGACTCGTGCTGGCTTACTCGCTAAATGCGACTTAATGACCAATATGGTGTTTGAATTCACAGATACTCAAGGTGTAATGGGTATGCATTATGCTCGGCATGATGGTGAATCAGAAGACGTCGCATTGGCTCTGAAAGAGCAATACCAACCACGTTTTGCCGGTGATGCACTTCCCTCTACTGATGTTTCTGCTGCATTAGCCATTGCTGAGAAAATGGATACACTTGCCGGTATCTTTGGTATTGGGCAGCACCCTAAAGGCGATAAAGACCCATTTGCTCTTCGTCGCGCGGCTTTGGGTGTGTTACGCATTATCGTTGAGAAAGGCTATCAGCTTGATCTCGTTGAAATGACCGCCGAAGCAGCTCGTTTATACGGCGATAAATTAACGAATAAAGACGTTGTTAATGATGTGGTCGAATTTATGCTTGGCCGATTCCGTTCTTGGTATCAAGAATTAGGTTATAGCATTGATACCATCCAAGCTGTATTAGCTCGTCACCCAACTCAACCTGCTGACTTCGATGCACGAGTGAAAGCTGTGACTCACTTCCGTACGCTAGATGAAGCACAAGCGCTTGCAGCGGCAAATAAGCGTGTTTCTAATATTCTGAGTAAATCAGAAGAAAAATTAGCGGATACTGTCTTAGCTTCTGTACTGAAAACACCAGAAGAAGTGAAACTAGCAACTCATGTTGTAGTTCTACAAGAAAAACTTGCTCCAATGTTTGCGCAAAGAAATTATCAAGAAGCATTAGCTGAGCTAGCTTCTTTACGCGATGTAGTGGATGAATTCTTTGAAAATGTGATGGTAATGGACCAAGACCAAGCGGTTCGTGTTAACCGTTTGACGCTATTAAGCCAATTACGTGAGCTGTTTTTAAAGGTAGCAGATATTTCTTTACTGCAATAACTTAAAATTAGGCCATAAACTGGTTTTATGATGCTATTTTTATAAAAGTTAATCTGTTTGATAAATAAGCACTAAATTAATTTAGTGCTTATTTTTTTAGTAAAATAAGGTGAGTTGCCTATAAACCTTACCATTTTGGTGGTTTTATCAGCACTCGAGCCAAATTAATAAAAAATGGGTTGACGACCCCCATTCTTGGCAGTATTATTCACACCGTTTTCGGCGAGTAGCGCAGCTTGGTAGCGCAACTGGTTTGGGACCAGTGGGTCGGAGGTTCGAATCCTCTCTCGCCGACCAAATTTTAAAACCCACCTCATTGAGGTGGGTTTTTCCGTTTATGGCACTTCTCATTTCCTCTCCATTTTTAAGAATAACTTTACTTGCATCCAACACCTAGATTCTGCTGATATAGATAAAAGCATACGGTTTGAGAATATCTCATGGGTTACGTATTTTTTGCTGGCAACTCCCTCTATTAGGGTGGTTTTAGCTAATAAAACAGTTTTTCATGACAAGGACCTGTTAATGAAAGCAAAATACGTTGTACCAAAACACATTCGTTTTTTATTGTTAGGGTTATATATTCTTGTTACTTCTCACGCTTATAGTTCCGCTATAACTCAACCTATTAATACTGCGCAATGCATTCTTATTAATCAAGTTCACTTGGTAAATTCCCAGCGGTTAACTAAAGTAGAGCCAAGACGTATTAATGCATGGAGGCAGCAAATTGAAGGGCAATGCGTTGATGATCGTAAGCTATTGGAGTATGCCGATTATATTACAGCTGACCTTGTCCGAGCAGGTTATTTAACCTCATATTTATACTATCCTGAGCAAACATTTTTGTTTGGTATTTTGCGTATAAAAATCGTTGAGGGGACTATCTCTGCGGTGAGTTACCAAAATGAAAAAAACAAAGATCGCTCTTTATTATCTATTTTTCCACTGAAGCCAGGGGATCTATTAAATCTCCGCCATATTGAACAAGGCTTATCTAATTTACAGAATGTATCTTTACTTCCATTTCATATAAATCTAGTGCCTGATGACGTCGATAAAAATGCCACTCAAGTTATCGTTGTTGGCCAGCAACGCCGTGCATTAAATGGGGTGATTTCTTATGAAGCTCACAGGGCTGCTGGGCAAACGACTAATGTTATAAGCCATATATGGATGCTTGCAAATCCTTTACTACGAAGTGATTTTTTGTATTCAGAGGTTAACCATCACTTAAATGCTTTTAACGGAAGCGAAATGAAATCAATGGTATTGTTATATTCTCTCCCATACCACTATTGGCTATTTTCTGTATCTGCTGAGTACCATAAAAACCAAGTAGTAATAACAAATTATGATGTTAATTTACCTTTTCAACAGCGTAGCTGGGGTTTATTGCTACAAATTGAGCGCATACTGAATCGCACTGAAAACGCGGTGACTTCATTCGGTATTGGTAGCCAAGTTCAAAAAAGTGATACTTTTTTATCCGACTTACGTTTACAGACGCAAAAACGTCTGGCGAGCTATGCTATTGCTGAATTCTCACATCAGGTTGATTTTTTAAAGGGGAATACGCTTGTTTCTTTAAAATACAAACAAGGGGTAGATTGGTTTGGTGCTAATGCACAAAAAACGACAGGTTTGGATAAAGCACAAATCTTTCAGTTTTCACTGTCTAACTTGAGAGAAATACAGCCGTTTTATTATCTAAGCCAACTTGATGTGCAGTTAAGTCGTTCCAATCTAGATGCTTTATTAGAACGTGATACATTCATAGGAAATGGCGGTGTGAGTGGTTTTCTTACGGGGGTAAAACATTTTGAAATGGGGGATCATAGCTTAAAATTTCACAATGAGCTGCGGTGGCAGACTCCTTGGCCACATGTACAGTTGTATTCGTCATTAGGCTTAGGAACAACGGCGAATGACCGAGCGACATTTTGGAAAGAGAACTTACTATTAGGTTGCAAAATAGGCGCGAAAGGTCAGTTAAAGGGCTTGTCTTACCATTTATTCATTGATACCCCTTTATGGCAATATCAGCCGCTTGCTTTCAATACAGTCAGTTCCGGTATTAAATTCAGTTTTCATTATTAACTTAATTGGTTTTTAATGTATCCATTTGTTTTTATTTAATATATTTTAATTTTGGGTAATTATATCTTTTATGGTGGGTATAAAAGCATTTTCTGTATTCAGTCTAATTAAATAAAAAAGTGACATATAGCGATTTTATTCTTTAAGTTATCAAATAGTTAAAATTATGTTTAGCTTGTTTAGTTGAATGTTTTTTGTCTGCATGAAAAACAAGCTAAATAATAACAAACTAAAATAGTTTCTAACTTTATTTCCTTTAGAGTTTTATTTTGCGTACCTCCGTATAGCACGCTATATTCGTTCACTAATTCAGCACTTAATCACAAATATAAAAATAAATAGCTCAAACATAAAACACTAATCATCAATAATAATGTGGTTATAACGTCTGCCTTTTGTCTTGATTGGTAATATATTAAGCTAATTTAGTGTGACAAATGTTTCTAATATGTTACGAGAGTTGTGGGTGTGTAGCAAATACGGCTATTGACGAAGTGAGTGACAGTTGATTAATTGCACAATGAATAACAAAAAATACAGATACTACATCTGTCATTTATATGACGGGTTTAGGCATTAAGCAAAAACAACATAGGAGCATACAGATGCGCTCTATTAAAAAGACAGGTCTACTTACTGTAGGGTTAACATTAGCAGCATTGGCTGTATCGGCCTCAGTACAAGCAAAAACATTAGTTTATTGTTCAGAAGGTTCTCCTGAAGGTTTTAACCCTCAACTCTTTACTTCTGGAACAACGTATGATGCAAGTTCAATCCCATTATATAACCGTTTAGTTGAATTTAAATTAGGGACAACAGAGATCGCACCTGGCTTAGCTGAAAGCTGGGAAGTAAGTGATGATGGCAAGGTATATACCTTCCATTTACGCAAAGGGGTTAAATGGCACTCTAATAAACAATTTAAGCCAAGCCGTGACTTCAATGCAGATGATGTGATCTACACATTTATGCGCCAAAAAGACGCTAATCACCCATATCATAAAGTATCAGGTGGTAGCTATGAGTACTTTATGGGCATGGATATGGACAAAATCATTGATAAAGTTGAAAAAGTTGATGATAACACAGTAAAAATTACGCTAACTCGCCCTGAGTCTCCATTCTTAGCGGATATGGCTATGGACTTTGCATCAATCCTTTCTGCGGAATATGCGGACCAAATGCTCAAAGCAGGTACGCCAGAAAAAGTGGACTTAAACCCAATAGGGACGGGCCCATTTGTTTTACAGCAATACCAAAAAGACTCTCGTATTCTGTATAAAGCCAATGATCAGTATTGGGGTACAAAACCGAAACTTGACCGCTTAGTTTTCTCAATCACGCCGGATGCTTCAGTACGTTATGCTAAGCTACAAAAAAATGAATGCCAAGTTATGCCATATCCAAACCCGGCTGACTTAGAGCGGATGAAGCAAGATAAAAACATTACATTGATGGAGCAGCCAGGTCTGAACGTTGGCTATCTTTCATATAATGTTGAGAAAAAACCACTGGATAACCAAAAAGTTCGTCAAGCCCTCTCAATGGCAGTGAATAAAGACGCCATCATTGATGCGGTTTATCAAGGCGCAGGTCAGAAAGCGAAAAACTTAATCCCGCCAACAATGTGGGGATATAACGACGCTGTGAAGGATTATGAATATAACCCTGAAAAAGCAAAAGCATTATTAGCAGAAGCAGGCTTCCCTAATGGCTTTGAGATTGATTTATGGGCAATGCCAGTACAACGTCCGTATAACCCAAATGCGCGCCGTATGGCTGAAATGATCCAAGCGGATTGGTCAAAGATCGGTGTTAAATCTAAAGTTGTGAGCTATGAGTGGGGCGAATATCTCAAACGTGCGAAAGATGGTGAGCCTCAAACCGTGATGATGGGTTGGACTGGTGATAATGGTGACCCTGATAATTTCTTCGCAACATTATTTAGCTGTGCAGCAAAAGAACAAGGTTCTAACTATTCAAAATGGTGTAATCAAAGCTTTGAAAACTTGATCCAACCTGCACGTCAGACGGCTGATCATGACAAACGCGTCGAATTGTATAAACAGGCACAAGTCGTAATGAATGAGCAGGCTCCTGCGCTTATCATTGCACACTCAACGGTGTTTGAACCTGTACGTAAGGAAGTGAAAGGCTATGTGGTTGATCCATTAGGTAAACATCACTTCGAAAACGTCGACATTGAGAAGTAATCGTATCTAATCTGTTAATGCCCTTCGTTGCTAATTTGCAGCGCGGGGCGTTTTCTCCTCTAAGGGGTATTCTTCTAGATGATAATTTTGCACGGTGAGTTTTGTATTAAGTAGTCTGTAAATTAATCATGTTAACGGTTTCTTGCATCTAAGCGTGCTGTAAGCAGCACCCATAAGGATCAATAACCCAAAGACTTAGAAGAAACAGAGAAGTTCAGTTGTTTGTGAGCACCCGGAAAATTTATTTTCTGAGTAGCCAAACGGACTAAGAGCCGTCAACGGCATTATTAAAGAGATTCAGGATATGCTGCAATTTATCCTCCGACGATTGGGGCTTGTGATCCCGACGTTTATCGGTATCACACTACTTACTTTTGCTTTTGTTCACATGATCCCCGGTGACCCAGTTATGATCATGGCTGGGGAGAGGGGGATCTCTCCTGAAAGGCACGCCTACTTAATGGCTGAGTTAGGCCTTGACCAGCCACTTTGGAAGCAATATCTGCATTATGTTAATGGGATATTTCATGGTGACTTAGGGATTTCTCTAAAAAGCCGTATTGGTGTTTGGGAAGAGTTTTTACCTCGCTTTTTAGCGACAGTTGAATTAGCCACTTGTGCAATGATTTTTGCGGTTTCTGTTGGTATCCCTGTTGGGGTTTTAGCCGCTGTAAAACGTGGGTCAATCTTTGACCACACCGCGATTGGTCTTTCTTTAACGGGTTATTCAATGCCGATATTTTGGTGGGGGATTATGCTCATCATGTTAGTGTCGGTGCAATTAGACCTCACTCCAGTTGCTGGGCGGGTGAGTGATATGGTCTTCCTTGATGATTCAAACCCACTGACCGGTTTTATGTTAATCGATACTTGGATTTGGGGTGAAGAAGGTAACTTTATTGATGCTGTTGAGCACTTGATATTGCCTTCTATTGTATTAGGGACGATCCCTCTGGCGGTTATTGTTCGCATGACGCGTTCATCAATGTTGGAAGTGTTAGGCGAAGATTATATTCGAACAGCGCGAGCGAAAGGCCTTGGCCGTGCACGCGTGATCCTAATCCACGCACTACGCAACGCTTTACTCCCCGTTGTAACGGTTATCGGTTTACAAGTTGGCGTCATGTTAGCAGGCGCTATTTTAACAGAAACTATTTTCTCATGGCCTGGGTTGGGACGTTGGTTAATCGAAGGGCTGCAACGTCGTGACTACCCTGTCGTACAAGGTGGCGTACTGCTCGTGGCAACGCTGATCATTTTTGTTAACTTAGTGGTCGACTTGCTATATGGCATTGTAAATCCACGCATTCGTCATAAAAAATAAGGAGCGCTAAATGTCTCAATCTACTGAGCCAACTGTTGTCAGCGCCCCACAGCCGATGACACCACTACAAGAATTTTGGCATTATTTTAAACGTAATAAAGGGGCCGTTGTTGGGATGTTTTATATCATCCTGATGGTACTAATTGCTATTTTTGCGGGTGTATTAGCACCACATGCCCCTGATGAACAGTTTCGTGATTTTTTATTGGCTCCACCAGTTTGGGATGAGGGTGGGAGCTGGCAGTTTATTCTAGGAACGGATGATGTTGGGCGTGATTTACTTTCTCGCTTGATGTATGGCGCTCGTTTATCTTTATTAGTTGGGTGCTTGGTTGTCGTGCTGTCCTTGATAATGGGCGTGACCATTGGCGTAATTGCAGGTTACTTCGGTGGTATTGTTGATGCGCTAATCATGCGTGTAGTTGATATCATGTTGGCATTACCTAGCTTGCTATTGGCTTTAGTTTTAGTCGCAATTTTTGGGCCTTCTATTGTTAATGCGTCTATTGCTCTGACTTTTGTTGCTTTACCTCACTATATCAGGTTAACGCGTGCCGCCGTTTTAGTGGAAGTGAACCGTGATTATGTGACGGCCTCTCGAGTTGCTGGTGCAGGCTCAATACGTCAAATGTTTGTGAATATTTTACCTAACTGTTTGGCTCCATTGATTGTACAGGCCTCTTTAGGTTTTTCGAATGCTATCTTAGATATGGCTGCTTTGGGTTTCCTCGGTATGGGCGCTCAGCCACCAACTCCTGAGTGGGGAACTATGCTGTCTGATGTGCTGCAGTTTGCACAGAGTGCATGGTGGGTGGTGACTTTCCCAGGACTGGCGATTTTACTGACGGTGCTTGCGTTTAACCTGATGGGTGATGGTTTACGCGATGCATTCGATCCAAAACTCAAGCAGTGATGAGGTAATCTAATGGCACTGTTAAATGTAGAACAACTCTCGGTTCATTTTGGCGATGGAAAAGCGCCATTTCGCGCGGTTGATCGTATCAGTTATAGCGTTGATAAAGGGCAAGTCGTTGGTATCGTCGGTGAATCTGGTTCTGGGAAATCGGTTAGCTCACTTGCCATCATGGGGTTAATTGATTACCCCGGGAAAGTGATGGCAGAATCGTTGGAGTTTGATGGACGCGATTTATTGTCTATGCCTGAAAAAGAACGTAGACAAATTATTGGTGCGGATGTCGCGATGATTTTCCAAGACCCGATGACCAGCCTAAACCCATGTTTTACCGTGGGTTATCAAATCATGGAAGCACTCAAAGTGCATCAAGGCGGCAGTAAAAGCACACGGAAACAGCGGGCTGTCGATTTACTCGACATGGTAGGTATCCCTGATCCTCAATCACGCTTGGATGTCTATCCCCATCAATTATCAGGTGGGATGAGTCAGCGGGTGATGATTGCAATGGCGATTGCTTGTCGCCCTAAACTGTTGATTGCTGATGAGCCAACAACAGCTTTGGATGTCACAATTCAAGCGCAGATTATTGAGCTACTTTTGGAGCTACAACAGCAAGAAAACATGGCGTTAGTGTTGATCACCCATGACCTTGCACTTGTGGCTGAAGCTGCACACCATATCATCGTGATGTATGCAGGGCAGGTGGTTGAATCAGCAAAAGCGAGTGATATTTTTAAACACCCACGTCACCCTTATACCCAAGCACTATTGAGAGCATTACCTGAGTTTGCAACGAATAAATCACGTTTAGCATCACTCCCTGGTGTTGTTCCCGGTAAATATGACAGGCCTGTCGGTTGTTTATTAAATCCACGTTGCCCATACGCAACGGATAAGTGCCGTCAAGAGGAGCCAATGTTACAAACCGTTGGTGATCGCCAAGTCAAATGCCATATGCCGTTAGATGATATGGGGAGGCCAACATTATGAGTGACAAACAACATACCCCATTGCTAAAAGCCGTGGATTTGAAAAAGTATTATTCTGTTAAAAGTGGTTTTTTTTCTGCGGAGAAAACCCTTAAAGCGTTAGATGGGGTTTCTTTTGAATTAGAGAAAGGTAAAACGCTGGCCGTAGTTGGGGAGTCGGGGTGTGGTAAATCCACACTTGGTCGTTTGTTAACGATGATAGAGCAACCTTCTGATGGCGAATTGTATTATCAAGATCAAAATTTGCTGATTAGAGATAAATCAGCGGAGAAGCTGCGTCGTCAGAAAATTCAAATTGTTTTCCAAAACCCATACGGCTCATTGAATCCCCGTAAAAAGGTGGGGCAAATTTTAGAAGAACCTTTATTGATTAATACTTCGCTATCGAAAGAACAGCGCAAAGAAAAAGTATTATCAATGATGGCAAAAGTAGGTTTAAAAACAGAACATTATAGCCGATACCCACACATGTTCTCGGGAGGGCAAAGACAACGTATTGCGATAGCACGAGGTTTAATGCTTGACCCAGACATTGTTGTTGCAGATGAGCCTGTTTCTGCGCTGGATGTCTCTGTTCGCGCTCAGGTATTAAACTTGATGATGGATTTACAACAGGATCTTGGCTTGTCTTATGTGTTTATTTCCCATGACTTATCTGTGGTTGAGCATATTGCTGATGAGGTCATGGTAATGTATTTAGGACGTTGCGTTGAAAAAGGCACGAAAGAGCAGATTTTTAATAACCCTTTGCATCCTTATACACAAGCCTTGTTATCTGCAACACCAAGGTTAAACCCAGACTCAAGGCGTGAACGTATTAAGTTAACAGGGGAATTGCCGAGCCCACTGAACCCACCTCCAGGCTGTGCTTTCGCGGCTCGTTGCCGTAGAGCTTTTGGCCAATGTACTCAGTTCCAGCCGACATTAAATGAGTATGACCAACAGTTAGTAGCGTGTTTTGCTGTTGATGAAGACGAGAAACAATCTGTTGTCGTGAGTTAATGTTTAATACGGCGGAAAGTCTGACTTTCTGCCGTTTTTCTCTTCTATTTTATATTTAATTCTCTTTAGGATATCGTTTATCCTAAATATCCAATCTTTCTTTTTAAATTACTCTTTTGGGGATAAAATCAAGTATACTGATTGACGTTTCTATTTTTCTTTAAAAAGCTGCTTGATTAGGAAGGTTGTGGTCAAATGAACACACAGGTCCAACGCTCACTAACGTTAAAAAGTATGATCGTATTCTTTGGAATTACGTTACTCTCTCTCGCGCTTTTTTTAGCTATCCAATTCAGCTACTTAATCGAACAACGTAAGCAAGATTATTTAGACCAGCTTAGTAATGCTGTTGTACAAATTCAGAAACCATTAACCGACGCATTGCTAAGTTCGGACCTTAGCGAGGCGAAAAGATTACTCATTAGCTTAAAGACATCAGGTATTATGGGTAATGCGATTGTGACGGTTGATAATGCAACGGTGATGAATTTAAGTTTTGCAACACCGAAGCCAATCCCCGAGTGGGCGACTTACTTTGTCGGCATTCCAGTCGAAATGACGGTACCTTTATATGCATACGGCAATGCTGTATTGCAAGCGAAGCCTCAAGGGTATTTAACCTTACAAGTCGACCCTAATCGTGTATATCGGTTTGCTTTAAACACACTGGCATTGATGACAACGACTTACTTATTGTTGGTGCTTATCATTGCTATTGCAATGACGTGGTGTGTCAGCAGGATGATTGTCAGGCCATTGCGTAAAATGGCTATCGAGTTACAGACAAATGATCAAGTTAATCAGCTGGTTGTTTCTGAATATCATCATGATGATGAGCTTGGGTTACTTGCAAAAGGTTACAACCGTCAAAGAAAACAGCAAAATTCAGACTAAGCCATGAACATGAACTCAGCTTTATGGTCTAATATCGTTATAGTGGTGAAAATTAAAATTGGATAAAGCCAAACGGTATTGTTTAACCCGGTAAGTTCACGCTTTTCGTTAATTTACCTGTCGTAATTTGCGGTTAAATATAAAGATATAAAACACATAGGGGTTTACATGCAGGGCTTGAAAGTTCGGTATATTATCAGTGTTGTATTATTATCAGTGACTCAATTTGCAAGCGCTGAATCTTTGCAACCTGATCCAGCATGGCAGCAAGGAAAGCTAGAAAATGGCTTTAGCTGGCAATTATTACAAACACCACAGCGTCCAAATGACCGTATCCAACTCAGATTAGCAATTAAAACAGGTTCATTAACAGAAAAAGCGAGTGAGAAAGGGTACAGTTATTTAATTCCTAAAATGGCGTTGTATCATCAGACTGAAACATTTCCAACCGCAACGTTACAAGAGTTTTGGCGTCAGGCAACAGACCCAGACATGCCAATTCCACCTGCGGTTGTTTCTTATGATTACACAACTTACAGCTTAAGTTTACCTAACAACAGGCCTGATTTAATCAAGCAAGCATTGAGTTGGCTAGCTACCTCTGTAGTGAAAGCCGAATATACCGAAACGACACTGCATAATGGCTTAACAGCTGAAAACGTGCCTGTTGCAACACTGCCTTTAAATGCAAGCGACCCAGTTTGGCGAGCTCGTTTAAAAGGTTCTGCGATGATGGGTTATGACCCTGGCCAAAAACCAAATGACAATGTCGATCTCGAAAGCGTGAACGCTTTTTACCAAAAATGGTATACGCCAGATGTGATGACGTTATACGTTGCTGGTCATGTGGATCCTCGGATGTTATCTGACTCGATATCGCAAACTTTTTCATCTCTGGAAGGAAGACGCTCTGAGCCTGTTTCTGTCGCGGTGCTATCCACGGTAAAACCACAATCTATTGATATTTTACAAGAACAACTGGCGCAGGATACCCTTTCTTTGATTTGGGATATCGATTGGATACCAATTAAAGACTCAAATATATTATTACGTTATTGGGCAAGTGACTTAGCGCGCGAAGCGGTTTATCGTTCTTTGCAAAAAACGTTTAATCAAAAATTTAACCAAGGTGAAGTGGTCTCTGGGCTTGATTGTCGTGTGCAATACCAGAAAGCCACTTGTACGCTATCAGTCAGTGCTGCACCCGAAAAAATGGCCGCGGTGACTGATATTGTCATTAATGAGTTAGCTACAATTAACCAAAATGGTATCCCTGCCGAGCTGTTTGATGACATGATGAAAGAAAAACAGGTGCAGCTATCACAATTGTTTGCTGCCTATGCCCGCACCAGCACTGATGTTTTGATTAGTCAGCGTTTGATTTCCCAGCAAAATGGGGTCGTTGATATTGCTCCCGAACAGTATCAACGTTTAAGGCAGTCTTTTTTAGCATCGCAAAGCCTTGAGCAAGTTAACATGGAAGCGCGTCGCTTATTATCGCAAGAAGCAGCTTTTGTTTTAGCGCAGCCAAAAGATAAACAAACAATGGATGCGGAACAAATTCGCCAAAAATTTATTAAAGCACTTTGGCCACAAGCCTCCACATCAACTGGCACGCAAACAGAACTCGTGCCTGCTAAACCGGCCGTTGCACAATAAATGATGAAGGGTAGCCGTTGGTCACCATTGGCTATCCTTTTTCAAACTTGTTGGCTTAGTAACGATTCAATAGCCGTTATTAGTATTTCTCGTGAACCCCTGTTATCGACAAACCCTGCGGCACTTGTTTTTGTTTGAGGGGAGTAATAAGCCACAGAGCCCCAAAAACCTAAATGAGAATATAAGGTAATGCCGTTAACAACACTTGCCATAATGCCGAGTCGATAATTTTCTGCTCCATCATGGGGGCCGGTACTTAACATGGTTGTTAGGGTCGCTGGCGATGAAAAAATAGCCCCCCCGAAAAGCGCCTCTAAAAACACTGCCATCTGCTTTGATGACATCACTAAACCACCACCGCCATAAGCATCCATAGAGGCGTGGATATGTGTCCCTTCCAACTTCCCTAAATATTGGCGTGATCTAGGTGCTGCTATTGTTGGGGGAGATTCTAGGTGTTCCCAATAGGCAGTTTCTAGTCCAATTGAATCAAATTTGAGTAATTCTCTTACTGCTAGACCAAGTGATTTGCCTGTTATTCGCTCAATAATATCCCCCAACAAAATATAGCCAGTATCTGAGTAGATGTACGATTTAGCAGGTGGAAAAAATGGAAACTGCTTGTGGATGTACATTTCTAATTGCTCTGCACGGCTCCACTGATAATTAGGGCGTTTGAGAACTTCAGTTAGGTAGTCGGCATCAGCATGGTCTAATAGCCCGCTACTGTGATTGAGTAAATGACGCACGGTAATTGCATTCGTGTCATATTGGGCACTTAGTAATAAATTATATTTTGGGTCGATATGTTTAGAGATAGCATCATTGATGCTCAGCTTGCCTAATTCAGCAAGTCGTAAAATCGCTGCCGCGGTAAAGGTTTTTGTATTACTCGCTATCCGTAGTGGTGTATCGACAGTGAGTGGGGAGCCTGCAAGGTCTGATCCCCTAGAACAGAAACTAGCAACACTGCTTTTCGTCTGGTTGTGATAATAGAGAACAACCCCACAGGTTAATTCTTCAAGTTGTTTCACAAAGCTAGTCATCATGACCCCATGTTAGGTAATTATAATGAAGGCACTATATTAATCATGACTAGATGCACTAATACACGCTTTAAATGCGCTAAAAGCAGGGACATGGTAATTTTCGCGGTAAATCAAAAGGGTATCACAGTGAGTCACTGTAATTCTGCCTAATTTTAAAGATGAAACAGGCATTGATTCGATTAATTTTTTTGGAAGAAGTGCCACGCAGCTCCCTGCGGTAACACAAGCCACCATCGCGTGATAAGAGTTCATTTCTTGTACATTCCAATCGAAACTTGCTGGAATATTTAACCATTGCTCCGCAATATTCCGATAGCTACACCCTTGTGCAAAAGCCGCTAAACAACGGGTTTTAACTTGATTTACAATGGTTGCTGAATGTTCATGTTCAGGAAGCAACAATTGCAATTCTTCTTGCCAAATGACCTCGGTCTTGATCCCCATTTGTGAGAGTTGGTTAGGTTCATATAGCGCAGAAGGCAGTGCGACAAACGCACAATCTAGTTTGCCGCTATTGACTTGTTCTAGCAATGAAAGTGAAGACCCAGTACGTAATAACAATTTAGTATTTGGGTTTTGCTGATGAAATTGTGCTAAAGGTATGGGTAGCCGACAAGCCGCCGTACTTTCCATGCTTCCAATACGCAACTGCCCACCTTCTCGCCCCCCACTAATGACATGGCGAGCTTCTTCCTCAAGGGCTAATAACCGATGAGCATAATCAAGAAATTGTCTACCAGCCTCTGAAAGTTCAAGGCGTTTATTTTGCCGAATAAACAACAGTTCGCCAAGATTTGACTCCAATTGTTGAATTCGTGTTGTGATATTCGATGGTACGCGACCTAAACGTGCAGCTGCGCGGGTGATATTGAGCTCAGCAGCAACGGTACAGAATATTTTAAGAGTTTCAGTGTTCATTTTCTCTTTATGTGAATATGGTGCTATATTCATTCTCAATGTAAGAAAGTAAAGTGTATCCCGACATTACAATAAAGGAAAGAAAATGGCTAAAGAAAATGCATTTTTACACCGGTTAGGCTTACGCTATCCTATCATTCAAGCACCGATGGTGGGGGTGTCTACACCTGCATTAGTGGCGGCAGTTTCTGAGTCCGGTGGGTTAGGTTCATTAGGGTTAGGGGCAAGCACAGTTGAACAAGCACGTCAGATGATAGCTCAAACACAGGCACTGACAGATAAGGCATTCAATGTGAATCTATTTTGTCATCAACCACCAAAACGCAACCAAACTAATGAACGCGCATGGATAGAATATCTGGCGCCTTACTTTGCTCAGTTTAATACGACTCCTCCAACTCATCTTAATGAAATCTACCAAACTTTTTTAGGTAACTCTGAAATGTTGGCGATGTTGTTAGAGATGAAACCAGCTTCAGTCAGCTTTCATTTTAATATCCCTTCAGCCGAGGTCGTACAGCAATTAAAGTCGCAAGGCATTTATACCTTAGCCACCGCGACTAATTTGCAAGAAGCCCAGTTAATAGAACAGGCCGGGATTGATGCAATTGTTGCTCAAGGTATTGAGGCTGGTGGGCATCGCGGTATATTTGATGTAAATATGCAAGATGAACAATTAACGACTAACGCATTGGTATCATTACTTATAAAACAGACCCAGTTACCTATTATTGCAGCAGGGGGAATGATGGATGGTTATGATATCAAAGGGGCATTAGATGGAGGTGCAGCCGCAGCGCAGTTGGGAACGGCGTTTATTTTGTGTCCTGAATCTGCCGCAAATAGTAGCTATCGGCAAAAATTGAAAAGCCAGACAACGGATACCACCACTTTAACAACTGTAATCTCAGGGCGGCCAGCAAGGGGGATTGCGAATCAATTTACGCAAATAGGCCTTGATTATAAAATAAATGAATTACCTGATTATCCAATTGCTTATGATATTGCAAAACAGTTAAATGCCGCAGCAAGTCAGTTGGGGAGTGATGACTTTTCTGCTCATTGGGCAGGGAAAAACCTAGTGAAAATACGCGAAATGCCAGCCGCCTTGCTTGTGAAAACGTGGGTTGAAGAGATGAATGGATAAATTGTGTAAATAGTAGGGCGGCGATTATCGCTGCCCTAATTGGATGATTAAAGCGTTGTTTCGGTAGGCAATGAGTCTTTTTGCTCATCGGTAGCTATCCATGCTGCACAAAATAGGGTTAAACGGGCAAAAAAGTAGAAAAAAGCCATTAAACCTAGTACTGAACCAAATGCTGCACCGGAAGGAGATGACGCTAGGTTCGGTAAAATCCATGTCATGATTGATTTAATAATTTCAAACCCGATGGCAGCCAGAAAAGTCCCTTTGATGAGGGACCGACGACGATGTTGCATACGAGGTAAAATCCAAAAAATCCATAAAAATAATAGGAAATTAGCCATGATAGAAATAGTTAACCCTATTAGTGTCCACGCAGGTTTTAACCACTCGATACCATCAAGCCCTAATGTGCTGACAATGGTTGCTTGTGCAGAACCGGCCACTGAAGTGAGCATGATTGTGACAACCAATGCGATCAGCAAACCAATCAAAGCAAAAAAATCGCGGATATAGCGGAAAATAATGTTTTCGTGCTCATCTTCATTTCGCTCCCATACAGGGCGCGATTGAGCCAAAATAGCTAAGCGTAAGTTATTTACCCAGTTGACTCCTGAATATACCGCTAAGGCTAAACCGGTTAACCCGACCGTCGTACGTTGGCGAATTGCAGTATCGATGGTTCTTTCTAATGTATTAGCTAGGGTTGGGTCAGTAATATTTGCAGAAATTCCTCGGACTAATTTTTCAAGTAGTTCAGGGTTACTGGCTAAGACAAAACCCGCAGCTGCAAATGAAAACATTAAAACAGGAATTAACGATAGAAATGAGAAATAGGTAATTGCGGCACCAAACTGGTTTCCCATACGGTCAGTAAAACGTTGTGCGGTTCGAATGAGGTGTGCAATAAATGGAATTGCACAAATAAAATTAACAACACGCATTGAGAATGTGAGCGCTTTTTTACTGCCATCAATACTTTTATTCAGTGTCGCTTTCAGCTTGTTGCTATCTTTTTGTTCTTCTTCCTGCATATTCGACATTTAATCCCCTTTTCCTGCAACGAAAACTGTCTTACTTTGGCCTTGTTCAGTGGCTAGTTATGAATGATATGCACAATACTATAGCCTAAAATAAAGGGTAACTTCATCCCAATGCCTATTTTTTAGATAAACAAATGTCATTGGAATGATATTGTGCAGTGAAAGTAACCAATTCATTAATCAGGAAAAAGGGAATATATCAAAATTAAAGAGCCCCTTTGTATATCTGCATCTCGTCTTGTGCTTCTTTTAATTCAGCCTGCGCTTCAGCTAATTTGCGTTCACGTTTTTTAATCTTTTTGAGGTCATTACCTTGTTGCTTTTCTTCTTTTAATTCAGCTTCGCGTTCTTGCACTTTTTCACGTTTTTCGTCGACATTCTTTTGGCTATCACGATATAAAGACTCTGGGGTGCAATAACGATTAACGTTATCTAACGCTTCTTCTAAGCCGCGAACACGGTATTGGTTGCCATGCTGTTTCGCGTATTTTATCTGTGCTTCAATTCTTTGTTTTTTAATGTCGCAGCCATTTTGTGTTTTAGCTGCCATGACTGATGAACTTACAAAAAACAAAGCGGAAGCTGTGGTTACTATCAGTAGCTTCTTCATGATTTACCCCTGGTTATGTTGAAATTTGTATTTAGGATAGCGTTTTATTTCATTTAGGTCATGTGAATTTTAGCGCTGCCTTCACTGTGACAATTGTGGCTAAATTTAGCTATAATGAGGCTGAAGAATTAATCCGGCCTATTTTTTGTTCAAAAAGGCACTCTTTAAAGCACCTATTTAATAGTAGTCATCTTATTTGGCTAGTGTTGAATTTCCTCAGGAAATAAACGTTACATGTTAAGTTATCGTCACAGCTTTCACGCAGGCAACCATGCCGATGTGTTAAAACACACGGTACAGAGTTTGATTATTGAGTCTCTAAAAGAGAAAGAAAAACCTTTTCTGTATTTAGACACGCATTCAGGTGCAGGTCGTTATCAACTAACCAGTGAACATGCAGAAAAAACAGGTGAATACCTCGAAGGGATTGCGCGGATATGGGAGCAACCAGATTTACCTGAGGAATTACAGCCCTATATGAGTATTGTACGTAAGCTCAATGATAATGGCCGTTTGCGTTATTATCCGGGCTCGCCTTTATTAGCCAAATATTTATTGCGTGAGCAAGATAAACTGGTATTAACGGAATTACATCCGAGCGATTATCCGTTATTACGTACTGAGTTTTCACGTGATAATCGAGCACAAGTTTCTAAAGAAGATGGCTATCAACAATTAAAATCAAAGTTACCACCACAAAGTCGTCGAGGTTTTGTGTTGATGGACCCACCTTATGAAATGAAAACAGACTATGAAGCGGTCGTTAAAGGTGTGGTTGAAGGGTACAAACGTTTTGCAACGGGAACCTATGCAATTTGGTATCCCGTCGTGTTGCGCCAACAAATAAAACGTATGCTTAATCAATTAGAAGCAACAGGGATCCGCAGAATTTTACAAATCGAATTGGCTGTGCGACCTGACAGCGACCAACGCGGCATGACGGCATCGGGTATGATTGTCATCAACCCACCGTGGAAATTGGAACAGCAAATGAAAAATGTGCTGCCTTGGTTACATAAAACACTGGTGCCTGAAGGTATAGGGCATACTTTAGTTGAGTGGGTTGTACCAGAATAATTCGCACAATAGGATAGGTATAGCCAATTGAATTAACAGGTATTAGCTATCATAAAACGCTATTCATGCCATGGCAATCAATAGCATGATGCGAGAAAATGAATCAATGAGTCATTCAATCAATGGGAATAACCAAATTATGAGCAAACATTACGACTATATTGCAATTGGTGGCGGAAGCGGTGGTATTGCGTCGATGAACCGTGCAGCAATGTATGGGCAAAAATGTGCCTTAATTGAGGCTAAAGCATTAGGTGGAACTTGTGTGAACGTAGGTTGCGTACCGAAAAAGGTTATGTGGCATGCGGCACAAATTTCTGAAGCCATTCGTAATTATGGTCCTGACTATGGTTTCGATACGACAATTAATCGTTTTGATTGGAAAACATTAATTGATAGCCGTACTGCTTATATTGATCGCATTCATCAATCTTATGACCGCGTTCTTGGCAATAATAAAGTTGATGTGATCAGTGGTTTTGCTCGTTTTGTTGATGCACATACTGTTGAAGTGGATGGCGAAACTTATACCGCGGATCATATTTTAATTGCTACCGGTGGTCGCCCTGTGATCCCTGCTATTCCTGGTGCAGAGTATGGTATGACTTCTGATGGTTTCTTCGAGCTGGAAGCGCTACCAAAGCGTGTTGCTGTGGTGGGTGCGGGTTATATCGCTGTTGAATTGGCAGGTGTTTTAAATGGACTCGGTGCGCAAGCACACTTATTTGTTCGTAAACATGCGCCACTGCGTTCATTCGACCCTCTGATTGTAGAAACGCTGGTTGAAGTTATGAACACGGAAGGGCCAAAGCTGCACACAGAGTCTATTCCAAAAGAAGTGGTAAAAAATGCCGATGGTTCTTTAACGTTAAAATTGGAAAATGGCCAAGAGCATACAGTTGATGCATTGATTTGGGCTATTGGTCGTGAGCCAATGACGGATAACCTGAATATTGAAGCCACGGGTGTTGAGCTGGATGAGAAAGGCTACATCAAAGTGGATAAATACCAAAATACCAATGTCGCTGGTGTATATGCAGTGGGTGATAATACTGGTGCTGTTGAATTGACTCCTGTGGCTGTTGCGGCAGGGCGTCGTTTATCCGAACGTTTATTTAATAATAAACCAGATGAACATTTAGATTACAGTAATATTCCAACGGTAGTATTTTCACACCCACCAATTGGCACTGTGGGTTTAACTGAGCCAGAAGCCGTTGAAAAATATGGCGCTGAAAATGTGAAAACTTATAAATCGTCTTTCACAGCCATGTATACTGCGGTAACTTCTCATCGTCAACCTTGCCGTATGAAGTTAATTTGTGTGGGTGAAGAAGAAAAAATTGTCGGTATTCACGGCATTGGCTTTGGTATGGATGAAATTCTGCAAGGCTTCGCAGTAGCGTTAAAAATGGGCGCAACCAAGAAAGACTTTGATAACACTGTGGCTATTCACCCAACCGCAGCGGAAGAGTTTGTGACTATGCGTTAAGCATACGAATAATATTGGTTATACTGTTAATGAATAAAAGAGCCAAGTAGTTAATAACTTGGCTCTTTTTACATGGGGATTACGCGAGTAGCTCGGCAATTTCAGGAATAGTTGACAAGCTTTTCATGTAAGCTTTCATTGCTGGTGTGACTTCCATCATATTGTATTTAGTGAAGAATATTACAAATGCCCCTACATACACATCCACTGCGGTGAATTGCTCGCCACAAATAAAAGGTTTAGCGTTATTTAAACCGGTTTCTAAGCACGCCATTGTGCGTTCAACAGAACCAAATCCAGATGATTTTTGTTGTTCTTCATTGAGCTGAATATTAAGGCCGTTAATTGTGAACGCAGTTTCTATTGGGCCCGCGGTAAATAGGAACCATCGATAATAATCAGCACGCTTGGCGTCGTTAAGTGCAGGAGCTAAGCCTTTTTCAATAAATTTGTCCGCTAAATATAAACAAATCGCCGCTGTTTCAGTGACGATAGCCTCACCATCAACCAATGCTGGGACTTTTGCCATTGGGTTAATTGCCAAATATTCGGCCGTGTGCATATCTGCACCATAATCTAATTCAATACGTTTATAAGGAACATCTAAAATTTTTAACAGTAGGTCAACAGTATTACCGCGTGACATTGAATTAGTAAAAAGCACCAGTTCGCTCATGATTATTCCCTTATAAGAAGTTGAGCACTTACTATAAGGTACAGCTGTGTCAGAAATTGTCAGTAGACACGCAGAGGACTTCTTTACTCCATCGTTCAAGCAAATAATTTTTAGGGTAGGGGAGTTTATGCTCAAGGGCACGATAGGATTGAATGCGGTCTAAACGAAAATGGCGATAACTTTCCCGTAATTCACACCAAGCGGCGAGTACTTGGGAATCTTTCATATAACCAATTGCAATCGGCCAAATAATTCGTTCACTCTGTTGGTTCTGGCCATCTAGGTAAATAATTTGAGCTTTACATTCTTCGCGTAAGCTTAGGCGCAAGTCTTTAGCAATAATATCGTTTATTTCATGGAAATGTGTGGTGGGCGCAAACAAGGTGTTTTGGTTTAAGATTTTCTGTGAATTACCTGCTACGACAGCATTTATTTTACTAATGGCACGTATTGCTGAGTTTTTTAGCTCTCTATCGGCATTACTTTTAACCCAGCGCAAACCTAAAACCAGTGCTTCCAGTTCATTTTCATCGAAAGTGAGTGGAGGCAATAATAAGCCGGTTTTTAGTTGGTAACCAATACCCGCCTCACCTAAGATTTCAGCGCCTTGGTTGCGTAACGACTCAATATCTCGGTAAATAGAGCGGATACTGACTTGTAGCTGAGAAGCAAGAGCTTCTGCCGTAATGGGGTAGCGGTTTTCTTTGAGTATTTGCAATAAAGTCAGTAAGCGTTGAGTGCGAGTCATTTATCAGCCTAGCTAGAACGATAGATTAAGAAATTAAACACAGAATAGGGTATTACAGGGAAAAATCAAAGCTGCGAAAGATGGCGGAAAATTATTGGCCTGATAGCCGGTAAGTTTAGCTTTCAGGCCTGATATGTTTAGAAAGTGACGACGGTTTTTAAGCCGAGTACCCATGCATCAGAGGTTTGCTTAATCCCCCCTGGATTGTGCCAGTATTGGACATCAGGTTGTAGCTCTAGCCAAGAAACCGGTTTGAAACGGTAATACAGTTCTGCGTTAAACGCATTAGAGGTTATAGGGCGAAAGAAAGGGTCATGGTAATCTGTGATGCCAAATTGTTGGTTATACTGTTTTTGGCCTTTGGCAAAGTGATCACTTAATTCAATATAAGAAACACCTAAACCCACCCAGTCTTCAGGCCTTGCATCGAATAATCCACGATAACGCAAGGAACTTGAAACCACATAATTCATAAAATTACTACGTTCATCGTGGTAGCTTCCACTTAAGGATAAACTTAAACCTCTATTGGGGTCGTCTTGGTGGCGAGTTAATTGTTGGTTCATACCACCATAGATAAACCATGTGCTGTGGTAGGTTTTATCTTTGTAGAGATCTTGCTGTTTGGCATTGGTGTACAATAATCCTACATTATAGGCCCCCGGTAACCCATTGACGAAAGTGCGGCTTTCGACCTCTAAAGGTAATACAATGCCTTTACTGCCTTTAGTTGACCAGCTCCAAGCGTGGCTTCTATCAGTTGCTTGAGGATTTTGTTCCATAACCCCTGTTTTAATAGTCACCTCTGGTGTGATTTTATAGCTGACAGTGGTTCCCCACGTGTGAATATTCCAGTTACTCCAGACAAGAGCATTTGCAGATTTACCACCACACTGGGTGCGCAATTGAAAATCACATGGAATAATTTGGTCGAATTCTTGTACTTTATTCATCATGCCAATACGCCAAGTGAGACGGCGTTCGTCAAAACTTCGGGCGAAAGTTAGCCAACCTAAGCGTGTAATAGAACCACCGCCAGCACTTTCTTGGGTTTGGTCATAATTAGGAGTTCGTGGGTCTTGAACCCGTTTTAAGGTGAGGTCATCATTGTGATTGCGGTTAACAATATTCCCTTCAATACGAGCATCTGGGATGCCTGTCCACCGCTCTAGGTCTTGGGTAAAGGTGAAGGCAAATTGGTCAATATAAGCGGTGTATTTATCATCATCATAACCGCCACTTGCATTATAGGCAACTTGGCTTAAATAATTACTATGAAATGAAAAACCATGATCCGATAAAATAGGGCGAATGCCAAGCATGTCGCCAAATAGCCCTTTAGGGGCAGGTTCAAACCCTAATACAGTACCATCCCATGATTGTTCATTAGCAATAGCGGGTAATGTTAAAAATAACAGGGGAAATATAATTTTTTTATTCATTTATTATGGAACCTATTTTAAGGCGCAAAAAACTAATAAATACAAAATAGTATTTATTAATATCTACGTAAATTTTATATATTAAATATAGGATGTAGAAACTACCTATATAATATCTGTAATATTACTAGAGAGGCTTATAAAGTATAAACCCCTCAATATTTAATTAGGTTAATTAACGAATTAATAACTCCCCTTTTGACTTAATGATTTTTTGATACCAATAAAAGCTTTTTTTCCGTTTGCGTTCAAGCGTGCCATTGCCTTGGTCATCTCTATCAACATAAATAAACCCATAACGTTTAGACATTTGCGCATTTGAGGCGCTAACAATATCAATCGGTCCCCAACTAGTATAACCCATAACATCTACACCATCTTGAATGGCTTCATGTACTTGGACTAAATGGTCGTTAATATATTATTGTATGCGGTAATCATCAATAATATCTCCCTCAGGAGTCACTTGGTCGATAGCCCCTAGCCCATTTTCAACAATAAATAATGGTTTTTGGTATCTATCCCATAATAAATTTAATATTGTTCTTAGCCCTTGAGGATCAATTTGCCATCCCCACTGTGAGCTTTCTAAATGAGGGTTTGGGATCATACTGAGAATATTACCTCGTTTCTTATTATATTCTTCTTTATCTGCGGTAATGCAGCCAGTCATATAATAACTGAAAGAGATAAAATCAATAGTTTGTTTAAGATCTTGTTTATCTTCTTCGGTAATATTCAGATGAATTTGGTTATCTTTAAAATAACGTAGCATATAACCGGGGTAAGCCCCACGGCATTGAACATCACCAAAGAATAACCATGTGCGATTTTCAGTCATGGCTTCCCAAATATCATTGGGCTTGCATGTTAGGGGATAAACTAACCCACCGAGCAACATGTTCCCTATTTTGGCATCAGGGATAATTTCATGGCAGGCTTTTGTCACTCTTGCGCTGGCAACAAGTTGGTGATGGATAGCTTGATAAACCGCTGTTTTTGAACTGGTCTCTGCTAATCCTACACCTGTCATCGGGGCGTGAAGTGACATGTTGATTTCGTTAAATGTGAGCCAAAGTTTGACTTTGTCTTTATACCGTTGAAAAACAGTGCGTGCATAGCGTTCAAAAAATGTAATGACTTGGCGACTTCCCCAACCACCATATTCCGTGACTAAGTGATAGGGCATCTCATAATGAGATAAAGTAACTACAGGTTGAATATGGTATTTCGCCATTTCTGCAAATAATTTATCGTAGAAAGCCAGCCCTTCTTCATTTGCTTCTTGCTCATCGCCACGTGGGAAAATACGGCTCCATGCGATAGAGGTACGTAAACAGGTGAACCCCATTTCAGCAAAAAGAGCAATATCTTCTGGGTAACGATGATAAAAATCGATAGCGATATCTTTAATATATTGGTCATTATTGGTGCGTTTAACGACTCCACCAAAAATACCATTTGGTTGAACATCAGAGGTACTTAACCCTTTTCCTGCTGTCAAATAAGCGCCTTCGGCTTGGTTTGCTGCAATGGCGCCTCCCCATAAAAATGTCTCAGGAAATTTTGTCATCATTTTATTCCTTATTTCGGATTAACTGTCATGAATGTAATACCGGGATTGATTGTTTGGTTGAGCGTGATGGTTTTAACAGCAGCATAGTCATCACTATTACTAACAATGATTGGTGTTGTTACGTCATAACCAGATTCAATAATTTTTTCTAAATCGAAGGTGAGTAACAGGTCACCAGCTTTGAACGTATCCCCTTGTTTTACCTCAGGAGTAAAGTAGAGACCGTCTAGTTTCACGGTGTCTATACCCACATGGATCAACACCTCAATACCGCTTTGACTTAATAGACCTAGCGCATGCCCAGTTTTAAAAAATGAGGCCACTTCCCCATCAAATGGGGCATATACCGCACCAATGTTTGGAATAATTGCAGTACCTTGGCCGAGTAATCCACTTGCAAAGGTTTCATCGGGAACTTCATTTAAAGGTAATGTACGGCCAGACATTGGCGATAGAATGTCATTCGGAGCAACGGGTTGCACTTGAACATCAGTAGGTTGAGCTTGTTGTGGCTGCTTTTTAACGCCAAAAAAACGGGTTGCTAGGCAAGCGAAGGTAAATGAAATCAATGAGCCGATGATTGCTCCCCAAACGGTTTTGTCAAAGCCGCTTGCAGGGATGATTTGGGTAAAGGTAAAAATATTCACTAGCCCAAAAGAGTAAGTTAGCGTTTGGCTGTAGCCGATGATTGCACCACCGACACCGCCTCCAATACAGCCGAAGATAAAAGGTCGGCGTAGTGGTAGGGTAACACCGTACACAGCGGGCTCAGTGATACCAAAGATCCCCGCGGTGACGGAAGAGCCTGCCATAATTTGCATTTTTGCATTATGGGTTGCTAACATGACGCCAAGTGCTGCACCGACTTGCCCAGCAACAGCAGGGAGAAGTAATGGCACGAGTGCATCTTGCCCAAATACACTGAGGTTATTGATACTAATTGGAACAATTCCCCAGTGTAGACCGAAAATAACACACACCTGCCAAATTGCGCCCATAAATGCGCCAGCAATAATGGGGGTAAAGTTATAAATAGCTTGGAATGTATCTGCAATTAATAGGCTTAACCAAGTTGCTGACGGGCCGATAACCAAGAAAGTGAGGGGGACGATAATTAATAAACATAAAAATGGTGAAATAAAATTTTTCATCGCCGCAGGTAATAAGAGGTTCAGCCTTTTTTCTAATAAACAGCTCAGCCAAGCTGCAAAGATAATAGGAATAACAGACGTACTGTAATTAATAAATGTGAGTGGAATTCCTAAAAAATATTCGGGAGCTGCGCCCGCAAGGCTTTGTTGAAACGCAGTTAACATGGATGGATGTACTAGCGCCCCTCCAATAGCCATGGTTAAGAATGGGCTACCCCCAAACTTTTTCCCTGCGGTATAACCGAGCACTAGCGGGAAGAAATAAAATAGTGAATCACTGGCTGCAAACCATAATTTATAGGTGGCACTTTGTTCTGATAGCCAATGAAGCGTAACAAATAAAGAAAGAAAGCCTTTTAAAATCCCTGATGCAGCCATAACTCCCAGTATTGGCGTGAATATACTGGAAACAATATCGATAAAATGGCTAAAAATATTTTCTTTATCCTCTTTTTCGCTGGATAGGTTTTTATCTTTTTTAGAGGGAGACACTACGGTTGTATCTTCTTTGCCAATTAATTGATTTATTGCGTTATAGACTTCATGAACGTGATTGCCAATGACAACTTGAAATTGCCCACCGCTTTCAACAACGGTAATCACCTCTGAATTTTGTTTCAAATGTTCAGGGTTGGCTTGTTTTATTTCCTTAAGTTTAAAGCGTAAGCGAGTGGCACAATGAATAACATTGACGATATTGTCTTGACCGCCAACATCGTGAATGATTTGTTCTGCTAAAGGTTGGTACTTCATAAAATATTCCTTTATCACATGATGATAAACATTAGTGCTATGAATGTGCAAAAAAAAACCTGATACCCTCTTCTTATCAGTAAGAAGAGTCATTATCAGGTTTTGCCCACCAGAATTGGCGGTAACAATCCATTAGGTTTTTATTATAAGTCAGTCACATAGCGTATTTAATTAAGTTATATCGAGTTCTCTTTTCTGACACGCTCAATGTGGATAGTAAGAAACATACATTCCTCATCCGTTAAAGTGCGTTGGTATTTTTTTTGTAAAAACTGGCTTATTTTTTCGACGCATCGCCAAGATGTTGAATAGTTTTCTTTAATGACAAGATGCATCGAAGCATCATCATTTGGCACGGGTGTATTATTCATCATGCGATGGGCAAAAAACTTTAAGTGAGTAATAAAACGTTGATAACTCAAAGTTTCTTCATGATAGTCAACTTTGAGGTTATATTTCACGATATTAATGATTTCTTGCATTACTTTCATTGTTTGTATGACAACGGGCATTTCACCAGTAAGTTGTGCATTTACAAAATGTAAAGCAATGAACCCTGCTTCATCAACAGGTAGCTCGATACCGTGTTTTTCATTAATTAGAGCTAATGAATCTAAGCCTAATTGGTACTCTTTTGGATATAAACGTTGTATTTCCCATAGCATGGTATTAGTGATTGCTAAGCCTTTTGTTTGCCTTTCAATGGCATAATTACAATGGTCGGTTAATACAATATATAAACTTTCGTTTAATTCACCTAACTGGTATTTAGCTCGTTGAATTATCTCATCACAGGTTTTCATGATGGAAATGGGAATATGGCTAAGTAATTCGCTAAGCCGAGCAGTTAACTCGTCGCTACGTAACTCATAAATTTTTTCAATTTTTGTTATATCGACATCGTCATGTGCTTTTTTTTGAAATGCCAAGCCCCTCCCCATGACAACGATTTCCTGTTGTTTCTCATTCAGGGCAATGACCACATTGTTGTTTAATATTTTTGCGATCTTCACTTTCAATCCCTTAGAAACGAAAAAAACCCGATAGCCCAATGACAAATCATTGGTATATCAGGTTTTGCCTGTCAGTAATGACAGTAACAATCCAGTATTCTTACTTTTCTGCACTTTAATCAAATTGGGATATGAATTCAAATGCCAAAGCTTGAAAATGTGAGGAACCTCGTATTGCTATGTATAGTTAATCCAAATTTACTTGTTTATTAATTACACAAAAATTAGCAAGCTAATGGCTCTTTTGCCACCAAGATACAATATAATCAGCAATTTGCTCAGGGTTATTAATATCTAACTGTGGCACATTGGTATCGATAATTTCATTACTAGCAACAGCAACGACATAGTTGTCAATCAAGCCGTTGAGTGGCTTACCGACCTCTGAACGAAACAAGGCAATTTTATCGATCGTTTCCTGTTTAAACCCTTCGACTAAAATAAGGTCTAATGACGCGGGGTCGAAGCGACTCGCTAAATAATACAAATCCATTTCATTGGCATCAGGGGTTTCAGTCATCAGTGCCCAGCGTTTTTGACTGGCGACTAAGGTTTGGTCAGCCCCAGCTTTGCGTAGTTCAAAGCTGTCTTTGCCCGGTTTATCTACTTCCATATCATGGTGTGTGTGTTTGATTAAGCCAACACGTAAGTTACGCTGGCGGAGCAAAGGGATCACTTTTTTCAACAATGTTGTTTTACCGGTACCGCTATAAGCAGTAATTCCTAGTAGAGGTAGAGTATTTTGCTTCATAGTTATTTTTGTTGTAACTCCCAATTACGACTATCTTCTAAGGTATTTAGGTTTGCAAATGCATCGAATTCTGATGAAAAAATAATCCCTTTTGCATTAACTTCTTGCATAAATATCATCAATTTACGATCACCTCTTGCAAGGTAATCATCAAGTTGTGTTTTTAATGAACGATGGAGCAAGGCAAATGTAGGGTGCTCGCGTCTTTCATCTTGTGCATAACAGGCTAAATGATTGCCTTTTTCGTTAAACATTTTTTCAGCTAAATTTAGCGGAAAAGCGGGGACATCGCAGGGGACAAATAGCAACCAATCAGTTTTGGCATAATGCATTGCAGATTGCATACCTGCAAGAGGGCCAGAAAAGTTATTCTCTAAATCAGAAATAACCGTTAACTGACTTTCATTGTAACGAGCTTGGTTACGGTTGGCATTGATCATTATTGACCCTACCTGTGGGCTTAGGCGCTCTAATATGTGTTGGTAAAGGGGTTTACCCATCAAAGGGACTAAACCTTTATCTTGCCCCCCCATTCTGGTGCCTAGGCCACCTGCAAGTATGACACCTGTTATTGACTGGCGAAACGTCATGTTCAATATCCTTGAATATCTTCAATAAAATGTTTTAACATTCCCAGAAAACACCTTCGAGTATAGTAATTGCTAAAATTTATTCTATTTGGTTATAAAATCAATGAATATTCGTCACAATTGCAGTTAAACTTTACGTAGATTGACAACAGTTCGCTTTTTCTCTTGTATGATTATTGGTAACTTGTATCGAATATTCGTGATAAAGGAATAAACATGAAATGCCATCGTTTAAATGAAGTTATTGAGCTACTACATCCTGTTTGGAAAGATAATTCAGATTTAAACCTAGTAGAGTTATTACAAAAGCTGGCAGATGAAGCAGGTTTTAAAGGCAGTTTGTCTGAATTGACAGATGATGTACTAATTTATCATTTAAAAATGCGTGGCACGAACAGTAATGAAGTGATCCCTGGTCTAAAAAAAGATTATGAAGATGACTTTAAAACAGCCATTTTGCGCGCTCGCGGCATCATTAAAGATTAAACTGTGATGGATAAAATAGAGCATTCGAATTTCCATTTCAGTGGAATTTCTCCTGATTTGATTCTAGATGCCTTGATGGAAGTGGGCATTTACCCTGAATCGGGCTTAATAGAGTTAAACAGCTATGAAAATCGAGTTTATCAATTTCAAGACGAAAACCGTCAGCGTTATGTGGTGAAATTTTATCGCCCTGAACGTTGGAACCGCTCACAAATTCAAGAAGAACACGACTTTACATTGGAATTAGTCGAGGAAGGTCTCTCTATAGCTGCACCAATTGAATTTGCAGGGCAAACAGTATTAGAGTTCGGTGGCTTTTTATTTGCTGTTTTTCCGAGTATCGGTGGTCGGCAATATGAAACTGATAATTTATTTCAATTAGAAAGTGTAGGGCACTTATTAGGGCGAATACACCAGATTGGTAAACGTAAAAACTTTGCATTTCGTCCTACAATGGGTGTTGAGGAATACCTTGATCAACCTCGGCACATAATTACATCTAGCCCACTGATAACTGCACGTTATAAAGAGCAGTTTATTGAGTCACTGGATGCATTAATTGCACAAGTAAAATTACTGTGGCCTACAACATTGTCGTCAATTCGCTTACAAGGTGATTGCCACCCCGGTAATATTTTATGGCGAGATGAGGCTTGGCTGGTGGACTTTGATGATGCTCGAAATGGTCCCGCAATCCAAGATTTATGGATGTTATTAAATGGCCCTCGTCAAGAGCAGGTCATTCAATTAGATACATTATTAGAAAGTTATAATGAGTTTTGTGACTTTGATGTAAAACAGCTAAAGCTTATTGAACCTCTCAGGGCTATGCGTATGGTGCATTATCTTGGATGGGTTATCCGTCGCTGGCAAGACCCTGCATTCCCTCGTGCATTTTCATGGCTGCAAGCTGATGATTTTTGGAAAAAACAATCACTCGAATTTATACAACAAACCGAACGATTGAAAGATCCCCCTTTGCAGTTAACCCCTCAGTTTTAACTTTTAAGTCTTTGTTTTTGGAGAATGTAGTATATGAAAAAAATTATGTTGGCTTTGCTTGGTATTGCTATGTCATTTGGTGCTGCTGCGGCAAATTATACCGAAGGTAAAGAGTACACTGAGGTACAACCTGTGCAAGGTTTACCTCAAGTTATTGAGTTTTTCTCTTTCTATTGCCCACACTGTTACCAATTTGAAACTGTGTATAAAGTACCTGCAACAGTAGAGAAAAACTTACCAGACAATGTAACAAAAGCGCGTTATCACGTCGATTTCCTTGGTCCTTTGGGGCCTGATTTAACTGAAGCTTGGGTGGTTGCTACTGTTCTGAAAGTAGAAGATAAAATGACCCCTCTTTTGTTTGAAGGTATTCAAAAAACGCAAACTATTAACACCAAAGCAGATATCCGTAATACCTTTATCAAAGCTGGTATTCTTGCTGAGGAGTATGATGCAGCTTTAAATAGTTTCGCTGTTAAAGGTCTTGTTGAGCAACAAAGACAAGCCGCGCAGAACTTAAAGCTTAGAGGCGTTCCAGCTGTATTTGTTAATGGTAAATACCAAGTACGTAATAACGGCATCACTGTAGATAACGCCGCAGACTATGGTAAAGAATTCTCTAACGTTGTGAATTTTTTAGTCAATAAAAAATAAGTATGATTGATGGTGGTAATATCGCCACCATCAACTGTCATATAAAGTATATTGAATCAATATCCACAATTACTTAATCTCCTCTTCTTTGCATTAAAGCAATTCTTCATTACACTAAGTCATTGATATTACTTTCTTGTTTTAGTCTTTTTAATGCATGTTACTTGTTGAATTTACTGAGCAACATAAATTTATACACACGGTTATCCACAGGTTTTGTCAAAGCACCTAGTAACATTAAGTGACTAGAGTTAATGAAAGTAATCACTTAGGTTAACTATAGCTAGGTCGTTTACTTGAAAGAAGATACTGATCGGCGAGATTTTAACAAAGTGGTTAAGTGGAAAAAACTTGGGATGTATCTGAAGCGACATTATGGCATCCTATTAGCATTCGTTCCCGATAAAAGATGATGACAGATTATGGCTCAGATTGCAGAAAACCCTCTTATTTTGGTTGATGGTTCCTCTTACTTATACCGTGCTTACCATGCATTTCCACCTCTGACCAACAGTGCTGGTGAACCTACAGGGGCTATGTATGGCGTAATTAATATGCTGCGTAGCTTGGTCATGCAATATAAACCTAGCCATGTTGCTGTTGTCTTTGATGCGAAGGGAAAAACATTTCGTGATGAGTTATTCGAAAGTTATAAATCTCATCGCCCGCCGATGCCAGATGATTTACGCGCACAAATTGAACCACTACACAGTATGGTTGAAGCTATGGGGCTACCGTTGCTCGTTGTTTCTGGTGTAGAAGCTGATGATGTAATAGGTACTTTGGCCTGTGAAGCTAGTCGTAACGGTACACCTGTTTTGATTAGTACTGGTGATAAAGATATGGCACAACTTGTGGAGCCTAATATTACGCTCATCAATACCATGAATAACACTATTTTAGGTCCGGATGAGGTTCAAGAAAAATATGGGGTACCACCTGAGCTTATCATCGATTTCTTAGCGTTAATGGGGGATTCATCAGACAATATCCCAGGTGTGCCTGGTGTTGGTGAAAAAACAGCGCTGGCTTTATTACAAGGGATTGGCAGCTTAGAAAAAATATATGAGAACCTAGAAGCTATAGCGCCTTTGGGCTTTAGAGGGTCTAAAACATTAGCGCCAAAAATGGCTGAAAATCGTGAATTAGCTTTCTTATCATACCAACTGGCCACTATTAAAACGGATGTTAAGTTAGACAAAACCTGTGAAGAGTTACGCGTCGATCAACCTGATGTAGACAAATTGCATCAGTTGTTTAGCCGTTATGAATTCAAGCGCTGGTTGTCTGATGTAGAAAATGGGACGTGGATGGAAGGTAAAGGTTCAACTGCTAAAGCAAATCCGGCTATAGCAACATCTACGGCAAAAGTCTCAGTACCGACGGCCCCCACCTTAAATGCTGAAAATTACCAAACAATTTTAGAAAAGGCAGACTTAGAGCGCTGGGTGGAAAAATTGAGCTCAGCATCTTTGTTTGCTTTTGATACTGAAACAGATAGCTTAGACACACAAGAAGCGCGCCTTGTGGGGATGTCATTTGCAATTGAAGCGGGTCATGCCGCCTACCTACCGTTAGCCCATGATTATCTTGATGCACCAGCTCAGTTGCCACTGGATGAAGTTTTACAAGCAATGAAACCGATACTGGAAAGTGAAAAAATCCTCAAAATCGGGCAAAACTTGAAATATGATGCGGAAGTTCTTGAAAATTATGACATTGAGTTAAAAGGTATCGGCTACGATACGATGTTGGAGTCGTATGTGCTCAATAGCGTTGCGGGGATGGGCCGTCATGATATGGACAGTTTGGCTGAGCGGCATTTGAACCATAAGACAGTGAGTTTTGAAGAAATTGCGGGCAAAGGCAAAAAACAGCTAACTTTCAATCAAATCGCGTTAGAGCAGGCCTCGAACTATGCGGCAGAAGATGCTGATGTAACATTATTACTGCACCAAGCACTGTATCCTCAATTGGAAGCTGAGCCAAAACTTAACCATATTTTTAAGAATATCGAAATGCCATTAGTTCCTGTTTTAGTCAGAATGGAGCGTAAAGGGGTTTTGATTGATGCAACAGTATTAGCTGCACAGTCGAAAATCATTACTGCGCGTTTAGCAGAACTTGAAAAAGAAGCGTTTGAGCTCGCTGGTGAAGAGTTTAATCTGGCATCACCAAAACAATTACAGGCAATTTTATTTGAAAAATTACAACTACCTGTTATCAAAAAAACGCCAAGTGGTGCAGCCTCGACCAATGAAGAAGTACTTGAAGAACTTGCATTAAACCATGCTTTACCAAAATTACTTCTGGAGCATCGTAGTTTAGCTAAATTGAAATCGACTTACACAGATAAACTACCGCTTATGATAAACCCATGTACGCAGCGTGTGCATACGTCGTATCATCAAGCCGTTACGGCGACTGGGCGTTTGTCTTCAAGGGACCCAAACTTACAAAATATCCCAGTAAGAACAGAAGAAGGCCGCCGTATTCGCCAAGCTTTTGTTGCACGCGAAGGCTATAAAGTCATGGCTGCGGACTATTCACAAATTGAATTACGTATCATGGCACATTTATCTCAAGATAAAGGCCTACTCACTGCATTTGCGGAAGGCAAGGATATTCACAAAGCAACGGCAGCAGAGGTATTTGGTGTTCCACTTGAACAAGTAACCAGTGATCAGCGTCGTAGTGCTAAGGCAATTAACTTCGGTCTTATCTATGGGATGAGCGCATTCGGGCTAGCAAGGCAATTAGGTATCCCGCGTGGTGAAGCTCAACGTTATATGGATCTCTATTTTGAACGTTACCCAGGTGTTCTACGCTATATGGAAAATACACGTCTACAAGCATCAGAACAAGGCTACGTTGAAACACTAGAAGGGCGCAGGCTTTATTTGGCTGATATAAAATCAAGTAATGGTATGCGCCGTAAAGCTGCTGAACGTGAAGCTATCAATGCTCCAATGCAAGGAACAGCTGCTGATATTATTAAAAAAGCAATGATTGCTGTCGATGAGTGGCTACAAACAGAGAAACCCCATGCTGATATGCTAATGCAAGTTCATGATGAATTAGTGTTTGAAGTTAAGGAGTCAGAACTCGAACAGGTACAAGCACAGGTTCAGACATTAATGGAGCAAAGCATGAAACTGGATGTTCCGTTAAAAGTAGATATTGGAATAGGTAATAATTGGGATGAAGCTCATTAATTATTAGTTTTATCTGACTGACAATAAAAAACGCCTAATAAAACCATTAGGCGTTTTTTTATGCATTTGACATTATTCACTATAAATTGAATATAACTACCCGATAAACCACTAAACTAACAATGAAAACAGAATGATTTTATGACATATTTATGCGACTTACCTCTCATAAATATGTAATTAAAATACGTTTTTAGGGCTGTGTTTTTAAGATGTACTTGCTGAATCGTAGTAAGCTTTGAAAAAAAACTACAAAAAGCCTTTTTTTCGAGCGAAAAATAAAGTACATTAATAGGCGTAGGGTACAGAGGTAAGATGTTCTATCTTTCAGACCTTTTACTTCACGTAATCGGATTTAGCTGAATATTAGCTGCTCCAGTCAATTTTTTTGATTGGAGCATTTTTTTTGCCTAAAATTCAGTAGATTAGACTATCAAAGGCTTAGTGAGCTATTTCTAGCTCACACAGTGATGGGATTAAATTGGTGTGTTATACCAGCTATCTAACTTAATACGAAGTTTATCAACGCCTATTTTTTTCAGTGCTGAGAAATATTCAACTTCAATATCCCCCTCAAGTGGTGCAAGAGCTTGACGCACTTCCGTCAGCTGTTTTTTTCTCGCGCCAGAGGCAAGTTTGTCCGCCTTAGTCAGTAAAACGAGGACTGGTACACTCATTGCAACAGACCATTCTATCATTTGCATATCAAGATCTTTCAATGGATGGCGAATATCCATTAGCACCACAAGCCCTTTAATACATTCCCGCTTTTGTAAGTATTCACCGAGCGCTTGTTGCCATTTGCGTTTCATTTCTTCGGGAACTTCGGCATAACCATAACCGGGAAGGTCAACAAGGCGAATGCCTTCCTCAACTTCAAATAGGTTGATTAGCTGAGTTCTTCCTGGGGTTTTACTGGTGCGTGCTAAACCTTTTTGTTGAGTTAATGCGTTTAAAGCGCTTGATTTACCCGCATTTGAGCGGCCAGCAAAAGCAACCTCGATACCGGTATCTTTTGGTAAATGCCGAATATCCGGTGCACTGATGACAAATTTTGCCATCTGGTAGTTATGATTCTTAATTGCCATTTGTCGTTCTCCCTGAGTTAGCCTCAAAAGGCTGGGGGATTATAGCTTTGCTTACGCCATCCCGACAACTTGAAATATCCCTTGTATTGATTTTACTGACTTAATAGTGAAATGCTTTACCTTTAGCGTGATATAAATCGTAAAATCTAGCTAATTAATAAATAATCATTATCTGTGAAGTTTTTTGTCTAAATTAGTCTACAATTTAACATGCTTGGTAGGTTTGACCGTTTTTGGCGTAAATATAGGTAAATCTTCAGCAATCTTGCTAGCTTCGCTCTAAAATTGCTTGATTGTAGTTGTAATGAGTCACAATGAAAGGGATCTTACATGTTAAAACGAATTTTTGTGCCAATTTTGGCCATTTGCGCAATTAGCGCGTCCTCTTTTGCATTATCGGCGGGTGAGACTTATGTTAAATTAGTCACTTCAGCGGGTGATATTGAATTAGAACTGAATGGTAAGAAAGCCCCTGTTTCGACAGAAAACTTTGTTCAATATGTTAATGAAGGTTATTACAACGGAACCACTTTCCACCGTGTTATTCCTGGGTTTATGATCCAAGGCGGTGGCTTTAATAAAGATTTGCAGCAAAAACAAACTCGAGCGCCAATTAAAAATGAAGCAGATAACGGGCTACGTAACCTACGTGGCACCATCTCTATGGCTCGTACTGCAAATAAAGATAGCGCAACAAGCCAGTTCTTTATTAACGTTGCTGATAACGCGTTTTTAGACCATGGTCAACGTGACTTTGGTTATGCGGTTTTTGGTAAAGTGGTAAAAGGTATGGATGTAGCGGATAAAATCTCTAAAGTGAAAACAGAGAATGTTGGTCCGTATCAAAATGTTCCTGTTGAACCCGTTACTATCATTTCAGCAGAAGTGATTAAAAAGCCTTAATCTTATATACACAGTGGGTAGGTGAATTTACCTGCCCGCTTGAGTTGTAAATATCGGTTCTGTGACATGTTCTGATGCACCTTACTTGTGTTATCCACTAAAAGTTAATCCGATTTTTCTATTTTTTGAGGTGGCTTTTACTTCCTTGTATTTAAAGTAATTCTTAACTTCAATATCATTTTGTTATCGTAATGTAAATATAATTCCATGATTTTTATATGGAAAATTATTTCTGATAAAAGCATTCATTGACTTAAATAGGCTATTTTCTTGTCTTGGCTGTGCTATGATAGCCGACCTTATTATTTTTTAGCGTTTTTAATCATCGTTCTGATTGCCAAGACCTAAAAAATATGCATAAGAAAATAATATATAATGATAAAAATCAGTCGGATAGCCTAATATGCTTCTACTTATTGATAATTACGATTCATTTACCTACAACTTATACCAATACTTCTGTGAGTTAGGTGCTGAGGTTGTTGTAAAACGTAATGATGAAATTACCATCGAAGAAATTGAACAGCTTTCGCCTACCCATCTTGTGATTTCGCCTGGGCCATGTACGCCTGATGAGGCTGGTATCTCCCTTGAGGCAATAAAATATTTTGCGGGTAAACTCCCTATTTTGGGTATTTGCTTGGGGCATCAGGCGATTGGGCAAGCTTTTGGCGCATCAGTCGTTAAGGCTCGTCAAGTTATGCACGGCAAAACATCAGCAATCCATCATAATCACCAAGGTGTGTTTAAAGGTTTAAACCGTCCTTTGACTGTGACTCGTTACCATTCTTTAGTTATTGCAGCAGAGACACTTCCTGTTTCTTTTGATGTGTCAGCATGGTCATTAAATAACGGTGATGTTGATGAAATCATGGGAATACGGCACAAAACTTTACCTATAGAAGGTGTTCAATTCCACCCAGAAAGTATTCTAAGTGAACAAGGTCATGAATTACTGAATAATTTTCTGAAGTATTAGTTTGCGAATATCATTGATAACAAATTAATTATGCATATTTCTCCGTTAACTATTGCTCTTTTGTGATTTTTTATTCATATTTGATGATTATATTTTCATTTTAGCAGAGAGTAAGGGTAGGTGAGGGGTATGTCAGAACAACAATCAGTCAATCGGCAGACTTTTGATCAAGTTATGTTGCCTATTTTTTCACCCGCTGAGTTTATCCCAGTTAAAGGTGAAGGTAGCCGTGTTTGGGATCAGCAAGGTAAAGAATATATTGATTTTGCAGGGGGGATTGCCGTTCTTGCCCTTGGCCATTGCCATCCTAGCTTAGTGTCGGCAGTGCGTGAACAAAGCGAAAAACTGTGGCATGTCAGTAATATTTTTACCAATGAGCAAGCACTTAAGTTAGCGCAAAAATTAACTAGCGCTACTTTTGCTGACCGTGCATTTTTTGTTAATTCAGGCTCTGAAGCGAATGAAGCCGCATTTAAGTTAGCGCGTCGTTATGCCATCACCAAATATAATCCTTATAAAACTAAGATTATTGCATTTAAGCAAGCTTTCCATGGCAGAACATTATTTACGGTCTCTGTTGGTGGGCAAGCGAAATATGCAGATGGTTTTGGGCCAAAACCTGCCGATATCATCCATGTCCCTTTCAACGATCTTGAAGCAGTAAAAGCGGTTATAGATGAAAATACCTGTGCGGTAGTGCTTGAGCCTGTACAAGGTGAAGGTGGGGTGACCGCGGCAACATCTGCATTTTTACAAGGTGTACGTAAGCTGTGTGATGAAAATAATGCACTGTTAATTTTTGACGAAGTACAAAGTGGTATGGGGCGTACAGGGAAATTATTTTCATATATGCATTATGATGTGACCCCCGATATTTTAACCACGGCAAAAGCACTGGGGGGCGGCTTTCCTATTAGTGCTATGATCACCACAGAAGAAATTGCTAAAACAATGGAAGTTGGGTCTCACGGTACAACCTATGGTGGTAATCCATTGGCTTGTGCGGTAGGGAACGCGGCCTTTGATATTATTAATACTGAGGAAGTACTAAATGGTGTCGAAAAACGTCGTGAATTATTTATCGCTCATTTAAATAAACTGAATGATAAATACCACGTTTTTTCTGAGATCAGAGGAATGGGCTTATTAATTGGTGCTGAGTTAGACGGCAAACTATTGAACCGTTCGAAAGATATCCTGCAAGCCAGTGCAGTAGAAGGTTTAATGATGCTTAATGCGGGTGCTAATGTATTGCGGTTTACGCCGTCACTGATTATTTCTGAAGAAGAAATTAATAGCGGTATGGTGAAATTAGAGACAGCGATTGGGAAGTTGTTGAAATAACTAAGAGATAAGTTGCAGAATGATTTCTGCAACTTATTGAAAAGTTAAATTTTATAGCGTTTACTGAGTTGGTAATGGTATTTTTATTGCTTTTAATCGTGCTTGTAATTGCTCTTTTGAACTACTAATTGGTATTCCAGCCGCTAGGCATTGAACTTTATGTGTATGTGAATATTTTTTTACTCCTTTATTATTGGCTAAAGGGTATTTATTTTTTAGGGTCTCTTCTTTTTGAGCTGTTTTTCCCTCATTAACCTTAAGGGCTGATGTAAGGTTATTGTCTTCATTATCGGAGTGGTAGCCAGAAGATAACGAGGTGAGACTAATTGAGGCCATGGATAGCGCTTTGTTGGCAAGCTTTTCCTGTAGTGCTCTAATTTCATGATTTTTATTATTATTATCAATTCTTAAGTCTTGGACTAAACCTCTATAATCAAGGTTATCATTATCTAACTCTTCAATTGAATTATATAACAAGTCATTTTCTAATATTAAGTTTTTAATAATTCTATTGTTTTTTGTGTTTTCAGTTTCTAATTTTTTTTCAAATAGGTCATCAAAATCAAAGTCGTGAGACTCATTGTGGTAAATAGGTGTATTATCTTCATCGTAGGTAATGAAAGATTCACATATTATCGGTTTTTTCAGAGCTAAAATATTTTTTTCTAGAGCATTTTTATCCAATGTAATATTGTGAACTTTATTTTTTATATCTTTTAATTCATTACTCAATAAAATTTTTACTGAGTTTTGTATTTTAATTAATTTTTCAATTTTTTTATTTTTTCCTTCTATATTATTTTTCATTGGTATTTCTTTTTCTAATGACACTAAGTATTTACTTTCTTTTTTTAAGTATGCAATTCCTCTTATTTTTGATTCATATCTTATGGCTGATTTCAGATCATCAATTTCGTTTTTTAGCTCTTCGCTTTTATTGGTCAATTTTTTATTTTTGTCTAATAAATCTAGGTAATGTTTAAGATAGCCTATTGTTTCATTTTGTTTCTCTATGATTTCATCTGTAGCTGGAATTTCACTAAAAAAATCATTCTTACCTAGTAAATTATCAATGGAGTTTTCTGTTTTATTTTTTAAATCCTTAATGAATTGTGGGATATTAAATGAATTATCTATAAGCTTATTTTCAAGGGAAGAAATTGTTTTTTTGTTTGAGTTTAATTTATTAAGTAAATTTAAATCACTTCCCTTTGAACCAGCTTCTGGTAAGCTAATATAGAATTTTGATTCCGTATTTTTTTTGTTAAAATGAAAAAATGAGAATGGATTATTTATTTTCAAATTTTTAATTTTTTGTGTAATAGTGGGTGTTTCTTTCTTAGCCCCAGTTGATGAGTTTTTTCTGTATAGTGAGCTAGTTATGGTGGTATCTAGGGGGGTGGTTTTCATAGTCATATCCTATATTAATATTAAAAAAGTAATTTGCTAAATAAATATTCATGCTTAATATTGAAATAATTAATTTATTCAATGCATTGATTTTATCTTATGGCATTATGATTTTACTAATAATGTATTATTAATCATTTGAATTAATAATGATCTTATATAAAATAGAGATGTTTTATTTAATGGTTTGTTTTTTTAATTCTTTCAATAAGTTATCGTTAATATGAATTTGGTTTTGTATTTCAAATATATTATCTTTAAGTGCCATCATTTCCATGGTTAGTCTTTTTTCTTTTTCAATGCTATTGCTTATTTTTATTAAGTCAGCGGTTTTAATTGAATTAACATTTCTATTAAAGTGATTTTTTCGTGGTTTATAGTCTAATGGCATAGATTTGTTAGATAGTTTGTAATGTTGCATGATATATTGTGTTCTTAATACTGAAGTTTTTGTTTGTTGTATATTTCCCTTGAATTCAAAAGTGCTTTTAGGTAGAGGAATGTATTTGGAATTATCTTGATTATTATCAGCGACTTTATAGTGCACATATTTAAACTTTTTCTGAGAGGAATTCTTTGTTCTTTGTTTAATTGGTTCTAAAGGTAAAGCAATATTATTGATGTTTTTTTTGCTTGTTCTGGTTATTAAAGGGATTTTAGTGCCATTTTTATTTTCTAGTTGCTTAGGATGATGGTAGTTTTTTATGATTTCGTTTTTTATTTCTGAGCTGTTGATGTTAATTCCTGGGATTTTAACGTACCGATATAAAAAATTCGCATATCCATGCATTTCTTTATCAGTACTGTTAAAATCCTCAAAAACTGTCTGGTTTTCTGTTATTAGCGACTCTGCATCTTGTTCATTATAAAAAGTAGATGCATAAAATTTATATAAGCGGCCTTTCAATTGATTAACTTTATGCTTAAATTTGTCAGTACTCAATAATTTAGTATCATTTATACTTTCTGAATCACTTTCATAAGCAGAGTCAATGCTTTCTAGGCTACAAGCATGTGATGGTTTAGATTGTCGCTGAGTGGATAATGGCTCTTTTCTCGATGAGGCAGTCACAGCAAAGATTTTCTTTATAAAATCATCGGAATTGCTAATGTTTTTAAAAATTTCGGAATGGCCTGACAAATTGCTAAGTGTAATTTTCATAAATATAACCCTACTTAATATTATAATTATTATTATATAGAGAGCTAAATAGAGAAAATATAAAGAAACGATACTCATTAATATAAGCATATAAATATGTTGCTATAATTAAACTGAAATAGCCTTATATCGACGATATAAAGCTATTTTAAATTGCATGCCTCGCCAAGAGAGCGAGGCTGAAAGGTTAATTAACGTGTACCATAAACAACGATGGTTTTACCGTGTGCAGAGATCAGGTTTTGATCTTCCAGCATTTTTAAAATACGGCCAACAGTTTCACGGGAACAACCGACAATTTGGCCAATTTCCTGACGGGTAATTTTGATTTGCATACCGTCTGGGTGGGTCATTGCGTCAGGTTGTTTCGCTAGATTCAATAGGGTTTGAGCGATACGGCCTGTGACATCTAAGAAGGCAAGGTTGCCGACTTTTTCTGATGTTGTTTGTAAACGACTGGCCATTTGCGCTGAGAGACGCATTAAAATATCAGGGTTAACCTGAATCAATTGACGGAATTTTTTGTAAGAAATTTCAGCAACTTCGCAAGCGATTTTAGCTCTCACCCACGCAGTACGTTCTTGCCCTTCTTCAAATAACCCCAGTTCACCAATGAAATCCCCTTGATTCAGGTAAGAGAGGATCATTTCTTTGCCTTCTTCATCTTTAATTAAAACAGCCACTGAACCTTTAACGATATAGTAAAGGGTTTCTGCTTTCTCACCCTGATGGATCAGTGTGCTCTTGGATGGATACTTATGAATATGGCAGTGTGACAAAAACCATTCAAGAGTAGGGTCTGTTTGTGGCTTGCCGAGAACCATTAGCGTTATCCTCTGTATGTTATTGCAGCCATCCGGAAAAGCTTACCAGAAAGGCTGGCTTTAAAGTCACTAGCTTAGCATATTAATTTGCCTTATATACCCTAAATAATGTGAAGAGCTGAATAACTTCAGCGCATTCGATAGGCTAGGGTAAACAAATTGATATCAACACTATAATATAATCAATTAAACCGCTGAGTTTTGATCTTAGTCCTATCAACTAAGTATTGTTTGTAGCATATCCAATGAAGAAAGTCTCCCCTGTATCGCTTCAGCCTAATAAAGCTGATATAACATTCATTATATCTATGGAACAATGTAGCCTTTAAACCGATTTCATTTCAAGGGGAATAAAATGGAAGCAAGAGTAAAATGGGTAGAAGGACTTTCCTTTCTAGGTGAGTCAGCTTCAGGGCATCAAGTCATGATGGATGGTAATGCAGGTGATAAAGCACCTAGCCCAATGGAAATGGTGCTAATGGCGGCAGGTGGATGTAGTGCAATAGATGTCGTTTCAATTTTACAAAAAGGGCGAAATGATATTACTGATTGTGAAGTTAAATTAACATCGCAGCGCCGTGAAGAAGCTCCACGTTATTTTGTTAAAATACATTTGCATTTTATCGTAACAGGAAATGAATTAACGGAAAAAACGGTTGAAAGAGCTGTTCAGCTCTCGGCTGAAAAATATTGCTCAGTGGCACTGATGCTAGAAAAAACGGTTGAAGTCACTCATAGCTTTGAAATAAAAAATTAAAAATAAATTTATTTTTTATATTAAAATTTTAATAAAAAGATGCTTACCTTAATTAATGGTAAGCGTCTTACTTATTATTTGAGAAATAATTTAACTGTTTTTCTGATTAATTAACTTTTCAACTAATGGCATCATGATCAATTCCATTGCTAGACCGAGTTTTCCTCCGGGTACGACAATGGTATTCATAGCCGAAATAAAAGAACCGCAGATCATTGAAAGCAAATAGGGGAAATCGATGTGTTCGAGCCCTCTAAAGCGGATCACAATAAAACTTTCATCTTGTGAAGGGATAGTTTTGGCTGAAAATGGGTTGGAGGTGTCTACAGTCGGAACTCGTTGGAAGTTGATATGAGTACGCGAAAACTGAGGGGTAATGTAGTTGATATAGTCCCCCATTGAACGCACAACAGAGTCCATAACCGCTTCACGGGAATGGCCCCTTTCGGTCGTATCACGAACCAACTTTTGAATCCATTCAAGATTGACAATCGGGACAACGCCAACAAGTAAATCAACATGTTGCGCTACATTATGCTCAGGTGTAACAACCCCACCATGCAGACCCTCGTAGAATAACACATCAGTTTTTTCAGGGAGTGGTTCCCAAGGTGTAAAAGTACCTGGTTGTAGACCGTACGGAACCGCTTCATCATAGGTATGTAGGTATTTTCGTGATTGTCCACAACCTGTTTTTGCATAATCAATTAAAGTTTGTTCTAGCAAAGCAAAGTCATTCGCTTCAGGACCAAAATAACTGATATGCCGACCTTGTTCTCTCGCCTTGCGGATAGCCATGTCCATTTCAGGCCGCGTGTAACGATGAAAGCTGTCCCCTTCTAATGTAGCTGGTTGGATATTGAGTTGGTGGAAAACTTTACGGAATGCTTGGCTAGTTGAGGTCGTGCCTGCACCACTGGAACCGGTGATAGCAATAATCGGATGTTTTTTGGACATAGCGAACTCCCTGTGTTGCGCTTATGTCCACTATGGCAAAATAGCGAACAAAGCGGGTTAGCGGGTTTTAGGCATGAAATTAACCGACTCATGCAATTCAGACCAGACTAGCACAATTTCGCCAGAAACTAACTGCCGTTTCACATCATTAACTTTGTCTTGTAAGCTTTTCTCATGTGCCCCATAGTCAGTTCCTTCTCGTAAAACATAGCTTTCGATGAGGCTTTCCAGTGCTTCTGGAGATAACTCACGCCAAGGGATAATCATGGGTTTTCCTTATTTAAATAAGGGGTTAACCATTGTGGAATTCGAGTTTCTAGCCACATTTGCGGTTTTCTAAAGGTCCCGCTGACAAAACCAACGTGCCCGCCATGTTCTGTCATTTGATATTCCACATTATGGGGAAGAAAAGATAAATCAGGAACAACCTCAGGAGCCATAAATGGATCATCTTTGGCGTGAATAATTAATGTTGGTTTAGTAATGTGAGCCAATTTAGGTAATGCACTGCATTTCTGATAGTAATCTGAGGCATCATCAAAACCGTGGATACGTGCAGTGATAACATCATCAAAATCACGAATGCGTTTAACTTGCTTAAGCTGCAATAAATTCAGTGGTAATGACCCAGGATAGCGTACGAGTTTACGAGTTGCGTTACGTTTTAAGCCATTTAATAAATAGCGCTGATAAAACTGGGAAATTCCTTTTTCCATTCGTAGGGAGCAAGCCTCTAACATTAATGGGGCAGATACAACCACTCCCGCATCTAAATCCGCATTTTGACCACTTTCAGCCAAGTAACAAGCCAACATATTCCCACCAAGGGAATACCCCACAGCAGCCGTTGGCGTATCACCAAAAGTTTGTTTTAACCAGCGTAAGAAGTAGCGAGCATCATCGGTTTCACCTGAATGATAAATACGCTGTTGGCGATTGGGTTCGCCGCTACACCCACGAAAGTGCATGACAACGCCCAGCCAGTCGTGTTTTTCCGCTGTTTCTAACATTCCATGAGCGTAAGGGCTCTTAAAATTACCTTCTAACCCATGAAAAATGACTAAGCGTGGTTTATGAGCCGCAAGCTCAGGTTTTTCACTCCATGCGAGATCAATAAAATCACCGTCAGGCAATTCAAGTCGCTGCCAAATAGGTTTAATTTTCGGGGTTCTACGAAAAATCCTAGGCAGTAGAGTTTGGAGGTGTGGATTTTTAGCCCAACTGATTGGACGAAAGTTTTCAGACATAACCTTATTTTTATTTAATAGGAGCTCTTGTGAGTCACATAACATACTGTTATTTTTTTGTGATGCAAGTAAACAAATTTGGGTTTGAGGATTAAATTATAAATGACACTGGGGCTGATCTTTTCTCTTTTTACATTTCTATTCATTGCAGCAGTCACACCCGGCCCTAATAATATGTTGCTAACATCAAGTGCGGCAAACTACGGTTTTCGTCATGCGATTACATTATGCTTAGGTATTATGCTAGGTATGCAATCGATACTTTACCTCTCAGCATTTGGTATTGCTGCACTTTTATTGCTCTATCCTGCGATTCATATTGCCTTAAAAGTGGTGGGCAGTGTGTATCTTCTCTGGCTGGCATGGAAAACAGCAACAGCTAATTATGCACCAATTAAGACGGATAGCGAAGTGGGGAAAAGCGTAACATGGTATCAGGGGGGCTTATTACAATTTCTAAACCCTAAAGCTTGGATGATGGGGCTAGGGGCAGTTGGTGGCTTTAGCCTGCCTGGTGAGTTATTCAGCCAATCTATTTTAGTCATGAGCGTGGCATTTGTAATCGTCAACTTAGTGGCAGGTTTGATTTGGATGGGCTTTGGCTCATTGATTAGCTTATTTTTACGTAGTCGCCAAGCTTGGTTTATCTTTAATTTAGCGATGGGGCTGCTAACTGCGCTGTGTGTCCCATTGATTTGGTTGGAATAGCGTTTTTTATTGATTGAAAAAAGCAGCCCTAAGAGCTGCTTTTTGTTTAGGGCATGATTAACTTAAATCTACGCCTTTACTACCAAACAGGTAGGTAAATAGGAAGCCGCACACATAGGAAACCAATACTCCCCCCGCGTACACAGCCATCCCGGCGAGGACACCTTGACCGGATGTCATTAATGGAATGGCAATTAACCCAGATGGCCCAAACACAGTATTTAAACCGACAGGTAACCCCATCCACGCGACGGCCCCGATAAAGAAACCACCAGCTGCGCCACCTAAACAGGCGGTGACAAACGGTTTGACGCGCGGGAGTGTGACACCATAAATCAGCGGCTCACCGATCCCTAAGAAACCGGGGAACAGGGCGCCACCAATTTGCCCACGGGTGACTGAACCTTTTTTCGCTTTCACATACAAGGCGAGGGCTGCACCCACTTGACCAGCACCCGCCATTGCCAATATCGGAAATAGTGAGTTAAACCCTTGTGCATCAACGAGGGCAACGTAGACAGGAATAAACCCTTGATGAACACCAAACATCACGGCGATTAAGAACACCCCAGCCAAAATAGCTGTTCCAATAGGATTGCCATTTAAGTGCATGAATAACCAAGACATTCCATCAAACAGCCAAACACCAATCGGCATGATAAAGATAAAGGTTGCTGCGCCCACAATTAACAGAGTTATGGTTGAGGTTAAAATAATATCAAGGCTGGATGGGATAATTTTGCGAACTTGTTTTTCAACCCATGCCCCAAAAATACAGGCAATTAAAATTCCAATGATGTTGCCTCGAGGGTCAATGTGCCAGCCGAAGAAGTTTGACATCCCCGAATAAAAGCCTTTTGTTGCTTCTGGGTCGTAACCTAAAATAAATAAAGCGGCAATAATGGCACCATTAACGCCACTACCTCCAAAGGCTTTTTGGGCATTATAGCCAATTAATAGTCCCATAAAGGTAAATAAACCTTTGCCGAATATCGCGAGATAGGCAATGGCACTTTTTAACCAGCCCAACTGTTGGGAGTCCGGTGGAAATAAGTTTTCATTGGCGACTAACAACCCAAGCAATGAGGCTATCCCCATCAAAAGACCCGCTCCGATGAATCCTGGAATCAATGGGGTAAATATGGTGGCGAATTTTGAGAGAAAGCGGTGTACTGCGCTAGTTTGTTTCTTTTTTAACTGCTGTTTATTAGCAGAAGCAATTTGGTTAAGGTCTTGGGTCTGATGAGAAGACTCGTCGATATCATCTTCAGCATCTTCTAGCATTTGGTTCATTAAGTCCGCGGCAGTTTGGGCTTTACCGGGGCCCAGAACAATTTGCAGTTGTTCATCACTTTCGATAACGCCAAGCACACCTGCGATTTGTTTTAGTGCGGCTTTATCGACTAATTGATCATTATTGAGTGTGAGTCGTAAACGGGTCATACAGTTACCCGCTAATTTAATATTGCGACGACCCCCAACCTGTTGCAGGATCTGCTGCATCATTTCTATTGTTATTTTAGCCATACCATTTATCTCATTAAAATCCGCGAATTAGGCGGAAGGTGCCATATTGAGTGCTGTACGAATAAAACCATGATTGTCCGAGAGTAGTTGACGTGCATCATCGGCATTCAGGCCGGTTAACACCATCAAAATGGCCGTTTTACAGTGCCTATCACATTGTTGAAGCGCGGTTTCTGCGGTTGCTCGGTCGCAGTCTGTTGCCTCCATGACAATCTTCGTTTGCCTTTCAATTAATTTGGCATTGGTGGCTTCTACATCGACCATCAAATTACCAAATACTTTTCCAATGCGGATCATCGCGCCAGTAGTGATCATATTCAGCACTAATTTCTGAGCGGTTCCCGCTTTCATGCGTGAAGAGCCTGTGACCACTTCTGCGCCCACAACAGGGGTGATAGCGATATCTGCTGCATTAGCGATAGGGCTATTTGGGTTACAGCTGATGGCAGCTGTGGTTGCACCAATCTTGTTTGCATAGGCTAACGCACCTAACACATATGGGGTACGCCCACTCGCAGCAATGCCAACGAGTATATCTTTTTCATTAAATTGAATATTTTTCAGGTCTTGCTCACCTAATTCGGGTTTATCTTCTGCATTTTCAACGGCACGGAAAATCGCTTGGTGGCCGCCTGCAATAAGCCCAACGACTTGCTCATGGGGGGTACCGTACGTTGGTGGGCACTCGCTGGCATCAAGTATTCCTAAACGCCCTGATGTTCCTGCTCCCGAGTAAATTAACCGCCCGCCGTTTAGAAATGCGTCTGCGACCTTATCAACCAATTGTGCAATTTCAGGAAGAACTTTCTCGACTGCCAAAGGGACTTGTTTGTCTTCGTTGTTAATCACTTGCAGCATTTGCAAGGTCGGTAGTTGGTCAATATGCGTACTCGCCGCATTGCGGCTTTCCGTTACCATTTTGCTTAAATCGATAGCCATAAAAAATTGCTCCTAAATCCATAATTGGATTAATATTAAGGAATTATTTATTCCAATGGTGTGATTGGAATCACGGTGTTATCTATTCTAAGTTGCGAATATAAAAGAATATTTTGTTATTTTTTTAATGGATTTAAATTGTATGTGATTGAATTATAGTTATTATTTTTGATTCATCAGAGAATTAAAAGAGGAATAATTTATTGTTGTTTTATTTTTATGAACCCTGATATAGCGATTATCAGCTGAGGTTGTCATGACATTATTGGATATCATTACTTATTCATTACCGCGATTAGCCGAAAATCAACGTAAAATTGCACAATTTATTATTGAAAATCCGGAAAACGTACTGAACTTATCTTCTCAACAATTGGCAGAAATCTTAGATGTGAGCCAATCAGCTATTGTTAAGTTTAGTCAAAAAGTTGGGGTAAAAGGCTACCCAGCGCTAAAATTGGCATTAAGTGAGATTATTGGGCGTCAACAGCTTAATGAAAGTGCCCCTCACGTGGCTTTGCATAACCGTATTGCACCGAATGATAACTTGATGGTGGTAGCTCAAAAATTAGCGATGGAAAAGAACCATTCCATCACGGAAACAACAAAATTAATTGATTTCAAGCAATTTGAAAAAATTGTCGAACGAATAGACCAATCTCAGCGAGTACAAATTGTTGGCATTGGTGGGTCAGGGCTGACGGCAAAGGACTTGAGCTACAAGTTACAAAAAATAGGTATTACGACACTCGTCGAATCCGACCATCATGTGCAAATTGCCGCCGCTTTAACACTTAATGCCAATGACATACAGATAGTTATCTCTTTTACAGGTAAACGCAAAGACATGCTAACAGCGGCTAATATTGCACGTAAACAAGGAGCCTGTGTGGTTGCCATTACCCGGGACCGGCATTCACCTCTTGCACAAATTTCTGATTACATTCTTGAAAGTGTCGCAGAAGAAGATGAATGGCGTAGTTCTTCTATTTCATCGAGAACTGCTCAGAATACGCTGACCGATTTAATCTTTATGGCGCTATTACAAAGGCGAGAAGCCAAAGCAAAATCGCTAGTAATGAATGCAAGAGTTGTTATTAATAAATTAGATGAATAGCGTTGAAAAGGAAGAACGGGCTCATCGATAACTTTGCAAAAAATCCTTATTTACGTTAAGACTAACGATATAAGTATTTTAATTTTAACTAGTTTAAGAGGAATTATTGATGAGAGCACTCATTGTTTATACTGAGTTAACCGACGAAGATTCCGTTATCAGCCATGCCGTAGCAAGGCTTGCTAGTGAGCTTAATGATGAACACGTAGAGACCGTGATTATCCGCGATTTTGAAGATGGAATGGCATACATTCGCTCGAATACCAGCATTGATTGTTTGTTATATGGGCGTGATATGTCCGACAAACAAGAACAAACACAAGCACATCAATTAATTACTCAACTTCATCGCCGCCAAGAAGATGTCCCCGTTTTTTTATTGAGTGATCGCGAAGAAGCTTTAACGGCATTTGACCGAAAAATGATGGAACAAGTCGATGAGTTTGCATGGATTTTAGAAGATTCAGCTGATTTTATCGCAGGGCGCGTCCTCGCCGCTATTATTCGTTATCGTGCGCAATTATTGCCGCCACTGATGAAAAGCTTAATTAAATATAGCGATGTACATGAATACTCGTGGGCAGCACCGGGTCACCAAGGTGGCGTTGGTTTTACCAAAACCCCTGCGGGCCGCATTTATCATGATTTTTTTGGTGAAAATTTATTTCGTACTGATATTGGTATTGAACGCGTCGCAGTAGGCTCATTACTGGATCATACCGGTGCTTTTGGTGAGTGCGAAAAAAATGCAGCGCGTATTTTCGGGGCTGACCAGTCTTATTCCGTGGTTGTGGGAACCTCGGGCTCCAATCGAACCATTATGCAAGCCTGTATGACTGATGAAGATGTGGTGGTAATCGATCGAAATTGCCATAAATCTATCGAACAAGGGCTGATCCTTACCGGAGCTAAGCCCGTATACATGACCCCGAGTCGTAACCGCTACGGAATTATTGGGCCAATTTACCCGACAGAGATGACGCCGGAAGCGATCACTGAAAAAATCGCTCAAAATCCACTAACATCGGATAAAATCGGCAAACGCCCAGCTTATAGCGTGGTAACCAATTGCACCTATGACGGTGTTTGCTACCATGCACGTAAGGTGCAAGATTTACTCGATAAATCCTTAGATAGAATCCATTTCGATGAGGCATGGTACGGTTATGCACGTTTTAACCCAATTTATCATGGCCATTTTGCCATGCGGGATGAACCACGAAATGGCGATGAACCGACCATCTTTGCTACACACTCCACTCATAAATTACTTAACGCGCTTTCACAAGCCTCATTTATTCATATCCGAAATGGCCGTAATGCTATTGATTTCAATCGCTTTAATCAGGCTTATCATATGCATGCCACCACCTCACCGCTGTATGCGATTTGTGCCTCGAATGATATCGCAGCAGATATGATGGATGGTAATAGTGGGCGTTCTTTGACAGATGAAGTTATTCGTGAAGCTATCGATTTTCGCCAATCATTAGGTTACTTGTATAAAGAGTTTCTTAACGATGATGAATGGTTCTTTAAACCATGGAATCAGGAAATGGTGAAAGACCCTGCAACAGGTAAAGGTTATGCCTTTGAAGAAGCCCCTGTTGAATTGTTGATGAAAGAGCAAAGCTGCTGGGTAATGAATCCTGAAGATAAATGGCACGGTTTTAAGGATATCCCTGAAAACTGGGCGATGCTTGACCCAATTAAAGTCAGTATTTTGTCACCGGGAATGGGGGAGGATGGCAAACTGCTGGGTACAGGTGTACCCGCGGCACTAGTGACCGCGTGGCTAAATCATTATGGTATTGTGCCGACCCGCACCACTGACTTCCAGATTATGTTCTTGTTTTCTATGGGGATCACCAAAGGGAAGTGGGGGACTTTGGTCAATGCGCTGCTGTCTTTTAAACGCCACTATGACAATAATACTGGGCTGAAGAAGGTATTACCGGAAGTGGTGGAAACCGCTCCTGAGATTTATGGTCATATGGGGTTACGTGACTTAGGTGATAAAATGTTCACTTATCTGCAAAAAAATAACCCCGGAGGGCAACTGAACCAAGCTTATGAGCAACTGCCTGAAGTAATGATGAGCCCAAGGGATGCGTACCAAGAGATTGTCGCTAACCGTGTTGAAGCGGTGCCCCTTGATAAATTGGCAGGGCGCATTGCTGCTAACTCAATAATTCCGTATCCACCGGGTATCCCAATGTTGTTATCAGGTGAAAGCTTCGGTGATAAAAATAGTCCACATATCGGTTACTTGCATAGCTTGCAAGCGTGGGACAGTGAGTTCCCCGGTTTTGAACACGAAACCGAAGGGACTGAAATTATCGATGGGCAGTATTATGTGATGTGTGTGAAAGGATAAGATTCAACTATGATAAAAACGAAAAGCTATCAAAGATAGCTTTTCGTGATTTTAAGGAATTGTGATGTTTTATAACTAATTTATTTCAAACTCACTGGTCATGGTTTCTAACTGTTCTTGCAGCTCCATCCATTCCATTTCAACGTCTTCAAGTGCTGATTTGTGCTCAGTCTGCTTTTTCAAACATTCTGCCAAATCGGCTTTTTTATCTTGTTCATAGATAGCTGCATCAGAAAGTTTTGCCTCTAGCTCACTCAGGGCGTTGGAATGTTTATCCATCTGCTTTTCCAATTCCGTGATTTTTTTACGGATTGGCTGAGTCAGTTGACGGAACTCTGCTTCGCGGCGCTTTTGGTCTTTTCTATCTTGGGCGGTGACTGTTGAAGTTGCCGCAGGCTTATCTTTTTCTTGTTGATCTCGGACTTGCTGTAGTTCCAGCTTGTTTTGCTCGGCAAGCCATTGTTGGTAATCTTCTAAATCACCATCAAATTGCTCGACCGCGCCGCCGTGAACTAAATACAGCTCATCGGTAGTTGAGCGCAATAAATGCCTATCATGGGAAACCACCACTAAAGCCCCTTCAAATGCCATTAAGGCTTCTGTCAACGCTTGGCGCATGTCTAAATCCAAGTGGTTGGTTGGTTCATCGAGTAACAACAGATTCGGGCGCTGCCAAACAATCAACGCTAAGACTAAGCGTGCTTTTTCACCGCCAGAGAAACGGCCACTAGGGTCTGTCACTTGGTCACCCTTAAAGCCAAAACCGCCTAAATAGTCGCGTAACTGCTGCTCAGTTTGCTCAGGAGCCAAACGAGCTAGATGCTGCAAGGGCGATTCTTCAGGATGCAGATACTCTAATTGATGCTGAGCAAAGTAACCTAACTTAATACCTTTAGCGAGGGAGATCTCCCCTTGTAATGGTGGTAAATCGCCAGCTAGCATTTTAATTAAGGTGGATTTACCAGCACCATTACGGCCTAATAAACCAATACGTGAACCGGGCACTAAATTCAATTTTATCGATTGCAAAATGACTTTTTCGCCATAACCCGCACTGACTTTTTCCATCTTTAATAATGGATTAGGTAAGCTTTCAGGTTTGCGGAATGAAAAATGGAACGGGTTATCCACATGAGCGGGCGCCACCATTTCCATTTTTTCTAACATCTTAATACGGCTTTGCGCTTGCTTGGCCTTTGTCGCTTGCACTCTAAAACGGTCAATATAGCTTTGTAAATGAGCGGCTTTTGCTTGTTGGCTTTCATACAACGCTTGTTGTTGTGCTAATTTAGTTGCACGTTGGCGCTCAAAAGAAGAATAGTTGCCCGTGTATTCGAACAGGCTTTCTTGTTCTATATGCAGGACTTTATCAATAATTGGATCAAGGAAATCCCTATCATGGGAAATTAAAATTAATGTACCTTGGTAGCCTTTAAGCCACTTTTCTAACCAAATAACCGCATCTAAATCAAGGTGGTTAGTTGGTTCATCGAGTAGTAATAGGTCAGAACGGCAAAGTAGAGCCTGAGCGAGGTTCAAACGCATACGCCACCCACCAGAAAAAGATTTCACTGGTGAGTCTAATTGCGCTTGGCTAAAGCCTAAGCCGTGTAGCAAGCTGGATGCGCGAGAACGGATTGTCCATGCATCAATTGCATCGAGTTGCCCATGGATAACCGCAATGGCATGGCCATCATTTTTTTCATTGGCTTGTTGTAGTTTTTGTTCTAGGGCGCGGAACTCACGGTCACCGTCAATCACATACTCAAGGGCAGGGACATCAAGGGCAGGGGTTTCTTGGTTGACCCATGCCATAGACCAATTACTTGGGAAGGTTGCAGAACCTGCTTCAGCTTGTAATTCGCCTTTTAATAGTGCTAGAAGGGTCGATTTACCGCAGCCGTTTTTACCCACTAAACCAACTTTTTGGCCAGGGTTAATCGTCGCAGTGGCGTTATCCAGTAGGATACGAACACCTCGGCGAATTTGGAGTGAAGAGAAAACAATCATAGCAACCGTCTATTAAAAATATGTTAAATTATCAACGTATATACTCTAAATAATTCACGGTGCTGTTAGGCGACAAGCAAATGAGTCGCTAGGAGCCTATTTAAGTAGGTGACTAGTGCGAATGCGCGTAGTCAACAACACAGCAACGTGAAGTATGACGAGTATAGCAGGCTGCATGGTAACGGAAAATGTTCCGTCTGACACGCCTTTGAGGAGGGAAAGATGTCAAATACACCTAAAGTACTGGTGATCTACGCTCACCCAGACCCTGATGAGTCTATTGCTAACAAGGCATTGCTTAGTGTGGTGTGTGGTTTTGAACATGTGACAGTCCATGATTTATACGCAACCTATCCTGATTATTTTATTGATGTAACTGCGGAACAAGAATTACTGTGCCAGCACGATATCATTGTTTTTCAACACCCTCTCTATACTTATAGTTGCCCTGCGTTGTTGAAAGAATGGTTTGACCGTGTTTTAACGCGCCGTTTTGCAACGGAGATGGGCTATCAAAAACTGAAAGGGAAATACTGGCGTTCTGTGATCACGACAGGCGAACCCATTCATGCATATCAACATGACGGCTATAATCATTACCCACTTAACGAAATACTTCGACCATTTGAATTGACCGCATTGATGTGTGATATGCAATGGTTGGAACCTATCATTATTTATGCAGCACGTCGGCAGCCCACTGAGCGGTTTCAACAGCTGATTGATGACTACCGTCAATGGATACAACAACCGCTAAGCGCGGGAGGGCTCTCCTAATGTCAGAATTGGGGCTATTTGAATCTGTCATTATTTTTTTATGTGCCGGTGTGGTGATGGTACCTATTGCACAAAAAATCCGTTTAGGGGCGGTGCTTGGGTATTTACTCGCGGGGATTATGATTGGGCCATTTGTTTTGGGCTTTATTCATAACGTCGATGACATTTTACATTTCTCTGAAATGGGGGTGGTATTCCTAATGTTCTTAATTGGTTTAGAGTTAAAACCATCTAAACTGTGGGAACTTAGGCGCTCTATTTTTGGTGTAGGAACCGTGCAGGTGGTTGTTACTGCGGCAATAATGGCATCACTGTTATTTTTAGCGAAGTTTTCTTGGCAAGCTGCTGTGGTTGGTGGGCTGGGGATGGCAATGTCTTCAACCGCTATGGCTTTGCAACTCATGAATGAAAAAGGCATGTCCAACAAAGAAAGCGGGCAGCTTGGTTTTTCTGTGTTGTTATTCCAAGATATGGCGGTGATCCCCATTATGGCATTGATCCCCTTATTAGCTGGGGATTCAGCCACAAGTGATTGGCAAAAGATTGGCTTAAAAGTTATCGCATTTGCCGGTTTATGGGTGGTGGGGCGTTACTTGTTACGCCCAATGTTTAAATTAGCGGCGAAATCAGGCGTACATGAAATTTTTACAGCTGCAGCACTATTGGTAGTGTTAGGGTCTGCATTAATAATGGAAAGCCTTGGGTTCTCTATGGCATTAGGGACGTTTATGGCAGGTGTGATGCTAGCAGAAACAGAATTTCGCCATGAACTCGAAATTAATATTGAGCCATTCAAAGGGCTATTGCTGGGGTTATTTTTTATCTCAGTTGGGATGTCACTAAATTTACAAATACTCTGGGCGTATTTACCACAAGTTTTGGTTGCTGTGGTCATTCTTGTCGCGGTAAAAGCCCTTGTCCTTTATGGCCTGAGCCATGCAGCAAGGCTTAGGAATGGTGCTAGAGCACAATTTTCTGGTGTTTTAAGTCAAGGCGGGGAATTTGCTTTTGTCATTTACGCAACCGCATCTGGTGCAAGTGTGATTGACGAGCGCCAAATGGACCTCTTATTGGTGGTCGTCACCCTTTCTATGATGACAACACCACTTGTGATGCAGTTGATAGATGCTTATCTGAACTACCGCTATAATCGGCAACCAACGTCAAGTGAAAAACCATTTGTCGAAGATAACGACCCTCATGTTATTTTGGTTGGTTTTGGTCGTATGGGGCAAGTGGTAGGCCGCCTATTAATGGCCAATAAAGTCAAAATTACCGTACTTGAACAGGATGTTACAGCGATAGGTACAATGCGGCGCTATGGCTATACTGTTTATTATGGGGATGCGCGTGAGCTACAATTATTGCGCTCAGCGGGAGCAGAAAAAGCGAAGGCAATTGTGATCACTAGTGATGTGCCCGAAGAAGTTATGGAAATTGTACATTTATGCCAAGAGAATTTCCCTAATTTACATATCATCGCACGCGCGAAAGGCCGTGTAGAGGCACACGAATTATTGCAAAGTGGTGTCACTGACTTTAGTCGAGAAACCTTCTCTAGCGCATTAGAATTGGGGAGTAAGGCATTAATTAGTACCGGTATGCATCCACATAAAGCATACCGAGCTAAACAACATTTCCGCCGTCTAGATATGCGTGTGCTTAGAGAGATTATTCCTGAAAATGAAGGGGATAGCGGCCAAGTTTCTCGTGTCAAAGAGGCAAGGCGCGAGTTAAATGAGCTGTTTGAAAAAGAAATGCTTAGAGAGCATCGCCAGCCACATGGCTGGAATAAAGATGAATAAAGGAAACCAACATGTCGTCAACACGTAAACGGTTTATTGCAGGTGCAATTTGCCCTAAATGTAAGTCACAAGACACGTTAATGATGTGGCGTGAAGATAAAATTGATGTAGTTGAATGTGTCAATTGTGGCGATCAGCAGCGTCAAGCTGGGGATGAAACAACTGGGCATATTAGGGAAAAAGAGCAAGTTATAGGGATTTTTACACCTGAATGAGAGAATTTTGTCAATTCTCAATACATCACTATAGTTTTTCGGTACAATTGGCAGAAAAATTTTCCCCATATGGGTAGTAGGAGATGTCATGAAAGTAGCAAAAGACTTGGTGGTCAGCTTGGCTTATCAAGTAAGAACAGAAGACGGTGTTTTAGTTGATGAGTCCCCAGCAAGCGCGCCAATGGACTATTTGCATGGCCGTGGGTCTTTAATTTCAGGTCTAGAAAAAGCATTAGAAGGCCGTGCTGTCGGTGAAAACTTTGATGTTGAAGTTGCTTCAGACGATGCATATGGTCAATACGATGACAACTTAGTTCAACGCGTTCCTAAAGATGTATTCATGGGCGTTGATGAGCTAGAAGTGGGTATGCGTTTCTTAGCTGACACTGACATGGGCCCAGTTCCTGTTGAAATCACCGGTATTGAAGGTGATGAAGTTATCGTTGATGGTAACCACATGTTAGCAGGCCAAAACTTGAAATTTAATGTTGAAGTCATGGCTATTCGTGAAGCAACAGAAGAAGAAATTGCACATGGGCACGTTCATGGTGCAGGCGGTCACGACCATGACCACGACCACGAAGGTGGTTGCTGTGGCGGTGGCGGTCATAGCCACGGCTCAGAAGGCGGTTGTTGTGGCGGTGGCGAAGGCCATGGTCACAAACAAGGCGGCTGCGGTTGCCATTAATAACTAGCAATAGCTAAGTATTAGAAGGAAGCGAAAGCTTCCTTTTTTGTGGCCTAATTAATAATGAGGAGGGGGTGTTTCTTCTTCTGGCCTTGCTAAATGGCTATCTTGCGAAGATTTCAGCCTTTCCGTCACAATGCGTAAATGCTCTTGCATACGGTTAAGTTGCATTTGTTGGTCGGTGATAACCTGGTTGAGTTGTTCAATCGCCAATTCTTGAAAGGCGACTTTGCTTTCTAAAAGTTCTAAACGTTGTTCTAATGTATCAGATGAGCCCATCTTCGACTCTCCTTAGATGTATTTGTCATAATTAAACCATCATAATAACCGAACATTACAAATCCATAGATAAGTTTTAGTTAAAGATGTAGGCGATGAAACCTCTTTTTGTTAATGTAGTCTAAGAAATTCTTATTTTTTTCTATACTAATTGGTAATCAGTTTCTAAAGTTAAAAGTTGATTATCAATAAACATAAAAACGAATAGTTCGCTATTCGAACATACTCGAATAAAAGTTATCGGAGATTAGGATGAAATCACTGTTTAAGGCAAGCCTTTTAGCAACTACGCTAGCATTTACTTTCGCTGCTCCACAGGTGATGGCAGCGGAAGCCAAAGCACAAAGCAGCGCATTCAAAAACGCAGAAGAGCGTAATGCGTATGCATTAGGTGCTTCATTAGGCCGCTACATGCAGAATTCTTTAGAAGAACAAAAAACCATTGGTATTAACTTGGATAACGCTCAATTACTGGCGGGTGTTCAAGATGCTTTCAATGGCAAAAGCAAAATGACGGATGCAGAGGTTGAAGAAACACTGCGTCAATTTGAAGGGCAAGTCAAAGAAGCTGCCGACAAAAAAATGAAAGAAGAATCAGCAAGCAATGAGAAAAAAGGTGCTGAGTACCGCGAAAAATATGCGAAAGAAAAAGGCGTAGTAAAAACTAAGTCTGGCTTACTGTACAAAATTGAAAAAGAAGGTACAGGTGCAAAACCTAAAGCAGACGAAACAGTTGTTGTTCACTACAAAGGTTCTCTGATTGATGGTACTGAATTTGACAGCTCATACACACGTAATGAGCCACTGACTATTCCTTTAAACTCAGTCATTAAAGGCTGGACTGAAGGCCTAGTTAACCTGAAAAAAGGCGGTAAAATGCAGTTAGTGATCCCTGCTGATTTAGCGTATGGCGAAAACGGCGTTCCGGGTATCCCTGCAAACTCAACTTTAGTCTTTGATGTTGAATTATTAGATATCAAACCAGCGGCTAAATAAGCGCAAATAAAGTTTGTTTCAAGAGCCCAAGGCGTCAGGTCTTGGGTTTTTTTTGTATAAAGCATTTTAATTATCTCTATGGCGACTCATTAGCATCTATAAGATATCTTTGTTTCCTGCCATGAAAGCTCCTTATTTAAAAATAAAGAAAATACAGTAGATAATACGGTTAAAAATATAAATGTTTTAGGTGAGTTTCTAATGATATGGAAAGGCGTAAAATATGAAATGTCAATATCTGATAAATAAAAAACAAAAAGGTTAATCGCATCAACGATTAATACTAATGAAATAGCTAACATAAAAATACGTTTAATTATGGATTTGATATGTAATGAATAATTTAGAACAGAGGTAAGTAACAGTGAGCGCATTACCATAATTAGTAAAGTAAAGGCTATTGAATAGATAGTCAGTTCATCGATGTACACTGTTACAATGCCGGTGATTAACAGTAATAAGTCATATATTTCATTGAATGAAACTATTAGAAAGTAAATAGTTAGAACTATAGATTTGTATTTTGGCATAAGAAACCTTACGAATTAATAAAATTTTTTAGTGAAATTGCTTTTTAATTATAATGGTGAGTTTTTGGTGTTATTTCAGCTAAGTAAAATTGTAAATAATTATACCTTTATTATTTAATTAATAATTATGAGTTGGTTTTACATATATTATTAATAATAAATCACTATCGCGAATAGTCCCATTTATATGAATAACGAAAAAACTAAATTTACTCTGTTATAGATCTTGCTAAGTCGAGGTACTCCCGGTTAATGAGTAAGTTGCAGATAAGCCACACCATGATAGTGGCGACAGAAGCAAACCTTGATGAACTTTCGGTAAAAAAATCCTCAAATTGTTTAAAACTTGTGATAAAACAGACTGTCTTGCATTCATTCGCTTGACGGCAACGTCTTGGAGTTTTAACTTCACAAGACTCTATTTTATTTTTTATCATCATAATTGTTGATTACAAGTCGTATAATTAAGGTAAATTAGTCGAATAATGAATGCCTTATTAGTCAACGGGATGAATTTTTACATTTAGAAGGATGATGTTGAAAATGTCAGATTCTTTACAGTCACACGACCTCAGCGATATCAATATACTGGATAACCAGCCGTTTACTGAGACCGACCACGAAATCTTAAAATCATATGAAGCGGCGGTTGATGGCTTAGCAATGTTAATTGGTGGGCACTGCGAAATTGTTCTTCATTCTTTGGAAGACCTAAACTGTTCAGCAGTGAGAATAGCGAATGGGCAACACACTGGTCGTAAAATTGGCTCGCCGATAACGGATCTCGCACTGCGCATGTTGCATGATATGGCAGATGAAGAATCCAACGCTTCCAAGGCTTATTTTACGAAAGCCAAAAGTGGCGATTTAATGAAATCAGTGACGATTGCTATCCGTAATCGTAAGCAGCGTGTTATTGGCTTGCTATGTATTAATATGAACTTGGATGTGCCATTCTCTGAAATTATTCAATCGTTTGTTCCAGAAACAAAACAAGAAGTCACTTCAGATGTTAACTTTGCATCTTCTGTTGACGATCTTGTTGCACAAACACTGGAATATACTATCGAAGAAGTCGGTAATGACCGTAATGTTTCGAATAATGCGAAAAACAAGCAGGTAGTACTTAACCTTTATGAAAAAGGGATTTTCGATATCAAAGACGCGATAAACCAAGTTGCTGATCGCCTGAATATTTCTAAACACACAGTTTATTTATATATTCGTCAATTCAAGAGCGGTGAATGAGTCACGTAAATTCATTAAGTTACTGTTTATTAGTTACTGGTCCGGCTTATGGAACACAACAAGCCACAAGTGCGTTCCAATTTGCGAAAGCCCTTCTTGCAGAAGGGCACCAATTGAAAACCCTATTTTTTTATCGGGAAGGGGTGACCAATGCTAATTTGTTGACCTCGCCTGCAACGGATGAATTTAATTTAGTTGCAGCATGGCAGGAACTGGCAGAGCAATCAGGGTGTGAAATGCACATTTGTGTTTCTGCCGCATTACGACGGGGTATCGTTGACCAAGAACAAGCGCAAAATTTAACGCTGCCCGTCGCTAATCTTGCAAATGGCTTCATCATGAGCGGCTTAGGGAGCTTAGCCGAGGCTATGATGACCACAGACAGAACAGTCCAATTCTAAGAACAGCCCAACACTAAGGTATTGTGTGAAAAAAATTGCCTTTGTCTTTACAACTATGCCTCATGGAAATGCAAGTGGCCGAGAAGGGTTAGATGCCTTATTGGCGACTTCAGCGCTGACAGAAGACATTAATGTATTTTTTATTTCTGATGGTATTTTTCAGCTTCTTGCAAAACAACAACCTAGCAAAGTTCTGGCCCGAGATTACATCGCTACGTTTAAAATTTTACCGCTGTATGATATTGAAAATATTTATCTTTGCCGCGCTTCTATGCAAGAAAGAGGGTTGGATGAACATCATGAATGGGTAGTCCCGCCTAAGATCCTTGGCGTTGAAGAGATTCGCAAGAAAATTGCGGAATGCGATGTGGTGCTTAGATTTTAATCTTTTGTGTGGTTTTTGATCTATGATAGGATCTTTTCTATGCTGTATACATTAGCAACATCTCCGTTTAGTTGTGATTTTTCGGCAGTGTTACGTTTAATTACTGATAAAGACGTAGTTTTACTGATGCAAGATGGCGTGGTTGTCGCGGTACAGCAGTCGCCTTACCTTGATGCATTGCAAAAAACAGGGGCTCAGTTGTATGCATTGGATGTAGACATCAACGCGCGGGGGTTACAAAATTCCCTCTCAAACGCAGTTTCTGTAATCACTTATCAAGGTTTTGTGAAGCTAACAGAAGTCCAAAAACAACATTTTGCCATATAAAGGCACTAAAAGTTGTATATTTCTTGACACCTGAGCCAGTCAGCAATAAAATTTCGCGTCCTCGTGTATCGTCATGTTGGCGAACGAGGTCGAAATCCGTGTTTACGAAGCAAAAAAACCAGGAGCTTTTTTAATAATGGCAACTATTAATCAGCTGGTACGCAAATCCCGTAGCTCGAAAGTTGTGAAAAGCAACGTTCCAGCGCTGGAAGCTTGCCCGCAAAAACGTGGTGTATGTACACGTGTATATACTACTACTCCTAAAAAACCAAACTCAGCATTACGTAAAGTATGCCGTGTTCGTTTAACTAATGGTTATGAAGTTTCTTCCTACATTGGTGGTGAAGGCCACAACTTGCAGGAACACTCCGTAATTCTTATCCGTGGTGGTCGTGTTAAAGACTTGCCAGGTGTGCGTTATCACACCGTTCGCGGAGCACTGGACTGTTCTGGTGTTAAAGACCGCAAACAAGCACGTTCTAAGTACGGCGCTAAAAAGCCTAAGGCTTAATGGATATCCGTTAAGTAAGGCCAAACATTTTTAATCTTAATGTCAAAATAAACTCGTAGAGTTTTGGACAAACCTGAATTAACAACGGAGTCATATCCATGCCACGTCGTCGCGTAATAGGTCAACGTAAAATTCTTCCAGATCCTAAGTTCGGATCAGAATTACTGGCCAAATTTGTAAATATCCTGATGGTAGACGGGAAAAAATCTACTGCTGAAGCAATCGTATATAACGCACTTGAGACCCTTGCTCAGCGTTCTGGTAAAACTGAACTTGATGCATTCGAATTAGCACTGGATAACGTGCGTCCGACTGTGGAAGTTAAATCCCGCCGTGTTGGTGGTTCAACTTACCAAGTTCCAGTTGAAGTTCGCCCGGTTCGTCGTAATGCCCTGGCAATGCGTTGGATCGTTGATGCTGCTCGTAAACGCGGTGATAAATCTATGGCTCTGCGCCTGGCAAACGAATTATCAGATGCTGCTGAGAACAAAGGTTCCGCTGTTAAGAAACGTGAAGACGTTCACCGTATGGCAGAAGCTAACAAGGCGTTCGCACACTACCGTTGGTAATTTTTTATCGACCTTAGTGCTGTATCTCAGGGTAGCCTTTGCTACCCTTTATATGAAGAAATGAACGCCCACGAGAGAGGAAAAAATGGCCCGTCAAACGCCCATAGCACGTTATCGTAATATCGGTATCAGTGCACACATCGACGCCGGTAAAACCACAACTTCTGAACGTATTCTGTTCTATACTGGTGTAAACCATAAAATTGGTGAGACTCACGAAGGTTCTGCAACAATGGACTGGATGGAGCAGGAGCAAGAGCGTGGTATTACTATCACATCTGCTGCGACTACTGCATTCTGGTCTGGTATGGCAAAACAGTATGAGCCACACCGTGTTAACATCATCGACACCCCAGGACACGTTGACTTCACCATCGAAGTAGAACGTTCTATGCGTGTTCTTGATGGCGCAGTAATGGTTTACTGTGCGGTTGGTGGTGTTCAGCCACAGTCTGAAACTGTATGGCGTCAGGCTAACAAATATAAAGTTCCACGTATTGCGTTCGTTAACAAAATGGACCGTATGGGTGCGAACTTCTTACGTGTTGTTGAGCAATTAAAAACACGTTTAGCAGCTAACGCAGTTCCACTGCAATTACCAGTCGGCGCAGAAGAGTCGTTCACTGGTGTTATTGACTTGCTGAAAATGAAAGCAATCAAGTGGAGCGATGAAGACCAAGGCGTTACCTTCGAATACGAAGATATCCCTGCGAACATGCAAGAAGCAGCTGAAGAGTGGCACAACAACCTAATCGAAACCGCAGCAGAAGCATCAGAAGAACTGATGGAGAAATATCTGGGCGGTGAAGAACTGACTGAAGCAGAAATTAAAGCTGCATTACGTCAACGTGTTCTTGCAAGTGAAATTATCCTGGTTACCTGTGGTTCTGCATTTAAGAACAAAGGTGTTCAGGCGATGCTGGATGCAGTTATTGATTACTTACCTGCGCCAACAGATGTACCTGCGATCAATGGTATTCTGGACGACGGTAAAGACACTCCAGCTGAGCGTCACGCAAGTGATGATGAGCCATTCTCATCATTAGCATTTAAAATTGCAACTGACCCATTCGTGGGTAACTTGACGTTCTTCCGTGTTTACTCTGGTGTTGTTAACTCAGGTGACACAGTATTGAACGCAGTTAAAGCGAAAAAAGAGCGTTTTGGCCGTATCGTACAGATGCACGCTAATAAACGTGAAGAGATTAAAGAAGTTCGCGCTGGTGACATCGCGGCAGCTATCGGTCTGAAAGACGTTACTACAGGTGATACTTTATGTGCGATTGATGCACCAATCATCCTAGAGCGTATGGAATTCCCAGAGCCAGTAATCTCTGTTGCAATCGAACCAAAAACTAAAGCTGACCAAGAAAAAATGGGTATCGCATTGGGCCGTTTGGCGCAAGAAGATCCATCTTTCCGCGTATCAAGTGATGAAGAGACGAATCAGACTATCATCGCTGGTATGGGTGAATTGCACTTGGACGTTCTGGTTGACCGTATGCGTCGCGAATTTAAAGTTGAAGCGAACGTTGGTAAACCTCAAGTAGCTTACCGCGAAGCAATCACTGCTAAAGTGACTGATATCGAAGGTAAACACGCTAAACAGTCTGGTGGTCGTGGTCAGTATGGTCATGTCGTTATCGATATGTTCCCACTGGACAAAAACGATAAAGACGGTGCTCCAATGGACTACGAATTTGTCAACGAAATCAAAGGTGGTGTAATTCCTACTGAATACATCCCTGCGGTTGACAAAGGTATCCAAGAGCAGCTGAAATCTGGCCCATTAGCGGGTTATCCTGTGGTTAACATGGGTGTTCGTCTACATTTCGGTTCTTACCATGATGTTGACTCCTCTGAATTGGCGTTTAAACTTGCGGCATCAATCGCGTTTAAAGATGGCTTCAAAAAAGCTAAACCAGTTCTGCTTGAGCCAATCATGAAAGTCGAAGTGGAAACACCAGAAGACTACATGGGTGATGTTATTGGTGACCTGAACCGTCGTCGTGGTATGATTGAAGGTATGGATGACCTACCTACTGGTAAAGTCGTTCGTGCACAAGTACCATTGTCGGAAATGTTCGGTTATGCTACTGACCTGCGTTCTCAGACACAAGGTCGTGCTTCATACTCTATGGAGTTCCTGAAGTACAATGAAGCACCAAACAACGTTGCACAAGCTGTTATCGAAGCTCGTAACGCTAAATAATCGGTTTTTTATCGATTAACTACTTTAATTTAAGTTCCTTCTTTATAGTGAAGAGGGAACTCCATAAGGAATAGAGTCGTGTCTAAAGAAAAATTTGAACGTTCAAAACCGCACGTTAACGTTGGTACTATCGGCCACGTTGACCATGGTAAAACTACTCTGACAGCAGCTATCACTACTGTTCTGGCTAAAACTTACGGCGGCGCAGCGCGTGCATTCGATCAAATCGATAACGCACCAGAAGAAAAAGCGCGTGGTATCACCATCTCTACTTCTCACGTAGAGTACGATACTCCAACTCGCCACTACGCACACGTAGACTGCCCAGGACACGCCGACTATGTTAAAAACATGATCACTGGTGCTGCTCAGATGGACGGTGCAATCCTGGTTGTTGCTGCGACAGATGGCCCAATGCCACAAACTCGTGAGCACATCCTGTTAGGTCGTCAGGTTGGTGTTCCATACATCATCGTTTTCCTGAACAAATGTGACATGGTAGACGACGAAGAGCTGTTAGAATTAGTTGAAATGGAAGTTCGTGAACTTCTGTCTCAATACGATTTCCCAGGCGACGACACTCCAGTTGTTCGTGGTTCAGCTCTGAAAGCGCTGGAAGGCAACCCAGAGTGGGAAGCGAAAATTGTTGAATTAGCAGAGCACTTGGATTCTTACATCCCAGAGCCAGAGCGTGCAATTGACAAGCCATTCCTGCTGCCAATCGAAGACGTATTCTCAATCTCAGGTCGTGGTACAGTAGTAACAGGCCGTGTTGAGCGTGGTATCATCAAAGTTGGTGAAGAAGTTGAAATCGTTGGTATCCAAGACACTGTAAAAACTACCTGTACTGGTGTTGAAATGTTCCGTAAACTGCTTGACGAAGGTCGTGCAGGTGAGAACGTTGGTGTTCTGTTACGTGGTACAAAACGTGAAGAAATTCAACGTGGTCAAGTATTGGCTAAACCAGGTTCAATCAAGCCACATACTCAGTTCGAATCAGAAGTTTATATTCTGAGCAAAGATGAAGGTGGTCGTCATACTCCATTCTTCAAAGGTTACCGTCCACAGTTCTACTTCCGTACAACTGACGTAACAGGTACTATCGAACTGCCAGAAGGCGTAGAAATGGTAATGCCAGGTGATAACATCAACATGATCGTTACCCTGATCCACCCAATCGCGATGGACGACGGTTTACGTTTCGCAATCCGTGAAGGTGGCCGTACTGTAGGTGCGGGTGTTGTTGCAAAAATCATTGCATAATACCGCTCTTTCTGAATAAGAAAGAACTACTTTAGTAAAAAAGGGCGTCTATTAGACGTCCTTTTTATACGTTGCAAAATTAAGAACCTATCTCATCAATCGTTTATATAATTATTGGTGAGATAGGCTCTGAAACAACGATTTGAAACAATAAATTGGTAACTGCGTTGTTTACTTTACGCAGTTATATGAGATTTATTAAGGTTTTGCTCAGAAGATATGGTATATTTTACCGCTGCCACAAAAAAGAAGGTTATTTTCCTATTGGTGTGGTTGAAAAATTTGCTGAGCATGCTGAAATTCCTGCGGAATGGATAGCACTTGTGAAATGGATAGTACTGGCCAACAAATAGTACTTGCGAAATAGAATGTGACTGCATTTAGTCGTATTTGCAGAACCAATAGCGCTAATTTAACTCCATTAAACAAGGCTAATCGCCTTTAACTCGCAGGTGATGTTATTGATATCCTTATCAGGTGCTACAGGTTGAGTTGGTAGTATTTGGGGGATATGTTGGCATATTCTATTGGTTTGGCTTGCTTGTTTTACCTTTGTAAACAAGCTGGCTTTGTACATACTTCATGGTAACAGGTTGAATTATGAGTGCGAATAGCGAAGCTCAAGGAAGTGGACGCAGTGCAGACATCTTCAAATGGGTAATTGTCTGTGCCCTATTAATAATTGCTATTGTCGGCAACTATTACTTCCGTCAATATAATCTCGCCCTGCGTGCTTTTGCGGTCGTGGCTGTTGTCGCTATTGCGGGTGCCGTCGCTTTATGGACTGCAAAAGGTAAAGCAACACTGGCGTTTGCGCGCGAAGCTCGCATTGAGATGAGAAAAGTCATTTGGCCTACTCGCCAGGAAACATTACAAACTACATTGATTGTTGCCGCAGTAACGGCGGTTATGTCATTAATACTGTGGGGATTAGATGGTATCCTGGTGCGTTTAGTTTCATTTATTACAAGCCTGAGGTTATTCTAAATGTCCGATTCACCTAAAAAGCGCTGGTATGTCATTCAGGCATTCTCTGGTTTTGAAGGTCGCGTAGCACAGTCTTTACGTGAACATATCAAATTACATGCTATGGAAGATTCTTTTGGCGAAGTTATGGTTCCAACAGAAGAGGTTGTTGAAATCCGTAGCGGTCAGCGCCGTAAGAGTGAACGTAAATTCTTCCCAGGCTATGTCTTAGTCCAAATGGTCATGAACGATGACTCTTGGCACTTAGTACGTAGTGTACCACGTGTAATGGGGTTCATTGGTGGAACGTCAGATCGACCTGCACCTATTAGCGATAAAGAAGTTGATGCGATCATGAACCGCTTACAACAAGTTGGTGATAAGCCACGTCCGAAAACACTGTTTGAACCTGGTGAAATGGTTCGCGTTAGTGAAGGTCCATTTGCTGACTTTAACGGTGTTGTTGAAGAAATCGATTATGAAAAGAGCCGCTTAAAAGTCTCTGTTTCTATCTTTGGTCGTGCAACTCCAGTCGAATTGGATTTTGGCCAAGTCGAAAAAGCCTAATCTAAACGACAAAACTGACTTGCAAAAGGCGTGAAATTTGACTACAATTTCGCGCCTTTTGTTTTTATGCTTTGCCAATTTAGCCTCTTAACTGGCTTAATATAGGGCGGGGCATGTTTAATGTAACGGGGAGCCTTGCAAATCGTAAGGCGCTATCACCCATCTAGAGGAAATATCATGGCTAAGAAAGTTCAAGCCTACGTTAAGCTGCAAGTTGCAGCTGGTATGGCGAACCCAAGTCCACCAGTTGGTCCAGCTCTGGGTCAACAAGGTGTTAACATCATGGAATTCTGTAAAGCGTTCAACGCAAAAACAGACAGCCTAGAAAAAGGTTTACCAATTCCTGTTGTTATTACTGTTTATGCAGACCGTTCTTTCACTTTCGTTACCAAAACTCCACCTGCAGCAGTTCTGCTGAAAAAAGCAGCTGGCGTTAAGTCTGGTTCAGGTAAGCCTAACAAAGACAAAGTTGGTAAAGTGACCTCTGCTCAGATTCGCGAAATCGCTGAAACTAAAGCTGCGGACATGACTGGTGCTGATATTGACGCAATGATGCGTTCAATCGAAGGTACTGCTCGTTCCATGGGCCTGGTAGTGGAGGACTAAGACAATGGCTAAACTGACTAAGCGCATGCGCAATATCCGTGAGAAAGTTGATGCAACTAAACAGTACGACATCAACGAAGCCGTTGCACTGCTGAAAGAATTAGCAACTGCTAAATTCGTAGAAAGCGTTGACGTAGCTATCAACCTGGGCATCGATGCTCGTAAATCTGACCAAAACGTTCGCGGTGCTACTGTACTGCCACACGGTACTGGCCGTTCAGTTCGCGTTGCTGTATTTGCACAGGGCGCAAACGCTGAAGCTGCTAAAGCTGCAGGTGCTGAACTGGTTGGTATGGAAGATCTGGCTGATAAAATCAAAGCTGGTGAAATGGACTTCGACGTTGTTATCGCATCTCCAGATGCAATGCGCGTTGTTGGCCAATTAGGTCAAGTTTTAGGCCCACGTGGTCTGATGCCAAACCCGAAAGTTGGTACTGTAACACCAAACGTTGCTGAAGCAGTTAACAATGCTAAAGCAGGTCAGGTTCGTTACCGTAATGACAAAAACGGAATCATCCACACCACTATCGGTAAAGTTGATTTCGATGCTGACAAACTGAAAGAAAACTTAGAAGCTCTGTTGGTTGCTCTGAAAAAAGCAAAACCAGCTTCAGCTAAAGGTGTTTTCATCAAGAAAGTTAGCCTGTCTACGACGATGGGTGCAGGTGTTGCTGTTGACCAAGCTGGTTTATCAGCGACAGTTTAATTTCCATAGCTTTGGCTAATTGGTAATTAGGCTTTACCTTTGCGTCAATTTTGTATAGAATTTGACGCCTTGAGTTTGTTGGGTATAGAAATATGCTCAACAAACCACGAATTTCGGTATGGAGTCTGGCCTTTCCAGACCCCGTCCAAGACCGCAGGTGTAGTTTATTAGTTATTAATAGCTACTTAATTTGCCTGCGTAGACGGTGACAGAGATACCTAGAATTTTATTCTGGATTCTGCTCACCGTGTTTTAGCGCTCAAACACATGTTGTGTCTGAGTGATGTGAGTCCCGGGGGTTTCCCGGTTAATCCAGGAGCAAGAAGCTAATGGCACTAAATCTTCAAGACAAACAAGCGATTGTTGCTGAAGTCAGCGAAGTAGCCAAAGGCGCGCTTTCTGCAGTTGTTGCTGATTCACGCGGCGTAACTGTAGCAAAAATGACTGAACTGCGTAAAGCAGGTCGCGAAGCTGGCGTTTATATCCGTGTTGTTCGTAATACACTGATCCGCCGTGCTGTTGAAGGTACTTCTTATGATGTACTGAAAGACGCGTTTGTTGGTCCAACCTTAATTGCTTTCTCTAACGAACATCCGGGCGCTGCTGCTCGTCTGTTCAAAGAGTTCGCGAAAGCGAATCCAGCATTTGAGATTAAAGCTGCGGCCTTTGAAGGTGAGTTAATCCAAGCGAAAGATATCGATCGTCTGGCAACTCTCCCAACTTACGAAGAAGCAATCGCACGCCTGATGGCAACCATGAAAGAAGCCGCTGCCGGCAAACTGGTTCGTACTCTGGCTGCTCTGCGCGATCAGAAAGAAGCTGCATAAGCCCTTTCCTTCGTTGCTTTTTAACGTATAAACTATTTCTGAATTTTAGGAACACTTGTTATGTCTATCACTAAAGACCAAATCCTTGATGCAGTTGCAGAAATGTCTGTAATGGACGTTGTTGAACTGATTACTATGATGGAAGAAAAATTCGGCGTTTCTGCTGCTGCTGCTGTTGCTGCTGCACCAGGTGCTGCTGCTGAAGCTGCTGAAGAAAAAACTGAGTTTGATGTTGTTCTGACTGGTATTGGCGGCAACAAAGTTGCAGTCATCAAAGCAGTTCGTGGCGCAACTGGTCTTGGCCTGAAAGAAGCTAAAGACATGGTAGAATCAGCTCCAGCGACTATCAAAGAAGGCGCAAGCAAAGACGAAGCTGAAACTCTGAAGAAAGCTCTTGAAGAAGCAGGCGCTTCTGTTGAACTTAAATAAGTTTAACTTCAAGAACGCAGCCTAGTTTATTTAGGCTGACGGCTGGTGATTTTTTAATCACCAGCCTTTTTGCGCTGTAAAGCGTGATGGGTGTTAACAGCTTTTCACGCAGTTTTAATGTTAACAACAACCCTCCAATACTTCTTTCTATTGACGACTTAATATACTGTGTTCTTAGCTACGACCCGCTCGGGTAGCTCGGTAGCAAATGTAACGCAATGAAATGATTTAAGAGTAATAGCAATGAGTATTAAGGAAAGTATTCATTTTCCGTTTCTAATAAAAAACGCGTTGCGGTTCAGACTCTTACTAAAAGAGCTAACCACTTGGGTCACTGATCAACGAGCTGAGGAAACCTATGGTTTACTCCTATACCGAGAAAAAACGTATTCGTAAGGACTTTGGTAAACGTCCACAAGTTTTGGACATACCATATCTCCTTTCTATCCAACTTGACTCGTTCCAGAAGTTTATCGAGCAAGATCCAGATGGCCAGAATGGGCTAGAAGCAGCTTTCCGTTCTGTGTTTCCAATTCAGAGCTATAGCGGTAATGCTGAACTACAATATGTCAGCTATCGTTTAGGCGAGCCTGTTTTTGATGTTAAAGAATGTCAAATTCGCGGTGTAACTTACTCTGCACCTTTACGAGTGAAATTACGTCTCATCGTTTATGAGCGTGAAGCGCCAGAAGGTACAGTTAAAGACATCAAAGAACAAGAAGTCTACATGGGTGAAATTCCACTCATGACTGAAAACGGAACTTTCGTTATCAACGGTACTGAGCGTGTTATCGTTTCTCAGTTACACCGTAGCCCTGGTGTATTCTTTGACAGCGATAAAGGTAAAACACACTCTTCAGGTAAAGTGCTATATAACGCACGTATTATCCCTTACCGTGGTTCATGGCTTGATTTCGAATTTGACCCGAAAGATAACCTATTTGTACGTATTGACCGTCGCCGTAAATTACCAGCGACCATTATTCTACGTGCAATGGATTACAGTACTGAAGATATCTTAAATCTGTTCTTCGAAAAAACTGTCTTCCAAATCCGCGATAACAAACTGATGATGACGCTAGTTCCTGAGCGTTTACGTGGTGAAACAGCTTCTTTTGATATCGAAGCGAACGGTAAAGTCTATGTAGAAAAAGGCCGCCGTATCACAGCACGTCATATTCGTCAGTTAGAAAAAGAAGAAGTTAGTAACATCGAAGTACCTGTTGAATATATTGCAGGTAAAGTTGTTGCAAGAGACTACATTGATGAAAGTACTGGTGAGCTGATTTGTGCAGCGAACATGGAGCTTTCTTTAGATATGTTAGCGCGTTTAAGCCAGTCAGGTCATAAAACAATCGAAACATTGTTTACTAATGACTTAGACCACGGTGCTTACATTTCTGAAACCGTTCGTGTCGACCCAACTAACGATCGTTTAAGTGCACTGGTAGAAATCTACCGTATGATGCGCCCTGGTGAGCCACCAACACGTGAAGCTGCTGAGAACTTGTTCGAAAACTTATTCTTCTCTGAAGACCGTTACGACTTGTCTGCAGTAGGCCGCATGAAGTTCAACCGTTCACTGAACCGCGAAGAAATCGAAGGTTCTGGTATCTTGAGTGAAGAAGACATCATTGATGTTATGCGTAAACTCATCGATATCCGTAACGGTAAAGGTGAAGTTGATGATATCGACCACTTAGGTAACCGTCGTATTCGTTCTGTTGGTGAGATGGCAGAAAACCAGTTCCGTGTAGGTCTGGTCCGTGTTGAGCGTGCAGTGAAAGAGCGTCTTTCTCTGGGCGACCTTGATGCATTAATGCCACAAGACATGATCAACGCGAAACCAATTTCAGCGGCAGTTAAAGAGTTCTTTGGTTCCAGCCAGCTGTCCCAATTTATGGACCAGAACAACCCGCTATCTGAAATTACGCACAAACGTCGTATCTCTGCGTTAGGTCCAGGTGGTCTGACTCGTGAGCGTGCGGGCTTCGAAGTACGTGACGTTCACCCAACTCACTACGGTCGTGTATGTCCAATCGAAACGCCTGAAGGCCCGAACATCGGTCTGATTAACTCATTATCTGTTTATGCACAGACCAATGAGTACGGTTTCTTGGAAACCCCATACCGTTTAGTTCGTGATGGCTTAGTTACTGACGAAATTCACTATCTGTCTGCAATCGAAGAAGGCAACTTTATCATTGCTCAGGCGAACACCGTTTTAGGTGATGATGGTAGCTTTGTTGAAGAACTGATCACTTGTCGTAACAAAGGTGAATCAAGCTTATTCAGCCGTGAACAAGTTGAATATATGGACGTTTCGACCCAACAGGTTGTTTCTGTAGGGGCGTCACTGATCCCATTCCTTGAACACGATGATGCTAACCGTGCATTGATGGGTGCGAACATGCAACGTCAAGCGGTTCCTACTTTACGTGCTGACAAACCGTTGGTAGGTACAGGTATGGAACGCGCAGTAGCGGTTGACTCAGGGGTTACTGCTGTTGCAAGACGTGGTGGTTCAGTTCAGTACGTTGATGCTTCTCGTATCGTGATTAAAGTTAACGAAGATGAGATGTATCCGGGTGAAGCTGGGATCGATATTTATAACCTGACCAAATATACACGTTCGAACCAAAATACCTGTATTAGCCAGATGCCTTGTGTATCTTTAGGTGAACCAGTTGAACGTGGTGACGTGTTAGCTGATGGTCCTTCAACAGACCTCGGTGAATTAGCGCTTGGTCAAAACATGCGTGTGGCATTCATGCCATGGAATGGTTATAACTTCGAAGACTCCATCTTAGTCTCTGAGCGTGTTGTTCAAGAAGACCGTTTCACAACTATTCACATTCAGGAACTTTCTTGTGTGTCTCGTGACACTAAATTAGGGCCTGAAGAAATCACTGCGGATATTCCAAACGTCGGTGAAGCTGCACTTTCTAAACTTGACGAATCCGGTATCGTTTATATCGGTGCAGAAGTGAAAGGCGGCGACATTCTGGTCGGTAAAGTGACACCTAAAGGTGAAACACAATTAACGCCAGAAGAGAAACTGTTACGTGCTATCTTCGGTGAAAAAGCATCAGACGTTAAAGACTCTTCTTTACGTGTTCCTAACGGTGTTTCTGGTACGGTTATTGACGTACAAGTATTTACTCGTGATGGCGTAGAGAAAGATAAACGTGCATTAGAGATCGAAGAAACTCAGTTACGTGATGCGAAGAAAGACTTAACAGAAGAACTGCGTATTTTTGAAGCAGGTCTGTTTGCTCGTATCCGTTCTGTACTGGTTAATGGTGGAATTGAAGCTGAAAAACTGGATAAACTGCCTCGTGATCGTTGGTTAGAGCTATCTTTAGCAGACGAAGAGAAGCAAAACCAGTTAGAACAGTTAGCCGAACAGTACGATGAACTGAAATCTGAGTTTGAGAAAAAACTCGATGCGAAACGTCGTAAAATTACTCAAGGTGATGACTTAGCACCGGGTGTACTGAAAATTGTTAAGGTTTATCTGGCTGTTAAACGTCAGATCCAACCGGGTGATAAAATGGCGGGTCGCCATGGTAACAAAGGTGTTATCTCAAAAATCAACCCAGTTGAAGACATGCCTTACGATGAAAACGGTAACCCAGTTGATATCGTTCTGAACCCGCTGGGCGTACCATCACGTATGAACATCGGTCAGATTTTGGAAACCCACTTAGGGATGGCTGCGAAAGGTATTGGTGAGAAAATCAATGCTATGCTTAAACAGCAAGAAGAAGTTGCCAAACTGCGTGAGTTTATCCAAAAAGCATACGATTTAGGTGATGACCCGCGCCAGAAAGTTGACTTGAACACTTTCTCTGACGAAGAAGTTATGCGTTTGGCTGAGAACCTGAAAAAAGGTATGCCAATTGCAACACCAGTATTTGATGGTGCGAAAGAGAAAGAAATCAAAGAACTACTGAAATTGGGTGGTCTACCAACTTCAGGTCAGATTACATTATTCGATGGTCGTACTGGCGAGCGTTTTGAACGTCAAGTTACTGTTGGTTATATGTACATGCTGAAACTAAACCACTTGGTTGACGATAAGATGCACGCCCGTTCAACAGGTTCTTATAGCTTGGTTACTCAGCAACCGCTGGGTGGTAAAGCGCAGTTCGGTGGTCAGCGTTTCGGGGAGATGGAAGTGTGGGCACTGGAAGCATACGGTGCAGCCTATACTCTTCAAGAAATGCTTACAGTTAAATCGGATGACGTTAACGGCCGTACGAAGATGTATAAAAACATCGTCGATGGCAGCCATCAGATGGAACCTGGTATGCCGGAATCTTTCAACGTATTGCTGAAAGAAATCCGCTCACTGGGTATCAACATCGAGCTGGAAGACGAGTAATTCGTTTTGTGCCGGAGGGCTCGCCTTCCGGCCTATGTAAGCACTGGGATTTGGGGAGAGTGGCTTTGAACACTCACCTGACAGGTCTAACTCCGACAGGAGCCATTTTGTGAAAGACTTAATAAAGTTTCTGAAAGCGCAAACCAAGACCGAAGAGTTTGATGCGATCAAAATTGCTCTGGCATCACCTGATATGATCCGTTCGTGGTCATTCGGTGAAGTGAAAAAGCCAGAAACCATTAACTACCGTACGTTCAAACCTGAGCGTGACGGTCTTTTCTGTGCACGTATTTTCGGGCCAGTAAAAGATTACGAATGTCTGTGCGGTAAGTACAAACGTTTAAAACACCGTGGTGTGATTTGTGAGAAGTGTGGCGTTGAAGTTACACAGACCAAAGTCCGTCGTGAGCGCATGGGTCATATTGAACTTGCTTCTCCGACTGCACATATCTGGTTCTTAAAATCACTGCCATCACGTATCGGTTTGTTGCTCGATATGCCACTGCGTGATATCGAACGCGTTCTGTACTTTGAATCATATGTCGTCGTTGAAGGTGGTATGACTAGCCTTGAGCGTGCACAGATTCTGACAGAAGAGCAATATTTAGATGCGCTAGAAGAGTTCGGTGACGAATTTGATGCGAAAATGGGTGCGGAAGCTATCCAAGGCCTGCTGAAAAACCTCGATCTTGAGAACGAGTGTGAAACGCTGCGTGAAGAGTTAAACGAAACTAACTCTGAAACTAAGCGTAAAAAGCTGACTAAGCGTATCAAACTACTGGAAGCATTTATTCAATCTGGCAACAAACCAGAGTGGATGATCCTAAATGTGCTGCCAGTATTACCACCTGATCTGCGTCCATTAGTTCCATTGGATGGTGGCCGTTTCGCAACGTCCGATCTCAACGATCTGTATCGTCGCGTAATCAACCGTAATAACCGTCTGAAACGTCTTCTGGATCTGGCTGCGCCAGACATCATCGTACGTAACGAAAAACGTATGTTGCAAGAAGCGGTTGATGCGCTGTTAGATAACGGTCGTCGTGGTCGTGCTATCACTGGTTCTAACAAACGTCCTCTGAAATCTTTGGCTGATATGATCAAAGGTAAACAAGGTCGTTTCCGTCAGAACTTACTTGGTAAGCGTGTTGACTACTCAGGTCGTTCTGTTATCACCGTAGGTCCATACCTACGTCTGCATCAGTGCGGTCTGCCTAAGAAAATGGCACTTGAGTTATTCAAACCATTTATCTATGGCAAATTAGAATTACGTGGTCTGGCAACAACCATTAAAGCTGCGAAGAAAATGGTTGAGCGCGAAGAAGCTGTTGTTTGGGATATCTTGGATGAAGTTATCCGCGAACATCCAGTTATGCTGAACCGTGCACCAACACTTCACCGTCTGGGTATCCAAGCTTTCGAACCTATCTTGATCGAAGGTAAAGCTATCCAATTGCACCCACTCGTTTGTGCGGCATATAACGCCGACTTCGATGGTGACCAAATGGCGGTACACGTTCCTCTAACTCTGGAAGCTCAGTTAGAAGCACGTGCGTTGATGATGTCAACAAACAACATTCTGTCACCTGCAAGTGGTGAGCCTATCATCGTTCCTTCTCAGGACGTTGTATTAGGTCTTTACTACATGACTCGTGACTGTGTAAACGCGAAAGGCGAAGGCATGGTGTTAGCCGGCCCTAAAGAAGCTGAGCGTGTTTACCGTTCAGGTCATGCATCACTGCATGCCCGTGTTAAAGTCCGTATCACTGAAGAAGTTAAAGATTCGGAAGGTAACATTACGATTAATACTGGTTTAGTTGATACCACGATTGGTCGTGCAATTTTATGGATGATCGTACCGAAAGGTCTGCCTTATGCATTGGTTAACCAAGCACTCGGTAAGAAAGCGATTTCCAAAATGCTGAACACCTGCTACCGCGTATTGGGTCTGAAGCCAACCGTTATTTTTGCTGACCAAATCATGTACACCGGTTTTGCCTATGCGGCACGTTCTGGTGCATCGGTTGGTATCGACGATATGGTTATTCCAGAGAAAAAAGCTGGGATCATCGCAGAAGCAGAAGCAGAAGTTGCTGAAATTCAAGAACAGTTCCAATCTGGTTTGGTAACAGCAGGCGAACGTTATAACAAAGTTATCGATATCTGGGCTGCTGCAAACGAACGCGTTGCAAAAGCAATGATGGAAAACTTGTCAACTGAAACGGTTATTAACCGTGATGGTGAAGAAGAACAACAAGTTTCTTTCAACAGTATCTTTATGATGGCCGACTCCGGTGCTCGTGGTTCTGCTGCTCAGATCCGTCAGCTAGCGGGTATGCGTGGTCTGATGGCTAAGCCAGATGGCTCAATCATCGAAACACCAATCACGGCAAACTTCCGTGAAGGTCTGAACGTTCTCCAGTACTTTATTTCGACGCACGGTGCGCGTAAAGGTCTTGCCGATACTGCATTGAAAACAGCGAACTCCGGTTACTTGACTCGTCGTTTAGTTGACGTTGCACAGGACTTGGTTGTTACTGAAGACGACTGTGGTACTCATGAAGGTATCCTGATGACTCCGGTTATCGAGGGTGGTGACGTGAAAGAACCACTGCGTGAGCGTGTACTGGGTCGTGTGACTGCAGAAGACATTCTGGTTCCAGGTACTGCGGATATTTTAGTTCCACGTAACACATTACTGCACGAAAAACTGTGTGACTTGTTAGAAGCTAACTCAGTCGACAGCGTTAAAGTTCGTTCAGTAGTAAGTTGTGAAACTGACTTCGGTGTGTGTGCTCACTGTTATGGTCGTGACCTTGCTCGTGGTCATATCATTAACAAAGGTGAAGCTATCGGTGTTATCGCGGCACAATCAATCGGTGAGCCGGGTACACAGTTGACGATGCGTACGTTCCACATCGGTGGTGCGGCATCTCGTGCGGCAGCTGAATCTAGCATTCAAGTTCGTAACACAGGTACGCTGAAATTAGTTAACGCGAAATATGTTACTAACTCAGAAGGTAAGTTGGTTATTACTTCACGTAATACAGAACTTCGCCTGATCGATGAGTTCGGTCGTACGAAAGAAAGCTATAAAGTCCCTTACGGTGCGCACTTGACGAAAGGCGATGGCGCTGCGGTAACAGGTGGCGAAACTGTTGCTAACTGGGATCCACATACGATGCCAGTCGTCAGTGAAGTTTCAGGCTTTATCAGCTTCTCTGACATGCTTGATGGTCAAACGATGACGCGTCAGACTGATGAATTAACTGGTCTGTCTTCAATCGTTGTACTGGATAGCGCTGAACGTACTAGTGGTGGTAAAGATTTACGTCCTGCTTTGCGTGTTATTGACGCAAAAGGTAACGATGTTCTTATTCCTAACACTGATATGCCAACTCAGTATTTCTTACCGGGTAAAGCGATTGTTCAGTTAGATGATGGTGTTGCTATCAGCGCGGGTGATACTTTAGCACGTATTCCACAAGAATCTGTGGGTACAAAAGATATCACGGGTGGTCTGCCACGCGTAGCTGACTTGTTTGAAGCTCGTCGTCCGAAAGAACCAGCTATCTTGGCTGAAATTAGCGGTATTATCTCGTTTGGTAAAGAAACCAAAGGTAAGCGTCGTTTGGTTATCACACCATTAGATGGTAGTGATCCATACGAAGAGATGATCCCTAAATGGCGTCAGCTCAACGTGTTTGAAGGTGAGATCGTCGAACGCGGTGATGTTGTTTCTGATGGTCCAGAATCTCCACATGATATTCTGCGTCTGCGTGGTGTTCATGCAGTGACACGTTATATCACTAACGAGGTTCAGGAAGTTTACCGCTTACAAGGCGTTAAGATAAACGATAAACACATTGAGGTTATCGTGCGTCAGATGCTGCGTAAAGTTACCATCGCGGATGCTGGAAGTTCAGAATTCCTCGAAGGTGAACAAGTTGAGTACTCACGTGTTAAAGTTTCTAACCGTAAACTGGAAGTTGAAGGTAAAATTCCAGCTAACTATGCTCGTGACCTGTTGGGTATTACTAAAGCATCTCTGGCAACAGAATCCTTTATCTCGGCAGCATCGTTCCAAGAAACAACACGCGTACTGACTGAAGCAGCGGTTGCTGGTAAACGTGACGAACTGCGTGGTCTGAAAGAAAACGTTATTGTTGGACGTCTGATCCCTGCAGGTACTGGTTTTGCGTATCACCAAGACCGTATCCGTCGCCGTCATCTGAATGATGTTGTGGAAGCTCCACAAGTGAGTGCAGATGAAGCAACAGCGAACTTAGCTGAACTGTTAAACGCTGGCTTTACTAGCGACAAAAATTAAGACCTATTAGTCTTAGTTTTCTAGAAAAAACCGATGCCTTATGTGCATCGGTTTTTTTATATATAAATTAAATATCAACCGATAGTATTTTTAATTATTCAATTGGTAGCTATATGACTTGCTGTATTATTATTTTGATTTTTATTTATAAATAATAGCGTTAATTAAATTTAATATTGAATGTTAAATTTAACTATAAGCTGATTTTATAAATTAAGTGATTATTGAGGAAAATAAATTAATAATGTTTATCTCCGATGTGTGACGATAAACTTATAATTTCACTTTTAATTTATTATTAATAAGTTTTAATTATAAAAATATTAATTAATAAACGATAGGATAATCATTTTGAATAAAAATATAGATAATAGTAAAGATAGTATTTTCCCTCCGAATATCCAGACATCCCAAGCATCTATTATGCATAATAAAAATACAGCACAAATAGTGACAGGTAACGGCCCTATTGCTTTAGATTTAGTCGTTATTATTGATACCAGCGGTTCAATGGCTGATGAAGCAGGGGATTTAAGTCAACAGATTGATGCGACGATTGAAGCGGCATCAGCAAAGTGTCCATCCCATCTTAGAGCGACATTTTTAGGCATAGAAGGGAATTGGGCAAACACAAAGTTTGATCAATCTGCCAGCGAATATTTAATCAAGATAGGTGCAAACGAAAGGGAACTGCAAGCTAGATTGCCGTTTAAAGAATCTGACGGGCGAGATCACGCTGGAAATAAAGAGGATTTATGTCGCGCGGTTATTGATATTAGTAAACATTTTGATTGGCGCGATGATGCTCGTAGGGCTATCTTTGTATTGGGTGATGAAGGAATGGAAGGGGGCGGCGGAATTCTCACTCGTGCTGCTATCGCCAAAAATAATGAAGCTATATCTGTGGCTCAAGAAAGAGGAATTAAAGTATATACCTACCAAGGTACACCAGACGATAGCCCCACCAATCTAGATCGTTTTCCAACTCTTGCTGATAGAGATAACGTGACGAGAGAGTATGAACGACTCGCCAAAGAAACCGACGGACGTGCGTACATTTACACCACAGGAATTGCGAATTTCTCGTTGGTTTTACAGGAAATACTGTGCGATAGCTTAACCCCACCAGTAAAACCAGATAAAGGTTTATTAAATTGTGATGCGGTGTGTGACAACTTGCCATTAATCATTAATACGGTAAACACATTATCCAATATCATCAATAAAACAATCAACTCTTGTTGCCCAATAGACTCAGATACAAAACATGATGAGCCATGCCAGTGTCAGCATTAATGTTATGTTATTAAAAAATAAAAGCGGGAATATTTTCCCGCTTTGTCATTATTATTGATAAGTTTCGTGATTAATAAAAAATACCTATAATTGCACAGTGGGCAACAAACCCGACCATCAATGGTACAGCAGTACGTTTGACTACATCGAAAGGTTGTAGTTTAGCTCCGCTGGAAACCGCAATGATAACCCCCGCAACAGGGGACATACCACGCCCCATATGAGAAGCCTGTTGCATCGGCAGGATCATAGCGATTGGGTTTACGCCCATACTGTGAGCAATTTGTGGGATTAACTCCACGAATGCTAAGAATGGTGCATTACCTGAACCCATAATAATTGCTGCAGCAAGAGTGACTAAGGCAAACACAATTGCCATTGCAAATGGCGGTAAGCCGACTGATTCTGCACCAAGGATAAGTTGGTCTATAGCACCACTGACTTTAATACCATGAGCAAAAACACCAGCCGCAACTAATAACCCGACGACATTACTAAACGCATGGCCCATTCCATTTAAAAAGGTTTGGAAGCCATTACAAACTATTTTGAAATTACGGACTCGTGCAGTTTCAATCACCATACAGATTGCCATAGCAATTAATACGATTGTGACGACATCCAAGTGAATACCATTAAAGAATAAGTTTGAAGTACCAACAGCCATCACGATAGGTAACATAGGAAGAAATGCATAGTATCCGGGTACGGATTTTTTGTTTTCTTCTTTTTCGTGAGACTGTACCGCTTTTCCAATCTCTGGTACAAAGCCTTGTTTACGGTCACAATGGCGCTGCCAAAATATATGTGTAATTCCTACAACAAGGACGGTTGCTAATGCGGCAGGGCCTTGGTAATAAAGTACATATTCAACGACAGACATATCAACAGCTTTTGCGCCACGGATAGCATCAATCGCCGTTGGTGTATAGGCAACACCAAGGGATGTCGCGATAACCCCAGCCGCAGATGCCGGTGATAACCCCAAGCCAATCATGATTGGGAACATGGTACCCATTAACAATACGGCCAAGCCTGTTGCTGATGGAATGGCTAATTGCAAGATACTCGCCAACAAGAAAGAGAAAAATAGTAGTACATAAGGTGAACGCATATTTTTCAGTGGCTTGGTTGCAACACGCACTACCGCTTCATTGGCACCGATATGGTCCATATAGTGCGCAAAGCCCATCAATGCCATGATCATTAAACCGAGATCAGCAGCGCGACTACTGAATAAATCACGCATGACCTCAAATGGGTCGAGCCAAGTTATCCCTGTGGTGGCGACATTTTTAGGGAGGATAGGCCCCCAGCCAAGGGCTAGGGTGAATATCATCAATACTAAACCAGCAATTAATAATACTGGTTCAGCTTTGTATCCCTTCAAAATAAACCGCGCAACCAAAACAACGATAATCAGCACCGTTAGAATTGGGATCATGCTTTAGCTCCTGGTTTGAAGCGCTCAGCAGTAATTTGTACGACTTGTTTTAATACGTCACTTGCAGCATACAGTGATTTTACTGGCAAATATTCATAGATGGAGTGGAAATTATGTGCACCAGTGAAAATATTTGGGCAAGGCAAGCCATTTTGTGACAATGCTGCACCATCATACCCACCACGCATTGGGATCACTTTAGGCGTGATACCACAAGCTTGGTACGCCTCAACGGCGATATCGATCGGGTAGCGGTTTTCACCTTGCAAGCTGTTATAAACGTTAGAATAACGGTCTGATAATTTACAAACAACGCTCTCTTTACCCCATAAACCTTCACAGCTTTCTGCTAATTTTTTTAAGAAAGCCATACGGGTGCGGTAACCTTCTTCTGTAAAATCACGCACATCCATTTTTAGGACAGTACGTGCGCTGTTACCTGACATTTGTTTTACCCAATAATAACCTTCACGGCCATCGGTATATTCAGGTGCTTCACCGCCTGGTAACATAGCAATAAACTTCTGCGCCATTAATAGTGAATTGATTAATTTACCTTTTGCAGACATTGGGTGTGCTGATTTACCGGTAAAGATAATTTCGGCATCGCCAGCGTTCCAATTTTCATACACTAATTCACCTATCCCGCAGCAGTCTAATGTATAAGCAAAATCCGCCCCAAATTCTTGCACATCAAAAGCTTTAGCGCCGCGGAGCCCCTGTTCTTCATCTGGAACAAAGCCAATTTTGATGGTGCCATGTTTGATTTCTGGGTTTTGTTTGAAATATTGCAGCATATCCATGATAGAGGCTATTGCCGCTTTATCATCAGCGCCTAATAGGCTGGTTCCATCGGTGACGATGATGTCATCACCAATGTAATTCACCAGTTCAGGGAACTCACTCTTACGTAGATAAATATTGAGTTCTTTATTCATGCATAGGTCTTCGCCAGTGTATGGCAAAATCTGTGCTTTAGTGTCATTGGTTTGTTCTGCACTGGTGTCTAAGTGGCCGAAGAAAGCGACTGTTGGGACATCATAATCAAGGTTGGAAGGTAAAGTGGCGGTAACAATAGCCGTATCTCGCAATTTAATATCTTCAACGCCAAGAGCCTCTAACTCTTGAACAAGTTGTTTCGCTAGAACGCGCTGTCCTTCTGAAGATGGCATGATCCCAGCTGCGCCCTTTTCCCTGTCAGTGGTGGTGTTAATTTTTGTATAAGAAATAAACCGATCAACAATATTCATTCTTTTAATTCTCCGATATTTTATCGAATGTGTTTTACATTAGTTTTTTCTGCGGTTGTAATTTGATTTCACAACATCATTCTTTTATCACGAAGAAAGAGGTTTTGAATATCAGACCTGTTCATTTTTTTTAAGAAATGCTAGTTACAATATAAATTTGATAATTAATAGTGGCTTTATTTGCGTAATGAATTAAAATGAGATACTTTATTTCACCCTCATGTTTTATTGTTAATGTATTGATATTAAAGCGTAATAACTATCCTTCTATTGTATGTTATATTTAACAAACTATTTCCTATTCACTTATCTTAAATATATTAATAAAGACATCCTTCTTAATGAATAAAAATATTTTAAATAATATAGTTAATTTTATATGTTAATTTTACAATATATAAATACAACTTTAAGTAGATATTAATTCTAACTTATAACAATAATTAAGTACAAAAAGCTAATTCTTTACATCGTGAACGTCTTTTTATATTGAGATTATTTTTATAATAATCATACATTTAAGTGTTATTACTTAATTTTCGTTTTCGAAAAAAAACGAAGATTATAGAAGATGTAATCTAAAAAGGAGTATCTTGTTTTTATATGTGATTATAAAAATACGTGAAGGTGGTTTGATTTATACTATGGTAAATTTATCGATAACCTAATAATGAATAAATAAAATTGATTAATTAATATAAAGAGACCATAAAATTCAATATATAGATTAAAATGTATTTTAATGGTACTTGCGCTATTTTTTTGTCATGATGCAAATAGATAACATTGAAAATACTTAAGTAGATAGAACAAAAATTAAATATTACTACGCTGTAGTACGCTAAGTAAGATAAAGCAAGGAACCAATATGCAATATTCCCTCATTAAAAAAAATAATATTATTTCTGGTTTTCAATGGTTCTTTTTTATTTTTTGTAACACGGTCGTTATTCCCCCTACATTACAATCCGCTTTCCATTTATCGTCACAGACCACATTTGTGATCACGCAATATGCTTTTCTCTTAACGGCATTAGCCTGTCTACTTCAAACTTTTTTAGGTCATAAACGCGCTGTAATGGAAGGTCCTACAGGGTTATGGTGGGCAACTATTTTAACGGTGACATTATCAGAATCTATGCAAGGAACAGCGCTTGAGACGGTGGGGTGGAGCTTAGCTATTGGTATTTTTTTGTCTGGCTTACTGACTGTTTTAATTGGTCTAAGTGGGGTAGGTGGTTGGCTAGCTAAATTATTTAAACCTGGGGTACTTGTAGTATTTATGTTTTTACTTGGGGCCCAGTTAGTCACTATTTTCTTAAAAGGGATGCTAGGTTTACCTTTTGGTGTAGCAGGGGACAGTGTTACAGTTAATTACCCAGTTTTCTTTCTGGCATTAGCAGTACTTATTTTTGTTATTGGGGTGATTATTTATTTGCCTCCGAATATCAGTAAGTATGCACTATTAATGGGGACCATTATTGGTTGGGTTACATATAGCGGGCTATTTGGTAATACAGTGTCATCAGTTTCTTCTGCCCAATGGATGTTATTTCCATTAGGAAAATCTGATCAAATCAGTATCAGTATTGTACTCACAGCTATTTTGGCTGGAATATTAAATACGTCAAACACGTTTGGGGCTATGCGGGGGACGGATGTGTTTTATCCTCATTCATTACCGACTAAGTCCTTATATCGCCGAAGTTTTATTATGTCGGGTTTGGTCACTATGTTGTCGGCCCCGATAGGGGTAGTGCCTTATTCTCCTTTTGTTTCCTCCATTGGGTTAATTACGCAAACCAAAGACAGTTCACGGCTCTCTTTTTGTATCGGTAGTCTGATCTTATTTTGTGTTGGTGGGGTTGCCATATTAACGCAGTTTTTTCGTTCATTACCGCTTGCTATCGGAAGTGCGGTCATGTTAGCGACTTATCTACCTTTACTTTTTTCGTCGTTTTCATTTCTCGCAGATATAAAACTGAACGCACGCAACATCTATCGTCTTGCCTTACCTATTTTTATTGGCATATTTTTAATGTCAGCGCCCGCAGCTGTACTGGATTCCTTACCCATTATGTTCAGCTCTCTGTTAGGAAATGGTTTATTAATGGGGATCATATTGGCATTGGTTTTAGAAAATACGATTAACTGGGATAAAATTGCTTAGGAATAAAAACAAAATTAATCAGTATTAATGGGATGCTTTCCATTAATACTGATGATACTTAGCGTCCTAAATAACCATCCCAATCTTTCCAAACAGGTTGTAACCCTGCTTTAACAAGTACGTCTGCGACTTGTGCTGCACTGCGATTATCATTTGGCGAAAATTGTTCCAATTCTTCTTTGGTATCCGCATATCCACCCGGCTGGGTTTTCGAGCCAGCACTTATGTTATTAATTGCGAGAGGCACAACATGGTCACGGAAGTAGGGGGATTCACGTGTAGAAAGTGATAGCTCTACATTGGGCGCAAGGATGCGAAAGGCGCAGATAAGCTGGACGAGTTCCGCTTCATTCATAATCGATGCTGGGACTACTCCCCCCGCACAAGGGCGTAAGCGTGGAAATGAGATAGAATAGCGGCTCTGCCAGTAATATTGTTGTAAATACAGTAGATGCTCAGCCACCATATAACAGTCAGTACGCCAACTATTTGATAAACCAATCAAAGCGCCCAAGCCAATTTTATCGATACCCGCTTCCCCTAAGCGCTCAGGTGTTGCTAAACGCCAGTGAAAATCCTGTTTTTTACCTTTTAGGTGATGTAATTGGTAGGTCGGTTCATGGTAGGTTTCTTGGTAGACCATTACCCCGTCAAGCCCCAATGATTTCAATTCCTTATATTCGTCAGTGTGCAATGGCTGTACTTCCATCATTAACGAGCTAAAGTATTGGCGAATAATTGGGAGTGTATGACGAAAATAATCCATTCCGACTTTATTTTGGTGCTCACCTGTGACTAATAATAAGCTATCAAAGCCAATTTTACGGATGGTTTCGCATTCATTAATTATCTCATTATCATTTAAGGTTTTACGCTTTATTTTATTACTCATTGAAAAACCACAATAAGTACAGTCATTTGCACATAAATTCGATAAATAAAGTGGGACGTAAAACCCAACTGCATGGCCGAAGCGTTGACGAGTCAGCATTTGTGCTCTTTGCGCCATCGTTTCAATGAAAGGCTGCGCAGCAGGCGATAGCAATGCCATAAAGTCGTCGAGTGTGAGCACATCATTGGCTAAAGCCCGTTCCACATCATGAGACGTTTTGCTGTTAATACGCAGTGTAATATCATCCCAATTCAGTGTTTCTAAGCGTTCTTTGAAACTCGGGATCATGATAATGCTCCCAAGAAACTGGTTAATGGGCTAGATGCTTGAGCCTGTTGTTGAGGCGCAGCTAACCCGCTTTGGTAAGCAAGTTCAGCGGCTTCGACGGCGAGCTTGAAGGCTTTTGCCATTAAGACCGGCTGTTTAGCGACAGCAATTGCCGTATTGACTAAGACCGCGTCGGCCCCCATTTCGATAGCTTCTGCCGCATGGCTGGGAGCACCAATCCCTGCATCTACTACAACAGGCACAGTAGCTTGTTCGATAATAATGCGTAACATTTCTTTCGTAGCTAAGCCTTTATTGGTGCCAATAGGTGCACCTAGCGGCATAACTGCAGCACAACCGACTTCTTCAAGGCGTCGGCAAAGTACGGGATCTGCACTGCAATAAGGTAGAACGACGAAGCCTTCTTTAACTAATTGTTCTGCGGCCAATAAGGTCTCAATTGGGTCTGGTAGCAAATAACGCATATCAGGGTGAATTTCGAGTTTAACCCAGTTAGTGCCTAATGCTTCACGGGCGAGTTGTGCGGCAAAAATGGCTTCCTGTGCGTTTTTTGCTCCAGAGGTATTGGGTAATAGTTTTACGCCAAGTTCTTGAAGTGGCTGTAAGATACCATCATTTTTTCCACGTAAATCAATACGTTTCATTGCCATAGTCACTAATTGGCTCCCTGAGGCTTGAATAGCATCTTGCATCAGGCTCGCGCTGGCAAATTTGCCTGTTCCAGTAAACAGACGTGATTGAAAAGTAAAATCTGCAATTTTTAACATCATTAGCCCCCAGCGATAGCTTGAAATAACAAGATATTGTCTTGGTCATTGATGACATGAGAATCCCACTGACTTTTAGGAATAATCACTTGGTTAATGGCAAGTGCGGTTCCTGCTGTTTGTCGTTGAAGAGCGGCAAACAATTGATTGACCGTAAGCGGTGCATCAAAATCCATGGGTTGGTCGTTAATTATGATATGCATATTTCCTCCCTACAGATTGGGCATTGCGAGGATGGAGAGAGTTGCAATGTGTTCCAGAGCTGCTGCTTGCCATCGAATAACCGCAACTTACCGCTCAAAGAGGAAGGAAGGCCGACAAGGAGTTTTATGGCTTCTAATGCTTGTAATGTGCCAATAACACCGACGACAGGGCCTAGGACACCGGCGGTGCGGCAGTTACGTTCCGGTTCGCTTTGTTCAGGGTAGAGGCATGCATAACAGCCTGAACGAAATGGCGGTTCGAGCACCATCAGTTGCCCACCAAACCCAACAGCACTACCACTAACGAGAGGAGTACTTGTCATAACACAGGCGGCATTGACTGCATGGCGGGTCGCCATATTGTCACAACAATCAAGGACAAGATCGACTTGCTCAGCTAATGGAATTAAGCTTTTAACATCAAGTTGTTGGGCTATGACATGTGTTTTTACCAGCGGATTGAGCTGGTTGAGTCTATTGGCTGCTAACTGAGCTTTTGATAGCGAAATATCGTCACTATCGTATAAAACCTGCCTTTGTAAATTAGATACATGTAAGTCATCATGGTCGGCTAGCCATAGTTCCCCTACACCAGCCCCAGTTAAATAGAGAGAGGCAGGTGAACCTAATCCCCCTAATCCAACAATCAGCACTTTGCTATTTTTGAGCTTTTGCTGACCTTCAGGGCTGATATCTTCGAGTAAGAGCTGGCGGCTGTAACGCATAAATTCTTGGTCACTCAACATGATAGATCCTTTCGAGTTATCATCATGGAGAAATTACGAGAAATCGCAATAACTCCATGATTATCAAGTATTAATATAAACGCTTGTTTTCAACTAAATCTAACAGTGTCTGTGTTGCGGCTAACCAATCGTCAGCCAGCGTAATTGCGCTCACGAGGGCAACACTACCGACGCCGGTCGCAAGCACTGCAGGAACTCTGTCGATAGAAATTCCCCCGATTGCGACGGTTGGGTAGTCAGGTGTTGCAGCAACCATTTGCCTTAATGTTTCCAATCCTTGAGGGGAAGATGGCATCTCTTTGGTCTGTGTTGGAAATATATGTCCCATCGCAATATAGGAAGGGCGCACTGATTTTGCGATGGTTAGTTCATGTTCATCATGGGTTGAAATGCCTAATCGAAGGCCTGCTTGATGAATTGCCAATAAGTCCGTGGTTTCTAAGTCTTCTTGGCCTAAGTGTACGCCGTAGGCTCCTAATTCAACGGCTAATTGCCAGTAATCATTGATAAATAACCGGGCGTTATGCTTTTTCCCTAAGGCAATTGCTTGTTGAATATCATCGCGTACTTCTTCATCAGTTTTATCTTTGATGCGCAATTGGATGGTGGAAACACCTGCATTGAGCAGGCGTTCAATCCATTCAACCGAATCGACAACAGGATAAAGCCCGAGGTATTTTTCGGTAGCTGGAAAAGGTGTACTAGGAATAGTGACAGCGCTAGGCGATTTTTTCATTATTAGTCACCTCTGCATTGACGATTTCAGCACCATGGTAAAGCTCACTGCCATGTGCGCGAAATGCTTCGGACATTTGTTCCATACCAGCTTCTTTTTTAGCGGCATAGTCGCGGACCTCTTGGGAAATCTTCATTGAGCAGAATTTCGGCCCACACATTGAACAGAAATGCGCAATTTTTCCAGATGCTTGTGGCAAGGTTTCATCGTGGTATTTGCGTGCGGTTTCAGGGTCAAGTGCTAAATTGAATTGGTCTTCCCAACGGAATTCGAAACGCGCTTTAGACATGGCGTTATCTCGAATTTGTGCTCCGGGATGGCCTTTGGCAAGGTCAGCGGCATGGGCGGCAATTTTATAGGTGATTAGCCCTTGTTTTACATCGTCTTTATTAGGCAACCCTAAGTGTTCTTTAGGTGTTACATAACAAAGCATCGCACAGCCAAACCAGCCGATCATTGCTGCACCAATACCCGAGGTAAAGTGGTCGTAACCCGGAGCTATATCTGTCGTGAGTGGCCCTAAGGTATAGAATGGGGCTTCGTGACAATGTTCCAATTCTTCCGTCATGTTGCGGCGGATCATTTGCATCGGGACGTGACCTGGGCCTTCGATCATTACTTGGACGTCATATTCCCATGCAATTTTGGTCAGCTCGCCAAGGGTATGAAGTTCAGCAAATTGTGCTTCGTCGTTCGCATCTTGGATTGATCCTGGACGTAAGCCATCGCCTAATGACAAGGAAACGTCATAAGCGGCACAAATTTCACAGATTTCGCGGAAGTTTTCGTATAGGAAGTTTTCTTGGTGATGAGATAAGCACCATTTTGCCATGATAGAGCCACCGCGAGAGACAATTCCCGTAAGGCGTTTAGCCGTCATTGGTACATAACGTAGTAGCACTCCCGCATGGATGGTAAAGTAGTCAACACCTTGTTCGGCTTGCTCTAGCAGGGTATCGCGGAACATTTCCCAAGTTAGGTTTTCAGCTACACCATTTACTTTTTCGAGCGCTTGATAAATAGGAACCGTCCCGATAGGCACAGGGCTATTGCGTAAAATCCATTCGCGAGTTTCGTGAATATAACGCCCAGTTGATAGGTCCATAACGGTATCAGCCCCCCAGCGGGTTGACCAAATCAGTTTTTCCACCTCTTCTTCGATAGATGAAGTCACGGATGAGTTACCGATATTCGCATTCACTTTAACTAAGAAGTTGCGACCGATTATCATGGGTTCAGATTCTGGGTGGTTAATATTCGCAGGAATAATTGCTCGACCAGCCGCCACTTCTTGGCGGACAAACTCAGGTGTAATATTTTCGGGCAAATTTGCCCCAAAAGCCTGTCCAGGGTGTTGTTGTAATAACACTTCGCCGCGAATACGTTCGCGGCCCATATTTTCACGAATAGCAATAAACTCCATTTCTGGGGTAATTATCCCTTTGCGCGCATAATGTAATTGGGTGACACATTTATTATTTTGCGCTTTTAATGGTTTAGGGCGGTTGTTAAAGCGGAGATGGTCAAGGCCTGCATCTGCTAAGCGTTGTTGTGTGAAGTCTGAGCTTAAGCTTTCTACGGTAATGGTATCTGCTCGCTCGTTTATCCAAGGGGCTCGAATTTTTTTTAAGCCTATGTGGACATTTAACTCAGAAGTTGGGTCGCCGTATGGGCCAGAAGTGTCATAGATAGGAACAGGTTCGTTATCTTCAAATTGTGGGTTGTCTTTATCACCCCCAATTAAAGTTTGAGAGAGTTGAATTTCTCTCATAGGGACTTGGATATCTTCTCTAGAACCTTGTAAATAAATGCGTTTAGAGTTAGGGAATGATACGCCAGAAACTGTATTAATAAAGTTTTCTGCTGCATCTCTTTGAGCTTTACGTGTACGTGCCGGTGCCGCTTGTGGCGATAAGTCTGCAGTAGGGATGACGTTTTGTTGTGTATTATTGGACATAGCAATTTCCTGACATTGTCTCGGCTATCACAGTTTTGTGTAGCGGGTTTATCGAAAGAAAGTTGCTTGTCAGGAGTTCGGAGGAGTAATAAAAAGATATTGCGGCTAATTTATCACCTTACAAGGCAGTGATAATTGCGCTAAATGATTACTCTTGTTCCCTTCGCGGGTATTAACCCGATCAGGTTCCGCGGATCCCGAATTAACGGTCTCAGCCTGATGTTTTCACATACTAGGCACTCCGACAAGAATTAATCAGTATAAGCCTTCCTCGTCATTCTTCAAGCGATAAGTGCGTTGGCTGCACTCGGCTATCCAAGTCACATGTTGATGTATGCTCCTTGGAATACCCTCGCTTGCCGCCTGCTTCTTACTTGAATAATTTAGAGGAAGTGGATAGTGATTAGTTTAGAGGAACCAAGTCTAAAGTAAGTGGTCAGTTATAATTAATATGTTGTTCAAGGGCAGCCAATATTTGTTGCTTATCTATTTCTAGCTCACCATAAGGTGCGTAGTATTGTTCTGCGCCTTGATGAGTAAATAATGTTGCTTTTGGCGTATCCGTAATAAATACCCCACAGGATTCAAGCCAGCCCGGTGATTGCTTAAGTTGCTCTGGCGTGAGTCGAAATTCATCGTTTTTGAATATTAAATACATATTGACTTGCCTATCCCCCAAATGTTGGAACACTGATGTCGTACTAATATGTTTTTCGACTGATAATTTTTGGCAAAAGTCTTGGATTAATAAGGTTTGTTCCTGCCAGTCAACTTTTGCGCTATCCATTTCAATGCATAGCGTTGGTAAAAACCAATCCACCCATTTATATTTTTCATTGTCAGAGGGCAATGTTTTTTGCTGTAACAGCGGTAACTTCACATCATGCGGAATAAATTGAAAATGAGGGGTATTTTCGTCACTACTACACTCTAGCGAATTTTGTACTAAGAGATCTTTTATTTGACCAAAATGAGTCAGGTATTCCACCATAGGAATAAAATACTTAGCTTCATTTAAAAAATTATTACCCTGACGTATTTGGGATTCTTGCTTGTATACCTGATCATTATAGGTTTGCAGGTCAAGGATAGGCTGTTTATTAAAGTATAAGGCACAATCATCACGCGTTTTACTCTGTAATAACGTGTTTTTCTGCTGCTGTTCTTGTGCTCTATGGATTGTAAAATCAGGGGTTATAACTTTCTGACCAAGAAAATAAGGTTTGGTTGGCTGTTGTTCAATAAATGGTTGGCCATTTAGCTCAATCTTTTTTAATTGTGACTGTTGATCACGAAAGTAAAAACGAACAATGGTATCTAGCTGAGTACATTTATCAGTATAGCTTTGGCATGTATTATCTATTCCCCATTGGTCGAACAGGCGCTGTTTTGGCGATTGAAACACTTTTTCAGCAAAGCGTAAGCTTGCTTGGTCGCCGAGTAACGATATCATATAGGGGGACATCTCTGTCGATTTATGGCTCCCCGCTAATGGATGTGTCATTTTTTCTATACTACTCGAACTGCTTCCGGGTACAGCATCTAATTTAATATATTCACTAGAAGGTCTCTCAATGGAGAGCCTAGCCGTGTATGGCTGGGTATTATCTGGGGGAAGACTTGTAAACTGGGCAATCATCGTACGGTAATCATGGTTCATCATATTAATGTATTTCCTATATTACATCATTGGGTCGGCTGAGGGCTTGACTTGCATTAGCCATCCGAGAGCATGTCGTTGAGTAAGCGGTGACTGGCAAAATGTTGTAATAAAGGGCGCTGTTGGGCTTCAATTTTATGGAATAGCGCTTGGTTGTTACGTTGAAGCTCAGAGTCTGATTTTAAATCTTCAATCATATAATAAGTAAATAATGCTAATACCTGATGAGTCTCAGGGTATGTCGCTCGTTTATCAAACTGGCTGATATATTCTTCCGCTAGTGCCGCTCGGCTTTCATATAAGGCAATTTGTTTTGGCTCGGTATTGGATATCGTCAGGGATTGAACCACATCTTGGTAAAACTGCTGAATATCTTTGGCCAACTGAATAATATGTTGATTCGCGATTAAGTGATCGGCGGGATCGTGAAACGTTATATTAGGTAGGTCACGTAGGAGCGGTTTTGTAAAAGCTTCTTTAGTGCGCTCTCTTAGCTGTGTTCTTGCGGGAAACGCTTTATTTTCAGAACAGTCAGGTTTCAGTTCTGCATTTTGGTCGTAATTCATTAGCAAAGGGACTATCGCGAGAACCGTTTTTTGTTGCTCAGTTAATGGGTGGTCAAGTTTCAGTTTGGGAATTTTATCTAATACTTCGGGTAAATTATCATAGGTTGACACTTGTTTATTAAATAATGATTGATTAGTGACTTGTATGCCTTGTTCACTGAATTTAGCAACAGTAATGTTATCTAAAGGGACGAAATGCTGATGTTGAATGCTTTGTTTGACTTGTGCGTTTAAGGTCTCTTTCTCCTCCCTTAACTTGTCAATAAATTCGTTGGGGTCAGTATCAATGAATCCACCTAATACAAAGCGTTGTAGTGATGTCAGGTGTGGTGCACTCGCAAGCTCTTGTATTGAAAGAAAAGGTTGGCAGCGTTCTGTACCATGAAATGTCATCAATTCAGCATCTCGTGATTGGGTTTCATTTTGACCGCTAGCAGAACGGTGGTGGACAATCATTTCAGTGCGAATGCCAGTTTCAATCGGTGTTGTATTATTGGGGTTGCGAATAACAGTATAGTGCGCACCTGGAACATGGCTAAACTCATGCTGTAGGTTGTCCATTGTTGGGAATTTGGTGGCGGCTTCGTTTTTCGTAAAGCGGATTGTACTTTCTGTATCATATGGAAATGCGGCTAAGCATTGTTCGGTATTTGCTTCAAGGCTATTTGCAGTGCGCGTGGTGATCAGCTTAAATTCAGCAGCATAATTACTATTATCAAAGTGATACATCCACTCGCGGTATTTGCCATCGTCTTTACTTGCAGGGTTGAACATAAAACGAAAGTTAGAAACGGCAGGAATATCACCTAACTGATAGGCTGCTTTGAATATTTGAAGTGGGGTTAATTTAGCATTAAGGCAGCGGGGGTCTGTAATGGCGGTTTTGATGTTTTGGGTAGCAAAGTCGAGTTTTTTGTAGTCATCCTTACAGACGGCATGTTCCTTCATTTTTTCGTCATAGAATTCCTTGAATAGGGCATAGCTTTTCTTATCAACTTCACAAGCAGACACGCCATACATCCCCCATTCTTTGGCCATTATATTCAGCTCACCTTTTACCTCATCATCAATGAGCGAGAGTAAAGCGGCTCGGAGTTGTGCGGTATCAGTTGATCTTGTGAGTTGTTGGTATTGGTTTTTTTCAACTTGACTTAATTCAGAGATAGCTTTGAATCTATTGGGCTGTGTAATAACAGTATTATATTGGCTAAGAATTAATTTCGTGAAATTTGGGTTTGTAGTTAAGCTTGAATTACCCGTTAAATTAATACCTTGAATTAATTCTGAAAGGTTAACGTGAACCATCCTGTTTGCTAGAAGAGAACCATTTTTTTTTAAGATATCTAATATTGATGGGGCTGTTTGATGAAACTGGATTTCACGGTTTTTCAATGAAACTAATTGATAAGCCGTATTTGTATGGTTATCAATAAAAAAATTCTTAATACCATCATCAGTATCTGCCTGCGCTAATGTAATAATATAGTCAGTATTGGCATGTAGTAAGTGAGTGTTGTTAATATTTGGCATTTTGTCCTCAATGGGTATTGTGAATAGGAGGACATTGTCTATTAGCGGAAAAGCTATTTCTTTCGAAAAGGTAGAACAAATTTTCTGTAATCAGATTCTGATCTGATACAGGAAATAGTGTGAGTAAAATAAAAGTTGTACAGTCTGCATATCATACTCGTTATATTTTAGAGTCTCTAACACTATTCCCAAGGGGTTATTTTTTATAAGTCATAAGTGCCAAGTATATTGTGGCCAGTTATATTCCGTAGCAGTTTGTTGCAAACGAGAGTCACCGTTGACGATAAAGGTTTCGTCAGCAAATTGGCACATTGGCAGGTCATTAGCTGAGTCAGTATAGAAATAAATGTAGGCATCAGTAATTGGCTGGTGGCGAACCCAAGCTAACAGGCGTTTGACTTTGCCCTCTTTAAAGGTTGGAACGCCGTCGATCTCTCTGGTGTAGCAGCCATCTTTTTGTTTGATATCGATCCCCATTGCGACATCTGCATTTAATTGATCTGCAATTTTTTTCACGATAAAGGCCACCGTTGCGGAGATCACAATAATTGGCAAACCTTTCGCTCGATAATTTGCGATCGTTCTAATCGCTTCAGGGTAGATCCGCGGTAAAATCACGGTTTGTACAAAATCGTCCAACCAGATATCTACTTGCTCAACTTTTACATTGGCGAGAGTTTGTAGGTTAAAGCGTAAGTAAGTTGGCATATCTAATGTGCCTGCATTATATTGCGCCATCATGGCTTTATCTGCTTCTACAAATTGTGGGTCGCGGATAATTTGCTTATCCCACAGATATTGTGTCCACAGTACGCTGCTATCTCCTTGAATTAAGGTATCATCCAAGTCGAAAATGGCTAATTGGTTTTGCATTATATTCCTATCTAATTATTAGCTAAGTGCGCGAATTTCGTTTTTATTAAACATTAATTCAAGGTGAGTACCTGGCTCGAATAAACGCTCTGATGAGCGATTGAGTAAATCGACTGTCATGACCCCGACAGGCGTATTTACATTATAACGAATAATATTCCCCAGTAATTGGTGATCTACAATAATAGCATCAACAGGGTGCGATATATGTTCACCGTATTGACGACCCGATTCTTTGACATAAATCGACTCAGGTCGAATCGCGAGTAACCCTTGCAAGTTAAGGCCTAGTATTGCATTTGCTTTTTCCGAATCAACAAGGTTGTAATGACCCATAAAGCGCGCAACAAACTCGTTAGCTGGCTGAGTATAAATATTTTCTGCGCTATCACTTTGTACTATTTGCCCTTTATTCATCAGAAAAATTCGGTCTGACATGATCATGGCTTCATCTTGATCGTGGGTAACAAAAATGGTGGTTAAACCTAATTCACGCTGAATATGGCGAATTTGTTGGCGTAAACGCTTACGAATACGTGCATCAAGTGCAGATAATGGCTCATCAAGTAACAAAATTTGTGGCTTCATGACCAAGGCTCTCGCTAAGGCAACGCGTTGGCGCTGACCTCCAGATAATTGATGTGGATATTGCTGTTCTTTGCCTTGTAATTCCACCATTTCAATTACCTCAGCAACGGCTTTGACTCTATCGTTACTATCGACCTTACGCATTTTTAAACCAAACGAAATATTTTCAGCCACAGTCATATTGGGGAATAAAGCATAACTTTGAAATACCATTCCGACACCACGCTGTTGTGCAGCTTGTTGTGTAACATTTTTACGATTAATGTAGAGTTCACCATGGTTGAGCTGTTCAAGCCCTGCAATGCAACGTAACAGTGTCGACTTCCCGCAGCCACTAGGCCCTAATAAAGTAATAAACTCGCCTTTTTCAATCGTAAATTGGATATCAGAAAATACATTGTTTGAACCAAAGGACTTCGTTAAATTATCAGCAATAACATAACTCATCATTCATCTCCTGAACGATTTAACCGCATTGCTAACCATGTCAGCAATAATGTAAACAGAAAATAAGACATCACGAGTGCAGAAGTGAAATGCCCACTCGTTTGGCGCATATTGAAAAGGTAGATTTGCAAGGTTTCATAGCGTGTTCCCACCAAAATATTGGCAAACACAAACTCACCCATTAAAAAAGAAAATGAAATTAATAATGAAACCAACATACCTTTACGAATATTAGGTAGCACTATCATCATGAACGCTTTAAAACTACTGGCACCAAGTAAATGAGCCGCATCCATTAAGTCATGTAAATGAATACCTTGGAAGCTATTGGCGAGTGCCCGATACATAAAAGGTAAAGTGATAGTGAAATAGGTACCAATGAGGACCCACGGTGTGCCGACTATCATAAATGGCTCATCTGCAAAAATTTGCAGTAAACCGACAGAGGACACCACGGGAGGAATAGCAAAAGGTAAAATGACCAATAAATCCATTAAACCTTTGAGTTTTGGAAAACGATAAAATACCGCGAAAGTCATCGGTAAAATGACTAGCGTACTTACTAGCAATGTGCCAAAACAAATAATGAGTGAGCGACCAAACGCCATTAAAAAGCGCGGGTCTTGCCACAATTGCAGATACCATTTTATGGATAGAGCATCGGGTAGCACCGTTGCGCCCCATGAACTGGCAATTGAGTAAAGAAAAGTCGCTAATATAGGTAGGGCTAGTAGACTAGCAACACTAATTAATATCAGTTTATGAACCCACATTTTGGAATGGGGATTATGTATGTTAGCAGAGCGAATAGCAGAGTTACTTTGCATGGTAGCTCCGTTTTATTAACCAGTGATGGATTGCAGTAATGAACCCCAAAATAGTAATAAGCAACATAGATAATGCAGCGGCCATATTGGGTTCTAAGAACAAATCGCCAGAGACTAAACTAGCGATACGAATAGTCACAAGGTTGTAATTACCACTTGTCAGTGCATAAGTACTGGCATATGCCCCCATCGCGTTCGCAATCAAAATAATAAATGTGCCAAGTAAAGCGGGAGAAAGCACCGGAATCGCAACTTTTAGCCAGTATGTTAGCTTACTGGCGCCCATCGTTTTTGCGGCATCTTCCCATTCAGGTTTTAAAGCATCAAATGCAGGATAAAGTAATAAAATACCTAATGGGATTTGGAAATAGATATACAGCAGCATCAAGCCACTCGCACTGTAAATATTGAAGTCTTCAATAATCCCCCATGCTTTAAGTTGTAGAGTGATAGCGCCATTAAATCCCAGAATAATAATAAAGGCGAAGGCAAGTGGGACACCACTAAAGTTACTTGCCATAGTGGTGAAAGAAATCATAATCCGGCGTACTTTTCCCTGCATTTTATAGATGGAAAAGGCGGTTATACTGGCGATAAATAAGCCTATCACGCTACAAATGACAGAAAGCCATAAGGTATTTTCGAAAGCTTGCAGATAAAAGTCATTACTAAAGGCTTCGAGATAGTTACCTAGTGACCAAGTTTCTTCATAAATAAAACTATTCACTAGTACCCAAACCATAGGGGCTATCTGGAATAAGCAAAATAGTATGATAAATGGCAGTAGTAATAGTGAGGCATGCCAATGAAAACGAGATAATCGTTTTTTTAACATGGCTATTTTTCCCTGTTGTTGGTTAGCCTGCTCACAGGGGGCGATAATATCATCCATGATTTTCTCCTTGTAATAATAGGGATTCACAAACTGATTTATCGATAGGGTCCACGCCAAGTAAACGGCAAACAGTGCCACAGATGGCAGTTTGTTCTATATCACAAGGTTGGTGTGAAAATTTTGAACCAATAACAAACAGTGGTACTGAGCATTCTTCTGGTAACGTGCCACCATGGCTGCGGTCGTTATTCATACCATGATCGCTAGTAATGAGGATTTGATAACCGTGCTTGATCCACTCGGGAATATAATTTGACAGGATGATATCCGCATGACGTGCTGCATTGCGATATTGAGAAGAATCAAAACCAAATTTATGCCCAGTATCATCAATATTCATTGGATGAATTAATAAAAAATCAGGGGAAAATTGGTTGCGAAGATACTCGGCATCCATAAATAAATGGTCATCAGGGTAATGGTCTGCTTGGTAAAAACAGCCATATTGAATAGGTAGCAATTCATTTTGAGTAAAGCGGTCACGAACAGCAACGAATGGTGCTCGGTTATATAGTTCACTAACCCAGTAATAAGCTGCTGCTGCCGTAGTTTTACCAGCAAGACGAGCGAGGGAGAAAATACTATCGAAATTTGATAACCGTACGATATCATTATTCACAATACCGCTTTTAACGGGGGGAACTCCCGTTAAAATACATTCGTACAGTGGGCGGGACATTGAAGGGAGTTCGCATTCCAACTTGTATAGTGTTGCGCTGTCGGCTTTGATAAGACCATTGAGATAGCCCATGCAATGATGGGCTACTGAATAATTTAAACCGTCTAGGACAACAAGTATGACTTTATCAGACATCAGACTTTTATTCCTAAAATCAAATGATTAGATTACTGCTGGTGGATTAGCACTTGCTGTTGCCACATTTTCGGTAAATTGCGAGAGGATTTTTCCCAACCATCAGCATCTTTGATTGGCTGAACATTTTTGTATTGTTCTTCTGGTAGTAACTTAGCTTGAATATCTGCTTGTAAAGTTAGATATTGTGCGCGAATTGGGCGAGCGTAGCCTTCGGCAAGGTTAATTTGCCCTTTATCACTGAAAATAAACTCACGGGCTAGTTTTGCTGCATTTGGGTTTTTCGCGTATTTATTAATAATAGTGGTGTAGCCGGAAATCACAGAACCATCAGATGGGATCACGACAGTAAAGCGATCGCGGTTGATCTGATCACGATAATTCAAGGCATTAAAGTCCCACAAGATGCCAACTTCGACTTCACCTTTTTCAATATTAGCTACGGTTGGGTCATTAACGGATAGACGTTTTTGTTTTGCCAGTTCGGCAAAAAATTCAATGGCAGGTTTTAGGTTATTTTCGTTACCACCACGAGCAAATGCAGCAGCTAGAACGGCATTATTTGCTTGTGCAGCAATCCCGACATCACCAACGGTGACTTTATATTTACCTTTTAGCAAATCATCCCAGCTCTTTGGTGCATCTTTGACTAACTCATTGTTAATCATAAAAGCGATGGAGCCGGTATAGGCCAACGCCCAATGACCATCTTTATCTTTTGCCCAATCGGGGATCTGTGACCAAGTAGTTGGTTTATAGGGTTGGGTGACCCCTTTTAACACCGCAACTGGCCCAAAAGTTGCGCCCACATCACCGATATCGGCAGTGGCATTATTTTTCTCAGCAGCAAATTTCGCTATTTCTTGCGCCGAGCTCATATCGGTATCTTGGTGTTTTAAACCATATTGAGAAGCTAAATCCTGCCAAGTGCCTTTCCAATTTGCCCAAGTATCAGGCATGCCTACACTATAAACTTGGCCTTCTTTTTTCGCGGCATTGATTAATTCTGTTAGGTTAGCATCTGAGGCAAATGCCACGCTGGAGGTTGTTAGTGATAGGAAAATTGCCGGTACAATTGCTTTCATCTTTGTTCTCACTCTTGAGGAGCCGTATTGGTTACCTAGCATCCTAATTTTAACAGGTGACAGACAGTTGACCTTTTTGTGACACTTTTTAGACATTTTATGGAATGGTTCGTCTAAAAAGTGTCAAAATTAGTGATGAAAAAAGATGAAACAAACGTTTGAATGACATTCTTTAAAAGAAGTGTATTGTGTGAATAATTGTCTCGTTTTTATCAATATACAAATTAACGAAAGATACTAAAAATGGATAAATTAACATTAGTAGGAACAGAAAGTGGCTGGTGGTTCGTCTGTTTCGCTGGTCGCTTATGGCTACCTCGTGGGGATATTCCTAGAGGAACGGCTAAGGACTATTCATTAATTGGAAAAATAGCGACACCAATTGGTGAGTGGCAAGGTGAAATTGTTTGGTTAATTGCGGAAAAAATGCCATCGGATATGGCCTCTCCACGCTTAGTCGCTTCCCAAGATGAGGGGTTATTTCGTTTAGCCGGACGCGGGGTACAACTCGCTGAATTTTATCGCTCACATCGTTATTGTGGATATTGCGGTACCGCGATGCGCCATAGTAGCACCGAATGGGCGTGCTTATGCGACCATTGCCATGAGCGATATTACCCACAAATTGCGCCTTGCATTATTGTCGGGATCCGCCGTGATGATCATATTCTCTTAGCCCAGCACCGACGACACTCACAAAACCCATTATTTACTGTACTTGCTGGTTTTGTTGAGGTGGGAGAAACATTAGAAGAAGCTGTAGCCCGCGAAGTCATGGAAGAAAGTAATATAAAGATAAAAAACATTCGTTATGTATCTTCGCAGCCATGGCCTTTTCCTCATTCATTAATGATGGGGTTTTTAGCAGATTATGAAAGTGGTGAAATCCAAGTTGATCCAAAAGAATTAGTGAGTGCAAATTGGTATCATTACAATGAATTACCGCTTATCCCTCCGGGGGATACAATTGCAAGGCGCTTGATTGAAGACACGGTAGCGCTATGCCGCCAACAGGAATATGAAATAAGTAAATAGTACTGCGCTGATAATGTTACTTTTTACATGTTACAATAGGTATATTCGCTTTTAGCCATTTGCGGCGGCCACTTATAATAATGGAGTAAATAATGACTGAGTTAAAAAATGACCGCTATCTACGTGCTTTGCTACGTCAGCCTGTAGATGTAACCCCTGTATGGATGATGCGTCAAGCGGGGCGTTACCTGCCTGAATATAAAGCAACACGTGCTGAAGCTGGTGATTTTATTGCTTTGTGTAAGAACACAGAGTTGGCTTGTGAAGTTACGTTACAACCATTACGTCGTTTTCCATTAGACGCGGCTATTTTATTTTCTGATATTTTAACAATCCCCGATGCTATGGGGCTTGGCCTTTATTTTGAAACTGGCGAAGGCCCTCGTTTTCACAAGCCCATTACTTGTGCGGCAGATGTGAAAAATATTCCTATTCCTGACCCTGAGATGGAACTAGGTTATGTGATGGACGCAGTACGTGCCATCCGTAAAGCCCTCGAAGGTAATGTACCTCTAATTGGTTTTTCAGGAAGCCCTTGGACATTGGCGACCTATATGGTGGAAGGTGGTAGCAGCAAAGCCTTTACCAAAATCAAAAAAATGATGTATGAAGATCCAAATACGTTACATTTATTATTGGATAAACTGGCGGACAGCGTCATTTTATACCTTAATGCGCAAATTCGAGCTGGTGCGCAATCTATCATGATTTTTGATACTTGGGGTGGGGTGCTCACTAAGCGTGATTATTTGCAGTTCTCCCTAAACTATATGCAAAAAATTATTGATGGGTTGATCAGGGAAAACGATGGTCGCCGTGTGCCTGTTACTTTATTTACCAAAGGTGGCGGTCAATGGTTAGAAGAAATGGCGGCAACAGGCTGCGATGCTTTAGGACTTGATTGGACAACTGAAATTGCCGATGCTCGTCGCCGTGTCGGTGATAAGGTCGCTCTGCAAGGAAATATGGACCCATCAATGCTCTATGCTCCCCCTGCTCGTATAGAAGAAGAGGTGAAAAATATACTTGCAGGCTTTGGCCAAGGTGAGGGTCATGTATTCAACTTAGGTCATGGCATCCATCAAGATGTTCCACCTGAGCACGCTGGTGCTTTTGTGGACGCAGTTCACCGTTTTTCTCGCCAATACCATCAGTAATTATCATTTATTGATGTTCTTGATTTGTGGTGTATTTATTGAACCTTGTAAGTACACCATTATCATCTATGATTAAGAATAATTAAGTTCGATAAGCATTGGACGCATTATGGTTCTAGATACTCAATCATTACGACAACAACAAACTGACCAAGCTTCACAAATTATTTTGCATGATGAAATGTTGCATCCAAAATGGGTTGGTGGGGCAGATGTAGGTTTTGAGCAACAAGGCACAGTCACGAGAGCCGTCATTGTTGTTTTATCGTGGCCACAATTAGAATTGGTTGAGTATCAAATAGCGCGAGTCCCTACCCAATTGCCTTATATCCCGGGGTTACTTTCATTTCGGGAAGTACCTGGCTTAATGGCGGCTTGGGGAAAAATACAGCACAAACCTGAATTAGTCTTAGTTGACGGCCAAGGGATTGCGCATCCTCGGCGTTTTGGTGTTGCTTGTCACTTTGGCTTACAAGCAAATGTGGCAACAATTGGTGTCGCCAAAAGCCGTTTATGTGGTGATGATGTTGTATTAGGTGAAGAGCCTGAAAGTTGTTGCCCATTAATGATGGGTGAAAATCAATTAGGTTGGGTATTACGTAGCAAGAAACGCTGCAAACCCTTGTATGTTTCGCCAGGTCATAAGATAGGTTTTTCATCATCATTAACATGGGTTAAGCAGTGTCTAAGAGGATATAAATTGCCGGAACCAACCCGTTTTGCTGATGGAATTGCATCAAATCGAACGTTTTTTAAGCGAATGAATGAGAAAATCAGCTAATTATCAGCAAAATATGTGGCATTGACAGATTTTCAGGTAAACTGCGAAGTATTAAGATTGATGAGTCAGAAATTATGTTAAGAAATCCCATTCATTTGAGGTTGGAAAAATTAGAAAGCTGGCAGCATGTCACATTTATGGCAAGCTTATGCGAAAGAATGTATCCCAACTTTCAAATGTTTTGTCAGCAAACTGAATTTGCAGATGCCAAAGTGTACCGCTCTATTCTCGATATAGTATGGGAAACATTGGTTATCAAAGATAGCAAAGTTAATTTCGACAATCAGTTAGAAAAATTAGAAGAAATTATCCCTACAGCCGATGATTTCGATATGTATGGTGTATATCCAGCTATTGATGCCTGTATTGCATTAGGGGAAATCATTCACTCAAAATTGAGTGGTGAAACACTCGAACATGCAATATTGGTTAGCGAAGCATCCATTCGTACAGTTGCCATGCTCGAAATGACTCAAGCAGGGCGGGAAATGACAGAAGAAGAACTCAAAGACATACCTGCTATAGAAGAAGAGTGGGATATCCAGTGGGACATTTTCCGTTTACTGGCAGCTTGTGAAGAGCGCGACTTAGAGTTAATTAAAGGATTAAAATCTGACCTCCGTGAAGCGGGGGTGAGCAATATAGGTATTACTTTAAGCTAATATTCATGTTTTCATTATCGAAAACGTGACTTAGCGCAGTAATGCTGAGTACTAAGGCTTCACATTTGCCCCGACTCTGGTCTACATTTAGGGGCAAGAAGAAGTGGCTATCGGGGGCGTGTATCAGGGGCTGTCAATTTGGCATATCCGACGCACTCGATGCTTTGCAAACGATAAACACACTGTGTAAGGATAATTTATGAATAAGACTGAATTAGTTGATGCTATCGCAGAATCAGCGGACCTGACCAAAGTTCAGGCAAAAGCAGCATTAGAATCTACTTTAAATGCTATTTCAGAAACGCTGAAAAAAGGCGAGCAAGTCCAACTGGTCGGTTTCGGTACTTTTAAAGTTAGCCATCGTGCAGCTCGTACTGGTCGCAACCCACAAACTAAAGCAGAAATCCAAATTCCTGCAACAACTGTACCTGCTTTCTCTGCCGGTAAAGCATTGAAAGAAGCAGTAAAATAAGTACATTGTACAGACGAATTGCCAGAAGGGGTAAACAACTACCCCTTTTGCTTATTCAAAAAGGGTTGCTGGTATTGGGAGTCATCTCAATACTAAGCGCCTGCTCTTCTAATGCGCCAAAACTCCCTGAATTTAGCGCAAGTGGTTTTATTGCTGATGATGGCGTCATTCGTATGTGGCGGCTCAACGATGCAAAAAGCCAACCTCTTGTCTTAATGGTCGTTTATAGTCCTTATAAAGGTACGGGGACTTCCGTTAATTTCTTTGAATATCGCTCAGGTGCTCTCTGGCAGATCCGCAGCCAAGTTCTAAATCAACAAAGTGGCGATATCATGGAACAATTACGCTTTAATAAAAATGATGAAGTTATTTTTATGCAGCGTGTCCAGCAAAATAGTAAAACCCCACTTTCAACAGATGAGATTGCGCGTTGGCGTTTTGAGGCTGAACGTATTCTTGAAACTAATACCGCTTTGATTGTTGGCGATGTAAAACTTTATCAAGGGCATTGGCAGCAAGGGAAGGTGACAACTTGTGAAGGGGAGGTTCGGGATGTAACTTTCGAACCCTATGCACAAAATTGGATAGAAAGTCGTGCAAAAATTTGGCACTCACAATTAAATTTAGCGTGGTTAGAGTCTCCAGAGGGGACACAACTTTTGATGGTAGCGGATACTGATTTTTGCCGCTGGCAACCTTCTAGAGATAGTTTATAAATAACCGCTCGTCGTTTTTCGAACCACTGCTGCATTGCTACGTTCGTTCACCCTAGTCACATACTTATGTATGCTCCTAGAGATTCTCTCTCTTGCAGCTTTGCTGTGATTCGAAATACTTAGAGCCATTGGCGGTGTGAAGGTAAAAGGCAAAAACAAGTTCAAAAAATAAAAAGATAAAAAGAAAGATAAGCAATAAAAAAGCTGATAAAAGTTTCCTCTTATCAGCTTATGGTCTTTTGTTTCTATTATTTGTTCTATTACTTAATACGGGCGATAGCGCGGTAGCCAATATCGCTACGATAGAAGCTATCATTCCAGTGAATGTTTTTAGCTGTTTCGTATGCTTTTGTTTGGGCTTTTTCAATATCATCACCCAGTGCGGTAACACATAATACACGGCCACCGGCAGTAACCACTTCGCCTTCTTTCATGCGAGTACCTGCATGGAATACCTTGCTATCAGCTGCTTCACTGGTTGGCAATCCAGAAATTATATCGCCATTGCGGTAATCACCTGGGTAACCGCCGGCAGCAATCACAACACCTAAAGCCGGGCGCTCATCCCATAATGAATCTTTGCCTGCCAGTTCACCTTTTGCACCCGCTAAGCATAGAGCGACTAAGTCTGACTGTAAACGCATCATAATAGGTTGAGTTTCAGGGTCACCAAAGCGGCAGTTAAATTCAATCACTTTGGGGTTTCCTGCTTTATCAATCATTAAACCTGCATATAGAAAACCTTGATAGCGGTTTCCTTCTTTATCCATACCTTTAACTGTTGGGTAAATAACTTGTTCCATAACGCGCTGATGTACTTGGTCAGTAACAATAGGAGCCGGGGAATAAGCGCCCATTCCGCCTGTATTTGGGCCAGTATCGCCGTCACCTACACGCTTGTGGTCTTGGCTTGTTGCCATTGGGATGACATTTTCACCATCGACCATTACGATAAAGCTAGCTTCTTCACCATCAAGAAACTCTTCAATTACGATCCGATGCCCTGCATCACCAAACGCATTGCCAGCCAACATATCATGTACTGCATCTTTAGCTTCTTGCAGAGTCATCGCAACAATAACGCCTTTGCCTGCCGCAAGCCCATCCGCTTTAATCACGATTGGCGCACCAACTTTATCTAAGTAAGCCAAAGCGGGTTCTATTTCAGTAAAGTTCTCATATGCTGCGGTTGGAATATGATGACGAGCTAAAAAGTCTTTAGTAAACGCCTTAGAGCCTTCAAGTTGGGCAGCACCTTGAGTTGGACCAAAAATAGTTAGCCCAGCTTGTGTAAATGTATCAACAACACCAATAACTAAAGGAGCCTCAGGACCTACAATGGTTAAATCGATTTGATTATCTTTCGCAAATTGTAGTAATCCATCAATATCAGTAGCAGAAATATTAACGTTCTCAATAGCTGGTTCTAATGCGGTACCTGCATTACCCGGTGCCACATAGACTTTATCGGCTAGAGGAGACTGAGCCGCTTTCCACGCTAAAGCATGTTCACGACCACCGCCACCAATAATTAATATATTCATTATTAAACTCCTAATAACTAGTGACGGAAATGACGCATATTTGTGAAAATCATTGCGATGCCATGTTCATTTGCAGCATCAATGACTTCATTATCGCGAATCGACCCGCCAGGTTGGATCACACAAGTCACTCCAACAGCGGCAGCGGCATCAATACCATCACGGAATGGGAAGAATGCGTCAGATGCCATTGCACAACCTGCAACTTCTAAGCCTTCATCGGCAGCTTTGATCCCAGCAATTTTTGCTGAGTATACTCGGCTCATTTGACCAGCACCGATTCCCACTGTCATGTCATTTTTGGCATAAACGATGGCGTTTGATTTCACAAACTTAGCGACTTTCCAGCAGAATAAGGCATCTTTTAATTCACGCTCAGTTGGTTGGCGCTTTGTGACTATGCGTAACTCTTCGGCTTCAACCATACCTAAATCGCGGTCTTGGACTAATAAACCACCGTTGACACGTTTAAAATCTAAGCCAGCAACAGGTTTACTCCATTCGCCACATTCAAGTACGCGTACATTTTGTTTGGTTTCAAGAATTGGCAGTGCATCCTTAGCAATCGAAGGCGCGATAATCACCTCAACGAATTGGCGCTCAATAATTGCCTGTGCAGTTTCTTTATCTAATGGGCGGTTAAAAGCGATGATACCGCCAAAAGCAGAAGTTGGGTCAGTTTTAAACGCTTTGTCATAAGCGGTGTGAATATTATTGCCAATTGCGACACCACAAGGATTAGCATGCTTAACGATCACACACGCAGGCTCATCAAATGACTTAACGCACTCAAGGGCTGCATCAGTATCAGCAATATTATTATAAGAGAGTGCTTTACCTTGAATTTGTTGTGCAGTCGCGATAGACGCTTCTTTTGGGCTTTCTTCTATATAGAACGCCGCATCTTGATGACTATTTTCCCCATAACGCATATCTTGTTTTTTGATGAAATTTAGATTCAATGTGCGAGGGAAACGGCCAGAAGGTTGTGTGGTATCACCATAATAAGGGGCAACTAATTCACCGAAGTAATTAGCAATCATACTGTCATAAGCAGCTGTATGCTCAAATGCTTTGATAGCAAGGTCAAAGCGTGTTGACCAATTAAGGGAGTTTTCGTGACCATCCATTTCATCAATAATGGTTTGGTAATCATTACTATTTACCACAATTGCAACGTCTTTATGGTTTTTTGCTGCGGAGCGTACCATTGTTGGACCACCGATATCGATGTTCTCAACAGCATCTTCAAGTGTGCAGTTTGGTTTTGCTACTGTTTGAGCAAAAGGATATAAATTCACAACTACCATGTCGATAGGTGCAATATCATGGGATTGCATGATGGCATCATCAGTGCCACGGCGACCTAAGATCCCTCCGTGCACTTTTGGGTGCAATGTTTTTACCCGACCATCCATCATTTCAGGGAACCCTGTGTAATCTGACACTTCAGTTACTTTAAGTCCTGATTCAGCTAGTAACTTTGCAGTACCACCAGTAGATAGAAGCTCAACACCACGTTGAGATAGCGCCTTAGCGAATTCAACAACCCCTGTTTTATCAGACACACTAAGCAGGGCACGACGAATAGGACGAAGCAGTTGCATGAGATAGATCCCTTGGATTTGAATAAATAAGGCAATAACAATATCTAATTAGCGAAAAGCCAGAGTGCTCTTCTTATATACCTATTTATAAAAGCAGTGCGGAATTTGCAAGCTTCTTCAATAGCAATATATAAGTCACTAACAATTTCAGAACATAAAAATAAAATCAATGCTGAAATTTCGCGCTAATTGTAACGCAAACGTTTGCGTAATGCGCGATAAATTTTAAATTATTTTTAGCCTGTGGATAATTTCGTGGATAACTCAGTATAAGTGGGGGTTTTGCTGTGGAATGCAGCAGTTGAACTAAAAATGCCAAAAAATCTTAAAAAAAAGGTTGCGAGATTTCTGAGACCCCCTATAATGCGCATCCACTGACCGGGAACAAGACAACGCAAAGCGCGATGAACACTGAAACGGCAGCGAGAGATTCTGAAAAGAAAAAGCAAAAAATTGCTTGACTCTCACAGAGGAAAGCGTAATATACGCCACCTCGCGATAACGACCTAAGTTAATAAAAACTGAGTCGAATTTCCAAAAGAAATGTCGCAACGCTCTTTAACAATTTATCAGACAATCTGTGTGGGCACTCACAGGACACTATCAAAAAAATATTTGATTTTAAGTCTTGAAGAGTGACTAACACGTTAATTCATATATATGAAATAAGGTAGTAACGCTTATTTTGGAAGGATAACGCGAAGGCAAACAGAGGTAACCCGAGACAGTACTTAGGTACGGCGAGGGGAAGCGATGTGAAGCCGACAACGTTAGCCGAACAAAAGAACGTTACGGTCAGTAAGACATTCTTTGAGCATCAAGCTTTTTAATTGAAGAGTTTGATCATGGCTCAGATTGAACGCTGGCGGCAGGCCTAACACATGCAAGTCGAGCGGTAACAGGGGAAGCTTGCTTCTCGCTGACGAGCGGCGGACGGGTGAGTAATGTATGGGGATCTGCCCGATAGAGGGGGATAACCACTGGAAACGGTGGCTAATACCGCATAATCTCTTAGGAGCAAAGCAGGGGAACTTCGGTCCTTGCGCTATCGGATGAACCCATATGGGATTAGCTAGTAGGTGAGGTAATGGCTCACCTAGGCGACGATCCCTAGCTGGTCTGAGAGGATGATCAGCCACACTGGGACTGAGACACGGCCCAGACTCCTACGGGAGGCAGCAGTGGGGAATATTGCACAATGGGCGCAAGCCTGATGCAGCCATGCCGCGTGTATGAAGAAGGCCTTAGGGTTGTAAAGTACTTTCAGTCGGGAGGAAGGCGTTGATGCTAATATCATCAACGATTGACGTTACCGACAGAAGAAGCACCGGCTAACTCCGTGCCAGCAGCCGCGGTAATACGGAGGGTGCAAGCGTTAATCGGAATTACTGGGCGTAAAGCGCACGCAGGCGGTTGATTAAGTTAGATGTGAAATCCCCGGGCTTAACCTGGGAATGGCATCTAAGACTGGTCAGCTAGAGTCTTGTAGAGGGGGGTAGAATTCCATGTGTAGCGGTGAAATGCGTAGAGATGTGGAGGAATACCGGTGGCGAAGGCGGCCCCCTGGACAAAGACTGACGCTCAGGTGCGAAAGCGTGGGGAGCAAACAGGATTAGATACCCTGGTAGTCCACGCTGTAAACGATGTCGATTTGAAGGTTGTTCCCTTGAGGAGTGGCTTTCGGAGCTAACGCGTTAAATCGACCGCCTGGGGAGTACGGCCGCAAGGTTAAAACTCAAATGAATTGACGGGGGCCCGCACAAGCGGTGGAGCATGTGGTTTAATTCGATGCAACGCGAAGAACCTTACCTACTCTTGACATCCAGAGAATTTAGCAGAGATGCTTTAGTGCCTTCGGGAACTCTGAGACAGGTGCTGCATGGCTGTCGTCAGCTCGTGTTGTGAAATGTTGGGTTAAGTCCCGCAACGAGCGCAACCCTTATCCTTTGTTGCCAGCGATTCGGTCGGGAACTCAAAGGAGACTGCCGGTGATAAACCGGAGGAAGGTGGGGATGACGTCAAGTCATCATGGCCCTTACGAGTAGGGCTACACACGTGCTACAATGGCGTATACAAAGAGAAGCGACCTCGCGAGAGCAAGCGGAACTCATAAAGTACGTCGTAGTCCGGATTGGAGTCTGCAACTCGACTCCATGAAGTCGGAATCGCTAGTAATCGTAGATCAGAATGCTACGGTGAATACGTTCCCGGGCCTTGTACACACCGCCCGTCACACCATGGGAGTGGGTTGCAAAAGAAGTAGGTAGCTTAACCTTCGGGAGGGCGCTTACCACTTTGTGATTCATGACTGGGGTGAAGTCGTAACAAGGTAACCGTAGGGGAACCTGCGGTTGGATCACCTCCTTACCATTGAAGTGTTTTTGTGAAGTGCTCACACAGATTGTCTGATAGAAAGTAGAGCAATGGCTTTACGTGGGAGACTTATTCGAAAGGATAAGACTTACACGAAAATAGCAAAACGGTGTTTTGCAATTGAATTTTCGTGTCCCCTTCGTCTAGAGGCCTAGGACACCGCCCTTTCACGGCGGTAACAGGGGTTCGAATCCCCTAGGGGACGCCAATTGCGCCGATATCGAGTGAAAGACGATGTCCCCAATAATGATTAAGCCAATTACGTTGTAGTTGGTTTAACAATTATGCTCTTTAACAATCTGGAACAAGCTGAAAATTGAAAACAACGCACATTGTTTATCGCTTAAACAATGTGAGAGTCTCTCAAAAATCTCAACTTGAAGTGTTTTTCAAACACACAAACGAGTGGCATGAGCGAGCAGTGTGAAATTCAAGGCGGCTAGCGCACAGCAAGCGCAGCGTACAATAGTACGTGAGCATTGCGAGCACTACCCAACGAAGAAGTTCACCACGCACAGCCATGACGTTAAGTGTCGTCTGATAAGAAGACACCTTCGGGTTGTGAGGTTAAGCGACTAAGCGTACACGGTGGATGCCTAGGCAATCAGAGGCGATGAAGGACGTGCTAATCTGCGATAAGCGTCGGTAAGGTGATATGAACCGTTATACCCGACGATTTCCGAATGGGGAAACCCAGTGCAATTCGTTGCACTATCGTTTGATGAATACATAGTCAAACGAAGCGAACCGGGGGAACTGAAACATCTCAGTACCCCGAGGAAAAGAAATCAACCGAGATTCCCCTAGTAGCGGCGAGCGAACGGGGAGCAGCCCAGAGTCTTAATCAGCATTAGTATCAGGAGAACGGTCTGGAAAGTCCGGCAGTAAAGGGTGATAGCCCCGTATCTGAAGATATTAGTGTTGTGAACTCGACGAGTAGGGCGGGACACGTGTTATCCTGTCTGAATATGGGGGGACCATCCTCCAAGGCTAAATACTCCTGATTGACCGATAGTGAACCAGTACCGTGAGGGAAAGGCGAAAAGAACCCCGGCGAGGGGAGTGAAATAGAACCTGAAACCGTGTACGTACAAGCAGTGGGAGCCTTGATTTATCAGGGTGACTGCGTACCTTTTGTATAATGGGTCAGCGACTTATATTCTGTAGCAAGGTTAACCGAATAGGGGAGCCGTAGGGAAACCGAGTCTTAACTGGGCGAATGAGTTGCAGGGTATAGACCCGAAACCCGGTGATCTAGCCATGGGCAGGTTGAAGGTTGGGTAACACTAACTGGAGGACCGAACCGACTAATGTTGAAAAATTAGCGGATGACTTGTGGCTGGGGGTGAAAGGCCAATCAAACCGGGAGATAGCTGGTTCTCCCCGAAAGCTATTTAGGTAGCGCCTCGTGAACTCATCTTCGGGGGTAGAGCACTGTTTCGACTAGGGGGTCATCCCGACTTACCAACTCGATGCAAACTACGAATACCGAAGAATGTTATCACGGGAGACACACGGCGGGTGCTAACGTTCGTCGTGAAGAGGGAAACAACCCAGACCGCCAGCTAAGGTCCCAAAGTCATAGTTAAGTGGGAAACGAAGTGGGAAGGCTCAGACAGCCAGGATGTTGGCTTAGAAGCAGCCATCATTTAAAGAAAGCGTAATAGCTCACTGGTCGAGTCGGCCTGCGCGGAAGATGTAACGGGGCTAAACTATGCACCGAAGCTGCGGCAGCGATATGTAAATATTGTTGGGTAGGGGAGCGTTCTGTAAGCCTGTGAAGGTGTACTGTGAGGTATGCTGGAGGTATCAGAAGTGCGAATGCTGACATAAGTAACGATAATGCGGGTGAAAAACCCGCACGCCGGAAGACCAAGGGTTCCTGTCCAACGTTAATCGGGGCAGGGTGAGTCGACCCCTAAGGCGAGGCAGAAATGCGTAGTCGATGGGAAACGGGTTAATATTCCCGTACTGGTGATAATTGCGATGGGGGGACGGAGAAGGCTAGGCTGGCCGGGCGACGGTTGTCCCGGTTTAAGGATGTAGGCAGGTGAATTAGGCAAATCCGGTTCACTATATGCTGAGGTCTGATGACGAGTCACTACGGTGGCGAAGTAGCTCATGCCCCGCTTCCAGGAAAAGCCTCTAAGCTCTAGATTATCATTAATCGTACCCCAAACCGACACAGGTGGTCAGGTAGAGAATACTCAGGCGCTTGAGAGAACTCGGGTGAAGGAACTAGGCAAAATGGTGCCGTAACTTCGGGAGAAGGCACGCTGGCGCTAGGTGAAGTGGTTTACCCATGGAGCTGAAGCCAGTCGCAGATACCAGCTGGCTGCAACTGTTTATTAAAAACACAGCACTGTGCAAACACGAAAGTGGACGTATACGGTGTGACGCCTGCCCGGTGCTGGAAGGTTAATTGATGGGGTTATCCGTAAGGAGAAGCTCTTGATCGAAGCCCCAGTAAACGGCGGCCGTAACTATAACGGTCCTAAGGTAGCGAAATTCCTTGTCGGGTAAGTTCCGACCTGCACGAATGGCGTAATGATGGCCAGGCTGTCTCCACCCGAGACTCAGTGAAATTGAACTCGCTGTGAAGATGCAGTGTACCCGCGGCAAGACGGAAAGACCCCGTGAACCTTTACTATAGCTTGACACTGAACATTGAGCCTTGATGTGTAGGATAGGTGGGAGGCTTTGAAGTGTGGACGCCAGTCTGCATGGAGCCAACCTTGAAATACCACCCTTTAATGTTTGATGTTCTAACGTTGCCCCGTTATCCGGGGTGCGGACAGTGTCTGGTGGGTAGTTTGACTGGGGCGGTCTCCTCCCAAAGAGTAACGGAGGAGCACGAAGGTTGGCTAAGCATGGTCGGACATCATGCGGTTAGTGCAAAGGCATAAGCCAGCTTGACTGCGAGAGTGACGGCTCGAGCAGGTACGAAAGTAGGTCTTAGTGATCCGGTGGTTCTGAATGGAAGGGCCATCGCTCAACGGATAAAAGGTACTCCGGGGATAACAGGCTGATACCGCCCAAGAGTTCATATCGACGGCGGTGTTTGGCACCTCGATGTCGGCTCATCACATCCTGGGGCTGAAGTAGGTCCCAAGGGTACGGCTGTTCGCCGTTTAAAGTGGTACGCGAGCTGGGTTTAGAACGTCGTGAGACAGTTCGGTCCCTATCTGCCGTGGGCGTTGGAAGATTGAAAGGGGCTGCTCCTAGTACGAGAGGACCGGAGTGGACGCACCACTGGTGTTCGGGTTGTCATGCCAATGGCATTGCCCGGTAGCTAAGTGCGGAAGAGATAACCGCTGAAAGCATCTAAGCGGGAAACTTGCCTTGAGATGAGTCTTCCCTGACCCTTTAAGGGTCCTAAAGGAACGTTTAAGACTAAGACGTTGATAGGTTGGGTGTGTAAGCATAGCGATATGTTGAGCTAACCAATACTAATGAACCGTGAGGCTTAACCTGACAACACCGAAGGTGTTTTAGAGATTGAGAGATGAGGTTGATTCAATGAGCGTGAGAAGCCGAGAGGCGAGGGACACAGCAGCTTGTTCAAGATTGCAGTTCTGGTTTAGTGACGAAATGTACTAAACGGGAACAAACCGAATTTGTCTGGCGGCAATAGCGCGGTGGTCCCACCTGACCCCATGCCGAACTCAGCAGTGAAACGCCGTAGCGCCGATGGTAGTGTGGGGTCTCCCCATGTGAGAGTAGGGAACTGCCAGACATTAAATTAGTGAGAAAGCCACCCATTGGGTGGCTTTTTTGCGTTTGGGGGTAGGTGATGAGGCGTGGCAGTGTGGAGCGAAGAGTGAGGTGTTCAGTCTCAGGGCGACTCTGATTGTGAGGGCTCTGCCTAGGGGAATGAGGCATTGAGACCACTGCATATTTTATTATCCTGTAGGCTAACTTCTAACTTCTAACTTCTAACTTCTAACTTCTAATGTCTAGCTTTTAAATTAACAGTCTGATTAGCAGAGGACTAGGTTAACCCCTCATTAGTACAGAGATATTCTTTTCCTGCCCATCTCGTTTTAACTTGTTTATTCCTTTATTCCTTTATTCCTTTATTCCTTTATTCCTTTATTCCTTTATTCCTTTATTCCTTATGAACTGAGCGGACTCTGTTTTTGTAACCCATCATCCTGATTTTTTATTCCTCAAGTTTTCGTCTGGCCGTGATTTGAGGCGGTGTTAATCCTCCCTCAACGGTGCAATAACATTGTTATGTTGAATAAGTGTGTGGAATTTAAAGTAGTAAGTAACAGCTCACTTATCGAGGTTGGTTTAACACATTGAGAAATAAAAATAAATCAATCAGCTAGGGGAGAGACTAAAGCTAGGAGTAGAGAGGTTTAGCATCAGCTCATCCGAAAAGTGTAATGATATTGGTATGGTGGATAGGTGTGTCGTATTTGAAGTGGTAAGTAACAACTCACTGAGTTGGGGGGAGCAAATACAGAGTGAAGCTAGCGTGAGCTTGGCTGTAGAGTAAGGACTGAGCATGGCATGAGGAAGTTGGGCATCTGTTCACTCTGAATGCACAGTGATATTGATGTGTTGAATGGGCATGTCGGATTTAAAGTAGTAAGTAACAACTCACTTATTGGGGGGAGTTTAATATGTTAAAAAACAAATTAAATCAATTGCCTAAGGTAGAGGCTAAGCTGGGAGTAGAGATGTTTGGCACTAGTTCATGCGGAAAGTTTAATGATATTGGTATGGTGAATAGGTGTGTCGTATTTGAAGTGGTAAGTAACAACTCACTGAGTTGGGGGGAGCAAATACAGAGTGAAGCTAGCGTGAGCTTGGCTGTAGAGTAAGGACTGAGCATGGCATGAGGAAGTTGGGCATCTGTTCACTCTGAATGCACAGTGATATTGATGTGTTGAATGGGCATGTCGGATTTAAAGTAGTAAGTAACAACTCACTTATTGGGGGGAGTTTAATATGTTAAAAAACAAATTAAATCAATTGCCTAAGGTAGAGGCTAAGCTGGGAGTAGAGATGTTTGGCACTAGTTCATGCGGAAAGTTTAATGATATTGGTGTGGTGAATAGGTGCGTCGTATTTAAAGTAGTAAGTAACAACTCACTTATCGAGGTTGGTTTAATCCACTGAAAAAATAAGAATAAATTAATCAGCTAGGGAAAGGCTAAGCAGGGGGGAGAGATGTTTGGCTCTAGTTCATGCGGAAAGTGTAATGATATTGGTATGGTGAATAGGTGTGTCGGATCTAAAGTAGTGAGTAACAACTCACTGAGTTGGGGGGAGCAAATGCAGAGTAGAAGCTAGCGTGAGTTTGGCTGTAGAGTAAGGACTGAGCAAGGCATGAGGAAGTTGGACATCTGTTCACTCTGAATACACAGTGATATTGGTGTGTTGAATAGGCGTGTCAGATCTAAAGTAGTAAGTAACAACTCACAAGTTTTGGGATATAGGGCATTTTAGAGCTTAAATTAACGACTACATATTATTTTAGTAATAGCTAAAGCTGCCATTTGATAATGACATAAAGACGTTTATTAAATAATTTTTGGTACAGTATTTTGAAATAATTTTGCGATGTATAACTAAATAATACAGTCACTGCTCAGCTGCGATGAATACTGCCCTAGTTTTACCTAATGCTTAAAACGTCTAAGTAGAATATCTATCTATAAAATATCACTATTGATTAAAAAATATATAAAATCAATACATTATAAGATAGGTATACTCAAGTTAATGCCATGACAAATGAATCTACGTGAAATTATTTCAATTAGTCTTGAAAAGCTCGACAAGGTAAGTAACATTGGTTAGATTATTTAGCATTCTAGAAGTCTAAACGTATAAAAGTATATAAAAGGGGATGAATGATGCCAATTCGTTTACCAGACGAGTTACCCGCAGTTAATTTCTTACGTGAAGAAAATGTTTTTGTCATGACAACGACAAGAGCTAGCCTTCAGGAGATCCGTCCCTTGAAAGTGTTAATACTGAATTTAATGCCTAAAAAAATAGAAACGGAAAATCAGTTCTTAAGGCTTTTATCTAATACACCATTACAGGTTGATATCCAGTTATTGCGTATTGACCAAAGGGAATCTAAAAATACTCCTACAGAGCATTTGAATAATTTTTATTGTGATTTTGAAGATATTAAAGATCAAAATTTTGATGGTTTAATCGTAACAGGAGCTCCGTTAGGGCTAGTTGAATTTACCGATGTATGTTATTGGGAACAAATAGAAAAGGTAATTAGATGGGCGAAAAGCCATGTTACTTCAACGCTCTTTGTGTGTTGGGCCGTACAGGCTGCATTGAAAGTTCTTTATGATTTGCCAAAATGGACTAGAGAAGAAAAACTTTCAGGCGTATATCAGCATGATACATTGGAGCCGTATGCATTATTAACGCGAGGGTTTGATGCTTCATTCTATGCTCCACACTCTCGTTATGCGGATTTCCCTGAAGAGCTTATCCGCAAGCATACCGATCTTGAAATTTTAGCCAGTTCAGAAGAAGCTGGTGCTTATTTATTTGCATCAAAAGATAAACGCTTGGCATTTGTTACTGGCCACCCTGAATATGATAGAGATACGCTCGCTCAAGAATACTGGCGAGATGTTGATGCAGGTATTTCACCAGAAATCCCATGTAATTATTTTAAAAATAATGATCCTAATAAAGGCCCAACAATTAGCTGGCGAAGCCATGGGCACTTACTTTTTTCGAATTGGCTTAATTATTATGTGTACCAGATCACACCATTCGATCTTACTCACATGGAGCCTACACTAGATTAAAATAAGGGATGTTGAGCTTAAAATGTTTGTTATGTCACTCTAACTAATTATAGTTAGCATTTTATTTAGATTAATATTCCAGAAAATTTACAATATTTAAAACTAAAGCAGCCATTTATGGCTGCTTTTTTTATTTTTGGGGTAAATTATTTAACAATTTTACTTTTTAGTAATTGTTTTATTTAACAAGTGCTTAACACTATTTATCTTGTTATAAGAATCATTGTTCAAAAATAAATAATTGTAAAATGCCATTAATATCATAAAGATAAGGTGTATTTTATATAAAATGGAAACGGTTTTTGATTTATTTGTTATTTGATCGTAAGCTTAATTCATAGTCAGATGTGAATGAGGAAAGGTCAATGGAAAATCAATTGTTAATATCAAAGTTAGCATTTTCAAAGGAAATATCTCAGCAAGATACTAGGGTCTTACATAATGATTCTATTGAGTTTCTTTCAAATTTGGTTGAGGCGTTTTTACCACGTCGTGAAGAGTTACTAAAACAAAGAACCATAAGGCAACAAAAAATTGATGCGGGCGAATTGCCGGATTTTATTTCGGAATTTGATTCCATTAAAAAATCAGAATGGAAAATACAGAATATACCTGAGGATTTACGTGACCGCCGGGTTGAAATAACAGGTCCTGTCGAACGAAAAATGGTTATTAATGCTTTGAATTCTAACGTTAAAGTATTTATGGCTGACTTTGAAGACTCTCTTTCTCCCTCATGGGAAAAATTGATTGATGGGCAAATCAATTTAAGTGATGCAATTAATGGCGATATTTCTTACACCAATGAAAAAGGTAAGGTTTATCAGCTTAAATCTGACCCTGCTGTTTTAATTGCACGTGTACGAGGGCTACATCTAGACGAAAAGCATGTATCACTTGCGGGAAAAAATATTCCGGGGGGGCTATTTGATTTTGCACTTTACTTTTTTAATAACTATCAAGCGTTGTTGAAGAAAGGAAGTGGGCCTTATTTTTATATCCCTAAATTGGAATCTTGGCAGGAAGCAAAATGGTGGAGTGATGTATTTAGTGCTGCAGAAGATGCTGTCAGTTTGCCTCGTGGAACAATTAAAGCAACAGTTTTAATTGAAACTTTACCTGCGGTATTCCAGATGGATGAAATTTTGTATCACATGCGTCACCACATTGTCGGGTTAAATTGTGGTCGTTGGGATTATATTTTTAGTTATATCAAAACATTAAAAGAGCACCCAGATAGGGTACTACCCGATCGCCAAGTGGTTACGATGACCCAAGATTTTCTAAGTGCTTATTCACGTTTGCTTATTAAAACTTGTCATCGTCGTGGGGCTTTTGCTATGGGGGGAATGTCCGCATTTATCCCAAGTAAAGATGAAACAGAGAACCAAGCTATATTGGCTAAAGTAAGAGCAGATAAAGAGCTTGAAGCAAAAAATGGTCACGATGGTTCGTGGGTTGCTCACCCAGGTCTTGCAGATACAGTGATGGATGTCTTTAACCAAGTTCTAGGAGAGAACACCAATCAACTGCATGTTACTCGTGATTCTGACGAACCAATCACAGCGGAGCAACTATTAAAACCTTGCGCAGGTGAACGAACCGATGCAGGTATGAGGGCAAATATTCGGGTCGCTGTGCAATATATTGAAGCATGGATTTCAGGTAATGGGTGCGTTCCTATCTATGGCTTAATGGAAGATGCTGCTACCGCTGAAATTTCTCGAACTTCGATTTGGCAATGGATCAGGCATGAAAAGTCACTAACCAACGGCGAAAAAGTGACAAAAGCGTTGTTCGAAGAAATGCTAGATGAAGAGCTTCAAGTTATTCAAAAAGAACTTGGTGATAAGCGTTTTCAGCATGGTCGTTTCCGTGAAGCAGCGGAGCTAATGCGCCAAATTACGACACAAGATGAACTTATTGAGTTCTTAACTATTCCTGGTTACCAATTATTAGATTAGTAACAACAAATATAAATTCGATAAACCCTACATATTCTTATAAAGGAAGTTAATCATGACGACATCGCGCTTAGACCAAATTGCCCAATTAGAAAATGAATGGAAGAAACCACGTTGGAAAGGCATTAATCGCCCGTATTCTGCTGAGGAAGTTATCAAACTTCGCGGTTCTGTTAATCCGGAGCATACCCTTGCTCGTAGGGGGGCAGAGCGCTTTTGGGAACAACTGAATGGCAAATCTAAGAAAGGCTACGTCAATGCACTAGGTGCATTGACGGGTGGGCAGGCATTACAACAAGCGAAAGCTGGTGTTGAGGCCATTTATCTTTCTGGTTGGCAGGTTGCTGCTGATGCAAATACAGCCTCAAGTATGTACCCTGATCAGTCACTTTACCCAGTTGATTCGGTTCCTTCTGTCGTTCAGAAAATTAACAATACTTTTCGCCGGGCAGATCAAATTCAATGGGCGAATGGCATTGGGCCAGATAATAAAGAATATATTGATTTCTTTTTACCGATTATTGCAGATGCAGAAGCCGGTTTTGGTGGGGTATTGAATGCCTTTGAGTTAATGAAAAATATGATAGAAGCAGGGGCAGCGGCTGTGCACTTTGAAGACCAATTGGCTGCGGTGAAAAAATGCGGTCATATGGGCGGTAAAGTATTGGTTCCGACTCAAGAAGCTGTTCAAAAATTAGTTGCCGCACGTTTAGCCGCTGATGTCTCTGGTGTACCAACGATCCTGATCGCAAGAACTGATGCCGATGCAGCTGATCTTCTGACATCTGATTGTGACCCATATGATTCGGCATTTGTCACTGGTGAGCGTACTTCTGAAGGGTTCTTCCGGACTAACGCAGGTATCGAGCAAGCGATTAGTCGTGGTTTGGCATACGCGCCTTATGCAGACCTCGTGTGGTGTGAAACATCAAAACCAGACTTAGATGCTGCGCGCCAGTTTGCTGAAGCAATTCATGCTAAATACCCAGGTAAATTATTGGCTTACAACTGCTCACCTTCATTTAATTGGAAGAAAAATTTAGATGATTCCACAATCGCACGTTTCCAAGATGAGTTGTCAGCCATGGGTTATCGCTTCCAATTTATTACTTTAGCGGGCATTCATAGTATGTGGTTCAACATGTTTGACCTTGCACATGCTTATGCACAAGGTGAAGGTATGAAACATTACGTGGAAAAAGTGCAAGAGCCTGAATTTGCGGCGATAAATAAAGGCTATACCTTCTCTTCTCACCAACAAGAAGTAGGTACTGGTTATTTTGATAAAGTTACAACGGTTATTCAAGGGGGGACTTCTTCAGTCACTGCTTTAACAGGGTCGACAGAAGAAGAACAATTCTAGTTAATTGGCTTCATTTCATTCGGTGTCCTTATTGGTTAGGTGTATCTATTAATTTGCAGGCACGTTGAGTGCCTGTTTTTTTTAAATTAGTTCAAATAGGAGCGAGTATGATACTCACGACTGAACAGATAATAGCCCAAACCATTCTACAAGGATTTGATGCGCAATATGGGCGTTTTCTAGAGATAACCTCAGGAGCTCAGGAAAGGTTTGAGCAAGGGGATTGGCATGCTATCCAACATGCAATGAAAAGAAGGATCCAACTTTATGATCACCATGTTGGTTTGGTTGTTGCCCAGCTACAATTCATGGGGTTAGTTCAATCTTTAACACCAAACAAACTATCAGAAATAAAAAATGTGTATAAAACGTTGTTGCCAGATTACCCACGCTTCGAGATAGCAGAAAGTTTTTTTAATTCAGTTTATTGCCGTTTATTTCAACACCGAGACCTTACACAAGATAACTTATTCATTTTTACTTCTCAGCCTGTAAGGCGGTTTTCTATTTCCCCTCGGCCATTGGCTTGGGAGTATCAGGTTGATGATAATCTGTATGGGTTACTATTTTCGATTCTAAGTGGGTTACCATTAAGAATAAAATGGCGAAATTTAGAGTTTGATATTCATTGTATTATCAATATATTGCACTCACGGTTTTCAGGATTTGAAAAGCGAAAAGTCTGTTTTCATATTGCCAATGAACTGTTTTATCGTAACAAAGCTGCTTGGTTAGTTGGTAAAATTTATATTGATGATGAAGTCTATCCATTTTTACTTCCCATTCATCATGATGATGATAAGCAAATTTACATCGATACCTGCCTCACCGAATTTGATGAAGCGAGTATTGTGTTTGGCTTTGCTCGCTCTTATTTTATGGTGTATGCACCTTTCCCTGCGGCATTAGTATTTTGGCTGCGGGAAATTTTGCCCAGTAAATCCATTGCTGAATTATATATGGCGATTGGTTGTCAAAAACATGGAAAAACAGAGTATTACCGTGAGTATCTTGCTTATATTAATTTTGCCCGTGAGCAATTTACGCTTGCACCAGGTGTTAAAGGAATGGTGATGCTTGTATTTACAGCGCCTTCTTTTGACCGTGTTTTCAAAATTATCAAAGATAAGTTTGCCCCACAAAAGGATGTCACGAAAGAAAGGGTGCAGGAATGTTATCGGCTTGTCAAAGAACACGATAGAGTTGGGCGTATGGCAGATACACAAGAATTTGAAAATTTTGTGATTGATAAAAGCGCTATTAGTGAAGAATTGATGACAGAGCTATTAAACGAGGCTCCTTCACAAATTGAAGATTTAGGAGACCAAGTGTTGATCCGCCATTTGTACATGGAAAGAAAGATGGTGCCTTTAAATATCTATATGGATAACGCAAATGAGGAACAGCTAAAAAGTGTTTTGAATGAGTATGGCTTGGCAATTAAACAGTTGGCGGCGGCGAATATTTTCCCTGGTGATATGTTATTTAAAAACTTTGGTGTTACGCGTCATGGTCGGGTTGTTTTTTATGACTACGATGAAATTTGTTATATGACAGAAGTTAATTTCCGTAAAATTCCTGTGGCATTATATCCTGAGCAAGAGCTCGCTAATGAGCCATGGTATAGCATTGGTGAACAGGATGTTTTTCCTGAAGAATTTGTTTCTTTTATTTGTCAAACGGCAGAAATTGGTGATTATCTGCGACGTTATCATGCCGATTTATTTTCGGCAGATTACTGGCAAAAGTTGCAAAAGCGAATTTTGGCAGGTCATGTCGAGGATGTTTATGCATATCGAGAAGAGCTACGTTTTTGCCATAGGTTTAATGAAATAGCTTATGATTCATGAGATAGAAAATTGATAGGGTTAAAGAAAGCTACATTGAGAACGACTCAGTCAGTAGTATCGAATCGTTCTCAACGGTAAATAGAATTTCGCTGTTTTAACGCTTTGCACCCAATACTGCTTCTTGGGCAAGTTGGGTTATTTTTTCGTAGTTGCCAGTAGTTAAAGCCTCTTCGGGCACTAACCAAGAGCCACCAATACACAGAACGCTCTCTAGTTCTAAATAACTACGATAGTTTTCTGGTGAAATTCCCCCTGTTGGGCAGAACTTTACGTGTGAGAAAGGGCCGACAATGGCTTTTAAGGCTTTAACGCCACCATTCGCTTCTGCTGGGAAAAACTTGAATGCTTTCAAACCATAATTCATACCCAGCATTAGTTCTGAAACCGTTGAAATGCCGGGGATCAGTGGGATATTTCCTTGGGTTGCAGCACTCAATAATTCTTCGGTTAAACCGGGGCTAATAGCAAATTTAGCGCCAGCTTTTGTCACATCAGCAAGTTGTTTCGCATTGAGTACAGTCCCTGCCCCAACAATGGCGTCAGGGACTTCTTGAGCAATCAGGCGAATTGCTTCAATTGCACATTCGGTACGTAATGTGACCTCAAGTACATTAACGCCGCCTTTCACCAAGGCTTTAGCGAGAGGGACGGCTTGTTCTAGTTTTTTAATGACAATGACTGGGACCACAGGGCCTTGTTTGAGCACGCTTTCAGCGGTTATGTTCCAATTATTCATTTTTTATTCCTATTTAATACCAATAGATTAAAAATCAATGCTACAAGCACCTTCTTCTGCGCCAGACAAGTTTCTTCTTAATGCGCCAAAAAGTTCTCTGCCACAACCGCTACGTTCTGCGATTAAGTCCGGTTTGAAAGATTGTCGTTTGTTTAATACAGTGTCATCGACAAGTAATTGTAATTCACCAGTTAACGCATTTACTCTAATGATATCGCCATCTTTTACTTTTGCGAGTAATCCACCGTTATAGGCTTCGGGAGTGACATGGATTGCGGATGGAACTTTACCTGATGCTCCTGATAGCCGGCCATCAGTCACTAAGGCAACTTTATAACCTTTATCGATAAGCACTCCCAGTGGTGGCATTAATTTATGAAGTTCAGGCATCCCGTTAGCGGATGGGCCTTGGAAGCGAACTACGATGATACAATCTCGATTAAGGTTGCCTGACTCAAAGTGTTTTGCGATATCATTTTGGTTATTAAATACTACCGCAGGCGCTTCAATAATTTGATTTTCTTCGGGGACCGCGGACGTTTTCATCACAGCACGGCCTAAATTACCTGAGAGTAATTTAGTACCTCCATGGGGTGAAAAAGGCGTGTCAATTTCAGCAATAACATCTGTATTGAATGAATGTTTGGGGCCTTCTCGCCATTCAAGTTGCCCGTTATTTAACCAAGGCTCTAATGTGTAACGCGTTAAACCAAAGCCTGCTACAGTATGAACATCTTGGTGTAACAAGCCTTTTTGCAGCAGTTGGTGGACTAGTAATGCGACGCCACCTGCGGCTTGAAATTGGTTGATGTCAGCTTGGCCATTAGGGTAAATTCGGCAAATGAGCGGTACAATTGCAGAAATATCAGAAAAATCATCCCAGTTGATAATGACCCCGGCAGCTCTAGCGATGGCAACAAGGTGCATCGTTAAATTGGTAGAGCCGCCAGTTGCTAGTAAGGCAACAATACCATTGACGATAACTTTTTCATCAATGAGGCGACCAATTGGTAAATAATGGCCAGATTGCTCGGTTAACCGGGTAATTTGCTGTGCTGTTGCATCTGTTAGCGCATAGCGTAATGGGGAATCAGGGGGGACAAACGATGCACCTGGTAAGTGTAACCCCATGACTTCCATCATCATTTGGTTTGAATTAGCGGTACCATAGAATGTGCAGGTACCAATACCATGGTATGATGCTGCTTCAGCTTCTAATAACGCGAGTCTATCGACTTTTCCTTCCACATACAGTTGGCGAATACGTACTTTTTCTTTATTAGGTAGGCCCGTGGCCATCGGCCCAGCAGGGACAAATATAGCAGGTAAATGCCCAAAAGAGAGGGCTCCAAGTAATAAGCCTGGAACAATTTTATCGCAAATACCCAAATAAAGAGCGCCATCAAACATATTATGGGATAAACCAATTGCTGTAGACATCGCGATGACATCTCTACTTAGCATAGAGAGTTCCATCCCATCTTGCCCCTGAGTTACACCATCACACATGGCAGGGACACCAGCTGCAACTTGCCCAATAGAACCCGATTCAAGTAACGCTTTTTTTAGTTGTTCAGGGTATTTATCATAAGGTCGATGAGCAGAAAGCATGTCATTGTAAGAGCTGATGATAGCAATATCAGAACGCGTCATACTTTTAAGGATCTGCTTTTCATCATTTTGGCAGGCAGCAAAACCATGAGCAAGGTTACCACAAGCCAGCGAGGCTCGATGGACAGTTGTACTACGAGCACGTTCAATTTTATTGAGGAAAGCTGCTCGAGCTTGTGCAGAACGAGAGATAATGCGCTGTGTAATGCGCTCAAGTTCCTCATTGAGTGCTGGAGATTTTGTCACTTCAGAGATATTAGAACTCATGGTAATTGCTCCATCATGCAGACCTATAGTCAATTAATCTGCAAGTCATGTAAGTTGTGCTTATCGTTATACCTATTCCAGATAACGTTACAAAATAAATGTTACCGGTAACATTGTTAAATGAAAATAGAACAGTTGCAATATTCAAAATGAATATTTGAAGTTATATGTGATCTTAATCAAGGTTGACTATGGAATAAATCGAACAAGAAATGGACTAAAACTCATGCTATAGTCATTAAATAGAAGCAGTTGCCTGCAAAATTAAGGTAAATTGGGAATATTGTTAATGTGTATACTAAAAATTCAAATAGTGGGCGAATGCGTCGCTTAGTTACTGCAACCTTGATGTTGCTAATGGTTAATTATGTCCAAGCTCAGGTAGTGTTGACATCGGGGTCGCATAAAATTTTAACCAGTATATTCAACCAACAAAATGAAATGCAGCGATATCATTCAACATCGGCAGAAAAAATTGATGTGCTCACTCAGTATTTTTTAAATACCCCCTACGATAAACAAACGTTAAATATGAGCCCACTCTTTGCTGAAAACTTAGTCGTTAATTTAGAAGCGATGGATTGTATGACCTTTATTGAGTACGTTGAGGCATTTAAAGGGGCTGAAAATAGTGCACAATTTTTTAGGAACCTGACTAGTATTCGTTATTTTAATCAAGATATTACATACAAAAACCGCCGCCACTTTTTTTCGGATTGGGCACAAGGTGATAGCGCGGTTGCAGAGGACATTACGGCTAAAATTAGCCCATATGCCGTTAACGTTTCTAAGCAGCTTAATTTAAAAGGTAATCGAAAGACGTATATTTTAGGGTTGCCCATTACCTATAGAGATATAAACTATATTCCATCTAAATATATAGATAATGATTTGATTACAAGGCTTAAGACCGGTGATTATATTGGTGTTTACTCAACGAATAGAGGCTTGGATGTTAGTCACGTTGGTATTGTAATACAAAAAGGAAACAAAACAATTTTTAGGAATGCTTCTTCATTACGTGAAAATTTCAAAGTTAGTGATGTTGAATTACAGCACTACATACAAGGAAAAGAAGGCATTATTGTATTTAGGTCAAAAATAGATTATTAATCTGTTAATTGGTGGTTATTGAATTGAAAAATGAACTTTTGACCTAATTATATTGTGTAAATATGAGTTAATCTTTGTTTTTATATGGTTTAGCTGCGAATATAAAATATATTTTAAATTAAAATATTCTAAGAATTGAAAAACATAATCATTTTTATTGGTTGCTAATTATTTCTAGTGACATTTAAAGTGTAAAATTATATTAAATTATCGATTTGATCAAGAAAAACCAACAAAAGACATTATGTAATTAAGAAGTGAAAAACTTTTTATAAAGCAATGCATTGCTACATAAATAATACAAAGGTCTCATTTTTTTGTATATAAAAAACATGTTTACCTATCAATTAATATGTATTTGATTGTTCATAACTATTTTAAATGATGAAGATTAATTTTATAATGAATATTACTAGCTAAAAATTTTTTTTCTTATTTAGGAGATGGTATGCATATGCATATAGTTAAAAAGGAAAATATTTATGCTTTATTAGGAAATTATTTACGAAAAGCTAGGGTGAGCAAGGGGTTATCAGGCAATGAATTAGGTTCGGTTATTCATTTGAGCCAGCAGCAAGTATCACGCTATGAACTAGGAATTAATAAATTAAGTTTAGATAAATTAATTGAAATTGTCATTTTTCTCGATATTGATATTAACGAAATAACTAAAATTATTTCTAAACAGGTAGAGAATGAAAAAAAGAGTTAGATGGGTTAGTATCTTTATTTTGGTAAGTTTTTATAACTATTTTATATTATTAGAAAAGTATTAAACTTAAAAAACATGCTTTGAATCATAATTTTAATTTATAGGAAATAACCAATTAATTTGACTAATCTCCTTTGGCACTATTTATTGTGGTAATTACTTAAAGGAAAAAACTGATTTTAAAATAAACTCTATAAATATAAATAATCAATTGTATTTTTAAATTGAATTTTTATGATTTTATATATGGTTAGGGACGGGGTTGTAGCTAACTGATTATTATAGATAAAATATAGTGCTATTGTTCAATAAACCTTTTCAGTTTCAGTAAAGGGCTTAAAAGGTTTAACGTGAATATTCATGTGCATTTTATCAAATTTCTTATTTATAAGTAACCTTTATTATTATACATAACTAGTTGTTATTTATTTTATATTATTACTTTTTATCTTGAACCCTGCGTTTTTTCCTACTTTTTTTCTTTAAGATGTCATTATTTAATAGTGTTCCCTATAACATTATGCTTAAATAAAACTTAACTAATTATGAGTTAAGGTTATGGTTTTATGTTCAAATATATAGGGATATTATTTGTGTTTTTGCTTGTTGGTTGCTCGATTTCAGCATCTAATAAAGGCTACTACCTTGATAATCGTTACCCATCAAGAAATACGAGTGAACGGATTCAATATATTATTTTACACTACACTGTTTCTAATGATGCACGTTCGATAGAGCTTTTAACAAAAGGGAATGTGAGTTCACACTATCTTATTCCCAGTAAACCTGAATTTAAATACGGTAAACCAGTTGTATTACAATTGGTACCCGAACAGCTAAAAGCTTGGCATGCTGGTTATAGTCGTTGGCAACATCAAAAAGGTTTGAATGACACTTCCATCGGTATTGAGATAGTAAATCCCGGTCTTCAAGAAAATAGCCTTGGGAACCAAACTTGGGTACCTTTTAATGAATCGCAGATTGTTGCATTGATTCCATTAGTTCAAGATATTATGCAACGGTATAATATACCGCCTGAAAATATTATCGGTCATAGCGATATCGCACCATTACGTAAACAAGATCCAGGTAGGGCATTTCCATGGCAGCGTCTTGCTCAGCAAGGAATTGGTGCATGGCCTGATGCTAAAACAGTTAGTAAATACTTAGCGGGGCGAAATGCTAACGAACCCGCTAATGTGTTACGTGTTCAAAAGGCTCTGAAATTTTATGGTTATTCGGCGATCCCTCTATCTGGCGAGTTGGATGACCAAACCAAAAAGACATTGCGTGCCTTTCAGCTGCACTTTCGTCAGCGGGATATTGAAGGGTTAGCCGATGCAGAAACAGAGGCAATTGCGTTAGCCTTAATTGAAAAATATCGAGATATGGAAAATTTCAAATTATTTGAGCAAACGGAGTAGTTATAAATATAAGCTACATAATGGTTAACATTGCTGATGAGTATAATAAAAGTGAAATGAGGTTTGGGCCTCATTTCACTTTTTGTCATTTAACGGTTTGCGCCGTACTCACGGCTAATTTCTTTTGCAGCCTTGATAACCATCGCACCTAATTCAGTAATGCGGTCATCTGTAATACGTGATAACGGCCCTGAAATAGAAATAGCAGCAAAGGCTTCTTTATGTTCATCATAAATACAGGCACCAATGCACCTTAAGCCTAAAGCATGCTCTTCATCATCATAGGAAAACCCTTGTTTTTTAGCTTGTTGCAAGTTTTCTTTTAAGGCTGATGGGTTAGTTAACGTGTATGGAGTATAGGCATGTAACCCTTTGCGGCTTAAAAGAGGGATTAGCTTTTCTTCGGGTAAGTTTGCAATAAACGCCTTACCGGCTCCAGAGGCGTGTAAAGGCAGTTTCCCGCCAATAGGTGCTGACATCCTCATTAATGCGTTGCATTGCACTTGATCGACAATAACAGCATCATATTCCGAGTGGTCGAGGATAGCTAAATTGACGGTTTCCCCTGACCCATCCATTAAACGGCGTAATATAGGGTGAACCAACGCTAATAAATTACGACTTTCTAAAAAGCTACTTCCAATAATAAAGGCATGAGATGCAATAACCCATAAGCCAAGATCGCCCGTTTGGCGCACAAAACCATGCTGTTCTAATGTCATCAACAGTCGATGTGTCGTTGAATTTGGTAAGCCAGCTTGTAATGCAAGGTCAGTGAGTGCAATGCCACCGGTGGATTCAGAAATGTATTCCAACAGTGTCAGCCCACGACTTAATGATTGAACTTGCCCCGCAGCGGTAGCTCCACTTGCTGGCCCTTTTGCTTTTTTATCTTTTTAGTAATTGGTGCCGTTGCCATTAAGTCTCTCCTGACGGTAATTTTGTTTCTATTATGTACTATCTCACCTAAAAATACTCATCGGATCAGTTGAAAGACCGATTTTATGCAACCTGAAAAACTCTCATCATAACAGCGAATTTTCGAGTTAAAAGTTGTGATAGGATGTTATAAGTAAAAATTTGACTTATTTCTCAGTGTTCCATTTTAGGAGGGCAGTGCAGTGTCCGAAAAAATTAATCAATTAGAACAAGAATTAAAAAAACGTATATTGGTATTAGATGGTGCAATGGGAACAATGATCCAACAACATAAGTTGTCGGAAGAACAATTTCGTGGGGATAGGTTTGCTGACTGGCCCTGTGATGTGAAAGGTAACAATGACTTATTAGTACTAACCCAGCCTGAGATTATTAGAGATATACATCATCAATATTTTGCAGCAGGTGCAGATATCGTTGAGACAAACACCTTTAACTCCACGCCTATTGCGATGGCTGACTATAAAATGGAAGCCATTTCCGATGAAATTAATGAAACTGCTGCACGTATTGCGCGCGAATGTGCCGATGAATGGACACGAAAAACGCCAGAGCAGCCTCGCTATGTGGCGGGTGTTTTAGGCCCAACCAATCGTACGGCTTCTATTTCTCCGGATGTAAATGACCCTGCTTATAGAAATGTTACTTTTGATCAACTTGTTGAAGCTTACAGGGGATCTACACGATCTTTAGTTAAAGGTGGGGTCGATCTAATTATGATCGAAACTATTTTTGATACCTTAAATGCTAAAGCGGCGATTTTTGCAGTTGAAACAGAATTAGACGCGCTAGGTGTTTCGCTGCCTATTATGATTTCAGGCACTATTACTGATGCATCTGGGCGTACTTTATCGGGGCAAACGACAGAAGCATTTTATAACTCATTGCGTCACGCGGCCCCACTTTCATTTGGTTTGAATTGTGCACTGGGTCCTGATGAACTTCGTCAGTATGTTTCAGAGCTATCAAGAATTGCTGAGTGTTATGTCAGTGCTCACCCAAATGCCGGCCTGCCAAATGCATTTGGTGAGTATGACCTTGATGCACAAAATATGGCTGAACAAATTCATGAATGGGCAACAGCAGGTTTTTTAAATATCGTCGGTGGGTGTTGTGGCACAACACCATTACATATTAAAAAAATGGCGGAAGCGGTGAAAGGGGTGATGCCGCGTCAGTTACCTGAATTGCCTGTTGAATGTCGTTTATCAGGTTTAGAACCATTGAATATCAGCAAACAGTCACTGTTTGTAAATGTTGGGGAAAGAACGAACGTAACGGGTTCAGCAAAATTCAAAAGGCTGATTAAAGAGGAAAACTATTTAGAAGCGTTAGATGTGGCGCGCCAACAAGTGGAAAGCGGTGCTCAAATCATCGATATCAATATGGATGAGGGGATGCTGGACTCCCAAGCTGCTATGGTACGTTTTCTGAATTTAATCGCGGGTGAACCTGATATTGCTCGTGTTCCTATTATGATTGATTCTTCAAAATGGGAAGTCATCGAAGCTGGGCTTAAGTGTATACAAGGTAAGGGAATTGTTAACTCTATCTCCATGAAAGAGGGGGTTGAAACCTTTGTCGAACACGCCAAACTGCTGCGTAAATACGGGGCTGCGGTGGTTGTTATGGCCTTCGATGAGGTAGGGCAAGCCGATACACGTGAGCGTAAAATTGAGATTTGCCGACGCGCCTATCAGGTGTTGACCGAAGAGGTTGGCTTTCCCCCTGAAGATATCATTTTCGACCCAAATATTTTTGCTGTCGCGACAGGGATTGAAGAGCATAATAATTATGCTGTTGATTTTATTGATGTTTGTAAGGATATTAAACAACAACTACCACATGCCATGATATCCGGTGGGGTATCGAATGTTTCCTTCTCTTTCAGGGGGAACGACCCAGTCCGTGAAGCTATCCACGCCGTTTTCTTGTACTACGCCATTCGTAATGGAATGGATATGGGGATCGTGAATGCAGGGCAATTAGCCATTTATGACGACCTACCCGCTGAGTTGAAAGATGCAGTTGAAGATGTGGTATTAAATCGCCGTAATGATAGTACTGAGCGGTTACTGGAATTAGCGGAAAAATACCGCGGGGCTGGTGCTCAAGAACAGCAAATCCAACAGGCGGAATGGCGAGGTTGGGACGTAGAAAAACGCCTTGAATATTCGCTTGTTAAGGGGATCACTGAATTTATCATTCAAGATACAGAAGAAACTCGCCAACGTGCATCAAGCCCCATCGAGGTTATTGAAGGCCCGCTGATGAACGGGATGAATGTTGTGGGGGATCTGTTTGGTGAAGGAAAAATGTTTTTACCACAAGTGGTGAAATCTGCCCGGGTGATGAAACAAGCAGTTGCGTATTTAGAACCGTATATTCAAGAACTTAAACAATCGGGAAGTAGTGCTGGTAAAGTGTTGTTAGCAACAGTCAAAGGGGATGTTCACGACATTGGTAAAAATATTGTTGGCGTAGTGCTTCAGTGTAATAACTATGAAATCATCGACTTAGGCGTGATGGTGCCATGCGAAACAATTTTAAAAACGGCACGTGAGCAAAATGTCGACATTATCGGCCTGTCAGGCTTGATAACGCCATCCCTTGATGAAATGGTTCATGTGGCAAAAGAGATGGAAAGACAAGGCTTTACGTTGCCGTTATTGATTGGGGGGGCAACAACGTCGAAAGCACATACCGCAGTGAAAATTGAACCTAACTACAGTGGACCAACCACGTACGTCCAAAATGCATCACGTACTGTTGGTGTGGTTTCAGCGTTATTGTCTGATACTCAAAAAGCAGATTTTGTTGAGCGTACTCGCCGTGAATATGACACGGTACGTTTACAACATGGGCGTAGACGACCAAAAACACCACCAGTCACTCTTGATATTGCCCGAGCCAATAAGGTGAAAATTGATTGGTCTAATTATCAGCCGCCGGTGCCGAAATTTTTGGGTATTCAAGAGGTTAATGCATCAATAACAACCTTACGTGAATATATTGACTGGACGCCATTTTTTATGACGTGGTCGCTCGCTGGGAAGTACCCACGTATCTTAGACGACGAAGTCGTGGGGTCAGAAGCACGTAAATTATTGAATGATGCTAACGCGATGTTAGATAAGCTCGAAAAAGAACGTTTACTGACACCAAAAGGTATTTTTGGCTTATTCCCCGCGAACTGTGTTGGTGACGATGTTGAAATCTATACAGACGAAACACGCCATCATGTGCAAGCAGTGAGTTTGAACCTACGTCAGCAAACCTTAAAGACGGATTTCCCGAATTATTGTTTATCTGATTTTGTGGCACCTAAAGACAGTGGTAAAGCCGATTATATCGGTGCATTTGCTGTTACTGGTGGTTTAGAAGAGGATGTGCTGGCGGATGAATACGAAAAACAGCATGATGATTATAATAAAATTATGGTTAAAGCGCTGGCGGATAGGCTTGCAGAGGCATTTGCTGAATTTTTACATCAACAGGTTCGTATGCAGTATTGGGGTTATGCGAAAGATGAAAATTTAAGTAATGACGAGTTGATCCGTGAAAATTACCAAGGTATTCGGCCTGCACCGGGCTATCCAGCTTGCCCTGAGCACACAGAAAAAGAGAAGATTTGGCAGCTATTAGATGTTGAAAACCAAGTGGGAATGAAACTCACTAGTTCATATGCGATGTGGCCTGGGGCATCTGTATCAGGTTGGTATTTTAGTCATCCAGATAGCAAATATTTTGCAGTGGCTCAATTACAGAAAGACCAAATTGAAGATTATTCAAAACGTAAGGGGCTGTCGGTGACGGAACTTGAGCGTTGGTTAGCACCTAATTTAGGCTATGATCCAGAAGATTAATAAAACAGTGTATTGATTTTTCAGGTGTTCGGCACCATCTTATGGGGAAAGACATTAAAGGGGTCTAATGATGAGCTATGAATTTATTATTGAAAATGAACTGCCGCATTCAGTGGCATTTCCTTATCAGATCCAAAACAGTGCGGCGCCTGAAACATTTCTCATGAGCGAAGATGCGGTCAGTGCGATGATGAGTATCTTACAAATTATGGACAAACTCGATACGGATGAGTCCCTTGATGAGCACTGTTTTAACCAAATTTGGCTAAAAAGCGAGTTAACACCGGCGCGTGCAGAAGAGATTTATTTATTTCTGGAAGAGCGTTTAGCCGTAGAACCAGTGCCTTCACAAGACGAAATAGCTGCATTTCATCAAGCACAACTAGATGAAAACAAACTGTTATCGCAAGAAAGTAGTAAAGAAGGCATGATCCCAGTCCATAAATTTTCTACCAATGATGGTTGGTTGGTCACGACTAAAGAATGTGAATGGATAGCTGAAGTTTTCGCCCCGGAATTAGTGAGTGAAAACCACTTTGTTGTGTCGCAAATTTCTGAGTTATGCAAAATTAGTCACCAAAAACTGGAACATTTACTGATTGAGTGGGGTAAATTCAATTTATTTGCCAGTAAACATGGTGGTTACCGCGTTAATTAAGCCTTTGATAGGTTAATCTTTGGTTTAGGTAGTGGCCGTTTTAGCGATGAATGAACACTACCTAAATTTTTCGACGAAATTTCTTCCTAATAGCGTTTTTTCAGCTTGAATCCCTTATGAATTTTTTATTGGAATGTTATGTTAATAACATAACGCCAATGAATGGGTAATGGTGATGAAATTACGGTATTTATTTCTAGCAGTGTGTTTGAGCACTGCGTCTTTGGCTCAAGCGACTTCGGAAGCTCCTTCTACAAAAAATAAGCCGCTAGAAACCGCAAGTCAGGCCAACGATGTCGTATTTCCTGATGATTTTAAAGCTAAATTAAAATCTGCTAAGGAAGGGGATGTCGATGCGATGGTGGATGTCGGGCTAGCCTATATGGATGGAACCGATTTTTTGCAGAGCAATGATCAGGAAGCTTATCGCTGGTTTAAAAAAGTTTCTGATTTAGATAATACAGATGGCGATTATTATTTAGGTATGCTGCTGCAAAATCAAAAAAAATTTAAACAAGCGGAGTACTGGTATCGCCGAGGCGCTGAAAAAGGGGATGCTTATTGCCAATATGCCATGGGGTATTTATATGAACATGGTGTAGGAGTTGAGCAAAACTATCAGCAGGCTAAAGCATGGTATTCAGAGGCTGCGGAGCAAGAGCATGCAAATGCACAGTTTGCTATGGGGTTATTTTATCATGATGGGCTTGGTGGCGAAGTTGATTATTCAAAGGCTCGTGAATGGTATGAAAGAAGTGCGGTAAATAATGTTGCAGCGGCGGTTAATAACCTTGCTGTTATGTATGAAAACGGTGACGGGGTAGAGCAGGATGATGATACGGCCGTTTACTTGTATCGACAAGCCGCAAATATGGGTTCAGCAATTGCGCAAGTCAATATGGGCGATTTTTATCAGGAAGGCCATAACTCGATTGAGAAAAATAGTTATCAAGCCATGTATTGGTATAAAAGGGCTGCGCAGCAAAACAATGCTTCGGCGCAACTGGCTATTGCAAAAGTTTATGAGCTTGGCAATGGGGTAACTAAAGACTTAGCTGAAGCATTCACATGGTATGAAAGAGCTGCACAAAACAAATCATTTGAAGCAGGAATGAAGGTCGCTGAGTTTTATGAGAAAGGGTTAGGTGGCATTCAAAAGAACCCTGTAAAGGCAGTAGAATGGTATCAAAATTTAGCCAATCAGGATTATAACGCAGCACAAATTAAGCTCGCCAAATTATATTTGGCTGGTGAATGGAAAGAAGCCGATGTTACGCAAATTGCAAATTGGTTAATACTGGCACAAGGGGATAGCATTGAGGCGAAAAATCAATTAGCAATTTTCTATTTAACGGGGACTGGCGTTGCGCAAAACTCGTTAAAGGCCCGAGAGCTTTTGGAAAATGCCGCATTTAAGAAAAACAGCGATGCACAGAATAACCTTGCTGTAATGTATGCTCGTGGCGAAGGGGGAGAAAAAAATATCTTCCGTGCAGTCATGTGGTTTGAGCGCGCAGTCGAACTCGGTAATGCCACTGCCAAACATAATTTAGTACTATTACAGCAGAACAAAGGTGTGAAAGCCGCAATGTTAAAGTACACTGACAGCGTTAAAACGAAAAATAAGTCAACTGATTGAATAAGAAGGCGATTATGAATATCGCCTTCTTTGTTTTAGAGCGGTAGTTTGGTTACTCGAATAAATTACTATGTAATGTACGAACGATATTTTCAGCATCGTCACCGGGAACCAGTAAACAAATATTGTGGCTACTGGCCCCGTAGCTGATCATGCGAATATTGAAAGATTCTAAAGCACCAAAGATTTGTTTCCCTAACCCATTTACTTGCGATAATTCATTACCGATGATGGCCACTAAGGCTAAGTTTTCTTCAACTTCAACACGGCATAGAGCCGAAAGCTCAGTCATCAGTGCATTAGTTAGCAAACTGCCATTTGTCCCTGTTGAACCGGTTGTATCTAAGGTTAGAGCGACACTCACTTCGGAAGTTGTGATTAAATCTACCGAGATATTATGGCGTAGTAAAATCGTAAATATTTCAGCTAAAAAACCACGTGCATGTAGCATTTTTAGGCTATGCAGAGTTAATAATGTTTGTTTACGGCGTAGCGCTAATGCCCTGAATTGTGGTGGGTTACTGGTTTTATCAGAAACAATGGTGCCACCTGCTTCTGGGGATTTACTTGAACCAACGAAAACCGGGATACCAGCACGTACAGCGGGGAGCAGTGTTGCCGGATGCAAAATTTTTGCCCCAAAGGTTGCCATTTCAGCAGCTTCATCGAATGCTATTTCATCAATACGCTGTGCATTTGGCACGACCCGTGGGTCAGTAGAGTAAATACCTGGAACGTCAGTCCAAATATCAACGCGAGATAAGCTTAGGACTTCAGCTAGCAGTGCAGCGGTATAATCACTCCCACCACGCCCAAGTGTTGTTGTACGGCCTTTTGGATCACGGCCAATAAACCCTTGGGTAATAACTACTGATTCTGCTAAGCGAGGTAACAGCTGTTGTTCTGCAAGGGTTTTCAACTGCTCCAACTCAGGTTCTGCACGACCAAAACTTTCATTGGTTCTCATGACTTTACGGACATCAAACCATTGTGACTCGGTATTGCGCTGGCGGAGGACTTCTACGAATAATAGGGTTGACATTAATTCACCATGACTAACCATTTCATCCGTCAATGCGTCAGAAGTGGCGAGAGACGCGGAATCAGCTAAATGAGCGATATTATCAAGTAATCGATTGATTTCTTCACGGATCACATCAGCAGTTTGCAGATTATCAATAATCGCATATTGGATATCTTTAACTTTTTTCAGTAGCTCATTGCGTTTATCAATATCACAACCTTCAGCGAGTTCTATTAGCAAATTAGTGACTCCAGCGGAGGCAGAAAGCACAACGACTCGAACATTTGGATTAGAAAGAATGATATTGGCACTATTGTTCATTGCCTCAAAGTTCGCGACACTAGTGCCGCCAAATTTTGCGATAACAAACTGACTGTTGTCTGATAAAGACGCTACTGTATTCATGGTATCGATCCCTGTCGTTAAACTATATTTTTATATAGATTTATCGGGTAATTAGCGTTGCGTCAATCAAGAATCGAAGTAAATCAGTAATTCTAATGATAGGTAATTCATTATCGGTTTTCTCAATATACTCGTCATCCTTCAAGCTGCATGGGTGTTGACTGCGCTCAGATAGCCGAATCACATACTTTTGTATGCTCATCGGTCTATCTTCCCTTGTCGCCTACATGCAACTCGAATGATTTAGAGTATATGGCGGTGGTCATCCTTCAAGCTGCATGGGTGTTGACTGCGCTCAGATAGCCGAATCACATACTTTTGTATGCTCATCGGTCTATCTTCTCTTGTCGCCTACATGCAACTCGAATGATTTAGAGTATATGGCGGTGGTCATCCTTCAAGCTGCATGGGTGTTGACTGCGCTCAGATAGCCGAATCACATACTTTTGTATGCTCATCGGTCTATCTTCCCTTGTCGCCTACATGCAACTCGAATGATTTAGCGTGTACGCGCTGCTGTTAAAGTTAAATGACATTGAAAGTGCGTATTTCAGTGAAAGAGTTAATTATGTCTGGAAAAGTGCCGTGGAATTGGGGAATATCAACATAACGCAGAAAACCGATAAGTCTCGTATCTTTGACGAGGTACAATATATTTATATTTTAAATTATTTTGGAGAGTGTTATCCATGAAAAGTATTAATCCAAGCCAAACGGCTGCATGGCGGGCGCTAGAACAACATTTTGCGCAAATGAAGGATGTTCATATGCGTGACTTGTTTGCGCAGGATAAAGACCGCTTTACTCATTTTTCGGCAACGTTCGATGGTCAAATCTTAGTGGATTTCTCCAAAAATAGAATTACACAAGAAACATTAGATAACCTGTTAGCGTTAGCAAAAGAAACTGAGCTAGAAAGCGCGATCAAGAGCATGTTCAGTGGTGAAAAAATCAACCGTACCGAAGACCGAGCGGTGTTACATACGGCTTTACGTAACCGTGATAACACACCGATTTATGTTGATGGTAAAGATGTGATGCCAGATGTTAATGCTGTGTTAGAAAAAATGCAGAAATTTAGCGAGCGCATTATTCGCGGAGAGTGGAAAGGTTATACAGGTAAAGCGATAACAGATGTTGTTAATATCGGTATTGGTGGTTCTGATCTTGGGCCATTTATGGTTACAGAAGCATTGCGTCCATATAAAAACCATTTAAATATGCATTTTGTTTCTAATGTGGATGGCACACAAATTGCGGAAACGCTGAAGAAACTGAACCCTGAAACGACATTATTTTTAATTGCATCAAAAACGTTTACGACCCAAGAGACCATGACAAATGCGCATTCAGCACGTGAATGGTTATTGGCTACCGCAAAAGACGAACAGCATATTGCCAAACACTTTGTGGCACTATCAACGAATAGTGAAGAAGTTGCTAAGTTTGGTATTGATACTAATAATATGTTTGAGTTTTGGGATTGGGTTGGAGGCCGTTACTCTTTATGGTCAGCAATTGGCTTATCGATTATTTTATCCGTGGGTTTTGACAATTTCGTTCAGTTATTGAATGGTGCCCATGCTATGGATAAACATTTCACCCAAACACCACTAGAAAAAAACATCCCTGTACTGTTAGGTTTGATTGGCATTTGGTACAACAATTTTTTTGAATCAGAAACTGAAGCGATTCTGCCATACGACCAATATATGCACCGTTTTGCAGCGTACTTCCAGCAAGGCAATATGGAATCAAATGGTAAGTATATAGACCGAGATGGAAAACCAGTTTCATACCAAACGGGCCCAATTATTTGGGGGGAGCCAGGAACCAACGGTCAACACGCTTTTTATCAGTTGATTCACCAAGGGACAAAAATGATCCCTTGTGACTTTATTGCGCCTGCGGTGACCCATAACCCGTTAGGCGATCACCATGAAAAATTATTATCTAACTTTTTTGCGCAAACTGAAGCGCTAGCTTTTGGAAAAACTCGTGAAGTTGTTGATGCGGAATTTGCTGCGCAAGGTAAAAATATCTCTGACATGGAATATGTGGCACCGTATAAGGTATTCGAAGGTAACCGCCCAACCAACTCAATCTTATTGAAATCCATTACCCCTTATTCACTGGGGGCATTGATCGCAATGTATGAACATAAGATTTTCACGCAAGGGGCGATTTTGAATATCTTCACTTTCGATCAATGGGGTGTGGAATTAGGAAAACAATTAGCCAGCCGTATTTTGCCTGAATTAGAAAATAGCGAAACAGTCAATAGCCATGATAGTTCGACTAATGGTTTGATTAATAACTATAAAGCTTGGCGTTAACCTTTCTTATTACGTCATATCACTGTCTTATGAAGAAAAAGCGGGAAGCTGTAAAAACTTCCCGCTTTATTGAGATAATGAATGACGGAGACTTGCCTAATAAATTCTTATTATTACGATGTTAATAAATTTTATTATCGTTTATAACTCGTTAGTAATTAAAAATTTATTCACTATTTTTTTACATTTTGTGTTGAAAATGTGACTTTTTATATAAATTGTTAGCTAACTTTAACCCTGTAGCAAAACAACGTGATATCCTACCGTCTAAGAAATACAGTAAATCATAACCATGTTATCCATGGTGGAAATTTAAGTAATGGATGAAACACTATTTACCTCCCATCCCATTCATTGGTTGGCTGAGGATGATAAAATAGTTCCTGCCAATACGTTAGATTGGTTGTTAGAACTTGGTTCCATGACAAAACGCTTTGAACAACACAGCCAGCAAGTTACCGTGATACCTTATTTAGAACGCTATGTATCGCAAGGTATGTTGAGCATTGAAGAGGCACAATCTTTACCTGAAAGCCCTCGTTATTGGGTCAGGGAAGTCGTCATGTATGGGGATGGTATTCCTTGGTTACTAGGCCGTACTGTCATTCCAGAAGAAACATTGACTGATGAAGACCAGCAATTGGTTGATATAGGTAGAATGCCTCTAGGGCGTTATTTATTCAGCCGTGATGGCTTAACTCGGGATTATATTCGCATAGGTTCTAGTGCTGGTCGTTGGGTTCGCAGTTCTCGATTAAAACTATCGGCTAAACCATTGTTATTAACAGAAATATTTTTACCTGAATCACCTGCATATCGTTAATTATCCTAAATATTTTAAATTTTCATAAATTCAGTAAGTACGCAACACCAACAAACATAAATCAGTGGCTTACAGAATTGAGTGGTATAAACATATACCCAATTTGAAGTATGATGGAATCGAATAAGGAGCACGACAAAGTGGAGGGAAGTATGACGCTAAGTAAATGGCATGCATACAGCCGTTTAATGCGTATAGATAGGCCCATTGGTTCACTATTACTCTTGTGGCCAACGTATTGGGCATTATGGATTGCAGCTCAAAGCACACCAAGTTTACATCTTTTGATTGTGTTTACTGCTGGGGTGTTTTTTATGCGTGCCGCAGGTTGCGTCATTAATGATTTTGCCGATCGTCATTTTGATGGTCACGTAGAACGCACTAAGCATCGGCCACTCCCTAGTGGGGATGTGACTGAAAGGGAAGCTAAAATACTGTTTGCGGGGCTTGTTGGCTTTTCCTTCTTACTCGTTTTAACGCTTAACTCAATGACAATTTGGCTATCTATTGCGGGCCTAGCTTTAGCATGGGTGTATCCTTTTGTTAAGCGAGTCAGTCATTTACCTCAGGTAGTATTAGGTGCTGCATTTGGTTGGTCAATTCCGATGTCGTTCTCTGCAGTCAATGAAACACTGCCTCTGGTGTGTTGGTTATTATTCTTAGTGAATATTATTTGGTCTGTGATTTACGATACACAGTATGCCATGGTTGACCGTGATGATGACTTAAAAATCGGTGTGAAATCGACAGCAATCTTATTTGGCCAATATGACAAATTAATTATCGGCTTATTGCAATTGCTGATGGTGGGTTTGCTGGTGGTTGTAGGTTCTTTAGCAGGCTTAGGGATAACTTATTATCTTTCTTTGGCGCTTGTTGCAGGGTTATTTATTTATCAACAACAACTAATGGTGAACCGCGAGCGTGCTCCTTGCTTTAAAGCCTTTATGAATAATAATTTTGTTGGTTTGATTTTGTTTATTGGCATTATGGTGAGCTATTTTTAGCGAGTAAATCATTTTCCATGAGCCAACAAAAAAGGTAATGTTGAAAAACATTACCTTTTTGCTTTATAGGCTTCACAAAACCGAACTAGTCTTTTTCTGGCTCAGTAGTTTGTGCCGTTACCTCGGGTATTGCTTCTTTCTTTTCTTCTGAAAATTCATCAGCTTGGCTAACACTTTCAATGGTTAAACGAATTTCTGGGGACATTAGGCGCACAAGGACTGCATACAGCTTCTTGGCATTAGTGGTAAAAATATCGTTTTCATTATTATCGATATAGCCTTCTTCTCTAAGCGTTTCAACGAGAGTTGAAAACACTGCTTTATCAAAGAACTCAGGGGCGTTAATACCGTGCAGCACAGAAAGGCGTTGAGCAAGGATGCGGCTTTCTTTTTCCAACGTATTACGGCTGATTTCAGGGCTGGCATTGAGTAATGACAGCGTGATTGCGTAGCGCTGTAGTGTTTCACGGACACCTGCTGCTAAGAGCTGTAATGGACGAATACGGCGTGGGTTCAACACTACAATATCGTCGTCTCTTAAGCAGATAAGCTTTTGATTATTCAGTTCATCAATTAGAGTATCTACCGTTTCACGCAGCTGTTCATCGTTATAACGCATAAACAATTCTGCTTTTAGGAACGGGTAGATTTGGCTCACTTGATAGTAAATTTCTTGACGGCTGATGCGTTCATGATGCAGCACAATACTGGTTATTAATGACGGTAGTACCAGTAAGTGATGGATATTGTTACGGTAGTAGGTCATTAAAACGGCATTTTCGCGAGGAAGAATAATAATATCCCCCATGCTGTCTTTTTCTACCTCGAATTTATCCATCTGCAATGCATGTTCGAGCAGTTGTTCCGGCGTTTTATTAGGCGTTGTCGCATCAGGCGTATACGGCACATTACGTAATAATTGCAGGTAACATTCCACTTGCTCAATGAGTTGTTCACGTGTTAATGAACGTTGGCGTGAGGCCAGTAAAGCCGTTGCACATAAATTTATCGCGTTAGCGGCGGCAGCATTATTGATATTTACCATAATGTTATCCGCTAAAGAGCTAACTGTTGGGTTTAGCCACGATGGGCGCTGTGGCTCAATTGGATCAATTGAGTCACGCCAATCTGGGACACGCTGGTTCAGATAATGAGAAAGAGAAATTGGCTGACCAAAGTTCACATACCCTTGACCTAAGTTACGCAGTTTGCGCAACCCGCGGATCATGGAAAATAAACCTTCTTTCTCTTTTTCTGCCCCGCGCAGTTCTTTTGCGTAGGTCCCTACCTCCATTACGTGTTCATAGCCAATATAGATAGGCACAATAGTAATAGGGCGTGAGTCGCCACGTAGCATGGCTTGCAGCGTCATTGATAGTGTCCCGGTTTTGGGCTGCAATAAACGGCCTGTTCGGGAGCGCCCACCTTCAACGAAATACTCGATAGAGTAACCACGAGCAAACAGTTCACTTAAATATTCACGGAAAACCGTGGAATACAATTTGTTGCCTTTAAAAGTACGGCGGATAAAAAATGCGCCAAGACGGCGAAAAATCGGACCGGCAGGCCAGAAGTTTAGGTTAATACCAGCAGCAATGTGCGGTGGAACGAGACCTTGATGGTAAAGAACATAGGAGAGCAGTAAGTAGTCCATGTGACTTCGGTGGGAGGGCACATACACAATTTCATGACCATCTTGCGCTAATTGGCGAACGCGCTCAGCATGCTGCACGTTAATACCTTGATAGAGGCGGTTCCATGTCCAACTGAGCACACGGTCAGTTAAACGCACGGCTTCATAGGAGAAGTTCGCAGCAATTTCTTCCATCATATTCACTGCGTTTTGCTGCGCTTTTTTCAATGGAATTTTTTTACTGCGTGCTTCGTCTTCGACGGCTTTTTCAATTGCTTTTGAGGTCAGAAGCTTATTGAATAGTTCATAGCGGGCCGGCAGTTTCGGGCCAACCGCAGCAAGGCGCTGGCGTGAATAGTGAATACGGGCGACACGTGCCAGTTTATTGGCAATAATGGTGTCAGTACCGTGGTCCTGAGCCATTTTTCCAATAGAAACGGGTGGCGATAGGCGAACAAAACTGTCACGACCTAACCACAGGATAGCAAAAAACTTTTGCACCCCATTTAATAGTTTCAGTGGTGGTGCAGGGGTATGCCCTTCACGACCAGGAGAGCGCCCGAACATTACAGACGCGGGTAACATTTGAATATCTAGATTAGGGTTGTTTTTGTGCAAATCTAAATAAGCATGGAATGTTTTGACGGAATCTTTACGCGGGTCCGGTGAATAATAGCGAAATACGCGAGGGCCATCATCGATAAACACATAAGCAGGGAGCTTAGTGCCATTGATGTCGTTATCAACCAAAGGGTCAGGTAAACCGATAGCCAAGCATTGATGCCGTAGCGTTAGGAGGTCGGACTTAGAGTGGTAAGGCAATACATACAGTGTTGGCCTGTTAGTATCAAGCTGCAACTCTGCAATGGGGTCCGATGGAATTAGTTTACTTTTTACCAATAATTTAAGTGGTAAATTCAACGTGTTGTAATATATTTTACGCCATAGTGACATAAATGATTATAGCCTCTTGTTAACAATGCTGCGCAATCATACCAGAAATCTACTGGCAGATCTGTTACTGACAATTCACTTTGACCGTAAAAATCGATTATTGTTTGTATTTTTTAAGGAATAAATATGGCAAGTCAAACTAAGGGCTTTACCCGTGTAATTAAAGCCGCGGGATATTCCCTTAAAGGGCTAAAAGCCGCTTGGGTAAACGAAGCGGCATTTCGTCAAGAATCTGTTGCAGCAGTAATTGCGATTATTATCGCCTTTTTCTTAGATATCAGTTATATAGATAGAATACTGCTAATTAGTTCAGTGGTGCTGGTGGCGATTGTTGAGCTATTAAATAGTGCCGTAGAAGCTGTTGTTGACCGTATTGGTAGTGAATACCATGAGCTTTCAGGCCGCGCGAAAGATATAGGCTCTGCCGCAGTGTTTGTCAGTATTGGTTTAGCACTTTTTATTTGGGCTCTGGTTTTATGGCAACGTTATTTTGCCAGCTAGTTAATAAAAACAGTTTAAAGTCGAAAAAGAAGTCAATCGATAACAAATGCCTAAATTCAGCAATTTAACTGTTCCAAATCTTCATTTACCTGTATATACTCACAGTCTGACTGTATAAACAAACAGGGGAACGGAATGAAAGCACTGACGGCTCGACAACAGCAGGTTTATGATCTGGTGCGTGATCACATTTCGCAGACGGGTATGCCTCCTACACGTGCTGAAATAGCAGCAAGCCTGGGTTTTCGTTCGCCTAATGCGGCAGAAGAACATTTAAAAGCCTTGGCTCGCAAGGGTGTAATTGAAATTGTTTCTGGGGCATCACGGGGTATCCGCTTGCTTCTTGAAGAAGAAGCTGATGATCAAGGGCTACCTTTGATTGGGCGTGTTGCCGCTGGCGAACCTTTATTAGCGCAAGAACATATCGAAAGTCACTATCAAGTTGATCCAGAACTCTTCAAACCTCACGCAGATTTTCTATTACGTGTGAATGGTATGTCGATGAAAGACATCGGTATTATGGATGGTGACCTACTAGCGGTTCATAAAACACAAAATGCACACAATGGCCAAGTGATTGTTGCGCGTATTGATGATGAAGTGACTGTTAAACGCTTTAAACAGCAAGGTAATCGTGTTGAGTTAATTGCTGAAAATCCTGAATTTGCACCAATTATTGTCGATTTACGCGAACAAAGCTTCACAATTGAAGGTTTAGCGGTTGGCGTGATCCGCAATAGTGATTGGTATTAATTCTTAAATTATCAGGTTGGTAAGCGCTAAGTTGACGCTGCTTGTTTGATAATTCAATGATTGCTGGCAGATTTCAAATTGATGTGTAGAGATCTGCCTGCTTTACTTGTTCCTTTTCTTTTGTCTCTTTTCTTTGCATCTCATCGAATATTCTTTTCTTATATAAGCAACACCGTTAACTCTATCACTTCTATTTATTACTTTTTCTTTGTAGTAATAGGCTGTTGATGGTCATGGTGGCAATGTGCGTGATCTTGGCAGCTATCAATCTCATCACAGTTTTTACATAAGCCATGGTTTTCAACCACAGTATGACGCAAACGGAACTGGTTGGTTTCCGCTAGGCTGATAATAGCGGCTTCAATGGTTGTGCAATCACTTTCAGTTACGCTACCGCAGTGGTCACAAATTAACATCACTGAAATATGGCTAGGGTTATCAAAGTGGTGACAAACGACATAACTGTTGGTTGACTCTATTTTATGAATAAAGCCTTGTTCCATTAAAAACTCAAGCCCACGGTAAACGGTAGGGGGCTTTGCTTGTGGTTCAACTTCACGTAATAAGTCTAATAAATCGTAGGCACTGATAGCACCGTGTTGTTGCGCGATAAGGCGTAATACAGTTTCTCTCTGTGGAGTCAATCTAACGCCTCTTGACTGGCAAATGCGTTCTGCCATTACCAGTATCTTATCTTCATTCATTTTTTTCATTTTACTGACCCCAACTTCGAAAACAAAGTATCAACTATGGTAACAAGTTTATCATAGTTTTCTGACTGAAATAGCTTGAAAAGAAAAAGTGAAAGGATGAAGACAGCTATCTAGCTAAGCTTTGTTAGATAAAAAAATGAAAAATAAAATTTATAACTCATGAAGGAGATAAAGAAGATATTTTTATATACAGCATTATCAATATATAAATAACAAAAATTAAACATTTAATTTTTAAAAGAGTAACTAGTCTAAAACAATTCTTTGAAACTAAGTGTTACCTTTTGATATAAATTTTAATTAAGATTTATCTTATCTGAAATTTTATTTTTCCTATAAATGAGTGATAAAATTTTTTTTCCTTGGATTTTGTTCAATTAAGTTACTATTTATAGATTAAATATATTAATTTCCTCTGCTGTATAGTTTTATATTTTAGTGGCTAATTTTGTTTATTTTGAAATATTTTGAAAATCTTATAAATAGAAAGTGAAGATTTTATATAAATTTTCCTAAATGACATATTTGATTCATATATAAATGAGTTGTTTTGGTTTTTTATTTTATATTTAAGTGAATATAGGGTTATTATTCTATATAAACTCACTTCAGGTGTGATTTTTGACAATATATATTGAGATTGTAGAATTGACATCAGAAAGAATTGAAGCGTATGTATAAATATTCATTTAGTTTTCTACGTCAATTTTTAAAAGTTACAGCGAAAATTGAGTTGTTAATTAAAAAGCAAGAAAACTAGTGTAATGGATTTACGTTTTTAAAAAAGATGATAAATGAGAAGGACCTTATTTATATATAACCCTCTAATCTGAAAGAAGTTTATAAAGCTGGAGTGCTGAAAAACTTTACTGATAAGCGCAAATTATCAATAAAAATCAGAAAGAGGAAAATCCTTCCTACTTATTTAAGGAAATGTTTATGAAATTGAATAAATTAGCATTAACTCTAGCTATTGGTTTTGGGATTGGTTTCTCTGGAGCTGCATTAGCTGAAGATCCTGTCGTTCCAGCAAAAACAGTAGAAAGCTCACAAGGTGAAATCCGTTTCACTGGTTTCATTAACGATGTTCCATGTTCAATTGATGCAAATAACCTAAAACAACTAGTTGAGTTTGGTGAAATCGCATTACATGAACTGACATCAAACCAATATCGTTCAGACAGCAAAGATTTCGATATCGTATTGAAAAATTGTTCAACTGAAACTTACAAAAACGCAAAAATCACGTTTACTGGTCCAACAATCTCTGGATTCCAAGGCTTTACAGGTGAATTACTTGGTTTAGGCGGAAAAGTTAAAAACGCAGGTATCGTAATTACTAACGGTGCAGACAAAGTTGTTGAATTTGGTAAAGCATTCCCAGGTACTGGTGACGGTTATGCATTAAATGCAGGAGATGGCAAAGAAACAACTCTACATTTTGCAGCATATGTTAAAGGTAATGAAGATGCTAACGCTAAAGCAACAACGGGTAGTTTCAATACTGTTGCTAACTTCAAAATCGTATATCAATAAGACTTATTTGAGTTAGATAAATAGAAACATGTGGCGTATGGAAGGCCATATGTTTCTATACCTTTTTACTTTGTTTGATAGGCGCATAATTAAATGAAAAGCATAAGACTCAATTTAATTACAAAATTAATGCTTTTAATATTAACGCCGGTGTTTGTATTTTCCGAAGAGGCTATTGATTTTAACACGGACTTTCTTGAAACAGACAGCACTGAAAATGTCGACTTCAGTAAATTCTCTCACGCAAATTATATTCCTCCTGGAAATTACTCATTAGCGGTATCTGTTAATAGAGTTAAAATTTCTATGGAGCAACCTATTATTTTTTTTACACCTGATTATGACGATAAAATATCTCTTGCATGTATTACACCAGAGCTTTATAAGCAACTCGGTTTACAAAGTAATTGGAGTAAAAAAGTAACGTGGTTACATAATGACCAATGCTTAGATATTCGTTCTATTCCTGATATGAGTATTCAGGGTGACTTAGCAAAAAATAATGTCGATATAAATATTCCTCAAGCATTTATGGAGTATCAAGACCCTAATTGGGATCCTCCATCTCGTTGGGATGATGGTATTTTAGGTGCGTTTATTGATTACAATGCAACTGGGCGTATTGTTAATAAGCGTACTGGTGATAAAGGGACTGAGTCTGGTATTACTGCGACAGGAACCATGGGGACAAATATCGGTGCATGGCGCGTTAGAGCAGACTGGCAGACTCAAAAGGGTGAGTTAAATAAAGGTGGCCAATCATGGTCATGGAACCAACTTTACCTGTATCGCGCAATTCGAGCGTTAAATTCACGCTTAACATTTGGTGAGCAATATTTATCTTCTGAATTATTCGATAGCATACGTTACGTGGGAGCGAGCTTAGAAACTAATGAATCTATGCTTCCACCTCGTTTACAAGGGTATGCCCCTGAAATTGCGGGAGTTGCAAAATCAAATGCAACGGTGATTGTTAAACAAGATGGCCGAATTATTTACCAGACAGAAGTAAGCCCTGGTCCATTTAGAATTCAGGATGTTAACTCTTTTGGAGGAGGGACATTAGACGTCTCTGTTCAAGAACAGGATGGTAATGTCACAAATTATAAAGTTGAAACTTCGAGGTTGGGAACATTAACGCGACCAGGGCAACTTATTTATAAACTTGTTTTGGGTAAGCCAAGTAAAAATGAGCATAGTACTCAAGGGCCTGTATTTAGTTTAGGTTCTTTATCGTGGGGAGCAACAAATAACACGACTGTTTATGGTGGGGTTTTAGGTTCTTCAGAATATCAAAATATTGCGTTAGGGATAGGGCGTGATTTCGCTCCATTTGGTGTGCTTTCAGGTAATATTAGTGTATCTAGAGCGGAGATGGGAAGAGCGGATAATCATCGTACTTTGACAGGGAACTCCTATAATTTAACATATTCTAAACAGTTCGATGATATCAATAGCCAAATTACATTTGCAGGCTATCGATTTTCTGAAAGAAACTATATGAATATGAGTCAATTTATTGATAGGCGTTATAATGATAGCACGATGGATAGCGGTAAAGAATTATATACCATTATATTTGGCACGGCGTTTCCTGAATATAATACAAATATGTATTTAAATTACTCGCATCAAACTTATTGGAACCGTTCTTCAACTGACCAATATAACCTAACGGTTTCTAATTATTTTGATATGGGGAAAATAAAAAATTTAAGCTTAAGTTTAACTGCATATAAAACCAAATCTCATCAAAATGATGATAATGGCGTTTATTTAAATTTAAATGTGCCATTAAATGATAATCAAGCAAGTATTAGTTATTCAGGCTCATTTTCTAGTAATAGTAGTCATAATGTCAATTACTATGACCGTATTAATGAGCGAAGCACATATTCTATTTCTGCGGGAACGTGGGATAAAAATAAAGTAACGACATCAGGTATGTATAATTATGATGGTGATGCAGCACAAGTTAATATCAATGGAACGTACACTCAGGACAATCAAACTGCATTATCTATGCAACTAAAAGGTGGGCTAACAGTTACTCCAGAAGGTGGAGCATTGCATCGTAATACCTCAATAAATGGAGGGTCAAGAGTCTTAATCGATACGAATGGTATTGAGGGGATCCCTGTTCGAACTGGAGTAACACCCATTAAAACAAATCGTTATGGTAAGGCTGTTATCACAAGTATCATGGATTTCAACCGTAATAATTTACGGATTGATATAAATAGCATACCGGATAATGCCGAAGCATTGGATTCAAACCAATATGCAACCTTAACTGAGGGGGCGATTGGTTATCGGAAATTCAATGTGATTAAAGGTGAAAAAATATTAGGAACTATCAGTTTAGAAAATAATAGTTATCCACCTTTTGGATCATCCGTTATCAATGAGAAAAATATTGAAGTTGGAATTGTATCAGATAATGGGTTTGTTTATTTAGCAGGTATTAATCAATCAGATATCCTTAAAGTTAAATGGGGTGATAAATCATCATGTCATATTCAAATACCTGAAAAAATAGAAATTGGCATGGAAAAAACAATATTATTACCATGCAAATAATTATAAGTAATGTATTAACGTCAACGGTGAAAATATGAATATAAGTCTAAATGCTAAAATAGTAACAGTAATGAGTTTGTTTTTATTAATGCAATCGGCTTATGCGGCTATTGCGCTTGATAGAACTCGTGTTATTTATAATGAAAATGATAAATCGGTGAGTATGGGGCTTACAAATGAACACTCAACAAGCCCATACTTAGCACAAGCATGGATAGAAAATGATAATAATGAGAAAGTTACATCGCCTTTTATTGTGACTCCGCCGGTTCATAGAATAGAAGCAAATTCTAAAAGTCAAATTAAAATCCAATCTTTGCCGGCTATTTCTCAGTTACCAAAGGACAGGGAAAGTATCTATTATTTGAATGTAAGGGAAATTCCACCACGTAGCGAAAAGGCCAATGTTCTACAAATTGCATTACAAACAAAAATTAAGATTTTTTATCGACCGATAACGATAATGATAAAAGAGCGTATGGAATTTATCCCACAAGAAAATAATATAAAAATTGTTAAGCGTGGTGCTGATTATTTAGTAAAAAACCCATCACCTTATTTTTTATCAATTACTAAATTGAAAAAAGGTAATACAGACGTTACAAATTTTGAGCCAGTCATGATAGCCCCTTTTGATGAATCCAGTTTAGGTACGGTTTCTGGAGGCTTAGGCTCTATGCCAACCTTAGTTTATCTTAATGATTTTGGTGGTGCGGTTGATTTGAAATTTAGTTGTCAAGCAACAGAATGTTCCGTAGTACCTAGAAAATAAGGCTAATGATTATGTCCATTAATTTTATGATATCCAGAAAAAATGTAATGCGGATATTGGGGGTTTTAATGACTCTTAATATATCAAATGTATTTGGATTTTCAGGATTCTTATATATTGATATTAAAGGTGAAGTTTTATCCAAACCTTGCACAATCAATAATGGACAAACCATCGAAATAGATTTTGGCGATGTTATGACGACTCGTGTTCAAGGTGAAGTTTATAAAGAGCCCATAGAGTATACGGTGAGTTGTAAGGATGGAATTAAACCTAAATTAAACATATTTATTGATGGACTCTCATCTTCATTTGATCAGGGGTTATTAAAAACAAGCGTTGGAAATTTGGCTGTGCGTTTTACAGCAGATTCAAAAGATTTTCCACTTAGAAGTAAACGTTCTTTTAATTTTGCAAATCCTGCAAAGCTTGATGCGATATTAGTCAAAAAAAGTGGAACAGACCTTCCTGCAAAGAGTTTTACAGCGACAGCAACATTGAAAGTGGAATATCAATAAGGACTGAAACATGTTGAATGTAAAAATGATTATGAGTGCAGTCTTATTGATGGTCTCATTGCCTTTTGTTTCAAATGCAAAGGATTATGAGACTGAAATCAGTATAAAAGGTAATTTAATCACGCCACCACCATGCCACATTGATGATGGCAAAGATATTGAAGTAGATTTCGAGACTATTTCAGTTAAATCGATACAAGGTAATGATCAGAAAAAACAAGTAAATTACCAAATTCAATGCGGTGACAATAAAAATAATTGGGCCATGTACTTAAAATTAAATGGTGCGAAAAGCGCTTTTGACCTTAATGGAATAAGTACAGGGGTCGATAATCTTGCTGTTAAGTTTCAATTAGCAGACCAAGATTTAGAGCTTGGAAAAAAGTATTTGATTGACCCAAGTTCTCCTGGCGTTTTATGGGCTGTTTTAATACGTAATGGAAATAATGAAATAAAAACAGGTGATTTTGTTGCCAATGCAACGATGGTTGTGGAGTACGAGTAATGAAAAAAATCAACCAGCTATTATTAATCGGATTTTTTAGCTTTACAGCTAGCCATATTGTTGTAGCAGCAACAAATAATGTCAAAATAAAAGGAAGGTTGGTTAACTCACCTTGTGTGGTTTTGCCTGAAAATAAGAATGTTGAGGTGGATTTTGGTGATATCCGTTTACTGGATATTTATGACCCAACATATCAATTACCGCGACGTGAAATGACGCTTACTCTATCTAATTGTGATCTCAGTATTGCAAAGAGAATGAAAGTAAAAATTTCTGGGGCTGAACATGGTCAGATGCCAGGTTTTATCGCCCTGACAGGTGCAGAATCTAATCCAGGCTTAGGCATTGGTTTTAAGCTCAGTAGTGGTGAGGAAATTAAAATCAATCAGGTTTCTCCATTAATTCCTATTACTCAGTCAGGAAAAAATGAGTTGAAGTTTGATACTTTTCTCAAAGCGACACCTGATTCTATTGCTAACCAGCAAATTAAAACCGGGCATATTTCGGCAATCGCTACGTTTTTATTTGAGTATGAGTAATTCTATTTTCAGACGCCTACTTTTATAGAAATAACCTCTAATTCAACTATAAAGAGATTTAAAATGGGAAAAAGAATACAGCAATTACTATTTATACCTCTTTTTTTAATTACATCAATAAGCTATGGTTCAACATATTTTTCATATGTGGAAGATATAGTAAAAGGAAATGGATATACCTATTACTATCAGATGGATTATTGGAAAGCAAACTCACCTACGGAGCCGAACCCTTGTGTTTCCGTATTAGGTAGCAAAGGGGCTAAGAATTGTTATTTTAGTATAAACCATTTGCATTCAGGAAAAACTAAAGGGGGAATAGCTTCCCGAGCTGATTGGTCATGTGGGATTAATTTTGCTAATTATCCTACTATGGCTTCGATAATTGAAGCAGCACAATCACAGTGTGGGTTGACATTCCCTCGTAGAGGAGAGAGCCGCCATAGTGGTTCGATCACTACTGATGAATGTGTGGGGATTTTTGTAGGAGAAACTGCGAAAAAAAGCTATGCAACAATGTTACCTGGGGGAATTTGTGGTATTGCTCCGCCACCAGCAGGTAAATGTTACTTTACTTCTCCTGATGGTAACGGAGGTATACTTGAACTCAATCATGGGTCATTAAACGCTAATGAATTAAATGGCAACATGCAAACAAGCTTATTTTATGTTATTTGTAACCAAGATATGAGTGTGAAAGTCTCATCAAACTTACAATATGATGATGTAAATTTAAGACCAGATGGTTCATTAAAATCACATGTTACATTAAATAACCGTTCCGCAGCGATTGGAATTGTACAGTCGGTTCAAGAGAATAAAGTTTGGCCTGTGCGTGTAGAGTCGACTTTGAAAACAAATGGTACTGTTATTCCAGGGAAATTTAGTGGCCGCATTACACTGGTTCTTACTATCCCATAATTTAAACTATATTTTGTATTCGTCATTTTCCCATGTTGACGGTTTTGCCTACTATTTAGTAGGCTTTTTTTTACTTGATATTACAGGTAAAGGAAGAGTAACTTTCATCATTTAATATATAAATGTTATCATCCATTTTAGTAATATTGACATAGTATTTTATTTTATCTTTTTCTAACTGAATGAACTTGGAAAAAATGGACTCGGGTGTACTATCGGATGATGTAATAGACAAAGTTTTAAAGTTAATAACATAATTATTTTTATAGTCAACGGCGTGATAATCAAAGTAAACGGCTCTATCTAAACGATAGGTTACCTCATTATTTTTAATATAACCGTATAAATTCATTCGGCCATGATTATCTTGATCTAATTGGATGGCAACTTTTGATTTCATATTCAATCCATCTTGATTTCCATTATCTTTAATCCAAACAATTTCAGAATGGCATATTTTTATCTCATTTTGTTTTTGTTTCAAGGTATATGAGGTGATTGATGCAGTGGAGACTAGAAGAATAGAGACAATAATATATTTTTTCATTTAAATTCTCTGATCGTTTATTGATACACAATCATATTTATTATTCATTTCTTTGCAGATACTAAGGGAAAAATTTTTATCAAATGAATATGTTCTGTTTAAATTAGATAAAAGAATAATACGTTTTGGTTCATTACAGGAGATATTATATTTATCGAGTCTGGCTTGTATAAAGCTTATGTTTTCATTTGAAACCTTTCCTATCATGCCTAGGGGGGTCTGTATAACACAGTTTTCCCGGGCACTTAAAGTTAAATAACTACTTGTAGCATTAGCTTTAGGTGTTAAGTTATAAATGAATAGATAGGCTAAGTAACAAACTGTTAACGTTGATATTGCTAGTAATATCAATTTGATAGGTTTTTTATTTACTTGTGAACTTTTAACTTGATGATTTTGTACTGTGATTATTTTTTGCTTATTGACTGGAGTTGGACCAAATTTTATTTCAGTTTCTTGCTTATCTAAATCTTTATCGATAATTTCATTTTCGTGGATAGAAATATGACTATCAAGGCGGAACCCTTTTTTAGGTACCGTCACGATTGATTTAGGATCAATACCAATCTGCTCAAGCTTTTTTCTTATTTCACTGATGTAAGTGTTTAAATTATTATTTGAACCTACAAGACCGTACTCTTCCCACACATTAGTAAGAAGTTCATCTCGTGTTGCGATTCCTTTTTTCAGATTTAATGAAATAATCTCACCGAACAATCGAGATGCTGTTTTTGATAACTCAATATATTGACTGCGATCAAGTTTTAAGAAAATTAAACTTGAGTTTTCCTCGAAAATATATTTATCATCAATGGTGTAACCATGTAAATTATTCATAAATACTTTCTGCTCTCTCTAAATTAAAGGCTTAAATAGCATTAAGTTATAAAAATGTAATTATTTAAAGTTATCTTTAATTAATTTGAGGTAAGTGATTTTTTGAGTTTTTATTTTTGTACTTATAGTCTAAATAGGGAATCAATTAACTTCAAGTATTGTGGGGTGAGCATTTTTGTGGTTTGTTAACAAATTTATTGAATTGAACTGATTATCGTTATTTAACGCTGATTTTTTTATTTTAGTGAGATTTAAGTCTTAATTTAAATCATCTATGTTGTAAAAAAAATATATAAACCTATAGAGTTGATGGCATTAGAAATAATTTCATTATTTGGTGTTTGCAGTAAGTAAATGTACTTAGTTTTTGAGATTTTACTTATGCTATAATTTAAACTCTAATGCAATTTATATTAGGCAAAGGATTAAACCTCTGCCTAATATATTAAATGTTAGTATTTATATTCAATACCTAACCAATAGTTACGACCTTCTTCTATATAGCCATTGGTGTATTCGTAGGATTTATCAAATAGATTATTTACAGAGGTGTTGACTGAAATACCTTTCCCTAATTCATAATCGAAACGAAGGTCAGTTTTGGCGAACCCACGTACTTTGCTGTCATTATCGACATAGTTAAATGCCCAACTTCTTGCTTCTTCGGTAAGCGTAATACTAAACGGTTCGTAAGGAGTCAATTTCACCCAAGCAAAGGCTTTGTGGGTAGGTAGCTCGGCGACATGTTTGACACTGTAGTGTTTTGGATCAGCATGAATATAGCCGTAGCTTAAGCCTGCTTCTAACCAATCGGTGATTTGCCCTGTTGTTCCTATATCAATGCCAAAGTAGTCGACTTTGCCACTATTGCGGTTTTGTAGCAAATCACCGCCATCAGCATTTTTGCCAATATGGTGTGCCATGATGGCATCCGAAACGTGGTTATAGTAAACACTGGTTGTGTAGGTCCATTGTGGTGTGACATATCCTTTGTAGGTTAAGTCGTAGGTAAGGGCACGCTCTGCATCAAGGTGAGGGTTAATAACGAAGGAATCATCACTCTTCATTTTGTTTTTTGTATAACGCTCTTTTTGCGTTGGGAAACGGCTTCTTTCTGACACAGAAAATTGGATGGTATCTTCATTCGTTAAGTGGTAGCGAGCCATCACTTCCCAGTTAAATGCATGTTGGTTATTTCCATCATAGGTATTAAAGTCGCCTGATTTATAATCATAACGTTTACTATCAGCACTTTTGCGCCAGTCATAGCCAATACCGCCGACAATATCTAGCTTATCAGTCGCAACCCATTGATATTCCGTAGCAATGGAATAGGTATTATCTTTATAGCGGTCGAATGGCACATCTCTTTTAGACCTAGCGCGGTGTATGTCTTCTTTCCAGTGTGCGGCAAATGAAAGCATATCTAATTCACGCACCGTGAAGTCAACACGCATATCGGCACCATTGCTATAGTCATCATAACGACTGTAGTTGTAAGTACCTTTCTTATAGTCTTTCACAGACTTATATTGATGGAGTGTATTCTTAAAGGTATCGTGATATAGGCGGCTTTGTAGTGCGATATCATTAGTTATTTGAGTTGTACTATTGAAGTAGATGCTTTCTTTATCATAGGCAGGCCATTGCCAAATTTGTTGTTTCTTACTGGTAACGCTCGGTGCACTGTTTTTATCACCATCTTGTTTTAGGTAAGTAATCACATACTCGTCGGCTTCGCGGGGTGTCCAGCCGACTTTTACCATCATACGTTTATCATCTGTGGCTGAATTCGGGCGGCGACCATTGCTACCTGCTAATGGATTGTTATTTTCTGCATCTGGTATTCCCATAAAACGCTGCTTATATTGGCTACCGCTAACTTGGATAAAACCTAGGTCGTTACGGCCACCTAAGCGTGCACTAATATTGTGAGCGTTATCTGCACCGCGGGCAAAGCCTTGGTTGAAGTTGATATTGGCTTCAAATGGCTTTTTAGGTGTAGCGGTCGTTAAGTTAATCGCACCGCCCATCAAGTTAGGCCCTTGCAGTAATGAGGTATAGCCTGTAGAGAGTTCAACACTCGCGAGTTCGCTAGTCATAAAACGCCCAAGATCAAGGGTGCCGTCATAAGGGACATACGTTGGGACCCCATCAAAAAAGATAGGGACTTGGCGGCTATCAAAACCTCGCACATTAACTTGAGTTTCGTTACGATTCCCTGACTTTTGAATAGAAACCCCTGGCATGGTACTCAATGCTTGTGCCACGTTGGTTTTATTCAACTGTGTCATTTGCTCTTGCGTGATGATATTCGCATCCGCAGCAAGTGGTGTACTCCAAACTGACATTACATCAGTATTTTTTTCGCTGTTAACTGAGGCGGCGTGCCCTTGCGCTGTGAATAAAGCCATCCCAACCAAATAGGTTATTTGTTTTATTTTCATTATGTCTTTCCCGTTTCATTAATTTCGATATATTGTTTTTTATATAACGATATGCGTGATTAGCCATAAGTTAATGCAGCCTACGGGGTAGGCTGTTTTTGGCAAATAGCTTTTTTTATGCGAACTTTTTCGGTTATTGTTTAAAAATGTTCACTTTTATGTCTCGAGGCGCCGCATAGTAGGGAGCTGATGTGACTAGCAACGGCACACCTATTTGGGCGAACTCTTCAATGGTTGTTAAATTAATTCCCCCTGCAATCGATAACTGGCAAGGAGAATGTTGCTGCTGTACGAGTTTTTGTAATTGCTGAATTTGGTCAGGTGGGAGTTTATCCAGTTGCACAATATCGGCCTGTGCCTCAATCGCCAAAACGGCCTGTTGGTAGTCATCGGCCTCAACAATAATCAGTTTTTCGGGGGCGTTTTGGCGCAATGTTTTTACATGTGTATGCCAATCATCTGGTTGTTCAAGGCACTGCCGGTGGTTGGTGAATAACAAGATACTTTCAGCACTACCTGCTCGATGAACAATAGCGCCCCCCGCCAAAATCGCAGTTAAGGCAAGGGGCTTAGTGTTTGGGATTGTTTTTCGCGTACAGGCTAGCTGTGCGTTAGGTTGATATTGTTTCAAGATACTGACCATTTGCTGAGTATAGTGACTCACACCACAACACCATTCGAGCACGTTTTGTGTGGCTTTCCAGCCCTGATGCAGGGCTTCAATAGGCCCAGTTGCACGAATTAGAATACTTTGAGGTTCAACGTGTTGGCCATCTTGAAAATGGCACTCACAACGGATACCGAGTTTTTCTAACATGCGTTTGGCGATGTGGAGCCCACTAATACAGCCGCCGTGTTTAGAGGAAAATGTCATTACACCAAGTTGGGAGTGTAGCCCTAAGGCGCGAGTGGTCAGGTCGCCGTATTGGATATCATCCAACAGCAATTGGTCGATTAATGCATCAGGTAAATAAATCATAATGTTAAATCGGCCTCATCGACAACATCCCATGAGACCATCGCCCAATCTCTTGATGGATAAGGAATTTTCTCACCTGACGCAGTTCGTGCATGATAGTAGTGATACAGAGCTTCTGTTTCTTGCGGCGTCATGTTTTTTAGTGACCAATTGACGCTATCGGCAAAGGCTTCAAAGCTATCAAAACCGCCTTGATTCGGGCTCTTAATAAAGTCTACACGGGCATTGATACCCATTTGGTGTAGGATATTCACTGCATAAATATAAGTTGGTAAACGTATTACTTCGCGACCAATTTCTCGAATAATATTTTCATCAATAAAGGTTGGGTTGATAGTATGAGTGGTGTAAACGCGCAGTTTTGTTTGGCGGTTGAGTTTTAGCAGCGCGGTTTTTAAATCATCCACTAATGTCGAACGGGAAGCGACGGCAATATCCACTTTAGGCAGAGTGTCCCAGTTATCTTCCCACGCTAATTTTTCAAAGTGGGCATTGGAAATGCCGAGCTCTTTTGCACGAATTTTCGCCATTTCCAGCATGCCACCACTGTAATCAATACCAATGACCTCTTTGAATTGATTGGCGAGACACAGGCTAATAGAGCCTGGGCCACAGCCGACATCCAGTAGGCTTTGAGCCCCAGTAAAATCCATTAACTCACGAAACTGAACCAAATATGGGTCATTTGGATTGGCACAATTTTGTGCCATTTGTTGAGCTTTTTTATCCCAATGCTCAGGTTCTTTACGGGTGCGTTGTGCCTGCTGCATATGTTGCTGGTACATTTTTGCGAAATCAATTTGGTTAATTAACATGATCCCTGACCTTAACAAGAAAATGATGATGGAAATTGGAAGTGAGCTTCAATACTTTGCTCATCCACATTATAAAGTGCTGCCAAGTTAGTAAGTGTTAACATACTTTTTGATATCCCTTGCCTTGCTCTGTGTTGCTTATCAAGCAAGATAACATGGTCAGCGACCGCCGCAGCATGTTGTGGGTGGTGAGTTGACATCAATATCGTCATACCATGGGATTTAAGCTTTTCAATTTGTTCAAGTAGGCGTATTTGGTTACCAAAATCAAGGCTAGCTGCAGGTTCATCCATAATTAAGAGTAATGGCCTTTGTATCAAGGCTCTTGCTATCAATACTAACTGTTTTTCCCCCCCGCTCAATGTGCTGTACAGTCGAGTTGCAAGGTGTGGAATGCTGAGCCGCTCTAATTGTTGAAGTGCTAAGTTTTTTTCGGCATTACTGGGTACAGAAAATAATGAAATATGCGGGGTGAGCCCCATCATTACCATATCTAATACGTTGAAGGTGAAAGGGGTATCGTGTGCTTGAGGTACGTAAGCAATTACTTTCGCGATATCACGCTGTGATAGTGAATTTAGAGAGCGGTTATTCAGTGAAATATCACCACTGATCGCGGGCAGCAAACCTAAGATGGTTTTCATTAGCGTTGTTTTGCCACACCCATTGGCTCCTAGTAGGCAGGTAATTTCTTTTTCAGGCAAAGAAAGATTGATGTCATCAATTATTGCAGTGTGATGATAACCAATAGCGACATTTTTTAGGGTCATAATACTCATTTAACCCGCCTAGTTTGTAATAATATAGCCAAAAAGAAGGGAGCGCCGACGGCAGAAGTTAAGATCCCTAATGGGAGTTCGATTGCTGCAATAGTCCGAGCTAGTGTATCAGTAATAAGCAGTAAGATTGCCCCAATCGCCATTGAGGCAGGAAGCTGATAACGAAAGTTAGCACCCACTATCATTCGGGTGATATGCGGAACAATTAAGCCAATCCAGCCAATAATTCCTGCGATAGAAACAGCACTCGCAGTGAGTAACGTGGCACAAATAATGAAAATGGCGCGTGTCAAACTGACATTGACCCCGAGACTTTTGGCTTCTTCATCCGATAAGCTGAGTAAATTCATACGCCAACGCAATAGCAATAGTGGGATGATAGCAATGACCATGAGTGGCAAGACGGATATTAAGTCTTCTTGCGTAATGGAAGATAGGCCGCCAAGTAGCCAAAATGTGATAGAAGGTAGTTGTGTATAGGGGTCTGCAAGGATTTTCATTAAAGAGATAGCGGAGCCACAAATAGCACTGACCGCAACTCCGACGAGAACTAGCGAGAGGATTGGGTCATGTTGCCTTGCTAAGTGAGCAATAAAGCAAACTAAGGCAACGGTAATTAGGCCACCAATAAACGCAAACAGCTGGATATAAAATAGTGATTGACCGAAGAATATCCCGATAACCGCCCCGACACCAGCCCCTGCGGAAACACCTAAAATATCAGGGGAAACTAAGGGGTTACGAAACATTCCTTGGTATGCAGCTCCTGCAATAGAAAGCCCACCACCAATTAAAATCGCGGCCAATGTACGAGGGAAGCGTATTTGCCAAAAAACTGTTTCATGACGAAGGTCGTTCAATGTTGTTTGTGATGAAAGTGGGTTCACAAGCAGGTGATAAAGCTCACTAAAAGTAAGTGAGTACTTACCACTTGTAAGGGCAATAACCAAGCTGATAAGTAAAATAATAACTAATATGAAGGGTTTTGCGCCTTTATTAAGTCGTTCATTCATGATTTTTCTATCAGCAAGTCAACTTGCTCCGGCGTTAAAGATGAATGATAAAAAAGCTCAAAATATTCGGTAATATCGGATTTAATGTGTATTGCGATATTTTTATCAAAATGACTTTGTAATCGCCTCATGCCGAGTAGGCGGTTAATGCCTGGAGGCCCATCTAGCCAGCCGAATGGCATTCCACTGAATATAAGTAATTTATTGTTTTTAATCGCATTTAAGCCTTTCCACAACGGGGAGGTTGTCATAAACCCAATGGCTTCTTCATATTGCGTTATAATGATATCTGGGTTCCATTGATATAGTTGTTCCATCGAAACTGTGGTAAGACCATGGAAGTTAGGAATATCTACAACATTATGTAACCCAAGCATTTCAATGGCTTCAGTATGAATTGAGCCTTTAGCACCGGTTTCTAAACCTTTTGCTCCGCGTGCAAGGTAAAAACTCAGTGGTTTTTGTCGGTTTTTACTCGCAAATGAAATCGCATCATCTAGGTATCGCTGAGCAAGGTGGCTGAGCTTTTGGGCTTGTGGAATGGCACCAAGGATTTCACCTAGCTGAGTGAGTTGTTGCGGTGAGTTTTGTAGCCCCCCAGAGATTAATAAATAAGGAATATTTGTTTGTTTGGCGACTTTCTCTCCTTGTGAGCGATAAGTTTCGTCTATATTTCCAGTGTCAATAATTAGGTCTGGGTTATAGGACAACAGTTGTTCAAGGGATAATGTGCTACCACGACCCGCTAAACGGCCATAAACAGGTAATTCAAGCCACTGTGGAGCGAAAAGGCCAGTTTGCCCTTTTTTTAGGGAGATAGAAGCGAACCCGACCATTTTTTCAGGGGCAAGTGCAAACAGTAATAAGTCTGAAGGTGGGCCTGAACTTATTACCCGTTGAATATTATTTGGCGCGGGGAGTTTACCAAATAGGGCTTGTTCAACTTTATAACGAGTTTGTGCAAAACTCGGTAAGCTGTAAAAAGTAGCGAGAACGGCACTCAATTTAATAAAATGCCTACGATTTATGGCCATATTTAAATTTAATCTATTCGTTATGATAATAATTATATAACGCGGAAATTAACGGAGTCATGATAGAGAGTCAACCACAAAAATGGCGTTCTTAGGAAAAATCGACGTTTATGTGATGTGAATCAGCAACAAAGATTGCTATCCAGCAAAAGATCGCAGAACATAGCACCGTTAACGAATGGGATATCACTTTGGAATTATGAAGAAAAAAAGACCTTCTTTGCAGGATGTTGCCGACCAAGTTGGCGTGACAAAAATGACGGTGAGCCGTTTTTTACGAAACCCAGAGCAAGTTTCGGAATCTCTGCGTGAAAAAATTGCTCAAGCTGTTGAAATATCAGGGTATATACCTAATAAAGCTCCTGATATATTGTCAAATGCAACAAGCCATGCAATTGGGGTGCTATTACCTTCATTGACCAACCAAGTTTTTGCTGAGGTGATCCGAGGTATCGAGGCAGTCACTGACTGTCATGGTTATCAAACGATGCTGGCACACTATGGCTATTTGCCCGAAAAAGAAGAGGAGCGGCTGATGTCGTTACTTTCTTATAATATCGATGGGGTGATTTTAGCTGAGCGTACCCATACGGAACGGACGCTTCGCATGCTGAAAACTTCAGGGATCCCTGTGGTTGAAATTATGGATAGCGTTTCCCCTTGTTTAGATACTGCCGTGGGGATTGATAACTTTGAAGCTTCCCGCCAAATGACTCAAGCGATGCTCGAACGCGGTTGTCGTCATGTTGTGTATTTGGGGGCAAGGCACGATGAGCGTACGTTTATTCGTTTAAAAGGCTATGAGCAAGCAATGTTGGATGCCAACCTTGAGCCGCGTAATCTGATGACAGAAGCCAGTTCATCATATTCACTAGGTGCTCAATTATTGCATGAGTGTCGCGCTAAGTACCCTGATACCGATGGCTTATTTTGTACTAATGATGACTTGGCTATAGGCGCTATTTTTGAATGCCAGCGCTTAGGTATTCAAATTCCGGAAGACCTTGCCATCTCGGGGTTCCATGGTCACGATGTGGGGCAAGTCATGACACCGAAATTAGCCAGTATTTTGACGCCAAGGGACCTTATGGGGCGAAAAGCCGCAGAAGTGTTGCTGGCGAGAATGTCAGGGAATAAGCTGACGGAGACACATTTTGATGTGGGGTTTTCTCTACTCACGGGCGAGAGCATCTAATTATTTCCTGTCATACTTCAAATTATAGGGGTGTTGGCTGCTTTCGGCTACTCAGGTCACATACTTATGTATGCTCCCTGAGATATCCTCAATTTGCCGCCTACCTCTAATTCGAATTATTTAGGGAAATAGTGTGGTTTAATATAGCCTTAAAGCTAAATTTCGGCGTATGCACTAAAAGTATTGGCTGCACTCACCAACCCTAGTCACATACCGGAGTATGCTCCTAGGGCTTGGCTCGTTTGCCGCCTAGCGACACCACGAATTATTTAGATGAATATTAAAGATGGGTTAATTGAAATTTAAAATAAAACATACTTTTAAATTTCTATATTGTTAGTGCCTCTTTTTTCTTTGCCTATCTTCACTAAACTCAGATTGAGATAATCATCACAGATCTGTTCTCTTCTTCGCCAATTTGATTGCTAAATAAATCCTCACTGCTGATAATGTTACCCGTAACTTGTTACCGGTAACATAACGGTATTAATTAAAAGCCAGAATAATTTTGAATGCCTGAGGAGTTTCCTATGAGTGATACCCAACAACAAAACTATGCATTTGTACTAATGGGGGTATCGGGTAGCGGTAAATCTGCAGTAGCAAATGGCGTTGCTCAGGAATTACATGCCGCCTTTCTTGATGGCGACTTTCTGCACCCTAAAGCAAATATTTTAAAAATGGCATCGGGTCATGCGCTAAATGATGATGACCGCCAACCTTGGTTAGTCGCATTAAACCAGGCAATTTTTGCTATGCAGAGAACAAATTCTATTTCTTTAGTTGTATGTTCAGCATTAAAGAAAAAATATCGAGATATATTAAGAGAAGACAATAAAAATTTATTTTTTATCTACTTAAAAGGGGATTCAGAGGTTATTGAAGAAAGATTAAAAGCCCGTAAAGGGCATTTCTTCAAACCTGAAATGTTAAAAACACAATTTGCAGCCTTAGAAGAACCCAATGCAGCGGAAACTGATGTTCATATAGTTGATATTCGCCAAACTCTTGAAGATGTCATCGGTAATACCTGCTTAACGATTAAACAAATTGTCGCGGGAGAAAAATCATGAGCACGGTTGAGACGCTTAGCACATTAACATTGGTACTCACAGCGGTTGGCTCGGTAGTTTTATTACTGTTTTTAGTCATGTATGCACGCCTACATGCTTTTGTTGCACTGATGATAGTGTCAATTGGTGCAGGGTTGTTTTCAGGAATGCCAGTTCAACAAATAACCGAGACGATGCAAAAAGGAATGGCTGGGACTCTAGGTTTCCTTGCTATTGTTGTGGCATTAGGGGCAATGTTTGGCAAAATCCTGCATGAAACAGGGGCATTAGATCAGGTTGCGAATAAGTTACTTAACCTTTTCGGTGAGAAACATGCGCACTATGCGGTAGGTATCGCAGGGTTAATTTGTGCACTGCCATTATTTTTTGATGTCGCCATAGTGCTGTTAATCGGTGTGGTATTTGCAGTGGCAAATCGAACTGGGCATAACGTTGTCCGTTTAGCTATCCCATTATTTGCTGGGGTTGCTGCCGCTGCGGCATTCTTGTTGCCTGGGCCGACACCGATGCTGGTTGCTTCACAAATGGGCGCAGATTATGGCTGGATGATTCTCATTGGTCTATGTGCTGCAATTCCTAGTATGATCCTAGCGGGTCCTCTATATGGGCGATTTATTAGCCAGTTTGTACACATTGATATTCCTGCGGATTATAAAGCACCAAATACAGAACATGGCAAAATGCCAAGTTTTGGGTTCAGCTTATGTTTAGTGTTATTTCCATTAGTTTTGGTGGGTTTAAAAACAATTGGGACTCATTTTGTTGAGAAAGGCTCAACTCTGGAACATTGGCTCGAATTTATTGGTCATCCTTTCACTGCTTTATTACTTGCATGCTTGCTTGCCATATATGGTTTAGGTTTCCGTTATGGTATGAATAAAGAAAAATTGATGGAAGTTTGTTCTGCGGCGATCCAGCCTGCGGGGATTATCCTGTTGGTGACTGGGGCTGGTGGTGTTTTCAAACAAATTCTTGTGGATTCAGGTGTTGGTCCAGCGCTAGGGGATTCGCTAATCGGCGCGGGTTTACCTATTGCGGTAGCCTGTTTTGTTTTAGCGGGTGCTGTACGTGTTATCCAAGGTTCTGCAACGGTTGCGTGCTTAACAGCGGTAGGTTTAGTTTTACCCGTTATCAGTGAATTAGGGTATTCAGGTGCGCAGCTTGCTGCTTTATCAATCTGTATTTCCGGTGGTTCATTGATTTTAAGTCATGTTAATGACTCAGGTTTCTGGTTGTTTGGTAAATTTACTGGTGCAACTGAAGCGCAGACTCTAAAAACGTGGACGGTAATGGAAACTATCTTAGGGACGACGGGCGCCATTGTCGGTATGATTTTCTTCGTTTTCTTGTAATTTTTTAGGTATAAAAACAAAGGTCAGCTTTAATCGGCTGACCTTTTTGCTTTTCGTTACTGTAAAAGCTGGCTCAACTGGCTATATAAACCTTGAGCACTCTTTTTGTAACCCTCAACAGACAAGTGTACATTGTCTGGTCGTGCTAAGTCTTGTGCTGCCCATGTACGGATTGAACAAGGGCCACCCATAAAGGCTTGCCAGTCCCAAAACAGCGTATGTTCCTGAGCTGAAACAGATTTCTGAATTTGAATAACATTCATTAAGTTTACAGGCATTTGAGCTTGGCAATTCATGGCATCATTAAATTTAATCGAATCATTCGGCCCGACTAATAAAATAACGCTATTTGGCATTTGCTGGCGGATTAAGCGGATTTTAGCGCGTAAATTTTGCTCATAAGCGGCAAGGTCTAACGTATCATTAAAGGCTTCATTAGTACCATAAGCTAAAATCACCATATCAGGTGACAGCTGAGCTAAAGTCTCACTCCATTGTGGTTGCCATTTATCTACCATACTAAGTGTTGCACCATTGATCCCTAGCGCGGAAAGCATAACCCCTGGCTTTTGTGAACGTACGAGCCAGCCACCAATCTTTAACCCAGCACTTTTATTGACCGTAACCTCTGCGGGTAACTGGGTGTTAACCGGGGTTGAAAAATACCACTGATAGCCTGTTGCTGGGAGTGCAACATTAGGTGAAACAGCTGGAGCCACACTCATTTGAGAGTCATTCGCGCTCTGGTATAGCGTTTGAAGCTGATAGGCCCCTAGAGCCGGTTGTAACGGCTTGAGTAGCACTTTACTCTTTGCGGCTTGTGGTTCAGCAATCATTCCCCCTAAGGGGTAATCAAAACGCTCATCTTTACGGCTAGAAGAAAGTGACCATTCTTTTTTCTCGCTCATGCGGTTAATGGTTGCAGTACGTTGCCCCGGAATAGAAATAGGAGGAATAAAGCCAGGACCTGCATCACCATAACGTTGCTGAAATAAACTCCTTAAATTGCCGCTGAAAAAATCAGCCGCAGTGTGGGAATCACCAATTTGAATAATATGAACTTGCTGGTTACCTTGACGTAATTTATTTGCTAATTGCGTTAAATTAGGCTCAGCATTGTTGATTAATTGCCCTTGAGATATAACAGTTTGTCCTTGTTTCGAACTTGGTATGCGCGTTTTGTCTGATGTATTTTGACAAGACAATAAGCCCAACGATAGCAGTGCAATGATGCTACCCGCTAAAATTTTGAGCTTAGCTTGACGCAGATTGTTCAGTTTCATGAGGTTCCTTTTCTTCCTCTGCTTCGAAATGGATCAATGAGAAAACTTTTTCTGCAATAAGTTGTTGCCCTTTACTGCTGAAATGAATCCCATCGCCACTTCTCAATTTAATTGTACTGCTTTCATCGCCGATATAGTCAGAGTAGTTATCGCCTTTATATTTAAAGACATCATTGACAGAAAAATAAATTTCGCCGTTACTTTCAACTTCAGACTGGTAGAGGCTTCTTAAGAATTTCATACCATCGGATAGCGTATTTTTACGCATATTAGGAGGACCAACCCAAATAACATCTACATTGTGCTGGCGTGCGGTCGATATTATATCATTAATACGCTCTCGGTAAACTTTTTCCCAGTCTTCACTTTTAAATTTGACGTATTTATAACCTGTTTTTGGTGGCATATCCCAAGGGTCATTAGGCCCTAAGAAAACAACAAGAACTTTAATATTAGGGTTATCATTCAATGCCTTAGCGATAGTTTGGGGCCAGTTGAAAAAGCGTGGATAGGCAAGGCCAGTGCTTTGTTTGCTTAAATTAATGCTATCGATATTATATTTTTTCAATAGCTTGTTCTTAACATGTGGAGCAATGCCTTGCATCATTGAGTCTCCTGCAAATAGAACTTGCTGGCCTTTTTCAATGTTGGCTATATGCTTCTCTACAATAGGTTGGTTTTGCTTGATAGCTAAGTGACTTAAATTGCCCTTGAGGCTTTTTGCTCTCGCTTGTGGGCGCTTAAGCAACTCAGGGAAAGTTATTGATAAGCTGTCTGCTGGGTAGATATAACCATTCATAAAATGCAGGCCCACTTGAAAACCGTCTGGGAAACTCAGCTTCTTGTTTTTATTTGCTAATGCTAATTCAGCGGCTTGCTGGTCGTCTTGTGCTTTTTGCCCTGAAGCATGATAAGTAAATACACTTCCCGCCTCGAGAGCACCGTCATGTAAATAAGCACCGTAATCCCAAATAGGGTTTCCTGCCATTTTCGCCCATGGTGTATCTTGATGATATTTTTGTTGCCAGAATCGCTCCAAAGAACCTTGGTTTAACCAAATCAACAACAGTCCTGCTAGTAACACAATAACTAAAACTTGGCCGGTTTTAATTAGGTTTTTTTTAAACTCAGAAGTTAGCATAAATAAACCCCGGCATACCTGAAGGTGAAAGCATAAACATAATTGTTAAAACAAGAGCAAGTGGAATAGGGTAGTAATACCAAGGGATACCTTGGTATTTTTTCGCCACATAATGGTAACCTTGTACAAAGTAAGGATAGGTAATGAGTAAGACCCAAAATGCAATAAGCAGACCTAGGCTTGCATTAATTGATGCAATAAAGCCTGGGGCAATAATTTGATTAACCATTAATATCGCATCATCAAAAGAAGCACTACGGAAAAAGATCCAAGCAAAACAGACAAAATGGAAAGTGATAATTCGTGAGACCCAAATTGATAATGTTTTATTAGGGAGTGCCTTTGTCCGACCCAATTTTTCCATACACAAACTCTTTAAATTGAGTAAAACAATCCCTAAGCCATGTATTGCTCCCCACACCACGAACGTCATTGCGGCACCATGCCAGAGTCCGGAGATCACCATAGCAAGGAATACATTAGCATTCATACGGCTAAAGCCTTTGCGGTTACCTCCTAGTGGGATATAAATATAATCACGAATAAAAGTCGATAGGCTAATATGCCAACGTGCCCAAAATTCTTTTAGGTTTGCGGCTAAATAAGGGGCATTAAAGTTAACGGGTACTCTGAAACCTAATAATAAGGCGATGCCCGTAACAAGGTTGGTGTAACCGGAAAAGTTAAAGTAGATATTCCATGCATAGGCATAAGTGGCTACTAAGATCTCTCCTGCGCTATATCCGATAGGGGCATCAAAAACAGGGTTAACAAAATTTTCGGATAAGTAAGAACTAAATAAAAAGAGCTTAATTAGCGCCAGTGAAATCAACAGGATTGCCTTGCGACTATTGAGAATGGTTCGGCTTTCTGCTTGGATTTGAGGCATGAAATTTTTTGCGCGGTTAATCGGCCCCGCCACAATACTTGGAAAAAATGCAAGGTATAAAGCGACATCGAAAAAATCAGCTTTAGGAATTTCTTTACGGCATACTGAAACTGTATAACTAACAGAGTGGAATGCATAAAAAGAAAGACCGAGTGGAGCCAGTATTTCAAGAATAGGGAGCCCAACACTAAAACCAAATTTATCTAAAGTTTGCTGAATACTTTCTTGAAAGAAAGAATAATATTTAAAGTAGGTGAAGTAACCGATAATAACTGTGGCTAGGATGAGATAGACCCATCGATTTGATAGCCAATTTGTCACCCAGTTTGTGAGAAAATAAATGAATAGGGTATAACCAAATAAAATATAGGCAAAATCAGGGTTAAACGAATAAACAAAAAAATAGCTTGCGGTAATTAGTAGACCATTTTGTAGTTTTGCACTGGGCTGACAAGCCCAATAAATAAGAAAAAATATCAAGAAAGAGCCAAGAAACTCAAAAGAGAAGAAATTCATATTAGACTCAAAGATGTTAATTATTTTGGTAGAAGATGAGCATATGATATTTGATCTCTTCTTCTATGCAATCAGAATATTGCTCGTCATATTTTGAGTAATGATTTTGTTGGCGGCATTCAATTCCCCCGCAGGGTATCTGCCTGCTATAACATGAGCAATTTATAGCGATAAAAAAATCCACTTTGTTAAGTGGATTTTTTATATCTTGTACCTGGTGATACAATAATTAGATGCGAGTGGCAGCTCTTTTTTGAGCTTGTGTAATCAGTTCTTCATTACTCGCGTACATTTCTTGTAAATAACGGTTATAGGATGAACCTAACTCGGAGTACCCTTTCATATCATTGATAAGTTTTGTGGTATCTAACTCATCTTTTGATAGGCGTTGTTTTGCTCGTGAACTACGTAGTGATTCATAAGCATTATGGGTATTCATATTCTTCATATACGCTGTCACGGTATCTTCAACTGAAGAGTATGCTGAATAGCCTTTAACTTTACCTTTGTTAGTTCGGCACCCACTTCCGCAGCGCATACCAAATAAGTTACCGTTCTGTAATGCAAGTTGTGATGTACCCCAACCTGATTCTGTTGCTGCTTGTGTGGCCACTAAATGCGTTGGCATGATATCTACGCGACTTAATAGCTTATCCCAATTGATGCGTTTTGGGTTGCTACATTTCATACCATAGCTATCACAGATTTGGCTAAGACGGCGCAGTTCTTGAGCGCTCCATTTTTTATTTGCGCGAACGGATAATAACCAATTGCGCTCTTCCATAATCTGCTTATTAACTTTTTCAATAACAGGGACAACCGTTTTCAAAAATGCTTTCTTTCGTGGTGTACCAGAAGGGTATTTACGTAAATCAGGGAGTGATGTTTTGGCCTGACTTACATTTTGCACAGTTTTATTAGAGTACTCTTTATTGAGCATTGTGCTGGTACTGGTGGAGCCCATACTGAGGCTCGAAAATAAAAGTAAAAATAAGAAAGCGAAGACGGCGTTTGTCCTCATCGTTCGAGAGGGCATTTGCTTCTCCTAAGTATCTCTGAACAAAATTCGAGCGAATATTAGCAGATTAAATTTTTACGAGCTACTTTTATCCGGCTAATATTAGATAAACTTCTGTATTGGGTTGTGGGTTTTTTTGTTTATTTTTAACTGTATTGATTTTGATGTAAAAATAATATTTTTACATCTAGTTTTTATGGTTATATATTAAAATGTCTTACTTGTTTTTACTTTGAATGGCTGCACTTAAGTTAAATTCGATTATTTATCATACAGTTCACTTAGTTATTATAAGGCTATTTTGCTCAATAAATAGCCACCTGGTCGCTTATTTTATAATCAAAATGGGAAAGGCCTCTTTTTCCTAACGATAAAAGAGGGAACAAAAGTGAAATACAAATAGGCGGTATGAAAGGTAAAAAAAGCGAGTTAAGCTTCATTTTTACTCGTCACCTTGACCGTGATAATTTCGTTTAAGTGAGCAATTTTTAGGGGAAATTTAGGGTTGTAAAATCTGTTGCTGTATATCTTGTTGTTTAGCTTCTTCTGCAAGGGCCGGGAAGTCCGCAACAGTCCAATAATGGTTTGGTACAGGAAGTTGTCTCATATTTTCAGTGGGTTGCAAACGTAACTGAGCAAGTAGTGGTAAATTGTATTGTAGGTAGTTATCTGGCAGCGTTAATCGCAACCCTCCCTGAGGTATGATTTGAGTCGGTATTAAAGGTAGTCTGTCATCGCTGGTATTATAGTCCCTTGTTAATACAAGGAATTTTTCAGGTACTCTCCGGTAGCTATTCCACCATAGGCCATCAATGTTATCGAACATTTTACTTGTTTCGGCTCTATTTGATGCGCCCAATTGGTGCAGGGCTAAAGGTAAGATATTTTCTATGGATTGAGAAAAAACCGGCAAAGAGTTCGCTCGACCCTGCAAAATAACGGTCATTGCAAGGCGTGCTCCGAGCAAATTAGAGTAAAGATCTTCAGGGGAAAAAGCCGAGATCCCTTCTGAAAAGCCTGGAACCGATTGATAACCATACCATTGTGCAATTTCGTGCCATACGGCAAGTTGGAAAGCAAGTTTAGCCGCAAGATAGGCACTGAGCGTATAACGTTGGTATGCAGATGGCGGTGGCGTAAAGGGGCTGAAATGAATTTGTCTACTGGCCAGTTCTTCACTTAGTGAAAGTGTCCATTCTTGGCCAAGGCGTGGATAAATTTGGCTGAATAAGTAAAAAGTATAATCTGCAGTATCTCTGACATGCGAGATATCAATAAACCCACCTTTATCTGTATATAATAAGCCAATTTTTTCATTACTAAGCCCCATTAAAGCTGCACTTGCCCCTAAAAAGCTATCATTATAATGATGCTCACCAAGGCTATCGGCTTCTACAATATTATCGATAGTATAAAAAGGAACGGGGAGCCCCCATAATTGTGCTTGGAGGTTGTACCCGAAGGCACAGCATGCACGTAAGCCTTGAGGAGGAACTAATGAAGGAATAACGGACCAATCTTGTGTAGCTTCTTCAAAGGTATGCGAAGTTAATACGGGGGAAATAGCGGGCAATTCAAGCTTGCTATGATTTTGGCATGCAGTTAATAGCAAGGCTAAACAAGACGCTTGAACCCACTTAAACATTAAAACGCCTCCCCGACCTGAAAATAGACACCAGTGCTATTACGGCCAATGCCGAAATCCAAACGTACATTCATTCTTGGCTTAAATTCAAAGCGATACCCGACACCAACAGTAGGGAGCCAGTGGCTTTGACCTAGTTCGGACGGTGTATCGCTCATCGTCCCTGTGCCTAACCAACCGACAATACCATGACGCCAATCTAGCTTATGCCTAATTTCTATTTGGCTAGTGAATATATTATTGTCGCGATAGCGACCTTCGTAATAGCCTCGCATTCGATTACCATTACCTAATAACGATAATTGATTCCATGGCACATTACCTGTTGAAAACCGCGCATAATTATCAAGTGCAACCACGGTATCTTCGGCAATCTGATGGTAGTAAGCGTATTGTAATTGCGTGGTTTGAAAACGGGTGTCGCTACCAAGATTTGGCGCAAAATAAGTGTAAGTCACTTCAAAGGTTTGCCCTTGGTATGCGTTAGGCAAAAAATCGCGGGTATCATAACTATAATAGGCGCTGACCCCTGAGTTGATAACAGAACGCCCACCGACGGAATTAGCGAAGTACTTTTTTGCACCATCATCTGGGTCGCTGGCATTAATTGATGAAAAGTTCCAACCGAGTCCAATATAAGTGGCATCCGTTAGTTTATACAATGCTCTTGGCGTTATTTGGAATTCTTGGGAATGGTACTTTTCTTTATTATGGTCGTTTTTACCTGCAGAATAGCCCTTTCCCCAATAATAAGTAGGAATGTTATTGATGGTACCCGAAATAAATAATCGCCACTGGTCGTTATCAATAAAATTATAATTAGTGAAATTCAAACCAAATGCGCCTGTAGATGAAGCGAAGCCACTTAACCCAATTGAAGAAGGTTGCGTTTGTTTATCTTCTTTATCTATCCGGTATAAACCAACCAGCGCAGTACCGATGCCTATCCCCATTTCAGGGGTATAAAAAGGCCCCGGCAAAACGCCCCAATCAATGGGTTTGCTGTCATCAAAGCTGTTTTCCCCCCCGAGGTTGTTTAACCAGCCATCAATTTGTTGGCGGTCGGGGAGAATATCTGCTTTAGCAGGGAAAAGAATAAAAAGGCTGACCAATGCCAGCCTTTGGATAATAGCCGAATACCACATTAAAAACGGAATTCTCCAGAAATAAAGAAGCTATTTCGATTATTAAATCCAACCTCGGTTAAAACATTAAAGTTACGAGTAAACTCGACTCGAGCACCGACAGTATTATTCCATTTATGGGCAAGGTGCTGTTTGACGTCGAATTTCATATTGGGATCATTTAATAACCCCATTAAACCATCTAGTTCAGGAGGCATATTAAGTTTACTAACATCACCTTTAAAACGTTGAGTAATATCTTGGTACATCGCACCAGTCCAAACTTGAACTTTGGTATTCCCTTGTCCATCGAACATTGGATCAAATATAAATTCATAACCAACTCTAGGTGTGACTACGAATGCTGTGATTTCGCCGTCTAGTATATCAAGGCTTGTTCTTGTATAGTTAAAATCTAACGTGCTAAAAAATTGGTTATAACCTCCAGCGAATGTTACCCCACCACCATAGGTTTTGCCTTTAAAATCTAGCTCGAAAGGTAATCCCACTAATTCATCTAATAATTGCCCGCCAAGGTAAACCCCTTTTAATTTACTTGTTGAATTTCCTTTTGTTTTTCCATAAACACCATAAATATTCATAAATGGAAATACCCAAGTATCTAATTTCAGCATGTGAGATTCATTTTTTTCGCGAGTATGACCTGCTTCAACAGCTACAATTTTTGATAGATCAGGAAAGCGAGGGCTTTCAAATGCGATCTTATCAACAATAATATCTTGACGTAGGTTCATATAACCATAGCTTGCACCAAATGGCTCCGGCAAATCATAACCGCGGGCACGTGCTTCATCACCCCAAATCGGCAGTACTCGTGACTCTGTAGCAGAAGAACGAGTAATACCGCCTTCGTTATTGTTTTGTGGCACCCCTGACTCACTAACTGATACTGAAAATAATGGACGGTCGCTATCGGCAAAGCTTACGGGAATACATAAAAAAGAAGAAAGGATTAGCACATGACTGAATTGGATGCGTTTCATAACATTGGCTCAATTTTAGGAAGTAAAGGGGGTGTAAAAGCAGATTATTATTCGTCTTACAGCGATAATCGGAATTTTATCATTAATCTTTTTTTAGGGATAGCGCTTAATGCTTTTTTATTAACTCTTTGGGTAAAATGAGTGTAGGTTGATAGTTTGTTTAAGATTGTGCTTTCCAAAACCGAAAAATAGGTGCCGATAGACAAAAGGTTACCGGCACGAAGAGCGTAAAAGATTATTTTTTATTCTGTTGGTGAAACTTAACACGTTCATGAAAATAGGCTTTTAAGTGATCTTCCATTTGATGGATTTTTTGTTCTAAAGCATGTACGAATACTTCGTCGCTATTCATATTGTAAACACGCTGCATTGCGAGTTCGTCAATGTATTCTTTTTGTGCTTCTGTCAGGTCAATCATATTCTCACACCTATATAGATAGAAATTAGTTCTTTTGCCTCATCAATACGAAGCAAGTCAGAGAAAGGAGGTCATTGTGCCTCAGCCAATAGCGTATGAAAAGTAGAATAAATTATTATCGAATAATGATTATTGGTTTACTTAGTTACAATATAAAGGATCAAATCACAATCTGAATTTGTTAAGAATATTCACAATATTCTTAATGAATATAAGCTGATATCCTCGCTAAAGTCACTTATTAATAGGCCTTAAAATGAACAATAAACAATATTACCTTGATACTGCAGCAGGTGAAGGCGAAAAAGAAGCATCTATGATGGTCGCTATTCCAGGTTCTGAATTGACATCTTCGTTACTTGAGCAGCGTTTAGAAGAACAAACCTATTTTACGGATGGAGAAGTAGACTATATTCCAGATGAAGACGGTTTCTTTTTTAGCTGTAAAAAAGGTGAAGAGGAATTGCGTTTCTATATTTCATTGGTAGATAGCGACCCTGAATATACGATCAACCCATATTTTGCGACAGACCCTATTAGTCCAGAATTATACGCGGAGGCGAGTTCGGCTCCTCAAGCGGTGATTGTGGAATGTTTATTCAAAGAGCAGCCGTTAGTCAGTTACCTTCAACAACTGAAAATCATTCAAATCTTAGTGCCTGATTTACTCTTAGGGCTGGATATTTCGGCAGCAGGGAAAGTGTTTACTCGTGAGTGGCTTAATTTTCAATTAATAGATGATTTAATGCCAAGCATTGATTCTTTATATGTTGTGCACGCTATTTATGACCAAGAAGATAATGAAAATAAACCGGAAGAAGAGCGCGCACCAACCATGTATTGGTTCCATACCCATGGTTTAGCCCGTTGTGGGTTGTCTGAAGCTGAAATTATTATTCCACACCCAATCGCATCTTATTATGGTATCCCAGAATTATTCTGGAGCTTTGTGAACAACAGTATTACACACGGTAAAATCGTCTTTAACGAGCCAATTTTTATTGGGCAAACACAATCAGGTTACGAATACCTGGTGGCATTGCCATTTGAGGAAGGGTTGCTTCATGTCGGTAAATCAACGCCTATTGATAACTTAAAGCCATTAGAAGAAATGAATTTTGAGTTTGGTGATGCAACTTCTGAGCGTTTTATGGGGGATTGGCACGACAGGGATGAGTCTCATCAGCACCCGTCAGTCATGTTGTTCCGTGTTACACAAGAAAACCCAGTATTAGAGAGTTTCTTTGAAGGGTTTGAAGATCAAAATGCGATGATGTTTATGCGCACAGACGAAGAAACGGCGGATATGTCCCGTAAAGCGAAGCTGCGCTGGGAGTATTTCACCCACATGTTAGATAATTATGGTCCAAAACCTGTCACTCAAAAGAAAGGTTTTTTTGCGAAGTTTTTAGGCAAAAACGATGATGAAGCTGATACTGAATGGCGTTTCTTAGTGAAATGTGGCATTGGTTATCATGATGCGGAAGAGGATTATGATGGGCACGAACATATGTGGTTTGAGCCAATTTCTTGGAATGGTGACCAGTTTGAAGGCCGATTAATTAACCATCCTTTTTATGTGAAAGATATGCAAGAAGGGGAAACTTATCCATTAACCCGTGATGATATTACGGATTGGACAATTTATTTCCAAGATGGAAGTTACACGCCGGATACGATATACAAGCTACTGAGTGGCGCGCAAGTTCACTAATTCGTTAGACTTCAAGTCACATGGGCGAAGCTTGTTGCCTATATATGCCTTGGATTATTTAGAGTACAAAGGTTTGTGTTAGACTGGGCGCGTAAAGTGCCCAATTTAATGATGATAGTTTGACACTATGAATGAATCTGACCTGTACCAATATGCCCTGTTTATGCTTTCTCGCCGTGACTACGGTAAAGCTGAGTTATTTAGCCGTATGAAACGACGGATGTATGAGAAAAATGAAGGTATTATTGATGAATCGTTGATTGAAAAAGCCCTTGAACGACTCAGTGAGCAACACTTTCTTGATGATGATCGGGTGGTGGCACTATTAATGCAGGGCTATATTCGCAAAGGTTATGGTCCGTTGCGAATTAAGCAAGAAATGCGTCAAAAAGGCTTTTCTGAAGCTTTAGTTGAAAAACATTTTGCTGATGTTGATGTGGATTGGTTTGAGAAAGCGGCATTGGTACGCAGCAAAAAATTTGGTGATGACCTACCCCAAGATTTTAAAGAAAAGAGTAAACAGATCCGTTATTTACAATATCGAGGTTTTTTTGGCGATATGATTTACGAACTGTTTAGTTGATTGTTTCCTGATTTTAATATCAATGCAGGTTTTCTGTATTTGATTAGCTATCTTGATGACGAACCCATTGGTATCCGCATATACTTCAATTTCTTTTTTTTAACCTAATCTAGTCTGTTCTACCTATCTGAAGAGGGTAATTGGTAAAATCCGCTAGAAAATCTCTTCTATAAAAGATTTATTATTTCTTTATCTTGTGTTTTTATTCATATCTATATTAAAAAATATCGTCTGGCATGATCATTGTCAGTGAATTTTGCTTAACTATTAGGCAGAGTGATTTTTTATAATTACAAAATGAGACAGGCAGGAGAAACAAATGATTGAGCTCTTAATCGGCGTTATTGTCGCCATTGGAGTTGGGCGCTATATCATAAAAGGGTATTCGGCAACGGGCGTGCTAATGACAGGGGGGATTTTACTTCTGATCATTACCGCTATTATGGGCAAAAGTATTTTACCAAGTTCTGTTCCTACGACGGGGTGGCGTACAACAGACATTTTGGAATACATAAAATTCCTATTAATGAGCCGAGGTGGTGACCTTGGTATGATGATTATGGTGCTATGTGGGTTTGCATCTTACATGACCCATATTGGTGCCAATGATGTGGTTGTTAAAATTGCATCAAAACCGCTAAAAATGATCAACTCGCCATATTTATTAATGGTAGCGGCTTATATTGTTGCTTGCTTGATGTCGCTGGCGGTTTCCTCTGCGACTGGTCTTGGGGTGTTATTGATGGCAACCTTGTTCCCCGTGATGGTGAATGTCGGGATTAGCCGTGGTGCAGCGGCGGCAATTTGTGCTTCACCAGCGGCAATTATTCTGGCACCGACTTCAGGTGACGTTATTTTAGCGGCGCAAGCTGCTGAAATGCCATTAGTTGATTTTGCATTTAAAGTGACTTTGCCTATTTCTATTGCTGCAATTGTTGCTATGTCTATCGCACATTTCTTCTGGCAGCGTTATCTAGATAGAAAAGAAAACGTCAAAATGGAAATGCTTGACGTCAATGAAATCAAAACTCATGCGCCTTCTTTTTATGCAATTTTACCATTCACTCCGATTATTGGTGTATTAGTATTTGATGGTAAGTGGGCGCCTGAACTGCACATAGTTACAATCATTGTTGGTTGTATTATTTTAGCTGCTGTTATTGAATTCATTCGTAGTTTCAGTGCAAAACACGTCTATGGTGGCTTAGAGGTTTGTTATAAAGGGATGGCTGAAGCCTTTGCTACAGTGGTTATGTTATTAGTTGCGGCGGGTGTATTTGCACAAGGTTTAAGTACTATTGGTTTTATCAAAGGGCTTATTGACCTAGCACAATCATTTGGTTCGGGCGCGATTGTCATGATGATTGCATTGGTCATTATTACAATGCTAGCTGCAATGACAACAGGGTCTGGTAATGCACCGTTTTATGCCTTTGTCGAATTAATTCCACATCTAGCAAAACAGATGGGCGTCAACCCAGCTTATTTGGTGATCCCAATGTTACAAGCTTCTAACTTGGGGCGCACATTATCACCTGTTTCAGGTGTCGTCGTTGCGGTGTCTGGGATGGCTAAAATTTCACCGTTTGAAGTGGTAAAAAGAACGTCAATTCCAGTGCTAGTTGGCTTAATTGTTGTGGTCATTGCAACTGAAATTTTAGTTCCTGTCTATCTATAAACCCAACCTATTTTTTATGTAAATGGCTGAGCTGGTAGTTCAGCCATTTTTTTATCACATTTAAAATTAAATTCTTTAGATGCAAAATTTATTATTTTAATCACAAGCTAAAAAGGATTTTTACAGAGGAATTACATTGAGTTTTTTTATTTGACGTTATTAACGAGATCTACGCCAAAAAGTTGAACAAAATAGGTAAATTAAATTAGGCGGTCTTACTAACTTCATGCAAAATCGGCGCATCTGATTTTAATAACGTTAATGATGAAGAATACAAGATGAGCACAATAGAAAAAACAGTGGTTACAACGGATAAGCCAGTAAGTAAATGGACGTATAAGGATTTTACATGGGTACTTTCTTTATTTGGAACAGCCGTAGGGGCAGGGGTTTTATTCTTACCTATTAAAGCAGGTGCTGGGGGTTTTTGGCCATTAGTTGTGTTGGCATTAATTGCTACCCCAATGATTTGGCTAGCACATAAAGGGTTAGCGCGTTTTGTTTTGTCTGCAAAAAATCCGAATGCGGATATTACTGATACTGTAGAAGAGCACTTTGGTAAAGTTGGGGCAAATATCATTACCTTTGCTTATTTCTTTGCTATTTACCCAATTGTATTAATTTATGGCGTGGGTATCACCAATACCGTTGATTCTTTTATTGTCAATCAGCTTGGCATGGCGCAACCTCCGCGTTGGTTACTGTCAGGTGTGTTGATTTCGGCAATGACAGCAGGGGTGGTGTTTGGTCGTGACCTCATGTTAAAACTCACTTCTTTGATGGTTTACCCATTAGTTTTCATCTTATTAGCATTGTCTTTATATTTAATCCCTGAGTGGAATATGTCGATGCTAGAAGTGTCGCCTGATTGGAGTGCAATGCCAGTTATAGTTTGGATGGCTATCCCACTGATCGTATTTTCATTTAACCATAGCCCGATTATCAGCCAATTTACCAAAGACCAACGTCAACAATTTGGTGACAAAGCAATCGTCAAAACTGATATGATCACAGGTGGTGCAGCCTTAATGTTAACAGGCTTTGTGATGTTCTTTGTTTTTTCTGTGGTGTTATCTTTAAGCCCAGCAGAACTGGAAATTGCCAAGCAAGAGAACATTAGCGTGTTATCGCATATTGCTAATATCAATCCATCACCAATTTTGTCTTACTTAGGGCCGATTGTTGCTTTTGCGGCGATTGTTTCTAGCTATTTTGGTCACTTCTTAGGTGCCCACGAAGGTTTAGTTGGGTTAATTAAATCCCGCTCTTCTTTCTCAGTTAGGAAAATTGAGACAGCATCTATGTTATTTATTGTGATAACAACATGGATCGTCACTATTCGTAACCCAAGCATTTTAGGTATGATTGAAACGATGGGGGCGCCAATGATCGCGGCTATCCTGTTCATTCTACCGGTGGTATCGATGAATATTGTTCCTGCAATGAAAAAATTTAGTACGTCAAAGCCAGCACAAATATTCACTTTTGTCTGCGGATTAGCGTCCATTACTTCTGTTATTTATGGTGCATTTCAATAATCGCGGGTAATTCGATTCGTTTTAAAAAGCCACAATCTCAATGGGTTGTGGCTTTTTTTTATATGAATAAGAAATAGATTATAAGAATAATACCTTATGTGATTAATTATCGGCGTTGAGCGGTGCAAAGCGTTCTAAGGCATGGAGTGTAGACTAATCTATATGAAATAATTTCAAGTTCAAATAGTTGCCTAGTATATAGTCTTAGGTAATATCTATTGATATCACAGCATAGAACCCACTTATAATTATCTCTTCTGGCCGTGTTTTCCAGTGCGTCATAACAAGGATAACAAATGAAATTAGAAACATTATCGATTCACGCGGGCTACTCTCCAGACCCAACAACCAAGTCTGTTGCGGTTCCAATTTACCAAACTACATCGTATGCATTTGATGACACTCAGCACGGCGCTGACCTTTTCGACTTAAAAGTCGGGGGGAATATTTATACACGCATCATGAACCCAACAAATGATGTTTTAGAACAGCGTGTCGCAGCATTAGAAGGCGGTGTAGCTGGGCTGGCTGTTGCTTCCGGTATGGCAGCTATTACTTATGCCATCCAAACTATTGCGCAGGCAGGTGATAACATTGTTTCCGTCGCAAAATTGTACGGTGGCACATATAACTTATTGGCCCACGCGTTACCACGTTTAGGGATTGAAACTCGTTTTGCGGAGCATGATGATTTAGCCGCACTTGAAGCGCTGATTGATGATAAAACCCGCGCAGTTTTTTGTGAGTCAATTTCCAATCCGGCAGGGTTTATTGTTGATATCGCCGCATTAGCCGAAGTTGCTCACCGCCATGGTGTTCCACTGATTGTCGATAACACAGTGGCAACCCCATACTTATGCCGTCCCTTTGAACATGGTGCGGATATTGTGGTTCATTCATTGACTAAATATATTGGTGGTCATGGGACATCACTTGGCGGGATGGTTATCGATTCAGGGAAATTCCCTTGGGCAGAGCATCCAAATCGCTTTTCTTTATTGATAGAGCCTGATGTGGCTTATCATGGTGTAAGCTATACAGAGCACTTTGGTGCTGCCGCCTTTATTGCTCGCTGCCGTGTTGCGCCTTTACGTGGAACTGGGGCGGCGTTGTCGCCATTTAATTCATTTTTAATCTTACAAGGCTTAGAAACACTAGCATTAAGAATGGATAGGCATACAGAAAATGCATTAAAAGTGGCTAATTTCCTTGAAAAGCACCCACAAGTTGAATGGGTGAAATATGCAGGTTTACCAAGCAATCCAGAGCACGGTTTAGCGCAGAAATATATGAACGGAAAGCCGGCAAGTATAATGTCTTTCGGTATTAAAGGTGGCCAAGAAGCAGGAGCACGTTTTATTGATGCACTGCAACTGATTGTACGATTAGTGAACATTGGTGATGCTAAATCATTAGCTTGCCATCCGGCGTCCACAACGCATCGCCAATTAAATGATGCTGAACTCGCACAGGCAGGCGTATCGCGGGATATGATCCGTTTATCTATCGGTATAGAACATATTGATGATATTTTAGCTGACCTTGAACAGGCATTAGTTGCGGCAAGATAATTGGTGTAAAACTTGATAAAAACTGGTTATGGTAAAGTAAAATCATAACCAGTTTTTTCTTTTTTATTATCCAAAAAAGATGATACTCGTTTTGTTTGTTGTATTAGTTCTTATTTTTATATTAATAATTAGTTTTATATAGTATTTTGAAAAACTGAACGGCCCTGTAAGGTTTTAACCTTAATGTTCAATTCTTATCTATTTATTATTGATGAAATATAATTTCTATTTATGGATTGTTTACCAAGAATCAGCCTGATACAAATTAACTTTTGATTTGTTTAAACGGGGTTTAATTGCCATAACGATAATAACTAAATAGTCAGTAAAAAGTGTTTATTTAAAGCGAATAAGCTAAAAGATATTAAATATCAATAACAAGAATGGTTGAGAAAAAATGATTATGGCAAACAATAAAGTTGCCTACCTTAAGTGGTGCTTACTATTTGGGTTTATCTTAGTGACCTATTTTTTACCGTTAAACGGTAGGTTGCTATGGCAGCCTGACGAGTTACGTTATGCCGAAATTAGCCGGGAACTGATTATTAGCTATAACTGGAGTGTGCCTGAACTTCTTGATATTCGTTACTTCGAAAAACCGATTTTTGGCTATTGGGTTGGGGCACTGTTTCAAATGTTATTTGGTGAAAATAATGTGTCCGTGCGCCTTGGCGCTGTCTTTAGCACTTTGGTCAGTGGGTTATTTGTTTATCTCAGCGCTAAAATGTCATGGAAAAATGCACGTATCGCATTTAACGCTGCCTTTATTTACCTTTCGATGCTTATGGTGTTTACGATAGGCACCTACAATATTCTAGACCCAATAGTCACCGCTTTTATTACGATGGTGATTTTCTTTTTCCAATGGGGTCTAACCACACAACGTTTTTCTCATCGATTATGCGCTTTTATTATGATGGGGGTGGCTTGTGGACTAGGAGTTCTGACGAAAGGCTTTTTAGTGCTTGTATTACCTGTTTTAGTTTGTTCTCTTGCCGCGGTGTACTTTAAGCAATTCAAAGAAGTCTTTGTTTTTTCTTTTGTGTCAATCTTTACGGCATTTGTTATCTGTTTACCTTGGGCATTTGTGATTGCTAGCCGTGAGCCTGACTACTGGAATTACTTCTTCTGGGTTGAGCATATTCAACGCTTTATGGCCGACAACGCACAGAACAAATCACCATTTTGGTTTTATATTCCTATATTACTTGCTGCTGTTTTACCATGGTTGGGTTATCTTTTTGGGGCTATACATTATGCTTGGCGGCAAAAAGGGATTTACCTTTACTTTTTATTGTGGTTTATCGCCCCATTTGTATTTTTTAGCATCACAAAAGGCAAGCTACTAACCTATATTTTACCTTGCATTGCACCGGTTGCCATTTTAATGGCGGCTTACATTGAAAAAGTACGGGCTGAGAAAAAAACAACCGCTATCCGCTTAAATGCCGTTATTAACCTATTGGTCGGTGGGGCTGCCGCGGCATTAATTATTGCTTCTCCTTATATACCTAAAATTAACATTTATCAGGCAGATGAAAGTAACAAATTATGGTTGGCCGCCGCCGCTTTTATCTGCTGGTTATTAGTGGCATTGGTTTCTTTTAAGCAACGGTTTTGGTACTTCGCTGCGGCTTGCACCGTGGCAATCAGTTTGAGTGTCGGCCATGTGATCCCTTATCGCGTTGAAAGTAATAACACGCCTCAAAATGTAATTGAAAAATACCATAAACAGTTAGAAAACAAATCGATATTACTGACAAATAATGTTGGGTTAGGGACAGCTTTAGCATGGGTACTAAAGCGTAGTGATATTACGATGCTTCACCAAACTGGTGAATTAAGCTATGGGTTAAAATACCCTGATGCTATTAATCGGTTTTATAGCTTAGGTCAGTTACCCGGTTTATTAAAAAATAATCACTATAAGAATGTCGCGGTGGTGGTAGATGGTTCACAAAAAGAGATCATTGATGCTCTTCCTGGTAACCCAATTATAATTCGTGAGGGGAACTTAGTTTTCGCTTTCTACGAGGGTTAATAGAAAAATGGTATTACATGGAATGTAATACCATTTATATTTAATCGCCTGATTAGCGAGTTGGCTTATTCCCGTGAGGGTTGTTGCCTGTCGGGTGGTTTTTCCCTATTACAGGGGGTAGCCCATGGTAAATTAATAACATTGTCATACTATTACTCATTGTATTTGCATCGACTTCCACTGTATCCGCAGTTCGACTATTTCTTTGGTAACGACCAGATAACGTATTGCTCATTGAGAAGCCTCCTCTGTTTCTTTTATCAGGCGGTTAGCTTCAGCAAGCTCATAACGCCTTGGTGTCAGTGCAGTCGCACTATGATTACGGGCAAGTAATGAATATATGGTGGGCAGAACAAATAAAGTAAATAACGTGCCAACTAGCATCCCTGTTACGATCACCAAACCTAATCCAAAGCGGCTATTGGCGCCTGCCCCTGTCGCGAATAACAAAGGTACTAAACCAATGACCATCGCTGCTGTTGTCATTAGGATTGGGCGTAAGCGAATTTGTGCTGCTTTGAGGATAGCATGGCGTTTGTCCAAACCTTCATTGGCCTGTAACTCATTCGCAAATTCCACCATTAATATGCCGTGTTTACTGATTAAACCGATTAATGTCACTAAGCCAATTTGGGTATAAATATTCAACGTTGCATAACCCAGCGCGAGTGGGATCAAGGCTCCACAAATAGATAAAGGAACAGTGATCAAGATAATCAGTGGGTCGACTAAACTTTCATATTGGGCAGCTAAAACTAAATAAATGATGATGAGCGCCGCCATAAAGGCAAAGGCGAGGGTGTTACCTTCTTGTTTATATTGGCGCGAATCGGATTGCCAGTCATGGCTGAAGCCGGCAGGTAGTTCACTTGCAATGCCATCTAAATAAGCAACTGCTTGGCCGAGTGTGACTCCCGGAGCCGGAATTGCTTGGAAAATAGCCGCATTTTGTTGATTAAATTGCGTGAGCTTATTGGGTTCAACTTGCGTATTGATATCTACGACAGTTGACAGTGGGATCATCGTTCCTGTTTCCGATTTTACATAGTGCCGTGACAGTGCGTCAGGGGTTAGTCGTTGGCTGCGAATACTCTGTGGGATCACATCATAGGAGCGCCCATCCATTCCAAAGCGGTTGATATAGTTTTCACCCACTAATAAAGTCAGGGATTCACCAATATCTTGCATCCTGATCCCCAAACTATTTGCTTTTGAACGATTAATGCGGACTTCAACCACTGGGTTGTTATAGTCAAGGTCGCTATCCACCACCATAAATAACCCACTTTCACGCGCTTGCTGTTTGATCTCTTCCATGGTTTTGTAAAGCACGGAATAATCTTGTGAGCTTCGTAGTACCATTTGCACCGGTAGTCCCCCTGTTGAGCCCGGCAATGCAGGTAACTGGAAGACAAAGATACTATTTCCTTCAACATCTCCAACACGTCCTTGTAAGTCAGCTTGGATAGCCGACGCAGGGCGCTCGCGTTGTTCCCATGAGGAGAGGTTTGTTCCCCCAAAACTAGCGGAAGGGCCATCAGTGCCGTTAATAATCCATGTGCTTTCTGTTTCCGGTAACTCCATGAAAACATCATGTAATTTACGTGAGAAACGTTCAACATACTCTAGGTTAGCGTGTTGTGGCGATTTAATAGCGGTTAATACGCTAGATTGGTCTTCAACAGGGGCTAATTCACGCGGGGCAGATTGGTAAAGTAGGGGCAAACTGATAAAGACCACAACTGCAATAACACCTGTTAACCAACGGTTTTTCAAAGAAAAATTCAATACAATAGTATAGTAATGAGCTAACGTACTGAAGAACGTTTCAGCCATTCGCGCCATGCGCCCTTCGTTTTGTTTTGAATTGAGCATGAAAGAGCTCATCACAGGGGAAAGGGTTAACGCCACAATACCTGAGACAATCACTGCGCCTGCTAGCGTTAGAGCAAACTCTTTAAATAACGCGCCAGTTAAACCTGACATCAAGCCGATTGGGGCGTATACCGCGGCTAAGGTAATGGTCATCGCGATCACAGGGCCTGCAACTTCACGAGCCCCAATTAATGCAGCTAAAACAGGGGATTTCCCTTCCTCAATGTGGCGATGAACGTTTTCGACAACAACGATAGCGTCATCCACAACGAGCCCAATGGCGAGTACCATTGCTAGCAAGGTGAGCAAGTTAACACTAAAGCCGAAAGCCATCATCAGTGCGGCTGCGCCTAACATTGATAACGGAATGGCTAAGATTGGAATGATGACACTGCGAATTGAGCCTAAACACAGGTAAATAACCACAATGACAATGAGCAAGGCTTCAATTAAGGTGCTGATCACTTGGTCAATAGAGGCTTTAATAAAGCGTGAAGTTTCAAATGCCATTTCCACCTTAACACCCGGGGGTAAGGTTTTAGTGATATCAGGCATTAATTGATTCATGCCATCAACAATTACTAACGGGTTCCCCGTTGGTGTCGCAAACAAACCAAGGTAAATAGCCGGCTCCCCATTCATCAAACCACTTGTTTCAGTGGATGAAGCGCCCAGTTCAATGGTTCCTACATCTTTCAGGCGGACTAATCCATTACCGTCATTTCGGATCACCAGATCACGGAATTCATCAACATTGGTGAGGTCGCTATTGACATAAACGTTAGAAATAACGAATTCACCTTTAATTTTTCCGGGAGCTGCTTGGTAGTTATTTTGGCGCACAGCTTGCGCGACGTCGGCGGCTGTTAGCCCTCGCCCTGCAAGCTTATCGGCATCAAGCCATAAACGCATAGCAAGTTGTTGCCCACCAAAAACTTGGACTTTGGCGACGCCGTCAATAGAGGAATACATCGGCTCAATAACGCGGGAGATATAATCCGTTAGCGCTGGAAATTAGTACTGGAAAAGCCAATATAGGCAACTGCGGTGGATTCCCCAGAAGAAAGCTCAATAACAGGGTCATAAGCTTCTTTCGGTAACTTATAACGAACTTGGTTTACTTTAGCCATTACTTGAGCAAGAGCTTGGGTAGAGTCTCGATTAAGTTCCATTCGTACAGTGACAAGGCTGCTACCTTGTACTGAGGATGAGGATAGATAATCGACCCCCTCGACTGAGGAAACCGCTTGGGCAATAGGTTGCGTCACAAAACCTTGCATCAGCTTTGCTGATGCCCCGGGGTATTGTGTCGTAATGGTAATAGTTGCACTTTCAAGTTGTGGATATTGGCGAATAGGTAGCTTGCTTAGTGCAAATAAGCCAATTAACACGATAAGTGCGCTGACGACCAGAGCTAAGACAGGCCGGCGAACAAAAATATCAGTAAATTTCATTGCGCCTTCCTTAAGAACCTTGAACGGTCGGAGTCATTGGTTCAGACAAGGTGTCTTGTGCGACAGGTGTCACCGCAGAACCATCGTTTAAGCGCAATTGCCCTGAAGTCACGACTTTATCGTCGGCAGTTAACCCTTGCTCTATTTCTATTTTTCCATCCCAACGTTGCCCCGTTTTCACCGAAACGCGTTTAACTGTCATGGCGCTGCCTTCGCCTTGCGTAATGAATACGGTATCGCCATAGGCAGTATAAGTAACCGCAGTTTCTGGGATGGTGAGGACTTGATTGCTGACTTGGCGCACCACATTGACATTGGCGTACATGCCAGCTTTCAGTGTCCCATCGCTATTGTCTAATGTTGCTTGTAAGGCAATAGTGCGAGATTTGCCGATTAATGGGTCAATAGCAGTGATCCGAGCTGGGAATGTTTTATTTGGGTAGGCATCGACAGTAATATCGACAATCTGCCCCAGATGGAGTTCGGGGGATGCCTGCTCATCTAATGAAAAATTGAGCTTTAATGTTTTCGTATTGACAAGGCTAGCGACAGTTTCTCCGGGGCTCAAATATTGCCCTTCGTGTACTTGGCGAATACCTATTGTGCCATCGAAAGGTGCGACGATGGTTTTTTGCGCAATCAGAGCTTGGGTTTGACGGATCAAACCTTGAGCGATATCGCGTTCCGCCCGTGTACTATCAACTTGAGCTTCTGCGACTAAATGCTGTGTTGCGAGGGAACGGGTTCTTTCGTATAAACGAGCAGCATTACGCAACTGTGCTTGATAACGCGATAAATCGGCTTGCTCAACCGCATCATTGAGTTGCACTAATAGCTGGCCTTTTTTGACTTGCTGACCAGATCCAAAAGCAATTTTAGTTATGCGGCCACTGGTTTCAGCTGCCACTAGCACTTGGCTTCCTGCTTCAAGTTCACCTACTCCGTAGAAAGTTCGTGGAGCCGTGTTTAAACTGACTGGGGCTAACGCGACTTTAACGGGAGGGTACTGGTAAGCAGCTTGTTTATTATCTTCATTTTGTGCATAGGTAGAATAGATAGCACTACCGCCCCCTGCAGCAATTAAAATTGAACACAGTATGATTATTGTTTTTTTATTCATTAGATTTTCCTTCTATTTCTGCGTTTTTAACGCGAAATAAAGACCTCGAAAATGCCCTGCAATAGCGACAGCGATTAAGCCACCGATGACTGAAATATGCTCAATCGCCCAAAACATAGCGATTTTGGCTTCTTCCCCTGTATAGCTCCAAAAGGTATGAACAATCACAATAGTGAGAAACAAAAATACGGCTAGAGCACCAGTTCCAAGCCATAAAAGGCGGTTGAAAAGCACCAGAACGGAAGCGGCTAACATGACAAAAGCAGATGCGATATTGAAAAACCAATCCGGGTGCAGACCGGCAGCACGCATTTCGGCAAGGCTATTCTCATAATCAAAAACTTTGGCTAAACCAGATGAAATAAATAAAACCAAGATCAGCAAACGAGCAATAATCCATAAGCTGTTGCTTTCTAACAATTTGGTGATCACCGATGGCATAAACCTATCCCCTTTAAAAAAATAATGTCAATTGACAAACTTGCAGGGTGGTACTATAAAACCTTAAGTTAAGTTAAGTTGAGGTCAAGCTAAGGGACGCAAAAATGACAGAGAAAGACACGAAAGCGATAAAACCACGCAAAGAAAGTGGAAAAAAAATAGATTTTACAAGGGCATTAACCGTTGGTGAGGTAGCTAAACTTGCTGGTGTGGCGGTGTCGACAGTTCATTTTTACGAGTCAAAAGGGTTGATCCAAAGTACACGCACGCAAGGAAATCAACGACGTTTTCACTCTGTGGTTCTGCGTTATATTGCCATCATTAAAGTTGCGCAAAGTACGGGGATACCACTACATGAAATTCAAGAAGCTTTGGGGCGTTTTCCTGCGAATAGTTCACTCACATCGGAACAATGGAAAGAAATGTCCACCCAGTGGCGCTCTTCTTTAGATAAGCGGATCAGGCAGTTAACTCGTTTGCGCAATGAATTAGATAATTGTATTGGCTGTGGTTGTTTATCACTGAGTGATTGCCCGCTTCGCAACCCTGATGATGTATTGGGAAAAAGAGGCCCCGGCGCACGAATTTTGGAACGCCCATAAGTCATTTCCCCTTACCTGCATCCCATCACATTTCTCACCATTTGGATAGCCACTGCAAAAAGTGGCTATTTGTTTAGGTATATCAACACATTATTATTTAAATTGCCGCACTGAATGGATAATTTTTGCGTCCATCGGCTACAGCTTTTGGCTATTTTTGCGTAATTATTCGTCATGTTAATTTTTTGTGAAATCATTGTAATTAAATGAGAGTAAAAAAGAGGATGCCGAAGATGAGAGGTTTAAATAGTAAAATTGCCATCGTTACCGGAGGTGCGACCAAAATTGGTGCAACCGTGGCGAAAATATTGAGCGATTACGGCGTGACGGTCACTATTTTTGATATTGATGCAGTGAATGGTGAAAAAGTTGTTCAAAATGAGCCGAATATTGATTTTCTTCCAGTAGATATTACCGATGATCAGCAGCTTAAGCAGGGAATTGACCGTGTTGCGCAAAAATATGGTCAACTCGATTTTTTAGTTAATCTGGCCGCCACTTATCTTGATGAAGGCCAGTCATCCACAAGGCAAGATTGGCTAACTGCCTTAAATATTAATGTTGTCAGTGCCGTCATGGCGGCTCAGTTTGCCAAACCTCATTTAGCGAAGTCGGGTAAAGGGGCGATAGTTAATTTCACCAGTATCTCTTCTAGCGTTGCGCAAACTGGTCGTTGGTTATATCCCGCATCTAAAGCCACTATGTTAGAGGTCACTCGTAGCCAAGCGATGGATTATGCGCAGGATGGGGTCCGTGTGAACTCTGTGTCACCGGGTTGGACTTGGTCTCGTGTCATGGATGAAATAACGGGGGGCAACCGGCAAAAAACAGACCGCGTAGCTGCGGATTACCACTTATTAAAACGCGTTGGCGACCCTGAAGAAGTTGCTCAAGTTGTCGCGTTCCTTCTTTCTGACCTAGCGAGCTTTGTCACTGGCGCAGATTACGCCGTTGATGGCGGTTACTCGGCTATGGGACCCGAACAGGCTAAACCCGCAATTCCCCGTCTTGCTGAATAAGACACCATATTAAAGACTTTGCAGAGGAAAATACTATGCGTCGTATTGCTATCGTAGGTGGTGGTCAAGCGGGTATGCCATTAGCTTTAGGCTTGCTCGATAAAGGCTATGAAGTCACAGTTGCAACAAACCGTACGCCAGATGATGTGAAAAAAGGCCGTGTGATGTCGAGCCAGTGCATGTTCGATATTTCACTACAATTTGAGCGTGATTTAGGGCTAAATTTTTGGGAAGAAGATTGCCCACCCGTTGAAGGTATTGGTTTTACGGTTCCACATCCAGAAAAAGCGGGTGAAAAAGCCATCACATGGCGGTCTCGCTTAGATAACTATGCGCAAGCCGTTGATCAGCGTATCAAAATGCCATATTGGATGGAGCTATTTGCGGCTCGTGGCGGTAATTTACGTATTGAAGATGTGGGTATTGCAGAGCTCGAACGCCTAGCGGAAACCCATGATTTAGTAATATTAGCAGGGGGCAAAGGTGAAATAGTCAAGCTCCTTGAGCGTGATGAAACCCGTTCGCCGTATGATAAACCTCAGCGAGCTTTGGCATTGACCTATGTCCACGGCATGTTACCAACCCCTGAATATTCACAAGTTTCATTTAACTTGATCCCTGGAGTTGGTGAATATTTCGTATTCCCTTCTCTGACGAACAGCGGTGATTGCCACATTATGGTCTTTGAAGGGGTCCCCGGTGGGCCAATGGACCAATGGAACGAGGCGCGTACTCCCCAAGAACATTTGGCTTACAGTAAAAAGATCCTTAACACCTATTTACCATGGGAAGGGGAGCGCTGCCATAACATTGAGCTAACAGATGATAACGGTATTCTAGCGGGACGATTTGCGCCGACAGTGCGTAAGCCCGTGTTAACGCTGCCATCAGGTAAAATTGTGTTCGGCTTAGGTGATGCGCTAGTCACCAATGACCCGTTGACAGGGCAAGGTTCAAACAATGCGACGAAAGCCAGCAAAGTTTACTATGACGCTATCTTAGCGCATGGAGATAAACCTTATACCGCCCAGTGGATGAACGACACTTTCGAACAATTCTGGAAATATGGTCGCTATGTTGTTGAGTGGACAAACTCTTTATTGGCTCCTCCTGAACCGCATATTTTACATCTCTTGGATGCCGCTCAACAGTTGCCATCTCTCTCACATACTATCGCTAATGCATTCAACTACCCACCAGTCTTATTTCCTTGGTGGAAAGATGGGGCAGCTTGCGAGGCTTACATCCAATCACAAATGATGGAAGAAGCTCGAGCCTAAAAGGGGAGTCCAATATGTCTATGATTGCAGAGGATACATTCATGTGTGATAGGGAATGGGGCCATACCGAATTTGAACCTAAAGCCTTGCGCAATTTACTCGGTTGTTATCCAACAGGGGTCGCGGTTGTGATCACACGTGCAGCGGATGGCCGTGACGTTGGGTTAACAATTAACTCATTTGCATCGTTATCACTCGACCCACCATTGGTGTTATGGAGCCTAGTTAACCATTCACCAAATTTATCTGTGTTTCGTGATTGCCGTCATTTCACTATCAATATTTTAGGTAAAGAGCACCAAGAACTGGCCATGCGTTTTGCTAACCCACGCATCGAAAATAAATTTGCAGATGTGGCGACCCATGTAACGCCAGAAGGTGTCCCCGCGCTACATGGCGCGATAGCCACCTTAGTTTGCGAAAATCATAAACAAGACCATATCGGTGATCACCTATTAATGGTGGGACATGTTCGGCGGATTAGCAGTGAAACAGGTAAGCCGCTGGTTTTCCATGGTGGCACGTTTACCGCTTTACATGAAGCCCTTTAGGTGTAGGAGAGATTATGAACCAGCCAGCATTGATGACATTCGTAAAAGAATTGCAACAGGGCAATATTCGCGTTGTTGACTTGACGCAGACATTATCCCCATCGTTTCCTGCCTTGCAGTTACCCGAACAATTTGGGCAAGTATGGTCATTTAGTATGGAACAAATTTCCCGCTACGATGATAACGGCCCTGGGTGGTATTGGAATAATTTTAGTTGTGGGGAACATACAGGAACCCATTTTGATGCACCTATTCATTGGATAAGCGGCAAAGACCAAGCCAATAATACCGTAGATACGATCCCTGTCGAAAATTTTGTGGCACCAGCGGTTGTGGTCGATGCCAGCCAAGAAGTGGCTAACAATGCAGATTGGGTACTGACGGTAGAGTTTCTACAACAATGGGAACACAAACACGGCAAAATCCCAAAAGGGGCATGGGTATTATTTCGGACGGATTGGTCAAAAAAGGCCGATAACCCTGTGGAATATGTAAATATGCACGAAGATGGTGCACACACACCCGGACCATCGCAAGAAGCGGTTGAGTGGCTTATTCATGAGCGTGATGTGAAAGGGTTTGGTGTTGAGACTATTAATACTGATGCAGGGCAATCTTATCGTTGGCCAATTGCATATCCCTGTCACACATTGATGCATGGCAGCAATAAATATGGCCTGCAATGTTTAAAAAACCTCGATAAATTACCTGCAACTGGCGTCGTCATTGTTGCCGCTCCTTTAAAAATTGAAGGGGGCTCAGGTAGCCCATTACGTGTACTAGCGCTGGTGGGGTGATTTATGACAACACACTCTCACCCTCAAGTCATTGTTGTTGGCAGCGGGATGAACTCATTAATGTGTGCCGCTTTATTGGCGGTACGCGGTAAATCAGTACTGGTTCTAGAGCGTAATGACCGCTTAGGGGGCTGCATTCGTACTGAAAATTTATTTGAGGGGTATACCCACGACTTACTGTCTTGCTGGTATTCGTTATTCGTAGGCAGTCCCGGTTATCAGGAACTCGAACCTTATTTAAAAAAATATGGTTTAGAGTTTTGCCAATGTGATTATTCGACAGGGTTAGTTCAGCCAGATGGTCAGTCTGTTGCATTAAAGCGCGATATTGCTGAAGCAGCAAAGCAACTTGATAGTTTAGCACCGGGAGACGGTACGGCATTTCGTAAAATGGCAGAGACGCTATTTAACCAAGACGCAGCACTGACATTTGGTTTATTAGGTCAAAACCCATACAGTGCGGGCATGTTGAAATTATTATTTTCGCAATGGCGCAAACGAGGTGTAGATGGGTTATTGGATTTTGCTAAGTCTGGAATAGAAAGCTTTCGCCGTTGGTCTGAGCGTGAGCTACAACATGATTTTAGCCGAGCTTTAATGGCGCCTTGGGTATTACATACAGGGTTAGGGCCTGATGAAGCGAGTTCTGCGCTAATTGGGAAACTCACATTTGCAGCGGTAGTTGCTGGTGGTATGCCTGTTGTAAAAGGTGGGAGCGAGCGCATTGTTGAGGCGTTTTCGAAGGTCATCGAAGCCCATGGTGGGCAGCTCAAAACAGGGATGCACGTTGAAAAAATTATTACTCAAGGCCTCGGGAAGAATAGCCGAGCAATAGGGGTTAGGGCTAATGGGCAGGACATTAGCGCTTCAGAGAGCGTGATATGCAATGTTACCCCGACTCAGTTATATGGCGTATTGCTTGATCTTGATAATGTTTCCCCACAAATAAAGCAAAGGTCAAACGGTTATCGTTATGGGCGTGCGGGGATGCAAATCCATTTTGCACTGAGTGCTCCTCCTCCTTGGTGTAACCCTGAGCTTCTTCATGTTCCTTTGGTTCATTTTACGGAAAGTATGGAACAGGTTTGTTTGTCTGTGGCCCAAGCGAATAACGGTTACTTACCTGATAAACCGACGTTTGGTATTGGTCAGCCGACAGCGCTTGACCCAAGCAGAGCCCCCGATGGAGGGTGGATTTTATGGGTTCAAATGCAGGAGCTTCCTCGCACCTTAAAAGGTGATAGTGCTGGTGAAATTTCAATTCCAGAAGATGGAAAGTGGAATGAGCAAGTGCGTGAAGCAGTAGCTGATCGGATACAGCAGCGTTTAGAACAAGTTATGCCGGGGTTCTCTTCACTGATTGTCGGCCGTAAAGCGATTTCTCCAGCTGATCTTGAACGCTATAACTGCAATCTCGTCGGCGGTGATCCTTACTCAGGGACTTGCTCACCAGACCAATTCTTTTGGTTACGTCCTTTTGCGGCGACGGGGCAAACAAAAGCACATCAAACAGCAGTAAAAAATCTCTTTCATATTGGCGCATCAACACATCCCGGCCCCGGGCTTGGTGGTGGCTCTGGTTACCTTGTTGCACAAAAATTGGCAGTCAAACGTAGGACATAAATAAATCAGCAATGGATTTGTACTATCGCAGGCAAAGCACACACAGTAAGACAACCCACTATGGCAGGAAATATGATGAAAACAAAAATAATCAGTAGGCTTGTTGCAGGTTCGTGTCTCAGTATTCTTTCATTTGGTGCGGTCGCTACCGAAGGTGGTGGATTAGGTGTTTATCCCGATGGTCTCGAAAACTTTATGTCAGGGGCGCTACCACCACAAGGTGTCCATGTACTGATATATGGTGGAAATGCGCATTATGACAGTATTCGCGATAACAAAGGGGATAAAATCCCTGTGCCGGGTTTTAGTGTAAATGTGAATGTATTAGCGCCAAGGCTGATTTGGGTGACAGACCAAAAAGTGTTTGGTGGTGACTTAGCTTTCCATACGATTGTGCCATTATTGGATGTTACCGCAAAGGCAGCAGGTCAGAAAGACAACAGCCGTGGCCTTGGCGATGTGACATTTGGACCAGCCTTAGGTTTTCATCCATCGGCAGATTTACACTATGTGGTGGGGTTAGATGCCTACGCCCCAACAGGGAAATACAGTAAAACTGACCCATCAAGTCTGGGGAAAAATTACTGGGCATTACAGCCTGTCTGGGCAATAAGTTATATTCCCCCAATTGGTGTGAATGCCGATTTAAAAATGATGTATGATTTTAACTTCCGTAATAACGATACAAAAACACGTTCAGGCCAAGCATTTCATGCTGATTATGGCTTAGGCTGGGGCTTTGGAAATGGTTGGGTTGCAGGGATTGGCGGGTATGCTTTTATGCAAACAACAAATGATAGTGGGCCAAATTCAGCACAAGGAAAAGCCCGAGCCTATTCGATAGGGCCATCCATTCGTTATGCCAACCCTCAAGGCTGGTTATTTACGGCTAAATGGGAAAAAGATTTTGAAGTGAGAAACCGCCCAGAAGGATCGCAAATTTATTTAAAAGCGGCCATTCCATTCTAACGAGTATAATTAATTAAAGCCCTACACCGTGTTAAAATAGCGATGTAGGGCTTTGTGTAAGACATCATTTAGGCTTTTTTCAGACTTTGGCTCGGCGTTTCACCATATCGTTGTTTATATTCCGCACTAAAACGTCCCATATGAGCAAATCCCCAACGTAATGCGACTCCCGTGACACTGGTCGCTTCCCCAGAAAGCAGTTCGGCTCTTACCCGTTCCATTCTTAAATCGCGTAGATATTGCATTGGGCTAATATCTAAAAACTCTTTAAAGCCAGCATATAAGCTACGTAAACTGACTCCCGCAATGTGGGCTAGTTGCTCAACTGTAATAGGTTCATGGGCATGAGCTTCTAAGTATTCCTGCACACGCCTGACATGGCGAGGACGGATTGTGGCTCTGCGCATTCCAGAATCTTCAGTATAGTTATGGCCTTGGGTGGAGAGAAGAGTGACAGAAACCAATTGCTCAACTTGTGTGGTGATCAACTTATGTTGTAGTAGATCCGGTGTACGTGTAGCACATTCAATTAAGTAATTCATTAAGGTGCGCCATGCAATACAGGATTGCCATGCAAAACCCAACTGAAAAACTAATGGTTTATCTAAAGTGTGTCCTAGCTGGCCAACTAAAGACCGTTCTAGTAAGGAGCGAGAAATACGCAACATAAACTGATCGTTATCGCTATTCCAACGCATGGTTGTTGATTCTTCTGGGCTAAGTAACGATGCCATTTGTGGTGTGGACTCTATACATTTTCCGCCACTTTCAATGGTCGCACTGCCAGACAACGGCATTTGTACTAGGAAAAAGTCCTGCAGTTGCCCTGGAGCAATAGTAACGTCAGCGCCATATCGTAGACGGCTCAGCGAAATATCCCCCATGGGAATATAATGCATACGGGCATCAAGGCGTTGATGTGGGTTGAGTAAATGAAACTGATGGGGCTTCATCACCCGACCAACCATGGACTTGATCTCCTCGGGATCTGCGGATGTAAACAATAAGCGCTCGGAAGAACAGAGCTGATTTTCAATCTGAGGTGCAGGTGAATGGGGCCACGAGTTGCTCAACATCGGAGGTACCTCCAAAATTATTTTTCAGCTTTATTTCATATTTGGTCAATCTTTAGCTGCATTGTTATCTTTTTTTATATTTTTTATAAATTAATTCAAATGGTTATTGTATACGATTAATGATGTGACACTTCTTTTTAAGAGAAGAGTGATCCACTATTCAGGGTAAAAGCAGTTATATTCCGTTTTTAATTAACATCTCATTAATTATTTTTTAACCAAATGTGAATTGAACATAGCATAAACAGTTTTCCTTACCTAGCTAAAAACGTGCAGAAACTATCCAAAAAATGCAAAAAAATAGAAACTATGTGGTTATTGTGATGGTGCTAACAATATAAAATATAACGTTATTTTAATAATTTAATTAGCTAATTATTCATGATTTATCATGTTGTTGTTTCTATTTATCTATCGATTAGTGAATTTATCAATTTAATTATCTAATTAGTTTTGTTATGTTGAATTAAATAGCTAATACCTTTATTTTTATAGGGGTTATTTACTGCAATTATATTATTTGTTGCATCATTAATTTATTTTTTGAGGTTAATTCTTTTCAGTTATTTTGCTGAAAAAGAGTATTTTCTAGTTGTTTTCATTGGCGATTTGTCCCCTATCTGCAAGCCTTATCCACTCTCTGCATAAATCTAATATCCATGATTAATCATGGATTGACCTTTCATTAACAAAAAGGATACAAGAAAGAAACACAAAAAAGATAAAAACGTTCTGACGTTTACGGGTGAGGTAAAAATGGCTGAGCGATCGTTTATACAAGAAGTTGAAAAATTACGACAAGGGCAAGGGGAAACGTTTAGTGGTGAAGGCATTCTTGCTGTCACAAAAGCACTATTGGAATCAGGTGTTTCTTATGTAGCTGGCTACCAAGGTGCGCCTATTTCACACTTAATGGATGTACTTGCTGACGCACAAGATATTTTATCTGAGTATGGAATACGTTTTGAAAACAGTGCCAGTGAAGCAACGGCGGCCGCAACCCTCGCGGCTTCCGTGAACTATCCTCTTCGCGGAGCAGTAACTTTTAAAGCAACTGTGGGTACTAACGTCGCTTCTGATGCTCTAGCAAACCTAGCCTCTGGCGGGGTACTGGGTGGGGCACTGATCATTGTTGGGGAAGATTACGGCGAAGGTTCGTCTATTATGCAAGAGCGTAGCCATGCTTTCGCGATGAAGTCTCAAATGTGGCTACTTGACCCTCGTCCTAATTTGCCATCTATTGTTCAAGCGGTAAAAGATGGGTTTGATCTTTCTGAAGCGAGTAATACGCCTGTCATGTTACAGATGCGTATTCGCTCTTGCCATGTTCATGGGCAATTCATTTGCTCTGATAATCAACACCCTAAATTTACCGTAAAAGATGCCCTCGAAAACCCGACAAGAGACGTTAGCCGTATTGTTTTGCCGCCAGCAAGTTTCTTGCACGAAAAAGAAAAAATTGAAGCACGTTGGCCTGCTGCAATTAAATTTATCCAACAGCGTGAGCTGAATGAATTTTTTGCTGAAGACGCAGAAGATGTGGGCATTGCATTACAAGGGGGGTGCTATAACACGTTGATCCGCGCTTTAAACCAAATTGGATTAGCGGATGTTTTTGGTAACAGCCAAATACCGTTATACGTGATGAATGTGGCCTATCCTCTAATTGATGATGAATTTGAGCGTTTTTGCCGCAATAAAAAGGCCATTCTTATTCTAGAGGAAGGGCAACCGAACTTTGTAGAGCAAAACGTAGCAAATATCCTACGCCAACGAAATATTGATATTGAATTACATGGCAAGGATATGTTGCCGATGGCAGGTGAATACAATACAGCGACTGTGCTTGCTGGCTTGCGTTCTTTCCTTGAACATTACGGAAAAATTGAGCCTCAAGTTAAAGCCGCTGCAAAGCAAATCCGTATTCCAACCATTAACATTGCCACTCAACAGCTTGATGACCCTCTACCTGAATATGTGAATGCAGCAGAGCCAACATTAGATAGCTCGGTACATGCACGCCCACCCGGTTTTTGTACTGGCTGCCCAGAAAGGCCTATTTTTACTGCGATGAAACTGGTTGAATGTGAATTGGGTGAACACCATGTCAGTGCAGATATTGGTTGCCATTTATTTTCCATACTGCCTCCTTTTAATTTAGGTAATACCACCATGGGATATGGGCTGGGAGGTGCGGGTGCTGCGGCCTTGAATGCAAAAGCAGGGAAGCGCGCTATTTCAGTTATGGGTGATGGCGGCTTTTGGCATAACGGCTTAACCAGTGGTATTGCGAATAGCGTGTTTAATCGTAGTGATAATTTAACCATTGTTGTTGATAACAGCTATACATCAGCAACGGGTGGACAAGATATTCTTTCATCAACCGCTTTAAACCCAACGCGTAGCACGGGCCATGAAATCGAAAAGGCCGTGAAAGGGGTCGGTGTGAATTGGGTTAAAACCATTAAACACACTTATGACCTGAAAACCATGACTAACACATTACGTGAAGCTTTAACTACTGATGAGAAAGGGCCAAAAGTTCTCATTGCACAAAGCGAATGTATGTTGAATAAACAGCGACGTGAAAAGAAAAAGGTTCGTACTGATGTTGCTGCGGGTAAACGAGTCGTGCGTGAACGTTTCGGTATCGACCCTGATACATGTACGGGAGATCACTCCTGTATTCGTTTATCAGGGTGCCCATCTTTATCCATCAAGCCCAACCAAGACCCATTGAGAACTGACCCAGTTGCAACAGTAATGGATAGCTGTGTGGGCTGCGGCTTATGCGGTGAGGTTTCTCATGCCGCTGTTTTATGCCCTTCATTTTTTAAAGCCCAGATTATCACTAATCCAACTGGCTGGGACAAGCTATGCCACCGTATTCGTGGTTGGTTTATTGGTTATTTACAACGTCGTGATTCGCGTCGTCGTGAACAATTCAGTTTTTAAGGGGGAATAAATGCTTTCATCCTCAATAGCATTGCAGCCCATCAAAATAGCGATTTTAGCGATGGGTGGTGAAGGTGGCGGAGTTCTTGCGGATTGGATAGTCAATCTAGGCGAAGAAAATGGTTATTTTGCGCAAACAACTTCAGTACCTGGTGTTGCCCAGCGTACGGGAGCGACGATTTATTATGTCGAGTTATTTCCTGGCGCAGATAACTTACAAACGCCACGCCCAGTTTTAGCCCTGATGCCTATGCCGGGTGATGTTGATGTAGTACTGGCTTCTGAGTTAATGGAAGCGGGCAGAGCAGTTCAACGGGGTTTTGTTACACCAGAACGGACGACCTTAATCAGCTCGACACACCGTGTTTACTCAATTGCTGAAAAGTCAGCGATGGGAGATGGGCGCGTTGATAGCCAAGCACTTATTCGTCACGCAAGTTCATCTGCCCGCCAGTTTATTCATTTTGATATGTCACAAGCGGCACAGGATACAGGCAGTGTCATCAGCGCGGTTCTATTTGGTGCGTTGTTTGGTTCAGGGGTCTTACCCTTTAGCCGCACGCAATTTGAGGAAACGATTGTTCGTGGTGGCGTCGGTGTAAAACCAAGCTTGCGTGCTTTCGCATTAGGTGCTGAAAAGTCAGTACACCCGGAAGAGCCTTACCAAGCGCCATCAGCACAAAACGTGATACATACACCTAAAAACAAGCAAGTTTCAGCGTTACTAGCGCGTGTCGAAAATGAATTTTCTCCTCATGTGCATTATCTGGTCACCGAAGGCATCCGTCGGCTTATTGATTACCAAGACCCTGCTTATGCCACGTTGTACTTGAATCGCCTTAATAACCTGTTTGCGCAAAATGGTGGCCAAGATGAGCGGTTACAGCGGGCACTTGCACGCCATTTGGCCCTTTGGATGTCTTATGAGGACACCATCCGTGTGGCTGACCTGAAAATCCGTGATAGCCGATTTGCGCGAGTACGCGATGAAGTACAGGCAAAAGATAACCAATTATTGAATATCAATGAATTTATGCATCCACGCATTGAAGAAATCTGCGAAACGCTTCCCAAAAATTTAGGTCGCTGGTTAATGCGTCCACATTGGTTACACAAAGCGCTTCGCAAAGTGACAGAAAAAGGGCGCACCATCACTACCAGTTCTTTCTTTGGCTTTTTACAGTTGTATCTATTAGCTGCTTGGCGAAAAGGACGGCGTTCGACGTTACGTTATCAACTTGAAACACAACGGATTGAAAAGTGGCTAGAGCTAGTGGCTCAGGCTGCACAAACCAACCCTGCACTAGCTGCAGAAATTACGCAGTGCCAGCGTGTGGTTAAGGGGTATAGCGATACACATGCTCGAGGGTTGCGTAATTTCCAAATATTAATGGATATCGTTGCCCAGCAGGGTAGCAAGTTAGCGCCAATTAATTTGCGGGAACTGCGTGAAGCTGCATTGGCTGATGAACATGGAAAAGAATTAGAAAAATGTCGCCAACGGCTGGCTATAAATTAAGGGTAAATCATGAGCTTACTGAAATTTTCTAGACCACATAAAATTCATTTTTCGCAGTGTGACCCTGCTGGGATCGTTTTTTATCCCCAGTATTTTGTGATGTTTAACAACCTACTTGAACACTGGTTTGATGAATTCATTCCTCAAGGGTTTGCCGGTTATATCCTTGAACAACGGTTTGGGTTGCCGACCGTGCACTTAGACGCTGAGTTTACCGCGATTAGCCGTATGGGGGATGAAGTGATGCTAGAGCTTCATGTCGAACGTATTGGTAGCAAATCTTTGACCTTACGTCAGCGCTGCATAGGGCGAGAGGGGGAATTACGCATGCAAGTGACACAAACTTATGTCACCACCTCGCTAGTGACACATCAAGCTATTCCTATACCCGACATTCTGTATCAGGCGTTAACTGCTCAACAACCCGTAAGCGCAAAAGGGGAAATATGATGAATATTGTATGTATTGGTGGTGGGCCTGCAGGCTTATACTTTGGGTTACTGATGAAACGGCAAAATCCTCAAAATCGGGTTGTGGTAGTGGAACGCAATCGGCCATATGACACTTTTGGGTGGGGGGTCGTATTTTCAGATGCAACACTGCATAACTTACGCCGTGCAGACCCTGAGTCGGCAGAGACCATTGCTGCGGAATTCAGTCACTGGGATGACATTGATGTGCATTTCAAAGGGACTTGCCACCGCAGTGGGGGGCATGGCTTTATTGGTATAGGGCGTAAAAAATTACTCAATATCTTGCAAGACCGCTGCCTTGAACTAGGTGTCGAGCTAGTATTCGAAACTCAAGTCACGGACGATCAAGACATCGCCCGTCAGTACCAAGCCGATTTAGTCATTGCGTCCGATGGTATTAACAGCGCGGTACGTACGCGTTATGAAGAGGTATTTAAACCAGATATTGACCCGCGTCGTTGCCGTTTTGTTTGGTTAGGTACTAAAAAGATTTTCGATGCATTTACCTTCCTATTCGCCGAAAATGAACACGGTTGGTTCCAAGTTCATGCCTATCAATTTCAAGAAGGGTTATCAACCTTTATCGTTGAAACGACAGAAGAAACTTGGCTAAAAGCAGGTATTGACCAGATGTCGCAAGAAGATGGGATTACCTACTGTGAAAACTTGTTTGCTCCATGGCTTGAAGGGGAAAAATTGATGGCTAATGCTGCGCATTTACGTGGCGCAGCAATTTGGATCCGTTTCCCGCGGGTCATTTGTGATAACTGGGTACACTGGACTCAACCAACATCAGGGAAAGATGTACCTATCGTGTTAATGGGGGATGCGGCTCACACTGCGCACTTTTCTATCGGTTCAGGCACCAAATTAGCCTTAGAAGATGCGATTGAGCTGTGTGAAAGCCTGAAAACTGCAAAAGGTGATTTACGCAATGGGCTAGCACATTATCAGCAAGTACGTAGCGTGGAAGTCCTGAAAATTCAGAATGCGGCGCGTAATTCCACCGAGTGGTTCGAAAATGTTAGCCGCTATGAAAACCTTGCTCCCGAGCAGTTTGCTTATTCTTTGTTAACGCGCTCTCAACGTATTTCCCATGAAAATCTGCGTGTTCGTGATACTCCTTGGCTGGAAAAATACGAACAGTGGTTCGCCGCGCAAGCGGGTGTCACACCGCCAGTCAATATACCGCCAATGCTGACACCTTATCAGTTACGTGGGGTTACCTTGAGTAACCGTGTGGTGGCTTCACCGACCTTATTATACAGCGCCAATCAAGGCGTGGTTGAAGACTTCCATTTGGTACACCTAGGGAGCCGTGCGTTAGGAGGAATAGGGTTAGTCATGGCAGAAATGACGGCTATCGCCCCAGATGCACGTGTCACTGAGGGGTGTGCTGGGTTATGGAATGACGAGCAAGTCTCGGCTTGGCAGCGCATAACGACTTTTATACATCAAAATACCAGTGCCAAAATTGGTATTCAATTGGGTCATGCAGGGCGTCGAGGGTCAACTCAGCGTGGTTGGGAAAATGAAAATCACCCTCTGAAAGAAGGGAACTGGCCACTAGTTTCTGCTTCTGCTCTACCGTATTTACCCAATATTTCACAAACACCGGCAGAACTTACTGAAGCACAAATGGCAATAATAACTAACCAATTTGTCGCTGCTGCCAAGCGTGCTGAGGCAGCAGGGTTTGATTGGCTTGAATTACAAGCTGGTCATGGTTATTTACTGTCGAGCTTTATTTCTCCATTAACCAACCAACGTACCGATGTGTATGGCGGGGTGTTAGAAAATCGCCTGCGTTTTCCATTGGCAGTGATCAGCGCAGTACGCCAAGTGTGGTCAAAACCATTGTCAGTACGTCTTTCCAGTACCGACTGGGTAGACGGGGGGACCACTGTAGATGATGCGGTGCAAATTGCTCGTGCGATGAAACAAGTGGGAGTCGACATGGTGGATTGTTCTTCAGGGGAGGTTTCGCCGCAACAGCAGCCGGTGTATGGCCGGATGTACCAGACACCAATGGCTGACCGCATTCGTAACGAAGCCGGGGTCCCGGTGATCGCCGTTGGGGCGATCACCGACGCTGACCAAGTTAACAGCATTATCGCAGCAGGGCGGGCAGATTTATGTGCATTGTCGCGTCCATTGTTATCTGACCCAGCATGGTTATTACATGAATGTGCTCGCTATGGCTGGGAAACACAGTGGCCAGCAGCGTATGAATACGGGCGCCAACAGCTTACCCAATCGTTGAGGTCACGCTAAGAGCGTTGGCAAATGAAGAGGAAAATAGCATGAGAACACAGTCCCATGACCAATATCGTGAAAATGTGGCGGGTCGAGCTGATGTAGCTGACACCCCTGAACTTGTCGCGTATTACCAACAACTGGATGCACTAAAAACTGGCGCTTTATGGACAGTCGCAAACAAAATAGAGCCGTGGCAACCTCAGTCTAGTTCTGTGCCAGTTTTGTGGCGTTACCGTGACCTACGTGAGCATGTGTTGCGTTCGGTGGAATTAGTGACCCCAGAAAAAGCAGGGCGTCGAGTGATTTACCTGAATAACCCCGGTCGTCAAGATGTGGCGGCCGCCGTGGGGTGGTTGTATTCCGGTCTGCAAGTCATGCATCCCGGAGAAGCCGCTTCTGCTCATGCTCATTCCTCTTCGGCGTTGCGTTTTATTATGGAAGGTCGTGGTGCTTATACCATCGTAGAAGGGCAGAAAATGATGCTAGAAGCTAACGACTTTGTACTCACACCTAACGGCACATGGCATGAGCATGGGGTAGCGGAAGATGGTTTACCGTGCATTTGGCAAGATGGCCTTGATATTCCATTGGTTAATGCCATGGAAGCCGGTTTCTATAAAGTTCACCCTGATTTACACCAAGTACAGACACGCCCACTTGATTACCCTGTTGGCATGTGGGGCGGCACTGCGTTAAGGCCACATGATATCGGCTGGGATAAACCGTATTCCCCATTATTTAAATACCAATGGGGGCCAACTTACGATGCATTACGTCGTGCGGCAAAAGTCGCGGATGGCTCGGTATTTGATGACATTTTGATGCACTACACCAACCCATTAACGGGAGGGGCAGTGATGCCGACAATTGGGGCTAGTATGCAATTGCTACGACCGGGGTTTGTGGGCAAAGCCCATCGCCATACGGGGAGCTTTATTTATCAAGTTGCGAAAGGCCAAGGTTATTCAGTGATTAATGGCCAGCGCTTTGATTGGCAAGAGCGTGACATTTTCTGCGTACCGTCGTGGATGTTCCATGAACACGTCAATATTTCACAAACGGATGACGCATGTCTGTTTTGTTTTAATGATTTACCCGTGATGCAGTCTTTAGGCCTGTATTACGAAGAAGCCTTAGTAGATAACGATGGGCACCAAAAGGTGGCCTCTTAACAGGCTGAGTTATTGATAACAATTTTGTCTGGTTTTAATTAACTAATTTTACGTGAAACTGAGTGCAATTCTAAGTGGCACTCAAGGAGAAATCATATGCGCTTAATAACTTACCGTTCTGATGTAACTGCCGCTGCTCGTTTAGGGGCTATTGTTGACCAGCAAGTCGTGGATTTAGCTCGTCTAGCTGAAGAACAGGGGCAATATCTACCAGATAATATGTTGGATTTTATTGATTTAGGCCCTCAAGGCGTACGCGTGGGTAATGAGTTGCTTAATATCTACCAAGGGTTATTTCCTGCGGGTACGGCATGGCCAGTGCAAAATGTGAAAATTTTAGCGCCTATTCCTCGTCCGCGTAAAAATATTTTTGGCATAGGTTTAAATTATGTAGAGCATGTTGCTGAGTCCAGTCGTACTTTAGATACTTCGAAAGAATTGCCTAAACAACCGGTTATTTTTTCTAAACCGCCAACGACCGTAATTGGCCCTGGAGATGCTATCGAACATAACGGGCAGATCACCCAACAATTAGATTGGGAGGTCGAACTTGCTGTGGTCATTGGGACTCGTGCGAAAAGGGTTGCAGCTAAAGATGCCCTCAATTATGTATTTGGTTATAGCTTGATGATAGATATGAGTGCGCGTGATTGCCGCCGTGCTGGGCAATGGATTTACTCTAAAGGGCAAGACACTTATGCACCGTTTGGCCCATGTATTGTAACTGCTGATGAAATCCCTGATCCCCATAATTTAAACCTGAACTTAAAAGTGAATGGTGTGACCAAACAGGATTCAAACACCCGTCATATGTTATTCAATGTGAATACATTGATTGAAGATATCAGCCAAGGTATTACGTTAGAGCCAGGGGATATTATTGCTACTGGGACGCCTGAGGGGGTTGGTGCGGGGCGCTCTCCTCAAGAGTGGGTTTGGCCGGGGGATGTGATAGAGGCCTATGTTGAACACATTGGTGAATTGCGTCATCCGGTTGTGTCAGTGTAAGGGGGAAGCATGTTAGAACTTCAATGTTTTAAAGCAGCAGCAGTACAGGCGGCTCCTGTCTTTTTAGACACTGACGCAACTGTGGATAAAGTGTGTCGGTTAATTGAGGAAGCCGCAGATAACGGTGCAAAATTAGTGGCTTTTCCAGAGGTTTTTATTGCAGGCTATCCGTATTGGAGTTGGGTAATGAACCCAATTGACGGCAGTCCGTGGTTTGAAAAACTGTGTAAATCGGCAATCGAAGTTCCGGGGCCGGAAATTCAAAAAGTCGCGCAAGCTGCGGCACGCCATCACATTAACGTTGTTATTGGGGTCAATGAGCGCAGCCCTACAGGCATCGCGACTTTGTACAATACATTAGTCACCATTTCGGATGAGGGGCAAATTTTAGGCCGTCATCGCAAACTGGTACCGACATGGGCGGAAAAACTGACGTGGGCCAATGGGGATGCCTCTTCATTAAAAGTGCACCAAACGAGTATTGGGCCATTGGGGGCCCTAGCGTGTGGGGAAAATACCAATACCTTAGCGAGGTTTGCTTTATTAGCCCAAGGGGAATTAGTGCATATCGCCAGCTATATTGCTTTACCCGTTGCGCCAAAAGATTACGATATGGCGGATGCTATTCGTCTGCGCGCTTCTGCACACTGTTTTGAAGGCAAAGTATTCACCATTATTGCTTGCTCAACAGTATCAGAGGAAATTATTGAGGCGATGTCTGCCTCTCATCCAGAAGCCCGTGACTTACTGGCGCGGCCTAATAGTGCTTTTTCTGGCATTATCGGCCCTGATGGGCGGGTGATTGGTGAACCATTGGTTGACAAAGAAGGCATTGTGTATGGTGAGATTGATTTGAATCGTTGTATTCAGCCACGGCAAATGCATGATATTACTGGGCACTATAATCGGTTTGATATTTTTGATTTACAGGTAAATCGTCGCCCGCTGACTGCTGCACGCTTTAATCACCAAGGGCAAGATATCGATGAATTAAATGTTTTTCCCAGCTCAGAAGAACCGTTTGGGGGGTAGGGCAATGAATTTAGTGCGAACATATCGGATCGGGCAAATTGTACCTTCATCCAACACCACGATGGAAACGGAGATCCCGGCTATATTACGGGCTAGGGAAGCTCTATTTGCTGAGCGTTTTACTTTCCACTCAAGCCGTATGAGGATGCAAAAAGTCACCAAAGACGAATTGGCAAAAATGGATTCAGATAGCGACCGCTGCGCACTTGAATTGTCAGATGCTGCTGTAGATGTGCTGGGATATGCTTGCCTAGTGGCGATCATGAGCATGGGGAACGGTTACCATCGGGTCTCTGAAAAACGCTTATTTCAACGTACCATGGATAATGGCCATCCAGCTCCAGTTGTAACTAGTGCAGGGGCATTAGTGGAAGGGTTACAAGCTATTGGGGCAAAAAAAGTGTCTATCTTAACGCCCTATATGAAACCTCTCACACAGTTAGTGATTGATTACATAGAAAATGAAGGCATTGAAGTGGTGGATAGCATTTCACTAGAAATCCCTGATAACTTGGATGTGGGGCGGCAAAACCCGCTAGCTCCCGTTGAAATCACCAAAAAATTGAATACGCAAGTGGATGCTATTGTGGCTTCCGCTTGCGTACAGATGCCTTCGTTACCGTCAATACAGCTTATTGAAGACCGCGTAGGGCTACCCGTATTATCGTCTTCGGTGGCTACCACGTATATGATGTTGAAAAAGTTGGGTTTAGAGACTGGTATTGGTGGGTTTGGTTCATTGCTAAATGGTAAGTTTTAGCTGAATTATTGCTCTTTTCTGTTACTCTTTGAGGGGCGGTGATTTAATGCATAGTGCTTATCAAGGGGAGCAAATGCCAGATTCAAAAATTTTTGTTGATCATTATTTGCCTGCCCTGCTTGGGCAGGCTTGGATGCTGGTCTCTTCAGAGTTTCACGCGACCGTGGAAACCAAAGGGCTTTCTGTATTGGAATGGCGGGTGTTATCCACATTAGCAGGTAATGGGTCTATGGGGATTACTGAGCTTTCGCAAAAAACAGTGAGTAAGCAGCCAACAATTACACGTGTGCTACAACGACTTGAACAGCAAGGGCATGTGATCCGCCATAATAACCATAATGGTAGTGATAAACGAATAACATTAGTTAGCGTGACATCGAGCGGGATGTCATTAGTTGATGATCTCCTTATCGCAGCACAGCAGCATGAAGAAGCTGTTTTAGCACCGCTAGGTGTTCGTAAAAGTAAAATGCTTAAGCAAATATTGCGGGAGCTGATTGAGCGCCATAGTTTTGAGGGGAACAATATAGATAAACGTCATACAGATAAAACTAGTGAATAAACAAAGTATCTTTAAAAGAACAGTCAATAGTCTAATAATGATGATTTAGGTATATTTTCTATATTAATACTTAACTTATTATGGTGTGCATTTTTTATTTTTATCTATCAAATAGATAATTAGCGATATTAAGAGGTGGGATAAAAAATAATAAAATTGTAACGTAATGATTGTTAGGCGATTTCCCAATTTTATTTTTTTTGTATCTGATAATTAATAGTTACTTTACATTGATTCAATTTATCTATTTACTGCATTACTGATAATTAATGATTAGCTAAACATGGAGCAATCAATGTCAGTAGTGACACTTGTACTCGTTTTTTTATTAGCCGTTGTTGTGAGCGTTTTTGTTTCACGACTGCTCAAAGATATTATTCCATTACCCTTGATCCAGATAGCACTAGGGGCTGGCTTGTCTTTATATGGTTTTACCGTTGAATTTGAACCTCATCTATTTCTATTTTTATTTATTCCTCCTTTATTATTCCTTGATGGATGGCGTATCCCTAAAGAAGCCTTATTTCAAGAAATTAAACCGATAATGTCGCTAGCCATAGGTTTAGTTGTTGTCACCGTTATTGGTATGGGCTTTTTTATTCATTGGTTAATCCCTGCCATTTCATTAGCCGTCGCATTCGCGTTAGCTGCTATTTTGTCCCCTACGGACCCAGTTTCAGTGTCAGCAATGACAGTGAACTCCCCATTGCCTTCACGTATGGCGCATATCCTTGAGGGGGAATCATTACTGAATGATGCCACTGGATTAGTTTGTTTTAGCTTTGCGGTTGTAGCGGCGTTAACTGGGACATTCTCACTAGTTTCTGCGGCTGGGCAGTTTGTATTTGTGGCATTTGGTGGGATTTTAATAGGCCTGCTAGTTGCGTGGGCGATTGGTTGGCTAAATCAATTCTTAGTTAAACGCACAGGGGAAGAGCCGGCAATTCAGATAATGATTAGCTTGCTAATGCCATTTACTGCTTACTTACTGGCAGAGCATCTGCATGTTTCCGGTATTTTAGCTGCGGTTGTTGCCGGTATTGCGATGCACTATGAGAAAATAGCAGGCCGAATGCAAGCAGCGACTCGTATGCAAAGTAAAGCGGTGTGGGATACTGTTCAAACTGCATTAAACGGGATGATTTTCATTTTACTTGGCGAACAGTTGCCTGGTATGTGGACCAATATGCCTGAAGTTGCAGAAGCCGCAGGTGCTAGCCACCCTTGGATGTTGTTTGTGTATGTTGCTGTGATCACAATTGCATTGGCGATTCTGCGTTTTACTTGGGTGTGGATCTCGATGACTTTAACAGTCTTCCATAAACGCCGTCGCGGTAAAGAAGCAGATGTTATGCATATTCGTATGATGGCAGTAATGGCGACAGCGGGTGTGCGCGGAGCGATTACGTTAGCCGGTATTTTAACGTTACCTTTATTGATGCCAGATGGTTCATTATTTCCAAATCGTGATGTGGCTATTTTCTTAGCAATGGGGGTGATTTTATGTTCACTATTAATTGCCAGCATTGCCTTGCCAATTTTGACCAAAGGCTTAGTACAGGATTTACCGTACGATAACGACGAAATTCGTGCTCGTTTAGCATTAAACGAAGCTGCAATGGCACATTTACGTGACCTAATGAACCACCCTTCAGAAGATGTGGATGAAATCGCGATGCGAACTGAAGTTGGTGCTCAACTACTCGAAATCTACGGTAGGCGACTTGATAATTCAGATGAAAGTGAATCGGATGTTTATGATTTACATAGAATGATTGAAATGGAGCGCGATATGTCTAAATCGGCGCTCAAAGCCAAACGTGAAGCGCTTTACCTAATGCGCAAAAATAAAAATATCAATGAACGTGTTTACCATCGTTTACGTGATGAACTTGATTTAAAAGAAGAAACTCTTAATCATCATAAAAAAGGAAAGCATTAATTTAAATGGCCCAAGCAAAAACTTGGGCCATTTTTAGCTCAAAAGGAATAGCGTGATAAAAAAATATCAACTGACGGAAAGAGAACTGAACTTACTATGGGATGAAGCTATTTTTATTTCCCATGTGAATGACAATAAGGGCTTTCGCCAAGATGAGCATGGTCAATGGATTCGTCGTAGTGAATTTGGTAACCCTAATAGTGAATATGGTTGGTCATTATTGAGGGTTAAAAACAGTACTGAACAGTTTGATATTAGTGATTATATTCCGTGCCACTGGCGCCTTGTAAAGAAACAAGAACTAGACTCTGAAAAGAAAAAATTAAAACTGAAGATGTTACCTCTTGAAGATATCGCTCCTGAAAAACGTGATAGCTTATGGCTATGCGGTCAAATAGACTCGAAAGCGAATGAAGAAAAAGGGTATCGGGTTGATATTTTTGGTCAGTGGATTGGTCGTCATCAATACGGCGATTTGACAAGCCCATTTGGCTGGTGTGTGGTATTGGTTGATATTTCTGGGGATTTAACTAACTCACCGCAATGGGAAATTCTACCTATCAATTTAGGCCACATACAGGAACTTGTTTTGCTAGGTCAAACAGATGACGAGGGTTGGACTGCATGGGATACAGTTGGTTGTGTGGCTGACGCTGTGGAGAGCGGGTTTGGTATTTTAGCTTCCGCAGTCACATTACCTTTTTCGTTTTTAGAATAAATCACCTTGTTGATTTATTTAAGGGGGTTGATACTATGCCTGTCCCTCTTTCTAGGTTAGTAAAAAATATGTATTCGGTTGTAGCAGGCTTAAGCATTATTATTACCATCACATAGTGGTGGGGGTAAGCTACATCCTAAACCCGCCAGACAAGGCGGGTTTTTTGTTCTTGTCTGGTTAGTGACCAACAAGGAATTTATGATGAACTCAGTACAAGCCCCTCAACAGCCTAATAGTGAACCCCAGTTGCATTTTCTTTGTGGGAAAATCGCATCAGGCAAATCCACCTTAGCGAAAACACTATCGCAACAGCCTCGTACTATTTTATTGTGCGAAGACGAATAGCTTTCTGCACTATATCCTAATGAAATTAAAGAACTATCTGATTATATTGAAAAAAGTGCTTTAGTGAAAAAAGTGCTAGAAAAGCATATTCAGCACCTTGTTGCTGCGGGTAATACCGTCGTGATGGATTTCCCTGCAAACACGCCTACCCAGCGCCAATGGTTGAAATCTTTAGCGCAATCATCTGGTGCATCTTATGTTTTTCATGTATTAAACGTTGATAATCAAAAGTGTAAAGCAAGGTTAGCAGCGCGTAATTTAACAGGGGAAAACCCATTTCAAACCTCTGAAGCACAGTTTGACTTAATTACGGCGCACTTTTCCTATCCAGATAGCAGTGAGCAACTAGTGTGTAAGTTCTACTGATAAAGGGAAGGGACTAACGTGGTTAATAGCCAGACAATATTGACCACTCTAATTTTAAGTTATTTAGGGCGATACATTTTTAGGTTCTGCTGTTGTTCTATCCAATAATAATCTGCTGGGCCACCCGCTCGTAGCAGAGGTTTTTGCCCTGCACAGTCATATAGTCCATCTTGTAGGGCTGATTCATCAATATGCACCATCACGACCTCACCCATTACCATCCAAGTATCTAACAGTTGGCCATCAGCCCGTTTAATTTGTTGATATTGAGTGACAATGCATTCCATTGATACGGGTGTTTGTGCAATACGTGGAGGAGAAACTAATGTGGATGGTAATGTTGATAGTTGGGTTAAGGCAAATTCGCTTTCACCACGTGCCAGAGTCGCGCTACTCATATTCACTTGTTCACCAAGCGCCAGTGTTGCGAGGTTATAAACAAATTCTCCCGTTTCAATCGCATTGGTGACGGAATCTTTTTTACCAACACTTGAAAATGCCAATATTGGAGGGGAGTAGTTGAAAATATTGAAAAAACTGTAAGGTGCGAGGTTTGTTCTTCCTTGGCTATCACAAGTTGAAATCCAACCAATTGGTCGGGGGCCAATGAGCGATGGGATAGGGTCATGAGGAAGCCCGTGGCCTTTTGTGGGTTGATAACTATAAAACTGAGTGGTCATTGCACGCTCCTTTTTTGTTTTATCCTAACGGATAATATTAGGAGGCGTAAGAGTAAAAAATGAAAAAGGCAATCAATGTATAAAGTTAGCAGTCAGTGGATAGTGCTCAGGATTGAGCACTATCTGAGGCAAGCTTACCCAGAAATTCGTTGAATAAAACTTGATGGGCTTTGCCCTAACCACTTTTTAAACATGGTTGAAAATGACCCCACATTGCTATAGCCCAAATCAAATGCCACTTCAGTAATCGACTTCCCAGCAGAAATATGGGTGATTGCACTTAACAAACAAGCTTGTTGCCGCCAATCAGAGAAAGACAACCCTGTTTGAGTTCCAAAAAAACGACTAAACGAGCGCTCACTCTTATGGAGTTTTGCTGCCCATTCTTGGGGAAGAGAGGTAATTTGTGGTGATTTCAAAAACTCACGACACAGTGTTGCTAAATGCTCATCTCGGGGGATGGGGGCATAGAAAGGAAGCGGCTCCGCTTGTTCTATTTCATGTAAAATAAGTTGGAACATTGCGCCATCACGACCATTTAAGTCATATTCGAGCGGGGTATCAACGGCTTCAAGTAATAGCTGACGAAGTAATGGAGATACCCGTAATACCTCACATCGATTCCCCCTACGCGGCGCTGCTTTTGGCTCGATATATAAACTACGAGTGCTGACATTCAGCATACGTGTTTCATGGGGAGTATTACAGGGGATCCAAACTCCGCTATCTGGTGGGATCACCCATTCGCCATCTGCGGTGCTGACTTCAATTAGCCCGGTAGCACCATAGAGAAACTGAGCTCGACGGTGAACATGAGAGCTCAAGAGTACATTCGGTAAGTAATCGGTTCCAATGGCGAGAACATCACGAGGCGTCGCATCAATTGTTTTCAGTGGAATATTTCGCATAGGCAATTTTGTTGGCTGAGATTCAAATATTGTTGTTAGTTTTATGAATATAGGCAATTTTTATTGATATAACCACATGTTTTATATGGTTGGCTGAAATTCCGATGTGTTTGGCGATTTTTCGAAAGTTGGCTAAGAGGGAAATGTTTACTCTATCGCGGCAACCTAATGTACGCCAGAGGTAGAGTTACTATGAAAAATTACCCAGATCGGAATGATAGCCAAACACATCTGATCGAACCACTAACCCGCCGTCGGTTTATTCAAGGCAGCTCTGCACTCATGGCTGTCCCCTTTATTGCTGCTAAAACCATTGCCTCAACACCAGAAGACCCAGAGATCATCCCTACTAAGCTCATTCAAAACTCAGCGGAACGCATCGTATCAACCTGTAGTAGTTTTGACTGTGGTGGAAAATGTGATATTCGAGCACATGTCAAAGAGGGGGTCGTTACACGCATAAGTACACGCCCTGATGCCGACCTTGATGAAGAGATGCCGATCATGCGTGCATGTGTACGTGGTCGTAGCTATCGAAAATTTGTTTATCATCCAAATCGCTTGAAATACCCAATGAAAAGGGTTGGTAAACGTGGTGAAGGGCGTTTTGAACGTATTAGCTGGGAAGAAGCGACGACGTTAATTGCAGATAATATGCAGCGTATTAATACGCAATATGGCCCAGCATCGCGTTTTGTCAGTTTGAGTACGGGGGTAACAGGCGGTATTTTTTCTGGTGCCAACATGCTACGCCGTTTATTTAACTTAACGGGGGGCTTTCTGGAAAATTACCATTCAGTGAGTAATGGCAATACCATGGCAGTCACGCCATATACTTATGGCACCTCAGCGAGTGGTAGCACCTTAGATACCTTAGAAGATACGCCTTTAGTGATCTTATGGGGGCACAACCCTAACGAAACGATTTTTGGTCATTCAAATCATTATTTCCAAAAGATGAAAAAGAATGGCACTAAATTTATCGTTGTCGACCCGCGTTACTCGGACACCGCATCATCCTTAGCTGATCAATGGGTCCCTATCTTACCCACCACAGACAACGCGATGATGGATGCGATGATGTATGTGATCATCAGCGAAGGCCTGCATGATCAAGCCTTTATTGATAAATACACCATCGGGTTTGATGAACATCAGATGCCTGAAGGTGTCCCCGAGAACGAGTCATTAATAGCTTATTTAATGGGGAAAAAAGATGGAATTGTGAAAACCCCTGAATGGGCAGAGCCGATTACAAAGGTCCCTGCACAGACTATTCGCCAACTCGCTCGTGAATATGCCAATACCAAACCTGCCGCCTTAATGCAGGGCTGGGGGCCTCAACGTCATATTTGTGGTGAGCGCTCAGCGAGAGGGGCGACCTTGTTGGCGACTATTACCGGTAATGTGGGGCGTAAAGGCGGTTGGGCTGCTGGCTACGGTATGGCAGTCACTCCTGATTTACGTAAAACCTTAGCGGGCCCAAGTTTATTTGAGAACCCAGTGAAAGCAAAAATCAATATCACTAATTGGGTTCAAGCCTGTGAAAATAAAGATTTAGTGACCCCTGATAACGGTTTGAAAAATGCAGAAAAACTCGATACCGAAATCAAAATGATTTTTTCATTAGCGGGTAATTATATGACTAATCAGAATCCGGATATTTTGCATGCCGCTAAAGTGCTGGAAGATGAAAGCAAAGTCGAATTTATCGTTTACAGCGATTTATATATGACACCGAGTGCTAAATATGCCGATATTTTGCTTCCTGAAACCAGTTTCTTAGAACGCTGGAACGTCGGGGGCACATGGGGGACGGGTAATTACATCATTTTATCTGAAAAAGTCATCGAGCCTGAATTTGAACGCCGTAGTGACTATGAATGGTTATGTGAAGTCGCAGAAAAGTTAGGAGTAGGTGACGTATTCAGTGAAGGTAGAACAGAAAAGCAATGGATAGAACATCTGGTGAATGATGCGCACAAAAAACGCCCAGAAGATAATATTCCTAGCTTTGATGAACTCTTGGTAAAACGCCGTCATCTATTAAAGCATCAGCCGCATGTGGGGTATGTTGCTTTTGAGAAAAATATCCAAGATATACAAAACCACCCGTTTGAAACGCCATCAGGGAAAATCGAAATTTTCTCTAAACGCCTTTATGAGCGTCAGGATGCGGATATTCCAGCACTATCACATTACGTGCCTGCCATTGAAGGGCCTGAAGATACCCTCACGACTCGTTATCCATTGCAACTAATTACATGGAAAGGCCGTAATCGTGCCAATTCAACGCAATTTGCTAACCCGTGGTTACAAGAAGTACAGCGACAAGAACTGTGGATCAACCCGATTGATGCTAAACGACGAAACATTACAGATGGAGAACGCGTCAAGGTGAATAACGACCGTGGTGTCACCATGGTGCCTGCCAAAATAACTCAGCGCATTATGCCGGGTGTTGTTGCCTTGCAGGCCGGAGCATGGTGGCAGCCCGATGAGAACGGGGTTGACCAAGGTGGTTGTGCTAACGTTTTAACCTCGGCACGTAGTACAGCAATGGCACATGGTAATGCCCATCAAACTTTATTGGTGGAGGTAACTAAAGCATGAGTAAATTCCACGTTTATCCCGCTGTCAGTAACAAACAGTTAGGGTTCTATATTGATTCGGCGCGCTGTTCAGGCTGTAAAGCGTGTCAGGTGGCCTGTAAAGATAAAAATAACCTTGATGTGGGGCGTAAGTATCGCCGTGTTTACGAAGTAACGGGGGGAGAATTTATTGAAAACGGCACGGGAGGGCTGGTGAATAATGTGTTTGCTTATACGTTATCCATTTCATGTAACCATTGTGCTGACCCGATGTGTGTAAAGAATTGCCCAACGACGGCTATGCATAAACGTGAAGGGGACGGCATCGTCATGGTTAACACTGACAAATGCGTTGGTTGTGGAACCTGCGCTTGGTCTTGCCCCTATGGTGCTCCTCAAATGAACCCTGAAACTAAGCAAATGTCGAAATGTGATTTTTGTATCGACTTGCAATTAAAAGGGGAGCAACCCGTCTGCGTCGCGACTTGCCCGTTAGGGGCTATTCAGTTTGGCCCCATTGATGAACTAAGAAAACAGTATGGGGACCAAGCGGATGTCCGTGGGTTACCAGATTCCTCAATTACCCATCCCAATTTAGTGATCCACCCACATCAAGGGGCGGGTCGTACTCAAGACTTACAAGGAGATGCCAAATGAATGAATGGCCATTATTGTTATTCACATTTTTAATGCAAACATCCATTGGGCTGAGTGTGATGTTGGGGGTCTTTGCGAAAAAATTATCCACGGCGTTAGCGGGGAAAATTAACTCACAGTTTTTCTTATGGTATTTATTGGTTGCTTGTGTGCTTGCTGGTGTTGGATTGTTATCTTCGATTACGCACCTAGGCGTGCCACTTAATGCCCCTAATTCACTGTTAAATATTTTCTCGTCTTGGTTAAGTCGTGAAGTGGTACTCACTGCAAGCTACTTTGCTTTTCTTGGGCTGACTTTTTTATGGTTATGGTTCAAAAAGGAATTGTCATATCTGTTGTTAGGGTTAGCCATTATTGCTGGGCTCTGTGATGTGTATGCTATGGCGTCAATTTATCGGTATACATCAATGTTAACTTGGATGAATGATAACACCTATTTGATGTTTTACGGCACGATGCTTACCGCGGGAGCAGCGGGGTATTATTTACTCATCAATATGTTATTGCGTTTTAATGTTGGTTCACTTGATGTGCAAATTCCAGTCCGAGGGTTGTGGATATTATGGGCAGTTATTGCTCTTAGCTTATTAGCGCGTTTAGTTTATCAGCCTGCATACGAAAGCTATTTATTACACACTGGCTATCATAATGAATCTATTACCTTTCCTATTGATTCTATCCGTGCTTATCAAGGAATTTGGTCATTACGCATAGGGAGTTGGTTAATTGGCATATTGGCTATCGTGGTTTTAGGGTATGGGGTTTATCGCCAAGTTCGGCAAACAACGCTGGGTATTCATGCATCAGCGAGTCAGGTTTATTTTGCTGTAGGCTGTGTTGCCGCTATTGTTGCTGAATTTCTGTTACGTTACTGTTTTTATACTATTCATCTTTAAATGAATAACCGCTATTACCTAGGAAATAACCCGTTGTATGATCCATTTTTCACACTATGCAGCAGCATTTAATATATTGGGTACTTGTTATTTATTTTCACCAGAGGACGACGCAGCTGATTATGCTATTCATTTTTTCAAGCTCGATGATTTTGCCTCTCAGTGGCCCTGTAAAATAAGTTCTCAACTTAGTCGTCGTATTACGGAGTCACTTAAAATAGATATCGCGACGTTAAATACTCAGTGGACAGCGCTATTTATTGGGCCAAATGCATTACCAGCCCCACCATGGGGCTCGGTATATTTAGACCCTGAAGGGGTATTGCAAGGCTCATCAACAGCGGCGCTAAGTGATTTTTTAAAACGTGAGCGTTTGACGGTACAAACACCTTATCCAGAACCGTCAGACCATGTTGGTTTAATGTTATTTCAAGCGGCGGTTTTAGCTTCACAAGTGAGAGAAGAGGCATTAAAAGAATTATTGCATGAACATTTAGAAAGTTGGTTACCACAGTTTTCTGAGCAATTAAATCGAACAAACCAGAGCCTTTTTTATAATGCGTTGACTGAGCTTGCTCTGGTCACGGTAAAAAATTGTTCATAAAGTTTTTAATGTTAGGCTTAATTGATCAGTATTTTTGATGTTTAAATCGTTAATTAAACGTAATATTTGAACGAGTTAAAGGTTAATAAATTATAATTAAATGAAAATTGATTTAGTTATAAGAAATGCAAATTAAAATGATTCTTACTTTATATTTCTAAGCCATAATACGTTTTTAAGTCATACTACTTAATGATGTGCTTAAATATTCTAAGGGGGTATAAAGTGGTCAATCTATGTAATCGTTTATTGTCTCATGAAGATTTAGGAAGGTTGCTATTACGCCTTTCGGTTGGTGGGCTAATGCTGTTCCATGGTATGAGTAAATTATTAACAGGGGCTAGTGGTATTAAGGCATTGCTGGCTTCTTACGGTTTACCTGAATTTATTGCCTATGGGACTATTTTAGGTGAAGTGGTTGCCCCAATTTTTATTATTTTAGGTTTTTTAACGCGTCCATCAGCTTTATTAGTGGCGTTTACCATGGTTGTTGCATGGCTAATGATTGGTTTGGATAAAACTTTTTTACTCGATAAAACCGGCGCTTGGGCTATCGAAAGTATTGTTTATTTCTTCTTAAGCTCGATTGCATTGGCATTTATGGGCGCAGGGAAATTCTCAATTATGAAGAACCCATGCTGGCGGTAATATTATTTTTCTTAAGTGTTTGACATTGCCTTTAAAGAAAGACCATCAAAAATATTCTGATGGTCTATTTTTTTGAATAACCAATAGCTAGTTATTTTCTAATACAACTGTACGGAAAAAACTATCTAGTAAACGGCTATCACGGCAAGCGGGTTCAGGGAATTGCATTCGCTCTGCATTAGTCATAGTCTCTGATACGAGTTGGTCTATAGCTGGCCGTCTCGCACCATAATGACTTTCGTCAGATTGGCTTTTTATCGCCAACAACTCATTAATTTCTAATCGTACTGATTTATCTGAGACTGTTGCAGTCACCAATTCTGAAAATGCCATTGGAGGCATGTTTTTACTTTTTTCTATCCAGTGTAATGCTAATACAGCACGCAATAGGTAAAAGTATTTTTTCAGTTTAACTTGTTTGCCTTTAAAATCAGTATGTAAATTGCGCTTACTTATTGATAAATAATGATAACGTGATTTTAGTGGCGAATAAAATTGTGCAGCCAGTTGCTCTAGTTGAGTAAAAAATGCCTCATCCTTAAAATACACAATGGGTGAGTGTAGCCACTCGATTAATGCGGGGTTTGAGTTTCGCATTAATTTCAATGCTTTAGAAAGCTCCCAACCCGACACATCTAACTCATCATCAATTGGTTTCTCTATCACATCGCGTTTTTTATCCAATGTTAGGTACCAATCAAGTTTGTGAACATAGATAAACCGGACGTCATAGTCGCTATCGTGGGAGGCAAAGCCCCAACCGCGACTACCCGACTCACACGCAAAGAGTATTTTAACGTGGTGAGTTTCTTCTATTTCTTTAAGTGTTTTACCTATCCGTTCTTTCATCAGCACGGATATACTTTCATGGCTAGTTTCCATGCTTTCTCCTTTTATCCCTTTACACACACTACTTGGCGTAGGGTATGAACAATTTCTACCAGTGAGGACTGCGCAGCCATCACCGCATCAATGTCTTTATAAGCCATCGGTATTTCATCAATCACATCACTGTCTTTTCGGCACTCAACATGGGCTGTCGCTATTTTTTGGTCACTTACAGAGAAACGTTTTTTAGCCTCTGTCCGGCTCATGACCCGCCCTGCACCATGGCTGCATGAACAAAAACTTTCTTCGTCACCTAAACCGCGCACAATAAAACTTTTCGCCCCCATTGACCCTGGAATGATCCCCATTTGGCCTTTTCGTGCAGATACCGCGCCTTTTCGGGTTACCAGTACTTCTTCACCAAAGTGCTGTTCTTTTTGCACATAGTTATGATGGCAATTTACGGCTTCTTGTTCTGTGATAAACGGCTTTGGAATTTCACGTGATAGTGCTTCCAATACGCGGTGCATCATTACTTCACGGTTATGGCGAGCAAAGTCTTGCGCCCAACCCACTGCTTCCATATAGTCATTAAAGTGCACACTACCTTCTTTAAAGTAAGCAAGGTCTCTATCCGGCAAATTGGCGATATGCTGTTGCATATCTTTTTGTGCCAGCGTGATAAACAAGTTACCTATCGCATTTCCCACCCCGCGTGACCCGCTATGTAGCATTACCCATACACGGTCTTGTTCATCTAAACACAGTTCAATAAAGTGGTTCCCCGTTCCTAATGTCCCTAAATGTTTGTAATGATTAGTGTTACGTAGTTTTGGGTATTTATCACAGATACGTTTAAACTCTTCATCCAAGTGCGCCCAGTGGGTATCGACAATATCCGGTGTACGATACCAAGCCCCTTTATCACGTCCATGGCGGTGGGTTGTTCGACCATGTGGTACCGCCGCTTCGATAGCGAAACGAATATTTTGCAGGCTATCTGGTAAATCAGCCGCTGTTAATGATGTACGCACGGCAATCATCCCACAGCCAATATCCACGCCAACTGCCGCAGGGATAATCGCCCCTTTGGTTGGTATAACACTTCCTATCGTCGAACCTTTTCCAACGTGTACATCCGGCATTACCGCAAGGTGCTTAAAAATAAACGGCATTTTAGCGGTGTTTTGTAGTTGTGTTACCGCTTTCGGGTCTACAGGCACGCCGTTGGTCCACATTTTTACAGGCACGCCATTTTCTTGAATTAATTGATTAAAGTTATTGTTATTCATTGTTATTCCTTAATTTTTACCAATCCGTTTAATACTTGATCTAACCCACCATAAACGGAAATTTGGTCGATTCGATGTGCGATACTTTCTAAGGTTTCAAGTTCTTTTAAACGCAGCGCAACTGGGTTGTTTTCCATCACTTTTGCGGTATTTAACAGTGAACGAGTCGCGGCGGTTTCTTCACGGCGGCGGATCACGTTAGCTTGTGCCGATTTTTCGGCTTCAACGACTTGAGATAAAATAGTGCGCATATCCCCCGGCAAAATGATGTCTTTTACACCGATACTATCGATTTCTAAGCCAAACTCAACGACGCACTGCGCGACTTGAATCAACATCAACTCATCAATTAACTGCTTGTTTTCTAAAAGTTCATCTAAGGTTCGGGTACCCACGATTTCTCGTATTGAAAACTGCAATTCACGATATAAATGCTCTACAGGCTGGCTCAGTTTTGAGAATGCCAGCAAAACATCGTGATAGCGCCAGTTGGCACACAGGTTGATGCGTAATGTGACTTTGTCTTTGGTTAAAATCTCTTGTCCGCTAACTTCTAATGATTGTAAGCGAGTGTCTATTATCTCAACTTCCGGTTTGTGGTTGATTTTCCAATAACCGTAAGTTCCCGGTTGTAATAAATCTTGTATCTCACCATCAATTTTTAGCATACCGACATGCCATGCAGGTACTTGGCTAATTAAGGCCAACTCATTGCCTTTAATGCGTTTTTTACCCATCAGACGTGCAACGAATACAGAGTCAATAACGCTATTTTCTAGCGACTGCGGCTCCACTTTTAAATTATTGCCATTTTTCCAATACAACCGACGGCTCGCAGGTGGCAGTATTTCTGTCAAACTATTGTGCAAGTATATAAAACCAATCTCGTCATCAGTCAAAGCGATGTCAATACAGTGATCATCAACCCAATCAGGGTGAAATTGGCGTAAGTGGTCTGCCAGTTTTTCATCAATAGGTTCGTTATCAAGTGTGAACAATGACACCGTCAATTGATTAAACCAATCGTTTAAACGGTGCTCACCCGCAGTCAGTAATTGTTTAAAATCCCCATTTTTAGCGGTCAATGCGATTTGTCCTTGAGCGATATTTATTTTTTTCATTATTTTTCCTTTTTCAATATTTATCCGGCACTGAAGAAAAAAGCGAAGTGGTGAGGGGAAAAGTAGAGTGCCAAAATTGGCTGTCTAAATTTCTGCTCATCACTCGGCAAAGCTCTCGAGTGGCGGTTTCAAGCTTAACTTCTGCTTAGTTTTATACAGTTGGATTTGTATTTTTTTCAGGAGTCGAACCTGATAGCTAGGCTATTACCAAGGTATCTTACTGACGGCGGCATACAGACCATGTAGTGACTGAGTCACCATGTCTGCACCGGTTGAACTCGAAGTTCAGACAATTTCCGGCAGTGGATGAAGATATAATTGCCAGAAGCGTGCCAACTTTTATTAAAGTAAGTTAAAAAATTTTATATTATTGAAAAATAACAAATAAATATATCTGGTTAAATTTTACTAACATTACCAAGAGAAATGAATTAGGCTATTTATTATCTTTTTATATCGCATTTTATAAATTTATATAAACTCATCATGAATAAGAAACGCAAAGTGGTCATTGGTGTATTGGGCACAGTACTCGATAGAAGAGGCAAAAAAGCCAATCGCTGGACAAAATGGCGGCCAACGGTTGGCCTTTGCCAACAGCCTAATTTGGATATTGGTCGTTTTGAATTACTGCATCAGGTGAATGACTATGGCATGGCGCACCGGGTGAAAGAGGACATTGAACAAGCTTCTCCCAATACGGAAGTGGTACTGCATGAGGTGGATATTGCTGACCCGTGGGATTTTGAAGAGGTTTATACCTCATTACTGGATTTTTCTTCGCATTATCAATTTGATACTGATAATGAAGAGTATCTGGTACATATCACTACGGGTACCCATGTGGTGCAAATTTGCTGGTTCTTATTAACCGAGGCTCATTACCTGCCTGCGAAGTTAATTCAAACCTCCCCAAGCCAAAAGGGGCGGGAGAAAGACCCTGCCGGTATTCATGCGGTGATAGACCTTGATCTTAGCCGTTACGCCCATATCACCAGCCGTTTCCAAACAGAGCAGCAACAGCAGGTTTCGTTTTTAAAATCGGGTATTGCCACCCGCAACGCGGCATTTAATACCATGATTGAGCAAATCGAACGCGTCGCATTACGCTCTAAAGCCCCGATTTTACTCAATGGGCCAACGGGGGCGGGGAAGTCTTTCTTAGCTCGGCGAATTTATCAACTGCGTGAAAGCCGCCATCAAGTTAAAGGGCGATTTGTGGAAGTAAACTGTGCAACGCTTCGTGGTGATAACGCTATGTCGACGCTGTTTGGTCATGTAAAAGGGGCGTTCACAGGGGCAATCAACCCAAGGCGTGGGTTACTGAAAGAAGCGGATGGCGGTATTTTATTTCTCGATGAAATTGCGGAACTTGGGCTAGATGAACAAGCAATGCTATTGAAAGCCATTGAGGAGAAAAGCTTTTTTCCTTATGGTTCAGATGAAGAAATTCACAGTGACTTTCAATTAATTGCAGGGACTCACCGTAATTTGGCGCAGCAAGTGGAAGAGGGCAAATTTCGTGAAGACTTATTTGCCCGTATCAATATGTGGACATTTGCCTTACCGGGCTTGCGTGACCGCCGTGAAGACATCGAACCGAATATTGATTATGAATTAGCCAAATTTTGCCAAGACCAACAAAGCCAAATTCGTTTTGATAGCGAAGCTCGAAACGTTTATGTGAAGTTTGCCTGTTCCCCTCAAGCCCATTGGCGTGGAAATTTCCGTGAGTTGGGTGCCTCCATTAACCGAATGGCAACGTTTGCTGAACGCGGGCGTATTACCAAAGCGGTAGCCGAAGAGGAAATTGGCCGTTTGCAAGCTCAATGGCAGTCAAAATCAACCAATACATTACCAAAGCAAATTGGCGAAATTGATTTATTCGACCAGCAACAGTTAGCAACCGTGCTGGAAGTTTGCCGGCGTTCATCTTCTTTGTCAGAAGCGGGGCGTGAGCTGTTTGCCATTTCACGGCAACATAAAAAACAGCCAAATGATGCAGATAGGCTGCGAAAATATTTGGCAAAGTTTGGGTTAGATTGGGATGGGGTGAGAAAGGGATAAAAAGAAAAACCCCCGCCGAGGCGGGGGGAGGGTGAGTTAAGGTTTAAAGGCGCAGACAGCGCTATTGTCCCAAATTTTTACACCGGAGTTGCTGTTAAAAGGTAGTAGGCCACCATCTACAATAGATAGCAAAGTACGATCATGGGTAGAACTTTGGTCATGCTTAACTACGATATACGGAATTGCGAAGATGCTGGATTGATATCTTTGTAGGTTCCCCCATTCAGGGATGATTGAACCTGTTTGTCTTGCGAAGTTTGAAGCAAAATCAGTAACAGTGGAAAGAGTTCCTCCGTTGATTTTACAGTGCTCTTCAGGCGTACTCGCTTTAGATGAGCGGAGATCCAACCAAATGTGGGGGGTAATACTAAATTTGACAACCCCATCATGGCCAACACCTGATTTTGCACGACCTGTGATTTCTGCCGTCCAAGAAGAACTTGGTTTTTTGTTGAAAGTGACTACGCCATTGTTATTGACTGTGAGCCAATTTTTAGATACCTGCCAGTTATAATCCGATGGCCTTCCAACAGGTACCTTAATGGTAAAGGTTGCATCTTTGAATCCGAATTTAGGGAAACCACTGTTGAATTCAAAAGTATGTGGGTTAATATGAGTCTCCAGCTGTACTTTTCCATAAGCGGTAAAGGTGAATGTCGGTGGTCTGTTTGTTGCACCGATGGAGTCTTTATCTATTTCAACAATCGCTGTGCCTTGTTTGTCACTGGATATATCAATGATATAAGTCCCTTTGGAATTAGAGAGTTCCTTCATGTTATCATTATACAAAGCCGCACCTTTTACCTTAATTGTAGGGAATTGGTCGGTAATCAGGCTACCAGCAGTATCTTTTAGCACTAATTGGATAGTGGCTATAGAGTGACCGCGTTTATCAATATCGCGGTTAACAACGGAGAACTCACTGCGACCAGTTCTAAATACCGGGACACCAACGGCTACCTCTACATCTTGGGTGTGTGAGAGTGAATTGACACTGACTTTAATTTTCTTTGTCACTAGGGTATTAAATACAATGTTTGCTGTGTAGCTACCATCCTTATTATCTGTCCAAGATGAAGGGGAGGTATTATTTTGCGTATCTGAAATAGTGACATCGGCCATTTGGACGCCAATAACGCCATTCCCATACATATCAGCTAAGGTTACTGTTATTGATGTATTTTCACCCATTTTAACCTTCTTGGGTACAGTTGACTTGACTGTTTTGACATGGCTAGGGCCACTTAATGGCTTAACTGCTACTGTATGGCTAGATGGTACATTATTAACTTCTGCTATTAACGAGTGGTTTCCTAGCTTATTTAATTGGACATCAGTCGTATAAACGCCATCTTGTGTGCTATTCCACATTAAGGTTTGTGTAGGCAAGGTCACTAATACATCAGTTAAGGTGATATCCTTTGCATCTACCTTGGTAACAGGATTGCCATATGTATCTTTTAGGGTTAAGGACAGTGTTACCTTAGTGCCCGGTGTGATTGATTTTGCTGGTGTTGAAAGTGTCGCAGAGATCACGTTTGCAGCACCTTTAAGTGGGTTCACCGTAATTTCGTTGGTTGGAGCGGATACCGTATTCACGGTGGCGGTTAACGTATGCTTACCGACTAATGTCAGTGGAACCTTGGCTTTATAAACGCCATCTGATGCCATGCCCCATGCAATACGGCTACTATCAATTTTTTGTTTATGGCTATCTATTAAAGCAATATCCGAGCCATTGACGCCAATCACAAAGTTATCGTGCTTATCTTTTAACACTAAGGTTAATTCAACGTCTTGCCCAGCCTTGAGTGACGTTGTTTTTACCGTTAAGTTAGCTTTTGCTACTTTATCTTGGCCACTTGGATGAGCGACTGTCAGGGTTTGAGCAAGGCTATCGTATTTATTCACCCTTGCCTGCAATGACCCAGTGCCGACGTTGTTAAATGGCAGCGATGCAGTATAGGTTCCATTCGTAGAAGATGACCAGTTTGGACTGAGTGTCGTATTACCATAAGTTATGGTGATGTCACCGTCCGGCACCTGACTAACGTTGTTACCATACATATCGATAAGTGATAGGGTTAATGTGACTGAATTACCAACGGTTATTGTTGAATTGTCCAGAGCCAATGTTGCATTATTCACATGGCGAGTGCCACTGAATGATTCAACTTTCACGGTATCATTAGACAGCACATTCTTAACTGAGGTCGTTAATGTGTGGCTTCCTACCTTATTTAACTGGACGTTAGTCGTATAAACGCCATCTTGCGAGCTACTCCACGTTACGCTTGCTGTAGGCAAGGTCGCGAACGCATCAGTTAAGGAAATATCCTTTGTGTCGACCTTGGTGACCGGGTTGTCATATTTATCTTTTAGGGTTAAGGATAGTGCTACATTAGTACCCGGCATGATTGATTTTGCTGATGTTGAAAGTGTTGCAGATTTCACATTCGCAGCACCTGTTAGGGAGTTCACCGTAATTTCGTTGGTTGGAGCGGATACCGTATTCACGGTGGCTGTTAACGTATGCTTACCGACTAATGTCAGTGGAACTTTGGCTTTATAAACCCCCGCTGATTCCATGTTCCAAGCAATGCTACTGCTATCAATTTTTTGTTTGCTATGGTTATCGACTAAAGTAATATCCAAGCCATTGACGCCAGTCACCAAGTTTTGGTATTGGTCTTTCAGTGTTAAGGTTAACTCAACATTTTCACCTGCACTAACCATGCTGGTATTTGCTGATATGTCCGCTGTTTTTACCACATCCTTTCCGCTTGGATAGGTGGCTTCCACGGTCTGTATACGACTTGGCTGGTTGTTTACAATCGCTTTGAACTGGTAATTACCCATGGTTTCTAACCGTTGTTTGGTGGTATACACGCCATCTTGTATGTTAGCCCATGTCGTCTTGACGGCTTTTTGGTTGTTGGTGAATTGAATATCGTTAGTATCGACCTTGATAACCCCATTATCAACGCTATCGGTTAGGGTTAATGTTAAGGTGACTTCTTTACCTGCTTCAATGGTGCCTTCTTTGGTTTCAAGTCGGGTTTTATGGACATGACTTACCCCTTCGGCAGGTGAAATGGTTAGCTCAAGCTTATCGCTGAGCATTTTATTTGCCACCACTTGAATTGATTGCTTGTGTAGCTTGTTCATAATGACTTCTTGAGTATATAGCCCATCGCTGACTTCTATCCATGCGGTAGTTGGTTGTAGATTAGTCAGTAAATTCAATGCGTTTTTTGCACCAGTGAGTTTGTTATTGAACTTATCTCTTAGCGCAACAGTTAGAGTGACTTTATCACCTGAATTTATTGTGGTGCTTTGAGCGTTGTGAGTAACAAAAATCGTCTCTAATGAGCGCCTTAACCCATCTTTATCATAAGAAGTGATTGGGACCGCTATAGGGGGATTAACGACCCATTCGGCAGTTTTTGATAGCCCGTTAACTTCCACCATTATCTGATAACTGTTAGCTTTAGTGGCAGGAAGGTGAGCTGTATACCCGTTCAATATATTTTTTTCCGTAAATATAATGTTCTGTTTTTGCCCATTAATTTTCACGGTGATATCACTACTTAGGACATTGTTAACAGGGTTTCGATATTGGTCAGTTAAGTGAATTAAGAACGATGATGCTTCCCCTGCTTCACTTCTGGCTATCGGTGAAATGGCGATTGCCGTCACCGCATCTTTACCCGATGGTGAATTGACCATGACATTTGTTATATCTGTAAACTGGCCAATTTCAGCCTTTAGCTTATGTGTTTTAACCTTAGTGAGCTTGATGCTGGTGGAGTAGATACCTAAGCCGTGGAGATCTTCATCCCAGACAGTGGGTATGGTGTTGTTACTTTCAGTCAGCGTGATCTTATGATTATCGAGTTTAATAACTGGATTGTCATTTATATCAGTTATTTTTAGCGATAACGTGACTTTACTGCCTGCGGTAATGGTGCTTAAGTTTGTTGTTAGTTTAACTTTACTTATATGACTTTGGTTGGTTGACGGCTGCGCATCAACCAATACATTATGACTTTCTATTAGATTAACGGTTGCTTTCAGCGAGTGGACCCCTACGGTAGAAACCGTTGTTGGTGCAGTATAGATACCATTTCCTTGTGGCGTCCAGATTAAACCCGTTAGGTTTTTCTTAATATGCGCATCATTAATGGTGATATCTTTAGCGGTGATCCCGCCAACACCATTATTCCATTGGTCTAATAATGTCAGAGTCAGTTCTGTTTTACTTCCCACTGTCAGTTGGTTAGTGCTGGCGTTAAGCTGAACGGTTTTTACCTGTGTTGGGCCGGTTAGTGCGTTGACGCTAACGGCAAGTGGTGTGCTTGCTTGGTTGTTAACTCGACTTACAAAAGTGTTTCTCCCTTGTTTATGTAACGGGAGTGTGGTGGTGTAAACCCCTGTGCCTAGTTTTTGCCAAGAGAGTGCAGAGATAAGCGTATTATTATGCTCTAATCGAATATCGCTAGCCTGTACCTTTTCAACACCGTTACCATGGCTATCTGTCAATGTTAATTGTAATTTGACGGAATCGCCGACCATAAACATCTTGCCAGTCTCCTTTAACTCCACACTGTGAACGGCAGATTTACCTTCTGGGGCATTAACTTGAATGGTTTGTGATTGGGAAATGTTATTGACGGTTACTTGTAACGTATCTGTCCCTACTTTACTCAACAACAACTCCGTGGAATAGCTGCCATCTGCGTTATCCTGCCATTTTACAGAGCTGGCTTGTTTTGTCTTGGTCATAATGCCGTGACTAACACCGATTAGCTTATGATCAAAATGGTCAGTTAAGGTGACTGTGAGTTTTAGTTTATTACCGGCTTGCTGATGAGTTATCTGTATAGGGTCAAATTGTACGTTCTTCACCACGCCGCGTGAGTTTGTAGCCCCCGAGCCATCAGGTTTATCTGCGAGAATAGCTTTTGGTTTTTCCACTGTGAGGCTTATAGTGTCGGATATTTTGTTAATTCTAATCCTAAAGGTGTATCCCCCTGCCTGTAGGGTTGGTAATGTGAGAATATAGTTACCATTAGCCAATTGAGAGACGTTGAAGGTAGTCCCCAAATTATTTATGATGCCAAATGACACTTGATTAATATTGGCGACTGGGTGACCGTTTTTGTCTGTCATGGAAAGCACCAGTGTACCGCCTACGCCCGCTAACATAGGTACAGGCATGGACGACAGAATTTTAATCTGGGAAACCTTACTATCCCCTTCAGCATGCCCGACATCAATCTTAACCAGATCACTTTGCGAACTGTTAACCTTAGCGACTAAGTGGTCTTCACCCAATGCCGTTAACATTAAGTCCGCAGTGTAGGTCCCATCTTTGTTATCAACCCAAAGCACATTACTAGTTTGGTTGTGGGTTAATTCAATATTTTTAACGTCAATACCACTTAGAGGGTTATCAAACGCATCTTTTAACGTCAGCGTTAGTTTTATCGTATCCATTGATTTGAGGTTGGCGGCGGTTTTTATGGCCAGTTCAGCGGTATTAACCACACCTATCTGACCCTGCCCCCCAGAGCCATCGTGATGGGTTGCTTTGGTGACCGTTGCAGCGTTTACCACCCAGATTTGTGTTGCTGTGTGTGTATTCGCACGAACTTCAACTGTATAGCTACCGGCTTTTTTAGGCGGTAAGGTGGCGGTATAAGTCCCTTTTGAAGTTAAGGATTCAGTGAAAATGGCGTCTATCAGTGCACCATTGAGCGTGACCTTAAAGTCATCAGCAATTTGCGTGACACCATGTTGATTGATATCAAGGGCTTTCACCATTAGGGTTGGCGAGTGACCTGCTGCTGTTGGGGCAATAGGGCTAAGCTCCAGTGTGCTAATTTGCGCCACTTGGTTGGCATTTTGTACGTCAACAGTGACAGCTTGGCTTGCTATTGAGTTTACCGTGGCTTTCAGTGTATCAGCCCCCAGTTTATTTAACGGCAATGTTGCTGTGTAGTTGCCGTTATTGTGATCTACCCATGCCACACTGCCCGTTTGGTTATGTTGTAGCGCAATATGTTTACTGCTAACTCCTTTGAGTGGGTTGTGGAAGGTATCTTTTAAGCTGACGGTCAGTTGCACATTCGTGCCAGATGTTAACGCTGTTTTTGATGCACTTAGTACCACGCTGCTAACAACACCTTGCTTGTCTTTTATACCACTGCCATCTGTCGTTGCGGTAACGGTATCGGCTTGTGCCACGTTTAGCGTTTTTGGCTTGGATGTTAGCCCATTGGTAGAAATAACCACCTCATGAGCACCACTGAGTTGCCCCGCTAATGTTCCTGTGTAGCTGCCATCCGCTTGTTGATTGACGTTAATTTTTTTCGGTTTAAGCTGATCGATTGCGACCTCAACCTGTTGGATGCCGTCAACCGGGTTCCCTTGAACATCGGCTAAGGTAAACGTTAAGGTACTTTCTGCCCCTGCGCCTACAGAAGGGGTTATATGGGTGATAACAACCTTGTTGATGTGTTTATCTCCTTGTGTTTTTTTCACGTCAATCTTAACCGGATCACTTTGCGAACTGTTAACCTTAGCGACTAAGAGGTCTTCACCCAATGCCGTTAACATTAAGTCCGCAATGTAGGTCCCATCTTTGTTATCAACCCAAAGCACATTACCGGTTTGGTTGTGGGTTAATTTGATGTTTTTAACATCAATACCACTTAGAGGGTTATCAAACGCATCTTTTAAGGTCAGCGTCAGTCTTACACTATCCCCTGATTTCAGGTTTTGAGTTGATACCGCTGTGAGCTCGGCGGTTTTGACCACGCCGCGTGCACCCTGCGTACCCGTTCCCGAGGTGTTGGTTGCCGTGATGACAGAAGCCACATTAACTTCCCACGTTTGCTGTGCGGTTTGTTTATAGGCAGTCACTTTAACCGTATATTTACCGACTTTTTGCGGTGGCAAGGTCACGGTGTAAGCCCCTTTTGAAGTTAAGGATTCAGTGAAAATGGCGTCTATCAGTGCACCATTGAGCGTGACCTTAAAGTCATCAGCAATTTGCGTGACACCATGTTGATTGATATCAAGGGCTTTCACCGTCAGTGTTGGCGAGTTACCTGCTGCTGTTGGGGCAATAGGGCTAAGCTCCAGTGTGCTAATTTGCGTCACTTGGTTGGTATTTTGTACGTCAACAGTGACAGCTTGGCTTGCTATTGAGTTTACTGTGGCTTTCAGTGTATCAGGCCCCAGTTTATTTAACGGCAATGTTGCTGTGTAGTTGCCGTTATTGTGATCTACCCATGCCACACTGCCCATTTGGCTATGTTGTAGCGCAATATGTTTACTGCTAACTCCCTTGAGTGGGTTGTGGAAGGCATCTTTTAAGCTGACGGTCAGTTGCACATTCGCGCCAGATGTTAACGTTGTGTTTGGTGCACTTAGTACCACGCTGCTAACAACACCTTGCTTGTCTTTTATGCCACTGCCATCTGTCGTTGCGGTAACGGTATCGGCTTGTGCCACGTTTAGCGTTTTTGGCTTGGATGTTAGCCCATTGGTAGAAATAACCACCTCATGAGCACCACTGAGTTGCCCCGCTAATGTTCCTGTGTAGCTGCCATCCGCTTGTTGATTGACGTTAATTTTTTTCGGTTTAAGCTGATCGATTGCGGCCTCAACCTGTTGGATGCCGTCAACCGAGTTCCCTTGAACATCGGCTAAGGTAAACGTTAAGGTACTTTCTGCCCCTGCGCCTACAGAAGGGGTTATATGGGTGATAACAACCTTGTTGATGTGTTTATCTCCTTGTGTTTTTTTCACGTCAATCTTAACCGGATCACTTTGCGTGCTGTTAACTTTGGCGACTAAGAGGTCTTCACCCAATGCCGTTAACATTAAGTCCGCAGTGTAGGTGCCATTTTTGCTATCTGTCCAAACTGGAGCCAGTCGTTGGTTATGGGTAAGCTTAATTGCTGAGGTATCAACCCCTACCAGTGTGTTATCAAACGCATCTTTTAACGTCAGCGTTAGTTTTATCGTATCCATTGATTTGAGGTTGGCGGTGGTTTTTATGGCCAGTTCAGCGGTATTAACCACACCTATCTGACCCTGAACCCCAGAGCCATCGTGATGGGTTGCTTTGGTGACCGTTGCAGCGTTTACCACCCAGGTTTGTGTTGCTGTGTGTGTATTCGCACGAACTTCAACTGTATAGCTACCGGCTTTTTTAGGCGGTAAGGTGGCGGTATAAGTCCCTAGTTGTTGGCTATCTTCAGTGAAAGTTAGGTGCTGTGACGTATTATCAAGTGAAACTTTAAAGTTATCAGCAATACCCGTGATGCCATGGTTATAGATATTAACGGCTTTCACTGTCAGTGTTGGCGAGTTACCTGCTGCTGTTGGGGTAATAGGGCTAAGCTCCAGTGTGCTAATTTGCGTCACTTGGTTGGTATTTTGTACGTGAACAGTGATAGCTTGGCTTGCTACTGAGTTTACTGTGGCTTTCAGTGTATCAGGCCCCAGTTTATTTAACGGCAATGTTGCTGTGTAGTTGCCGTTATTGTGATCTACCCATGCCACACTGCCCATTTGGCTATGTTGTAGCGCAATATGTTTACTGCTAACTCCTTTGAGTGGGTTGTGGAAGGTATCTTTTAAGCTGACGGTCAGTTGCACATTCGCGCCAGATGTTAACGCTGTTTTTGATGCACTTAGTACCACGCTGCTAACAACACCTTGCTTGTCTTTTATGCCACTGCCATCTGCCGTTGCGGTAACGGTATCGGCTTGTGCCACGTTTAGCGTTTTTGGCTTGGATGTTAGCCCATTGGTAGAAATAACCACCTCATGAGCACCACTGAGTTGCCCCGGTAATGTTCCTGTGTAACTGCCATCCGTTTGTTGAGTGACTGAAACAGAGATTGGTGGGTGCTTATCGATTTTCACCGTTACGTCATCGATGCCATTGACAGGGTTACCCTGATCATCGATTAATGCAACCACAAAGGCGCTGTTTGCTCCTGCTGCAACTTGGGTAACATCAGTAATGTTGATTTGTTGGATAGCCTTGTTGTCTGCTTGCGCGGAGACATAAATGGAAACGCTCTGGCTTTGTTCGTTATTCACGGCGATAAAGAGCTGGTCTTGACCTAATTTTGTCAGCTTTAATGCTGCGGTATAGGTGCCATTTTTTCTATCTGTCCAAACTGGAGTCAGTCGTTGGTTATGGGTAAGCTTAATTGCTGAGGTATCAACCCCTACCAGTGTGTTATCAAACGCATCTTTTAACGTCAGTGTCAGTGTTACATTATCCCCTGATTTAAAGCCTTGAGCCGGTGCGATTGTGAGCTCAGCGGTTTTTACCACGCCATGTTCACCCTCTGCGCCATGCTTATTGTTGGTGATGGCGTTTGGTGCGCTGACGTGTAAGGTTGATTCTGTTGAATGAATACCACCAACCGTAACCTTTATTTTATGATCGCCGGATTTTTGACCTGAAAGCGATGAGGTGTAGATCCCCGTGTTTTTGGCTTTTTCAGTGATATTAATTAACGTTTCTACACCATCAATAGAAAGGATTGCACTACCGTTCACTCCTGTGACAGGCAGGGAGTTTGCATCAGTTAATACAATCGTGATGGTGCTGTTTTTACCTGCTGCTGGGCTAGGTAGCTTGTTAATTTCGACCTTATGAATTTGAGTTGCACCCGTCGCATTATCGACGTTAATTTTCAGCGGTGAACTGTCTTTCTTATTTACGGTAACCATTAATTGATCTTCACCAATAGCGGTTAACGGTAAAATAATGGTATAGCTTCCATTGCGGTTGTCTGACCAACTGACAGTGCTTGCTTGCTTGTTCCGCAATTGAATAGCTGAGCTATCAACACCTTCAAGGGTGTTACCAAAGGCATCTTTTAGTATTACGGTTAATTGTAACGAATGCCCTGATTTGAGACCGTTGGGCGACGAAGAGGTTAATTTAACAGTTTTAACTACACCACGTTGATTTTCTGCGCCACTCCCATTTTTTGCTGTCGCTTTAATGGTCGTAGGCTGTTTTACTTGCCACGTTTTTGTTGATGTGTGACGGTTAGCACTCACCTCAATAGTATAATCTCCTGTTTTTTCTACAGGTAATGCGGCGGTGTAAATGCCTTTGTGGGTTGAGGATTCAGTAAAAGGTATTGATCGAGACTGTTTGTTGATCTTAACAGTGATATGGTTAGCAATTGCAGTAACCGGGTGCTTATTATTATCAGTAACTTTTACTGTAATAGTTTGAGTTTCACCTGCTTCACTTGCATAGATAGGCTCAAGTACAACATGGGTGATTTTTGTGCTTTCTATCGCATTATTCACCACAATATTGACGTTTTGGGCATGCCCATTGATGCTCACTTTTACTGTGTCGCTAGCGAGTTGGGTTAGCAATAAATCAGTGGTATAAGTGCCATCTTGGTTGTCTTTCCACGTCACGTTGGTTTTTTGGTTGTGCGTTAGCGTAATGCTGTTCAGGTCAATCCCTTTAAGGGGGTTGTTAAATGCATCTTTTGCGGTGACCGTTAGCTTTAGAGAGTCACCAGATTTGAGTGCGGTAATTGACGACGTATTGAGTGTTATATTGTTAACGACACCACGGTCACCAGTATGGCCTTTGGGATTGGCTGTAATAGTGGTTGCGCCATTGACAGTCCACTCTTTTGATTGTGTTTGGTTACCAGCTTTGATTTCGACAGTGTATTTCCCTGCCGTCATTGCTGGCAAGGTGCCAATGTAAGAGCCTTTATTTTGTGTAGATTCAGTCAAGGTGACAGCCACTTTTTGACCGTTTACCGCTACAGTGATGGCATTTGCAATATTTGTAATTGCATGACCTTGATTATCAATAGCTTTCACCGTAATAGTGGGTTGATTACCTGCTTCGCTATTGGAAATAGGCTCTAAACTTAATGCGGTGATATGGCTGACTTGCTCGCTATAGGCCACATCAATAGCCACTTCATTACTTTGGATGCCATTGGCCTCAACCTTTAATGACGCTTTTCCAAACTGAATTAACTGTAGGCTTGAACGGTAAGAACCATCTTGATTATCTTGCCATGGCGCATTTTTATTCTTGCTTTTAAGTAAGTTAATTAATTTTGTATCAACACCTGTTAAGGTATTACCAAACGCATCTTTCATGGTCGCGGTTAGGGTTAGGGTGTCGCCAACTTTTAGACCATTATGGGGTGATATTTGAAACTCAATGGTGTTGAGGGTGCCGCGTTCATTTAATTGGCCCTGCGGGGAGGCGGTAATAGTGTTTGCTGCTCCTACCACCCAGATCCTTGTCTCGGTTTTCGTGTTAACTTTGACATTAATTATGTAAGTGCCAGGCATTTGCGCCGGCAAAACAGCCATGTAGGTGCCTTTGTTTGTTGTTGATTCTGCTAATTGTAAAGTGTTTGTCTCCCCTTCAATGGTGACTTGTATTTCATTTGCTATTTGGGTCACAGGATACTGATTAGCATCAGTCACTTTTAGTGTAATAACTCTATTGTCACCTGTTGCACTAGAGGGGATAGCGTCAAAGATGATATTGCTCACTTTGGCACTATTTGTCGTATTAGCGACGTTAATTGGTGTGTGAGGTGTTTTATGACCACTAATTGAAGCGGTTAATTTATAGTCTCCTATTTGAGTTAATGGCAAGGTGGTTGAGTAAGTTCCGTTAGCGTTATCAATCCATTGTAGTGTTCCAGCATTATAGCCATCAAGAATAATATTACTGGTGTCGATCCCTATTAATGTATTACCAAATATATCGGTTAGCGTTACCATCACACGGAGTGCGTCGCCTGATTGCAGATTGGCTACACTACCGGTGGTCATGGTAATTTTATCGATAACACCTTTTGCCCCTTGCAGACCACTGCCAGTTGGGTTTATTGATTTAATGGGTTTTGATTTCTCAACTACCAGTGTTTTTACGCCTGACAGCTTATTATTCACTTCCGCGATAATACTATGCTTACCTTCGTGTTGCCCTGGAAGAATAACCTCATAGGTTTGAGGGGCGATTTCTTTGATGGGTAGTGTGTGTTTTTTGCCATCAATTTCAATAATTATTTCCTGTTCACCAACCACAGGGTTACCATTTTTATCGGTTAATTTAACAGTCAGTGTGCTATTAGAACCTGCATCTGCTTTTTCTATTTTGGTAATTTCAACTTTACTGACGTTATTTTTACCCGAAGCGTTGCTGACTTGAATGGCCGTCGCAGGGGTTTTTTGACCGTTAATTGAGGCGGTTAAATCTTTTGAGCCAATCTCTGTTAATGTGATGGTGGTGGTGTAAGAACCATCGCCTTCATCCTTCCAAACTGGTTTGCCGTTAAACCCGTCAAGGTTGATAGTATGGGTATTGATCTCGGTTAAACCGTTATGAAAGGCATCAGTGATAGTTACTGTGATCCCAAGCTGATCGCCAGATTGTAAGTTGCTGGTATCGCCCATTGTCATGGCAATGTTGTTGACAACACCTTTTTCCCCAAGTTTTCCGGTATTATTCGATTTTATTGGTGTTGGTTTCGCGACCACGATTGTATTTTCAGTTGAGACCTTACTATTCACATTCGCGCTAATGCTATGATTACCCGCTTGCAGTGCTGGTAGCGTGACCTCATAAATACCCGGTTTCCTTTCTCTCGCTGGCAGTTTATGGGCTTGACCATCAATATTGATAGTTATTTCTTTTTCACCGGCCACTAGGTTGCCATGTTTATCGGTTAACTCGATAGTCACAATACTATTTGAGCCTGCCGCTGGTTTTTCTGTTTTGGTGATTTTCACCTGGTCGACATGGGACGCCCCTGTGGCGTTATTAACCTGTACTTCTGTGAGTGGGCTGCGGGTACCATTGACTGAGGCGGTTAAATCATTGCTGCCAACCTCGGTTAAGGTCAAGGTAGTGGTATAAGAGCCATCGCCATTGTCTCCCCATTTTAAGGTATTCCCTTTGTGTTTACCGACATCGATATTATCGGTATTTAAACCAGCTAAACCGTTACCAAAGGCATCTGACACCGTTACGGTGACATCAAGAGGATTACCGGATTCAAAACGGTGAGTGTGATCAACCGTGATAGCCACTTTGTCAATAACACCTTTCTCGCCTAGTTGGCCCGTTCCGTTTGGGTTGTTCGGGGAAATTGATTTTGGCTGCTCAACCAGCAACTTTTCTTTAATTGATGTGGTGCCATTCAAACTAACATGAATATCATGTTTGCCTGCTTGTAGCGCTGGCAATGTGACCTCATAAATACCCGGCTTTCCTTCTTTTGCAGGTAAAGTGTAGGGTTTGCCATCAATTTTAATCACCATTTCCTGTTCACCAACCACAGGGTTACCATTTTTGTCGGTTAATTTGACAGTCAGTGTGCTTTGCGCGCCCGCTGCTGGGGTAGGGGGATTGGTAATAACGATTTTGCTAACTTTGTCTTTTCCTTTGGCATGGCTAACTTGGGTTTGTTTCTGTGGGCTGGTAGAGCCATTAATAGAAACAGTGAGGTCATTATTGCCAATTTCTGTTAATTCAATATTGGTAGAGTATGAGCCATCTTGGTTATCGACCCATTTCAACGTATCGCCTTTGTGTTTACCAATGTTGATATTATTAGTGTCTAGCCCTGACAAACCATTGTTAAAGGCATCTGTGATGGTTACGGTGATTTCGAGCTTATCGCCAGATTGTAGATGGCTGGTATCACCTGTGGTGATGGCGATATTATCGACGACGCCTTGCTCACCTTTTTGCCCTATACCACTCGGGTCTTTAGGCTTGATAGGTTGTGGCTTATCAACAATTAGCAATTCTTTGGGGGACTCTTTCCCGTTAACGACCACTGAAATATAATGGTTGCCTGCAATTTGCCCCTGAATAATAGCTTCATAAGTACCTGAGGAGGTTTCTGTTACTGGCAAAGTGTGTGGCTGACCATCAATATTAACGGTAATTTCTTTTTCGCCGACTATGGGGTTGTTGTGTTTATCACTTAACTGGAAAGTCACGGTACCATTTTCACCTGCTGCGGGTTTACTGATGTTGGTGACTTTCACGTTATCGACATTTTTAGTGCCTGTGGCGTTGCCCACTTCGACTTTAGTGGCTGGGCTCATTGTTCCATTAACAGAAACAGTTAAATCATTGGTACCGACTTCGGTTAATGGTAAAGAGGTGGTGTATGAACCATCACCGTTATCAATCCATTTCAATGTATCGCCTTGGTATTTGCCAATATTGATATTATTGCTGTTTAAATCTGTTAAGCCGTTACCAAAGGCATCTTTAATGGTGACGGTAACATCAAGCGTATCCCCAGATTGCAAAGAGTAGGGAGAACTAGGCGTTATAGTTATATTATCAACAACACCTTTTTCCCCTTTTTTTCCTGTCCCATCTGGCGTGAGAGGAGTAATTGGCTTCGGAGACTCAACGATTAGAACTTCTGGGGAAGATGTGTGTGTACCAATAGTCACCGTTACGTTTGGTGTACCGCTTTGTTGTCCCGGTAATGTGCCGATATAAACGCCACTACCTGCAAAAGTTTTACTTATTGTAATGGGGGTTGGTTGACCATCGATGTTGGCTATTACGCTACCATCAGCCCCAGAAATTGGGTTGTTATATTGGTCAGTTAAAGAAATCATGATGATACTATCTGTACCCGCGGCTGTTTTCTCAAGGTCTAAAATGGAGACATTGGCTAGCTGACCAAATACAAAATTCACTTTTACTTCAACGCGTTGTTCATTGAGTGTTGCGGACAATTTAGTTGTTCCCGCTATTTTGCTGTCCACTTCAACATCAGTGTTACCCTGCTCATCGGTTGGGCTTAGCTGTGTGGCATTGGCATTTTCAGCATCAAGTTGCAGCATGGCACCCTGAATTGGGTGTGCATGGTTATCAGTGATATGGAATTGAATTTTATTTGTAGATTTTCCATCTGCAACCGCATTATCACTGAGGATATTAAAATGATTAATATGCGCTTGGCGGGTATCTGCAATAAAGGAAAAAGCCGCTTCAACCGGTACGCCGCCGTTTGCAGTCGCTTGAATTCGGTGCTTACCTGTGACGAGAGAGGTAAATTGAATCGATGCTTCTCCTTTCATATTGGTGATAACGCGATATTTGCTTTGGGTGGTTGATTTTGCCGCCTGCATTTTTTTAAATAGATTAGAAAAAGCCATTTGTGACGAGGTGGCTTTTGGCGTAGCCAGTTTGAGCTCAGCAGGCAAGGTGAAGGTCACGACGGAGTCCGGTGCGATATTTCCTAAAGCATCCCGGGCAATTATGGTTAATGTATTGATATCTTGGCCATTAGCTATCGCGTTACCTTGTTTGATGACCTCGTTTGGGTTAATTGATAATACGCCGTAGTCGGTAACTTCAACCCATGTCGTTCCTTGTGGAGAGTGATTTCCATTGTGGTCAGATGCGGTTATTGTGAATCGATAGCGGTTATTTTTCTTGCTTTCTTCTTTGGTCATTGCCACTTTGTAGGTGGGCAATTTAACTTTTGTTTTTGCACCATCAAGTAAGATCTCTCCGCCAGCAGCTAAAAACTCCGGGGCTTGGACTGTGATGTCTTTTAAAGGGTACTTGGTACTAAGGGAATTGATGATAGGGAGTATATCCCCTGTTTTTCCTTGGACCATGTCAGGAAGAGAAAGCGATATCAAGGTTTTCTTTTGATATTCCAATACGATATTATTATTACGGTTAACGAAATCATATCGGCTACCTAATAGACGGCGCGACTCAACGACTTTAGTCGGGTCAAGGTGTTCAGCTAAGCTTTTACCCAATGTCCAAGTGAATTCCATTTTGGCATTGGTTTCACTCAATCCTCCACTTATTTTCTGTTCTGTGCTTAAGGTTACCAGTGAGAAAGGGGTCCAACTCATACCAATTGTGGTTGCCAGTGGGTTTTTTTGGCGCTTATCTTTGCCAAATAAAGCAACATCATCCCCAAAATATTGCTCAAACTTCAGGTTTCCACCAAGGTGCGGATATGATGGTAAAAAGCCCTCAGCTTGCAAATCCCAACCGTTAGCTGGGCGAGCATTGTAGTCATTTTTTAATTCAGACGCCCCCCGCCATGACGAGGTACGCAGGTAAGTATTGGCACTCAATTTTAAGAAATCTTGTGCGTATTCAACCCCAAAACCGACACGAGAGTGATAACGAGATAAGTCATGGTCAAAAAAGGCATTCGCGCCTACCATACTATCCGGGGTAAAGTGACGGACGCCAACACCATTATTGGTTTGTAAGCGGCCATCAGTACGATGAACGTTATGTTGGGTAAACAGTAATAAATCAGGTTGGTCATACCAAGGGATTAACCAATCTAACTGGGTATTTTTAATTTTTAATTTTTTATCTACGTCAACACTAAATTTGGCGTTCCCCGTTTGGGATAACCAATGGTTGATTTCATTTGTTGCTGCGTTGGTAACTTTATTACGCGTGTAATCCTGTGCTAGCTCAGCGAGGTCTGCAGCTTTTTTCTTATCCGAAATAAAACGAGCGGCACTTTGGCTATACTCAGCAATAAGCTGTTCGGTTTTATTGTCATCAAGAGGGAGTGAATCACCACCTAGTGTTGGCAATTCATCAGGGCTTAACATTTTTGCGTAGCTTGGCATAACAGGCATAACAGCCGAAGACCAAATAGCAGTAAATATCACAAAACCATTTGAGAGTCTGTGTCTCAATGTTGGCTTTGCTGTTGATGTAGTGGGGCTCATTTAATTCATTCCTAGTTTTAATTTTAACTTTGCTATTGTGGAATGCTTATAAAGGTAAGAGCTTGTGAATTAGTTTGACTTAAACAGAAGCGGAATTTGCAAGGCGAAAAAATGGGGGATGAGTGGCTTTTATTGCTAATAAAAAGCGACCGTTTATAACGCGAGTAAATGCTATTTATGTTGCTTGAGAATTAATCTTACCTGAACAAAATCAGTTATCTAAAGGGTGAAATAATGGGTTGGAAATTATGCATTTCAAATTAATCAATAGATGGTATAAACGCTATTTTTATTGGAATAATATTAAATTTAGTCGCGGTTTGTGACCGTCATCAGTTCGTTACTAAAAAATAAAAAAAAGCCCCATTTAAGGGGTAATAATGAGCTAAGAGTTAAACCACTATTTTTATTTTATGGCGTGGTCTCAAGTGAGGGGTATCCATATAATTAAAATAATTGACCGAATAAATGCCACAATGAGTCTGTTTGGGTTGCAGGTTTATGAGTGGGCTGCCTAAATAAGGCCCCCTTATAAACGATACGGTTTTCTTGACTGTGATACGTGGCATTTTTGTCTATAAAATTAACCGGTATGACCCTGCTATCACCATTAAGAGTGGCAATGATTTCTGTTGTTCCAGCAGTTAAGCTACTGATTTCTAATTCGGTATTTCCCTGCTCATCGGTAGGTATCGTCGGTGAAATAGCGACATTTTTACCACTAAAATACACTTGTGCACCTGCGATACTTTGTCGGCTATTATTCACAATATGAAATTTAATTTTATTTTTACTGTTCCCATCTGCTAACGCATTGTTTTGCATAATCTCTATACTGCCGATAAACGACTGATCAATATCGGGTTTAAAGTTAAACTGTTCGTTAATTTCTGCACCATATTGCGTACTGGCTTTTAAGGCGTAGCTCCCTGATACCGAAGCTGTAAATTGAATAGAAGCTTCTCCTTTGCTATTAGCTATAATGGCGAACTCTTGTTCTGAAGCGGATTTTGCGACCTGTGCTTTCCACATAAAATGGTTAAATAACGAATAATAACTTGTATTTTTTTGATTGAACGAGGTAAGCCCAGCGGGTAGGGTAAAATTCACTTTTGCATTTGGGACGGTATGTCCAAGCGAATCCTTAATAACTACAGTGAATACATTTGGGTCTCGACCATTTGCTATAACATTACTCTTTTTTGTACCATTTTTATGGATGATAGCGAGCAAGCCAGTATTGGACACTTCAACTAAGGTTTCAGCTTGTGGTGACATGTTCCCCTTAATGTCATAAGCGGTTACTGTTAGGCGATATTGGTTGAGTTGTTGGTTTTTAACGTCATTTTCCGCTATTTTGTAAGAGGGCAACTTCACTGAACTCTTGAGACCATTTAGCGTAATGCTACCACCTGCCGCTACCAACTCAGGGGCTTCAACAATAATTTTTTCGAGAGGATACTCTGAGATTAAGTTGCGAATAATAGACACTTCTTCGCCGGTCACGCCTTGAATAACCTGAGGTAATGACAGCAAAATTAAGTTTTTATTTTGATATTCCAAAATAATATTATTGTTGCGATTAACAAAATCATGACGGTTACTGGAAATACGGTGAGTTGCATCGACTGCTGAAGCGTCAAGGTGCTGCGCTAGATTTTTGCCTAATAGCCAAGTTAAACCGAGGTTTACACGAGTTTCGTTGGTATTGCCATTTCCTATTTTATGCTCTGCATTAATACCCAGCAATGGGAAAGGGGTCCAATGCACACCAACAGTGGTGGCCATAGGGTTTTTCTGACGTTTATTTTTACCAAATAAAGCGACGTCATCACCGTAATATTGCTCTAGTTTTAAGTTAGCGCCTAAGTTTGAATAAGTAGGAAGCCACCCTTCGACTTGAATATCCCACCCATTGGCAGGGCGCGCATCATAATCATCTTTTAATTCTGATGTGCTGCGCCAAGAAGATAGCCTTAAGTAGCTATTAGCGCTGATTTTGGCGTAATCCTGTGCGTATTCTAGGCCAAATCCTAAGCGGGAATGATGATAGGATAAATCATGGTCAAAAAAGGTATTCAGACCCATCATGCTGTTTTGGTTAAAGTGGCGTAACCCTATACCGTGATTAGTTTGCAGCCTGCCATCAGTTCGGTGAATGCTGTGTTGGGAAAACAGTAACAAATCGGGTTGGTCATACCAAGGTATCAACCAGTCCAATTGGGTATTTTTAATCGACAGTTGTTTATCAAGGTTAATATTGAGCCTAGCATTACCGGCTTTTGACAGCCAGTGAGATATTTCATCGGTGGCAACATCAGCTGCTTTTTGATGAGCATAGTCCTGTGCCATTTCCGAGAGGTTTTTTGTCTTGTTTTCCTCAGAGGTCAAGTTTGCCGCATTCTGCCCATATTTAGCCAGAAAGCGTTCAGTACCATCAGAGGAGGGAAGCGGGTCAAATTGAAAGGCATCGCTCCCCAATGTAGGTAAGTTGTCCGTACTGAGTATTTGGGCGTAACTGGGTATGGCCGGCATAATGGCGATAGACCCAATGGCAGCGGCGAGCGCCAAGCGATTCGAGAACGTTGGTTTCAATTTTGACGAAAGGGGAGCCATCGAACTTATTCCTGATATCAATATTAACGTTGCTATTGTCAGGGGGGAGTGGTGTATATGCTTGTGAATTTATTGGACTTAAACGGAAATTAAGTTAGCGTTGTGGAAAAGTTTGGAATGGTATGGTTACCAATTGATTGGTAAGGTTTTTTCATTCCCCCCTATATACGGGGGGAAATAGGGTGTTTAAGGTGTTACTTGGCTTACTGAGACCGTTGTTTGTGTTGAGTGGCCATTGATTGAGGCTGCAATATCAAGGTTACCGGCTGCTGTTAATGTTAAGTCGGTAGAATAATCCCCATCGCGCTCTTCATACCAACCGACAAGATTAGCGTTATGGTTTCCAAGGTCGATATTACGAGGGTCTATACCTTCAAGTGTATTACCAAATGCATCACTGAGGGTAACGGTAAGTAGTAAATCATCACCGACGTTCAAATTACTGGTTGCTCTTGTGGTGATTTCTACATGCGCAACAACACCTAACTGACCTTGAGGGCCGCTGCCGTCAGGGTTGATCGCATCGACGGTGAGTGGTGAGCTTACAGTTAAAGTGTACTCTGGTGACGTTTTTCCCTGTAAAGAAGCAGTTATGGTGTAATCACCTTCCATTTGCCCTGCAAGTATTCCACTATATTCACCTAGGTTGGCGGAGTTTTCTTCGATTTCTACTGGGATTTGTTTATTACCCATATTGATCATAATGATCCCATCGGCACCAGAAATAGGGTTGTCATTTTCATCAATGAGTCTGAGTGAAATGGTCGTCTCTGCGCCAGCATAGGTTGTACTGGTGTTAAGAATTTTAATTTTGTTTAAATGACCGCTGATAAAATAGACGGCAACGGTTTCAGTATGACCATCGACAGATGCGGTAACTTCGCTGATACCACTCATCATACTGGTCAGGGGCATGTCAATCATTCCCTGTTGGTTTGTCACACCATGAGCGTCAATTTTACCTAGCGTGGCGCTAAAATTGACGGTTTTCCCTGCGATAGGCTTACCTTTAGCATCGGTAATATAAACGGAAACTATATTTGCTTCTTTGCCATCCGCCAATGATGCTGTTTTACTGATATTAATACCCTGTATTTGTGCTGGGCTGGTTGCTGTGGCGATGGTATCCGTGACTTCAATCAGTGTTTCACTTGTTGATGATGTATTCCCATTAATATCATAAGCAACGGCACTTAAATGATAACGGTTCAATTTTTTACTTTCTGAAGGGGTTGAGGCCATTTTATATGCTGGCAATTTTAACCTAGCATTTTGACCTGATGAACTAATAACACCCCCAGCAGCGAATAATTCAGGGGAGTTCCAGACAATTTTTTTAAGGGGGTATTGAGTTGTAACTGATTGTACAAGTTGTAATTCTTGGCCTGCTTCACCTTGTGTTTTTTCTGGGAGCTTTAACTGAATAACAGTTTTCTTTTGGTAATCTAGAACAATATTGTTATTTCGATTAACGAAATCGTGGCGGTTACTAGACACTCGACGGGAGTCGCCTACTTTCGATGGGTCCATTTGCTCAGCGAATGCTTTATCAAATGCCCAAGTAAACTGCATTTTGGCACTGGTATCATGTAATCCACTACTGATTTTATGCTGAGTACTCAAGGTGACTAGGGGAATTGGGGTCCAATTGACACCAACTGAGGCTGCTGTTGGGTCTTTTTGGCGTTTATTTTTCCCCATAAGAGCAACATCCTGACCGAAATATTGTTCAAATTTAAGATGACCGCCGAGGTGAGGGTAAGCAGGTAACCACCCCTCTGCTTGTACATCCCAACCGCGGGCAGGGCGTGCATTATAGGCTTGAGATAATGCCGATGTGCTACGCCATCCAGAAACAGGTAAATAGCTATTCGCCGTGAGTTTTAAATAATCTTGCCAATATTCGGCACCGATGCCTAAACGGGAATGATAATGGGAAAGGTCATGGTCAAAGAAAGCATTGATACCAACTGTGTTGCGGTCGTTGAACTGGCGTAACCCAATACCATTATTGCTTTGTAACCTTCCATCGGTATTATGAATGCTATGTTGGGTAAATAACAGCATATCAGCCTGTTCATACCAAGGGATCAGCCAGTCAAATTGGCTACTTTTAAGGGATAATTTTTTATCAACATTTAGGCTTAATTTGACATTACCGGCTTTTGATAACCAACGGGTAATTTCGTCTATTGCAACATTAGCGGCTTGGTTAAACGCGTAACTTTGTGCCATCTCAGCGATATCATTGCTATTTTTTTGTTGAGATAGCAGTGTTGCAGTTGTTTTACTGTATTGTGCTAAGTCACGTTCCATGGTGCTATTTTCAGGGTTTTCTACCGTGCTGCCTAAAAGCGGTAATTCTTTCGGTTCGAGCATTTTTGCATAGCTAGGCAACATTGGCATAATGGTCAATGACCAAGCTGCCATAAATAAGGCTAAAGGATGAGAGCGTTTGTCTTTAGGGCAATTCATTAAATACATTCCTAGATTGGATATTCATTTCCGTTATTTTGGAACAAGTATTGAGAAAAACGCTTGGGAATTACTTGGAATAATATGGAAAAGCGGTTTTTATATTGGAATTATTTGGAATGACCGCGTTTATTGATAATTGAAAAATATCGAATAAGTGACTGGGTAAAATCAATAAAATTGTCATTGGAAAAAATCTTACTATAATAAAAACAATGGATTAGATGAGGGTAGTATGGAGCTTACATTTTTAGGAACCAGTGCTGGTGTGCCAACGAAAGAGCGTAATGTCACCAGTATGATATTAAATTTGGTCGGTATTCGAAAAAGCTATTGGTTATTTGATTGCGGGGAAGGCACACAACACCGTATTTTAAATAGCCCATTTAAAACGCCAAAAATTGACAAGATCTTTATTACACATTTACATGGCGATCATATTTTTGGGCTACCGGGTTTGTTATGCAGCCGCTCAATGGGGGGCGCAACAGAACCTTTGACGCTATATGGTCCGAAAGGGTTGAAACAATATGTTGAAACCGTTTTGCGTGTGAGTGAGTCTTATATGACTTATCCACTCAACATCATTGAAATTCAAGCTGGGCAGTTATTTGATGATGGCGAATTGATTGTGACGGCTTACCCCCTTGACCACCGAGTGGAATGCTACGGCTACCGTATTGAAGAGCATGCAAAGAGCGGGGCTTTAGATGCAGAGCGACTCGCGCAAGATAACATCCCTCGGGGGCCGTGGATGCAAGACCTAAAAGCGGGTAAAACAATCACTTTGGAAGATGGTCGAACTGTGAATGGCGCGGAGTATTTAGGCGAACCTATCTCTGGTAAAGTGATTGCAATTTTTGGTGACACTCAGCCAACCGACCAGGGGCTAGCACTCGCTAAAAATGCAGATGTTATGGTGCATGAAACCACTTTAGAAGCAGCATTTGCGGAAAAAGCCAATGAACGCGGGCACTCAACTACGGAACAAGCGGCTCGATTAGCTCGTGCTGCTGGGGTAAAACGCTTTATTGCAACCCATTTGAGTGGGCGTTATATGACTCATGATATCCCAAGGTTACTTGCTGAGTGCCAAGCAATATTCCCAGCCACAATAATGGCAGAGGATTATTTAACCGTGAAAATTTAATTTAAGCGGGTAATAAACGGCCCGCTTAATGATAATTTTTTTAAAAAATCACTTTCACAAAACCATTGCGGCAGTAAGTTTCGTATTCATCGGAAAGTTGGCGATTGGTGACTATCACATCGAATTGTGACAATTCCCCCATATTGGCGGTAGCAACTTCATCAAATAGGTTATAGGGCGCTAATAAAATCTTACGAATGGACTTTTCCATGGCTTTTTTCTTCATGGGTAAATCATCCAAGTTATAGCAAGTCACACCATAGTTCCCGTGTACGCCAGCCGCAGAGATAAAGGCTTTTTTGGGGTTAATTGAATCGAGTAGTGAAGGTAATGAAGGGTTGTAAAAGGAATCGCTTTTTGGCCGATATTCACCACCACATAACAAGGCGGTGGCATTTTTCTTCTGGCTTAACGCTAAAAAAACGTTATGTGAGTAACAAATTCCAGTGAAACTGATCTCCTCTGGGATAAGAGAAATCAATGTTGCCATTTCAATACCATTATCAAAGAAAATCACATCATCTTCAGTAACCATACTCGCGGCAAGGTTTGGAATATACAGTGCTTCGGTTTGGTCTGGGGTAAAAATATCCGCTTGTTGTTCTTGAGCGATTAAATTGGCGGGTTGGGTAACAGAAACAATATAGCCACCGAGTAGTGACATTGGGATAGGGCCTTCGGTATCTGCGCTAAGGTCTCGTCGAATGGTCATTTCTGATACTTCGAGTATTCTAGCGGCTTCTTTTAAATGAATGCGTCCTGAACGTTTTAAACATTCACTTAAGCGGCGAAGGCGTTCTTTTTGTTTAGTTTCTATCACCCTACAGTCCTTTTGTAATACATAAAATTGGCGCGGTTAGACCGCGCCCCAGCATTTAGTAGTCACTTGGCTGGTCATTATTCCCCGTGACTATTGCAACACTTGCACTAGCGCCAACACGGTTAGCACCAGCTTCAATCATTTTAATGGCAGTTTCACGATCGCGAACGCCGCCAGACGCTTTTACACCAACTTCGTTGCCGACTACTTTACGCATTAGAGCAACATGGTGTTCAGTCGCCCCCATTGTACTGAAACCTGTTGAAGTTTTCACAAAACCAACTTTAATTGTGCGGCAAATTTCACAAACTTGTGTAATTTCTTCATCTGTTAGTAGGCAGTTTTCTAAGATAACCTTGAGTGTTGCGTTACCGCAAGCGGCAAAAACAGCTTCAATATCTTGACGAACAAAGTCTAAATCACCACTTTTTAGCATCCCGACGTTGATGACCATATCAACTTCATCAGCTCCACGGCGCACGGCTTCAGCCGCTTCAAAAGCTTTAGCTTCAGTTAAACATGCACCTAAAGGGAAGCCTACCACACAGCAAACCTTAACGTCGCTGTTTTTTAACAGCTCACTGGCTAAAGGCACATATCCTGTATTGACACATACTGAGGCAAAATGGTGCTCTGCCGCTTCTGCACATAATTTTGTGATATCACTAACAGTTGCATTAGCAGCGAGTAAAGTGTGATCAATATATTTTGCTAAGTCTTGCATTTTCAACTTTCCTATATAAATGTGGATAAGACAACAAAGAATGAGGAAATGTGGTAGATGTAACACTTGATCATTCGTTATTCGAGATCCTAATCACAAATGATATTTTTGCAACATGATAATGTTAGTATCATATCATTATGTGATTTATTTAACACGAGGGACATTATGGATATAGCAGTTATTGGTTCAAACATGGTTGATTTGATCACTTATATCGATCAAATGCCAAAAGAAGGCGAAACGCTAGAAGCGCCAGCTTTCAAAATTGGTTGCGGCGGTAAAGGTGCGAACCAAGCTGTTGCTGCGGCTAAATTGAATTCTAAAGTGATTATGTTAACTAAAGTCGGCGATGATATCTTTGCAGATAACACCATCCGTAATCTTGAATCTTACGGGATTAACACGCGCTATGTGGAAAAAGTTCCGTGTACTTCAAGTGGTGTCGCGCCAATTTTTGTTAATCAAAATTCGTCTAATAGTATTTTGATCGTTAAAGGAGCGAATAAGTTTTTATCACCAGAGGATATCGATCGGGCTGCTGAAGATCTAAAAAAATGCAAACTGATCGTCCTACAATTAGAAGTCCAACTCGAAACGGTGTATCACGCGATCGCTTTTGGTAACAAGCATGGGATACCCGTATTACTTAACCCGGCCCCCGCTCAACGAACGCTCGATCTAGATTTTGCCTGCCGTTGTGATTTCTTTGTACCCAATGAAACGGAATTAGAAATTCTAACCAATATGCCAGTCGACACGATGGACAACATCCGCCGAGCTTCACAATCACTATTGGATAAAGGCCTAAAAAACCTGATTGTCACACTTGGTGATAAAGGGGCTTTGTGGATGACGCGCGATAGTGAGTTGTATATACCTGCTATCAAAGTAAATGCCATTGATACCAGTGGCGCTGGAGATGCCTTTATTGGCTGTTTTTCTCATTATTATGTACACACCGGGAATATTGAAGAAGCACTGAAAAAAGCAGTGATGTTTTCTGCATTTAGTGTGACAGGGAAAGGGACTCAATCTTCTTATCCAAGTGTTGAGCAATTTACGGAATTTGTGCAAATCAACACAGTTAACAAATAGCTAAATAATAATAGTCAACGTAGCTGTATACCCTTTGATGTATTAATCAGTCACTAGAACTGAATAGCAAGTCATCGGGTATAAATTATAAAATTATAAGGGTTACTATGAACATTAAGAACATCACTCAGTTACCGGATGGCTACCTGAGTAAGACTCCTCTATTTCAATTTATCCTACTGTCCTGCCTTTTTCCTCTTTGGGGTTGTGCAGCGGCATTAAATGACATTTTGATCACACAGTTTAAAAGTGTTTTTGAACTTAGTAACTTTGCATCAGCTTTGGTGCAAAGTGCGTTTTATGGTGGGTACTTTTTGATTGCGATCCCTGCATCTTTGGTGATCAAAAAAACCAGCTATAAATACACTATTATGGTGGGGCTAATCCTCTACATCGCAGGGTGTAGTTTGTTCTTCCCAGCTTCACATATGGCAACCTATACGATGTTTTTAGCGGCAATTTTCGCGATTGCTATTGGTTTAAGTTTCCTTGAAACCGCAGCAAATACCTATAGTTCGATGATTGGTCCAAAACAGTACGCTACACTTCGTTTGAATATTAGCCAGACCTTTTACCCTATTGGTGCGGCTGGGGGGATTTTACTGGGTAAATATCTCGTTTTCTCCGAAGGAGATAGCCTGCAAAGCCAAATGGCGGGAATGAATGCGGAACAAATTCATGAATTCCGCCTAGCGATGTTAGAAAATACACTCGAACCCTATCGTTATATGATCATGGTATTGGTCGTGGTGATGATCTTATTCCTTATTACTAAGTTTCCTAAATGTAAAGTTGCAGAAACTCAGGATCACAAACGCCCCTCTGCGATCGATACGTTAAAGTATTTAGCCAAAAATAGCCGTTTTAGAAAAGGGATTATTGCTCAGTTCTTATATGTTGGGATGCAAGTTGCTGTTTGGTCATTCACTATTCGTTTAGCGTTAGAAATGGGCGATATTAACGAACGTGATGCATCGAACTTCATGGTATATAGCTTTGCGTGTTTCTTTATTGGTAAATTTATCGCCAATATCTTAATGACTCGTTTTAACGCAGAAAAAGTATTAATTATCTATTCTGTGATTGGTGCTCTGTTCCTTATTTATGTTGCATTTATTCCAAGTTTTACCGCGGTGTACGCCGCTGTAATGGTGAGCATTTTATTTGGACCTTGCTGGGCGACTATTTATGCGGGCACTTTGGATACAGTCGATAATGAACATACTGAAATGGCGGGTGCGGTCATTGTGATGGCGATTGTTGGGGCTGCAGTTGTCCCTGCGGTACAAGGTTATGTCGCTGATATGTTGCACTCTTTACAGCTTTCATTCTTGGTTTCTATGTTGTGCTTTGTTTATGTTGGTATTTACTTTGTTGGTGAACGCCGTTTTAAAGCAAAACAAGAAGCAAAATAATTCAGCGAATCAATTTGGGTAGTGTGAGCTACCCAATTCCATCCATTTAATCAAACCGTGAGTATGAAAATGAATACACTAATACCACTTCACAGAAGCTTATTTACGGAAAAACCGACCCTTATTTTACAAAATGACCAATTTGCTGCGACAGCTTTCCGTTATCAAACGGGCGTAGAAGGTTTACGTATTGAAAATCAGCAAGGTTATTTAACTATTTTACCTTTTTTAGGGCAAATGATTTGGGATGCTGAATTTTGTGGCCAAAATCTGAAAATGGAAAATATGTTTTCAGCCCCGAAACGTGTCCCAACAGTCGTAGAAACGTATGGTTGCTTTGCTTTTCACTCAGGTTTAATCAGTAATGGCTGCCCTTCACCAGAGGATACTCACCCATTGCATGGAGAAATGCCTTGTGCATCAATGGATAGCAGTTGGCTTGAGCTGACAGAAGATAGCTTAAAAATTGTCGGTGAATATGAGTATGTGATGGGTTTTGGTCATCATTATCGCGCTACCCCATCAGTTTTATTAAAGGAAAACAGTACGTTATTTGATATACAAATGTCAGTGACAAACTTGGCGTCTGTTCCTATGCCACTCCAGTATATGTGCCATATGAATTATGCTTATGTAGATAAGGCAACATTGACGCAAAATATCCCAGAACATGCGATTAAGCTGCGTGAATCAATACCGGGTCATGTACATCCAACCGAGCAGTGGCTTGAGTTTAATGAGTCCTTAAAATCAGGCAAAGTGACGTTAAATCAACTTGACCAACCAGATATGTGTGACCCTGAAATTGTTTTCTTTATGGATAACTTGAGCCAATATACTACCGAGCCAGAGTTCAGGATGACATCGCCAGATGGGAATACGTTCATCACACGTTTTAACTCGAATGAACTTAATTATGCCACCCGCTGGATTTTATATAATGGAGACCAAAAGGTTGGCGCGTTTGTACTCCCTGCAACTTGCCGGCCAGAAGGCTTTATGGCGGCAAAAAATAACCAAACATTAATTTGGTTACAAGCGGGTGAAACACGTCAATTTACCGTAACAACGGGGGTTGAAAAATAGTCATTGACGATTTTTCAGGGGATCTTTGATAAAAGGCAGCGATTCGCTGCCTTATTCATATTGTTGACATTCTTCTTGTAAATCAGAAAGTAGCCTCGCTGCATCATAAAGTAGTATGTTTTTTCTATCAGGTTGCATCATTATTGCAACTTTAATATTTGCTTCATGCATATCTGGTAATACTTCCGTCATCAAATGCTCAAGGGAAAATAATATGGGTGAAAAATGAGCCCATTCGCCGGTTAAGCACTGCTCTACGTATGCTTTAGCTGGCCATAAAGGGAGGGAAAGGTCATGCATACCGTTTCTTACTGTAATAAGGCTATTTCCATCACTGATTGCCCAAACTTGCTCCCAATCGGCTATTTTGCCTACAAAATACGTGTATTTTTGTTGTGGTCGCAGCTTCTGGACGTTGCAGATTTCTTTTTCGTTAGGGGAAAATAGTGTGTTATTCATTATTGGATTATCGAAAAAGTAATTGATAATTATTGGGAAAATTATATTTATTATTGTTATCTTAATAACAAAATGAATTGATAACAACATGCAGCAAAAATGAACTAACTCACAATAATAATACCTGTCGGTTAAATTTTAGGGCGGTTAGAGATGATAGAAGCGTTACTTGAAAAATATGCGATTGGAATGACATTGATTGCAGCATGCCTTGCACTGTATGTCGTTTTTGAAGTGCTCCATAAAAGGCATAAGCACAAAAATAAAAGCATTCTTATCCATATTATTCAAACAGTTGTACTCTGTGGCATTGTGATTGTATTGGCCCAGTATGTGGATATGGCAGCAACAGACTTTGATTTAAGTTTTATTTCAACGTCTTTAGTTAATTTTTTAACAATTTCAGCTATCGCCTTAATTTTAATGCGAAAATTGTTTCAATTAGCGAATCGATTAGAAAAGAAACAAATTCAAAAAGGGAGTGACCCTACATCAGCACGTATTGTGGCTAGGGTATTTAAAACGACAGTTTTTGTTATCATTGTACTGCTTTTTGGTGAACATTTTGGCATGAGCTTATCAGGGCTGATGGCATTTGGTGGTATTGGTGGTATCGCCATTGGTATGGCAGGTAAAGACATTCTCAGTAACTTTTTCTCGGGATTAATGCTTTACTTTGATCGTCCTTTTAATATTGGTGATTGGGTCAGTTCACCAGATAGAAATATTGAAGGTACCGTGGTCGAAATTGGTTGGCGGATCACAAAAATTATTACTTTTGACCATCGACCTCTCTACATACCGAACTCAGTTTTTTCTTCAATTAGTGTGGAAAACCCTGGGCGTATGACTAATCGACGTATTAAAACAGAAATTGGTTTGCGTTATGAAGACGCTGACAAAATTGGTGCGATTGTTGATGAGATACGCACGATGCTAAAACAAGATGAAAATATCGATACAGGGCAAACATTATTAGTATATTTTGATGCCTTTGCCGATTCTTCGTTAAATATTATGGTGTATTGTTTTACGAAAACAACCGTATGGGCAGAGTGGTTAGCTGCGCAGCAAGCGGTATATTTAAAGATAATCGATATCGTAAAACGTCATAATGCTGACTTCGCATTCCCATCTCAAACATTGTATGTGGAAAAAAACAACTAACGTTCCGCACATGATAAATTAGCCGACTAATTGATTGTTAATTATTAATTAATTAGTCGGTTTATCTTTATATCTTTGAAATGTAAAAATAAAATTTCGGTAATTGAGCTGCTAGCTGTTAGCATTTTTATGCTATTAACCAGAGGCTTATAAAAAATAATCGACTTTTTGTTTTGCTGATTTTTTGCCAAGGCGCAGGTCATTCCAATTCCCCTACCTATCAAGTATATTGACCGCCTCTTTTCCTCAGCTAACTAAGAGCCAGACTGTTATGAATAAAATCAATGTGGCATGTAGCCAGGGGGTCGCTATCTATTTTACTGGTGAATTTCAGTGGGTAGATATTCGCGATGCACAGTTAAACAATATTGCTGCTGTTGTGCTATCTGAACAAGATGCCAACCAAGGGCTGTGGAAAAGGGTTGCTGAGAGTCAGCTCAGTATTCCGCTGTTTATCATTAGTGATAAACAGCTACCAACGGATGAAAAATTACCTCCTTATTTAACGGCCATTTTGCCGCCAGCACCTGCTGAGCGTGAAGAAAATAGCCGCCAATTACTTGATGCTGCTAATCAGTATCTTGAGCAGTTATTACCTCCATTTTTTGCTCGAATGATGGATTATGCTGCGGGTCATAATGTGACTTTTGCGTGCCCTGGGCACCAAGGGGGGCAATTTTTCCGTCGTCACCCTACGGGGGAGCAGTTTTACCAATTTTATGGTGAAAACCTTTTTCGTACCGACCTCTGCAATGCAGATGTTGCGATGGGGGATTTGCTGATCCACGAAGGTGCTGCGAAAGAAGCCCAAAAATTTGCGGCTAAAGTGTTCAATGCAGATAAAACCTATTTTGTCCTAAATGGCACTTCATCGTCGAATAAAGTGGTATTAAATGCCTTATTAACACCGGGCGACCTCGTATTATTTGACCGTAATAACCACAAATCAAATCATCATGGCGCATTGATCCAAGCGGGGGCGACACCGGTTTATCTTGAAACGGCGCGTAACCCATTTGGCTTTATCGGTGGTATTGATGCACATTGCTTTGAAGAAACTTATTTACGTGAATTAATTACAGATGTTATGCCAGAACGGTCGCAAGCTGTACGGCCGTTTCGATTGGCGGTGATCCAATTAGGCACCTATGACGGAACAGTGTATAACGCACGACAAGTGGTCGATAAAATTGGGCATTTATGTGATTATATTTTATTCGATTCTGCATGGGTTGGTTATGAGCAATTTATACCGATGATGCGTCAGTGCTCGCCATTACTGCTCGAATTAACTGAAAATGACCCTGGTATTATGGTCACTCAGTCCGTCCATAAGCAGTTAGCCGGGTTTTCTCAAGCTTCACAGATCCATAAAAAAGATAATCACATCAAAGGTCAAGAGCGTTTTGTTTCTCATAAAAAACTCAATAATGCCTTTATGATGCATGCCTCTACGAGCCCATTTTACCCACTATTTGCTTCTCTGGATGTCAATGCACGTATACATCAAGGCGCTGCCGGCAATATGATGTGGATGGATTGCGTAAAAGTGGGCATTGAAGTCAGAAAATCCATACTTCAGCACTGTCGTTACTTTAAGCCCTTTGTTCCTGAAATGGTTGATGGCAAGTTATGGCAGGATTATCCTACTGAGCAAATTGCGAGTGAGCAGCGCTTTTTTAATTTTATCCCTAAGCAACGTTGGCATGCATTTGATGGTTATGCACAGGATCAATACTTCGTTGACCCATGCAAATTAATGTTAACGACACCGGGTATCGACGTCGAAAGTGGTGAATATGAGGCTTTCGGTGTACCTGCGACTATTTTGGCGCATTTTTTACGTGAACATGGTGTGATCCCTGAAAAATGCGACTTAAACTCCATTCTATTTCTATTAACACCAGCGGAAACGCGCGAAAAACTGGAATTGCTGGTGTCTCATTTAGTTCGCTTTGAGCAATTACTCGATGAAGATGCATTATTAGTTGACGTATTACCGTCGGTTTATCAGCGTTATGAAAGCCATTACCATGGTTATACGTTACGCCGTCTGTGCCAAGAAATGCACCAACTCAGCGTTGACGATAATATTAAGCAATTGCAAAAAGAAATGTTCCGTAAGCAACATTTCCCTAAGGTAAAAATGAACCCTCAGCAAGCCCATATTGAATTTATTCGGGGTAACTGTGAGTTACTACCCTTGGATGAATTAGAAGGGCGTATTGCCGTTGAAGGAGCCTTGCCTTACCCTCCTGGGGTATTGTGTGTTGTGCCAGGGGAAGTTTGGTCAGGCCCTGTATTGCGTTACTTCAAAGCTCTTGAAGCTGGGATCAACGCTCTACCGGGTTTTGCTCCTGAATTACAAGGCGTTTATATTTCCAAGAATGAAGGTGAGAAAAAACGTGTCTATGCACATGTTTTAAAGTAATTTTGTAGTTATTCAGATAGTAAGCATAGATTTTATCTTATTAGCTCGTTACATTGGGGTCAGACTAGTCATAGCTGACTCCTCATTTATTGATAAGGTAAGGTATGAGCAAAAAAATAATTCTTGATTGCGACCCTGGTCATGATGATGCAATTGCATTATTACTGGCTTACGGCAATCCAGACATTGATTTATTGGCTGTAACAACCGTTGCAGGTAACCAAACCCTCGAAAAAGTCACTTATAATGCTCTAGCGATTGCTGAAATGGCTAAGATCACGGGGGTTCCTTTTGCCGCGGGCTCTGTTCGCCCATTAGTGCGTAATAGCGAAGTTGCACCAGACATACATGGGGACTCAGGGTTAGACGGCCCTATTTTACCAACGCCCACACTTAAATTAGATGAAAGACATGCTGTTTCATTGATTATTGATACCATTATGTCACACCCCCCTAAAACGGTAACGTTAGTACCAACAGGGGCATTAACCAATATTGCGCTTGCTGCTCGTCTAGAGCCCCGCATTGTGGAGCGGGTGAAGGAAGTGGTGCTGATGGGCGGTGGCTACCATGTGGGGAATTGGAGCGCAGTTGCGGAATTTAATATCAAAATTGACCCAGAGGCTGCCCATATTGTTTTTAATGAAAAATGGCCACTGACCATGGTGGGGTTAGATTTGACGCACCAAGCCCTCGCGACCCCGGATGTTGTAAATGAAATTGCAGCGATTGGTAGTGATTGTTCGCAATTTGTTGTGGAACTTCTGGATTTTTTCGGGAAAATGTACAAACAAGCTCAAGGCTTTGATGCTCCTCCGGTTCATGACCCTTGCGCTGTAGCTTATGTGATTGATCCTTCAGTTATTACTACACAAAAAGTTCCTATTGATATCGAATTAACAGGGTCATTGACATTAGGTATGACGGTAGCTGATTTCCGTCACCCAGCACCAGCTGACTGCCATACACAGGTCGCAGTTAAGTTAGACCACCATAAATTTTGGCAGTTGGTCATCAATGCGTTAAAAAATATTAGGTAACTCATGAATAACGAATTAGAACAAATGCCTTACGAGGCGCTTATTGAACGCAGTATGAATGCCTTACAAGCTAAAAATCAGTTTCATTGTGACACGTGGAAATTGGACCAAGCCGATTGGTCGGTAGACCAAGACGAAGGGACGATTATTTTTCACGCTCCAAACAATGTAATGGCGACTGCACCGGTACAAATCGTTGGAACATATGACCAAAACCAAGGCAGTTGGATGTGGAGTTGGGCAAATAGTTCGATCCAACCCGCGCTTACACATGATGCCATTGCAGTTAAAGCCTATGGTGAGCGCAGTGATAACCCGTTGTTGACCGCACGAGTGAGCGACATTGAAGAATATGACGCTTGGCAGCTCACCGCGTTAGCTTGCGAATTAAACAACCAGCAAGGTGTTTACCGAGGTGTCGCGGGTCACACGTTGGTTTTTATGACTTTTGGTGATGTTTCACTACAACAAATTTAGCTCGGGAATGGCTTATTCAGCAGTGAACAAGGCATTTAAACCCTCTTTGGTTTAGTGACCTGTCAGTTATACTGGTTTTCTTTTTTCAATCAGGAGCATACTCATGTTAGATATCGCACTTGAAGCCGCTAAACTAGTCAAAACAATGACGGTAGAAGCTTTCTATAGCGCGGGGAAATTTGACTATAAAGCCGATCGCTCGGTAGTGACTGAAACGGATATCCGAGTTGAAGAAGAAATCAGGGAACTGTTTGCGAAGCGTACACCTAATACCTTAGTTTTAGGTGAAGAATTTGGTTTTGAAGGTGAACAAAAGTTTAGTTCGGGTTGGGTTATCGACCCAATTGATGGAACGCGTGCATTTATTTATGGTGTGCCGCTTTTTAGTACGTTAATTGCTTATGTTGAAAATGGGGAGCCACTCCTAAGTGTCATTAGTTTCCCTGCTATATCAACGATGTTCTATGCATCTCAAGGGGAAGGTTGCTGGTTGGAAAGCTCAGGGCAATCGTTACGGCAACTGAAATTGGGCGAACAATCCCCTAAATCATTATCAGAAGCTGTAATCAGTGCATCTGGGATCCACAGCAGTCATTATAATTCTTCTGAAGGCTCGCAAATTTATCATCTTGATGCCATCGTGGGCGAAGCGCGTGATTTTATTTTTGCAAATGATGCATACCAACATGCTATGGTTGCATCTGGTCGTATTCATGGTGCGATTGATACCATAATGAAACCATGGGACAGCGCTGCCCTCATTCCCTGTATTCGAGAGGCAGGAGGTGAGGTTTGTGGGCTGAATGGTGAACGCACACAAGCCATGTTTGCAGGAAGCTTGCTCTCTACTGCAACTCCAGAGCTTGCAGAGCAAATCGTAGAATTGATGGCTCCTTAAAGGTCAATGCGAGGTCAATATGGCCTCGTGCAGCCCTTTTTATTGATTAGCTGAAATCAAAATGCAAACGTAATTTTTGGCAGTGTAAACAACGGAATAAATAGCCCTGTGCGGCTCCATCTTCATCTAAAATAGTGGCTAGCTCTTCCACTGAAAAACCATAATCAGCCACATCGTCAGCAAGGGAAACAAACTCGTCGAGCCTATCTTTGATGTCTTTCCAACTAACGTAACCTATAAATTCACAGGGTTCATTACAATGAGCCAGCCAAGTCTCTTGCTGCCAACCATGATAACCAGGGGTGCGTTTGATTAGCTCATCAAACATTTCGCTTGGATAGGGGTTGATAGTCTGTAAAAACTCGCCGTTATTATCATATTCACAATCGATCCCTTCCACACTTTCTGGGTCTTGAAATTCTCCATCGAATTTTGCACTAGCAGAGCCATTTGCGATACACCAAGGGCAAAATGCGTTGATATCCTCAACGGAGTAAAAAGGGCTTTCATAATAAATATCTGTAAGTTGCTGGCAACAATCACAGGTGACAGTTTTGTCAGTGAGAAACGCTTTGGTTTCAATAGGGTTTGGGTGGTATTTAAAATGAGGAAGTTTTCGATTACCAAGTGACATATAAAAATCCTATGGAATAGGGGGTTATTACCCTGAATGACGATTTAATCAGGCTATCACAAAACGTGATAGGTCACTTTAATTCTCTTTCAACGAGTTTATTTAATTGCGTTTTTATTATTCAAATAATTTGAATATGAACAGCGATATTATTAGCTTTAACTTAAATATGGTTTGGCGATATCATACCTCCATCGAAGGCAACACGGGTTGCCTCCCCCTATAACGAACGAAGGAATTATATTATGAACATGTTTAAAACTTTAATGGCAGCTTCTGTATTATCGGTAATGGCTTTTGGTGCTTCCGCTGCAACCTTAACTGCAACTAGCGATACCTTAGACTCAGCAGAAGCGATTATTGCGGCAAAAGCAAAAGCTGCGGGTGCAGATAGCTACACCATTACCAGTGCACGTATGGGTAATTTTGTCACAATGAGCGCAGAAACTAAATAATATGTTGGGTTGTTAATCTTAATTAAATATTTTGTCCAAAATTTCGGATTTTACTTAAAGATTGCAACTGAAAAATGACATGCCCCCTGATAGCGGAGAAATCCCTATCGGGGTATTGTTATATCATCCACGCCTTAATTGATATCTGTGCGAATACATCGCATCCCAAACGGTCTATGTTATAATACTCTTCTTTATTTATTATTGGCCCTTTATCATTGTTAGGGGCTATTCAATGGCTTTCAACATCAACACAAAAGAGCAGCATGCATCAAAATACCCCAAAACAAGGCTACCATAACCTAAACCGCTTTTCCGTTGCGCCAATGCTCGATTGGACCGATCGTCATTGCCGTTATTTTCACCGCTTATTAAGCAAAAATACCTTGTTGTATACTGAAATGGTGACAACAGGGGCGATTATTTACGGAAAAGGGGATTACCTCGCATTTAGTGAAGAGGAACACCCTGTTGCTCTACAACTTGGGGGAAGCGACCCTGCTGCATTAGCTCAATGCGCAAAATTAGCCGAAGAGCGTGGCTACGATGAGGTTAACTTAAATGTGGGTTGCCCTTCAGATCGCGTTCAAAATGGGCGTTTTGGTGCCTGTTTAATGGGGGATGCGCAGTTGGTGGCTGATTGTGTGAAAGCAATGCAAGATGCGGCAACTATTCCGATCACAGTTAAAACACGTATTGGCATTGATGAGCAAGATAGCTACCAATTTTTATGTGATTTTATTGAAACAGTTTCGACTCAAGGCGGCTGTGAAATGTTTATTATCCATGCTCGTAAAGCATGGCTATCCGGTTTGAGCCCAAAAGAAAACCGTGAAATACCACAGTTAGATTACCCGCGTGTTTATCAATTAAAGCGCGATTTTCCGCATTTAACTATGGCGATTAACGGCGGTATCAAAACGTTGGAAGAGGCGAAAGAGCATCTTCAACATTTAGATGGCGTAATGGTCGGGCGTGAAGCGTATCAAAACCCATCGATTTTAACTGCCGTAGATAACCAATTGTTTGGTGAGCATTTTCCTATTACGAATGGGGTAGATGCAGTACGAGAAATGTATCCATATATTGAAAATGAACTCACTAAAGGCGCTTATTTAGGTCATATGACGCGCCATATGTTAGGGATTTTTCAAGGTATTCCTGGTGCTCGCCAATGGCGCCGCCATTTAAGTGAGAATGCCCATAAAAAAGGCGCGGATTTAGCGGTCGTTGAGCAAGCGTTGGCGTTTGTTACCCGGGGTGAGTAACATATTTTACCTATAAAAAAAGCACCGTAAGGTGCTTTTCAGCTCTATTCGGCGTTACTTATTATGTTATGGAATAAGCAAGCTCGAGCCTTGGGTTTTTCTTGACTCAATTGTTTCATGGGCTTTTTGCGCATCTTTCAGAGCAAAAATTTGCGATTGCGGCACATCTACCTTCACATTGCCGCTTAAAATCATGTCAAACAATGCGTTGCTGGCTTGGTCCAACTCAGCACGGTTTGTGACATATACCCCAAGTGATGGACGAGTGACGTATAACCCACCTTTTTGGTTTAAAATCCCTAAATTCACACCCGAAACCGGGCCTGATGCGTTACCAAAACTTACCATCAACCCGCGGCGTTTTAGTGAATCTAAAGAAGCCAGCCATGTGGATTGCCCTACAGAATCATAAACCACATTGACTTTTTCGCCATGAGTGATGTCTTTAACACGAGCTGCGATATCTTCAGATTGGTAATTAATTACGTCCCATGCACCAGCTTCTTTAGCACGCAGCGCTTTATCTGCGGAGCCTACAGTACCGATCATTTTTGCACCTAATGCTTTTGCCCATTGGCATGCGATTAAGCCCACCCCCCCGCTGCGGCATGGAACAAAAATACTTCATTTTGCTTAAGTTGGTAAGTTTGATGGAATAAATAATAGACGGTCATCCCCTTTAATGAACTTGCTGCGGCTTGCTCAAAGGTTATCCCATCGGGGAGATGCGCAACCGCACTCTCTGGGACATTATGTACATCGCTATAAGCGCCCAAAGGGCCTTGAGCATAAACGACACGGTCGCCCGGTTTGAAACCCGTAACGTGAGCTCCGGTTTTAACGACAACACCAGCAGCCTCGGTACCTAGGCCACTGGGAAGTTTAGCGACAGGATATAAACCACTGCGGACATAGGTATCGATAAAGTTAATACCAATAGCACGGTTTTCGATTTGAATTTCGTTATCTGCCGGATTTACTGGGGAATAATCTACTAAGTTAAGTACATCAGCGCCGCCATGTTGTGCGAACTCAATACGTTTTGCCATGACAATCTCCAATAAGGACTATTCATTTTATTTACAATATCAATAGGTTTACTATAACGCCATCTTTCAATCAGAAGAATTATTGGTTTGTGCTTTTTGTTGAAAGCGTTATCAGGCAATTCTCTCGCGTGAAGGTGCAAAGAATGCCACAACAAAAATCAGATTGGCGTATACTAGAAGCTGTTCGTTAATTATAGACTTGGATGCAAATGTATGGCTAAAAAACCCTCATCGAATTTTAAAACAGATGCCCCCCGGGATCACCAAATGGAAGGTTTGAAACTTCCACCGCATTCCCTTGAGGCGGAGCAATCTGTTTTAGGGGGGTTAATGTTAGATAATGAGCGTTGGGATACCGTCTCTGAACGAGTCACTCATGCCGACTTTTTTAGCCGTCCCCACCGTACTATTTTCGCACAAATGCAGATCCTGCTTGAGCAGGGCAAGCCCATTGACTTAATCACCTTATCAGAATCCCTTGAACAACAAGGTGAACTGGATAGTGTTGGGGGCTTTGCTTACTTAGCAGAGTTATCGAAAAATACCCCAAGTGCGGCGAATATTAATGCTTATGCTGACATCGTCCGCGAACGTGCGATTGTGCGTGATATGATCTCTGTTGCTAATGATATTGCGGATGCGGGTTATGATCCTCAAGGGCGTAGTAGTGAAGATCTCCTCGATTTTGCGGAAACTAAAGTTTTCCAAATCGCAGAATCACGGGCTAATAAAGACGAAGGGCCAAAAGGCATCGAAGCCATTTTATCTGAAACCGTTGAAAAGATTGAACAACTCTATCAGCAACCGCACGATGGGGTGACAGGGGTTTCTACTGGCTATCAAGATCTCGATAAAAAAACAGCTGGGTTGCAAGGCTCTGACTTAATTATTGTTGCCGCACGTCCATCAATGGGGAAAACTACTTTTGCGATGAACTTGTGCGAAAATGCGGCAATGACCGAGGAAAAACCGGTGCTTATTTTCAGTTTGGAGATGCCAGGTAACCAAATCATGATGCGTATGTTGGCATCATTATCCCGTGTTGACCAAACTCGTATTCGTACTGGGCAGTTAGATGATGAGGATTGGGCGCGAATTTCAAGCACCATGGGCATCTTGATGGAAAAGCGCAATATGTATATCGATGACTCCTCAGGCCTGACGCCGACGGAGGTGCGATCTCGTGCGCGGCGTATTTACCGTGAGCACGGTGGGTTAAGTTTGATCATGATTGACTACCTTCAATTGATGCGTGTTCCTGCACTTTCCGATAACCGTACTCTTGAAATTGCCGAAATCTCTCGTTCCCTTAAGGCACTAGCCAAAGAGTTAAATGTCCCTGTTGTTGCGCTATCTCAGTTAAACCGTAGCCTTGAGCAACGCGCCGATAAACGCCCTGTTAACTCTGACTTACGTGAATCGGGGTCTATTGAGCAGGATGCCGACTTGATTATGTTTATCTACCGTGATGAGGTTTATCACGATAACAGCGAACTCAAGGGTGTCGCTGAAATTATCCTTGGTAAGCAACGTAATGGTCCCATTGGTACGGTACGTTTGACCTTTAATGGTCAATGGTCGCGCTTTGATAATTACGCGGGGCCTGCGTATAACGACGAAGACTAAATACTCGTCATATTTTGCGCTGTCGCGGTGTTGGCTTCATTCCCTAATCCTAGTCACATACTTATGTATGCTCCTAGGCTTAGCTCAATCGCCGCCTAGCGACAACTCAAACTATTTAGAGTATTGGCTAGAGTATTAAGATTAAATAGTTCTACTCGTCATATTTTGCGCTGTCGCGGTGTTGGCTTCATTCCCTAATCCTAGTCACATACTTATGTATGCTCCTAGGCTTAGCTCAATCGCCGCTTAGCGACAACCCAAACTATTTAGAGTATTGGCTAGAGTATTAAGATTAAATAGTTCTACTCGTCATATTTTTGCGCTGTCGCGGTGTTGGCTTCATTCCCTAATCCTAGTCACATACTTATGTATGCTCCTAGGCTTAGCTCAATCGCCGCCTAGCGACAACTCAAACTATTTAGAGTATTGGCTAGAGTATTAAGATTAAATAGTTCTACTCGTCATATTTTTGCGCTGTCGCGGTGTTGGCTTCATTCCCTAATCCTAGTCACATACTTATGTATGCTCCTAGGCTTAGCTCAATCGCCGCCTAGCGACAACCCAAACTATTTAGAGTATTGGCTAGAGTATTAAGATTAAATAGTTCTACTCGTCATATTTTTGCGCTGTCGCGGTGTTGGCTTCATTCCCTAATCCTAGTCACATACTTATGTATGCTCCTAGGCTTAGCTCAATCGCCGCCTAGCGACAACCCAAATTATTTAGAGTATTGGCTAGAATATTAAGATTAAATAGTTCTACTCGTCATATTTTTGCGCTGTCGCGGTGCTGGCTACACTCAGCTACGCAAGTCACATACTTATGTATGCTCCTAGGCTTAGCTCAATCGCCGCTTAGCGACAACCCAAACTATTTAGAGTATTGGCTAGAGTATTAAGATTAAATAGTTCTACTCGTCATATTTTGCGCTGTCGCGGTGTTGGCTTCATTCCCTAATCCTAGTCACATACTTATGTATGCTCCTAGGCTTAGCTCAATCGCCGCCTAGCGACAACCCAAACTATTTAGAGTATTGGCTAGAGTATTAAGATTAAATAGTTCTACTCGTCATATTTTTGCGCTGTCGCGGTGTTGGCTTCATTCCCTAATCCTAGTCACATACTTATGTATGCTCCTAGGCTTAGCTCAATCGCCGCCTAGCGACAACTCAAACTATTTGGGCATTAGAATTAGAGTATTAAAATTAAATGATCCATAAAAATAATATCGAATGGAAATTGATATTTTTTAGCGTATAACAAATAGAGAATATATTGAGCTGCCAACGTGCAGCTTAATTTTTGGCCAAATTAGAGAGAAACAACGAGGAAATAATGAAAGCGGCAACCGCATTGATAAACCGCCGCGCTCTGCGACACAACTTGCAACGGGTGAAAAGCATCGCTCCAAATAGCCAATTGATTGCAGTTGTTAAAGCAAACGCTTATGGTCATGGATTAGCTGGAGTCGGTATCGCAGTTCAAGAGCTGGTGGATGGCTTTGGCGTAGCGAGGCTCAATGAAGCTTTATTGCTCAGGCAGCATGGTATTACTAAACCTATTGTTTTATTAGAAGGTTTCTTCGAGCAATCTGACTTGCTTGTGATGGCTGCACAGCGTATCGATACTGTTATCCACTGTGTAGAGCAACTGGCAATGTTGGAAGCGGCCGACCTTCCACACCCACTGAAAGTTTGGATGAAGCTAGATACGGGAATGCATCGTCTTGGCGTGCTACCAAAAGATGCAGAAGGTTTTTACCAACGGCTGCAACGTTGTAAAAATGTTAAGCTTCCTATCAATATCGTCAGTCATTTTTGCCAAGCTGATGCTCCACTCCTTTCTACAACCGCAAATCAGATAGCTTGCTTTAAACAGTTTATAGCAGGCAAAGACGGTGAAAAATCCATCGCTGCATCCGCAGGGATCTTACTCTGGCCAGAAGCGCATTATGATTGGGTAAGACCGGGGATCATGATGTATGGGGCATCCCCACAAGAGGGGAAAAGTGCAGATAGTTTCGGTTTATTACCAGTGATGACATTAAAGTCATCTTTAATTGCGGTTAGGGAGCATTTTGCTGGTCAGTGCGTCGGTTATGGTGAAACATGGTGTAGCGATAGGGATACACGGTTGGGGGTTGTCGCAATCGGCTACGGTGATGGTTATCCGCGTAATGTCCCTTCTGGCACGCCAGTGTTAATTAATGGACGAAAAGTGCCAATTATTGGGCGTATTTCTATGGATATGACTGTCGTGGATTTAGGGCCAAATGCCGAAGATAAAGTGGGGGATGACGTTATTTTGTGGGGCAATGGTCTGCCAGTTGAAGAAATTGCCGCACAAACAGGCATCATTAACTATGAGTTACTCACAAAATTAACCTCACGAGTTGCGATGGAATATGTAGACGAATAGTTAGCAAAGGGTTATTTTCAAATAACAAAACGAAATAATGCTAAATAATGATTAGGAGATGTCCTGTGTTCCAACATGTTGATGCGTATCCGGGCGACCCAATTTTGTCGTTGATGGATGAATTTAATAAAGACACTCGTGAAAATAAAATTAACTTGAGTATCGGTCTTTACTACGATGGTGAAGGTAAAACGCCTGAACTGGGTACTGTTGGTACTGCGAAAGCTACATTAAACAAACTCCCTGCCAGTGCGTCGTTGTATTTGCCGATGGAAGGCTTGAAAGATTACCGCCTTGAACTGCAAAAACTAGTATTTGGCGAAGATAGCCCACTGATCGCTCAAGAGCGTATTGCAACCGTGCAAACTATTGGTGGTTCTGGCGCATTAAAAATTGGTGCGGATTTCCTACACCAGTACTATCCTGATTCAGAGGTTTGGTGCAGCGACCCAACTTGGGAAAATCACGCGTCTATTTTCTCCGGTGCTGGCACAAAAGTTCACTATTACCCGTATTTCGATGAAAAAACCAAAGGTGTTAAATTCGATGAAATGTTGGCAACGTTCAAAAAATTGACTGCAAATAGCATCATTTTAATGCACCCATGCTGCCATAACCCAACGGGTTCTGACTTAACGCCAGCCCAATGGGATGAAGTTACTAAAGTGGCGATTGAACATAAACTAATCCCATTTTTGGATATCGCTTACCAAGGTTTTGCCGAAGGTATCAACGAAGACGCCTACGCGATTAGAACTATGGTCAAAGCAGGGTTACCTGTATTTGTTAGCAACTCATTTTCTAAAATCTTTGGTATTTACGGTGAGCGTGCGGGTGGGTTATCAGTTATTTGCGAAAACCCAGATGAGCGTGACCGTGTATTAGGTCAGCTTAAAGCAGGCGTGCGCCGTCTATATTCAAGTCCTCCATCAAATGGTGCCAAAATTGTGGCTGCCGTATTGACCAACAGCGCAGAAAAAGCGAAATGGTTAGCGGAAGTGGAAGAAATGCGTTTACGTATTTTAGATATGCGTACAGTGCTGGTTGATGAACTGAAGAAAGCTTTACCTGAGCAAAACTTTGACCATTTGTTAAAACAACGCGGTATGTTTAGCTATACGGGTTTTTCACAACAACAGGTTACTCGCCTAAAAGACGAATTTGCAGTTTATCTAGTGGGAACTGGCCGTGTTTGTATGGCTGGGGTCAATCGTCATAATGTGAAACGCATTGTCGAAGCATTTGCTGCGGTTAGCCAATAGTTATTTACCCATAAAGAAAGTTATTCAATAAACGCAGGCTGAGCCCTGCGTTTTTTTTATCTTTTATCTGTAATAACAGCCATTACCTGATCACTGAGACGAAAAATAGTGTCCCATATATGAGTAGTTCTTAAGTATTTCTGAATGTATCATTAATGGGTTCAACATTTAAGACAGTATCCCCAGTTAAGGTCCCTTGACGTTCTTGTGCGACCCGATTCGATGATGTGAGATCGATAACACCATGTAACTTTAGCGTTGCGGTATCAATAACGGCAGCCTCACATGAAATAGATGTCAAAAAATAAAATAAGTATGAGCTACCCCGTCAGAAACTGGTTCTAATAGCTATCCACTGAAAGCCATATGCGATTTAGGTTCATTGTTGAGGACGGATGAACAATAAACTGATTTAATTGATATTATTGTATTAATAACTAGTTATTCGTTAGGTTAGAAAGAATACAGATGATATGAAGGGAAAGCCATGGCGGCTTTCCCTGTGCCTTTAGTTTTTAATAACCGCGCTCTAAAATAGGCTTTAAAAACCTTGCAGTATGTGATTTTTCACACTCAGCAACTTCTTCAGGAGTGCCGGAAATTAAAATTTCACCACCACCACTACCACCTTCAGGGCCTAAGTCGACAATCCAATCTGCCGTTTTAATCACATCAAGGTTATGTTCAATGACAACGATGGTGTTTCCTTGGTCACGTAACTGATGTAAAACAGCTAATAACTGTTGAATATCAGCAAAATGCAGACCCGTTGTTGGTTCATCTAAAATATAAATAGTTTGCCCAGTACCCCGTTTAGATAGCTCTTTGGCGAGTTTTACTCGTTGGGCTTCACCACCGGATAATGTGGTCGCGGATTGGCCAAGACGAATATAGGATAAACCTACGTCCATCAGGGTTTGTAGCTTACGAGCGAGTGCTGGGACGGCATCAAAAAATTCACGAGACTCTTCGATTGTCATATCGAGGACTTCATGAATACTTTTCCCTTTGTATTTGATTTCTAACGTTTCACGGTTATAGCGTTTGCCTTTACATTGGTCGCAAGGGACATACACATCTGGCAGAAAGTGCATTTCTACTTTAATGACCCCATCACCTTGGCATGCCTCACAGCGCCCACCTTTGACGTTGAAACTAAAGCGCCCCGGGTTGTAACCACGTGTTCTTGACTCAGGAACACCGGCAAATAGCTCACGAATTGGTGTAAACACCCCCGTATAGGTGGCAGGGTTTGAACGAGGCGTACGGCCAATAGGGCTTTGGTCAATATCGATAACTTTATCGAAATGTTCTATACCTTCTACATCCAAATAAGGGGCTGGAGTAATGGTTGTTGCACCATTTAGTTGGCGTTGAGCTATAGGGAATAAAGTATCGTTAATTAGTGTTGATTTACCAGAGCCTGATACCCCTGTGATACAAGTAAATAGACCAACAGGGATTTTTAGCGTCACATTTTTTAGGTTGTTACCCTTAGCACCAAATACAGTGAGTATTTTGTCTTTGTTAATAGGGACTCGTTGCTGAGGGATTTCTATTTTACGCTCACCGCTTAAATACTTACCGGTTAAAGAGTCTGGGTTCGTGACAATATCATTTAATGTGCCTTGAGCGACAACTTGCCCACCATGTACACCGGCCCCAGGCCCAATATCAATCACATGATCAGCGGCGCGAATGGCATCTTCGTCATGCTCTACGACGATAACAGTATTACCAAGATTACGCAGGTGGATTAACGTTTCGAGTAAGCGGTCGTTATCACGCTGGTGTAAGCCGATTGAAGGTTCATCAAGAACATACATCACCCCGACTAAACCAGCCCCAATCTGGCTTGCCAAACGAATACGCTGAGCTTCCCCACCAGACAAGGTATCCGCAGAACGTGAAAGACTAAGGTAATTAAGCCCCACATTAACTAAGAATTTCAGCCGCTCGCCAATTTCTTTTAATACTTTTTCTGCGATCTGCGCACGTTGACCCGTGAGTTTTAGATTTTGGAAAAACGCCATTGCGTGGCCAATGCTGTAATCAGCAATTTCAGGTAATGTTGTATTCTCAACAAAAACAAAGCGCGCTTCTTTACGCAAACGGGTTCCGTGACAAGAAACACAAGGGCGATTGCTTATGTATTTGGCGAGTTCTTCACGTACCGCGGTGGATTCTGTTTCTTTATAACGGCGCTCCATATTATTGAGCACCCCTTCAAATGGGTGACGACGAACAGTGACATCACCACGGTCGTTACGATATTTAAATTCGATCGTTTCTTTGCCTGAACCGTATAAAATAATTTTTTGGATAGCAGGACTTAATGAACTGTATGGCGCTTCTGCGTCAAATTTATAATGTTCTGCTAATGACATTATCATTTGAAAATAATAAAAATTACGGCGATCCCAGCCACGAATAGCCCCGCCAGATAGGGATATTTCTGTATTTTGGATAACCCGTTCAGGGTCAAAGAACTGCTGAACACCTAAGCCATCACAACTTGGGCAAGCCCCCGCTGGGTTGTTAAAGGAAAACAGCCGTGGCTCAAGTTCCATCATGCTGTAACCACACACCGAACAGGCAAAATTAGCAGAAAAAACCAATTCTTCTGCACTTGGGTCATCCATATCGGCAACAATAGCACTACCACCGGAAAGCTCGAGTGCGGTCTCAAAGGATTCGGCTAAACGTTGGGCGATATCATCACGAATTTTAAAGCGGTCGACAACAACCTCAATCGTGTGTTTTTTTTGTAATTCGAGCTTTGGAGGATCAGAAAGATCGCAGACTTCGCCATCAATTCTTGCTCGGATATAACCCTGTGTTGCTAAGTTATCAAGTAACTTAACGTGCTCGCCTTTGCGTTCTTTAACGACAGGAGCCAATAGCATCATCCGGCGGTCGGTAGGCTGCGCTAGTACATTGTCAACCATTTGGCTAACTGTTTGTGCTGCTAGTGGTATGTCATGATCAGGGCAACGAGGTTCACCGACACGAGCAAATAATAAACGTAGATAATCATGAATTTCAGTGATTGTCCCGACAGTTGACCGTGGGTTATGTGAAGTCGATTTTTGTTCAATCGAAATGGCTGGAGATAGCCCCTCAATATGGTCGACATCCGGTTTTTCCATTAAAGAAAGAAACTGGCGTGCATAGGCGGATAGGGACTCAACATAGCGGCGCTGACCCTCGGCATATAGGGTATCAAAAGCTAAAGATGACTTCCCAGAGCCAGACAAACCCGTAATAACAATCAGTTTGTCACGAGGGATAACGAGATTGATGTTTTTCAGATTATGCGTGCGTGCGCCGCGTACTTCGATATTATCCATTTACCACTTCCCGGATGATTTGATATTGAACAATCGCAAGCGATCATTATCACATAATTATGGCTGAATGGATATACAGTACTTGCCATATTTTTCTACTACTCCTATTTAAATTCTTAGTGCTGTTGGTTGTGCTTGGCTAGGTAGTTACATACTTATATATACCTTTGTAATGCTTTCGCTTGCCATCTAGCTATGAATTAAACAGTCTAGAGTGGGGAGTTTTAGTCTTAAAAATGTACAATTATACATAAGCTCAAGGGAAGAACGAATTTGTCGAAGGGGAAACGGTGAATTATTTTGTGTCTATACTGAAATTGCACTCAGAAATTACACTAAAATTTGGAAAGTGTTTCGCAAGTTCGAGGGGGAGTTTCAATTTCGTGGTGCAAATCAGCGAGGTCGTGGTAAACTTCTCGGCTAATCCAGAGATTAAAATTCAATGCATCAGGAGTAATAAATGGCCAGCAGAGGCGTAAATAAAGTAATTCTTATCGGTAACCTAGGACAAGATCCAGAAATCCGTTATATGCCTAACGGTGGGGCTGTGGCAAACCTGACTCTGGCAACTTCTGAAAGTTGGCGCGATAAGCAAACCGGCGAGATGCGCGAAAAAACAGAATGGCACCGCGTGGTTATTTTCGGCAAATTAGCTGAGGTTGCGGGTGAATATTTAAAAAAAGGTTCACAAGTCTACATCGAAGGTTCTTTGCAAACCCGTAAATGGCAAGATCAAAGCGGTCAAGACCGTTACACCACTGAAGTTGTTGTTAATATCGGTGGTTCAATGCAAATGCTAGGTGGTCGTGGTGGTGATTCGTCATCACAAGGGCAAGGCGGTCAGGGGGGTTGGGGTCAGCCTCAGCAGCCACAAGCTCAAGCTGCTCAACAATTTAGTGGCGGTGGTGCGCCAGCTCGTTCACAAGCACCAGCACCACAAACTAATGAGCCACCAATGGATTTCGATGATGATATTCCATTCTGAATGATATAAAGAAATTATTGTTAAGTAGCTTTTGAATTTGTTTATTTAGCTAATTGTTTTTTAAGTAAACGAGTGGAATGAAAAGCCCTTTGAGTGTGTAAACATTTAAAGGGCTTTTTTGTTTTCCTCAGCTTTGTTGTTATATAAAATCGTATAAATAATAATCTTGTAAAGATAGAGTTTCGTAGCTATTCTTATTTTGTAAATAAGGGTGGTGTAATGAAAATAGAGCTAATCACACACAAAACGGGCGAACAGATACCAATGATGCTGGATGATTCTGGTATGCCAGTTGTCTTACCTAATGAGTTTATTCTTGCCAGACGCTCACTCAGTACAAATACATTGGTTCGGAATTTGAGAGAGTTGTCAGTGCTCTATCGTTGGCTGGATAAATCAAATTGTGACTTGCCTGCGAAATTGCTGGCTCAGAACTCATTCAACGAAGCAGAATTAAAAGGTAGTTTGGTCGAAGCGTTAAGAATCGATCAAGCAAATGGGCGTATAAGTGCAGTAGCGCCTAATACCTTCAATCAACGGTTAACAACTATCCGACAATTTTTCAGTTGGTGCATGGACGTTCTGACTAGTCAGCTGCCCCTATCTTCCTTAGACTATGAGCGTTTAAGGGAGCGAAAGTCATTTTTGCTTAAAATGCTTGATGGTAGCTTTATGTCTGCCACACCAATAAAAAAGAGTCTTCGAAAGGGCCTAAACGAGACAGAAGTTGATTTCTTGTTTGCGGTATTGAACCCCGATGCTGAGCAGGGTTATGGGCAAGATTCTGCTGTAAAATTTAGAAATTATGTATCTGTTGGGCTGATGCTATTTTGTGGTTTAAGGCCAGGTGAGCTGCTTAGCCTCAGGGTAGAAGATGTCCAGGTTGGTGCGATTTCGGCGATAAAGGTTGAACGTAGGCCAGCGGACCCACTAGATGTAAGACGACCGAGGCCTCAAATAAAGCGCAATGGCCGAGTCATTCCGATTGAGAATAGGCAGCTTGCATTTGCTTTGAATGAGTACATTGTTACTTGGCGTGAAGTGCTTGAAAGTAAAAGCCAAGAGGAATCAGACTATTTAATCTTGAGTGATAAGGGTTCGCCTTTGTCTCAATCTTCAATTACACAGTTCTTTCAATTGTTGCGCTCGCAATACACTGACCATCTTCCTGAAAACTTAACGGCCAAGTCTCTAAGGCATGCATTCTCATCCCGGCTTGAACGGGTGTTACGTGTTTCAGGAATGGATGAGCAGCGCAGAAGAGAAGCCCTAGCCTTGCTTCGTGGCGATAGTAGTTTGGATTCACAAGATACTTACATAGCTCAGGAAGTGGAGGAGCAGGCAATCAAGTCACTGAAGCGATACCAGGCTGAAATAATGTCAGGGAGGATGCCGGAGTGAACACTAAATTATTGAAACTACAGGCCGTCGAGTGGCCTTGGCCTGAAATAGAGAAACTAATTACCCGTGAAGGAAAGGAAGTTGATATATCCGGTGATACTTGGAGATTGCCGTATTCTGCGAGGGATAATTCAACTCTGAATTTCACAAAGATAATTAACTCCGGAATCAGAGACGCGTTCAAAGACCATGTTGCCGACCGACTCAAACGAATATCTACCCATGCGGGTTATGCTGCGTATCAGGATGTTTGGAGAGAAGTTCTGAGACATTGGGGGAACGCAGTATTTCAAGTTGATACAGAGTCGCACTTAATTGGTCTGTTTGAAACGGCTATCAATCGCGCCCGCTCACGAAAAAGGTTGTGGGCAATGTACAGGCCCATACAGTGGTACATTTGGAGTGCGGACAACAAGCCAGAATGTGGCTTTTCGGAAATTTATGCGCAAGAACTTGAGGCATTAGAGTTGCCAGGAAATCCGAAAGGTGAGGCTGTTCGGATGGAAGATCCTGAAAGTGGTCCTCTGCACAAGTCTCTTGAGCTACCTCTGTTAATCAATGCACTTAAATCGGATGAGGGGCGATCATTAGAGTATTTGCAACAGAGGGTTGTGGTTGCTCTCTCAATAGCATTTGGACGTAACCCAGCTAACTTAACTTTTCTGCGTGAGTCTGATTTTGAATGTCTGGCTCCTAGAAGTGAGGACCCCTGCTACATAATTCACATGCCGAGAATTAAAAAGCGATTTGTAAATCCGAGAGACGATCTTTTGGATGAATATCTCGATCCGCATTTTGGTGCCATGATTGAGCAGCTGATAGAAATCAGTAAGTTGGTACCGCTGAGCTTTGCAGATAGGACCTTTTTGAATCCGGAAGAGCGACCATTGCTTATTAACAGGAATGGAAACAAATCGGCCATTTTATCCAAAGACATTGATAACGTATTTAATCTGACAAGCAGCGATATAGCACGTTTGCTTAGTGCGTTCGTAAAACGTCACAACATTATCTCACCGCTTACTGGCGAGTTAATGCGCGTTACGCCAAGGCGGTTGCGCTATACCTTGGCAACTGGTTTAGCAGCTGAGGGAATCAGTAAGCGTGAGCTGGCCAGAATTCTGGATCATACCGATACCCAGCACGTGAATGTCTATTTTGAGATGGCTGGTAGAATAGTTGAGCACCTAGACAAAGCAACCGAGAAAGGCTTCTCGAAGTACCTTAATTTTTTCAAAGGCAGGCTAATCGATAGTGATGAAGATGCCGTCAATGGTGAGCGAGATGACAAGCACCTAACGTTTGTAGATGATCAAAACCCTGCCGATCAAGCAGATATTGGTGTATGTGGTGAATCCAGTGTCTGCCATCTTGATCCCCCTTACTCATGTTATTTGTGCCCCAAGTTTCAGCCATATCGTCATGCCGATCATGAGCATGTCTTGGAGTGCCTGCTGGCCGGTCGCAAAGAGCGTTTAAAAAAGTACGAGAATGCGCGATTAGGCATACAGCTTGACGAGGTGATCGCTGCGGTCGCACAAGTGGCCAAACTCTGTGAGGAAGGGGGTCGCAATGTCTGATGGTCGCTCTAATCGTAAGGCCAAGGTCATCCCTTTCCTCGATCGTCTGGAGTGTGACAGGAATGAAAACCTAAAATCTTTAATCGACAAAGCAAAGCTAATGAAGCTTGAAGGGTTCGAGTCGGTTGTTTGGGATGACCCCGAGTGGCAAGTCAATGCAGGGCGCCTAATCAAGTTGACTGGTAAAAACACGGAATCAGCTTCTTTTGGTTTTTCGCTGTCACCGAGGCTGGGTTCTGAGCCACTAGTCGGTTGCTGGGAACTGGTTGCCAAAGCGTTGTTTGTTCTCAGGTTCCACAGAAAACATCAATCAGCACCGAATCAGCGCAATTTCATAACCACGCTTGGATATGTCTCATTTGCAGCTAAACAGTTAGGGCAGGAGTTAGTTGGGCTTACGCCAGAGGCTCTGGATAATGCGTCCGGTTTAATCTCAAAACACTACAGTGAAACCACCGCCTACAACCTTCACAAGCATGTTGCAGAGTTCGCAGCGCATTGTGATTCGAATGGTCTATGTCGGGTTTTATTGCAGTACAAATACGCTAGGATGAGGCGGCCAGCGAGCACGGGAGGGATAAATCACAAAAGGTTGGATGATCCAGAGATTCTGGAGACGAAGTCGGACAAGCTTGTCGATTCCTCTGTGTTTCGAGTTATTGGTGAACTCTACTTAAAAGTTCCCCAAGATCATAAGTATCGCTTCTATATTCTGATGTTGACGCTACTTGCTTGCACAGGAAGACGATTCAGTGAGGTTTCACTATTACCCAATCAGCAACTGTCTCTTGATGAAGAGGGTAATACCTATATCGAATACTTCCCGAAGAAAGCTAGCCGAGGAGATGCGTTTACGCCAAAGCGTAGGCTGTACTTGCCGTCAGAGGTAAGCTCTATTGTTGGCGATGTGCTCATTGAGATAGCAGAAATTACCGCAAAAGTGCGGGCGACCGCAGAAGAAATGCAAAAAAGTAGGGGGCCTGACCTAAGGTTTTTGGACAGCATCTCGGAAGATAAAAAGCTATATGCGGATGATTTAACTGAATTGGGGATAAGTCATACTGTTTTGAGCACAACTGGCTGGCTCAGGAAGCAAAACCTCGTTTGGCCAGATAATAGTGCATTAACCAAGCAGAGCATTAAGCCTGCCAATCCTATTTTCTTCACAGATAAAAACGGGATAATTAAATACTGTTTTCGGAACTTTTCAGAAGCATATCTATCGGTCATCCATACGGACCAATTTGGTAAAGAATATTATCTTGAAGATCTTTTATTTATCAGACAGTTGGGACTTTCCAGTGGGAGCTACGCACACTGGCTTGCTACAAGTTGTAGCCAATCTATGTTTACAACCTTTCTTCGCTATTTTCCTGCACTTGCAGCTGAATACACCTCTAGTAGCAGTATTGCTGTGGATTTTACCAGTCACCATTTCCGTCACACGCTCAATACCTTGCTTGATGAGGGAGGGTTAAGTGATTTACTGCAAACCGAATGGTTTGGTCGAACTAATCCAAGAGACACCAAAGCTTATCAGCATACATCCCGCGAAAAACGAGCACTGATGCTTCGTGAAGACATCAAAAAAGGCTTGGTTGGGGGGCAGTTAGCTGAGCAAATCAAAGTTGTACCGGTAGAAGTCCAGGATGCCATCCTGAAAGCGCGAATTCAGGCCGTGCATGATGTCGGTACGGGTATCTGTATCCACAATTTCTCTCAAACACCCTGTGAACGCCATTTGCAATGCTCGGCGGACTGCAAGGACTATGTTTGGGCAAAAGACGATAAGAGCCGACTGGAAGAGCAGAAGCGCCAATATGCCCTTACCGTACTGGCACGAAAAAATGCTGAGAAACAGTTAAGTAGCAACAAGCCCAAAAAGAGCGCTGATTGGTTAGCTCATAATGATAAGAAACTCAAAACGCTGGCTGTACAACTGACTGATAACGGGGTAGAACACTTTGATCCCGAACAATATTTAAACGAGGTAGAGCATGGTTAAGCGCTTCAGGCGAATGTCCCACAGTGACATCAATACAATCGTTACCGATTTGGACCGCTGGGCACTGGGCGAACTTGGATCTAAACTCACCTGGACTGTGCTAGAAGAGCGCTTTGGCTTTAGTCGCCAATCGCTCCAGGCCAAATCTGAGATCAAAGCTGCTTATGACAACGCCAAACGAGCACTGTCGGACGGATTGGTGAAAACTAAAGAGCAGGCCACTAAAGAGGCTGAAGAGCTTCAGGTAGAAGTAGAACGCCTCAAAACTGAGTTAGAAGCCTACAAGCGAAAGGAAGAACAGTGGCTGCGCCGCTGGCAGCAAATCGCCTTTCATGTGCGGCAGAAAGGTATACAAATGATGAACATTGATAAAGCCCCGCTAGAAGGAGCTAGGCTGCCTTCTAATACTGAAACTGCGCAAATCCTCCGGCCGTTTGACAAAGAAATTCCACCTTCAGGGAGAGTTTAATGAAATTTGATCTAAATGAAGCGATCCGTGATGTGTTAGATTTTCTGAAGACACATTGGAAGCCCTCATTAGCGAAGTATATTATTTGGCCGTCAATGACTGTAGGTTTAGCGTCGCTTAGTGTCCCTCTATGGATTGATATTGCCAACTGGGCGTTAGTCCACCAGAATTTTTTCCCCGGTTATCAGTTTCCTCTTGCGCAGCCAAATTACCCTCTGGGAGCCTCCCTTATAGGTTTAAGTGTTCTTGTATATTTTCTTGATGTGTGGCTAAAGAAAAATAATGAGCTACCCAATCAATTAATCGAACTCCCATCACAAGTAGCTCATGAAATAACAACACGTATGAAGAGTGCAGGATTTACTGCTCAGCATCTTCAAGACGAGAAAATAGAAAAGCTTTCTCACGAAATTACCTTATTACGTTTTTTTGGATCTTTTCCTAAGGAAGAAAAAGCGACTGCTTTAGCAGAAAGCATTATTGATGGAGAGTTGTCCGGTGGCACACCTCAAGCAAAAGCTAGGGCGTTAGCGCTACTTGCAAGATACTTGTGTGTAGGGGAAAGAGCCGAGTTAGCGGAAAAATGGTTATCAAGCTCTAAAAAACTGTGTCAAACGGAGGAGGCACGGATAGCACAGGCCTTTATTGATGCTATTGGATCGAAAGATGTTGATGCGGCGTCTGGTTTGCTTAAGGTTAGTAGCCATTCAAATTATGCTGCTTTTTTTATGATTAAAAAAATGGCGGAGGGAAACGACGCTGCTTTGGGCTGGTTCGAAAGTACAGGATTAAGCTCTCACGATTTAGATAATGATGGACAGGTCGTTTTGCTCTCTGTTTTGTTGACAGAGCATCAATGGGAAAAGGCTTTAGATTTAGTGCAAAAGATAGACGACGAATCCTTATCTGTTGCACCAGCACTGGCACAACTTTCTGCGCTTACGTTCTTGGTAAATGCAATTAAGGCAGTTGAGCTCCGTGAGAGCGTATTGACTTATATCCCCTTAGTAGCAGATCGCTTTCCGCTGGCAGATGATTCTGAATCTATAGTACTTAGAAATCGAGCTGTCGAGCTGTTCACAGCTTGTTCGGTTCATGCACGGCATCTGGGCGCTGAAGATATAGCGAATATGTCGGATCAGTATGTACTGTGGTTACAACTTAGAAACAGTGAAACTCACGAACAGGCGATTGCTGAACTTCAAAGCTACTTCGTAAGTTACAATCAAAAAACGCTTGAGTATTTGCCATTGGCATTTTCTTTTGGAATTGATATTGATTTTGAGTCTATTGAAAATGAGGTAAATAGACAGACAGCACTAGGTTCAGCGAATAACGCAATTCTCGGTTTAGCTCGGTTTATATTGGCTCAGACACAAAAACCAATATCGGCAGCAGTGGATTATATCAACCGCCATAGAAATCAAATGGAAAGGAGCGTTAATTCCGTTGCAATTAGTATGCTAGAAATAGAGGCATTGGCGAAATCAGGGTTGGTTGATGATGCACAACAGCTTTTAGAGAAGGCCGGGGATTCGGGGGCGTCTGATGTCGAAGTCAGGAATTTGCAAAATATTATCGATTCAGTCAAGGGCGCGGACCCAGTTGCATTAGCAATAAGCCAATATCAACAAAGTGAAGCTACAAGTGATCTTGCTCAGTTGGTTAATTTTTTAGAAAGGGACAATCGAGGGGACAGATACTACTTATATTGCCGGGAGCTTTTTGATCGCACAGGCCAGAAGTCTGATGCTATCAGAGTCTGTAATGCCGCCTCTTCGCTTGGGAAATTTTCTGAGCTTCATCAATTTCTGTCAGATAGGATGGATCTCGTCAAGAGAAGCGAGGGACTACAAGCTCACTGGGCTTGGTGTCTATTTAGAAAGGGGGACTTAAGTGGTGCTTATGAACAGATTGCTCGGTTAAAACAGTCTAAATCACAACTACCTGATCTTAAAACGCTAGAAATTAACTTGTCTATATTCGGTGGTGACTGGGAATCCCTTAGTATTTTTGTAGAGGATAGTTGGAGTTGTCGGGAAAAGCTGAAAGCAGATGAACTCCTACAGGCTGCCCAGCTAGCTAAGGCTGTTTCCCCTAGGCGAACAAGGCAAATACTAGAGTTCTGTACAGGCAAATATCAGGATGATCCCCAAGTGTTAGCATCATCATACTTCATAGCGACAACAATGGGTTTGGAGGACAATCAGGAAACATCTAAATGGCTCACTAAGGCAATGGTTCTCTCTAATGACAATGGCCCATTGCATAGAGCTTCATTAGAAGACCTAAAAGAGATGATGTCCGAGGCTAGAGAGAAAAATGAAAGGATCTATAAGGCTTATTTTGATGGCGATGCGCCTATTTTTACAGTGGCGGAACTATTGAACAGGACTATGTCTGATTTTTATCTGATCCAGCCCCTGGAAAATAAAAAGGCGAAAGATATAAGGCGGAAAAATGTAGTCCCGATATTTCATGGCACAAGACTGGATCAGGTTATTATTAGTGAGACGATTGCAGTCGATGCATCCAGTGCTTTAGTTATGGAAAATATTGGGATGCTAACCCATCTATTTGATTGCTTTGTGAAAATCGTTATTCCACATTCGTTTATGCAGTGGTTGTTTGAAGAGAAGCAGAAAGTTGCTTTTCACCAGCCGAGTCAAATTGAAAAGGCAAAATATTTTGAGCGGTTGGTATCTGATGGAAGAATTTCCGTTTTTCATCCTAAAAAGATCAACAATCCGGAGTTGGTGCTAGATGTAGGTGAAGAGCTTGCATATATGCTTGAAGAGGCGCATACAAGTCCTACAAATGAGCCGCAGGCATTGGTGGTGTGTTCCTGCCCAGTGTATAAGGTCGGTGGCTCTTTCAGACAGGAGGAAGCTGACCTTTCTTCATTCCATCACAGTCTTATTTCATGTTCACAATTAATCAAAAAGCTCGAAGACCTAGCTGTAATCACTGAAGCTCAGCGTGTTAAAGCCTTAAATTACCTGCACCAACACGAAAAAGAGTGGCCTACTGATTTAGAGGTAGCTCGCGGAGCAAAATTATTTCTAGATTCACTGTCAATTACCTATTTGGTTACCGTTGATATGCTCGACAAGCTCAGCGAGGCCGGATTCGAAGTGTATGTATTCAAGGGAGAGCGTGATAGGTATAGATCGTTGATAAACTATGATTCAACCATCGAGCTGGCAGATTCGAAAATAGAAAACATAAGGAAGCTATTTTCTAGTGGGCTTACATCTGGGAAAGTGATCCTTGCCGAAATGCCGTTAAATAAAGACCAAGTGGCAGCTTCTAAGAACAATTATGCCAAGCCAACAGAAGAGCTTTTTGAGACGCTTAAAATATGCGATGCAGCTTTGATAGATGATCGATTTATGAATAAGCATCAAAATATTACATTTGATGAAAAAACAGTACCAATTTATACATCATTAGATTTTATTGAGACGCTACACCATAAGGGACTTATCTCTCAAGAACAGAAGCTTGAAGCAAGGACATTACTTCGGGAGTTTGGATTAGCGTTTGTTAGAATTTCCGACGAAGAGCTTGAATATCACCTAAATCATTCAGTAATGTCAGATGGTGAGTTTAAGCCAACTAAACAGCTAAGAATGATAAGAGAAAATCTGTTTTTGATCAGGATTAGTGGTTTGGTTCAACTCCCAAGAGATGCCCAGTGGCTCCATGAAACTATGAAGACAATTGCAAAAGCAATAAGAGCTCAGTGGTCCGACGAAATTCCTCCCGAAGTAAGCCGCGCTAAATCCTGCTGGTTGTATGAGCTTATGGGGTATAGGGAATGGGCCCAATCTCATAAAATAAGGGGAAATGAAGGGATGGCCTATTTAGGTGAGGCTTTGTCGATTCATTCTGTACTGATGTCGCCGGAGCAATTGTCAGACAAGCAAAAGAATAGCTATAAAGCATGGTTGGATGAGTTTGTTTTAGAGCCCTTGAAGGACAATGATCCGTGGAGTTTTAAGTCTGTAATTGATTCGATGAAGCAGAAAATTAAAAATATCGCTAGTAATCCACTGGAGATAGATCAGGATGAGTAATTCGAACTCTATGCGTGCTTATATTGTTTCTCACACTCTCAATTTATTCCCAAGTTCGGTGAGGTTGGAGCTACTGTCGGATACTAAAGTGTGCGAAGAGCTAGGGCTACAAACAGATGCGACTATTAGTTTTGGTGATAAAGAGTATGCCTTTGCTAGAAGCGCTCTTTTTAAGGCTATTCGCAGTGTTTTTGATAATATCGAGGAGGAATTTTCATTGGAAGATACTAATCATAATATGTGGTTATTACGTAATCTTCCCGGTGAACGTTCAGGCTTTTCTTTAACCAATGGGGATGTGCAGATTGTTAATGATAGTTTTTGGCCACTTTTAGGAGATATCGACAGACGGTTAAGCATATTTGAAACCGTTGCGAAAAATCGTTGGCTCTCGAAAGAGGACATTGAATACTGGAAAGCTGAGCTTTCAGCGGAGGCTGTTAGTGACGATGATGTATCTGACTTGTTACTTGATTTGGATTTATCTCCAATCCGCATTAAGAAGTTACTAAAGAGTGAGTTTCAAAGACCGCCAAATAACGTATCGACACTGGTTCCGAATGACATTCGTTATTATGAACGACTTGTCGGGAAGTATCGTGGCAGTAAAAACATTGAGGACTTTTGTAATAATGAGTTTAACCAATATTTCGACAGTAAAATAGAAAATGGACTGACTGATAATGATCTATTGGTTTGTATGCATAAATCAATATCAAGAGTTGTTTCAACAGGGATCGTTGACGAAGCTTTGTATCAATCTCTCGCAAAGAGGGCAATTGAAACCTGTCATCCAATACTTTTGGTTTCTTGCCTTGAAATTGGGGTTTTGAAATTTGCCAATTCATTAGATACTACTCTTAAGGCTCTTTTCGAGAGTATTTCATCTGTAAAAATACTGGAAAATCTACGTCTTTTTTGCTCTATGACTGTTTTTGTTGATGGAGAGCTGGCGCGACTACAGATATTCAGAGATAAGCCACCATTCTACAGGCGCCTCGCTTCTTTTGCCCAGTCAGCCTTAATTGTTGAAGCTGCATTGGAAGAAAGTGTTGCTTTTGACAAAGTAGAACAATGGGCTACTCAACAGAGGGGGCTTTATTTTTACTGTCAAAGTTTTATTGATCTAATAGAAGAACCAAGATGGTTACCAACATATTTAACAGCAGAACAATTTATTAATGAGCTATATGGTCGGGTAAATATCGCATGTCAAAATGCTGCTAAAAATGAGGCGATTAAGTGTTTGCAAGAAGAACTAATGAGTAGTTCAAAATTCAATATGAATTGGTTTTTACCTGGGCCATTGGAAGGTAACTCTGTTCCAGCTGAAGTTCCCGATGAAATATCGAATTTGCTGGCTGAGCAAGTTAGTTGTGAGGTTTCATTAGCATCGTTTAGAGTTTTGATGAATTCTGCACTTTTCTGGAAAATTGATGAGAAACATTTAGAGCGTACAGTTTCACTATTAGAAAGTGCACAGCACAAATTAGCCGAAGCAAACGACAAGGACTCAGTTTATCAGGTGCTTAATGGTCTGGCACAAGTTGCTTGTATGACTCGAAGTGAAAAAATTGCTTCATCAGTTATGATCTTAAGCCGACTATATCGTGATTATATTGATGTAGATTCTGAGCCAGAAAACTATCTTTCGCTAGGTTTAGTTGCAGCTGCTGCCTTTGAGGATAAAAATGACTGGGCTGAATTTATAGGGCAATGGTGCACAGAATTGGCATATCTACCAATTAACGAAGACGCTATATTTAGAATAGAAGTAATGCTCGAAAGGCTTTGTATCCTAGAGCCTTATTTGTATCACACTTGTTCAAAAGCCCTAGACATATTTCAGATGCTGAGTAGAAAGTAATTATAATTGCTAGCAAAAATCCTGAGTCCAAGCTGATTTTCGCCTTATAAAATGGACTCGCAGTTGTTATAAGAAGGCCATCAACTGTACTAGTTCAGACCAGGTCTGACAGTTTGTCGCCGAAAGTGTCAAGATGCTATCTTTACGCTCAGCGGTGAACACTCCATAGTTCTTGCTAAATTGTTGACAATATTTGAGTTTAACTTAACAAAGTTTGCTTATGTTAAAATAAAATGAAATTCTTTCAATAGCTTGAATGGATCTTTGCATGCTTTATGTGAACTACCATTCTAATTATCAATATAATTAGAAGAATATATTAAATATAATGAAGGCTTCCTTGTGAGGCCTTTATTTTTATCTTAATAAATTAAATAATAACTTTAAACCTTAAGAGATTATTAATTTTAAATTAAGAGTTTCTTAAATTAATATTTTCTTAAGGTAATAATAGAAAAAGCTCCAGTAATTAACTTACATGGAGCTTTGTATTGAAGGTTGAATAAAAGAATATACAAATTTTATTTTCATATTGCGTATCAGGCAACTTTGGGTTCCAGTAGTAAAGGGTCATTTTGGCTTTCACCGGAAATTCGGTAAATTGACGGTGATGTACCTAAATATGCTCTGAACCGCTTTGCAAATGATTGCTGGGAGTCGAATTGGTATTTTAGTGCTATATCAATAACTTGAAGATCAGTCGTGCAGAGGTCCTTTGCTGCTTCACATATCCGCCTTCGGCGAATATATTCACCTAAAGGTATCCCAACAACTTTGCGAAATACCCTCTGTAAATGCCACTTCGTATATCCCGATTTTAGTGCAATATCGTCGAGTAATAGACGATTGGTTAAGTTCATTTCAATCCAAACTAATATCTCATTGACAACTGTAGATTGAAATTCCGTGTATTTCCCTTGGTAGGGAACAGTAATTTCTTTATACATAATATTTTCCTACTAGTTACTTTTTAATCATATCTCTGATTATGTAAATTACCAATAAATAAAAGATAAACAGATATAAATACAGGCTGTTAATTTGTGAAATAACAATAATGCAAAATTTTAATTAGTACTCAACCAGTGTTGTTTGACTTATGGTGATATATTTATGGAGCAACAAACTATCATGAACTTGTTTTTACACCATAAGCACAGAATTAATGTGAGTATTAAATGGTTTATTGGTGCGTTGGAATATATCTTTTTAACTGCCAAAAACCGACCAAAATTGCGATGGATATAACAACGGATAAGATATTCATCACTTGCCACCCTAGAGTGAAAAACAACATACCCGCAGCTAAGCTGCCAATTCCCCCAAAAAATAAATAAGAAAATCCGTCATTCCTTGTACTTTGGCACGTTCATGTATTTCATAGGTGTGTGGTAGCAGGTTGGTCGTGCTGATAAGAATTAAATTCCATGCTACACCGACAAAAATACCCGCGAAAAGATAGTTATAAAAATGGTTAGCGAGTAAGTTCATAACAGCAGATAAAATTAATAAAACAATACCGCAGAAAATAATGCGTTTTGCGCCTAAATGATGAATTAATGTGCCCGTAAAGAATGATGGAGCGAACATGCCAAGTACATGAAACTGAAATACAATTGCAATTGAAGAAAAGGGGAAATCATGTTGCTTCATAGATAAAGGAATTGAGGCAAAAGTAAAGACAACAATGGCGTAACCTGCAGCACTAACAATTGCAATCAGCATTAAAATTGGCTGTAAATACAAATCCTTATAGCTACGTTTAACTAAGGTTTTGTCTGTTGTGGACTTAACAGCCTTCTTCAAGGGGACAATTAATAATAAAAGAAAAGCGATAAGATAAATGATGCCTAATGTGATAAATGGGCCAGCAAAAGGGTATTCTGCAAAAAATCCTTGGGTGGTAACCGCTAGGGTTGGGCCAATTAACGCAGCAGCAATACCCCCACTCATAACAAGCCCAATAGCTTTAGCTCGCAAAGAAACAGGAGCTTCCTCGATTGCCGCAAAACGAAATTGTTGTGCAGTGCCTATTGCAATACCAGTGAAAAATAGCCCGATAGAAAAATAAATTAAGCTACTTTCTAAAACGCCAAGTATAGATAACCCAGCACCAATTAACCCGCCAATGTTGCCAATAATAAATCCTATTTTTCTTGAGTATCTTTGCATTACATAGGCAATTGGGATGGTTGCGAGGATCAAACCAATATACTGGCTTAATAATGGGAGCGTTGCGTAAGTGGGGTTTGTTGCCAATTTTTCTCCAACCACGACAGCAACAGAAAGTACAATGGCATTTCCGGTTATAAACAATGCAAGCGTCGTTGTTAACCACCAAACGGATTTTGGCATAAGCCCTCTCTCAACTAAAAGTTATTAAAATCAAGTAATAAGATATTTTTAATAGGGTAATTCTGTAGAATATTACATAAGGTACTACTTCAAGTTGACTTTAAGTCAAGTCTTAATACAGGGTAAAAAAGGAAAATTTAATCAAAATTTAATTCTGAGTTTATTGATATACCCAGTTTATTCGTTGGTTTAGGAGGAGTGTGATGTATATCTCATTTGAGATTAGTAGAAATTAAAACGCAAAAAAATGATTGTCATCATCAGAAATTTATGTTTTCTTAAAGAAAGCAAGAACAATAATCAAATAAGTTAAACCAAATAAACTAAACAGGAAAACCCCGTGAACATGACTTTTAATCACTCAAACCTACTACTAACCGCGCCATGTGCCGCGGTGGTCGTGCGTGTGGTGGTGGTCGTGGGCTTAGCGCCGTAACGGGTACAAATCAACGCAGATTTAGAAACCCCGCCGGCGCAAACCGAGCGGGGTTTTTTATTACCTTCCGCTTGGGGTCGCAGGCTAGCAAAGGATAATTATGATGAGCGGATCGGGCACTACATCACCACATAAAACCTGTTTTACAGGGGCAGAGTTAATCGTCTATTTATTAGAAAAACATGGTATTACTATTGTTTCGGGCATTCCTGGCGGGGCGGCTTTACCGTTCTATGATGCTTTAGGGAAAAGTAAGCAAATTCAGCATATTTTGGCTCGTCATGAGCAAGGTGCGGGGTTTATTGCGCAAGGGATCGCGCGTACTACAGGGAAAGCGGCCGTTTGCATTTCTTCAAGTGGTCCGGGCGCGACCAACTTAGTGACCGCCATTGCGGATGCAAAACTGGATTCTATCCCGCTAGTTTGTATTACAGCTCAAGTTTCCTCATCAATGATTGGGACCGATGCATTTCAGGAAGTTGATACCTATGGTATTTCTATTCCTGTCACTAAACATAATTATTTAGTTCGTTCTATCAATGAATTACCTCAAGTTATTTGTGATGCTTTTCGTATAGCAGAGTCAGGGCGTCCGGGACCTGTTTGGATTGATATTCCAAAGGATGTTCAAACTGCCACTATTGAACTGACTGAAATACCAGAAGTATTACCGAAAGATAAAGCGCCAGCATTTGATATGGAAAAAGTTCTGCAAGCAGCTGAAATGATTAATAATGCGAAGCGCCCAGTACTGTATTTTGGTGGTGGGGTTATTAGTTCTGATTCAACAGAAACAGCGATTGCGTTTGCGGAAAAAGCCTCATTACCGACGACGATGACCTTAATGGCGCTTGGCACTATCCCTATGCGACACCCATTATATTTAGGTATGTTAGGCATGCATGCTGCTGCTAGCACAAATATGGTCATGGAAGAGTCTGATTTATTAATTGTTATTGGCGCACGCTTTGACGATAGAGCAATCGGGAAGGCGGAGAAGTTTTGCCCTAACGCAAAAATCATTCATGTGGATATCGATAAAGCGGAAATTAGTAAAATTAAACGACCAGATATCGCCATTCACGCAGATGCAGGGCAGATCTTGGAACTATTATTACCTTTAGTTGAACGTAATGAACGTACTGAATGGGTTAATCAAGTTAGTGAATTGAAAAATAAATACCCATTGGATCTCCGCGAGGCAGACAACCCGTTAAATCATTATGGATTAGTTCTTTCTACTGCGCGGGCTGCGGGTGAAGATGCGATTATCACAACTGATGTTGGGCAACACCAAATGTGGGCAGCTCAGGCTTATCCATTATCGCGCCCTCGCCAATGGCTGACTTCTGGTGGTTTAGGCACCATGGGGTTTGGTTTACCAGCGGCGATTGGAGCCGCATTAGCCGAGCCAGACAAAACGGTTGTTTGTTTTTCGGGTGATGGCAGCTTGATGATGAATATTCAAGAGCTGGCGACAGCCGCCGAGCACCAATTAAATATAAAAATTGTTTTGATGAATAACCAAGCGTTGGGAATGGTACATCAACAACAGGATCTGTTCTTTGAGAATCGTATATTTGCGGCAGCTTATCCTTATCAAACTGATTTTATTAAGATAGCGGCAGGTTTTGGCTTACAAACGTGTGATTTAAATAATGAAGAAGATCCTGAAATGGCACTGGAAAGGGTGATGAATACCAAAGGCCCTTGTTTGATCCATGTTTTAATTGATGTTAACCAGAAGGTTTATCCAATGGTTCCACCAGGCGCAGCTAACATTGATATGATTGGAGCTTAATTATGGCATTTGAACATCACCCAATAGCTTTAGAGTTAATTGTTCGTAACCATCCCGGTGTGATGTCACATATATGTGGCTTATTCGCACGCAGAGCTTTTAACGTTGATGGCATTCTTTGTATGCCAATTAAAAATAAAGATGAAAGCCGGATATGGCTGTTGGTGCAAAAAGACGAGCGTCTATCACAAATGATTAATCAAGTTGAAAAGCTTGAAGATGTGAGAGAAGTTCGTTTCAGTGACGATTTACGTCTCTTCGAAACCATGCAGAATTATTTGCAGTAATGCTTATCAGCATCCTTTTTAATAGCCTACACAATGCGTGTGGGCTTTTTTTATCATGATTAATTTTCAACGTAGTATCATAAATAAGGGTTTCCTAAAGCGAACAAAGGTGGTATAAATTTAAGCGGTTATAGAAATAGTTTAGGGAATGAAAAGCGAATACATTCTGCTAAATTGAATAATAAAAGGTACGAAAGTTATGCAGAACAACATTTATCTCACCAATACTTACCAATATGAAGTAGAAACAGTTCTATTAAAACAAGGTAGTGACGAGGAAGGGCACTGGGTTGCACTACAAGATAACATTTTCCATCCACAAGGTGGTGGGCAACCCGCTGATACTGCTTGGGTTAATAATGAGCCCGTTCGTATTAAGAAACACCTAAACGGTTTGATTGTTGCTTATCTCCCTGATGGGATAAATTTAAATTTAGAGAGCACCGTTGTTGCAGCCATTGACGGAGAAAAACGTCAACGATATGCCGCACTGCATACCGCAGGGCATTTGTTAAACTGGGAATTACGGCGTTTTGGCTGGCTTGCACAAAAAGGGCATCATTTTCCTGATGAATCTCGAGTCGAGTTTTGTATAATGGATGGTGAGGTTGTGCCGTTTGAAAAACTGGATAGTCAATATATTGAAGATATTGTTAATCAAAGCATTAGCAGTGGCCGGAAAGTTGAAATAAAACAAAACGACGAGCTGAGGATCAGTTATATCGACCAAACTGAAGAAATGCCATGCGGAGGAACGCACGTTGGTTCATTGGATAGCATTACGCATTTTTCAATTAAGTCGATGAAATATAAAAAAGGGACGTTGCGCATTAGCTATGATGCACAACATGCCTCGGTTTAAACACCTTCGCTGATATGGGAGTAAGTCATGACTACAGTCGCTTGTAACTCTCCCTCTATGCATAAATAAGAATGTGGAAAATCACCGCTAAATGCATAAAAATCGCCTGCTTCTAGAATGATGTTTTGATCGTTATGCAAACGCAACATTAGTGAACCTGAATTCACCATAATGTGCTCATGGGTTCCACTCATATGCGCAGGGCTATTAATAATAGCCCCTCTTTTCATGGTTAATTGCCAGATTTCGGAGATATTCCCCATACTAATACGGAATTTAAATTGCTGTGAATATTCCTCTTCACTCGAGGACCCTTTGACAAAGTAGGGATAAGCTTCATGTTGGCGTGTAAATAAATCGCTAAGCGGAAAACGCAGCGCGATGGCAATCGATTCTAATGTATCAATACGTGGGTTTGAATCGCCGGATTCTAATTTGGATAATGCGGCTTTTGAGATCCCAGATAGGCGAGATAGTTCATTCAAAGAAAGGTTTCTAGCTTGCCTAAGTAAACGGATCTTTTGACCAATTTTTATATTAATTTTTTTATCCACAATATGGCTTTCCCTAAATTCCAATTCATTATGCTAATTCTACATGACTCAGTAGAACTAATCACATATTCTCCATCTTATATTGTATTTAAAGAGGTTATTTTATTTTTTGATATAGTTTTAAAATTTACCCACAAAAAAATAAGGCTATTTAATCTGTCCTAAAAAATTTATAGTGAGAGTATCAAAAATTTTAGGAGTTAAATCAGTATGCCGTTTGGGTTATTAACGCCAGAGATGGCGATTTGTTTTGTGACTTTACTTTTCGCTTATTTGGTTTTTGGTATGGCGGGGTTTGGCTCAGCTCTTATCGCAACTCCTGTGCTGGCTATGTATTTGCCCTTAAGTATGATTGTCCCAATATTAGCGCTAATTGATTTAACTGCGGCCATTTTAAATTTATTTAGAGATGGGAAAAAAGCCGATTATCAAGAGATAAAATGGATAATTCCACTAATGGTAATAGGAAGTTTAATTGGAGCCGCTATTTTATTAAAAACGCGACCGGATATTTTAGTATTATTACTGGGTTTGTTCGTGATCGGTTATGTATTAAACACTTTCTTCTCCAAGAAAGTGAAAACACCATTTTCCAAAGCACTTGTTGTTCCATTCAGTTTAATAGGCGGTATTTTCAGTGCCTTATTTGGTAGTGGTGGGTTTATCTATGCGATGTATTTATCGAGCCGAATTGAAGATAAACAACGTTTTCGTATCACCCAGATGACACTGATTGGCTTTAGTACTCTTACCAGAGTAATCATATTCTTGGTTATGGGTGTTTATCTAAATATTGATATTTTATTGATTGCTTTGGCATTTTCCCCGGCAATGTTAATCGGTATTTGGGCGGGTAGGCATATTACCTTAAAAATTTCCCGTGAAGCATTTTTGAAAATTATTAATATTGTTATTTTAGTCTCAGGAATCGCATTGTTATATCGATATTTTTTTGTTCTTTAGTTCATCTAAGGCATTAAAATAAATAATACAATCTGCTTTTGTAGAGATAAATAGCGGAATATATTAGTCATGCTACAATTGATGAGCTAACTATAGTTTTCATTAGTGGCTTATTGGTTTTTTATTTTAAATAGTTGTTTATTCATGGAGTTAAAACCTGTTTCTTTTGAAGAGGAAACGAGTTAAGTTCAAAATGAGCTCTGATAATCAGTTTTTGCAAAATTGTCGTCGTTCCCCGTTTTTCGCTATTTTTACGATCACCATGAGTATTGCTGTTATTGGTATCGTGATCGGGTTAAGTATACCGATGGTCGCGCTTAGGTTACATAATTATGGTGTCAATGAATTGTATATTGGCATTATTTCCGCAGCACCTGCGTTAGGGATGTTTTTAATCGCGCCTGTAGTCCAACGTATTGTGTTATGGTCAGGTAAGCGAAAGGCCATGTTATTGGCAACCATCATTTCTGCTGTGAGTTTATTGCCATTACTCAGTACCTTACCGCTGTGGTTATTATTTCCTTTGCGGCTCGTTACTGGTTTGGCTAGTGGTGTGATGATTTGTTTAGGGGAAACGTGGATCAATGAACTATCCCCAGAAAATAAGCGGGGCCGCATATTGGCGATTTATACGACTGTCTTTACAGTGAGCCAATTACTCGGGCCATCATTTATTGCTTATTATGGCGTGGAAGACAAATCACCATTATTAATTTGTACATTGATCCATTTAATTTCGGTGGCGTTATTTCTTTTGATGGATCAAAAAGTTGGTGATCATTCCGCAGAGGCTGCCGCGAAGTCTAATTTCTCTATTATTCAGTTTGTAAAAATTGCCCCAGGTATTTGCGGTGGGATTTTATTTTTTGCTTTTTTTGATGGCACTATTCTATCTATGTTTCCAATCTATGGGATGGGGATGGGCCACACAGAGGCTGTTGCTGCATTAATGATTAGCGCAATTTTAGCCGGTGATGCGATTATGCAACTGCCGTTTGGCTGGCTAGCTGACCATATGAATAGAGAAAAACTGTATCGAATTTGTGGTGTTGTGACATTAGGTGCAAGTTTTTTACTCCCTTTTTTGATAGACCAACCTTATCTTATTTGGGGGTTGTTGTTTGTTTTAGGGGCAACAGCAGGGGCAATTTACACCATCGCATTAGTCCAGATAGGCCAGTATTTTAAAGGGAATGAATTAATTGTAGCGAATGCCGCCGCCGCTATGCTGTGGGGGATCGGTAATTTATCTGGGCCGCTGTTAGGGGGCATTGCTACATCTATTTCACCTTCAGGCCTACCAGTGTTACTGATTTTATCTGCGGCTATCTTTTTATGGTTTACTCGTGAGAAGTACAGTGCTCAATCTATTGAACAATTAACAAATTAATTAATTTAGCGGTGCACTACAGGTAGGGAGTACACCGCTTATCGATTACTCAATAGCTTTATATACCACTAAGTTTTCACGATCTTCATCTGGCCTATGATTGTGCCAAAATAACTTCATACCTTGTGGGGCCGGTTTAATTTCTTTTGATAGTACAATTAACCAACGGCATTGTGCGGGGCGCTCAAAACGATCTTGGCGTTGGTGTAAGATACCAGTGTAATAATAGAGCATGGGTGCTTCTGATTCGCCAATATTATCTGAAGCCATACAGTCAGTTGCAGTAAATTGGCCTGCTAAGTGTTGATCTAAATCGACAAAAACCCCCTCAAAACCTTTAGTGTAATCAACCCATCCGAGAAATAAGGTTAAAATCACGCCCCAGACGCAACATAGCCCAAGTAACCAATTTTTCATCATCTGAAATGCAGGTGAAATAGGGTTAGCGATGATTTTATTACGTAAAAACCAAACTAAGGTAATGACTAAGCCACTCACAAAAGCCACTGAGGAAAATGGCATCTGGTAGCTCATCGGTAGCCAGCGACTAAAAGGGCTGAGCCATTCTTGCTGGTGGCCTGTTAATGCTATTAGGTAACAGACCCAAAGAAATAGAATCAGTAATGACCAGAATATTGCCGCGAAATATGAAATATAACGTAAAATTTTCGCTGGAGCAGCTAAGAGTGTTTGTGTTGCTAAAATCGCCATTGGGGCAATAAATGGGAGCAAATACAAGGCACGACCTGAAGCTGAAAGCTGCAAAAAAACAATGCCTAATAAAGGAAATAGGGTGAGTAAATATTGGTTTTGATTGAATAACCGCTTGATAGGGTGCCTTAAAAAATATGCTGTAGCCAGTAGACCCGAAGGAAAGGCGAACAATAAAACGGCAGCTGGAATACGTGTTAAATTGGCTTTTGCACCTAATTTTTCGACAGAAAACCCGAAAAAGCGACCAATATTGTTTTCCCAAAACCACACCATAAATAAGTCAGGATGCTGCAAGTATAAATGGATAGGCCAAGGTAAAATAGCAACAAGGGCGATTAACCCTGCGGATAAACTGAATAGCCAGAATTGCTTGGTTCTACATTGGCGAATAAAAATAGGGGATAAAATTAAGCAAATCCATAAAACGCCGGGGATGAAAACCCCTTTTGAGAGCATTGTGATTACCGTCCCTAGGGATAACCAAAGGCTAGACATCAACAGTTTCTGTTGCTGTATTAGCCCGAGTAACCCATAAAGGCCGATAGTTGCCCCAGCCATAAGAGCAACATCTGTGAACATATCATGGCTGTGGCGCAGAACCCCCGGAGCACAGGCATAGAGTGCGAAAGCTAACCAAATGCGTGTATCCGTAAAGTCTTTAGCTTGGAAAAAGCGGCGCGCTAAGCATAAAAAGAAAGCGAAATTGAGCGCTGAAAACAGCAAAGTTGCACTACGAGCTGCATCATAAAGGGGCATAAAACCAGAAAATAAATGGGATGTAATAGTAGCAACCCAATAATAAAGCGGAGGTTTTTCCATGAATGGTTCACCCGCATTTGTTGGGACTAACCATTCATTAGTTTCATACATGGTTTGAATAATGCCAAAGCTATAATTTTCATCTTGCTTCCAAGGGCTATGGCTATATATTCCCGGTAATAAATACATTGCGAGGAAACAAATAAAAAGTAGTAAAACACCCCGTTGTAAAGTGATTATTGATGTATTCTTATTTGACATTTTAATATGTTTTTTGTGTTCGTTATTATAAATAAATCAGAATTATAACTATGGTTGACAATAATTGAGTGTATATATATATGAATTATATTCACTCCATGTATGTTTTATTTTCTCAATAAAAACAACGTAAAAAAGCATGTTTAATGGTTTGTATGAAAATTATTCTACCATAAATAAATATTTTTTAAGTTGTTCGTTTTGTAAGAAAATATTCTGTGATTATACCAAGAAAAATAATCACTCTCTTTAAACAAACGCTATATGAAAAGTAATTAGTTATTTTTACTTAAAATAACTACGATGAAAATAAAGGGAATTTTAGAAAGTCCGTTTAAGGCTCAGAGGAGAATAGATATTTTTTATCCTTAAGGAAGTACTTAGCAAAAAAACTGATAAGCCTTTGTTGAATACGAAAGGGGGAATATCAGGGGGATATGCTAAAAACACTTGATCATTAGCCCGTTTTAGAACGATAATTGCCCTCCTCACAATACGTTTTATTCTAATTTCAAAGCCAAACGATTGCGTAACTGTTTTTATAGAGAATTTATTCTCAATTGGTTTTATTTTTTGAAAACGTAATCGTTTACGTCAACGTATGCGTTAGGCGTCAGCACTATTTGAGAGTATTCGTTTACTATTAACAGCAGAGGTACACCATGTCAGGCCAACAGGCGTCATCCAACTGTAAATTGGATTCATTTTTTAAGATAACAGCACGCGGGTCTTCAGTTCGCCGTGAAATCATTGCAGGGCTAACTACATTCTTAGCGATGGTTTATTCTGTCATCGTTGTGCCTGGTATGCTGGGGCAGGCTGGTTTCCCTCCAACCGCTGTTTTTATTGCAACATGTTTAGTGGCGGGGTTTGGTTCTTTGCTGATGGGGCTATGGGCAAATTTGCCAATGGCCATCGGCTGTGCGATTTCATTGACAGCTTTTACTGCATTTAGCTTAGTTTTAGGGCAAAAAATTAGTATACCCGTGGCACTAGGCGCCGTTTTTCTAATGGGGTGTTTATTCACCATTATCTCTGTTACAGGTATTCGTAGCTGGATCTTACGTAATATGCCAATGGGGATTGCCCATGGTACAGGGATAGGTATTGGTTTGTTTTTATTGCTAATCGCAGCAAATGGTGTTGGTTTAGTGATCAAAAACCCAAATGCAGGTTTACCCGTCGCTCTGGGGGAATTTACCTCTTTCCCTGTGTTAATGTCACTCGTTGGGCTAGCGGTTATTTTTGGTTTAGAAAAACGTCGTGTTCCGGGCGGCGTTCTACTGGTGATTATCGCTATTTCAATTATTGGGTTGATTTTTGACCCCGCTGTCCAATATCAAGGTTTCTTTAAATTACCATCATTGGGTGACGATGGGCTATCTCTAGTATTTAGTATGGATATTATGGGGGCTTTACAACCCATGGTATTACCAAGCTTGCTTGCGTTGGTGATGACAGCTGTTTTTGATGCAACAGGGACAATTCGTGCTGTTGCGGGGCAAGCTAACCTTTTAGATAAAGATGGGCAAATTATTGATGGTGGTAAGGCGCTAACTGCCGACTCAGTGAGTAGTATTTTTGCTGGTGCGATCGGTGCATCTCCTGCCGCAGTCTATATTGAATCAGCAGCAGGAACCGCAGCGGGTGGTCGTACAGGGTTAACGGCTGTGGTTGTTGGGGTACTCTTCCTCTTAATTTTATTTTTATCACCATTATCTTATTTAGTGCCTGCTTATGCGACAGCACCTGCGTTGATGTATGTGGGCCTGTTGATGCTAAGTAATGTCTCTAAACTTGATTTTGATGACTTTGTTGATTCAATGTCAGGTTTACTGTGTGCGGTGTTTATTGTTTTAACTTGTAATATTGTGACTGGTATTATGCTTGGTTTCGCCGCATTGGTGATTGGCCGTATTTGTGCGGGTGAATGGCGTAAACTGAATGTGGGAACTGTGATTATTGCGGTGCTTTTAGTGGTATTTTATGCCTCAGGATTAGCTATTTAAGGTTCATAATATTTAAATAAGGCGATCTTATCGCCTTATTTAACGTTTTATATCGATTAATCGCAAAATGGTAATTTTTTCCCCGAAAAATAATTGCTAAGGATAAAATAGATATAAGGCGGTGAACCAAGTGGAAGTCCATAGTTTCCACTCGTTACTGGCTCGATTTGAACAATCATGGTCTGGACGGTGCTATCTCTTACTATGCGGCGGCAGGCAAATTTTAGACTTTGGTCGTCTGGTTAATCAGTAAGGGCAACATGGAAATTTTCTTTACTATTTTGATTCTGATTTTAGCGGTCTCTATTTCTGGAGTTGCCGTTAAAGTTTTACCTATTCGAATTCCGCTTCCCCTCATTCAAATTGCTATCGGTGCATTACTTGCATGGCCTCAATTTGGCTTGCATGTCACTTTTGACCCTGAACTATTTATGGTTCTACTGATCCCACCTTTGCTGTTTGTTGATGGTTGGAAGACACCAACACGTGAATTTTTCCAAAATGGCCGAGAAATTTTTATTTTAGTGTTGGTTTTGGTGTTAGTGACTGTAATCGGCATTGGCTATTTAATTTACTGGTTAATGCCGGGTATACCTTTAATTGCCGCTTTTGCGCTTGCCGCGGTATTGTCACCTACAGATGCCGTAGCGTTATCTTCCATTGTTGGGAAAGGGCGAATTCCTAAGCGGATGATGAGCGTACTTGAAGGTGAAGCTCTGATGAACGATGCTTCCGGTCTGGTTGCATTAAAATTTGCCGTCGCAATTGCGATGGGCACGATGGTGTTTAGCACTTCAGGTGTCACCATTGAGTTCTTCAAAGTCGCTGTGGGTGGTTTACTGTCGGGGATTATCGTTACTTGGCTATACAGTAAATCATTGCGCCTTATGAGCCGTTGGAGTGGCGACGACCCAGCAACACAAATTGTGTTTATGCTCTTGTTACCATTCGCATCATATATGATCGCAGAGCATATTGGTTTTTCAGGTATTTTAGCGGCAGTTGCAGCAGGGATGACCATCACAAAATCAGGTGTGATCCGTAACGCTCCATTAGCGATGAGGTTACGTGCAGATAGCGTTTGGTCAATGCTTGAGTTTGTCTTTAACGGTTTAGTTTTCATTATGTTAGGGCTACAGCTACCGGGTATCTGGGAAACGTCAGTTATCCAAGCAGAACTTGATCCTAGTGTAGAAACGTGGATGCTATTTGCAGCGGTAGCCGTGATTTACTTTGCTTTATTGTTACTCCGTTTCTGCTGGCTGTGGCTAATGAAAAGGTTTAGCCGGTTGTTCTTAAAGAAAAAACCACTGCAATTTGCCAATTATACTGTGCGTGAACTCTGGCTTGCTTCCTTCGCAGGGGTTCGTGGGGCAATTACTTTAGCGGGTGTGCTTTCAATCCCTCTATTTTTAACCGATGGCTCTCCATTCCCTGCTCGTTATCAGTTAATTTTTATTGCTGCGGGGGTGATTTTATTCTCTATTTTTGCTGGGGTTATCGCTTTACCCTTATTACTGCGTAATTTTAAAGTAGGTGATAAGGATGCCGATGCTAACGAAATTCGTATGGCTAAAGCCGCAATGGCTGAAGTCGCGATTGTCAGCTTAAATAAAATGCAAGAGCGTTTATCTGCGGATGTCGAGGAAAAGCTAGATTCCGAAGATATTAGCGAGGTGGCATCCCGTGTGACGGGGTATTTAAGGCGCCGAACGGCTGGGCAGGATGAAATAGAACACAGCTTGCAGATTGAAGACTTGGAGCGTCGTTTCCGTTTAACCGCGCTTCGTGCGGAACGCGGTGAGCTCTATCACTTACGTGCGACGAAGAAAATCAGCAACGAAACGCTACAATCTTTACTAGTTGACTTGGATTTATTGGAAGCTGTATTGATCGAAAAAGAGCATTAAGGCTAAAAAACGAGTATTCTACTCACACCCCTTAAGTTTGAGACAAAATACAGCATTATGTGGTTACTTGTTATTACGACGCTGCTTTGGGCAGCGTCTTTTAGTCTTATAGGCGAATACCTTGCTGGCCAAGTTGACAGTTGGTTTTCGGTATTGGTGCGTGTTGCACTTGCTTCGTTAGTTTTCTTACCTTTCTTACGTTGGCGTCAATTTAGCCTCAAGGTGATTGCTCTGTATATGGCGGTAGGTGCTTGCCAACTTGGGGTGATGTATCTTTTTGTATTCCATGCCTATCAATACCTAACGGTAGCTGAGTTTTTACTTTTTACGGTATTAACGCCGTTATATGTGACGTTGATTTATGATTTGTTAGAACGACAACCACTCCGTAAAGGTTACTTATTTAGCTCACTACTCGCTGTAATTGGTGCTGCTATCATACGTTATGATCACTTAAGTGAATCTTTTTGGTTAGGTTTACTCTTCGTGCAGTTAGCAAATATCTTTTTTGCTATTGGGCAGGTAGGTTATAAGCGGTTGATGGAAATACACCCTATTCCTCAACATCAGGCATTTTCATGGTTTTATCTGGGCGCTACGCTAGTTGCACTGATTGGCTGGTTGTTATTTGGCAATAAATCAATGATGCCAACGACAACGCTTCAATGGGGGGTATTATTGTGGCTTGGCATTGTGGCGTCAGGAATTGGCTACTTTATGTGGAACTATGGTGCCACAAAAGTTGATGCTGGAACCCTTGCTATAATGAATAACATGATGGTTCCAGCAGGGTTATTAGTGAATTTTGCTATTTGGCAACAGCACCCTGATTGGTTGAGCTTTACCATAGGATCGAGCTTGATAATTGCTTCTCTTTGGGTGCATAGGCGTTGGATCCTTTCGCGCCCTTTACATAAGACAAGTTCTCCACAGCATGATCCGTCGCGGTCGCAGTAAAAGCCTCAATGGCTGGCTGGCGCTGCTCCCCCTCACGGCAAGCAGCGTACAGTCGGCTCCATAAACCACTCCCCAGTGTTTTTGTTTTAATCAGACCTTGTTTTTCAAAGGAATCAACCGCCCAGTGAGGGAGCGCTGCTATCCCCATTTTTGCTGCAACCATTTGAATTAAAATTAATGTGTTATCTACATTTTTTACATTGGGTGAGACCCCAGCTGGTTGTAAAAAATGACGCCAAACATCAAAGCGATCCCGTTGTACTGGGTAGATGAGCAGGGTTTCGTCTGCCAAGTCATGGGGCTCAATATACGGCTTTTTGGCTAACGGATGGTCATTGGAGACAATCAGTTTCACTTCATAGTCAAACATAGGTGTGTAGTGTAGGCCTTGCTCTGCCAATATGTCAGATGTCATTACGATATCTAATTCCCTTGAGAGTAACTCCGGCTGGGGGTCGAAAGTGACACCTGATTTAAAATCAACGCTGACTTGTGGCCAAGTTTGCCGAAATTGTTGCAAAGCAGGGGTTAACCACTGAATACAGCTGTGACACTCAATGGCAATACGTAATGCACAAACGCCAGGTTCATTACATACGCGGATCGCATCTTTCACTAATGGCAAGACTTGCTGTGCGAGTTGCAGCAAAACTTCGCCTTGTGGTGTGAAACGTAATGGTTGGCTTTTGCGAATAAATAGCCGAAAACCTAGTCTGTGCTCTAAATCACTAAACTGGTGAGACAGGGCCGACTGTGTCTGGTGCAAGTGGGTCGCCGTTGCAGCTAATGAACCGTATTGGCTGAGCGCTTGCAATGTTTTTAAGTGTTTTAATTCGATCATGAAAAACCTTCACCGTGATAATGAATAATTTGCGCTTGTGCTTTATACAGTACCTGTTGATTATAGATGTGTAAACATCTAGACGGCTAAATATTTTAAGGGGTCAATATGTCTGTTATAAATCATACGCTTGGGTTTCCACGTGTTGGACTAAAAAGAGAATTAAAACGTGCACAAGAAGATTATTGGGCAGGCAAGATTGACCAAGCTGCTCTATTAGACGTCGGTCACGTATTACGCGTTCGCCATTGGGAACAACAAAAAAATGCGGGAGTTGAGCTATTACCTGTTGGTGATTTTGCTTGGTATGACCAAGTACTGACAACCAGCTTACTATTAGGAAATGTGCCTCCGCGTCACCAAAATGAAGATGGTTCAATTGACTTAGATACACTATTTCGTGTCGCTCGTGGTCGTGCACCAACGGGAACACCAGCCCCAGCAGGGGAAATGACTAAATGGTTTAACACCAACTACCACTATATCGTGCCAGAATTTCAAAAAGGGCAAAAGTTCGCATTATCATGGACGCAATTATTTGACGAAGTGGATGAGGCATTAGCGTTAGGTCATAAAGTAAAACCTGTGATTATTGGTCCTATAACTTACCTATGGTTAGGGAAAGTTAAAGGTGGAGCCTTTGACCGTTTATCATTGCTAAATGAATTATTGCCTGTTTATCAGGACATTCTTTCACGTCTCGCAGAAAAAGGTATTGAGTGGGTACAAATTGATGAACCTGCTTTAGTGTTAGATTTACCTGCGCAATGGCAAGAAGCGTATCAACAGGCTTATCAGGCGCTATCGGGTAACACAAAATTGCTGTTAACCACCTATTTTGATGGTATTAGCCACCATTTAGATTTAATTAAAAGCCTCCCTGTTCAAGGCTTACATGTTGATGTTGTGGCAGGCGCTGATGATATTGAAGAGCTACATAAAGCGCTACCCGAAGATTGGGTATTATCACTCGGTATTATCAATGGGCGTAACGTATGGAAGGCCGATTTAGGTGAAAAATTCTCACGGGTGAAACCGTTATTAGGTCAGCGTAATTTGTGGGTTGGCACCTCATGTTCATTACTGCATAGCCCCATTGACCTGAATGATGAAACCCGTTTAGATACAGAAGTGAAAAGTTGGTTTGCTTTTGCAATACAAAAATGTGAAGAACTCGCTTTACTGACAAAAGCGCTAAATCAACCAACAGAAAATCATATTGCTACACTAGAAACATATAGTGCGCCAATCCGAGCTCGCAAAACATCAACTAGGGTGAATAACGCGGCGGTAGCACAACGTTTAGCGGCTATTCGTGATGGTGATACACAACGTAGTAGCCCGTATTCACTGCGTGCACAGCGTCAACGTGAGCGCTTTAACCTGCCATTATGGCCAACAACAACCATCGGCTCTTTCCCTCAAACCAGTGAAATTAGAACATTACGCTTAGATTTTAAAAAAGGTAATGTGGATAAAACTTATTACCGCACCAATATTAGCGAGCACATTAAACAAGCGATTAAAGAACAAGAAATTTTAGATATTGACGTGCTAGTTCATGGTGAAGCAGAACGTAATGACATGGTTGAATATTTTGGTGAACATTTTGACGGCTATGTTTTCACCCAAAATGGTTGGGTGCAAAGCTATGGCTCGCGCTGTGTGAAACCCCCTGTCATTATTGGCGATATTAGCCGCCCAGAGGCGATTACAGTGGAATGGGCAAAGTATGCTCAATCGTTAACAGAAAAACCGGTTAAGGGGATGTTGACAGGCCCTGTGACGATCCTCTGTTGGTCTTTCCCTCGTGAAGATGTTAGCCGTGAAACGATTGCGAAACAGATTGCGTTAGCATTACGTGACGAGGTTGATGATTTACAAAAAGCGGGGATTGGCATTATTCAAATTGATGAGCCTGCCTTACGAGAAGGTTTACCACTGCGCAGAGACGAGTGGGCAGATTACTTAAAATGGGCGGTTGATGCATTCAAACTCAGTGCTGCAGTTGCACAAGACAATACTCAAATTCATACCCACATGTGTTATTGCGAGTTTAATGACATCATGGATTCTATTGCTGCATTGGATGCGGATGTGATCACCATTGAAACATCACGTTCGGATATGGACTTGCTAGACGCATTTGAGACTTTCCATTATCCAAATGAAATTGGGCCTGGGGTGTATGATATTCACTCACCAAATGTGCCAAGTGTGGAATGGATTGTCGCGTTGCTGAGAAAAGCGGAAAAACGTGTTCCTGTTGAACGTTTATGGGTTAACCCTGACTGCGGATTAAAAACCCGCGGTTGGTCAGAGACTCGTCAAGCCTTAGCCAATATGGTTCAAGCAGCAAAACAACTGAGAAGTGAGCACTAAAAATAAAGTCAGTAAGTGACAAAGGGCAGGGGGAACCTGCCCTTTTTTATAAAATTAGCACAAAATTTAACTTTAATAATTTAAAAATGCGGTTATATATTTCAGTTACTCTTTGTTGGTAATAAGACTAAATGTAAATGCGATTTTTTGCTAAATTGATAGGGAAAACAATATGTTTAAAATACCAATGAAAAAATCACTGTTACAAACAAGTACAGCGGTATTTTTATTAATTTCTGTTTGGAGTTCATCGGCTTATGCTATTGACCATATTATTGAAACAACAAATGGAAAAGTCCAAGGCAGCACACAACAGTCGTTAGTCACATGGACTGGTATTCCTTATGGTAAAGCTCCTCAAGGGGAGTTGCGCTGGAAAAAACCAGAACCAGTGAGCCAGTGGTCTGAAACGTTTGATGCAACTAAGCCTGCTCAAAATTGTATTCAAACTAGCCAATCAGGGGCGATAGGTACTGAAGATTGTTTGAATCTTAATATCTATAGGCCTGACGATAATCAGAAAAACCTCCCTGTTTTGTTTTACCTACATGGTGGAAATAACCAAACAGGGACTTCAGCCGAATTTAACCCTCAGTTGGTTGCAACGGAACTAAATGCAGTGATCGTTACCGTCAACTATCGTCTTGGCGCACTCGGTTTTAACCCTCTTCAAGCACTTAACACAGGGGATAAGATAGAAGACTCTGGAAACTACGCGTTATTAGACATTAAGCTTTCACTGGATTGGGTAAAAGAAAATATTGCTGCATTTGGTGGAAACCCAAATAACATTACCGTCTCCGGTTTCTCTGCGGGGGGACGAGATGTTATGGCAATGCTGATCTCCCCAATATTTGAGAACTCATTCAATAAAGCGATTGTATTTAGCGGAGGAATGACAACGGCAAATAAAAACCAAGCAGAACAAATTTTTGCTGACCGATTAGCCAAGTTAGTGGTTCGAGATAATAAAAAACCAACACTAGGTTTAGCGAAAGAGTGGCTTTTAAGCGGCTCACCAGATGTTAAAGCGTATCTTTATCAACTCCCAGCCTCAGACCTAGCGACGTTATTTGGCGATGCTGGCATTAGAATGTCACAGTTTCCACACCTCTATCGGGATGGGGTAGTACTACCTAAAAATGGTTTTGAAACAAACGAATATCACTCAGTCCCCATTATCATGGTCACTGGGCAGGGGGAGTTTTCTTTATTTGCTCGAGGTGATAAGCGTTTTGCGGGGGCAATAGCAGATGGCTCATTAGCGACGAATACTCGCCTTTTGAATCAATATGATTTTGCGAATAAATATGGCAGTTTGTTTTATAGCCTGTTTAATGTGAATCAATCGGCCCAAAAGATGTACCCTCATTACAAGGCACCGATTTATGGTGTGGAATTTAGTTTGGGCAGTGATGAAGTTGTGACGGGCAGCCAACTTGCCCCATTAGGTTCTTTCCATGGTATTTTTTTGGCACTGTGGGATAAAACAAAGTTTAGCCCGTTCACTCAAGAATTGGTTAAATTAGAGGGGACGAAAGATGTCAGACAGAAATTTAATGGCTACTTAGCTAATTTTTTATTGAATGGTGTACCATCGAATAAAGGCCAAATTGAATGGAAGCCTTGGTCACCAGAAAATGAACAAGCAGGGGAATCATTACTTGTTATTAATGCAAATAAAATAAAATCAATTATTTATATGAGTAATAAACCATATCAATACGATGATGTTGTTGCTTTGATTGAGCAAGATAATACGGTAACCCCAGAAGAGAAACAGCAAATAATAACGCAAGTACTTAATGGGCGTTGGTTCAGTGAGCCTTTAGATAAACAGTTTTCTCACAAAGAAACGCAATAGCGTTTTGCTGTCCATAAAATGGTTGATAAGCCTAAAATAAGGTTTATCAACCAGCTAACGCTTAACCAAAGAGTTTTGATTTCAGAAGGTTCATACCAATGGAGGCAAGATCCAAGTTTTCTGGAATTTCTCCATTTGGTGTCGCATTATCGACGAGTTGCGGAAGGTATTTTGCCACTAAATCTGAAGTTGACTGTGCATCAAGGCCGACACTTTGAGCGAGTTCTTGGATATTAACATTGCCAAATACTTGCATTAGCTGGTTATTATCGATAGGCAAGTTCTCACCTTCACTAATCCAAGATGCAATAACACCGCCTAACCCTTGCTCGTTAAACTTTTCAACAACACCGCTTAAGCCCCCTTGGTTTTCAAGCCAATCGATGACTGATTGAAATTGTTGCATTTTATCGCCAGCAACCATTCCCATTACTTGTTCAAATAAACCCATTTTAACTCCTCACAATATGTCAGCTAATGCTTAACAGCTATAGATATAACCCTAGTATGGAACATGACACTAAAAAAGTAGCGGGTTATTTTGGTCGATTTAGCCTTAAGGTCAATAAAAATAACGTACTGAGGACAACTTAGCCTAAAAATATATTTTTCAGCATATTGTAGTGGGACAAATAAACACAACCAGCATCACATTTTTTATCACATTATCCTGTGAATGTCTTTGTAGTGATGTTAAATCATTAATTTATTGTTATTCAGGTGGTTACGTCTATTTTGTTTATTTTTTATATTATTCTTAATGTGACGTTAGTCATGTGTTTGTGAATTTTATTGTGTGAAAATTCACAACAGTCACGAAGATTAACAACATCAGGGGTCATTATGGGAAATTTCGTTAATAATATTGGCGTTATTGGCCTTGGTTCCATGGGAATGGGGATAGCCCAATCTTTAATAAAAAATAATATTTCTACCTATGGATTTGATTTAAACCAAGATGCTTGCCAACGCCTTCTTCGCACAGGGGCAAAAGGCGTTGGGCAAGATGCAGCAGAATTTGCTCATCTCATTGATGCTTTATTACTGGTCGTTGTTAATGGTCGTCAGGTTGAGGCTATTTTATTTTCGGGTGAAAAACCACTCGTGGAGCAGCTACGTCCAGGCACCATCATTGTTTTACACAGCACCTTAGCGGCTGAGCAAACCAAAAGCATTGCTCAACGCCTTGCTGAATACCAGTTACCTCTGGTCGATGCGCCGATTTCAGGGGGCTCCATTAAAGCAGCGGATGGCAAGTTAACCGTTATGGCATCAGGAGCACCTGTATTATTTGAAAAACTATCACACGTGTTCGAAGCAATTTCTGAACGTCTATATCGTGTGGGTGACGAAGTCGGTTTAGGTTCAACAGTAAAAACGATCCACCAGCTATTGGCTGGAGTGCATATTGCGGTTGCTGCGGAAAGCATGGCCTTAGCATCCAAAGCGGGTATTGACCTAGCGGTAATGTACGACATTGTGACTCATGCGGCTGGGAATTCATGGATGTTTGAAAACCGTATGCAACATGTATTAGACGGTGATTATACCCCGAAATCCTCCGTCGATATTTTTGTGAAAGATTTAGGGTTAGTAATGGAAACGGGGAAGGCGCTAAATTTCCCATTACCACTGGCAGCCACAGCTCACCAAATGTTTATTTCAGCTAGCAGTGAGGGGTTTGGGCAGCAAGATGATAGTGCTGTGATCAAAACATTTAAAGGTATTACTTTACCGGAGAAAAAAGCATGACAGTGAAGTTAGGTGTGATCGCCGATGATTTTACCGGTGCAACTGATATTGCAGGTTTTATGGTGCAAAACGGTTGGAAGGTAGTTCAATTATTGAATGAACCTGATGAAAACACAGTGATACCACAAGGTGTTGATGCAATTGTTGTTAGCTTGAAAAGTCGTTCTTGTCCAGTGGATGAAGCAGTCAATGCCTCGGTGAATGCATGCAATTGGTTGAAGAAAAAAGCCCAGTGCCAACAAATTTTCTTTAAATACTGCTCGACATTTGACTCGACAGAAAAAGGAAATATCGGCCCAGTCACTGATGCATTGATGAAACAACTCGGTACGACTCTCGCATTAGTTTGTCCTGCGCTGCCCGTTAATGGTCGAACCGTAGTTCATGGCCACTTGTTTGTTAATGGTCAATTGCTCAATGAAAGCGGTATGCAGCACCATCCAGTTACGCCAATGACTGATGCAAATTTATTACGGGTGATGGAAAAGCAGTCAAAAGGTAAGGCGGGTTTAATCAAACTTGCTGACATCCAACAAGGTAGCGAAGCCGTTAAGTCACAATTAACTGAATTAGCCCAACAAGGGGTGAACTATGCCATTGTTGATACCTTGACGATGGATGATCTGTTACCTATCGCACAGGCAGTAAAGACTATGCCTCTATTGACCGGGGGGTCCGGTTTAGGCGCCGCATTAGCAAACATTGATAGCCAATGTGCATGGGGTGAAAACAGCGCTCGAGGTGAAAAGCCAACGGGAACAACTCGGAAAACGGTGATTTTATCAGGTAGTTGCTCGGTTATGACTAATAAGCAAGTACAGGCTTATCAAAAAGTTGCCCCAGCAAAGGCCTTAGATGTTGGTGAATGTTTAGCTAACCCTGAGTATGCAAAGTTGTTAGCTACTTGGGTACAAGAACAGCAAGGTGGAGGGTTAGCACCTTTATTATATGCCACTCAACCACCTGAATTACTGAAAAAAACGCAAGAAAAATACGGTGCAGCAGAGTCCAGCGCAGCAGTTGAAAATGTGTTTGGAGAGGTTGTGAAGTTACTTCAATCACAAGGGTATGACACCTTTATTATTGCTGGTGGTGAAACCTCAGGGAAAGTAGTTCAAAGCCTAGGTACAGAACAATTAAGTATTGGTTCACCAATCGCCCCTGGTGTTCCATGGGTACAAGATTTAGCAAGCGGTAGCTGGTTAGCGCTGAAATCAGGTAATTTCGGCCAAGAAAATTTCTTCCAGTTTGCACAGGAGATGTTTAATGAGTGATGAAAAGGCGCTGCGCCAAGAACTAGTCGATTGGGCTAAGTCAATGTTTAACCGTGGATATAGCAGCGGTGGTGCAGGAAATATTAGTGCTCGGTTACCTGATGGGTGCATTATTGTAACACCCACAAATTCAAGCTTTGGTGATTTAGACCCAAACAGATTGAGCAAATTAGATGCCGAAGGTAACTGGATAGACGGTGATAAACCAACGAAAGAAGTGTCTATGCATATGGCGATGTATTTACAACGCCCTGATTGCCAAGCGGTTGTCCATCTTCATTCCCCTTGGTTGACCGCATTATCTTGCTTGCCGGGGTTGGATACTAAAAACTGCTTACCGCCAATCACCCCTTATTACGTGATGCGAGTAGGTAAATTACCATTAATTGAGTACCTACCTCCGGGGGATGACCGTATTGGTGAGGAAATTGCCAAATTGGCACCGACCCATAACGCGGTATTGTTATCGAATCATGGCCCCGTAGTGGGAGGGAAAACATTAAGACAAGCATTCTTTAATACTGAAGAATTAGAAGATACTGCTCGTCTGTACATCACCTTACGCCCACACGGCTTTACAACATTAACGCAAGAGCAAGTTGAGCAGCTCGAAAGTCGTTATCCACAAAAGTAAGGAAACAGAAATGGCTAAATTTGCGGCAAATTTAAGCATGATGTTTAACGAAGTGCCTTTTATGCAACGTTTTGCAAGTGCAGCGAACGCAGGGTTCAAAGGTGTTGAGTATCTTTTCCCTTACGAAGAAGATGCTAATGCGATTGCCGGTGAACTCAAAAAATACAATTTAACTCAGGCTTTATTTAATATGCCAGCAGGTGACTGGGGAGCGGGAGAGCGCGGTATGGCTTCTATTCCGGGTCGTGAGGCTGAGTTTGCTGAAGGCGTACAAACTGCATTGAAATACGCGAAAGCGTTGGGCTGCAAGCAAGTGCATGCAATGGCGGGTAAAGTGGATGAAAACTTCACACTTGAGCAGCAAAAAGCGTGTTTTATCAAAAACATTCAACATGCTGCGGATGTTATGGCAGAACACGGTATTCGTGTACTGATCGAGCCGATTAATACTCGTGATATGCCGGGGTATTTTTTAACGACTCAAAAGCAAGCCGAAGCGCTATTACCTGAAATTAACCGTGAAAATGTCTTTATCCAGTTAGATTTATATCACTGCCAAATTATGGAGGGTGATTTATTGAAAACGATTGAGCGTTTATGGGGCAAGTTTAGTCATATTCAAATAGCGTCAGTGCCATATCGCCATGAACCGGATAGTGGTGAAGTTAATTATCCATGGATTTTTAAAAAATTAGATGAAATGGGTTACGAAGGTTGGTTAGGATGTGAATATCACCCTGCTGGCCGTACCGAAGATGGGTTAGGCTGGTTAAAACAAGCAAATTCATAATGAGGAAAACCTATGCTTCCTTCTGAGCGTCGTGATTTTATTTATCGTTATGTGCATGAGCACCAAACTGTTTCAATTAGTGATTTAGTTGAGCTAATGAATGTTTCGCATATGACAGTACGACGTGATATCCGTATGTTGGAAGAAAAAGGGAAAGTAACCAGTGTTAGTGGTGGCGTTAAATTAAATGATGCACTACGCCAAGAGCTCCCTTGGAGTGAAAAAGCACGGTTGCATCACCGTCATAAACGTGAAATTGGGCAGTTTGCTAGCTCATTAGTTGAAGATGGGCAAGTTGTGTATCTCGATGCAGGGACGACGACCTTTGAAATTGCACGAGTACTCGGTGAGCGTTTTAATTTAACTATTGTCACTAATGATTTTTCTATCATGCAGTATCTGATGAATAAGTCACAGTTAAACCTGTATCACACCGGGGGGCAGGTCGATAAACGTAACCATTCTTGCGTAGGCAATACCGCGGCAATGATGCTGCAAACGTTAAATGTGGACATTGCGTTTATCAGTACGAGTTCATGGGATATACAGCATGGGGTTTCGACCCCACATGAAGAAAAAGTTCAGATAAAACAGACTCTACTTGATGTTGCTCGCCGTTGCGTGCTGGTTTCAGATAGTAGTAAGTTCGGCAAATATGGCATGTTCCGTGTTTGTCCATTGAATCAATTGCACGACATTATTTGCGATGACCAACTGCCAACGGATGTCGTGCAACGGATAACAGAACAAAACATAAAACTTCATTTAATCAAGACATAAAACATAAATAATCTTACCTAGAACTGCATAGCCAGTTAAAAGGCTATAGCAAGGAGAATTACAATGAAAGTTATTATTACTGGTGGCGCAGGCTTTCTGGGCCAGCAGCTAGCCGCTGCTTTGCTTAAAAATACTCAGGGCTTAAATTTTGACCACCTTGTTTTAGCCGATATTCAGTGCCCTACAGCACCCATTGAGGATGCACGAGTCAGTTGTGTTGCGTTAGATTTAACACAGCCAGGTGCGGCCGATAAACTGATTGATGCGCAAACTGATGTGGTTTTCCACCTAGCAGCTATCGTCAGTAGCCACGCTGAAAGTGATTTTGACTTGGGTATGAAGGTTAACTTCGAAGCAACTCGCCAATTATTGGAAGTTGCACGTGCCAAAAACCCAGCAATCAAATTTATGTTCACCAGTTCGCTAGCAGTGTTCGGTGGAGAATTACCTGAGGTGATCACTGATTTATGTGTGGTTAATCCTCAATCTTCTTATGGCGCCCAAAAAGCCATGTGCGAGCTGATGGTCAATGATTATTCACGTAAAGGTTATGTGGATGGGCGTGTTATGCGTTTACCAACCATTAGTATCCGTCCAGGTGTGCCAAATAAAGCCGCTTCTTCATTCGCGAGTGGCATTATTCGTGAGCCATTAAATGGGATTGAAAGTGTTTGCCCTGTCTCTCCTGATCTCGCTTTATGGTTATCCAGCCCTGAAACAGTTATCAATAATTTTATCCATGCTGTCAGTATTCCAGCAGAAAAATTTGGTAAATCGCGCACAGTCAATCTGCCGGGGATCACCGTTACTGTACAAGGCATGATTGATGCACTGCGTGAAGTTGCAGGGCAAGACGCTGTTGATCTTATCCGATTTGAACCAGATGAAGCTATTAATCGTATTGTGGCTAGCTGGCCGGGTAAATTTGATATCAGCCGTGCTTTGGAACTTGGCTTCCGTGCAGATGGCTCTTTCAGTGATGCGATACGCTCGTTTATCACTCACCATGGCGCATCCAAGTAGGAGATAAACTATGTCCTATATTCCTGTTATTGGCCTCGCGGTGGCCATATTTGTCCTGATATTTTTAGTATTACGAACGCGTGTTCATGCGCTGTTAGCGATGCTAATTGCTGCTGCAATCGCAGGTATTTCTGGTGGATTGACAGCAGCAGAGACAGTGACAGTAATTACGAAAGGCTTTGGGTCAACACTCGGTAGCATTGGTATTGTTATCGGACTCGGGGTAATGATGGGAAGGGTATTGGAAGTTTCCGGTGCCGCTGAACAGATAGCCTATAGCTTTATCAAATGGTTAGGTAAAAAACGCGAAGAGTGGGCATTGGCAATTACTGGTTATATTGTCAGTATCCCTATCTTTGTTGATTCTGCTTTCGTCATCTTATATCCATTGGCAAAAGCACTGGCAAAAAACGGTAAGCGCAGCATCTTAACATTAGGAGTTGCACTTGCTGGTGGGCTCGTTGTTACACACCATACTGTTCCGCCAACACCAGGTCCTTTAGGCGTTGCAGGTATTTTCGGTGTTGATGTCGGGGCGATGATCCTTGCTGGGATGAGCCTTGCTCTCCCCTGTGTTATTGGTATTGTTTTTTACGCAAAATGGTTAGGCACTAAATATCCTGAGTTTATGCCAGATGAAACGGGCAGCGAAGATTTAAAAGAAGTTCATGCCCGTTACATGGAAGAAAAAGCAAATAAACCATTACCAAGCTTATTTTTATCATTATTACCGATTATCACGCCAATTTTGCTGATCTTTATTAATGCAATTAATGGCTTGATTTTGAAAACAGCACCATTCCAAGGTATGGAAGGCAATTGGTATTTCCAGACTTTTGAATTCTTAGGTGCGCCGATTATTGCTTTATCAATAAGTGTATTGATCTCTGTATACACATTAATGCCAAAAGCAACTAAAGAAGAAGTCATTGACCGTATGGAAGAAGGCTTGCAATCGGCGGGGATCATCCTATTAGTTACTGGTGCTGGTGGTGCATTAGGTGCGGTGTTACGTGATAGCGGAACAGGGAACATTCTTGCTGAGCATGTTGCTAACTTGCCTATTACACCTGTATTAATTCCGTTTATTATCGCGACATTGGTTCGTTTGATCCAAGGCTCTGGTACAGTTGCAATGATCACAGCAGCATCTATTTCTGCGCCGATCATTAGCCAAATACCCGATATTAACTTATTAGTTGCGGCGCAAGCGGCAACAATGGGGTCTCTGTTCTTCGGTTATTTCAACGACAGCCTATATTGGGTTGTGAACAGAATGATGGGAATAAAGGACGTTAAACAACAAATTATTGTTTGGTCTATCCCTACCACTATTGCGTGGGGTATAGGTTTAGTTGGTGTCCTTATCCTTGATGTAGTTCTCTAACATAGCGTTATTATTTTTAGTTCTGCCAAATAATCAAAGCGCCCAGCTATTAGGGGCGCTTTTTGTGGTTATGACAAACTTTCATCTATACTGGTATCAACGGATTTTAAATAGACATAGCGCAAATGTTAATTTGTGATGAATATCACTAAATAATGAAATCAAGTTTTTATTGTTTTCATTAAAAGTGACACTTATCACTAAAAGTTAATGGTTTTCTCGCTATATTACTAGTTACGATTAATCAGTGATGACTGATTTAATGATGCCATTGTGTAAAGGAGTTTGAAATGTCTGACGTTTTCCACTTAGGTTTAAAGAAAAGTGACTTACAGGGTGCAACTGTAGCGATTGTTCCTGGGGACCCTAACCGTGTTGAAAAAATTGCACGTCTGATGGATAACCCTGTACACCTTGCATCATTGCGTGAATATACCTCTTGGCGTGGTGAGCTCGATGGAAAAGCGGTTATTGTGTGCTCAACAGGTATTGGCGGCCCGTCAACATCTATTGCGGTTGAAGAACTCGCTCAGCTAGGCATTCGTACTTTCTTACGTATTGGTACAACAGGCGCAATCCAAGAAGATATTAATGTTGGTGATGTGTTAGTCACAACAGGTGCAGTACGCTTAGACGGTGCTAGCCAACACTTTGCGCCATTAGAATATCCAGCAGTTGCAGATTTTAATTGTACTAATGCTCTTTACGCTGCGGCAAAAGATGCGGGTGCGACAGTACATGTTGGGGTGACGGCTTCTTCAGATACCTTCTACCCAGGCCAAGAGCGTTACGATACTTATACCGGCCGTGTTATGCGCCATTTCAGAGGTTCAATGAAAGAGTGGCAGGACATGGGGGTAATGAACTATGAAATGGAATCGGCGACATTGCTCACTATGTGTTCCAGTAGCAAAGGCTTACGTGCAGGTATGGTTGCAGGCGTTATTGTTAACCGGACCCAGCAAGAAATTCCAAACGAAGCGTTACTGAAAAAAACGGAAGGTAACGTACTAAGCATTGTCGTTGAGGCTGCTCGTCGTCTGCTATAGTCAATAATTTACTGGCTCGCTTACTGAAATTTCACTCGGTTGTGGATGTAAAGTAGGCGAGCTTAGTCTCCGCACTTTCTTCCTGTATTCCCTCATTTATATTTTTCCTATAAATTTAGTAATTGCTAACAATTTACAGTGAATAATCTGATCCCCCTTATTTCGTAGATCTGTTATTGTCATAAAAACAATTATCAATATTATGTGCCCTCAAATTATTCAGGATGCATTTATTTTTGTAATCTGAATAAAAGCTGTGGGGCTAAAAGGAATTATTATGTCGACAACACCTTATCTTCACCCTTCAGTACTCCCTCTTAAAGGGGGGATTAACTTCCGCGATCTTGGCGGGAAAAAACTTCCTAATGGCAGCAAAATTAAACCTGGTATGCTATTTCGTTCGGGGTCATTAGACCGCTTAACTCAAGAAGATGAATCCGTTTTACATTCACAAAATATTTTTCAAATTATTGATTACCGTGATGAAGCTGAAATTTTAGATAAGCCTGATGTGATCTGGGAAGGGGCTCATTATATTCATGCGCCAGCGAATCCTTTAGCTAAGGAGGTTTCGGCTAACTTAGATAAACTGACCCCAGAAATATTAGAACAATTTGACCCACAAGCTTTTATGTTCCGTCTGTATGAATTATTACCGTTGAATAACCCAGCTTATCATCAACTGGTGAACTTACTGCAACAACCAGAGAAAGGTGGAATAGTCCAACATTGTGCTGTCGGGAAAGACCGTACCGGCGTTGGTTCAGCATTAGTCCTCTTTGCGCTCGGGGCCGATTTGGAAACCGTTATGGAAGATTATTTATTGACCAACGAAACACTAGCACCTTATCGCAAACATCTTTTAGCAGAGCATGCAAAAACGATGAATGAAAACATCGTTAAAAAGTTTGAGTATGTTTATTCCGTGCGCGAAGACTTTCTAATGACTGCCTTAAAGAGTATTGAAAGTCACTATGGTAATGTTGATAAATGGCTAGAGAAAGATTTTGGATTGGGGGCTGGCCAGCGGGAAGCACTGCAAAGTCATTTTCTTGATTGATCTATCTTAAGTGACGACGAGTTGTGGAAATTGCGCCTTATAAATTCCATAACTCGGTTAATTGATAAGGATTTTTTGCTTCGTTTAACCTTGATTTATCACATTTTCGTTACTGTAATAAAGTAAATCAATGATGATAGGGGATTGCTTTGACGCTTAATGAAATCGTTACCCTTGTAACCGACTTTACTCGTGAAAATGAAATATGGGCTCTTCCTATTATTTTCTTTCTCGCGTTTGGTGAGTCATTAGCATTTTTATCGCTACTTTTACCTGCAACAGTCATTTTATTAGGGTTAGGCGCTTTAATCGGTGAAAGTAATATTACATTTTGGCCAATATGGCTTGCTGCCGCTTTAGGGGCATTTTTTGGGGATTGGCTTTCTTATTGGTTTGGTTTTCATTATAAAGAGAATGTTCGCAAAATGTGGCCGATTTCCCGTAACCCGCAAATGATAGATAAAGGGCATCGTTTTTTTGACCGCTGGGGGGTATGGGGGATTTTCTTTGGGCGATTTTTTGGCCCTCTACGTGCGGTTGTTCCCCTTGTGGCAGGGATTTGCGCGATGCCACAGCGTCATTTTCAACTGGCAAATATTGCTTCTGCGATGATCTGGGCATTTGGCATCTTGGCACCGGGTGCACTCGGTCTGAAGTGGTTTGCAAGTTGGGTAGGCTAAGCAAAGCTTGCGAAATGCTTCGCAAAATTTTCTCAGTATATGTAATTACCTCTGGACACTTATACAGTATCCAATTACCTTACACTGGGTTTTGTAAAGTAAGGGTGTAATCGTGGATACCTCTCTTTTATATGCAGTTATTGGTGTGTTGAGTGGCATTTTAGTGGGTGGCTTAGCAACGTGGTTTTCTATTGCTCAAAAAATAGCTCACAAAGATCAAGAGCTACAACAAATCAATCGGCAATTGGCGGCAAGTGACGAAAAAAGTATTCATCTTGCTCAATGGAAAGCAGAGTACGACAGGCTTGACCAAGAATTGCGCACACAACGGGATATCAATCGGGAACAAGAAGCCGAACTTCGTGAAGTCATTACCCGTTTTGAACAAAATCAGCTCGCAAATGAAGAAAAACAACGTATTTTACAAAACAGTGAACAACGATTGACTGCGCAGTTTGAAAATTTAGCAAACCGTATTTTTGAACAAAATGAACGTAGGGCGTCGGAACAGCAACAAAAAAGTTTATTGGCAATGTTATCGCCTTTTCGTGAACAACTAGAAGGTTTTCGCCAACAAGTTCAACAAAGTTTTGGTGAAGAAGCGAAAGAAAGGCATACCTTAGCGTATGAAATAAGGCAGTTGCAGCAGCTTAACAATCAGATGACCAAAGAAGCTGTTAACTTAACCCGGGCACTTAAAGGGGATAATAAAATCCAAGGTAATTGGGGGGAAACTATCCTCACTCGCATTCTTGAGGTTTCCGGTCTGCGGGAGGGAAGCGAGTTTGAAACCCAAGTCAGTGTCAATACAGGTTATAATACTCGCTATCAACCCGATGTTATTATTCATCTTCCTGAAGGTAAAGATGTGGTTGTTGATGCAAAAATGTCATTGGTTTCCTATGAACATTATTTCAATAGCGAAGACCCGCACGAACAACAACAAGCGCTAAAAAATCATGTTGCATCCATACGCAACCATATGCGTATGTTGAGCCGAAAGGATTACCATCAGTTACCCGGAATACGCTCTTTAGACTATGTTCTAATGTTTATTCCTATTGAACCTGCGTATTTGCTTGCTTTAAAGGAAGCTCCTGAGCTACTTGATGAAGGAATAAAACAGAATATCATGTTGGTTTGCCCGTCCACGTTATTAGTGGCTGTGCGAACTATCAATAATATTTGGCGCTATGAGCGACAAGGGCAAAATGCCCAAGAAATTGCAGAAAGAGCTGCAAAAATGTATGACAAACTACGCTTGTTTGTGGATGATATGCAGGTTTTAGGCTCCAGTCTTGATAAAGCGAATAATACTTACCTGTCGGCAATGAAACGTCTTGCACAAGGGCGAGGTAATTTAATTAGTCAGGCGGAAAGTTTTAAAGAGCTAGGGGTAGAAATTAAACAACCTATCGCGCCTCAACTTATTGAGCGCTCAGAGGCATCTAATTGTGCGGAATCTTAGACTTCTGATAGGGTTTTACCTCAAAGACTGTTACACTTCTAACAAAAGTTTGAACTATCAGCAGGCATAAGAGAAATGACTGAACCAACTAAAGAAACCATTGATTTTGGTTTCCGTACTGTCGGCAAAGAAGATAAAGCCGGTCTAGTAGCGAATGTTTTTCACTCTGTAGCATCAAAGTATGACTTAATGAATGACTTAATGTCATTTGGTATTCATCGTATCTGGAAACGTTTTACTATTGAAGCAAGTGGTGTCCGCCGTAATCAGCGTGTACTTGACCTTGCTGGTGGAACAGGTGACTTAACCGCTAAGTTTTCGCGTCTTGTGGGCGAAAAAGGTGAAGTCATACTTGCTGATATCAATGACTCAATGTTGAAGATGGGGCGCGAAAAATTACGTGATCTTGGCATTGTTGGTAATGTAAATTATGTTCAAGCTAATGCTGAAGAACTTCCATTTCCAGATGACCACTTCGATTGCATTACTATCTCTTTTGGTTTGCGTAACGTTACGGATAAAGACAAAGCACTGCGTTCGATGTTTCGTGTTCTAAAACCGGGTGGGCGTCTATTAGTATTAGAATTTTCAAAGCCTATTATTGAGCCATTGAATAAAGCGTATGATGCGTATTCATTTCACATATTGCCTCGTATTGGTCAGGCAATTGTGAACGACCCAGAAAGCTACCGTTATTTAGCGGAATCCATTCGTATGCACCCTAACCAAGAAACACTTAAAGGGATGATGGAAAACGCCGGGTTTGAGCAAGTCTCTTATACCAATATGACTGGTGGGATTGTTGCATTGCATAAAGGGTTTAAATTCTAAGATGGAAGCACCATCAACACATACCGAAAATCAAAATACAGTTTTGTACTCTTTGATAACAGCATTGATGGAAACCTCACTTAACCATATGTTGTTCAAAGAAAAAGTATTACAGCCTGCTAGGGTACGTTTAGCAGGTAAAGTGATGGCTATTGAGCTTAAAGAACTCAATAAAACGCTAACACTTATTTTTGCTGAAAATCATGTTGATGTATTAAGCGAATGGGTTGAACCCGCAGACTGTACAATTAAAACATCATTATTTACTTTAATTAAATTGAAAGATAAACAGCAGTTATCTCAGCTAATCAATCGTGGTGACATCGTGATTGAAGGGGATATGCAGATTGTTCAGCATTGGTCCTCATTGCTCGATTTAGCAATTTGGAACCCGGCACATTATCTTTCACCTTATATTGGTGATGTCGCTGCTGAAGGGCTTAGTAAACTCTTGAATAAAGGCGTTTGCTTCGCATCTCACTTAGTTAAAAGGCAAAAAACGTATGTGAAAGACGCATTAATTGAAGAATGGAAAATGGCACCTAGCCAACTCGAACTTGCTCATTTTAATGACAAAGTTGAGGAAGTAGAACATTCAATTAATACGCTCGAACAAAGGTTAAGTCTGTTGGAGGAGAAGAATGACACCCGGTGAAATAAAACGACTTTACTTCATTATTCGGGTTTTTCTCTCTTATGGACTAGATGAGTTAATCCCCAAAATTAAGCTTACGTTACCGCTAAGAATTGGGCGTTTAGGTTTTTTTTGGATTAGAAATCAGCACAAAGATAGGCCATTAGGCGAAAGGCTTCGTCTTGCATTACAAGAGCTAGGGCCCGTATGGATCAAGTTTGGGCAAATGTTATCAACCCGTCGTGACCTTTTCCCGCCAGCAATCGCAGACCAACTTTCATTGCTACAAGATAAAGTCGCTAGTTTTGATGGGAAATTAGCCCGAGGTTACATTGAGGATTCTCTTGGTGGGCCGCTAGAACAGTGGTTTGATGACTTTGATGAGCAAGCCTTAGCTTCAGCTTCAATTGCTCAGGTTCACACTGCGACGCTAAAAGAAAATGGCAAAGATGTTGTTATCAAGGTAATTCGCCCTGATATTCTGCCTATCATTAAAGCCGATATTAAGTTGATGTACCGTATTGCTAACTGGGTTCCTTTACTACCTGATGGTAGGCGTTTACGGCCCAAAGAAGTAGTGCGTGAATATGAAAAAACGTTAATTGATGAGCTAAACCTACTACGTGAATCGGCCAATGCGATCCAGCTACGCCGTAATTTTGAAAATAGCTCCATGCTTTACATTCCCGAAGTTTACCCAGACTATTGCCGTGAAAACGTTATGGTCATGGAACGTATTTATGGCATCCCCGTATCAGATATTACAGCGCTAAAAGCTCAGGGTACAAATATGAAGCTGCTAGCAGAGCGGGGGGTAAAGGTTTTTTTCACCCAAGTTTTTCGAGACAGTTTCTTCCATGCAGATATGCATCCCGGAAATATCTTTGTTAGCTATGAGCACCCTGAAGACCCCCTGTACATTGGTATCGATTGCGGGATAGTGGGTTCACTAAATAAAGAAGACAAACGGTATCTTGCAGAAAACTTTATTGCCTTTTTCAACCGTGACTACCGCAAGGTTGCTGAACTACATGTTGATTCAGGATGGGTGCCTCTTGATACAAATGTGGAAGATTTTGAGTTTGCTATTCGTACAGTTTGTGAACCTATTTTTGAAAAACCATTGGCCGAAATTTCATTTGGGCATGTTTTATTAAACTTGTTTAATACTGCACGTCGTTTCAATATGGAAGTACAACCACAGTTGGTATTATTACAGAAAACATTACTGTATGTGGAAGGGCTTGGGCGTCAGTTATACCCTCAGCTTGACTTGTGGAAAACGGCAAAACCATTCTTAGAAGATTGGGTTCACAGCCAAGTGGGGCTACCCGCCATTACTCAGGCATTGAAAGAAAAAGCGCCTTACTGGGCAGAAAAGATGCCTGAAATTCCTGATTTAATATATGGCGCATTGCGACAACATAAGTTTTTACAATCGAATATAGACCAGTTAACACAACAGTTGAAAAGTCAGCGCAATAAACAGCGTAAATCCCATTATCTTCTAGGTGTGGGGGCGACTTTTATTTTGTGTGGTAGCTTATTTTTTATTTCTGATTTTACACGGCTTGCGGTCGTATTTATGGCGGCGGGTGCCCTATCTTGGGTAATTGGTTGGTGTAAAGCGGGCGATAATTAAGTAAACTTTGTTTTGCGACAAGTTTATAAGGCTGTGAACATTTCCGTATTTAGTGTTGGTTGTATATAATAGATATAACAACAATTGATCCCAAAACTATAGAGGTATTAACAATGGAATCAACTATTGCAATGGCTGCTTTCGGTAGTCCTTGGCAACTAATCATCATTGCTTTGCTTATTATTTTAATTTTCGGCACCAAAAAATTACGTTCATTAGGTTCTGATTTAGGTGAATCACTTAAAGGTTTCAAGAAAGCGATGAGTGATGATGAAAAGGCAAAAGTTGAGCAAGATAAGCAAGATGCCGACTTTGCGACTAAGAACATTACTGAACAACAGGCTTCTGAAAAAAAAGAAAGCCCAGTTGAGAGCAAAAACAAAGAGCAGGGTTAAACCGTGTTTGACATAGGTTTTAGTGAGCTGTTGCTTGTTACAGTTATTGGTCTTGTAGTCTTAGGTCCTGAGCGCTTACCAGTGGCAGTGAGAACTGTCGCTGGGTGGATACGTGCTATGCGTTCAATGGCAGCGAATGTACAAAATGAGTTATCACAAGAGCTGAAATTACAAGAGCTGCAAGACACTCTGAAGAAAGTAGAAGAGAAAGCTAACTTAGAAGCGCTTTCCCCGGAACTTAAGCAGTCCATGGAAGAGCTGCGTACAGCAGCACAGTCATTGAAAAGCGGCTATCAAGCAACAACCAGCGATATCGAAACAGAGTTAAATAAAGCAAAAGAGATCACTGACAGTTATGATAGTGCTGTTAAGGATGCTGAAAACAAGGCCCCAGAGGCCCAAGAATCAGATCCTGACCCTGAGCATGCAGCTAAGATGGCAGCGGTTGTTGAGGATAAAACACCTGAAGCTCCTACAACAGTGAAAACGGCTGAGCCGCTCGATGCTAAAGTAAAGAACTCTAATCAAACTGAAAGTGAAAAATAACACATGGCTGTAAATGATACACAACCACTTATTAGCCACCTCATTGAACTCCGTAAACGGCTAATGAACTGTTTAATTACAGTTTTGATCGTTTTTGCTGCGCTCGCTTATTTTTCAAATGATATTTACCGGCTGGTAGCAGCCCCTTTGATTGATAAGTTGCCAGTGGGCTCTCAAATGAGTGCGACGGATGTGGCGTCAACCTTCTTTACCCCTATTAAACTGACGATGATGGTTTCGGTTTTTGTATCGATACCAGTTATTCTCTATCAAATTTGGGCATTTATAGCGCCGGCCTTATACAAGCATGAACGCAAACTCATGTTGCCTTTGCTTGTTTCAAGTAGCTTTTTGTTTTATTTAGGGATGGCATTTGCTTACTTTGTTGTTTTCCCATTAGCTTTTGGCTTTTTTGTAAAAACAACACCAGACAGCGTTAACTTTATTCCGGACATCAGTAAATATCTTAGTTTTGTCATGACATTATTTATGGCTTTTGGTGCTGCATTTGAGGTACCAATTGCAATTATTTTACTGTGTTGGACTGGGGTAACTACACCTGAATCATTAAAACGTAAACGTCCATATATTTTGGTTGGGGCATTTGTTGTAGGGATGTTTTTAACCCCACCAGATGTCCTTTCTCAGACTTTACTAGCAGTCCCAATGTATTTGCTATTCGAGTTGGGGGTATTACTGTCTAACTTTTATGTCGGCAAAGGTCGAGGTCGACAAGAAGAAGGTACTGAGGAAGAAGAGTCGTAAGTAGGTTTTAGGTCATATTAGGCTTAATGACAGCCCATAGAGAACCCTTCATTGTTGAAGGGTTTTTTATGGGCACGATTTTTAGTCAGTTGATTTTTTAAATTGAGTATTATCAACAATTTTAGGGACACTTTTGTTCAATATATTCAGTAGAAGAATTGAACGATATTCTCCATTTGGCTCATCAAAGATAGCTTGAACCCCCGCAAAAACCCCCTCGGTAATTGTGACTTGATCTCCATGTTTTGGCATATCAGGGGCTATGGAATGACTAATAGGGTTTTGTTGTAATAACTTAATGATTTCATCAGGGACTTCAGCGGGTAATTGGCCAAACCGAATAAAATGGCTGACCCCACGAGTTGATTGGATAGTCGTAGTATGAATTTCGTTGTGATCAAACTTTACGAACAAGTAATTAGGGAATAAAGCTTCTTGCACCTTAGTTCTTTTTCCTCTGACCACTTTTTCCATTTCTGTCATGGGCGTCATACAGATAACACTCTGCCTATTTAGATGCTCAATAGCACGCTCAATTTGCCCTCGTTTGCAATAAAGCAGATACCACTTTTCCATTTTTCGAATCTCGCATGACAAAATTATGTTTATGATAACAAATTACGACATAACAGTGTGACTATTGAGTAGTAGCACAATATTATTGGTATTCTGAAGCTTATATTAATCGAATATGGACTTTAGGTAACTGTAATATAAAAAGCAAATCAGTAGGAGACATGATGGATATCTTTTTGTTGAGTAATGGTAAGCTGCCAGGTAACCCTGTATGGCTAAGCTATGCTCTACCTCGTATCAAAGAAATGATTACACGTAAAAATGTAAAGTCAGCTGTTTTAGTTCCTTATGCGATCCTTCGTGGCTCACATGATGAAAGAGCAGAGCAACTATCGGAAGCTTTAGGGATAAACGTTACTTCCATTGAGCATTTTGCGAGCCCAGTAGAAGCGATTGAACAAGCTGAGTGTATCTTAGTGAGTGGTGGCAACACTTGGTGGCTCAACAAGTGTTTACATGAAAATGGCTTGGTTGTTGCTATTCAGCGCGCTGTTAAAGAACGAGGAGTCCCTTACATAGGTTGGAGTGCGGGGTGTAACGTTGCGACTCCAAGTATTCGTACTACTAATGATATGCCCGTAAGTAATGCTGTAATTATGCCTTCTCTAGGGTTATTCCCTTTACAAATCAACCCCCATTATATTGATGCTCATATTTCTGGGCACATGGGCGAAACGCGTGATGAAAGGTTGCAAGAATTTTGTGTAATTAATCCTCATGAGGTTGTTGTTGCTCTGCGAGAAGGGAGTGGGATGCAGATCAAAGGTAATGAACTTCATTATTTCAGTGGAAAAGATCAAGGTTTTAAACTATTTCAGCACAACAAAACATTCTCAGAGCAGTTTGATACATTATTATTAGAAAAATTAGTCCCTTTTGATTGCCAGTAAAATGGTATACTTGACCAGAAAAAGATTGATTATTAAGTGTTTTAGGCAGTAACTTGTAACCTTGGCCGGACGTCTTATAATGGGACTCCCTCTGTAACAGTAAAAGAAGATAATGAAATATCGTGACCTTAGAGATTTCATCGCGCAGCTTGAAAAGCAGGGCGAACTAAAACGTATTACAATGGAAGTCGATCCCTACTTGGAAATGACTGAAATTGCAGATCGTACACTAAGAGCAGGGGGACCGGCCCTATTATTTGAAAATCCCAAAGGTTATAACATGCCTGTCCTATGCAACTTGTTTGGGACGACAAAACGCGTTGCTATGGGGATGGGGCAAGAAGATATCAAAGCCTTACATGATGTAGGTAAATTGCTCGCATTTTTAAAAGAGCCTGATCCTCCGAAAGGTTTTCGTGACCTTTTTGATAAGCTACCAAAATTCAAACAAGTATTGAATATGCCAGCAAAGCGCTTAAGTTCAGCGCCTTGTCAGGAACAAATTTGGGCCGGTGATGACGTAGACATCACCAAAATACCCGTTATGCATTGTTGGCCAGAAGATGCGGCACCGTTAATAACATGGGGGCTAACTGTCACCAAAGGGCCATATAAAGAAAGGCAAAACTTAGGTATTTATCGCCAGCAAGTACTTGGTAAAAACAAAGTTATCATGCGTTGGTTGTCTCATCGCGGTGGTGCTCTTGATTTTCAAGAATGGTGCCAAGCTCATCCAGGTGAAAAATTTCCGGTAGCCGTAGCATTGGGGGCTGACCCGGCAACAATTTTAGGGGCGGTAACCCCTGTGCCTGACACGTTATCAGAATATGCATTTGCAGGCTTATTACGTGGTAATAAATCAGAGGTCGTAAAATGTATATCTAATGACCTCGAAGTTCCGGCGGGTGCCGAAATTATTCTTGAGGGCTATATTGAACCGGGTGAAATGGCACCTGAAGGGCCTTATGGTGACCACACAGGTTATTATAATGAGATAGATAACTTCCCTGTGTTTACTATTACTCATGTGACTCAGCGCCGCGATGCAATTTATCATTCAACTTATACAGGGCGGCCACCTGATGAACCAGCGGTACTTGGTGAAGCCTTAAATGAAGTTTTAGTACCTATCCTACAAAAGCAATTTCCAGAAATTGTCGATTTTTACCTTCCACCTGAAGGTTGTTCATACCGGCTTGCTGTCGTAACAATGAAAAAACAATATGCGGGGCATGCAAAAAGAGTAATGATGGGAGTCTGGTCATACCTGCGCCAATTCATGTACACTAAATTTGTTATTGTTTGTGATGATGATATTAATGCGCGTGATTGGAAAGATGTTATCTGGGCAATTACAACCCGAATGGACCCTGCCCGTGATACCGTTATGATGGAAAATACGCCGATAGACTACTTAGATTTTGCTTCACCTGTATCAGGGTTAGGTTCAAAAATGGGGCTTGATGCAACCAATAAGTGGCCAGGTGAAACGGATCGCGAATGGGGACGTCCTATTGTTATGACAGATAACGTAAAATCCCGTATTGATGACATTTGGGAACAATTAAATATTTTTGAAAAATAAGAGGGGAACCATGGCAACTCTAAGCTGTAAAGTTACATCTGTCGAATCGATTACGGATACGGTTTATCGGGTTATATTGTTGCCAGATGGTCCTTTTCATTTTAAAGCAGGTCAATATTTAATGGTCGTAATGGACGAAAGAGACAAACGACCATTTTCAATGGCTTCTACCCCAAAAAATAAAGAAACGATTGAATTACATATCGGAGCTTCTGAAATCAACCTGTATGCTATGGCTGTTATGGACAGGATTTTAGAACAAAAACGCATCGATATTGATATTCCTCACGGTAAAGCTTGGTTTCGCGAAAACAGCAGCAATGGCATGATTTTAATTGCAGGGGGACAGGGTTCTCTTATACCCACTCAGTACTGCTTGCTGCATTAGCTGAAAATCCTAATCGTGACATTACTTTCTATTGGGGAGGGCGTCAGTTGGAGCACCTGTATGACCTTGGTGAATTACAAGCACTGAGTGAAAGCTACCCTAATTTGAAAATCACCCCTGTTGTAGAGCAACCTGATGAATTATGGCGTGGTAGAACAGGCACTGTTCTCAGCGCAGTGTTAGAAGATTTCGGTGATTTATCCAATCATGATATCTATATTGCAGGGCGTTTTGAAATGGCGAAAATTGCTAGGGATCGTTTCTGTAATGAACGCAATGCTAGGGCCGAGCAGTTGTTCGGTGACGCTTACGAATTCATTTAACCCGTCCTAGTTCAAATTGTAGGGGTGTTGGCTTCGCTCATTCGCCCTAGTCACATACTTATGTATGCTCCTAGGGTCTCATCACTTGCCGCCTACCTACAATCTGAACTATGAGGGTTAAACTCGTCTGGTATCTGCATGAAATCAGGTTAGTTTCAAATTGTAGGGGGGCTGGCTTCGCTCATTCGCCCTAGTCACATACTTATGTATGCTCCTAGGGTCTTATTCACTTGCCGCCTACCTACAATCTGAACTATGAGGGTTAAACTCGTCTGGTATCTGCATGAAATCAGGTTAGTTTCAAATTGTAGGGGGGCTAGCTTTGCTCATTCGTCCTAGTCACATACTTATGTATGCCCCTAGGGTCTCATCACTTGCCGCCTACCTACAATCTGAACTATGAGGGTTAAACTCGTCTGGTATCTGCATGAAATCAGGTTAGTTTCAAATTGTAGGGGGGCTAGCTTCGCTCATTCGTCCTAGTCACATACTATGTATGCTCCTAGGGTCTCATCACTTGCCGCCTACCTACAATCTGAACTATGAGGGTTAAACTCGTCTGGTATCTGCATGAAATCAGGTTAGTTTCAAATTGTAGGGGGGCTAGCTTCGCTCATTCGTCCTAGTCACATACTTATGTATGCCCCTAGGGTCTCATCACTTGCCGCCTACCTACAATCTGAACTATGAGGGTTAAACTCGTCTGGTATCTGCATGAAATCAGGTTAGTTTCAAATTGTAGGGGTGTTGGCTTTGCTCATTCGTCCTAGTCACATACTTATGTATGCCCCTAGGGTCTCATCACTTGCCGCCTACCTACAATCTGAACTATGAGGGTTAAACTCGTCTGGTATCTGCATGAAATCAGGTTAGTTTCAAATTGTAGGGGGGCTAGCTTCGCTCATTCGTCCTAGTCACATACTTATGTATGCCCCTAGGGTCTTATTCACTTGCCGCCTATTGATAACCTAAACTATGAGAGGCTATTTGGTTAGAAAAAGGCAAAAAAAACCCGCCCCTGACTAGGCGGGAACATCGACAAAATGCAATGTTTGTGAAAATTACGGCTAAACACGTTCAATAATAGTGGCGATACCTTGACCAAATCCGATACACATAGTTGCTAAACCAAACTGTTTATCTTTAAGCTCTAATTGATTAAGTAAAGCGGTGGTGATCCTTGCACCTGAGCACCCTAATGGATGACCGAGGGCGATAGCACCTCCACTAAGATTTACTTTTTCGTCTAATTGATTCTCTGATAATTTTAAACCTTTCATGCAGGCTATTGATTGAGCTGCAAAAGCTTCATTTAGTTCAATAATATCAATATCATTTAAAGACAACCCTGCGCGTTTTAATGCAAGTTCGCTTGCTGGTACTGGCCCATAACCCATTATTGATGGATCACAGCCAACTACTGCCATTGCTCGTACTCTAGCTCGTGGCTTAATCCCTTGCTGGCTAGCATAGCTTTCACTCGTTAGCAGCATTGCGGATGCCCCATCAGATAGGGCTGATGAGTTCCCTGCCGTGACTGTACCACTGACCGGGTCAAATGCTGGTCTTAGAGCAGCTAGGCCCTGAAGGCTAGCATCAAAGCGGATGACCTCATCATAATTTACAGAAATAAGATTACCATTAGCGTCATGCCCGCTAATAGGGACAATTTCATTACTAAATTTCCCATTTTCTGTTGCTAAAGCAGCAAGTTGGTGAGATCTCAAGGCAAATGCATCTTGTTCTTCACGGCTAATTTTGTACATTTTTGCTAGCATTTCAGCGGTAAGGCCCATTGCGCCTGCGGCTTTGGCAACTCGTAACGTCAGTTTAGAGTTGAAATCTATACCATGAGTCATGGGGACATGCCCCATATGCTCGACGCCACCAATTAATACTGAGTTTGCATCGCCTGTCATGATGAGTCGGCTAGCATCATGTATTGCTTGCATTGATGAACCACAAAGGCGATTAACAGTCACAGCTGGAACAGTGTGAGGTATATCCGTGAGCAATGCCGCATTCTTGGCAATATTAAACCCTTGTTCTAAGGTTTGTTGGACACAACCCCATATGATGTCATCTAACTGTTTTTTACTTGCATTTGGATTGCGTTCAAAAATAGCATTCATAAGGTGCGCAGATAGGTCTTCAGCCCTGACATGGCGAAATACCCCACCTTTTGAACGGCCCATTGGTGTACGTATTCCATCAATAATGACGACATTTTCCATAAAATTAACCCCTCGCAACTTTTTTGACATCAACGGCCACAACAGGTGGTTGTGGGTAATATCTAGCATTAGTAACTGCTTTTTCTTTTAAACCTTTAGGTGCCTGATAAAGAGGGCTTAAATGCTCTAAAGATTCTGCTGTTTTGAAATAAGACTGGCTACCCAAAGTATCTAAGTAGCAGAATGCGCCACCTCTAAATGGTGGGAACCCTAGACCATACACGAGAGCAATATCTGCATCTGATGGGCTCTGAATAATGCCTTCTTCTAAACAACGGACAACTTCATTGACCATTGGGATCATCATTCGAGCAATAATTTCTTCTTTGGTAAAAGAACGTTTTGTTGAGCAAATAGAAGCGAGTAGTTCATCTGTATGAGGGTCATTAACTTTTTTCGGCTTACCTTTTTTATCTTTTTCATATAGATAAAAGCCCTTGCCATTTTTTTGACCAAAACGCTGCTGTTCAAACATCACACTTATGGCATTTTTGCCTGTTTTACTCATACGCTCAGGGAAACCTTCGGCCATGACTTGTTCAGCATGGAAAGCAGTATCAATACCGACAACATCGAGAAGATAAGCAGGGCCCATAGGCCAACCAAATTCTTTCTCCATGATTTTATCTATTTCTCTAAAATCAGCCCCATCTTGCAAAAGTAAATTAAAACCTGCGAAATAAGGGAAAAGGACTCGGTTAACAAAGAAACCAGGGCAATCATTAACGACAATAGGGGTTTTCCCCATTTTATTCGCATAGGCAACAACTTTGGCGATAGTATCTTCAGATGTTTGTTTCCCTCTGATAATTTCAACTAATGGCATACGGTGTACTGGGTTGAAGAAATGCATTCCACAGAAATTTTCTGGGCGTTTTAGTGAGCTTGCAAGTGTCGAAATTGGAATGGTAGAGGTGTTTGATGCTAATAAGGTATCAGGGGCAATAAGGGATTCTACCTCAGTGAGCACAGCGGCTTTAATTTTGGGGTTTTCAACAACAGCTTCAACGACGATTTGGCTGCTTTCAATACCTGAATAGGATAATGAAGGGTGTATAGCAGCTAATGTGGTTGCCATTTGTGCAGCGGTGATTTTCCCTCTTTCAAATTGCTTGTTTAACAGCTTTTGTGCTTCCTCAATCCCTAACTCTAATGATTTCTCATTGATATCCTTCATTAAAACTGGCACGCCCCTACTGGCGGACTGATAGGCAATGCCTCCACCCATAATCCCAGCACCAAGCACTGCGGCATGCGTTGGAGTACTAACATGCTGTGAGAGTTTTTTGCTATTAGATTTAACATGTTGATCATTCAGAAAAATACTGACTAATGCGCGAGCAACATCACTATGGGCGAGAGGTACAAAAGCTGCGGTTTCATGTTTTAATGCTTCATCTCGTGCACAGTTTGCTGCTTTTTCAATTGTATTTACAGCAGCCATTGGCGCAGGGTAATGTTTCCCAGCAGCCTGATACACCATTCCTTTTGCCACATTGAAACTCATTGTTTGTTCAATAGGGCTTAATTGTAATGGCTCTAGTTTTGGTTGGCGTTTTTTCTGCCAATTTAGTGCACCTGCAATAGCTGATTCAATGATAGTCAGTGCAGATTGAGGTAAGAGTTGGGTATCAACAACAGCGTCGATAAGACCAAATTTTAATGCTTGAGCGGCATTGATATCTTTACCTGCGGTAATAATTTCTAAGGCACTATCTAAACCGATTAGACGAGGCAGACGTACGGAACCACCGAATCCAGGCATAATACCAAGTTTTGTTTCAGGAAGCCCAATTCGAGCGTCGGGTGATGCGATACGAAAATCAGTGGATAAAACGCACTCACAGCCACCACCTAAAGCATAGCCATTGATAGCGCAGATAGTAGGAACTGGCAAATCTTCAATGCGGTTAAAAATGGTATTGGCATATTGTAACCAATTACTTAGCGTTTCTTTTGATGCCTCAAATAGAGATAAAAACTCTTTAATATCAGCTCCAACAATAAACGCTGGTTTATCAGAACGGAAAATAACACCTTGCAGATCGGTTTGCTGCTCTAGAACAGTCACGGCTTCATCAAGTGAAGCAACGGTGTGGGTATCCATTTTATTAATCGGCCCTGGTGAGTTAAAAACCAGTTCTGCAATCCCTTTTTTCAACCATTGAATATAGATTGTTTCACTTTGATAAAGCATTCTGCTCTCCTTTACATGGTAATGGTATCTGGTATGACCAGATGAAATGAGTGTGACCAGAATGTTAATTAATTGCAAATGGTTAATGACAAAAATGGAATGCGGGTCACAGCAATTAAGCGAAATAATAATGAATTAAAATGATATTATCATTATTTATCAATATATTAAGTTAGGTTTGCAATAGAGTGCATATCCGTTAATTTCAGAACGTGGTAAGCTTGAATTTTCTAATTAATGCTGAAAGGTTGAAAGAAATGGAAAAATTGACTGCACTCTACGCTGAACATATTAAAACGTTACAATACAGAACTCAGCAAGTCTTACAGCGCAGCAAATTAGATGCCATATTGATTCATTCAGGTGAACCCCTACGCATCTTTCTTGATGATAGTGATTACCCTTTTAAAGTTAATCCTCATTTTAAGTCTTGGGTACCTGTTACTGATGTCCCACATTCTTGGTTACTCATTGATGGCGTAAATAAGCCTAAATTATGGTTTTATTCGCCAGTTGATTATTGGCATAGCGTTGAGCCATTACCAGATGGTTTCTGGACTAAAGACATTGACTTAATCCACCTAAAGAATGCGGACGATATCAAAGGGTTTCTGGCGAATATCCAAAAAGACAATATTGCCTATATCGGCTCTGCAACAGCAAGAGCGGAGTCATTAGGCATCTCTTTGCATAATATCAACCCAAAACCGGTTTTAGACTATTACCATTTCCATCGTTCATATAAAACAGACTATGAGCTTTACTGTATGCGTGAAGCACAAAAAATGGCGGTGAATGGGCACCTTGCAGCACTTGAAGCATTCCGTGCAGGAATGAGTGAATTTGATATTAATATCAGTTATTTACAGTCTACTGGCCATCGAGATACCAATGTGCCATATGGTAATATTGTTGCTCTAAATGAAAATGCAGCCGTACTGCATTACACCAAGTTGCAGCAAACAGTTCCTAATGAATTACGTAGTTTTCTGATAGACGCTGGTGCAGAGTACAATGGCTATGCAGCTGATATTACTAGGACTTATGCCGCAAAAGGCAAGGATGAATTTGCTGAATTAGTGGCGGATGTAAATAGCGAACAGCTTTCATTAATTGATACAATTAAAGCTGGGGTTCGTTATACCGATTATCACGTGGATATGCATCATAGGATCGCAAAAATCCTCGCTAAACACGATATTATAAAAGGTATTAGCGAAGAATCGATGGTCGAAAATGGGTTAACAACACCATTTTTACCTCATGGCTTAGGGCACCCTTTAGGGCTGCAAGTGCATGATGCTGCTGGCTTTATGCAAGACGACAGCGGGGCTCACCTTGCTGCTCCGAAAATGTATCCTTTCTTGCGCTGTACTCGTGTATTAGAACCTAAAATGGTATTAACAATTGAACCAGGTCTGTATTTCATTGAATCTTTACTCGCTGAGTGGCGAAATGGTGAATATAGTCAGCATTTTAATTGGGATAAAATAGAGTTCTTTAAACCTTATGGCGGTATTCGTATTGAAGACAATATAGTGATCCACGCTAACCGAATTGAAAATATGACTCGAGACTTACATTTACGTTAATGAAACCTTATTTAATACCAGCAGAAACGATTTCGTTTACTGAAGAAATTAAAAAAAGTCGTTTTATTACGTACTTAGCACATACCGAGGGTATTGAAGCGGCAAAAGATTATATCCAATCGGTTAAAGCTCAATATCCAGATGCTCGGCATCATTGCTGGGCATTTGTTGCTGGGCGTCCTGATGACTCGCAACAATTAGGTTTTTCTGATGACGGCGAGCCAACAGGAACGGCTGGCAAACCCATTATGGCACAACTTTTGGGAAGCAACTTAGGGGAAGTCACTTGTGTCGTTGTGCGTTATTTTGGTGGGATAAAACTGGGGACTGGCGGGTTAGTTAAAGCTTATGGTAATGGTGTACAGCAAGCACTGAAAATTTTACCAACACAAACTAAAGTGCCACAAAAAGTGTTTAATTTAGTATGTGATTACTCATTGGTTAATGCAATTGAGCAGCTACTTATTCAGGTGAATGGCGTGGTTTTACACAGTGATTATAATGAAGCTGTCTCTTTGCAAATTGCAATTCCTGCTACCCTTCAGCAGGAAGTCAATGATAAATTACGCGATATAAGTCGTGGTGCCTTGTCGCTCACGCCAGAATCGGAATAGTAAACAGCTTTAGCAAGGAATCTGCCGAATGCATTTTCGCGCAATAACCCGTATTGTCGGGCTGCTAGTCATCATTTTTTCATTTACCATGGTTATACCAGGTATTGTGGCGCTAATTTATCGCGATGGCGCAGGGCGAGCCTTTAGCCAGACTTTTGTGACTGCGTTATTGATTGGTCTTTTTTTATGGCTACCTACGCGTAATAGCCGTCATGAACTTAAGGCAAAAGAAGGCTTTCTTATTGTCGTATTATTTTGGACTGTTCTGGGGAGTGTTGGGGCATTACCTTTTATCTTTTCAGAGAGACCAAACCTTTCCGTTACTGATGCTTTTTTTGAATCATTTTCGGGGTTAACCACTACTGGCGCAACAACGCTAACAGGGCTCGACTCGTTACCTAAAGCAATATTATTCTATCGGCAAATGCTTCAATGGCTTGGCGGTATGGGGATCATTGTACTCGCCGTTGCAATCTTGCCTCTACTGGGTGTTGGGGGGATGCAGTTATATCGAGCGGAAATGCCGGGGCCTTTGAAAGACAATAAAATGCGCCCACGTATTGCAGAAACTGCAAAGACGTTATGGCTTATTTATGTATTGCTAACGATTGCTTGTGCTGTTGCTTTGTGGGTAGCTGGTATGGATGTTTTTGATGCTATATCCCATAGTTTCTCAACAATTGCTATTGGTGGTTTTTCTACACATGATGCAAGTGTAGGTTATTTTAATAGCCCAGCGATTAACACCATCATTGGGGTATTTCTGCTCATCTCTGGCTGTAATTTTGGTTTACACTTCGCTGTATTAACTGGGCGTAGCCTTGGCATTTATTGGCGTGACCCTGAATTTAGAATGTTTATTAGCTTCCAGTTTGTTCTAGTCGTGATCTGTACTTTAGTTTTAATGTATCACTCAGTTTATGGTAGCTTTGGGCAAACGCTCGATCAGGCATTTTTCCAAGTTGTATCAATGGCGACAACTGCTGGTTTTACAACAGATAGCTTTTCGGGGTGGCCACTTTTTTTACCGATGCTTTTATTATGTGCGGCATTTGTTGGTGGGTGTGCAGGGTCAACTGGGGGCGGGCTAAAAGTTATTCGCATTTTGTTACTCTTCTTGCAAGGTTCTCGGGAACTAAAACGTCTGGTTCATCCAAATGCGGTATACACGATCAAGTTAGGCCAAAGAGCGCTCCCTGAAAGAATTATAGAAGCGGTATGGGGGTTTTTCTCCGCATATGCTTTGGTTTTTATTGTCAGCTTATTACTTTTGATAGCAACGGGCGTTGATGAGTTTTCTGCTTTCTCTGCTATAGCCACCACATTAAATAACTTAGGCCCGGGTCTAGGAACAGTTGCTGACAACTTTACCTCTATGAATCCAACTGGGAAATGGATATTAGTTGTGACTATGTTATTTGGGCGTTTGGAGGTCTTTACTGTATTGGTACTGCTGACACCGACTTTCTGGCGTGAGTAATTGAGTACAACCTAATATAGAAATGATAATAATCTAGGAACGATGATGAGCTATTTACTTTTACATTCCAGTACGGATGGGCAAACAAAAAAAATTATTTTAAAGATGGCTGAGCAGCTACGGACATTAGGTCGAGAGTGTGATATTCGTGATTTAAACACTGAGCAAAGCTTAAATTTGGCGGCTTATGACAAAGTATTGGTGGGGGCATCGATTCGTTATGGTCATTTTAATAAAAAGCTACTTCGTTTTGCGACTACTCACCAAAACCAATTGAATTCAATGAACACAGCCTTCTTTGCTGTAAATCTTACAGCAAGAAAAGAAGGGAAAGACACAGTAGAAACAAACGCATACACACGTAAGTTTTTAGAAGCTTGCCCTTGGAAGCCAACATTAAAGTCTGTTTTTGCTGGAGCCCTCTTTTATCCACGTTATAAATGGTTCGATAGAACTATGATCCGCCTAATAATGAAAATGACAGATGGTCCGACTGACCCAAATACTGAAATTGAATACACTAATTGGGAGAACGTTACCCAATTTGCTAGTGAGTTTGATAAACTGTAGGTCTTTTTATCAACAAAATGCAGCAGGTTTGCACGATTTGTTTAATAAATCAGCGCTTGAAAAGAAATATTAAAAAAACACTTGCTAGATTTTCTGGGCTCCCTATAATGCGCATCCGTTGTCACGATAAACCGGCTCGAAGAAAACCTCGAAGCCTTGTGATAACAGAGGTGAGAAAGAAAAAGTTGAAAATAAACGCTTGACTTTCTAAATAAAAAACGTAATATACGTCACCTCGCGACAACGACCTAAGTTAATAAAAACTGAGTCGAATTTCCAAAAGAAATGTCGCAACGCTCTTTAACAATTTATCAGACAATCTGTGTGGGCACTCACAGGACACTATCAAAAAAATATTTGATTTTAAGTCTTGAAGAGTGACTAACACGTTAATTCATATATATGAACTAATAGGTAATCTGGTTTCTTCGGAAATCAGGCGACAGTAAACATTCTTTGAGCATCAAGCTTTTTAATTGAAGAGTTTGATCATGGCTCAGATTGAACGCTGGCGGCAGGCCTAACACATGCAAGTCGAGCGGTAACAGGGGAAGGTTGCTTCTCGCTGACGAGCGGCGGACGGGTGAGTAATGTATGGGGATCTGCCCGATAGAGGGGGATAACCACTGGAAACGGTGGCTAATACCGCATAATCTCTTAGGAGCAAAGCAGGGGAACTTCGGTCCTTGCGCTATCGGATGAACCCATATGGGATTAGCTAGTAGGTGGGGTAATGGCTCACCTAGGCGACGATCCCTAGCTGGTCTGAGAGGATGATCAGCCACACTGGGACTGAGACACGGCCCAGACTCCTACGGGAGGCAGCAGTGGGGAATATTGCACAATGGGCGCAAGCCTGATGCAGCCATGCCGCGTGTATGAAGAAGGCCCTAGGGTTGTAAAGTACTTTCAGTCGGGAGGAAGGCGTTGATGCTAATATCATCAACGATTGACGTTACCGACAGAAGAAGCACCGGCTAACTCCGTGCCAGCAGCCGCGGTAATACGGAGGGTGCAAGCGTTAATCGGAATTACTGGGCGTAAAGCGCACGCAGGCGGTTGATTAAGTTAGATGTGAAATCCCCGGGCTTAACCTGGGAATGGCATCTAAGACTGGTCAGCTAGAGTCTTGTAGAGGGGGGTAGAATTCCATGTGTAGCGGTGAAATGCGTAGAGATGTGGAGGAATACCGGTGGCGAAGGCGGCCCCCTGGACAAAGACTGACGCTCAGGTGCGAAAGCGTGGGGAGCAAACAGGATTAGATACCCTGGTAGTCCACGCTGTAAACGATGTCGATTTGAAGGTTGTTCCCTTGAGGAGTGGCTTTCGGAGCTAACGCGTTAAATCGACCGCCTGGGGAGTACGGCCGCAAGGTTAAAACTCAAATGAATTGACGGGGGCCCGCACAAGCGGTGGAGCATGTGGTTTAATTCGATGCAACGCGAAGAACCTTACCTACTCTTGACATCCAGAGAACTTAGCAGAGATGCTTTGGTGCCTTCGGGAACTCTGAGACAGGTGCTGCATGGCTGTCGTCAGCTCGTGTTGTGAAATGTTGGGTTAAGTCCCGCAACGAGCGCAACCCTTATCCTTTGTTGCCAGCGATTCGGTCGGGAACTCAAAGGAGACTGCCGGTGATAAACCGGAGGAAGGTGGGGATGACGTCAAGTCATCATGGCCCTTACGAGTAGGGCTACACACGTGCTACAATGGCGTATACAAAGAGAAGCGACCTCGCGAGAGCAAGCGGAACTCATAAAGTACGTCGTAGTCCGGATTGGAGTCTGCAACTCGACTCCATGAAGTCGGAATCGCTAGTAATCGTAGATCAGAATGCTACGGTGAATACGTTCCCGGGCCTTGTACACACCGCCCGTCACACCATGGGAGTGGGTTGCAAAAGAAGTAGGTAGCTTAACCTTCGGGAGGGCGCTTACCACTTTGTGATTCATGACTGGGGTGAAGTCGTAACAAGGTAACCGTAGGGGAACCTGCGGTTGGATCACCTCCTTACCATTGAAGTGTTTTTGTGAAGTGCTCACACAGATTGTCTGATAGAAAGTAGAGCAATGGCTTTACGTGGGAGACTTATTCGAAAGGATAAGACTTACACGAAAATAGCAAAACGGTGTTTTGCAATTGAATTTTCGTGTCCCCTTCGTCTAGAGGCCTAGGACACCGCCCTTTCACGGCGGTAACAGGGGTTCGAATCCCCTAGGGGACGCCAATTGCGCCGATATCGAGTGAAAGACGATGTCCCCAATAATGATTAAGCCAATTACGTTGTAGTTGGTTTAACAATTATGCTCTTTAACAATCTGGAACAAGCTGAAAATTGAAAACAACGCACATTGTTTATCGCTTAAACAATGTGAGAGTCTCTCAAAAATCTCAACTTGAAGTGTTTTTCAAACACACAAACGAGTGGCATGAGCGAGCAGTGTGAAATTCAAGGCGGCTAGCGCGCAGCAAGCGCAGCGTACAATAGTACGTGAGCATTGCGAGCACTACCCAACGAAGAAGTTCACCACGCACAGCCATGACGTTAAGTGTCGTCTGATAAGAAGACACCTTCGGGTTGTGAGGTTAAGCGACTAAGCGTACACGGTGGATGCCTAGGCAATCAGAGGCGATGAAGGACGTGCTAATCTGCGATAAGCGTCGGTAAGGTGATATGAACCGTTATACCCGACGATTTCCGAATGGGGAAACCCAGTGCAATCCGTTGCACTATCGTTTGATGAATACATAGTCAAACGAAGCGAACCGGGGGAACTGAAACATCTCAGTACCCCGAGGAAAAGAAATCAACCGAGATTCCCCTAGTAGCGGCGAGCGAACGGGGAGCAGCCCAGAGTCTTAATCAGCATTAGTATCAGGAGAACGGTCTGGAAAGTCCGGCAGTAAAGGGTGATAGCCCCGTATCTGAAGATATTAGTGTTGTGAACTCGACGAGTAGGGCGGGACACGTGTTATCCTGTCTGAATATGGGGGGACCATCCTCCAAGGCTAAATACTCCTGATTGACCGATAGTGAACCAGTACCGTGAGGGAAAGGCGAAAAGAACCCCGGCGAGGGGAGTGAAATAGAACCTGAAACCGTGTACGTACAAGCAGTGGGAGCCTTGATTTATCAGGGTGACTGCGTACCTTTTGTATAATGGGTCAGCGACTTATATTCTGTAGCAAGGTTAACCGTATAGGGGAGCCGTAGGGAAACCGAGTCTTAACTGGGCGAATGAGTTGCAGGGTATAGACCCGAAACCCGGTGATCTAGCCATGGGCAGGTTGAAGGTTGGGTAACACTAACTGGAGGACCGAACCGACTAATGTTGAAAAATTAGCGGATGACTTGTGGCTGGGGGTGAAAGGCCAATCAAACCGGGAGATAGCTGGTTCTCCCCGAAAGCTATTTAGGTAGCGCCTCGTGAACTCATCTTCGGGGGTAGAGCACTGTTTCGACTAGGGGGTCATCCCGACTTACCAACTCGATGCAAACTACGAATACCGAAGAATGTTATCACGGGAGACACACGGCGGGTGCTAACGTTCGTCGTGAAGAGGGAAACAACCCAGACCGCCAGCTAAGGTCCCAAAGTCATAGTTAAGTGGGAAACGAAGTGGGAAGGCTCAGACAGCCAGGATGTTGGCTTAGAAGCAGCCATCATTTAAAGAAAGCGTAATAGCTCACTGGTCGAGTCGGCCTGCGCGGAAGATGTAACGGGGCTAAACTATGCACCGAAGCTGCGGCAGCGATATGTAAATATTGTTGGGTAGGGGAGCGTTCTGTAAGCCTGTGAAGGTGTACTGTGAGGTATGCTGGAGGTATCAGAAGTGCGAATGCTGACATAAGTAACGATAATGCGGGTGAAAAACCCGCACGCCGGAAGACCAAGGGTTCCTGTCCAACGTTAATCGGGGCAGGGTGAGTCGACCCCTAAGGCGAGGCAGAAATGCGTAGTCGATGGGAAACGGGTTAATATTCCCGTACTGGTGATAATTGCGATGGGGGGACGGAGAAGGCTAGGCTGGCCGGGCGACGGTTGTCCCGGTTTAAGGATGTAGGCAGGTGAATTAGGCAAATCCGGTTCACTATATGCTGAGGTCTGATGACGAGTCACTACGGTGGCGAAGTAGCTCATGCCCCGCTTCCAGGAAAAGCCTCTAAGCTCTAGATTATCACTAATCGTACCCCAAACCGACACAGGTGGTCAGGTAGAGAATACTCAGGCGCTTGAGAGAACTCGGGTGAAGGAACTAGGCAAAATGGTGCCGTAACTTCGGGAGAAGGCACGCTGGCGCTAGGTGAAGTGGTTTACCCATGGAGCTGAAGCCAGTCGCAGATACCAGCTGGCTGCAACTGTTTATTAAAAACACAGCACTGTGCAAACACGAAAGTGGACGTATACGGTGTGACGCCTGCCCGGTGCTGGAAGGTTAATTGATGGGGTTATCCGTAAGGAGAAGCTCTTGATCGAAGCCCCAGTAAACGGCGGCCGTAACTATAACGGTCCTAAGGTAGCGAAATTCCTTGTCGGGTAAGTTCCGACCTGCACGAATGGCGTAATGATGGCCAGGCTGTCTCCACCCGAGACTCAGTGAAATTGAACTCGCTGTGAAGATGCAGTGTACCCGCGGCAAGACGGAAAGACCCCGTGAACCTTTACTATAGCTTGACACTGAACATTGAGCCTTGATGTGTAGGATAGGTGGGAGGCTTTGAAGTGTGGACGCCAGTCTGCATGGAGCCAACCTTGAAATACCACCCTTTAATGTTTGATGTTCTAACGTTGCCCCGTTATCCGGGGTGCGGACAGTGTCTGGTGGGTAGTTTGACTGGGGCGGTCTCCTCCCAAAGAGTAACGGAGGAGCACGAAGGTTGGCTAAGCATGGTCGGACATCATGCGGTTAGTGCAAAGGCATAAGCCAGCTTGACTGCGAGAGTGACGGCTCGAGCAGGTACGAAAGTAGGTCTTAGTGATCCGGTGGTTCTGAATGGAAGGGCCATCGCTCAACGGATAAAAGGTACTCCGGGGATAACAGGCTGATACCGCCCAAGAGTTCATATCGACGGCGGTGTTTGGCACCTCGATGTCGGCTCATCACATCCTGGGGCTGAAGTAGGTCCCAAGGGTACGGCTGTTCGCCGTTTAAAGTGGTACGCGAGCTGGGTTTAGAACGTCGTGAGACAGTTCGGTCCCTATCTGCCGTGGGCGTTGGAAGATTGAAAGGGGCTGCTCCTAGTACGAGAGGACCGGAGTGGACGCACCACTGGTGTTCGGGTTGTCATGCCAATGGCATTGCCCGGTAGCTAAGTGCGGAAGAGATAACCGCTGAAAGCATCTAAGCGGGAAACTTGCCTTGAGATGAGTCTTCCCTGACCCTTTAAGGGTCCTAAAGGAACGTTTAAGACTAAGACGTTGATAGGTTGGGTGTGTAAGCATAGCGATATGTTGAGCTAACCAATACTAATGAACCGTGAGGCTTAACCTGACAACACCGAAGGTGTTTTAGAGATTGAGAGATGAGGTTGATTCAATGAGCGTGAGAAGCCGAGAGGCGAGGGACACAGCAGCTTGTTCAAGATTGCAGTTCTGGTTTAGTGACGAAATGCGCTAAACGGGAACAAACCGAATTTGTCTGGCGGCAATAGCGCGGTGGTCCCACCTGACCCCATGCCGAACTCAGCAGTGAAACGCCGTAGCGCCGATGGTAGTGTGGGGTCTCCCCATGTGAGAGTAGGGAACTGCCAGACATTAAATTAGTGAGAAAGCCACCCATTGGGTGGCTTTTTTGCGTTTGGGGGGTAGGTGATGAGGCGTGGCAGTGTGGAGCGAAGAGTGAGGTGTTCAGTCTCAGGGCGACTCTGATTGTGAGGGCTCTGCCTAGGGTAATGAGGCATTGAGACCACTGCATATTTTATTATCCTGTAGGCTAACTTCTAACTTCTAACTTCTAACTTCTAACTTCTAACTTCTAACTTCTAACTTCTAACTTCTAACTTCTAACTGCTAACTGCTAACTGCTAACTGCTAACTGCTAACTGCTAACTGCTAACTGCTAACTGCTAATGTCTAGCTTCTAAATTAACAGTCTGATTAGCAGAGGACTAGGTTAACCCCTCATTAGTACAGAGATATTCTTTTCCTGCCCATCTCGTTTTCAGCAATTAAGTCACTTCGGTGAAAGGGATGATGACACGAGTGGAGGTTCTCTTTGTTGACTCGGCTCGTGACTCCTCGTGATTAATCATTAGCTTAGTGAATGTGCTTTGTATTTATGGCACTTATTGTCATCGAGGACCAATAATCCACTCAGTAACTTACGAGTACGTCTACTTCATTTTTTATCATTTTAACCCTTATCGTAGTTCCTTTTCTCATCTAAAATCACCCTCAGTATTTATGCTACACCTTGTTGTTGATAGTCAATAATTCACTTAGCAACTAACTTGTGTGATCACCTTGCTTATTGTGCTCGTGCTTTTTATTCGGTTTCTTATCATCGTATTGGTTATGGTCATGCATAAGCCCTTATTACTGGCTTTGTCAAAATGACATCTATATAGAAAATACAGATAAATGGCAGATATGGTTCGAAATGATGGGCTAATTAGTAGTCAGCTCAGTAATTAATTTTTTTGTATCTTAGGCGAAATTGATAGTGGCTAATAGGTGCTCATTTTGTTTACTTAGCCCGTTACTTCTCATGATTGAAAACAGAAAAAATAGAAAGCGGTAAGCTAATCAAAAATTAGCTTAATAATTAATCACTGTAATTATGATAATTTTTAAGCTTAGCTAAATAATAACCAACTTAGAAATTAACTTTTATTATTAAATTGTTATTGCGCTAGTTTTATTGTATCCCTTATCATTCAAATATATAGATGCCCATGAATCATATTTTACGATGTATTAAAATATAAAATTGATTGATTTAAAACGAATGGTCTGGCATTACTTATTGTCCTCTATATTTAATAAAATTTGCTATTAAACATAATAAAACTATACCATTATAATTATTATTCCTCCCTAATTAATAATGTTTGATAGTTAAAGTTTAAAAATGATGAGTTTTAGTTTTTACTATAAATAAGTAAAAAGACAGTTGTAAATTGTTTATTTTTTCTTTTTTTAGAGAGGGTATATGGTTTTGCTGAATGGAAAAAACTTAAAACTTTATGATATAGAATTAATTATGAATGGTGAAGATATTGCTGTGGATTATATGGTAGTGGAAAAATTAGAAGAAAGCCATAACCTATTAATATTAGAGGCCGAGAAAGGAGCAAGGATATATGGTCTAACAGTAGGTGTTGGCTTAAATAAAGATACGGAATATATAAAATTAAATGGTAGGTTTACTGAAGAGCTAATTGAAAAATCAACGATATTTAATAAAAAACTAATACGTGCACATTCTGTGGGTATAGGTAAGCCAATAGATAGCTGTTTAATTAGAGGGATCATGGGAATTCACATTAACATGTTACTTAATGGTTATAGTGGAATTCAACCTAGAATAATTAATAGCTATGTCGAATTACTTAACAGAGATATCATTCCTTTTATCCCAAGCATGGGTTCTATTGGTGAGGGGGATATTACTATATTGAGTCATATAGGGCTTACATTATTAGGTGAGGGAGAGGTAATTTACCAAGGTAAAACAATGTCTTCTTCAAAGGCACTTCAACTTGCGGGCATTCCCCCCATAGAACCTTGGGCAAAAGATTCACTCTCTTTATTATGTTCAAACGCTTATTCTGTTGCTATAGCAGCTGCTGCGTTATTAAAAACAGCACATTACATAAATATAAGTGAGTTATTGTATTGTTTAAATCTTCAAGCCTTAAATGGTAACCTCTCACCTTTAAATCAGCAGGTTTTGGATGCTTGTGCATACCCTGAAGTTATTGCAATGGGAGAAAAACTTAGAAGCCTATTAGTTGGTTCTTCGTTGGAATGTTACGACGATGAACGTCATTTACAAGACCCTCTAAGCTATCGTTGTGGGGTATATCGGCTAGCAGAGTTGCGTTTAAGCTATGAACAAGCTAAAGAACAGCTCCTCATTCAAGTAAATGGATCAAATGATAATCCATGCGTGCTCACTAAACATGTAAATAATAATTTGGCTGAAAATGATTGTCATCAGGCAGTGCTTCCAAGTGGAAATTTTGAAACACTACCTTGGGTTTTATCTATCGAAAAATTAAGTTTAGCGATTGCTCATAATGCACTAGCAAGTGTACAGCAGATAGTAAAACTTAATGACCCTTATTTTACACAGCTAACTCGGTTTTTAGGTAATAGAACTGCATTTCATGCACTTGGTGCCATTGAAAAGCCCGCAGTTACTTTAGCAATGAGAATTAAATATCTAGCAATGCCAGCTTCATTAGATTACTTCTCTGTCGCAGGTGGTGTTGAGGATACTGCGACGAATGCACAGTTTGTTGCTGAAAAATTAAAAAATCAATTAATGTATGGATATGAATTAATTTCGATTGTGTTTTTATGTGTGGTACAAGCAATTAATTTAAGAAAAGAGAAAGATCCCTCTTATTTATTATCTTCAAAAACAGATAGTATTTATCATATGATAAGTGAATGTATTGATTTAAATGGTGAAGATAAATCACTTTCAAAAGAATTAACACTGATACATGATTATATCTTAAATTATGAAATATAATCATCGGGCAGTTAATTAAGCTAAATTGAAATTTAATGATGGGTATTTAGTCAGTATTTTTTTAAACCACGGAGTAAAAATCTCCGGTTGTTGATTAATTTCATAAATAAGTTTAGAAATACTAACCCAGCGGATGGATGCGACTTCTTCAATATTGGGATAGATCACTTTATTATAGTGGCCAACATATAGGTGGTCATATTCATGTTCTATTAATCCTCCACTCACTTCAGCATGGTAAGTGAATGAACCAACATGAGTTAAAGGCGTGATGAACCCTAATTCTTCATTAAGTCGTCGTTGTGCGGCTTGTAGGGTATCTTCATGTGGTTTTGGATGACTACAGCATGAATTAGCCCATTGGCCAGCAGAGTGATACTTATGAAGCGCTCTTTGCTGGATAAGCAATTCATTTTGGTCATTAAAAATGAAAATAGAGAAGGCGCGATGTAAGCGACCGAGTTGATGTGCGAGTAATTTAGGCATTACACCTATTGGTTCATCATTTTCATTAACTAAAATTAACTGATCTTCCATTTTTATTATTTCCATTAAAAACTATACGTATAGTTTATTATAACTAAAAATAAAAGTTTGCAAATTAGAGCTATTTATCTCTTATTTTAGTTTAATTCTTAGTCTTATTTTTTTTAACTCGCAGCTATTTTATTATTTATATAGCTGCGATAGGGCTGTAGTGAGGATTATTTTTGTTGTAATACCCAAACAGCAGCTTCAACCCTAGATTTTAAGTTTAATTTTTTAAGCAAATGTTTAACGTGAACTTTTACTGTACTTTCTGCAATATCTAGTTTGCGAGCTATCATTTTATTGGACAACCCTTGTGAAATGAGTTCTAAGATGTCCGCTTCTCTTGGTGTTAAGGATGCAATATGGTTTTCATCTTGTGTTGTATTATCCCTTAATGATTCAGCAAGTACTGAAGCTAGCGTTGGGCTGACAACTAATTTTCCACTGGCAGCCTCTTTAAGAGCCACAATAAGCTCTTCTGGTTCCATATCTTTAAGTAGATAACCATCAGCCCCTCTTTTTAACGCGTTGACTAGGTCATCACTATAGTTAGAGACGGTAAAAAGGATAATTCTTCCAGAAAGTTCCCTTTTTCTTAGCTCATCTAGAGTTTCAAAGCCATTCATACCCGGCATATTCAGATCGAGAAGAATTAAATCAGGGTCTTGTTCTGCTGCGATTTGGATACCTGTTTTCCCATCTCCTGCCTCTCCGATGACTTGTAATGAAGGTTCTAAACTAATCAGTTGTTTGACCCCATTTCTTAGCATCGGATGATCATCAATAAGTAGGATGGTTGATTTTTCATTCATTATATTTGTATTCTCCATAGATGATTTTTCCGGTGTTTTAAGCGTCAGGTAAAGGGAAAGTCACTTTAACTTGAGTTCCCCCTTGCTCTCTAGAAATAATAGAACACTCACCCTTAAGACTCAGTGCCCTTTCCCTCATAATAATTAGCCCATAATGGTTAAGTTTATCAGCATTAGATGAGATTCCAGTGCCATCATCAGTAATAGTAATGCTAGCGATACCCGCATGTTGACTTAATGATACTTCAGCCCGCTTAGCATTTGCATGTTTTAGGATATTACTAAGGGCTTCTCGGATTATTTGTATAATATGGATTGATTGGTGTGGCGAAATACTTTTCGCTGGTAGGTTATAATTCAATCCTATTGAATAGCCCATTCGTTCACTGAATTCGCTGATTGTACTCTCTAGAGAGGGTAAGAGCCCAGGCTCAGTTAATTTAAGCCTAAAGGTGGTTAATAACTCTCTTAACTGACTATACGCGGTATTAATCTCACTGCGCATTTCAGTTAACAACTGTTGAGGCCTTTCTGGTAATGGTTCAGGTTGCAATTGCAAATAGCTAATTTGCATTTTTAAGCAGGATAATGATTGAGCTATAGAGTCATGAAGTTCACGAGCAATGGCTGAGCGCTCATCCATTATCAATAGCTGTTGTTGTTGCTCTATTTGATGCTCCATTGCTAACATGCCTGAAATTTGCTTGGCCAATACAGAAACTAGATTGCTTTGTTCATCTGAAAGGACTTCTGTATCTTCAATTTCACCGATGATGACACCATATCGGTGCATGTTGTCAGACAAATCCCACTGCATAGTTATTGCTTTTTTTATTATCGGGGAGGGTTGTTTTGTAACATGATTATCTAATTCAGATAGCCCTATTGAATCACAACATATTTCATGAAAATAGGCATCATTACTTTCTTCGTATAACCGTAAGCTGAGATTTTTTAATAGGGTAATATTTTTGAGCTCAATCAGCACTTTTTGTAAGCGTGAATACAGAGGCTCCGAAGAATGTAAGATTTGGTTTGATTGATATAAATAAGATAAAACGCGATTTTTTGTCATCAGGTCCGCTGTTTTTTCTGCAACCCTTTCCTCTAATTGATGGTAACTTTGAGCCAACTCATCGGACATTTGGTTAAGTGTTTCACCCAAAGCGTTTAACTCATCTTGTTGGTGATTTTTAGGGTAGCGCTGACTAAAATCTTTTTGGCCAATAGCAGTCACCATTGACAATAATTTTACCCATGGGTAATAAATTTTCCGTCTTAGGTGCCACATTGTTCCCATTAATAACAAAAAAACTAAGCTAATAAAAACGAGCTGGGTCATTGCGACATAAGCAATTTTTCTTTCTGTTTTTTCATCAATATTATGGACTAGTTCATCAAGCTTATTAACGAATGATATTACTTCGTATCTTGCATCATTTGGTGACTCAGCAGCCATTAGCGCTGGTTTCAGTGTATGTAGCCAATAATTATGAAGTTCATTAAATTGGGGGGTTAAATTTTCGACTTTTACTACTTGTGTTAGTTCTGGGCTTACTAAATCATTTTCTAATATGCCTAGATAACGTTGATTTTGAGTATTTAATGGTACTAAGGAAAGTAACCTGTAGCTTTGCATTCTTAAGGAGCCTGATTTATTTATTGCATGGGCATTGCCTTGGACGCTAATAATCATACGATTTGAAATCGTCATTCCAATAATCCCCAAGATCGCAATAAGTAGCATCAGGCCGATTACTTGGTTAATAATTGAAAAGCGACGATACAGAGTCGGCATTTTTCCTTCCTCAAAAATAAAGCTCATAGTAAATTAAAAAGCTTGAACACCTAGTATTGTTCATAAAGAGCATAATATTAAATATACTACTTTGGTGGTATATTTTTTCGGTGGTGTGAGCGCTAAAGCAAAAAATTAAGCTTTAATATATATACTGATAATTTCAACTAATTGATATTTAATGGTTAATCTATTTTTTTTGTTATATTCTAAAATACACATCTACGTATTATAACGTAAATTAAAGATGAATTTCTTTTGATTTAGATCAGTTTGCTTATGTTTGTAACGCAATGTGTAATTAAATTTATAGCGAAAAAATAACAATGGTAAACAATGGAGAGAAAGATAGCACTCAACCGTCTGTGCTATCTTATTTTTGAGGTTAACTTTTTTTAAGTTTTTTGAATAAATTGATTATTGCAACTAGAAGTAAACCTACGATTAAACCAAAAAATAAATTAATAATGGTAGGTAAGACAAACTGCATTGTACTGCCAATAATAGGGGTCAAAATTGCGGTAAAAGCAATTTCATCGATCCATTCTGAAATGTAACTAATACCATGTGTCAAAATACCACCACCAACCATGAACATTGCGGCTGTGCCTACAATAGATAAGGTTTTCATTAGATATGGTGTGATATAAATTAAAGCATTGCCACATTTTTTTAATGCTGTAGATGCTTTCTTCTGCAAGTAAAACCCTAAGTCATCTAATTTAACAATACCTGCGACTAGCCCATAAACACCTATTGTCATTACAATCGCAATAATAGAAAGCACAATAACTTGATTCATAAAGGTCGTTGAAGAAACAATCCCTAATGTTATTGCAATGATTTCAGCAGATAGTACAAAGTCAGTACGGATAGCACCTTTGATTTTTTTACTTTCAAACTCGCTAAGCATTTCAGGAGATAATTGTTTTTGCATAGTAGCGGCTGTTTTTGTTTCGGGGTGCAATAACTTATGTGCAATTTTCTCTGCACCTTCAAAACATAGGTAAGCCCCACCAAGCATAAGTAATGGTGTAATAGCCCAAGGTAAAAAGGCACTAATTAGTAGTGCTAAAGGGACAAGTATCAATTTATTAATAAACGAGCCTTTAGCAACTGACCAAACAACAGGAAGTTCTCTATCAGCCCGTACTCCTGTGACTTGCTGAGCATTTAAAGCGAGGTCATCACCCAAAACGCCAGATGTTTTTTTAGCTGCCATTTTAGTCATGACGGAAACATCGTCTAACACTGCGGCAATATCATCAAGTAATGTGAGTAAACTGCTTCCAGCCAAAATAATATCCTCATTATTTTCTTTTTTAAGGTGTAGTTAATGTTTATTAGGTTGGTTTAGCGATAATTAGTTCACTTGGTATTAACCATAATCTATAAAATTTAATAATACCATTACAGTTAAAAATGCCGCGCATTGAATTATTAAATTTTTATGACAATGGAACCAATGCGTTTTTTGTGTTTCTAACTAATTAATTTTAGTGAAGTAACACATTTATAGTTGGTCTTTCGGTCTGACTTAACCACTTTGGGTTATAAATAATTTTAAGTAGATTGGTATAAGGTTAATACATGTCTTCTCAGCCAGTTTTGAGCATTGTTGTTGCCGTTTATAATGGTGAAAAATTTCTACCTCAGTTTTTTGAAAGTTTAATAGCGCAAAAATTAGAGAACTGGGAGCTTATTGTTGTTAATGATGGCTCTAAGGATGATAGTGAAAGCGTTATCAATGCTTATGCAGATAAGTTTGCTTGTTTCAAAGTATTATCTCAGGAAAATCAAGGTGTTTCGGTTGCTCGTAATACTGGAATGGCTGAAGCAACGGGGAAATATATTACATTTCCTGATATAGACGATGAAATTAACCCTAAAATGTATGGACGTCTATTAGAAATCGCATTATCTGGAGACCTAGACGTTGCAACCTGTAATGGGACATATGTTTATACCAATGGTGACGCACCGAAGGCTATTTTCCCACCAAACAAAGTACCCTCTACGGGGGTGATATCTGGTCCTGAATGGCTTGAAAAAGGGTTAAGCTCACGTAAGTTTTTACATGTGACTTGGTTGAACTTATACCGTTTAGAGATGTTACGCCAACATAATTTTTTCTTTGAGCCTAAGTTGCATCATCAAGATATTCCTTGGACGACTGAAGTTTTGTTAGTAGCAAAACGTGTGCAATTTATTAATGAACAGTATTATCGTTATTTGATCCATAACCAATCAGTTTCTCACTCATTGACGGGTGATGAACGCTCAGTTCGTAAGATAAACACTTATTTGAAAATCATTGATATGTTGCTAGATATTTATCGGCGCTATCCTGAGCAAGTCAAACAAGCACCAGCTTGCTTATGGCAGGTTGGTAAGGAAGGCTTAGGGGTGATCCAAGCCTTACTGGCAATTAAGTCACCTGAAACACAAAAAGAGATGGTGCAGCAGTTTTTTGATAAAGGTTACTGGCAAGTAGTATGGGAACATGCGACGACAGTAAAACTTAAGTGGCGTTTAATTAGGCGCTATACCAAATTAAAAGAAATCCTTAAATCATAATCTTTTGAAAAGGTAGCTGACAGAGGCTACCTTTTCATTATTTATTTACCTAATTGCTTAAGGGAATTTATAAACATTTCCCATAGTTTTGGGTTATCGAGCTTTGTGGCAACTTGTGTATGGCATTCGGCTTTGGCCGGCATACGAAAATCAGTGACAGTCATCCCTGTAGTTAAAGTACCTTGTAACTCGATATCAATTGGCGCTTTAACTGTTTCCATTATCGATGGGTTAATAACATAAGCGACGGCACAAAGGTCATGGACAGGTGCATGGTCGCTATAACCATTACGTTGGCGATAACCTGTTGTGTAGTAATTTAGGGATTCCACAACAAATTGGCTAATTGGTGTATTCAAACGAGCAATTTGTTCCATAATTAGATCATTTGGCCTAGCCTGGTGGGTGAGGTCTAATCCAACCATGGTAATCGGCCATTTTTCATTAAATACAATATGGGCGGCTTCAGGGTCTATGATGATATTAAATTCAGCTACAGCAGAGCGATTACCGGTATGGTAGCCTCCCCCCATCAGAACGACTTCTTTTACTAACTCTACAATTTCAGGTGCTTTTCTGACGGCTAAAGCAATATTTGTTAATCCACCAATAGGAACGAGAGTAATTGTTTTAGGGGGATGAGATTTGATTGTATCGATGATCAAATCGACAGCATGGCGTTGGTCAATTGGCTGTGTTGGCTCTGGAAGGTGTGTCCCATCAAGCCCTGTGCTTCCATGAACTTCAGGGGCAGTTTGTATTGTCCTTACTAAGGGACGAGGGCAGCCAGCAGCTATAGGGATATTATTTGCACCAACGAATTCCATAATTGCGCGTGCGTTGTGAGTCACTTTGTCTAGAGTTTGGTTTCCAACGACAGTCGTGACAGCGAGTAAATCTATATTTGGGTTACCTAACGCCAAAAAGATAGCCATAGCATCATCATGTCCAGGATCACAATCTAAAATAATTTTGTATTTCTGCATTTTTGCTCCTTTTATTATGTTATTTACTTTTGATTAACATAATATAAGGATTTATTTATTATTTTGTGATTTAAGCTTCATTTTAATGAATACTAATGTAATGAAACTATTCATTAATGTTACTAATATCATAGTGACATAATTAACATATTAATAACAATCATGTTGAGTTTATAAAGATTATGTGTTTCTTATATCCTTTAGCTTGGAGTATAAATACACTTTATTAATAAGTTAATAAACTAGGAGGGAGCATGGATAATTATCTCAATAAATTGCCAGATGTAATTGATTCTGTTGCAACTAACCAGTTTTACCCTAATTTATTATCATGGTTATCTTCATTCATCACATTTGATAATGCGATTGTATATTCTTTTGAGAAAGGTGCGCCTCCTCGATTTCTATCTAAAGTCGAACGTCGCAATAGTGATAGTGTTAATAGGATCTATCAGCGAGGTGCTTATTTAATGGACCCATTCTATCAAGAAATCCAGAAAGGGGGCGCTTCGACGGTACTCACGCTAAAAGAATTGGCACCTAAAGGTTTTTATCACACTGATTATTATCTTAATTTCTATCGTAAAACGGGTTGGTGTGATGAAGCAGGTTTATTGTTAGAAATCTCAACAGGTAGGCAACTAGGGATCTTTTTTGGTAACGAAGATAGACCTTTCTTCTCAGGAAAGCATACACAAGCCCCACTTAAAGATGCTTGCGATATTATTCGTAGTATGGCTAGGCTTCATAAAGAAGTCTCTCCTCATGCAGTTTCTCATCATTACCGAAATGCGGATATGCAAACGCGGTTTGGGTTAACCCCAAGAGAGTGTGAGGTTGTTGAACTGATCCTTGCTGGTAAAGGCTCCCCACAGATTGCACAGTCACTTTTTATCAGTTTAGGGACAGTCAAAAATCATCGTAAGAATATTTACCAGAAATTAGATATTAATTCGCAAGCTGAATTATTTAACTTATTTATGAATAGGCCAATTCAATAGGTAGGGTGAATTTCCTTACCTCAAAATATTAGAATTATTTAGTTTATTTATCATGGTGTTAGTTTTATCTAATATTTATTAGAATACTTTTAAGTATTTCAACTCATAAATTGTTATATTATTAATATGGCAATAATTATCTAATTAATTGAATTTTAATTAAAAAAATAAACTTTACTAAATTTTATTTTTATATAAATATTCTACTCACGTCACAAATGTTAACTTTATGTTTCGAATGTCCCTAAAGGGCTATGTAATTGTTAATGCAAGGTTAAGATAATCAGGTTATCGAAAGATACTAAACAGGGTATCCGTTATGAATAACCAAGTAGAATCACTAACTTATTATGCTGCAACTAAGAAATATGACTTACGCTTTCCTACATTAAAAGAAGATCTTGATGTGGATGTTGTCATTATTGGTGGTGGCTTTTCAGGGGTCCACACGGCACTCGAGTTGTGTGAAAAAGGTATTACCAATATTGCTATCTTGGAGGGGCGTCACCTAGGCTATGGTGGTTCTGGGCGTAATGGCGGCCAAGTTATGGCAGGTATTGGCCATGATATTGATGCAATTAAAAAATATGTTGGCCCTGAAGGGTTAGAAACGATCTTTAAGCTCAGTAACATGGGGGCTGGGATCATGCGTGAGCGTATCGCTAAATATGATATCGATGCTGATTTCTGCCGCGGTTACGCTTATTTAGGTAGCAACAAGCGCCAAGAAAAAACCTTACGTGGTTGGCTAAAGGATTTTAAATCCGTTGATCCCGATGAGGAAATTGAATTCTATAGTGGTACAGAACTGAAACAGATTATCGGTTCTGATGCTTATACCTGTGGTATCAAACACATGGGGGGTGGGCATGTTCATTCATTGAATTTGCTATTGGGTGAAGCAAAAGCAATAAGTGAAATTTATGGCGCTAAAATTTTTGAAAATAGCCAAGTATTAAATGTTGAGTATGGAAATACCATCACGGTAAGAACGGCGATGGGCACGGTTAAAGCCCAAAAAATGTTATGGGCTTGCGATTCGTTCTTAAACGGTCTTGAACCAACAATTTACCCTAAAACGATTAATACTTACGCATATCAATTAATGACGGAAGAATTGCCGGACGAGCTAATTGAACAGATCAGCCCAATCCGAGGCGCATATAGTGACATTCGCCCTGTAATTGATTACTACCGTGTGACGAATGAAAACCGTTTATTATTTGGCAGTTCGACGCATTTCCTTGAGTACATTCCATCTGATCTTAAAGCATGGAACCGGAATTTAATGTTAAAAGTCTTTCCTTACCTCAAAGATGTCAAAATCGAACTTGCTTGGGGGGGGCCAATGGCCTGTAGTGCAAATTTATTTCCCCAAATTGGTACATTACCACAGCATAAAAATGTGTTTTATGCTCAAGGGTATTCCGGTTTCGGTGTCACGCCTAGCCAAATTGTCTGTAAAGTTCTTGCTGAGGGGATGGTGGAAGGTTCGCATCGTTATGACTTAATGAGCTCTATTCCTCATGCCAACATTATTGGTAAAGATAGCATGCGTAATGTCATTGTTTCACTTGCCAAAATTATGCATCAAACATCGGGTTATTGGCAGGGGCGGCGCTAGTTCGTTATCAGTCCATCTATTTTATTAAAATTGATTAAAGGTAAAAATCATGATTAGTCCATTATTATTGAATAAACCACTGCCGGAATTACTGAATGTAGGTAGTGTTACAAACTTAGGGTCTGTAGTTGTCGAGGGCGATCCTCAAGCGAGTGTTGCGATGATACATGGCGAACCCACTGATAATCTGACATGTGGAATTTTCGCTTGTACAAAAGGTAAGTTCAAAATGGTATACCCATTTGATGAAATGGCGACCGTTCACGAAGGTTCAGTCAAGTTAACCGATGTGAAAACGGGTGTAACGGTTGAATATCATAAGGGTGATACATGGTTTGCAGCGAAAGGGACAGAAGTTTTGTGGGAAATTGATGCCCCGCGTTTTGTCAAACATTACCTAGCTTGTGTCAATGCCTAATTAATTCCTATTAAGTGGAGTGATAACGATGAGTGAGTTAACCCTATTACCAGAGGTCAGTGAATTTCTGAAACGTCAACATGGCCATTTTATCAACGGGTTGCCGGTTTCTGGCATGGGCGATACTTTTTTTAATGTCGTTAATCCAGCCACTGAGCAAGTCATTGCGAAAGTGAAAGAAGGCACATTAGCAGACGTTGATGCAGCAATGGAAGCTGCTCATGCTGCATTCAAAGGGGCTTGGGCAAATACAACACCGATGGAGAGAGGGAATTGCTTAAACCGCCTTGCTGATTTATTTGAGAAACATCTTGAAGAACTGGCTCAGCTAGAAACCCTTTGTTCAGGGAAAACAATTCAGCTTTCTCGTTTTCTTGAAGTGGGTTCGTCCGCACAATTTTTACGTTATTTTGCTGGTTGGGCAACGAAAATCAGTGGTGAGACTCTCAATGTTTCATTGCCTTCATTTAATGGTGAAAAATACACGGCATTTACACAGCGGGAGCCTGTTGGGGTAGTAGCAGGTATTATTCCTTGGAATTTTTCCATAATGATTTCTATTTGGAAATTAGCCGCTGCATTAACTTGCGGTTGTACCATTGTGTTAAAGCCGAGTGAATTTACCCCTTTAACGATGTTAAGGGTAGTTGAGCTAGCAAAAGAAGCAGGTATCCCAGACGGGGTTATTAACATCATTAATGGTGGAGGTCGTGAAGTTGGGCCTGCACTGATCCATCATCCTCTATGTTCCAAAGTGACATTTACGGGTTCTGTACCAACGGGGCTAGCGGTAGGGCGTACCGCAATGGAAGGAAAATTAACCCGTGTTACGCTTGAGTTAGGTGGTAAAAATGGCGCTGCATTCTTAGCGGATTTACCCGTTGAAAAAATAGTCAATGGCATCATTGAGGCTGGATATCTGAATCAGGGGCAAATTTGTGCAGCCGCGGAGCGTTTCTATATTCCATCTAAGTTAATGGAACCCGTATTAACTGAGTTAAAAGCCCGCTTGTCTGTGATGAAAGTGGGGGCGCCGTTAGATGAAACAACAGAAATGGGGCCACTCGCAAATAAAGCGCATTATGAAAAAATTCTCGCTTTATTTGAAAAAGCACGCCAAGAGGGTAATGAAATTATTTATGGCGGCCAGCCTATTGCTGGTACAGGTTATTTTGTGTCACCAACCATTATTCGTGCAAATAGCCCAGATGATGCGTTGATGAAGGAAGAAACATTTGGCCCTGTAGGGACATTCCTCAGTTATGACAATGAAGATGAACTTATTGAGTTAATGAATAGTACTCCATTTGGTTTAGCGGCTAGCTTATGGACTAATGACCTAAGTAAAGCGATGCGCATGATTTCACAAATTGAAGCGGGGACTGTTTGGGTGAATATGCATACCTTCCTTGACCCGGCAGTGCCTTTTGGTGGAATTAAGTCATCAGGGGTTGGGCGTGAGTTTGGTAGTGCCTTTATCGAGTATTACACCGAGTTAAAATCTGTCATGGTGCGTTATTAGTATTTAGCTAACATGAAATTAATCAATATTTCCCGGTGATTAAGCCGGGTTTTTTGTATTTTTATTGCGCATAGAGTGCAAGTTATGGTTAAGATAGGTTAATTATCATTACTGGTAGATAACCTAATGCAAAAAGTGTTGATTACAGGGGGGAGCAGGGGGATTGGCCGTGCTACCGCCATCCAGTTAGCAAGCCTAGGCATGCATGTGTTGGTCAATTATAAAAGTGACCAACAGTCCGCAGAAAATCTTGTTAGGGAAATCCAAGCCTCGGGTGGTATGGCTGATGCATTTCAATGTGATATTAGTGATGAAAGTGATGTTGTTAAGCTATTCGACACTATCAGGCAACAGTACGGTGACCTTCATTTTTTAGTCAATAATGCCGGTGTTTTATTTCAACAATCGACTACTGAGGGGTTGTCAGCGGAACGTATTAATAAGGTGCTGGCGACTAACGTAACTGGGCTACTGATTTGTTGCAGAGAATTCATTAAGCATGCCCGTTTCTTTAATCAATTTCAAAATAAAGCCATTGTTAATGTTTCCTCAGCTGCGGCTCGGTTAGGGGCTGCGGGGGAGTATATTGATTATGCGGCTTCTAAAGGTGCTGTGGACTCTATTACGAAAGGGTTGTCATTAGAACTGGCTGAGCTAGGTATTCGTGTGAATGGAGTACGCCCTGGCTATATCTATACACAGATGCATAAGGATGGTGGTGAGGAAGGTCGAGTGGATCGCATTGCGGCACAGTTACCGATGAAAAGAGGTGGAGAGCCTAGGGAAATTGCGGAGATTATCACTTGGTTACTGAGTGATGCTTCATCCTATGTCACAGGGACAATAATTGATGCGGCTGGTGGCCGTTAGGGCTAAAAATGCTTTTCTTGGCGAATAATGAACCCTGATGAAACAAGTTCTGTCCGGTTGGTGACTTGTGCTTTGGTAAAAATATTCCGCAAATGCGTTTTTACCGTAGACAGAGATACACCTAATAATAATGCAATACGTTTGTTGCTTGCACCTTCTCGTACTAAGTGGATAATTTCTTGTTCTTTAGGAGTATAAGAAACTAAGGAATCAGGCAGCACATCAAATGTCATTAGCTCTGCAACAGGTAAAATTGCATTTAACCGCATGATTTCTTGTTGGCTAAAAGGGCTATCTCGCATGATTGAAATTCCAGCAATAATCTTATTTTTCCGCCGAATAAAGATTTCAGCCATATCCGTCATATTATTTGGTTGCATAAAGTCATGGAAGAATGCCTGATTTTGCTGACGTGCCTCCGCCCCCATTCTCACTAAGCGTAAGTCACTGCTACGAAAGTTATTCGGGTGTAAAGGATCTAGCTGATAAAAACAGGCAAGATAATCTTGGTGCATTTTTGCGGGAACCCCATAAAGTATATAGTTATCGGGTTGCCAGTGGTCATTAACCAGATAATACACGGATGCTGATATAGGAATAATATGAGCAATCGTATTTAGGCAGCAATCAATCAATGTTTGTTGGTGAGGGCTAAACAATAAAGAGCTCATCATATTACCTTCCGTAGCCAATCGAATTATTATCATGCGCCTTATTGATATTAACATAAAGTAAACATGTTAATAACGTGAGGTTGCTTGCAGTATTTAAAAATCGTTAAAACCCATCCAATAATGCTCTATTGCTTTTGGGTATCTTTAGTGAACTTATTATTAATATATTAACAAAGCGTTTTTTTGTTATGCATTGATATCTAATTAATTATCTATTTTTTGATTCAGTTGTTGGTACTTTTTGCGCTGTTTTTTGGTTCCCCCCTCTCTCTGGGTATCGTCCTTTAGAACGATAGCGAGTCGTTCGTGCTTATTTTTATAGTGGCAATTCAGTCACTATTTTTTTTACAAAAAATTCACATTCATGACTGTGTATGGAGCGAGAGGGAAGAAAAATGAATTTATCCTCAAAATTGTCGTCACATCTAGAGAATGGGAAAGTTGGCTTTCCTACAACATTGGCAAGTTCTGCCGGTTTGATTATGGCTAGTCCTGTTATCTTAACGGTTATTAGTGGATTCGGCATTGGCGGTGATACTTTTGCTTTAGCGGTGTTGTTGAGTTTTATTATGATGCAAGCTCAGCTAACAACATTTTCTGAAGCTGCTGCAATCCTACCAACATCAGGTTCGGTATATGATTATATTTCTTGTGGAATGGGGCGCTTCTGGGCAATTACTGGGGCGCTTTCTGCCTATTTAATAGTGCATGTCTTTGCTGGAACGGCCGAAACAATTCTTTCTGGAATTATGGCGTTGGTTAATTTTGAGCATTTAAATACGGTTTTAGAAACCAGTAATTCCTCGTGGATGGTTGGTGTTGGGCTTGTTGTTACTTTTGGTATTTTAAACGCTTTTGGGATCGAAGCTTTTGGTAAGGTGGAAGTTGTGCTGACGTTTGCTATGTGGTCTACATTAGTGATCTTCAGCATAAGCGGCTTGTTATTACCATTTCATGTACAGACGGATGGTTGGTTTGGTCAGCCATTGAATACAGACCCAACATTAGTACTGAGTTTTATTGGAATGGCCATGTTCATGTTTGTAGGGTGTGAGTTAGTGACACCAATGGCGCCTGAGATTAAAAACTCAGCCAAAGTTATTCCGCGGGCAATGACAACAGGGTTGTTCTGTGTCGCTCTGTGTATGGTGCTATTTGGAGCCGCATTAGCGAACCAAGTGGAAAATGTGGTGGTTGACCCACAAACGGGAACCCGTTTATTGGAAACACCAATGGCTATTCCAGCATTTGCGGAATTAGTGATGGGTGAGTTTGGTAAATATTGGATTGGTGTGGCACTTTTACTTGCTGGTGGAGCCACAATCAATACTTTAATGGCCGCAGTACCGCGTATTCTTTACGGGATGGCACTTGATGGTGCATTACCTCGCATCTTTGCTTACTTACACCCACGCTTTAAAACACCAGTATTTGGTATTTTAGTTGCTGTGATGATCCCTTGTTTACACGCCTTTGCTATCCAAGGCGATCTTGACCGCATCATTCCTTTAGTATTAGCCGCTGTGTGCTCTTGGGGAGTTGCTTATTTATTGGTAACTATTTCCGTGGTGCTATTGCGTATCCGTCGCCCTGATTTACACCGCGCTTATCGTTCACCATTCTTCCCTCTGCCACAGATTATTTCGAGTGTGGGCATTATTTTAGCCATTGTTTATATCACTCCACCGGGTATGAGTAAGTCTGATGTATATATTCCTTTTGCAATAATGTTAGGTTTAACTGCTGGTTATGCCTTAATTTGGACGGTTTTTGTGCAAAAAGTTAACCCATTCAAACCGCTAAGTGTAGAGTCAGTCCTATCAAACTCATTCCGAGATGAAGAAATTGAGGGAGGCCAACTTGAGCCATTACGCAACCTCGCCTAAATATTCGCTATGGCAGCGGCTAGGCAGCAGATTAACCAAAAAACGTTTACCAGTGGGCTATCAAACTGGGCTAACACTTAATCGTATTGAGCGAGATATGCTTCCTTATCCGTGTGAATGGCGGGCACCGGGAGCGCTCCTTATTCAATTACAACCTGAATTAACGATTGAAGTCACTGAACGCCCAAGAAAGCTGTTTCTTGCTTTTATTGTATATAGCCGTTTTGCCGTTTCTGGTATTTGTCATCAGGATATTAATGCAAAAATTGAAGTAAAAACGCGAGGAAGTGTAAGGAAAAAACATATCCATTTTGTATCTAAACAAATAGATGGGGCTAAGGTTATTGGCTGGTTGAATGAATATCCCATTATTCGGCAAACATTAGAAGAGTTGGATTTTAACCGATGCCAAATAGAGCTTAATCATGGTCAGTGGCGTTGTGAGATTGAACCTTTTACTGCATCAGAGATGGTCAGTCGTATTCCTGCAACACGACGTTATCTGAGGCTGGAGAGCAAGCAACGTCATCGTTTATTGAGCGCATTACAGTTAATTAGCCAACTGATGGAAAAAAAACGGATTATCCGTTGAGTTTGAATAAGTTCTTTGATAGTAATAATTATTATTATCAATTGATTCATTGGAATGAGATGTGAAATCTTTGCCACTTTTAGGGTGTATTTTGTTTTCTTCAGCAGCCATCGCAACCTCTTCAGACTGTATTCGTTTAGCGGAGCTTTCTACTGCCGAAGGGGTGCATAACAGTAAGGGGGATAGCTGTTTATTTTTTGAAGCATCACAGCAAAATTTTATCAAGCAACGTGGAGAGGGGGTTTCCAAGGTCACATTACTAGACGCTAAGCAACAGCCCATACGTACTCTACAAGAATATGGTTCGGCGCAAGAGCCTCATTCTGCGGATTATTTAGTCCCTACAAATGGGGTTTATTATCTTTCTTTGAAAGGTGAGCCGGGGAAGCCTTGGCGTCTGCAATTTGATGTCAAACCTTATCAGCCGTTAGATATCAAAAAAGAGGGAGAGCCTGTAAGCCCTAAGTTGCAAAGCCTATTGGATGAGTATTATAGCGATGGGGACTCAGCCGCTTTCTGGCAAGCTGTTGCGATAGAAGGAACTCCACTGATTGAGGATCTCGCTGGTTCGCAAAAGCGAGCAACTTTTTTATGGCGGGGGGCGAAATCCAATGCGTATATTTTAGGAGCGCCATCGGGGAATCATGAAAGAATGGCGCATTTGGCGGGAACTGATATTTGGTACCGCTCTTTTATTATCCCTGATAAGACATTGTCACAATATAAAATTGCCCCTGATATCCCAATGGTTCCTGAAGGTGGTTTCGCACAGCGTAAGGCAATATTAGTGACAGCACAAGCTGACCCGTATAACCCCAACGTTATTCCATCTTTAGCTGAAGATAAATACAACCGCTTCTCCTTATTGTCACTAGCGCCACAAATACGCCAATGTAATTTCCCATTAATAAAGCACTCGCAAGTTCAAGGAAGTTTGGAAACTTTTACACTTTCTAGCCGTGTTTTGAATAATGAACGAAAAATTACGGTATATCGCGCAAATATGCCGATGAAACACCCTGCGCTGTTAGTGTTGTTAGATGGTCAGATTTACCAACAAAATTATCAAATGGTGAAGTTTTTTGATAAATGGATGAATAACGGTGATTTGCCAGCTATGGATATCGTGTTTGTCGATAGCATAAGTTCGGAACGTCGTGGGGAAGAGCTGCCTCCTAATCATGACTTCCCTCAATTGCTGGCGGATGAGTTAATGCCGTTACTGGTAAAAAAGGGAATCCAAGCGGACGCTAAACACACTATTATTGCGGGGTCTAGTTATGGAGGGCTTGGGGCAACTTGGAATGCCTTACAGCATCCGGAGGTATTCGGCAATGTGTTAAGCATGTCAGGGTCTTATTGGTGGTCACCAAAGGGGGAAGACCCTGAATGGCTGATCCGGGAAATTGAAACCATGCCGAAGCAACCCATTCGATTTTTCCTTGAGGCGGGTTTATTTGAACAAAGAGGCAGTTGGGGCGGAATTATTCAAAATCATTATCACTTGTTTGACGTATTAAAGCATAAAGGCTACCAAGTTGATGCAATAGAATTACCCAGCGGCCATGATTACATTTCTTGGTGTGAAACACTGTATGAGGGCACAAAGAAACTCTCATCACAGTGGTAAGCAATAACCGGATTAGTGCTTAAAGCAGCTTGTAATGAGCTGCTTTTTCATTTTTATGACAACCGTATTCATTTCGCCATAAAAGCGTCATTCAACTGTCATCTAGCTCCTTTAGCATGCCTATCATTATTTAAAACATACTTATTCATTTTTCATTATTGATCGGCAAGGAAACTGTTATGACTGGTAATTTTATGAAGTCTTTTTTAGCTGTCACAGTAAGTACATTGATTTTAGGAAGTACAATCCCTGCTTATGCCGCAGATAAAAATGATGCGGTTTCAGAAAACCGTGCGGCCCAAGGCGATATCACTAAATTTGGCGGAGCACGTCGTTTAGCGACTGAACAAACTGACATCATGAAAGCGGCGCTTCACAATGGTCAAGCCAAAAATGTGATTTTATTTATCGGTGATGGTATGGGGGATTCTGAAATTACCGTCGCACGTAACTATGCAGAAGGTGCAGCTGGCTTTTTTAAAGGCATCGATGCCTTACCTATCACAGGGCAATATACTCACTATGCATTAGATAAAAAAACGCAGAAACCTGATTATGTGACTGACTCGGCGGCTTCCGCAACTGCATGGTCATCGGGTGTGAAAACATATAATGGTGCATTGGGAATCGATGTATTTGGTAATGACCACGAAACGTTAATTGAAATTGCGAAACGTAATGGAAAAGCTACGGGCAACGTGACAACCTCTGAAATTCAGGATGCAACTCCAGCCGCGCAGTTCGCCCATGTCAGTGCACGTAAATGTTATGGACCTGAAGAAACATCAGAAAAATGTGCGGCTAATGCCTTAGAAAATGGCGGGCGTGGCTCGATTTCAGAGCAGTTATTGATCACTCGCGCAGATGTGACCCTTGGCGGTGGTGCGAAGAGCTTCAAACAAGAAGCAAAAGCTGGGGACTATAAAGGTAAAACGTTAGAACAACAGGCTATTGAACGTGGTTACAACATTGTGCGTGATGCAAATGCGTTGAACAACGTCACTGTTGCGAATCAAGATAAACCTGTTTTAGGTTTATTCCATGATGGCAATATGGCAGTCGCGTGGGAAGGGCCTAAAGCCGTTCATTATGGCAACATCAATAATGCACCACTTGAATGCAAACCTAATTCTAAATTAGATCCAAATGCGCCAACGTTAGCGCAAATGACTAAAAAAGCGATTGATTTATTAGAAGTCAACCCGAATGGTTTCTTCTTGCAAGTTGAGAGCGCATCCATCGATAAACAAGATCACAAAGCAAATCCGTGTGGCCAAATTGGTGAGACCGTGGCTCTCGATGAAGCCGTTCAAGTTGGTTTAGATTTTGCTAAACAACATGGTGATACTTTGGTTATCGTGACTGCGGATCACTCACATTCGAGCCAAATCATACCGGAAGGCACTAAATCAACAGGGCTAACTCAAGCGTTGATTACTAAAGATGGCTCTGTGATGGTGGTTAACTACGGGAACTCTGAAGAAGATGACTCACAGGAGCACACTGGCGCTCAGTTACGTGTAGCTGCCTATGGCCCACATGCGGCAAACGTAATGGGTCTGACTGACCAAACCGATTTGTTCTTTACCATGCGTGATGCAATGGGATTGAAGCAATAAACCAACCCTGTAATATAAATTCTCCGCGACAGGATGTTGCGGAGAATTTTTTTAACGGCCTTCTTTCCTCTCCCCTTTATTCAACCATTCCTTAATAGCTTTATGAAATATTTGAACTTATTTATTTATTGGTTATCTTGATTTATTATTTTTTAATAATCAAAACGAGAGCTTATTTATAAGCGCAGCATGATGAGAACCAATTTATGAGAGAAGTACGGAAACTACAGCGAGATGAAATTCCAGCGGTTTGGTCTATTGATCGCACCGAATTAATTGAGCACCTATATTTACATCAAGATGGGAAATTGGTGCTATCAAAGCAGCGCTTTGATATGAAAGGTTGGCCTGAAGGTGAACCTGAAGCTTACACTCCACATTTGTTGGAAAGTTATGACCAAGGGGCCATTTTTATAGGGGTGTTTGAACAAGGGAAACTGATTGCAGCTGCGAGTTTAGACAATACATGGCGTGGTGAGCAAAAAAATTTGCTGCAGTTGTCTTTTTTACATGTTAGTCACCCACATCGTGGTGAAGGTTTGGCTGGGCTGCTATTTCAGCAGTGTGTTGACCTAGCCATTCAAAAAAACGCTAAAGGGCTGTATATATCGGCGACACCATCAGAAAATACAGTACATTTCTACCAATATCTTGGCTGTACTTTGATTGAAAAACCTGACCCAGAATTATTTGCTTTAGAGCCGGAAGATATTCACTTTGTATATTGGTTTGATTAGAGTGTTTTGTTAATGAATATGTTTGTTGGCTATTGATTTTGTCGTCAAATTGAACAATAAATATTGAAATTCACACAAAATCAGATATGATTGATAATCATTATCATTTGAGATTGTTGAGGTCATTATGCCAACTAGCATATCAAAAACAACTGGCTTACGGCGCATAGGGGCTGGTTTATGGGGTGTTTTCGCCGTGATATTGCTGAGCATTACCTATGTACTCAGCAATATGGGGTTAGATAACCTCAAAATCACCATGATCATTATGATGATCGCGACTGCAGGTATGTTGTTTAACCGTGGTTCTCGGCGTTTATTGATTATCCCAGCCGTTGTTTCACTCGTGTGTTTTCTGGCTGCATTTGTATTACAAAGGTAGTATTTGGTTAAATAATGAGTGAATGCATTAGGAAAAATAATAGAGGGAAAGTGAGCGCACGGTAGAAAGTGCTTTCAAGTCAATTTGAAGTGAAAAACACTGACTGCATCAGTGGTGTGAAAGGGGGGATTTGCCCCCCATACGTCTATAGAATACTAACACCTGAAGCTAGCGCGTCTAGCAATTCCGTCACCCTCGCAACTCACTAAGCTTGTCTGGTTACACTAATTCGGTGTAGCTTTTGGTCGCCGTTTTTTGGTAAAAAATAGCCAGTCAATAATGACTGACCACTTCTAGTTTGGGTGAATTTATCGGCGTGTTAATTTCACTGATACAGTTAGCGCTTAATCGCTTGATAAACTTTAAATTTCCCTGTTTTAGCTAGCACCTCATGGCTACCGAATGCTTTATCCAGTAAATCAGGGTAAGGTAAAAAAGCATTGGCGACTATGCGCAAGCGCCCGCCCTTTTTCAGGAATTTAGGTGCTTGGTAAATCATATTTTCAACTGCACGGTAGCTAGTATTTAGCCCATCATGGAAAGGTGGATTAGAAATAATCCAGTCAAACTTATCATGAATATCTGAATAAGCGTCACTTGCAACCACTTTGCCTGTTAGCTGATTAGCTTCAAGTGTAGAAGCTGCGGAATCTAATGCAGAGGCACTGACATCACTTAATGTAAGTTTTATTTCTGGGTTTTGGGAACCAATAACGGCCGCCAATACGCCATTACCGCAAGCTAAGTCTAATAGGTCACCGCTCATAGGCTCTGTAAGTGTAGATAATAATAAATCACTACCGATATCGAGTTCCATATGGCTAAATACGCCTGGTAATGCATTAATTCTAACATTATCAATTTGATAATGACGCCACCAGCGAGAAATATCAAACTGGGTCGGTTGCTCTAGTTCGCCATAATACAAACCACAGCGGCGTGCAGAGTCAATTTTTTGCAAGCTAGCGATGCCTTCCATTATAGACTCGGCACTTTTTACCCCGCTACGGTTCTCCCCTACGATAAATATTTGGCTACCAGTAGCGAGGTGGGTACAAAGATCATCAAGCTGAAAACAAGCTTCTTGCTTGTTTTTTTGCCAAAAATAGATGAGTGTATTACAGGGCTGAATAAATTCAGCTGGGGTTGTCGCAGAGTATAACGCCATTTCCCCCATTAACGGTTGTAAACGTTGCCAGTGGTGATACTGGTTCGTAATGACACGAACGCTTGCTGCTTCTATGGTTGCTGCAAGTTCATCCTGAATGTCACCGGCCAAAATGACATGACGATCTGTAAAGTGTTCGAGATGGCGCTGTATAACTTCGCTGGCAGGTGTCAGTAATGACATATTCTGTCAATCTCCTAAAATAATAGATAACCGATAACACATTACCAGAAATGGGAGAAATAGCATTGCTCTGTTGGCGCTATTAATCCCCTTTGATAAGATGTGGTTGTACAATTGCGACTGGAAAAATAAATGACACGACGTGACAGGCTTTTAGAACAAATGGGGATCACTCAATGGATGGTGAGAAATCCAGCTGTGTTACGTGGTGAACGTGGTGTAAGGATCCCAGCGTCGACTAAGCTTATTATTATTACTGATGAGAACCTCGATTTAAATAGCCAACTGCTAAAAGATATTTTTCTATCAATGAATATTGTCTCTGATGATGTTGTTTGTGTTAATTCAGAGCAGTTAGGTTTACTCCCAACACCAATAATAACGCCTTGTTGGGTATTAGGTGGCGAAACCCACCCCGAAGGTTCAAAAATCACGTTTATTTCACCTGTTTTGTCTGAGCTGATGTCAAGTCACAGCGCTAAACAGGCACTATGGAAACAAATTTATCAATATGATGAAAATATCAACACTAAAGCAATCTGATCTCGCAACTGCTTTCTTAATTGAGAAGTTAAGTCATGACTTCCCATGGACTGAGCGTGTTTTTTATGGGAATCAAGGGGAAAAGTATCATAACATTAAGATTTCTATTAATAATCAAGTTGTTGGGTATGCAATAACTCAGTGTGTGTTGGATGAAGCCACTTTATTCAATATTGCTGTCCATCCTGACTATCAAGGGCAGGGGTATGGTCGTTTATTACTCGAGCAACTGATCAGTGATTTAGTTAAAAAAGGTATCTTAACCTTGTGGCTAGAGGTTAGGGAATCGAATGCATCAGCATTACATCTGTATGATAAGCTTGGCTTTCATCAAGTAACAGTACGGAAAGATTATTACCCGGCGAAAAAAGGCCGAGAGGATGCACTTGTCCTCGCTCTAACATTATTGAATGACGAATAAATACGGTTATCATTTTAAATGTGGAATTAAAAACCCCAGCACGAGACTCGTGCTGGGGTTTTGTCATTTAGGTTCTTATTTTTCTGTTTCCGAAAGAATGGTTTTATTCATCAGCTTAATATCTTCTTTCTGTTGTATTTTTGCTGCTGCTTGTGCATTCACTTCTTCGTTCAGGCCTTTATAGGTGGAATAACACATGATTAGCATCATGATAGATAATGGAACGGCCATCGCAACAAGGGCTGATTGTAAGCCGGATAACCCCCCAGTCATGATGAGTACTATTGCAATCGCTGCAATGATCACACCCCAAATTGTTTTCGTCACATGAGATGGGTTTGGGTTCCCATTTTCACTTACCATACCGAGTACGAAAACCGCTGAGTTTGCTGAGGTAACAAAGAAAATCAACACCAGAACAATAGCTATCATACTAATAAAGGTTGAGGCTGGAAAATAATCTAAAAATTTAAATAACGCAGAAGTAACATCGGTTTTTACTGCGTCAGCCAGTGCTGTTTGTCCTAGGTTTTGAATAAGATGGATTGCAGACCCACCCATCACGGCGAACCAAGCGAATGCACTTAATACAGGAATGAATACGGCACCAATCATAAATTCTTTAATCGTTCTGCCTTTTGAGATACGCGCTACAAAGCTACCGACTAATGGTGCCCATGCAATCCACCAACCGAAGTAAAAGAGTGTCCAGTTCGCAATCCAAGTTCCATCGTTGTACGGCTCGGTGCGAAAAGACATACTGACAAAGTTTTGTACGTAATCACCAATGCCTTGGAATAACACTTTTAAAATCGTTTGTGTTGGACCAGAGATAAAGATAAATGCCATCAACCCTATAGCAAGTACGATATTTAGGTTGGATAGATGCTTAATTGCCCCCTGCAGCCCTGAAATAGTGGAAGCGATATATACGACGGTGATAATGGCAATTAAACCAATTTGTACATAAATACTAATTGGTAACCCCCACAAATAGTTCATTCCACTGTTAACTTGTAGTGTACCAAAACCGAGTGATGTTGCGATACCGATAACGATGGAAAGCATCACTAACACGTTGATCCATTTACCAATCGAGCCGTAAATACGATCACCAAGTAATGGGTAAAATACTGAGCTCATTGATGCAGGGAGTTTCTTTCTAAATTGAAAGTAACCTAATGCAACGCCGACGAGTGCATAACAAGCCCAAGCTGATACCCCCCAGTGTAGGTAGACATATTGCATCGCCGCTTTGGCTGATTGCTCTGTAGAGCCTTGGCCAATTGGTGGACTAATATAATAGGAGACGGGTTCCGCTACCCCCCAAAACATTAAGCTAATGCCAATTGATGCGCTAAATAGCATCGCAATCCAAGTGACGGTGCTGTATTCCGGCTTGTCATCATCATCGCCTAGACGAATGTGCCCAAATTTAGAAAAACCAAGGAACATACAAAAGGCAAAAAAGATAAAAACGGAACCTAAGATAAACCAACCTAGGTTGTTGTAGATAAAACTTAAAGCTGAGTGTGAAAATGCTTCCAGTTTGTCAGGGATAAAGGCGCCAAAACTAATTAGCGCCAAACTAAAGGCTAACGACACGTAAAATATAGACTTCTTATGATTCATCATACCTCTTCTCCGGTTGCTCACTTATTTTTTTTGTATGAGAGTTGGCTTGCAGGGAATTCCTATTGTGTTTGTAAGGTTGTTTTTCGTTAATAGCTACTGTTGGTTTACAGAGAATAGCCATGCAAAGATTGCGCAGTCAACAAATAATTAACTTGTCATTAACAGAATCGGTAAATATATATCGCATATTATATTGTTTTTATTGATGAAATAATGAATGAATAAATTTTAGTCAATATTTTGTTTGATCATTATTGAGATCTGGATTAACATTCATAAAAAATATGTTAACTATAAGTTTACAAAGTGAGGGCAATTATGAGCAATGCAACCAAAGTCATTTCGATCAATGATCACCTTGATATTGATAACGCATGGACGATCCCTGCACGTTATTACACTTCTGATGATATTTTTGAGTATGAAAAAGAAAAAATATTTGCTAATTCATGGGTTTGTGTTGCCCATATCAGTGAAGTAAAAGAAAAAAACTCGTATATCACTCGTGAACTTATTGGTGAAAGCCTCGTGATCGTTCGTGGTCGTGATGATGTTTTACGTGGTTTTTATAACGTATGTCCACATCGTGGTCACCAATTAATCAGTGGTGAAAGTGGCAAAGTTAAGAATGTGATTACTTGCCCTTATCATGCATGGGCATTCAAGCTGGATGGTCAATTAGCACATGCGACCAATTGTGAGAATGTGAATAATTTTGAATCAGATGCCATGTCATTAAGCTCTTTCCATGTGACTGAACATGCAGGGTTTATTTATGTCAATATGACAACTGAAGAACCTCAACCAATTGAACAGCAATTACCTGGTTTAGCAGAAAAAATGCAAGAAGCCTGTGCTGTGATTGGTGATTTAAAATTGGCAGCACGTTTTGTCAGCCGTACCCCAGCTAATTGGAAAACTATCGTTGATAATTATATTGAATGTTATCACTGCCCGACTAACCATGTTAGTTTCGCGAGTTCAGTGGATGTTAGCGTATATGAACATCAATTATTGGATAACTGGACCGTACAAATCGGTAAAGCTAAACCTTCAGAGTCTTCATATCAGTTTGATGAATCTGTATTAGATCCTCGTTTCTTTGGTTTTTGGATTTGGCCAAGCACAATGTTCAATATGCCGCCAGGAGGGGATTTTATGACGGTTATCTATGAGTTCCCTGTCAATGCCGGAGAAACATTGCAGCATTATGATATTTACTTCCTTAATGAAGAGTTGACGGAGTACCAGAAAAATTTAGTCGAATGGTATCGTACCGTTTTTCGTCCTGAAGATTTACGTCTCGTTGAAAGTGTTCAAAAAGGCTTGAGATCTCGCGGTTACCGTGGGCAAGGCAGAATTATGGTAGATAGGCAACGCAGTGGTATTAGTGAACACGGTGTGGCTCATTTCCATAAGATTTTAGCTGGTGCGCATAGCGAGTAATTACGTTATTGAATATAAATGAACGAGGAGAAGTCACAAATGCATAAGTTAACTAACCCAGCGCTATTTCGTCAGACATGTTATATCAATGGGCAATGGGTTGATTCAGGTCAGAAAATCCCTGTGACTAATCCTGTTGACCAATCTGTGCTGGGAGAAATTCCCAGCTTGTCGGCAAGACAAGTGGATGAGGCTATTGAGCAAGCTCACATGGCGATGGAAGGTTGGCAGCAGCTTACCGCCAAGGCTCGTTCTATCATTTTACGACGTTGGTTTGAGCTTATCGAAGCCAATGTTGATGATCTCGGTCGCTTAATGACCTTAGAACAGGGTAAGCCATTACATGAAGCTAAAGGTGAAATTCGCTACGCCGCTTCATTTATAGAATGGTTTGCAGAGGAAGGTAAACGTGTTTATGGGGAGACTATCCCTCAGACTGTTGGGAGTAACCGGATTTCGACAATTAAGCAACCTATCGGGGTGTGTAGTGCCATTACACCATGGAATTTCCCCGCTGCGATGATCACCCGTAAAGCGGCACCGGCTCTTGCGGCAGGGTGTAGCATTATCATCAAACCAGCGACAGAAACACCTTTTACGGCTCTTGCATTAGCTCAATTGGCCGATGAGGCGGGTATTCCAGCAGGGGTTTTTAATGTTGTGACGGGGGAATCGCGTATTTTAGGCGAAAGACTGACAAAACATGAGCTTATCAGTAAGTTTTCGTTTACAGGTTCGACACAAGTAGGCCGAATATTATCAGAACAGTGTGCATCGACTATAAAGAAAACGTCGTTAGAACTCGGTGGTAATGCGCCTTTTATCGTCTTTGAGGATGCAGACATTGATAAAGCAGTAACTGCCGCTATTCAAGCCAAGTTCCGTAATGGTGGGCAAACCTGTGTTTGTGTTAACCGTTTCTATATTCATACTGCTATTTTTGACGAATTTAAAACCAAGTTTGTCGCAGAAGTGGCCAAATTAACCGTCGGAAATGGGCTTGCTGCGGGTACCGATATTGGGCCAATGATTACATCTAAGGCAATAGAAGGAATGAATGCATTATTGCAAGATGCATTAGCGAAAGGTGCTAAATTATTAACATTAGGTAATGAAATCAAAGAACAAGCCAACTTTTTTAATCCAAAAGTATTGGTAGATGTTGATGATTCAATGGACATTGTTCATGAAGAAATTTTTGGTCCTATTGCCACATTGATCCGCTTTAATGATGAGAGTGAAGTAATTTCTCGGGCAAATAATACTATTTATGGGCTAGCGGCGTACTTTTTCTCTCGGGATGTGAATCGGGTATATCGTGTCGCAGAAAAGCTGCAAAGTGGTATGGTCGGCATCAATACTGGTTTGATTTCTAATGAGGTTGCGCCATTCGGCGGTGTGAAACAATCTGGTTTAGGGAAAGAAGGCTCTCGTTATGGCATTGAGGATTATTTAAGCATTAAGTACTTGTGTATCGATATTGAATAAGGAAGGAGAACAGTGATGAACCAAGCAAAAATCGCGGTAAATGTTAGCCGAATAGAGCAGGTTAGCCCAAACATCAAAATGTTCGAATTCGTTGCACAGGACGGTACTTTTATGCCCTTTAGTGCGGGAAGCCATGTTACCGTTCATATGGGGGGAGAGGCTGGCTTACAGCGTGCGTATTCACTCATTAGTGATCCGCAACACTGTGGGAGTTATTGCATTTCTGTTCTGCGTGATGAAAATTCAAAAGGTGGCTCAGCTTTTATGCATGAGCAGTTATCTTTAGGGGATAGTTTATATTTATCCCCTGCCCAGAATTTTTTCTCGCTTGAGAAAAACAACAAGTGTAAGCATGTTTTGATCGCTGGAGGGATCGGTATTACGCCATTTCTTTCTTATTTATATGAGTTAGAGCACGGCAATATGGATTTTGAACTCCATTACTGTTTTCGTGACCGCAAAACGGCGGCTTTTGTCGAACATTTACAAGAGCGTATTGGCGACCGATTGCATGTATACGATAGCAGCCAAGGGCAGCGAATGTCAGTTGAGCAGTTAATCAAAAGCCAACCAAGTCATAGTCATGTTTATGTATGTGGTCCGGAATCATTAATTAATAATGTGATTGAAGAAGGTCAAAAACATCTTGGCGAGTCACAGATTCACTTTGAAAATTTTGGCGAAGTCGCGAGTGAAGGTGAGTCATTTGAAGTGCATTTTCAGCGTTCAGGGATTAGCTTAGTTGTTGGTGAAGATATGTCTATATTACAGGCAATCGAAGCAGATAAGCGCATTAATGTGGAATGTTTATGTCGTAATGGAGTCTGTGGTACTTGTGAAACGGCAATATTAGAAGGGGAGGCAGACCACCGAGACCTATACCTTGATGATGATGAAAAAGCGCAGCAAAAAACCATGATGCTGTGTGTGTCTCGCGCCAAAACTAAGCGGCTAGTGCTTGACCTATAACCGGGTTGCCCCATGATTACCCAATGGGGCAATGATTAACCACTCAGATATCTTTTAACTCAAACATTAAAAATATCTGCTGTTCATCATTAACATGTTGATAAGCTGTAATTTGTTTATCTTGAAAAACAACCTGCCCTCGGCCAGTATCGAGTACTTCATCTAGCCATGATTTATGACTAATGACTAATTGATACAATAAGCGTTGTAGGTCGAGGTAGTCTATTTCAGATGAGAGACTGTTTAAATTACTGGCTAAAATTTCACCCGCTTTGTCTGTGAAAACAACAAGATGATTGAAATGAGAAAGTAAAACATCAAAGTAGCATTTGATTTTACGTAAGCGTAATTCATTATTTTTACGTTCAGTATTGTCTAAGCTAATCCCGACTAATTTAGTTACTTTTCCATTTGAACCCCGAACACCTGTGGCACGAGATGTTATCCAGCGGTATTCACCTTCCCAGTTAATTTTGAAATCCATTTCATGGGCTCCACCTTCGCGGATGATTTTGGAATAACCATTAACCAGTTTTTCTTTAGAGTGGTGATCCATTAATGCCCAGAAATCTTCATTACTGGTGATTTTGATGCCATAAACGGCTTCAACGTTATCAGAGTAATTGAGCTCTCCGCTCATTAAGTCCCATTCCCATGTGACGATATCCGCAGATTCTTGGAGGTGGACTTCATTTATATTACGCATGACCCCTGCATTGGTGACAGTAATTAGGCTATTGGTGTATTCACCGTATTTCAACCAAATTTTGTCGACATCCAATAGTGTGGCGAGTTTTTCAAGGTTATCTTCATCTATCATGCCACCTTTTGTCCATTTATTGACCGCGGTTCTTGAGACACCAAGGGCTTCAGCTGCTTTTAATTGGCTCATTTTTTTCTGTTTTAGCAGTTTTAATAAACGTTCTTTGAATGTCTCTGCTTCTATCATCAATGCATATCCACCTTTTGCTAATAAAACTTAATTAAGTGCGTTCATGGTGTAAATTGTTGGTGAGGAATTGCTCTAAATTTTCAATAAACACTCTAAGATTAGCACTAGTTCGGATACTTCTCGAATAAACAGCATAAACATCTGCTGTTTGGTGCCATTGTGGTAAAACACGTATCAATTGACCAGATTGCAATTCGGGAAGCACGCTCCATAGGGAGCGCAGCAGTATGCCTTCGCCACTTAAACACCATTGTTTGGCCACTTCACCATTATTGACGGTCAGCTTACTGTTCGGTGTGACTGTCATACTTTCTTGTTGCTGCTCAAGTTTCCAAACAGCTGGAGCTTGGTTGCGTTCCTTGATAGCAATGCACAAGTGTTTTTGCTCAAGCTGTTGCGGATATTTAGGGTAGCCATATTTAGCCAAATAGCTTGGTGATGCGCATAAAACCCGCTGGTTATGGGCGATACGTCTAGCAATGAATTGCTCGGAAATGGCGCCTCCGATACAAATATCAACATCAATATTTTCATTGATAATATCGACGGATTTATCTGTCAGTGTAAGGTCAATCCCTAGTAAAGGGTAACTTTCCCGTAATGTGAGGATGAACGGGTTAATGTATGTACTACCAAACCCGGTGCTACAACTAATGCGAAGCGAGCCACGGATCTCTTCTCGACATGCATTAAGCTGCTCTTGCATATGTTCAAGTTCTGCTAACATCGCTTCACTACTGCGTAAAATTATCTGCCCTTCATGGGTGAGTTTAATTGAACGAGCAGTCCTAAAAAATAATATTTGCCCTAAATTTTCTTCGAGCAATTTAATTCGTTTAGAGATATAAGCAGGGGAAACCAACAGTTGCTGAGCTGCTTGAGAAAAACTCATTAGGCGCGCAACAGTCACAAAAACGCGGATATCCTCTAATGCTGGGAGCTTGTTCATAGTTTGTAAACCTAAGGATTACACTTCATGCCTATACTTTATCACAGCAAGCCATAAACTGGAGAACAAACATACCCAATTCATTTATCAGAGGTTTTCACTATGTCACAATTTAATATCGCAGTAATCCCAGGTGATGGCATCGGTACAGAAGTGATCCCTGAGGGGATAAAAGTTTTAGAAGCGGCAGCGAGTAAACATAATATAAAGCTTAACTTTACGTATTTTGATTGGTCATGTGAAACTTACCATCGTACGGGGCGTATGATGCCTGAAGATGGCTTAGAACAATTGAAAAAATTTGATGCTATTTTTTTAGGGGCGGTTGGTTTCCCTGGGGTGCCTGATCATATTTCTTTGTGGGGGTTATTACTGCCAATTCGTCGCGCATTTAACCAGTATGTGAATCTTCGCCCCGTACGTTTGTTTGATGGCATCAAGTGCCCACTTGCGGATAAAAACCCCGGAGATATTGATTTTTATGTGGTGCGTGAAAACGTGGAGGGTGAGTATTCGGCTATTGGTGGTATTCAATATGAAGGTACTGATGAAGAAATGGTGTTGCAGCAAAGTATCTTCACCCGTAAAGGTACCGACCGTATTTTAAAATATGCGTTTGACTTAGCACAATCGCGCGACAAAAAACATTTAAGTTCCGCGACTAAATCGAATGGTTTGTTTCATTCAATGCCTTATTGGGACAGTCGGGTAGCTGAAATGGCAAAACAATACCCAGAAATTAAAGTCGACCAATTCCATATCGATATTTTTGCTGCCAACTTAGTTCGAATGCCTGAGTTTTATGATGTGATTGTTGGGTCAAACTTATTTGGTGATATTTTGTCTGATTTAGGGCCTGCTTGTACTGGCACGATTGCGATTGCACCATCTGCAAATATTAACCCTGAAAAAGAATTTCCATCAATGTTTGAGCCAGTTCATGGCTCTGCGCCAGATATTGCAGGGCAAAATATTGCAAACCCAATCGGTACTATTTGGGCCGCAGCCATGATGATGCAGCATTTAGGCTGCCAAGATATCCACGATACTATTATGAGCGCAGTGGAAACCGCGATTAAACAGCGCCGGAACTTAACTCGTGATATGGGTGGGGATGCCAGTACACAAGCACTTGGAGAGGAAATTGCTCACTTAGTGGCGCTTTAACCAGTGGTTTATATTGTTATCATTTAGCTAATTTGCTACAGGGTCGAGGTACTGTTTTACGTGTACCTCGATGCTTTGATTGTTAATACCCCCAAGATCTGCGAAAATATCCACCAATTTTGATTAACAAAACGGATTTGCTGCGCTTAGAGCCAAATCAAGCCTCTTCGAATGCCTATACAAATCTGTATATAAACGAAAAGAACGGTTAAATGACAGATCAGAACTTTCTCCATGAAGTTAGCACACGTAGAACGTTTGCTATCATATCCCACCCCGATGCGGGTAAAACCACAATCACTGAAAAAGTGTTATTGTTCGGGCATGCTATTCAACGGGCTGGTACGGTAAAAGGCCGGGGTTCTAACCAGCACGCTAAATCCGACTGGATGGAAATGGAAAAGCAGCGTGGTATTTCGATTACTACCTCTGTCATGCAATTTCCTTATAACGATTGCCTTGTTAACCTACTTGATACCCCAGGGCATGAAGATTTCTCGGAAGACACTTACCGGACGTTGACTGCGGTTGACTGCTGCTTGATGGTTATTGACTCAGGTAAAGGGGTTGAAGACCGGACACGTAAACTGATGGAAGTTACTCGCTTACGTGATACGCCAATCTTAACATTCATGAATAAATTGGACCGTGATATTCGCGACCCAATGGAATTAATGGATGAAGTGGAAAACGAGCTGAAAATTGCCTGTTGCCCAATCACATGGCCTATAGGTTGCGGTAAATTATTCAAAGGTGTTTACCACTTACTGCGTGATGAAACCATCCTATACCAAACAGGTCAAGGCCATACAATTCAAGAAATTCGCATTATTAAAGGGTTAAATAACCCTGAATTGGATGCTGCTGTGGGAGACGAACTGGCAGCCCAATTACGTGATGAACTTGAGCTTGTTCAAGGCGCATCCCATGAATTTGACCATGAAGCATTTTTGCAAGGTGAGTTAACCCCGGTATTTTTTGGTACGGCTTTAGGTAACTTTGGTGTTGACCATATGTTAGACGGGCTAGTCGAATGGGCTCCACAACCACAAGCGCGTAAAACAGATTTGCGTGAAGTGAAAGCAACAGAAGAAAAATTTACGGGCTTTGTGTTCAAAATCCAAGCTAATATGGACCCGAAACACCGTGACCGTGTTGCATTTATGCGTATTGTTTCAGGTACTTATGAAAAAGGCATGAAACTACGTCAAGTGCGTATTAAAAAGGATGTGGTAATTTCTGATGCCTTAACCTTTATGGCTGGTGACCGCTCTCAAGTTGAGAATGCTTATGCGGGGGATATTATCGGCTTACATAATCATGGGACTATCCAAATCGGTGATACCTTTACACAAGGTGAAGAGTTGAAGTTTACGGGTATCCCTAACTTTGCACCTGAATTGTTCCGCCGTATTCGTTTACGTGACCCATTAAAACAAAAGCAACTGTTAAAAGGCCTTGTTCAACTTTCGGAAGAAGGTGCGGTACAAGTTTTCCGTCCGTTAACCAATAATGACTTAATTGTTGGCGCGGTCGGTGTGTTGCAGTTTGATGTGGTAGTGGCACGCCTGAAAAGCGAGTATAACGTAGAAGCTATTTACGAAGCCGTAAACGTTTCTACAGCTCGTTGGGTTGAGTGTGACGATGCGAAAAAATTCGAAGAATTTAAACGTAAAAATGAGCAAAATTTAGCACTTGATGGCGGTGATAACCTATCTTATATTGCGCCAACAATGGTGAACTTAAATCTCACTAGTGAACGCTACCCTGATGTTAGGTTCCGTAAAACACGCGAACACTAATACGTTTTTTCTCTCCCGCTACTAGTTTTGTAGCGGGGGATCTTCTTTCGACCTTCTTTTAAAGCCTATTTTTCTGTTTTTTATCGCATTTGCATCAAGAATATTCTGTCTTTGTCTTCTTTCTCTTTATTTTTAACGTTTTTTTACTTAGGCTATATTATTAGTTAGTCCATCACAGTGAAAGGAAGGTTTTTTATGAAAAAAGCAACGCTATTAAGCTGTTTGGGGGTTATTGGGTTGAGCTGGGCGCTCACGGCTTGTAGCTCATCATCAGATAGCGCTTTGAAAAAACAAGCTTCAGAAACGTGGGACAGCGCGTCAAAAACCGTTGAAATGGCGGGTAAAGATACAGGAAATGCAATTTCGAGCGGTGCAAAAAATACGGGTGAGTATATTGATGACTCTGCGATCACCGCTGATGTGAAAGGAAAACTACTCGGTACGAAAGGTATTTCGAGTAATAATGTATCAGTGAAAACCGTTAATGGAGTGGTTTATTTATCAGGTTTTGTCACCTCGACGGATCAAATTGACAAAATTGTACTGGTGGCATCACAAGTTAATGGGGTGAAATCAGTCCAAAATGGTCTGGTGCTTGCCAACTGATTGGTAAATAAATGTATCAATAGCGCAAATTGCTGAATATTTATTATACAGATCCGTTAGAATGGGCTTTCGTTAGAAGGCTCATTCTATTTTTAGGTGGCTTGAGAGCCTTTAGTCAAAAATACAAGAAATAACGGATTAAGGGGTAGTATGGGGAAACACGTCGCAGTGACATTGGGCACTATTGAGCCCCTCGCATTTTTAGACAACATTAACTCGGGGAAAACCGCACTGATATGTGAAGGTGGTGGGCAACGAGGGATTTTTACTGCGGGCGTACTGGACGAGTTTTTAATTTCCGATTTTAATCCTTTTGACTTAATGATTGGTACCTCTGCTGGGGCACAAAATCTTTCTGCTTATATCTGCGGCCAAGCAGGTTATGCACGACGAGTGATTACTCGCTATACCACCAATTCTGCTTTCTTTAACCCACTACGGTTTATTCGTGGGGGGCACCTTATTGACCTTGACTGGTTAGTTGAAACAACGGCAAAAGAATTACCATTGCGGATGCAAGCAGGGCTTGAATTACTTGCATCAGGGCGCGAGTTCTATATGGGGACAAGCCGCAGCGATGACTTTATGGCTGAGTTCTTACAACCTACAGCAGATTCTTGGTTAGATATTATCCGTGCTTCTAGCGCTATTCCTGGTTTTTATCGAACAGGTGTTGAGCTTGGTGGGACTTTGTACCTCGATGGTGGGATCAGCGCGGCGGTTCCAGTTGAAGAGGCTTATCATCGTGGTGCTGAGACGATTGTTGTGATCCGTACAGTGCCATCACAAATGTATTTTACGCCTGAATGGGTGAAAAGAATGACTCGCTGGTTAGAGGGGGATAGTAATGGCTTGCAGCGCATGGCTGCAATGTTAAAAATTCACCTTAAAAGCTACCGTAAGACGCAGGAATTTATTGAAAATCCACCTAAGGATGTACAGATCTTTGAAATTTACCCACCGGTTCCACTCAAGAGCAGTGCGCTGGGAAGTAAAGTTTCTTCATTGAACCAAGATTATCATACGGGTAGACGATGCGGCCGCTATTTTATGGCGGCACTTGGGGATGCGTTTATTGAAAATAGGCGTAGATTTAGCCGTACCTTAGAGCAAAAAATAGAATTAAACCCGATTGATATACAAATCGAGCCAGAAGAACATCGAGATTTAGTCCCTACAATGGCTACACAGCCCCTAAAAGGGATGCAAGCTAGTGAGAAGCTAGATGGATAATCTGCGGTTTATTGACACCCATTGCCATTTTGATTTCCCACCTTTCAGTGATGCATTTACTGACAGTTTAGCGCTTGCTAAGCAAAATGGGGTGAGTAAGATTATTATCCCAACTGTCAGTGTCGATAATTTTGCACGCGTGTGGCAACTAGCACAGCAGCACTCATCGTTGTATGCCGCGATGGGCTTTCACCCTTTGTACTTAAGCCAGTATCAAGATCAACACATTGATATTTTAGTCGATTACCTTAATAAAAAAGATAAAAACTGTGTGGCGATAGGGGAGATAGGGTTAGACCTTTACATGCAAAATCCACAGTTCGAGCATCAACAAAAAATACTTTCTGCACAATTAAGGCTGGCAAAACAATTCGATTTACCTGTTATTTTGCATTCACGAAAAAGCCACGATCAGCTAGCGGCGATATTGCGCCGTATGGATGTCCCTGCTTGTGGTGTTATTCATGGCTTTGCAGGGAGCTTATCTCAAGCACAAGCTTTTGTTAAACTTGGCTATTATATTGGTGTTGGTGGGACGATTACTTATGAAAGAGCCAATAAAACACGTAATGTGATATCTAATTTACCCCTTTCCTCGTTACTGCTAGAAACGGATGCACCGGACATGCCAGTGTCAGGTTTTCAAGGCGAGCCAAATCGGCCAGAACGTATTCAATGGGTTTTTCGTGCATTATGTGAACTTCGCCACGAATCCCCCGCAGAAATTGCCCAACAACTTTACAACAATAGTTTGTCGTTATTTAATCTAACGGAGTAAAACCGCAAATAAACGATAAATAATATTTATGTAAGCTTGCTACCTATCTATTTTGCTCCATTCATATTTTGCTTTGGTTGATGAGATGTTTAGTGCCTTTCCAGACTAAACCGAGTCTTGTTTGTGATTTTTGTCACATTATTTGAATTTTTATTGTTTATTGCACCACGTATTTGTGATGAGTATTGCGGGTTATTCATGATGACTAGGTATAATCATCAAACTAAGAGACAAGGTGACGTACACGTTTCCTTATATATCAATTTAAAATCAAGTGAACAGGGATCCTTCCATGCAGCTCATTATGAGTATTATAGGAATGGCGGTGCTTATCGCGATAGCCGTCCTATTTTCTAGCAATCGCCGGGCTATTCGACTCCGCACAGTCGGTGGTGCATTTTTAATCCAACTTGTTATTGGCGCATTTGTCCTTTATGTTCCCGCGGGGCGTAGTGTGCTCCAAGGAATGTCTGACGCTGTTTCTAAAGTTATTGGTTATGGTCAAGATGGGATGAGTTTCATCTTTGGGGGCCTTGTTTCCGATAAAATGTTTGAATTATTTGGTGGCGGCGGCTTTATTTTTGCTTTTCGCGTGCTGCCTATCATCGTCTTTTTCTCATCACTGATTGCGGTTCTATATTACTTAGGCATCATGCAGTTAGTGATAAAGGTATTAGGCGGTGGTCTGCAAAAAGTCTTAGGAACCTCCAGAACAGAATCGTTATCAGCCACAGCGAATATCTTTGTTGGTCAAACAGAAGCGCCACTGGTGGTACGTCCATATATCGCAACAATGACAACATCTGAGCTATTCGCCATCATGTGTGGTGGTTTGGCATCTGTTGCAGGGTCAGTATTGGCGGGTTATGCTCAAATGGGCGTCCCAATGGAATACCTGATAGCTGCATCCTTTATGGCAGCGCCGGGTGGGCTATTATTTGCCAAGCTGATGGTACCAGAAACAGAAGATGTTAAAGACAGAGTTGATGCGACGGATTTAGTTGCTGAAGACGAGCGCCCTGCCAACATTATTGATGCAGCCGCTTCAGGGGCTTCATCAGGGATGCAACTTGCGCTGAACGTGGGTGCAATGTTATTGGCTTTTATCGCGTTGATCGCGTTAATTAATGGTATTTTAGGTGGAATTGGTGGCTGGTTTGATTATCCTCAATTATCACTGGAGCTATTACTCGGTTGGTTGTTCGCACCGATTGCATTTCTCATTGGGGTGCCATGGAGCGAAGCGACAGTCGCAGGGTCTTTCATTGGCCAAAAAATTGTTGTGAATGAGTTTGTTGCATTCATGAACTTTGGTGAGTACATGAAGGCAGATGCTGAGGTTTTAGCCGCGGGTAAACAAGTGTTATCTGACCATACAAAAGCGATTATTTCTTTTGCGCTGTGTGGGTTTGCTAACTTATCATCTGTCGCTATCTTATTAGGTGGGTTGGGCGGAATGGCGCCAAGTCGCCGCGGTGATGTCGCACGCTTAGGCATGAAAGCGGTTATGGCAGGTACACTGTCTAACTTAATGAGTGCAACAATTGCAGGCTTCTTCCTGACTTTAGGTGCAGCGGCAGTTGCTTGATGTTGTTTCGAGGGGCAAAAGCTGGCTCTCTTAAACAAATATAACGGAAGGGCTCTTGTCCTTCCGTTTTTAATTTGATGCGTTATATTCTTTTGTGAATTTTTATATCAATCGAAAATTTTCAACTACTCTTAACGTAGTAAATTAATGATAAAGCATGTATCGAAAAGCCATTTGAGAGAATAAAATGGCCGTCAGATTAGGTATAATTGCAATCTTTATCACATTTATTATTTTAATAATGTAACATTCAGTCGATTAATGTGATTTGTAGCACATAAAATAACGCTATTCCATGGTCTACTATCATTAGTAAGCTGCTATGGAACTGCTAGTTCTCAGAGTAAAGTTACTCTAGGGCATGATGCGGTGAGAAGGATCTCAGCTGCTCAGTTCGGAAAGTATCCGACTAGCATCTTTAAGGAACCAAGCCCGCTCGCCAACAAAGAACGTGTCGTTCTGAAGAATTAACAACGTTGGAGAGTTATATGACTGATTTAAAAGCAGCCGCACAACGCGCGCTGACCCTGATGGATTTAACCACTTTAAATGATGACGATACTGATGCAAAAGTAATCGCATTATGCCATCAGGCGAAAAGCCCAGCAGGTAATACAGCTGCAATCTGTATTTATCCTCGCTTTATCCCTATTGCACGTAAAACATTACGTGAACAAGGTACTCCAGACGTCCGTATCGCGACAGTAACGAACTTCCCTCATGGTAATGATGACATCGAAATCGCATTAGCTGAAACTAAAGCGGCGATTGCTTATGGTGCAGATGAAGTTGACGTGGTTTTCCCATATCGAGCGCTGATCGCGGGGAATGAAAAAATTGGTTTTGATTTAGTGAAAGCCTGTAAAGAGGCTTGTGCTGCGGCAAATGTGTTGCTGAAAGTGATTATTGAAACCGGTGAATTAAAAGAGGCAGCATTGATCCGCAAAGCTTCTGAAATTTCAATTAAAGCTGGCGCTGATTTTATTAAAACATCAACAGGTAAAGTGCCTGTTAATGCGACATTAGAAAGTGCAGAAATCATGATGCAAGTGATCCACGATATGGGCGTAGCCAAAACGGTTGGTTTTAAACCGGCTGGTGGCGTTCGTACTGCAGAAGAAGCAGCAGATTACTTAGCATTAGCAGGAAGAATTTTAGGTGACGATTGGGCTGATAGCCGCCATTTCCGTTTTGGTGCATCAAGCTTATTAGCAAATTTATTAAATACGCTAGGTTTTGACGTTAAAAAATCAAGCAGCAATTATTAATTTTCGCAATATTGTTAACCGATAAATTCGACTTTAAAGGAGTATATCGTGTTTCTGGCACAAGAAATTATTCGTAAAAAACGCGATGGTAAACCACTAAGTGAAGAAGAAATTCGTTTCTTTATCAATGGTGTTCGTGATAATTCAGTATCAGAAGGTCAAATTGCTGCATTAGCAATGACTATCTATTTTAATGATATGACGATGCCTGAACGCGTTGCTCTGACATTGGCAATGCGTGACTCAGGGACAGTTCTTAATTGGAAATCACTTAACCTGAATGGCCCATTAGTCGATAAACATTCGACTGGTGGGGTAGGCGACGTGACTTCACTGATGCTTGGCCCTATGGTTGCAGCGTGTGGTGGTTATGTTCCGATGATTTCAGGCCGTGGTTTAGGTCATACTGGTGGTACATTAGATAAACTCGAAGCAATTCCAAATTTCGATATTTTCCCTGATGATTCCCGTTTTCGTGACATTATCAAAGACGTAGGTGTTGCCATTATTGGCCAAACAAACTCATTAGCACCTGCAGATAAACGCTTCTATGCCACCCGTGATATTACGGCAACAGTTGATTCAATTCCGCTGATCACCGCATCAATTTTAGGTAAAAAGCTGGCGGAAGGCCTTGATGCTCTTGTTATGGACGTCAAAGTTGGTTCCGGAGCATTTATGCCGACTTATGAAAAATCCGAGCAACTTGCAGAATCGATCGTTAAGGTCGCAAATGGCGCTGGTTGCAAAACAACCGCGTTATTGACTGATATGAATGAAGTATTGGCATCAAGTGCAGGTAATGCGGTTGAAGTGCGTGAAGCCGTACAATTTTTAACAGGTGAATACCGTAACCCACGTTTGTATGAAGTGACTATGGCACTGTGTGTTGAAATGTTAGTGTCTGGATCATTAGCGGCTAATCGTGATGAAGCACGCCAGAAGTTACAAGCGGTATTGGATAACGGCAAAGCTGCTGAAGTCTTTGGGCGCATGGTTGCGGCTCAAAAAGGGCCAGTTGATTTTGTTGAAAATTACAATAAATACCTACCAACCGCAGTATTAAGCAAAGCGGTCTATGCACCAAAAGACGGTATTGTCACACATATGGATACCCGTGCATTAGGTATGTCCGTCGTGACGTTAGGTGGGGGACGCCGTAAAGCGTCAGACCCAATTGACTACAGTGTTGGTTTGAGTGATATCGCGGCGTTAGGCTCTAAAGTAGATACACAAACGCCATTAGCTATTATCCATGCGAACAGTGAAAAAGCATGGGAAGACGCTGCGAAAGAAGTGCGGGATGCAATGGTGATTGGAGATAAAGCTCCACAAGAAACACCGATGGTATATCGCCAAATCAGCGAGTAATAAACAGAGATTTTAGTGGTATGTTGACTTGAATGTACCGCGGGAGAAAAAATATGAAACGCACATTTATTATGGTTTTAGATTCCTTTGGGATTGGTGCAGCGCATGATGCGCATAAATTCGGTGATGAAGGTTCAAACACATTGGGCCACATTGCAGATGCATGTGCTCGTGGTGAAGCAGATATTGGTCGTAAAGGCCCTCTTCATTTACCTAACTTAACTAAATTAGGTTTAGGTAAAGCAGGAGAAGAATCAAGCGGTTCATTCCCTGCGGGGTTAGATCCTAATGCAGAAATTATTGGTGCATACGGTTATGCAAGCGAAATTTCTTCAGGTAAAGATACGCCATCAGGTCACTGGGAAATAGCAGGTGTGCCTGTGCTTTTCGATTGGGGATATTTCTCTGATGAAGAAAATAGTTTTCCACAAGAATTGCTGGATACCTTAGTTAAAAAAGCCAACTTACCGGGTTATTTGGGTAACTGCCACTCATCAGGTACGGTCATCCTTGACCAACTGGGTGAAGAACATATGAAAACGGGGAAACCGATTTTCTATACTTCAGCAGACTCTGTATTCCAAATTGCTTGTCACGAAGAAACCTATGGCTTAGACAAACTGTATGAGCTGTGCGAAATTGCTCGCGAAGAGCTAACTAAAGGTGGTTACAATATAGGTCGTGTTATCGCTCGCCCATTCGTTGGCGATAAAGCAGGTAACTTCACACGTACTGGTAACCGCCATGACCTAGCAGTTGAGCCACCAGCTCCAACAGTATTAAAAAAATTAGTTGATGAAAAACAAGGTGAAGTCGTTTCTATTGGTAAAATTGCCGATATTTATGCGCACGTTGGTATCACTAAGAAAATCAAAGCAACAGGTATTGATGCACTGTTCGATGCGACCGTTGAAGAAATGAAGCTGGCGGGTGATAACACTATTGTATTCACCAACTTTGTTGATTTTGACTCCGCATATGGCCATCGCCGTGATGTAGCAGGTTACGCCGCTGCATTAGAACTATTTGACCGTCGTTTACCTGAGTTAATGAAACTGGTTAAAGAAGACGACATTCTGATTTTAACCGCAGACCATGGTTGTGACCCAACCTGGCCAGGTACTGACCATACACGTGAGCATATCCCAGTGCTGATTTATGGCCCGAAAGTTAAACCAGGCTCATTAGGCCACCGTGAAACGTTCGCGGACATAGGGCAAACAGTCGCAAAATACTTTGATTTGTCTCCGATGGAGTATGGTAAGCCAATGCTCTAATACCCATTACCCGTCATACTTTGAGCTGTAGCGGTGTTGGCTGCACAAAACCACCCTAATCACATACTTGTGTATGCTCATAGGGATGGTTTTACTTGCCGCCTTGCTACAACTCAAATTATTTAGGGTAATTTCGAGCAATTAAAGGGCGATGGGCGAGTTTTGTCGTCATGCTTTTAGCTGTAGTTCGTTGGCTGTACAAAAACACCCTAATCACATACTTGTGTATGCTCATAGGGATGGTTTTGTTTGCCGCCTTGCTACAACTCAAATTATTTAGGGTAATTTCGAGCAATTAAAGGGCGATGGGCGAGTTTTGTCGTCATGCTTTTAGCTGTAGTTCGTTGGCTGTACAAAACCACCCTAATCACATACTTGTGTATGCTCATAGGGATGGTTTTGTTTGCCGCCTTGCTACAACTCAAATTATTTAGGGTAATTTCGAGCAATTAAAGGGCGATGGGCGAGTTTTGTCGTCATGCTTTTAGCTGTAGTTTGTTGGCTGCACAAAACCACCCTAATCACATACTTGTGTATGCTCATAGGGATGGTTTAGCTTACCGCCTTGCTACAACTCAAATTATTTAGGGTAATTTCGAGCAATTAAAGGGCGATGGGCGAGTTTTGTCGTCATACTTTTAGCTGTAGTTTGTTGGCTGCACAAAACCACCCTAATCACATACTTGTGTATGCTCATAGGGATGGTTTAGCTTACCGCCTTGCTACAACTCAAATTATTTAGGGTAATTTCGAGCAATTAAAGGGCGATGGGCGAGTTTTGTCGTCATACTTTTAGCTGTAGTTTGTTGGCTGCACAAAACCACCCTAATCACATACTTGTGTATGCTCATAGGGATGATTTTGTTTGCCGCCTTGCTACAACTCAAATTATTTAGGGTAATTTCGAGCAATTAAAGGGCGATGGGCGAGTTTTGTCGTCATACTTTTAGCTGTAGTTTGTTGGCTGCACAAAACCACCCTAATCACATACTTGTGTATGCTCATAGGGATGGTTTTACTTGCCGCCTTGCTACAACTCAAATTATTTAGGGTAATGGCGGGGAATTAAAGGTAATGGGCAAGGCTTTGCTGTCATCTTTTTTAATAATAAGGTGGGAGACCACCTTATTAATTTAACAATATTTAATCGTTTAAAGGGAAATAATCATGGCAACTCCACATATTAATGCAGAAATGGGTGATTTCGCTGATGTCGTTTTGATGCCAGGCGACCCATTACGTGCAAAATACATCGCTGAAACTTTCCTTCAGGATGTTCGCCAAGTCAATAATGTGCGTGGCATGTTAGGTTTTACAGGGACTTATAAAGGTCGCAAAATCTCTGTTATGGGTCACGGCATGGGGATCCCTTCATGCTCTATCTATGCAAAAGAGCTGATCACCGATTTCGGTGTAAAAGTGATTATTCGTGTGGGCTCATGTGGCGCAGTGATGGATGATGTAAAACTGCGTGATGTTGTAATAGGTATGGGCGCTTGTACGGATTCGCGTGTTAACCGCCAACGTTTTAAAGAAAATGACTTTGCAGCGATTGCAGACTATGACTTAGTCCACAATGCGGTTGAAGCAGCAAAAGCAAGAAACGTGAATGTGCGCGTTGGTAATTTGTTCTCTGCGGATCTGTTCTATTCACCAGACCCTGATATGTTTAAAGTGATGGAAAAGTACGGCATTCTGGGGGTTGAAATGGAAGCTGCGGGTATCTATGGTGTGGCGGCTGAGTTTGGTGCGCGCGCATTAACGATTTGTACCGTTTCTGACCACATCAAAACGGGTGAACAAACCACGTCAGAAGAGCGTCAAACTACGTTCAATGAGATGATTGAAATTGCATTAGATTCAGTGCTATTAGGCGACAAATAGTCGTTAGATGTTTTCATGATGCACTAAAATGCCACCTATTGTGTGGCATTTTTTATCGCTATTTTTTGATTCTACTCATCATCACGGCATCGACATATTGCCCATCACGAAACGCATAGTCTCTCATGCGGCCTTCGAGTTCAAAGCCAAACTTTTCATATAGCCCAACACCACTGCCATTTGCCGCAAATACTTCTAACTCAATACGGCGCACATTCAACCAGTTATCGCAATAATCCACCATCACTTGCATCAGTTGTGAGCCAATACCTTTGCCTTGGTGAGCTTCACTGACGGTAATACCGAAAGTGGCGACATGGCGACGGCGCACTTGGTTAGGCTGACTAATGACTAGCAAACCTACAACTTCCTTATCAATAGTGGCAACAAATTGTGTTACCAACGGATCACTCGTGCCTAGCCGGGCTTCCCATATTTTTTCGCTTGGATAAGGAAGCTGCAATGTGTTGGCATATGCCGAATAGTCAGCGTGCATTTGGGTGATTGCAGGGACATCGTCCAGTGTTGCTCTGCGGATGGTTACATTATTCATATAGAATCTCTTTATCGTTATTTATTATAAGAATATTAATCACATTAAAACGATAATCTGTCAATCGATAGTCATCAACGTCATGAAAGGCATTACAAATTGAGTGACTAAAAATAAACAAAATCGCTATCTGATATCACAACATAATAAATAGATATACGATTTTGGCTATATAGCGTTCAGTAATTTATTCAGAGGAATTATCATGCTTGAATCAATGAGTAAAAAAAATTTTTTCACTAGTTTAACAATGAAAAAAGTTCACATAAAGAGTGCTCCGAAAAAAATTAAAAAATATGTTACTAAACAAATTAAAAATATTAAACAGACTCCAACATTATCGCCCATAAATCTAAGAGAAAAGAATAAAAATAATATTGATGATATTAAATATGCAGAGCCACCTCTTCACGGTGTATTGAAAGGTAATAATCTAACTCAAGTTGGACTTGAAAGAAATGAATATAGAATAAGAGTCATTAAGAGGACGAAATGGCCGCCATTGATGGAAGCGATTACCATTCCAAATGAAATAGAAGAAAATTTCTATAGCTTATTGAAAAATAATAAAGTAGACAATAAAAGCATTGATCTCATTAAAGAAACAATTAGAGAAATGAAAAAAACGAAATCTTCGGATGACGTTGTTATTAAAATTTATGACTTTTATGAGCTTTTTATAGATAAAGAATATGTTACAAATGAATTCATTGTTAGCTATTTAAAAGAACCAATGGAGATAGCTAAAAATACAGAATGTACTGATTTAAAACCTCTTCCTCCGCTACCAAAAGAAACTATAAAAATACCAGAACCGATTGATGTTGCTAATCAGTTATATAATAAATTAACTGAAATAATTTCTAAAATGAGTAGAATAAAAGATGTTCCCGATAAGCTATTTATTCACTTTAGAGAGAATGTTTTGAGTTTGAAGAGAGAAGAGAAACCAGAAGTATTTATTAAGAAACTAAATGAGTTATACGAATATGCATTTGAGATCTTACCGCAGGCAACGCTGAATAGAATTGAGAGTAATCTTGGTGATTATATAAAAATAGAGACTGCAATAGTCAAGCCTGTCCGTATATTCGATGATATCAAGATGAAACCTAAAAGCTTACGGGAGCGATTATTAAATACTATTGAATGTAAATTGTTTTTTTTCATAAAAAAATAAAAAAAGCTTATTTAGAGGTAAAAAAAATCTTTTGTTTTTGAATAGCAATAATGATAGTGCGGAATAAAAAAGCCAACAATATATTGTTGGCTTTCTAACCTTAATGACTAAATTAAGGCGTCATCATAAACACTTTTGAATTCTGCCCTAAATATTGACGAGATAAACGATTAATATCCTTAACCGTGAGTTGATGAATAATACTTTGCTGTTGGTTTAAACGCTGGTATTGCCCATCATCAGCGGCAATCTGTGCCAGAGCTTCGGTCCAATAACTTGAACTATCAGTGACTTGTGCATTTTCTGTCAGCCAAATATTTTTCGCTTCGGTTAATTCTTTTTCACTCACACCGGTTTGACGAATTTGCCCAATCGTTTTTTGGGCAATTTGCGTCATTTCCTCAGCACGTTCTGGAGAGGTGGTGAAATTCAAGCGAGCAAGGTAATAAGGCTGTGGTTTTTTCGCTAACATTTGTGAAAAACCGAGCGCATAGATACCACTGGCTTTTTCTCTTAACTCACCACGTAAACGCTGACTAACAATCGTATCAATCAGTTGTATTGCAAGTTGGTCTTGCTGTGACCACATCGCAGGTGAGGCGAATTGAATGCTGACCATGCTTTTATCACTACTACTGATGGGATAAGTTTTATTAAAACTGGCCATTTTTGGCATGATGCCTTGGTCACGAGATTTTAGTTTTTGGTCGCTCGCAGGGAGAGATGCCAACCACTTTTCTAATATTGGTTTGAGGTCACGACTGTTTATGGCCCCTGAGATAACCAACGTCATATCTGCTGTAGAGGTCACTAGTTGGCGGTTGGTTTTTTGCAACTGTTGCGCCGTAAATTGTTGCCAGCTTCCTTGTGGTTTGATGACTAATAGTTCGCCGTGGTGATAGCTTTCTTGATTAATATTATCGAGGAAAGTACGTTCTACGGGGGTTTTGGATAGGTTCAATATTAAGGATTGTTTTTGTTGTTCTAATTTCTCACCGCTAAATTGCGGTGCGGTTAATTTTAAATGCAACAATTGCAATGCGGTTTCTAAGTTATCAGCTGGCGCTTTACCACGAAAACCGTGAGTCAGTAATTCACTATAAGGGCGCAGAGAAATTTGGTTTTGTTTAGCAAATAAAGCCAAATCACGAGCACTGTAGTTACCGTAGCCACTGCTTTCTGGCAGCTTCAACGCCCAATCAGTTAACCCCGAAGTTTGAGCCGTTTCTAAAGAACGCCCTCCCGGAAGCTGCAAATTAAACTGAATATCATCTTTCAGGTTTTTATCTGCCTTAACAATTACCTGAATGCCATTGCTTAATGTCCAATGTTCTGTTTTTTCAACGGGCAGCTTAGATTGCTCAACAATATCACCTTTGGGAACTTGAGGTAGCTGTAATTGAATCGCTTTGGAGCGCAACGTAAATGGTCCTGGTGTGCTTTGGCGTATTTTAAGCCATTGCTGATTAAATGCCGATTTGTCCATTGTCGTGGCATCAGTATCGGGGCCAATTAATGCTAAACGCGGGGAGGCAGTTTGTAGGAACTTAGCGACATGTTGTTGTAAGTCCTGCGGTTTGACAGATTTTATCAACTGGTAGCTGTTATCTAACTGCTGGCGTTTATTCCACATTGGCATGTCGTATTCAAGTGCCGTTGTCAGTTGCCCTGCTATATATTCATTGCTATAACGTTGCTCTGAAGCCGCTTGCAGGCTGAATTTTTTCAGCATGGCTTGTTTGGCCGTTTCCAGTTCTTCAGGAGTTACAGGCTCTGTGGCTAAGCGCTGCAATTCAGTGAATAACAGTTGGGTTGCCCCGATGTAATCGTTACCCTTTGGATGAATAATAATCAACTGTTGAAGGCGTCGGTTATCTAGCATCGACCCTTGCTCATTGATACTAATGGAGGGCAAGATGCCATTATCGACTATGACGGAAAAGCGTTGATTTAAAATGGCTAACCAGAGGTTATCTAGTAAATCTTCGGATTGTCCTAAGCGCGTATTTAGCGGTGCGCTGACATCCTTTTGTAACGCAAATTGCACATAACGCGCCCCTTGCTCTTTATCAAACACCCCTTGCACTAACATATTGGTTGAATGGGCGAATTGTTTCCATTGTGGGTTATCTTCTGCCACTTTTTCGGGTTTAGGGAGTGCAAATAAATTATCAACCTGATTGCGTATTGATGAACTATTAAAATCACCAATAATTAATAGCGACATTCGTTGAGGTTGATACCATGTTTGATAATAGTTTTTCGCTTGCTCAATCGGGGCATTGCGTACGATATCTAATGAACCTATGGGGTTGCGTTCAGCGTAACGGCTACCGTGGTAACGTAATTTTTCTAAACTATCGTTGATGCGATAGCCCATTCCTTGGCGTAAACGCCATTCTTCGATAATCACTGGACGTTCTTTTTCAAAAGCATCTTGGTCAAATGTCATATTTGACGCCCAATCTGCCATTACTTGTAAGCCAATGGCAACTTGTGCTGTCGAGGCTTCTGGTAGTGATAATTTATATAGCGTGGAATTTAAACTGGTGATCGCATTAACATGACTACCAAGTTTTAACCCTTGGTGCTCAAGCTGCTTGAAACCGGTCGTGCCCGGGAAGTGTTTGGTGCCTTTAAAGGCCATATGTTCAGTAAAGTGCGCAAGGCCAAGCTGCTGTTCATTTTCTTGTAATGAGCCACTGCCGACTAATAAACGCAGCTCAACGCCCGGTTGATTACGTTGTAGAAGGTAAACTTGCAGTCCATTCTCAAGCTGATAGTGCTGAAGGTCATTGCGCACTGGTAAGCGGTTGTTTGAGGTTGGGTTGGTGGATACACAACCGATAACCGTTAGGCTGGCTATTATGGTGAGGGCTATTTTATGAAGCATATTCAGGTGTTCCTGTATTCAAAAGGTCTTTACTCACAGGTTCGGTGAGATGCAGTTGTTGTTCTGCAAACTGAGCAACAAAGCTTTGATGGCTTACTAAGACAATGGCACTGTCATGCAACTCTGCTTTTAATAGGGCGATTAGCTCTAAAGCACTGTTCTCATCAAGGGCCGAGGTTGTTTCATCTAATAAAAGTAGTTTTGGTCGGTTGAGCAATAAACGCGCAAACATAATCCGCTGTTGTTCCCCACCAGATAAACGGTTATTCCAATCGGTTTCGAGTGCTAGTTGATGATGCAGTTTTTCTAAGCCAACTAAAGTTAACGCATATTGAAAATCTTGCTGACTGAATTGAGATGTCGTTTTAGGGTAAGCCAGTAGGTTATCCAAACGACTTATGGGCAGATAAAGGCGCTGTGGAACCCACATAACTTGCTCTGTTCGGGTAATGGTACCGTTAAAAAATGGCCAATGTCCGCTAAGTGTACGTAATAAAGTCGATTTACCAATACCGGAACGGCCACTAATCAAGGTTAATTCGCCTTGCTTGGCGGTTATATTCACAGAATTAATTAAGCAGCGGTTGTCTGCGGTAGAAACTGATAATTTAGCCTGCAGTGGTGGCGATTTTTCGTCGAGAGTCACTATAGCCTTGTTATCGTTTTCCAATAAAACAACAAAATTATATAAACGGGAGACCGTTGCCTGCCATGCTGCGATTTCTTTATAGGCAAAAATAAACCAACCGAGTGAAGTGGCAACACTGGTAAACGCTTGGCGTAGCTGCATTAAGCCACCCAACATAATTTCACCCGCAAGGAATTTAGGAAGAGCGAGTAATACAGGTGCTAAAGCGGTGACTTGTTGATAACCAACAGTGTAGAAAGATAAGTTTCGTTCGCAGCGGATCAGGCGGTTCCAGTTACTAATAATTTCACCAAAGCGCCCCATCAGTTCTTTTCTATCTTGGGTCTCACCACGTTGCCCTGCGATGGCATCGCCATGTTGGCGACAATTAATTAATGCACTACGGTAATCAGCTTCACGGCGTTGTTTATCCATATGTAAACGGCGTAGTGGAAAACCAATCCATTGAGTAAGCGCGATACCAATTAGGGTATAAATAATACATGCCCAGAACATATAGCCGGGTAGGGTCCAGTCGCTATCGGCAAAATTAAACGATAGGCTGCCAGACAATGTCCAAAGAATCGCAGCAAATGAAATCAGCGTTAACATTGAGTGGAGGAATGTCACCACTAAATTTAATGTTGATTCAATCAGTAAACGAATATCTTCGGCGATACGTTGGTCTGGGTTATCGGGCTCTTGGGATGTTAGTCTTAGTAGGTAGTGTTTACTGTTCGGTGACAACCAACGGCTAAGTACTTGCTCGGTCATGCCTTTGCGCCAACGGATAATTAACATTTGCTTTAGGTAGTTACCCATCACGACGACAAAAATTAGTCCACTGACTAAGATCACGAAGTATTGCAATAAACCATACAGCGCTTGGCCGTCGAGTTTTTGTAGGGCGTTATAAAAGTCCCCATTCCACATATTCATTTTGACGTTGAACCAAACTGAGGACAGTGTGAGCCCAAGTGAGGCAAACAGGAGTATCCAGCACAAAAGGGCAGCACGCTGCCCCCAAAAAGGTTTAACTAAATAGAAAAATTGTTTCAGTGTCTTCATGACGTTTTATTCATTTGTTGTTTTAATTTAATGATTAATATTGTGTTAATTGCTCACATTGCAGCTATGACTTAAAAATCATAATTCACTTGTAACCAGAATTGACGACCCGGATCATAGGCTTTAATGACACGGTTATCGTATGTAAAGCGATCTGATATATTTCTATTATTCAATACGTTGTTGACTTCAACTGAAACGCCAAAACCGTAAGCGAAGTCAGGTTTCCAGCCTAGACGAGTATCCCATGTGTATTTACTTGCGAAGTGTTGTTTGGTGTATTTACGAACTTGACCATATTCAGGGTCAAAATCGTACGCATTGTCATAGCGAACGGCTTGAGAGCGAGCTCCCCACCATTGCAGCCGGTTGTACCAAGTGACGTCGTAGTCATCCCAAACACTGGTCATCTCTAGATTAAGTTTAATTGGTGAGTTAAAACTGGTAGACGGTAATTTTGATGCATCGATAATTTTGCCGTTGTAAGAGACTTTATCGAGGTTAACGCGATTGCTAGGGTCATATGAGCTGTAACCCGCATCTTTTGGCGTATTACTTTCTGTTTGCTGCCATGTGAAAGACGCTGTCATAACATGAGACGCATCAGCCCATTCCCAAGGTTGGCTATTATTAACGGAAAGGGTTACGGTGGCTGCGACCGCCATTATCAAAAGTACGGATACTGCGTGTATTTGGATCTCGGGGATTGTCATACTTGGTACGGTTTCTGACTTCATCATAACCTTCACGATGCACATATTGTAAACGCCATGTGGTGGATAAAATATCTTGTTGTAATGCAAGAGTAAGTTCATCGTTATACGGTGTTTTTAATGATTCCAGCCCCTCATAATCTTTTTGGTTATCCCAATCATTTTTGTTTGGATTTAGAGAACAAGCCATTGATTCGCTATATGCCATACAGTTTTGCATACCGTCATTCTGTGCACCATATAGCGCATAAGTCAGCATTGAGCGGCCATAATAACGGTTAGCTCCCGCAATAATTTGGGTTTTGCCATCCCCAAAGACATCGTAAATCCCACTTAAACGAGGAGCAATATTGGTACGGTTTACAAAATCATCACGATCGAGACGAACTCCAGGACGTAGCGTTAATTTGCCATATTGAATACTGTCATCAAGAAAAATGGCATAGTTGGTATAATCTGCAGAATATGAGCCTTGGCGGAAACGCGTTATGTTGCTAAGGTACCCTGAGTACATGTTGTCTAGCCCAATCTCTCCGGTATAGGTATAACGGAAATAATCACGATCTCGGACATAAGTCCCTTTGGTATAATTCGCCTCAGCCCCTAAAGTGGAAGTATGAATTAAACCTAAAGCATCTTCTTTAGGATCAAAGCGCATCACGGTTTTTAAGCCGTGAGTTTTTTGTTTTGATTCCAAGTCTCCTAAACCGCCACTGTTTTGTTCAACCATGTTCCAGTTGTCATCGAATGCACGTATTGTTAGAGAGTATTTTTGATCATTTTTACGATCATCTTTCAGGTCTTGTGTACTTGCGGTAACTTCAAGCTGGCCGAGGTCAAATTTTTGTTTGTACACAGCTGTGAAGCCAAGCCCATCATGGGTTGAGTCATATCCTGAATTGGCAATCGTTGATGAAAAGAGGCGGCTATCGTAATTAGCATAATTGGCAGACAAATCTAATGAACTCTTCTCTGATAAATCTATCGAATATTTTAAAAAGTAGTTATCAGAGATACGGCGCTGGTTTTTTTTACCGTAAAAACCGTCAAAAGGTACGATTTGGTTATTTTCAAGCACATAAGCTTCACCACCAACGACAGTCATTGGAATAGTAGAACTACGGCGAGAGGCAGAAAATACGATACCTGAATTATCGGTTACACCCGCTTCAAACCAGCCACCAAAGTCACTTTTATCATAGCGATTTTGGAAACGAGCAGGATTGGATGTGTCATTTTTTGATGTATCAATACCTTGAGTGGAATCGTGGAAAAGGTTGTTCCAACCGGAGCGGGTTAAGCGATAATACGCGTGAGCGCTATTTTCCCCTTGCCAGCGGCGGCTATTTACTTCTACCGTTCCCCCCGTAAATCCACCAAATTCGACAGGAATGTTATTGTCATACACCGTCATACTGTCGATAAGACGGCTATCGATGTAGATCCCTTGGTCGCTACTGCTCAAACGGGTTGAGGTTTCACCAAGACCATTGTCCGCGGGGTCAAAATCGTTGTTAAAGCTTACTCCATCAAGGCGATAGGCGTTTTGGTAGCTGCTTGAGCCGTGGATTGAGATACGGGAAGGTTTGATTTCCCCTTGGTTCATTGAATTACTGTCATTGTTGGCAAATTGCACTGCTGGATTAGTCTTCATTAAATCGGTGATATTGCCATCGCCCGTATTTTTTTGGCTAATTTCTTCAGAAGTCACATATTGCGGTGCTGACATAACATCGGTCGCAGGGTGGTTTTGTATCACACCAGACACTTGGGTTTCCGGTAAAACCAATGTGCCTTGGTTTAAATTCTGCTGGCGGATAACAAAAACACCATTTTCATTGACAAGTTCTAAGCCGCTACCGATAAGTATTTTTTGTAATGCGGTTTGTGCGGAGTAGTTGCCCGATAATGCAGGTGCTCGTAGGCCATTAAGTTGGCTCTTATCATATAGCAACTGGATTTGCCCTTGGCGGCTAATTTCAGCAACAGACTTAGCAAGGGGTTGCTCTGGCAAAGAGAAGGTAAGTTCTTGCGCAGAAGCTGATTGACAAACAATGGCACTACTCACCGCGACAGCAAGAGCGAGCGGCCTTAACCGGCTTTGAGTAAACTGAATTGACATAGATATCCCTTATTCTTAAGCTGCACAAAAAGCGTGCGAAAAATGCGTCATTAAAAGAATGACTACTTAAGAAGAGGGTGAAATGAGAATTATCCTCACCTGCAAATGAAAATATTTTTCATTTATTTTTTTTATTCTGAATAATCAATATGTTATTTTTATCTTGATACACGACTTGTACGGGTAATAATGATGGGAGAGCTTGAAAGAACTGTTCAGGGTGGTGCAAATTAATACGACCAGAGATTTTACTCTTGGCTAAACTTGCTGGCGAAAGCTCGACATGGGCTGACGAATAGCCACTTAATTCATCAAGTACCTCAGATAGCGGTTTATCGACAAATACTAATTCACCAAAACGCCAGCGGGCAACTTCTAACGCGTCAATATGTTGGCGCGTAATTTGGCTATTTGGCGTAGGGCTAACGGCGCTATCCCCCGCCAGTAAAAAAATAGGCTGGCCATTGTCAGTATTTTCAAAGCTGACAATGCCTTGGCTAACATTCACTGAAACTTGCTGTGCGACTTTATTGACTTCAAATTCAGTGCCAACGACTTGAATGCGTCTTTTATCCGCTTGGATAATGAATGGGCGGTAAGGGTTTGATTTTACTTTAAAATAAACGTTTCCCTTTTCAAGTAAAATATTACGGACTGGGGTTTCGTAGGCCACATGAATACGGGTATTACGGTTAAGAAATAACTGGGAGCCATCTGGTAATGTGACTTCTTTAGGGGAGTCTGTAGCGACTAAAGTCATGTTATTAAGTAACATTGAAGGCAGGTGGCTGTAGGGTAAGAATAGAACAGCAGCAATAAAAAAAGCCGCTAAGGTATTCCCCAAAGGGCGCCAAAGGCGAAAAAAGGGGCGTTTTTTCTCTGTAAATTCGACACTGGCAGGGCGGGGGAGCATGTCAAACTCCCGCCAAACAGCGGCAATCGCATCATAAGCTTTGGCATGTTCAGACGAAGCCGCGAGCCATTGCTTAAATTGCTCGGTTTCAAGTGCGCTGATGCGTTGGCTGTGCATGAGAGTAAACCACAGCGCCGCTTCCTCATCAATACGGTTTGCATCATCTGATGTTTGCAAAGAATTATGTGTCATTACGGGTTATTGCCCTGATTATCAAGGTGTTTTTTACAATGAACTAGTGCTGCCGCAATATGTTTTTCCACCATACTGATTGAAATTTCCATTCGCTCAGCAATCTCACTTTGAGATAACCCATCAAAACGATAAAGTAAAAAAGCTTCTCGTCGGCGAGGGGGTAATGTTTCGAGAGCGTCACTTAACAGCTGGATACGTTGCTGATGTTCCAGAATTTCACAGGGATCAGCTTGCCTTTGTTCAAGATTGAATTCATGTATGACTTCATCAATGGGGGTTTCTGATGTCGTTTGACGTTGGTTGCGTCGCCAGTGATCAATTAAAACATGATTAGCAATTTTAAACAGGTAAGCTCGGCTCTCTTTTACTGGTGTTTTTTCTTTGCGATTAAGCCATAGTGTAAACACATCCTGTGATAAATCATCAGCATCATTGCTGTTATCTAGCCGATTGCGGAAAAAGCGCACAAGCTGGCTATATGTTGACTGATATGCTCCGCTAATTTTGCGGGCAAGGGATTTATCAATAGTCATTTTGCTGGTGTTAATATCATAAAATGCACAAACAAGGAGTGGGGACCGATGAATTGTGCTGATTAATAATCTGCTCAGATTACTTTTGTAATTAAATCAATGGGTTATTTTTCAGTCTGTGTTTTTACTAATAATAATGAATATCATTTTTGTTTGTATTATGCCTATAATTAACAAAAAATAAAGTCGTGAGGCAGAATATGAGCAGTATGACGGGCAAGTTCGAGCGCCCGATTTTCCGTCCACTGGGCGGTTTGTTTTTAAGTTGTCTTTTCCATGGAACACTGGCAGTCATTTTCATCGGATGGTTTACTACTTCAATCCCGAAAACAGGGGTATTGCCACCTGCAATTTCACTACAACTCGGGGTATACCAGCTAGAGCAGCAGGCTGAGCCTGAGGTTAACCATGCGCCAAAGCAGCAAGTCACAACGCATGAAGAAGTCTTGCCAGAGGTAGTTGAAAAAACGGAAAAATTACCAGAAACTGCCATCGTGGATAATGGGACGTTAACCAAAGTTAGTGAGAAAAAGCGCCCACCGAAAAAGAAAACAGTACAAGAGAAAAAAGTGCTTGAAGAGGTTCCTACTGCAGATCAAGAGTCCACAGTAACCTCTGCTCCCGCGTCGGGGAGTGAAGCGAGTAGTCGGGCAAATTTTTCCAGTAATGCCTCTGCTGCACTAAGCGGTCACCAAGGCTGGCAGAGTGAAGTCCATCAGCGTATTGCAAAGTCAAAACGTTACCCACGTGCGGCCCTGCGTTTCCGTTCAACTGGGGTTTCTCAGGTAAAAGTGGTTGTGGACAGTAAAGGTGAGGTTATTACTGCCAGTTTATTTAATTCATCGGGAACTAAAATATTGGACAAAGAAGCCTTAGCCACAATTTCACGTGCAGCACCTTTCCCTATGCCACCAGAAACACTGTTGGTGGATGGGCGAGTCGAATTTGTTGCACCAATCGTGTTTGATACTACTTCGATTTAAAATTAACAGTTATTTATCGGCCTGAGGAGGCTTGCTTTTGGGGGCAGGCCGCTTTGGACGGTATGGCCTAGGTTCTTTTTTTCGTCTCAGACGGGCTGGTTTAGGTTTTATTGTTGTTTTGCTAGTAAGGTCATCAGGTTCGTTTTCTTCAGGGTTATCTTCAGTATTTACCACTAATGGCGGCGGCTGTTTGTGGCCTTTCTTTTTCTTTAAACGCAATAATGTATTGGCTAAAACAAAACCGATACATAAAGCGAACAGAATAAAAATCCTTAATACATTCGTACTGTTATCTGCTTGCTGAATTTCAGCAGAAAGTAACTCGGTATCGATAGTTAAACGCAAATAGCCCTTTGGCTCTTTTGCCCCTTGGATTGGTACAACTAATTGATATTGAAAGTTTTGTAGTGATGAATTGCCATCGATAGCTAGCCGTTCTTTTACGGTGGCGGGTTCGCCGACTTGTGTCACAAGAACGCCATTGGCAGTGTAGATGCTGGCATCTAAAATATACTTATCTTTTGCAATGTTATTTAAATTGGCATTAATTCGGTCTAAATTAAAATCTTTGCTGCCGGGAACAATATAATCGGATAAGCTGAAAGCGACTTGTTCTGCGAGCACGTAGGTCAATTGTTTAAACTGTTCAATTCGGTTTTGGTTTTGGCTATTACCCAAATATGAAACACCATGCATAAGTAAGGTTACCAGCGCAATGCAGATAACAATAATGACTGTTTTATGTAGCCTAAAAGTTTGTTTCATTTGGTTAGTTGATGCTCTTTGTCAGTATATCCGTCATACTTCAGGTTATCGTATTGTTAGCGGCACTTCACTACCTAAAATGAGTGATTTAAGGTATAAATTGCAGCGGTATATAAGATTTAAATAGTATACATAGTTAATCGGCGCAAAAACTAAGGCGTTGGCGTTAAGTATAGTGGCTTCGTTCGGCTACTCGCAACTCATCATTAAAATAAAGATTACATCGATTACAGGAGCTAATTTTCATGTCAACGAGTTTGACCTATTGTTATTTACCCGACGAGATCCAAAAATGGCCCGGTTTGCCACTTTCTTTGAGTGGTGAAGAAGTGATGCCTCTGGATTACCGTGCAGGTGACAGTGGGTGGCTACTATATGGCCGTGGATTAGATAAAGCTAGGATCAGTAATTTCCAACAGCGATTAGGGATCGCGATTGTGATTGTGTCCTCATGGCGTATTGATGATTACCAAGTTGTCAGAATCGCTGGGAGTATTACCCCTAGGATTAAAAAGCTCGCTGATGAATGTTTATTAGATGTGGTGCCGCTAGGGCAAATTCCACGTTTGCGTTCACCAGGTCTGTTATTGATGGATATGGACTCAACTGCCATTCAAATTGAATGTATTGATGAAATTGCTCGTTTAGCCGGTGTTGGTGAGCAAGTCGCAGAGGTGACAGAGCGTGCAATGCAAGGGGAGCTAGATTTTACCGAAAGCTTGCGCGCACGCGTTAGCTTACTAGAAGGTGCAGATGCGTCAATTCTTGACCAAGTATTGGAAACATTGCCTTTGATGCCAGGGTTGACTAATTTGGTGCGTAAACTTCAAGCCATGAATTGGCATATTGCGATAGCTTCTGGTGGGTTCACTTTCTTTGCTAATGATTTGCAGCAGCGGTTAAAACTCGCAGCCGCAGTTGCTAACCAGCTCGAAGTTAAAAATGGCAAACTGACTGGTAAAGTCAAAGGGCCAATAGTCGATGCAAAATATAAAGCCCAAACGTTGGTCAAACTAGCTGAAAAACTGGAAATACCTATCGAACAAACAGTGGCAATCGGCGACGGGGCAAATGACTTGAAGATGATCCGTAAAGCAGGGCTGGGTATTGCATATCATGCGAAACCAAAGGTGTATGCAAGGGCGAAGGTGGCTATTCGTCACGCGGATCTCATGGGGGTGATGTGTGTGTTGAGCGGGGGCTTGAAGCACGAGGAACGCTAAATATTCGTTATATTTCGTGCTGTGGCGGTGTTGGCTGCACTCGGCTGCTTGGGTCACATACTTTTGTATGCTCCCCAAGACATCCTCTTTTGCCGCCTAGCCACAACCCGAACTATTTTGAATATTGATATCGATATTTTATGGTTTGCGCTGTAGCGGTGTTGGCCGCGCTCGCTAACCCTAGTCACATACTGATGTATGCTCCTAGGGCTTAGCTTTACTTGCCGCCTTGCTACAACACAACCCATTTTGAATATCAAAAATATTCGTTATATTTCGTGCTGTGGCGGTGTTGGCTGCGCTCGGCTGCTTGGGTCACATACTTTTGTATGCTCCCCAAGACATCCTCTTTTGCCGCCTAGCCACAACCCGAACTATTTTGAATATTGGTATCGATATTTTATGGTTTGTGCTGTAGCGGTGTTGGCTGCACTCGGCTGCTTGGGTCACATACTTTTGTATGCTCCCCAAGACATCCTCTTTTGCCGCCTAGCCACAACCCGAACTATTTTGAATATTGGTATCGATATTTTATGGTTTGTGAGATAGCAATAATCTAAAACTAAGTTAATTATCAAGAGGAGTTTGCTGTGGCGAAAGGGGTAAAAAGGGCGTTTGTCTGTAATGAATGCGGGGCGGATTATCCACGTTGGCAAGGGCAGTGTAGTGCTTGCCATGCATGGAATACCATTACAGAAGTGCGTCTGGCCTCAACAAGCTCTTCATCACGTAATGACCGTTTAACGGGCTATGCAGGGAATGCGGCTGGGGTAAGTAAGGTTCAGAAATTATCTGAAATCAGCCTCGAAGAACTTCCTCGTTTTACTACAGGTTTTAAAGAATTTGATAGGGTGCTAGGCGGAGGCGTTGTGCCGGGTAGTGCCATTTTAATTGGCGGGAACCCGGGGGCGGGTAAAAGTACATTATTGCTACAAACCATGTGCTTGCTTTCACGTGAAATGAAAACCCTCTATGTCACTGGGGAAGAGTCATTGCAACAAGTGGCGATGCGTGCGCATCGACTTGGTTTACCAACAGATTCGCTCAATATGCTATCCGAAACCAGTATTGAACAAATTTGTTTAACCGCGGAACAAGAACAGCCGAAACTAATGGTAATAGACTCCATCCAAGTGATGCATATGGCCGATATCCAATCATCACCGGGCAGTGTGGCGCAAGTTCGTGAAACAGCCGCGTATCTGACTCGCTTTGCGAAAACCCGCGGTGTTGCGATTATTATGGTAGGCCATGTCACAAAGGATGGTTCACTTGCGGGGCCAAAAGTCCTTGAGCACTGTATTGACTGTTCTATCATGCTTGATGGTGATGCCGATAACCGTTTTCGCACGTTACGTAGCCATAAAAACCGTTTTGGTGCCGTTAATGAACTCGGGGTATTTGCTATGACGGAGCAAGGGCTTAAAGAGGTCAATAACCCATCGGCAATTTTCTTAAGTCGTGGTGATGAAGTGACCTCTGGCAGTTCCGTTATGGTGGTCTGGGAAGGGACGAGGCCATTGCTGGTGGAGATCCAAGCCCTAGTTGACCATTCGATGATGTCTAATCCACGTCGGGTTGCTGTCGGGCTTGAACAAAACCGCTTAGCAATTTTGCTGGCCGTGTTGCACCGTCATGGTGGCTTACAAATGTCGGACCAAGATGTTTTTGTGAATGTGGTGGGTGGCGTCAAAGTGACTGAGACCAGTGCTGATTTGGCGTTATTGCTTTCTTTAGTTTCAAGTTTTCGAGACCGGCCGTTACCTAGGGATCTTGTGGTGTTTGGCGAAGTTGGGCTAGCAGGGGAAATCCGTCCGGTTCCAAGCGGGCAAGAGCGTATCTCTGAGGCGGCAAAACACGGTTTTAAACGTGCGATTGTGCCTCATGCTAATATGCCCAAAAAATCGCCGCCAGACATGAAAGTCTACGGGGTGAAAAAGTTGGCGGATGCGCTCAGCATTTTAGATGAGCTATAACGCTTATTACTAAGAGTAAAAAGGAAAATAAATGGCTGAATTTGACTATCTTAAAAACGCAATCAAACGAGCGGGTTACACTCTCCAGCAAGTGGCTGATGCGACAGATATGACCAAAGGCTACCTCAGCCAGTTGATAAACGATAAAATCAAGAGCCCAAGTGCCCAAAAAATAGCGGCTCTTCATCGTTTTTTAGGCCTTGAATATCCCAATAAGCAAAAAACGATCGGCGTGGTGTTTGGCAAATTTTACCCATTACACACAGGGCATATTTATTTGATCCAACGTGCTTGCAGCCAAGTGGATGAACTGCATGTAATCCTTTGCCATGATGAACCTCGTGATAAAGACCTGTTTATTAATAGTTCAATGTCACAACAACCAACTGTCAGTGACCGGCTGCGTTGGTTACTGCAAACCTTTAAATATCAAAAAAACATTCACATTCATTCATTTGATGAAAATGGTATAGAGCCTTATCCACACGGCTGGGAAGTGTGGAGCGATGGTATGAAAGGCTTTTTGAAAAAGCACAATATCCACCCTAGTTTTATTTATTCAGGGGAGGCAAACGATGCTCCTCGCTACAAAAAATATTTAGGTATTGAAACTGTTTTGGTTGACCCTGAGCGCACCTTTATGAATATCAGTGGTAACCAAATTCGTCAGGCACCGTTTCGCTATTGGGATTACATTCCAACGGAAGTTAAACCTTTCTTTGTCCGGAAGGTGGCGATTTTAGGAGGTGAATCAAGTGGGAAATCTACCTTAGTTAACAAATTAGCCAACATTTTTAATACCAGTAGTGCATGGGAGTATGGGCGCGATTATGTTTTTAGCCATTTAGGTGGTGACGAAATGGCATTGCAATATTCAGATTACGATAAAATCGCCTTGGGTCATGCGCAATATATTGATTTTGCAGTAAAATATGCCAATAAAGTGGCGTTTATTGATACGGACTTTGTGACAACGCAAGCCTTCTGTTTACGCTATGAAGGCAAAGAGCATCCATTCGTTCAGGCACTGATCGATGAATACCGATTTGATTTGGTGATAGTACTGGAAAATAACACGCCGTGGGTGGCTGATGGTTTAAGAAGTTTAGGAAGCGATAAAGACCGCAAAGCTTTCCAAAACTTACTCATTGAAATGCTTAAGAAAAATAATATTGAGTTTGTACGTGTAGAGTCCTCTGATTACGATACGCGTTTCTTAGAATGTGTAACCCTCGTTCAGCAGTTATTGATGTTGGATGACTTATAAATAAAGTCACCCAATAAAAAACGGCATCGAATGATGCCGTTTTGATTCTATCGATATGATATCGATCCCTTAAATAATTTGAATTATAGGTAGGCGGCAAGAGAGTGAGTCCCTAGGAGCATACACCAGTATGTGACTAGGTCTCACAAAAGCAGCCAACACCGCTATAATTCTAAATTATGACAAGGATTATTTGGTCATACGCTTATACTTCATACGATGTGGCTGCAGCGCTTCGGCACCTAATGTGCGTTTCTTGTAATCTTCATATTCAGAGAAGTTACCTTCGAAGAAGCTGATATTCCCTTCATCTTGATAATCAATGATATGTGTTGCAATACGGTCAAGGAACCAACGGTCATGGGAAATAACCATTGCACAGCCCGGGAACTCTAATAGGGCGTTTTCCAACGCACGTAAAGTTTCTACGTCGAGGTCGTTGGTTGGTTCATCGAGTAGCAAGACGTTACCGCCCACTTGCAGTAGTTTAGCTAAGTGTAAACGACCACGTTCACCACCAGATAACTCACCGACGCGCTTACCTTGGTCAATGCCTTTAAAGTTAAAGCGGCCAACATAAGCACGGCTAGGAATTTCAAAGTTACCGATACGCATGATGTCCTGACCGTTAGAAATCTCTTCCCAAACAGTTTTGCTGTCATCCATGGAATCACGGAACTGATCAACAGAGGCAATCTTCACGGTTTCACCAACAGTGATGGAGCCAGAATCAGGCTGTTCTTGCCCTGAAATCATCCGAAATAGTGTTGATTTACCCGCACCGTTCGGCCCGATAATCCCAACAATTGCCCCTTTAGGAATGGAGAAGCTCAGGTTATCAATCAGAACGCGGTCGCCATATGATTTGCTTAGGTTTTCAACATCAATAACCTTATCACCTAAACGTGGACCTGGTGGAATAAATAGCTCACTGGTCTCGTTACGTTTTTGATATTCAACGTTATTAAGTTCTTCAAAACGCGCCAGACGCGCTTTCCCTTTCGATTGACGGCCTTTAGGGTTTTGACGTATCCACTCAAGCTCTTTCTCGATAGACTTACGGCGAGCCGCTTCAGTTGAGGCCTCTTGGGCTAAACGAGCATCTTTTTGTTCAAGCCAAGAAGAATAGTTACCTTCCCAAGGAATGCCCTCACCACGGTCAAGCTCAAGGATCCAACCTGCTACGTTATCAAGGAAGTAACGGTCATGCGTGATAGCTACGACGGTACCTTCATAGTCGTGTAAGAAGCGCTCTAACCACGCCACAGACTCTGCGTCTAAGTGGTTGGTTGGCTCATCGAGTAACAGCATATCTGGTTTTTCTAGCAGCAGGCGGCAAATCGCCACTCGGCGGCGCTCCCCCCCAGATAGATTCTCTATTTTTGCATCCCAAGGGGGAAGACGTAATGCATCAGCAGCACGTTCTAGTTGGTTATCAAGGTTGTGGCCATCTTGCGCAGAAATAATGGCTTCTAACTCGCCTTGTTCTTTGGCCAGTTTATCAAAATCCGCGCCTTCTTCTGCATAAGCCGCATAGACTTCATCTAAGCGGGTCAATGCACGTTTAACCTCACCAACGGCCTCTTCAACGGCTTCACGCACTGTGTGTTCAAGGTTGAGTTTTGGTTCTTGTGGTAGGTAACCAATTTTTAGACCTGGTTGAGGACGCGCTTCACCCTCGATATCGGTATCAATACCTGCCATGATACGCAGTAATGTTGATTTACCCGCCCCGTTTAGACCTAAAACACCGATCTTAGCCCCCGGAAAGAAGCTCAGAGAGATATTTTTTAAAATATGACGTTTCGGTGGAACAATTTTTCCAACCCGATACATACTATAAACGTATTGAGCCAATTTATTTACCTTTTGATTTATAAAGGGAACTTTAGTTTTTTAGTTTATTTTGCTTTAACAAGCTTAGGCTGAAAAGCATTTAATAAACAGCCATATAATTTTCTAGAACTATACCTGAACATCAGGAGATCATCCATCCCTCCCTCTCAGTGAGACAAGCTTGATGACTTTCTATTATCAACTCATGGGGATGTAGTGATGTGATGCGCTATACAGGGAGTTACCCATGATAAAAAGTTTTAAACATAAAGGAATTGAATACTTTTTTAAAATGGGCGTTACGTCAGGTATTTAATCGAAACACATAACAAAGTTACGAATACAACTGATTGCGCTGAATATTGCCGAGGGGCAAAGACTTTAAATCATTCATAAAGTGGCTGATACGTAAAAGACTGTAAAGTCGAAATAATCAAGAACTCTCCGCTGTTACTAAATAAAAACTTTCGGTAGCATTCATAGTATTGATATATGCTTAATATACCCGTAATCCTTCAAGTTGCAGTGGTGTTAACTGCGCTCAGCTAGCCGAGTCACATAGTTTATCTATGCTCTCTGTCTATCTTCGCTTGTCGCCTACCTACAACTCGAATTATTTGGGATATGTGTGTATATAGGTTAAGGTTTTCCCTGTAGTTTGACTTTAGTTTAGCGATGGAGCGAGTGAATATGAAAGGTTGGTTAGCGGCAGTACCAGTAACAATGTTGCTGGTTTCCAGCACCGTATGGGCTGATACCTTACAAGCGCAGCGGGAGCGCTATCAGGCAATTAAGGTTGCATGGGATGCCAATAAAATGGATGAAGTCGAGCGCTTACTGCCGACCTTGCATGATTATCCACTTTACCCTTATCTTGCTTATCGTGAGCTAACTCAAGACTTAGATATTGTATCACCTCGCCAAGTTCAGGAATTTATTAACACTTACCCGACGCTACCTGTCGCAAAAAATTTAAAAACTCGCTTTGTTAATGAATTAGCACGCCGCCAAGAATGGAAATCATTGTTGGAATTTAGCCCTGAAGCTCCAAAGCCGGCTGAAGCACAATGTAATTTTTATTTTGCAAATTGGGCAGTAGGTAACAAGCAAGTTGCTTGGCAAGGTGCAGAAAAAGCGTGGTTAAACGGCCGTTCTATGCCATCAGCGTGTGATAAGCTTTTCAATGAATGGGAAAAAGAAGGTTATTTAACCCCTGAAATGACCCTTGAGCGTATTAGTTTGGCAATTAAAGAAGGGAATACTTCGATTGCGAGCTATTTGGCTAAACGTTTACCACCGAGTTATAAAACGATAGGCGATGCGCTGATTAAACTACAAAATGACCCAGCGTCTGTTGTCACTTTTGCTAAAACAGTAACTCCTACCGACTTTACTCGCCAAGCCACGACAGCAGGCTTTAGCCGCTATGCACGTCAATCCCCAGATGCAGCTCGCGCAGTATTAAATACGGTAAGTTCTGCACAAAAAATGAATATGACAGAAAGCCAAGCGCTTAAAGATAGTATCGCATGGCAATATATGGGGGATGTCACGCCAGAACAGGCGCAATGGCGCGATGAAACTATTCAGGAAAGTCATTCATCATCACTGAAAGAACGCCGAGTCCGCCTTGCTTTAGGGGCAGGGGATAAAACCGGAGTAGCCGCGTGGCTGAGGCAATTACCTGCTGATGTGAAAAATAAAGAAGAATGGCAATACTGGCAGGCTATTACGCTCATTGATGCGGGTAAGAAAGCCGAGGGTGAAGCAAAGCTTCGTGAATTAACCAAGAAACGTGGTTTTTACCCAATGGTTGCTGCGCAGGTTTTAAATATTGAATACCCTGTCTATGTCAATACTGCCGCTAAGCCTGATGCCAGTATTAATCAGTTACCTGAAGTGCAACGCGTGCGTGAGTTAATGTACTGGGAACTGGAAAATCTTGCGCGTTCTGAATGGGTTAGCTTAGTGGCTTCTCTCCCTGCTAATCAACAAGAACAGCTTGCGCGTTATGCATTTGATAACAAGTGGCCCGATCTTAGCGTTCAAGCTACGATCACAGCAAAATTGTGGGATCACTTGGAAGAGCGCTTCCCATTGGCGTGGGATAAAGAATTTAGCCTCTATACAAAATCAAAAGATATTCCAAAGAGTTATGCCATGGCAATTGCTCGCCAAGAAAGCGCTTGGAACCCACAAGCACGCTCACCCGTAGGGGCTACAGGTTTAATGCAGTTAATGCCAGCAACAGCGAAACATACCGCTAAAAAGCAAGGTATTAATTATGTGAATACGAGTCAGTTGACTAATCCAACTACCAATATCGAGTTGGGAACTGCCTATCTTGAAGATGTATACCAGCAGTTTGGAAATAACCGTATTTTAGCCAGCGCAGCCTATAATGCAGGCCCTTCAAGGGTAACTCGTTGGTTAGGTAATAGTGGCGGACGCATTGATGCAATTGCATTTGTTGAAAGTATTCCGTTTTCTGAAACCCGTGGTTATGTGAAAAACGTTTTATCCTATGACTTGTTTTATCGCCATTTTATGGGGCAAAAAGGTATGAAGATTTTGCTTCCTAATGAATGGAATATGAAATACTAAAGATACTCTTCATATTTCGAATTGTAGGGGTGTTGGCTACGTTTGCTAACCCTAGTCACATACTTGTGTATGCTCCTAGGGCTTAGCATCACTTGCCTCCTACCTACAATCCGAACTATTTTGAGTATTCATATTTTTTATATTTCGTTTTATTGGGGCTTCGTGTTACATACAGGTGTATGCTCCCCGAGCTATCCTCGCTGATCGCCTTGCTACAGTACGAATGCTTTAGCGTATAACTCACATTATTTGGCATCTTGGCAATCGCTTTGTGTTTGGTTGATGATTTCTAATAAGAGTGTGTTATTATCTGTACTAGTTAAATAGTATGGATGGATAGACGATGACAGCAAATCAACAATATGACCCGGCTTTGACCGCGGATGAGAACGCTGACTGGCTGCGCTTTGTGAATTTATTACAATTGGCATTTGAACAAGATATCCATTTGCCAGTTCTTCAGTTATTACTTACGCCAGATGAGCGTACAGCCTTATCGACCCGAGTTAAAATAGTGCAAGAGCTAATGCGCGGCGAAATGAGCCAAAGAGAACTTAAAAATGAACTCGGAGTGGGGATAGCGACCATAACGCGAGGTTCGAATAGTTTAAAATCGGCTCCATTGGATGTGAAAGCTTGGCTCGAGTCTCAACTTCTCTAAAATACTCTTCATATTTCAAATTGTAGGGGTGTTGGCTGCGCTTGCTAACCCTAGTCACATACTTATGTATGCTCCTAGGGCTTAGCGCGACTTGCCGCCTACCTACAATTCGAACTATTTTGAGTATTGGCATTTATCTATTTCAAAATTGTAGGGGTGTTAGTTGCATTTGCTAACCCTAGCCACATACTTATGTATGCTCCTAGGGCTTAGCGCGACTTGCCGCCTACCTACAATTCGAACTATTTTGAGTATTGGCATTTATCTATTTTAAAATTGTAGGGGTGTTAGTTGCATTTGCTAACCCTAGCCACATACTTATGTATGCTCCTAGGGCTTAGTGCGACTTGCCGCCTACCTACAATTCGAACTATTTTGAGTATTGGCATTTATCTATTTTTAAAACAAATAGACACAAAAAAAGTATGGTTTCCCATACTTTAGTGTGAAAAGCGTGATGTTTAATCGCACATGCAATTTTAATTATTTTAAGTATAATTAGTCTTCTACTTGGTTTAGCTCTTTATAAATTTCATGCTTAATGGGAACTAAGGCCAAAATTAAGGCTTGTTGGTAAACACTTGTGCGGGTTAATACCCCGTCGGTGAAAAAACCAATAGCGCCACCTTGTTGTTTGATATTATCAATACCGGTCAAAAAGGCCATTTCATCGCCAAGTTCACGACCTTCACGAATACCTGCCAGAATTTTTTCTGGGATCATAATACTCGCAGAGCGAGACTCGCCGCGTATTTGCTTATGTTCAATAACTATCCAAGCAAAAGTCATATCATCTTCAATGCCTGCTTCGATACCGACCCAAAAGTCTGCTTCAGGGCGAACTTGTCTTGAAGCCATTACGCGTTGTCTAGCCCCTGTACGGGTTTCATTATTACCGATAGGTTGCTGTGGAACACTGCTATCGACATTAATATCTTCAATTTGATAACTGCCAGCCCCAAATACAGCATCGAAAGCTAGATGGATCGCTTTAATTTTGGCAGGATTAGTCGTTGCAGCTATAACTTGGTACATTAATTATTTTCCTTTGAACACATACTTCGAAAAGTAATAACGGAACACATCTATGTTACAGGTTTATCTTGTTCGCCATGGCGAAACTGAATGGAATTTAGCTCGTCGCATCCAGGGACAATCCGATAGCCCTCTGACAGCCACTGGACGACTGCAAGCAAGGCAGGTGGCTGAAAGGATAAAATCAGAAGGCATTACCCATATTATCACTAGTGATATGGGACGCACACTGGAAACTGCACAAATAATTGCAAGTGTATGCGGATGTGAAATTACCACAGAACCGCGTCTACGTGAACTAAATATGGGGGTTCTTGAACAAAGAGCGATTGAGTCGTTAACCTCAGAAGAAGAACAGTGGCGTAAAAGCTTGATTGACGGCACTCGTGGTGGTCGAATCCCTGAGGGGGAATCGATGGAAGAACTCTATACGCGTATGTTTGCGGCATTAAATAGTTGCTTAGATCTCCCCGAAGGGAGTCGACCCCTGCTTGTAAGCCATGGCATCGCACTAAGTACTTTAATTAGCCGTATTATGGGGGTTCCTGCGTATTCAGAGCGCCGCTTACGTTTACGTAATTGCTCATTATCTCGAGTAGACTACCAAAACAGCCCATGGCTTGCGAATGGGTGGATAGTCGAAACTGCGGGGGAAGTGACTCATTTAACGCAGCCAGCCCTTGATGAACAACAAGGCTAATTATTGAAAAGTAAGGAGTTTCAATATAATGAAACTCCCTCAGCTTAGCGTGCTTTAGTACCGTCTGCTTTGATAGGAACATAATAATCAAACGTATCGATATGCGTTTTAGGGTCATCACTTTCTGGGGTGATATTATGCAAGTCGATATTTTTTAGTCGGTAATGTTCAATATCATACCCAGGGCGACGCGTTAAATTGAGTTTGGGTAAATAAACACCATAAATTTGGTATAAAAACTCCTGTAACGCATTTCGGGTTGGCACGCCATTAAATGAAAATTTCACATACTTTCCACTCGGTAATGTCAAATTGGTATACTGATTAGTATTGAAACTTGCATCTTCAGGCCTAACTGCGGTGGTATAGAACACAGTTTGCTCGTCTTCTTTTTCAGGGTTATGGATTGCATGATGCAGCCCGAACACCTCAGAAGCAATCTTGGTGGTATTATCTAAATAATAATGCCAAAACGTTTGGCGCATTTCTGAACATGCGGTTGACCATTCCTCTAAAGCATAAGAACAGCTTTGCTCCAAACCGACCAATTGCAGTTCAGGCATTTGCATAAATTCATGTTCAATATTTATATGATTATCTAAGATAATCGGTGGGCAAATCCCAGTAGCACACCACTCCTCACTACGGCGGTAGAAAGCCGGTGTCAGGTTAAACTGTTTTTTAAATGCGCGCGTAAAAGTTTGTTGCGAGTCAAAGCGATACTGTAGCGCAATATCAAGAATTGGGCGGCTTGTTAAGCGCAATGCAACCGCAGCACGAGAAAGTCTTCTGGCTCGAATATAAGCACCAATCGCTTGGTCAGTGACTTCTTTAAACATTCTTTGTAAATGCCACTTAGAGTAGCCTGCTTTTGCGGCAACATTATCCAGCGAGAGTGGTTTATCAAGGTTGTCATCTATCCAGCGAAGCAAGTCGCGAATAATATTAGTTTGATCCATGTATATCCCCAGCCAATGCGACTTATAGTACAGATATAATCTATCAATGAATCGCTATTCTATATCAAGTTACCTTTTTCGTTTATAGTAAATGAGTTGTATTTGAGAATTAGTTAGAAAAGTGAATAATTAACCTTGTATTGATACGAGGTTTACCGATTGTGAGTTGAATAGGAAACCCAGTATGCGTTGTTCCAGATTAAAAAATATTGTTCTCGCGTCATTATTATCAGCGTTGCCTTGTATTACTTTCGCTGAAGAAATCGGTTCAGTCGATACTGTATTTAAGATTTTCGGCCCTGACCATAAAATTGTCGTGGAAGCATTTGATGACCCTGATGTTGATAACGTTACCTGTTATTTGAGTCGCTCAAAAACGGGTGGTATCAAAGGGGGGTTGGGGTTAGCGGAAGATACTTCTGATGCTGCTATTTCATGTCAGCAAGTTGGTCCGATTGAACTGAGCGACCGTGTAAAGCGTAAACCAACAAAAGGCCAAGTTGTTTTTCAAAAGCGCACATCGTTAGTTTTCAAAAAACTGCAAGTGGTTCGTTTTTATGACCCGAAACGTAATACACTGGTTTATTTAACGTATTCAGACAAAATGATCGACGGCTCACCGAAAAATGCGTTAAGTGCTGTACCGATCATGCCGTGGTGATTATGACGAGTGTTTGGGCTGCAATCCTCTGATAGTATGGATGCCACTCATAAAAAATCCGCTGCTTAAAAGACAGCGGATTTCGATAACTATAATGCAAATAATTAGGTTGTTAATTATTCGTCTAAATCACCACAGAAACGGTAACCTTCACCGTGGATAGTGGCAATAATTTCTGGTGTGTCAGGTGTAGATTCGAAGTGCTTACGAATACGACGGATAGTCACGTCAACAGTCCTGTCATGAGGTTTTAATTCACGGCCAGTCATTTTCTTCAGTAAATCAGCTCGAGTCTGAATTTTCCCTGGGTTTTCACAGAAATGCAGCATTGCACGGAACTCACTGCGCGGCAATTTGTAGTGTTCACCAGCAGGGCTAACTAATGAACGGCTATTAATGTCTAATTCCCAACCATTAAATTTATAGCTTTCAACCAAACGACGCTCTTCAGTACCGCCAGCCAAATTCATGGTACGTGACAGTAAGTTACGCGCACGAATAGTTAATTCGCGTGGGTTAAATGGTTTGGTGATATAGTCATCAGCACCGATTTCCAGACCGAGAATTTTATCAACTTCGTTATCACGGCCAGTTAAGAACATTAACGCAATACTTTCTTGCTCACGTAATTCACGAGCAAGTAATAAGCCATTTTTACCTGGTAAGTTAATATCCATGATGACTAAATTGATGTCATGTTCGGAGAGAACGTTGTTCATCTCTTCGCCATCAGTTGCCTCATGAACCACATAGCCTTCAGCTTCAAAGATACTTTTCAGCGTATTGCGTGTGACTATTTCGTCTTCAACAATCAAAATGTGTGGGGTCTGCATAGTTGCTACCTAAAGTATTAAAATAAAAATACTGAACTCACAAGCCGTTTTCAGTTAGGTGGTTATTATATTTTTCTCTGAAAAAACACGTTTATGAGTATAAATTTGTTTCAAAATCCAACAGTGACATTATGTTGCTTTTGCAGCAAATGGCTCTAAAAAACTAGCCAAAATATAAGCACTTTCCCAATATTGGGCTGTTAACAGCAATATAACAGCTAATACTGCATTTACCACCTAAAAAACTAACTTTTGTTGATACATATCAAAATCAATTGTAGCACGTTAACAAAAATTGTTAGGTACATAATTATATAAATTAACATGCGATTTAGATATCAGATAGTCGGTCAAAATGCAGAAGACGAATATGAGGGTTGTTGCTTTGACTTGAAATTAAAGAATTTAATCTGCAATTCCCCCAATATACCATCAAAAATAATGTCTGATTTGTGACTCATCTCGAATTTTGACAGGTTGTTTTGTTTAAATGATAGAGAGCAAACGCTTCTAAACTAGAAGTAAAGTGTCTATGCAGTAATATGATGAGTCGTTTATGATTGTAAATAAGTAAATATACTTATGTTATTTTAAGGGTGAAGAAATTTACTAACAATATTTTTACATTTAAATAAAGCATAAATTGGTGGAGATTATGCTAAACAACGAATATGAGTGTAAATGTAGAGAGTGATATCAGATATTTTCAGATTAAGCCCATATGATAACGATCAACTTTCCCGGTAAATCACAAAACCCCATGCATTGATCTACAACTAGAAATAAGTCTCTATCAGGTTAATTGGAACATGGGTTTTTTCTGACTCATCTTGGTGGAAATTCCTGCTTATTTTTAGTGGTACATAACTTTTATCAAATCCCATCATTGTATTTATTTGCTCATTTAATAAACAAACAAGCCATTAAAATCGCAAAAAATTATTCATCTGGTAATTTAAATTATTTTGGTTGTTAAAGCTGGCACTGGTGGGATTTTTGTTTTTTTATGAAGATTTTTTCCCTTTTCCTAGAGGGGTTTTTATTGAAAAACTGTTTTGTTAAAGGGGTTAGAATCAAATAAATTTGACAAATTATGCCGATTGCTTTAACCGTATAGGGAGAAACCCAAAAGATCTAAGAGACAGACAGAATTTATGCGTAATATCAGCCTGACTATTATTATTACCACCACCACCGTAACCACAGGAAACGGGGCGGGCTGACGCATCCAAAAAATAAAAATGAAAAAGCCCGCATCCCCATAAGATGCGGGCTTTTTTTTGGTGTTAATTCAGGAGAGAAATACCATGCGTGTGCTTAAATTTGGCGGTACTTCGGTTGCAAATGACGAACGGGTACTAAATGTTGCTGACATCGCTGAAAGTAAATTAGCAGATGGGCAAGTGGCACTGGTACTATCAGCACCAGCAAAAATCACTAACCATCTGGTTGCTATGATTGAAAAAACGGTTGCAGGTCAAGATGTCATCACGCATGTAAATGATGCCGAAATGATTTTTGCTAACCTTTTAAAAGGATTGAAAGAAAAACAGCCTGGTTTCGAATATGACAAGCTGAAAAAACTTACAGAACAAGAATTCGCACAAATCAAACAAGTACTGCATGGTATTACTCTCCTAGGTCAATGCCCTGATAGCATCAACGCTACAATTATCTGCCGTGGTGAAAAGCTCTCTATTGCTATTATGGAATCTGTATTAAAAGCTCGTGGTCATAATGTGACAGTGATTAATCCAGTTGAAAGCCTATTAGCAAAAGGGCATTACCTTGAATCTACTGTTGATATAAATGAATCGACAAAACGTATTGCTGCTTTAAATATTCCCAAAGATCACTTTGTCTTAATGGCTGGTTTTACCGCTGGGAATGATAAAGGCGAACTAGTGGTGTTAGGCCGCAATGGTTCTGATTACTCCGCCGCGGTATTGGCAGCTTGCTTACGTGCAGATTGTTGTGAAATTTGGACTGATGTTGATGGTGTGTATACTTGTGACCCGCGTTTAGTACCTGACGCACGCTTATTGAAGGGGATGTCTTATCAAGAAGCCATGGAGTTATCTTATTTTGGCGCCAAAGTTCTCCATCCTCGTACAATCGCTCCTATCGCCCAATTCCAAATACCTTGCCTAATTAAAAATACCACTAACCTAAGTGCTCCCGGTACTCTGATTGGGGATGGTCAAACGGATGACAGCACACCAGTTAAGGGGATCACTAACTTAAATAACATGGCAATGATCAACGTATCGGGGCCTGGTATGAAAGGAATGGTGGGCATGGCTGCACGTATTTTCTCTGTCATGTCACGTAAAGGCATTTCAGTCGTGTTGATCACCCAATCTTCATCAGAGTACAGCATCAGTTTCTGTGTGCCACATAATGAACTACAGCGTGCTCGCGCTGCACTAGAAGATGAATTCTATTTAGAGTTGAAAGATGGCGTATTAGACCCACTGGGCGTGATGGAGCAATTAGCGATTATTTCTGTAGTCGGTGATGGCATGCGTACATTGAAAGGTATTTCAGCGCGCTTTTTCTCTGCATTGACCCGTGGCAATATCAATATTGTTGCTATTGCACAAGGCTCATCTGAGCGCTCTATTTCAGCCGTAATTGCGAACGAGGCGGGAACCACGGCGGTACGTCTTTGTCACCAAATGTTGTTCAATGCAGAGCAAGTGATTGAAGCCTTTATCATCGGAGTCGGTGGGGTGGGAAATGCATTGATTGAACAAATACACCGTCAGCAACAATGGTTGAAGCAAAAGCATATCGACCTGCGTGTGTGTGGTATAGCAAACTCACGTGCAATGTTAACGGATATGCAAGGCATTGATTTAGCTAACTGGAAAGCTGAATTAGCGGAAGCAAAAGAACCTTTTAGCTTAAGTCGTTTGATCCGTTTAGAACGCGAGTATCATTTCTTAAACCCTGTGATTATCGATTGTACTTCCAATCAAGAAATTGCAGAGCAATATGTGAATTTCTTAAAAGATGGTTTTAACGTCGTCACGCCAAATAAAAAAGCCAATACATTATCCATGGATTACTACCACCAATTGCGTGGTGCAGCAGAAAGCTCGAAACGTAAATTTCTCTACGATACAAACGTTGGTGCGGGCTTACCTGTTATTGAAAATTTACAAAATTTGCTCAATGCAGGGGATGAATTAGTTCACTTTAGTGGTATTTTATCGGGCTCACTGTCCTTTATCTTTGGTAAGCTTGATGAGGGCATGTCTTTATCTGAGGCAACGGCGCTGGCAAAAGAGAAAGGCTTTACAGAACCAGACCCTCGCGATGATTTATCCGGTATGGACGTAGCACGTAAATTATTGATTTTAGCCCGCGAAGCAGGTTATGACTTAGAGCTACAAGATATTGAAATTGAACCTGTTTTACCTATGGATTTCGATAGCAGCGGCTCTGTTGCTGAATTTATGGCTCGTTTACCACAATTAGATGTACAGTTTGCTCAGCGTATAAAAGCCGCAGAAGCAGAAGAAAAAGTGTTACGCTATGTTGGGTTAATTGAAGAAGGGCGCTGTCAGGTTAAAATTGTTGCTGTTGATGGCAATGACCCACTCTTCAAGGTTAAAAATGGCGAAAATGCACTGGCTTTCTATACACGCTATTACCAACCAATTCCTTTAGTCTTAAGGGGTTATGGCGCAGGTAATGATGTTACTGCTGCTGGTGTATTTGCAGATATGCTGCGTACCCTTTCATGGAAATTGGGAGTTTAAGAAGTGATTAAAGTTTATGCACCAGCTTCAATAGGTAATGTTAGCGTTGGGTTTGATGTCCTTGGAGCGGCGGTCTCCCCTGCGGATGGCTCATTATTAGGTGATTGTGTCACCGTTGAAGCTGCGGATACTTTCTCGCTAACGAACAAAGGTAAATTCGTTGCTAAGTTACCGAAAAAGAACGAACACAATATTGTCTACCAATGTTGGCAGCTGTTTTGTGAACGCCTTGGCAAACAGTTAAATGTTGCAATGACCCTTGAAAAAAATATGCCAATAGGTTCTGGTCTTGGTTCAAGTGCATGTTCCGTGGTTGCCGCGTTAATGGCATTAAATGAGTTTGCGGGCAAGCCATTTGATGATACGCAATTATTAGGCATGATGGGCGAATTAGAAGGGCGAATTTCTGGTAGCGTGCATTACGATAATGTAGCGCCTTGTTTCTTAGGTGGGCTACAGTTGATCATCGAACAAAATGGCATTATTTCCCAACCTGTGCCTGCATTTGAAAACTGGTATTGGGTAATGGCGTATCCGGGAATTAAAGTATCGACAGCAGAAGCGCGTGCTATTCTCCCTGATAGCTACCCACGCCATGACATTGTAAATCATGGCCGGTATTTATCTGGTTTTATCCATGCATGCCATACTAACCAACCATTACTTGCTGCAACAATGATCCAAGATGTCGTGGCTGAGCCTTATCGCACTCAGCTACTGCCAGGGTTTGCAGAGGCACGTAAAAATGCCAAAGAAATTGGTGCGTTAGCATGTGGTATTTCCGGTTCGGGGCCGACACTGTTTGCCATTTGCGATGATAAACAAATCGCTGAAAATATGGCGGATTACTTGCAACAACATTATATTCAGAATGATGAAGGCTTTGTGCATATCTGCCGTTTGGATCTCGCAGGGGCAAGGACAATAGGGTAAATAATGAAACTGTATAATTTAAAAGATAATAACGAACAAGTAAGTTTTGCACAGGCAGTTAAGCAGGGGCTTGGTAAACAACAAGGCTTATTTTTTCCGCAAGACCTGCCAGAGTTTAGTGCAAGCGAAATTGAAGAACTATTAAAATTAGATTTCGTGACACGTAGTAGCCGTATTTTAAATGCCTTTATTGGTGATGAAATTCCTCAAGAAGAATTAACTGCACGCGTGAAAGCCGCATTTGCCTTCCCTGCACCAGTGTCTAAGGTTGAGGAAGATATCGCGACTTTAGAGCTTTATCACGGCCCTACGCTAGCATTTAAAGACTTTGGTGGGCGTTTTATGGCTCAAGCTTTAGGGCAAGTCGCAGGTGACCAACCAGTTACTATCTTAACGGCAACCTCCGGTGATACAGGGGCAGCAGTTGCACATGCATTTTATCGTTTAAAAAATGTGCAGGTTGTTATTTTATACCCAGAAGGGAAAATCAGCCCGTTACAAGAAAAGCTATTCTGTACACTGGGTGACAATATTCATACCGTTGCTATCAAAGATGATTTCGATGCTTGCCAAGCATTAGTCAAACAATCATTTGATGATGAAGCACTGAAAAAGGCCCTATACCTTAACTCAGCTAACTCGATCAATATTAGCCGCTTACTGGCTCAGATTTGTTATTATTTTGAAGCCGTTGCACAGATCCCAGCTGAAAAACGTGATCAACTCGTGATCTCTGTACCAAGTGGTAACTTTGGGGATCTAACCGCAGGTTTATTAGCTAAATCAATGGGGTTACCTGTTAAGCGTTTTATTGCAGCGACTAACGTGAATGATACTGTCCCACGCTATCTTGTTGAAGGCGAGTGGAAACCACATCAAACCGTAGCTACTTTGTCGAACGCTATGGATGTTAGCCAACCAAATAACTGGCCACGCATTGAGGAATTATTCCGCCGTAAAGGCTGGTCACTGAAAGATCTTGGTTATGGCACGGTTAATGATGATGTGACAAAAGAAACCGTACGTGAATTGGATAAAAAAGGTTATCTATCAGAACCACATGCTGCTGTTGCTTATCGTGTTTTACGTGATCAGCTACAACAAGGGGAATACGGACTATTTTTAGGAACGGCTCACCCAGCTAAGTTTAAAGAAAGTGTCGAGGAAATCTTAGGTAAACAGATCCCTTTACCAAAAGAGCTTGCTGAGCGTGCTGAACTTCCGCTGTTATCGCATTTCTTACCTTCTGATTTTGCAGAGTTGCGTACATTCTTGATGAAATTAGCACCTAAGCAATAAGAGTAAATAGCATATTAATAAATAACGGAGGCTCTGGCCTCCGTTATTTATTCAAGTGAATGAACAATTAAATTTAATCTATTAATTGAGCTGCTCTAAATGACGGTTAATTTCATTTTGAATACTCGCTGAGGAACTATTTTTATTAAACTTCAGCATAGTAATTGCCTTCTCATGTTCATTCATATCGGTAAATAATGTTGAGCTCAAAGGCTTTGATTGTTGAAAATCTTTAGATTGGCTTTTGTGATTTAAAATTGCTTGCCTCATTGTTGGTGACGTATTGTTTTTAGTAAAACTAAGGGCAACAGCCGCTTTAGCATGGCTATCTAATTCAGAAAAACTTAATCCTTGGTTAATGGCTTTTTTTGTATTAATTCCAGCTTGATTAAGGTGGTTATTAATCGCCTTTTGAGTCGATACAGATGTGCTATTCTCAGTAAATGAAAGCGCCGTTGCCGCATTTTTATGTATATTATTTTCAGGTTTTGCGTAAGCCATATTAGCAGTGACAACGATAAGCCCTAAAGTCAAAATAACTTTTTTCATGATAAATCCTTATTAAAATAAAACAGAATAACTTTCTATATGGTTATAATAAGGGTTTATTTCTGTCTAATACCTGACAGAAAAATGACAAATCTGCCATTTTTCTTTTTTAACTCTAAATGAGAAATTTTATATATTATTAGGAAGGAAAATTGTAAAACGGGTAGAATACTCATCTGAAGCAATCTGAATAGATCCTTTATGTGCAAGTATAATTGATTTCACAATCGCTAAACCAATTCCACTCCCCTCATTTTTTCTTTGCCTTGATTTATCCACCCGATAAAAGCGATCAAATAACTTAGGGAGATGTTCTTCAGGGATTTTTTTACCTGGGTTACTAATGATAATCTCAATTCCACCTTTGACATTTGCCAAATTTATACTGACGGAATCACCTTTTGGCGTATAGCGGATGCCATTCGAAATTAAATTGGTAATTGCTCGACGAAGCATGTTTTTATCTGCAAAAATAGGGTTTGCTTCACCAATAAGTTTTAATTGAATTTCATTGTCTTCTGCTAAAAACTCAAAGTAATCAAGAATTAAAGTTATTTCCTCCTTAAGATTGATCTGTTTTTTCTCTGGGATCAATCGGTTATCATCGGCTTGCGCCAGAAATAACATGTCTGAGATCATCCGTGATAGTCGATTATATTCTTCCAAGTTTGAATAAAGCACCTCGACTAATTCTTCCTTTGTTCGATTTTTATTTAAAGATATTTGTGTTTCAGTCATTAAATTAGTGATAGGAGTGCGCATTTCATGGGCTATATCCGCTGAAAAATTGGTTTGCCTGACAAAAACATCTTCAATTTTAACCAACATTTGGTTAAATGAAATAGTTAATTGTTTTAGTTCTTTAGGGACAGCGGTTGGGTCTAAGCGAATACTTAAATTCTCTGAGGTGACATTTTTTATTTCATCACTGACATCTTTAAGTGGTTTCAACCCTTTGATAACAAGAAAATAAACAATAGAAACGGTTAAAAAACATAGCAAAACCGCACTGATAATTAAATTATTTATTAGTGAATTAAGGTAATCATGATGGAAATTTAAGGATAAAGCTGTTACTAGCCGATATTTTTTTGCTTCTGAAGGGCCACTGATTTGAATATAGCTTTCTGACAGGCGGTAATTTTTAAGGTAGAGGTCTTTATTGCTTTTGCTAGGGTCATAATTTTTTAAGTGGGAAATAAGTTCTGTTGTTGCATTCGGTGATGTTAATACCTTTCCATTATTGTCACTCAAATAAACCACAATATCTTGATGTTCATTAATAATAGTTCTGATCAGTGTATATTGCTCATCTTGTGAGCCAGCATTTTCGTTTAATAAACTGTGGATCGTTAAATTAATTTGGTTGAGTGTATATTCATCTTGCTGTTTAAAATGCAAAACGACAGAGTTGATCATAAGCCAGCTAAATAATAACAATGCAAGGGAAAGGGTGATGCTGATCAAGAAAATAAGCCGAGCAGAAATAGAGATCGGGGAGCGAAATAGCTTATTCATTTTCTGGGATCTCAAGTAAATACCCCATACCCCTAATGGTATGGATCAGTTTCGGTTCGTAATTATGATCGATTTTTGATCTTAAACGCTTAATCGCGACATCAATAACATTGGTGTCGCTATCAAAATTCATGTCCCATACTTTTGATGCAATTAAAGAGCGTGATAGCACTTCGCCTTGATGTAGAACAAAAAACTCAAGCAAAGCAAATTCTTTACTCGTTAAATTAATTTTTTCATTAGACCGAGTGACTCGCCTTTTAATTAAATCAACATGCAAATCAGCAATAGAAAATTGAGTTTTTTGAATATTATTATTTCCTCGACGTAAAAGAGTTCTAACACGAGCAAGTAATTCAGAAAAATCGAAAGGTTTTACAAGATAATCGTCAGCGCCAAGTTCAAGGCCTTTCACTCGATGCTCAACATTACCTAATGCAGTTAACATTAATATAGGAGTGTTATTGCCAATAGTACGTAGGTTTTTCGCTATTTCCCAACCGTTAATATCAGGCAACATGACATCAAGGATGATGAGGTCATACTCTTCTGTTGTTGCCATATGAAGCCCCGTAATACCATTTTCTATCGCATCGACAATAAAACCAGATTCAGTTAACCCTTTTGATAAATATTCTCTGGTTTTATGTTCATCTTCTACAATAAGTAATTTCACAAGTACCTCAAAGCTGAGTTGGAGCTATTTTATCCAGCTTTATTCTAAGCATTGAAACCAACAAATGTAAAATGACAAATTTGTCATTTTCATGTCATGAATCTAACAGGAGGTGTTTTTTACCATAGCAATAATTTTAATTACTAGGGGCGTGGCTATACCATGTTTTCACCAAAAATATTACTGATAGCTCATGCTCTAATTTTAACAGGGTGCGTCTCTCTCGCTCCTGAATATCAGCGCCCAAAGTCTAATGTACCAGAACAATTACATTCTGATTTAACGGCCGCTAGCAGAACAAGGGAATCGACATTTTCTATACCTAGCTGGCAAGCGTTTATTCAAGACCCGCAAATGAAAAGGGTGATACAGACAGCCCTTGAAAAGAACAGTGACCTTTATCTTGCCGCATTAGATGTGGAAGAAGCTCGTGTTCGTTTTGGCTTGTCTCAGGCTGAAAAGTACCCACAAATTAGCTCATCAGCGAGTGGTGATTATAACCAGTCACTGAATTCTGATTCATCTCTGAATAAAAAATACAGTGCGGGTATTGATATTAGTTATGAGCTCGATTTTTTTGGTCGTATTAAGAATTTATCAGAAGCTGATAAAGCAAAATTCCTTTCTTCTAAAGAAATGAGCCGAGCTACACAAATTTTAACGATTAAGGCTGTCGCTGACGCATATTTAGATGTGGTATACAACCAACAACTTTTATTAATTGCTCAAGAAACAAAAAACAGTTATCTCAACAGCCAATCTATTGTGAGGCAAAAAGTTGCAGCAGGAAATGCGACACTATCAGATTTAGAGCAAGCGAAAGGGCAAGTTCAATCCATTGAAATTAGTATAGAAAAAATTAATAGTGAAATAGTAAGAAATGAAAACTTAGTCAATTTCTTGACGCATGATTACGCTGAGAAAATAAAAATAGCCTCAACGAGCTATGAGCCAAAGTATCCACTTATTATAACCCCCTCAAATATACCTTCTGAAATGTTATTAAAAAGGCCTGATATTATGGCGGCAGAGCAAAATATTATTTCAGAAAATGCGAATATTGGTGTAGCAAGAGCGGCATTCTTCCCTTCTATTTCTTTCAATACTGGCATTGAGAATAGTAATGACTCTTTGTCGGGACTATTTGATTCCTCGAATGGTATTTGGAATTTTATTCCTAAAATTACACTCCCTATTTTTACTGGTGGTACAAATAGCCGAAATTTAGAGCTAGCGACTATTCGCAAAAATAAAGCAATTGTTAATTACGAGAAAAATATCCAAGTGGCTTTTCGTGAAGTGAAAGATGCGTTGGTGATTAAATCTAGTTTAGAAAAACAAATATTCTCTCAAAAGCAGTATGTCAAAACGTTAGAACATGTATTGGCTCAAAAACAAGCTAGTTACCAATATGGCAGTTTAAGCTATTTAGATGTTCTTGAATCACAAAGAATTTTATTTACAGAGCAACAGAATTTATTGATGTTGAAAATAGAGCAGCAGAAGAATGAAGTGAATTTATTCTCTGCATTAGGTGGCGGACAAATAGGATCGTAAACATGAAAAATTTGAATAAAGTTATTTTTGCCCTTTCGATAGGGATGTTCACAACGATAGGTTACGCAAATACAGCGGAGCACGATCATTCTGTTTACCCAGAAAAAGTTGCTGAGCCGGTTATTAACACAGAAGGTAAGTTAATTGCGATTGATAAAGCGAATAAAAAACTAACAATTAACCACCAAGCAATTGAAAGTATTGGTTGGCCACCAATGACTATGCGTTTTACCTATGAAGATGAAAATATGATTAAAGGTTTACAAGAGAATGATGAACTAACGTTTTCTTTTTCTCAAAAAGGCAACCTTTCCATATTGAAATCAATCGAAAAGATAAATTAAATAGATAGAGAGATGTTATGTCATTAGTCAACCTGGCCAAATTACTGCTTGTGGTTATTTTATCGAGTGCGATTTCAATTTTATTTTACCGTTATTTCTTTGTAGATGAAAAACTGGTACAGGAAACTGAAAAACAAGAGCGCACCGTTTTATATTGGTATGACCCGATGTACCCAAATACTAAATTTGAGCAGCCGGGTAAGTCTCCTTTTATGGATATGGACTTAGTACCTAAATATGCGGATGAGAATTTAGCTTCAGCAGATAGTAAAGGGGTCACTATTAACCCAACACAAACGCAAAATTTAGGTGTAAAAACAGTGGCTGTGAAATGGGGAAAATTAAACTATGACTTAACATTTCCTGCTGAAATTGTATTTAATGACCACCAATTTGCCATCGTACAAGCACGGGAAAGTGGTTTTGTCGAAAAAGTTTATCCATTTACGGTGGGGGAGCAGATCCAAAAAGGAGAAGCTATCGCTGAGTTAACCATCCCTGCATGGGTCGAAGCTCAAAGTGAATATCTCGCCTTGAAGCAGATGGGCGTTCCACAAACAGATCTTAATAGCGTGCTTGAACGCCTACGTTTAAATGGCATGCCAGAAAATTCAATTGCTCAATTTATTAAAAGTAGCAAAGTACAAACTCGTTTTATCATCAAAGCGCCTATTTCAGGGGTGATTACAGCACTAAATCTACGCCTTGGAATGAATGTGACAAAAGAAGGAGTTATTGCTCAAATTCAAGGAACAACTCCATTATGGTTGAATGCATCTATTTCACAATCAACAGCAGAATTGTTGAATAAAGAGGTTCAATTTTCTGTTGCTATTCCTGCTTATCCTAATCACCAATTTAAAGTAAATAACTGGTTGATATTACCGAGTGCTGATGCGGCTAGCCGGACTATTAATATTCGTGCAGAAATTACAAATGGGGAAAATTTATTAAAACCTGGGATGACTGCTTATTTAAATTTAGTCGCTGAAGATAAAGAAAGTCTATTAATTCCTTCTCAGGCGATAGTGGATTCAGGTAAAGAACAACATGTGATTGCGGTAGGGAAAGACGGTGAGTTTATCCCGAAAAAAGTTCGGGTCATCAAGGAATCTCAACAAATGACAGCCATATCTGAAGGTTTACAAGTTGGAGAGCCTATAGTGACTCAAGGTATTTTCCTTATTGATTCTGAAGCCAATATTGCTGGTGCATTAGCACGAATGGAAGCACTTTCTGAGCAAGCCACACCATCTAATCATTCATCACATAAATCTCAGGAGTAGACTATGTTGGAATGGATTATAAGACGCTCAGTAGCTAATCGGTTCTTGGTATTAATGGGGGTAGTTTTTTTAGTTATTGCAGGCCTCTGGAGTATTCGCCATACACCAGTTGATGCCTTGCCTGACTTATCCGATGTTCAAGTCATTATTAAAACGACCTATCCGGGTCAGGCTCCACAGTTAGTTGAAAACCAAGTTACTTACCCAATAACTACCACGATGTTATCTGTACCAGGTGCCAAAACAGTACGAGGTTTTTCTGCATTTGGTGATTCATATGTTTATGTTATTTTTGAAGATAATACTGATTTGTACTGGGCTCGTTCAAGGGTTTTGGAGTATTTAAATCAGGTTCAAACTAAGTTACCTAAAGGGGCAGTCGCATCGATTGGACCAGATGCGACAGGGGTAGGCTGGGTTTTTGAATATGCTTTAGTCGATAAAACTGGAAAGCATAATCTAGCTGAATTACGTTCATTACAAGATTGGTTTTTGAAGTATGAATTAAAAGCGCTGCCTAATGTTTCGGAAGTAGCAACCGTTGGTGGTGTGGTGAAATCATACCAAATAGTGGTTGACCCTCTGAAGCTTGCCCAGTTCTCAATTACTTTACCTGAGATAAAACAATCGGTAGAGATGGCTAACCAAGAAGCTGGGGGCTCTTCAATTGAGATTGCTGAAGCTGAGTATATGGTTAGAGCTAGTGGCTATCTTCAGTCACTGGATGATTTTAATAAAATTTACCTGAAAACATCTGAAAGTGGCATCCCTATTTATTTACAAGATGTTGCTCGAGTACAAGAAGGCCCTGAGATGCGCCGTGGGGTCGCGGAGCTGAATGGTGAGGGGGAAGTTGTTGGTGGAATAATTTTACTTCGCTCAGGTGAAAATGCACGTGATGTTATCCAAGATGTAAAACAAAAACTTGATGATTTAAAAGCTAGCTTACCCGAAGGTATTGAAATCATCACAACCTATGATAGAAGCATATTAATTGATAATGCTATAGATAATTTAAGTTATAAATTACTGGAAGAATTTATTGTTGTAGCCCTCGTCTGTGCCGTTTTTTTATGGCACTTTCGTTCGGCATTAGTGGCTATTATTTCTTTACCGCTTGGTTTATTTATTGCTTTTATTGTAATGCGCTATCAAGGAATAAATGCAAATATTATGTCGTTAGGGGGGATTGCAATTGCGATTGGTGCGATGGTTGACGCTGCAATCGTGATGATAGAGAACGCCCATAAAAAATTAGAAAAATGGCAACACCAAAATGAAGGTAAAATACTCGATAATGCTCAGCGTTGGAAACTTATAACTGATTCCGCTGTGGAAGTTGGGCCTGCCTTATTCATTAGTTTATTAATTATCACTCTTTCTTTTATCCCTATTTTTACGTTAGAAGGGCAAGAAGGACGGTTATTTGGACCACTTGCGTTTACAAAAACCTATGCAATGGCTGGGGCAGCTGCCTTAGCATTAATAGTGATCCCCATTTTAATGGGGTATTGGATCCGCGGTAATATTCCAAATGAAAATAAAAACCCACTTAACCGTTGGCTTATCTCACTGTATAGCCCTATTTTGCTTAAGGTTTTAGCATGGCCGAAAACGACATTATTAATCGGTTTTTTAACACTATTTACCGTGATATGGCCGTTAAAGCATTTAGGCGGTGAATTCTTACCATCAATTAATGAAGGCGACTTGTTATATATGCCTTCAACATTGCCGGGGGTTTCACCCGCTCAAGCTGCATTTTTATTACAGAACACCGATAAGCTTATAAAAACCATTCCTGAAGTAGACACTGTATTTGGCAAAGTTGGTAAAGCTGAGACGGCAACAGACTCCGCTCCTATGGAAATGATTGAAACGACAATTCGTTTGAAACCACAATCACAGTGGCGAGAAGGGATGACGCTTGAAAAAATCATTGACGAATTAGATGAAACAGTTCGTTTACCAGGGGTTGCAAACCTATGGGTTCCACCAATTCGTAACCGGATCGATATGCTTTCAACGGGGGTAAAAAGCCCTATCGGGATTAAAGTTTCAGGTAAAGATCTCCAAGAAATTGATGCTTTAGCGCAAGAAATTGAAAAAGTAACTAAATCTGTGCCCGGTGTTGTTTCTGTATTAGCAGAAAGGTTGGTTGGTGGCCGCTATATTGATGTCAAGATTGATAGAGAAAAAGCCGCCCGTTATGGAATGAGTATTAGCGATGTACAAGTGTATATATCGATGGCGACAGGGGGGGAAATGATTGGTGAAACGGTAGAAGGTATTGAACGTTATCCCATAAGTCTAAGATATCCACAGGATCATCGAAATAGTGTTTCCGCATTGAAATTATTACCGATTTTAACGCCAAGTAAGCAACAAATTGTACTGAGTGATGTCGCCGATGTGGCTGTCAATATGGGGGCACCTATGTTGAAAACAGAAAATGCACGTCCAACAAGTTGGATTTATATTGACGCACGAGACCGCGATATGGTTTCTGTTATTAAAGATATTGATGCCGCAATAAAAGATAACATCCAAATGAAGCCGGGGTTGAGTTATTCATTTACAGGGCAATTTGAATTATTAGAAAGAGCTAACCAAAAGCTTATGCTAATGGTACCCGCAACTATTATGATCATTTTTGTGTTGTTGTATTTAGCTTTTAGGCGTTTCAGTGAAGCATTACTTATTTTACTCAGCCTACCTTTTGCTTTAGTCGGGGCTATTTGGTTCCTTTATTGGATGAATTTTAATTTATCCGTTGCGACGGGAACGGGGTTCATTGCATTGGCGGGCGTAGCCGCTGAGTTCGGTGTTGTTATGTTGATTTATTTAAGACATGCTATTGAAGATAAAGAAAAAGTGCAAGGAATTAACCAGTTATCAAAACAAGATTTAGATAGTGCATTATATGAAGGTGCAGTACTTAGAGTCAGACCTAAAGCCATGACGGTTGCGGTAATTTTAGCAGGTTTATTACCTATTTTATTAGGTACTGGAGTTGGCTCTGAAGTGATGAGTCGGATTGCAGCCCCCATGATTGGAGGAATGATCACTGCACCATTATTATCGTTATTTATTATTCCTGCTGCATACAAACTAATTTGTCAGGCGCGCAATAAAAAATAGATTTTTATAAATATTATTAGTGATTATTTAAAAGGTGAACTGGATGAAAAAACTAATTTTAAGTGGAATGTTATTACTGTCATTTTCGGCTTTTTCGCAAGCAGAAAGCGTACAATTGTATAAAGATGCAAACTGTGGCTGCTGCCAGTTATGGGGGGAAGCAATTAATAAAGCGGGCTATGATGTTGTTATTAATGAGATAAGTTATGATGAATTAAGCCAGTTAAATGATAAATTAAAGGTGCCTTATAATTTACGTAGCTGCCATATTGCTAAATATAAAGGGAAAGTGATTGTTGGTCATGTCCCTGTAAGTAGTCTTGACGCTATTGAATCACTCCCCGCGGATGTCGTTGGCATTTCGGTGCCGGGGATGCCAATTGGCAGTTTAGGGATGGAACAACCGGATGGCAGAACCCAGCCATATTCCGTCGTCCAATTTAAAGCGAATGGTGAATACCGTTAGTTTTTATTATTATCAAGTTGCAGATATACTCTGCAACTTGCCTTAAGAAGCAATTTATATTGAATCCTCTAAAATCAATTCAATAGTTTTAAGTTCCTGTTGCGTAAAAGCGCGATTTTTCAATATCCCCATAGCATCATCAATTTGGCTAATACGACTAGCACCAATCAATACCGAGGTGATTCGGTCATGACGAAGTAGCCATGCTAAGGCCATTTGGTTGAGTTTTTGACCTCTTTTTTCCGCAAGTTCGTTCAACTGTTTGACTTTAGATAAAACACTTGAAGTGAGCCTTTCTGGCGGTAGTGAAGGGTTACCGGCAGCCCGTGAATCGGCAGGGATACCGTTTAAATAGCGGTCAGTTAAAATTCCACCAGCCAGTGGTGAATAAGCGATAGAGCCAACCCCTTCTTCTTCCAGTAAATCAAGGAGTCCTTCTTCGGGCGTGCGTTCTAACATGGAATATTTAGGTTGATGGATAAGACATGGAGTACCTAATTTATTGAGGATACTGATGGCCTCCTTTGCTACATCTGTAGGGTAATTAGATATACCTACGTATAATGCTTTACCTTGGCGCACAATGAGGTTAAGAGCCCCCATGGTTTCTTCTAAAGGGGTGTTTGGATCAGGGCGGTGATGATAAAAAATATCGACATAATCAAGTCCCATCCGTTTCAAACTTTGATTTAGGCTTGCAATAAGATATTTTTTACTTCCCCAATCACCATAAGGGCCATCCCACATGGTATAACCTGCTTTTGAAGAAATAATCATTTCATCACGATAAGGTAGGAAATCTTGTTGTAAGATCCGACCAAATTTGCTTTCCGCAGCACCGGGTGGTGGGCCATAATTATTGGCGAGATCAAAATGGGTGATCCCAAGGTCAAATGCGTGCCGAAGCATGGCTTGGCAATTATCAAAAGGTTTGTTATCGCCGAAATTATGCCATAACCCTAATGAAATCATTGGTAAACGTAACCCGCTACGGCCACATGAACGATACTCCATTTCAGTATAGCGCTTTGATGATGCAACATAAGGCATACTTTACCTCCAAAATAGTGGGTAAAACTTAACCTATGTTGTCATAAACTGAAACCGTAAACTGAGTAATCGATGCGAATTTTTGTGAGTATGCAGGCTTTATTATTAAACTGTGATGGGGTACGAAAAAATAAAACATCTTGAAATAATCAGGTATTGACCTTATGGCAATACCTGAATTTGAGTTTTAAGGCTGTTCTGAGCGGGTAAAGACTAACTCATTACCTTTAGACTGGCTTTCATCAAATTGATAACCATCTAAATTAAAATCAGAAAGCTGATCTGTTTTCGTTAATTTATTTTGGATAATAAACCGGCTCATTAAACCACGAGCTTTCTTTGCATAAAAACTGATGACTTTATATTTACCGTTTTTTTCATCAAGAAAAATAGGTTTAATGATTTCGCCATCCAGTTTTTTAGTGTTCACTGATTTAAAATATTCATCGGATGCAAGGTTGACGAGCACTTGGTCTTTTTGCTCTGCAAGTGCTTGGTTAAGCTGTTTGGTGATAATGTCTCCCCAAAATTCATACAAATCTTTGCCACGGGTGTTTTTTAAACGAATGCCCATTTCTAAGCGATATGGCTGCATCAAATCTAAAGGCCTTAATACGCCATACAGACCAGATAAAATACGCAAGTGAGATTGGGCAAATTCAAAATCTGCTTGAGAAAAGCTTTCGGCTTGCATGCCAGTATAGACATCACCTTTAAACGCTAAAATAGCTTGCCTTGCATTGTCAGGTGTAAAATCAGCATGCCACTCTGCGAAACGAGCGGCATTGAGCCCTGCTAGCTTATCACTAATTTTCATTAAACTTGCAATATCAGCGGGGGTTAGCTTACGGCATACATTAATCAGTTTCTGTGATTCAGCCAATAGCTCGGGTTGTGTGAATTGCTGGGTTGCCAGGGGGCTTTCGTAGTCTAATGTTTTTGCAGGTGAAATAGTAATCAGCATGACTTGACCCTTTTTAAACAATGATAGCCGTTACTTTAGCAAAAATTCATCCTTAATGGCTAATTGATATAATAAGCCAAACCAATATTGTTTTTTGTTATTCTTTAATCAATGATGTTTAGCTAAAAGGATTCAGTTTTATATCAAGGGGCGAAACCGATTGCCAATCAAATAGTTGCTTCTGACTGGATTTCCTTGCTTGCAGCAATGTGGATGCATGATATTATCTGTATACGGTGCGGCTATAGCCACAATTCCTTTATAATACGCAAAGTAATTCAAATTGTAGGTAGGTGGTAAGCAAACACCACTACAGCTTGAAGTATGACGGGTATAACAACGAGATTAAAGAAATGACCGATAAACTAACCTCCTTACGTAGTCTGACAACCGTTGTTGCTGATACTGGCGACATCGAAGCGATGAAGCTATACAAACCACAAGATGCGACAACTAATCCGTCGCTGATCTTAAATGCTGCACAAATGCCTGAATACCGCAAACTAATCGATGAAGCGGTAGAGTGGGCGCGTAAGCAAAGCAGCAACCGCGAGCAACAAATTGTTGATGCTTGTGACAAACTGGCAGTTAATATCGGTCTGGAAATTCTGAAATTAGTTCCGGGTCGTATTTCTACTGAAGTTGATGCGCGTCTTTCTTATGACGAAGAAGCTTGTATTGCTAAAGCTCGTCATTTAATCAAAATGTACAACGATGCTGGCATCAGCAATGACCGTATTCTGATTAAACTCGCTTCAACTTGGCAAGGTATCCGTGCTGCGGAGAAACTAGAAAAAGAAGGCATTAACTGTAACCTAACCTTATTATTCTCTTTTGCTCAAGCTCGTGCTTGTGCGGAAGCGGGGGTTTACCTAATTTCCCCATTTGTAGGCCGTATCCTTGACTGGTACAAAGCCAATACGGATAAAAAAGAATTTGCGCCACAAGAAGACCCAGGTGTGATTTCTGTGACTGAAATCTATAACTACTACAAAGCTCATGGCTATAAAACAGTAGTGATGGGTGCAAGCTTCCGTAATGTTGGTGAAATCATCGAATTAGCAGGTTGTGACCGTCTAACAATCTCTCCGGGCTTACTGAAAGAGTTATCTGAATCACAAGGTGAATTAGTTCGTAAACTGACTGATGCGGGTAAAACTCAAGAGCCAGGTGAAAAACTGACTGAAGCTGAGTTCTACTGGCAGCATAACCAAGACCCAATGGCGGTTGATAAACTGTCTGATGGTATTCGTAAGTTTGCGGTAGACCAAGAAAAACTGGAAAAAATGATTGCAGATTTACTGTAATATTACCTTTTTCTATTCAAACCCAGCTTACGAGCTGGGTTTTTTTATGAAAATTTTTCATTGAGTTAGTTCTCAATTTCAATATATAAAATTGAGGGCGCTGTATGAAAAAACGCATCATGATATGATAAGAGCCTGTTTACCCATGAGTAAACAGCTTCTGATTGATCAATTTTTTGAGGTTTATATGAATGAATTGCGCATAGGTCTGGTTTCAGTATCTGATCGTGCTTCGAGTGGTATTTATGAAGATAAAGGTATTCCTGCATTAGAAGAGTGGTTAGCAAAAACGCTGACAACGCCTTTTCGTATTGAAACTCGCCTGATCCCTGATGAGCAAATCATGATTGAGCAAACACTGTGTGAGCTGGTGGATGAATTTGCTTGCCACTTGGTTCTAACAACAGGTGGTACTGGGCCAGCTCGCCGTGATGTGACTCCAGATGCAACTCTTGCGGTTTCAGACCGTGAAATGCCCGGGTTTGGTGAACAAATGCGCCAAATTAGTTTGAAGTTTGTCCCTACGGCGATTTTATCCCGCCAAGTTGGTGTGATCCGTAATCAAGCTTTAATTTTGAACTTGCCAGGGCAGCCGAAAGCAATTGCCGAGACTCTTGAGGGGTTAAAAGATAAAGACGGTAATGTATTAGTCTCTGGGATTTTTGCCAGTATTCCATATTGCATTCAATTACTTGACGGCCCATATGTGGAAACTGACCCTGCAATAGTCAAAGCTTTTAGGCCTAAATCGGCGATCCGGTCAGAATAGTTATCGTGAGAAGTGTCATTGAACGTAATCAGGTGAGTGTTCCCCACCTGATTAAAACGATTTAAGGTAAATAATTAAAAACTATTCTTTATCATTAACTGCGCTGCCCTATAGGTAATACTGTTTTGCCATATTGTTCATTTAAAATCTCAGCAACAGCTAAGTAAAATGCACTGGCGCCGCAGATAATGCCCTCAAAACCTGCAAATTTCAGTAATGTGGCATTGCCTGTTATATTTCCAATGGCTAATAGCGCGAATAAAACCGTTAAGCTACCAAAGACAAATTGCAGTGCTAAGTTTGCTTTAAAGGTTCCTAAGAACATAAAAAAGGTAAAGACTCCCCAAATAGCGAGAAAGACGCCTAAAAACTCAGGGGAAGTTGCTTCGGCTAACCCTAATGTTGGTAAAAATAATAAACCAACTAATGAAATCCAAAACATGCCGTAGGAGGTAAATGCGGTTGCACCAAATGTATTGCCTTTTTTATACTCAATCAGTCCAGCAATAAATTGAGCAAGCCCACCGTAGAAAATCCCCATACTTAAAATAACAGATGAAAGAGGAAAGAAACCTGCATTATGGATATTTAGCAGGATGGTTGTCATACCAAAGCCGAGTAAACCAAGCGGGCCTGGATTTGCAAGAGAGCTAGGCTGCATATAACCTCTAGTAAAATATATAAAATTCAAGTAGATATAAGTTGATTAATGCTGCCTGGTTAGCAGCAACGGCGGATCATACGCAGTTTCAATTGCTCAAACCATGATCACAAGACAGGTTTTTTTGCAATAAATGCAAATTTTTTTTAATTCCCCCCTTGATGAATGGATTTGTGACCCCATCTTTAAGACATCGACGGATATCAATCAGAATTATTGCGTATTTAAAAATAATTTTGAGCTCAGAGTGAAAACTCCCTTGAAAATGAAATATTGAGCCACATATAGATTGATATCGAAATCATAGTGAAAAGAATTCCTTTGGAGGCGTTTTAGATGGGTAAAATTATTGGTATCGACTTGGGTACAACAAACTCATGCGTTGCAATTATGGATGGTACTACAGCTCGTGTTCTGGAGAACAGCGAAGGTGATAGAACTACTCCTTCCATCATTGCGTACACTCAAGATGGTGAAATTTTAGTTGGTCAGCCAGCAAAACGTCAGGCTGTGACTAACCCTGAAAATACTTTATTTGCAATCAAACGTTTGATTGGTCGTCGTTTCCAAGACGAAGAAGTTCAACGCGACGTTTCTATCATGCCATATAAAATTATTGCGGCTGATAACGGCGACGCTTGGTTAGATGTGAAAGGCCAAAAAATGGCTCCACCACAAGTTTCAGCTGAAGTTCTGAAAAAAATGAAGAAAACAGCAGAAGACTATTTAGGTGAGCCTGTAACAGAAGCTGTTATCACTGTTCCTGCATACTTTAATGATGCACAACGTCAAGCAACTAAAGATGCGGGTCGTATCGCTGGTTTAGAAGTAAAACGTATCATTAACGAACCAACAGCTGCTGCTCTGGCCTATGGTTTAGATAGAGAAGTTGGTAACCGTACTATTGCGGTTTATGACTTAGGTGGTGGTACATTCGACTTATCAATTATCGAAATCGATGAAGTTGATGGCGAAAAAACATATGAAGTACTGGCAACCAACGGTGATACTCACTTAGGTGGTGAAGACTTCGATACTCGTTTAATCAATTACTTAGTTGAAGAATTTAAGAAAGAACAAGGTGTTGACCTGCGTAACGACCCGTTAGCAATGCAACGTCTGAAAGAATCTGCAGAAAAAGCAAAAATTGAGCTGTCTTCTGCACAACAAACTGATGTTAACCTGCCGTATATTACTGCGGATGCAACAGGTCCTAAACATATGAATATCAAAGTGACTCGTGCGAAATTAGAGTCACTGGTAGAAGATTTAGTTAAGCGTTCAATGGAGCCAGTTAAAGTTGCTCTACAAGACGCAGGTTTAAGCGTGAGTGAAATCAACGACGTTATTTTAGTTGGTGGTCAAACACGTATGCCAATGGTACAAAAAGTTGTTGCTGATTTCTTCGGTAAAGAGCCACGTAAAGACGTGAACCCAGACGAAGCAGTGGCAATGGGTGCAGCAGTACAAGGTGGTGTTTTAGCGGGTGATGTTAAAGACGTTCTGTTACTTGACGTAACGCCTCTGTCTTTAGGTATCGAAACTATGGGCGGTGTGATGACTTCGTTAATCTCGAAGAACACGACTATCCCAACGAAACACAGCCAAGTATTCTCAACCGCTGAAGATAACCAAGCTGCAGTAACTATCCATGTTCTGCAAGGTGAGCGTAAACGTGCAAGTGATAACAAATCACTGGGTCAGTTTAACTTAGATGGTATCCAAGCAGCACCACGTGGTATGCCACAAATTGAAGTTACTTTCGACATTGATGCTGATGGTATCTTGCATGTTTCTGCGAAAGATAAAAACAGTGGTCGTGAGCAAAATATCACTATTAAAGCTTCCTCTGGTCTGAATGACGAGGAAATCGAAAAAATGGTACGTGACGCAGAAGCGAACGCTGAATCTGACCGTAAATTTGAAGAGTTGGTTCAAGTTCGTAATCAAGCTGACCAACTGGTGCATGGTACTCGTAAACAAATCGAAGAAGCCGGTGATAAACTCCCAGCGGAAGATAAAGCGAATATCGAAAAAGCAACTTCTGAGTTAGAAGCAGCATCTAAAGGTGAAGATAAAGCAGATATTGAAGCGAAAATCCAAGCCTTAGTAACTGCATCTGCGAAACTTTTAGAAATTGCACAACAACAAGCTCAAGCTGGTGGCGCAGATGCAACTGGTGCTGAAGCTAAGAAAGATGATGATGTTGTTGATGCTGAATTCGAAGAAGTTAACGACAAAGACAAAAAATAATGCCCTTAGCGGGCGCAGTAGCTGTAGCAAATGATAGTTACTGATACCGGATACGGGCGTCGAGGAAACTCTACGCCCGTTCCGCATGTTAAGGGTAAATAGAGAATGGCAAAAAGAGACTTTTATGAGGTTCTAGGCCTCGAGAAAAATGCTTCCGAAAAAGATATTAAGCGGGCTTATAAGCGCTTAGCAATGAAGTATCACCCTGACCGTAATCAGGGGAATAAAGACGAATCCGAAGTCAAATTTAAAGAAATTAAAGAGGCTTACGAAGTTCTATCTGACGATCAAAAACGTGCGGCTTATGACCAATATGGCCATGCGGCGTTTGAACAAGGTGGAATGGGCGGCGGTGGTTTCGGCGGTGGTGCTGACTTTAGCGATATCTTTGGTGACGTCTTCGGTGATATTTTTGGAGGCGGCCGCAGACAGCAACGCCCAAGCCGTGGTTCTGACCTGCAATACAACATGGAACTGACTCTTGAAGAAGCCGTCCGTGGAGTGACCAAAGAAATTCGTATTCCAACACTGGAAACCTGTGATGTGTGCCATGGAAATGGTGCTAAACCAGGGACCAGTGCAGATACCTGCTCAACCTGTCATGGGATGGGGCAAGTACATATGCGCCAAGGCTTTTTCTCAGTACAACAGCCTTGCCCAACCTGTCATGGTCGCGGTAAAGTGATTAAAGACCCATGCAATAAATGTCATGGTCATGGTCGAGTTGAAAGGTATAAAACCTTATCAGTAAAAATTCCTGCAGGGGTTGATACAGGTGACCGCGTTCGCTTATCTGGCGAAGGTGAGGCCGGTGAAAATGGGGCGCCATCAGGGGATTTATTCGTTCAGGTTCATGTATTACCTCATAATATTTTTGAGCGTGATGGTAATAACTTGCATTGTGAAGTGCCTATTAACTTCGCTGACGCTGCACTTGGAGGGGAAATTGAAGTCCCAACTCTTGATGGGCGTGTGAAACTAAAAATCCCGGCAGAAACTCAGACCGGTAAAATTTTCCGCATGAAAGGGAAAGGGGTGAAATCCGTTCGTGGGGGCTTACAAGGTGATTTAATGTGCCACATTGTGGTCGAAACACCAGTCAAACTGAATGAGAAACAAAAAGCATTACTGCAAGAGTTTGGTGAGTCGTTAGGTGGAAAAGGGGGAGAAAAGAATAGCCCTCGTTCTAAAAGTTTTTTAGATGGTGTTAAAAAATTCTTTGATGATTTAACTAAATAAATAATTAGTTAATAATAAATCAAGCTGGATGGCTGACTTTACATATGGTGAAGTCAGCCATTTTTATACCTTATTTAACAACTTCTCCGCTAGCAATCACCGTTTTACGTACTTGGTTAGCAAAATCTTGGGCCTCTGCAATAATTGACCCCTCATTTGCGGTCAGTAATTGGCGATCTTTCATCAATAGCTTACCATCAACAATAGTATGGCGAACATTCGAGCCATTGGCTCCATACACTAAAGCAGCATATGGGCTATACATAGGAACCATATTTGGTGATTTAGTATCAATAACAATAATGTCTGCCAACTTACCTTCTTCAAGGGAACCTAATTTATCTTCCATATGTAGTGCTCGAGCAGAACCCATTGTTGCCATTTCAACAACGGTAATAGGTGGCATAGCAGCTCTATCTTTATTTTCGAGTTTGTGAATTTTACCGACCAAATTGAGTTCATTTAAGGTGGTTAGCGTGTTGCTCGACATCGGCCCATCGGTCCCTAGACCTACCCGAATTCCTTTTTCTAGCATAGTTGTTACGGGAGCAACTCCCTTAGCTGATTTAGTATTCGCACTAATATTATGTGCGACACCTACATCATATTGCTTTAATAAATCCATGTCTTTTTCATCGACCATAATGGCATGGGCGGCGATAACTTTATTATTCAATGCGCCAATATCAGCCATGTATTGAACAGGGCTTTTACCACCAGTGCGTTTCGCAATTTCTTCTTGTTCACGGTCTGTTTCGGCGAGGTGGATCATCACTGGCACATTCAGTTCTTGAGATAACTTAGCAATTTTCTGCAAATGTTCAGTTGAATTGGTATAGGGAGCATGAGGGGCGAAAGCTGGTGTAATACGTGGATGATTTTTATATTGGTTAATAAAGTTAACGGCATATTCAATGCCTTCATCGGCATTTTTCGCATCAGCCACAGGGAATTTGATGACTGACTCCCCTAGTACCGCCCTTAAACCAATTTTATCTACTGTTTTAGCGACTTCATCCTCAAAATAATACATATCAACGTATGTGGTAACACCACCTTTAATCATTTCGATATTGGCGAGATTTGCCCCAATACGTACCATCTCACGAGATACCATTTTGCTTTCTAATGGGAAAATATAGCGATGTAAGCGGTCAGGCACATCATCGGCTAAAGAGCGAAATACAGTCATAGAGGCGTGAGTATGGGTATTAATTAGCCCAGGCATAACAATATCACCATTAACATTTAGAACATCTGATGCTTGATAATTTTTTGCTAGCTCAGGCCCCCAACAGCTATGATTTTGTTGTCTTTAACCACAACGGTTCCGTGGTCGATAACTTGTTTTTTATTATCCATAGTGAGGACAGTACCATCAACAATCATGATATCAGCGGGCGTAGCAGCAAAGCTGGTGAAAGAAGCGCTGATAACAGTTAGTGCTAGTAAGGATTTTGAGAATGACATTATTGCCTCATATCTAAATGAAAAATTAGCTGCGTTTTTTATATATCGTTTCAGGGTGTTTGAGAGTGAAGTTAATTGCAATCACTCTGGGTATTTTGATATACCAATGATAGTTTACAGAGACTATTATAAAAACTAATAGTTATTTTATTAGTAATATCAGTGTATTAGTATATTAGGTGCTGAGTTTAGCGAGTAAGACACCAAATAAAATAACGACACAGGCAATGACCCGCATCATATTGAACTTTTCTTTCAGAAAAACAATCGATAAAAACATAGCAAACAGAACGCTGGTTTCTCTAATGGCAGCAACGACGACAATAGGTGCTTGGCTCATTGCCCATATTGCAATCCCGTAACTGATAAGTTGCATTAACCCACCTAATAGCCCTGAACGCCAATATTGCTGAACCCCGCTCAATAAACGACGACGGTATTTAATGATGCCTGGTACGATTAATACGACCCCATTTAATAAAAATAACCAAAGTGTATACACCACAGGGTCTTCGCTAGATCGAGAACCATGACCATCTGATAGGGTATAGCAAGCCGTAAAAAAAGCGGTACATAAAGCGAAGGTGAGCGCCTTCCCATTGATATTTAAGGTGAATTTTTTCCCTGCAAAAGCAATTAAGATAACACCACTTATAATTAATAGGATGCCAAGAAACCCCATTAATGGTATTAACTCATTGAATAATAAAGCACTAAGTAGAGCCGTTATTAAAGGTGCAGACCCACGAGATATTGGGTAAATCTGCCCTAGATCGCCGTATGTATAAGCCTGACTCAAAAAGTAGGTATAACCAATATGAAACAGTACCGATAACGCAAGCCAATGGATGGCCTCAGGCGAAGGTAAACCAAGCCAAAGTATTGCAGGTATGGTTAATACCCCTGAAAAAAAAGAAATCATCACAAGGCCGAAGAAACGGTCACTGCCAAATTTAACTAGGGCATTCCAAGTCGCATGGCAAAAAGCAGCGAAAAGTACGGCAAATAGTACGTAAGTTGTCATCGTTAAATAGTAATCGTTAGTGTTTTATTGGCAAATTAACCACATCGTTTTTGAGAAGCGCTTGGCAACTATTTTATTAGCAGTCTCCCACATTTAACTTTTTTGCGAAAGGAATCGAATAAAGAAAGGAGGAAGCTTTTATCAGGACATAAAGAAATGTAGATTTTGTACTGTAATAAAAGTTGAATTTATAAAGTTTATTTTTAACAAAAGTTATTATTTGTTTTTATAAAAATTGTCTATAGTAAAATTAACGTTTCTTTATCATTTAGCGTGATCATCGCCCTTAAAACATCGTCTATTCCGAGTGGTAATGGATAAATAAACGATTTTTTACGAATTAATAATTAGCATAGTATTAACATTCAAAAAAATACTGGGGTTATATATATGACAGCAATTATTCGTAAATTTTTAAGGTTAGAAGCAGCAGGGGGCTTACTTCTGATTATTGCTGCCATAGTCGCTTTAGTAATGGCTAATTCACCATTACAAGGGGCTTATCAGCAATTTTTAGATATCCCCGTGTCTATTAAAATATCAGAGTTTGGTTTGGATAAGCCATTGATATTATGGATTAATGACTTCTTAATGGCGATCTTCTTTTTGGTTGTTGGCCTTGAAGTAAAGCGTGAATTATTAGAAGGATCTCTTGCTGGACGAGATAAAGCCATATTTCCTGCAATTGCAGCACTTGGAGGAATGTTAGCACCTGCATTAATTTACCTTTTATTTAATGGCGGTGACAGTGTTACTCAACAAGGTTGGGCGATACCTGCTGCAACTGATATTGCATTTGCATTGGGAGTGATGGCGCTATTAGGAAAGCGTGTACCAACAGAATTAAAAGTGTTCTTATTAGCACTAGCCATTATTGATGATCTTGGTGTCATTGTTATTATTGCATTTTTCTATACAAGTTCTGTATCTCTGATTGCCTTAGGTTTATCAGCATTATGTATCGCCTTGTTATGTGTAATGAATTGGCGTAGGGTTGAGAATACTGCCGCATATTTGGTTATTGGTATCATACTGTGGGTGTGCATATTAAAATCAGGTGTTCATGCTACATTAGCGGGTGTTATTGTTGGCTTCTTAATTCCATTACATGGTACGAATAAGACTAAGCCTTCTGAAGAATTAGAGCATGTTTTACACCCATGGGTTGTCTATCTAATTTTACCTATATTTGCTTTTGCGAATTCGGGCGTTCAGCTACAAGGCGTCACTTTTGAAGGGTTACTCAGCCCATTGCCATTAGGTGTCGCTGCGGGGCTTATTCTCGGTAAACCAATTGGGATTTTTCTGTTTAGTTGGGTTTCGGTAAAACTTGGGTTTGCAAAATTACCTGAGTCGATTAACTTAAAGCAAGTCTTTGCTGTTTCGGTTCTATGTGGGATCGGTTTTACTATGTCTATTTTTATAACGGGTCTCGCATTTGATGGGCTTGATGAGGTGTATAGTACCTATTCACGCCTAGGGATCTTAATTGGCTCTACATTAGCAGCATTCTTAGGTTATTTTATGTTAAGGGTAGTCTTACCGAAGCAAAAAGAGTCAGTATAGTTCATACTATCGAAATAATTTTTCAAATTATTAGTAAGAATTTCCGAGCTAATACTCTATGATATGCCGCAGTATATTGTGAATATACTGCGGCATTTAAATGAAAGCTCCTGAGTTATGGGGTACAGGTAAACGTGTATAACCAGCAGCGCGGATGATTACTGTTGGCGGTGCAAAAGGAATAGATATGCGGGTTTCACATCTTAATTTTAACCACCTTTACTACTTTTGGCATGTATGCAAAGAAGGTTCTGTAGTTGGAGCAGCGGAAGCACTTTACCTGACTCCTCAAACAATTACAGGGCAAATAAAAGCACTAGAAGAGCGTTTAGGGGGGAAATTGTTTAAGCGGCAGGGGCGTGGGTTAGTTCCTTCCGAGCTTGGGCAATTAATTTTTCGCTATGCAGACAAAATGTTTATGCTTAGCCAAGAAATGTTAGATATCGTCAATTATAGCCGGGAATCTAACCTACTGTTTGATGTAGGAGTGGCAGATACACTATCAAAACAGTTAGTCAGTAAAATATTAGAAACTACAGTTGTTGAGCATGAGCAAATTCACTTGCGCTGCTTTGAGTCAACGCATGAGCTGCTATTAGAACAACTTAGTCAACATAAGCTCGATATGATTTTATCGGATTGCCCTGTTGACTCATCTCAACAAGAAGGCTTGTTCTCGGTAAAACTCGGGGAGTGCAGCATGAGCTTCTTTTGCCGTCAGCCTATCCCTAAAAAACCCTTTCCTGAATGTTTAGAAGAACGTCGTTTACTAATACCGGGACGGCGCTATCTATTAGGTCGGCATATACTCGCTTGGATACGGAATAAAAATTTACAAGTGGAAGTGTTAGGTGAGTTTGATGATGCTGCATTAATGAAAGCATTTGGTATGCATTATAATGCAATTTTTGTCGCTCCATCTCAATATACACCTGATCTTTTAGGTGGTGATGATATTGTGGAGTTAGGGCGTTTAGAAAGTGTAAAAGAAGAGTATTATGTTATTTTTGCCGAAAGGATGATCCAGCACCCTGCGGTACAACGTGTCTGTAATAAAGATTTTTCTGATCTATTCTCGGTTCCATTTAATAGCGTAGAGAAAAAAGCTTAGCAGACAAAAAAACCGGCAAAAGCCGGTTTTTTTAGCTAATCAAGAAGCAAAATTACATTGCTTTAATTTGAGCAACTAAGTTAGCTTTATGACGTGCTGCTTTATTCTTGTGGATCAGGCCTTTACTTGCATGGCGATCAACAATAGGTTGCATGTCATTGAATGCTTTCTGAGCAGCTTCTTTATCGCCAGCAGCGATAGCAAGGTAAACTTTCTTGATAAAAGTACGTACCATAGAGCGACGGCTAGCGTTGTGCTGGCGACGTTTCTCTGCCTGAACGGCACGTTTCTTAGCTGATTTGATATTAGCCAAGGTCCAACTCCCAAATGTATTCTATTGAGGACAATTCAAAGGTCGAGGAATATGCCCTTTCGCCCTTCATTTGTCAATGGATTTGTGCAAATAAACATCGTGTACTTCGATGCTAATGCGTTGTGAATGGTGCAAGATTCTATCAGCAAATATGAGAAGAATACAGATCTTAGCGTGAAAAAATGCGTAATTGATGGCAGATATTTGAAAAAAATGAAAACTAAAAAAAAATTTGGCCTATCAATCAGTGGGTAGTATGAAATTTACCCGGTTATTGGTTGCTTATTAATCGTAATCTATGTTTAGCTATAGGCATTGATGAGAAAACGATAAAAATTTAATATTTTTAGAGACCTCGGAACAAATTTGTTGTATTGATAATCCATTGGTTATCCCAACGTTTTTGATATTCGTGCCTAACAGCTCTGTTTGGGTAGCATTATAACCGACTAATCACATAAAATGGGTCGGTAATAAATCGTGTAGAGATCAAAAAAATAGGGTTTAATGAAACCTTTTGCGAACTAAGGTTAACCTTAGGCGTCGTACAAGGTATAATCCTGCAATTTCCTCGGTATTGAGCCTGTTATGGAGCTAATTCGCGGTATACAGAATATCCGGGCGTGCCATCATGGTTGCGTGCTGACTATTGGTAATTTTGACGGTGTCCATCGTGGGCATCAGGTTTTACTTCAAAATTTGAAGCTCAAAGGTGCGGAGTTAGGGCTACCAACGGTAGTGATGATTTTTGAACCACAACCTCTTGAGTTTTTTATTGGTGACAAAGCGCCTGCGCGTTTGACACGTTTGCGAGACAAAGTGAAATATCTTGCAGATAGTGGTATTGATTACCTCTTATGTGTTGAATTCAACCAGCACTTTGCGTCATTGACTCCGGCTGAGTTTGTATTGGACTTACTTGTCAACAAACTAGGCGTGAAGTACCTTGCTATTGGCGATGATTTCCGTTTTGGGAAAAATCGTATGGGTGACTTTACCTTTTTAAAACAAGCGGGTCATGAATTCGGTTTTGAGGTTGCAGATACAGAAAGCTTTTGTGATTCGGGTCTTCGTATCAGTAGCACGGCTATTAGAAAAGCGATACAAGACAATGACCTTGAATTGGCAGAAAATCTGTTAGGGCATACTTATCGTATTAGCGGGCGGGTCGTACATGGTAACCAGCTCGGTAGGACAATCGGTTTCCCCACAGCTAACTTGCCGTTAAAACGTTTAGTCACACCAGTTACAGGTGTGTATGCTGTAGAAGTTTATGGTTTAGGCGATAAGCCTTTACCTGGTGTGGCGAATATCGGCACACGACCGACTGTATCTGGAAAAGGAACGCAGTTAGAAGTTCATCTGATTGATGCAAGTATGGATTTATACGGGCGTCATATTGATGTAGTGTTACGTAAAAAATTACGTGATGAGCAGCGGTTTGCTTCGTTGGAAGCGCTTAAGGAGCAAATTGCTAATGATGTAATTGCAGCGAGAGAATATCTTACTGCAATAGGAATCAGATAATTTAGCGGAAAATTGGAACTGAGAATCGATGAGTGATTATAAAAATACCCTGAATCTACCAGAAACAGGGTTCCCAATGCGTGGCGATCTCGCTAAACGCGAACCACAGATGTTAGAGCGCTGGTACAAAGAAGGTTTGTATCAGGCAATCCGTAAAGCAAAATCGGGCAAGAAAACGTTTATTCTGCACGATGGCCCTCCATATGCGAACGGTAGTATTCATATTGGTCACTCAGTTAACAAAATTCTCAAAGATATTATTATTAAATCCAAAGGGTTGTCGGGTTATGATTCCCCGTATATTCCTGGTTGGGATTGCCACGGATTACCTATTGAACATAAAGTTGAACAAATCGTAGGTAAACCGGGCGAAAAAGTTTCTGCCGCTGAATTTCGTGCACAATGCCGTCAATATGCAAAAGAGCAAATTGAAGGGCAAAAAGCTGATTTTATACGTTTAGGGGTTTTAGGTGAGTGGGATAAACCTTACCTAACGATGGATTTTAAAACTGAGGCTCATATCATTAGGGCATTGGCAAAAACCATCGAAAATGGCCATTTAGTGAAAGGGGCTAAACCTGTTCACTGGTGTACTGCGTGTGGTTCATCACTTGCAGAAGCTGAAGTGGAATATTATGACAAAACGTCCCCTTCTATCTACGTTCGCTTCCCTGCGGTAGATGGCAAAGCCGTATGCGAAAAATTTGGCATTGTTAGTGAAAAAACACCTTCATTAGTTATCTGGACGACGACCCCTTGGACTTTGCCTGCTAACCGTGCAATTTCTTTGAATCCTGAATTCAAATACAATTTAGTTGAAGCAAATGGCGAATTAGTCATTTTAGCTGCCGACCTCGTAGAAGATGTGATGAAAACATCCGGTATCGAGTCGTGGAAAGTGTTAGGTGAGTGTGAAGGCACTGCGCTGGAATTGCTGCGCTTCCAACATCCATTTATGGGCTTTGATGTTCCAGCAATTTTGGGCGACCACGTGACATTAGACGCCGGTACAGGAGCCGTTCATACGGCGCCAGGCCACGGTCCTGAAGACTACATTGTTGGTCAAAAATATGGTTTAGAAACAGCGAACCCAGTGGGTCCAGATGGCTGTTTCCTACCAAATACCTACCCAACATTGGATGGGTTATTTATTTTTAAAGCGAATGACCTGATCGTTGAATTACTCGATGAAAAAGGGGCATTGCTCTATAAACAAGCAATTCAACATAGCTACCCATGCTGTTGGCGCCATAAAACTCCTGTTATTTTCCGTGCGACACCTCAATGGTTTATCGGTATGGATAAAAACGGCTTACGTGAACAATCATTGAAGGAAATTGATATTGTTCAATGGATTCCTGGCTGGGGTCGTGCTCGTATTGAGGCAATGGTTGAAAATCGCCCTGATTGGTGTATTTCTCGTCAGCGTACATGGGGCACACCAATGTCTCTGTTCGTTCATAAAGACACTGAAGAGTTGCACCCTCGTACATTAGAATTAATGGAAGAGGTTGCTAAGCGTGTTGAGGTCGATGGTATTCAAGCATGGTGGGATCTTGACCCAGAAGAGCTATTAGGCGCTGAAGCGGAGACTTACCGAAAAGTCCCTGACACATTAGATGTGTGGTTTGATTCTGGTTCGACACATTTTGCAGTGGTTGATGCTCGCCCTGAGTTCCACGGTAATTCAGCGGATATGTACCTTGAAGGTTCAGACCAACATCGTGGTTGGTTTATGTCTTCATTAATGCTATCAACTGCGATGAAAGGTAAAGCACCTTACCGCCAAGTTCTGACACACGGCTTTACTGTTGATGGCCAAGGCCGCAAAATGTCTAAATCGTTAGGCAATACAGTGAGCCCACAAGATGTCATGAACAAACTGGGTGCGGATATCTTACGTTTATGGGTGGCATCAACGGATTATACGGGCGAAATCGCTGTTTCTGATGAAATTTTAAAACGTGCCGCTGATTCTTATCGCCGCATTCGTAATACGGCCCGTTTCTTATTGGCTAACCTGAATGGCTTCAATCCTGAAACAGACATGGTTAAGCCTGAAGATATGGTGCTGTTAGACCGCTGGGCGGTTAGCCGTGCGCTTGAAGCTCAAGCTGAAATTACTAAAGCATATGATGAGTATGACTTCCTATCAGTCATTCAGCGTTTAATGCATTTCTGCTCCATTGAAATGGGGTCGTTCTACCTAGATATCATCAAAGACCGTCAGTATACAGCGAAAAGTGATAGCTTAGCGCGTCGTAGCTGTCAAACTGCTCTGTTCCACATTGTTGAAGCATTAGTACGTTGGGTTGCACCTGTTCTTTCTTTCACTTCAGATGAAATTTGGAACCAGTTACCAGGTAAGCGCTCACAGTTTGTTTTAACCGAAGAATGGTATGACGGTTTATTTGGTTTAGATGCGTCAAACGAAATGAACAACAGTTTCTGGGCTGAGTTGTTAGCTGTTCGTGGCGAAGTGAATAAAGTGTTAGAGCAAGCTCGTACAGATAAACACATCGGTGGTTCATTAGAAGCGGCGGTCACACTGTATGCTGATAAAGCATTAGCAAGTAAACTGCAAAGCTTAGGTGACGAACTACGTTTTGTGCTACTGACATCACAAGCTACAGTTGCAGATATTGCAACAGCGCCAGTGGATGCGCAAGAAAGTGAATTAAGCGGCCTGAAAATTGCTTTCAGCAAAGCTGTGGGTGAAAAATGCCCACGTTGCTGGCACTATGCGAGTGATATTGGTTCTTCAAGCGAGCAACCTGAAATTTGTGGTCGCTGTGTGACTAACGTAGCCGGCAACGGCGAAACCCGTAAGTTTGCTTAATGAAGGCGCCAATTTGTTCGACCGGTCTGCGTTGGTTATGGTTAACCATTGTGATCATCGTTGCGGATTTAGGGATCAAGCAATTAGTGCTAAAAGATCTCAATCTGTACGAACCGCATCCTGTAATGCCGTTTTTCAACATCATGTATGCCCAAAATTTTGGTGCTGCATTTAGTTTCTTAGCGGATGAAGGCGGCTGGCAGCGTTGGTTCTTCGCTGGGATAGCGGTTGGGATCTCCATTATTTTAATGGTTATGATGTATCGCCAAAGTGCACAAAAGCGCTTATCGAATATTGCTTATGCATTAATTATTGGTGGTGCAATTGGTAATCTGAGTGACCGGTTAGTTCATGGCTTTGTTGTTGATTACCTTGACTTTTACGTCGGTAATTGGCATTGGCCAACATTTAACCTAGCTGATATGGCCATTTGTATTGGTGCAGCACTCGTCATTTTTGAAGGTTTCTTGCCAGATAAACCAAAGCAAGAAAAAGCTAAATAAATTGGCGACACAATAGGTTACAATGCAATAACTCACAGCCCAGACTTTCTGGGCTGAATTTTATGACAAAATAGGTTTGGTTTATGTCTACTCAAATACAGGCGCAGAGCTCTGTTTTACTGCATTTCACATTGAAATTGGAAGATGGCTCTACCGCAGATTCCTCACACGCACAAGGAAAGCCTGCGTTGTTTGTCTTAGGGAATGATTCTTTATCTCCAGAACTTGAAGCCCAGCTTATTGGCCTCAATGAAGGTGAAAAGAAAAACTTTTCATTACCCGGAGACACTGTTTTTGGGAAACATAACCCTGATTTAGTGCAATACTTTTCATTGCGTGATTTTACTGAAACAGGTATACCTGAAATTGGTACTATCATGTTATTTAGCGCGATGAATGGCAGTGAAATGCCAGGGGTAGTAAAATCGATTGAAGGCGAATCTATCACAGTCGATTTTAATCATCCTCTGGCAGAGCAGCAGATTAGCTTTGAAATAGAAGTGCTTGAAGTAGACCCGCAATTGGAGGATCACAATGCAAATATTAATGGCTAATCCTCGTGGATTTTGTGCAGGTGTAGACCGTGCAATTAGTATCGTAGAAAGGGCGTTGGAAATTTACGGCTCACCTATTTACGTTCGTCATGAAGTGGTTCATAACCGTTATGTTGTGGATGATCTACGGCAGCGTGGGGCTATTTTTATTGAAGAAATTTCTGAAGTGCCTGATGGTTCAATTTTAATTTTCTCGGCACATGGCGTATCACAAGCTATTCGTCAGGAAGCTCGTTCACGTGATTTAACCATGTTATTCGATGCAACTTGCCCATTGGTCACTAAAGTTCATATGGAAGTTGCACGTGCAAGCCGCAAAGGTAAAGAGGCTATTTTAATTGGGCATGCAGGCCACCCTGAAGTTGAAGGTACTATGGGGCAATACAGTAACCCTGAAGGTGGTATGTACCTTGTTGAAAGCCCTGAAGACGTTTGGAAGTTAACCGTGAAAGATGAAAATAATTTGTCTTTTATGACCCAAACAACACTCTCAGTCGATGATACATCAGATGTAATCGATGCACTGACAAAGCGTTTCCCAAGCATTGTCGGGCCGCGTAAAGATGATATCTGCTACGCAACAACTAACCGCCAAGAAGCTGCGAGAGAGCTTGCTGAACGTGCTGATATTGTCTTAGTTGTCGGTTCTAAAAACTCCTCGAACTCAAATCGCCTTGCTGAATTAGCATCTAGAATGCAAAAACCTGCATTTTTAATTGATGGCGCAGAGGATATCAAAACAGAATGGCTAGCAGGTAAAAATATTATTGGCCTAACGGCTGGGGCGTCAGCACCCGATATTCTAGTTAGGCAAGTTATTGATCGACTTAAAGAGCTAGGTGCAGATTCTGTTGTGGAATTACAGGGACGGGAAGAAAATATCGTCTTTGAAGTACCTAAAGAATTACGAGTTGAAGTCAAAGAAATCAATTAATTATTTGCTGTAAATAAGGCAGCTACATTTTCATAAAGTAGCTGCTATTTTTATTTTGTTTAAACATTCATTTCCTGTTTTTTCCTACTATTAAAACTTTTTCTGATAATCAACGCGCTCTCTATGCTTTTGTTAATATCAATGCATTTTTGCTAGCGGATTGCCGCTATGATGGTTAATCTGTATCACAATCATTTTTCAGACTGCGGGCAATATATTAATTTTGCAGCCTAAAGCAGTTTAGATTCAATTTCTTGCATTAATAATGAAAAAAGGATGAACCATGGCAAATTCAGTGGTACGTGTTGCGGTAGTCGGCGCAGGTGGTCGCATGGGGCGGCAATTAATTCAAGCGGCACAAGAGCAAGAAGGTATTCAACTAGGCGCAGCCATTGAACGTGAAGGCTCATCACTCATTGGAGCTGATGCCGGTGAGCTTGCAGGGGTTGGTAAACTAGGTGTTTCTGTTGTTGATTCACTCAACCAAGTGGTAAATGATTTTGATGTTGTGATTGATTTTACACGCCCAGAAGGCACATTACATTATTTAGCATTTTGTAAAGAGAATCAAAAAGCGATGGTCATTGGCACGACAGGCTTCGATGAACAAGGTAAGCAAGCTATTGCAGATGCTGCAACGGTGATCCCAATTGTTTTCGCGGCAAACTTTAGTGTTGGTGTTAATTTAGTACTCAAATTACTAGAAAAAGCCGCAAAAGTGATGGGAACTTACACCGATATTGAAATTGTTGAAGCCCATCATCGATATAAAGTTGATGCGCCATCAGGCACAGCTTTAGCAATGGGAGAATCTATTGCTGGTGCACTTGGTAAAGATTTAAAAGATTGTGCGGTATATGCAAGAGAAGGCTATACCGGTGAGCGTGAAGCTGGGACGATCGGTTTTGCAACTATTCGAGCTGGTGATATTGTGGGAGAGCATACCGCGATGTTTGCCGATATTGGTGAGCGAGTTGAGATCACTCATAAAGCGTCTAGCCGGATGACGTTTGCAAATGGCGCAATAAGGGCATCAGGCTGGGTAGTCGCTAAAAAACCAAGTTTATATGATATGAAAGATGTATTGTGTTTAGATGATATTTAATTTTTAAATTATAATTTTTGTTTATAATCAGGTTGATATAGTCATCAACCTGATTATATTTAATGTTCGGTGTTTTTACATTTTCAAGTAATCATTTCTATTTGTTTTCCTGTTTTTTAGTGCTTTTTTTATCACTAATTTCTCTTTAAACTGATTTTTAGCTGAGTTATTATCATTTTTACAGTTATCTTACGTTGCAACCGTTTACTTATTCATATTGGCTATCATTTTTGGTGGTCATAACGATAAATTCAGGGTAGCTTGGCAAAAAAGTAAGGTAAAATTGTAAAAAATGCATTTTTTTCTAGACAAGACCCTATCTCATCATTAGAATGCGCGCAATTTGCCAAAAATCTGCTTAAAAACTCATTTTGGCATTGATTTAGATCGCAAAATCTGAATTAATATGCAAAAAACGTGATTTATTATTCTCCGGAGGGTGTTTTGATTAAGTCAGCTATATTGGTTCTGGAAGACGGAACCCAATTCCACGGGCATGCCATAGGCGCAGAAGGTGCCGCAGTTGGAGAAGTCGTTTTCAATACGTCAATGACCGGATATCAAGAAATAATTACAGACCCTTCCTATTCCCGCCAAATTGTTACTCTCACTTATCCCCATATTGGTAATGTCGGCACAAATGCTGATGACGAAGAATCTCCAAATGTTCATGCTCAAGGCCTAATCATTCGTGACTTACCATTGGTTTACAGCAACTTTCGTGGGCAAGAAGGGTTGTCAGAGTATCTGAAACGCCACAACGTTGTGGCTATCGCAGATATCGATACACGTAAATTGACCCGCTTATTGAGAGAAAAAGGGGCTCAGAATGGCTGCATTATCGCAGGGGATAGTCCAGATGCCGCATTGGCACTTGAAAAAGCACGTAGTTTCTCTGGGTTGAATGGATTGGATTTAGCAAAAGAAGTCTGCACTAAAGAGATTTATAGTTGGTCTCAAGGATCTTGGACACTAGAAAATGGTCAGCAAGGTGCGAAAGCCGCTGAACAGCTTCCTTTACACGTCGTTGCCTATGATTTTGGTGCTAAACGTAATATTTTACGAATGCTAGTTGACCGCGGTTGCCGCTTAACAGTTGTTCCCGCAACGACCTCGGCAGAAACGGTTCTAGCGATGGAGCCGGATGGTATTTTCCTATCTAACGGGCCTGGTGATCCTGCCCCTTGTGATTACGCAATCAATGCAATTGAAACATTTTTAACCACCAATATACCTGTTTTTGGGATCTGCTTAGGGCATCAATTATTGGCTCTGGCTAGTGGTGCAAATACCATGAAAATGAAGTTTGGTCATCATGGTGCTAACCATCCTGTGAAAGATTTAGACAACGATGTTGTTATGATCACCGCGCAAAATCATGGTTTTGCTGTCGATGAATCAACACTCCCCGATACACTGCGTGTGACGCACAAGTCACTGTTTGATGGGACATTGCAAGGTATTCACCGTACGGATAAACCAGCATTTAGTTTCCAAGGCCATCCTGAAGCAAGCTCAGGGCCACATGATGCGGCGAACTTATTCGACCATTTCATTGATTTAATCAATGAATACCGTCAAAACACACCACGTCAAAACGCAAAATAATCGGGAGCAGAAAAATGGCAAAACGTACTGATATAAAAAGCATTCTGATTTTAGGTGCGGGCCCAATCGTTATCGGCCAAGCATGCGAATTTGACTATTCAGGTGCACAGGCATGTAAAGCGTTACGTGAAGAAGGTTATCGCGTTATTTTAGTTAACTCGAACCCTGCAACGATCATGACTGACCCTGAGATGGCTGATGCTACTTATATTGAGCCAATTCATTGGGAAGTGGTTCGCAAAATCATCGAAAAAGAGCGCCCTGATGCGGTATTGCCGACGATGGGTGGGCAAACGGCACTAAACTGCGCACTTGAATTGGAACGCAAAGGGGTTTTAGCCGAATTTGGTGTAACAATGATTGGGGCTACTGCAGATGCGATTGATAAAGCAGAAGACCGTCAGCGTTTCGATAAAGCAATGAAAAAAATCGGCTTGGGTACAGCGCGTTCTGGTATCGCACATAATATGGAAGAAGCCTACGCAGTTGCTGATGATGTTGGCTTCCCATGTATTATTCGCCCATCGTTTACTATGGGCGGAACGGGGGGCGGTATTGCATACAACCGTGAAGAATTCGAAGAAATTTGTACGCGTGGTTTAGATTTATCACCAACGAATGAGTTATTAATTGATGAGTCATTAATTGGTTGGAAAGAATATGAAATGGAAGTTGTCCGCGATAAAAAAGACAACTGCATTATTGTCTGTTCAATCGAAAACTTTGATGCGATGGGGATTCATACCGGTGACTCTATCACCGTTGCACCAGCGCAGACTTTGACGGACAAAGAATACCAAATCATGCGTGATGCCTCTATGGCTGTTTTACGTGAAATTGGTGTGGAAACAGGTGGCTCTAACGTTCAATTTGCTGTAAACCCTAAAGATGGGCGCTTAATTGTTATTGAAATGAACCCGCGTGTTTCTCGTTCATCGGCGCTAGCATCAAAAGCGACAGGGTTCCCTATTGCCAAAATTGCTGCCAAATTAGCGGTCGGCTATACCCTCGATGAGTTGATGAATGATATCACTGGAGGCCGTACACCAGCTTCATTTGAGCCTTCTATCGACTATGTTGTGACAAAAATACCACGCTTTAACTTTGAGAAATTTGCAGGCACGAATGACCGCTTAACGACTCAGATGAAATCTGTGGGTGAAGTGATGGCAATTGGTCGCACATTCCAAGAATCAATGCAAAAAGCCCTACGTGGTTTAGAAGTCGGTGCGACTGGTTTTGACCCAAAAGTCTCTCAAGAAGACCCTGAAGTATTAACTCGGATCCGCCGTGAATTAAAAGATGCGGGAGCAGAGCGAATTTGGTTTATCGCAGATGCTTTCCGCGCAGGTCTTTCGGTAGATGGTGTCTTTAACCTAACGAATATCGACCGTTGGTTCTTAGTACAAATTGAAGAGTTAGTCCGTTTAGAAGAGAAAGTTGCAGAGTTAGGTGTAAATGGCCTGACAAAAGACTTTTTACGGGTATTGAAGCGCAAAGGTTTTGCAGACGCACGTCTTGCTAGCTTAGTTGGCGTCTCCGAAGCCGAGCTACGTAAATTACGCCAAGGGTATGGCTTACACCCTGTTTATAAACGAGTAGACACTTGTGCAGCAGAGTTTGCAACAGATACGGCTTATATGTATTCCACTTATGAAGAAGAGTGTGAATCAAACCCAAATAATGATAAGCCCAAAGTAATGGTATTAGGCGGTGGTCCGAACCGTATTGGCCAAGGGATTGAGTTTGACTACTGTTGTGTACATGCTTCTTTAGCACTACGTGAAGATGGTTATGAAACCATCATGGTTAACTGTAACCCTGAAACGGTTTCAACAGATTATGACACATCTGACCGCCTGTACTTTGAGCCAGTGACATTGGAAGATGTTCTTGAAATTGTTCGTATTGAACAACCACAAGGTGTGATTGTGCAATATGGCGGTCAAACTCCGCTTAAATTAGCGAGAGCACTTGAGGCAGCAGGTGTTCCTGTTATTGGTACTAGCCCTGATGCCATTGACCGCGCTGAAGACCGTGAACGGTTCCAACAAGCAGTTAATCGTTTAAATTTAAAACAACCCCAGAATGCAACGGTAACTGCTATTGAACAAGCGGTTGAAAAAGCTGCAGGAATTGGTTACCCACTGGTAGTTCGCCCATCTTATGTGCTAGGCGGTCGTGCGATGGAAATCGTGTATGATGAGGTGGATTTACGCCGTTATTTCCAAACCGCGGTGAGTGTATCGAATGATGCACCAGTACTGCTTGACCGTTTCTTAGACGATGCAGTTGAGGTGGATGTTGATGCGATTTGTGACGGTGAAATGGTATTGATTGGTGGTATTATGGAGCATATTGAGCAAGCCGGTGTGCATTCTGGCGATTCCGCATGTTCGTTGCCTGCCTATACCTTAAGCCAAGAAATTCAAGATGTCATGCGTGAACAAGTTCGTAACCTTGCATTTGAGTTACGTGTGCGTGGCTTAATGAACGTACAGTTTGCGGTGAAAAATAATGAGGTGTACTTGATTGAAGTTAACCCTCGAGCAGCAAGAACCGTCCCATTTGTGTCGAAAGCAACCGGTGTGCCATTAGCTAAAGTGGCAGCACGTGTGATGGTTGGGCAAACATTGGCTGAACAAGGTGTTACAGAAGAAATCATTCCCCCTTATTACTCAGTGAAAGAAGTTGTTCTTCCATTTAATAAATTCCAAGGCGTAGACCCGATCCTTGGGCCAGAAATGCGTTCAACGGGTGAAGTCATGGGCGTCGGGCGGACATTTGCAGAAGCATTCGCTAAAGCAATGTTAGGCAGTAGCTCAACCATGAAAAAATCAGGGCGAGCGCTCCTGTCTGTCCGTGAAGGTGATAAAACGCGCGTCGTGGATTTAGCCGCAAAATTGCTAAAACATGGTTTCGAATTAGATGCGACGCACGGAACAGCGATTGTATTAGGGGAAGCTGGGATTAACCCTAGGTTGGTGAATAAGGTTCATGAAGGTCGTCCACATATTCAAGATAGAATTAAGAATGGTGAATACGATTATATTGTAAATACAACCGCGGGGCGCCAAGCCATTGAAGATTCTAAATTAATTCGCCGTAGTGCCTTGCAGTATAAAGTACATTATGACACAACGTTAAACGGTGGGTTTGCAACGACTATGTCATTGAGTGCTGACCCAACAGAAAAAGTGATTTCAGTTCAAGAAATGCATGCGTTAATTAAGTAAATTATTCATTAGCCATTAATGAGCCCCTGCAGTTCAGTCTGCTGGGGCTTTTTTGTTTATCTGGGGATAATATGCAATTTCAATAAAAAAATGCAAAATGCTGGTTGACTCTCACGTAACGTGAGGCACTAACCTTAGTCGCAATTACAGGAGGAACGTATGCTATTTCAAGTCGGTGAAATCGCGGAAAAAACAGGGTTAACCATCCGTACACTTCATCATTATGAAGAGATTGGCTTGTTGCTTCCAACTGCAAGGACCGATGCGGGTTATCGGCTTTACAACATGCAATGTATAGAGCGTTTAACGCAAATTCAATTGTTACGGCAAGTTGGAGTCAAACTGAAAGACATCGGTGAATTACTCGATGGTCAGAGTGGGGATATCGCAAGTTTGTTGCAAGAACGTATTGCATTATTAACGGAACAAATGGAACAAATGGCAACGTTACGTTATCGATTAGAGCAATTACATAGGCAAATGCAAACAGGAGATGTTTTAACTCAGGCTGATTGGTTTTCTGTATTGGAGATGATGTCGATGTTTGATAAATATTTTACCCCCCAAGAGTTGGAACAATTGCCATTGTATACAGCACATACGCTGAAAAACCAAGAATGGCAACAGCGTATAGCTGCAGTAAGTCAGTTAATGGAGCAAGGTGCAGCACCGCAATCTACAGAGGTGCAACAAATTGCACATGAATGGATGACCGCACTAGAAAGAGATACCGGAGGGAACCCTGATTTCTTTGCTCGGCTGAATCAAATTCATTTATCCGATAATACATTAGCTTATTCATCGGGGATTTCCGTTGCAATGATCCAATATGTTGCAGAGGGTTTTAGTGAATACCAATTGTCGTTGTTTAGACCACATTTAACGGCTGCACAATTTGCTTTGGTTAGGCAGCATTATTTTGCTTCGGGGCAGGTGTGGCCCGAATTAATTGCAGGTTTATATAATGCAATGAAAGCACGTAAATCCCCAGACTCAGAGGAAGTTCAGCAGTTGGCGAAAACCTGGTTAGCGATGTTTAATCAATTCACGGGGAAAGACCCTGAACTACAGGAAAAGATCCGTATGGTATATCGAGAAGAACCAAGGATTTCTCAAGGGACGTGGATGACCCCAGAAATTGGTCAGTATTTGTTTTCAGCTATCACTGTTTTGATGGCGCAATAAGTGAAATGGCCACTATTTAGCGGCCATTGAAGTTGCTGACGAAGCGGGATAAAAGCGTGGTTTTCCCCGCTCCGTGTTATCAGCCGAAAATCAATGAATTGATTTTCCTCGTTTATTTCAGAACCCCTAACGACTGTCGCCAAACATGATATGTTTGTCAACAGTCTGAATGGCCGCTATTTAGTGGCCATTGCTGTTATCAATTTTATTTGTTATTTGACAGGGCCTTACGGTGTTTCCAATACACGACAATTGAACCAATTAACCCACTCACGAGTAAAACAACAGGGATGATCATCAGTGCGCTGATAACAATTTGCTCATGTTCTTTTACAAAAGGAATTTGATTGAGGGCGTAACCTAAGCTCACAATTAAGCCAACCCATAATAAGCCACTTAACCAATTGAAAAATTGGAAACGACGGTGACTGAGTTCGGATAGCCCCGCGAGCAATGGTAATATTGTTCTAACAAATGCAAGAAACCGGCCTATAAGCAACGCATATAACCCTTGTTTGTTAAACATATTGTTTGCTTTAGTATGATATTCCTCAGGGATCTGGGATAACCAACGTTTGACAACGGTGGTCTCGCTTAGCCATCTTCCTTGTAGAAAACCTAGCCAACACCCTAAACTTGCCGCCACCGTTAACAATAATATGGTTGGAATAAAATGTAATACACCTTTGGCTATTAGTGCACCTGACAAGATAAGCAAGGTGTCTCCCGGTAAAAATGCAGCGGGAAGAACGCCATTTTCTAAAACAATGACAACAAAAAGCACGGTATAAATAACCCAAAGCACTTCAGGGTTGGAGAGTTTAAGGAAATCGTGGTTCCAAAGTGCCAGTACGATTTCGCGTAGGACTTCCATAATCGTTCCTGTATTTGCGTAAAAGCGAATTTCTTTATTAACTATATTACAGGAAAAATGTGCGTCGAGTTTGATTTGTTTGATGAATTAGTGATTTAGCAAATTAATTGCAGGCAACAAGCAAATGGAAACCTGCAATTTAAAATAATTAATTTATTGATTTTTAATGAAAATCAAATTCGCTCGAAAGCTAATTGTAAATCATGAATTAAATCATCAGGGTGCTCTAAGCCGATATGCACTCGGAAAAATGTCCCCTCTTTAGGTGAAAAATCATATTGGCGCATGTTTTGTAAATCCTCTTTTTGATACCCCAAAATCAGTGATTCAAACCCACCCCATGAATACCCCATTTTGAAATGAGTAAAGTTATCAAGAAATATGGTGAATTGCTCAGGAGATAATCGAGATTTTAGTTGAAAAGAGAATAAGCCATTACAGCCAGAAAAATCGCGTATGAAGTATTCATGACCGGGCGATGATGGAAGTGCAGGATGAAAAACTTGGTCGACTTCTGGCCGTTTCTGTAGCCAGTGTGCAATCTGCAAACTATTAATTTGGTGCTGTTTTAATCGAGTTGCTAGGGTATGAAGCCCTCTGTTTGCCATATAAACGGTATCAGGATCTGCGGTTTGGCCTAATAGATAAGAATTTTCACGTAATGTTTCGATACAACGTTGATTGGCAACAGCAAGACCTAACATGCCGTCAGAGTGGCCGTTAATATATTTTGTGGCAGACTGAATGGATATATCAATATCGAATAATAAGGGCTTAAGCAATACGCCAGCCGCCCAAGTATTATCAATCATAATAATAATTTCAGGTGATTTGGCACGGACTGCATGAACAATAGCCGGTAAATCATGAACTTCCATTGTAATAGAGCCGGGTGATTCTAAGAAGACGATACGAGTATTTGGCTGGATTAACTCAGCGATATCTTCCCCAATTAATGGGTCGAAATAAGTCGTTTGAACGCTTAGCTTAGTTAAAATGTTGTCGCAAAAATTCTGCGTAGGGTCATAGGCAGAGCCGGTAACAAGGATGTGCTCTCCCGCTGAAATAAAAGACAAAATAGCATTGGTAATTGCGGCTGCGCCCGAAGGATAAAGCACACAGCCAGCCCCTTGTTCTAATTCGGTCATTGCTTCTTGAAAAGCAAAATGTGTTTGTGTACCCCGTCGCCCATAAAATAAAGTGTTACCTGCACGGTGACGGGTTGCGTGACGTTTTTCTTCCAGAGTGTCAAAAATAATAGATGATGCACGCTGAATAACTGGGTTTACCCCTTTTTGTGTGTACTTAGGGTTTCGACCAATATGTACTAATTGAGTTTCAGGTTTACTCTCAGCCATGATTTTTCCCTACACAGAATGTGATTTGCCGAATTCTAAGGTGATTAATACTAAGACGTTAAATGATCTCGAAGGAAATGTAACCTGAGTATTCTTCAACTTTCATTTTAAATATGGGGATGAAGTAAATTTGTGGGTAATCTACCGAGTGAAAGCAACCAAGGCCGATGGTGAACTAGCTAAATTGTTAACTCATAGCTGAAGATAAATAACCGTATCATAGAAGAGGGCTTCTTTGTCGAAGAGCAAAAAAACATAAAAAAATTGCAAATACTAATGATAATTACTATCAATTCGCGCTGTGTTTGATATTATCAGCAGCGTCTTTTTGAAAAGAATGGACAGTGCGAGTCAAATTTCGCTTTTAATGGTTAGTCGATGAATGGCACAATCATCGATATAAATTTTGTTATACAACACTAAAAAGAGAGTAAAGGCCAACTGATGCGTAAACTAACAGCTTCTATTCTATTGGCGTTCGGCTTGATGGGGACGGCAGTCGCTGAAACCACACCTGCAACAACACCAGCGGCGTCTCAAAATACATCCTCAACACCATCGGTAGAAAATTCTGCTACGCCAACCACAACGGCACCAAATGCTGAGGTTGCATCAGTACCCGCAGAGCCCATTCAAGGGGAAGGTGGAAATACATCAGCGGTTAGCGAAAATATTGAGCTGGCAACAGAGGCACCAACTGGCGGGTTTGATCAAGACTTATCTGTTTGGGGGATGTACCAAAATGCAGATAATGTGGTTAAAACCGTGATGATAGGTTTAGTCATTGCTTCAATTATTACTTGGGCACTGTTCTTTTCAAAAGGGTTAGAAATCTTAGTTGCACGTCGCCGCTTAAAAGAAGAAGCCAAAGCGATTGCAGAGGTAAAATCACTTGATGAAGCTGTCAGCATTGCAGATGGTTTCAAAGCTAATAGTGTTACCCGTATGCTATTAAATGAAGCTGTTAATGAAAGAACACTTTCTGTCAATAGTACTGACTTATCAGGGACTAAAGAGCGTACTTCGTTCCGCCTCGAAAGAGCTGTCGCTGGAATTAGCCGTTATATGGGGCGCGGAAATGGTTATTTGGCAACGATTGGCGCGATCTCTCCATTTGTCGGTTTATTTGGCACAGTTTGGGGGATCATGAACAGCTTTATTGGAATTGCTCACTCACAGACCACTAACCTTGCCGTCGTTGCACCAGGGATAGCAGAAGCATTGCTAGCGACTGCAATTGGTCTTATCGCCGCAATTCCAGCCGTTGTGATTTATAATATTTTTGCTCGGATGATCAACAACTACCGTGGTCAAGTAGGGGATGTCGCTGCTCAATCTGCATTATTATTGGGACGTGATCTCGATCTGGCAAATAGCAAAGCAAGGTAATTATTATGGCAATGCGTTTAGGTGACGAACAAGACGATAGTGGTGAAATGCATGAAATTAACGTAACGCCTTTTATTGACGTTATGTTAGTTTTATTGATTATCTTTATGGTTGCGGCACCGTTGGCAACTGTTGATATTAAAGTCAACTTACCTGCTTCGACTGCGAAGCCGCAGCCACGCCCAGAAAAACCCGTATTTCTAACTGTTAAAGCAGACAACCAACTCTTTATTGGTGATCAAGCGGTATCAAAAGATCAGCTTTCAGCAATGCTTGACCAAGCCACTAGTGCGAATAAAGATACAACAATCTTTTTTCAAGCTGATAAGAGTGTAGATTATGAAACTATGATGGATGTAATGAACGCATTACGCCAATCAGGGTATTTAAAAATCGGTCTAGTTGGTATGGAAGCGACATCCTCTTCTAAATAAGGGGAGCATCAAATCTTTCCGGCGCGTTTTATCCTTTGGGATGGAACGCGTTTTTTTATGTATAAAATTAATTGTTCAAAAATAGCTATGTAGTGTTTTGAGCTAACCTCTTTATAGTATTTCTCTTGTGCTTAATCATATTTTTTAGTGATTAACTTATTTTTAAAGCGTTTTATTCTTATTTCACACTATTTTTTCGTCAAATTTATGGGGCTATAGTTTGTTCTTCATGTTTTTTCGCCGATTTTTAGGCGGGGCGTTGGTTATAGTAATAAAAAAATAAGGGGGAACATTAAATTTTATAATGAATAGGTGTTGCTTGGCATCTGATTTTTGATGATAACGGTAAGTGATAGCTTTATTTTTCTAGAATACGCATAAGAAATGTTGATTATTGAGTTGGTTTTTTAGTTTTAAAATGCGAGTTTGTCTGGTTGTAAATGCTTTTTATTTTGTTAAAAACAATTTTAAAGATAAGTTATATATAATAAAAAATAAACCATTTTGTTAATAAGGTTTTATGTTTTTATCTTTTTTACCTGTTAATATCAATAACCATATATATGTTACGGCCATTTTATTGTTTAAAAAAAAACAAAAAATGATTGTTAATCATAGGAATAGTAGCTATTAGTTTTATTATGTAAATTTAAAATACACAGATAAGTATATCTGCTTATTTCTTTTGTTTTTTTATATGTAAGTATTATTAATGTTTATATGGGGTTTGAAATCTTAAATAATATATTTAAGTAATTATCTGTAGTGATTAAATAATATTAAAGTTATTTATTGGAAATTATTTTAAATATGTAAAATATATATTTAACGAATAAATGTAAATTGTCTGTAATATCTTAACTATAAGACTATTATTTTGTTGTTTTTCTGTGAATTTACATAACTAATTGATTTAAAATGAGAATGTTTTTTTATTTTCACGTAGGGACTCGAACAAAAAAATGCTTGCGCAACAAATGTATTACGTTATAATGCAATCAATAACATTTAGAAACACTTTTAAATACCTTGTTATATTGAAATGTTTATTTAAAATTTACTTACGCTAGGGTTAATAAAGCCATCGCTAATTTTTGAATTTTAAATTTAGCAAGTTATTAGGCTTTATCTTAAAAATAACTATAATTACTTAGTTAGATAATTCGAATAGCGGGCGTATTTATATAGTGAGATAAGTGTTATTACTGGAGTCAAATGGGCTGACTACAGACTACGCATAGCAAGCGTCGCCGTAATACGGCAATTTCATATTATACACCTCTATAGATAAAATAAGACTACACTTCCAGCGTTATCATTTCGATAACGCTTTTTTTTTGTATTCATTTCGCAGTTTAAGCTCTCATCTCTTTCTGGGATAACATAAAGAAAACAATACAAGTTAACTAAAGAATGAATTGATATAGCTAAGGGGGTGAGATATGAGAAGCATCAACCTTTTCTGTGTTTTATGATGAAATGGCTTCACGAAAAAATTTATCAGAGTATGATATTGCCTCTTCGCTGTGGGGTATCGATATAACTACTTATAAAGATAATTATACAACGGCGAATTTCTCTGCCAGGATCTGGCGTGAAACGAATTGGAAGTAACAATGACTTGGTCTGATTTTAAATCTCACTATCTCATCGGTTTTTGGAAACCATTACCTGCAGTAATTGCTGCGGGGATCTTATCAACTTATTATTTTGGCTTAACGGGCACATTTTGGGCTGTGACTGGCGAGTTCACTCGCTGGGGCGGACATGTCATGCAACTTTTTGGTGCGGAGCCTGAAACTTGGGGATATTTTAAAGTTATTGGCTTTGAAGGCACGCCATTAGACCGTATTGATGGTGTTATGATTATTGGTATGTTCGCAGGGTGTTTTGCGGCAGCCCTTTGGGCCAATAACATCAAATTACGTATGCCTCAACACCGAATCCGTATTTTCCAAGCAATATTAGGCGGTATTATTGCGGGGTTTGGGGCTCGTTTAGCTATGGGGTGTAATTTAGCCGCATTCTTTACTGGGATACCTCAATTTTCATTACATGCGTGGTACTTTGCCGTTGCCACTGCTGCTGGGTCATATTTTGGCGCCAAGTTTACACTGATGCCAATGTTTCGGATCCCCGTGAAGCTCAAAAAGGTCAATACTGCATCCCCTCTAACCCAAAACCATGATGTGGCGAAAAGACGTTTTAAACTTGGTATGGTGATTTTTACTTTAGCCATTGCTTGGGGTTTTTATACGTTGCTTGATTCTCCAGTGATGGGGTTCGCGATTTTATGTGGGATAGGTTTTGGTTTATTAATTGAGCGAGCTCAGATCTGCTTTACTTCTGCGTTTCGTGATCTTTGGATCACGGGGCGTACGCATATGGCGAAAGCAATTATTATCGGCATGGCGGTTAGTGCCGTGGGGATTTTTAGCTACGTACAATTAGGTGCTACACCTAAAATCCTATGGGCAGGCCCGAATGCAGTAATTGGTGGTCTATTATTTGGCTTTGGTATCGTTCTTGCTGGTGGTTGTGAAACGGGCTGGATGTATCGTGCTGTTGAAGGCCAAGTTCATTATTGGTGGGTTGGCTTCGGTAATATTATTGGCGCAACAGTTCTTGCTTATTATTGGGATGATTTGGGCCCTTGGTTGGCCACTGATTTTGATAAAGTTAATCTATTAGAAACTTTTGGGCCAGAAGGTGGTTTATTGGTTACTTATGCATTATTAGCGGTAGCGTTTGTGCTGATGCTGTTATGGGAAAAACACTTTTTCCGTAAACGAGAGCAAAAGTCATCGAATACATCCGTGGAGGCAGTATGAACAAGAAAGACATTATCCCTGATTACCGCTTAGATATGGTTGGAGAACCTTGTCCATATCCTGCTGTAGCAACGTTAGAGGCTATGCCATCACTGAAAAGCGGTGAAATCTTAGAAGTGGTAAGTGACTGCCCCCAGTCAATTAATAATATCCCACTAGATGCGAAAAATTATGGTTATACGGTGTTGGATATTCAACAGGATGGGCCGACTATTCGTTATCTTATCCAAAAATAACAGATACCCGTCATACTTCGCGCTGTAGCGTTGTTGACCGCTCTCACCGCCCCTAGTCACATACTTTTGTATGCTCCTAGGGTTCGGTTCGCTTGTCGCCTAGCTACAACCCGAATTATATAGGGTATCCAAATGGTATTGTTATATTTTGCGTCGGGGCGCTGCCGACTGTAACGACAGCCCTAGTCACATACTTTTGTATGCTCCTAGGGTTCGGTTCACTTATCGCCTAGCTACCACCCGAATTATATAGGGTATCCAAATGGTATTGTTATATTTTGCGCCGGGGCGCTGCCGACTGTAACGACAGCCCTAGTCACATACTTTTGTATGCTCCTAGGGTTCGGTTCGCTTGTCGGCTAGCTACCACCCGAATTATATAGGGTATCCAAATGGTATTGTTATATTTTGCGCCGGGGCGCTGCCGACTGTAACGACAGCCCTAGTCATATACTTTTGTATACCCCTAGGGTTCGGTTCGCTTGTCGCCTAGCTACGGCACAAATTATTTAAGGTATATTAGTGACTTACCATTCAATTTATTAAAATATTTAAATTGCAGATGGGTTTATGAGTAAAATATCGACAGATGTTCAGTTAATCTTCTTGCCAATTTGTAATATCAAGGACTAATTCACACTCATCGTCAATATATCCCCCTGTAGGGACAAAACCGAGCTTTTTGTAAAATTCGAATGGGCTTTCCTCCCCTTCGCCACAACTGTTATAAAGGCGCGGATAGCCTTTCTTTTTTAGATAAGCAATGACTTGAAGTAATGCTTCGCGACCAAACCCTAGTTTTTGATAGGGTTCCGCAATCATAAAGCGCCACAGCATAATGCCATCATATTCTAATTCATCATCATCTAAACCAGAGTGAAGCATGATAAAGCCAACAGGGACATCATCTGCGTAAATTCCTCGGTACCACGCACAACTAGAAAATTGTGCTTCGACCATAGAATAAGCATTATCTGCCACCATATTACGTTGTGCTTCACTAAGGGTATGACTTAGTAAGCAAATTTCAGAGAAATTATCAGCAGTGATTTTTTGCAAGGTGACCAGTGAATTTTCATCCACTTCAGGTTCGATGAGCTCTTTCATAACAATTCCTTCGATAGAATATTGACCATAGCTCCAATGATGGAGGTTATTATTTATTATTTTTGTTTAACAAACTAAGTATCAAATAAATTGGTAGTGTGGATGTAATTTAATCAACCAGAGATTGAGTGAGCAGTCAATGACTTAATTGTGGCTATGTAAGCAGGGTCTAAAAAGAAATGGCAACTTAGTTAGGTAATAAGTTGCCACCGTGAGATGAAAGGGAACCTGAAGGAAAATTAGTGCTCGGCTTCGCCACCTAACACATCAATTAAACGGGCGATCAAAGCGCTAAGTTCGCCGGTCATTAACACATAGTCCGCATCAAATTTTTGGGCGAAATCTTCTTTCGCAATATCATCGTTTTGACCTTTTAATGTATCGCTAAATTTTAACCTTTTTAGTGAGCCATCATCAGATAACATAAACTGAATTCTTTCTTCCCAATCTAACGCTAACTTAGTGACTAATTTGCCCGCTTCGATATGAGTTGTAATTTCATCAGAAATTAAATCTTGTTTTTTACAACGGATAATTCCGCCTTCTTCTAGGATGGCTTTAAGTTCTGCTTCATCCATTACCGCGAAACCTTGTGGTAATGAGCCAGAACGAACCCATTCGGTTAGTGTGAGTTCTATTGGGTCTTTAAATGTAAGTGGAACTACGGGTAAAGACCCTAAGCTTTTACGTAACAAAGCAAGGTTGTCTTCTGCACGTTTTGCACTGGCGGCATCAACAATAATTAATTGATTGACGGTGTCGATCCAAATATAGGTTTTGCTAAACTTACTGAATGCACGGGGAAGCAGAGTATGCACGACTTCATCTTTTAAGGCGTCTTTTTCTGTTTTCTTTAATTTGCGGCCTTGGTCTGCTTCTAGTTTTTCAATTTTATCCTGTACTTCTTGCTTAATTACAGGAGATGGCAGTATTTTTTCTTCTTTTTTTGCACAAATGAGAATTTGATTGCCTGCTACATGGGTCAAGGCGTCTGCGCCATTCATCGGTGCTACCCAGCCTGTTTGCATCATATCTTGGCTGCCACAAGGGTGATAGGCAAGTGAGGCAAGCTGTTTTTCCAGATCATCAGCGGAGAGTGCCAAATCCCGATTCAGGCGATAGACTAATATATTCTTGAACCACATGAAAAACCTACCTTTGTTAATAAATAGCCAATTAGAGCAAGGGGCTATGATAGCGAATTGTCCGTTATTAAGCGAAAAAAAATGTGTTTAGGCTTTGTCGTCCACAATTTTAATGTCTAAGCCTTGAAAATATTGATGAAGACAAGCCATGATAACCAGATAAATGAAAAAAACATTAGAGAGCATCATTATGAGAATAGGTATTGACCTTGGTGGTACAAAAATTGAAGTGATTGCACTAGATAATAACGGTGAAACGCTATTTCGTAAGCGGGTCCCTACTCCTAGGGGGGATTATGATGCGACACTTAGGGCCATTGCAAGTTTAGTGAGTGATGCGGAAACTGCGACAGGGCAGTCAGGGAGCGTTGGCGTTGGGATCCCAGGAACATTATCCCCCGTGACAGGAAGGGTTAAAAATGCCAATTCAACATGGTTAAATGGTCAATTTTTTGATGCAGATTTAGGTCAATTACTAGGACGACCCGTTAAAATTGCTAATGATGCGAATTGTTTAGCGGTATCAGAAGCGATTGATGGGGCTGGAGCTGGCGGAAAAGTTGTTTTTGCGGTGATTATTGGTACGGGGTGTGGTGCAGGGGTGGCAATCAATGGGCAAGTTCACTCTGGCGGCAATGGTGTAGCTGGGGAGTGGGGGCATAATCCTCTACCTTGGCAAGATGACCAAGATAGGCTATTTATTGCTGAAGAGCATTGTTATTGTGGGCTAAATGGCTGTACAGAGCAGTTTGTTTCAGGGACGGGGTTTATCGCTGATTATAAAAAGTTAGCAGGAGAATCTAAGACTGGAATAGAAATTATTCAGTTGGCGCAAAATGGTAACAAGCACGCCATCAAAGCATTTGAAAATTACCAGAATCGCCTCGCGAAAGCCTTGGCTCAAGCTGTTAACATGTTAGACCCTGATGTTATTGTGCTAGGTGGGGGGATGAGCAACGTGGATGCGTTGTATGTCAATTTGCCTGAAAAAATACGCCAGTGGGTATTTGGTCGGGAGTTCGATACACCAATTCGTAAAGCCGCGCATGGCGATTCTAGTGGCGTGCGCGGTGCTGCATGGCTATTTTCCGCCTAATTCCAATATGTGTTATTGGCTACACTCTGCGAATCGGGCCATATACATTAGTATATGGCCCACGTTATCCTCTTTTGTCGCCTAACGATAAAGCAAAATTTCAGCAAATAATTTAGAGGATTAATTATAATTCAGTATTTAAATAGTTTTTATATTACTTAAATTAAATTTAGGTTAATTAAAATACTATTTAAGTTGTGATACTTATTAAGTCACGTAGGTAACATGGCTAATTATTTTATTTATCAAATTTAATAATATTTTAATGCCTATTATGTATAGAAAATAGGGAGTGATTTAAATCACAGTTCTCTTTCTCTTCAAAAAATAGATTCAGCAAAATAACTTCAATTATTTGATGTGAATTTGTCACTATTAATTCATTTTTGTGACCGATATAAAAATCAGGCTTGATAAAAAGATGAAAACCGTGATTTAGTCACAAAAAATGGTTACTGTTTGCAGTGTATTATCATTAAAGATTGATGCTATGCACATAGTGTAAATTTTTAACGCTATTTTTGTTTGTTAATTGTTCAATAGCGCGGGATGAAAATACAAATTTGAGAGGCGATTTTCTCTCAGTAATGGCAACGAAGGGGATTACATGAATAAAGTATTGAAGCTTTCAACGCTTGCTATGCTAGTCGCATTTAATGCGAATGCCGCAACGGTTGATTTACGAGTGATGGAAACATCAGATGTTCACAGTAACTTGATTGATTTTGATTATTATAGAGACAAGCCAACCGAACAGTTTGGATATGTACGTACGGCAACACTGATTAATGCCGCAAAAAAAGAAGCAACAAACTCTGTATTAGTCGATAACGGAGACTTAATCCAAGGTAGTCCACTGGCTGACTATATTGTTGGCGAAGGTTTAAAAGAGGGTGAGTCGCATCCGGCACATAAACTATTAAATACGATGGGTTACACAGTAGGTAATTTTGGTAACCACGAATTCAACTTTGGATTAGATTTCCTGCATAAAGCAATTAAAGGTGCTAAATTCCCATACATCAATGCGAATATTATTGATGCAAAAACAGGTGAAAATTACTTTAACCCATACATTATTGTTGATACACCTGTTAAAGATAGGGATGGTAAAACACACACCATCAAAATTGGTTACATCGGCTTTGTACCACCACAAATTCTAATTTGGGATAAGCCAAATCTAGAAGGTAAGGTTTTAGTGAATGATATCACTGAAACTGCGAAAAAATTTGTTCCTCAAATGAAAAAAGAGGGAGCCGATTTAGTCGTTGCTATTCCTCACTCAGGCTTCTCTCAAGAGCCTTATAAAGCAATGGCTGAAAACTCAGTGTATTACCTCAGTGAAGTTCCAGGTATCGATGCCATCATGTTTGGCCATTCACACGGTGTATTCCCAAGCAAAGACTTTAGCGATATTAAAGGTGTTGACGTTACAAAAGGTACAGTCAATGGTGTACCTGCGGTAATGCCAGGTCAATGGGGCGATCATTTAGGTGTCGTTGATTTAGTCGTAAATAATGATGATGGCGGTTGGAAAGTTGTCGATGCGACAGCTCACGCGCGCCCTGTTTATGATAAGCCTAATAAGAAAGCCCTTGTTGAGCGAGATGAATCTCTCGCTAAAATTATCGATAAAGAACACCAAGATACGCGTAAATTTGTTGGTAAACACATCGGTAAAGCATCTGAAAATATGTACAGCTATTTAGCGTTGGTTCAAAGTGACCCAACTGTACAAATTGTTAACGATGCCCAAGTTGATTACACCAAAAACTTTATTCAGGGTGACCCAGACCTTGCTGATTTACCTGTTTTAGCAGCTGCTGCACCATTTAAAGCGGGTGGACGTAAAAATTCTCCAACTGAGTTTATTGAAGTTGAAAAAGGGGATTTAACCTTCCGTAATGCGGCAGATTTATATTTATATCCGAACACACTTGTTGTTGTTAAAGCAACTGGTGCAGATGTTGTGGAATGGTTAGAATGTTCTGCGGGGATGTTTAATCAAATTGACCCACAATCAACAGCACCACAAAGCTTACTAAATTGGAATGGTTTCAGAACTTATAATTTTGATACTATCAGCGGTGTAAATTACCAAATCGACCTGACGCAGCCTGCAAAATATGATGTTGATTGCCAAACGATTAATAAAGATGCTAACCGAATCAAAAATGTAACCTATCAAGGTAAACCAATTGATCCTAAAGCAACTTTCTTAGTGGCAACGAATAACTATCGTGGCTACGGCGGTAAATTTGCGGGAACAGGTGAGAATAATATTGCATTTGCTTCCCCTGATGAAAACCGTTCTATTTTAGCTGCATATATCGCTAAAGAGTCTAAAGATAAAGGGCAAATCGCTACCAAGGCGGCTAATAATTGGTCATTTACACCAATTAAAACAGACAAAAAGCTGGATGTACGTTTTGAAACTGCGCCAAGTGAAAAAGCAGCAAACTTTATCAAAGAAAATGCTCAGTACCCAATGAAACAGGTTGGTACTGATGAGATTGGCTTTGCTATTTACCAAGTTGATTTAACAGCTAAGTAATTATTCAAGTAGTTATCTGAGTTTAAGCCTACCGTTTGGTGGGCTTTTTTATATTTATAAATTGGTTAATATAGAGATAATATGCTTGAAGTGTTGCTAGATAAAATGAGTCTTACAAACTTGTTATTTTGGATAAATAATGCTCGGAATATTATGACTGTATTTAAATTAAATATTCCGAGCTATTTTAATATTAAAAATAAATTATTCATAAAAAACATTCAACATCGGTAGTTTTGTATTTTTGTCATATTCGACTTTAACATAATCAGACTCTACAGTTTTGCCTCCACGTAAAGAACCTGTTATTGATATATCTTTTCCTTTTCGATAACACTTAATATTGACTTGCTCTTTACTTTCCATATTTATAGAGCATTGAGGTTCATAGACATAGCCTGTAAATGTAATTGCACCTCCTGAATAATTATTACTAGCATAGGTGAAAGAAAAACTTGAAAGGATTATAGCAATAGCAGATGTTAGCAAAGATAAACATTTCATAGTCCACCCCCCTTAATAACACAAGCCACTATTATTAGTGCTTTTGTGTTCTTATTTCAGTGTAGTTCAAATATCGGCAATGCAAAATAAAAAATGAGAATATATTGAATGTTTTTTTATTGAATTTTATATGTGATTGATAATTACGTGTTTTTGTATTTCATTCTAATTGGGGGTTAAAAGGCAATGAAAGATGAAGGAGGAGAGTAGAATTGAAAATGTATCTTTTAGTTAAATGTTATTAATAGTTTTTCAATAATCATTGATAAATCTAGTTAGTTTGGATTAAGTTGCCATTTAATATTTTTGACACATTTAGAATTATTAGGTATCCCTGATGATGACGAAAATGTATTAACTTAAATTAGATTGAAAAATAACCTTCCCACAAAAATATGCAGTAGGAAGGTTATTTGAAAGTTTTGTATATTATTTGAAAACTTTAAAACGCACTTCGTCAGCCATAAAGTCTTTATCACCAGCCGGCGCATTAATTGAGCCAAAAACAAGTTGTGCACGTAATATCCAGTTAGCTGGCACATTCCACGTTTTTTGCACATCATTATCAATTAACGGGTTGTAGTGTTGTAATGAAGCACCAATATTTTCTTGTGATAATGCCGTCCATACTGCAAATTGTGCTATACCGCTAGCTTGTTCAGACCAAATGGGGAAATTATCTGCATATAATGGGAATTGTTCTTGTAAACCAGTCACAATATCTTGATCTTCGAAGAAAAGAACCGACCCCGCACCAGCAGCAAAACTATCAATTTTTTGTTCTGTTGCAGCAAAAGCTTGTTCAGGAACAATTTTACGTAATGCTTCTTTAGTTATGTTCCATAATTTTTTATGTTCCGCACCAAATAAAATCACAACACGTGAAGTTTGGGAGTTAAAGGATGATGGAGAATGTTTTACTGCTTCTTTAATCAATTTTGTAACATGCTCTTCAGACACCGGCAAAGCATCGCCAAGGTTATAAATAGTACGGCGATTTTTAATCATTTCGATAAATGCATTAGACATTTTGGTCTCCTAGCTTTTCATTAGCGCACGGCATTATTATGGAATAAATTTAAGAAGCCGTAGTTTGTTTCAATGGTTATTACTATAACGGGCTAGAGATAAAATCATAGAAAAAAAATTTAACGATAAGGTTCAAAATTTTGATTTAAGTTTTAAATATTATTATTTTCAATAATATCAATTGATTAGGTGTTGTTTTTGTTGATCGTAGGAATATTATGGAATATAAATAGGAAAAATAAATTAAATTAAAAGAAAAAAATTGAGAGAGTAGAAAGACCATCAATAATATATAAGTTCAAAAGAAAAACCCAATGGGGTGGCGTAAGACCCCACTAGGTAAAGTGATAAATAATTAAGCTCAATCTAGCTAGTTAAGGCCTTTGGTCATTTAAAATTTTGAGCCACCAAAGTTATCATTGATATATTTTTTGACTCATTCAGTGTGGTACAGTTTTGTTGGTTTAGCAAATTTAAGGTCAGCTTATTGCTCGTTGTTACAACCAATAAGCTGATACTATGGTTAATTGTTTTGTCATGCTCTCTCTGTATGGCTTAGCCTAGGATTTCAACAAATTAAGTGTGTACTCACTATCATAAAGGCAGTCAATTTACCCGGTACTGTGCAGGGAGTTCGCTAAAGCCAAGCCCATTGGCCTTTTTTACTGCAATTTGAACGGGAATGCGTTCTTTCATTGCTTCAATATGGCTAATTACACCGATGGTTTTACCAGATGCGTTTAAACTTTCTAATGCATCAAGAGCAATATCTAAGGTTTCAGCATCTAAAGTGCCAAAGCCTTCATCTAAAAAGAGTGATTCTAATTGTGTGCGGTTACTCACCATGTCCGATAACGCTAGTGCTAACGCTAAACTGACTAAGAAACTTTCCCCTCCAGATAAGGTTTTAATATCCCTCACGGTATCAGCTTGCCAGCCATCGATGACTTGCAACTCAAGGTTAGACTGATGATTCCGCTGTAATAAATAGCGGCCATGTAGTTTATCAAGTTGTTGATTAGCAAGAGACACTAAACAGTCTAAAGTCAACCCTTGTGCATAACGACGGAATTTATCCCCTTCGGCGGAACCAATCAGCCCACTTAAGTAGCTCCAATCATCATAGCTTAATTGGCTTTTTTCTATTTCCTGTAGCAAACCTTGCTGCTGCTGGCGTAGTTGCTTGTCCATCCCTAACTGGTTAATAATTTGACCTTGTTCTTGGTTTAACTGTTTAATTTCTTCATCAAGAGCAATAATAGTGGTGTGTATTTGCTCTTCAGGGATATCAGAAAAACCCGTAATCACTTGTTGCTTTAGCGCTTCTATCGCGAGTTGGCATTCTTTATGGCGTGTTTGATTTTGTAAAAGGTTTTGATTGACGCGTTGCTTTAATTCTTCTAACAGTTGTTTTTCCTCTGAGGTTAATAAAGCATCGAGGAATTTTTGTTGGCTGCTAAATGGGCTGTTCTCCAGCGCTTGTGTGAATTGCAACTCAGCCTGATCCCGCGCAGTGGTGGTCTTACGGGTTATTTCAATTAATTCTTGGTAACTTCCATTCATTACAGAAATTGCATTATCAATCTCATTGAGTTGCTTATGCAGTGCTTCCTGTGCTTGGGAAAGCATTTCCTGTTTTGTATTCAATCGCTGAATATATTGACTCACAGGGAGCCCTGAAAGGTGTGTTTTTCGCAAAGTAGATTTCTGTTCTAAATCGATTTCAATGCGTTTTAATTGATGTTTATCGTTATCGAGCTGTTGGTTAAGCTTGTTTAGCTGGTTGGACTCTGATTGTAATGTCGCATTACTAACATCAATTTGTTGGCTGAGTGTTTGTGCCAACATTTTTTGAGTATTAAAAAACTCACCCCGTTGAGTGACTTCAGTTAGCCATGTATCAAATGTTTCGCTTTCCGGTAAGTTGAGGTCAAAAGGGGCTAATGCTAATTGTAGTTGACCTATTTGTTCGCGTTCGCGCTGTTGTATCTGGCATTGTTCTTTTTGGGTTTCATCAAATAACTGTGTTTGGTATTTCAGGCGTTCCTCGATTAATAATTGGTCAGCCTGTAATTGGTTAAAACTGGCTTGTAGTTCATGTTGCTGGTGTTTTGCTTGTTGGTATTCGTGTTCCAACGTCGCAAAATCGGCAACGATTTTTTGTTGGGAGGCCAGTTGGCAAGTCAACTCATCAATTAATTTGGTTACGGATTGTTCGTTCTGAGCAAGTTTTGGTGTAAGTGCTTGCTCACATGTTTTTTGCCAATGGTGAGTAAGTTCTTCTAATTGCGTTTTAACTTTCTGCTGTTGCTGTATGTTTTCGCTTTGGCGTTGGTTTTGTGTTGCTAATAATGATACCAGCCCAGCATGGTGTTGTTTGAGGTTATCCAGTTTTTCGGTTAACTCGTTCAACTGGCTTTGTGTTTCGCTCAGATGAATAGATTTATATTTATCGACTGCTGGGTGTTCAGTTGCTCCACATAATGGGCAAGGTTCACCGGCGATAAGGTGTTGGCGTTCATTTTCTAAACTGACAATTTTCCGCTCTAGCTGCAACTTTTCATTTGTTAGTTTAATGAGTGGGGTTAACTCATTAATTTTTACCTTGGTTATATCTAGCTCTTTTTCAGATTGAGCGAGAGCTTGTGCTATTTCAGCTTGCTGTAGGTGGTGTTGCTGGAACTGTGCCTGAGTTGCGAGGTATTGGGATAACATTAATGGCAGCAACTTAGCGTGTTGTAGGCGGTTCTGTATTTGCTCAATGCGTTGAGTGTTAACCTTAATGTCTTGTTCTTGTTTGCTATTTTTGTAGCGTTCTTCTAATTGACGAAATACCGCCGTGTGTTGTTCTAGTTCGGCACGTTTTTGGGTTAGTTGTTGTGAGTGCTGTTGGTTGTTTTTTTGTAATTGCTGAGTTTCATGTGCGAGCGTTTGTTGTTTTTGAGTTAAATTAGCCCGTTTGTCGGCTAATTCAAAGACAAACTGGCTCTGTTGTTTCCAACTACCTATTTGCGTATGAATGTCGGCATCTTTATGTTTTTCTTCTAAAAATATATGCAACTGCGCTAATTCTTGGGTTGCGCTTTGAATATGATTTTGCGCTTCAATGACTTGTTGTTGCTTCAGCGTAAAAGAAGCTTGCTGCTCTGTTATTTGTTTAGTAAATTCAACCTGTTGCTGCTTTAATTGCGCAATTTGATTGTCAAGTGGGCGAACAATTTCCTCAATGAGTTGGTGCTGTTGTTTCGTGAAATTAATATGTTGTTGATAATCATTTTGGGCTTGTATTAATTTTTGTTGAACAGGGGTTCGTTCACCTTGTTTTATCGTTAAGGCATTATGCAGGCGAGTTTGTTTCTCCATTTGTTCAGTGAGTAGTTGCTGTTGGCGCTCGATATCTTGCCATAAGGGGCGAAGAAGCTCTGCTGGGCTATTGTCAGCTAATTTTTTCAATTGGGGTTGTGCATTCTCTAGCGCCAACTCAGCATTTTTTAATTCGCTGTCTAATGATTGCATTCGTTGAGTGAGCTGATGGAATTGCTTCCACCAATTAATGGCTTGCTGGTGGTGGTCACGCTTTTGTTTGAGTTGCGTTTCTTGTTGTAATAGCCCTGTTTGTTTTTCTAGCAGTGATTGATGTTCAGATTCGCTAAGTAAATTAATAGCTTGAGCTTTAGCTTTCAGTAGGTCTAAATCAATTTTGGCTTGCTTATGTTGATTAAAAATATATATCGAGATTTGGCTATAGATTTCAGTGCCAGTAATTTCTTCGAGTAAGTCGGCTCGTTCTTTTTCAGATGCGTTTAAAAAGGCGGCAAAATCCCCTTGGGAGAGCAATATAGATTTAGTAAAGCGTTCATAATCTAGGCCTGTAATTTGGGCGATTAAATCTTTTATTTCAGTTATTTTTACTGTCAGTATTTGGTTGTCAGCAACGGTAGCGAGTTCTGCTTTTGGTTGTTGTAGATTCCCATCGGGTTTGCCTCCTGCCCGCCGTTGGCTCCAAAAGGCACGATAAGCTTTGCCTTTTACCTCAAACTCGACCTCTGTTAGGCACTCTCCAGTATGACGGGTCATTAGCTCATTTTGTGAGTTAGAAATGGTCTTTAAGCGAGGAGTTCGATGGTATAAAGCTAAGCAAATTGCATCAAGTAGGGTGGTTTTACCTGCACCTGTTGCGCCGGTGATCGCAAATAACCCATTGCTAGCAAAAGGCTCTTGGGTAAAGTCGATTTTCCATTCACCTTTGAGGGAGTTAATATTTTTTAGGCGTAAACTTAAAATTTTCATATTGCTCCTTGCTACTCTTGGCGTAATGCGTCGTAAGATTGTTTAAATAGTTGGATAAGACGCTGCTCACGTTCAGGGTCGTCTAATTCCCCTTCAGCCAGACGACGTAAGAAAACGTCCTCGACACTGAGTTCACTCAGAGTTTCATTAGCTAAAGTGGTTGATTGCCCTTGTCGTAGTTTACGAGCGCGACGTAGCAAAACAATTTCAACGGGTAGGTTGTGTGTTAGAGATTCAATACGTTGTTGAATATCAGCAAGGTAATCTTGGGAAGCGACCTCGATATCTAGCCAAACGGGCTTATCGCCTTGGTAATTTCCCCATGCTTCGAGTTGTTTTTCTATGTCTTTTAATGACCCTTTAATGCTTTGCAGTGGTTGAATAATAGGGATTTCTAGTTGTGTGATTTGAGTGAGTTTAGCGCCATTGAATTCGACCAAACAAATACTTTTTTGCTGGGATGTCTCATCAAAACTTAGTGCGATGGGGGAACCACAGTAACGAATATGTTGGTTCCCGCCAATAACCTGAGGGCGATGAATATGCCCAAGAGCGATATAATCTGCGGGGGGAAATGCCCCAGATGGGAAAGCATCTAAAGTACCGATATAAATATCACGAACAGAATCCGTTAAAGCGGCACCGACAACGGTTAGGTGCCCTGTTGCGATAATAGGAAGATCTAACCCCATTGTTGTACGCTGTTCAAGGGCTAGTTGATAACTGACTTGGTAATGGTTATGGATCGCTGTTTGCAATGATTGTTGTTTTTCTTCAATACTTTGCCCCGCAATACTTAGTTGAATATCGCGTGGTCGCAGAAATGGAATTGCACACACTAAAGCGGCTGGCTGTGACTGTTTATCGTACAAGGTAATAACATTGGGTTCACTACTTGAAGTTATAACGTGAGTATTAAGATAGCTAAGCAATGCGCTAGACTCATTGAGCACAGAGACGGAATCGTGGTTGCCACTTAATATCACTAATTGGCACCCTGTTTTTTGCAAATTAACAATAAACTTATTGTATAACTCACGTGCATAGCTTGGTGGTGAGCCTGTATCAAAAATATCGCCAGCAACAATGATGGCATCAACTTGGTATAATTCGACTTGTTCAACGAGCCAATTTAAGAAGTGTTGGTGCTCAGGCGCACGGCTTTTGGTAAAAAAGTACTGACCAAGGTGCCAGTCAGAAGTATGAATAATGCGCATGAGTAATCAGTTCCTATCATCATTAAGAGCTATGAATATTCTACAAATCAGTATACCTGATCCCGCTAATTCATAGGGGAAAGTCAATTAATTTCTCATCTATTGCGGAAATATTTCACTTAGATGACATTTAACCGCTAAAATATAGAGGAATGTGTACTATATAGATTGATATTCATAATTCTGTCATAAAAGTGACGCATAATGCGTTCACATTAAAAATGTCTTCTTAGTTTACAGGAACAATCATGGCAAGACGCATTCTAGTTGTTGAAGATGAAGCGCCCATCCGAGAAATGGTTTGTTTTGTGTTAGAACAGAATGGTTTTCAGCCTATTGAAGCTGATGATTATGACAGTGCCATCGCTCAGATGGTTGACCCTTTACCTGATTTAGTATTACTTGATTGGATGATCCCCGGTGGTTCTGGTATCCAAGTGATTAAACACATGAAGCGTGATAGCGCCACGCGTGATGTTCCAGTCATGATGTTGACGGCTCGGGGAGAAGAGGAAGATCGCGTAAAAGGTTTAGAAGTTGGCGCTGATGACTATTTGATTAAGCCGTTTTCCCCAAAAGAATTAATTGCCCGAGTGAAGGCGATTTTACGTCGCATTTCACCAATGGCAACAGAAGATATTATTGAAATGAATGGGTTAACGCTAGATCCAACTTCCCATCGTGTGACCAGTAATGAGACGCCTATTGATATGGGGCCGACAGAGTATAAGCTCTTACATTTCTTTATGACCCACCCGGAGCGTGTATATAGCCGTGAACAGTTATTGAATTATGTCTGGGGGGCTAATGTGTATGTGGAAGATAGAACTGTAGATGTGCATATTCGGCGTTTGCGAAAAGCGTTGGAAATTGGTGGGCATGATAAAATGGTTCAAACTGTGCGCGGTACAGGTTATCGTTTCTCGGTTCGTTATTGAAAACTACCTAAAGAGAGGCATGCGTGCTTGAACGCTTATCCATTAAACAGCTGATTTTAGGGCTGTTTTTATTTATCTTACCAGCACTGATATTATCAGTTTTTATTGGCCACTTACCTTGGCTATTGGTGATATCACTGCTGGCCGCGCTGGTTTGGCATGGGTATAATTTATTAAAACTTTCCTATTGGCTCTGGTTAGATAAAAGTATGCTGCCACCGGAAGGGCGTGGAGGTTGGGAGCCTATCTTTTACGGTATCTACCAGATGCAGCAACGTAACCGTAAGCGCCGTCGTGAATTAGGCCAATTAATTAAACGTTTTCGAAGTGGTGCTGAATCCTTACCTGATGCGGTAGTCATGATGACAACCGAAGGGACGATTTTTTGGTGTAATCGTCACGCCCAAGCTTTACTGGGTTTTCGCTGGCCAGAAGATAATGGCCAACATATTTTTAATTTGTTGCGTTACCCTGATTTTAGCCGTTATTTTTCCATTAAAAATTACGAGCAAGCGCTAACTATTGAGCTTAATAGTGGTGAGATTGTTGAGTTTCGTATCTTACCTTATACCGAAGGGCAGTTATTGATGGTGGCACGAGATGTCACAGAAAAACGCCGTTTGGAAAAGGCTCGTAGGGATTTTTTTGCGAATGTAAGCCATGAATTACGTACTCCTCTTACCGTTATTCAGGGTTATCTTGAAGTGATGGATGACCAAGAAGGGGTATCTGCAGTTAATAAAAAAGCCTTGCATGTTATGCAAGAGCAAACGCAGCGGATGGATAATTTAGTTAAGCAACTGTTGCAGTTATCCCGTATTGAAATTGCCCCACAAATCAACCTTGATGAACAAGTTAATATCCCATTGATTCTCAAAATGATTGAGCAAGAAGCTCTGAGTTTAAGTCAGGGGCGTCATCAGTTTGTGTTTAATATTGATGAAAAACTGCGGGTTCATGGCAATGAAGAGCAGTTACGTAGCGCGGTTGCAAACTTAGTGTATAACGCAATAAGTCATACACCGGAAGGGTCAAAGATTTGGGTTGATTGGCAAAGAAATTATAGTGGTGCACGTTTTAGCGTGAGGGACAATGGCCCAGGTATCCCTGCAGAACATATTCCACGCCTCACTGAGCGGTTTTATCGGGTAGATAAAGCGCGTTCACGGCAAGGCGGCGGTGGGACAGGTCTTGGGTTAGCTATCGTCAAACATGCGGTTCAACATCATAGTAGCCAATTAGTGGTGACTAGCCAGATTGGTAAAGGGAGTGAATTTTCATTTACTTTACCAACGGTGTTAATTGTTGATGATAAAAACCTTAAAAAGTCATAAATAACTCCACTTTATTAATAGAATCAAAATATTAATAAAGTGGATTCTTTTTATTAATCGATTGATTAATTCTATTAATTCATTTTTTTTATATTTTATCCCACCAACTGTTCATTTTGAAAAAATATATCCTGAAAATTATCGAAATATGGGGGTGACAAAATGATGGGTTGTTTATTTTTCGAGCAAATCATATAACGGGGATTGTGATTTTACTGAAAGGAATCACTGGTTCTGAAAATTAGTTTAGTGATTTACTCTTGTTTTCACGTTTGCTATTGCCTTTTTGCCCTATAAAAGTTCTACTTGTTGTCAGTTATTGGCGAATTTTTCTGTTTATTAATTTTTCATTTTGTCAAATGCAAAAGAACATACCTTTTTGTATTGTTAATAGTATGTTTCTCAGAATTCTATCTCGCTATATATATTTCAAAGGGTTGCTAAGTGTAAACCCATAACTTTCTATTTTCGTCACTAAAAATTAACATAATATGGCTCATCGTTTATCATCTAGAGATATCATCGCATTAGGTTTTATGACCTTTGCGTTATTTGTTGGGGCTGGGAATATTATCTTCCCGCCTATGGTTGGTTTGCAGGCAGGGGAACAAGTTTGGACGGCAGCACTTGGGTTTCTTGTTACAGGTGTCGGTCTACCCGTTTTAACCGTTATTGCCCTTGCTAAAGTGGGTGGGGGGATTGAAGCCCTTAGTACCCCAGTGGGGAAAACGGCAGGGTTACTACTCGCGGTTATTGCTTATCTATCTGTCGGCCCTCTTTTCGCTACACCAAGAACGGCAACAGTGTCCTATAAAGTCGGTATCGCACCATTATTTGGTGGTGAATCTGACATGTTGTTACTGATCTACAGCCTAGTGTACTTTGTCTTAGTTATTGGTATTTCACTGTATCCGGGTAAATTACTAGATAGCGTAGGGCACATCTTGGCCCCTGTAAAAATGCTTGCTTTAGCTATTTTAGGCGTGGCTGCGGTAATGTGGCCTGCAGGCGACCCAATCCCTTCAACGGTAGATTACCGTGAAATGGCTTTCTCCAATGGTTTCATTAATGGTTATTTGACCATGGATACTCTTGGTGCCATGGTATTTGGTATTGTCATTGTTAATGCCGCCCGCTCAAGGGGGATTGAAAACTCTTCGTTATTGACGCGTTATACGATGTGGGCAGGTTTAATTGCTGGGGTATTATTAACGCTGGTTTATTTATCCTTATTTAAACTGGGCGAAAATAGCGGTTCTTTAATCCCTAACCCAGCAGATGGTGCAGATATTCTGCATACATATGTACAATACACTTTCGGTAACTATGGCAGTTTCTTCTTAGCTGTATTAATTTTTGTGGCGTGTATGGTTACTGCGGTTGGTTTAACCTGTGCATGTGCAGAATTTTTTAGCCGCTATGTATCTATTTCTTATCGTAAATTAGTTTTGATCCTAGGGGTTTTCTCCATGGTGATATCAAACCTTGGTTTAAGTAAACTAATTGCGTTTTCATACCCCGTGTTGGTCTCTATTTATCCACCATGTATTGTTTTGATTTTATTGAGTTTTACTCTGAAGTGGTGGAAGAATCCGACCGTGGTTATTGCCCCAACCATGTTAGTTAGTTTTGTTGTTGGTTTAATTGGCGCAGTTAAAGCCTCTGATCACTTAAAAGTGTATATCCCTGAGTGGATGACAGCAATGCCACTGTATAAGCAAGATTTAGTATGGGTATTGCCAACAATTGTTGTGTTAGTGGTTGCAATTTTGTGTGATAAATTTGTGTCACCGGCGGCGCAACATAAACAAGCGTAATCTAATTCACATGCTGATTTTTAGCTAATAAGACAAAGAGGAAAATGCATTTTATCCTTCTTTGTTCGCAAGTTTAAATGCCCCCGTCATTATGGCGGGGGCATTTTTTTCAGGTATTAGTCAACCCCAACGGCACTCCCTGCAGGGCGTCGGACATCGTTAGAGCCATAAATAAAGCCTTCACGTACTTTTCCTGAAACAGCAGAATCATTGCCTGATGATTTGGCACTGACGCCAGCCCCTTCTGGAATGGCGACCATAATCAGCTCAGCTGCGCCCCAAGGGGTTTGTTCAACCATCTTGTAACCCATTTTATCAAGCAGGGCTAAGCTATCTTTAGACACACCTCTTTGCTCATAATACACTTCATCTGGTAACCATTGATGATGGACCCTCGGTGCATTAACAGCTTCTTGTGGTGGCATACCGTGGTCAATAATATTTAATGCTGTTTGTAAGGTGATAGAAATAATTCTTGAGCCACCAGGCGAGCCTAATACTAAGAATACCTTGCCATCTTTGGTCACAATGGTTGGGCTCATTGAGGACAGGGGGCGTTTACCCGGAGCAATAGAATTGCGCTCACCTTGTACTAAACCATATAGATTTTTTTCTCCCACTTTAGTCGTAAAATCATCCATTTCATCGTTAAGAAAGAAGCCTGTCCCCGGTGGGATCACGACAGAACCAAAGCGACCATTGATAGTATAAGTAGTTGAAACTGCGTTACCTTTTTCATCAACGATAGAATAGTGTGTCGTCTCTGGTTTTTCGTGTGGTCCCATACCCGGTTGAACTTGAGTTGATGGTGTTGCTTGGTTAGGTTTTATTTCCTTACGTAATTCTTCCGCGTAAGTTTTACTCAGTAGTTTTTCTGTTGGGTTATCTACAAATTCAGGGTCACCAAGGAAGGTATTTCTATCCATATAAGCATGGCGCATAGCTTCAGTTAGCGTATGGATATAATCCGCAGAATTAAAACCCATTTCTTTGAGGTCATAGCCTTCTAAAATATTGAGGGTTTGGCAAATGGTAACGCCTCCAGAACTTGGGGGGGGCGCCGAAATGAATTTATAACCTCTATAAGTACAGCTAATAGGGGTTGTATCTGTGATGGTATAATCTGCAAAGTCTTTTGCCGTCAAAATACCACCATTTTTCTTTGAGGCTTCCTCGATAATTTTGGGGATTTCTCCCTCATAGAAGGCGGAAGGCCCATTTTTAGCAATTTTTTCTAGGGTATTGGCTAAATCACTTTGCACTAATAAATCGCCTGGTTGATAAGGGCTACCATTAGGTTTTAAGAAGATACGTGCGACTTCTGGGTCTTGTTTAAAACGCTCAGTGGTTGTGTCTAACACATCGGTATCTGCACGGGTTAGTACAAAACCTTCTCTAGCTAATTTGATAGCAGGCTCCATCACCTGTTGACGGCTCATTGTGCCATATTTTTCTAAGGCGTAGTCTAAGCCTTTGACCGTTCCCGGTACACCGGAAGCTAGGTAGCCATACAGGCTGGCATCTTTGATTAACTTACCCTCTTTATCGAGATACATATCAGCACTTGCTGCGGCAGGAGCGGTTTCTCTAAAGTTGATAAATAAATCTTTTCCATCTGCCAAATGAATGGTCATAAAGCCGCCGCCGCCAATATTACCACAGCATGGGTTCACAACCGCTTGGGCATAACCGACAGCAACAGCTGCATCTATCGCATTACCACCAGATTTGAGGATATCCGCACCAATCTGCGAGGCTAAATGTTGGGATGAAACAACCATGCCTTTCTTGGCTTCAACGGCCGGTTCTGATGCGGCAAAGAGTTGAGTTGAAAATAATAAGGAAAGTAATAAAGCAGCAGGGCGTAATGATGTTCTGATCATTAGTATCTCCCAGTTAAGGTAAGGTTTGATGTAACACAAATTAATAATATGAATGATTTGTTAATTATTTGTGTTTTTAATGTATAGCATACAATAGTGCGGAATGTTGAATATTTGAGTTAATAAGTGTTAACTTGGTAGGGTTATTTATGAATAAGCAGGGATTAAATATGGATAGGAAAAGGGCTCAAAAAGAGCCCGTAAAGTATATTATTTTTTGTTAAACAACGACATGTGGACCCAGCCATTATTGGTTAAAATGAGAGGGCTTTGTTGTGCACGCTCAGCATGTGTTTGTGCTGATTGAATTTGTGGGTAAGCCGCCATCACTTTTTCATTTTTAGCCCATGGAGCCACATCTTCCAGTTTTTGGGTATAGTTGGCTATAGAGATTTTCTGCCCACCGCGTTCAGCGGGTTCAGTAAAGTTTGTGACTTCATTGACGACTAATTTGCCAGTGCAAAAGCTACCGCGTCCCGAAAATTGAGATTGTTTTTCGTCGTAGAATTTCTCACCTTCACTAGTCAGCGTATATTCAACCCCTTCGCCAGTATGTTCCCCACTCCACATGTCTTTCATGGTGACTTGTTTTTCAGCTTTAGCTAGCAAGCCCGCATCAACTAAGGTATCGAGTTGTTCAATATTACGAGCGCTAAATTTCGTGATAAAGCCTGCTGGCATTTGACCGACATTGATGCAAATAACTTTTCTAGTATCAAGGTAGTCTTGGATGGATTTTTTGAAGTTACTTTCAGATGCGGTTTGGCTGTTGTCACAGCCAGCAAGCAATGCACTGATAATAGCCACTGAGGCTGCGAGTTTTAAGTTCATTTTCCTATACCTAGTTTTCGTTATTTTTATTTAAATTAAAGATGCGATAGTTTAATTGGAGCATCTAAAAATGATGAATTTGTAACTAAATGTCGCTAAATGTAACCATATTATAAATGGAGTAGGGTTTACAGTAAGAATGAGGGGGGAAAGTGAGGTTTTGGCGTGATTTGGGAACTTTCTGATGTAATGATATGTAGCGAATAATGGGGATTTTAGGCAAATAAAAAGCGGGCATCTGCCCGCTTTTTAAAAACTCATATCACTGATTACAGTTTGGTAGAGTTTTTAGTCAGGTAATCAGCAACGCCTTTCGGAGATGCATTCATGCCTTCTTTACCTTTTTCCCACTGAGCTGGGCATACATCACCGTGCTCTTCGTGGAATTGTAAAGCGTCAACCATACGGATCATTTCATCGATGTTACGGCCTAATGGTAGGTCGTTAACTACTTGGTGGCGAACAATACCGTTTTTATCGACGAGGAAAGAACCACGCAGTGCAACACCTGCATCCGGGTGTTCGATGCCGTATGCTTTAATGATTTCACGTTTGATATCAGCAACCATCGGATATTTAACTTCACCGATACCACCGTTATCTACAGGGGTTTTACGCCATGCGTTATGAACAAACTCAGAGTCAAAAGAAACACCAACCACTTCAACACCACGTTTTTTGAATTCTTCGTAGCGGTGGTCAAATGCGATCAGCTCTGAAGGGCAAACGAAAGTAAAGTCCATTGGCCAGAAGAAGATGACAGCTGGACGACCGTTCAGGTGGTTTTTCAGGTTGAAGTTATCAACAATTTCACCGTTACCTAAAACAGCAGCAGCAGTAAAGTCAGGGGCTTGACGTGTTACCAGAACCATAATTTACTCCTATGAGTTTGAATTAAAGGTTTTTTGCCCTTATCCATTTTTAATCTAAACGGATATTTAGGACATAGACTTCCAAAAGAATAAGGAATTATCTTTTGATAATAAAGGCATTTAAACCAATTATTGTGATAGGTTTTGCCTATCAATCATAATGCTTTATGAAATTAATATCAATAAGATAGTTTTATTCCATTAAAGTGCAAGCTTTAATTTATTACTTTGTATTAATTGTGACATCTTGTACAAAAAAATGTTGCAGCGCGTTTGCCATCATTTGTGGGTAGAATTGGAAGAAAATATTTTCAAGCTGATTATATTGCAATAAAAAATCATCAAATGAACCACTTAGCGCCCCCAGTTTTGGCCGCCTTCTGGCCATACCATTGAGTGATTTGCCTATATAGTTTTTATCTGCATAACGAATTAGCCAGTGTTGTGGCCACAAGTATTCATTTAACTCTTGGAATTTTTCAGGAGTATGACACAGTTGAGGTTCAATTGTTTTTCGGCAATAGCGCACAAAATCTACTAGTGGCAGAGTCGGTTCAAGAGTTGACCAATGTAGCGATAAAAAATGATCCCAGACTAAATCTAATGTAATAGGGGCAACACGGCGGTACTCATCACGAAATAGGCCTTTCGCTTCTTTGACTAGCGGGTGAGTGTCGGTGACCCTATCGACGGTTCGGTGCATAAATATACCCGCGACAATCTCAGGTGAGTATCGCCCAGTAGGGTTACCGCGGACGTAGTCAGCCATGATGTTACCCAATAGGGAACTATGGGCGATATGAGCGAGGTGTAGGTGTGCTAAATAATTCACTTTAAAATGTCCGTCGTCTTTCAAACCACTGGGGTGTTAGCTTTGTAAAGCCACCCGAATCACATACTCATGTATGCTCATCGGGATATCTTTACTTGCTGCCTACCTGTGATTCGAAACCCATAGGGCATGTAGCGCAGCTTAGCTAACTTTTTGATTGCTCAAACTATAGCAGTAATTACGTTTAATTCGAAACTTACAGGGCATGACTTGAAATGGAGTAAAAAACCTTTCTTAATTTGCAGCTTATAGGTATCAGTATTGAGAAACAAAAGAAAAAAGATTGAAATAAATTTGTCATGAAATCTTAGCAAAACAGAAATAATTCATTCTTTGAATGGATAAATAGTGCGCAGAATTTTTTGCTAACAAAATATTTGTTAAATAATGGCGAATATTTATACTATTTTGCGCTTATTTCTTGCGCCAAAGGCGGTGCGGCACTAGACTAGTCGCCTGTTTTTTTAGATTGATGTCAATACAATGCGTGTTTCTGATTTTACTTTTCAATTACCTGAAGAACTGATTGCCCACTATCCACAGGCGGAACGTAGCGCTTGCCGCTTATTAAGTCTGGATGGAAGCTCGGGGCAGCTAACGCATGGTGTTTTTACAGATGTTCTAGAAAAATTGGAGAAAGGGGATTTACTGGTATTCAATAATACCCGCGTGATCCCAGCAAGGTTGTTTGGTCGCAAAGTCAGCGGCGGTAAAATTGAAGTTCTCATTGAGCGTATGTTAGATCAACACCGAGTATTGGCCCATGTTCGCGCATCAAAAGCACCGAAAGAGGGGGCTGAACTGTTGTTGGGTGAAGATGAAAGTGTCAAAGCCACGATGATGGCGCGTCACGGTGCCTTATTTGAACTGCGTTTTGATGATGAACGGGATGTTTTGAGCATTTTAAACCAAATTGGTCATATGCCATTACCCCCTTACATCGACCGGCCTGATGAAGAAGCGGATAAAGAGCTTTATCAAACTGTGTATAGTGAAAAACCGGGGGCTGTAGCAGCGCCAACGGCGGGTTTGCACTTTGACGAGCCTTTACTTGAAGCTTTGCGCCAAAAAGGCGTTGAAATGGCATTTGTTACCTTACATGTCGGCGCAGGTACTTTCCAACCTGTTCGTGTTGATACTATCGAAGATCACATTATGCACTCCGAATATGCGGAAGTGCCACAAGATGTGGTTGATGCGGTATTAGCCTGTAAGGCGCGTGGCAATCGCGTTGTTGCTGTAGGGACAACGTCTGTGCGCTCACTGGAAAGTGCGGCTAAAGCTAGCCAAGATGCCTTGATTGCTCCATTTTTTGATGATACCCAGATTTTTATTTATCCCGGGTATGAATATCAAGTGATAGACGCACTTATCACTAATTTCCACTTACCAGAATCAACATTAATTATGTTGGTTTCTGCGTTTGCGGGATATAAAAATACTATCAATGCGTACAAAGAGGCGGTTGAACAAAAGTATCGTTTCTTTAGTTACGGTGATGCTATGTTCATCACACCCAATGCGAATGCACCATTCGAAAAAATTGGGGAATAATCAGTTCGAGCGGTGGCGTTGGCTGCTAGCTTAGCAAATTAATATTATCGACAGCATCAGACTGTTTTTCTGATGCTTGGAGGCAAACGTGAAATATGAATTACAAATGACTAGCGGCAATGCACGTCGTGGTCGCTTAGTATTTGAGCGTGGTGTGGTAGAAACCCCCGCGTTTATGCCAGTAGGCACCTACGGTACTGTAAAAGGCATGACACCTGAAGAAGTAAAAGAAACGGGTGCTCAAATTCTTCTAGGGAATACTTTCCACCTGTGGCTGCGTCCAGGGCAAGAGGTCATGAAGCTCCATGGTGATCTTCATGATTTTATGCAATGGCAGGGGCCGATATTGACGGATTCAGGGGGGTTCCAAGTCTTTAGTCTTGGCGCAATGCGCAAAATTAAAGAGGAGGGCGTGCATTTTCGTAACCCAATAAATGGTGAGAAAATTTTCCTAAGCCCTGAAAAATCAATGGAAATTCAGTACGACCTCGGTTCAGATATTGTGATGATTTTTGACGAGTGTACGCCATATCCGGCAGATTGGGATTACGCAAAGACATCAATGGAAATGTCGTTACGTTGGGCTGCTCGTAGCCGCCAACGTTTTGACGAATTGAACAATAAAAATGCACTATTTGGCATTATCCAAGGCAGCGTTTACGAAGATTTACGAGATATTTCAGTTAAGGGGCTGGTGGAAATTGGCTTCGATGGGTACGCTGTAGGCGGCCTAGCTGTAGGCGAACCAAAAGAAGATATGCACCGCATCTTAGAGCATGTTTGCCCTCAAATTCCGGCAGATAAACCACGTTACTTAATGGGGGTGGGCAAACCGGAAGATTTAGTGGAAGGTGTTCGCCGTGGCATTGATATGTTTGATTGTGTGATGCCGACACGAAATGCACGTAATGGGCATTTATTTGTCACACATGGCGTGGTAAAAATTCGTAATGCTAAGTATAAATCAGATACATCGACATTGGATGCCGATTGTGACTGCTATACTTGTCGCCATTATAGCCGCGCTTATTTACATCACCTTGATAGGTGTAATGAAATTCTTGGTGCAAGGCTCAATACCATTCATAATTTACGTTATTATCAACGTTTGATGGCCGGTATTCGCCAAGCAATCGAAAATGGAAAATTTGAAGAGTTTGCGAAAGATTTCTACCAGAAGATTGGTAAACCCGAACCTTCATTAAATATCGAGTGAATTTAAGTGCGAAATGCTACTAATCTGTGTAGCATATCAATCTGATACTTACCATACTTTGAGGCGCATGCGCTTATTAGCTTTATGTAATTCGAAGTATTTATAGAGTATATTTTTAAATTGCTTTCAATAAAACAATGAGGAAAGTTGAATGAGTTTTTTTATTTCTGAAGCAGCAGCGTCAGCAGGTGCGCCAGCGCAAGGTAGCCCATATACTATGGTTATCATGCTTGTTGTTTTCGCTCTGATCTTCTATTTCATGATTTTGCGTCCACAGCAAAAGCGTGCGAAAGAACACCGTAAATTGATGGAATCTATCACTAAAGGTGATGAAGTTTTAACAACTGGCGGTTTAATCGGGCGTGTGACTAAAGTATCTGAAACCGGTTATGTGGTTCTTGAACTGAGTGAGAACACAGAAGTAACCATCAAACGTGATTTCGTTGCTGCTGTTTTACCTAAAGGCACAATGAAAGCAATTTAATTCTGATTCTCCCGAAGGGAACTGCCGTGCTAAACCGTTATCCTTTGTGGAAGTATCTGATGTTGATCTGTGCGATCCTCATCGGTCTGCTTTATGCGCTTCCAAACCTATATGGTGAGGATCCGGCTGTTCAGATCACTGGCGTGCGGGGAACCGCCGCCAATGAACAAACGCTGATCCAAATCCAAAAATCGTTACAAGATGATAAAATTCAGAGCAAATCAATCTCTCTGGAAAATGGGGCAATTTTAGCCCGGTTCAACAACTCTGATGTTCAGTTACGTGCTCGTGAAGTGATCATGAATGCACTAGGTGATCAGTATGTTGTTGCATTAAACCTTGCACCTGCGACGCCTAAGTGGCTTGAAATGATCGGCGGTGAGCCGATGAAGCTCGGCCTTGACTTGCGTGGTGGGGTTCACTTCCTGATGGAAGTTGATATGGACACTGCATTAGGTAAATTGCAGGAACAAAACATGGATGGTTTACGTAATGACCTGCGTCAAGAAGGCATTGCGTACTCTTCTATTCGTAAAGGCAATGATTATAGCGTTGAAGTCCGTTTCCGTAACGCAGATGATCGTAGCCAAGCAGAAAAAGCACTAGCACGTAAATATCCAGACTTAGTGTTTAGTGATGGTAGCGACAACACGATGATCGCTGTGATGACCGACGAGCGCTTACGTGAAGCTCGTAACTATGCGGTTTCTCAGAATATTACCATCATCCGCAACCGAGTAAACCAATTAGGGGTTGCTGAGCCACTTGTCCAACGTCAAGGTGCTGACCGTATTGTTGTTGAATTACCCGGAATTCAAGACACCGCTCGAGCAAAAGAGATTTTAGGTGCTACAGCAACATTAGAATTCCGTTTGGTGAATACCAGTGTTGATTCATCCGCTGCTGAACGTGGCCGTGTGCCAGGTGATTCAGAAGTGAAATATGACCGTGAAGGCATGCCTTATGTACTGTATAAGCGTGTTATCTTAACGGGGGATCATATTACGGATTCAACATCTGAAGCCGATGAAAATGGTGCACCACAAGTAAGCATCAGCCTTGATAGTTCTGGTGGTTCTATCATGTCCGATTTTACGCGTGATAACCAAGACAAACTGATGGCAACCCTGTTTGTTGAATACAAAGACAGTGGTAAAAAAGATGCAGCAGGCCGTTCAATTTTAGTGAAAGATGAAAAAGTCATCAACGCGGCACGTATTTCGGCTCGCTTTGGTAGCAAATTCCGTATCACAGGCATCAACAATGGTACAGAAGCTCGTCAACTTTCATTATTGTTACGTGCGGGGGCGTTGATTGCGCCAATCCAAATTGTCGAAGAGCGTACCATCGGCCCAACTTTGGGTATGCAAAATATCGAACAAGGCCTGAAAGCTTGTATCGCGGGTCTATTAGCATCAATTCTATTTATGATTATTTACTATCGTAAATTTGGCTTGATTGCCAGTAGTGCGCTGATGGCGAACTTGGTATTAATTGTTGGGGTTATGTCTCTGTTACCGGGGGCGACACTAACTATGCCAGGTATTGCTGGTATCGTCCTCACCCTTGCGGTTGCAGTCGATGCCAACGTTCTTATCAACGAACGTATCAAAGAAGAGTTGCGGAACGGAAGGTCTGTTCAACAAGCAATTCATGAAGGTTATAAAGGCGCCTTCTCAAGTATTACAGACGCAAACTTAACGACATTAATCACGGCTATTATTCTCTATGCAGTGGGTACAGGGTCGATTAAAGGCTTTGCGATTACGACAGCGATTGGTGTCGCAACCTCTATGTTTACAGCTATTGTTGGTACACGTGCAATCGTGAACCTGCTTTATGGTGGTAAACGTATTAACAAGCTGTCAATTTAAGGAGCACGTTGTGGCACAGGATTATTCTGTTGAACAATTGAACTATGGTCGTAAAGTCTATGACTTTATGCGCTGGGACAACGTTGCCTTTGGTATTTCTATCGTATTACTGATCGCTTCTTTTGTGATTATCGGCCTCAAAGGTTTTAACTGGGGGTTAGATTTCACTGGGGGGACAGTTATCGAGATCAACTTAAGTCAGCCTGCTGATTTGGATAAAATTCGAGACAGCTTGTCTAACTCGGCTCATAAAGATCCATTAATCCAGAACTTTGGTAGCAGCCGTGACATCATGATCCGTATCCCGCCAATCGAAGGCGCTGCGGGTCAAGAGGTTGGTAAAGAAATTATCACCATCATTAACCAGAGTGTAGATGATAAAGCGACGGTAAAACGCATTGAATTCGTTGGGCCGAGTGTCGGGGCCGAATTAGCGCAAACAGGGGCTTTAGCACTGTTAACTGCACTAATTTGTATCTTGGTATATGTCGGCTTTCGTTTTGAATGGCGATTAGCCGCGGGGGCTGTATTGTCTCTCGCTCATGACGTGGTGATCACATTAGGTATTTTGTCTCTGTTTCATATCGAAATAGATATGACAATCGTGGCATCACTGATGTCAGTAATTGGTTACTCACTGAACGACAGTATCGTTGTTTCTGACCGTATCCGTGAAAACTTCCGTAAAATTCGTCGTGGTACGCCGTACGAAATCATGAACGTCTCTTTAACACAAACATTGAGCCGTACCATCATGACATCGGCCACAACGTTGTTAGTGGTTCTGATGCTGTATCTGTTCGGTGGCACTATGCTGGAAGGCTTCTCATTGGTTATGTTAATCGGTGTAACCATCGGTACTATTTCATCTATCTATGTGGCTTCTGCATTAGCACTGAAGATGGGTATGAAACGCGAGCACTTGATGCAGGCGAAAGTCGAAAAAGAAGGTGCAGACCAAGAGTCATTACTGCCTTAATTTAAAACTGGCTAAGCCAATTAGCACTTCAAATAGTTGGTGCCGTGAGTTGGCTGCAAACGAGTGATATCCCGAGGAGCATAATAAACTATGTGACTAAGGGTAGCGCAATGCAGCTAACAACACCCTCACAGCACGAAATATGAAGAGTTACGAGCACCCTAGAAGGCATCTTCTAGGGTGTTTTTTATTGCATAGTAGGGTAAACTATGTCTCCGTAAATAGATCCAGGAAACGTTATGCATTGTCCATTCTGCTCAGCTGTAGATACGAAAGTCATCGACTCGCGTCTGGTTGGTGAAGGCGCACAAGTCCGTAGGCGCCGCCAATGTTTGCTTTGTCATGAACGTTTCACGACCTTTGAGGTGGCTGAACTCGTGATGCCTCGGGTTATTAAAAGTGACGATGTACGCGAACCGTTTGATGAAGAAAAACTTAATCGCGGTATGCAAAAAGCGCTAGAAAAACGCCCCGTCAGCTCTGATGACATTGAACAAGCGATTATTTCAATTAAATCCCAGCTTCGTGCTACAGGAGAACGTGAAGTTCCTTCTAAACTTATTGGTAGCTTAGTCATGGATGAGTTAAAAAAACTCGATAAAGTCGCTTACATTCGTTTTGCTTCTGTTTACCGTAGTTTTGAAGATGTGCGTGAGTTTGGCGAAGAAATCGCTAAATTACAGGACTAACGCAAATGATAGAACAAGATGACATCTATATGGCTCGCGCTTTTGAGCTTGCACGAAAAGGGCGCTTTACAACATCACCGAACCCGAATGTTGGGTGTGTAATTGTACGTGACGGTGAAATTGTTGGTGAGGGTTACCACCAAAAAGCGGGTGAGCCTCATGCAGAAGTACATGCATTACGGATGGCCGGAGAAAAAGCTCAGGGGGCAACAGCCTATGTCACCCTTGAGCCATGCAGCCACCATGGTCGTACACCGCCTTGTGCGGAAGCATTAATTAATGCAGGGGTCAGTCGCGTTGTTGCTGCGATGCAAGACCCAAACCCACAAGTTGCTGGCCGTGGTTTGTATATGTTATCTCAGGCAGGGATTGAAACGCGTAGTAACGTGCTTTTAGACCAAGCTGAAGCTGCGAATCGTGGTTTCTTGAAACGTATGCGTACTGGTTTTCCTTATATCCAATTAAAGCTAGCAGCGTCATTGGATGGTAAAACAGCCCTTGAGTCAGGGGAAAGTAAGTGGATTACCAGTACTGCGGCTCGCAAAGATGTGCAGGCGTTTCGCGCACAAGCGAGCGCTATTTTATCCACTAGTAGTACGGTTATCGCCGATGACCCTTCTTTAACGGTTCGTTGGAACGAACTGCCAACGGACGTTCAGCAAATCTACCCAGAAGACCAATTACGTCAACCTATTCGCATTGTGCTGGATAACCATAATCGTGTCACCGCTAACCATAAAGTCACTCAATTAGCAGGTGAATGTTGGTTGGTGCGTTCTAATCCCGATATCGGCTGCTCATGGCAAGGGGATGTCGAGCAAATTAGCATCCCTGCACATGAAAATGGTACAGACCTCGTCATATTGATGATGCAACTTGCCAAACGGAATGTGAATAGTATTTGGGTAGAGGCAGGTGCAAAATTAGCAGGCTCATTGTTGAAACTAGGCTTAGTTGATGAATTAATTGTGTATATTGCCCCTAAATTACTTGGGAACAGTGCCCGAGGTTTGGTTGATTTACCTCCCCTCGATTCATTAATTGAAGCGCCAAAATTTGAATTTACTGATGTAGAAAAGGTCGGTGAAGACCTACGCGTCAGGCTTCATCCCGTATGGTAAGTGTGTTTTTTGAAAATCATACATACGGTACATGAAAGAATGTGATAAAATCCGCGCCCCGCGGGTTATAATTAATATTAGAGGAAGGCTATGGACGTAATTAAAGGTGTTGTTGCTGCGCCACAAGCGCGTATTGCTATCGCTATCGCTCGTTTTAACAACTTTATTAATGATAGTCTGCTGGATGGCGCTGTTGATGCGTTAGAACGTATTGGTCAAGTTTCGAATGACAACATTACCATTGTTTGGGTTCCAGGTGCCTATGAACTACCGTTAACGGCAAAAGCGCTGGTTGAAACAAAAAAATATGATGCCGTTATTGCATTAGGTACTGTTATTCGTGGTGGTACAGCTCACTTTGAATATGTCGCTGGTGAATGCAGCTCAGGCTTATCTCATGTCGCAATGAATAGCGAAGTGCCCGTTACTTTTGGTGTGTTAACCACTGAAAATATCGAGCAAGCCATTGAACGAGCAGGGACTAAAGCTGGTAATAAAGGTGCTGAAGCTGCACTGACTGCATTAGAAATGATCAATGTAATTAAAGCCATTAAAGGCAAGTAATACACATTTTACTTCGGGCTATAGACTGTAGTGAAGTTAACTAATACCACTGAGTGTATTGATTAGCTTAGTTTTTTATATGCCCGAATAATTTTGTGTATCGTTTTTTATTTTAAGGGGAATCTTGTGAAACCTGCTGCTCGTCGCCGCGCTCGTGAGTGTGCTGTTCAAGCCATTTATTCATGGCAATTATCTGGCAATCCAATTGCCGAAGTCGAATATGAGTTTATTGCTGATCAGGACATGTCAGACGTTGACGTAAAATATTTTCGTGAACTGTTATCTGGTGTTGCTACTAATGCAGCTAAACTTGATCAACTAATGGCGCCTTATTTATCTCGTCAGCTCGAAGAGTTAGGGCAGGTAGAAAAAGCGATTTTGCGCGTTTCAATGTTTGAATTGAGCTTCCGTGAAGATGTTCCTTACAAAGTGGCAATCAATGAAGGTATTGAGCTTGCTAAAGTGTTCGGTGCGGAAGATAGCCATAAATTTGTTAATGGTGTATTGGATAAAGCTGCACCAGTAGTTCGTCGCAAAAAATAAAAAATCAGGGTTCCCTCCTGTAACACTACAGTAGTAAATAGGTAGGCTGGGTTCCAGTCTACCTTTGTATTTATATATTCGTGGTACTCTAAGTTTCAGGTATATTGATTCAGCTAGTTATTTGCCACTTGTATTATTAAGAGCATAAATTATTTGTTTTATTTAAAACGAAAATAGTTATAGCGAAAACGGAAAATCTACCATGTCCTATGGCGAATTTGACCTCATCGCACGTTATTTTAACCGTCAAACAACGAACCGACGTGATGTAAATATCGGTATTGGAGATGACTGTGCGTTGATGACCATCCCAGAAAAACAGCAACTTGCTGTGAGTACTGACACCCTTGTTTCTGGTGTGCATTTCCTCCCTACGATTTCACCTGCTGACCTAGCCTATAAATCATTAGCATCTAATTTAAGTGACCTTGCAGCAATGGGGGCAGACCCTGCATGGGTATCTTTAGCTATTACATTACCTTGCGTTGATTGTGATTGGTTGCAATCATTTAGTGATAGCTTATTTGAGCAATTAAATTATTACGGGATGCAGCTAATTGGCGGTGATACCACTCGTGGTCCAATGAGCCTGACTTATACTGTCCATGGGTTAGTACCACAGGGTAAAGCATTGTCTCGGGCTGGTGCACGTAATGGGGATTGGATTTATGTGACAGGGACATTAGGGGATAGCGCAGCAGGTCTTGCTATTTTACAAGATAGGCTGAATATCAAAAATACCGCGCATAAAGAATGGCTAATTATGCGTCATTTACGTCCACAGCCACGTATTTTACAAGGTCAAGCCCTTAGGAACTTAGCGTCTTCTGCGATTGATATTTCAGACGGTCTAGTCTCTGATCTTAATCATATTTTGAAGGCAAGTGGCTGTGGCGCTCGAATTAATTTGGATGCACTGCCGCAGTCAGAGGCCTTAGTACAGAACTGTAGCGTTGAGCAAAGCCGTTTATGGTCCCTGAGTGGTGGAGAAGACTACGAGTTATGCTTTACTGTACCGGAAATTAATCGCGGGGCATTAGAAATGGCTTTAGCTCATACAGGGTCTGGTTTTACTTGTATTGGGCAAATTAAGCCGCAATCTGAAGGGATCAGCTACTTTTGCAATAACCAAGAAGTTGATGTAAACCTAAAAGGTTTCGATCATTTTGTTTCGGAAGGTGCGTAGCATGGCAAGTTGCCAAGAAAAAGCAGAAGCAAAAAAACGGCTGAATATGCGTAACCCTTGGCATTTGCTAGCAACGGGGTTTGGCAGCGGTTTATCGCCAATTGTACCTGGGACTATGGGGTCCCTTGCGGCAATACCTTTTTGGTTATTGATGGCAAATATGCCAGTGTGGAGCATATGGGTGCTCATTGTGGCGGGCTTTTGGATTGGCTGTCTAATTTGCCAACGTACCTCTGATGATATGAAAATTCATGACCACGGTAGCATCGTGTGGGATGAGTTTATCGGGATGTGGATTACCTTAATGGCAATCCCAGTGGTCGATTATGAATGGGTCATTACCGCATTCTTTATTTTCCGCATTTATGATATGTGGAAGCCATGGCCAATACGTATTTTTGACCGAAAGGTCAGCGGCGGTTTTGGTATCATGATTGATGATATTATTGCGGCGATATTTGCTTATGTGACAATTTGGTTGTTGGTTTGGTATGACATTATGCCATTCTCAACCAATTAAATACGCGTCATATTTCAAATTGTAGGGGTGTTGGCTTCGCTTATTCGCCCTAGTCACATACTGGTGTATGCTCCTAGGGTCTTATTCGCTTGCCGCCTACCTACAATCTGAACTATTTAGCGTATAAATACGTATCATATTTTGCGCTGTGGCGTTGTTGGCTGCACTCGGTTACCCGAATCACATACTTCTGTATGCTCATCGGGATAACCTCGATTGCCGCCTAGCCACAACTCAAACTATTTAGCGTATTGGATGTGATTGCTTATCGTAGTAACTTCTTTTACTTCTTTTTGCGCCGAATACCCATCACTGAGGTTTGTGCTAGGGTTAATCCTTTGGTTTCTGGCGCAAATAGAATTGAGACAACTAGCCCAAGTAAAGAAACCCCTGCCCCCATCAATACCACCGTGCTAACACCGTATTTTGTGATAAAAATCGGTAGTGCCCATGTGGAAAAAATGGTTCCGATACGGCTGATGGACATAATGACCCCAACGGCGGATGCGCGAATATCTGTTGGAAATAACTCATTAGGGTAGAGCCACTGTAAAATCCCTGGGCCCCCAGAGAAGAATGCATAAATACCAAACATGATAATGACTAGGCAGATACCAAGGTTAGAAAATAACCCGAGTATAGTTAGCGCTGCAGTCATTAGGGCAAAGCTACCAATTAGCAGTGGTCGTCTTCCCATTTTATTTAGCCAGTACATCGCTGGTAAGCAACCTAACATAAAAAATAAGCTGATAACTACGTTGCCTAAAGCCGCATTTTTACCTTGATCCCAACCTAATTGCCCAACAATTTGTGGGCCAAAAGTATAGATGGCAAACATTGGGATCACTTGGCAGGTCCAAATAATCGCAGTAAATAATACGAAAGAAAAATGTCGTTTATTAAACAGTTGATGAAAATGTGTTTTTTTCGCTTCCTCAGCTTCAAAAACCACAGGTTGGCCAAACAGTTTTTCCATCATTTTTTCACATTCTGGAATACGTCCTTTGCGGATTAACCAAAGAGGCGATTCAGGTAGATCAAAACGGCCAATTAAAATAACGATACATGGAATGACGGCACTGCCTAGCATCCAGCGCCAACCATCTTGAACATCATAAAGCATATAGCCAACAAGATTGGCACAAGTTGCGCCAACGTACCACATGGCTGCAATAAACCCGACCGCAAACGCACGCTGTTTGGTATTGGAAAATTCGGTGATCATCGAGGTTGCGATGGGATAATCAGCACCAATGACAATGCCAATTAAAAAACGCATTATTAGTAGTTCTAAAGGGGTTGAAACAAACATAGTTGCAACAGAGATTGCCCCTATGGCCACTATATCGATTAAGAACATTTTGCGGCGACCGACTTGGTCGCAAATGTAGCCAAACAGTGAGGTACCAATGAATAAACCCGCAAGCGTTGCGGCACCTAGTAAGCCAATCCATTCACTGTTTAAACTTAATATTGGAGTGAGTTGCTCTAAAGCGACGCCGATCAGGACTAAAACATAACCGTCCAGAAAAGGCCCACCACTCCCCCAGAGCATGATCCGCCGATGAACGGAAGAAAATTGGACATCGTCAAAACTTCTTGGTTTCATTGTGCATCCCAGTGTCAGCGCAAATATGCGCTTAAAAACCCTAAAAGTTAATGGCTTTTAGGGTTATGCTAATTAAATTAGCCGTAACGAAATTCAATGCCGAATGTGCCGCGTGGGTATTCCCATTTTTCTAATGCACTATCTAAGCCTAGGATACGGCAGGTTCCGCATTCAAGGCAGCCGGCATAATCAAAACGTACGGAGCCATCTTCTTGTTTTTTATATAAGCCAGCAGGGCAGGCTTTAGTTAATATTTCGAGCACTTTCATATCCGGGTGCTCTTTGATAACAATATGTGGATTTTCTTCATCGACATTAAATTTATTAATGCCTAACTTGACATCAACATTGACTGGATCACTCATATTGCCCTCACTCCTTTAATTCCATCCTTGATTAAATTGATGAAGCCGACTTTTTTTGCCTCTTGTAGCATAGTCTTACGCAGTGGCACAGGTGCTTCATCTGAAATAGTGAAGAGTTTTTTAGCAATACCGACAGCCATTTCTGGATAAGCGGAAAACATGCGTGGGTTATCTAAAAACTCAGGCATTTTTTGGTACATTTTCATATCACGAAGAGGGCCTTCGTTGAGTAATTTGAGGTACTCACTGAGTCCTTGTTTACTAAAGTCCTCTTTTTTCATAGCGTTAATTACTGCATTTGCCGCGGCTTCACCCGAAGCAACGGCTAAGTCCATTCCGCGGATGGTAAAGCCTAAATTCATACACATCCCAGCTGCATCCCCTGCGATTAGCACACCATCACGGACCAACTCTGATTGCATTTTCAAGCCCGCTTCAGGGACAACGTGAGCGGCATATTCAATCATTTTGCCCCCTTCAATTAATGGGGCGACCGCTGGGTGGTGTTTAAAATCTTCGAGCATTTGTGGAACCGATTTTTTGGCATCTTTAATATGATGTAAGCCACAAACTAAACCTAAAGAAATAGTATCTTCATTGGTATAAAGGAAGCCTCCCCCCATCAAGCCATCGGTAGGAGCCCCCGCAAATAGCCATGCAACCCCTTCTTTTCCCTTAAGATTAAATCGGTTAGCTAAAATATCTTTTGGCAATTCAATTAATTCTTTTACCCCAACAGCGACATGCTCAGCATTCACTCGTTTGGTCATTCCTAGTTGTTCAGCCAGTATGGAGTTCACACCATCAGCGAGGATCACCACTTTGGCTTCTAGCACATCACCATCGGCTTCAACACCTACAACTTTGCCATCCCGTTCCACTAACTTATCAACGCGAATACCTGTAATACATTGTGCGCCGGCATTTTCAGCTTGTTCGACTAACCACGGGTCAAGCTTGCCTCTCAGCACTGACCAAGAGGTTTCTTCTGGGGGTTGCTCTGCTCCATTTTGGAAATCGACTGTTACTGCACCTGTTTCTGTCATAAATGACAGCTTTTCACGCGTGATCATACGTTCAATAGGGGCATTTTGGGTAAATTCAGGAATGATACGCTCTAAGCTATGAGCATACATGCGGCCACCTGTGACGTTTTTACCGCCTGCGTAGTTTCCCCTTTCGATTAGGAGAACTTGCGCACCTTCACGGGCAAGCACCAATGCAGCCACTGAACCAGCTAGACCCGCGCCTACAATGATTGCATCAAATATATCATCGGACATAGTTTCTCCAAAGGTCACTGAAACAGTGAGGAAAACCCCACTGCTATTGAATTTATTTAGCCAGTTGTTGCGTTAAAACCGGTAAAATTTTGAACAGGTCGCCAACGATCCCATAGTCTGCAAATTGGAAAATAGGGGCGTTTTTGTCTTTATTAATGGCGACGATAGTTTGTGCGCCGTTTGCGCCAACCATATGCTGAATTTGACCAGAAATTCCTACTGCGAGATATAACTCAGGTTTCAGCATCAGGTTGGAAATACCAACGTAGCGCTCATGCTCCATCCATTTTTCGTTTTCTGCGACAGGGCGAGAACAGGCAATTTCAGCGCCGATGGTATCAGCGAGTTTTTTCGCGATAGCGATATTTTCTTGGCTTCCAATCCCCCGACCTACACTGACCACTAGACGAGCTTTATCTAGTTCAACGGAGTTACCTGCTTTTTTCTGAATCGAGGTACGTACAATAGATTGTTTTGGTTCAACCCATGGTGCAGTTTGAGCAGTACCGCTGAGTGATGCATTATTTTGCGCAGCTTCAAACGTGCCGGTGGTGAGTGTAGCGACTGAAAATGAACTGTTTAAGGTTTCTTGGCCAAAGGCTAACCCACCATAAACCATATGTTTTATTACAGGTTTTCCTGATTCTACTGTCACAGTTGCCGCATCGTTAGACACAGCAGCTTGCAGTCTTGCACCTAAGCGTGCAGCCAGTAATTTACCTCTACGGGTATTAGGTAGCAGTAATAGCCCGTTATCGCCATGCTGTTTAATTGTCGTGACAATGGTATCAGCATAGTCTTCGATGATACGGTCGTCAGGCTTACCATACAGTTGAAAAACGTGGGTTGCGCCAAGTTGAAAGGCTTGTGAGCTTTGTGCGTCATCTAACGTTAATACATTGACTTGTTCGCCGAGAGTGAGGGCCCCACCGATAAGTTCAGGTAAACGGGAAGTCATATCACTAAATACCCAAACGGTTGATAATTTGCTCATAACTCCTCCGATTAAATGATTTTTCTTAAATGTTCAGCAAATTGTGCAATTTGCTCTTCGCTATCACCTTCAATGATGATGCGTTGACGAACTTTTTGCTTAGGTGCTGCGATAGATTGTGCGGATAATGCTGTAACGTTATCCAAGCCAATATCGGTTATTGCCCAAGCTTGAACGGGTTTTTTAGCGGCACCTAAAATGGCTTTCATTGATGGGATGACAGGGACATTAATATCGGAGGTCACTGCGATAATGGCAGGTAACGAAATGGACAATGTTTCAATTTCATCTTCTAATTCGCGTTCTACAATGAGCGTATCCGGTGTGATGGAGACAATTTTCTTTATGCCATTGATAGCGGGAACTTGCAGGGTTTCACCCATTAAGATACTAACTTGTTGAGCGTTTAAGTCTGCGGAACCATCACCACAGATAATTAAATCAAAACCAACTTTTTGAGCCGCAGAACTTAAGGCAAGTGCAGTTTGATGTGGTAAGGCGTGTTCGAGTTGATCGTCAATAACGACAACAAGTTCATCTGGACCACGAGATAATACATCTTTACGTGCTTTCATATTGGTTAGTGCTTTACCACCAACACTTAACGCAATAACTTTACTATCTGCTTGTTGCGCTTTAATTTGGTTAGCTGCTTCAATCGCATTTAAATCATATTGACTAATTTTGGTATCTGCACGTGAAAAATCTAAAGAACCATCTGAGCTATTTACAATAATATCTTGTTCATCGGGAACAGATTTATAGCATGTAATAATATTCATTACATCTCCTAAAATATAATTAATAAATATGATCCGTTTTTGTTTCGGATTATATAATTATCATGAACTGGATATTTAAAAATAAAACCTAAGTCACCAATATTGAAAACCTTGAATTAAAGTCGGTTTAAATATTCATACTGATACACTACTCACCAATACTGTAAAAATCATCAACTTATCAATGTAATGTTCAATATTGTTATGCTAATCACCAATACTGAAGGTATTTAATAACATTAATATTACAAGATAATTTATCTATATGTATTTATTGGTTATTTTAATTATTAAAGCGTCAGATATTAGTAACAAATATTTATCACGAATAATATTGTGACCTTAATAACAGAATTGTTAATGGGGACTCGACATGATTTGAATAGTGATTGGATTAATACTTAATTAAATTTATTGAGTTTGGTAATAAATAAGTGAGATGAGGTGTTGAGACTAATATCTATTTAAAAGCTTATATATTAAATAATAAATTGGGATCGAACTATGAGCAAAGAAAATAAAAAGGGTGGAATAGAACCAAAAGTTTTTTTTCCGCCATTGATCATTGTTGGACTATTGTGTTGGTTAACCGTCCGTGACCTTGATGCTTCTAACGAAGTTATCAATCAAGTATTCAGCTATGTCACTAATGTATGGGGCTGGGCATTTGAGTGGTACATGGTGATAATGTTTGGTGGCTGGTTTTGGTTAATATTGGGTCCTTACGCCAAAAAGCGTTTGGGGGATGAAAAACCTGAATTTAGCCGCGCGAGCTGGATTTTTATGATGTTCGCCTCCTGTACCTCTGCTGCGGTACTATTTTGGGGTTCTATTGAAATCTATTATTACGTCTCTGCACCTCCTTTTGGTTTTGAAGCCTATTCAACAGAGGCCAAAAATATTGGGCTTGCATACAGTTTATTCCACTGGGGACCACTACCATGGGCAACCTATAGTTTCTTATCTGTTGCATTCGGTTATTTTTTCTTTGTTCGCAAAATGGATGTTATCCGCCCAAGCAGCACCCTTGTCCCATTAGTGGGTCAAAAACATGTAAATGGCTGGTTCGGTACCATCGTTGATAATTTTTACTTGGTCGCTTTGATATTAGCCATGGGGACCAGCTTAGGGTTAGCTACACCACTCGTTACTGAGTGTATTCAATACTTATTTGGTATTCCTCATACCTTACAACTTGATGCCATCATTATCTTCTGCTGGATCATCCTAAATGCAATCTGCGTGGCTTTTGGTTTGCAAAAAGGGGTGAAAATTGCCAGTGACGTCCGTAGTTACTTGAGTTTCTTGATGCTGGGATGGGTATTTATTGTTGGCGGCGCCAGCTTCATTGTGAACTATTTCACCGATTCTATCGGGGTTTTAATGATGTATATGCCACGCATGCTGTTTTATACAGATGCAGTGGGTAAAGGCGGTTTCCCACAAGGTTGGACCGTATTCTATTGGGCGTGGTGGGTAATCTATGCCATCCAAATGTGTATTTTCCTCGCCCGTATCTCTAAAGGCCGTACCGTCCGTGAGCTGTGTATCGGCATGGTAGCAGGCTTGACGGCAGGGACAACGTTAATTTGGACCATCCTAGGCAGTAATACATTACAACTCGTTGACCAAAATATTATTAACATTCCAAAGCTGATTGAAGAATTCGGCGTTGCACGCGCCATTATTGAAACATGGGCAGCCTTACCTTTGAGCACTGCAACAATTTGGGGCTTCTTCATCCTCTGCTTTATCGCCACCGTCACACTCATCAACGCTTGTTCATACACTCTCGCTATGTCGACTTGTCGCGCAGTGAAAGATGGCGATGAGCCACCGTTATTGGTGCGTATCGGTTGGTCTGTTTTAGTCGGTGTTATCGGTATCGTATTACTGGCTCTAGGCGGATTGAAACCGATTCAAACAGCGATAATTGCCGGAGGATGCCCACTTTTTTTCGTCAACATTATGGTAACGCTCTCCTTTATTAAAGATGCAAAAGTGCATTGGAAAAATGATTAATTTATTCAGAAACAACATTTAAGAGGTTATTAATATGGATTTTAGATTGAATGATGAGCAGGAGCTGTTTGTCGCAGGGATCCGTGAGCTGATGGCCAGTGAAAACTGGGAAAGCTATTTTGCACAATGCGACCGCGACAGTATGTATCCTGAACGTTTTGTTAAAGCCTTGGCGGACATGGAAATTGATAACCTGTTGATCCCAGAAGAGCATGGCGGTTTAAACGCTGGGTTTATTACAGTCGCTGCGGTATGGATGGAGCTGGGTCGCCTTGGCGCACCAACGTATGTGTTGTACCAATTACCGGGGGGTTTAATACCGTACTCAGAGAAGGGACCCAAGAACAAATTGATAAAATTATGGCATTTCGCGGTACAGGTAAACAAATGTGGAACTCTGCGATTACGGAGCCCGGCGCGGGTTCTGATGTAGGGAGTTTACAAACAACTTACCAACGCCGTAATGGCAAAGTTTATCTCAATGGTAGCAAATGTTTTATCACCAGTAGTGCTTACACACCATACATTGTGGTGATGAGTCGTGATGCAGATTCTCCTGATAAACCTGTTTTCACCGAGTGGTTTTTAGATATGAGCAAACCCGGTATCAAGGTCAATAAACTTGAGAAACTGGGCCTACGTATGGATAGCTGCTGCGAAATTACCTTTGATAACGTTGAACTGGATGAAAAAGATATGTTTGGCCGTGAAGGTAACGGCTTTAACCGTGTGAAAGAAGAGTTTGACCATGAGCGTTTCTTAGTCGCATTGACTAACTATGGAACTGCAATGTGTGCATTTGAAGATGCAGCCCGTTACGCCAATCAACGTGTTCAGTTTGGTGAAGCAATTGGCCGTTATCAATTAATTCAAGAAAAATTTGCACATATGGCGATCAAGCTCAATTCAATGCGTAACATGTTATATGAAACTGCTTGGAAGAGTGACAACGGATTGATTACCTCTGGTGATGCAGCAATGTGTAAATACTTCTGTGCGAATGCGGCATTTGAAGTCGTAGACTCTGCGATGCAGGTACTGGGTGGTGTAGGTATTGCTGGTGAGCATCGAATCGCACGTTTCTGGCGTGACTTGCGTGTAGACCGTGTATCTGGTGGTTCAGATGAAATGCAAATACTGACATTAGGCCGCAGTGTACTGAAACAGTACCGCTAATAGCTGAATGTTTATTGGTTGGCTTTTTAAGAAGGCCAGCCAAATTTAACAGGAGATTAGAACATGGCAGAGCATTTACCAATGCCAGAATTTGGCCCATTAGCAGGGGTCAGAGTGGTGTTTTCAGGGATTGAAATAGCCGGTCCATTTGCAGGGCAAATGTTTGCAGAATGGGGCGCGGAAGTGATTTGGATAGAGAACGTAGCTTGGGCAGACACTATCCGTGTTCAACCCAATTACCCACAGCTATCAAGGCGTAATTTACGCGCATTATCATTGAATATCTTTAAGGATGAAGGGCGTGAGGCATTTCTAAAATTAATGGAAACAACGGATATATTCATTGAGGCGAGTAAAGGACCTGCATTTGCCCGTAGAGGGATCACCGATGAAGTACTTTGGCAACATAACCCTAAATTGGTTATCGCCCATTTATCAGGCTTCGGGCAATACGGTGACCCTCAATACACTAACCTAGCTGCCTACAATACTATTGCACAGGCTTTTAGTGGTTATCTTATCCAAAATGGTGATAAAGACCAGCCAATGCCAGCCTTTCCTTATACTGCTGATTATTTTTCAGGCATGACAGCTACAACAGCGGCTCTAGCTGCATTGTATAAAGCCCGTGAAACGGGGAAAGGGGAAAGTATTGATATTGCCATGTATGAAGTCATGCTACGAATGGGGCAATACTTCATGATGGATTACTTCAATGGTGGTGAAATCTGCCCGCGGATGACCAAGGGGAAAGACCCCTATTACGCAGGTTGCGGCCTTTATAGTTGTAATGATGGCTATATTGTGATGGAAATCGTCGGTATCACACAAATCCAAGAAATATTTAAAGATATTGGCCTTGCTCATCTTCTTGGTACACCAGAAATACCGGAAGGCACACAGCTTATTCATCGTATTGAGTGCCCCTATGGGCCTTTAATGGAAGAAAAACTTGATGAATGGTTAGGTGCTCGCTCAATTGATGAGGTGCTAGCGAGATTAGCCGAACTCAACATTGCAAGCGCCAAAGTTTTAACCATTCCTGAATTAGAAACCAACCCACAATATCTGGCTCGTGAGTCGATCACCAGTTGGCAGACTATGGATGGAAAAACCTGTCGTGGCCCAAATGTGATGCCAAAATTCAAAAATAATCCAGGGCAAATTTGGCGTGGTATGCCATCACATGGCATGGATACGACAGAGATACTAAAAAATATTGGATATAGCGAAATTGATATTCGGGGGTTAGTCGACAAAGGATTAGCCAAAATAGTTGATTAATTGAATGGGTAGTCAGGTCAATTAATCCAACTGGCCTGATATTCATTAGGGAAATGATGGGAAACAATTAATGGATGTAATCGGTAAACAAAATTTGCGCCAAATGTGGGATGACCTAGCGTTGACCCATCGGGATAATAAGGCGCTTATCTTTGAATCCTGCGATGGAAATATTCGAGAATTCAGTTATATAGAAATGAATCAGCAAATTAATCGCACAGCAAATCTCTTTTTAGATTATGGAATACAAAAAGGGGATAAGGTTGCTTTACATTTAGATAATTGCCCAGAGTTTTTCTTTTGCTGGTTTGGCTTGGCGAAAATTGGGGCGATTATGGTCCCAGTTAACGCACGCTATAAATACCATGAAGCCGCTTGGATTATGCAAAACTGCCAACCTCGTATGGTGGTCACTTGTGCGTCTTTTTTAGATATTTATCAACGTGTACTTGATGATAAAAGTACCAGCCTTGAGCACATTTTTTTAATTTCAGATATGTCGTTTAAACCGCAGGAAGGCATTTCAAACTTTTTGCTTGAACAAGCACAAAAACCGACAGAGTTAACCCAACTTATTGAGCTTAGTGTGGGTGATACTGCGGAAATCTTATTTACCTCAGGTACCACTTCCAAACCGAAAGGGGTGGTTATTACCCATTACAACTTACGCTTTGCGGGTTATTACTCTTCTTGGCAGAACACGTTACGTTCCGACGATATTTACCTTACGGTAATGCCAGTCTTTCATATCGATTGCCAATGTACAGCATCGATGGCGGCATTTTCAGTGGGTGCAACATTTGTCTTACTTGAGAGATACAGTGCGAGACGTTTCTGGCAGCAAGTTGTAAGGCACCAAGCCACTGTTGTTGAGCTGATCCCCATGATGATCCGTACGCTTTTAAGCCAGCCGCTGGCGGATAATGAAAAAGACCATTGCTTACGTGAAGCCATGTTTTACCTCAACTTGAGTGATGAGGAAAAAGAGCAGTTTATGGCTCGATTTGCTGTGAAAAGTTTTCTGACTTCTTATGGCATGACGGAAACTATTGTGGGGCTAATTGGGGATAGACCTGGTGATATCCGCCGTTGGCCATCCATTGGTCGTCCTGGTTTTTGCTATAAAGCGCAAATTAGGGATAAAACCAATCAACCTGTTGCCACTGGGGTGATTGGTGAGCTTTGTGTGAAGGGAGAACGAGGTAAAACTTTATTTAAAGAGTATTACAACAACCCTGAAGCCACAGAAAAAACATTTGATGAGCAAAATTGGATGCACACAGGCGACTATGCATACCAAGATGAAGATGGATTTTTCTATTTTGTGGACAGAAGCATCAATATGATCAAACGAGGCGGTGAGAACGTCTCATGTAGTGAAATTGAAAATATTATTGCTTCACATCCTTTGATTGTTGACGTGGCGGTGATTGGTGTTGCTGATGAGATCCGTGATGAAGCGATTAAAGCCTTTATTGTGTTAGAAGAGGGTGAAACATTAACTCAGGAAGAGTTTTTCGCTTTTTGTGAAAAGCAAATGGCGAAATTTAAAGTGCCATCATGGGTTGAGGTACGTAAGGATTTACCGCGTAACTGTTCTGGAAAAGTGCTGAAAAAACATCTGCAATAATCGAATAACTCTATTAATTACGCGAACGTTTTGGCTGCAACTTTCTGTAGGCAAAATGGCAGCGCATGATGACTAAAGGATTGCACTATGAGCGAATCATTAAAAATTACCCGTAATGGCTCCATTTTGGAAATCGTACTTGATAGACCTAAAGCAAATGCGATAGATGCAAAAACCAGTTTTAAAATGGGGGAAGTTTTCCTTAATTTCCGCGATGATCCTTCGCTGCGTGTCGCCATTATAACAGGAGCAGGAGAGCGATTTTTCTCTGCGGGTTGGGACTTAAAATCTGCGGCAGAAGGTGAAGCACCTGATGCCGACTTTGGTCCCGGTGGCTTCGCCGGACTCACTGAAATTTTCAATTTAAACAAACCAGTGATTGCTGCTGTTAATGGTTATGCGTTTGGTGGAGGCTTTGAACTAGCTTTAGCGGCAGATATGATCATTTGCTCTGAAAATGCCAGTTTTTCCTTACCAGAGGCCCAACTTGGTATTGTGCCTGATAGCGGCGGTGTCTTGCGTTTACCTAAAATCTTACCAGCACCGATCGTGAATGAAATGGTGATGACGGGAAGGCGTATGGATGCTCAGGAAGCATTACGCTGGGGGATCGCTAATGAAGTAGTACCAATGGAAAGTTTAATGGAAAAAGCACGTGAACTCGCAGAAAAAATCACTCAAAGTGCACCACTTGCGGTTGCGGCCTTGAAAGAAATTTTTCGCGCAACCGGAGAGCTTACTGTTGAAGAGGGTTATAAGCTTATACGCAGCGGTGTGCTGACAAACTACCCCGCGGTTTTACACTCCGAAGATGCAACAGAAGGTCCGCTGGCGTTTGCCGAAAAACGTTCACCAAGTTGGAAAGGGCGCTAGTTCATTTAGCAAAGAGGTGAATTTTGAGTTTTTACGCTTTTGAAGGGGTGATCCCAGTTGTTCACCCTACCGCATATGTACATCCATCAGCGACGGTGATTGGTGATGTGATTATCGGTGAAGGGGTGTTTGTTGGGCCTAACGCTTCTTTACGTGGAGACTATGGCCGTTTGATCATAGAAAAAGGCGCCAATATTCAGGATTGTTGCATTATGCATGGTTATAGCGATGTCGAAACCATTGTCCACGAGTGTGGGCATATAGGCCACGGAGCTATTTTGCATGGATGTATTATTGGTCGTGATGCATTAGTGGGAATGAACAGTGTGATTATGGATGGAGCCCTGGTTGGTGAACAAAGTATTGTTGCGGCGATGAGCTTTGTTAAAGCTGGGTTTCAAGGCGAACCTCGCCAATTACTGGTTGGCAGCCCTGCACGTTTTGCTCGTCATATTCGTGAGGAAGAATTGCATTGGAAGCAGCTCAATACGAAAGAATATCAAGACTTAGCCATTCGATACCGACAAGGATTACATGAAACGTTACCCTTGATAGAAATAGAGTTGAATAGGCCAAGGCTCATGGGGACAACGGATGTCAAACCTAAAGGCCAGTAATTAATCTTTGAACGCCCAGTTAAAAGCTGGGCGTTTTCATTATCGACAGTGATTATTATGAAAAAATGAGGTTAGTTATTTTTTTGCTGTTCAGCTTTTTGAAACCACTCTTGAGCCACGCTTTCATTTTTTTCAACGCCATCACCATTTTTATACATCACACCGAGATTAAATTGTGCGGAAGCATTATTTTGTTCCGCGGCTTTGAGAAACCATTCTTTTGCAAGAGTATAACTCTGCGGCGTGCCAATTCCTTTTAGATACAATATGGCAAGCTGATTTTGCGCGGGCGCATAGTTTAGCTCAGCGGCTTTTTGATACCACTCTTTCGCTAAGCTATGATTTTGGTGGTTATCTTTTTCATCTTGGTACAATAATCCAAGATTATATTGTGCGGATGGGTAATTTTGTTCAGCGGCCTTTTGTAGCCATTTTATTGCCATTTCTTTATTTTTAATGCCGCCATCACCATTTTTATACATCATGCCAAGATTATATTGTGCAATGACGTAATCTTGTTCTGCTGCCCTTTGAAACCATTCTCTGGCGGAGGTATAATCTGGTTGTTTTTCAGTGTCTTGAATATAGATAAGCCCTAAATTGCTTTGAGCGGGTGCATGCCCTCGTTGTGCAGATTTTAGATACCATTCTTTTGCTAGTGAATTGTTGGGGGGAGTGCCTAACCCGTCTTGATGCATTAAACCTAAATTGTACTGAGCAGCCGCGTTTCCTTGCTCAGCGGCTTTTTGAAACCACCGCAACGCTTCTTGATAGCTTTGTTCGGTACCCAAGCCGTCTAAGTATATAAGTGCAAGGTTGAATTGCGCGTTTGTATTTCCTTTGTCTGCGGCACTTTGAAGCCACTTTAAGGCGAGGGGATAGTTTTTCTGGGTTCCGTCACCGTTTAAGTACATTTCACCGAGTTGGCTTTGTGCGTCAATATAGCCTTTATCAGCAGCTTGTTGAAACCACTCTTTTGCTTGAGCAAGATCCTTCTTGGTTCCTTCCCCTTTTTTATGCATTATTCCAAGGTTATATTGAGCTTGCGCGTATCCCTGTTCAGCCGATTTCTGGAGCCAGCCCTTTGCCAGAGTATAACTTTGCTGAGTTCCCAAACCTTGTAAATAAATTATCCCAAGATTGCTTTGTGCAGCGTCATATCCTTGTTCAGCGGCTTTTTGAAACCACTCTATTGCCTTAACATAGTCTTGCTTGGAGCCAGAACCGTTGAAATACATGATCGCGAGTTGATTTTGAGCCTCAATATTGCCTTGTTCTGCTAATATTTTTGTTTGCTCAAAGTTATCATTATTTAACTCTGGGTTTGAATATGCATGGCTTGCCGTTATTAACAATAGCGCGATTAGAAATAATTTATTTTTCATATTAATTATAGGTGATAAATAGCGTCCATTTTCTGCTATGAAAGTTAAGTTTTCTTAGCAACCTTTTAACCTAAACCAATATTCAGTAAATATTTCTCTCTTGGATAGGCAATACTATACAGGCTTATTTTTCCCATAGATGGCTATCATGCCATAAATAATATATTTTTAGAATTATAAAGCTAGCTTTGCATCTCATTTGTTGAGTTGTATAAGTTATTGAAAGTATATCAAGAAAATTAATTTGTTGATTTTCGGCTGATAATACAAAGCGGGAAAAATACGCTTTTATCCCGCTTTGTCGACAGCCTTAACGCAGACTTGAGCCCGTGTTTTTTTGATGTGATCATTATGTTAACGGCGTTGTGCCTTTGATAGCATCCATTGCCATTTTTGCTCTCGATTTAATTCACTCGGTGGCATAGATGCCGCTTTCACTGGAGAATCAATAGTGACTTTTTCAGATTGGTGGTTTCTAAGACGTGCATAAAGTTGATTATCAATTTTTGTAACCTTAATCAGCCTTTGGCACTGACAGCCACGACCCGATAATTTATTCGGGATCATTTTAACTTCACATTGAATTTCAGCTACGTCAGATAAAATATAAGAAACAATATTAACCGCATTAGGGTGAGGGATATCAAAATTATTGGATATTTCTCTGGCGGTGATCCAGCGCCCTTGTTTCATTACCCAGTTAGCAATGGATAAATACAAAGGTTCATTAATATATTGTCCACACATAAGCGCTCCCAAATATATTTATTAAAATTGGCTAAATAAAGAGAAACTATATGCAAATTGTAGTTGGAATGCGTTTATTTGTTTCCTGGTTTTTAAATTAAGAAAACAAAATAATTAAATATTAAAGCCTGGTTAAAATTGTTAAAATCATATAGTCGTTATTATTCAGTGTTAAGCATTGAAATATAATAGGAAAAGCTTTATTGCATAATGCAATGAAAAACCAATATAAGTCAGAGCTTAAGTTACACTGTCATACAGTGACATAGTTCATATTAATGGATTTAAAAATAATTTGCATGTTTTTATTTTCAAAATTTACATTCAAGATAAATATTTTGTATATATTCTGTTTTAGAGTGAATAGAATAAATATCATTGTATATAATTTTATTATGTTTGGTTTTTTTATTTGTTATTATGATATAAAAATATAATTAAGATGTAAAAGCAGGGTTTAAAAGTGTTTTTTTTAAAAGTTGCATCGGAAATGAAATAATAGAGTTAAAGTTAACACTCTATATACTGTGTATATAAAAAGAAAATGAGAGTGATTAACTTTGTTATTTAAAAAGGCATTACATTATCATGGTAATGCCTTTTTTCGTTAACCTATTACTTGGCTAAGTAGGTATTAATTGACTTAATAATACCCGTTGCATCTAACCCGAGCTCAGCGATAAGTTCCTCTTGGCTACCTTGAGAAATAAAATAGTCTGGTAAACCAAGGTTTAAAACAGGAATGATTCTTTTTTCCTGCATTAGGAACTCATTCACACCACTACCCGCACCACCCTTAATTGCATTTTCTTCGAGTGTAACGAGCACATCATGGCTGTTTGCCACCTCAAGGATTAAGGCTTCATCTAATGGTTTAACAAAGCGCATATCAACCACAGTCGCATTTAATTGCTCAGCGGCTTCTAATGCATGACTAAGTAACGTACCAAAACACAAAATAGCAACTTTTTCCCCTTGGCGACGGATAACTCCTTTACCAATTTCTAGTGGAGCTAAAGGCTGTAGCTGTGCACCTGTCCCCGTGCCTCGCGGGTAACGAATAGCACTTGGACCATCTTGGTAATGGTAGCCAGTATGTAGCATTTGGCGGCATTCGTTTTCATCACTTGGTGCCATGATCACCATAGTAGGGATACAACGTAGGAATGAAATATCAAATGAACCTTGGTGGGTTTGGCCATCAGCGCCAACAATGCCGGCTCGGTCAATAGCAAACATCACCGGTACTTTTTGGATAGCCACGTCATGGATGACTTGGTCATAACCCCGTTGTAAGAAGGTCGAATAGATAGCGACGATGGGTTTATAGCCCCCAATAGCAAGACCAGCTGCAAAGGTGACAGCATGCTGCTCTGCGATCGCGACATCGAAGTATTGATCAGGGAATTCTTTAGAAAACCGAACCATACCAGAGCCTTCGCGCATAGCTGGCGTAATTGCCATTAGCTTGTCATCATCTTTGGCTTCTTCGCACAGCCAATCCCCAAAGATTTTAGAGAATGTCGGTCCCGTCTCTTTGCTTTTGGGTAAAGTGAATGTGCTTGGGTCAAATTTTGGTACTGCGTGCCAACTGATCGGGTCCTTTTCGGCAGGTTCATAACCACGACCTTTTTTAGTCATGATATGTAAAAACTGTGGGCCTTTTAAATCACGCATGTTTTTTAAGGTTTGAACTAAGGCGACGACGTCATGTCCATCAACAGGGCCAATATAGTTAAAGCCTAATTCTTCAAACATGGTACCGGGAACAACCATACCTTTGATATGTTCTTCGGTCTTTTTCAGCAATTCTTTGATTGGCGGTAAGTTAGAGAAAACTTTTTTCCCACCTTCACGTAATGTGGTGTATAGCTTGCCAGAAAGCAGGTGAGCCAAATGGTTATTTAACGCGCCAACATTTTCGGAGATAGACATTTCATTATCATTTAAGATAACAAGCATATCGGGTGCGGCGTCCCCTGCGTGGTTCATGGCTTCGAATGCCATCCCTGCGGTGATAGCTCCATCACCAATCACACAGACGGTTTTACGGTTTTGCTTTTCTTTTTCTGCCGCAATAGCCATTCCTAAACCCGCACTAATCGATGTGGATGAATGGCCAACACTTAAAATGTCATATTCACTTTCTTCACGCCATGGAAAAGGGTGCAAACCATTTTTTTGACGAATAGTATCAATACGGTCACGACGACCCGTTAAAATTTTATGTGGGTAGGCTTGGTGACCGACATCCCAAACAAGGTTATCAAACGGGGTTTTGTAGACGTAATGTAATGCGACGGTAAGCTCAACTGCACCGAGACCAGAAGCAAAGTGACCACTAGAACGGCCAACGCTACTCAGCAAAAACTGTCTGAGTTCATCACACAGCTTAGGCAAACTTTCTTTGGGCAACAGACGAAGCTCATCTGGTGTCTCTGCCAATGCTAGCGTTGGATATTTAGCGATATCAATACTCATTAGGTACTCACTTATAATTAATAAAAAACCCACATATTGAATACTCGGTACTGAAACAGTTATCTAAGTATTGCGGTGCGTAAATTTATCTACGCATATTGTGGGTGATCCTCATTGATTGCCTTTCTATAACTCGCTTAGTGTAAGCAATAGTCTGTCTGTTTTTTGAGTTATAGAATGTTCTGAAGATTCATCAAGGTAATAAATGCCGTAATTATCGACCTTCTTGTTGCCAAAAGGCAAAGCATATTGTCAGTTTTTACGCTCAATAATGAAATTAGCTAAAGCGCTTAGCATTTCTATATTATACCCATATGACTGGATCGTCTCTAAAGCGCTTATTGCATCATGATATAGCTCACGTGCTTTTTGTTGAGCCGCTTCAAGGCCGAGTAAAGATGGGTAAGTGCTTTTTTCGTGCTCAGCATCAGTCCCTTGGCGCTTACCTGTTACCGTGCTGTCCCCGATAACATCTAGGATATCGTCTTGAACTTGAAAGGCAAGCCCGATGGACTGTGCGTATTTATCTAAAACAGGTAGTAATTGATGCCCTTTTTCGCCAGCGGCATAAGCACCAAGGCGAATAGCTGCGCGAATGAGTGCACCAGTTTTATGCAGATGAATACGTTCTAAGGATTCAAGGTCGACGTATTTCCCTTCGGCGTCTAAATCCAGAGCCTGCCCACCACACATCCCAGCAAGGCCACTTGCATAGGATAGCTCGGCTATCATTGCGATACGGTCTTTATCAGCGACATCTGGCATTGGGGCACAAGCAAGTAATTGAAAGGCCAGCGTTTGTAATGCATCTCCCGCCAAGACAGCATTACCCTCACCATATTTTATATGGCAGGTTGGTTGACCTCTGCGTAAATCATCGTCATCCATAGCGGGCAGGTCGTCATGAATTAATGAATAGGCATGGATGCACTCGACAGCGGCAGCTGGTGCATCAAGGTTTTCTTGGTTCACACCAAGCATAGAGCCTACCGCATAAGTTAAAAATGGGCGTAAACGTTTCCCGCCTAATAACGTGCCATATCGCATTGCTTGTGCAAGAGGAAGGTTTGCAAAAGGCATCGCATTTAGGGCATCTAAAAGGTATTGATTGACTCTGTCATAGGTTTGTTTTTGTTGCAGCGTGAAGCTATCTAAATGTTGTTCAGACATAATTTATTCAGTATCAGGTGAAAAATCGGCAAGAGGTTTATTTTCGTCATCACTGAGCAATATTTGTACACGCTGCTCAGCTTGTTGCAGTACTTTTTGACCTTGTTTGGCAATTTGAACGCCACGTTCAAACTCATTCAGAGCGTCTTCTAGAGGGAGGTCACCGGATTCAAGACGAGCGACGATTTGCTCTAGCTCTTGAAGCGAGTTTTCAAAACTAACAGGTGCAACTTGCTGAGATTTTTCTTTAGCCATATTCTTTAGCCACTAATGTTAAATTAGTTAATTCAGGGAATGTTAAATATTTAGCAGACTAACGTAGTCTTGCCACGGTTACAATTTATTATTGGTGTTTTTAGATTCAGTCCGCAAGATAGTGTTATAATACGCCTCTTTATTGACAATTGGTAACCTATACGTGTGTCCTTGTTAAGACACGTTCGTTTGCCCCACAACCATGAACATGCAGCTATTATGAAGTTTATCATTAAGTTATTCCCAGAAATTACCATCAAAAGCCAAACTGTTAGGCTACGTTTCATTAAAATTCTGACTAGCAATATCCGTAACGTGCTAAAACCTCTTGGCGAAGAAATTTCGGTTGTCCGTAATTGGGATAATATTGAAGTGCGTGTGAAAGGGGAAACGAAGCACGACGAAATTTGTGACATGTTAGGTCGTATTCCCGGTATCCACCATATCCTTGAAGTGGAAGAAAAACCGTTTACTAGCCTGCACCATATTTATGAAATGACCCATGAATCTTATGGTGCGTCTCTCGAAAACAAAACTTTTTGTGTTCGGGTGAAACGCCGCGGTAAGCACGAATTTTCATCGATTGAAGCTGAGCGTTACATTGGTGGTGGTTTAAACCAACATATTCCTTCGGCTAAAGTTAAGCTCAAAGACCCAGATACAACCGTGCATTTGGAAATTGAAGATGACAAACTGATTTTAGTTAAATCACGTATTGAAGGTATTGGCGGGTTTCCTATAGGGACGCAAGAAGATGTTTTATCGCTAATTTCCGGTGGGTTTGACTCTGGTGTTTCTAGCTATATGTTGATGCGCCGTGGTTGCCGTGTTCATTACTGCTTTTTTAATTTAGGTGGTGCGGCACATGAAATTGGCGTGAAGCAAATTGCACATTATCTATGGAACCGTTTTGGTAGCTCCCATAAAGTGCGCTTTATTGCTGTAAACTTTGAGCCAGTTGTGGCTGAAATTTTAGAGAAAGTCGATGATGGCCAAATGGGCGTTGTACTTAAACGTATGATGGTGAGAGCTGCGTCTAAAGTTGCGGAGCGTTATGGTGTGCAGGCAATTGTTACGGGTGAAGCGCTTGGTCAAGTGTCTAGCCAAACTTTAACTAACTTGCGTCTTATTGATAATGCTTCTGATACTTTGGTGCTAAGGCCACTGATTTCTCATGACAAAGAACACATAATCAAATTAGCTCGGCAAATTGGGACTGAAGATTTTGCGAAAACCATGCCGGAATATTGTGGTGTGATTTCAAAAAGCCCAACAGTGAAAGCTGTTAAAGCACGAATTGAAGCAGAAGAGGCCAATTTTGATTTTGCTATTTTAGAGTCTGTTGTGGAGCAAGCGCAAAATATCGATATTCGACAAATTGCACAAGAAAGCCTTGAAAAAGTCCCTGAAATTGAAATGGTGAGTGAGCTTTCAATTGAAAATGAAGTGATTTTAGATATTCGTTCAATTGATGAATTTGAAGACAAGCCACTGAATGTAGATGGAATGGAAGTTAAGCACATTCCATTCTATAAATTGAGTACGCAATTTGGTGACTTACCAAAAGATAAAACCTATTTATTATATTGTGACCGTGGGGTAATGAGCCGCTTGCAAGCGCTATACCTAAAAGAGCAAGGTTATGAAAATATAAAGGTTTATCGCCCATAACTTAAAACAGGGTGCTTGTATCACCAACGTACAATTAGAGAGAAATGTGGGGGAAATTCCCCCACAAGACTAGTTATCGCAAGATAACGTCGCTTGAACCAGCGTGCTTCCGCTGCTGATACTGAAAGAGCATAGCCTTTCTTGCATTAACAATGAAAAACACAACACCGTAAGACACACGGTAACTAGCCCCAGAAGGGCAATTTTGGCCATTCCTCTTGACTCCTTTTCTAAAAGGAGACAGAATCAAATTGTGAGGGTTTGAGACTGCCTCGGATTAAGATTAACATCTAAATTCGGGGCTTTCGTCTTTTTGGCTTTGGCAAATGCTTGAACCAAAATGATCCAAGCACCCACGGCAATCATAGCAAAGATCCACTCGAAATAAATCTATTTACAGTCAGTTTTTATAATAAAAATATTTAAATTCAATTGGTTATAATGATTTTGATATCATTGGTATTATTATGATTATTGATTGAACTGAAGTAAGAATGGCAAAGAGTGTAGATTCAAAACAGGGTGCTTGTATCACCAATGCACAATTAGAGAGAAATGTGGGGGAAATTCCCCCACAAGACTAGTTATCGCAAGATAACGTCGCTTGAACCAGCGTGCTTCCGCTGCTGATACTGAAAGAGCATAGCCTTTCTTGCATTAACAATGAAAAACACAACACCGTAAGACACACGGTAACTAGCCCCAGAAGGGCAATTTTGGCCATTCCTCTTGACTCCTTTTCTAAAAGGAGACAGAATCAAATTGTGTGATTTGGAAACTGCCTCGGATTAAGATTAACATCTAAATTCGGGGCTTTCGTCTTTTTGGCTTTGGCAAATGCTTGAACCAAAATGATCCAAGCACCCACTATGATAATAGCAAAAAAGGGCTATAAACGAAGTCTTTTTACTGATGATTTTATTTGATAATCATTATTATTCAGTGGGTTAATGTTAGCTGATAACCTATTATGCGATGTTATAAATTTCCATTTAATCTTCTAAATAATCGTTGATCCCATTCGGTAAAACTAGCTGGCTGGCAACATTCCCTGCAATTTCACGACCAACTAAGAGTTCGATTAATTTTAAGGCGAAATCAAAAGATGTTGCGGGACCTTGGCTCGTTAGCAAATTAACTCGCTCATCAAAATAAACTCGGCGGTCAACCCATTTATTGGCTGAAATTTTATCTTTCATGGCAGGATAACCCGTCATATTGCCAAGTGGGAATAGTTGATGGTACTCCAATACAATGGCTGGCGCTGCACAAATAGCTGCGACAATTTTGCCATCAAGATGCATGCGGCGAACCTTTTCGACAACCAGAGGGCTATCACGGAAAGTCTCAGCGCCAGCAAGCCCTCCTGGAAGTACGATTGCGTCAAAAGGTTCATCTGCGACTTTAATTAATGGTGTGTCTGCGACAATTTTCATTCCTCTAGAAGCAGTAACCTGTAAGGAGCTATCCTCAGTTACACTGGCTAAAGTAACATTAATACCGGCTCTGACTAATAAATCTGCGCTAGTCACGGTTTCTATTTCTTCACTACCATGAGCGATGCAAATTAGAACGGAAATCGTCATATTGTTGTTCTCTATTTTTGACTAAATGATAAAGGCGGTCATTTTCAGGAGTACTAAGCCCATGAGCTCGCGCTTGTTTGATTAAAAAACCCGTAATGTAATCAATTTCGGTACGGCGGTTATTGCGCACATCTTGCAGCATAGAAGAATAGTTAGCCGAAGTATTATAAATAATGCTGTATATATACTCAGTTAGCTCTGATTTATCGGTATGTAGCCCTTCTGCTTCCATAACAGCGCAGATTTCATCTATGATTTGTGAAATTTGTTTTGGGTAATCAATTAGCTGCCCATTTTTACAGTCATATTCAACCGTAAGCGGGTTAATCACGCAGTTTGCGATAAGTTTGCGCCAACAGGTTGTTTGAATATGGTTATGCCAAGCGACGTCTGGTAAAGCTTCATGTAAAATATCTGCAATTGGGTAGTAAGCTTGTGCTTGTGAATTAATTGCACCGATATGCGTAATACCATGAGCGACATGGAATACTTGGTTATTTTTTTGCCAAGCAGCGTGTGTTGTGACACCCGCTAAAATTGGGTGGCGTATAGGGGCGAGTTCTTCGATTGTCCCCATTCCATTGTGGAGCAATAAAATTGGCGTATTCTCAGGGATATTACCAAGTAAGGGGAGTAGGGCATCGGAAACTTGCCATGCTTTTAAACACACGATAACAAGCTCACTTGTTTGCAGATGGTTAATATTATTGCAAGGAATAAGTTCTCGGAAAGTACGCCCACTGGGGTCATTAACATCGACAAATAAATCAGACTGAGCAACACGTAACCAACCTTGTGTTTCGTGCCCTTGCAAGGTTAGTGAGGAAAGCCACAATTTACCTATTGCACCACAACCAATTAGGGTTATTTTCATTGTTTCCCCTTTCATATCGGATCTCTAACGTCTTATAAGGTAAGGCGGAAGTGATTTTTTCTTAGTATATACTGTTAATACGTTGAGTTGTAGTAAACGAAATCTAGTGGTCCTTGATAACTTGAAGTAGGGGGAGCAAAGACGGTATTATGCGGGCAACCTAAAAAATAATTAGTCGAGGTTTTAGTTATGCCATCGTTTGATATTGTATCTGAAGTTGAAATGAATGAAGTGCGCAACGCAGTGGAAAATGCACAGCGTGAGCTAACAAGCCGTTGGGATTTCAAAAATGTTGAAGCCAGCTTTGAACTAAATGACAAAAATGAGTCAGTGAAAATCACCAGTGAGTCTGATTTCCAAGTACTTCAGTTAGTCGATATTTTAAGAGAAAAAATGGCAAAACGCGGTATTGATGGTGCGGTATTAAATGTACCAGATGATATTGTACATAGCGGGAAAACCTATAGTGTTGAAGTGACATTCAAACAAGGGATAGACGCTGCTATTGCTAAGAAGATAATAAAATTGATCAAAGACAGCAAGCTAAAAGTACAAGCGCAAATTCAAGGCGACCAAGTTCGTGTGACAGGTAAAGCTCGCGATGACTTACAATCGGTTATGGCGCTCGTGCGTGGTGGTAATTTAGGTCAACCTTTCCAGTTTAATAATTTTCGCGATTAATCATTGTGAAACTTACATGTTAAATAGTTAGCCCATTTATTATGGGCTAACTATTTATTGCTTATTGTGAGTTGATAATCGCTTCGAGTTGTTCCCTGTTAATAATCTTTCTATCAACTTTAACGTAAGCACTTAACTCTTCATCTACAACGAGCGCTTCCATGACTCCATTTTGTGCCTGTAATTTTTGCTCAAGAGCGCGACTATCTTCAATGTGTTTTGGTAATTCGATGCGAATACTGCTGACATAAGGCGGTTGTTGCATTGTTAAGCTAATAACAAACCAGATAACCGTTAAAATTAAGCCACCAATAAAGACAGTGCTTGCCCCTTCAAAATTGTATAACCACCCACCGACAATACCACCGATAGCGACACCTAAAAATTGGCTAGTGGAGTAAACACCCATTGCGGTTCCTTTGTAACCAGCGGGAGCTTCCTTACTAATCAGTGATGGTAAAATGGCTTCCATAATATTAAAGGCAATAAAAAACAGTTGAATACCTAAGAAAATAACCCATAAGTGATTACCTGAAAGCCATAATGTCACTTCAGCAGCAGCGAGCAGTACGATGCAAAATAGAAAGACTTGCTTCATCTTGCGGTATTTTTCAGCATAAATAATGAAAGGCAGTACTGTTACAAAGGCAATTAGCATGGTAACTAGGTAGGCTTTCCAATGATCGGGGGCTAAAAAACCAGCTTTTGTCATAATGAGTGGCAAGGCAACAAAACTCGACATTAACAAGGTATGTAAACATAAAATACCTATATTCAATTTCAGTAATTGTGGCTGAGCAAGAACGGTTTTTAAGTTACCTTGAACAAAGGCTGACTCACGGTTTAAAACATGGGTATTGGTGTCTGGAACAACAAAAATAGTGAGTGCGATAGCGCCGACAGCGAGAAGTGCGATCCCCCAGAATAGGCCATTTAACCCAATCATATGGGTAATAATAGGGCCCAAAACTAATGCGATGGCAAATGTTAAGCCAAAGCTAATGCCTAGAAATGCCATAGCCTTGGTTCGATTTTGTTCGCGGGTTAAGTCAGAAAGTAATGCCATTACAGCCGCAGAAATCGCCCCAGCTCCCTGAAGGGCCCGACCGATGATAATTCCCCAAATAGAATCACTTAATGCAGCAATAATGCTACCGAGAATAAAGATCACTAACCCAATAATAATGAGTGGCTTACGGCCTATTTTGTCTGACATTAAGCCAAAAGGAACTTGGAAAATGGCTTGGCTAAGGCCGTAAATACCGATAGCAACACCAACTAAAAATTCGCTAGCGCCCTGTAAATGCATCCCATAGCTGGTCAAAATGGGTAAAACCATAAACATTCCAAGCATGCGCAAGGAAAAAACAGAACCTAACCCCCAAGTGGATCTAAGCTCTGTGGATGTCATTTTATTATCATTCATTTTTATTCTTCATATTTCGTGCTGTAGCGGTGTTGGCTTCTCTCGGCTCCTTAGGTCACATACTGATGTATGCTCCCTAAGATATCCTCGTTTGCCGCCTTGCTACAACACGAACTATTTTGAATAAAAAAGTGATGTTGTAGCAAAATAATTTAAACCAAACTATCAGTATGTTAGCTGTAGCGGTGTTGGCTTTTCTCGGCTTCTTAGGTCACATACTGATGTATGCTCCCTAAGATATCCTCGTTTGCCGCCTTGCTACAACACGAACTATTTTGAATAAAAAAGTGATGTTGTAGCAAAATAATTTAAACCAAACTATCAGTATGTTAGCTGTAGCGGTGTTGGCTTTTCTCGGCTCCTTAGGTCACATACTGATGTATGCTCCCTAAGATATCCTCGTTTGCCGCCTTGCTACAACACGAACTATTTTGAATAAAAAAGTGATGTTGTAGCAAAATAATTTAAACCAAACTATCAGTATGTTAGCTGTAGCGGTGTTGGCTTTTCTCGGCTCCTTAGGTCACATACTGATGTATGCTCCTTAAGATATCCTCGTTTGCCGCCTTGCAATAATATTCTTCATATTTCGAGTTGTAGCGGTGCTGGCATCTCTTAGCTACCTAGGTCACATATTGATGTACGTTCTCAAGGATATCTTCGTTTGTCGCTTTTCTATAATTCAATCTATTTTGAATCTTTATAAGTAGAACTGATATTTTTAATGTATAAAATCAATGGATTATAGCTTTTAATAGTGCGTTTTATATCTAGCTTATAATAGCAAGGGGCTATTTAACCATAAAATTGCGTCATAAGGGTAGGCAGAATAAGTAAAAATGGGTCATTAACGCAAGGAATGGTAAATGAAAACGGCGGGGGAAACCCCGCCGTTTAGGCATAGTTATCATCAGTAACTAGAAAAGTTATCTGACGAGAGCTATAACAGTATCGCTTGAAACAATAGGATCAACAGACATCATCACGCTCAATGAGGTTATAGCTACGATTGAGAAGATGAATAATTTTCTAGCCCAAACACGGTCGTCATTTTCGGTTTTAAAACCGGAAATAGCCATACCGAGCCACCACAGGCTAACTGCTGCACCTACGATTAAATACTTATAGCCCGCATATCCACTGATAGCTAACATTAGTGTTGCGACCATGAATGCTAGGATATATAGGAAAATATGTGTCTTAGCGACAGATATCCCCTTGATAACCGGTAACACAGGAATGTTTGCGGCTTTATAATCCTTGAAGCGGAAAATAGCAATGGCATAAGAGTGAGGCATCTGCCACAAGCTGAAAATTAATAGCAGGATCAATGCACCTGTATCAAATTCATTTGTGACAGCGCAGTAGCCGATAACTGGTGGTGCTGCACCAGATAGACTACCAATCAACGTGCCATAAACTGATTTACGTTTCATATAGAGGCTATAAACGCCTACATAAACAATGAAACCGATAACTGCAAGTAGCATTGCCAAAGCATTGGCTGCTACAAGTAGTAGCAGCATACCCGCAATACCTAATACAGTTGCGTAAATCAGGCTAACTTTCGGGTCAATCAGCCCTTTAACTAACGGGCGATTCTTTGTTCTTTCCATGATACGGTCGATATCACGGTCGATGTAGTTGTTAAAAACACAACCAGAAGCCACGACCAGTGATACACCCAGCAAAGTCGCAACGAACAGCGGGTAATCTATCGAGCCTTTAGAGGCTAATAAAAAACCGCCGATCACAGAAATCAAGTTTCCGAATATAATTCCTGGTTTGGTCACTTGCAGGTATTGCTTAAACATATCGGCAACTCTTTAGTCGAGCATCATATTGATGTTCAGGTTGTACATAATCCACAGCGAGCCGACAACAACAATGCCGACAATTAGCATGGTGAACAGAAATGCAACCAGGTTCCAACGCTCATCTGATGAGGTATTCATATGTAAGAAACATACTAAGTGAACCAGTATTTGCACAACTGCCATGCCAACAACAGTCCAGAGGATTGTTGATGTTGACGCCGTGCCTTCCATCACCATCCAGAACGGAATGACGGTCAGGATAACTGATAGAATAAAGCCAATCAGGTATGTTTTAACGCTACCGTGGCTTGCTCCAGTGTGAGCATCTTTTGCATGACTCATTTAAATAGCCCCCAGAAGATAAACAACGGTAAATACACAAATCCAAACCACGTCTAAGAAGTGCCAGAACAGGCTTAGACAATTCAAACGTGTTTTGTTTACATCAGTCAGTCCACGACGAGTAACTTGGATCATCATGATAATAATCCAAATGAGACCCGCAGTTACGTGTAAACCATGCGTTGCAACTAGTGCAAAGAAGCCAGATAAGAAACCGCTACGGTCAGGACCAAAACCTTCAGCAATCAGCTCATGGAATTCATAAACTTCCATGATAACGAAGCCAAGACCTAACAAAAACGTTGCAAACAGCCATAAGTTAACGGCAGCAATCTTACCTTTATGCATCGCAATCATTGCGAAGCCGTAAGTGATACTACTTACCAAGAGTAAGAAAGTTTCGCCTAATACGAACTTCAGACTGAAGATATCTTTACCAGCTGGACCGCCAGCAGTTCCATCGGCCAAAACAACATAGGTAGCAAACAAACAAGCAAACAGAATCAAGTCGCTCATGATATAGAGCCAGAAACCGAATACTTTTGTTCCACCTGCATCGTGGTGCCCATGCTCAGCATGGGCGATATTTTGGTTAGTCATTGTATTAGTTGACATCGTTCACACCTGCCTTACGTAATTCTTCAAAGTGCTTATTCTCGATTTCTTCGATTTCAGCCACAGGTACGTAGTAATCAACATCTTCGTCGAAGCTTTTTGCAATCCAAGTTACGATCATTCCACCGAAACCAATGATTGCCATCCACCAGATGTGCCAAATCATTGCGAAACCTAAAATCAAGCTAAATGCGGCGATAATAACGCCTGCGCCTGTATTTTTCGGCATATGAATTTCTTCATATGAAGTTGGTTTCTTATGAGCAAGACCTTTTTCTTTTAGATCCCACCAAGCATCACGAGTTTGAACATGTGGCTCAATCGCGAAGTTATAGAATGGTGGTGGAGAAGAGGTTGCCCACTCAAGAGTACGTCCACCCCATGGGTCACCAGTTAGATCACGGTTTTCATGGCGGTCACGGATACTCACAATGATTTGGATAACTTGACATGCAATACCGAGTGCGATTAAAGCAGCACCGCCTGCGGCAACGACTAACATTGTATGATAAGTCGGGTCAATATTCTGGCTTAAGCGACGGGTCATACCCATAAAGCCCAGAATGTATAACGGCATAAAGGCTAAGAAGAAACCGATGATCCAGAACCAGAAGGCACGAACACCCCATTTCTCATTCAGCGTGAAGCCGTAAGCTTTCGGGAACCAGTAAGTCATACCTGCGAAGCACCCGAATACTACACCACCAATGATAACGTTATGGAAGTGGGCAATCAGGAATAAGCTGTTGTGCAGAACGAAGTTTGCACCAGGTACGGCTAACAGAACGCCGGTCATACCACCTACAGAGAAGGTGATGATGAAACCGATAGTCCACAGCATTGGAGATTTATATTCGATACGGCCTTGGTACATAGTAAACAGCCAGTTGAAGATCTTAACCCCTGTTGGGATTGCGATAATCATCGTGGCGATACCGAAGAAGGCGTTAACGTTCGCGCCTGAACCCATCGTAAAGAAGTGGTGCAACCAAACGATAAAGGACATAACGGTGATAACGATTGTTGCCCAAACTAATGAGGTATAACCGAATAAACGTTTTTTCGAGAAAGTTGCTGCAACTTCAGAGAATACACCGAACACAGGCAGAACAAGGATATACACCTCAGGGTGACCCCATGCCCAAATCAGGTTGATGTACATCATCATGTTGCCGCCCATATCGTTGGTGAAGAAATGGGTACCTAAATAACGGTCTAACGTCAGAAGAGTCAGCGTCACAGTTAAGATAGGGAATGCAGCAACAATCAATACGTTAGTACATAACGCAGCCCAGCTGAATACAGGCATTTTCATCATCGACATACCCGGCGTACGCATACGGATAATAGTTGCGATGAAGTTAACCCCTGTTAATAGTGTACCAATACCGGATATCTGGAGACTCCAGAGCCAATAATCGACCCCGACCCCCGGATTGTACTCCAAGCCAGATAGTGGCGGATAAGCTAACCAACCTGTTTGTGCGAATTCACCTACCCCTAAAGAGATGTTGATAAGAACAACACCGACTACAAAGAACCAGAAGCTCAATGAGTTAAGGAATGGGAAGGCAACGTCGCGTGCACCAATTTGCAGAGGTACAACGAGGTTCATCAGACCGACAACAAATGGAGTTGCCATGAAGAAAATCATGATAACGCCGTGTGCGGTAAAGATTTGGTCATAGTGATGAGGGTTTAAGAAGCCCTCTTGGCCAGCAGAAGCAAGTACTTGCTGACCCCGCATCATAATCGCATCCGCAAAGCCACGGAACAACATGACCATAGCGACAATGATGTACATGACACCAATTTTTTTATGGTCAACAGAAGTCAACCATTCTTTCCACAACCATTTCCACTTACCAAAGTATGTAATCGCACCGACCAGTGCGAGTCCACCAAGGACAATACCAATCAGTGTGACAACGATAATTGGCTCATGGAGCGGAACTGCATCTAGTGTTAATTTTCCGAACATGCCCTTATTCCTCAGCGCCTGCTGCATGAGCACTGTGGCTCATTTGCATTGAATTGCCTGTAGTTTCTTTATGATCAGTCATTGAATGACCTTCATTTTCTACAGGAGCGTGACCTTTATGGTGCTCATGACCAAACTTCAGAACGATATCTTCATAAAGTTTAGGTTTCACGCTTGAGAAGTAGGTAACAGGAACGTTCATGCTTGGCTTAGCGACTTCGTCGAACGCCTGCATGGTATCCATTGTTTTAGGAGAAGCTTTTACCTTTTGTACCCACTCATCAAAACCTTGGCGGTCAGGAGTTGCAATAGCATTAAACTTCATATCAGAGAAGCCATGGCCACTATAGCTTGCAGAGAAGCCTTTATAAGTACCTGGTTCATTAGCGATTAAGTGAAGCTTAGTTTGCATACCCGCCATCGCGTAGATTTGGCCACCTAATGATGGAATGAAGAAAGAGTTCATCACCGAATCTGACGTGATTTTGAAGTTGACTGGCACACCCGTAGGGAATGCAATTTCGTTAACTGTAGCAATACCTTGCTCTGGATAAATAAATATCCATTTCCAGTCAGCCGAAATAACTTCGATTGTGACAGGTTCCTGATCACTAACTAATGGCTGATATGGGTCCAGCTCATGTGTTGTTTTCCAAGTAATAGTACCTAGAATAATGATAATGATGATAGGAACAGTCCAGCAGACTAACTCTATTTTATTTGAGTGAGCCCAGTTTGGACGGTACGTAGCTGACTTGTTGGATTCACGATATTTCATAGCGAAGATGATCGTCATGAAAATAACAGGAATAACAACAAGAAGCATTAAGCCAATTGCAATAAGAATTAGCTCTTTTTGTTTAACGCCAACGGCGCCTTTTGGATCCATCAACACCATATCGCACCCACCTAATAATAAGGCAGCTACAACGAGTGAGATTGCTCCGATACTTTTTTTGTAGTTCATAAGTCTCATCCACGACCCCAAATGACAAAGATTCTAATTGTCGTTTCATCAGTGCGGGCATTTTACGGTAAGGTTATGCGAGTGTAAATGATTGTAAGGCAAAGAAACGGAATTGTTAGCTCTTTATGTTAATATGATCACATGTAAAGAACTTATAAAGAAAAAGTTAAAATTGATACGCATTATAAGTATATATTGATAAAAGCCCGCTAATACTAAATTATCTTAGTAATTATTCAAAGAAAAATATATACAAAAGAAGCATAAAAATAAGCGAACTGATATGAATGATAAGTAAAATGCTAAGGGAAGTTACGGTTTTTATTGCTGATAAAACCATTTTTATGGTTTTATCAGCAAAATAGTAAAGAAAAATTATTACTTTACTGATAAAAAAAGAAAAATCATTAAATGCTAATGCAATTTTCTGGAGCGCGTTAGAATGTATACTTTAATGTATAAATGATTGCATCTTGGTAAAAAGTATCCCCTAACTTATTGTCAGCATAGCGATATTGCACACCCGCAGATAAGTGCTTGGTTGCATTCCACCAAAAAGCGACCGCCCCATTTATGCCATCGCGTTTGCCACCGTTATAGCGTTTATTTCTTGCAAATTCCATTTCGTGCCAGTTGGTGATCATAAAGTTTTCTTCTAACACGTTGAAATTATAACCGGCAACCCAACCTGCGACATAGCCATTATTTCCGGAATAGAATGTTTGGTCTGTATAATTCAATGCGATAAACGGTTTAAACCACAAGTCACCAAATGCGGTGTTATAACCGATACCATATAGCGTATTGACGTCATGGAAGTTGCCACCATATTTAGCTCCCGGCAATGACCAAGTTCCATAAACATGACCATACAAATTAAAACCCGTATCACCTAAATAGTAACGACCAGTTGTTTTAATGGTATAGCGGCGATTACGTCCGGAATCGGTGTGCTGAGAGTGGAACGGGTTTTCTAGATCAAAAAAACCATATAATTCACCCCAATTAAAATTAGCTCCTCCCTCTAATTCAATATAAGCAAAGTCTTTTTTACGCGTAGTCGTTTCTGTTTTTGTTTCAGTACGATGTGACCAATCTAAATAGTTTACATTGATATCAGCAAAGCCATTTTGATAGCCAATAAAATCGTCAGAATATGCCGTTCCGGCTATAGATGCTAAGGTTGCTATGCAAATGATTTTTTTCATAATAGATTATTTTCGTTTAATGATTAATAAGGTTGGGTTGTACGCTATCTGTTAACGCATTAGACAGTCAGCCTTTAACTTGTGATATATTAGTCTTTAAAATTGCAATTAAGAAATATATTTCAGTCTTATGGTGATCGTAATCACGATATTGAGTTGGATTTAGTTAAATTTGCTATTTGGGTCTAATTTAATCAACAGATCAGATTCCCTAAACTAATAAGTTCTATTTAGGGAATTGATTTAATGGATGAGGGGGGATTTAATGAAGGACTAGGATTGAGACGTTTTACGGACAGCTAGAAAATCTAAGCTACCACCTATAATTAAACTGATAGCGCCAATACTAATACCTGTATTAAATATTAGATTTTGATAACTAGGGAGAGCCAACCAAAACTCAATTTGTGTTGTAAATAAATACAGTTTCATGCCACTAAATGAGAACACAAGTAGCGAAAGCAGCCAAATAGATAGAAAACTGACCGCAGTAATTAGAGCATATACGGCAAAGCGATAACCTTTGGCATATAACTCACGGCGCTGAAATAAGCCTGTAGTCTGTGTGTAAACCAAAGAGGTTCGGCAAGCTAATAATAGTAAAACCCCAGGAACAGCCACACCAATTGAAATTAGGTAGAAAAGCGGCCAGCCATAATTACTGACAAAAATACTAGCAATTGGCCCAATATATACACGCCCTACAGCAGAAAGCGCTGAAAGCAGTGCAAATTGCGTTGCTGACAATGATTTATTACACAATGTCATTAACAGGGCAACAAATGCAGCTGTTCCCATACCAGAGAAAATATTTTCAAGAAAAATAATTGAACCCATGGTGAGAATGTGTGGAGGTGTGATTGCTAAAAACCAATACCCTATATTTGACCCGCCTTGCAGTAACCCAAAAAGAAACAGAGCCTTAAATAAGCTCATGTTTTTCATTAGGTACCCACCTAAAAGCGCCCCAATAATGGTTGCTGCCATCCCAACCGTTTTATTGACAGTGCCAACCTCACTTAAGCTAAAGCCTAATGCATTCAATAAAAAGTTAGTATTCAACGCCATTACAAAGGCATCGCCGAGTTTATAAAACACTAACAGTAATAAAATCAGCCAAGCATTGTTGCGGCTAAAGAATTCAGCTAAGGGTTCGTAGATGGCTTTTTTTAGGGATGTGGGAGGAGCAGTATCTTCTTCAGGTTCTTTGGCTAGCAGTGTTGCGATAACACCAATAACCATTAACCCTGCCATCAGTAGGTAGAGTTGTTTCCAGGTTAAAAACTTATCGGCTAACCAAAGTGCAAGCCCACCAGAAACGAGCATGCTGATCCGATAGCCCATCACAGAGGTCGCAGCGCCAATTCCACGTTCTTCTGCACTGAGTAAATCGGTTTTATATGCGTCAAAAACAATATCTTGGGAGGCAGAGCAAAATGCAACAGTGACAGCTAACGCAGCAAGATACCATAAGTGTTCAGAAGGGTTCATGAAACCCATCGCGGCAATACTGATAATTAACAAAATCTGAGTTGTTAATAACCACCCACGGCGTCGGCCGAGGAATGGCGGGGTATAGCGATCCATCATAGGGGACCACAGAAACTTCAATACATAAGCTTGACCGACTAATGAAAAGAAACCAATGGTTCTGATATCAACATTTTCAACAGTTAACCAAGCCTGTAAAGTACCCGCAGTAAGTGCTAAAGGCAGCCCTGAGACAAAGCCTAAAAGAATTAAAGTAATATTATTGGGTAGTGTAAAACGAGGCATAATCCCCTCTAGGCCTAATGTTATATTGCTGCAATACATTGACTGGGGAGACATTGCACTGCGGAGCTAGTCGCCGCGCTAGGCTACCCAAGTCATGGTGATTAAAACTTGGATAGCTTAATACGTTATAGTGTAGATTGCCCGATTAATAGCGTGAATTCTGTCTGATAAAATCGGTGATTTCTTGGTCTGTAGCCATATCTGCAATTAAATCAGCCAATGCACTATTGATAGCAGTTTCTATTTTGGCATTACTCGCAGCCAACAATTCTTGCGTATTAAAGTTGCGTGTGAATGAACGCGTTTTGGTCGAACCATTCGGTGCTGTAGCTATAATACTAACGCTAGAGTTGACGGTAATATTGTGGCGTAAACTGCCTTCAGCAACTTTAGTCTCTAATTTATTCAATTGAACCACTAAATTCACATTTGCAGGCGATGTCACCATGAAGCCGCGCGCTGCCATTTGTTTTTCTACTGCTTCTTGCATGAGGTAACGCGGGTCACGCGATGGGTTAAGCACGACTAAGCTACCATTACGATTCACTTCTGCTAAGGACTTATTAGTGCGGTTATCAACACTACTGACACTAATTGATGTTGCATTTAATGTCGGGTTTTTAGCAGGTAAAGCAATTTTCGGTTCAAGTGATAGCGTGTTGCTGCTAGTTGCACATCCAGCGAGCAGGAACAACGCAACAAGTGGAAAACACAGTTTTTTTAACATAATTTTTCCCAGTTCATCTTTCCTAATTGAAAATGTTTCGTTATGGTGCGGGTAGCCGTTATACAATATAGAATGTTGTGGTTTATTTTCCCTGAATGGTTAGACAACATTTTTTAAAAAAATTCGCACTAACGTATCGCTATCATAACATTGCCAAATCATAATCGGGTATTTCTATAATAAGAAGACAACATTAATTAAGATGTGCAATATAGTTTACTGAACTTACCAATACTAGAGAGAATCACAATTTAAGGAGTATTTTATGGTCGCTAATGCATCGCAAAGTATGCAAGATCGAGTGAGCCAAAAATTACAAACTGCTTTTGAACCTTCACATTTAGATGTGATCAACGAAAGTCATCAACACAATGTATTACCCGGTTCAGAAAGCCATTTTAAGGTAGTTTTAGTCAGCGATAAATTTGAGAATAAACGAATGCTTGCTCGTCATCGTGAAATTTATGCTATTTTAGCCGATGAATTAGCGGGGGGCATCCATGCTCTTGCTTTGCACACTTATACACAAAAAGAATGGGATGAGCTTGCCAATACGGCATTAAAATCGCCAGCCTGTCGTGGTGTTGGTGGAGTAAACCGGTAATTTTTAGTTTCAGTTAATAGACTGAAACTATTCTTTTGATAATTTATCATTCCTATGATGGGTTTGATGAGTATTTTTTCTTCAAATTTTGAAGGGAAATAAAAAATTTAGTCAGAAAAGTCACAAATAAAGAGGAAAAATCGCTTCTTTTCTCAGCTTTTCTCGACTCAGGGCGCATGCATCGGTATAATGCTGCGTCTAATTTTCAGTAAGGTTTCGGGACGCTTCTGATATCAGGGATGACCGTTATGAAAGTAACGCCCCCGGTTCTGGAAGGGAGACAGCCAATATGATTTAATGGCATAACTCTGGAGTAGACCGATCACTAAGATTTATTTTGAGGTAAGAAGATGCAAGTTTCTGTTGAAACGACTCAAGGCCTTGGGCGTCGTGTAACAATCACCGTTCCTGCCACTGATATTGAAAAAGCAGTAAATAGCGAGCTAGTCAGCGTTGCTAAAAAAGTGCGTATTGATGGTTTCCGTAAAGGGAAAGTACCAATGAACATTGTTAAACAACGTTACGGTGCGTCAGTTATGCAAGACGTTCTGGGCGATGTTATGCAACGCAACTTCATTAACGCTATTATTGAGCAAAAAATCAACCCAGCGGGTGCGCCTAGTTACAAACCAGAGCAACTCGAAGACGGTAAAGATTTTGTCTATTCAGTTGAATTCGAAGTTTACCCAGAAATCGAATTAACAGGTTTAGAAACGATTGAAGTTGAAAAACCGGCTGTATCTGTAAAAGATGAAGATCTGGAAAGCATGTTAGAAACTCTGCGTAAGCAACAATCGGAGTGGAAAGAAGTTGAAGCAGCAGCAGAAGCTGATTCTCGTATCACTATCAACTTCACTGGTTCTATCGATGGTGAAGAGTTTGAAGGTGGTAAAGCAGAAGACTTCGCATTAGTTATGGGTGAAGGTCGCATGATCCCAGGCTTTGAAGAAGGCGTTGTTGGCCACAAAGCTGGCGAAGAGTTTGAGATTGAAGTTAACTTCCCTGAAGATTACCACGCTGAAAACCTGAAAGGTAAAGCAGCAAAATTTGCTATCGTTCTGAAGAAAGTAGAACAGCGCGAATTACCTGAATTCACTGAAGAATTCATTAAGCGTTTCGGTATCGCTGATGGTTCTTTAGATGGTCTGCGTGCAGAAGTGCGTAAAAACATGGAACGTGAACTGAAAAATGCAGTTCGTAACCGTGTGAAGGCTCAAGTATTAGAAGGCCTGATCAAAGCTAATGACATCGAAGTTCCAGCAGCGGTTGTTGATGGTGAAATCGATGTTCTGCGTCGCCAAGCTGCACAGCGTTTTGGTGGTGATGAAAAACAAGCGATGGAATTACCACGTGAACTGTTCGAAGAACAAGCTAAACGTCGCGTTGTTATCGGCCTGCTGTTAGGCGAAGTGATCAACAAAAATGAGCTGAAAGCTGACGAAGATCGCGTTAAAGCGCTAATCGAAGAGATGGCATCTGCATACGAAGATCCAGCTGAAGTTATCGAATACTATAGCAAAAACGAAGAGTTAATGAACAGCGTTCGTAACTTAGCTTTAGAAGAACAAGCCGTTGAAACTGTACTGGCGGTTGCTAAAGTGACAGAAAAAGAAACTAACTTTACTGAGCTGATGAACCAAGTTCAAGCTGGTTAATTTTTTTCTTGCTGTAGAAAATAAAAAACCCGTAGTGTGTTACTGCGGGTTTTTTGTCAATTAAAGCCGTTAAATTAACACTTTTGTGAATTTAGCTAGGTTAGCCTTGAAAATCACATTTAAACCCTAATTATATTATCTATACTTCAAGTAGCATGAATGTGCTCACTATACTTCAAGCTGTAATGTGGTTGATTATGTTTATACATACTAGTTACATACAAATGTGCACTCTAAGAGGCTGATTGGCTTGTGGTCTAGCTACCACGTGAATGATTTAGAGTATAGTTTTTGATTTGCGAAAAGCTTTAATTGAGATTTGAATTATTTTAAATAGCTTAACATTGAAGAAAGTGCTGATATCAGCCTAACGGGTTATTTCGCAAATTTTGAAAATCAGGTAAGGTTTTCTAATGGGATAATCCGTGTAACCTAATTAACTTGTGTTAAACTATTTTCAACAGCGTCTTGTTTACTGCAGCATATTTAGCTGCATTTTCTTCTTAATTTTTATCTGTGACGCGGTTAAATTTTAGCTAAACTAAAAATAAGAAGATCGCAACAGGTTGCAGGCACGGTCTTTTTTTAAGGCAGATGTTTTAAAGACAGTTGTTTGTGGCACGATCTCTGCTCTATATAGCGGACAGAAAGCAAATTAGGCGCAAGCACCAGAACGTTTTTAATAGGAGATTTCGATGTCACATTTTGGCAGTCAGGAACAATTAGCATCCCAAATGGCACTTGTGCCAATGGTCGTAGAGCAAACCTCCCGTGGTGAGCGCTCATATGATATTTACTCACGTCTATTAAAAGAACGGATTATCTTCCTGACAGGTCAAGTGGAAGACCATATGGCGAACTTAATCGTCGCTCAAATGTTATTTCTTGAAGCAGAAAACCCTGAAAAAGATATTCATCTGTATATTAATTCACCTGGTGGTGTGATTACAGCAGGAATGTCAATTTATGACACAATGCAATTTATCAAGCCTGATGTGAGTACTATTTGTATGGGGCAAGCATGTTCCATGGGGGCTTTCTTATTGACAGCAGGTACGAAAGGTAAACGTTTTTGTTTACCTAACTCACGAGTCATGATCCACCAACCATTGGGTGGCTACCAAGGCCAAGCGACAGATATTGAAATTCATGCTCAAGAAATCCTCAAAGTGAAAGCACGTATGAATGAGCTAATGGCTCAACATACAGGGAAATCTATTGAAGAAATTAACCGTGACACGGAGCGTGACCGTTTCTTATCGGCTAATGAAGCAAAAGAATATGGTTTAGTCGACCAAATTTATAGTAGCCGTTAATGGGTCAACTTTTGGTATAATTAGTTTATACCATAAACTATTTTAAGAAATTGCGGCTTTGTTTTTAGCTTTAATTAAGAAAAACAAAGTGGTATAGATAAAAGTGAGGTCAACTGATGACAGAGAAACGCAAAGAGGGGACAGGCAAACTGCTTTACTGTTCTTTCTGCGGAAAAAGTCAGCATGAAGTTCGTAAGCTGATTGCCGGTCCGTCAGTCTATATTTGTGATGAATGTGTAGATTTATGTCTCGACATCATCCGTGAAGAGATCAAGGAACTTGCACCGCATCGCGAGCGTAGTGAATTGCCGACTCCACATGAAATTAGGCAACATCTTGATGACTATGTTATTGGCCAAGAAAAGGCAAAAAAAGTCTTAGCTGTTGCGGTATATAATCACTACAAGCGCCTACGTAATGGCGATAAAACCAGTGATGGTGTTGAACTAGGTAAAAGTAACATTTTGCTTATAGGGCCAACAGGTAGCGGTAAAACTCTCTTAGCTGAGACATTAGCTCGTTACTTGGATGTACCGTTTACAATGGCTGATGCAACAACATTAACTGAAGCTGGTTATGTTGGTGAAGACGTTGAAAACATCATTCAAAAGCTTTTGCAAAAATGTGACTATGATGTTGAAAAAGCACAGCGTGGAATTGTATATATAGATGAAATTGATAAAATTTCACGTAAATCAGATAACCCATCAATTACTCGTGATGTTTCCGGTGAAGGTGTGCAGCAAGCGTTACTGAAACTTATTGAAGGGACGGTTGCGGCGGTACCACCACAAGGTGGTCGTAAGCACCCTCAACAAGAGTTTTTGCAAGTTGATACATCAAAAATCCTGTTTATCTGTGGTGGTGCATTTGCCGGTTTAGACAAAGTCATTGGGCAACGTTTAAACACGCGTTCTGGTATTGGCTTTGCTGCGGAAGTTAAAGGTGAATCAGAGAAAGCAACGGAAGGTGAATTGCTGACTCAAGCAGAGCCAGAAGACTTAATTAAGTTTGGCTTAATTCCTGAATTTATTGGCCGTCTGCCAGTTGTTGCAACGCTGACAGAACTAAGCGAAGAAGCATTAATTCAGATTCTGCAAGAACCAAAAAATGCCTTAACCAAGCAATACCAAGCGTTATTTAGCCTTGAAGGGACTGAACTCGAGTTTCGTGAAGAAGCATTAAAGGCAATTGCGAAAAAAGCAATGGCACGTAAAACGGGTGCACGTGGTTTACGTTCTATTGTTGAAGCGGCATTGCTGAATACTATGTATGACCTTCCTTCAATGAGTGATGTTGAGAAAGTTGTTGTCGATGAAAATGTAATTAACGAACAGTCTGAACCTTTGTTGATTTACAGTAAACCTGAGGCTCAAGCTTCTGGCGATAACTAATCCTTAATAAACGTTCAATAATTAATCAAACAAAATGAGGGGTTTCCCTCATTTTGTTTTTTATGTTCAACTAGCTATTGAATGCTAAAATCTTGTCCCCATATAGTTTATATTCTGAGGTGTGGTTTCCTTGTTTTAGAAAGTAATTTTAGAATAAGAAACAGAAACCCTTAAACTAGCGTGAGCTAAACGAAGAGAGAGCTTTATGAATCCTGAGCGTTCCGAACGCATTGAAATACCAGTATTGCCTCTGCGTGATGTAGTGGTATACCCACATATGGTGATCCCACTGTTTGTTGGACGTGAAAAATCCATTCACAGTCTGGAAGCAGCGATGGATCATGACAAGCAAGTGATGCTGGTTGCGCAAAAAGAAGCCTCGACTGATGAGCCAGGGGTGAATGATTTATTTGCTGTAGGTACTGTTGCATCCGTTATTCAGATGCTGAAACTACCTGATGGCACCGTTAAAGTCCTCGTTGAAGGGCTAAAACGCGCACGTATTACGAGCTTGACTGATAATGGCGAATATTTCTTAGCACAAGCGGAATATTTAGCCCCAGAACAAGATACACAAGCTGAAAACGTAGTTTATGACGAAACAACCGCGGGCTCTCAGTCATCAAGTGTACTTGATGAAAAAGAAAACGAAGTTTTATATCGTACTATTGTTAGTCAGTTTGAAAGCTACATAAAACTAAATAAGAAAATACCACCTGAAGTACTAACGGCATTGCATGCGATAGAGCAAGATCAGCTAGATAAACTAGCGGATACCATTGCGTCTCACATGCCATTGAAATTAGCTGATAAGCAGCGTGTTTTGGAAATGGCAAATATTGCTGAACGCGTTGAATTCTTGATGGCAATGATGGAATCAGAAACTGAATTGCTGCAAGTAGAAAAACGTATCCGCAATCGCGTTAAAAAACAGATGGAAAAAAGCCAGCGTGAGTACTATCTGAATGAGCAAATGAAAGCTATTCAGAAAGAGCTTGGTGAAATGGACGATGCGCCAGACGAGTATGAATCGCTAAAACGTAAGATTGAAGAAGCGAAAATGCCAAAAGAGGCACAAGAAAAAGCCGAAGCTGAGTTGCAGAAGCTGAAAATGATGTCTCCGATGTCTGCAGAAGCTACAGTTGTTCGTAGCTATATTGATTGGATGGTACAAGTACCATGGAATAAGCGTAGTAAAGTTAAAAAAGATTTAGTTAAAGCGCAAGAAGTGCTAGATACCGATCACTACGGCTTAGAGCGCGTGAAAGATCGGATTTTAGAATATCTGGCAGTACAGAGCCGTGTTAGCAAAATTAAAGGGCCAATTCTTTGCTTAGTTGGGCCTCCGGGCGTTGGTAAAACGTCATTGGGCCAATCCATTGCGAAGGCAACAGGCCGTCAGTACACTCGCATGGCTTTAGGTGGGGTACGTGATGAAGCAGAAATTCGTGGTCACCGCCGTACTTATATTGGTTCTATGCCGGGCAAACTTATCCAAAAAATGGCTAAAGTTGGGGTGAAAAACCCGCTATTCCTATTGGATGAAATTGACAAGATGTCATCTGACATGCGTGGCGACCCTGCTTCTGCATTGTTAGAGGTCCTTGATCCAGAACAAAATATTGCATTTAATGATCACTATTTAGAAGTCGATTACGATCTGTCCGATGTTATGTTTGTTGCGACGTCTAACTCGATGAATATTCCGGCGCCATTATTAGACCGTATGGAAGTTATTCGTCTTTCTGGTTATACAGAAGATGAAAAACTGAACATAGCGAAAAAACATCTATTGTCTAAGCAAATAGAACGTAATGCTTTGAAAAAGGGTGAGCTTACTATTGATGATAGCGCCCTAATGAGCATCATTCGTTACTATACTCGCGAAGCTGGTGTACGTGGTTTAGAGCGTGAAATTTCAAAACTGTGCCGTAAGGCAGTTAAAGCTTTATTAATGGATAAAAAGCTTAAGCATATTGAAATTAATGCAGACAACCTGAAAGACTATCTGGGCGTTCGTCGCTTTGATTATGGCCAAGCGGATACTGAAAACCGTGTAGGGCAAGTTACTGGTCTTGCTTGGACTGAGGTTGGTGGTGACTTACTTACCATTGAGACCGCCTGTGTTCCAGGTAAAGGTAAGTTAACTTATACCGGTTCTTTAGGTGAAGTGATGCAAGAATCTATCCAAACGGCATTAACCGTAGTTAGAGCTCGTGCAGAAAAATTGGGTATTAATAGCGATTTTTATGAAAAACGCGATATTCATGTCCATGTTCCTGAAGGCGCGACACCGAAAGATGGTCCAAGTGCGGGGATTGCCATGTCAACGGCATTGGTATCTTGCTTAACGGGTAATCCTGTTAGAGCAGACGTGGCTATGACAGGAGAAATTACATTAAGAGGGTTAGTTTTCCCAATCGGTGGCTTAAAAGAGAAACTATTGGCGGCACACCGTGGAGGGATTAAAACCGTATTAATCCCTAAAGAAAACGAACGTGATTTAGAAGAAATTCCTCAAAATGTGATCGCTGATCTGGAAATTCATCCAGTAAAAACTATTGAAGAAGTGCTTTCTTTGGCTTTAGTTAACCCTCCATTTGGGGCTGAAGTTGTAAAAAATAAAGCTAAAAGAGTGAGCTGAATCAAGAAGTTTGTATAAAATTAAGGCTGATAGCTAATTTAGGGCTTGTCAGCCTTTTTTTTCATAGCTACTTTAGCGATGATTCTGATAATTGTTTGTATGTAATCTGTTCTCTTGCCATTGGTAATCAGGATTGATATAACGACTGCATCATTAATTAACTATACTAATAACCGTTAGAGTTAATTAAGAGATTTATAGTCCAACTAATATGGGGATGATAAGAGTGAATAAAGCTCAACTGATTGATCAAATCGCTTCTGATGCGAATATTTCTAAAGCTGCAGCAGGTCGTGTTGTTGACGCGTTCGTCGCTACTGTAACGGGCTCTCTTAGTAAAGGGGACGATGTTGCTCTAGTTGGCTTTGGTACTTTTTCTGTTCGTGAGCGTGCAGCACGTACAGGCCGTAACCCTCAAACGGGTAAAGAAATTAAAATCGCTGCGGCGAAAGTTCCAGCTTTCCGTCCAGGCAAGGGTCTTAAAGACGCTGTTAATAGCTAATTAGGTATTTAAGTTTGTCTTTCTTGCATTTTTGCGAAAACTCAAACTGACGGAATGTCTTTAATCAGCTAATATATAAGCGCACCATGTAAATGGTGCGCTTTTTTTTCTTTCTGAGTTAAGATTAGCGTATTATCAGGAAATTGAATTCAACAAAGCGGAGTTAAGCCTTTTTATGATGGAAAATTTACGCACAAAGGCAAATAGTCCTTTGCTCAAAATAATACTAGCGCTGATAATCCTTTCATTTGTGTTAGGTGGCGTTATGATGGGCGGCATCGGAGGCAATAGTGCAAATAATGCAGCCGAAGTTAACGGTCAGCCAATTAGCAGGGAACAGTTGCAGCAGGCCTTTCAGCAGGAACGTCAGTCATTGCAAGAATATCTGGGAGATAAATTCTCAGAAGTGGCTAGTAACGAAGAAAGCATGAATTTGCTGCGCCGCCAAGCACTTGATAACTTGATTAACAATGAATTGATTAATCAATATGCTAATGAACTAAACCTGTCAGCAAGCGATCAGCAAATTGAGCAATCTATATTCTCAATGCAAATTTTCCAAACAGATGGTCGATTTGATAGCGAAAAGTACCGTGAGATTTTACAGCGTTACAATATCAATGCAGATAGCTTTGCAGCACAAATTCGCCAAGACCTTACACGCGCACAGTTAGGTAAAACCTTTACCGGTACAGATTTTGCTTTGCCATCTGAGGTTAAAGCATATGCACAACTGTATATGCAAGAACGTGAAATTCGTACGGCAACGTTACCTTTAGCTGATGTTCAAGGTAAACAAACCGTTTCAGACGATGAATTAAAAGCTTATTACGATGCTAACCAAGATAGCTTTATTTCACCTGAAAAAGTGAAAGTAAGCTATGTTGAAATGGATGCGGCATCTATGCCAGCAGCAACAGTATCTGATGAAGATGTGAAAGCATATTATGAGCAAAACCTGAAAAACTATACTCAGGCTGAGCAAAAACAATATAGTATGATCCAAGTAGCTTCAGAAAAAGAAGCAAATGATATCCTAAATGAACTAAAAGCAGGGGCTGATTTTGCTGCCATTGTAGCTGAAAAGTCGACGGATATATTCAGCGCTAAACAAAAAGGTCTTATTGGTTGGATGGAAGCATCATCAACACCAAGTGAGATTGCTGATGCAAAATTAACTGAGAAAGGCCAACTTTCTGCCCCAATCAAGTCACAAAATAACTATATTATTTTCCGCTTAGATGATATTAAGCCAGAATTAACTAAGCCTTTTGAACAAGTTAAAGAAAGTATCAAAAACAGTTTACTGCAAGATAAAAACATCAAACAGTTCTATGACTTACAACAAAAGGTTAGTGAAGCAGCAACAAATGATATGGAATCATTAGTTTCAGTTGAATCTGTTTCAGGTTTGAAATCAATCACAACGGATTGGTTTGACCGCAATAATCCTCCGGCGGCACTTAACTTCCCGAAAGTGATTAACGAGGTATTTAGTGATCGCTTAGTTGATAAAAATGGTTCTAAAGGTATTAACTCAGACGTTATTAACGTAGAAGGTGACCGTGCATTTGTTGTACGTGTTACAGAGTATAAGCCTGAAAACATTGAACCTTTTGACACTGTTAAGCCTGAAATAGAAGCTTTAGTTAAACGTCAAAAAGCAGAAGCAGAACTTAAAGCAACGAGTGAGAAACTACTGGCTGAGCTGAAAGCAGGTAAAGGCGAAGAAGCTCTGAATGCAGCAGGCATTAAATTTACGGATGTTCAAACAGTTTCACGTTTGATGCCACAGACTGCGATTATCAATGCATCAATGGAAATGGCTGAACCGGCTGAAGGTAAACCAAACTATGCCATTGCACGTGATGAATCTGATAATTATGTGATTATTCAGTTAGATAAAGTCACTTTAGGCCAACCAACGGAAGATGAGTTAAAACAGCTGTCACGTGAATACCAAGGGGCGATGAGCTCTGCGGTTAACGAAGCTCTGATGCTTAACTTACGTGAAAATGCAAAAATTGAAGTGTTGAATATGGAATAATTGCGAGAAGCTTCGCAATTTAATTTGCAACATTATAAATGAAAGGTCACCTTTGGGTGGCCTTTCGCATTTAAATAACCCTCTGAAAGCTTTCATTGTTTTTTTTTGTCATTGTTACTCCTCAACACACACAGGAGAATCATTATGTTATGGAATACAGTGATGAAACATGGGGCTAATACCGTACTTCTTCTTTCTCTATTAGGGGCTTTTACTTCTTTTTCTTTAGCGAAAAAGATTGAAGCGGAAAAACCGACAACAGCACTTGTGCAAAAAAAAGCGTCAAATGAGAACTCACAACTCATATCTTCAGAGCAATCAGACAAAGTCAATATTAATTCAGCAAGTGTAGATGAGCTAGCACAAAAGCTGAGTGGCATCGGCAAACAAAAAGCGAAAGCAATTGTTGAATATAGGCAAAAGTATGGGGCTTTTAATTCAATTGAAAATATTCTAGAAGTTCAGGGGATAGGGCCTGCATTTTTAGAGAAAAATAAAGATAAAATTGTACTGTAGTTGAATATTCCCCATACATTGTGGTTCATTCAATTGTATGGGGATACCATTTTAATGGTGGGTAATTGAGCTGTAATATTAATTTATTGTAAATAATTTGGGAGCTAGATCTTATTTCTGGTATTCATTCAGCATATTTTCCGTACATTTGTTATTTTTATGTTATCTAAAATTAAACTGGTCGGAGTAGTTAGAATGACAACACATGTCAAGATCCATGGTTACCATATTGATGTTTTCCAACATGTTAATAATGCACGTTATTTGGAATTTTACGAAGCAGACCGTTGGGAATGGATGAATAAGCGTAATTTCATTAATTGGGCGATAAAAAATAATCTAACTATGGCTGCGGTGAATATTAACGTAAATTATATCCAAGGAGTGCTGTTAGGTGATGAGCTTACTGTTGTAACGCGTATGGATAAAATAGGCTCTAAGAGTGCGGTGTGCTATCAGCAAATTATCCGTAATAACGCGGGGGGATCAGAAGTGGTATCTGACGCCTATGTTACGTTTGTTTTTATCGATAATATAACTAATAAAGCCATTGTTATAGATGATGAGTTACGTGAAAAACTAGCATTGTTCAAATCAGGGACTGATGATTTCATTCAGAACTAGCCTACCTAAAAAGTGGTTAGGCAGGCGTATCTCTGTTCGGTTTAGTTTGTTTTTTGTTGCTGCTGTTTTAGAGAGAGCATGACAGCTTCTTTGTCATCTAAATATTCATGTAAGCCTTTGCTTCGTAGGTGGCATGCAGCACATTCACCACATCCGTCACCTTGAATCCCATTATAGCAAGTGAGTGTTTGCTTCCTAATGGTCTCAAGGTGGCCATAACTGTCGGCAAGAGCCCATGTTTGGGCTTTATTCAGCCACATTAATGGGGTTTCAAAACGTATATTTTTAGCGAGCCCAAGGTCAACCGCGTGGTTAAGGGCTTTGACAAACTCATCTCGGCAATCAGGGTAACCGGAAAAGTCAGTTTCACAAACACCAGTAATGACGGCTTCAGCTTGTACTTGGTAAGCATATATTGCCGCTAATGTGAGAAATAAAATATTACGACCGGGTACAAAAGTACTTGGCAGACTGCTCGATTCGCTTTCTGTAAAATCAGGCACAGGGATATTATCCCGAGTTAAACTACTGATCGCTAACTCATTGAGTAAGGTCACATCTAAAACCTTATGAGCATTGGCACCAAGTGATACACTTAACTTTTGTGCAACTTCGATTTCAAAGCGATGACGCTGCCCGTAATCAAAGGTAACACAATGCACTTCGTCATAGTTTTGTAAGGCCTGAATGAGGCAGGTTGTTGAGTCTTGCCCTCCGCTAAAGACCACCACTGCACGTTTCATAGGGACTCCTTGGTGATATCACTTTGTTTAAAACGAATATTAATTCTCTGCTTTCATGTTAGCGACACTGTAATTTAATTAACAGTTCTATTTTTATAAATTTCCATTAATTAGCGTGCTATTTGTACTCTTATTTGGTTATCTGGGTAAAATTCTTCTATAATAATGTCAATTGGTAACATTTTTATTGTTTTTAAATGATGAGATTTTGCTTAATATTGGTAATTCAAATAATAGAAAGATAAAAGAGCATTTCCACCTAAGCCATGAGGGCAATTATGTTAGATAAAATAGACAAAAAACTGCTTTTTTTATTACAAACTGACAGTAGTCTATCTTTAAACACCCTGGCAGAAGCTGTCAATTTAACCTCTACACCATGCTGGAAAAGACTAAAACGACTCGAAGATGATGGTTATATTCGGGGTAGAGTAACGTTATTAGATGGTGAGAAACTTGGGTTAGGTTTAACTGTCATCGTAACAATTAAAACACAGCACCATAATAGTGAATGGTATGAACAGTTTGTGTCTTTCGTGAGCCAACTTCCTGAAGTGCTAATGTTTTATCGCATGGCTGGTGAATATGACTATCTTATGCAGGTAGAAGTTCACGATATGAAATCCTACGATTTGTTTTACAAAAAACTGGTTAATGGGGTACATGGCTTAATTGATGTAACGTCCAGCTTTGCGATGGAAAAAATTAAATATACTACGGTGCTGCCAATCCCCGATTAGCGCAATTTTGTTGGTAAACGACACGAGCGTTTCAGTTATGTATAAGTAAATTAACATTATCCAAGGCAGTAATACGTGCGATTATTTTCACAACTAAGTTGGTATTTTTTGAGCGAATGGAAGCGCTATTTTGGCGCAGTTTGCTTTTTAATTATTATTGCAATTCTACAACTGGTTCCGCCGCGCATCGTGGGTGTCGTGGTTGATGGCATAAGTAAAGATACTATGCCTAAAAAACAGTTGGTGACATATATCTTATTAATGCTGCTTATTGCATTGGTTGTTTATGGCCTGAGGTACGTTTGGCGACTATGGCTATTTGGGGCATCTTATAAGCTGGCAGTTCAATTGCGCCAAAAATTTTATCGACAATTAAGCTTACAAAATCAACAGTTTTATCTTAAATATCGAACTGGGGATCTAATCGCTCGTACAACAAATGATGTGGATCGTGTGGTATTTGCTGCTGGAGAGGGTGTTTTAACGCTAGTAGACTCATTGGTTATGGGGTGTGCAGTATTAATCATGATGAGCGTTGAAATTAGTTGGCAGCTCACATTGCTTGCGCTTATTCCGATGCCGATCATGGCAATGGTTATTAAGCGTTACGGCGATCAGCTCCATCATCGTTTCAAGCACGCTCAAGGTGCGTTTTCATCTTTGAACAATCACGCACAAGAGAGCTTAACCAGTATTCGTATGATCAAAGCGTTTGGCCTTGAAGATCATCAGTCGAATCAATTTGAACAAGTGGCAACGGAAGCGGGGCGTCGTAATATGCATGTTGCGAAAGTCGATGCTCGTTTTGATCCAACAATTTTTTTAGCGATAGGCATGGCAAATTTGCTCGCTATTGGTGGCGGAAGTTGGATGGTGCTAAATGGCACTTTGACTTTAGGTGAGTTAACTAGTTTCGTGATGTATTTAGGGTTGATGATTTGGCCAATGTTAGCCCTTGCTTGGATGTTTAACATTGTCGAACGAGGAAGTGCGGCTTACAGCCGTATCTTAAGTTTATTAAATGAGCCTCTCGTTATTCAAGATGGTTCCCATTCATTACAGCCTGAAAAAGGGCCGTTGGATGTGAACATAATAAGGTTTAGTTACCCAGAAACAACGCGAGTCGCATTACATGATATTCAATTTAACCTGCAACCAGGGCAGTTTTTAGGTATCTGTGGGCCAACGGGGGCGGGGAAATCAACATTGCTGGCATTATTACAACGTCAGTTTGATATCACTGAAGGGGCTATTTGTTATCAAGGGCAGCCCTTGTCTGAAGTATTACTAGATGAATGGCGCGCAAGGCTATCGGTAGTAAACCAATCTCCATTTTTATTTTCAGAAACTGTCGCAGGGAATATTGCTCTAGGAAGACCAGAAGCTAGCCAAGAAGAAATAGAGCAGGCGGCTCGGATTGCTTGTGTACATGATGATATTTTACGTCTGCCTGAGGGGTACTTAACCCAAGTCGGTGAGCGTGGAGTGATGCTTTCTGGAGGGCAAAAGCAACGGATCTCAATAGCACGGGCTATCTTACAAAATGCAGAAATACTTATATTGGATGATGCGCTTTCAGCAGTAGATGGGCAAACAGAGTTTACTATTTTGCAAAATTTAAGCCGCTGGCGACAAGGGCGAACCTTAATTATTAGTGCTCATCGCTTATCTGCATTGGTTGAAGCCGACAATATTATAGTGTTATCCCAAGGAGCCATGGTTATTCAAGGTAGGCATGAGGCGTTAATTAGCCAGACTGGTTGGTATAAAGATATGTATCATTATCAACAAATTGAAGCTGCTTTGGATGGTGATTTATGAGCCAGAAAAAACCACTTTGGCCAGCATTGAAGCGCTTATTATCTTATGGCAAAGCATACCGGGGTACAATGGGAATTGCCATTGCTATGCTATGGTTAGCCGCGATTGCAGAAGTCAGTGGGCCGCTATTGATCAGTTATTTTATTGATAATATGGTCGCGAAAAAGCAAATCATTATGCCATTGACGTTATATATGGCTATTGGCTTTATATTGCTTCAAGTTATTGCTGCGTTATTACATTATTATCAGATTATTTTATTTAACAAAGCATCAGTGGGGGTTGTGCAAACATTACGAACTGATGTGATGAATGCTGCCTTGCGACAGCCACTAAGTGCATTTGATAAACAGCCTGTTGGCCAGCTAATTTCACGAGTGACTAATGATACCGAGGTGATTAAAGACCTGTTTGTCATGGTCGTGCCAACGGTTTTTCGCAGTTTAGCACTGATTTGTGCCATGTTAGTTGCGATGTTTTCATTAGAATGGAGAATGGCATCTATTGCTGTGATGATTTTCCCTGCTGTATTTGTGGTGATGATTGTTTATCAGAGGTTGAGCACACCGATAGTACGTCGTGTTAGGTCTTACCTTGCTGATATTAACAACGGTTTTAATGAAGTGATTAATGGAATGACCGTTATTCAGCAGTTTCTACAGCAAGCAAGGTTCGGGGCAAAAATGCAAGAGGTCAACCAAGACCACTATTTTGCACGGATGAAAGCTTTAAAATTAGATGGTTTGTTACTAAGACCATTACTGAGTTTATTTTCTGCATCAGTATTGTGTGGGTTGTTGCTACTGTTTGGGTTTGAAGGAACAACGACGATTGGTGTTGGTGTTTTATATGCATTTATTAATTATTTGGGGCGATTAAACGAACCATTAATTGAATTAACCTCTCAACAATCCATGCTACAGCAAGCGGTTGTATCAGGTGAGCGAGTTTTTGAATTAATGGATAGCCCACAACAGGGTTATGGCGAAAGCCTTGTCCCATTGCAAGGTGGCTCAATTACCATTAACCACCTATCTTTTGCCTATCGTAATGACAAAATAGTGTTGCAAGATATCAACTTACACGTACCTGATAATAATTTTATAGCTTTAGTTGGTCACACAGGAAGTGGTAAAAGTACTATTGCTAATTTAATTATGGGTTATTACCCATGGCAAAAAGGTGAGATCCTATTAGATGGGCGAGATTTAAATTCATTGTCTCACCATGTATTAAGAAATGGCATTGCGATGGTACAGCAAGACCCTGTCGTACTTGCAGCTTCATTTTTTGACAATGTGGCGCTTGGGCGTGATATTAATCAAGAGAAAGTCTGGGATGTTCTTGAAATTGTTCAACTTGCAGAGTTAGTTCGCACTTTACCTGAGGGGTTAGACACAGTATTAGGTGAACAAGGAAATACCTTATCTGTAGGTCAAAGGCAGTTATTAGCGATGGCTAGGGTGCTGGTGGTGACCCCGAAAATTTTAATCCTAGATGAAGCAACTGCAAATATAGATTCAGGGACAGAGCAAGCGATACAAAAAGCGCTTCGAGTGATCCGTCAACATACAACACTGGTGGTGATTGCCCATCGTTTATCAACGATAGTTGATGCCGACCAAGTTGTTGTGTTACATCGTGGTGCAATTGTTGAGCAAGGTCAACATCTACAACTTTTACAACAAAAAGGGCGTTATTATCAAATGTACCAGTTACAACAAGTTGGGGAGTCGTTGAATGCCCTCAGTGATGCTGAAAAGGAAGTTGTAACCAGTTAATTATTCTGCACCATTATAATGCACACCTTAAAACCACTCAGCCGAGTGGTTTTTTATTTTGTCTTTTCTTTTTGATTTTTAAGCAAAAAAACATTTTGGCATAAGTTTTGCTCTGACGTCAGTACTGCTCGCTAAATTGAGTGGGTTATTGGTATGACTTATAGGAGTAAATATGAAATACATCATCGCAATTATTAAGCCATTTAAATTAGATGAGGTTCGAGAAGCGCTATCTGATGTTGGTATTCAAGGGCTTACCATTACTGAAGTTAGGGGGTTTGGGCGGCAAAAAGGGCACGCAGAGTTATATAGAGGAGCTGAATATACTGTTGATTTTTTGCCCAAAGTACGAATGGAAATAGCGGTGTTAGATGAACAGTTAGAGCAGGTCATTGAGACCATTGAGGGTGTTGCTTGTACCGGACAGGTAGGGGACGGAAAAATATTTGTTTTGCCTCTAGAGCAAGCTGTACGGATCCGTACGGGTGAAAAACAAGATGAAGCACTGTAGGAGAATGACGATGCGTAAATGGTTCCTAGTCGTATATATATGGGTATTAATGGGTTTTCCAATGAGTGTGTTTGCTTCGCCAAAAGAAGTCGATAAAGCCGATAATGCTTTTATGATGATAGCTACTGCATTGGTTATTTTTATGATTGTACCGGGTATTGCACTGTTTTATGGTGGGTTATTAAGAAGTAAAAATGTGCTTTCTTTAATGGCGCAAACAACGGTGATCTTTGCATTGGTATCTGTTATTTGGATTGTTTATGGTTATAGTTTGGCTTTTAGTGAAGGAAATGCTTTTTTTGGTGGTTTTAACCAAGTGTTACTTAAAAACATTTCAGTAGAAAGTTTATCCGGTTCAATTCCCCAGTTTGTGCATGTGGCGTTTCAAGGTGCATTTGCATGTTTAACTGTTGCATTAGTTGTTGGCGCATTAGGAGAACGCATTAAATTTTCTGCCATTCTCATTTTTACCGTTATTTGGACTACATTTGCTTACTTACCTATGGCTCACATGGTCTGGGGAGGCGGTATTCTTTCTCAAGATGGTGCGCTTGATTTTGCAGGGGGCACTGTTGTACACATTAATGCCGCTGTTGCAGGTTTAGTTGGTGCTTACTTACTTGGGCATCGAACAGGATTAGGAAAGGAAGCAATTAAACCTCATAACTTACCGATGGTATTTATGGGGACATCTATTTTATTTGTTGGGTGGTTTGGCTTCAATGCAGGGTCGGCGGGAAGTGCAGATGGTATTGCTGCTCTGGCATTTATCAATACGATTGCGGCAGCGGCTGGAGCAATCCTGTCTTGGACATTTGCCGAGTGGATTTTTAGGGATAAGCCCTCATTGTTAGGTGCTTGCTCTGGTTGCTTAGCGGGGTTGGTTGGTGTGACTCCTGCCGCAGGAACTGTCGGGGTTGGTGGGGCGCTAATCATCGGTTTGCTTTCTGGGATCGCCGGCTTATGGGGCGTGGTCATTCTTAAACGTTGGTTAAAAGTAGATGATGTTTGTGATGTTTTTGGTGTTCATGGGGTCTGCGGTATCTTAGGGTGCTTGTTGACAGGGGTATTTACTGCCAGCACATTAGGCGGAAGTGGTTATGCAGAAGGAATTACTATGATGAAACAAGTTGGTATTCAAGCTGTTAGCATTTTAGTCTGTGTGGTTTGGACTGCGATTGTTGCCTTTATTGCTTTTAAGATAGCAGCTAAAACATTCGGTCTAAGAATTACAGTAGAGAAAGAAAGGGAAGGTTTAGATATAACTTCTCATGGTGAAAGTGCTTACAATTAAACAAGTACGGCACGATATGATAATGCTGAAAACAGGATAAATACTGTGTTCTATTCGAATTGATAATGGCAGTTTATTGTTTGCTGCCATTACCTTTTCTTTTTTAGTCTGTAAGTATTCACTTACTTTTTTACTGCGGATTAACGAGGTTGCCTGTGACGTATCACACCTTCTTGAACCGCTGTTGCGACTAGCTCCCCTTGGGGACTATAGATTTGGCCTTTTACAAAACCTCTCCCACCTGATGCCGAAGGGCTTTCTACGGCATATAACAACCAATCATCAATCTTAAATGGGCGATGAAACCACATTGAGTGGTCGATAGTCGCTACTTGTAAGTCGCGTTCCATAAACCCTCGACCGTGTGGCTGTAAAGCGGCAGGTAAAAAGTTATAGTCAGAAGCATAGCCAAGTAAATAGCTATGTAGAGAGGGTAAGTCGGGCAATTGCCCTTTGGCTTTAAACCAAATATAGCGAAATGGCTCCTGAGGTGGTGCATCAAATGGGCTATAAAATTCCACTGGACGGAACTCAAAAGGCGTTGGGCGAAGGGCGTATTTCTTAACTGATTCGGGGAGTTGATCCGCTAAGCGCTGTATAATATCGTCTTGAGAAATTAATTTTTCTGGTGGTGGAACGTCTGGCATTAGGTTTTGATGATTATAGCCTGTTTCCTCAGACTGGAATGAGGCAGTCATAAAGAAGATTGGTTTTCCATTTTGGATAGCACTGACACGTCGGGCGCTGAAGCTTCCACCATCACGCAGTATCTCAACATCGTAGATAATAGGGCGCGAGCTATCACCAGGGCGTAGAAAATAGCTATGGAAAGAGTTAATAGCTCTATCTTCTGGTATGGTTTGCTTCGCAGCATACATAGCTTGTCCGACAACTTGTCCGCCAAAAACTTGTGGTAAACCAAGGTCTTCACTTTGTCCTCGAAAAATACCTTCTTCAATCTTTTCAAGCTCAATTAGGCTAATTAAGTTCTTTAATTCTGGGCTCATAGTTATCTTCGGTTCACTTGGACATAATTAGATATTGGTATTTTCCCATTATTTACTTTAAATAGGTAGGATGATTGTGCGTAGAAAATTTTAATTCACTTAATGTTACATTTTGAAATATTAATTTATTATTTTATTTATATTGGTTATACTTCACCCTATTCCCATATCTAAAAATGATGTGTTTATTTCTCTACCATAAATGTTTTAAATAAAACATAGGCTTACAGGTAATATCTATGAGTTTCTTTCGCCATATAGTTAGCTTATTGGTCGTTTTGACGTTGATTGGCTGTGAAGGGAATAGCACAAAGCCAAGCGCAAAAACACTTAATGCTAAAAGTAGCCACAATAACCAAACGGTTGATTCAGGGAAAATTGAAGGGCGAGTGGTGATTTTGCAAGATTCTGTTTTACCAGAAAGTGCGATTGTCACGGTAACTCTTGCAGATACATCTGTTGTAGATCTGCCTGCATTGATATTATCGCAGAAATATTACAATTCATTGAATAATCGACCGACAATTCCATTTGAGCTAACTTATCTCAAAAATGAAGTTAGACAAGAGGGTACCCTGACCGTCAATGCGACGATTAAAGTTGACGGGAAGCTATTATACATTGCTGATTCTGATGCTGAAGTTATCAATAATGGTATAACTAAAGATGTAGAGTTGCTGATGGTACCAGCGAACTAATTTGATGGCAGCTAATTTTCAGTATTCTATCTCTTATGTTGGTTCTTGTGTAATAAACCAGCACTTGGCTGTGGCTTTCTTGCTATTTTAGTGACTATCAAGCATAATGCCCCTGCTTTGAAAGAAGCAATCAATGGGGGCTCTGTTGGTTCTCCCGCAACGCTAACTTGTTAACTTGGTCAGGTCCGGAAGGAAGCAGCCATAGCAGGGGTCGTGTGTGCCGGGATGTCGCTGGCAGGGCTCCCACCCAATTTATCCCACTGCTTTCATCTAAACTAGAAAAAATCCCCTTATTTTTATATCAAATTAATTGGCTAGTTTTGTGTTCTGTATTTAATTGTATTTATAAATATGAAGTTTATTTTTATTCTTTAAAATAATATCTAATATTAAAATAGAATAAAGTTAAAAATATCGCATTAATTGTTAATTATAATGGTGATAAAAAACAGAAGGCAGGGAAATTAGAAATAAAAAACCTACTAGCACTATATTAGTGCTAAAAATAAAATTGTATTAAGTTCAGCCGATAAGTGGATTTACCGGCTATAACCATTCACTATCTGCGCGTGTTAATACAGTATTATCTAACAAACTTCCATACAGAAGGTGGAATTTTATCGTAGAGCTTATTCATAGTGAGTTCAGCAAGACGATGATCTGCCGCTGAGTAGAATAACTCTAGTTCATCATCAGATAGTTCATACTTGTTTTTTTCAATGACACGCTCAAGTGTTTCAATTGTTGTGCATTTTCTCAAACGCATCAGATAATCAGATTTGGTCATAACGCCCTTTCTTTATATGGAATATAACTTAGTAACATACGATGTTATTGTTTGATTAAAGATAAATAATGATTTTATGTTTTGCTGGTCAGACATTTTAGGTCATCATCCAGCACTGAAACTAGATTTTGATTCATAGTTTCCCAATCTATAATTTCACTTAATGTGATGACTGGGCTACCAAATAAGTCATAAGTCTCATCGAGGTACTCTTCAATTAATGATATAACGAGATTTTCTTTTGGATATTTGATCTTAAATCGCCAGACAAAAGCTGCGATATGTTCAATGAGTTCATTTAGAGCTGCACTTTGTGCAGAGCTTAGATCGTTAATCCAATGTGTGTTGGTTTTTTGCAAACTTAAGATAGCGTCTCTATTGAGACTGTTACATAAGTATTTTAGTTCTGCTATATCATGTCTTTTGGGTGAGTATTCATCCATAATCACCTCCGCGGGCGAATCTGACTTTTGCTATGTGTATTGTTATATCAATAATAATGTCACGTTAACTAATTAAAAGCACCTATGTTCAATATACATATATAAAGCAGTAATATATTGAAAAATATAAAGTTATTGCTAGTTCGTTAAGTTTTCGAAGATTATTAATATTATACATAAGTGACATTCGAACACGGACTGGCAGCTTGGACTAGTTTAGCCGCGATATAATAATAGCATTATTATTACATAAGTCACCACCAATCAACTACTTTTTTCATTTTTATTAGTAAGTGACTAAAATAGAGCCATAAATGCTCGACTTAAACTCAATTTTATAAAATGTTTAAATTACGTTTAACCATTTGGTTATTTTAGTACGGCTAATATGAAATGTTTACACAAAAGATGTTATAAAAAGTATTACTCCATTCAGAGTATTTAAATAGTTTAATTTTACCAATGAAATAAGATAATTAAATAAGAAAAAACCTCGACCAAAATTGGGGAGGTTTTTCATGGAGGTAACTTAGAGGTAAAGGTTTAAGGTTACCCCTGGTTTTAAATCAGCCATTTTTACGCCTGAGTTCCAAGTCATTAAATCATTGAGCTTGATACCATGGCGTTTTGCAATACTATAATAGGAATCGCCTTTTCTGACTTTATAGGTTTTCGTTTTACGATTGTTTGCTGCCGATATTGGGCTAGAAACTTTTAATGTTTGCCCTGGCATTATCACACTCGCCGTTTTTAACCCATTTAGCTTCTGAATATTTTTGGCTGTGGTATTAAACTTTTTAGCAATACTGGCGACTGATTCCCCTTTACGTACTTTATAAGTCGTAATTTTTGCTCGGTTTTGGCGAGCTGTTGAAATTACCGTCGGTTGTGCCGTTTTAATTTGTTGATTTTGTATTGCGGCAAGGCGGATGGTTTCTAAAACGTCTTGATCAGATAACGATGTTTTAAATTGCTCCGCTTTTGCTGTTGGTAACATAATATAATGTGGGCCTGTTGGCGATGTGATGCCTCGAGTATAGCCTGAATTATAGGTTTTCACTGATTCTACAGTAAGCCCTGCTAGCTCAGCGGCTTGGGATAGTGTAATTTGCTGGCCTACATCAATTTGAGTTAACGCCCTATTTTTATTACTGGTTGGCAGGTTAACTTGGTACTTTTCTGGGGTTTTCAGCACTTGGCTGAGAGCTAGAATTTTGGGTACGTATTGTTTAGTTTCTTTTGGCAAAGAAAGGGACCAGAAATCAGTCGGCAACCCAGCAGCCTCATTCTTTTTAATAGCATTTAGCACACAACCTTCACCACAATTATACGCAGCTAACGTGAGCTCCCAATCATGGCCAAACATGATATTTAGGTTTTCAAGTAAATCAAATGCAGCTTTAGTTGATGAAACAACATCTCTACGTTCATCAACCCATTGGGTTTGTTTTAGCCCATAAGAACGCGCTGTAATTGGAACGATTTGCCACAGGCCTGCGGCTTTTGCTGGTGAAGTTGCTTTAGGGTTGAAAGAACTTTCAATAATCGGAATTAATGCTAATTCCATCGGCAAGTTACGTTCGTTAATTTCGTCTACGATGAGGTACATATAGGGCTCTGCTCTTAATGCCACATCGTAGACAAAACGTTGTTTGTTTAGGTAACTGTTAGCCATTTCCCTGATTTGTGGGTTATCAGGTATATCCATTTTTAGCTCATCACTGATGTAACCCCAAAGGTCATAATCTACCTTTGGAAGTTGTCTACTTGCTGCTTGGTTGTGAGAGGCAACAGTTTCAATTGTGTGATTGGCTGAAGGTTTGTTCTGCTTAACATTTTTTGGGGCGGTTTGGCATCCTGCCAGCAGAACAATGGCGATGAGTGTCGCGATTTTCTTCATTTTATTCTATTGTTCTTCGTTGCAATGTTTAAAAGTCGAACAATAATACTTATCCCACCCCATGATGACAATCATTAAACTTTAAAATTGATCTTTTAATTGACGTAAAAGGGTAAAAACTGCTCTCAAAGGGGGATTTTGCATATTAATTTCGAGTTTTTTTTGTAATTGTTGATTGTCGCATTGCAAGAAAATATTTATTTTCTTCTCATCTTTCAATAGGGTAGGAACTGTTGCTTGATGTTTGTCACGCATTTGCGTTATTTTTTGTAAATATTGTGTAATCGCTTCATTTTCAGGCCAGATATGGTGAGCAAATTTAAGGTTCGACAAGGTATATTCATGGGCGCAGCATATTAATGTTTCGTCTGGGAGCGCTGCAATTTTTTGAATAGATTGCCACATTTGTTCTGGTGTACCTTCAAAAATACGCCCACAACCAGCTGAAAATAAAGTATCACCGCAAAACAAATAAGGCGCTTGGTAAAAACCAATATGCCCAAGGGTATGCCCAGATAAAGCAATTACTTGGAATTTAAATTGGTTAATAATGACAGTATCACCTTCTTCGACTAATTCTGTTGCACCTTTATTTTCAGTTTCTTTAGGTCCAAAAACAGGTAGCGATGTAAATTTGTTTAAAATGCCTTTTACACCACCGGTATGGTCATTATGGTGGTGAGTTAAGAGGATAGCGACTGGCGTTAAATGTTGTGCGGTAATTATTTCGAGCACAGGCTCTGCCTCCGCAGGGTCAACAATGATACACTGCTGGTTATCAGCTAAAACCCAAATGTAGTTATCATTTAAAGCTGGGACTCGAATTAACTCCATAACGACCTCGATACTTGTTAATAGGGGAATTTCATGAAGCCTGCACGTATTGATAAAAAGCTCCAAATGCCCGTTAGTTGGTGTGATATTCCTTTTGGAGAGCAATACCGGCAGTCTATAGAAAACCAATTAAGGCCTTGGTGGCCAAAGATATTTGGTTTTCATCTCCTTAAGTTAGGCCATTTAAGTACTGAAATCCAGACCCAAGAGTGCCTAATTTCTCATCAGTTCAATGTTGGGAATAATGACCCGCGGTTTAATCTTATTGCTCAACCGGGGGCGTTGCCCTTTACTGAGAAATCAATTGATGCATGCTTAATGGCTCATTGTTTAGCCTATGATAGCGACCCACATTGGCTTCTAAGGGAGGTCGACCGTGTATTAATTGATGATGGGTGGCTAGTTATTTCAGGGTTTAACCCCTTTAGCTTAGCAGGGTTAGCAAAGTTAGTACCTGTTCTACGTAAACGGCAACCTTATTGTAGCCGGTTTTTTCCTGCTTTAAGGGTATTTGATTGGCTAAGTTTATTAAACTATGAAGTTTTATATCATCGTAATTGTCATGTTATCCCTTGGATGAATTCACACAGACGGATTAATAAACATGGCGGTGGTATAGGGGTACTAAGTGTTATTGTGGCGCGAAAACGGACTTATCCGCTCACGCCAACGCCGTTAAAATTTAAGCAGCCGAAAGTTAAAATAGGCACGGCTTTAGGTGCGGCAAAAGAGCTGAGTGAACGCACTAAAGTTAACCATAATCGTTAATCTTGTGCAGGTTGGTAGCCGGTATCTTCTTTGGTTGGAGATGACGCCGCCGCGCGAGCAAGCTCATCGCATTTTTCGTTTTCTGGGTGACCTGCGTGCCCTTTAACCCAGCGCCAGTCGATAGTGTGACGTTGGATAGCTTCATCGAGGCGCTTCCATAAGTCTACATTGACAACGGGAGACTTATCCGCTTTACGCCATTGTCTGCGTTTCCAACCGTGGATCCATTGGGTGATCCCTTGGCGGACGTACTGGCTGTCAGTGGTTAATATGATATCACAAGGCCGTTTCAGTGATTCTAGGGCGACAATAGCCGCAAGTAGTTCCATCCGGTTATTTGTGGTTAAAAAATACCCATCACTCAACGTTTTTTCATGCTGTTGATAACGTAGAACAACACCATATCCCCCCGGGCCAGGGTTACCCAAACAGGAACCGTCCGTGAAAATTTCTACCTGCTTTGTCATTTCTGTTACACTCTATATTATTCGTTCCTTTCTAGTTTGACACAAAAAAACATTATGAGCACGGTGATAACCAGACAAATTGTTCTTGATACTGAAACAACCGGTATGAATAAACTCGGTGTTCATTATGAAGGGCACAATATAATTGAGATTGGTGCAGTTGAAGTGATTAACCGCCGACTCACAGGGCGTAATTTTCATGTGTACATTAAACCCGATCGCTTAGTGGACCCTGAAGCATTTGAAGTGCATGGGATCAGCGATGAGTTTTTGCAAGATAAGCCCGTTTTTGCAGATATTGCGGATGAATTTATTGAATTTATTCGTGGCGCTGAATTAGTCATTCATAATGCCCCCTTCGATATCGGGTTTATGGATCATGAATTTCGTAAGCTCAATAAAGGTATTCCACCAACGGCTGACTTTTGTACGATCACGGACAGCTTGGTTTTAGCTCGTCGCCTTTTCCCCGGAAAGAGAAACAACTTAGATGCATTGTGCGATCGTTATCTAATTGATAACACTAAGCGTACTTTACACGGGGCATTGCTCGATGCGGAGATTTTATCTGACGTCTATTTAGCAATGACGGGTGGGCAAACATCGTTGTCATTTTCGATGGAGTCTGAGTCCGCCGATAATGAGCAAACCAATGAAATACAAAGAATTGAACGACCGACAACAGGCTTGAAAGTACTCTATGCTTCCGATGAAGAGATCATTGCCCACGAAGCGCGATTAGACATTGTCGATAAGAAAGGGGGAAAACCTTGTCTTTGGCGGCAGTCTTCTGATGAGGCTGAAAATTTACATTGATATATAGAATGTATTGGTACAAATGATGGCATGCAAATTAAGTGTGCTATTTAAGGCTAAAAACTGCTCAACTGCGCGATTTCCCAAGAAAAAGTATTGACGGGGCTGCAAAGTATTCGTAATATGCTTGGCGTTCCCAGAAGGGAACATCCGGAGCGGTAGTTCAGTTGGTTAGAATACCTGCCTGTCACGCAGGGGGTCGCGGGTTCGAGTCCCGTCCGTTCCGCCAAATATTAAAGCCCTGAGTTTTTAACTCGGGGCTTTTTTTTGTCTCATCATCTCATCTTGTCAAAATAGTTTTATTTCATTATCAGTTGCTTAACCATCTGTATATTAGACTAAAAAAGTTTAATTTTAGACCTTTGTTCAATCGGATGGAGAGCTGTCACTATCAACTGCGCTGTATCATTGAAAGGCTAAATGACTAAGTAGATAACAATCAGTTTATTAATAAGAGCTGTTTTTTAGCAAATGGTTACCTATTTTGTGGTAGGTTAATCAATTTTTTACTGAAACTATTTTATTTGGTTATTAATTTAATGGGCTAAACTAGGTCGATTTTTACGCTGTATTTGACGAATTGAGGGTGTGTACTTTTTATATCATTGATGAATTGTTTCGGTTACGATTGTTATTCTAGTTATTATTTTATTTTTTTAATTCTTCAAAAGAGCAAAATTAATTGAATACATTTTTGATTTACATCAATAAATATATCGTACTCGATCTTAACGCTAAATAATGATCTCTTCGTAGAGATTAATCCTTAATACTCATATTATGTGTTATTGTAATAATCTATTTATACATTACATGCCAAATTGTAACAAAATGAAAAATAGTATTAATTTAAATGTCTATTAAATATATTATGTTTTAATTAAAATAATTTTCGTAACTTATTTTACCAATATAAAAAACAATATTTTCACATCAAAAAATAATTTACTTATCACATAGTTACTTATCATTTTTCTACTCTGACTACGTGTTTTATCTAGTGATAAAACTGAAATGTAGTTCATAAAAAACACCTAAATAGAGTTAATCTATTGATTTTCTAGCATTGATAGGTTTAAACATTTTTACACGTTTTTTAATCAATTTATATTATTAAGCATAAATTAATAGTCAGAAAATTATTATCAAATAATTTATTCTATTAAATATAAATATATTAATGATTATCATTTATTGAATGATTTTACTTGAATTTTGTCATCGGGAAAATTTTGGAAATGCTTATGGAAGTAAATAACTTAAGTTATTATGCGGGGGTTTTTTTACGAAAGTCCAGAAAAGAAAAAAATCTAACGGGAAAGCAACTAGCAAAGTTAATGCATGTCAGCCAGCAACAAATTTCACGCTATGAAACTGGAAAAACATCTTTGACCATAGATCAACTAAGTCAACTTTTGAATATACTCGATAAAAATTGGGTTGAACTAATAATGTTTGTTCAAAATGAACATGACTTTGATATAAAAATGGCTAAGGAAGAATCTAATAAAAAAATTACTTGTTAAGTAATTACTTAATGGATAATTTTTTAAATAAAAAATAATAATAAAAATATTTTTTAATTACATTTTTAGTGGTCAAGATTATATTTTATAAAAAACACAACTAAAAGTGTTTTTTATACTATGTAATTTTTATTTGGTATGTATTTAATTTTAATTAGAGAGAATAACAATGTTTAATAAAAGAATATCGTCTGTACTATTATCTGGGATTATTGCTGCTTCTTTTGCTACTGTTGCGAATGCGGATACGCGCACTGCACAAGCGACCGCAACATGGCAAGCAACCGCAATTAAAGATACAACAAGTATGTTAGTTGTTACTCCGTTAAAAAGCCTGACATTTAATTATGCCGAAGGCCAACAAAGTTTTAATCAGCAAAATGGGGCATTTGATGTTGCTATTCAAGGGCAGTCAGGTGCTACAGATTTTAAATTAACTTCAAAAGTGATTGCTAATACATTATCAAGAACTACTGATAACTCCACATTAAAAGTGGGTGTTAAATGGAATGGAACTGACTTAGATACGGCAACGGAGACAACTTTAATTGATGTTGCTGGTGGTTTAACGTCTGGTTTAGATAATTTAGCTGCTGATGGTGTTTATAATGGTTCTGACCGCGCAACAGACCGTGGCGAATTTACGTTCGTTATTGCAAGTGCAGAATCTGCAGGTGCGGCAGCTGAATTTAAAGATCTTGCTGATGGCGTTTGGGATGGTGATGTAAGAGTTCAATTTACTGCAAATTGGGAAGGAACTTTTGTTACACCATAAGTTATTTCACTAATTAAATAACAAATCCTTTATTACGATAAAGATAATATAAGGAAATAGTATCTTTATCGTCTTTTATTTGAGTTTTATTATGAAAAAAACAATTCTTGCGCTCATTTTATTATCAATTATTCCACTGAAAAATAGTTTGGCTGTTAATGTTGGGAATATAACAGAAATTATTTCTTCTGAAGAAAACACCTTGTCAAAGGAAATTGAAAATACGGTCGATGCAGCAAGGTTGGTAAATTTAAGCATTGAAAAAATAGATTCTCCTTTAGAGAATGGAAAAGTTATTCCCGTTAATGACCCTAATGAGATATTGTCAACACCAGCGAATATTATTCTTCCGGGCAAAGCAAGAGACATATTTAAAATTATTTATAATGGTCCTAAAGATGATCAAGAACGTTACTACCGATTAAATTGGAAAGATGACCCAATAAGTGAAAGCGGAATAACGAAAAGTTCAAAATCAGCCTCTGCAACAACATCAGCGACGATAAGCACGATACTTGTTGTCGCTCCTAGGGTGGAAAACTTTCGATATCAATATGAAAAATACCAAGTTGCTAATTTAGGAAATACTTCTTTCCGTGTTGTTGCATCAGGCCCTTGCTTAACAGAAAAAATAACTTTTGGAATTGAAGGTATATGTCGAGAGCGTTATTACTTGATGCCAAACTTGGCAGTGAAACTTCAATTAGTCAATGTAAATAATAAAAAAACAAGTATTGGTATTTGGCACAAAGGGAATTTCATTGTTGTCAAATAGCAGGGTTAGGGCTTAATTATGCATAAAAGTATTATTACGTTATCAATAATAAGCTTTATTTTTTCAAATGCTATTTATGCTAGGGACATAAAGCGTATTAAAGTTGGAGGGTATATTATTCCTCCTGCTTTTGTTATTGCGTTGGAAGAAGGTATGTCTGTCCCAGTATTTTTACGTCTAAATAGCGATATAGAGAAGAATCAAAGTGAAGATAAGATAGCAGATGCTATTATAGTTGTAGAACAAGGAAAGATTAAGCTTGCGAACATTCATTTAGTTGATGCTAGTAAAGGACCAAAATTAAACCAATTATTAATTGAAAAATTAGAAAGTAAGAAAGAGTCATTCTTCAATGAGACAAATAATATTGAAGTTGATAAGAATGCATGGTTACAACTCGATGTATCCTCATTTAACTTATCTTTAGATGTGGATAGTGATGCATTTGCTCCTCAGGAAAAAATACGCCAATTTTCTCTTGGAGATTCGTCTGTTGATGCTTTTTCTACCGTTGTTAATTATGACTTAGGTGTTTTTCAGAGTCAGGTAAAAAAAGGTAAAAATTCGTCTAGTAGTTATTTTAATTTAGATACCCTATTTGCGATCGCAGAGCATCATATCAATATTAATGCTTCGGCGTACAGTATTGGAAAGTCAAACTCTAATACTGAGCTCTATCGAGCAATGTATGAGCGTGATTTTAATGGGTTACGCTTCGCTCTTGGGTTAATGAGTACATGGAACTTACAGTCTATCGCTAGTTTAACAACGTTAAATAGCAGCAAAATTTATGCGGTTTCAGTTGGTAATAATGCTTCGAGTGTCGTGGTCAATTCTAAATATTCGTTAACCCCTATTTACGTCTTTTTGAATAGCCCTGGTGAAGTACGTATATATCGCGATGGAAAATTATTAAACATTCAAAATTTCCCAATGGGAAGCTTTGAAGTAGACACCAGTATTCTACCATTTGGTATCTATGACGTTACTATTGAAACGGTTGTGGATGGCAAGATTGTGACAACTCAACATCAAACTATTAATAAATCTTTTGGGGGAAGAAGTGTCAATTTTGACAAACTCAACTGGGAGATTTACGGGGGATATGTTGATTTTGATAAGAAGCGTTATGTGAGAGGGAAGTACACTCAACGTGAGCCGCTCAAGCAAAGTTATTTATTCGGGGTTTCTGCAGCAAAAAGTTTCCCTGTCTTATCTGGGGTTAACATTCAGATGTCTAATTACGGCTATGATGATTTTTTGATTAATGAAAGTAGCATTAACCTTTCTTTAAATCAGTATATCTCATTGTCTTGGCAGGGGATGTTTGAGAATCATGGTAGTCATCGAAATATTGCTACCCTATCGTCAAGTATTCCTGATGGTTACGGTTCTATTTGGGCATCAAAAGAAAAAGCGGTAGTAAAAGGCGAATTACCTATCTATGACTCAAATAGTTACTCTTACGGTGCAACATTAAATATTGATAAAGTCTTTGAGCGAGCAGGGTCATTTACCATTAGTCGTACAACAGATAAACGTATTGGCGGTGATTCTATCAACTATGAGTATGCAAATACGCTATTTTCAGGCCGCTATGGTACGGTTGGTTTAAGAACAGGCGTACAGCGTTACCACTATGATGACCAAAAAAGTATGAATGAAAAATTTATTAGCCTTGATTTTTCATTACCTTTATCAACATGGTTAAGCACTGGGCTTTCATCAAGTAATGGCAACATGAAAGCAAATATTTATGCTAATAAAAATTTTGAAAATTCGGCAATTACGAATATAGGCGGCTCAGTTTCTAAGTTGGTTAGAGATAAAAATAATGGGGAGTCTGATTTCTCAACCATGGGTTACGCCTCTTATGAAACTAAATATAACTCGGGCATGGTGACTATTAACCGACCTGACAGCGATAGAATAAATGGTAATTTTACCTCAAGAGGTGCTGTTGCATATAGCAATGGAACAGTTATGCCGAGCGGTCAACAAGGGAAGTCGGGTGTTATTATCCATTCGGATATACATGGCGCGGGGAGTATGACAGCTCGTGTTAATGGGCAAAGTTATCCAATTAGTGGTACGAACACATTTATCCCATTATCACCTTATTCTGATTATGACATTCAATTAATGAATGACGCTAAGTCTAAAGATAGTTTTGATATTGTCTCTGGACGAAATAAATCTGTCACTTTATACCCTGGAAATATCGCTTTTTATAAACCAGAGGTCAGGCAATTAGTCACGGTATTTGGTCGCCTTAAATCCCCTGATGGTGAGTTTATAAAATATGCATCAATCCGCAATCATATTGGCCGAACAAAAACGGATCATAATGGCGAATTTTCGATGGATGTCGATATTCGTTACCCCGTTATTTCTCTTTTACAAGAAGATGAGCAAACGATTTGTGAAGCTGATTTGAATTTAGAGGGAGCCAGAGGGGCGTTATGGTTAGGTGATGTAACCTGTGATCCACAGAAAACCGTCGCATTAAGACAATGAGAATTTTATGATAAATAAAATAATGTATACATTACTTCCGGTGTTAGCATTGCTTAGTGGCTTTTATAGTTCAGCGATAGCCCTTAGTAATTCCTATGTTTTTATTGAAAATGGGATAGATGATGAATACTTCGTTACTCCCAGATCATTAGACCCACGATTTACAGGGGCGAATAAGTTTTCCCGTTATTCAGCAAAATCACAGGAGAGCTTAGGTTATATGGGGTATACCAATACTGCCATTAGAGCAAACCAAAATGTAGATATTTGGTTTGAAAATTCCCCCATCGACAGCCCGTTTATTGGTAACCGCTGTATGCGTAATTACTGTCATCGTGATAGCGGTTATTGGCCAGCTCAATATATTGGAAAAAACGGTGCATATAAGATAGTGCAATCTGACATCTTAGGTGAAGGCATTTATGCTCGAGGTATATTTAGTGAGTCGACTTACCAATATTTTCAGAAACTCCCTGTTGGTACGGTTGAGACATATAGTTATCGTGCCTGTATGACAAATATTGATTATGACCCTTCTAAGGGTGAGACTTGCCAAGGAGTTGGTGGAAATATTATTGCTTCTCATGAATTTACGATGACGAAGGCAGGGCATATAAAGTTGAGCTCAACAGGTGCGATGCAAGAGGTTTATATTGATAGCAATGGTAATCCAAGTTTGGGGCCAGGGGCTCAATTTTGCCGGATTGGCATTGTTGCTAATGTGAATGGCTTGATATGCCAAGTTGTTAAGCATGAGACATCAGGGGATATTTTTGCAAATATCTTATTGAGTTTAAAAGTTAACTCAACGTTAATTCCATTTCCGCCAGCGAGCGCATCAATAAAAATAGGTCCTGATGACGGGTCAAATATTTGGCAGAATTATAATTTTACTTACGCAGCAAACACTTATTTCAAAACTTCGAATGATTCCGTATCTATCTTTTTTTCTAATACGTTTTTTAAGCAGTTAATTACGAACAACGTCGATTTTACTAATAGCCAGGATTTCTTTACTTTTTCATTTACTAACCCAGCTGCAGCGCCACAATCGGGATATTATGAATTTACCCCCTCAAATCAGTTAGTGATTAAGCCTCGTGACTATAGTATCAGTATTGTTCCTTCTGATTTTATTCCAAATCCGTCAAAAACAGGTAAAGTTGGAGCCAATGAACCTGCAATTGAGTTTAATTATATTGTAACAACAAGTGGTCCAAGGCAGGCCGACTCAATTACCGCTAGAGTAGAGGGGCCTACGGTTAATGTGAGTGGGCAAGCTTACTGCTTATTTAGTTCGGATGATGATAAGTTCCATGTCCCTTTTCCAGCTTACCTTTCGTTTAAGAACGCATCGGGAGTTGAGGGGTCTTATCGTTCAAGTTGCGATGGCACGGAAGTCTCTATGGATAATGCATTATGGACGGAAACTCCATGGGATATTCCCAATCAAGATTTAGGCTCTTTTTATCGTACCAACTTAGATTTACGGTTCCCAATGAATGATTCAAACTCTTTGTTTACGTTAGATGGTATTGATTGGCTAGGAACGGTATCGGCAAGTGGAACTGTGGCTGTAAAAGCGACTTGGACGGGACCAGATGTACATTTGTAATATTAAGTCGATGCTCCTGTCCGCTAATATAATAATGAAAGTACGTAGAAAACAATTATTCAGTAGCTTGTTGTTACTATTGCTTTTATTTGGTGGGAAGGCATATGCGCTTTATTTGAGTTCGGATATTTCTTCATTAGAACCTAATAATAGTTTTTTTTCAAAACCGTATGTTAATGATACGAAAAAGGTAAATTTATATACTTTTAGTGCTTATCAAATTGATAAACCAAACGAAAAAGAACAAGGAAACGCGATTAAGGATGGGGAAATTATTTTCACTCCATTGAAAAAAGTCCTACTACCAGGAGAACAGGAATATTTTAAAATTTTTTATCGTGGTCAAGAAGATAATAAAGAACGTTACTATAAGATTGTGATTAGTGAAACAGCCCTTGATGTTCAAAGTGATAACAGGCAAAACCGACAATCTTTATTTTATCCAACAGTCAGTTTGGAAACTTACTTTGTGGTAAGGCCTAAAAATATTGATTTTAAATATGAAATAAATAGTGATAGCGGCGTATTGAAAAATACAGGAAATACTTATTTTCGTGTATTGATTCATCAAAGCTGTGAGGTTGATGAAAATGAGGTGCCATTAATGCTGTATCTACTACCTCAGCAAGAGTTTCGTGATAGTAGTATGAAAAAGAAAAGCCGTAAGTATATCGTTATTTTTAATAAATATTATTCAATTGGTAACTGCGAAGGGGCTAAGTAGAGTAAGAAAGCCACTCATCAAGCGGGCTATTTTTCAGTATGGGCCAATGATAAGCCAGAGATTAGCCAGTCTCTGGCTTTTTTCTTATGATTTGAAATATAACCCCTTTTGGAGCCAACCTTGCTTAGGTTTACACTCGGAAGCAGTCGGTAGTTTTTCATACTTTTTTTGCCTAAAACTTTGCCTATTATCACTATTGTGGTAGCTAAATGCTTAAGATGGATAAATCACCTTGATCCCAGACCGTGAACTCAGGTTTAATAAGACTAGTCAATTGCGCAAAAATGTAAGCCCTAAGGGATATTTTGCGCAATGGAATGGATTCAGCTTTGCAGCAGTTTAATTTTTTTCGATCTGCTGCCATGAACATAGCAAATATTGCGGTATGAATGGAATTACGTTACTTTCAATCACTCTGCTCATAATATTCAAGTTGTCATGTGTAAGCTCTTGTGGCTAATGGTATCAGTTAAAAGACTGAAAAAGTTGTTATGCATTGATAAACTGAATGGTTGGTGTGTAGGTGTTAATAGAAGTAGAAGTATTTATATCGCGTTGTAAAAATTGGTTTAAGTACGTTTTTATCCTACCTGGAGTATACTGATGACGACTCGTAAAACCCTTGCTAATGCTATCCGCTTTCTAAGTATGGATGCGGTTCAAAAAGCAAAATCAGGGCATCCTGGCGCGCCAATGGGCATGGCTGATATTGCTGAAGTGCTGTGGCGTGACCATATGAATCATAACCCAGCAGACCCACACTGGGCGAACCGTGACCGCTTTGTATTATCCAATGGTCATGGCTCTATGTTAATTTATAGCTTGTTGCATCTTGCAGGTTATGATTTACCTATTGAAGAGTTAAAAAACTTCCGCCAATTACATTCAAAAACACCGGGTCACCCTGAATATGGTTATACTCCAGGTGTTGAAACTACGACAGGTCCTTTAGGGCAAGGCATTGCAAATGCAGTCGGTTTTGCTATCGCAGAGCGCACATTAGCAGCGCAATTCAACCGTCCTAGCCATGATATTGTTGATCACCATACTTATGTTTTCATGGGTGATGGCTGTATGATGGAAGGTATCTCTCATGAAGCCTGTTCTTTAGCGGGTACTCTCAAATTAAATAAACTGATCGCTTTTTATGACGACAACGGCATCTCGATTGATGGTGAAGTTGAAGGTTGGTTTACTGATGATACAGCAGCACGTTTCGAATCTTATGGCTGGCATGTGATCCGTGATATTGATGGTCACGATGCAGCGCAAATCAATGCGGCTGTTAATGAAGCGAAAAACCAAACAGACAAACCAACGCTGATTATGTGCAAAACCATTATTGGTTTTGGTTCGCCAAATAAAGCGGGTTCTGAGTCTGTCCATGGTGCACCTTTGGGTGATGCAGAAATTGCAGCAACACGTGAAGCATTAGGTTGGAACTACGGCCCATTCGAAATCCCTAAAGATATTTATGAAGCTTGGGACGCGCGTGTTGCAGGTAAAGAAAAACAAAGCGCATGGGATAAAAAATTCGCAGCGTATACCGCTCAGTTCCCTGAGTTAGCGGCTGAGTTTACTCGTCGTATGAACGGTGAATTACCAGCAAACTTTGATGTTGAAGCGAAACAATTTGTTGAAAACCTACAACAAAACCCAGCGAACATTGCAAGCCGTAAAGCATCACAAAATGCTTTAGAAGCGTTTGGTAAAGTATTACCTGAATTTATGGGTGGGTCTGCGGACTTAGCGCCAAGTAACTTGACCATGTGGTCAGGTTCGAAAGCATTGAATGTTGACCTTGCAGGTAACTACATTCATTACGGTGTACGCGAATTTGGTATGTCAGCTATCATGAATGGTATTGCATTACATGGTGGTTTCATCCCTTACGGTGCAACATTCCTGATGTTTGTTGAATACGCACGTAATGCTGTTCGTATGGCCGCGTTAATGAAAATTCGCAGCATCTTCGTTTATACACATGATTCTATTGGTCTGGGGGAAGACGGTCCAACTCACCAACCAGTTGAACAGTTAGCTAGCCTGCGCGTTACTCCAAACCTCAGCACATGGCGTCCTTGTGACCAAGTTGAATCTGCGGTTGCATGGAAATATGCCATTGAGCGTAAAGATGGCCCAAGCGCACTGATTTTCTCTCGTCAGAATTTAGAGCAACAGCCACGTACTGCTGAGCAACTAGCGAATATCGAGAAAGGTGCTTACATCCTGAAAGATTGCGCGGGCACTCCTGAGCTAATCTTTATTGCAACAGGTTCTGAAGTGGAATTAGCGGTTAAAGCGGCAGAACAACTGTCAGCAGAAGGCCGTAAAGTTCGTGTTGTATCCATGCCTTCTACCGATGCATTCGATAAACAAGATGCGGCTTACCGTGAAGCGGTATTACCTGCAAATGTTAGCGCACGTGTTGCTATTGAAGCTGGTATTGCCGATTACTGGTTCAAATATACAGGCTTAAATGGCGCCATCATCGGTATGCATTCTTTTGGTGAGTCTGCACCGGCTGAAGAGCTATTCAAAGAGTTTGGCATTACCGTAGAAAAAGCGGTTGAAGCGGCTAAGTCTTTATTGAAATAAAAATGTTAAGGAATTAGCAGGGGTTTACGGCTAATTCCGGTTATGTGACTTAACAACGCCTGACGATGAGTTGGGCGTTGTTTTTTTGTGCATGAATATCTGCTTTTCTATTGCGTTCTGTAAATATATCCCTTAATCTAACTATAGATAAGCTGAAGCGTTTCAGTTGAGTAGCGTAGAATGAAAATTTTTTCAAAAAATGTCGGTTGTAGCACATTTTTGATGTTTGACTGTTAAAATGAGCAGTAGAGTTAATGTGAGTCAGTTATCCTTATGGCCTGCTGAAGTTCTCTGGTTATTTTAGTGACTCACTTCAGGTTTGAATGTAATAAGTGCTTATGTTTTATACTAAATAGTTAGCAGCTAATGACTTCAAATCACAGGTTTAAATATCATGACTAAAGTCTGTTTACGGGGTAAGTTGAAAATAAACTCACATGCGTCAGCAGTCTTTAGCAACCGTATGATTTTGCTTATATACAAGGTACGCAATGGCTATCAGGGTAGCAATTAATGGCTTTGGCCGAATCGGTCGCAGTGTATTACGGGCGTTATATGAAACTAGCCGCCGAGCCGAAGTTCAAGTTATCGCAATTAATGAACTCGCTGAACCGGAAGGGGTTGCGCACTTGCTAAAGTATGACTCTAGTCATGGGCGGTTTGCGTGGGATGTAAGGCTTAGCGGTGAACTTTTACAGGTTGGTGATGACAACATTCGCTTATTTCACCAAGCCGATATTGGTGAGCTACCTTGGAAAGAATTAGGCATTGATATCGTTCTTGATTGTAGTGGGGTTTATGGCTCGCGGGATGATGGCTTGCAACATTTAACCGCAGGGGCAAAAAAAGTATTATTTTCACACCCCGGTACGGATGACCTTGATGCCACGATCGTGTATGGGGTTAATCATGAAAGCTTAACGGCAAGCGATAACATTGTTTCTAACGCGTCTTGTACGACAAATTGCATTATCCCGATTATCAAATTACTGGATGACAGCTTTGGCATTGAATCGGGCACTGTGACCACTATCCACGCCTCCATGAATGACCAACCCGTTATCGATGCTTATCATAAAGATTTACGCAGAACACGTGCGGCAAGCCAGTCGATTATTCCAGTTGACACCAAATTAGCTGCGGGGATTACCCGTATTTTCCCTAAATTTAAAGATCACTTTGAAGCGATTTCCGTCCGTGTACCCACGACCAATGTGACAGCGATTGATTTGAGTGTTACCGTACATGACGATGTTTGCGTCGAAAAAGTGAACCAACTATTGCGAAGCGCTGCACAAGGGCATTTTCGTGGTATAGTGGACTACACAGAATTACCGCTCGTGTCGATGGATTTTAATCATGACCCGCACAGTGCTATCATTGATGGTACGCAAACGCGAGTTAGCGGAAAACATTTAATTAAAACCCTGGTTTGGTGTGATAACGAATGGGGGTTTGCTAACCGGATGCTAGATACTACACTAGCGATGGCAGCCGTCGGTTTCGGCGAACAGGTTTAAACTAATTGGCTACTGACAGACAACGGACACTATCCTAGATAGCTTCCGCGCAGTAGTTAATAGCAACTTTATAGAGAATCAACAAGAGGATTCACCATGTCTGTAATTAAGATGACCGATTTAGACTTAGCGGGTAAACGTGTTTTCATCCGTTCTGACTTAAACGTCCCTGTAAAAGATGGCAAAGTTACTTCTGATGCACGTATTCGTGCTTCATTACCAACCATTGAAGCTGCTCTTAAACAAGGCGCTAAAGTCATGGTCACTTCTCACCTTGGTCGCCCGACCGAAGGCGAGTACAACGAAGAGTTTTCACTGCAACCTGTTGTTGACTATCTGGCCGGCAAAATTGATTACCCTGTTCGTTTAGTTAAAGACTACTTAAACGGCGTCGAAATCGCAGATGGCGAATTAGTTGTTCTGGAAAACGTTCGCTTTAATAAAGGCGAGAAAAAAGACGATGAAACGCTATCAAAACAATATGCAGCACTATGTGATGTATATGTCATGGATGCATTTGGTACGGCTCACCGTGCGCAAGCGTCAACTCATGGCGTTGCAAAATTCTCTCCAGTTGCTTGTGCGGGTCCATTGTTAAGCAATGAACTGGAAGCGCTGGGTAAAGCGTTGGATAACCCTGCACGTCCAATGGTGGCGATTGTGGGTGGCTCTAAAGTATCCACTAAACTGACAGTATTAGATTCTCTGTCTAAAATTGCTGACCAACTGATTGTAGGTGGGGGGATTGCAAATACCTTCATCGCAGCTGAAGGGAACAATGTTGGTCGCTCTTTGTATGAAGATGATTTAATCCCAGAGGCGAAAAAACTACTGGCTAACTGCCAAATTCCAGTGCCGACTGATGTCCGTGTTGCAACCGAGTTTTCAGAAACCGCAGAAGCAACATTAAAATCAAGCACTGAAATTAAAGATGACGAGCAAATTCTGGATTTAGGTGATAAGTCAGCAGAGCGTTTGGCCGAAATCCTCAAAAATGCAAAAACCATTTTATGGAATGGCCCTGTTGGCGTGTTTGAGTTCCCTAATTTCCGCAAAGGAACTGAAATTGTGGCGAGAGCAATCGCAGATAGCGACGCATTCTCTATCGCAGGAGGTGGTGACACCTTAGCAGCTATCGATTTATTCGGTATCGCTGACAAAATTTCATATATCTCTACGGGCGGTGGTGCTTTCCTTGAGTTCGTTGAAGGTAAGAAACTCCCTGCCGTTGTGATGCTAGAAGAACGAGCTAAATCGTAATTAATTTTTTCATACACAACAGGCAGCGTAGGCTGCCTGTTCACCACAGGACCTTTTCACATGTCTAAAATTTTTGATTTTGTTAAACCGGGTGTTATCACGGGTGATGATGTACAGAAAGTTTTCGCAGTTGCCAAAGAAAATAACTTTGCATTGCCAGCAGTGAACTGTGTTGGTACTGATTCAATTAATGCGGTACTTGAAGCAGCAGCAAAAGTACGTGCACCAGTTATCGTTCAGTTTTCAAATGGTGGTGCTGCATTTATCGCAGGTAAAGGCCTGAAAGCAGAAGGGCAACAAGCAGCAATTTTAGGTGCAATCTCAGGTGCTTATCACGTACATCAAATGGCAGAACATTACGGTGTTCCAGTTATTCTGCATACTGACCACTGCGCACGTAAATTACTGCCATGGATTGATGGTTTACTGGATGCAGGTGAAAAACACTATGCGAAAACAGGTAAACCACTGTTTTCTTCCCATATGATTGACTTATCAGAAGAATCTTTAGAAGAAAACATTGAAATCTGTTCTAAATACTTAGCGCGTATGGCTAAAATCGATATGACTCTGGAAATCGAATTAGGCTGTACTGGCGGTGAAGAAGACGGTGTTGATAACACTGGTATGGATAGCTCAGAACTGTATACTCAACCAGAAGATGTTGCATACGCCTATGAGAAACTGAGCGCAATTAGCCCTCGTTTCACTATTGCGGCTTCATTTGGTAACGTCCATGGTGTTTATAAACCAGGTAACGTACAGTTAACGCCAAAAATTCTGCGTAATTCACAAGACTATGTTTCTGAGAAATATAACCTGCCACACAACAGTTTAGATTTCGTATTCCATGGCGGTTCAGGTTCAAGCGCTGAAGAAATCAAAGAAGCTGTAGGCTACGGTGTGATCAAAATGAACATCGATACTGATACCCAATGGGCTACTTGGGATGGTATCTTACAGTACTACAAAAAGAACGAAGGCTATTTACAAGGTCAGTTAGGTAACCCTGAGGGTGCTGATAAACCTAACAAAAAATACTATGACCCACGTGTATGGCTGCGTAAAGCACAAGATTCAATGGTTGTTCGTTTAGAGCAGGCATTTAAAGAATTAAACTGTATTGATGTTCTATAATTGATACTGATTTAATTTTTAATAAACCCCCGGTAAGGTGACTTATTGGGGGTTTTTTATTTGTTTAATCAAGTTGTTCACCTGAATGTGAGAGTAATTTTAAAAATAATGACTCACTTTGTGTGAGGGGTTTGCTGGCTTCAGTGATAGCACAAATTCGGTTATGAAAAACGGGAGAGTGTTCCACTTCTATAAGGGAATGGCGAAAATTAATTTGAGATGCGTAATTTTCAGGCAATATTCCGACATAGTGACCTGATGCAATAAAGGTTGCGACAGCTTCAAGCCCCGCAGCTTCAGGGCCTTTATTAAATTCACCTGAAGCTAGAATACTTTCTGTGAATGGGTGAGGGCGGTAGACTAATGCTAGATTGTGCTTATTTGGAGCGCTTTTAGCCGAAATATACAGCTTATGTTTTTCAATAAATAAAAATTGGTAATTAAAACGGCTATTTTCATGATATTGCCCCCTAATACCAATATGAATAGTTCTATCACTAAGTGCTCGGTTTAATTGGTTATGGTTGAGTATAATCAGCTCTAATTTAACGTTGGGAGCCGCTTGGGTGAATTGAGAAATGGTGGATGAAAGGTGGCAAAGTGGGTCAATCAAGATATGTTCGATAACACCAATCACAAGTGTCCCAGATAAAATTCCATGTAACTCATCTACTTCTGTCTTAATATTATCCAAAGCTGTCAAGGCCATGTTAGCTTTTTCAATCACTAACAAACCCGATTCTGTGAGTTTAAAGCCTGCAGGGCCCCTTTCACAGAGCTGTACTCCCAATTTATCTTCAATTTCACGGATATGACGGCTTATTGAGGCTTTAGACATACTGAGTTTTTTCTCTGCGATAGAAAAGCCCCCCGCCTCAGCAACGGAAATAAAAACCCGCAATGATTTTAAATCTTTTTCAGTTAATTTTTTATTATGCATATTTATACCTATTACGTGAAATCAATCACTAATTGTTAATTTAACTTACTTTCTATTGAGACACAAATAACATAATTGATATGTTTTTATTTTAATTTTTAAAATTATTTTTTATTTCAGAAAAGGTTTCATTTTATGAAACCATAGGATCAAAAATATCACTTTTATTCTTAGCAGATATGTATATCTTAAAGTTGTAGTTGTTAATAAATTATTACCAAAGTGGCGCCACAAAATAATAATTAATCCAAATATATATAAATACAAAAGGATTCTAATTTATGGTCACAGATGAAATGTTAACAATAAAACTGGATATGATTACATTTACAGCATTAGGGGCCTTATTATTAATTGCGAGCAATGTAATTATAAAAAAGTTTCCATTTTTTATGAAGTATTCGATTCCTAGCCCTGTTATTGGCGGGTTTATATTTTCCGTCATTATGTGGTTAGCATACCAATTTAATATTGTAGAACTAAGTTTTGATAATACATTATATGATTTATCTATGTATGTGTTTTTCGTCACTATCGGTTTGATGACGGGGGTTAAATTACTTGTTAGTGGCGGTAAGATATTATTATTGTATATGGTTATTTGTTGGGGACTAGCGTTCGCCCAAAATGGTGTTAGCCTTGGCTTATCTTATGTTTTAGATATCGAACCATTAATTGCGATGATGGCGGGTCAAGCCTCCATGCAAGGTGGCCACGGTATGGCGGCTTCTTTGGCTCCTCTTATCGAATCTTTTGGCTACGACCAAGCACTGAATGTCGGACTCGCCGCTTCAACATTTGGGCTGATCGCCGGCTCAATATTAGGTGGGCCAGTAGGAAACTGGTTGATAAAAAGAAATAACTTAAAAATTGAAACCGATCATATTGATTTGGATGACTTAACTGAAAAGGAAAGTAAGGAAGATAAGGTCACGCCTCAGCAGTGTATCGTCACAGGGGCCGTTATTTTATCAATACTTGCTATTGGTATGCCAACAGCTAAATGGATCAGTGAAGCTACAGGGTTTACTATTCCAGGACATATTTTTAGTTTATTTGTTGGTGTTATTTTCCATTCATTTAATGAAAGAAAACCAATTATCAAAATATCGCGTAGTACAGTGGTATTAATTTCAACAATATCGTTAGAAATGTTTTTAGTTATGGCGATGATGAAATTAAAGCTTTGGGAACTTTACGAATTAGCATTGCCATTAACCATAATATTAATCACTCAGGTTATTGCAACAGTGCTCGTTGCTATATTTATTGTTTATCGTGCATTAGGGCGAAATTATGATGCTGCTGTCATGTCTGCAGGGTTTATTGGTCATGGGTTAGGTGCGACACCAAATGGGTTAGTCGTAATGGATGCAATTTGTAATAAATATGGGCTGTTTTCGCGAAAAGCCTTCATCATTATCCCTATTGCCGGAACGGTATTAACAGATATTGTCGGAGTTCCATTATTTGTCTTTTTAGCCAATACATTTGGCAGCTAATTAAGAAATAAAAATAAATTTAATAAGGATTATGTTATATGAAAAAATTAACGACACCTCCTCATGTTGGTCATAAAACATTTTTATATTCAGAGCTTGTGACTGACTTGACCAATATTGAAGCGGATATTGCCATACTAGGGATGCCATTTAGCTCAGCTTACAGTGCCCATGCTTTTACCAATGATCAGTCGAGGGCTCCACAATATCTACGTGATATGAGTGATAGGATTGTGAGACACCCAGATCATTATGATTTTGATATTGACGGACCATTATTACAAGGGCGGGAAGACATCAAATTTGTCGACTGCGGTGATGTCATCCCTGACTTATCAAAACCATTGGGAGAGCATCACCAACGAGCAGCACAAGCTATTCGGCAATTATTAAGAGCAAATGCACTACCGATTGTTTTAGGTGGAGACCATGGAATTACCACGCCTATTTTGCAAGGTTTTGACGAGGTAGGCCCTGTTACTTTGGTTCATATTGATGCTCATTTAGATTGGCGCGAAGAGGTTAATGGGGTAGATACTGGCCTGTCGAGCCCTATTCGTCGCGCATCTGAAATGAAACATATTGGTGAAATATTCCAAATTGGTTTGCGTGCTCAAGGAAGTGGTCGTCCCGCAGATTACCAAGCTGCCAAAGACCATGGAGCCCATGTTATTCCTGCCTACGAATTGCATGAAGTGGGGATGCAGGCAATTTTAGACCGTATTCCAGATAACTCAAATTACTATATCAGTATTGATGCTGATGGTATCGACCCAAGCATTATGCCGGGGGTTGATGGCCCTGCACCGGGCGGGGTGACTTACTTACAAGCGCGTAGCTTAATTCACGGCTTAGTGAAAAAAGGCCGAGTTGTGGGGATGGATATCGTCGAAATCACCCCAGCTAAGGATATACCCTCGAAATTAACAGGGGTGACAGCGGGGCGTTTTGTCGTGAATTTAATTGGCGCATCGATTCGAGCAGGGTATTTTGATAAGAAATAACTCAACGAACTAATATCGTACTCATCATAAAGTGGGAGATATTTTCCCACTTTATTGACCGCCCGTCGGCGTCCCTTGATGAAACCTTAATTGCCATTGGTTTTTTGAGTTTTTCAGCCAAATAGATGAGCGATGAGTTAACTTTATTTTAATATTTTGTTGTCGCTCAAAACTGGTATAGGTCATTAGCAGCGTATTATTACTCAATAACGTGCAATGATAATCTTCTGAATAAATTGTTTTAGGCTGTTCATCAACAAGTACGGATAAAGTATTGGTCTTATTTGTCGTCCCCCCTGAGCGTCCAAATTCAAAAAAATCCTCATGTAGCACCTCACGAAGGAAATTAATATTCTGCCGGTTAGCTGAAAGATGTAGCTTTTTTTCTACATCAATTAATTTATTAAATAATGCTTCCATAGCTAGCGCTCCCCTAATTGTTGAGCCAGTTTTTCGGCTAATTGATTAATTATATCGGAGGTATTAGTGTGAAAATGCATGGCGATTTCCATTTCTTGAGCAACAGGAAAACCTTCTTCTTCTGTTAAAACCCGATGTTGCGGGAGTTTCGCACGTAGAGGTAATAAACTAACGCCTAACCCATCAGCAATAGCGCTCTGGATACCAGCAAGGCTGGAACAGGTATAGGTAATGTGCCAAGGGCGTTGTTCACTATCCAATAATTTAAACATATCATTGCGGTATAGGCCATTTTCAGGGAAAACCACCAGTGGCACGGAGTCAATATTTAACCGTTTTGCTTGGCTGCTGGTTAACCAACATAAAGGCTCTGGCCAGTGATAGTCGCTTTTAAACTCGCCTTTTTTTTGCTTAACAATGATCAAATCCAGTTCACCATGTTGGTAACGTTGGTGTAATTGGCGGCTTAATCCACTAGTGACTTCTAAGCGCACATTCGGGTTTGCCTGCATAAAAGCAGCTAAAGTGGGAGTGACTTGCCCTGATGCTAAATCTTCAGGGAAACCTAGCCGAATAGTTTGGATGACGGCATTACCTGTTATTTTCATAAAGAAAGTATCATTTAGGGCTAAAATATTTTTAGCGTAGCTAAGTAGGATCTCCCCTGTTTCTGTGAGTGTGAGTATTCGATGCCCACGTATAAATAAAGGGTGCTCCACAAGTGCCTCTAAACGTTGTATTTGTTGACTTAATGTTGACTGCGTCGAATTTAGGTGCTGTGAAGCAACAGTAAAATTCCCTGTTTCAGCAACCGTTACAAAGGTTTTTAATAATACAAAGTTGAGTAGTGGATTCATTTTTTTAATACCTACCATTAAGTTATTTAATTTTTAAATAGCATATTTTTTGAGTAGATTAAAGGGCTTATAGGAGATAAATCATGAAAATAACTTTTTTATCTATTAAGTGGTTGGTTTCTTTACTGGGTATTTTGACTATTTCTTTGATATTTATGGTGAAAGGGATGGCAAATCCACAACAGAGTCCACTTGTTGCACTTGCGGAGCAAGGCGACCTTCATCAGTTGCAATCTTTGGTCGAACAGGGGGCTGATATTGAACAGCGAGATCTGCGTCAGCGTACACCATTGATGGCAGCAACACATAAAAACCAAATTGCAGTTGCTCGTTACCTGATTGAACAAGGTGCAAATGTGAATGCACGGGATGCAATGCAAGATTCCCCTTATTTATATGCAGGTGCCCGCGGCTTGCAGGAGATTTTGTTATTAACCTTACAAAATGGGGCTGATTTAACGAGTACCAACCGTTATGGTGGTACGGCGCTGATCCCAGCGGCAGAGCGGGGGCATGTGCAGACAGTTAAGACGTTGATTGACGCTGGTGTGGATGTTAACCATGTTAATCGCCTAGGATGGACTGCTCTAATTGAAGCTATTATTTTAGGTGATGGTAGTGATAAGTACGCGCAGATTGTGACACTATTGATTAACGGTGGCGCGGATGTCAATTTAGCGGATAGTACGGGTGCATCGCCGTTGACGCTGGCAAAAAGTAAAGGGTATCGTAACCTTATTGAAATTCTTGAAAAATCAGGAGCTAAATAATGTCAGATAGGCAATTTTTACAGCAAGCTATCACTTTAGCGGCAGAAAATGTACGGGCTGGTGGTCGCCCATTTGGTGCTGTCGTGGTGTGTGACGGGCAAGTGGTGGCGACTGGTGTGAACCAAATGCTTGAATTAAGTGACCCAACAGCACACGCCGAATTGATGGCTTTGCGACAAGCAGGGAAAACATTGAACCGCGTTAAACTGGAAGATTGTGTGGTCTATGCCAGTGGGCAACCTTGTCCTATGTGCCTTGCCGCTATGCGAATGGCAGGGGTTAGCCGGGTTGTGTACGCTTATTCAAACCAAGATGCAGAGCCCTTTGGGCTTTCAACAGAAGGGATTGCCAAGGCTTTGCGGGTTGAACCTGAACACCAATCCGGTTTGCGTTTTGAACAGTTGAAACCTGATAATGACGCTTGTTCTTCACTGTATCAGTTATGGTCGGAACAACAGAAATAATGGGTAAAACAGCCTCATCCTCTTTTGCCTTGATACTCACTATTGTGTTAGTGGGGGTCAATTTACGGCCATTCATGACCGGCCCAGGGCCCGTTATTGATAGTATTATGCAAACGACAGGGATGAGCTATCAAAGTATTTCTTTGCTCACTTTATTACCTATGTTGTTGATGGGCATTGGCGCATTAATTGTACCTATCTTAAATCAACAGTTAGGAGAACGGTTAGGGATTAGTGCAGCGATGTTATTGCTGCTCGTTGGCTCATTAGGGCGCTATTTTGTAGAGGATGGCACCTCTTTACTGTTCACGGCCTTTTTATGTGGTGTAGGGGCGGCGTACATTCAGTCGGTATTTCCGGGGCTTATCAAAGCTAACTTCCCACAAAAAATGGCGATGATGACAGGGCTGTATTCTGCAACCTTAATGGCTGGTGGTGCGATCGGGGCGCAATTAACGCCACTATTAGAAAATGCAACGGGGCATTGGCAAACGGCTTTAGCTTGGCTTGCATTCCCTGCGCTGTTGGCTTTGGTTGCTGTTTTTCTGAACATTCGTACGGCTCGTACGCCAAAAGCCGAGCAGGTTTCTTTATGGCGCTTTTTACGTAAACCCAGAGCTTGGTTGTTAATGGCTGGGTTTGGGCTTATCAACGCAGGCTATGGCACTGTGGTGACTTGGTTGGCGCCATTTTTCCAACAACAAGGGATCAGTGCTGCACAAAGCGGTTCTTTTGTTGCCATATTAACGGTGTTTCAAGCGTTATCTGCATTGATGATCCCTGTACTGGCTTCACATAATATTGATCGGCGATTTTGGCTAATGGTAACGCTTAGTAGCCAAGCAATTGGATTTTTAGGGTTAATGTTATTCGCGAATGCTTTCCCGTTGTTATGGGTTGCTTTGCTTGGCCTAGGGCTTGGTGGGTGTTTTGCACTGAGTATTATCACTGCATTAGACCATATATCGCACCCTGTTAGTGCTGGGGCTCTTACGTCTTTAATGCAAGCGGGGGGCTTTATTATTGCCGCATTTGGCCCGCTATGTGCAGCTTGGTTACATCAAGTCAGCCATAATTTTACATGGGTGTGGGCAATGCATATTGCATTTGTATTAGTGACATTGTTGCTTTATTTACGTTTAAACCCTAAAAATTACAGTAAGATTTTTGCATTGAAACCATAAAAAGGACTTTTATTTGTCCTCTATTTTTTGTTTTTCCGTTTGGATTTTTGTTTTTTGGTTTCTTTTTCAATTTTATTTTCAATGGAATTAAAATAGATCTCCAAATAATGTCGGTTACTTAAAAATGAAATTAGGCAACTGGCAACAATAATGACCCAGATAAGTTGTAACTTGATTGAGTCTTCAATACTGAAAAGCAGTAATAGTGGGATCATCACAATCATGCTAATAAAAACTGAGCAAAATAAAGCCCCTGAAATATAGAGTGAGAGTTTTTTTAACCCGAGTATATTTAGTACGACAAGGGTGGCAATAGATAAAAACAATGTGCCGAACGTGGCAAACATAATGACTAACCCAGCTTCTTGTTCAAGAAGCCAATCAGTAAAACCAAACCAAGAAAAAGGAATGCTGATCATTGTGAAGGCTCCTGTTTACCGTATAGTAGAGGAATAGCTTTAAAGCGAAATAACGCTGCAAAAATTAGGTTTGGAAAGATGTGAATATCGGTATTGTAGAGTGTGACCGTTTGGTTGAAAAATTCACGTCTGTCGGCAATTTGCTCTTCAATATGCTTTGCTTGTGTTTGTAATTCCAATAGTACCGCCTTACTGATAAGCGCGGGATAGTTTTCTGCGATAGCAATTAATGGCTTTATTTTTGGCGATAGTTGGTTTGCAGTATCAATTTTGATTTCAATGGACGTATTGGATAAATAGCGCTGTCGGCTTTCAACTATTTCATTAATAAGCTGTTTTTCATACGCGATAGCTTTATCTGCCACTTGAGTCAGCGCTGGTATTAACTCAATTTGTTTCATTAATAGCACATCAATATTGGCAAATGCTTTGAGGCAATTATTTTTCAAAAAGACAATATTGTTATAAATATTAATTAGATAGCGAATGATTATATAGCCAATGATAACAATAATAATGAAGAAAATAAGCGTTTCCATGCTAGTTATCACCGAATAATGATATTTTGTCAAAATACAGATTTAATTGCCCATTACGGTAATTTATCGGGGTAACCAAAATAACCCCAATCAATAACAGTGCAATAATGGCGGTAATGGATAAATTCCGACGTAACGGCCCGGTTTTATTCCAACGTACAACATAGTCAGCCGGAGAAACACCTAATAGCATATGAGGAGCTTTGCGGATAATAACGGGCTCACCTTTTTCATTCGCGTCAGCGGTGCCAATCAGTAAATAACGGGTTTTTGGTTCAAGCAAATATTCAGTATAACGACGGTTGCCTTGCTCAATATCCATATGCGCTTGTAGCCCTGGATAAACAAAGTAATCGGGGTCACATTCTACCTTTACTGACCCTGTATCATCGGTCAGGATAAAACTCTCCATACGGCTTTTACTATTTTGTAATGTATAACTTTTTTTACCATCTTTATCTTTCGATATGGAATACTCAAAATAAAAGGAGCCATAGCAGGTTTTATTACCTAACTGGCTTTTAATTTCAGTACCTGTGGTTATTTCACCTTCAACTTCGACAAGCCCCATAGCTATTGAGCGTATTTTGGATGTCGCGAGGTTTTTTTGAAATTTTAAGAAGCGCTTGGTTGGTGTATTTTCAATAAACTTAAATACGAAGGCTAAGACAAATGCGATGAAAAACACTCGCATGTCGATAAAAAAGCCTACAAATAAGCAACTTGCTAGTAAAGTCCCCACGAGTACTTTAAGAAAAGCGCTAAACTTTGATGAACCTTCATTTTGTAATCGCTGATACCGCTGAAAGCCGGCTTTACTGGCTTTGACGATATGACGAATAATAAAAAAGGAAATGGTCAATATCACAATATAATAAATGATACTGCCGTAATCCCCTTGAGTAGGTGATAGCGAGTACCACATACCGCAGGCAATGCTGATAAAAGGGATGATCCCCCAATTTACTCTTTTATTTATCGAAAACTTATTATCGATAAATAAAATTAAAGCACCAATCGCTGCCCCGAGTAAAAAATACATATTCACAGACTAATACCCTTTACGTTGATATTATTTAAACTGGATACCATGATATTTTTTATCATCTTCAGAAATATCAAGTAATGGTAATTGTGTAAAACGAAAGGCATTAGCAATCAGGTTGTCAGGGAACATTTGTATTGCAGTATTATACTCTGTTGTTGCATCGTTAAAACTTTCACGGCGTTGGGCTATTTTATTTTCAACATCGCTTAGGGCTAATTGTAATTGTGTGAATTGCTCACCAGAAATGAGGGTAGGGTAATTTTCTGCGATAGCTATAAGGTTACCCAGTGCGCGGTTCATTTTATTTGAAGCGGTGATCTTGTCCGCCATATTTTGGGCACTAAAGTAGCTTTGGCGTGCGTCACTTAATGAGATAAAAAGGCTTTTTTCATGTTCCATTGCTTTTTCTGTAATAGTGACCAGTTGTGGAATTTGATCGGCACGCTGCTTTAAAACCACGTCGATATTAGCAAATTGGTTATTCACTTGGTTACGCGCATTGATTAAGCGGTTATAAATAGATATCCCCCAGCCAACAGCCAATAATAATAAAACAGCTACAACGATAAGAGTGATGGTCATATTAATGCCTTTTAGTCAGCGGTTTTTATTTAATTTGATTTTAGCTAAACGTATAAGAGTCTTATTAATTATGCAATCAGAAAAGAGTGAAAGGGAATGTAATATAAAAAGAAAAGGAATATCGTAAAGTGTTTCTGTAACAGTTTAGTATATATAACAAAATAGCCTCTTAAATTAGAGGCTATTTCAGTCAGATATACTCGTTATATTTCAAGTTGTATCGCTACTTACGCTGTTGGTTCAAGTATTTGGTGCATAACAGGGTGGAACTTGCGTTTAAAGTAAACCAGACCATGCCCTGTGTCATTGACAATGATTTGTTTCATTTCAACCATATACACTGAGTGAGTACCAATATCTTGGACTTGCGTAATTTCACCTTCGAGGTTGGCAAGGGCATTTTTCAGTAAAGGTTGTTGTAAAATACCGTTGTCCCACACATTCCAACTAAAACGCTCTTCCATGGTTGAACCTTTCATACCTGCGAAGTGGCAGGCGAGTTCTTCTTGATCATGGCTTAGTACGTTTACACACAGGCGGCCATTCTTTTGAAATACCGCATTCATGGCGCTATTGCGGTTGACACATACCATCAAAGTTGGTGGCGTATCTGTAACTGAACAGACTGCGGTTGCGGTGATCCCACAGCGACCTTCAGTACCATCCGTGGTGACTATGTTAACTGCTGCACCAAGACTTGCCATCGCATCTCTGAAACGCAGGCGATGTTCATTTTCTAAAGACATTTTGACCTCCTGCTGCCGATTATTTTAGCAGCGAATCTAACTGATTAATATCATTGTTGTTATGCAGGTGTGGACGTTTCCATCCGTGCTGATCGTAATCGGATAAACAACGATCAACCATATCTGTCATGGCTTTCATATTGCCAGAACCGTATGAATGACGCAGACATTGCAGGCGAATTTCATCTTGGCTACCTGCATAGTTAATTTCATACAGCTCATGACGGCCACCAAATTCACTGCCGATTGCATCCCACATAAGTTTTAAGATCTTAATACGTTCAACATGATCCATACCGTTGGAGCCACGAACATATTTTGCTAAATACTTATCAATCTCTGGGTTATTCATGTCACGAACGCTAGATGGTAGATAAATCAGGCCGCTGGTGACGTTACTTTCTATTATATTTTTGATTTTGGTGTAGGCCATTGGTGCCATAACACGATACGTTTGAATTGCTTGAGTATCAGGTAAGAATGCACCGCCTTCCCAAGCTTTTGCTTCAGAGGTCATTGCATCAGTTAATGACCAGAACAAATTGCGCCATGCAACCACTTCACCTAAGTCTGCTTGTACACCACGGAAGTCGATAACACCAGTACACTCCAAGCTTTTTTGCAGAAGACCGGTGATGAAATCGAGTTTCACCGCTAAACGTACACAAGCTTGTAACGGGAACAGGCGAGCGAAACCACCTTGTACTGCCCAGTTACGAGCGCGATCAAAGTCGCGGTAGATCAACACGTTTTCCCATGGAATTAACACATGATCCATCACGAGGATTGCGTCATTTTCATCGAAACGGCTTGATAATGGGTAATCAAATGGTGCGCCAGTAGCTCCTGCGACTAATTCATAAGATGCACGTGAAATCAGTTTCACGCCATCAGCATCCATAGGGGCGACAAACATCAGTGCGAAATCAGGGTTGTCACCCATGACTTGCGCAGAGCCAAAACCAATAAAATTGTAGTGCGTTAACGCAGAGTTAGTTGCAACGACTTTTGCACCGCTGACGATAATACCTGCATCAGTTTCTTTTTCTAGTTTTATATAAACATCTTTTACTTCATCTGCGGGTTTATGGCGGTCGATAGGTGGGTTAACAATAGCATGGTTAAAGTAAAGCCCACTTTCTTGAATGCGTTTATACCAGTTACGGGCGTTATCAGCAAATTGGCCGTAATATTCTGGGTTAGCACCTAAACAACTGGCGAATGCCGCCTTATAGTCTGGAGTGCGTCCCATCCATCCATAGCTCTGGCGTGACCAATCTGCGATTGCATCGCGCTGTTGGCGCAATTCATCTGCACTTGTGGCGAAACGAAAGAACTTATGTGTGTATCCCCCATTACCGGTGTCAGTGTTCCAGCAAAGTTGGTCATGAGTCGTTTTATCATGAAGCGCATCATATAATTGTCCTATAGAAGCGGCGGAGTTACGAAAAGCAGGGTGAGTGGTGACATCTTTCACACGCTCGCCATAAATATAGATTTCACGGCCATCTTGTAGGCTTTTTAGATATTCCTGGCTATTAAAAGGGCGTTTAGCATCTGAACGAAAATCTTCTGGTTTCATGTCTACCTCGTTATCTCACAATGAGGGCTTGCAATGATAGGGGTACAAAGGTTGCAAGCTAAATTATGTTAATTTTATGTTTCTTTTGTGTTTATTAATTGAATCGCTTTCTGAGTAAGTTTTAAAGAGACTTTTTAAAGGTTAACGGGTACTTTTCGTTGTAAATGGTTTTTTATGAAAGAATTGTGATCACTTCGATGTTTTGATGTTAATGTAATTATCAGATTAAACATAAAAACAATGTATATCAATTAATTATGCTTTATTTATATATTAATATATATTTATTATTTTGGTTTCAGGTGGTTATTTTTTAATCTTGACATTCACTTTTTGTTAATCAGTTTGACATTGTTGATAATGTTGAAACAAAATCAATAAAACATCAAAATGTTTTTAAAATGTAAAATAAAAGTGTGGTGGTGGGAAAAGATAGGCTATCAGGAAGCATGAAAATGTATTGCATTCTTAATATGCAATACATGTGTTATTTTTGTGATAAAACTACCCGTACTAGTGGATATTTTGTTCGCGCCATAAACTTGGGGAACAACCCACTAATCGGTTAAAAAAGCGGGCAAAATAAGCGGGGTCTTTAAAACCAAGCTGGTAGGCAATTTCAGAGACTGGGCTATCAGAAAATAGCAGCATACGTTTTGCTTCCCTTAATATCCTATCAAAAATGAGCCGTTTAGGCGGCCTATTCGCGAAACGGCGGCACATATCTTTCAATCGAGATTCAGTGACCCCGAGTTTTTTTGCATACTCAGGTACTGCTAGGTGCTCATGATAATGTAAGTCAATGAGTTGATTAAAGCGTTGGAATAAACGATGCTCCCCTCGAACACCTGTGGTCGGGTGCTCATCAAGAGGGATTGACCTTAGTAGAAAAGCAAAAAAAGCCTGTGCTAAAGAGGATAAAACCTGATCTTTCCCTACAGCGTTATTTGCCGATTCACGAGCCATTAGCGCCCAATAATGATTGAAGGTGTCAATATCTTCGGGTTTGTCTGCAACAGATAAACAAATTGCTGGAATATTGACTAAGTCAGGGTTAGCAGGGTAAAGCGAACCCAATAGTGGGCTAATTAAATCTTGCCGTACAGTTAGTACGTGGCCATCAGTGTCTTCTTGGGTAAAGAAGGCATGGGCGACAGATGGGGGCGTTAGAATAAATAAAGGTGCCTGAACCGAATAACGAGATTCATCAAGTTGTAGGGTGATATGACCAGTAACCAAATAGTGTAATTGGAAAAAACCGTCATGGCGATGGGCTTGCATATCACGGCCAAAGAAAGCCGCCATGTTACCAAAGGTTTGGTAGTGAACGTCATCGTTACCTTGGGTTTCGTCGTAGTCTGTACTGATGTCGATATTCGTAATTAAAGTTGAGTTACCCTTCATTCTTCGGCTCGCAGCGTTGTTGGCCTCACAAGCCAACCCTAGTCACATACCGCAGTATGTTCTTAAGGGTTAACTTGCTTGCCGCCTAGCTGCAAACCAAATTATTTTGGGTAACACCCTTTAATAATTATTTGCAGCATAAATTATTAAAACATTCAAAACCTTCAAATCATTCAAACCATCAAAATATTAAGGTGTTGCTCTTGGTCTTGAGTTCTTCATTGGGATAGCGATAACTAATAGTGCACCGACGACCAGCAAACCTGCCACAAAATAGAGGCCTGAATTAAAGCTACCTGTTTGGTCTTTTAGCCAACCTATCAATAGTGGACTGACGGCTGAGCCTATATTACCCGTTGCATTGATAACCGCAATACCGATAGCTCGAGCACGTAAACTAATGGATTGATCAGGGGTCGTCCAGAATACGGCCATGGCAGTGAAAGAACCTGTCGAGGCCATGATAATCCCAATCAATTGGATAATTGGGTGACTCGTCATGGCAGCAAGTACCCAGCCTGCGGCGGCGAATAAATACGGTAAGGCAGTATGCATTTTCCGTTCTTGCAAACGGTCTGACCGCCGACTCCAGTAGATCATCCCTAAGATGGTACAAAATTGTGGGATTGCAGTTAACAGGCCGATCATGGCATTACTACTGCCTTCATTGAAGCTTTGCATGATCTGAGGTGTCCAGATGTTAATTGCGCTTAATGTATTGGTTAAACAGAAATAAGCGACGGTATACATCAAGACAACAGGGGTGAATATTTCTTTCCATAAACTGGTATTTTGCATTGCTGTATGGCTTTTTGAGCCATGGGGTTGCACTAATTCCAGTTGGTCTTGGTCCATCATTTCTTGAAGCGTGTCTTTATCTTCTTGGGTCAGCCATTTGGCTTTTTTCGGAGAATCATCCAGATAGAACCAAACGAGTACCCCAAGGATCACTGATGGGAAACCTTCTAGTAGGAACAACCACTGCCAGCCTTTTAAGTTTAAAACGCCATCTAAACCAAGGATATAGCCAGATGCGAGTGAACCAAATGCCATGGTAACTGGCATGGCTATCATAAATAAGGCATTAGCACGAGCGCGGAAATAAGCGGGGAACCAGTAGGTTAAATACACTAAAATGCCCGGTAGGAAACCTGCTTCTGCTATCCCAACTAACATCCGTAAGATGTATAAACTGGTTGGCCCGGTCGCAAACATGGTTGCGGTTGAGGCAATTCCCCAAAGCACCATGATGGTGGCTATCCAACGGCGAGCCCCCACAATACTGAGCATGATATTGCTTGGAATACCAAAAATAACATAAGTGACATAAAATAAGGTTGCCGCTAAGCCAAACATGGTGGAAGTGAGGCCGATATCTTTTCCCATAGTTAGGCCGGCAAAGCCGATATTAATCCGGTCTAAGAATGAAAACACAAATAGTACGAATAAGAATACTATCAGCCGTTTGAATAGTTTATTAATTACCCGTTGCTGTGGCTCAGTTAAATTTTTATGTTGCTCAGCAGGGTTAGTGCTTGCAAGTTGTTGATTACTCATATTGTAGGGCCCTCAATTCTTTCTTTTGAAGATTTTATAGGTACAAGGGACTAGTAGGCAGTCATGGTGCTGTCTGCCCTATATTGTGATATTGCTTTTTTATTTAGCTAAATAGGGTAATTGTCTGTAGGGTTAAAATTGACCTATGTAGCGATACTTATTGTTAATAAACGCTTGGTGTTCTTGGAGTGACCTCTGAGGCGGTTTTGCCAAATTTAGCTGCCAGCGCTTCAGTGGTACGAGCAAGTAATGTGGTATCCACACCTACTGCCACAAACAGGGCACCGAGTTTCAGGTAGTGTTCGGCAACGTCTGGTGCCGCCATTAAGATCCCAGGGGCGATACCGGCTTCACGAATTTGTACAATAGCTTTTTCTATTGCGGCTTTAACTTCTGGGTGATTAGGGTTACCAGAAAAACCCATATCGGCACTGAGATCTGCTGGGCCAATAAATACGCCATCCACTCCTTCAACGTTTAAAATTTCAGGCAGGTTATTCATTGCTTCACGAGTTTCTACTTGCACGATTACGCACATTTCATCATTTGCACGAGTTAAATAATCGGGGATACGGTTCCAGCGTGACGCACGCGCTAATGCACTACCAACACCGCGTATTCCCGCTGGTGGATAGCGAGTCGCACGGACGGCTTGTTTTGCTTGTTCAGCATTTTGCACCATAGGTAATAAAAGTGTCTGAGCACCAATATCCAGCAATTGTTTGATGATCACCGGGTCATTCCACGGTGGGCGGACGACTGGCTGTGATGGATAAGGGGCTATTGCTTGTAATTGAGATAATATAGTTTGTACATTATTCGGTGCATGTTCACCGTCAATCAATAGCCAATCGAAGCCAGCACCAGCAACAAGTTCAGCACTGTATGGGCTACATAACCCAAGCCATAACCCAATTTGCGGTTGACCACTTTTTAAGGCTTTTTTAAATTTATTTTCTAACAGATCCATAGTATTTCCTTATACAAAACGGCAGCTAATAGAACCCATATTGCCGTAGTCGACGTGGAACACATCGCCTTTACGTGCAGGAACAGGTCGAGTAAATGAACCACCAAGAATGATTTGGCCCGGTTCAAGTTGGACATTATGCGGCGCTAATTTATTGGCTAACCAAGCAACACCGTTAGCGGGATGATTGAGAACTGCGGCAGCGACACCAGACTCTTCAATCACGCCATTGCGATATAACAGTGCGCTAATCCAACGCATATCTAAGTCGCGTGGTTTGATAGGTCTGCCGCCTAAAATCACTGCACCATTAGCCGCATTATCCGAAATTGTGTCGAATACTTTACGGGGACGGCTAGTGTCTGGGTCTATGTTATGGCAGCGTGCGTCAATTAGCTCAAGAGCAGGGATCACATAATCAGTTGCGTTATAGACATCAAAGATGGTGCAGTTGGGGCCGCGTAAGGGTTTTGCGAGAACAAAAGCAAGCTCTACTTCAATACGAGGGACAATAAAGCGGTCAGTGGGAATATCACAACCGTCATCAAAAAACATATCGTCAAGTAGCGCGCCATAATCAGGTTCATCTATTTGTGAGCTTGCTTGCATTGCTTTGGAGGTTAGCCCAATTTTATGGCCTTTGAGTATACGTCCTTCAGCAATTTTCAAACCAACCCATTCTTTTTGGATGGCATAAGCATCGTCAATCGTCATCTCTGGGTGATCCAACGAAATCTGGCGGATCTGCTCACGTGATTTTTCAGCCTGATTAAGGCGTTGGGCTATTTGCAATATGACATCTTTTTGTAACATCTTATTCTCCTTTTGCACCTCAGCTCGTCATACATCGAGCTATAACTGCGTTAGCTTCACGATAGGCTGGCGCCTATCCCCTAGTCACACGGGTATGCTCCTAAGGGATTAGTCTCATTTGCCGCCTTGTTCTAACTCGAATTATTTAGAGCTAAGATTTTAAAAGCGAATACCGCCAGTTAATGTGTCTTTCTAATTAGAAAGACCACCGAAACAGAGGTATTTCACTTCCAGATAATCTTCAATTCCGTAGCGTGAGCCTTCACGCCCCAGACCAGACTGCTTAATGCCACCAAATGGGGCCACTTCATTTGAAATAATGCCTTCATTAATACCGACCATTCCGCTTTCTAAAGCCTCAGCAACACGGTAGATTCGACCGATATCTTTTGAATAGAAATAGGATGCCAAGCCGAACTCAGTGTCATTCGCTAGTGCAATGGCTTCTTGCTCATCACGGAATTTGAATAAAGGCGCGAGTGGACCGAATGTTTCCTCTTTAGCGACTTTCATGGATTCGGTTACACCGGTGATCACTGTAGGTTCAAAGAACAAACCACCCAACGACGCTGGTTTACCACCTGCAATCACTTTCGCACCATGAGAAACAGCATCAGCAATGTGCTCTGTCACTTTATCGACAGCGGCTTGGTTAATCAGCGGGCCTTGCTGTGAATCTGCTTGGGTTGATGGGCCAATTTTTAGTTCATTTACAGCTTTTGCTAAGCGAGCGGCGAATTCATCATAGACACCTTCTTGAACTAAGATGCGGTTAGCGCATACACAGGTTTGCCCGCTGTTACGGAATTTTGCGGCTAAAGCCCCTTGTACTGCTGCGTCTAAATCCGCATCATCAAAGACAATAAATGGCGCATTACCACCTAACTCAAGGGACATTTTTTTCACAGTATTAGCGCATTGTTCCATCAATAATTTGCCAACACGGGTAGAACCTGTGAAAGTCAATTTACGGACAATAGGGCTGGAGGTCATTACCCCGCCAATGGCTTGGGCATCTGTGCCTGGGACGATGTTAAATACGCCAGCAGGGATACCTGCTTGTTCACCTAATGCCGCGAGTGCAAGCGCAGAGAGTGGTGTTTCTGCGGCGGGTTTTAGTACCATAGTACAACCGGCTGCTAGAGCTGGACCGACTTTGCGGGTGATCATCGCATTAGGGAAGTTCCAAGGCGTAATTGCCGCAACCACACCGACAGGTTGTTTTATTGTTACAAGGCGGCGACCTGGGAGTGGTGACGGAATAGTTTCACCGTAAATGCGTTTACCTTCTTCAGCAAACCATTCAATAAAACTGGCTCCGTAGGCAATTTCTCCCATCGATTCGGTTATCGACTTGCCTTGTTCTGCACTGAGCAATTGCGCTAATTCTGTTTGGTTTTCCATCATCAAATGGAACCATTTATTTAAAATCTGGCTACGTTCTTTCGCAGTTTTAGCTCTCCATGCTGGGAGGGCTTTTTCAGCAGCTTCAATAGCCTGCTGGGTTTCTAACGCCCCTACATTACTCACTTTGGCGATAACGTGGTTATTCGCAGGGTTTGTCACTTCAAACACGTTGTTGTTTTGTGCGTCAACCCATTGACCGTTGATATAAGCCTGTTGGCGGAATAATGTAGAATTGGTATTTATGCTCATTTTTCGTTTTTCTCCGAAGACACTGATTGCACCTGTGAGTGGGGATTTTTAGCCGATAAATATTGGCTTGTGAAACTTAACCCAGCACAGATAGCCATAACGAGTGTCATAGCAAATGGGGATTCATCCTGTAATACAGAAACTGCAACACTAGCCAGAGCAGCCAATGCAAATTGAATTGAAATTGCGAGTGCACTGGCGCTACCTGCAATTTTTCCGCGATGTTGCAGTAACAGTGACAAACTGTTAGTGCCGATAGCATTTACCATCGATAGGAACAGTACCACCAGAATAACAATTATGGAGAGGCTTTGTTGATAAAAAAGTAACAACAATAAGCCAAACGCAAGTTGAAAACCGCTTTGCATGGTCAATATACGCGTCAAACTATAGGTTTTTAGCAACTTAACATTGAGTAACAGCATGACAATCATCCCCAAGATGTTGCAGCCGAATAACAGGCCATAATGCTGTTCAGAAACACCAAAATAGCTGATGTAAACAAATGGTGAGCCACTAATAAAGGCGAACATCCCTGCGAAAGAGAACGCCATGGTACCGATAATACTCAGTGCTTCTTTGTCGCTGAGCACCTGAGCGTAGTTTTTAAAAGCAACGCAAATAATATTCTCAGTGCCCCGCTGGTGGCGTAATGTTTCAGGGAGCAAGAAAAAAATTGCCGCCACGGAAGATAGGCCAATCAGCGCCAACAAATAAAAAATAGCTTGCCACTGAAAGTGGATAAGTAGAAAACCACCTAGTAATGGGGCAAGTAATGGAGCAATCATGGTGACGAGTGTCATTAATGACAACACTTTAGGTAATTCATTTGCGGGATACACATCCCTAGCAATTGCCCTCGCCATCACGATTGCAGCACCGCTGCCAAAAGCTTGTAGCGCCCTGAAAATAATTAACGTATTGGCATCAGAGGCTTGAGCACATAATAAGCTTGCTACGGTAAAGATTGCCAAGCCACTTAACAACATTTTACGGCGGCCCAGCAAATCGCTCAGTGGCCCGTAAAACAGCATCCCGACACAAAAGCCAGCAAAAAAAGCGCCTAGTGTGTACTGCATTTGCCCCTGAGAGGCTTGAAGAGCAACCCCCATCTGAGGTAGGGCAGGAAGATACATATCGATAGACAATGGGCCGAATGCCACTAATGACCCCAATAATGGGATTAGGTAGTGCGGTATGTGTTTATCGAAACTTTTAACCATCTTGCCCTCTCAATACAACGATTAGTTACTGCCTAAACCCTCACCCTTTAAATAGGGCGTGCACATTGTTTTGTTTGTAATTTAATACAGGGTCTAGCTCTTCCATGGTGAAAGATAGTGCTAAGTAGCGTTTTGCCATTAAATCAGCAAAATGGTTTTTGATGAGGTCGAAAATCATTTCCCCTGTTTTTTGCTTATCTTCAAGGGAACGACCAGCACCAATTTTTAACGTCATATGGACAAACGCATAGTCGTGCTTACCATCGGCCATTTGCCAAGTATCTAGCCAAATAGCGCGACTACGAATTCCAGCTAGTGGGAAAATACCCGTCCCAGCAAGGGCATCATTCACTTTAGCGAATAACGCTGGGAGCTCGGCTTCATCACGAATGTTTTCTGTGCATTCTGCATAAAAATGAGGCATAACAATTCCTTATACAGTAGCGGTTTGTTTTTCAGTAATATAACTTGGAAGAGGGAATACGGCGTTAATTTGCCCTGTCCCCGAGCTGGCGAATAAATCCGTTAACACTTCCACTTTTTCCGCGTATTTATCCCAACCCAGCATGCCTAATAGCATTACCGTATCGTGCATATGCCCTTCGCCATAGCAATAATCAGCATATTCAGGCAGCATTTTGCAAAACTCTTGGAAACGACCTTCACGCCATAGTTTCACAACACGTTTGTCCATTTGCTCATCAAATTCGCGGGTGTAACTATTCATACCATCTTCGGCTTTTTGGTCATCAATAAAACGGTGTGATAAAGAACCACTAGCCAATACAGCCACGGTGCCATCGTATTTTTCGATCGCGGTCAGTACGGCTTCGCCTAATTTCCGGCTGTCTTCAAAGCTGTGAGAAGTACAGAATGCGGAGATAGAAATCACTTTAAAGTGGCGGTCGCTATTCATATAGCGCATAGGAACTAAAGTCGCATATTCGAGAGTTAAGCTTGGAATTTCATGAGCTTGAGCTCGAACACCTAATTTGCGCGCTTCTTCGCCGATCATTTGGCCTAGGACTGAGTTTCCATCATATTCATATTCCATATCACGAATAAAATGAGGGAGTTCATTACTGGTATATATACCTTTAAAATGATCGGCGCAGTTGATGTGGTAAGCACTATTGACCAGCCAGTGCGTGTCAAAAACAATGATGGTATCAACGCCTAATTCGCGACAACGACGGCTAATTTCTTTATGACCATCGATAGCGGCTTGGCGGCATCCATGATTTTTACCCGGTAGTTCTGATAGGTACATGGATGGGACGTGTGTTATTTTTGCGGCGAGTGCCAACTTACCCATTTCCTTCCTCCTTCGCTTATCCGTCATACTTCGCGCCGTAGCGTTGTTGGCTTCATAAAGTTACCCTAGTCACATACTTCAGTATGCTCCTAGGGATAACTTCACTTGCCGCCTAGCTACAATACGAATTATTGAGGATAAGTAGCCAAATTAATTATCATTGATTCAAAATTACTTAGAATAAAGAATGGTGTAGCTTGCTACTGAATAATTTTGCTTTTTATTACACACCCCAGCGAGGGATGTTATGGTCTCCGTAGGAGATACAGACGTTCTTCATTTCCGCGAAGACTTCGAAGCTATACTCGCCACCTTCACGGCCAACACCGGATGCTTTAACACCACCAAATGGCTGACGTAGGTCACGTACGTTTTGGGTATTAACAAACACCATACCGGCTTCGATATTACGAGATAAACGTAAGATTTTGCTCACATCTTGTGTCCAAATATAGGAAGCTAAACCGTATTCGATATCATTTGCCATGCGTAAACCGTCTTCTTCTGACTTAAACGGAATTAAGCAAGCAACTGGACCAAAAATTTCTTCCTGTGCGACACGCATGCTGTTATCAACATCGGCCAGAACAGTTGGGCGTAAGAAGTTACCGTTTCTTAGGTGTGCAGGTAAGTCAGTTGGTTTATCTGGGCCACCAGCTAATAGGGTTGCACCTTCTTCCATACCTAAGCGAATGTAACCAGATACTTTGTTCCAATGTTGTTCGCTGATTAATGCACCGACTTGTGTTTTTGGATCGTTCGGGTCGCCGACGATGAGGCGGTTTGCACGTTCAGCAAAGCGTTTTACAAACTCAGGGTAAATGCTTTCTTGAATGAAGATCCGAGAACCTGCGGTACAACGTTCGCCATTTATTGAGAAAATAGTGAACAGTGCGGCATCTAATGCGCGTTCAATGTCTGCATCTTCAAAAATCAGAACCGGGGATTTTCCGCCTAATTCCATTGAGTATTTTTTCAAGCCTGCATTTTGCATGATGGTGCGGCCAGTGGCGGTACCCCCTGTGAAGGAAACCGCGCGTACATCATGGTGTTTAACTAACGCGTCACCGGCAGTACTACCGTAACCTTGAACCACGTTAAGAACACCCGCAGGGATACCTGCTTCAAGTGCCAGCTCCCCAAGGCGGTTAGCGGACAATGGTGATAATTCAGACATTTTCAACACAGCGGTATTACCCAGCGCTAAACAAGGGGCTGTTTTCCATGTTGCCGTCATAAATGGGACGTTCCATGGGGAAATCAGTGCGCAAACACCAACAGGTTGAACTAAGGTATAGTTCATCATTTTGTCGTCAACTGGGTAGGTACGACCATTCATTTGCTGGCAAATTTCGGCAAAGAATTCAAAGTTATGTGAGGCACGAGGGATCAACACATTTTTAGTTTGATGAATAGGTAAACCAGTATCTTGGGTTTCCATTTCCGCTATTTGAGGGACGTTTTCATCAATGAGTTCACCAAGGCGACGCATTAAGCGAGCGCGCTCTTTCATCGGGGTATTGGCCCATTTAGGAAAGGCATCTTTTGCAGCAGCAACGGCTTGGTTGATTTCATCTTGCCCACCAGCCGCGACTTCAGCCAATACTTCGCCAGTTGCTGGGTTGGTGGTTTGAAAATAGTCTTTGCTAGCAACGTTTTTTCCGTTGATCCAATGGTTAATCTTAGTCATTACACTCGTTCCTCATATTCTTTTTCGCTGATAATGGTATTGACTAGTCTGCCAACACCTTCAACTTCAACAATGACTTCGTCGCCCGGTACCACATCAGACAGCCCTTTTGGTGTCCCTGTGGCAATCATGTCCCCCGGTTGCAGTGTCATAAAGTCACTGAGGTAAGCAATTAAAAATGGAATATCGAAAATTAGGTCAGCAGTTGTCCCTTTTTGGCGAAGTTCACCATTAACATAGGTATATAAAGCTAGGTTATGAGGGTCTTTAACTGCGCTTTTATCGACAATCCAAGGACCAATTGGTGTTAAGGTATCGCGGCTTTTAACACGTAAATTTGGACGATAATAGTTTTCAAGATAGTCGCGGATCGCATAGTCATTACACACGGTGTAACCTGCGACATAATCCATCGCGTCTTCTTTCGATACTTTATGGGCAGCTTTACCAATTACGACCACTAATTCAGACTCATAATGCATATATTCAACATTATCTGGACGGACTGAGACTTGGCGGTGGCCCGTTAAGCTATTTTCAGCTTTAATAAAAATTAGCGGCTCTTCAGGTGGCTTAAACTCTAATTCTGTTGCGTGATCCGCATAATTCAAGCCTAGGGCAAATAAAGTCCCTTGTGCAGGAGGTAACCACACGATATCGGAAGAATCACCAGCAATAACATCCCCGTTTGGTAAGGTTATTTCTTCGTTGTCGCCAACAGTGACGGAATATTCAGTGCCTTTAAACAGAACTTTTGCGCGTTTAGTGATAGTAGACATTATTTTCCTCCTGCTGCCACAACGGTGTTTTTCAGGCTAGGGAAGCCTTCTGCTAGGATGACCACTTCGTCACCCGGTTTGATAGTGACACGTTGTTGTGGCGTGCCTATTAGGATCACGTCCCCTTGTTTTAGGGTGGCAAAGTCGCTTAGTGCTGCCACTAACTCGCTAGCATCGCGGATCAGATCTTTTGTTGACCAACGATCCACTTCCTTACCATTTACTTGAGTGATGATATCGACAGGAGCATTTAGCGAAGTTGTCGCCATTTCACCTATTGGGCAAAAGGTGTCGCGACACTTAGCTTTAATGGCAGGACGATAGAAGGTGTCTTCTGGCAAGCTCACTTCGTTTGCTAGTGCAAACCCTGCAATAAACTGATGTGCATCGGTTTTACTCACTTTACGTGCTTCTTTACCAATGACTAGCGCTAGCGTTGCACCACTTTGAACTTCTTCTCCAATAGGATGGATGATTGGCTCACCTGAGTTAATACGCGTATTACGCGGCTTAATAAACCACACTGGTGTTTTAGGTGGGGTTTTATAAGGGGCTTGCTGGAATGCCTCTAGCCAGTGATTAAGCTGGCTTTGGTGGTTGAGGGCAACGGCAAAAACAGTGCCTTTCATTGACAACTCCTTATGAAAAGAATTTAACTTTCGAGTAATTATTAATATATTAATAAAGTATAATTTTAAAATTAGCAATAGGTTTATGGAAATGTTAATTTTAATTGTGATCGTATTAACATAATCAGATAGCAATGATGCAACCCATTGTTATTGTATGGTTTATTATTTTTGCTATTTTTTATGGTTTACAAATATTTAACTTGTATGTTGTTTTTTAAATTATTTACTCATTAATATTTTAGGGTTTTTCTTTGAGATTGTTATTTGACCGTGCTACTCTTGGTAATAAGTAAATTGGTCGTGTAAAAGTCAGTATAGACAGTGTGCGATTGAACAAAATAACGTCCAATACAGCAAAATGGTAGTCACCGTGAAGCACCTAAATTGGATTAAATAACTTTAATTGAGTGGTGAGTTTTAAGCTTATGCATGAATCATTGACAATTGCATTGTTGCAGGCAAGGGAAACCGCAATGGGGTTCTTTCGGCCAATATTGAAGTCGTATAATTTGACTGAACAGCAATGGCGTATCATTCGGGTTTTAGCTGATAAACGTTCAATTGATTTTCATGAATTATCAGTCCAAACCTGTATTCTTCGTCCAAGTTTAACGGGGATCTTAACCCGTATGGAACGTGAGGGCTTAATTTTCCGCTTAAAACCGTTGAATGACCAACGTAAATTGTATGTCTCTTTGACGCCCGCAGGGCAAGAGTTATATGACAAAGCGCGCCAAGAAGTGGAAGAGGGTTATCAAAAAATAGAGCAGGCCTTTTCTCAGGAAAAAATGCAACGTTTAACCGAGCTATTAGATGAGCTAATTGCATTAGAGAGCCCAGATTATAGTAATATTTCTGCTGATAAGAGAAAGAGCGCCTAAATTTTCGTCATATTTCGAGCTCTAGCTGTGTTGGCTTCTTTCGGCTATTTGGGTCACATACTAATGTATGCTCCCCAAACTATCCTCAATCGCCGCCTTGCTAGAGTTCGAACTATTTAGAAAATTAATTTGTACTCGTTATATTTCGAGCTCTAGCTGTGTTGGCTTCTTTCGGCTATTTGGGTCACATACTGATATATTCTCCCTAAACTATTCTCAATTGCCACCTTGCTAGAGTTCGAACTATTTAGAAAATTAATTTGTACTCGTTATATTTTGAGCTCTAGCTGTGTTGGCTTCTTTCGGCTATTTGGGTCACATACTAATGTATGCTCCCCAAACTATCCTCAATTGTCCCCTTCCTGCAATTTGAATTATTTAGATACTTAAATGATTCACTTTCCCTGTAGATTCACTGAAGTCGAACTTCACTGATACTTATTAGATAGGTAGTCAATTCCTCACTGTCATGTTCTTTTTTGCAATTGTGAAATTACCTCGATGGCTCTACTTACTAGTGCCAAACTCATCAGTAAAATCACTATCAATAAAATCAATCGATTGATTGTCAGCATATAACAATAATTTTTACCGTTAATGAAGAATTAATCGAAGCAATAAAATAAAAAAATACAAAAAAACGCATTAAAAATAAAAATATTAAATTTTATTCATGGTGGATATTTTTTATCTAAAAACAGTTAATGAGAATGAGTTACATTACGGTAACTTTACTATTTATAACGAAAATTTAGATAACATGACAAATCATCAAATTATGCGGCGTTTATTATACTTATCGTTATTCATCATTTCGCCTTATGGCTACACAGAAAATCAATTGCTATCCTCTGCACAGGAAAGCATTCAATTTGAACAGAAACAACGATTGGAATCGGAGTTAACCCAACGTAGTCTATTAGAAAAACAAAGTACAATCCCTATTGAGGATGCATCGCTTCCCCCTAATAAAAATAAAATATGTTTCCCTATCAATGGGATCCAATTTGTCGGCTCAACACGCCTTAGCAGCACAATACAAACCCAATTAACCTCACCTTACTTAAAACGTTGCCTCACGCTAGGTGAAATATATAAGCTTGCCAAGCATGTGACTAATTACTATATAGAACAGGGTTTTATTACTTCTCAAGCCATCATTCCAGAGCAAGATTTATCCTCACATCAATTGCTATTACAAGTTATTGAAGGGCATATTGAAACTATTGAGATTGAAAATTCCCCTGAGCGCTTAGTTCAGCAAATATTTCCTCATCAACAAGGCAAAATATTAAATCTACGGGATATTGAACAGGGACTGGAGCAACTCAACCGATTACCATCTATCAAATACACCATCGATATTCAGCCAGGAACCCAAAATGGCTACTCTCGGATTATTATTCATCAGCAAGGGAATAAATGGCCTATCACTAGCCAACTGAGCCTCGATAACTCAGGTATGAAGGCAACGGGAAAACAGTTGATTACGGGGAGTTTAACGGTAGATTCCCCTTTAGGGTTTGGTGAACAGTGGTCAGCCTCGGCCAATACAGATCTGGATGGAAGTGCATTCCACTATAATCGTTATATCGTTGCTAATCTGAATGTTCCTTATGGCTACTGGTCTTATCGTTATCAATTTTATCGTAATAATACGTTACAGCCATTTTATACATCGGGTCAGCAATACCGTTATGAAGGAAAAAATACTAATCAACAATTTGATATAAACCGCTTAGTTTATCGCGATGGCAAACAGCGCCTAACCCTGCAAGGCAGTTTAAAACATAAAAACGCCAATACTCAGTTAGCTTCCCAAACCCTGAGTATCAGTAGCCCAACCTTAACCTCACTCTCATTTACTCCGCAGTACAGCACCATGCTCGGGCAAGGTTATTTCACGTTTAACCCTGTCGCTGAATGGGGGGTATCCGCCTTTGGTGCCTCACCTGATACTCTTGCGAAAGACTCGCCGCGCAGCCATTACCGAAAATTCACTCTAAGCAGCAGCTACCAGTATTATTTTTCCAATGGTATGACTTATTTAACCTCATTTTACGGTCAATATTCACCTGATAACTTATACGGCATTGAACGCATAAGTATTGGGGGTCAGTACTCTGTTCGTGGCTACCATGAGCAGTCTTTAAGTGGTAACCGAGGCGGGTATTGGCGCAATGAAATTCATAAAGATATCTCGACGACTAGCATTGGGCACTTTCGTGTAATCAGCGCCTTAGATTATGGTTTTATCGCCTCAGATAAATACCACGTTGAACATAACACCTTAGCGGGGGGAGCCGTTGGCCTCTCTTTTACCGGTAATAGCCTGTTTTATTCTCAGTTTCTACTTAGTAAACCTTTGCATTATCCCTCACAACTTAAACCAGACCATTGGTCGACCTACTGGTCGGTTTCATTCTCTCTGTAGCTTTACGTTTTTAAAGGATTATTTATGCTAAATGAACAACTGCCTTCACGGCCTAAGCGGTTATTAAGTTACACCATTATTTTCTTAACCGCTGTCTACCCTTTGCATCCCGCTTGGGGAGCCGCTATGACTGCGGCAGATAAAAACACCCAAGTCAGTCAACAAAAGAATGTCCCGATTATTAATATTGCTACGCCGAATGGGGCGGGGGTATCGCATAATAAATTCCAACAATTTAGTGTCGATAAACAAGGCGCGGTACTCAATAACGCCACCACTAATGTGAATTCCCAAATCGCAGGGCAGGTTAAAGCCAATGCGAATTTAAAGGGAAACGCCGCCAATCTGATTATCAACGAAGTCACTGGCAGTAGCCGCTCTGAATTACAAGGTAAGTTGGAAGTGGTTGGTAAAGGGGCGAATGTCGTCATTGCCAACCCGAATGGGATTACCTGTAATGGTTGTAGTTTTGTGAATACCCCTGCGATCACTTTGACCACGGGGAAACCCATTCTTGATAACAAGGGCGCATTGTCTGCGGTTGAGGTGAAAAAAGGTAGTGTGGTTATCGGGGCAAATGGCATGAATGCGCAAGCGCAAACCTATGCCGATATTATTAGCCGTGCCACAGAACTGAATGGGCAAATTAAAGCCAAAAACCTGACCTTGATGCAAGGTACTAACCGTATTGATTTTCAAAAAGGCACCGTGACACCGATTGCCGGTGAAGGGGCAAAACCGAGTGTCTCAATCGATACTAAGGCGCTAGGGGGGATGTATGTTAACCAAGTTAAATTGGTCAGCACGGAGGCAGGGGTGGGGGTTAACCTCAGCAATGTGCAAACTAATCAAAATGACCTAACGTTAACTGTCGATGGCAAAATTACCCTTGCAGGCAATATCCAAGGTAAAAAAGACATTAATGTCAGCACCAAAAATCTGCAAATTAACACCAACGCTAAAGTGAATGCCATCAAGGACATCACATTAGCCACCAACACCCTCACCAATAATGGGAAAGTTATCGCAGGTAAGGATATACGTGTCTTTGCTGACAAAGTCAGTAATACGGGTAATAACGCACTGATTCAGGCACAAGATAATCTGTGGATGCAAAAAAATGCCAAAGGGGATTTGAGTACCCTGATTGAGAATAAGTCAGGGACAATAAAGACCAATGCGGGGGATTTGGTGGTTCGGACCAAAAAACTGACAAATACGGCGAATGCATCTCCCATAAAAACTTCTAATATCAATGCAACAACTAACTATAGTGAAGATTTTGTCTCATCTTACTTTGGAAAAAGGCAAGGTGTTGTATCGATTATTTCACTTTATCCTCGATTAGAGAACTTCTCCTATAAAAAATGGTTCGGGAAAATTGATTTAATCAACAGTGACAGTATTAATGTTGAGCGAAAACAGTATTTGGGTCTAGGAAACATTGGGACTATAACATCAGGAAAGAATACCTATATTAACGCAAATAATTTAGTTAGTGATTTTGGAAAAATTGCTTCAAAAAACAATGTGATATTGACTGGGCAAAATGCATCAATATCCTCTTTTGATTCAGGAAAATTAGATCTTTGGTATAAATACGATACATCTAATGCAGATTTAGGAAAATTTGCAGATGAAAGTGAGGATAATGGAACTTATGATATTTTTTATGTTAGTGAGCCAGTAGATTTTAAATTAATCGATAAATTTTATTCTTGGGCGCCTGAAACTTTAAACTATAAAACGATATCAGCTGGAAATAATGTTGTCCTTGATTTTAAAAATACTATTAATCTTGAAAGTAAACTTCCTAATACTGATAAGCCCGTTGCAAAAATAGTACAAATAGGGAATCCTTCTTTTGCTATTACTGCCAAAAATATTATCTTAAATTCTAATAATATAAATATTTCCTCTAACTTACAGTCTGAAAATGATCTGTCTATTATCGCAGGTCAAAACATCAATATTCATAATGCACAGCTCGCTGCAAAACAATCACAAAGCCTAATTGCGAATAATGACCTTAATCTTAAACAAGTCAACTTAACCGCTAAAGACGGTACCTTAATTGCGAGAAATGGCAGTATTCAGTATAACTTGAATCCTATCTCTGCTTTTAAGGGGAATGTGTTATCGCCCCCGGTCCTTAACGCATCGAACTCATTAAATATACAAGCCGGTAAAAACGTTACATTTGATAATGTGCAGTTAGCCAAAACGAATAAACTCTCTATCAGTGCCAATGACAATATTATTATTCGTCGCGATGAATCCAATTTAATGAAACTCGCAGCTTCAGAGCCTGCTGCCAATATCAATGCGTTACTCACAAAAATAGGAAACTGGGCTAGTTCGGGGGAAATAAACCTCACCGCAGGTAAAAATATTGAAGCGCGTGGCATTGCCTTCAACAGTGGAAAATCACTGTCATTCAATGCAGGACAAGATATTTTATTAGGCTCAAAATCTATTAAAGATGTTGATAATATATTTAAAACCAATCGCTACCCAGAGCTGCGCTCTCAACTTATTGCGAATGGTAATATTACGTTAAATGCGGCACGTGATATTAACTTGCAATCCGCCAATCTCCAATCAAAAGATAAAATTACTGCAATTTCAGGCCGTGATATTAAATTAACGGCTACCGCTTATTCCGCCATTCCCAACCCCAACGAAGACAATCAAGATGTACGTTATGTGACCTCGACACTCTCCGGTGATAAAGGCGTCACACTGGCCTCCAATGGTGCATTGACCGCACAAGGTAGCACAATTAAATCCCTAGGTGACATCACACTCTCAAGTGGGGGAAATGTACGCTTAGAGTCTGTCAAAACGAATTATCGAAAACAATCAGGTAAACGATTTGAAGAGTTATATCGCCAGATAGGCACTGAAATTAACAGCGGTAAAACCCTGACCATTTTGTCTGAGGGGAGCATTCTTTTCCAAGCGTCTCGCCTCGTCGCCAAAGGGGCAATGGATATTGCAGCAAAAGGCGGATATCTCTATGCGCAAGCGATGGAGGAAACTAGTTACTTCGAAGAGTATAAAAAGAAATGTAATCGATGGACGCTTTGTATTACTAAAAAGGAAGTTAGAAAAACACGTAGTGATAAAACCAATAAAGTCACTGAATTTACCGCAGGCGGCGATATTAATTTGTACGCCAAAGATGATGTGACGTTAGAAGCCACTAAAATTAATGCGGGCAAGAATGCCAAAATCACCAGCCAAACAGGCAAGGTCAATTTTAAAGCTGTCAAAAATTCGCAATTTGAACAGGTAATTACAAATTCTAAAGGGTTTTATATCACTCAACGCAACAAAGGGTATACCTCAGATAAATGGGTTTTACCTGCATTGCATATTGGTGGAAAACTGACTGTTGATGCGAATAAAGGGATTACTGCGGATGTTAAAACCAAAAATAATCAAAGCTTACAAAATGCCCTGAATGCTCTAGGTCAAACAGAAGGCACCAAATGGTTAGCGGGTCTAAAAGACCGCAAGGATGTGCAATGGGGATTGGTTCAAGATGCGTATGACAGTTGGGATTATAAAAGCCAAAGCTTAAATCCAGTGGCGTCAGCGTTAATCATGATAACCGTTGCGGCGATGACGTCAGGTACGGCATCACAGTTTGCAGCTTGGGCAGCGTCTGGATCTAGCGGAACTACTGCAACAGTCATTTCCGGCGCAGCCTACTCAGGCATGACAGCACTTTCCACACAAGCCGCAGTCGCATTGGCTGAAAACCAAGGGAATCTATCCAAAACTCTGAATTCATTGGGCAAAAGCGATGTCGTCAAATCAATCATCACCCAGATGGTGATTTCAGGAGCGCTCAATGGCCTAGATATAAAAATGGGGTGGACTAAAGGTAATCCAGCAGATGCTAAATTACCGCTATTAAGCAATGGAGATTGGGGTAAAGTTGCCCAGCGTGTTGCAGCTCAATCGGTAATTAGCTCAACAGTGAATACCACAATACAAGGTGGCAGTTTTACTGATAACTTTAAGACTGCCTTACTCAGTAATATTGGAAATCAGATTAATGCTGAGGGTGCTCGACTTATTGGCGACAATGGGGAGATTCTAGGCCATACAGGAAAACTATTAAGTCACTCTGTTGTTTCGGGTGTAAGTGCTGAAATTGCTGGTGGAGATGCGAAAGGTGCAGTTGTTGGTGCACTAGCAGCAGAGTTGGCTGCAATAACATTAAACAGTAAATTGTTTGAGCCAAAATATATCAATGAGCAAGAAAGACAACTCGCATTACTACAAGATGCTATTAAGGGGAATGATGCCAAAACTCAATTCACTAAAGTATTAGGTGGATTTGCAGGGGCATTAATTACCCATAAGCCAGAAGGGGCTTTTTCTGCCGCTAATTCTGCTGAGCTGGTTTATACGTACAATTATACAGAGCATCAACTACAGCAAATAATTATAGAGAACAATCTGGATATGATGGCAGCAGCTAAAGGAGATAAAGCTGCCGCACAAAGAGTTGCTGCGCGCCAAGAAGCGGCAATATTTGTTGGTTTTGTTGCAGCAGGTGGATATGTCGCAGTTATTGGCGGTGAAATTGTTTTAGCAGCATCTCCTGAAATATTAGCTGCAGCGAAATTAGGGGTGCAGGGATGCAAAGCAGGGCTAGTGCTCTGCATCAATAAACTAGCCATTAGTTCAGCTGAAGTTATTGCTCCAGAATCCGCTATTTCTAGCGGGGCAGCTTTAGGAGCGGGTTATAAATTATTAGCAAGCTCAGAGGATACGGCAAAAGCACTCGCAAATACCGCCATGAACAGCTCAAAGCATATGCTAATAGCTGGAAAACAAGATGCGAGTAAACTAAAGTCTCTTCTAGACGCTGAGAAATTACGTGTTGAGGCTAATAAAAAAGTTATTGAGGAAATTAATAAATTTTCATCTAAAAACAAAGCTAGAGATACAGCAACCATGGTTGCTGCATATGATATAAAAAGTGGCACTATCATTGTCAAAGGTAGCGTAGGTAATAAAATTGAGGCCGATATGCTTCATAAAGATACAATAATTCTTCTCAAGAAAAAGTTGGGGGGAGCTGATGTTGGGACTAAAACTATTTATTGTAATAATATTGTTGGGGGATGTGGAGAGGTATTAGCTGCTGACCAGCTAATACGACAAGGAGTTAAACCAACAGATATAAGGATTTCACAAGCATATAGACCTAGAGATGCTCATGGATTTGATATATCAGAAGTTCCGCCAGAAGCGCTTGTATCTACTTGTAAAAATTGCATCAAAGTATTTTTAGAATAATAAGGATATCTATGGAATTACAGTTAGATAATAATTGGTCACCTGATTTTGCTTGTAATTATAGTTGGGTCGCCGGAGATAAAAATGGATTGCTATCCTTGATGTTAAGTAATGGTTATGGTTGGCTACCTACAATTTTACTTAACTCATCTATTAGCAAAAATGATGTTAACCTTTTATGTGAATATATAGATGGAGACTCAACAGAATATATTAACGAAATAAATTTGAGAGGTAGTTATACAATCGATTTATATTCAAGCTACTCTTATGAATCATACCGAGATAAGGATGAATTAATAAAAAGTTTTAATTCTAGACTTGAAAATAATAAAAATTGTATTGCTTCACTAGCTACCAAAATGGGAATGTTTTGTTATGAAGCTTTAGAGTTACCTTCAGAAGGTGATAACTACCCAATAGGATATGATGGAAAAACAAAAATGGGGGATTATTATCGTTTTATTGTTCCGACAGTATTTTTAACAATAGATGATATTCCAATCCCTCTTCGAAACTATATCGTTGTCTCTGATACCATTGATTTCACTGTAGACCAGTTATTCGATAACGACAAAATTAGTGAATATTTTCCTCGTATGTACCATGATTAAAGTTAGGAAAGTATTATAAATAACCGCCATCTTTACGTAAAGATGGCGGTTACTGCGGTATAAACTTTAGTCTCTAATGACTAAGTTCTTTTTTAATGCTACTTACCCAATAAGTGTAAGAAATGAATATGTTTTTCATATTGGTCAAGAATATCGTGAATGATTTGTTCTTTAGCCCAACCCATCACATCATAATCTTGCCCACCTTCTTTTAGGTGGATTTCAGCACGGTAGTAACGTTGTTCTTCATTTTTCTCTTCATCAATTTCATCCCCCATACCTGCTAAGGCAAAAGACGGTTGAATATAGTAACGAAGGCGAACTTCATATAAAAAGTTCATATCATTACCTAAATCCACTTCAAACCCGATCCGGTCATCTCTGTCGGTGTGGATATGGCAAACCGTCCCTTGCTTCTCGAGTTCCTCTGATACCATTTCCATTGAAGGTTTCACGGATTCCTCGATAAAACGCTTAACATGTGAACGCTTAGGGAAATAAACGATATTACGTAAGCGACGCTGCCACGGTATAGGATTACGGCTTGCTGTAGGAGCGATCGTTGCGAGCTGTTGGCTATCGCGTTTGTAGGCATCGACACGCAATGCTTTAAACAAACCATAAATAGAGACTAACAAGACCATAGCAAATGGTAATGCACTCGCAATCGTCAGCGTTTGCAAGGCTTGTAAACCACCAGCGAGTAGCATAGTGATAGCAACAATACCCATCAGGGCTGCCCAGAAGATACGCTGCCAAATAGGGGTATTTGAATCACCACCTGAGGCAAGGGTATCAACAACCATTGCACCTGAGTCCGCCGAAGTCACAAAGAACACAATGACCATCAGCATGGCGCAAAATGACAATACAGTAGAAAAAGGAAAGTAAGTTAAAAATTCAAATAAGGCGAGAGAAACATCAGATTGTACGGTTTCCGCTAACTTAGTAGCTCCCTGATTTTTAATTAAATCAATCGCAGTATTACCAAAGAACGTCATCCACATTAAAGTGAAACCGGCAGGAACAAACAGTACTCCAGTAACAAACTCACGGATAGTACGCCCACGAGAAATACGAGCGATAAACATCCCTACAAATGGAGACCATGATAACCACCAACCCCAATACAAGAGAGTCCATCCCCCTAACCAACTACTTGATTTGGGTTCATAAGCGTAAAGATTAAAGGTTTTAGTGACGATCTCTGATAGGTAGCCACCTGTGTTCTCAACAAACGATTTCAACAGTAATACTGTTGGCCCTAAAATAAGAACAAGGAGCAACAATAGGAAGGCTAAACCAAGGTTGAGTTCAGATAAAATACGGATACCTTTATCTAACCCTGAGACCACCGAGATAGTCGCTAAGCCTGTAAAAGCAATAATTAACCCAACTTGCACCATTTCATTAACGGGCAGACCAAATAAGTGGTTCATCCCCGCATTGACTTGTAAAACACCAAAACCGAGCGATGTGGCGACACCAAATACGGTACCGACAACCGCAAAAACATCGACAGCGTGACCAATTGGACCATAAATACGCTCGCCAATAATAGGATAAAGAGCGGAGCGTAAAGTAAGAGGAAGCCCATGGCGATAGCTAAAAAAGGCTAAAATTAATGCAACTATGGCGTAAATCGCCCAAGCGTGTAACCCCCAATGGAAAAAGGTTAATCGCATGGCATCTTTAGCGGCTTCAACGGTTTGGGGATCACCAATAGGTGGGTTCAGATAATGCATTACTGGTTCAGCAACACCAAAGAACATCAAACCAATACCCATACCAGCGGAAAATAGCATGGCAAACCATGAAACATAGCTAAAATTTGGCTGTGCGTGATCCGGTCCTAATTTTATTTGCCCATAACGAGAGAGTCCCAGATAAGTCACACTCAATAGAACAATCGCAACAGCAAGGATATAGAACCAGCTGGCGTTATTAAATAAATTTTGTTGAAGATGACTTAGATGAGATTCTGCAACTTGGGGCATTAAGGCAGCAAAGCCAACAATGACCAAAATAACAATTGCGGAGCTATAAAATACTGGGGGACTAATTTTGGAGCGAACTTTTTTAGAATCATCATTTATTTGACTCATAACAACCTTCTTTTGTTTTATTTTATTTTTGGCATACCAATAAGAGACAAAGTATGCAACCTGCTGTCCTTCTTAATGAAACAATGGATAATTGTGAAAGGTTTCCTAAGGAAACAAAGTAGAAAGAACAATAAATACATCGTGTTAATAGCAGTAAAAACGGCTAAAAGTAGTGATTAATTTTGAGCCTTGAACCCTCTTTAGTGTAAAAAATCAGGCGGACATACTGCCACGATATGGATAAATGATCAACAACAGCGGGAAATAAAATAAGGATGTAATAAAAATATCATGTTAATTATCATATTATTAATAAGTTATAATGTAATATTTACATTCTTTATGGAGAAGTTAATCGAAATAGATAAAACAAGCGGTTTTTTACGTAAAAACGATAAGTTAGCAGTGAGATTAACAGAATTATCGTAGCTGGCTGTCTTTACTTCCACGGCGGTTATAGCCGCTATACGCAGCGTTTTTTTTATCCAATTCATTTTGGCAGCTGATACACAACCTGACCCCTGGTAAGGCTAAACGACGGGCTTCAGGAATGGTTTCGCCGCACTCTTCACAAATCTCAGCACTTTCACCTGAATGTAACTGGCTACGAGCTTTGGTGATTGCGTCATCTAATGTTGCATCAATTTGTTCTTGAACGGCATTTTCATTTGCCCAGCCATTCGCCATAAGAAACCTCGGTTTGTTTAATTATTGACCTAATATTAATATAGAGGCGAGAAAATTAAATTCAAGGTCAATTATTGTTCTAGAGAGCGAGTCATATAGATGTGGTCCACTCCGTCTTCATCGTACATTTCCCCCTCTGTTTGGTACTTTAAAGAGTGATAAAACTCGATGGCAGTATGTTGTGCAGAAAGGCCTATTTTTTTGAAATGATGTTGTTGTGCGTAATGCTCAACAAATTTCATGAGTTCGCGGCCTAGCCCTTTTCCTCTATGCTGTTTTTGTACCGCAACACGGCCCACTTTGACTAACCCGGTCTCTTCAAACAGAATGCAACGTAACACTGCTGCTGGGTGTTGATTAAGGTACAAAACGACATGCAAGGCAGTATCATCATATTCATCAACATCGATGTCAGCAGGGAAGCCTTGTTCGTGGGTAAAGACTTGTTGGCGTAGGTCAAATGCATCTTCCACGAGTTTGGGGCTTGCATGTCCAAGGCTATATTTAATTTGCATGAAAAATCCTGATATCGACGTTATAAAAGAAACCCCACTATATAACGAGATAACCATTAAGTAAGGAAGGTTTTAGTACTTTTATTGTTACGAAAAATAAAAAATGGGAAATGCAGGCATTTAAGCCTGCATTTAAGGTTGCAGATAAGGTGAGAGTATAGGCGTTTGACTTATTGATTAATCAAAGCTTATTCCTATTTTTAGCGTTACTAAAACTTATTTCTCATCTGTTTTAGCATCGTTTTCGGCTTTGAGTGACTCCGTTTTCTCTTTCACATCGGTGGCCATTTCATCCGCTTTATTGATAGCATCTGTTTTGACTTCTTGGCCAAACTCAGCCGTGTTTTGCTTTAATTCCTCGGTCTTATTTTTTACATCTTCAGAGAGTTCATTTGCTTTTTGCTGACCATCTTCTTTTAGCTGTTGTGCTTTTTCTTCAGCTTGCTTAACCGTATCATTCCCTTTGGATGCGTCATCACAGCCTGCTATGGCCGTCATAATGCCAGCAAAAAATAGTGAGGCGATAACTTTCGTATTCATAAACATATCCTTAGTATTAAAGGGGTGATTGAAATCATGCAAATGCATTAATCATAATGCTCATATTTAAATATAGTTGAAAGTAAAATTGTTATAAAAAAAATTAATGATTTTTTGAAAGGTTAATATAAATTAGGGTAGATAAAGAGACTTGATGGCCGACTTGGTTGAAAGGCAAATAAAATATTTTAATGGTTAAGTCGGTCATGTAGACATATAAGTAAGCAAACCAGCTAAAATGATGAATAGCTGTCGGTTTACAAACGATAAAAATATATTTTTAATTGAGATAATAGAGGGATAGCAATATGACGTACTATTATTCGTTTATCATTTTGAAGTTTATTATTGGTTTCGCTATTGTTATCACACATATGAATTTATCAGGAAAGACTCAGCTTTCCCAGATGACACCAATTGATTTTATTGGCAATTTTGTGCTTGGGGGAATAATTGGTGGGGTCATTTACAGTGATACTATCCCTCTTTATCAGTATATTACTATTTTAATAATTGGTGTTTTATTTATTAGCTCTTTGAATTTTCTAACAAAAAAGTTTAATTTTTTTCGTAATGTTGCAATTGGTAATCCCATACCAATCATCAAAAAAGGGCAGTTCATTATGGAAAATATCTTAAAAAAAGGAAATAAAATCGACATTATTAATATTTCTTCACGGATACACGCCCAAGGTATTCACTCATTTCAAGAAATTTATTATGCACAAATAGAGCCTGATGGGCAGCTAACGGTTATTTGTGATGAAAAAAATATGCCTTCGGTGATCTTGATGAAAGATGGCATCGTTAGAAATAGCGAGTTAGATTCTATTGAAAGGGATGAAGAATGGCTAATGCAGCAAATTGAATTACAAGGAATTGCTTCTGTCGATGATATTTTCTTAGCTGAATTTTGGCGCGGAGAAGTTAGTTTTATTTTACGAGATGGTAAGATAAACCGTAAAAATAGCCATGAATTAAAAATTATTGCATAAAGCAAGTAAGTAGATGAAGCAAACCTCATCTACTTACCCTCATATTATTTCTTCAAATCATCATAAAGCATCAGTGATGATTTATTTTCAGGGTCGCCTATATAACGGGGTTGCGGTTTAAACTCATTGTTAAATAAGCTTTTTTGAGATTCAAACCCAGTATAATTTAACCCAGCTAAGTCAGACCATGCATAGATAAAATCCATAGTACTAAATGGGCGAGTTGTTTTATCATTTAAATCAAATTGATGGGTATTCAACCACTCAGGGGACTGCCAAACAAGGAAAGGAACATTGTAAATGACTTTACTTGGTTTGCCTTCACTACGCCCTAGCATTTTGTGTGGCGGTGTATCGTAGACATCTTCACCGTGGTCGGAGAAAAAGACTAAAAAGCCATTTTCTTTTGAAGAATCAAAGTCTTTAATTAATGTTGAAACAACATAATCATTATAATGTTGTGCATTATCATAAGCGTTATAATCGTTTACTTCATCTTCATTAAGGTTTTTGGGGACAACATCGTCTTTCCCTTTAAATATGGCTTTTTCTTCCGGATAGCGGAATTCATAGCGCATATGCGTCCCTAATAGGTGTACAACAATGAATTTTTTCTCAGCAGGGTCAGCGAGCGCTTCTTTAAACGGAGCAAAGACCACGTCATCGTATATACGCGAGCTTTGTGCCATATCATTATTGAGGTAATACTGTTTATCCGTTTGGCGAGAGAACGCTGTAAGTAACGTATTACGCTCGGTCATCGTTTGCTGATTGGTGATCCAGAACGTTTTAAAACCTGCTTGTTTCATCATGTTCATGATGGAAGGGCGGGAATTAAATAGCTCCGGTTCTGTTTGAGTTGCAAAGGTGAGAATTTGTTGTAATGCTTCAATGGTGTAAGGACGCGATGTCACGACATCATTAAATACTGACAAATTTGTTGGGTAATCCCTAGCGAGCTCATCTAATTCAGGCGTTGTTGGGCGTGTGTAGCCGTATAAACTCATTCTATCACGGCTGGTGGATTCACCGATAACCAACACAAATGTCCGAGGAGTGTTACCATTCGCATCGACGAAGTTTTCTAATGGTGGGATCTTGCTATTATCGCGAATGAGCTCTTCCATATTCGCAAGTTGGTTCTTATATAATAAGTAACCACTCACAAACTGCCATGGAGCTGCGTATGCCAGTTTACTATTCACATAAGAGGCGACATTGGCTATTGGGCGGTCTTGCTTAATTCCTTTATTATAATAAGGGATACCAAACAGAATAATTAAAATCAGTAATGAGATACCGATTCGCCCTGATTTTGGAAGTGTAACTGGTTTTAGGCGTGTCCAAAGAAAAATAGCAACGACAGTATAAGCCAGTATTACACCAACCACTTTGAAACTAAAATATTGTTTAAGAAACTCCCCAGCTTCATTGGTGTTGGTTTCAAACATCACAAACATAACACTTTGTGATATTTGGTGCCCATAAACAACAAAATAGGCGAGAGCAACCACAGAAGATAGCCACAGGACGATACCTATCAGCCCTGCAACCAGCTTAATTTTTTTTGGAAAAAGTAAGGCGGGGATTAGCCAAAGGGAGCTGTAAAGTAATGAGTCCCTTAAGCCGATAGAGTTGCTTTGCCCAGTAACAAGCACATATAGCTGTAATAATGACGAAAAATACCAAAAGTAGATTAATAACCAGAACAAAGAGATCCAGCTAAATCTTGCAGAGCGTGTAGTGTTAACCATAGTTTTGTAAACTCTTGTTTTCTATTATCGTTAAGTCACATTGAAAAATAATTGGGAAATCGGTGTTTAGATAAAAAGGTGTAAATTAAGTTCAAAAATATGTTATCTATCAATAAGGATTTCTTAATTTTTCTTTGTTTTTTTCATGTTAGCAAATAGCCAAATAAGGTGACATTCAATTATAGACGATGTTTTATAGGTTATTATAGAAATACTATGATGACGGATAATTATGTGTTATCGCATTTAGCGAATTGATATTATCCTTTGATATATTTATGGTATATCAAAAATTTGCAAATTTTATCAATAAAGGGTGAGAGCAACTCATGTTAGACAACTCATTTGTGGCTTTTCTGAAATCATCCTTATCAATCAGGGTATTACTTTCTTTACTGATTATTATTGATGGTGCAATGATTTTAAAACCTGTTTTAAGCGCTTATACAGACTACATTGATTGGCGTGAATCAGGGCTAACACAGTGGTTAAAATCATTAGGCTTTATGAAATTACTGGATATCCCGCGTTTCCTATTGGGGATTTCATTGATTTTCCTTTCGTTATTTATGGTCAATGGTGCGCGGATCGCCTGGGTGTTTTCGTTGTTTTTACTCGGGATCATTTCATTTGTTGATCTAAAATTAGTGCAAGAAAATATTCACCAAGGCTATTTCTCCCTCGCTTTGTTAGTGGCACTTTGCGTATTTTGGAAGCTATATCATCACCATAGCTTAACCAGTGCAGGGTTCGTGGCCATTACCTGTATTATTGCATTATTGCTCTATTCAATTTTTGGTACTTTGTATATTGGTGATGAATTTTTACCTGTCGTTAAAGATGGCACGACCGCTTTTTATTTTGCTTTGGTTTGTATGACAACAGTCGGTTTCGGCGACATTGTCCCAGTCACCGTGGATGCACGGATATTTACAGTGACAGTCATTCTTTTAGGGATCACGATTTTTACCACTTCAGTGGTTTATATCGTTGGGGTATTAGCGAAAGGCACAAAAGAAATTGTGCGTAAGAGGTTTTCTTATATGAAAAATCATTATGTGGTGATTGGCAGTACCCCAATGGCTGTGAATGTTTACCAAAGCCTGAAAAAACGTGAATTACCTGTTGCAGTTATTTGCCAAGAAAACCATCGAAGTCACTATCCAGAAAAAGATAACATTGTAACTGGGGACCCAACGAGTAGTGAATTACTCGCTGCAGCCAATGTAAAGCATGCTAAGTGTGTGCTGATTATGACAGACAGTGATTCACTCAGTACATTTGCTTTATTGGGCGTGAAAGAGTTAGCAGGGAGTGATAACCCAGTTAAAACTGTGGTTTTGATCAACCAAGAAAACAATATGGATAAAGTTCGTTTATTGAAGCCGGATATGCTGTTTTCATTATCGACTCTAGGCTCTGAAGTTTTGATGCAAGTGCTTTGCGGTGACGCAATATCCAATGACTCGATTAGTGATATGCTGTTGAATAAAGTTGCAAAAAGCTAACCTTTAAATCAAAACAGGAATTCTGCTTCATGCTAAGTGCTCAACAGGTGAGTTGCCATCGGCAAAATAGAGTGTTATTTCACCAGCTAGATTTTACGGTGCAGCCCAGTGAAATTTTACAGGTCGAAGGGCCAAATGGGGCGGGGAAAACCACCCTTTTACGCATGGTGGCTGGGCTATTAAAACCTGATGAGGGGGCTATTTGTTGGAATAATCAGCCGATTGATAAACTTAAAGAGGAGTTTACCCGTCACCTACTTTATTTAGGGCATAAACCGGCAGTTAAATCCTTATTGACCCCTTACGAAAACCTAAAGTTTTATCATCAAATGCATCATAAAGGGGATGCTGGAGAGCAGATTTGGTCTGCTTTAGAGGAAGTTTCTTTAATTGGTTATGAAGATATCCCTGTTAGCCAACTGTCAGCAGGGCAACAGCGCCGAGTGAACTTAGCTAGGTTATGGCTAAGTGATGCACCATTATGGGTATTAGATGAGCCGTTTACTGCGATTGATGTAGCTGGTGTGGAACGCTTAACAGAGCGTTTTCATCAACATGCAAAACAGGGGGGCATCATTTTATTTACCTCTCATCAAGCCATGTCGGGGCAATTTGGGTCACTAAAACTGACTGGTGGGGTTGAATCATGTTTTGGTTATTAATTAATAGAGAACTCAAAATTGCATTTCGTGGTTTTTCTGAACTGATGAACCCGTTGTGGTTTTTCTTAATTGTTATCACATTATTTCCGCTAAGTATCGGGCCTGAGCCCCAGTTATTAGCGCGTATCTCCGTAGGGGTGTTTTGGGTGGCTGCAATTTTATCGTCACTCTTATCATTAGAACGCTTATTCAAAGACGACTATCTTGATGGTTCCCTTGAACAGTTGTTACTCGCACCACACCCCTTATTTATTAGCGTATTCGCTAAAGTTATCGCCCATTGGTTAGTGACTGGTCTGCCGTTGATCCTGTTATCTCCCATTGCCGCATTAATGCTGTCTTTCAGTGCTGATACACTTTTAGTGCTTGTGGGGACGTTACTATTAGGGACACCAGTGCTGAGTTTTATTGGGGCGATTGGGGCCGCATTAACGGTTTCATTGAAGAAGGGCGGTGTTTTAGTGAGCCTGCTAGTTCTTCCTTTATATATCCCAGTACTTATTTATGCGACAGGGACGATGGAAGCCCATAGTTTTAAAATGCCATTAGATGGCTATTTTGCTATTTTAGCGGCTTTATTCGCTGCGAGTATCACTTTTTCCCCTTTAGCGATTGCTGCGGCATTAAAAATCAATATCAGTAATAGCTAACTGGTTTATCTCATCTATATTCATCAAAAAGCCCTCTGAAACCTTCGTCTTTTTAGTTCGAGGGGAGAAAAGAGGGTTTTAAAAACTCGAATAAGTTTTTTCCTCCTTCCTGATAAAAAAGTGTAACAAACTATTTTAAATGTAATTAATTAGATTCTCTTTACCCTCTAATTGAGTGTACCTTGCAACTATTTGATTCTAATTTACTTAAATTTTCATTCTAAGTGCATTTACTTGGGGTTAACTAAGCCGAAAATTTATATTGAGTACAACTATCATGGATATTGTATTTGCTATCCATTTGATAAATTTATCTTTGTAAGAAAATTCTGTATTTACATTTTAATTAAATAATTAACATTAAATAATAAACATTAGGATTGTCATTTAAACAAAAAAATGTAAAGTTACGTATATTGACTTAACTTAAATGTAAATAATTAAAAAAAGCTAATGATTAATGTACGTACCTTACTACTCGGAACTCTTTTTTCTACCTTTTGTTTTCCTGTTTTAGCAAAAGAACAGTTATTGAAGCCGGATAACACCGATAACTTATTCAATCGCCAAACGCATCAACAACAAACTTTACAACAACAGTTTGATGCGAAATCCCCTGATGTAAATTTATCCGCGGCTATAGCAAAAACACGGTTAAAATTTCCGCAAGAGAATCCCTGTTTCTTAATTGAACGAGTTGCTGTCAGTGGGCAAGAGGCATTTCCCCATTGGGTGCCTATTGAAAGGCTAGCGAATCAGGCAGTGGGTCACTGTATTGGTATTGATGGCATTAATTTATTAGTGACAGATGTCCAAAATAGATTAATTAGCCATGGCTGGATCACCAGTCGCGTATTGGTTCCCGAACAAGATTTATCGACTGGCGTTCTCCAGTTGGTTGTGATGCCCGGAAAAGTGCAAAAAGTCATATTTACGGATGACTCATCACAATACAGTACGCTGTATACCGCGATGCCAGCGCATTCAGGTAATTTATTAGATTTGCGTGATATCGAGCAAGGTTTAGAAAATCTACAACGTTTACCTACTGTGCAAGCCTCAATGGAAATGGTGCCGGGGGATGGCCCAGGGGAAACCCAAATCGTAATTAATCGGCAGCAGTCACGCTATTGGCATGCAGGTGCGTGGGTGGACAATACAGGCTCAAAAAGTACCGGTAAAAACCAAGCAGGGGTGATGTTGGCACTGGATAACCCGACTTCGCTTAGTGACCTTTTCTACATTACGGCAACGCGGGATTTAAGTTTTTCCAGCGATAAAGATACTGCCAACTACAGCGCTCATTATTCGGTACCCTTTGGGTATTGGCAATTTGCCACTACCGCAAGTGATTATGAATACACCCAAACCATCGCTGGTGCAAACAGTGATATTGAATATCGCGGTAAAAGCAAAAGCCTGAACCTGCAACTGAGTAATGTGCTGTACCGTGATGCGACGGCTAAAACGACCGCCACCTATGATGTGAATTTGCGTGAAACCCGTAACTTTGTACAAAACACCGAAATTGAAAACCAAAAGCGCCGCACTACCGCATGGAAATTGGGCTTAAATCACCGCCAATATGTGGGGCAATCAACTATTAATTTAGGGGCAAGTTATCAACACGGTACGCGTTGGTTTGGTGCGATGCCTGCTTTTGAAGAGTTTCGCAGTAAAGACTCCCAAGATTATGCGACGGCACTGGCCATTATTATGCAGTTTTCAGCCTCAGCGAGCGTGCCTTTCAGCGTAGCTGACCAAACCTTGCGTTTTGATACGCAATATTTACGCCAACGGAGTGACCGGCCGCTGACCCCCCAAGACCAATTCAGTATTGGTAACCGTTGGACAGTCCGTGGGTTTGATGGCGAACGTACTCTCAGTGCGGATGAAGGCTGGACGCTACGTAACACCTTATCATGGGCATTACCTGTCCCCGCTCAAGAGCTATATGTGGGCGTCGATTACGGCAAAATTAGCGGGCGTGGAACTGACATTAATTTAGGTACACACCTTGCAGGCGGCGCGATTGGCCTACGTGGTGCAATCAACCCTGCCAACTTAAGCTATGACCTTTCAATTGGCACCCCATTCTCTAAACCCGATGGTTTTAAAACAGACCCTGCTACATTTGCGTTTTCGGTTAACTGGAATTATTAAGGACTCTCAGGATGAACAAGTTATTTTATCGCTTAATTTTTAATACTGCCCGCCAAATGGTGATGGTGGTGGCGGATATTACGCGCAGTCATCGTGCGGGCCCTGCCTGTTCAAGTGAAAACCGTGTTGAGAAAACCGCAAATAACCGCGTACGTTGGTCAATCAAGCCGATTGTCACTTCCCTATGGCTAACATTGGGAATGGTGAGCTTTAGCGCTTCTTCGTCAACGATTGTTGCGGATGGTAAAGCGCCGGGTAACCAGCAACCGACTGTCGTGAATACACAAAATGGTTTGCCACAAGTTAACATTCAAGCGCCAAATCGCGATGGTGTATCTCGTAACCAATACAGCCAATTCGATGTTGATCATAAAGGGGCGATCCTCAACAACAGTAGTACCAACGTCAATACGCAACTCGGTGGCATGATCCAAGGCAATGATTGGCTCGCCAAAGGGGAAGCTAAGATCATCCTTAATGAGGTGAATAGCCGCGACCCTAGCCAGCTCAATGGCTTTATTGAAGTTGCAGGGAAAAAAGCCGATGTGATCATCGCCAACCCAGCAGGGATCACCTGTAATGGTTGTGGTTTTATTAATGCGGACAAGGCGTTACTTTCTGCCGGTAAAACATTGATTGAAAATGGCAAAATTAAGGGCTTTGACGTTGATAAAGGCAGTATCAATATTGTCGGTAAAGGCTATAACGGCAATGGGACTAACTACACAGCGTTGATCGCTCGCTCAGTGAATATTAATGCCAAATTACATGCGAAAGATTTAGCGATTACGACAGGAAAAAATACTGTTGCGGCGGATGGGAAAACCATTCTTAAAACGGATAACTCCTCTACTGATGATAAGCCTGAATTTGCTCTAGATGTGGCTGCATTAGGGGGGATGTATGCCAATACCATCAAAATGCGTGGTACAGAACATGGTGTTGGGGTACGAAATGCAGGGCATATTGGTGCAGAAGCCGGGGATATTACACTTTCTGCTGATGGTAAAGTGGGTAACTCTGGGGTGATCACCGCCAGTCACAATATTGCAATAAATAGCCAGAAAGCTATCAATAACACAGGCACCGTACTGGCGCAAAATGATATCCAACTTAAGGCGAAACAGGTAATAACCAACACCGATAAAGGCCAAATCGTCGCAGGGCGCGATGCAACGCTAAGTGCTGAGCAAATCAATAGTGACCGTACCGCATTATTAGCCGCGGGGGTCGATAGTAAAGGTAAGCTTACATCAGCGGGTTCATTAACGGTTAAAGGCGAGAAAGAAATAGCATTACAAGGGGATATTGTTGCTAAAGACTCATTAACAGTAACAGGCAGCGGGGTAGATCTATCCCATTCCAATACCCAAGCCAAAAATATCGCGCTGACGTCTACCGCAACGGATATTCGCACCCAAGAAGCGCATTTACTGGCAACGAACAACGCGACATTGACTGCTAAACGCGGCATTGATAACCAAAAAGGGGAGATTGTTGCTCATCAACTCACCTTATCTGCTCCCGAGTTTATCGACAACCAACAGGGTAAGCTCGTTCAAAAAGGAAATTCAAAAAATACCTTACACACTAAGGTATTAGGTAATCAACAAGGTGAGGTCAATCTAGCGGGAGAGACTTCCGTTATCACGCAACAGCTGAATAACCAATCGGGTCAGTTATTAAGCCGTGATGGCAAAATGGATATTCAAAGCCAAAGCCTGAACAACCAGCAAGGCACGTTGTTAGCCTCTGGTAAGCAAGGGCTAACTATCAAAGCGGATTCACTAGATGGGCAAAAAGGGGAGATCCTCACCAATGGTGCATTGAATTTAACCGCACAATCAGTGAATTTAAATAACGCCACCACCCAAGCAGAGCAAATCACGTTACAAGCGAATACATTATCTCACCGTCAAGGCAATATGTTGCAGACGGGGAGTAAAGCCATGGGGCTTAATGTGACTAATGAGCTTGATAATTACCAAGGAAGTATCACATCCAAAGGTGATTTACGCTTACAGGCAGAAAAAGTCGACAATACAGACGGTAAATTGAACCATCGCTTAGATGTTACGTCTGCAAAGGTGTTTGATAACACCCGTGGTGTTGTCCAAACCGATAAGTATTTGATGATCAAAGCGGATAAACTGATTAACCAACAAGGTAAAATCAGCAGTTTATCGGGTGCAGCTTTATTGACAGCAAATAGTTTAGACGGTGCACAAGGCACTATTTTTGCGAAAAACACATTAGGCATCGAAAGCGCTGATATCAACTTAAACCAAGGTTTAACCCAAGCGGATCAAATTTCTATTTTAGCCAATAACTTCATCCATCAGAGCGCAACCTTATTGCAAACAGGGGAAGGAAAAACCAAGCTGCATATTCAAAATCAATTTGATAACCAGAAAGGGGAAATCTCCAGTAATGGTCAAGTTGATATTGTGGCAAACGAGTTGAATAACCAAGAGGGGAAAATCATTGCCGCCAAACAGGGGCAATTGACACTGAGTATTCAACAGGCGCTGAATAATACGCAAGGAATATTATTAGGTAATCAGGGGGTTCAGCTCGCAGTAGAGCATTTAATTAACCAATCGGGCAAAGTTATTGCCAGTTTTGGTGATAATCATCTGGCGTTAAAACAACTGGATGGTGAGAAAGGGGAAATCCTTTCGAAAGGTAAACTCGCCTTAACAGGGGATAACCTGAACCTCAATGATGCAGTGACACAAGCCGATAATATCCAAATTGATGGGCAAAGCCTTTCCCATCAACGTGGCCAAATGCTACAAACAGGTAGTGAAAAAGGGGAAATTAAACTAGCTCAACACCTTGATAACCAATCAGGAAATATTAGTAGCCAAGGCACATTAAGCTTGGATGTGGCTAAGCTTTCTAACCAGCAAGGTGTGGTAGTGGCATCAAAAGTAGGGGCTTTGATCTTAAATGCAAAGCAGGGCATAGATAACACCCAAGGGACATTGTTTGCCGAGCAAAATTTTATGCTCAACACGCTCTCGTTCACGAATACCGATGGGAAAGTGATTAGTAAACAAGGCAATATGTCGGTTTCGACTGAAAACCTGCAAGGCCAACGTGGGGAGATGGTTGCACAAGGTGACTTATCACTTAATGGTAAAGACATTGACCTAAGTGCAGCGACTACGCAAGCACAACACATCCAATTGACAGCGAATAATTTAACGCATCAACAAGGGACGATGACCCAACTGGGTGAGCAGCAAGGTACTATTAACCTATCCCAACATCTTGATAATAACACAGGGGATATCAGTGGTAATGGTTCTTGGCTGATCAAAGCCAATACCCTTGATAATCAACAAGGTCACATATTCAGCGCAAAAATGGGTAAGTTAGACTTACAAATTCAGCATGCTCTGGATAACACAGGTGGAACGCTAACAGGCCGCCAAGGCGTGTTTATGGAAGCCCAATCGTTGATCAACCGTACGGGAAAAGTGATCGCCAGTATGGGGAATGTGACATTAAACAGCCAGTCACTGGATGGCGATAAAGGCGAAATACTGGCCGCAAATACGTTGAATATTCAAACGGGTGCTGTTTCACTGAATCAGGCTATCACTCAGGCCGAACAAATCTTAATAACGGCAAATACCCTTGACCACCAAGGTGGGAAATTATTGCAAACTGGCGATACAGCAGGGGAAATTACGTTACAAGGTTATTTGAACAATCAAGCGGGTGAAATAGGGAGTAACGGTAATTTTACTCTACAAGCTGATTCTTTGAATAACAACGATGGGCAAATTATTACCGCGAAGAACGGTGAGCTCACTATTAATTTGCTGAGTGAGTTATTGAACCAACATGGGGCTATTGTTGGTGAAAATAACCTGAATATTAGCGCAGATAGCGTTGATAACCGAGAAGGTAAACTGGTTGCTCGTCATGGTAATGCAAAACTGAACATTACTAATAATATCAATAACCAAGCTGGGTTAATTGCCGCAGAACGCCTTTTACAGATGCGCAATCAGGCGCTGCAAAACCAGTTGGGCTACTTACAAGCCAATGCTATCAATATTAATACCCATAACCAGCGGTTTGATAATACACAGGGCTCACTGTTAGCTCAGCAAACACTAGTATTAAATAGCGGCCAACTAGACAACCAGCAAGGCTCAATTCAATCAGGCAGTGAGATGCTGATTGATACCCATGGTGAGCAACTGATTAATACCCAAAGCGGTGATGACAAAGGGATTTATGCGCAAGGGGGTTTAACCCTAACTACCGGTAAGCTCAATAATGAGCAGGGCCGTATTGTGGCAAAAAATGCACTGACATTGAACAGCCAAGGGGTTAATAACCAGCAAGGTTTGGTGGGAAGTCAGTCCGAGCTGACAATGAATATCCAACAATTGGATAACAGCGAAGGGGTGATCAAAGGGCAATCCATTAATATTGATACCCAAGGACAGCGTTTAACTAACCTAGCTAAAACAGATGAACAGGGGATTTTTGCTAGCCAAAATTTAGCATTAACCATTGGAGAGTTAATTAACCGCCAAGGGAAAATTCAAGCTAGTCAAATTTCACTCAATAGCCAGAAAAAGCGTGTTGATAATAGCGAAGGTGAAATTCTTGCCGCCAATGATTTAACGGCGAATACGGGAGCGCTGGATAATCAACAAGGCCGACTGCAAGCAGGCCATCAGCTGACTCTGAATTCCCATGGTGAAGTGGTGAATAATAGCCACACGCAAAAAAATGGTGGCATATTAAGTGGTGGAGGCTTATCCATTGACAGTGGCAAGCTCCTTAACCAGCAAGGACAAATTCAAAGTTCGGAAGCGGCATCGCTCACCACCACAGGTATTGAAAACCAGAATGGCCAAATTTTTGCGGGTCAGTCAATGGATATCAATACCCAGCAACAGGTGCTATTAAACCAACAGGGCACATTAGCGAGTAATGGCAAGCTCGAACTGAATACAGGGGATTTAACTAATACCCAAGGTACTGTTCAAGGAAAACTTGGACTTACCGTGAATGCTGAGCAGATTGATAATCAAAAAGGGTTATTACTGAGCCAATCGGCGTTAAACGTGACAGGAAAGAACCTTGATAATACTCAAGGGGTTGTTCAGTCACAGGGAAATGCAACGCTGGATATTCATCAACGGATTGAAAACCAGCAAGGGCAGCTTTTGTCTGGTCAAAACTTGAACGTGAATACGCAACAGCTCAATAATGCGAGTGGTGTTATTCAAGGCCTCAATAATGTTGAATTGGCAGTAAAACAGCAAATTGAAAACCAACAAGGCTGGATCAAGGCTAATGAAAACCTCGATATTTCAGCTCAATCTATTGATAACAAAAATACAGCTAAAACAGGTAAAGGTTTGGAAGGGCAGAATATCACCCTGAAAACCACGACATTAGATAACCAAAGCGGTGCACTCCGTGCAGGGCAAGCCATTGAAGCGAATGTGGCACAAAGCTTGAATAATATTCAAGGGATGCTCTCAGCGGGAACTCAGTTGAATGTAACTGATAATGCCCAAGGTAAAGCCTTAGTATTATCGAACCAACAAGGGGTGATGGTTAGTAATGGCTCAGCCGCTATTTCTGCGGACCAATTAACGGGCGAAGGCAAGGTGATTGCACAAAAAGCATTATCACTGACACTTAACCAGTTATTTGAAAATACAGGGCGCATTCAAGCTGGCGAGAACTTAACCGCGAATTTTGCACAAGGCTTTACCAATAAAGGGTTATTTTCTAGCCTTGGCGAACTGGCGTTAACCACTACGGCCGTTATCAACCAACTTTCCGGCGAGATCAGTGGGCAAAATACCCGAATTAAAGCCAGCGGTCAGGTGCTTAATACTGGGCTTATAGACGGTGTATTAACTCACATTGTTGCGAATTCTTTAGATAATCTAGGCACAGGGCGTATTTACGGAGATTTCCTAGCAATAGCGATCAATTCCCTCTTGAATGATAAGCAAGGGGATAAAGCGGCCGTTATTGCAGGGCGTAAAGAGGTTAACCTTGCGGTTTCTGAGCTATTAAACCGTGACCATGGTTTGATTTACAGTGACGGTGATTTAGTTATCGGTAAGCAATTAAATGACCAACTACAAGCCACTGGTCATGCCAAAAGTGTGAAAAACCACAGTGCAAATATTGAAGCGTCAGGCAACCTCACACTGAAAACTGATTTACTTGAAAACAAAGATATCCATTTGCAACTGACTGACGATGCAGTGGAGGTCAGTCGTGAGCACTTTGATTGGTATGATGCGGGTAATGGTAACCGTTATAAGTTGCAACCAAGAAATGGTAATCAAACTCGTTATGCGATTAATGAAGATGGCACGCTCAATAAAGAAGTGGGTATTCATTATGAAAAATCCAATCGCTGGCGGATGTTTGAATACGGAAACTGGACAAAATATTTTTATGAATATGATTACGACCGTATTATTTATGAAACACAAGTTATCAAACGCGATGCAGCACTGATCACCAGTGGTAAGCATTTGACGATTGATGGGCAGCAACTGAACAATGAAAATTCACGTGTTGTGGCAGGGCAAAACCTGATCTTAACAGGCTATGAACTAAACAACGAAGAAGCGCAAGGTGTTCGTCGTATTTTTGAGGATGGAAACACGATTTATCGCTATAAAGGCGGTAAAAAATGGAAAACGCGTACTAGCACGTCAAAATACCAAGGGGTTAATAGCGAAGAAGATTTAGCATTACATTTATTAGAAGTCACCGAAAATGCGGGTGGTATCAATAAAACTCAGCTCGATTCAGTGAAAGTGAATAAACTTGACGGGCAAGCGGAGGGGGTTTCTGCTGCAAGCCTACAAGATAACCAAGGTTCAGCTATCACTGAACAAACGCTAAAAGAGGGTAAAAATACGCCATTAGACTTGTTACCAGGTCAACAAATGGAAGTGACGCAATTACCGTCGATTTCAGCCGAAGTGGATGTCAAAGATGACAAATCAGTTGACTCATCATTGCAAGTCGAAAATGCCAATGTGGGTAACGGCACTGACATTCAAGGGCAAAATGACGCTGGTAAAGGGGAGAACATCACAGCAGAGACTGGCTCTCAAGGTAAAGATAACCTCGATACAGTGATCAGAACCGTTGGACCAAATACCCAATTACCCGACAACAGTCTATTTAATCTAACACCTAACAGTGATAGCCAATTCCTGATTGAAACAGACCCACGCTTCACTAACTATAAAAAATGGTTGTCGAGTATTGATATTGTCACGAATGAACAACTGCATAAGCGGTTAGGTGATGGTTACTATGAGCAGCGTTTAGTGCGTGACCAACTGATTGAAACTACTGGGCAGCGTTTACTGGGTAACTACAGTAGTGACGAGGAACAGTATCGTGCACTGTTAACCAATGGTGTGGCATTCGGTAACCAATTTAACCTGACACCGGGTATCGCCTTAACGCCAGAACAGATGGCGAATTTAACCACAGATATTGTGTGGATGGTGAATAAGGAAGTCACGTTGCCGGATGGACGTGTTGAACTAGTGAGTGTCCCGCAGGTGTACGTTCGTGCTCGCCAAGGGGATCTAAACGGCAATGGAGCATTACTGGCGGGGCGCAATGTTTCTGTGAATATGACTGGCAATATCCTTAATAGCGGCGAAATTAGTAGCCGTGAATTGACGGACTTACGTGCTGAAAATATCGAAAATAGCGGCCGCATCCAAGGCAAAGACATACAGCTTGATGCCCTAAAAGATATTAAAAATGTTGGTGGGGAAATCCGTGGTTTAGACAATGTTTCGTTATCAGCGGGGCGCGATATTCTCAGTGAAACGGCGCAGCGTGGGGATGGCAAATCACAATGGCTCGATCGTCCTGCCAGTATCTATGTCACGGGTGATAATGGTCAGCTTACCTTAAAAGCGGTGCAAGATATAAACCTAATCGCGACAGATATCGGCAACTTAGGGGTTGATGGCAAAACATCGATAATTGCAGGGCGTGATATTAGTTTAGAAACTCGCGATGTTAGCTCGGCATTTGATTACACCCATAATTCAAGCAATTACTATCGTGGCGCTAACAGCACAGAGGTTGGCACACAAATCCAAACTCAAGGGGATTTAACCTTATCTGCGGGGCAAGACCTGTCTGCCCGTGCAGCAAACGTGAGTAGCGGTGGGGAGTTAGCGATCAATATTGGGCGTGACATAAATATTACTTCCGGTATTGAAACAAGTGATTATGCGAAACACACCAAACACAAGGATAAAGGCTTCTTATCAAGTACCACCAAAGAAACCCATGATGAGGTGAATGAGCGCACAGCCATCAGTAGTACATTCAGTGGCGATAGTGTGAAAATGACGGCAGGGAATGACGTGAATATCGAGGGGAGTAATATACTCGGAACTAACGATGTTACCGTCAATGCTGGCAATCAATTGAATGTAACCACTTCTGACGAAGCACTGCATGAAACTCATGTGTCGAAAACCAAAAAATCAGGGTTAATGAGCAGTGGCGGTTTAGGTTTCACGGTTGGTTCAACTTCACAAAAAGTGACTACCGAAACCGATAGCAACCAGAAAAAAGGCAGTGTGATTGGCAGTACGGCGGGAGATGTAAACTTAACCGCTGGTGGCAGTGCAAATATTCACGGCAGTGATGTGATTGCGGCGAAAGATATCAATGTAACGGGCAGTGATGTGAGTATCACCGCGGCTGAAAATAGCCGTACGGATATCACCACGGTGGAAAGTAAATCCAGTGGGTTGACGGTATCGTTAGGCGGTACAACGGGTAGCCTGTTAGATGGTATGGCGCAGACTGCAAAATCAGCGAAACAAGAAGATGATGGTCAGTTAGCTGCACTTAAAGGAATGAAAGCGGGCTTACAGGGTGTACAAGCTCAGCAAGCCGGTGAGTTGGCTGGACTGAAAGAAGGTGGTAGTGTGGCAGATGCCTTTGGCGTCAATGTGTCTTATGGCAGTAGTTCTTCAAAAACCACCACGAAAACACAGCAAAATACCGCATCAGGTAGCAGCTTAAGTGCTGGGGACAATGTCAACCTTACAGCCACAGGTAAAAAAGAGGGTAGCCAAGGCAACCTGACGGTACAAGGCAGCCAAGTGGATGCAGGTAAAAACATAACCTTAACTGCGAAAAATGATATTAACCTGACCAGTGCCACCAACACTCAAACCGTGAATGGTAAGAACGAAAGTAAAGGCAGTTCAATCGGTGCAGGTATTAGTACGGGCGGTTGGAATGTTAATGCGAGCGTGAATAAAGGCAATGGTTTTGAGAAAGGCAATAGCCAGTTCTATACCGATACAGAGGTTAATGCGGGTAAACAACTGACGCTGAACAGTGGCAAAGACACCACGCTAACCGGTGCGCAAGTGAGCGGTGAAAGCGTTAAAGCCAATGTGGGTGGGGATTTGACCCTATCTAGCCAACAAGCGACGGACAAATATGACTCGAAGCAACAAAGTGGCAGTGTATCTGGCAGTATTGGGTCAAGGTTGAATACCACAGCTTCCGTGAATGCCAATAAAACCGAAATGCACAGCGATTATCAATCGGTAGATAAGCAAACGGGTATCAATGCAGGCAAAGGCGGTTTTGATATTACGGTGGGTGAGCATACACAACTTGATGGTGCGGTCATAAGCAGTACGGCAGAGGCGGATAAAAACACATTGGATACAGGTACTCTGGGCTTTGGTGATATTAAAAACAAAGCGGAGTACAAGGTGGATAGCCAAAGTGGTGGTTTCAGTACAGGAGGCACACCATTTGAAGACCAGTTAATGGGGAATGCAGCGGGTTCACTGCTGACCAATGTGAATAACAAAGGGAAAGACAGCAATACCACGCATGCTGCGGTATCGGAGGGTAACATTGTTATTCGCGATAAAGACAATCAGAAACAAGATGTCAGCGAATTAAGCCGAGATACAGACAATGCTCATGAAAAACTCAATACGATTTTTGATAAAGAGAAAGAGCAAAAGCGGATAGAGAAAACGCAGTTAGTGGGCGAGTTAGGTAAGCAGATTACTGATATAGCGGTGACGAATGAAAGGATAGAAGCCACTAAGAACGAAAGGAAAAACTTTGATAAAACGCCAATGACAGACGATGAGCGTAAGAAAGCCATTGCTTCTATCAAAGATCCGAACTTAAAAGGGGATGAAACGGCCATTCGGAACGCGGTATTAAATGACCGTATAGAGAAAGCGGTTCAAGGGTCAGAATGGGGCGTTGGTGGTGATAATCGCCGTATCGTGGAGTCAGGGACGGCGTTAATCCAAGGCTTGGTGAGCGGTGATGTGAATAAAGCGGTGGCGAATGCGAGTGCACCGTATATTGCCAATCAGATAGCCAAGAATATTGGAGAGGAAAATAAAGCAGGGCGTTTAGCGGCCCATGGTATTGCGAATGTTGCATTAGCGCTGGCAAAAGGTGAAAATGCAGGGGCACAATCGCTGGGAGCCATGACGGGTGAAGCGATGGGGATGCTGTCGGTAGAACTGTACGGTAAAACGGTCGGTGAGCTGACGGAAGATGAAAAAGCGACGGTGAGTGCGTTTGCGAGTTTGGCAGCGGGGATAGCCGGCGGATTAGTGGGTGGCGATACATCGAGCGCAGGCAATGCCGCCGAGGCAGGGAAGACCACGATTGAGAATAATTTTTTATCGGCCACAAAAAATGAAAAGCTGATAAAAGCTCTTGATGATCAAAAGGAAGGTAAAAACCTATTACAAGCCTCCCAAAACATTGTCTATCTCACCAATGAAGATAAAGCGAGCAATGTGTTACTTGAGCAATATCGCAATGGCCAATTAAATGAAAGCCAACAACAAGACTTAGCAAATCAACTCAATCAGTACGGCTATGAGCTGCAAACGGTGTATGGATTTAGTGAAACAGAGGCAAAGGCAGCTATTCAGAATCTTGTTAATGGTGGTGCATTTGTTGCCGCTTATGCAGATGCGAAAGCGTATAACGAGGCGCTTAGTTACTTAAAAATGTATGGCGTTCAATCGGGACAAGCTGCGGTTGGTGCTGATGCGTTGGTTGCATTACCTGGTGTGCATGGCTCAATTATTCGGGGTACACTCATTGCGGGAGGCTCTTACCAAACAGGAACAGGGATAGGTCAAGTTATTGAGGGTAATTATACAGAAGGTGGAATTAATATTGGCCTTGGCTCTTTAGCTGTATTTGGTGGTATTGCAGGCAATAAAGTGGTTGAAAAACCGACAGGTGGGATAGTTTCTCCAGAAACAAATGTTTGGCAAACAGGGACGATAGGAAACTCCATCCCGAAATCAGAAGGTTCATTAACTGGGCATGTCACTAAAACAACGCCTCAAATGACAAAAGAAAATATCCGCTCACTCAATCGAGAAAATGAAAGTGCACAGATATTATCGAAGTCAGGCTTCCATGTAGAACAAAACCCTATTGTTGCCGGTAAAAAAGACCCTGATTACAGGATCAATGGCGAAATCTTTGATAACTATGCACCTAAATCAGGAAGCGTTCGAAATATACATAGTGAAGTAAAACGTAAAGTTACTAGTGGGCAAACAACTAATGTTGTCATAAATATGTCGGATACAACTGTCTCAGTTCCAGCAATACAGCAACAGCTAACTAAGTGGCCAATAGTAGGGCTAGATAAAGTTATTGTTGTTGATAAATCAGGTAATGCGATAAGGATTAAATGATAAATTATGTCAATAGGAATTACTTGCTTTACAACTAGTAGCATTAAAGAACTTCAGGATAAATTAGATTTATTTTATAAGAAATATTCTGATGTATTCCCCAAACGATATTATTTATCTAAAGCGGCTTTACCTGATGAGATAGATATAGAGATAGCTAATGAATTTGGTTTAACTCCTAGGTCATATTTTTATATGTCTGTTAATGACAAAACATTAGTTATATCTACAGATGATATTGCTGAATTAGTAAAGAAAGAGCTAGGAAAGGAGAATGTAGTAGTGCTTCTTAACGGCGAAGACCTGATATAAATAAGATCCCTGTTCTATACAGGGATCTTCCTTAAAAGTCTTACTCGCTCTCTGCCAGCCGGATGATCAACTGTCCGGCTTGGCGTGTGAGGGTAAAGTGACTGCCCACCGTAAACCCTAACTCCGTCAGCCACTTACCACTGATTATCAGCTGTGGGCTGGGGTTCGGGCGTTGTCGGTTGGGCAAGTAACCCACTGTATACTGTCTTGATTTTACAGCCTGTTCTTTAGCTGTCTGGGTTTTTACTTTACAATCGTCTCTAGCAATTGTGATTACTCCCCCGTCACGCCAATCATCTCTCGCCAAATCTAAAAAATAACCAATCATATCTTGTCCTTTGGGCTTTGAGCTATTTACATGATTTTTGAGTCCATTGTGTAAAACATGAGAGCAAAGGGCGCTTTAAAGTGGTGGGGTCACTGCTGACCAATGTGAATAACAAAGGGAAAGACAGCAATACCACGCATGCTGCGGTATCGGAGGGTAACATTGTTATTCGCGATAAAGACAATCAGAAACAAGATGTCAGCGAATTAAGCCGAGATACAGACAATGCTCATGAAAAACTCAATACGATTTTTGATAAAGAGAAAGAGCAAAAGCGGATAGAGAAAACGCAGTTAGTGGGTGAGTTAGGTAAGCAGATTACTGATATAGCGGTGACGAATGAAAGGATAGAAGCCACTAAGAACGAAAGGAAAAACTTTGATAAAACGCCAATGACAGACGATGAGCGTAAGAAAGCCATTGCTTCTATCAAAGATCCGAACTTAAAAGGGGATGAAACGGCCATTCGGAACGCGGTATTAAATGACCGTATAGAGAAAGCGGTTCAAGGGTCAGAATGGGGCGTTGGTGGTGATAATCGCCGTATCGTGGAGTCAGGGACGGCGTTAATCCAAGGTTTGGTGAGTGGTGATGTGAATAAAGCGGTGGCGAATGCGAGTGCACCGTATATCGCCAATCAGATAGCCAAGAATATTGGAGAGGAAAATAAAGCAGGGCGTTTAGCGGCCCATGGTATTGCGAATGTTGCATTAGCGCTGGCAAAAGGTGAAAATGCAGGGGCACAATCGCTGGGAGCCATGACGGGTGAAGCGATGGGGATGCTGTCGGTAGAACTGTACGGTAAAACGGTCGGTGAGCTGACGGAAGATGAAAAAGCGACGGTGAGTGCGTTTGCGAGTTTGGCAGCGGGGATAGCCGGCGGATTAGTGGGTGGCGATACATCGAGCGCAGGCAATGCCGCCGAGGCAGGGAAGACCACGGTTGAGAATAACACTATGTCTGGCGCTGGGCTCGGTGGAAATCTTGGGTTCTGGCTTGCTGATGTCAAAGATTGCGATCAAAATTGTAAAGCGGAAATTGCTAAAGGTATTAATGACGGTAATTTAGAAACTTCGGGACATGCCGCTGGCGTTGCTGGATTAGGATTATATTCAGGAACAGGGCTTATTGTAGCGGGTATAGGTGGAAGTGCTAATTACCTCATTCAGTTATCTGGAGATAAACCCATTAATTACACTGATGTACTCATTGCTGCTCACGTAGGTGGAATTACTAAAAACTCTAATTTTTATGGTGTAGTAGGGTGGAATGCTTTCGGAGGGGGGCTTTCAAGTGAATTAAAAGGTGAAGATCCATTGCTAGGCGCTGGAACGTCTGGAATTAGTTCAGGAATTGGCTATGGACTAGGCAGTCTCATAAAGTGGAGTGGTAATAAATGGATGTATATGGAAACAAAGGGTTTCGATCCTAAATATAACCCTAGAATACAAGGTGGTGCGAATAAAGGGCAATTAGGGTTATCAAAAGATTTATCACCAGCAGTACTGCCAGGGATCGGAGGGAATGTAGGTTCATCTTTAACGACTGAAATCACTAATAGCCAAGCCCAAGAAGCAATTAAAAAAGAGCAGGAAAATGCCAATGAATCACAGAAATAGTAAAGGATTTTTTCTTCTTTTTTAACTTCAATGTGGGCTATTGTAATTTTTGCTATGGGGGTATTTTCATTTTTCTTTGCTGAAAGTTATACATGGCTATTGATGAATACAGAATTTACATTTTCATTTGAGTATATAAAAAAAGCATGCAAGCTAGCATTGGTATTAAGCCCAATGCTAGGAGTGGTGACCTACTTTATGTATAATAAATAGGATAATAGTTAATGAAGTGGTTTAACTAACTTTCCCCCTCACTCAACCGGATAATCAATTGTCCGGCTTGGCAGGAGAGCGTAACGTTGCTACCCACCGTAAACCCTAACTCACTTAACCACTTACCGCTGAATATCAGTTGTGGGCTGGGGTTGGGTTTACCGCGGTAGGGGGTGTAACCCACTGTATACTGTCTTGATTTTACCGCCTGTCCTTTAGCTGTCGGTGTTTTTTACTTTACACTCGTCTCTAGCCACTGTGACTACTCCCCCGTCACACTAATCATCTCTCGCCAAATCTAAAAAATAACCAATCATATCTTTCCCTTTGGGTTTTTTAGCTATTTACATGATTTTTGAGTCCATCGTGTAAAACATGAGAGCAATGGGCGCTTTAAAGTGATGGGTTCACTGCTGACCAATGTGAATAACAAAGGGAAAGACAGCAATACCAAGCATGCAGCGGTATCGGAGGGTAACATTGTTATTCGCGATAAAGACAATCAGAAACAAGATATCAGCGAATTAAGCCGAGATACAGACAATGCTCATGAAAAACTCAATACGATTTTTGATAAAGAGAAAGAGCAAAAGCGGATAGAGAAAACGCAGTTAGTGGGCGAGTTAACCGCGCTAAAATCCGGTTAATTACTCTTTGTTGTCCACCGTTTAGCATCATGCATATGTAAGATGCTGTTAATCACGGTCTCAATCGCTTCTCTCTCTTTCTCATCCAGCTGTGAAATCGCTTCAAACTGTAGCTTAAGGCGCTCATCAGGGTCACGTTCGTTGGCTTCAAAAAGAAGCATATCAGCACTGACATTCAAGGCTAGAAGCCACTAAGAACGAAAGGAAAAACTTTGATAAAACGCCAATGACAGACGATGAGCGTAAGAAAGCCATTGCTTCTATCAAAGATCCGAACTTAAAAGGGGATGAAACGGCCATTCGGAACGCGGTATTAAATGACCGTATAGAGAAAGCGGTTCAAGGGTCAGAATGGGGCGTTGGTGGTGATAATCGCCGTATCGTGGAGTCAGGGACGGCGTTAATCCAAGGCTTGGTGAGCGGTGATGTGAATAAAGCGGTGGGGAATGCGAGTGCACCGTATATTGCCAATCAGATAGCCAAGAATATTGGAGAGGAAAATAAAGCAGGGCGTTTAGCGGCCCATGGTATTGCGAATGTTGCATTAGCGCTGGCAAAAGGTGAAAATGCAGGGGCACAATCGCTGGGAGCCATGACGGGTGAAGCGATGGGGATGCTGTCGGTAGAACTGTACGGTAAAACGCTCGGTGAGCTGACGGAAGACGAAAAAGCGACAGTGAGCGCCTTTGCGAGTTTGGCAGCGGGAATAGCCGGCGGATTAGTGGGTGGCGATACATCGAGCGCAGGCAATGCCGCCGAGGCAGGGAAGACCACGGTTGAGAATAACTTCTTACATGCTGAAAAAATCATTACTTTTGTTGGTGAATTCGCTAATGCAAAAACACCAGAAGAGAGAAAACAGTTACAACAAGATATTGATAAATTAGACAGGCAACTTCAGTCACAAGCGGAAGCTTGGGGGATATCAACCAATGATATGAAGAGTGCATTAGCTGGCCTAAAAGCATTGGAAGGCTTGCCAGATTGTAATGCACAATGCCAAGAAATGGTAAGAGATTCAATATCTAAACTCGAGCCTGCATTAGAAAATAGGATAAATAAACATTCATCACAAACAGAAAACCTCAAAGAGCTAACAGGGATTTTAGCCACTGTAATTGTGATGAATGAGAATGGATTGATTGATGGTCGAGCCACTACATCGAGCGGTGGGAAAGGAGGAGCTAGCGGTACAGGTTCTTCTAAGATAGATAGTGCAGCGAAAGGGGGCGGGCAAAAAGGGAAAGAAACTAACCCGATAATTAATCAACCCAATATAACAGTAATCTCACCTGAAATAGAAGCCAAGATACTTGTGGGGCAAAGAGTTGGAAACTCAAATAAATTAATTGGCGGACACTCGCCTTCAGTGAGTAATGAAAATCCAAATTATGCTGTGGAAACAATAAAATTGAATCCAGACGGTACAAGAGTTGTGAAATTTACGACTCAGTTCCCAGATGGGAACTTATCAAAAATTAAGACAAGTACACTATTCCCAGAGCATTGGTCAGATAGAAGCATTATTGATTCTGTAAATAAAATTGGTAATTCCACGGCTATTGGGCAAAGAAGCTCAACAGGTGAAACATTACATCGTGGTGTAATTAATGGTGTAGAAATTGATGTGATTAAAAAAGGAAATCAAGTTACAGCTGGGTATCCTGTAGGTGGAAAACCGACTCCTGGCTTTAATCCAATCGATTGAGGCATGTATATGTATAAAGAATTTGATTTATGTATTACTGATTTTAGTAATGATAATGAACCTGGAGATTATTGGTATGATTGCGGTGTTGTTGAATCTGCTGAAATTTTAAGTAAATTCAACGAATCAGATTGGGCATGCCTATTTAATGAGTTATCGAACAAATCTATATTTTGGAAAACTAGATTGGTCGAATCCTTGGGTGATTTAAAAAATAGTCATGAGCTAAATATTATTTTAAAGCTCATTGATACTGAGAATTATGATTTATTTATTAGTTGTATCGACTCGTTAAGATCTATGGATATATGTAGTTTATCTGAGGATGATTTGGGCAAGATTAGTGGTAAAATATACCATCTCAAGTCAAATGCTTCTTTGCCCGTGAAAAGTATTTTAGATAGTTTTTCACATGAATTTAAGAGTAAATAAACCCTGTTTTACACAGGGCCTTCTTAATACTCTCACTCCTCAGCCAGCCGGATAATCAACTGTCCGGCTTGGCGCGTGAGAGTGACGTTGCTTCCAACCGTAAACCCTAACTCACTCAACCACTTACCGCTGAATATCAGTTGTGGGCTGGGGTTGGGTTTACCGCGGTTAGGGGGATAACCCACTGTATACTGTCTGGTTTTTAGCACATCTTCTTTAGCTGTCGGTGTTTTTACACTACAATCGCGCTTAGGCGCACCGCGCCAATCGGTGATGTAGCATACTCAGCAAAACAGGGTGGCTTGGTTCGCCTAATCCGCATTATATCGGCCCCCGCGGCTCGGCCTCGGCGCCCAGTCGCGTCCAGCCCATGCAGCCCCCCAGGGGGCTTCCCGAGTCAGGCATGGTCATGCAAAACCTCGGTTAACCAGGAAGAATGGCGCTTCAACGTGCCGCGCGCGTCACGGGTGGGCTCTATGCCGCCCACACCCGCAGAACGGCGTTGTGCCCGCCAACAAGTTGGCAGTCACGCCGCCGTTGCGCTAAACTGCGTCTTAGGTAAAAAGTGATGACAGAGGCCAAAAACGCACGTCGGGGCGATCAACTCCAAACGTGAAAATGCACTGGGAAAATCGGCTTGTAACTGACTGAATGCACTAGGGAAAGGTGGTTTTATCTGGCTAAGTCGCAATGGAATGAGTTGTTGTTGAGAATAACTATTTGAGTGCTAAACAAATCACATCGTGGATTGATAAGTATGATAGTGCAGCCACAGATGAGGACAAAAAGAAATTAATTGCTATTGCTGAAAACTTGGATAAAGAACAGCTACAGAAAGCATTGGATACAAAAATTTCTAAAGATTATTTAGAGCAACAAAAAGATGAGCTCAGAGCATTGTTAAATTCAGGTAACTGTAATTCGGATTGTCGCTACATAGCACAAACGAGTATCAATCAGTTGACACCAATCATCGATAACTATGGTGACTTAGAAAGAACAAATAAAATTCCTAGGGCTGCAATAGCAACAATTACTTTGGCTTTGCCAATGGCAAGCAAAACTGTTAGCCCTTATGTATCTAGTTGGTTAGGTAGCACATCTTTAGCTAACCGCGTGATAGGGGTAACAACCACAGGTACGGCAAACTTAGGAATGCAGGGATATAATATTTATAAAGATCCTGAAAAGACTGATTTTAGTTACGCAAATTTCGGAAGTTCATTATTAACAGGAGGGATTACACTAGGAATGGGATATTGGGGAACCGTCACAACCAATACAACAGGAGCTGGAGTCTCAAGTTTAATTGATGGTGAATCTCCTTGGCCTTCAATGGGCGGGGCACTTGTAGGATCGACTGTTGGGTATTGGGGAACAGTGGGAATAACTAAGACTGCAAATAGCCAATTCAATCCTTGGTCTAATGGACTTAAAGAAAAATATTTAGTTGAAATGCCATCAATATCAGCCCCACCAACTGTATCAGTAGTACCAAGTATTATTGGAAGTGGCGCTGGCGCTTTGGGGGCTGAAGGGACGAATAAAATAGTTACCGATAAAATAAAAAAATTGAATGACGAGGAACAAAAATGAAATTTTTTAAATATTTCATTCTACTTTCAGTTGCATTCTCTTTTATGGTTTTTTTTATTCTTTTAATAATAAAAACACTAGTAGAATTAATATACTATTACTCAATGGAAAATAGTCTTTTTTCTATTACTAAAGAAAATATTATAGATTATATGTGCTTGGGAATAGGATTTGGTTTTTTCTTTAGTATAGTAGCTTGCTTAGTCAGTTATTTTGAATATAAAAGACGCTAATATTTCTACAAAGAAAAAACTAGCGCCATACTGGGATCTCCTTTGCTACCTTATTCCCCCTTGGCCAGCCGGATAGTGTCTGGTTTTAATTCTGCTTTATCTCTTTCTGAGCTCAAAAATGCACGTCGGGGATCTTGAGTCCAAACGTGAAAATGCACTGGAAAAACTGGGTTGTAACTGACTGAATGCACTAGGGAAAAGTAGTTTTATCTGGCTAAATCGCAATGGAATGAGTTGTTGTTGAGAATAACTCACTGTCGGGTGATCAGTTAAGAGAATCCTACAAAGAAAGCGCCAAATGGTGGAAAGACCAAACGCGAGAAACCTTTGGTGAAGGCACTACCTCTACAGCAATTAATAGTGTTATAGGTGCATTGGAAGATGCGGGTGACTTGGCGATTGCAGGTGGTGATTATGTTCTTGATGGCGCTGCGGCTGTCACTGCATGTGCTACGGCTAGCAATTATTGTCAGAAAGCCCTGAATGACCTAGAAGGTAAACACCAAGGAGCGTTAGATGTTGCTACGTCATTAATCAATGGCGACAGTTGGAATGCAATCCAAGATCTTGCCAAACGCGCTGGCGAAGGTGATCAATTGGCGGCAGAGCAGCTTGGTGCCGCGATGGCAGGGATCTTTATACCGGGTAAAAAAGTGCCAACGCCAGTAGTAACAACTGGCAAGCTCCTCAAGAATGCAGATGGTTTCCTTGAAATTAAAGTTAATACAACCCCCTTAGAAGGTCATGGGCGGTTAAATACTGTTGATTCGTTGGGTAATGGAAAGTTTAATCCCGCAGAGGCAGCCGCTGCGGCTAGGTTAGAAACTTCCTTGGGGCAAATGGATAGATTACCTGAAGGTATAGCGGGAAAGGCAAGTGCAGATTTTATTATCACAAGTGGAGCTAATAAAGGAAAAACTGTTGATTTAATGTATACAACAAAGAATCTCAAGCAAGCTGAAATTGATGGAATTAATAAGTTCTATGAGAAGAACATGACTGTATCGAGAGAAGCCGGCAAATTACCTCCTGGACAAGACCAGATTATTAAACATTTAAATAAGGCAGATATAGTTCCTGTTGATTTCAGTGTACTGACTCCTAAAAATCAACAAATATTTATGGATTATGTCAAGACGTTACCAAAGTCTCAACGGGATAAAATTATTATTTTGAGGTAAATTATGGGTGCTTATATTGGTATTGGGTATAGTGAGAATAGCACTAAAAATCTTAGTGTATCTTTAAATAGGAGTGCCTCGGGGGCTTTAGAAGTATTATTTGATAAAGCATTACAGGCAAGATATCCCCAAATTTATGAAACAATAATGGAAGTTTTTGTTCTTGATCAAATGAATTTTTATGATTTAGAAAAAAAAGACTTTAATATAGCAATAAAGGCCATCAGAAATTATTTGAGAGACATGAAAAATCCAACAGAGGCTCAATTATTCCAAAAATTCATATGGCAATCAGAAATTGAACCTCTTATACAGCAAGATAAACGTTACGAAGATCCTAATAAATAACTGAGTTCTCCATTAATAATTTTACTCCCCCTCAGCCAGCTGGATGATCAACTGTCCAGCTTGGCGAGTGAGGGTAAAGTGACTGCCAACCGTAAACCCAAGCCCATTCAGCCACTTACCACTGATTATCAGTTGTGGGCTGGGGTTCGGGCGCTATCGGTTGGGCAAGTACCCCACTGTATACTGCCTTGATTTTACAGCCTGTTCTTTAGCTGCCTGGGTTTTTACTTTACACTCGTCTCTAGCCACTGTGACTACTCCCCCGTCACACCAATCATCTCTCGCCAAATCTAAAAAATAACCAATCATATCTTGCCCTTTGGGCTTTTAGCTATTTACATGATTTTTGAGTCCATCGTGTAGCCGGCGGATTAGTGGGTGGCGATACATCGAGCGCAGGCAATGCCGCCGAGGCAGGGAAGACCACGGTTGAGAATAACTATCTGAGCGACTCAGAGCACCGCCAGAAGACGTCACTGGAGCTGAAAGAGAAGCAAGGGAAGATTACTGAAGTTGAGCAACAGATCAAAGATACAGAGACAACCCAAAAATTACTTGATACCTGTGCCGGCGGTGTTTCACCTGAGTGTACCGCCGCCAGAAAAGACGCATTCGAGAAAATCGCGACCTATGTTGATTTGACTTATCAAAACCCAAAAACGCAACAAGCGGGTTATCAAGAACTTGATAGGTTATTGAAGTCGACATCACCAGAAGCACAGCAAGCGTTTGTTTTGGTAGAAGTTTATACTGAAGCGTTTAAGAGCCTTGGTTATTCGGAAGCGGATTCGCGTAAGTATGCGGGGCTGTATATAGGTTCACTCAACCTGATTGGCAGCGGTGCAGCAATTGCGAACTCAAGCGCTTTAGTTAAGCAGTTTGGGAAAGATGTTGCGAAACCAGGTGTAACCCCAACAAAACCAAATGAACAAATACCACCCAAAACAACGCCTAACCAAAGCAATGGAGATAAGTTAAATAACTATCAAGTTCATGACTTGAAGCAAGTTAATGACCCTGCACTGAATTTAAATACAATTAGGCAAGAAACAAACAAATATTTAAAAACCTCAGCACAACAAGAAGATTCAGCTGTTAGTTATGCTACAGCATCGGTGACTGCTAACGGTAAAACAGACTATTATATTTCTGTTAGTGGCAAATCATGGTCAGGAAAATCACCAGATACAGTGAATATTGGCGGCATTAGCTATAAAGTGATACGTGAAGATAAAAATAGCTTCACTAGTGTAGGTGACATTGATGCGAAGAAAACAAATTTCAATCATGCCGAACAGAAGTTATTTAACCACATTCAAGATTCATACAAAGGACAAAAAGCAGATGTAAACATGGCAATGCAAAATACATCTCAAAATAAACAAGGAATGTGTGTGAGTTGTGGCTATACAAGTCAAAATTTTGCAGAGAACAATAAAAATCTTAATGTAAATATCTATCAAGGCTCTACGGGTAAAAACAAATGATGAACAATGAACTAATCAATTATCTGCACTCTGTTTATCCAGAATTACCGATTGATTTTAGCTATATGCGAGGTTACTCAGCTGATGAAATCCAGAAAATTGAACGCTTATACGATATTAAAGTTACAGACCAGTTGTATGATTTTTTAACAAGTATTGGTCGTTGCAGTGGTGGTCTTTTTGGTGATGACCCTCTTCTTTTTTATCGAAACCAAAAAACAATTAGAGGAAGCATACTAATGCAATCTGGTATGAGAGAAGATCTAGCCGCGATCCAACAACATGATTTATTACCGCAAAAGCCATTTTTTTTGTCAGTAGAAAGTTATACCCAGTATTTTTTTGTTTTAACAGCTTCTGATAACCCTAACCTTATTTATCAATATGATGAAAATGAAGAAACCGTAGAAGCTACAAATTGGGATCTTAAAAATTATTTAAGGCATGTTGTTAATGTATATACTCGAAATTACGATGTTAAAGCATCTTTCGATCAACATGGTGAGCTTATTATTATTTGATTGCTTAAAATCCCAGCTTAACACTGGGATCTCCCTTAACGATCTTACTCGCTCTCAGACAGCTGGATGATCAGTTGTCCAGCTTGGCGAATGAGGGTAAAGTGACTGCCCACCGTAAATCCGAGCTCATTCAGCCACTTACCACTGATAATCAGTTGTGGGCTGGGGTTCGGTCGCTGTCGGTTGGGCAAGTACCCCACTGTATACTGTCTTGATTTTACCGCCTGTTCTTTAGCTGTCGGTGTTTTTTACTTTACACTCGTCTCTAGCCACTGTGACTACTCCCCGTCACACCAATCATCTCTCGCCAAATCTAAAAAATAACCAATCATATCTTGCCTTTTGGGCTTTTAGCTATTTACATGATTTTTGAGTCCATCGTGTAAAACATGAGAGCAATGGGCACTATCAAAGTGGTGGGTTCACTGCTGACCAATGTGAATAACAAAGGGAAAGACAGCAATACCACGCATGCAGCGGTATCGGAGGGTAACATTGTTATTCGCGATAAAGACAATCAGAAACAAGATGTCAGCGAATTAAGCCGAGATACAGACAATGCTCATGAAAAACTCAATACGATTTTTGATAAAGAGAAAGAGCAAAAGCGGATAGAGAAAACGCAGTTAGTGGGTGAGTTAGGTAAGCAGATTACTGATATAGCGGTGACGAATGAAAGGATAGAAGCCACTAAGAACGAAAGGAAAAACTTTGATAAAACGCCAATGACAGACGATGAGCGTAAGAAAGCCATTGCTTCTATCAAAGATCCGAACTTAAAAGGGGATGAAACGGCCATTCGGAACGCGGTATTAAATGACCGTATAGAGAAAGCGGTTCAAGGGTCAGAATGGGGCGTTGGTGGTGATAATCGCCGTATCGTGGAGTCAGGGACGGCGTTAATCCAAGGCTTGGTGAGCGGTGATGTGAATAAAGCGGTGGCGAATGCGAGTGCACCGTATATTGCCAATCAGATAGCCAAGAATATTGGAGAGAAAAATAAAGCAGGGCGTTTAGCGGCCCATGGTATTGCGAATGTTGCATTAGCGCTGGCAAAAGGTGAAAATGCAGGGGCACAATCGCTGGGAGCCATGACGGGTGAAGCGATGGGGATGCTGTCGGTAGAACTGTACGGTAAAACGGTCGGTGAGCTGACGGAAGACGAAAAAGCGACAGTGAGCGCCTTTGCGAGTTTGGCAGCGGGAATAGCCGGCGGATTAGTGGGTGGCGATACATCGAGCGCAGGCAATGCCGCCGAGGCAGGGAAGACCACGGTTGAGAATAATGCGCTGACTGGCGTGATGGTGAAAGGCTTAGAAAAAGGCTATAGCGTATGTGCTAAAAATGCCAGCTGTTTAAATGGATTAGCTAAGCTAGGGGTTAACTTTGGCCTCACAAATGATCAAATAGAAAATGCTACACAAGCTGCGATAGCTGCAAGACAAGGTGATACAACTAAGCTACAAACACTCTCACCGCAGGAGCTCGCTTACATTGATGAACAAATCATCAATGGAAAAGGAATGGCTCGAGAGATGTTTGGGACTCAGACATGGGGTGATCGAATAGCTCTATCAGAAAGTGGCCCTAATGATTCAGGAAGTAAACCTTCATCTGAACAAAATAGCGTAGTCGGTGGTACTAGCACTGGCTCTCCGAATGGAATAGAGCCACCGAATGATGACAAACCTAAAAAAGAATCTAAAGATAAGGAAACGTCAGTAGATGCATTGATTGCAACTTCACAGGTAGGCAGAAAGACCACTGGCCGCTCAAAACAATATGAAAGAACAGGAGGCGCAGAAGCTGCCAATAGAGAGTTTGATGCATTATCACCTACTAATGTTAAAGAAATACCAACAGGGCGAGTAGGTAAACTTTCTGATGGAAGTACAGTGATTGTTAGAACTAAAAGCTCAGACGGAAGACCTACAGTAGAAATACAGTATGGAAACAAGCAAATTAAGTTTAGATATGAGGACTAAAGTGATGCAAGAATCATTAGTTAATTATGGAAGCACATCATTGTCTGACATTCAGTTAGAATGCATTAAGTATGATCAAGCTATTTTATCTCTTTCATTAAGTAAGCCTACTGAAAAAATAACTTTATCATTTGAATGGATATATTCCCTTAGGGTTACAGATGAGGGTGATTTATTAAAGATGCTGGATTATTTCAACGGAAAAATGACAACTGGGGTTTATAAAGTTGAAAATTCGTCATATCTAGAATGGTTTCATGAGCAAAGTGAAAATATACATGATGAAGTTATTGAGCATTATTTAATTGTTACTATTGATGAGGTTATAGAAGTATTAGCATCAGTAGAACCATCAATTGAAATCATAAATTAAATTACAGCCTCGAAAAGATCCCAATCCAATATTGGGATCTTCCTTAATGATCTTACTCTCTTTCAGCCAGCCGTATGATCAACTGTCCGGCTTGGCGGGTGAGCGTAACGTTGCTACCTACCGTAAACCCGAGCTCACTCAACCACTTACAGCTAAAGGTCAGTTGCGGGCTGGGGTTGGGTTTACCGCGGTTGGGGGTGTAACCCACTGTATAGTGTCTGGTTTTATCTCTCTCTAAGCTCAAAAATGCACGTCGGGGCAATCGGATCTAGTGGTCGAAATTCACTAGAAAACCGACTTGTAACTAACTGAATACACTAGGGAAAAGTGGTTTTATCTGGCTAAATTGCAATGGGATGAGTTGTTGTTGAGAATAACTATCTGAGCTCAAAAAATGTCGCTGACATGAAGAAAGAGCTTGAAGAAGCGGATAAGATTGGCGCAGACAAAACCGGCATTTACGACAAATACGGTAAAATCAGCAAGGAAAATAGAGATAAAGCCGTTGCAGAAATCGAAAGTGGTGGTCCCTTTGATGCCATCGGTGTTTGGGGGGAGCTAAATGCGGGGCTTGGAGTTGCAGACGCCCTGAAAATATCTGCTTTTTTTGATGACCTAAGTTCGGAAGATCGTGCTCAGCTTGTCAATTTTGTGAAAGCAGAGAGTGCGGAAAGTGCTAAAGCCATTTATGATTCCTTATCAGTCACAGCTAAAGTCGCACTGTATACAAAAGATGCTGCGGATAACATGGGTGTCGGTGGTGCTGTGCCGGGAGCTGGAATTTCTGTTGCTGGGATTAAGGGTAGTGGTAATAAAGGTACAGCACTGAAGCAGCCTAAACCAAGCAATGTAAAACCAGACAACTCAGTAAATATAGCAACTAATTTCACTAAAACGCCTCAAGCTATTTGGGGGCGTTCTACAGATGATATAGCTAAAGATTTCAAAGCTGCTGGCTATCAAGTTAACGTTCGCCAATCATCTAGAGGTTCTGGCCAAGCTGTTATTATTGAGGTTAAAGGGCATCCTGAGATCAGTCAAATCCAATACCATCCAGGATGGTGGCAGACATGGAGGCAGTTATTACAAAGTATCCACGACAACTCAAGGCACCATGAAAGTAGTAGATCCAAGTACATACAAGCCTACACAAGGTGAGAAAGCTACAATAATTAATAAAACAAAAGAGTAGATATTATGGAACAATTAGAATGGATTACTCGTGCTTTCATGCAGCCAAGCGATACTCAAATGAGGCTATTTCCTGATTTTGTTAATGTGGCAGATCAACTTGCTGTTGAGTGGGAAATTGCGCTAGATGATATAAATTATGAATTATTATCTATTGAGCAAAGCTCTATGATAAAAGAATTTGATGATTATATGTTATCTATCAGTGGTCCAAGCAATGTGAGATTTTGGGATAATGAAGCGCTTTCATCCAGCCCAGAATGGGAAAAAATGAGAATACTAGCCCGAAAAATTGTAGTTAGTATGGGATGGTCTGAAGCTCCCCCTCCTAACGATAATGCAATATATATCAATCATAACTAATAAGTGATTTTAATAGAATCCCAGCCCTACACTGGGATCTTCCTTAGCTGCCTTACTCCCCCTCAGCCAGCCGGATAATCAACTGTCTGGCTTGGCGGGTGAGGGTGTAGTGACTGCCCACCTCAAAGCCCATCTCTTTCAGCCAGTTACCGCTTAAGGTGAGTTGTGGGCTGGGGTTAGGTTTACCGCGGTTAGGGGCATAACCGCTTGTGCTACGATGAGTAGTTATTGCCAGAAAGCTCTTGATGATCTAGCAGGTAAACATCAAGGAGCAGCAGATGTTGCGGTATCGTTAGTAAATGGTGATAGTTGGAATGCAATCCAAGATCTTGCCAAACGCGCTGGAGAAGGAGATCAACTAGCAGCCGAGCAGCTTGGCTCAATGATGGCTGGAGTGTTTATTCCGGGCAAAAAAGTTCCTGCACCAGTGACTGGTGGTAAAATTACTGGAAAATTACCAGAAGGAAGTAACTGGGCAGCAGGAGAAGGTGCTTTTTCACCGAATAATGGAAAAGGTACAGTTACCGATGTTGTTAAAGGCGATGCTAAGTATGATGGACACTCATTACCTTATGGAAAGGATGGTTTAGATAAAGGAACAACTGGTAAGCAAACAGTTATTTCTGAAACAAAACAGCTGAATGTAAGCAAAGATAAATTTGCTACTCCAGAGAATCCAGGAATTACGCAATCGAGGGTTAATGTTGAAAATGTGACATATGACAATGGTAAAACAAGAGGATTTGACTATGCGATGGGGAAACATGACATTGATGCTAGTGTGCCTAATAAAAGTCGTTTTACTGTTACAAATAATGAAGTTAAAGAGTTGTTGCAACGACCTGATGTAGTAAATAAACCTGTTTATAATCCAATTCAAATAGGGGGGAAAGTTGAAACTGATAAATTTGTTAGGCAAGTTGATATAGGTAAGTCTATTGGTGTTGATCAGCGTGGAAAAAGTACGTCTGTTATTACCATTATTACTGATAGAAAAGGTAATTTAATCAATACATTCCCCGGTGCATTATAAATGATAGGACTCTTATGCCGTTAATTAGCTTAATAAAATCATCTAATGATAATGAAGTATTATACCGAACATTTCATGAACGAAATGCTAGTTATCTAGAAAGGGAAAATCAATCGGATAAATTCAATATAATTTGGAATATTGATGATGCATCACCGTCTTTTTTTATGAAATCAGATGATATTGTGATGCTCATGCAAGATATTGAGATCCTTATACAGGAAGCTTGCAACAATAATGATAATGAGATCCTTAATCATCTGAAGGAAATAATGGTTTTATGTAAACTATGTTTATGGAATGAAGGAGCATTTTATTTAGAGTTCTCTCCTTGGGGGGTTATGCTTGATAGCTATCCTAAAAGTATTCCTGAAAAATATAGGTTTAATATCTCCGATTTAAATTAAGGTGAAAATCAGTGAAAGATCCCAGCCCCAGGCAGGGATCTCCTTAGCCGCCTTACTCCCCTTCTGCCAGCCGGATAATCAACTGTCCGGCTTGGCGGGTGAGCGTGACGTTACTGCCCACCGTAAACCCGAGCTCATTCAGCCACTTACCGCTGAATGTCAGTTGTGGGCTGGGGTTGGGTTTACCGCGGTTAGGGGCGTAACCCACTGTATACTGTCTGGTTTTTAGCACTTCTTCTTTAGCTGTCGGTGTTTTTACTTTACTACAAAGTGCTGTGAAAACATGCTCTGCAAAGCCAAAACGCACGTCGGGAATTTTGGGTTCGGCGGTCAAAATGTACTGGGAAAAAGTGTTGTAACTGACTGAGTGAACTAGAAAAAAGTGATTTCATTTAGCAAGAACGCAATGGAATGAGTTGCTGTTGAGAATAATGCACTGAGTCTGCCACACGGACTAGCTGATTATGGACAATCGGCGTTCACACTCGCCGAGTCAATGGAAAAGAAAGGGTATAGCATTCATGATGTTAATGCTGCTCTAAATGACTTTGCGAAAGGTGATCACCCAGAAGGACAAGATCCTGCAAGAGGCTTCCTTGAAGCATGGGGGAATATGGTCGGTATTCCATTAGACGTATTTTGGTCTAATGAGCAAATGACTCCAGAGAAAGCCGCCGAAATATTAAGTGGCTCACCTCCAACAACGACAGCTAAGGCATTACAATTTACAGCGGCAAAAGCTTATTTGGCATTTGCGAAGAGCGGTAAGGAAATGCCGAGTTGGGATGCAGGGAAAGGTGAGTATAGCTTTAAAGATACAGGGAAAGTGACAGATGTTAAGCATCCAAATAATCAGTTTGATGGTAAAACTATATATGATGCTAAAGGAACAGCATCTAAGAATACAAATGTTCCAAAAGAAACAGGAACAACATTAATCTTTCATTAAAATCTGGGAGGGCATGCTATAAGGAGGCATGTGGGTAAGACCGATGCTCAATTGTTAGCTCGATTTGAAGCTGACCCGAAAGTTCGTGCTTCATCAACATTCACTGATATGAAGACAGCTGACTGGGCTATAGGAAATGGTGTGGCTGCAAATCAAGATAAAATATCTGCTTTTATGTCTGGAAGTGATACTCGAATAGTCTTGAATTATGAGTCAGCTACGAATATAGGTAGAGTGATCTACAAAGGGCAAACAAAATCTATTGATTCAAATAAAATGGTAATAGTGATAGATAAAGATCCATTAATGCCTAATGGCTATCGTATCCAAACAGCATATCCTCGTTAGTGTAAGGAAAATCATGAATATGGAAAGAATTAATTATTTATTAGGGTGTTACTTTCATCAAGACTGGGATTGTGAAGCATCTAGTGATATAGAGGCTTTAAATAATTTTGTAGAAAGGGAAACACCGGAGTCTACTTTCAGGTTAAAAAAAGAATTATCGGAAATGATAAAATCAGGAACGGAATTACCTGAAAGCTATTTATATGAACATAATTGCTATTATATGCCTTCAGAGGATCAATTAACTGTATTGGAGTGGTTTAAAAAACTTCATGATGCTCTATGAAATAAGGAGAACCAGAATCAAGGGTTCTCCTTAAAAAATTTACTCTCCCTTACTCAACCGGATAATCAACTGTTCGGCTTGGCGGGTGAGAGTGACGTTGCTACCCACCGTAAATCCTAGCTCACTCAACCACTTACCGCTGAATGTCAGTTGCGGGCTGGGGTTGGGTTTACCGCGGTTGGGGGTGTAACCCACTGTATAGTGTCTGGTTTTAACCTCTTCGTCTTTAGCTGTCGGTGTTTTTACTTTACTACAAAGTGCTGTGAAAACATGCTCTGCAAAGCCAAAAACGCACGTCGGGAATTTTGGGTTCGGCGGTCAAAATGTACTGGGAAAAAGTGTTGTAACTGACTGAACACACAGGGGAAAAGTGGTTTTATCTGGCTAAATCGCAATGGAATGAGTTGTTGTTGAGAATAACTCACTGAGTGTAGTCAAAGAGGCCGTCGTAAAAGGCTTAGAAAAAGGCTATAGCGTATGCGTTAAAAACAATAGTTGTCGGAATGAGATCGCTAAATTAGGTGTTAATTTTGGTTTAACACGAGACCAAATCGAAGAAGCGATGAATGCAGGGATGGCCGCAAGAAAAGGTGATACTGCGGCAATGGAAGGACTATCCCCACTGCAAATTGCTTACATTGATGAGCAGATCATCAGTGGTAAAGGTCTATCGAGGGAAATGTTTGGTAGCCAGACGTGGGGAGACCGGATCGGTGTTAGACCTCATACTGGTGGTGATCAAATTCCTGAACAAGGTCGGATAGATACCGGTGGAAATCAGATTCCAGAACGAGGGCCAATAGACACAAGTGGCAATCAAATACCTGAACAAGGACGGACAGATACCGGCGGAGATCAAATTCCTGAACGTATTGATAATACCCATATAACCCCACTACCTGCTCAGATTACAGTAGAAGATATTACCTATTTATCTGAGAATAAGAACAAAATTAAGGATCAATGGCATCAAGGTAGTTTTAATTTACCTGAAGAGTCGTTACAAAAACATTACGAAAAACATGGAAAAGAAGTTGGTGCAAGTGATATTGAACAATACCAACGAAAGGCAGAAGAGTTCTCTAGAAGTCTAAAAGGGGCTAAAACCTCTAAGATAAGAGGGGCTACAGACAACGTAACTCGTTATTATAAAAACGGGAAATATCTAGATAAAACAGCGGATGGAAAAATAATATCGTTTGGAAAACAATAATAGTGAGAAATACATTATGTGGCATGATTTAAACATTGAAAATGTGGGTCGTATAGAGAAAACAGTTGCAGAATTCACGGTTACGATGATCCCTATTTTACCTTATTCAAAAATGAAGGTGAAAATTTATGAAAGCCAATCTGGAAATTTCACTGGAATGACTGATTTAGCAATAAAAAGAAAATTTGATGGTTCTCCTGAATGTGCTATTGGGTATGGAGATACTATCGAGGAGGCGTTAGAAGACACGATCCTTTATTTTAATAAAATGCTAAGTCAAGATGGCTTTGCTGAATTAACCGAAGATGATATTAGCTACGCAGAGTGGTCTGATTTTTAAATGTATAAAGATCCCAGTTCTGTGCTGGGTTCTTCCTTAGCCGCCTTACTCGCCCTCAGTCAGCCGGATAATCAACTGTCCGGCTTGGCGAGTGAGCGTGACGTTGCTGCCCACCGTAAACCCTAACTCATTCAACCACTTACCGCTGAATATCAGTTGTGGACTGGGGTTGGGTTTACCGCGGTTCGGGGTGTAACCCACTGTATAGTGTCTGGTTTTAATTCTGCTTTATCTCTTTCTGAGCTCAAAAATGCACGTCGGGGATCTTGAGTCCAAACGTGAAAATGCACTGGAAAAACTGGGTTGTAACTGACTGAATGCACTAGGGAAAAGTAGTTTTATCTGGCTAAATCGCAATGGAATGAGTTGTTGTTGAGAATAACTATTTGAGTGCTAAACAAATCACATCGTGGATTGATAAGTATGATAGTGCAGCCACAGATGAGGACAAAAAGAAATTAATTGCTATTGCTGAAAACTTGGATAAAGAACAGCTACAGAAAGCATTGGATACAAAAATTTCTAAAGATTATTTAGAGCAACAAAAAGATGAGCTCAGAGCATTGTTAAATTCAGGTAACTGTAATTCGGATTGTCGCTACATAGCACAAACGAGTATCAATCAGTTGACACCAATCATCGATAACTATGGTGACTTAGAAAGAACAAATAAAATTCCTAGGGCTGCAATAGCAACAATTACTTTGGCTTTGCCAATGGCAAGCAAAACTGTTAGCCCTTATGTATCTAGTTGGTTAGGTAGCACATCTTTAGCTAACCGCGTGATAGGGGTAACAACCACAGGCACGGCAAACTTAGGAATGCAGGGATATAACATTTATAAAGATCCTGATAATACTGATTTTAGTTACACAAATTTCGGAAGTTCATTATTAACAGGAGGAATTACACCAGGAATGGGATATTGGGGAACCGTCACAACCAATACAACAGGAGCTGGAGTTTCAAGTTTAATTGATGGCAAATCTCCTTGGGCTTCGATAGGCGGATCATTTATCGGTTCATCGCTAGGTTATGGTGTTGGTCTAGGGACTACAAATGTTTTAAATAACAAATTGAATCCATGGTCAAGTGGACTTAAAGAAAGGTACTTAGTAGAAATGCCATCTATATCGGCACCTCCTGTAATATCTCCGATACCAGCTATTACAGGGAGTATATTCGGCGCTGTTGGCTCCGAGTTTATAGGTAATGAAACAACGGAAATATTAAAGCCACTCATGACAAAGGATGGAAATGAAAGTAATTAATTATTTTTTAATTATATCTATGTGCTACTCGTTTGGGGCTTTTGTTATGTTTTTATTACTTAAGCTTATTATTGAAGCAATTAGATATGTGAAATTAAATGTTTTTGTTATTGATATTCCTGCAATTAAGGAATTAATAATTTTAGGTGTAGTTTTAGGAGTGTTCACTAGCTGTGTACATATGTTAATTGTTTACAGGAATCATAAGCGGCTTAAATGATGTTTAATGTATACTTATAAATCGAATAATAGATCCCCTTTTTGTATTCAGGGATCTATTTAGCCACTTTAACTCTTTACTCTCCCTCACTCAACCGGATAATCAACTGCCCGGCTTGGCGGGTGAGAGTGACGTTACTGCCCACCGTAAACCCGAGCTCATTCAGCCACTTACCGCTGAATGTCAGTTGTGGGCTGGGGTTGGGTTTACCGCGGTTAGGGGCGTAACCCACTGTATACTGTCTGGTTTTTAGCACTTCTTCTTTAGCTGTCGGTGTTTTTACTTTACTACAAAGTGCTGTGAAAACATGTTCTGCAAAGCCAAAAACACACGTCGGGAATTTTGGGTTCGGCGGTCAAAATGTACTGGGAAAAAGTGTTGTAACTGACTGAACACACAGGGGAAAAGTGGTTTTATCTGGCTAAATCGCAATGGAATGAGTTGTTGTTGAGAATAACTATCTGAGTGATTCAGAGCACCGCCAAAAAACATCGCTGGAGTATAAAGAGAAACAAGGAAAAATCACCAAGGATGAACAGCAGAAACTCGCTGAATTACGTATTAAAGATGAGGAAACAACTCAGAAAGTCATTGATGCATGCACCGGTGGTGTTTCGCCTGAATGTACAGAAGCAAGAAAAGACGCATTTGCAACATTAGAGACTTATGTTGATTTAACGTATCAAAATCCTAAAACGGCGCAAGCAGGCTATCAGGAAATTGATAGATTACTGAGTTCGACTTCTCCTGAAGGTTTAATGGCCTTTGATTTGGTTGAAGGTTATACCGAAGCATTTAAAAACTTTGGTTACTCAGATGAAGATGCCCGTAAATATGCAGGAATGTATGTTGGCTCAATTTATTTAATCCAAGGCACTTACGGATTCAATAAAGATGAACCAATTGATGTTGCCGTTGTTAATGGAAAAATGATTATTATTGACGGTCACCATCGAGCTGAAGCTGCAAGAAAGGCTGGTATTAAAGATATTCCTGTTAGAATTAATACAGTCACGAAAGAGCAAGGTGACCAATTATTACGCGAAGCAGCAGAAGCAAGGGCTAGGAGATAACATGTTAATCCCAATAAATGATTCAGCATTGAGAAATTTTGTTGTTATCCAAAAGAAGTTAGTCACATCTTTTATGCAACAGTATCCTAATGCAAAGGATTATCAATTTCTATTGGATTTTCCTAAACATGGAACGATCCAAGTTGATGATAATACTTGGAATTTCTCAAAACACGGAAAAGGAATCAAATTTTATCAAGATGATTCATCCAGTGCAACGGTAGTAGATATTCATTGCAACATTGCCGAGCCTGAAATGTTTGATTTATGGCGTTTGATCCAGTATTTTCAATTAGACAATGATGCTGAATTGAAAAGTCTATTAGATGAAATGGTTAGGTCAGAGGATTTATTACTTGTTTCTGATAAATTTTATACATTTAAAAGTTAGTATATAAGATCCCAGCATCACACTGGGATCGTCCTTACTTGCTCTCAGCCAACTGGATGATCAACTGTCCGGCTTGGCGGGTGAGCGTAACGTTGCTACCCACCGTAAATCCGAGCTCACTCAACCACTTACCACTGATAATCAGCTGTGGGCTGGGATTCGGGCGCTGTCGGTTGGGCAAGTAGCCCACTGTATACTGCCTTGATTTTACAGCCTGTTCTTTAGCTGTCGGTGTTTTTTACTTTACACTCGTCTCTAGCCACTGTGACTACTCCCCCGTCACACTAATCATCTCTCGCCAAATCTAAAAAATAACCAATCATATCTTTCCCTTTGGGTTTTTTAGCTATTTACATGATTTTTGAGTCCATCGTGTAAAACATGAGAGCAATGGGCGCTTTAAAGTGATGGGTTCACTGCTGACCAATGTGAATAACAAAGGGAAAGACAGCAATACCAAGCATGCAGCGGTATCGGAGGGTAACATTGTTATTCGCGATAAAGACAATCAGAAACAAGATGTCAGCGAATTAAGCCGAGATACAGACAATGCTCATGAAAAACTCAATACGATTTTTGATAAAGAGAAAGAGCAAAAGCGGATAGAGAAAACGCAGTTAGTGGGCGAGTTAGGTAAGCAGATTACTGATATAGCGGTGACGAATGAAAGGATAGAAGCCACTAAGAACGAAAGGAAAAACTTTGATAAAACGCCAATGACAGACGATGAGCGTAAGAAAGCCATTGCTTCTATCAAAGATCCGAACTTAAAAGGGGATGAAACGGCCATTCGGAACGCAGTATTAAATGACCGTATAGAGAAAGCGGTTCAAGGGTCAGAATGGGGCGTTGGTGGTGATAATCGCCGTATCGTGGAGTCAGGGACGGCGTTAATCCAAGGCTTGGTGAGCGGTGATGTGAATAAAGCGGTGGGGAATGCGAGTGCACCGTATATTGCCAATCAGATAGCCAAGAATATTGGAGAGGAAAATAAAGCAGGGCGTTTAGCGGCCCATGGTATTGCGAATGTTGCATTAGCGCTGGCAAAAGGTGAAAATGCAGGGGCACAATCGCTGGGAGCCATGACGGGTGAAGCGATGGGGATGCTGTCGGTAGAACTGTACGGTAAAACGCTCGGTGAGCTGACGGAAGACGAAAAAGCGACAGTGAGCGCCTTTGCGAGTTTGGCAGCGGGAATAGCCGGCGGCGATACATCGAGCGCAGGCAATGCCGCCGAGGCAGGGAAGACCACGGTTGAGAATAACTATTTATCGAACAAAGATGTCCTTGATTTAAGAAAAGAGTTAATCAAAGCGACAGAAACTGGTGCAGATAAAGAACTCATATTTGACCAGTTCCGCGAGCTGAGTAAAAAGAAACGAGATGAAGCTGTCGCTGATGCGAAAGAAGGCAAAATTACAGCCAGTATCACGTCATGGTCTGATGTGCTTACTGGGGTAGACCAAGCGGACTCGTTAAAATGGATTGCATGGATAGACTCTTTAAGTGCTGATGATAGAAAAGCGCTGGTTAACTTAGTTAAAAATGAGAATGAGATAACCGCAGCGGCAATTTTTAATTCAGCGACACCCGAAGTTAAACTTGCTTTAGGTGGCAAAGAAGGCCTTGATAAAATAGGGGTAGCCGGTGTAGGCAAGAACACAGGTATTACTGTTATATCAACGGCTATTAAAGGGAATAAAGGTACAAATGAAACAAGCCCAAAAGGCAATCAATCTTCTGAAAGCAGTTCAAATCAATTAACAATTAATAAAGGACAGCAAAATAAGCATATTGTAGGAACAAATGAGCATAAGATTTCTTTAAATGCCAACCAAAACAAAAGCATAATTACTGTTCTTCCGGAGGCGTTATTACCAAATTTAGGTAAAGGTGAGCAAGTTGGTAAAATACCAGTCGGCCAACCAGGATCGAAAGAACGAATTAATTATGGAAAAATTATTGGGAATTATACAGATCCTGAAACTGGTAAATCTCAACCAACAACAAATGGTATTGTGCATTATGGGAAAAATGGTGTTCATATTGTCCCATCAAGGCCATCGGAGTAATAGTATGAATCAAAAAGATATTAATTTAGCTAATCGCTTAAAGTTATCAGCACAAAGAGCACTGTTAGGGGCAATAACGCCAAATATTAGAACAATTTTTGTTGAATTAATTGACGATGATATTCAAATATATTTCTATTATGACGGGGTAGTCCAAGAAGATGATGAAGAAAATGCATCTATTGTTAGCTCGGAGATTATTGCTGACTTCGATGATGAATTTGACATTAATTTAGTAATTAAACAGGTTGACTATCCGATGGATATTATACAACCCAGTGGTATGTGCGTTTATTATAGAAAAGAAGTTCAATAATCCTTTTAGGAAAAAAGCTCCCAGCCCTACACTGGGATCTCCTTAGCCGCCTTACTCCCCCTCAGCCAGCCGGATAATTAACTGTCCGGCTTGGCGAGTGAGGGTATAGTGTCTACCGACCTCAAACCCCATCTCTTTCAGCCACTTACCGCTTAAGGTGAGTTGTGGGCTGGAGTTGGGCTTACCGCGGTTCGGGGCGTAACCTACTGTATACTGTCTGGTTTTAACCACTTCTTCTTTAGCTGTCGGTGTTTTTACACTACAATCGCGCTTAGCCATGGTGACTACTCCTTTAGTTGCTGTGGTTAGCAGTTAAAGCGAGTTGCACCTCGTTTTAACTGCGCTAAAAATCTGGTTAATTACTCTTTGTTGTCCACCGTTTAGCTATAAAGTGATACGTGAAGATAAAAATAGCTTCACTAGTGTAGGTGACATTGATGCGAAGAAAACAAATTTCAATCATGCCGAACAGAAGTTATTTAACCACATTCAAGATTCATACAAAGGACAAAAAGCAGATGTAAACATGGCAATACAAAATACATCTCAAAATAAACAAGGAATGTGTGTGAGTTGTGGCTATACAAGTCAAAATTTTGCAGAGAACAATAAAAATCTTAATGTAAATATCTATCAAGGCTCTACGGGTAAAAACAAATGATGAACAATGAACTAATCAATTATCTGCATTCTGTTTATCCAGAATTACCGATTGATTTTAGCTATATGCGAGGTTACTCAGCTGATGAAATCCAGAAAATTGAACGCTTATACGATATTAAAGTTACAGACCAGTTGTATGATTTTTTAACAAGTATTGGTCGTTGCAGTGGTGGTCTTTTTGGTGATGACCCTCTTCTTTTTTACCAAAATCAAAAGACTATTAGAGGGGATATTTTGTTTCAGATCGGTTCAAGACAAGATTTAGCTTCTATTCAAAGACATGACTTATTGAAGCAAAAACCTTTTTTTATCTCTGTAGAAAGCTATACGCAGTATTTTTTTGTTTTAACAGCTTCTGATAACCCTGACCTTATTTATCAATATGATGAAAATGAAGAAACCGTAGAAGCTACAGATTGGGATCTTAAAAATTATTTAAGACATGTTGTTAATGTATACACTCGAAATTACGATGTTAAAGCATCTTTCGATCAACATGGTGAACTTATTATTATTTGATTGCTTAAAATCCCAGCTCTATACTGGGATCTCCTTATCTGCCTTATTCCCCTTCAGCCAGCCGGATAATCAACTGTCCGGCTTGGCGTGTGAGGGTGAAATGACTTCCCACCGTAAACCCAAGCTCATTCAGACACTTACCACTGATAATCAGCTGTGGGCTGGGGTTCGGGCGCTGTCGGTTGGGCAAGTACCCCACTGTATACTGTCTTGATTTTACCGCCTGTTCTTTAGCTGTCGGTGTTTTTTACTTTACACTCGTCTCTAGCCACTGTGACTACTCCCCGTCATGCCAATCATCGGTATGCTCTTCTCTTAGGCGTTCGCCAAATCTAAAAAATAACCAATCATATCTTGCCCTTTGGGCTTTTAGCTATTTACATGATTTTTGAGTCCATCGTGTAAAACATGAGAGCAATGGGCACTATCAAAGTGGTGGGTTCACTGCTGACCAATGTGAATAACAAAGGGAAAGACAGCAATACCACGCATGCTGCGGTATCGGAAGGTGAGATAATCCTTCGTGATAAGGCTAATCAGAAGCAAGATATACCTCTACTCAGATGGCAAAATTTATTAAAACATCATAAATATACACAATGGTTATCTTTGCAAACTCATAATATGAACAAGCTTATATAAAAACAGTACAACCTCGGCTTCTTAGTATTTTTACAATCGCAGGTTCTATACTAAAATTATTCCATCGTAAGTCTAGCTTCATTAGTTTTGGTATATTTACTAGGCTATCGGGTAAATTACTAAGCTGATTAGCACGTAAATCTAGATATTGAAGTGACTCAATTTCCCCAATAGAGCTCGGTAGTGAATATAGTTTATTAAACCTTAAATTAAGAGTGTGAAGATGTTTAAGATTTGATATCTTTGAAGATATGTTATCAATTTTATTATTATTTAAGTCGAGTATTCTTATTGCAGCTAAACCTAAAATATCATCGGGTATATGAGTTACTGAATTATTCATTAAATAAACCTCATGGACACCTGATAGCTGCGTGATCGAGTTTGTTAAATCTGTAATTTGATTGTTATATAATCTTAATTCTTTCAAATTTGTTAACTTAGAAAATTGGTCAGGAAGTTTTTTTAATTGGTTATCAGTGGCATTAAAATATAACAAGTCGTGTAGGTTTGATAATGATTCAGGAAGCTTTTTAATACCATTATCGCTTAAATAAAGAAATTGTAGCTTATTTAGGTTACCAATTTCGGTAATGACCTCATTAATGCTATTATGCCCTAAATCTAGCATCTCAAGATAACAAAGGCTTGCTATGTCAGTAGGGATTGATTTAAGTTCATTACAAGATAAGTTAAGGACTTTTAATGATTTACATTGGGTTATTAATGATGGGAACTCCGCTAACTTATTGTTATATGCACTAATAACACTATAGGAAAATGGCGATGAAATTAATGAATCAATTTCTAGATGGTGACCTGAATCTAAATTTAACGCTAAACTAGAATCTGAATGTTGGTGTAACATAGGTTTCTCCCTATGATGAGTAAGTGAGTTACCCTTAAATTTCAGGTAACGCTCAAAGTCAGTAATAGTATAAAACAACCACGATATTCTAATTAAACAAAATAATACATAACAAAAGGTAGGAAATAATGTCTAATATCTTGTTATTAGATAGCGACAATTTTTCACGTATGCTTTATCAGCCTGAACAACAACCTGGGCAGTGCGTTATTGTTTATTTTTCGGCTTCTTGGTGTGTACCATGTAAGAACATGCAACCTATTTTCCAACAAGTCGCGAACCACATTGATGATAAAAAAATAGTTTTTGGGGTTGTCGATATTGCACAATCACCAACTTTAGCACCTAAGTACGGGATAAAAACTGTACCCACTATCGCAATTTTTCAGGACACTCGGTTAGTTCACACGATTGCAGGAGAGGTACCCTTAAATAATGTATTAATGGTATTGAAGCAGGTGCTCGATAGTTAGTAATATTCGATTTTTTGCGTTAAGTTAACTCTAACTACTCATACAAGACATTCACAATGTTAATACTTATTTTAGAAGGTGTATTAATCGGTTGCTTACTTGGTTTAACTGGGGCCGGTGGCGGGATTCTTGCTGTCCCCGCCCTGATGGTAAGCCAGAACTGGAGTGTAGCTTTAGCCGCTCCAGTTGGTCTTTTGGCAGTGACACTCGCTGCTTTGGTTGGTGCAATTCAAGGGCTTATAAATAAAACTATTCGATATAAAGCTGCTATTTGGATTGCGTTATTAAGCATACCTACGGCTAAATATGGTATCTATCTTTCCCATATTATCTCTCCGGTTTGGTTAACGCTCACTTTCAGCATGGTTATGTTTTATGTGGCTTATCGAGGTTTTTTGGGCGAACCAAGTGAGTTAACGCATTCAGTTTGCCAAATTAATCAAGAAACAGGAAAGTTTATTTGGAATATGAAAACTGCTGCTGTACTTGGTGGTATTGGTATAATTTCTGGGTTATTGACAGGGTTGCTCGGGGTGGGTGGGGGTTTTGTGATAGTCCCAGCACTACGGAAGTTTACCAATTTAAATATGAAGAGTATTATCGCAACATCATTACTGGTGATTTTTTGTATTGGTAGTATTAGTATTTTTATTAATGTATTAAATGGATTCCCCTATCCAAAAGAAATTAGCTCTATTTTTATTGTCTCTTGTATTATTGGTTTATTAATAGGGAGGTTAATAATTAATTATCTTTCAGCTAAAATGATTAAAACAATATTTTCAATATTGGTCATTATTGTTGCATTAGGCTTGTTTATTTCATCATTAAGTGAGTTGAATTTTATTTGATTTATTAAGGGATTAATAGGTGATCGATTAATCTATGTGGTATGCCACTATTTTTGATAAACTGTAGTTTAACCTATCATAATGGCATAAAATCGATTTATCTTCATCCGCAAATAGGTATAATGAATAATCGCATTTTTTCTGCCCTGATAAAGATTGATATGAACTAATATTATATTCATCGGGGTGGTCATTAAAGGTTAACTAATATAATTATGGCAAAGCAAGATAGCTCAACAACGATAATAGATATAGCTAAGCGTGCTAATGTAACGGATATTACAGTCTCAAGGGCATTTAACCATCCAGAAATGGTAAAGAAAGAAACTCGAGATAAAATATTGGCAATAGCTCAAGAGCTAAATTATGTTCCTAACCTTTTCGCTCGGAATTTGAAGAATAAAAATAGCCGCATAATTGGTGTGGTTACTGATAGCACATTTAACCCATTTTATGTTGTATTAATTCAAACAGTTTCTCGTTTAGCGAAAGAAAAAGGCTATCAGGTGATGATCTTTGACTCGGATAGCGATGAAAAAGCAGAGAAAACGGCTATTGAGACCTTAGTTAGCTATAAGGCTAGTGGGATTCTGCTATCTCCTGTTCGCGATGATAAAGGCTATCAACCAAGTTACCTTTCTTTAATTGACCAGCACAATGTACCTTTAGTTTTTGTAGACCGTGCAATTTATGGCTATGAAAATAAATACTCGGGTTTATTTTTGAAAAACTTTGAAATTGGGGCATTAACAGGTAAGTTTTTGAGTCAGCAAGATTGTGATAATACGTTAATTGTTTCTGGTCCTAAAGACTCGGAAATTAGTTTGTCGCGTTTATCAGGAATATATGAGGCCTTTCCAAATAGGGGGAACATTCATGTATTATACAGTAGCTATATGTTTAATAAAAATGATGAAGCTTATTTAAGGGAGAAGGTTCAAGAACTATACACACCTAATATGTATATTGTGGGGCTTAATGGTATTATCACAGCAGGTATGTATAAAATTATTTTAGAATTAGGCTTGTCTTGCCGTTATTTTTCAGTCGATTTACCGCCATATGCTGATACTTATCACCTGTCTATTTCAGGTGTTCATCATGACTCTGTTTACCTTGGTGAGTTAACTACAGATTTATTATTTTCTGAAATAGAGCGTGAAACAAATAAAAATCACCAAACAAAGCAAATATTTGTAGATGGTAAACTGGTTGTTTACTAATTAAAGCGGCCTCGTTTAGAGGCCCTTTAATTTTTTATTATATTATTTTAATAAAAGTTTAGCTTAGCGTTTCATTGAGCTAATTAATGTTGCTCCCCAGATAATTAAGCCTTTTACAATATATTGTACATAAGGGGAAATACCGAGTAAATTTAAGCCATTATTGAGAACACCTAATATCATTGCTCCAATTAAGGTTCCGATAATCATTCCTCGGCCACCAGCGATGGATGCACCACCAAGCACAACGGCGGCAATAGCATCTAATTCAAAGCCTACACCTGCATTAGGTTGGCCACTCATAACACGGGAAGTAAAAATAAGGCCAGCGAATGCCGCGGTAAAACCACTAATCACATAAACTAACATTTTATAGCGTTCGACACGGATACCACTAAGACGAGCGGCTTCTTCATTACCTCCGATAGCATAAATATAGCGACCAAATGAAACGTGGTTTAAAACAACATAAAAAATTAAGTAAAGCCCCAGCATTAATAAAATAGGAACTTGTATCCCCATTAATTCTTCACGTCCCCAAAAAGCAAATTCTTGGGGGAGCCCTGAAACAGGATAGCCACCGGTATAAATTAATGCTAAGCCTTTGGCGATTATCATGGCACCAAGTGTGACAATGATAGGTGGCATTTTACCGTAAGCGGCTAATATTCCATTAATAAAACCGAATGCAATACCTGATAATAGGCCAAGAGCGATTGCGGCATAGGGGTCCATGCCATAATATTTCATTAAACCCGCCATTAAAGTTCCAGAAAGAGCCATAACAGCACCGACTGACAGGTCAATCCCCCCGGTCAAAATAGCAAATGTCATACCAATAGCAATAATGGCATTAATTGAAACCTGACGAGCAATCGTTGAAAGATTATTTACCGTTAAGAAATGCTCATTAAAAATGGACATACATGTAAATAAAAGAATTAAACCAACGAGTGGTAAAAATGCAGGTATTTTTGTTAGCTTAGAAAAACTAAATTTATTTTTAGTTAATGGAATAGCACTTTGATTAGACATAGTCATTATCCTATATAATATTGCCGGCTGCATGTACCATGATCTGAGTTGAGTTTATATCGTCCCCATTTAACTCAGCGGCAATTTCACCATCTCGAAAAACTAAAACTCGGTCACTAACACCGATAACTTCTGGCAACTCTGATGAAATCATAATGATAGAAATCCCTTTTTCAGTCAGAGAGCGCATTAACTGATAGATTTCTGATTTCGCACCAACATCAATTCCTCGAGTAGGCTCATCGAAAATAAGAATTTTAGCTTGCTTATTTAGCCAGCGAGCAATAACAACTTTTTGCTGATTACCACCACTTAGAGTGGAAACGGCAGTGTGAGGCTCTGGTGTTTTAACTTTTACTTGAGAAATTAATTCAATAGATAAAGTGAGTTCTTTTTTATTTTGGATTAAAAATAATTTTTGAGCGTGGTTATTTAACCAAATATTCTCTTTTACAGAGAAAGGCAAAACAAGTCCTTGAGTTTTTCGACTTTCAGGTAATAAACCAATTCCTAATTGTAAAGCCGTCGCAGCTGATTTAATTTTGACTTCTTTACCTTCTAAAATAACTTTTTTCTTATAGGATTTATCAGCACCAATCATGGCAAGAATGGTTTCGGTACGGCCTGAGCCGACTAAACCAGCTAACCCTAATATCTCCCCTTTTTTTAACTGAATATGGTTTACAGGGCTATTAGCAAAACGCTGGACCTCAGCATCTAAAATGACCTCTTGTTGATCAAATTGGCGCTTATGAGGGTAAATATTTTCTACTTCACGACCGACCATCATTTCGATAATCACATCTAAATCGGTATCATCGACTTTACGCGAACCGATGTATTGACCATCGCGTAATACGCTGATAGTGTCACAAATCTCATAAATTTCTTCTAAATGGTGAGAAATAAAAAACATCCCAACCCCTTTAGCTTTTAAATCACGCATAACATCAAATAAATGATTGGCTTCATTCGGTGTTAATGTCGCTGTAGGCTCATCTAATACGAGGATTTTTGCATCTAAAGAAAGTGCTTTTGCAATTTCGACAAATTGTTGTTCTGCGATACTTAAATGGCTAATAGGTTCATCAATATTAATATTCACACCTAGCTCAGCTAATATCTCCTGAGACTTTTTACGCATTGATTTTCTATCTAATAAACCAAGTTTATTCTTTAACTCTCTATTTAAAAAAATATTTTCAAAAGCATTTAAATAAGGAATTAGTGAAAACTCTTGGAAAATAATACCCACACCCGCTTTAATGGCGTCTCTGTAGTTATGAAACGTATGTTCCTTACCTTCAATCAGAATTTGCCCGCTATCAGGTTTATGTATTCCACATAAAACTTTCATTAGCGTTGATTTGCCTGCGCCATTTTCACCTAATAATGCGTGAACCTCTCCTTTTTCCAAAGAGAGATTGATATTATCTAACGCCTTAACCCCAGGGAAAGTTTTGCTGACATCTTTTAATGCTAATAATTGCATCATATTGCTTCCCTATATTTTCTTCACCGCTTAAAAATGGGTAACAAAGTCATTTGGAAGATAAATATTCCAATATGCATTTTATTATTAATTGTTATTGGAGATGTATTGCACCTATACATAGGATATGGGTGCAATACATTATTTATAAAACGAACGATTACCAGTGGAAATCTTTAGCGTTAGTTTTGTCGATTAACTTAACATCAATAGGGACTTCTTTCGGTACGTTAGCGCCCCAATATTTTGCTAGCCCCATTGCTAAGCCAATGCGGACTTGGTCACGCGGGAACTGCGCAGAAGTTGCGATAAACGGAGAGTTACCTTTTGCAATTTCAGCAACAGCTTCAGGTGAACCATCAACACTGACCAATTTCACATCACGACCAGAGGATTCAATTGCGGCTAATGCACCTAAAGAACCGACATCATTAACACTAAAGATCCCGTTTAGTGTAGGGTTAGCTTGTAGCATGTTTTCTGTGACATTCATTGCAGTATCACGCTCTTGCTTACCGTTCAATTTAGTCACAATCTTGATATTTGGATATTCTTTCATGGCGGCTTCGAAACCGCGAACACGTTCTAGAATTGGGACTACTGGAATACCATCTAAAATAGCGACTTCACCTTTACCACCAAGTGCTTCACCTAGGCGTTTACCTGCCATTAAGCCCGCATCGTAGTTTTTAGAACCTACAAAAGAGTCTATTGGCCCATTTGCTTGCGCATCAATAGCGATGACAACGACGCCGGCTTTCTTCGCTGCAAGTACTGCAGTTTCAGCACCGACACTATCGGCTGGGTTGATTAGCAAAATATCGATTTTTTTCTGTAACATATCTTCGATATCGCTGGTTTGTTTTGAGACATCATGAGCGGCGTCAGAAATATATAATTGTGCACCCATATCGCCTGTTGCGCTCTCTAAGGCTTCTTTCATGGTGACAAAATACTCGTTATTTAGCTCTTGAAACGACATGCCAACGGAAACTGGTTTAGCCGTAGCGTTAAACGCCATACCTAAGGTTAGTACACTTGCAGCTACAGCTAACTTTTTGAATTTACTCAACATAAGATGTTCTCCTAAACGAGCGTTTAATTATATGTAGGGTATTACTTTGTTTAATGTTTATTTGAATTATCAATTGCGACAAACGGTTAATATATTTATGGTTTAATGACGACTTTAATTGAGTCTGCCGATTTGGCCATAACAAAGGCTTCTTCCCAATCATCGATGGAGTAGAAGTGGGTAACGATATCATCGGCACTGACTAAACCACGGCTAAATAGGTCGATAGCGACTTCATAGCTGTATGGGCCTAAGTGAGCTCCGCGGATATCTAATTCTTTACGGTCACCAATAATCGACCAGTCAACGGTTGTTTCTTTGCCAAAGACGCTAAACTCAACGAAACGCCCCAATTTACGGATCATTTCTAGGCCTTGAGTAACGCCAATAGGTGCGCCTGTCGCTTCGATATAAACATCGCAACCGTAGCCTTCGGTCATCTCTTTAACTAGTTTGATGGCGTCTTCTTTAAGCGGGTTGATCACCACGTCAGCCCCAAATTTTTTTGCTAGCTCAAGGCGTTCATCAATAGCATCGATAACGACCAGTTTTTTCGGAGTTTTCAGTTTAGCAACTTGGATCATGCATAATCCAAGAGGCCCAGCACCGGCAATGACGACGACGTCATTTAAGTCAATATCACCACGGCGTACCGTGTGAATAGCACAAGCCATTGGCTCAATTAAAGCGGCATCTTTATCCGAAAGTTCATCAGGGATTTTGTGAATAATTGCACGTTCAGAAAACCGCATATATTCAGCCATACCACCATCGGCAACTTCTTTTTGGAAGCCATAGATATCATGGGTTTCACACATCCAGTATTTACCAGATTTACAGAAACGGCATTCCCAACAAGGAACGATTTGTTCTGCTAGTATGCGGTCACCTACCTTTAATTTAAATTTTTCGGCAGAGCCTTCACCTAATTCAGCGACACGACCATAAAATTCATGGCCTGGCACTACAGGTGCTTTGATCCACGGGTCATCTCCCCAGAACATTTGAGCACCATCATTCGCTTTACAGTCACCAGCACAGATCCCGCACCCATCGACTTTGATAACAACTTCTCTATATCCTGGTATTGGTCTTTTTATATTTTCAAATCGGTAATCATGGGGACCATGACAAACAACGGCTTTCATTTTTTCAGGTAGCTTACTCATGTTCTAAAACCTCTTTCTAGTTGTTAGCCCTAATGTTGACGTCAACATTAAGCGTTTTTTTTATAACTCATGACTTGATTTTTTAACGCTTAACTATCAATAACGGTACGAATGTAAGAAAAATGGTTATTTAATGTTATAGATAAAATAAATTTTTTTTAATATGACGACGTCGTCATTTTTGAAACTAGGTATTTAAAAAACTAAAATTTGTGATTTAAATCCTAATTTTAGTCGTCTCTCTAAGTGTTTTCATTAGTAAATGGGAACGCTATGGATGTTTGTAATGCAATGAAATTAAACATAAAAAAATTCTCATTTCTCGATTTACTTCTTTTTAAGAAATGAATGTAACGCCGAGTATAATTATTTTAACTATTTTCAGAAGAGGGGAATGTATGCAAAAACATTTCAGCTCACATTTTTCAATGAAAATAATTTTAATGATTATCAAATAAAGTGATCTATATTGGTGAAATAGCCATTATTTTAAGAAATAAAATTTTATTTAAAAAGACTAAACAGAGTAATAGATAATTTTGATTGGTTATTGCTACTATTTTTCTTAAGAATGACTTTTACAAAAAAAGAGCTTTATACTTTGTTGTAATTTATCAAGCAAAGCATAAAGCCAATTAGAGCCAATATTTAACTTCATTTTGTTAAGGAAACTGTCGAACTACTATTAAATAAAGTGGTGCGAGGGGGATTCTCTCGCACCGAAAGCAGAAGGTTAAACGACCATCGGTGCAATGATAAAACCGAAGGCGACACCTGCAATTATTCCGCCTAGCCCTGGTAACATAAATGGGTGATTTAAAATGTATTTTCCGACGCGTGTAGAACCGGTTGAGTCAAACTCTATTGCGGCTAAAGACGTTGGATAGGTAGGCAGAACAAAAACCCCAGTGACGGCGACAAAAGATGCCAATATAGCCCATGTTGGAACATCTAAGGCAATGGCTAAAGGAATAATTAATGGTGTGGTGGCACCTTGTGAGTAGAGTAATGCGCAGGTAAAAAATAGCACTAAAGCTAACAAAATAGGGTAGGCGGATAATACATCTCCAGCGATGGCTTTAATTTGGTCCATATGCGCATCGACAAATGTAGTTCCTAAAGTCACGATACCTAATATGACCGCGAGGGAGCTCATTCCTGAACGGAAAGTTGGCGCTAAAACAATTGAATTTGGCGATGTTTTACAAAAAACAACCATTAAACATGCAGCACTGAGCATACAGATAATGATGATATCTCGAGTTCCCATGGGTTTACCAATATCAAAACCAGGGCGCAATTGAGGGAATGCAGCTAGTATAACGATAGCAAACGTCGCAATAATAAATAGGACGACAGAGAATTTTTCTCTCGTAGTGCTCTCGCCTTTTTTCTCTTCGTATTTATGAACTAACCCTTTTTGTAGGCGTTCTAAATAAACCTCATCATCTTCTAGTTCACAGCCTTGGCGTGATGCGATAAATGCTGCGACCATTGCTGCGACGAAAGAGGCTGGTAGACAAACAGACATAACCACAATAAAGGTAACACCATTCCCTTCCATAATGGTTAACATGGCAGCCATCGCCGCACTGATTGGCGAACCAGAAATGGCGATTTGGGATGCAACAACTGAGCCTGCTAAGGTTCTGGATGGGCGGATACCCGAATCTTTCGCAATTTCAGCAATCACGGGGAGCATGGAGAACACAATAAAGCCGGTTCCTGCCATGATAGTCATTACCCAAGTTGTAATTGGTGCTATAATATTCAAATACTTAGGGTTTTTACGCATAAATTTGCTGGCAAGGCGTACCAAGTAATCCATACCTCCAGCAGCTTGTAATGCGGACGCTGCAACTACGACGGTCATAATAATTAAAATAACATCGACAGGGGGAGAGCCTATAGGTAAACCAAATCCAATCGTTAAGACGGCTAAACCTAATCCACCGCATAGCCCTATACCTATTCCTCCCATACGTATACCGAAGAAAATTGCGCCTAATACCACAATGATTTCTAGCCAAACCATAATCGTCTCCAATAGACAATATATTGTCATTAGTAATATAAAAATTAATTTTTGATAATTAATATGAGTTATAAATGTTTTTATGCGTTTCTATTTATCATTAGATTTTGTCGTCCAACTCTATTTTCATACCAATGAATACTGGCTCTGACTAATGAGCTGGTTGAGTCAATGTATTTTTCAGGGTATTTATTTGTTTCATTTTCAAGAATGACGGGAACTTCAGTACAACCTAAAACAATAATTTCAGCACCTCGAGAAAATAATAATTCGGCTTGTTCTTTCATGATGGATTCCGCTGTTTTTTTATTTCCCGACTTTAATAAATAAATGCTTTTCATTACCATTTCTTGGCTTTTAATATCTGGAGTAATACACTTTAATTTTTCACTCTCTATATTTTTTTGATATAACCCCATAAGCATAGTGGCATTGGTTGCTAATAAACCGATATGTTTTTTCTTAGTGGCTAGCACTTCCATCATTGTCGTTTCAACAATACTTAGCATATCGACGTGACAGGCCTGCTTGAGCTCGTCAAACCAAAAATGTGCAGTATTACAAGGGATAACAATACATTCAGCACCAGCAGTTTCGAGTTTTTTTAAATAATCAGTCATTAAGGGCAAGGGGGATACGCCATGGTTTAATAACGCTTCAGTACGGTCTGGAATATCAGGAATGGATGATATTATTAAAGGGATATGCTCTTGGTCTTTATTTGCGACAGTATAGTTCACAAATTTATTAAATAAATCGACGGTGGCAGCAGGCCCCATTCCTCCTAACACTCCAATTAAACCTTTCATTTTAATACTCCTGCCTCATACACCTTATTTTATAAAATAAGGGTAGTGAGATGTTATATTACTTAAATTATTTAACATATAAGTTAATATTTAATTAGCTATTAACTTATTTATCCCTGATTAATCTGTGGATAATATTTATCAATGTTTATCTAGGAAGAGAAATGCAAGTAAGTATGGTTTGATGCAAGATACGCATTAAAAATTAATCCTAAAATTAAATTATTTTAATAATGTAAGCTGAAAGGCTGAGTAGCATTGGCTTTGTGGAAAAGATATGAAATAAATAAAATTAGTTTTTGATTTTTGTTAATGTTTTAAATGGTAGGCTTATGCATAATACAAATAATGAATCTACAATATCAGCTTAATATTTTAACTAACAATTAACTTAAGATATCAATAAAAAAACTTTTAATGTTTTATATTTTAACAGCAAGTCCACTTAAGGCTTAATAACATGAAAAATATAGAAACAAAGTGGCTATATGATTTTTTAACACTGGAGTCATGTCGGCATTTTTCTCATGCAGCAGAACAACGAAATATTTCTCAACCTGCTTTTAGTCGCCGAATCAAGGCATTAGAAGAAGCAATAGGTGTTGAATTGTTTGATAGAACCACATCCCCTTTACAGCTTTCTGAAGAAGGCAAAATATTCCATTCCCAAGCTCGTAGCTTATTGCAGCAATTAGAATGTAACTTAAATGAATTATCTGGGCACAATGTGCTGAGTCTGCCCAATATTAAAATTGCTGCGGCGCATTCGCTGTCATTAAGCTTATTGCCTAAGTTAGTTCATGCATTATCAGGTTATGGGGAAGAATTTGTCTATCATGTTGAAGCCATTGATGTGGTTCAAGTGGTAAATACGTTGCGAGAAGGGAAGAGCGATTTTATCATTTCATTTTATGATGAGGATTTAATGCAGTCGCCATTTTCTTGTTTAAATGTGTTTGAGTCCGAGTTGTACCCAATTTGTGCAGCGGATGAGTTTGGCAAACCGTTATTTGATATCTACCAACCTCAAGTACCGTTATTGAACTACACCAGTGCTTCTTATATGGGAAGGTTAGTTAATCGTCGATTAAGTGAGTTTGGTGCGATTAACTCTAAAACACTCTTTATGTCATCAATGAGCGAATTGCTAAAAAATATGGCATTGGATGGTCACGGAATTGCATGGTTGCCGATTTACTCGGTAGTTAATGAGTTAAAAGAAAAAAAACTAGTCTGTCTCAACACCCCAGAATTAACGATACCTATTCAAGCTTACATTTACCGCATGGATACTCGCTTGAATAAAACAGCAGAGGATTTTTGGCGTATTTTAAAGAAAAATATTCCAGAAGATTTACGGCATTTGTAATGGAAAAGGAATAATTTATGATACATAACATCTGGATATATTGAGCGTTATCCTACGATGATATTGATGGGGTCTTAGCTGGTAATTAAGTCATAAGGTGTATAAAAGACCTCTATTCAGGTAGTCAGATTAATTATGTAGCCTTAATTTTAGCTTGTATTCCGTCAATGATTATCAGCGCTTGGGGTCTTACCCTGGAAAATAGCTTTAGTTTTTAGTGAATGTTTAAGCTTATCGTTGCTGAGAGAGTATTTTTGGGTGTGTGACCAACACCTATTTGGAAAACATGTTTAGGTTTCTTAAAGAAAACTTTAATTTACTCTCTTTTAGATTGTCTTATTTGGATTGGTTATTTGTGGTTAAAAGAAAAAAAGTACTTTAATAGACAAAATATTATTAATGTATTCTCTTCAGCGTTAGCTAAAAATGAGAATGAGTGTCAATAAGTTTTGACTTTACTTAAAAATTGATTATCGGAACTGTATTAAATACTAAGCTTTTACATATCTGTGATATGGCAAAATCAGCCTACTGTTATAGGTAATTTTTGCTATAGCTTTTTCCCTTAGGGGCTGCTCATATATTAGGGTAAGCTTTGGTTTTTATATAACCATCTGTAATTAAAGGGTTTGTTTTTATCGGTGTGTTGTGAAGTAGCAGGCTTGGGATGAAAAAGCTTGCCGGATAAGTCGAGTAGTTATTTGCTTATGCTAACGAAAAATTTAAAAATATAGTAGGTGCTTTTTATTTGGATATTAAAAAACAGAGGAATATCATTTATTGACAATTGAAAAATGAACTAATTGTTTTTATTGAATTTAGTTTCGATTTTTTTATTGATAATCTTACTGATCACTCTATTATGAGTATAGTTTCAATTATAAATCATTTCTAATATTTAAATATTGTTATGTTAATTTAGGAGTATCCATGGAGAATATATTGTCAATTTTGGATGTCCCAAATACTGCATTTATGCTGCTTTGTACGAGCCTTGTTATGCTAATGACTCCTGGACTTGCTTTTTTCTATGGTGGATTAGTCTCTCGTAAAAGCGTTATTACTATTATGTCCCAGAGTTTTTTTTCTATGGGGTGGGTGGCAATTATTTGGTTTGTAGTTGGTTATTCATTATCGTTCGGTCCCTCGATTAATGGGATTGTCGGTGACCCATTTTATTATGCATTCTTGAATAACATAAGCCCTCAAACGATGTATACCGGTAATGATGGCGGCTTACCAATACTGGTTCATTTTGGATATCAAATGATGTTTGCGATTATTACTCCAGCCTTAATTACCGGGGCTTTCGCAAATAGAGTTAATTTCCCTGCTTATCTCGTATTCTTAACCCTATGGACATTATTTGTCTATGCACCGTTCGTTCATATGGTGTGGAGCCCAGATGGTATTTTTGCTAAATGGGGCGTTGTTGATTTTGCGGGGGGTATTGTCGTTCACGCAACAGCAGGTTTCGCTGCAATTGCTTCAGCGTTATATGTCGGTAAAAGAGCCGTTAAATCGGATGGTACTCACAATATTCCGTATATTGCACTTGGCGCGGCTTTATTGTGGTTCGGTTGGTATGGTTTTAACGCGGGCTCTGAATTGCAAGTCAATACTGTAACTGTTTCAGCGTTTATTACTACAGATATCGCCGCCGCATTTGCAGCAATTACTTGGTTTATTATTGAACGCTTCCATACAGGAAAACCTAAACTTGTCGGTTTTTTAACAGGGGCTGTAGCAGGGTTAGCTACTATCACACCGGCTTCGGGGTATGTTTCAATAGGTTCTGCAGCAATTATTGGGGTTATTGCCAGTATCGTCTGCTATACCTGTGTTTTCTTAGTCCGACGCCATTTAGATGATGCATTAGATGTTTTCGGTGTGCACGGTGTCGGTGGTATTACAGGCTCAATTTTAGTCGGTGTATTTGCATCAACGGTTTGGAATGCGAAAGGTCCCGCGGGGTTAATTGAAGGTAACGGCATGCAAATTGTGAAGCAAACTGTAGCTGTTGTCTTTACCAGTATTTGGTCCTTTGTCTTTACAATCTTAATTCTTTGGATAATCAATAAATTTACGCCAGTTAGAGTCGACCAAAATGCGGTTGGTGACAATTTAGATATTGTTGGATTTGACGAAGACGCGTACCGAGAAAAAGCAGATTAGTTAGCAAATATATTATTTCTTGCAGTTTATCCTAATTGGTGGGTTTATTTGAACCATCGGTTGGGGTAGCTGCTAAATACAGCTGGTAATTTAGGATGGGTATATGAAAAAGAAAATAGCAATAGCTATTCAGGCTATTTGTTTTATGGGGCTATCGATGGGTGCAAATGCTGCGACCGATACACAGCAACCACAAACTTTGCGTCTAGCGATTGGCTCTGAACCAACCGAGGGGTTTGACCCAATGTTAGGTTGGAGCCACGGCAGCTATTTACTTTTACATAGCCCATTACTCAAGCAAAAAGCGGATTTGTCATGGCATAGTTACATGCTTGAGAAATATGAACATTCAGATGATGGTAAAGAGTGGACATTAAAATTAAAGGATGGACTTAAATTCTCCGATGGCTCCCCTTTAACGGCAAAAGATGTCGTTTTTACCTATAACAATGCCGCAGCAAGTGGTGGAAAAGTGGATATGGGGAACTTTGCTAAAGCGCAGGAGATTGACCCATCAACCGTTAAAATCACATTATCCTCACCCCAAAGCACCTTTATTAACGTTTTGGGCTCATTAGGCATTGTTTCAGCAGATAAATATGATGCAAAAAAATATGCACATAACCCTATCGGAGCAGGCCCCTACCGTTTAGTGAATTTCCAGCCGGGCCAGCAATTAATCGTAGAAAGAAACCCTTTCTATGCGGGGCCTAAAAACGATTTCGATAAAATGGTTTTTGTCTTTCTCAATGAAGATGGCGCTTTTGCTGCCGCTCAAAGTGGTGAACTAGATATTGTACGCATTCCCGCAGCTGTCGCGAGTAATGCTAAAGATGTCAAAAGTATGAAACTAATTGAACGCCATAGTGTTGAAAACCGAGGGATTTCATTCCCAATTCCGCCAGCGGGCGAGAAAAATGCCTCAGGCGACCCAATTGGTAACGACATTACTTCTGATGTTGCTATTCGCAAAGCGATCAATTACGCCATTGACCGCAAACTATTAGCAGATGCTGTTTTAGAAGGCTTTGCTATTCCTGCTTATACGGGCGTTGAAGGCTTGCCTTGGAATAACCCTCAATCTTCGTTTAAAGATGGAGATATTGAAAAAGCGAAATCTATACTGGAAGACGCTGGCTGGAAAATTAATAAAGACGGCTTAAGAGAAAAAGACGGTAAGGTTGCGAAATTGACACTGTGGTATGCCAGTGGTGATAGCACTCGTCGTGATTTAGCTCAAGCCGTAAGGGCTAGCTTAAAGCCGATTGGCATTGAGATGGATTTAAAATCAGGCAGTTGGGAAACCGTGGAAAAGTACATGCATGCCAACCCAACATTATTTGGGTGGGGGAGCCTTGACCCAATGGAACTGGTGCATAACTACAGCAGCAAAGCGGCGGGTGTCGGGTTTTATAACGCAGGTTACTATAAAAATCCCGCAGTTGATAAGGTGATAGAAGAAGCACTTCGCCAACCAGATCAAGATGCCGCTATTCCATTTTGGCAAAAAGTGGATTGGGATGGACAAACAGGAACTGGTATTCAAGGTGACGCCGCTTGGGCTTGGTTAATGAACGTACAACATCTTTATTTATTGAATAACTGTGTTGAGCTAGGTAAAGGGGCACCTGAAATCCACGGTTCATGGTCAGTGTTGAATAATGTTGATGACTGGGCTTGGACCTGCAAGTAATGCGGACAACCATAGGGCTTTTGTTCAGGTTTATCTGTTTATTAGTGGTGACTGCATTTGGGGTTTTTATTCTCCTTAGCTATTCACCTATAGACCCAATTAAAGCCTATATTGGTAATGATTTAATGCATGTTCCCCCAGACCAGTATCCGTTGATTGCGGCTCGCTGGGGGCTTGACCAACCATTGTGGATGCAGTTTTGGCGTTGGTTTTCTCAGTTGTTACAAGGTGATATGGGGTATTCCATGCTCTATAACATCCCTGTATCACAGGTGATTACCGATAGGTTAGCGCCATCGTTAGCTTTGTTATTATCGGCGTGGCTGTTTTCTGGGGTGATTGGTTTTGGTTTGGGGCTGATAGCAGGGCGCTACCTAAATAGATGGCCAGATAAAATTATTTCAACGCTATCTTATTTATTGGCGTCGATCCCCGTTTTTTGGGTTGGTTTACTGTTATTGTCACTTTTTGCTGTTTCACTACAGTGGGCACCGATTTGTTGCGCTTGGCCGATTGGCTTAGATGAACAATCATCCACACTGTCACAAAAAGTGCACCATCTTGTGTTACCTGTAGTGGCTCTAGGGATGTTAGGCATTGGTAATATAGCTCTGCATACTCGTTCGAAAGTTGCTGAGGTGATGAACAGTGAGTTTATCCACTACGCGAAAGCTCAAGGGGATAAAGGGTGGTCGATGATAAGCTTTCATGTGGTAAAACATGCGATTACACCCGCAATATGTTTACAGTTCGCCTCTATTGGTGAGTTGCTCAGCGGAGCATTACTAGCAGAAAAAGTGTTTGCTTATCCTGGATTAGGCCAAGCAACCATTGATGCTGGCTTACGTGGTGACATCCCTTTGTTAATGGGGATCGTGATGCTATGTGCGGTAGTGATTTTCTTTAGTAATAGTATCTCTGACATGATGCTTGAGAGAGTGAATAAAGGGGTACTCCGAGAGCCATGACTTATAACCCAAATAAAGCCTTAATTAAGTTAGTTATTTCATTGTTATGTTTATTGGTTTTAGGGGCTTATGCCGCATGGCTTTCTCAAACTGATGTGGATGTGAATTTACTCGACCGTCGACAAGCGCCTTCATGGGCACATTTATTCGGTACGGATAATTTAGGTAGAGACTTGTGGGACAGAGTATTTCAAGGAATAGCGACCAGCTTACAAATTGGCACCACCGCAGCATTATCGAGTGGAGTGATAGCGCTTGTGATGGCAAGTTTATCTTCGTTCAGTAGGACGATGGATTATGTTATTCGTGGCTGTATTGACTCCCTGTTAGCCTTGCCTCACTTGCTATTATTGATATTGATTTGCTTTACGTTAGGTGGTGGAAAAGTGGGCGTAATTTGGGCTGTTGCTTTGACTCATTGGCCAAAGCTAACGTTGGTCTTACGTTCCGAGTTGCTTCGAGTGCAACAAACAGATTACATCATGTTATCGAAACGGATTGGAAATAGTGCGCTTTACCGATGCCGATATGACTATTTACCGATGATCCTTTCACAATGGTTAGTAGGGACGTTATTGATGTTCCCACATGCGATATTACACAGTGCGGCATTGAGTTTTTTGGGTTTTGGTTTGTCTCCACATGAAGCATCGTTAGGTATTTTACTTTCCGATGCATTGCGTTACTTAAGTACTGGTGCGTGGTGGTTAGCTATGTTTCCGGGCGTCGCATTAGTTGGGTTAGTGCTGTTATTTGATCAGTTTGCTAAAGCGGTACAACAATTATGGTTGAGGAGCGATTGATGCTAAGTTTTGATAACCTAACGATTGATGTTGCGAAATTTCGCTGGCTAGGCAAAAAGCGTTGGTCTCCACTTTTACAAGATATCTCATTGGATATTGCGCCAGGTGAAATGGTTGCATTGGTAGGAGGAAGTGGAGAAGGGAAAAGTTTACTTCTACAAAGTAGTTTAGGTTTATTACCTGAAAATATGCGTTGTCGCGGTGATATTGTATTAAATGGGTGCCAGTTGACAGAAAAGTCAAAACAACAATATCGCGGTAATTCACTGTGCTATATCCCACAAGGGATTAGTGCATTAAATCCACTCATTAAGATAGGCCCTCAACTTGAACGTGCTGCGGTATTAAGTGGGCAGCATATTAAAATGCATGACGTTGCATTGCACTTACAGCAATACAATTTACAAGCAGACTTAATTCATAGTTATCCCAATAAGCTTTCAGGGGGAATGGCAAAACGCGTTCTCGCTTGTAGCGCGACGCTCTCCCAAGCTGAATATATTCTTGCGGATGAAATTTCATCATGGCTAGATGATGAACATGCGATACAACTTCTACAACATATCAAATCTCTTTGCTTTGCTGGTAAAGGTGTTTTATGGGTTACTCACGACCTTGCAATGGCGGTGCGTTTTGCTGATCGCATTGCGTTATTGCGTAATGGTGTTTTAGAAGAAGTACTCAGCAGTGAAATATTAAAGCAAGGCGGAGGAGGGAAGTGGTTTCAATCTCTATGGAATTCTTTGCCTGAACAACAGTTTATGAATTGGACTCAGTGAATAAATATTATTTAAAAATTAAATGTAGGAAGTCATCAATAAATAAAAACTCTTATTTCGATTATCTTAATTTGAGTGTTTGTTGGTGTGAATTTTATTTATTTAACTCGTCGTTATTAGATATTTAACTCAATTTATATTTAAAAATAAAATGAGTTATTCGCTCATAAAATGATTACTTATCAGTATTAACACTAAGCTTTATCAATTGAGGAGGCGTTATGCAGTTAACCCCAAGAGAAATTGAAAAATTGATGGTTTACACACTTGCTGATGTGGCTGAAAAACGCCGCGCACGTGGCGTGAAATTAAATTATCCCGAAGCCGTTGCCATTATCACGGTTACTGCACTTGAAGGTGCCCGTGATGGTAAAACCGTTGAGGATGTGATGAAAGAAGCAGCGACTGTTTTAACAAAAAAAGACGTTATGGATGGCGTGGAAGACTTAATTCCAAATGTTCAAGTAGAAGCTATTTTTACTGATGGTACTCGCTTAGTGACCGTCCATAATCCGATTAAATAAATGAAGGATGAGGTGAAATATGAGTAATTCAAAAACAAACATTAAAGCCCCGACTCCTTTAGGTGGTGTTATTTTTGCAGATGAGCCTATTGAGTTCAACGTTGGCAAACCTGAAACAAAAATTAAAGTCCGTAATACCGGTGACAGGCCTGTGCAAATTGGTTCCCACTTTCATTTTTTTGAAGTTAACCATGCATTAGAGTTCGACCGTGCAGCGGCTTACGGTAAGCGTTTAAATATTGCCTCTACAACGGCAATTCGTTTTGAGCCAGGTGATGAAGTAGAAGTTTCACTGATCCCTTATGGCGGAAAACAAAGTGTCTATGGGTTTAATAACCTTGTTGATGGTTGGGCGGGTGACAACGTTGCCGCTACTGAACGTCCTGCTAAAGCAATCGCCTTAAATAAAGCAATTGCTCGTGGTTTTAAGCATAAGGAACAGTAAGCGCGTTAGATGTCAGTAATGATGAATAACAATGCACCTTCTTAACATTAAAGGTAAATAACATGCCAAAAATTTCTAGACAAGAATACAACGGTTTATTCGGGCCAACAGTAGGCGATAAAATTCGTTTAGGCGATACCGACTTATATATTGAAATCGAAAAAGATTTACGTGGATATGGCGAAGAGTCTGTCTATGGTGGAGGTAAATCTTTACGTGATGGTATGGGAGCAAATAACACTTTTACCAGCGACAATGGCGTTTTAGATTTAGTTATCACTAACGTCACCATCGTGGATGCACGTTTAGGTGTCATTAAAGCCGATGTGGGGATTAAAGCGGGTAAAATTGTTGGTGTAGGGAAAAGTGGTAACCCAAATATTCAAGATAACATCACACCGGGCATGGTTGTCGGGGTATCTACGGATGCTATCTCTGGTGAACATTTAATCCTAACGGCTGCCGGTATTGATACCCATATCCACTTGATTTCTCCGCAACAAGCCTATGCCGCGTTATCAAATGGTGTGACAACTTTCTTTGGTGGCGGTATTGGCCCAACTGATGGAACTAACGGTACAACAGTGACGGCAGGCCCTTGGAACATGCGCTCTATGTTACGTGCTATCGAAGGTTTACCTATTAACGTGGGTATTTTAGGGAAAGGTAACTCGTATACACGTGAGCCACTTATCGAACAATTAGTTGCAGGTGCTGCGGGGCTGAAAGTTCACGAAGACTGGGGCGCAACAGGGAACGCTATTCGTCATGCGTTACGTATTGCTGATGAATTTGATGTACAAATCTCAGTGCATACAGACAGCTTAAATGAAGGTGGTTATGTTGAAGACACCATCGAGGCCTTTGAAGGTAGAACTATTCACACCTACCATACAGAAGGTGCGGGTGGTGGACATGCTCCAGATATCATTAAAGTTGTTAGCCAACCTAACGTATTACCAAGTTCAACCAACCCAACGTTACCGTTTGGCGTGAATAGCCAGTCAGAGCTATTTGACATGATCATGGTATGTCATAACCTGAACCCAAATATCCCTTCGGATGTGTCATTTGCGGAAAGCCGTGTTCGCCCTGAAACCATTGCAGCAGAAAACGTTCTGCATGATATGGGCGCTATTTCGATGTTCTCAAGTGACTCACAAGCGATGGGGCGTGTGGGGGAAAACTGGCTACGTATTGTCCAGACTGCGAACGCCATGAAAGCTTCCCGTGGCAAGCTACCTGAAGATGCTCCGGGTAATGATAACTTCCGTGTTCTGCGTTACGTGGCAAAAATCACAATCAACCCTGCAATTGCTCAAGGCATCAGCCATATCTTAGGCTCGATTGAAGTTGGCAAAATGGCCGATCTCGTATTATGGGACCCACGTATGTTTGGGGCTAAACCAAAACTGGTCATTAAAGGTGGCATGATCAACTGGGCTGCAATGGGTGATCCAAATGCATCCTTGCCAACACCTCAGCCTGTTTTCTATCGTCCAATGTTTGGTGCGATGGGTAAAACTGTCAATGACACCTGTGTGACTTTCGTTTCACAAGCAGCATTAGATGATGGCATTAAAGAAAAAGCCGATCTTGAGCGCCAAGTGGTTGCAGTCAATAACTGCCGAGCTATCGGGAAACGTGATTTAGTGCGTAACGGTGAAACACCAAATATCGAAGTTGATCCTGAAACTTTTGCTGTAAAAGTGAATGGTGAACACGCAACTTGCCAGCCGATTAGCGAAGCTGCAATGAATCAACGTTATTTCTTTAGCTAATCAGTACATGTTTGGATTATCTGCCCGCCGGTGGTGGGCAGAATTAACATAAAAGGTAATATTATGATCATTATTGAACATATTCTTGGCAATGTTAAAAAAGACCCAGTGTGGCAAGCACGTCAGAAAAATGCTGATGTTGATATTTTGATCCTCGATCAACGAGAAGCTCAGAAAAGCCGCTGCCGTAAAAATACCGAAAAAGGCCAAGATTTAGGTATCGCGCTGGACAGGAATGTCTTGTTATCTGATGGCGACGTTTTGCTATTTGATGAAGCTACCAACGCAATGACGATAGTTCAGATCTCCTTACGTGACGTCATGATGGTCAACTTATCCCACCTAAAAAATCTAAGTACAGAAGAACATATTCGTATTAGCTTCGAATTAGGGCATGCATTAGGTAACCAACACTGGAAAGCCGTTTTAAAGGGAGACCTTGTTTACGTACCGCTAACGGTAAGTGAAAAGGTAATGGGGTCGGTCATGCGCACGCATGGTTTTGGTGAAGATACCTTTACCTTCGTGAAGGGCGAAACTATTTTACCTGAATTGAGCCACTCTGAAGCGCGTTTATTATTTGGTGGGGCAGAAGAAACGGATACGCATGTTCATGTGGAATTAGGGCAGATCCACGGACACAGCCATAGTCATGGGCACAGCCACGATCACAACCATGATCATCATCATGACCATGGGCACTCTCATACACACAAATAACGTTCGTGTTAATGAGTAAGGAAAGTGATATGGAAGCATCTGACCTAATTAGAATTATGCAGTTTGGTGATTCAGCATTGCCAATTGGTGCATTTACATTTTCAAATGGGGTTGAATCCGCCATTCAAAAAGGTGTTGTCCACGACAAAGAAACGCTGAAATCCTTTGTTCACACGTCTTTGAAGGTTGCTGCACATTCAGATTGCATTGCTATTGTGGCTGCACATCGCGCCACTCTTGCTCAAGATAGCGACACATTGGCGAAAATTGATTGGGCTGTAAATAACCGTAAGCTGAATGAAGAAGCACGAATAATGACAACCCGAATGGGGAAAAAACTCGCTGAAATCTCAGTTCATATTTTTGAAGATCCACTAGTGAGTGGATGGCTTGCAAAAATCAAAGCGAATGAGGTTCCGGGAACCCAGCCGGTGATACAAGCCATGGTTATGGCAGTACAAGGAATAACAGAAAGAGATGTTGTCGTGATGCACCAATATGGTATTGCCATGACAATTTTAAGTGCGGCGATGCGATTAATGCGTATCACTCACTATGAAACTCAGCATATTCTTTTTGAATTAAATGAAGAAATTAAGGTTTTTTGTGACATCGCAGCCTGTGGTGACATAGAACAAATGTCCTCATATGTTCCTGTTATTGATGTCTTAGCTGCGGTACACACTAAATCATTTGTCCGTTTGTTTATGAACTAACGAACAACTAAAAATTTTGGGGAAAAACGATGAAAAAAATGACTCGGATCGGAATTGGTGGGCCTGTTGGCTCAGGAAAAACTGCAATTATTGAAGTGATCACCCCGATCCTTATTGAAAGAGGCATTAAGCCGCTAATCATCACAAACGATATTGTGACGACCGAAGATGCGAAACAAGTAAAACGTACCTTGAAAGGTATTCTTGATGAAGAGAAAATTTTAGGTGTTGAAACGGGGGCATGTCCTCACACCGCGGTACGTGAAGACCCAAGCATGAACATTGCTGCAGTTGAAGATATGGAAGAACGTTTCCCTGATAGCGACGTGATCATGATTGAAAGTGGTGGCGATAACCTTACTTTAACTTTTAGTCCTGCACTAGCAGACTTCTACATCTATGTCATTGATGTAGCTGAAGGTGAAAAAATTCCACGTAAAAATGGCCCAGGTTTAGTACAAGCTGATATTTTAGTTATTAATAAGATTGACTTAGCGCCTTATGTTGGTGCTAGCCTTGATGTGATGGAACACGACACGAAAATCGTTCGTGGCGACCGTCCCTATGTACTAACCAACTGTAAAACAGGGGAAGGGGTTATTGAGTTAGTTGATATGATCATGGATAAATTCCTCTTTACGCACCAAGTTCCAAGGGGGTAAAGATGACGAATTTCAGGGCAGATATAGCAAATACTCCAACGCGTGTTAAAGCTCATATTTTAGGCAGCAATGCACCTGAACTCGCCGCATATCAAGATGAACCGAAACAAATGCAAAGTGGTGCTGTTGGTAAAAGTGGTTACTTAAAATTAAGGTTTGCTCAAGGTGAATATCGTAGTGAGCTGGTGGAAATGGAGCGTCGTGTTCCCTCATTAGTGCAAAAAGCACTTTATTGGGATGAACTGATGCCCCAACTGCCTTGTGTCACGATGATTTCAACTTCAGGTAGCCTATTACAAGGTGACCGACAAGCCCTTGATATTATTGTTGAAAAGGGGGCTTGTGCTCATGTGACAACGCAGTCTGCGACCAAAGTTCATATGATGGAAGCGAACTACGCTACACAGTACCAGAATATTGTCGTTGAGGAAGATGGGTATTTAGAATATTTACCAGACCCAATCATTCCTCACCGTAATTCTCGGTTTATTACTGACACGCGGATTAATATTCATCCAAGTGCAACGATGATTTACTCAGAAATACTGATGTCAGGTCGAAAATATCATCACCCAGATGAGCAGTTTGGGTTTGATGTTTTTTCATCACATATTCGAGCAGAGTCATCGTTAAATAAAGAGTTGTTTGTTGAAAAATATATTTTAGAGCCCAAAAAGGCACCGCTAAACATTACTGCGGTTATGGATAGCTTCGATACTTTTGGCAATGTGATTTTACTGACACCTAAAATTCATCATGAACGCATTTTAGAACGGTTAGATGCGATATATGACCCGAAAAATGAAATTGCTTTTGGGGCAACTCAATTACCGAATGAGTGTGGGTTAATATTTAAAGCATTGGGGGTTGATAGTCCAAAAGTGAAGGATGCCGTCAGGTATTTTTGGCAAATAGCGAGAGAAGAAATATTAGGTATTTCGCTACAAGAACCTTTTTTATGGCGTTAAATATTTTTTAGCAATGAGATACACAGTAGTCATAAAGTGACTGAAATAACCTTTTGGGTTATCAAGGTAATTTATTAATATATTATCAGTAGAGTGATTTTTATAATTTCTCTACTGATATTCCTATTAAGGAATTTCACGATGGAAAAAACAATAAACCAGAACGCTTGGAATAAGTTGGCCAGCGAAAATATAGCGATACAATTTATTGATATCGTTTTGCGTGGCTGTGCTCAAGTTATGTTTCAAAATAACGCACTAACCGGACTTCTATTTTTTATTGCGATTTTCATCGGTGCTTTTTTAGAAGGGATGCCGCAAGTCGCTCTAGGTTGTTTGTTAGGCACCGTTGTCGCTACACTTACAGCTTATATTAGTAAGTTAGATACTGAATCGTTGCGTTCAGGGCTTTATGGTTATAATGGCTGCTTAGTTGGAGTTGCACTACCGACTTTTTTAGAGAATACCCCATTTGTTTGGTTAACTATCGTATTAGGGAGCATTGTTTCCGTTATAGCCACTATCTCTTTAATGGATTTTCTAAAAAATTGGAAAGTCGCAGCATTAACTGCTCCTTTTGTTTTAGTATCATGGATTATTCTGCTCGCGAGTTATAACTTCTTAGGTATTGAAGGCGTTGCGTTACCAACTCCTGCTCTGCCAAAACAACTTATTGAACCTATAGGGTCAATTCCTCACAGTGACCTAATCGCTGATATTTTTCGTGGTATTTCTGAAGTATTTTTACTTAGTAGCATGGTTGTTGGTATCATTTTTGTAATTGGTCTAGCGGTGAGTTCTATGTGGGCGGCGATATTTGCCGTATTTGGTTCTCTTCTTGCTTTTATCGTTGCGACCTTTTTAAAAGGTGATTTTGCGAGTATTCACACTGGTTTATATTCATTTAGCGCTGTATTAACCGCGATTGCTCTAGGTTCTACGTTTAATAAACCGAGCTATCGGGTGGTGGTTTATGCCATCGTTGGTGTGATATTCACCGTATTTGTTCAAGGCGCACTCGACATTATTCTTGAACCATTTGGTATCCCGACTTTAACGATGCCATTTGTTCTAGCATCATGGCTATTTTTAGTACCGAACCAAGATATTATGCCTAAGCATCGGCAATAATATTGCAATAAAACTTTTTGGTATTCAATTATGAAAAAAAATGCAATATATAAATATATTCAAAATATGAGAATGCTACGCATAGTGCTCTCATTATTAATACTTGCTGATGGGGGCTTGATTATTTCCCCCATCATTTCAACTTATGATTTCCATTTATACTCGCAGCATCTAGGTTTTGTTGATTGGCTACAATCTTTAGGTTTAGTTAAATTATTAGATATTCCAAGGTTTGCTATTGGTGTAGTGCTCATTATTCTTGCTATTCCTGTTTATTTAGGACTGCGTATAGGTTGGTTATTTAGCTGCTTTATGCTGTTCATTATTATGTTAATTAACTTGGTATTAGCGAGAGAAAATGCGCTGACTGGAACCTTTTCACTAATAGTGTTGATTATTGCCATTGCAAATTGGAAAGCATTTAATCGCCATAGCTTATCTGGCGCTGGCTTTGTTGCTTTTATGAGCTTAAGCGTCCTACTGGGCTATTCTGTATTTGGGACTTTGTATTTAGGCGAACAATTTCAACCTCATGTTACTGATATCTCATCCGCATTCTATTTCGCTTTAGTTTGTATGACGACAGTCGGGTTTGGCGATATTATTCCGATTAGTGTTGAAGCTAGGTTATTTACAATTTCGATTGTTATTTTAGGTATTACAATTTTTACAACCTCTATTGTCTATTTCCTAGGGGTATTTGCAAAGAGCACACAAGAAATTGTTAAGAAGAGATTATTTCGTATGAAAAACCATTACATTATTGTTGGCGCAAGCCCTTTAGCTTTAAACACCTACCACGGATTAAGAAAACGCGACTTAGACGTCATGGTACTTTGCCATGAAGAACAGAAAAAGAACTATCCAGATAATGCGCAAGTTATTGCCACGGAGAAAATTAATAAACATACATTAAATAGCGCTAATTTAGGCCAGGCTAAAGCATTATTTATTCTAGGTAGCTCTGATTCTGAAAATACTATTTCTATGTTAGCGGCGAAAGAAATTGTTGGCGGAAACATTAAAAGTGTTATTGCTGTCAATGATGATAAAAATTACGAAAACATGCAGTTATTGCATGCAGACTTGCTTATTTCTCTCTCATCTTTAGGGAGTGAAGTGTTGATTAAAATGATTTTTGGAGAAAATATTAATAACCAAGTGATGGAAAATATTATCTTTTCAAACAACATCTTAGATTCATAGTATGCAAGGGTCTCAATTGTATAATTGCTGTTATGGAATATCTACAGCTTTATCATTTATACGAAGAAATAAAAATATAGATAAGAGATAGAGAATTTATTATGGATCTAACCGTTATTATTTTTATTTTAGTGTACGTCGCAATGGCTTTTGGGACTTTCCCTGGGATTAAAATTGACCGTACTGGCGCATCTGTAGCGGGTGCATTGGCCATGATAGGGTTTGGGATTATCTCGCCAAAATTATCTTGGGATGCTATTGATTACAGTGCAATTGGGCTATTATTTGGTTTAATGGTGGTATCCGCATCATTTACGGTATCAGGTTTTTATCACCAAGCGGCTCAAAAAGTCGCTAGCTTAAATATTAGCCCACCCAAATTAATGGCGGTTTTCATTATTGTTGGGGCACTTCTTGCTTCAGTACTTACAAACGATATTGTTGTCGTTGCAATGACGCCTTTATTGGTGTCTATCACGTTATCTCGAGGCCTTAACCCTATTCCTTTTTTACTTGGCTTTTGCTTTGCTGCCAATAATGGTGCCGCCGGTTCTTTAATTGGTAGCCCTAAAAATATGGTTGTTGCACAAGGATTGGACTTATCTTTTATTGGAATACTCAATATTACGGCTATTCCAGTATTATTTTCAATTCCAATTGTATGGTGTGTGATCTCCTTACTTTATCGTAACCGCTGGTATTTATCTGAAGATAAAAAATTATTAATGTCTAGTGGTGAGCCTTCAGTTATTGAATTTAATTGGTGGGAAACAATAAAGGCCGCTACAGTTTTATTTGCTGTTATTTTGGCTTTTTTATTCAGTGATTTGCCGCGTGAGCTTGTTGCATTATCGGCAGCATGCTTTTTATTGTTAAACAGAAAAATAGCGTCCAGTGACATGTTAAAGCATGTTGATGGTGACTTAATTCTGCTAATGATGGGGCTATTTATTATTAATGCCGCATTTTCAAATACGGGTATTCCTCAAGAGATACTACATTACTTATTGGGTAAAGGTATCGACCTAAATAGCCCGATTACGTTATTTTTAGTCACTATCGTGATGAGTATTTTTGTCGGAACCACACCAACGGTTATTTTATTGATCCAGTTTGTTTACCCTCATGGCAATGTTGATTTACTCGGTGCAGCGTTAATTTTAGGTGCTTGTTTTGCAGGTAATATATTTATATTCGGTAGTATTGCTGGAATTATTGCCGTTGAACAATCTTCAGCCCACGGCATTAAAATATCGTTTTTAGAGTTCACTAGATCTGGCGGTATTATTTCCATCATTTGTATTTTTATTGCTGTTGTTTGGTTATCCATCTATTAGCTTATAGAGAGCTGAAAATATGTTAGAAGTTAAAAACTTATGTATAAAGCAAGATAACCGAACCTTATGGGATTCGCTTTCTTTTTCACTGGATAAAAATGAGCGATTAGGGATTTCAGCACCGAGTGGTTTTGGTAAAACAACCTTGGGCCGTGTATTAGCACAATGGCAAATACCGACCCAAGGAAATGTATTATTTAATGGTAAAAGTTTATCTCAAAAAGAATATTGTCCTATTCAGTTAGTTCCTCAGCACCCTGAAAAATGTTTTAACCCGTACCGGACAGTAGGGGAAAGTGTTAGGGATGCTTGGGAGCCTGACCCATACTACCTTGAAAGGTTGTTCATTAAATCAGAGTGGTTGGTTAGAAGGCCAAGTGAGCTTTCTGGTGGTGAACTTGCTCGAATTGCCTTATTAAGAGCCTTAGACCCAAGAACAAAAATATTAATTGCGGATGAAATTACCGCACAGTTAGATGCGCATTTACAGAAAGATATATGGCAGTTTTTAATTCAACTTTCGGAAGAAAGACCATTATCGATGATTGTTTTTAGTCATAATAAGTTCCTATTGGAAAAGGTGTGTACATTGGTTTGGAATATGGCAATATCAGAATGAATTATCTTATAAAGCTAAATAAGATTACTGGCTATTTAATATCGTCATTTAACGATTATTGATTAACGATGTTCAATTAATGTGTGTGCTTTAATTTAAATTCTAAAAACGATGTCTTTATATCTATGATATTAAATAGAGGGCGTTGCAATGGTAGCTGTTGATATTTTATTAGTCGGTTTTGGCGGCGGTATTGGTTCATTACTGCGGTGGTGGATTGGTCGCTTAGTGGGGGAGCGCTATCATGGGAAATTCCCATTATCAACATTCATTATTAATATTTCAGGAGCATTTGTTATTGGTTTTTTAAGCCGTTATTTTGCGATCGATTGGGATGACCGTTATGGTGCATTTCTACAATCAGCAATTTTAACTGGATTACTGGGGGGGTATACAACGTTCAGTAGTATGCAGCTTGATGCCTTGAAGTTAACTCAAACTAGACAAAAATTGCTCGCCTTATTTTATTTATTACTTTCGGTTTTAGTTGGGTTAGCTGCGGCATTTACTGGTGCTTGGTTAGCAAACTAACAGGGGCTAAAAATGAATATCATGATCTTAGTTTTTATTGGTGGTGCAATTGGTGCAATTTGTCGCGAGTTATTGATGATATCTGTTCCAACCATGAATGACCATTTCCCTCTTGACATATTTATAGCAAATATCGTCGCATCCTTATTGTTGGGTATTGTTGCAGGCTTACTTATGAGAAATAAAATAAGCCAAGGGATGAATGCTTTTTTAGCTACAGGGATCATGGGAGGGTTATCGACATTTTCCAGCTTTGTGTATGGAGCAGTGGAAATAATGAAGTACCCACAGTTCTTCTTAGTTGCAATAAGCTATTTGGTTTTAAGTATCGTTATCGGGTTTGTTGCGATTTATATCGGATACTCAGTAGGTAATAAGCAATATAGTTAATTATCATACTAATATTTTTAAATTTATAAGAGAATAAGAGGTTTTGAAATGAAAATAGGTAAATCAATATGGCATGGGATCACTTCAAAGCCTTATAGATTACAATTATTTTTTGATATAATACTTTTAATATTATCACCTGTGATCTTCATAAGTATAATTGGCTTTGATACTAAAACTCTAGATATGGATGTTTTTATTGTTACATTAGTTATTCTGATTTATATTTACATTACACGTTGGTTTAGCCATTGGTATTGTAATAGACGTGAAAAATAAGTGCATAGATATACAAAAATTTGATAAAGCTACATTTGCTTTTTTGTCATAACTAGCGTCTGTTGTGGTCTAAAAAGAGAGGAAGCTTCATGGCTTATAAAGAAGAAGCTTCCCTGTTTTTCCTTACTATTAACTTGTGATTTTCCTTTTCTTTATAATCCTTATAATGTTTAAAACCAAGCTAGCAAGGATTGCTACAACCCCGCCTATAAATGTCTCATATACCCTTGATATGGGAAGTAAATAAGTTGGGTTATGTAAAAATAGCGTTTCCTCAAGAAGAAGTAAAACAAATACAGTAATAGAGAAGGTCTTTAGCATGTAATTTAAACGGAAAAATGTAGGGATAAAAAATATGGTTAAAGCTAATACAGATAAGTAAATATAAGTTTCTTTTGATTTTGTTATACTAAACATAGTGATGACAAAAGCTGCTGCTAATAGACTTCCTAAAAACCTAAGTAACGTAACTTTTATTATATTCATTTCTTTTGGGTGGAGTAACATAATGAATGTTAGAGGAGCCCAATAAGGTTTGTATAGATTTAGATAGTCGGGTATTGAAAGGCTTAAGAATAGAAAAAAGCTGAAAAAGAAGGCTCTTATATATATTTTTTCGTCACTATGATAAATTGCTTTTGAAAATAACCCATTTTTAAACGCATGAATTTCATTGTTTTTATGTTTCAGTAGGCTAAAAATGACTAAACTAACGGCAACCCCCGAGAGATATGCCATTGGCAAGTCAATGCTAATAGAGTCTAACGTTGTTCCCATACAGGAAAAAATAATTAAAAATGGAAATGTGCGATCTAAATAATCATCTTTTTTGTAAAAAAGGTAATAACAATATGATAGGATAAATAAATAGATATAAAAATAAATGGTTAGCTTTAGTAGAAAACCAATTCCCCCACCAACGATAACCAAACATAATAGAAAAAAGATGTAAAAAATATTGCTGCTATCAGGTTTTGCATCATAGACGATATTAGAGAATAATGTTGTTATAACGCCAAATACTCCACCAATGGTGCCAAATAAAGAGAAACAGATAGTTGAGTTTACTATTGCTGCAATCAAAAATGTTCCGTTATTTCTAAAGTTAACATATTTTAATTTTTTATTAATATCTTTCATATTGCTCACTCATTTCATTTTTTAAGTTGTTTGTATCATATTTTTGAATGAAGTTATATAGTCGGAAAACGTATTGTTTTTATGTACAAAGGTGCTTATTTAAATAATATTAAGCTAATTTTTATGTAAATTTTAACTAATTGGTAAACTTAATTGGTGGTTATTCTGTTGGTTCCTAAAACTGAGTAGGTTTTTTAACAGATAAAAATTGTTGCAGCCCACGATAAACAAGAGAGCATCGGTATGGGCCTCACATAGGTAAGCGTCAATTTTTACCTAATGACATTACGCTGGCAATATCACATATATCAGTCACAGTTATAGTGAGCTTCCTGAGGGGGATGTGAGTACAATATCGAGTACTCTTAAACAACACTCGGACAATGAAGTTGATAATAGATAGAGTCGAGTTGAAACTTAGGAGAGTGTTGAAATTAGCGGGCTTTACAAACGAAAACAGACGTCGATTGACGTCTGTTAATAATGAGGTGGTGCCGGACTCGGAATCGACTTTTCATTATAACTAGTTGTATTTAAAAATATTAATTGAATTTGATTTTATTTGTACCCTCTTTTGTACCCTCGGTCCGTTTGGTGGGTTTTGTTGAGCACGGTTGGGGCGATAGAGCGCAGCAAATAGATTGGTTTTTTGCACAGATGACAGGTGTAATTATAACGTATTCGAATCCTTTTTAAGTATACATTTAATGGGGATCATGTTCATGTTAATTGTTTCTAGTATGAATCATGGTATTGCCAATTTGACATGTTTAATGATGTCTTATTGTGTCATTTTTGTTTAATTCCTCAATGCCTAATTCAGTTAAGATCCAACGGTTTGATATGTGCCATTGAATCCAGTCTTTTTTCTCCAGCGAATTGAGCGTGAAAATCTGACGTTGCGTAACCGATTGAAACGACTTAATCGCAAGACGTTAGGGTATTCAAAATCATCTGGCATGCATGACAAGATCATTGGGACTTTCATTGAGCGAGAGTATTACGTTTGAAATGCCATCAACCCTTTGGATACGTGACCCATTTTTTATAAAAATAGTAATCAAAGTGGAAGTAGGCTTAATTTATCCATCCAATATAGGATAAACTCAAAGTGATCAGTACTTATTCAATTCAATGTCACACACATGACACACGCATAAGGGCCATCTCTGTCTTGGCAACGTTCAACATAAACAGCTAACACGCCACGACAATCTGGCACCTCCTTACCAATATAATGCTCGCTATTACCAACCCATTTATACTTTCCCCCACAATAACGAGCAAGGCGAGAGCCTAAATGTTGCTGATGGATCTTCATTGCTGCGGATTTACGGATGATATTCATGGTTCACCTCATACTAAGCCATGCTCAGCGAAAGAGAAGATTTGCTGACCACCGATGATCAGATGGTCAAGTACTCGAACTTCAATTAGCTGCAATGCTTTTATTAATTGTTGCGTGATAGATTTATCCGCTTGGCTTGGTGTGATATCGCCTGACGGATGATTGTGTGCAAAGATAACGGCAGCAGCATTAAAATGAAGTACTCGTTTGACGACTTCACGAGGATAAACCTGTGTGCTGCTAATCGAGCCAGCAAACAGGGTTTCACTGTTTATCAACTGATTTTGTTGATTCAAGTAGAGCACAATAAACGCTTCACGCTCTAATGCTGACATTTTTAGCTGTAACCAATCCCTCACATTTTGCGTTGATGTAAAAGCAATACCCGGTTCACGCAGATACTTATCCAGTATGGTCAACGCACGTTTGATAGTACGTTGTTCATTAGGAAGCAGTGTTAAGGTATTCGTATAAGTATTGATACTCTCCATCGTTAATATCTCCATCATTACGAGGCTAGTTGAAGCATATTTTCAGCCATCACCCACAAGGCTCGGTTAAGCTTCACATCACCATCAATCCCATTCACTGAACGCGTGCGAGCGCGTTTACCTTTCGCATTTCTGCCTGATAATCCCCCTTTAATTAAATTTTCTTGCAAACGTTGGTACACCGTCCAAAGATCGTCCTTCTTATCTTCTACACGGCGTGGCTGTAATACTTGCGCTTCGGTCACAGGTTGATGCGCTTCACCATAACGATATGTGAGAGCAGATTGAGCAAAGATGTGTTGGGCTGGTGGCGGTAATAATAGGGACTGCATGGCATCACGTTGCTCATCCATGCGTTTAAATAGCCCTAACACTTCATAAGCCCCTTCAATCACTTTTTCCACCACATCGCCCTTGTGCGGTACACGCACCTCACCAAAGGTTTGTCCGCAAATTAAGCCATTCTGACAAACGAATCGGAACATCCCCGGTAACATCTGATAACTCGATGAGCCATCATGACTATTGAGTAAGATGATTTCAGGCACTAGGCTGCCCGTAATTTGGTCATGGCGTCTCAGCCGTAACAGATGCTTAGTATGATCTCGACGGCTGTCATCTCGCACACGCGTTTGGCAAGCAAAGAACGGATAGAAGCCTTCTTTTTGAAGACTATCCAATAAGGTAATCGTAGGGATGTAAGTATAACGTTCACTTCTGGATTCGTGTTTTTCTTCTGAAAATACGCTAGGTACTGTGCGAAATAACTCTTCGGTAGTTAGCGGGCGGTCACGACGAATAGAGTAAGCATTGCCAAAACGGGAAGCTAAACGAGACATAGGGGTTCTCCTCAATAATTAAACTGATAAATCATTCGATAAATGGATTAAATGAAGATTGCTGGTGGGGGAAAGATAAAACCGTGACTGATAAATCAGTCTATAAGGCGAAAGATTTGTGCTTGCTCGGGATGTTGCATTGCATAGTCACGAAGTTGGTAAAAATACTCTACCAGCACAGAACTCTCGGTTTTAAACGACCAGATGCTATACACCATTAGACAAACTGCGATACCGGCTGCTTCAGGGCTTAACTCAGCTTCATTTCCGTTATGCGGGTTAAACATTTGCAGGGAGGTTTCGAGCATATCAGGCCAGATAAATGCGCCGCCATTAGACAGCATACTGAACTCCCAGAAAGCATCTTGATAGCGATGACAAAGCTTCGCCATCATGTTAAAGATATCGCCTTCAATACGTTGCCAGTCTGGCACAGTACCAAAGTAAAAACGCCAGAAGGTACTACGACCACGGGAATTGACGAGGTTGGTTTTGATAACCGTTGATTCTTGCTCTTGTAAAGTAAACATAATAGAACTCCAATTCAGTCGATATTGATAGACAGTAATAAACAAAAAAGCCCTACACCTTGCGGTGCAGAGCTTTCTCGAAATGATAGGTATATTGAGTATCATTTTTAGTGACGCATTCTGATGATTGATTCACTAAAATAATATAGATATAAAAATAAATGTAAGTTAATTAATGGGTTAGTCTGATGATGCTTTTATAATGAATCAGATAATACGAAGGCGTAAATAAGGACGTGGTTAATCGATTAGATGGAAAATGGCGGAACGTTCTGGGTGTTGCGCCGCATAATCACGCAATTGATAAAAGCGATCGACGAGGATGTCACTTTCCGTTTGAAATGACCATAAACTGTACATCATCAAACACACAGCAATGCCTGCCGCTTCACAGCTAACGTTAGCCTCATTGCCGTTATGCTGATTGAATAGCGTAAGCTCCTCTTGATTCAAATCGGGATAAATAAAAGCGCCGCCATTAGATAAAGTGCAATATTCCCAATACCCGCCGTGGTAGTCCTCACAAAACTGGCCCATGGTAGTAAAAATCACCACTTCAAAGGTTGAAAAGCCTTTAACGTTGCCAAAATGAGTTTGCCAAAAATGCGTGCGCTGGCGGTTGGAAGCGGGTGTTGAGATGATGGGTTTAAGTGTCATAAAAAAGCCCTTTTGTGGATGTTACGAAATAAAAAAGGCAGACCGATTGGTCTGCCGTTATGTTGAATCTACATTGAAATAGTTGAGTTTTAGTGGTCACTAAATAGCCCGTTGAGTAGTCGTTCAATGGCTCCCCCCAATAAGGTTGTGCAAGCAAGCGTCGCCCCAAGTCGAGCCGCTTGAATTTCCGTGTCGGAATACTTGCCTTCAAGCGCAAGTTGTTCATTGACCGTCTTCTGGGTGTAGTAGGTGATAGACACCAGTGTCACAACACTCACAGAGGTGGCGATAAGTTTAAAAATGGACATAGATTACCCTTTAGTCAGGCGTTCATTGAATATGAACGCCGAATAGTGTGTGAAAACTCAGTATTGATATCGGGCGATATCCGGTTTTTGAAAGGATTGTGTTTGGTAGTAAAATAACGCTTTTGCTATTCCGTTAATAATTTGAGGGGTTTCAAGTTTACCTTGATACGCCCATGCGACGGCATCTGTTCTTGCTAAACGGCTCAATGTTTTTTCCATCATAGGGGTAAAATCCTCCTGCCCTTGTTTATCCTCTAGGTTATACAGAACATGCGTTAGAACAGGCTTTTCAGGGTTAACGAGGCTCCAAATAAAAACTTGGGTGATTGACCAGTCGTGTGCATTTTGTTGTGCACGTTTTAGGTCTGTGATGTATTGCTCCGTGATTTGAATGGCTTCATTTTGCTGGTGTCTAAATTGTGTTAACGCATTGGCATTGTGTTGCTGAAGCTCAGAGACCTTTTTCCGGAGCATTGCCTCGACATTTTCCGTTTGGTTTAACCACGGTAATAAATACAGGCCAACATCAGGGGCGTGGTCATTCAATGTCTCCGTTAACGTATTCCACGCTTTAAGCTGGCGCTCGGCTTCCTCTGACGGAGTATAACCGGCATTAAATGCAATCGGTGTCGTCATTGCATAGGGCTGGTCAACATTGCCTTTGAGCAATGACCAGTCATGTTGGGACAGTGTTGTGATGAGCTGTAAAACCTGTGTAAGTCTCTGCTCCTCAAGGGTTGAATCTGTTTTCGGTGTTTCCGCATTGGCAAAGCGCGGTATGAATTTAGTCATACCGTCTATTGCCGTTTGATACCAGTTATTTAAATCGTGGTTAATGGCGTTTTGTAATGCCCCTTTAGCTAACTGACACTTATAGACCACCAAGGGCCTTTCTTGTTCATCCGTTAAGGTTTCCCATGTTGGCGAAACACAATCTTTACGATGGTTGAGTACCCCACCGAGTGTGACACTGCGGTCGTAATCATAAATCAATCCTTGAACACGCAAAATGTCTTGGGAAACAGTCTTAGCAGTCGTTGAGGTTGCATCATCACATCCCAGCAAGAGTGCGCTGCTGATGCAGACGGTATAAAAAATAGTTTTCATCTTAATACCTTATAATTTAACGAGTGATTGAATATATTGGTAATGGGGCAAGGCTTGAATAAACGCCTCTTCACATAACCGTTGGTTGAGGTCTTCACGATAACGAAAGCCCCGCGCCGTCATGACCACGTCTTGCAAGGCGATCACATCAAAGACATGAATGTGCTGCGCGATATCAGCGGCGAGATACCAATGACCGTGGTAATAAATCAACTTATACGGGGCGACGTTCGTGATGCTTTTTCCTTGGTGGGTAAATTGCAGTAAACGCCGTTTCACAATAGCTTGTGTGAGGACATAAAATCCCCCAAACAGCGAAGGACGCTGCTTAGGTGGTGTATGGTAGACAATGAACGGTGAATCAATCGTCGGGTCGAGCAGAACCGTCAGCAGCTTCCTGTCTAAAGCCGGAAACAGTGAGGTGACATGCGTAATGGCGGCAAAGCGCAATATGTCCTTATCGGTACGAAAGGGACGCTGTGATGCTGCCAATCGATAGCCACCTTGGTGATATTCCAAGTCCAGATATTGAAGGCGCTCATTAAAGTCACGCCGTAGGGTACGAGTCGAGACATTGAGCTCTTCTGACAGCTCGGATAAATAAACGGTTTCTCCTCGAAATAATTGACTGATAATAAACGCCAACCGAGACGCAAGCCGGTCATGGCGAGACACAGATGTCGACATGATGTTGTCCTTATTAAAATAGCTCCGGCAAGCGGATAAAATGGGAGTGGTGGGCCTTATTGCGATAAGGCTTTTTGTCGTAAGTACGCCACAATGATGCAGGCGGGGACGGTGACGCGATAAGCGGGTCCCGCTAAGTCAGCGACAAGCCATGCCGAGCTCACGGCAAGACCAATCGGCCCAGCAATCAAGGAAAGTGCTCGGTGTGCGGCAAAGAGTGTACCAATGGTGGCAACCCCGCCGAGCGCATTAATCACACCAATGGCTGAGAGTGTGGCCACTTCCAGAGCAGCAATGCCTGAGGTACGGATAGCCGCTTGAACCGCAATCAAAATCAATTGTGGCGTGGGGTTGGTGAGGTTAAGTTGCATATCACGAGAGAAGGTTTGTAGCTCTTCTGTGGTCAGCTCATTTAAGCTTTTTTCTAATACTTTCAATAACAAATTTAATTCCAAGGTTTCGGTATTACCCTCCTTTGGATAATTGACATCAAGGTGGTCACAGACATCTTGTAAAATTTCACGGTACAACACGCCTTTATTACCTCGAACGAGACTCATCAAGCTGTTAGCCCCAAAGGCTTGCAGCTCAGCCGCAATCGACATCCAATATTGTTGGTGTTCAGGGTGGTAGAGTTGATATTCAGGTGAGCTGGTCAAGGTTTCAGTCCAGCGCTTTTGTCCATCTTTACTGTCGTGAGTCAGGACGGATACAAGTAAGCCCAGTTCTTCATTACTGCATTCACGTAAGAACGCTAAATCGGTATCTAATCGGTAAGTTGCCATCGGTGTTATTCCTTAGCTTGAAAAAGAGAACACCACGATAACAACCTCACCGGACAGGTTATGTCCGGCTATTTGACTTTTTTTCGGAGGAAAAATGAAGGGAAATGACAGGGTGTGTCACAAAAGAGTTATATCATTTTGATATGTATGCTATTTCATATGTCATAACAGTACTGTATATTTGAAATTTTCTTGAGTTAACACCAACTTAAAAGACTGGGATAAACCAACCATGAGGAAATTCTAAATAACTAGTCTATTATGCTCATCATTTGCGACCGTGATATTCTTTCTCAATCAGCTCCGTAACCATATCAACAATGGACTTATTGTAGGCTTGGGCCAACTCATCCAAGTGATTTTTTACATCAATATCCAACTCACAATTTAATATTTTTATATTGTTTCGTCCTTTACGATATGCACGTTGTCTCCACGCTTTTTTCATATCCAATAACAACATTTTTCTCTCACTATGGTGTCTAAAATGCCAAGAGCGCAGTACGGCATAAATAACTAAGGGTAATTCCCCTTCACCACTTGGATTAAATAATTCAAGAGTATTAATCCCCCCGTAACTACGCTCAGCTCTTTCTTTATCATTATATTTTTTTAAGTATTCCCATGTCCAAATAGCCGCATCTCTTCCTCCATCGCTTAACCAAGTCATCTCTTTGACATTTTGAGACTCCTCATTCCATTGCGCCTTAATTTCGTCCATCAGCATTTTTTTTGTATTGCGCTGAAAAACCGCGCAATTAAAAAAATAGGTAATCGCTTTGAATCTATCTATATGTGATAATTGAACAGGTTCAATGCGAAGTAATTCAAACCAATTTCTTGGGACATCATCATTATATTTGGATAAATAAAATCCTGATGCCGCTCTATCAATATCGAAAGCATATCGACGATAAAATCCCGAATTATCACCACTATTAAATAACACTCCCCAAATAAAAGCGCATGCATTTTCGTCATTAAAAAACCAAGAGAAATCAGACTCCGGTAATACATTCCTCTCCGTTACATCCATTGCTGAGAAAAGATATTCCTCATCTCGATAATCTCTTCTTTCGAGAAGATAATTTAACGTATCTTTAATTATTGTGAAGTTATTTACATCTAAACCGGGTGTATTCAGATGCTCAAGATATCTATTTCCGAGCAAAACTCTAATAAAGAAAAGTGCCTTTATTCCATTTTTATTTTTTATTAAGTTGTTGATGTATGATTGAATGACCATCTAAAATCTGCCTTCTACGTCGTAGTGTATGTGCGTTTATTATGAATCTATTTTTATTTTTTTTATGTGACGTTGTAGGCATATCAGTACAAAAAAGATGAAAAAGGGAAGGTTATTTGTTGTAGGGATGTAGTGAAAAAAGGCGGTGATTTATCATTGAATGGATAAAAAGGAGCCTGTTATCGCGAGAAATAACGTGAATTTTCGCTTGAAAAAAGGACTAACTTTTCAATTCTACTGACTAAGCCATTGTAGTGTTATTTTATGTATAGGGTATGCTTTTGTATTTAATTGACCTAAAAGCAACCATATCAAAACTAGGATTGTTTATTATTATATTATAACTATATTAACTATGATAATACTCAATTTATCACCTTATAATTATACACTACGTTTTTCATTATAGTAGCAAACACAATGCTTACGATTAATTGTCTACTAAGTATACACTGCTTACTCTTATTGTACAGTCTTTAAACCAATTACTCCGCTAGAATAATAACGTATTCAAATAGTGATTACTGAACCCTATTTTTACATTAAGCGGTAAATAGATGCTCGTATTTAATAAATAACACAAATCATATCAACAACGGGTAATTAGAGTTCTACTGACAGTAATCACCTTTACATACGGCTTCCTCATTATCTGAAAATACTGATTAAGGAGCACCGTAAAATACTAATCTTGTTAAGCGACTGACTCGTTATCATTATCGGCCCTTACTTTTCATTAGAGATTAGGACTGATACCCATTAAAAATTAAAAATAACTTCTCTGCCTGATGATACGAACCTTTATTCGATCGCAGGTAACTAAAATGACAAATTGTGCACTTCACTTAAATCAAGTTGTTCTCTCAACCACGTTTGAACATGACTGTTTAACGCTCACTCGAGACCACTCACTGCGTGAGCTGGTGTCTCTACTCATGGGTAATATTAAACACCTTTCAAAACATCTAACTCATAAATTAGATTTATATAAAGGCATTCCTTTGTCGCCTAATAACCCACGCTTAAAACTCACCTCGACATCTCCCAAAGGTGAGCTCTTTTTAGAAACGCTCAAGTTCACCCGTTACATTCAATCAATGAAAATATCGCAAATACAGCGCTTGCATCCCACTCTTGTGCTCTTGGTCTCTCTTGTTAACAAATACCGCCTAAGCGACATTCTGATAGACAAAGATAAATACTGGTTGGTGGATACCCCTGAACACGTTCAGTGGCTTAATGAAGTCTTCCGTGAGTTTCAAAGCACATTGAAGAGCCCTGACTACAAAAAGCAAGTTCATACCTTCGAGCAAGGCGCTCAGAGGAACTACAGACGGGCTCAGCAGTACATTGACTCGTTGTACCAACGTTACTCCAAACTGTTAGTTGTACGAGTAGATCTGTCTTACAAAAGTGGTATTTGTCACAGAGTCAAAGCTCATCACCTTCGCCAGCATCGCCAAGCCCTGTACAAAGCCATTAATAGCAACCCACTCTTTTCATGCTGCGTCGGGTATATCTTGAAATTGGAATTCGGTATGGAAAAAGGCTTCCATTACCACGCTTTGTTTTTCTTTAACGGTCAGAAAGTGAGGCAGGACATCACGCTGGGTAAACTCATTGGTGAACTCTGGCAAGAACGTATTACAGAGTGGGCAGGCCTGTACTTTAACTGTAATTACCAAAAAGAAAAGTATCGTGAACTGGGGATTGGCTTACTAAAACGTGCTGATGCGGGGAGTAAGAAAGGATTGTTCAATGCGGTAAGGTATTTATGTAAAGCCGATGCATGGGTCCGTCTGGCTGTGCCTGAACTTAAACGCACCTTTTGGCGAGGTGAAATCAAACCAAGAAAACGCCAGTAGTTAGCAACCAAGTTATTTTTTACACATCCGGTTAATGATGTGGAGTGATATCCACATCCCATTTTTCGATATCGCTCCTGCTTTTTACACACATTAAAAACAGGAGTTTTACCATGAGCACGCAAACTGAAAATATTGCATTACTTGATGACCAATTTATTGACATGAAATTTATCACCGCACTAACGGGGTTAACGGATAAGTGGTTCTACAAATTAATCCAAGAGGGTGAGTTCCCCAAACCCATCAAGTTTGGTCGCATGTCGCGCTGGTTAAAAAGTGAAGTCGTACAGTGGTTACAAGCACGCATTGATGAATCGAGAGGAGCCAACACAACTCTTGAATCCTAAGGCGCTAGAGCGAGTCGCCGTGCATTTTCCATAGCATACCCACCCATTACCCACCAACTCAATTTCAACCACACCTGGTGCGATTGAATGCGCTCTAGGCAAAGCTACGCCCTAAACATACGAACCTGGCTCGATACGCATGCAGGCACAGCTCAGTGGTCTTCTAAGTTTCAAGGTGGGTTGCCGAGTGTGGATCCTGAATGTTGGGTACTCAGAACGTTTAGTTTAAATTTTACAGAAGGAGCACAACCATGCTTAAATTACACGAAGTCAAAATGTCGCTAGCCTTAACGCAGAACAATCGTTTCGTGGGAGCCACCCAAGAACCGAGTTATTCACGAGAAAACTATTACTGTGCTCACTGCGGTGAGCCCGTCACACTGCACAAGACGCCAACGGAGTCATGGTTTACCCATTCTGATCCTCAGAGCGCAGAGCATTGTCCGCGGGTCATCAGTAAGATCAAGAACTTAGAAGACAAGGCACGACTGAGCACACAGGTTCGATCAGTTTCACCAATATTAAAGATCACGGATTGGTTTTGCGTGCAGTGTCGTGAGTATTTTACAAGTAATCAAAAATGTTGCCCGAAGTGCCATGAGGGGATTTGGTGTATTCCTGCCCAGAATGTAACAGAGGAACATCAGCCTAAAACAGAAAAATCGTTTCCATTATGACCTTTTAATGCTCATGGTGTTAGGTTAATCAATCACGCTTTCGCTAAATGTGACCACGGTACTGCCACCAAAATTAAGCCTACCCTGATAAGCTCACCGAAGAAGAGGAGTTAAGGCAGAATTTTCATATCGAGGAACGGCTGTTACGCTACCACCCTATGCTGGAAGGTATACTGCTCAGTGAATGTGTGCGTCTTAAACAGCACGCTTTTGCTAACAAGTTAATCAGTTTATTTCAGCAATTTAATGATCCGGAAATACGCCCGAAATTGGTCTGGTTATGTTGGTATGATTTGCTGTTAGGGGCACAGTTAGACGATTGGAACCATACACTTAAGTTGAAATCCAAAGAACAACTCGTAGAATGGGTGATTGATAGGCAAGCCGAAAATTGGGGATTAACAGCTATCATGGATGAATATGTGTTGTTCAGCCGATAAGCATGGTAAAGCAATTTGGAGAGCAACATGAATAATATCATTAATGTACTGCTATGTAAGATATGCTGATGTTCTTTCTCATGATAAATCTCATATCTGATAACGTTATGCGTTCACTTCAGACTGTATTTGACCCTATATTTCCAGACACTTATGTAATTACCTTGCGGATGGCAATCAATCAGGCAAACTGATGTCACTGCTATATGTACAACCGTCCTCTGAGGCTTAAGTCATGCTGTCGTCGAGGGTGATGAATCCACTGAGATGCCCCTGAGTTGCGTAATACCCACCTTTTATCTATTATTGACAGGGGGCATAACTCTATATATGAGTATTCATATTTATTTAAATAGATAAAAAATATTGTTGGATTGTCTCACTTTACCTATAATTAAAACCATTTATTTGAGATAAGTTACTTATTATTGTTTGATGTGAAAGCGAGTTTTTCGTTGTCTTTTTAATGGTCTCTGAGGACGGATTTGCTTTCGAATAATTTACCGTTTTACCTTATGAGCCTTGGTTTACGGCTAAGGGCGGTAGCATATCAAAATATCAATAATGCTTTACTTTCTAAATTTGAATACAGCACCTTACTTCTGTGTTGTTTAGGAAAAAAGGGGCAGAATGCCAATTGCTTTTGCTTAAATGAAAGGATCATTGAATGAAAATTTACCGCCCATTATGGAATGAAGGCGCATTGTTCTCTCCGCAACAATTTCAACAACAAGCTTAGTGGGAGGTATTTACAAATCAAGGTGTTTCCGGTTTATCTTCTCCTTTTACCTAGGGAGTGGAAAAAGTTGAACTGGATGAATCACTTTTATCGTCAGGTCGCTTGCAAGTTCATCAATTACGGGCGTGGTTGTCAAATTAACTATGCCATTTCAATAACCACTAATTAAAGTGATATCAACTTTTTGGAGATCTAAGAGGCCAACCTATATCAGCCGTTTGCTGAAAATAATGAAATATCAAAAGGGTGCGGACTAAAGTGGGGGGAGGGGATCACAGTAAGATTTATCTGTAAGTATATCTTATTTATAGATAGTTTAGTTAACAACTATCTCACTCGAGCTTATTTGTGTATAATAGCCAAAATTAGTTGAGTAAATTAAGAATTATCAGTGAACAGGTAGCTGTAAGCCCGGGGCGGTAGCGTGCCAAAATCATGAGCTAACTACTTTTAGCACTCTGTTTTTCATAATCAAAATACGACTTATTATTCCAAGATGAAAATATTAGTTACTGGTGGTGCAGGCTTTATTGGTTCTGCGGTTGTTCGTCATATTATTAATAATACCAATGACGCTATTATTAATGTCGATAAACTAACTTATGCAGGAAATTTAGAGTCGCTTAACTCTGTTTGTGAAAATAATCGCTATACATTTATTCAAGCAGATATTTGTGATGCAAAATTAATTACGGATATATTTAAGCAACATCAACCCGATGCCATAATGCACTTAGCAGCCGAATCACATGTTGACCGTTCTATTGATGGCCCAAGTGAGTTTATCCAAACCAATATCATTGGTACTTACACATTATTAGAAGCCGCGCGCCAATATTGGAATCAACTCCCAACAGATAAAAAAGCCGCCTTCCGCTTTCACCATATATCCACTGATGAAGTTTATGGCGACCTTGAATCAACAACAGATCTTTTCACTGAAACAACACCATATGCGCCAAGTAGCCCTTACTCTGCGTCAAAAGCGTCTAGTGATCATTTAGTCAGAGCGTGGCAACGTACCTATGGTTTACCAACCATCGTAACAAACTGCTCTAATAACTATGGTCCATTCCACTACCCTGAAAAACTGATCCCTTTAATCATCTTAAATGCATTAGAAGGAAAAGCTCTGCCTGTTTACGGTAACGGACAACAGATCAGAGATTGGTTATATGTAGAAGACCATGCACGAGCACTCTATAAAGTCGTTACTGAAGGTAAGATTGGTGAAACCTACAATATTGGCGGTCATAATGAAAAAGCCAACATTGATGTGGTAAAAACAATTTGTAGCATCCTTGAAGAACTCGTACCAAACAAACCGAATAATATTGAGAATTATAGTGATCTAATTACTTATGTGACTGATAGGCCAGGTCACGACTTACGTTATGCCATTGATGCTACAAAGATTAAAAATGAACTGAGCTGGGTACCGGACGAAACATTTGAAACGGGTCTACGTAAAACGGTTGAATGGTATTTAAAGAACTCAGAATGGTGTGAATCAGTTCAAAATAATAAATATAATAGAGAAAGACTAGGGGCTTAAAAGTGAAAGGTATTATTTTAGCGGGTGGTTCTGGTACAAGGTTATATCCAATAACCATGGGAGTATCTAAACAGTTACTACCTATTTACGATAAACCTATGATTTATTATCCGCTATCAGTACTTATGTTAGCAGGGATCCGTGAAATACTTATTATTACAACACCTGAAGATCAAAGCAGCTTCGAACGCTTATTAGGTGACGGTTCTCAGTTTGGTATTTCATTACAATATGCAATACAACCAAAACCTGAAGGTTTAGCGCAAGCTTTTATTATCGGCGAAGAGTTTATTGGTTCGGATAGTGTGTGTTTGGTTCTGGGGGATAATATTTTTTGGGGGCAAGGTTTCTCGCCAAAACTACTAAAAGCTGCTAGCTCGCAAACAGGAGCGACAATATTTGGTTATGAAGTTCAAGACCCTGAAAGATTTGGTGTTGTAGAATTAGATGCTGATTTTAATGCTGTCTCTATAGAAGAAAAACCTCTAAAACCAAAATCAAAGTATGCAGTTACTGGTTTATATTTTTATGATAACGATGTTATTGAGATCGCAAAAAATATCCGGCCATCTGATCGTGGCGAACTTGAAATCACCACTGTAAACCAAATTTACCTAAAAAATAAGAACCTTAAGGTTGAATTGTTAGGTCGAGGTTTTGCTTGGCTAGATACGGGAACACACGATAGTTTGCTTGAGGCATCTAGTTTTGTGGAAACCATAGAAAAACGCCAAGGTTTTAAAATCGCTTGTTTAGAAGAAATAGCTTATCGCCAGCAATGGTTAACAGCAGAACAAGTGTTAGAAACAGCAAACAAATGTAGAAAAAATAGTTACGGCGAGTATTTGATTAATCTTATAGGGAAATAATAATGAAACTAGTGAATACAATTGAATTTAAGAAACTTGGTGATGATAGAGGTTCGCTGGTTTCATTAGAGCAAAATAAAAATATTCCATTTGAAATTAAACGTATTTATTACATCTTTGGCACTAAAGATGGGGTTTCACGTGGGTTTCATGCACATAAAGAGTTAAGACAGCTCGCTATATGTGTCCGTGGAAGCTGCCGTTTTGTTATGGATGATGGCAAAAATAAAGAAGAAATTATTTTAAATTGTCCGCATACAGGTTTATTGATTGAGCCTATGCAATGGCACGAAATGTATGATTTTTCAGAGGACTGTATTGTCGTAGTTCTAGCAAACGACCACTATAATGAAAGTGATTATATCCGTAATTATAGTGATTTTCTTACTTATAATAATTCTCTAGCTTAAATATGATATTACAATCTAAAACAGTAAAACTTCGTTTAGTTAATGAGAGTGATGCATCTTTCATATTATCACTTAGATTAAATGAAAACTATAATAAATTCTTATCTTCTGTGAATAACGATATTGAAAAACAAAAAGTTTGGATCAGAAATTATAAACAGAAAGAAAATAATAATGAAGAATTCTATTTCATCATCGAAACTCTAGATGGCATTCCTTGTGGAACTGTCAGAATTTACGACATTCACAATAACTCATTTTCTTGGGGGAGCTGGATACTGAATGAATCAAAAACAAGAACTGCCGCTATAGAAAGTGCATTATTAGTATATATTTTCGGCTTTGATATTAAAGGTTATTCACGTTGTCACTTTGAAGTTATGAAAGGAAATGAAAAGGTAATTTCATTTCATGAAAAATTCAATGCCAAAAGGACTCATGAAGACGACATTCATTATTTTTATGAAGTATTTCCTAGTGATATTTTAGATATTAAAAATAAATTTCAAAATTTTATCAAGTAGGTATAAAGATGATTCCTTTCCTAGATTTAAAATCTATAAATAATCAGTATCAAAATGAATTAAAAGAAGCATGTGATAGAGTTATAGACTCAGGCTGGTATATAATGGGCAATGAGTTAAAAAATTTTGAAAAGAATTTTTCAATTCATTGTGGTGTGAAATATACAATTGGTGTAGCCAATGGTTTAGATGCCTTAACTTTAGTACTGCGTGCATGGAAAGAGCTAGGAAAAATAAAAGCTGGTGATGAGGTCATCGTACAAGCTAATACCTATATCGCATCCGTCTTAGCTATTACTGAAAATGGCTTAGTACCCGTTCTCGTAGAACCTGATGTTAATACCTATAATTTATCAGTTGAGAATATAAAAGCAGCAATTACAGACAAGACAAAAGTTATTTTACCCGTTCATCTCTATGGGCAAATCTCACCAATGCCTAAAATTATGGCTCTTGCACAAAAATATAATTTATTAGTTCTAGAGGATTGTGCACAATCTCATGATGCTAGCATCGATGGTAAAAAAGCGGGTAATTGGGGTCATGCGGCAGGATTCAGCTTCTATCCAGGAAAAAATCTTGGAGCACTAGGCGATGCCGGAGCAATAACCACTAATGATGAGCAACTAGCAGAAATTTTATATGCCCTAAGAAACTATGGTTCACATCAGAAGTACTTAAACCTATATCAGGGTGTTAATAGCCGCCTTGATGAGCTACAAGCTGCGTTGCTCAGTGTGAAACTCAAGTATCTCGGTAATGAAACGAAAACTCGCCAAAATATAGCATTAGCTTACTTAGAAAATATTAGTAATCCATTAATTAAGCTCCCATTATTAGTCAATACATATAAAAATAATATAGAACAACATGTATGGCATTTATTTGTTATAGCAACCGAACATAGGGAATTGCTCCAGAAGCATTTAACTGAAAATGGTATTCAAACATTAATCCATTACCCTACTCCTCCTCATAAACAACAGGCATACTGCCAATATAAACAACTTTCATTGCCAATTACTGAAAAAATCCACAACGAAGTTCTAAGTATCCCAATCGGACCAACAATGACTAATGAAGAAATATCTAAAGTTATTGAAGCATGTAATTCATTTGCGATAAAATGATGACATTAGTTAAAACATCACTACTAAGCCTGATAGCTACATTTTTTAAAATGCTATCAGGTTTAGTGATTAATAAAGCAGTTTCTGTCTATATTGGTCCAGCAGGGCTTGCCGTTATCGGACAGTTTCAAAATTTCAGTCAGCTTGTTCTAATCGCAGCCCAAGGGGCTATAAATAATGGTGTAGTAAAATACACGGCTGAATATGGTAAAGAAAGTGAAAAGCTTCCTTCACTATTTAGTACTAGTATTCGTATTAGTTTTACTACATCCATCGTTGTCGGTTGTATATTAGCAATATTTTCTAACTTCTTTTCTCTTAAAATATTAGATGATGTCCAGTATCAATTTGTTTTTATAATATTTGGTTTCACAATTATTTTATTTGTTTTAAATGGTTTGTTTTTATCTATCATTAATGGCCTTAAAGAAATAAGAAGCTATATAAAGATAAATATAATACAAAGCATATATTCATTAATTTTCACTAGCTTACTGATTTATTTTTTTGGACTAAAAGGTGCTTTAATTGCGTTAGCGACTAACCAATCCATAATATTTTTTATTATATTATTCATGCTCAGAAAGCATGAAGTAATAACATGGAAAAAATTCACTTCATCTTTTGATAGAAAGATATCTAAAAATCTTTTTTCCTACTCAGCAATGGCTATTACTTCTGCGATTATGGTTCCTACCTCACAATTTATCATTCGTGATTATATAGGAACAACCCAAGGATTAGACCAAGCAGGTTACTGGCAAGGTGTATGGTATATATCAACAACTTATTTAATGATAGTCACCACTGCTTTAAGCACATATTACCTACCAAGACTTTCAGAAATCACGAATAAGCAAGAGTTAAAAAAAGAGATTCTACAAGGTTATAAAATATTACTTCCAATTGTTATTGTATGTGGATTGATAATCTACCTATTACGTGATTTTATTATTTATTTACTTTTCTCTGATAGTTTCACACCAATGAAACCATTGTTTACATGGCAAATTATAGGAGATGTATTTAAAATTGCATCATGGTTATTAGCATATGTAATGCTAGCAAAGGCTATGACGAGAATTTTTATCATTAGTGAAATATTTTTCTCTGTAACCTTTGTGCTGCTTTCCTATTTTTTTATAAAATCCGAAGGTACTATAGGCGTAACATATGCTTATTGTTTGAATTATTTCTTATATATCATTGTTTTTATATTTGTCATTAATAAATATTCTAGTGAAAATTTAAAATGAAAAAAAAATCAGTTTTAATATACGGTGAGTATAGTGGTTATGGGAAATCTTTAGTAAAAGGGTTTAGGGAATTAGGATATAGTGCGGAAGTTTTCAGTTTTTCTGGTGATGGTTTCAAGCAACTAAAGAGCGGGTTAATATTACACGGAAACAATAGACTAACAAAATTGCTATCTTTAATAACACTATTACCAAAAATATTAAAATATAAGAATATATTGGTTATGAACCCGGGTTTTTTTAATTTTACATGGTTAGGGCCATTAATCCTCTTATTATTTAAAGCAACAAATAAGAACATTATATTACTTTGTTGTGGCGATGATGTAGAGTTTATAAAAAGAGGTAAAAGTGGTGAAGTACCAAACTGGCCATACATAGATATACCATTACCTAAAAAAAAGTACTATAGCCGGAAAGTTGATCTTTTTATTAACTATATTGTTGCGTCCTCCGCTAATAAAATAGTTCCTGTCATGTATGATTATAGTAAAGCATGGAGATTATCACGATTTTCACATAAAGTAACAGAAACCATACCATTAGCATGTGATGGTAATCTACAAACCATTCCTCTAAAAAACTTTAGCAATGAAAAAATAGTCATTATGCACGGCATAAATCGTGAAGGCTTCAAAGGAACTAAAATAATAAAAAAGGCATTATCTGAAATAGAGAAAAAATATGGTGATAGGGTTCAAATTATATTACCAGAAAAATTACCTTTTGCTGAATATCTTAAAGTCATGGAGTCTGCTGATATCGCTATTGACCAAACTAAAGGCAACTCATATGGAATGAATGCAATATATAGTATGTTTGCAGGGCATGTTGTTTTAGCTCCTGCTAATGATATGTTTAAACGCGACTTATCAGTTAAAAACTGCCCTATTATCACAATAAATAATAGTGAGGATTCTATTTATCAACAATTATCGTTATTGATTAATAACTATAGTTTAATTAATAAACTAAAGTATGAAACTCAATCATATGCGCTTACCACACACGCGCCTAAATTAATTGCAGAAAAAATATCAAAGTACTTAAACTGATAACATTAACTATATGATACTAGTCTCTATTTTTATCTAAGAACCTATCCCAAAAGGAATTGTCAGATAATACATAATGATAATTTATGACGGCAAAGCATGGTGGGCAACAAGTGGCAAATCAGTGATGAACTCTGGGAGAAAATGGCTCCTCTCATCCCGGAGCATAGAACTCAACACCCGCTGGGTACGCACCGCAAGCGGGTTGATAATCGCGCTGCAATGAACGCCATTTTCTTCGTACTCAGGACGGGTTGCCAGTGGAATGCGCTAAATGCCACCGGTATATGCTCGTCAAGCTCTGCTCATCGCCGATTTCAGGAGTGGCGGGATGCTGGCGTATTTGAACGCTTCTGGCAAAACGGGTTGCTTGCTTGCGAACAGTTGGACGCTATTGACTGGTCGTGGCTGTCGATGGATGGTTGTATGACCAAATCACCGCTGGCAGGCTCAAAAAAACAGGCAGGAACCCAACAGACCGGGGGGAAACGGGGCGTAAAGCGCAGTCTGATGACTGACGGGAACGGGCTTCCGCTTGCACTGGTTGTCGCTGGAGCAAATACGCACGACATAAATAAAGCCGCAATATCCGCAATATCATTATGTTATAAATTTATGATGAAATTTCCATTGAAATTATCTAGCTATAAATTACTATTCAAAATTTTGATGAAAATATCGGTAACTATTCACCCGCGAGCTATTGACGGTGGTTTACGCTAGGAATGCTGGCACCTGATAATTCACTTTGAGCATATGGTGTTCGACGATTTCACGTAACCATTTATAGGCTGAGATCTGCTGAAGCTTGGCAGTCTCTATAAGTGAGAACATACGTTCACGGAACAGATCGCCTCTATATGAGCGAGTCACGTAGCAGCACTTTCTCATCAATATATAATTACGCAGGACACGCTCTGCGGCATTGTTCGTTAACGGGCAGTCTGGATCATCCATAAAGCGCCACACCATAGCATCATCAGACATGAGATTTCGGCACCGACCTCGATAACGTTTCGAACATTGATAACTGCCCAGTTTGAGCCAATGAAGCCAGCTTTTTCTTAACCGCCTGAGCCGGCGATAGTATTGGGTTTTGGTGAGCTTCTCTTCGATATATCGGTGATGGCACCTGAACACACTGTGGGCGATCAACGCGAGTTTTTCCCCGATTTTTTGATTTTCAGGACAAACACTCTCCTCGATAGCGATGACGTTTCGTAAGATGTGCGCCCAACATAGTTGCCGTTTTGATTCATCAATGTATTTGTAGGCTGAGTATTGGTCGGTCACTAAAAGGTGTGAAACAGCTTCTCCAAGCAATCGCTTAGCCGCATGTTGGTTTCGACCGCTGTTGATTTGGAAAAAGGCAACGTCATTACTCAGGGCTGCCCACATCCAGCGTTTCTCATTATTACGTTGATGCGAGGTTTCATCGGCCATAATCAGTTGAGAGGCTTTGACTGTTTCATGGATTTGCGTATGAGTATCTGCTAAGTACTCCGTTACTCGTCCTTGTGCGGCTGATATTGCACCTGTAGAGAAGTTAAGCTGAAACACATCTTTCAGCATAGATAGTATTTTACCGATGCTTTGATGGTGCTGCGTCGCTTGGATTGCGATAAAACTATGTAGATTTGGGCTCATCTGAACATCAGAGACATGCTCCGGAAGCTCTGCTTGATGCTTATCACCACACCATGAGCACTCACCTTTGAAGACCTGATGCTCAACAAGTGTGTAAGAGATATCTGGCAAATCAAAAATTTGGTGTCGTTTATAAGGTTTTCTATTTGGAATAACACAGCCACCGCAATGGCATGTTTTCTTTGGTAAGTATTGCTCAACCGAGGCACTGTCTTCAATAGAGTGAAGCAGTCGGCGGTGGCCTTTATGACCTGGCTGAGCTCCTGGCTTTTTTCCAGATTTTTTCCGATTCGGCGAAGTATTCTTAGCTTTATTATGCAAAGACTGTTGGGATGACGGCACAGAAGAGTTACGGCTATTTTGGTTTAGTCGGTCTTCAAGTTCGGCCAGCTTATTCCATAGAAAATGGATGATATCTTTCGCCTCTTCAGGCGAATCGAAATCTGGTGGTGGAGGTAGTGTTTTCTTATTCATACCTTCAGATTGCCAGCTCAGAAAGATCACTCAAGTCGAATATGGGATCAAGTTAACCTCGTCACATAACTTTGCTGTCAAGGCATCGCGGGTGAAGAGTTACAAATATCGTTCCAAAATATATTAAAGTATAGGATGTAATAGTGTGTCTTTATTAAATTATATTTTCCGATTTTTACTTTTAACGCCATGTATATATTTTCTATATTACCCATTTAAATATAACCCTGACTATATAAACTATTTTTCTGATTACGAAAATAGTTCATTTTCATATGATTTCTTATATGAATGGCTGTCTTATTCTATAAAGGTATTATTTGATTTGAACTTTAATGATTATTGGCTGTTATTGATGTTTTTTCAAATAGCTCTAATGGCTATCGTATATAATCGTTTTGTGTTATTATTACTTGCTTATCCAATAATAATTTCCTTAAGCCAATTTTTATATGGAACACAAGTAAGATATTCAATATCCATATTGTTTTTAATAATTTCAATCAGATTAATAAATAGAACTTTTAAGACACTTCCTACTATTTTAATACCTATACTATTTCATTATGGCATGGCTATTCTTGCACTGCTTTTTATTTTCACAAGGAAATTAAACTATCACTATTTAATTATTAATAAAGCAAAAGGGTTCTTATTGTTAACATCATCGATTATACTGATAAATTTAGCGTTATTAAATATAGAAAGTATAATTCAATTTACCCGATTTGAATATTATATTGGCTCAGACTCCTATCTTGGAAATAAATCATGGTCTTCAATTCTATTTATATTCGTCTTTTTAGTATTATTAATTTATGGAATAAAAGTAAATGTTAGTTATAGAATACCTATAGTCAAATTATCTATTGTCATTCTTTTTTTTTGTTTATCTACATCTTCAATTGCAGTCTTATCTGGACGAGCTTTACTTGTCTTCTTAGTTATTTCTCCCATATTGATATATGAATTATTTAGAATATCAAAATTGAATTCATATACTGCTCTACTGCTAATCTTATACATTGTAACGAACATATCCTTTTATATTAAAAATGACTATTACTTTTATTAAATGAAACTATTACACTTATACCATAAAACATATAATGCCGGTGATGGTATTACTAATGTTGTATCTAATTTATCTAAATATCAGAACAAAATACCACATATAGAAAGTTTCCACCTTGCTTTTTCCTCTGATGATAAGTTAAAGCAAAAGGCTGAATTTAAAACAATTTCTTTTTTTAAATTGCTCTTTCAGATAAAGTCTTACTCTCCAGATTTTATCTATGTGCACGGTGTTTTTAGTATAAAATCACCTATTTTAATTACATTACTGAAACTGATGGGGTTCAAAATAATACTTGTTCCTCATTGTTCTTTAATGAAAAGAACTATACTTCATAAAAAAATAAAGAAGTCAATTTACCTTTCTATATTTAAAAAAATATCATTTCAACATGTTAACTTCATACAATACTTAAATGAAGAAGAAAAGAATGATTCTATTTTTATTTCTAATAAAATAAAAACATATATTTTACCTAATGGAGTGAATGTGAATGCTGTCATAAAGCAAAAAAACTTTAAAAAAATAAAACCTTTCTATTTAGGTAGGTGTGATATTTACCATAAAGGATTGGATCTATTAATAAACAGTCTTAATATTTTTTATAAAAAAACACAAAGTAATATTTTATTTAATATCTACGGTGCTAATAAAAAACAAACTATTGAATTAATAAATCTAAAACCCAATAAAAATATTATAATTAGGCCACCTATATTTGGACTTGAAAAAGAAGAAGTTTTAGAAAGTAATAATATATTTATTATGACCTCTCGTTACGAAGGCCTACCAGTAGCAGTATTAGAAGCACTAGCGTATGGAAACATTTGCTTACTAACTGAAGGGACTAACATGGCGAAAATTGTAAAAAAACATAATTGTGGCTTTGTTATAAACAATATAAATGACATTTATTATACTTTAAACAAAATAAAAAATATGCCTGATAACGAATTAATAGAAATGTCAACTAATGCAAAAAAATTAGTAAATGAAAGTTATAATTGGCAGTCAATTGCTAATTTATCTATAAGAAAAATAATTAGTTAATTTATATTCCATACTATTGAGGTAACTACTTTCAACGAAATTAAAACAACTATAGCATAATGCGACCCTAATTCTAAATGAAGTAAAAATTTAATATTTTTTATGAAAAAGATTAGTGTGTATTAACCTTTCCGGTATAAAAATAGGTGGCAGATGGAGCTATTATAATGGTTTCGCCAAAAATAAAAAATGCCTCCAAATACTGAGCAATGACGGCTCGGTATGAAAAATGAGCCAAAAAATCAAAAAAGACTATAATGGCCTGCATGTTCTAGTTATAGAATATACTATGTCAAACTCAGAGTATTAAAATAGATATTACTATGCTTCGTTTAGTTATAAATTTAGAATCTATCCCAAAAGGAATTGTCAGATAATACATAATGATAATTTATGACGGCAAAGCATGGTGGGCAACAAGTGGCAAATCAGTGATGAACTCTGGGAGAAAATGGCTCCTCTCATCCCGGAGCATAGAACTCAACACCCGCTGGGTACGCACCGCAAGCGGGTTGATAATCGCGCTGCAATGAACGCCATTTTCTTCGTACTCAGGACGGGTTGCCAGTGGAATGCGCTAAATGCCACCGGTATATGCTCGTCAAGCTCTGCTCATCGCCGATTTCAGGAGTGGCGGGATGCTGGCGTATTTGAACGCTTCTGGCAAAACGAGTTGCTTGCTTGCGAACAGTTGGACGCTATTGACTGGTCGTGGCTGTCGATGGATGGTTGTATGACCAAATCACCGCTGGCAGGCTCAAAAAAACAGGCAGGAACCCAACAGACCGGGGGGAAACGGGGCGTAAAGCGCAGTCTGATGACTGACGGGAACGGGCTTCCGCTTGCACTGGTTGTCGCTGGAGCAAATACGCACGACATAAATAAAGCCGCAATATCCGCAATATCATTATGTTATAAATTTATGATGAAATTTCCATTGAAATTATCTAGCTATAAATTACTATTCAAAATTTTGATGAAAATATCGGTAACTATTCACCCGCGAGCTATTGACGGTGGTTTACGCTAGGAATGCTGGCACCTGATAATTCACTTTGAGCATATGGTGTTCGACGATTTCACGTAACCATTTATAGGCTGAGATCTGCTGAAGCTTGGCAGTTTCTATAAGTGAGAACATACGTTCACGGAACAGATCGCCTCTATATGAGCGAGTCACGTAGCAGCACTTTCTCATCAATATATAATTACGCAGGACACGCTCTGCGGCATTGTTCGTTAACGGGCAGTCTGGATCATCCATAAAGCGCCACACCATAGCATCATCAGACATGAGATTTCGGCACCGACCTCGATAACGTTTCGAACATTGATAACTGCCCAGTTTGAGCCAATGAAGCCAGCTTTTTCTTAACCGCCTGAGCCGGCGATAGTATTGGGTTTTGGTGAGCTTCTCTTCGATATATCGGTGATGGCACCTGAACACACTGTGGGCGATCAACGCGAGTTTTTCCCCGATTTTTTGATTTTCAGGACAAACACTCTCCTCGATAGCGATGACGTTTCGTAAGATGTGCGCCCAACATAGTTGCCGTTTTGATTCATCAATGTATTTGTAGGCTGAGTATTGGTCGGTCACTAAAAGGTGTGAAACAGCTTCTCCAAGCAATCGCTTAGCCGCATGTTGGTTTCGACCGCTGTTGATTTGGAAAAAGGCAACGTCATTACTCAGGGCTGCCCACATCCAGCGTTTCTCATTATTACGTTGATGCGAGGTTTCATCGGCCATAATCAGTTGAGAGGCTTTGACTGTTTCATGGATTTGCGTATGAGTATCTGCTAAGTACTCCGTTACTCGTCCTTGTGCGGCTGATATTGCACCTGTAGAGAAGTTAAGCTGAAACACATCTTTCAGCATAGATAGTATTTTACCGATGCTTTGATGGTGCTGCGTCGCTTGGATTGCGATAAAACTATGTAGATTTGGGCTCATCTGAACATCAGAGACATGCTCCGGAAGCTCTGCTTGATGCTTATCACCACACCATGAGCACTCACCTTTGAAGACCTGATGCTCAACAAGTGTGTAAGAGATATCTGGCAAATCAAAAATTTGGTGTCGTTTATAAGGTTTTCTATTTGGAATAACACAGCCACCGCAATGGCATGTTTTCTTTGGTAAGTATTGCTCAACCGAGGCACTGTCTTCAATAGAGTGAAGCAGTCGGCGGTGGCCTTTATGACCTGGCTGAGCTCCTGGCTTTTTTCCAGATTTTTTCCGATTCGGCGAAGTATTCTTAGCTTTATTATGCAAAGACTGTTGGGATGACGGCACAGAAGAGTTACGGCTATTTTGGTTTAGTCGGTCTTCAAGTTCGGCCAGCTTATTCCATAGAAAATGGATGATATCTTTCGCCTCTTCAGGCGAATCGAAATCTGGTGGTGGAGGTAGTGTTTTCTTATTCATACCTTCAGATTGCCAGCTCAGAAAGATCACTCAAGTCGAATATGGGATCAAGTTAACCTCGTCACATAACTTTGCTGTCAAGGCATCGCGGGTGAAGAGTTACGTATAAGGTTTTGGTTACAGTGATAATATATTTTATGCGGTAATTAATCCCTATTGAGATAGGCTCTGAATGAGATAAAATGCTCTTCCATTAATTTATAATGTTTATTGTTGTCAGTATTTTTTATTTTTTATTTGCACTCCTTTAATTGTTTAACTATATTTTAGATTTTACAGGATGGCGCTCTTACTAGATTTACAAAAGTAATTTAAGGATTAGCTTTTTGGTAATATGATGGTTTATCACATAGTAAGTACTATTTTATTTAAAAATTTAATATAACGTATTGACATTAAACTATTTCTTATGGATAATTTTGTTTTTGACATTATTTATACTATCAGTCTCTTACGCTATGATTTCATAATCAAAACCTTTATTTGTTCTTAAATTTAAAATTTTTTTTGAAAAAATTTTAAAAAAGCCACTCTTTCATATAACCGAGGAATTATAATAATGTTCATAGATAGGCTAATCTCTATATTAGCATTCATAGTAAAGCAACGAAAGATACCTAATTTAATCAACCCTAAAACATTAACTGAAAAAATATTACTATTAAAAATAAAACCTAGCCCAAAAGATATTAAATTAAGAAAGTTAGTTGCTGATAGAATAAAAGTTAGAAGTTACATTAAAAACAAATGCCAATTATGTGATTTAATTCCCATATTATGGAAAGGTGAAGAATTAACAATAGATATTTGGAACTCATTACCAGAAAAATTTGTAATTAAAGGAAACCATGGTTCTAAAATGGTCAGAATAGTAAATAAGAGCAACGATTCTTTTGAATCAGTTTATAATGATTCAATAAAATGGAAAAATACTGATTATTATAAAAGAGGAAGGGAATGGGTATATAAAGATTTACCTCGAACTCTTATTATAGAAAAGCTTATAGAATTCAATTCAGATATTCCTCCTGATTATAAATTTTTTTGTTTAAATGGCAAGGTAAATTTTGTACAAGTTGATTTATCTCGATTTAGGCAACATAAACGAAATATATATGACCGAGATTTCAATCTATTAGATGTAAAATATCAATTTCCTCAAGGTGAGGATATCCCTAAACCTAAACTATTTGAAAAGGGTTTGTTAATAGCTGAATCTCTTTCTAGTGACTTGGATTTTATTCGTGTGGATTTATATATACTAGATGACAAAATTTACTTTGGTGAAATGACTAATTTTCCAGGTAACTGCTTAGAAAAATTCGTTCCCATAAGCTTCGATTTTAAAATGGGAAAAAATCTATCTATTAATACCTAGCATGCTGCAATAATTTTGTTAATAGTATTTATGTATTCATTAAAATATCGTTAAGTTAAATAATATGATAAAAATAGCTGTTATAATGTCAGTTTATAAGAATGACGATCCAATTTTTTTGGATGCCGCGATAAATAGCGTTCTAAACCAAACATTTAAAAGTTTTGATATTTACCTACAAGTGGATGGCCAGGTTCCTATTCAGCTATCCAATAAGCTCAATAATTATCAAAATAATTATCAAAATATATATATTGAATTTATTAATGAAAATAAAGGTCTTGCTTGGCAATTAAATAGGGCTATAAGCCGTTTATCAACTTCAAATATATATTCATTCATAGCAAGAATGGATGCAGATGATATATGTGAACCAGAGCGTTTTCAAAAGCAAATTGAGTATTTTCATAACCATCCTGATGTAGCTATTTGTGGAACTCAAGTTATCGAATTTCACGAGGATGGTTATACTCAGTTGAAAAAAATTCCATGTAGTCATGCTATTTTAAGTCGCTATATAATTAAGCGTTGTCCTTTTAATCACCCCACGGTTATGTTTAACTTATCAAATATTAATATTAATCATATTCATTATAATCCAGCATTAATGAATACCCAAGATTATTATTTATGGGTTGACTTATTAGAGAAAAAGTACATTTTCGGAAACTTAGATGAGCCATTATTACGATTTAGAGTTGATAAAAATTTTTATAATCGAAGAGGTTTTAAAAAAGCCAAAAATGACTTTAACGCTCGTTTATATGCAATGAAAAAACTAGATCTTTTTAGTCCATTAAATTTCATCTTTCTGCTTTTAATTGTATCCTTACGACTAAGCCCACCATTTTTAAAAAAATTTGCATATAAGTATTTAAGATAATTATTACTTAGAATCTATCCCAAAAGGAATTGTCAGATAATACATAATGATAATTTATGACGGCAAAGCATGGTGGGCAACAAGTGGCAAATCAGTGATGAACTCTGGGAGAAAATGGCTCCTCTCATCCCGGAGCATAGAACTCAACACCCGCTGGGTACGCACCGCAAGCGGGTTGATAATCGCGCTGCAATGAACGCCATTTTCTTCGTACTCAGGACGGGTTGCCAGTGGAATGCGCTAAATGCCACCGGTATATGCTCGTCAAGCTCTGCTCATCGCCGATTTCAGGAGTGGCGGGATGCTGGCGTATTTGAACGCTTCTGGCAAAACGGGTTGCTTGCTTGCGAACAGTTGGACGCTATTGACTGGTCGTGGCTGTCGATGGATGGTTGTATGACCAAATCACCGCTGGCAGGCTCAAAAAAACAGGCAGGAACCCAACAGACCGGGGGGAAACGGGGCGTAAAGCGCAGTCTGATGACTGACGGGAACGGGCTTCCGCTTGCACTGGTTGTCGCTGGAGCAAATACGCACGACATAAAGCTGGTTGCGGATACGCTCGATGCCCTCCAGACGGGCAGACCGGGCAAGAGGCTCCGGTTGTGCATGGACAAAGGGTATGAAGCGGAATGGTTGGGATCGTATCTGAGAAGTCGTCGCTATGAACCTCATATCCAGTCACGGAAGGATGAATCAGAAGCCATCAAAAACACGGATTTTAAGGCCCACCGCTGGGTTGTAGAGAGAACACACAGTTGGATGAATCGCTACCGTCGTGTCCTGACTCGTTGGGAGAAGAAGGTCGAGAATTATGAGGCGATGCTGCATTTTGCCTGTGGTATCATTGCCTGTAACAAAACCCTATTGAGATAGGTTCTTAAAGTTTCTAAATAAAAGGATATATAAATGAAATTTTTAATAACTGGCACTGCTGGTTTCATTGGCTATGCTGTAGCAAAAGAGTTATTAAATCAAGGGCATATCGTAGTTGGAATCGATAATGTAAATAACTATTATGATCAGGGGCTTAAACAATCTCGTTTACATCTCCTTGCGCAATACCCGCATTTTCGCTTTATTCCTCTCGATATTACTGAGCGTGAAAAAGTGGTAGACCTGTGTACTCAAGAAGGGTTTGATAGAGTGATCCACCTTGCTGCTCAGGCTGGTGTTCGTTACTCACTGCAAAACCCGTTTGCTTATGCAGACAGTAATCTTAATGGCCATCTTGCTATCTTAGAAGGCTGCCGACAAGCGAAAATCAAGCACTTAGTTTATGCGTCTTCCAGCTCAGTCTATGGGATCACTGACCAAACGCCATTTAGTACGGATATGCCTACTGACCATCCCGTTTCATTGTATGCGGCAACGAAGAAAGCCAATGAATTGATGGCGCATTCCTATTCACATTTGTATCAGCTCCCGACGACCGGTTTGCGCTTCTTCACGGTGTATGGCCCGTGGGGCCGTCCAGATATGGCACTATTCAAATTTACCAAAGCTATTTTAGCCGGTGAGCCAATCGATGTTTATAATAACGGCAATCTCAGCCGTGATTTCACTTTTATTGATGATATCGTGGAAGGGATCATCCGTATTTCCGATATAATCCCACAGGCAGACCCAGAAAACTGTTCGCTTTCACCTGCACAAAGCAGTGCGCCATACCGTTTATATAATATTGGGAATGGGCAGCCCGTCAAATTGACGGACTTTATTGCTGCACTTGAAAAATCATTAGGGAAAAAAGCGATTAAAAACTTTTTACCGATGCAGGCTGGGGATGTGTATACCACTTGGGCGGACACTGAAGACCTATTTAAGGTCACCGGTTATCGCCCACAAGTTTCTATTGAGCAGGGCGTACAGGCATTTGTCGATTGGTATCAATCCTACTACCGCCTGTAAAATATCATCAATTTCCCTGTAATGTCCTAAGATGGATTTGAGAGGTCAGTTTTGAAAATAGCAATTGCCGGTACAGGCTATGTGGGTCTGTCTAACGCCATGTTACTGTCACAAAACCATGAAGTGGTGGCCGTCGACATCGTGCCTGAAAAAGTGGCGATGCTGAACAATAAGCAATCGCCGATTATCGATACCGAAATTGAACAGTTTTTACGTGAAAAAACACTCAATTTCCGTGCAACCCAAGATATTGTTGAAGCCTATACGGGCGCACAGTATGTGATTGTAGCCACACCGACTGACTATGACCCGAAAAGCAACTACTTCAATACCAAGTCAGTTGAATCGGTCATTCATGATGTGCAGAAAATTAACCCTACAGCCACCATTATTGTTAAATCCACCATCCCTGTTGGCTTTACTGAGCGCCTGCGTGAAGAGTTTGGCTACACCAATGTGATTTTCTCCCCTGAATTTTTACGTGAAGGCCGCGCGCTGTGGGATAACTTGTACCCATCACGCATTGTGGTGGGTGAACGCTCTGAGCGAGCGGAAATCTTTGCGGATTTGCTGCTCGAAGGCGCTATCAAAAAAGATGTCCCTGTGCTGTTTACCGATGGCACTGAAGCGGAAGCGATTAAATTATTCGCCAATACTTACTTAGCGATGCGTGTGGCCTATTTCAATGAATTAGATACCTATGCAGAGAGTCGTGGCTTGAACGCACGTCAAATCATCGAAGGGGTGTCTTTAGACCCACGTATTGGCAGCCATTATAACAACCCTTCATTTGGTTACGGCGGTTATTGCTTGCCGAAAGACACCAAGCAGCTACTGGCTAACTATGACGATGTACCGAATAACCTCATTAATGCGATTGTGGAATCTAACCGTACCCGTAAAGACTTTATCTCAGATGCGATTATTGCCAAAGCGCCACGTAAAGTCGGGGTATATCGTTTAGTGATGAAAGCGGGTTCGGACAACTTCCGCGCCTCGGCGGTACAAGGTGTGATGAAACGCATCAAAGCCAAAGGCATTGAAGTGATTGTGTATGAGCCAGTGCTTAAAGAGGACGAATTTTTCCGCTCCAAAGTGTATCATGATCTTGAAGCATTCAAAGCCGATAGCGATATTATTTTAGCCAACCGGATGGTGCCTGAACTCGAAGATGTCGCAGAGAAAGTGTATACACGTGATCTGTTTGGCAATGATTAAGCGATAGGCTAAATTTATCGTTCTGCTTTTGCCAAAAATTTACCTTCGCTATAAACTACCTAAAAAATTATATTAAACACGTACACGTATAAGTGGGATGATGATAGCAATCCATCACTTATACCTTATCTAAACATTTTTTATCATAGGATGGTCTTGTGCTTAGTAAGCGTCTCCCACTTACACTACTCGCAGCCAGCATTTTGCTCACCGGCTGTACCGTTACCCCTGGTGTCTATATGTCTACATCAGGCAAAAATGTCGTCGACACTGGCGATCGTGATATCTCTAAATTTGTGGATATCTACCCGATTTCACCAAAACTGTTAGATGAGATGTATGTGGCTCCAGTTATCGCCAAGCCAAACCCTACACTTGAAAAGCAACTTTCAACCTATGAATACCGTGTGGGTGTGGGTGACGTATTAACCATCACAGTGTGGGATCACCCTGAATTAACTATTCCAGCGGGTTCTTATCGTAGCGCTGCCGACTCAGGTAACTGGGTTCATTCCAATGGCACCATTTACTACCCTTATATCGGTAACGTGAAGGTTGTTGGCAAAACGCTGTCGGAGATCCGTAATTTAGTTAGCAGTAAACTGGCTACCTATATTGAATCCCCACAAGTGGATGTCAGTATTGCGGCATTCCGCTCACAAAAAATGTATGTTTCTGGTGAGGTCGCAAAACCAGGTACATTGCCAATTACCAATATCCCTCTGACCGTTCTGGAAGCCTTTAATAACGCGGGCGGTCTCACCGAAAAAGCCGATTGGGATAACGTCGTGCTGACCCGTAATGGCAAAGAAATTAAACTCTCATTGCAATCATTGGTACAGTATGGCGATATGACCCAAAACTATCTGATGATCCCAGGTGATACACTTTATGTACCACGCAACGACGGGCAAAAAGTATTTGTGATGGGTGAAGTCGGCCAGCCAAATACCCTGACTATTGATCGTGCAGGTATGAGTATCACTGAAGCACTGAGTAAAGCAGGGGGTATCGATCAAACAACCGCTAATGCAACCGGTGTGTTTGTTATCCGTCCAATTAAAAACCAAACCTCTGGCGATAAAGAACTTGATGCGTTGCTACCGAAAAAAATGGCAGCGGTGTATCAGTTAGATTTATCGGATGCCACGGCAATGGTGATGGGTACAGAGTTTAAACTACAACCATACGATCTGGTCTATGTTACCGCCGCGCCTGTGGTACGTTGGAACCGTCTGATCACTCAATTGCTACCAACCATCGCAACTTATAATCAGTTAACCGAAGGTACTAAACGTATTCATGACTGGTAATCCATATGTTTAATAATATTCTCGTTGTTTGTATGGGGAATATATGCCGCTCCCCCACGGGGGAGCGCCTATTACAAGCCCGTTTCCCCGATAAAAAAGTGCACTCCGCGGGCATTATCGCCAAAGAGGATCGCCCCGCTTATGATAGCGCCATCCGTATTGCACAAAACCACAATCTCTCCTTAGATGGCCATCAATCACGTCGTTTAACCAGTGAATTATGTAAAGAAGCAGACTTAATCCTAGTGATGGAAAACGACCATATTGATAGGATCCATCAACAATTCCCCGAGACGCGTGGCAAAGTCATATTATTCGGCCAGTGGCTAAATAAAACCGAGATCCCAGATCCGCATAAACGCAGTGATGAAATGTTCGAGCATGTTTATCAACTGATGGAAAAAGCCGTTATACAGTGGCAAGGGAAAATTTAATTTTAATTTTGGAAGGCTTAGCATTTAACTGATTATGAACACGACAAAAAATAGCTCCCCTGCCTCGGACGAGATCGATCTGCTGGCGCTTTTTAAAGTATTAAAGTCCAGTTATCTTAAAATCGGCTTTTTTACTCTGTTTTTTATTTTGCTTGCAGCAGCTTACAGTTTTTTAGCGACTCCTATCTATCAAGCTAATGCGACACTGCAATATGACAAAGCCAGCCAAGTTTCTCTTGTTGACCAAATGAGTGAAATGATGCCATTAGCCAGCAGTGGTGGCCAAGTCGATTCCGAAATTGAAGTCATTAAGTCACGAATGGTGCTGGGCAAAACCGTGACTAACCTGAATTTAGATACTCAAATCGCACCGGCAGGCTTTTTTGATAAGCTGTGGGGTGATAAAACCGATGCTGTCGTGGCTCTCTATTTAGTTCCTGAAGACTTTATTGGAAAGCCTGCGACGTTGACCTATTTGGGTGATAACAAATATTCTCTCAATATTGAAGGTCAAGTTCTTGAAGGCACCGTTGGTATTCTCTTAAAACAAGACGATATTAGTTTATTGGTTTCATCCTTAGTTGCAGAGGTTGGTCAAGAATTTACCTTAGTTAAAAATGCGCGTTATTCAACCATTGAAAACCTACGTAACACTTTAACTATTGCAGAAGTGGGTAAAGGAACCGGTATTATCAATATGGCCATTAAAGGTGCCGATAAAACCGAAAACGTGCAAATCTTAAACAGCATTATTCAAAATTACGTCGACCAAAATACCGAGCGTAAAAAAGAAGTCACAAATAACACCTTATTATTCTTAGATGAATATCTGCCTAAGATTAAAACCAAGCTGGATAACTATGAAAACCAGCTAAACACCTTCCGTAAAAAGAATGAATCTATCGACTTATCATTAGAAGCCAAATCCGCCCTTGATAGTGCTTTGCAAGTCGAAGAAAAGTTAAATGAACTCACCTTTAAAGAAGTTGAAATTCAGCAATTATATACACGCAACCACCCAGCTTACCAATCACTGCTTGATAAGCGCCAGCAGCTGTTACGTGAGAAAGAGAAAATCAGTAAAGCGATTCAAAAACTGCCAAATACTCAACAACAAATTGTTCGTTTAACCCGTGATGTAGAATCTGAGCAAGCTATTTACAATCAATTAGTGGCAAAACAGCAGGAACTGAGTGTATTAAACTCAGGGATCACCGCTGATGTGCGTATTATTGACTCTGCCGAATCTCAACCGAATGCCGTAGCACCTAAGAAAGCATTAATCTTAGTATTAGCTGCAATACTCGGCTTTATTGTGGGTTGTGCATATGTGATTGCTCGTGAGTTCTTTAATAATAAAATTAAAGGCACTGAGGATATTGATGCACTGGGCATCAACGTCTATGCCACTATTCCTTTCTCTACCCATGAGAAGAAATTGATTGCAGAAGGTAATAAACATCCACTCGCACTAGAAAAACCTGCCGATACGGCGGTTGAAGCCATTCGTTCTTTGCGTACTAGTGTTTACTTCTCGGTCATGAACCAAGGTAATAATCTGGTTATGGTCACCAGTGCTTCACCGGGTGTAGGTAAAAGCTTTATTACCTCCAATATGGCGGTGGTGTTAGCAAATGCAGGCAAAAAAGTATTGTTAATCGATACTGACTTACGTAAAGGCCGTATCCATAAAACCTTTGGATTAAGCAATAAATTAGGTCTATCCGATTATCTCTCACAATCAGATACTAGCCAGCCAAATATTCATAACAGTGTGATTGAAAACCTCGACGTGATTTGTCGCGGTAAGAATGTCACTCACTCTTCTGAATTGCTGATGAGCGAGCGCTTTAAACGTTTACTTGATACGGTGAAAGGTCAATACGATATCGTCGTGATTGATACTGCGCCAATACTGGCAATCACCGACTCAGCTATTATTGGTAAGTACGTTGGGACCTCATTGCTTATCGCCTATTATGGTGTGAACACGGTGAAAGATATTGAGCTATCGCTCAAACGCTTTAAGCAAAACGATATCGAAATTACGGGTGTGATCTTAAATGGTATCGATGCCAAGTCAGACGATTATAATTATGTTTATGAGTACTAGGAAAGTACAATGAAAAACGCAAAAGTATTAGTCACTGGTGGTCTTGGCTACATTGGTAGCCATACCTGTGTACAGATGATCGAACAAGGCATGCAGCCAATTATTTTAGATAATCTCTGCAATGCTAATCCTGAAGTACTAAATCGCATTGAAACCATTACTGGCACTAAACCTATTTTCTACGTCGGTGATGTACGTGATAGCAAAATTTTAGATACCATTTTTGCTGAACATCAAATTGCATCGGTGATTCACTTTGCAGGGCTAAAAGCCGTGGGTGAGTCAGTTCAAAAACCGATTGAGTACTATGACAATAATGTTAATGGTACTTTGGTTTTAATCACATCAATGCAAAAAGCGGGTGTAAAAAGCCTCATTTTTAGTTCTTCCGCGACGGTGTATGGTGATCCTGAAGAAGTACCGTTAACTGAAGAATCGAAAGTAGGTGGTACAACCAACCCATATGGTACTAGCAAATATATGGTTGAACGCATTCTTACCGATTTACATATTGCGCATGATGAATGGTCACTGACTTTATTACGTTATTTTAACCCTGTCGGAGCTCATACTTCAGGTTTAATGGGGGAAGACCCTCAAGGTATTCCAAATAATTTGACCCCTTATATTGCTCAAGTTGCTGTTGGTCGTCATAAAGAAGTGATGGTATTTGGCGCTGACTACCCAACACCAGATGGTACTGGTGTTCGTGATTATATCCATGTTATGGATTTAGCGAGTGGACACATTGCTGCCTTGAATGGTGTTAGTCAAAAAGCAGGGCTCCATATTTATAATTTAGGCACCGGTAAAGGCACTAGTGTATTAGAAATGATCGCTGCTTTCGAAAAGGCATCAAGCAAACAGATCCAATACAAAATAGTTGCTCGCCGCCCCGGTGATATTGCTGAATGCTGGTCTAGCCCTAATAAAGCCTTTACTGATTTAGGCTGGCAAGCTCAGTACTCCGTGCAAGATATGGTGAACGATAGTTGGCGTTGGCAATCGCAAAACCCTAATGGCTATAAATAGATTTATTTTATTTAGGTTAACATATGAATATTGATATAGATTCCTTTGCCCTATATATTGGCGTTAAGGCGGAATATTTAGCTATGCTATATAGAACTACATGTGAATTAGAAGGATTGCCTTTACCTAAAAGAAATAGGCACGGTAAGGTAAAAATGAGTGAGGTTTTAATTTTTAAACAACACTTTGAAGATAAAACAAAGAATATTAATGAGAATAAAACATTAAGTTAAATTATCACTAAAGCTCAAAGAGCTTTTTGTTTTAAAAGCTAGCGCTCGGTTGCTGGCGATCAAGTGTCTTGCCCAAAATGTAAAGGCGTCTACGCGATTGTAAGGGCTCTACCACAATCAAATACAATGGAAAAAATCTTGCTCTAGCGGGAATGAAAACTCCCTGTGGCGTTGCTTTGATTGCATCACAGAGTTCAATTACAGGTAAATAATTTCATTTGTATTTAGATATAAATACTATGTGTTGTTATTCTGTTTCTAATAGTGTAATTGTCACCATAGTAAAATTAGCGCCTAGTTAATAGGTTGAATTAAATAAAAAATAATACCATAATAGCCTTCTTTACGGATATCCGTAAAGAAGGCTTGAAATAGAGTTTAGTTTTATTTGCGTTTTAGCCTATGGATGTCATTGGGATACCAATGCATCATTTATTCTCCCCTCTAAGGGAGGAAAGCGGCTTTACCCTTATTCTGTTGCCTTATCTACCCACTCGTATGATAAACATATCCTCCACTGTGAAAAATCCCCCCTTGTTCAAGACAAACATCACGTCCATAGCGTTCATAGTCAAAGTAATGCGATAAATGACCCAGTTGGGCTAAATCATAACAACCAGTTTTCCTCATCTCTGGAGTCACGGACATGCGTAAGTCCATTGATGGACTATCGTTGATTGTCGCGGAGACTCTTGAGATGGATCCGTTTAGTGAGTCTTGGTTCATTTTCTGCAATCGTACCCGAGATAAATTGAAAATCTTGTTTTGGGATACTAATGGCTTCTGGCTGTACTATCGTCGCTTAGAAAAAGGGACCTTCAAGTGGCCAAGACCCAGTGAGGACGGAGCCATTCATATTACTAAGCAACAACTGGGTTGGCTTCTTTCGGGGTTAACGCTCGAACATGCCAAAGCTCATCGTCCACTTCATAATCTAGAAGTGTGACCGCTGATACTGATCGTCACGTTGGGCTTGAACGATCCTTTTTTGCTGTCATACTTAAGTCATTGAGATGACCAGAGCCCAGACATGACCGACCTCCCTGATGATATCGACCAGCTAAAAGCTATGCTGCTTGAGCTTCACCAACAGAACGAAGCAAAAGATAAACTCCTTGCGGCAAAGCAAGAGGAGGTTGCCGAGCTCAAAACCAAAATTGAGTTGTTGATTGAACAGCTCAATTTAAGTAAGTCAAAGCGCTTCTCATCACAAAGTGAAAAAATACCCAAAGGTACGTTTAACGAAGCGGAGCAACAAAAGAGTACGGCTAAATCCGACGACGACAAGAAAAAAACAGGCCGTAAGCCTTTTCCAAAAGAGCTCGAGCGTGAAGTTCATAAACATGAACTCAATGCCCCTTATTGCGACTGCTGCGACGAGCCTTTACATCAATGTGGTGTTGAAACTTCTGAAGAGCTGAAAATCATCCCACAGAAGGTTAGTGTTATACGTCACGAGCGAACCAAGTACGCTTGCCGGCAGTGTGAAAAAACACAGACTGAAACAAAGATTATCACAGCCCCAAAACCCGCAAGTATGATCCCTAAAAGCCTAGGGAGTGCAGATGCATTCGCCGCTGTAGTCACAGCAAAATACGTTGATGCTCTGCCACTCTATCGCCAAGTGGATATTCTCAATCGCTCTGGTATAGATATTAGCCGCGCTACACTGGCCAACTGGTGCGTTCAGTTAGGAAGCAAAGTGCAAGTCATTATTGATGCAATGAAAAGTGAGTTATTGAAAGAAAAGCTCATCTGCGCGGACGAAACCACTGTTCAAGTATTACGTGAAGAAGATAAGAAAGCACAATCTAAGTCATATATGTGGGTCTATCGTAGCGGTGAGTTCGTCAATAACCCAGTGGTTATCTACGACTATCAAGCCAGCCGCAGAGCAGAGTGCGTACAAGACTTTTTAGGTGGTTACTCTGGTTACTTGCTATCGGATGGCTACAGTGCATACGACAAACTTGAGGACGTGACTCAAGCTGCTTGCATGGCGCATGTACGCAGAAAGTTCACTGATGCTCAAAAAGCTTCACCATCAAAAAAAGCGGGCAAGCCAGGAACTTTATTAGCAAACTATACGGTCTTGAAAAGAAAGCCAAAGGGCTTGACGCAAAATCTCGACACCAACTACGACAAGAAGAAGCCAAACCTATTTTAAATGAGTTCAAGCAATGGCTTGACAGTCAAAACGTTCTCCCTAAAGGATTACTTGGCAAAGCCATCACTTATACGCAAAACCAGTGGCCTAAGCTGCTTACCTACCTTGAAGACGGCGATATAAGTATCGACAACAATGTGACCGAACGAGATATAAGGCCGTTCACGACAGGTCGCAAAAATTGGATGTTCTCAACTTCGGTAGGCGGAGCAAAGGCGAGTGCAAACTTGTATAGCCTCGTGATGACTTGCCGCGCTAATGACATGAACCCTTATTATTACTTCCAACACCTGTTTACCGAGTTACCAAAACGAAGTCCGAAAGATGATGTGTCGGATCTCATGCCATGGAACGTAGAAATCAGTGAGGTTGAGTAAAGCTTTACTGGTTCATTAAGCGCTTACATTGTAGGGGGGCATTCAGGGCGAGAAGAAAAAACGCAAAACCATCGAATAGACTTAACGACAGGTGAAGCTATTTTTGGATACTTAACACAGGGTAAGCGAGATAATCAAGATATTGACAATCTTTATACTCAACCTAGCAAGCTTAAATCAGAGCCAATTGTTTTATCATCATCCCGCCCGAAATATTGGCCGAATGAAAACCCTATAGGCGATATTGCACCACCTGTCCCGATAAAAACGAAGCAAGCATATATGCTACCTCGCTCCTAGGAAGGGAATCGTGAGGAAAAATAAATGATAACAATTAAAAAAACTCCCCCATGTAGGGGGAGAAAAAATACAAGTATTTCAATTTATACCAACATCAAATAAGACTTGCCATTTCTTGTTGCGCCTCTTGCGAGCTCGCTTTCTTGAGAATGGCATACAGGACACCAGACACTAGCGTACCAATCACGATAGCCAGTAAATACGTTAATACATGATTTATCGCGCCAGGGATCAACAATACAAATAAACCTCCGTGTGGCGCCATTAATTGGATACCAAAGTACATTGATAACGCACCAGTGATTGCGCCACCAATAATACAGGTCGGTAATACACGGATAGGATCTTTAGCGGCAAATGGAATTGCCCCCTCTGAAATAAAACATAAACCAAGTACAAAAGAGGCTTTACCCGCTTCACGCTCCGCTGGAACAAATTTGTGTCTTGCCAGCAAGGTTGCAACACCCATCGCTAATGGGGGAACCATACCCGCCGCCATAATCGCAGCCATCGGTGCGTAGGTTTGTGAACTTAATAGCCCGACCCCAAACGCATATGCAGCTTTATTAACAGGTCCTCCCATATCGGTACACATCATCGCACCAAGGATCGCACCTAAAATTACCGCATTAGTCGTTCCCATGGTGTTCAGCCAATTAGTCAACCAATCCATTAACCAAGCTACGGGATGACCAATCACATAGATCATCGCTAATCCTGTAAACAAGGTTGATATTAGCGGTACAATTAAGATTGGTTTCAGTGCTTCCATTGTTTGCGGTAATTTCAATCGCGTACTTATAAAGTGGGCGCTATAACCCGCAAGGAAACCTGAAATGATCCCGCCTAAAAAACCGGCACCTAAAGTGGTAGCCAGTACACCACCTACTAAGCCCGGTGTTAAACCTGTGCGATCGGCGATGGAATAGGCGATATAACCAGACAAAACGGGAACCATTAGGGCTAGAGCTGTTTGTCCACCGATTAAACTAAGCGCCCAAGCTAATGAGCCTTCAACACTGGAAGCGTCTAAGCCAAATGCAAAAGATAAAGCAGTACATAGACCACCAGCCACGACCATCGGCAGCATGTAAGAAACACCGGTTAATAAGTGGCGATAAACGCCTCTTTTTTCACTTTTATTACCAGTTTGCGCTGTTGATTTGCCACCTTGAGGAGTAAATAGCGTGGCTTCTGCTTGGGCTTTATCGAGCTCTTGAGCGGTTTTCTTCAAGGCTGCACTGGTCGACGTACGATACATGCGTTTTCCCGCAAATTTATCGACGTTGACCTCAATATCTGCTGCAACAATCACTAAATCTGCTTTAGCAATTTCTTCTTCAGTAATTTCGTTACCGACTCCGACGGAACCACGGGTTTCAACTTTGATGTTCCAACCGCGCTTTTTCGCCTCAGCTTCCAGCGCTTCAGCTGACATATAAGTATGCGCAACTCCAGTTGGGCAAGCTGTAACAGCAAGAACAGAAAAAGGTGCTGAAGTATCAGCTACAGGTTGTGCTGCTTGATATAGTGTGGCCTGTTGTTTTGCATGTTGTAGACATTGATTTGGATTTTGTACCGCATTTTCGATGGTATCGAAATAGACTTTTTTACCTGTTAAATCATAATGTTCAGGGATATTATTACCAACAACAATAACCATATCTGCTGTCGATAGATCTTCAGTCACAGTCAGCTCTTGAGCGACCGCTGCGCTTTTTAATGCGTCAATTGCTAGCCAAGCCGCAGCGGGATCCTGTTGACGATTTGCTATGATGAATAGTTTCATGGTGTCCTTCCTTACTCAGGCTTGAAAGGTTGTAGATCAACACGCGCCATCATACGGGCAAGCTGTTCACGATCAGTGATACCTACATTCGGTTGTGATACAGCAAGCGCAGATACAGCGGTTGCAAGTCGTAGAGTATGCTCACTGGTTTGACTCATCATCAGGCCATAGATCAAACCTCCGACCATAGAGTCTCCTGCGCCAACCGTACTGATCACCTCACATTGTGGTGGTTTAGCAAACCAAGCACCGGATGAATTCACCCACATAGCCCCTTCGGCCCCTAAGGAAATGACCACATGTGCGATACCTTGTGCACGAAGCTGATTGGCCGCGTCAACAATATCTTTACGGGTTGGTAATGATCTACCCGCCCAAATTTCTAGTTCACGATGATTAGGTTTGACTAACCAAGGTGCGGCTTTTAAACCTGCGACAAAAGCCTCACGGCTACTATCAAAAATGACGCACATGCATTCATTACGTAATCGCATCATCCATTTAGTGAACTCTTCTAATGCCACTCCTTTAGGTAAGCTGCCACTAACACAAATCATATCGAATTGCCCAGCCCAACTTAGTGAATCAGCAACAAAGCGTTGCCAATCAGCTTTGGTGACTTCAAAGCCAGAAAAGTTAAAGTCAGTCACCTCTCCTGTTTTTTCAGTGAGCTTGACGTTGATACGAGTTCGCCCGTCAACCACTTGGAAGCGGTTGGCAATACCCGTTTCGCTAAAAACTTTTTGAAAACCATCTTGGTTTTCTTTTCCTAGAAAACCGCCGACAGTGACATCAATACCAAGGTTTTTAAGGACTTTAGCGACATTGATACCTTTACCTGCGGCGTGCAGGCCAGCAGTTTTTACTAAGTTCATCTCACCTTTATCAATTTCAGGCAATAGGCCAACTAAGTCGTAGGCTGGATTTAAGGTAATTGTGGCGACTCTACGGCTCATGCTACCTCCTCACCAAGCCCATCATTAATAGCTTGAGCAATAGCTGACATCGCTTCAGCGGCATCACTCCCTTGTGCATTGATGCGCAGGCGATGGCCTTTTTTAGCGCCTAAACTCACCATTTTCATTAAACTGCGTCCATTTACAGGTGTTGCTGAACCATCAAGGTTAGCCACGGTAACATTGCTTGCGAATTTTTTAATTGTGCTGACTAATATCGTACTTGGGCGTGTATGCAGCCCGTGTGGATTACGAACGACAAATTCTTCAGTAATACCTTCAGCTGTCTCAGTTTCAGGCTGATTACGGCCTGCTAATAAAGAAGCAAGTGCATCAGCGTCAGTCACTTGCAGCAGGGTTTCAATTTGTTGATGCTGAAGTATTTGATTCAGATTAGAAAGAAACAGTGCGACTTGGTCATCTGCATATGAGAGGGTGATTAGCATTTTAACAGGGTGTTCTTGGTAGCTCAGCGCTGATTGAGTTGTCGCTAAAGTGACAGCACTGCACAGATTTCCTACAGGGCTATCACTTAACCAAACACCTTGCCCAAGGTAATGTGGCGCTTGAGTCAAAACATGAGAGATAAATTCGGCATCGATGGCCTGATTATCTTGTAAATGAGCTAAATTCAAGACTTGTAATGAATTCAAACTATGGGCTTCTGCGTTTAATGTCACCATGTTGCCATTAAATAGGAGGGGCTGAATAGTTTTCTCACCCATTAAAAGGCTACGTAACAGTTCAGCTGAATCGGCCTTTGCCATCGCATCTGCAATGGTTTCATCACTGATGACATGTGTGAGTTGGCGTAGTAGTGCAAGATGTTCGTTAGAGTGTGCCGCAATACCAATAACAATATAGGCTACTTGCTCATCACCCCAATCAATACCTTTAGGAAATTGGAATACGGCAACCCCAGTTTTAATCACTTGATCACGGGTATCTGTTGTGCCGTGAGGGATTGCAATACCATTGCCAAGGAAAGTCGGTGCTTGGTGTTCTCTTGCGAGCATTCCAAGTACATAACCTTCTTTAACATAACCAGCTTCAGCCAGTGCTGTGGCGACTTGCTGAATAGCTTCCTCTTTACTATTCGCCGTCGCCGCAAGATGTATATCTTGTACTGACAGGTTAAACATAGTATCTCCTCATTGCTATAATATAAGAATCGATTCAGCTAAAAAGTGGATGATTGTTGTGAGTTTGACTTAATGTTGATTTGTTATCGTTATCATTATAGCTGAATCGTTTCTATTTGTTTAATTAATCTACTCTAGTTTATCTTTGAATGACTAATGAATTAATGAGTAAATGTGATCGAAATCTAATTTTTACGCTTAAAATGTCATTTGGCTGAAGTTTGCTGAAGGGGGGGCATTTCAGCTATAGGTAAAAGTACGTCAGAGATACATGGAATGGATGGAAGGTATTAATGATGTTGGTTTAGATTTAAAGCACAAAAAGGAGGGGGATTTACATGCAGAGCGGTGAGTGAGTAAAAGAAAAGTAGCTGATATTAATATCAGCTACCTTTGTATTTATTCTTGAATTTTAATTTTTTGGTTACCCATAGAAACGATTTTTCCAGCGGGGATCTTGCAACGCTTACGAGTCTCAATGATGCCATCAACTTGAACTAAACCATCTGCGATCATTGCCTTAGCCATCGCTCCACTTTCTGCCCAACCTTGTTCAAGACAAACATCACGTCCATAGCATTCATAGTCAAAGTAATGGGATAACTGACCCAGTTGTGCTAAATCATAACAACCACTTTCTTCTATCCAGTAATAACCTAAATCATATTCATTATTGACCCCCGCTAATTGCTGGAAAGAATCTAAATTATCCGCTAAATGAATTAAATCATGGATTGAACTCGCTGAAGAACCGATTTCAATTGCCGCCTGATAAAGGTCAATTTCATCAGGCGATAACATGGCTAATTGGATGGCTAACTCGTTCAACTCATCTAAAAGGCTATATTCTGAAATGTAAGAAGAAAGGCCATCAATAGAGGATTCATAGTCGGTCAAGAAATACTCTTCATAGTGAATACCATCAATGCCAATCCGCATTAAACAGTGTTCGATCTCTTTTGAGGTTGCTGGAAGCTCAAGCCACTCACCAACCAGTTCACCTTCGTTATATTTTCCTAAGTTCGTGATAAAAACAGAGATAATCCCCGATTTTAGGCATGGGGAAGCCGTCGCTGTTATACGCATATTCGTGTCCTATTATTGATGTATTGTGATTTAATTAATGGCGATATTTTGATAAAGGGATCTATTTCCCTTTAGAAGATAATATTGATATAAAAAGCCAATCAGCTGAAAAACAGGCAACTCGCTTTAAAAATGATTAATGACGTTTTAGATCAAGATGATGAGTAGACTCTCAGGTCCGATAACATGTTATGTTTTTTACCATGATTTATTTTTGTGTGGGTTAAAACGAAAAAAGCCCCTGTCCAATAAACTAGGGTCAGTTCAGACTCACAGACTCCTAAGAGATGAAACCCCATCAGGGGCTTCCGTTAACTTATGGCTATCAATCAAACGTGTATTCACACTCGATACATTCATAACGATCAAATACCACGCCATCTAAAGCTGAACCACTCACAGCCCCAGCAGTAGCTCCAGCGACTAAACGTCCAAATAGAGCGCCTACCGCAGCACCAGCAATCGTCCCTACAACAGGAACAGCAGAGCCGATAGACGCTCCAGCTAGTGCGCCAGATACGCCACCAGCAACAGCTCCTGTCTTTTTCCCGATATGACGTTCACGAATGCGAGTTGAATCGCAGGCCGGGCAACGAATGTAATTTTCCATGATAATTTCCTTTTAGGTTGATTTAAAAGCAAAAAAGCCCCTGTCCGTGAGGACAGAGGCTTTCAGTGATAAAGCTTCTTTATTGAATGAGATGTATTACGATAAATCGTGGTGAGTTATCATGCGTTTTGACGATGAAAATTCCCATGAACAATATTGCCACCATTTCTCAATGAATCGATATAGTCGGCATACTACCGTAGTATTCGACTCCTCGTATTGAAAATGGATCTCCTATATGACATGGCTAAAGTTTTAGTGATTCATTGGATTATTCAACTTTGCAAAGTCGAATGGCGAAATCGTTTGTTCCCGATTAGCATCCAAATAATCCGCCCACCATTGCACCATTAATCGGCGTTGATCAATATGTTCTGCCTTATGAATATAAGCAGCCCTCACTGAGTTACGTTCTTGGTGGCTCATTTGCCTTTCTACTGCATCCTTCGACCATAAACCTGATTCAACTAATGAACTACACGCCATTGTTCTAAAACCGTGCCCACAAATTTCAGTCTTCGTATCATAGCCCATCACACGTAAGGCTTTATTGACCGTATTTTCACTCATGGGTTTAAAGGGATTATGAGCGCCCGTTAGGATCAATTCATGTTCACCCGTCCATGCCCAAATTTCTTTCAGTATAGTGATGGCTTGGTGGCTAAGGGGAACTAAATGCGGAGTGCGCATTTTAGCGCCCCTGTGTGAGAATTTAACGCCGGGTATAGGCTTTCGCTGAGCAGGAATAGTCCATAAGGCTTTATCGAAGTCAATTTCAGACCAACGCGCATAACGAAGTTCGCTTGACCTAATAAACACTAATAAATTTAACATCACGGCTAGGCGAGTGACGGGTTGCCCTTTATAAGCATCGATACGGGTAATGAGTTCAGGTAGACGGTCAAGATTAAGAGCTGGACGGTGTTGGCGTTGTACCGTCGTTACAGCCCCTGCGGTATCAATAGCAGGGTTATAGCCAATAATACCGGATTGCACCGCATAACGCATGACAGCAGAAATACGTTGCTGTAAACGCGCAGCTATCTCATAAATCTCTTTACTTTCTGCTGCACGGATAGGAATAAGCAGGTCAGGTGTTTTGAGGGTAGTGATATCGCGTAATCCAATATAAGGAAAGAGATGCGACTCCAAACTCTTTAAAACCTTTTCACTGTGTGATTCAGACCATTTTTTATTGCTGGCATGCCATTGTCTTGCGATGGTTTCAAAAGAGAGATTTGCATCAGAAGCTGCTTTAGCCACACGTTTTTGTTCGCACGGGTCAATACCGTCAGCAATCAATTTTCTTGCTTCATCACGTTTTAAACGCGCCTCTGATAAAGAGACATCAGGGTATAAACCCAATGCTAAGGTTTTCTCTTTACCTAAGTGGCGATAGCGTAATCGCCAGTACTTAGAACCATTAGTGTGAACCAATAAGTGCAGACCTGCACCATCGGTTAATTTATAGGATTTCACATCGGGTTTAGCCGCCCGAATTTTAGCGTCAGTCAGTGCCATAGTGAGCTTCCTGAGAGATAAAATGGGTACAAAATTCTATCGAACTAGTGTATACCCGCAATTGTACCCGCACAATGGGGTTGATGTGGGTAGAATCGAGTAGAATTCAGTTGAGTTGAAACTTTGGGAGAGTGTTGATTTTAGCGGGCTTTACAAACAAAAACAGACGTCGGTTGACGTCTGTTGATAATAAGGTGGTGCCCGGACTCGGAATCGAACCAAGGACACGGGGATTTTCAATCCCCTGCTCTACCGACTGAGCTATCCGGGCAACGGAGCGTATTAAACCTGATTTCATTGGTTGAGTCAAGGCGCTTTCAATAAACTTTTGACTGTATGCGCTTTTTTTCAACATGTTAGCTAGTTTTTAACCGAAAATACATAAAAAGACTAAGGTTATTAGTCAACGCCAGCCTGAAATGGCTTTAGGGTTGGCTGGCGTTGATGTTTATCGGCTTTTAGCGTAAGTAATTTTTCTGAGCTTTATTCACTTTAATTAGATAATTACGTGACTCAGCGGCAGGGTGTTTAGTGGACAATGTTTCATATACCTCACCTGGCTCTAAATTATTAATACGTTGTGCTGCTTGTTTTTTATCACTGTGAAAGACACGCAATACGCTGCCAGCACCGCCGTTATAGGCCGTTATAACGGCATATCGGCGTGATGTTTGGTTACGGATATCGCCTAAATAACTGTTTTGTAATATCGCCAAATAGGCTGTACCAGTATCGATATTTTTTTCAGGGTCAAATAAATAACTACGGCTAGGAACACCGGATTTACCTTGTGAGCGGAAAACATCCTTACCCGCAGTATTTGGCATTATTTGCATTAACCCCATAGCATCCGAACGGCTTACAGCATAAGGGTTGAAACTTGATTCAATTTGCATAATCGCCAGAATTAGTGATTCATCAACACCGTATTTTGCGGCTGATTTTTTAATATATGGCAAATATTTATGAGCTCGTTTGTCTAAATGATTCGGGACTAATTGCATGGTCACTGACCAAACAACATTCATACCAGACTGCCGGCGCTGCATTTTATTTTCGACTAGATAATCAGCAAACTTTGTTGCACGCCATTCCCAACGAATAGCTTCCCCAGTGTTATCGAGTACTTGGCCAAATAAGAATGGCTCTTTACTGTGGGGAATATCATTAATATCAGAGTAAAGGTCGATAGAGTTGGGGTCATCACCCATCAATAATGTGGTGACAATTGCTTTTTTTAAGTGTTCAGACGGCTCTATTGCTGAAATAGTTTCGACGGTGATAGTCCCTGCATCAAAGTTAATATGGCTGCGGGTACGGTATTCATCTGTGTATTTCACATAGTCTTTTGGACCTGCAATCAGCACTTCTTTAATGCCCCAAATATTTTCAATATTATGGGCAAATTGCCCCATTAAAATATCGAACCCATTGGTGTCTTTGACATGATTAGGGTTAAAGTCAGACTTTTGATTACTAGAACATGAAACAATTAGAGGGATCAATAAGCTCAGCGCAAATAGTTTTTTCATACGATTCACAGTCTTGGTGCAAGAGTCTACCTACTGAGTAGGTAGACAAACAGATTATTTTTCAGGCGTATAACCATCAATATGAATATCATGACCTTCAAACAAGAACTTGATCATTTCTTGTTCTAACATTTTACGGTCATCGGGGTTCATGGTATTGAGTTTCTTTTCATTAATGAGCATGGTTTGTTTAGCCATCCATTGACTCCATGCTTCTTTCGATATCTCGTTAAAAATACGTTTTCCTAACTCACCTGGGTAAAGCTGAAAATCTTGCCCATCAGCATCACGTTGTAAGAATGTACAAAAAATGGTTCTACTCATTAACTTTTTCCTCAAATTTCAGGTAGTAAGGTAAGCTGCTTTAATAAATTTTCAACTGGGGCAGCAAGACCGATAGTTGCACCTAAGTGTAAGTTATACCAGAGTCCCTTGCCTTCATCCATGGCAGAATTAAATGCCTGAATATTAACTTTTACAGGGATAATATCTAAATGAAAATGGCTAAATGTGTGGCGGAAGGAAATTAATTGCTCTGGCGAGTTATATTCAAGGCCAGAATCTTTTAACCATTGATTAAGTTGCTCTAAAGACTCAAATTGAGGGAAGGCAAATAGCCCACCCCAGATGCCTGATGGCGGTCGTTGTTTTAACCATACATTATCTTCGTGTTGCATAATTAAGAACCAAGCACTTTTTTCAGGGATCTTTTGTTTCGGTTTTTTTCCGGGGTAGTTCGACCATGAGTGATTCGCATAAGCAATACAGCCAAAATTAACAGGGCAAATTTCACATTTAGGTTTACTACGGGTGCAGACCATAGCCCCTAAATCCATCATGGCTTGGTTAAAAAACTCGACCCCAACTTTTGGCGTGACGTCAGTGCTAATATCCCACAGGCGGTTTTCCACTTCCTTTTTCCCCGGCCAGCCATCAACCGCATAGGCACGAGCTAACACGCGTTTAACATTACCATCTAAAATAGGGTAGTGCTGCTGTTGTGATAATGACAAAATCGCCCCTGCTGTTGAACGCCCAACACCGGGTAGAGCAAGTATTTCATCGAATGTACGGGGAAATTGGCCATTATATTGAGTGGCGACCATTTGTGCGGCTTTATGCAGGTTACGAGCCCGTGCGTAGTAGCCAAGACCTGTCCACAGGTGTAATACTTCATCAAGCGGCGCATTGGCAAGGGCTGTGACATCCTCAAAACGAGCAATAAACTTCTCAAAATACGGAATGACAGTACTTACTTGGGTTTGTTGCAGCATAACCTCTGACAACCACACATGATAGGATGATTTTTCCTGTTGCCAAGGTAAGGTTTTACGGCCGTATTTGTGATACCAGCCGAGCACTGCAGATGAAAATTGTTGAGCTTCCATTGATAATTTTATTTTTATTGATATTGCCAGTCATGGTAGGAATTGCAACATAGACTACGGGGGCTGTAAACCGCTATTGTGTGGTTTAGTGTAAAGTTAGCTAATTATCAACTGCAACCTTGCAGAAGTTTTGCTAAACTCCGATATCCTTTGTGTCTCAAAGGGGCTAAAGGCTCCCATTTGGGGTATTTAGGGTAGGAATTGATAGGTTTGATAATGAATCACCTTAATATCACTTGATTGTTGGCACATTAACTTAATTGGGCAACTATTTTTTAGAACCTTTATTATGATCAATAATGTAATCTCCCCCGAATATAATGAAGAAGGGCGGGTTATGCGCCGAGTCCGTAGTTTTGTCCGCCGTCAAGGGCGTCTGACAAAACGTCAGGAAGACGCATTAGAAAAAGAATGGGCAGAGAAAGGGATTGATTTTATCAATCAGCCTTTTGATTTTGCCAAGGTATTCAAGAACTCAAATCCAGTGACATTGGAAATTGGGTTTGGCATGGGCGCTTCATTGGTGGCCATGGCATCACAAAATGCAGATAAAAACTTTTTAGGTATTGAAGTTCATGCGCCGGGGGTTGGGGCATGTTTAGCATCAGCAAAAGAAGAGAATGTCACTAATTTACGCGTGATGTGCCATGATGCTATCGAAGTATTGGATTACATGATCCCTGATGGTAGCTTGGCAATGGTTCAGTTGTTTTTCCCTGACCCATGGCATAAAGCCAAGCACAACAAACGTCGTATTGTTCAAGTCCCTTTTGCGGAAAAAATTCGCAGTAAATTAACAATTGGCGGTGTTTTCCATATGGCGACTGATTGGCAGCCATATGCTGAGCATATGCTTGAAGTCATGACGAGTGTCGAAGGCTATAATAATTTATCATCATCAGGTGATTACGTTCCTCGTCCTGCAACAAGGCCAGAAACAAAGTTTGAAAAGCGAGGCCAGCGGTTAGGGCACGGTGTATGGGATTTAATGTTTGAGAGGATCAAATAATGGCTAAACAACCACGTAGTCGTCGTTTACGTAAAAAAATGCGCTTGGATGAATTCCAAGAGTTAGGCTTCACTGTTAAATGGAGCTTTAAAGAAGGTACGCCGATTGAGGAAGTTGACAGCACCGTTGACCAACTGATTGCAGAAGCGATTGAGCCGAATGGTTTAGCGTTTGAAGCAAGTGGCTACATGAGTTGGGAAGGGATCGTTTGCTTACAAAAAATTGGTAAGTGTACCGAAGAGCACCGTCAAGTTGTTGAAAACTGGCTAAAATCAAAAGGCATGAACGACGTCGTTGTTTCTGAGTTGTTTGATGTTTGGTGGGAATGATTTTATTGGGTTTATCTCAATGAATAAACTCAATTTTCACTAGTTTGAAGAGGCATCCAAAATTGGGTGCCTTTATTTTCTGTAGTAAACATTATCTGGAGTCAACGTTTTGAGCGCCATGTTTTCTAACCAGCTACTCAACGATATCCTAGACCAAGTACGCCCACTTATTGGAAAAGGCTGCGTTGCAAACTATATCCCTGCTTTGGGCTGTGTGCCGCCTCATCAATTAGGTATTGCTGTTTCCACTATAGATGGTGATATTTTTACTGCGGGCGAGGCATATCAGCGCTTTTCAATACAGTCCATTTCTAAAGTGTTGAGCCTCACCTTGGCGATGACACGCTATGAAGAAAATGAAATTTGGAGTCGCGTTGGTAAAGAACCTTCTGGGTTACCATTTAACTCCCTTATTCAAATTGAAATGGAAAAAGGCATCCCGCGAAACCCATTTATCAATGCGGGAGCGATAGTGATCGCCGATATGTTGCAATCTCGTTTAAGTGCGCCTAAGCAACGGATGCTAGAGTTTGTTCGAAAATTGTCTTGTGAACCTGATATAAGCTATGACACAGTGGTTGCCCGCTCAGAACTGGAACATGCAAGCCGTAATGCCGCAATTGCTTATTTAATGAAATCCTTTGGTAATTTTGAGAACGATGTTTTAACCGTTCTCGAAACTTATTTTCATTATTGCTCTCTAAGTATGAACTGTGTTGAATTAGCGAAATGTTTTTCCTATTTAACATCACAAGGAATGTCATCTTGTTCCATTGACCCAATCATCACTCCACTACAATCAAGGCAAATCAATGCGTTGATGATGACATGTGGTATGTATGATGGCTCTGGCGAATTTGCATTTCGGATAGGAATGCCCGGCAAGTCTGGTGTTGGCGGTGGTATCGTTTGTGTGGTACCAAACCAATTCACTGTAGCAGTTTGGTCCCCCGAACTCGATGCGGCGGGGAACTCTCTGGCTGGTTGTGCTGCCTTAGAGTTATTATCAAAGCGAATTGGACGTTCTGTTTTTTAACGCCACTGGTTGAAGCCATTAGTCGTTGATATAACGTTTTACTAGGAGATTTTATGTTACGTCGTACATTAATTGCATTTTCACTCCTTGCCTGCGCGACAAGCCAAGCTGCAGATTATAATTGCTCTGTCACTCCGAAAGATGACATCTTTATGACGCCAGAAAGCGTACAGGTCATTGGCCGTAGCGGTGATTTAAAAATTACCCCAGACGGCGATATCACACTCAATGGTAACAATATTGCCGCGACAGAAACGCAAAAACAGCAAGCTATCCGTTATCAATCGATGATCCGTAGTGATTTACCTTGGATAAAACAAGAATCAGAAAAAAAATTATCTACTTCAAGGGAAACCATTGATAAAGTGGTTGTTAAAGTCATTGGGGGGGATAGCAATATTCGTAACCGGTTGACTAAACTAGAAAAAGAACTGAATGGGCAAATTGATCAAATCATTGAGACTCGCCCTAACGGTTATGTATTCCATCATGAAGCGATGAAAACAGTAGAAACAAAAGGGCGTCAGCTGGTTAATGAAAGCTTAGGTGGTATTTTGCAAGATAGCATCAATGAAATGGGGCGCAAACAATTGTTATCTGGGGGCGATGCAAGCAAGGCCTTGCAAGGGATGTTGGGTAATCTAGGTGGGTTGCAACAAGAGCTTGAGTCCGAATGGAAAACACAAGAAAAAAGCTTCCAACAGTTTGGGCAACAAGTCTGTGCTAAAGTGACTTCAATGGAACAACAACGCGTTTCACTACTTAACTCGCTCAAAGCTAACTAATTAGTTAATCCCGTATAAAAACAGTAAGATATAAAATCATCTTACTGTTTTATTATTTCATTCTCTGTAACTTCTCATTATAAATGTGATATTCGCATCATTAATGGTAATGAAAATGAAATTGATTCTTATTTAGTTGACATCTAAGTCACTCTCTTTACAATGCGGGTTTGGCTTAATGACTAAATTGGGATCGTTTAAATGAAAAAGTTCATTCCTGCAGTACTTGTTTCTGTATTGTCATTCTCTGCTCCTTTGGCTTTTAGCGCAAAACCGGCTGCTTTCACACCCAATGTGGTGACAGCGCAAGGTGCTGAAAAAGTCACGATTAAACATCTTTCAGGTGAAACTGAGGTGGCCAAAAAACCACAAAAGGTGGTTTTATTTGATTTCGGTGTTTATGACTCAATGCAAAAACTAGGCCTAGGTGATAAAGTCGTTGCGTTACCAACAGCAAATGCACCTGCTTATGTTAAAGGCAATATTCCAGCGTCAATGGAAAATGCAGGTGGGATGAAACAGCCCGATTTAGCAAAAATTGCACTGTTAAAACCAGATCTTATTGTGATCACGGGCCGCCAAGGCAAATCTTATGAGGCGCTATCAAATATTGCACCAACGATCAACCTAGGCTCCGATAGTAAACATTATATGGAGTCAGTAAAGGCAAATCTTGGGGTAATTGGTGAATTGTATGGCAATCAAAAATCAGTTGATGAACAACTGGTCGAATTAGATAAAACCATTGCAGATGCTCAGAAAAAAGCCGCTGATTCAAATAAAAAAGTATTAGTGTTAATGCATAATGATGGCAAGCTGATCCCAAATAACCAAGCTGTTGTCTATAACGTAGTGAAAGCACAGCGTGCTGAATTACCTATTGATGAAAATGCCGATAAGTCTAAACGCCGTGTGGTCGATAGCAAAGCCATCGCACAAGCCAATCCTGATGTGATCCTGATTATTGACCGTAGTGAAGCGATTGGCGCAGGCAAATTAGATAAAACCGTTTTTGAAGATACAAACATTCAAGAAACGAAAGCTTATAAAGATGGCAAGATTACCTATTTACAATCTGACTTGTGGTACTTGTCAGGTGGTGGCTTAGTCAGCTTAACTGAACAAGTGAATGCTGTCGTTAATGCCCTGTAATTAATATCTGCCGTTGTCTTATTGGCTACGGTAATATTTACTATCCTCATTGTTATTGTCGTTTATTTCTTTTTTATCTCTAAATAAAAAGCCCGCATCAGGTGTTGATGCGGGCTTTCAATGAACGAGAAAATATACCTTCGCTTAACAAACGATTTTTTGCTTAAAAATCATTCCTCATCTAAAAACAATTCTAACAACGAGTTGAGAAACAGTTTTCCATGTTCTGTAATTTGCCATTCGTTATCCGTCTCAGTGATATAACCCTTTGTTAATGCTTCATCAATAGCTGGTCTAACTGTTGATTCGGGTAACCCAGTATATTGGGTAAATTCATCACGAGGCATTGCTTCAAGTAAGCGGAGACGGTTCATAAAATATTCAAATGGCCTATCTTTGGTGTCAACATCATAGGATTGATGAATGTAACGACCTTCCATATAGCCACGAGGGTGCTTGGTTTTTACTGTACGTAAAATTCTTCCATCTTCAAATGTGATTTTACCGTGTGCTCCACAGCCAATACCAAGGTAATCACCGAATCGCCAATAATTAAGATTGTGCTCGCATTGATAACCCGGTTTGGCATAAGCTGACGTTTCGTATTGCTGATAACCAGCTGCACTCAATAATTTATGACCTTCTGTATAGATATCCCACAGAGTATCGTCGTCAGGTAACGTGGGAGGGCGTGACCCAAATTGAGTATTAGGTTCAATGGTCAACTGATACCAAGACAAGTGCGGTGGGGCAAGCTCAATAGCTTGACGTAAATCAGATAAACCTTCATTGCGAGTTTGAGATGGGAGGCCGTGCATTAAATCGAGGTTAAAGCTTCTCAAATTTAAATTTGTCGCTAATTGAGCGGCACGCTTTGCTTCATCAGGACCATGAATGCGACCTAATGTTATTAATTTATCATTACCAAAGCTTTGCACACCAATGGAAATTCGGTTGATCCCCGCAGCTTGATAGCCAGCGAAACGGTCTGCCTCTACCGTTCCGGGGTTAGCTTCCATGGTAACCTCAGCTTGTACATCTAACTGGATACGTTGGCGAATACCATCCATCAAGGCTTGCATGGACTCGGCAGTTAACAGACTCGGGGTTCCCCCACCAATAAAAATAGTTTTGACAGGGCGTTCACCAATTAATTGCGCATCAATATCAAGGTCTGCCAATAGGTGCTCAACATATTCCATTTGGGGAATTTCCCCTTTGAGGGTGTGTGAATTGAAATCACAATATGGGCACTTTTGCACACACCAAGGAATATGAATATATAAACTCAATGGTGGTTGTTTAAGCATTTTTTAATGCTTCCAACATCATTGTTAGGGCTTTACCACGATGTGAAATGGCTTGTTTTTCTGCTTTAGTTAACTCCGCTGAAGTACAACCCAATTCAGGGATATAGAAAATAGGGTCATAACCAAAACCCCCTTGGCCTTTACGTTCACGAGTAATAATGCCTTGCCAACGACCCTGGAATACTAAGGGAGTCGGGTCTTCTGCATGGCGTAAATACACTAAAACACAGTTAAATTGTGCCTGACGTTGGCCATCAGGCACATGTTCCATTGCATTAAGTAATTTTATAAGGTTTTGCTCATCATTCGCCTCTTCCCCCGCATAACGTGCGGAGTAGATACCCGGAGCTCCTCCCAGTGCATCAACAGAGATCCCTGAATCATCGGCAATTGCGGGTAAGCCCGTTTGCGCCGCAGCATGTCGGGCTTTCAGGATAGCATTTTCAATGAAGGTTAAACCTGTTTCTTCAGCAGATTCAACACCTAATGAAGTTTGCGCGACAATATCCATACCAAAATCACGGAGTAAGTCGGCTAACTCATTCACTTTTCCCGGATTGCCGGTGGCTAAAACAACTTTTTGCATCATTTAGAACTCATTTTTACATAATACCAATGGAATACATCATTGCTGTGAGTGATGGGTCAATCCATAAGGAAATATCTACACGCAAATAGTTAAGCGCAATCAAGATAAACATCACAATCATGGCTGAGAAGTCTAACCCGCCCATTGCTGGAATAATACGACGGATTGGTGCCATTAATGGTTCTGTTAATTGGTACAATAAATAGTCAACAGGGTTACGGCCTTGGCTGACCCAGCTTAAAATAGCGCGGATTAAAATCATCCAGAAAATCAATTTACCTGCGTAGGTTAATAATAAAATAACCCCCATAGGTAGGATCGTAACACCTAAAATTGGCAGTAAATTAGTTGCCCACATACCGAAAATAATTGCAGCTAATGCCAGCACAAAAGCGACAACAACTGAAGCGGTATCGACTGAGCCAATAGCGGGGATCACTCGACGTAATGGCCCAACAATGGGTTGAGTTGCCTTAACGACAAATTTTGAAAATGGGTTATAAAAATCGGCACGTACACATTGCATCCAAACACGCAGTAGTAAAACAAAAATGTACAGCTGGATCAGGGTAGTGACAACAAAAACGATAGTCTTCATGGCAAATTCCGCGATTAAATTAAAAAAGTTTTTCCATCTCTTCGGCTCTGTCAATTGCACTTTGCATTGCATTGGCAACAGTTTGCGGAAGATTTCCATTATAAAATTGTTCTAAAGCCATCGCGGTAGTACCGCCTTTAGAGGTGACCTGTTCACGTAATGTTGAAAAGGCTGTATCACTTTGTGATTTAGCTAGTTCCACAGAGCCTTCTATGGCATTGAGGACTAATTCACGGGCTTGCACACTATCATAACCGAGTTGTTGCGCTTTTTGCTGCATTGCTTCCATAAATAAGAAGAAATAAGCAGGGGAACTGCCTGTAATCGCAATAATATTATTGATCTCTTGCTCTTTTTGGCACCAAATTGTTGTCCCAACGCTTTGCATGAGTTCTTGTGCGAATTTTTTGTCTTGCTCTGATACTTGCCCTTGAGCAAACAACCCACTAACGCCTTTACCCACTAATGATGGCGTATTTGGCATAATGCGCACTAAATTAAGCGGGTGTGCGAGGTATTCGTTATAGCGTTCAGCAGGGATGCCCGCAGCAATGGTGAGGACTAATTTTTGGTCAAAATTGGTAACTTGTTGCAGTGGCTCACAGACCTCTTTCATCATTTGTGGTTTGACTGCGAGCATAATCACATCGGCGGCTTGCACTGCGGCTAGGTTGTCATGGCGACTGATTATACCGTACTGTTCGGCGAGTTTGTCACGGCGTACAGGGGTTGGAGAACAAACCGTGATCATGGATGCAGGGTAACCGTGGTTAACCAAACCTGTAATAATGGCTTGAGCCATATTTCCGGCACCGATGAAGGCAATTTTACGATGTTGCATTCTGTTCTCCTTATTTATTGGTGATACTGGCGAGCGCCAAAAATAGCGGTTCCTATACGTACCAAAGTAGAGCCGCAATGAATTGCTGCGCGCATGTCATCAGTCATACCCATCGAAAGTGTATCGACGGTAGCGTAATTTGTTTGTAATTGCTTAAATGCAGCATCCATCTTGCGAAATGTGGCACACTGGCGTTCGTAATCTGTTTCGGGGGCAGGGATTGTCATTAAACCACGTAATACCAGGTTAGGCATAGTGGCGACTTGGGCGGCTAGTTCGTTTAATTCCGCTAAGGTGATCCCCGATTTACTATTCTCATCACTAATATTGATTTGGATGAGAACATTTAAAGGGGCTTTATCGCTAGGACGTTGGTCGTTCAATCGTTGAGCGATTTTTGCCCTGTCAAGGGTGTGAAACCAATCAAAGTGTTCGGCAACTAGGCGGCTTTTATTGGATTGTAATGGGCCGATAAAATGCCAAACAAGGTCATTCCTATTTGAAAAATATTGAATTTTTTCAACACCTTCTTGAACATAATTTTCACCAAATTGGAAAAGACCAGCCTCAATGGCTTCTGAAATAGCTTCACAAGGTTTGGTTTTACTTACAGCAAGCAGCGTAATGTCTTGTGGTGAGCGTTGGCACTCTGCGGCGGCAAGATCAATACGTGCTGTGACATCAGAGATATTATTTTGAATGGTCATTGTTTTATTCAATATAGTTTAATTCAATATTGGTGTATTCACGTACAGGTCTATTTACCAAGTAGATGAATTGCGGTTATTGACCATAGTGTAAAGCAAATCGCGTCAGAACGGCACCTTTGCATAGGGGGAATTCAAAAAAATACTGATTAAGCTTGATAAAAAAGCATTTTCTAACAGTGTCCTTAAATCTGCTTTCCCAGATAATAGCAAAAGGCCGATTGATTCATAACAGACGGTGATGCTGACAAAATAGGCACACTAGTGACAGCAGTAAAAAGATAACGGCAACCCGAACTCGATAATCAAAACTGTGTTGAACCCCTTGTAATGATTTCCAATTTAATAACTTCTTGTTTTATTGGATCTTTCCGGTCGGAAATTTTATCTAAAAGCATTTTTATCGCTAATTCGCCTATATACTGAGTGGGTATTTTAACCGTAGACAGTTCGGGGTTTAAATAATTGCAAAGGTCAGTATCATTGAATCCGATCACGGCAACATCTTTAGGAATCGTGATGTTAAGCTGCTTTGCTGCTCGATAAAGCGCACCAGCTAATAAGTCATCATCGCAAAATACAATATTGGGTTTTTGCTGAAGTAAAGATGCTGCATTTTGGGTTGCTTCAGCAAGGTTAAAGGATGAGTAAATGACACATTTAGATTTTTCTACATAGTTTAATGACTCGAATTCATTGTTAAATAATTTATGGCGATTTAGAAAATGTTGCCTTGGGATATCAGATCTAAAAAAACCAACCTTAAACCGTTTCATTTTATGCGTAATAGAGAACGCAGATTTGATCGTTTTATCAATATCTAAAAGAATGTCATTATTTTTTTCATCATCAGACTCTATGAATATCAGCTTATCTCGGTAATTTTCTAATAATTCGATATGTTTTTTTTCACATGAATAAATAATGCAGCCACTAATTAGTTTACTTTGAAATAATGAAAATAAATGTTCAGACCATTGTTTGTTGGCATAACTATCTAAAAGAATTAAAGAATACCCGGATTTGGTTGCTGAAAGCTCTGCAGCATGAACGACTTTTCCGAAATAGGGTTGTTGAATATCGGGGACAATAAATGCAACGGTACGTGAATTTCCACTACGTAAAATTTGTGCATTGATATTAGGCTGATAGCCTAGCTCTTTTGCCACACAGAGGATTTTTTCACGGGTTTTTTCAGATACTCGGCCTTGGTAACGACCACTAAATACAAGAGATACAGCCGACTGTGAGACGTTAGCTAAACGGGCGACATCTTTACTGTTAACAGTAGACATTTTTTCTCCATATCAAGAGTGAAAACATAAAAAATACTTTATAAACAGATGGATGCGTTATTCTAAACGAATTAAAAATGATCTAATACGCTCATACTAAATGATAAATTTTGTTTGGGCTTATTAATTTGCAAGCTTTATGTTTTTATGTGATCCATGTCAAGTCATACGTATTACTTGCTGTGAAGTATATCACTTTATTCTTGTTTAATACCCAGTACATTAATTAAAACCAAGAAATGCATTAGAGGAAAATGCTCAGTAGTAGAATCAATGTTTTTATTAGCCATACCGAATGTACATTGTATATAAACGTGTTTACGTAATATTGAGTGAGGTAAATAAATTATTATGAGCACAATTACTCGATTAAAAATAGTCTCGTTTATGCAGTTTTTTATATGGGGCTCTTGGCTAGTTACATTTGCTTCATATATGTTTAATACACTCCACTTTACAGGTGGAGATGTTGGGTTAGTCTTTAGTTCTTTAGGCATTGCATCACTATGCTCACCTATTTTAATGGGGCTAATTGCAGATAGAATTAATAATAGAAAATTCGTCTATGTTACCATTCATTTAATATCGGCGTTTTTTTTGATTGCAATGGCACATAGTACTTCGGTTAGTTTGCTTTTCGCCATGACATTAGTTCATCTGATTTTTTATATGCCAACAATGTCAATCTGTAATAGTATAATTTTTGAAATACTGGATAGGGAAAAATTAAAATCAGAAAATTATTTCCCAAAAATCAGGGTGTATGGAACTGTTGGTTTTATAGCTGCAATGTGGATTATTAGCTTATTAAAGTTAGAAATGAGTTATTATCAATTGTATATAGCAGCAATAGCTTCCGTGGCTTTAAGCCTTTATTCTGTTATTTTTATATCGGTAAATAAAGATAACCATAATTTGGAATGTGATCCTCATTCATTTAAATTTAGTGATTTGGCTGTCTTATTTAGGAAATCTCAAGTCGTTGTTTTCTTGTTTTTTTCTATGCTGCTAGGGTCTGTTTTACAAATCACGAATACTCTCGGTGTACCCTTTTTGCAGGATCTGGCTGCCGCACCAGAGGCTCAAAACTCTATTTTTTCAACCTACCCGACAATTTTTTTATCAATATCGCAATTCTCAGAAGTGATTTTTATATTGCTACTTCCTTTTTTATTAAAGTATATCAAGATAGAAAAAGTTTTATTGTTGAGCATGATAGCTTGGATTTTACGCTTCGGGTTATTTGCATATGGTGATTTTACCTATATAGGAACAATAGCATTATTCCTTTCAATGTTAGTATATGGTTGCGCCTTTGATTTCTTTAATATTTCGGGTTCTTTATTCTTGGAAAAAGAAATAGCACCTGAATTTCGTTCTACAGCACAAGGCGTATTTACTACTTTAGTTAATGGATTTGGTACTTTCTTAGGTGCCATATTGAGTGGCTGGGTATTAGATCTTAATACGATAAATGGGGTTGTAGATTGGAAAATGTTTTGGATTGTATTCACTAGCTATACGATTACATTCACATTTATTTATGTACTGTACATGTTTTTTTCAAATAGAAAAAAACAGCATGCTTATTCATAAAAATGTAAAAATATTGAGGTATATATTATGTTAGATACTCATCAATACTCTATTGCTGATATTAATTTAGCAGATAAAGGAATAAAACGTATTAATTGGGCCAAAGCACATATGCCTATTATGCAAAGTTTAATTGAAAGACTTGAAAAAGAACAACCATTTAAAGGTCTGACAATTGGTATTTGTTTACATGTTGAAGCAAAAACAGGGGTATGGCTTGAAGCCTTGACAAAAGGTGGCGCAAAAATTGCTATTACAGGTTCTCCTGGTTCTACACAAGATGAAACAGCGGCAGCATTAGTAAAATATATGAATGTGAGTGTTTTTTCGAGGAGAGATGAATCTTTTGAAGACCATATAGCCTATTGTAAAAATGTCTTGGAAATGAAGCCGGATATCATCGCCGATAATGGTGCAGATTTACATGAGCTGGTTCTTACCGATCCTAAATTTAAGGCATTACAAAAAGTAATTATTGGTGCGACGGAAGAAACAACCACAGGAGCAAATAGGTTAAGGGAAGATTTCACATCTCAGCTTTGGCCAACATTAATTATTAATGATACTCAGTCTAAAAGAATTATAGAGAATCGATATGGTGTTGGCTCATCTGTTGTGGAAAGTATTGCTCATGCAACTAATGTAATGATACACGGTAAAAAAGTAGTGGTGATTGGATATGGTTATTGTGGCTCTGGTGTGGCACAGCGTTTTAGGGGAATGGGGGCACATGTTACGGTAGTAGATACAAATCCGCTTACTCGATTAGAAGCTCATTTAGAAGGTTTTCAAACTGCTGAATTAATCAGTACGTTACAGGATGCCGACTTTGTTGTGAGTGTCGTTGGGCGAGATAATATACTTACTACAGAACATTTTTCTGCAATGAAAAATAATGTGCTTGTGGCTAATGCGGGGCATTTCCAACGTGAAATTGATGTGAATGCATTGAAGAATTTAAGTAATAATAGTGAAGAGGTCATACCTAAAATTAATAAATACCAATTGAAAACGGGTAAAAATATATTCCTAATGTCGGATGCAAACCTTGTTAATTTGTCTGCAGGAAATGGTAATCCTATTGAAGTTATGGATTTAGGCCTCGCTTTACAAACATTAAGTTTAGAAAAAATTGCTTTAGATAGCAAAGCATTAAAAAATATTCCGCAACCTGTTCCTTTTGATATAGAAATGAAAGTAGCACAACTTGCGTGTGATAACTGGATAACGCATTAAGCTACTTGTACATACTTCAAGTTACATTGTGTTGATTATACTGAGTTTGCTGAGTCGTTTAGCTTATCTAAGCTCCAGGTCTAACTTTGCTTATTGCCTACATGTATATTGAATTATTAAGAGTATATTGTCTTATAAGAAGCTGGTGTGATTAGCGCTTTTTGTAGGAATTAACTTTGAGTGACTAATATGAAGAATAAATTTTCTGTTGCATTACTTTTAAGTATTATCATCCCATTGTCTTATGCTGATAACCTAGTGGAAATTAATATCCTTGGTACGTCTGATATTCACTCTTTCATAAGTGATGAGGATTATTTTAATAATCTAAAAAGTGAAAAATATGGTTTGAAATCGCTAGTTGGTGCGATTGAAAAATTTAGGCATGATAATAAAAACACCTATTTAGTTGATGTTGGTGATTTATTATCTGGCAACCCATTAGGGAATCATATTATTAAACGCTATAACCAAAATGAAAGCTATTATCGTATATCTCCTGTTATCTGTAGTTTAAATGCACTTAATTATGATGTAGCAACCCCTGGTAATCATGATTTTGATAATGGTGCTGAGTTTTTGAAATGGTCTTATTCTGGAGCGAACTTTCCAGTAGTTTTAAGTAATGTTATTGATAATACGTCACAAAAAAGCCTTTATCCTGAGTATATTATTCAGGAAAAAGAGGTTTTAGATGACGCGGGTAATAAGCATTTACTGAAAATCGCATATTTAGGGTTAGTTCCTATGCAAACAATGCTTTTTAATAAAAGCAAACTTGAAAGTGAGATTACATTTACTGATATGCTAGATGCTGCAAATAGTACTGCTATTCAGGCGAAAAAAGATGGGGCTGACTTGGTTATTGCCTTATCTCATTCAGGTATTGATGTATCACAAGTTGAACATGGTATGGAAAATGTCGCATTTTATCTTGCCAAAAATCCGAATATAGACGGTATTTTATTTGGTCATACTCATGAAGTTTTTCCTTCTGAAAAAATAACAGCTAATGAAAATATTAATGTTAAGGATGGGAAAATGTTTGGCAAGCCAGCGGCTCAACCGGGTAAGTGGGGGGAGTCACTATCCGCTATTAAATTTGTTCTAGAAAAGAATAATGATAAGTGGGATATAAAAAGTAGTAAAGGATATCAAGTCGATAGAAAAAATTCTGTTGCTAAAGGGAGTACTATTGAGAAAATATCGTTGTGCATAAATGATACAGAACAAGACTTAAAAAGTGACTTAGACAAAGAAGTAAGCCAAGACAAATTTAAAATCAATAATAATTTTAATCTGATTGGAAATGAAAGCCTAACAACTGTACTTGCGGACTCCCTTCGTTATTATATGCGAAATTTTACGAGTGAAAGCGATAAGGTGTTAATTTCTATTTCACCATCTTATTCATTAAATGATGCAAGTTTTTTTGTTGACATACAAGACAGGAAAATAACCAATAGGGATTTAAACAAGATTTTTTATCCCGCTTCTTTATCTGCATTAAAGGTAAACAAGCAACAATTAATCGAATGGTTGGAAATGAGCTCAAATATTTATAATATGCCAATAGATGAGTCTACACCATTAATTAATACTAATGCCCATAGCTTTTTATTTTACCCAATTATGGGGCTAACCTATGATGTAAATATTAGCAAATTACCGTTATATGATTTATACGGTAAGAAAAATGAAGGGGCTACGGTAGGGAGAATTTCGAATATTCGCTATAACAATAAAGAAGTGGTCGATACAGACTCATTTATTATTGTTGCGAGTAAGTACGCACCGTACTTTCAAAAGCACAAAGATGCTCCTTACTTAGATATTGGTAATGAAAGAAATATTGATATATTTACGGGGTATATTTCGGCGCACCATGAATACCCACAGCCGAAAAATAATTACCGTATAGTGTCGGATATACCATTAGAAATGAATTTGATATTACCCCATAATACAGATAAATCAGCAACATTTTTATGGGGAACTGAGTATCCTTTGCAAGTAAAAAGCCAAGATACAAAATCAGTAACTTACCAAATAAAAATAGCCCAGTGATATTAAAGACTATCTTAGGGGGCAGTTAGTCCTCTACTTTTAGTGGGCTCTCAGTAAGGGAGCCCCACTTAGTTTTGCTCAAACCAGCTTTCAAGGATAACAACAGCAGACGCCGAGTCTACTTTTCCTTTGCTTAATGCACGGTAACCACCTTGCTCAAAAAGACCAGCTTTTGCTTCTACAGTGGATAGCCGTTCATCATGCAATTCGACTTTGACACCAAAGCGACCATGAATGCGGTTGGCAAAATTACGAGCTTGGCTTGTGACGAGTTGCTCGGTTCCATCCATATTAAGTGGCAGGCCGACAATGACCAATTGAGGAAGCCACTCTTTAAGTAATTTTTCGATTTGTTGCCAATCAGGGCGACCATCGTTGGCTTTTAAAGAAGCCAACGGTCGAGCAGTGCCCGTAATTTCTTGCCCAATAGCAACACCGATGCTTTTAGTTCCAAAATCAAAGGCGAGCAAAGTTCTTCCAGACATTAAGCGTGCCCCGCTTGCATTGAAATAGTATGAATATTAACACCGATTAATTTTGCAGCAGCAGCCCAGCGTTCATTAATAGGGGTATCAAAAATGAGCTTAGGGGAAGCTTCCACCGTTAACCAGCTATTTTCCATAATTTCTCGTTCAAGTTGGCCCGGTTCCCAGCTTGAATAGCCGAGTGCTACGAGGGAGTTCTCGGGGGAATCCTCACCACCAAGCGTTTCTAAAATATCTTTGGAGGTGGTGACCATGACATCTTCATTTAAGTGTAGGCTAGATAAGAAACCAGTTATTGGTGTGTGTAAGATAAACCCATGTTCTTCTGCCACAGGGCCACCAGCAATTACAGGCCTTTCTAAGTTACGGTTATTAACTTTATCAGATATCGTAATTTCAAGTTTTTTGAGCATTGTATCGACGGAAAAATCATCAATAGGCTTATTAATTACTATCCCCATCGCCCCTTTTTCATTGTGCTCACACACATAAACAACAGACTGTTCAAAATAAGGGTCTGTTAGGGATGGCATGGCGATAAGAAAATGGTTTTGCAGATTCAAACTAAGGCTCCATTGAATTTAATAACAACTTTAAAACAACCAGTTAAAAAGACCTAAACAGGCCTTTTTAACCATTTATGGCTTATTTTTTTAGGCGACGTTCAATCGCATCCATCAACATACCCGTGATAGAAATATCGAATGCTGCTTCGATTTCACGCGCACAGGTTGGGCTAGTAACGTTAATCTCAGTCAGACGGTCACCAATAATATCAAGACCAACAAAAATTAAGCCTTTTTCTTTCAGCGTTGGCGCGACAGCCTGTGCGATGGCCCAATCACTATCACTAAGAGGACGAGCTTCACCTCGGCCACCAGCGGCAAGGTTACCACGAGTCTCACCTTGTGCAGGGATACGTGCCAAGCAATATGGAACAGGTTCGCCATCGACAACTAATACACGTTTATCACCGTCTTTAATTGATGGTAAAAAGTTCTGAGCCATACAGTAACGGGAACTATGTTCGGTTAGCGTTTCAATAATGACACCAACATTTGGGTCATCTTGTTTTAGACGGAAAATGGAAGCGCCACCCATGCCATCTAATGGTTTGAAAATAACATCCCCATGTTGCTGATGGAATTCTCTCAGTTTTTGTGGGCTACGAGTGACTAACGTATCTGGCGTCAGCTCAGGGAACCAAGCGGTAAATAATTTTTCATTACAGTCACGCAGACTTTGCGGTTTATTGACAATTAAAGAGCCCGCTTGTTCTGCTCTCTCTAAAATATAGGTAGCGTAAATAAATTCGGTATCAAAAGGCGGATCTTTACGCATTAAAATAGCATCAAGTGAACCAAGAGCGATGTCTTGCTCACCATGAAACTCATACCATTTGGCAGGGTTTTCTTCGACAGTGACTATTTTAGTTTGTGCTCTAGCCTCACCTTGGTGTAAATACAGGTCATTCATTTCCATATAATGGATTTCGTAACCACGACGCTGAGCTTCCAACATCATCGCAAAACTGGTGTCTTTCTTGATTTTGATGGATGAAATTGGGTCCATCACTATACCGAGCTTGATCATTTTTTCTCCTTAACCCAGATCACCTAAGCGCACTTGCAGTGCAGTGATAGCGGTTAGCGCAGTCGTTTCTGTTCGTAATACTCTAGGCCCTAACAGTATATCGGTAAATTGATAATTTGCTGTCATTGCGATTTCATCGGCTGATAACCCCCCTTCAGGGCCAATTAACAACCTGACTTTTTTCAATTCAGTTGGCAGTGTATTTATGCTTTCTGTTGCCCTAGGATGAAGATTAACTTTAAATGCGCCATCATCTTCTGCACACCAATCTTCAAGTGTTTGTACGGGGCGGACTTCTGGGATACGGTTGCGCCCACATTGTTCACAGGCCGCAATAGCAATTTTTTGCCATTGTTGTAATTTCTTCGCTAACCTCTCACCTTCTAAGCGAACGCCGCAACGCTCTGATAACAGTGGTGTAATGATATTCACCCCTAACTCTACGGATTTTTGGATGGTAAATTCCATCTTTTCTCCACGGGACATCACTTGCCCTAAATGCAAATCGAGAGGGGACTCTCTATCATCAATACGGCTATCTACAATGCGAACATATACATTCTTTTTAGTCGCTTCAGTAATTTCAGCATCAAACGTTTGATTGCTACCATCAAAAAGTTCGAGTTTTTGCCCCGCAGTCATGCGTAGTACTCGCCCTACATGGTTTGTGGCGTCATCACCAAGAGAAATTGTCATATTCGTTTTAAGAGGCTCTGGGTGATAAATGCGTGGGATGCGCATAGCTTTTCCTTAGTACAGACTAGGTTAATAAATAAGATAGCTTTGATGAATATGGGGATTGAATCTCTAAACACAAGCACTAGCGCTTAGTTTATAACGAAAAAAATGCTAATTGTAGTACGTCTGTGCGGTGGCAATTTTATCAATAATTACTCAAAAAAATAAAAGTTGAAAATGTCGAATAAACCGACGAAATAACACGGAATTAAAGTGTTGGGATAAGCCAGAATAGCGAGTATATTTATTTTGGCTTCGTAATGGAAGGAAGTATAAAATGAAGGAATTATTTTATTTTTTATTATCATATATTAAATCATTTATTGATAATATGACAAATATGATATCTTCCTGGCAGGGGGATGAAAGGCTTTTTTTTATTGAGTCAATTGGATTTCATCTATGTAAACAAGATGTTATATTTCTTGTTGTGTTGTTTTTATCCGTTTTAATGACTCAAAAGTTACTTATTTATCTCCCTGTTTGGTGTTTTGGGAAAAACAAAATAACAATTAAACTTCATACTTTACTTATTCTATATGGGGTGTTCGGTTGTATTATTATTGGGTCATTTAATAGTTTATGGGTAATGTTGTTTTTAGTGGTTTTTATTAATTTAATAACACCGTTATTTATTATTGATTATAAAATGGGTTATTTACCGGATGTACTAACCTATCCTTTATTGTGGTCTGGTTTGCTATATCAAATTAACTTACCTCAAGGCAATGTCATTTCGGCTATCTATGCAGTTATATTGAGTTATTTTATGATGCTAATTACCGTTACACTCGTGGAAAAAATTAAAAAACAACCACAGATGGGGCGAGGGGACTTAAAATTAATTGCAGCGTGTGCTGCATGGTTAGGGGTATGGTTATTACCTTATTTTATAGGGCTTGCGGCTTGTTTAGGGCTGTTACATTATGCATTCGCTCATTGGATATTGCCGAAAATAAGCCAAGGGGGTCATTCTCCAAGTTGTGTAAGTGCTAAGCCGTTAGTAAATGAAATAGCCCAAACCATACCATTCGGGCCTACAATTATCATTAGTGCAAGTATCTTGCTGTATTTATCTATACTGCGTATTGGTTAGCGACAACTAAATGTAAGGGTTAAGACGCAGCAGCGACCAACGAGTCTAAAAATTGCTGCCATTTGTCTGGTGACCCAAGGTAATTTTGTAAAGGAACCCGTAACCATTTCCCTTGTTGCTGAATTAACAGCGTAGGGAAACCTGACGCACCAGACTGGGCGAGCAATGCTTTACTATTCTGTATGTGTTTTGCAGTTTCATTTTGTTCACATTGCGTGTAATCACTGGTGTACTGCTCAGCATTCAAGTTAAGCTTTTGGGCTAATTCAGTAAGCACTGCCGTATCATTAATATGACGCCCAGAAATATAATGGGCTTTTTGAATGGTTTTAAGCATCTCAAAGCCTTTACCTTGCTTGGTTGCAGCTAAAATAGCGGTTTGTGGTGGTAGGGAGTCCATGACTAAATTAGGTTCATGGAGCATTTTTATATAGTCATCACCAAAAACTTGCCCTGTCATCGCTGCAATACGTTTATCTGATTGCATAATATATTGGCGAAAATCATCATCAAGATGCAAACGCGCATCACCGGCTAACATGCCACCACCATGCATCTCAACATTGGTACTGGGGTGTTTGGTTGCAATTTCCACTAAAGGGGCTGCTGCATAACACCAGCCGCAGTAAGGGTCATAAATATAGTGTAGGGTTATATTTTTCATTATTGATCCTCAGTAATAATTTGGGGTTAATTTGAGTTAAGTTGTATCATTATTATCAACAGTTATATACAACAATCTCCCTTATACTCGCGGTTGTATTTCTAGGCATATTATTCAGTATGTTAAATATACAAAATGGTTGTTATAAGGGAGTGATACTAATTTATTGAGGCCACTGCATTTCGCCTTTAATAACCTTAGCGCTTAGCTCTAAACTTGATTTATCATCCAGTTGTGGGTATTTAGCTGCAACCTGCTGTACTAATTCATTCGAGTTTTTACTCGATTGTGCGGCGGTTTCAAAATCTTGTAAGTATTGCTGAGTAAATGTCACCGTACCAATATCCAATTTAGATGCTCCCGTGAAATGACCAGGGACGACAATCGTCGGGTTCAGTGCTTTGATACTTTCTAACGTTTGCTGCCAATTTTGGCGTGATGCCTTAGTCTGTGTATCAGCCACCCAAACGTGTATATTGTCTGAAACAACCACACCACCGACAACGGCTTTTAGCGATGGAACCCACACATAAGTTCTATCTGGCGAAGCACCGTCAAGGCCTTTTATCTCTAGTTTCTCGCCATCAACAGTAAAGCTATTCCCTTTGATGATTTCGGGGACTATCACATGGGTCGGAGCTTCACCCTTTAACTCATTTCCCCAATAAGCGAGCTTGCCATCTTTAGTCGCTTTAATAGCGGCAACGGTTTCAGATGTTGCAATTACTTTAGCTTCAGGAAAGGCTTTTGTAATTGTCTCTAAGCCGAAATAATAATCAGGGTCTGAGTGGCTAATATAAATAGTGGTTAATTTTTTATTGAGTTTTTTAATTTTATCGACCAGTTGTTGAGCATCATTATTTTGAAACTGAGCATCGATTAATACGACTTCATTAGGGCCACTAATAATTTCAGATGACACAGGGAATACACTGTTGTTACCTGGGTTATAGATATCGAGTGTTAATTTCTCGGCTTGTGCTACTTGAAATGATGTTGCGATGAATACTGTTGCTGCTAAAAAAGTTAATTTCATTTTGAGTCCTAAAATTGAATTGTCTGAGATTGAACTAGGCGTTTTTGCTTGGTATGTATATTAAGTTGCAATGATTAACGGAAAAACACCATAATTAGGCGAAGTTTGTTGCATAAACCGGACGAATGGGGCGTAAATGGATAGGTTAAAGGCAGCACAAGTGTTTATCACGATAGTGGAACAAGGCAGTTTAGTTGGTGCTGCTGAAAAGTTAGATATGTCGCGTGCGATGGTGACACGTTATTTATCTGAAATGGAACAATGGGCTGGAGTACGGTTACTTAATCGAACAACAAGGCGTTTAAGTTTAACCTCCGCTGGTGAGGGGGTGTATCAGCAATCATTACAGCTCAATGCGATTTCACAATTAGTACCTGTACAACAACATCATGATGCAAAAGAGCTATCTGGCTTGGTGCGCATTAGCTGTTCACAATCGATAGCCCAAAGTGCATTATCCGTTGCTATGGCAGAATTTTTGCAGCAATACCCAAATATGACGATAGATATGCAAATATCTAATAAATCGATTAATCTTATCGAAGAACGTATCGATTTAGCGATCCGTATTACTAACCAGCTAGAACCTAACTTAATTGCTAAGCCTTTATCGACCTGCCACTCTGTAATTTGTGCTTCCCCAAAGTTTTTAACGGGGAAAAAAATGCCCACTAAACCTGAAGACTTAGTGTTACTTGAATGTCTTACATATAGCTTTTTTGGGCGCAGCATTTGGCGTTTTGAAAAACAAGGGGAACAGCATACGGTATTAGTTGGCGGGCGGTTGAGCGCCAATGAGTCCGTATTTCTTGCCCAAGGCGCTTTAAATGGTGCAGGGGTTACCATGCAACCTTATTATTCCGTCGCAGAGTATTTAGCAAGTGGTGAGTTAATTCAATTATTACCTGATTACCAACCAATGCCATTAGGTATTTACGGGGTATACACCAGTCGACAAAAAATGCCTACACCATTACGTGCTGTGATTGATTTCCTTACAGACTGGTTCAAAACGTCACCATATTGGTTAGCGTTGATGCAACAAGGCCGACGCTAAGCTCTCTTCTATTTGGCTGAAGGTACTTTTTAGTGATTGGGTGAAAATATCTGTCAGTTGAGAAGATGGGCGGTGAATGGGGCGAATTAAACTCACTGTAAATGGAATGGAAAAACTGAGGGGACGGATCACCAATTTCCCTGCAGATTGCTGATGAAAGTCTAACGCTGTTAATGGGTTTACAATGGATATCCCGATCCCCTTTAATGCCATAGCGCATATGGATGATGCAGAGTGTGTCTCCATCACCATTTTTCGTTCAATATGGTGTTCTGTAAAGGTTGAATCAATTAACTGGCGGTAACTGTCTGTTAATGACAAACTGATAAACCGTTGATGTTGAAAGTCAGTAGGCGTTAAAACCTGTTTTAGTTCAAGGGGGTGCCCTGCAGGTAACACACACACCTCATTTAAACAGCCTAACGTTTGCTGTTCAGTGCCGGGTGGTAGTTGAAGGTGTTCTGTTAAGCCAAAGTCATAACGCTGAGCAGAAAGCCATTCTTCCAGAACTGGGGATTCTTGTGGGATCACCGTGATATTTACATCAGGGTAACTTTCCATAAATGACTGACAAACCTGAGGTAATAAAGACTGGGCAAAAGCCGGTAAACAAGTAATGGATATTTGTGCGTGTTCAAAACGCCGAATAGTTTTAGCCGAATTTTTGATCCGCTCTAATCCATAATAAGAACGCTCGACTTCTTCTAAAAAACGTAAGCCTTGCGCAGTTGGTTGTAAGCGGCCTTTTACCCTATCAAATAATTTAAATTGTAATAGATATTCAAGGCGAGCAAGTTCACGACTGATGGTGGGCTGTGATGTACTCAGTAATGTAGCAGCTTCCGTTAAGTTTGGGGTAGTCATGACGGCACGGAATATTTCAATATGACGCCAAGAGATAGCTTGCATGTTTAGCCTCTAAATAAATGCTATATCAAATATGAATAGACTTTAGCAAAATGGATATTTTTTTTCCCGTTTTTTCTCTGAATAATAGATTTCAATACAATAAATTATTAAGACCATAAAAATTTGCAAACGAGAAAGACAATGACTTCATTCGCAACTACTACAAGCCAGTATTTAACACCTGAACATTTGCGTGGATTACCAGCCCAGTATGGAACCCCTGTTTGGGTTTATGATAGCGCTGTAATCATTGAGCGTATTAAGCAATTACAAGTCTTTGATACTGTTAGGTTTGCACAAAAAGCAAGCTCTAACATTCATATCCTCCGTTTAATGAAAGAGCAAGGGGTCAAAGTAGATTCTGTTTCTTTAGGTGAAATAGAACGTGCGCTGGTCGCTGGCTTCCAAGCAGGGCGTGAAAACTCAGAAATTGTTTTTACCGCAGATGTATTGGACAGAGCAACATTAGAAAAAGTGACGGCTCTGGATATTCCGGTAAATGCAGGGTCGATTGACATGTTAGACCAAATTGGTCAGAAAAAATCTGGTCACCCAGTTTGGTTGCGGATTAACCCGGGGTTTGGTCATGGCCATAGCCAAAAGACTAATACGGGTGGTGAGAATAGCAAGCACGGTATTTGGCATGAAGATTTACCAGCCGCGTTAGAAAAAATTCGTCACTATAATTTATCGTTAGTGGGCATTCATATGCATATTGGTTCTGGCGTTGATTACCAACATCTTGCTGATGTGTGTGATTCAATGGTGGCATTGGTCACCACCGCTGGGGTTGACCTGCATGCGATTTCGGCAGGGGGAGGGTTATCAACCCCTTACCGTGAAAGCGATGAATTAATAGATGTACAACATTATTATAGTTTATGGAATAACGCCCGTCAGCGTATAGAGCAGCATTTAGGGCACTCAGTCGAACTTGAGATAGAACCGGGGCGTTATTTAATGGCTGAATCCGGTGTTTTGCTGGCGGAAGTCCGTGCGGTTAAAGATATGGGGAGCCGCCATTATGTGTTAGTGGATAGCGGTTTTAATGATTTAATGCGCCCTGCGATGTACGGCAGCTATCATCATGTATCTGTTCTAACTGCGGATGGCAGTTGTGCTGATAGCTCTCAACTCATCGATACTATTATTGCAGGCCCTCTATGTGAGTCAGGGGATGTATTTACTCAATTAGAGGGTGGTTTAGTTGTTACACGCGCATTACCTGAGGTCAAAGTAGGGGATTATTTAGTTTTCCACGATACTGGCGCTTATGGTGCATCTATGTCTTCGAATTATAATAGTCGTCCATTATTACCGGAAGTCATGTTTGTAGATGGCAAGCCAACGCTGATCCGTCGCCGCCAAACGATTGAAGAATTATTAGCATTAGAATTGGAATTATAAGTTTTAAATATAATTTACATACAAAAAGCCAGCTATAATAACTAGCTGGCTTTTTGTTGTTACCCTTAAACTCACTTCTAAGAAGATAACCTTTTATAATTTACTTTATAAATTAAGCTGCTTTCTTTTTCTTACTTGTATCTTCACTTGAAGGTTCGTCAGGAGACTTTTTTGACGGAAGTACCCCTAAGTCATCAAACTCAAACTCATCCACATTAATAGTCCGTAACCGGCTAGCTTCCGCTTTACGTAAAATATCAGCTTCTTCTTGCGTAATTACATTTTCAGGGAGTAATTGGTCTGCTAGTTCATCTAAGCGAGTAAAGCTGAGTTTACGCTCTTTTAAACGGCAGATACGGTCGAAGATTGGCTCAGCAGCAATAATATCGAGTAGTGCTTGGTTTACTAAGCCATGCGGGTTGTTTTCTGTTGGTGTTAAGTACTGACCACGACCTAATCTATCCCGTGTTTCAGAAGGTTCCATCAGTAGCTGCGCCAGTTTGTGGTCAAGTCGGTCAGATGGCATCGACATAGAACGGCCAACAGGGAAGAGTGTCACTCGCATTATCGCCGCTACCATTTTATTAGGGAAGTTTTTCAATAAATCATCCATGGCTTTTTCTGACTGATAGAGACAATCTTCAACAGCCCATTTTACTAGCGGTAAATCTGCTTTTTGGCGACCTTCATCCTCATAGCGTTTTAGGGTTGCAGAGGCAAGGTACAGGTTACTTAAAATATCCCCTAAGCGTGCCGAAATACGCTCACGACGTTTTAAGCTTCCGCCTAACACCCCCATTGCCACGTCAGACAATAAAGCTAAGTTAGCACTTTGACGATTTAACATTTGATAATAACGGCGTGTTTCGTCTTTTGTTGGCGCGCTACTGCCACGACCGTTAGTCAAGCCTAACCAGAAACTCCGGAACTGGTTACTAATCACATGACCGATATGCCCGAATACAGCTTTATCAAATTTATGCAAATTATTATCTTTTGCAGCAGCCATTTCGTCTAATACAAATGGATGACAACGAATAGCACCTTGGCCGAAGATGATCATACTACGAGTGAGAATATTGGCCCCTTCAACCGTAATAGCGATTGGCGCACCTTGGTAGGCTCTGGCGACAAAGTTTGAATCGCCAAGGCAAATTCCTTTACCACCAGTGATATCCATTGCATCAATAATGGCGCGTTGACCTCTATGAGTACAATGGTATTTTACGATAGCAGAGAGAACCGCGGGTTTTTCGCCTAACATAATCCCCGACGTAATCAAAGTTGCTGCTGCATCCATCAAATAAGTGTTACCAGCAATGCGTGCTAATGGTTCTTCAATCCCTTCCATTTTACCAATTGATAATTTGAACTGGCGACGAATATAGGAATAAGCCCCTGTTGCAATAGCGATGCTCTTCAGACTTCCTGTTGAGTTAGATGGTAATGTAATACCGCGTCCGACAGAGAGACACTCGACAAGCATTCTCCAACCTTGCCCCGCCATCTTTGGCCCACCAATGATGTAATCAATAGGAACAAAGATATCTTGACCGCGAGTCGGGCCATTCATAAATGGCACATTAAGAGGGAAATGGCGATGGCCAATTTCGACCCCCGGTGTATTGGTTGGAATTAAAGCACAAGTGATACCAAGGTTTTTTTCTCCGCCTAATAGTTTATCTGGGTCAGATAATTTAAAGGCTAGCCCTAACACGGTCGCGATTGGTGCTAAGGTAATGTAGCGTTTATTCCATGTTAAACGCATACCAAGGACTTGTTCACCTTGCCATTCACCCATGCAAACTATGCCAGTATCTGGGATCGCACCTGCATCAGACCCTGCTTCAGGGCTTGTTAAAGCAAAACATGGAATTTCTTCACCAGTAGCTAAACCCGGCAAATAACGCTGTTTTTGCTCATCGGTACCATAATGTTGTAGGAGTTCACCAGGACCTAAAGAGTTAGGAACACCGACAGTTATTGCCAGTATGCCCGAAACTCCGGCAAGTTTTTGTAATACTTGTGATTGAGCATAGGCAGAAAATTCAAGACCTCCGTATTCTTTTTTGATGATCATGGCAAAGAAACGGTGATCGCGTAAATATTGCCACACTTCAGGAGGGAGGTCTGCGAGCTCATGACTCACTTCAAAATCATTGACCATGCCACAAACTGTTTCAACGGGACCATCAATAAATGCTTGTTCTTCGGCAGTCAATTGTGGTTTTGGGTAGTCATGAAGCTTATTCCAATTAGGGGCTCCTCGGAAAAGGTCGCCTTCCCACCAAGTTGTCCCTGCATCAATGGCTTCTTTTTCTGTTCTTGACATTGGTGGCATGACTTTTTGAAACATTTTCATAGCGCGGGCGGAAAATAATGATTGGCGTATTGGGCTGAAAACAAATGGAAATAATACTAAGGCGACTGGCAATAACATCCAGTAGCTCCAAATATTTATCACACCCATAACAGCAGTATAAGCCAATAATAATATTGCGCTAAAAACCAACGATGTTTTGTGATAACAAAGTACGCCAATTAAGGCTAGGAATAACACAATGCTGAGAAGGATCATAGTTAAGCTCCTGTCCACTTGTAAGAGGTCTGACCTGTTTGTTATCTTAATCTATACCCATTAATAAAGAATTAGCAATGTATTTACATCCTAATTACAACTTGGCTCACAAAAACACCAAATTATGAAAATGGTTAAGGTAATTTACATTAAGGCCATTAAAAAATTATGGTTACTAGTAAGGAAAAAGGAGGTCTTTTTCTACGAAGCTAAGACAGCACAATCAAAAGTAGAAACAAAACAATCCCTGTGCAACAATCTGAGTATTAAAGGTTAATTGTGGATACCTATCTGCTCTTTGCCATTAGATGGCATTTTTATTTAGGCTATTTTAAATATAAATTAATCATACTCTCTGTAACATGTTCTTAATTAAGAGGAAACCTCATGTATCAAGACCTGATCCGTGGCGAGCTAACAGAAGCTGCCGACACGCTATCAAATTTCCTTAGCGATGACGCAAATATTGAAGCTATTCAAAAAGCAGCCGTATTGTTAGCCGATTCTTTTAAAGCTGGTGGCAAAGTATTGTCTTGTGGTAATGGTGGTTCACACTGCGATGCGATGCATTTTGCTGAAGAGTTAACAGGGCGCTATCGTGAAAATCGTCCCGGTTATCCAGCGATTGCAATTTCAGATGTTAGTCATCTGTCTTGTGTCAGTAATGACTTCGGTTATGAATATGTTTTTTCACGTTTTATTGAAGCAGTAGGGATGAAAGGTGATGTTTTACTGGGCATCTCAACATCTGGTAATTCAGGGAATATTATCAAAGCGATTAGCGCTGCTCGTGAGAAAGGGATGAAAGTAATCACGCTAACAGGTAAAGATGGCGGGAAAATGGCAGGTACCGCAGATATTGAAATCCGTGTCCCACACTTTGGTTATGCTGATCGCATTCAAGAAATTCATATTAAAGTTATCCATATCTTAATTCAGTTGATTGAAAAAGAGATGGTGAAGTAAAGTTTTAACCGGTTTAGGAGCCTTTAAATGTGTGAGTTACTTGGCATGAGTGCCAATGTTCCAACTGATATTACGTTTAGTCTTAGTGGGTTAATTTCTCGAGGTGGGCATACCGGTCCACACAAAGATGGCTGGGGAATTACGTTCTATGAAGGCTTGGGATGTCGCACATTTAAAGATCCTCAACCAAGTTTTTTATCACCCGTTGCCCGCTTTGTGCAGGAATATCCTATCAAATCAGAAACGATTGTTGCGCATATTCGGCAAGCAAATCAAGGTGATGTATCATTAGTCAATACGCATCCCTTTACGCGTGAATTGTGGGGGCGCAATTGGACTTATGCTCATAATGGCCAATTAAAGGGTTATCGTTCATTGAAAACAGGGCGTTATTGGCCTATCGGTGAAACTGATAGCGAATGGATATTTTGCTGGATTTTACATCAGTTAAGTGAAAAGTACCCACGAAAACCCTCCAATTGGAAAAGCGTGTTTCGTTTTGTCGCGACATTGGCGGATCAGCTACGTCATAAAGGGGTGTTTAATATGTTGCTCTCTGATGGGCAATATTTGATGGCGTTTAGTTCAACGAATTTACATTGGCTGACGCGTAGAGCACCCTTTGGTAAAGCGAAATTATTAGATCAAGATATTGAAATTGATTTCGAGCAATGCACCACACCCACTGATATTGTTTCTGTTATTGCAACTCAACCTTTAACGGGAAATGAAAATTGGCAGCGGATCGAGCCAGGTAACTTTGTATTATTCCATCTTGGTGAGCGCATATTGTGATTTAGATCCTAATAATTTCGTTGGGGTATCTGGTAAGCTAACTACCGCGTATTTACCTAATGTCACTGAAATTTCTGCGGGTCTTCCTGTTTGGTTAAAGTATTCGTAAGCAGGCTGTAGCTGTTTCCAAAATGAATAGTGACTTGAGTTTCTGTAGCGCGTCATATTTTCATTTGTCATCTTAAATGGGTAGATGCTGACATTGATGGTTGGCTGGCCATTTAATAAGGCAGTTTCGACGGTTTGATAAATTTCACCCATATATTTATCTGTCATGGCATAGCATCCTACAGAAACGCAACTGCCATGGATCATTAGGTAACTACCGCTGTAACCTTGTGCTTTATCGTATTCATTAGGGAATCCAATATTGATAGATCGGTAATACCGACTATTTGGGTTGAGCTGTTCTGCGGTAATTTGATAAAATCCCTCAGGGCTTTTGAGGTCTCCTTCTATTTTTTTCGGGCCAAGGCCCCCAGAAAACTTACAAATTGGGTAAGTTTTGGTCAGCTTATATTTTCCAGAAGGGGTTTTTTGATAGAGTTCGAGTAAACCCTCTTGCTTAAATATTTGAATAAAAATAGATGAATTTTGATTATCCAAAGCATTATTCTTAAGTATAAATGAAGAGTTGCTCGCCTGAATTACAGGTGGATATATGAGTACAAATGGAAAAATTGCACTAAAAAATTTACTTAATTTCATACTAAGGCCAAATGTAGAAGTTTTCACTGATTAAAAAGAATACAGAATTTATGCATTTTAGACGAGTAAATAGAAAATTAATATAGCTTGTTAATAGTTTTTAGATGAATCTTTATCGGTTAAATAGTAATCAGCAATCGATAAAGGTGATGTTATAGTTCGGCAATTTCGAATTGTTAACAGAAAAATTTAAATATTAATGCAATTTGCTTGAACTATGTCACTTCTATAGACGGACATAGTGAGTGGGAACTGATAAAATTACGTCCGGCAGAAGAAAAAATTTAGTAACAATTATGTGAAAATACCTGCTTAAGTGGCGAAAGTGGCTTGAGCTGTTTTTATTACTGAGTCGCTATCATTCATTGCTGAATCGTTAGCTTAGGGTTTAACTGATAAACTTGTGCAGATCTTATGATTAAAATTAAAAAAGGCCTTAACCTTCCCATCGCAGGTGAGCCAGCCCAAGTGATAGAAGACGGCCCGAAAATTCAACACGTAGCTGTGCTAGGTGAAGAATATGTCGGAATGCGTCCTTCGATGCTGGTTAAAGAAGGTGAACGTGTCATAAAAGGGCAGGTTCTTTTTGAAGATAAAAAGAATCCGGGGGTTGTTTTTACAAGTCCAGCCTGTGGTAAAATTGTTGCTATTCATCGTGGTGAGCGTCGTGTGCTTCAATCTGTTGTCATTGAAATTGACGGTGATGAACAGGAAAACTTTGCAGCTTATACTCGTACTGAGTTATCTGCATTAACCAGAGAACAAGTCGAAGATAATCTGATTAAATCAGGTTTGTGGACCTCTTTAAGAACGCGTCCATTTAGTCGTTCGCCACAACCAGGTTCTTCACCTAGCGCTATTTTTGTTACTGCAATGGACACAAACCCTCTTGCTGCTGATGCCGTTTTGGTTATTCGTGAACAAGAACAGGCATTTAACGATGGGTTATTAGTCCTTAGCCATTTAACAGAAGGTAAAATCCATGTATGTCATGGAGAGGGGGATTTACCAAAAGTTGAGGCTCATAGCCAGATTTCATACACCCAGTTTGCGGGTCCTCATCCTGCTGGGTTAGCGGGGACTCATATCCATTTCTTGGAGCCAGTAAGCATCAAGAAAAAGGTATGGAGCCTTAATTACCAAGACGTTATTGCGATTGGTAAGCTGTTTGTCACTGGGCAGCTTTATACTGACCGTATCGTTTCATTGGCAGGGCCACAGGTTGAAAAGCCGCGTTTATTACGCACTTGTCTTGGCGCTGATTTATATGAATTAACTCAAGGCCAGCTTAAAGCGGGCGAAAACCGTATTATTTCAGGCTCTGTCCTTTGGGGCGTAACTTGTGATGATACCCATCATTATCTTGGTCGTTTTCACAATCAAGTCTCTGTATTAGCCGAAGGTCGCGATAAAGAACTATTTGGCTGGATTATGCCTGGTGTTAATAAATTTACGATCACTCGTACTACGATCGGGCATTTCCTGAAAAATAAGCGCTTTAATTTTACGACAACAATGAACGGCGGTGAGCGTTCAATGGTACCAATTGGTAACTATGAGCGTGTTATGCCTCTTGACATCATGATCACTCATTTGTTGCGCGATCTCCTCGCTGGAGATACCGATACATCACAAGAATTGGGCTGTTTAGAGTTGGACGAAGAAGATTTAGGTTTATGTACCTATGTTTGCCCAGCGAAGTACGAGTATGGTCCTGTATTACGTGATGTTCTGACCAAGATTGAGCTAGAAGGGTGATTCCATGGGTCTGAAAAATTTATTTGAAAAGTATGAACACCATTTTGAGCCCGGTGGAAAACTCGCTAAATACTATGCATTGTATGAAGCAGTTTCTACAGTGTTCTATACACCGGGAACGGTGACGAAAGGTCGTTCTCATGTCAGGGACACTATTGACCTGAAGCGCATGATGATTTTAGTCTGGCTTGCTGTTTTCCCTGCAATGTTCTGGGGGATGTACAACGTAGGCAACCAAGCTATCCCTGCACTTCATCAACTGTATAGTGGAGCAGAGCTACAGCAAGTGCTCGCGAGTGACTGGCATTATAGTTTGGCACAATTTTTAGGTGCCTCGCTGTCAATGGATGCTGGTTGGGGAAGTAAAATGCTGCTTGGTGCAGTTTATTTTCTTCCTATTTATGCCGTTGTTTTCCTTGTCGGTGGGTTCTGGGAAGTGTTGTTTGCCATGATCCGTGGTCATGAAATCAACGAAGGCTTCTTTATAACCTCTATCTTGTTTGCTTTGATTGTGCCTCCAACAATTCCTTTATGGCAAGCGGCTCTTGGTATTACCTTCGGTGTCGTGATTGCTAAGGAAATTTTCGGTGGTACAGGGCGTAACTTCTTAAACCCTGCGTTAGCGGGTCGTGCATTTTTATTCTTTGCTTACCCTGCTCAAATCTCCGGTGACTTGGTTTGGACTGCAGCGGATGGTTTCTCGGGAGCAACTCCATTATCACAGTGGGCTTCAGGTGGCGAACACGCGCTAATGAACACAGTAACAAGTGAGCCTATCACTTGGATGCAAGCGTTCTTAGGTAATATGCCAGGCTCGATCGGTGAAGTTTCGACGCTGATGTTGTTTATTGGTGGCGCACTCATCATGTTCTTCCGCATTGCATCATGGCGTATTGTGGCGGGTGTCATGGTTGGTATGATTGCCATGTCTTACCTATTTAATGCTATTGGTTCAGACACCAATCCGTTATTTGCCATGCCTTGGTGGTGGCATATGGTTCTGGGTGGCTTTGCATTTGGTATGATTTTTATGGCGACAGACCCAGTATCCGCTTCATTCACTGATAAAGGTAAATGGGCATATGGCATTCTGATCGGCGTAATGTGTGTACTTATCAGGGTAGTAAATCCGGCTTATCCTGAAGGGATGATGCTGGCTATTCTGTTCGCCAACCTGTTTGCTCCTTTGTTTGACTATCTGGTCGTTCAAGCAAATATTAAGCGGAGAAAAGCTCGTGGCTAATGATAAACCAATTAATAAAGATAGCGTCGGTAGAACATTTCTAGTCATTTTTATCCTTTGTCTAGTTTGTTCTGTTGTTGTCGCAGGTGCTGCAGTTGGTTTGAAGCCGAAGCAGCAAGAACAAATTCAGTTAGATACTCAGCGTAATATTTTAAGCGTGGCAGGTTTAATGCAGCCTAAAATGACCGCAGAAGAAATCCAAAAAATTTATGGGGAGCGCATCGAACCTAAGCTTTTGAATTTCAAAACGAATGAACTATCTGATAGCACTAGCCGTTATGATCTAAATGCTGAGCTACGTAGCGATGAAACCAGTATTGCCCTTTCTCCAGCAGAGGATATCGCAAAAATTCGCCGTCGCGCCAATAGTGCTGAAATCTATTTAGTGAAAGATGATGCCGGCAAAGTATCACAAATTATTTTACCTGTTTATGGTTCAGGTTTGTGGTCTGTAATGTATGCGTTTGTGGCAATCGATGTTGATGGGGTAACCTCACGCGGTATCACTTACTACTCGCATGGTGAAACACCAGGTTTAGGTGGCGAAGTCGATAACCCACAATGGAAAGCCCAATGGCCGGGTAAAAAACTGTTCAATGAACAGGGTATTCCGGCAATTAAAATCGTACGTGGTGGTGCCACAGATAGCCCATACGGTATCGATGGCCTTTCAGGTGCAACCCTAACGTCAAACGGAATTCAACATATGTTTGATTTTTGGTTAGGGGATAACGGCTTTGGTCCGTTCCTGAAAAAAGTACGTGAAGGAGCGCTGAATAATGGCTGATTCAAAAGAAATAAAACGCGTCCTACTTGGACCACTATTAGATAACAACCCAATTGCTTTGCAAATACTGGGGGTCTGTTCTGCATTAGCAGTAACAACTAAGTTAGAAACAGCATTGGTTATGACCATTGCGGTAACATTAGTTACGGCATTTTCTAACTTCTTTATTTCACTGATTAGAAATTATATTCCAAGCAGTGTGCGTATTATTGTACAGATGGCAATCATCGCTTCTCTCGTCATCGTGGTTGACCAAATTTTACGTGCGTATGCCTATGAAATATCAAAGCAACTTTCAGTATTCGTTGGTTTGATTATTACTAACTGTATCGTAATGGGGCGTGCTGAAGCTTATGCAATGAAAGCGCCACCAATAGAAAGCTTTATGGATGGTATCGGTAATGGTCTTGGCTATGGTGTGATCCTTGTATTAGTCGGTTTCTTTAGGGAATTATTTGGCTCCGGCAAACTGTTTGGTATCACTGTCTTTGAATCACTGCAAAACGGTGGCTGGTACATGCCTAATGGCTTGTTCCTCCTCGCGCCAAGTGCATTCTTTATCATCGGTATGCTGATTTGGGGACTACGTATCCTGAAACCAGCTCAGGTAGAGAAGGACTAATCACATGGAACACTATATTAGCCTATTTGTTAAATCCATTTTTATTGAAAATATGGCGTTAGCATTCTTTTTAGGTATGTGTACTTTTCTCGCTGTTTCAAAGAATGTTAAAACAGCCTTTGGACTGGGGATCGCAGTAACTGTCGTTCTTGGTATCTCTGTTCCAGCTAATAACTTGGTGTATAACTTAGTGTTGCGTGATGGGGCAATAGCAGAGGGTATTGATTTATCCTTTTTGAACTTCATCACCTTTATCGGTGTTATTGCTGCATTGGTTCAGATCCTTGAGATGATTTTGGATCGTTACTTCCCATCACTGTATAACGCACTTGGTATCTTCTTGCCATTGATTACTGTTAACTGTGCAATTTTCGGTGGTGTTTCTTTCATGGCTCAACGCGATTATAACTTTAGCGAATCGATAGTGTATGGGTTTGGCTCGGGGATCGGTTGGATGCTTGCCATTGTCTTGTTGGCAGCTATCCGTGAGAAAATGAAGTACTCAGATATTCCAGCGGGTCTAAAAGGGTTAGGTATCACCTTTGTGACAACCGGCTTGATGGCATTGGGCTTTATGTCCTTCTCCGGTGTGCAGCTATAAAGGCGAGAAGAATTCATGGAAATTATTATTTTAGGTGTAGTGATGTTTACCCTGATTGTCTTGGTGCTTACAGGCTTAATCCTGTTTGCAAAATCCAAGTTAGTCAATACAGGGAACATCAAAGTTGAAGTAAATGGCGACCCTGACAAAAGCTTTGAGGCTCCAGCTGGCGATAAGCTGTTAGGTATGCTATCTAACCAAGGTATTTTTGTTTCATCTGCTTGTGGTGGTGGTGGTTCATGCGGCCAGTGCCGTGTGACAATCAAAGAGGGTGGTGGTGATATTCTGCCGACAGAACTTTCCCACATTAATAAGCGAGAAGCAAAAGAAGGTTGTCGTTTAGCTTGTCAGGTTAACGTTAAGCAAGATTTAAAAATTGAGCTTCCAGAAGAAATCTTTGGTGTGAAAAAGTGGGAGTGCGAAGTTATTTCTAATGACAATAAAGCCACTTTCATTAAAGAGCTGAGATTGAAGATACCAGAAGGGGAGGTTGTTCCTTTCCGTGCCGGTGGTTTTATTCAAATTGAATGCCCTGAACATATTGTTAAATATGAAGATTTCGATGTACCTGAAGAGTATCGTGAAGACTGGGATAAATTTAACCTATTCCGTTATGTTTCAGAGGTTAAAGAGCCTACTGTACGTGCCTATTCAATGGCCAACTACCCTGAAGAATACGGCATTATTATGTTAAACGTGCGGATAGCAACGCCTCCGCCACGTAACCCAGATGTTCCACCAGGAATTATGTCCTCTTATATTTGGTCATTAAAACCAGGGGATAAAGTGACAATTTCCGGTCCATTTGGTGAGTTCTTTGCAAAAGAAACTGAAGCTGAAATGGTGTTTATCGGTGGTGGTGCGGGTATGGCGCCAATGCGTTCCCACATATTTGACCAATTGCGCCGTTTAAATTCTAAGCGTAAAATTAGTTTCTGGTATGGGGCTCGTTCAGTTCGCGAAATGTTCTATACAGAAGATTTTGACCAACTTGCCGCGGAACACGAAAACTTTACATGGAATATTGCACTTTCAGATCCTTTACCAGAGGATAACTGGGATGGTTATACTGGCTTTATCCATAATGTTCTGTATGACAATTACTTAAAAGATCACCCAGCACCAGAAGATTGTGAGTTCTATATGTGTGGGCCTCCAATGATGAATGCTGCTGTAATTAAGATGCTTAAAGACCTTGGTGTTGAAGATGAAAACATCTTACTAGATGACTTTGGTGGTTAAGTTATTAGGTTTATTGTACTTAACAAGGTTAGTACAGTGATAACACTTTAAAGAGGGAAGCTACTTCCCTCTTTGTAATTTAACAATGATGGCTAATTACTAATTATCTAATTGGTAATTAGTAAGTTAATAATTATTTTGACTGAAACATTCTCTGCATGGGTGACGATGTAAAGTGTGTTAATAGTCTGAGCGACTTCTACAGACTCGCTCATGATTGACGCGGAGAAAACGATGCTAAGTAAAAGAATTTATACCCCAATACTTCTGTTTGTCGCGACCCTGTTTCTTGCTGCTTGTGGTGGGCCAGAGCAACAAAATCTTCAGGGACAAACAATGGGCACTTATTACTCGGTTAAATATGTTACGGATTCTTCAGGGGCAAAACCTGAAGCGATTCAAGCTGAGATAGATAAGCGCTTAGAAGAAGTTAATGACCAGATGTCAACTTACCGACCTGACTCTGAGTTAAGTCGTTTTAACCAGTCTAAAGACATAAATACACCATTCCCTGTCTCCGCAGCAACTGCAACAGTTGTTAAAAAAGCTATTGAGATTAATAAAATCACAGATGGCTCTTTAGATGTAACTGTTGGGCCTTTAGTTAACTTATGGGGGTTTGGCCCAGAAGGGAGAGTCACTAAAGCCCCTTCAGATGAAGAATTGGCCAAGCGCAGAGCATGGGTAGGGATTGACAAATTATCCGTTCAAGACAATAACCTAGTCAAAACCATTCCTGAACTATATGTAGATCTTTCATCAATTGCGAAAGGCTATGGTGTAGACGTTGTTGCTGAATACTTAGAGTCAGCGGGTATCAACAACTACATGGTTGATATTGGTGGTGAAGTGCGCACTAAAGGTACCAATGGTAAAGAGGCGCCTTGGCGTATTGCCATTGAAAAACCTGCGGCAGATGGTGTAAGCCAAACAGTGCAAGAAGTTATCGAGCCTGGAGATAGCTCAATTGCAACCTCTGGGGATTACCGTAACTATTTTGAACAGGATGGAGTTCGTTTTTCTCATACTATTGACCCAAAATCAGGGCGACCGATTACCCATAATCTAGTTTCTATTACGGTTATTGCAGATAACTGTATGAGTGCCGATGGGCTATCAACAGGGCTAAATGTGCTAGGGCCTGAAGCTGGCTTTGCCTTAGCTGAGAAAATGAATATTCCTGTTTTTATGATTGTTAAGACAGATAAAGGTTTTGAAGAGCGTTATACTAAAGCATTCGAACCATTTTTAACCAAGAAGCAGTAATTCGGGGAGGATAAAGGAATGCTAAATATTTTTATTGCCGCCTTTGCACTGTTCTTGCTGGCGTTTTTAGGAATGTCTCTTGGGTATATTTTCAAGCGTAAAAGTATTCAAGGTAGTTGTGGCGGCTTAAGTAGTATCGGGGTTGATAAAGTATGCGATTGCCCTGAGCCTTGTGACGCCCGCAAAAAACGCATGGCACGTGAAGAAGCTCGCCAAAAGATGCTGGAAAAAAACCGCATACTTTAGTATTTAATCTATCTGTTTTCTAAACCTTAGCCATATAAAGTATATGGCTAAGGTTTTTTTATAGCATTAGCCAGTTAAAACGGTATCCGCATTTTTGTCGTATAACTAGCTATAATGGAAGGGAGTTAAGGTATATCAATGCGGTTTTATTTCTAGTGTCAATGACAGCAATAATAGCCGAATATACTATTCGTATAATATTTAAATAGCATTATTCTTCTATTTTATTATATAGATTTTAGTTGACTCATTTTCTTATGGCATGAATTTTTTGGGGTATATATGACACCCATTTCTTTACGGTATCCATCAAATTTAATGATAATTTTGCAATTCTCGGCTTTGTTTGCATTACATTTTAGGGGACTTCCACTACTCCATTTTTGGCCGCTAGAAGTGGTAACTGTCCCTATCCATGAACTTTTCCCCGTGGATGAGTATTCGATATCAAATACATCATTATGCGTTTGTTGAGCCCTTATATTATAGGTAATAAAAGCCTTATCTACATCATCTTCACTGCTTTGATAAATAATTTCGACTTTTTTAAAGTCTTCATCCCATTTATTTTCAATAGAGATTGTTCCTTTTGATTTGGACATTTTATCCTCTTGATATTTATAATGAAAGGTCATTTTGTAAGAATAGGGCTAGTTAGTTTTTAAAGGTGATTATTGAAATTAAATTAGTAGTTTAAATAAAAAATAGTATTATTATAAACTGGTATTTTTAATTTTTTCTAAAAATAGAAGTCAAGAAAATATTGCACTTTTTAATATTGGTTTTATTTAAAGTAGATGTAAATAATGATTAACATTAAAGTGTTATAAAAATAAAATAGGAGGTAGTTTAGGTGAGGAAATTAAGCTAATTTATTTGATTAAACATAATTCAAAATAAAATAGCTTAATTATTAGATTATTTTTTGAAGTTTTTTGGGGAATCAACCATTACGGCATCAACACCAATTTCTTTTGCGAGTTGATAGTCTTTTTCGTTATTGACACCAAATACAATAATATACGCTTTACCATTTTTTCTAAAACAATCGATAGCGTTTTTATCCCATGATAAGGTTGCAGGTGAACGAGCTTCACCTAAAGTATACTTTTCAACAACTTCAACTTTACGATGAAGCTCGAAACCATACCAGCGAGTATTATCTTTATCATTTTCTATAGGGCATTGGCGACTCATAACACTATTCGCTAGCATTGTTCTTGTTTCATCACGGCTTTCAAATAATTGGAATTGAGGTGAAAGAGACTTTAATGCCGTTAGAAAGGCATCATTAGTTGAATAAAAACGGACTTGTTTAAATGCCTTAGTCTTATTTAATAATGTAAGGATAGCTTGTGCTTGCTGAGCAGGGTCGGCATCAGGGGATTTTAAGTCAATATAGAAAGTGGTATTAGGGTATTTCTGTAGAACAGCTTCTAATGTATTAATTGTTGTTTTTTGCAAAGGGAATTGTTGGTTATGTTTTTTACTAAACTTATAGGCAGCATTGATATGACTTAATTGCTCTGCGGTATAAGCAGATACTGGCCCTTTTTTTTCTGTTAACGAGTCTAAATCACTTGGGCGATATAAAACTAATTGATTATCTTTACTTAATTGTACTGTTAGCCAAATAGCATCGGCTTTATTTTCTTTTGCTAAATCAATTGCATAAATAGTATTTTCCGGTGCATCAGCAGTACCGGCTCTGTGTGCAACAATTTGTGGTGATAATGCTAAAGCAGTTTGACTTGCAAGAAGTAGAATAACTGACGCCATAGTTTTAACATATTTTGATGTTGATAGAATTGCCATAGGTATCATCCATAAAAGAATTTTTTATAAAGTATAATGAGTGAAAAGGACGCATCTGTTTTATTACATTTTCACGGTAAAGTAAGTATTTACGATTGTTTTTAAGACAAACTTTAAATAACAAATGCTGTTATATAGTGTGGCAGACTATTATTTCAATAATATTAATTATTTTTATTATCATTAGGTTATCTGCTATTTTAGAATTGATGTCAGCGAATAGGCCCAGATTGCACGGCTAATAATAATACTGTATATTTAATCAGTTGATTGATTGTGTGGGCTAACTTGTGCGTAAAATTATACATATTGATATGGATTGCTTTTATGCAGCCATCGAAATGCGTGATGACCCAAGCTTGCGTAGTATCCCTATTGCGGTAGGAGGAAGTGCCGATCGCCGTGGTGTGATCAGCACCGCAAACTATGAAGCTCGTCGTTATGGCGTACATAGTGCCATGTCTACCGCTATTGCTCTAAGGCTTTGCCCTCAACTTAAAGTCGTTTCAGGGAGAATGGCGTTATATAAAGAAACGTCCATTCATATACGTAAGATTTTTGCGCGATATACAGATTTAATCGAGCCGCTTTCCCTCGATGAAGCTTATCTTGATGTGACTGACTGCTCACAATTACATGGTTCAGCTACGTTAATCGCAGAGGCAATTCGTCAGCAAATTTTTGATGAATTACAATTGACAGCCTCAGCGGGGATTGCCCCTATCAAGTTCCTTGCTAAAATCGCCTCTGATATGAATAAACCAAATGGGCAATTTGTGATCACCCCGCAAAATATTGATCAATTCATTCTGACTTTACCACTAAGAAAAATTCCGGGAGTGGGAAAAGTCACCGCACAAAAGCTAGCAGATATGGGGCTAACGACTTGTGCTGATGTGCAAAACTATGACGTTGTTACACTGATTAAAAGCATGGGGAAGTTTGGGCAGGTACTATGGGAGCGTTGTCACGGTATCGATGAACGGCCTGTAAACCCAGATAGACTAAGGAAATCCGTTGGTGTTGAGCGGACTCTTGCTGAAGATATTCATGAATGGAATGATTGCCTTTTATTATTAGATAAACTTTATGATGAACTGCAATTGCGTTTAGCTAAAGTGAAGCCTGATTTACGCATTGCGCGCCAAGGCGTAAAGTTTAAATTTGATGATTTTCAACAAACAACACAAGAGCATGTTTACCCAATGCTTAATAAGCAAGATTTAGTCCAGTTGGCAAAACAAGTTTGGGTTAATCGACGTGAACAGCGAGGGGTACGATTAGTTGGGTTGCATGTTATGTTACAAAGCCCTCAATTGGAAAGGCAATTGTTATTAGAACTATAAATAAAACATCTACCATAATGAATGGCAGATGTTTCAGTTATGATCAGGTTTTAACCTTTAACCGGGATTGCTTTTAAAACAGCGGTCAACAGTTTCCAATATTCACCAACACTTGCAATATGCACTCTTTCATCAGGAGAGTGAGCACCACGAATGGTTGGCCCAATTGAAACCATATCCATATCTGGGTAAGGCTTTTTGAATAAGCCACACTCAAGGCCTGCGTGGATCACCATCACATTTGGGATTTTACCAAATAGCTTGTTATAAGTTTCACTCACTAAGTGCATTACGGCTGAATCGGCATCTGGTTGCCAACCTGGGTAGCTCCCCTCAGCGCGGTACTGTGCTTGTGCTAATTTACTAATAGAAGTGAGCATGTTAACAACATAGTTTTTGCCACTATCAATCAGTGAGCGAACAAGGAAGATAACTTCCGCTTGGTCTTCTGTCATGCGAACAACGCCCTCATTAAGCGATGTTTCTACGACACCTACAGCGACATCACTCATGCGAATTACGCCATTAGGTGCAGCATTTAAGAAGAACGTAAAACGTTTTTGGCAATCATCAGACAGTGCTTTCAAGTCACTTTGTGTTTCATCTAAGAGTAGAACAAGGTTAGGTTCTATAACGGCTAACTCATTCTTTAAAATACCTTCGTAGCGTTCTCTTAATGCTGTCAGTTCAGCAACTTTTTCTATCGGAACAGAGATAATTGCATGCGCTTCACGTGGGATAGCATTACGTACGGTACCGCCTCTAAATTCTAACAATTTCAGGCTTAAGTCTTCTGCATGTCCAGCAAGGAAGCGTGCGAGTAATTTATTCGCATTACCTAAGCCTAAGTGAACATCACCACCGGAGTGACCACCTTTTAACCCTTTTAGGGTTAAAGTAAACGTCTGATAACCTTGTGGTAAAGGTTCACGCAGTAGATCAAATGTTGTTGTGAAATCAACCCCTCCAGCACAACCCATATAGATCTCACCTTCTTCTTCAGAGTCGGTGTTAATCAGAATATCCGCCTGTAGCCAACCTGCTTTTAGACCAAACGCACCTTCCATGCCAGCTTCTTCAGTCATGGTGAGTAAAACTTCCATAGGCCCATGCTCGACACTGTCATCAGCCAGAACCGCCAATGCAGAAGCTAAACCAATACCGTTATCTGCGCCTAAAGTTGTACCTTCAGCGGTCACCCATTCACCATTAACATATGGGCGGATTGGGTCTGTTTTAAAGTCATGCACGGTGTCATTATTTTTTTGTGGCACCATGTCTAGGTGTGCTTGCAAGACTACTGCTTTGCGGTTTTCGTAACCCGTTGTTGCAGGTTTACGGATCAAAATATTACCAACTTCGTCGCGTTCTACATGAAAACCTTTTTGTTTTGACCAGTCGATAATATGCGCAGCTAAAGCTTCTTCATGATATGAAGGGTGCGGAATAGAGCAGATGGTAGCGAAGATGTCCCATAGCGGTTGGGGGGATAATGTAGCTAGTTCAGACACGTTTCTCTCCTTTTATTTTCCCTTTATATTTCAATCTGTAGCATTGTTGGCTTCACTCGTAAACTCCAATCATATACTTATGTATACTCAAAGGATTTACTCATTTGCCGCCTAGCTACAAATTGAACTATTTAGGAATAATATCCTGAATAACCCATGTAGGAACTGATTGGCAACCAACGTTAATTTCAGCTTCAATTTTTAAAAGGAATATTGCTGTAATTATGACCTAACAGCCTGAAGTTTCGAATTAAAGGCTGCATCTTTTATAATCTCAGGATAACACTTTCTTTTGAAGAATGGATAGTGTAAATGATAATAATTAATGGCGAATGATGCTTTTTACTGGTTTTTAACGCGCCAAATCACTATAATCTCGCGCAACCTTTTTTCCGCAAGACACATTTCAGATTTACTCAGCAGTCGGGACCCGAATTTTATGAGCGAAAAATATGTCGTAACGTGGGATATGTTGCAAATACATGCCCGTAAACTCGCACAACGTTTATTACCAGTAGAACAATGGACCGGTATTATCGCGGTTAGCCGTGGTGGTCTTGTTCCAGGCGCGCTTCTTGCACGTGAACTGGGCATTCGTAACGTTGATACCGTATGTATATCTAGCTATGACCATGATAATCAACGCGAATTAAAAATTATAAAGCGCGCTGAAGGTGATGGCGAAGGCTATATCGTCATTGACGATTTGGTCGATACCGGTGGTACAGCGCAAGCTATTCGTGATATGTATCCAAAAGCACACTTTGTTACTATCTTCGCTAAGCCAGCTGGTCGTCCATTAGTTGATGACTATGTGGTTGATATCCCGCAAGACACATGGATAGAGCAGCCTTGGGATATGGGCGTTGCTTTTATAAAGCCATTGTGTGAACAAGACAAATAAATCGAAGTTAAACTTATTTTCTGGTAATAGATTGTCATTAACAGCCTTTGGGGTTTTTCCTCATAGGCATAACACATAAATACCTAAAATTTTTGAGTCAAACGCGATATAATCTCGGGGGAGTGCATTTTTGCATTCCCCTTATTTTTGGTTTTTTGGCACAATTCAGCTCAGGTAGACAAGGAAATAGGGATGACTCAGCAAAACCTTTCAGAAAAACTTTTCAAACCTAGAGTCAGACAAGTTGAAACGTCGACACTTGTATCCTACTCGTCAGAAACAACTCCTCTGATAAAAGCTCATAGCGTTCTAAGTGGTTCTCATCATGTTGGCTGGTATCGTATGATCAACCGGCTAATTTGGATTTGGCGTGGTATTGATGCACTAGAAATTGAAGAGGTACTTAGCCGAATAGCAGTTTCCGATGCGCCACGCAGTAATGAAACCCAGTTGGATACCGTCATTGGTAATAGGCGTGGGAATTGGTGCTTCGAATGGTCACAGCAGGCTATGCGCTGGCAACAGAAAGCTTTGGAATTCGAGCAAGGGCCGGACGCGGGTAATGCATGGTTGCGAGCCGCAAATTTATACAGTATTGCAGCATACCCTTTTATTAAAGGGGATGAACTAGCAGACCAAGCTATTTTATTAGCGTGTAAAGCCTATGATAATGCTGCCAAATTTTCAGAATATCGGTTAAAGAAAATTGCATTCAAAGTGGATGATGGGAAAGAAGTTTGTGGCTTTTTACATATCCCATCCCACGGTCAGGGGCCTTATCCTACCGTCATGATTTGCGGCATGTTAGACAGCTTACAAATCGATTTTTGTCGCTATTTTCGCGATTATCTCGAACCATTAGGTATTGCGATGCTAACGCTCGATATGCCTTCTATTGGTTATTCGATAAAACATAAATTGACACAAGAAACAACAACACTGCATGAGCAAATTGTTCGCCAGCTTGAGGATATTGCATGGATTGACCATACCCGCTTCGGTATTGTCGGGATGCGCTTTGGTGCCAATATAGCCTTAAGATTAGCTTATATGTGCCCAGAAAAAATTAAAGCAGTCGCTGTCATAGGTCCAATTGTGCATAGTTTATTGCACGAAGAGAAATATCAACAAGATATTCCTCGGGTAGTTTTGGATGTGTTCGCGAGTCGTTTGGGAATTTATCAGGTTGATGGTGCCGCTTTACGCCATGAGTTGAGTTGTTATTCACTTAAAAATCAGGGCCTTTTAGGAAAAAGAAGCAAAGTTCCGATGTTATCGGTAAGCTTAAAAGATGATATCTATAGTCCGAAAGCAGAATCGGATCTAATTCGGCGTTCATCAATGGATGCAGATACAATAATACTACCAAGTCAGCCTGTTTTTGCTAATTTTGAAAAGGCACTAAGTGAAACTACTAATTGGCTGAAAGCAAAAATACTTTAATTATATTTAATATCTTGCTTATTTTTTCCCATTTGTTAAAAAGGGGTCTACCCAAGAAGGAGATCCTTAACATGGCTTTACCGACTGATTATTCAAATGGAAAGTATTTAAAGAAATTTGCTGCAATGGGGCCTTATTTACGCGAAAAACAATGTATCAATGGCTGTTATATATTCGATAGCCTTGTTGTTTGTATTAATGCGAGTATTGCGCCTGAGAAACGTGAATTTTGGGGGTGGTGGTTAAAATTAGTTGCAACTGAAAAAGGCTTTGAGTTCACTTATCATTTTGGTATTTATAATAGCCATGGTAGTTGGCAAGTCAAAGCATTCAAAGATGCGGCTACCACTGAAGCCGTTGAAAAAAATTTAGTATCATTTCATCAAGCACTTACTAAGCAATTACTTGAGCTTGAGTTAAGCCTCTTCCCTTCGCCACTAATGGCAGAATTAAAACTGGAATTAAGCGCATAAATTTGTTTTAAACCAACTTTTGTTGAATTTTGCGTTATGCCTGTTGGCATAACGCGCTTCTCCTGATAAAAATGGTATCTACTTTTTTGTTTTCTTAATCCTAATGGCAGAAAAATGATGAAAAATAGCCAGACGCTGGTTGTTAAGCTAGGAACCAGTGTGCTAACAGGGGGCTCGCGCCGTTTGAATCAAGCTCATATTGTTGAGTTAGTCAGGCAGTGTGCGCAGCAATATGAAAAAGGGCACCGTATTATCATTGTGACATCAGGGGCAATTGCCGCGGGTCGCGAACACTTAAATTACCCCGAATTGCCGGCTACCATTGCATCTAAACAGTTGCTTGCGGCAGTCGGCCAAAGTCGTCTTATTCAGTTGTGGGAAAGGTTGTTCTCCATTTACGGGATCCACATAGGGCAAATGCTGTTAACACGTGCAGATTTAGAAGACCGTGAGCGTTTTCTAAATGCTCGAGATACCTTACAAGCATTACTGAATAATGGCATTATTCCCGTCATTAATGAGAACGATGCCGTTGCGACAGCAGAAATAAAAGTCGGTGATAACGATAATTTATCCGCATTAGCCGCTATTCTTGGTGATGCTGATAAACTGTTGCTACTGACTGATATAGAAGGTCTATATGATGCAGACCCCCGTAGCAACCCAAATGCGAAATTAATTCCTGAAGTCTATGGTGTCAACGACGAGCTTCGTCAAATGGCAGGGGGAAGTGTCAGCGGTTTAGGTACAGGGGGCATGGCAACTAAGCTACAAGCGGCTGATGTTGCTGGCCGCGCAGGGATAGATGTTATTATCGCAGCAGGTAATAAACCTGATGTCATTAGCGCTGTGATTGAAAATATTCCAGTGGGGACTCGTTTTTATGGGCAGAAAAACCCCATGGAAAATCGTAAACGTTGGATTTTCGGGGCGCCAGCTGCGGGTGATGTGTATATTGATGATGGTGCACAATTAGCAATTATAGAAAAAGGTAGCTCATTGTTACCAAAAGGAATTAAAAAGATTGAAGGTGATTTTTCCCGAGGCGCCGTGATCCGCATTCTAAATATGGCGGGGAAAGACCTTGCACACGGTGTTAGTCACTATAATAGTGATGCACTAAGGATGATAGCAGGTCATCATTCACAAGAAATTGGCAGAATACTTGGCTATGAACACGGCTCAGTCGCTGTTCATCGTGACGATATGATAGTGAGTTAATTATGTTAGAAACAATGGGTAAGGCTGCACGAGCAGCGTCATGGCAATTAGCTCAGCTAAGCACCAAACAAAAAAACTCGGCACTATTGCAAATTGCTGAATTACTAGAAAAAGAAAGCGCGGTGATATTATCTGCTAACCAGCAGGATATGGAACAGGCAAAAGCCAGTGGTATGGCAGAAGCCTTACAAGACCGTCTATTGCTGACTCCAGAACGCTTGAAAAGCATTGCTGATGATGTCAGAAAGGTTTGTCAGCTTGCTGACCCTGTTGGGCAAATCATTGATGGTAGCCAGCTTGATAGCGGTTTAAACTTACAGCGCCGACGCGTACCTCTAGGTGTTGTCGGGGTGATTTACGAAGCGCGTCCAAACGTCACTGTCGATGTGGCTTCGTTATGTTTAAAAACCGGTAATGCAGTCATTCTACGTGGTGGTAAAGAAACCCATAATACGAACCTTGCTGTGGTGAGTGTTATCCAAAAAGCACTCAAAAATAGTGGGTTGCCAGAAGAATCTGTACAAGCTATCAATAACCCTGATCGTGAATTAGTTTCTCAATTATTAAAATTAGATCGTTATATTGATATGCTGATCCCTCGTGGTGGTGCGGGGTTACATAAATTATGTCGTGAGCAATCAACGATCCCTGTGATCACCGGCGGTATAGGTGTTTGCCACACCTTTGTCGATGAGTCAGTTGATTTTAATAAAGCGATTAACGTAATCATCAATGCAAAAGTACAGCGCCCAAGTGCTTGTAACTCACTGGAAACTTTGCTAGTTCATAAAGATATTGCGGGTAATTTCTTACCATTTTTAAGTGAGAAAATGGCTGAACAGCAAGTCACACTGCACGCTAGTGAAAAAGCAATGCCATTATTGGAACAAGGCCCAGCAACAGTTGTTGATGTAAAACCTGAAAATTTGGTTGATGAATGGTTATCCTTAGACCTCAACGTAGAGATTGTTGATGACATTGACGCCGCTATTAACCATATTCGCCAATATGGTACTGCGCATTCTGATGCTATTTTGACCGAGTCTATCCGCCAAGCAGATTATTTTGTACAGTGTGTCGATTCGGCGGCTGTTTATGTGAATGCGAGTACTCGCTTCACAGATGGTGGGCAATTTGGTTTAGGGGCAGAGGTTGCGGTTAGCACTCAGAAATTACATTCTCGAGGCCCTATGGGGCTAGATGCCTTAACAACCTATAAATGGGTTGGTTATGGCGATTTTTTAAATCGCCCATAAAGACTAAAATAGATTAATAGGCCACACTTGTGTGGCTTTATTTTTTTATTATTTGCCGCATTAGGCAACTTTCATAAGCAGATACATAACCAGTTTTGCTTAGTATTCATGATTATGGGGTGGAAATTAATGTTTTACATTATCGGTCCAAGAGGTTCGGGTAAAACGACAATTGGTAAAAAATTGGCTGAATCTAAAGGCTACCAGTTTGTTGATACAGATAAATTGATACTCGAAAGAGCGGGTAAAACGATAGCAGAAATTGTTGAACAGTACGGATGGGAATATTTTCGTCAATTAGAAACGGAAACGTTAAAATCAATTCTTCAAGATAAAACGATTGTTTCAACAGGGGGCGGGCTGGTTCTTGCTGAGGAAAACCAGAAGATCATGCGTGATAACGGGACAGTGATTTATTTAAATGCTAAGCCTGACGTTTTAGCTAAACGCCTAGCCGCAGAGCCACAAGCTGACCAGCGGCCAAGCTTAACAGGCAAATCATTAGTTGAAGAAATTGAAGAAGTTATGCAGCAAAGAGAACCTATCTACCGTGCGACGGCACACCATGTTATTGATGCCACACAGTCCATTGATGATATTATCGCGCAACTTAATGATTTGACTTAAACTAATTAGGTATCAGTAAAGTACGTTTTCGGAATATACCGCTTAGTAGAAAGAGCAGAGCTAAGTAAGATAGGTATGATAACGGAAATACTTCACTTATTTGCATATAAAACATAATCATAATATAGGGATTCATTATGTTGGCAAACATCATCAAGGCAATACTTAAATTTTTATTTCGCGTCCAAGTTACCGGTGATGCAAAAGAATTTAATCAAGATAAATGCTTGATTACACCCAATCATGTTTCTTTCCTTGATGGTGTTTTGATTGCACTTTTTTTACCTGTAAAACCTGTATTTGCTGTGTATTCATCATTTGCGACACCAAAAATGGTGAAGCGTCTTAAACCTTATGCGGATATTGTTCCTCTTGACCCTGCTAACCCTTTAGGGATACGTCACCTTGTTAAAGAGGTGGAAAAAGGGCGCCCAATCGTCATTTTTCCAGAAGGGCGTATTTCTGTGCATGGTTCTTTAATGAAAATCTATGAAGGGGCTGCATTTGTTGCTGCAAAGTCGGAGGCAAAAGTTGTTCCTATTCGTATTGAAGGTGCGGAGCGCAGTCATTTTGGTCGGTTAAAAGGCATTATTCCATTAAAATGGTTCCCAAAAATCACATTACATATTTTGCCTGCACAAAGCATTCCTATGCCTCAAGCCCCTCGAGCTGTTGAGCGCCGAGCCTTAGCTGGAGAGCATTTGTACCAAATTATGAAATCTGCGCGTATGGCTTGTTTGCCCCAAGTCACATTGGTCGAAGAGTTTATTCAAAGTGTTCATAAGTTTGGTCGATATACGCCCTGTATTGAAGATATCGCTTTTAAAGAAGACTCCTACCAAAGCTTATTGAAAAAAGCTCTGGGAGTCGGGCGTATTATAGAACGTTATACCCATGAAAATGAGCGTGTAGGCTTATTATTGCCAAATACAACAGTTACGGCTGCGGCTATTTTTGGGGCCCTAATGAGGGGACGAGTCCCTGCGATGCTGAATTATACTGCGGGAAGCCATGGGATCAGTAATGCATTAAAAGCATCTGCAGCCACTGTCGTATTTACCTCTCGCCAATTTTTAGAAAAAGGTCATTTAACGCATATTCCCGAGCAAGTTACTGAAGCTAACTGGATTTACCTTGAAGATTTAAAAGATACAGTGACATGGCAAGATAAACTTTGGATTGTTAAGCATTTATTTAATCCACGTAAAGCCGTTATCCCGCGCAAAACGACAGATGAAGCGATCGTGCTATTCACTTCAGGGTCAGAGGGAACACCGAAAGGGGTGGTTCATAGCCACGGGAGCTTAATGGCGAATGTTGAGCAAATTAAGACCATTGCTGACTTCACTCCTCGTGACCGTTTTATGTCATCATTACCATTATTCCATGCATTTGGTCTAACTGTTGGTTTGTTCATTCCTCTATTTTTAGGAAGCCGAGTGTTTCTTTATCCAAGCCCTTTGCACTATCGAGTCATTCCGGAATTGGTCTATGACAAAAATTGTACAGTGCTTTTTGGGACTTCGACATTTTTAGGTAATTATGCGCGTTTTGCGCATCAGTATGATTTTGCACGTTTGCGCTATGTCGTTGCTGGCGCTGAAAAGCTCTCTGATAAAACTAAAAAAATCTGGTTTGATAAATTTGGTATTCGTATCCTTGAAGGGTATGGGGTGACTGAATGTGCTCCTATCGTTTCAATTAACGTACCAATGGCCGCTAAAGAAGGTTCAGTAGGTCAAATTTTACCCGAAATGGAGGCGAGGATTATCCCTATCCCAGGTATTGAACAGGGGGGGAAATTACAGCTAAAAGGGCCAAATATCATGAAGGGGTATTTACGTGTTGAAGCCCCTGGTGTCTTAGAAACGCCTAAAGCGGAAAATGAGCAAGGTGAATTAGAAGATGGCTGGTATGACACGGGTGATATCGTTACTTTAGACAATCAAAACTTCTGTACTATTAAAGGTCGTGTTAAGCGTTTTGCAAAACTTGCAGGGGAAATGGTTTCTCTTGAAAGTATTGAACAAATGGTCGCGGGTATTTCACCAAATGAGAATCATGGCGTTGTCACTAAGCCTGATAGTAGTAAGGGTGAGGCGCTTGTTTTATTCACGACAGATAAAGAATTAGACCGCAGCGCATTGTCTGCGGCAGCGAAAAGCAAAGGCTTAACTGAATTAGCTGTCCCGCGTGATATTCGTTTAGTAAAAGAACTGCCAGTTTTGGGAAGTGGTAAAACGGACTTTGTTACACTAAAACAGATGGCGTTAAAGGATGAATAATATGCAAGAAAGCATGCAAAATGCGCCATTAATGAGCCGAGGAATGAAAGCCGTATTGGCGTCTCAATTCCTCTCTGCATTTGCTGATAATGCATTATTATTTGCAATACTTGCACAGCTTAAAGCAGAGTTTTACCCTGAGTGGAGCCATCCTATTCTGCAAATGGTGTTTGTATTTACTTATATTGTACTGGCACCTTTTGTAGGGCAAATCGCCGATAGGTTCTCAAAAGGGCGCGTAATGTTGTTTTCTAACATTTTTAAATTTATTGGGGCTCTTGGTATTTGTTTGGGGTTAAACCCTTTCCTTTGCTATGGTCTAGTGGGGGTAGGCGCTGCATCTTATTCCCCTGCTAAATACGGTATTTTAGGGGAATTAACAGGGGGAGATAACCTTGTTAAAGCAAATGGAGTTATGGAAGCATCGACAATCGCGGCTATTCTAGTGGGCTCAGTGGTCGGTGGGGTGCTTTCCGATATTAACCTTATATTAGCGCTCGGAACTTGTGCTGTATTGTATGCATTAGCTGTTATTGCCAATTTCTTTATCCCACCGCTAGTGGCTGCACGGCCAGGCAAAGGCTGGAATATTAAACTATTAGTGACTGATTTTTTCGGTGCTTGCCGTATTCTATGGTCTAACCAAGAAAGTCGCTTCTCACTTGTGGGGACCAGTTTATTTTGGGGGGCGGGTGTCACCTTACGTTTTTTATTAGTGGCATGGGTACCTGTCGCTTTAGGCTTACAAGACAACACAACCCCAACAATCCTCAATGCGATGGTTGCTATAGGGATTGTCGTTGGAGCGGGGCTTGCTGCTAAATTTATTACCTTAAAAACGGTTTATCGTTGTATTCCTGCTGGGGTTATCATCGGTATCATGGTGGTTTTACTCTCATTGCAAACTAATATTATTCCAGCATATTTTATTCTGATAATACTTGGGGTATTTGGTGGCTTATTTGTGGTTCCACTTAATGCATTACTTCAAGAAAAGGGGAAAGAGACTGTTGGAGCAGGGAATGCCATTGCTGTGCAAAACTTAGGCGAAAACAGTGCAATGCTAATTATGTTAGGCTTGTACTCTTTGGCAATTAAAGCTGGTTTGTCAGTAGTGAATGCAGGGATTGGCTTTGGTGCTGTATTTGCGATAGCTATTGCGGGTTTGTGGGTTTGGGATCGCGCTCGTAAAAAAATGAAGTAAAGGTAGGTAGCATCATGATAGATGAGAAGCAACTCGAAATATTGAGTATTCAAATTGGTCAGAAACTAACAGAACAAGGTAAAACAGTCACCGCTGCTGAATCTTGTACTGGTGGCTGGGTTGCTAAGGTATTGACCGATATCGCAGGGAGCTCAGCTTACTTCCAGCGTGGCTTCGTCACTTATAGCAATGAAGCCAAACACCAAATGATTGGTGTTAAAGAGGAGTCTTTACAACAATATGGCGCAGTAAGCCAACAAGTTGTCGCAGAAATGGCTTTAGGGGCATTGCGGGAAGCGAGGGCCGATTTTGCTGTTTCAATCAGTGGAATTGCCGGCCCCGACGGCGGTAGTATAGAAAAGCCTGTTGGGACAGTCTGGTTTGGTTTTGCTAAAAAACAGGCTGATAAAACCATAACCGTAACAACACAGCACTGTGTATTCCAAGGGGATAGAAACCAAGTTCGTTTACAATCAACGGGTTATGTCCTAGAAACACTTTTAAAGTTGTTAAATGAAAAATTTTCTTGATACTGTATGATTATACAGTATAATTAATTTTAACAAACCCAATTCAATCGTTTTATTCGCAGTGGTCAAGCCATTGCACTTAGGGAGTAATCATGGCTATTGATGAAAACAAACAAAAAGCACTTGCAGCAGCATTAGGCCAAATTGAAAAACAATTTGGTAAAGGCTCCATTATGCGTCTTGGTGAAGACCGCTCTATGGATGTTGAAACGATTTCAACAGGCTCCTTATCCCTTGATGTTGCATTAGGCGCTGGTGGCTTGCCATTAGGTCGTATTGTTGAAATCTACGGTCCTGAAGCTTCGGGTAAAACAACATTAACTTTACAGGTTATTGCTGCGGCACAACGCAGTGGTAAAACTTGCGCATTTATCGATGCAGAGCACGCCTTAGACCCTATCTATGCGAAAAAATTAGGCGTAGATATTGATAACTTATTATGTTCACAACCCGATACAGGTGAACAAGCTCTTGAAATTTGTGATGCATTAACACGCTCAGGGGCGGTTGATGTCATTATCGTTGACTCTGTTGCTGCGTTAACACCTAAAGCTGAAATTGAAGGCGAGATTGGTGATTCTCATATGGGCCTAGCAGCCCGTATGATGAGCCAAGCAATGCGTAAATTGGCGGGGAATTTAAAAACGTCAAATACCTTACTGATCTTTATCAACCAAATTCGTATGAAGATTGGTGTTATGTTTGGTAATCCGGAAACCACTACAGGTGGTAACGCATTGAAATTCTACGCATCTGTCCGTTTAGATATTCGCCGTATCGGTGCGGTGAAAAACGGTGAAGAAATTGTAGGTAGCGAAACCCGTGTTAAAGTTGTGAAAAATAAAGTCGCAGCACCATTTAAACAAGCTGAATTCCAAATTCTTTATGGTGAAGGGATTAACACCTTCGGTGAGCTTATTGACTTAGGTGTAAAACATAAATTAATTGAAAAAGCGGGTGCTTGGTATAGCTATAACGGGGACAAAATCGGTCAAGGTAAAGCTAACTCAACAACTTATTTAAAAGAGCATCCTGAAATAGCACAGGAAATTGATACGAAACTACGCGAAATGTTATTAAATCATACTGGTGAATTTAGTAGCGCTGCGGAAGATTTCGTCAGTGGTTCTGATGAAGAAGAAACACCAGAAGAAATTTAATTCAAGTGTAACTATTTGATTATCATCTAAATTAGTGGCGCACCTTTCATAAGGGGGCGCCATTTTTATTTTGGCCTATTACATTAATAGTTTATCGAACAGTTTTTCTGTGGAAAAATACCCCAGCGCGGGGTATAAACATGCTTTCAGAAAATATCTAGACGCTTTACAATGAAAGCTGCTAATGGATGTATCTATATTTTACTTCTGCATAAAGAGACTTTATCTTATCAGTCACTTTTTAATCGGAGAGTTGATTAGAGGTGATGTTACATACCATCTCAACAATTCGTAATTCTGTTTCCAGCTTGATATTGGGATAAATATGAGTAAAAGCACCGCTGAGATCCGTCAAGCGTTTCTCGACTTTTTTCATACGAAAGGTCATCAAGTGGTCACCAGCAGTTCGCTAGTGCCAAATAATGACCCTACACTACTGTTCACAAACGCAGGGATGAACCAGTTCAAAGATGTATTTCTTGGCCTGGATAAGAGAGCATATTCCCGAGCGACAACTGCGCAACGTTGCGTTCGAGCAGGTGGTAAACATAACGACTTAGAAAATGTGGGTTATACCGCTCGTCACCATACATTTTTTGAAATGCTAGGTAACTTCAGCTTCGGTGATTACTTTAAGCATGATGCTATCCGCTTTGCTTGGGAACTATTAACTAGCGAAGAGTGGTTTAATTTACCAAAAGAAAGGCTGTGGGTAACTGTCTACGCGACAGATGATGAAGCGTATGATATCTGGAACAAAGAAATTGGTGTTCCAGCTGAGCGTATTATTCGTATTGGTGACAATAAAGGTGCACCATATGCGTCAGATAACTTCTGGCAAATGGGTGATACAGGCCCTTGTGGTCCATGTACAGAGATTTTCTATGACCATGGTGAGCATATTTGGGGTGGTCCTCCGGGGAGCCCTGAAGAAGATGGTGACCGTTACATTGAAATCTGGAACCTTGTCTTCATGCAATTTAACCGTCAATCAGACGGTACTATGGAGCCACTGCCAAAACCTTCAGTCGACACAGGGATGGGTTTAGAACGCATTTCTGCGGTACTTCAACACGTAAATTCTAACTATGAGATTGATATTTTCCGCGAACTCATTGCTGCTGCTGCGAAAGCAACAGGGGCAACTGATTTGGAAAATAAATCATTGCGTGTTATTGCTGACCACATTCGTTCTTGTGCATTCCTTGTTAGTGATGGTGTCATTCCATCAAATGAAGGGCGTGGCTATGTTTTACGGCGTATTATTCGCCGAGCAGTGCGTCACGGTTACATGCTTGGTGCAAAGGATACCTTCTTCTACAAATTAGTTGCTCCACTAATTAACGTGATGGGCTCTGCTGCGGATGAGCTTGCACGTCAGCAAGCAATGGTAGAAAAAGTTCTTAAAACTGAAGAAGAACAATTTGCTCGTACTTTAGAACGCGGCTTGCAATTATTAGACGAAGAACTTGCTTCCCTAAAAGGCGATACACTTGATGGTGAGGCTGCATTCCGTTTATATGATACCTATGGCTTCCCTATCGATTTAACGGCGGACGTTTGCCGTGAACGCAATATTAAAGTCGATGAGCAAGGTTTTGAGCATGCGATGGAAGACCAACGTCGTCGTGCTAGAGAATCGAGCGGTTTTGGCGCAGATTATAACTCATTAATCAAAGTTGATAAGCGTAGCGAATTCTCTGGTTATCAATACGATGAGCAACAAGCAACAATCACGGCTTTGTATAAAGATGGTCAACCTGTTGATACCCTTAAAGAGGGTGAAGAAGGGTTGGTTATCCTAGATAAAACTGCATTCTATGCAGAGTCCGGTGGGCAAGTGGGTGACACTGGTTATTTAAATAGTGACAGTGCAAGCTTTAATGTAACAGACACTCAAAAATACGGCCAAGCGATTGGTCACATAGGTAAAGTAGAGTCAGGTACATTAGTTGTTAACCATCGTATTACTGCTTTGATTAATAGCGCGAGGCGTGATGCTATCCGCTTAAATCACTCAGCGACACATTTACTTCATGCTGCATTACGTCAGGTATTGGGTGAGCATGTGTCACAAAAAGGCTCATTGGTTAACGATAAATATCTCCGTTTTGATTTCTCCCATTTTGAAGCGATGACACAGGAAGAGCTACGTCAGGTAGAAGATATTGTGAATGCTCAAATCCGAAAAAACTCAGAAATTGAAACTGAGTTGATGGATTTAGAGGGAGCTAAAGCGAAAGGCGCTATGGCATTATTCGGTGAAAAATATGAAGAACGTGTACGCGTTTTGAGTATGGGTGATTTTTCTATTGAATTATGCGGTGGTACACATGCTAGTCGAACTGGGGATATTGGTTTATTCCGTATTCTTAGCGAATCAGGCACTGCTGCTGGCGTTCGTCGTATCGAAGCAACAACGGGGGCGATGGCGATTGAAAATATTCACAATCAATCCGAGCAACTTTCAGCAATTGCTCACCTATTAAAAGGTGACTCCAATAGTCTTGTGGAAAAAGTTAAAGCTGCATTAGACAAATCTCGTCAGCTCGAGAAAGAAATTTTGCAACTAAAAGATCAGCAAGCATCGCAAGAAAGTGCTTCAATAGGTAGTAAAGCGAAAGATGTGAAAGGCATCAAGTTGTTAGTGACTCAACTGAGCAATACTGATCCTAAGCTACTGAGAACTATGGTAGATGATCTCAAGAATCAGCTGAAATCTGCGATTATCGTGCTTTCAACAACAAGTGGTGATAAAGTCAGTATGATCGTTGGGGTGACTAATGATTTAACTGCTAAAGTTAAAGCAGGTGACTTGATTTCCTTTATTGCAGGGCAGGTTGGCGGTAAAGGTGGTGGGCGACCAGACATGGCACAGGCAGGGGGTACTGACGTGAATGCATTACCTGCTGCGATGGCAAGTGTCGAAGAATGGGTTGAATCACGGCTATAAGCGTCGACAAAGTTGCGGCATTGTTAATGTATCGCTTGTAGTGTTATATTTTGCTTGTAAATAATTAGAATGCTTGCATTGATGGCATCAATGCTTTAGGTGAATATCATTGCTTTACGTTTTCACGGTGTGTGATGGACAATAGCGGGGGATACCTAAAGACCCGACTCTTTTAATATTTCAAGGAGCAAAGAATGCTTATTCTGACTCGTCGAGTTGGTGAAACACTCATGATAGGCGATGAGGTAACAGTTACTGTATTGGGTGTCAAAGGCAACCAAGTTCGTATTGGTGTTAACGCCCCAAAAGAAGTTTCTGTTCACCGTGAAGAAATTTATCAACGGATCCAGGCTGAAAAAACTCAACCAGATAATCAATAATAAAAAAGAAGCGTCCAATGATTGACCACACAGCAAGAATGGACGCTTGTCTTTCCTATTCTATTATTCCCTTTTGTTAATCTAATATGCAGTTTTTTAGTGTTTAGCGACTATATTTTGCTAAGCATTAATTTTCATCGTGCTCGATTTATTTTTTTATTGCATGTCTATTTTTCATTTGGCTAAAAAATATACTTTTTGTTGAGTGCTATCATCATTTTTTTTCCTGCTTTTTGTTTATAAACTTAGTGAAATAAGGGCTGAAAAAGATCTTTTTCGGTGCTAAACTAATCATCTTGCTTGTGAAATGTGCAAACAGACTACGGAATGCAAAAAGTTTGGAAAAATTGTTTGACTTCTAAGTCTAGGAAAGTAATATGTGCGCCACACAGCAACGAGATGTTTGAAAAAACAAATCGTGTGTAACTAAAATATGGTGAGGTGGCCGAGAGGCTGAAGGCGCTCCCCTGCTAAGGGAGTATGCGGTCAAAAGCTGCATCGAGGGTTCGAATCCCTCCCTCACCGCCATTTTAGATATGCATCCGTAGCTCAGCTGGATAGAGTACTCGGCTACGAACCGAGCGGTCGGAGGTTCGAATCCTCCCGGATGCACCATATTTAACCCTATAAGAGTATCTGATGGGGTTTTGTTTTGGTTCTAGAATATTGGAAACCAAAACATGCAGTAACTTAGAAGTTAGTTTTTAGTAGTTGATAAAAATTTTGAGATAAAAATCAGTCTTGCACTAAACATGCATCCGTAGCTCAGCTGGATAGAGTACTCGGCTACGAACCGAGCGGTCGGAGGTTCGAATCCTCCCGGATGCACCATCTCTTAGTTGCTAAATTTAGCATATCAATAATACATTTTAATCTAATTCATAAAAAGTTATTGGAACATCGATTTATAATCGAAAGAATTTTGCATCCGTAGCTCAGCTGGATAGAGTACTCGGCTACGAACCGAGCGGTCGGAGGTTCGAATCCTCCCGGATGCACCATCATTAGAAACTCCTCACTTTGAGGAGTTTTTTTTTGCCTAAAATTAGAAAAAATGCCATTCACCTAATATCTTTGTATGTAATCCTCGATAAACCACACATCTAGACAGCGACAATTTATGTGATTTAAGCTAAAGTAATTGCCTCAATAAAATAAATTAACATCACAGGCGGGAGGTCGATTTGATCCCGGACGTATCAAAAGCGCTCTCATGGTTAGAGGCGCACCCAGAAGCACTAAATGGAATTCAACGTGGTATTGAGCGCGAAACATTGCGTGTGTCCCCAACAGGTGCGATAGCAGAAACATTGCATCCAGAAGGGCTGGGAAAAGCTTTAACACATAAATGGATCACGACAGATTTTGCGGAGTCCTTACTCGAATTTATTACTCCTGTAGATAAAAGCATCAGCCATAATTTGGCCTTTCTTCGGGATTTACATCGTTATACTGCGCGCCAACTTAAAAATGAAAGAATGTGGCCGCTCAGTATGCCGTGCTTTATTGAAAGTGAAGATAGAATCACTCTTGCTCAATATGGTTCTTCTAATGTCGGGCGTTTTAAAACCCTGTATCGAGAGGGCTTAAAAAATCGTTATGGTGCGCTAATGCAAACGATAGCAGGGGTGCATTATAACTTTTCTTTGCCAATTGAATTTTGGCAGGCTTGGGCTGGTGTAAAAGATGAAGAAAGCGGTAAAGAAAAAATTTCAGAGGGCTATTTACGTCTGATCAGAAATTATTACCGCTTCGGTTGGGTTATTCCGTATCTATTCGGCGCATCTCCAGCCATTTGTGGCTCTTTCTTAAAGGATAGAGACACAGCGTTATCATTTGATAAAACAGATTGTGGCACCTATTACTTACCTTATGCGACATCACTGCGCATGAGTGACCTAGGCTATACAAATAAGTCGCAAAGTGATCTAAATATTACGTTCAATAAACTGGATGAATATATAGAAAACTTGAAAAAAGCCATTCATAAACCTTCGGCTGAGTTTGAAAAGCTAGGAGTAAAAAAAGATGGCGAATATGTTCAGTTAAATACGAATGTATTACAGATAGAGAATGAGCTGTATGCCCCTATACGGCCGAAACGTGTACCTAAAGGTAATGAATCACCTTCAGATGCTCTAATGCGTGGTGGTATTGAGTATATTGAAGTTCGTTCACTGGATATCAACCCGTTCAGTGCAATTGGGGTAAATGAAACACAAGCTCGGTTTGTTGATCTATTCTTAATATGGTGTGTGCTTGCAGATGCACCTGAAATGAATGCTCAAGAGCTTGATTGCTGTCGCCAAAATTGGAACAGGGTGATCCTTGAAGGGCGTAAACCTGGACAAGTGATTGGTTTTGGTTGTGGTAGTGAAGTCAAACCATTAGTTGAGGTTGGTCAGCAATTATTTAATGATTTAATTCGGGTTGCTGAAGTGCTTGATACTTGTTGTGATGAAAGGTATCAAGAAGCTTGCCACCAGTTTGTTGCCATGTTTGAAGATCCAACACTGACATACTCAGCGCTCGTTATGGATGAGATGTTGGAAAAAGGCATTGGTGGTTATGGGCTAGAATTAGCTGAGAAGTATTTTGAACAGTTAGTTAATGAACCTTATGAAGTGATTACTGAAGAGCAATTTGAACAAGCACGGTTAGCTTCAATTGAGAAGCAAGCAAAGATGGAGCAAAGTGAAACTGAAAGCTTTGAAGACTATCTGCGCATCCATGCAGGACGCTAAAAGAAATGGCCACACTAGGTGGCCAAATAAAAATCTCTTAGAGAATTAGGGATGATAACAAATTGCGCGTCTTTCAATATTTCAGACTCTGCATTTTCAAAATAGTTTCATTTATTTTTAGAAATAATTTTTATATTTTTGAGGAGGTCACAAAATGCCATTATTAGATAGCTTTACTGTCGATCATACTCGCATGTCAGCGCCTGCTGTACGTGTGGCAAAAACCATGAAAACACCGAATGATGATACTATCACAGTGTTTGATTTACGTTTTACCGTGCCAAATGAAGAAGCCATGACAGAGAAAGGAACGCATACTTTAGAGCACTTATTTGCAGGCTTTATGCGTGATCATCTCAACAGTGATGGTGTAGAAATTATTGATATCTCTCCAATGGGCTGCCGTACAGGTTTTTATATGAGCTTAATCGGCCAACCAGAGGAGCAGCGTGTTGCTAATGCGTGGAAAGCGGCAATGGAAGATGTTTTGAAGGTTGAAGATCAAAACAAAATTCCTGAATTGAATGTATATCAGTGTGGTACATATAAAATGCATTCATTAGAAGAAGCGCAACAAATTGCACGTAATGTTCTCGCTTCCGAGATTGGTATCAATAAAAATGATGAATTAGCGTTACCAGCAGACAAACTAGAGCAACTGCACGTCTAGTTATCTATTTTTTAGTTGATCTATATATAAAACAAAAGAGCCAATATCTGGCTCTTTTTAGGTTGTGAGCTAAGAGTGGCAGTTTAAATTAAAGGTCTGGGATTTGGGAGCTAAATGCCAGAGGGGTTATCCTGACTTGCTTAACAATATTTTCGCTCATGACTAATACCTCGATAAGGTAATGGCCTACCACGATTTGCTCTTCAGGTTGAGGGATATCACCTATCACCTCTAATACCATGCCATTAACCGTCCTAGGGCCATCAATAGGGAGATTCCAATCGAATGCCTTATTTAGCTCACGGATATTGGCAGAACCGTCTACAAGTACGCTACCGTCGCTTTGTGGCAAAACCTCTTCAGCTAGTGATGGAGACATAGATGTTGTAAAGTCCCCTACAATTTCTTCTAAGATATCTTCGACAGTAATAAGACCTTGAATTTCACCATATTCGTCAACAATGATGCCTAGCTTTTCTTTGTTATGCTGAAAATTAACAAGTTGAATATTAAGTGGCGTACTATTCGGGATGAAATAGATATTATCAGCTGCTTTAATCAGATTTTGCTTGTTGAACTCGCGTTTTTCCATCATCAAACGATAGGCTTCTCGAACACGCAAAATACCAATGGAATCATCAAGGGAATCACGATAAAGCACTATACGTCCATGAGGTGAATGCGTTAGCTGTCGAATAATTGATTTCCAGTCATCATTTACGTCAATGCCCACAATTTCATTTCTTGGCAACATAATATCGCCAACGGTGACTTTGTCTAAATCCAATATTGAAATCAGCATGTCTTGGTTGCGACGGCTAATTTTATGCTTTGATTCGTTAACAATGGTCCGCAATTCTTCCTTGTTGACGGCATCCGTACGGGCAGTTAGCGACCGTATACCTATACAACGTAACAACAAGGCTGAAATGGTATTAAATGCCAACACAATCGGCATCATAATGACTTGTAGTGGCTTTAAAAGGTAGCTGCTAGGAAACGCAATTTTTTCTGGATACAGCGCAGCGAGTGTTTTAGGCATAACCTCGGCAAATATAAGGATCACAAATGTTAGAATCCCCGTCGCCATTGCTACACCGGCATTGCCGTATAAACGCATGCCGATAATCGTCGCTAATGCAGAGGCGACAATATTGATCAAATTATTGCCAATAAGCACTAAACTTAAGAGTTTATCGGGGTGCTTGAGTAATTTTTCGACGCGGATCGCAGAGCTATTGCCATGTTTTGCTAAATGTTTTAAACGATAGCGGTTTAATGTCATCATCGCTGTTTCGGAAGCAGAGAAATAGGCCGACATAAAAATTAAAACAATCAATATGATGATTAGCGTACTGGTAGACACATCATCCAAAACAAGGTTCCTTATATGAGGCTAATGGTGGTTTAGTTGTCAAAATATTATAAATTCCTGTATAAGGCGGTTACCAAAAAAAGCCATTGTTAAGATAATGGAGCCCCCAACGTGGAAAAACAACACGCGTTTACCCCGCCATCCACCATGGAAATGCCCCCAAAGCAAAGTAATATAAACAAACCAAGCAATAACAGATAATACTGATTTATGGATATTTTCTTTACCAAAAATATTATCCATATAAATAAAGCCTGTGCATAAGGTTAATGTAAGCAAAATCACACCAACCTGAGTGATATGAAACATTTTGCGTTCTACAACCATCATGGGTGGCATATCTGGGCTAAATTTTAAGGTTTTATTTTTTAATTGGTGGTCAATCAACGCCACTTGGAGAGCATATAACGCTGCAATGAGCAACGTTGCATAGCTCAATAAAGCTAAGCCGATATGAACGAATAGAGGGACGCTCGCTTCTAGATGAGTAATAAACTCACCGGGCATGATGGTGGATAACATTAAATTAATGATAGCAAAACTATATACAATCGGAGTTAAGTACCAGGCTTTTCCCCAATAAGCCACAACGGTCATAATCACACACATAAGCAAGCTAACCGCAGAACCTAGATTCAACAGTGTGAGATTTTGCCCCTCGGCCTCACTGAAAATAAGTAATTTCAGTGTTATTGCATGAGTCACTAACGCAATAACAGCAAGCAAAATCGCTAGGCGACGATAGAATGGCTGCTTACGCACTTGACCGGGGACGATCAGTAGCAGACTGACCATGTATGTACAAACTGCTATGACTGCAAATACGGGCATAGTATAGTGTCGTTGTTCTTGGTTAGTGGAAAGTTATTACATAGTATAACTTGTACGGGTGTAGGCTCCAACCATTGGACGGGCTAATCACAGCATATTCGTTGTTGATAGCACTTCATGCGCCAACTGATTTGATTTATCACCATAAATTAGAACCATAATAACCTGTATCATCAGTTTCAAACAGGGGGCAGCGAAAAAACAATGGGCATGTTACAATAGCATAATTATTTTGCCCGAATTATTTTAGCGTTGGTTTTTCTTTCATGATTATGAAAGGATTGATACTTATAATTCAAGTCGTTATAACCAATACACTTGAAATTAGCTGTATTAGCAACCAGATCAGGCTGAGCATCGGCCCATCAACAGAATTGAGCTAAGACATATGTTTGATAATTTAACTGACAGACTATCGCGCACGTTGCGCAATATCAGTGGGCGGGGACGCCTTACTGATGACAATATTAAAGACACATTACGCGAAGTTCGCATGGCCTTACTGGAAGCAGACGTTGCTTTGCCAGTTGTCCGTGAATTTATTCAAAAAGTCAAAGAAAGTGCTGTTGGTCAAGATGTTAATAAAAGCCTAACACCTGGCCAAGAATTTATTAAAATTGTTCAAAATGAACTGACTAGGTCGATGGGGGATGAAAACCATCAGCTTAATTTATCTGCGCAACCGCCTGCGGTAGTCTTAATGGCCGGCTTGCAAGGTGCGGGTAAAACGACCAGTGTTGCCAAGCTTGGTAAGCATTTAAAAGAAAAACAAAAGAAAAAGGTACTGGTGGTCTCAGCTGACGTTTATCGCCCTGCGGCGATCAAACAGCTAGAAACATTAGCTCAATCTGTTGGGGTTGATTTTTTCCCTTCCGATGCACAGGAAAAACCCGCAGCCATCGTACAAAAAGCATTAAAACATGCACAGTTACAATTCTATGATGTGTTGTTAGTGGATACCGCCGGTCGTTTACACGTTGATGAAGCGATGATGGAGGAAATCCAAGAAGTTCACCGCATTATCAAACCCGTTGAAACCTTATTTGTCGTTGATGCAATGACAGGTCAAGATGCGGCAAATACTGCAAAAGCGTTTAATGAAGCATTGCCACTGACAGGGGTTGTATTAACCAAAGTTGATGGGGATGCTCGAGGCGGTGCGGCACTGTCAATCCGTGCTATCACAGGCAAGCCAATTAAATTCTTAGGGGTTGGTGAAAAAACTGATGCCTTAGAGCCTTTTCACCCTGAGCGTGTCGCTTCCCGTATCCTTGGTATGGGGGATGTGATTTCTCTGATTGAAGAGATCGAACATAAAGTTGACCGTGATGAAGCTGAAAAATTAGCGAAAAAGCTAAAAACGGGTGATAGCTTTGATTTAAATGACTTCCTGAGCCAATTAAAGCAAATGCGTAATATGGGCGGCATGGCGAGTATGATGAGTAAAATGCCGGGGATGTCCCAATTACCTGATGCCGTCAAATCGCAAATGGATGATAAAATCACTGTTCGAATGGAAGCGATGATTAATTCTATGACGCGTAAAGAGCGTGAGAAACCGGAAATTATTAAAGGTTCACGTAAACGTCGTATCGCAGCAGGTTCTGGTACAACAGTACAAGAGGTGAACCGCCTCTTAAAACAATTTGATGATATGCAGCGCATGATGAAGAAAATGAAAAAAGGCGGCTTAGCCAAGATGATGCGCGGCATGAAGGGTATGATGCCTCCGGGTTTTCCGGGGCGTTAAACAATAAAGCCTCAAACAAAACGTACTTTTGATTGATTTTTGCGTCAAAGTGAGTAAACTTTTCGGGCTTTTTATATGACAGCCGGACTCTATCCCTCGATGGAGTCTGGTTGTTTTGTTAACTAATGAGGATGTTATGGTAACAATTCGTTTATCTCGTGGCGGCGCTAAAAAACGTCCGTTCTACCAAATCGTTGTAACCGATAGCCGCAATGCGCGTGACGGTCGTTTCATTGAGCGTATCGGTTTCTTCAACCCGATCGCAGCAGGTCAAGCAGAAGAACTGCGTTTAGATCTGGACCGTGTTGAGCATTGGGTTGGCTTAGGCGCAACTATTTCTGACCGTGTTGCACAACTGGTCAAACAAGCTAAGAAAGTAGCTTAATCTGTCACGGTGGTAACAATGAGCAAGCAAACTAAGTTACTGCCACCTGAAAACCCAATTGTATTGGGCAAATTAGGTGCAGCATACGGTATTCGCGGTTGGCTCAAAGTTTTTTCGTCCACCGAACATGCTGAAAGTATTTTTGATTATCAGCCTTGGTTTATCCAACGTTCAGGTCAATGGCAACACATTGAAATTGAAGATTGGAAACATCATAACAAGGATATCATTGTTAAGCTGGGTGGGGTCGATGACCGCGACGCAGCAGCACTCTTGACTAACTTTGAAATTGCGGTGAATTCAACCCAACTTCCTGAGTTAGAAAACGAATACTACTGGAAAGACCTTATGGGTTGCCAAGTTGTTACGTTACAAGGGTATGGCCTTGGTATTGTTACTGACATGATGGAAACTGGTTCAAATGATGTACTAGTTATTAAGGCGAATTTAAAAGATGCATTTGGCATCAAGGAGCGGTTAGTTCCGTTTCTTGATGGGCAGGTTATCAAGAAAGTCGATCTCGATGCCAAACTTATTGAAGTGGATTGGGATCCTGGTTTTTAAATCTCCGGTTGAACGGTTTTGATAAGTGGGACTAAATTATGTGGATTGGTGTAATTAGCCTGTTTCCCGAAATGTTCCGCGCAATAACCGAGTACGGGGTAACTGGTCGGGCAGTGAAAAATGGCCTGCTGACTGTTGAGTGCTGGAATCCTAGGGATTTTACCCATGATAGGCATAAAACAGTCGATGATCGCCCCTATGGAGGTGGTCCAGGTATGCTGATGATGGTTCAACCTTTAAAGGATGCAATCAACACAGCAAGAACTGAGGCCGGTGTTGGTGCAAAGGTTATTTATCTTTCACCTCAAGGGCGCAAATTAAGTCAAGACGGCGTTTGCGAACTAGCAACCAATGAGAAGCTAATTCTTGTTTGTGGTCGCTATGAAGGTATTGATGAGCGTATTATTCAAACCGAAGTTGACGAAGAATGGTCAATTGGTGATTACGTTCTCAGTGGTGGGGAACTCCCTGCTATGGTGTTGATAGACTCAGTCTCGCGGTTTATTCCGGGAGTACTTGGTCATCAAGCTTCTGCACAAGAAGATTCTTTTGCTGATGGCTTGTTAGATTGTCCACATTATACCCGCCCTGAAGTGTTAGATGGCATGCAAGTTCCTGAGGTACTGCTTTCAGGGAATCATGCCAAAATAGATAGTTGGCGCATGAAACAATCACTTGGTCGTACCTGGCTTAGAAGACCTGAGCTTCTGGAAAGCCTAGCTCTGACTGACGAGCAGAGGATGTTGCTGACTGAATTCCAAAATGAATATCAGTCCGAGCAACAAATGAATCCAGACAATTAATTGTCTAAACATATCAGTTTACCTAGGGTAAGAGAGTTATTATGAGCAATATTATTAAACAACTTGAAGACGAGCAAATGAAGCAGGACGTACCTTCGTTCCGTCAGGGTGACACCGTGGAAGTTAAGGTATGGGTCGTTGAAGGCTCTAAAAAACGTCTGCAGGCATTCGAGGGCGTGGTTATCGCTATTCGTAACCGCGGTCTGCACTCTGCATTCACTGTTCGTAAAATTTCTAACGGCGAAGGTGTTGAGCGTGTATTCCAAACTCACTCTCCAGTCGTAGATAGCATTGCTGTTAAACGTCGTGGTGCTGTTCGCAGATCTAAACTGTACTACCTGCGTGAGCGTTCTGGTAAGGCAGCTCGTATCAAAGAGCGTCTGAACGCCAAGTAATACGCTTTCGCTACATCCGAAAGTTATGTTATGAGAGAGGCCCGCAGATGCGGGCCTTTTTATATTTGTCACTATATTCGTCATATTTCAAGTTGTAGCTGTGTTGGCAGCACTCATTCGCACTAGTCACATACTTGTGTATGCTCCTAGCGCCTCATTCCTTTGCCGCCTTGCTACACCTCGAACTATTTAGAATATAGCTGAGAGAGTTTATCTTAAGTCCTAGCTGTGTTGGCAGCACTTATTCGCACTAGTCACATACTTGTGTATGCTCCTAGCGCCTCATTCCTTTGCCGCCTTGCTACACCTCGAACTATTTAGAATATAGCTGAGAGAGTTTATCTTAAGTCCTAGCTGTGTTGGCAGCACTTATTCGCACTAGTCACATACTTGTGTATGCTCCTAGCGCCTCATTCCTTTGCCGCCTTGCTACACCTCGAACTATTTAGAATATAGCTGAGAGAGTTTATCTCAAGTCCTAGCTGTGTTGGCAGCACTCATTCGCACTAGTCACATACTTGTGTATGCTCCTAGCGCCTCATTCCTTTGCCGCCTTGCTACACCTCGAACTATTTAGAACATAGCTGATAATTTACCCCATATGTAAATAAATAATTACACATTGTTTGTTTTTATTTGATTTATTAAAGTATTGAAATGTTAAATTAATGTAAAAATTCAATTTATTCAATATTTTATATTAGTGTAAATAATTTTATACGAAAGTGGAAATATTTTACATAAATGGATTGAATTGTTTACGATGCATGGTATGTTATTAACACGCACTTAATCACAATAAACAAATATAAGCTAATAAGTAGGTAAAAAATGATCATGCAAAAAGATGTACTCAACAATGTGAATATTCAAGATGAGCAGGTATTAATTACTCCTGAGAGTCTGAAACAGAAATATCCGCTGAGTCACAGCAGCCTGCATGCCATTGCGACATCGCGCCAAGTGATTGCCGACATCATTCACCAACGTGATCCTCGCTTACTCGTGGTATGTGGTCCTTGCTCAATCCATGATGTGGATGCCGCTATTGAATATGGTGAGCGCCTGAAAAAATTAGCCGAAGAATTAAGTGATAGCTTATATATTGTGATGCGCGTGTACTTTGAAAAACCTCGTACTACAGTAGGTTGGAAAGGTTTAATTAGTGACCCATTCATGGACGGTTCTTTTGAAATGGAAAAGGGGTTACATATTGCTCGTGATTTATTAACCAGCTTAGTCAATATGGGGCTGCCATTAGCAACTGAAGCATTAGACCCTAATAATCCACAATACTTAGGGGATTTATTTAGCTGGTCTGCAATTGGTGCTAGAACAACAGAATCTCAGACTCACCGTGAAATGGCATCTGGTTTATCTATGCCTGTTGGCTTCAAAAACGGAACTGATGGTAGTTTATCTACGGCAATCAATGCATTAAAAGCTGCTGCTATGCCTCACCGTTTTATGGGGATTAACCAATCTGGTCAAGTGTGTTTATTACACACAAAAGGTAATAGTAATGGCCATGTTATATTACGTGGCGGTAAAAAGCCTAACTATGAAGCTGAAGATATTGCAGCTTGTGAAGTTGAAATGAAAAAAGCGGGCTTAGCACCATCGTTAATGGTGGATTGTAGCCATGGCAACTCGAATAAAGACTACCGCCGTCAGCCACAGGTTGTTGATTCAATTATTGAACAAATTGTTAATGGTAATGAGTCAATTACAGGTATTATGTTAGAAAGCCATATTAATGAAGGTAATCAAACGTCTGAACAAGCACGTGATATGATGAAATACGGCGTCTCTGTGACAGATGCTTGCATTAATTGGCAAACAACAGAAACTGTATTGCGCAATTTGCATCAAGCACTGCTACCAGTGCTAGAACAACGCGCACAAAAACTGAGTAAAGTGAGCTGATCAGGGTATTGGTATGTCTGCTGAATTATCCCATTTACGGGAAAAAATTGATGAGGTTGATAAATCGTTATTAGATTTATTGGCAAAAAGGCTGCAATTGGTTGCTGAGGTCGGTGAGGTAAAAAGCTTACATGGGTTACCAATATACGTGCCTGAACGTGAATCAAGCATGTTAGCTGCTCGTCGTGCTGAAGCTGAGCGAATGGGGGTCCCTCCTGATCTTATCGAGGATATTCTTCGGCGGGTCATGCGTGAGTCCTATGCTCGTGAAAATGATAAAGGGTTCAAAACATTGAACCCATCAGCAGGGCCGATAGTCATTGTCGGTGGCGATGGAAAAATGGGGCGGTTATTTCATCGTCTCCTCACTTTATCGGGCTATCAAGTTAAGTCATTAACTGAAAATGATTGGTCTAAGGCCGAGTCGATTGTCGCGGGCGCTAGTATAGTAATGGTGAGTGTACCTATTCATTTGACGGTTCAAGTGATCAACAAATTACCCAAACTAGACAAAGACACAATCTTAGTGGATATCGCTTCTATTAAGCAGCAACCACTAGACGCTATGTTAGCGGCTCATGATGGGCCAGTATTGGGGCTTCACCCAATGTTTGGTCCTGATATTGGTAGTGTTGCAAAGCAGGTCTTTGCCTATTGTCATGGCCGTGGTGCTGGATCTTATCAATGGTTCCTTGAGCAGCTATTAGTTTGGGGAGCTAGACTGAAAGAAATTTCGGCAAAAGAACACGATAAAAACATGAGCTTTATCCAAGCGTTACGTCATTTTACGACCTTTACGTATGGGCAAAATTTAGCGAAAGAAAATATCGACTTGCAGCAATTGCTTGAATTATCGTCACCTATTTATCGCTTAGAATTAGCGATGGTTGGGCGGTTATTCGCGCAAGACCCGCAGCTATACGCAGATATCATTATGTCTTCTGAAGAAAATGTTGAGTTGATCCGTCGTTACCATCAGTTGTTAGGAAACTCAATTGACTTACTTGAAAGCAAAGATAAAGCGGAATTTATTCGCCAATTTAATCATGTTAGTGAATGGTTTGGTGAAGATGCCCACCATTTTATGAAAGAAAGTCAGTCGTTATTGCAAAGAGCGAACGATAACCGTAAATAATCATTCCTCGCCTTCTATCGTATTTCTTGCGGTAGGAGGCTTTATTTCTTCTGCGAATGCATTGTTATGCCTTACAAATACTAATTTTAGACAATCTAATTCTGATTATTTATTTAAAATAAGTAATTGTACTTACTTCTGTAGTTTCTCTCGAATAATATCCTTAGCTTCTCAAAAAGCAAGTTATCCACTATTTAATTCTAAATTAATCAATTTTTAAAATTGATATTTATAAATCGATCGATTTAAATGATAAAGGTTTGGCTGGCTTTACCGATAACACTAATCATTAAATGATGGCTAGTGTGGTAAACATATGTCTTTTAAGAATCTCAAAATCAGTATGAAGTTAACGATAGCATTTGGCGGGTTTGTTGCGCTTATTATCTTGAGCTCAATATTTTCTTTGGCAAACATGAACCGTGCAAACGAAGGAATGAAGCAGGTGCTTTATGAAAGCTATCCAATTGCATCGACCGCAGGGCAAATGATGGATAACTTTTATTCTTTTATTGGGATACAAGAGCTTATTTTGCTTGATGATAGAGGTAGCGATAAACGTCGTGAAGAACTCTCTAAAATTACACTTAAGATAACGGAGTTACTGGAAAAACTGGAAAGTAGTGTAACGGATGATCGTTCTAAAGAAATATTGGCCGATCTACGGGGAATTCGTCAGCAATTCCATGCATCACAAGCCCGTATGAATGCATTCTTGCAGCAAAATAATCGCCAAGCTGCAATTGATGAAATGATGACAAAAACCTCTAGTATTCAACGCGAATACCGTGAGCAAATTCAGACGCTAATGGCTATTCAAGACCTACAAATGCAAGAGATCGGTCGTAATGTGAATGCTGACTATGAAAGTAATAAGATACTGCTTGCGGTATTGTCGCTCTTCAGTATTGGGATTGGCTGTGTAGTTGGTTGGTTTATTACTACCATTATTACTCGCCCTCTAGAAAATGCAGTCCATTTTGCTCAAGCCATAGCAAGCGGCGATTTAACTAAAGATATGCAAGTAACCTCAAAAGATGAAACTGGTGTGCTGCTGCAAGCACTCAACGACATGAAGGGGCGTTTGTTAGAAATTGTCCAAGAAGTTCAACAAGGTTCGGAGAGTATTTCGGCTGCGGCAGGGCAAATTGTTGCAGGAAACCAAAATTTAGCGTCTCGTACAGAAGAGCAAGCTGCATCTGTTGAAGAAACCGCGAGCTCAATGGAACAAATTACTTCAACAGTCCAAAACACAACAGAGCATACTCACGAAGCAAGTATGTTGGCTGATCAAGCCGCAATCATAGTACAAAACAATGGTGATATGATGAGTCAAGTAACTAATAAAATGCGGGCTATCAATACATCATCGTTACAAATGACAGAAATTATTAATCTGATTGATTCAATTGCATTTCAGACAAATATTTTGGCATTAAACGCCTCAGTTGAAGCCGCTAGAGCAGGGGAGCACGGCCGTGGTTTTGCTGTCGTCGCTGGCGAAGTCAGGCTGCTAGCTCAAAAAAGTGCGGCATCAGCTAGTGACATTCGCGAGCTTATTGAAAATTCTTCATCCCAAACTCAAGACGGTATGGATTTAGTTGAAAAAGCCACTGATCAAATTTATGGAATGATTGACAGTGTAAAAGAGATGAACACATTACTACGAGAAATTGGCCAAGCGAGCCGAGAACAAAGTGATGGGATTGCACAGATTAATAGTGCTGTCGGGCAACTTGATTTAACAACGCAGCAAAACGCTAGCTTGGTAGAGGAATCTGTTGTGGCAGCAGACTCATTAAATGAGCAGGCATTCCACTTAAAAGGACTAGTGAATTACTTTAAAATAAAAGCTATTAATTAGTACAATAGAATCGTTGCAAATCTGATGATAAGGCTGCACAACTACCTGTGCAGCCAACGTATTTTGATATAGACAATTAAGGTGTGATCTTTTCTGGCTCAACGGGGACAACATTCTCTGATGGGTAACAACCCAATACTTTTATTGAGCGTGTAATTGCTGATAGCTCTTTTAAAGCTTGTTGCATATTTTCTGAACGCAAATTAGCGTGCACATCAACGTAAAACATCTCTTCCCAAGGTTTACCGTTAATTGGGCGAGATTCTAATTTACTCATTATTATCTGATTGTTTTTTAGAATAACCAGTGCATCAACTAAAGCACCTGCTTGTTGACCTGTAGTCATTAATAACGTGGTTTTAGCAGGAACTTGTTCTGTTACTTCAATCGGTTGTGGAGCGACTACAATAAAACGGGTCATATTTATCTGTTGATTGGCAAGGCTATGCTCTATTACACTTAAATTATATAAAGCCCCCCCAGCTTCACTGCCTAGCGCCGCGACGTTAGGTAAATTTTGTTCTGCTACCATTTGCATCGCAGTGGATGTGCTGTCGCAATATTTAATCTTCCAGTGGGGGTATTGTGCTAAATATTGACTACATTGTTGGAATGGTTGCGGATGACTATACACCGTATCAATTAAGCTTAAATCAGTATTGCCCGTTGTTAAAAGGCAATGGTTAATTGGTAGTCGAATTTCGCCAACAATTGATAATGTTGTATTCTGCAGTAAATCGTAAACATCATTAATTGCACCGGAACTGGTGTTTTCTATCGGTAAAATACCGTATTCAGCTTGCCCACTTTCAACCAATGAAAATATATCTTGGAATTTATGACAACTACATTCAACTAGTTGATCAAAATGGCGTGCAGAGTATTGACGAGCGGCGATGTGTGAGTAAGAACCTTTAGGGCCTAAAAAAGCAAACCTAGCCGTATCACTTGGCGTTAGATTTAAATGTTTTTGTAAAATGGCTTGTTGTGTGAGAACCGAGTCCTCGATAATCATCTGAAATAGACGAGTAATATAAAACCCGTCTAGTCCAAGGGGTTTGCCTTTATTAATCAAAACATCAAGGAGTTGGCGTTCGCGATCTTTATCTCGAATGGGGCGGTTATCATCAATCTTTGTTTCTGCCACTTCAACGGCATAACCACGACGTTTTGCCAAAAGGCCAAGTAATTCACTATCCAATTGGCTGATTTTCTCTCTTACTTTCAGTAGATTATTACTGTTATCCATTCTGCCCACCCTGTAAATATCATGATATAAAAAAGCCCCCTAGCTGGGGGCTTTCTAATCTTGTCTTCTTTTTTTCTCGAACGACAAAAGCCCCTTATTTAAGAGTCACTAAAAAAGAAGAAAAAAAAGACAAAATTAAGATTCATCTGCAACACCTATTATTAGACCTGTATTAAATAGACCCGATACTTAATAAGATGTCAATAAAAAAGGTTAAGAACACAAAAAAACGCGCCTATAGTAGGCGCGTTTACAAGGTTCAAGATAAGTTGATAGATAATATAAAATTATAACGTAACGAGGTTCGCTTCTTTTACACTATTGTTGGCTCTTCTTGATTCTCCTTTATGTTGCACTTTATTAAGTTGTCTTTCGAGTTTGTTAATTAGTTCATTAATTGCAACGTACATATCTTCATGTTTGGCGCTTGCGACCAGTTTACCTGTCGCTGTTTTTATGTTTGCATCAACCATGAAACCTTGTGGCTCTTTTGATAACACTACGTGAGTGTTAATGAGTGAGACTTGCCACTTATCAAGTTTTGTTAGACGGTTCTCAATGTGCTCGCGAATTGCTGGGGTAATATCCATTTGTTTGCTAGTAATGTTCACTATCATATAGTTACCTCTCATTGTTTCCGTCTTTGATGAGTCCAGAATACCTATTATCTCTAATAAAAAATTGATATAGATCACATCTAATTAAGGGGAGGGAGTCGGTACATTTGAAGTGTGATTTCACGTATAAAAGGGGTGAAAAAGCATTGCCAAAATGAGTAGATTAAGACAAACTGGTTAAGTTGGCTATCGATACGGCAAATAGTCGGAACTTTTTTTGGGTTAAAATTAAGCCAATGAAAGTATTGTTAGTCTCAAAATAGCAAACAAAGAAAAACAGCAGCCAAGGCTGCTGTTTAAGATTACTCGGTTATATTATTGTGGGTTTGCTGCAATAATATTCGCAACCTTAGTCGCTTCTTGATTTAACCCCATTTCTTTATAAGCAATTTCCATGTATGCCAAGGCATTACGTGTTGCTTCTGTGTCTGGGTAATCTTTTAGCATCTGTTGGACACGGTTAACAACCGCGACATAAGCCCCGCGTTTGTTGTAGTATTCAACCACGGAAAGGTCGAATTTCGCTAAGCGGTCTTTTAAGTAGACTAAACGCTTACTCGCATCATTTGAGTATAAACTGTTAGGATAGTAGCGAACTAATTGGCTAAAGTCCTTAAATGCAACGCGTGCATGTTGTGGATCTCTATCTGAGCGGTCGATACCAAAGAGCCCTTGCAGTAAACTATCATCTAATGCCATAGCAGTAAGACCACGCATGTAAAGGACGTAGTCAATATTTGGGTGAGTTGGGTTCAAACGCATGAAACGGTCAATCGCAGCTATCGCCATTGGCAGCTCTGCTGATTTATAATATGCGTAAATGAGGTCTAATTGGACCTGCTGAGCATATGGACCAAATGGATAACGGTTATCGAGTGCTTCAAATTGTTTGATAGCAGCTTTAAAGTTGCCGTCCTGTAATTTTTGCTGACCCGTACTATAAATTTCAGCTGGGGAGCTATCAGGACTGACTTCATTGTTACTGGAGCAGCCGACTAAGACCAGACTTAACGTGGCAGCGGCCACCAGATTTTTCATACGTATCATCACGTGTAGGTTATCCTCTGAGTGTTTCGAGGGAGACTATCCATAAGGCTCCCGGCAAAATTCGAGTTACAATAGCATATATTTTAAATGAAACGGCTGTGCCGTCAAAATACAAACACCAAAAAAGTAGATTAATTTATGGCTCAACAAGTACAACTTAGTGCAACTATCGCTGAATCACAGCTTGGTCAACGTTTAGATCAGGCTTTAGCCGAATTGTTCCCTGATTATTCTCGTTCACGCATAAAAGAATGGATTTTAGCTGATAGAGTGCAGGTTAATGGCAAAGTTATCAATAAGCCAAAAGAAAAAGTTTTTGGTAGCGAACAAATTTTAATCGATGCCCTTATCGAAGAAGATAATCGCTGGGAGCCTCAAGATATCCCACTTAATGTTATTTATGAAGATGAAGATATCCTAATTATTAATAAACCACGTAATTTAGTTGTTCATCCTGGCGCTGGCAACCCAGATGGGACGATCCTTAACGCATTATTGTATCGTTACCCTGAAATTGCCGATGTACCAAGAGCGGGTATCGTCCACCGTTTAGATAAAGACACGACTGGCTTGATGGTTGTTGCAAAAACGGTTCCTGCGCAAACTCATTTAGTTGAAGCGTTACAACGCAGAGAAATTACGCGTGAATATGAAGCCGTAGCGGTAGGCCGCATGACTGCTGGTGGCATGGTGGAAGAGCCAATCTCACGCCATCCAACCAAAAGAACCCACATGGCTGTTCATCCAATGGGGAAACCTGCGGTGACACATTACCGTGTGATGGAGCATTTTAGAGCTCATACTCGTTTACGTTTACGTTTGGAAACAGGTCGAACTCACCAAATCCGTGTCCATATGGCTCATATTAATCATCCTTTAATTGGAGATCCTTTATATGGCGGTCGTCCGCGTCCATTAAAAGGCGCAACAGAAGAGTTCTTCGAAGTCATGCGTAGCTTTGATAGGCAAGCACTGCATGCGACTATGTTGCGCCTGTATCACCCAATTTCAGGTATTCAAATGGAGTGGCATGCACCGTTACCGGATGATATGGTTAAGCTTATTGATGCCTTAAAGGCAGATACTGAACTTCACAAAGACGATATGGACTGGTAATGAGCATATTGATTTTCCCTGACTGGCCACAGCCTAAAAGTGTATCAAGCTGTAGTACGACCCGTGCTGGTGGTGTGAGCCTACCACCTTTTGATAGCTTAAATTTAGGTGATCACGTTGAGGATCGCTTTGAGGCCGTCAGTGAAAATCGCCAACGTTTAGTTAAACTTGCTCAATTACCGCAACAACCGGTGTGGCTTGAGCAAGTACACGGTACCCGCGTGCTTCATCTTGATGGCAGTAAAATCAAGAATAAACAAGCTGATGCGGTATATACCAATCAAAAAGGTCAGGTTTGTGCAATCATGACCGCAGACTGTTTACCCGTGCTTTTTTGTAATATGGCAGGTAGTGAAGTCGCAGCGGCACACGCGGGTTGGCGAGGTTTATGCAATGGTGTACTTGAGAATACGGTGAGCCAATTTGTCAGCCCAACAAATGAAATTATGGCATGGTTAGGGCCTGCGATCGGAGCTGAGAAATTTGAAGTTGGCGGCGAAGTGAAAGACGCATTTGTTAATCAATCGTCTGATTTGGCCTCAGCTTTTACTCCCCATAATGGAAAATATTTAGCCGATATCTATTTATTAGCACGTAAAAAACTGAGTACGATGGGAATTAATGCCATTTATGGTGGTGATTTTTGTACAGTAACGGATGAAAACAGATTTTTTTCCTATAGACGTGAAGGAAAAACGGGCAGAATGGCCTCTCTAATATGGGTATCCAACTAATTTTAGAGTTATAATCTAAATTAACAAATATAATAAAAATAATCCCATGCAAAACTTGAATAGTTAAAAATAGACCTCATTTAGTAACCAGTAGCAAATTTAATCTCATTTATCGGAGGTGTTATGCGTCTGGACCGTTTAACTAATAAATTCCAGCAAGCTCTCGCTGACGCCCAATCATTAGCCCTTGGGCGCGAAAACCAATTTATCGAACCAATTCATCTATTAAGTGCCTTGTTTAATCAAGACGGTGGCACTGTTCGTCCTTTACTGACAACGCTAGGCGTTAATGCTGTGCAGTTTAAGCAAAAGATTGAAGATGCATTGGAACGTTTGCCTCAGGTGCAAGGTGTTGCGGGGGATGTTCAACCATCAAGTGACTTAATGCGTCATTTGAATTTATGTGACCAATTGGCACAAAAGCATGGGGATGAATTTATCTCCTCAGAATTATTTCTTATCGCCGCTTTAGAAGCCAATACAACATTAGCAGACATGCTCAAAGCAGCAGGTGTTAATAAAGATAACTTAATAAAGGCAATAGAACAGATGCGTGGTGGAGAAAAAGTGAATGACCAAAGCGCTGAAGACCAGCGCCAAGCTTTGAAAAAATATACTGTCGATTTAACCGAGCGAGCAGAACAAGGTAAATTAGACCCTGTGATTGGTCGTGATGAAGAAATTCGTCGTACGATCCAAGTGTTGCAGCGCCGTACTAAAAATAACCCAGTACTTATTGGTGAACCCGGTGTTGGTAAAACTGCGATTGTTGAAGGTTTAGCTCAGCGTATTGTTAATGGTGAAATTCCTGAAGGGTTAAAAAACAAACGTGTACTTTCACTCGATATGGGCGCACTAATTGCTGGCGCTAAATACCGTGGTGAATTTGAAGAACGTTTAAAAGGCGTTTTGAATGACCTTGCAAAGCAAGAAGGTAATGTCATTCTATTTATTGATGAATTACACACCATGGTTGGTGCTGGTAAAGCTGACGGTGCAATGGATGCCGGCAACATGTTAAAACCTGCGCTAGCTCGCGGTGAATTACACTGTGTTGGTGCGACAACGTTAGATGAATATCGCCAATATATTGAAAAAGACCCTGCGTTGGAACGCCGTTTCCAAAAAGTCTATGTCGCAGAACCGTCAGTTGAAGACACTATTGCGATTTTACGTGGTTTGAAAGAGCGCTATGAGCTACATCACCATGTACAAATTACTGACCCAGCAATTGTCGCAGCGGCAACATTATCCCATCGGTATATTACCGATCGTATGCTGCCAGACAAAGCTATTGACTTAATTGACGAGGCTGGTGCAAGTTTGCGTATGCAGATGGATTCAAAACCTGAATCCTTAGATAGACTAGAACGTCGGATTATTCAGCTTAAACTCGAGCAGCAAGCTCTGAAAAAAGAATCTGATGACGCAAGTAAAAAACGTCTTGAAATGTTAGAGGAAGAACTAACAGAGAAAGAACGTGAGTATTCTGCGTTAGAAGAAGAATGGAAAGCAGAAAAAGCATCTCTTACTGGTACACAGCATATAAAAGCTGAACTAGAGAATACACGTATAGAGATGGAAAAAGCACGCCGAATGGGCGATTTAGCTAAAATGTCTGAATTGCAATATGGCCGCATTCCAGAGCTTGAAAAACAACTTGAAGCCGCAACGAAAGCGGAAAATAAAAGCATGAAGCTTTTACGTAACAAAGTCACTGACGTTGAAATTGCTGAAATTTTAGCGCGTTGGACTGGGATACCTGTATCAAGAATGCTTGAAAGTGAACGGGAAAAACTGTTACGTATGGAGCAGCAATTACATCAACGTGTTATTGGTCAAGATGAAGCGGTTGTTGCTGTATCTAATGCGATTCGTCGTAGTCGCGCAGGTTTATCTGATCCAAATAGACCTATAGGTTCATTTATGTTCTTAGGGCCTACAGGGGTCGGTAAAACTGAGCTGTGTAAGGCGCTGGCGAACTTTATGTTTGATAGCGATGACGCAATGGTGCGTATCGATATGTCTGAATTTATGGAAAAACATGCGGTATCGCGTTTAGTGGGTGCGCCTCCAGGTTATGTCGGTTACGAGGAAGGTGGCTATTTAACTGAAGCCGTTAGACGTCGTCCATATTCTGTTATTTTATTGGATGAAGTTGAAAAAGCGCATCCAGATGTCTTCAATATTTTATTGCAAGTACTGGATGATGGGCGTTTAACTGATGGTCAAGGTAGAACGGTAGACTTCCGTAATACGGTAATTATCATGACATCTAACTTGGGTTCTGACTTAATCCAAGAAAGGTTTGGCATGATCGGTTATTCAGAAATGAAAGATATGGTAATGGAAGTGGTATCCCATAGTTTCAGACCTGAGTTTATTAACCGTATTGACGAAGTGGTTGTATTCCATCCATTAGGTAAAGAGCAAATTACGAATATTGCTAATATTCAGTTAGCTCGTTTATATAAACGTCTTGAAGAACACGGCTATGAAGTGACAGCGACTCCAGCTGCACTTGAGAAAATTGGTGAGGCAGGTTTTGACCCAATCTTCGGTGCAAGGCCATTGAAACGTGCTATTCAACAAGAAATTGAAAACCCTCTGGCACAAGAAATTTTGTCAGGTAGGTTATTACCGGGTAAACCTGTCATTTTAGATGTAGAAAATGACGAGATAGTTGCTAAGCAGTAATTGATATTATTATAGAATCAAAAGGTGGCTAATATTAGCCACCTTTTTTATATCAAATTACGTATAAAACCGCGTTTTTTGCTTGAGAATTGGGCGTAAAGTATAAAATATAATCACTTGAGGTTTTTTTTTCAAAAAACACTTGCCAGATTTTTCTGACTCCCTATAATGCGCCACCACTGACCGGGAACAAGACAACGCAAAGCGCGATGAACACTGAAACGGCAGCGAGAGATTCTGAAAAGAAAAAGCAAAAAATTGCTTGACTCTCACAGAGGAAAACGTATTATACGGCTCCTCGCGACAACGACCTCGAAGTCGAAAATCAAACAGATTTAGTCGCAACGCTCTTTAACAATTTATCAGACAATCTGTGTGGGCACTCACAGGACACTATCAAAAAAATATTTGATTTTAAGTCTTGAAGAGTGACTAACACGTTAATTCATATATATGAAATAAGGTAGTAACGCTTATTTTGGAAGGATAACGCGAAGGCAAGCAGAGATAACCCGAGACAGTACTTAGGTACGGCGAGGGGAAGCGATGTGAAGCCGACAACGTTAGCCGAACAAAAGAACGTTACGGTCAGTAAGACATTCTTTGAGCATCAAGCTACTTTTAATTGAAGAGTTTGATCATGGCTCAGATTGAACGCTGGCGGCAGGCCTAACACATGCAAGTCGAGCGGTAACAGGGGAAGCTTGCTTCTCGCTGACGAGCGGCGGACGGGTGAGTAATGTATGGGGATCTGCCCGATAGAGGGGGATAACCACTGGAAACGGTGGCTAATACCGCATAATCTCTTAGGAGCAAAGCAGGGGAACTTCGGTCCTTGCGCTATCGGATGAACCCATATGGGATTAGCTAGTAGGTGAGGTAATGGCTCACCTAGGCGACGATCCCTAGCTGGTCTGAGAGGATGATCAGCCACACTGGGACTGAGACACGGCCCAGACTCCTACGGGAGGCAGCAGTGGGGAATATTGCACAATGGGCGCAAGCCTGATGCAGCCATGCCGCGTGTATGAAGAAGGCCTTAGGGTTGTAAAGTACTTTCAGTCGGGAGGAAGGCGTTGATGCTAATATCATCAACGATTGACGTTACCGACAGAAGAAGCACCGGCTAACTCCGTGCCAGCAGCCGCGGTAATACGGAGGGTGCAAGCGTTAATCGGAATTACTGGGCGTAAAGCGCACGCAGGCGGTTGATTAAGTTAGATGTGAAATCCCCGGGCTTAACCTGGGAATGGCATCTAAGACTGGTCAGCTAGAGTCTTGTAGAGGGGGGTAGAATTCCATGTGTAGCGGTGAAATGCGTAGAGATGTGGAGGAATACCGGTGGCGAAGGCGGCCCCCTGGACAAAGACTGACGCTCAGGTGCGAAAGCGTGGGGAGCAAACAGGATTAGATACCCTGGTAGTCCACGCTGTAAACGATGTCGATTTGAAGGTTGTTCCCTTGAGGAGTGGCTTTCGGAGCTAACGCGTTAAATCGACCGCCTGGGGAGTACGGCCGCAAGGTTAAAACTCAAATGAATTGACGGGGGCCCGCACAAGCGGTGGAGCATGTGGTTTAATTCGATGCAACGCGAAGAACCTTACCTACTCTTGACATCCAGAGAACTTAGCAGAGATGCTTTGGTGCCTTCGGGAACTCTGAGACAGGTGCTGCATGGCTGTCGTCAGCTCGTGTTGTGAAATGTTGGGTTAAGTCCCGCAACGAGCGCAACCCTTATCCTTTGTTGCCAGCGATTCGGTCGGGAACTCAAAGGAGACTGCCGGTGATAAACCGGAGGAAGGTGGGGATGACGTCAAGTCATCATGGCCCTTACGAGTAGGGCTACACACGTGCTACAATGGCGTATACAAAGAGAAGCGACCTCGCGAGAGCAAGCGGAACTCATAAAGTACGTCGTAGTCCGGATTGGAGTCTGCAACTCGACTCCATGAAGTCGGAATCGCTAGTAATCGTAGATCAGAATGCTACGGTGAATACGTTCCCGGGCCTTGTACACACCGCCCGTCACACCATGGGAGTGGGTTGCAAAAGAAGTAGGTAGCTTAACCTTCGGGAGGGCGCTTACCACTTTGTGATTCATGACTGGGGTGAAGTCGTAACAAGGTAACCGTAGGGGAACCTGCGGTTGGATCACCTCCTTACCATTGAAGTGTTTTTGTGAAGTGCTCACACAGATTGTCTGATGAAATAGAGTAGCAGTATCAATAGGCTTGTAGCTCAGGTGGTTAGAGCGCACCCCTGATAAGGGTGAGGTCGGTGGTTCAAGTCCACTCAGGCCTACCAAATTTTGTTTATTCGTTGTTGCAGATTAGCTCGTTTACCCAAAAGTAAACTTCGCCAATCCGCGCCTAGACTAAACAAAATTGGTAACTTTAAGCATACTAAAAGCGAGAAGTATAAATTTTATTATTTATTATTGATACTGAAATTACCTTTATGGGGCTATAGCTCAGCTGGGAGAGCGCCTGCCTTGCACGCAGGAGGTCAGCGGTTCGATCCCGCTTAGCTCCACCATAAATTTTTCTGATTATTCAGAATAGATTAGTCAAATAGTCTATTGCGAATAATTATGCTCTTTAACAATCTGGAACAAGCTGAAAATTGAAAACAACGCACATTGTTTATCGCTTAAACAATGTGAGAGTCTCTCAAAAATCTCAACTTGAATAGTGTACTTTGAACTATCGAGTCGACGAGCGAAATGAGTTCAAGGCAGCCCGCGCACAGCAAGCGCAGCGTACTTAATGTACGTGAGCATTGCGAGCACGGACTAACGCCGAAATCATGAAGCACAGTCACTCGTTGTCAGAAGACACCTTCGGGTTGTGAGGTTAAGCGACTAAGCGTACACGGTGGATGCCTAGGCAATCAGAGGCGATGAAGGACGTGCTAATCTGCGATAAGCGTCGGTAAGGTGATATGAACCGTTATACCCGACGATTTCCGAATGGGGAAACCCAGTGCAATTCGTTGCACTATCGTTTGATGAATACATAGTCAAACGAAGCGAACCGGGGGAACTGAAACATCTCAGTACCCCGAGGAAAAGAAATCAACCGAGATTCCCCTAGTAGCGGCGAGCGAACGGGGAGCAGCCCAGAGTCTTAATCAGCATTAGTATCAGGAGAACGGTCTGGAAAGTCCGGCAGTAAAGGGTGATAGCCCCGTATCTGAAGATATTAGTGTTGTGAACTCGACGAGTAGGGCGGGACACGTGTTATCCTGTCTGAATATGGGGGGACCATCCTCCAAGGCTAAATACTCCTGATTGACCGATAGTGAACCAGTACCGTGAGGGAAAGGCGAAAAGAACCCCGGCGAGGGGAGTGAAATAGAACCTGAAACCGTGTACGTACAAGCAGTGGGAGCCTTGATTTATCAGGGTGACTGCGTACCTTTTGTATAATGGGTCAGCGACTTATATTCTGTAGCAAGGTTAACCGTATAGGGGAGCCGTAGGGAAACCGAGTCTTAACTGGGCGAATGAGTTGCAGGGTATAGACCCGAAACCCGGTGATCTAGCCATGGGCAGGTTGAAGGTTGGGTAACACTAACTGGAGGACCGAACCGACTAATGTTGAAAAATTAGCGGATGACTTGTGGCTGGGGGTGAAAGGCCAATCAAACCGGGAGATAGCTGGTTCTCCCCGAAAGCTATTTAGGTAGCGCCTCGTGAACTCATCTTCGGGGGTAGAGCACTGTTTCGACTAGGGGGTCATCCCGACTTACCAACTCGATGCAAACTACGAATACCGAAGAATGTTATCACGGGAGACACACGGCGGGTGCTAACGTTCGTCGTGAAGAGGGAAACAACCCAGACCGCCAGCTAAGGTCCCAAAGTCATAGTTAAGTGGGAAACGAAGTGGGAAGGCTCAGACAGCCAGGATGTTGGCTTAGAAGCAGCCATCATTTAAAGAAAGCGTAATAGCTCACTGGTCGAGTCGGCCTGCGCGGAAGATGTAACGGGGCTAAACTATGCACCGAAGCTGCGGCAGCGATATGTAAATATTGTTGGGTAGGGGAGCGTTCTGTAAGCCTGTGAAGGTGTACTGTGAGGTATGCTGGAGGTATCAGAAGTGCGAATGCTGACATAAGTAACGATAATGCGGGTGAAAAACCCGCACGCCGGAAGACCAAGGGTTCCTGTCCAACGTTAATCGGGGCAGGGTGAGTCGACCCCTAAGGCGAGGCAGAAATGCGTAGTCGATGGGAAACGGGTTAATATTCCCGTACTGGTGATAATTGCGATGGGGGGACGGAGAAGGCTAGGCTGGCCGGGCGACGGTTGTCCCGGTTTAAGGATGTAGGCAGGTGAATTAGGCAAATCCGGTTCACTATATGCTGAGGTCTGATGACGAGTCACTACGGTGGCGAAGTAGCTCATGCCCCGCTTCCAGGAAAAGCCTCTAAGCTCTAGATTATCACTAATCGTACCCCAAACCGACACAGGTGGTCAGGTAGAGAATACTCAGGCGCTTGAGAGAACTCGGGTGAAGGAACTAGGCAAAATGGTGCCGTAACTTCGGGAGAAGGCACGCTGGCGCTAGGTGAAGTGGTTTACCCATGGAGCTGAAGCCAGTCGCAGATACCAGCTGGCTGCAACTGTTTATTAAAAACACAGCACTGTGCAAACACGAAAGTGGACGTATACGGTGTGACGCCTGCCCGGTGCTGGAAGGTTAATTGATGGGGTTATCCGTAAGGAGAAGCTCTTGATCGAAGCCCCAGTAAACGGCGGCCGTAACTATAACGGTCCTAAGGTAGCGAAATTCCTTGTCGGGTAAGTTCCGACCTGCACGAATGGCGTAATGATGGCCAGGCTGTCTCCACCCGAGACTCAGTGAAATTGAACTCGCTGTGAAGATGCAGTGTACCCGCGGCAAGACGGAAAGACCCCGTGAACCTTTACTATAGCTTGACACTGAACATTGAGCCTTGATGTGTAGGATAGGTGGGAGGCTTTGAAGTGTGGACGCCAGTCTGCATGGAGCCAACCTTGAAATACCACCCTTTAATGTTTGATGTTCTAACGTTGCCCCGTTATCCGGGGTGCGGACAGTGTCTGGTGGGTAGTTTGACTGGGGCGGTCTCCTCCCAAAGAGTAACGGAGGAGCACGAAGGTTGGCTAAGCATGGTCGGACATCATGCGGTTAGTGCAAAGGCATAAGCCAGCTTGACTGCGAGAGTGACGGCTCGAGCAGGTACGAAAGTAGGTCTTAGTGATCCGGTGGTTCTGAATGGAAGGGCCATCGCTCAACGGATAAAAGGTACTCCGGGGATAACAGGCTGATACCGCCCAAGAGTTCATATCGACGGCGGTGTTTGGCACCTCGATGTCGGCTCATCACATCCTGGGGCTGAAGTAGGTCCCAAGGGTACGGCTGTTCGCCGTTTAAAGTGGTACGCGAGCTGGGTTTAGAACGTCGTGAGACAGTTCGGTCCCTATCTGCCGTGGGCGTTGGAAGATTGAAAGGGGCTGCTCCTAGTACGAGAGGACCGGAGTGGACGCACCACTGGTGTTCGGGTTGTCATGCCAATGGCATTGCCCGGTAGCTAAGTGCGGAAGAGATAACCGCTGAAAGCATCTAAGCGGGAAACTTGCCTTGAGATGAGTCTTCCCTGACCCTTTAAGGGTCCTAAAGGAACGTTTAAGACTAAGACGTTGATAGGTTGGGTGTGTAAGCATAGCGATATGTTGAGCTAACCAATACTAATGAACCGTGAGGCTTAACCTGACAACACCGAAGGTGTTTTAGAGATTGAGAGATGACGTTGATTCAATGAGCGTGAGAAGCCGAGAGGCGAGGGACATGGCAGCTTGTTCAAGATTGCAGTTCTGGTTTAGTGACGAAATGCGCTAAACGGGAACAAACCGAATTTGTCTGGCGGCAATAGCGCGGTGGTCCCACCTGACCCCATGCCGAACTCAGCAGTGAAACGCCGTAGCGCCGATGGTAGTGTGGGGTCTCCCCATGTGAGAGTAGGGAACTGCCAGACATTAATTAAAAATTTATTGCTTATAAGAAGCAGTAAATTGCCGAAAGGCGAAAAGAATAAGTGGAGCGGTAGTTCAGTTGGTTAGAATACCTGCCTGTCACGCAGGGGGTCGCGGGTTCGAGTCCCGTCCGTTCCGCCACTTAATCAAGCCCCGTGATGAAAATCACGGGGCTTTTTTACATATATGAACCGAAGAATGCTAATAATATTAAATAGTTAAATTAGGTGATATCAATTTCAAAATAGCGCTTTAAGGCTTTTTTGCCCGTTGATGTAAAACTTACTTCCCTATAGCCTTTTATTCTGTTTATCCATCCGTTTTGCTCAAATATTTTTAATAATTCAGCGCCAGCGACTCCACTCAGATGCATACTTCGTTCGCTCCAGTCTAAACATTCACACACCATTTTTTTTGTTGTTTTTATTGGTAATTTGATGCCTAGCTGTTTAAAACCGTCAATGCCAAATGTAGAAAGTTTGTTCTCTTCGATTAATATCCAGCCTCTTTTTTGCATAGATTGATAGATTTTTACTGCGATTTCTCCTGCTAGGTGGTTATAACAGGTGCGCGCTTTGCGTAAGGTAATAGGTGTGGTGGTGGGGTGTTGACTCTTCATTTTCATTGAAACCCCCATTAAAGTTTCAATTAGAGCTGCGATATCTGTACCAGCGAGGCGATAGTAGCGGTGTCGCCCTTGAGACAGATAGGTAATTAATTGACTATTTAACAATTTTGCCAGATGGGCACTGGCCGTTGAAGGTGTGACCCCTGCAACGGTACTTAACTCTGTTGCAGTCCAAGCCTTGCCATCCATTAGCGCACAAAGAATACTGACCCTTGAGGGGTCAGCAATTGCAGAGGCAACATTTGAAATTGAGCGTTCTAAGTGTTCATTTTCCTCGGTTAGGAGGTCTGGCTGGGTTGATCTCACGGGGAACACTCCATTTTTTCGTGATTTTAATAGCGAGCTCATTGTTATCGGTTAATAGTATCAACCTATTGTTGTGATCACTATATTGCACAAGGATATTAATATGATAATGAGCGAGGTGTGCAGCTATTTTGCCAAGCTCTCCTGGGCAATCTTGATTGAGTTGACAAATTACAGGTTGTGAAATGCTTTCAAGCTGTAAACCTACGGAGAATAGAGCTTGATGAATATTTTCTGTGTGCTCAATTAAAAAATGTGCATGGCTTTTGCCCTCGACAGAAAAAACACCGCCACCTTCGAGACTGATGCCATGTTGGCCTAATGTAGCGCCAAGTATCGCTAATTTGCCCGGTTGATTATCAAGGATCACATAAATATCATACATAAAGGTTAGTCTCTTTTATTTAATGAATAATCTCTGATAACTTGTGCTACCCGAATATGGTACTGTGAAAAAATGGTGCTTTTCCCTTCAAATTGAGCATGTTGGTGTTGCATATTGTTTTTCCATTCAATTATGGCTTCTTCATTTTCCCACCACGATAGAGACAAAATCTTCCCAGTGGTTGTTAGGCTTTGAAAACGCTCAATAGAAATAAATCCTTTAATATTTAGCAACTCTGACTTGAGTTCAGCGGCTAGCTGAAAGTAACGGCTTTGTTGTTCAGGAATTGGATTTGCTTCAAATAGTACTGCGATCATAAAACCCCCTTCAGTTAGAAAGCCTTAATATAGTCAATTTTTTTAGGGATGCTTCGATAGAGAACGAAATGTATAAGATAGTGAAGAGGGGGCATCCGGTAAGGAATGATTTAGTGAAAGGGGACGATAAAGATGAAACCAAAGATTATTTAAATGATTGATATAAGCTATATCCTGCTACAGCTCCAGCAACGTCATAAGTGAAATCATGCCAGCTCCAACCTGTTCCTTCTGGCCGACTATCATATAATTCTTTTGCAGCACCTAGTGAGACTGAAAATAAAATACCGAATTGTGCTGCGTCTCTATGTCGCATATTTTGCCTATCAGCATATGCATTTCCTGCTGCAGTCATTGCTGCGGAAAATGCGAAGTGTTGGGCTTTATCTTTGCCTTTCCAGTTATCATTAGACCAATGATAACCACTACACCCAGTGATTAACATTATGAATATACTAATAATGAATGGCTTAAACATAGTAGGTATCATCACCGAGTCAACGGCCATAAAAAGCGCCACTAAAGTGACGCTGACTTGGACTGGGGTTATAAAATCCGGCTAATTAGCCTATCCACACGTATTCGACGTAATCTGCGGATAAGTTTTTTTACTTTTACTGGGTAGGTTTGAATGCTATCAAGTTCCCGAAAATGGCCTACCACTTTTGTGTGCGTGCGGATGCACTCTAATTCGTGGCTACGTTGATCTTGTAATTCTTGTTTTGGATCGTGGATAAGCACTGCATTTTCAAGATCTAGCCCCCATGCCCGAGGATTCAAGTTATTACCTGTTATTAACTGCCACTGATTATCTACCCACATCCCTTTTAGATGATAGGTATTTTCACCATCTTTCCACAGCCTAACGGTCAGTTGTTGATTATCGATAAAACGTTGCAGACGGCTTACAAAGCGGCGCAGGTTTATCTCATAGAGATAAGGTAGTGCACCTATAATTTTAAATGGTTCTTCAGGTGGGATATAGAAATCATTAGCTGTCTTATCACCAATAATAATTTCGACTTGCTTACCCTCTCTTAGCAACCGACTAATAATTCTAACTAAAACTGCTGGTAGATTAAAATAGGGCGTACAAATTGTGAGTTTTTTATTGGTAGAGCCCATTAAATGAGTGATCACACGGTTTAAATCATTCTTTTTACCAAGACCGACAAATGGAGTTACGGATAGCTCATCGTTTGAGGCATTCCCGATAAATTGATAAGAAGAACCCCTTAACCCCAAACGAAATTGTTTGATTAAGTGTTTAAATTCAGCTGTTTTAGGGCGAGTTGTTGTATTTAGTAAATGAACAGCCTCGGCTTGTAATAACGAGTCATCAATAAATTTTTTCATTGATGCGGTAAGTTGGCTATTTTTGATCAAATGATACCGATCATAACGGTACTTATCATGACGTTGTAAGTAAACATCATTAATACTTGCACCGCTGTACAGTAAAGTATCATCAAACAAGAAACCTTTTAGGTGCAACACACCTAAGGCTTCCCTAGTATTAACAGGAATGCCATAGACTGGAATATCGATATTAGGATAATGCTGAGCAACGTCATAGTACCAATCGGCGTTAGTTGCATTTGCTGCAACGCCTATTCTGCCACGTTGAGCACGGTGCCAGTCTACGAGAATTTTGATATCCAATGATGTATTAGCTTGTTTTGCAGCATATAACGCATGAAGTACGTCTTTGCCTGCATCATCTTTCTCTAAATACAAAGCGGTTATGTAGATAGTATTTTGAGCCTGAGAAATTTGTTTCAGCAGTTCATCACGAAAATCTTCTGTCTTATATAGCGTTTTTACATCAGCAATTTCTTGAGACAGTTTAGGTAAACTAACCAAATATTGTTGATGTTTTGCTTGTTTTAATTTTGACAACATCACAGTGTGAATTTTCTCTTATTAGTCCAATAGCAAATCGCTTTACGCACATTTTCAAGCGAATGATCTATGGATGATAGCATATTTAGCCAAACCATTTAGTACAAATTAACAGCCTGTTTAATTACCATACAAGTTATGTAGTTATACCCAGTTTTTTTACAGATAGAGTGTTAGGTTTACGACCCCATCCTCAAACTGAACATCAATTTCAAAGCCTAATTTTTTTGCCAAGCTGATCATATTTCTATTTTCAGGCATGGTTATTGCCGTCAATTTTTTTATACCGTGGTTACGGGTGTAATTAAGCAGCTTTTGCATTAGCTGGTAACCAAGAGTTTGCCCTTTCATATCTGAGCGCACTAATACAGCAAATTCAGCTTCTTGGTTATCTGGATCGGCCATTGCACGGGTAACGCCAATAATTTCAGGATTAGAACCTTGGTTTTTGACGGCCACGAAAGCCATTTCTCTGTCGTAATCAATTTGAGTCATGTTTGCGAGATCATCATGGGTGAATTCGCTGATCTCGCTAAAATAACGATAGTAAAGATCTTCTTTGGTGACTTGTTCGATAAAGGACTTCAGTAATGGTTCGTCTTCAGGAAGAATAGGCCGTAGCAGGCAGGTTAGGTCTTCTTTTAAGGCGATAGTTTCTTCGAGTTCGCTCGGATAAGGGCGAATAGCAAGCCTCGATGTTGTTGCACTATCTGTTGGACTTAATGTCATAGAGACATCAAGCAAGGTAAATTCGTCACCTGAAGCTAACAATGGATGAATGTCTAAACGTGTAATATTCGGGCAATCAATAATTAGATTTGAAACACGGACCAATAAGCTAGATAGCCCTAGTATATTTAAAGGTTCTAGGGCACTTCTGGATTTGATTTTATATCCTTTAATTGCATTGATTACCAGATAACGGGCCAAAGCCATATTAAGTGGCGGCAAGGCGACGGCTGCTTGGCTTTCTTGTTGCCATTCAATACCGCCTTCTCCTAACATAATTAAGGGACCAAATACGGGGTCTAATTCAACAGCAATTCTTAGCTCTTGGGCCCCAGCTCGGTTTGCCATACTTTGTACCAGTAACCCTTCAATGCGTGCATTAGGGAAATTAGTGGAAACACGCTCAATAATTGCTTTTGCGGCATCCTCGACTTCTTTCGCATTACGTAAATAAAGCATAACCCCCTGTACTTCAGATTTATGGACAATATCTGGAGAACGTAGTTTTAATGCAACGGGATAACCAATTTTTTCTGCAATTTCAATGGCCTCATCACTTGAATGGGCAATCCATGTTGGAAGGCTGTTTAAGCCATATGCCTTTAAGATAGGCTGGACTTCATGGGTATCTAAATGAAGGTTGTTGTTAGTTAATGCTTGTTGGATGTATTCATGAGCTTGCTGAGTGTTTGCCGTAATACCCACTGGGAGCGCTGGAGTTTCTTTGAGTTGTTTTTGATTACGGCGGTATTCCACCATATGCATATAGGCGGTAATAGCCCCTTCAGGAGTACGATAAGTTGGAATACCAGCTTCACTGAAAAGTCGGCGTGATTCTTGAGATGAATATTCGCCGCACCAATTGGTTAGGATGGTTAGCCATTTCCCCCTAGGGTGCTGCTTTATGGCCTTAATAATTTTTTCTGCCATTATTTTGCTTTCAGTGATCGCACTCGGTGTGTGGATCAATAACAAAGCATCGTGGTCGTGGCTATCAAGCATTTTATTTAGCACATTGATGTAGCGTTCAACCGTTGAGTCATCCCCTAAGTCGATAGGATTTTGCGTTGATAAATCAAGAGGCAATAAAGAGCTTAATTCATTTTCGGTTTCAATACTTAGCTTAGCTAGCTTACCATTGCGTAACAGTAGTTCATCTAATGCCATCGCTGCGGGTGCTGAACCATTGCTCATGATAGACAGGCGTTCCCCCCGTAATGGCGTCATATAACTTAATGTTTCTACGGCGGAAAACATTTCATGAGTGTCTTGTACACGTAAAAGCCCTGCCCGTTGGATAGCCGCATCATAGGCGGCGTCTAAGCTAGGTTTATCACCGAGTAGTTCTTGTGCTTTACGCGTACGACCACTTTTTATGACTAAAATTGGCTTATTACGTGATGCACTACGAGATGAAGACAAAAAGCGCCTTGCATCACTGATGTTCTCAAGATAAAGCAAAATAGCACTTGTTTTACTGTCCCGAGCTAAGTAATCCAATAAGTCATCGATATCGATATCGATGCTATCACCAAGGGCAATAAAGTAGGAAAAACCGATTTCTCTGTGCCTGGCCCAGTCAAGAACAGTGTTTGAGACCGCGGCAGATTGAGAGATAAAGGCGAGTTTTCCTTTTAAAATTGGAATAGGTGAAAAACTGGCATTTAGCCCTTGCCATGGGGCAAGGAAGCCTAAGCTATTTGGGCCAAGTAACCGCATTTGGTACTGTTGAGCAACTTTTTTAAGTTCATTAAATTGAATAGAAGGGGATGATAAAACAATCACAACCTTACAACCAACAGCGCCTAATTGATGCAAACAATCGATATTCCGTGAGTAATGAGTGCAAATTACAGCAAGATCAGGTTTAAGAGGGAGTTCATCAACTGATGGATAAGCAAATACACCAAGTACTGAATGACGGTTTGGGTTAACAGGAAGGATTGGCCCTTTGAAGCCACTGGTTAGGAGATTTTTCATCATCACCGAACCTGCACGGTTCGGATTTTCAGATGCCCCAATAACAACAATAGACTTTGGTCTGAATAAAGATTCTAGCTGACTCACTAAACCCATGATTGGTAACCTTCCGTTTTGCTGGAACGAACTAAAAGCTCAATAGATAAAATAGGCTGAGTAATACTTATGAATACTATGCCCTAACTTTGACTTTGCGCTAGTTTATCCTGCCAATTTAATTAATTTATACAAGCACGTTCACGTTTTATGATGATGATGATCCGAAAGTTAAAATTTCTTGGTACTACGTGCGTAAAATAAATTAAAAAATTACCCAAAAATAGTTAGAGCGAGGTTTCATTTAGCATCATTTGTGCCATTGGATGGTGAGGTTTACCTTCAAGATATTTGTGGCGAAATAGGTTGAAGTGGCTGAACAATTGTTGAGATGCGTTGGTATCCCCAGCTAATTCTAAAACTGTTGCAGCAACTTCCGCTGTACAGTGTTGTTCTTCCCTTGATGGCGTCCGTAATAAATAATCAGTTCTTGCTTTGGTATTGATTGAAAGCATTGGAAGATTATTGAGATAAGGGCTTTTTCGAAACATTTTACGGGCTTCAGGCCAAGTGCCATCCAATAAAATAAACAACGGGGGTTTTTCAGAGATATTTGGTTGATTTACCACGGTGCGTTCACTTTCAGCGTAGCTCTCTGGAAAAATAAGATATGGTTGTTTTGTGGTGTCTTGTAATATAGCTAATAACTGCGCGTCCGGTTCAGTCCTTGACCATTGGAATGCGAGGGTATTAGGCAAAATATCTGCAATCAATTTCCCAGTATTACTTGGTTTAAATACTTCGCCATCAAACATAATTAAGCAAAATTGGCTTTTTGCTTGTGATGATACCGTGTCTTTGCATAAGCATTGTGGAACAGGTAACAAGCAATATTCACAGCGTTTTACTCGACAACCTCTGGCTTTAAAAGGCTTAGTTGATAATGCAAGGCGCTGCTGGCGAAGGTGATAAACTGCATTCGGGGTCATGGTTAATTAAGGTTTTTAGGGGATTTAAAATGAGGGGCTTATTGTACGCAAAACGATTTCTATACGATAGAAGTATATTCAATAAGTTTTCGGTGAGATAATAGCGTGAATCGGTGGCGTAGCCTTGCAACATCATGTAATCTTCGCGCCATAGCTTAGTAGGGGATAGTGATGAACGACTCGAATGAATTTAGTGGTAAAAACGGCAAAGTAAAAGTGATGTATGTCCGTAGTGAAGAAGCGGACAACAATAAAAATAATGATAAACGCCGTGGCGGTCGTGACGGAGGGCGTGACGATAGACGTGGTAATGATAAACGCAGTAATGACCGACGTGATGGAAGAAATGACCGTGGTGGGCGCCCTAATCGTCCGGAGCGTCGTTCTGATAGCCGCGATGATGTATCTCGTGAGCGTTCACCATGGCGCACTGTTTCTAAACCAGATAGCGAAGAACTGGTTAACGACCATGGTGGAATTGCGGGTAAAAGCCAAATAGACCCAGAGCAATTACGTAAGCAACGTCAGGAAGAAACGCGTATCTATGGTGAAAACGCATGCCAAGCTATGTTTAAGAACCGGCCTGATGCGATTGTTCGTGCGTGGTTCTTACAATCTGTGACGCCACGTTTTCGTGATGCATTAAAATGGATGGCGGCAAACCGTAAAGCTTACCATGTTGTTGATGATGAAGAGTTATCAAAGGCATCGGGCACTGAACACCATGGTGGTGTCTGTTTTATCATCAAAAAGCGTGGTGGAATGAGCGCAGATGCTTATATACAGCAAGCGGCAGAGAAAGATTGTGTATTAGCACTAGAAGATGTAGGTAACCCACATAACCTAGGCGGAATGATGCGTAGCTGTGCCCACTTCGGTGTGAAAGGCGTTATTCTGCAAGATGCTGGCATGCTAGAGTCTGGTGCAGCAATTCGTACCGCAGAAGGCGGCGCTGAGCATATTAAAGCGATTGATGCTGACGGTTTAACCTCAACGTTGGATAAATTTCGTCAAGCAGGTTATACCATTGTGACTACCTCTAGCCATAAAGGAAGCCTAGATTTAGCGAAAGCTAAGTTACCCGCTAAAATGGTCTTAGTATTAGGCCAAGAAAGTGATGGCTTAAGTGATAGCGCGTGGGATCAAGGGGATATGAGTCTGTATATTGGCGGTACAGGTAAAGTAGAAAGCTTGAACGTGTCTGTTGCAACTGGAATTATGTTGGCGCAATGGTGGCAGCAAAACCAAGTTAAGTAATAGCGCACTGAGTAAAAATTAAATCCAGGCTAGCTAAATATAAAGCTAGTTCTGGATTTATATTTAGCTCGTATAAAGTGAGAGCTAACTTAACAATTTATTGATTCAATAAATTCTAAATATTGGGTCATTTGTTTATCCGTAATATTCCCTTCAGGTGATAATTCAGTTAGTCCTTTTTCGTCATATGTTTCGGTACCATAAAACCCAAAAAAGCCGCCCCATTTAGCATTAATGTATAAGACGGTAACTTCGAACGGCCGCAATATCTCAGCGAGTGTATACTGATATTTTCCTTCAGCATGGTAGTCCTCATCCCTAATTCCAGCGGTAACGGCTAAAGCGATCGTTTTTTCTTTCAGTCTGTCGTGACTTTGTGAACCATATGCCCACCCATAAGTAAATACATCGTCTAGCCATTTTTTAAGTAATGGCGGAGAGTTAAACCAATAAATAGGAAATTGTAAGATCACATTGTCATGGGCTTCAATTAACGCTTGCTCTCTAGCAACATCAATATTCCAATCTGGATAAGCTTCATAAATATTATGGATCGTAAAGTCATTGGTTTGTTTGGCGGCTTGTTCTAATAGATGACGATTAATAACAGAGTCTTGCATATTAGGATGAGCGACGACGATTAAAGTTTTCACTAAATTATTCCTTTGTTTGAAAGTATTGGCAGTATAAAATCCAATTTCAAAAAAGAAAATACGCACACTGACGACACATACTTACCTAAAGGATAGTGATAATATGAAAAATAGAGAGGAAATATTATGTGCTTTGAGTGGTATTAACCCGCAAGAAACTGGCTTCGGGTATACGCTTTCCGTGATCAATGGCAAATATAAAATGATCATTTTGTATTGGTTAGCCCAACATAAAGAAGTGATCCGTTTTAATGAGTTACAACGTTGTATCGGAACGATTACTTACAAGACATTAAGTTCGACGCTTAAAGAGTTAGAAAAAGATGGTTTAGTATTTAGAGAGGAATACCCTCAAATCCCCCCTAAAGTAGAATATAGTTTAACTCCCCGAGGAAAAACGTTAATTCCAGTTCTCAATATGATGTGTGAGTGGGGGGAACAAATACGTGACGAAATAGCAAATTAAAAGTCATGCGGGCTTAACTTCTATTATGGGGGGTATTTTTAGCAATAGCCGATTAATTATTTATGGCTTAATGAGTTTCACTCGTTGAGTTGTTATTGCGCTATAAGCCTATGACTGAGCAAATATGTAATATTTTTTGTATAAAGAATATTATTTATGCAATAAGCAAACTAGCTCAGTTAATTTAGGGGCTAAAAATTCCTCTTCGGAATAATTACATGAATAAGCTTCTAGTAAATGATTTGCGAATTGAATAAGGTCTAAACGGGTTAATGGTGTTACTTTTGTCACGATTTTATAAGCTGCAGAAATTTCATTTAAACTGATGCAGTATTCATAATAGCCTGTTTCGATGGCTTGAGTAATTTCTTGTGGAACACAAGTAAAATCAAGGTCATCAGCTTCAAGTTTTAGCTGCAGATAAGCCTGAACATCGTCCAATATATCGAAAGGGTAAATTTCTTGGTATTGATTGACATAGCAAATAAGTTTTTTGCGGTATTGCTCTGCTTGGAAGTCATCTAAGGTGTTGATCAGTTCTACTAGCTGGCTATTTTCAACCCATGATTTCATGATAATTTACCTGAGCAATCTGATTAGTGAATTAGTGTATTGGTTAGAAAGGCGATAAGCAAAAAAATAACCCCACATAAAAAGTGGGGCTAGGATGATAAAGCGGGGGCTAATGTGCACCACCACCTTTTGAACCTGCACCGAATGGAGGTTTTGCAAACCAAACAATGACCATTAATAAGATAAAAATCCCTGCGGATAACCAAAAGATCTCATTTGCGGAGATAATAAGCCCTTGGTCTGTAATGGTTTTCGCTAAATATGCAGCACTTTGTTGCTCATTCAAACCAATCTTTGCCAGTTCATGATACATATATTGGGCATTAGGGTTGTAAGGGTTGACAAACTCTGTGAGGTTTTCATGGTGCATTGATTCCCTTTGTGTCCACATCGTGGTAGTAATCGATGTCCCTATTGCCCCTGCTAATGTACGGGTAAAGTTGGATAGGCTGGATGCTGAAGCCATTTTCTCAGGCGGTAGGCCTGATAAGGTAATGGTTGTTAGTGGCATAAAGAAACAGGCGATGGCTAGGCCTTGTACAAATTGTGGCCATGCTGCTGCTGCGAAACTCATATCCGGTTCAAAGGTATAAGCTCGCCAATAGTAACAAACAGCATAGATAATAAAGCTGAATGTAACCAGATAGCGCATGTCAATTCGGTTACCAAAACGACCAATTATTGGGGTAATTAACAAGGGTAATAAACCAACGGGTGCAGAAGCCAAGCCTGCCCATGTTGCGGTATAGCCGTAAACCTCCTGCAATAATTGGGGCAGTAATACAATGGTCCCAAAATATAGCATGTAAGCGAGGCTTAGGGATAAGCAGCCAATAGTAAAATTCCGTTCTTTAAATAGTGAAAGGTCAATTACGGGGTGTTCATCCGTGAGCTCCCATACGATCAGGAAAGCAATAGCAACAACGGCAATTATGGTCAAAACAATAATTTCGGTAGAGTTAAACCAATCGAGTTCTTTGCCTTGGTCAAGCATGATTTGTAATGCACCAATCCCTACTACAAGCAATACTAAACCAATAGTATCAATGCGTTGTATCGATATTTTTGTTTCACGACCTTTTAGTGTTTTCATGATGGCAAAAATAATCGCGATACTAAATGGTACGTTGATAAAAAATATCCAGCCCCAATGATAGTTGTCACTAATGTACCCACCAAGAATTGGCCCGCAAATAGGCGCAATGACAATGGTCATTGACCAAAGAGCTAATGCCATATTTCGCTTAGCTGGTGGGTAGTTATTAAGAAGCAGGCTCTGAGATAATGGGATCAGTGGTCCCGCAACTAAGCCTTGTAATACACGGAATAAAATTAGCATTTCTAAACTACTAGAAATGCCACATAGCCATGAAGTTAAAGCAAATAGCCCTGTCGACCACAAAAATAATCTTACTTCGCCTATCCGGCGAGCTAGCCAGCCAGTGATTGGAATTGAAATTGCATTAGCGACACCAAAGGAGGTAATTACCCAAGTTCCCTGTGAGTTAGAAGCACCTAAGTTACCCGCAATAGTTGGGATCGCTACGTTAGCAATCGTAGAGTCAAGTACTTGCATAAAGGTTGCCAATGAAAGGGCAATAGTCATCCAAGCAAGTTTTGATCCTGTTAACGGTGCTGGCGTCACGGTTGCTCCCTCACTTATTTATTCCCTGAGTTATTATTAATTATCTCAGTAACTATTTTATCGGCAGGTGACATATCAACGGCTAATGCTGCAGTATGGTATGCAGGTGTATCGCGCATGCCTTTAGAAAGTACTTTGCCATCTTTATTTAAAGTATCGACGGTCACTTCAGTTGATAACCCTATGCGCAGGGGATGCTCTTCAACTTGATTAGCATCTAAGGCGATACGAACGGGGAGACGTTGTACGACTTTGATCCAATTACCGCTCGCATTTTGTGCGGGGAGTAATGAAAATGCACTTCCTGTCCCCATATCTAAACCGACGACGGTTCCATTGAAAACAATATCTTTACCGTAGAAATCAGTGGTGACCTTTGCAGTTTGGCCAATACGCATATCCGCAAGTTGAGTTTCTTTAAAATTAGCGTCAATCCACATGCCACTAGAAGGGACGATAGCCATTAATGGTGTTGAAGGCGTAATCTGTGAACCTACTTGTACACTGCGGCGGGAAACATAACCATCGACGGGGCTGACGATTTTAGTTCGTTGTAAGGTTAACCAAGCGTTTCTCACTTGTGTTGCGGCTTGTTCTACAGCGGGTTGTTTTGCTATTGGGGTGTTAAGAACAATGGCTTGATTGGCATTGTACTGTTCAATTGCCATATCTAATGCGGCTTTTGCACTGACGACAGCCTCTCTGGCATGTTGTAGTTCTTCTTTGCCGATAACATTGCTACTACCTAGAACTTCTCTGCGTTTTAAATCATTTTGTAATCGGTTAAGTTCTGAACGCTTAACGGCAATGTTCGCTTGCAATTGGCGGCTGTTAATTATGTGTTGGCGTGTTTGGCGCACACTATTGGCAAGTTCTGTTTTTGCTTTTTCAAGTGCTATTTCTGCATCCCTAGGGTCGAGCGTGACTAGCGTGGTCCCACTTTTGACGAAGTCAGTGTTATCAACATTGACCGTCATGACACTTCCAGAAACTTGAGATTGGATTTGTACTTGGTTACCTGCGACATATGCATTGTCTGTAGACTCATAATGACGAAGTACGAGATACCAGTAAACAGCCCAGCCAACGCCAATAGCAATAAAAATAATGGTTAAAAACACGAGCGCATTTCTACGTTGTCTTTTTTTATTTGGTTGGGGAGTCTGCGTTTGTTGCATTTCCTCAGGGGAACTCATACTCATATTCTCCATGTTCGATGGATAGGGATCACAATTGTTTCCAGTAGTTAGGGATTAACCACTGGAAACTAAGACTACAAATGATTTTGCTGCTCGATGGGATATCGCAAAGCATAAGAATGAAAGGATAACGAAATATTGTTAGCTGAAAAGTTTTTTTTCACCTTTGAGCGTAAGAATGCCTCAAATACATTAACCCTATAAAGATCATGGTTAATCTTTTATCGTATCCAGTTTGGTGAGTAATTTACGCATCAGCATATCCAGCTGTTGTTTTTCATTAGCATCCAAAACAGACCAAATATCAATAAGGGCGCCATGCTGAGGTGGCAATAAACCATTTAAGAATTCAGTTCCTTTCTCAGTCAAATGCAAGTGTAGGCAACGTCTGTCGTTATGGCTTTCTTTACGTTCAATCCAACCATTTTTTTCAAGCTCATCGGCTATGCGTGTGGCGTTGGTTCGTGAGGAACCGAGTGCTGCACTAAGTTCAGAGGGCTGGATACTACGGGAGTCTTTTGTATCAAGGATCATTAATGCCATGAATAAAGTTTCATTAATACCTTGAGCTCTTAACATGTTATTACGTGATTCAAGTAGCTTGCCATGAACATGCATACATAGGCGTGTTAAGAGAATTTCTTGATACGGAATCGGTGCTTCATGTGAATCTTGCTGTGCAACACGAGCGTTTAGTAGTTCTTCAGTCGGTGTAAATGAACTTTCCATTATTTGGATACCTTATTAGTTTCAGTTGGTAAGATTACAACTGTCATCAACCACCTAAATGGTATATTAAAAGATAGAATTAGCAATTATACTTACTTAATACCGTCGATTTTATTTTGATTATGATACATCATTCATAAATTTTATGAATGTAATTTACAGGTTTCAGTATAGCGTAACCAATCATTTTTGCTTTTTTAGACATGATTGGTTATGAAGCAACCAAAAATAAATCGATTTAGGCACTAAATATAATCATATAAAACAATATATAATCACATCACATTAACTCAATACCACTTTTTTTATTACTCAATAATTACAAGTTAGATGGAACATTTTAATTATTACGTATAAATACCGAGTTTTGTTTAATTTATATATTATTCTATGTGTTAATAATTGCCATAACTAACTATTAGTATACCTTTTAATTAAGATATAGTATTTGTTTAACAGTGTCATTTGCTAACTTTCGCCTTAGTTATTATAACAAATAAAACTATTTAATGAATATATGAATATTTATTAATTCAATATTCAAAATATTTATTTGATAAACTTATAGGGTATCACTTTGATATGTTAGGTTTGTTTATGTGTTAAAGCACTGCAGCTAGCATTTTGTCTGAAATGTTAGCTGCGTTTTTATCTGCAGAAACGTTATTGATCCTGCGCGGTGATGGTAGGGTCAAAACGAATACCAATTGCCCAAATAATTAAACTGATTGCAGTTAAGATAACACCGGAAATGGCTACGCCTTCCCATCCTGCATGTTCATAAGCATAACCCGAAAGTAGTGAGCCTAGCGCTCCACCAATAAAATAACTGGTCATATAACCGGCAGTAAGCCGATTACGAGCCTCTGGTAAAATACGGTATAACGTACTTTGACTTGTTACGTGAACAGCTTGTACTGCAAGGTCGAGAACTAAGACGCCAATAATAAATGCAACGAGAGAGTGTTTAGCTAACCCTATAGGTATCCACGATAACAACAACAAAACGAGCCCAATTGTGGTCAGGAGTTTACCTTTCCCTTTATCAACAAGATGTCCTGCCTGAGATGCCATGAATGCTCCAGCAGCCCCAACCAGACCAAATAAGCCAATAGTGCCTTCAGAGTAATTAAACGGTGGGCTTGCCAATAAAAAAGCCATCGCTGTCCATAGTAAACCAAAATTAGCAAATGAAAGTGCTCCGAGCGAGGCTCTTACGGCAAGCACGGGAGTACCAAAAAATAAGCGACCGATAGAGCCAAGTAACTGAAAATAGTTCAGATTGGTTTTTTGGTGATAGCGAGGCAATTTGATGGCTAGCACAATCATCAATAGGATCAATAAAGCGAAAGCTACCCAATAGATAGCTCTCCAGCCACCCACCATGGCGACAGCCCCTGAAACTGTCCTTGCAAGTAAAATCCCAAGCAGTAACCCACTCATAATGATACCAACCGCTTTACCGCGTTGATGTGGTTTGGCGATAGATGCTGCTAGTGGAATAAGTACTTGAGCGACCACTGAAAATAAACCAGTGAGAGCTGTACCTAATAATATTTGCCATACATGATTTGATAAAGCTGTAATTAGGAGACCTAACGCGGAAAGAAAGGTCATAACCAAAATTAAGCGTTTACGTTCAAATAAATCCCCTAAAGGGACTAAAAATAGTAAACCAGCAGCGTACCCCAACTGGGCAGCGGTCACAATAAACCCAGCCATATTGGTGGTAAGGTTAAATTGCTCGGCAATAGTCTCTAACAGAGGTTGAGCATAGTAATTACTAGCGACAACTAAACCTGTCGAAATTGCCATTAAAATGGTTAGGCCAGTAGTGAGTTCAGCCGTTTGTGGTTGTTTCATTTTTTATTACCAATCATCAATTAGGCAAATACTATAAACAAAATTCAAAAGCTTGGTTTATTTCTTTTCGCTATTTATAAAAAAAACCATCTTCAAGAAGAAGATGGTTTTTAGTTTTTGCTCAGTAGTTTAACTTATTTGGCAGCTTGTTTTGCTTCTTCAACCCAGCCATCGAAAGTGGATTGGTGTGCTTTAATCCATCCATTCACATGGCGTTCAATATCAGCTTGAGAAGCTTCTCCATTATGCATCCTTAAGTTTTGCGCATTCACATCGGCAATAGGTAATTTCATAATGGAAAACAATTTCGCCGCAGCAGGGTTATCGGCAGCCCATTTTTTATTCGCTACAATGTGCATTGTGTTTGGTGGGAAACCATAGTTTTTGCCATTAGGAAGCGTAGTATCTGTTTTTTCACCATTCGGCATTGCCGAGAAAGGCACTTCTAACCAAACTACATCACGGCCTGGTTTTAACACATCACTGATCCAGTAAGGGGTCCAGGTATAGTAGAAAATAGGTTTCCCTTCTTTGTAGCGCGTGATGGTATCGGCCATCATAGCCGCGTAGTTTCCTTGATTGTGATCGATAGATTTTTCAAGGTCGTAAGCTTTTAAATGTGTATTGATCGCAGCTTCACAGCCCCAACCGGGGTTACAGCCAGTTAAGTCCGCTTTACCGTTACCGTTAGAGTCAAATAATTTTGCGATTTTTGGGTCTTTTAATTGCTCAATGTTGGTAATGTTATATTTATCAGCGGTTTTTTTATCAATTAAATAGCCTTGTGCTGCATTGACAACATAGTCCCCTTGGCGATAAAAGGCTTTATCACCACCGGCAGCTTCATATTGTGCATCATGTAAAGGTACCCAACTTACGGCTAGGAAAGTTGCGTCTCCATTGGCAATAGAGGAATAGGCAACGTTGTAATCCACTTCTTTGATAGGGTTAATATCATAGCCGAGCTTTTCAAGGGCTTTTGAGACAATTAAGGTTTGGAATGTTTCCTCACTGATGGTGCTTTGTACAGGGTTTATTTTAATTCCTTTACCCGGTAATGACTCCGCATACGCGAGTGAAGAGCTAAGAATAGCAGTCAGGGCAGTTGCAAGAATAATTGGCTTTCTCATTATGTTTATCCTTCTATTTTGGTTCGTCGCTTGGCTTTGCAAGCGAAGAGCCAAATAATGGCTCTATCGTGGATGGAGGATGTGTTGAACGTGTTTATTTTTTACTGAATGGGCGAGTGATTAACCCAATAGGGCCTTTTTGATACCAGCGTGATAGTGCTTTGCCACGTGTATCTTGGCCTAACGATTGTGTAAAGCGGTCTAATACGATAGCAAGGATTACGATCCCAACCCCACCAACAGAGGCTAATCCCATATCTAAGCGTCCTATCCCGCGTAGTACCATTTGTCCTAAGCCCCCGACAGCAATCATAGAGGCGATCACCACCATGGATAGTGCTAACATCAATGTTTGGTTTACCCCTGCCATAATTGTCGGCATAGCTAAAGGTAACTGGACTTTGAATAGCATTTGGCTAGGGCTGGCTCCGAATGACTCTGCGGCTTCAATTAAGTCTGCTGGGACTTGTTTAATACCTAAAATGGTTAAACGAATGATCGGGGGTAATGCAAAAATAATGGTGACCACCACGCCAGGTACATTACCAATACCAAATAACATCACAATGGGGACTAGGTAGACAAACGCGGGTGTTGTTTGCATGGCATCGAGTAGTGGACGGACTACTTTTGCTGCTCTATCACTACGTGCAAGCCATATTCCGAGGGGTAACCCGATAACAATACAAAATAACAGAGACGTTAATACTAATGATAATGTGACCATGGCTTCTGACCATGCTCCGATTGCCCCGATAACAATCATTGAAACGAATGTTGCAATACCCATTGCTCTTCCTGCGAATTGCCATGCTAATAAAGCAAATAAAATAATGGCGACGGGGGAGGGCAGGGAGGTTAAAAATTGCTCGAACCCACTGAGAATAAAATCAATTGGTGCACGAATAGCTTGGAATACTGGGCGAAAATTTTGTACTACCCAATCAATACCGTGAGTTACCCACGAATCTAATGGTAACAATGTGTGCTGAAATGGGTCCATAAAGTTAAATTGATCAATTGATACGCCATCTGTTGGCGCTGCATCTAACCAGTCGTTGCTGCCAGATTCCGCTGGTGCATCTGTTGTTGGGGCATTACCCCATGGGTCATCTGAAGATGTTTGGCTATTATCGGAGCTCGCAGCCCATGGATCATCAGCAGCAGTTTCTGGGGTTTGTGTTGGGGCTTCTTGCACTGAAGCATCCGCCCATGGATCTTGCTGGTTAGTTGTTTGTTCTTGATTATGTTTACTCATTTGGCGTCTCCTTATCCAGTGCTTGCAACAGCATTCCTTTCGAAATTACCCCCAAATAACGATTTTTTTCGTTAATGACTGGTACCGCACAAGGAGCTTGCGCTACAGTTGAGATAACTTCATTCAAAGATGTATCGCCTTGAATAGGCTCGATATCGGTTAAAATTGCAGATTCAATACCGGCTTTTTCACGGAGCGCTTTTTCGAGGGATTCAACAGAAACGACACCGACAAAGGTATGACCTCGAGAGATCAAATAACCATGATAGCGGTCCTCGTCATTTAGAACTTTAAGGGCAGAACGCGGACCAAAACCCGGTGCGATATGTAAAAGAGCATCAGGTCGCCGACGAGCAATATCTTTGGCACTAAAGACTTGGCTAATATCAACGCCACGGAAGAATGTTTTGACGTAATCATTCGCAGGGTTATTCAGAATTTCATCTGGAGTGCCTATTTGAACAACGACTCCCCCTTGCATGATGGCAATGCGATCACCAATTCTCATGGCTTCATCAAGGTCATGGGAAATAAAAACAACGGTGCGCTGTTTATCCCCTTGTAAAGAGAGCAACTCATCTTGCATTTCAGTTCGGATCAAGGGATCTAGCGCAGAAAAAGCCTCATCCATTAATAGGATATCAGGGTCATTGGCTAGTGCTCTTGCCAACCCTATACGTTGACGCATACCTCCTGACAGTTCATCAGGGTATGAGTTAGCCCATTTCTCTAGGTTGACTTGTTGAAGGGCATCCATTGCTTTTTTATGCCGTTCTTCTTTCGAAATACCAGAAAGTTCCATACCAAAAGCAGTGTTATCAATCACGTTCATATGCGGCATAAGTGCAAATGATTGAAACACCATACTGATTTTAGTTCGTCGAACTTCACGCAGTGCTTTGTCAGTAATACCGGAGATGTCTTCTCCATCAATCATGACTTGGCCACTTGTCGGTTCTATCAGGCGATTGAGGAGGCGTACCAACGTGGATTTCCCTGAGCCAGAAAGCCCCATCACGACAAAGATCTCGCCTTCTTCAATCGTCAGATTAACATCTTGAACACCTACGGTTAGGCCTGTTTTTTCAAAGATATCATCTTTACTCATTCCTGATTTCAGTAGCTTGAAGGCCGGATCAGGATTTTCCCCAAAAATTTTATATAAATTTTTAACTTCTAATTTTGTTGCCATATATTATTTACCCAACTTTCAATCAATAAGGAAGAATGATTGCCCATATTGAATGTGATTAATTCTGTCGTGATAGCTTAAACAATATTTTAAAATTGCGACTATCGGTTGAAAATTATTAGGGCAGAAATTCCTATTTTAGTTTAATGGGTTCGATCATTATGGTTTAAATTTAATTATTCCTGTTTTAGTTATTAGCAAAACTTGCAAGCAATAAACCCTAGCATAATAAAATCGACTGACAACCCTTGGTTAAGCATAATTAATCAAAAAAATCACATGCAGAAAAGACGAATTATTCTTGCTGATTAAAGAAATAATTAGCCTAATTCGTTAGTGCGTTAATTTAAGATCCTATATGTTAACTAACTGGTGAGACTGAATTTATTAGATAGCGCATTTAATACAATCTATTGGAGTAATAAGTTTTTAATTTATTATTAATACGGATAAAAATTAACATTTATAGTAGAAAAATAAATGTAATATACACTAGTTTATATTAATTTATCTTATCAAAAATAATTGGAATATGGATTATTTTCAAATAATTTGCCAGATTGACTCATTAAAAATGAGTAATTAAACAGATATACATATAAAAAACGAAATAAATTGTCTGTTTTTTGAGCTAAAAAATATCATGATAAATAAAATCATTATTATTCATCATGATATAGTTTTTTAGGGGGACTGCCTTAATAGATAAACTAAATTTACTGGTTTGTTAGAAGTTCCAATCATCATCCTCGGTACTTACTGCCTTCCCAATAATATAAGATGAGCCAGAGCCCGAAAAGAAATCATGGTTTTCATTCGCATCTGGGGATAATGCGGATAATATTGCAGCACTAACATCTGTCACTGTATCTGGGAATAATGCTTCATAACCTAAATTCATTAATGCTTTATTCGCATTATAATGAAGGAATTTTTTTACATCTTCTGACCAACCCACCGAGTCATACAGTTCTTGCGTATACTTAACTTCATTTTCATATAAATCAAGTAATAATGAAAAAGTGAAATCTTTAATTTCTTTTTGTACTTCATTATCATATTGTTGTAATGAATTTTGAAATTTATAGCCAATATAATATCCATGTACAGCTTCATCCCTAATAATTAATCGAATGAGGTCTGCGGTATTAGTTAATTTACCTCGACTTGACCAATACATAGGTAAATAAAACCCTGAATAAAAAAGGAATGATTCTAAAAACACACTCGCAATTTTTTTCTTCAGTGGATGTGAATTGCAATAATAAGAAAGGATGATTTTGGCTTTATTCTGTAACGCTGTATTTTCTTCACTCCAACGGTATGCGTCATCGACATCAGTGGTCGAGCACAATGTTGAAAATATTGAGCTATAAGACCGAGCGTGTACCGCTTCCATGAAGCTAATATTAGATAATACGGCTTCTTCATGAGGGGTTTGAGCATCAGGCATTAAACAAGGAGCACCAACCGTATTTTGGATGGTATCGAGTAACGTTAAGCCAGTGAATACTCGAATAGTGAGCTGTTTTTCTGCCGCAGTAAGCGTGTTCCAAGATGGTGTGTCATTGGAGAGCGGGATTTTTTCAGGTAACCAAAAGTTGGTGGTTAACCGGTTCCAAACTTCTAAATCTTTATCGTCTTGAAGTCGGTTCCAGTTGATAGCTTTAACAGGTGTATAAGATGTGCTGGTGGTCATTTGATTTTTTCCTATTACAGAGTGCAAGATACGCAGCCTTCGACTTCGGTTCCTTCTAGGGCGGTTTGGCGTAACCTAATGTAATACAGTGTTTTTATCCCTTTTCGCCATGCATATATTTGCGCACGATTGATATCGCGGGTAGTGGCATCATCTTTAAAAAATAGGGTTAAAGATAAACCTTGGTCAACATGTTGAGTGGCCATTGCATAGGTATCAATAATTTTTTCTGGCCCGATTTGGTAAGCATCTTGGTAATACTCTAGATTTTTGTTATCCATAAAAGGAGCTGGGTAGTAGACGCGCCCAATTTTACCTTCTTTACGAATTTCTATTCGTGAAACGATAGGATGAATGCTAGATGTTGAATTATTAATATAGGAAATTGAACCTGTCGGAGGGATAGCTTGCAGATTCTGGTTGTAAATTCCGTGGGTCATAATTGACTGTTTCAAGGCTAGCCAATCTTCACGACTTGGAATTTCGATACCCGAACGTCGGAATAATTCCTGCACATTCTGTGTCTTTGGTAACCAAAGGTTGTTGATATATTTATCGAAATATTCACCAGAGGCATATGTAGAGTGTTCAAAGCCAACAAATGCAGTTTTTCTTTCTCTGGCTAATTGGTTGGATGTTTTTAGCGCATAATAAGTGACACAGTAAAAATAAATATTGGTAAAATCCAACGCTTCTTCAGAACCATAATGAATATGCTCCCTTGCAAGGTAGCCATGTAAATTCATTTGCCCTAAGCCAATGGCATGGGATTGGCGGTTACCTTGTGCAATAGAAGGGACTGAGCGTATATCACTCATATCTGAAACTGCACTTAAAGCCCGCACAGCAGCCTCAATAGACTGAGCAAAATTAGGGGAGTCCATTGTTTTAGCGATATTCATTGAACCTAAGTTACAGCTAATATCTTTACCAATCTGTTGGTAGCTTAAATCATCTTCATAAGTACTAGGGCGATTAACTTGCAGTATTTCCGAACACAAGTTGCTCATATTAATTCGCCCTGCGATTGGGTTGGCCCGGTTGGCAGTGTCCTCGAAGAGAATATAGGGATATCCCGATTCAAATTGAATTTCAGCTAAGGTTTGGAAAAATTCTCGCGCATTAATTTTGTATTTTTTGATTCCCTTGTTATTTACCATTTCATGGTATTTCTCTGTCACACTAATTTCGGACATTGGAACACCATATATGCGTTCAATATCATAAGGAGAGAACAAATACATATCTTGATTATCTTTTGCCAACTGGAAAGTGATATCAGGAATAACAACCCCTAGAGAAAGCGTTTTGATGCGTATTTTTTCATCGGCATTTTCCCGTTTAGTATCAAGAAAACGCATAATGTCAGGATGATGCGCGTGTAAATAAACGGCTCCGGCACCTTGACGAGCCCCTAATTGGTTAGCGTAGGAAAAGGCATCTTCTAGCATTTTCATGACAGGGACTACACCAGATGATTGATTCTCAATCAATTTTATTGGAGCGCCTTGTTCACGTAAGTTGCTCATTAAAAATGCGACACCACCGCCGCGCTTGGATAATTGTAATGCTGAATTTACGGAGCGACCGATGGATTCCATGTTGTCTTCGATTCTCAAAAGAAAACAAGAAATTAGTTCACCTCTTTGCTTTTTACCGCAATTCAGGAATGTGGGGGTAGCAGGTTGAAAACGACCGCTGATGATCTCATCCACATATAACATCGCGAGGCTTTCTGAGCCTTGTGCAAGTGTTAATGCCACCATACAGACACGATCTTCATAACGCTCTAAATAACGTTTACCATCAAAGGTTTTTAGGGTATAGCTGGTGTAATATTTGAAGGCACCTAAAAAAGTCTGGAAACGAAATTTATGCGCATAAGCTTGTTTAAATAATGATTTGATAAACTCAAAATCATATTGACCTAATACGCTACTTTCGTAATAGTTTTCTTGCACTAAGAAATCTAATTTTTCTTTTAAGTCATGAAAAAATACAGTGTTTTGATTTACATGTTGCCTAAAATAATGATGTGCAGCTTCCTTGTCTTTATCAAATTGAATGTGGCCTTTGCTATCATATAAATTCAACATAGCATTAAGTGCGTGATAGTCTATATCAGTGGTATTTTGCATTTTATCCATTTTGAAATAACTCTAGTTGTCAGTACGCTGCCAAAATATTTGAAGGCCTTGCTTAACGGATTGAACATCTTTTTCTGTGCCAAGAAGCTCAAAACGGTAAAGGTAAGGAATACGGCACTTTTGCGCGACAATATCCCCAGCAATGGCATAGGCATCGCCAAAGTTGGTGTTACCCGCAGCGATCACTCCACGGATAAGTGAGCGATTGGCTTCAATATTTAGAAATTGGATCACTTCTTTTGGGACGGCACCCTTTAAGCCTCCACCACCATAAGTAGGCAGTAACAAAACATAAGGTTTTGTTGCAATTAGGCTGTTTTCTTGGCGACCAATGGGGAGCCGTGTTGCTGGAAGGCCTAACTTTTTAACAAAGCGATGGCAATTTCCAGAACGACTGGAAAAATAGATAAGCGCTTCCGTTGCCATAAGAACCTCTAGGCCGCTAATAAGCTAATCATATCTGGACGAAACCCAGACCAATGTTTGTCCCCAGCAATGACTACTGGGACTTGTTGATAGCCTAATTTTTTAACTAGCTCAAGGGCTTGGTCATCTTGAGTGAGGTCAATTACCTGATAGGAAATTTGTTTGCGATCTAGCGCTTGGTATGTTGCATTACATTGAACGCAATTAGGCTTACTATAAATGGTAATCTCAGTCATATTATTTACCTTTTGATTTTTTAACGTGTCATAGCCAACAAGATTAATAAGTAAATACTATATATGGGTGAGTTATTTATCAACCACACAATATGTAGTGGATATGAAAAGTTGAATGATAATTATTCTAATTATTTGCTAGGTTGTTATTAACATTGAAAATAAAAAATAAGTGGATTTAGTGATTCAGTTGGTGACACTAAGAAAAAAGATTATTGCAAAGCGGAAATAATTTACTCTATAACTGTATATACAATCAGGTAATTGATTCCTTTTAAGGAGATACTATGTACCATCAATATTTAGAAACACCGGAAAAGTTTCCTAAACCGTGGATCCATATTACGGCTGATGATGACGGAATAACGAGCCTGTACTTTGTTGAAGAAAAAACAGAAAAAGAAATTAAGAATGAACACTCCAAACTTTGCGTGAAAGAGTTAAAAGAATATTTTAGTCATAAAAGAAAAGTTTTTACGGTTGCTTTAAATCCTCAGGGAACTGAGTTTCAAAAGAAAGTTTGGAAGCATTTATGTGGGATACCTTATGGTGAGCGATGGAGTTATAAGGATTTGGCTTTAAAGTTAGGTTCTGTAAATTACTGTCGTGCTGTTGGAATGGCTAATTCACGTAACCCCATTTCTTTAATTGTACCTTGTCATCGTGTATTAGGGCATGATGGAAAGCTAGTCGGTTATACTGGCGGCCTAGATATTAAAGGTTGGTTACTATTGCATGAGAAGTAATATCTAAATAATTCACTATAGCTAATACTATTAGTTGTAATAATTGCTATTTGTAAGAATTATGGGTGGAATTTGCACAGATAATACCGATAAATAATATATTTTTACTTTTTTAGTCAATTTTCGTGATCTAGGTTGTAGACAAGTAACTTAGATATCTGATGTACTGAGCCTGATACAGATGGTGTGTCTATTTTATTTTAAAGGTAATAATTTGATGTCTAAAGTTAAAGGTAACGTTAAGTGGTTCAACGAGTCTAAAGGTTTTGGTTTTATCACTCCAGAAGATGGTAGCAAAGATGTATTTGTGCACTTTTCTGCGATTGCAAGCGAAGGTTTCAAAACCTTAGCGGAAGGCCAGAAAGTCGAATTTGAAATCACTGAAGGTGCTAAAGGCCCATCTGCTGTTAACGTTGTCTCTCTGTAATTTTAATAATTAACAATTAGAAACTAACAGCTATAAACTCGCTCTGGTTAACTGGGGCGAGTTTTTTATTAAGTAGTAAAAGACAAGAGCCGGATTTAAACAAATAGGTTGAATCCGGCTTTATAGAAATAATGTAGCGTACCAAAAAGCTAGGGGTTATTTGACCTCTTCACCTTTAGCTTGTAAGTCTGCATGGTAAGACGAGCGTACAAAAGGCCCACAAGCTGCGTGGGTGAAGCCCATTGCCATTGCCTCTTCTTTCATTTCGTCAAACTCTGCTGGGCTAACATAGCGTTTTACAGGCAGATGATGGCGACTCGGTTGCAAGTATTGACCAAGCGTTAGCATTGTTACGCCATGACGGCGTAAATCACGCATAACTTCAATAATTTCGGCGTTCGTTTCGCCTAACCCAACCATTAGCCCTGATTTAGTTGGGATATCAGGGTGCGCTTCTTTAAATTTTTCGAGTAATTTTAATGACCATTCATAATTCGCGCCTGGGCGAACTTGGCGATAAACGCGTGGTACGTTTTCAAGATTATGGTTAAAGACATCTGGTGGCGTTGCGGTCAGGATTTCTAGTGCGCGATCCATACGCCCACGAAAGTCAGGGACTAATGTTTCAATTTTAATTGAAGGGTTTTTTTCGCGAATAGCACGAATACAATCCGCAAAGTGCTGTGCGCCACCATCACGTAGGTCGTCTCGGTCCACAGAAGTAATAACGACATACCGTAATGCCATATCTTTGATTGTTTGCGCTAATTTTTCTGGCTCATTGGCATCTGGCGCGTTTGGACGACCGTGGGCAACATCACAGAATGGGCAACGTCGAGTACAGATAGCACCTAAGATCATAAAGGTTGCTGTACCATGGTTAAAGCACTCGGAAAGGTTTGGGCAGGAGGCTTCTTCACATACCGAATGTAGACCATTTTTACGCATAGCGGCTTTAATGCCTTGAATACGAGTTGAGTCAGCGGGAAGCCTAATTTTCATCCAGTCAGGTTTACGTAGAATTTCTTCTCGTTCAGTCACAACGTTTTTGACAGGGATCAGCGCCATTTTGTCGGCGTCACGATATTTAATTCCGCGTTCTATCTGAATTGGTTTACTCATAATATGACGGTTCCAGTTATCTTTTATGCTGATGGATAATTTTTAATTCTAAATAAAACCGAATGGAAAGCCGTAACCCATTCATTAAAAAATAGTTTAAAAATGTTAAAAAATTATAGCATTATTATTGAACAATATGAAATCCTAGTGTGTCACAGAATTGACGGATTAGCACAGGCTGAACATCAGATAATGACACTTTGGGAGCAAGATCACTAATCTGAGTCATCTTTAATTCACTGTAACCACAAGGGTTTATACGGTTAAATGGCTCAAGGTCCATATCGATATTTAAAGCAAGCCCATGGAAAGAACAGCCTTGCCTAATGCGTAAACCAAGAGAACAAATTTTGTCCCCGTTAACATATACACCGGGCGCATCGGGGCGAGGGTAAGCTTCGATATGAAAATGGGCGAGGGTATTCACAACCGTGTTTTCTAGTGCGGTGACTAACTCACGCACGCCAAGTTTATTGCGTTTTAAGTCTAGCATAACATACATGACTTGCTGGCCGGGGCCATGGTAGGTAACTTGGCCCCCCCGATCACTTTGAATGACTGGGATATCGCCAGGAGCAAGTACGTGCTCGGCTTTACCAGCTTGGCCTTGAGTAAATACTCGGGGGTGTTCAACGAGCCAAATTTCGTCGCAGGTTTCAGGCGTACGGCATTGCGTAAATTGGTGCATCGCATCAGAAACGGGTTGGTAAGGCGCGAGGCCAAGTTGGCGGATGATTATACTTCTGTCTGACAAAATTAAGCGTCCACGTTGTCATTATCGTTAGGTCAGTATAACGCCTATGTTTGTTACACATCAAGTTGTCAAGGTATTAGCTTGTTGTATATAAGTGAGTAGATACAGAATTAATGGTTAGCAATGATAATTTTTAAATCTCGGCTGTATTTTGGCATAAAAAACCCCCAGTAATTGGTTGTCCAGCTATTGGGGGTCACTTCACTATTTGGTTTTTTATTTACTCGTTGATTAAAGCACAACTTTAACTAATTCTAATGCGCCTAATTCGCTATACAAGGTTTCAACCTGTTCGATATGTGTTGCATTAATAGTAATAGAAACTGAGTGATAGTTGCCTTTGCTACTTGGTTTCACATCGGGAGAGTAATCACCGGGCGCATGACGCTGAACAACTTCAATCACTTGATCAACCAACTCAGGCTGTGCCAAGCCCATCACTTTGTAAGTTAATGGACATGGGAACTCAAGCAGTTCACCTAATTTCGTTTTCATGGGCACTCCTAATTTTTTAAATTGTGTCGCTGGTTGAAAAAGATTGGCTGGTATTAAACCAGCCAATCAAAAGTATTCATCCAACAAACATTTCGATGCTTACTATATGGGGGTGATTTATTTTTGTTTCAAGCCCTAGCCAAACCAACGGTGAAATAATAGTTTGATATAGTCAATTAATCGGCTGAAAAAGCCACCTTCTTCAACATCTTTTAGAACGGCTAAAGGGTGTTGTTCTATAGTTTTTCCATCGAGCTGGAAGCTGATCGTACCGACTTGCTGACCTTTGGTCAAAGGCGCTTGTAATTCTGTCGTTGACAGTTCATAGCTGGCTTTTAAATCTTTTAACCGTCCCCGAGGTATCGTTAAGTATAGGTCATCCACTACACCTAATTTCACTTCATTTTCATCACCAAACCAAACAGGAACACTCGCAAAATCAACGTTAGCTTGTAATGGTTTAACTGTTTCATAGAAACGGAAACCATAAGTGAGTAATTTTTTACTTTCAGCATCACGTCCTTTGCTGCTTTTCCCACCCATCACAACGGAAATTAAACGCATATCACCATCTGTTGCGGATGCAACAAGGTTGAAACCTGCGGCATTTGTGTGACCTGTTTTGATCCCATCAACAGCAAGGCTCTTATCCCACAACAAACCGTTACGGTTAATTTGGCGGATGTTGTTAAAGGTAAATTCTTTTTCTTTGTAAATGGCATATTCTTCTGGTACATCACGTACTAAAGCTTGACCAATAAGCGCCATATCACGTGCGGAGCTATACTGGCCTTCTGCATCTAAGCCATGAACAGTTTCAAAATGGGTGTTTTTCAAACCTAATTTATTCACATATCCATTCATTAATTGAACAAAATTGGTTTGATCTCCAGCGATATAATCAGCCATTGCAACACAAGCATCGTTACCTGATTGCAGGTTAATCCCACGAGTCAGTTGAGAAACGCTGATTCGATCTCCTGGTTTTAAGAACATCAAGGATGAGCCTTTAAACACAGGGTTACCGGTTGCCCATGCATCATTACCCACGGTGACTATGTCATTTGCACCAATTTTACCTGATTTAATCGCCTGACCAATAACATAACTGGTCATCATCTTGGTTAAACTGGCTGGGTCACGACGCTGATCCGCATTACTTTCAGCGAGGACTTTTCCTGAATTATAATCAATGAGTATATAGGCTTCAGCATCTATGGCTGGTGCTGCGGGAATTGAAGTATTTGGAAAGCTGTCATTGGCATTTGCAATACTGGCAGTCAAAAGAAGCAGAGCAGAACCCAGCACTGTATAACGCACGATGCGTGATGGAGCGACATTATTCATGGTTTTACCATTTACATCCGAAATTCGGTTAACACAAGGAGGCGCAGTTTAGCAAAAGAATAGGGCAAGAAAAAAGCCACTTTTGCGCTCCACCAATTATTTTTGTCAGTTTGATACAGTCATACTTTAGGCCCCATCAACATCATCACAATGTTGAGAGACCTAAAATGTTTGGTATGTATTCAGATTTAAGGTGCGACTACCATCGAAGTTTGGTTTTTTTCTGATTGTAGACGGCCCTGTACTTCAACAGCTTGTTGTCGAGTACTAAACGGCCCTAATTGAACCCGGTAGATACCATTGTAGGGTTGTAAACGCCCAGGAACATTAAATTGTGTTTTTAGTTCATCCAGCATTTTTTGTGCGTTCGGTTGGCTGCTAATTGCACCCGCTTGGACTAAAAAGCCACGCTCAGGCACCGCTTCTTCGGCCGCGGGTTGTGGCTCTGGCGTAGGGGTTTGTAAGCTCATATCTGGCATCACTGGTTGCATAGGTTCTTTGGGCTGTTGGACAGGCAACGCATTTTCTGGCGTTGGTAAGTTTTCCATCACAGGCGTTCCCATAGGGCCTGAACCTAGCTGTGGGCGCCCAGGTAGTGCATAGCTCTGCTTAACAAAATTAGAGCCGACAGTACCGGTACCAGAAAGTGTACCGTCTTGGGCGACTTGGATAGCGTCTATTTTAATCTTAGTGGTTGGTAATAAATTTAAGCGGTCAGCCGCAGCCCGAGAAATAGCAATGCTTTTACCTTGCATATAAGGGCCACGGTCGTTGACTCGAACCACCATCATGCGGCCATTCATCATATTGGTAATACGCACATAACTAGGGATTGGCAAAGTCGGGTGTGCTGCGGTTAATTCTACGGGGTTAACTCGTTCACCAATGGCAGTCATATTGCCTGTTGATTCAGCACCATAAATTGAAGCGTAGCCAACTTGGCTAAATTGTGCCGGGTCACGTACGATTTGGTATTGCTGGCCATTACGTGAGTAATCACTATTTGCTGTTGGGTGATATGGCTCATAATGAGGTTCAGCACCTAATACATCTTGAGTGGGCACATTGGTTGGCACTTGGGCGGGTTGCTTAACCTCTTCTGTAACACAGCCACTAAGTAGCGCGGCAGTGACACCAAGCATTATCCATTGTAAACGCATACTAAGCCTCATTTTATAAACTTTTTGAAAGGAATCTTCGGTGTGTATGTATCGACATGATAATACCGAATCCAGCCATTAAAACAATTAAGGCAGAACCGCCATAACTCACTAAGGGGAGGGGAACGCCAACGACAGGTAATATACCACTGACCATGCCGATATTCACAAACACATATACAAAAAGGATTAAGATCAAACCACCAACCATCACTCGACCAAAGGTATTTTGTGCGCTGGCGGCAATATAGAGCCCGCGGATAATCAGCAAAATATATAAGCCAAGAAGGATAAGAACACCGACTAAGCCAAGTTCTTCGGCTAATACAGCAAAAATAAAGTCAGTGTGCCTTTCAGGTAAAAATTCAAGTTGTGATTGTGTACCGTGCAGCCAACCTTTCCCCATTAACCCACCAGAACCAATCGCAATTTTTGATTGAATAATATGGTAGCCCGCACCTAATGGGTCAGTTTCTGGGTCCAATAACATCATGACACGAGCCCGTTGGTAGCCATGCATCAAGAAGAACCACAGCAATGGAATGAAGGCCGCTAGGGCGATAGCAGCAATAGCAATCAGCCGCCAACTCATCCCAGCAAGAAATAAGACAAATAACCCCGAAGCCGCCACAAGGATTGATGTTCCAAGGTCAGGCTGTGCAGCCACTAATAATGTCGGTACAAAAATGAGGACGAGTGCAATCAGTGTATTTTTAAATGAAGGGGGACACAAATCACGATTCATAAAGCGGGCAACCATAAGTGGCACCGCTATCTTTGCAATTTCTGAAGGTTGGAAACGAATAAAACCGAGGTCTAGCCAACGTTGGGCCCCTTTACTGATTTGCCCAAACACATCGACAAAAACTAATAAAATGACACAAAAGATAAACAGATGTGGAGCCCAATTTTCATACATTCGAGGGGGAATTTGAGCCATAACGATCATTACAATAAAGCCAGAAGCTATTTGCCCTAGCTTTCGCTCCATCATTTCAGGGTCTTGACCACTAGCGCTCCACATAATAAACGCGCTATAGGCAAGCAATGCCATGATAATTAATAGCATAGGCACATCTATGTGCAGACGTGTTGATAATGAAATTTTTTTCTTATCGTCTGTCATCTTTTTTATAGCTCACTGTATTTGGTTGAAGCTGATAGCTTGAACGGGACATCAGCGGTCCTCCCCAGCGCTAGTTGGTGAGGTGGCAATTTCTGTACGGTTATCACCAAGAAGAACATGGTCAAATATTTGCCGCACTATATCCCCTACAGAAGGACCTGCGCCGCCATTTTCTAAAATAATAGTGACAGCGATAGTTGGCTTATCATAAGGCGCATAAGCAATCATCAATTTATGGTCACGCAAGTGCTCGGCGAGTTTACTTGCATTATAGGTTTCATAACTAAAGACTTGAGCCGTTCCAGACTTCGCGGCAGCTTTATAAGGGGTACCGATAAAACTACGACGACCTGTACCATTAGGTGCATTGGCTACGCCATACATCCCCTGTTTAGCGAGTTCCCAATAACCCGAATGAATGTCCCCAATTTGAGTGGTTTCTTTATCTTCATAAGGCACCATGGCATTACCAAGTTTGGTGCCATAAAGTAAGTGAGGCGTTTTGACCTGACCGTCATTGATTAAGGTCATTAAGGCCTTTGACATTTGAATTGGGGTAGCAGTCCAATAGCCTTGGCCGATCCCGACTGGAATAGTATCCCCTTGGTACCAAGGTTTCTTATAACGTTTTTGTTTCCACTCACGAGTAGGCATAATGCCTGAACGCTCTTCGGCAAGGTCGATCCCAGTGTACTCGCCAAAGCCAAAGCGGGTCATCCATACAGAGAGACGGTCAATACCCATATCATAGGCAACTTGGTAGAAGAAGGTATCTGCAGACTCAATAATAGATTTCATCACATTCAGCTTACCATGGCCCCAGCGTTTCCAATCTCGGTAGCGTTTTTCTGAGCCGGGGAGTTGCCACCAACCGGGGTCAAATATTGTGGTGTTGGGCGTGATGACTTTTTCACTCAATGCGGCAACAGAAATAAAGGGTTTTACGGTTGAGGCTGGGGGGTAAAGCCCTTGGGTTGTTCGGTTAATCAACGGCCTATCAGGGTTATTCAGTAACGCTTGGTAATCTTTGTTTGAGATACCGTTGACGAACAGGTTTGAGTCATAGCTTGGGTTAGAAACCAGCGCCAGTATTTCCCCGTTGCGTGGGTCTGTCACTACGACAGCAGCACGGCTAGTGGTTAATAATTTTTCAATATAGATTTGTAACTCGAGATCAATCGTTAAATAGATATCCCGGCCAGCTTGAGGCGGTTGTTCATGAAGCTGGCGAATAACCCGCCCTCGGCTGTTAACTTCGACTTCTTCATAGCCTGTTTTACCGTGTAATACACTTTCATAATAACGCTCGATGCCTAATTTACCAATATCATGGCTAGCCGCATAGTTGGGTAATAACCCGTCTTTATCAAGGCGCTCGATGTCTTTATCATTAATTTTAGCGACGTAGCCGATGACATGGGTCAATGCAGAACCATATGGATAGGAGCGACGTTGATAACTTTTAACTTCTAAACCGGGGAAGTGGTATTGGTTTACGGCAAAGCGAGCCACTTGAACTTCATTTAATTGTGTTTTTAAGGCGATAGAGGTAAAACGACGTGAGCGCTTACGTTCTTTTTCAAAATTAGCAATATCCTCATCGGTTAAATCAACGATATCACGAAGTTTGTCTAAGGTTTCTTGTAGGTTATCGACTTTCTCTGGCACGATTTCTAACTGATAAAAAGTGCTATTTAGGGCGAGCTGTGTTCCTTGCCGATCGTAGATAATGCCACGGCTTGGTGCAATGGGCACCAATTTGATTCGGTTATCATTAGAGCGAGTTTGGTAATCCTCATGGCGAACAATTTGTAAATGGTACAAATTGGTCACGAGGATCGAGGTTAAAATGACAATCACGCCGAAAGCAATAAGCGCTCGGCGGATAAACAAAACAGATTCTGCGGTGTGGTCGCGAAAAGGGGTGCGTTGTGTTTTCATCCCATTGCCATTTTGAACTTATTCAAACCAAACTATTCCCTATGATAAGGGTGATTAGTCGTAATACTCCATGCGCGATAAAGACTTTCGGCAACAAGGACACGAACTAGTGGGTGAGGAAGCGTAAGTGGTGATAATGACCAACTTTGCTCAGCCGCCGCCTTACAAGCGGGAGCTAGCCCTTCGGGACCACCGATCAATAAGCTGACATTACGGCCATCTTGTTTCCACTTATCCAATTGAATGGCCAGTTTGGGAGTATCCCAGCGATCTCCTGGAATATCCAAGGTGACAATACGGTTTCCTTTACCCACGGCTGCGAGCATTAACTCGCCTTCTTTTTCTAAAATGCGTTTTATATCTGCGTTTTTCCCGCGTTTCCCAGCGGGTATCTCCGTTAATTCAAACGGCATATCTTTAGGGAAACGGTGGAGGTAATCCATAAAGCCGGTCTGGACCCAGTCCGGCATTTTTGTTCCAACGGCGATGAGTTGTAATTTCAAACTCAGCTCCAGAGTTTTTCTAATTCGTACATGCGGCGGCTTTCGTCTTGCATAATATGCACAATAGCATCACCTAGGTCTACTACGATCCAATCAGAAATGCCTTGCCCTTCAACACCTAATGGCATTAAACCATTTTTACGGCAGGCATCTATTAACCGGTCAGCGACAGACATCAGATGGCGGCTTGATGTCCCTGTACAGATGATCATCTGATCGGTAATACTTGATTTCCCTTGAACATCGATAGTGATAATGTCTTCTGCTTTGGCATCATCAAGCTGATCGATAATAAATTGTTGGAGTTCAGTTCCTTGCAAAAGGTTCACCTTTCATTCAAATAAACAGAATATTACATTAAACACTGTTTGTAGTTTGTAGATAAAGCGTTTGCTGATAGCTAATGAATCAAAATCATTCTCAGCGAAGCCATTTTACCCTAGATTTTAAGAAAAATCGGCTAAATTCTTTTTTATTCATTATGGAGTGAAATTTATAGGGATATCTGCTCACTTGAGCAAGAGGTTTGTGTTAACTTTACAAAATAACTCAACAAATTCGCACCCTAGCAAATATTTTAGAGTGAGATGGATATTGTGCAAATAATGAAGCCAAATATTTTCGTATTTGAAGGGGTTAGTCATCTCCCCATGAAAATTCAACCATGGGTAGAGCCTATTGTGGAATACCTAACGGCTGATGTTGTCAATTCAGCCCACAACCGCGTAGATGGCATTATTTGCGCTGCGCAAGATAGGCTTCAATTGGCTGGGTTATTTCCAGCGAGTATTGCGGTGATCACTGACGAGCAATGGCATGATGTCGACTACTGGGATAGTTTCTTAACGAAACTGTATGTTTTGCAAAGGCTTAATAACTTATGCCAACACCTAACACAGGCTGAAATCATCCAATTTCATAGCCGCCATAAATATTTGATAATGGCATATTCTCCTGTGGGGTATCAATTAACTGGCCGCTTAGTGGCAAGTATTCGTAAGGGAAGCGATCTCCACGGTTTTTTTAACCACTACAAAGCAGGGCTAATGGAAATATTTTCGTCCCTTCCAGCTAGAAATATTCAAGTAAATGCGCTTAGCCATATGCAAGGATATTTTAAACGTAAAGCAACCTCAGATGAAAAAAAACGGTTGTTATGGTTGATCAATGATTATCGAGAAGGGAATTTACCAATAAGCCAGCCGTTAGCAATGATGCGCCAATTATTGGTGCAATACCCTGATAACTATTTGAGTGAACAATATTTTTTTGAACCTTACCCTAATTGCATCCCCATAAGAGAACTTCCTTATCGTTGGTAAAGGTGCTGTTGGTAAATATATTGAAGAACGGTTTCAGGGATAAGCTCGCTACAGGTGTCCCCTGCATTTAGTTTTTCACGTATTTCTGTGGCAGAAATATTGATAAGAGGGGTGTCACCAATAAAAATATAACCATTGGCAGATTGGCTTAGTTGCGAGGGTGTTGTGGCTTGATGTTGTGCCAGCCAAGCTTGCATTTTGGGGTCGGTAAATTGCGTAGCATATCCTGGGCGGGCACAAACTAATAAGTGGCAATTATCAAGAATTTTCTCCCATTCGTACCATGTATTAATAGATAACAAGGAATCTTGCCCAATGATAAACGCAAGGGGTTGGGTTGGTCCCATTTCTTGGCGTAGTTGAGAAAGTGTTTCTATCGTATATGAAGGGCTATCTTTTTCTAGCTCACGAGTGTCGATGGCAAATAACGGGTTATTTTTAACCGCTAATTTTACCATTTCCAAACGCTGTAATGGGGTAGCCTCTGGTTGCGGACGGTGTGGCGGGACATGATTGGGTAATAAAATAATTTTTTCTAACCCAACTTGTTGAGCTAGAACCTGAACAGGGCGTAAATGACCGAAGTGGATCGGGTCAAATGTCCCACCAAATAACGCTTGAAGGTGATTGTGTTTATCTTTAGGCGAAAAATGGTCAGTCATGAATAAAATTCTCTGCAAATGCTTTACCACATAATAACATAGATAGTGATTGTAGGTCAGGCCATGCTGAGTGACTAAAATCTTGTTTAATATGGATTTCAGCTTGTGTTAATAACATTAGTGCAGATTGTAATTGATGCAACGTTAAACGCTGTAGTGCTTCAGAGATCATTCCACGGCGGTTTTGCCAAACTTTGTGTTGGTCAAATAACGTTTTCAATGGTGTTGTGACTGATTGGCGTTTTAACGTAATAAGCAGTATTAATTCACGTTGTATTGAACGTAACAAAATGACGGGTTCAACATCTTCATGTTGAAGTTGTTCTAAAATATGCCATGAACGCCGTGATTTACCTGCAAGTAACGCGTCGACCCAATGGTACGGTGTAAAATGGGCAGAATCATTAACTGCATTTTCAACTCGGGGGTAGGTGAGTTTGCCATCAGGGTACAGTAATGACAGGCGTTCAAGGGCTTGCGCCAAACCTAGTAAATTACCTTCGTAGCAATAACAGAGCAGTTGGTTGGCTTCGGCTTCTAAAGATAAGCGCATACTGTACGCGCGTTTCGATACCCACTGAGGGAGCCGTTGGTATTCAGGCGTCAGGCAACTGACATACACCGCCTCTTTACTGAGGGCTTTAAACCACCCGCTGTTTTCTTGGGTTTTTGTTAGTTTATGTCCACGTAGTACAAGGAGTAGATCTGGGTGAAGTAACTGCGACAACTGGCTTAATTTTTCCGCCATTGCTGCGTTGGGGCCATTTTCAGGTAATAACAGCGTCAGAGTTTGACGACTAGCGAATAAGCTTAGCGCCTGACATTGGCTAAAAATTTCATCCCAGTCAGTGTTCTGCTCAAGAGAATACACAAAATGTTCCTCAAAGCCTTGTTGTTGGGCAGCTTTGCGGATGGCATCTTGACTTTCTTGAAGTAGAAGGGGCTCATTGCCCCAAATCAAATAGCGGCCTCTTAGCGTTTCTTGTAACGAAGAGGCCAGCTGTTCAGGGTAAATACGCGTCATTATGGTTGCGTGTTCGTATCAGCCGCTTGGTTTTTTGCTTTTTCAAGTTCGGCTGAGTGGACAAGCAGTAACTTACGAACTAAGTTACGTGCAGCTTGCTCCTGCATTTCTTGCCTAACAATTTCTTTTTCTGCATCTTTCGCAAGTGCTTCTAAAGGGTTGTCAAAGAAAGTACGCTCAACACGACTTTGTAGCGGGTAAATAGCGCCATCAGGCATCAACACTTGCGCATTCATAACAAGTGTAAGTTGCTTTTCTGCTGCTTTACCATCTTGATAAATCGAAACGGTTTCCGTGTTTTCATTGGAACCGAGGACTTTCAAAATAGGGACACTTGCGTTGCCTGTTTCAAGGATTGTTACGTTATTCAGCCGTAACTGCTCCCTAAGTGCCCTTGTAGGATAGCCATATGGGTCACTTGAACTCAGCTGCAACGTTTTCAGTTCTTCAGGAATTTGGGTGGTTCCTTGAAGGCGAAAACCGCAGCCTGCGGTGACTAGCACCGCCAGGCTCAAAAATAAAGTTATCAGATAACGCACCTGGCCTCCTTATCAGCCATCAACCTAACTATTAACCTACAACAAGGTTTAGCAATTTGCCTGGAACATAGATTACTTTGCGGATGCTAACACCTTCAAGGTATTTTGCTACGCTAGACTCTTTTTGTGCCATATCCAGTACAAACTCTTGGTTTGCATCAGCAGGAACTGTTATGCGACCACGGACTTTACCATTAACTTGAACAACAACCAGCTTGGTGTCATCAATCATCGCTTGCTCATCAGCAACTGGCCAAGAAGCAAAATCAATATCTTCATTATGCCCAAGCGCTTGCCACATTTCGAAGCAAGCATGTGGGATAATCGGTGACAACATTAACGTAATTGCTTCTAGAGATTCTTGAACTAACGCACGGTCCTGTTCGCTCTCTTGTGGGGCACGAACGAGTTTGTTCATGAACTCCATCACAGCAGCAATAGCAGTGTTGAATGCATAGCGGCGGCCAACATCGTCGGTAACTTTAGCAATCGTTTTGTGCAGGTCGCGACGTAAGTCTTTTTGCTCTGGCGTTAACGTGCTGATATCTAAAGGTAAGGTTGCCCCTTTTTGTGAGTGTTCGTGTACTAAACGCCAAACACGGCGAACAAAGCGGTTCGCACCTTCTACGCTAGATTCTTGCCATTCAAGGGTTAATTCAGGTGGTGCGGCGAACATCATAAACAGACGAACGGTATCGGCACCGTATTTTTCGACCATTAATTGTGGGTCAATACCGTTGTTTTTCGACTTAGACATCTTGCTCATACCGGTATAAACCAGTTCATGGCCTTCTGCGTCTACAGCTTTAATAATACGGTTCTTATCGTCACGTTCAACAATCGCTTCTGTTGGAGAAACCCAAACGCGCTGGCCGTCACTCCCGGTGTAGTAGAATGCATCAGCTAATACCATGCCTTGGCACAGCAGACGTTTAGCTGGCTCATCGGAGTTTACTAAGCCTGCATCACGCATTAATTTATGGAAGAAACGGAAATACATTAAGTGCATGATAGCGTGTTCGATACCACCAATGTACTGATCAACCGGTAACCAATAGTTAGCCGCAGTTGGGTCTAACATACCCTCATTGTGTTGTGGGCATGTATACCGAGCGTAATACCAAGATGATTCCATGAAAGTATCGAAGGTATCTGTTTCACGCAGGGCTGGCTGACCATTAATCGTGATTTTAGCCCACTCAGGGTCGGCTTTAATCGGGCTAGTAATACCATTCATTACGACATCTTCAGGTAAAATTACTGGCAGTTGATCTTCAGGAATTGGAACGACTGTGCCATCTTCTAATGTTGCCATTGGGATAGGTGCACCCCAATAACGTTGACGTGAAACTCCCCAGTCACGTAAACGATAATTTACTTTACGTTGACCTGCGCCAAGAGCAACCAGTTTGTCTGATATCGCATTGAAACCAGCTTCGTGATCTAACCCGCTAAATTCACCTGAATTAATCAGAGAACCTTTATCCGTCATAGCTTCTAGCGATAAATCAGGCTCGTTGCCTTCTGCATCAGCAATAACGGCTTTGATAGGTAAGTTGTATTTGTGTGCAAACTCCCAGTCACGTTGGTCGTGAGCAGGAACTGCCATGACAGCACCCGTACCGTATTCCATTAAAACAAAGTTAGCGACCCAAATTGGCAGTTTTTCTTGGGTTAATGGATGCACAACGAATAACCCTGTTGCCATCCCTTTTTTATCCATGGTTGCCATATCCGCTTCTGCGGTTTTGGTATTACGGCACTCATCAATAAATTGAGCTAATTCAGGGTTGTTAGTCGCTGCCTCTTTAGCTAAAGGGTGACCTGCGGCAACAGCCACGTAAGTCGCCCCCATAAAAGTGTCTGGGCGGGTAGTATAAACGGTTAATTTTTCATCACGTTCGGCTACATTAAAGGTGATTTCAGTCCCTTCTGAGCGGCCGATCCAGTTACGTTGCATCGTTTTAACTTGCTCTGGCCAATCTTCGAGTTTATCGAGGTCATTGAGCAGTTCTTCTGCGTAATCTGTGATTTTAATAAACCATTGTGGGATTTCTTTGCGTTCAACTGGGGTATCACAACGCCAGCAGCAACCATCAACAACTTGCTCATTGGCGAGTACAGTTAAATCGTGTGGGCACCAGTTAACCGCTGAGGTTTTTTTATACACTAAACCTTTTTCATATAATTTAGTGAAGAACCACTGTTCCCAACGGTAATACTCAGGGGTACAGGTTGTGACTTCACGGTTCCAGTCGTAACCAAAGCCCAGCATTTTTAGCTGGCCTTTCATGTAATCGATATTGGCGTATGTCCAAGGTGCAGGAGCTGTGTTGTTTTTAACCGCAGCACCTTCAGCAGGTAGGCCAAACGCATCCCAACCGATTGGTTGGAGTACATTTTTCCCTAACATGCGTTGGTAACGAGAAATAACGTCACCGATGGTGTAGTTACGTACGTGGCCCATGTGTAGTCGACCAGAAGGGTAAGGTAGCATGGACAGGCAGTAGTATTTTTCTTTGCTGTTGTCTTCTGTCACTTTGAAAGTTTCTTTTTCATCCCAGTGACGCTGTACTTTAGGCTCTATATCTTCTGGACGATATTGTTCTTGCATGGCACCGATAATCCTATGGTGAATATAAATGCTACATCTGTAGCGTGGATGTCTATCTTTATTTAGATCCGCATAGCATAGCGGATCTGTACCGAAAACAACAATAGTTGATTAGCTGAACCTGCGGGGGGAAGCTGAATATTGCTTTTCGGGGAACGGGATCAGCATATTTTATGCCGATAACCAAACAACTTAACTAAAAAAACAGCTAAATGGTAGTGGTTTCTTGAACTATTTTGAATTCAGCAAGTTGTTGTTTATTTCTATAGAAAGAGCATTGTCTTTATTGTCCCGAATGAAAAAGCATGAATTCCTTAAATAAGATGAACTCATTGAACGTAAATTAGAGGTGATACCGATAAAAGGGGAAACAAATGAACGCGATTAAAGCTCAATGCCACTGTGGGGCAATAAAGTTTACAGTGAAATTAACCGATGGGTTAAATACGGCTAGGCGCTGCAATTGTTCTTTCTGTGCGATGAGAGGGGCTGTCGCTGTTTCTGCACCATTATCAGGGATTAAACTTTTGGAAGGAAAAGATAAGTTAACAGAATATCGTTTTAATACTCATCAAGCTGTTCATTTTTTTTGTTCGGTGTGCGGTATTTATACCTTTCATCAACGGCGATCAAACCCAGAGGAATACGGGGTAAATGCTGCCTGTTTAGAAGGTGTCTCACCATTTGATTTTGCATCTGTGAATGTAATGGATGGTGTTAACCACCCAAATGATGGTGGCGGTGGCGTAATGGGGCAGTTAATATTTAAAAAAATGACTAAAGAAGAATGACGAGCTAAAGCGCTTTATACCAAAATAGTGCGGTTTCATGAGCGTTTTTTGGTGCAACGGTATAGCGCTTTATTATAACCCTCGACACAACAATTCTTGTGTACATAATTCTTGTGTAAATAACGTGGTGAAATCGCAGTGAGTACAGTCTAATTCGTCGGGGTGAGTAATCTATAAGATGGAAATATTTTGTCGGTTGATTTTCATGGTTGTTAAGAAAAATGCGGTTAGACGATAAATTATGGAAGATTACGTGACAGCGACTCCAAGGGAGCCCTGCCACGTTGTTTAGATATATTATTGAGATGAATTAATGAAGTATTTTCGCAAGGAAATCTTTAGCACGTTCAGATTGTGGGTTAGCGAAAAAGTCTTCTTTTTTACTGTCCTCAACAATTTTCCCTTCATCCATAAAGATCACGCGGTTTGCTACTTTTTTGGCGAAGCCCATTTCATGGGTAACCACCATCATGGTCATCCCTTCATGAGCTAATTCAACCATGACATCAAGTACTTCGTTGATCATTTCAGGGTCAAGAGCAGATGTTGGTTCATCAAATAACATTGCAATAGGGTCCATACAAAGTGCGCGGGCAATGGCGACACGTTGTTGCTGTCCCCCTGATAATTGAGCAGGGAATTTGTTCGCATGGCTTGTTAAGCCAACTCGTTCTAAGAGTTTCAACCCTTTAGCTTCAGCGGCTTTTTTATCTCGGTTTAATACTTTGACTTGTGCCAATGTTAGGTTTTCTATAATTGATAGATGCGGAAATAGCTCGAAGTGCTGGAACACCATTCCCACCTTAGAACGCAACTTTGCAAGGTCAGTTTTTTTGCTATTAACTTGAATATCATTCACAAAAATTTCACCCTGCTGAATAGGTTCTAAGCCATTCACTGTTTTTATTAATGTGGATTTACCAGAGCCAGATGGCCCACACACTACCACGACTTCGCCTTTTTTGACTTCAGTTGTGCAGTCTGTAAGCACCTGAAATTGGCCATACCATTTAGATACATTTTTCAGGGTAATCATGAAACAGTCCTTTTCTTAAGATAATTCACTAACATGGAAGCGCCAAAACTGATTATAAAGTACACCAGACCTGCGAATAGTACCATTTCCACCTGTGTGCCATCCCGTTCGCCAATGTTAGTGGCTGTCCGGAAGAAGTCCGTCAAACTTAGGACGTATACCAATGAGGAGTCCTGAAATAAGACAATACCTTGAGTTAGTAGCAATGGTACCATTGCTTTGAAAGCCTGTGGTAATACAACTAGCCTCATGGTTTGCATATTTGTCATACCAAGTGCTAATGCTGCTGATGCCTGACCTCGGGAAATACTCTGTATACCCGCACGAATAATCTCTGAATAGTAGGCCGCTTCAAAAAGGGAGAAGGCTATCATTGCTGAAATTAAACGAATATCATTTTTTGGTGATAAGCCTAGAACATTTTGTAATAAGCTAGGCACAATCAAATAAAACCACAATAAAACCATGACTAACGGGATAGAACGAAAGGTATTAACATATAAGGCAGCAAACCAACTGATAGGCTTGAAAGGCGATAGCCGCATAACAGCTAAGACTGTTCCCCATAAAATCCCGACGACAATGGCGGTAAGTGTAATTTTAGCGGTGACAATAAAGCCATCAATTAAGAAAGGGATACTCGGTGCAATTGAGCTCCAGTCAAATTCGTAAAGCATCTTATCGCCCTCCAATAGTGCCAGGTAAACGAACTTTTCGTTCGAGTAGCGACATTAAAATCATAATGATGACGTTAATACCAACATAAGCTAATGTTATGGCTGTAAATGATTCCCATGCATGAGCAGAATAATCCAGTAGTTTCCCCGCTTGTGCAGCCATATCAACTAAGCCGATTGTTGATGCGATTGCTGAGTTTTTGACCAAATTCAACATTTCTGAGGTCATTGGCGGCAATATTACTCGGTAAGCATTCGGCAATAAAACGTAACGATATGTTTGTGGGAGAGTTAGCCCCATCGCCAGAGCTGCGCTTTTCTGCCCGCGAGGGAGCGATTGAATAGCGGCTCGAACTTGTTCGGTCATCCGTGCGGCTGTGAATAACCCAAGGCATAACATTGAAGAAATAAAAAATTGGTAGTTAGGGTCTAACTCCATTTTAAACCAATCCCCAATGGAGCGAGGCAGCAGCTCAGGGATCACCAAATACCATGTAAAGAATTGCACAATCAATGGTACATTACGGAATAACTCAACATAGGCAGTGCCAATAAAGGCTAAGTAACGATTAGGTACGGTACGTAGAATACCAAAAATTGAGCCGACTAAGAATGCGATAATCCATGCACAAATAGAAAGTGTAACGGTGACTTCAAGGCCAGATATTAACCACCCTAGATAGGTGGTATTCCCAAACGGGGCTTCCTGAAGGAAAATCCCCCAATTCCAATCAATAGACATAATGTTGACTTCCTGTGGGCAATTAGATCCCCGAATACTGTTATCGATAAGTATGCAAGGCGGGGAACGACCGCCTTGCCACTATCTACTTCACAGTAATACCCTGTTTGTCTTTTTATTAGTTTAATGCTTTGTCATTCGGTGCTTTAAATAGGGCTTTCATTTCATCGGATAACGTAAATTTCAGGTTGAGATTTTTGGGTGGAATTGGCTGGTTGAACCAACGCTCAAAGGACTTCTCTGCGACGCCTGATGTTTGTGCATTGGCGATAGTTTCATCAACGAGAGCTTTAAACTGAGGGTCATCTTTACGTAACATGCAGCCATAGGCCTCTTCAGTTTGCGGTGTACCGACTATCTCCCATATTTCAGGTTTTTTAGCTTTAGCACGCTCACCCGCTAACAGCGCATCATCCATCATAAAGGCAACTGCACGACCGGATTCTAAGGTACGGAATGAATCACCGTGGTCTTTGGCGCTAATAATGCGCATCTTCATATTTTTTTCGTCATTTAACTGATTGAGTAGAATTTCAGAGGTGGTACCAGAGGTAACCACGACGTTTTTCCCAGCTAAATCTGCGAAATCTTTCACACCTGAATCGCCTTTGGTTAACAAGCGTGTGCCGACCACGAAGATAGTGTTAGAGAATGCAGCTTGTTTTTGTCTCTCTAAGTTATTGGTGGTTGAGCCACACTCGAAATCAAATGTGCCATTTTGCAGTAATGGAATACGATTTTGTGAAGTAATCGGGATCAGTTTGACCTGTAAATCAGGCATATTGAGTTTTTTCTTTACTGCATCGACAATTTCGTTGGAATAATCTTGTGAGTAACCAACGACTTTTTGGCTATTATCATAGTAGGAAAATGGGACAGAGGATTCACGGTGACCAACAACAATTACACCGTTGTCTTTGATTTTTTTCAGAGTACCGTTTAGCTCTTCTGCTTGAACAGCGCAGGTTGCACCTAAAATCATCATTGATAATACAAGCTTACTTATACGCATAATTACAGCTCCTTTAGACCATCGGTGTAAACCCATCGTATTTCAAACGCTATCTTGACGGGCGAGCGTCAGTTGGGCTAATTGCGGTTAAAGCTGCTGTTAGCTAAACTGTTGTTCTTCCGTTAGATACCCCTTGAATGACTTTGGCTTTGTTGTGTTGTGTTTGCGGATATTTTGCTGATTTAGACAATGCCGCGATTATCCGCTATATGTTTTATTATTGTTAAAAAGTAATTAAATTTGTTAATTAATGAAAACAAATTGTTTCAATTTCGGGAGCTGTCTCGCATATTATTTGGCGATTTCTTGAATTGCTGCACTAACATGATAAACAGCGGCTAAAATTTGTTTAAATCCGACAATCATGCACCGTTAGAGTGCAAATCATTTCGTTTTCACTCGATGATTAAAATAAAGCAATTTTTGTGCCTACTTTTAGATGTGTTTAGATTTTCATTGAGCTAAAAAGGAATGTTTTTTTGTAAAGTTAGATGATGATACTTGTACGGAATGTTTTGCTGTGTAAGATGTAACCTCTATTTAACTTATAGATGGTGTAATGGTATTAATCAAAGCATGGTTTTTATCATTGCTACTAGCGTGTAAACCATATAATTGGTGTTATTTCAGGAAGATATACCGAGATACGCATGAACAGGCATTTGAAATTAGGTAAAGGATTAGTGATACTCGCCTGTCTGATGGTGTTGGTTTGTATGAACCAACGTGCTGTCGGAGAGCGTCTGTTCGCCAATTTTTTTGTGCCTAATGTGTTAGTACAGGCGCAAGACCCTACCGGGTATAGCTTTAGCTATGTCGAACAACCTCAAATAGAACAGAGTGATAACAGTAGTACTCAACTTTCCAGTTGTGAACTTAGCGCGAAGTCATTAATGACATTGTTGCCTGCTGTTATTGAACCATTCTTCTTTATGTTTCTTTCTTTAGCTGCATTAACTCTATTTTGCACTAATCTATTTATATCTAGAGCTAACAATGAAGAGAAACATGCCCCCCTCGTGTCAGACGACATTTACAGTTTTGTAATCTTCGGAATTAGCACACAACAAATAGGGATCTGTTTGTGTAATTTATTCTGGAGGAAACAATGCGTTTTTTGATTAATTCATTTTTAATTTTATTTGCTCTTTTTTCGAGCAGCATTCATGCTGCGGATACGGGGTGGTTGCAACCAGCGAATAACGGGTGGATGAGTGATAACACCCCAAGGCATGCACAAGTGAGGTTACTCAGTTCTACCCAAGAACAGGGTAAAATCGATATTTTGCTTGATGTGAAACTTGATGATGGCTGGAAAACTTATTGGCGCTCACCGGGAGAGGGGGGCGTTGCACCTGAAATTGTGTGGTCATCACCTGTAGAGTCCACCGATTGGCAATGGCCAACGCCTGGGCGTTTTGATGTCGCAGGGGTATCAACTCAAGGCTATATGGGGGATGTTGTTTTCCCTATTACAGTCAAAAGTACTGAAAAACTAGATAAACTGGCTGGGACATTAACATTATCGACTTGTAGTAACGTTTGTATTTTAACGGATTATCCGTTTGAGCTCGATTTAACTGAGCCTGTTCCTGCTGATTTTACTTGGGCGTTTAACCAAGCGAAAGGGGCAGTACCGCCAACAAGTGGTTTAGTTGATCAAACTAAAGTTGGTTTTGCCCATGACAAGCTCGTTATCGAATTACAAAAAAATTCAGGTAGCTCGTGGGGGAAACCGAATATCTTCACTGATGTTGTTGAAGGTGCAACATTAGGGGTGCCTGAGATTGAAGTCTCAGGGGAGCATTTAACAGCAACTATCGACGTTGGTGATGATTGGGGTGGGGAATCCCCAGATTTAACCGGTAAAACTGTTTCATTTGTTGTGAGTGATGGTGATATTTCTCAGCAAATTAATAGCCAAGTTGGTTCATTTTCAGGAACTATTGGTGGAAGTAACGCTGGAAGTGCAATTTCCTTATGGCAAGTGGTGGTATTTGCCTTGGTTGGTGGGTTAATCCTTAACTTAATGCCATGTGTTCTTCCTGTGCTTGCGATGAAGCTGGGCTCTGTATTGATGGTGCCTCAAGGTGAACAAAAAACCATTCGTCGCCAATTTTTATTATCTTCCTTAGGAATTTTAGTTTCCTTCTGGTTACTTGCTTTACTCATGACGCTGTTACGTGTTGGGCAACAAGCCGTTGGCTGGGGAATTCAGTTTCAAAACCCATGGTTTATTGGTTTTATGGTGCTAGTTACAGCACTGTTTACTGCTAATTTATTTGGCTTATTTGAAATTAATTTAGGGAGTAAGGCTAACACTCGTCTTGCAACCGCTGGTGGGCATGGAAACAGTGGGCATTTCTGGCAAGGCGTTTTTGCAACTCTGCTAGCGACCCCTTGCTCTGCACCATTTTTGGGCACCGCAGTTGCTTTTGCACTTACCGCACCGATGGAAGAGTTATGGTTGATTTTCACGGCTCTGGGAGTCGGGATGAGTTTGCCTTGGTTATTAATCGCCGCTTTCCCAGTAATATCAAGGTTATTACCAAAACCTGGCATGTGGATGCTAAAATTACGTGCTGTGCTTGGGGTGATGATGCTCCTCTCCAGCTTGTGGTTAATTAGCTTATTAATTCCTCATTTTGGTGTCACAGTATCAACAGCTATAGCGGTAATTTTCTTAGTACTGCTGGTGGTTTTTATTGCGATAAAAAGAGGGGTACGAGCTGCGTTCTTGCCATTGTTGTTATTTGCTGTTTTCGCTATTGGTTTTGTGTGGATGACGCAAGAGCAACATACCGGAAGCCGTTCTTTAGTAAAGGATAGTGTAGATTGGCAGCCATTAACTGAGCAGGCAATTACAGATGCACTGGCCGATAATAAACGTGTCTTTATTGATGTAACCGCTGAATGGTGCGTGACTTGTAAGGCGAATAAATACAATGTGTTATTGAGAGATGATATTCAGCAGCTTCTTAGTGAGCCTGACGTCGTCGCTTTACGTGGTGATTGGACGAAACCATCACCAGAAATTACTGCCTTCTTACAAAAACGTGGGCAGGTAGCTGTTCCATTTAATCAAATTTATGGCCCTAACTTGGCCGAAGGCGAAGTACTGTCAACTATACTTGACCGTGAGTCGTTAATATCAGTTATGAATCAGGCCAAAGGAGCCACAAAATGAATAAAACAATTTTAGCTGTTCTATTTTCATCACTTATGTTTGGTGCAATGGCACAAGCCGCGCCACTAAATGCAGAACAGGAAGCACAAGTTCGTAAGTTAGTCAGAGATACGTTAGTAGAAAACCCTGAGATTTTAGAAGAGGCGATCGTCGCACTGCAAGCCAAACAGGGTGAGAAGCAACAAGCGCAGATGAAAGAAACGCTAAAAATGGAAAAAGAGGCATTATTTAATGACCCAACTAGCCCAGTTTTAGGTAATAAAAATGCGAAGCTAGTTTTGGTCAACTTTACTGATTTTAACTGCCCATTCTGTAAACGTTTTGACCCACAACTAGAGGATATCGTGAAAAAATATCCAAATGATGTTGCTGTGGTTATCAAATATCTGCCATTTAAAGGCCAGACTTCAATGGATTCGGCTCAATTAACGATGACATTATGGCAAGAGAATCCAAAGGCGTTTGAAGCGTTACATCATAAATTTATGCAAAAGCAAGGCATGCTGTCTGATGCGAATATCAAAGAAGCCCTGAAAGCGACGGGTAATGATAAACTGAAAGCGAGCGAAAAAAGCCGTGAAGGTATTCGTACTAACATGATGTTAGCTGAAAAACTGGGAGTGAATGGGACACCAGCGACACTAGTCGGTGAAGAAATGATCCCAGGGGCTATTGATGCGCAGCAGTTTGAAGCGATAGTGAAAGAGCAGTTGGCTAAGCTCAAATAATATCCTTGTTATACTTCGCGCTGTGGCGTTGTTGGCTTGGCATACTAACCCTAGTCACATACTGATGTATGCTCCTAGGGCTTAGTTTCACTTGCCGCCTAGCCACAACACGAATTATTTAGGGGATAAAGCTAAGCTTAAGATTGACTTAGAAAAGTATTAGCGAATCAGCAAAGAAAGCATTTTAACTTAATGACAAAGCATTAATTTCGATTAAATGCTTTGCTTTGCTACACTTTAAATTTGTACTATTTGATAACAAATAGGTTAATAACCGTATGAATAGACTGAAAAAGTGGTCTAAAGAAATTATCGTTTTAGCCATTATATTGTTTGTTGCCTTTACGGTAATGGACTTGTGGCGTAAACCACAAACTTTAGCCCCTGCATTGTTGGAACAACATACTTTAGTTAATGGTGAAACGGTTTCATTAGCTGAGTTAAGTAAAGAAAAACCGATATTGGTTTATTTTTGGGCTACATGGTGTGGTGTGTGCAATCTAACTTCGCCAACAGTTTCAGATTTAAATCAATCAGGTATGCCGATTATTTCTGTTGCCATACGTTCCGGTGAAACGGCTCGCTTAGTCTCAGGGATGGAAAAAAAGGATTTAAACTTCCCTGTTATCAATGACAGTAGTGGGCAGCTCTCGAATGCGGTAGGAGTCAGTGCAACACCGACGTTTATGGTAATTGATAACGGCGAGTTAGTTAGTTTTACTTCAGGCTGGACTAGCTCTTATGGTTTAAAAATGCGTATGTGGTTAGCCTCATTTTAATATTTTTATGATCCCCTCGCTCGTTAAAAGGGGATTTTTCTGTCTATAAGTTTAATTTATCATTATGGTAAACTCATCCTGCTATATAAATAATAAAATAGGTGGATGGGATGGTAGTGTTCAAAAAAACAGTATGCTTACTGTTAGGTGCAGTATTAATGGTTGGGTGCTCGCCTGATACGGAAGAAAAAGCAAAATCTGAGCCGTCTTCTGTAGCAACTGCGAATTCAGAATTAAAACAGCGCGTTGATGAAATTAAAAGCAATTCGACAGAAGATAAAATCAATGCATTTAATGCCAAGTCAGATGATGACCCGACAATGCTGCGTGGCATTTTTTTGTCTGAAATGGCGAAGTCATTACCTATGTTGATTGATGATGTAACATTATTAACAGAGGTGACAGAAAAAAATGGCATGTTGTTTTATCAATATACTATCAAAGGGATCCCTGACAATGTGCTAGAGAGTAATAGCTGGCAGCAGAACATGCGTAAGGTCTTAGATATAAATTACTGCGGTAAGGATGCAGGAATGAAAATTTTACATGAAATGTTCCCTGATGGGATCACACATAATTATTATAAATCCAATAAATTAATTTTTACCTATATTGTTACTCCTGCTATTTGCCTCTGACCTTTATCATTGCGCCTGATAATCGCTATTTATCAGGCGTACTCATGATTAAAACTCTAAATTACGAATAAAACGGTATTCAGCCGATTGGGGTTTTAAGCGGTATAAATTGGCTGGTCGGCCGCGCTCATGGCGTTTTTCCCCTGTATCGATAAGCAAGTCTGCTTGTTCTAAACGACGTCTAAAAGACTTATTTTGCAAAGTCTTACCAATTAAAACCTCATGGACATGCTGCAATTCAGACAGTGTAAAAACGTCAGGTAAAGCAAAGCCGGGTACGATGGAATAAAGTGATTTTTGTTGTAAGCGCTCACGAGCCTGTTGATAGAGTTGTAAATGGTCAAATGCCAGAGGCAATGTAGCGATGTCATCAATAGATACCCATTTTACTGATTCGACGGTCTCAATATGAGCTTCACAATCTTGATAAGCAATTAAAGCGGTATAACAGACAGTGACAGACCAACCCCGAGGATCACGTTGTTTATTACCTACCGTACAAAGTTGTTCAACATAAGGCGGGATAACCCCAGTTTTTTCTTTTAGCTTACGTAGGATTGTCTCTTCGATAGTTTTATCATTTTGTTCATCAACGAAGCCACCAGGTAACCCCCATTTCCCCTTTTCAGGGAAATTTGCCCTTTCGACTAATAAGACTTTGAGTGTGTTTTCATGATATGTGAACAAGACGGCATCAACAGTCAGCAGTGGTGAGAGATATTCATTTTTGTTATATCCTGCTAAAAATTCTTTTTCATTCATATTGTTACCTACTTTAAATTGCACTCAAATCAATAGAGCTATCATACGCTAAAAGCCAATTAATGTCATTAAGACATTTAATGCTTGACTTGTTTGTGTCTATAGGACAATAATTAATTAAAGTCATAAGGACATTAATGAGAGGTGGACTATGTTCAATTTTAAATATTTCAAAGCAGACTCATCTACATTTGTTATTCAGTCAGTGAATGGGAAAGTGCGTAAGCAAGGAAAGGGGATTAGTTTTTGGTATAACTCGGATAAGACATCTATTGCGGCATTACCGTTAAGCGCTCAAGAAGCTCCTTTTATTTTTAATTTACAAACTGCGGATTTTCAAAGTTTACGCATTCAGGGGCAAATTTCATTTCAAGTGAAGAACCCAGAAAAAACAGCAAATGTATTAAATTTCAATTTAACTAAAGATGGAAAAAATCACGCTTCTGAAGACCCACTTAAATTGAGTGATAGAGTAGTGAGGGCTGCGCAAACTATTATCCAAGCCAGAATTCAAACGACTTCATTGCGTGATGCATTACTTATTAGCCAATCATTAGTGACTTTAGTCACTCAACAACTGGCAGAACAAACGCTAATTGAATCATTAGGCCTTGAAATTTTAGACGTCTCTTTTGCTGCAATAGCGCCTTCACCTGAAACTCTTAAAGCGTTAGAGGCGCAAGCGAGGGAGTCAATTCTAAAAGAAGCGGATGATGCTATTTACGCAAGACGCAAATTTTCTGTTGAACAAGAAAGAACGATTAAAGAAGCGGAATTAGAAACGGATTTATCTGTTCAAGCAAAAGAACAACAAATTGAAGAAGCTCGCCTTGATAATGAACGTAAGCTATTACGTGAACGAGCAGAAATAGAGCAAGAAGAGTTGGTTGCGCAAGTTAGTGCGGAGGCAAAGCGCCAAGAGTTAGTCACACTCAGTGTGGGAAACCAGCGTATTCAATCAGAAGCAGATGCTTATGCTATTGAAACCAAAATGAAAGCCTATAGCCAGTTACCCGTTGAAAATTTAAAAGCGCTAGCGTTGGCAAAAATGAACCCAGAACAATTAATGGCAATGGCTTTTGAGTCACTGGCTCAAAATGCAGGGAAGATAGGGGAACTTAATCTATCACCTGATCTATTTGGTCAACTAATGAAAAAAGGAGGGAAGTAATGGAAGGAATGGATAATGCTAGATTTGTATTAGTAACACGTAAGACGCGCTTACAGGAATTGATTGAACGCTTTAATACATGGCCACAAGCGAAATTCTATTTAGAGCATAACCATGTGGAAGTTGATGATTATCTTAATGAGCATGATCTTTATCAGAGGCAATTAATCCAAGCTGAATCAATATTAAAACCATTAGGTAGGTTTCAATTATTAGAAAGAAAACTATTGCCCAGTTACCAATTTTCTAAGCAAGATATTGTGGTTGTGATCGGGCAGGATGGCTTAGTTGCCAATACGTTAAAGTACCTGAATGGGCAGCCTATTATTGCGATTAACCCAGACCCAGCGAGATGGGATGGCAAATTATTACCTTTTGAAATAGGCCAACTAAAGGAAGTTGTACAAAAAACAATACAAGGCAAGGCAGAGCAAAAAACAGTTACTTTTGCACAAGCAACAACCAATGATGGTCAATCATTATTAGCGGTGAATGACTTGTTCATTGGCCCGAAAAGCCATACCTCTGCGCGTTATTTATTGAATTGGAAAGGGGAGAAAGAGTTTCAATCTTCTTCTGGAATTATAGTTTCAACAGGGTTGGGTTCAACGGGGTGGTTTCAATCTATTTTAGCTGGAGCTAAAGCGATTACAGGCGTGGCACATCATCCCCTTTCTAATGGATTTGGTTGGGGAGACAATAAATTGCAATTTAGCGTTAGGGAGCCTTTTTTAAGTAAAACAACGGGCACGAAATGGGTGTTTGGCACGATAGAAACAGAATCACCTTTAATGCTTGAATCGTTGATGCCTGATAATGGCGTTATTTTCTCAGATGGAATAGAAGATGATTTTTTACAGTTTAATGCGGGCTGTATTGTTACAGTGAAAATCTCAGATTTACGAGGGTTACTTGTTGGTTAGTTTAGTTTCATCAGCCTCAATATTTTTGCTTATTGAGGCTGATGACAGATTAAATTTTTCTACGTCGGTTCATTGTGAAACCTAGTAAGCCAAAGATGACAACCGCGGCCCACATTGGGTAATTGCTCCAACGTGCATAAGGCGTTAACCCTGTCGTCGGGATGACATCAGTGGCAAGTACTGCTGTTTTAAACTGAGGCAGTATATCTTGGATTGTCCCGTCAGCGCTGATCACAGCAGTAATTCCATTATTGGTTGAGCGTAGTAATGGGCGACCTAACTCTAACGAACGCATTCGAGCCATTTGGAAATGCTGCCATGGGCCAATCGATTTTCCAAACCATGCGTCATTTGATACGGTAAGTAAGTAATCGCTATCTGGCTTAAAGTTATCTCTAACTTGCGTACCTAAGATTATCTCATAGCAAATTGCGGCTGTAAGATGCATATTCCCTACCGCTAGCTGAGCTTGTTGATAATCACCTCGGCTAAAACCTGACATAGGTAAGTTAAAGAAAGGGGCAATAGGGCGTAGTATATCCTCTAAGGGAACAAACTCGCCAAATGGAACTAAATGGTGTTTGTTATAACGATTTTTAGAAGGATAAAGATACGGCGTTTTATCACCTAATACGATAATAGTATTAAAAAATTCATACTCACCATTCGCTGGCCTTGCATCGACAATTCCGGTTATTAAGCGCGTATTAGAGCCTGCCAGCAGTTGATCGAGGGATTTTAACCAAGCTTGGTTATCGAGTTCAACGGAAGGGACGGCAGATTCGGGCCAAATGATCAGTGAAGCTTTACCTATATAAGGCCTTGATAACTCCATATAGGTGTCTTTGGTCTTTTGTAAAAAGCTGGCTTCCCATTTCATCGATTGGGGAATATTGCCTTGTACTAAAGCAACTTGCATTTTTTTTGCTTCAAGAGGGGTGAACCATTGAATATTTTTGGCAAGTAGGGGGGCAAACAATAAAACCGCAGCCGCTATTAACGCCATAAAACTGCGGCGTATTATCGCTAGCACTAATAGGCCACTGATACTAAATAGCAACAAGGTAACCATTTCAACACCAAAAACTGGTGCTAATGCTTTCATTGGCCCATCAATTTGGCTATAACCAAATTGGAGCCATGGGAAGCCAGTTAATACCCAACCTCGTAGGAATTCAGTTAACTGCCAAAGTGCAGGTGCAAGGAAGACTAAACGCCAGATATTGGCACTGGGAGCAAATTTAGTGAGTAATGCCCCAAATAGACCGGTATAAAGAGAGAGATATGCCGCCAGAAGAATAACGATAAGTACATTAACAGGGCCAGGCATTCCACCAAAGTCAGCAATACTCACGTAAACCCAATTGACACCGCTACCAAATAAACCAAACCCCCAAGCAAAGCCAATCGAAAAAGATTGCTTAACCGTCCGCTGTAAGGTGAGTAATTGAAGGAAAAGAATAGAAAGTAGTGCAGCGGGCCAGATATCAAAAGGCGAAAAAGCCAGTGTTCCACTGGCTCCAAATAGTAAAGCCAGCAGTAACCGTAACCGCTGACTTTGATAAATAGACGTTGAATTCATTAAGTCTGTTCTTCTTCCAAAGTCGGAACTGGCGCGTCATCTGGAATTTTCACGTGAAGCAGAAGAATTCGACGACTGTCTGCCATGGCAACTTTAAATTGGTAATTGTCTATAGTGATAACTTCACCACGGGAAGGTAAGTGACCAAAGGCTTGCATAACTAAACCGCCCACGGTATCAACTTCTTCATCACTAAATTGAGTATTAAAAGCATCATTGAAGTCTTCTATCTGCGTCAGCGCGCGGACAGAATAAGAATGCCGACTGAGTTGACGGATATCAACGTCATCTTGGTCGTCATATTCGTCTTCGATTTCGCCAACAATAAGCTCTAAAATGTCTTCAATGGTAACAAGCCCTGACACACCACCAAACTCGTCAATGACGATAGCCATATGGTAGCGTTGAGAGCGGAACTCTTTGAGTAGCCTGTCTACTCGCTTACTTTCAGGTACAACAACTGCTTGACGTAAGACTTTATCGATACTAAAAGGTTCTGCGTCAGTGCGCATAAATGGCAGCAAATCTTTTGCCATTAATAAACCTTCTATGTGGTCTTTATCTTCACTAATAACAGGGAAGCGTGAGTGGGCTGAATCAATAATGACATCAAGGCACTCATCAAGCGTTTGATTACGTTTTAAGGTAACAATTTGGGAACGCGGGATCATAATATCGCGTACGCGTTGATCCGCAATGTCCATTACCCCTTCAAGCATTTCGCGGGTATCAGGATCAATCAAATCGTTTTGTTCAGAGTCGCGGATTAATTCGACTAAGTCATCACGATTTTTAGGTTCACCGTGGAACAGGTGATTTAATAGTGCAAAAAACCCTTTCTTAGGACCAGGGTTATCGCTACTCGAAGAGTTATCGTCGCTCATGGCGGTTAATTTTGTATTCCTCAATAAAATACTCGACATACTTTGAACTACAGCGCTGTTAGCTGTACTCGGCTATGGGTTTAATAGCACAAGTTAAAGTATTTAGAGCTAGGTTAGTTAATAAAAACAACTTGCTTGATTCTTTTTTAGCATAAAACTGACGGTTTATCCTCATAATTACCGTCAGTTTTTTGTAAAATAATGCTTTTTTATAAAAGATAACTAGAAAAATTATAGTTAGATCATGCTTTCTCTGCAAGATAGGGGTCGTCATAACCTAATTCTGCTAAGATTTCAGTTTCTAAGCTTTCCATTTCTTCAGCTTCATCATCTTCAATATGGTCATAACCTAGTAGATGTAAGCAACCGTGGATCACCATATGTGCCCAGTGCTCTTCAGCACTTTTTTGTTGTTCAATCGCTTCTTGCTCAACAACTTGACGACAAATAATTAAATCGCCTAATAATGGCAGCTCAATTTCCGGCGGTGCTTCAAAAGGAAAAGATAATACATTTGTGGGCTTATCTTTTCCTCGGTAGGTTAAGTTTAAATGATGGCTTTCCGCTTCGTCTACAATGCGAATGGTGACTTCACTTTGCGCTTGAAATTTAGGCAGTACTGCGGCTAACCAGCGTTCAAATAAAGCTTCAGAGGGTAAGCCGTCCGGATTTTCACATGCAATTTGTAAATCGAGAATAATATCGATGCCACTCATTTATTGGTTTTCCTGCTTTTCAAATTGCTGTTGTCGTTCTTTTTCTTCACGTAACTGCTGGCGGCGCTTATTGTCTTGCTCTTCCCATGCTTCATAAGCCATAACAACTTTAGCCACTACTGGGTGACGAACAACGTCTTCACTGTGGAAAAAATTAAAGCTTAAATCATCAACCCCAGAAAGGACTTCTATGGCGTGACGTAAACCCGATTTACTGCCGCGCGGTAAGTCAACTTGGGTAATATCCCCTGTTACCACCGCTTTGGAATTAAACCCAATACGCGTCAAAAACATTTTCATCTGTTCGATGGTCGTGTTTTGGCTTTCATCTAAAATAATAAAAGCATCATTTAATGTGCGGCCGCGCATATACGCCAATGGCGCAACTTCAATCACGTTTCGCTCAATCAGTTTTTCAACTTTTTCAAAGCCTAACATTTCAAATAAGGCGTCATAAAGGGGGCGAAGATAAGGGTCAACTTTTTGGCTTAGATCCCCCGGTAAGAAACCGAGCTTCTCACCAGCCTCAACAGCTGGACGAGTTAGCAATATTCGGCGAACTTCTTGGCGCTCTAGTGCATCAACAGCAGCGGCAACAGCTAAGTATGTTTTCCCTGTCCCAGCAGGGCCAATCCCAAACGTAATATCATGGTCTAAAATATTTGCGATATATTGCGCTTGGTTTGGTGTACGAGGCTTGATTACACCACGTTTTGTTTTGATATTCACGGCCTTACCGTAGTCTGGCACGCTGTCAGCGGATTGCTCTAAGACACGGCTATCGAGTATCGCTAAGTGAATGTTTTCAGGGTCTATATCCGGAATAACACCGCGCACAGGGGAGGTATCCACATACAGCTGGCGTAAAATTTTACTTGCCGCTTGTACATTAAGTGGTTTGCCCGATATTTTAAAACGGTTATCGCGTCGGTTAATTTCGATGGCAAGACGGCGTTCAAGTTGCTTAATATTGTCATCAAATGGCCCGCAGAGGCTCATTAAACGCTGGTTATCTGCGGGTTCTAGAAAGATTTCTTGTGTTGCGATTTGCAAAGTTGTTGTATCGGTCACTGAATATCCTATCGTTAGATTATTACTTAGGGTTGATAGTTGCCAACACCTAGCTCATCTTCTTTACGAGTACGTGCAATGACAGATGCAGGGGATTCGTGAACACGAAGATCCATTTGCTCCTCTGTGCGGATCACTTTGCCGCGTAGGGAGTTTGCATAGACGTCCACGATTTCTACATCCACAAATTTACCAATCATATCCGGTGTGCCTTCAAAATTCACAACGCGGTTATTTTCGGTACGGCCAGAAAGTTCCATGAGGCTCTTACGTGAAGGGCCTTCCACTAAGATGCGTTGTACAGAGCCTAACATGGCACGGCTAAAGCTCATGGCTTGTTGGTTAATGCGCTGCTGTAATAAGTATAGACGCTGTTTTTTCTCATCTTCACTGACATCATCTGGAAGGTCGGCCGCAGGTGTACCGGGACGCGCTGAGTAAACAAAGCTAAAACTCATATCAAAATCCACATCAGCGATTAACTTCATGGTTTTTTCAAAATCATCGTTAGTTTCGCCAGGGAAGCCAACAATAAAATCTGAACTAATAAGAATACCAGGGCGAGCTTCACGCAGTTTGCGAATAATGGCTTTATATTCTAGTGCGGTATGAGCCCGTTTCATCATGGTAAGAATACGGTCAGAACCACTTTGCACTGGAAGGTGTAAATAGCTCACCAATTCAGGGGTATCACGGTATACTTCAATGATATCATCTGTAAATTCAATTGGATGACTGGTTGTAAAGCGTACACGGTCAATCCCATCGATAGCAGCAACGAGGCGTAATAATTCGGCAAATGAGCAAATTTCACCATCAAAGGTTTCACCACGATAAGCGTTAACGTTTTGCCCTAACAAGTTAACTTCACGGACACCTTGTGCTGCTAATTGTGCTATTTCAAATAAAATATCATCACAAGGGCGGCTAACTTCTTCGCCTCGTGTATAAGGCACTACGCAGAAAGTACAATATTTATTACAGCCTTCCATAATTGAAACGAATGCGCTTGGGCCTTCTGCTCGTGGTTCAGGTAAGCGATCAAACTTTTCAATTTCAGGGAAACTGATATCAATCACAGGGCTACGGGTACCTTGCACCTGATTAATCATTTCAGGCAAGCGGTGTAAGGTCTGTGGACCGAAAACAATATCAACACTTGGTGCACGCTGACGGATAAAGTCCCCTTCTTGTGAGGCTACGCAACCGCCGACACCAATAATGATATCTGGGTTTTTATCCTTAAACGTTTTCCAACGCCCGAGTTGATGGAAAACCTTTTCTTGCGCTTTTTCACGAATTGAGCAGGTATTTAGCAGTAATAAATCAGCTTCTTCTGCAACTTCAGTGAGTTGGTAACCATGGGTGTTTTCCAATAAAGAAACCATTTTGGATGAGTCATACTCATTCATTTGGCAACCCCAAGTTTTAATGTATAGCTTTTTATTCGTCGACATGTCGTATATCCGGTGTTTTCGAAGCGGCTAGTGTAATGGACCTCGAAACGCGTTGTAAATCCAAAGTCCTACCCTCTTTTTGGGAACTTGCATGCATTTTGATGAAGAACATCATTGTATGATGGGATAAATGCAAAGATATTTAAAATAATATCACTACACCAAATTTAAGGGCAGGCAATTTGCCTATTGTTTTAAAGTTAGGGCGTATTGTATTCATTTGAGGCATCAGTGACTAGAGGATGTTGAGTATTTGTGGTTAATTTTTATGCAAATTAACGGCTTTTAAGCAAAACAGGCCACTTATGGCGTCGCGGTATTCACTCAATGTAGCACTCTTATGGGTTTCTAACATGGATATTTTCTGTGAGAGCCGCAAATATTGGGTACAATAGCTTAATCAAATAATAATCCCATCAAACAATGAATAGTGTAGCTAATGTGATGAATAAATTAATCGAATCTTATGATGTTGTCGTGGTGGGAGCCGGTATGACGGGTGCCGCGGCAGCATTGGGCTTTGCCCAAGAAGGCATGCGAGTCGCTTTGCTTGAAAAGGCAAAACCAGCGGCATTCGATCCACAAAGCGCACCTGATGTCCGTATTTCTGCGATTAGCCGTGCATCCGTTGAATTATTGCAACAATTAGGTGCTTGGCAGCATGTAGAGGCCATGAGGAGTGCCCCTTACAGGCAGCTAGAAACATGGGAAGAACCGGGTAGCAATGTTCTTTTTGACGCTCAAAGCCTTGGGTTGCCAGAACTCGGGTTTATGGTTGAAAACCGCGTACTGCAACTTGCACTATGGCGTGAGTGTGAAAAATACGACAATTTAGAATTGGTTTGCCCTGCGCAGTTGGTTAATTTATATCGGCCTCAGAACCAAAAAACGTGGTGTATTGAATTAGATGATAACCGAACTATAGAAGCGCAACTTGTTGTGGGAGCCGATGGCGCTAACTCCCAAGTGCGTAAAATGGCGGGGATTGGCAACCGTGGTTGGCAATATCGCCAATCATGTATGTTAATTACTATTCAAACACAGCAACCTCAGCAAGATAAAACATGGCAACAGTTTTTTCCATCGGGCCCTAGAGCATTCTTGCCTTTATATGATCACTGGGCTTCTTTGGTTTGGTATGATAGCCCTGACAAAATTAGGCGTCTGCAAGGGATGTCGATGGAACAGTTAACAGGGGCGGTTTCAGAGGCCTTCCCTGAACGTTTAGGGCCAATAACCGCAGTGGCTTCAGGGGCTTTCCCATTAACACGTCATCACGCGAACCGCTATGTTCTTGATGGTCTAGCACTGATTGGCGATGCGGCGCACACCATTAATCCATTAGCGGGGCAAGGCGTCAATCTTGGGTACCGTGATGTAGATGCGTTGTTAAAAGAAGTCATTTATGCACGTGAATATCTACAGCCTTGGTGCTCCATTGAGGTATTAAAACGTTATCAGCGTCGTCGTTTACCTGACAACTTAGTTATGCAAGCAGGGATGGATGTTTTCTATATGGCATTTAGTGAAAGTTTACCGGGGTTGAAAATGTTAAGAAACCTCGGGTTAATGGCAGCTCAGCGCGCTGGAGAAGCTAAAAAACTGGCATTGAAATATGCCTTAGGGTTATAACGTTGATGTGAAATGGACAATAAAATAGGCCGCTACCAGCGGCCTATTTTATTTAAGGTAATAAATGTGGTTTATTGTTAACTAGATCAATAGGTTGTATATCATTTGATTTATTGATATTGATAATGCTATCACCTTCAGTTACCTCTGGGTCAAATGTCGCATTTTTATCTGAAAATGCATGTGCTAACTTTTCGGTATCTAATTCTTTTTCCCAACGGGCGACGACAATACAGGCGCATGCGTTACCAACTAAATTAGTTAAAGCACGGCATTCTGACATAAAACGGTCGATACCGAGGATTAATGCCATACCTGCAACAGGGATGCTTGGTACTACCATTAATGTTGCTGCGAGAGTAATAAACCCTGCGCCAGTCACACCTGCAGCTCCTTTTGAGCTGATCATTGCGACAAGCAGTATAGAAAGTTGCTGCCAAATTGTGAGTTCAATATTAGTGGCTTGGGCAATAAACAGTGCAGCCATGGTCATATAGATATTGGTACCATCAAGGTTGAATGAATAACCTGTTGGGATAACTAAACCTACAACTGATTTTTCACAGCCAGCCCGTTCCATTTTTCTCATCAAACTTGGTAGTGCAGCTTCAGAAGAAGAAGTCCCTAAAACGAGCCAAAGTTCATCCTTGATGTATTTAATGAGTTCGATGATTGAGAAGCCGTTGTATTTTGCGACAGCGCCAAGAACAACTAAGACAAAGAGCAGGGAGGTAATGTAGAAAGTTACTATCAGCATCATTAAGTTACCGATAGATGAAATACCATATTTACCAATGGTAAATGCCATTGCCCCAAATGCCCCGATAGGTGCTAGTTTCATTAGCATCGCAACCATTTTGAACACAGGTTCAGAAAAGTTTTGCAGCAATTTAACTATTGGCTCACCATGTTTACCTGTTGCGGCTAATGCTAACCCGAAAATAATCGCAATAAATAAGACTTGTAGGATATTACCATTCACTAATGGGCTAATGACCGTATCTGGAATGATGTTCATCAAAAAGCCAACAATGGAAGACTCATGGGCTTTTTCGACATAGCTAGCAACTTTTGTGCTATCGAGCGTTGCTGGGTCGATATTAAGCCCAGAACCTGGGCGGATGACATTCGCGACAATAAGGCCGATAAATAATGCAATGGTTGAGAAAGTCAGAAAGTACAGCATAGCTTTACCTGCGACACTGCCGACCGCTTTCATATTAGACATCCCTGAAATACCGGTTACTACGGTTAAAAAGATGACAGGTGCGATGATCATTTTTACGATTTTGATGAACCCATCACCAAGTGGTTTTAATGATTCTCCGGCCTCAGGGAAAAAGTGACCAAGTGCAATACCGAGCAAGATGGCTACGATCACTTGAACATATAAAATCTTATATATTGGTTGCTTTATCATGTTTCGCATAAATTTTCTCTGTAAAAATGTTACGTTTGGCAATTTATAATTATTAGGTTTTAAAACTTTTATTAGAGTTTTTGAGAGCTAATCAATTGGAATGGAAGATGGGATTGAATGTACTAATGACCGCAGCTAGAAAGGATCTTACCCGCCATTAATCACACCTAACTACAATTCGTCGGAAGATTACCACTTTCACTGGTTAATAAAAAATGACTTAAGTCACATATCTGATATAAAAGTTAAACAAAGGTAAATTTTATGCGTCAAATGTTGACCTATTTTAACTGTAAGGAACTAAATTTGTTATTTGTCGGATAATGATGATTTGTAAAAGGCAGGCAATGAAAAGAAATTTTTCAGCTAATAACCAGCATGAAAATATGGAAAATTTATAAAAATAGCGCGTGTAGAGAGAGATGTATGGATTTATTCGTGGAATGCCAAATTGTTTCTATTTAAGTTTTTAATAAAAATAATAAACCAAAATAGCATGGCATCGCGTTGATATTATAGGAGAAAATCAATCAGTAAACTGAGATAGGAAAAATGAAAGAAGGAAGTGAAGAAAGATGGCTGGGGTACCAGGATTCGAACCTGGGAATGCCAGGATCAAAACCTGGTGCCTTACCGCTTGGCGATACCCCAATCTTAAATTTTGTTCTACCAAGAAGGTAGATGGTGCGGGAGACAAGACTTGAACTTGCACACCTTGCGGCGCCAGAACCTAAATCTGGTGCGTCTACCAATTTCGCCACTCCCGCAAACAATGGTGGCTATGACGGGATTCGAACCTGTGACCCCAACATTATGAGTGTTGTGCTCTAACCAGCTGAGCTACATAGCCATTTTATGTTTTTCAAAATGAAGTTTTTGACAATCTAGATAGGATAGTAGATGGCTGGGGTACCAGGATTCGAACCTGGGAATGCCAGGATCAAAACCTGGTGCCTTACCGCTTGGCGATACCCCATCCGGGAATTCTACTACAGATTGTATTAAGATGGCTGGGGTACCAGGATTCGAACCTGGGAATGCCAGGATCAAAACCTGGTGCCTTACCGCTTGGCGATACCCCAATCTTAAATTCAATGCTACCGAGAAGGAAAATGGTGCGGGAGACAAGACTTGAACTTGCACACCTTGCGGCGCCAGAACCTAAATCTGGTGCGTCTACCAATTTCGCCACTCCCGCAAATAATGGTGGCTATGACGGGATTCGAACCTGTGACCCCAACATTATGAGTGTTGTGCTCTAACCAGCTGAGCTACATAGCCATCTTTTTTTGCATAACCTTCGTCGGCGTTGCGGGGCGCATTATGCTAATTACAGACACGACAGTCAACAGCTTTTTGCACTATTTTTCAGAAAATGCGTCTGTTTGTCTGATGAATAATCATTTTGTCGATAAAGCCAGCAAAAAACAAGCCCATATTTGAAAAAATCTTTTTCGGGAGGATCAAGATGGAAGGGGAATTATTCGAATGATAGCAGCGTTGAAAACGTATACTTAGTGAAAACAGAGTGGAACCCAGCTTTAAAATTTAAGTTATTTAAGTTTAATCAATCCAATGAATTGCTGAGTTTTCGCGTTAGGGGAAAACAAAAAAGCAGGCATAAAACCTGCTTTTATGAAAAATAAACGGAGAAATTAATTTTCAAATAATTTTTGCAGTAACTCACCATTAAGCATAGCTCGTTTGGTGAGGGCAAATGCGCCTATTGCTGAGTTATGGACAAGTTGTGATGTGACAATAGGTAAGTTTTCTCTAAAACCTTTAAGGGCTTGAGTGTCAATGCAGCTTTGGATCGCCGGAATAAGAACCAATTCGGCTTCTGTGATGTCACCTGCAATAACCACTTTTTCAGGGTTGAAGAGGTTTATTGAAATAGCAATGGCTTTACCGATCTGACGACCGACATGTTGGATGACTTCAGTCGCTAGCGGGTCACTTTTGTTGGCCGCTTGGCAGATATGAGAAATTGTACAGGTTTCTGCGGTCAGAGAACTTGAATAACCTTGTTCTAGGCGCTGTCTTACGCGGGCTTCGATAGCTTGGTTTGAGGCAATGGTTTCTAAGCAACCAAAATTACCACAGTGGCATAGTTCACCCAGTGGGTCTACTTGGATGTGACCAATCTCCCCTAAGTTCCCACGGTGATTGAGCAGGATTTCTTTGTTAATAACTAAGCCTGCTCCAGCGCCTCTGTGGATACGTACTAGAAGTGAGTCCTCACAATCACGGGTTGCACCAAAATAGCTCTCAGCAAGGGCTAGGCTGCGAATATCGTGGCCAGCATAGCAAGTGATATTAAAATGTGATTGTAAATTATCAATAAGGTGCCAGTTATCAACTTTAATATGCGGCATGTAATAGACAATACCGCTGTGAGGGTTAACCAACCCCGGAAGGATAACAGAAATTGCGATTAACTCTTTAAGGCGACGATGGTTTTTATCAATAAAGTCTTCAAGGGCAGCAATTAACTTTTCTTCGACAGCCTGCTGAGAAGGCGCTGTAATAGGATAATGACCATCAATAATCATTTTACCACCTAAGTCGTATAAGGCTATGGTGGCATCATAGCGCCCTAAACGGACACCAATAGTATGGAAATTTTTATGTTCAGAAACAATTGAAATGGCACGGCGGCCCCCAGTGGAGGCCTGCTGGTCAACTTCCTTGATTAAACCACGTTCGAGTAGTTGGCGAGTGATCTTAGTCACACTGGCTGGGGCAAGCTGGCTTTGCTCCGCTATTTGAATTCTTGATATCGGACCTTGTTGGTCAATCAAGCTATAAACGACGGCACTATTTAATTGTTTGACGAGATCAATATTACCAATTTGCTTTAGCGAGTGGCTTTGATTCATTAGCTAGTTACTCATTTTTTGTAGACTTCGTCTCCGTTAACGTAGGTTGCGAGGACGTTGAAGTCGTGGTTAAACGCGGTCAAATTCGCAATTTTACCAGGAGCAATCGACCCTAAGGTGTTATCAACTCCAATGGCTCTTGCGGGGTAGAGCGTTGCCATTCTAAGTGTTTCATCCAATGCAATGCCGACGTGTTCTACACTGTTTTTGACTGCATCAATCATAGTCAGTGATGAACCGCTGAGTGTGCCATTTTCATCCACACATAATCCATTACGGTAGTATATGGTTTTACCTGCAAAGATAAAATGATCCATTTCACCAGTTTGCGGATCAATCCCTGCTGGTGCAGTTGCATCTGTGACTAAAATTAATTTATCACCTTTTAAATGCTTACTGTTGCGAATATTTGCCCATTGTACATGTAAACCGTCAGCAATAATTCCAGCATACACTTCCGGTGTGTCATAAATGGCACCGACTAACCCTGGTCCTCGGCCTGAAATATATGGCATAGCATTGAAAAGGTGGGTTGAGAAATTTATACCCGCTTTAAAGCCCAGTCTGGCTTCTTCATATGTGGCATTAGAGTGCCCTGCTGAAATAACGATACCCGCGTTTTTTAATTGACGGATATAACCCTGTTCAACCATTTCAGGTGCTAAGGTGATTTTAGTGATAGCGTCTGCGTGAGAAGCTAAGTAATCAATCATTTGTGCTGTTGGTTGACGAATAAACTCGGGGTTATGTGTGCCTTTTTTGATGACATTAATGTAAGGGCCTTCTAAATGAAGCCCAAGCGCTTGGTTTTTATGTTCTTTTAAGTATTCAGTCATGACTTCAACGCCATGTTTCATTAGCTCATCGGAACAAGTGATCAATGTCGGTAAATAACTTGTGCAGCCTGTGCGCTCGTTGGCTTTTTGCATGATATCCAAGTTTTTCAATGTAACATTTTCTTTATTATCATTGAATTGAACACCGCCACAGCCATTGACCTGCAAGTCAATAAAACCAGGGGAGAGAATAGCCCCTTGTAAATCATGCTGTGGAATATTGGCAGGCAGTTCAGCGACAGGACAAACATCCTTGATGATTTCACCATCAATGATGACAGCATGGTTATCCAGTCTTTCATGACCTGTATAAATAATGCAATTAGTTAGTGCATACATGGCTTAAAACTCCTGACCTCTGGGGATTTGGGTCACCGACCAGCTTTCGCTGATCGGGTGATTGATAAATATAATCTTAGTTAAACTTCTCAAGAATTTCAGATTCTAGCTGTTTGAAATATTTAAGTGTTTTGACTTTCAATTCGAGTGTTGCGGGTTCATCACAAACAATCAGTGCTTTCGGGTGCATTTGCACACAACTGATTGTCCACATATGGTTAACAGAGCCCTCAACGGCAGCGTGTACGGCATTCGCTTTATTGGCACCAGTAGCTAAGACCATCAGTTCTTGGGCATCCATTAATGTGGCAACACCTACGGTTAATGCAAACTTAGGTACTTGGTTAATATCATTGTCAAAAAAGCGCGAATTTGCTTGGCGAGTTTCTGGTGTTAACGTTTTAATTCGCGTGCGAGAATTCAAAGATGAACCGGGTTCATTAAAAGCAATGTGGCCATCATTGCCAACGCCGCCCATAAACAGGTTTATTTTACCAAAAGATTTAATTTTATCTTCGTAGCGTTGACATTCGGCATCAACATCAGGGGCATTGCCATTAAGTAAGTTGATATTTTCAGCTTGGATATCAATATGATTGAAAAAATTTTCATGCATAAAGGTATGGTAGCTTTGAGGATGATTAGCTGGAATACCAATATATTCATCCATATTGAATGTTACTACGTGCTTAAAACTCACTTTACCCGCTTTGTATAAAGCAATCAGTGCCTTATATGTTGCTAGGGGGGTACCACCTGTTGGCAACCCAAGTACAAAAGGTTTCTCTGCAGTTGGATTGAATGCATTGATTTTATCAGCGATGTACTGTGCGGACCAGATTCCGACATCATGTGCATTGTTAAGTGGGATTAGCCTCATGTCTCTATTACCTCTAATAAGTCTGTGAAATCTTTCATGTATATATGTATCCCTGATGTTATTCATTAGATATAGGAATACTCGTTATACTTCAAATTTATTGTGCGTTATCACTTGGTTGCCATGTTATTTTTATCTCATAACATCGTTTCAAGTGTGCTGAGAATATACAGGTTAATGGCTTAAATAAGTTATTTTTAATAATAAAATAAGTTTTCAATAATAGCTACTAATTTAGTCATATCAGGAACTCTTTCGTTGACATTTATCACAAATCACACCTATTTATTTTGCATCGCGAAACAATTAATTTAGACTATGAAATTGATACTCTCAATAACCTAAATTATGATTTAGGTGTGTGAACAAGAAGATCCCGTAAATGGGGCAAAAATAGGGCGATAAAGGGGGAGTTTGTGAATATTCTTAGCTACTTACAGCGGATTGGTAGGGCACTTATGGTGCCAGTTGCTGTACTACCAGCCGCAGCAATCCTTATGGGGATTGGCTATTGGATCGACCCAGATGGTTGGGGAGCGAATAGTGCAATCGCGGCGTTACTGATTAAATCCGGTGCGGCAATTATTGATAATATGTCCGTACTGTTTGCAATTGGTGTTGCTTATGGAATGTCAAAAGATAAGGATGGTGCAGCTGCACTGACCGGTTTTGTCGGCTTCTTAGTGGTGACAACACTGTGTTCTCCTGCATCTTATTCCATGATTATGAATGTTCCGTTGGAAACGGTTCCTGCGGCATTTGGTAAAATTAATAACCAGTTCGTCGGTATCTTAGTTGGGGTACTGTCTGCTGAATTGTACAATCGTTACAGTGGTGTTGAGCTACCGAAAGCATTGTCGTTTTTCAGTGGTCGTCGCCTTGTCCCGATTTTAACTTCTTTCTTAATGATCATCTTAGCCTTCATACTGATGTATGTTTGGCCGGTGGTGTATAACGGTTTAGTGTCTTTCGGTGAAAGCATTAAAGATTTAGGCTCAGTTGGTGCCGGTATTTATGCCTTCTTCAACCGTTTATTAATTCCTGTTGGTTTGCACCATGCACTTAACTCTGTGTTCTGGTTTGACGTTGCAGGGATCAATGATATTCCAAACTTCTTAGGCGGTGCTAAGTCTATTGAAGCAGGTCTTGCAACTGTGGGTATTACTGGCCGCTACCAAGCTGGTTTCTTCCCAATCATGATGTTCGGTTTGCCGGGTGCAGCATTAGCGATTTACCACTGTGCACGTCCAGAAAACAAAGCAAAAGTAGCGGGTATCATGATCGCGGGTGCATTCGCGGCATTCTTTACTGGTATCACTGAACCTCTTGAATTCTCATTTATGTTCGTGGCGCCAATACTGTATGTTGTTCATGCATTATTAACGGGGATTTCGGTATATATCGCAGCCACCATGGAGTGGATTTCTGGGTTCGGTTTCAGTGCAGGTTTAGTCGATATGCTGTTGCAATCACGTAACCCATTAGCTGTTCAGTGGTATATGTTGATTGTCCAAGGTTTAGTATTCTTCTGTATTTACTATGTCATTTTCCGCTTTATGATCCGCAAATTTAACCTGTTAACGCCAGGTCGTGAAGAAAGTGCGGGTGACGAAACCATTGACGGTTATGACGAAAGCATTAGCCCTGCTGATAGCAGTGACAGCGATATCCAAAAAGAAGCGCGCCAATATGTTGCCGCAGTAGGTGGTAGCGACAATATCGTCAGTATTGATGCCTGTATTACGCGTTTACGTTTAGGCGTTAAAGATTCAGCAGTTGTTAATGATGCCATGACCAAACGTTTGGGCGCTTCAGGTGTTATCCGTTTAAGCAAACAGAATGTTCAAGTGATTGTGGGGACTCGAGCTGAATTGGTCGCAAAAGCAATGACTGAAGTGATTGCAAAAGGCCCAATTGCAGGTTCTGCGCCAGTTGCAGCGGCAGAAGAGAAAAAAGCCGCAGAGCCTGAGAAAGCAAAAGGTAATGCGATTCTATCCTTAGTTGCGCCAGTAAGTGGTCAAGTTTTCTCCCTTGACGACGTACCAGATGAAGCATTCTCTAGCCGCATTGTGGGTGATGGTATTGCTATCAAACCAACAAGCAGCGAAGTGTTAGCGCCGGCATCAGGTACGGTGGTGAAAATTTTCGAAACTAACCACGCATTCTGCCTTGAAACAGAAAACGGTGTCGAACTCATCGTTCATATGGGGATTGATACGGTTGCACTGAAAGGCGAAGGTTGTGCTCGTTTAGTGGAAGAAGGTGCAGAAGTGACTGCGGGTACACCTATCCTGAAATTAGATTTACCGTTCCTTGAAGCTAATGCTAAATCAATGATTAGCCCAGTTATCATCAGCAATATCGATGATTTTGCTGGCATCGAAATTTTAGTTGAAGGTGACGTGAAAGCAGGTGAAACCGTTATTTATAATGTTCTGAAATAATTCAGTTTAATATTATAAGTGAGTAAGAGGGTGGCTTAGGCCACCCTCTTTGTTTATGCAGTTTAAATAAGAAAAAGATAATCATATAGGGCATAACAAATAATGATAATCAGTATCAATTGAGTCCAGTGTATAAAGAAAATATAATTAATTGTTAGCTTTGTGGGCAGTGTTTGGGATAACACACTCTTTTGATAAGGAACATCTATGCAGCAAAATGATGACATCATGAACATATTGAAGTGTAACCTTTGCCCTAGGTGTGGGGAACAAGATTGCCCTTTTCTGACATATGATAAGCGTGCTAAACAGATGATGGATGCATTTAGGCGAGGTGATTTTTTAGAAGCACAAAAAATATATATAAAAACATTTGCACAAACACTATCTATGCTCAGGGAGGATTTTAAAAGTAAAATAAAAATATATGAGTCAGTAACAGACAGCCTAAGATATAAAATTTTTGATAATCAAGCAGTAACAATTCCTCCTGTACTTACTTCAGCATTAAATGCTTCTTTATCAACCTTAAAACCGTCCCCTCTAATAATCAGCCATGCTGCACCAGTCAGTACTTTCAAACTCGGTGTCACCCCTCTTTCTAACAGTGACCCTCTAGGTACTGTTATTGGGCGGTCGGTGGGATTAGGTATTGGATTACTAACATATTCGCCACCAGCGGGTGCACCCGGAATAGATACATTACATGGCTTTTCAAAACATGATTTTGATTATTTAACAAGGAATACAAATACAGCAAGGACACCCGTTGGGGAACAATTAAGAGTACCAGAGGAACGAATATTAAGAGAGGTGAGTCGTAACAAGGGCATTGTTGAAACTTATGCCGTTCCTACAGAGCATATAAGTAATGGACAAAAAATTATTGAATTAACACCAACAAATTCACCAGTCGAGACTCGAGTTATACCAGCAATCCCCACTGAACAAAAAGGGCTTTTTAGTTATTCACTGCCAAATGAACAAAAAGATAGATATATACAGATAGGAAAACCTGAGGTTTTCACAGGTACTCCCTTACCTAACCCGAAGAGATTGAAATCGTTACCTGGTGAAATATATGATATTCAACGGCCTTCAGGCATCCCGATTAGTTCACCTTCTTTTCCAACTTCCGTTATAAATTCAAGTTCTAACCCGCAATCTCCTTTTATTATTGTTTTTTCTGAGAACATCGGTGTCAAGCCAATTTATATTGCGGCAAGCAAAGGCGGTAAGAAAAATAAAGGGAAGGGAAAAGATGATGAAAGAAAAGGTGTTAAAGAAAAAGGTCATTCTTATCATCCTGCACCTAAAGTTGATGAAATAAAAGGCTTAGGTGAATTAAAGCCAGTGCAAGGAAAAACGCCAAAACAAGGTGGTGGGGGACGGCGTAATCGGTGGGTTGGTGACAAAGGGCGTAAAATCTATGAGTGGGATTCTCAACATGGAGAATTGGAGGGATATAGAGGTAGTGATGGGCAGCATATAGGTGCATTCGATCCAAAAAGTGGTAAACAATTGAAACCAGCAGATCCTAAACGTAATATAAAAAAATATCTATGAAGAGGAATAAACAATGGGATTAAAACTACATACTCAATGGTTTGATAAGCAAACTGGTGAATTTATGGGTGAAGAATATTCAGAAGATTTTGGAGATGATGATTTTCTGATAGATAAAACAATTGCTCCTAAAGATGAAAATATTATTAACAACGGAGTATTTGATTTGCAAAAAGAATGGGTAATTGAAATTCAAAGTCATGTCATTCATCAAATTGATTTAGATAAATTTGTGTATCAAGTTTCATTTGATTATCGGGACGAATGGTAATTATTATTCATGTTTGAATGATGTTAAATAAAGGGAGTTGAGCTCCCTTTATTTGTATTCATCAAGTAGTGTTAATCATATTGGCGAAATCTCAAACTAGGTTGTCTAATTTGCATAAGCAAGGGGCTTTTTTCATCGATAAGATAACTTTTCAATGACTCATGAGGACTTATCTGTGGATTGGCTACTGTGTTTGTTTGGATTTATTTCAGGAATAACAACGGCATTATTCGGTTTTGGTGGCGGTTTTATTACGGTTCCACTGTTATATGCTTTGATTACTTTAGTGTGGGGGCCGCAAAGCGAGGCAAGCAGTGTAGCAATGCAAATTGCGGTAGCAACATCAACCTGTGTAATGATCTTTTCATCGGCGCTTTCTAGCCGTACTCATTACCTTAAAGGCAACCTGAGTTGGCCGATTATACGTCCCTTTGTTATCCCTATTTCAATTGGTGGAATTTTTGGGGCAATAGTGGCGCTATCAATAGATAGTGCGTTGATCCGTTGGATATTTATAGGTTACTTAGTCATTACTATTTTAGATTGCTTTATCCGCCCTGGTTTTATGAATACACAGGCAAATGGTGTAACCGCATCACAAGGGGGCATTTTTGCAGATACCCCCATTGGGGTGGTGATTGGTGCTGTGGCTGCATTTCTTGGGGTCGGTGGGAGCGTGATGACAGTCCCTTTAATGCGACGTAGAGGCGCGAGTATGATCCAAGCGGCTGCATTTGCCAATCCATTGACATTACCAATGGCGATTACAGGAACATTGACGTACTTCTTTTTTGCTATCGACCAACACATTGACCTTGGCGCGGGTTTCCTTGGGATGATCTACATTAAAGGTGCATTGATTTTAATCGCAGCGTCATGGCTGGGAATTCGCTTTGCTGGTTTACTAATGCCTTATCTTAGTGATAAACGTCATGCACAAAGTTATCCGCTATTATTGCTAGTGGTGTTAATGGTGATGTTGTTCACTTAAAAATGAATTGGGCTGATGTCGGGAGTTTTTTGCCCTAAATTCCAGTTTGTTGCACCTTTTGGTGGCTAAGCGCAATCAAACGGTTGTTTCCTGATTGATTATGATAGAATATATTCAGATACTACACGCTTTTAGCGCGCTTTTGGCATTGAGGAATGATGACAATGAATGAGGCAGATGCTCGCCCAACAAATTTTATCCGTCAGATCATAGATGAAGATCTGGCGAGCGGAAAACACACATCAGTGCATACACGTTTTCCACCAGAACCGAATGGCTATTTACATATTGGTCATGCGAAATCAATCTGCTTGAATTTTGGCATTGCTAAGGACTATCAGGGACAATGTAATTTACGTTTTGATGATACCAACCCTGTAAAAGAAGATGTCGAATACGTTAACTCCATTCAAGAAGACGTTAAATGGCTAGGTTTTGAATGGACGGGGAATGTTCGTTATTCCTCTGATTATTTTGATACTTTGTATCAATACGCAATTGAACTGATCAACAAAGGCCTTGCTTATGTTGATGAGCTCAGCCCTGACGAAATCCGTGAATATCGCGGGACTTTGAAAGAGCCGGGTAAAAACAGTCCATACCGTGAGCGTTTAATTGAAGATAACTTAGCATTATTTGAAAAAATGCGTGCAGGTGGCTTTGAGGAAGGTAAAGCGTGTTTACGTGCTAAAATTGACATGGCATCCCCATTTATGGTGATGCGCGACCCGGTTTTATATCGTATTAAGTTTGCGGAACATCACCAATCTGGTAATAAGTGGTGCATTTATCCGATGTATGACTTCACACATTGTATTTCTGATGCGTTAGAAGGTATTACACATTCTTTATGTACACTTGAGTTCCAAGATAACCGTCGTTTATATGATTGGGTATTAGATAACATCACGATTGATTGTCATCCACGTCAGTACGAGTTTTCTCGTCTGAATTTGGAATATACGGTGATGTCTAAGCGTAAACTGAACCAATTAGTGACAGAAAAACATGTCAATGGTTGGGACGATCCACGCATGTTAACCATTTCAGGTTTGCGCCGTCGTGGTTATACCGCTGCTTCTATCCGCGAGTTCTGCCAACGTATTGGTGTCACTAAGCAAGACAACAACGTTGAAATGGCATCATTAGAGTCCTGTATTCGTGATGACCTGAATGAGTCAGCTCCGCGTGCAATGGCGGTTATTGATCCAGTGCGTGTGGTGATTGAAAACATGCCTGCTGGTGAAGAAATCTTAACGGCACCAAATCACCCAAATAAACCTGAGATGGGCACTCGCCAAGTGCCATTTAGCAATGAAATTTATATTGACCGTGCAGATTTCCGCGAGGAAGCAAATCGTCAATATAAACGTTTAGTTTTAGGTAAAGAAGTTCGCTTACGTAACGCTTATATCATCAAAGCTGAGCGTGTTGAGAAAGACGCAGAGGGCAATATCACGACTATTTATTGTACCTACGATGCAGGTACATTAAATAAAGACCCTGCGGATGGGCGTAAAGTCAGAGGGGTTATTCACTGGGTTAGCGTAGCACACGCACTGCCAGCGGAAATTCGTTTGTACGACCGCTTATTTACAGTACCAAACCCGGGTGCAGAAGAGGATTTCCTGTCGGTAATCAACCCAGAGTCATTGGTTATTCGCCAAGGGTTTGTTGAACCAAGCTTAAAAGATGCAGCCCCTGAAAAAGCATATCAGTTTGAGCGTGAAGGGTATTTTTGTGCAGATAACCGTTTAAGTAGCGCGGATAACTTGGTCTTTAATAGGACGGTAGGGTTGCGTGATACTTGGGCTAAAATAGAGTCCAACTAAAAAATGTTGTAAGCCAATGCACATTAGGTGCATTGGCTTTACCCTCTAACCCTAGTCACATACATATGTATATTTCTAGGGGGGATTTTTTGTTTTCTCTGTGATATTGAATAGAGAATAATAAAAAATAATCAACAGAAAATGAGGTTATTTAATCAGTTATTACCCTTGTAAATAAAGTGGTTTATTGCTGTATAGAAAGAACTACGCTAAATTAATTATGGTTTCTTGTTGTTATTAACCAATAATATCTGAAAATACTGAAATCAAAAATTGATTACGGGATTTAAATCACAAAACAATAAAATCGGTTAGACAGTTTGAAAGATTGTATGATAAAGATATACTCCAGTTAAGATTAATAAAGATATATAACACACAAAGTGATTAATTTGTTTTTATTAATCTTAATAACTAATGTTTTTTCAGGTTAAATTGAAAAACCATTAGTTAGGTTAAATATAAATTAAATTTATATTTTTAAAAAAGATCAAATAATCTATTACTTGGTTTTAATAATTAAAAATATAAATAACAGGGTCAGTGAACTGAAAGCCCTCAGAGATCTTAATCAGATCTCTGAGGGCTTTTTTTGTTTTTATTCTAAGGAAATATTATGTCAAAACAACGTCGTTTATCTAAGATTTTTGCTCAGGATGGGAAATCCGTTACGCTAGCATTAGATGGTTATTTTTTCTCGACAAAAACAGAAGGTATCGATAATACAATAAAACAAATGCCAGAATTAGTCGCTAATGGGTTGGATTGTGCGCTGGTAACTTACGGTATGGCAAGGAATTACCAGAAGGAGTTTAAAGACATTTCGATTGTGCTGCGTGTTGATTCAACGGTGAATGTATATGATAACAGTGTACCTGACACGCAACAGGTATTTACGACAGAGGACGCACTAAAAATAGATGCTGATGGCATGGTTTGTATGACCTTTCCTGGCGCATTTAATGAAGAAAAAACCCACGCTATGGTCGCTAGATTGGTAAAAGAAGCAGAACAATGGAATATGCCTTTCATTGTAGAATCATTGCCTTATGGTTACCCAGTGACTAGTCCAGAATCCAATGAAGCCAAAGTTATTGCGGATGCCGCCCGTATTGCCGTAGAGCTGGGTGCAGATGTGATCAAAACGCGTTTTTCAGGTACCGAAGACGACTATCTGATTGTTGAAGCTTCGATGGTCCCTGTTTTAGCTTTGGGTGGACCAAAAACAGATACACTTGGCTACTTTAAATTTGTAGAGCATTGCATGAATATGGGGGCTAAAGGTGTTGCGGTTGGGCGTAACATTACACAAGACCCTAAACCTATCGCAATGGTTGCAGGTTTAAATGCCATTATTCACCAAGGGGCATCACCTGAAGAAGCTTATGCTCTATATCAAAATACAAAATAATTGGAATTAAATAATGAATTTAAATAACACCGTTATTCCATCAGTCAGAAATTACAAATATTTTGAGAAGGCATTAAATTGTCGTTCTGAATATATTTTATTACCAGATGCCGATATTGGTAATTTGCAATCTATGATTGGAAAATGCCATAAGGCAGGGAAAAAAGTTTTAGTCCATTTAGAATTATTAGGTGGATTTAAACCTGACCAATCAGGTATTACGGTGCTTAAAAACTTTTATAAAGTTGACGGTGTTATTTCTTCAAATTTTACAGCTCTACGTTATGCAAAAAAAGAAGGGTTAGACACAATATTCAGAGTATTACTAGTGGATTCTCGTTCATTAGAGCAAGCAAGTAATATGGTTAAAAACAATTCAGTTGATGTTGATGCTATTGAATTATTACCAGCTGAATATGCCTGTAGTTGTTTTGATTTATTAAAAAGAAGCTTTAATCAAAGTAATAAACCATTCATTGCAGGTGGATTTGTAAAAAGAAAATATATTGTCGATAAAATTTTCTATACCGGCTTTAACGGAATTACAACCAGTGAACATACCCTTTGGTAAACAACAATTATAAAAATCCGATTACAAAGAGGCTCATAATGAAAACACAATATGTCATGGGCATTGATAATGGTGGAACCGTCACCAAAGCAGCTATCTATAACCTAGAAGGCCAGGTTGTCTCTATTGCTTCAAATACGACACGAATGATCACTCCAAAACCTTTTTTCACTGAAAGGGATATTGCAGAACTTTGGCAATCAAATCTTTTAGTTATTAAAGAGGTGCTAAAAAAATCCGCTATAGATGCTGAGGATATTATTGGTATATCTGTGACAGGTCACGGAAATGGGTTGTACCTCGTTGATGAACAGGGAAATGCGACGCGTAATGGTATCGTATCCACAGATAATCGAGCAAAACAATATGTCGAAAACTGGTATCAGTCACCTCGATTTGAAAGTGATATTTTGCCAAAAACGATGCAGTCCATCTGGGCAGGGCAGCCTGTTGCGTTGCTTGCATGGTTGCGTGATCATGAACCTGAGAGCTTACAAAAAGCCCGTTATATTTTTATGGTCAAAGACCTGATCCGTTTTTATTTAACAGGTGAGGCATACCAAGAGCTGACAGATATTTCAGGGACTAACTTAATTAATGTACGTGACCGTTGTTATGACGATGAAATTCTTGAATTTTGGGGCGGTTTAGAGTGGAAAGACAAGCTGCCACCAATCAAATTATCAACGGATTGTTGTGGGTATATCACCCCCGAAATTGCTGAGTTGACGGGGCTAAGTGCGGGTACTCCTGTATCAGGGGGATATTTGATATTTCAGCATCATCTTTAGCATCGGGTGTTAACCAAATTAATAAATTAGCGATTGTGGCGGGGACGTGGAGTATTAATGAATACGTAACAGACAAGCCAGTCGTTGATAAAAACCTATTTATGACATCTATTTATCCAATGGAAAATAGATGGCAAATTACAGAAGCCAGCCCAACCTCTGCCAGTAATTTAGAGTGGTTTATTACACATTTTATGGCAGCGGACAAACAACTCGAAGAATCGAAGGGCGGTTCAGTTTATGAGCTTTGTAATCAACTCGTTGCTGCAACAACACCAAGCGAAAGCCAACTCATGTTTTTTCCTTTTGTTTTTGGTTCCAATACCATTCCAGATGCAACAGCAGGGTTTGTTGGTGTCACTAGTTTTCATCATCGTGGGCACTTTTTGCGTGCTATCTATGAAGGGGTCGCGTTTAGTCATCTTTATCACGTTGAAAGGTTAAGAAAGATTAACCCACAACTCAGTGATGTGGTTCGTATTGCTGGAGGGATAACGCATTCCCCAGTTTGGCTACAAATTTTTGCTGATATCTTCCAGTGCCAGCTTGAAATTGTAGATGTTCAAGAACACGGCACACTGGGTGCGGCCATGACAGCGGCCGTGATGGAAGGGCATTTCCCAGATGTATTTGCTGCCTGTGAAGTGATGGTCAAAGTAGCCGATATCATCAAGCCGGATACAGCGAATAAAACCGTTTATCAGCAAAAGTACGCACTGTATAAACGCATGCTTGATGATATGCAAGCTACATGGAAATCCCATAGTCGTTCACCAATGCATATGTTAGCTACTGAATAATAAAAGGAATTAATTATGAAACTTCACTTACAAGGAAAAAACGCATTAGTGACAGGTGGGGCGACAGGGCTTGGACGTGAGTTTGTTCGTTCATTAGCACAAGAAGGCGTTAATGTCTGTTTTACTTACCGCAGTCATCCTGACGATGCAGAGTCATTAGTGAAAGAAATCAATGGGAAAAGTGGTGTAAAAGTCCAAGCCATTAGAACCGACTTAAGTGATAGCGAAGCTATCGATACCCTATTCGATAGTGGGTTAAGTGAGTTCGGGCAGTTTGATATTTTGGTCAATAATGCGGCTGTCTGGCTATCAGGTAAAGTGAGCGAAATCTCATTGGAGGATTGGGATAAGGTGATGAATGTGAATTTGAAATCAGTTTTTCATCTAAGCAAGTTATTTGTTAACCAATGTTTAGCTAAGGAAATAACAGGTTCGATTTTGAATATCACCTCACAAGCAGCTTTTCATGGTTCAACAACTGGGCATTCTCATTATGCGGCCAGTAAAGCAGGGTTAGTGGCTTTTTCAATCTCATTAGCTAGAGAAGTGGCAAAACAAAATATTAATGTGAATAACATTGCAGTAGGCATTATGGATACGGAGATGATCCGCGAGAATTTGCGCAATAATACGGAATATTATCTTAATCGTATACCAAATGGTCGCGTCGCTTCTCCATCCGAAATTGCAGATATCGGGGTATTTTTAGTTTCACAAAAAGCGAGTTATATGACTGGTGCAACCATTGATGTGACCGGTGGCATGTTAATGCGTTAAGTAAAAGGGGAAAGAAAATGAAATGCCTTGCGATTGCCGATTTATTCATTAAAAAGAATACGATGGATTTAGGCTTAGAGAAATTACGTAATAACGGTATTGATGTGACGGTTAATCAGTGGACACACAGCTCCATCGAAAAGCTTCAAGAAGATAACTTACAAATTGAGCAGCATGGTTCAGAAGCGGTAACTTTACCCGTTGAACTGTATACAAGTGCACAAGATGCTGAATTAGTGGTCACCCAATTTGCGCCAATAAATAAAGCGGTGATTGATAGTTTGCCAAAACTAAAATATATCGGGGTGCTGCGTGGCGGTATTGAAAATATTAATGTTGAATATGCGAAAAGCAAGGGAATTAAGGTGTTCAATACACCAGGGCGTAATGCGCGTAGTGTCGCTGAGTTTACTGTCGGGTTAATGTTATCTGAGACGCGTAATATTGCCCGAGCACATGACGCACTTAAAGATAAGCATTGGCGTAAAGATTTTCCTAATGCAGATGTTATTCCCGAAATAGGCGGGAAAATAATAGGGTTAGTCGGTTTTGGGCATATTGCACAGTTAGTTGCTAAATTTTTATCCGGTTTTGGGTGTACAATTTTATATTATGATAAATATGTGAGCGATATTGCTGGGTTTACTAAAGTTGAAACCTTAGAAGAATTAGTTTCCCAAGCGGATATTATTTCCTTACATGCAAGGCTATCCAGCGAAACACAAAATTTAATTAATAAAAAACATTTTGATTTAATGAAAAAGACCACCACTATTATTAATACGGCGAGGTCAGGTTTAATTAATGAAAGTGATTTGATTGAAGCATTAAAGAATGGAAGAATCATGGGGGCGGCAATTGATACCTTTGATGATGAACCACTAAAAGATAATAGTGAATTTTATTTATTAGATAATATCACTATCACACCTCATATGGCGGGGAGTACTCTTGATGCATTTAGCAATACACCAAAATTATTTTCAGAGTTATTTCTGAAAGAAATAAAATAGAGTTATTAAATTAAAATAAAAATTTAATATTAAACGATAGGATGCGTGCTATTACCATGCATTCTATTTCAAATCCTTTTACGTGAGAAAATGCTATGGATATTATCAATAGTATTATAGGCCTTGGTGCATCTGTCATGATGCCCATTATTTTCTTTATTATTGCATTATGTTTTGGCGTAAGAGTAGGTACAGCATTTAAAGCAGGAATGCTTGTGGGAATTGGCTTCGTCGGCGTTGGATTGGTAATTAATTTATTATTATCTAATCTTGGCCCTGCATCGCAATCAATGGTAGAGAAAATGGGATTAAACCTAACGGTTGTTGATACAGGTTGGCCTACGGCATCAACGATTGGGTGGGGCTCTCCGATTATGTTACCGGTAGTCGTAGGCTTTATTGTGATAAACCTATTAATGGTTGTTTTTAAAATGACAAAAACCATTAATATCGATATTTTTAATTATTGGATCTTCTTACTTGTTGGTTCAGTCGTTTACGCAGGTACTGAAAGTTATTGGCTCTCAATTGGTATCACCTATGTTATTTTTATTTTAACATTAGTTGCTGCGGATATTACTGCGCCTTATTTACAGCGAAACTATAATTTAAAAGGAATTTCGTTCCCGCATTTAACTTGTATCATGTATGTTCCCTTTGGAATAGCAACTAATTATATTATTGAAAAAATACCGGGGGTTTCTAAAATTAATTTAGAACCCGAAACGATCAATAAAAAATTTGGTGTTTTTGGCGAGCCATTAACACTCGGATTTATTCTTGGTTTAGTTTTAGCATTAATGGCAGGTTATAGCATTAGTGAGTCTGTTGCGTTGGCCGTTACTGTATCTGCTGCAATGTTATTGCTGCCTAAAATGATCGAAATATTAGTTCAAGGTTTATTAATTGTACGAGATGCCGTTGAAGCTAAATTGAAAAAAGTATTTCCTAATCGAGACTTCTATATAGGAATGGATACCGCTTTATTAATTGGGGAGCCATCAGTATTAGCGACAGGGCTTTTACTCATCCCAATGGCAATTGTGCTCGCATTTATTTTACCGGGTAATAAAGTATTACCTTTCGTTGACCTTGCTTCATTAATGTTTTTATTAGCAATGGTTACGCCTTTCTGTAAGCGTAATATGTTTAGAATGTTTATTTGTGGAACACTTGTCCTTACATCTATTTATTATGTTGGGACAGATATTTCTAAAGAGTATACACAGGCGGCAGTTAATTCAAATATCCCTGTCCCAGAAGGTATTTCTGAAATGACAAACATTGTCGGTGGGGCAACAACACCAGCAGGTTGGGTGGCTGTTAAAGTCGGGGAGATGATAGCAAACTAGTCAATCATCCAGTAGGTGTTTTTATTTATGGTTAAAAACACCTACTGTGACTTCTTAATTTTTATCCACACTGTTTTTCAATAAATCATGTAAATATTGATTGGCAGGGAAAACATTACCTTGTGCATCCTTGACTTGGTATTCTTCCCCTGTAACCGATGATTTTGAAGCAACGTTATCGATAAATTGTTCAGTAGTATTGAGGCGTTTCTCAGTTTTACGCAGTTTTAATCTCAAGTGAGATTCAGCATCAGTTGCAGAATGCTCCGTACCATTACGAGTAAAAGTCAGGTTTTGTTGTTTACCGAGTTCTGCTAATAATGATTCAGTACGAATTTTTTCTTCAGGGCTTAATGCTAGAGCTTGAGTGGTGACAAAAACACTTAAAAAAAGCACTAAAGCAGAGGAAAAGCGGTTTGATAGTTGGGCTGTAAGTGATTGCACGAATTTCTCTCCATAGAAAAAAGGTGAGTGAATTATAAGCAGCCGTTTAATTTAAACTATCGGTAAGATTCCTAGAATTCAATTTAAGGCATAAAGCGATAACCAATGCCTGTTTCTGTAAGTAAATGAATTGGGCGAGTTGGGTCATTTTCTAATTTTTGCCGCAAATGGCCCATATAAATTCGCAAATAATGGTTATGCTCAATATAGCTCGGCCCCCATACTTGTAATAATAAATGGCGTTGGGTTAATACTTTGCCGCTGTTAGCAACTAACTCGCTGAGCAAGCGGAATTCAATGGGAGTAAGGTGTAATTCTTCATTTTGCTTAGTGACAACCCGATTAATAAAATCGACCGTAATATCACCAAATTGAAATTGTGAGTTTTCTTGTGCCGCTTTGCCAAAACGACGCAAGGCGACACGGACTCGTGCGAGTAATTCGCTGATACCAAAAGGCTTAGTCAGATAATCATCAGCACCTGCATCAAGGGCGGCAACCTTTTGAGATTCGTCTTCTCGAGCGGATAAAACGATGATAGGAATACTGCTCCATTTGCGTAAATCACGAATTAAATCAAGCCCATCGCCATCAGGCAACCCAAGGTCTAAGATAAGCAAGTCGGGTTGCCGTGTCCCAGATTCAATCAACCCGCGTTGGTAGTTTTCTGCTTCAAAAACTTTCCAGCCTTCACCTTCCAGCGCAAGGCGAACAAAGCGGCGGATCTCTTTTTCATCTTCAACGATCAGGATTTGATGAGTACTCACAATAGTGGTTGTGCTCCTAAATTTCGGTTTCAATATCAGGTAGTTGTTTTAAAGGTAAAACAAAGTGGAAGCTGGCTCCACCTTTATTATTGTTCTGAGCCCATATTTCCCCTTCATGTAATTGAATAATGGCACGACAAATAGCAAGGCCTAAGCCAACTCCGGGAATGGCTGATTCTTTTTGCGCTCGAGAGAATTTATCGAAAATAGTTTTTTCTTGTCCATCAGGGATTGCATTGCTGGCATCCCAAATTTCAATATGAATTTTTTGCCCTTCAACCCTCGCCTTAATACCAATTGGGGTATCTTCATGGCTATATTTTACGGCATTTTCTAATAGGTTGATAAGCACCCGCTCTATCAAATTGGCATCACAATAGAGTAATAAATCAGCTGGGATATCAATATCTAAAGGATGACTATGTAAAGTATAGTCTAATGTTCTGACAGCGCTACTGGTAATTTCTTGTAGTGATTGCCACTCTAAATTAGGTTGAATGCCACCAGATTGCAGCCGTGCCATATCGAGTAAATTATTGACTAATCGCGAAGTACTCAGAACTTGTTGGCGCATTTTATTAACTTGCTCAGTAAGTGGCGAGTTTTCAGCAGACAAATTCAACATTAATATTTCAGTTTGCCCAAATAAAACGGTTAATGGTGTTTTTAGGTCGTGTGAAAGGGCCGCGAGTAATGAATTACGCAATTGCTCACGTTCAATATCTAATTTTGCGGATTCGGCTTGTTTGGTTAGCTCTAACCGAGCAAGGGCACTGGCAATTAACCCAGTGAAGGTTTGTAACATACGTTGTTGTTCTGGGATCAACAACTGGCGCATATTTCTAGGTTCAATCGCTAAGACGGCAAGTGTTTGATCTGCGGTTGTTATAGGTTGCAATTGATAGGGGACGCTGGGAAGAGTATCGGTGCCAGCTCCTGCGGGTTGGCGTTTATCAAAGCTCCATTTGGCAATTGCATTATCAATTTGCATTGCACTGTGCCCCTCACATTTTAAGGGCAATAATTGCCCCTCAGCATTGGGTATTAATAAACAGCTTTTGGCTTGGAACGCGTTATTAAGGAAGTGATAGCCTGTTCTGCCGATGTCATCGGTGCTGAGTGCTTGCCCTAATTCTTTTGTCATTTCATATAAATGTCGCGTTCGTTGTTCACGATAACGGGCAATTCGGGCTTGATAGCGCATGCCAGCAGTTAAATTCCCCACAACGACGCCAACAATTAGCATAACCGTAAAGGTGACTAAATATTGCATATCCATGATAGCAAGGGAAAAATGGGGCTGAACAAAGAATAAATCAAAGCTAATAACATTAATTAGTGCCGCAAAGACAGAAGGGCGCCTGCCATAAAATAGCGCGATAAGTACCACGCCGAGTAGATAGAGCGTGACTAAGTTGGCTTTATCTAACGCTAACAAAAATGTGCGTGAGAACATGGTAATTGCAGCACACATCACAATCGCCATTAAATAACCGTTCATGTCTGAACGCCATTTTTCAGAGAAAGGTTTTCTCTCTGGTTCTTTATCCCATTCGCTTTTTTCTTCTAGCGCGACGATCACCAAGTCAAGGTCTGGCCCTAATTTGCCAAGACGGTCAGCAAAGCCAGGGCGTAAATTAAATATGGGCCATTTACGTTGCTTATCGCGACGACCAATCAGTATTTTGCCCAAATTATGTTCTCGAGCATAACGTAATATGGCTTTTTCTTCAGAAGGGTCAGATAACGTGGCGGTTTCAGCGCCTAAATCTTGAGCAAGACGTAATGCCTTTAAAATGGCTCTGCGCCGAGCCTCGGGTAATTGATGGAGCGCAGGAGTTTCCACATATACAGCATGCCATACACTGCCAAACTTTGCGGCAAGGCGAGCCGCGGTGCGAACCAACTTTTCATTACCCATATTATGACCAATACATAATAGAAGGCCATCCCGGGTATGCCAGACAGGGGCTTGCCCCTTGCCATCACGAAATTCCCGCATCTGGTCATCAACGCGATCGGCAGTTCGACGTAGAGCCAGCTCACGTAGCGCGATGAGATTCCCTTTACGGAAAAAATGTTCGATTGCTCGCTCTGCTTGCCCAGAGATATAAACTTTGCCTTCTTTTAGGCGTTGCCGTAAGTCATCAGGAGGCAAGTCAACTAATACGACTTCATCTGCGGCATCAAAAATATGATCAGGAACCGTTTCACGCACTCGAATACCAGTAATGCTTCCGACGATATCATTTAAACTTTCAATATGTTGAACGTTAATGGTCGTAAGGACATCAATACCAGCATTTAATAGCTCTTCGACATCCTGCCAGCGTTTAGGGTGTAGGCTGCCATTAGGATTACTAAATGCTAATTCATCCATTAAAATAATGGCTGGGTGCCTAGCAATTGCGGCGTCAATATCAAAAGCAGTTAAACGGCGTCCCCTATGTTGGATACGCTTTGGTGGTAACTGTGAGAGACCTTCAAGTAACGCAGCTGTTTCTTCGCGTTCATGGGTTTCTACTACACCAATAAGCACATCTAATCCTTGTGACCTTAGTCTTTGGGCTTCTTGAAGCATGGCATAGGTTTTCCCGACGCCAGCACAGGCGCCGAAAAAAATTTTTAATTTGCCACGGCCTGTTTCATTGGCCTTTACCAATAAATCGTCGGGATTAGGGCGACTAGGTTCCTGATTTTTCATAATAGGCCTTAGTGAGTTTGGCTATTGGCTTGTTGCTGATATTCATCAAGAGCAAGGTTTAACTTTAAGACATTAATAACAGGCTCGCCTAAAAAAGCGAATACACTATTTTCAGTATGAGTATTAATTAATGATTTTACCTCTTCTAGTGGGATCTGTCTGTGTTTAGCAATTCGCGGGGCTTGATATAACGCCGCATCAACAGAAATATTGGGGTCTAATCCACTGGCAGAGGCTGTTAATAAATCAACAGGGATGCTCTTGTCAGCCGCTGGGTTTTCTGAGCGAAGTTGGGCACTTCGTTGTTCCATTGTTTGTAATAGTAATGGGTTGCTAACGGCTAAATTACTACCGCCAGATGCTAATGTATTATAAGGGGCTTCAGCGGTTGCAGAGGGCCGCCCATGAAAGTAATTTTCACTTTGTATATTTTGTCCAATCAGTTCAGAACCGATAACCTGATCATCTTGAGTGAGTAAGGAGCCATGAGCTTGCCAAGGGAAAAAGACATTAGCAAGCCCTGTCACCATCAATGGGTAGGCGATCCCTGTGAATAAAGTGAGAATTATTAACATAATAATAGAAGAACGGATCATGTTCATTATCAATTCCTTATATCCCAAATAAGCGAATAAACATATCAATTAATTTAATCCCAACAAATGGCACTATTAACCCACCTAAACCATAGAGGCTTAAGTTACGTTGCAACAATGATTGGGAGCTCATAGGGCGATAATTGACCCCTTTAATCGCCAATGGGATCAAGAAAATGATAATTAAAGCGTTAAAGATCACCGCTGAGAGAATCGCAGATGCAGGTGAATGTAACTGCATAATATTTAATGCATTAAGTTGAGGCCAAGTGACAGCAAAAGCGGCTGGAATGATGGCAAAGTATTTTGCAATATCATTGGCTATACTAAAGGTTGTTAATGAGCCTCGTGTCATCAACATTTGTTTACCAATATGGACGACCTCAATTAATTTGGTTGGGTTAGAGTCTAAATCAACCATGTTACCTGCTTCTTTGGCCGCTTGTGTCCCTGAGTTCATCGCTACAGCCACATCCGCTTGCGCTAATGCTGGGGCATCGTTGGTACCATCACCCGTCATGGCAACTAGTCGGCCTTCTGATTGATATTGGCGGATTAATGCGAGCTTGGCTTCGGGGGTTGCCTCAGCGAGGAAGTCATCGACACCGGCTTCTGCAGCAATAGCGGCGGCTGTTAAGTGGTTATCTCCGGTGATCATAACTGTTTTGATCCCCATGCTACGCATTTGAGCAAATCGTTCTTTCATTCCCCCTTTAACAATATCTTTTAATGCTACAACACCGAGTACTGTTTGGTCGTCCACAACAACAAGAGGGGTTCCCCCTAAATGAGCGACTTTTTCAACTAATTGGTCGGCTTCTATCGGGAATTTACTATGGTTTGCTTCAACGTAGCGGCGTATCGCATCCGCAGAACCTTTGCGGATCATTCTTTCTCCAATGTTGACACCGCTCATACGAGTCATTGCAGAGAACGGAACAAAGGTAGCATTCAGGCCATGAATATCTCTTTCACGTAAATTAAACTTTTGTTTCGCCAACACGACAATACTACGCCCTTCAGGGGTTTCATCGGCTAAAGAAGAAAGTTGAGCAGCATCTGCTAGTTGCTGTTCAGTCACACCCGTTAAAGGCAAAAACTCAGATGCTTGTCGGTTACCAAGGGTGATAGTACCGGTTTTATCGAGTAATAAGACGTCGACATCACCCGCAGCCTCCACTGCACGACCGCTGGTGGCAATCACATTTGCACCTAACATACGGCTCATCCCTGCCACACCAATAGAAGAGAGTAATCCGCCAATAGTGGTTGGAATTAAGCAAATTAATAAAGCAATAAGGACTAGAATAGAGACCGCACTACCTGCGCCTGCATAATCGGCAGCAAAAACCGTGAATGGATACAAGGTGGCGCACACCAACACGAAAATAATCGTCAGGGCGGTTAACAGGATCGTTAAAGCGATTTCATTGGGGGTTTTACGACGTTGTGCGCCTTCAACCATTGAAATCATTCGGTCTAAGAATGTTTCACCGGGGTTTACGGTACATTCAACAATTAACCAATCAGAAAGAACGCGAGTCCCTCCGGTGACTGAGGAAAAGTCACCACCGGATTCACGGATCACAGGAGCTGACTCACCAGTAATTGCACTTTCATCGACAGATGCACCACCTTCAAGCACTTCACCATCGCAAGGGATTGTTTCTCCAGCATGGATAAGCACGATATCCCCTTTACGTAACTGGCTTGAAACCACGATTTCTTGAGCCGCATCCATTGATGCAGAAGCCAAACGAGTTGCGTTACTTTGCTGTTTTACCCCTTTTAAACTTTGGGCTTGTGCCTTACTTCGCCCTTCAGCTAGCGCCTCGGCAAAATTAGCAAAGAGCAGTGTAAACCATAGCCATAGTGTCACCATTCCACTAAACCAAGCGTTACCCTCAGTGTAATGAGTTACCATTGCTAACCATAAAAGGGTGGTGATAATACTGCCGATATACACCACGAACATTACGGGATTTCGCCATTGTGCTTGCGGTGTGCATTTTTTGAATGCTTCAAAGATAGATTGTTTGATTAATTTATTATCAAATAATTTGATGTTATTACTTTTCATTTTCTTCCCCTCATTATCCCGCGAAACCGATGTGTAGTTGCTCTGCAATTGGACCTAACGCAAGGGCAGGTACAAAGGTCAGCGCACCAATGAGAAGTACAGTGAATACAAGCAGACCAATAAATAACGGACCTGTTGTGGGTAATGTTGCATTACTTTGCGCTTGAGGTTTCTTGCTTGCCATCGAACCTGCAATGGCGAGAACTGGCAGAATGACGCCAAAACGTCCTAAGAACATGGTGACCGCCAATAGCAGGTTGTAAAACGGTGTATTTGCGCTAAGTCCAGCAAACGCGCTACCGTTATTATTCGCTGCGGAGGAAAAAGCGTATAACACTTCACTAAACCCGTGAGCGCCTGGGTTTAAGATCCCTGCACGCCCAGCTTCAGTCATTAATGAAAGTGTGGTACCCAGTAGTACTAAAGTGGGAGTCACTAAAATAGCCAGTGCAACCATTTTCATTTCGCGCACCTCGATTTTTTTACCGAGATATTCAGGAGTACGACCAATCATTAGCCCAGCAAGGAATACGGCGAGTAAAACAAATAGCAACATGCCATATAAGCCAGATCCCACACCGCCGAAAACCACTTCACCGATTTGCATTAACCACATCGGCACCATGCCACCCATCGCAGTAAAGGAATCATGCATTGCATTAACAGCACCGCAAGAGGCAGCTGTTGTTACAACAGCGAATAATGCGGAGCCTAAGATACCAAAGCGGCTTTCTTTTCCTTCCATATTGGCAGTGGTAGTCGCATGGAATTCACTTAAAAATGGATTACCAACATACTCTGCTTTGATAACCGCTATGGCAGCAACGACAAAAATAATCCCCATCACCCATATCAGAGTGTGACCTTGTTTGTTGTTGCCAACGACACGCCCAAAAGCAAAACATAACGCTGTTGGAATTAGAAAAATGGCTAACATTTGTACGAAATTGCTTAATGCCGTTGGGTTTTCAAATGGGTGTGAAGAATTAGCTCCAAAGAAACCGCCTCCGTTAGTACCGAGTAGCTTAATTGCTTCTTGAGAGGCGACAGGCCCCATTGGTAATAACTGGTTGCTATTATTTAGGTTATTAACTAATAGGTAATCTGAGAAGTTTTGGATAACACCTTGGCTAACAAAAAATAGAGCAAAAATAATCGCTAATGGGAAAAGTAGATACACAGTAATACGGTAGATATCCACCCATGCATTACCAACCGTTTTACGACCATGGCGTGAAAATGCTCGGATAAGGGCGAAAACAACGGCAATCCCTGTTGCAGCGGAAAGGAAATTTTGTACCGTTAACCCAGACATCTGGCTTAGATAACTTAATGTGTTTTCACCGCTGTAGGATTGCCAATTAGTATTTGTGACAAAGCTAATTGCGGTGTTAAAGGCTAAATCCCAACTCATTCCCGGAAATTGTTGTGGGTTAAGGGGCAAATGACCTTGGAATATTAATATAGAAAACAGCAATATAAAGCCTAAAATATTGAACAGTAAAATCGATAAGGCATATTGTAGCCAAGTCATTTCCGCCATTTCTCGCCCTGGCTTTTTTACGCCGCCTAAGCGCCAAAGAAGGGCTTCGCTTTTTATTAGCGTACTCGGTATATCGCTATCAATTAACCGAGCAATACCATTGCCTAATGGTTTTGCCAAAATAAACAGCACGAGTAAAAAGCTACCGATAATTAAAATTGTGGTAGTGGTCATATTAAAAATCCTCCGCGCTTAGCAGGGCATAGACCAGATAAACCAGCAGTAACACAACGAGAACTGCCCCAATAATGGAAAGTAATGACACAGTATTTTCTCCTTATTATTTCCATGCAATAAGGCTAAAACTTCCGTTGTAAAGAAGCTGATAAAAAATAGACCTTCGGTGTAAAAAAAGTATAAAAGTGTATTTTTATACGAGGGAATAAAATAAAACAGAGATGGCGAGTTAAAGTGAATAATTGTTATGTAAATGTTGCTGATTTGTTTGTTTTTGACGCAATCAGGTTAAATAATGTAATAAAACAACGGAATTTATCATTTTATTATGTAAATTTTAATTTATAGTGGTCAGATGAGTAGTTTTATTACACAGTTTGCGCTATGATATTGACAGTTAATTTTTATATTATCTGTTCGGTTTTAGTCGCTCTTCTAAACAGTCATTATTTGGGGTTTTAGAGCAATTCTGGAATCGACAAATAGAGTGGCAACTGAAGGAGGATACCGATGTCCACATATCGCGAATATTCCCGTAATCAGGTACTTGCACGCCGCACTGCTGCTGTTACAGCTGGCATTATTGCGTTTCCGGTTATGGTTTTTCATCCGCAACGAGCAAAATTTTATAGCCATTTACACAAAGTATGGGCTAAAACCAGCGATAAGCCCGTTTGGTTAGAGCGTTCAGAAGCCACGTTTGAAAGCCATCATTAATAATTGCTTTGCTTTTAAGTGGTAATGCCATATCCCTGCAATGACCTATTGTGGGGATATTGTTTTTTATCCCTCATCCTGTTTTTCTTTTCCTTATTGCCTTTCTTTATTACCTTTCTTTTTGGTTAGCATCCTTATTTACAGCAAATAACACAGAAAAAAAGCATGTTTCCGTTTATGCTTATTGATTATCAGTAAATTACATTCAAAATGATGGGGTTGACCCTATAGCGGTGTAGTAAAAAGGACCACATAATGCATAATTTAAGATTAGAAGAAATCATTAATGATGAGCTGAAAATTAGTGAATTCCAAGATTTTGCACCAAATGGATTGCAGGTTGAGGGGCGCCCTCATGTGCATAAAATCATCACCGGTGTAACAGCCTGCCAAGCACTACTGGACGTGGCAGTTGAAAAGAAAGCGGATGCTGTGATTGTTCACCATGGCTATTTTTGGAAAAATGAGCCCGCAATTATTAAAGGTATGAAAAAAAATCGCTTAAAAACATTATTAGCGAATGATATTAACCTTTATGGTTACCATCTTCCTTTAGATGCTCATCATCAATTAGGTAATAATACTCAGCTTGCGTATATCATGGGTGTGCAAGTAAATGGCCAAATTGATCCATTAATGCCATTCGGTTTCTTTGATCAACCGATTACACCACAGGAATTAACCCAGCGCTTAGAGTCCCGCCTTGGTCGCAAAGTGTTGCATTGTGGTGACAATGCTAAAGATGAAATTCGCCAAATTGCATGGTGCACAGGGGGCGGACAAGGCTTTATCTTACAAGCCGCCGAGTTTGGCGTAGATGCATTTGTGACAGGTGAAGTTTCAGAGCAAACAATCCATATAGCAAGAGAAATGGGTATCCATTTCTACAGTGCAGGGCATCATGCGACAGAGCGTTACGGGATTAAAGCGCTGACTAAGTGGCTAGTTGATCACCATGGGTTAGACGCAGAGTTTATCGATATCGATAACCCAGCCTAATTCTCGTCATATTTCGAGCTGTGGCGGTGTTGGCTACACTCGCGACCCCTAGTCACATACTTGTGTATGCTCCTAGGGAGTCGCTCATTTGCCGCCTAGCCACAACTCGAACTATTTAGAGAATTAAATTTTCAAGCTAATCTTCATTGATTTTATAAATCTAACCTCGGCGGTGTAGGCTATACTCTTAGAGAGTCGCTCATTTGCCGCCTAGCCACAACTCGAACTATTTAGAGAATTAAATTTTCAAGCTAATCTTCATTGATTTTCTAATTCTAACCTCGGCAGTGTTGGCTATGCTCTTAGGGAGTCGCTCATTTGCCGCCTAGCCACAACTCGAACTATTTAGAGAATTAAATTTTCAAGCTAATCTTCATTGATTTTCTAAATCTAACCTCGGCGGTGTTGGCTATACTCTTAGGGAGTCGCTCATTTGCCGCCTAGCCACAACTCGAACTATTTAGAGAATTAAATTTTCAAGCTAATCTTCATTGATTTTCTAATTCTAACCTCGGCAGTGTTGGCTATGCTCTTAGGGAGTCGCTCATTTGCCGCCTAGCCACAACTCGAACTATTTAGAGAATTAAATTTTCAAGCTAATCTTCATTGAGTTTCTAATTCTAACTTTGGCGGTGTTGGCTATGCTCTTAGGGAGTCGCTCATTTGCCGCCTAGCTACAACTCGAACTATTTAGAGAATTAAATTTTCAAGCTAATCTTCATTGATTTTCTAAATCTAACCTCGGCGGTGTTGGCTACACTCGCGACCCCTAGTCACATACTTGTGATGTAAAATGCGTAGAAAATTATGTGTAATTAGTAAAATAAAAAGTTAACTCGTATAAATTCGATAGCGTAATGATGAAAGAACAAGAACCAAACCCGAAATGGTTAATACCAAGCCTAAGTGCTGGCTCCAGCCTGCGACCATTAAACCAATGGCGAGTCCGATATAGTAAAACAAACCTAAAATAGCCCCAGCAGTACCTTTTCTATCACTATAGCGATTTAAAGCATGTGCAAGGATATTAGGAATAGCAATTCCATATCCAATAACTACACCAATCACCGGTAAAATGAACCAAATAGAATCCATCAGAGCAAAAACCAAGCAACCACTTATCAAAGATATGATGCTAGAGAGCTTAACAAGTTGCTCAGATGTGTGTTTTTTAGCCAATAAATGACGATTAATGATTGACCCTAAGCCCACTCCAAGTGCTAATAAAATTCCAGTTAAACCAAATTGTTGCTGAGTGAGCATTAATCGTTCAAAACTGAAAGGTGCCAGCTGATAATAGCTAAATAAATTAATGTTGAAAAATGCTATCAAGATCACATTTCTAACAATTTCTTTATCTGTGATCATTCGTAAAAATGTCGCCATAAATGGGACTTTGATCACATTTTCAGGGCGTGTTTCTGGTAAACGGCAAGTAGACCAAATAAAAAGCACGACCGCGAGAAATGCCAAGCCAGTAAAAACGGCGATATATCCGCCAAAACTAACTAACCCCGCACCGAATAACATCCCTAATGCAGGACTAATGGCTAGGGCAATACCCATAATTGAAAAAACTTTAGCTAATTCATGCCCTTGATAGCTATCACGCATTGCGGTTTGTGTTCCAATTGAACCGACGGCGGCACCAAATGCGGCAAGCATTCTCATTAACAGTAATAAATAAAAGTGTGTGATAAACAACGCGCAGATAGAGGCGATACCGTAGATCAACAGACCTGCCAGAATAGTCGGGCGGCGGCCTAGCGTGTCACACATTCTTCCCCAAAATACGACACCTAGCGCAAAAGCAAAGAAATAGAATGATAATGTTTGTGATGCTTGTTCAGCATCGACATTAAATGCGCTAGCAATGTTGGTCAATGCTGGGCTGTATATGGTTTCCACGATTTGTGGAAACATCATTAAGGCAACAGCAAGCCATAATGAAAGAGGGTGTTTCATACCAATTATCCTGCTTATATTAATAAAAATAGATGGTGAAGATGAATACAACTATTCAATGACAAGTAGTTTAATGGTATTTTTAGTGTCTCATTACAAAAATAAAGACTATAAATATCAAAAAAAGGACATTATGGCTTGGCTAGAACAAACAGATGAATTTCAAACTCACTGGTATACAGCGCCAGTATTGGGAATAGCAGCTCAAATGGGGCAACATGATTCTGGTTTACATAGCCATGAAATGGGGCAGCTTTTGTTTACACAACAAGGGTGTATACGAATTTCACTTGAGAACCGAATTTCTCTATTACCTCCTGGAAGGGTGGCATGGATACCTCCATTTGTTTGTCACCGAGCACAAATGCGCGCATCTGTGGGCTATCGTTCGGTGTATTTAAGTGAACAATATGCTAAAAAAATAGCAAATGAAGTCGTCATTTTGAGCATTTCACCTCTGCTAAGAGAGGTACTTGAACGGATTGCAATTGCCCCGTTTGACAGTGATTGGCAACAAGGGCGCTTAGCAAATTTATTACCAGTATTTATCGATGAACTACAAAGTGCAACGACTGAGCCAACATTACTTGCACTTCCTCAAGATAGGCGCTTTAAAGACCTCGATATCGAGCAATTACCACCTAATTTAAACCAACTTGCTCAAACGATTGGCGCAAGTGAAAAAACCATTACACGGGTTTTCTTAAAAGAAACCGGAATGACTTATCAAACATGGCGGCAACAATGGCGGTTTATTAAAGCGATTGAGTTATTGGCACAAAATCACCCATATCACTTTATTACTCAAGAGCTTGGCTTAGCCAGTGATAGTGCTTTTATCAGTTTTTTTCGCAAAATGAGTGGGGTAACACCGCGGGAATATCAACAGTAAAAGAGAAAAAAGCCCCGATAAACCGAGGCTTGAGTATTTGTAGGGGGATAGATTTAATTGAATATTATTTTTTTGCTAATCCAGAGTTGAATTTACGTTGGCTGTAACCCGTATACAGCTGACGAGGACGAGCAATTTTCAGACCGTCATCATGCATTTCATTCCAATGGGCTATCCAACCAATTGTACGTGCAATAGCAAAAATAACAGTAAACATTGAAGATGGAATTCCCATTGCCTTCAATATGATACCTGAATAGAAGTCAACGTTTGGATACAGTTTTTTCTCAATGAAGTACGGGTCATTCAGGGCAATACGTTCTAGCTCCATAGCGACTTCGAGTAAGCTATCGTTTAAGCCCAACTCATTAAGTACTTCGTGGCAAGTTTCACGCATCACAGTTGCACGTGGGTCATGGTTTTTATAAACACGGTGACCAAAGCCCATTAAGCGGAAAGAGTCATTTTTGTCTTTCGCACGTTCGATAAATGCAGGGATATGCTCAACGGTTTGAATTTCTTCCAACATGCGTAAACAGGCTTCGTTAGCACCACCGTGAGCTGGCCCCCACAGAGACGCAATACCCGCAGCAATACAAGCAAATGGGTTTGCACCTGATGACCCAGCAGTACGTACGGTTGATGTTGAAGCGTTCTGTTCGTGGTCAGCATGCAGGATTAAAATCCGATCCATTGCACGTTCAAGAACTGGATTTACCACATATTCTTCACATGGTGTAGAGAACATCATATGCAAGAAGTTACCCGCGTACGACAGTTCATTACGTGGATAAACAAAAGGCTGGCCAATGGAGTATTTATAACACATTGCCGCAACAGTTGGCATTTTTGACAGCAGACGATAAGCTGTAATTTCACGGTGGCGCGGGTTGTTCACGTCCAATGCATCATGGTAGAACGCAGCCAGTGCACCTGTTACACCACATAACACTGCCATTGGGTGTGAGTCACGACGGAAGCCATTCAGCATGCGAGTGATTTGCTCGTGGATCATCGTGTGGCGAGTTACCGTATTTTTAAATGTGTCGTATTGCTCTTGAGTCGGTGCTTCGCCGTATAACAGGATATAACAAACTTCGAGGTAAGAAGCTTCGGTAGCGAGTTGATCGATCGGGAAACCACGATGCAGCAGAATGCCTTCATCACCATCGATATAGGTGATTTTTGATTCACAGGATGCAGTAGAAGTAAAACCAGGGTCATAGGTAAAGAACCCTTTTGAACCTAAAGTTCGGACATCGATAACGTCTTGACCAATGGTAGGGCTTAAAATATCGAGGTCAATATCACCCTTACTACCAGTCGTTAGCTTAGCTTTGTTATCAGCCATTTACGGTCTCCTTAGCGCTTGATAATCGACACCCAACAACCCAGAAGCTCAGCGTTATACTGTTTCTTCGTGCATTGTTCTACCGGTATGATTAGAAAATCAGCTAGCTATCACATAAAACCTGAAATCTGACGACCGACGACAATGTAATTAGGTTGTTTATGAGTGTGTAGATGTTATGTTCTTTTTGTTGTTTTACTTACAATATCATTATTTGTGGTAAGAGGAACAACTTTCATAACTTTTGTTAGTAATACCTGTCACAGTTCAAATTGGAAGGTACTTAACATTGCAACATTCATGTTTTTTATTTTTCAGTGAGGGAACGCCCACACCTTAAGATAATTCTGCTAGACCTATATGTAAGATAAATGTTGAATCATTGTCAAATAAGATAAGCACATTTATACAAAATGTTTAAATCGTGATCCTTCTCACTGTTCGGGCTAAATGTCCCCAAACATTTTGTGTGGGAATTGTAATGGCATTGTGAAGACTTTATACTAGCGGCAGGTCTCCGGATTACCCTGTAGTAGGAGTTCCCAGCGTGATCAGTATGCAACTTTATTTAAACATGATGGATTAGAGTTTGTGTTAAGTTGCATTTTGTACCCCCTGTCGCTGTCTGATTTCCACCCCAGGTCCGGAGGATGGAAAATAATAAAGAGCTGTGTGGGCAAAATTGTGAAAAAACAAAGACCTGTCAACCTTGATTTGCAGACGATTCATTTCCCGATCACTGCAATATCTTCGATCTTGCACCGTGTCTCTGGCGTCATTACTCTCATCGCAGTTGGTATTCTGCTTTGGTTGCTAGGGACATCTCTCTCCTCTCCAGAAGGTTTTCAATACGCGTCTGAAATAATGACTGGCTTTTTTGCTAAGTTCATTCTTTGGGGCATTCTAACGGCATTGGCTTACCACATTTGTGGTGGTATTCGTCATATGCTGATGGATTTTGGCTGTGTTGATGAAACCCTTGCTGCTGGTAACTCATCTGCAAAAATTACATTTGTTATCACCGTAATTCTGGCAATTCTGGCGGGGATCTTAGTATGGTAAGTAATGCTTCTGCTTTAGGCCGTACTGGTATCCAGGACTGGCTGTTAATCCGTGCTTCTGCGATTATTATCGTATTATACGTAATTTACATTGTTGGTTTTGTTGCTATCAATGATATTACTTATGAAGTATGGCGTGGTTTCTTCGCTTCTTCTGTGACGAAAGTATTTACTATCCTCACATTGTTCTCGATTCTTGTGCATGCGTGGATTGGCATGTGGCAAGTGCTAACTGACTATGTCAAGCCGCTAGCAATTCGTTTAGTGCTGCAACTGGCTATCGTTGTTGGTCTGTTGGCTTATTTAATTTACGGAACAATTGTTGTGTGGGGTGCATAAATGAATCTGCCAATCAGAGAGTTTGACGCTATCGTTATTGGTGCTGGTGGCGCAGGTATGCGTGCAGCACTTCAAATTTCACAGTTGGGCCTGTCTTGTGCTCTGCTGTCAAAAGTATTTCCAACCCGTTCTCATACAGTATCAGCGCAAGGTGGTATCACTGTTGCTTTAGGTAACACTCACCCTGATAACTGGGAATGGCATATGTATGATACCGTGAAAGGTTCCGACTATATCGGTGACCAAGATGCAATCGAATACATGTGTAAAACAGGGCCCGAGGCTATCCTAGAATTAGAGCATATGGGGTTACCTTTTTCTCGCTTAGACGATGGCAGTATTTATCAGCGTCCATTTGGTGGTCAGTCTAAGAATTTCGGTGGCGAGCAAGCGGCACGTACTGCGGCTGCGGCTGACCGGACTGGTCATGCACTGTTACATACTTTGTATCAGCAAAACTTAAAAAATCACACAACCATCTTTTCAGAGTGGTATGCCCTTGATTTAGTTAAAAATCAAGACGGCGATGTGGTGGGCTGTACTGCAATTTGTATGGAAACTGGCGAATTAGTTTACTTCAAAGCTAAAGCGACCATTTTAGCTACGGGTGGTGCAGGGCGTATTTATCAATCGACCACCAATGCGCATATCAATACCGGTGATGGTGTTGGGATGGCAGCTCGTGCTGGTGTTCCTTTACAAGATATGGAAATGTGGCAATTCCACCCGACGGGTATCGCTGGCGCAGGGGTTCTTGTGACAGAAGGTTGCCGTGGTGAAGGTGGCTATTTGCTGAATAAAGACGGTGAGCGCTTCATGGAACGTTATGCGCCAAATGCGAAAGATTTGGCAGGTCGTGATGTTGTTGCACGTTCAATCATGATTGAAATCCGTGAAGGCCGTGGCTGTGATGGTCCTTGGGGTCCACATGCCAAACTGAAATTGGATCATTTAGGGAAAGAAGTTCTCGAGTCTCGTTTACCGGGTATCCTTGAATTATCCCGTACCTTTGCTCACGTTGACCCAATCAAAGAGCCAATCCCAGTTATTCCAACTTGTCACTATATGATGGGTGGTATTCCAACAAAAGTGACTGGCCAAGCGATTCGCTATAACGAAAAAGGCGAAGACGAAGTTATTCCAGGTCTGTTTGCTGTGGGTGAAATTGCGTGTGTATCTGTACACGGCGCTAACCGTTTAGGCGGTAACTCATTGCTCGACTTAGTCGTATTTGGTCGTTCTGCGGGTCTACACCTAAAAGAGTCCATCATGGAACAAGGTTCAATGCGTGATGCTTCTGAATCCGATATTGATGCGGCGATGACACGCTTTAACCGTTGGGAAGGGGCTCGTACTGGCGAAGATCCAACTGAGATCCGCAAGGCACTGCAAACCTGTATGCAGCATAACTTCTCGGTATTCCGTGAAGGTGATGCGATGGCGAAAGGTCTGGAAGAGCTAAAAGTGATCCGTGAACGCCTGCAAAATGCACGTCTTGATGATACCTCAACAGAGTTCAACACTCAGCGTATTGAGTGTTTAGAACTGGATAACCTGATGGAAACCGCTTATGCGACAGCACAAGCAGCGAACTTCCGTACAGAAAGTCGTGGGGCGCATAGCCGCTTTGACTATCCAGAGCGTGATGATGCGAATTGGTTATGTCACTCATTATATTTACCGCAATCTGAAACGATGACGCGTCGTGAAGTCAACATGCAGCCAAAATTGCGTGAAGCCTTCCCACCGAAAATTCGTACCTACTAATGCGTGGTGTTAATCCAGTTGCGGAGAAATAAACTATGAAACTACAATTTTCGATTTATCGTTATAATCCAGATGTGGACAACGCCCCACGCATGCAAGATTACACCCTCGAAGTGCCAGAAGGGCGTGACATGATGCTGTTGGATGCGTTGATCCAAATTAAAGAACAGGACCCAACACTGTCATTCCGTCGTTCTTGTCGTGAAGGTGTCTGTGGTTCTGATGGTGTCAATATGAACGGTAAAAACGGGCTGGCGTGTATCACACCATTGTCCGCTTTAATCCGTGGTGGGAAAAAAATTGTTATCCGTCCGTTACCAGGTTTGCCTGTTGTGCGCGACCTGATTATCGACATGACTCAGTTTTATACCCAATACGAAAAAATCCGCCCATATCTTATTAATGATAATAAGAACCCACCTGCTCGTGAGAATTTACAAACTCCTGCACAACGTGAAAAACTTGATGGTTTATACGAGTGTATCTTATGTGCTTGTTGTTCGACTTCTTGCCCATCTTTCTGGTGGAATCCAGATAAGTTTATTGGGCCTGCGGGCTTGCTGGCAGCATACCGCTTCCTGATCGATAGCCGCGATACTGAAACGGATTCAAGATTAGATGATCTGAACGACGCTTTTAGTGTTTTCCGCTGTCATAGCATCATGAATTGTGTCAATGTATGCCCTAAAGGGCTAAATCCAACAAAAGCTATCGGTCATATTAAATCTATGTTGCTAAAACATACTGCCTGATAGTGAATATTTAACCCGTAGTGCTTAAGTGCTACGGGTTAAAATGGGAATAGCACAAAATAAATACATAACTTAAAAATAGGGCGTAAAGTAAAGTAGGGTTTTTAATTTAAATAGCGCTTAAGGTCACAAAAGCGCGAAAACGAAATACCCACAACGAGCATCAGAAAGTAACATTGTCATATATAAAATGTAGCACTTAATAAAACGTTGTCATAACAAAAGCGCAAAAAAGTGAAAGCAAAGAAAGTAACAGTAAAAAGTAGAAAAAATAGCCAACTGCAAAAAAAGATGAAGACGACAGCCCAAGCATAGGGGCCTTTAAAAACCGTAGCCAGTTTTTAAAGGTTCCTTAAAAGGGAAACCCTTACTGATAAAGGGCCTCCCAAAGAGAGAACATGCATAAAGCACGTCCAAGAGAACCTTTATCGAGGCCGCTTAAATGCGGTAATTAGTTAACCACGGCGAAAACTAAAGCTTTTAAAGCTTAAGGGATCACAATGCAGAACGGCGTAATGAAGGACTGGCTGGATTCAAGCTTTCTGGCAGGCGCGAACCAGACATATATAGAACAGCTTTATGAAGATTATCTGACTGACCCTAACTCTGTAGATGCCGAGTGGAAAGCCATTTTTGAGCAACTTCCTGGTGCTACTTTAGGTACTAGTGGTGAACAATTCCACTCCCAAGCGCGCGATTACTTCCGCCGCTTAGCAAAAGACTCTACGCGTTATCACACTTCTGTTAGCGATCCAGCTATCGATGCAAAACAAGTCAAAGTTTTGCAGTTAATAAATGCATTCCGCTTCCGCGGGCACCAGAATGCGAATCTTGACCCGTTAGGGCTTTGGAAACGCGAATCTGTTCCAGATTTAGACCCAGCATTCCATAATCTGACGAAAGAAGATTTCGACGAAACCTTTAACGTGGGTTCATTTGCTATTGGCAAAGAAACCATGAAACTCAGTGAGCTATATGAGCACTTGAAACGCATTTATTGCGGTTCGATTGGTGCTGAATATATGCATATCACAAATACTGAAGAAAAACGTTGGATTCAACAACGTCTTGAGTCAGTTGATGTTGCAAAAGTTTTCTCTAAAGAAGAAAAATTACGTTTCTTAGCGGAACTCACCGCCGCTGAAGGCCTTGAGCGCTATATCGGGGCTAAATTCCCAGGGGCTAAACGTTTCTCATTGGAAGGCGGTGATGCCCTGATCCCAATGCTGAAAGATTTAATTCACCACGCAGGCAAACAGGATACTCGTGAAGTTGTTTTGGGGATGGCTCACCGTGGTCGTTTAAACGTTCTTGTGAATATCCTAGGTAAAAAACCTGGTGAATTATTCGATGAATTCGCGGGTAAACATAAAGACCATTCAAGTGCGGGTGACGTTAAATATCACCAAGGTTTCTCGTCTGACTTTGAAACCGCCGGTTCTCGTGTTCACTTAGCGTTAGCATTTAACCCATCTCACCTTGAAATTGTTAGCCCTGTGGTAATTGGTTCAGTGCGTGCTCGTCGTGATCGCTTGGACGAAGGTCGCAGCAACATGGTGTTACCAATCACTATTCATGGTGACTCCGCAGTTACCGGTCAGGGTGTTGTTCAAGAAACACTGAACATGTCTCAGGCTCGTGGTTATGAAGTTGGCGGTACTGTACGTATCGTTATTAACAACCAAATTGGTTTTACTACTTCAAATCCGAAAGATACCCGTTCAACTGAATACTGTACTGATATCGTGAAAATGGTGCAGGCGCCTATTTTCCACGTGAATGCTGATGATCCTGAAGCCGTTTCATTTGTGACTCGCTTAGCGCTAGATTTCCGTAATACATTTAAACGTGATGTGATGATCGATTTAGTGTGTTATCGCCGTCATGGTCATAACGAAGCGGATGAGCCAAGTGCAACTCAGCCTGTGATGTATCAAAAAATCAAACAGCATCCAACACCACGTAAAATTTATGCGGACCGTTTAATTGCAGAGAACGTGTTGAGTGCTAATGATGTGACTGAAATGGTCAATCTGTACCGTGATGCCTTAGATGCAGGTAATTGTGTGGTTGAAGAGTACCGTGAAATGGGACTCAATTCTTATACATGGGCTCCGTATTTGAACCATGAATGGGATGAATCATATAAATCGACCGTTGATATCAAACGTTTAACTGAATTGGCAACTAAAGTTAGCACTATTCCTGAAGGTGTTGTTGCTCAGTCTCGTGTTGAGAAAATTTATGCAGATCGCGCTGAAATGGCGAAAGGCGAAAAATTACTCGACTGGGGTGCGGCTGAAACTTTAGCTTATGCAACATTGGTTGATGAAGGTGTTCCTGTTCGTTTGTCAGGTGAAGATGCGGGTCGTGGTACATTCTTCCACCGCCATGCGGTTATTCATAACCAAACTAACGGTTCTGTCTATGTTCCATTACAAAATATTCATAACGGTCAAGGCGTATTCAACGTTTGGGACTCTGTCCTAACAGAAAACGCAGTATTGGCATTTGAATATGGTTATGCGACGACTGAACCACGTGCTCTGACGATTTGGGAAGCGCAATTTGGTGACTTCGCAAACTGTGCTCAGGTTGTTATCGACCAATTCATTAGCTCTGGTGAGCAAAAATGGGGTCGTATGTGTGGCCTTGTAATGTTACTGCCACATGGATATGAAGGTCAGGGGCCAGAACACTCATCTGCACGTTTAGAGCGTTATCTCCAACTGTGTGCTGATCAAAACATGCAAGTATGTGTTCCATCAACACCAGCTCAGGTTTACCACATGTTACGTCGTCAGGCCTTACGTGGCATGCGTCGTCCTCTGATTGTGATGTCACCGAAGTCTCTGCTCCGTCACCCATTAGCAGTATCTAGTATGGATGAACTGGCGAATGGCAAATTCGAACCAGTTATCGGTGAAATCGATGAAATCAATCCGAAAAATGTGAAACGCGTCGTTCTGTGTTCAGGGAAAGTCTATTACGATCTGTTAGAACAACGTCGTAAGAATGAACAAACTGACGTTGCTATCGTGCGTATTGAGCAGTTGTATCCGTTCCCACACGATGATATCCAAAAAGCGTTGGCGCAATTTACTGATGTTAAAGACTTTGTATGGTGTCAAGAAGAGCCATTAAACCAAGGTGCTTGGTATTGCAGTCAACATAATTTCCGTGAAGCTATCCCAGCAGGGGCTACTTTACGTTATGCAGGTCGAGCTGCTTCTTCATCACCAGCAGTTGGCTATACGTCCGTTCACCAGGAACAACAAAAAGCCCTGGTTAATGACGCTTTGAACATTGAATAATTAAAGGATAGAAAATGAGTAGCGTAGAAATTCTTGTTCCCGATCTTCCTGAGTCCGTTGCAGATGCCACGGTTGCCACATGGCATAAAAAACCAGGTGATAGTGTTCAGCGTGACGAAGTCCTGGTTGAGATCGAAACAGATAAAGTGGTGTTAGAAGTGCCTGCAAGTGAAGCAGGTGTGTTAGAAGCTATCGTTGAAGAAGAAGGCGCGACGGTATTATCTAAACAACTGTTAGGTCGTATTCGTTTAGGTGATAGCTCAGGTATTCCTGCTGAAGTTAAAGATGCACAGGAAGCAACGCCAGCACAACGCCAAACTGCAAGCCTAGAGACTGAAAGTAATGACGCTCTGAGCCCAGCTATTCGTCGCTTGATTGCAGAACATAGCCTGAACCCAGCTGACATTAAAGGGACGGGTGTTGGTGGTCGTTTGACTCGTGAAGATGTTGAAAAACATTTAGCAGCAAATAAATCAGCAGCTCCAGCAGCAACAGCACCTGCTGCACCACAAGCGCCGTTAGCACACCGTAGCGAGAAACGTGTACCAATGACACGTTTACGTAAACGTATCGCAGAGCGCCTGTTAGAAGCGAAAAACACCACTGCAATGTTGACAACATTTAATGAAGTTAACATGCAACCAATTAAAGACTTACGGAAACAATATGGCGAAGCATTCGAAAAACGCCACGGTGTACGTTTAGGCTTTATGTCCTTCTATGTTAAAGCTGCGGTAGAAGCACTGAAACGCTATCCAGAAGTTAACGCTTCTATTGATGGCAGCGATGTGGTTTACCACAACTATTTTGATATCAGCATTGCCGTCTCTACGCCTCGTGGTCTGGTAACTCCAGTTCTACGTGATGTTGATGCAATGAGCATGGCAGATATCGAGAAAAAAATTAAAGAACTGGCTGTTAAAGGTCGCGATGGTAAATTAACTGTTGAAGACTTAAGTGGTGGTAACTTCACTATCACTAACGGTGGCGTATTTGGTTCTCTGATGTCTACACCTATCATTAACCCACCACAGAGCGCAATTTTAGGCATGCATGCCATTAAAGACCGCCCTATGGCTGTAAATGGTAAGGTAGAGATTCTTCCTATGATGTATTTAGCGCTGTCTTATGACCACCGTTTAATCGATGGTAGTGAGTCAGTGGGCTTCTTAGTCGCTATCAAAGATATGCTGGAAGATCCAACTCGTTTACTGCTGGACGTATAGCAACATAACAGGGTAGGAACAACCTGCCCGGTCTGAAGTAACCGATGCAACCCGCTTGCGGGTTGCTAAATCAGTAACAATTGCAGGAGGCGAATAAACGCCTCTTCAGACTCAATTATGGATAGAACATCATGAATTTACACGAGTACCAGGCAAAACAGTTGTTTGCACGTTATGGGATGCCTGCACCAACAGGTTATGCCTGTTCATCAGTCGCTGAAACCGTAGACGCTGCTAAAAAAATTGGCAATGGCCCATGGGTAATTAAATGCCAAGTACATGCAGGCGGACGTGGTAAAGCAGGTGGCGTTAAAGTCACTAGCGATATTAACGAAGTTAAAGCATTTGCAGAAAACTGGTTAGGTAAAAACTTAGTGACTTATCAAACAGACGCTAACGGCCAACCAGTAAACCAGATTCTTGTTGAAACAGCGACTGACATTGATAAAGAGTTGTATTTAGGTGCGGTTGTTGACCGTAGCACTCGTCGTGTTGTTTTCATGGCATCGACTGAAGGTGGTGTGGAAATTGAAAAAGTTGCTGAAGAAACGCCTGAATTAATTCATAAAGCAATTATCGACCCACTGACTGGCCCAATGCCTTTCCAAGGCCGTGAATTGGCATTTAAATTAGGCTTAACAGGTAAACAAGTTAGTCAATTTGCTAAAATTTTTATGGGTCTAGCAACTTTATTCCTTGAGCGTGACTTAGCTTTAGCAGAAATTAACCCTCTGGTTATCAGTACTTCGGGTGATTTAGTTTGCTTAGATGGCAAATTAGGCATCGACAGTAATGCGCTATATCGTCAGCCAGAAATCCGTGAACTACGTGATGAATCTCAAGAAGATGCGCGCGAAGCTCAAGCAGCGCAGTGGGAACTCAACTATGTTGCATTAGATGGTAACATTGGTTGTATGGTTAACGGTGCAGGCTTAGCAATGGGAACTATGGACATTGTTAAACTTCACGGTGGCGCACCTGCAAACTTCTTAGATGTTGGTGGCGGCGCAACTAAAGAGCGTGTAACTGAAGCATTTAAAATCATTCTTTCTGATGAAAACGTGAAAGCCGTTTTTGTTAACATCTTTGGTGGTATCGTTCGTTGCGACCTGATTGCAGACGGCATCATTGGTGCAGTTGAAGAAGTTGGCGTAAATGTACCAGTAGTTGTGCGTTTAGAAGGTAACAATGCTGAATTAGGTGCTAAGAAACTGGCAGACAGCGGCTTGAACATTATCGCTGCTAACAGCTTGACTGACGCAGCTAAAAAAGCAGTAGCAGCAGCGGAGGCTAAATAATGTCTATTTTAATCGATAAAAACACCAAAGTGATTTGCCAAGGTTTTACTGGTGGTCAAGGTACATTCCATTCAGAACAAGCGATTGCTTATGGTACAAAAATGGTCGGTGGTGTTACACCAGGCAAAGGTGGTACAACACACTTAGGTCTGCCGGTGTTCAATACAGTTCGCGAAGCGGTTGAAGCGACAGGTGCAACTGCGTCTGTTATCTATGTGCCAGCGCCATTTTGTAAAGACTCTATCTTAGAAGCTATCGATGCAGGCATTAAACTGATTATCACCATCACTGAAGGTATTCCAACTCTGGACATGCTGACTGTGAAAGTGAAGCTGGATGAAGCTGGCGTTCGCATGATCGGCCCTAACTGCCCAGGCGTTATCACTCCAGGTGAATGTAAGATTGGTATCCAACCTGGTCACATTCATATGCCAGGTAAAGTCGGTATCGTTTCACGTTCAGGTACGCTGACTTATGAAGCGGTAAAACAAACTACTGATGCAGGTTTAGGCCAATCAACTTGTGTTGGTATCGGTGGTGACCCAATCCCAGGTTCAAACTTTATTGATATCCTGAAAATGTTCCAAGCTGACCCACAAACTGAAGCGATTGTCATGATCGGTGAAATTGGTGGTAACGCGGAAGAAGAAGCTGCGGCTTATATTAAAGAGCATGTAACTAAACCAGTAGTTGGTTATATCGCTGGTGTAACGGCACCGAAAGGTAAACGTATGGGCCATGCTGGCGCAATCATTGCTGGCGGTAAAGGTACTGCGGATGAGAAATTTGCTGCATTAGAAGCTGCGGGCGTGAAAACCGTTCGTAGCCTTGCAGACATCGGCGATGCCGTGAAATCATTACTGAATAAGTAAATGATCCGCTAGGTAACTAGCAGCCGTAAGAGACGAAAGCCCGTGCTTATTTGAGTACGGGTTTTTTTATGGCTTTAAAAGCCGTTAGTGTAATTTCTGGAGAGAGGATAAGGATTTCTGGCAAAGAGTGTCTATACTTAAAAATATTAAAATATACGAGTACAGGTACGGCTATCTGTGAAAATGCTCCATAGCTTTGGTGGGCTACAAAGCCCATTTTAAGCAAAAAACGAGAAAGTTGTGTCAGGTCAATTTTATAATTATTGGGGAAAGTTAATTAACCGAATATATGATTTTAGTTGAGATAAGTTCGTATATTAATAAAATTCATAATAGCTTTGAAATAAGATACTATTAGAAATTAAATATTCTTTTTTAGACTTCTTAATAAAAAGGTTATATTTTTTTGTTAATCTTTAGAAAAAATAAGAACATTTATATCAATACCAATAACAGTGTATTAACAAGTGAATAACTATTAATTGACTGGTATGCAAATCAATTAACAATAGGAAAAAAATTGACGTAAATCAATTTATTACCTCTAGCTTTATTTGTCGAAATTGCTTAAATTGGTGCACGATCAAATACTCTATTTTCTATTAAAGGGTATAATTATTGATGTAAATTCAGAATTCAAATCTGAGTCACGTAAAAGAAGTTTATTGTATGTGAAGATAGGCGTACTATTATTATAGTATTGTTCTTTCTTTTGGTTTTGTTAATTATTTGTTGTTTTGAGGCATTTTTTGCTGGTAGTTAAGAGGCTTTCTTCGAAATTTAATCTGGAAGCTGGGTTGCCGCAAGTCGGTGTCTTCCTGCTAGGAGCAAGGAGTCAAGATGTTTGATATTGTCGAACTGTCACGATTACAGTTTGCCTTAACTGCAATGTATCACTTCCTGTTCGTGCCATTAACGCTCGGTATGGCGTTTTTGCTTGCGATCATGGAAACGGTATATGTGCTGTCTGGCAAGCAAATTTATAAAGATATGACTAAGTTCTGGGGTAAGTTATTTGGTATTAACTTCGCCCTAGGTGTTGCAACGGGTCTGACCATGGAATTCCAATTCGGGACTAACTGGTCTTACTATGCTCATTACGTTGGAGATATCTTCGGTGCGCCTCTGGCAATCGAAGGTTTGATGGCGTTCTTCTTAGAATCTACTTTTGTTGGTTTATTCTTCTTTGGTTGGGATCGTTTAAGCAAAACTCAACACCTTGCTGTAACATGGTTAGTTGCTTTAGGTTCTAACTTCTCTGCTTTGTGGATTTTAGTGGCGAATGGTTGGATGCAAAACCCGATCGCAGCTGACTTCAACTTTGAAACAATGCGTATGGAAATGGTTAGCTTCTCTGAGCTAGTCTTAAACCCAGTTGCGCAAGTTAAGTTTGTCCACACAGTGGCTGCAGGTTATTGTACTGGTGCAATGTTTATCTTAGGTATCAGCTCTTACTACCTACTTAAAGGTCGTGATGTTGCTTTTGCTAAGCGTTCTTTTGCAATTGCTGCTAGTTTTGGTATTGCTGCGGTTCTATCTGTTATCGTTCTTGGTGATGAATCAGGTTACGAAATGGGTGACGTTCAGAAAACTAAACTCGCTGCGGTTGAAGCTGAGTGGGAAACCCATGCGCCTCCAGCTGCATTTAACTTAATCGCTTGGCCAGATACTGAGAAGCAAGAAAACAAGTTTGCTATCTCAATTCCTTGGGCGATGGGTATCATTGCAACTCGTTCTGTTGATACGCCAGTATTAGGTCTGAAAGATCTAATGAAACAACACGAAGTTCGTATCCGTAACGGTATGGTTGCATATGGTCAATTACAAGAACTGTTAGCTGGAAATAAAGATCCTGAATTGCGTGCTGCATTTGAAGCTAGCAAAAAAGATCTCGGTTATGGTCTTCTGTTAAAACAATACGCACCAAATGTTGTTGATGCGACAGAAGCGCAAATTCAAAAAGCAGTAAAAGACAGTATTCCTAACGTAGGTCCTCTGTTCTGGGCATTCCGTATCATGGTTGGTGTTGGCTTCCTGTTGTTATTAATTATTGGCTGGGCATTCCTGTCAGTAGTCCGTAACAAAATTGGTCAAAGCAAACTGCTGTTACGTATTGCACTGTTTGGTATTCCACTACCATGGATTGCAATTGAATCAGGTTGGTTCGTTGCAGAGTATGGTCGTCAGCCTTGGGCAATTGGTGAAGTATTACCGGTGTCGGTTGCTCATTCTAATTTAACGACCCATGACCTGATCTTCTCTATGGTATTGATCTGTGGTCTGTACACACTGTTCTTAATTGCTGAAATGTTCTTAATGTTCAAATTCGCTCGTAAAGGGCCTAGTAGCCTGAAAACTGGTCGCTACCACTTTGAACAGAAAAACACTTCTGCACACGACGTTCAGTAAATAGGAGCCACTTATGTTTGATTATGAAGTTCTTCGGTTTGTGTGGTGGATCCTTATCGGTGTATTACTGATTGGGTTTGCTGTCACGGATGGCTTTGACATGGGCGTTGGCTTCTTATTACCTATTTTAGGTAAAACAGATACCGAACGCCGTATCATGATTAATGCCGTTGCACCGCACTGGGATGGTAACCAAGTTTGGTTAATCACTGCGGGTGGTGCGATGTTTGCTGCATGGCCACAAGTCTATGCGGCATCATTCTCCGGTTTCTATATCGCGATGATTTTAGTGTTAGCTGCTTTGTTCTTCCGTCCGGTGGGTTTCGACTACCGTTCAAAACTGGAGAACCCAAAATGGCGTAACATGTGGGACTGGGGTCTGTTCATCGGTGGTTTCGTTCCACCATTAGTTATCGGTGTTGCATTTGGTAACCTATTATTAGGTGTCCCACTGCAAATTGATAACCAACAGTACTTAACCTATACAGGTAACCTGTTTGGTCTGCTGAACCCATATGGTCTGTTAGCGGGTGTGGTTGGTTTAATGATGATTGTTACCCAAGGTGCAACTTATCTGCAAATGCGTACCACTGGCGAGCTGTACCTACGTGTACGTAAAGCAACCTATATCTGTGCGTTAGTCACACTGTTAGCGTTTGCGGGTGCTGGTGTTTGGTTAGTAATGGGTATCGATGGCTATGTTATCACTTCAGCGATTGATCACCATGCGGTATCAAACCCACTGAATAAAACCGTAGAGGTTGTTTCAGGGGCTTGGTTGACTAACTTCAATACTTACCCAATCCTGTGGGCTCTGCCTGCACTGGGTTTAGCGCTGCCACTACTGACTATGCTGTTCAGTAAAGCAGACAAAAATGGTTGGGCGTTTGTGAGTTCTTCATTAACTATCGCTTGTATCATTTTAACTTGTGGTGTAGCAATGTTCCCATTCATCATGCCTTCAAGCATTATGCCAAATGCAAGCTTGACCATGTGGGATGCAACATCTAGCTTGTTCACACTGCAAGTCATGACAGTTGTCGCGGCTATCTTTGTTCCAATCGTACTGGCATACACCGCATGGTGTTACTACAAAATGTTTGGTCGTCTGGACAAAAACTTCATCGAAGGCAACAAGCATTCACTGTATTAAGGAGCATAACTATGTGGTATTTCGCCTGGATTCTCGGCACGCTGTTAGCTTGTAGTTTTGCAGTGATTGCAGCACTAGCATTAGAGCACTCTGAAGACTCTAAAGCAGCTAAAGATGGTGAGTAAATAAAATGCTGGTGGATAAAACCTATCAGCTATTGGATAAGGGGCCGTTAAGGGCCCTTATCCTTATTTTAGCTTTAGTTACAGCTGGTGCAGTGATGTGGGACCCATCTCTATTTGCTGCAAAAACCAGTTCATTCCAAATTTGGCAAGGGCTGTTATTAATTTGGGCAACTTGCAGTGCGATGATTTTTGGTGTTGGTTTCAAACCCCAAAAAGTCATTTGGCGTGCGATTTTCCATCCATTACCTGCTGCCATCATTCTTATTTGGGGACTTTTACAAGTCTTTAGATAATTCTAATTGCTAATTGTGGGTCAATGGACCCATAATTATTTTTGATATCTTTACTTTCAAAGTGATTCCAAACTGGCACTGTCTTGCGTATAGTGGCACCGTTAGTTAATTTAACCTAAGACGGAGTGGTTGTTATGTTATTTCGCTGGCCAGTTCGCGTGTACTATGAAGATACAGACGCGGGCGGTGTAGTTTATCATGCACGTTATTTAGCATTTTTTGAGCGAGCAAGAACCGAAATGTTGCGAAATAAAGGAATCAACCAACAAAGTATGCTTGCTGATAACCTTGGTTTTGTTGTGCGTAGCATGACAATTGATTTTGTAAAAGGGGCAAAGCTAGATGATCTGTTGGAGGTTGAGACGCAAATTGTTGAAATGAAACGTGCCTCATTAACTTTTCATCAAAGGTTAGTTGATTCACAAGGTAACCTGCTTTGTGGGGCTAATGCCCTAATTGCTTGTGTGGACACATCAAAAATGAAGCCGATTGCGCTTCCTAAGTCTATTGTCGCGGAGTTTAAACAGTGACTGACATGAATATCCTGGATTTATTCCTTAAAGCGAGCCTTTTGGTTCAGCTCATTATGTTCGTTTTGATCGGTTTTTCTATTGCATCATGGGCCATTATTATTCAAAGAACGAAAATTTTAAATGCTGCAACCCGTGAGGCGGAGGCATTTGAGGATAAGTTTTGGTCAGGTATTGAGCTATCGCGCTTATATAAAGAAAGCCAAGCTCGCCGTGATGAATTGAGCGGAGCTGAACAAATTTTCCACTCCGGTTTTAAAGAGTTTGTTCGTTTACATCAGGCAAATATTCACGCACCAGATGCGGTGGTTACTGGTGCATCACGCGCGATGCGTATATCAATGAATCGTGAATTAGAGTCAGTAGAAGCACATATCCCATTTTTAGGTACTGTTGGTTCGATTAGCCCATATATTGGTTTATTCGGGACAGTATGGGGAATTATGCATGCGTTTATTGCTTTGGGTGCGGTAAAACAAGCAACATTACAGATGGTTGCTCCGGGGATCGCCGAAGCACTTATCGCAACCGCGATAGGTTTGTTTGCAGCGATTCCTGCGGTTATGGCTTTCAACCGCTTGAACTTACGAGTCAATAAGTTAGAGCAAACTTACGATAACTTTATGGAAGAATTTTTAGCCATCTTGCATCGTCAAGCATTCTCTGCTGATAAGAAATAAGTTGAGGAGATAAGCGAATGGCGCGCACTAGTCGCAGACGTGAGCTGAAATCCGAAATCAACATCGTTCCACTGCTGGACGTTTTGTTGGTGCTGTTACTGATATTTATGGCAACGGCACCCATTATTTCCCAGAGTGTGGAAGTTGAATTACCGGATGCAACAGATACACAAACCGTATCATCAAGTGACAACCCACCTATAATTTTAGAGGTGTCGGGTGTTGGGCAGTATAATATGCGGCTCGATGGTGAGGTATTAGAATTGCTTCCACCAGAACAGATTGCTGCTGAAGCGAAATCACAATTAGAGAAAAACCCAAAAGCGATTTTCTTAATTGGTGGTGCAAAAGAGGTGCCTTATGAAGAAGTTATTAAGGCTCTGAATATTTTGCACAGTGCAGGGATAAAATCTGTCGGCTTGATGACTCAGCCTATCTAGGCTGGGTTGTTGTGGTTTGAATAAGTCACAATTCTTTTTTTGGATACCAGAGTGGGAAAGTCAAAAGAGAAAAAAGATAACCTAAACCGTTCATTAGTGATGTCTGTTGTATTGCACATCATATTGATTGGCTTGATTGTTATAGGCTCTTTAGTTTCCGTCGTCAAACTTGGTGGTGGCGGGGAAGAAGGGACTGTCATCGATGCGGTGATGGTCGACCCTGGCGTGGTTGTTGAGCAATATGAACAAATGCAAAAACAACAAAACATGGTCAGACAAGCAGCTAAAGAGCGTAAAGAGCAAGAACAAAAACAAGAGGCTGAGCTAAGAGAGCAGCAAGAAAAGGAACAAAAACGCCTGCAACAGCTTGAACAAGAGCGTATCAAAACTGAACGAGATACCGCTAAGCAACAAAAACAAGCTGAAGAGCAACAGAAAAAAGCATTAGAAGCCGCTAAAAAAGCCAAGGAAGAGCAAAAAATAGCGGAAGAAGCTGCCGCGAAAGCGAAAGCTGAAAAGGAAAAATTAGTTAAAGAGCAGGCAGCTGAAAAGGCGAAAGCTGAAGCTCAAGCTAAAAAAGAAGCCGAAGCGGCTAAAGCTAAAGCAGAGAAAGAAGCTCAAGAAAAAGCAGAAAAAGAAGCCAAAGAAAAGGCTGATAAAGAAGCTAAAATAAAAGCAGACAAGGAAGCTAAGGCTAAAGCGGATAAAGAAGCGAAAGCTAAAGCAGCGAAAGCGAAAGCAGAGGCGGCAAAAAATGCGGCTTCTGTAGATGATTTACTCGGCGATTTAACTGCATCTGGGCCAAGTAAACAGGGCGGCCAAGCTTCTGCTGGAACTGGTGGCGGTAAAAAATCAGGGGCCTCAAACGCAGATGTTGATAACTATGCAGGTAAGGTAAAAGCGGCAATCCAAAGTAAGTTCTATGATTCAGATACTTATCGTGGGCGGACTTGCGAATTGCAATTGGTGCTCGCACGGGATGGCGCTTTGATGGGGATTAAACCTAAAAATAACCCGACGAACGACGCTGCGTTATGTGATGCGGCAATTCGAGCTGCGAAGTTAGCTTCGATGCCAAGACCCGATTCAGATAAAATTTTTGAAAGGGTTAAGAGGGAAGGTATCGTCGTCGATTTTAAACCTTGATTTAAGTAAGTCAGAGCTATCTGTATTGAAAAATCTACCGCATTAGAATAAATAGTTTGTGTGGTATCTAGTTTTGTTATTATACCTTTGTTAAAATTCAGCGAATTATTGCGGTGGTAAACAATCCGTAGTAAGGGAGACAAGAATGAAGCAGGCTTTTAAAGTAGTTTTAGGGTTCCTAATGCTATGGGCGACAGTGGCTCAGGCTGAAATACGTATTGAGATCACTGAAGGTGTTAATTCAGCTCAACCGATTGGTGTCGTACCCTTTAAATGGACAGGTGCTGGAGCACCCCCACAGGAAGTAGGCCAAATCGTAGGTTCTGATTTACGTAATAGCGGGAAATTTAACCCTATTGAACCAAGTCGTATGCCTCAGCAACCCGGTACAGCCTCTGAAGTAACTCCAGAAGCATGGACTGCATTGGGTATTAATGCAGTGGTTGTAGGGCAAGTGCAGCCAGCCGCAGATGGTAGCTTTGTTGTCAGCTATCAACTGGTTGATGTTGCAGCTAACCCAGGTGCTGTTTTATCTCAGAACCAATATAAAGTCACTAAAGAATGGTTACGTTATGCAGCTCATACTGCAAGTGACGAAGTCTTTGAAAAACTAACCGGTATTCGTGGTGCATTCCGCACGCGTATTGCTTATATTGTGGTTAACAAAGGCGGTCAGTATCCATATGAATTACGAGTTTCTGACTACGATGGGTTTAACCAGTTTACAGTTCATCGTTCACCAGAACCTTTAATGTCGCCAGCATGGTCACCAGATGGCGAAAAACTCGCGTATGTCACTTTTGAAAGCGGTAGTTCAGCGCTTGTTATTCAAACTCTTTCTACAGGAGCAGTCCGTCAGGTTGCATCATTCCCACGTCACAATGGGGCACCTGCATTCTCTCCTGATGGGACAAAACTGGCATTCGCACTGTCTAAAACAGGCAGCTTGAATTTATATGTTATGGACTTAGCGAGTGGGCAAATTCGTCAAGTAACAGATGGTCGTAGCAATAATACTGAACCAAGCTGGATGCCGGATAGCCAAACTTTAGTCTATACTTCAGATCAGGCGGGACGTCCGCAGATTTATAAAATGAATATTAATGGTGGCAGCCCTGAACGTGTTTCTTGGGAAGGAACACAAAATCAGGACGCTGATGTTAGTCCGGATGGTACTTTCTTAGTGATGGTCAGCTCCGGCGGCGGTCAGCAACATGTCGCCAAACAAGATCTGGCAACGAACAACGTTGAATTTTTAACGAAAACGTTCCTAGATGAAACGCCGAGTATCGCACCTAACGGCACTATGGTAATTTATAGCTCCTCTCAAGGCTTGGGGACTATATTGCAGCTAGTTTCGACCGACGGGCGTTTCAAAGCGCGTCTTCCGGCTACCGATGGACAGGTAAAATTCCCTGCCTGGTCGCCGTATCTGTGATGCATAATAATAATGTGTGGCAAAAAAATATTAAGGATCAAAACGATGCAACTGAATAAAGTGCTTAAAGGGCTGATGATCGCATTACCAATCATGGCAGTCGCAGCTTGTAGCTCTAACAAAAACAATGACCAAGATGGCGTAGATACTTCTACTAACCAAACTAACACTGGTCTGTCTGCGGAAGAGCTGGCACGTCAGCAAATGGAACAGCTGCAACAAAACAACACTGTTTACTTTGGTTTCGATAAATACAACGTATCTCCAGAGTATGCGGAAATGTTAGATGCGCATGCAGCATTCCTACGTAGCAACCCATCTGTACGTGTTGTTGTTGAAGGTCATGCGGATGAGCGCGGTACTCCAGAATATAACATCGCGCTGGGCGAGCGTCGTGCTAATGCAGTTAAAATGTATCTGCAAAGCAAAGGTGTTTCTGGTGACCAAGTTTCACTGGTTTCTTACGGTAAAGAAAAACCAGCTGTGTTAGGTCACACTGAAGCAGACTACGCGAAAAACCGTCGTGCAGTCATTGCATACTAATAGATAAGAGAAATTATCTATTATGAACAGTAACTTCAGACATCTAATTGTAGGTCTGTCGTTATTGGTTGGCGTAGCGGCCCCTTGGGCCGCTATTGCCCAAGCGCCAATCAACAATGTCGGATCTGGTTCAACAACAGACCGTCTTACCCAACTTGAGACTGCGGTTAATTCTCAAGGCCAAATCATGTATCAAATCCAGCAACAGCTTGCCGATAACCAACGCGACATAGATATGTTACGTGGTCAGATTCAAGAAAGTGAATATAAATTGAATCAAGTTATTGAGCGTCAAAAAGATTTGTATATGCAATTAAATGGCTCGGGTGACGGCAATTCTGCCAATACAGGTGAAACACCTGACACTAGTGCATCAAATGCATCTTCTTCAACTACACCTGCTGCATCAGCTAATACAGGTGGAAATGAGAAAGATGATTATAATGCGGCAGTTAAGCTTGCAATGGAAAGCAAATCAAAAGCCCAAATTGATGGGGCTATTAATGCGCTTCAAGGGTTTATCAAAACCTACCCTAAGTCTGGGTATCAATCTAACGCCAACTATTGGTTGGGGCAGTTAAACTACAACAAAGGCAGCAAAGATGACGCGGCTTTTTACTTTGCAACTGTAGTTAAGCAATATCCTAAATCTCAGAAAAGCAGTGAAGCTTTATATAAAGTTGGGCTGATCATGCAAGACAAAGGGCAAAAGGATAAAGCAAAGGCTGTTTACCAACAGGTGTTAAAGCAATATCCAAACAGTGCAGGCTCAAAATTAGCAGAAAAAAAGTTGAGTACACTTTAATTACTAACCCCGAAGCAATATTGCCGAATATTTCGGGGTTATCAGTATGATAAGTGCGCATTCAATCTATTTTAGTAAAAAAAACATTGCACCATCGTCAGAAATCAGTAATATAAGCCGCCGTTGATACGAGAATACGGTTAGCCGAAAACCTCGAGATACAAAGAAGAAATATAGTTTTAGATGGGGTGTTAGCTCAGTCGGTAGATGATTGAGTTTTATTAAGATGGTTGCAGGTTCAACCCGAAGGGTAAGAAGCTGTGATTAGTTAGAAAAGTTATATAGATGGGTCGTTAGCTCAGTCGGTAGAGCAGTTGACTTTTAATCAATTGGTCGCAGGTTCGAATCCTGCACGACCCACCATCTAAAAGAAACAAACAATTCAAGCAATTCAGATGGGTCGTTAGCTCAGTCGGTAGAGCAGTTGACTTTTAATCAATTGGTCGCAGGTTCGAATCCTGCACGACCCACCATCTCAACAGCAGTTCAAGCCAATTCACTACCCCGTAAATACTCAGTCGCCAATCCATACCTCGGCAAGCTGGTTGCAGGTTCAGGCCGCAGGCTAAATTCGCAGAATTTAAATCCTGCACGACCCACCATCTTAACAGCAGTTCAAGCCAATTCACTACCCCGTAAATACTCAGTCGGCTATCCATACCTCGGCAAGCTGGTTGCAGGTTCAGGCCGCAGGCTAAATTCGCAGAATTTAAATCCTGCACGACCCACCATCTCAACAGCAATTCAAGCCAATTCACTACCCCGTAAATACTCAGTCGGCAATCCATACCTCGGCAAGCTGGTTGCAGGTTCAGGCCGTAGGCTAAATTCGCAGAATTTAAATCCTGCACGACCCACCATCTTAACAGCAGTTCAAGCTAATTCACCGGCCCGTAAATACTCAGTCGGCAATCCATACCTCGGCAAGCTGGTTGCAGGTTCAGGCCGTAGGCTAAATTCGCAGAATTTAAATCCTGCACGACCCACCATCTCAACAGCAGTTCAAGCCAATTCACTACCCCGTAAATACTCAGTCGGCAATCCATACCTCGGCAAGCTGGTTGCAGGTTCAGGCCGTAGGCTAAATTCGCAGAATTTAAATCCTGCACGACCCACTATCTCAACAGCAATTCAAGCCAATTCACTACCCCGTAAATACTCAGTCACCAATCCATACCTCGGCAAGCGCGCAATGGTTCTAAGCATACCTTTAAAAAGTGCATGAATTAGTTAGTGACTTAAATATGACTGAGATAAACTGAAAAGTGACAAGATAAAAAAATAGCCCCTGGTGTTGGGGCTCAAAAGGGATGGTTTATTTAACTGAGGGTAACTCTTGTATACAGTTATACCGTTAAATGAGTCATCTTTTGAAAGTCAAAATAAAAGAACTCATTGTTTTGTAAAGATAGTCATTAAATCGCCTTTTTTCGCTGTACTCTACGCTAATTAATTATAATCCTTCAGGTAGCAAGCCATTATCTTGTAAAAAGCCAATGACTAACATTTGCATTTTTTTTGCTAAATTATGCGCAGGAGAAAAGCCCTGTAACTTGGCAAGGTCGATACTCACCTCATCAAAACAACGCATTAAACATTGCAATGACAAGGCAGCTTTTTCTGAGGTACTGCAATTAAAAATGATTTCTAGTGCCTGTATGTACTTTTGTGGCATCCATTCATGGTACTTACGGCCATTATACCAAACATGCTTACCTTGTATGGTTACAAGGTGCTCAAGTAGCGTTAAGAAATAGTGCTTCATATCGGTACTTCTTGACCATGCCACCCATAATTCTTCACGAGTTAATGCTATGGCGACTTGATGGGCTTCGTGCCAAAAGTCTGTAACGGTTTGTGAAAACTCAGTCTCTGTTAATGGTGTTGGTGCTAAAGATAGCAAATTGGCATCTTTTGGTAGCCCTTCAGTGATCCCAGTTTTATCTAACAAAACAATAAACCCGCGAGAGAATGTCGCATCTAACCCCTCACGTTTCATTTTATATAAGCGTTCAGGCTCAGCAAATGTGAAATCAACTTTGCGACCTTCCTCGTATATAACTAAACATGTCGGCCAATCTGGTGCGTCCTCTTCTTGATTGAGTAAATGTAGAACTGCTAAAGAGGAGCCAAAATGGTCAACCCAATGTTTTTGGTTAAATATTTCTGTCACACCGTGACCGATTAACTCAATGTCAATGTCGGAGTAATTATCAACATCTTGCTCTCTTCCTCGTGAGCCTGTGAGTACCACAGCTTCGATTCTTGGGTCGAGTAATGAAATGGATATAATTTTATTTATAATAGATACAGGTAATTCCATAACTGGCCTAATTAAATTTGATAAGAATGGCTACGATACCGATAAAATGAGTGAAAAGCTAAAGGACAAACGTAAAAAGTGTAGAAAAGGCACGAAAATGATTAAAGTCTCTGCTTAGTAAGTGAAAAACGAAGGTTATAGAGCAAAGTAGAGGAGACCTTATTGTATAGTCATCTCAAGTATTAACGTGGACTTGTTAAAAAAGTGATATGGTTTTTCTCGACTATTCGCATTTTTACGAGAAAAATTTACATTAGGATAATGCATGACTTAAATTGAATTTAAGTCATGCATATAATTTAGAATTATTCTTCTTTATTTAACATAATAAAATAAAATTTGTATTTTATTTTAGGTTAATATAATTTAATCAGTATCATGTTTTTTTTCAAAAGGAATTGAAATGAATGCTATTTTTCAGGGGAGTAATACTCAGGAAGAGCGTAAAGAGGGTATTCGTGGAAGGAATAAAAGTTATTTAGAATTGAAGGAAAATTTTGAATATATCTATGAAAAAATACCAGCTTATTATAAAGAACTAAAATCATTAACTGAAGAAATATCAAATCTAAAAAAAACAATCGATAAACATGATGTAGCTAATGAATATATTGATAGGGTTAATGAATATATTGATAGAGTTAAGGGGGGATTGGACACATATATGGAACTAAAAGGTAAGTTGGAACCTTATCTTGATGAACCAGTGAAAATAAAAAATATTCCATCAGAGATAACAGGAATCTATAGTAATGTGGCATTAAGTATTCGTAATTATCCTACTATTAACTATTCTTTGTATAGGCTGCCATCTAAGTTTAAACAAAACTCCCCAAAAAAAACAAATCAAGCTAAAGGTTATACATTAGATTTCCATACCTCTTTGGCCAAAATAAGGGAGCCAGTAGCATTAATATCTAGAAAAATAAATGAAATAAAAGATTATGAAGAAACAGGAGGGGAAGTTGGTGAGTTTGTTGAATATAAGCCTAAAATAATGACTGAAAATTTGGGTAATACTGATACGCCAAATGATAGTTTAAAAAAAGAATCATTAAAACAAGACAAATCAATCAAAGATAAAGATATGGAGAATTTAGGTTTTTATAATGAAGGAATTAAATTGATAGAAAATATTGTTAGTTTATATAGCAGTGAACAAGCATTGTTAAATAAAATAAGTGATAATATAAATATTAGTAATGGTGCTAAAGTACTAATTTCATTTCTACCTACAATGTAACTCGGCGGGTGGTGAAAATAAATTTTTACTCTACTTGTCGTGGTATTGAAGTCACATAGCTAATTTAGCCTCCTGAATAGAGGAGGTATTATACACCTAAGGGTTTATAGTAATATTATGGCAAAGTAAATTAAAACTTAAAGCCGCCTAACTAATCATTACCACAACTTTCTGCGGTTGATTTGCCTGTGCTCATAACATCAGCGTTGGTAAATCAATCACAGATAAATGGGGATGGCAGCCCTGAACCATTCTAGATATCCCAAAAATGCGTCAGTATCATCATATTAGAGTATCAAGTGAAGCAATGAGTTCTAGTTACTTCAATATAATGGCAGTTTAAAACTGATGAATCAGAACGATTATTTTGCGATATGCTAAAACTGTAGTCGAATTTTATAGTTCACTGCAATTCTTACCAAAAGTACAAGTGTAATGACCAATCAAGTAGGGCGTTATCGGCTTCTATCTAATTAAAGAATAATTTTCACTTTTATATCTTTTAAAGAAAAGCAACCGTAAGGGGAAAATGATGCTTGATAACTGAAAAAGGGTGGAGACTTCTTTCGTAAAGTGGGGTATCTTGTTTAGTATATAAAACAAAAAGCGGCTAATTTTGCGGTATTAACTTATTTGAAGCATTAAAATCGCTTTATGCTAAACAGAGGCAAGAAATGAGCGTGTTTATCGATTTTGATCAGTCAGTATATCCATTTCCAGCAAAACCGGCACTATTAAGCTCGGATGAAAAAGCATTTTATCGCCAACGGATCAAATCTCTTTTGGTTGAAAAAAATGCAGTTATTGTTGCGCACTACTATACAGACCCAGAAATCCAGGCGTTAGCGGAAGAAACGGGGGGCTGCGTTGCTGATTCATTAGAAATGGCTCGTTTTGGGGCTAAGCACCCAGCTTCAACTTTAGTCGTGGCTGGGGTAAAGTTTATGGGGGAAACCGCTAAAATACTCAGCCCTGAAAAACACGTATTAATGCCAACTCTAGATGCCCAATGTTCTCTTGATATTGGCTGCCCAGAAGAGGAGTTTATTCGTTTTTGTGATGCACATCCGGACAGAACTGTTGTCGTTTATGCAAATACTTCAGCAGCGGTCAAAGCGCGTGCCGATTGGGTGGTTACATCCAGTATTGCGGTAGAATTGATTGAGCATCTTGATAGCTTAGGTGAAAAAATAATTTGGGCTCCAGATCGTCATTTAGGTCGCTATGTACAGCAACAAACAGGGGCTGATATTTTGTGCTGGCAAGGTGCGTGTATTGTTCATGATGAATTTAAAACACAGTCATTGGAAAAAATGAAAGCGCTTTACCCAGAAGCAGCAGTGTTAGTTCATCCTGAGTCCCCACAAGCTATTGTTGACCTTGCTGATGCTGTCGGGTCAACAAGTCAATTAATCAAAGCGGCACAAGCACTACCTAACCCTTCAATGATTGTAGCGACGGATAAAGGCATTTTTTATAAAATGCAGCAAGCATGCCCTGATAAAGCGCTATATATTGCTCCAACTGCTGGTGAAGGCGCAACATGTCGTACTTGTGCACACTGTCCATGGATGGCGATGAACGGGTTACAGGCAATTGCAGAGGCTCTAGAAGGCCATACTCAAAATCATCAAATTGAGGTAAGTGCAAGTTTACGCGAAAAAGCATTGCTGCCTTTGAATAAGATGCTAGAGTTTGCCGAGAGTCTAAAATAAAAATAAGTTAGCGTGATATGTTAGCTATATTCTAATTCAGTACTGAGCAATACAACATTAACTATCAATCATAAAGGGTTTTGGGATGGATTTCTTTAGTACAGCCAATACATTAGTGCAAATCCCACTTTGGGGTTCTGTTTATGATTTGTCTTATATTGAAGCGGTGGGGACGGTTGCAGGGCTGCTCTGTATCTTACTGGCTAGTTTTGAAAAAACGATTAACTATCTATTTGGTTTAATTAATGTTTCATTGTTTGCTGTCATATTTTTTCAAATCCAATTATATGCAAACCTGCTCTTACAGATATTTTTCTTTGTTGCGAATATTTATGGTTGGTACGCATGGACCCGAGTGACCAGCTCACAACAAGCGGAGTTAAAAATTCGCTGGTTGAGCTTCCCAAAAGCCATGGTTACACTCGTGGTTTCTATTTTAGCTATCGTTTACTTAACATTTAATATTGATGCTGTATTTGGTGTGTTAGCGATATGGGCTGTTGAATTATTGAATTTATTTGGCGCAAACTTAGCAATGCCAGCCATAGAACCAGATGCATTTCCATTTTGGGATTCTGCAATGACAGTACTTTCGGTTGTAGCAATGATCTTGATGACGCGTAAGTATGTTGAAAACTGGTTATTGTGGGTCATTATTAACGTGATTAGTATCGTGATTTTCTTTATTCAGGGTGTTTATGCAATGTCTTTAGAATACTTAATTTTATTAGGTATCGCGGTTAATGGCTCTAGACTTTGGATAAAATCAGCCAAAGAGAACGGCTCCTCACCAATATCACGAACTTAACCAGAAAAAATCGCTTAAAGCGGCTAAAGTGACATTATCGTCGTTTAGCCGTTTTAGTTATTTTTTGCTCTGTAAAATCGGTATTTAACCTATTTATCGTGCTAAATATCAACATTAAACCTCATTTTATAATCAGCCCACGGTAAAACCATGGTTTTATCGTGCGTTTGCCTGTTTACAGACGTCGGTTGAACAGTTAGATTAAAAATTCGATGCTAATTATCTTTTCAATTTTCAGTTAACTTTTGAAGCGCAGTGAAGGCTTTCATCTGCTTGCTTAATGCTTTGCTCTAGCGCGGGTAACTTGAAGAAACTTGGCATGCAAATCAACGACAGTAAAAAATAATAAACATTGGATATACGGGTATGAACTATCAGAACGATGACGTCAGAATTAAACAAATAAAAGAATTATTACCACCAATTGCTTTACTTGAAAAATTTCCAGCAACTGATAAAGCTGCGTTTACCGTTCATGAAGCACGACTTGCAATCCACAATATTTTAGCGGGTAAAGATGATCGTTTAGTGGTGGTGATTGGCCCTTGTTCTATTCATGATACTAAAGCGGCTTTAGAGTATGCAGAGCGTTTAGGTAAGCTACGCGAAGAATTAAAAGATTCACTTGAGATTGTCATGCGAGTGTATTTTGAAAAGCCGCGTACAACTGTGGGTTGGAAAGGGCTAATTAATGACCCTAAAATGGACCATAGCTTTGATATTAACGAAGGTTTACGTATAGCTCGTGAATTATTATTAACGATCAATAACCAAGGTTTACCTACCGCAGGTGAATTTTTGGATGTGATTAGCCCTCAGTACGTTGCTGATTTAATGAGTTGGGGAGCGATTGGTGCTCGCACCACTGAATCACAAATTCACCGTGAATTAGCATCAGGTTTATCCTGTCCTGTTGGCTTCAAAAACGGGACAGATGGGACGATTAAAATTGCGATTGATGCAATAAACTCTGCCCGTTCAGCCCACTGTTTCTTATCAGTTACCAAATGGGGGCACTCTGCGATAGTCAATACGAGTGGTAACCCTGATTGCCATATTATTTTGCGTGGCGGGAAAGAACCCAACTACAGTGCTAAGCATGTAAAAGAAGTCTGTGCAGGTTTAGAAAAAGCCGGCTTAGCACCCAGTATTATGATCGATTTTAGCCATGCGAATAGCTGTAAACAATTTGAAAAACAGATGGAAGTGGCTACCAATGTAAGTGAACAAATTAGTCATGGTGACCGCTCAATTACAGGTGTTATGATTGAAAGTAACCTTGTAGAGGGTAATCAAAATTTAGAGTCCGGTGAGCCATTAATTTATGGTAAAAGTGTCACTGATGCTTGTATTGGATGGGATGATACAGAAAAAGTATTACGCCAATTAGCAGATGCAGTGATTACCCGTCGTAACAAGTAATCAAGACCACGTTCACTCAATAAAGTTAAAGCGAGTTTATTTATTAAACTCGCTTTTTTTATGATATCAATCCATTTAAGTTGGGTTAGCACCTTAAATAAAAACTATCGGTTTTGCAGATAGAATCAAAGGGTTGTACCAAAAAACACCTTACCATTACAATATAGATGTTTTTATTAATATAATTTTATATTAATTCATTGTTTAATATTTTTTTCCTTTTTTTAATTTTAAGTGATTTTTCTGTTGAATTCTTTTATTTATATAAAATAAAAATTTGTTTTTTTTATAGTAAAGTAATAGCTTGTTATTTTATGGATGCAAGGATATCACCTGTAAAACTAACATAATGGAGTATGAAATGATTATTAAGAAAGAAATTAGAGAAGAATTAAAATATCAAACGACTAAGTATAAAAAATCAGATGGTATCACGGTTGATCTTGGTTATTCTAATTCTAATAATTTTATAGAGAAAGTAAATTATGAAATTAACTTAAATTATCAATTGTTAAGATCACTAAAAAAATCAGATTCACTCTATGAGTCCATTAAAGAAAGAAAATATAAAATAGGGTTAATGATAAAAAAATATGAGATTAAAAATAAAAATCCTCAGGGTAATGCTAAAGAATTGGAATCAAAACTAAATACGTTAAAAGTTGTTTATAAACATATAGAGAAACTTAAATCGGCTCATGGGTATTATCAGAGTATGATTTATGCAATGAAGGAATATATTGTAGAAAAGGATAATAGAGTTGATATGTATAAACAGTTAATGGAGGTCGATGAGATAATTAAAAAAGAGCCAATTTGTGTAGTTGATGAACTAGATAAAAATTTGGTTGGTGAGTTTAACTCAACTCTACCTAATGAAAATATAAAAGGGTTAGAATATAGTGAAGTTAATTTATTAACTAATACATATAAAGAGCTAGTTGATAACTTAAATGAGTTTTTGAATAATATTCAATCGTTTGAAGAAAATGAAATATATGATGGTGTTGATTTTATCAGTGACCTAGATGGCACCAGAAAAATGATTCAGAAATATAATAAATTAATCTCGAAAGAGAACGCGGTTTCACAGGGTAAAAAAAGAAATACAGAGAGTGAAAGTAAAATTAATGCCATGAAACAGGCTCGTGAAGATTTACAATATAGAGTTGTTCATACTGAGAATGCTTTAAAAAGATATTCTATTGAAGCTCAATATATGTTTTTTGTAGAAAAATATTTTTCTAGTGATTCAATGAGCTTAGTTTGCGCTGTGGCTGTGTTTAATGCTACTAATACTATCTTGATGGAGGCGATGAATATAAATAATTTAGTTCCTAGATTATCAACGCTGACGCCCTTGAGCCCTATAAAAGTATTTTAAGTCATTATCCCCTTTACCTACATATTAAAGTAGGTAAAGGGGACGAATAAATTGCAGTCTCTTTTACTTTGGTATTTTGGCTAATAGTTCTTCTAGTTTCTTTTGCTCTTCAGGGGTTGCATTTGCTGGAGTAGCGGTTAGCTGCAATACCTCATTTGATGTTTGCACATTAAAATGCACTTTCCCTTTTTCACCCTTGGTATAAGTAACGTCTTTTAGTGGAATACGGTAACAATGAGCGAAAATATTTGGGCGAATATACAAGTGTGCATCTTTAATGGCTAAATAAACGCTATCAGCTGCTTTCTTGCCAAAATAACCAAGGAAAATGGTTAAGACGAATAGAAACATACCTAAACTTTGGCTAAGTAAGATAAAGGCAACACTGATAATACCTAGAGCAATGACAACAATACGATTATTACGTTTATTAAACTCGATTTTTGTTGCAAAGTCGATATTGATGGTGGTATCGAATGGCTCTAATTGGCGATAACGCCAGCGGATCGCAGAAAAAATCATCCCCATGACAAACACTATTGTGATAGGCATGAGTGCAACGCTACTGATGATAGCAAGGCCAATGGCGAGCCTTGGTTTATATTTCATGACCATCATGCTGACAATTTGAATAGGAAAGCTGATGCAAGCAATCGTCATCAAGGTTTTCATTAATTCATGGTTTGCTGCACCATTTGAACCATCAATGGCGAGCTCTCCTGCATTGATCATATAGAGGAGTGAGCCCAAAATACTCGCGCTAAGAACCAGCCCTACCCACACGTAAATATTAAATTTGTTCATTTCTTTGCTCTATGCACCTTTTTATGTGTATTTCCCTATGATAATCCGTTATTCCTATTTCTAACACTAACTGTTTGTATTTTTTATTTTTGATAGAGGGGGAAATGAAAGGTATTTTGAAAAGAAAAAGGGATAAGCAAACGGCTTAACCCTTTCGTACTATAGATAAAGTAAGTAATTACTTCGCTTTACCTTGGTTCGCAACAGCTGCTTGTTTAGCCGCGATTTCGTCTTGGTTACCTAAGTAGTAACGTTTGATAGGTTTCATGTTCTCATCGAACTCATAAACCATTGGTACCGCAGTTGGGATATTCAAGTTCAGAATTTCATCTTCACCCATGTTATCCAAATATTTAACTAAGGCACGCAGAGAGTTACCGTGAGCTGCGATGATCACTTTTTCACCGCCAGCAACGCGAGGTTTGATCACTTCTTCCCAATAAGGAACAACACGCTCGATAGTGGTTGCTAAGCTTTCAGTAACCGGTAATTCTTTTTCAGAAAGTTTTGCGTAACGTGGGTCATGGCCAGGATAACGTTCATCGTCTTTAGTTAAATCTGGTGGAGTGATGGCAAAACCACGACGCCACAGTTTAACTTGCTCATCACCATATTTGGCCGCAGTTTCTGATTTGTCTAAGCCTTGGAGAGCACCATAATGACGCTCGTTTAATTTCCAGCTTTTTTCAACTGGCAGCCATTGCTGTTCAACTTGATCAAGGATGTTCCATAAAGTATGGATAGCGCGTTTTAGAACTGAGGTATAAGCGAAATCAAAAACAAAGCCTTCATCTTTTAGCAGTTGGCCTGCAATTTTTGCTTCTTCACGACCTTTATCAGACAGTTCTACATCAGTCCAACCTGTGAAGCGGTTCTCTTTGTTCCACTCACTTTCACCGTGTCTTACTAAAACCAGTTTAGTTACAGCCATAGCTAAAACTCCTATCAGTACACTCAAATTAAAAATGAATTATTGCTGACCTACATTATAGGGATAGTCAACTCGAACGCTAGTAGCAACTTACGTTTTATCGAAACCAAATCAAAAAACGGATAAACAATGGAAATATTCAAGCCATAATTTGGTTTGTAAGGGGAAAGTTGCCTTTTTATTATCCAGTTACCATTTTTACAGGGTAGGTAAAAAATAACAGATGAACTAAATTTAACCCGAAGTGAATCGATACAGCAAGCCATAATTTTCCACTCCACATCCATGCTAAGCCATAAATTAAGCCTGCAATGGCCGCAAAGAGAATTAAGAGTGGGCCGCCGGCAAAATGCACCCCACCAAATAAGAGAGCTGTAAGTATTAAAGCAAGGTAAGGGGAACCGAACCATTGGGTGAGTCTTTGTTGTAAATAACCACGAAATAGCGCTTCTTCAGCTAGTGAAACAAAAAGTAGATTACAGAGCACAAAAACAGGTAACCAACTAGGAAAATGCCATTCAAAGGCTAATCCGCCAGCAGTAGTCGCGACCAGCAATAAAAGAGGCACAGAAATAACCAGCAGTACCCATTGAACTTTAGTTGCATGCTTGGCTGGATGGCAGACAAATAACGTTGGTAAGCAGGCGAGTAAAATAAAAGGGACTAATGCCTTATCAAAATTAAAATACATAGTAAAAGGGGCGCTATGTGTGCCTACGGTGACTTTATCGAGATATTTCAGGTTATTAAACCCAGGAAATAAGTGAATAAATAGCCCTATAGCACAGGCAATTAACACAATCTCACTGCTTATTTTCAGCGCTAAATGGTGTTGGTAGTGTATGCGAATAAAAGAAACGGCTGCGACAACAATACAAAGTAAAAGGGCCGGCCAACTCATAATTCCAGACAATACTGCGGTAACAACCCCAAGCAATAACAGTATGAATGAAATCAATCGATACGTAGCAAGTGTTGCAAGTGAAGAGGCTAATATTAACCAAGCCATAAATAATACCTATATTAATCTTTAAACTATTATGGGCGGCAGAGTTTAATCATTTTTAATGAGTTTGCTAATCGTAAAGAATTAAAAATAAAAAATATTATTAATAATCAATTCATTATATTATTATTTTGGTAGTTGGTTGGTTAATCACTAGATTAACTTCGCCAATAAATCCGAAATAGAGCTTATTGGCGAAGTGATCAAATTTTAAAGTTCATCAATTTCGTAGCGGTATTTTCCGCTATCAGGGACGAAGGTTAACCGGTGAGTAATACAGGCTGGAGCATCTTCTTGGTGGTGAGTGACAAACAGTAATTGTGTGTTGCCTTGGCTTAGCATGACATCAATAAACCTAAGGACTAACAAGCGGTTCAACCCATCGAGCCCCTGTAATGGTTCGTCTAAAATTAGCATTGCAGGGTGTTTGACCAGAGCACGCGCAATTAAGACTAAACGTTGCTGCCCCCAAGACAGGCTATGGAAAGGTTGCTGTGCAGTTTGGGCTGAAAAACCTAATAAGGTTAACCATTCATTAGCTAATTGAATTTGACGGTCAGACGGGGCTTGATATAAGCCGATGGAGTCATGAAAGCCAGATATAATGACATTTAGTACACTGGTTGCGACCCGGTACTCTTGATGGATACTGTTACTGACATAGCCTATATGGCGTTTGATATCCCAAATTGTTTCTCCTGTACCTCTGCGACGGCCAAATAAGGTGAGGTCATTACTATAGCCTTGTGGGTGATCCCCTGTAATTAGGCTTAATAATGTGGATTTTCCCGCCCCATTTTCGCCAATAATCTGCCAATGTTCATTTGGGTTAACTTGCCAGTTTAGGCCATGCAAAATAGGTTGGTCGCTATAGCTAACAGTCCCATTCTTCAAAATGATACGAGGAACAGTATCATCTAGTTTTTCATCAGCAGTCGGATCTTCCGTTTCGGGAATCGATAGTAATTTTATTTTTTCACTGTGCTGTAATTGGTTAATTAGCGTGTTAGCGAGTACTGACTCTTTATCTCCTGAAAGGGACAGTTTGCAGTCCGCGACGACCCCCATTTTTTCAACAAACTCAGGGAGTTCGTCAAAACGGTTTAAAATTAAGATTAAAGTTAAGCCTTTTTCAGACAAACTATAGAGTAATTCACTGAGGTTGCTTCTGGAATAGACATCCAGACCATCAAAGGGTTCATCAAGGATTAATAAGTCAGGATTACCCATTAATGTTTGACATAACAATACCTTGCGGGTTTCCCCTGTTGAAAGGTATTTAAAGCGACGGGAGAGCAAGTCACTGATGCCAAAGCGAGCAGCAAGCTCTAGGCAATATTCATTATCTTTATGGTTAAATTGAATAATTTCAGCCGCAGTATATCCAGTGTCTTCTTCGTCTTCACTCAGCATATCCGTATTATTACGTTGCCACTCTTCAGTAATAATTTTCTGTAACTGTTCAAAGGAAAGGCGGACAGGGGAAAGAAAGGTATTGGTGACAATACCAGAAAGGGGTTTTAGTTCATTAGATAGCACGCGAGCTAAAGAGGATTTACCGCTGCCATTGGAACCAATAAAAGCCCAGTTTTCACCTTTTTCAATATTGAGTTGTTGAATTTCAAGTGTTTGTGTTTCACTGAGCTTAAAGCTGCCATGTTGTATAGTTATTGAGCTCATTAAGCTTCCTTATCATCATTTATTTACCTTGTCATCTATCACAAATAATCAGGATTGAAGATAAAGTCAACAACTGTAGGTGGGAGGATGAAAAAAAGGTAAATGCTTACTTACTTATTTGGTAAGTAAGCAGCGGTGGTTAGCACAGGGTGGCAACAATAACTTGGTCTGCATTAAATAAGGCAGTGATAGCATCATTAACATTGAGTGACAGTGTATCAATCTCGCTATTTGGCAGGGTTGAGCAGAGTGTTTCCCCGCCAGTCAGGGTTACAATAACTTCACTATTATCTTTACCACGTTCTAACATGGTAATTTTACCTGCTAAACAGTTATCGAACTCGGTTGCTTGTGGTTGTTTGCTTAGTTTTACCCAAGGCGCTTTAATGAGAGCAAGTACTTCTTTGCCTTCAACTAACCCTAAACGGTTAGCACTTTGTTCGGTTAATGCTGCATTAATCACGGTACTATTGTCCGCTAAACGAATTTGTACATGCTGTTGAACTTGCATGTGGTCGCGAGTGATAAGGGTGCCAAAAAATTGATTACGGGCGCTGGTTTGTAGTGAAAAGCGAGAAATCGCTGCCAGCAGGCTGTCTAAAGGTAGGTTATCTTCTTTTAAGACATCAAACGCTTTTTGTTGGATCTGAGCTAATAAGTCATATAACTGGAGCAGTCTTTCACCATAATGGGTTAATGTCGTACCGCCGCCTCCTTTGCCACCGGTTGCTCTGTCGACTAAAATATCATCGGTGAGTTGGTTCATCTCATTAATGGCATCCCAAGCACTTTTATAACTGATACCTGCAAGTTTGGCCCCTTGGCTGATAGAACCCGTCGCTTTAATTTGTTTGAGTAGCGCGATACGGCGTGGATCAGCGAATAAACTGCCTTGCAATTTAAGTGTGAGTAAGATTTCTGCCTGCATATTTTTCTCCCTTCCGGCTTAGTTGGTGGTGACAGAGGTAAAAAGCACGTTTAGTATGTCGTTAGTATAATATTTTGTCTAAAATAGTCTCCATTATAACGCTATTATGCGTTATTATTTTGATTTGATTTATAATCAAAAAATTGAGAGTCGAATTTCCCTCGTCAGCGTATCTTGTAGGCTGGTGGGTACAGTATCACTGAAGAGGCTTTTTTATGTTAGAACTGATTAAAAGTTTAGGTTTCGCCCTGATGATGGTTCCTGTTGTGATGTTTTTAATCATGGGCCTGATTTATGGTCTTGGTGCATTTTTTAACTTGTTATCTAAAGCGCATGTGCCACATCACCACAATACAGAGAACAAGTAACTTTTAGCGAGTTTCTTTTCTGACGGATTATAAAACTCCCTGATAACTCATTAAGCTATCAGGGAGTTTTTCGTTTAATCAAGTTCCCCTCTATGGATATAATGTATCATGGTAATTTCCATAGAGTTGTCTGCGGCTAGACTGGTTAAATTGTTGTTGTTCTGCTAAAGGTAACGCTAAAAAATTATTTTTGAAATTTTTCAGTGTTTCGACATAATTTTTTGTTGTAGTTTCAGCGAGTTGTTTAACGGCTTCAATGACAAAAAGGCCACAGCCATTTGGCACATTTTCTTGGATATTCCCTTCAATATATTCAATGTCGCTCTGTATTCCAGCTTCTTTAGCGCATTCTGTTATAGTTTGCTTAATTTCCGATGGTAATTGATGGTATGAATTAAAAACAAAGCTTTTAACTTTATTGTCAGTGACGTCGTGATAGAGCATAAATAGCACCCAATGAGCCCCTGTATTTATTGGAAATATTTCGGGCTTATTTAGAAAGTTGCTTTGTCTTTTTATTTCCTCAATAGTTGTTTTTAGCAAAGCCGCGTTGTCCTCGCTGATATCTAAAGGGTAGTTAACTGAAAATAAAGCTAAATAATCATCACTTATTAAGTTTGAATAAAGCTCATCACTTTGCTGCATTCGGTTATCACACCATAAATTACTCTCCGCGAGTGGTTTCGGCGCTGCCGGTTTTATATTATCGGGTTCCATAAATAAACGCGTTAGGCTTAATTTATCTGCAATATTGTTTAATGCGGAGCCAATGATATACAGTAATTTCGATGGTTTAGACAATACGGCTTGGTGATGTGCTGATTGATATAAAACTTTGCTCGTTTCTTGTATTTCTTTATCTACACCTTTCTTCGCTGGCAATTTTCCGCTAAATAAATCAAACAAGATATTTTGTGCTTGTTTTCCTACACTGTCTTGTCGTAAAGCTAGGTTATGTAATAAATCAATACTATTTAAGTTCCCTTCTCCAGACGATTTAGCTAAAGAATCTAAGGTTTCTTGGGGAATATCTTTGTCAAATAGCCCATAAAATTGTTGAGTGGTTAAGCTGCCTGAGTAATGAGCATTAGTTGGAGAATGTACTGTAGGTTGAATTGCCATATTATCTCCTCTGCTTTTATATACTTGTAAAAAGTTGAATGAAATATTCAAAGACACACGATTTGTGCCGATAAAGTTACAAGGGAAATAAGTTATAAACTATACAAAAACGATTCTTCGTAAACTAAAAACATGGCGTGTCTCTTTACCATTTAGGATAACATGCAGAAAAATTACATCATTTCTTGAGCCAGCACACTTTTATCACGAGTTTGACTTTAAGTTATCGCTGTATCCTGATATATATAGCGTGTTGATTAATACTATGGTGAATAAAAATGAAAAAAGGTTTGGTATCACTTCTCGCGGGTGCAACACTGACACTCACTATGGCTAGCCATAGTTTTGCTGCGGATAAAATAACGGTTTTCGCAGCTGCCTCATTAACTAACGCGCTGAATGAAATCTCTGAGCAATATAAGAAAGAGGCGAAAGTAGACGTTGTGGCATCTTATGCCTCTTCTTCAACATTGGCGCGTCAAATTGAGCAAGGAGCACCTGCTAATCTATTTATTTCTGCTGACCAGCAGTGGATGGATTATGCAATTGATAAAAAATTGATGGTGGATGATACTCGTTATACATTATTAGGTAATGAATTAGTGTTGATTGCACCAAAAGATTCTAAATTGGATAAAGTGGAAATCAATAAGCAAACAGATTGGAAAAAATTATTAGATGGCGGTCGTTTAGCCGTTGGTGATCCTGACCATGTACCTGTTGGTATTTATGCTAAAGAAGCATTGGGTAATTTAGGTGCATGGGAAACGGTTGATCCACTGTTAGCGCGTACTAACAATGTCCGCAGTGGTATGGCACTAGTTGAACGCCAAGAAGCACCTTTAGGCATTGTGTATGGTTCTGATGCGGTCGCTAGCCAAAAAGTAAAAGTGGTTGGTGTATTCCCTGCAGATACGCATAAACCTGTTGAATACCCAATGGCAATAGTTAAAGACCAAGATAATAAAGCGACTCGTGATTATTATGAGTATCTGAAAACTCCAGCAGCTTCTGAGGTTTTTAAACGTTATGGTTTCGAGCCACGTACCAAATAAACATTAAGAGATTATATTGTTGCAGATGTTAAGTCCTTATGAATGGGAAGCAATTTACTTAAGCCTAAAAGTATCAAGCGTAGCGGTATTATTCAGCTTACCGCTTGGGATATTAGTTGCATGGGTATTAGTTCGCTGTAATTTTCCTGGCAAAACATTGCTCGATAGTATTATCCACCTACCACTGGTATTGCCACCAGTGGTAGTGGGTTATTTATTATTGATCAGTATGGGAAAACGCGGTTTTATTGGTGAATGGTTATATAACTGGTTTGGTTTTAGCTTCACCTTTAGTTGGCGAGGGGCTGCGCTTGCTTCGGCCGTGGTCGCTTTTCCGTTGATGGTACGAGCAATTCGTTTAGCATTAGAAGCGGTAGATAGAAAGCTAGAGCAAGCGGCTAGAACATTAGGTGCCACGCCATTGCGCGTTTTTCTCACCATCACCATTCCGCTTTCTTTGCCGGGTATCATTGTAGGCACAGTGCTTGCTTTCGCCCGTTCTTTAGGGGAATTCGGTGCCACGATTACATTTGTATCAAATATACCTGGAGAAACTCAAACCATTCCATTAGCGATGTATACCTTAATTGAGACGCCGGGTGCAGAGGTTGATGCTGCACGCTTATGTATTATCGCGATCGTTCTTGCATTAATTTCATTATTAATTTCAGAATGGCTGACCCGTTGGGGTAAAAAGCGTTTGGGGGTAGCCTGATATGTTAGAACTCAACTTTTCCCAAAAGTTAGGGGACTTACAGCTGGAAGTGAATACACAATTACCAACAGAAAGCATTACTGCGGTTTTCGGGCTTTCTGGTGCAGGTAAAACCTCTTTAATCAATGTGATAGGCGGTTTAACTAAGCCAAATAAAGGGCGGATAGTGTTAAATGGTCGTACATTGGTTGATGTCGAAAAACGGATTTGTTTACCGCCAGAGCAGCGTCACATAGGTTATGTTTTTCAGGATGCGCGGTTATTTCCACATTACCGTGTCAAAAGTAATTTACGTTATGGCATGGCGCCAAAAATGAAAACACGCTTTGATGATATCGTTGAGTTGCTGGGTATCGAAAAGTTACTCAACCGTTATCCAATAACATTATCTGGCGGTGAGAAACAACGCGTTGCGATTGGTCGTGCTTTATTAACTGCGCCAGAAATTCTGCTGATGGATGAACCCCTTGCTTCTTTGGATCTCCCCCGCAAACGTGAGTTATTACCTTATTTAGAAAAGCTTTCTCAAGATGTTAAAATCCCTATTTTATATGTCAGTCATAGTCTTGATGAAATATTGCGCCTAGCGGATAAAGTCATTGTAATGGCTCAAGGGAAAGTTAAAGCATTTGGCCCATTAGAAGACGTCTGGGCGAGCAGTGCATTACGTCCTTGGTTACAGCAAGAAACATTGAGCAGTGTGGTGAGTGCAAAGGTACATAGTCAACACCCTGATTACGATATGACAGCGGTAATTGTCGGCGGTCAAAAGTTATGGGTTCCGCGAGTTGAAATGCAGCAAGGGGCTGAAGTACGTATACGTATCGATGCTTCGGATGTTTCTTTGGTTTTAGAAAAGCCGCAAGTGAGTAGTATTCGTAATATTTTAGCGGCAGAAGTTATTGAATGGATTGAAGATGGTGAGCAAGTTGATGTGAAGCTAGATTTAGGTGAAGAACATTATCTATGGGCTCGCATCACCCGCTGGGCGAGGGATGAGCTTTCTATTCGTAAAGGAAGAAAGGTGTTTGCACAGGTGAAAAGTGTCTCGCTTTCTCGTCAGCTATAGTGAGGCAAATATTAGAGATATAGCTATTTTGCGTCAGTTTGCTATATCTCATCGATTTGTTACAAATAATATTTAACAGTTTTTTGAGCACCTAAGATGATGAGTTGCTGGTATGCAGCCTTGATTTTTTTAACTACTTGGTGGTTTCTCGAAAGTTGGGGTGGGAAAATAGCGCCTATTTTTAACAAGTTGTCGACAGTTTCAAGGCTAAAACCATATTTTTGGTAGATTTCCGCAAACTCGTTTCGTAATGGGTCCTGGATACTCACTGGGTTACCTTGTTCATTGACCCCGCTGACATATTTCATCCATGCAGCAACACCCAGTGCTAGGAGCGTATAGTCTGAACCCTGTTGCTGATGCCACATAATAGAATCTAATAGGCGCTGGGGTAATTTTTGGCTGCCATCAATCGCTATTTGCGCTGTCTTATGTTTAATGGCGCGATTGCTAAAGCGTTTTAATAAATCTTGTGCATATTTTCTCAGGTTTGTATCACTTGGCATTGTCAGTGTTGGCGCTTGCTCATGAAGCATTAATTTGTGTACTGCTTGGCTAAAATCAGGGTTCTGCATAGTGTCAGAGATAAACTCATACCCTGCTAGATGACCTAGATAAGCTAGGAAAGAATGGCTCCCATTGAGCATTCTAAGTTTCATCATTTCATAAGGTGCAACATCAGGTACAAATTGTACGCCGACACGTTGCCAATCTGGTCTGCCATTAGCAAAACAATCTTCAATAACCCATTGACTAAATGACTCACTGATCACTGCGCATGGGTCATCTTTCCCAATGAGTTGTTTAATTTCGGCGTATGAACTTTCAGTCATAGCAGGGACAATCCTATCAACCATGGTATTTGGAAAAGTGATATTTTTTTCAATCCATTGTGCTAGTTGATTATCTTGTTGAATGGCTAAACCAATAATAGCCTGACGTGCTGTTTCTCCATTATTGCGGATATTATCGCAAGAAAGAATGGTGACAGGGGGCAGGTTTCTCTGAAAACGTAAACGAAGTGCGGCAACGATATAACCTAAAACAGATTGAGGTTCCATAGGGTTAGTGAGGTCATGTTGTATAAACGGATTAGCTAAATCCAGCTTATCCGTTGAGGGCGAAATACAATAGCCTTTCTCTGTCACGGTTAGTGAAATAATGGCAATTTCGGGGGCAGCCATTTTTTCAATAATCGCATTAATACCATCAATACGCGGGTGCATAGCCTGCTTAATTGCCTTGATAGTCCTTAGTGTTGATTTTTCTTCATCTTTTTCTAGCAAAGTATAATTGCAATGCTGTTCGTTTAATTGGTTGATTAATATTGCACCACGCTCAGACATTAAATTAATTTCACAATAGCCCCAATTAGATTGGAACTTTTCAAGTAATAAATGTGTATAAAGGGCTTGATGGGCGCGATGAAATGCACCACAGCCAAGATGTATCATTTGTGAGGTGACTTGTGATGTATTACGTCGAGCTGTGTTACGGAGCTTGTTTTTTGAACTAGACATAGGCGCCATAATCCCCCTGAGAATAACAGTAATTTAGGTTAGAGCTGCTTCGGTTTCTTTATAATTAAAAACAAAATGGTTTTTAATTTAGGTGAAAAATAGCAGTATTGTAGAGGAAAGTAAAATATTGGCTTAACAAACTATTTTTTACTGGATTATATAAATCAGAGATTACTTCAGTCATGAATTTGTTTAGTTGATTGATTTTATTATTTTATTTATTTTTTCTGGCAGTGGTTTCTAATGAGAATTGTCTAGTTTAATAGGAGGTAAACAAACATAATTCAAATTTCAAATTGTATTTTATCATTGAATTTTGATTGTGATCCCATTTTTAGATCATTTAAAAACAAACATGTTCTAAAATAATATTAACGGTGCTAGTTTCAATAGTGCGCGCTTTTTGTCCGTTTTTTATAAAACATACCTAAATAATGTATTCCTAAAATGTAGGGGGCAGTATGAGTGACACTATTTCAGAACAATTAGCTACAGAAACTGTAAGCGAAACGCCTGCAGCTGATAAAAAAACAATTAGAAAAGTCATGATGGCAAGCGTATCAGGAACAGTAATCGAGTGGTATGACTATTCGTTATATGGTGCAGCAGCTGGATTGGTTATTAATAAACTTTATTTTCCTAATCTATCGCCCACAATTGCAACGTTAGCAGCATTTCTTACTTTTGCTGTCGGTTTTATTTCACGTCCCTTAGGTGGGGTGATTATTGCCCATATTGGCGACCGATATGGGCGAAAACCAGCGCTTATCTTCGCAATTGTATTAATGGGGATCGCAACATTAGCTCTGGGGTTATTACCAACTTATTATCATATCGGTATTTGGGCAACAATCGCTTTAGTTATCATACGGTTAATGCAAGGCTTTGGTTCAGGTGCTGAACTTGCAGGAGCGCAAACCTTTGTGGCGGAATATGTTCCGATGAAGCAGAGGGGGTTTTATACCTCGTTAATTAATGCATCAACAGGAATTGCCATTTTATTATCTACAGCCGCTTTTTTTGCCGTATCACAATTACCTGATGAAGCATTTATGAGCTGGGGCTGGCGCGTCCCTTTCTTGTTATCTATCGTTTTATTTGTTGTAGCCATTTATATCCGTAAACAACTAGATGAAACGCCAGAATACGTTAAATCCGTTGAAAAGGCAGAGGTAGAGAAAAAAGAACAAAAAATTCCTATTAAGGAGCTCTTTATTCATAGTCGAAAAAACTTACTCTGTGGTTTTTTCAGTTTAGCTGGTCACCAAGCTAATGGTTATGTGTTGAGCGTATTCAGTATTAGTTATCTCACCAATACGTTGGGTATGGAAAAGTCAGATGGGTTGATGGCGTTAATGGTTGCCGTGCTTATTAATACGCTGATGACCCCTGTCATGGGGCGGTTAACGGATAAATATGGCACTACTGCAATTTTCTCATTCGGGGCAATTTTCTTAGGCGTTTTTGCTTTTCCATTATTCTGGCTACTAGGTAGCGGCAGCTTAATGTTGGCAACGCTTGGAATGTGTATTGCTTATGGTATTGGGCATGGTGCAACATCAGGGGCTCAAGGCGCGTTCTTAGCTAATCTATTCCCAACGCAATATCGGTATTCAGGTATTGCGCTCTCTCGTGAACTAAACAGTGTCATTTTTGCAGGTTCAACACCTGTTATTGCTGCTGCATTGGTTTCTGTTGGTGATGGGAAACCCACCTATGTTGTTTATTACTTAATCTTTTGTTGTGTGCTGACGTTAACTGCTGTGCAAATGGCTAAGAAATTGAAGCAACACCAGTAAGACACTTTGCTAAATAAACGGTTATTTATTAAGTATGAGGTTGGTATGGATATTATTATTTCTGAAAATAAGCAGATTTTAGGTAAACAAGCCAGTCGAGCAGGAGCTTATGCTATTCAAAAAGCATTAAGTGAAAAATCAGAGATTGCGATTATTGTCGCCACTGGTGCGAGTCAGTTTGAAATGTTGGAACACTTAATTGATGAGGATATTGATTGGTCACGAATTACCATTTTTCATTTGGATGAATATATCGGACTTGATGAAGGACACCCCGCAAGTTTTCGTCGATATTTACAAGAGCGCTTGGTGAATAAATTACCTTCGCTACATCAATTTATTGGTGTGAATGGTTCAGCCAAAAACATTGATGAGGAAATCCAACGTTTGAACCAGGTTATTCGTCAATATGAAATCGATGTCTGTTTTGCTGGTATCGGGGAAAATGGACATTTAGCGTTCAATGATCCCCCCGCAGACTTCAGTATAAGTTCTCCTTATATTGTTGTGAACCTTGATGATGCCTGCAGAAAACAACAATTAGGAGAGAAATGGTTTTCTCAGTTGGAAGACGTCCCAAAACAAGCCATTTCGATGAGTATAATGCAAATTTTAAGGTCTAAAACGTTAATTCTCAGTGTACCTGACTTACGCAAGTCTATTGCAGTTAAAAACACGGTAGAAGGGGAAATAACGAACCAAGTACCTGCATCCATTGTGCAACAGCATAACAATTGCTACCTATTTTTGGATAAAGATTCCGCATCATTATTATCAGCGGTTGATTAGGGAAAAGTATTGAAGGATTAAACTATGACGATAACTGATGGTTTATTTGATATTCAGGTCAATGGGTTTGCAGGCATTGATTTTAATGATAAAAATATTACTGCGGAAGCGGTTGATTATGCGCTAGAAGCAATGCTAAAAACAGGGGTGACTTCTTGTTTACCGACGTTAATTACAGCATCTGCGTCAGTATTGACTGAGCGTTTTCAAGCGCTTGATAAGGCAGTATCAACAAGTCGTCTTGGTGAATTGATGGTTCCTGGCTACCATTTGGAGGGGCCATTTATTAACCCTAAGTGCGGTTATGCAGGGTGTCATCCCCCGAGTGATATAATTAAACCTGATATCCAGTTAGTTGCTAATTTAGAAAGTATGCTCACTAGACCAATATTGCTAGTGACTTATGCACCTGAATTTGACCAGAACTTTCAATTTGCCAAGCAGTTAGTTAACACGGGGAAATGCGTTGCTGTGGGGCACTCTAATATTAATTTTAGCCAAATGGATGAAGCTGCCAAAATTGGTATTTGTATGAGTACCCACTTAGGAAATGGCATTCCTCAGCAGTTACATAAGTTAGATAACACACTACAAGCCCAGTTAAGTTGTGATGCTATAGGCGCAAGCTTTATTGCTGATGGTATACATATTCCATTTCCAGCGTTGAAAAATCTATTAAGAGCGAAAACTATCACTAGATCCATTTTAGTTACGGATGCTGTTAGTGCTGCCGGTAGTGTCAAAGCTGGGAATTATCAATTTGCTTCAATGTCAATTGAACGAACTGAAGATGGTACGGTACGTGTTCCCGGTGAGGCTAATTTAGCAGGTTCAAGCCTGACATTGGACCAAGCGATACGTAACGTTGTACACAACCAGATAGTGAGTTTTGATGATGCAATAAGAATGGCAACTGTTAATCCACGGCATTACTTGCAACCCGCTTTTGCGTTTCATGGCATAACATCGCCTATCACGACGATAACATGGGATGAGCAACTTAATGTTATTCATAGCGTAATCAACGAAGAACTTGTGTATGAATAAACGATTTAGTTATTTCAATTTATCGTTTTAATTAATAGAACTCCCCCAGTAATCGAGCAACTCATTACTGGGGGCTTTATTTGCCGGCTGCTTATGGCATTTTTTTCTACAATAAATAAGGATTGATTGAGTATCGATCCTTAAGGCATACTTTATCGATAGTTATTTACCGTGTTTCTAACTAGAGAAGGGTTAGGCTGTATATAGGTAGCCTGTTTCAATATGTCATGCAGGTTTGATGAGTGTTGATAGGGCCTAAAATAGACAGCTTTATGTCTACTTATTATGATATTTAAACAAACGACAGGCTTTCTATCACATTTACCGATTACTCAACCTATTACTCACGACAAAGAACGGATTTTCTTTGCGATTTTAAATGGGCAAATTACCACGCGCCGTGAAGCAGTAAAGCTGTTAAAGATCCGTTCAACTACTGTATCTGAGCAGGTCACACAGCTCTTAGATAGCCGATTATTAACCGAAACAATTAGCCAGCACTCAGGTCGAGGTCGACCCTCGATGGTATTGGTTGTTAATCCTAATCGGTTAGTGACTTTAGTATTTCAAGTCATTAGCTTGTCATTACATGTGTTTGCTATCAATTTAGTATCTAATGTCATCGCTCATGAACAACTTGAAGCTTCACCAGAGTGCGATAATTCAGCTTTAGCGGACAAAATTCGCCAGCTTTATGACAACATTATTCAAAAAATACCCAAATCAGCCGAAGTTACAGGGTGTGTTTTTTCCTTAGGTGGGGTCTTTGATCGCCAGACCTACCATTGGATACACGCCTCTCGCTGGCCGAAAATGAATAATCTGAATATCAAAAGCATATTCCCTCCAGAGTATCGGGTTGTATTATCGAGAACACTGGACGATGAACTGATGTTGCATGTTCTTGAACGTAATAAAAGTACGTTATTGCTGCATTGGGGGTACGGGGTTGGGGTTGCATTTAGTACGGCAGATAATTATATCAATATCGGTGGGAATGCTTTTGGTGAGATAGGGCATTGGAATATTCCCAGCCAAACGAAGCCTTGTCAGTGTGGGCAAGTTGGGTGCCTAGAAACAGTCACTGCTTTATGGTCTATCGGTACGGATGTTCTTGCCGATAAATTTAAAGCGCATGATGATGAAGAAAATGTTGCCGAAATTTTAGCCTCCTCTGATTTAGCAAATAATTCGACAATGCAGCAAGCTATTTCACATATGGCACATGCAGCATCCAATATTTGTCGGGTATTTTTTCCTTCACGGCTGATTGTTTCAGGGCCATTTGTGAAAAACCCACAAATTTGGGCTGCATTTTGTGATAGTTTTCAACAGCAAAACCGTTTTTTTGGTCAGGCATTACCTGAACTTTCAATGAGCCAAATTAGCCGTAACTCACGGATTTATGGTGCGGCTTTACCTGTTTTGGAACAAACATTAATAGAGTTACTTGCTCAATAGCCTAACGTATTATTAGCTAGCCGAATAAAAAGAGCCGGTGTGCCTCCTTTTATTCGGCTAATGGCTTATAAAACGTACTTACGGATCACTTCGGCAATACCCGGTTCAGTGTTTACACGTGTCACCAGTTTTGCTTGTTGTTTGATTTCATCCACGGCATTGCCCATTGCTACACCTAAACCTGCGGTAGTAAGCATGCTTAAGTCATTGAAGTTATCGCCAAAAGCAACAACATCTTGCATTGTCATACCTTGAGATTCAACCCATTCTTTTAAACGTTGGCCTTTACTATTACCTTTGAGACCAATGTCCACTTGGTCAACCCATGACCATTCGCAGTCTAAGCCAAAGTCCGTTTCAATTTCATGAACGACTTGTTTTAATCGTTCTGTATCTGGGTAGCTAACGGCGAATTTCCATATAGATTCATAGTCATGCATAACATCAGCAAAGTCTTCCACAAACTCAATAGTTGGTCGTTGTGCTACAGGTAATGACTCCGCCCAATTTAAGGTACGTTTAATCCCTTCAGTTTGTGCGTTGTAGAGCATGGCATTATCGACATACATTAGATGTTGAATATCGGTTCCACGTAATTTATCGATCATTTGAGTGACAGAGTCGAGCGGCATCGGATCAGACTTTAACACTTTTTTACCCAAATAATCATATAGGTATGTACCGTTACAACAAATCGCGGGGGTATCAAGGTCTAAGGCTTGGTAAAACGGGTGGATCGCAACATGGTGGCGACCTGTTACTATGATAACTTTAACGCCTTGGCGTCGAGCTTCCTGTAAGACAGCTAAAGATTCAGGTAGGATTTTTTTTTGGTGATCTAGCAATGTTCCATCAAGATCGAGCGCAATAACGCGGTATGACATAAACGGCTCCACGTGATTTTACAGGTTGCCTATCTTAATCAAGTATAAAGATAGGAGGGAAGATGAATTAATTACAGCTATAAATTATCCATTCGAAAATAATTAGCTTAGTATGTTTTATCATCATAGCGTTAACTGAACCGTTTTAGTACCATTATTATCGATCCTTTTGGCTGAAACGGTGGTGCTATTTACTCGCAGCAATTTACTTAATATAGGGTATAGTTAAGCCAATGTAGTGGACTATAGATGCTGTTTAGTATTTTGTCATGAATTAAGGAGTCAGAATGAATCAGGTTGTTTATATTGCCAGCCCCGAAAGCCAGCAGATCCACGTATGGTCGATGAACGAAGTTGGGGAACTCACGCTTTTACAGACAGTAAAAACACCGGGTCAGGTACAACCAATGGTATTAAGCCATGATAAAAAACACCTTTATATCGGTGTTCGCCCAAATTTTCGTGTTGTGACCTATGAAATTGAGCCAAAGGGCACATTACGTTTAAAAGCGGAAACATCCATTCCAGGTACACCGGTTCATTTATCACTTGATAACAATGGCAAATATCTCTTTGTTCCTTCTTATCATCAACACAATTTATCTGTATTGACGATCAATAAAGAGGGCATTCCAAGCCAAGTTGTTCAGGTTATTGAAGGGTTGCGTAACCCTCATTCATCTCATGTTGATACTGATAATCAACAGCTTTGGGTGCCGTGCTTAGGGGAAGATCATATTCGCCTGTTTGATTTGCAAGAAAATGGCTATCTAACTGAAGCGACCGCGGATCAAATTACGACAGCACCGCAGTCAGGGCCTCGTCACCTTGCATTCCACCCTAGTGAGAAAGTGATCTACTGTATCAATGAGTTAGACTCAACCATTGGTGTTTACCGTAAGTTTACCCGTTATCGCACCATGCAAACATTAGCAAACTATCCTGCAGGAAATGAAAGCCAGCGTTGGGCCGCTGATATCCATGTGACGCCTGATGGCCGCCATTTGTATGCCAGTGAACGGTCAGAAAGCTATATTAGCCACTATCTTATTTCTGATGATGGCTGCGAACTCACTTTGGAAGCGCGTTACCCGACAGAAGCCCACCCAAGAGGTTTTAATATTGATAACACCGGCCGCTTTTTAATTTCCAGTGGGCAAAAGTCAGACCATATTTCAGTTTCTGAAATTGACCCAATTACAGGGAAACTGACGCAAATAGGAAGGTATGCGGTTGGGAAAGGCCCTATGTGGGTTATTTCAGTCATCCTTTAATCTTCGTCATACTTCGAGCTATAGCGGTGTTGGCTTCACTCGGCTACTTTTGGGTCACATACTGATGTATGCTCCCCAAGATACCCTCGATTGCCGCCTTGCTATAACTCGAAGTATTTAGAAGATTATCTAATTAAAAACTCAGTAAGGATCACTTCGATTATCATTGAATTTATTGTGTTATCCCAACACTTTTGCCATCGTATTCGTCACTTTACTGAGTTGCTCGGGAGTGATGATATACGGTGGCATCACATAAATCAGTTTGCCGAACGGGCGAACCCAAACGCCATTTTCAACAAATACCTTTTGTAATGCCGCTGTATCCACTGGCTGCTTCATTTCAATAACGCCGATGGCACCGAGGACGCGTATATCCGCGACGCTAGGGTGAGAGCGCAAAGGCATTAATTCAGCTTTGAGTTGTAGCTCAATATTGGCGATGGTTTGTTGCCACGGGCTATTGAGCAATAGTGATAGGCTTGCATCTGCAACCGCACAGGCAAGGGGGTTGCCCATAAATGTTGGTCCATGCATAAAACAACCAGCCTCGCCATTGCTTATGGTTTCGGCGACATGGCGAGTTGTCAGGGTTGCTGATAGCGTCATATAACCCCCAGTTAATGCTTTGCCGATACACATAATATCAGGTGAGATATTTGCGTGTTGACAGGCAAATAGTTTACCGGTGCGGCCAAATCCTGTCGCAATTTCATCTGCTATTAGTAAGAGGCCATAATGGTCGCATAAATCACGTACGCCTTTTAAATAGGCAGGGTGATAGATGCGCATTCCCCCAGCACCTTGAACAATGGGTTCTAGGATGATCGCAGCAATTTCATGGCTATTTTCTGCTAATTGTGCTTCGAGTGGATGTAAATCTGCGGGGTTCCATTCATCATTAAAACCACATTGTGGAGCTTCCACAAACACGTGGGGGGGCAAATACCCCTTGTACAGTCCATGCATGGAATTATCTGGGTCACAAACGGCCATAGCACCAAAGGTATCACCGTGATATCCGTGGCGTAATGTCAAAATTCGCTGGCGTTTTTCGCCTTTGGCTTGCCAATATTGCAGTGCCATTTTTAGTGCCACTTCAACTGCGACAGAGCCTGAATCAGCGAGAAATATGCATTCCAGTGGTTCAGGAGTGATAGTCACTAATTGTTTGCATAGATTTACTGCTGGTGGGTGAGTGATCCCCCCAAACATGACATGAGACATTTTGCTCAACTGAGTGGTAACAGCTTGGTTGAGTTCAGGGTGATTATAGCCATGGATTGCAGCCCACCATGAAGACATGCCGTCAATCAATCTTTTTCCATCAGGCATCACGAGTTCGACTCCTTGCGCTTCCACAATGGGATAGGCTGGAATGGGTTGGCTCATTGATGTGTAAGGATGCCAAATATGTTTGGCATCAAAAGTAATATCAGCATTGTTCATTTTTATCTTCGTCAACTTTTTATGATCATTTTAGTTGACATGATAATCGCAATATTTAAACTGGCAACAACTTTTTCAACTGGAGAGTTCCCGTGAGCCAATTAAAACAGTGGACAATAAAACAAGCTAATGAACTGTTTTCAATGCCTTTTTTTGACTTGTTATTTCAAGCGCAGCAAATTCATCGGCAAAATTTTGATCCCCAACAAGTGCAAGTGAGTACGCTTCTATCAATTAAAACAGGGGCTTGTCCCGAAGATTGTAAATATTGTGCTCAAAGTGCTCGTTATAAAACGGGGCTAGAAACTGAGCGTTTAATGGAAGTACAACAAGTTTTAGAATCAGCTAAGAAAGCGAAGCAAGCAGGTTCAACGCGTTTTTGTATGGGGGCTGCATGGCGTAACCCTAAAGAACGGGATATGCCTTATCTTGAAATGATGGTTAAAGAGGTTAAATCGTTAGGGATGGAAACCTGTATGACACTTGGAATGATTGATAATACCCAAGCCCAGCGTTTAGCAGAAGCAGGCTTGGATTATTACAATCATAACCTTGATACTTCTCCTGAATATTACGGCAATATTATTACAACACGTACATACCAAGACCGTTTAGATACTTTAGAAAATGTGCGTGATGCGGGTATCAAGGTGTGTTCAGGCGGGATTTTAGGGTTAGGGGAAAAAGTGAGTGATCGTGCTGCACTCTTAGTGCAACTTGCCAATTTACCAAAGCCCCCAGAAAGTGTTCCCATCAATATGCTGATGAAAGTCGAAGGGACGCCGATGGCGGATAATGAAGATGTTGATGCCTTTGATTTTATACGCACGATCGCAGTGGCTCGGATCATGATGCCAACCTCCTATGTGAGGCTTTCTGCTGGTCGAGAATATATGAATGAGCAGACTCAAGCGCTGTGTTTTATGGCTGGAGCGAACTCAGTATTTTACGGCTGTAAATTACTGACAACGCCTAACCCAGACGAGAACAAAGACCTCGCATTGTTTAACAAACTAAACATTAACCCAGAGCGAATTGAAACGGATGAGGGAGATAACCAGCAAGCGGCTAAACTAGCCGAAACGTTGCTAACCGCAGATAACCCACAATTTTATAACGCTGTTGTATAATGTCTTGGCAATCATTCATCGAAGAACAGATTGAACAGCGTAAACAAGCGTCGATCTGGCGGCAACGTCAATGTATTGACCGGGCTGATGGCCGGTCACTTTATCTGGCAGACAAAGAATATCTTAACTTCTCATCCAATGACTATTTAGGGTTAACTCACCATCCTAAGGTTGTTGCAGCTTGGCAAAGAGGAGCAAATCAATATGGGGTCGGTAGCGGTGGCTCAGGCCATATTACTGGTTACACCAAAGCACATGATGAGCTCGAAACGGCACTTGCTGAGTGGTTGGGGTATTCAAAGGCACTGTTGTTTATTTCGGGTTTTGCTGCCAACCATGCTGTGATCACGGCGTTGATGACACAAAACGACCGTATTTTAGCAGATAAATTAAGTCATGCTTCAATCATCGAAGCTTCGATGCATTCAGGGGCTAAATTACGTCGCTTTCATCATAATAATACATCATCTCTAGAACATCTAATCACTAAGCCTATTACAGGGAAAACTCTTGCTGTCACTGAAGGGGTATTCAGCATGGATGGCGATAGTGCGCCTTTGCGACAATTACAACAAATCGCCACAAAACACAAAGCTTGGCTGATGGTTGATGATGCTCATGGGATTGGAGTTAAAGGTGAGCAAGGACGTGGAAGCTGCTTTGAGCAGGGAGTTAAGCCTGAAATTTTAGTGGTGACGTTTGGTAAAGCATTCGGTTTAAGTGGGGCAGCAATACTTTGTGACCAGCAAACCGCTGACTTTTTGGTGCAATCTGCACGCCACTTAATTTATAGCACGTCAATGCCGCCTGCACAGGCCGTCGCCATTTTATCGGCGATGCAACAAATCAAGCAAGCAGATGAAGCGCGTTTTAATCTTAACCAACATATCGAATACTTTAGAAATAATGCGAATTTCAATGGGATGAAACTAGCCGACTCAAAGACGGCTATCCAACCATTAATTGTTGGTGATAACCAAGCTAGCCAACAACTCGCAAATTTTTTGCGTAATAGAAATATTTGGGTTCACGGGGTCCGCCCACCCACAGTGCCAGTGGGAAGTGCTAGGCTACGGATCACATTAAGTGCCGCCCATAGACGTCAAGATATTGATCAATTATTGGAGACTTTAGATGATTTCGTCTCTATGTCGTGAAAAGCATAAAATAGCGGCTGCTTTTGGCCGCGCTGCGAAAAATTACGATTCTGTTGCTAGCTACCAGCAAGCAACAGGAGAACAGCTGTTGAAGCAATTGACATCCGAATTAGCATTAATGGCACATTCAGCACCATTACGGGTGTTGGATGCGGGGTGTGGCACGGGGTATTTCAGTCAAAAACTTACAGCTCAAGGTTACCAAGTCACAGCGTTAGATATTTCTGTAGGGATGTTAGATGTTGCAGAAGGGAAGTGTGCTGCGGATCATTATATCTGTGCAGATATAGAAACGATCCCATTAGCGGATCAAAGTGTTGATGTCGTGTTTTCCAATTTAGCACTCCAATGGTGCCAAGATATCACTCAAGCATTAAGCGAATTATACCGTGTGACTAAACGTGGGGGAATAGTGGTATTTACCACACTGGGAGAACATTCATTAAGTGAATTATCGAGCGCTTGGAAAGCATTAGATGATGCTCCTCATGTTAATGTGTTTTTGGGAGTTCAGCAAATGCGCAATAGCTGCCAAAGATGGAGAAATCAGCTAACTATTCAAAAAGATACATTGTATTTTTCTGGAATTACAGAGTTACTTCATTCATTAAAAGGGATAGGGGCAACTCATTTAACCGCTGGGCGCAAAACGGGGTTAATGACACGCCAGCGCCTAAAACAGCTTGCGGCTGTATATCCGATAACAGAACAAGGGTTACCTTTAACTTATTATACGGTATTTGGGGTACTTTATCGTGACTAAAACGTATTTTGTAACAGGAACGGATACCGAAGTTGGTAAAACGGTCGTAAGCTGTGCTTTATTGCAGTCTGCAAATTGCCAAGGTGTTAAAACAGCAGGTTACAAGCCAGTTGCATCAGGCAGTGAAATTACACCACATGGTTTACGAAATAGTGATGCATTACTATTGCAAGCAAATAGCGGGTTAACATTACCTTATAGCGCAGTTAATCCGATTGTATTTGAAGCACCAACATCCCCGCATATAATTAGTGATAAATTGCAGCAACCGATCGAATTTTCAGTGATCAATAAAGGCTTACAGCATCTACAATCGCAAGCGGATTGGGTATTAGTTGAAGGTGCTGGTGGTTGGTATACACCGTTATCCCATGAACAGACTTACGCTGATTGGGTTATCGAACAGCAATTACCAGTGATTCTAGTGGTGGGCGTTAAGTTAGGTTGTATTAACCATGCATTATTAACGATGAAAGCGATTATCGCTTCAGGCTTATCAGTGGTTGGTTGGGTTGCTAATGAGGTAGAAACCCCTGGGGATTACCAAAAACAGTATTTAGAGACACTTAAACATATGATTAAAGCACCTTGCTTAGGTGTGATCCCGCATCGCAAAGATATAATGGGCTGCTCATTAGGGCAATTTTTAGATCTTTCTTTACTAACATCTTGATCAAACATTTTAAAATGATGAATCAGCCCCTATATAGAAAGCGATAGTGGGCTGTAATAATTGTTAATTATATTGGCGATCTTTTTAACGTGATCAACCTAAATTTTGTCAAGTTTTTCACCTGAGATACCTGCTGGATCTTCGTAAAAAAGATAAAATCCCTTTTTCGTAGCGGATACTACGTAAAAATTTTTTCATCGAACTGCCATCTTATTGTCATTTAGCTATCATTTAACAAATTTTAGATATTGCGTGAAAGCATGAGCCCTAAGGGCTTCAAGAGTTATCCACTATTTCTGTGGATAACCTTGTGTATTAACGTTATAAAACAAGTTCTATGCTAGGTGACAAGCGGCTTTGCCTTTATTTGATGTGAATCTGGACTCGAAATTAATTTATTTTAAATTCAATTGGTTAAATAAAATCAAGCCTTCAATTTGTATTTAACATAGGGCGCAAAAAGGCAATAGCATAAAATATAAAGTTTAGAAAAGGTCAAGTACTTTTTTGGGGATAACATTTTTATAAACTTATTGGAATGGTTAATTACAGAAAATTTCATCTCAGGGCTTGAAGCTGGTTTTTTATCCAGTATTATAACGCAAGAGATAAGCTAAGGGGCGTTAATATGAGTAAGGATTTTAAACTGCATTCTGATTTCCAACCGGGGGGGACCAGCCTGAAGCTATTCGAAAATTAAGGGAAGGGCTACAAGATGGTCTCGCTCATCAAACCCTATTAGGGGTAACAGGTTCGGGGAAAACCTTTACGATAGCTAACGTCATCGCAAAAGAAAATCGACCAACCATGTTGATGGCGCATAATAAAACCTTAGCGGCTCAGCTTTACAGTGAAATGAAAGCGTTTTTTCCTGAAAATGCGGTTGAGTACTTCGTTTCTTACTATGATTATTATCAGCCAGAAGCTTATGTACCAAGCTCGGATACCTTTATTGAGAAAGATGCCTCTGTTAACGAACATATTGAGCAAATGCGTTTGTCTGCGACTAAGGCTTTACTTGAACGTCGAGACGTCATTGTTGTCGCTTCGGTATCTGCTATTTATGGGTTAGGTGACCCCGATAGCTATTTAAAAATGATGTTGCATTTGACGGACGGTATGATTATTGATCAACGGTCGATTCTCCGTCGCTTGGCAGATCTACAATATACACGTAATGACCAAGCCTTTACCCGTGGTACGTTCCGTGTACGCGGTGAAGTTATTGATATATTCCCAGCTGAATCAGATGAATATGCTTTACGTGTTGAATTATTTGATGACGAAGTCGAAAGGTTATCCTTGTTTGACCCACTTACCGGTCAAATCCAACATCGTGTTCCTCGTTTCACCGTCTATCCTAAAACGCACTATGTTACGCCGAGAGAACGTATTCTTGAAGCGATGGAACAGATAAAAGTTGAGTTAGTTGATAGACGTAAAGTTCTATTGGAAAACCACAAATTAGTAGAGGAGCAGCGGTTAACTCAACGCACTCAGTATGATTTAGAAATGATGAATGAGCTCGGTTATTGCTCAGGGATTGAAAACTATTCACGTTATTTGTCAGGGCGAGCACCGGGTGAAGCCCCTCCAACCTTATTTGATTACCTCCCTGCTGACGGTTTATTAGTGGTTGATGAGTCTCACGTTACTATCCCGCAAATTGGGGCGATGTATAAAGGTGACCGTTCGAGAAAAGAAACTCTGGTTGAATATGGTTTTCGTCTACCTTCCGCATTGGATAACCGGCCAATGCGCTTTGAAGAGTTTGAAGCACTGGCACCTCAAACAATCTATGTCTCTGCAACACCAGGTAACTATGAGCTTGATAAATCTGGTCATGAGGTTATCGAACAGGTTGTTCGCCCAACTGGGTTACTTGACCCAATAATTGAAGTTCGTCCTGTTGCAACTCAAGTTGATGATTTAATTTCTGAAATTCGTATTCGTGTACAGAAAAATGAGCGGGTGTTAGTCACTACGCTAACAAAACGGATGGCAGAGGATTTAACCGAATATCTTGAGGAACATGGCGAGCGAGTACGTTATCTCCATTCTGATATCGATACAGTTGAGCGTGTTGAAATTATTCGCGACTTGCGTCTTGGTGAGTTTGATGTGTTGGTTGGTATTAACTTATTAAGAGAAGGCCTCGATATGCCTGAGGTGTCTCTTGTCGCTATTCTGGATGCAGATAAAGAAGGGTTCTTGCGGTCAGAGCGTTCATTGATTCAGACTATTGGCCGTGCCGCCCGTAACTTGAATGGTAAAGCTATTCTGTATGGCGATAGGGTCACAAATTCAATGCAAAAAGCGATTGCCGAAACGGAACGCCGCCGTGCTAAACAAATGGCTTTCAATGAAGAGCATGGCATTACTCCACAGGGGCTTAATAAGAAAGTCGGCGATATCTTGCAAATTGGTCACAAAGTGGGGGGCAAGGGCAAGAATCGAGCCAAAGATAACATCAAAAATGATGTTATGGCTGATGTGCAATCTATGTCGACAAAACAGTTGGAACAACGCATTTCGCAACTCGAAGCCCAAATGTATAAACACGCGCAAGATTTGGAGTTTGAAGCTGCGGCAAGGGTGCGAGATGAACTGCAAGCGATACGCTCTCAGTTTATTGCTAACTCATAAATATTGATTAAAAACAATTTGTTAAGATTACCCCGCCGCTTATTGGCAGCGGGGCTGTTCAATCAAGGCGGGGTATTATAGGCTAACGGCATTTGTATAAATTATAGCCTAAACTTTTGGCGAGTTTTGCGACCATCTTTTGCCCTCTAACGCTGTTTCCTATTGGGTCTAAAGGTGGAGAAAATGCCGCAATTGCCATCACTCCAGGTATTATCGTTAATATACCGCCTCCGACTCCGCTTTTGCTAGGTAGCCCAACGTTATAGGCCCAATTGCCTGAACTGTCGTACATCCCTTCCATGGTCATTTCAGCGAGTATTTTCGGGCAGTTATCAGGGTTAAGGACTTGCTCTTTGGTTATTGGGTTTTTCCCACCGGTTGCAATAGTTGCACCCATAGTGGCTAATTCTACCGTGGTAATAAGTGTTGAGCACTGACGAGTATATACATCACAAGCTTCCATTGTATCGCAATAAAGGTAGCCAGCGGCATATAATAGCCAAGCAATTCCACGATTATGAAAATTAGTCGCTTGTTCGGACTGGTTTAATTCCTCAGAAATAGTAATCTCTTTAGAGCCTAATTTTCGTTGCATCTCTAAAATACGTTGCCAGCGCTCATCTATTGATTGCGCTTTAATAATACTTGCCGCTGAAATTGCACCTGCATTGACTAAGGGGGACAAAGGTTTATCTCCATGTAATTCTAATGCCATCACAGAATTAAAAGGCAACCCTGTCGCAGATGCCCCTAACTTTTCTTGAATTACATCAGGGCTAAAGTCTTCGAGTGCTAAGGCGAGCGTACACACCTTAGAAATCGATTCAATAGCAAAACGGTATTGGGTATCACCTGCTGAAATAATATCCCCTTGAGCCGTCACCACGGCTAATGCGCAAAGTTGACTATCAATTTTGGCTAAAAATGGAATATAGTCTGCATTTGCTCCTTCCGTATCATGGCGGAATTCTTGGTAAATATCTTCGACAGTAACGCGCATTTTTTTAGATCTAGCATAAGTGTTATTCCTTAATAAATATAAGTTAATTATTAAGCTCAGTTATATTGTATGGATAAAATATAAAATAACAGGGATATATAATAAATAAATAAGAATAGAAAATGTTAAAGCTTGTGTTGCAAGTGTTATATCGGCTTTATATTTATTAGCTAAGATAACAGTCGTATTTGGAATAGGTAGTGAACAGACTAGTATTGTGACTTTTATCATCATTATTGGCATATTCAATAAATGGCCAAGTAATAAAACAACTAAAGGTGTAACAATAAACCTAAAAATAATAATCACTATAATAGGTATGGTTATTTTTAATGTTTTTAAGCCAGTAAGATAAATGATGACCCCAATAATCAGCATTGCGAGAGGTGAAGTCATGCCATTTAAATAGTCAAAAAAAGATGTTAATAAACTGGGTATCTTTATATGAGTTAATAATAGAAATACACCAATAATAAATGCGATTAGAGGCGGTGTGAAAATATTTTTTATTGTATCTATAACGTTAAATTTTTCGGTATTATTATCATTCTTAAGTAAATAGATGCCTAATGTCCAGTAGATAATGGTTTGTGCTATGTATGTCATTAATGCATAAGGTAATTGATGGGAACCATAAACGGCCATTGTGATTGGAATACCAAAAAAAACAGTGCTACTCATCGAGCAAAGGCCAATAAATAAGCCATGTTCTCCCCTTGGGATCTTCATTATAATAGCAACTATAAAGGAAATTAACATTAACAGTAAAATAGTGCTAAATGGGAGTATAATAGCTGGAATTAATGTTAAAAATTCTTTTTTTGAAAAGTCAGTAGTGATAGATAAAATGAGCGTTATAGGCAATGTGATATTAAGTAATAACTTTGTCATTGCACTATTACTATTTTCATTGAACCACTTTATTTTACCTAAAATAAATCCTATCCCAACAATCAGAAAAAGAATTAAAATATTTGAATAATCATTTAGCATTTACGTTCCTCAATGGCATTATATGGAACCACATTTTGCTAGTCATAAATATTAAAAGTTATCTTTATAAAATCATATATTAATAATATAGATGAAAACCTTGGAAAAGAGAAAAATAATTATGAAGTTTTTAGGAATAGAATTTAATTCCTCCTTAAAAAGAGGAACTAAATTCTTAAATGCTTAATTAAATTAATTGGATGGCAGCCTCAATGGCTTGTAATAGTAGCTTTCTATCGTGACGATAAGGGATGTCATCTGCCTCAAGAACACGTTGGATGATTTTACGCTCTCCACTAATATTATCTATTTGCGTGCGTGGCCCAAGGATCAATGCATCGATTTTTTTACAGCCAATATAATGCTCCATCATTTGTAACTTTTCAGGTAAAGAAAGGTTAGCGGCAGGGGAGCTTATTTCTTTTGCTAAGTTACCAATATAAATCATTGGTGCTTTACATTCATGCAATGCACTTGCAATTTCTTCTAACAATAAGAGTGGCATCAGGCTTGTAAAAAAACTACCGGGGCCGATGATGATCAAATCAGCTTGGTGAATAGCCTCTAAAGCTTCGCCTGTCGCTTTGACTGTTGGATATAAACGAAGTTCTTTCGGGACTTCACTCAGGGCATCGACATTCACTTCACCGTAAACCTCATTACCCATCTCATCAACAGCCATTAAGTCAACAGGCGATTCTGACATCGGGATTAACTGCGCATCGACTTTTAGCATATTACGGATGAGATTAATGGCTTCCAAAGGTCGCACGCTCAGATGATCTAATGACTTTAGCATCAAATTACCTAAGTTATGGCCAGATAGCTCACCATTACCACTAAAACGATATTCAAACATGGCAGAAGCAATTGAAGGCTCAGTGATCAATTGGTTCAAACAGTTACGCATATCTCCCCAAGCGATCCCACCTTCAGACCGACGAATTCGACCCGTAGAACCGCCATTATCAGTGGTGGTAACGATGCCGGTTAAACGAGAACCTAAAGAGGAAAGAGAAGACATCACGCGACCAAGCCCATGCCCGCCACCGAGAGCGACAACATGCCTGAGATCCGCCAGACTGCAATTCGGCATAGTGTTCCTATATCAATTAATTTTTAGCACCAAAAAATAACCAAATCGTTTACAACGGCAAAATTCATCCGATATGCCACTGCTATTTTTTATGCTGCACTTAAAAAGGGTTCTAAATAAATTGGGCATTAATCTATCATAAAACATCATTCTTAGCTTAAGTACTGTGATAAAAAACAATAAAAGAGAACATTCCGTATTGAAGTGTGCTTAATGCGGAAAAATACACCAGATAATCTTGCTATAAATCGTACTAAACTGGAAATGATAGGCTTCGGTATTGGGAGTCATAACATAATTGCAACTGCATTTGAGGTATTGAATTGCAATTAAATGGCCGTGTGAGTTTTGTTTACACTGGTTTAATGGTGAACTGGGCTCTTATTTTAGATCTACATCAATAAATGTTTAATTAAATAATAAGGTGTGTTAATCATTTTATGAGAAATTGTATTCATTGTTATAGCTCAAAACAAAAAATTATCAGTAATAATAATGGCTTCGAATCAATTACCTCATCTTATGTAAGTCGCTGTATAATATAATATATATCGAATTCTGATTCGCTTTTTCAATTTCTATCAGCTAGAATCCATACAGAAATTAAGTGAACAGAGTGGCTAATTTTATTTTTCAAAATCAGCGGCTAAGTTCCAAATAAAACTCCTAGCCTTTGCGTCTAAGTTTGCATAAACAAATATGATGCACTGGCCGTGGCATACAGCCACCAGGGTGTAAGATAGAAATGTCTGCATCTCCCGTATTTGGAAAGGTGTGATTATGCAACAACTCGTCGATCAATATGACCGGAAATTTTACTATCTTCGGCTTTCTATAACAGATGTTTGCAATTTTCGTTGCACATACTGCCTACCTGATGGCTATAAACCCAGTGGCCGCCATGAATTTCTAACACTAGATGAAATACGTCGCATCAGTACAGCATTTGCTGAACTGGGAACGGAAAAAGTGCGTATTACTGGTGGTGAGCCAACAATGCGTAAAGATTTCAGCGACATTATTGCCGCAATTAATGAAAATGACGCCATCAAAAAAATAGCGGTGACGACTAATGGTTACCGCATGGCGAGGGATGTACAAACATGGAGAGAGGCTGGTCTGAACGCGATTAATGTCAGCGTCGATAGTCTCGATCCTCGTCAATTTGCTGCAATTACAGGGCAAGATAAATTTTTCCAAGTGATGAAAGGCATTGATGCTGCTTTTGAAGCAGGCTTTGAGAAAGTCAAAGTGAATGCCGTACTGATGAAAAATATCAATGATATTGCGTTGAAATCATTTCTAAATTGGATTAAACATCGCCCAATTCAATTACGTTTTATTGAGTTAATGGAAACGGGGGATGGCAGCGATATCTTCCAACGTTACCATGTTTCCGGTGAAACGGTTCGTGCTCGCTTGATTGAAGAGGGCTGGTATATGTTGCCTCGCTCTCGTAGCGATGGCCCAGCTCAAGTCTTTAGTCACCCTGATTATCAAGGTGAAATTGGGCTTATCATGCCGTATGAAAAAGATTTTTGTCAAAGTTGTAACCGCCTACGTGTTTCCTCACTAGGAAATTTACATTTATGTTTATTCGGTGAAAATGGTGTTCCTCTACGGGATTTGTTGGCAGATGATAGCCAAAATGAAGACCTAAAAGCCCGCATACAGCGTGGGTTACACCATAAACGTGAAACTCATTTCCTACATATGGGTGATAGCGGCATTACACCAAATTTATCTGTTATTGGCGGTTAACCCTTTTAGATTTCAGGAGAAAATATGTCCCAACTGACTCACCTCAATGCGTCGGGCGAGGCGCATATGGTTGATGTTTCTGCAAAAACTGAAACTATCCGCGAAGCTCGTGCTGAAGCTTATGTCACGATGAACCCCGAAACGTTATCGATGATTGTTGATGGAAGCCATCACAAAGGGGATGTGTTTGCTACGGCACGTATCGCAGGTATTCAAGCTGCAAAAAATACTTGGCAGCTTATTCCTTTGTGTCACCCATTATTACTCACTAAAGTCGAAGTGACACTTACTGCAGAGCAGCAATATAACCGTGTTCGTATTGAGACATGCTGTCGTTTAACAGGTAAAACTGGTGTGGAAATGGAAGCGTTAACCGCCGCTTCGGTAGCGGCACTGACTATTTATGACATGTGTAAAGCTGTACAAAAAGACATGGTCATCGGCCCTGTTCGCTTATTAGAAAAAACAGGCGGGAAGTCTGGACATTTTAAGGTGGAATGATGATTAAAGTTTTATTTTTTGCGCAAGTACGTGAGTTAGTGGGGGTAGACTGTTTAGACATTACTGAACACTATCAGACAGTTGAAGATTTACGCTACGCGCTCTCTCAAAAAGGTGAACGCTGGGCATTGGCACTTGAGGATGGCAAGTTACTGGCGGCTGTTAATCAATCGTTTGTTCCGTTTACTCATCCGCTTACTGATAACGATGAAGTGGCATTTTTTCCTCCGGTCACAGGGGGATAAAATGGAAAATACCCATATCGCAGTACAGACAGATAACTTTAGTGTTGGCGAACAATATCAATGGCTTGCTGAATGTGATAGTGATGGCGCGGTGGTGACCTTTACAGGCAAGGTTCGTAACCATAATTTAGGGGACAGTGTAGCTGCCTTAACTTTAGAGCACTATCCTGGCATGACTGAAAAAGCCTTAACAAACATCGTCACCGAGGCGAGAGGCCGTTGGCCACTCCAAAGGGTCAGTGTTATCCACCGTATTGGTACACTGCAACCGGGAGACGAAATCGTGTTTGTTGGCGTCACCAGTGCTCATCGTAATGCTGCATTTCAAGCTGCTGAATTTATAATGGATTATTTAAAAACAAAAGCCCCATTTTGGAAAAAAGAAACCTTGCCAGAAAACGAGCGCTGGGTGGAAGCGAAAGAGAGCGATGAAACGTCTGCAAACCGTTGGTAATCGCATTTTTTCCCCTAAAAAATACGAATTTGCCGAATGGTATTGTCAAAATAATGTGTTAGACTTTGGTTAATTTTGTCCGATTGCAGTATTTTTACTGGGTCGATTTTTCTTTTAGCGAAAGGGTAACCATCATGGGTCAGTTTGATCAACGTAATGATTCTCTTGTCCAGAGGGCCAATACAGGCGTTCAGGCATTTATGTCGCAAGTATACGGCTGGATGACAGTCGGTCTATTGCTGACAGCATTTGTTGCGTGGTATTCAGTAAGCAGTGGTTTGTATTACACCATTGCAACGAATAAAGTATTGTTTTTTGGAATGATTATCGCTGAACTTGGTTTGGTCATGGGGATATCATTCTTACTGCAAAAAATTAGCGGAATGGCAGCGACGGGCATGTTTATGCTTTATTCACTGCTAACGGGTTTAACTATTTCAGTGATCCTCGCTGCTTATACGGGCGAATCCGTCGCGGGTACGTTTGTAATTACCGCAGTGATGTTCGGTGCATTAAGCTTCTACGGCTATACCACTAAACGTAGCTTAACAGGGATGGGTAACTTCCTGTTTATGGCTCTAATTGGTATCGTTGTTGCTTCTTTAGTTAACATCTGGCTGCAAAGCACAATGATGTATTGGGTGATCACTTACGGTGGTGTGCTACTGTTTGCTGCGTTAACTGCGTATGACACTCAAAAACTGAAAGAAATGGGTTCACAAATTGATGAAGATGACAGGGAAACCATGCGTAAGTACTCTATTATGGGTGCATTATCTCTGTATTTAGACTTCATTAACCTGTTCTTAATGTTACTGCGTATCTTCGGTGACCGTCGATAATTCATGTTTCTATCCATTAGTTAACATGTGGTCGCTTTAGCCGTAAAAATTCAAAACCCTTGTTACTTCGGTAACAAGGGTTTTTTGATCTAAATACTATCGTAAAATATGATTTGAATATTATTAGTTTGTTTGTAATTCAAGGCGTTATTGGTGTCTCTAGCATGTTCAATTGTGCTTCTAAAACGTAATGTTATATCTTTATGATCACGCTATTTTTTTCCTAAATAAATAATAAGCCGCTGAACTGGTGATTATCGCAATGATAAATAATGGCCAAAGGCTATGAAAAACCACGGAGAAATCTGCATCTTTAAGGTAGATTTGCTTGGTTATTTCTGTGAAATGGCGAATAGGGTTAATCCACGTTATTTCTTGTAGCCAAATTGGCATATTTTCAACTGGGGAAATATACCCTGACAACAAGACTGCTGGCATCATAAACACGAATACACCAATGAATGCTTGCTGTTGCGTTGAACATAATGCCGAAATTAATAGCCCAAACCCGACCAATGACAAGCCATAAAATAACATGGTGGCATAAAATAGCAGCAGGGAGCCAGCAAACGGAATTTGATAGCAAAAAATACCAATGACAAGTACTAGGGTTGCTTGCGCGGTAGCCACAATCAAAGCAGGGACCGCTTTACCGATAAATATTTGCCAAGTTGTTAGTGGGGAAACTAATAGTTGGTCGAGGGTTCCTTGTTCGCGTTCTCTTGCAATTGACAGCGATGTTACAATCAAAACGCCAATAGTGGTTATCAGAGCAACTAATGATGGAACGATAAACCATTTATAATCCAAATTAGGGTTATACCAATTACGGACAACTAATTCACTGTTATTGAGGGAGACCTGTGTTTGTGCCAATTCTTGTTGGTATTGCATCACAATTTGTTCAACATAGTTTGCAGCAATTTGCGCACTATTTGAATTACGTCCATCAAGCAGTAATAACATATTGGCATTTTGTTGTGTCGCAATATCAGCACTAAAGTTTTGGCTAAAACGAACGACGAGTAGTGCTTGGCGGTTATCAAGTACTTTGCGAACCTCTTTCTCATTTTTCACTAATAAAATATGAGAAAAAGCACTGGCTTTGGCGAGCCGTTGGGTTAGTTCTATAGAGTGTTTACCACTGTCTTGGTCAAAAATAGCAATCGTGGTATTAGTGACTTCTAATGTGGCAGCCAAGGGAAATAAAATCATCTGAAAAACCACAGGTAAAATCAAAATCATCCGCGTCTGTGGTTCTTGAAGTAATGATTGAAGTTCTTTCATAATTAAGGTGTATAAGCGATAAAACATAGTGACACCTCAATCAAGACGACGACGGGTTTTAAGCGCCGTTAAGCCAATAAATAAGATGGCTGATGCGATTAACAACAGAAAATCGGTCAGTAAAACGAGGTAGACATCCCCAGCAAGAAATAGTGTTTGTAAACTACTGACAAAATAGCGAGCAGGGATAAAATAAGTCACTACCTGAATGATTGCTGGCATGCTATCAATTTCAAAAATAAAACCAGATAACATTATTGCAGGTAAGAATGCGGCATTTAGAGCCACCATAGCAGCATTGAATTGATTACGAGTGATGGTAGAAATTAATAAGCCCATTCCAAGTGCGGTTGCAAGATAAAGACTGGTGATCACAAATAACACCAGTAATGAACCTCGATAAGGCACACCTAACACAAAAGTGGTGACAAACATGCATAAAACCATCACAAATGAGCCAAGCACTTGGTATGGCAGTAATTTTGAAAGTAATAATTCAGTTTTAGTAATTTGAGTAGAAAGTAACGCTTCCATTGTGCCACGTTCCCACTCCCTAGCAATGACTAGCGAGGTTAAAATAGCCCCGACAACAGTAATGATAATGCTGATTGCCCCTGGGATAATAAAATGCTGACTAATGGCCGCCTCATTAAACCAATAACGCATATCGACCTCAATCAAGGGGGAAATGGGTTTACCTTGGTTTTCCCCTTGTTGCATCTGCCATGTATGCCAAATACCTTTGGTGTATGCTTGCACAAAATTCGCGGTATTTGGCTCACTACCATCGGTAATAACTTGGATAGCCGCATGGCCTTGTGCTTGCAATAATTGCGCTGAAAAATTAACAGGGATCACGACAATGCCGCGGATCTCACCAGCTTGCATTTTGTCTATCAAAAAGTTTCTATTATTACTAATAGTTGCATCAATAAATGGCGAGCCTGTAAAGGTATCGACTAATTCACGTGCTTGTGGGGTTTGCTGCTCAAGCAAAATACCAACGCGTAATTTACTTGAATCTAGATTGATACCATAACCGAAAATAAACAATAACATTAGTGGGATAACAACAGCGATTAATGCACTGCTTGGGTCACGGACAATTTGTTTAGTTTCTTTCCAACATAGCGCTTTGAGCCTACGCCATGAAAAATGGGAAGCTGATTGAGTCATTGAGCCTCCTGCTGTTTATCATAACGGTTGATCAAACCAATAAACGCATCTTCCATCGATGGGTCTGGGTTATCGTTAGTCACAACTTGCTGTTTTAGCTCGTCGGGGGTACCCGCAGCAATAATTTTGCCATGATAAACCAGCCCAATTCTATCGCAGTATTCTGCTTCATCCATAAAGTGTGTGGTGACCATGACAGTGACGCCTTTATCAACCATACCATTAATATGTAACCAAAATTCCCTACGGGTTAACGGGTCAACACCTGAAGTCGGTTCATCTAAAAATAAAATATCAGGTTCATGCATTAACGAGCAGGCCAGTGCTAAACGTTGCTTGTAACCCAAGGGAAGAGAGTCTGTGACCTGATTAATTATGGGAGTAAAATTGAAAGCATCGACCATCTCTTGAATTTTGCTTGATTGTTGTTTGTGATGTAAACCATAAACACCAGAGAAAAACTTTAGGTTTTGCCCAACTTTTAAATTGCCATATAGTGAAAATTTTTGAGCCATATAGCCAAGATGTTGCCTAACTTTATTTGAACTCGTTTTTAAGTCCATACCCAGTACCAATGCTTGGCCATCGGTTGGCTTCATTAAAGCACACATCATTTTAAATGTTGTCGATTTACCTGCACCATTAGGCCCTAACAACCCAAAAATTTCCCCTCGTTTGACCTGAAAGTTGACCCTATCTGTTGCCGCAAATTGACCAAATTTTTTTGTTAAATTACGAGCTTCTATAACAGTTTCCTGCGGGTTAGCAGGTATTTGTGGCACGATAGCCGCTAATTCGGAACGATGGGATGGCCCTCCACCAAGCAAATCAATAAAAGCATCTTCAAAGCGGGGTTGTGGTGCCTCAATCAGCTTTTTATCGCTCATATCTAAAGCTGCTAATAAATTTGCTTGGGATGCGTTAGGCTTTAAAATTAGGCGAATATAACGGCCTTGGATGACTCCATCGGTGGTTTCGGGTAATACGAGCGCATTTTGTAGCACTGTGCGTTTTTGGTTAGCTGGGGCATCAAGTAAATAGGAACGCCCAGCCATTTTTTGGGTTAATACTTCAGGTGCGCCAGAGTAAAGCTGCTTTCCTTTATTTAAAAGCAGTACATTTTTACATTGTTGGGCTTCATCTAAATATGATGTGCTCCAAAGGATTAACATACCGTCATCTGCAAGGGTATGCACCATTTGCCATAACTCGCGTCGTGCGATTGGGTCTACACCAACCCCCGGTTCGTCTAATAGCAGCACTTTAGGTTTACCTAATAATGTACAAGCTAAACCGAGCTTTTGTTTCATTCCGCCAGAAAGTTTACCCGCCAACCTTTTAGTAAAAGGGGCTAGGCTCGTAAAAGAAAGTAATTGCCGATAAGTAGATATGCGTTCTTCACCCACTATGCCTCTAAGGTCAGCATATAAGTCCAAATTTTCTTGGACTGTTAAGTCTTCATATAGCCCAAATTTTTGTGGCATATAACCAAGACTTGCACGCATCGCGATACTGTCTTCAATGGGGTCAAGCCCCATAACTCGAATTTTCCCCGAGTCTGGTTTTAATAAGCCGGCAAGCATTCGCATTAATGTGGTTTTACCTGCGCCATCAGGGCCAACAAGACCTGTCACAGAGCCACCATGAATATCGATTGTTAAGCTTTCAACCGCAGGGGCGCTAAGGCCAACAAACGTTTTTTCGACATTGACTAGGCGAATACTGTAATTATCACTCATTGCAAACTCTTATTGCTTATGATCAGTGAATTGAATGGTTACAGGCATTCCTTGACGTAATGCCTCATCTGCATCATTGACAACAATGCGTAGCCGATAGACTAAATCAGTTCTTAAATCAGGTGTCTGTACGCTTTTAGGGGTAAATTCGGCGGTCGGCGAGACAAAACCAATGGTACCGTGGTAAGGCTTATCTGGCCGGCTATCAGTACGTAAAAGTACTTCTTTGCCCGGTACTGCCTCACCAAGATGGGGTTCACTGACATAGGCTCTGACCCAAACAGGGTTTGTGAGTGTCACGCTAAATACGGTATTGCCTGAATTAATGATAGTGCCAGGCTCAATAGCCCTAGTTAATATTGTACCGGTGGAGGGGGCGGTTAAAAGAGTGTCTTGTAAGTCCAATTCAGCTTGTGCAACAGCAGCTTCAGCCTGCAACCATTCGCCCCTTGCGGCGGCTATTTCTTCTTGGCGAAAACCACTTTGATATTGATTGAGTTTATCTTGTGCGGCTTGGAGTGCGGCAAAAGCTTGATTGCGATTATTTTTTGCATTATCTAGCTCATTGGCTGAAATAACGCGTGAAGCTGCTAGCCCTTGCTGGCGCTTATAAAAATTATCCGCATATTGCCAAGCGGCTTGTTTCTGTGCGACTTCAGCTTCAACTTGAGCAATTTCTTGAGTACGGTAACCACTTTCTTTTAATGCTAACTGAGCCTTCGCGCTATCACGTACCCCTTTAGCTTTATTTAATGCGTTGATATAAGGGGCATCATCAAGTTGACCTAGTTTATCCCCTGCAACAACGTGTGCACCCTCATCGACATTTAAAGACGCCAGTTTTCCAGGTACACGGAAACTAAGGTTAACGGTTCTAACATCAACATTACCATAGAGTGTCAATGTATTCTCTTGCTGAGATTGGTAATAGTAATAACCTCCAGCGGCAATACCGATTAATATGACAATAATTAGAACAACTGCGGAACGGTTTTTATTGTTCATAGCTAACCTTACTTAAGAGCCTGTGATATGAAAAACGGATATTGGTGTTAGAGGCTGTTGATTTTTGATGCTCGGTTTCTGTTTGAAAGACGGCGAAAATCATCAGCCTCTAGTGATAATCAACGTGAATATTTCACTTTAATTAATGATATCACTTTTCATGTTGTTTGCGATGACGTAAACCAGCTAAAAGTATATTAGTATGCTCAATAAGAACTTGATTAATAATTTCAAATTCATTTTCATTGATATGTTTCCAACCCGTTTGCCGTAACAATGTTTCCCGTGCAATGCGAAATGACAGGGTTTCACCAAGAATAGCATGGGTGTGGATAAGCGTCGTTAAATGGTTGGGGTCTGCACCAATATAGAGGGCGATAAGCCGGTTTAATCGTGAGTGTATTGGGCCTAAAGCATGTTCATGAATGATGGTATATGCTTCAGTTGGATTGAGCTGTTCGCGCGCTAATATACGCGAAAAACTCAAATTTTTCTTTTCGAGTTGAAAATAGTTATACGCAATTACAGTCCGTTGCAGTAAATCTAAAGCATCCTCAGGTTTTTGAGTTGCTATCGGTTTTTCTAAAAATTGATCAATTGCCAAGAAAACATCACTGAAATCATCTTTGATATTTTTGGCTATAAGGTGGGCAACGGCTAAGTAAAGCCCTTCTTTTGAACCAAAATAGTAAGATATTGCGGCGATATTTTGCCCTGAAGCTTGTGCAATTTTCCGTGTTGTTGCGCCATCAAGGCCTTGCTCTCCATAGACATCAGCAGCTGTGTGCAGCAGTTGTGTTTTTGCGTTTTCTCCCCGCAAAGTTTGCGATGAACCTGTATTCATAAACATTCCTTTTAAAAATCAGAATTAAATAACACCCAATAAGCTCTTAATTGGCTTTTATGTTTATAAGGGACAAAAAACGACATCTCATAGTATTGTGTAAGTATATATACTATATAGGGGGGATTTTATATTAATTTATTAACCAAACTAAATTAATATATTTATCATCTGCAAATAATGTTAGAATTTGGTGATGTCGCACGGCAGTTTGCGCTTTTTCCTCTGACTCACTTCCCCCATAACTGCCAAAATCTATTGAAAGCGGTGAAGCCCGGAGTAATTTAATTTGACTACTTTTTCAGACCTCGCATTAAACGAGGAAATCTTGCTTGCCATTAATGAATTAGGCTATGAAAGTCCAACGCCAATTCAACAACAAGCGATCCCAGCAGTGCTTGCAGGAAGCGACCTTTTAGCCAGCGCACAAACAGGCACCGGTAAAACTGCGGGTTTTACGTTGCCAATTTTACAAAAACTGGTTACTACTCCTCGTGCTGGGAATAATCGTAAGCCAATTCGCGCATTAATTTTGACGCCAACAAGGGAGCTTGCGGCACAAGTTGCTGAAAATGTAAAAGAGTATAGTCGTCATCTACGTATTCGTTCGTTTGTGGTTTTTGGCGGTGTAAGTATTAACCCTCAGATGATGAAGTTACGCGGAGGCGTGGATATTTTAATCGCGACCCCAGGGCGCTTGTTAGATTTAGCTCATCAAAATGCGGTTGATCTTTCTCAAGTAGAAGTATTTGTGTTAGATGAAGCTGACCGCATGTTAGATATGGGGTTTATTCATGATATCCGCCGAGTTATTAACAAATTACCTAAAAAACGTCAAAATTTATTATTTTCTGCTACTTTTTCAGATGAAATTAAGCAGTTAGCAAATAAGTTACTGAATAACCCAGTGACCATTGAAGTGGCTCCTCGTAATTCAGCTTCTGAACAAATTACTCAGTATGTTCATTTAGTTGATAAAAAACGTAAATCGGAATTACTTTCTTTTATGATTGGTCGTGAGAATTGGCAACAAGTTTTAGTCTTTACTCGGACAAAACATGGGGCTAATCGTCTAGCTGAGCATTTGAATAAAGACGGTATTAAGGCTGCGGCTATTCATGGTAATAAAAGCCAAGGTGCTCGTACACGTGCTTTAGCCGATTTTAAATCGGGGGATATTCGAGTCTTAGTTGCAACCGATATTGCAGCACGGGGCTTAGATATTGAACAACTGCCTTATGTTGTAAATTTTGAGCTGCCTAATGTTGCTGAAGATTATGTACATCGTATTGGTCGTACTGGCCGTGCTGAAGCGACAGGTATGGCGGTTTCATTAGTGTGTATTGATGAAGCTAAATTGCTTAAAGATATTGAAAAATTACTTAAAAAGCCGATTCCAAGAATGTCTGTAGAGGGCTACGAGCCGGACCCTTCTATTAAAGCGGAACCTATTCAAAAAACACCACAACGTGGTGAGCGCCGTTCGAGTGGGGCTTCTAGCAATAAACCTCGTCGTACCAATGTATCCACGGCTAAGCCTAGTACGGGGAAAACGTTGAGTTCGCCATGGAAAAATGCACAGAAAAAAGCTAAACAAGGTCGTCACGAAGGTTAACTGATTTAACTAGTCGTATTAAAAAAGTGGCTCAGCACGATGTTTATTACATCGGTTGAGCTACTTATTTTGATATAGCTTTCCCCTCGCTAAAACTCTTCGTTGCCATTTCCCCATTAAGACGCTCATTCTTATGATAATTCTTCTGCTTATTTACCAACGAAAATGTATTATAGGCGGCAATTGATTAGGTTAAGTTTTATGTCACACGTTAATATTAATATTCTAAAGGTGCTTTATTTAAGGCAATTAAATGTATGAAATTTCTTTTTACCTTATGGCGTTTTTGGGTGAGTAATTTATGCGTGTTTTATTAGCTCCGATGGAAGGGGTTTTAGATCCTCTAGTTCGCACTTTACTTAGTGAAGTTAATGATTATGACCTTTGTATTACCGAATTTATTCGAATAGTTGATACTTTATTGCCGGCAAAAACCTTTTATCGCCTATGCCCTGAACTAAAGTATAAAAGCCGAACTCCTTCTGGGACTTTAGTACGGGTGCAATTATTAGGGCAACACCCACAATGGTTAGCTGAAAATGCGGCTAGAGCTATAGAACTAGGTTCATATGGTGTCGATTTAAATTGTGGTTGCCCCTCTAAAACAGTGAATGGCCATGGCGGTGGAGCAACATTATTAAAACAGCCTGATTTAATCTATAACGCAGTCAAAGCGATGAGAACAGCAGTACCTAAACCGTTACCGGTTTCGGCTAAAGTTCGTCTTGGCTGGGATAATAGTGACCTTGCTTATGAAATTGCAGATGCGGTTCAACAAGCAGGTGCAACAGAATTAACTGTTCATGGGCGAACGAAAGAAGATGGTTACAAAGCAGAGCGAATTAATTGGCATGCAATAGCTGAAATTCGTCAGAAACTTACGATCCCTGTTATCGCTAATGGGGAAATTTGGGATTATACCAGTGCTCAGAGTTGCCTTAATATTACAGGTTGTGATGCAGTAATGATTGGGCGTGGAGCGTTGATCACCCCGAACCTGAGTCGTGTGATTAAGCATAACCATAAAAAAATGCCGTGGGAGCAGGTTGGGTTATTACTATTAAAATATACGGAGTTAGAAAAACAAGGGGATACAGGTAATTACCATGCAGCTCGTATCAAGCAATGGCTTGGTTATTTACGTAAAGAGTACCGGCAAGCAGACGAATTATTTTCCCAAGTAAGGTCTTTAAAAAATGCTCAACAGATAGCACAGGTCATAACGGAAATAGTTAGCCATTGATGATGAACACGAATAATTATCAGGAGTTAATAGTTGCTAAATTGGCTTATAGGGTCTTTACTTATTTGATATGGTAGTGGTTTAGTTAACTTATTTACTACTATTATATAAGATTTTTAGAATATTACTGTGCAACAACCTAGTCTAGGAGGAGTAAGATGGGAGTTATTGCTTGGATTATTTTTGGTTTAATTGCAGGTATCTTAGCTAAGTGGCTAATGCCAGGTACTTACCATATGGGGTTTATTATGACCACTGTGCTAGGGATCGTTGGTGCGGTTGTTGGTGGGTACATTAGCACCTTCTTTGGCAAAGGGAAGGTTGACGGCTTCAACTTTGGTAGTTTTGTTGTCGCTGTTATCGGGGCAATTGTGGTGCTGTTCTTAGCGGGTATATTTGTAAAATAACGCTTTCTTAGTTAGTAAAATCTATTATATAAGCCACTCAGACAAGTTAGTGGCTTATATCTTTTATGGGGTATCGAAAAAGGTTGATTAGTTATGGCTCTATAGGAAGGCCATTATCCTGCCCCCATTGTGCCCATGAACCATCATACAACCGTACATTATGGTTACCCAAAAGTGTAAGGGCCATCAACACTACAGCTGCGGTCATCCCAGAGCCACATGTTGTCATTGATGGTGCATTAATATCAACACCTTGCTCATTAAAAATGGCTTTCAGTTGTTCTGGGGATTTAAACATACCATTTTCAACCAGTAGGTCCCACGGGACATTTTTGCTGCCGGGAATATGCCCCATACGTAACCCTGGGCGAGGTTCTGGTGCTTGAGCTAGAAAGCGAGCAGTGGCACGGGCATCAATAATTTGGATTTTACCATCATGAACAATATCAAGTACTTGTTGCTGGTTCAGTGCATTACTGTCTTTACGTGAGGCTGTGAATTTTTTAGTTTCAGGAGGGGGAACCTCACCAGATTGAACAGTAAATCCTGCAGCTTTCCATGCATCGATACCGCCCGCTAAAATTTTAACGTTATTGCAGCCCATAGTGGTGAAAGTCCACCATGCTCTAGGCGATGAAAATAAATTATTTTGTGAGTAAATAATAACTTGCGTCTCATTGCCTATACCCATCATTCCAACGGCGTGGCTGAATACTTCAGCGCTTGGTAGCATATGAGGTAAGTCACAGGATTTATCGGCGATTTCATCTTGATGAAAAAACTGAGCGTTAGGAATGTGTTCTTCTAGATAACGTTGACGGCAGTCATAAGGAGCGGTTGGTGGGGGAGATGAGGCATCAAGTACAATGATATTGCCATCAAACAGATGTGCGTTTAACCATTGAGGGGTTACAAAATAGTCGTTGTACATAAGCTATCTCCATGCTGGTTTGATAAATGACTCTAAATTATTGCACTTGATTAGGTGCTGGTAATACTGAGGGGGATTGTTGTTGCCCCTGTTCAATAGGTGTCGTTGAACGAGTGTAAATATTCATGCCAGCTAAAACAATGCCGCCTACTGAGCCAAAAGCACATAATGCGCAAAGTGCGATAACAACCTTTTTCATTTTCTGTGGCCTGCGTAATCATAGTAGTAATAAGAACACAAAGTATAACTGGATGAGTGTTGCAAACAAGTTAAAAGCTGCTTTTTCTGCGTATGAGTTGGTGTTTTGCAAAAGGCTTCCCAATTTTTATGTATAATGGTGTTTAATACAGTAGTTTTGCGAAGCGCTTGGCAAACAAATTGTTTTGGCGTTCCCTTCTGTTTTCAGATTCATTATCTTTTATCTTAACTTTGGTCATCTGCATAACTTATGTCCCTGTCGAATAAAATTAAAGAACAAATAACCCAGTGGTATAAGGGGCTGTCATCACAAATTGATGGGTTTATTCCCCGAGCACCACAACGTCAGATGATAGCGGAAGTAGCAAAAAATTTGGCAGATGATGACGGTCGCCACCTTGTTATTGAGGCGCCGACAGGGGTGGGGAAAACGCTGTCTTATTTAATACCCGGTATTGCAGTGGGAAGAGCCGAAGGTAAAACGCTAGTCGTCAGTACGGCAAATGTGGCGCTGCAAGACCAGATTTATAGCAAAGATTTGCCGTTATTGAGCAAAATTATTCCTGATTTGAAATACACTGGCGCATTTGGCCGAGCACGTTACGTTTGCCCTCGCAATTTAGCCGCAATCTGTGCGGCAGAAGGCGAGCAAATTGACTTAATGCTATTAGTGGAAGATAAAACAGAGGTCGCAAATAGCGAAGAGCGGGCTATCTGCCAACAGCTTAGCCATGATTTCCAAAGTTTTGCATGGGATGGCCTAAGGGACCACCATAAGCGCTCTTTCAGTGATAACTTATGGCGTAAAGTCAGCACAGATAAAATGAATTGTTTAGGCCGAAATTGCCAATTTTACCAGCGCTGTCCATTTTTTATTGCTAGACGGGAAATTGAAGATGCAGATGTTGTGGTTGCAAACCATGCATTAGTGATGGCGGCGATGGAAAGCGAGTCGGTGCTACCTGACCCTAAAAAATTATTACTAGTACTTGATGAAGGGCACCATGTTCCTGATGTCGCAAGGGATGCCCTTGAAGTTGAAGGTGAAATTACGTTAGTTCAATTAACTGCTCAGCTTGATAATTTTATTCATCATGTAGGGCAATATATGGGGCAGTTTCGGCCAGTAAAGCCGCCAAAATTAGCTAATCCGGAGCGGCTACAACAACATGCTGAAAAATTACGAGAGTCATTTCGTGATTTTTCTATGTTAGCGAATGCTTTACTACCTGAAACGTCGAAAGAGAATGAATATTTATTTCCTCTAGGGGTACTACCAGAGCCAATGCAGTTAAGTTGCCAAATGCTCTTTAAGCAAACGGATGCTCTAAAAGGGTTAGCAGAAGCGATATTAAACGATTTAACTGAACAAACGGCAAAGCAAGACATTGTTCGCTTACATCGCTCTATTTTAACAACTAGTCGGGCTATGGGTTATTTTGAAAATATGGCAAAGCTTTGGCGTTTGGCAGCCTTAGACCAAAGCTCAGGGGCGCCAATATCTAAATGGCTAAGTCGGCGCTATGAAAAAAACCAATCACGCGTCTTTATGCATTGCGCGGGGATCCGCGTTAGCGAGCAATTGCAACATTTACTGTGGCGAAATGTGCCACATATTGTGATTACTTCGGCAACGCTTAGGTCTCTAAACAGTTATTCACGTTTTATGGAACTGACAGGGCTATCAGAAAAAAATGATGATCGTTTTGTCACCCTTTCTTCGCCTTTTAATCATATTGAGCAAGGGAAAATTATTATTCCTCAAATGGAATATGAGCCAACTATTCATAATGAAGCTCAGCATTTAGCTGAAATGGCGGCATTTTTCCGTGAGCAGTTTATAAAAGATACTCACCGTGGGGTCTTGGTATTGTTTAGCAGCCAACGTGCAATGGAAGGGTTCCTTGAGCATGTTAAAGACCTACGGTTACAGCTTTTAGTTCAAGGGGATCAGCCTCGCTATCGGTTAGTCGAAACACATTGTGAAAGAATTAACCAAGGGCTATCCAGTGCTTTGGTTGGTTTGCAATCTTTTGCGGAAGGGTTAGATTTAAAAGGTGAGTATCTTACCCAAGTCCATATTCATAAGATTGCATTTCCTCCGGTAACAAACCCTGTGATTATTACAGAAGGTGACTGGCTAAAGTCATTGAAACGTTACCCTTTTGAAGTACAAAGTTTACCAAGTGCTTCATTTAATTTAATCCAACAGGCAGGTCGGCTAATTCGTAGTCATGAATGTTATGGTGAAATAATTATTTATGATAAACGCTTACTGACAAAAAATTATGGAAAGCGTTTATTAAATGCTTTGCCTGTATTCCCTATTGAGCATCCTAAAATGCCTGAAAAACCATAGGGAAGTCATTCGGTTTATATCGCTATTGGTCTATTTTAGAAAAATATCAATGGTGATATAAAAGTAGTAAATATTGGTTTTTAAGCAAAAATAAAAGGCCACATTGCTGTGGCCTTCGGTCAATTAAAATTGACTCTAGGGTACGACATTACTCAATATTTGCTTCTAAGAACCAAAGGAATTTATCCATATCACGGGAAGCTGCGGTAAACATATCAGCGGTGTCTTCATCTTCGACTTCATCAATGGCTTTACGGATATCATTTGCCACAACAGCATAGCGATCAGCTAAGGCTTTTAAGTGGTCTTGTACACTGTGAATATTGATAGGGTAAGCCTCTAAAGAGGTAAAACGATTAACCTCTTGGGTTGTACCGATTGCTACGCCACCTAATTGGACAGCACGCTCAGCAAATTCATCTAAGTGTTCCACAAGGGTTGACCTAAAGCCGTCTAACATTTCATGAACAGCAATAAAGTTACGACCACGCATATTCCAATGTGCTTGTTTAGTCATCAAAGAGAGATCGGTAAAATGGACTACCATAACATTAAGGATACCAATGGTTTCCAATTTTACGCTATCTTCCATATCATTACGGGTATATAAAAGTTCAGTTGAAGATGCTTTAAATAATTTAGCTGTGCTCATGATTCATCCTCTCTTAAATATGAATTTGTTTAATAACCTCATCTGCTAATAAATATAAAATATTAAAGTGTATTTGTCATAGCGTAATAAACGATTAATTTAATAGGTCTATCCGATATGCTTTAATTCATTGTGGATGTTGAGGATTAATTGTTTTTTGCAATAAGTGCTATAGATGTAAGTAATGAATATTTAAATATTAAAATAAAAATAACAAATGATTATTTCAAACAGATGAATAAATCTTTACATCAAAATAGGTTAATAAACACAGGAAAGACAGTATTTATTAACCTAATGTACTAATTAGCCTATTTTACAATAGACTAAGAAACTTTCTCAATTTTTGATTTAGGCGTAGCGGTCGAGGTAGAGCCTATCGAAGCGCAAACGATACACAATAAAGCTAGCCATTGAGTCATTGTTAAGTGTTCTTGTAAGAAAACAATACCTAAAAATGCCCCCATACAAGGTTCAAGGCTCATTAGCGTACCAAATGTACGAGCTGGTAAGCGTGTGAGTGCAATCATTTCCAATGTATAAGGAAATGCGGTCGATAAAATGGCTACCGCTAATGCAAGAGGCAAAATAGAAGGGTCAAACATGACTTCAAACCCTGTTTGCATTAAACCTATCGGGAAGAAGATCATGGCCGAGATAAATGAACCGATAGCTACAGTTGCTGCGCCATAGCCGGCTCCTGCTCGCTGACCAAAAATAATATAAATCCCCCAACAAACACCAGCTCCTAGTGCATAAATAGCACCTAGTGGGTCAATGGAATTAATATTATCGCCAATAGGCAGTAAGAATAATAACCCAGTTATAACAAGAGCTATCCAAAGGAAATCGATAGGTCGGCGAGATGAAAACATCGCGACCGCTAAAGGCCCTGTGAATTCTAATGCAACTGCTATCCCTAATGGAATCCGCTCTAGTGACAGATAAAATAGGTAGTTCATCGTACCTAAGGATAAACCATATGTGAGCAATGGGACGAGTGAGCTTCTTCTGAATTTTAAGCGCCAAGGCTTGAAAATAATAAAGAGTATAATTGTAGCCAGCAATAAACGTAAACCAGTAACACCGGGAGCGCCGATAACAGGAAATAAAGTTTTAGCTAAAGATGCACCGCTTTGAATAGAGGCCATTGCAAGCAGTAATAACCCTATAGGCAATAGCGGCAGAGCGCTCTTTTTTGTGTCGGCAGACATAAATAAGTAAACCTCGGAAAACGTAACTGAGTTGGTAATAAATATTTAGAAAATAAGTATTTGGTTATGAAAAATAATTTCTTAATGATTATCTCATAAAAACAAGAGGCTTTATATTTCTTTATTGCCAATAACCTTCTACCCTAGGGGATAAAGTGCTTTATAGCTAAGTTTAGATTAAGAGTAATGCTATAAGCAAAAATTTATAATAATTTCATTATGACAAATAATGTAGGGTTGAGCTTCTATATTAGGCTCGTATAATCCTCTTTTCTAAAAAAGTCATAATCAAAAGGGAAATGAGGGTCAAATGGGAAAAATTAAAAGCGTTGCCGTCTATTGTGGTTCAAGCATGGGAAAACATGAAATCTATCAGCAAAAAGCGATAGAGTTTGCTAAAGAGATGGTTAAACGTGATATCACGTTAGTTTATGGTGGGGCGAGCGTAGGAATTATGGGAACCATTGCTGATACCATCCTTGCTTTAGGGGGGAATGTTGTTGGGGTGATCCCATCGTTATTAGAAGAGCGGGAAATTTCGCATAAAAATTTAACGCAGCTATATAAAGTAGACACTATGCATCAACGAAAAAATAAAATGATTGAGCTTGCGGATGCATTTGTTGCTTTACCGGGGGGCTATGGCACTTTGGAAGAATACGCAGAAGTCTTCACATGGAGCCAAATTGGCTTACATACTAAGCCTTGTGCTCTGTTTAATATCAATAATTATTGGCAGCCATTAGTTGATATGACTAATAAGATGGCAGATGAAGGTTTTTTACATGAAAAATATCGTCATATGGCAATAGTTGATGATTCCCCAGAGAGGATACTAAATAGTTTTGAATCATATATTGCGCCGCCAGTTAAAACTTACGACTAACGTCTCTTCTTAATGCAATAAACGGAAAGAACGATGATAAGACTAGCGATAAAAAGCGATGTAGGGGCTATTTCATCACTTTATCAAATTTTATTTGCGGAAATGGCTGCATTTGACCCTGAACGGATTAAGCCAGCTCAGCAAGCTCTTGAGTTTATTGAGAATGCAATAACTGATGATAAATTTCATCTGTTAGTAGCTGAATTTGAAGGTGAAATTAAAGGGTTTTGTATTGCTCAACAACAATCTGCCGATCCTTATAATTGCATCGTCCCTAGAAACTTTGGTTATATCTTTGATTTGGTAGTTGCCCCGAATTTTCGTGGTAAAAAAGCAGGTCAAGAATTGTTAAATGGCATGAAATCGTGGGCGAAGAGCAAACAATTTAGCCACCTAGAACTCTCAGTGCTGGCACAAAATCGCCAAGCCATTAAGTTTTATGAACGAGAAGGATTAACCGAGATCAGCCGGACAATGGGGATTAAACTTTAGTTTGGTGTTAAATCAACTTTTCCTTCTGTGTTATTAATCCGCTAAAAACAGCACAAGATCTAAGCGGCGTAATATGGCATAATGCGCCGCTATTTATACCTGCTGTAATCTATGTACTCAAATGACTGGCGTGTGAAATTTATTTTGTTATCCAAATACCCATTTTGGGGGATTTCCGTTCGCTTACGCTGTTGTCATATAAACTTATTCATCGCAGGTTATTTTACACCGTTTAATTTAAGGCATAGCAGTGTTAACAACGAACAATATCACTATGCAGTTTGGCAGTAAGCCGCTGTTTGAAAATATTTCAGTTAAATTTGGAACTGGTAACCGTTATGGTTTGATCGGCGCAAATGGCGCAGGTAAATCGACATTTATGAAGATCTTAGGTGGTGACTTAACGCCAACTTCAGGAAATGTGAGTACGACAGATCCAAATGAACGTATTGGTAAACTTCGCCAAGATCAGTTCGCATTCGAAGAATACACTGTGCTAGATACAGTAATTATGGGTCATATCGAACTGTGGAATGTGAAGCAAGAACGCGACAGAATCTATGCACTTCCTGAAATGAGCGAAGAAGATGGTTATCGAGTTGCTGACTTAGAAGTCGCTTACGGTGAAATGGATGGCTACAGTGCGGAAGCTCGAGCTGGCGAATTATTACTCGGTGTGGGTATTCCTGTTGAGCAGCATTATGGGCCAATGAGCGAGGTTGCTCCAGGTTGGAAATTGCGGGTACTTTTGGCGCAAGCATTATTCTCTGACCCAGATATTTTATTGCTTGATGAGCCGACGAATAACTTGGATATCGATACTATCCGTTGGTTAGAGCAAGTATTGAATGACCGCAATTGCACAATGATCATTATTTCCCATGATAGGCACTTTTTAAATACGGTGTGCACACACATGGCGGACTTAGATTACGGTGAATTGCGTTTATTTACCGGTAATTATGATGAATATATGATTGCTGCGACACAGGCTCGCGAACGCTTACTTTCTGATAACGCGAAGAAAAAAGCGCAAATTGCTGAACTACAATCTTTTGTGAGCCGTTTTAGTGCAAATGCTTCTAAATCGAAGCAAGCAACTTCACGGGCTCGTCAAATTGACAAAATTCAGCTTGATGAAGTTAAAGCTTCTAGCCGTCAAAACCCATTCATTCGTTTTGAGCAAGAGAAAAAACTATTCCGTAATGCGCTTGAATTAGAAGCAGTAACAAATGGTTATGACCAAGGTCCACTATTCAAAAATGTCAATTTACTGTTGGAAGTGGGCGAGAAAATGGCCGTGATCGGTGCCAATGGTATTGGTAAGACGACTTTCTTAAAAACACTGATGGGCGAACAACCAGCCACCAGTGGTGTGGTTAAATGGTCTGAAAACAGTAAGATAGGCTATTATGCACAAGACCATGCCGAAGATTTTGAAACAGACCTAACTGTTTTTGACTGGATGAGCCAGTGGAAAAATGAAGGTGATGATGAGCAAGCGGTACGCAGTATTTTAGGTCGCTTGTTGTTCTCTCAAGATGATATTAAGAAAAAAGTTAAAGTATTATCGGGTGGTGAACAAGGCCGTATGCTGTTTGGTAAGTTGATGATGCAACAGCCGAATGTGTTAATTATGGATGAACCCACTAACCACTTGGATATGGAATCTATTGAGTCATTAAACTTAGCCCTTGAAATGTATAAGGGGACGCTAATATTTGTTTCCCATGACCGTGAATTTGTAAGTTCACTAGCAAGTCGCATTTTAGAAATCAAAGAAGATAAAGTTATTGATTTCAAAGGAAGTTATGATGAGTATCTAACTAGCCAAGGCGTAGTGCTCTAATCATATTTTAACTTTTAGTATCGATTGAGTATGCTCAGTCACTAAAAAGCCCCCCAATTATTGGACAATCCATTTGGGGGGCTTTTTATTTAAAGAAAGCTAATGCTTACTTAGTTCTTCTTAACAAATTCAGATTTCAGTTTCATTTGGCCAAAACCGTCAATCTTACAATCAATATTATGGTCACCTTCGACTAAACGGATCCCTTTCACACGGGTACCGATTTTCAGCATTGAAGAACTGCCTTTGACTTTAAGGTCTTTAACTACAGTGACAGTATCGCCATCAGCTAATAGGTTGCCATTGGCATCTTTTACAATGAGCTCATCAATATCAGCTTCAGGCTCGGCATCATTCCATTCATGCGCACACTCAGGGCAGATATACATATCATTATCAGTATAGGTGTATTCAGACTGACATTTAGGGCAAGGAGGGAATTGCATATTCATACTCTCAGTAACGTTATCAAAATAATAAACTGTGGTAACAGCGCTAGCCGTAAATGCCACAAAAGAGGGATAGTATAAGGTGAAAGGGCAAAAAAAATATTTTTTCAGATTATTCTTAATTTACTGCAAGTGTAATGGAAAGGCGAGAAACTTCCCGCCTAATTGAACTTGGTTTGATTATTAGTGTTGACCGCATACTTCGCAATGTGGATCTTTAGTTAGCTTAAATTGGCGAAAATCCATAGTCATAGCATCAAATAGCAACACTTTCCCCGAATTTACTTGGCCATAGTTAGCCAGTAATTTAATCGTTTCCATCGCTTCCAAGGTACCAATAGTGCCAACTAAAGGCGACATCACACCAGCCTCGACACAAGTTAAACTATTTTCTCCAAATAACCGGCTTAAGCAGCGATAGCATGGGGTATCATCTTGATAAGTAAAAACGGACAATTGACCTTCCATGCGAATAGCTGCACCGGAAATAAATGGTTTTTTATGAGGTAAACATAAACGATTTAACTGCTCACGAATGGCTACATTGTCGGTGCAGTCTAAGACCACATCATGGCGTTTAATTAATTCATCAAGCTGTTGGTCATCTAATTGCATATTAACTGTGTCAATACGAATATGCGGATTGATAGCACTAAGCTGCGATTTAGCTGAATTAACTTTAGGCTCACCAATAGTTGCATCGCGGTGCAAAATTTGCCTTTGCAAGTTTGATAATGACACCGTATCAAAATCAACCAAGGTTAAGTGACCGACTCCAGCTGCCGCAAGGTATTGGGTCGCTGCGCAACCTAAGCCACCTAGACCGATAACGAGCGCATGGCTGGATTTGAGTTTTTCTTGCCCGTCAAAATCAAACCCGCGTAAGATAATTTGGCGGTTGTAACGCAGCATTTCGTCATCACTGAGTTCTTGCACGATAATTATTCGCTTTTCAATAAGTAGTTAAACATTTCAACTTCGACCATTTCTCCCGCTTCAACTCGACCGCGTTCTCTTTCTAATACGATAAAACAGTTCGCTAAGCTAAATGAGCTAAATACATGCGACCCTTGGTGGCCAGTAGTGGCGACGTGTAATTGCCCTTGTTCGTCGGCCGTTAAAATACCACGTTGGAAATCAAGGCGGCCCGGTGTCTTTTTCAGTGGTGTAGTGACTGGTACTTTAAAACGCAGCGGTGTACACCATTGGCTGTGCCCTGAGAGGCGGGCGATCAGCGGTTGTACCAACTGATAAAAGGTTAATGCAGCAGACACTGGGTTTCCTGGTAGACCGCAAAACCATGAAGAGCTGAGTTTGCCAAAAGCAAAAGGTTTCCCCGGTTTTATTGCCAACTTCCAAAAGCCAATCGAACCAAGCTCATCTAAAATTTGTTTGGTATAGTCAGCTTCCCCCACAGAAACACCACCGCTACTGATCACTAAATCTGCTTGTTGGTCGGCTTCGATAAAAGTCTGTTTTAGTTTCTCTGGGGAGTCGGGGATCACGCCAAAATCTAATATTTCACAGTTGAGTTTTTCGAGCATCAGGCGAACGGTAAAACGGTTAGTGTCATAAATTTGCCCGTCAGCTAATGGTTGGCCAACAGCCTGTAGCTCGTCTCCGGTGGAGAAAACGGCAACTTTTAAACGGCGATAGACGGTCACATCAGAAATGCCTAATGACGCAATAAGGGGTAATTGCGCTGTTGTCAGTAATGTGCCCGCAGGGAACACTGCGCTACCTTGGGCAATATCTTCCCCCGCTTTACGAATATTACTGCCTTTTTTAATTGGCTGTGTGAATATAATACCCTGCTCAGTTTGCTCTGTTGATTCTTGCATAACTACGGTATCAACGCCTTGAGGAATTGGAGCTCCGGTCATAATACGGATACAGCAACCTGCTTTAAGCTCCCCCTCCATCGGTTTACCTGCAAAAGATTTACCGGCAACTGGCAATGGGGTTTTGCCATCCCAATCAGCAAAACATAAACCATATCCATCCATCGCAGAATTATCAAATGGTGGAACATTAATCGGGGAAATCAGGTCAGTGGCGATAATACGTTGAGCTGAGCTGGTCAGTGGAATGATCTCTGTGCCTGTCACGGTTTTAGTGTTAGAGAGTAGCTTTTCTAATGCAAGCTCTAGAGAAATCAAATCGTTAGTATGACACTGATCCATAAATAATAACCCTCATTATTGTTATATGCCTTGAGGCTAAAAATGTGTTGGTAATGCATATTATGGCAGAAATACCTGATTGGGTGAATGAATAGAAATTGATTACAAATAGCTTTTAGTTAGATTTATATTAGTGAGCAATGAATTAAGCGATAATAAACTGCACGAAAAGCATACTTGATTTGTTGAAATGATGTTAAAAGTTAGAAATTGAATTATTCTATATAACAATAATATTCAGGCTTAATATGAGTGAATATAGTGTCAATAAAACCAATAACTTTTTCTCCAAGCCATAGCGAAAAGGCTTTTCATATCGCATTTACGGGGTTTCTCTCCTTAATCGTGGTGATGGGGATAGGGCGATTTACATTAACCCCTCAAGTGCCTTTAATGATCAAAGAACATCAGTTAACACTATCGACTGCCAGTGTTGTTGCTGCTTGTAATTATCTTGGTTATTTACTTGGCTCATTTGATGCGATGAGAGCACGCTCACACGTTGAAAAGCGCATGTGGTTAGGTGTTTGGGGCGCGGTAGTGATAACTCTGCTTAGCGCGTTGTTAAATGGGCCTATTTTACACAGCGTTGCCCGCTTTGTGATTGGTTGGGCGAGTGGAATAGCATTAGTTCTTGTCGCAGCATGGGCGAATGAAACCCTTGCTCGGTTAAATAGGCCAGCACTCAGTGTTGCTGTTTTTGCGGGCACAGGTGCTGGGATTTTTATTAGTGGTGTGCTGGCTGTTGCTATCCAAAGTTGGCATTTAACGGCTAGCCAAGCTTGGATTATTTATGGGGTACTAGCGCTGATCTTAAGCTTATATATTAGCCGATATTTACCCCGCAAAGGGCAGTGGGAAAGGCCTTCTGGTGAAATAAAAAAATTAATACTAACCCCAGAAATTAAACGTTTGGTTTGGTGTTATGGGTTGGCTGGTTTTGGTTATATTTTACCTGCTACATTTTTATCGCAAATGGCAGCACAGCGTTTCCCGGATAGCTTATTTGCTCAGTTTGTTTGGCCTATTTTTGGGGCATCAGCGGTTGTTGGGATTGTATTAGCCATGCTACTACGAAATTTGTCAACAACCCGTAATCGTTTAGCGATTAGCTTGTGGTTACAAGGGCTCGGTATTTTGATTGCGGAAGTGGTTCCCGACATTTCAGGTTTAGCATTTTCTGCGGTATTGGTCGGTTCAGGTTTTATGTGTACGGTGCAGTTAGCGCTTCAATTAGGGCGTGAACTTGCACCTGATCATAACCGTTTTATGGCAGGGTTATTGACAACATTTTATGCTATTGGGCAATTAATAGGGCCAACGCTATCATTTATATCCACGTCTTTAACAGGGCGATTGGAACCCGCGCTATATATCGCACTTATCGCCTTGGTAGTAGGCGGATTATTGGTTTATCGTTACCCTAAACGTGAGCTTCGTTAATAAATATTTAGTTCAGCATATTATATATGTGATAGTGATTTTAAATCATAGGATTACTATGGTGAAGAAAGTTGCCTATGGACATGCAAATATTTCACTCCCGCAGTTGAGGTTATACTGGATTATCTGTACCTGCTGTTTTAGAGTAAAGCGCACACCTGCATTTTTATAATAATAGTTACACCATTTGTGGAGGAACCCATGCCATCTCTGAGTAAAGAGGCCGAATTAGTTCATGCAGCTTTGGAAGCTAGAGGCTTAGAAACGCCTTTGCGTATCCAGCCGAAATCAGGCGAAGAGCGTAAGCAACTGATTGAAGGGCATATGACAGAGATCATGAAGCTACTGAATCTGGATTTATCTGATGATAGCTTAGCTGACACCCCTCGTCGTATTGCAAAAATGTACGTCGATGAGATTTTTTCAGGTTTAGATTATACTAATTTCCCAAAAATCACATTGATTGAAAATAAAATGAAAGTCGATGAGATGGTAACGGTACGGGATATCACATTAACCAGTACTTGTGAGCACCACTTTGTGACCATTGATGGTAAAGCGACGGTTGCTTATATTCCAAAAGATAAAGTCATTGGTTTATCAAAAATTAATCGTATTGTGCAGTTTTTCTCTCAGCGCCCGCAAGTTCAAGAGCGTTTAACTCAGCAAATTTTAGTCGCCTTACAAACGTTGTTGGGAACGACGAACGTTGCTGTTTCCATTGATGCCGTGCATTATTGTGTTAAAGCACGTGGTATACGCGACGCCACCAGCGCGACAACGACGACATCGTTAGGTGGGTTATTTAAGTCGAGCCAAAACACAAGGCAAGAGTTTCTACGTGCTGTTCGCCACTTATAAGTTATGGTAACAGCGGCATCGTCAAGGCGTATAGCGCAGCTTGACACTGTTCGTGGCATGGCAATTCTAGGTATTTTTCTTTTGAATATCTTTGGGTTTGCTTTGCCACAAGCAGCTTATTTAAACCCCTATTACACGTCAACGACCTCTCCTTCAGAAGCCTATATCTGGGTTGTTTTCAATGTGCTGTTTCAAGGCAAGGTTTTGGCCATTTTTTCTATTTTATTTGGGGCGACTTTAGCATTATTACAGTCGCGAACATTGAGATGGAATCATTGCCGGCTTTTTATCTTAGCTATCTTTGGAGTTATTCATGGTGTGCTTTTTTGGGATGGAGACATTCTTCTTGCTTATGCATTGACAGGGTTAGTCGCTGTGTATCTAATTAATTATTATAGTGACCGAGTATTGTTAAACCTCGCTGTTACCATTTATTTAGTTGGTTTGATTATATTATTTATTTTAGGTAGTGGCGTTGACCCGAGCCATTTTTGGCAAATTTCAGCGCAACAGGTAGCTGATGAGCAAATGGTAAGAATTGCGGGGGGAATCGAAGGGGTTATTTACCGCACAACAGAAATGTTTATCATGGTAGAAATGCTGGTCATCCAATATGGCTGGCAATTATTAGCGCTAATGGTCATTGGGGCGTTATTAATTAAAAATGGTTGGCTTAAAGGGCAATTTAGTCCACAAAATTACCGGAAAATAGCTAAATTATTTATTGTTCCTGCGCTGGTGGTGCAAATTATCGCGTTATATGCACAAAGCCAATTAAATTGGAGCTATTTTGCTACTTCAATTGTAGGGTACATTATTAATGAGTTAGTTACCCCTTTTCAATCATTGGGTTATATCGCATTAGTATATGGCTTTTGGGGTAAAATCCAGTCTAGTAAATTGGTTGATTACCTACAGAATGTGGGGCGAATGGCATTAAGTAACTATATTTTACAAACCCTGATTTGTACGACAATATTTTATCACCTAGGGTATTTTGGGGTATTCAGCCGTGTTGAATTACTGCTTTTTATTCCAATAATTTGGGCTATAAACCTATTATTTTCTCATTATTGGTTGCGAGTATTTCGCCAAGGGCCACTTGAATGGTGCTGGCGTACGTTAACTGAAAAGTTGTATCGTTAAGCGGTTATCGGCTTTAATGATGGCTTATTCACTTAGGTCAGTTAGTTTAATTTATTTATTTCTTCGGGTGAAACCGCTGGGTAGCCTTTAATACCATCCGGCATTTTTATTGGAGCAGGTATAGATTCTTGCTCCCCTAAGAACTTTGGTTCGCGCTTTAAAATATATAAATCAGCTAATGCACCGAGCCGTGCGAACACTTCCCGAGCCCTGACTCTATACATTCCTTCGGGGGTGGGGACCGCTAAACATTGCGCATCAATACCTTTATGTTTTGCTATAAAGACCGCTCGCTCACAATGGAAACGTTGGGTAATGATAGTAAAATTATCGGTATCAAAAACTTTCTTAGTACGAACTACAGAATCCAGAGTCCTAAAACCTGCAAAATCAAGAACAATCTTTGACGCGGGAACACCTTCTTTAATAAGGTCTTTGCGCATATTGATGGGTTCATTGTAATTATGTGCACCATTATCACCACTTAAGAGCAAATACTTTACTTTGCCACTACGGTAAGCTTCTGCTGCACCTTTAATGCGATAGGAATAGTAGAGGTTAGTCACACCGGATGTGTAATATTTTGATGTACCAAGCACCATGCCAACATCGCGTGCAGGCAATTTTTCTATATCTTCATAGATATAGGGAGCGGTATCCCAGCTTATCCAGCGATCAAGCAAAATAATGGTCGTTATTGCTATCCCTGCAAGAATAAAAAGACCAATAATCAGACGTTTCCTCATGTCCTAGCCTTGAAAATAAAAAATCATAAATGAGATTGCTAGCCTTAATTGACCAGAGCTTCTAGGCTACTTGAGTTAAATAAGTGGCGCAAGTCACGTAACGTAAAGTCGTGTCAATGTTAGCCCTTTGTATAAGGTTGACGAATATTAAAGCGCATTGTTGTGTGAAAAAACATCAGCGATTGGATGAAAAAATTGAAAGTTTGCCATTATAAACAGTGAGCAGTTTCACATCTCGGTAGTTTTTATGTCATAAGGCTATCTGTTATGAAATTTTAATTCTATATTTATATTTTGTTGTGAAATTAAATTTCTTTAAATGTAGTCTATCTTTGATAATAAACACAGTAACCTGATAGGTGAAAAGCATGAAACTAACGACATTAATCGCGGCAAGTGCGGTACTGATTACTTCAAGCGTAGCAGCAAAAGATTACCAAATTAACCATACAGAACAGTTGAAATCACTGAATGATGCGACTAAAAGTGCTGAAATCTGGGAACAGGCAGAGGTATTGACGGACTTTACTTATCCATGGGAAAAAGAAGCCGCTCCGAAAACAGATTTTCGTGCACTTTGGAGTGATGACGCATTATATTTTCGTTTTATTGCCGAAGATAAAGACATACAGCTGGGGGATGACCCTGATAAAGACCAAGCAGTATTAGATTCTGATCGTGTAGAGCTATTTTTTGCTACCAGCCCTGAATTAAAGCCTTATTATACTGCTGAAATGGACCCTAAAGGGCGTATTTTTGACGCGAAGGCTAATTTTTATCGGGAAGTCGACCCTAGTTGGAATTGGGAAACGCTGCAAACCGTGGGTGAAATAACACCAAACGGCTATATATTAACAGGCAAGATTGACCTTGATGAGTTCAGCAAGCTTAATTTATGGCAAGACAAAGATAAGAAAACCCTAATGTGCGCTATCTTACGCGGGGAGTTTAGTGCTGGTGAGCCTAAGCAAGTCCGTAAGTGGATTAGCTGGATCAAACCTGATTCTGTAAAACCTGATTTTCATATACCTTCTGCTTTTGGCTCCTGTAAATTTGTAAAATAACGCTATTAGCGGCAGTATTTCACTGCCGCTTTTTCCCTTAGAACATGAATGAACTGTGAGAAAGATCATAATCATCACTTTAGTTGATTTTATTATTGCAATTTAAATTGAAATAAAAATTCATATATATTAATTTTTATTGAAATTAAATTTCAAATGCAATGAGGGGTGTTTTAATGTCTCTAGCCGAAAGTACTCTGAGTGACTGTCTACAAAATGAATTCAATCAGGAAACCTTACAGTTTTCACGTTTGGAGACATTATCGATGGTTACACTCATTAACCAAGCGGATAGCACAGTTGCAGGGGCTATTCAGACCGTTTTACCCGCGATTGCAGAGGCGGTTGATGCTATTGCTGAGTGCTTAAAACAAGGCGGTCGTTTGTTTTATATCGGTGCGGGGACTAGTGGAAGGCTTGCAGTCTTAGATAGCGCGGAGTGCCCTCCAACTTTTGGTACCTCACCAGAATTAGTACAATCAATTATTGCTGGTGGTCAAGATGCGATGCTAAAGGCAGTTGAAAATATTGAAGATTCACCTGAAGCAGCAATAGAAGAATTGAAAAAGCGCCAGCTTTGTGGAAAAGACGTTGTTGTGGGTATCGCTGCAAGTGGGCGAACTCCATTTACTTTAGCAGGGATTGACTATGCCAATGGGCTTGGTGCGTTAACCGTTGCTATCACGACCCGGGGCCGCGGGCTCTTAAGTCATATTGCAAAAATAGCGATTGCGCCAGATGTAGGGCCTGAAGTGCTATCAGGCTCAACGCGCATGAAGAGTGGTACCGCCCAAAAAATGATTTTAGGTATGTTAAGTACATGTGTTATGGGCCGCCTCGGCCGTATCCACACTAACTTAATGATTGATGTCGTTGCCAGTAATATTAAATTATTACGCCGTGCAGAACGAATTGTCAGTGAAGTTTGCGGTATTGATACACAAATAGCCGCAGAGTTATTAGTGCAAGTGGATTACCACCCACGACGCGCAATTTTAATGTATGAATTACAAATTAGTGCACAGCAAGCAACGGATATAGTTCAGCAGCATCCAAATACAACACTGGATAAAATGTTAGAAACTCACCGTTAATAAACCGGTATAGCATGATGGAGAGCCAAGCTATTGGCTCAGCCAACATCAGGGGAATAATATGGCTAATAAGATAGAACATCTGGAAGTACTCGCCAGAGAAATAGAAAAATATGCGGGCGGCTTTGAGAACGTGGCAACTTTAACTCACTGTATGACTCGTATCCGTTTAGTGTTAAAGGACAATAGCAAGTTTGATGCTGATGCGTTGAAGCAAATTGATGGTGTGAAAGGTGTTATTTTTAATGGTGAGCAACAGCAGGTGATTGTTGGTATGGGCACCGCAGCAAAAGTTTTTTCAGTAATGAATAAGCGAATGCAGGGTAGTGCATCAGGCACCACAGCCGAGCAAGCTCCTGTAGAGAAAAAAGCGTTTTCTATTCGTCGTACTTTAAACACCTTGGCTGCTATATTTGTTCCTACTATTCCAGCTCTGATTGGTTGCGGCCTTATTATGGGGCTTATCAATATTGTTCGTTTGGTTGCACCAGGGGTTGTAGAACAATTTCCAGAGCTATTCAAATTATTGAAATTAATCGGCAGTTCAGTATTTGTTTATCTATCAATTATGATTGGGGTAAATACGGCAAAGGAACTCGGCGCATCGACCTCAATTGGTGCGGTTATGGCGGGCTTGCTCTCCATGCCGGGATTGGCTGATATTACTTTATTTGGCTCCAAACTGGTACCAAATAGTGGTGGGATATTCGCCGTCTTGATGGTCGTTGTTTTTTCGTCAAAATTTGAAGTGTGGTTTCGAAGTATTATCAAAGAAAGCCTTGATTTGATAGTCACACCATTTGTTACGATCTTAGTATCAGCAATGGTTGCCATTATCGTATTCCAACCTGCTGGCCATTATTTGAATCAAATCTTGGCGCAAGGTGTTTCTGTTGCATTACTGGATAGTGGTGGTGGTGCTGTAGCGACAGGTGGGGTCTTAGGCGGTAGTTTCTTATTTTTACTGTTAACGGGTCTACACCAAGGGTTGATACCTATCCATGCGGAAATTTTACAAACCTTTGGTCTGAATTATTTATTCCCAATCTTAGCAATGGGCGGTATGGGGCAGGTAGGTTCTTGTTTCTGGGTGTATTTAAAAACTAAAAATCAACGGTTGAAAAAAACGCTAGTCGGGGCATTGCCGGTCGGTATTTTTGGGGTAGGTGAACCATTGTTATTTGGTGTGTCATTACCGCTAGGTAAGCCCTTCATTGCTGGCTGTATTGGTGGTGCTGCTGGTGGTGCATTAATGGCCTTTTTCCATGTTGGTATTATCATCCCATTTGGCACCGCTGGGTTATCATTAATCCCATTAGTAGGAGATGGGCAAATACTGGACTTTCTAATTGCAGTTGCAGGCGCATGGATTGTCGGGTTCATTGCCAGTATGATAATAGGCTTCACTGATCCAGAAAAATAACTAGAAGGAATAGCCATGTCGACACTGACGGTAAAACTGGAAAGCTTACAAACTAGAGGTAAAGGCACTGAGCAGCGAATTGCCACATTTTTGTTGGATAATCGTGACAGTATGATTGCGATGAATGCCGCAGAATTAGCACAAGCTGCTGGGGTCAGTAGTGCGTCTGTTATCCGCTTTTCACGCCAGATGGGTTACCGTGGCTATCCTGAATTTAAAGTTGATTATTTGTCTGATGAAAAACAACATAAAGCGGAAAGCTTATACGGTAATCTGAGCCGTAATGATGGAACGGAGCAGATAATCGCTAAAACAGGGCAAATGTTTATTTCGGCAATTGAAAAGTCATTGGATTTACTAGAGCCGTCAGTTATCGATGACGTTGCCCAAAAAATGAATAATGCGAAGCGGATTGTATTGTTTGGTGTGGGGTCATCAGCAATTGTTGCCAGTGATATTTACCATAAACTTATTCGTATCAACAAGCATGCATTATTCAGCTACGACTTACATGTTCAGTTAAGTTATTCTGCTAATTTAAACCAAGATGATTTAGCTATTGCAGTGACTGCTCGTGGGAATACTCAAGAAATCAACCAGATGTTGCGAGCTGCGAAAGAGACAGGCTGCCCGACGGTTGCTTTGACTCGTTTCGGGCAAGATGAAGCGGTGAAATTAGCTGATTTCAGTTTACCTTATTTTTATGATGAGCAGCATACACAGTTAGGGATAATTACCCCCCAAGTGTTACAGATGATCATCTTTGATACGTTGTTTTTTAAATATCTTACGTTAGTGGATAGTGATGCAGACTTAGCATTACAAAAAGGGCGACAAGCACTGATACAAGGCAAGAGTTAATGATTGTAACAGAGTTAGCAATAGGTGCTCTAATTGGGCTGATTATCAGTACAACGGGGGTTGGTGGTGGAGTGATTGTTCTGCCCATATTAACCTATTTTTTTGGGCTTAACGCATTAGCGGCTGTCGCGACAGCTAATTTTCTTTCGATGTTGATGAAAGTCTCTTCTTCCTATATGCATTTTCGGTTAGGCAATATTCCTTTTAAAGGGGCGATGATTGTTTTAGCCATTATGTTGCCGAGTACTTTTTTATCAAGTCTTTTAGTGACTTGGCTTGGGGGATTGCCTGGGTATCAACTACAAGTCGAATGGGGGATTAACCTTTTAGTTGCTGCTGCAATTATTTTCTCGTTGTATTTATTTATTCAGAGAATGTTTTTTGTTTCAGTCATTAAGCAAAAAATGGTAGAAACCAACCAACTAAAAGCGATGGCGCTCCCTGCTATTCTAGCCGGCGTGGTGCTAGGTGCAACGGGGGTGGGTGGTGGTGTTGTTGTGTTACCTATGCTATTGCGATATATGCAGCTGAATATTAAACAGGCAATAGGGACATCAATTTTTGTGACGACGTTATTATCGGGTTCATCAGCTTTGGCTTATGCGCAGGATGGCTATACCGATTTAAAATTGGCGTTGATATTATGTGCTGGGGCATTGATGGTGATGCCCCTTGCGAAATATTTATTGGTTCATTTGTCTGAGCGCACTTTCCAATATGTCACATTGTTATTGATTGCCTGTAGTGCGGTGATGATGACTATGAATTTATTTTCTTTTTAGTTTTATCGTGTTAGGGCTCAGCTTTGCCATTGATTGAGCTCTTTTTCCATTTCTTGATAAATAAATTGACGCTCATAGTTAAGTTCTTCATTTTCGGATGATGAATACTGATTAAGTGCAAAAAACAGTAAAATAGCCGCAATTAAAGTAATTAATATACTAGATGTAAATTTTCCTCGGTTGGTTGCCTGTGGCGCAAGTACAAAAGCCCCACTAATAAATGCGCCAAGAACTGCACCGCCAATATGTGCCGCGTTATCAATCCCTGATTGCAAACCATTTACCAAAGTTAGACCTATCATGGCCATTATATTGTATAACGGGCGCTTTAACTGGTTTCGTTGTTCTATAGAAAGAGCAGGGTTATTGATGGCTTTTAAAAGGTAAATAACTGAGGCTGCGGCTAACCCCATAATGGCACCTGAAGCGCCAATACTAACAGTGATATAAACGGTATTATCGGGTAGATAAAGGCTGCTCCATGTATTTAATGAGGCTTGAGATGCCACTTCTTTTAATGCTTCTTGATATTGCCAATAAGCGCTGAAAAAGGCAGCTCCGATACCTGAAAATAGGTATATCGCGAGCATTCTAAATTTCCCATAGTTACGTTCGCATTCAATCCCAATAACAAACAAGGCCAACGTATTTAAAGCAAGGTGCATACCGCCTGAGTGCAATACCATACTGACTGGATAACGCCACCAATCTCCAGTTAATGAAAGTTGGTAAACATTGGCACCAAATAGCAATAAATTATTTTCTTGGGAATCGAGTGGGGCGGCATAATTGAGCTGATAAAAATAAACAACAATATTTAGCACCGCAATACAGAGCGTCAGGGCTATTGCCCATAGGGAAAATTTAGGTTTCTGCACAGTTGCTGCATTGAGGTCGCCAGTCATGTAAATATCCTATTAATCAGTCATGGACGTTATCTTAAATAAGTGATTTGTTTAGCGCAATTTATCATTATCTGAGAATACAGATTTTAGCTTTTTAGGGAATCGTAAAAACAAAAAAGGGGCCTAACGGAGTATATAGTGAATTTTGTGTACTTCTGTTGGTGAGTGAGTGAATGCCCCATAAGCAAAGGCTTTTGGGGCATTTTTAGTTTTTACACGGTATGTAATTTGGTGTGTAAAAATAGGAGCACTTGCTCCAAGGGCTCTGCCCTCTCGCCGCAAGCGGCGATTCACCCGAGGTATTTCACGACCAGCGATGTGATCCAGTGAGAGCACAGATACAGATAACTTCCTCGGGGATGCTTAAAAGTGAGCAATGGTCGTACCACCATACTCATACTGTAGCTGGAGGATGCCATAATAAATTGGCCGCCCGTAGCTTTGGTCGCAAAGCGAACGTTCAGATTTCGGAATAACGCTTAGGTAACCGGCGCCGGAGCGCCAGCGGAGGGAACCAAAAGCGGCACGCTTTTGGCGTCCGGTTGACCGCCTTGTTACATGGTGATTCGATAGTATCCGCCATACTCTCCATCCTTAGAACCACTGTGCGTGGCCTGCCAACCCAATTTTTGGGCCACTCTCTTGCTGGCCACATTATCGTCCGCGATGAAGACCTGAACGGTATCGAGGTCGAACTCTGTGGATAGCCTTTCAACCGCCAACTCGCAAGCCTTGGCAGCTATCCCGTTTCCCCAAAACTCCGACCTGATGAAATAGCCGAAGTCGAAAACGCCATCTATCTGCTTAATACCGCAGAACCCGATAAATTCATCTTTATCAGCCTCTGCAATAGCAAAGCGAGTTGGGTTAGTGAGAGCACTCTCGAACCAAGAATTCGCCTCATCTTCTGTCAGGGCGCGACCCGGCCCAAGAAATCGCATGACCTCAGGATCTCGAAGCATCGACATAACAGCCGTCTTATCTTTCTGTTGAAGATCCCTCAGCTTCACTGGAATCATAAGGCCGACCTCACCATGTAACGCGAAGCTAAGCGGCGGCCCGTCAGGGACGTCCGGTGGACGGCCGTCAGGCCGGGAACGTACTTAAGCGATTTGTTGTACGTTCCAAGACTCCCGCAGCTGGCCAATGACACCCGCGACCGTTTCAAACACCACCTCGTGAGAGCAACGGTAACGGTCCCTGGCCCAATCCAAAACAATAGGGCCTCGAATTTGTGACGCATGGTGGGGAAATGCCTCCAAGTACTCTTCAGTAAGGGCGGCTCCCCTGGGAAAAATGTGAAAATGAAGTCGAGACTGCTCTTCCCCAAACTGAGCGCAGTAGATGCGCAAGGGATTCACTGCTTCCTTTACCAGCGAAGTGACATTGGCCAATAGAGGGCCAAGGCTCTCGACCGATTGCCTTGGTAGAGCATCTAGCGATTCGACTGAAGCCAACGGAGAGACGATCAAATAGCCGGGCACAGCACAGGAATAGCAGTGCTCGACTAAAAAATCTTCTGATCGTCCAATCTCGAAGTTCATCAGTACCTACTCGTACAACGCTTGCAGCATGCGCGCCTGCGGAATGGAGCCAAAGGCGCAATGTAGTAGGCGTCGCCGTGCCTGCATTGGTTAAAACCTACCATCAGGAACCTCCGGGGTTAGCCAGCCGCACCGCAACGTTGCTGTGTTGCGATCCAGTTTCATTCTCATGCTGTGAGCCGAAAAGATTGACCCACTGCCCCTGAACCAACACCAACTCCCCGTTGCCAACACTGCTCCCATTGCTCCCATTGCTCCCATTGCTTGTAGTGTAATTGCCAGCATAGTTGAACTGGAATTGGCCGGACGAGCCCATGATTGGCTTGAGTTCATAACCTATGGACAACTCACTGGAAGAGGCAAAGCCTTTATCCTTGCTCGATACGCTAACCCTTAAAAGTCTCGATTCTTCCAGAAAGCTTGGCAATAAATCAGAGGGTAAGCTATCCGATTGTGTAGCCTGACACTCACAATACCGAACCTCCAACACCAGCGTTTTATTGGCGAGATAGTCTTCAGGAGCCGAGTTGTCGGCAAGAGCAATGCTAGGAATCAAGGATAGAAAGAGCAGATTAACCCGCAGAGTAATTTGTGTTGCGATCCGTTGCATGTGACCTCCTGTATTTACGTTTTAACGCCAGCCAGCATGCGCGGCTACGGAATGAAGGCGAAGCCGCAATGTAGTAGACGTCGCCGTGACTGGCCTTGTTATGCATTTACCATTGGACCAAAACGTCTTGAACTTTCAGTGTCTCCGAGTCGAATCCAATCGCCCAAAACACTTTGATATCACTTTTGCTGTACTTCGCCTTCCACAACGTCAACTTGGACTCATTTCTCGGTAGGCAATCTATAGACTCGATGCTTTCCAACGCACCCATTTCGTTCTCTATATCCCGACACATATCCAGATACATGTCTTCAGTGATCTTCCCATCGTCATTCGGGTCCTTAGGCAGCGCCGACATTTCTTGGAGTTCCCGATAGCTCCTTCCGTCATGTAGCTTGATTAGTCGCTCAGCCAGTTCAGTTTCTCGGTCAGTGATCACGTAACTTGTCCTCCTTGATTGCATAACGCCAGCCAGCATGCGCGGCTACGGAATGGAGGCGAAGCCGCAATGTAGTAGACGTCGCCGTGACTGGCCTTGTTAAAACCTCTTGGGTCACTTGGAATAATGCCCCTCTACTGTAATTTGTACCGGAGTGCAGCCAACACGTCCGGCACCATGGCAGCCATAGCAAGTTTCCCTTTCCCCAGTTTTCGGGTTGTCGTAATACCCGACACCGGCGCATACCTCGCAAGGGCAGCCATTTGCTGAGAGCTTTTTATACTTAAGCCATGTTTGCTCAAGCAATGTGCTTGGTTCTGCCTTTCCCGTAACCACATCCAACAAATGTTGGTGCTCGATATTGATGGGATTGAGAACACCTTGCTCTAAAGCCCTAATCCAACACCCATTCAGCTCCAGCTCCATATTTTCCTGATGGCTAAATTGTCGCTCGAGCCATGCGGGTAACAGAAAATCCATCTCTCGATATTTTTTATGTTGTTGTTCATCGTTCATGGTATCACCAGGGCATACCCCGTTTTAACGCCTGGGCTCAGCGGCCGATTTGGAGGCGCACCGCGCCGGAAAACCGGTCCGCTGGAGCCCCTGGTTATACATTGTTCTGACTCGGGATCAGTGCTAGCAAATCCGTTACCCCAACGTCTTCGCCAGATTGCGAAAGTAGCGTAGTTACCTGCCCCCGATGATGAGTTTGATGATTGAAGAAATGATAGATCAAGGAGGAAAATCGTTTGGTGGCGGGCACACCCTTGGTATTCTGATAGCTGAGAATAAAATCTAAATCACTATCAGTGAGCCCTGAAATCCATTTGATGATTTTCTCATCTAGCCACTTTCGGTGGCTATACAACTCATCAAGATCTTCGAAAATTATTTGGTTGAGGTTTTTGGGAGCCGCTAGCTCAGTGATTTCACGTAGTGGTTCAGCGCTTGCTGGTTGTGCAGCAAACCTCTTTAGCCAAATCGTATCCCCAACAACGATATGGTTTAGCGTACCCAATATTGACCCGAAGAAGGCTCTTCGATCTTCTAAAAGAGCCGATTTGCTCAGGTTGCCTGCGGCGCCATATACCCTCTCATTCATCCACCGGTTGTATTCGGCCATCAGCTCAAAATGTTGTTTCAGGCTCATCTGACTGAGGTCCTTCTACTGTATAACGCCTCACATCACCGGGAGCGAAAAGCAAAGCGAGGGACGAGCGGTACTTTTTGCTCTCCGAGTGCATGTGATTGTTATGTAGTCCAATTTCCGATGCCTATAATTTCACTAATTTATCTTGGTTGGCGCTAGGAACGCAGAATATAGCGTCAAAGGCATCACTCACATTCGTCTCAACAGATGAGCTCTGCGATCTAACTCGGCTAGCGCCTTTAACGTCGTCCGACAATATTAAACATGAGCCCGCCACACCCCTAGCACTCATAATATGCTGTTCCACACTGTCTCTTTGGATTTTATCAGCGTCTGTGGGCTCCACCGAAAAGCCTAACGGACTGTCAGGCGAAGGAAACTGCATCTCCGGCACAGTACCCCCTAGATGCGTTGCTCCAATGGCACGGTAATCTTTCCTCCGATACGCAAGTTGCTGGCCCATAGGAACAGCCGTAAGTTCTCCAGAAAAGGAAACTGAAGTCTTCTGGATATGGTTGTTATGCGCAAGTAGAAGTATCTTCAAATTTGGATCTGCGTGAAGAAATCTCTCAACAGTGGTAGCTGTGAACATCTCACGAACGGAAGTGTCACCATCGAGTGAAGTGCCATCAAAGAGCATCTTCATGGTGCGCAATGTTTCGAGCGTATGTTCAATCGAACAGACACACTCCGACGCCCTTTGAAACAGCTCCTTTCCACCTCGCTGGACTAGAATTGGTTCCAATCCAGACAACCGCAACTTTAACCGACTAATCCGGGAGAAGGCTTGATCCTGTTTAGCGGTACCCAGTTCACCCCATTGCGCGGATGAAATCACGGGGGAATCGCCACATATGGATTCCAAAGACTGGATTAACGCATCGACGTCCGGCTTCAAAATGGGATCCAGTAAATCAATAGCCGCGGACAATCTCTGTAAGTCGTCAAGTGGGTTCAGCGTATTGGGCAAATCAACGCCAACCACCATAATGCTTTTTCCAGTCTCTAAAAGATAAGATTTGAGCCAAGTCAGCACCGACCCATACAGAGCGAAGGTCAATGGGTTCGTGATTTCCTCTAGCTTATCCGTGCTCGCTGAAGATTTGAGCCATTCGGAGATCCGGTTACCCTGAACCGCCCCGCACTCCAGCCCAATTGCATTAAACTCGTGCATCTCTACAAAGTATCGGATGAAACTGGCTCTGGCCAAGGAAAACTCAGAAACAAAGTGAGCCCCTTCGCCAATCCCTATCACTCTGGCATATTTCGCCATCGAAGATAGATCTTCAAGCTCACTGAAATCTACATTACAAGGCTGTAAGAGCGTTCTGATTGTTCTGTACGTCATATGTTCAACTCAATATCTTCATTATGATGGATCTGCTGTATCTAGTTCCTAGGTCAGGATACATAACGCCCTGTTAAGGTGTGAGCAACGCAATACCGAAGCCTCCACACACCACCTTAATCACTTAAATCAACGCATAGTGAAAATGCCACGCGTTGCGAATCACTCTTGAACAGTTTGTTAGCCCTTTGTCCAAATTTGGTACGTGTAATCAATATTTGAACTGAAACTTTGCTCAAATGTTTGCTTGAAACTCTGTGGAACTGAAGGGAAAAACACGTCGCCAGAGATGTGCTTATGAATCACTGAAAGATGGATAACATCTGCTTGTTCGATTAATGCTTTGTAAATTTCACCACCACCAGAAACAAAGACATGTGTTGTCGTGTTGTCTAAGTAAGCTAATGCCGATTCAACGCTTGTGAAATAAACAACATCAGGATCATTCGAGGCCATTTCAGTACGAGTAACCACAGCATATTTCCTATTCGGAAGTTTACCCATTGAGTCGAAAGTTTTACGACCGACTAAAAGCCAATGATTGTAAGTCATAGCTTTGAACAGGAGCTGCTCACCATATACATGCCAAGGTATATCCAATCCAGAGCCAATTACTCCATTCTCGGAAACAGCTGCCATAATGGATATTTTCATTTTTCCTCCTGAGGGCTAACAGCTTATTAGTTTGCTTTCTTATTAAACCGCAACACCATCACCCAGTCCAATACTGCTTCACAACCTGAATAACCTCGATTTTTCAGATCATTACCCCTCCATCTCAGGGGGCTTTTGAGCTTTTGGTTCTGTGAAAAGTGTGCACGCGGGATATTTATGCACGTTTTTGCACGTTAAATCCAGTGGGTCGAATTTTTCCCATGCTGAAACAGATACCTACAGAGATGCATTGTGAAAAGTGAGCAGGGCCGTGCAAATTAAGCCGCAAGAATTTTGGTGTTTTTGGGTGTTTTTTATTATAACTGTACGTACATACAGCATTCAGCCACGGAGGGCGAGCGTGTCGAAATCACCGTTTCTACAATCGGTCCGCACAGAAATTAGGACAAAGCAGTACAGCTACCGAACCGAGAAGTCCTATCTTTACTGGGTTCGTCAGTTCATCCTTTTCAATGACAAGAAGCACCCAAAAGTCATGGGTAATCACGAAATTGAGCGTTTCCTGAATCACCTCGCCGTCAATCGGGGAGTCAGTCCGGGCACTCAAAATCAGGCGCTATGCGCGATTATTTTTGTCTACAAGCATGTGCTGAAGCGGGAGATTGAAAACCTACAGTACAAGATGACGAAAACGCCTCGACGCATGCCAACCGTTCTGAGTCCCGATGAAGTTGCTTCTATTCTTCAAAACATGGATGCAGAGTATTGGCTCATCACTGCGCTTCTTTATGGATGCGGTTTGAGAATCAACGAAGCTCTTTCGCTTCGCGTGAAAGACATCGACCTAAAAAGCCGCAGTTTGCTCGTATTCAACGGTAAGGGACGAAAAGATCGATACACACTGATTCCAGGCAATCTAAGAGAAAACATGGAGCGACAATTCGCCCATGTCAGGGCTGTACATGAGTCCGATCTGGCCGATGGATTCGGGCTTACGTCAGTGCCGGCCTCACTTCACAAGAAGTATGGACCGGCCATGAAGGACTTTGGTTGGCAGTACCTGTTCCCATCCGTAACAAGATGCGTTCATCCCATCGCTGGTTATGTGTGCCGCCACCATCTTCATCATTCATCGTACTCGCGGCGATTGAGGCAGGCCGTTCTGGCCACGGGAATCACCAAGCGTGTGACGGCTCATACCTTTCGGCATGCCTTTGCGACAGAGTTATTGAGATCGGGGAGCGATATCAGGACGGTCCAGGAAATTCTTGGGCATAGCGACATTCGAACGACAGAAATCTACACGCATGTCATTGGCGATCGACGTGCTGGAACCGTCAGCCCTTTTGATCGTTTGCCAAGTTCTTGATGGGGCGTTGCTTACCCGTTTAAGGGGCGTAAAGCCTGGAATTGGGAGTGCGGCGAATGTCCGCTTTTGTTTATGAGCTGATTTCGAGGTATTTGACGACCAGCGATGATCGTTTAAGATGAAGTTGCGGTACAGGGAGAGGTCCCGATGGCCGCGACCGGCGATGAGGGGGCGTGCCATTAATGGCTTACCCCCGAATCCCTCTCTTGCAGCAGCTCCCTCAAGAAACTCGCCCGCCTGGTGGCATTGCTTACCGATTTTACGATGGACGCAAAATCACTAGCCTGCCCGACAATATGTATCTCTGCCTCGGCACGGGTAATCGCCGTGTAAAGCCACGCACGGTCTGAGATACGCCCCGTCTGGACTGCCACGATGATTCTCGGGAACTGGCTCCCTTGAGCCTTGTGGAGCGTGATTCCGTAGCCAAGCTCCATGCAATCGAAGACTTCATCCGTAATTGAAATGGCTTCGCCGGTATCCAGCGTCACGACACCAAATGTTTCCTGGCCGTCCTTGGTGTCGCGCTCTGTTGAGGATAATACGCCAAGAGACCCATTCTGAATGCCGATGTTGTACTTGTTCCTGGTGAAGAGGATCGGGTCGCCCACTCTGATATCGAGGAAGAATTCATCGCCATGCAGTCTAAACTGCAAGCACTCCCCATCGGGATTGATCAGCTTTTGGCACTCACGGTTCACCTCGCCAACTAGAGCCTTGGTGGCTCCGATGATCTGAGTGTTATAGGGTGACTCCGCATACAAGGATTTGCACTTATCGACCATCTTCTGCGGAGGCGTCTCGTGGAACGTGATTGCGCCAACCGATAACGCAGGAGGCACCTCACCCCGATTGATGGTGGCCGAGTATTCCGGGATGCCCGTTGAGTCTTCCTGGCGTTTGACGATGTTCAACTCAACCGTAGCGATTGCACCGGACTCAACGATGTCTGAGAGGACTTTGCCGCAGCCGATGGCTGGTAGCTGGTTCGGATCGCCGGTCAGGATGATGCGTACCGAAGGATCGAGGTGCGTAACAATCCGATACATGGTCGGCAGGTCGGTCATACTGGCTTCGTCGATGACCAGGAGATGCTGCGCCTGATCCAGTGACGGCGAGATCGGCTCTTCCCGCAACAGGCGAGCAATTGTCATGGTGAAGAATCCGATGCTCTCGTGCAGTCGCATAGCAGCTCGCCCCGACAGAGCGACGGCATGAACCTGATAGCCTAGTGCGGCATAGGCTTTGAGCACGGCACGAAGGACCGTGGTTTTACCCGTACCGGCACCACCCGTAATGCAGGACACCGCATTGGTAAGGCTCAACTCGACCGCTTGGACCTGCTGCTCGGTCAGGTCGTAGGGCAACTCCTGAACGGCCTCGGTGAGCGCCTTGAAGACGGATTCATCTTCATTCTTGATGGCGGCCAGGGCCTTGAGCCGCTTCGCAACGACCGACTCCATCATGATTTGGGCGGTAGGGTGGTAGGTGCCGGTCTCTGGCCTGAGAATGAACTGGCCGTTGCGATAACCGCTGGCGAACGCCTCTGCGACCAGAGCTTTATCGCCCAGAAGCTTGGTCACCTCGGGCCTGAGCGCCGGATGGGAGGCGTAGGTGTGCCCCTTTTCTACCTCTTTTCGTATCGCGCTTTCTAACGCAGCTGCGAGCCGCACCGGTGCCGATTTATCCATGCCCATTTTTTCAGCAATCGCATCGATATCGGGAAAAGGCATTCCGAATCCGAGCAATGCGTAGGGATTGGTCTTGAGTACCTCAACGGTTCGATTATCGTGGTACTTTAGAATGCGTTGCTGGATGCTCAGCGGCACTCCCAGAGAAGCCAGCCAATTCGCATGCGCAAGGTTTTTGTACTTGGCGTAGCCGTTGTATAGCGCGGTTACTGAAACCTCGCTAAGAACCTCCCTGAGACGGCCTCTGTGCTCGGAGGTATTGGATTGGAGCATGGGGTGCAGGTCACTGCCAAAAACGTTCCAGAGGGCGCGTGCTTTGGCCTCACCGATACCGGTGAACTCCTTTTCATTGGCAATGAAACGGATCAGCGCCTCGCCCGTTTCCGGCAGCGTGCACTCCATCTCAGCTGGGGCGTCATACAAATGTTGCTGAAGCTTATAATCGCCTGCCTGAACGGTCTCCAGCGTCCTTACGCCACGCACTCGCCATTGCTGACCAACGGACGGCTTGATAGGCAGGGACTGGTTTTCGCATCGGATGCTGACGATGTATTTGCCCGAGTTGATCTTGTAACTGTCAGTCTTGAGGGGAACGCCCGTGAAGATCGTGTATTTATAGCCGTTATGCTGGCAGCTGGTGACACGGAAATACTCTTCATGCATCGGGCGCTACTCCGAACTCTGTGAGGACTTCGGACAGTTCACCGTAACGTTTTAGCTTGGCTTCGAGGGTTGCCACCCGGGCCTTTAGTTCAATGTTTTCCTGCTCCAGCACTGAGAGCCTTCTCGATTCCATGGCTCTTTTGTTAACGCTGGGATCATAGCGTTTGGGTTCTGATCGCTGGGCCTTGGCGGTTTCGGTCAGTTCTGGCAGAACACCCCGATAACGCAGGTTCTGCTCCAGATTCTCCAATGCCGTTTTGATGGCCGGATTCTGGCGCAACGCGCTCTTTCCGATGCCTATGGCTTTGGCCACTTCGCCACGGTTTAACTGGCCCCGATGGAGGATCTGCTTAAAATCGTCATCCGTTTGGGTGGCCACCCAGCTCTGGAAGGCACTCAGGTTCTGACGTGCTCTTTCCTGACCATTACTCATCAATTTCCCCCAGGATCTTCTTGAGCCCGGTCAGGAAGCCACGAGGCAGGATTTCCACACCATACTCATCCTTCACCTGACCCAATTCGTTCGCCTGGAACCCGAGCTTTTCGAGCCACTCATCGGTGCAGACGGTTTGCAGGGCTTTAATCTCGTTGTCAGAGCAGACTCCCTTCAATGAGGGCAGCAGCTCCACACTGGCGTCTGACTGGGGTTCACTGTAAACCGTAGGGCGCTTGTCGATGACGATCTGGGTTTGGTTCTTGAGCATGTTGGCTTCGCTCCTGTAGCGATCCCGCTCACGGATGATTTGCCCAAAAAGGGCTCGCACAGCTGTATCATCAATCCGCTCAAGCAACTGATGGTCCTGAGTTGGTCTCTTGGCAGGCCCTACCGGTGGCTTCTTGGTGGTGGTCTTCGCCTTAGCGGCCCACGCTTCAATCAGGTCCCGGTAATGCTTGTTCGCGGTGGCACGAATCGACTGATAGCCAACGCCGTCATTTTCCTCTGAGACACGCCCTATGGTGGTAATGGAGAAGTCCCGGGCACCGGATTCGTAGTAGTCCTTCAGGGTCTGGTTGAGCGTATCCAGGGACGACTGTGTTTTAGCGGTTTTACCGTCCTTGAGGGACTCCAGAACCGCATTGGTATCGATGTTCATTCTTCCACCTCCAGGGCGGGAATCCGCGCCACGGATTCAGTAGGCAAGGTGATTGGGGCTATCTTCTTCACGGCGTCAAACCCGGATTTCAGCAGCCGATCGTCTTTCAGGAATTCCTGCGCCTCAATGTAATTGGACGCGATCCGGTAGCCCTCAAGCCGATCTTCGGGGGCGGCGATTTTGGCCATCTTGCGCATGAGCGCGTTACCCGCAATCAACTGGGTTTGTTCGTCCATTTCAAGGAAAACGGGCTTGTACCCGGAACGGGCCATCATGCGGCTCAAGGCGTTGGTACGCTTGGCTATCGCGGGCGTCTTGCGCAGATCATCATGCAGATCGGGGTGGAACTCAGCGTCCTCGCACAGCAGTGCCAGGTGCAGTAACTCCGAGTCAGTTTCGACGAACTTCATACTATATTTGAGGTCTTCATCAGAGCCGACCGCGATCAGCTTTTGCCCGTCGTCGTCCTCTTCACGCCCATTCTCGATCTGGATCACCCGATTGATCAGGTTGAAAATTGCGATGCAATCCTTGGCGTACTCATCCGCCTCCACCCTCTGCTTCTCGTAGCGCCGTTCTATCGCCTGAAGTTCGTTGTGCTTGAGAAACACTGCACCGGTTTCCTCAGCGATGAACAGCTCATCCTTTAGTGCTTCTAGCTGACCCTCTAGGTGAACAGACAGCTCGGCCGCCTGGTGCGCCTTGTAGCTCACCTGGTTGAACGCAGAATTGAGAGCCGGAAGATAGGTGGCATCGGTAATGTGCCAGCGACAGCGGGGACAGTTTTCCGGCCCGAGGGGGACCGGGCCATAAACTCTTGAATGTGCGCTTTCTGAACCCCTAACTATCGGGCCACCGTTCCAGCACCCGCCTACGGTGGACAGCTCATCTGAGCGCACGGTGTTGCCCCCAACCAGGCACAAGCCCGTGGCTCGTTCCTCCCAGCCGATGGGATTCCGGTTGGCAAGCACGCTCTCGACGGAATTGTGCTGGTCGTTGTGAAAGGCAGCCCGGAGCGGGATCTGTCTCATTTCCGCGTCCACCAGGAAGTTTCGGAGCGAGCCTTCACCTCGTTCGGACAGAACTGCGTGTGCCTCCTTCATTTTGTCGGCCATCACGGAGGGCGTGATCTTGTTGTAATAGATCGTCATCAGAAGCCGTGTGTGGCCGGCCAGAAGCTTCGCGATCACCGGCAAGGGGAGGTCGGTGTCCATGGTGTAGCAGGTGATCAAGGAGACCCGAAGGCTGTGAAGCGGGTAGTCCGTTGCCACCTTAGCGGCTTCCGTACCTTCAAAGTCCTCGCCGTAGTCTTTCACAAACCGAAGGCGATCCCCGTTGGCCATCGTTTGGCCCGACTGGAAGACATCCTCTTCCAGTTTGGACAACAGGCGATACCACGAACTAGCCAATGAGGTGTAGGTAATTGGAAAAGCAGAATTACGCTCCCTGAATAAAAAGGCAAACTCGCCCATTTGTTTCAATTGTTGCTTGGATTTAGCGACGCCAATATGGCTACGCTTAAGCTCTGTGCCACTGACCAGTCGGTTAATCGGGTTGTATTTTTCCTGCCAACTGCGGAGCTTTTCCAGCCAATACAGCAGCTCTTCGTGCTGCCAAGGGATGGTGTATCCCCGCTGAAGTTCATCCTTGTTTTGATCGGCGGTTTTGTTGGTGGACACGTAGAGGCCGGTCGAGTACCCCTCGGTCATGGAGTCATATATGCGGCGGAAGACGCCTTTCTCATAAGGTCGCTTGGGCGTTCCATACTTGAAGGGGTGCTTGGTGTTTTCCACCCATTGCCCACCTTCATAGCGCCAGGTATCGGCTTCGCCGGAGTCCAGAAACCTCACCTGAAAAGAGCGCAGGGGTAGGTGCAGCTTGGTAAACAGGAACATCGCCATGACCGGCGACCAGATTTCGTGGACCTCAACTCTTTCTCCCTTCCTGGGCACAATCCGAGTCCGGAAAACGCAATCCGGATCATCAGGGTCGATGACCTCGGGCGGCACTTCCACCCATGCCCCATTGCCAGACTGAAGGTGATCGATGGCCCATTGCCAGTCCCGGAAATGGTGGCCTACCCACGGCGTTTTATTGCCGGGGTCGTCGGTTGGATAGGGGCAGAGGATGTGCCTCAGTTGCTGGATGTAGCGATAGGGCAAGGGGCTGTGGACGGTTTCGGTGTTTGATGTGTTATTCGTGATTTTCTCGAACGGATTCGGGAATAGGGGCCGCCCAACGCCGTTATCGTCCTCGGCGCTCAAATGGTGCTTGAGGATGTAATTGCATAAATCGACCGTGGACGAAATGTGTTTAGAGTTTTTAGTAATCGATCCACTGCTAACCAGAAAGGCCTCAAACTCTTCCGTGGACACCTTGTGACCACCCGGATGGCCCTTGAACATCGTGGCCACGTCAACGGCGTACGGGGCTTTAGCGTTCAGATAGTTAAAGAAGTGTCTTAAGCATTTTAATCGCAGATCAATGCCTACGTTTTGCTCCGCAAGCCATTCGGCGGCGTACTGCTGCCATTGCAGCCAGTTGTGCCCCAGTTCCTTAGTCACCCACCCCAGCGTCAGATCCGTGGTGTAGCCTTTACTCGTCCTTCTTTTTGTCATGATTTACCTTTGCCCAATCGTGGATTCTTGCCCGTAAAGTGGCCGTTTGGATCAATGTCTTCAAAACCGTGTTCTGCAAGCGTCTTCCAATCGAAAGATGCGGGGGGCTTTTCCTTATCCGATCCCAACTGAAGTTGTTGTGTTGCCTGGGACAGCGCTTCCGAGACTTTCGCGCTGGAGGGCATGGTGTAAGGAACCTGAGACTCCAGGCTTGCGTGATGCAGGCACTTTTTGCGAATAAGCGGATCGACTCCGGCATCCGTCAATCGACGGCCATAGTTGTGGCGATGGCCGTGTGGATCTAACCCTACGGTCTTGTCGGGTTCGAGACCAATTCGTCTTAACCCAGCCGCATAATTTTGGTTGAAGGAATTGTAGGTATAGGGATTGCCCAGATAGCGAGAGTCGAAGCTAACAAACGCATAGGGATGATGGCACTCCACCGATGCACGGAAAACCAAATACTGTCGCCACAGCGACATGAATACTTGGGCAAACTCTTGCGGGAAGAAATGCGCCTCCAGGTAGCCATCCTTGTCATCTAGGGTTTTGGATTTCCAGCCGAGATGTGGGGTTTTTTGCATCTCCTGGCGCGGGATGCGTGCGTATTTTTCTTGAAGGTACGCCTTGCGGGTTTTTATCCCTTTTCGGGACTTCCAGCCTTCAGGTGCCTTACCTTCTATCTCGTTGTAGATCCTCACGATTGCCCGATCTGGATCGGAGGGGTCTTCAAAGACATCGGTGACCCAGAGTAACAGTGCTTCGCTCACCCTCAATCCGGTCGCGTGCATCAGGAGCACGATAAGCTTGTCCCGCAGCGCAACTCGCGGGTCTTTGGCTCCTCCCAGGCCCTTCATATAGAAGTCTTCAAACTTTCCCGTAGGGAAGGCGATGGCATCGTCATTGGTTTTTGCCAGAGGTGTTCTGCCCTTGATGCTGCGGGCTCTTTTTACCGTGGTACTAACCGAGGTGTCTTTAATGTGCCCGAGGAAATCATTCTGGTTACGCCTAAACCAAGCGGCGTACTGAATGCGTTCCTCATGTCGAGTGGCTGTGCGCAAGGTATTGAGAGGCTTGCCCAGACCTTTGTCCGAGAGCCAATTGGTGAAATTCGTCAGATTGCTGATGTGTCGATGTATCGTGCCATTACTGGCCGGTATCCAATACAGGCCAGAGGGGTCCAATCCATCTTCACCGATGGTCCCGCTGTAGAGCCGTCGGACGAAGCCCGCGAACAACGCTTCGGGTTCATCGAACATGCCTTCGTTGGCATCCATGAACTCGATGAGGAGTCTAATCGACTGAATATGGTTGGTGATTGTTGAAAATGAGATGCCATTTAGGTGAAGGCTAAGCACATAATCTGTGACCGACCCCAAAACCCCTTGGTCGGTCAGAATGACCGGGATCTCTGTGGTTACTCCACTGTTATCCTGAACTACCTTGGCTGTAACCTTCGTTGCAAACATCCTTGAATCCTACACAAATTACACATTATTTACTATATATATAGTGCAGTCTTCAGGAAAAAGAAACCCCCAATTAAGGGGGTTTTTATCAAATTTACACAGTTCTATGTACTATAGAGAACTAAGAGCCCCTTTCATACGCTTATTACGAATTAAAATGAAGTTCGTTTATAAGTGCGGTACTCCGGTTTCCAGAAATTACGTTCAATTGCTTCATCAAGTGCTTCATCCGAAGTTACGGTTGCAACACCTTGAATCTGTGCTTCTTTTGCAACTTGTTTAGCAATGATACGAGAAACGTGTTGGATATCAGAAAGCAAAGGTAATAACGCCCCTTTCCCTTCTTTTGCCAGAGGAGAACAGCTTGCTAACGCACGGCTGGCAGCCATTAACATACCATCAGTGACACGTTTAGCACCAGAGGCAATCACACCAAGACCAATACCCGGGAAGATATAGGAGTTGTTACATTGTGCAATTGGGAACACTTGGTCTTTGTAAGACACTGGGCTAAATGGACTTCCTGTTGCGACTAAGGCCTTGCCATCAGTCCAATTGATAATGTCTTCAGGGCGAGCTTCAACCCGCGAAGTTGGGTTCGATAATGGCATGACGATAGGGCGTTCACAGTGCTTATGCATCTCTTTAATGATTTCTTCTGTGAATAACCCAGCTTGGCCAGATACACCAATTAATATGGTTGGTTTGGCATTACGCACCACATCTAACAGTGAAATTGAGTCACTGTTAACATCCCAATCAGTTAAACTTCCACTGTTTTGGGTTAATTTGGCTTGGAAGTCGAGTAAATTAGGCAGTTTATCGGTTAACAGACCAAAGCGGTCAACCATATAAATGCGCGAACGCGCTTCTTCGTCACTCAGACCCTCAGATTTCATTTGGGCAATGATTTGCTCAGCAATACCACACCCGGCTGAACCGGCGCCTAAGAAAGTGACGCGTTGGTCGCTTAACTTACTACCAGCAGCATGGCTAGCTGCAATTAAGCTACCAAGTGCGACGGATGCAGTACCTTGAATATCATCATTAAAACAGCAGAGCTCATCACGGTAGCGGTTTAACAACGGCATTGCATTCTTCTGTGCAAAATCTTCAAATTGCAGCAATACATTTGGCCAGCGGCGTTTTACCGCTTGTACAAATTCTTCGAGGAATTCGTTGTATTCATCGCCAGTGATCCGTGGATGACGCCATCCCATATACAGGGGGTCATTCAGGCGTTGTGGATTATTGGTCCCCACATCAATAACGATTGGCAGGGTATAAGCTGGGCTGATCCCCCCACACGCAGTATATAAAGAGAGTTTACCAATTGGGATGCCCATTCCACCGATACCTTGGTCACCAAGACCTAAGATACGTTCACCATCGGTTACAACGATGACTTTTACGTTTTGTTTGGTGGCATTTTGTAGCATGTCGTCGATGTATTCACGGTTCGGATAAGAAATAAATAAACCGCGTGCACGACGATAAATATCAGAGAAATGCTCACAGGCTTCACCCACCGTAGGGGTATAGATGATTGGCATGACCTCTGTAAGGTGGGCATCAATAAGGCGATAAAATAAGGTTTCGTTGGTGTCTTGAATATTTCTTAAATAGATATGCTTATCAATATCTGATTTAAAATCAATTAATTGGCGGTAAGCACGCTCAACTTGTTCTTCGATGGTTTCAACTTGTTCAGGCAGTAATCCATGTAAGTTAAAACTTGCGCGTTCTTCTTCGGTGAACGCACTTCCTTTATTCAGTAAAGGAAACTCAAGCAAAATTGGGCCAGCGTAGGGTATATAGAGAGGGCGTTTTGTTTCGTATTCATGTTCCATGAAATATCACTCTTCGGACGATTAATCAACAAAGTCAGGGTAGATCCTAAGCTAAACAGCAAATATGTACAGTAAATAATGATAAAAAAGCGTTAAAAAATTTACTGAAAAATATTGTGCATATGATAAGGAGTTTAAGCGCGAAAGGGAATGAAAGCTGTCAATGGTGTACTCATTACGGTGGGTAGATCACGGTTAGGCAAGTATGAATGAATTCTTTTTATCTCAACGGTTTTTTAAACAATGGTTTAACTTCCTGATGGATAAATTCTCTTAATGTTTTTTTCACTGTTTTTAATGAGTTAGTGAGTGAAAAAATTAGTTTACTGTAAGCGAAATTATATTTTCAAACATCATATATTGCTGCAAGTTTTAAATTTATATAAGTTGAATTTTATTTTATATTTCATTTTTCACTAAGGAGTTTTATGAATTTAATTAATGGGGTGTTAAGAAATAAGCGTATTTATATATTACTTATTATGGCATTTCTAGGAGGAATGAATCACTCAAGAGCAGACTATAACCCAATAGAAACACTAAGGAATATTGACAACTATTTCTATGAAAACAAATATGGTTCATCAATTTTTGGTCGAGTTATAACAGATTATTTTTATTTGGTGATGAAAGAAAAAAACAAAACAATTAATAAAACATTGATAGACAAAATAAATTATGACCATGCATTAGAAATGCTTCAAGTATTGAAGCGAAAAGCGAGGAAACAGAGTACAGGTGAAAAAGTCTCTCATGATATGACCTATAAAGAAGCAGATGAAATACACTATCTGGTTATGTTACGTAATAAAATACCGGAAGAAGCTTGGGTTTTAGGTGTGGTATTTTCTGTATTAGATGAAAAAGAAAAAGAATTTTATTGGCAAAAAATTATGGCAGCTTCCGGAGACCGTGGCCAGGAATTATCGGTAATATACAGCTTAATGAAAGTGATGTTAGAAAAGGAAAAGAAGGCCACTAAAAAACAGAAAATCATTATTAATAAATGGTATGAACGTATGAGTAAAACATTATCTTTTGCTAAATCATAGTTTTCATTTAAATAAGTTTAAAAATTAAATGTTATATAAATGTTAAGGTTTCAATTATTATGAAATTATATTTTGGTTTGATTCTACCGTTATTATTATTCTCTCATATTTCTTATGGGGAGAACCGCCCCGGTTTTGTTTGTGGACAGTTTAATAAGAATATTATCGAAGTTCCTAGTGAGTATGTTTTTCCATTTGCTGAATATGAAGGGTATAGCTATTTTGATCCAAGGTTTGTTGAAAACAAAAAAGGGTGTGAGGCTAATTTTAGAATTCTGCCAATGAGGATGTCATGGCCAGAAATGAAACCAATTGATTCAAATGAAAATATAAAAATAATTAGAGTATCTATTGAACCACTAGATGGAGATGTTAATGGCTATCTAGAGTATAAAAGATACTTATATCTTGATAGAGGAGAGGAGAAAATAAAAGGCGAGGTATTGTATGATGAAAAAATAAATCTTTACTTTAGCGATGTTGAATTAAAGAGGATGAAAAAAAATATTGATCCGGAATATTATAAAAACAGATACTATTGGGATTTGAAAAATAATGATGTAAATACTTTATTTGAATGTATTTGGATTCCATTTAGACAGGAGTATAGTGACTGTGATGCTATTTTTTTAATTGAAAACATTGGTGTTAAAGTTAGGTTAAATATGATTTTTGATGATTTAATTATGTGGGAAGAAATAAAGAATGATATTGTTATATTTTTAAACCAGAAAATGATAAATAGGAAATGATAAATGAATAATGTAACTAGTAGAAAAGGGAATATGAAATTAAATTGGACTGATACGTCTAAGGCTTTAAAAATATTAATTTTAACTAAAAAACCAGAATTGATGTATGAATATTTAGAAAGCAAAGGGGATCGATATGCTCCGTTAGCTAATAGTGTGGTAAAAGGGGACTCTTTTTCAGGTGCTTTTGCGTTAAATTATTTAGAAGAAGTAACAATAGAAAATGGTAAAAAATTTAATGAGGATAAAGTTAACAATATACGATTCGATATGGCTTATGGTTATGTCAAAATTTTACGAGACAGATTCACTGAGGAAGGCATAGAAATAAAAGGTGATATAACCCATGAAGAAGCAATGAAATTTCATGAACGTGTTTTTAGTAAATATGGCTTACCTGCGGAATCCTGGACCTTACAACCTGTTTTTGATGTACTATCAAACGGAGAAATAAGGGAGGTGTATTGGCAAAAGGCATTGGATGCGGTAGGTAATACAGAAAAAGAAACTGAATTAAGTTTAAGAACTTTAAATATTATGTTTGAAAGTTTATATGATGCCCCTGCTAGTAAGCAACCTCAAATACACCGTTGGCTTAGAAGGGTTGTAGACATAGACAATGCTGTGGATGGAGTAACCATTAGTCTTAAAAAGACATATGGTTCCATTGTAACACCTACAATTAAAACTAATATAGATAATATTAATGCGCTAGTGTACGAAACAGGTAATCCATTAATCGATAGAGGAACTAATAGGTTTTCATTTTGGAATTTCCCATCTGGCGATAATAATCGACTTTCTGTACAAACAGATTGGCGTGGTCAAACGGAATTTACACATAAAAATCTATTGTCTGAATATTATTTAGAAAGACCTGACTATATATTACCAGAAACAGGCTTATTTAACTCACCATCAATTAATTACCAACCTAATATTAATCATTATGATCGTATGATTGATAATTTAAGAGACAATATGTCATCAATGAATTCATTCGATAGTTCTTTTAATAACTATTTCTCAGACAGAACAGCATCAAATATTCCCTCTCGATTTTCTAGCTATTCATCAAATTCATTTTTTAGTTAGTTACTGAATTAAAGTTTTATCAATTTATTAAAAACATATGAAACATAAAAAATGGTTATTGCCAATAATTAGCTTGTTGACAATAACCATACATGGAACATGAGAGAACATTAATCCAAATAAGCTAATTCAATATTTTGGCAACCTAGTGCCTGTAATGTATTTTCGGTAACACACCAATGTTTGATAATCGCATCTTGTTTTTCAACAAATTTAGCTTGGTCGATGGCATGAATATCTTTACCTGCTAGGTTAATCATAATTAAAGCGGCTTGCAGTGGCGGTAAACTTGGGTTGAATGCGGCATTTTCTGCGTAGCGTCCGGTAAACAGTGAGCCATCTTTTAATTGTAACGCAATTCCTGAATGGGATTGGCTATAAGGTGCATGGGATTGGTTTGCAGCCTCAATTGCTGCACTTAATAACCGGTCACGGCTTTGGTTTTTATAACCATGGTCAACAGTGTCTAGCAGTAGTGTAGTAATATTGAGGTCAGAGGGCCCAAATGAGTCTGGTAAATAGTGGTGTAGTACCGCAGGTGTGCGGCCTGGTAAATTCACCATAATTTTGCCACCTTCGCGTAATTCATTCATAAATTGGCGGCAGTGCCCACATGGTGTGTAATTCACGGTAATTGAGGTAATTTGTGTTTCACCTTTCATCCATGAATGGGTTACAGCACATTGTTCTGCATGAATGACTTGCCCCATTGATACGTGGCTAAATTCCATATTGGCACCAAAGTACAAATTACCACTTGCACCGCAAGCGATTGCACCAACTTGAAAATGGGAGATAGGTGTGACGGCATAGGCTGCGGCAAAAGGTAACAATGCAAAAGCTAATTCCGAATCGTTAATACCACTTTGTGTTTTAATATTTTTAACTTGTTCTGCGGTTAACATCCCCGAAAAATCGGACTTATCGATGATAGGTCTAAGTACAGACTGTAACTTTTCTGGAAGCTCGGCCCAAGCGGCCTTAAATCTTGAATGCATGAGTTACCCTCCCTATTTAATTGTTTTCATTCTATTCAATAATACGTAGAACAATATGTGACTAAAGTCACTATTTTAAATGAAACATATGAAACAAATTCTTGAATTGAGAGAAGTATCTCATGTTTTAATGTGAGCTAGTGAGTAAGAGGCTGATTAATTCCTCTTACTCATATGATTAGTTATTTTCTTAGTGAGTTAAGCTTAGCTAAAAAGATGTAAAATGACAGGAAATATAAACGGAGCAATAAGTGAAGTGATCACACCACAGGTCATTAGTGCTAGTGAGCTATAAGCCCCTTCAATATAATTCACTTCAGCGCAACGTGCGGTGCCTAAGGCGTGAGAAGCAGTTCCCATTGCAAGGCCTCTAGACGCGTGGGTTCGAATACGCAGCACATCAAATAAGCTATGGCCGAACATGGCGCCTAAAATCCCAACAAACAACACACAAGCAGCACTAATGGCAGGGACCCCACCAACCGAATCAGCAACAGCCATCGCAATAGGGGTAGTGACCGACTTAGGTAAAATAGAACCTGCGATATCAGGGGTTGCACCTAACCAGAGTGCAATGGCTGCACCACTGAACATAGCCACTAAGCTACCAGCAAAACAAATGCTTAATAAGGATTTCCACTGAGCGCGGATCTGGTGCATTTGCTCATAAAGTGGAAAAGCAAGCGCGACGACTGCAGGTTGCAGTAAATCATTGAGTATTTTGCTACCTGCAAAATAGTGCTCATAGGATGTGTTAGTTAAAACTAATAGCGTAATAAGCACCGCTATTGTGACCAATAGTGGGTTTAAAATTGGTAATTTAAATTTTACTGACAGCTGGCGTGCTAAATAAAACACTACAATAGTCAGCGGCAATGACCACCAAATATGCGCTAGCATTAGTCCTCCCCCTTAGTTTTATCATTATTAATAACCGAAGAAATAGGTTCTTCAGGGGGTAACGGAACTTCATCTGGTTTAGCGCCAACGACAGGGCGTTCTTTATGGATATAGTTTGAACTGATAGCAACAACGACCATGACGATTAAGGTACTGACCACACAAGAAACGATGATAGGAACCATTTGTTGACTGATTAATTCATAGTAATTCATTATGCCAACACCAATAGGAACAAACAGAATGGTCATATTTTTCAATAAAATACTGCAACCGGGTTGGGCCCAGTGAGCTGGAATTATTTGTAATGCAAGCAATACAAATAAGATTAACATACCGACAATGCTGCCGGGAATGGAAAAGGGAAGTAGTGCGGAAATAAGGTTTCCGATAATCAGGCAGAGGTAAAGTATTGCAAAAGCGCGCAAATATTGCCACCCCGTTATCAGTACCTGCTTAAATGACATGAGACTGGTCCTGTTATGTAATATCTATTCATCATACAATTAACTTTATAATTGTGCTACCGATCACAATAAAAAGGCAATAAAAAAGTGGGGAGTTTTTAGCTCCCCACTTATAACAAATAACTGGATTACTGCATATGCTCGTTATTTAACTTGCATACCTGGCTGTGCTCCGTTATCAGGGCTGAGCAGATAAATATCTTTTCCACCAGGGCCTGCTGCCATTACCATACCCTCTGAAATACCAAAGCGCATTTTACGTGGCGCAAGGTTTGCAACCATCACGGTTAAACGGCCTTCCAATACTTTTGGATCTGGATAAGCAGAGCGAATACCAGAGAATACTTGGCGAGTTTCACCACCAATATCTAGTTGTAATTTCAAAAGTTTATCAGAGCCTTCAACAAAATCAGCGTGTTTGATTAACGCGATACGTAGGTCTATTTTAGCGAAATCATCAAAAGTGATAGTGTCTTGGACAGGATCGTCAGCCAAAGGCCCAGTAACTTGCTGGATAGGTTTGATGCTCTCTTTTGAGGCTTCAACCATCGCATCTACTTTTGCCATTTCAATACGGTTAAATAGCGCTTTGAACGGTGCGACGCTGTGGTTCAATAATGGGGTGTTAATCGCATCCCATGCAAGTTCCGTATTTAAGAATGCTTCCGCACGTTTAGTCAGGCCTGGTAAAACGGGTTTCAGGTAAGTCATGAGAATTCGGAACAAGTTAATACCCATAGAGCAAATATCTTGCAGCTCTTGGTCTTTACCTTCTTGTTTCGCGACCACCCAAGGGGCTTTCTCATCTACGTAACGGTTAGCGATATCGGCCAGAGCCATAATTTCACGGATAGCTTTATTGTATTCGCGGTTGTTATAGTCCTCACCAATGATTTTTGCAGCATCGACAAACTGTTGGTATAGCTCAGGTTCAGCTAAGTTTGCTGATAATTTGCCATCAAAGCGTTTAGCGATAAAACCTGCATTACGGGAGGCTAGGTTAACCACTTTATTGACGATATCACTGTTCACTCGTTGTACGAAGTCTTCTAAATTCAAATCGATATCATCAATACGTGAAGATAGCTTCGCTGCATAGTAATAGCGTAAGCAATCAGCATCTAAATGATCTAAATATGAACGTGCAGTAATAAAAGTACCGCGCGATTTAGACATTTTTGCACCGTTTACCGTGACATAGCCATGAACAAATAAATTTGTCGGTTTACGGAAATTACTGCCTTCTAGCATGGCTGGCCAAAATAGGCTATGGAAATAGACGATGTCTTTACCAATAAAATGGTAAAGATCAGTTTTTGAGTCCTTATTCCAAAATTCATCGAAATCGAGATCACCGCGTTTATCACAGAGGTTTTTAAATGAGCCCATATAGCCGATAGGAGCGTCAAGCCAGACATAGAAATATTTCCCCGGCGCATCAGGAATTTCAAAACCGAAATAAGGCGCATCACGAGTGATATCCCATTGTTGTAGGCCTGATTCGAACCATTCTTGCATTTTGTTTGCGACTTGTTCTTGTAATGCGCCTGAGCGAGTCCACGCTTGAAGCATGTCGCTAAATGCAGGAAGATCAAAGAAAAAGTGTTCGGAATCACGCATTACAGGTGTAGCACCAGAAATCACCGAACGTGGATTAATTAATTCCGTTGGGCTATAGGTTGCGCTACACACTTCGCAGTTGTCACCGTATTGGTCTTCAGCTTTACATTTTGGGCAAGTGCCTTTAACGAAGCGATCAGGTAAAAACATGCCTTTTTCTGGGTCGAAAAGCTGTGAAATGGTTCGGTTTTTAATAAAACCGTTATTTTTCAGCTTCCCATAAATCAGTTCTGATAATGTTTTATTTTCTGCACTATGTGTTGAGTGGTAATTATCATAGCTAATGGCAAAACCAGCAAAATCGTCCTGATGCTCTTGGCTCACTGCTGCAATCATTTCTTCGGGAGTAATACCGAGTTGCTGCGCTTTAAGCATGATTGGCGTACCGTGCGCGTCATCGGCACAGATAAAGTGAACCTCTTTGCCGCGCATTCGCTGATAACGGACCCAAATATCAGCCTGAATATGTTCCAGGATATGACCAAGATGGATTGAACCGTTAGCATAGGGTAACGCACAGGTTACCAGTGATTTATTCGCGACTTGAGACATAGTAACTTTCTTACTTCCATTATTTGAAAAGGGTCTTTGATGTTAACCGATCAAAACCATCGCTGCTAGGGGTATAAAATATTAATTGGAAATTTGTTTAAAAAAGAAATTGTTATCTGAGACACCATAAAACTTTGTCATTCAGTTCACTTTAGGGGGGGGAGATTAACTCTTCGTGGCTTTTCCTGAGCTTAGCTTCACTATTTTTTGTGTTCTCTGTTATGATTAATCTTAGTCAAAGTATATTCAGCGGATCTTCGGTAGTTTACTGAGTTTGATAAACCTAGAGACGCTATTTAGGATATACATAGTTCAAAAATATAAATAAAGGAGCCGGGATGAACGATAAATCCCCCGAGCAAAACAAACCAGAACTGTTGACTGAACAAGTCTCCAAGGTTTTGGCTTCATTTACACACCCAACGCTGCAACGTAATTTGATTGCTATTAAAGCATTACACCACTGCGCAATGTTGGACAATGTGCTGCATGTCGAGTTAGTGATGCCTTTCGTTTGGAAAGGGCCGTTTCAAGCATTAATTAGCGAAAAAACAGCAGAATTAAAACAACAAACCGGCGCACACGCAGTTGAATGGAAACTTCGTCATGATATTACGACGTTAAAACGAGCAAATGATTTGCCCGGTATTAATGGTGTTCGTAATATCTTAGCGGTGAGTTCAGGTAAAGGTGGTGTTGGTAAATCAAGTACCTCGGTAAACTTAGCATTAGCTTTGGCGCAAGAAGGGGCTAAAGTCGGTATTCTTGATGCGGATATCTATGGCCCATCAATTCCGAATATGTTAGGGACCACACTAGAGCGCCCTACATCTCCTGATGGTCAGCACATGGCACCGATAATGGCTTATGGTCTAGCAACGAATTCAATCGGTTATTTAGTTACTGACGATAATGCGATGGTTTGGCGTGGCCCAATGGCAAGCAAAGCATTAATGCAAATGCTCCAAGATACACTATGGCCAGATTTAGACTATTTAGTTATCGATATGCCACCAGGAACGGGTGATATTCAACTCACACTGTCACAAAATATCCCAGTAACCGGTGCAGTGGTTGTTACTACCCCACAAGATATCGCATTAGTTGATGCCATGAAAGGTATCGTGATGTTTAAGAAAGTGAATGTCCCTGTACTGGGAGTGGTCGAAAATATGAGTGCTCATATTTGTAGTAATTGTGGCCATGTTGAACCAATTTTTGGTACTGGTGGCGCAGAGAAATTAGCAGAAAAATACCATACTAAGTTATTAGGGCAGGTTCCACTGCATATCTCTTTACGTGAAGACTTAGACCGTGGGCAACCGACAGTTATGCGTGACCCTGAAGGTGAGTTTGCGGATATTTACCGTGAAATTGCGTCAGGTATTTCTGCACTTATGTATTGGGAAGGGGATAAAATCCCAACGGAAATTTCTTTCCGTGCGGTTTAAGTTATCGCAAAATAGAAACCATTATTGAGCGCTAAAAGTAAACTAGCTTAATAAGTGAAATAGGGGGTAAGCGCGGCTTTTCCCCTTTTTTATTAGCAAATGTTCTGAGTTGTATTTTTCTTTTTGTTTTTTATATCTCTTATAACGGAAAAATGTTTACCTAAACTTTCTATTTTTCTGATTTATATGCTTAGCGTTTCTTTATTGCTTAATGTTCGCGTAGAATAGCAGCATATCTTGTTTAATCAGTTGTCTTCCTGCGGGTAAGCCCTAAAAGGTGATTATGAAATTTTTAATTTTTATTGTTGTTATAGCGATTATTATTTTTTACTTTTATAACCGCATTGTGGCATTGCGTGAAGCGGTTATTTCTAGTGAAACTGAAATTTCAGTTCAATTAGATCGCCGTGGAAAAGTATTTGATAGTTTGCTTGCAACGGTTAAAAAATATTTAAGCCATGAAACCGAAGTTTTCAGTAAAATTACTGAACTACGAACCCAAGCACAAAATGCAACAGGGGATAAAGCACGAGAAGCGGAAGATGCGCTGTCTAAAATGGTGACTAGTGGCGCTATCAATGTTGCGGTTGAAGCTTATCCAGAGTTAAAGTCAGATGCGATTATGGCCAATTTGCAAGAGGAAATCGTTTCTTCTGAGAATAAACTTTCTTTTGCCAAACGTGGTTATAACCGTTCATTAGAAACGTATAACGCTTATATAGCCTCAATGCCAGCTGCACTGATTGTTGGTATTATTCCGAGCTTAAAAATATCTAAGGAATACTGGCGTCTTGATGAAGAAACGATTAAATCTGAAGAATCACGTCGTATTAACTTCGATTAAATATCGTTTTAATTCATAATATTGAAAAATCATTGGGGTGCTGAGGTTCCTTCTAGACAGCATTCCAATGTTTTGTATTATTGTAGAGAACAGGTCATTTTATGGATTTTAGAAACGTCATACGCAAAAATAATATTCGTACTCGTTTAGTTGTGATGAGTTACATTTTGCTAATGTTAGTCATTGGTTTACTGGCGGATATTGCAACGCACCCAAATGAACAGCTAGATTTGTTTGATAATGCGATGGAGTTTGTGACGTTTCAAGAGTGGCCTATAGCGACATTTATTGTTCTAGGTTTGACATTTCTTGGGTTGATTTATATTCATTTTAGAGGGCATAAAATGATGCTAGCGGGAATGAACGCTAGGGAAATCACTCAGGAAAATGCAAAAAGTTCTGAAGAAAAACAACTGTTCAATATTATCGAAGAGCTTAGTTTGAGCGCTAGTTTAGGTTATATTCCACGTTTATATATTTTAGATACTGACGAGCCGAATGCTTTTGCTGCGGGGTGGAACAAACGTAATGCCCTTGTGGGAGTGACCCGAGGTTTGCTTCAAAGCCTTAATCGACAGGAGGTTCAGGCCGTTTTAGCTCATGAAGTGGGGCATATTATCCATGGGGACTCAAAATTAACCTTGTATGTGGGTATTTTAGCAAATGTTATTTTGACGGTGACCAATTTATTTAGCCAAATCTTTATTCGCACGGCTGGGCGAAGCAGAAATAATGCCGCTAATAAGGCTCAAGTTATTTTACTAGTCCTTAATTTCGTTTTACCGTGGATAACACAAATTCTTTATTTTTACTTATCTCGCACACGTGAATATATGGCAGATGCAGCCGCAGTCGATCTGACATCTGATAACCAAGCCATGATCAGTGCGTTGAAAAAAATATCTGGGAAGCATGAAACCCATGAGTACGATGAGCGAAGTACTGGTCAGGCTTATCGAAAAGCGGCTTATATTTTTAATAAGGGAGATTCAGTTTTTTCTACACACCCATCTATTGAAAACCGCATTGCTGTCTTGGAAGGTAAAAAGCAATTTTAATAGTAAAATAAATACAGCGAGTATTGATTAGCGGCTTTTCTTCAAATATTGGCGTTTTTTTAGCAAACTTTGCCGAGGGATGCTGGAACAACACGTCATTACCCCCTATAATTCCGCCAACATAACATTTCTATGTTATGTATTTTCATTTCTAAAATATTTAACCAGGTTATCATTTTATGACTGACATAGCGCATCACTGTACCATTGTAGGTATATCGGGAGCCTCTGCATCTGGCAAAAGCTTAATTGCAAGCACTCTATATCGAGAACTTAGGGAAAAGGTCGGTGATCATAATATAGGTGTTATTCCAGAGGACTGTTATTATAAAGACCAAGCAGATATTCCAATGGAAGAACGGCTTAAAGTAAACTATGACCATCCTAATTCAATGGATCACAGCTTGCTTTATGAGCATCTTAAATCACTGAAAAGTGGTCAAGCAGTAGAAATTCCTCAATACGACTATGTCGCTCATACTCGCAAACAAAAAACCATTACGTTTAAACCTAAAAAAGTCATTATCATTGAAGGCATTTTATTGTTAACTGATAAACGCTTACGTGGTGAGATGGACTTTTCTATTTTTGTTGATACTCCACTCGATATTTGCTTGATGCGCCGCATTAAACGTGATGTAAATGAAAGGGGCAGAACACTTGATTCTGTCATCGAACAATATAATAAAACTGTGCGCCCAATGTTTTTGCAGTTTATTGAACCGTCTAAGCAATATGCTGATATTATTGTACCTCGCGGTGGTAAAAACCGGGTTGCGATAGATGTCTTGAAAGCAAAAATTGGTGAATTCTGTCAAGATTAACAAATTAGCGCAGAGACTAAAATAATGAAGGGGGAAACAACCATGCGTCTATGTGACCGCGATATTATTCAATGGATGGATGATGGTAAATTAGTCATTAGCCCACGCCCACCCGTTGAACGGATTAATGGTGCAACCGCTGATGTTCGACTGGGTAATCAATTCCGTGTTTTTCGTGGGCATACCGCTGCATTTATTGACCTGAGCGGTCCCAAAAATGAGGTTAATGCCGCGTTGGATCGTGTAATGAGCGATGAAATCGTGCTAGGTGAAGATGAACCATTTTTCCTACATCCAGGGGAATTAGCACTTGCAGTGACGCTTGAGTCTGTTACGCTCCCTGACAATCTTGTTGGTTGGTTAGATGGTCGTTCTTCACTAGCAAGGCTGGGTTTGATGGTGCACGTAACAGCACATCGAATCGATCCCGGCTGGCATGGGCAAATCGTGTTAGAGTTTTATAATTCTGGGAAATTGCCTTTAGCGTTACGTCCGGGTATGGTGATCGGTGCTTTAAGTTTTGAGCCATTATCTGGTAGTGCAGACCGCCCATATAATAGCCGTCAAGATGCTAAATATAAAAACCAACAAGGTGCAGTAGGTAGCCGGATTAGCGAAGACTAAGCACTGTAATTTTGCGGAACTTGTTGTTCTTGAAGGATATGAGAAGCAATTTCCGCCCATTTTCAGGGATAGCAGTGGTGTAAGTTCGCTTTATGATGGGCGCTGGTGGGTTTTAAGAGAGGGAAGCATGAAACGTTTTTTAACGACATTGATTATTTTACTTGTGGTCATTGTTGCGGGTTTGACAACACTTGTGATGCTAGTAAACCCCAACGATTTCCGTCATTACATTGTGGAACAAGTAGATAAAAAAAGTGGATATCAGCTTGAATTCAATGGGGATATGCGTTGGCATGTTTGGCCTACACTCAGTATTATTACGGGGCCGATATCTCTCACTGCTCCTAATGCGACAACTCCTGTTCTTAGTGCGGAAAACATGCGCCTAGATGTTGAATTATGGCCGCTTATTTCTCATAAGCTCTCCGTTGAGCAAATTGTGATTGATGGTGCGGTCATTCGCAAAACACCAGAAAGCGAACCCAAAATTCACACCAATGCCCCAGTAGCCCCTGGCGGAACAGCGCCATCATCCTCTCCAACAGAAAAAACTAATTGGTTATTAGATATAGAAAAAATCAATATATCCAATAGCTTAGTTATCTGGCAAACTGCTAAAGACGAATTTAATTTACGAAATATAAATTTATCATTGAAAAAAAGTGATAAAAAACAAATCGCAGCCAAATTCAGTGGTAACTTGAATAAAAACCAGCAAGAACTTATTTTTGATACACGGGCTGATATAGATTTATCTAATATTAATCAAAAGATTAGTGGGAAGTTGACACAATTTGACTATAAATTAAGTGGTGTTGATTTACCCGAAAACGGTATAGAAGGGCAGATTACCAGCGATTTCCTGTATTCAAAAGGGAAAATAGAAAATGCAAGTTTGAGTAATTTGTTGATCAAAGCCAATGAGAGTAGCTTAACGGGCAATATCAGTATCCAATTAACAGATATCCCAAAAGTGGCGATTGAGTTAGTTTCAGATAAATTAGATTTAGATAACTTACTTGGTACAGCAGCGGCTGATTCTAATTCAACGGCTGAGACAAATAATAACCGTGTCGGTGTTAAACCTGTGATATCAGGTTCAAATACTCAACAGTATGATTTATCTGGTTTACAGTCTTTTACCGCAGATATTAATTTAGCTATTAATCATTTAGTTTATCGTGGAATGACAGTAACTGATGTGGTTTTTGAGGCACAAAACCAAGCTCCACGTTTTAGCGTTGCTAAACTGCAAGGGAAAGCGTTTGGTGGGGATTTCTCATTGCCCGTCACCTTGAATTACCGCTCAACTCCTGCTTATGTTTCAGCTAAGCCAAAATTTAACCATATCGATTTAACACCATTACTAAAAGCATTTAATATGCCGCAGAAAATAAGCGGTATTATTTCGTTAAATGCAACCTTATCGGGTATTGGGTATGATGATTATGCGGTAAAAAACCAATGGCAGGGGCCGGTTAGCTTTGAATTGAGAAGTGCCAAATTACAAGGCTTGAATATCCCACAACTAATTCAGCAGTCGGTTTCTCGTGTTACGAATAAAATAAATGCTCCCGTTAATACTGGTAATTATACGGAAGTAGATTTATTCAAGGTAGCTGGTATTTTGAATAAAGGTAATTTAAATATATCCTCCATGCAAGCGACCTCTGCCTTGGTTAATATTAATGGTCAAGGGAATATGAATATCCCTAATGAAACTATAGATGTTAATTTAGGTGTGAATATCGCCAATGGTTGGGGAGGGGATTCACGCTTGGTTAAACAGCTACAAGAGATGACAATTCCTCTGCGGATATACGGTAGCTGGTATAGTTTACAGTACCAGCTAGATGTGGAAAAACTCTTGCGAAATGAATTACGAACTCAAGCTAAAGAAGCCATTGGTAATTTCTTAAAAAAAGAAGAAAATAAAGGGCTTAATGATTTATTAAACGCGCTTTAACTTAAAAAAACGCCCTTTATTGGGCGTTTTTTATAAGTGCAAATGGACATTAATAGTAGCCATTTCCATTTTTATAATCTTCTTGCCTTTGTTTTGTGTTTTCAAAGGTATTGTTAGTCTGCTTAACTGAACTATCCCTAGATAAATAGTTATTTCTTCCTTCACTTTTTATAAATTTTCCAGCTGTATTATTTAATTTATCTTCTAATTTGCTAAGCGTTTTTTCTTTATTACTATTGTGCTGATAAGTTGAACGCCCTAATTCATTCTTATAGTGTTGAATATTATCTTTTAAGTTTAATAATATGTTATTAAACTTATTCATTGTATCTTTAGGTAGGGTAATTTTACACCTTCGACCATCTGAGGTGCCTATTTTTTTTATTTGTTTAGAAATTAAATCTAAGCTTTTAGATATGTGATTTCTTAAATCCTTGATATCTTGCTTATGGATTGTTTTCTCTGATGTAATCAGTAATTCTTTTTTGGTTAAGGCATCAATAGATTTATTTTCTGAGAGTTTACTCGTGGTCTCTTGACTAGATAACTCTTTCATTTGGCTGTTTTCTAAAAAGCGGACTTTCTTTTTAGAAGCCATAGGATATTGTTCAGTATTATTTTGAAGTCGATTCGCGGTAACAGCAACCTTTCCTGATGATTTATTTGTAGTTTGATTAATCTTCTGTGTTTGCAACGTATTTATATTTGGAGACTGAGTTTTTATATGCATAGTGTGACCTTTATTAAAGATTAGGTATATTCAATGCTATAAATTATTCAGTATTTCAATGATTATTCTTTTAAAAAACGATGTTGTTTTTATTTACCGCTATTAAATAGCCATTTCTTACTAAAAGTGAAACAAAAAATACCGGCTCAGAGGCCGGCATTTATTTTGTTTAGAACTAAAGGTTAGTCATCTTCAAATTCATAGCCATCACCTTCAGGTGCTGGCGGTGTAATGAGCACTTTATTAACACGATGACTGTTGACTTCAAGTGGTTGGAATACGCAGCCATTGATAGTCACTTGTTCGCCTACTTCAGGAACGCGCTGTAAGTGTTCCATTAGTAAACCTGCAATTGTTTCATATTCACGCTTATCGTCTAATTCCATTGGGATAAACATGATCAGGTCTTCAAGTGGCATAAAGCCGTTGGCAATCCAAGTACCATCATCCAGTTTTTGAATATCGTGGCGTGAGTCATTTTCTTCATCACCAACGGGCAAGTTACCCGCGATTGTTTCCATTACGTCGGTCAATGTGACGATACCTTCGATAGAGCCAAATTCATCCACAACAAACGCAAAGTGTGTATGGGCTTTACGGAACTGTTCTAATGCTTTTAATAGTGATAACCCTTCAGGGAAAATTAGAGGTTGCGTGATTAATGCACGCAAATTAAGCGGTTTACCACGAAGCTGTTGTTTGACTAAATCCATTACATGAACAACACCAACAGGTTCATCACTAATTGTTTCATCTATAACCACTAAGCGTGAATGCGGGTTTTTCTCCATCAATTGCAGTAAATCGGCGGAGGATTTATTGATGTCGAGGTAATCCACATCATGACGTGAGGTCATAATACTCTCAACGTTACGTTGTGCCATACCTAAGACACGCGCAATCATCAAACGTTCTTGCGGGTCAAAAACAGATTGGTTATCCGCAATCAGATCTGATGTGTGAGGGTCTAATTCGCCTCTTTCTGCTTTACCACTTAAAATACGCAATACCGCTTCAGCAGTACGTTCGCGCAGAGGCCTTGTTCCCGTCAGGAATTTACGGCGATTGAACTGCGCAAATTGGTTAAGAACTTCAATCATGATAGAGAAGCCGATCGCAGCATATAAGTAGCCTTTCGGTATGGCATAACCGAAGCCTTCGGCAACTAAGCTGAAACCAATCATAAGTAAGAAGCTTAAACACAGTATGACAATGGTGGGGTGGTTATTGACAAAGCTAGTCAACGGTTTACTTGCCCAAATCATCAACAGCATTGCAATAGTGACTGCGGCAATCATGACGCCAATATGGTCAACCATACCGACAGCTGTAATGACAGAGTCAAGAGAGAAAACCGCATCAAGAACAATGATTTGTGCAACAACAGCCCAGAAATTCGATGTTTTTCGTTGAGTATTAGTGTGCTCGTCTTTACCTTCTAGTCGTTCGTTTAGCTCCATTGTTGCTTTGAACAATAGGAATAGCCCCCCGATCAACATGATCAGATCTCGAGCGCTGAAAGGATGCTCAAAGAGTGTCAATATTGGTTTCGTTAGCGTAATTAGCCATGACAGGCTAAAGAGCAGGACAACGCGCATGATAAGTGCAAGCATAAGCCCCGTTACACGGGCTCTATCACGCAACTTAGGCGGGAGTTTGTCAGCTAGAATGGCGATGAAAACGAGGTTATCTATACCAAGAACGATTTCTAGAACGATAAGGGTAGCGAGGCCCGCCCAAATCGAAGGATCTGCGATCCATTCCATACAGTTTGTTTTACCTTCTGATATGACGGCTTATGCCGACAGGTGAATAATGCGGTTTGTTGAACTAAATATCAATAAAAATTCACTTTAGTTAGATATTTTTTGACAAAAAAAGTCGTGAATACGTCATCGATTGCATCAATAACTACCATGCTGCACAATCCTAGGTTAATATGTGATCCCGTTAACAGAATGTCAGCACTATCAAGGCTGACTTGGTCCTAATCAGACAGGAGTTTTTCATGTCAAAGCAGCAGATTGGTGTTGTCGGAATGGCTGTCATGGGGCGCAATCTTGCGCTGAACATTGAAAGTCGCGGTTATTCAGTGTCTATCTTTAACCGTTCTAAAGATAAAACAGATGAAGTTATCGCCGAAAATCCAGGGAAAAAATTAGTTCCCAACTATACAATTGAAGAGTTTGTTGACTCTCTGGAAAAACCACGCCGCATCTTGTTGATGGTTAAAGCGGGTGAAGCAACAGACAAAACAATTGCCTCGCTGACTCCTCATTTGGACAAAGGTGATATCTTAATAGATGGTGGTAACACTCTTTATAAAGATACTATCCGTCGTAATCGCGAATTATCTGAACAAGGTTTCAACTTCATCGGTACAGGTGTTTCTGGTGGTGAAGAAGGTGCATTGAAAGGCCCTTCAATCATGCCTGGCGGTCAAAAAGAAGCTTATGAATTAGTTGCTCCAATTTTAAAAGAGATTGCAGCGAAAGCAGAAGGCGAGCCATGTGTGACTTATATTGGTCCAGATGGTGCAGGGCACTATGTCAAAATGGTTCACAATGGTATCGAATATGGTGATATGCAATTAATTGCAGAAGCATATTCATTGCTAAAAGGCTCATTGAACTTAAGTAACGAAGAATTGGCAGACACCTTTGCAGAGTGGAATAAAGGTGAGTTAAGCAGCTATTTGATTGAAATCACAGCAGATATCTTCAAGAAAAAAGATGAAGATGGTAAATATCTGGTTGATGTGATCCTTGATGAAGCAGCAAATAAAGGGACAGGTAAATGGACTAGCCAAAGTGCTCTTGATTTAGGCATTCCTCTGACTCTGATCACTGAATCTGTATTTGCGCGTTATATTTCATTCTTGAAAGACCAACGTGTAGCCGCCTCTAAAGTATTAAGTGGCCCAGTATTAAAAGCAGTTGATGGTGATAAAAAAGCATTTATTGAGAAAATTCGCCGTGCGTTATATCTAGGTAAAATTGTTTCTTATGCGCAAGGTTTCCAACAGCTGAAAGCGGCATCAGATGAATATAATTGGGACCTCAACTACGGTGAAATCGCGAAAATTTTCCGTGCGGGTTGTATTATTCGTGCTCAATTCTTGCAAAAAATCACTGACGCTTATAACCAAGATGCAAAAATTGCCAACTTGCTGTTAGCGCCATATTTCAAACAAATTGCCGATGAATACCAACAAGCTCTGCGTGATGTTGTTTGTTATGGGGTGCAAAATGGCATACCTACACCAACGTTCTCAGCAGCAATTTCTTACTATGATAGCTACCGTTCAGCGGTATTGCCTGCAAACTTAATCCAAGCGCAGCGTGACTACTTTGGTGCTCACACTTATAAACGTACGGATAAAGACGGTGTTTTCCACACAGAATGGATGGAATAATCCGTCATCATTGATTATTGATGACATAAAAGGCGCTAGGTTTAGCGCCTTTTTTGACTTTTAAGCACCGTAAAATGGTTAATTTATAACGATGAGTAAATCGCTTATTCGGTATCGAATATAGCTTTTTTATAATTTATAACAGCGAATATTTTTAAATTATATTTTATCGAGTCTAGGCATGGTTTATGCGTAACTTTCTTATTTTATTGCTTTTATTAGTATTACTTGGTCCATTAGGGATTGATTTATATTTGCCGACAATACCTGATATTGCGAGGGATTTAGGTAGCAGTGAGTCGGTGATCCAGTCAACGATAGCACTGTTCATTCTCGTTCTGGGGTTAGGGCAATTAATTTCGGGCCCACTAGTGGATAGATATGGACGAAAACCTGTCGCGATTGCAGGTATGGTGCTATATATCATCGGTGCAGGTGTTGCGATTGTAGCAACGACACCGGCAGTATTTATTGCTTCTCGTTTATTGCAGGGAGTTGCGGTTTGTTGCACTTCTGTAGTGGCTTTTAGTTGTGTGCGCGACCGTATGAATGGTACAGAAGCGGCGCGAGCCTTCGGTTTTCTAAATGGTACACTCAATATTGTTCCTGCATTGGCCCCATTATTAGGGGGGTTATTGGCGGAGGCTTGGGGGTGGCGTGCGCCATTTTGGTTCCTTGCACTGTATGCGTTGGTAATATTAGTACTGATTATCATATTATTACCGGAAACACGGCCAACAAATTTGCCAGCAGTAAAAACGACCCAACTTAAAACCTATTGGCGGATTTTGGGTGACCGTCAATTTATCATTTTTGCTTTGGTTAATGCAGGGACTATGGGGATGGCACTAACTTATGTTTCCCTTGCGCCCAGTGTTCTAATGGGGGATGCACAACTTACCCCACTAGAATTTTCTATTGTATTTGGAATAAATGGTTTTTGGATCATGTTTGCCAGCTATATTGCCAATTACTTTATTCATAAAATTGGCCGGCCAACTTGTTTATTAGTGGGCAGTACGATGATGGAATTAGGTTGTTTAGGGTTGCTGCTTGGTTTTATTTTACTCTCTGAACAAGTGCAAAATCATTGGGCTGTGTATATGTTACCTGTCGCATGTGCTTGTACCGGCCTTGCCTTTATGATGGGCACCGCAACAAGTTATGCCTTAGAACCATTTGGTAACGAAGCCGGGACGGCTTCTGCGTTAGTGGGGTTTGTGCAAATGGCAGGAGGAGCAGGGTTAGGGTTATTTGCCATTGCTTTACCTATCGCCCCGAAACTATCCCTAGCGATAGTTATGTTAATTGGTTGTATTTTTGGCTTAGTTGCAAGAAAGGCGAGCTTAAAATTAACTAAAGACGAAAGTCATTAATTATTAATGCTATTCAAGGCTCGATTAGCTAGCAATGTTAATTGAGCCTTGAGATTACTTTATGCTAATACCTTATATCAACATTAAACTATTTCCCCATTAATTGTTGTTGGGTGTTTTAGGGTTTTTATTTCGATATCTTCAGTGTGAACTATTTTATTATTAACATAAATATTCACTTTTACTGGATTAAGCTTCCATTCAATATTGACATGGTATTTATTCATCAGGCCCTCTTTCATTCTAAAGGCATGCAGTTGGTATTTATTAATTGTGCCATCTTGTAATATTACTTCTAAATATGGTGAGTCAGGGAAAATGTGTTCATCAGGTCGATAAACCATGCCGAAAGAACCATAGAGAGGTATACAGCTTTGCCTTTCAAACTTGCCGTCGGGGTCATAAAACCCGGTTAAGGTAATAATAGGGACGCCTTGTTTATCAGGTTTTTTATATATCCCTTGGCTCTCTATTTTTTGCCAAGTATGGCCATTCGAAATATAAGATAGTATTTTGTCTTTAGTTATTTTACTTTCAACGCTATTGACGATTACGTTACTACTCCAGTCTGCAAATGAGCTTATTTTTATGATTGAGCCTTTATTTTTAGGCGTGGCAGGAGGGAAAGTCATATTAGGAGTATGGTAGCCATTACCACTTTGTATGTGAATAAACTTATATTTCTCTGCAAAAGTATTAAGTTTTTCATCGGTTAAATTTTCCCCATTCTTTGTCGAATAATGAAAGAATATAAGTTCTGAAAGATCAGGGCTGGCATCTACCATTTCTGCTTTGTCAGAATCCCATTTTTTATAACCAGTCGTCGATTCAAGGGAAAATATATAACTATTTTGAAGCCGTTTTTGAATTGCAGCTAATGAATTTGGTGTGTAAGCGGTAAAAGAATTATAGTTTGAGTCGAAAGGGTAGCCACTAGACATTGCATCAGTATTAAATACCCCGTCGTGTGACAAGTTAGGAATAAAATAATTGTACTCACAATCCCATAGCCATGATGAGTTTTTTTTATCGGGTGTGGTGTGTGTTCCGCCTTCAGGACCGCCGTGATAATCACCTAAGCCAAAATTATGACCTAATTCATGGCTAACCTCATTTCCCTTTGATTCATATAATGTGGCTTTTCCACCGCCTCCCGACCAACCATGATGTTGTATGCCATTTTCGTATACGCCAACAGAATTATGCATGGTTACTTGGAATGTGGGGAGAAATGATGGAGCTGATGCCTGAGAACTATTAATACCATAGTTGGCTGAATTAATGCCGTCGGAAATGAGGTCTTTGGCAATCTCATGTCGCATATTCCCGTCATGACCACCCCCTTCGCCTGTTGCTTTATCAATAAATAGCTCACCACGAGGGGTAACAACTTGAGTTAAGTAGACGGGGTCAAAACGAGTTACAATCAATGTCGCAGCGGGGACTGTTTGGCCATATTGGCGGTTTAACTCATGGTTATTTTGAAAGTCAAACTCATTCCTTGGGGGGGTTAACATACCAATATCTATAGTGTTAATCATCAGGATATTGGGAGCACCAATTTTCACATCATTAAGCGCTCCTGTAGACTCAAGGGTATTGAACTCAAAGCGTATCCCCGGTTTTATATATTCTTTAGGAATGATAGCTGACCAAGTATTTTCTGAATAGGCGAGGTTTTCAAGCGGGGCGCTTGTGGTAGGTTCTGTTATCGGGACCCATTTTTTTTTAATATCATAAATAAAAGTGATTTTTTCGCCTGTTTTTAGCTCATATTTTTTACTGCCGTAGAAAATAGAACTGGTATAAGAAGCTTCGGATGAAAACATAACTTTCTTATTATGGAAAAAGTCATTAGCGTTAAGTCGAAATTTTGGCGCCCAATTCCCATCACTAGTTGCTATTTTTATCGTTTCATTGTGTGCGATTAGCTGGTTAAAAGATTCACTATCATTGGTGATTTTTTGGATTTGTGAGTTATCACTAATGAGTAAGTCATATAAACTGCCGTCTATTATAGAAGGTGAAATAGCTAATGGTGGGGGAGCAGCAATGGGAGTGTTTTTCCATACGCCATCAAAGTTACAAACGAGAAGTCGTTGTTCACCTTTTTTCAGTGAGACAATATTATTATTGAAGCTAATCTCCGTTTGTTTTTTAGTTTTGGATGAAAACAGTATTTTTTTACCACTATGCTGCTTGTTATTAATTAAGTAAATTTTTTTAACCCAATCATTATCTGTTAATTCAAGTTCTATACTCGAGTGAATTTTAAAATATTGGTCTAAATTATTTGTGTCAGTTCTGCCCTCTTTTCGGGGGGCGAGTAATTGAGTAAATCCTTTTAGTTTAAATTCTAAAGAAGATGGTGTAACCCGGTAGTACTCAGATATTTCTACATCCTTCTTTGTTTGCCATCGGCCATTTCCATCACAAATAAAAATAAGGCTGTTGTTTTTTTTCAGTGAGGTATGCTTATTACCATATTCAATTTTTACGGTTTTATTTGAATCATTGTAAATAGAGATGTATTTATAGCTATATCCAGTATTATTATTAATTACAAAGGTTTTCTGCGGGGAAGGGTCATTGAATATTATGTTTATTTTATCATTTATTTTAATTAACTTATCAAAGTAAATGGGGTTTTCTGTTACCTTTTTTAGGTCATCATTATGGTTAATAGTCAGGTCAAATTTATTTGTTTTATTAAAATAGCGAGGTAATAAGTCAGTTTCTGGAATATGGTTATTTGCAGTGGGGGGGAGTTTTGAAGGGGGAAGAAGCTCTTTAGTTATTAATAAGTTGTTTTTTTTATCAAATATTTTGAATTGAAAAGGTTCACTCTCTGCAATAATTTTATGGGGTTTTACCAGTATCAAAGTATTACGGTCGGAAACTAGAGTTGGGTGTGTGTCTCCAGCAATTCTATTTTTGGCAGGGATTATACTGGCTTGAGCAAAAGTGACATTAGCCTTTAATTCCCCAATAAGGTCATTAGGAAATTGGTTTTTATTAAAATACTTCATTTTTGCATTAATGATATCGTTGAACCGTTGCTGGAATAATTGTACTTCTAGGTATTTATCACTTATTAATGGGTTAGTATTAGCTTCATGTATGATGTGCCATATATCTAATAAAATTCTGTTATCATTTTCAGGGTTAAGAGTGAAGGGATAGGTATTTTCAGCCTCGATTATTTCTGTTATTGATGGTAGTGCGCTCGTAGTAGGATTAAACATAAAATTCCTTTTTATATTTTTGGTATTTATCAATCAAGTAATTAATTAAAATTACTTATCAATATTATATTAAATAAAGTGCAGCTAATAATCATGATTGACTAACAGTTAGTCTTAAACTTTAATTAATGGTAAGTTTGTATGATATTTCTAGCTGAGTATTGAATATGCAGAATCCATTGTTAAATAAGCCAAGGGTAGCTAAAGGTGATGTATTTTGAACGCGAATACATCACCATAGACAGCGTTCTATGGTAAATATAAACGGATTAAAAGGTTTATTACCATGAATAAAAAGCATTGGTCAAAATATGAATTACTGCATGAGGTTGTGCAAAACCCTAATATTCATATTAAAGGTAAGCATAGCTACTACAGTGATTGTTGGGATAATGGCTTTGAAAATTCGGTTGTTCGTTACCTTCAGGGGGATGAGCAAAGTCGAGATTGGCAGCTTGCGTGGGATGTAGACCAACTTTACATTGGGGACTATGTTTGTATTGGCAGTGAAGCCGTGATTTTGATGGGTGGGAATCATACTCATCGAATGGATTGGTTTTGTTTATATCCTTTCCTTGAATATATTGAGGAAGCTTATATAGGAAAGGGGGATACGGTGATTGGTGACGGAGCATGGATTGGCATGCGAGCTTTTATCATGCCGGGTGTCAAAATTGGTGAGGGAGCCGTCATTGCGAGCAACAGTGTGGTTGTTAAAGATGTTGAGCCTTATAGCATTGTTGGGGGGAACCCTGCCAAGCCAGTTAAACACCGGTTTGCGCCTGAAGTGATTAGCGAACTCTTGGCGCTGAAAATCTATGATTGGCCAGAAGCAAAATTCTCCGCTTTAAAGCGCGTGATTTGTGGATCTGATTTTCAGGCACTAAAGCAAGCCAGTATTGAATACGACCGACAGCTTAATCAGTAATTGTCATTTAGGGTTATTCTATGGAATAACCCTTTTTACGATTAGATGGTTAGCTTTCCTCTATACGAATAAACTTTACTAAAGTGGGCTTGGCTATTCTTTGGTAATCTTCTGTATTTAAAATAATCGAGCGTTCTAATGTGCCTGCATTAAAGGCTAATTCCTCAAAACGTTCAAACAGCAGCGGGTCAGCAATGAGCTTTAAATTGGGATGAAAGCTAAAAGGGGGGATCGCACCGAATACACATTGCGTGAGTTCATCCACTTCTTTCGGGCTTGCTAAGGACGCACGAGTTCCACCAATTGCCAGTGCAATTTTGTTTAAATCGGCTTGTTTATCTGCTGGCAAAATCGCGAGTACATGCTGGCGGATACCATTACCTTTAACATGACATACCAATCCCTTTGCACCTTGTCCAAGTTGAGTGCCACGTATTTTTGCCACTTCTTCTGATTTCCCAGCGGTGGGGTGCTCCATCACACGATACTTTGCATTATTTTTATTAAGTAATTGCGTTAACTGCATAAAAATAGAATTTTCAGACACTGTTCTTCCCTTTAAACCACATCAATATCAGGGAATGATAGCAAGTTTACATGCAGATACAACCGCAAAACCAAGGGCTGTTAAAAATCAAAATATGCTAAATATTATAAATTGCATATCAGATGCGGTTTTAATCTGTTTTATTGGTTAGTTTATAGCCTTTTCTATTTCATATGCTATTTTGTTTTTTATTTCTATTAAAATCAAACCGTTATAGTTATGTTTTTTCATGAGTTAGTGAGAATACAAATTGTTAAGAATTGAGGTTGATCATTTACGCTGTATTTTATTATCGGTAATATAAAGTTTTATATAACGAAAAGATAATATGAACCGTAAATTTAACTTATATGTAATATTGCCTCTTATTGCAGGGATAGCCCCATCTATTGTTGCTGCTCAAGTCTCTGAGCAACTAGCTAAACCTAAACAAGACCGTATGTTGGTGACAGCAGCGCCAAACGATGTCACGACAGAAGCGCAAGCCGGAGCCGGCTTTTTTACTTCACAAATTGATATTGGCCCATTAGGGAATTTGGAATGGATTGATACACCATACTCCACAACCACTATTAGCCGCGAAATAATCAATAACCAACAAGCTAAAAGTTTGAGTGAATTGTTGAAGTTTGCACCAAGTACACAAATGCAAGCCCGAGGGGGCATGGATGTCGGGCGTCCTCAAAGCAGAGGAATGCAGGGTAGTGTGGTGGCAAATAGTCGCCTTGATGATTTGTATATTATTTCGACCACAGCATTCCCTGTTGAAATGCTGGACAGGGTCGACATCATTAATAGTTTGACGGGGGCATTGTATGGCCCTGCAAGCCCAGCGGGGCAGTTTAATTTTACGGCCAAACGACCTGAGGATGTGCAACGCTTAACGTTAGGCTATCAAAGCCGTAATGCCTATAGTGGTCATGGGGACTTAGGAGGGTATTTTGATGAAAATAAGCGCTTTGGCTACCGTCTTAACTTACTGGATGAAGAAGGTACGGGCAGTGTAGATGATAGTACATTACGGCGTAAATTTGCCTCATTAGCACTGGATTGGAATATTCAGCCTGGTACGCAATTACAACTTAATGCGAGCCATTATAACTTTGTGCAAAAAGGGTATGTGGGGAGTTTCAGCTATGGTCCTAAGGTTAAGTTACCAAAAGCACCAAATCCACAAGATAAAAACTTAGCACTACATACCGCAGGCAATGATTTAACTACTGATACAGTTAGTACTCGCTTACTTCATGATTTTAATGAAGATTGGTCATTGAAAGCTGGGGTAGGCTATCAACAAGCAGATAGAGCTATGCGGACGGTAACCAGTGCTATTCAAGATAATAATGGAACGATTTCCCGATCGTTGATGGATTCTCCTGCATCGGGGCGCTTTAGAGTGCTAAGTCACTCCGTAATGTTAAATGGCCATGTGGAGACAGGGCCAATCGCTCATGATTTGTCGTTAGCGACGAATGGCTATGTGTGGTCGATTTATAGCTCAAAAGAAAATAGTACTCGACGCAATTTAGGTGATACCAATATGTACCATCCATCGCCAATGGAAGAGCCTTCTGATGGTAAGATCCATACGGGGGGCTCACGTTATAAATCGGCTGAAAATCGACAACAAAGTATCACAATTGGCGATACCATCACCTTTGACCCCCAATGGTCTGCAATGTTTTACCTCAGTCAAAGTTGGTTAGAAAGCCGTAGTTTTGATAAACAACACCATAAAACGAGTCAAACTCATCATCATGGTCTTAGCCCACAAGCGGCACTGATGTACAAAATTAGCCCACAAGTAATGACCTATATTAGCTATGCGGATTCACTGGAGGAAGGAGATACTGCTCCATTAGGACAAGGTATTAAAAATGAAGGGCATACTTTAAACCCTTACCGTAGTAAGCAATATGAGTTGGGAATTAAAGCCGATGTTGCCGACTTAAACCTAGGGGCTGCGTTGTTTCATTTAGAACGGCCATTTGCTTATGTGGATGGTAATGATCTCTTTCGTGAACAGGGAAAACAAGTAAATCGAGGGCTTGAGCTTAGCGCGACAGGCCATGTATGGCAGGGGTTAAATATCTATAGTGGTGTGACTTTTCTTGACCCTAAATTAACAGATACAGGGTTAATATCGACTAAAGACAAACGCGTCGTTGGGGTACCTAAAGTCCAAGCCAATATGCTCGTAGAGTATAGCTTACCATCGGTGCCTGAACTGGTTTATAGCGCTAATGTGCATTACAGCGGAAAACGTGCCGCTAATGATACAAATACGAGTTGGATAGATAGCTACACCACTGTAGACCTAGGGGCTCGTTACAGCACCAAAATAGGTCTTGTTCCTACCACTTTTAGGTTATCCGTTAATAATGTGACAGATAAGCGTTATTGGGCATCGATTTTCCCGGGGGGAAATAATGGCCAAGGCGGTGGTAATAGCGCATTTGTAGGTTCAGGCCGTGAAGTACGCGCAACCGCAACTTTTGATTTCTAATTAATCCTATAAAAATAAGGGGCACCCTTCTTTATTATTCAGCAAAGAAGGGTGACAAATATGAGAAAAGCTGATTTTTTACAAACGGTTATTTTGCTGGTAGGACTGCTAACTTATGGTTTATCCCTAGCGAAAACAGATAATCCCGATCTACGGATTGCGACACCATGGCCGGCACAAAATACCATTATTATGATGTTGGGGTATGGTGAGCAGATTGTTGGTACATCGGTGATTGCGAAGAAAATTCCATTATTTCGCCAAATGTTACCCAACATTGATAATGTTCCAGTTATCAGCCTAAGTAACCAATTAAACCCAGAACAGATTATTTCATTACAAACACAATTATTGTTTGTTGCAAAAGGGATGGAAGTACCACAGAGAGACATTTTAGAAAGTGCGGGGGTGAAAGTTGTGGAGTACCCTGCCAATTCACTACAAGCTTTGCAGGAAAGAGTACAAGCAACGGCGGTTGAGCTAGGCCCGGATGCACAGCAAAAAGCGATAGAATATCAACGTTATTTTGACCGCAATATTACATTAGTCAGCGAACGCTTAGTCGGGTTAACCGAGGGAGAGAAGCGGACGGTGTACCATAGTATGGGGAGTGCGTTATTTACCTCTGGTCGTCCCTCATTAAACCAAGACTGGATGGATTTAGCTGGCGCAAAAAATGTCGCTGAAACATGGTTTTCCAATAAGAAAAATAATTCTGGTGAAGTTTTACTCGAAACTATTATTGCGGCGAACCCTGATGTAATAGTGGCAATGAATAAAGAAGATGCACAGATAATAAAATCATCAGCTCAGTGGAGTGCGCTTCGCGCAGTAAAGAACCAGCAAGTATATGTGAACCCAAAGGGTATGTTCTGGTGGTGCCGTGAGACGTCAGAAGAAGCATTACAATTTTTATGGTTGGCGCAAACACTTTACCCCGAACGCTTTGCGGATATTGACATGAAACAGGAAACCGCAGATTTTTACCTGAAATTCTTTGCAATTCGCCTCAGTGACCAGCAAATCGATAAAATTTTGAACCCTTAAAATTTAGCTGCCAGTAAAACTGGCAGCTATTGATTTATTGGTGACGTTCTTTTAAACGTTTAATAATAGTACTTAAATCAAGTTCTTGGTCTTGCAGTAGTACCATTAAGTGATACATCAAATCAGCGGCTTCGTTAGTTAATTCAGCGCGGTCATTGACGGTGGCTGCTAAGGCCGTTTCAACACCTTCTTCCCCAACTTTTTGGGCGATACGTTTAGTGCCACTTGCATATAAACGAGCGGTATAAGAGCTTTCAGGTGATGCCGTTTTTCGCTCTTTTAGCAAGGTTTCTAGCTCAAACAGAAAGCCCCAATCACTTTGTGCGGGAGCAAAGCAACTTTGAGTGCTTTTATGACATGTTGGGCCATCCGGTAAGGCGAGCGCCAATAAAGTATCGCTGTCACAATCAGGGTAAATATCAACTAAATTTAAAAAATTATTTGATGTTTCACCTTTGGTCCACAAACGTTGTTTAGTTCGAGAATAAAAAGTGACTTTACGGCTGTCTAAAGTGGTTTGTAATGCTTCAGGGTTCATATACCCAAGCATTAATACATCCCCTGATACGGCATGTTGCACGATCACAGGTATTAAATTATCGACTTTTTGCCATGCCAGTTGGCTACATTGTTCTGTGGTTAACATACTCTAATTTGAACTCCATTTTCGGCTAGGTACTGTTTTAACTCACCGATATTAATAATTTGTTTATGGAAAACCGAGGCGGCTAAAGCCCCATCAACATTGGCGTCAGCAAAGGCATCAAGAAAATGGACTTTTTCCCCCGCACCGCCTGATGCGATGAGTGGTACTTGGCACACATCACGGACTTTTTTCAGTTGAACAAGGTCATATCCTTGGCGGACGCCATCTTGGTTCATCATATTCAAAACGATTTCCCCAGCGCCACGTTGTTGCACTTCGTTGACCCAATCGAGGGTTTTCCAATGAGTTTGTGTTGTACGTTTTTCATCACCGGTAAATTGGTATACAAGGTATTCATTAGTACTGTCATCAAACCAAGTATCGATACCAACAACAATACATTGTACGCCAAACCTATCTGCTAAGCGGCTGATTAAGGTTGGGTCAGATAACGCAGGGGAATTAATTGAAATTTTGTCTGCACCAAAAGACAGTATTTGAGCTGCATCTTCAACGCTTTTAATACCACCCGCTACACAAAATGGAATATCAATCACCTCAGCAACTTTAGCGACCCAGCTTTTATCCACAACGCGGCCATCCGACGAAGCTGTAATATCGTAGAATACCAGTTCATCAGCGCCTTCTTGTGCGTAGCGTTGCGCTAAAGGAACGATATCACCGATGATTTCGTGATTACGAAACTGCACCCCTTTAACGACTTGGCCATCACGGACGTCCAAACACGGAATTATGCGTTTTGCCAACATTCGATTGCCTCCGTAACGGTAAATTTGCCTTCCAATAATGCACGACCAACAATAACCCCAGCGGCACCAGATGCTGGAATAGCCGCAATATCGTCTAAATTACCAATTCCTCCAGATGCTTGAAAGGCAATATCAGGGAATTTTTGGCTGATTTCTTGGTATAAATTCACATTAGAGCCGGTTAACGTGCCATCTTTAGAGATATCGGTGCAGAGCACATGTTTTAAACCATAAGGTTGATAGATTTCAATGGCTTGTTCTAATGTTAAATTTGAGTTTTCTTGCCAACCGCTGATAGCAATTTCTTTTACACCTTCGGTGTTAATGCGTACATCTAGAGCCAGTACAATGGCTTCTCCACCATAGGTTTCAAACCAAGTTTTTACGAGTTCAGGTTTTGTTACGGCAGTTGAGCCGATCACCACGCGAGTCGCACCGGCCTCTAGCAATGCTTTAACATCGTCTTCGCTACGAATACCGCCACCAACTTGCACCGGCACACTAACGCCAGCTAATAATTTTTTAAGAAGTGGAATTTGGCGTTTTTGCGGGTCTTTAGCCCCCGTTAAATCCACAAGGTGTAAGAGTTTTGCGCCTTCTTTTTCATACTGTTGCAAGCGTGGCAGAGGGTCATTACCGTAATCTGTTTGCTTAGCGTAATCCCCTTGGTGTAACCGTACTACCGTGCCATCGATTAAATCTAATGCAGGAATGATCATGGTAATTACATCTCCAAAAAATTCTGAATCAAGCGAGAACCCGCAGCCCCAGAGCGCTCTGGGTGAAATTGTACGCCATAGAAATTATCGCGATTGATAGCACTGCTAAATAAATTTCCATATTGTGTTTGCGCAATGGTATTCGCTGAAATAGGCATAGCATAGCCGTGTACAAAATAAAAATAAGCATCATCGGCAATGCCTTTAAATAACGGGTTTCCAGCAAGTGCTTTGACTTGGTTCCAACCACTATGGGGAACAGGTAAACCGTTAGCATCCATTTTTTGTACTGGGCTATCAATCAACCCCAGTAATGGGATATTTGTTTGCCCTTCTTCGCTAAAGGAGCCAAGCAATTGCATCCCTAAACAGATACCTAATACAGGTTGAGTTAGCGCCTTAATTAATGGGACTAATTCACGCTCAATGAGCTTTTCCATTGCGGCACTAGCGGTACCGACACCGGGTAGAAACACCTTGTCTGCCTGTAAAATAGTATTGGTTTCTCGGCTGATCACCGGGTCATAGCCTAAACGTTTTACTGCATAAGCGACAGACGCCAAATTAGCACAGCCAGTATCAAGGATGACGACGTTCATCACAAAACCCCTTTTGAGCTTGGGAGGGTATCCCCTTCAACGCGGATCGCTTGGCGCAGTGTCCGACCAAAGACTTTAAATAAGCTTTCTGCTTTGTGGTGATCGTTTTTTCCTTTTGTTTTTAGGTGTAATGTGCAGCCCATTGCATAGGAAAGTGAGCTAAAAAAGTGCTCAATCATTTCTGTACTTAAATCACCTACGCGTTGGTATTTAAATTCTGCTTTATATTCAAGGTGAGGGCGACCTGAAATATCCAGTGCGCAGCGTGCTTGGCATTCATCCATTGGGAGCACGAAACCAAAGCGTGCGATGCCTCGTTTATCACCTAAAGCAATTCTGAGAGCTTCACCTAATGCAAGCCCTGTGTCTTCAACTGTGTGGTGGTCATCAATAAATAAGTCACCATTGACCTCGATATTTAAACGGAAGCCGCCATGGGTCGCTATTTGGTCTAACATGTGGTCGAAGAAGCCAACCCCAGTGTTGATTTTACTGCCACCTTCTTGGTCTAACCAAACTTCTACTTGTATATTCGTTTCTTTGGTAACGCGTTCTACTCGTGCATGGCGATTACGTTTAGTGAGTTGTGCTGTGATCGCTTCCCAATCAAGCTCAGTTGCATTATAACGTAAGCCTTTGATCCCCATATTATCAGCAAGCTGAATATCGGTTTCGCGGTCACCAATCACATAGCTGTTTTCGCTATCTAATACATTGCTATCTAAATAGCGTTCTACCAATTGAAGTTTAGGTTTACGGCAAGGGCAGTTATCTTCAGGCTTATGAGGGCAAATTAGAACTTCGTCAAACGTGATGCCTTGAGAAGTGAAAATTTGCATCATTAAATTATGGGGTGGTTCAAAGTCAGCAGTTGGGAAGCTATCGGTGCCTAAGCCATCTTGGTTGGTTATCATCACTAAGCGGTAATTGGCTTTTTGCAGAGCAAGTAAGCTAGGAATGACCGCTTTTTCAAAGGCGAGTTTGTTTAAGCTGTCGACTTGAAAATCCGTCGGTGGCTCAGTAATTAAGGTACCATCACGGTCGATAAAAAGAATTTTCTGGCTCATGAGTCATTCCTAATTAGCAAAGTGCTGCAATAGCTTCAATAACACGGGTATTTTCAATTTCTGTCCCGATAGTAATGCGTAAACAGTTTTCAAGACCAGGTTGTTTACTTTGGTCACGTAAAATAATGCCTTGATCCCACAGGGCTTTAAACACTTTATTGCCATCTTTAAAGCGCACTAAAATATAGTTAGTTTCACTCGGATAAACATGTTCAACCACCGATAAGTCACGCAGGGCTTCACTGAGGGCGATGCGGTTTTCTGTTACGGTTTTTACGCGGTTTCTCATGGTGGTTATGCCTTGTTCATCTAAGGCTTGAGCCGCAATCATGGCAACCGGTGTTGATAATGGATAAGGCGCAATCACTTTTAATAGCACTTCAATAACTTCAGGTGAAGCAAGGGTAAAACCACAACGTAACCCAGCGAGAGCGAAAGCTTTTGATAAAGTTCTTAAAATAACTAAATTTGGGTATTTTGCTAACCAAGTAGTCACGCTATATTGCGGGCAAAATTCAATATAGGCTTCATCAACTACCACCAATGCACGGCCCGCTGCCATATCTAACACTTCACGTAAATCTTTATTATCGATGATATTGCCCGTTGGGTTATTTGGGCTACAAATATAAATCAGTTTGGTATTAGATAAGTTTTCACGGATTGCATTAACGTTTAATGCCCAGTCTGGCAACGCCATGATTTTCTTTTGTTCAACACCAAAGGTTTCTGCACTGACGCTGTACATGCCATAGGTTGGCGGGCAAAACATCACCGCATCTTTTCCCGGCTCACAAAATGCGCGGATCAACAACTCAATGGACTCATCGGCTCCACGGCAAACCAACACCTGTTCTGGTGTAATTTGCGTATAAGCCGCATAGTTATTGATTACGGCAACCGGTTGGCATTCAGGGTAACGGTTAAGGTTATGTTCACTGAATTGATAATCAGGGGCAATGGGGTATTCGTTGGCATTGAGCCAGACATCACCATTTCCACCTAAGCGCCGTGCAGACATATAAGGGGTCATGGTTTTAACATTTTCACGTGCAAGACTGGCGGCATTAAATTTTTGGCTCATGACTTACTCCTGATTTTGTTTTTTTAGTTCGTTAACGCGTAAGGTAACGGCATTTTTGTGAGCGGTGAGTTGCTCTGCTTGAGCTAAAGTTTCGATGGTGTTGGCTAGCCCTAATAGGCCTTGTTTAGACAACTTTTGTACGGTCATGCGTTTCATAAAATCAGCAAGGCCAAGGCTTGAATAAGTCGAGGTATAGCCATAGGTCGGTAAAACGTGGTTAGTCCCTGATGCGTAATCCCCCGCAGACTCCGGTGACCAGTCACCAACGAATACTGACCCTGCACTAGTGATAGCGTCGACTAGGTTATCAGCATCGCGGGTTTGTAATATTAAATGCTCAGGGCCATAGCGATTGCTAATTTCAACGCATTGTTCGATCGAATCAGCGATGATCACACGGCTGGCACTCAGTGCTTCCCTTGCAATTTCTGCACGAGAAAGTTGCGCTAATTGTTTTTCTGTTTCCTCAATCACGCGCTGGGCAAAGTTTTCATCGTCAGTTAATAAAATGACTTGTGAATCAGGGCCGTGTTCCGCTTGTGATAGTAAATCAGATGCGGTGAACGCTGGGTTTGCTCCGCTATCCGCAATCACTAATACTTCAGAAGGGCCCGCTGGCATATCAATGGCAGCACCATCATGGCTTTGGCTGACTTGGCGTTTTGCCTCTGTGACATAGGCATTACCGGGGCCAAAAATTTTATCCACTGTAGGAATGCTTTGGGTGCCAAATGCCATGGCGGCAATCGCTTGTGCGCCACCTACTTGGAAAATATCGCTAATACCACACAGCTTGGCTGCATACAGAATTTCATCAGCAATTGGTGGAGGAGAGCACAGGATAATTTTCCGACAACCCGCAATATTGGCTGGTGTTCCCAACATCATAACCGTTGACAGTAATGGCGCGGAACCACCCGGAATATACAAGCCAACCGCATCAATTGGGCGCGTGATTTGCTGGCAAACAACACCAGCTTGGGTTTCTACCGTTATTGGTACAGGCTTTTGAGCCTCATGAAAACGACGGATATTGCCAATTGCCGTTTTCATTGCAGTTTTAATTTCATCACCAAGACGAGCTTCAGCTTCATCTACCGTATTCGCTGCAATACGCACGGTGTCGATTTCGGTTTTATCGAAACGACGGCTTAAGGTTTGAAGGGCAAGGTCACCTTCACGACGGACTTGGTCGATAATGTCACTGACCGCGCTAGTAATGCTGCCAGAGGCAGCAATAGCAGGGCGCATCAGCAATGCACTTTGTTGTTGGTCGTTACAATCTGCCCAGCGAATTGGCTGGTTGAATCCCATTTCCATGACGATTTACTCCATCATTTTTTCGATTGGCAGAACAAGAATTGAACTTGCGCCTAATGCTTTCAGTTTTTCCATGGTTTCCCAGAACAAAGTTTCGGAGCTAACCATGTGCATTGCTACACGGCTTTGTTCACCCGCTAGAGGTAAAATAGTTGGGCGCTCAGCACCAGGCAGTAGTGCAATAATTTCTTCCAGTGTTTCACTTGGCGCGTGTAACATGATGTATTTAGATTCGCGAGCTTGGATAACGCCTTGAATTCGGGTCATCATGCGGTCAATGAGTTGCTGTTTATCTGCCGACATTTCACCATCGCGTTGGATTAAACAGGCTTTTGAACGGTAAATGACTTCCACTTCTTTCAGCCCGTTTGCCTCTAATGTCGCCCCTGTTGAGACTAAGTCACAAATCGCGTCTGATAGGCCTGCACGTGGTGCAACTTCAACTGAGCCATTAAGTAAGCATGATTTAAATTGAATGCCTTTTTGGTCGAAATAACGTTTTAATAAGTGCGGGTAAGAAGTTGCAACGCGGGAACCATTTAAGCATTCTGCACCGGTATAGTTGAAATCTAATGGTGCAGCAAGTGATAGGCGGCAGCCGCCAAAATCAAGGCGACGTAGTGTTTTATATTGAGGGTCTTCACCTTGAGCACGGCGATTTAATAGCTCTTCTTCCAGAACGTTTTCACCAATGATACCGAGGTCAACAACGCCATCCATAACCAGCCCCGGAATGTCATCATCGCGGACACGAAGTAAATCAATAGGCATATTTTCTGCATAAGCAATCAAACGTTGTTGTTGTAAATTAATTTTGATCCCACAGCGAGATAGTAATTCTCTTGATTCTTCACTCAGACGACCTGATTTTTGAATTGCAATACGTAAACGTGATTTATCCAACATAACCTTACCCCATATTCCTTTAATAAATTTTTGTTTTAAAATAAAAAAACCCTCGGAAGATAATCTTCCGAGGGTTTTCTCAATTCGCATTTCAGCCACCGGAAGATTCGTTGATCGTCTTCCAGCACACATCGCCCGAAAGACTAATCAGGATGATGGTGATGATGATGGTTGCGTGAAATACGATTCATAATGTCTTCCGTTCTCTAATTTGCGTGAATGACTAAACATTCACTGTGCTAACTAAATACTCATTGGTATTCAACCTATCCGATTTCCCCCTATGAATGCAACCTTTTTTTAAAAAATAACCAATAATAATTAGTTGAGTAGGATTTATAGTGATAAATCCCTCAAAAAATGTATTCGGAAGTTTTAAGGTTTTCAGATAACCTAGAGTGAATTTCAGTGAATGAGTCAATGGAGGATCGATTGTATGAAAAAAGTGACCATCGTTGGGCTAGGTTGGGTTGGGTTACCATTGGCTCAGGCTTTATTAGCAAAGGGTATTCAAGTTGTCGGAACTAAGACGACGCCTGATGGCATAGAGGCCGCCCGTGCTGTGGGTATAGAATGCTATGCATTAAAGCTAACCCCTGAAATTGAGTGTGACAGTGAAGATTTAACTCAGCTTATGGTGGAGAGCGATGCCTTGGTCATTTTGCTCCCGCCTTCAAAAGTGAATGTGGACCAATACGTTGAAGCGATTGAAACTTTAGTTAATTGTGCAGTCACTTTTCGAGTGCCAAAAGTGATTTTTACCTCTTCTACCTCGGTATATGGGGAGCAAGATGGTGAAATCACGGAAAAAGCGAATCTTAATGGGTCAACAACCTCAGCGACGGCACTCATAAGGGCTGAACGCTGGTTACACCAATTGCCGAACATTTCAGTGGATATTTTACGACTCGCCGGTTTAGTGGGAGAGAAACGCCATGCGGGCCGGTTTTTAGCGGGTAAAACAGGGGTTAAAGGGGCTAACCTACCGGTGAATATGGTGCATCAAGATGATGTTATCACGGCAATTTTACTATTGCTTCAGCAGCCTGATGGCGGCCATATTTTTAACTTGTGTGCACCAACGCACCCCACACGCGCGGAATTCTATACCAAGGCGGCTAAATCGATTGGCTTAGTACCACCTGAATTTATTGATGAAATAAATGAGTCAGGAGGTAAAGTAATTAATGGTAATAAGATTTGCCAAGAACTTGGGTTTGAATATCAATATCCAAACCCTGACTTGATGAATATGACGCTATAATCACTTAATTGGGATCATAACAATTTTTTTGAATGCAGGGCGTGTGGTTAATTGCTGATACCAACGCTCTAAATTTTTGAATTCAGGGCGGTCGGTAACGATTTCATGCCATGGATAAAATAGCGGTGCGATAGCAATATCAGCAATGCCAAATTTGTCGCCACTGAAGTAAGCTTGGTTTGCTAATGCATCGTCGGCAATTTGCAATAATTTATTAATGTTGCCATAAATTACCTTAGCGAGTTCTGGGTCCCTTTCTGCTTGTGGGACACGGACAATTTTGTTCATCATCTGTTTGATGTGTTCAAACAGATTAGCACTACTCCAATCCATCCATTTATCCGCTGCGGCTTTCTCTTGCAGGTCTTTAGCGATCAATAAGTGAGAGTGATCAAACTTTTCCGTAAGGTAACGTAAAATTGCATTTGATTCCCACAGTGCAAAGTCATCATCCTGTAGAGTTGGAATTGTACTGTTTGGATTCATTTTTTTATATTCAGGTGTATCTAACCCACCAAATGGGCCACCCACATCTTTTTGATTATAAGCGACATTTAATTCTTCTAAGCACCAAAGTACCTTTTTAACGTTGGAAGAGTTGACGCGTCCCCAGACAGTTAACATTGCAGCCTCCTAAATTGATTTTTTTGTCATCAGCCATGGTTAAGATAGATTAAATTCACTCGTAGGCAAATCTTTATTTCCTATAGGTGGTCTCAGTGAAAATAAAGTCTTATATTAGGCTTGGTTAGATTGAGTTATCGCATTTGATCACAGCGGTGGTTTCATCGTTTAGTGATGTTGAGCAAGATGATATTTATTTTAAATGTTTTATGAATAAGTGAAGGAATAACCGATGAGTAAAAAAATGTTGTCCCTAAAAACCCGACAATTCGGGGTTGGGTTGAGTCTATTGATTGCCGTAAGTGGGAGTACGTATGCGGCTCAGACCCCGGTTGCTCCTCAAGTTGATGCAAAAGCATTCGTTCTAATGGATTATAAAAGTGGCAAAATCCTAGCGTCTGCAAACCCTGACGAGCGTTTAGACCCTGCAAGCTTGACTAAAATTATGACCAGTTATGTGGTAGGTCAGGCAGTTAAATCAGGGAAAATTACGCCGCAGGATATGGTAACAGTGGGGGAAGACGCATGGGCGACAGGAAACCCGGTATTAAAAGGCTCTTCACTCATGTTTTTGAAGCCGAAAGACCGTGTTTCAGTATTGGATTTAAACAAAGGAATTGTTATCCAGTCAGGGAATGATGCCAGTATCGCTTTAGCTGATTATGTTGCGGGGAGCCAGGATTCATTTGTCAGTTTAATGAACCATTATGTGCAACAAATAGGCTTAAAGAATACACACTTTAAAACAGTTCATGGCCTAGATTCTGAAGGGCAATTTAGTACAGCACGCGATATGGCTATTTTAACACAAGCGATGATCCGTGATGTCCCCGATGAATATGTATTGCATAAAGAGAAAGAATTTACCTTTAATAAAATTCGCCAACCTAACCGTAACCGTTTGTTGTGGAACCAAAATTTAAAAGTTGATGGCGTAAAAACAGGGCACACTAGTGGCGCAGGGCATAATTTAGTGGCATCAGCCACGGAAGGTGATATGCGCTTAATTTCTGTTGTGTTAGGGGCGCCAAGTGACCGAGTGCGTTTTTCAGAAAGTGAGAAGTTACTGACTTGGGGTTTTCGCTTTTTTGAAACGGTGACACCAATAAAAGCAGACACCACATTGAAGAAACAACGGGTTTGGTTTGGGGATACCTCGGAGGTTTCACTCGGTGTTGCTGATGATGTTTCTATCACAATCCCTAAAGGGCAGCTACAAAATTTAAAAGTAGATATTCAGCTTACAAATGATTCCCTTGAAGCACCTTTAGCGAAAAACCAAGCGGTAGGGACGATTAACTTTATTCTGAATGGTGAAGTCGTTGAGCAACATCCTTTAGTGGCAAAATCTGCTGTTGAGGAAGCCGGGTTCTTTGGTCGTATTTGGGACTATATCATGAAAACCATCAGCGGCTGGTGGAGTGCAATCTTTGGGTAAGTGATTATCTTTAGCTAAAACTAGCCCTAACCGTCCCACTATGGGGGATTAGGGCTAGATAGTGTATACAAGTATTTATTCGCAGTGTGCCAGTTTAATGGCTAGCCCGCCTTGGGAGGTTTCACGGTATTTTGCGTTAATGTCTTTGCCTGTTTCATACATCGTTTCAATAACTTTATCAAGGCAAACACGCGGGTCACTGACTCGTCGTAATGCCATACGCGCCGCATTAACTGCTTTCACCGACGCGATTGCATTTCGTTCAATACAAGGGACCTGAACTTGCCCGCCAACGGGGTCACAAGTTAACCCTAAATTATGTTCCATCGCAATTTCCGCGGCGATACACACTTGCTCAGGGCTACCGCCCATTAACTCTGCGAGACCTGCAGCCGCCATTGAACAAGCAACACCAACTTCCCCTTGGCAACCAACTTCAGCACCTGAAATCGATGCGTTCATTTTATATAGAGCACCGATAACCCCTGAGACTAAAAAATACCGAGTGTAGGAGTTCTCATTCACAGGGCGAATGAATTTATCATAATAGGCTAACACGGCGGGGACTATGCCACAGGCGCCGTTAGTTGGAGCTGTTACAACGCGGCCACCGGCAGCGTTTTCTTCATTGACGGCAAGAGCAAACATGTTGATCCAATCAATGACCGCCATAGGGTCTGTGTTTGTGCTATCGGTTGTGACAAGTTGGCGGCGTAGTGCTGCGGCACGGCGAGGGACACGTAATGGACCGGGTAATAAACCCTCCGTTGTCACGCCGCGTTCAATACCGGCTTTCATTACATCCCAAACGGAGGATAAATAATGTTGAATTTCATCTTTACTGCGTAAAGCTAATTCATTTTGCATTACCAGTGCAGAAAGGGATAAACCTGTTTCCTTACAATGCTTTTGTAAATCTGCCGCATATTTAAACGGATAAGGGACTTGAACTGCATTTTCATTCTCTTGGCCGAAATGCTCTTCATCAACGATAAAGCCACCACCAATGGAATAGTAATTTTTAGTGTATAGAATTTCGTTACCTGCAAATGCCGTGATAGTCATTCCATTTTCATGGAGCGGCAAGTTGGTATGATGAAAGTTCATCCCACCTTCGGTCGGAAAATCGACCTCATGTTGCCCTTGGGCTAAAAGAAGTTTACCTGTGTGCTCGACATTACGCATAAACGCAGGAATAGCGTCAATATCAATAGTATCGGGTAAGTTACCCGCAAGCCCCATAATGATTGCCATATCTGTGGCGTGGCCTTTACCTGTCAGGGAAAGCGAGCCGTATACATCAACCGCAATACGTGTAGTGGTGGTAAGTAAGTTTTGTTGAATAAGGTCATCAACAAATTGTTTGCCCGCTTTCATTGGGCCGACAGTGTGGGAACTTGAAGGGCCGATGCCTATTTTGAAGATATCAAATACACTAATCATATTCAGTGCTTCCTTTTGTAGAAAGTCATTGAAATCAGGTCGCTATTTTCATAATAACGACCTGGTAGCTTCAATTAGAAGAATAACTTATATATTGCCGCAGAGATAGCGACTAGACCCATAATTACGATAAATACATTACTGATTTTATCGGCATATTTGCGCATTGCAGGCACTTTGTTGATGGCATACATTGGCATCAGGAACAATAAGATGGCGATAACAGGCCCACCGAGGCTTTCGATGATATCCAGTACGCCAGGGTTTAATGTTGCAACTATCCATGTAGTGACTAGCATGAAGATTGCGGTACCACGGTTTAGCTTACGAACATCAACGGTTTTACCCTTTGCACGATAAGCACGTTCAACTAGGCCATTGAAACCTTCACGAGCACCTAGATAGTGCCCTAGGAAAGATTTAATAATTGCGATGAATGCAATAATTGCAGCTGCGTATTTGATGAATGGTTGATCGAAGTAGCCAGATAAATAGTCAAGAATACTGATATTTTGTGCTTTCGCCTGTGCTAGGTCTGCTGAAGATAAAGTAAACACACAACTAATGACGAAGAACATGACAGTCAAAACCATCAAAACATGTGCAGAAGCAAGAATACGTGAACATTTTTTTTCCGCTGCATCGCCATATTCTTCGCGTTTTGCGACAGAGAAAGCCGAGATGATAGGAGAATGGTTAAATGCAAACACCATCACTGGGATTGTTAACCAAATAGTGATCCAAATACTTTGCCCACCTGTATTTTTAGTGGCTTCAGTGATGCCTTCAAAGGTTAATGTATTCAGTACATCCCCACTCCAATGAGGGATCATATACAAAGAAAAGGCAACTAATACAGCGATAAATGGGAAAACCAGCATACTCATGACTTTGACTATGTATTTTTCACCAAAAGCAACAATCGCCATTACACCACCAACAAGGATCAAGGCAAGTAACCAGCGAGGTGGCGCGCCAACACCTAATAATTCGGTTAGGAATTTATTCACGTTATTGGTGATAGATACACCATAAACCAGCAAAATAGGGTAGATCGCGAAGAAATAAAGTAGGGTGATCCAGTTGCCTGCTGTACGACCAAAGTGTTCTTCTACAACACCAGTAATATCTGTGTCAGGTTTCGAACCAGAAAGAACGAACCGAGTTAAACCGCGATGAGCAAAGAACGTCATAGGGAAGGCTAAAACTAGCATCAATAAAACAGGTAATAAGCCGCTCATACCTGCGTTGATTGGCAAAAACAGTACTCCAGCACCGATAGCTGTACCATATAAACCCAGCATCCATACTGTGTCAGTTTTGCGCCAAGCATTACTGTTTACTGTTTGCGAGGCTGTTTTGTCGATGGAACCAACTTTTGTTGCATCCATAATAGTCTCCGAAAATAAAAGTCAAAAAAATCATTTAAGCGTAACGTTCAAATGCGTTACGACGTTTTAATCTTTTGGTACGAACAATTACTAAATAACAATCGTTTTCTTTTACGTAACAATCTGATTAGAAATAAAACTAAAAGTAATACTAATTTTATCTTCAATCAGTTTTGTAAATTTATCAGTAAATTTTAAAAATGGTTTTTGAGTGTGTGAATCTATAGTTTAACAGAATAAAGTACCGTGATCATTCTCTCAAAAGAGAAATATCCACCAAGTTTGCAAGGAATCATTATATTTTATAAAATTGTTAATAAAATTTGCGTTAGGTTTATTTTTTAAAACGTTTATATATTGATTTAATGAATTCTAAATAAGCTAAATACAAACAGAATTAAATTCTGCTGGAAAAACATTATTATATTAATAATCAGCATTAAACTGATTGAAATATAATCCACGCTAATCTAAGTATGAAGTTTTACTCTAATGCTAGGGCAATAAATTAGACTTTTGTCTTATGTAATATGTTGTTATTTAACATTATATTTTTATTTCTTGGAATGGTTTAGTGAGTGATTAACCAGAGGGTAATTTGTTGGGGATAAAATCATATATTAATTATTTATAGATATTTTCATGTCATTTTTTGTGACTTTTTTTGCGTCGAAAAAAATAATTAAAAAGCGTAACAAAATATTTGTTAATTAATTGTTTTAATAATTATGTTTAATACTTAAAAATAATTTTAAAGAAGAGGAAGAAAATAAGCAGAAACTTTGATTTAGCTCAATTTCTAAAATGAATAAAAGTACTGGTATTAATTAACACCAGTACTTTTTAATGACTATGGTTGGAACCAACCTTTGCGAATAAGAGAACCAAAAATTAAACTATAAAGCCGGGTTATAGGTTCTTGGATTTTATTTGCACCAATAGACCAGATAACCTGTGCAATTCCGCAGGCAACAATTGCTAATATAAAGGCACCTGCCATATCTAAAGGCCAATGGACACCTAGGTAAATGCGTGACCACGCAATCACGATAGCCGGTATCATCATCACTAACCCCACCCAAGTTCTTAGCCAGAAAAGGAAGGCAAAGGCGAAAGTAAAGACAATGGTGCCATGGTTGCTTGGAAATGATGGTGTGGCTTCATGATCTGAGAAGTTTGTTCCAATTCCCATGACAAATGGGCGATCGTGTGGGGCAATATAGCCAATTAACCAAGAAATGGCTAAACCTACAACAATAGCAATCGCTGCTTTGCATGCAAAAGCACGTTGGCGGGTCATATTTGGCTGGGCACCCCAGAACCAACAGGCAACAGTAAAAAGTGGAAAAATAAGGATTAAGCGCTTGGCAATAACATTGGCTAGCGCAATGGTTCCACTCGCGGTCTCTGGTGTGGCATTGATCAAATTGAAAAGATCAAGATTCAGTTGTTCCAGCACAGTTCAGTACCTCGGACAGTTAGTAAATAAGACAGAGCAAACATGTAAGAGGGAGAGATTAAAGTTTCCGACTTAGCAGGTAAAGTCCCTTTGTCTTATTATTGAAAGCGTTGTGCGACAAATTTACTTGCGGTTAAACAATTACTCAATGATTATTTAACGCGGTAAAGTGTTTTCGCGTCGTTGAGGAAGGGGAAAAATCGTGTGGTGGCAAAAAGAAATACAGCTCAATGCAAAACAAAGGGGATTCCATTTAGTCACAGAGGAGATCCTTCAGCAATTGCCTGAACTAAGTTCAATCGATATTGGTTTAGTGAATATTTTTATTCAGCATACATCTGCCTCTTTGACAGTCAATGAGAATGCAGATTATACCGTTAGAGAAGATTTTGAGCGTTTCTTTAATAAAGCAGTGCCGGAAAATGAACCTTATTTTAAGCATACTTATGAAGGAAGTGATGATATGCCTGCGCACCTTAAAAGTAGTTTATTAGGAGCTAGTTTGACTATCCCTGTGACAAAAGGGCGCTTAAATCTTGGAACATGGCAGGGGATCTACTTGTGTGAACATCGTAATTACGGCGGAAAACGCAGGTTAATTATTACATTACAAGGGGAACTTGCTGATTAGAAACAAAAAACCCGATAGCATGAAAACATAGAGTTGGCTATCGGGCTCCTCAATATGGGGACATCAAAGAAAAGCAGTGGCATAAATTAAGACCCCATCTAAAAAAGAAAGTTCTCAGGCAGATGAAAAAAAATGCACTTTTTTATGAAATTTAAATGAAATAGCACAAAAAGAACAAGCAAAGTGTGAGTACTTGTCAATAAGTGAACCACTTTGCTTGTTGAGTAGAGAAATCTGAGGGACTAATTATTTGTATAGATCCAAATTTTCTTTTGCATAAGCTTCAAAATCAGTGCAACCGCCGATATGAGTTTCATCAATAAAAATTTGTGGCACAGTTTCAACAGGTTTACCGACAGTTTTAGACAGATCTTCTTTAGAAATGCCTTCAGCTTGGATATCGACATAACGGTAGTCAAAATCGTCACGTTCATTTTTCAGTTTTTCAGCAAGTTCTTTCGCACGAACACAATAGGGGCAGCCAGGGCGACCAAAAATAACAGTATACATAGTATCTCCTTTTATCTTGAACTCGAATTTTAATCGCAATATTCAATACTATGCCTACATAAATTGTGAAATAAAAGTCGAATTTTCCTGTTATACCTATAGGTATGACATATAATCGAGAGAGTATGATAGCGATGTAACAGTGGAAAGGTAACTATAATGAGTAACAAACCGGAATCTAAAGGGACTATGCGCTCATTAGCGGATATGCCCAAACCTATTTTGGTATTAGAAGGTGTGGGAATTATACTCCTGATAATCGTTTTACTGACATTAAATGATTATATGACATTACCTGAACCTTTAATGCAGCAAGGGGTAATAATTGCGATTATTATGGTTGGGATTGGCTGTTTAGTTCCTGCTGTCATTCATATTATTTGGCGCGCTATCCATAGTTTAAGTTTTTTAGGGATTGATAATAAACAATCGACCAAAAAGCACAGCCAAAAACCAGAATCTTTTGATGATAAACACGATGAATAGCCATAAAAAACGTGGTTTCGCTAGCGTTTCGGCTTACAATGTGTGAAAATTATTCGCTTTTCTGTTAGAGGTGAAATCAAGGCTCTAACAAACCGATATTGCATGATTATTTTGAGTTGAAGAAGGTTTATTGCCCATGGATTCTATTTGTTACCCTGACATCACAAAGTTACGTGAATGGCTAGACCAACTCAAAACCTCTTATTTCGAGTGTGATTCCTGCGCAGCATTGCATTTACCTCATATGCAAAACATAGAGGGTATTTTTGATGCGAAGCTCGATATTTTAAATAATGTTTTGGTACTGTCTGCATTAGCCGAGTTGAAACCAACGGCTATTGTGACGCTTGTGGCGAATATCAGCCAAATCAATGCCAGTTCATTAACAGCTAAAGTTTTTCTTGAAATTAACGATGAAAACTTACCTAAACTCGTTGTGAGTCAATCATTTTCCTTAGAAGCAGGAATGACTTACCGACAGTTTTGCCTTTTTGTGCAGCAAGCAGAAGACCAAATTTCTGCTATTGTTTATGAAATCTTTAGTAATAATCTCTTGTATGCCAATCAAGGTGATTTTAGTGAGGATGACGGCTCTGCTGAAGATGAGTCGGAGTTTTCTCCTGATGATGATAAACCTTCCATAATCCTTCACTAACTTTTTGTTATGCATTGTGAAAAATACCTCACGGGCGCATGTCGCTCGTGCCAATGGTTAGAACTGACACCAGAACAACAAATTGCTGCAAAGCAGGGGCAACTACAGGCGTTATTACCAGAAATTGAAGCTATTAAGTTTCAACCCCCCGTCACTGGCTTACAAGTCGCTTTTCGTAATAAAGCGAAAATGGTGGTTAGTGGGAGTGTTGAAAGGCCAATTTTCGGGATTATCGGAGAAAATGGGGTCGGTGTCGACCTAACGGATTGCCCATTATACCCCGCCTCATTTTCAGATATCTTTAGTGTGCTTTCCCCCTTTATCGCTCGAGCAGGGCTCACGCCGTACAACATTGAACGCAAACGTGGGGAACTGAAATATCTTTTGTTAACACAAAGCCGACACACGGGTAGGTTTATGCTGCGCTTTGTGCTGCGTTCAGAGAAAAAACTGGTTCAGCTCAAAAATGCATTGCCTTGGTTACAAGAGCAATTACCACAACTTGAGGTGATTACGGCAAATATTCAGCCCGTACATATGGCAATACTCGAAGGCGAGGAAGAGATTTTCTTAACTCCGCAACACACACTGCGTGAGGAGTTTAATCAAGTTCCTTTGTTTATTCGACCACAAGGTTTTTTCCAAACTAATCCTGTTGTTGCAGCTAAGCTATACCAAACCGCGAGAGAGTGGGTAAAAGCATTAAATATTCATAGCTTGTGGGATTTGTTTTGTGGGGTTGGGGGTTTTGGGTTGCACTGCGCTGAAAAAGAGACTCGCTTAACTGGCATTGAAATCAGTGCTCCTGCAATTGCCAGTGCTCAACAATCAGCGAATGAACTAGGGCTACAATATGTTGAATTTAAAGCCCTCGACTCTACGCGTTTCGCTACCGCTAATCAGGATATTCCGCAGCTTATTTTAGTCAATCCACCACGTAGAGGAATAGGTAAAGCACTGTGTGATTACCTTTCTCATATGCAACCTGAATATATTCTCTATTCAAGCTGTAATGCAAAAACGATGGCACAAGATTTGAAGTGGTTGTCTGGCTATCAAGTTTGTAAGGTACAACTGTTTGATTTATTTCCACACACTGCACATTTTGAAGTATTAACATTATTAAAAATAAAATAAGACTTAAGTTGATAATATGCGTACATATTTGAGCTAAGGTCTCATTATCAATATGAATGGAAGAACGATAGAATAAAAAAGCTTGGTGGGCACCCAAGCTTTTTATATAACCAATTGAATTATAATTTGTTAATTGCGGTGTTCGAAGGCTAGAGCCTTACGCTCGATTAAACGCATTAGCACTGTTAAAATTGCATTGACCACTAAATAAATAATCCCCGCAGCAACAAACGCCATGACATTCCAGCTTTGCCCAAAGATCAGTTGGCTGTAGCCCATGACATCTAGCATTGTAATCGTACTGGCAAGTGAAGTACTTTTGAAAATCAGAACGACTTCGTTGGAATAGGACGATAACGAACGTTTAAAGGCATAAGGCAAAATAATACGCATGGTTTGCATTTTACTCATCCCGAGGGCTTGGCACGACTGCCATTGGCCTGATGGAATGGCTTTAACTGCGCCATGGAATAACAAAGTGGAATACGCTGCACTGTTTAGTGCTAATGCGAGCATCGCACATACCCATGGGGTCGAGATAAACTCCCAGAGCATTGGATAATCCTTCAACGATTTAAACTGGCTTGGACCATTATATATTAAGAAAAACTGTACCAATAAAGGCGTGCCAGTAAATAGCGTGATATAGACTTTAACCGCTTGAGAAACCACGGGGGTCTTAAGCGAGAGAATTAAAGTAAATAATATCGCTAAAAGAAAAGCCACAATAAGAGCACTAAACGTCAGTGATAAGCTGGTTGGTAGCCCCGGAAGAATATCTAAAATTAAATCAATCATTTTGATTCACCTCGCTCAAAGCGAGTGGTACGCAATTCAATACGTTTTAAGATAACTTGACTGACTAACGTAATAGCAAGGTAAATCAACCCTACAATGGCGTACCATGTGAAAGGTTCGTGAGTTCTATTAACGATTGTTTTTGTTTGTAGCATTAAATCATTAACACTGATGAGTGAAACTAACGCAGTATCTTTTAATAATACAAGCCATTGGTTACCTAATCCAGGAAGTGCATGGCGCCACATTTGCGGCATAATGAACCGAAAGAAAATAGTGCGTTTGTTTAAACCTAATGCAAAACCGGCTTCCCACTGACCATAAGGTACTGCTTTTAAAGCTCCTCTCAATGTTTGTGATGCATAAGACGCATATAACAAGGCGAGGGCAATGACACCGCAGACAAATGGGGTGTAATCAAATTCACCGCTATCAGCAAAGAAAATGCTAGGGTCAATTTGAATAGTGGTTTGCCAAAAACCGAGGTTTATATCGAACCCATCACCAAGCAAATTGATCAGTTGTAATGTACCAAAGTAGACAAACAACACGACCAGTAATTCAGGTAGACCACGGATCAAAGTAACCCAGCAAGTCCCTAAAAAGGCAATAGGTTTAAAACGGACGGACTCCCACGCAGTAAATAACATGGCGAGGATCAGCCCTAAAACCAGTGCAGAAACAGCAAGGCCGACGGTGATACCGGCGGCACTTGTTAAAAATAGAAAGTTGCTCATTAATTATATCAATTACTGTTGAAACCATTTTTTGTGGATAGCATCATAAGTGCCGTCTGCTTTAACTTCAGCTAAGGCTTTATTCATTTTATCCAGTAGCTCTTTATTTCCTTTACGAACAGCAATACCTAGACCAATACCGAAGTATTGTGGATCAGTGACTTTTTCGCCAACAGCCGTTAGGTTTTCATTACCTTTCGCTTTTAACCACTCATCAGCAACAGCGGTGTCACCAAAGACAGCATCAATACGGCCATTTTGTAAATCTAAAATGGCAGATTGATAGTTATCATAAGGAACGGTTGTCATCCCTTTATGTTGTTCCATGATGTATTTCTGGTGAGTTGTCCCATTTTGCACACCGATTTTTTTGTCTTTTAGTTGATCAACCGAAGAGATTTTCTCTTTTACTGCGATAAACTCAGCAGAGTTAGGGTAGTAGGTTTCAGTAAAATCGACCTGTTGTTGGCGCTCAGGGGTAATATCGATACCAGCCATCAATGCTTCGAAACGACGGAATTTCAAGCTAGGGATTAAACTATCAAATGATTGGTGAGTAAATGTGCAAGTTGCGTTCATTTTTTCGCACATTGCATTGGCTAAATCCACATCAAAACCCACAATTTGGTTATTTTTATCAAACATTTCAAACGGTGCATAAGTTGCTTCCGTTGCAAAACGAATGGTTTCTTTTTCTGCAGCAGTTGCTGATAGGGTTACTGCGCCTAGTAGCGCGGCTAATATAATTTTTTTCATTGCTTAATCCTATATCTATTAATGTGACAGATAATTTGCAAATGCTTCAGTTTGAGGCGCCGCAAAATGGCTGGCGTCTCCTTGTTCTACAATATGACCGTTTTCCATGTACACTACACGGCTAGCGGTTTTACGTGCAATTTCTACTTCATGAGTCACGATAACTTGTGTAATGCCTGTTGCTGATAATTCGCGGATAATATCGACAACCTGTGCGGTTATTTCAGGGTCAAGCGCAGCCGTTGGTTCATCAAACAACAGAACCTTAGGCTCCATCATAAGCGCCCTTGCAATTGCAACACGTTGTTGTTGACCACCAGATAAATGTAAAGGATAGCGGTCAGCAAATTGAGATAAACGTAGGCGTTCTAACAGCTTAGCCGCTTTACTTTGTGCTTCTTGTTTCGATAACTTTAATACACGGCAAGGGGCTTCAATTAGGTTATCCATCACATTCAAGTGAGGCCACAGGTTATATTGTTGGAATACCATGCCGACATTTTGACGCAATTCACGGATAGATTTCGCATCGGGTACCGATGAAAAGTCAAATTGCTGACCGACAATATTTAAATGGCCAGAACGTGGCATTTCCAATAAATTGAGAACACGCAGTAAAGAGCTTTTACCTGCTCCACTTGGCCCGAGTAATACCATGGTCTCACCTGCAGAACACTCTAGATTGATATCAAAGAGAGCCTGATGGGAACCATAGAAACAGTTGATGTTTTTTAATTGAATGCTCATGCTTACCAATAATATCTTTTTTCACTACCTGCGATATTAATCCCATGAGCATATTTATGCAATAATTTATGCATAAAAATTTGGTTTTTACGCTGAAATTATTCTGTTTTCTCAGTTGGATGCTCTATCGGCTGTTGCTTAGCGAGTTGTTTATCCCGTTCAAAAGCCAGTTCACTAATTCGCTTCGCCATACCTTTAAAAATAAATAAGTGTGCTGGCATCATGGCAAACCAATAAAGCAGACCACAGAAGCCAGCTGGGTGCCACCAAGCTCTAACATCAATTGAGCGGCGGTTACCGCTATCATGAATAGTAAATGTCAGCCGCCCAAGGCCCGGTGCCTTCATACCAAATAGCAAACTAAGTTGTTTATTAGGTTCAAGGTTTATGACACGCCAACCATCTATTTCATCGCCAAGTTGCAGCTCTTCGCGATTGGGACGCCCATATTTAATTTTATTCAACATCATATCATCCATGATGGCGCGGGTTTTCCAAAGGCCGTTGGCATAAAAATAACCATCTTTGCCACCAATTTGTTGAACGACATGCCAAAGAGACTCGCTGCTAGCGATGGTACCAAGCGTTGCACCTGCTTGTTTTGGATAAAAACCATAGCCCGGTCGCCAACGCTTGCGAACTTCAGGGTCGTATCCCCAATCTGCATTATCGACGGCATCCGCTTCTTCCGCTAAGGTTGCCCTGACTGCGTCATCGAAAGAAATTAAGGTTTGAGGGATCAACTCGCGTAGTGCTTTATCATCAGCAGGAAGGTCATGTTGTAAGCCTTGGATTAGCTCCTTAGCAATTGAAGGCGGTACTGAGGTGATAAGGCTAATAAAATGCACCGAAATCATACTAATTGGAATTGGGATAGGGATCAGCAAACGGCGTTTACCGCTGACTTTGATAAATCTTTTGAATAGCTCTTGGTAGCTTATATATTCAGGGCCGCCTGCATCGAAAATTCGGCTTTCTGTTACCGGCGTTTTTGCCAGTTGTGTTAAATAATATAGAATATTGGATAGGGCGATTGGAGATGATTTTGAACGCACCCAGCGTGGTGGGGTTAAAATAGCCAAGTTATAAACCATATCCCGCATAATTTCGAAGGCTGCTGAACCTGGCCCAACAATAATAGAAGAACGGATTTCAGTCACAGGGATATGACTTTCACGCAAGATATCGCCGGTTAAACGCCTTGCGATAAGGTGTGGTGAATAGGTATGGCCGTGCTGCAATGCGCTAAGATAGATAATATGCTTAACATTAGAGCCTTCAAGAGCCTGTTGTACATTACGTGCTGCTGCGCGTTCCCGCTCAACCAGATTAGCTTGGTCTGCCATGCTGTGTACTAGGAAATAAACAATGTCGATATCTTCCATGACCCCTTTTAAAGTTTCGGGGTCGTGAAGGTCAACATAAATGCATTGGGTATCATGCCAACCTTGAGATAGCATCCAATCAACACGACGAGCCCCAGCAATAACGTCATATCCTTGTTCAATCAGCTGGGGAATTAGGTTTTGCCCAATATAGCCGCTAGCGCCCAACACTAAAACACGTTGTTTATCTGTCATGTTAATTTCCTGTTTCACGCAAATTAACCGCTATTGTGACTGAAATTTTACCTATGTAAAGAAGGCCATAAGAATTGGCGTAATAAGACTAAGTACGAAGCCATGAACAATGGCCGCAGGGACAATAGACACCCCACCGCTACGTTGCAAAACGGGGAGGGTAAAATCCATTGAGGTTGAGCCACAAATACCCAGTGCGGTTGAGCGATAACGGTTAATAATCATTGGTATCAACATAATTGCAGCAAGTTCGCGAGCTAAGTCGTTGAAGAATGCTGCACTTCCCATTACAGGGCCGTAAGCATCGGTTAAGACAATCCCCGTTAAGGAATACCAACCGAACCCAGAAGCAAGAGCTAGCCCCATTTTAACAGGAATACCTAATAAAAATGCAGCAAGCGCGCCACCAGCCAACGCACTGACCGCCATCACGAAGGCAATTGTTGTGCCTCGGCGGTTAATTAAAATTTGCTTGATGCTCATGCCGCTATTACGTAGCTGAATCCCAACCAATAAAAGCAGTAGCATCAACGCTAACTGGCTGCCTTTATCTGCATAGTGTAGAAAATCAAAGCCAGTTAGCCCAACAACAAACCCTAAAAGCAGTACACCGCAGAGCTGTAAGGATTCGAATACCATCTTGAGGCGTGAAGGAGGTTTTTCTTGTTTATGCTGAGGAATTTTCCACGGGTCAAGTTTATCTAACAATAACAGCGAGATAACATTTAGTAAAAATATACAGGCAAAGAAGGTAACGGCATAAATTAAAATAGAAATTAAGTGAACACTTAAGTTTTCGAGCAGTGCAAGCGTAATACCCATTAAAAATAAAATAACATACACCATTGAGTTCAATGATTGATGGACACGATGGAGTATTTGTTTGTTTTTTATAGGAATAAGATAACCGAAAGTTAACGGTAGAAGAATAATTAAAAGTCCTGAATACATGGCCGCATCCTTAGAGGTTATCCCATCGACTAGGTAAATATAAACAAGGCGTTATGCTTATTTTTCTTTATTTAAGTTATCGCAGCACAAACCTGATTTAACGCACCGTACTAAAAGGGCTTTTCGCCATAAAATTTTTTATTGGTTAATTCATCGAAAAGCAAGTTAAAAATACTAAAAATAAAAGTTTTACTATTTTATAACACTGCAATTAGATGCTCAATACAGTTAGCTGTTTTGTTGTGAAGATTTTTTATTTCTCGTACATATATATAGTAATAAACAAGCTTAATCGGTAAGCTCTAAATATTGTCCTTTAGTATGCTCAATCATTGGCGCTATCTTGTACTGGTGGTTCCAAGTGAATTAAAAATATTCCAAGGAGAGAGATATGTATCTGGAACGTGTGGAAATATATGGATTTAGAGGGATTAACCGGCTGTCTTTAGAACTTAATAACAGCACAGTTTTAATCGGTGAGAACTCATGGGGTAAATCCAGTTTACTTGATGCTCTTGATATTCTTCTCTCCCCCGAACATAAAGATTATCAATTCACTTTACATGACTTTCATCACCCAGCAGGGAATGATGATTCACGTTATCGTTCATTACAGATTGTTTTAAAATTTTGTGAGCGCCGTAAAGGCCGGCATCAGTCATATCGTTTCCATAATCTTAGCTCCGTTTGGGTCGATAATGGTGATGACCTTAAGCATATTTTTTACCGAGTGAGTGCTGAACTCAAAGATGACAATACTGTCGTGGTTGATAAAAGCTTCTTAAATTCAGGTGGTAATAAATTATCCTTGGATAATGTAGGGAAATACATAAAAGAAATTGTTCGGCTGTACCCCGTTATCCGTTTACGAGATGCTCGTTTCTTACAGTCGATTAACCCAGAAATAATAGTGACTGGGCAAAAAGAAATGCGGGATATGTTTAATGCTCATATTAAGGAATTAACAAGTGCGTTAGTTAAAAAACCTGAGCGCCTCAGTGATGATGATTTAGGGGCGGGTATCGATGCAATGCAGCAATTATTGAGCCATTATTTTTCAGGGCAAACTGCACATATTATTAAGACAGACAATTCACTCATAAATATTCAACCTCGCAAACAAGGTTGGAAAGCACTGGACAATATTAATCGTCTTATCGCAAAACCAAACCAACGAAATATCCGTTTAATTATCTTAGGGATGTTTTATTCATTATTACAAGCCAAAGGTAATATTCACTTAGATAAACATGCGAGGCCATTGATTATTGTTGAAGACCCTGAAACTCGACTACATCCGATTATGCTCTCTATTGCTTGGGGGTTATTTAGCCTGTTTTCACTTCAACGTATCACGACAACCAATTCAGGTGAGCTACTTTCACTGGCGCCTTTGGAAGATTTGTGTCGTTTGGTGCGCAATACGAATAAAGTATCTGCTTATCGTTTAAACCAAAATGATTTAAGCCCTGAAGAGTTACGTAAAATCTCTTTCCATATTCGATTTAACCGGCCATCTGCACTTTTTGCTCGTTGTTGGTTATTGGTTGAAGGGGAAACTGAAATTTGGCTAATGAGCGAGTTTGCAAGCCAATGTCATTATTACTTTGAAACGGAAGGCATTAAAGTTATTGCGTTTGCACAAAGTGGCTTGAAGCCGCTGTTGAAATTTGCCAATAAAATGGGGATTGAATGGCATGTGTTGACGGATGGTGATGAAGCGGGGCGTAAATATGCCGCTACTGCAACGCATTATGCGAATAAAATCAATTCGCCAGATAGGGATAGGCTAACGATGTTAACCGCTCCAGATATGGAACATTTCCTATATCGCGAAGGGTTCAGAAGCCTATATCATGAAATTGCAGATATTCCTGATAATGCAAAAGTCTCAACCAGACGGGTGATCATTAAAGCGATTTCCCGTACTTCAAAACCTGATTTAGCCTTAGCCACCGTAAATCGGGCGGCAGAGTTAGGGCCTGATAGCATTCCACTGCAACTGAAAAATATGTTTTCTCGTGTTGCATGGCTTGCAAGGGGAAAAGCTAATTAAGCTGAGATAACAAAAATAGGTATGTTGTTGATTGATTATTTAACCTAGGAAAAGTTTAGCCTGCTATGTGTTTAATCAATTGATAACTTAAGTTATATATTATGAACATATTGAATTAAGCCAATATGTTAAGTTGAAACATTATTGTTATCTTACAGTAAGTTATTTTAGAGGGCGCAGCCCTCTTTTTGTTCATAGGAAGCAGGTATAAATGAAGGTAAAGCCTAAAAAAAAGTGGCCTCTTTATTTGGTGATAATTATTGTTGCCGCTGGTATCGCTGGGTTTCTCTTTAATGATAACGATCCAGAAGTTTTTCAGACCGTTGATGTCACTCGAGGCGATTTGGATAAGCAAGTTCTCGCTACAGGTAAACTCGATGCGGTACGTAAAGTTGATGTCGGAGCCCAAGTAAGTGGTCAGCTACAAACGTTATATGTTAAAGAAGGCGATTACGTCAAAAAAGGTGACTTACTTGCCGTTATTGACCCTAAAAAAGCCCAAAATGATGTGATTGAATCCGAAGCAACGACTCGCGAGTTAGAAGCTAACCTTTCCTTAGCTCAAGCTGAGTTGCGTTTGGCACAAGTCACGTACCAGCGTCATGTTAGCTTGGCAAAGTTACAAGCGGTTGCACAACAAGATTTAGACAAAGCAAAAACCGACGTTGAAGTAAAAAAAGCCCAAGTCGCGACTTATCAAGCGCAAATTAAACGTAACCAAGCCACTTTAGACACCGCGAAAACGAACCTAAAATACACGCAAATTACTGCACCAATGGACGGTATTGTTACTTTTATTAAAACATTACAAGGGCAAACAGTAATCGCAGCCCAAGAGGCACCAACCATTTTAACGCTTGCTGATTTGGATACTATGTTGGTGAAAGCTGAAGTCTCTGAAGCTGACGTAATTTACTTAGAGCCAGGGCAAGAGGCATCGTTTACGGTGCTTGGCGCACCAGATAAAAAATTTTCAGGCCAGCTAAAGGATATACTGCCGACACCTGAAAAAATCAATGATGCTATTTTCTATTATGCGCGGTTTGAAGTGCCTAACCCACAACATTTATTAAAATTACAAATGACGGCACAGGTCAAAATCGAATTAGACTCACGTAAGAACGTTTTGTTATTGCCTCTATCTGCATTGGGAGATCAAATTTCGCCACAAACTTATGAGGTAGATATTCTGCAAGGTAATAAAGTAGAGAAAAAACAAATTGAGATTGGTAGCCGTAATGATGTGTATGTGGAGGTCGTCAAGGGGTTAAATGATGGTGACAAAGTGATCATTGGGCACAGTGACACGGAGAACTAAAATGTCTGCGTTAATTGAGCTTCAAGGGATCACCCGTCGTTACGGTGAAGGTGAAAACCAAACTACAGTCTTGAAAAATGTTTCACTGAAAATTAATGCAGGTGAAATGGTTGCAATTATTGGGGCATCAGGGTCTGGTAAATCAACACTGATGAATATTATTGGTTGTTTAGACAAACCATCGTCAGGGGATTACATCGTTGACGGGCAAAATATTGCCACTTTAGATAACGACCAACTTGCTGAGCTTCGACGCGAACATTTTGGCTTTATTTTTCAACGTTATCACTTATTGAGTCATTTAAGTGCAGAGCAAAATGTTGAAGTCCCCGCTATATATGCGGGAGCAGGGAAGGCACAGCGCCGCGAACGAGCCGCGCAATTATTACAACGCTTAGGGTTAGGTGAACGCATCAACTACCGTCCTAGTCAGCTTTCTGGTGGCCAGCAGCAACGAGTCAGTATTGCAAGGGCACTGATGAATGGTGGGCAAATCATTTTAGCTGATGAACCGACAGGCGCACTCGATAGCCATTCTGGCGAAGAGGTGATGAAAATCTTAAAAGACCTCTGCGCTCAGGGGCATACCGTAATTATTGTCACCCACGACCCAAAAATAGCTGAGCAAGCGGAGCGGGTTGTTGAGATTAAGGATGGTGAAATTCTTCGTGATTCGGGGGCGGTAGCAGCTGTTCGTACTAATTCGCTACCAAAAGCTGCTAGCCGTAAACTGTCTTTAAGTCAGGTATATGGTCGGTTTAGTGAAGCTTTATTGATGGCTTGGCGTGCAATGGTCGTCAATAAAATGCGTACTTTGCTGACAATGTTAGGGATCATCATTGGTATCGCTTCGGTGGTATCGATTATGGTTATTGGTGATGCAGCACAAGATATGGTTTTGAATGATATAAAATCAATTGGAACTAATACCATTTCAATTTATCCCGGGGAAGATTTTGGCAGTGATGATGCGCAAAATCGTCAGTCTTTAAAAGCCGCAGATATTGAAGCCTTAGCAAAACAACCCTATGTGTATGCGATTTCAGGAGAAATCAATAGTTCGACTCGCCTAAGAAAGGGAAATTTAGATGCGGCGGCACAGCTTTTAGGTGTTGGGCGCGGTTATTTTGATGTCTATGCGTCAAAGTTTTCAGAAGGCATGAATTTTACGCAAGATATGGTGGATAGGCGTGCGCAAGTTGTTGTGATTGATGCGAACACGAAACGACGATTTTTTCCTAAGCAAGAGCGTGTGGTGGGCGAAACTTTGTTAGTTGGTAATATGCCTGTTACCGTTATTGGGGTGCTTGAAGAGAAAAAATCAGCTTTTGGCTCAAGCAAGTCATTATCAATTTGGCTGCCAGATACCACAGTGAACAGTAAAATTATTAATCGCCCTTATTATGATAGTTTCACGGTTCGGGTAAAAGAGGGTTATGACGCTAAAACGGTAGAGCAACAATTAACTCGTTTACTGACATTGCGTCATGGTAAGCAAGATATATTTACTTTTAACCTTGATACTTTTGTTAAAGCAGCTGAAAAAACAACGAGAACAATGCAGTTATTCCTAACTTTAGTGGCTGTTATTTCACTCGTGGTCGGGGGGATCGGGGTGATGAATATCATGCTTGTTTCGGTGACGGAGCGAACTCGTGAAATAGGCATTCGTATGGCTGTGGGGGCAAGGACCAGTGATGTCATGCAGCAGTTTTTGATTGAGGCCATTTTAGTATGCTTAATGGGGGGGCTGCTAGGAATTGGATTGTCCTATGGCATCAGTTTATTGGCCCAAATGGCATTGCCCGGCTGGACTTTTTCCTTTGACCCTATGGCGCTAGTGAGTGCGTTTGCTTGTTCAACAGCGATCGGGGTTATTTTTGGCTTTCTACCCGCACGCAATGCCGCTCGATTAAATCCGATTGATGCATTAGCGAGGGAGTAATTAACCTATTAATATTTTCCTCTGTATTGGGTTATACAATACAGAGGAAATTGCTTTAGTGTTTTTTAAGGCGGTTTAATATCTGACCTTTCCAATCAATATAGATATCATTTTCCTTATAAGTAGGGTATTCATGCATTGAAGTTTTGCCTATTTAAGAATATATTTACATCATGTTACAGTTCCGTTTAATGGAACTGAGTTCCTCGATTAAATTCTGCTAATTAAATGCTCCAAATTTAACCTATTCATTTATCAATGAAATTTTTTCTCGCTATATGTATTCCCTCATTTATTTAAATATTTCATAATAAAAATATTGTCTGAAAAGATAAATTCTACTTGCGAATTGGTAGCGATCATGGATATTATTTGCTTGTAGAATAAATGAAACCTAGTTCCACATAATGGAACTTATAATAAAGCCAGTAAAAAACTAAGCAAAGACAACCACACAGCAGGTGCGAATATGGCGAATAAAGTAGGTGAAGATTATTCTTTGGCTCGGGTACCCCAAAGTGCTCGTAGACCATTCTATGAAGTGTTAATTCTACGAATTGGTGCACTAGCTTGTGTTTCACAAGTCATGTTAGGTGCGGCGCTCGGGTACGGGTTAACTTTTTGGCAGGCGTTTTGGGCAACCATGCTTGGCTCTGTAATTTTGCAGGTAGTCAGTTGGGGGCTTGGGGCGGCTGCATGTCGCGAAGGTATGTCGATTAGCCTACTCTCTAGGTGGGCGGGTTTTGGTAAGTTAGGTTCAGCTCTGATTGGTGGCGCAATTGCCATTTCTTTAATGGGTTGGTTTGGCGTACAAAATGGCTTCTTCGCGGATGGTATGTATAAAGCGACTAACGTGCTAACACCAGGGACTTGGTCACTTATTACAGGTATTGCGGTGACGGTTATTACAGTATATGGGTATCGATTTTTATCTATTACTGCAAATATCTCAACGCCGCTATTTTTATTCGCATTAGGTTGGGCGACGTATAATTTATTATCAGGTCAGGATATTGGTACTCTTATCAATGACACTGAACCCGCCGGGCCACTAATGACAATGCCAGCTGCAATCACGATGGTTGCTGGCGGTTTTATTATTGCAGCGGTGACAACACCAGACATCAGCCGCTTTATGAAAGCCCCTAAAGATGTGTTTTGGATGACGCTCATCGGCACTTTTTTTGGAGAGCTTCTGGTAAACATGATAGCGGTACTGATGGCACTTTCATTACGTACTAGCCAAGTGTTTGATTTAATGATGGCATTGACTGGCCTATTAGGTGCATCGATTGTTATTTTTTCAACAATAAAAATGAATGATATCAATCTATACTCATCATCTTTAGGTTTCTCAACACTACTCAATGCGATTTTTAATAAACGTTTTGACCGCCGTTATTTAACGTGGGTGATTGGTATTTTTGGGACCATCGCTTCAATGTTAGGGATTTTAGACAATTTTATTGGCTTCTTAATTTACCTTGGAATAGCAATCCCTCCTGTCGCAGGGATTATGGTTGTTGACTACTATATCTTAAAACGAGACCGCAAAGAGCTAGATACTACGCGTGCACAGGGCATATTGCCGCCTAGTTGCGAAGCGTATAACCCCATTACTTTAATTGTCTGGTTAATTGCCGTCATAGTCGGATGGGGAACATCAGAGTTAGGGCCATTTAATGCAGATTACGGTATTCCAGCACTTAACTCATTAGTTACGGGGGCTATAGCTTATTGGGTTGCCATGAGCTGGCAGGCAAAAGCAAAAGGTGTTGAAGCTGTGCATTTTCGCCAAGTCTCTAATTTGGATAAGGATTAAGCAATGTCAGGTACAAAAGTTAAAGTTGCTTTGGCTCAGTTTAATTCTGAACTCGGTAATAAGCAGAATAATTTGCAGCGCATGGCGCTAATGTGCCAACAAGCTGCTGATTCAGGTGCGAAGCTGGTTTGTTTCCCTGAATTAGCAACAACAGGTTATCGTGGTGATTTATTAACTACAAAACTCTGGGACTTAAGTGATTCAGAGGGCAGCGAAACCTATAACTTATTTAGTGAACTTGCGACCCGCCTTAATATTACCATCGTTAGCGGTTTTGTTGAGCGTGGCGACTATTTAGGTGACATATATAACTCTGTGGGGGTTTGGAACCCAGGGTGTAAAGGGGTTAGCGGTATATTTCGCAAAGTCCATGCTTTTGGTTTAGAAAAACAGTGGTTTGGTCGTGGTGACAGCTTCCCTGTATTTGACACACCAATAGGGAAAATTGGCATCATGATCTGTTATGACATGGGGTTCCCTGAAGTCGCTCGTATTTTAACGCTACAAGGGGCCGAATTGTTATTAGCCCCCTCTGCATGGTGTGTACAAGATAAAGACGTTTGGGATATCAACAGCGCTTGTCGAGCACTGGAAAATGGTACCCACTTACTTGCTGTAAACCGTTGGGGCCATGAAGAAGACCTCCATTTATTTGGTGGAAGCAAGGTATTAGGCCCTCGTGGACAAGTTCTTTATGAAGCAACTCATGCAGGTGAAGAGCTATTAATTGGTGAAATTGATTTCTTAGACCAAGCGCATACACGCCTTAAAGTACCTTATCTAAGAGATAGAAAACCACAAAGTTACGGTGTATTAACCCAAGGTTTAGGGTCATGAGTATTTTATCTAGTGTCGTTGATGTTTATCAACTGTTCCTGCGTACAGGCGCTGAGCTAACAGTAACAACGTTGGTAAATGAATTAGGTATGCCAAAGAGCTCCGCATCACGCCTTTTAAAACAGATGGCAGAACTAGGGCTGTTAGAAAAGAAAAATAATGCGCCAATTTATCGGCCTGGCTTATTGATTATGGAATTAGCTCACCGAGCGAGGGGGATGAACCCTTTAATCGATATGATGCTTGAAGCGCTTGATGAGCTTGCTAAAGATAGCGGTTTTACCAGCTATGTATCCGCACTTGATGATGACATGGTGCGTGTTGTCCATGCGCGTTTTGGCAATAGTATGTTGCAAGTGGTTACCCAGCCGGGGACTCGTTTGCCTATTCTTGGTACTTCTACGGGGCGTGCGTTGTTATCTAGGCTACCGTTGAATGAAAGGTCAGAAATTATTAGTCGTGAGTCAAAAGATGAGCAAGAAAGGTTGATTCAACAAATGAACCTTATTGCTGAGCGTGGCTGGGAGTTCTCGATGAATGAATCTGTAGCTGGTGTTGCTTCTGTATCCAGTACCGTTTTTGACCCATCGCAAAATTCATTATATGCACTGTGTTTAAGTTTGCCTGAAATGCAGATGAACAAAGAGGTTATGGAGCAATTATCCACTAATCTTTGCCATAAGGCTGCTTATCTAGGTTGTATGGTTGGCGACCCTTACTGGCTACAAAAAAGTATCAAAAAGTAGTGAAATTATGTCATGTAGTAAAGTAGGTAGTAAAAGTAAGTAGTGAAAGTAAAGAGTAAATTATAAGCAGTTTATATCGTTAGTACTTTATTTTAAGTGCGTGAATAACGCCTTCATCAGGAAAAGGTGAGACCTCAGCAATAAGTGGTTTCACATGGGGTGAAATGGGGAAACCTAGCTTTATTGGGCTAGTTATCCCCAAAGTAGCCCTTCATTTTTATAAAAAATAATTAAAATTGAAGGAAATACAATGAGTCTAAAACAAACTCTTTGCGTTTACGATTTAATCGATAGCGCTAGTGTTAGGGGTGAAGACATTGTTGCATTATTCCAGGGTTTCCCACAAATTAATGTCACGTCTAAAACAGTCAAGGATCTTAAAGGTCAAAGTGATTTTGTCCGTATTCATATTCCTGGCACACAAGGTAAATCACAAGGTAAAGATGCTCCAACACTGGGGATTATCGGCCGCTTAGGTGGTATTGGTGCTAGGCCATCTCGAATTGGTGTTGTTTCTGATGCTGATGGTGCCATAGCTGCAGTTGCGGCAGGTCTTAAGTTAGCAGAAATGCATGAAAAGGGGGACAAACTGGCAGGGGATGTGATTATCACAACTCATATTTGCCCTAATGCCCCAACGCGCCCTCATACACCTGTTGATTTTATGGATTCTCCCCTTGAAGATGCGACGATGAATCAGCATGAAGCAATTCCTGGGGCGGATGCAATTTTGTCGGTAGATACGACAAAAGGAAACCGTTTACTGAACCACAAGGGGTATGCGTTATCCCCTACAGTAAAAAGTGGTTATATCCTGCCTGTGTCTGAAGATTTGATCCGCTTAATGGAGTGGAGTAGTGGGCAAAAGGCAGTCACGTTCCCGTTATCTATTCAAGACATAACGCCTTACGGCAATGGCCTTCATCATATTAATAGTATTTTACAACCTGCGGTGTCAACATCAGCTCCTGTTGTTGGTGTGGCCATTTGCTCAGATACCGTCGTACCGGGTTGCTCCACAGGGGCTAGCCATGAAGTTGATATTGCGGCGGCTGTAAAATTTATGATTGAAGTTGCAAAAGCGTTTACAGAAAACCAATGTAAGTTTTATGACGTTGAACAATATGCATTATTAACGTCATTGTATGGTGATATGTCCCATCTGCAAACAGCGGGTGGTTGTGCGGCTAAAAAACCATTATCTGATAGTTAAGTTATAAATAGCCACAGTTAATTATTGACGTCATCAATGATATTGAAATAATTAACTGTGCTCTATTGCACAAAGTGTTAAATTGTACAACGTATTAATTTGATTCAGTATTATCAGGAAGAGTACTCTCAACTTCAATTGGAATAATCAGATCCGCATGATTACCTTTTGGCCCAGTCGTTACGCTAAATTGCACTTTTTGACCTGCTTTTAAAGTCCGATAACCATCCATTTTAATGCAGGAATAATGAGCAAAAATATCTTCTCCGCCATCAGCCGGGCAAATAAAACCAAAGCCTTTTGCGTTATTGAACCACTTAACGATACCCGTCTCCATATTTTATCCTTTAGGTTTGCAAATAGTGTTTTACAGACATGTATAAAATACACACAACAACTAAGTATAAATACTCTGTTGATTGCTCGTAAAACATACTGTAGTAAATTGCCTTATAAGGTCAAGAGGCGAGTCTCAGTAATTATGGTAAAGTGTTAAGAATTCGATAAGCATTGACGGCTATTTTCTGTGATATTTGATATGGCTCACAGATTGCAAATCATAGAAGTGAGGGCGATTGCCATGCTACACTGTGGTTTATAGTACATATGATAAAAAATGACATACTAATCTAACCGTATAGTTTGATGGCATTATCAACTTGATTGGTGAAATCGTTGATAATAAAGACTATGCTAAAATTGAAATTTAACATTTAGTAAGACTGAGCAAGAAAGTAATGAGCGATTTTCTGGGCACATTTAAAACAGACGTCATTTTTAAAGATGAAGTAGAGCAAACCTTACAGCCACCATCGATGTATAAGGTATTATTAAATAATGACGATTATACTCCGATGGATTTTGTTGTCGAAGTGTTACAAAAATACTTTTCTTTTGATGAAGAACGCGCTACACAGATAATGTTAGATGTCCATATTCAAGGAAAGGGAGTTTGTGGAATTTTTACCGCAGAGGTTGCTGAAACAAAAGCGGCGCAAGTCAATACTTTTGCTCGTGAACATGAGTACCCTTTGCTTTGCACTATAGAGAAAGTTTGACTGGTTTAATATCAATTTTGGGAGGTGCTTATGCTCAATCAAGAACTGGAGCTTAGTTTAAATGTAGCTTTTACAAAAGCGAAAGATAGCCGCCATGAGTTTATGACAGTAGAGCACCTATTGCTGGCGTTATTGAGTAATATCTCTGCGCGCGAAGCTCTAGATGCTTGCAAGGTTGATCTTGTCGCGCTGCGCCAAGAACTGGAACACTTCATCGCGCAAACTACACCTTTGTTACCCGAAAATGATAACAGAGACACCCAACCTACTCTGAGTTTTCAACGTGTATTACAGCGAGCTGTTTTTCATGTGCAGTCATCTGGGCGCAACGAGGTCAGTGGTGCGAATGTCTTAGTCGCTATTTTTAGTGAACAAGAATCTCAAGCGGCATACTTATTGCGTAAGCATGATGTCAGTCGCTTAGATGTCGTCAATTATATCTCTCATGGCACAGTAAAAGGTGAGGGGCCTTCATCTGAACAAGATATTTCCCCGAGTAGTACTCCAAATGAAGAACAGCCGGTCTCAGAAGACCATATGGACAACTTCACGACTAACCTGAACCAGCAGGCTAAAAAAGGGAATATCGACCCACTGGTGGGACGGCAGGCAGAATTAGAGCGTACGATCCAAGTGCTATGTCGCCGCCGTAAAAATAACCCACTATTAGTCGGGGAGTCTGGCGTTGGTAAAACAGCAATTGCAGAGGGCTTAGCGTGGCGTATTGAGCAAGACGATGTCCCAGAAGTGATGAAAGGTTGCACTATTTATTCATTAGATATTGGCTCATTATTAGCGGGCACCAAATACCGCGGGGACTTTGAGAAACGCTTTAAAGCGCTGCTAAAAATGCTAGAAAAAGACCCGAAGAGTATTTTATTTATCGATGAAATACATACGATTATCGGTGCGGGTGCTGCATCCGGTGGCCAAGTTGACGCCGCTAATTTGATTAAGCCTTTGCTATCAGGTGGGCGTATTCGAGTCATTGGCTCAACGACATATCAAGAGTTTAGTAGTATTTTCGAGAAAGATAGGGCGTTAGCGCGTCGTTTTCAAAAAATTGATATTGTTGAACCTACACCAGAAGAAACTATTCGTATCATCACTGGGTTAAAGCCTAAGTATGAAGCGCATCATGATGTGCGTTATACCGCTAAAGCTATCCAAGCTGCTGTGGATTTATCTATTAAATACATCACAGACAGGCACCTACCAGATAAAGCAATTGATGTTATTGATGAAGCTGGAGCCCGTACGCGGCTTATTGCACCAAGTAAGCGTAAAAAAACCATTGGTGTACCTGAAATAGAAACCGTGGTGGCACGTATTGCACGTATCCCAGAAAAAACGGTTTCATCGAGTGATAAAGACAAACTGAAAACCCTTGATTCGCGTTTGAAAATGCTCGTATTTGGCCAAGACAATGCGATCAATGCATTATCGGAAGCCATTAAAATGAATCGAGCAGGTTTAGGGGTAGACAATAAACCTGTTGGCTCGTTTTTATTTGCAGGTCCAACTGGGGTTGGTAAAACAGAAGTCACCGTTCAGTTAGCTAAAGCACTAGATATCAAACTATTACGATTTGATATGTCTGAGTATATGGAGCGCCACACAGTTAGTCGTTTAATTGGTGCACCTCCGGGCTATGTCGGGTTTGACCAAGGCGGTTTACTGACTGATGCTGTTATTAAACATCCACATTCAGTGGTGTTATTGGATGAAATCGAAAAGGCACATCCTGATGTGTTTAATATTCTGCTGCAAGTAATGGATCACGGCACATTAACCGATAATAACGGCCGTAAGGCTGATTTTCGTAATGTAGTGGTGGTGATGACAACCAATGCTGGTGTGCAAGAAACACAACGTCGTTCCATTGGTTTTGCTGACCAAGACAACAGTACTGATGCGATGTCTGAGATTAAAAAAGTATTTTCTCCAGAGTTTCGTAATCGTCTAGATGGCATTATTTGGTTTAATTCGTTAACGCCTGAGATTATCACGCAAGTGGTTGATAAGTTTATTGTTGAATTACAAGTACAACTTGATGAGAAAGGGGTATCCATTGAGGTGAGCTCAGCGGCTCGTCGTTGGTTGTGTGAAAAAGGTTATGATAAAGCAATGGGCGCCCGACCTATGGCGCGCGCAATTCAGGATAACCTGAAAAAACCATTAGCAAATGAATTGCTATTTGGTTCATTAACCAATGGCGGCTCTGTAAGTATCGGGCTTGATGAAAAAAGTAACACACTGACATACAGCTTCAGTAGCGTGCACAAGGCCTCTCCGGAGGATGCGGTATTCTGACGAAATAGACCACAGGTGTGTCATGCACCTGTGGTAATGTCAGGCCTTGCCTGAAGAGAATATCAACGGCTACGGAAAATGATTCGGCCTTTGCTCAGGTCATAAGGAGTTAACTCTACAGTTACCTTGTCGCCTGTCAGGATGCGGATATAGTTTTTACGCATTTTACCAGAAATATGAGCAGTCACTACGTGACCGTTTTCTAGTTCAACACGGAACATTGTGTTTGGCAGGGTATCTAAAACTGTGCCCTGCATTTCTATATTGTCTTCTTTGGCCATCTAATCCTCTAAGTCTAATAACCGTGATTTTTAACGGGCAAGATAATGCCCAAAAACCCGCACTAAGTAAAGAAGTGTCGCATTTTAACACGATCTTTATTTTTTCATGGGGAATAAAATTATTGTAAAAACCAATTTTTACTAATTAAAAATTGGCGGTATTTCAATCGATTGCGGTAACCAGCAGGCGGGGTCAATCGCTTTGTTACGCCACCGATAAAGAATATGTAAAAAATCCCTACGGGATATCTCTTTTGCGCCCATCGAGGCGGTATGGTGGTTAAGTACCTGACAATCAAAAAGCTGCCCATTATAGCGCAAAAAATGAAAATAGAATGTAATAAAAGCAAATTTGGATGCATCATTCATTCTACTGAACATAGATTCCCCACAAAATAGGTGACCCATGTTCACGCCGTAGAGCCCCCCAACAAGTTGTGAGCCATGCCAAGCCTCAACAGAATGCGCGATCCCTTCTTGATGCAAAGCCAGATAACCGGCTTGTACTTCAGGTAAAATCCACGTACCTTCGGGACGGACAGAACAAGCTTCAATAACTTGCTTGAAAGCAGTGTTAATCGTAATGCGATAAATCTGTTTTTTTAACACTTTTTTCATTGAACGACTAATATGTAAATCGCCCACCATTAGCACAGCTCTGGGGTCTGGTGACCACCATAAAGGCATCTCTCCAGGATTAAACCAAGGAAAGATACCATCATAATAAGCAGCTTGCAGCCTTTTTGATGAAAGATCTCCCCCAATGGCTAATAAACCATTCGGTTCCCGCATCGCTTCAGACACGGGAGGAAATAAATTGGAGTCATCATCTAATTGGTACATATGCGCCTCAAAGGGGTTGCTGTACCCAATGGCGCTGGCGGAATTGGTAATACCGACCTTGCATATCTAACAGCGCTTGATGGGTGCCTTGTTCGACGATTTTACCATCATCCATCACACATATGTTATCCATTTCTTCTAGACCTTGCATCCGATGAGTAATGACAATCAAGGTTTTATCTGCACACTTTTCTTTTAGCAGTGCTAAAATTTGTTGCTCAGTTTGTGCATCAAGCCCTTCTGTCGGTTCATCCATAAGGACCAATGGAGTATTGTGTAATAGTGCCCGAGCAATCCCTAAACGGCGTTGTTCCCCTCCAGATAATTGGCGGCCACCATCGCCCATCCATGCATTGAGTTTTAATTCGTTTTCTAACAAATTACCTAACCCAACTTGGCGAAGCACTTCATTAAGTTCTGCATCAGTCGCTTGTTCTTTTGCTAATAATAAATTATTACGTAAAGTATCACTAAACACATGAACGCGCTGTGGTACTACGGACATCACGCTGCGCAAGGCTTGTTCACTAAACTCATTGATGGGATGACCATTGAGAGTAATGCTTCCACTGTCGACATCCCATGCGCGGGTAAGAAGCTGAAGCAAAGTAGATTTTCCACAGCCAGTCTTACCTAACAAGGCAAAATGTTGGCCTTTAGTCAAAGACAGGGAGACATTGTTCAGAACAGCAAAAGGCTGCTCTGGATAAGTAAACGAAATATTTTCAACCTCTAAGCTTTCTAGTGTTTCTATTGAATGGCTTTGGGTAGGGAAAGTCACTTCCGGTTTGGCTGTCATCAGTTGTGAAACTCGGGTGGCAGAAGCAATAACTTGGCCCATATGTTGGAAAGCAACAGCAACTGGGCCTAGCGCTTCAAAGGCTGCTAAGGCGCAGAAAACAAATAATGCGATTAATGCGCCAGGCTTTGTATCACCTCCTACATGCTCCGCAGCCATCCACAGCAATAATGTTGCGGTAATACCCGATGCAAACAAGATAACCGCTTGTGATAGCCCTGTAAGCGCAGCTTGTTGCTGTTGGCGAGCTTGCCAGCTATTTTCTATTCCCCACAAGGTTTGGCGAAAACGCGATGTTGCGCCAAATAATGTTAATTCCGCTTGCCCTTGTAGTGCGGACGTTAAAATAGTGCGGTAATTTCCACGTAATTCAGTCAGTTCTCGACCAATTGGTTTACCCGCATGATAAAAGGCTATTGGCATGGTAAATAATAAAAATAACATGACCCCTCCCAGTGTCCACGCAAGGCGAGGGTCAAGATAACTTAAGCCAAAAATCAGCACGAAAGTCACGAAAAATGCAGTGATAATTGGTGATAACACCCGTAAATAGAGGTGATCAAGTGTTTCTACATCGGCAACAAGGCGGTTAAGTAATTCACCTTGGCGAAAGCGGCTGATCCCACCTGGGGAGAGTGGAAGTACTTTACTAAATGCAAAAACACGTAGGTGAGCTAAAACTTTAAACGTCGCATCGTGACTAACTAGGCGTTCTCCATAGCGACCAGCAGTACGGAAAATAGCAGCGCCACGTACACCTGCGGCAGGTAACATATAATTAAAGTAGTACAGCCCAGGGAAACCGGCAATTGCGGTACCTGCTAAAAACCAACCAGAAAGAGTTAACAGCCCAATACTGGCAAGTAGGGTCACAATGGCTAAAATAATGCCTAAGGTGATCAAAAACCAATGACGGCGATAAAGGGCTAAGAAGGGTAATAAAACTTTCATTATCAAAGCTCCTCACTGCGGTGGGCAAGTAACTGGGCAAACGCCCCTTCAGATTGACTGAGTTGTTTGTAATTACCCCGTTGAATGATTTGGCCATTAGCCATTACCCAAATTTGGTCGTAATCGATAGTTTCTTCCAGTAAATGGGTGACTAACAGGGTCGTCTGTTGCTCTGATAGCTGGTTTAGTGTTTGCATAACCCGTTGTTCGCTATGAGAATCAAGGCTTGCGGCGGGCTCATCTAACAGCAATAAACGCGATGGTTTCAATAAAACGCGAGCAACAGCAACTCGTTGTGCTTGCCCAACAGAAAGGCGAGCGGCGTAGTCGCCAAGCCGTGTATTTAAGCCATCAGGTAAGTGCGGTAAAAATTCAGAGACATAAGCATTATCAATAGCATGTTTAACTTCTGCTTCAGAAGCGTTAGGTTTACCTAAACAGATATTTTCAATCAGTGTTTGTTCGGGTAGATGTGGGTTTTGCCCAACCCAGCCAAGCAATTCACGCCACTTATCGGGGCATAATTCACTTAATTCAATGCCATTTACCGTGATTGAGCCGTTATAGGGTAAAAAACCCAATAGTAGATTGAGTAGAGAGCTTTTGCCCGCACCGCTTTGGCCTACTAAAGCAATACGTTGCTGTGGTTCAATACTAAAATCTAATGGCCCTGCAAGACACACTCCATCGTGCGATAAAATTTCTAGCTGCTTGGCTTCGATACGAATAGGTTCATTTGGGAGGGTTTTTGTACCTTGCTGGGCTTTTTGTTCCCCCTCGCTATTTAGCAATGTTTCTAACGTTTCAGCAGCTCCAACCGCTTGGGCTTTCGCATGGTAATATGTGCCGAGATCACGCAATGGCTGGAAGAATTCAGGGGAAAGAATGAGAGCTAAAAAACCCGCAAACAGTGTGACAGGTAAACCATAGCTACCGAAGTTCATTTCACCAAGGTATGAAAACCCGAAGTAGACGGCAACAACCGCAATAGAAATTGACGCAAAAAATTCGAGGACCCCAGAAGAGAGAAAGGCCATCCGCAGTACTTCCATGGTTCTAGAGCGAAAATCATCAGTTGACTCACGAATTTGCTGAATTTCTGCTTTTTCACGGAAGAATAATCGTAAAGTATCGAGGCCTCGCAACCTATCAAGAAAACTACCGCTGAGGCGGCCTAATGCAATGAAATTACGCCTATTAGCATCCGCAGCGCCAAGCCCAACTAATGCCATAAAAATAGGAATAAGCGGTGCGGTCACGAATAAAATTAACGCAGCAGCCCAGTTAAAGGGAAAGATAGCAATCAAAATCATGATGGGGATAATACCCGCTAAATACATTTGAGGTAGATAGCGGGAGTAGTAGTCTTGCATATCTTCGATTTGTTCAAGAATAATGGTTGCCCAACTCCCCGCTGGTTTCCCTTTGACCCAAACGGGGCCTAATTCTTGGAGTTTATCTAGCACCATTGTGCGGATTTCTTGGCGTACAACTTGCCCACAGCGAAAGCCAATACGTTCTCGTATGTAAGTGACAATTGCACGAAGAATAAAGACGCTAATTAGTAGAATAAAAGGCGTTACAAGTTGTTCCCGTGGAGTGCCATCCATAATTAATGCTTGTAGGATAACGGCTAAAAACCACGCTTGAGCAATAATCAGTAAGCCACTAAGCATGCCCAACAGCATAGAGATCCGCAACCAGCGCTTCGCGGGAGCACTGTGTTGTTTTAACCAACGTACCAATTCAGTCTGTCTTGATTTATCCATAATGATTTAGTTAGCAGGTGTAGTTTTAATGTTATTGAGTGTAGTTAGATTATGCCAACCTAACGTCGCTTTCATCATTACTATATTGCGCTAGTCCCTATTTTAAACTGCACAAGAAAGATAATAGAGTGACCTAGCAACATAATTAATGACGATATGAAAACCAGTATTTTTGATCTTGCTCGGTAATTCGAGTTATTTAGGCTCCATCATAACAGCTTCATTAGGATATGTTACATAATAAAAGCACCTTATTTAAAGTGAACTGTGTTTTGTTATTAAATTGTTTTATAAAGGTAAATTTAATATTTCAGTCAGTCTTAAAAGATGAGGTTGGTTGAGATATTACTGTATTTTTATTTGATATGTAGATGGCTAAATGACATTCTGTTAAGCCATCTACATTTTTAGAAAAAATTAAGGGGTAGGGTCAATCATTAACCATTCTTTAGGTTTTAATTGAAAATGTCCGTCTAATAAATTATCCCAAGCTTTGTCTTTCGCTTGTACAGTATTAAACAAACGAGTTTGGTTATCGACTAACTCCCAGCTTTGTTCCTGTTGTTGCCAAATATTGCATTCAATACTGGCACTGGTGGGGTAGGTATAACACATAACAACATCATTTTGCCCATTTTGGTTGGCGTCTGCCATAAAGCCCATGCATGAGTATGGCTCATACTGTGATGTGCAATACCATTCGCCGGTGAGATTTTCACCGAGGTCAAACCAACTATCTGGTAATTTAGGGCTGTTTTTAGCTTGTATTAACACACCTTTCAATGGCTTACGTTGTTCTTCATTGTATGGGCTAGTTTGAAACGCTTCTGTGTATTCTGGGTTTTTATCTAATTGTTTATAGGCTTGTTCCCCATATTCACCTAAATGCTTTAAGTCGTATGCTAAAGAACTATTTACCTTAATTTTGCCGTTTTCAACCCCCGCTATGATACTGTTGACCGTGATCCTTTTAAAATCGGCAATCGGGCTATTGATGACCAAAATAATCGCTAGCAAAGACAAAATACCGACTTTGTTGATAGTACCTAGAGATGCCATCCATGCTGTTTTTTTGCGAAGAATTGCAAGGCTATAAGCAAGGACAATAGCGGATAAAAACAAGGCAATTGTGAAAGCGTATAAGCGCTCAATGCTCCAACTGTATTGGTTAACACGTGCAATGATCCCGTATAGAGACAGTGCTGAAAATGCATTGAGCAGAATAATGCTAAGGAGAACAAAACCATTTAGCCCCGGACGGAATCGGTATTGTGTACTGCCATCACCATATACGAAGTTAATAAAAATAAGGTTCAGGATAATAAACCACAGCATGACTGCCGAACCTAGACCGACGGAGGCTAAACCTGAGAAATATGAAATCACAAAACCCACTAAGAAAATGGCAGCGACTAGGTTAAGCAACGGTAAGAAAAATCGAGCAATAAAACTGGCAAAATTACTAAGTTGAATATCAAGTACAGCCCTTAAAAAGACCAAACTGATATTGAATCCAAGAGCAAAGCCTGCCCAATAGACTAATTCGTTATCTAGGATATCGTGCAAAAAATTGAGGTTTACAATGCCAAATAAAAAGCTAGCTAGCTTTATAATTAACGCTAATAGCCCACCAATGGCAGAGGATAAAATACCTAGGAAAGTATTTTTAATATATAAACCCATTAAGCAACTGTAATTGATTTTCCATGTTGCGCTTGTTTGTAACATTTGCATCCATGGCAACATGAAAAAGAATAAAACAGTCAGTGTGAGAAAGGCAAAAAATGGGTCTGCTTCTGTTGGCGTTTTAAAATCTTGGGCGTGCCAGTAGTTAATCCAGCAAGTTAACCCGACTGTAATTGCAATATTGAGATAAAAAATGGCGGATTTCGCATTAGTAATTAAGTAGCTAATGACCGAAGGAACAAAAATAGCGAGTAAGACTGGTAGATACACTGTTGTTGTACTTAACTGGCTATCATAACGGATAGAATAATCCGTGGTAGCTGCAATAATAACACCTTGGATTATTGCGAGAACTACAATAATAAAATAGGCATAACCACGAATATCATCACGCCCTAATTGCTGCCCCATATTTGTGCCTTGTTAACGTTAATTTTATGTAAAAACAGTATAGGTTGAATGTTTTGCACGCAATATAAACTTGCTCTTAAAATATAGAGCAATAGCAAGTTGTTAAGAAAAACTAGGGAGAGTAGGAAGGAATAAAAAAGGCTTTAATCTATTTAAGATTAAAGCCTAGGTGTTCGTTATAGATTATTTAGAAGCAAGCCCATCAAGGTAACGTTCTGCATCTAATGCTGCCATACAGCCTGTCCCTGCTGAGGTGATGGCTTGGCGGTATATATGGTCCATTACATCACCAGCGGCGAAAACACCTTCTACTGAGGTTTGGGTTGCATTACCTTGTGTGCCAGATTGGACTTTAATGTAACCATTGTCTAAGTCTAATTGCCCTTCAAAAATAGCGGTATTTGGGCTATGGCCGATAGCAATAAAGGCTCCCATTACAGGTATTTCTTCTGTTTCGTGGGTTTTAGTGCACTCAAGGCGTACACCCGTAACCCCCATGTCATCGCCGAGTACTTCGTTTAAAGTACGGTCGGTATGCAGAATAATATTGCCGTTTTCGACTTTATCCATTAAACGATTAATAAGGATTTTTTCTGCACGGAAGCTATCACGACGGTGGATCAAATGAACTTCTGAGGCAATATTCGATAAATATAGTGCTTCTTCAACCGCGGTATTTCCACCACCAACGACGGCGACTTTTTGGTTACGGTAAAAAAATCCATCACAAGTGGCACAAGCAGAGACCCCACGACCTTTAAAGGCTTCCTCTGAAGGTAAACCAATATAACGAGCGGAAGCTCCTGTTGCGATAATGAGGGCATCACAAGTATATTGATTTTCATCACCGATTAGTCGGAAAGGGCGTTGCTTTAAATCTACTTTTTGAATATGGTCAGAGATGATTTCAGTTTCAAATTTAACTGCGTGCTCATGCATGCGCTCCATTAGCATCGGTCCAGTAAGCCCTTCAGGGTCGCCTGGCCAGTTTTCAACTTCAGTGGTGGTAGTTAACTGACCACCTTTTTCCACCCCAGTAATCAGGGCTGGGCTTAAATTTGCGCGTGCAGCATAGACTGCGGCAGTATAACCTGCGGGGCCTGAACCTAGAATGATTAACTTGCGATGTGTGGTTGTGCTCATGAATTCCTCTTTTAATCTAAAAAAAAGCGTTAACAGGATTGTAGGAGAAATAGCAGGTTAACAAAAGTGGTTTAAGTGCGAGTGAGTGTCATGCCACTAATTTCTATGATAGGCAATACCTACTAATTGTAAAAAAATGTAGCAAAAAGTTGAATATGTCACGCTTCACAATTTTTAGGAATTATCTTGAATTAAGGCTGCGAAACGTTTTACTGGAAAAAAAAGCGAAATCTTGTACTGATTTTTATTCATTTGCTTTGACAATCGGCTGCGCATTTGCGAAAACATCTGTGTAAGAGTTAATTATCTAGCAGGTCAATGGAAATGGCGCATTTTTGTTCTTACTGGAAAGTTAACTTTACGCTACTTACAAACTTAAAAAATGAGTCAAAATTGTGGGTGATAATTACATTCACACGAAATTCAGCACTATGAATAAAATTTGCTCCTGAACACGGTTCCCTAAATATAAAAGGTGCGGCTAAGGTGCTATTTTATAGATGTAGAAAATAACAATTAGAGAAAGAGAGATTAAGAGATGATTGACAATAAAAAGCGTCCAGGCAAAGACCTTGACCGTATCGACAGGAATATATTAAACGAATTACAAAAAGACGGGCGAATTTCTAACGTAGAATTGTCTAAGCGTGTTGGTTTATCACCGACACCGTGTTTAGAGCGTGTGCGTCGTCTTGAAAGACAAGGGTTTATTTCTGGCTATACCGCCTTGTTAAATCCACATTACTTAGATGCATCCCTATTAGTGTTCGTTGAGATTACACTGAATCGTGGTGCACCAGACGTGTTCGAACAATTCAATACAGCAGTTCAAAAGCTTGAAGAAATTCAAGAATGTCACCTTGTTTCTGGTGATTTTGACTACTTGTTGAAAACGCGTGTGCCAGATATGTCCGCATATCGTAAGCTGCTAGGTGAAACTCTTTTACGCTTACCTGGTGTAAACGATACTCGTACCTACGTGGTTATGGAAGAAGTTAAACAAAGTAACCGTTTAGTGATTAAAACACGCTAATTTTTACTTTTTTAACCTCACTTCAGCACAGCATTTTCAGCTTTGTTGTCGCACTGCAGTTTCAACGCTGAGTTTACTCAGCGTTGTTCCGTTTTAATACAGTAAAAACATTGTGTTATTCACCCTCAAGTGTCTCATTTAATCGCAAATCTAACCGCGTTGACATTTGTTTGCTAAAATTACTTAGTAAACAAGGAGTATTGTTTCCAATTAATTGATTTTAAATCTATAAATATTTAGGATTTTTAACGGGAAATAGAAATTGAATCCTTATGCGTTAGATGAAATACTGAAACTTGTCGTTCCTGTGATGCATTGATTTACTTCCGTAACGGTAAAACAGGCACAGCAAGGCGATTAATGTTAGAATAAACATAAATCAGTAAAGAACATCAGTCAGCAAAGAAACAATAATGAGCCAAGAATACACAGAAGATAAACACATCAAATTTAAAAAATTAAGTAGCGGTAGGCGGCTATTAGAGGTTATTTTGCTCGCAATTTGCTTGAGCGCTATCTTTTTAATGGTTGCTTTATTGAGTTTCAGCCCTTCGGACCCAAGTTGGTCCCAAACCACATGGAATGCGCCCGTAAAGAATTTAGCTGGTAGTGTTGGCTCATGGAGCGCGGATATTCTTTTTTCTGCTTTTGGTATTCTTGCTTTTGCAATTCCTCCCTTATTAATTCTCGGTTGCTGGGCTATTTTCCAATACGAAAGTCAGCGTCGCTATATTGATTTCTTCTCTCTTTCTCTAAGGTTAATTGGTGGGTTAGCGCTAATTTTATCCTCTTGTGGGCTAGCTGCACTGAATTTTGATGATTTACCTAACTTTGCTTCAGGCGGTGTTATTGGTAGCGTGTTTAGTAACGCAATAATGCCGTGGTTTAACTCATTAGGTGCAACACTTGCATTGCTGTTCTTATGGGCTATTAGTTTTACGTTATTTACAGGTTGGTCATGGCTGACAATTGCAGAAAAAATTGGATCTGCCGTCCTTTTTCCTATCGCTTTATTAACAAATAGGGCGAGGGGTGATGACTTAGATGACTATGATGTAGATGTCGAAGAAACCGAAGGTGCGTTACAACGTGCGCAAGAAGCAGAGCATAGGGCTAACAATTACCCAGATACTATAGACCCAGATGACGTTTTATTTTCTGCGCCTACTGTTGCCGAGTTGGTGACTGAAGTATCCCCTGCACCAGAGGCAGAGTCTACCGAAAATACAGCGGTTACTGAAGGGGCAACGCCAATAGCGGCTCAAGGTGTACCAGAACAAGAAACGGTGCCATCGTTTTCTGCTATTGATGAGCCTAATACCTATCATTTTGAAGTGCCTGAAGATTACCAACCTCAATTAGGTTCTGGTTTTGAGGAAACGACACCAATATCGGATGAACCTCCTGTTCATCAATCAAACGCGACATCCACGCCATTTGAATATCACGCTAATGAGCATATAACACCACAAAATCAAGCTGATGTTCCTCATCAAGAACAGTCAAATAATCAAATAGAGCCTCAAAGGCCACAATATAACTCGTTTGAGCCACAATCACTTTCATCGCCATCGATGAATGTTAGTGATGTCGCGAGTGCTGTAAGTTCAACAGTGACGGAGCGTGTTTCAGACCCAGCGGCCATTGCTGCTGCGGGGATTTCCATTGCCGCACTTGAACGCCACGCCCAAGTAAAACAAACAGTAGAGCCTGAATTACCAAGGCCAAACCCTGTTCGTTTACCTACTCGTCGTGAACTTTACGGTATCCGTATCCCTTCTCAGCGTGATGCTGAGTTGCAACGCCGCCAAGAAGAGGCGTTAAAACGCGAGCAAGCGTATCAACAGTGGTCCGCAGGTGAGCAGGAGTCCTCTGAAACGGAAGAGGAAGCACAGCAAGATGAATTGCTACGAGCTCAGTTCTTAGAGCAACAACGAGAGCGTTATGGTGATATCGATGAAACTGACTATGAATCGCCGGTATTTAGCGCACAACCGAGCGTTGCAGAACAACAGCAGCAAGATGAACCATCTGAATCAGGTTCTTTGACGCAGCCAGAAATTGAGCATCGTTGGCCATCAGCGTCAGCATTTTCTAATAATACTCACACAATACCCGCATCAACTGAATCCACTCCTGCAGTCGATGACGTGTACAAAAATAGCTTTGCAGAAGATGAACATTCCCAGATATCTGATCACTTTGAATCTAAGGTTGATTTGAAAAAAGAGTTTTCCGTGCTGGGTAGTTTTTCTCCAGTTGATGATCTGGTAGACGATGAACCAGCTGACCCATTATTTATGCCTTCATTTAGTGCGGTGCCAGTTCCTTCGGAAAATTCACAAAATAATATTCATGAAGGTCTTGGCAATTCGTCAACATCGGCACACACTTTTGCGCAGCCACAGCAGCCACAGCAGCCACAGCAGCCACAGCAGCCACAGCAGCCACAGCAGCCACAGCAGCCACAGCAGCCACAGCAGCCACAGCAGCCACAGCAGCCACAGCAGCCACAGCAGCCACAGCAAGATAGCTTATTCCACCCGTTTTTGGTGCGAAATGATCAACCTTTACCAAAACCAACAACACCAATGCCATCCCTTGACTTACTGGCGAGCCCACCTGAACAGGAAGAACCAGTCGACATGTTTAAACTTGAGCAAACCGCTAGGTTAATCGAAGCTCGGTTAAATGACTATCGGGTGAAAGCTGAGGTTGTTGGTTTCTCCCCAGGGCCTGTGATCACGCGTTTTGAACTGGATTTGGCACCCGGTGTGAAAGCCGCTCGTATATCAACATTATCACGAGACCTTGCACGCTCTTTATCTACAGTGGCAGTACGTGTTGTGGAAGTGATACCGGGTAAGCCGTACGTTGGGCTTGAACTCCCTAACGAAAAACGCCAAACGGTTTATTTAAGTGAAGTTTTAGACTGCGATGACTTTAGGAAAAACCCTTCGCCATTAACGATTGTGTTAGGTAAAGATATCGAAGGTGACCCCGTGGTTGCTGATTTAGCAAAAATGCCGCATTTATTAGTAGCAGGTACCACTGGGTCAGGTAAATCCGTTGGTGTCAACGCCATGATCCTCAGTATTTTGTATAAAGCGAAGCCCGAAGATGTCCGCTTTATTATGATTGACCCGAAAATGTTGGAGCTTTCCATCTATGAAGGGATCCCGCATTTATTGACAGAAGTCGTTACCGACATGAAAGACGCCGCTAATGCATTACGTTGGTGTGTGAATGAAATGGAACGTCGTTATAAGCTAATGTCTGCTCTCGGTGTACGTAACCTTGCGGGTTATAATGATAAAATTAAAGCAGCCGAAGAGATGGGGCGTCCAATACCTGATCCGCATTGGAAACCTAGTGATAGCATGGAAATTGAACATCCTATGCTGAAAAAAGAACCTTATATCGTTGTTATGGTTGATGAATTTGCTGATTTAATGATGACAGCAGGTAAAAAAGTTGAGGAGCTAATTGCTCGATTGGCACAAAAAGCCCGAGCAGCAGGTATTCACCTTGTTCTTGCAACGCAACGTCCGTCTGTCGACATTATCACTGGGTTGATCAAAGCAAACATCCCTACTCGTATTGCATTTACTGTTTCCAGTAAAATAGACTCTCGTACTATCCTTGACCAAGGCGGTGCTGAGTCCCTATTAGGGATGGGGGATATGCTATATCTTCCGCCAAACTCATCAATCCCTATGCGTGTACACGGTGCTTTTGTTCGTGACCAAGAGGTTCATGCGGTTGTGAATGATTGGAAGGCGCGTGGGAAACCACAATATATTGATAACATTACCACTTGTAGTGATGATAACGAAGGTGGGGGCTATGATAGTGGTGGGGAAGAACTTGACCCATTATTTGACCAAGCTGTAGAGTTTGTGGTTGAAAAACAACGTGTTTCTATTTCCGGTGTTCAACGTCAATTTAGGATTGGCTATAACCGCGCCGCAAGGATTGTTGAGCAAATGGAGATCCAAGGTATTGTGAGTGAACAAGGTCATAACGGGAATCGTGAAGTCCTTGCGCCACCGTCAATGGGGCATTAAAAATAGGTTAACAGCTTAATCATTTAGTGTGCTGATTGTTGGTTTAATTTTAGGGGTGTATAACGTTATCACACCTCTTAGGGTCATAACTTAAGGTCATTGTTCGATGAAAAAAATGATGTTATTAGGCGTACTCGCCTTCAGTTTACATATCGGCCAAGTACTGGCCGACGCCAGCCAAGACCTACAAGCTCGTCTGAACAAGGTCAATAGCTTCCAAGCCAGTTTTTCACAGAAGGTGACCAGCCCTGAAGGGGATCTTGTTCAAGAAGGTGTTGGGGATTTGTGGCTTGAACGCCCGAATTTATTCAATTGGAATATGACATCACCTGATGAAAGTGTATTAGTCTCGGACGGCAAAAACTTGTGGTTTTATAACCCTTTTGTTGAACAAGTTACGGTAACTAATTTGGCCGATGCCACACAAGACACGCCATTTTTATTAATCACTCGTAATGATCCTAAAGATTGGAAGCAGTATTCAATTATTCAGCAAGGTAACACGTTTGATTTAAAACCAAAGCAAACTAATGGCACCTTGAAACGCTTTTCAATCACAGTCTCACCAGAAGGGACAATTGAAAAATTTTCGGCAGTGGAACAGGATGGGCAAGTCAGTGCTTATCAGTTAAAAGAACAAAAAAATGGTCCTGTTGATGCAAGTAAATTCAAATTTACGATGCCTAAAGGGGTGACCTTAGATGACCAGCGACCGAATGCAAAATAACCAATAGTAACGACAATAATCATCAGGTTTTAATGGCCTGGTGATTTGCACTTCTTTATTTTTAAGACGTAAAAAAGAGGATCTCGTGGGTAACCTGTCTCTCGATTTTTCGCAGAATGAATTCCAACCTTTAGCAGCAAGAATGCGGCCTGAAACCCTTGAGCAATACATTGGCCAAAAGCATTTGCTAGCGGAGGGGAAACCATTACCACGCGCTATTAAAGCAGGGCATTTGCACTCCATGATTTTATGGGGGCCACCGGGGACAGGTAAAACGACTCTTGCTGAAGTGATTGGCCATTATGCTCAGGCTGACATAGAGCGTATTTCTGCTGTTACCTCAGGTGTTAAAGAAATCCGTGAGTCAATAGAAAAAGCACGCCAAAACCGTAGCGCAGGCCGCAGAACAATTTTATTTGTGGATGAAGTTCATCGTTTTAATAAAAGCCAGCAAGATGCTTTTTTACCTCATATCGAAGATGGCACGATCACATTCATTGGGGCGACAACAGAGAACCCTTCATTTGAGTTGAATTCTGCACTACTTTCGCGCGCAAGGGTTTATTTACTTAAGTCACTAGAAGAAGCGGATATTGAGCTAGTATTGTTACAAGCCTTAGCTGATACAGAAAGAGGGCTAGGTGGGCAAAATATTCTTCTACCTGACAGTACACGTAAAATTATTGCACAGTTAGTTAATGGCGATGCTCGGCGCTCATTGAATTTATTGGAAATGATGGCCGATATGGCTGAAGCCGATAGCCAAGGCCAACGTATTTTGACCGCTGACTTACTGAAAGAAGTCAGTGGTGAACGTACTGCACGCTTCGATAATAAAGGTGACCGTTATTACGATTTAATTTCTGCATTGCATAAGTCAGTAAGAGGCTCGGCCCCTGACGCCGCGCTCTATTGGTATGCAAGGATCATTACGGCGGGGGGAGATCCACTTTATGTCGCACGCCGCTTGTTAGCAATAGCTTCTGAAGATGTCGGGAATGCCGACCCTCGGGCTATGCAAGTGGCCATTTCTGCATGGGATTGTTTTACCCGAGTGGGGCCCGCAGAAGGTGAGCGTGCAATTGCCCAAGCGATTATTTACCTTGCCTGTGCTCCAAAAAGTAATGCTGTCTACACCGCATATAAAGCAGCTATTAAAGATGCTCAAATGCAGCCCGACTACGACGTCCCTGAGCATTTACGCAACGCCCCAACTAAGTTGTTAAAAGAAATGGGGGCAGGGAAAGGGTATCGTTATGCTCATGATGAGCCTAATGCTTACGCTGCTGGGGAAAACTACTTTCCTGAGCCAATGCAGGCAACGCGTTATTATTACCCTGAAAAACGAGGGCAAGAGAGCAAGTTTGCTGAAAAATTAGACTGGTTAGCCCAACAGGATCAAAATAGTGCCATAAAACGCTATCGCTAAACTGGGCAATGCGGTAAGGTTATATAGCCAATTACTATACTTTTATTTATAACGCTGGAATGCGTTATATTAAGTACCATCAATAACTAACAATTATCACAGGATAAGCATGCTCGATCCAAATTTACTGCGTACGGAGCTAGACGCGGTTGCTGAAAAACTGGCTCGCAGGGGTTTTACCCTTGATGTGGAAAAGCTGCGTGAATTAGAAGAACGCCGCAAAGTTTTACAAGTTGAAACTGAAACCCTGCAAGCAGACCGTAACTCGCGATCGAAAACTATCGGTGCGGCTAAGGCACGTGGTGAAGATATTGAGCCATTACGTCAAGAAGTTAACTTATTAGGCGAAAAATTGGATTCTGCTAAGGCAGAATTAGACAAGCTGCAACAAGAAATCCGTGATATTGCATTGAGTATCCCGAATATTCCTGATGACCAAGTTCCTGATGGCAAAGATGATTCCGACAATGTTGAGGTTGCGCGTTGGGGTAAACCTCGTGAATATGATTTTGAAGTTAAAGATCACGTTAGCCTAGGCGAATTAACAGGGGGCCTAGACTTCCCTGCTGCGGTAAAACTGACCGGTGCACGCTTCGTGGTGATGAAAGGGCAAATAGCCCGTATGCACCGTGCGTTAGCCCAATTTATGTTGGATTTACATACAGAGCAGCACGGTTATCAAGAGCTATATGTTCCGTATTTGGTCAATCATGATACGCTGTACGGTACCGGCCAATTACCAAAGTTTGGTGAAGATTTATTCCATACCAAACCGTTGGAAGAAGAAGCAGACAGCAGCACTTATGCGTTGATCCCAACAGCAGAAGTCCCTGTTACTAACTTAGTACGGGATGAAATTTTAGATGAAAATGATCTTCCGCTAAAAATGACTGCACATACACCTTGTTTCCGTTCTGAAGCGGGTTCATATGGTCGGGATACTCGTGGTCTTATCCGTATGCACCAGTTCGACAAAGTTGAGCTTGTACAAATAGTTCACCCTGAAAAATCGATGGATGCACTGGAAGAGCTAACAGGTCACGCTGAGAAGGTTCTGCAATTATTGAACTTACCTTACCGTAAAGTGATTTTATGTACTGGTGATATTGGTTTCGGTTCACGCAAAACTTACGACTTAGAAGTATGGTTACCAGCTCAAAATACATACCGTGAGATTTCTTCTTGTTCAAACATGTGGGATTTCCAAGCACGTCGTATGCAAGCGCGTTTCCGTGGTAAGAGTGATAAGAAAACTCAACTAGTTCATACGCTAAATGGTTCTGGTTTAGCCGTTGGTCGTACATTGGTGGCGATTTTAGAAAACTACCAATTAGCAGATGGCCGTATTGAAGTTCCAGAAGTATTACGCCCATATATGAAAGGCCTAGAATATATCGGTTAATTTCCGTTATTCTTTCAAAAGTTAAACGCGGCTCATAGTGGTCGCGTTTTTTTTGCAAATTTAACGTGTTCTGAATAAGTATCTTCAGGTTAAACCTGAGCCCCCTTTCACTGAATGACTAAATATGCCAATATTTAATTCATTTTCTAACCCACCCATTCATTCACCTACAGATTGCAATGTAAGATAAGTTAGTTCCTCTCCATGGCTGATGCTTCCTGCATTAGCGACATTAACACAGTTGCAAATCAGTGATATCGAAATACATGGAAAACAACTCGAATTTATTAAAGGAGGAAGAAAATTATTATTTAAAGGAATATATGTGGATTTGTAGGGGATAGTAAAAAGGAAAGCATATGCTTTCCTTTTTTAGATTTAATGATTTAGCAAAATCGCTAAATCATCATACCTTGGCTTATTTTACTTGGGAGAAAAACAGGCTACGGTAGCTGCTGTAATAACAAGCATACATAATTGGCATAGAAACTAACAGACCTAAACCTAAAGGAATAACTGAAATTATCATTAGGATTGAAATAACGATAAAGAACAGAATACCTGGCAGGATGTTTTTCTTAACAGCTTGTAAGCTGGCAGAAATTGCAGCGCCAACAGTAAAGTTATGGTTCATTACCAGTGCAGGTGCAAACCAAGTTAATGCGGTACCGACTAATGCAGCAACAGCCATAATAATGATTGCAAAGAAGAATGTACCTGAAGACGCAAGGATTGCAGCATCAGATGGTGAGCCATATTGGTTGCTTTCCATCAATAAACCAAACATAGCGGAACCACCAATAATAAAGGCGATGATCATACCCACTAAGTTAGCGGCAAAGTTGATTGCACCAACGGCAAATAGGGTACCGAATTTATTTTGGAAACCGGCGAATAGTAAGCCAATTTCAGCTTGACCTGTTTTACGCTGGTTTTCACAGATTGCAATAATACCGCCAATAAAAATAGGAGTAATAAAGGTAATCAGTAAATTAAGGAAAGGGATCATCGAAATGATAAAGATTAATGCAAATAGTACGATGTTAATCAAGATCCACATACCCAGTTTCTCTTTAACGAGAGACCATGATTGGCTGATCCAGTTAACCCCTTCACCAGCATCTACCGCGCGAGGCTCAGCATGGAAAACAAAAGTATCAGTTTGATTTTGTGGGTCAATTGTAGGTGCAGGGTTGTTATCTGCACTAAAGTTTTCATTATTCATGATAAAAAAGGAACCTATTTTTCGTAGTGAGTTAGCAATATATTATTATAGATAAGTGTTTTGAGTTTATGTCACTCTTGTTACTTATTGGCAGTAGTATGCAGATAAGTGAGTACATTATAAAGCAGACAATTCTGGTAAGGTATTTATGTTTAATTATTTTTTCAATAAAAAGTATTTTGTTAAAAAATCCAAATAGACAATATTTTATCAATGACAACAAACAATTGGCTTTTTAAGTTGGTATAAAATACTGTTTTTTGTTTTTATAACACATTAATAGAGCATTAAATCATTCTTAATTGAAATACATTACCCATGAAAACAACATGGTTAATATTGGTAATTTTTATAAACTAATACTCGATATTGGGCAGATATCTGATGGTTTAATTTCTTTCAGTAGAAACATACGTTGTAATTCCTTTATTTAAAAGGAACGTAATCGGTATATTGAAATAAGGTATTTATATTAATTTTTTCGGGTTAATCGCACTATATTGTTGAACGTAGGGTTTGTACTAATCAAAATTAGTAGGAAAACTAAGTCAAGATATGTACCTGTGTGGTGAAGTGGGAGTATAGGTATAAAGCCAGTACCTAGCATATTGGGTATGTTTTTTATGGTACAGCTGTGGAGGTTGTTCTATTGGGAAAATATCAATTCTCCCATACAACTGATACCTTTATGCCTGAACTCTTTGACTAGCCAGTCGTGAAGGGTTAAATGAGCACTTCGACACGATCTTTATCTGAGCTAGTCTGAATACAAATGGTTTGGATATTAAGTCGCGCATCGTTCTTCCAAATTCAGTGTGCTCATCGCCTTTAGTTATATTTTTATTATTGATCTGAAAAATGCTTGCTTTGTTTCTGTATCACGAAAGGAGGTTGTCATGCTTTTCTATATCACTGTAGTTGCTTCAAAATAACTAAAAGTGGCTCCATATTTAACAAATCTCAGTTATATCAGTGAACTTGTCGCATCATCAACATAAATTAGAGCTGCTCTAGACTAGAGCACGACCTTTAAACCAGCGATTGCTATAGTTGAGATAGCGCTTTTCAGTACCAATAAAACACTAATCTAAGAAATAGAGGGTGAGTATTCAATACCTTGATTTGCTTAAATATAAGATTGTTAACATTATGCAAAACCCAAGCGTAAAATTATATTATTGTATTATGAGTAGTAAATTAAATTATGAACTCTCCCATATTAAAATATTAGCACGATAAATTAGTTATTATTTTTAACTATTAGTTAGCAGTTGGGGTATTGAATGAAACAAAATGTTACTAACATCATTATTAACATCATTAAAAACTTAGTCATAAAATGATGCTATTTTGTTAATGATGTTAATTTAAATCATAGAGTGTGTCATATTGAGAATGCCAAAGTAATAAGTTATCGTATTTAATCTGGAATTGTTGGTGTTTTATTCTGCGCATAGCAAGGTCTATAATATTATTAATATGTAGTTAAATTTTACAAAATAGAACATTATTTCTCTACTCTTTTTTGGGATAAAACATAAGATATAAGCCAAACTAATAAATTATATGGAAAACAAGTATGAAAAAGCTATTACCAATCCTCATTTCGTCAGCAATGATATGCTCATTTACAGCCTCAGCGGCTAGCGTTGGTTCTATAGATATTAGCGTTACAGGTCGAATTGACCCTGCAGCTTGTGAATTAGATATTGCTGGTGGTGGTAATATTGATTATGGTTTGATTGATCTTGATACATTAACATTTGTAGATGGTGCCTTTGGTGGCAAATTTGCCGCCTTACCAATACAGGAAACCAGTTTTACAATTCGTTGTTCAGCTAATGCTCCTGTTAAATTATCTGCATCTAGTAAACGAGTTGGTACAGTTGCTGGCGCAACTGAGAATTCTCGAGGATTTGCTGCACTTCCTATTAAATTATTAGATATTGGTGCGGGAAATAGCTCAAATGGTGTAGCTGGATTAGGTAAAACCTCTACAGGTATAAATATTGGCGGGTATATTGTTCGTTACAAAGCGAATAGCTTGAATGTGAGTACATTGGATAGCAATAATCAGCTAACAACTATTTCAGGTAGTGAAGTTCAGAATATTTACTATAATACTCAAAGCAAAGCTTGGAAAGTTTCGGGCGGAAACCTATTCTCAAATAATATGGATTTACAAACTTCTTTTGCGAAAGCAAATGAAACAACGCCTATTGAAGCGAGTATTTATGATGGAGTTTTACAGGTTCAAGCTTATGTAAGTGAAGAGGCAGCTACAGTCGGTAAATCAAAACCTGTTTTACTCGATGGTTTATCAACAATTGAATTAAATTATATCTAAAATTTGTAGGTAACTAAATTAATTTAGTTACCTTATAATAAAATGACGCAACTAAAATGAAAATAAAAACATATTTATTACTTATAATTGTATTACTAATCCCACAGCTATCAATTGCAGCAGGTATATTACCTGCTACGTCAGTCGTTGTTGTTAATGAAAAAAGTCAAGATGGTGAGATTGTTGTGACTAATACAGACAACTATCCTGTTCTATTAACAACAGAATTAGTAAATGTCGATCCTGAATACCAAGATCTGGTTATTGCTACTCCTCAACTTATTCGAGTTGAGCCTAAAGCTAAGCAATTAATACGCTTTATGCTCACAAGTAATTCTGATTTAAAGCATGAAGTATTAATGAGAGTTATTTTTGAAGGCATCCCGCCACAAGCAGATCCTGATGCTGAACAGATCAAATTTACTATTCGACAAAATCTTCCTCTTATTATAAAACCCAAAAACTTGCCTGAAAATGATACTCCTTGGGAATTGTTAAAATGGAAGTATGAAAAAAATACGTTAATCGTAACTAACCCTAGCCCTTATATCGTAAGATTAAGCAATAGTGTATTGAGTAAGCCTGGGAATATTGAGTGGGTGTTACCATCTAATTATATTTTACCTAATCAATCTATAGAGTTAACTACATCTCAACGTTCGCCGACACTGATTGATGGGGTTACTATACAACCATTTACTCAATGGGGGTATTCAACCACGCAAAAATATTCTATCAAGTTAAATAACTAGTAAAAATGACTAGAAAAAAAAAGAATAAAATTGTTGCAATTTTGCTATTTGTGGCTACTTCTTCCTATGCGAAAGAAGTAGTCTTCGACCAAGATGCACTAAAACACAAAGGAATACCTAGTGATATTGCAAAGTTATATAGTGAAAAGGCTCATTTTCCTCAAGGCGAAAATATCGTTAGTGTGTTTTTAAATGATAAATATATTGGTCAGAGTTCTTTTTTATTTAACTCTCAAGGAGAGCTTTGTCTTGATACTAAGTTTATTAATACTACAAATATCGAACTATCCAAAATTAATTCAACGTGTCCAACAATAAAGGACTACGATAATTTAGAGGTAGAACTGATACCTGGTGATTTACGCGTCAATATCTACGCATCGCCATCACTGTTAAAAAATAAATCAACAAATGATTGGCTTCACACAGGGAAATCAGGCGTTTTCAATTATGATATAAAATATTTTTCTACTAAAAGTGATTTTGCTTCTCAGTCATTTTTTAATTCAAATCTTACATTAGGATTCAATGTATACAATTGGATTGTGAGAAGCGACCAAACATATACGTATTTTAATGGCGAAACGAGTTTTGATCATCAAACCTTATATGCAGAGAAAACATTAGAACCTCTTAAAAAAAACTTGCAGGTTGGCCAGATTAATTTATCGAATTCGTTTTTTAGCTCTGGGCAAGTTATTGGCTTTCAGTTAGTTCCGGAATTAGCATTAGATAGCTCATCTCAAGGCGGTGGTATCGTCAATGGTATCGCATTTGAACGTTCTGTGATTGAAGTAAGGCAAGCGGGAATTTTAATTTATACAACAACTGTCCCAGAAGGCCCTTATACATTAGAAAACCTCCCGCTATTAAATAATCGGTTGGATTTATCAGTAACGGTTATAAACCAAAGTAATAAAGAAAGTACATTTATCGTTCCTGCTAGTTCATTTATATTAGCCTCAAATAGTATCAATAAAGATATAACATTTGGCTTAGGTAAAGTTAACCAAAATAAAGCAGATAAAAAGCCTTATGTTATGAATGTCAGTAAAGGGTTTAATCTACGTCCAGATATGTTGGTTGTTGTCGGGGGGCTTGCATCAAAAGATTACCAAGGTGTGGGGCTCAGTAATACTTATGAATTTCCGAATTTATCACTAGCAACTATAACAACTAATATATCTAAAGATATGGACAACAAATACGGTGAGTATTATACATTAAGTTATAATTATCCAGTTATCGCGAATACTAATTTAGCGGCGAACTCTTTATATAGAAGTAAAGAATACAAAGACTTTAACGAAACATTGAATGATTACGATACAATAATGTATTCAAATCATGTAAACAGCAGTGAAACTCAATATGGTATTGGTGTAAATACACATTTCAATAGCTTAGGGTCATTTTCATTAAGTTGGAACCGTTCTCTTGGTGACAGAACGATTAATTATTATAATGCTAATTGGAACAACTTATATGCAAATAAATATAATGTTTATTTAGGATATGAGAGAAGGTTATATAACCACACAAATGATAACACTATTTATTTAAATGTCGATATTTCGTTAGGGGATAGGCAAAATTTATCGAGTTGGATGAATCAGTATGACAATAACAAAAGTTACGGAACGCGATATAGCAACCATAATTATGATAACTTAAGTTATTCGATTAGTGCGAATAAAAATACAGAACCAAGTAATCAAAATGTCTCATTGAATATGAATTATACTACACCGGTCACTTTACTTTCGGGTAATATTAGTAAAGGTAATAATACCAGTAGTTACTATGGGTCGTTATCCGGCGGCATGGTTTATTTTGATAATGAACTCATTTTTTCATCGAAAAGAATAGCGAATACATTTGCTATAGCAAAAACAGAAAACCAAGAAAATATTCCAATACAATCTTCATCAGGAACAGTGATGACTAATAGTAAAGGTTACGCGGTAATACCAAGTATAGATAGTTATAGAACTAATTATGCTAAGATAGACTACCGAAAATTACCTAAAAATATGAATGCTCCCTATGGGATTATAGAATTTCAACCTGCTAATGGAAGTGTTCCCTTGGTTAATTTCTACATTAATCAAGTTAACCGTGCTATTTTAACTCCATCATTTAATGGGAAGAAACTTTCTAAAAATTTAAAAGTATATGATAAAAACGGTGATTTATTAACCATAACTGACAATGCTGGGCGAATTATTATCGATAATCTATCCTTGCCGACAAGTTATTTTGTTGACGTAGGCAATAATAAAAAATGCACTATTAATCTCACTAGTGATGTTGGTATTTCGAAAACTGAATTGTTTACAATAATAAACCCTATTTGCTTTATGGCTAACTAAAGGCTTTAGAATGATAAAATTAATTGCAGGGCTACTAACTTGCCTATCTTTTAGTGCATTTGCATCAGATGGTCATGGGACATGTAACATCAACTTGGGAACAGATGAGGTTAACTATGATACCTTAGCTGATTTTAATACAAAAAAACAAAATGGTGTGGTATATGCGGGGAATCGGATTGTTCCTGTAGTAGTAGAGTGCAGTGAAGAAACTACCCCATATATTGATTTTTCTACGATTAGCAATACCTTTTCAAATAATACATCTGAAGCTATTTTAAATGTAAATAATCCGATGCTTGATGGGAAACCTATTTTAATCGATGCTATTGAATTAAATAGCTCAAATAGAATCAACTCATCACAAAAAGATGTTAAAATTCATCCCAATCTACGTATTCAACCCGCACAGGGTGAAAAAGGAAAAGTATTTTCCTTCAATTTACTTGTTGATTTAAAAATTAATTCATTGAGTAAAAAAGGTGTTGTTGTTAGGAACAAAATACCGTTAAAAACGTTGGGTGGAAGTACAAGTTTAAGTATTAGCTATTCAGAAATGACAACAGCATGTAATCTTATTGTTGATTCTACCTCAATTGACTATGGTGCTATAAATAGAAATGAGTTAAGTAATTATTCTTATACAATATTACCCGAAAAAAATATTAACTTCACTGTACAATGTGATTCGGGGAAAACTGCTATAGCACTCCAAACTTTTAATCAAATTGAACGTTCACTTGCGCCAAATAAACAAGAAGGTGTTAGCGGTTATGGAGTTCCTCCTGTTCAGTTATTAAATAACAATATGATGGCAGGGGGATTAGGTAATACTCAGGAAGGTGTTCCTATTGGTGGATATGCGATAGCGTTAGATTTAGGTTCTTTATATGTAGATAATAAGGCAGAGAGAGTGCAGCCAATATCAGGTAATGCATCTTGTGGAGACCAAAATATCATTTGGCAACATGCGAATGGTGATTTATTACCTAATGATTCCTCAAATAAAATCATATCTTGGGCAAAATTAGGGAGTTTGCAACCTGCTCTTTTTTCTAATATAAAAGGCACAATAAAAGTTCAAGCTTTTATTAATAAAGCTTCTTTACTAACTGTTAATAAAGAAATTAAATTCAAAGGCCGCTCTATCATTGAATTATGCTATTTGTAGATTTAAGGGAGGCTGGCTACGTCGCATCAACACATAGTCGCAGATTTATTCTCGGCTGGTCTGTTTTTGCAGTATTTGAACGGTACGTAAAACAGCATTTTCTATGTTTGATTACCAATTCCAAATATTCGTTATTAATTCAAAAACAATATACGGAAATGGAAACTTGCATCGGATAAATTGTTTTATACCTGCGTATTGCTTGATAAAACTAACCCCAACTAACAGAGCCAGTTGCAATGCGCTAAGGTAAGGGGGGCTTTATTTCAAGCCCCAACGAGTATTAATACATCACTTTATGGCCATAGCTTTCGAGAATGCTTTTAACACGCTCCATGACTTCTTTTGATGGTGGTCTCACCCCATCGAGTTTATATTCTTCACCCATAGTTTCCCACTTGTGTTTACCCAGCTCATGGTAAGGTAATAACTCGATTTTTTCGATATTACTCATATCTTTAGTAAACTCACCTAGCAGATGCACTGAGTGGTCATCATCACTCCAACCTGGCACAACGACATAGCGAACCCATGTTTTTTGATTACGTTTAGCCAGATAGCGAGCGAATTCAAGTGTACGCTGGTTGGATACACCCACTAATTTTTGGTGGATATCATCATTGATTTGTTTTAAATCGAGCATGACTAAATCAGTAACATCCATTAGTTCATCAATAACAGGGTCATAGCGGCGCACAAAGCCATTCGTATCTAAGCAAGTATGGATATTTTCTTTTTTACAGGCGCGGAACCAATCGCGGACAAATTCTGCCTGCAAAATTGCCTCGCCACCGGATGCGGTAACACCACCACCGGTTGCATTCATAAAATGGCGATAGGTAACTGCTTCTTTCATTAGTTCATCGACAGTCACAATTTGACCACCGTGGGTATCCCATGTATCGCGGTTATGACAATACAGACAGCGCATTAGGCAGCCTTGGAAAAAGACAATAAAGCGGATCCCCGGACCATCGACGGTACCGCATGATTCAAAAGAGTGAATACGGCCAAGTACGGCAGGGGTTTCTGTCACATTAGTTGTCGCTATTGTTTTAGTTTTAGTATCATCGATAGACATAGCAGGCACTCCAAAATATCCGTCATACCGCAAACTTTAGAGAGAAAAATATCGTTGCTGGTATAGATAAAAAGACCCCATAAAACGGGGCCTTTAATTTACTTTATTTTAATAAGCTAATTATTACATTGTACTGGTGAAAGTACGAGTAATAACGTCTTGCTGTTGTTCTTTAGTCAGTGAGTTGAAACGCACTGCGTAACCAGATACACGGATAGTCAGTTGTGGGTATTTTTCTGGGTTTTCCATTGCATCTAACAGCATTTCACGGTTCATAACGTTAACGTTCAGGTGCTGACCGCCTTCGATAGACGCTTCATGGTGGAAGTAACCATCCATCAGACCTGCTAAGTTAGTTTTACGAACATCGTCATCTTTACCTAATGCATTTGGTACGATAGAGAAAGTATAAGAAATACCGTCTTTCGCGTAAGCAAATGGCAGTTTAGCAACAGAAGTTAACGATGCAACCGCACCTTTTTGGTCACGGCCGTGCATAGGGTTTGCACCTGGGCCAAACGGAGCACCTGCTCGACGACCATCAGGGGTATTACCTGTTTTCTTACCATACACAACGTTAGATGTGATAGTTAAGATTGACTGAGTTGGTACTGCGTTACGATAAGTAGGTAGTTTCTGAATTTTCTTCATGAAACGTTCAACTAAGTCACACGCGATATCATCTACACGAGAATCGTTATTACCGAATTGTGGATACTCGCCTTCGATTTCAAAGTCGATTGCAATACCGTCTTCATCACGAATTGGTTTAACTTTGGCATACTTAATCGCAGACAGTGAGTCAGCTGCAACAGACAGACCCGCAATACCACATGCCATTGTACGATAGACATCACGGTCATGCAGCGCCATTAGAGAAGCTTCATAGCTGTATTTGTCGTGCATGAAGTGGATGCAGTTCAGTGCAGTGACGTACTGAGTTGCTAACCAGTCCATGAAGCCATCCATTTGATTCATCACAGTATCGAAGTCAAGGACTTCGTCCATGATTGGCGCATGTTTAGGACCAACTTGCATTTTCAGTTTTTCATCGATACCACCATTGATGGTATACAGCATGGTTTTCGCTAAGTTAGCACGAGCACCGAAGAACTGCATTTGTTTACCAACAATCATTGGGCTAACACAGCATGCAATAGCGTAGTCATCGTTGTTGAAATCTGGACGCATCAGGTCGTCGTTTTCATATTGAACTGATGAAGTATCGATAGAGACTTTTGCCGCATATTTTTTGAAATTCAATGGCAGTTTTTCTGACCACAAAATAGTCATGTTAGGCTCTGGAGATGGGCCCATGGTATACAGTGTGTTCAGGAAGCGGAACGTATTTTTGGTGACTAAAGTACGGCCATCAAGACCCATACCCGCTAATGATTCTGTTGCCCAAATTGGGTCACCAGAGAATAGCTCATCGTATTCAGGTGTACGTAAGAAACGTACCATACGCAGTTTCATGACTAAGTGGTCAATCAGTTCTTGCGCTTGTTGTTCAGTCAGTTTACCTGCTTCGATATCACGTTGGATATAAACGTCTAAGAACGTTGAAACACGACCAAATGACATTGCTGCACCATTTTGTGATTTCACTGCGGCTAAGTAACCGAAGTAAGTCCACTGTACAGCTTCTTGTGCATTTGTTGCTGGTGCAGAAATATCGTAACCGTATTTTGCAGCCATTTCTTTCATTTGACCCAATGCGCGGTGCTGTTCAGCAATTTCTTCGCGCAGTTGGATAGTCATTTGCAGGTCTTCACCTTTTTCTAATCTTTCTTGCAAAGAGGTGAATTGGTTAAATTTGTCTTTCATCAGGAAATCAATACCGTACAGTGCAACGCGACGGTAGTCACCGATGATACGACCACGACCATATGCATCCGGTAGACCTGTTAAGATACCTGATTTACGGCATTTTAAGATGTCTGGTGTGTAAACGTCGAAAACACCTTGGTTGTGAGTCTTACGATATTCAGTGAAGATTTTTTTGATTTCTGGGTCTAAAGTGCGGTCATAAGCTTTACATGAGCCTTCAACCATTTTGATACCACCGAACGGGATAAGACCACGTTTCAGAGGGGCGTCAGTTTGTAAACCAACGATTTTTTCTAATTCTTTAGTAATGTAACCAGCATCATGGGAAGTGATAGTTGACGCAACATCTGTGTCAAAATCAACTGGCGCGTGAGTGCGGTTTTCGATTTTGATCCCTTCCATGACTTTATCCCACAGTGCGTCAGTCGCTGGGGTAGAGCCTGCTAAGAAAGATTCATCACCTTCATATGGAGTGTAGTTTTTCTGGATAAAATCACGTACATCGACGTTATCCTGCCAGTTACCTTGGTTAAAACCTTGCCATGCTAAAGCGAATTTTTCATTTAACTCGGACATGATACTTTTACCTTTTAACAATGGATCTTTTAAGGATCTTAATAAATCTTTTTGTGTGTGTCAGTGGCTATTAATGTTTTTGGCCACCACGTAAATGCATGAACCAATAAATGAGGCCGACTAAAATCGCGCCGCCAATAATATTTCCAATAGTGACTGGAATTAAGTTATCTGTAATAAAGTTTCCGACTGTTAGGTGCGAAAACTGCTCTGGTGACATATTGATTTGAGCCCAATACTCAGCAGGAGCAAATTCTTTAATCATAATCCCTAATGGGATCATAAACATATTTGCAATGCTATGTTCAAAACCGCTTGCTACAAACATAGCAACAGGCAGAACAAGAACAACCAGTTTATCAGTTAAGCTACGACCTGAATAACTCATCCAAACCGCAAGGCAGACCATTAAGTTTGCTAAAATTCCTAATGCAACAGCTTCAACAAAAGTATGGTGTAATTTATGGCTGGTGGTTTGTAAAACGTTAAGACCCCATAGCCCATTTGCTGCAGTATATTGCCCTGCGAACCAGATAATTGCGACAAAGAACAATGCACCAATTAAGTTACCAATGTAGACATGAAACCAATTACGGAACATTTGTCCCCAAGTGATCCTGCCTGTGGCTTTCGAAACAATAGTGAGTACGGTAGAAGTGAAAAGGTCGGCACCGCATACAACGACTAGCATCAGACCCAAGGAGAAACAAATCCCACCAATGAGCTTAGTAAAACCATAAGGCGCTTCAGCCGCCCCTGTAGTTGCAGTGATGTAAAATACAAATGCGATAGAGATAAAAATACCGGCAGTGAATGCTGACAAGTAAGTAATTGCAGGATGCTTATTCGCCTTATAAAAGGCCGCATCATCTGCGACTTGCGCCATTACAGCTGGTGGCAGTAAATTAAAAGGGTTGTCAGCTTTCATACCAACACTCTCTTACAAAGTTGATTAATTATAGCACGCAATAATAGTAACAAAGGGGATAAATGAGAAATTTGATGTGGATCATGAAGTCTCTAGAGAAAGCGGTCAAAATGGTTAATTAAATGTTAAAATTAACTGTAACTAAATGAAAAATAACATAAAAATATTTTTTAAAATTTATAAAATATTTTTATAAAGGCTATCTTAAGGCCATGATTAAGTAAAAAAATACGTGCAAATGTTAATTATTTAAGATGAATATGATCCGTTTAATATTTAATTTAACTTATGTGTATATATCCCCCTAACTTGTATAACTTTAATCTGATATACCACTTTTTAGTTAGTTATATTAACGAGCAATATTTATCTAACAATTATGCCAATTATAAGAAAATAATCTTTGATGGAAGCAACCAATGCTTTAAATTTTTATGAAGACGCTAAATTAGTTTTCAGTATAAAATTCAATATCTTCTAATGTATTTAGCTCTTGTTCGATGCGTTCACGGCTGTTGAGCAATGTTTTGATGACTTGATCAACTTTTTGTTTATCACTGCGGAAGGTCGGAATAGATACACTAATTGCTGCAATGATTTTATTACGTTGGCGCAATGCCACAGCATAGCAAGTTGTTTCTTCGTTGATTTCTTTATTGTCTACAGCATAGCCATTTTGGCTAACAATATTAAGTTGCTGGCGCAATTCAGGTAGAGTTTGCACACTATATTGAGTGAGTGGCGTAAAGCCAGAAGGGTATAGCTGAGCAATTTGTTGGTCAGTATAGTTAAAAATCATCGCTTTACCCAATGCTGAATAAATGGCGGGTAAGCGGGTTCCAATGTTAGAAATTAGTTGGACTTTTTGTGCAGATTGCACTTTGTCTATGTATAGTACATCAGCGCCATCTAAGATGCCCATTTGGCAAACTTCATTACACTCTTCAACAATTTGCGTCATCTCTCGATGTATCATTTTCAACCAATATGATTTTTCGAAAAATGAGCGGGAAAGAATTGAGCACGCAATGCCTAAATAGTAAAGCTGGCTCTTATCATCGTAATTGATATACCGAAACTCAGCCAATGTTTTTAAAATAGGGTAAATTGTCCCCTTTAAAATATTAGTTTTATCAGAAAGTTGTGTCAAAGAAAGCCCAGTATTTTCAGCCGCTAAAACTTGAAGTATCTCTAATACTCGAATTGTCGGCATGTGCCCCGTAGACATTGAACTATCTCCCTGATTAATTTTGCCGCTATTCTAGGTTTAAAATAACACGATGTAAATCGCCGTAGAAAAACGATTTATCTCATTTCCATCATGAATAAACCTGATATGAGCAATAAAAAGCCGTGATACTGCTCAAAATTTTTTAATAAAAAAAATAGATTTAATCTACCGTTATTATCCCTTTCATCAATTAAATCTCAATTAATCAATTCATTAAGTGAATAGTTAAAGTTAATGGATAAATTTGACTCCATCTAGAATTCGTGTTTATTTGATTGTGTTTTTATTTATGAATGCAGTTTGTATATATGAACAATGATTGATGAAGAAAAAGAATAATGGAGAAAAAAAGTATGGAAAGTCGTTATATTACCCCCGTAGTGACCGTTTTTGATGACAAGGGGCGAGTAGATCTTGAACAGAACTTACACGTTTATGACTCTTTGAAAGGAAAGGTGTCAGGTTTTGTGACGATGGGGAGTACTGGGGAGTTTTTTGCATTAAATATGCAGAATTCAAAAGCATTAATAGAACTTTGTGGCGGTTATCAAAAAGAAGGAATGCATGTTTATGCAGGGGCAAGCCGTCTAGACGTGAATGAATCCATTGAATTGGCTAATTTTGCCTATGAGCAGGAAATTGACGGTGTGATGATCATTAGCCCGTATTATTTCCCACTAGACGATGAAGGGGTTTACCGTTTTTACAGTACGATTGCGGAAAAAACACCCGCTAAAATTTTTATTTATAACTTCCCTGAGCGCACTGGCTACTCTGTTTCTCCTGAGGTTTGTCTTCGCTTAGCGGATAAATACACTAATATTGTTGGGCTAAAAGATACCATTCCTGACACTTCTCATACAGCTCAAGTGATTGAAACAGTAAAATCACGGCTCCCACATTTTGAAGTTTATGCAGGCTATGACAATAACTTTGCTCATGTCGTGTTGTCTGGCGGAAGTGGCTGTATCGGCGGTTTATCGAATATTTTCCCTCAATTTTTTGCATCATGGATGCAGGCTTTTGCTCAAGGTGATTTAGCATTAGTCGCAAAATATCAGCAACGCGTCGACCAATTAATGGCGATTTATGGGGTGAATACGCCATTTATTCCAACATTTAAAAAAGCGTTACAACTCAAAGGGGTGATTAATTCTGATCATTGCACATCACCATTTATTGGATTGAATAGTACACAGATAGAGCAGCTTCAGCAGCTATTGGCACTTGCTGACGCACCGCTCTAATCTTTCCTGAATCCAAAACATAGAACATCTTACTGACAGGGAAAAAATATCATGGCAACGATAAAAGCTTATAACAATCCCGTTTTAAATTCTGCGATAGCCAAATCGTGGAAGCGTTTAGTCCCCCTGATGTTTATTTTGTATTTTGTTGCATTCATTGACCGAGTGAATGTTGGTTTTGCCAAAGATGCCATGCAAGTGGATATTGGCTTATCAGATTCTGCCTTTGCATTTGGTGCAGGGATTTTCTTTGCCGCGTATGCATTATTTGGTATTCCCGCAAACTTGATTTTAAATAAAATAGGCGCCCAAAAATGGCTCAGTATTACGACGGTCATTTGGGGGGTTCTTTCTGCAATGACAGGGTTTGTTACCAATGAAACGCAATTTATTATTTTGCGTTTTTTACTTGGGCTGGGTGAAGCTGGGTTTTATCCAGGGATCTTATTACTAGCTTCTATTTATTTTCCAAATAATGTTCGTGGCTCAGTGATTGGTATTTTTGTTCTTGGTGTGCCACTTGCGTTAACTTTAGGTTCACCGTTATCAGGAGCTTTGCTTGAATTACATGGTTGGTTAGGTCGTCCGGGATGGTTCTGGATGTTTGTTATTGAAGGCTTACCCGCGATTGTTATTGGTATCTTTGCATTCTTTTATCTGGATGATAGCCCCGAAAAAGCACGTTTTCTTACTGATGAAGAGAAAAAAGCACTGACAGAGCAGTTAGCAAAAGAAAATGAAAAAACAGAAACAACATCGGTATTATCTGCACTGAAAAATGCCAAAGTATGGCACTTGGCATTGATTTACGGCACGATCCAAATTTCAGTGTATGGTTTGATGTTCTTTTTACCTTCTCAAGTTGCATCCCTCATGGGGGAAAGCCTAGGTTTTAAACAATCACTGGTGGCTGCAATCCCTTGGGCTTGTTCTGCATTCGGGGTGTATTTTATTCCTCGTATTGCTGACAGGTACCCAAATCGTCGCATCGAAATCTCTGTTGTGTGTATGCTAGCAGCCGCTTTAGGTCTTGCATTATCTGCATTTGCGAGTCCGGTATTCGCTATTGCAGCTCTCTGTTTAAGTGCGGTAGGTTTTTTATCAGTGCAACCGATTTTTTGGACATTTCCTCCACAGCTATTGAGCGGCCCAGCACTTGCTGCAGGGATCGGCTTTTGTACTACGATGGGGGCATTTTGCTCATTCCTTGCGCCAATCATTCGCGTTGAGGTCGATAAAATGATGAATAGTACTACCGCGGGTATTGTCACTTTAGCGGTGATCACTGTGGGGTGCGCATTGCTTATTGGGTTACTAAAAAAGAATACACATAAAAAAAATATTAAGGCGTTACCGTCAAATTAATAGCTTGATTTCTGGAAGGTGAAACATGCAAAAAATATTAAGAATAGATGAAAGTGATAATCTGATTGTAGCGCTGAAAGACTTACATGCAGGTGAGACTTATCAATGGGGAAATGAAAGCGTTACGTTAGTGACAGAGGTCAAAGCCAAGCACAAATTTGCCCTTGAAGCTATCCCTGTTGATGGCATTGTGTCTATGTATGGTACGGCAGTAGGGAAAGCCACAAAAGCTATCGCAAAAGGTGAGGCGATTACGGTTGATAATATCCGCCACTATGCTGCACCTGTTTCGTTAGAACAAGAGCCTTATGAATGGCTGGCCCCAGATGTTTCACAATATAAGGGGCGTACATTTAAAGGGTATTTACGGGATGATGGCCGCGTTGGTACAGCTAATTACTGGTTAATTTTTCCATTAGTGTTTTGTGAAAACCGCAATGTGACTAAGTTGACTGATGCTCTTAATGACGCATTGGGTTACAGCAATAATAGCTTAAAAAGTTTCGCACTTGATTTAACGGCAGGCGCACAAGAGGCAATCACTAAGCCAAAACTATTTCCACATATAGAAGGTGTTCGCTGTATTACTGTAACCAGCGGGTGCGGTGGGGCAACGTCAGACAGCAAAACGATGTGTGATGTGCTTGCGGCTTATGCAGACCATCCTAATGTCATTGGGATCACTGTATTTAGTTTAGGTTGTGAAAAAGCACAGCGGGACATGTTCAAAGAATCACTTTTTGCCCGTAATCCTAACTTTGATAAACCGACGCTGTATTTCCGTCAACAAGAATGGAACAGCGAGGAACAAATGATGCAAACGGCATTAAAGCAAACGTATGAGAGCATGAAAGCAGTTAAGCCTCAGTCTCGGGTTGATGTCCCTCTATCATATTTAAAACTAGGTGTTAAATGCGGGGCATCTGATGGTTTTTCAGGTATTTCTGGTAACCCTGCAATGGGGTTAGTTTCTGATTGGTTAGTGACTCTTGGCGGTGCATCTGGTTTAGCGGAATTCCCCGAACTCTGTGGTGCTGAAGGGGATATGGTGAAACGCTGTATCGCTTTTGATGATAAAAAGAAATTCCTTGAACTAATGGAACGCTATGAAAAAACGGCAAATTTCTTTAGTACGACCATTGCAGATAACCCAAGTCCGGGCAATATTGCAGATGGGTTGATAACAGATGCAATTAAATCAACGGGAGCGGCTAAAAAGGGTGGAACATCGCCAATTAGTGCGGTGTGTGATTATGCAGAGCCAATGCCAAATAGTGGGTTATCGTTAGTTTGTACGCCCGGTAACGATGTGGATGCGGTTACGGGGTTAGTGGCTGCGGGATGTAATGTGGTTATCTTCTCGACGGGTCTTGGTACGCCGACAGGGAACCCAATTGTTCCGGTGTTGAAAATATCCACAAATAGCGCAATAGCAGAGCGTTTATCGGATATGATTGATTATGATTGCGGGCCAATTATAGAGGGTGTCCCATTACCGACGATTAGCGAAGGGTTGTTTGAGCGTGTTATTGAAACGGCGAGTGGGGACTATAAAGTCAAAGCAGACCGTTTAGAGCAGTATGATTTTTTACTGTGGAAACGTTCACTCGATTTATAAGTTATTTAGAATAAAACTAAATATTGACGGGGTAATGATACCCCGTCAATAAACTAATACCTATTATGCGTTGTCTCTTTTCGCTTTTTGTAGTTTTTCATAAGCGGCAAGCAAGGCTTGATGTGCAGGTAACGCTTTTAGTTCATCGTCAATGGACCACAAACCATAGAAACATGATTCACCCGCAAGAGCCGCAGATGCTGCATCTACCGCTTCTTTCCCATACATACGAACAAATGCGTTGTAGTATTGAGTAGGCTCACGCTGTTCTTCTTGAGAAAGCAACAGCAGGGTTTGCAAACAACGATAATAATTTGCACGCTCTGCAGTAAATACTGAACTGTTGAAATCTTGCGTCCACTCAACCCAAGCTAATGCTTGCTCAAGGTCACCACCAGCCAGTGCTAGCATGGATTTTAGCTCACCAATACGCAGGTTGCTCCAGCCGTTATCTTTACCCACAGCTAAACCAAGTAGCTCACGGACACGGGTGAAGTCGTCTAGACCGTCATCATCTAATTGCTCAATAAGGGCAAGGTAGTCTTGCTTTTCCCATTGGCTATCCGGCAAATTAATAATAGTATCGCGTAAATAAGCCCCCATCGCATTATTGGCGATATGTAGGTCTTCAACCGGGTAAATATCAGACATACCCGGTACTAAGATACGGCATGCGTATACGCCTAAATGGTTATAGTCCGCAATATACACTTCTGCATCTAAGGTATTGAAGATACTGATAAGGGTTGCAAATTCTTCTTGGGTTGTCCCTTTGAAACTCCAATCTGCAAATGCATAATCCGCATCATCTTTGAATAGATCCCAGCTAATTAAACCACTTGAATCAATAAAGTGAGTTTCAAGATTGGTGTGTTCAGCCACTTCTTCGTCATCAAACGTTGGGGCATTGAATACATCGAGGTCTTTTAAGCCACGACCTTGCAGTAATTCAGTGACGGTACGTTCAAGGGCAACACCAAAGTCAGGGTGAGCTCCAAATGAGGCAAAACAAGTGCCATTTTGTGGGTTAAATAACACGACACAAATGACAGGGTATTTCCCACCTAATGAAGCGTCGTAGCAGAAAATTGGGAAGCCTTCTTTTTCAAGGGTATCAATAGCTTCAACTACGCTAGGGTAACGTGCCATCACGTCTGCTGGGATCGTTGGTAAGCTGATACTTTCTGCGATAATTTTGTTTTTTACAAAACGTTCAAAGACTTCAGAAAGGCCTTGTACTCGGGCTTCATTCGCTGTATTTCCCGCAGACATACCGTTAGAAACGTATAAATTGCCAACGATATTCATTGGAATATAAACCGTTTTATCGTCTGATTGGCGGGTAAATGGTAGGGCGCAAATACCCCGTTCTTCATTACCTGATTGCAAATCAATTAATTGGCTTGCTGCTAATGCGTTATCTGGGTCATAGAATTTGAGCAGACGGCTATCTAATAAGCCTTCAGGCAAGCTGTCATCTTCTGTCAGTGGGAACCATTTTTCATTGGGATAATGAACAAAGTCCCCTTCAGAAATCGCTTTACCTAAGTAAAAGTCAGCAAAGAAATAGTTAGTTGATAAACGTTCAAAATACTCGCCAAGTGCAGAGGCTAATGCCGCTTTTTTGCTCGCACCTTTGCCATTAGTAAAGCAAAGAGGGCATTCTTTATCGCGAATATGTACTGACCAAACGTTTGGTACAGGGTTTAACCAAGATGCTTCTTCAATATCAAACCCCAATTTTTTTAATTTGGTTTGAAATGCATCGATGGAATCTTCAAGAGCGGCATCTTTGCCGGGTATAAAAGTTTGGCTCATTGTCAGTCACTTGTGAGTAGGGTGTTTCAAACGGGCTATGATACGGATTTTTGTCGTCAGCCTCACGCTTTTTATTCGTTCATAGAGAAATCATCTTAAAATTCATTATTTATCGTAAAATAATTATATAGATCACATAAAACCCAGCACAAATACACATAATAACTGAAGTTTATTAATGAAAGGAAATTAAGATGAAAAACAGAAATAAAGCGCTGCTCGCGACACTGGTTTCATTGTTTGCCGTATCAGCAATTGCCCAACCCAATATTACGGTATTAGCGACGGGAGGGACTATTGCTGGAGGCGGAGATTCAGCAACCTCTTCAAACTACCAAGCAGGTAAAGTCGGGATTGACGCATTAATTAATGCTGTTCCAGAAACTAAAAAAATTGCTAATTTAAGTGGTGAGCAGTTGGTGAATATCGGTTCCCAAGATATGAATGACCAAGTTTGGCTAACACTGGCTAAAAAGATTAATCAAGATTGTGATAAAACTGATGGTTTTGTGATCACTCATGGGACTGATACATTAGAAGAAACCGCTTTTTTTCTCGATTTAACCACGAGTTGTAAAAAACCTATTGTATTAGTGGGGGCAATGCGCCCCTCAACGGCGTTAGGTGCCGACGGCCCGCTTAATTTGTATAACGCCGTCGTTTTAGCGACAGACAAATCAGCAGGGCAGCGTGGGGTTTTAATGGCTATGAATGATAAAGTTGTTCAAGGCCGCAATGTGATGAAAATGAGTACTACAGAAGTACAAGCGTTTGATGCAGTGAACGCGGGGGCCGAAGGGTTTATTCATGATGGTAAAGTGACGTACTTCCAAGCTGCCCAGCCCCGTAGTGATAAGGCGGTATTTGATGTGAGTAAACTCGAAAAACTACCGATGGTGGGTATTGTTTATAATTATGCTAATGCCTCCGCAGCACCAGTTAAAGCACTTAGAGAAGAAGGGGTTGAGGGGATAGTAAGTGCGGGAGTCGGTAATGGTAATATGTATAAAACGGTATTTGATGCCTTAGCAAACGCAGCAAAAGAAGATGTTGTGGTCGTGCGTTCAAGCCGTGTACCAACAGGCTATACCACACGTAATGCGGAAGTTGATGATAACTTATATGGCTTTGTAGCATCAGAACGGTTAAACCCACAAAAAGCACGGGTTTTACTGCAATTAGCTTTGACGCAAACGAAGGATGCAAAACAAATTCAAGAACTATTTGAACAATATTAACCATGCATAGAAGGCGGTGAGTTTACCGCCTTCTAGTTACTGACCTTTCATTCTGTTAGCAACGATATTTGCCGTCATTAAGGCAAGTAACGGGATCAGTGAAAACACAGCAAATAGCCAACTCGCTGAGGATTGCGCCCCTTCAACTCCCCCTGGTACTGATAACCCTGCAAGGTTGGCGATTAACCCAGCTAAAGATGCGCCAAACGCAGTGGAGAATAGCTGCAATGTGGTAATCGCTGAAGAGGCTTTTTGTGATTCAGGGCCGATAGAAACTTGCAGGACACGGGTTAGCAAATGTGGCCAAGCTGCGCCGATACTAGCTCCTGTTGTGAATAATGCTAAGCAGATTATCCAGATTTGCAGCGTTTCAATCTGCCAAATGTTTGTTATGAAAAGCGCTAAAATAGCTAATGCACTAAAGGTAATAAAAGGGCCTATTCGTATAGTTTTTATCGCATGTTCGGGTTTGCATGAAGACGAGATAATGGCTGAACATGACCATCCTGCTCCAACTAAGGCGGCCAAGTAGCCTGACATTAATGGAGCAACACCATGAAGGGTTTGTAAAAAATAAGGGACAAAAACTTCTGTTTGCACACTTAGCCCTAATAGCGCCATCGTAAGGTAAATAGGAGCAAGTTGTGCTTTGTAATGGAATGTACCTTGGGGAAATAGTGTATTTTCGGCTGTCCGTTCAAGTTTAACTAATCGTATACATAATAAAATGGCAATTAACATCCCAAGAATAGGGATTAGACTTGCTTTACTTAGACTTCCAAGTGAAATAGCCAATACTGCGGCAGAAAGTAGCAACAAAGCTTGCAGTGGGATTGGGTCTTGAGGGCATTTTTCAGTTAAATTATGACTTGGTAAAATCAACCACGTTAGCCATAAATAAGGTATCCCAACAAATACTAAGCACCAAAATGCACCGCGCCAGATATTATATTCAGCAAAAAAACCACCTAATGCGGGGCCCAGTAATGTTGCCATCCCCCACATACTCGACATCATGGCTAATACTTTTGACCATAGGTGCTGAGGGAAAACAATATGCACCATTGAGTAGGAAAGTGTCAGTAATATTCCCCCGCCTGCTCCTTGAATAATCCGGCCAAGCAACATGATAAACATAGAAGGCGTGATGGCACAAATAACAGAGCCAATTAGGAAGATAGCAGTAGCGAGTAAATAACTCCGTTTAGGACCGAGATGGTTTAAAATCCGAGAGGTTAGTGCAGAAAGAATAATGGATGAAAGGATAAATAAAGTTGTATTCCATGCATAGAATCGGATACCACCAATATCCCTAACGACAGAAGGGAGCGTTGTGATAGTGATATAAACATTAATCGCATGTAGGCAAATGCCCCCTGCTAACGCTAGAGTTAGCCAAAGGTTTTTACCCGTAAGGAGTACGCTCCAGCCTTGTTCGTTATTCTGAGTCATCCATTTTCTCTAATATGTGAAATAAATTAAGAAAACCCAACTAAATATGCTTATACCAGTTATACATTTTTATTCAATTAGGTCAATGTGGTGATATAACTTAAGCAATTACTATAAAATTAAGATAAATAAATCATTAGATAGCTATTTATTGAATTGTTTTTTAACCCAGGCTGTTATTAGTACATGTTTAATTTTAATTATTTATCAAATAGTTACATTTTATTTTTTATTGAGTAATCAATATTGATAACCATCACTAAAAAAAATTAATGTGTCGCTGATCATATTTTGGCAACAAAGCCAGTATCTGTGTTGATAATTCGCGTCGCAAAAAATAGGCTAAATACATCACAAATAGCTTAAGTTATTGTGAATTATTAGATTTAAAAGGAAAGTTAAATCGTATTTCGGCCGAAAAATTAAAACTAAAAATTATTAGAGGAATACAAGAATGGTTAATAAACATGTCAATACTGGCAGGAAACTGCTCGTCTTAAAAATAGCCATCGCTATGCTGCCAATTGGTTATCATCCTATCATGCAAGCAGAGCAATTTTTGGAAGATTCGACACTAAAAGGTGGACTCTACTATTGGCAAAGGGATCGTTCACGTAAAGATTTAGACCCAAATAGCGACAAATATAAAAAATATGCAGATAACCTTAAGCACTCGACTTTCAACGCTAGCCTTGATTTTTCCTCAGGTTATTTTCAGGACTTTATTGGCTTAGATTTGGCTGGTTTTACCGCAATCGAATTATCCAATAGTGGGCCTGCGGCTCCCAATGAAATTGGTTTCAGTGATGCAAAGACACGCTGGGATGAAAAATATAAAGGCGACCGCAGTGGTGTGAGTATTTATAAAGCCGCGGCAAAAATGAAGTATGGGCCTTTTTGGGGAAGAGGGGGCTATATTCAACCAACAGGGCAAACACTGCTTGCTTCTCATTGGAGCTATATGCCAGGAACTTACCGAGGGGTAGAGGTTGGTGGGGTATTTGATTTTGAGCAAAGTGGTGAACTTAGCATGTCGTACATATGGGCTGACCGCTATAAAGCCCCTTGGTATCGTGATATGTACAATTTCCGAGAAGCGGATGGTAAAACAGGGATCAGTTATTTACATGCTATTGGTTTTAAATATGATTTTAAAAATTCATTAGTGTTAGAAGGTTCATACGGTCAAGCAAAGGATTATATGGACCAGTATTTTGCGAAGGTATCATATGCAGTACCTGTAGTTGACCGCGATTTACGTCTTTCTTATCAATTTTATGGCTCGAAAGATAAAGTTTCAGACGGTGGCGTTAATGACGTATACGATGGTTTAGCATGGTTACAAGCGATGACATTAGGTTATACCTATGACGAATTCGATTTTAAGGTTGAAGGGACATATGTTAAAGCTGAAGGAAACCAAGGTTATTTTTTACAACGTATGACACCGGGTTGGGCGACGTCAAACGGCCGTATGGATATATGGTGGGATGGCCGCTCTGATTGGAATGCGAACAATGAAAAAGCGGTGTATGCAGGTGTAATGTATGATTTAAAAAATTGGGATTTAGCAGGGTGGAAAGTTGGGACATCCTATATTTATGGTTGGGATGCAAAACCGAGCACTAACTCACAATACGCTCAGGATGTGCGTTTAAGAGAAAGCGCTTGGAACTTTGATATTTTATATACAGTACAATCAGGCCGTGCAAAAGACACACTATTTAAGTTGCACTTTACTAAATATGATAACCATACAGATATTCCTAGCTATGGCGGTGGTTATGGCAATATCTTCCAAGATGAAAAAGATATTAAATTTATGGTGATGATGCCATTTACTGTATTTTAATATCAATTTTTTTGAGAGTAGATTGCTGCTTTAAATTAATTATTTTGGCAGTGATCTACTAAAAATAGAAATAACATACAGACTAAATATTAAATGATGTAATGAAATAGTTAATTATACGTATATTAAGGGAATGGTGATTGAATAAAAAAGGTGAATATATTTCACCTTTTTTGAATGGTTAAAACAATACTTAGATTTATTAATAATTATATAGAAGCGATGTCTTTATCGATGTTATCGGTAGGGGTGTGAAGATCGTGTTTTACCCTATCTTTTAATTGGGTTACTTTTTCATTATGTAAAGTAGCCTCTTTTACTTTTGCTTGCCCTGATAAAATACCACCTTTCTTAATAGATAAATTACTATATTGAATGGTTCCATGAATTTCACCATTATTTTCGATGCTTATCGAATCAGATAAACATTCCCCTTCAACTCGCCCGTTAACAATCAACTCTTTACTGGTAATGTTCCCAGTAACTTGGCCATTTAACATGACCTTCACTGTATTATTTTTCCCTATAATGTTACCAATCACTTTGCCATAAATATGTACTTGTTCATTAGAGGTAATATTACCTTCAAAAATGACATCCCTTGAGATGATGGTATTGGATTTCTCTTCACTTATAGTCGGGGTTGCTATTGTAATCTGTTCTTCTAGCTTAGCGGGTGCTTCGGGCGTGCTAGCGGTTGGTGTTGGGGTTACTTCAGGGGTTGGTTTGTTTTGTCTTTTGGTGAACATTTTACTTACCTTTTTTTGATTGAAGTGTAAGATCAAGAACAAAATTGATAATACAAATGAAAATAAGGTGATGGCAGAGTAACTAAAAAACCATCCTATCAAAGTAAGAAACCAGAAGAAAAAACTAGTATTAAGAAAAAGGTAGGTTTTTTTCATCAGTTAATCTCTTACAAAATGACTAAAGCTACATAAATGAGTTTAGTCAAAAAAAATGACTACACAAAAAAAATGTAATATAACGTCTTCGTTACAGACTAAAGAATAACTGTAATTTAAGATAATACAATTATAATGAGTTAATAAGCTAAATACATATAAATTTTATATTATTGATATATTGGAAATCATCTATGATGATATTTATGTACCTATACTAATAAAGGCAGCATAATTTCTAATATAAGAAAATTCATATGTAAAATAATATAAAGGATTTGGGTTGAATTGCAACTTATTATCGAGCGCTAAATATGCAAGCTCTGTGCTGATATTTGGCGATTTAAGTGAAAGTTGTCAGAAGATTAGTGAGCTTAATCACCAATATAGTGTGAATAACAATATAATTTATGGAAATAAAAACCCCTGATAACATTTAGCAATAGCATGGTTATCAGGGGTTTTTCGTTTGTCGCTACTATGATTTATTCATAGGGTAGCAATACCTTGTGATTCTTTTACTCTTTTGCTTCGTGTGCGTCAGCATTTTCACGGCAATCACCATCTGCGCAATGGCCATATAGATATAAACTATGGTTAGATAATTTAATACCATGGCGAGCGGCGATATTTTTCTGGCGAGTTTCAATAGATTCGTCAGTAAACTCAATCACTTTGCCACAATCTAAACAGATTAAGTGGTCATGGTGATGCTGCTGAGTTAATTCGAATACAGATTTTCCACCCTCAAAGTTATGGCGGGTTACGATACCTGCATCATCAAACTGGTTTAATACACGGTATACGGTAGCTAGCCCGATCTCTTCGCCCATGTCGATCAGCTTTTTATAGAGATCTTCCGCACTGACGTGGTGGCACTCAGGCTCTTGAAGTACTTCCAAAATCTTAAGTCTTGGAAGAGTGACTTTGAGTCCAGCATTTTTCAATGCTTTATTGTTGTCTGTCATGCGGGTTTGTCCTGTATCTTAAATCATAAATTTAACAATAATGAGACGTTTTTAACATAAATTCAGTTGTCTTCTAAACTGTTTTACAATTATAGGCATGGAAAATAAAAATAGAAACCATGCTTTGTCTCATTATTTTGATAATCTCTTGAGAGCCTATCCTATTAGGATGCTTTATCGGCTATTTTAGACTAGATCACTTGTTTGAATGATGCGTTTAGAGCGACAAGTGAGCTGATCTATGGGTTAGGCTCTATTTCATATGCCTTAGCCGATAATTTCTGCTAAGGACATTTCTTCAGAGATTTGTTTTACCCATGCATCGACACGTTCATCAGTTAGTTCAGGCTGACGATCTTCATCAATGGCTAAACCAATAAAGTGATTGTCATCTGCCATACCTTTGGATACTTCAAAGTGGTAACCTTCAGTTGGCCAATGACCCACAATAACAGCACCACGAGGTTCGATGATATCGCGAATGGTTCCCATCGCATCACAGAAATATTCTGCGTAGTCTTCTTGGTCTCCACAACCAAATAAGGCGACAAGTTTACCTTCAAAATCAATTTCTTCGAGAGTTGGGAAAAAATCATCCCAATCACATTGAGCTTCACCATAATACCAAGTAGGAATACCCAGAAGTAGAATGTCAAAAGCTTCGATATCTTCTTTGCTACATTTAGCAATATCATGAACTTCTGCTACATCTTTGCCTAGTCTTTCTTGGATCATTTTGGCAATATTTTCTGTGTTACCTGTGTCACTTCCGAAGAAAATGCCTATGACTGCCATAAAGTGATTAACCTCTTGTTTTTCTAAGGGAGATAGAAGTTAGTGCTGATCTTCTATAGCTCTTTTAGAACGAAAATAAATATAATATTACGCCTTATTCTGGCGAAAAAATGCGTCTAAGTCTGTCAAATTTGTGTGATTTATCAAGATGACACTATTTGCGTATCGCTTCATTAACCTGTTCAAGTTGTGACATCAAAATTTCTTCGATCAATTCACTACGGCTTATATTTTTATCTTCAGCTAATTGGTTCAATACAGCGACAGCTTCTTCATTCAGTTTTAACTCAACTCTACGCAATCCTTTGACTTTATCGCGTTTTAGCTGGTTACGTTTGTTGATCCTTAATTGTTCATCCCGTGATAGCGGGCTTGTCTTAGGTCGCCCAGGCCTTCGTTCCTCAGCGAACAAATCCAGAGTAGTACGATCAGTTTGTTCTTTTGCCATGTCTATAACTGCTAAAGGGGTGTGCCAGTAATTCAGCGCGCAATGATACCCTAGCTAATCCCCTAGTGCTATAGCTGCATACTAGGCTAGTGTATTCAATAGGTTAAAAAAAACACACATTTAACAAAAAAGCACCACTTACAGTATGGGGGGTGCTTTTTTAGACATAATCATTGTGTCTGTTGCTGCCATAAGTTGGCATACAGGCCTTTTAATTTGAGTAAATTCTCATGAGTATCCATTTCTGTCACTTCCCCATGGCAAATAACACAAATTTTATCAGCATGCATAATAGTGTTAAGTCGATGAGCAATACTAATAACGGTTCTGCCTTGGGTGATTAGCGGCATATTTGCCATAATTGCCGCTTCTGACTCGTAATCCAATGCCGAAGTTGCTTCATCTAATATCAAAATATCTGGTTCTGTTAGTAAAGCACGTGCCAGAGCTATTCTTTGACGTTGCCCACCTGATAGGTTAAGGCCTTTTTCTGATAAGGGGGAATTAAACGTGTCAGGCAGCTCCATTATGAAATCATAAGCGCCTGCTAATTTTGCAGCATGAATAACTTTTTCATCCGAAGCTTGCGGGGCACTTAAGCGAATATTATCTGCAATAGAGCCGACGAATAGCATACTTTCTTGCAGAACAACACTCATACGGCGGCGTAATGAAACCGTATCTGCTACAGCTAAATCCATGCCATCGACAATAACTTGACCATGTTGTGGTACATAAAGACGCTGCAATAATTTTGTCAGAGTACTTTTCCCTGACCCGGAAGGGCCTGTTATCCCAATAAATTCCCCTGCTTTAACGGATAGCGACAGGTTATTGAGAACCTCTGGCATATCAGGTTGATAACGAAAACGAATATTTTGAAACTCAATTTTCCCTTGAATGCTGGCAGTGCTCGCAATGCCTTTACGTTCATTTTCAACTGGTTTATCGAGTATATCCCCAACACGGCGAAGTGAAATTATAGTGTGTTGAAAATCTTGCCAAACTTGCGCAAACCTTAGCACGGGCTGAGTAACATGGGCACTTAGCATATTAAAGGCGACGAGTTCCCCAGGCGATATTCCACCGTTTAAAACTTCTTTGACCCCAACCCACAAGATAATTGCAGTTGTAATTTTACTCACTAATGTCATTAACTGAGAGGCTACTTCACTGCGCATTGAGACTTTAAAGCTTTGTCTTAGTTGTTTACTGAATATTTTTTTCCATCGTTGATTAAAATATTTTTCAGTTGCTGTAGTTTTTACCGTTTCAATTCCTGTAATGGTTTCGGTAAGAAACGTGAGCCCATTTTCATCTGCTTGATAAGACTTTTCAGTTTGCTGACGAATAATTGGCCCAAGTATCATCCATAAAATGAAGAAAACCCCCATCGAACCGAGTAAAATCCATGACATTAGGCTGCTATAGGAAAATAGAACCGCAATAAAGAGGATCACAAAAATGAAGTCAATAAATAGCATCAAAGTTGAGCCAGTCAGAAATTGCCGTATATGCGCTAGCTCACGTATCCTTGCGATGATTTTCCCTGTTGGCCTTAATTTGAAATAATTTAAGGGGAGCGCCATTAAATGCCGATAGATTTTCCCTGATAATTCGGCGCTGATTTGGCTACTGGTATGACTAAAAATTTTATTGCGAATAAAACCGTATATTGGCTCAGCAACGGCAATAGCGAAGATTGCCAATGCAATAACATGTAAGTTGGATAAACTTCGCCCCACTAAAACTTTGTCTACAAGGTTTTGAAATAGTAGAGGGCTAACTAAGGCGAAAAGCTGAATAATGGCTGATAGAATAAAGATATTTCGTAATTTAACATGTTGACGCAAAATAGAAGGAACAAACCAGCTAAACCCAAAAGCTCTTTTTTGCTCTGGCTCTTGTTGCTCTTTAAGCAATAAAATATCGATTTCAGCTTCATTATTAAAATCATCAGCCTGAATTAACTTGATTTCGTTGTTTACAGGGTTGATGAGTACGAGGTCTTTTTCTTGTTGCAAGATTTGCCATGACCCTTGCGTATAGATTAACGCGGGAAGGGGGATGGTTGCTAACTGTGTATATGGTATAGCAATGAGTTCTGTTTCGTAGCCTAGTGTATTGGCACATTCTCTGATCTCCCACTCTGTAGGCGAAAGAGTTTGCATACCAATTGAATGCCTGAGTTGGTCTGTCGAAACATTCTTTTGGTAATAATTAGCCACCCAAACTAAGGCATCCAAGCCATGGTTGTTTATCTGTTCCATCGATTATTTTTCTCTCATTGCATTCGAGGTATATTCATTGATAGGGCTAAGTAGGTAATCAATAATTCGGCGCTTATCGGTTTTTATTTCGGCCACGATAGATAACCCAGGAGTGAGCTCAATCTGTTCACCATCAACTAACAGTTGTTTTTTATTAAGGCCTATTTGACCTAAGAACACTAAGCCAAGGTTTTCATCTTGCGTGCTATCCCGTGAAATAGAGAGAACCTCACCGTCAATGGTGCCATAACGGGTGTAAGGAAAGGCATCGACTTTGACTTCGGCTTTTAAACCTTCATGAATGAAGCCAATATCTTTATTTAAAATTTTAATTTCAGCTAATTGAACATGGTTATTAGGCACTATAACCATTAATTGCTGAGCGGGTTGTAGTACTCCCCCTAAAGTATGAGTGGCTAATTGTTGAACAGTGCCATCAACAGGAGCTCGGATGATTTCTAATTGATTTCTTTCATGATTTTTTAATAGTTCTTGTTCTAAGGAGGCTTGTTTAAAAGCCGCTTGCTTATATTTTTCATCCCATTCTTGGTTTTTCTGTGCCTTTATCCTACTTTGTTTTTCAGTTAAGGCATGGTGCTGACTGACAAGAATGGATAATTCAGAGAGCTTGGTAACTTTCTCTTTTTTAGCGATAAGTAGCTCTCGTTCTTGTTCTAAAAATTCTTTCTGGCTGATTAACTGTTTCTGCGTTAATGAATGATGAGCATCAAGTCGTTGCTTTATATTATTGATTAGCGCGTTAATCGTGTTTAACTCATTTTTCCTAGCTTGCTGATTGACAATATTTAATTGAATTTCATTACTAATTTCATTAATGAGAGAGGCAAACTCTATTTGTTGAGTTTGGTAACTAGAGAGGGCACTTTTTTGCTCAGCTTCAGTTAATTGATGAAATTGAGGTAATTGATCAATCGGTTGTTGCAATAACAGGGCTTGATGAATGAGAGTTTCGGCAATTTGGAAATTATGTTGATAATTTAAGCTAAGAATATCTTGGTCGACGCCTAGCACATTAACCGTAAGTAATGGATCACCTTGTTTGACGGTTTGCCCATCTGCAACATGAATGTGTTCTAAGCGACTTAATTCAAACGCTTGAATTAATTGTGTACGCCCAGAAACAATCAATTTACCTTGGGTAGTTGCCTGAATATCTAGTTTACCAAAAAATGACCAAGCAACGGCAATGAAAATACCAAAACTAATTGATATTGCCACCCACAAGGCCAAATAGGAAGGGGGGGTTTTTAAAATTGCCAAATGGGAAGGCAAAAAACTGTTATAGCGGTTTTGTTTTAATCGATGTTTCATTTTACGTCCATGTCCGGTTTTAAGGATTGTTGCAGGGTCCATAAATGTTTATAGAAATTACCTTGTTCAATAAGCTGCTGGTGGCTGCCTTGTTCTATAATTTCTCCACGTTGCATGACAATAATTCGCTGATGGTGGCGAATGGTTGATAAGCGATGGGCGATGGTAATAACTGTCCTTCCTTTTGCAATAACATGCATGTTCTCTTGAATAACAGCTTGGGATTCATCATCTAAAGCGCTGGTGGCTTCATCAAAAATAATGACTTTAGGGTTAGCAAGTAAGGTACGTGCAATGGCAATACGCTGTCGTTGACCGCCGGAAAGAGACGTCCCCCCTTCAGCCAGTACGGTGTCATATCCCATAGGTAATTTTAAAATAAAGTCATGAGCACCGGCCATCTTCGCTGCATGAACGACGTCATCCATCGAAGCATTGGGGGCCGTTTGGGCAATATTGTGAAAAACAGATTGGCTAAATAAAAAGTTTTCTTGTAATACAATACCTATTTGTTGCCTTAGTGAATGTAGATTAATTGCCGACAAAGGCATGTTATCAACATAAATGGCGCCGCTTTCAGGGGTATAAAGCCGTAACAGTAACCGAGCTAGAGTACTTTTCCCTGAGCCTGAAGTACCGACAACGCCAATGGTTTCCCCTGCTTTAATATTTAAGTTAAAGTTTTTAAGGATATAAGGCATATTGGGTTGATAGCGGAATGAGACATCTTTTATAAATAGATTCCCTTGAATTGACTGCTTGTTTTCTTGCCTGGATTGTTCAACGGGGAGATTAATAATTTGCGATAGCTTTTCAATAGCAACACCTGTACGAATATAGTCCCCCCATAATTTTACGAGTTTGACTAAAGGTTGATTGGCATGACTGACCATCATATGAAACGCGATAAATTGGCCAATAGTCATTTGTAAAGCTAATACCTCAGATGCCCCAACCCATAAAACGATAGCACTGGTGATTTTTTCAATAGCCATGACTAAGTGTTCAGAGCGTGAGCTTATTTGCCCTGATACAAAATTAGTATGGCTCATATCGGATGTTTGACCATCCCATCGGCGAGTAAAATTAGGTTCTACCGATAAGCTTTTGGCTGTTTCAATACCATTGATGCTTTCGGTAAGAAAAGAGGTATTAATTGCGATGTTAGTAAATTGCTGTTGAGCGGCGGCTTCAATTTTAGGTGTTAACCACCAAGCTAATAAAAGGTAAAAAGGAATAGAGCATAGAAAGATTAATGTTAGAGTGGTTGATATTAAATTCATCACGAAAATAAATACAAATAAAAATAATACATCAACACATAATGTAAAGAAGCTGCTCGTTAAAAATTCGCGAATAGTTTCTAATTCTTTTACACGGGTAACAATTGCACCTATTTGACGGTTTTTGAAAAAGGGAATAGGTAACCGTAGTAAATGATTAACTAATTTTAAACCCAATGTCATGTCTATTCGATTAACCGTATGATGATAAACGTATTCACGTAACCCTTTTAGTATAACTTCAATAAATGCAGCAACAATTAAACCGAAAATTAGCACATCTAATGTCACTAAACTATTATGAATTAATACTTTATCCATAATAACTTGCATAACAATAGGAGAAACCAAAGCTAATATTTGTAAGATAAATGAAAAAAACAAAACCCATAAAATAATAGATTTATATTTCATAAACTCTGCTTGAAACCAAGATATATCAAATTGCCCTTGCTTCAGGTTTACATGCAACCAATCACCACTCCATCGTTGTTGTAGCTCTTCAATGCTCCAAATCTCAGGGGGGAGGTTACCCATTTGCTGTACTAAGACTTGTTCTTGATTGCGATTAGCTAACAAGAAGGCTTCACCCTGGGTGTTATATAAAATAGCCGGACAGACTATTTTGGCGATATCTTTATTTTTTTGATGCTTATTCTTGCAGTTAATATGATACTTTTTTTTAATGATTTTGAGTTTTTCATTATAATTAATAGACTGCTTTAGCGTTTCCTCAAGTTCTTTAGGGTTTATTTGCCCTGACAACTTGGCGATAACACTAATAAAATATAATGTTGATTGTGATTTGGCGGTTTCCATTTTCTGTATTAATCATTCCCTTGGTTTTATTACATGCATAAACATAAATGTATATTGAAAAAATCAATTTAACATTGGCGATGAAGAAGGGGCTTTTAAATTTGGATAATACAGTGATTACAATTATCTGTGTATTGAAGTTAGTCTTATTGTTTAGTTTGAAAAAAAATAATTAAAAAATAAATCTTATTAGAGATATTGAGAATGAAAGTTCATCTTCAATATCTCGTTCATGATGATTTATTATTTTGGAATAGCCAAAAAACGGTGGATTGCTCTTAACACATGATCCGGTTTTTCGGCATGTACCCAATGACCAGTATCCGCAACAACCCAAGCTTTGGCCTTAGGAAATTGTTGAGCGATTTCATCGGAATATTCGGCTTGTACATAAGGTGAATTTCCTCCAGGAATTAATAATACAGGTTTATTCCATGCAGGGACGGTTTCCCAACCAATAATTTTCTCATAATTCGTTTTTAGTGCGGGCAAATTGAACTTCCATTCACCTTGCTTAAAAGATTTTAGGAGAAATTGGATAACGCCATCTTCATTGATATGGTGACGCATAATGGTTGTCGCTTCTTGACGAGTTTTAGCTTGCTCCGCAGTAACTGCATCCAGAGCTGCAAAGATTTTATCATGGCGGCGAACTTGATAAGCGACAGGGGCGATATCAATAGCAACTACCTGAGTGATAAAATCAGGGGCTAAAGCCGTTGCTGCCATTGCTATTTTCCCCCCCATGGAGTGACCAATTAAAATGGCATTTTTATAACCTAATGACTTTATAAGGTTAATCACATCTTGCGCCATTTGTTGATAACTCATCTGGTCGTCACGAAATGAATCACCATGATTGCGAACATCAATTTGAATAGTATCAAAATATTGTTGTAAATCACGGCCTAACACGCCTAAGTTATGCAGGTCACCGAATAGCCCATGAATTAATACAACAGGGTTATTAGAGATTGGATTTTCAGGTTTATGAATAGTATGGTTGAGTAACACAGTCATATTTGTTTTATCAATTTATCAGTGATACAAGTAGCTTTATCATGGCATGGCTAGGGATAAAATCCAAATAGTCAAATAATCTTCTTCGGTGGGTGAACAATTCAATAATTGGGTTAATAGAATGTTTTTATGCAAAGAATTTAAGAAAATTGAACTTGGTCACTGTGATGAAATGAGTAAAGTAATGGTATGATAACATACTGAATTATCTTTAAACTTAGAGGAGTGTTTACTTTAAGTTATTGAAATTTTAATTGTTTTGTTTTTTTTAAATCTGTCTTATAATCACACCGCAAATTTTAGTTAAAATAAAGTACTGGGAAAAAATGAAAACGATAGAAGTTGATGAAGAGCTTTACCGCTATATTGCGAGCCATACACAGCATATCGGTGAAAGTGCATCGGATATCTTGCGCCGTATGTTAAATTTCAAGTCCGGGCAGCCAGTACAAGTAAAAGAAGTCGGTCAGGCACAACCAGTAACTAAAACTGAACTGGCGATAAGTACACCTGCTGTTGCACAAAACCCAGTTAGGGTTGTTAGGGAATTATTGTTATCCGATGCTTATGCAGAAAAAAGCAAAGCAATTGACCGGTTTATGTTAATTCTGTCCACATTATACAGTTTAGATGCTAAGCGCTTTGCGAGCGCTACAGAATTAATGCATGGTCGAACTCGTATTTATTTTGCCGGCGATGAGCAAACGTTGCTTGCTGCGGGTAAACAGTCTAAGCCTCGTCATATTCCGGGGACCCCTTATTGGGTGATCACGAACACAAATACTAATCGCAAACGTAGTATGGTTGATGCCATCATGCAGGAAATGCAGTTCCCTGCGAATGTGATTGAAAAAGTGAGTAATACCATTTAAAACTGAAATATCACTGATGTGAAAAACAAAGCATCAGTGCTTTGGGAGAAAACCAGTGACAATACATGAACGTGCAGGGCAGCTTCCGTTTCAAAGTGACTTGATCAATGTCGCTCAATTAACCGCTCAATATTATACTCAGCAGCCGCAAGCAGGGGACGCTTCTCAGGCGGTTAAATTTGGTACGTCTGGGCATCGTGGTAGCTCATTACGTAAAAATTTTAATGAAAATCACATATTGGCAATTGCACAAGCTATTGCTGATTTGCGCAAAACACAAGGGGTAACAGGCCCTTGCTTTGTGGGTAAAGATACACATGCTTTATCTGAAGCGGCATTTATTACTGTGGTTGAGGTGCTAGCAGCCAATCAAGTTCATGTAATTGTTCAGGAGAACAATGGTTTCACACCAACTCCAGCCATCTCCCATGCAATCTTAAGTTACAACCAGTCACACCAAAATATTGCTGATGGCATTGTGATCACGCCTTCCCATAATCCACCTGAAGATGGTGGTATTAAATATAATCCAGCAAATGGCGGGCCTGCGGATACAGATTTAACTTCGGTTATTGAGAAAAATGCTAATCAAATACTGGTAAATAACCTCGAGGGGGTTAAGCGCCTAAGTTTTGATGCTGCGATCGCAAGTGAATATGTTATTCAGCAAGATTTAATTATGCCATACGTATTAGCACTGGGCGAAGTTGTTGATATGGAGGCTATCGCCAAATCAGGGCTAAAAATCGGTGTTGACCCACTAGGTGGCTCAGGTATCGAATATTGGAAAAAAATTGCTGAGCATTATCAATTAAATATTGAAATCGTAAATGATCAACTAGACCAAACTTTCCGTTTTATGCCACTTGACCATGATGGTGTTATCCGTATGGATTGCTCATCAAGTTGGGCTATGGCAGGGTTATTAGGGATGAAAAAACGGTTTGATTTGGCGTTTGCAAATGATCCTGATTACGACCGCCATGGTATTGTCACCCCTGATGGGTTAATGAACCCAAATCACTACCTTGCTGTTGCGATTGACTATTTATTCCAGCATCGGCCTCTGTGGGGGAAAGATGTTGCTGTCGGTAAAACGCTGGTTTCTAGTGCGATGATTGACCGAGTTGTCAGTGATATTGGTCGTGAATTGGTAGAAGTACCGGTTGGTTTTAAATGGTTTGTTGATGGTTTATTTAGTGGTCAACTCGGTTTTGGTGGGGAAGAAAGTGCTGGGGCATCGTTCCTGAAATTTGATGGTACACCTTGGTCAACGGATAAAGATGGTATCATTCTTTGTTTATTAGCCGCAGAAATTACAGCAGTTACCGGTGAAAACCCTCAGCAACGCTATAATAACCTCGCGAAAAAATTTGGTGCACCGATTTACAACCGTATCCAAGCGAAAGCGACTCACGAAGAAAAAGCTAAGTTAAGTAAATTATCTCCAGAAATGGTAGCCGCAGATACGCTAGCGGGTGATAAAATTACACAGCGCTTAACCGCAGCACCTGGTAATGGCGCCTCGATAGGTGGCTTAAAAATTATGACCGATTACGGTTGGTTTGCAGCAAGGCCATCAGGGACAGAAGAAGCATACAAAATTTATTGTGAAAGTTTCCGTGGCGAAGAACATCTACGCCTTATTGAAAAAGAAGCTATCGAGATCGTTAGTAAAGTAATTAGTTAATTCCGCTTTTTATAAATAAAAAATTCATTTCAATAAATATCCCGAAGACAAAATCGACAAGATGATTCGGGATATTATTCCTTATTTATTGTTAATCTCTTCATAAAATTATGGTTGTCGATAATGTGACGAGATTAACAAAATTCTTTTGTTTATTTTACCCAAAATTCCCCTATTACTTTTTACTATCAATTCACAATAAGCGTTGCAGCTAAAGGCGTGGAGTGGTACAACTTGAAGCATCTGAGTGAGTTTTATTAATCATAATTATTGAAGATAGGGTGAGGTCAATGAGTCAGGTTTATAATTTCAGTGCAGGTCCAGCGATGCTGCCTGTCGAAGTCATGCGTCGTGCTGAACAAGAATTTTGTAATTGGCAAGGTCTAGGTGTTTCAGTGATGGAAGTGAGTCATCGCGGAAAAGAATTTGTTGAAGTTGCAAAAGAAGCTGAGCAAAATTTACGTGATTTATTAAATGTGCCAAGTAATTATAAAATTCTATTTTGTCATGGCGGTGCCCGTGCCCACTTTGCTACTATCCCGATGAACTTATTAGGTGGCAAAACGACGGCTGATTACATTGTCAGTGGTTATTGGTCAGAATCTGCTGCGAAAGAAGCAGCGAAATACTGCAAACCTAACGTCATTCAGATTGCTGAAGAAAAAGATGGCGTTGTGAGCCTAAAACCAATGAGTGAATGGCCTTTAAGTGACGATGCTGCTTATGTCCATTATTGCCCTAATGAAACGATTGGCGGTTTAGCCCTCCACGAAGAACCTGATTTCCCGAAAGACAAAATTATTGTTGCTGATTACTCATCTTCTATTTTATCAAAACCGATTGATGTCAGCCGTTTTGGCATAATCTATGCGGGTGCACAAAAAAATATCGGGCCTGCTGGGTTAACAATTGTCATTATTCGTGAAGACCTACTGGGCAAAGCCTCTCCACAGACGCCATCAGTGTTTGATTATACATTACTAGCAAAACATGATTCCATGTTCAACACACCGCCAACATTTGCATGGTACCTATCAGGTATGGTCTTTAAGTGGTTGAAAGAACAAGGTGGCTTACAAGAAATGGCGAAGCGTAATTATGAAAAATCACAATTACTCTACAATGCTATTGATGATAGCCAGTTTTATATAAACCGTGTGGCAGTAGAAAACCGCTCTTGGATGAATGTGCCATTCCAAATGCAAAACCCTGCATTGGATGCCAAATTTATCGAAGAAGCGAAAGAACAAGGCCTGCTTTCACTGAAAGGTCATAAAGTGGCAGGCGGAATGCGAGCCTCCATTTATAATGCTATGCCATTAGCTGGTGTACAGGCTTTGGTTGATTTTATGGCAGATTTTGAACGCCATAACGCATAACACTCTTTATTAAGCTCTACATAATTTGGGTTGCATGTCGGTGATAAACGAAAATAGATGAGGGGCATTGGTACACGATGTAGCTCGGTTCGTTGAAAATGGCCAACACGCATGCAACCTGAAAAATGATGAGTATAAACTGGCTGATAGGATGTTCAGCTAATAATCGAGCCCTCTTGTAGCTAACTAAAAAGAAAATAGGGCTCGGTTGATTTTACTTGCAATTTCACTGGAGAAAACACCTTTTATGCAATCCCTGACATTACAACCAATTTCTTCAATTAATGGCACAATTAATTTGCCAGGGTCTAAAAGTGTCTCAAACCGTGCACTGTTACTTGCTGCGATGGCTAAAGGGACGACCGTACTGACTAATTTATTAGACAGTGATGATATTCGCCATATGCTGAATGCATTAAGCCAATTAGGGGTTAGTTACCAATTATCGGATGATAAAACACGGTGTTGCGTGGAAGGTCTAGGCGGTAACTTATCCCATTCGGATGAACTAGAAATATTTTTAGGTAATGCAGGGACAGCAATGCGCCCGCTGGCAGCGGCATTATCATTGAGCCACAATAATATTATTCTGACCGGAGAACCCCGTATGAAAGAGCGTCCCATTGGGCACTTAGTGGATGCTTTGAGGGAAGGCGGGGCAGTTATTGATTATTTAGAACAAGAAAATTATCCGCCGATTCGTTTAAAAGGCGGTTTTGTCGGTGGCAAAATTTCAGTCGATGGTTCGGTTTCTAGCCAATTTTTAACGGCATTATTAATGGCGGCTCCTCGTGCAGAGCAAGATACGACTATTACCATTATTGGTGAGTTAGTCTCTAAACCTTATATTGATATAACGCTAGCATTAATGAAAACTTTTGGTGTTATTGTTGAAAATCATCAATATCAACAATTTGTAATTAAAGGCCAGCAACAATATCAATCACCTGGTGAATATTTAGTGGAAGGTGACGCTTCTTCGGCTTCTTACTTTTTAGCCGCTGCTGCTATTAAAGGTGGTATTGTACGTGTCACTGGTATTGGCCGTAATAGTTTGCAAGGTGATACTAAGTTTGCCAACGTGTTGGAGAAAATGGGCGCGACGATTCGCTGGGGTGATGACTACGTTGAGTGCCAACGTGGTACTTTGAGCGGTATTGACATGGATATGAATGAAATCCCTGATGCAGCAATGACAATAGGGACTGTCGCGTTATTCGCTGAAGGCGAAACAGTTATTCGTAATATTTATAACTGGCGTGTAAAAGAAACTGACAGGTTATACGCGATGGCCACTGAGCTACGAAAAGTTGGCGCTGAAGTGGAAGAGGGGCATGATTATATCCGTGTTGTTCCACCCAAAAAACTACAACACGCAGAAATTGAAACTTACAATGACCATCGTATTGCTATGTGTTTTTCATTAGTGGCGTTATCAGATACTCCTGTCACTATTTTAGACCCAGGCTGCACTGCCAAAACGTTTCCAGATTATTTCGAGCAGCTTGCTCGCCTAAGTTAATACTTTTGTTGGGCTGATATGTTTGTTCAGTACCAGTCCAACAATAACTTAATTTAATCAATATTCTCTTATTTTCTGACAATCATCAGAACCTGCTTATTTCACAAAGTTGATGAATTGGTATAATACCTCTACTGATTTTAATTGCAGGTAGCGGATGCTATGTGCAGAAAAGGAGACTTTTTATGGTGGCGATAGCCCCTGTAATCACCGTTGATGGACCTAGCGGAGCAGGCAAAGGTACACTTTGCCAAGCATTAGCAAATGAATTTGGATGGCAACTTCTAGACTCCGGTGCAATTTATCGTGTACTCGCGTTAGCTGCATTACATCATCATGTTGATATTCAATCTGAGGATGGGCTAGTTCCTTTAGCGGCTAATTTAGATGTACGCTTTGTTCCTGAAGGGAATATCTTAAAAGTGATCCTTGAAGGTGAGGATGTCTCAAATCAGATTAGAACAGAAACCGTTGGAAATACGGCTTCGCAAACAGCAACTTTTCCCCGTGTTCGTGAAGCTCTATTACGACGCCAGCGTGCATTTAGAACATTCCCTGGGTTAATTGCCGATGGTCGAGATATGGGAACTGTTGTATTCCCTGATGCCCCAGTGAAAATTTTCCTTGATGCTTCTGCGCAAGAAAGAGCGCATCGTCGCATGAAGCAGTTGCAAGAGAAAGGCTTTGATGTTAATTTTGAACGTCTTTTAAGCGAAATTGAAGAGCGCGATTACCGTGATCGCAATCGCTCAGTTGCGCCCCTTATTGCTGCGAAAGATGCATTAGTGCTGGATTCCACAAGTATGTCAATTGAGGAAGTTATTGAAAAAGCACGCACCTATGCAAAAAAAATTCTACAATTATCGTGATAATAGGCTTTATTTTAGCTTATAATTAGATAATATACGCACTTACCGCTATGTTGATTATTTTATTAGCATAGCATCAACCTTGCGACATGGAATGTTGTGGGGTATGTGAAACAACCCCATTTGGCGGGAAGCTAAGTGGACGTTAATTAAAAACTCTTGAAGATCATTAATATGACTGAATCTTTTGCTCAACTCTTTGAAGAATCCCTGCAGAATATTGAAACTCGTCCTGGTTCTATCGTTCGTGGTACTGTCGTTGCCATCGATAAAGACGTAGTACTGGTAGACGCAGGTCTTAAATCAGAATCTGCTATCCCAGTAGAACAGTTCAAAAATGCTCAGGGTGAGCTAGAAATCCAAGTTGGCGACGAAATCGATGTAGCTCTGGATGCAGTAGAAGATGGTTTCGGTGAAACTATCCTGTCTCGTGAGAAAGCTAAACGTCATGAAGCATGGCTGATGCTGGAAAAAGCTTACGAAGAAGCTGAAACTGTAACTGGTGTTATCAACGGTAAAGTTAAAGGCGGTTTCACTGTTGAACTTAACGGCATCCGTGCGTTCTTACCAGGTTCACTGGTAGATGTACGCCCAGTTCGTGATACTACTCACTTGGAAGGCAAAGAGCTTGAGTTCAAAGTAATCAAGCTGGATCAGAAACGCAACAACGTTGTTGTTTCTCGTCGTGCTGTAATTGAATCTGAAAGCAGCGCTGAGCGCGATCAACTGCTGGAAAACCTGCAGGAAGGCATGGAAGTTAAAGGTATCGTTAAGAACCTTACTGACTACGGTGCATTCGTTGATCTTGGCGGTGTTGACGGCTTGCTGCACATCACTGACATGGCTTGGAAACGTGTTAAACACCCAAGCGAAATCGTCAACGTTGGTGATGAAATCAATGTTAAAGTTCTGAAATTCGACCGTGAGCGCACTCGTGTTTCTCTGGGTCTGAAACAACTGGGCGAAGATCCTTGGGTCGCAATCGCTAAACGTTACCCAGAAGGCACTAAGCTGACTGGTCGCGTTACTAACCTGACTGACTATGGTTGCTTCGTAGAAATCGAAGAAGGCGTTGAAGGTCTGGTTCACGTTTCAGAAATGGATTGGACTAACAAAAACATCCACCCATCTAAAGTTGTTAACGTTGGTGATGTTGTTGAAGTTATGGTTCTGGATATCGATGAAGAACGTCGTCGTATCTCTTTAGGCCTAAAACAATGCAAATCTAACCCATGGCAGCAATTTGCAGAAACTCACAACAAAGGCGACCGCGTTGAAGGTAAAATCAAGTCTATCACTGACTTCGGTATCTTCATCGGTCTGGACGGCGGCATCGATGGCCTGGTTCACTTATCTGACATCTCCTGGAACGTTGCAGGCGAAGAAGCAGTTCGTGAATACAAAAAAGGCGATGAAATCGCAGCTGTTGTTCTGCAAGTTGACGCAGAGCGTGAGCGTATCTCTTTAGGTGTTAAACAGTTAGCTGAAGATCCATTCAATAACTACTTAGCAGCTACTAAGAAAGGCGCTATCGTTACTGGTAAAGTAATCGCAGTTGACGCTAAAGGTGCAACTGTTGAGCTGACTCTGGGCGTTGAAGGTTACCTGCGTGCTTCAGAAGCTTCACGTGACCGTGTTGAAGATGCAACTCTGGTTCTGAACGTTGGTGATGATGTTGAAGCTAAATACACTGGTGTTGATCGTAAAAACCGTGTAATCAACCTGTCTGTTCGTGCTAAAGATGAAGCGGATGAGAAAGACGCTGTCGCAGCTGTGAACAAACAAGAAGATACTGCATTCGGCAACAATGCAATGGCTGAAGCTTTCAAAGCAGCTAAAGGCGAATAATTAAGTGGGGCAGTAATAGAATTGCCCCTTTGTAACGGTAGTTTAGGGAGGTACTATGACCAAGTCTGAATTAATTGAAAGACTGGCTAGCCAGCAGTCTCATCTTTCAGCAAAAACCGTTGAGGAAGCTGTAAAGGAAATTCTTGAGCATATGGCTGATACGTTAGCCGGTGGTGAGCGTATTGAGGTTCGTGGTTTCGGCAGTTTTTCTCTTCACTACCGTGCACCACGCGTTGGCCGTAACCCAAAAACTGGTGATAAAGTGGAGCTAGAAGGTAAATATGTTCCTCATTTTAAACCAGGTAAAGAATTACGTGATCGTGTAAATATTTATGGCCAATAAAGGGCTATAAATCTTAATTATTACATCAAAACAGCGCTTGCATATTATTGTATAGCGCTGTTTTTTTATAATCTGGCCAACACCCAACACCCAACACCCAACACCCAACACCCAACACCCAACACCCAACACCCAACACCCAACACCCAACACCCAACACCCAACACCCAACACCCAACACCTAACACCTAACACTGGGAATCAAATACTTGACCTCATAGCTTTCGCTCATTGAAAAATGGAAAAAGAAATCAATCGCTCTAGATGGGATTATAAATGTAGATGTAGGCTTAAACACGACAGGTATTGATAAGTATTGAAATAAATTGCGAGGCGCTTCCCACTTTAATGAATACTGTATTTTTCCTGAATAACTTATTACGAAGCGCGACTCAAAACCTATCTTAACTACTTATTGAATAAATAGTTAAGTTTTAGATTGGGCTCTAGATTATGGGTAAAAGGAGCCAAATATGAAAGGACAGGGAGGGGGGAAGAACTGGGCTATTAATCACACTATTCATTATTGGCTAGGTAAATATAAAAAATCACTATCATTATCATTGGCAGCATTAGCGGTAATTACTGGGGTATTACCTTTATTATTTATTCCTGAACTTATAAGTTTAAACGTTACAATTACTTGTATTTTTATCATTACTTTATTTTTAATCTTTTATATGACTAATAAGGTGGGGAAGTTTATCTCATTGGTTATCATATCGTTTATTTGGGGAAACTGGCATTGTATTGATATTAAAAACAAAATGTATTTTCTATCTGAGAAAAACCACAAAATTGACCTTACCGTTATAAGTATTCCGTTAGCAGAAAAGGAATATAAGCATAAGGTACGTATTGATAGAATAAACTCTAAAATTATTTTTCCTCCATTATATGCTTTATGGAAGACTAAGGCGCCATTATGCGCGGGGCAGTCATGGCAAATTGTAGGAAAGCTTAATCCTTTACATAGTTCTTTAAATGAAGGGGGTTTTAATCAACAGCGTTATCTATTAGCAAAAAGGCAAATTGGTTTACTGAAGAGTCAGCAACAAAAAATATTAGACTCTCAATGTTCTATTAGACAAAAGCTTATTAACTATTATTCACAGCAAATATCACCATTAAATAATGCAGGTGTTATTTATGCGCTTATGTTTGGTGAAAGGGGGCTATTGACCCCACAGCATTCTCTACTATTACAGAATACAGGGTTAACTCATTTAATTGCGATATCTGGTTTACATATAGGTTTAGCCTATTTATTTGGTTATTTGATTGTAAGGGGGATTCAATATTTATTACCTATATCATTTTTAAATGAAAGTATCCCAATATTGTCAGGGGTATGTTTGGCTGTTCTTTATGCTTGGGTTTCTGATTTTGCAATCCCTGCAACTCGGGCATTTTTTGCTTTATTGTTATGGGTTTATATTCGAAAAAAAACATCTCATTATTTTTCTTGGCAATGGGCGTTATGGAGCATTGCAGGTATCTTAGTATTAGACCCGTTATCAATTTTATCAGATAGTTTTTGGCTATCGAGCTTTGCGGTTTTAGCCATACTCTATTGGTCCAGTGTTTTACCTTTATCTCCTCATCTTGCGCAACAAAAAGTAATAGGGAAAATTATTATATTAACTCATTTACAGATAGGTTTACTTATTCTACTTATTCCCATGCAACTTATAATGTTTAATGGCATTAATCTAATGAGTTTTTTTGCAAATCTTTGGTTTGTCCCTATTATTTCTTGGTTAGTAGTTCCTGCTATATTTGTCTTATTTTTACTACCAATTCCTGAGATACAAAATGTTATTTTACTTGCTATTGATCAGGTAATTGAATGGGGGTTGAAGCCAATTCCATTCTTCAGCCGCTTTTGGTTTGAATTACGTCATGTGCCTTATTATGCTTTGGTAAGCTGTTGGCTTATTGTTTTAGTGATCCTTTACCGGTGGTACAAAAATTACTTAGGGCTATGCGGCTGTGTCCTCATATTAATACTAACTGAAAGAGGGAATAGTAAATCACCAAAAAAGGATTGGAGCTTAACTGTACTCGATATTGGCCACGGTTTAGCAGTCGTTATAGAACAAAATAATCTAGCATTCTTATATGATACAGGAAATATATGGAAAGGGAGCAGCAGTGCAAAAAAGCAGGTTATCCCCTTTCTTAAACATCATAATATTACACCGTTAACTGTTATTCTCAGTCATAATCATCTGGATCATACTGGGGGCGTTAAAGATTTAAGTCAGCAATACCCGTGGATAAGCATACGTAGTAATTTTGGTAATTACTCTAATGAATATAATAAGTTAAAGAAAAGACAGCGTATTCAGCATCTTCCTTGCTTCAAAGGGCAAAAGTGGCAATGGGGGATTTTAACATTTGAAGTGTTGTGGCCTGAAAAATCATCAAAAATATCGCATAACAATGATTCTTGTGTTATTCAATTAACTGATGGGTACCATAAAATCTTATTGACGGGAGATTTAGAAAAACAAGGTGAAAGATCAATTGTTGAAATGTATAAATCAAGACTTCATTCTAACATTTTATTTGCGCCTCACCATGGAAGTAGCACATCCTCAACCGCCTTATTGTTAAGGAATGTTAAACCATCATTGGCATTAGTTTCTTCTGCAAGGTACAGTGCGTGGAAAATTCCATCACAAAAAGTCTATTCTAGGTATAAAAGTAGTGGCGTTAAATGGTTAAACACAGCAGAGAATGGTCAGATAACTTTATGGTTTAAAAAAGAAAATATTAAAATTTTACGTTATCGCTATGAAATTCAACCCCGTTGGTATCATCTGTGGTTTGGCTTGCCGCTATTTCCCGAGTAGAATAGTGCGCTTACATTAAGTCTGGTAATTAAAAGTATGAATGATAAAGACCTTTCGACAAAACAAACTTTTCGCCGCTTGTGGCCAATTATTGCGCCTTTTAAAGCGGGTTTAATTGTAGCAGCAATAGCACTTATCATTAACGCCGCAGGTGATGCGTTTATGATTTCTTTGTTAAAACCCTTGTTAGATGAAGGCTTCGATAAAGCCGACAACGATGTTTTAAAATGGCTTCCGCTTGCGGTGTTAGGTCTTATGGTCGTTCGTGGTAGTTCTAGCTTTGTTTCAACCTATTGTGTTTCATGGGTCGCGGGCAAAGTCGTTATGAATATGCGCCGTAAATTGTTTGGTCATATGATGGGAATGCCTGTTAGCTTTTTTGACCAGCAGTCAACAGGGACATTATTATCGAGAATTACTTATGACTCAGAGCAGGTTGCTTCCTCTTCCTCAGGTGCATTAATTACTATTATACGTGAAAGCGCCTATATTATCGGGTTGTTTGCCATGATGTTTTATTACAGCTGGCAACTATCTCTGATATTAATTGTTATTGCCCCAGTTGTTTCTGTGACTATTCGCATTGTCTCTAAACGTTTTCGTAAAATCAGTAAAAATATGCAAACGGGGATGGGACATGTTACTGCTAGCGCAGAGCAAATGTTAAAAGGGCATAAAGAAGTTTTAATTTTTGGTGGGCAGAAAGTTGAAACTGAGCGTTTTAACAAGGTAAGCAATAACATGCGTCGCCAAAATATGAAAATGGTAACCGCATCAGCAATTTCAGACCCGATTGTTCAACTTATTGCTTCATTCGCATTGGCATTTGTATTGTACGCTGCGAGCTTTCCCGAAATTCGCGATGAATTAACATCAGGTACCATTGCCGTTGTATTTTCATCTATGTTTGCATTAATGCGGCCTTTAAAATCCCTCACTAATGTTAACTCTCAATTTCAGCGCGGTATGGCTGCTTGCCAAACCTTGTTTGCTATCTTAGATACTGAACAAGAAAAAGATAATGGGACGAAAGTATTAAAAGAGGTAAAAGGTGACATCAAATTTGAACATGTTACTTTTACCTATGAAACCAAAGAGCATCCTGCGTTAGACGATATTTCATTTACGTTACCTGCGGGGAAATCAGTTGCTCTGGTCGGGCGTTCAGGTTCAGGTAAGTCTACAATTGCTAATTTAATTACGCGTTTTTATGACATTGATGAAGGAACGATTCAGATAGATGGTCATGACATTCGCGAATACACTTTAGCTTCGTTACGGAACCAAGTTGCTTTAGTTTCACAGCATGTTTACTTATTTAACGATACGATAGCCAATAATATTGCCTATGCAACAGATGGCAACTACAGCCGTGAGCAAATTGAAAAAGCAGCAGAGATGGCTTACGCAATGGACTTTATTGCCAAGCTTGATAAAGGCTTAGATACGGTTATCGGTGAAAATGGGGTCATGCTTTCAGGTGGTCAGCGCCAGCGGATAGCGATAGCTCGCGCATTGTTACGTGATGCCCCAATCCTTATTCTTGATGAAGCAACCTCTGCTTTAGATACTGAGTCTGAACGTGCAATTCAAGCTGCACTTGATGAACTACAAAAGAATAGGACATCTTTAGTGATTGCTCATAGGTTATCAACGATAGAGAACGCCGATGAAATCTTAGTGGTACAAGATGGCAAGATTATTGAGCGTGGTAATCATGCATCTTTATTAGCGCAAGATGGCGCGTATTCTCAATTACATAGAATCCAATTTAAACAATGATAGAGCGTATTTGGTCTGGCAAATCTTGGCTATATATTTTGTTATTGCCGTTATCTTTCCTTTATGGGCTGATAACAGTAATTCGGCATATGGCATATAAAGTTGGGCTATTTCGTTCATGGAAAGCACCGGTTCCGGTGGTCGTAGTTGGGAACCTAACTGCGGGTGGAAATGGTAAAACGCCCGTAGTCATTTGGTTAGTTGAATCATTAACTAATGCAGGTTATCGGGTGGGGGTCGTTTCTAGGGGCTATGGCGGTAAGTCAGAGAATTACCCATTAGTACTTAATGAGGCGACTACCACACAAGTTGCAGGGGATGAACCTGTATTGATATTTCATCGCACAAAGGCGCCTGTTGCTGTAGCCCCTAAGCGTAGCGATGCAGTTAAAGCCCTGCTTCAGGCATACGAATTAGATGTCATCATCACCGATGACGGGCTACAACACTACGCACTGCAACGTGACTATGAGATAGTCGTTATTGATGGGCAACGTCGTTTTGGTAATGGCTGGTGGCTTCCTGCTGGGCCTATGCGTGAAAGAATTGGGCGTTTAAAAACTGTTAATGCATCTATAGTTAATGGTGGTAATCCCCAAGGAAATGAAGTGCTAATGACCCTAGAGGGGGATAGCGCAATTAACCTTGTGAGCTTAAAAAAACAACCCGTTACGGAGCTAGAGTCGGTAGTGGCAATGGCAGGAATTGGTCACCCCACACGTTTTTTTAATTCTTTACAGGGTAAAGGGGTTGTATTAGAGGGAAGCCAAGCTTTTGCCGATCACCAATCGTATGAACAACAACAGTTAATGTCTTTAGTTAAACCCCATCAGTCTTTATTAATGACGGAGAAAGATGCAGTAAAATGCCGCGAATTTGCTCAACCTAACTGGTGGTTCCTTCCTGTTCAAGCTCAGCTCCAACATCGTGGTGCAGATAAAATTTTAAGCGAAATAAAAAAACTTATCACAAATAACAAAAAAACTTGCCACTAACGTTTCACTATGATAATAATATCGCCAATGTGATATAGATCTACTTATTATGTATCTAGATGCAATACATTAATAATTGGATTTTATACTAGCTTGAATTTCACGCCGCGTTCTTTAGTTAGTCTTCATATCCTCGCACAATCTACATTATTGGGTCGTTACTTCTAAGTTTTGTCATCATAATGTCAAATTAGGCTGTTAACTTCACAGTGGATGAGTGATATCTGAAATCTATATTTACGGGCGTTATAGTAAATGCACAATTATTTATGTGCATAAATTGGTAAAAGTGTATTTACTCTTTGATGTATTAATAGATCGGCAATTTATAAATGGGACGCAAGAAAGAGTAATGATACAAAGATAAAAAAAATATTGTTCTCAGAACAAAAGGAGTTTTAATATGAATTTTCAATTACATATGGGTCGAGTTAAATGGTTTGACGCAAAAGAAGGTTACGGTTTTATTTCACCATTCAATGGTGGAGATGATGTATTTGTGACAACAAAATCAATCGCTAATAAAAAAATCAAATCATTATTTGAAGGTCAAAACGTTGAGTTCTCTGTTACTCGTAATTCGGATGGCATAACGGCAGCAGACGTTATTGCTTACTAGAAGTAACTACTAAACAATTAACAGAACAAATTCTCCTGCTTTTATCCTCTCATCTCACGCAGGAGATCTTATTCAGAAAGATTAAAGTTAACGGTGATATCTGCATGTGATATCCTGACTCCAAGTGAGTTAAAATCCATTCGGGAGAAAACATGGATCACCGTTTACTTGAAATCATTGCCTGCCCTATATGTCATGGCAAATTAAGCTATAACAAAGAAAACCTCGAGCTTATCTGCAAGTTTGATCACTTAGCCTATCCAATTCGTGATGGCATCCCTGTATTACTCGAAAATGAAGCACGCCAAGTCTCATTAGATGAAGGAAAATAATCGCCATGTTTACGGTTATTATTCCTGCTCGTTATGCATCGACCCGTTTGCCGGGTAAACCTTTAGCTGATATTCATGGCAAGCCAATGGTCGTTAGGGTGATGGAACAAGCGATTAAATCAGGGGCTAGTCGAGTCATTGTGGCGACAGATCATCCTGATGTGGCTAAAGCCGTGATTGAAGCTGGGGGTGAGGCTTGTATGACCAACCCCGAACACCAGTCTGGCACTGAGCGGTTAGCAGAAGTTATCGATACTTACGGCTTTTCTGATGATGAAATCATTGTGAATGTGCAAGGGGATGAGCCTTTAATTCCACCTGAAATTATTAGCCAAGTAGCAAATAATCTTAAGGGAAGTCAAGCTGGAATGGGTACGCTGGCCGTGCCTATTCGTGATGCTCATGAGGCGTTTAACCCCAATGCAGTGAAAGTGGTTACTGATCAAGGTGGCTATGCGTTGTACTTTTCTCGTGCAACTATTCCTTGGGACAGAGACGGTTTTGCTAAAAGTCATGATGTCATTGGTGACACGTTTTTACGTCATATTGGTATTTACGCCTATCGCGCTGGGTTTATCCGCCGTTATGTTAGTTGGGAAGCTAGTCCATTAGAAAAAATCGAGATGCTTGAGCAGCTTCGGGTGCTTTGGTATGGTGAGAAAATTCATGTGGATGTAGCTAAAACAACACCAGGGGCGGGTGTTGATACCCAAGCAGATCTTGATGCTGTCAGAAAGCAATTTCTATTGTAATTAAAATATTATTCAGTAAGCCCAAGAGGTAGCATCTTGTTTGTTCTCTTGGTATTCAACAAAAGGTGTAATCTGTATAGGTTACACCTTTTTGTTTTCATTCGGCGACGGTTGCTTCTGGAGTTGGCAACGAGGAGTCTATTGATTGTGTATTATCAGGCTTTAGGTGCCACCAAATCGTCCCAAGAAATTCATACCACGCTCGTTCACTGTGACCGAAGTAATATGCTGAAGGGATGTATTTCTCCCATGGGTTAATGCCGCTAGTAATAACAAGTTGATTTGCGGGAGCAGGGAATGGTTGCATGCCTCTGTCTGTAAACATGGTTATCGCCCGAGGCAAATGGTTGGCTGAAGTGACTAATAAGAAAGGCGATTTCCCAATAATTTTCTCAACCTCAAAGGCTTCTTCTTGGGTATCTTTAGGCTCTGTAAGAGGGATTGTATCTTGTGCGGGTACACCTAAAGACTGAGCTACTTGTGCCGCAACTTCTGCACTGCTTATGGTGCTGCTCGCTTTCCCTCCAGTAAAGATAAGCTTACTGCCTGGGTGTTTTAAATATAATCGGACGCCTTCAGTTACTCTTGGTAGGCTGTTATTCAATAAGTTAGAGCTTGGGCTCCAATCTGGGTTGTAAGTAAACCCACCTCCTAATACCACGATATACTGTATATTTTGCGGTGGTGTTTCAGTGATCAATTCATATCGCTTATTATATTGGCCTTCTACAGGCGCGAGCAAGCTATCTGAAACAGGCTGTAATCCGAGTACTGCTAGGAGTATTAAGCTCAGGCTAGTAAATGTTTTTCCGCACCGTTGCCAGCGAGTGAACCAGAGTAAAATTAACCCGATAAACCCAATGATGAGCAATAATGGCAGTGGCATCAAAAGGGAACCAATATATTTTTTTAAAAAAAATAACATAACTAAGCCTATTCTTAAGGGTTATCAATCAATTTTGGTTGTGGAACTACCCTTGAAAAAGCGTCATATAACCACTTTTTCAACATAAAAATAGCGAAAATCGCCTTCAATGATGTCAAAATGAAATTCACTGAGCAAAATAAAGTACAATGCAAAAATATCGCTATTATCTGTTATAATTCATGTTTCAATTGTCGCCCACATCTGGTGTGATAAGCACAATACTCAGTGATAGTATTCTCAATTTAGCTTAATTTCATTAAGTTCAAGATGAAAATAGACTACATTGGCGGTTTTTGCGACTAATTGGCCCATAAAACTTAGTTAATGAACAATGATAGGCAACCGGATAGCACATGGCAGACCGCAACTTTGATGATATTGTCGATAAATTTGCAAAAAATATCTACGGCACGACAAAAGGAAAAATACGTGAAGCGGTGGTTTGGCAAGATTTAACGCATATATTAGATAGCCAATTTAAGGGGAAAACCTTAAAAATACTTGATGCAGGTGGAGGTGAAGGGCATTTTTCACGTAAACTTGCTGCTATGGGCCATCAAGTTATACTTTGCGATTTATCCGAAGAAATGTTGGAACGAGCCAGTGAGCTTGCAAAAGAACAAGGGATTAGCGATAACATTCGCTTTGTTCACTGCGCGGTGCAAGATATTTCCCAACATATTAATGAGCCCGTTGACCTTGTTTTATTCCATGCTGTTCTTGAATGGATTAGCGATCAAAAATATGCAATTGAACAACTGGCAGATATAATCAGACCAGAAGGCGTATTTTCTGTCATGTTCTATAATGCAAATGGCTTAGTCATGCGTAATGCGATTTTGGGGAACTTTCATTTGGCAACCCCGCATATTCAGCGGCGTCGTAAACGCTCGTTATCGCCACAGAAACCTTTATTTCCTCAGCAAGTTGATGAGTGGTTAAGGGGGTGTGGTATGGGCATCTTAGCTAAAAGTGGCGTCAGAGTTTTCCATGACTATCTGCAAAGTAGGCAATTACAGCAAAAAGATTTTCCTGCATTGTTAGCGTTAGAGCAACAATATTGTCGTGAAGAACCCTATCTTAGTATGGGGCGTTATATTCATGTCATGGCACGCAAACAAATACAAAAGGACGATTTATGAGTGATTTTTCCCAGACCGTCCCTGAACTTGTGTCTTGGGCACGAAAAAATGATTTTGCGATTTCACTCCCTGCTGAGCGTTTGGCATTTTTGCTGGCGGTGGCAGTATTAAACAGTGAAAGAGTGAATGGCGAAATGAGTGAAGGGGAACTGGTTGACGCCTTTCGTGAAGTTTGCAAAGGTTTTGAACAGACAACGGAATCTTTGGCGGTGAGGGCAAATAATGCCATCAATGATATGGTGCGCCAAAAGATATTTAACCGTTTCGCCAGTGATATTGTTGAAGGCAATGCCATTTATCGTCTGACCCCATTGGGGATTGGCATCAGCGATTATTATATACGCCAGCGAGAATTTTCCACATTAAGACTTTCCATGCAGCTTTCGATAGTTGCCAGTGAGCTGCAAAGAGCGGCTGAAGCAGCAGAAGAAGGCGGTGATGAATTTTATTGGCATCGTTATGTTTTTGCTCCATTAAAATATTCAGTCGCTGAAATTTTTGATAGCATCGATTTATCCCAACGTATCATGGATGAGCAGCAAAATACCGTTAAAGAAGATATTGCTGCCTTGTTAAACCAAGATTGGCAGGCGGCCATCGCAAACTGTGAGCAATTATTATCAGAAACATCCGGTACTTTGCGTGAGCTGCAAGACACGTTAGAAGCCGCAGGGGATAAACTACAAGCCAATTTATTGCGTATTCAAGAAGCGAATATGAATGCACCTGCTTTTTCTGAAATGGTGGATAGACTGGTTTTTGACTTACAAAATAAATTAGACCGTATCGTCAGTTGGGGGCAGCAATCTATCGATTTATGGATAGGCTATGACCGTCACGTCCATAAATTTATCCGTACAGCGATAGATATGGATAAAAACAGGATCTTTTCACAACGGTTACGTCAGTCCGTTCAACATTATCTCGATAGCCCTTGGGCTCTTACTTATACCAACGCAGACCGGTTATTCGATATGCGAGATGAAGAGCTCACATTACATGATGAAGAGGTAACGGGTGAATTGCCTCCAGAGCTTGAATTTGAAGAGTTTAGTGAGCTCAATGATAAACTAGCCGAGTTAATGGAAGTGGAACTTGCCATCTATAAAACAGAACAGCGTCCATTAGACGTTGGTCGTGTATTGCAGGGGTACTTGCAGCAATATCCACAAAAACGTCATTTTGATGTCGCTCGAATTATTATTGATCAGGCGGTAAGACTAGGCATTGCAGAGGCTGATTTGGCGGGGTTACCGGCAGAATGGCAAGCTATTAATGATTACGGAGCCAAGGTACAGGCACATGTCATCGACAAATATTGAACAATTTATGCCAGTAAAACTGGCTCAAGCATTAGCTAACCCTATTTTCCCAGAGCTAGACAGCCAATTGCGTTCAGGTCGGCATATTAGTATTGATGACCTTGATAACCATGCATTTTTGATGGATTTTCAGGAAGCATTGGAGCAATTTTACTCACGGTATAATGTTGAGCTAATTCGTGCACCTGAAGGGTTTTTCTATTTACGCCCGCGTTCGACCACGTTGATCCCACGCTCAGTCCTATCTGAATTGGATATGATGGTTGGCAAAATTCTGTGTTATCTCTACCTCAGCCCTGAGCGTTTAAGTAATCAAGGTATCTTTACCTCTCAAGAGCTTTTTGAAGAATTACTCTCTTTAGCGGATGAAAATAAACTGCTTAAATTTGTTAATCAGCGTTCTACGGGTTCTGACCTTGATAAACAAAAATTGCAGGAAAAATTAAGAACATCATTAAACCGTCTACGTCGTTTAGGGATGGTGCATTTTCTGCAAAATGACCCGAGTAAATTTATTATTAGTGAATCTGTGTTCCGTTTTGGTGCAGATGTACGCAGTGGTGATAACCCGCAAGACGCTCAGTTACGTATGATCCGTGATGGCGAAGCTATCTCTCTGGAAGGTGAACTCTCACTAAAAGACAGTGAAGAAGAGAATGTCGAAGATAGTCAAGAACCGGCAGAAAGTGATGAGGATGAAGAATAATGATTGAACGCGGAAAATTTCGCTCACTGACGCTGGTGAATTGGAACGGTTTTTTTGCTCGTACTTTTGACCTTGACGAGTTAGTCACCACTTTATCTGGTGGTAATGGTGCGGGTAAATCGACAACGATGGCTGCTTTTATTACTGCCATGATCCCAGATTTAACCTTACTCCACTTCCGTAATACAACTGAAGCCGGTGCTACCTCAGGGTCACGGGACAAAGGGTTACATGGGAAATTACGTCCTGGAGTCTGCTATGCCATTTTAGATGTTTTAAACTCTAAACATCAGCGCGTCATGGTGGGTGTGCGCTTACAGCAAGTTGCTGGGCGTGATAAAAAAGTTGATATTAAGCCTTTCATGGTGCAAGGCATTCCATTGGCAACGGTTCCGACTGAAATATTGACAGAAGTGATTGATGGTCGCCAAGCCAAAGTGATCCCACTGAATGAGTTAAAAGAACGCCTTGAAGAGCAAGAAGGGATTTTGTTCAAGCAATTTAACTCAATTACAGATTACCATTCGGTTCTATTTGAATTAGGTGTCTTGCCAAAACGTTTACGCTCAGCGAGTGATCGAAGCAAATATTATCGGCTTATTGAAGCGTCATTATACGGTGGGATTTCCAGCGCGATTACGCGTTCATTACGTGATTACTTATTGCCTGAAAATGGTGGCGTTCGTAAAGCCTTCCAAGATATGGAAGCTGCATTGCGTGAAAACCGCTTAACGTTGGAAGCCATTCGCGTTACACAATCTGACCGCGACTTGTTTAAACATTTAATTAGCCAAGCAACGGATTATGTATCAGCGGATTATATGCGTCATTCCAATGAAAGGCGTATCCATTTAGATGCCGCTTTAGCTGCACGTAATGAGTTATTCGCTAGTCGTAAACAACTGCGCATAGAGCAAGTTCGTAGTGTAGAAATGGCACGCGAACTAAATGAGCAAAATAGCGCTTCAACAGAATTGGAAGCTGATTACCAAGCGGCCAATGACCATTTGAATTTAGTGCAAGCAGCGCTACGTCAGCAAGAAAAAATAGACCGTTATCAAGCTGATATTGAAGAGCTGACTTATCGCCTTGAAGAGCAAAGCGAAGTTGTTGCAGAAGCAACAGAAACGCAAGACGAATATGAAGCTCGTGCCCAAGCCGCTGAGATAGAGGTTGATGAGCTAAAAAACCAATTAGCGGACTACCAACAAGCATTAGATGTACAGCAAACTCGTGCTATCCAATACCAACAAGCGTTACATGCATTAACTCGAGCTCGTGATTTGTGTCAGCTTCCTGAATTATCAATTGATAATGCAGATGAATGGTTAGATACATTTGAGGCTCGGGAACAGCAAGCGACAGAGTCGTTATTGGCCCTTGAACAAAAAATGAGTGTTGCTGATGCAGCACATAGCCAATTTGAGCAAGCCTATCAATTAGTTAAAAATATGGTAGGTGAGGTAAGTCGCAGTGATGCATACCAACAAGCACGTGCTCTATTACGGGATTGGTCATCACAACAGCATTTAGCTGAACGTGTACAACCGTTACGCATGCAACTCTCTGAATTACAACAACGCCTAAATAGCCAGCAGAATGCAGAGCGTATGTTGGCAGAGTTTTGTAAACGCCACGGTCAAAGCTATGAGCCTGATGAACTTGATGCGTTAATGGCTGAGTTAGAAGCGCAACAAGAAGAATTAAGTGTTGGTGTAAACGAAAGTGGCGAAAGGCGCATGCAAATGCGCCAAGAATTGGAACAAATTCGCCAGCGTATCCAACAGTTATCTTCTAAAGCACCTGCATGGATCATTGCTCAAGAAGCATTAACTCAATTGAATGAACAATCAGGTGAAGTTTTTGCATCGAGTACTGCTGTAACTGAATTTATGCAGCAGTTGCTTGAACAAGAAAGGGAAATCACGGTTGAGCGCGATGAGATTGCAGCGCAGCGGCGCGACCTTGAGAAGCAAATAGAGCGTTTAAGTCAGCCAAGTGGTGCAGAAGATAGCCGGATGCTTGCATTGGCGGAACGTTTCAACGGGGTATTACTGTCTGAAATTTATGATGACATTACTATTGAAGATGCGGCTTATTTCTCAGCATTATATGGTCCTGCTCGTCATGGTATTGTCGTACAGGATTTATCAGCTGTTCGTAGCCAGTTAGAAACTTTACAAGACTGCCCTGATGATGTGTATTTTATCGAAGGGGACCCTTCTTCCTTTGATGATAGCGTTTTTGATGCCCAAGAATTTGAACAAGCCGTATTAGTTCGCTCTTCTGAGCGGCAGTGGCGTTATTCGCGTTATCCTGAGCTTCCTTTATTTGGGCGAGCAGCGCGTGAAAGCCATTTAGAGTCATTATCAGCTGAGCGTGATGAGCTCGCCGAACGCTATGCGACATTGTCATTTGATGTACAAAAAATTCAACGTTCACATCAAGCATTCAGTCGTTTTATCGGTCAGCACATTTCTGTCGCTTTCGAAGCAGACCCAGAAGCTGAAATCCGTACACTTAATCAAAAACGAACAGAACTAGAAAGAGCTTTAGCGCAATTTGAAGAACAAACCCAACAACAGCGCCAACAATTTGCTCAAGGAAAAGAAAGTTTAACGGTACTTAACCGTTTGTTACCGCAGATGGGCTTGTTACTTGATGAAACGCTGGTGGATAGGGTTGAAGAAATCAATGAGGAACTATCAGAAGCTGAAGAAGCGGCGCATTTCCTCAATAAACATGGAAGTACATTAGAAAAATTAGAGCCGATTGTAACGGTATTACTCAGTGACCCTGAGCAACATGACCAGCTACGCAAAGATTACGAACTCGCGAAGCACACTCAACAGAATGCAAAACAGCAGGCTTTTGCATTGGTTGAAGTGGTTCAACGTCGGGCTCACTTTAGTTACAGTGACTCTACGGGGATGGTTAGTGAAAATAGTGATTTGAATGAAAAATTGCGTCAGCGTTTGGAACAGGCAGAAACCGAGCGAGCTCGAGCCCGTGAGCAACTACGTCAGCAGCAATTGCAGAGTGCGCAATACCATCAAGTATTGGCTTCGTTACGTAGCTCTTTTGAAACTAAGCAAGAAATGCTGAAAGAGCTAGAAGCCGAAATGCAGGAGATTGGTGTAAAAGCTGACCCTGAAGCACAAGAGCGTGCACGCATTCGTCGTGATGAATTACACCAACGAGTGATGGAGAACCGTAGCCGTATTAATCAGTTAGAAAAACAGCTAACCTTATGTGAAGCTGAAATGGATAACTTACAAAAACGCCTACGTAAGTTAGAAAAAGATTATTATCTATTACGTGAACAAGTGGTTTCTGCGAAAGCAGGTTGGTGTGCTGTAATGCGTTTGGTGAAAGACAATGGTGTTGAGCGCCGTTTGCACCGCCGTGAACTTGCTTATACTGATGGTGACAGTTTACGCTCTATGTCGGATAAAGCATTAGGGGCGCTACGTCTTGCGGTGGCAGATAACGAACATTTACGTGATGTGCTACGTTTATCTGAAGATCCAAAATACCCAGAACGCAAAATTAAGTTCTTTATTGCAGTGTATCAACACTTACGCGAACGAATTCGCCAAGATATTATTCGTACGGATGACCCGATTGATGCGATTGAGCAAATGGAAATTGAGTTGGGTCGTTTAACGGAAGAATTAACCGCTCGTGAGCAAAAATTAGCGATTAGCTCGAAAAGTGTGGCGAATATTATTCGCAAAACAATCCAACGTGAACAAAATCGTATCCGCATGTTAAACCAAGGGTTACAAGCTGTTGCGTTTGGCCAAGTGAAAGGCGTTCGTCTTAATGTAAATATTCGTGAGAGCCATGCGTTGTTACTCAGTGTCCTGTCTGAAGAAAGTGAAATGCATCAAGACTTATTTACTAGCCAGCGCCTGACATTCTCTGAAGCGATGGCAAAACTGTATCAACGCCTTAACCCTCAAGTGGATGTTGGCCAGCGTTTACCGCAAACCATTGGTGAGGAATTACTCGATTATCGTAATTATTTAGAGCTAGATGTCGAGGTTAACCGTGGCTCAGATGGCTGGCTGAAAGCAGAGAGTGGTGCGCTATCAACGGGTGAAGCTATTGGTACAGGGATGTCAATTCTGGTGATGGTGGTACAAAGCTGGGAAGAAGAATCCCGTCGTTTACGTGCAAAAGATATTATTCCTTGTCGTCTATTATTCTTAGATGAAGCCGCTCGATTAGATGCTAAATCGATAGCAACCTTATTCGAATTGTGTGATAGGTTAGAAATGCAGTTAATAATTGCGGCACCAGAGAATATAAGCCCTGAGAAAGGGACAACTTATAAGCTAGTTCGTAAGGTGATAGGCAACCATGAGCATGTGCATGTGGTTGGCTTAAAAGGTTTTGGCCAAGACAGTGCTAGTGTTCAAGAACCGGCCTTGTAGTAATAGATAACTTAAATGCATTTAAAGCCGATACTTAGTAATAAGTATCGGCTTTTTTGTATTTGATATCCCTTCTTCTAACTGAAGGGATATCTGTGTTTTAAACATAAAAGCACAGTATTTTAATGGGTAGCTTAATAGTGATAGCGAGAGAAACTGCTTAGGGAAAGTATATTTTTACGATTAACGCATATAGAATGTAACAAAAATTAATGAAGTATAACTAACTCTCGTAATGAATTTAATTTAGGTAAAACTTTGCATGAAAAATACTTATAGTTATATCGATATAATAACTAATTATGGATAAGGATAATTAACTGTTTCTATATAGGGGTATTTGGCAGTTTTACAACGGATTGGAATTTTTTTTATCTGTTTATTTCTTATTTATGCTGATGGAGTCTCACAAAAACTCTAAATTGGTGTTTTAATTGGTTGATTTATTTGTTTGTTTTGGTTTTTCTTAATGTTAAACAACATAAAAATGTAACCTGAGTGCTAAGGTTAGTCAGTTCATTGTATTTTTATTCTTTAGCGCATTAATTATTAATAATTTTGTATAAAAGAAAGTTGGATGGGAAAGAGATAATTAAGGGTGTACCTTATTGCGCATATTAATTAGATATAAAAAATGATGTAAAATGAAATACTCTGTAATGGAGTTAGCTTGTATTCTGATGGCCAATTAACACTAATCAATAAATTTGGAATACAAAAAATGAATAAATTAACCTTATTAGCCGTTATGGTTTCTGCAACCATGATGAGTAACGTATCTGTTGCGGATGTTAGCTGGGCCGGTTGGAATAACAATATTGGCAGCGATAATGGACATGCAAGTACAGCACTAACATCAGAAAATCAAAATATTCTTGCTAACAATGTAAATAACGTTAATGCAGATTTGCAGGATCATAAAGCTAAACAAGATGCATATAATGCTAAGCAAGATGGATATAATAAGCATCAGAAAGAGATTAATGAAAACCAAACCCTGATCAACCAAAATCAGGGGGTTTTAAATCAAATCCAAGCAGATATTAATTCTAAGCAAGCAATAACTAACGTTGAGCAAGCTAATATTAATAAAGAACAAAAAGTAGTAAATGAAAACCAAAAAGTCGTTAATGATAAACAAGACGTTATTAACCAAAATCAAGCTAAAGTTAATAGCGACCAAAAATTAGTAAATGAAAATCAAAAAGTCGTTAATGATAAGCAAGATGTTATTAACCAAAACCAAGCTAAAGTTAATAGTGACCAAAAATTAACCAATAATAAACAAACTGTTTTTAATAAAAACCAAATGGCTTTCAACAATAGCCAAATAGCTGTTAATAACCGCCAATCTCAGATCAATAAAAATGTTGATAATAGATTAAATCAGCTAGATAGCAGAGTCACATCGTTAGATAAGCGTGTTGATTCATTAGATAACGAATTAAAGCGTGGGTTGGCTTCGCAAGCTGCTTTATCAGGGTTATTCCAACCTTATAATGTTGGGCACTTTAACCTATCTATGGCGTTAGGTGGTTATGAATCTAATACAGCTCTTGCACTAGGTTCAGGTTATCGTATTGATGAAAGTGTGGCAGTAAAAGCGGGTGTAGCAACAAATACTGATGACTTTAAAGGCGTGACTTATAATGCCGCTGTTAACTTTGAATGGTAACAGGAATCATTAGTTAACCCCCTCATGGTTACACTTTTAATCTAACTTAAGGCAAAAAAGCATATGTTATGTTTTTTGCCTTTTATTCTTTAATTGAATAAATACTCATATGGGGCATAAAAAGCGGTAACACACTTGGTTTTTATTTGTTTTAGCCGTTTATATCGTTACCTTACGTTTATTGATAATCAGAAGAAATAAACACAGAATTAGTTTTTTCCTATAACATTCCTGCCTATATTGTTCATACTGACTTAATGATGCTTAAGTTGATATGCTGCACTGTTAACCATGTATAATGTGTGAATACTTTGAGTATCCAGAATTTACTATAATAAAATCGTTAATAATAAAAACTATTGTTATCCATGTTGTAACTTAAGGTGGATGTATGGCAAAGAGAAGTGTGAAAGCTCTGCAAGTCTCAGTAATATGTGGGTTAATGGCATTACACATACCTGCGTTTTCAAATGAAGAAAATATGCAGCAAAGTGTCGAGGAAGTACAAGCTACCGCGGCAGTTACACCAGCAGAAAGTTTGGCTAAAATAACAGTCTCGCTTCCTTCGGGGGTGAAACCTGTTTTTGCTTCACAATTATCTAAATTATATGCTGAGCGGCAAATGCAGCTATTGTGGCAAGATGAAACAGCAATTAGTCAATTCCAACAACAGTTGGCCGAATTAGCACTCGCGGGGGTACAACCTCAATTTGCCGAGTGGCTCGCGATACTGGAAAATAACCAATTAAATGAACTTGGTCGTGACGTTATTTTGTCCGATGCAATGTTGGGATATTTACACTATTTATCTTCGGTTGAAGCCAGTGGGCAATATTGGTTATATAGTAGCCGCCCCTATAAAATTATTGCCCCGACTTCTGCACAAATGAAACCATGGTTAGATGCAGTTTCAGGTAATCGCTTAAGTGATTGGGTGAAATCGCAAGCCCCTAACCATCCAATGTATTTGCCAATGCGCAAAGAAATGCTGAAGTTATTGGCGATGCCTGAAGATGACTTGGAAATCGTGGGGACTAAAACATTAAAACCAGGTCAATCAAATGATGACGTGGTTATTTTGCGCCAAATTCTGCAACGTGAAGGGTTACTGGAAGGTGAAACAGTAATGGAGAGCAGCGAAGTTGAAGCCCCTGAAACGATGGCGCAAGTTGCTGAGCAAGCGGTTGAACAAACCAGTGAACCAGCAAAAACAGCTGAGACACCAATAAGTAAGGCATCAAAAGTGTATAGCCAAGACCTTGTTGATGCGGTAAAAAAATTCCAATTACAGTATGGCTTAGAAGCGGATGGTGTTGTCGGTAAAGGTACGCGTGTTTGGCTGAATATGAAGCCAAAACAAAAAGCAGGATTAATGGCATTAAATATTCAGCGGTTGCGTATTATTCCAGCAAGTCAAGGAACTGGGATTTTAGTCAATATACCAGGCTATTCCTTAGATTTTTATTTGAATGATGAGGTTATTTTAGACTCAAAAGTGATTGTTGGACGTGCTGATCGAAAAACACCGATCATGAGCAGTGCACTGAATAATGTGGTGATTAACCCTCCTTGGAGTGTGCCGACTAGCATGGCACGTAAAGATATTGCCCCGAGAGGAAAGCAAGATCCAAGTTATTTTAGCCGTAAAGGGTATACTGTTTATTCGGGGTGGGGCGCAGATTCCTATGAAATCGACCCGTATGCCATTGATTGGGAAAGTATTACGCCTGCCAATTTCCCTTATCGAATTCGTCAAGCTCCTGGCCCTACTAATTCATTAGGGCGCTATAAATTTAACATGCCAAGTTCTGATGCAATTTATTTGCATGATACACCGAATCATAGTCTATTTAATCGCAACGCACGTGCAATAAGTTCTGGGTGTGTACGAGTTAATAAAGCTAGTGAGCTTGCAAGTATTTTATTAGGTGATGCGGGCTGGGAAAGGAAGCGCATTGATGGTGCACTTAAGGAAGGTTCGACCCGTTATGTGAATATACCGGATAGGATCCCAGTATTTCTTTATTATCAAACCGCTTGGGTTGATAAAGACCAGCAACCACAATATCGAGCGGATATATATCAATATGATAACAGCATTAATAATGCAGATAACTATTTGCCAATGTTGAAAAAGATTTTGCATTAATCATCATGTTAGCTTAAATATGAAAGGGGGATTTCCCCCTTTTTTGCGAGTATTTCTGTTTAACTCCCATAATTTCTTATTAGGTCCGTTGCTTTTAGGCATTTAATTATTATCATGCAGTAAATAATAGAGAGCTGATCGCGATTCATATCAGCCAAGGCAGCAAAGTAAGCGTAGTAATTCGCTTATTACATGTGAATTTAGTGACAAAGCGCTATTTTTGACGAATATAGCAACCAAATTCCCTTAAAGTATGCATATCTTTACATAAATATACATTAAAATTAAGAATGTTTTGCTAGACTCAATAGGTTGTCAAAATTTTATCGATTATTACTGAAATTATTAGAGTCTGAGCTATCACCTATGGATATTATTGACCAATCCCGCAGAAAATGGCTGGGAATTGGGGCTGCTACAGTCGGCCTTAGTTTATTACCAAGCCATGTATTTGCTGCAATGACCACCCCACGCCCACGTATTTTACGCTTTCAAAATATTAATACGGGGGAGTCTTTAAAAACAGAATTTTTTGACGGTCAACGTTATAACAAATCTGAACTTGCACGTTTAAATCATTTTTTCCGTGATTACCGCTGCGATAAAGTCAAAACCATTGATCCTAAATTATTTGACCAAATTTATTTATTACAAATGATGATGGGAACTAACAAACCAGTTCAACTTATTTCGGGTTATCGCTCTTTAGAAACGAATAATAAATTGCGTAGTAAAAGTTCGGGAGTCGCGAAGAAAAGTTACCATACTCGCGGGCAAGCGATGGATTTCCATATCGAAGGTTTACAGTTAAGTAACATTCGTAAAGCCGCGCTGAAAATGAAAGCGGGTGGTGTTGGCTATTATCCTAGAAGCAATTTTATACATATTGATACAGGGCCAGCAAGAACGTGGTAATCTGTGCATAGGTGACACAGATTACGGAGTAATTGCCCGATGAAATATACTATTATCCCAGTAACACCATTTATGCAAAACTGTCAGGTTATTTGGGATGAAAATACGTTAGAAGCGGTTGTGGTTGACCCCGGCGGTGAGGCAGAAAAAATTATTTCTGCCATTGAAAGTCGAGGGCTAAAGTTAACTAAAATTCTGCTTACCCACGGTCATTCTGACCATATCGGTGCTTCAGCTATACTTTCCAAACATTTCTCTGTGCCTATTTATGGGCCACAAAAAGAAGACGCGTTTTGGATTGAAAATCTTGCTGAGCAAAATGCCATGTTTTATATAGGGGAATGTCCTGATTTTACGCCTGACTATTGGCTAGAAGAAGGGGATACAGTCACTTGTGGTGGCATTTCATTTGATGTGTTGCATTGCCCAGGGCATACACCCGGTCATATTATTTTTGTGAATCACAATGATAAGCTAATTTCAATGGGTGATGTGTTATTTAAGGGTGGGGTAGGTCGCAGTGACTTCCCTCGTGGTAATCACCAAGATTTAATCTCATCAATTAAAACTAAAGTACTGCCTTTAGGTGACGATTACCAGTTTATACCGGGGCATGGGCCAATGTCTAATTTAGGTTTTGAACGCAAAACCAACCCTTTCTTACAAGATGAATTACCTGTTTGGTAATTAACAAAAATAGTCATTCCTTCCTAATTTAAAAACATACCCTAAGAATTGGGTATGTTTTTTATAGTTAATTATCATTGATAATTACCCTATGTTAATTTTTACTATCCGAAACATTTTATCCGAATGTTTCATATTGATATGGTTATTAATAAATTACTTTGTTACTTTAAATATTAATTTCAATAACATACATTAATTATTAATTAAAGGGAATTATTATGAAAGTAGAAAATACAGATGTGAATTTTAATCAATATGTATTATATGACTATGTTAATGATACTGAAAATCATGATTTGTTTATTAAGTTAATAAATAATAATGGTATATCTCATTCTAGTTTCTCAGGGTATTGCTATGGGCTAACGGATGAGTTTTTAGTTTACAGCATGAATAATCAAGGGGGTAAATATATCGAGCAATTAAATGAACTTTATTCTATTATAAATTCAAATGATGATAATTTAACCCCGTTAGATAAAGCTAGAAATGATGCCTTGAAGTTACATGCTAAATCATTATTTAATGAGCATGTATCAGATGTAATTAAAAAACAGCTTTCATATATAAAATCAGTACGTCATTATAATTATATTTATAACTTTAAATATGAAGAGATTAATGGACGTAGTTTTGTTAAATATATTAATGATATTGTCAATACAAATTATGCTGTTAGCAAAAGTATGTATGGTAGAGAGGCTAATTATTATAATTATTTGGCAGAGTTACAAAAATTAAAAATTAAAATTTATACAGATGCGCTTTTGGCTGATGCTGATAGTGATTTTTTCAAAACAAAGGCAGGGAAAGATATCGCATCAGATGAGCTTTTTATAAAGCTAAAAGATAAACTTAGCATTGGGGGGGGAAATCTAGCATCGAGTTTTACTACTGATGATGCCAAAATATTCATTAATACAATATCAGAGGTTATTCAAAGAGATAATTATTTAGAGTTAGAAGACAATAGGAATGGTAAAGGTGTTCAGGTAGTTGATAGTAAGAACTTTACGACACACTTAGCTAATGAAACCACATTGAGTCGCTTTAAAGAAAAAATCTACTCACATATAAATACAAGCAATCAACCACTGTTAATTAAGTTTTGTTCAGCTAGCCATGCAATGGCGATATCCATAATTTATGATCAAAAAACAAAGGTGTGGACATATAAGTTCTTTGATCCTGATACTGGAGTCATGACATTTAACAAAAAAGACAGTTTTATTTCTTATATCGATACATTTGTAAAAATTAATGCAGATAAATATAGGTTTAGTAAGGTTAAGAATAATGATTATAAAATTAGAACATTTTCATTTAACCCTAGTGACAGTATCGGAAGGCCATTTCAACTGAAGGAATTAAATAATCGAGATAAACTAATTACGGAAAATACGCTATTAGTAAAAAGAAAATTGGCATACATTAGTAGTGATCAAAAATGTAAATTAACCTATGTGGAATTTAATCAAAAAAATCAAATAGCTAAACTAAAGGTTACACTGAACGGAAAGACATCATTCATTTATACTGATATTTTAAATAGCGGTGAGCTTACTAAAATAATTGAGGATAATGTAAATGCATTATCAAAAATTAATAGTGATAAATTTATTAGCCAAGATGATTATCAAGTTTACTTAGTAAGTAAACAATTTGATATAAATGCTTTTTCACCACCTCAACAAGAGGGTGATAGAGATTATAAAAGTGTCAATTTGCACCTTGTTCCACGTATGGGTGACCAACCAACCATAGCTACGGGGGTCCCAGAAAACCACCAAAAAGCGATTAATAAAGTTGCGGATAAATATAATATTACCATTGGTATTCGGCCTGTTGACTATAAATCGGCTAGTTTAATCGAATTAGGCATATACAGTAGTAAGGGATTAACAATTAAAGGTAAAAGTTCTGACTGGGGCCCACACAGTGGTTTTATTCCAGTTTTGCAGCAGTTCTCTAAGAAATCGGGTCGAGATGAGCAAAGCAAATATAATGACTATGTGCAACAGTCTATTGATAAAAAGCATGCAATAGCGGTTCCCCTTGAAATTAGTTCGGAACGGATTAATGAATTAATTAACTATAAAACCATCACGCCACTAATTGATACAGATGATGGGGATTACAAGAAAACTAGCTCAACTATTGATGGGGAAGAACATACCTTTTTATTAAAAAAAAGCCCTTCAGGAAAAGGTAATATTTGGCAGGTTTCTTATCAAGAAAATAATGAAATTAAACCTTTTCTTGTGATAGGTGATCCTAAAACGGGTAAGGCAATGACGGCTGATTATGATATTTTTAGCATTATCTTCCCAATTTCAGAGTTAGAGCATTATGTTAAAGTTACGGAAATGCCTGATTGGCAAGAATGGAAAGCGAGTGTAAATTATGAGGAGTTAACGCCAGCTCAAAAGAGACTGTATAATAATGAGGCAGAATATAATAAGAAAGAAGGGAAAGAAAATGGCATTATCAATAATAGAATAAAAGAGGTTAATAGGCAGCTTAATAGAGAGCTAGGGAGAACTGAGGGCTTTGAATTAGTTCATCATGGTTCTGATGATGCAAACCCCGTGAGTGTGATGAAGGATAACTTCCCTATTACCTTCTTTTTACCTGAGAGTTTAAAAGGGAAAAATAAGTTGTCGGGAACAACTCAACCTATTGATACTTATTTTGAGATGAACCCTCATGGTGCCATCATTATTAATGATGTCGAACAGTTGTCTAATTTTCAGCAGTTGTTAATTAATCAAGGCTATCGAGCACCATTAAATAGAAAATGGAGCGAAGGTGAGAACGGTAGGTTATTTGAACCTAAAAGAAAAAAATCGGAAGGGTATATTGTAAACCATGGTGAGATTAAAAGAAAAAAAAGCATCTCAATATTTAATGATAAGATAGATCAGAATTTAGATAACAGTGAACAAACCTCAGATAGAATAATACCGAGTTCAGATAATCATGAGCAAGGCTCAACGGATAACAAAGTAGATAAGGCGCTAATTGTTAATAGGCGTAGGTATATGGAAGGCGTATTCGGAAAAGCGGTTGTTGGATTAGATAATGACTTTTCTGATATACATGAAAATAATTTTAATGGTAGCCATCATGCGTCTCTAGCTGGTGACTTGGCTTCAAAGGCGCACTCAATTAATACCTGGTGTGACCCTATTAAAGTGTATCATAAATTAACGGCAATTAACATTGAATCTAGGGATAATAAACAGGCGAACCCTACAGCATATGACCATAACGTTATTATTCAATTACAAGGGGATAAAGTTTCAGCGGATGTGGTAGCTAAAGCTCTCTCAAAACACCCCGACAATAGTACAGTGATTCAATACGATTTAGGTAGTCGAAAACATAAGGTATTATATGGCTCTCTAAAAAAAATAACTACAGGGAAAGTACGCTGGATAACCATTGGGCATGGTTCTTATTTTGATGATGGAGAACCTACCTTATATGCAGAAAGGAGTGCAAAGAAATATACAGATGCGATGGTCTATTTGAAAAAGAAAGTATTGAAAAATACGGTCCCCGATAAACTAGTACTAATGGGGTGCAATTTAGGTAGGGGAGGAATATATGAAAACTTTGCATTAAAGGCTACAAATCTATTTGCTAATAATAAGATGAATATGCCAATAGTTGCATATAATCGAAGTATAACCAATTATAATTATGGGCATAAAATGGTTGTGGAGGGGGAACGTAATTCCATTAGAAATAGTACTAAGGGTTATAAATTTATATATCAATATGATCTTAATACAGGGCAAGTAAAAATAAATGGAAAATCTAGTACATTATATTTTATTAATGAGCTACGTCGAGGAGAATTAAAACTATCGCAATTAAATAACTATGTTGAACCAGACCCAATGAAAATATTTAGGCTTTCATCATTCAAAGATTTAGATTTTTCTCTAATAAAAAAAATAATCTATAACCCTCAAGCTTATCAATTTTTTGTTGATGAATTAAAACAGCATAATCAGGAGTTACCTAGCGATTTTCATTCACACTTCACTAAAAAATTAAATGACTTAGGGATTAAATCAACACCTATATGGCCTACGGTTAATCAAGATAGTATAGCGCATCAAGCACATTTACAATCTCATTTGCAGAAGGACACCTCAACATTTTCTATTATTGTGCGCGCTACTGAGGACCTAAAGGGGAAGGTGCAAGCAGAGCGGTTAGCAGGTAAAAACCCAGAAAACACACTAATTTTGCAAGCGGACACAGATAATAAAATCTGGGCGGTAGAATACGGGGAAAATAATATTCCTTCACTACTAGAAAGCGGTAAAGCAGTAAAGTGGGTTATTATCGCTAATGATGGGGTAAAGAATAAACCAATCGATGGCTTGTTCTCGGTTCTTACGGAGGTAAAGGAAAAATATCCATTTACAGCAGAGGAGAGTATGTCGCTCCACGCTATAAATAAACAAAAAATAAAAATTACGAGTAGCTTATTTATAGAGCTTGATCAGCGAAAGGGGAGTGCTGCCGAGCAACTAGTGGGGGTAATGCACCAAGAGACACCAACGGTAAAAAACTATTTAGATACAAAACATCATCAACAAGTTCAATCTTTAATAGAGAAAATAGCGTCAAAAGATATCAGTTTGGAGCATGTTCGTTTGGCAGAGCACCCTTATTTAGTGAGTTACTTTGACGATGCGTACGGCCAATTTAGTGCAGATAAGCTGAAAATAGCACTATATGATCCATTAATAGCCCCAAAAGTTAACCATTACCTGAGCAATGATACAACTGAAAATAAAGCTCACTGGGACAATTTATTTGAGGCTCGTCTGTCTACGGATTTACAACAGCAAGCTAAAGATACACTTACTATTTTGCATGCGATACAGGATGACCCATCTGTATTACATCATTTAAGCGAAAAATCATGTTTACAATTGAAAGCGATATTTCCTGCCATTAATGATTTTGATCGTGGCAAAGTCACTGCGTTAGCTAAAGATGTAAATGCATTTTCATTAATGTCCGAGGACCTTAATTCATTTTTAAGGCTTAACAAGGACAATTTTGATGGGGAAAATGCACCATTAAAAGGGCTCTCATTTGCAGGGGCATTACATAAACATCAAGTTGAGCGTCATCAGCGGTTACAGCAATATAATGAACTGTGTAATCAGATGCGTAAGTGGTCTGCTGATAGCCAAGTGAATATGATTAACTATGATAGGTTAAGACGTAAAGGAGATGCAGCAGGTTTTGACCGAAAGATGGGGTTAATTTATACCGTTGAGTCTCAGTTAGGAGATGAAAACTCGGCGAGAAATCTTATTGAGTGGCAAATTAAGCTAGAACAGAAACGCTATAATGGGCCCCTAACCGAGGGAGAAACCGAGTTACTTAATGAAATAAAGCGCTATTCAAATAATATTGTAGATGGGTTTGATAATAAGGGAGAGAAACAAGCGAGGCAATCTATTGAATATGTTATATCAGCCAATAATAAATTTTACCATTCCCAGGGTCATTCACTTTTATTCCTTCAAGGTAAGAACACAACATATACTATTCAATATACGACCCGAGGTAACATTCATGAATACCGCTTACTTGATCCTAATGGTTTACAACTCTGTATTCGTAATGAACAACGTTCTTTAGCATCAAAATTATTTGCGAAGCAAGTCAATAGTTATTTTAACGAAAATGTAAGTTTACTTAATGGAGAGACTATAACTCGGGGCCAACAGGCAGGCTTTGGAGAGGGAAGTCATAATAATGGTAAGTTTTATTCGGCAGATATGCAATTTATTGCACTTGATGATAACAGTATCAAGCGTATACCTCATGATTATGAGCAGTATAGAAAGAACGTAACTGCACTTATTAATTCTGTCACTGTTGCTGATAAAAACAGTTGGGTGAATTTTAATGGTGAAAAAATTGCCTTGGCAAGGTTACAAAACTTAGGGGTGACTATTAATGGTCAACTTATTACTGCAGATCATACAAAAAAAAATGGTTGGCAGAAAAAAGTGCGATTTCATCCCGAAAAGCTTGCGGCTGAATTAACATTAGTTGATGGAAATGAATCGGACCTTGTTTTGCTCAGGATTCTTCATCAGCAATTAGGCGACGTAGATCATATTCCTATCACAGATAATAACACTGGTTTTCAAGACAGCGCGGTATTGAAAAAGCAGTTGAAGTATATTGCAAGAAACATCGACCCTAATGTGTCTAAATTGACACCGGAGATGATTGAGAACTTAAGAGCGTTAGGAACTAAGTTACCGCGTTTTCAACAAATAGGTAATCGGTTTGGCCAAGTAATGGGTGGAGTTGGTGCAGTACAAACATTAATTAGTATACATTTAATCTTGAAAAAATTAGATAACCCTGATTTAACGGATGAGGAATGTGCTGAGTTAGAAAAACAATTTTACCTTATTTGTGGTTCAGCAATTGCTAATTATGGAGACATGATTGTACAACCTATTTTATTAAATATAGCTAGTAAAGGGGGGGCAACATCGTTAATCCGTGGCAGAATTGCAGCGGGAACAGTGATTATATTTAATTTAGTCGGAATGGGGTTTGACGCTTACCAAGCGTATGACAGTTTATCTAAACTTGATAGTGTTTCAGATCCAAAACAGCGGCAAGATTTGATTGTTAATGCGACTTTTTCTATTGCCAGTTGTGTGTTAAATGGCATCACCGTTATTGGTGTCATAATTGGCTCTTCTACTATTCCCGTAGTGGGCCTTGTTGTTGGGGGCGTTTTACTGGTTTCTGGTTTGGTATATCAAGGTGCCCGCGCAGTTGAAAATATCAAAGAGGTAATTGATATTAGCTGGGATAGGGAACTGGAAGAAGGGCTTCGTGGTGCATTTGGTTTTGAACCTACCCTGCGTAGCCAGCAAGAAATGGCGATTGTGCATTACATAAAAGCATTTAAAAAATTAGATGTAGAGATGGATATAGACCTGTTTGAAAAAAGGTTTGTCCCAGCAGGTTTTGATCATCACTTGAGTATAATTGAAAAGCCGACTAATAAATCAGAAGAACGTTATTATCTTGTAGATACTAATAATAATTATTTTGGTGGTATGTGGTGGGGGGTACGTTTAAGTTTTTCGGATTATGTTTATCGTTATACCAAACGTGGAGCCCCTTCATTTACTTCCAGTGAAGCTGATTTTTTAATTAAAAATTATTCTTTGCAAGCCGATGGGAGGGTGAAAAGAGTTACTGGGCAAGAAGATCGAGTTGTATTTAAGACAGTTCTCAAGGAGGTTACTGATGTTGTCCGTACTGGGACAGTAGCGTCTAATGAGGGCTATTGTTTTAACACAAACTATAAAAACCCATTATTTGATAAGTTTTTAGAAAAACATGGAATTCAAAAAAGTAATTTAACACAGAGTATAGAAAAGCAGCTTACAGCTTCGGATTATGAACAATTAAGTTTTTATTCTAAACAAACCGAGGTTGCTGCGCAAAAAAATTTCACTATCCGTAAATATGCAGACAACACCAATGAATATATTGAGAATAAACCTGGTATAATTGCGAATATTATAGATATTGATGAGACTAAGGGGAGTAGTATTAATCTCGCAAATGGTGTTGATTATCTTATTGGAAAAGACGACAGAATGTATGCTCTTCAGGTGTTATCGGGTGAAAAGTATTTTGCTACAGGATCAAAGTCAGATTATTTTTACTTAAGGGATAATAGTTTAACATCATTGGAGTCAAATGATGGCAAAGTAACGAAGTTTCTAGATGGCCAATCAGGAAGCGACACTTTATTTATTGATAATTTGCCTAATGGCTATCATGTTTATATCGATTTAAGGATAAATAAGGTTGCGTATTTCTGCAGCGAGGAGTCTAAATCTAAATTTAAATATCAACATCAATTTATTGATGTTGTTGATGCTAAAAATATTGAAAATATTACTCTTATTGATAATACTAATGATATTATCCATGGCGATGATGAAAATAATAATATCAATGGCGGGTTAGGGGAAGATACGCTATATGGATATGGTGGAGATGACCGATTAGCGCTAACAAAAGGGAAAGCCATTGGTGGCAGTGGGATTGATAGTTACTTTATTAAACGGTTCGAATGGGCTTCTCATGTAGATGATCTTTATAAAACAAAAATGTCATATAATAAAAAAGCATTCCGAGTTGAAAAAGAACATTATATCAACCCTATTTATCAGGGGGGAAATAAAGGATTTCAAGCTAATGTTATTATTGAAGAGAATAGCGAGTCAGTGAGTTGGGTTGATCTTGAATACTCATTAAGTGAAATTAAGGATATGTATATCAATGGTAACGACCTTTACCTTAAAATACAGGTTGATGATTATAAGACAGATAAATATGTATTTGATAAGGTTAAGAGTGAAGTCACCATAAAATTAAATAATGTATATCGTGATATAGATGGGGTTCGTAAACGCAATCATAGTTATAACTTAAATACTAACGATGGTTTTGCCTTAATTAGTCAATTAGTTGACCTCCCAAAAGAAAATAATCCTGAACATACTATACGTGGAAAACTATTCAATGTGTTATATGTTCAAAATAATGATAAAACGCTATATTCAGGTGAAAAAAGTGTTTATATTGATGAAAGTAAAGATGAGATTGAAGTTAATAAAACACGAGTATATCACTCACCTAAATGGGGAAGGTTAGTATCAATAGGTAAAGCTAAGAATTTAACTTATACTGGAAGTGAAAAAAACAATATCCTCTCCCATATAGCATCGGGGAGCCATATAAAAGTCACATTGGGCCAAGATAGTTATCAAATAAATAAACTTGACGATAACAATGAAGATATTGTATTTGATTTTGCTAATGTCAAAGACCATTTTACAGATCAAGATAAGGTTATTATTTTATTACCTACGGTAAATGGCTACCAACTACAAATGAATGGGCAAAAGCTTTTGCTCAAAGATAGGTTCGAAAAGACAACACTGAGCTTTCGTTTTCAGAATTTCGATGGGGGTATGAATAATGCGGTACTTATTCAAGATAAGTACAGTAATATGTTTTGTATCGACCTGAAGAGTGAAAATAGTGTCATTGCCCCTTCAAATCCCATTGCAAACAGCACCGATGGCGATGATACCATTAATATTCCAATGGGGTACCTTGGTAAAAAATTACTGATAAACGGGCAAGCAGGAAATGATATTATTCTTGACCATAGTGGGTTTAGCCGTGTGCTGATCGGTGGGGACGGTGATGATACGATAACAGCCGTTTCAGGTAATAATGTGCTGTATGCTGGCTCAGGAATGAATTTTCTCTCGGGCGGAGATGGGGACGATTTATTATTCTCTGATTTTGGTTACGACACTTTAATGGGTAAGGAGGGCGATGATAACTATTTAATTGATTGTCGATATAGAGGGGTTGTTTATATCGAGGATCTTGAAGGGAAAAATAATATTCATTTACTGTATTTTGACTGTGAAAACATTACTGAAGGTGTGGATAATGGTGCTCTTTATCGCATTTATATATCAAAATCAGGCAAAATTATTAAAATAAAACAGCCATCTCTACAAGAAAATAAAGACGCTGTATGTCAGGTCTACATGCACCCTAAATTGCCGCATAAGTTGCAGGAATTAACAAAAGATGGGATGGAGCCTTTAGCTAAATACTTTGCAGATAGTTATTCCATCGCTGAAAAAACAGGGCAAAAAGGTCATTGGAAACTAGCTGATACATTAACTCATTTACTAAATGGAACGCCAGATGCTTTATTAGAGTCATTACATGTACCTACTAATGGCCCAACTATTTTAAACCCAAATTATGCTCGAACTCATTGGTTAATTAAGACTAAGGAAGGAAACTTAGTTGTTTTGGACCATACTGGGCATGGTCGGATAATTCAGGGGGTAAAGGAGATAATAGGATAGTGACTTTAGGGGGCAATAACGTGCTCTTTGGTGGTCAAGGTAATGATATTCTCGCCGGGGGAGTTGATAAAGATTTATTGATCTCCGTTGCGGGTAACGACACCTTGTCTGGTGGGTTAGGTAATGATACTTATCTTGTTAATGGTTATGAAAGCAATACAACAGTGAAGATTGAGGATTTGGCTGGTCGTAATCAGGTTGTTTTGGTTAATTTTTATGTGACCCCAGTGATGGTACAGCAAATAGATTCATCAAAAACACTCAGTGTCTATGAATCATATACTGGTCGAAAAGTGGAGATTTATCATAGTAACCATTTAATGTCGATGACAGATGTAACAGATATAAAGTTCCGTAAGTGTGATGGGGACGAATGGAATGGGCAAGCTGAGAAAACGGTAGATAAGCTTATTCAGCTTTATGCTGAGTCACGTTTTGAATACGAAAGTACTTTTGAGGCAACGAATATGTCAGCCCACCTACGCAACCGTTGGGACCCTCTACCGTTTATGAACCGTTTATTAGAGGGGACGAGCGTATCAGCCGCTAATTAGCTTTCAAATGATTAGAGGAATAAGCTTTAATATGAGCGATTCCTCTTCAAAGTGAACTATACTCCTAAAAAAACACCCCAAAATTAGAACCCAATAAAATATGGGGCTAACTTGGGGTGTACTTTATGAGTTTTACAGTACTTTTACGATGGCTTCACACAGTGGAACCATGTTTTCCAGTGTTAAGCCTGCAACATTAATACGGCCAGAACTTACGGCGTAGATGCCAAATTCACTGCGTAGACGCTCTACTTGCTCTTTTGTGAGACCACTGAAGGAGAACATACCGTTTTGGTTGATAATGAAGCTAAAGTCTTGTTTAGCGCCTTTCTCTTCCAATGTTTTAACCAGTAACTGACGCATACGTTTAATACGTTCACGCATTGCTGTTAGTTCTTGGACCCATTCTGCTTTTAAGGTATCGTCAGAAAGGATAGTGGTAACCACTGCTGCACCGTGAGCGGGTGGGTTAGAGTAGTTTGCACGAATAACCGCTTTTGCTTGGCTAAATGCGCGCTCTGCGTTGTCGCTGTCTTTAGCGATAATGGTGCAAGCACCGACACGCTCATTATATAAACCGAAGTTTTTAGAGTATGAGCTGGCGACAATCATTTCTGGGTTATTTTGGGTGAAAATGCGCAAGCCTTCAGCGTCTTCATCTAACCCTTTAGCAAAACCTTGATAGGCGAAGTCGAAAACAGGTAATAAGCCTTTTTCTGCACACAAGTTAGCCAGCTTCGACCATTGCTCAGCAGTTGGGTCAATCCCTGTTGGGTTATGGCAGCAACCATGTAGGACAATAACATCCCCTGCAACCGCAGTGGATAAGCTACTTAGCATGCCGTCGAAATCCATGCCATGTTTTGCTGCATCATAATAGTTGTAAGTTAATACTTCTAAGCCAGCGGCTTCAAAAATATTTTTATGGTTAGGCCATGTTGGGTTGCTGATCCAAACACGTTTTGCATTGGTTTGTTTAGCAATAAAGTCAGCTGCAATACGCAGGGCACCAGTGCCCCCAGGGGCTTGTGCAGTACGGGCACGTTTTGAGGTGACAATTTCATGTTGTACACCGAATAACAGTTCTTGTGTTACACGGCCGAATTCTGGCATTCCGCTAATCGCAAGATAGTTTTTGGTGTTTTCGTTGTCTAGCAGGAATTTTTCTGCTTTTTTTACGGTATCAAGCACAGGGGTTTTCCCTGATTCGTCTTTATAGACGCCAATACCTAAGTTGATTTTATTGTCACGGGGATCAGCACGGAAACTATCAGCAAGACCTAAAATTGGGTCAGCGGGGGCAGAAGTAATTTTTTCAAACATGTTGTCGATTCCAAAGCTCTGTTGTGGTTACCCAATACAGTTCATAGCGTATGAAGGCATTAAGTGAGAATGCTTTTGGCTATCCTTGCTTGTAAAAAGCCCATACTGCTTGAAATAAAGGGTATAGCTGAAAACGGGTTTAGTCGAACGAGTCGAGTTATCAGGGTAACGTGAGAAAGGCGTTTTGCCAACCGTTTTGCGATAAATTGGCGAGATCTTGTGAGCTAGGTAGGAATTGCATGTAATCTAACCATAAATATCTATAAAGTTGGTGAATCAGTCTGTCTTGTCGATATAGTGGTTTGATGTATAAAAATTTAGTCAGCGTTTAAAGGCAAAAAAAGCAGCGCCGGAGCGCTGCTTGCAAAAACATGTTACCGTTTTCTAACTTATCAGTTAACTGATAATTAGAATTGGTAAACTAAACCTAAACCAACAACGTTATCAGTGTTGATACCAGCAGCTTTAGTGAAGCTGTTGTCATCTAACAGGTTGATTTTATAATCAACAACTGCAGACATGTTTTTGTTGAAGTAGTAGTAAGAACCAACAGAAATATATTTTAGGATGTCTTCGTTACCATAGCTAACACCAGCACGGTTGTTCAGGCTCTTACCTTTAGACTGTACATAAGCAACAGATGGTTTTAAACCGAAATCAAACAGGTATTGACCTACTAATTCAATGTTTTCAGTTTTGTTAGCAACTAAATCATCTTTACCGTAGTGAGTCATGTTCAGAGTTTGACCATACATCGCTGCTAAATAAAGGTTGTTAGCGTCAAATTTCGCACCAACGTTCCATGCTTGAGCACGGTCACCAGTAGCTTCTGATTTTTTCTGGTTTTCAGTACGAGCAGAGTTAGAGTAACCACCACCCAGTGTTACACCCCAGCCTAAGTCATAAGCTGTTGAGAAACCGTAGCCATCACCGTTGTTTTTGTAAACATCAGAAACGCCAGATTTGTTAGTTTCGGTATTTTTACCTTGATATTGCAGAGCGAAGCTCAGACCATCAACATAACCGAACGCGTTGTTGTTACGGTAAGTTAATAGGTTACGGTTACGACCAGTCATGTAAGTATCAGTCTGAGCCATAGAGTCGCCGCCCCATAATGGCAGAACGTCGGTCCATGCAGCTGTATCATATACAACACCGTAGTTACGGCCGTAATCGATTGAACCGAAGTCAGCAAATTTCAGACCTGCGTATGCTAAACGGTTTTTGTTGTCATTGTTGTTTTCAGTTTTGTTGGTTTTAGTTTCCCACTCGAAACGACCAAAACCTGTCAGTTGATCAGTGATTTGAGTATCACCTTTCAGACCTAAACGAACACGTGAATCATCACCATCTTCGCTCTTAGTTCCATTGCTGCCTTTACCATCTGCAAAGTAGTGACGAACGTCAACTTTACCGTAAACGTCTAATTTGTTGCCGTCTTTGTTGTATACTTCAGCTGCGTTTGCTGCACCAGCAGCTAACAGAGCTGGGATAACCATTGCAAGAATATTGCGTTTCATCATTATTATTACCCTCATTGGTGTTATTCGGACACCTGCCACTGCCAAAAATAATTCTCAAAAAATAATTGGAACTATTTATGAGAGATTAGTGTCGTCTATGTCGGCGACCAGTGTTCCATTGCTAAATAAATTTATCCACCCTCAAAGTGCTACAAAATCAAAGTTTCTGAAACAAATGGTAACAAGGTGTTTCAAAATGTAAAAAATAGAGTAAAAAACAACCACTCATCGTACCAGTTTAAAAAATATTACAAAAAAGAGGGAACTTTTTCAAAAGATAATTTGAGCTTTTTTTGAGCAACTTAGGCCAGTTAAGTTGAAGATTTATGATTAGCAAAAAGCAAAAATATAATAAAAAAGCAGATTATTCTTAGCGGTAGCAGGCAGTGCGTTACTTTACGGATAATTATAAGGTATTAAGGGAAAAGTTGTGATCTACTTAATATTTTACTGTAATTTAATGTAACGCATTGGAATGATTAGCCAATGAAAGCATTATTGAACAAAAAAGCGGACCAAAATATGTTTAGTCCGCTTTTTACATCACTATTGCACCAAAAAAACGCAATTAGAATGCAGCGTTTCTAGGCGTACGAGGGAATGGGATCACCTCACGCACGTTACCAACACCAGTGACATAAGCCACTAAACGCTCAAAGCCAAGGCCGAAACCAGAGTGAGGCACAGTGCCATAACGGCGCAGATCACGATACCACCAGTAATCTTCTTTATTCATGCCCATTTCTTCAAGGCGTGCATCAAGCATATCAAGGCGTTCTTCACGTTGTGAACCACCGATGATTTCACCAATACCCGGTGCGAGAACGTCCATTGCAGCAACAGTTTTACCGTCTTCATTTAAGCGCATATAGAAAGCTTTGATGTCTTTCGGATAGTTTTTTACTACCACAGGCGCTTTAAAGTGCTGTTCAGCTAAGTAGCGCTCATGTTCAGATGACATATCGACACCCCAGTAAACTGGGTTTTCGAATTTCTGACCACAGGTTTCAAGGATTTTGATCGCGTCGGTGTAATCAACTTGGGCAAAATCAGAGTTAACAAAGCTTTCTAAGCGAGTGATAACGTCTTTATCGACACGTTGAGCAAAAAACTCTAAGTCGTCACGGCGTTCTTCAAGCGCGGCTTTAAAGGCGAATTTCAGCATTTTTTCTGCTAGGCCTGCAACATCATCTAAGTTAGCGAAAGCAACTTCAGGTTCAACCATCCAGAACTCAGCTAAGTGGCGGCTGGTATTGGAGTTTTCAGCACGGAAGGTTGGGCCAAAAGTGTACACTTTGCTCAGTGCAGTTGCATAGGCTTCACCATTTAACTGGCCTGAAACCGTTAAGAATGCTTCACGGCCAAAGAAGTCTTCACTGAAATCGACTTCGCCCTTGTCATTACGCGGCAAGTTATTGTAATCCAGTGTGGAGACACGGAACATTTCACCTGCGCCTTCGGTATCAGAGGCAGTAATGATAGGGGTTGAAACCCAGAAGTAACCTTGCTCATCAAAGAAACGATGTATCGCTTGTGCTAAGGTATGGCGCACGCGTGCAACCGCACCGATTAAATTGGTTCGAGGGCGTAGGTGTGCGGCTTCTCGTAAGAATTCAACGCTATGGCGTTTCGCTGCCATAGGGTAAGTTTCAGGGTCTTCAACCCAACCAACCACCTTGACTGCGGTTGCATCAAGTTCAAAGGACTGCCCTTGGCCTTGAGACTCTTTTATAACGCCCGTAACCTGAACAGAACAACCCGTAGTTAGGTGCAGGACTTCATCATTATAATTAGGTAAGTTATTATTGATGATAGCCTGTAACGGATTAAAGCAAGAACCGTCATAAACGGCGAGGAAAGAAAAACCCGCTTTTGAATCTCTTCTTGTACGTACCCAGCCTTGAACGGTGACTTCTGTGCCTACCGCCACTCGGCCTTGCAGTACGTCGACTACAGGCGCTACTATCATATAATTCACTCTCTTCATATTAACAATATCTACTTTACTATCTCAATCCGTCATACTTCGAGCTGTAGATGCGTTGGCTTCACAAACTGACCCTAGTCACATACTTATGTATCCTCTTAGGGCCCAATTTGTTTGCCGTCTTTCTACAACTCGAATTATTTAGGATGCCATTCAAGCTGTATTAAATTCATTTTTTAATTGCATTGCGGTGTTGTTAGTTAAAGCGCAAAACAACCAGTGTATGATAAATAAAACAGTAAAGTAGGGGTATACTTACGAAATCCCATGTTTCAGGGGCCAAAGCTCTATGTTACTTGCCATTTATTAGGAAACAAGTAAAAAATCACGATAAAATATTTCTGTTTAAGTGATGAGGATTTATCGAGCTTAAAAGCTATAGTAATAGTAAGTGAATAAAAGAAAAAGGGGTTTTAAAGCCCCGATAAGAAAAATGTCAATTCTTATTCAGAGCTTTAAGGTTGTTACGTGATTAGCAGGCTTTAGGGAGGTCAAACGCTTTTCTCAGTTGGTTAACGAACTCATCATCTTCGCAAATCGTTTTACCTGGGCTATCAGATAACTTAGCAACCGGTTTACCGTTACATTCCACTAATTTAATCACGATATTCAGTGGCGTAACATGGGGAATATTACAGGTTAGGCGCGTACCAATACCAAATACAAGATTAACCCGCTTGTGGAAATAGCGGTATAACTCCAGTGCTTTTTGTAGATCTAGGCTGTCTGAAAACACCAAAGTTTTACTCATTGGGTCAATACCTAACTTCTCATAATGAGCGATTGCTTTTTCGCCCCATTCGATAGGGTCCCCTGAATCATGGCGTAACCCTTGATAGCGTTTGGCGAAATTAGCATCAAAATCACGTAGGAAAGCATCCATCGTGATGCAGTCCGTTAAGGCAACACCGAGGTGATTAGGGTATTCATCTAACCAAATTTGCAAAGCCTCACGCTGGCTATTTGCTAATTCAGGGCTGATTTGCTGGTGCGCTTGGAACCATTCGTGGGCTTGGGTTCCTACTGGCGCAAGATCTAGCTCATGCGCGAGCTTGTAATTACTGGTGCCAACAAGGTAAGGGAATTCCTGTTTCAAGATAGCCACAATGGCTGATTGGACACCGTATGAGAAGCGGCGCCGCGTCCCAAAGTCCATCAGCTTAAAGCCGGATAGGTCAAGTTGGTGCTCGTCAGCTTGTTGGTAAAAAACATCTAACAGTTTTTTCAGTTGTTGGACCGCATCATCAGTTGTGATGTTTGGGTGCCTATCTCGTTGCACGATTTCACTTACTAGGGCAAGAAGAGGAACTTCCCACATAATCACTTCGCGCCAAGGGCCACTAATGCGTATTGCCAGTTGCCCTTCGTCAGTCACACTAACAACCACTTGTTGTGGGTTAAAACGAAATGATTTTAGCCATGTAAGATAGTCTTCATGGAAAAAAGGTAAGCGGCGGAGAAAATTTAATTCATCATCAGTCAGTGATAGTTTTGCCATCTGCTGGATTTGTTGCCTGATTTCAGTAGCGTAGCTACCTAATATATCGCTACTACGGCAGCGAAACTCAGCGACAACCGGTACCTGATGATAACGGTGGAAAACGGCCTGCTGCATATGAAGCTTATAAGCGTCGGTATCAAGCAGTGATGTAATAATTGGTGTAGCGTCTAAGTTCATGGCACGCAGACATCCTCGCGGAGCTTATCTTTATGACTAAGGCTGTTTGTTTTTATAGGGATAACTCACAGAGTTTAAACTTGAAATTCACCCCATTAAAAAAACAAAATAAAACAGCACGTAGCAATTAGCTAAATCGTTAAAGTTGCAAAAGTATACCCACTTTACCAAAAGATAGAAGCGTTATTCTACCTGTCTGTTTTAAGAGGGCATTCGCAAGCTCAATTCACGCATTCGCTTTTATGTAAAGTAGTTAAATCAGGTAAATACATTTCAGTCATACCGTATCTCGTCATTACATACAAAAGCATTAATCACGAAAAGATACTAACATGCTATAAAATATTTGATAGTGCTATAGCACCAACAAACAAACGATTGTGTAACAAAATTAGCTAGGGTGAGAAATAGAAAGGTAACATCAATATTAAAATGGATAACACATTATGATGAAAATGTTTCTCAAATCCATTCACATTATTGTGTCTTATAGTATTGTATGAAGTAACGAAGCAGTACGATATCGGATATAACAAATTAGAAAGGTTACATATGACCCAGTTAAGACAAGCGAAATACCGTCAAGATTATCAATCCCCCGATTATACCATTACAGCGATTGACCTCGATTTTAATCTTGACCCTGTAAAGACGGTTGTGACAGCAACTAGTCAGGTAAAACGCCTTAATGCGCAGTCATCAACGCTTGAGCTCAATGGTGAAAACTTATCGTTAATTAGTCTCGAAATAGAGGGTAAAGCATGGGAAAACTATCACGAAGTTGATGGTAAGTTAGTGATTGAAGCACTACCAGAATCTTTTACCTTGCGTATTGTGAATGAAATTAGCCCTGAAAAAAATACTGCATTAGAAGGTTTGTATGTTTCTGGTGATGCTTTATGTACCCAATGCGAAGCAGAAGGTTTCCGCCATATTACGTATTACCAAGACCGGCCAGATGTTTTAGCGCGCTATACCACAACAATTACCGCGGATAAGTCTCGCTACCCTTATTTACTTTCAAATGGTAACCGTATTGCAGAAGGTGAATTAGAAGGCGGGCGTCATTGGGTTAAATGGGAAGATCCCTTCCCAAAACCAAGTTATTTATTTGCCGTCGTTGCCGGTGATTTTGATGTTTTAAAAGATGTGTTTGTTACGCGCAGTGGCCGCGAAGTGGCGTTAGAACTGTTTGTTGATAAAGGCAATTTAGACCGCGCACCTTGGGCAATGCAGTCTCTGAAAAATGCAATGAAGTGGGATGAAGAGCGTTTTGGCTTAGAGTATGACCTTGATATCTATATGATTGTTGCTGTTGATTTCTTCAATATGGGTGCAATGGAAAATAAAGGTCTTAACGTTTTTAATTCTAAATATGTCTTAGCTAAAAGCGAGACAGCAACAGATAAAGATTATCTCAATATCGAGTCAGTCATTGGGCATGAATATTTCCATAATTGGACAGGTAACCGAATCACTTGTCGTGATTGGTTCCAGTTAAGCTTAAAAGAAGGGTTAACGGTTTTCCGTGACCAAGAATTTAGTTCTGACTTAGGTTCCCGCTCTGTTAACCGCATTAACAATGTAAAAGTGATGCGATCAGCCCAATTCGCTGAAGATTCAAGCCCAATGGCGCACCCAATTCGCCCAGACAAAGTGATCGAAATGAATAATTTCTATACGTTGACTGTGTACGAAAAGGGCTCCGAAGTGATCCGTATGATCCATACCCTGTTGGGCGAAGAAATGTTCCAAGCCGGTATGCAACTTTATATTCATCGCCATGATGGTAGTGCAGCAACTTGTGATGATTTTGTACAAGCAATGGAAGATGCTTCAAATGTCGATTTATCACTATTTCGCCGTTGGTACAGCCAATCAGGTACACCAATACTTACGGTACGAGATGAATATTCAGCAGAAAAACAACAGTATACCCTGCATGTGAAGCAAATGACGCCGCCAACGGCTGACCAAACTGAAAAATTGCCATTACATATCCCTTTAGATATTGAGCTATATGCTGAAGATGGTAGCGTGATTGCGTTAAAACGTGATGGTAGTGCTGTTAACTCTGTTTTAAATATTACTCAAGAGTCACAAACATTTGTATTTGATGAAGTGGCAAGCCGTCCGGTTCCTTCATTATTACGGGAGTTTTCTGCTCCAGTAAAACTGGATTATAACTATACCGATGAGCAACTTGCATTCTTGATGCAATATGCCAATAACGAGTTTTCCCGTTGGGATGCTGCTCAGCAACTGATTAATAACTACGTAAAAATTAATGTCGCTAACTATCAGAAAGGGGAAGAGTTAGTTTTACCTGAATCTGTCGTTGATGCATTTAGAGCGGTGTTATTGAGTGAATCAATTGACCCTGCGTTAGCAGCGTTGATCTTGACATTACCATCAGAAAGCGAACTTGCTGAACTGTTTGCCATTATTGACCCTGTCGCCATTCACGAGGTGCTGAACTTTATCCACCATAAACTTGCGGTAGACATGCAGGATGAGTTATTGGCTGTTTACCATTCGGTCAATATCACGGGTTATCGCGTTGATCATCAGGACATTGCCAAACGTGCATTACGTAATATTTGCCTCCAATATTTGGCTGCGGGTGATGACATTGAACTAGCGAATAAGTTAGTGCAAGAACAATACCAATCTGCGGATAATATGACCGATTCTCTTGCTGCATTAACGGCAGCGAATGAATCTCAGTTACCGTGCAAAGCACAGCTAATGGCTGATTTTGATGAACGCTGGCATCATGATGGCTTGGTGATGGATAAGTGGTTTACATTACAAGGGGCAAACCCATCGAAAGAGGTGCTATCGCATGTGCGTGAGCTGTTAAATCACCGTTCATTTAGCATGAGTAACCCAAATCGAGTAAGGTCGCTAGTAGGGGCATTTGCCGCGGGGAACCCAGTTAATTTCCATGCGGAAGATAGCAGCGGTTATCAGTTCCTATATGAGATCTTGGTTGATCTGAACACGCGTAATCCGCAAGTTGCATCAAGGTTGATCGAACCATTGATCCGTTTAAAACGTTATGACGAAAAGCGTCAGGCTCAAATGCGTAAAGTGCTTGAACAATTGAAAGCCCTAGATAACCTTTCTGGTGATTTATTTGAGAAAATCACCAAAGCATTAGAAAGCTAATTATTACACCATTACACTATTTTTATATGATGGGCTAATGAGCGCTACTCAGAGGCGATAAGAAAGTAAAAATAGGCTTTTGGTTTAGAACTAAAGGGGAAGATTAACCGTCTTCCCCTTTTTAATTTTTGATTTTGCTATGGTTTATCAGTTTAATAATGTGAACTGTAAAAACTAAGCGATGATATGGTTTTTAGCTCGGCAAGCTTTTAACTTAGATGGGCGTTTTCCCTTATTTTAGTCATAAGGGGCTCGGTAGACGTTGAGTGGTAACTCATAATTTTCAGTCGTGATGACATAGTTTCTTCCCCCTGCTGGTGTGTTACTATAAGCTTTCCATCCAACAAATAGTTAGATGAATAATTTAATTATAAATCAATACGATACAAGTATTTTTGATGGGAGTGGTTGTTTCCCCAGAGTTTGAGTGAATTAAAGAGCCCTTTATTATTTGTTGTTATTAGAGGCACAAAACAGAATATATTGATCTTTTCATAGTAAAGTTGCCCCTAAATAGGGTAGTCTATTGCGCGTTTTATCCGACGAAAAATAGTTCGCACAGTTAAAACTCAACAAGAACCCTTTGGTGGGGGTTTTAGCATGCGCGGTATGATGTCTATTTTATTGAAACGCACTAGCAGAAAATAGGTTATTGGATATGCTATATCATCTTGCCCGAAAGGCACTATTCCAGTTCGACCCCGAAAAAGCACATGAATTGACTTTTCGCCAGCTTCAACGTTTGAACCATTCCCCTTTTCAATGCCTTATTCGTCAATCTGTTGCTACCAAACCAGTTCAATGCATGGGGCTTTCTTTTAAAAACCCCCTTGGCCTCGCTGCTGGTCTCGATAAAGATGGTGAATGTATCGATGCGTTTGGCGCAATGGGGTTTGGGTTTATTGAAATAGGGACTGTGACTCCCCGTCCTCAATCTGGTAATGATAAGCCAAGGTTATTCCGACTCGTTGAAGCTGAGGGTTTAATCAACCGAATGGGCTTTAATAATAAAGGTGTTGATAACCTCGTAGAGAATGTCAAAAAGGCTAATTACGGTGGAATTATTGGTATCAATATTGGTAAGAATAAAGATACACCGGTAGAACAAGGTAAAGATGATTATTTAATTTGCATGGATAAGGTATATGCCCATGCAGGCTATATTGCGATTAATATTTCCTCACCAAATACACCGGGCTTACGTACATTACAATACGGTGAGGCTCTCGATGATTTATTGAGTGGTATAAAAGCGAAGCAACTTGAGTTGCAATCATTACATCAAAAATATGTGCCAGTTGCGGTGAAAGTAGCGCCTGATTTATCTGAAGAAGAAATTATTCAAGTTACAGATAGCTTAGTGAGGCATAATATAGATGGGGTGATTGCTACAAATACAACGCTAGATCGCTCCCTCGTTCAGGGGTTAAACCATTGCAATGAAACGGGTGGGTTGAGTGGGCGGCCTGTACAATTAAAAAGTACGCAAGTTATTAAACTTATTTCACGTGAATTAAATGGTAAGTTACCAATAATTGGTGTGGGTGGAATTGATTCGCTTACAGCGGCGCGTGAAAAAATGGAAGCAGGCGCTTCATTAATTCAAATTTATTCTGGTTTTATTTACCATGGACCAAAATTAATTAAAGATATTGTCAATCATATCTAATAAATTGTAAATTTACTTAACAAGGGGGTTTCTTTATTCCCCCTTTTAAACTATATTGCTAATAGTGGCTATTTTTATATCAAATTGATATCAATTTTCAGTAAATTTGTTGTTTAGACAATGTAATATCCAGTTACAATTAAACGACATGACTTAATCTATGAAAGCTTAATTTGTGAGAATTTAATCTATAAAAATTGCCGCAGAGTAAATTTAGGGAAGATCATTATGATGATCGTTCCTATTATATATTTACCGATAAATCGCTGAAGGATCGTTTATGAATATTAAACCTGATGATCATTGGCGTTGGTATTTTGATCATGACCATGACAGGGTGATGTTAGATCTCGCCAACGGCATGATATTTCGTTCATGTTTTCCCGCTAAAATGTTAACTGCATTTGCTCGTAGTGAAATGCCATTTAGCATTGAAGATGCAGGGGAATATTATTTATTTGATGAGCAAGCAAAGAGACTAAATATTACGCAAGAAGAAAGAGCGGAATTAGTCTTAAATAGCTTGGTTGCTTTTCGTTTTCTAAAACCACAGATGCCGAAAAGTTGGTATTTTTCTTCTTTTCATTATATTAATGCGCCTAAACAGGGGCAAATAATTCAGGTGTGTTTAGAAAATACCAGTCGTTATTTTTCATTTATTATTGCAGAAGCGGGCCCTTCAGCAAGCTTGTGTTTATTAGCTGAACCAGTTTTAGAATTACCCGATCGTACTTTAAGGTTTTGTGATCCAATTAAGATCATGAACGATCGTATGCTTGAGTATTCATCAAAGACGAAGCGGCAGTTATATGGCAACGTTATTTAGTTGATCGTCAGTGATCAAATAAAAAGAAAATGAATAAAAACTAAATGTCCGACTTAGATAACTAATGTAGTTATAGGTATTCTAACACCATCATAATATAAAATTGCTGATGGTGTTAATGAGCCATAATAAACGTTTAGTTAAGTGCTAATTTGAGCGAAGTTTTTGGAATACAGCTACAGGACAATATATAGCCGTTTTCTTTAATTGCACTTTGTTTTAGCGGTGTGACCTCACCAGAAATAAGCTTAATTTTACAGCGCCCACAAATACCCGCTCGGCAGGAATAGGGAATGGATAAACCGTGAGATTCCAGTTGCTCGAGGACCACATTTTGGTTATCACCTTGATATTCTGTTTCTTCAAAAATTAAACTGACATTGTCGACTGTAGAATTTAAGCTTGGGCTTGGGCTTTCAGCTTCTCTTTTTTGCGTTATATATTGTTTAGCTGGTTTGGTTTCTAATACTGTTAGCGTATCACCAACACGAATAATCCCCGTATTTTTAGCCATAACATTTTGACCAAAATCCACGTCACCATTTTCATCAGTACGGAAGGTTTGCAACGTGGCCAATGGTTCACTATTAGGGTGTTTTATCCCTTTCTCGGGGCTGACAGTGGTTAAAATACAACGACTGCATGGTTTATCTAGAGTAAAGATAACATCACCGATTTGAATGGTTTTCCAAGTATCTTCTTCAAAAGGTTTAGCGCCAGTAATAATTAGGTTGCCACGAAATTGTTCTAGCTTAATACTGGCAGGGCAACGGCCTTGGAGTTCTTGAACGGATGCTTCATTAATGAGTAGAAAAGGGTAACCATCAGCAAAAGATACGGGAACATCTTGATGATTTTTCACTCTTCTAGACAATTGAGTGCTGAGCCAACGTAGTTGTACTGGCTCATCAAAAAAGGTACTTAACCAGCTATTTACCTGCTGGGGAGCAATCAGTGCATGAAAATGATTTCCCCAAACCTCAGTAGGGCTCTGTTTATCATCAAAGTCCTGATACAATACCGTTGCACTTTCGCCATTAGGTGCTTGTAGGTGTAACCCATTGTTAAGCATAACGGGTGTAAACAGTAACATTTGCGGGTATTTTCTTGCCGTAATAAATTTACCTTCCAGCGTGGTTACCATAAAATTACGATCAAAAGTCAAACCGCTAGTATCTGCGAAGGCATGTGATAAACGTACCCCTCGCATAGATTTAACTGGGTGTGTATAAAGGCGCGAAAGCGTAATCATTTTTTAATCCTTATAATTGTTGCGCAGCAACTTTATGACAACTGCATAAGATTAGCTATAATGCGCAACAATTTTTCATCAAAATCGGTAATAAATACTATGAATTCTCTGTTTGCCAGCACAGCTCGTGGCCTAGAAGAACTACTGAAAACGGAATTGGAAGCGCTTGGCGCTAGCCAGTGCAAAATTGCGCAAGGGGGTGTCTACTTTCAGGTCGATGAACGAGGCATGTACCAAAGCCTGCTGTGGAGTCGTTTGGCATCGCGTATTTTATTGCCACTGAATGATTTTGATGTCTACAGTGACTTAGACTTATACCTCGGTGTGCAAGCTATCGATTGGACTGAGATTTTTTCAGTTAATGACACTTTTGTCGTGCATTTTACAGGCACCAACGAAGAGATCCGCAATAGCCAATATGGTGCATTAAAGGTGAAAGATGCAATTGTTGATAGCTTCGTGCGCAAATTAGACCAACGGCCGGATGTTGCTCGCCAGCAAGCAGATATTCGTATTAATGTTTATTTGAATAAAGAAAGAGCCAGTGTTGCACTTGATTTAAGCGGCGATTCTTTGCATATCCGTGGTTATCGTGACCTTGCTGGGCAAGCACCGCTGAAAGAGACCCTTGCAGCAGCTATTATTAATCGCTCAGGGTGGCAGCAAGGGACTCCATTAGTTGACCCAATGTGCGGTTCAGGAACCTTGTTAATTGAAGCCGCAATGATGGCAACAGACAAAGCTCCGGGTTTACACCGTACCCATTGGGGTTTTTATGCATGGTCGAAATTTAACGCTGAATTATGGCGCGAGTTAACGACGGAAGCACAAGTGCGTTTTCGTCAAGGCTTGAAAGAAACGACATCACGTTTTTATGGTTTTGATATCGATAAGCGTGTACTAGAAATGGCGCGTGCCAACGCGCGCCGTGCAGGGCTACAAGACTTAATCACCTTTAAACAAGGTGATGCCGCTGCATTGGAAAACCCAGTTAACACTGATACGGTAGGGGCAATTATCAGTAACCCGCCTTATGGTGAGCGTTTAGAAAGTGAGCCTGCCTTAATTGCACTGCATAGCCAGTTAGGGCGTATTGTGAAGGCCCGTTTCCCAGGTTGGCGTTTATCGATTTTTAGTGCTTCTCCTGAGTTACTTAGCTGCTTGCAATTGCGTTCAGAACGTGAATTTAAAGCCAAAAATGGCCCTTTAGACTGTGTGCAAAAGAACTATCAATTAGCTGCTACGCCATCAGAAACCGTGGCTGAAATTTCACCTGATTTCGCTAACCGCTTACGTAAAAATTTGAAAAAGTTAAGTAAGTGGGCAAAACAGCAAGGTATTGATAGTTACCGTATTTATGATGCGGATTTACCTGAGTACAACGTGGCGGTTGATATTTATGGTAGCAAAGTGGTGATTCAAGAATACGCACCACCAAAAACCGTGGATGAACGTAAGGCTCGCCAGCGGTTATTTGACGTGATCACGGCGACAATGAATGTGCTTGAGCTTACCTCTAATCAGTTAGTATTGAAAACGCGTCAACGCCAAAAAGGCAAGCAGCAATATGAAAAATTAGCCCAAAAAGATGATTTCTTTTTAGTGCAAGAATACAACGCAAAACTGTTGGTTAACTTAACTGATTATCTTGATACTGGGTTATTCCTTGACCATCGTATTGCCCGTAAAATGTTAGGGCAAATGAGTAAAGACGCGGATTTCCTAAACTTATTCTGTTACACCGGTTCTGCAACTGTACACGCAGGTTTAGGTGGGGCAAAAAGTACGACTTCCGTTGATATGTCGAGGACTTACCTTGAGTGGGCAGAGAAAAACCTGCAAGCAAACGGGTTAACGGGTCGCCAACATCGCTTAATCCAAGCTGATTGTTTGAGTTGGTTAGCCAATAGTACTGAGCAATTTGATCTGATCTTTATCGATCCCCCTACATTTTCAAATTCAAAACGTATGGATGGTACATTTGATGTACAACGCGACCATGTGCAATTAATTACACATTTAAAACGGTTACTGCGTCGTGGTGGAACTGTGATGTTCTCTAATAACAAACGCGGTTTCAAAATGGATATTGAAGCGATGCAAGAATTAGGGTTACAAGCGCAGGAAATTACTGCTAAAACACTTTCAGAAGATTTTGCTCGTAACCGTCAAATACATAACTGCTGGTTAATTCGCCACGCAGAGTAAAGGATAGAATCAATGGCTTTAATTAATTTATCGGGTGCATACCTTGCTTTTAGTGATGCTCCGTTACTTGATAATACTGAAATTCACATTGAAGATAACGAACGCGTTTGTCTGGTTGGGCGCAATGGCGCGGGTAAATCAACACTTATGCGAGTGTTAACCAAAGAACAGCCACTGGATGATGGGCAACTTATTTATGAGCAGGACTTAATTGTTGCTCGTTTACAACAAGACCCACCACGTAATATCGAAGGGACTATTTTTGATTTTGTTGCTGAAGGCGTTGCTGAACAAGCTCAATACCTGAAAGATTATCATCATGTCGCTAAATTGGTTGAACATGACCCTAGTGAGAAAAATTTAAATAAATTATCTGAATTACAAGAAGTGTTAGATAACCGTAATTTATGGTTATTAGACTCTCGTATCAGTGATGTGCTGAAAAAACTCGGTTTACCTGCGGATGCAGAACTATCCTCATTATCGGGTGGTTGGCTACGTAAAGCGGCTTTAGGTCGTGCTTTAGTTAGCAACCCGCGGGTCTTGTTTTTAGATGAGCCGACTAACCATTTAGATATTGAAACGATCCTCTGGTTGGAAACTTTCTTAAAGGATTTCCAAGGTAGTATTGTTTTCATTTCGCACGACCGTTCTTTTATCCGCAATATGGCAACCCGTATTATCGATTTAGATCGTGGACAATTAGCGTCTTGGCCGGGCAATTATGATGATTACTTGGTCAGTAAAGAAGAAGCTTTGCGTGTTGAAGAGATGCAAAATGCAGAGTTTGACCGCAAATTAGCGCAAGAAGAGACGTGGATCCGCCAAGGGATCAAAGCAAGACGTACGCGTAACGAAGGGCGGGTTCGTGCCTTGAAAGCGTTACGTGTTGAACGCTCACAGCGCCGTGAGGTTATGGGCACGGCGAAAATGCAAGTCGGTGAAGCTTCTCGCTCTGGGAAAATTGTTTTTGAAATGGAAAATGTTAACTATCAAGTTGACAATAAAGTCCTGGTCAAAGACTTTTCTGCTCAAGTTATGCGTGGTGATAAAATCGCATTAGTAGGGCCAAATGGTTGTGGTAAAACCACGTTATTGCGCTTAATGCTTGGCGATTTACAGGCAAATAGTGGGCGTGTGCACTGTGGAACCAAATTGGAAGTGGCGTATTTTGACCAGCACCGTGCTGCATTAGACCCTGATAAAACGGTCATGGATAACTTGGCAGAAGGCAAGCAAGAAGTGATGGTTAACGGTAAGCCACGCCACGTATTAGGGTATTTACAGGACTTTATGTTCCCTCCTAAACGTGCAATGACACCGGTTAGAGCTCTTTCAGGTGGGGAACGTAACCGCTTGTTATTAGCTCGCTTATTCTTAAAACCAAGTAATTTATTAATTCTCGATGAACCAACAAATGACTTGGATGTAGAAACGCTTGAGTTACTTGAAGAACTTGTTGATGGCTATCAAGGTACAGTCTTGCTCGTCAGCCATGACCGAGAGTTCGTTGATAACAGTGTAACTGAGTGCTGGATTTTTGAAGGTAACGGTGTCATCAACCGGTATGTGGGTGGGTATTTTGATGCTCAGAAACAAAGAGCACAAACCGTGAGTTTAAAAGTTGAACAAACGAGTAAAGTAGCTGCCCAAGATAAGGTGGCTAAACCAAAAGAAGCTGTAAAGCGTGCAAATAAATTAAGCTATAATTTATTGCGTGAGCTGGAACAGTTACCTGCGAAACTTGAGCAACTTGAAGCTGAAATTGAGGCTTTACAAGCTACGATTGGTGATGCTGATTTCTTTAATCAGCCTCATGAAGTCACTGAAAAAGCGTTGACTAATTTAGCGGCTAAAGAGTCTGAATTAGAACAGGCCTTTGACCGTTGGCAAGAGCTTGAATTACTTAAAAACGGCTAAGTTAGCTTTAATTAGAGGAGCAAATACACTTTGTGTACCCATGAGTCTCATGAACATGTTCTTTGCCCTCAGTGTGACATGTTGGTTGCAGTCCCTGAGTTGGAACAAGGGAGCAAAGCAACATGTCCGCGCTGCGAGACTACATTAGTCTCAAAGTGGCGGTATCCATATAAGCAACCAGCAGCATATGCATTTAGTGCATTAATTATGCTGTTTGTTGCTTGCTTGTTCCCTTTTGTGAAAATGGGGGCGGCAGGAATTGAAAATGAAATATCGTTATTTCAGATAATCGAAATTATATCGGCTACCCGCTATAGTGGGTTGGCGTTATTTTTTCTGTTTTTTTCTTTGATTATCCCAGCATTTTGCATGATCACAATTATTCTCTTAGGGTTGCAAGTTCATATTCCTAAGGGATTAAAGGTCGTGAGCACTCGCATTTTATTCCAAATGAAAGCTTGGTGCATGGCGGAAATATTTTTAGCTGGGGTTTTAGTTAGCTTTGTGAAACTGATTGCTTATGGTGATATCGGAATAGGCTTAAGTTTTTTACCTTACTGTTTGTTTTGCATGTTGCAGGTAAGGGCATTTCAATGTTTAGACCGCCATTGGCTTTGGAACCGTATTGAAGCACCGCCAAAACTAGAGCTACCATTAAAAGTAGGTCAAACAGGTATTAAGCAAAACGTACGTTTATGCCTTGTTTGCACGGCTATTTTACCAGCGGAACAATCACAGTGCCCACGGTGTTTTTCCCGTGGAAGTGTACGTAAACACCAAAGTTTGCAGTGGACATTAGCACTGCTCGTTACTTCAATCATGCTGTATATTCCCGCTAATGTGTTACCCATGATGACGACATATACACTGGGCAGCGCATTAAATTCAACCATTATTGATGGGGTTATTCTATTGTGGGAGGATGGTTCTTATCCTGTTGCTATGGTCATTTTTATTGCCAGTATCATGGTACCTACGTTAAAAATGATTGGTATTGCATGGCTTTGCCTTGATTCACAAGGATATGGCAATCGAGACCCTCATCGGATGCATTTTATTTATGAGCTAGTGGAATATGTGGGGCGTTGGTCAATGATTGATGTATTTGTGATCACGATTTTAGCCTCTTTGGTTCAAATGGGCCAGTTGATGAGTATCGTGCCAGCAATGGGGATTATTTTCTTTGGTGTTGTTGTTATTCTCACAATGTTTGCAGCGATGACGTTTGACCCAAGGTTAACTTGGGATCGTTGTGAAAGGAAAAACGCAGTAAACACGAATGCTGTTGAACAAGAAGGAGTCGTCGGGTGACCTCACAAGAAACATCACAGGCCAATGCCAAAGTTAGTAAGTTAAAAAGTTGGTCACCAGTTTGGGTGATCCCAATAGTAACTGTCTTAATTGGTGCTTGGGTATTATTTTACCATTTTAGCAACCAAGGCCCGGAAGTGACGCTAATCACTTACAATGCTGAGGGAATAGAAGCAGGTAAAACGAAAATTAAAAGTCGTAGCGTCGATATTGGCGTCGTTGAAAGCGTCACTCTTGATGATAATTTTAGTCGGGTGTTAATAAAAGCGCGCTTAAATAATGACATGAAGGATTTACTACGTGCTGATTCATCATTCTGGATTGTTAAGCCTACAATCGGGCGTGATGGTGTGACAGGGTTAGGTACTTTACTTTCAGGGGCTTATATTGAACTTCAGCCTGGGGTAGAGGCCAAAGAAAACTTTGAATTTACTTTATTGGACACACCTCCTCTTGCATCACCGGATGCAAAAGGGATACGAGTAGCATTAGTCAGCGATAAAGCAGGGCAATTAAACCCTGGTGACCCAGTATTATTCCGTGGTTATCGTGTTGGGTCAGTTGAAACTAGCAATTTTGATATGGACAAGCGTGATATGCGCTACCAATTATTTATCAATGCTCCTTATGATAAGCTGATCAGCTCCAATGTGCGTTTCTGGAAAGACAGTGGAATTGCATTCGACATGTCATCCCAAGGTGTTCATGTTGAAATGGGGTCTATTGCGACATTACTGACAGGTGGTGTGAGTTTTGATGTGCCTACGGGGTGGGTTCCAGGTACGAGTGTTAAGGAAAATACAGAGTTCCGACTCTTTGATAACCAAAACAGTATTCAAAATTCACTGTATACAGAATACCAAGATTTTGTCTTGTTCTTCTCTGATTCTATTCGTGGGTTACAGCCTGGGGCACCAGTGGAATTCCGTGGTATTCGTTTAGGCACAGTGGCACAAGTGCCTTTCTATACCGAGGGGCTTGACCAATCTTTGGATAATGACTTTAGAATTCCTGTTCTAATTCATATCGAGCCAGAGCGTTTTTCAAAAGATGTTGGTGCGAATTTTAATTTAAAAAATGAATTAAAATTGGCTATGAAAGACGGATTAAGAGCATCGTTAAAATCGGGTAACTTTTTAACAGGTGCCCTGTTTGTTGATTTAGATTTTGACCCTAATGCTGAGCCTTATAAAGGGCCTACGGTAGTGGCTGGATATAAAATTATCCCAACGACCAGTGGTGGCTTAGCGCAAATCCAACAAAAAGTTATCGCGGTGTTGGATAAGATCAATAACATGCCAATTGAGCCAATGCTTAATCAAACGACACAAACATTAGCCGAAGGGCAAAAAGTGGTTAAAGAAGCCAATGCCATGTTGGTGGAATTAAACAAAGTCATGGGAAGTAAAGAGTTCCAAAACTTGCCTCATGACTTACAAAAAACACTGCAAGAAATGAACCGTGCAATGCAAGGTTTCCAACCGGGTTCACCTGCTTATAATAAAATGGTGGATAACATGCAGCGTTTAGACCAAGTATTGAGAGAAGTTCAGCCGCTTTTACGTACATTAAACAACAAGAGTAATGCATTAGTGTTTGAAGCGGAGCCGACTAAGGATGTAGAGCCGAAAGGAGTGAAAAAATAATGCGATATTTATTATCAGTATTTGTTTTATTGTTGGCAGCGTGTAGTAGTACGCCAGAGAAAAAGTATTATCAATTGCCAATAAAAACTCCTCAGGAACAATCAGCGGCAGTGATGGATAAAGGCCAAGTTTGGCTGCAGCGTATTATGTTGTCTGATGTATTAACTTCCAACGGTATTACTTACCAAACAACCGATGTGAGTTATACAAATGCGAGCACACATCTTTGGGCTAGCCCATTGGAACAACAGCTCGGGCAATCAATGGTGAGTGAATTATCCGCCGCATTACCGGATAAGCTAGTGTCTTTACAGCCATTACAGAATTCTCCAGATACACTGGATATCACTTTGACGGCATTTAATGGTCGATACGATGGAAAAGTGCTTATTCAAGGTTTTTGGACGCTTTCCCATGGTGATAAAGTCATTCGTCGTAATTTTGATGTGCAGTTAGACCAACAACAAGATGGGTATCCGGACTTGGTTCGTACATTGTCACTAGGCTGGCAACAAGTTGCTGATAATATTGCTAAAGAAATTGCAAAGTATTAGTTATTACCTAGTTAACTAATTAAATACACCTCAGATATATATGGTAAATATAAATTTCTGAGGTGTATTTTTTTTATCTTCAATAAGTAAATATATTTAATAAACTTATATGTAGTTAATAATAGTCACTTTATATGCTCTAATGTCATGATAAATAAAGTAAAATATTTCATAGTAAAATCAAATGATTATATTAATTGCCATATCTAAGTCACATTTATGCTATTTATGACAAATATATGAAAATCTTTACTTGATTTTCTTATCTGTGGGCGTTATTTCTATAAGGTACCTATTAATAAATAGTAGGTGCTGTTTTCTTTTCCATTTTTAATGATGAGGGAAGTAAGGCATGAAAAGACAGAAGCGAGATCGTTTAGAAAGAGCTTTATCAAGAGGTTATCAAGCAGGTTTAGCAGGGCGTTCTAAAGAGCTCTGCCCATATCAAGCAGTAGATGCTCGTTCGCATTGGCTAGGTGGTTGGCGAAAGGCGATGGAGGATCGAACCGTAGCGGTTGTGTAATCCAGAATTTATCTCATTTTTAAGGTTAAATAACCTGTCACTTTTTTATATTTAGGGTTTTTAACTTAAAGATACTAATCAATTTAAGAACCTCCGCCATTGCGGAGGTTTGCATTAATTAGCTCATAGCTTAGGCTTCTAAAAATTAGAATGCGCTTGTATCTTTGAATAAGCCAACTTTTAAATCCGTTGCGGTATAAATTGATTTACCATCAACTAAAACTTCACCATCTGCTAGCCCCATGATCAGCTTACGGTTAATTACACGTTTAAAGCTAATACGGTAAGTGACTTTTTTTGCAGTAGGTAGGACTTGGCCAGTAAATTTTACTTCGCCAACACCTAATGCACGGCCTCTACCTTCACCGCCAAGCCAGCCCAGATAGAAACCAACTAATTGCCACATTGCATCAAGCCCTAAGCAGCCTGGCATGACAGGATCATTGACAAAGTGGCAATCAAAGAACCAAAGGTCTGGATTGATATCCAGCTCAGCTTCAACATAGCCTTTATTATATGTACCACCGTCTTCAGTCATGCTGACGATACGATCCATCATCAACATGTTTCCTGATGGGAGTGGAGGACCATTTTCCCCAAATAACTCGCCTTTTCCAGAAGCAATTAAATCATCTTTTGTGTAGGATCCGCGTTTCTCAACCATGTTCTTCAGATAGCCTTTATTAAATGTAGGGGCACAGGATAGCTTACACTTGTACGCTGAACAACTCCGATCTGCTATTTTTTACGCAATCTTTACTTAACTCATCCATTTTAAGAACCAAGGAAGCCTTGCTTTATCCGGTGCGTTTGCTTGGTTAATACGCTCTTGAATTAAAGCTAACAGGTGTACGTTTTCTTCTTCAGCTTGCTGCTCAAAGTAAGGTTGCTTGGTCAATAATGTAATAGCTTGAGCGACATGTTCAACAGGCCAAATGTGGAATTGCCCTTCTTGTACCGCGCTAACGACTTCAGCTTTAGTGCATAAATGACGGATATTCGCCATTGGAATAATAACACCTTGCTCACCGGTTAAGCCCCGTTTGGCACAAATATCAAAGAAGCCTTCAATTTTTTCATTGACGCCACCAATCGGCTGGACGTAGCCAAATTGGTCAACTGCACCTGTAATAGCAATTTGTTGATCAATTGGTTGTAATGATAAAGCACTAATTAACGCACATAGCTCAGCCAGTGAGGCGCTATCACCATCAACCTCACCGTAGGATTGCTCAAAGACAATTGAGGCTGAGAAGGGCTGTGGTTGCTCTAATTTAAGCTCATAGTTTAAATAGGCTTGCATAATCATCATACCTTTTGCATGAATATTGCCACCTAATTCAGCTTTACGTTCTACGTCGGTAAATTCCCCATCACCTAGATGAGCCACACAAGTGATACGTGAGGGTTCTCCAATCGCTTCAGGGTGACCAGGGTATTGTAAAACGGATAACCCATTCACTTGCCCAATGACTTCCCCTTCAGTTTTAACGAAGATTTGCTCTTGCAAAATATCATCTTGCGTTCTTTCCATGAGGAAGTTGTGGCGCCATAGGCGGTTTTCGACCGCTTGATTAAATGAATTTTGAGTTAATAAGTTATTTTCTTGGTAATGAACCGCGTCCATTAAGCGCCTTGTAAGCCATGGAATATCAAGGGGAAGAGTAAATTTATCTTCACAATAGCGGGTTGCTTGATGAACCAAAGGTAACCAACCATCAACTGAGATATTTGGTAATTTATTGGAATCAATGATGGATTTAATATAACGCATCCATAATGTTAATTGTTGTTCATCCTCAAAGAACATGACTGGCTCATATTCACCATAAATTGCACTTTCAAATATTTCTGGTGAAGTATATTCAAACTCTTCTAAAGCAAGCCTATCACCAACAATAATAACTTTAAGTTCAAGAGGTTGTGGCTCGATTTCTATAGGTAAAGGTTGACTATCAGAATAGGATAACCATTCTAATTGCCGACGAATAACCATATCTTTTAAGCGATTCCACATTAAAGGTTGGCTAATGAGTGCATTAGCTGCAATCACTAATATGCCCCCATTAAGCTGATGTAATAGGCCAGGGACAAGGGTCAAAGATGGGGTTACATGACCAAATAGTTGCTCTGGTTCTATCCAATTACGGTATGCAATCGCTGTGCGAGATGAAAAGCGGCTTTTAATGCCATGTTTCCATTGAAAGGAATGTTTATCTTCAGATAATTGGTAGTCGCCATCAATAGTGTTGATATCTACAAGCAATGGGCCAATTGCATTAGCGTAAGTGCTAAGGTATTCCTCACTTTCATCAGACTTGATAAACATAAAGCGTGTTTGGGCAAATTCATCGACAAAATGTTGTATTCCATCGGACAATCTAGGCTGAATGTCTGACAGTGTTGTTGGGGACAACGTTTCTGAGGATACAAGTTTCGTCTGGAATGACGATAAGTTAGGAATGAGGCCTTGCCATGTTAGTTCTTGACTGATCACTATAATTATCTGCTATTAATAGGGTTATAAATAAAATGCCTGCCAATGAGCTGGGCGCATGTGCCTGAATTTGGTTTATTTAATAATTTGCCAAATAACATCGTTTGTTTTATAAACAATTTTCAGGCCTGTTAATTACCCAGTGGGCAAGCCTGCTATATTAGCCTTTGATAGGCAATCTTGCAGCAAGAATTGTTGAATTATTGACTAGAATAACGAAAACATAAACACAATAGGTAATGTCATTGGCCAAGTGAAACCAATTAATATGGCGCTAAGTAAGCGCATAAAACAATTAGGGTCTTTTGTGACGAGTAGGGTGAATAGCATAGCGCATACACCGACAATCCCATAGATGACGAGTATATTTTCAAAAGTGGACATGCAGTTTTATTAATTTGTTAACAGATGGGGGCGGATTGTACACTATTTTTACAAAGACAGGTTACTTTCTTTATTGCAGAAACGAATATTTCACTAAATCGAACGTCTGCTTGAGCATTTTGTTTATAATATTGCTAATATAAAGATAGGTTCGGTTTTCTTCAGGAAAAATTATGAAATATCAGCAGCTTGAAAATCTTGAATGTGGCTGGAAATGGGAGTACCTCGTCAATAAAGCACGAGGTGGCGAAGCGATTACCCGCTATATAGAACGAAGCGCAGAAAAAGAAGCGATAGATTTGCTGTTAAAAATGGAAAATAGACCGATTGATGTGCTCAAGTGGATTTCATTACATATGAATCCTGAGCTTGATAACCGAATGAAACAAAGCATTCGTGCAAGGCGTAAACGTCATTTCAATGCTGAGCACCCACATACTCGCAAAAAATCGATAGATCTAACCTTTTCGGTTTGGCAGCGTCTGTCTAATTTAGCAGTAAAACGTAATAAAACACTTTCTGAAACGATTATCCAGTTGATCGAAGATGCTGAGCATAAAGATAAATACGAGAGCCAAATGAGCTCATTGAAGCAGGATCTACAAGCGATTTTAGGGGCGTCGAAAGGAGATGGCAGCTAGGCTATCTGAAAAGATCTTTATGGTTGTTGTTCTTGCTATTAAGTGTAATGGGAAGCGAAAAGTAGATTAAACACTAAATAACAAACGGTCTATATTCGTTATATTAGTTTTTATAAGAATAAAAAAAACCCCAATAATGATTGGGGTTTTTTGTTCAGTTCAAAATTCAAACTAGGGCTAAGAATTAAGCGCCTGGTTGAGTTACAACTTCAGTTGTACCTTGAATTTCGATTTCAACGCGACGGTCTGGCGCTAAGCACTCGATCAGAGCTGCACGGCCTTTAACTGCGTCACATTTGTTACCAGTTACTGGATCTTCTTTACCACGACCTTCAGCAGCGATTGCGCTTGCTGGAACGCCTTTAGATACTAAGTAGTCAACTACAGACTGAGCACGTTTTTGTGACAGTGGCAGGTTGTAGTTTTGTGAACCGATACGGTCAGTGAAACCAACTACCAGTACGCGACCTTGAGTTGGATCGATGCTGCTCAGTTCGTTATACAGTTCGTTCAGAGCTTGCTGACCTTCTGGTTTCAGGCTAGCTTTGTTGAAGTTAAACAGAACGTCTGAACGTAGTGTGAAACGTTTGTTTTCAACAACTGGAGCTGGCTCAACAACTGGAGCTGGAGCAACAACTGGAGTATCTTCTTGACCAAAGCGGTATGCAACACCAACGCTCAGCATGCCGTTGTCTGGACGAGTACCGATATTGTCTTTATCACCTAAGTTGCTAACCCATTGGTAGTCTAAACGAGTTGCCCACTCTGGAGTGATTGCATACTCAAGACCCAATGCGTATACAGGTGCAACACCAGTATCAGTTTCTTTGAAGTGACCTTGAGTTTGGTTTGCTTTAGCTTCAGTACGGTAAACCATACCACCTAAGCGAGTGTAAACGTCTAAGTCATCCATGATTGGATAGCTTAATTTGGTAGTTAATGAAACACCCATAGATTTCAGGTCACCGCTGTTACCAGCGCCTTTGTATTTCATTTTACCGAACCAGTCATAACCCAGTTCAAAACCCATATATTGGTTGTATTGGTAACCAGCATATGCACCTGCACCAATAGTATCACGATCGGTAGTTTTACCTACGTGTAAATCAGTCTCTGGTGAAGTGAATTTAGTGTCTTCATAGTGAGACCAACCTAATTTAGCACCGGTATACCAAGTGTTATCTTTTGGAGCTGCTTGTGCAACGGTTGCAAAAGCTGCTACTGCCACTGCTACTGCGATAGCTGTTTTTTTCATTTTACGCCTCGTTATCATCCAATATTGGCTTGGCTTCGCTGAGCCTTATTATGTGCCATTGGTTCAATTTACTTGCTAGGTTTCGCTGACATTATCTACAAAAAAATAATAAAAGTAAAAAATAATGCCATAAGCTTAACAAGCTAAAGTCTACAACGAACTTAAAAAGATACAAGTAGAGTGAGCAATAAACGTTAAAAAAAGTATTTTTTTAGTGTATAAATCAGGGAGATATGTATATTTTGTATTATGATTGTTTTTTGTCTATCTAATTGATCTGCAATACTTTTCATTTCACTTTAGAGATAAATATTTCTAAAGGTTAAATTTAGTAAGAAAATTCTTAATCTTGGCTAGTGATAATGATTTGAGTGAATTTTTAGGTGGTTTGACTGTCCTGATTGCATACTTACCATATTATATGTTTTTTGTGGGCGCATAATAAAGCCAATAGAATGACCTTCTTGAGCCGCATATTGTAAACGAACAAAATCTTGTTCGTTCAGTTCAGGCAACCAGCCTAAAACGACACTATAGTTACCACTTTTTAAGGCTTTTTCCATTGCATCTATGGTTGTTATGGTTTCCATGTGACTTAGTTGCATAACCTTATTCGTAGGGATGCCTGCTTGTTCTAACCAGTGTTTACTCAGTTTTTTATTTGGGCTTAGCCAGAGCAACCAACGTGATTGAGCCCCAAACTGGCGGAGCATTGGAAGCAAAATATAGTCCATGATTGGATGTTTTTCATCGTAAACGAGTTCGCTCACCATACCTTGTTGTGTAGAGTTACTCGCAAGCTCAATGGATGGGATGGACTGTGCGTAATTATTAAGAGAATGTTCTGTTGTGTTGTTCCAAGAATAGATGCTCATAATTATTAACCTCGTTACAATGCTGTATGAACATACAGTAACTGTATATTTATCCAATATCAAGCCTATTTTTTCAAAGCGCTTCGCAACTTTGTTGTTTTCCGCTGCATTCTTCTTGGCATTTTTTATTGAAACTCTCAAAATTAGCTAGGTGTAATTGTTTGTAAAGCAAGAAATTATAAAATTGATTCTCTCAAGGATAAAAATGAAACATACCCAAAAAGGAGTTAAGGTATATGTTATTAGAAGAAGAAAAATTTTTTAATTTATCTCGTTTGTTAGGTCAATTCGGAGAGTTAAAGCGTAAAAATCACTTCGGCGGTTTTTGCCTATTAGTTGATAATGCCATTGTAGGGTTAGTGCTGGATGGGAAATATTATTTACGAGGGTGTCTAGTAGCTAGAAGCCATTTTGAGGCTTCAGGGCTTAATCGGCTTGTTTATAGTAAGAAAGGCATACCTTTGGAAATGCGATATTACCAACTTCCTGAACAAATTTGGGGCGATGAAGTCTTGTGTCTCCAATATATTGAACTCGCTTATCGTTCTGCAATTGAAGAATTAAAACAAAAACAGTCCATCACAATGCGTATCAAAGATTTGCCAAATATGAATATGTCAGTTGAGAGGGCATTGGGGAAAATTGGAATTTCTCATGTAGATGATTTACGTACGATGGGCGCAAAAGCGTGTTTTATCAAACTTAAGCAACATGGGCGGCATGACCCGAGTATTAAATTATTAATTGGCCTAGCAGCGGCAATAGAAGGCTGTCATAGTGCTGTATTGCCAAAGAATACTAAGCAAGAATTGATTACTTGGTATAACAGTTTTGAACTCGCATCGAGGTGATTGCCTAATATAAATCAAAGGAAACTTATAGCAGGCTACCTCAAAACCAGACAATACTAATATGAGAAGAATAAGCGGGTAGAAAGGATATTTATATATTTTAATACCCGCTCATCGGTATGTTTATTATGCACTGATTTTTCGGATCATTTGCTTTATTTCAGGTACAAGTTCAAGTAAAAGCTTAGTTTGTTCCATAATAAGTAATGTTTTTTCATCGTCACTTTTTGCAATGTTATCGATTCGCTGTAATAAGTTTTGGCGCAGCCTATCAGATTTTTCATCGATAATTTGAGAGTCTAGTATGTTGGTTTGCAAGGCAGATTCAACATAGCAAATTGCATCATTTAACAGTGCCAAGTTATCCTCATTATGGATTTTTTCACGGTGCGCACCTAACGCGGAAATATAGCTAAGTAGTGTATGGTTTAAACATAAAAGTCTGAAAGCTTGTTCTTGGGTGATCCGGTAAGATTTGGGGTCTGATGCCATATTGGAGACAATAGAAGCAAATTCTGCATCATTATTATGTGCATCACGGCGTGCAACACGGTATTCAAGGCTATTATCTTTACCTTGGTAGTACTGCAGTAAAATGGCATCAAGGTACCTACAATTACTGTCCATTGTTTTTTGAATGACCTGAGGAAGTTGGCGAAATTTCCAATCAGGCCAAATAAAACTTACAGCAAGTAGTGCGATAAAACAGCCGATAAGGGTGTCAATAATCCGAGGTAATGCGACATCAAACCCTTCTCCTAATAAGTTAAAGCAAAAAAGCACTAACAAAGTGATAAAAAGGGTAGCTTGTGCATATTGGCTACTACGGAACATAAAGAACAGTAAGCCAGAGATCACAATAAGGGTAAGCTGGCCTTCAATTGATGGGATTAAATTAAGTAATGGTAACCCGATTAGGATACCAACGATAGTCCCGATGATACGCAGTGCTAAACGGCGTTTAGTGGCACTGTAGTTAGGTTGGCAGACAAATAAACTAGTGAGTAATATCCAATACCCTCTTTCCATATCAAATAGTTGGATAATCGCGTAACCAGTACAAAGAAGTATTGACATCCTAACTGCATGGCGAAACAACGATGATTTTGGGGTTAAATGATGCTTAACCCGTGTAATAATATCATTAAAGCCTGATAATGATTCGTCAGACAATTGTTCTACTTGTTTATTATTTTGTTGCCATGAGCTTTGCTCAAGGCTTAGCCCTTTAAGTTGAACATCAATTCCCTTTAAATTTTTGAGTAAATTATGCAGTGCTTTTATTGCATGTAATTCAGGGGATTGCTGCTTAAGTAATAATAGTGAGTTTTCAAGGTAGCTGAAAGTTCGTTCAAAGCGTGGATTATGTTGATATTGTTTACGTAGCAATACGGATTGAGCAACTTGCTGGCAGGCTCTTGCTTGCATGGTTAGTAAGCGTTGAAAACGAAATAAGATATCATAATGGCGTAAGGTGCGACTAAGTTGTTGATACTGAATGTGAGACGAGCTAGCACGTTCATGGATATCTTGTGCAACAAAATAGTAATGCAGCGTATTACGAGTCCCTTTTTGGCCTCTATCACCTTTAAGTCGGCTCAATAAAGCAATTTTCGCTTGGTTCATTGTGTTGACTAAATTACTGTTTACTAAAGCTAAATCATAAACTGATTGTTGATAATCATCTTCAAGATCAGGGTCAAATAAGTTAGCTTTTGCGTCTAGGTAGGCGGAAAGTTGCTGGTAGCATTGAGTGATGGCATCTTGTAATGGCCTGACGGGAAACAAAATATGGCCAATTAATGTTAGAATATTATACCAAATGGCCCCTGTAAGTAATAACACAGGTTGTTGATACCAAGTATCAAAAATGGGTACACCTAGCATGGTATAAATGGCTATCAGTAAGGCGCCAAATGCAATGGTGGCATAACGTTGCCCTAAAGCACCAAGTAAGATGAACCCACAAGTCGAAAAAGCGAGGCCAAAAAAGAAAAATAGTGGGTATGGGAAGAGTAACTCAATTGAAACTGAGGCAACAAAAAAACAAAAAAGGGTAATAATTAAATTTTTTATTCTGCCAGTTAGCCTATCATCTAAGTCAGTCAAGGCTGCGGCAACCACGCCTAATGTCAGTGGGATAGTCACTTTAGGGTCTTGCCCTAAAAGCCACGGCACTAATGTTGCGCCTGTCAGGGCTATAAAGATTCGGATATAATATAAAATATGGCTGTTATATAGCACGCGGCGATAACTGGTAAGCAGTGTTAACACAAAGTACCTCAGAGGTAAGACAAGCTCTAGTTTATATAGGATAGCGTGTTTGCAGGGAATAAAAAACCGTTTGGAATCAAGCCAACCGTATTTTGTCATTGATTTTTTTCAGGTGCAGGACGTATGGAACTGAAATCAACACAGATTGGACAGCGTCTGGCTCAGCATCCCTACAATCGGGTTCGCTTACTCAACGCAGGTATCGAAGTCAGTGGTGAAAACCACCAATATCTTATCCCATTCAATGAACTTATTGACCTTCGTTGTAAGAGGGGCATTGTTTGGGGGGAATTAGAATTTGAAATTGTGAACGAACAAGTTGTGCGTTTACACGGTACAGAGTGGAAACAAACTCAACGTTTTTACCATTATTTGTATGAAAAATGGCAACAATGGAGTGCCGAAATGAGCCAAGTCAGTGCGCAAGTATTGACTGAATTGGTGAAAACCATTGAACAACTGATAAAACAAGATCATTGGCTTGGTTTACGTCAAGTTAGCAGTATCAAAGACAAAATTACTCAGAACTTTTCATCACTTCCTTTACCGTTAGTACGTATTCCATCGTTTGAAAATTGTGCATCTCAGTATCAATTTTGCCTTAAGTGGTTGAATGACAGTGAAAAATGTCGCAAGCAAATTAATGAAAAGTGGTGCGAGTCTGTTTTGGTGCGTTATCACGATTTTTTCCAACAAGTTGAATCTTCACCATTAAATTACTCACAATCACTATCTGTCGTTAACGGCGAAGATAATGTGTTAGTGCTGGCAGGTGCTGGTAGTGGGAAAACGTCGGTTTTAGTCGCCAGAGCAGGCTGGCTAATACTAAGAGGGCTGGCAGAACCAAAGCAAATTTTATTGCTGGCATTTGGTCGCAAAGCTGCTGATGAAATGAATCAGCGCATTCAGCTACGTTTACAGCAGGATATCGAAGCGAAAACATTTCATGCGCTTGCTCTGCATATTATTCGGGAAGGTAGTAAAAAATCACCGGTTATCAGTGAACTCGAAACCAACAGTCAAAAACGTCAAACATTGTTATTAACAGAATGGCGAGAGCAATGTTCAACGAAAAAGGCTCAAGCGAAAGGTTGGCGAGAGTGGCTGGCTGAAGAGCTCCAATGGGAAATTCCCGATGGTGAGTTTTGGAATGATGACAAAATAAGCCATAAAGTTGCTGCGCGTTTAGAACGTTGGTTAAGCTTAATGCGTATGCATGGTGGTAGCCAAAAGGATATGGTAGATAAGGTCAATGATGAAATTAAAGATCTTTTCCAAAAACGCATTCGTTTGATGGCACCATTATTAAAAGCATGGAAAAGTGCGCTAAAAGAGGAAGGTGCGGTTGATTTTTCTGGGTTAATTCATCAGGCGGTGAATATTTTAGAAAAAGGGCGCTTTATTAGCCCATGGAAACATATTTTAGTTGATGAATTCCAAGATATTTCACCTCTTAGAGCCAAATTGCTTCAAGCGTTACGTCAACAAAATAAGCAAACAACGTTGTTTGCAGTGGGCGATGATTGGCAAGCTATTTACCGTTTTAGTGGCGCTGAATTAGACCTGACCACCTCATTTGAAAATAATTTTGGGGAAGGGGAGCTTTGTGCTTTGGATACAACCTATCGCTTCAATGAACGTATTGGCGATATTGCGAATCGGTTTATTTTACAAAATCCAATTCAGCTTCATAAGCCATTAAATAGCTTAACTAAAGGTAGTAAAAAATCAGTTGTTCTTCTATATGAACAAGCATTGGAACGGTTATTGGATAAAATGAGCGGCTATGTACTTGATGATGAAAGGATATTAGTACTGGCACGTTATCATTATTTAAAACCTGAAATTTTGAATAAAGCGCATACCCGTTGGCCAAAATTGACGATTGAATTTATGACGGTACATGCATCAAAAGGGCAGCAAGCAGATTATGTGATTATTTGTGGCTTAAACAGTGGTAAGGATGGTTTCCCTGCGCCGGCAAGGGAGTCAATTATTGAGCAAGCACTGTTGCCACAACCTGAAGATTTTGAGCATGCAGAAGAAAGGCGGTTACTGTATGTGGCCTTAACAAGGGCTAAACAGCAAGTTTGGTTATTATATAACCCCGAATTACCATCAGAATTTGTTGAAGAACTTAAACAATTAGGTGTCCCAAAACAGAAAAAGCCTTAGGGGGATGGGCATGCGAACATGCCCATTAAACTAGTTAGTGCGTTTTGTTAGGTAGTTTTGGTAGTCAGGGATCACGATTTCTATATTGTCATCAAAATAAGGTGATGTGATTAAAAAATCAGCGGTTGCTGGGTTGGTGGCTACGGGAATATTCCATACGGTAGCTAAACGTAATAATGCTTTAACATCAGGATCATGCGGTACAGCATTAAGTGGGTCCCAGAAAAAAATCAATAGGTCGATTTTTTTTTCCGCAATCATCGCGCCAATTTGTTGGTCTCCGCCCATTGGGCCACTCATCATACTGGTGACGGGTAACCCTGTATGTTGGCTAATTAATGAACCAGTAGTCCCTGTGGCATATAATTTATGCGCTTTAAGTCGCTCATTATTCTTTTTTGTCCAAGATAATAACGAGGGTTTGCAGTGGTCATGGGCAACCAAGGCGATATTTTTTGATGCAGCAATTTTACGGGTTGTTGATTCCATGAGGTTCCCTTAAATAAGATGTGAGATAGGCATCTTTAAAACTGTGTGAGCAAAGAAGTACAACATATACCATAATGCTAATGAATAGTTTACTGATTTTAGGAGATATTTTGATGAGAGATCAAGAAATTGCTGAAATTTTAAAGAGTGTCAATACCATCGCTTTAGTTGGGGCTAGTGATAAAGTTAATAGGCCAAGTTATGAAGTCATGGAATATCTCTTACATCAAGGTTATACCGTTATTCCTGTTAGCCCTAAATTGGCTGGCCAACAGTTATTAGGTCAGTTAGTGTATGAAAAACTTAGTGATATACCTCAACCCATTGATATGGTTGATGTGTTCCGCAATGCAGAAGCCGCTGTTGGTGTCGCTAAAGAAGCAGTGCAAGTTAAAGCGAAAGTATTATGGTTGCAACAAGGGGTTATTAGCGAAGAAGCTAAAAGTATTGCGTTACAGGCAGGGTTACAATTTGTTATGGATAAATGCCCAAAACAGGAAATACCCGCTTTAGGGCTTGAAAAGTAGCCTTTCATTGATGATAAAAGTAAAGCAGCATGTGAGCTGCTTTACGGAGCGTTCATTAATGATAAAGCCGTTAGTTACGCAGACGTGGCGCTAATAACTGAGACCTTATTGATTCTGCCAGTTCATCCATAGAAGGTTGTTCTGGGTGGTCATCAGCAGTCTCGTAAGTGATTTGAGCTTCAGCCAAATAGGTATGAACAGCATCCCCGTTGTCATCTTCCATTACAACATGATACCAAGGCAGATCGCGTAGTGTGCTGTTTGCGGCAATATCATCATCATGTGGTTGTTCGAGCGAATATTCAGCATCTACATCAACAACGACACCTAGGTAGCCGAGAAGCTTGTGCCTGACTTGTTGCCCGATTCCATATTTACTGGTGATCATCATAGCGACCTCCTAAAAGCCTTGCTTGTACTTCAATTTATATATGGGCAGTGTTGTGCGTTTTCAAGCGAAGTATGGACAATTATCAATAACGCAATACACTGTCTTTATACGCAACTATGAAAAGCAGTGCCTCATTTAGCAGATTATCTGTTCAATGAATAAAAAACAACTGCTAAAAAAAGGTATCTATATATTATGCTCTGACAATGGAGGCTTATATGACTGCATCAGGTCGCAATTTTTACATTTATGGGCGTGTTCAAGGCGTTGGGTTTCGTTATCAAACCTATCATTGGGCTAACCAAAATGGCATAAAAGGTTTTGTGTGTAATCGAGATGACGGCAGTGTTAGGCTGGCCATTTATGGTTCAGAGCAAGATATTGAATTTGTAGATGAATGGCTTAAAGCAGGTGGGCCTCCGGGGGCTAATATCGACCATTTCTTCACTGAAAGTTGGCAAACTGAGCCAATAGCGGACTTTTCCGTCCGCTATTAGGAAGAAATTAAATGCACTTTACTGGCTTTGGTAGGCCTGCGAGTTTTGTCGCTTGCTTTGCGGGCCCTTTAGGAAATAACCGATATAAATAGCGGCTATTGCCTTTTTCTTTGCCAAATTGCTGAGAAACCGCTTTCACCAACATACGAATGGCCGGTGAGGTATTGAATTCCAAGTAGAAATTTCTCACAAAACGGATAATTTCTAAATGCTCATTGGTGAGTTCAATGCCTTCCTGCTGCGCAAGTAGAGGGATGAGGTCTTCACTCCATTGTTGGCTATCAAGCAGGTAGCCCTGCGGGTCTGTTTTAATTTCTTGATTGTTAAAAACCAACATACTCATTTTTAATCCAAATAAAATTAGAGTATGAATTTAACAAAAATAGAGAAATAACCCAAGTAAAGTCGTTAGAATGTTGATATTTTCGCCCAACAGTATGAAATGCGTATATTTTTAAAGCGAATGATTAAATTAGGGGTTTACATCCAATCAGAGGATGTTTATAGTGCTCGTCATTGCGGAGGGGTGGCCGAGCGGCTGAAGGCAGCGGTCTTGAAAACCGCCGATGGGCAACCATCCGAGAGTTCGAATCTCTCCTCCTCCGCCATCTTCATTTCTAATCAAGTCTACTAACGTCTCCTAACCTCAGTTAAACCAAGCATTCCAGCGAAATCTCACTCTATCGAAGCCTACTATCATCTTTCTAAATCCTTACAATTTGTTGCCTAGTTTTTGTATAGAAATTCCCTCTACAATTTTCCTATACAATATTGGTGATTTATAAAGCTAACAGACATGGCAATCAAGCGTGCCAAGCCAAAAGAAAAATCATACACGCTGGCGGACGGTAACGGGCTATCTTTGTTAGTTGAAACTAACGGTTCCAAAGGCTGGCGTTATCGGTATCAATTCGCTGGCAAAACCAAAATGATATCGTTAGGTATCTATCCTGTTGTCACTCTCAATGAAGCAAGAGCGAAAAGAGATGAGGCACGAAAACAGGTTGCCAATGGTATTAATCCAAGTGAAGCCAGAAAAGCAGAGAAAGCGGGCGCAATTAACCAAACTGAAACATATTTTAAAACATGTCTTTCTTTATCCATCCCTTATTTAAAGCTCAAACCATGCCACTTACTTTCAAAAAGTCAATGTAATCCCTTTCTTTTTTCTTTAACTAAGAGCGAGAATTTCGGGGCTGGTGGTGTTATTTATTTTGTTGAATCAATGCATATCGATTCAGTAGTTGCTTAAAGTGGGTATCGATACGTTGATATTCTGATTCAGGTACGGTGCCTTGCGCCTGTAATTGCTCTAGTTGGCGTAGTTCTTCCTCAAGTGGCATACCTTGATTAAAATGTTGACGTGCATTAAAAATAATCGTTTTTAGCTCAGAGCCTGTTATATAGCTGCGGGGTTTCCCATCAAGGCTATCTAAGCGCGTACTTAGGTTATTTAATAACGTCATACCTTCAGACCATTGTTGTAGTTTATCGTTAGATGACGCATTAATTTGCATATTTTGCTGCCATTTATCGTTAAACGCTGTTATTTCTTGTCGTTCCCCATAATGTTTGGTGAGGTAATTCGCCATACTAATCCCATATTGCTGAGCCCAAATAGGGGATATAGACTCTAATTCCACAAGGTAGTTATCAATCACATTGAGTTTTTCAGCAGAAATACGGCTAGATTGAGTTGGGTTCGGTTGTAATTGCTGCTCAATTATTGCTGCAATATTTGGTGTAAATTCAGGTAATTGTGGGAGTACCTGTGCTAAAGCACGATTATTGATTTGTGGGTGTAATGCATACAAGGTTCCTGCACATATCGCTCCTGTGAGTACAATACCTAAAGCTAGACCGACACAAATGCCTTTGCGGTAAGAAGGTTGAGTAGGTGCTGGAGTGCTGATGGTGGCATTGGCTTTGATGGAAATTGGGGGGACTGCAATACGAGCTTGAAATGTCGATGGCGAAGTTTTCGGAAGTTGCGGTGGTGTAGGCGGAATAAAACCGCTATCTGGAGCATCTGTACTCTCTAATTGCCTTGCCTGAGATGCAAGTAAATTTTGTAAGCGCTCTAGCTGAGTCAGGTGTTTGAGCTCTAATGTTTGTAATTGTTGTGCAATTTGACTAAGCTTGGTTTCAGTTTGGTAAAGGGCAGGAAGATCGGCATAAATGGGAGCATGTGCACGTAATCCTGTCACCAATTGTTGGCTTAATGTGGCGATAATTTCGACGCGAGCATGGGTCTGTTGGGGCCAAAGCCCTTGCCAGTGGTGACTGAGTAAATGCTGGAGCAACGATAACCCTTCATTTAATCCCGCTATGCCATTTTGATGCTGGCGGATCAGGGTAAACCATGCACAAGTTTGTAGGTCTGCACCATTTTGATTAAATAAGGATAAACATAAGCCATGGGCTCGAGCCCAGTCAACATCAGGGCGTGCAGGGTGGAAGCGTTTGTTTAATTCGTCTTTAAGGGCTGCAAAATCAGCCAGTGTGCGAGGGTCGCCGCCAAGGCGTAATGTATTTAAATCTGGGTTCATAATTGTCTCAAGCAATTGTCGGTTTAAATCGTATCGAATTGTTTTTTTAGATGATGCAATAAAATGCGACCATCAGGCATAAATTCAGTGCCATAGCGGATCAAACCTTGTTCGTGTAATTCAACCTCAAGGGCATAATGGAGTGTCCCAAAGCTATTTTGCGGTAATAACACTAAAGAGAGGGATTTGATGCGGGGCTCATACTTGAGCAATGTTGCCGATAAAATGGTCATCATATTGTGAGCAGTGCCGGGGAGACCTTGGATCATTTTACTCATATCGGGAAGCCCATAATCCGGAATATGTTCGATGCTCCCCGCTCTGGCGCTGAGAATACGGCGAATATTGTCCATGACGGAAACTATCACTTGGTCATGTTCTGGAATATCATCAATATTTAATCCTCCAGCAAAATACCCCGTCAACATTTCATATAACGAAGGCTGGGACATGTTATTTTTCTCCCAGTGGTTTTAGTGTCATAGCGTTATCCGTGAGAGTTAATAAACGTGGGTCATCAGGTAATAAGCGTTTTTTGGGGATCACCACACGCCAATTATCGGTGATAAGGTCTGGGTCGTGAAACATCACGGCGATAGCAACAAATTCAGCCCCTTCTTCGAGAGGCATATCAAGCGAAATTGATTCTCCTGGGCGAATTCGTAGGTCTTTTTGTGCGACTAACGAGGATTTGAGTACTTGGCTATCTTTAGCGAAAAGAGTGGCATAGTCGCTTTCTACAAAGCTTTCAAAGTTTTTTAGTTGGTAAACACGGATAATTGTTGATAACGATGCGCCAGTATCATCGGTATTTAATGCTTCACGTGCGACAAAATCTAAGTGTACGACTTTCACTTGTTTATAAAAGATGGAGCTTGCAACATTGCGAGTACCATCACCGACCATCTGAGTAAGGCCACAGCCCGATAGATTTAGTGCGCAGAGGAGCACTAACGTTTTGCCACAAAATGGTAATAAAGGTAGTTGTTTCATAAATGATTCTCAAAATTAAAATCGATAATTAGCATAATGTTGGGGAGACGTATTCTGTGATGACGTCGTTAATCGTTGGTAACGCCCTAAATTTAACGTGATAATATGTTCTTGGCGCACAGTTTGTGGGCTGAGTGTTCCCATTGCTGCGGTACGACCCAATTGAACACCTTGATGTGATTGGGTGCTTAACGCTGCATTGGGTAGTAACTTTCTTGGTAACTTTAAGTTAAGGCGAGCATTGACGCGTGATCCGAGATAAACATGCAATAGCGCCATTAAATCTTGATACAGCAACCCATCAGGCAACCAGTTCCGAGCTTCTTCAAGGTTATTGGTTTGTAAGATAATCAAAATTTGGCTATTAACATCGGTGGCGTACTGACCTAATACGGGTTTGTTGGCTAATGTCATCGGTGTTCTGCAGGATAACCCTGTTTGAGTGACTTGCTCGATTCGTCTTGGGTCATGGGACTTGATTTTAACTTGCGTATCAGGCGCCAGTAATTTGACTAAAGATATAACCCCTTCGGCGGTACGAGTCGGAAAACGTAGCGTACCTAGTAATGCGAGAAATCGGGATAACGGCGCTTGTATATGTTGCGCCGTGCCAGGTATACCTAAGCCAATTAATCCATATAAATATTGTGACGTTTCGTCTTTCCCCCCTGCTGAAAATGTTGCGGGGTAAGAGTATTTTCGCCAAATACGATAAAACTGCGTCGTCAGTCGGTGGTTAAAAATATCTAAAAAATCGGTAAGAGACTCGGTTCCTTCTCGTCGCTGTGCAATATCATCAAGGTAGGTTGTCGGTAGTGGAGAAGTGACACCATATAACCCTAAAAAAGTGGTTCGAATGCTAGGGGTTGTGCTATCACGGTATCTATCGTCAATATCCAACCCTTTAATTTCGGTGACGGGAAAGCCCATTCCACGGTGGGGGCGAAAACGAATAGCGTCTGTTTTGGGGTCTTGGGTACTACCGAGCGGCGGGCTCTGTGCATTACTTTGTTCTAGCAGCTGGCAAAACCGATAGAAGTTTACCAGCGGAAGACGCTCCCCAAGCGCATCAAAAAGCGGATTTACTGAGGATGATTTTCGGTCCATGTAAGGCTATTTCCTGTCGGTAAAATATGTAAAGTCAATTGGTTAAACAGATGTACATCGGTATAGAGGGCAAAAAAACGGTTGAGCATTTCGCCAAATAGATGAATGTCGCCCTCACCGTTAAAGCCGTGGCTATCGAGGGTAATGTCGATGGCAATGCCTCGCTGTAAAAAGCCTTTTTCAAAGCGTTCGATAAGGTGTTGCTCAACGTGGATCATGGCATCGAGTTTGCGGCTGTTCAGGTCATCTTCCCGCCAGTCATAAAGTGCTAGCGTTCCTCGTAATACCTCTACGTTATCCATCATATTCAGGAAGCTGGCACCAAGGTGGCTGAGTACGCGCCAATGAAATCTATCTTCAGCAGGAGGGTAGCAAGGTAGCGTAGGTTTGCATAAGTTACGAACCCGTAACTGTGTCTGCAAGGTCTCTTCAGTTCTGTCCAGCAATGTACTTTGTAACGCTTTGCGAGGGAGCTGCCCGTTAGTCCCGGTTAATTGTAGAGATAGCGTTTCACTTTCAAGAGATGCGGTTGGTTGCTCGTGCTCTCCCCCTAAAATTAGCCATGTATCATGTAGGCCGCTGACACCACGTTTAATTCGTGTGTGATAGTAATGTTCAGGGGCATTGTGGCGGAGCATTCCGCCTCGGTGGCGAAAACTACTGAATGGCACATAGTGAATTTGTTCATCGCGTCGCGTACCATGAACTGTATCGACCGCATAAATTTCGGTGTGTCCATCTTGTAAGCGCCGAGGGCGCAGTAAATATTCACTTTCTAACCCATTAACAGTAAGTGGGTCAGCTTCAATGTTGAATAAGTTGATCACTGGGACACTGTGTAGTTTTAGGTTATCAGTACTTAATGGAATATCGCTGTCCCAGAGCGTATCAAGCACAATTTCTAGCTCAAAATGACTTAATCCTTCGGGTAATTGAATCTCATCAAGTCCGTTTAAGTTGACGAAGAAAAACTTTTCACGAAAAGAAAAATACTCCAGTAATAGTTGGTAGCCGCTGAAGGTGCTATCTCCTTTAGGCCACAGTTGGTCTTCTTCAGCAAATCCACCAGGGGAAAACCAAAGTGGTAAACGAATACGGTCAGGGGACGATGGCAGCCGAATATAGGTGGCTGCAACTTGCTTAGTCAGCGCTAAATGTAGTGCATAGGTAGTTGGAACATCACCAGCCAGATAAAAGGAGAGAGCATTAAGTGAGATTTGTTTCCAGTCAGCAAGCTTCGCACAATCGAACTGCAAGCGAATTACGGAACGGCCATCAGGCTCTGTGGTTAAATTAACCGTTGATAGCACAATGGGGTTGAGTGTTAAGTCTCGAGTTGTGCGATAGCGGCAGACGGTCTTTTTAGGTCCAATAGGGCGTGAAAGTACTTCAAAGTTAGCGGGGATCACTGATGAGATTTTCATATCATGAATATCCGGCGCGAGTTCAACAACAGAAAGTGAGGGAATGGTTTGTAGGTAATGAGGCCAAAGTAGGCTGACTAATCCTTCTGTTAACTCGGGTAAATCATCATCAATTTTTTGGCGCAATTGCCCCATGGAGAAGGCAAAACCTTCAAAAAGCCGTTCTACAAAAGGGTCAGGAATGCCCGCTTTGTCTAAATCTAATAATGCTGCTCGATCGGGGTGAGCTTGAGCGAACTCTTTGGCTGCCTCACGCAGATATCGCATCTCCGCATCATAATAGCGAAGGGTTAAATCATCCATTAGTATGGTTCTCGTTGATTAATTTAGGGATAGAGCACTAACGCTCGCACAGGGTCTAATCGAGTTAGCTGAGCCAGTAACTCAGACATTTGATGGTGCAGTTCAGTTTTGTCTGGCGTATTACGCTGCGTTTTACCTCGTAACAATTGCAACTGGCGGGCTTTAACTTCAAACAGCGAATGAGGTTCCCAATCCGCGAGGCGCATCTGTTCAGCACTACGGTCTAATTCACGAAGTAAATTCAGTGCCAAATCATGACGAGCAAATTGTTCAGCCACTCTTGCCATCACTAATTGCAGTAACCATTTTTGACGGGAAGTTTGGATATTCGGGCGTGACATTAGCCATGCTAATGCGGCTTCAACGCCTTCGGTGTCAGCTTGAGTTAACGCTTCTTGTTCTAACGCGAATATTGAGTCGTTATCATCGTCACTTGCGCCTTGAACAGGCATGTGATTGAGAGACTGAATATTCTCTTCCAGAATATGCTGTTTGATCCACGCTAAGGTGACTTCATCTGCGAAAGGTGTGCCATCTTCCCAAGCGAGATTTTCTAAACCCGGTAAGCGAAGTAAGAACTGCTTTAAATCAGAGGCAATCACTTCTGCCCAGCCATCCCATGGCGCAGAGGATTTACTCAATGCTTGGTGCAAGTACCATTGCACATCTAACCAAAAATGGTTAACCCCTTCTGCAAACAATCGATCTGCTTGTTCAGTGAGTTCGAGCCAATTTTGTTGCAGATATAAACGTTTTAGCTGGGCTTTGGCATCTGAGCGTGGTGGGGCTAATCGAGTACAACCTTGCTGATTTTGTGGGGGAGCTTGGTGTAGCGTATCCCAACGTACGGATTTCATCAGCCGATGACCCGATAACCAACCATTAGGCTGATTACGCAGATAATTGGCGAGCACTTTGGCTTGGTCAAGTAATTCTCGACCAGACTGAATAGGGGCGATAGGGCTGATACCGGTTGATGTTTGCTTCGTTGATATACTTTCTGTTGATTTAATATTTTGTGGAACAACACTATTCGCACCGCCAGATTGCGCAAGTCGATTTTCTAGTGCGCGTAGTAGTGGTGCAAGATTAGGGCGGTTTGCCTCATCCCATGTACTAAACTCATCCACAATCGAACTCAGTAGCGCCACAATACGTGCAAATTCGTTGCTATCAACTTCAGGATAAAGGGATAAACTGTCGATAACTCGCTGACCTGCCAACCATTCAATGGCTGATTTTCGGCTATTTGGGCGATTTGGTAGTAGGTCATCGTGGTAACGATGGAGTAATCCTGCCAGTAATCCTAATCCATCAGCTAAGCCCGTTTCACCTTCTCGATGTAAGCGTGCCCAAACATAGTAAGTGATCACGCGTGCGTCTTTACATACATGAGTTAAGAGATTTTCGGCGAGCGTACAGATTAACTCCGTATCTGAGCCTGATAACTTGTTGACTTCTTCTTTCATTCGTTCGAAGTCATCGTCATAGCTGGGGTCTTCCCCAACCGGATTTTCAGCCGTAATTGGCAATAGCCAGCGTTCCCATAACACGACTTGTTGTTCTACTAATTGATTAGCAGCAAGCGGGTTTCCGGTAAAACAGGCTGTGCGTAAGGCAGTTAATAAAGGCATAGGTGATGTCCTATTGGGTCTAATCCAAGAAGATTTTTTCAGGTAGCACAAAGTTGCGTAGTTTTAACAGCGCCAGTGGGCCTTGGCCCATTTCGGTGCGCAGCTGGTAATTGAGTGTATTGCCATCCAGTGTTGTAAAAACTTAAGTAATCTTTTGACGCATTTAGAACAGATGTAATTGTCGTGTATAAGTGGTGGAGACTAAAGTAAGCATTTCAGGATGAAGTTTGAGCAAGAACAACGTAATCATTATCATTCTGGGAAACACTAAAATGAATTAGGCTTATAACGCAGAGAGCCGACAATTCGATCCCAAATCTCGACCATTTGAGCTTCGCTATAGCGCGTTTGTTTATACTTACTATTAAGACCTAACTTGATTAACGGCTTCCATGCAGTGGCAACAGCTTCATTAGCATAAAGAGTAAAGTCGTAGACCTGTAATGTTTTCTGTTCATAATTTTGAGTACCATCAAAAAGCCATGCTTCAAATGGAATGTTATTGACCATCGACGCATATTTTTTTAAGGTTTTCATGCTTGACGCTTTTAAAGCATCGTTAATTGCATCACTTCGACCAAAAAAGGTATCCCCGTCGGCAATCATTGCATTATTAGTATTGATACCAAAGAGTAAATCGTCATTTTCATAGCTAAGCCCCACTACAACTTTGTGCTCTCTACCGTCATCTGCAATAAATCCATTAGGGATACACCAGCCTTTATCGGCTGGAATATCATGATCTAATCGACCGCTTAATCGCGAAATCAATGAGCGCATGGCCGCTAATTTAGTGGGTTTATCGTTTAATTCCATTTCAGTAAAACCAGCTTCTAAATAAGATTTTCTTTCATCCGTGTATCTAGCAGCAGACAAATCTCTAATATTTATCGTAATAATAAAAGCAATATGATTGAGATACACATGAGCTTCTAACGTTCGATAAGAATCTTGCGATCCTGATTTAATTTTATCAAATATCACCCCTTGATTATCAGGAAACTGGATGACTTCTTTTAACGCAGGGGCATTTTTCTGACTGGTTTTCTGATTCCTAAGTGCTTCTTCACGTAATGCAATACGCTGTTTAAATGCGGGCAGGTAAATAAATTGGCTTTCGATATCAAAGTCATCATACGTGGCTTTATGCGTGCCATTATTAAAAGATTCCGGAACATCCACCACATAAATTCCCGCACATTGCGGTTTTGTTTTCGAAAATAAGGGTTCAACCATAACAGCGTCCTTTTTAACAATGGGATTTGCATACAACGTTGGAATAAAAAGCATCAAGCCTAAAGAAAAGCAGATTGCGCGAAACGAGGTCTTCATCAACATGCGGGCACCTCTTGGACCATTTTTGCGATAGCACGCAGGGTGAATTGCAGTGCAGGGCGTTGATGAATATCCTTGAGGTTTTTGATTTCATATGCCCCTTGATGGTCAACATTCGTTGCTAACACACTTTTAATGTACTGCCCATTTTGGCGCTGGATTGTCTTAAAGGACTCCATAGGCACTGTACCATCGCCAGCAGATTTTGAAGATTTTAATTCATAAAGACGGGAGCGGTTAAATGGCAAAGGCACTTCACGGTAGTTATTGGGGACTTTTTTATCGCTGTCATGCATATTTTTCGGGTACGTCATTGATGTGATATGCCATTTCACGGAGCCATCAGACGGTTTGGTGTGTCCATAAAACGCATAGGTATTGGGGTGATAACCAGTGACATTTAATGATGAAATAAAAGGTTTAACCTTATCTTTCATAAGGTCAAAATACTCTTTCCAATTATTTTGGCTAACTGCTTCCCCTTTATCGAGGATGTCGGACTCATATAAGCGCCACCATAAGGTTTTATTCAGGTAAATCTCCCCAAACGGGTCGCCTTTTTGGGGTAAAACTAAATCACTCCCATCGGAATTCCCCTTTTCAACACTAAACCACGCCATTCCATGGGCATTACTGGTATAGTTTGGCGCTGGTAATAACTGTAATGGCGCAGGGGCACGAGCTAATACGGGCATCAATTCTTCGGCAGACTTCCCCATGACAATGCCCGCCAGTCCCTCTTGTTTTCCGCCGACTTTCATCCGACGATAGGCTGCGGGCGACCCTAAATCGGGGATGACGCCATGAACAACCCCTAACACCTTATCCTGACACCCTTTAAATTCTGCATCATCTGGCGGGTTCATGGCATAACGAGCCACTAATCCCCCATGGAGTGGGTGACTAAAATCACTTTTTCAATCGCGAGACCATGACCGTGCCCATTTTGGCTTTGGTAATATCGGAGGGTTTTATCAATATACTCAACCAGTTTAGACGCGGAGATGGCATTATCTTCCAGCCAGTTATAGCCGAAAACATGCAGGGGATAGAGAAAATTCAAAAAATGACTGACTTCTTTTTCGGTTAGGCAATCTTCGTTTTTATCTTCGGTCCCTAACACGGTATTGCATAACTGACGCACAATACCATTTTCTTTCGGATTGTCGCTGATGCCCGCTTTACCATTAGCACGCCGTCTGGCGGCTTTTTGCCAATCATCTAACAACGCGCCTTGAAGCACGCTCAATGTATTCCCATAGCTAAAATTGAGAATTTCGCCCCAACCCCGCTCTTTTCTCGGTTGAAGTAGTGTTCCACAATCCCCCAGACCATCATCCGTAATTAACGAATACACTTTCGAATTAATGATCCCACGATTATCGACCGTTGTGGTTTTAGGGTTTAACAATTCTCGCCGTTCTTGACCTTTTAGCTTAGCCCAGTCCACATAAACTTCGATCTCGTTATCCCCCCGCCAAATCTTATCACCTTCTAAAAAATTACTACCAGCCGAGGCTGCTTTCAAATTACTGCCCATCACCCCAGGTAAAAAAATGACTGGAATAATTTTGGTTGGGGGTACGACGCATTTAGCTTCAGCATTAAGGGATTGGTGTTGAAGTCCAACTCCTTTCCAATGGCATTTTCCTTTTTCATCCCATTGAGGATGGTAATAGGAAACGTGTTGGCATTCGCCGATTTCAGGAGCCTTTTTCTCTGACATGACGTATGTTCCTTTGGTGTTTTCTTTTGCAATATTCGATTCTTTGGTACTGATAAGAGCGACAATGTCAAACTGGTGAGTTTAATGTTCAATACTACACATTAAATATCATCAAAATGATTCTAAGACTCTACAAATATCTATCTTGAAGTTTTATATCAGTTTTTGAACTGTCATCGTTCATTTTGGGTTGCATAATGAATGAAATATTTCAACAAAAACCCATTTTTATTTAGTGAGTGACGTTAGAGGGCGTCTTTAATATACGAAAAACGTCAAACCGAAAATAACTATCAATGATGATCTAGTCATCCAAGAAGATTTTTTCAGGTAGCACAAAGTTGCGTAGTTTTAATAGCGCCAGTGGGCCTTGGCCCATTTCGGTGCGCAGCTGGTAATTGAGTGTATTGCCATCGGAGGTGGTCCACGACACGGTATAGCTACTGGTGCTTCCTGCATAAGGGGTAACTTGAGCCGCTTCAAGTAAGCGGATTAACCCCCAAACACCTCGATGATCTCGATAGAGGCGGGTGCCGGTTGAGGTGGTCATCCAAGTCAATGAGGCGCCTGAAGCGATAGTGTCGGCAGGCCACACAAAACGTTGCCACTCAGGGAATTGGTTATCGTAAGTGAGATTTTGCTTATCGACCACCAGTACCGTCTGCATCACCTGTTTACTGGTTCCCGGGCGCATTTCGAAGTACAGGCGAGCCTCTCCATTGGCGAAGGCCACATCGCCCAGCTCACTTAAGGTATTCATCGCCTGAATAAACTCAGGGTTAAAGCGTAATCCTTGCGCATTAGCACTATTCGGTACCCAGTGATGACCTTCTTTGCGTAAAACCCCTTGCAGACGGGTTTCTAGGAAACGTTGAATACGTCCGTTATCAGGGCGAAGATACTGCGCCATCAGAGGCAAAGAAATATCACTTTGCGTGTCTTTCAAGGGGTAGCGTCCGCCAAAGGCGTTGTTCCATTCATTGACAATGGCATTTTGCCATTCGCTATTGATCCCCTGAGCGGTTGGGGTGAGCAATTGTTGCCACGCCTGCGTCATCGGCTCCACTAACAGTGCATCGCCAAAAGGTTGCCACTCTTGCCCAAAACTGGCGGCAATTAAACTGCCCATGTCACGCGTTTGGGCAAAATCGACATTTTTACCGTCTAAAATACTTTGAGCGAAGGTTTGGGACATGGCTTGCGGGTCGGGGGCATTGACCACTTGCTGCAGTTTTAAGCGCACACGAGTAATACGGGTTAAATAGGCTTGTAAACTCAGGTTATCGCCAGTTTGTGAGGCGGCTTGAGGGTCAACAAAGTTCAGGACCGGGCCAAAAGTGTCTTCCAATGGTCCCGTAAAATCGGCTTTTTGGCTAATCACGGGTTTTTGTTCTTTGTTGAGCAGTTCTTTCGCCGAGTTAACAAACGAGTCGGCCAGTTTTTCTGCCTGACGCCCGGTTTTCCCTTGGTAGGCGAGGGTATTTAGCAGTGCAATGACGGGGGACTGGCGCACATCGCTCATTAAGGATAATTGGTCGATAGTATCGGATAAGCTTTCAGTATGGCGCCATTGCAGGCTATTGAGGAAGTTTAACCAGCTATTAGCAAAGTCAGCAAAATAGCGTTCAGTAAGCTGCTGATTGAGCGCATCAGGCGAAATATCTTGGCTAAGTTCATGCTGGCTATCACTCAATACCCAGTCAATTTCATGACGGCGCGATTCAACCACTTTTTTGATGGCGGGTTGGATCGATTCTTCCCACGCTTTGCGGGTAAAAATACCCGGTACAAACTCTTCTGTAGTCAATAAAAAGTGGGCATCGGTATCGCCCGTCATATCATCTAAGGTCATATCGGGGAACTGATGTTGCGCTTGTCGTAACACTTCTTGATACAGTGTGGCGCTTTCGCTGCGTTGACCAATTTGCCGCGTGAGTAAGGTACGGCTTTGATTAATCAGGTTATTGTTGGCGGTTAATTGCCATTCAGGGTGCGTGGGTAGCTGTTGGGCATAGAACATGAGTAACTCTTTGCCGAGAGTGTGCCATTCGCCTTCGTTCATTCCTTGCGGGACAGAAAGGGCAGTCAGAACGTGATTGGTGAAAAAAGCAGGCTCCATACGCTCTGGCGTACTCATCATGAGGTAAGTTTTTAAATCTTGATACGTACTTTGGGTGGCTTGGCGGCGTTCATCACTATTTGGCGATAATTGTGCATAAGCTTGTAACCGTTGCTCAAGTTGCTGACGGAGATTATCTTGCAGAGGAGGGAGTACCGTTTGTTGATACAGCGGCCATAAATGGGCTAATAATGGCTGATTGCTATTCAAGCCAAAATGCAGCCAAACAGGGACGGAGCTCTGTTCGCGATGCGTTAACAGCCCCAGAGTTTGCTGAAAGTCGTATTGGGCCTGAAGGCGTTCCGTTTCCGGTAATTGGCGGTTAGCGGCGACACTCGCACTTTGGTAGCTGTCTTCGATGAGCTGGCGATTGGCGAAGTAAGAGACAATCATGCCTGCGCCCCACAAGGTCATGGCCGTGGCCGCGCCGTATTGAACGAGACGTTTTTTATCAAAGCCTAAAGCGGCCGGCTGTAAACCGGATGCCAGTTCAGATTGTACGTTTAACCAGCTTTGCCAGCGGGTATCGGGGTGCCAACTATTTGGCAAACGTTGCTGATTTAACGGATTGATAGACGGGCTAAATGCGATGCCGGAAAAAGGCAGCGTACGTGATGGGGTATTAAGTGGCGCTAATGTGGTCGCGAGTTGTTGGCTGCCACCGTTTTGTAAAAATTGTGCTAAAGCAAGCAGATAGGTGTGTTTCTGTTCGCGCAGTAACGCTTGGGTTCCGTTGATCACAAGTGCGGGGATCAGGCTTAATAAGCTAGGCGATAGCGCCTCGGCAGGCATATTTTGCTCAGTCATGCAGAGGATAGCGGGCGTTTCAACCGCACTGAGGGAGGGTTGGTCACTGACACTCCATACCCAAACAGGCGCACGCCAGCCGAGTTCTTGAAAGAGGTTTTGGATTGCACGCCCTGCATTGTGGGCAGTGGCCGCATTCAGGTTGGTAAAGTGAATGTTGCTGTCTAAAAGCTGGGATGAAATGCTGTTTTCCGTCACCCAAATCACACCATCGAGCGGACGACGTCGGCGCAGGTGTTTGAGGGTTTCTAGTCGCTCTGAATCGATAGAACTCCCGATATCGCCACCGTAGATAAGCAGGGTGCCATCACATTCTTGCCAGATTTCTTGGGTAAGATTTGGGGCAAGTTTTTCGACGGCGGAGTGGGAGCCGAGGAGGAGTTGAATAGAGACCTTGGAATGCCAGAAAGTGCCGTATTGGTTACGTAGTGCTTGAATAATTTCATCATGCAATAAGCTTATGTGTTTAATTGGCGTATTTAAATCGACGGATCTATTCTGTGGCTTAAATGCTTTTTGCTCTTGCTTTTGTGAAAATTTATTTTTTATAGGATAAAAATAAATACCGAATAAAGCAATGACACTGAATGTCGATATTCCGATATAGTAAGGTGTTAAGTTAAATGGTTGATATTGATGAATTACTAATAGAATAACTGAAAAGCTCAGTAGTAAGATTAAAAGGATCGCAAATAATTTTCCACGAGGAAAATTTGCAGATATTTTATTTTTCATATTAAGACCTACGAATATAAACCGCGTAATTGGCACCATGAGGATTTGAGTGAATGAGGACTTGGTCTGTTTTTGTTTTTAATGATATTTCAGTTACGAGTGAAAGGTATGTTAAAAATGCATTGGGGTGTGGTGTTGAATAAGATAATGCTAAAGAACGAATTGGAATAGTTTTATCAAACTCAATATTTTTTTCAGTGTAGGTGATGAGAACGTTATCTACGATATCTTGCTGACTCTCAGTTATCCATGTTTGGAATTTATCTTTTTTTGATATTCCACTGTAATCAATGTATTTCACGATATCATTGTCAATATCTTGATTATCAAACTCCATTATCCTTTCTATCTCAATACGAGCACGACTTGAGTTAATTAGTTTATCATCGTTAGAAAATAGTTGAGCTGAAATAAATTCACTAAATTGTGATGCTGACTGGATAGTAATAACTAGAAATGTATCATTTATTTTATTCTCATAAATAGAGAAAATATCTTTATATAGAGATGGTTTAATAGGCTTAAGATGCCATTGATTATAAATTAGAACATCACTGTCATCGCTATTATTATCTAAAATATAAATTGTTGTTAGATAAAAACGATAATTAGGGCACTGTTTTTCGAGTTGAAGGTCGATGGCTGTAATAAAATTTTCATCAAGTTGCAGATTATTGAATAAACGACGTGGTTTATCAGGAAACATCGGAATGGCTTCCGCTTCTTTCAAAAACACGTCAGTGCCGTCTTTATCAGGGGTATAAATAACATTCGCGATAGAGCTAATTGAAGATTGACACCATGCTTGCCATTCCTGTTTGGTGATTTCTTTCTCTTTTTCCCAATTATCAAATGTTATAACCGCGTGTTGGTAGCGGATATACAAAAAACTTATAGATAGAAAAAATAGCAGTGCGACTACTGGCAATGAAAAAAGAAATAAACGTGTTTTTTGCTCAGTTGGTAATGTGGCTCCATACATATAAATTGCAGCGGCTAACGTTGTAAAAAATACGACTACAATTTTATAATTAGGTTTGGTTAATAATGTTTTATCGGGAATGGTAGGAATTTTCCAATACATTGATTCGATATCCTTATCTGCTTATTTTGTATGGGTTGTGGGCTCTGAGCTGATCACCCGACACCCACATGCACATAGGCACTGATCCACTACGATGGCAATGCCATTATCAAAAGCAGAATCAGCCCCTTCTATGATGGTGTTATTTCCGTGTTTGGGACAGGAAACAAGATCTCCAACGAGTGCAACTTGTTTACCATCAATGTACATTGTGGATGAAGCCGAGAGCACATGGCCTCCATGGGTATTTTTGTCACCAAGACAGACAAATCCTTTCATTGTGAACCTACTTTTTGGAAATAACGTTATTATCTTTATGCGAAAGTTCAGTCATTGATAATGGATGACCATTTTTATCTGAACCACCAAAATACTCAGTGTTTTTTAGCCGTTATTTATCGTTCCCTTTCAGATTCGTATCAGAAATGGGGCTTACTGTTTAGGTATTTATTATCCCTCTTGTATAGATTAAAACGCATTGGGTTTATAGCGTAACGAGCCGACAATTCGATCCCATATTTCGACCATTTCGGCATCACTGTATGAAGTAAATTTATTTCGATTATTCATACCAATATGTAGTAGTGGTATTATTTCAGTTGATGTTGCTTCATTGGCAAAAAACCAAAAATCATAATATGGTAAATTGGATATTCTTATATTCTTTTCCTTAGACAAAGTTTCCTGGTTTCCTGTCATCAACCATTCTTGTGCTGGAATATTACTAATTGATAAATTTCCTTTTTTTATTGTGTGTAACGCTTGTTGCTTCATTGCCTCATTTATCTCTTTTTCTCGATTTAATAACGTATCATTAGACCCTAAGTAACGATTGTCAGATTCTAAGAACAATAACAATTCATCATTTTTATAGACAATAGCGATTTTTTGCTGGTGCTTATCATTATCATCTAAAATAAACCCATTCGGGATACAAATACCTTTATCGGTCGGGATTTCATGATCTAATCGTCCACTTAATCGAGAAATTAGTGAATACATAGCCGCTAAACGAATTGGTTTTTGGTTTGATTGAACTTCTGTCCCACCTCTAGCTAAAAAACTGGCTTTTCTTTTTTCATACTTTTTATCAGAAAAATCTCGGATTTCAGTAGTAATAATAAAAGCGATATGGTCAACATAGAGATGAGCTTCTAATACCCGATAAGCATCATCTGCCCCAGGCTCATTTCTATCAAAAATAACACCTTTACCATCCGGTAATTGAATAACCTCTTTTAGCATGGGCGCATTTTCTGCGCTAGTTTTCCATTCCCGTAATTCTGCCTCACGTAATTCAATACGTTGCCGAAATGCCGGAGGATAAATAAGCTTGCTTTCAATTTTAAAATCACCAATATACACACTATCATGTAGCCGATTATTGAATGAATCAGGGACATCAATAATATAACGGCCAATGCATTGGGGTTTAGTTTTTTCAAATAAGGTATCAATCACCACTTTTTCCTTGTCAGTCAGTTGAGTATGGGCTTGCTGTTCCGTAAAAAGAATAAGCCCCACAAGTACCATTATCACGATAAGTGTAATAACGCCCCAATAGAGGTTTTTTTTAGTCAGCTGCACGGATATCTACCTCTTGCACCATTTTAATTATTGATTGTAATGTAAATTTGATTGCTTCACTGTAGTTCTTAGGGGCTGTACCACTGACAGCATAAGCATCTTGGTGGTCAACATTTGTTGCTAACCATCCTCTAAGTAAAGAGTGTTTTTTTATTTCATTTAAAGATTCAATTGGCACTGTGCCATCACCCGCAGTATTAGATTGGGTTAATAGGTATTCACAATATTCGCCATTTGGCAATTGAACAATTTGGCGATCATGTGTTGTATGTTGAGGAATAACGGGTTGCCCTGTATAAGGATTCTGATATATTTTATTTTCTTTTACTCATGTTAAAAAACCATCAGATTTGACTTCTTTACCATAGAATACATAGGTATTTGGATGGTATATTCCTTCATCCAGTTTTTCCATAAAATTTCTGACGGTTGTATCCATAAGGCTGTCATATGCATCCCAGTTACTTTGACTTATTGTTTCATCTTTATCCAAGATATCAGGTTCATATAACCGCCACTAAACATCGTTTCTTAAATAGATTTCTTCAAAAGGGGCAATCTTAGGATAGCTTTTCCCATCATCAAACTTAAGCCAATTCGGGGGGTATTTAGGTGATGGTAATAATTGCAGAGGTGCTGGTGCAAATGCCAATACTGGCATGAGTTCCTCCGCATTTTTACCCAATACGAGACCTGGAATTCCCTCTTTTCCAGCACCAGTTTTCATACGTCGATATGCGGCAGGTGACCCCAAATCAGGAATAACACCATGCACAATACCTAACGACACCCACATGCACATAGGCACTGATCCACTACGATGGCAATGCCATTATCAAAAGCAGAATCAGCCCCTTCTATGATGGTGTTATTTCCGTGTTTGGGGCAGGAAACAAGATCTCCAACGAGTGCAACTTGTTTATCATCAATGTACATTGTGGATGAAGCCGAGAGCACATGGCCTCCATGGGTATTTTTGTCACCAAGACAGACAAATCCTTTCATTGTGAACCTACTTTTTGGAAATAACGTTATTATCTTTACGCAAAAGTTCAGTCATTGATAATGGAAAACCATTTTTATCAGAACCACCAGAATACTCAGTGTTTTTTAGCCGTTATTTTATCGCCCCCTTTCGGATTCGTATCAGAAAAGGGGCTTACTGTTTAGGTATTTATTATCCCTCTTGTATAGATCAAAACGCATTCGGTTTGTAACGTAGAGAACCGACAATTCGATCCCAAATTTCGACCATTTGTGCACCACTATATGAAGTGAACTTATCTTGATTATGCATGCCAATATTTAACTTAGGAATTGTGTTTGTTGCAGTTGCTTCATTAGCAAAAAATTGAAAATCATAATACGGCAGGTTAGGTATTCGCCTATTCTCAGTATCAGAATAAACTTCTTGTTTTTTTGCCACTAGCCACTCTTGTGATGGTATACCATTAGGTGTTAGATCACCTTTTTTTATCGTCTGATATCCTTGTTGATAGAGCATCGGTATAATCTCATTATCTCGGTTTAATAGAGTATCACTTGAGCCTAAGTAACGATTATCAAATTCCAATGATAAGAAAAAATCTGCATTTTCGTAGAGGATAGTCACTTGTTGTTGATGTTTTTCAGTGTCATCTAAAATAAAACCATTCGGAATACAGGTACCTTTTTCGGTTGGAATTTCATCATCTAATCGGCCACTTAACCGGGAGATAAGAGAGCGCATAGCGACTAATCGAGATGGTTTCTGATTTGACAGGAATTCACTTCCACCTCGAGCTAAATATTCAGCCTTTCTTTTTGTGTATTTTTTATCGGAGAAATCTCGGATATCAGTAGTAATAATAAATGCAATATGATTAAGATAGATATGTGCTTCTAATACTCGATATGCATCATCTGTAGCGGGTTTATTTCGATCAAAAATAACACCTTTACCATCCGGTAATTGAATAACCTCTTTTAGCATGGGCGCATTTTCTGCGCTAGTTTTCCATTCCCGCAATTCTGCCTCACGTAATTCAATACGTTGTTTAAACGATGGCGGGTAGATAAACTGGCTTTCAATCTTAAAATTATCAATGTAAATATTATCTTTTAGCTGATTATTAAACGATTCAGGAACATCAATGATATAACGACTAATGCACTGGGTTTTGGTTTTTTCAAATAAATTATCTACCACCATTTTTTCCTTGTCGGTTAATTCAGGGAGTGGGTATGGTAATAAATACCAAATAATCCCCGCTAAAATGAAAATAACACCTAATACGCCACTGACCAATAAGTTAATCCGCTGCACGAATATCTACCTCTTGCACCATTTTAATTATTGATTGTAATGTAAATTTGATTGCTTCACTGTAGTTCTTAGGGGCTGTACCACTGACAGCATAAGCATCTTGGTGGTCAACATTTGTTGCTAACCATCCTCTAAGTAAAGAGTGTTTTTTTATTTCATTTAAAGATTCAATTGGCACTGTGCCATCACCCGCAGTATTAGATTGGGTTAATAGGTATTCACAATATTCGCCATTTGGCAATTGAACAATTTGGCGATCATGTGTTGTATGTTGAGGAATAACGGGTTGCCCTGTATAAGGATTCTGATATATTTTATTTTCTTTTACCCATGTTAAAAAACCATCAGATTTGACTTCTTTACCATAGAATACATAGGTATTTGGATGGTATATTCCTTCATCCAGTTTTTCCATAAAATTTCTGACGGTTGTATCCATAAGGCTGTCATATGCATCCCAGTTACTTTGACTTATTGTTTCATCTTTATCCAAGATATCAGGTTCATATAACCGCCACCAAACATCGTTTCTTAAATAGATTTCTTCAAAAGGGGCAATCTTAGGATAGCTTATCCCATCATCAAACTTAAGCCAATTCGGGGGGTATTTAGGTGATGGTAATAATTGCAGAGGTGCTGGTGCAAATGCCAATACTGGCATGAGTTCCTCCGCATTTTTACCCAATACGAGACCTGGAATTCCCTCTTTTCCAGCACCAGTTTTCATACGTCGATATGCGGCAGGTGACCCCAAATCAGGAATAACACCATGCACAATACCTAACACCTTATCTTGGCACCCTTGAAACGAGCCTTCCGGTGGATTCATCGCATAGCGAGCAATTAATCCCCCCATGGAGTGAGTGACAATAATAACTTTTTCTATTGCTAAACCATATCCGTGTTTATGCTTGTAAGTTTCTATTACCTTACCAATATATTTAACCAACTGAGCCGCTGATTCAGCATTATCAACCAGCCAGTTATAGCCAAAAACATGTACAGGAAATAGAAAATGTTTGAAGTGTGTTAGCTCCTTGTGCGTTAAAGGAGTGTCTTGAGTCTCTCCAAGTAATTGACCTTCAAGGTTGCTGAGAATACCTTTACGACTTACATATTCTTGTGCGGATGTCGGCTTATGCTTGAGTACTATATTCAATATGTCTTTTTGCCAATCATCGATTAAGGTTGTTTGGAATATATCTAAGAACTCACCATAACTTAAGTAAAGTGCTTCTCCCCAATTCCGCTTAGCTCGACTTGGAAACAAATTTCCATCATCAGAAAAAAACGTGTGGCTACTTGGTTTAATCTTGCCTTGGTCATCAACTAAGGTTGTTTTCACATTCAAGAGATTGCGTCTTTCATTACTACTTTTCCAGAGTAAATATAAAGTATCTGCTCCATTTTCCAAATCTGCTCGCCAAATAGATTTATTTTTCTTATCTTTAAGGTTCGTCCCCATAATCCCAGGGATAAAAATAACAGGAATTACTTTAGTTGGTGGAACTATACACTTCGCTTCGGCATTTAGGGATTTGTGCTGTAATTGAATGTCAATCCAACTACATTTTCCATTTTCATCCCACTGAGGTAAGTGATAAGAAATGTGTTGGCATTCGGTAGGTGTTGCTGATTTATCTGTCATAAAAAATCCTTAAATTGAATTCCTTAACCACTAACTTGGCACTATTCTCTATCAAGTTTAATACCTAATTGATCTAGCCCTAAACCCTTACGCTCAGATAAATTTCCTTGGGCATCACTCGCACTGGTACTCTTTGTGCCTTCGGCATAAATACCAACAGGCTTTGGTAGATGAGGACTGCCTAAATCGCCTAAATTTATCAATTGAGGCTTAACTGTGAACTCAGAACTTTCCCATGACTGCATCGCTTCATTGATACTTTGCCCACCAAATTTTTGCCAGACAGCCCCACGCTCGATAATTTTATCGGGTGCGGCACATTCCACCGTGCCCTCTGCAATACGAATATAGCCACCACCACTGGTTAAAATAATTTCCTTTTTGGCTTTGATGATGACTTTGCCATCATGGCTGCTAATGCTTATATCCTTTAAGGCATCTAAGAACATTTCATCATGTTGAGCCTCAATCGCGATTTTGCCTTGATTGGCAAAGATTTTGATCCCGAGCTTTTGGGCGAATAGGCTGATAATTTCGCCAGCAGCCACGGTGAACTTTTTGGCAATACTAAAATCTGCATTTTTACGGGCAGTACTGATGATATTTTCACCTGCCGAGGTTTGAATGCTTTTGGGGGTGGTCTGTGCAATACCTTCGGGTGAGGAAACCAGCAGAGCGGATTGCTGAAGTTCATTGAGTGTTTCAGACAGGAGTTCTTTCTGTGTTTGTAAATCAGCCAGCTCAGCTTTTGCAACGTTAGCGGCTTCTTTGAGAGATTCCGTTAACTGCTGTGCTTGTTTTAACTGTGCTACCGCCTCTTCCATCGCCAACACATCCCCACCGGCTTTATCCTGCTTATTGGTGGTAATCAACAACCCTTTACCCGCACGGATCGCGCCCCAGCTGTCGGTGCGCAGCTCAAAACCATCACCACGCTGTTCGCGCTCGGCATTCACCAAATGCCCCAGGTTTAACTGGGTTTTTCCGCCATATTCGGTGCTGAGCTTAATATGCTCTTGCCCGCGTTTATCTTCCATGCGCAGTTTGTTATTCGCAGGCGTGCGGATCACATTGCGGGTGTTATTTTTATCCGTCACGTGGTCGGGGTGGCGGGAATCATGCAGTGCGTGGGCGATGTAAGGGCGGTCTGGGTCGCCCTCATGGAAGGCGATGGCGACTTCTGTCCCTTGGATCAGCGGGAAATGCATCCCATACGTATCGCCGGCGTAAGGTTTCGCCAAACGCACAGGCATACTTTCATAGCCCTTGGTTTTTTCATCTCTGTCTGCATCGAATTTCACCCAATAAAAGCCGTGTTCATTTTGGTGGGCATAAATATCGTGGTCTTTTGCACTGGTGACACGCGCCATTAATGTTCCGGCAATCACAGGGCGTGGTTTTAGAGCAGGGCGCCAACACAGTGCTTCGGTGTAAGGCACCGCGTCAAAGCGAACAGTTAGCGCTTTATCTCGGCTGGCGGTAAAGCGTAGGCGAGTAATTAGAATTGGTGATTTGAATACGCTGGGTAACGTCGAACTGAGCGGGTTATCTTGAATACTTAGCACTAATAATGGCGTCAGGTCTGCAGCGCTACTTTCTCCGCGTAGTAAAGTCTGACGAGCTAAAAAGCGTTCGTGGTCGAGTCTTGCCCAGAAGTTAGCGGTTTCAGTTTCAGGGCGAATTTTATCCCCACGGGTGAGGTGGCGGCCTTTATAGTGATAAACATCGCCGTAGTTGGTCTTTTCGCCATCACCGCGAGTCATGTCCGCTACCGCAGAAATCAACGTATCTTCCGCCAGACGGTGGTTATAGTCTTTGGCAAACACAGAGCTTTCGACCACTTGATGACGTAACGATAACCCCCAAACACTGTCGACATGGTTATCGCTTAGCCCTGAGGGACTATTTAATGGCAGCGTTTTGTCATACACATAACCGCGTTGGCTGTCCGTAAAATGCAGAACTTCTGTTTGTGTTTCATCTTGTAAACTAAAGCGATAAAAAATCCCCACTTCACTGAGTAAGCGCTCGATAAATTGGCGGTCGCTTTCATTAATTTGGTTGATTTGTTCGCGTTTTGGGTAGGCTTTTTCGAGATGAAATTCGAACTCCCAGCCTTTGAAATTGTGTTCGCGTAAGATTTGCTCAACCACATCCGGTATGGATTGGTTAATAAAAAAACGATGGCTGCGAATTTGATGGCGCAGTAGCGCGAAAAAAGGCTCGATAACTAACTGGTAGCGAGCTTCATCGGCAGAGCCTGAGAGACGACGAAAATCTGTAACCACGCCATGAACGCGCTTGGCAACGCTAGGTTGAGTGGCGAGTCCCATTACGTTATTTATTGGTGCACAAAAGGTCAGGCTGGCATTACGGCGTAATAATTGTTGAGCAGAAAGGTCTTGGGCGGAACAGGTAAACGTAATTTGGTAGCGATAGGTGTCGCTAGCGGCTTCACGCCCGGTAAAATGTTCAACGTCCAGTAAATCTGAGCAGCCTTGGACTTCTAGGCGATAGCGGTTTTGGCCTTGAAGGATGTTTTTGGCTGTGTCGAGTAGGCTCATGGATTTATCTCCTCAATATCACTGAAACTCAGGGTGATCCCGTCTTCTTCGCTATAACCCAAAGTCAGGCTTTGCGCTTGCTGGTGGTTAGCTTGGCGCATGAGTAATTGTTGGCTCAGTATCGGTAAAATTTGTTGGTTAAGCAGGCTGTCTATATTACGGGCGCCGGTGTCTGGTAATAAACACGCGCTCACGAGGGTGTCATACAGTGCTTCATCGACAATCCCTTCGAGCTTGTAATGAGTGTAGAGACGCTTAATCACGCTGCCCAGTTTCATTTCAACAATTTGGCGCAGTGCGACAGGGCCTAATGGGCGATAAATCAGGGTTTGGAAACGCGCTAATAATGCAGGTTGGAAGTGGTCGCGCAAGGTTGGGCGCAACAATTCTTGCAGTTCGCCATCGGTAGACTCAGGGAACGCTTCGAGTTGTTGCATCAGCAAGTCACTGCCCAAGTTTGCTGTCATTAAAATCACGGTATTGCGAAAATCGATTTCACGGCCTTCGCCATCGCGCATAAAACCACGGTCAAACACTTGATAAAACAGGTTTAGCACATCGCGGTGCGCTTTTTCCACTTCATCAAGTAACACGACGCTGTAAGGGCGCTTGCGAACGGCTTCCGTTAAAATACCGCCTTGACCATAACCTACATAGCCTGGAGGAGAGCCTTTTAATTGGCTGACAGTGTGGGCTTCTTGATACTCGGACATGTTGATGGTAATTAAGGATTTTTCGCCACCAAACAGCACATCTGCCAAGGCCAAAGCCGTTTCCGTTTTCCCTACGCCACTTGGGCCAACCAGTAAAAATACCCCTTGCGGGCCATTTTCTGAGGCGAGACCCGTGCGAGCGGCGCGCAGTCGTTGCCCAAGCCCCATCAATGGGCTTTCTTGACCCACGACACGTTTGCCAAGCGAATCTTCTAACTCAAGCAGCTCGGTTTGTTCGTCTTTTAATAGGCTGGATAATGGCACGCCTGTCCAATCTGCGATGACGGTGGCAACGGTTCTGACATCCACATCAGGGGTGATCAGTGGTTCACCTTGCTGTACGTGTTCTAATTGGGTTTGAATGTCACTCACATCTTGGGATTGACGGCGCTGTTCTAAGAGCTCGTTAATAAGGTTTTTTTCTTGCTCAAAACGTTGTTCTAACTCAGCCAGTTGTATCGCTATTTGCGCATCTTGAGTGACTAATTCGTTTAGAAGGGATTGATTGGTGGTGTTGCCAATCGCCAAGTCATCAAGAATGGCTTGCTGCTCAAGTTCTAAGGCATTGCGCTTGGCTTTTAAACGGGTTAGTTCTTCAGGGAGCGTGTCGAGGCTCATGCGGATACGGGCGCTGGCGGTATCGAGTAAATCCACGGCTTTATCGGGGAGTTGACGACCCGTTAAGTAACGGCGAGACAAAGTCACCGCTGCTTTCACTGCATCATCTGTGATATGAACACCGTGGTATTTGGCATAGCGTGGTTTTAGCCCCCGCAGCATTAAACAGGCTTTTTCGTCGTCTGGCTCATCGACTTTGACCACTTGGAAGCGGCGCTCTAAGGCGGCATCGCGTTCAAAATATTGTTTGTATTCAGACCATGTTGTCGCTGCAATGGTTCTCAATTCACCGCGAGCTAGCGCGGGTTTGAGTAAGTTCGCCGCATCGGCGCCACCGGCTTGGTTGCCTGCGCCAATGATGGTATGGGCTTCATCGATAAACAGTAAAATCGGGGTAGGGGATTGTTGTACGGCTTCAATCACGTTTTTTAAGCGCTGTTCAAACTCACCTTTAACGCCGGCCCCTGCTTGTAGTAGCCCCAAATCTAAGGTGCGCAAGGCGGTGGTTTGCAGGCTAACGGGCACATTCCCTTCGACAATGCGTAAGGCCAAGCCTTCCACCAAGGCTGTTTTCCCGACACCCGGCTCGCCGACGAGAATTGGGTTGTTTTTACGACGGCGAGAAAGAATATCCACCATTTGGCGAATTTCGTCATCACGTCCAAAGACAGGGTCAATCGCGCCTTCGCGTGCTTTTTCAGTGACATCGACGGTGAATTTATTCAGTACGGCCAGTAGTGCTTCGTTCAGTGTATTGCCAATCACATTTGAGCTTTTCGCCGTTTCTACATCGATAGCATCAGATGGCGTTTCATGGGATAAGGATTGATTATGTGTGGCGAGTTGTTGTATTTCAGGGCGCTCATCGGATTGGGCATCAAGCATCGGTCTTAAGCGTTGAAGTTGGGTGGTACTTAATGTCATTAATGGCCACAAATTATCATTGGGCACCAGTGACGGTTGCTGAGCCATGGCAGATAATAAATGCACGCTGCGAATATGTTCGATATCTTCATCCAATGATGCAATCACCCAAGCTTGTTGAATGAGATTCAGCAGCGGTTTTGATAAAGACGGGCGCGTATGAATGGAGCGTGGTAAGTTGTCGATATCTGTCAGTAAACTTTGCCAAAGGGCTGACATATCCCATTCATAGCGGCGAGCTAACACCGTGATATCGCTTTCCCCCATTTCCAATAATTTGAGCAACCAATGTTCAATGGTAATTTCCGCATGCGCTCGTGTTTGGCAAAGTGAAGCCGCCGCTTCTAATGCGTTGGCACAGTAAGGGTTTAGGCGGCGTAATAGCATCACGGATGAATTGTCCATATTCTTTCTCTCGTATTGGGGTAAAAATATATTGGGGTGAAAACGGTTAGAGACAGCAAGAAATGCTACCGCCCCTAACCGTTAACCGAGGTTCATTAGGTATCAAGATAAATTGTGTGTTGTGTGTCATCGGTGTACGAATACGTACAAAAAAAGCAGACGCCGAAACGCCTGCTTGTTTTAATTAAGCGGTTGCACGCTCATTCCAAGAATCGGAATGAATGATATTGCCGTCTTTATAGGTCCAAGTGATTTTTTCGTAGCGCAGTTCAATCTCTTCGAGATGGTTGTGCTTCTCTTTGTTAGGGTCTTTGATGTCGTGCATTTTTGGCGCGACTTTGACCACTTTGACGTTTTCAAGCTTGGTATTGAAATATTCCACTTCTTGCCCAGCATCATCAATGCGGTACCATTTGAATTCAGCTTCTTTCAAAGTTTGACCCGTGGTCACTGCTTTGTATAAATAAGGGCTTGATGCATCAATTTCTTTCACGAAAATAAATGGCGTATGGATACGTGTACCCGTTAATTTACCGGTATTGTTATCGGTTGGGATATACAGGTTATGGTCTTGTGCGACCACTTCAATACTGCCTTCACGGTCTTGTACATTGACAGAGCCCTTGATATCCGCACCGCCGTCATCTTTTAGCCATAAATAAACAGGAATAGCCATGGTTACTTCTCCTTTTGTGTCGAATGTGTGTCATCGTCCATCGGTGACACGGTTTGATTATCTGCGCCCTGGCAAGCATCTGCTTGAGGGATGAGTCGTATTTCAACGCGTCGATTTTTTGCTCGGCCTTCAGCGGTTTGATTATCAGCAACTGGGTTATTTTGCCCGTCCCCTCGAACAGCAAAACAAGCAGGGCTGATATCACTGGTTTCTATCATCCAATCTCTGACCGATTCGGCGCGTTTTAATGAGAGTGTTTGGTTTAATGCTGGGTTTCCGGTGTTATCGGTATAGCCGGAGACGACAATTAACCAACCGGGTTTGGCTTTAATATTGAGCAAGGCATCGACTAAAACTTTAGTTGCATCCGTTTTGAGGGTGTATTGCCCTACATCAAACAACGATAGGCTATCAAGGGTGACCATTTCAGGGGCACTTTGAACAATGATAGGCGTCGGTGGCGGTGGGGGAGCCCAACTACCTAATAGCGTGTGCAAGTAGGGTAATATTCTATTTCCCTGATATAACGCTAAAGAGTGAGAGGTTGGTATCCCTTCGCGTTCCCAACGTGCCAATTCAGTTGCATCATCTTGCAATTGCAGATAAGCGGTCTGTTTTGGTGCAAGAGGGGTATCCGAAAGTTGCGAAAAACGAGCAACATCTTCGCCAATGTGACGAATGAGTTGTTGGTTATGGTAGTAACTTCCGATTAATGCGCCTACCAAGAAGACCCCGAAAATAATTCCGATAGCCCCAAGGGTTTTCTCTGTGCGGCTTAAGCTAATATCATGGCGTAAGCGTCGTAACATCACATCGGGTAAAGGCAGCAAATCAGTGGTTTGAATTGATGAATATAGCGGCAGCATGGTTTTTTCTTGGATAAATTGCTGCCATAAGTTGTTAGGTTGGCTGGTGATATCTATCCATTGAATAGCCCATGCTGAAGGAGTTTGCTTTGGTGCTCCTGCTTGAGACACGGTGAACTGTGGGACTAAAACTTGGTTGAGCCAACTCTGTAAGGTATCTAACCACAGGGAAAATTGCAGGCTTTGCTCTGAGTGCCCAATATGGGCGGGCAACCAGACAGAGTAGGGGGCTGACATAGAACCTTCTTGTTCTACCTGAAACTCATTTTGGTGGCTGAGTAAAGTCATCCATGGAGTGTGTTCGCCATCCACATGTAGGTCTGTACCTGTTTGGCGAGGCATAGTGAGATACACTGTGACCCAAAATGGCAGTTTTGACCCTATTTTTTGGTTGCTTTCACCAATGGCTCGACGCCAATTGAGCAATGCTTGAGTGAGTGTTTCTTGCTGAGTAAGTTGTTCCGGCAGGACGATATACAGTAATGATGTCTGCCCTGATAATGATGGGGCATGTTCCATCAATGCAGTCACTAATTTAACTAATTCAGTGGGGGCAGATACCCGAATATACCAACCTTGGCGAGTTTCTCGGTGTAATTGGTCACTCAAAAATAGGGCATCAGACTGACCACAAACGAGGATAACAGGACCCGAGTAGTTATCGGCAGGCAATGCACCCGCATAATCATGCTCAGTAGAAAGCATTTGGCGGCGCTGCTTATACTGCCAAAATAACATCCCACCGGTAAGAGCCAGCACTAAGACCGATACAAAAATAGTGACAGTTTGCCCTAGGGACCAAAACCCCCAGAGTAACCACAGAAAAAGGCCTGTCGCAAAAAGTGTCAGACACTGTTTGGTTGGGTTTTGCATGCCTATCCTTGTGTCATCCATTGTTGTAGTAAGTGTTCTAACGATGCACTGAAGCCCCACCACATTGCAGCGAGCACAAGAGCTCCACCAATCCAACCAAACCAGTAGAGTCGGCGGCGGCTAAAACGTAATTTAGGTTTTACGACAAGAGGTAAGTCTGATGAAATCAGATAATCAGGAAGTTGAACATTGAGTTGAGCGACGATACGCTCGCGTTCTGGCGCATTTTGCTGGCGAAATTTTCCAACAAACCCGAGGGTGAGCACGCGATGAAAACAGAGCAAAACATCTGGGTTAGGTGCCGTTTCATTTAAAATACTGCGTAGGCGATCCCACAGTTTATCTCCCGCTTCCAATGTATTGAAGTAACGGGCTTGCAACGGTGATTGTATCCAAGTGTTGTATCCATCATCTTGTTGATGCTGGCGATTCATCACGCTTTCATCAATTAATGCGCATTGGGCATATTGCATATGTTCAATGGCAGTTTCTGGATAACCATGTTCAAGTAATTTTTGACGCGTTTCATCAATCAGCTGACAAACTCGGTGGTAAAAATTATCCCCCTGAGAGATGGCAGTGCCCTGATGAAGTTGACAAACCATTAACCAAGTTTGAGCAAAAATCATGTCAATAGTGTGGTGTGACATTGTATTTTTCATGAGCGAAGTACCGCAAACAGCTCTAATTGAATATCACCTAATGTACTCGGGACGTAAAAGGCACATTGCCCTGAAGAAAGCATGGCTTGACCCGCAGGTGTTTCAATATCTAGCGCAAAGTATTGATTTTCTAAACGAAGTGGAACCGCGGTTGGCACATGGCTGAGCGGTTTTAATGGGATACCATTGAGTGCCACATTGACCACATCAGCAACATCATCCCGACTACCTGCTTTACACAGCAAAGGAAATTGAGCAATGAGTAGGTGAGCGGGTAAAGATGAGCGTACGGATAAATAGAAATCCGCCTCTTCACGTAAGCGGCCATCATGAAGCTGCCCTGTCCAGAAAGGACCTTCTTTTACTAATTCAATACTGATAACACGTGAAGGTAAGCTGGCTTCAAGCAGGGTGTTTAATAGCGTAAAAAGAGGAGGGAAAACCTGCTCCGGTTGCTCATGTTTGTATTGCGGAATATCTTCCAATTTACTTTCTAAAGAGAAAGTTAATAAGCTCCCTGCTAAACGGGCGAGTTCTCGATAGAGTAATTCAGGATGACGATGTAGTGCCGTGCTAAGTTCATTGAGTACAGGTTCGGCGCTGTTCAGTGAATTTAATAGCCAAAATAATGAGACATCAGCAACCACGAAGTCTGCCATTTTCTCATTGCTTTCGCGGCGCAGAGCCATCAGTCGACGGCGTTTAGCGACTAAGCGGTGCATAAATTCAGAGAGTAACGTGCGTAGTTCAAGACTTCCCTGACAAGCGAGCAAGGGGGGAATAAAACGCTTATCAAATTCCCATGCCCCTTGTGCATTGCGGATCAGCCGTGCAACTGGGCAAGTCATATAGGCTTCATTCTCATCATGGGCAAAACGTAGCGTTGCCACATGACGTAATACTGCAATATCCGTTTGCTCATGCCCGAGTAGGTCTTGAACTTTAACCCATTCTTGGCTAAACCGACGAGGGCGATCTGTACCCGTTTCAGGGGCCAAGTTGCCGCCATTTGCTAGCATTAAAGGTAACGCTAGCACGATGTCTAATGACTGACGATCTGCGTAGTCATTAAGGGATAATACCGGAGGAAGAGCATCAGACAGAGTCGTGTCAATAAGTGTGCCATCGTGAAAACGCACAATCATCTTTTGTGCGCTAACTCGAGATAGGGTTAAAGCACTGTCATCAAATTCAGTACTAATCACACCCCACGTTGAGGCAATACCCATTTGAGCAACGACTTCAGCGACATGGCTGTCCCAACGAGCTTGTTGTTGAAATTGTTGAGGGGCCAAAAAGGCCCCGTCTGTCCATAAGGGACGGTAGATTTTCATCCTGAATGACCTTTACTAATCGTTAGGCTTTGGCTTTAGGCATCTGCGAAACCAACGATAAATCCACATCCATGCCTTCGACTTGGAAGTGTGGGACGGCATACAGTTTCACGCGGAAGAAGCCTGGGTTATCTTCAATGTCTTCAACAACCACTTTTGCATCGCGAAGTGGATGAGAAGCTTGTAAATCATCACCCGGGTCGGTCATTTCAGTGACTAAACCACGAACCCAGTTGTTGAGTTCAAGTTCAAGGAGGCGTCTATCTTTGGTGGTACCAATGTTTTCACGTTGGATCAGTTTCAGGTAATGGGCAATGCGAGAGAGTAGGAAAATATAGGGTAAACGCGCGTTGATTCGGCTGTTTGCTGTCGCATCGGCAGTGTCATACAGCGCGGGCTTTTGGGTGGAGTTAGCCGAGAAAAAGCACGAATAATCGCGGTTTTTGTAGTACGACAGTGGGATAAAGCCAAGATTAGCGAATTCAAATTCGCGCGTTTCAGGGATCATCACTTCTGATGGGATTTTCACCTGACTACCTGTACCTAAATCAAATAAATGAATAGGTAAATCTTTAACTGCTCCACCTGCTTGCGGACCACGAATTTGCACACACCAACCGTTGTTGATAAAGCTTTTAACCATGTTGGCAGCGAAAGCAAATGTGGCATTAGTCCACAAATATTTCTCATGATCTGGCCCTTTGACTTCTTCAACGTAATTGAAGCTGCGAACAGGTACAGTATCAGGGCCATAAGGTAAACGACCTAATACACGAGGCATGGTTAAACCAATATAGCGGGCATCATCCGAATCACGGAAAGCTTTCCATTTAATGTATTCAGCACGGTCAAAGTAGTTACCAATATCTTTGATAGCAGCCACTTCTTCCATGGTCTCTTTGCCAAAGAATTTTGGTCCAACAGACCCAATAAATGGCATATGGGCAGACGCGGAGACTTTAGAGATGCTGCGTAATAAGGCGATATCTTGCGCGCTACGGTCAAACTCATAGTTAGAGATTATCGCTGCAATAGGCTCACCACCTGGGGTGTCATATTCTGCAATATAGGTATGGTGGTAAAGACCACTTTGGATAATTTCCGGGCTATCTTCGAAATCTTGGCGCAAGTCATCCTTGGCAATATCCAGTAGCTCAATTTTTACGTTTTGACGAAAATCAGTGCGATCAACAAGGAATTTTAAACCACGCCAAGTAGATTCAACTTTTTGGAAGTCTTGATGGTGCATCACTTCATCTAATTGCTGGCTGATTTGCTTATCGAGTTCAGCAATATGATGGTCAAGCAGGTTGCGGTCTAAACGCTCCACTTTTTGACCAGAAGATTTTAAACGGTCTAAAAATACTTGAACGGCAACCGTGACTCGTTCATCCGCAGTTGCATCAGCTAGCGCAGTATTATCTTGGAATGCGTTAATATCACTGATTGTAGCAACAGGGGTTAAATTGATTTTTTCAAATAAAGAAGCATAAACGCCTTGATTCGAGGTTTCATCAAGTACAGTCGTTGCACCTTGGGTTGATTCATTTTTTACAGACATCAGCATAATCCTTTAATAATCCAAATTAATCTTTCTTCGGTGCAAGTTGTGCTAGCTCTTCACGTAGTTCATCACTGAGTGCTGGGTCCTTAAGGATATTTTCCAATTCACGGCGGAACGTAGCGTTATCGAGAAGGTTAGATTTCAGGTCGCGTAGCAGATTACGCATGGCTAACATGGCTCGAAGTTGGGGGATTTGACGAGCCACTTGCTCAGGTTCGAAGTCTTTCATATTTTTGAAAGAGAGGTTTACGCTTTCGTCACTTCCATCACCAGCAAGGGTATTTTTTACCGTTAAGTTAACTGTTGGTGTAAATTCACTAAGGACGCTATCAAAGTTATTTTTATTGATATTTACTTTTTCACGCTCAGACAACGCGCGGTTATCTTGTCCGTTACTGTAATCACCCATCGCTAATAACTTAAGTGGCAATTCCACTTTCTTCTGAGCGCCGCCCGTGTGCAGTTCTAATTTAATATTGACCCGTGCTTTGGGGACTTCATTTTGAAAGCTATCTGACATGAGTGAAATTTCCTTCAGTTTTAGTGATTATATTGAATTGTGTATTGTTAAATGGTTGCAATTGAATTCCATTCATTTAACTTATGTAATTATTTTCTTTATATCTTCACTGATTCAATAAATCAACTTTTCTTATCAATAAATGTGACGGGAAATCTACGTTTTTTTGGGGTTATCTTGGTTGTAAATTTAAAAGTTAATAATATCAATATCTAACGTGTGTTGTTTTTATGCTTATAATTAAAAAGTGTCATTTAAATCTTTTTGTAATATTTTTTTTCAAAGTATTACAAAGTGATTCATAAGAATATTTACTCGTTTAGTGTGTGATAATCCTCTTTTTGATTAGAAATTATTTTATGAAAAGAAATAGATGAGTACTCAATAAAAATTACTGCTCTTTTTGGACCTTGAGGAAGTACGCTTTATAGAACAGCATTACAGTCATAGCAAAACATGGAGTATTAAAAACTAGGGTGAATAGCCACTGCTATTTGGTTACAAGTGCAAAACTGGGTTGTTATCTAAAAGGTCGTGTTGGAGCGAGGGTGAGGAGGAACAAGTTTTTACTTTATATAGTTAAAGGGTAAGCTTCACTTTTACTCTAGTTGGTGTTTTATTATCTGCGTTAAAATTAATAATAAATGCATATTTATGCGGTCTAAGCATCTCATTGAACCAAGAAAAAACAGGCATCAAAAATAGCCTAGTCATGTTCTTGGTTATATAGAAATTCGAATAGAATGAAAGTTAGGTTATTAAATAATCATTTAATAACAATATAATGAGTGCTATATAGTGCTCTCCTTGCATAATTACATGGTTCCAACGTTTGCTATCGTCTATTGGAAAACGGTTGATAAATTAACGTTATGGTCAATAATGCCAAAACCTAACGTTTATCGATTTAAATCATCGTATTGAAATAACGCCTACCTTATTCCCAAGGTTAAGGCTATACCATGTGCATTATCGCTTGATAGGTAGCCTATCCCAGCTTTCACTTTTACTTGGTTATCATAGATATTAATGGGGGTTTCTAATGCGACAGAGGTATTATTTATAAAACCAAATGACAATTCTCTATAGTCCTTTCCATAGAACCCGCCGATATCATTGGATAAGATTAGATTGAAGTTAATGTCATTTATACTGATGAGTTCCGTCATAACATATTCACCACCAATCGACCATGTTCCGGTACTGCTATTGACGTTTAGGCCTTTTGTCTTTCCAAAACCATTAGTAAACATATAGGATATATGGCCATATAGATTCAATTCATCATTATTGTCTAGGATATTTGTGTTTCTCAGGCCAAGTTTAGGTGTTATATGAAATGAATTTACGTTCCAATCTAATAACCCTTCATCGCGCAATACGTCTTTCATTTGTTGACTACCATGAAAGGTGGAATTATTGCTCATATTTGCATAGCCTAATTCTAGCTCACTTTCTAGGCTGAACTTTTCGTTTATTTGGTAGGAAACTTTTGGTGATGCAGATAGACTAAAAATATCCCAACGGGCGCGTAGATTGCCTAAAGAGTCAATATTAACTAGTGACGATTTAACTTTAAGGTAATTACCTTTCAATTGCATAGAAAAAGAGTAATCATCTATTACATAAAGGTCTTTGAATTCATATGGTAAAGAATATTTTTCGTAGTTAAACCCCTCAGCATGAAGTGTTGAAGCGCTAATGTCATCTGTCAATGAAAGTGCAAGTAGCTTAGCGTAACCAGCATTCAAATTTTCATCGCTATAAGAACTACATATATAAATTGTTGAAAGTGATAATAATATTTTTAAGTATGGTACTTTCATTACATATTCCTGTCAGTGAGTAGTCAAGTAATACAATTAATAAGATAGATATTGTTATATTTCTCTGTTCTATATGTTTGTATTAGTTTAATTGATATATTGAAAAGTTAAAATACTAGCGGATAAATTAAACGGATAACGGGTAATTTACTCGAAGCTGTTATGATAGAAACCACTTATGTACAGGGGGATTCAGTCAATAGACGTAATGATAGACTTATCATTGATTAGCGTTGATGAATAGTGATGGTAAGTAAAAATAACTATTTAATAACCACCGAATTTTCGCCGTTATGTACTGCGTTTGTTGATGTAGCGAAAAATAATACGGTAGTTACCATCGGCTAAAATAAGAATATTATCCATTAAAAAACATCTACTGCTACAGGTTGCATACTATCCTTAATTTATAATACATAATAATACGAGTGGGCTTCCATTAGAATTTAGTCGTTAAACACAAAAATACCCTGTCATCCCTTACACATTAAATTATGGAGTCATAAAATATTCAGACAGTCATAGCCGACATCAGTTTTGCTATCGGTCATGTATTTTTTGACTCTGTTCACTTCAAAATATTTGGATCATATCAACAAAGGTGGGCAGTTGTCTTTTCAGGTTATGTCGCTTACTCTGGATTAACGTTAGGTTTTTAAGAAGAGCTATTTATGATGAATATCCAATCTGACCACAACAGCTTTTTTATTTTATCTGATGATAAGCAAACTCGTCTCGCAGAGATAACCTTTGTATATACAGGAGACGAATTAGCGATTATTGATCACACATTGGTTGATGAAAGCTTAAAAGGACAGGGGATCGCAAAATTGCTTGTTGCTAAAGTCGTAGAGCGTATGAGAAAAGAAAGGCGCAAAGTTATCCCGCTGTGCCCGTTTGCGAAAGCGATATTTGATAGAACTCCTGAATATAATGATATTCGACAATAATATTCTTTAATGACCGATGAGGTAGTCATGACTATTGAATCCAATGATAAGAAAACAGAATTGCAGTTGATTACAGCACGTTCCAAAGATGTTGGGGGCATCCCTGTCGCTCGGGTTTTACCTACAAGAGAACGTAGGTTAATTGGCGCATGGTGTTTTCTTGATCATGCAGGTCCTACTGTTTTTAAAGGGAATTCCGAAGGAATGAAGGTGGCTCCTCATCCTCATACTGGCTTACAAACTTTCACTTGGATGATAGAAGGGGAAGTATTACACCGCGATAGCTTAGGTTATGAGCAAGTTATTCGGCCGCGGCAAGTTAATTTAATGACAGCAGGATATGGGATCAGCCATTCAGAAGACACTTATGGAGCAAACCATAAACTCCATGCAGTGCAGTTATGGATAGCATTACCGGAAGCCGTTAAAGATACAATACCTCGTTTTGATCATTATCCTATTTTACCGAATTGGCTTGAAGGGCAAACCCAATTCCACTTGTTAGTGGGTGAATACGGGGCTTATAAAGCGCCGACGTTGAGCTTTTCTCCTTTAGTTGGGGTCGATATTATTGCTCAAAAAAGTGTTGAACATAGCTTAACGTTACAGTCTGAATTTGAATACGGTATTTTTGTTATTGAAGGAGCTGTGATTGTTGATGGGCAACACGTAGGTACGAATCAATTAGTGTATTTAGGCAAAAACAATTCTGAAGTTGTTGTGCGGTTTGCTTCAAATAGCCACATCTTATTACTTGGGGGCGAACCTTTAAATGAAACTATATTAATGTGGTGGAATTTTATTGGGCGTACTAAAGCTGAAATTATCGAGGCTGTTGAGGCGTGGAACCAAGGTCATCCTCGTTTTGGCCAAGTATTTAATGATGATCGCAGCCCAACACCGTCCCCATTAATGCCTTGAACGGTATTTATGTTTCCTAATTGAGTGGATAGATGTTTAATTTAAAAGCACTATCATATTGAGTAAGTTTCGAATTTTTATTCAATCATGGAACTGATTACTTTAACTGTTCTTGATAGTACTTAATTTTATTATTTAAACTATCTAGGTGGTCATTCAATATTAGTATCTGTTGTTCTAGACTCGTATAATGTTCTGTGAGTAAATTCATTCTATCTAACGTTGTGGATGCGCCTATCTCCCTTAATTTCGCGTATTCTTTAATTTTTTTTAAAGGCATCCCTGTTTCCTTTAAACGAATAATAAATTTAATCCATTCAATATCAGTTTCTGAGTAAAATCGATGGTTATTACTTTGCCTTGAAGGTGCCAAGATACCTTCTTTTTCATAATATCTAAGCGTATAAATGCTAAAGCCAGTTAATTGCGAAAATTGGCTAATTGAATAATTCATATGTACCTACTATCGAAAAAAATACTTGACCTAGAGTAAGCTCTATCTTTTAGCCTTTCAATACATTTTGTAAATGAGAGGTCATTATGAAAAATTACCATTATGCTGTTATTACAGGAGCTAGCTCCGGAATAGGGCGAGCTATAGCACTCGCATTTGCTAAACGAGGCTTTAATATTATTGCAATAGCGAGGCGGGGATTTTTGCTTGAAGAGTTAAAAACGGAACTAAAAACGTTACACCCAAACATTGATATAGTCACAAAAATATGTGATTTATCGAGTGTTGAAAATGCGAGTTTACTCTATGGCGAGTTAAGCCCGTTTGACATTGATGTATGGGTAAATAATGCGGGTATTGGTTATTATGGTGAAGCTGCCAAACAATCACTTGAAGATGTAAATACGTTATTAAATTTAAACATTAATACATTAGCAATGCTTTCATTGATGTATGTCCGTGATAACCATAATTTAGAAAATAAGCAGCTCATTAATGTTAGTTCAGCTGGAGGATATACTATCGTACCAACTGCGGTGACGTATTGTGGCTCAAAATTTTTTGTTAGCGCTTTTACAGAAGGGCTTGCCCATGAATTATTAAACGCGGGAGCACAATTAAAAGTCAAGTTATTAGCACCAGCCGCAACAAAAACAGAATTCGGCAAAGTCGCCAATAATCTAGCACATTATGATTATGACCAAGTTTTTGGGACTTATCATTCAAGCAATGAGTTAGCTGATTTTTTTATGCAATTATATGATTCAGAAAATGTTATTGGTTATGTTGATAGAGACAGTTTCAGTTTTAAATTACTTGATAATAGGATGCCTTATGCCAATAACAGCAAATCTAACCAAAAGTTATAGGATTATGAGTATGAATCCTTAAACAAGATAATAATCATTATATGGGTATTAATGGTGGATAATCCCCGATTGTGGCATGAGGTATTCACAGAATATAGCTATTTTCGAAATGGCCTAATTACTTGAAAATAGAGATTTTGAATTAGCTAATTGGCTGCTACCTTGTGCCATTTAAGCCAGTATAATTTGGTAATACTATCATGAGTATTATCTATATTGTTTTTTTAATAGTAAATATGGGCATATTGATAAATAATTGGTTTTACCCAACTATTGTTGCACATCTTGGTGGTGTTAATTCAATGTGTTAACTAATTTGAAGTTAAAACGTAGGTGATGGTGCTTCTACATGATGATACTCTTGAGTGAACAACTAATGGTTGTGGGGGGCAGGGAATTTAAACCGGGGCGACCCTTGTACGTGAACTGAATTATTACAGTAGGGTGTTGATGCTATCTGCTCTGATCATATTGATGTAACACCGCTGGATTTTAGCTCAATGACGTAAGTAACTGAGTTTTCCATTAATAAATTACTGGTTAATCATCCAGTTGAACAATTGTCTATTAAAGTGAGCTTGATTTATCTCAGCAGTATATTCTTACAATATGAATGTTTAGCTTAAGGATAATAATGTTTATACTGAGCTAAATTATACACATTGAAGAGATAAGGGATGATATGAAAAGAGTAGGAATTTTGCTCACGGCTTTAGTTGTGTTATCAGGCTGTCAGACTTCTAATTCAACGTTAGTTTACGAATGTAATATTGACCAATCGATTAATCAGATTTCTAGAGATAGAAATGGTTTTTTTGCTTTTCCGACTGCGGCTCCGACAGTTAAAGTGTTTTCTTACAATGGCGCATTCAATATTCGTGATTTTGAAGCCGGTGAATATGCAGGCTATAAACTGGAAAAAAGCCAACAACAACAGCAAATAAAGACTGTTAAAGATTTTAAAGTCATTGTTAATAAAGGTGATTATTACCACGATAGCGGGAAAATTATTGAGATCTTCTCCCCAAAACAAAAAACAATTAGTTTATTTTTAATTGATCAGAAGACAGGGAAAACGGATTCGCTGCAATTTTTAACCGATTGTGAAAAAAAATATATAGAAATAAAAAATCGACCTCAGCATGATGACCATGGTTCTTCTCCTGAATATGATAAAAATGACCCTGTTGTTAATGGCTAAGTGTGATTAAGGCATGAACATGATTGTTTAATTTGTATTAACATACAGATTGAATAGAGTATAAAGCAGCCATTTTCATAGGGGATATATAATGACTATTTCGGCAAGAAACCAACTTTCAGGTGTTGTTGCATCTATTGGTGTTGGTGCTGTCAATGATGAAATTATTTTGGATTTAGCGAGTGGGGAAAGCATTACTGCGGTTATTACTAAAAATAGTACCGCACAGCTAGGTCTAGAAAAAGGGAAACCTGTAATTGCGGTTATTAAAGCGCCTTGGGTCGTCCTTGTTTCTGATGAGAATGAATATAATTTCTCTGCTCGTAACCAATTTAATGGCAGTGTCGAGTCTATTGAAAAGGGCAGTGTGAATTCAGTGGTCAATTTAAGAACAAAAGCAGGTACTTTGTTATCTGCGGTGGTGACAAACAATAGTACCTCTGAGATGGGGTTAATGGTGAATAGCCCTGTGACTGCTATTATTAAAGCATCAAGTATTATTCTTGCAACGAAAAAATAAGTGTTTGATAAACTATTTATCAAAAGATGATTAAGGGGGTAAATAGAAATGATATTTACCGCCTTTTTTATTTAAGGTAAATGCCATCTAATTCCCAGTGATGTGTCAGTTCCCTTATAATGATTAAGAAAGCAGTAAACGAGGTGTCTGTTGGTAAAGTTGTTGAGTTAATAGGGCTACCATTGATGACATTAACCAACTCGTTAAATGCACTTTCAATCTGCTGGGTAGTTAAAAAATATTCTGTATTACCAGTGTGTTGCCAAATGGCCTTTAGTTTATTATCTCTATTAATCAGAACAGGGTTATTTATAGAGAGTTGCTTTCTAGCAGGAATGACCGTGTTTTCAATTAATTCAATGGCTATTTCTGCTTCATAAGGTGTTATTGGTGAGTGTTGAAATTTAAACCCATTAATACTGTCGCTACCAATAGGTAAGGTAATTTTATTGGATAGAAAAGAGAGATTGGTTTCTTGAGGCGTAATTTCTAATTGAACCGCATTCATTATGAAACCCCCAGTGAATACTGTATGTCTAGTTATGCTACACCGATTATTTCAAACTGTAAAAACATTTAAATATTCTAGATAATATATTTGAGCTTAGTCATTTTAGCCAATTAACAGTAAGTTATAATAAAAAATTAGATATTGATATTTTAATAAAAGGATAGATTTTATGGTGACAATTATATATGCACACCCTTGGAAAGGGAGCTTCTGCCAGTTTTTACTTGATAATATAACGAAAGGGTTAACCGAAAAAAAGAAAGATTATCAGGTAATTGACCTGCATAGAGATAAGTTTAACCCTGTGTTAACAGAAGAAGAGCTCGCACTTTATTCCACCGGTAACTATATTGATCCTTTAGTTGGAAAATACCAAGAAATGTTGAAAAATAGCTCACAAGTTATAGTCATATTTCCTGTTTGGTGGATGGGAATGCCTGCAATTTTAAAAGGCTTTTTTGATAAAGTAATACTTAACGGTTTTGCTTGGTATTATAACGAACAGCAGAAAAAATTATTACCTTTGCTAGACATCCCCAAAACTACTGTTGTCACGACATCAGAAGAAGCCACAAAATTTATTATTAAAGAGGGAGACCCTGTTAGTGATGCTATTTTTCATTGTATGACAGCGGTAGGTTTAAAAAATAGTAAATGGATGAATTGTGACTATGTAACCCAGGGAGGAAATGAACACCGCATGGCGTTTATAAATACAGTATTGAACGAAGTTTAATTATTTTAATATTAAATTTATTTATACTTTAATTCTATATAACGTGATTAAGTCTATTATCACGTTATGTTTTAAGGTTACGCAAATTCTGTAATAAAATAAAATATAATTTTGTTTTATTTGTAATTGTTTATCTTTAAGAATAAATAATGAAATTATGTGATAAATTAATTACTTTATCATTCATGATAGGGCGGTTTTATGTCTGAAGTTAGGATCATTGCAACGGTAATAGCAAAAGAAAACGAAGTTGCTTATGTTAGAGCCGCGGCAGAGTCAATTGTTAAGTCGAGCCATCAGGAAGAAGGTTGCCTTCAATATGAATTGCATCAGCTTCATGACAACTCTAATACATTTGTTTTCTTTGAGGTATGGCAGAGTCAAAAAGCCGTTGATAAGCATAATAATACACCGCACTTTAACGAGTTCATTAGTCAGGTAAAAGATAGGGTCGAACTGTTAGATGTGAAATTGATGAGTAAAATTGCCTAGGAGCACTATTATTTGCTATTTATCTTGAAAAGTAACATTTTAATAGTCTCACTGTAACTAAGTTCAGCAGTGTGGATGGCTTCAGGTGTGAATGAGGGAGCTTGATTTTTAGGGGATACTGATAGCGCTTCTCCATGAGTATAATCTATTAGGATATGCCCCCATTTCGTTGCTTCTATTTGAGATAAACCAAGTTTCATTAATTGTTGGGTGAGTATTTCGGTGATCCTTTTGGCTTGTTCTGGAAAAGCATTTGGGGAACTGAAAATAGCTAAGGTGATTTGCGGATAAAGGGTCACTTTTTGCCTGTAATGCAGTAATAGCGACTCGATTTGTTGGTAAAGGTCAGGCAAGTCAGGCAATTGAATATCTTGATAAAGCCTATTGGCAATAGCTTGTATTAAGGCATCTTTATCTGAAAAGTAATGATAGAGCGCCATCGGGTTGACGTTTATCTTTTTGGCCAGCATGCGCATAGATAGGTTATCAACCTTATTATCATCTAACATTTCAATAGCTTTAGTCACTATCAACTCTAAAGAGATAGTTTGCTGGTTAGCTGGCGGGCGGCCAGGCTTTTTATCTTTCACTTTAAAACCTCATATTTAGATTGCACAAAGCCGGAAGGGAAACTGCGTGTATGCAGGTGGTTGAGTAAAATATCGTGATTGAGGTCTCCAAATAATGGGCGCCCGCTCCCAAGTAGAATGGGGAGTTTAGTTATAATTAGGTCGCTAATCATACCCCTTTTTAAAAATGATTGAACCACTTGCCCTCCATCGATATAGACGTGTTGGCATCCTTCTAATTCCAGCATTTTCATCACATTTTCAGGGGATTGATCACTAAAACGAACTTTCCCCACTAAATGTTCAGGCACGGCTTGGTTGGTTAATGTAGAAGAAAGTACGACAACCGGAAGATTGTAAACCCAAGGTGTGATATGACTTAGTGTTTCGAAGGTGCCGCTTCCCATCACAATTGCATCTATTTGATTGATAAATTGGTCATAGCCATGATCCTCATTAGAAGTATCAATGCACCCAAGCCAATCTATTTGCCCATCTTTACGTGCGATGTAGCCATCTAAACTAGTGGCAATAAATACATGCCCCGTAATCATATTTGTTTCCCATTAATTAATTATACGGTGTATAATAATTGGTTCTATGGTGCAAGTCTAGTGGGTAAAATGCTTTTTAGGGGATGGGCTAAATTGACAAAATTTTTGCTGCTTATAAAATAGCGGAGATTGGTCATTAGACTCGTAAGCGTTTACGTTAACCAACGCATATAACTTTTGGTCACACGAATAGTTATATGCTTATGTGTGCCAGTAACCTTGGAGTTTTTTATGCCAAATCAAAGTCGTAATTATGTATTAGGTATTCCCAAATTACCTGCTCGTGCGATGATCTTTCTAGTTCCTTTCTTTTTATCCCTTGTAATGAGTGGGATCGTTTCCCTTATTAGTACTGTTAGAGCGCTAGGTTTTACTTCGGAAGTTTTCCCATCTTGGGTTAGCTCTTGGGGGATTTCTTGGATGATTGCCTTTCCAACGGTGTTCTTTGTATTACCTATCGCGAGACGAATCTCATTAATGTTAGTTAAATCCTCCTAAAAGCATGTGTTTTTTTCATACAGTCAGTTGCTATTATAGAAGGGAAATCAGTAGCGCTAATTTTGAATGGGGTCTTATGTCGATAAAAATTATTGGTTTGTTTTTTATCACTGCACTAGCTGAAATTGCAGGCTGTTATTTCCCTTATCTCTGGATGAAAAAACAGGGAGGGCCTTGGCTATTAATCCCTACAGCCTTAAGTTTGATGCTATTTGTCTGGTTATTGACATTACATCCAGAAGCCAGTGGCCGAATTTATGCATCTTACGGTGGGATATATATTGTCACAGCGTTAGTATGGCTAAAAGTTGTCGATGGGGTCGCACTTTCGGTAACTGACTGGGTTGGGGCTTTCGTTGTGCTTGTTGGCGCTGGTATCATTATTAGTGGCTGGGAGTAAAAAACAGATTATTATTTAGATAAAGTAATATCCCAAAAGAACGTCATTATTATTTCGCAAGTGAGTTCTCAATGAATTCACTTTTTCCATATTTAAACTATAAGCCTGCAAGAACCATAGATAGCCTAGTGCTGTTACCTCAAAAATACAGATAAGGTTGTCGTAAAACTGAGTTTTATTTTTATCTGGTGGCTTATTTATAAGACGGTTATTTTTTTGTTTATTATTATTATTTAAGTATCTGTGGTGATGTTCGGTATTTTTTATCATTATTGTTTCATATTAGAACAATTAAATATTGGTTTTGTAAAAAGCTAGACTAAGCTTGAATATTTTTTAATTAATTGATTTAAAAGGATTTTAAATGGTTTGTGCTTATTTCTGTCAATGTTTTTTTCCACCAGTTTTATATGGTGATATTTTATTTTTCATGAAATTAAATAAATTTGGTTTTTGATCAGCTGTGATGTATTTCCTGAATTAATTTTCTTCTATTTTTATTTGTATTTTTTAAAATGCCAATGAAATGTATTTAACTAAAATATTTCAAAAAGTAACATTTGATCTAAGTCAATTTAACAATAATTACTCTATTGGTAGTATTTGTAATTGATGTTTAACTACTCAGTTAATATTAATTAAACTTTTATTTTCACTTTCATTGATTTTAGGCAATATCTAATCATATTAGGCTGCTATTCTCTCACCGATTTATACAAAAAATATAAAGAGGTTAGCAATGAACGTTAGTCGCAGAAAGTTTTTTAAAATCTGCGCTGGCGGGATGGCAGGTACAACTGTAGCTGCGTTAGGTTTTATGCCTGGAATGGCAATAGCTAATGTACGTGAATATAAATTACTACGCTCTAAAGAGACGCGTAACACTTGTACTTACTGTTCTGTCGGTTGTGGATTACTAATATATAGCATGGGCGATGGTGCCATGAATGCTAAGTCCGCGATATTCCATGTGGAAGGTGACTCCGACCACCCTGTAAACCGTGGTGCTTTATGCCCTAAAGGGGCTGGCCTGCTTGACTATATCCAGAGCGAAAATCGTTTACGTTATCCTGAATATAGAGCACCAGGCTCTGATAAATGGCAACGCATTAGCTGGGATGATGCTTTCACACGTATTGCCCGTTTAATGAAAGATGACCGCGATGCAAATTTCATTGAGAAAAACGCTGAGGGAACAACCGTAAACCGTTGGTTATCAACAGGGATGCTTTGTGCATCTGCTGCAAGTAACGAAACAGGAATGTTGACCCAAAAATTCGCGAGATCGCTAGGTATGCTGGCGGTTGATAACCAAGCACGTGTCTGACACGGACCAACGGTAGCAAGTCTTGCTCCAACATTTGGTCGCGGTGCGATGACCAACCACTGGGTTGATATCAAAAATGCCGATGTTGTCGTCGTAATGGGCGGTAACGCTGCGGAAGCACACCCTGTTGGGTTCCGCTGGGCAATTGAAGCGAAAAATAATAACAATGCAACACTGATTGTGATCGACCCGCGTTTTACGCGTACGGCATCAGTGGCAGACCATTATGTTCCGATTCGTTCGGGTACCGATATTACATTCTTATCGGGCGTCTTGTTGTACCTGATTGAAAATAACAAAATAAACGCTGAATACGTTCAAAACTATACTAATGCGTCATTAATTGTTCGAGATGATTTTGACTTTGATGATGGCCTCTTTAGTGGCTATAACGCAGATACACGTAGTTATGATAAAACCAGCTGGAACTACAAATTTGATGAAAATGGTCATGCGTTACGCGATGACACATTACAAGACCCTCGTTGTGTGTGGAATCTGCTTCACAAGCACGTGTCACGCTATACACCTGAAATTGTTGAGCAAATTTGTGGTACATCAAAGGCTGATTTCTTAAAAGTCTGTGAAATCTTAGCAACCACGAGTGCTTCAGATAAAGCAGGGACTTTCTTATACGCCTTAGGTTGGACACAACATACGGTTGGTGCGCAAAATATTCGTACCATGGCAATGATCCAGTTACTACTTGGTAACATGGGGGTTGCTGGCGGTGGTGTTAATGCCTTACGTGGCCACTCAAATATTCAAGGTTTAACTGATCTAGGGTTATTATCGACCAGTCTGCCCGGCTATTTGACGTTGCCTTCAGAAAAACACCTGAATATTGATAGCTATCTGTCTGCTAATACACCAAAAGCAACCTTACCAAATCAAGTTAACTTTTGGAGTAACTACCCGAAATTCTTCGTCAGTTTAATGAAGTCTTTCTATGGTGATTCTGCACAAGCTGACAACCAATGGGGCTATGATTGGTTACCTAAATGGGACCAAGCTTATGATGTAATGAAGTATTTTGACATGATGAGCCGTAATGAGGTCACGGGTTATATTTGTCAAGGATTTAACCCTGTAGCGTCATTCCCAGATAAAAACAAAGTTGTTAGCTGCCTCAGTAAGTTGAAATATTTGATTGTTGTCGACCCGTTAGTCACTGAAACTGCTAATTTCTGGCAAAACCACGGTGAAATGAATGATGTCGATACAGCTTCGATTCAAACTGAAGTTTTCCGTCTACCATCAACGTGTTTTGCAGAAGAAGATGGCTCTATCGCGAACTCTGGTCGTTGGTTGCAATGGCACTGGCAGGCAGCGGATGCTCCAGGTGAAGCGCGTAATGATGGCCAAATCTTGACAGGAATTTTATACAAAATTCGTGAGTTGTATGAAAAAGAAGGCGGTCAAGGCCAAGATCCTCTGATGCAGATGAAATGGAATTATAAACAGCAATTCCACCCTGAATCAGAAGAAGTGGCAAAAGAAAATAACGGAGTTGCACTGGCTGATCTGTACGATGCCGACGGCAATTTACAAGCGAAAAAAGGTGAACTTCTTAGCTCATTTGCCTTATTACGTGCTGACGGTACAACAGCATCTTCTTGCTGGATATACACGGGCAGTTGGACTGAAAAAGGCAACCAGATGGCGAATCGCGACAATAGTGACCCGTCTGGCATTGGTAACACATTAGGTTGGGCATGGGCGTGGCCGTTGAATCGTCGCGTTATTTATAACCGAGCATCTTGTGATACTAAAGGTAAGCCGTGGAATAAAGACCGTGTGCTAATTGAATGGAATGGCAAAAAATGGGTCGGTAATGATATTCCTGACTTTAATGCATCTGCACCAGAAGTCGGAACAGGTCCATTCATTATGCAACCAGAAGGGTTAGGGCGTTTATTTGCTATCGATAAGATGGCAGAAGGGCCATTCCCTGAGCACTATGAGCCTTTTGAAACGCCTCTTGGTACTAACCCATTACACCCGAATGTGGTTTCTAACCCTGCGGCACGGATCTTTGATGAGGACAAAAAACGTCTTGGCGACCACAAAGATTTCCCTTATGTCGGCACCACTTATCGTTTAACAGAGCACTTCCACACATGGACTAAGCATGCTCGCTTGAATGCGATTGCTCAGCCAGAGCAATTTGTTGAAATCAGCGAAACATTAGCGAAAGCCAAAGGAATTGCGTTAGGCGATAAGGTCAAAGTCAGTAGTAAACGTGGTTTTATCAAAGCCGTTGCGGTGGTAACGCCGAGATTACAAACCCTGATGGTGGACGGTAAACCAATTGAAACCGTTGGGTTACCTATTCACTGGGGTTTTGAAGGGGCTACGCAAAAAGGTTTTATCACCAATACGTTGACGCCATCTGTGGGGGACGCTAACTCTCAAACACCTGAGTATAAAGCGTTTTTAGTTAACATTGAGAAGGCGTAAGGGAGGGAACTATGTCCATGCAATCTCAAGACATTATTAAGCGTTCCGCGACCAATAGTATTACGCCTCCACCACAGGCGCGTGACGATAAATTTGAAGTTTGTAAGCTCATTGATGTGTCATCCTGTATAGGCTGTAAAGCTTGTCAGGTGGCATGTTCTGAATGGAATGATATTCGCGATGAAGTCGGGCATTGCGTTGGGGTTTATGATAACCCAACCGATCTTAGTGCAAAATCGTGGACGGTGATGCGTTTTAGTGAAACAAGCGAAAACGGTAAGCTGGAATGGCTAATCCGTAAAGATGGTTGTATGCACTGTGCAGACCCGGGTTGCCTAAAATCGTGCCCATCTGCGGGAGCGATCATTCAGTATTCAAATGGGATTGTTGATTTCCAATCGGAGCACTGTATTGGTTGTGGCTATTGTATTGCGGGTTGTCCTTTTAATGTACCACGCTTAAATCCTAAAGATAATCGTGTGTATAAATGTACTTTATGTGTTGATAGAGTTTCTGTCGGTCAAGAACCCGCTTGTGTGAAAACTTGCCCAACAGGTGCTATTCGCTTTGGTACGAAGAGGGAAATGCTGGAATACGGCGAAGAGCGTGTCACGAAATTAAAAAATCGAGGATATGCGCAAGCGGGGATTTACGATCCTGAAGGCGTGGGGGGAACTCACGTTGTTTATGTTCTTCATCATGCTGATAAACCGCAACTTTATCATGACTTACCGAAAGACCCACAAATTGATACTCCAATCAATCTGTGGCAGAGCGTCTTGAAACCACTTTCTGTTGCGGGCTTTATAGCCACCTTTGCAGGGTTAATTTTCCACTATGTGGGAATTGGACCGAACAAAGAAGTGAGTGATGATGAGGAGAAAGATGACCATGAGTAAAAAAAGCAAAATGATTGTGCGGACAAAGTTTATTGACCGCGCCTGTCACTGGACTGTTGTCATCAGCTTCTTTTTGGTTGCTTTGTCTGGTATCGCCTTATTTTTCCCAACACTGAAATGGTTGACGGAAACCTTTGGTACTCCACAAATGGGAAGAATTTTACACCCATTCTTTGGTGTACTGATATTCGTCGTATTGATGTTCATGTTTGTTCGTTTTGTGAAACACAATATTCCGGATAAGAAAGACCTTCCATGGATTAAAAATATTGTTGAAGTTCTCAAAGGTAATGAACATGAGGTGGCGGATGTAGGTAAGTATAATGCGGGGCAAAAAATGATGTTCTGGAGTATCATGAGTATGATTTTCGTACTACTGATCACTGGGATTATCATGTGGCGTCCTTATTTTGCTCATCTATTTCCTATGTGGATGGTTCGTTGGAGTATTTTGATCCACGCACTTTCCGCTATTATTCTAATCCACGCGATTCTAATCCATATGTATATGGCATTTTGGGTGAAAGGCTCAATTAATGGCATGATAGAAGGTAAGGTTAGCCGCCGCTGGGCGAGAAAACACCACCCTCGCTGGTATCGTGATGTTGAGGCGAAAGAAGCCAAAGCTGAAGCTGAAGGCAAAAAGTAATTTATTGTTAGATTAAGTCACATCAAGCCATCACTTTGTTTATACATTGTGGTGGCTTTTTTATTGGTTTTACCATGTTATTTATAGTTAAAATTAAATTCATGTAAAACCATTAGGTTGCAAGATGGCAAAATTTTAGTAAGGTAAAAACCGTCATATGACAAAGTGACTTGCCACCAATGATAACGAGAAAATATATGAGTATACAATCTGTTAGGGCATTTTTAGCGCAACATGCCCCCGATATTGACATTATAGAAACTGACACCCCAACAGCAACAGTGCAACAAGCGGCAATAGTACATAATGTTGAAGCAAACCAAATCGCAAAAACACTGTCACTTAAACTTAAAAATGAGGTCGTTTTAGTCGTGTGTGCAGGGGAAGCGCGGCTTGATAACCAAAAAGTAAAACAAGTATTGGGGGCAAAAGCGAGAATGTTACGAGCGGATGAGGTTGTAGACTCCACAAGCCATCCGGTTGGCGGTGTTTGCCCGTTTGGCTTGCCCCGAGACCTAGTTATTTACTGTGATATTTCACTACAACAATATAGCGAAGTGCTACCCGCTGCAGGGTCAGTGAATAGTGCTATACGTATTTCACCAACTCGTCTGTTAGAACTTGTCAAAGCATCATGGGTTGATATTTGCCAGTAATCAATCGTGAGCTGTTATGCGGTAAAGTACATGTTCTTGTAGCCAATGGCCATCAGGTAAGGCTGGGTGATAAAAATTATTTGGTTGTTTTATCATGCCTAGTCTTTTCATTACCAATTCTGATGGTGTATTAGGTACCGCAGTAAATGCAACTAGTTCGGCAATCTGTAATTGTTCGAAAGCTAATTGGATCACCGCTTTTGCCCCTTCAGTTGCCAAGCCTTGATGCCAGAATTCAGGTAATAAACGCCAGCCTATCTCAATACAGGGAGAAAAAGGCAATGTTTTAGCCGGGGTGTTTAAACCAATAAACCCAATGAATTCATTGGTAGACTTCAATTCAACAGCCCATAACCCCCAGCCACCTTGTTGGGAAAACTTATCGATGATTGTGGCCAGCATTTCGGTACTTTGCTGCTCGCTTAGCACTGAAGGGAAATAACGCATCACCTCTGGGTGGCTGTTCATCAGTGTAAATGGCAGTTTATCTTTTTCTTGCCACATTCTTAGGAGTAAGCGAGGGGTTTCTAACTCAATAATTTTCATGGTTATTGTGCCACAGGGTTAAGGCGCATATGTAGAATAGGATATGGGTTTCCCTCTCCATCTAATTCAGAACGAGCGTATTGTGTAAAACCCATATGCTGATAAAAACCAATGGCTTGAGGGTTTTGTTCGTTAACGTCTAGCTCTGTAATACCCAGAGTGTCAATTGCATATTGCAGTAGCTTTTTCCCCGTACCTTGGCCTCTGTTTTCTGGCGAAATAAACAGCATTTCGAGACGATGCTCATCACAGCCCAGAAAACCAATCATATTGCCTAGGTCATCAAATGTGACAAATACAGCTAAATTAGGTAAGTAAATGTCTTTAATTGCCACTTTTAATTCAGCAATTTTTTCTTCGGGTAAAAAGTGATGTGTGGCTCTAACAGATGACTCCCAAACACGAATAATTTCATTATCGTGTGCACGTGTGGCGGTTTGGACTATCATTATATTTACTCCTTATGTTTATGGGGTGATCTTAATTATCCAATATGGTATGTCAATGACCTTTTTAATTTTGGTTAAGGTTGTTTTTGAGATATTTATCGCAGAAAAAAAAGCTAACTAATTCATTATTAGATGAGTCGTAATATTGGGCGTGAAGTCTGGGCGTCTGACTTTTTTATAGGGTACTTTTTCATTTTTTTGATTGGATCTTAGGGGTATATTTAATGAAATATAAATTGCTAACATTCTGTTTATCTGCTGCATTATTCACACCTATCGCGCCAGCGCTAGCCAATACAGACAACCAAACTGATATGGTTTTAGACCAAGTTTTAGTGCTTAGTCGCCATAACTTACGAACACCAATTGTTAACACAGGCGTTCTTACTGAGATTACCGATAAAAAATGGCCTGCTTGGGATGCACATAGTGGTTATCTCACCACCAAAGGTGGGGCTTTAGAAGTGTATATGGGGCATTATTTTCGGGAATGGATAGACCAAAACAAATTATTAGCGGATGAGCTATGCCCAACCAGCAGTGAGGATATTTACCTTTATACTAACAGCCTACAAAGAACCATAGCGACAGCTCAATTTTTCGCTGCGGGTGCTTTCCCCGGTTGTAAAGTGAATATCCACCACCAACCTGAAATTGGTAAAATGGACCCCGTATTTAACCCTATTATTACCAACGGAAGCCCAGAGTTCAAACAAAAAGCACTCTCAGCAATGGATGATTATTTGAATGGTTTATCGCTGAAAGCCGGCTATGAAGAGCTTGATACCGTTTTGAACATTAAAGATTCCCAGAAATGTAAAACGGATAAATTATGTAATTTAAATAGCCAGAAAAATAGTTTTATTATTGAAGAAAATAAAGAGCCTGGGGTTAGCGGTCCATTAAAAATGGCCAATTCAGCTGTAGATGCTATCGACCTGCAATATTATGAAGGTTTCCCTGCTGATGAAGTCGCTTGGGGCATGGTCAATTCGCCAGAAAAATGGCAAAAATTAAACACATTAAAAAATGCTTATCAAGAGACGCTGTTTACACCAAAATTGATTGCTAAGAATGTTGCACACCCAATATTAAATTACATTGATAAAGGTTTTGTGTCAGTTGATAAGGGCGAAACTGCAAAATTTATTTTCTTAGTCGGCCACGATTCAAATATTGCGTCGTTGATGTCAGCGATGGATTTTAAACCTTATCAATTACCTCAGCAGTATGAACATACGCCGATTGGTGGGAAATTAGTCTTTCAGCGTTGGACTGATAAACAGGCTAATAAAGATTTTATGAAAGTAGAATATGTTTATCAAACGGCTGATCAACTAAGAGATAATGCTTACTTGTCTCTGCAAACACCACCACAACATGTCACGTTGGAGCTAAAAGGTTGCCCTATTGATAAAAATGGATATTGCTCATGGGAAGACTTCCAAAAAGTCATGGCAATGGCACTAGAGCAATAATGGGTTAATTGCTATGCTAATAGCCCATTCTATTGAGTGGGCTATTGTTTTAATATGATATTTAAATTATGTTCAAAACCGCTAATCAATTTTTCGCTGACTGTATAATATGAGTAATAACTAGGTAACTATGTTGATAGAGTTTCGTAAGTTAAGTCAAATCTGCACCGCAGATATTATTGCATTGAATACCCATCCATTAGTTTTAAAACATATGCCACTGGGTAATAACCAATTTGATGAGGCATTTTGTCGCGATTGGGTTGCTGGCAAAGAGCAACATTGGGGTCAACATGGCTATGGTGTGTGGGCAATCATGATTGATGAGCAATTTGCAGGGTGGGGTGGTTTACAAAATGAAGCCGGTGATGCGGATTTGGCTTTAGTGTTACATCCTGATTTCTGGGGAGCAGGGAAATGCTTGGTGGAGCGCATGATAAATAAAGCATTTACGTCACTTAATGTTGACTCTGTAACGATCCACTTACCTTTAACTCGCTTGAAATTATCAGCAATTTTGCGCTATGGTTTTGTTGAAGAGGCACTCGTAGATTTTGATGGGGTACTCTTCAAGCGTTTTCGCTTAAATAAAAGCTAAGTAAATGACATAAAAAAATCCCTGCTATAAAAGCAGGGAGTGAAAAAAAATCACGAAAATGTTTATGAGCCTTTAATGTACCCTAAATAGGTCTTAAATAGTCTGATAAAGTGTATGCCTTTATTGTTTTTTGTAACAATCATTAAAGCTAAACTTTTCATTTGTAAAATGAGCTGACCTAGCTATATATATATTATTAGTCTTTATTATCGGACGACTAATACGCTTGTCTTAGCATAACGCACTACAGATGCGGCATTAGAGCCTAATAAGTAGGTTGACATACTCGGACGACGTGAGCCGAGTAAAATAATATCAGCGTTGATATCTTCAGCAACGGCAATAATTTCATCTTTAACAGAGCCAATAGTCGCTTTTGCATGCACTTTATCTGCAGGAACCGAGAACAATTTAATTTTTTCTTTCAATTCAGCAAGGATAAGCTCAGCTTGTTTTGCATCATCTGGAAAATCACCTGGTAAAATGGTGCCACCATAACGTAAATAGTTAGAGATTGGTGCAGTTACAGCAAGAAAGTGTACCGTCGCATTATTTAATTTCTGTAGCGAATTAACATGGGGTACTAATAGGTTGGTGAGTGCGTCTTCGGTTACATCGATCGGAACTAAAATTGTATTGTACATATATTCTCCTTTTTTCTTTTATATTATAAGTTTAGAACATTATCATATATTTTGATATTGATTATCCATAAATTAATAATAACGAATTTTAAAGTTAAAGGTTGTGAGCAAGTAGTCGCAATACATTTTTTATGGGGAAAAGAAAAAGGAAAAGGCTCGGCACCCTCATTTTGAGTATTGAGTTTGCCAAGCCAGAGGGAGTTCGTGAACAGTATAAATTATTTCTTGTTACAGGCTTCTTTCAACCCTGCTTTACAAGCTTGTGCTAGATAATCCGCGGCGGCTTTTTCATCTATCTCAGTGCCTTCACCATTGTTTAGCATTTTACCAATTTGGTATTGGGCAGGTGGGAACTTTTTATCAGCCGATTTTTTAAACCATTCAAAGGCGGTAATATAGTTTTGCTTTACACCAATACCTTGGTAGTAAAATTGCCCCATATAATTTTGAGCTTCAACGTTACCTTTATTAGCTGATTTTTCAAATAAATCCATCGCGGTTTCAAGGTTTTCCTCAACGCCGTTTCCATTTAAATACATATCGCCCAAAAATAGTTGTGCGTCAGAGTTACCTTTATTTGATGCCATAGTTAGCCATTTTTTGGCTTTTCCATAATCTTGTTTGAGTTCATTACCAAGGTAATAGCCGATGCCAAGCATAACTTGTGCTTTAATATCGCCTTTTTGAGCTTCTTGCTCAATTCTTTTAATTGTCTCTTTAGGGACCGCAGCGACGCTATGGTTTATGGAGAAGGTAAATAAAAGAATAAGTGAGAGAATTCTAAGCATAATTTTATATCTTATATGTGTAATGTTCATTTTTATTATCAAAAAGCGATGGTAATCTGTATCTTTTATTGCTGAAAGTTAACAATGCGAAACATCTTTTTAAAGAAAAACCTAGGCTACTACCAATAATACAATAAAGTTAAACTCAATGGATATACGCATTTTTAGGTAATGAATATCTCTGGATACTCTACGACTATAACTAAAAAATATCAATATCTAATGGTAATTACAACTTATTAGAGTATAAAAACAAGGTCTTTTAGTAACGTGATGTGTTTATTGTAACAAGATACTAATAATAATTAAATTGTCTTAATAAGTATGTTTTAACTTAGATGCTAGTAATATATTGTATATATTAGAAGTGGGGAAAGAGGTTAAGTTTATTAAACATATTTAGATTATTATGCCAGAAAGCTGTTATTTTTAACTTAAAAATAGACACTGACAATAATTAAAAGTATTCGAAAGTAATTAACACATAATGAGTGATATATGCGGTATTAAAAAGGCGTAAATAAAAGTAGGTACATCTACGCCTTTTAGCGAAAGAAAAACAAGCCTTTCTTCACGAGGTTAAAGGGTTATTCCCCAAATAGTGGGGTAGGCTTACCGTTGTCATCAATAGCGACGAAATTAAACTGGCCATGGATCACTTCTTCACGACCTTCAGAATACATATCTTCTAAAAAGATAGAGACATTGACTGTTAGACTGGTTCTACCAACTCGAATGACTTTGCCAACGAGTTCTACAATGGTTCCCGAAGGAATTGGATGGGTAAAGTTGATTTTTTCTGTTGAAACGGTGACAAGGCGTTTACGACTAAAACGCGTAGCAGTAATAAAGGAAACTTCATCCATCCAAGCGAGTGCAGTACCACCAAACAAAGTACTATGGTGGTTAGTGGTGGTTGGGAACACGACTTTAGAGACGCGGGAAATTGATTGTTCAATTTTTTGTGCGATGACATCATCAGCAATGGAACTCATGGTTCAGCCTTACAGTTGTTACTTAGTGTATAAATAATGTTAAAAGGTAAGTGTAATACTCATTACAAATAAATTCATCTGTAAATGTGAGGTGAATCGTTCCAGTGACGGTTTTTTTGTTAATGAAAAAAATAATAAGGAAATCTTAAAGACCTATTATTTTATTAATATGTCTTTAAGATTATTGTGAGGTGGGTAACCTCTAATTATCTGAATATTCGGCACTCATACGAATAGCCTTTGCTTTATCCCCGCTTTTGACACAGGAAACAAGAAAAGCTTTCGATTCAGACCAAATGGTGGCTGAAAATTCGCCATCAATATCTTTTTCGATGGTAACTGGGTATGTTTTTACACCGTCGAGCCACTCTATCAGCCCTGATTTGCAGGTAGGAAAGTCATCTTTTGCGATTGAACCATCTAAAGAAGGTACCAATATAGACGGTTTATTATTTGCAGCAATCAGACTTTCTAGCTGTTCAACCGTATAATTTTTTTCACTAAATGCGACAGTACTGACCAGTGCAATAGCTATCCCTAATATTAACTTATTCATAATCACTCCATTTGAATTAAGTCTAGAATGTTAGTGAATAGAATTAGAATAGGCAACAAGAAAACCCTTAAAAAATATAAGGGTTTTCTTGGGGGATAATTAAATATTAGCTAAATCTGTACAGGCTAAATGGCTTAACATCTAACATAGGTTCTTTGCCGAGTAACAGGTCGGCTGTGATTTCTGACGAAACTGGGCTTTCTGTCATACCCCAGCCTGTTGCCGTATTAATTACCAGACCTGGGTACTCTTTGACTTGAGAAATGATAGGGTGCTCATCCGGCGCGATAGCCATTGCACCACTCCATTGGTCAATAAGTTTAGAATCTTTAAAGGCTGGGAATTCAGTTTTTAGTTTCTCAAATGAAGCATTTAATTCTGGTAAGTCTGGTAATGCAGTCATATTTCTGTGTTTTTCGAATGGTGAAACTTCATCCAATCTCCAGCTTGTTGGCTCTGTGAATGAATTAATCAATTGTTCATTCAAGGAAATATGAACAGGGAAATCAGGCATAGATAACAGAGGGATATATTTATAACCGTACACGAAAGAATCTTTAACAACAGGGGCAACGATCACTCGAGGTGACGTTGCGTAGGTGCCATCGGCTTGTTCACGGAAGAAAATATTACCCGGTAAAGCGACGTTACCACCAGGAGCCGTTGCGGAGCCAGAGATCAACTGCTGTGATTGATATGCAGGTAGGGTTGGGACATCAACACCTAGATTTTGCATAAATAGTCTAGACCAAACTCCGCCAGCAACAACAACACGGGAAGTTTTGATTGCCCCTTTTTCAGTCACAACATCAGAAATGACCCCAGCTTGTGTTTCTAAGCCACGCGCTGCACAGTTGGTGTAAATTTTAACCCCAATCTTTTTCGCATAATCAGCCATAACAAAAGCGGCTATTTCTGCATCTAGGCTACCAGAGTCTTCTTCAAAGCCAGCTATTTTCCAGTCTGATTGTGCGCCTTTCAAACGTTGATTTAACTCAGCGCCTTCAATGATACGTGTTTTGAAAGGAATATCTGAACCAACGTTTTTATTTCTACTGTCGATCCACTCTCTGACGTTAACTAAGTCTTCTTCATCGAGGGGAACTTCAACGCGACCTTGTGTGCGATAGCTGGTATCTGCGCCGACTTTAGCATTCATTTCTCTCCAACGTTGTTTAGCAATGTGATGGAGTAAGAATGTTTCATCAGGCATTTTATAGGTAATCACTTGGCCGTAGAAGCGTGAAGACTGCTCCCCAGCGATATTCCCTTTTTCAACTACCACAACATTTAAACCGCGCTCAACAAGGTTTATGGCGGTCATAATTCCTAGAATTCCAGCACCAATAACAACTACGTCAGCCTGCTGCGGTAACGCGCCTTCTGTTCCTTCTACAAAACCATATCTTGGTTTACCGGGAACAAACCTACCCTCACGAGTTAACATTGGAGTTAAAATTCCAGCACCAGCAGCAACGGTAACAACTGCACCACCGATAAGAAATTTTCTTCTAGTAATAGCCATCTTATTGAGTTCCTTGTATTGAATGAGTTTTAACAATTAATCAATGCTTCAATTAGTAATACTTATAATTGTAATTATATTTTTAATAATAATTATAAGTGTAAACTAATTTAATGAATAATTAAAACTATTAATTAAATGTTAAAAAAAATATTTAATTGTTTATTGCAAGGAGGTGGGGAGCCGATACTTTGTACGTCCATTGAGGATGTTATCGGCGAGTTGATTGGATAAAAGGAAAAATAAAATGATTTTTAATTTGTTGATTTATAGGTTAAATATGGATTTTTCCTGTTAGGAATAAAGTGGCTTTACCTGTTAATCTCACGCGATTAGCCGTGAGTTCACAAAGCATAACACCACCTCGCGCTGAAAGTTGTTTACCAACTAACTGCAATTTATTTAACCGATTAGCCCACAATGGTGCTATTGCACAATGTGAGGTACCCGTTACTGGGTCCTCATTGACCCCTTTTGCAGGAGCAAAATAACGAGAAACGAAGTCATAACCCTGTTCAGCACTTTTAGCTGTAATAACTAATCCAGGTAGTGGAAGCTGCGATAATTTGAACAAATTAGGTTGGCAGGATTGGACTTGTTCTTCGTTTTCAAGGAAACATAAGTAACGGTCTTTTGCTATCCAAAGCTCTTGAAGTTCCACTCCAAGGATCTCCTCTAATTGAGGATATTGCGTAGGTTCACTTTGCATGGAATTTAGGGCTGGGAAATCGAGGGTAAATCCTCGAGAGCTTGGTGTGATAGTTAATTCCCCTGAAAGAGACGTCAATGTGAGAGGGTTATTATTTTGTTTTAATACCTCGTTAAGTACAAAAGCGGCGGCCAATGTTGCATGACCACATAATTTAACTTCAACTTTTGGTGTAAACCAGCGGATATGGTGCCCGACTAAAAAAGCGGTTTCTGATAAATTAATTTCGGCTGCAATTGCAATTAACTTTTCATCCGGTAACCAGTCATCAAGTAAAACAATAGCGGCGGGGTTACCGTGAAAAATCGTATCAGTAAAGGCATCAACATAATAAATTGGTAATGAAAGGCTCATTTTAGGCTTCCCTAATGGGCGAAAAGAGGATGAAAGAAGGGCAGTATAGCGTCTATTTTATTAAAAAATAATAAGCTAATTATGGTGAATGGTATTATAACGTGAGAAACCCGTTAGCTCTGTTAGCTAACGGGATTTGGTGATTAATACTTGTGATTAAGCATTAGCTTCGTTTTTATCGGCATTTTTCAACATTTTTCTGACAGGGATAATCAGTGCAGCTAAAACAACGGCACAGATCACTAGCGCAATAGAAACATGAGAGAATAACTCAGGCATAGAATCTAATTGGTCTTTGCGGATATTACCGCCCATGATACCAGCGGCAAGGTTACCTAATGCACTAGCACAGAACCATAAGCCCATGACTTGCCCACGCATTTTTTGTGGCGCTAATAGTGTCATTGTCGCAAGCCCAATAGGGCTTAAGCATAATTCGCCCAATGTAAGCAGTAAAATGCTCGCTACTAACCAAAATGGGGATACACCGCTTTGAGTGGCGAGAACTTGGTTTGCGGCTACCATCATGATAGCAAAGCCAGCAGCAGCAAATAAAATACCAATCACAAATTTAGTCATGCTGCTTGGGTTCATGTTGCGTTTAGCTAACGAAGGCCAAAACCAACTAAATACCGGTGCTAACAGAATGATAAATAACGCGTTAATTGATTGGAACCAAATAGTAGGGATTTCGAAACTGCCCATTTGGCGGTCAGTATAGTCACGAGCAAAAATATTAAAAGAGGTTGGTTTTTGCTCAAATGCTGACCAGAAGAAGGCCGCTGCGACCAGTAAAATTAAACAGGCAATTAGGCGAGAACGTTCGCTGCTGTTTAAGCCCCCAAAGAAAAACATAAATAAGAAATAGAGACCCACACAAGCGGAAATTACATAAGCCGAGCTTTTGGCTATCATTGAAGCATTAAATGGGATCGTTCCGTTGTCGATTAATACGACAAGAATAGCTAACAGCACCATCGATAATGTAACCCACTTACCGACATTTTTGCGTTGAACAGTAGGGCGGTTCCATGTGGAATCGAGGCCGACTTCTTTATCATAACGGCGCATTTGTGGAATAGCGTAGAAGCGGAAGATAAGCAAAGCAATTAACATACCTACGCCACCAAGGCCAAAACCTATGTGCCAGCCATACTTTTCATGCAATGGGCCTATGATTAATGGGGCTATGAATGAACCCATGTTAATCCCCATATAAAATAGAGAGAAACCGCCATCACGGCGTGTATCTTCTTTCTTATATAAGGTACCGACCATAACGGTAATACAGGTTTTAAATAACCCGGTTCCCAAGACAATCAGTAATAAGCCTACGAAAAAGAAAGTATTGGTTAAAAAGGCGGACATTGCGATGGATAAGTGCCCAAATGCAATAATTAATGAGCCATACCATACCGCACGACGTTGCCCTAGCCAGTTATCAGCTAACCAGCCACCGGGTAATGACGTGATGTATACACCGCCAGCAAAAATCCCGACGATAGCGGAAGCTTGTTCAATGGGTAATTCCATTCCGCCTTGTAATAATGCCGCACTCATAAACAGGATAAGTAACGGACGAACACCATAAAAAGAAAAGCGTTCCCACATTTCTGTGAGGAAAAGTGAACTCAATGGGTATGGATGCCCAAAAAAAGTTTTTGTTTTAGTCGCAGAATTATTCATCTGTGAACTCCCATAAATTATCTCTTGAGAGGTTGTGCATGATTTAAAACACCAAGCCGAGCGCTTGAGTGTCAATTATTATTGATATGTTAACTTTCAGTTCGGAAACATATTTTTAACATACATTATTATAGAATCGCCTATATACAGAATGAATTTATAGTAAAAGGCTATATTTTAAGGTGAAAATTCGATATAACTCTCATTTTTCACGATAAGGTAGGGGAAGATACAGGATTTTTGTTGACAATAAAAGAAAGATTTTTGAATCGATTAAGTTGTTTAAAAACAATTAGTTATATTATTTTTGGTTAGATTTTCACTCGGTAAGTCAGTAAAGCTTAGAAATCATCGGGTTTTTGTGCAATAAATAGCTTGTTAGTTATGGGTCTGAAGGTGATGCGCGTAAGTCATCGGACTGGCGCCTGATGACTAACCATGAATAGATTAAGTTGACGAGAACCAAAGCGGATGTGAAGAAAAATACCGCCCTAAAACCATAACTTGCTGCAACAAATGACCCCATTAAAGGCCCTGTCACATTGCCGACATCGCGCAGTGCTTGGTTATAGCTGAAAATTCGCCCGGTAACTTGGTGAGAAATGTTATAAATAATCAAGGTTTGCACTGCGGGTAAGAGCGCCGCATTTAAGGCTCCGAGCATAAATCGCAGAAAGCCTAATTCCCAATAACTCCCAACAAGGCCCATAGGAAATAGAATGAAGATAGAGGTACCTAGTGCCGCAAGTAAAACTTTTTCAGGGCCTATTCGGTCACTAAGCTTACCTAGCATCGGAGCGCTAATTAAAGCTGCTACGCCAGGTATAGAGGCAATAACCCCACTGACAAACGCGAGATTTTCTAAAGAATGGGATAGGTCACGGACATAGAGGGTGATAACAGGGTTTATTGACCCCATAGCGGCTTGAATAATCATGGTGGTGAAAAACAAGCTAATCACTAGGTTTTTATTGCGTAATGAAGCAAAAACTTGTTTACCTGACAGTGCGTCTTTACGTGAAACAGGGGTGAAACGTTCCCGTACATAGAAAAGAGTGACAAAAAAGCAAATGAATAAGACGGTGGCGGTGATAAAAAATACTGGGCGTAGGCCATATTGGTCAGCAAGTAAGCCACCAATCAGTGGGCCAATCAGAGCCCCACTGACCGCACCTGTCGCGAGAACCCCCATTGCCCAACCACTTTTTTTCACTGGGACTTGAGTGGCGATCAGTGCGTTGGCATTGGGGACAAACCCACCTAGCAGGCCCAGTAATGCCCTTAAAGCCAGTAGTTGCCAAATATTTTGCGCAAAGCCAATTAATACCATTACGATAGCCATACCTAAGGCAGAACGTAATAACATTAATTTACGCCCTTTACGGTCGGACAAGCGCCCCCAAAATGGTGCCGCAATGGCTGAAAATAAGAAGGTAATACTGAAAACTGCGCCGGTCCATAAGTTCAACGAAGCATGGTCTTTGACACCGAGTTGCTCGATGTAAAGGGGGAGAAAAGGCATAATCAAGCTAAAGGCGGCACCGGTTAAAAAACACCCGAACCACACAACGTAGAGATTTCGTTTCCAATAGCCTGTTTTTCCTGTCATACATTGTCCTTCAGTATTGCTGGCTTCACTTAGTTGCCCCTTATACGACGAAATTTTAAAGGGGCTTCAAAGTGTCACCTAGCTGTAGGTCAAATTATTCAGGAGAAAGAATGAATTAAGGTAATGAACTACAGCTAAAAGTTAATGGTGTATTTTATCTAAATCCCCATACAAAGAAGATTCTCCTTCGGGACGCGTCTTGAAACGGCGGTGTAGCCACATATATTGCTCAGGCGCTCTAAGGATTTCTTTTTCAATGATTTGATTCATTTTTGTTGCCGTCGCAAGGTTATCTTCAATAGGGAAGTTATCTATAGCTGGCTGGATGATTAATTCGTAGCCTTTTGCATTCGGTAAACGCTTTGGCGTAAAAGGCACCACTAAAGGTGATGCAAGACGCAAAATAATTTGTGAACCATTGGTGGTCGCGGCATTTTTTACGGCAAATAATGGTGCAAAAGTACTGTTACGTGGGCCATAATCGTGATCAGGGGCATACCAGAGAATTTCCCCATTTTTTAAGTCACGCACCATTCCTTTCATATCTTTGCGGTCAAGCATGTATTTGTTAGAACGCAAGCGGCCACGAGTTTGCAGCCAATCGAGTAAATCATTGTCATTAGCCCGATACACACCGATCCCTGGGTTTAACATTCCAAAAGCTCGGGCACCAATCTCAAGTGTTAGGAAGTGCACACCAAGGGCGATAATCCCTCGGCCTGTTTCTCGTGCTGCGGCTGCATTTTCAGCCCCAATAACTTTAACCCAACGCTGGACTCGCCAATCAGGCCAAAACCATGCCATACCGGTTTCAAAAAGCCCCATACCAACTGATTCAAAATTTTTGTCGATACAGAGCTGCCTTTCTTTTAAGCTCATATCTGGAAAGCATAGCTCAAGATTGCGATCAGCAACTTGAACCCGTTTCTTTAAAAAGCGCATCGACAGTAGACCTAAACGAGTTCCCAGCCAATAAATAACGGGATAAGGCAATAAAACAAGCAGATATAAGATGCCAATACCCACCCATGTTAACCAGTAACGAGGGTGAAGAAAACGTTTTTGAAATTTTGGGGCTAATATCATGAGTATCCGAATATTTTAGTTAGTCATGGTTAATGAATAAAAAGACTAGGTTAAATTATATCAAATTATTCGTTTAAAGCGTTAACCGCCTGCATGGTACTCATTAACTCAGCTAAATTACGTACCGCCATTTTTTCCATTACTCGCGAACGATGAACCTCAACGGTTCGTACAGAAACGCAGGCTGCCTCGGCAATTTCACGGTTAATCAAACCTTGCAAAACGTAGTGGCAAATGTCTTTCTCGCGGGGAGTGAGCGTCTCATAACGTTGTTTTAATAAATAACGTTCAGTTGCCTTTGTTGTTTGAGCCCGCGCTTGGTCAAGGGTTTTTGCCAGTAGTTGGCTATCTATCGGTTTTTGCAGGAAATCGACAGCCCCTAATTTAACTTGTTCCACTGCCATTGGAATATCACCATGACCCGACAGAAATATGACCGCTAGCGTGCTTTGTTGCTCCCTAAGATACCGATGAACTTGCCGACCATCCAGTTTAGGCATACGCATATCCAACAAAACCACTCCTTCTTGATGAAGGGCTGCATTCTGAATAAATGTTTCGCTGTCATTCCACACGGTGACACTATAGCCAAGGGTTTCTAGTAAAAATTGGCAAGCATCGGTCACATCGGTGTCATCATCCACTAGATGAATAACTGGCATCAATTTATACCTCGTAGTTTAGAGGGGGACAAAATAAAGTATTAGCTGATGAGCGTTGATTGTCTTAATAAAGCTATTGTCACATAGACTTAAAGTTAATGTTATCAATTGTGTGGCAAAACATGCTTAATTTATTGAATTATTATAGTAGTTGAAAATTAAGGTCACTCGTAGGCCATTTAACCCTTCATCAGTGATATTATTTTCAATGCGAATATCGCCGCCTTGGCTTTGGATCAAACGCTGGCAGATCACCAACCCTAGCCCCAAACCTTCTTTTTTAGTGGTATGAAATGGGATGATCCCTTGTTCTAGTTGTTCGGTCGGCATTCCTCCTGCGTTATCTTGTAAAACCAGAAGAAAGCGGTCTTGTGCAAAGTGAAAACCAAAGCTCAGGGTTGTGGCTCCGGCTTGTAAACTGTTGCTCACTAAATTAGAAAGGAGTTGTTCAAGCAGTGTATCGGGCAAAGTCAGGGTGACATCAGGTGTCTCTGGTAATAGCAATTTTGCATCTGGATAGTGCTGATCTACACGTAAAAGTTGCCAGATATGATTAATGGCTTGCCTCACTGATTGCTGGTTTAATGTTACCGCTGGGTCTTGACCCGGTTTCCCTGCCCAAAGACGTAAGTTGCGAATAATGTCTGCACCACGTTGCGCTTGGTCATCGATTTTAGTTAACGCACTAATGAGTGGGTGGTTATTTGACTCCTTGCTAAGGCGTAAGATACACCCTTGCGCATAATGACGAATGGCAGATAAAGGTTGGTTCAGTTCATGGGCAAAGCCCGATGCCATTTCGCCTAAAATATTTAATCGCTGAGCTTTTTGTAAATTGGCTTCTTGTTCTCGTAAGCGGTTGTGCGCCACTTCGAGTTGCCGGCTTCGGCGCCTAACTAAGAAGGCAATCCAAATGTGATTTACGCCTAGTAAAACAAAGAACAACGCAACAAGGCTAATAGTAATTTGGTTTTGAATGGTCCAACTGACGATATCTTGCCATATTTGCCGCTGTTGTGGATGTTGATTCACATCGCGGAGCAAAGTTTCGACTTGAGTGACTGAGGCAGGAGCCCCCCAACGCATAGTGGTATTATCCGTTGAAAGTAACGTTTTAGTGACTTTATCGACCAAATTGTCTGGAACATCGCTTAATGCGGCGAAAGACCAGTTTGGGTATAGCTCGGTACTAGTTAAACAAGATAATGAACTTGGATGCTGAATTAACGGACGAAACTGGGTTTTATCAATTAGCCCTTCACTGTGCATATTTTCTAATAAACAGACAGGGACAATGGCAGCAGACAATGAGTCATCCCGTAGTGCATATAATAGGGCATCCGCAGGGAACCCTAAAAACTGCATTTGAAAGTCTTTAGCCGCGTCATACCCCATATCTCTTAATACCTTATAGCCTAATAAGTAACCACCAAAGGCATCAGGTGAAATGGCACCGACTTTTTTACCAATCAAATGCTTTACGTCAGAAATATCACTTTCTTTTCGTACCAGTATCAAACTGCCAATCACATTACGGGTGGTGCTATTTGGTTCGACATCAGAACGTAATGATAATAGCCAGCGCAAGTGATAGCGATTATCTAATTGAATAAACTGCGCGGGGTTGGTCAGTAAAAAATCAATTTTGCGGTTAGAAATAGCTTCTTTCATTTCATCAAGGTTTAACGGCAATAAAGTAAACCGTTCCCCCTGAATAGAATCATTGAGTGTGTCAATTAATGGTTGCCAATGGGATTGTGTGGTACTGGGCCCACGCAAAGCCAGTACCCCGATGGTCCATTGTGCAGAAATGGCCGGTAAGGACCACATAAGCAGCGTAATTAATAGTATGTGATACAACGGTATAGATGTTTTTTTTAACATATTTGGCTTATTCGTTGCGTTAGATCAATTTAGCTACGGGTATGTGGTAAACCACAATAGGGCGGTGGTGCCTCTCTTCTTACAATGGCATTACAAGTTTTATCAAGATAATACAGTAGTTTTAAAGAGAAATAACAATTTCAGTGGTTATCTTAACGAGACTGTATTCATTGTCAATAACACATGCAATACAAATAACATATTGATTAATAACTTTTATTTTCGCATTAGCAATGTCAGTACTGGAGCCTATTATGGATCTGAGTAAACGAAAATTTCTACAACAAATTGGGGCTGTGACTGCGGGAGCATCATTAATTCCCATTGCAGAAGCTGGTCTAAATTTTTCTCCTACGCGTAGAGAAGGCAACCCAGAAAAACGATATGGAATGTTGATTGATTTACGTCGTTGTATTGGTTGCCAATCTTGCACAGTCAGCTGCTCTGTTGAAAACCAAACCCCTCAAGGGCAATTTAGAACCACAGTTAACCAATATCAAGTTGCGGTTAAGGGCGAAGAAGGGTTTACCAATGTACTTCTACCTCGCTTATGTAACCACTGCGATAATCCTCCTTGCGTACCCGTATGCCCTGTTCAAGCAACTTTCCAACGGGAAGACGGCATAGTAGTCGTTGATAATGAACGTTGCGTAGGGTGTGCTTACTGTGTACAAGCCTGCCCATATGATGCGCGTTTTATCAACCATTCAACCCAAACTGCAGATAAATGTACGTTTTGCGCTCATCGTTTAGAAGTTGGTTTATTACCTGCTTGTGTTGAATCTTGTGTAGGTGGGGCTCGCATTATCGGTGATTTAAAAGACCCTAACAGTACTATTCGTAAAATGCTGACTGAGCATGAAGCAGAAATTAAAGTACTCAAGCCAGAAAGTGGCACCTTACCGCAAGTATTCTATCTCGGTTTAGATGATGCGTTTGTTCAGCCGCTGCAAGGTAAAGGGCAGCCCGCGTTATGGCAGGAGGTATTCTGATGAATGGCCAAGTGACTTATATTTCTGAAATGATGGCTCAGCCACAAGAATTTTTTTGGCTTCCTTGGGCGGTACAATACTTTTTCTTTATTGGAATCGCCTCTTGCGCGGTGCTGTATGCCTGTTATTTACATTGGCAAAACAAAAGTGAAAACAGCCGCTTAGAAATGATTTCCGTATTTATTGCTATCACAATGGGGATCACTGCACCGCTTGCACTAACGGCAGATTTACACCAAACCGCAAGAGTGTGGCATTTTTATGCACACCCAACGTTATGGTCTTGGATGTGGTGGGGCTCTGTATTATTACCCTTATTTACCACATTTATCGGCTTATACTTTGTTGCTTTAATCGTCAAAATGATTTGGAAAAAACACTTTAAAGCGACGCGCTGGGTGGCATTGCTTGCCGCATTATCGGCAATTGGCCTGCTACTTTATACCGGTCGTGAGGCATCTGTATTAACGGCTCGCCCAATCTGGAACAGCTGGTGGATGCCAGTACTTATGTTCTTGAGTGCATTGCAGGTTCTGCCTGCATTGATTGGACTCGGTGCTCGTCGTGAGCCCCAATATCAAAACCGTTTAGCACGCTTCCAAGTGATTACATTGTTACTATTTGCTGTCTGTTTTGCGCTATGGCTTTCAGGGGATACCACATCGGGTATTGCTGTACGCCAACAAATAGACATGGCGAGCCCAGGTTGGTGGATGCTAATGGGGGTATGTGCACTGTGGTTAGTGGCTTTCGGAATGTCTGTGAGTAATGTAAAAGCCGTTCGCTCTGTCCCTTACATTACCGTTTTAGCATTAGTATCGATGGCTTTTGCTTGGACATTACGTTGGATTTTCCTAATGGAAGTTCAAGCTGTACCAAAATATAACATTATCGCTAACCCATATCATTTCCCACTGGGAACCGATGGACTATTGGCTATCGTAGGAACATTTGGTTTATGGATTGCGTTAACAATTATTGTTCGTGAAGGTGTTCGCTGGTTTGCGGGGAGAGTGCAACATGGCTAAATTCTCAAGACGTCAATGGCTTAAAGGTGGTTTGGTAGTTGGTGGTATCGCATTATTTGGTGCAAGCTACCGAGATGTGGCCAAACGCGCAGTCGATGGGCTAGTTAACGGCACTTCTGGTAAAGTCACTCTTGACCGCATTAATGGCAACTCTTTGCGACCAGAAGGTCAGGCGACTAAAGGCTGGCAAGAAAACCCGGAACAAGTAGTTGCAATGACCCAATGCTTTGGTTGTTGGACACAATGTGGTATTCGTGCCCGTGTCGATACCGCTAAAAATGAAGTATTACGTATCGCAGGTAACCCTTATCACCCATTATCACACGAAGAGCATTTTCCTTATGGAATGCCGCTGAAAACTGCATTTAATAAAATGAGCGGGGAATCAGGGCTAGAACATCGGTCAACCGCTTGTGCACGTGGGGCAACCTTAATGGAAGGTTTAACTAGTCCACTGCGTATTTTAGAACCAATGAAACGTGTTGGTAAACGTGGAGAGGGCAAGTGGCAACGCATCAGTTTTGAGCAATTAATTAAAGAAGTTGTTGAAGGCGGTGATTTATTTGGTGAAGGCCATGTTGATGGTTTAAGAGCTATTCGTGACCTTGAAACGCCACTTGACCCAGCACAGCCAAAATTGGGCCCCAAAGCGAACCAGCTGCTGGTAACTAATGCAGGGGACGACGGGCGTGATGGGTTTATTCGTCGCTTTGCTCAAAACGCGTTTGGCAGTAAAAATTTCGGTGCCCACGGTTCCTATTGCGGTCTTGCTTATCGCGCCGGTTCGGGTGCTTTAATGGATGACTTAAACAAAAATGCGCACGTAAAACCAGATTGGGATAACGTTCGTTTTGCATTATTCCTTGGAACCTCACCTGCTCAGTCAGGTAACCCATTTAAACGCCAAGGTCGCCAGTTAGCGACAGCACGTCTGCGTGACTCGTTTAACTATGTGGTGGTTTCTCCTGCGCTACCACTGACAACCACACTGGCTAATGACCATGGTCACTGGGTGCCAGTACAACCCGGAACTGATGCAGCGTTAGTCATGGGAATGATCCGCTGGATCATTGAAAATGAGCGTTATAATGCCAAGTACCTTAGCGTGCCTAGTGAGAAATCAATGGAAGCGATGGGGGAGAAAAGTTGGACAAACTCAACGCATTTAGTCATTACTGATGATGCTCACCCATTAGCAGGCAAATTATTAATTTCATCTTATCTTACTGGCGAAGGCGACGATGAAAAAGCTTATGTCGTCCAAGATACGTCTGGTGAATTGAAACTTGCCAGTGAAGTCCCAGCCGCAGAGTTGTTTGTCACTCGCCAAGTGACATTGCATGATGGCAGTGAAGTTACCGTAAAATCGAGCTTCCAATGCTTAAAAGAAGCGGCCAATCGTATGACACTCCAAGAATATAGCGATCGCTGCCATGTTCCAGTGAAAACCATTGAATCATTAGGTAGAGCATTAACGTCATATGATAGAAAAGCTGCCGTTATTTCTCATGGCGGCATGATGGGCGGTAATGGCTTTTACACTGCATGGTCAGTCGTTATGCTTAACGCATTGATTGGTAACTTGAACTTGAAAGGTGGTGTGTCCGTTGGGGGCGGTAAATTCAACGGTGAAATGGATGGTCCACGTTACAAAATTGCCAGCTACAAAGGCAAAGTAAAACCAAAAGGCGTTGTTTTATCGCGTAGTAATGAAGTGTATGAAAAATCAGATGAGTTCAAAGCGCGCCTTGCGGCAGGGGAAAATCCGTATCCTGCAAAAGCACCTTGGTATCCGTTTGCTAAAGGGCAACTCACTGAGCAACTGGCATCAGCATTAATGGGTTATCCTTATGCATTAAAAGCTTGGATCACCAATATGACCAACCCGGTGTATGGAATCGCGGGTATCCGCCAAGTGATGGAAGAAAAACTGAAAGATCCAAAACACCTTCCGTTGATTATCGGTATTGATGCCTTTATGAATGAAACCACTGCGCTGGCAGATTATATCGTACCGGATACCCATAATTTTGAAAGTTGGGGTTTTAGCGCTCCTTGGTCAGGGGTTCAAGTTAAAGCGAGTACAGCGCGTTGGCCGATTGTTGAGTCACGCACCGCCAAAACGGCAGATGGTCAGCCCGTATCGATGGAAAGCTTCTGTATTGCAGTTGCCAAAGAATTGGGGTTACCTGGTTTTGGCGACAACGTGATTGAAGATATGGATGGCAACCTGCATTCACTAAATACAGCGGAAGATTATTATTTACGTGTTGCTGCGAATATGGCGTGGCTAGGTGAAAAACCAGTACCAGAAGCCGCTTCGGAAGATATCCAAATTAGTGGGGTAGAACGTATTTTACCTGCGATCACCAATACGCTAAAACCTGAAGAAGTTCGCCGTGTTGCTTATATCTTTACGCGAGGTGGCCGTTTCGCACCATATGAAAAAGCATGGGATGGCGATGCAACTGGTCCGCAATGGAAAAAAGGCTTACAAATTTGGAACCCAACTGTGGCCGTTAATCGCCACGCGATCACCGGTGAACGTTACAGTGGTTGCCCTACATATTACCCACCGCGTATGGCAAATGGTGACGATGTGAATGTGGTGTTCCCAGAAAAAGAATGGCCATTGAAACTAATGTCATTCAAATCCCATGTGATGAGTAGTTCGACAACAGTAATTGAACGCTTACGTCATGTTAAACCTACGAATCTTGTTGCTATTCACCCTGATGATGCTGCAAAAGTGGGGGTTAAACACGGAGATTGGATACGTATTACCACACCGGGTGGCCAAGCAGAGGCTCAAGTGAGTGTGCTTGATGGCGTGATGCCGGGAGTACTTGCAATTGAACATGGCTATGGTCATACCGAAATGGGCGCGAAACAGCATTATTTAGATGACCAACCGATGCCAATGAATGCTGCAAATGGTTCAGGGATCAATCTAAACGATTTAGGTTTTGCAGACCCAACAAGGGAAGTCGCCAATACATGGTTAGATTGGGTATCGGGTGCTTCTGTACGTCAAGGTTTACCTGCTCGAATTGAGCTCATTGGTTAAAAGAAGTAGTAAGGGTTGCTAGTGTGTGAGGGGCTGCATAGTCTCATCATTAGCAATCTGTTTTAAGCAGTTGACATTGCGCATAACACAGTGAGATTACCACACTGTAACTTCGGCAAATGCCTGGGAGGGGGAGCCCTCCCTTTTTTATTGGGTTAACGCAGAAGTGGCGAAATAGATTGCTCCAGCCCGACACTTTGTAGCATCAAAGCCCCCATCAGTATAAAGAAAACACCGGCAAAAATTTTTAATGCTATTCCCCAATATGGGGACAGCTGTTTTCCTGTTAACCGCGATAAACGAATAGCTTTATCACGCATAAAATGAACAAAAATAGCAATTAAACAAATGGTTAATGCTGTACCAACCGCCATTGCTAGCGCCGCGATAACTCCCCATGCGTATACTTCAATCACATAAGAAAACAATAATACGAGAATGGCACCAGAGCAAGGGCGTGCCCCCATTGATAGAATAATCAACACTTTACTTTTAAAACTAGATTGAATTTGGTGAGATTGGATGACGTGCTGATGACCACAGTGACAAACGGGGTGTGGTGTCAATGTGTTGGGCTGGATCATTCGCTTGGTTGATTGTGTTAATGGCTTAAGGTTTTTTATCACTAGTGGTGATAATGCCCTAGAAAGGCGTGTTTGCCAGTAACGGCGTAAAGCAGTAATACATAAAAAACAGCCAAGTATTATGACAAATAAATAGCTTAATTGTTCTGCATATAAGCTGACCTGATTCAAATGTTTGGTGGATAGCTGAAATAACACTAACACGACAGAAACTAACGTAATAGCAACGACCCCTTGTAAGAGCGATGCTAATAAACTAATGATAACACTCTGTTTTAAATGAGTTCCTTGGGTCGCTATATAGGTTGTGATAATGAGCTTTCCATGGCCAGGTCCCAGAGCATGTAAAAAACCGTATAAAAAGCTAACGGCAATTAGCAAACTTCCAGCATACAGTGGGTGTGAGCTGGTTTCTTGTAGTAAATCCGATAAACCTTGGTTTAACTGTTTTTGCCAGCCAATACTCAGTTGTAACCATGTTCCCCAATAGCGATACGCTAGCCAAATGGCGAAAGCTAATAAACTAAACGAGACAATGATTAGCAAAGTTTTTGTTGCTTTGTATACAGAGGATGAGGGGGTTAAGGACATCGAATATCAACTCGCTGTGCAAACTGTTTCCCAAGCGCTAAATCTTCTTCTGGGGTATCACTTTTATCTAAAGAAAATGCGTAAGCCCGCATCGAATCGGTGATATTGGCTTCTTGTAAGTCAATATCACAATTGGCTGCTAATTCAATTGGCAGAGTAATTTGTTGTTTATTTTGATACGTCATACTGACATAAAAGCTAGGGTCATAAGTTTGTATTTTGATATGTGAATCTGCAATAGGTAGTGGCTGCATAAATGAAGCTGTAAAGAAAAATACTAATGAAAACCCCTCTTTTTCTAAATGGTAGCTGTCAGGGATACGCTTAAAGTTAACCTTTTTGTCTTGATAATAAAAATCAGTGAAATAATTTTGCATTAAAATATTAGCCATAATAATGGCTTCTTGTTGTTTCCAGCGTGGGTCATCGGGTTTAACCCCTTTCAATTCATAGGCAATATCTGCCGATGTCATCGGGTCCATCTTCCAAACATAGCTTATACCTGAGTATTTGTTTTGTTTGGTTTCAAGGGACATTTGCATCTCAATAAAACTATGAGGATGCGCTGCAACGTGTGGCGCAAAGATAGCCAGTATTAATAGATATAAAGGAAAAAAACGTCTCATAAAGATAATCTAATTAGCCAAATATAAATATGTTATAACATAACGAATGGTGGGCGGGCATTAAAAACTTTTTGTTGATGTTTTATTTACAATACCCCTGCAAATAAAGGGTTTTTTATTAACATAATAACAGCGATAATATCCACCAAGATTAAAAAGCCTCAAGCAATGAGCTGAAATCTGAATAAATAGAAAATTATCAACGAGTTAAATAGGATTAAGAACACCATGCCAGTGTTACATAACCAAATTTCAAATAAAATATTAAAAGAACGCATGTTGGCGGAAACAGAGCCACGTACCACAATTTCTTTTTATAAATATTTTAATATTCAAGACCCAGTGGCGTTTCGCAATGAATGGTATCAACAGTTTACAGCGCTGAGTGTTTTTGGGCGTGTCTACATTGCGAAAGAAGGGGTGAATGCACAAATCAGTGTGCCTGAATCTAATGTTGATGCTTTGCGCGAACTGATATATTCCACTGATACCGCACTAAATAACCTGCGTTTAAATATTGCGATTGACGATGACGGTAAGTCTTTCTGGGTGTTACGCATGAAAGTACGTGATCGCGTGGTGGCAGATGGCATCGAAGATGAAACCTTTAACCCAGCGAATACAGGGCAATATCTGAAAGCTCACGAAGTGAATGAAATGATTGACGATCCAAACACGGTATTCGTTGATATGCGTAATCATTACGAATATGAAGTGGGGCGTTTTGATAATGCAATTGAAATTCCATCAGATACTTTTAGGGAACAACTGCCGATGGCAGTGGAAATGCTGCAAGAGCAAAAAGATAAAAATGTTGTCATGTATTGCACTGGGGGGATTCGCTGTGAAAAAGCCAGTGCATATATGCTGCATAATGGCTTTAAAAATGTATACCATGTTGAAGGTGGCGTTATTGAGTATGCACGTAAAGCAAAGGAACAAGGTTTACCATTACGTTTTAAAGGGAAAAACTTTGTGTTTGACAACCGTATGGGAGAGCGCATTACGGATGATACTTTAGCCCAATGCCACCAGTGTGGTGCACCATGTGATACCCATACTAATTGCAGTAATGATGGCTGCCACTTGTTGTTTATCCAATGCCCTAGCTGCGCAGAAAAATACGAGGGTTGCTGTAGTGTTTCTTGTACTGAGGAAATGAAACTCCCAGAGCAAGAACAACGTGCTCGCCGTGCAGGCCGTGAAGTCAGCAATAAGATTTTTAATAAATCACGTCATCGTTTATCAGATGGCTTATTAAATAAAGAATAACGATAATAAGAAAGCCCTTTAATTAGGGCTCTCTCTTAATATAAATATTTAAATACATTATAGATAAAAAACAATTCAATTCTGTTTTTTACAAACACTTTCGAAGTGATATGTCTTTTCTGTGAATAAACCGTGCTATTACTAATCCCTAGTTTCCTTGAGATAATATGATTAGGTGTTTCATTCATCCAGTTATTAATAATGTTTTGTTCTTTTGCAGTGAAGATGGATGAATCTATATTATTAGCGAGCTTCGTGATATGTTCTATTTGTTCGTGTTCTCGAATCACTTTATCAAGGGTTTGGGTAATAATATTTTTGGATAGAATGAAATAGTTATCCTTTAATAACAATGGGTTGGCTGTTTGTGGGTAAGGGGCATTTATATAAATATAAAACCTAATATTATTTTTCTATTTAATAGATCTTGTAATACTGGACAGTAATTAGAGTAATGACAATAATAAGTTAAATTAGCCAATACAATACTTGGCGTGAATTCATTTATAAACCTGATAGCTTCCTCAATACAACCTGTACTAATAAATTCTAATTTTTCATTTTTAGATAAATATTCAGTAATGCCAAGTCTAGTGTAATAACATTCATCAATAACTAATATTCGCATCGGGAACATCCTTGTTCGAAAAGAGTCTTACAATAAATGGGAATTGCTAGTGAAGTCAACCGAGGATTAATAAAAATAGTAAATAGTGTTTTTATTTAAAATTGTTATTTAGTTAAAAAGGTACAAGTAGTTATATATAAATATATAACTACTTGTTTGGTGAATATTATATAAAATAAAATGGATATTAAATTCTTAAATATCCATTCATTTCCCTAGTGTGTTTTAAGATTAAGTTCGATATATTCGCCTGACTCTATCTTATCTACGCCAGCTTGAAGTATATTAATCAATTGCTTAGCAACATCAGTCGTTAGCCACATAGTTTTATCCACAATGGCATCTCCTGAGTTTTTATCTTGTTCAGGGAGGTAGTGCAAACGCAACATCATCGCATCGTAGGAATCTACTGTGCTGATGTCCCAGCCAACAACTGGGTGAGTTTGAATAACATCATCTTTTCTATTCATGAAACCTCCTAATCAAACAGCGTGATAAATAGTAAATATCTATAACTGACTAAGAGCAATGTTCTCGAAATGAAGCCACTTTTAGTATAAGGAGATTTCGCTAATAAGGAAGCAATTAAAAATTTTTTTTGTATAAATGGCAGGAAATGCACAAAAATGGTGAGTATGACTATAAAAAGTAATATAGGAAGCCCAAATAGCTTCCTATAAGTGCTAATTATTTAGAAAGTGCGATTGTCCACTGAGAGTCCTCACCTGCTAAGAAAGGGACCAGCTTGTCATTACAACAATCAATTGATTCACAAGTAATATTGGGCTCTTTAGTTAATGTAATAAACCCGTCGTTAACAGGTAAATTATAAAACTTAGGGCCATTGAGTGAACAGAATGCTTCGAAGTGTGCTAGAGCGCCAAGTTCTTCAAAAACAGTGGCATAAGCGGCTAATGCAGTTGGCGCATTAAACACGCCAGCACACCCACAAGATGATTCTTTACGTGATTGCACATGTGGAGCCGTATCGGTACCTAGGAAAAAACGGTCACAGCCTGATGCTACCGCTGAGCGAAGTGCTTCTTGGTGAACGTTACGTTTTAAAATAGGTAAGCAGAATAAATGTGGCCTGACACCACCGACTAACATGTGATTACGGTTAAACATTAAATGCTGTGGTGTCAATGTGGCTGCGGTATATTCATTTGCTTCTTGGACGTATTGGGCCGCTTCTTTGGTCGTGATATGCTCAAACACAACCTTTAATTGTGGAAACTGCGCGCGCAAAGGTAGCATAACGTGTTCTATAAACAGCGCTTCACGGTCAAAAATATCAATATGGCTAGCGGTTACTTCCCCATGAATTAGCAAGGGCATACCTGCTTGTTCCATAGCCGCTAGTACGGGATAAATCTTTTTGATATCTGAGACACCATGGCTGGAATTAGTTGTCGCATTGGCAGGATACAATTTACAAGCCGTAAATACCCCTTCATGGAAGCCTTTAATCAGCTCAACAGGGTCAGTGCTATCAGTGAGGTAACATGTCATCAAGGGGGTAAATTGGTGACCTTCTGGAACGGCTTGAATAATACGTTCACGATAAGCTTTTGCCGCTTCAATTGTCGTCACTGGGGGGACAAGATTAGGCATGACAATGGCACGGCCAAAAAATTCACTCGTATAGGGAACGACCGTTTTTAACATATCATCATCGCGAAAATGAACATGCCAATCATCAGGGCGGCGGATTGTTAGGGTAGTTACAGTTGTCATTAAACCGGCTCCATAAGGGTAGAGAGGGGTGATGAGCGGGTGCTCAAGCCGGGATAGAATGATAAAGGGAAAGTCAAAAAATAGCTATGAGAAATCACAATTAAGGTTAATGTCATAGATAGATGAGGGGGAGATTAATGTACCAAAAGCAAAAAGCCTGCTTAATGATTAAGCAGGCTTTTCTAAATGATTGGCTCCTCCAGCTGGACTTGAACCAGCGACATACGGATTAACAGTCCGCCGTTCTACCGACTGAACTATGGAGGAACTCCTTGGTACGCAGAGGATATTAGCTTTCTCTTACTGGATTGTCAAAGGAGAATATCGAAAAAAAAGTTCGTTTGGCTGTTATCTGTGCGAACTGGGGGAAGTTTGATCGAAAATGATTTGGTGACAGTGAATTGAGGTTCATGCTGATAGGTAAATGAGTTAAAAGGTAAACCTCTATCATCTGTTCGTGGCTAAATTTTAGGTTGTTATTTCAGTGACTAACTTGTGGCTAATCACTGAGTTTGTAAACACGATTTGGTCGTCAAGAGACCTAGAAGCGTTAAAGAGGGATAACTAACACGGGTTGTCGAACGCCATTTAGCAAACCGCGGGTAACAGAAGTATTAAGCCAGCTAATACGCTTTTTGCTTTGAGAGCGCTATTTATTGTCCAAGCTTGGCATCTGCGTTTAGATAGAGACCCTGCACATCAATGGTTACGACAAGCGATAAAACAAATTTTCCTTGAAAAAGAGTGAGTGAAAATATACGGGGGAATTTATAATGGGGGCTTTACGGTATATAACCAGTTTGTGTGTGGTGGGTACTCAGTAGAAATAGATAGCAAAAAGCCCGCACTAGGCGGGCTTCTTAAATTTGGCTCCTCCAGCTGGACTTGAACCAGCGACATACGGATTAACAGTCCGCCGTTCTACCGACTGAACTATGGAGGAATTGCTTTGTTCCTGAGAACGAGGCGCATATTACCCATCCTATACTCAGTTGTAAAGCATAAAAATAAAAAAAATGATTAACTGCGTGTTAAGTAAGCAACTTGATGGTTATCTACCCCAATATGCATCAAAATTCAGGAAGTTTAGATAGTCATAGATAACAGAAAGGAATAAAAGGGCGAACCATTTTTTTGCCGATAGTACTGATAAGCTATAAGTACAACGAAAGTGAAGTTATTCGTTGAACCAATAATTTGCATCAACAATGATATGAAATAAAAAAGAGAGGATAGGCATGGATAACAAAAAGCCCGCACTAGGCGGGCTTCTTAAATTTGGCTCCTCCAGCTGGACTTGAACCAGCGACATACGGATTAACAGTCCGCCGTTCTACCGACTGAACTATGGAGGAATTGCTTGTTCCTGAGAACGAGGCGAATATTAACGAGATCGACTCAGGCTGTCAACGGTAAAAACACAAAAAAAATCTAATTGCTCACTCACTGTTCATTATGGCTAACTTTTACGCTAGATAATTGATAATGCATTAATTTTGTGTTGCTAATTTACCTTGTAATGGCGTAGAAACTTCAGGGAAAACGACATGATAAATATCATAAAATGAAATTTCCCCTTTCAAGGCAATTAAACGTGATATTTCTTGCTTAATGGCTTGGCTAACCTCTTTCGAATCAAGTATTTTACGCACTGCGTTATCTGAAACTGGCTCAGTGACAAACCACTCACCGTTATAGCAAACACGTAAATCTAATACGCCGATATCTTCAAAGTGATAAACGGGTTTAATATCAAAAAGTAAAACACTGGCTAAAACTAAAAATAAGACAGTAATACCGAGTGTCCAATAAGGGCCAAAATATGGCGCGTACCAAAGAATAATAGCAAGAGGGATATAAGCGGCGACCATACCGATACATAAGTAAGGGTGATTACCAAGGAACTGGCTATTAAAGTAAGGCTTACCATCACGTTTTTCGCGTTTATTGATGGCATCTAAATCTTCAATGAGTATTTGTTTGATAATATCCATGTGATAACTCTCTGTCAGATATCTATACTAGGAGAGTATCACGAGCAGATTCGATTGTTATATATCAGTTAAGAAAAATATTTACTGGGATTGTCATTGTGGTGGGCATTTCTTGATTGTCTTTTTATAAAACGGGGCTCTTTTTATTAAATTTTTTTGTAAACTATCAACCAAATGCTGTGTTTTTATTAACATTATAGCCTGTAAAAGTGACGAACTCGAAAAAATTGCACAATTTTAGCGTTTGAACATATAAAATAGTTGCTATTATCTTTAAGTCATGAGTTAATGAGTATCGGCCTGTTTAGCAGTCCTATTTGATGTATGATTACTAAGTTAGTGTGTTCTAAAGAAGAAAGTTATCACAGATAGCCTTTGACCGTGACGCTTCATCTTGGTGTTTTCCTGATTAAATAGTTGACTCTGGCCCGTATATGCCAAAAAGGCAAGTTTTTTTGATGTTATATAGGAAAAGTCAAATGTCCGACAAAATGAAAGGTCAAGTTAAGTGGTTCAACGAGTCTAAAGGCTTCGGTTTCATCACTCCTGCTGATGGTAGCAAAGACGTTTTCGTCCACTTCTCTGCCATTCAGGGCGCTGGTTTCAAAACTCTGGCTGAAGGCCAGCAAGTTGAATTCACCATTGAAAACGGTGCAAAAGGCCCAGCAGCTGCTAACGTAACTGCAATCTAAGCTTATTGCTTAACTGATTTTCTAAAGCCCGTCATTTCTAATGACGGGCTTTTTCGTTTTTATTACATTTATGATTAACATCATTTCATTGGAAACTAAGTGTTATGAATATTAATGACCGTGTTTATGTAAAAACCGATGGGCAAGAGCGCCGAGAAGGTAAAATTTTACTCATTGAACCTTTCAATGAAGGCGTCATGTATTTAATTTCATTGCCGGATTACCCAGAAGGTATTTGGTTTTTTAATGAAAAAGATGGTGATGAAGGGACTTTTGTTGTCCCAATTGAAGGGTAGAGTTTTACTTTATTTAAAATAAATTAACACTTTGTTCTTTACATCATAAATTTCCCCACCTATACTCCACCCATCTTTTACTTAGGAGATTATTACTTGGACAGTCAGAGTTGGAATAAAAACTTAATTTAACGGCAAGCCAGTAATCGTCTTTTCTTTTCGCTGCTTGCCACTAGGGCGGGCGGTGTCTGATATTTTTCATCACACACACCCTTATATTATAAACAAAGTACTCTCTGCTATTTAGTTTAGTCAGTGTATTACTGCTATGTTGAGTGTGTATCATGTTGGTATATATTTACTCTCTATTCCCTCCAGGCAATAGCCAATAATTTTTAGGGTAATTTATTTACTCAAAATATGGCTATGTGCTTTTTATTAAGCATGTAAGTCTCATTATCCAAGCTGTTTTTGGAGGAGCTACTATGCTTTTTTCTCCTGATATTTTAAATCTGCTTTCTGCAATGTGCTTTGGCGCATTAATCGGTGCTGAACGCCAATGGCGTCAACGAATGGCTGGCCTTAGAACCAATGCTTTAGTGGCTACAGGTGCTGCGGTATTTATTTTAAGTTCGGTGACAACATCACCAGATAGCCCGGGCCGTATCGCGGCGCAAGTTGTCTCAGGAATTGGTTTTCTGGGCGCAGGCGTCATTATGCGTGAAGGTATGAATATTCGTGGCTTAAATACCGCGGCAACTCTTTGGTGCTCAGCAGGGATCGGCGTGTTGTGTGGATTAGGCCAGTACTCACTGGCCTTGATGGCCACACTGTTAATTTTATGTGCCAATATTTTACTAAGGGAAGCGGCTTCGCGGATCAATAAGCAACCACAGCAGCAAGCTCTTGATGTAGAGCAGCGCTATAAAATTCGCGTTATGTGTCATCAAACCGATGAAATCCTAGTAAGAACACTTATCTTGCAAGCCATTAATGGCTTACATATTCGTTTACGGTCTTTGAGTAGCGCGGACACTTTAAAGCCTGAACAACTGGAAGTGTGTGCTGAATTTTTAGCAACACCTGCCGAGCAGAAAGAAATCGAAGCATTGGTATGCCGAATAAGCCTTGAGCAAAGTGTCAGTGCTATCAATTGGAAAGTGGCATCAGAGCTACCCGCCTGATGTTAGAAATTAACTCACTATAGGAGCCGAAATGGACGATCACCCTCCGTCATGGAGTAGAAAATGGAGCTATCTAACGGATAATTAAAAGGTTTTTATTTTGGTTAGGTAGCGTAAAAATAGGCAATTGTTGTATTAGAGACAACGCTATGACTGAAATAAGACATCAACGCAAAAGCGTTAAAGCTGCTCCTGTTCGCCAAAAATTTATTGTTGGCGAACAGGCCAGTAAAAATATTGAGCAAGTACTTAATGAATATCAAACGAATTTATTAGGTCTGACAGAAAATGAGGCGATGGATCGCCTTGTTACTGAAGGGGAAAATGAAGTTGCTCATGAAAAAGCGCCTCCTGCTTGGAAGCAATTACTCATTTCTTTTAAAAATCCATTCATATTCGTACTCATTATATTGGCAATAGTGAGTTTTTTTACTGACTATCTTATACCTGAGCGACAAGGTGATGAGACTGATTTAACTGGTGTAATAATCATTATTACAATGGTTTTGCTGAGTGGGTTACTTCGTTTTTGGCAGGAGTATCGAACTAATAAAGCTGCTGAAGCCTTGAAATCATTAGTACGTACCACTGCTACCGTATTTCGACGTGATAATAAAACAGGTCGTTCTACTCGAAAAGAAGTGCCGATCAAATGCTTAGTACCCGGTGATATTGTTTTATTATCTGCCGGTGACATGGTTCCTGCAGATTTAAAATTGGTTGAATCGAGAGACTTATTTATAAGCCAAGCTATCTTAACCGGAGAATCTATACCGGTAGAAAAATATGACACTCTAGGTGATATTTCTGCTAAAAGTTTAGAACCTGTTTCACCAACAGAAAACGAGTTATTAGAAATATCCAATATTTGTTTGATGGGGACCAATGTAACCAGTGGAACAGCGCGTGGAATTGTTGTTGCCACAGGGTCAAACACATATTTGGGGTCATTAGCTAAATCCATTGTTGGTAGTCGGGCGCAAACGTCATTCGACCGTGGTGTTAATAGTGTAAGTTGGTTACTGATCCGTTTTATGTTAGTCATGGTACCTATCGTGCTACTGATTAATGGCTTCACAAAAGGAGATTGGTTTGAAGCTACGCTATTTTCACTAGCAGTTGCTGTTGGGTTAACGCCAGAAATGTTACCGATGATCGTTAGCTCGAATCTAGCTAAAGGCGCAATAGCAATGTCAAAGCACAAAGTTATTGTCAAAAGGTTAAATGCTATTCAAAACTTTGGTGCCATGGACGTACTTTGTACTGATAAAACAGGGACGTTAACGCAAGATAAAATTATTTTAGAACACTATTTAGACAATAATGGGCAGAAAAATAGTCAAATTTTGCAATTGGGGTGGCTCAATAGTTTCCATCAAAGCGGCACTAAAAACATGATGGATCAGGCGATAATTCGCCGAGGAAGAGGGAATAGTGAAGTTGAAAAACTAAAAGCATTTCAGAAAATTGATGAATTACCGTTTGATTTTATCAGACGTAAATTATCAGTGACGGTTAGAACCCCTTCAGGAGAGGCCTTGTTAATATGCAAGGGGGCAGCCGAAGAAATGCTGGCAGTATGTCAACATTATCAGCAGGATGGACAGTCTTATTTACTTGATGAGCAGGCGAGGGCGAAAATAACTGAGCTAGTAAGTGACTATAACAGGCAAGGTTTTCGTGTGTTGTTACTTGCGACTCGTCAGTTAAATGATGCGGAAGCTAGTTTGCCCTTATCTGCACAAGCGGAGCAACAGTTGGAGTTACAAGGTATTTTAACATTCCTTGACCCAGCAAAGGAAAGCGCTATTTCTGCAATTGCTGCACTGCGTGAAAATGGGGTTACTGTTAAAGTTCTGACGGGTGATAATGCCATTATTACCGAAAAAATTTGTCATGATGTAGGGCTAAATATTAGTGAAATCATGTCAGGTTTAGAAGTTGAAGCATTATCTGATGAAGAATTAAGTCAAAAAGTAGAGCAAGTTTCTGTTTTTTGTAAATTAACGCCATTACAAAAATCGCGTATTTTAAAAAGGTTACAAGCGAACGGTCATACTGTCGGTTTCTTGGGTGATGGGATCAATGACGCTCCTGCTTTACGAGATGCCGATGTGGGGATTTCTGTTGATACTGGAACAGATATCGCCAAGGAATCAGCAGATATTATTTTGCTAGAAAAAGATTTAATGGTGTTAGAGCAGGGGGTTATTAAAGGAAGAGAGACTTTTGGTAATATTATTAAATATTTAAATATGACTGCAAGTTCAAACTTTGGTAATGTATTTTCGGTATTAATTGCCAGTGCATTTATTCCATTCCTTCCTATGCTAGCCATTCACTTGCTCGTTCAAAATTTACTGTACGATATTTCCCAACTAGCATTACCTTGGGATAAAATGGATAAAGAGTTTTTAAAACGACCTCGTAAATGGGATGCAAAAAATATTGGGCGTTTTATGATTTGGATTGGGCCAACCTCTTCAATTTTTGATATCACAACTTTCGCCTTGATGTGGTATGTGTTCCAAGCAAATAGTGTTGCCCATGAAGCGCTTTTCCAGTCAGGTTGGTTTGTTGAGGGTTTGCTCTCGCAAACATTAGTTGTCCATATGTTAAGAACACAAAAAATTCCGTTTATTCAAAGTACAGCGGCATTACCTGTATTATTAACAACAGGGCTAATTATGGCATTAGGTTTATATATTCCATTCTCTTCATTTGGTGAAATGATTGGGTTACAGCCATTACCAATAGAGTATTTCCCATGGTTAGTATTAACATTGGTGAGCTATTGTGTTGTTGCTCAATTGATGAAGCAGTTTTATATTAAACGCTTTGGGACTTGGCTATAATAGATCGTTAAATAAGAAAACGGGAGGGCAAGGACTGCTCTCCCTATCTTCAACTAAACCGCCGTTTTTTTTCCGATTGAAAAGTATAAAGTAACAATCTCATCATTTGCTTGGTTGAGTTTATTTTCCAGCAATGCCATAGCTTCAGAATTTGCGCAATCTTTGACTTTCTTAAAATTAACATCCGGGAAAAAAATTTCCTGAATTCTGGCATTGACTGTATCAATTACATATTTGGTTACTGCTGCGTTATTTTCATTCGACTGTTCTTTTTTAAGGGATAGATAATGTGTAATTGCTTGTTTTATCTGAGTATGCTGAGGAAGAAGCTGTTTAATAAATAGTTGCGATGCATTTGTATCAATATCAGACTCAGGAATGCCACATTTTCTCGCAACACGATGAAAAATTTCTTTTTTATCATTAGAGGTAAGAGAGACTTTTGTTTTATCTAGTTTATCCGATAATTTTGCCCTTGTTTCATCAATAGCTCTGTTAATAGTGCTATTGATTTGAATTTTTTTTTCGCCTTTTTTAAATTCTTTTAATAGGGTAACCTTTTCGATTTGAGATTTCAGTTTGCTCACAATTTTGTGTTCATTTAACGTAATCGTATTATTCTCAAATTTAAGTTCTATTTTTTTACTATTAATATTTAAAGCTTCTTTGATCTTATGGCTAAATTTACTACAACCCTTTGTTATGGTAATAAATGGCTTGGGTGACTTGACAACTTGGTTTAAATGCATGCTCATTATTTTTCCTTAATGTATTAAATCATTTTAATTCTATTAAGTTAAGGGGGGATAAGCTTGCAAAAAACTATGGGAAAAGTGAATGTATAGGAAGGGATGATTTCCTAGGTAATTAAGAGAATAAAAAGAGCCGCAATAGGGCTCTTTTTGGAAAACTGACTAATCTAAATAATTCTTTATTATAGACCTAAAGCCGTTTTCATTTGTTTCATCGCATCAATACCTTGTTGGCAAGCTTTGTCTTGCTGGTCTTTAGGTAGTGCTGCAACTTGCTTTTTACCTTCTTCCAGTTGACCTTTCATTGCATCCAACTGTGCTTTTGCTTGAGGGTTTTCTGAAGCTTTAGCAATTAAGCTATCAACTTCAGCGAAGTAAGTATTACAAGTTTCAGTTGCACCAGCAACTTCACCTTTTTTCTCTTCCTCTGAACAAGCAGTGATCGTCAGTGCCAATAAACCCATACCACAAGCTAAAATTAACTTTTTCATAATCAACCTTATTAAATTTATTTATTTATATAGCAAAACGAAGTATATAAGAGATGTTTTTAATATCAAACGTAACAAATCCTAAAATAATACTTCAATAATATAGTGGTATATGCGAAAGGTTGGATAATAATATCGGGATATTTTTTATTTTAGATTGCTATTATTCTTATAGCGATAAAATCATTGTTTATCAGTGTATTGAGTTGTTGTCATGAGACATGCATTCGAAGTAAGTACTGGGTACTAAGATAAAACATTTCAAAATTTAGCGAAGAAAATGACGTTGCTTACATATTATTGGGGTAAACATATTTTGAATTGAAAAATATGCTTACCCTAATGTTACGCATATTTACTTAACTTTATGGGGTCATATAACATTTTTATATTTATTATAATACTTTGTTATATGCGGTATCTATTGATTAAAACAAGGGTCAATTGTAACTAAATGTTTACATGTGAGTGATGAATTGGCTTTATTAAATATTTTTAGAATTAATATCTGTACATTTAAGATGCAACTATAGATACGAAAAGTGAGCTGCTTCACAAATTTACGAATAAAACCTTTGTATATGTATAAGTTTGATTTTTAAATCAAATTTTCTTTGTACGAAGATGAAATTATAAGGTAAAGTCTTTGCCTTTAGGCAGTCTGAACAGCTCATGTCGCTATTTGGTAGGTTAACAATAAGTGTACAGAGTTAACGGTATTTAGGTTAATTAGGTTGACGCTAAATCAAATTCATACCAAAATTGACTCACTGTTGAAATTCGCCAAAGAGCGAAATACAAGTTAGAATGCTTCAAATAAAGGGTATTAAATTTTCTTACACTACATTCTCAGGAGGATCATTCTCCTAAAGAGAAAGTAAGAGGGCGAGATGCGGGGTTACTCGTATCACTATGCAACATAGCAGATATTCTATTAATGCTATGGGCATGTAATGTATGTAGCTTGATTTATCTAGTTACAATTTTATATTTAGACTTACACACAGGGCTTTACCATTATGTCTGCTTCTATTGTAAAGAAACGGCCTCTGAGTCGTTACATTAAAGATTTTAAACATAGTCAAACTCATTGTGCACATTGTCACAAAACTTTGGATCGTATCTCTTTGGTTTTCAACGATGACATCTTAAATAAAGAAGCTATCGCTGATATGACTGAATTGGTCGATGAAAGTACTTGGGGGGAACTACAAGGTAAATTTACTGCACTTTGCCGCTTTTGTAGTGAGATTTATTGCAATAGTAATATTGATTATTTTGATATCATGTCATTTAAACAGTATTTATTCTTACAGACTGAGATGAGCCATAGTACTGTTCGCGAATATGTTGTTCGCTTACGCCGCTTAGATGAGTTGTTATCTTCATCTAACTTTTCTATGAAAGAATTTACTGCAAGTAAGGTTCAAGAACAGTTAAGTGAAAAAATGACAGACTCTGCATTTAGTAACTATAATATTGCCTTGCGCAAGTATGAGCAGTATTTATTCTGGGAATCAGAAAAAACTCAATAACATATTGAAAATACATAAATAATAGCTATTTTCATTGTTATAATTTAATGAATTGGTGTCCGTAGGGCACCTTTTGCGTTTTTATAGTATTAACCTATTGTTATAAAATGAATTATTATTCGAAATAATGCCCCAAAATTCATTATTCTCATTTGATAAAAAATATGGAAGGTTGAATATTCAAGGGATAAGTAAATAATGAATAGCACTATAAAGTAAAGACCTAGTCTCATGTACGGTGAAACTAGGTCTTTTGTTTTTTAGCCGATGGTCATTAAGCTTGCGTTACCGCCCGCGGCTGCGGTATTGACACTTAAGGAGCGTTCATGAACAAGGCGTTCGATAAGCAAATTTGTTTCACCTCGTTCAAATCCTTGTACTGAAATAATTGGCCCTTTACGTTGTGCAATAGCTGCGCAAACGTCTTTTAACTGATCACTATCGCCGTGATAAATCACCCCTTCAATTGGCTCCTTCGTTTCTTGCCAGTTTTTAGTCAATGAGATTGATTTTCTCACTTTTTCAGGAAGTGATTTAAACAGTTTTTGATGGAGTTCGCTTTGTGGCCATAAGGACTGACAACCGGAGGAAAGAACCGCGGCTAACTGAATCAAACAATCTTTTTCGTTGTCACTAATACACAGAATTAAACCACGTGGGCGTAAGGTATATGTATTTCTTTCGCCTGTTGGGCCTGGCAACACTCTGGTGGTTCCAGCTTGTGTATAGCGAGTAAATAATTCAATTACCGAAGGTTCAATAATATTATTTTGTTTTTCTACCCATTGGGCAAAGGACTCAAAAGATGACAGTAAATCTGCTCGAGCACTTGCATCCATAGGTAAATGATTATCTTGTCTTTCTAATGTATTTGAAACTGCGTTATCCGGTCGTTCACTTAATAAACGATAAAGGTATAATGGACCGCCAGCTTTAGGCCCTGTGCCTGATAAGCCTTCTCCACCAAACGGTTGAACGCCAACAACCGCTCCGACCATATTGCGGTTAACATATAAATTTCCGACTTTAGCCTTAGAGACAACTTGGTTAATTGTTTCGTCAATGCGAGTGTGTACACCTAGAGTTAACCCATAACCGGCTGCATTAATTTGGTCTACTAAGGCATCTAATTCATTACGGTTAAAGCGAACAACATGCAGAACAGGGCCAAAAATTTCTTTTTTCAGCTCGTTGACATTATCTAGTTCAATTAATGTCGGTTTAACATAAGTTCCTTCTGTTTGTTCTTGTTGATCGTCAGGGTTTTCGAAAGCGGCTTGGAATACGGCTTTCCCTTTACTGCGCATTTGCTGAATATGTTGTTCAATATTTTCTTTTGCTTCGCGGTCGATAACTGGGCCAATATCAGTAGAAAGGTGCTCAGGGTTAGCCATCCGGCATTCTTCCATTGCGCCTTTTAACATGCGGATTGTTCTATCGGCAACATCTTCTTGTACGCATAAAATGCGTAACGCGGAGCAGCGTTGACCCGCACTATCAAATGCAGAAGCAACTACATCAGCAATAACTTGCTCTGTTAGCGCAGAAGAATCGACAATCATAGCATTCAAGCCCCCGGTCTCTGCAATGAGCGGAGTAGGGCGACCTTGTGCATCTAAACGCCCAGCAATATTACGTTGTAGTAGCCCTGCAACCTCAGTTGAACCTGTAAACATGACACCACGAACACGCTTATCACCAACCAACTGTGCACCGATAGTTTCCCCTTTACCGGGTAAAAACTGTAATACATCTCTCGGTATTCCCGCTTGATGAAGTATTGATACAGCAATGGCACCAATTAGCGGAGTTTGTTCAGCAGGTTTGGCGAGGACAGTATTACCTGCAGCAAGGGCTGCCGCAATTTGCCCTGAAAATATCGCCAATGGGAAGTTCCAAGGACTGATACAGACAATCGGACCTAACGGTCGATGGGTATTATTATCAAAGTCATTTTTGACTTGGGTCGCATAATAATTGAGGAAATCTACCGCCTCTCTGACTTCAGCGATTGCATTATTGTAGGTTTTACCCGCTTCACGTACTAAGACATCCAATAATGGTTGCAATTGCTGTTCCATCAGATCGGCTGCGCGTAATAAGATAGCTGCACGTTCAGAAGGGGGCGTTGCGAACCAAATGGTTCCTGCTTCATCGGCAATATTTAAGGCATGTTCCGCCTCTTGCTCAGTAGTTTCACGAACTTGCCCGACAATATCTTTATTACATGCAGGGTTAATGATTGGTGTCGATTCAGGTATTGCTTGGGATGGTTGGAAATCCCCACCGAGTAGCGGCTGGGCAATTTTTTGCTGCATTGCTGCACTGAGTAGAGCGCTAGATAAAGACGCCAAGCGATGTTCATTAGAAAGGTCAAGGCCCATAGAATTTACACGATCTTGACCATATAAATCGCGAGGTAATGGGATTTTGGGGTGCGGTAGCCCAATTTGGCCTTCTGTTTTTGATAATTCAAGGATGTCTTTTACTGGGTCTGCGACTAGCTCATCCAGTGGAATAGTTGCGTCAGCAATACGGTTGACAAATGAAGTGTTCGCGCCATTTTCCAGTAATCGGCGAACTAAATAGGCAAGTAAGGTTTCATGGGTGCCAACAGGCGCATAAATTCGGCAAGGGCGATTAAGTTTACCATCAGCAACTTTGCCTACGACTTGTTCATATAAAGGTTCACCCATACCGTGGAGGCATTGGAATTCATATTGCCCTGGGTAATAGTTTTTACCTGCAATTTGGTAGATAGCCGCAAGAGTATGTGCATTGTGTGTCGCAAATTGAGGGTAAATTAAATTTGGTACAGACAATAATTTACGAGCGCAAGCCAGATAAGAGACGTCAGTATATACTTTACGAGTATAAACAGGGTAACCCTCTAAACCGTCAATTTGAGCACGTTTAATTTCACTATCCCAATAAGCCCCTTTAACCAGACGGATCATCAAACGGCGTTGGCTACGCTCAGCTAAATTGATAATAGAGTCAATGACAAAAGGGCAACGCTTTTGGTAGGCCTGAATAACAAAGCCGATACCATTCCAGCCCGCCAATTGTGGTTCAAAACAGAGTTTTTCTAATAAATCTAAAGAAATTTCTAAACGGTCAGCTTCTTCTGCATCAATATTAATACCAATATCATATTGGTGTGCTTGTAATACTAAAGACAAGAGACGTGGGTATAATTCATCTATGACGCGTGAGTATTGGGCACGGCTATAACGCGGGTGTAGCGCCGATAATTTAATCGAAATACCCGGACCTTCATAGATACCGCGTCCATTTGATGCTTTACCAATCGCGTGGATCGCTTGCTGGTAAGATACCATATAATCTTGGGCATCTTTTTCTGTTAACGCAGCTTCTCCGAGCATATCGTAAGAGTAACGGAAGCCTTTATCTTCAAGCTTGCGTGCATTCGCTAGCGCTTGAGATATTGTTTCTCCTGTTACGAATTGCTCCCCCATTAGGCGCATTGCCATATCAACACCTTTGCGGACTAAAGGCTCACCACTTTTACTAATGATCCGATTCAAAGAGGTCGATAGTTTTGCTTCGTTGTGGGTAGAAACCAACTTACCTGTAAATAAAAGGCCCCATGTTGCTGCATTAACGAACATTGAACTACTTTGGCCTAGGTGTGATTGCCAGTTACCATTACTAATTTTATCGCGGATCAGGGCGTCACGGGTTGCTTTATCTGGAATACGAAGTAGGGCTTCTGCTAGGCACATTAATGCCACACCTTCTTGAGAGGACAGGGAAAATTCCTGTAGCAAACCTTGAACTAAGCCAGAACGACCGACACCATTTTTTTGGTTACGTAATTTTTCGGCAATCGAATAGGCTAATTTATGAGCAGCTTCGGCTTGTTCTACGGGCAGTTGTGCTTGCTGTAATAACATCGGTACTGCTTGTGTTTCAGGAACCCGATAGGCAGAAGTAATTGCGGAGCGTTTTACAGATTGTGGTAAAATGTGCTCTGCAAAATCTAAGAATGGCTGATAGCTAGAGTCAACCGTTGTGTCTTCATCTGTTGATTGGTTTTCTTTTGCGTCGACATCGGCTGATAGCTCAGGAAGAAATTGGCCATTATCGAATTGTTCTAGGTAATTATAAATAGCTTGTTTGATAAGCCAATGTGATGTGCGGTCAAGACGTTGAGCGGCATTTTTAATGCGTTCACGAGTTGCTTCATCAAGTCTCACACCCATAGTTGTTGTGCTACTCATCTTAATTCCTCTAGTTCACGAGTCGGTTAAATCGAAAAGTTACATCAGAGTATCCTAATGTTGCAACTTTGTGCAACATTGTTAATCGTGGTTTCTGAGGGAAATGTGAAACACATCTGGTTTTTATATGGTGAATATTATTTGCTCAATTTATGGTTATTTATTTTGTATATATTTCATATAGTTATAACCTTTTGGTTGTTGTGGTATTAGTTAGTCATTCATTTGTAAATCCGACTTTAAATTTTAACATTTGTGATATGGATTCTATTTATGGAATAAAAAATAGTTAATTTCTTGTTAATTTAATAGGAGTCTGTCTAGGATGGAGTCGCTAAGAAATTAAAATTAGTGCAACGCAAACAATCACAGCCTATTTGGTGTTCATAGAGATAAATGAAAAAGTGCAATAAAGTGCAACACCATGAAGTGACAAGTTATCAAAGGCAATTATATAAAGATAACTAACAATTTTTAAAAATACTCAATGGAGAAAACGGATGACTGTAAGCACTCCGATGATCATTATGTTCATCGTATACATTACTGGCATGTTATTAATCGGCTACTTGGCCTATCGCTCGACCAAAAACTTTGATGATTATATTCTTGGTGGCCGAAGCTTAGGGAGTGTTGTCACCGCATTATCTGCAGGTGCTTCCGATATGAGTGGTTGGTTGCTGATGGGGTTACCTGGTGCTATTTTCTTGGCGGGTATCTCTGAAAGCTGGATAGCAATTGGTTTAAGCCTAGGGGCTTACCTTAATTGGCTATTTGTTGCTGGGCGTTTACGCGTACAAACAGAAAAGAATAACAATGCCTTAACTTTACCCGATTATTTCACTAGCCGCTTTGAGGATAATAGTAAAATTTTACGTATTATCTCCGCTGTGGTTATTTTAGTTTTCTTTACTATCTACTGTGCATCAGGCGTTGTTGCTGGCGGTTTACTGTTTGAGAGCACATTCAATATGAGCTACGAAAAAGCCATGTGGTTAGGTGCATTAGCGACAATCGCTTATACCTTTTTAGGGGGTTTTTTGGCGGTTAGTTGGACAGATACCGTTCAAGCGTCATTAATGATTTTTGCTTTGATTCTGACGCCTATCGTGGTGATCCTTTCATTAGGTGGAATTGATACTTCAATTGAAGTTATAAAAGCGAAAAACCCTGAATACCTAGATATGTTTAAAGGAATGAACTTTGTTGCCATCCTATCGTTATTAGGCTGGGGGTTAGGCTATTTTGGCCAGCCTCACATTTTAGCGCGTTTTATGGCTGCAGATTCCCATCGCACTATTCGTTCTGCACGTCGTATTAGTATGACATGGATGGTTTTATGTTTAGTGGGAACTATTGCAGTAGGTTTCTTTGGTATTGCTTATTTTGAAAACAATCCAAGCTTAGCGGGTTCAGTGTCGAATAATAGTGAACGTATTTTCATGGAGTTAACCGGAATACTGTTTAACCCATGGATAGCGGGTATCTTGTTATCTGCAATATTAGCGGCAGTAATGAGCACATTAAGTTGCCAATTGTTAGTATGTGCAAGTGCGTTAACGGAAGATTTATATAAACCATTTTTCCGGAAGAAAGCGAGCCAAAAAGAGTTGGTTTGGGTCGGGCGTGGTATGGTGTTAGTTGTTGCAGCCATCGCTATTTATATTGCTCGTGACCCAAATAATAAAGTTTTAGCGCTAGTAAGTAATGCATGGGCAGGATTTGGTGCAGCATTTGGGCCAGTAGTATTAATCTCTGTGATGTGGAAGCGGATGACTCGTACAGGCGCATTGGCAGGTATGTTGGTGGGTGCTGTAACCGTATTAGTTTGGATGAAATATAAATGGTTCGATTTATATGAAATCATCCCAGGCTTTGTGTTTGCAACAATAGCAATTATTGTTGTCAGTATGGTAACTAAAGGGCCTAGTGCGGCAGCACAAGCACGGTTTGATGAAGCGGAAGCGGAATATAAATCTCATTAATTGAGGTGTACCGATAAGATAAAAAGCCGAGTAATTTCAATTGCTCGGCTTTTTTGTTTGTCAAATCAACAGCCTAGTAATTAATGGGCAAAGGTTAATTAACTTTCCTACGTTTAGCTATTTGGTAACCAATAGCCAAAACGATAAACCAGACTGGTGTTGCAATTAAAGCCTGTCTTGTATCGTGTTGGAATGCCAGTAACACCACCATAAAGGCGAAAAAGGCTAAGCTTAACCATGACATAACAATACCCGCAGGCATTTTATAACGTGAAGATTTATGCATCTCTGGTCGTTTCTTACGGAAATTCAAATAGCTATATAAGATCATACTCCAAATAAACATAAATAGGATAGCAGACACAGTGGTAACCAATGTAAATGCATGCATGATATCAGGAATAAAGTAGATCAGAATGATGCCGAAGCTCAGGCAGATGCAAGTAAATATTAGGCCTGTTGCAGGTACAGCTTTTTTTGATAATTGGCTGAATTGTTTTGGGGCATCCCCTTCTTTAGACAGCCCAAATAACATTCGACTGGTAGAAAATACACCACTGTTGGCTGATGAAGCCGCAGAAGTTAACACCACAAAATTGACAATGCTTGCAGCAGCAGGGAGGCTGATAAGGACAAACATTTCTACAAATGGGCTTTTATCAGCCAAGATAGTTCTCCATGGCGTTACTGCCATAATAACAATCAAGGACAAAACATAAAATGCAATAATTCGGATTGGGATTGCATTAATGGCTTTTGGTAATGATTTTTCGGGATCTCGAGTTTCTGCTGCTGCCGTTCCTACTAATTCAATCCCAACGAAAGCAAAAATAGCAATTTGGAAGCCAGCAAAAAAACCGCTTATTCCCATCGGGAACATACCGCCATCATTCCAAATATTATTTAAGGATGCGATATGCCCAGTTGGTGACTGGAAGTTCATGGCGATCAACGTCCCACCTACGGCAATTAAGGCAACAATGGCAACAATTTTTATCATTGCAAACCAAAACTCTAATTCACCAAATAGCCTGACTGAAACAAGGTTTAAGGTGAGTAGGCTGATCACACAGATAAACGAGGTTACCCATTCTGGAAATTCCGGAGCCCAAAAACTAACATAGGAGGTTATGGCAATAATATCCGCTATTCCTGTGATAACCCAGCAGAACCAGTAGGTCCAACCTACAAAAAAGCCAGCCCATGGGCCAATTAAGTCAGTTGAAAAATCACTAAAAGATTTATAATCAAGGTTGGATAGCAGCAGCTCTCCCATCGCTCGCATAACGAAAAACAGCACAAAACCAATTATCATATATACGAATATGATTGACGGGCCAGCAAGTGAGATAGTTTTACCTGACCCCATAAATAGGCCGGTTCCAATTGCGCCGCCAATTGCAATAAGTTGTATATGGCGGTTACTAAGGCTACGTTTTAATTGATTACGGTCAGCATTATGCTGCTTCGGTGTTGATGTTGGATTTTCTTCCATACTGTAAAGTGTCCGTAGTGGTTTGTTATTGTTAGCCACAGTCTTTTTTTATTTTGTGGTTATGTTTGCATGAAATATTGTGACATAAATCTCAATTAGAGTAAGGAAAAGTTACCTTACTGGAACCGGAGTGATGTTTATTCGAACTATAATTATCCTAAATTTAACATTCGCAACTAAAATTTAACTTAGGTAATAAAAATAGCAGAATAGTATTGACTGTATCAATTGATGGGCGTTAAATATTTCGTATTGGGTTGTTAGCTCAGTTGGTAGAGTAGGTGACTCTTAATCATTAGGTCGGGGGTTCGAGCCCCCCACAACCCACCAATTTTTTCAATAAGTTAGGTGTTGGTTGCGTTACTTATGCGTACCATTTGGGACGTATTTGGGACGTGAGCATTAAATATTGTATCAATTTGCTTGGCGTGTTTGGCTAAGTGATCTGGTGTTAAGTGTGCATATCGTAGAACCATTTTAATGTTTTTCCACCCGAAATCCCCATGATAGATTGTGCTTGACTGCATCACCACTTATCCCGAGTACCAAAACGAAAACGGCGACGAATTAGAAAGCGAGGCCCTTGCGATATTCCAAATGGTCACTGGATTGACGTGCGTGTAAATATGCCTAGTAACTTACTCTACAATCAAAAGCAAGCTGAAGCTGAGAGACTCGCTAAGCTAGAAGCAGAGCGATTAGCGGAAGAAGAAGCTAAACGTGCAGCAAAGGAAGCGGCAGAACAGGTAGAGCAACAATAAAAATCAATGCGCCAACGACTTAAGCTGGCGCATTGGTTTAATCAACTTATTCTATCAAAATAGAGACATTCACATGCCCTTTGTAGGAGCCCGGCTTAACATTGCCTAGAGCGCATAAATTAAAATATAACGACTTAATAAAGTTTTGGCTAGGAAGCGTTGATAACGAGTGGCTGTTTAAGTATGAAATTGCGTCAGATGAGTTAGCATTACAAACAGTATCACTTTGAGAGCTTAATGATGTGGCGATATAAGGCAAGTCTGTTACAGCATTAGCAGTGCTACTCGTTAACACCATTCCTGTGGTGCTATTTTCCACCAGTGCATTCCCGGGGGATAACGTTAAAAAGCCTTCCTTTCCGGCCTCGTTACAGTTTACCTGTATAGACGCTAGGTTACTGGCTAATTTTTTCGGTGTCGGGAAATTCTGGCTTAATTGTGTTGGAAAAGTAATATCAGTTTGTGTTATAGGGGTGACTCTGCACGCTTTGAGTGCGGTGATAGTGACGTTATCGGCCTGAGTGAATAAGTTGGGCGTTCCTTCGTGGGAAGTATTATATGACCCGGCCCATAAAGTTACTCCGCTAATAGTGGGGCGTAATTTATATGTTCCCGGTTTTAACTTACCGCCAACAGCATAAGCAGAATAACTTGATACAGTAAATATGGCTGGGTTTTCCCGAGAAGAACTATCCTTTTTAAAAAAGTTTTTTTGTCCACTTTTGGGGTTTATTCCTAAGTTAGTATCCCCTTTTGCATAGGCATTATTGAAAATATAAAGCCCATTTAATGAGGTGGCTTTTGACCTATTGTAGGTTGCAGAAACATGCTGTATTGACCCATCATAGCGGGTAAATTGTGCATTTAGAACTCCATTGATAGTAAGTACAATCATCGCACCTTTAGGGTCATCTATATTGATAAAGGGAATGCCAGTTGCGTCTATTTCGTTAAAATAGTCAATTGAAAGAATAGTATGACTTTCCCGAGTGTTTATCCCATAATGGTTTCTATTAGCCTCAAGATCTGTTTTTGTTGGAAGATAAGATGTAACTACCGCGACTGGAGGAACAACCTCTCCTAAATATCCAGTTGCACCAACCGGCACTTTTAATTCAATGGCATGACTCTGTGTGGATAGGGTTAATAAGGTGCTGAGCAAGAGTAATGTTTTTTTCATATTCGTTATGCCTGCTGTAGAAAGTCAATATAAGCGTAAAATAAGTGTAATGGTGTATTGTAGGGCATATAACGAAGTGCTAAGAGAGAATTTGTATTAGCATTTGTAAGTAATGGATACATTTATAATGAGTAAGAATGGAACTATATTGAAAGCAGGTGAAGAGGAGACTGTGCCTAAATTGTGACACAAAAATGAGAGTGGAATTTACTGGCGTATCAGTATAGTGTCACTAGAATGTCACTATCTGGCACGAATATGTGAGTGTGAAAGCTAATTAATCCCTTAAATCAAATGGTTAATTATGGAAATGAAAACGCTTAATCATTAGGACGGGGGCGAACTCGCCACAACCTACCAAGTTTTTCAATAAGTTAGGTGTTGGTTGCGTTACTTATGCGTACCATTTGGGACGTGAGCATTAAATATTGTATCAATTTGCTTGGTGTGTTTGGCTAAGTGATCTGGTGTTAAGTGTGCATATCGTAGAACCATTTTAATGTTTTTCCACCCGAAATCCCCATGATAGATTGGGCTTGACTGCATCACCACTTATCCCGAGTACCAAAACGAAAACGGCGACGAATTAGAAAGCGAGGCCCTTGCGATATTCCAAATGGTCACTGGATTGACGTGCGTGTAAATATGCCTAGTAACTTACTCTACAATCAAAAGCAAGCTGAAGCTGAGAGACTCGCTAAGCTAGAAGCAGAGCGATTAGCGGAAGAAGAAGCTAAACGTGCAGCAAAGGAAGCGGCAGAACAGGTAGAGCAACAATAAAAATCAATGCGCCAACGACTTAAGCTGGCGCATTGGTTTAATCAACTTATTCTATCAAAATAGAGACATTCACATGCCCTTTGTAGGAGCCCGGCTTAACATTGCCTAGAGCGCATAAATTAAAATATAACGACTTAATAAAGTTTTGGCTAGGAAGCGTTGATAACGAGTGGCTGTTTAAGTATGAAATTGCGTCAGATGAGTTAGCATTACAAACAGTATCACTTTGAGAGCTTAATGATGTGGCGATATAAGGCAAGTCTGCTACAGCATTAGCAGTGCTACTCGTTAACACCATTCCTGTGGTGCTATTTTCCACCAGTGCATTCCCGGGGGATAACGTTAAAAAGCCTTCCTTTCCGGCCTCGTTACAGCTTACCTGTATAGAAGCTAGGTTACTGGCTAATTTTTTCGGTGTCGGGAAATTCTGGCTTAATTGTGTTGGAAAAGTAATATCAGTTTGTGTTATAGGGGTGACTCTGCACGCTTTGAGTGCGGTGATAGTGACGTTATCGGCCTGAGTGAATAAGTTGGGCGTTCCTTCGTGGGAAGTATTATATGACCCGGCCCATAAAGTTACTCCGCTAATAGTGGGGCGTAATTTATATGTTCCCGGTTTTAACTTACCGCCAACAGCATAAGCAGAATAACTTGATACAGTAAATATGGCTGGGTTTTCCCGAGAAGAACTATCCTTTTTAAAAAAGTTTTTTTGTCCACTTTTGGGGTTTATTCCTAAGTTAGTATCCCCTTTTGCATAGGCATTATTGAAAATATAAAGCCCATTTAATGAGGTGGCTTTTGACCTATTGTAGGTTGCAGAAACATGCTGTATTGACCCATCATAGCGGGTAAATTGTGCATTTAGAACTCCATTGATAGTAAGTACAATCATCGCACCTTTAGGGTCATCTATATTGATAAAGGGAATGCCAGTTGCGTCTATTTCGTTAAAATAGTCAATTGAAAGAATAGTATGACTTTCCCGAGTGTTTATCCCATAATGGTTTCTATTAGCCTCAAGATCTGTTTTTGTTGGAAGATAAGATGTAACTACCGCGACTGGAGGAACAACCTCTCCTAAATATCCAGTTGCACCAACCGGCACTTTTAATTCAATGGCATGACTCTGTGTGGATAGGGTTAATAAGGTGCTGAGCAAGAGTAATGTTTTTTTCATATTCGTTATGCCTGCTGTAGAAAGTCAATATAAGCGTAAAATAAGTGTAATGGTGTATTGTAGGGCATATAACGAAGTGCTAAGAGAGAATTTGTATTAGCATTTGTAAGTAATGGATACATTTATAATGAGTAAGAATGGAACTATATTGAAAGCAGGTGAAGAGGAGACTGTGCCTAAATTGTGACACAAAAATGAGAGTGGAATTTACTGGCGTATCAGTATAGTGTCACTAGAATGTCACTATCTGGCACGAATATGTGAGTGTGAAAGCTAATTAATCCCTTAAATCAAATGGTTAATTATGGAAATGAAAACGCTTAATCATTAGGACGGGGGCGAACTCGCCACAACCTACCAAGTTTTTCAATAAGTTAGGTGTTGGTTGCGTTACTTATGCGTACCATTTGGGACGTGAGCATTAAATATTGTATCAATTTGCTTGGTGTGTTTGGCTAAGTGATCTGGTGTTAAGTGTGCATATCGTAGAACCATTTTAATGTTTTTCCACCCGAAATCCCCATGATAGATTGGGCTTGACTGCATCACCACTTATCCCGAGTACCAAAACGAAAACGGCGACGAATTAGAAAGCGAGGCCCTTGCGATATTCCAAATGGTCACTGGATTGACGTGCGTGTAAATATGCCTAGTAACTTACTCTACAATCAAAAGCAAGCTGAAGCTGAGAGACTCGCTAAGCTAGAAGCAGAGCGATTAGCGGAAGAAGAAGCTAAACGTGCAGCAAAGGAAGCGGCAGAACAGGTAGAGCAACAATAAAAATCAATGCGCCAACGACTTAAGCTGGCGCATTGGTTTAATCAACTTATTCTATCAAAATAGAGACATTCACATGCCCTTTGTAGGAGCCCGGCTTAACATTGCCTAGAGCGCATAAATTAAAATATAACGACTTAATAAAGTTTTGGCTAGGAAGCGTTGATAACGAGTGGCTGTTTAAGTATGAAATTGCGTCAGATGAGTTAGCATTACAAACAGTATCACTTTGAGAGCTTAATGATGTGGCGATATAAGGCAAGTCTGCTACAGCATTAGCAGTGCTACTCGTTAACACCATTCCTGTGGTGCTATTTTCCACCAGTGCATTCCCGGGGGATAACGTTAAAAAGCCTTCCTTTCCGGCCTCGTTACAGCTTACCTGTATAGAAGCTAGGTTACTGGCTAATTTTTTCGGTGTCGGGAAATTCTGGCTTAATTGTGTTGGAAAAGTAATATCAGTTTGTGTTATAGGGGTGACTCTGCACGCTTTGAGTGCAGTGATAGTGACGTTATCACCCCGAGAAAATAAAACGGGTCGACTTTCACTAGTTACGCCAGAAGATGTAGCTCGCAAAGCTACCGAGTTAATAGTTGAGCGTAATTTATATGTTCCCGGTTTTAACTTACCGCCAACAGCATAAGCAGAATAACTTGATACAGTAAAGACCGATGCGTTTTGACTACCATTAATACCTGTAGATTCAAAAAAATTTTTACTGCCACTTCTCGGGTTTATCCCCCAAGAGATATCTGCATCTCGATAGGGACCATTGTAAATATAAAGTCCATTCAATGAGGTGGTTTTTGACCTATTGAGGGTTGCGGAAACATGTTGCATTGACCCATAATAGCGCTTAAATTGTGCATTTAAGGCTCCATTGACAGTAAGTACAATCATCGGACCTTTAGGGTCATTTTCGTTGACAAAGGGAATACCCGTTGTGCCTATTTCAGAATAATAGGGTAACCCTGAAACGACATTGCCTTCAGTGATGCTAAGTCCATAATAATCAGTATTGGCTTCAAGCGTCGAAATTGTTATAAGGTAGGCTGTAGTTACTGCAACAGGAGGAACAACCTCTCCTAAATATCCAGTTGCACCAACCGGCACTTTTAATTCAATGGCATGACTCTGTGTGGATAGGGTTAATAAGGTGCTGAGCAAGAGTAATGTTTTTTTCATATTCGTTATGCCTGCTGTAGAAAATCAATATAAGCGTAAAATAAGTGTAATGGTGTATTGTAGGGCATATAACGAAGTGCTAAGAGAGAATTTGTATTAGCATTTGTAAGTAATGGATACATTTATAATGAGTAAGAATGGAATTATATTGAAAGCAGGTGAAGAGGAGACTGTGCCAAATTGTGACACAAAAATGAGAGTGGAATTTACTGGCGTATCAGTATAGTGTCACTAGAATGTCACTATCTGGCACGAATATGTGAGTGTGAAAGCTAATTAATCCCTTAAATCAAATGGTTAATTATGGAAATGAAAACGCTTAATCATTAGGTCGGGGGTTCGAGCCCCCCACAACCCACCAAGTTTTTCAATAAGTTAGGTGTTGGTTGGGTTACTTATGCGTACCATTTGGGACGTATTTGGGACGTGAGCATTAAATATTGTATCAATTTGCTTGGCGTGTTTGGCTAGGTGATCTGGTGTTAAGTGTGCATATCGTAGAACCATTTTAATGTTTTCCCACCCGAAATCCCCATGATAGATTGGGCTTGACTGCATCACCACTTATCCCGAGTACCAGAACGAAAACGGCGACGAATTAGAAAGCGAGGCCCTTGCGATATTCCAAATGGTCACTGGATTGACGTGCGTGTAAATATGCCTAGTAACTTACTCTACAATCAAAAGCAAGCTGAGGCTGAGAGGCTCGCTAAGCTAGAAGCAGAGCGATTAGCGGAAGAAGAAGCTAAACGTGCAGCAAAGGTAGCGGCAGAACAGGTAGAGCAACAATAAAAATCAATGCGCCAACGACTTAAGCTGGCGCATTGGTTTAATCAACTTATTCTATCAAAATAGAGACATTCACATGCCCTTTGTAGGAGCCCGGCTTAACATTGCCTAGAGCGCATAAATTAAAATATAACGACTTAATAAAGTTTTGGCTAGGAAGCGCTGATAACGAGTGGCTGTTTAAGTATGAAATTGCGTCAGATGAGTTAGCATTACAAACAGTATCACTTTGAGAGCTTAATGATGTGGCGATATAAGGCAAGTCTGCTACAGCATTAGCAGTGCTACTCGTTAACACCATTCCTGTGGTGCTATTTTCCACCAGTGCATTCCCGGGGGATAACGTTAAAAAGCCTTCCTTTCCGGCCTCGTTACAGCTTACCTGTATAGAAGCTAGGTTACTGGCTAATTTTTTCGGTGTCGGGAAATTCTGGCTTAATTGTGTTGGAAAAGTAATATCAGTTTGTGTTATAGGGGTGACTCTGCACGCTTTGAGTGCGGTGATAGTGACGTTATCACCCCGAGAAAATAAAAGGGGTTGACCTTGAGAAATTAAGTGGGCGTTAGTGGTTAAAGATATCGAGTCAATAGTTGAGCGCAATCTATATGTCCCCGCCTTTAGCTTACCGCCAACAGCATAAGCAGAATAACTTGATACAGTAAAGACCGCTGGGTTTTTCTTGTTATTAGATAAAGCTGTAGGTTCAAAAAAGTATTTACTGCCACCTCTCGGGTTTATCCCCCAAGAGCCTTCCCCTTTTTCATTGGGACTATTGAATATATAAAGTCCATTCAATGAAGTTAATTTCGTCTTATTGAGAGTTGCAGAAACATGTTGTATGGACCCATCATAGCGCTTAAATTGTGCATTTAAGGCTCCATTGACAGTAAGTACAATCATCGCACCGTTAGGGTCATCTTCATTGACAAAGGGAATACCCGTTGTGCCTATTTCATCGTAATAGGGTAACCCTTTAACGTGAAACCCTTCAGTGACACGAATTCCATAATGAAAAGTATTGTCTTCAAGCACCGAAGTTGTTGTCAAGTAGGCTGTAGTTGACGCGACTGGAGGAACAACCTCTCCTAAATATCCAGTTGCACCAACCGGCACTTTTAATTCAATGGCATGACTCTGTGTGGATAGGGTTAATAAGGTGCTGAGCAAGAGTAATGTTTTTCTCATATTAGTTATGCCTGCTGTAGAAAGTCAATATAAGCGTAAAATAAGTGTAATGGTGTATTGTAGGGCATATAACGAAGTGCTAAGAGAGAATTTGTATTAGCATTTGTAAGTAATGGATACATTTATAATGAGTAAGAATGGAATTATATTGAAAGCAGGTGAAGAGGAGACTGTGCCTAAATTGTGACACAAAAATGAGAGTGGAATTTACTGGCGTATCAGTATAGTGTCACTAGAATGTCACTATCTGGCACGAATATGTGAGTGTGAAAGCTAATTAATCCCTTAAATCAAATGGTTAATTATGGAAATGAAAACGCTGAATCATTAGGTCGGGGGTTCGAGCCCCCACAACCCACCAAGTTTTTCAATAAGTTAGGTGTTGGTTGCGTTACTTATGCGTACCATTTGGGACGTGAGCATTAAATATTGTATCAATTTGCTTGGCGTGTTTGGCTAAGTGATCTGGTGTTAAGTGTGCATATCGTAGAACCATTTTAATGTTTTCCCACCCGAAATCCCCATGATAGATTGTGCTTGACTGCATCACCACTTATCCCGAGTACCAAAACGAAAACGGCGACGAATTAGAAAGCGAGGCCCTTGCGATATTCCAAATGGTCACTGGATTGACGTGCGTGTAAATATGCCTAGTAACTTACTCTACAATCAAAAGCAAGCTGAAGCTGAGAGACTCGCTAAGATAGAAGCTAAACGTGCAGCAGAGGAAGCGGAAAGGGCAGAGCAGGAATCTGCGGAACAGGTAGAGCAACAATAAAAATCAATGCGCCAACGACTTAAGCTGGCGCATTGGTTTAATCAACTTATTCTATCAAAATAGAGACATTCACATGTCCTTTGTAGGAGCCCGGCTTAACATTGCCTAGAGCGCATAAATTAAAATATAACGACTTAATAAAGTTTTGGCTAGGAAGCGTTGATAACGAGTGGCTGTTTAAGTATGAAATTGCGTCAGATGAGTTAGCATTACAAACAGTATCACTTTGAGAGCTTAATGATGTGGCGATATAAGGCAAGTCTGCTACAGCATTAGCAGTGCTACTCGTTAACACCATTCCTGTGGTGCTATTTTCCACCAGTGCATTCCCGGGGGATAACGTTAAAAAGCCTTCCTTTCCGGCCTCGTTACAGCTTACCTGTATAGAAGCTAGGTTACTGGCTAATTTTTTCGGTGTCGGGAAATTCTGGCTTAATTGTGTTGGAAAAGTAATATCAGTTTGTGTTATAGGGGTGACTCTGCACGCTTTGAGTGCGGTGATAGTGAAGTTATCACCGCGAGTAAATAAAACGGGTCGACTTTCACTAATTATGCCACCAGATGTAGCTCGCAAAGCTACCGAGTCAATAGTTGAGCGCAATTTATATGTCCCCGGTTTTAACTTACCGCCAACAGCATAAGCAGAATAACTTGATACAGTAAAGACCGATGCATTTTGACTATCATTAATACCTGTAGGTTTAAAAAATTTTTTATTGCCACTTCTCGGGTTTATCCCCCAAGAGCCCTCCCCTTTTTCATAGGCATTATTGAAAATATAAAGTCCATTCAATGAAGTTATTTTCGTCTTATTAAGAGTTGCAGAAACATGTTGCATTGCCCCATAATCGCGCATAAATTGTGCATTAAAGGCTCCATTGACGGTAAGTACAATCATCGCACCGTTAGGGTCGTCCTCATTGACAAAGGGAATACCCGTTGTGCCTATTTCAGAATAATAGGGTAACCCTGAAACGACATAGCGTTCAGTGATGCTAAGTCCATAATGATAAGTATTGGCTTCAAGCACCGCTGATGTTATAAGGTAGGTTGTAGTTACTGCAACAGGAGGAACAACCTCTCCTAAATATCCAGTTGCACCAACCGGCACTTTTAATTCAATGGCATGACTCTGTGTGGATAGGGTTAATAAGGTGCTGAGCAAGAGTAATGTTTTTTTCATATTCGTTATGCCTGCTGTAGAAAGTCAATATAAGCGTAAAATAAGTATAATAGTGTATTGTAGAGCATATAACGAAATGCTAAGAGAGAATTTGTATTAGCATTTGTAAGTAATGGATACATTTATAATGGGTAAGAGTAGAGTTATATTTTTTATCCGTTCAGCAATGTGTGTTCTGAGTGTATTAGTGAATATGATACTTTGTGTAATAAGATAGAAAAAAGCCGCAGAGAGTGACTTTACTTGCTATATGCATCCAATAAGTCTTGAATACTCACATCCAGAATACCTGTTATCATGGATAGGTCATCTACGAATATTGATTATTTTCCATTTTCATATTGAATATATTTAGTTTCAAGCACGTCTAGGTATTTTATCATTTCTTTAGTTGAGATATTTTGGGCTATCCGCAAGGATTTAATAAATTCACCGAGCTTTTTATTTTTTATAACTCATCCTACCTTTAGATTTGATACCTTGAATACTGAACTCATATTAAGAAAGCCTAATGTGGATTGCCTTTTTTGTTTTATATATCAGGTTGTTATATTTATTTTTTTGTGGGGTATAAACTCGTTGGTATGAATAATTTTGCTTTCTGTCTCAGTTTTATAGAAAACATAGATGAACACTAACTCTTTGTGAGGTGGCTCACTATTTTAATTAATGCAACTGAGCACCAGCAATATAGGAGAAGAAAATGGATGAGTAAGTGGCTGTGATAAATTGTGACACAAAAGTAATGGGACGTGGTTGGGACTAAGTGATTTTTAAATCATTTTCAAGTATTGTTAAGTGTACCGTTATGGGACGCAATTTCCACTACCTCTGTTAGCTTTTTAATCGGTTTAAACTTTATAGCGTAAAGTGCTTATACGTTATGATTTCATATCATATTACTATATGAGTCAGTAAAGTAGATAGATATAAACACATCATGGTCAACCGCAGAGATTGAAACATTGCAATGTTTCAAATGTTCCATAAATCTTAACAAAGTCACTTTGTTTACGCTAAAAGCGATTGTGTTACCAATATTTTGATTGTTCTTTTAAATAAGGGTAGGTGAACATCATTGTTGTTGATGACTAATGGCCCACCTAGGTCAAACCAAAACTTAAATTTAGGCGTTACTTCAAAAAATAAAATGTCTTTATACCATTTTATGGCATCGTCAAGGCCATCGACATACACATGTACATGGTCTATTGCTGTCAGTTTCATTGCGTACTTCAATAAACATATAGAGTAGGATTCATCAAGGTGAATAATTATGCCAAAAATGATTTTTTAATATTCTATGAGGGGACGGTTGTAGCCTATAAAAAATAATGCCCACCGATAAGTCAAAGATTGTTTAAAAAAGTATGAGATATCTAGGCGAAGCTAACTGAATTTGTTGCTGCATTGGAGAATGTTACACAAGGTTGAGGGTGTTTTTTGATAAGAAAAATAGTTTTTACGCATTTTTCTTGTATTGAATATCAGTTTTTTATGTTTGTGTTGTAACAACGTAGATAGGAACCTAGTTAGCTTAACTTGAAATGCGAGCAATAAGCTAACCTACGGAGTAAAAATGGCAAAGGTAATCACTATTTTTGTATTACTGTACAGTATGAGTTTACCTACTTATGCGATGAAAACCTATCAACTGGATTGCCCTGATCGTGGAATAATGACAGTGCTACATACGAATTATTTAATTACCACTTTGAAATGGGGAAGCGAGTTTTTTGTATCGCGACCGACTATCCGGTATCGCAAGGAAGATGCAAGATATAATATCTACGATTTTTTAAACGGTGATTCTTTGATTAAAACCCTAGGTGACAATAAGCGTTATTATTTTATATATAAAGATGGGGATAGGGTGGAGTGTCATAAGCAAAGTGAAACCCAACTAGTTATTACCCAACTACCTATAGTGCCTTAATAACTGGCTACACCTACCTTTCAATCTTGTTGTGATATTCTAATTCTGATAAGTTTTGCTTCTTCTAATACGCGCTTAGGTAAATAGACTTAATGAAACTTATTTCTTCACTTTTTTGTTCTTTTTTGATTGCTGGGTGTACATTTAATCCTAGTTTTGAAGCGAATAAATCAACATGGCCAAAGCCACATAAAGATCAGCGCACATCTGAACAAAAAAGAATAGATAGAGAAGCTGTACATGAACAACAAAGAGCAGTGATGAGAGGTGAAAAACCAGATTATGATGTTTTTGATAGGTACTAACTTTTTGTTAAGTGTTTTTTAAAACTGTATGTTATAAACCTTTCTTTTATCACTAAAACAAGTGATTTTCTGGTGGTGAAAACCACCAGTTAAACCATACAATTATATTTCAATACGCCAATATGAATGGCCTCAATACTACCTTGGGGTAACTGTGACTGAGGCTTCATAACCTAATAAATACAAAGCTTGCTCTAAAATATCGAGCTTAGAAGCATAATGGATATCGAGTAAGCGTTCTATCTGCTGCGCATTGATATTTAACCTACGGGCGATATCGAGTCGTTGAATTTTTGAATCTAGAATCGCATTATGTAAGGCAATTTTTAGGCAGCAAGTTATTGGTAGGTAGACAGTGAATGCATTCTCAGTTGGTTGAGTTGGCGTAGGTATTCGTTTTTTCCCTTCAATATACTCTGCAAAAGTGGCTAATAATATTTCTTGGGCTTCTAATTCAACATCTTCTCTACAATAGCTCACACCTTGAAGATCAGGAAAATCAGCAAAACTGATTTCATATGCTCCTTCTTCCTCGACAAACTCGACTGTTGCTTGATAAGTAAACATACCTTTCCTTTTGCTTTTTTAATGAGGGAGGAAGTGTTGCATTTGCTTGAGGGTAAAACAAGGGATAACACATGACTTCCGAGTTTGTATGCTTAACTCTAACCATTATAAGGTAGGCCAAGGAAAAACAGACTAGCTAAAAACCTGATGGGAAGGCCGATAATTTTTTATATGGTCGCCTTAACACAAATGTATCAATAGCGGAATAGTTTTATTCGGAAACTATTAAGAAAGACAAGAAATATATGTGAATTAGGTCACAAACTTAACAATATTTTTAAGCTTAAAATGCAGCAAAATTTGTATCTTTTATAAGCATTATTTTAACTGAATTATTTTAAATAAAATTAATTTATTTTTATTGTTGTTGTTATTGAATTACGGGGTTTACTTAGATTTGGTTTTTAGTCAGCACCATTAGTTAAAATAAAAGTATATAGTAATCTTTGTAAATAATAACATATAGTTATTAGGTGGGCAGTGTACAGTTGGGTGCCATTTAAAAAAATAAGTATTGTTACCAGTAAAAATGTGTTTATCGGCAATTATTTTGATCATATTTTGAGTATATTAAAATGATACAAAAAACATATCCTGAACAGAATGTTCTTAATTGAAACCTCTATTTTTTCTCAAAATGATAAAAGAGATTAGTTATCGTAGGTTGATCATTTTATTAAAAAAAATAAATATTCGACTATTTAAATAGAAAAATAAAATCGAATTAATACAAAAATAGACTTTAATGAAGTAATAACAAGATGATTACTGAAAATATAAAATAAACAAAAATATATAACAATAAATTTTAAGTTAAATGATTGATTATATACAATACTCACAAAGTTAATTAATTTTATTAATATTATGATGTGACTATATAATAGACAATGTTTAATGATTCTAATGAAATTTGTGTGGAGTGGCGATAATATGTATGACAATATAATTATTTTTTATCTATACACGATTGAATAATTTTGAATGATGGTTCGTTTTTCAATTAAACACATTGAAAATTAATGACTAAATTTTATTCCCCTTATGCCGATATTGACTTAAATGTAATTTCAACAATTCAGTTTCTCAATACCAAACCTTGATTTGGATCAATATGTTGGTTTTGATGTTGTGATTGGTTTTTATTGCTTAGTTATCACATGAGGAGAGTGAAGAGATTGATTAAAATCCTGCCATTTACCTTAGGTTGATTCAAAATGTTGTAGATATTTGGGATAAGATGAAAGAAGATAAAGAAATAATAAAGATTATTTAATGAATTAATGGGTAATCATCCCAATGGTACAAAAAGAAACATAAGTACCTTGAATAGTTAATTTAGTGGTGCATAATAATTGACGACTAATAATGACATCGGCAAATTCTGACTTTTACTGAAAATGCTAACTTTCTAGTCATTCTTTATTGTTGTAGGTATTCAGGAAATGTATTTAATTTAAGTTTGAAACTTTGTGTTTTTATACTCCAAACTGGGTATTCACCAATGGACAACATGGGAAAGTAATGGAATACATATACCCAATTTAATTACTTTTTATATTTAATAATTTGGCTACACACAATACTTTCAAATTCATATTTGTTCTTTTTGCACACAGATGTTGATAAATATTCGTAAAGGAAAAAAAATGAGCTCGACGACAGATTTTCTGAAGCATATATACGATATTAACCTCTCATATTTGCTATTAGCCCAAAAACTCATCTCTCAAGAGAAAGCCTCTGCGATGTTCCGTTTAGGTATCTCTGATGCAATGGCAACTACTTTAGCAGAACTCACGCTTCCTCAATTAGTCAAATTAGCAGAAACAAACCAGCTAATCTGTCAGTTTAGATTTGAGAATAGCGATACGATAGAAAAGCTAACTCGTGATTCAAGGGTGGATGAATTGCAACAAATTCATACAGGTATCTTACTTTCGACCCGATTATTGCAAACGCATAATGAAGGCGACAATGAAATAGCGAGAAAAAGATGAGTACCGCAGCTGAGAAAAGTATTGTTAAAGAAGCGAATGATATTCGCTTAGCAATGGAGTTAATCTCTTTAGGGGCTCGTCTTCAAATGTTAGAAAGCGAAACTCAAATCAGTCGTGGCCGATTAGTTCGTTTGTACAAAGAGCTAAGAGGCTGCCCTCCACCAAAAGGAATGCTACCTTTTTCGACAGATTGGTTTATGACATGGGAGCAAAATATTCATTCATCCATGTTTTATAATGCTTATCAATTTTTACTCAAAAGTGGCCAATGCAAAGGGGTTGATGCCATATTAAAAGCGTATCGGTTATACCTTGAGCAATGTATTCCAGAGCCTGATCAGGAACCTTTGTTAGCTTTAACGCGTGCTTGGACGCTTGTCCGTTTTGTTGAAAGTGGCATGTTGCAAAGTTCACAATGCAGTTGTTGCCATGGGTCATTTATTACTTATGCACATATCCCTGAAAACAGTTTCACTTGCAGTTTATGCCAGCCGCCATCAAGAGCAATAAAAAAACGTAAACTTTCCGAGCATCTAGCCGATATTACGGTATATCGACAAGATGGCATTACTAAAGCGGTAATGTAATTGGATTGATTGGTCAACAGGCAAAGCTTTTTGCCTGTCATTTCCAAAATTCCCTTTGACTGCCATCTGTTAACCAACGGAGTGAAAGGGAATATTGTGTTAATACTCATCGGGTATCTCATTGTTACAGTAGCGGTTATTGGCGGATATATAATGGTCGGTGGCCATTTAGGTGCGTTATATCAACCAGCTGAATTTGTCATTATTTTAGGCGCAGGTTTAGGTGCGTTTGTTGTTGGTAACAGTGGCAAATCTATCATCGCTTTGTGCAAAGTATTACCAAAACTCTTTCGCCGTTCTTCTTATAACAAAACCATGTCGATGGATTTAATGGCGTTGTTATTTCAATTACTCAATAAATCACGTCAACAAGGGTTACTTGCCCTTGAGAAAGATATTGAGAACCCGCAAGAAAGTGAAATTTTTTCCCAATATCCTCGTATTTTAAAAGATGAAACAACCATGATGTTTGTGGTGGATTATTTGCGTCTGATGGTAAGTAGTAACTTACAAAGCCATGAAATTGAGGCGTTAATGGATGAAGAATTAGAAACCTTTCGTCAAGAAAATGAAGTCCCAGCTTCAGGTTTAAACATGGTTGGAGACTCGATGCCTGCATTCGGGATTGTTGCTGCAGTTTTAGGCGTGGTGAATGCGCTTGGCTCGGCCGACCGTCCTGCGGGAGAGTTAGGCGCTTTAATTGCCCATGCAATGGTTGGGACATTTTTAGGTATTTTAGTCGCTTACGGATTTATTCTACCATTAGCAGCACTGATTAGGCAGCGTAGTAGCGAACAACTGAAAATGATGGAGTGCATTAAGGTGACCTTTCTTTCAGCATTACAAGGTTATGCGCCGCAAATCGCCGTTGAGTTTGGTCGTAAAGTACTCTTTAGCGTAGATAGACCTTCCTTTGTTGAACTTGAGGATAGAGTTCGTGAGGTGAAAGTAGGCGCTCGCACACAAGAAACGACTGAGGAGTAGCATTAGGATGGCAGCCAATACTCCTCATATTATCCGAGTTAAAAAGCGTAATTCACATCGGCAAAGTGGCCATGGCGGTTCATGGAAAATTGCTTATGCCGATTTTATGACTGCAATGATGGCGTTCTTTCTCGTGATGTGGCTGATCTCAATTTCAAGTCCTCAGGAACTGACTCAGATTGCTGAGTATTTTCGCACCCCATTAAGTACCGCAATTAACCCAGGTAAAAAAAGTGGGGATGCTACAAACCCAATTCCCGGTGGTGGTAAAGACCCTATTTTCCGCGAAGGGGATGTGATGCCAGAACCAAACAATATTATTGACGGTGACGCAAATTATCGCTTTGAAAAATTAAAAAAGTCCCTTGAACAAGCCATTTTAAAAGACCCTCGTTTGAACGAATTAAAACCACATTTGCTCATTGATATGATTAATGATGGTTTACGTATCCAAATTGTTGATAGTGAAAATCGACCCATGTTTAAAGTGGGGTCTGCCACTGTTGAGCCTTATATGCGCGATATCCTACGTGCGATTGCACCGCTTCTGAATGATGTCCCAAACCGTATCAGCATTTCCGGTCATACGGATGATTTACCTTATGCTAATGGGGCAAATTATAGTAACTGGGAGCTGTCATCTGACCGAGCAAACGCTTCTCGTCGTGAGTTAATTCGTGGAGGGATGGATGAAAACAAGGTACTACGAGTTGTAGGAATGGCATCTGCAATCCATTTAGATACCGAAGATGGACTTGCACCTATTAACCGCCGGATAAGCATTATCGTGTTAAATGATGAAGATGCAAAACAAATATTACGTGAATACAGTGGGGCAAAACCCATCAACGATGTGCTGAATAAACCGCAAAAAATATCGTCTGACCCCATTGTGGATGAAATATCTGCGGTAAAAATACCGTGATAAATCATAGTAATTTGAATTTATTACATGATTTGTTTAGTTGTCTGCCGGTCATTCCGGCAGACAGCGTTAAGTGAAACCTAAGCGAAACTGGATAAAAACCATGGATATTACCGAGTTTTATCAAACATTTTTCGATGAAGCCGATGAGTTGCTCAGGGATATGGAACAACATTTACTTGAGCTTGATCCTTTTGACCCGGACAGCGAACAGCTAAATGCCATTTTCCGCAGTGCCCATTCAATAAAAGGAGGAGCTGCAACCTTTGGTTTCACTCAGTTGCAAAACACCACTCATACATTGGAAAACTTGCTGGATAAAGCGCGTCATGATGAGTTAACGCTCACACCTGACATCATTGACGTATTTCTTGATGCAAAAGATGTAATGGCGTCACAGTTAGATGCGTATAAAAATGATTCTTTACCTGATGAGGAAACATTTAAGCGGATTTGCGAGGTCCTTAGCCGGGTTGAAAACCATGCTGAGGAGGTCACTGAGCTAGCTCCATCGCAAACGGAACAATTAGTTGAAACTGAGATTGCTGAAACGGCCACGTCACAAGGCGAGTTTTCACACTATTTTATGATCACATTAAATCAACTAAAAGAAAGTGAAGTTGATTTACTTGCCGATGAATTAAGTTTATTTGGCAATCTGTACCACACTGAAAAAACCGCTGATAGCCTACAGGCTTGGCTTGGAACTAATACAGATATTGATGATATTTGTGGCGTATTATGTTTTGTGGTTGACGAGTCACAAATTACTCATCAAACGGTCTCTTTTAGCGACTGCCAGGCTGTTGCTCCTGAAAAAATCACTGCTAGTGAACCTGACAACCAAGCCAACGCCAACGTTGTTGAGCCGAAGGAAGAAACTAAGCCAGTAGCCACATCACCGGCTACTGCTGTAACAACGAATACATCGAAAAAACCTGCTGTAGCTAAACCCAAAGGGGACTCTAGCAGTATTCGTGTTGCAGTCGAAAAAGTTGACCAACTGATTAACTTAGTTGGCGAGCTAGTCATTATCCAATCTATGTTGACGCAACATAGCCAGCAAGTAGACCAAAACGAATACAGCGATTTATTAAGTTCGATTGTGCAATTAGAGCGGAATTCACGGGCATTACAAGAATCTGTTATGTCTATTCGCATGATGCCAATGGATTATGTCTTTAGCCGTTTTCCTCGCATGGTACGCGATATTGCATCGAAATTAGGCAAAAAAATCGAACTCAAAGTGGAAGGTAGCTCCACGGAGCTAGATAAAAGCTTAATAGAGCGGATTGTTGACCCGCTAAATCATTTGGTACGCAATAGTCTTGATCACGGAATTGAAAAACCAGAAGTTCGGTTAGCCAATGGTAAACCAGAAGCTGGCACATTAACGTTGGCTGCGGCACATCAGAGCGGCAATATTTGCATTGAAGTTCGTGATGATGGTGCGGGGTTAAACCGTGAACGCATTTTGGCAAAAGCCAAGTCTCAAGGCATGAATGTGCATGACGGGATGAGCAATGATGAAGTAGCCATGCTGATTATGGCACCCGGTTTTTCAACTGCTGAGGTCGTGACGGATGTCTCTGGTCGGGGTGTTGGAATGGATGTTGTTAAGCGGAACATTCAAGACATGGGAGGGCGTATTCAGATAGGTTTCACCGAAGGTAAAGGGACAATCATCCGTATTTTACTCCCCTTAACTTTGGCTATTCTCGATGGTATGTCCGTAAAAGTTGCGGAAGACGTATTTATCGTGCCGTTAAGCGCCATCATCAGCACATTACAACCACGTCAGGAAGATATTTACCGTTTAGCGGGTGAAGAAAAAATGTTGCTTGTGCGTGGAGAATACTTACCACTCGTTGAATTACATAATGTTTTTTCAATTGACGGGGCTGAACGCCATTTAGATAACAGCATTGTGTTGATTATCCAAAATGCAGGTCATCGCTTTGCCTTATTAGTTGACAAGCTAGTAGGACAACAACAAGTGGTGGTGAAAAATATTGAAAGTAATTATCGCAAGATCCCAGGTATTTCTGCAGCAACAATTATGGGCGATGGCTCTGTTGCATTGATTTTAGATGTGGCCGAGCTGCAAAGAATGAATAACAGCATTTTGATTAAAAAGAAACAACAGGTTTCTCAACCTGTCGTGCACTAAATAGAGGCCATACACCATGTCTATGTTAGATGATGATTTAAATAAACACGAAGAAGAAAAGAACGGCGAAGGCTATCTTATTTTCACTTTAGGTGAAGAAGAGTACGGCATTGAAATTTTAAAAGTGCAGGAAATTCGTGGCTATGAGCAGGTTACTCGTATCGCGAATACACCAGATTTTATTAAGGGCGTGACCAATTTACGTGGTGTGATTATCCCTATTATTGATTTACGCGTGAAATTCTCCCACGAAAACGTGGTGTATAACGATAATACCGTTGTCATTGTGGTGAATTTAAAAGACCGAGTCGTTGGAATTGTTGTGGATGGTGTTTCTGATGTGCTGGTATTAAATGAAGAACAAATCGCACCGCCACCTGATTTTGCTGTGACCTTATCGACACAATATTTAACAGGTCTTGGGACAGTTAATGACCGTATGTTGATATTAGTCGATATTGAAAAGTTACTAACAAGCGATGAAATGGCACTAATTGACAGCATGGCTGAGTAATTCTCAGCCTAACTATTTGTGCAAATAATAATAAGTCATTGGCTAAAGTTTTTGGCTTGATGACCGATATCCAAAATACAACAAAATTATGTTAGTAAAACGTCATGTACAGTCGAATTAAAATCGTATCAGGACTTTTGTCCGTCATTTTTATCTTTATTTTACTGCAGCTGGTATCCAGTGGTTTGATGTTTACCAAACTGGGCGATAACAGCGACAGTATAAATTACTTGAATTCATTACAACGCCAAAGGCAAGTCTTAACAGAAAGTTGGGTTAATTTATTACAAGCTCGAGCTAATTTAAATCGGTCAATTAACGCTTATTTATTAGAAGGGCGCAAAATTCAAGACGATGCCACCAATGAAGAGCTGATTAAGGCTGCGAAAAATAACTTCAAAGCGGCGGATGGTGCTTATGACCGTTATAAGAAGCTAATGCAAAGTTCGGATTATGATAAAGCCAAATTTGAACAGCTTTTTAACACTTATGAAACCTACCGAAATGCACTAATTAAGCTAGGTGAATATGCAGAAAAAGGTGATTTAGAAGGTTTTTATGCCCATAGAACCTCAGGGCATCAAGTGAAATTTGAAGAGCAATTTAACGCATACTTTGCTGATATCTCCTCTGACTTTCAAGCCGAAGTCGTAAATGCAGACAATAATTATCGCCAGTCATTATATATGTTGATGACGTTATCGATTGCGTTAGCCTTTATTGGATTCTTCAGTTATCGCTATGTTCGTAAGGGAATTATTGAACCTCTCAGTTTATTAAATCAACGAATTCAAGTCTTTGCTTCAGGGGATTTGACGCCAAATATAACCACAACGGCGAACAATGAAATTGGTGAGTTGGCGAATGGTGTCCAGCACATGCAGCAGGAGTTGATTAATACGGTGCGTGGCGTATTGGATGGTAGCGAAACTATTTACCAAGGCACTACTGAGATTGCTGCGGGTAATAATGATTTATCTGCACGAACAGAGCAACAAGTAGCTTGCTTGGAAGAGACTTCTGCCAGTATGAGTGAGCTGACGGCAACGGTGAAACAAAACACTGAGTATGCACATCAAGCCAGTGAATTTGCTAGCCAAGCATCGGTTATTGCGAAAGAGGGCGGTAAGGTTGTTTCCAATGTGGTGAGTACCATGTTGAACATTGCGGATAGCTCGCAAAAAATTTCTGATATTACCGCCGTCATTGACAGCATTGCCTTCCAAACCAATATCTTAGCATTGAATGCAGCAGTAGAAGCTGCACGAGCGGGTGAGCATGGGCGCGGGTTTGCAGTCGTTGCCGATGAAGTGCGTAACTTAGCTCAGCGTAGTGCGGATGCGGCAAAAGAAATTAAAACGCTTATTGAAGATTCAGTATCAAGAACGGATACCGGGGCACGCCAAGCCGAAGACGCAGGTGAGACAATGACTAAAATTGTCGAATCGGTTACCCGTGTGACAGACATTATGACTCATATTGCAACGGCTTCCGATGAGCAAAGCAAAGGGATTGCCCAAGTCAGCATCGCCGTAGCCGAAATGGATAAAGTCACACAGCAAAACGCGTCTTTAGTTGAGCAATCGGCAGTTGCTGCCAATGTATTGGAAGAACAAGTCGCGAAACTGTCGCAATTGATTTCTATCTTCCGCTTACCACCATTAAAACAAAGTGAAATACGTAATATTAAACCGGCAGAAAGAACGGTTTCGAATATCGTTAAAACGCCGGATTTAACAAAAATATCATCGAAGGAACATAAAGATGATGACAATTGGGAAACTTTCTAACGATTAAGCTCAGTTTTACGCTGCAAAGCTTCGGTTTTGCAGCGTTTCTGTGCATTAGAAAACAAGGCAATGTATTAGGCGATCAGTTCTCTTAGCTGGCACAAGTGGGGATTTCAATGTTTGGTAAAAATATCCGGATTTCAGTGAGTTTATATCTACTTCTCATTTTATTTTGTGGGATGCAGATCGTGTCTAGCGGGGTTTCTGTTGGAATAGTTGTTAGTGAATTAAATTCATTGGAACGCATCGATTTAGGGTCAAATAAGCGTGCACTATTAGAAGAAACGAATAAACACTTAATGCAGGCACGTAACAGCCTGACGCAAATTGCATTACTGAATAAAGTTGGGGGGCATGAGCCTCTGATAGAAGAAACACAGGTGACATTCGATAATTTACTAGCGGAAGCGGCTAAAGATTACACCGAATTTAAAAACCAGCCAATCCTTAGTGAAGAAGAGAACCTCGCGGCGCTGGATGAAAGGTACCAAGCTTTTGTTATCACATTAAAAGCGTTAAAAACGCATTTAGATAATAAAGATGTTCCAGCTTACATTGCCTTACCCGCTCAAGAAAACCAAGAACAACTTGAAGCAGGGATTCGCGATTACCTCGATTTACTGAAAATCGAGAATGAAGAGTCTTTATCTGCGGCAAGGATGTACAACACCTTCGCTTGGAGCTCATTTATCTCTGTTATCGTGATCATCATAGTAGTCATCGCATTTGCCCACTATTGGATGAAACGCAAGGTAATCACTCCTCTTAAAAGTATGGGAGAACACTTTGCATTAGTCGCAGATGGGAAATTAAACCAAACTATCGAAGTGAAAACGGGTGATGAAATTGGCGAGGTTTTTGGCAAGTTAAAGCAAATGCAAGAGTCTTTAGTCACATCAGTGACAGCGCTGCGTTCAAATACCGACCAAATGTATACGGGTATCCGCGAAATTGCTTTAGGCAATAATAACTTATCCTCACGTACTGAGCAGCAAGCCGCATCTTTGGAAGAAACGGCGGCTAGTATGGAAGAGCTGACAGCAACGGTTAAGCAAAACGCAGACAACGCGCGTCAGGCGAGTGAATTGGCGGTGAGTGCTTCTAAGACGGCAACGAAAGGGGGCGAAATTACAGAAGATGTCATCGATACCATGACGTCGATTGCAAACAGCTCTCAAAAAATCAGTGCCATTATTAGTGTGATTGATGGTATTGCCTTCCAAACTAACATCTTAGCGCTAAATGCTGCTGTTGAAGCTGCGCGAGCGGGTGAACAAGGGCGAGGTTTCTCTGTTGTTGCAGGGGAGGTTAGGGCCTTAGCCCAGCGCAGTGCCGAAGCCGCCAAAGAAATTAAAACTCTTATTGATGAGTCCGTGGGCCGTGTAAGTCAAGGTTCTCAATTAGTGAATGAAGCGGGTACCACAATGAGTGAGTTGGTTGCAGCTGTTAACCAAGTTACTGAATTGATGGGAAATATTGCTTCAGCCTCAAATGAACAAAGTCGGGGTATTGAGCAAGTAGCTACCGCTGTAAGCCAAATGGATCTTGTCACCCAGCAAAACGCAGCTTTAGTGGAACAATCTACTAGTGCTACTGCTGCCTTAGAAGATCAGGCCAACAACTTAGTTGATACCGTTGCGTTCTTTGAACTCCCCGAAAATGGGACTCAGCGAATTCGACGTTGAGTAGATGAGTTTTAATTTACAGTTTTAAGTGAATCAATTTATTGGTTTTCGGCTGAGGAAGTGAAACACAATTTTCATTTCCTCCGCCATCAAGAGCAGCCTGAATATCCGGCTGCTTCTGGGTTTTTATTGAATAGGACGACAAGTACGATGCTTTTTGTACCACAGGTGGAACCACTGACTGATGATGAGTTTAGTCGGGTTTGTCGATTTATTCATAAAAAATCAGGCATTGTCCTTACCATGAATAAAAAAAATATGGTCTATAACCGGCTATTAAAGAGGTTAAGGGATTGTAATATCGGCAATTTTTCGGATTATTTGCGGATGTTAGAGCGTGAACCTCAGCATCCAGAGTGGCAAGCTTTTGTAAATGCTTTAACCACCAATTTAACGGCCTTTTTCCGCGAACCGCATCATTTTGTGACGCTGGCGGAGTTTATCCGTACACGGAAAAACAGCCCTATTAATGTTTGGTGTGCAGCTTCTTCGACTGGTGAGGAACCCTACTCTATCGCCATGACACTGAGTGATGTTCTGGGGCCTAATGCTGTTAATGCCAAAGTGATTGCTAGTGATATTGACACTGAAGTCTTGGAAAGAGCTAAGCAGGGTGTATACCGCATTGAAGAGTTGAAGAACCTAAGTGCATTACAGCGACAGCGCTATTTTATGAAAGGTGTTGGTGAGTTTGATGGCTATGCCCGAGTGAAACCCGCATTACGGCAAATGATTGAATTTCGTTACTTAAATCTTAGCGACCATGACTGGCAATTACAGCATCGTTTTGACGCTATTTTTTGCCGTAATGTCATGATTTATTTTGATAAAGAAATGCAAATGAAAATGCTAGAGCGTTTTGTTCCATTGCTTAAGCCAGATGGTTTGTTATTTATTGGACATTCAGAAAATTTATCTCAGTTATCGCAAAGTTTTGTGATTAAAGGGCAAACCGTCTACAGCTTGCAAGCTGCGAGGAGGGGGTAATGAAAAAAATTAAAGTGCTATGTGTGGATGACTCAGCACTGATGCGTCAATTAATGCGCGAAATTATTAATAGTCATGAAGACATGGTAGTGGTGGATACCGCACCAGATCCTTATGTTGCACGTGACTTAATTAAACAACATGAGCCTGATGTCATTACGTTAGACGTCGAAATGCCACGTATGGATGGTATTGATTTCTTAGAAAAATTAATGCGTTTACACCCAATGCCCGTCGTCATGGTTTCGACATTAACCTCTAAAGGTTCCGAAGTGACGTTAAAAGCATTGGAATTAGGCGCGGTAGATTTTGTCACCAAACCGCAAATTGGTATCCGTGAAACGATGATCAGTTATCGCGATGTGATTGGTGAAAAAATTCGTGCAGCGGCGATGTCAAAAATTACACAGCGCAGTCGTTTTACGCGTGCAGAGAAAAAAGTTACAGAGCCGATTTCACAGGCTAAAGCTTTGTCTCCATATGTTTGTAATAGCCGAGTCATTGCGGTTGGTGCATCGACTGGGGGGACAGAGGCGATACGTCAATTTCTTGAAATGCTCCCTAAAGAGTGCCCGCCCGTAGTGATCACCCAGCATATGCCCGCAGGGTTTACTCGCTCGTTTGCTGAAAGACTAAATAAACTTTGCGTGTTGACAGTCAAAGAAGCGGAACACAACGAATTGCTGCAAAAAGGCCATGCGTACATTGCTCCTGGCGACTCACATATGCTAATTGCAGATAAAGGCAAAGGTTTTCAAGTCATTTTGCAACAGAGTGAGCCGGTTAACCGCCATCGCCCATCTGTTGATGTGTTATTTGATTCTGTTGCCCAGTGTGTTGGCCGAAAATGTATTGGCATTTTGCTGACAGGAATGGGAATGGATGGGGCAAAAGGGCTACTTAATTTACGCCAGCAGGGGGCTATCACTTATGCGCAAAACGAAAGTAGTTGCGTTGTATTTGGTATGCCGCGTGCTGCGATAGAAATGGATGCGGCGGATGAGGTGCAAGATATTCTTAAAATTGCCCCTAGCGTTTTAGCAAGACTTTCTTCTGTGTCGGTTTAACGATGCAGAAATTCACAATTGTTTTTTGAAGGAGTGGTTATGGCCGCTAAAGATCTCAGTTTTTTGGTTGTCGATGATTTTTCTACAATGCGTCGTATCGTCCGTAACTTATTAAAAGAGCTCGGGTTTAATAAAATAGAAGAAGCAGAAGACGGCGTTGATGCATTAGAGAAGATCCGCACAGGCAATATCGATTTTGTTGTTGCAGATTGGAACATGCCAAATATGGATGGTTTAGAACTGCTTAAAACTATCCGTGGTGATGATGCCCTGAAACATATTCCAGTTCTAATGGTCACCGCAGAAGCCAAAAAGGAAAATATTATTGCAGCCGCACAAGCAGGAGCAAGTGGTTATGTGGTTAAGCCGTTTACCGCAGCTATCTTGGAAGAAAAATTAAATAAAGTTTTTGAAAAAATGGGTCTGCAATAAACGCGTATACCAAAGGAGATTGTCATGACAGAACAGTGTGGTATCGGGAGCAATCGCAATGGTAATGATGATTTAAAACAAGTCATTACGCGGATTGGTACCTTAATGAGAACGCTAAGAGAGAGCATGCGAGAGCTTGGTCTTGAAAAAAGTGTTCAACAGGCGGTTGCCAGCATTCCTGATGGTAAAGATAGGTTACGTTATATTGCCCAAATGACTGCGCAAGCAGCAGAAAAAACGTTAAATGGCATTGATGTTATCAAGCCATTACAAGTTGATATGAATAAAAACGCACAAGCGTTACAACAGCAATGGCAAGAAGCGGAAAATGATGCTGTCCCGGCTCAATTGCGACAATCAACAGAGGCATTTTTAAGCCAAGTGATCCAAGACAGCGAAACGACTAAAGCTGAACTACTTGAAATTATGATGGCGCAAGATTTCCAAGATTTAACAGGGCAAGTCATCAAAAAAATGATGGAAGTTGTTGAAGAAGCGGAAAAACAATTACTGGCTTTGTTGATGGAGAATACGCCACCAGAAATGCGCGTCAAAACGCAAAATGAAGGTTTGCTCAATGGGCCTCAAATTAATAAAGAAGGTGTGAACGTAATGGCATCACAGTCACAGGTTGATGATCTTCTTGATGAACTCGGTTTCTAACCGAACATTTTAAGCCTTTGTTTATGGAGCTACCCTAATAGTCATCCTGCTAGAGTAGCTTCAATTTAGTTGAATTATATCTTCATCAGACTGCAAGCGGCTGCGCTGTTGACTACATTTATTCACCTTAGTCACTTTGTTGATAGAGGCTTTATCGACGAGTTCATTTATTGGCTAGCGCTAACTTGAGTTATTTAGAGTATAGGGGGTATTGTAATGATAAATAACGATTTAATCTCTACTATAGTCAGGGACACTGAAACAGAACAACATAATGAGACTGATATTGAATCACCTTATATAGAATTAGAAATACGCAAAGAGATGATTAACCAGCTTAAATTAGCCCGCATTGCCAATAATTTAACCCAAGTCCAAATCGCTGAAAAAATGAAAACGCAAAAGCAAAATATTTCACGTTTAGAAAAAGGGCAATTTGACCCTAAGCTTGGCACATTACTAAAGTATGCAGATGCATTAGGCATGCGCCTTTCACTGAGCGTCACGGTCAAATAAGTTGAAAGGTACAGCGAATATTAATCATGCTGATATACCGTGATGATTTTGCTGCCGAGCACCTGTTCTAGTTGGTCGATAAAGCAGTCTTGTATGTCCCAATTATGGAAGCTAAAACCTAAATTTCCAAAAGCCCATTGTGGGTCAAAATTCCAACCGGAAAGTGGGGCATTGAAGTTGCAATTAAAACACCCAAGAATTTCAGGTCTCCCTTCGTACCAATCGGAAACGGTATCGCCCCATGCGTTACTATGTTCACTTTGTTCTTTGGCGCATTGTGGGCAATAAATACCAAGACCATTTCCCCCTGCGTGGAATACGGTGCGTTCGGTGACGATAGTTAAATAGTTTTTTAATGTCTCTTCAGGTAATTGAGTCGGTACTATCTCATCATTGACAACATAGAGAATCGGCTCTTTATAGGCGGGCGTTGGGCGATAAATAACTTCACCATATTCAATATGTTGAAAATGTGGGTCAATAATGCCTTGTTGCTTTAGCCAATTAAGTATGTGCTGCGCATGCTTAGGGGCATCTTCTAAGGGAACATCAGGGGCAACAAGATGACAAATATCCATAATAACCTTTTATTGTTAAAAGCCATCAATAAGTAAGTCAATTGCGTGTTTAATCGTGTTTTGTTGGCAGTTCAAGTCAACGATTTCTTTCCCTAATAATGAATGAGGGACGCAAGCCATTTGGTGTGTCATTAAAACAAACACCTGCCCGTTGCTAAATAACTGGGGGTTAAGGCAAGTAGGTAATGGCTTTTTAACTAGCCTGCTATCGAATAACGGGATGACTAAAAGAGTATTCAATATATCAATAATATTACTTTGAATGTCCAGTAAATATGGGTGTTTGACTGTATCTTCTCGATTTTGATAGAGGCAATATTGCATTAAAAACCCTTGTATTTATCTGAGAGTAATCCGTATTCTTCATTGATCCTATTTAACTGGTTAAAACCTTCGATATTTTCATTTTTCCACTTTTGTGCTTCTAGGCGTTTTAATTCAGCTTGTAAGGCACAAGTTAGTATTGCAGATAAGTTGAGTTTAGCCCGCCATGCTTGTTCGCAGAGCTCAGGCGTTACAGTGACACTGATATTTTTTTATTCTTTATTAATACGAAATATAGGATTATCTTCAGTGAGCGCTCATGTTTGCGAAGCTATTCGCAAGATTGCTGGCTTATTGCTCAATGGGCAAATAACCCCCTCGAAGTGTGTCTATTTTCCACCATTGATTTTCTTACACTCTGTCATGCTATGCGATAACTCGTATTTTAAAATGATGGAACAGATGTGTCCGACGAGAGTGATGTAGAAAAAACAGAAGAACCCACTCCCCATAAAAAGCAGAAAGCCAAAGATGATGGGCAAATAGTTCGTTCAAAGGAATTGAGCTCGTTAATGATGATGTTAGCGGGTATTAGCTTACTGTGGCTAAGTGGTGGGCATCTGGCAACTCAACTAAGACAAATAGCTCGCCAAGGGTTTATTTTTGATGGGCATTATTTACAAAATACGGGCTTAATGATCAGCTACTTAGCTAGGGTCGTTAGTGAGGCATTATTTGCTTTACTTCCGGTGATTGGTGGGTTGGCGCTCGTTGGGATTTCGGCTTCGTCACTGGTGGGCGGGCTAGTATTTAATAGCAAATTGATTAAGTTTGATTTGAAAAAACTTAACCCGTTGAAAGGGTTAAAACGTATTTTTTCAATGAATGCATTATCTGAGCTATTTAAAGCAATTTTGAAATCGTTATTTGTTGGGTTAGGGGCCTTTATATTTTTATGGGAAAGTTGGCCATCATTGCTGCATTTAGTGATGGAATCACCGATTACCGCCCTTAGTAATGCACTACAAAAAGTAATTTTTGCTGGCTACTTAATTGTCTTTTTACTGATCCCAATGGTGGCGTTTGATGTGTTTTACCAATTTCGCTCTCATTTGAAAAAATTAAGAATGAGCCGCCAAGAAATCAAAGATGAATTTAAACAGCAAGAGGGTGACCCCCAGATAAAAGCCAAAATTCGCCAGCAGCAACGTGCTATCGCGCGTAATAGGATGATGGCGGATGTCCCCAATGCGGATGTGATAGTCACCAACCCAACCCATTATGCGGTGGCGCTAAAATATGATGATAAAAGAATGGGAGCGCCAAAAGTATTAGCAAAAGGCGCTGGGGTTTTTGCTCAACGTATTAAAGAAATCGGTGAAGAACACCGAATATTGCAGTTAGAAGCACCGCCCTTAGCACGTGCATTATATCGCCATGCAGAGATAGGACAAAGTATCCCTGTTGCCTTATATGCTGCGGTAGCAGAAGTTTTAGCATGGGTTTACCAATTACGTCGCTGGCGTCGTGAAGGTGGGCTCAGACCGAAAAAACCGAAAAATTTACCAGTGCCACCAACACTGGACTTTGCTGGAGATAACAATCGAGATGGCTAATTTGGCTTCACTTTTAAAATTGCCGAAAAACTTACAAGGAACGCAGTGGCAAATACTTGCGGGTCCGGTTCTTATCTTATTGATTTTGTCGATGATGGTACTGCCATTGCCGGCATTTTTATTGGATTTATTGTTTACTTTTAATATCGCACTTTCCATCATGGTATTGCTAGTGGCGATGTTCACTAAACGGACCCTCGATTTTGCCGCGTTTCCAACCATCTTGTTATTCGCCACATTGTTACGTCTTTCCCTTAACATTGCTTCTACGCGGATTATTTTACTTGATGGTCATACAGGGCCAGACGCAGCAGGGCGAGTCGTTGAAGCATTTGGCCACTTTTTAGTCGGCGGTAATTTTGCTATCGGTATTGTGGTATTTATCATCCTAGTATTAATTAACTTTATGGTTATCACTAAAGGTGCGGGGCGCATTGCGGAAGTGGGCGCACGCTTCGTACTTGATGGTATGCCGGGTAAGCAAATGGCTATCGACGCAGACCTCAATGCTGGCATCATTAGTGATGACGAAGCGAAAAAACGCCGTGCCGAAGTAACCCAAGAAGCTGATTTTTACGGTTCAATGGACGGGGCGAGTAAGTTCGTCCGTGGCGATGCTATCGCGGGGATCATGATTATGGTGATTAACGTGATTGGAGGCTTAATTGTTGGGGTCGGTCAACATAATATGTCTCTGGGGGATGCGACCAGTGCCTATACCTTGTTAACCATCGGTGATGGTTTAGTCGCCCAAATTCCGGCATTAATTATTTCGACCGCGGCAGGGGTTATCGTCACTCGTGTTGCAACGGATGAAGATGTGGGTGAACAGATGGTTAACCAACTCTTCAATAACCCGCGAGTGATGTGGCTCAGTGCAGGGGTCCTTGGGCTAATAGGTTTAATACCTGGAATGCCTAACTTTGTTTTCCTGTTGTTTACTGCAGCGTTAGCGGCATTGGGTTGGTATCTAGTTCGTAAAGCTCAGCAACCGGAAAATGCCGCGGGGGACAACAACCAAGCACAACATTTTCAAGAAGCGAACAAAGTTGTTGAAGCAACGTGGGATGATGTTCAATTAGAAGACTTGTTAGCGATGGAGGTCGGGTATCGATTGATACCGCTCGTTGACAGTGAGCAGCAAGGTGAATTGCTGGGTCGCCTTCGTGGTTTACGTAAGAAATTCGCTCAAGAAGTAGGCTATTTGCCCCCTGTTGTCCATATTTGTGACAACCTAGCACTTTCCCCATGTGAATACCGTATTTTAATTAAAGGCGCTGAAGTTGGGCGTGGTGAAGCACAACCGGGGCGTAGTCTTGCTATCGACCCTGGTAATGCGGCGGGGTCATTGCAAGGTGATGAGACTAAAGAACCTGCATTTGGTTTACCTGCCGTTTGGATTGATGATGATTTACGTGAGCAAGCGCAAATTCAAGGCTATACGGTAGTGTCTGCGAGTACCGCGGTAGCAACGCATTTCAATCAAATTTTATTGCAAAACTCAAGCACGTTATTTGGTCGCCAAGAAGCACAAATGTTATATGACCGAGTGAAAAAAGAGATGCCAAAACTGGCTGATGACCTGATCCCCGATACCATCTCATTAACAATTTTGCACCGTGTTCTACAGAATTTATTAATGGAAGACGTAGTGATCCGCGATATGCGTACCATTATTGAAACACTAGCAGAAATGGCGGGGGAAAATGGCGAGCAAAAAGACACGGACTATTTAACTTCGCAAGTGAGAATTGCATTAGGCCGCGCTATTACTCAACAGTGGTTTGGTAATGCAGAAGAAATTCAAGTTATTGGTTTAGATGCGGGGCTTGAACAAATTTTATTGCAAGCGGCCAAAAATGGTGGGGGCTTAGAGCCTAACCTTGCGCAGTTTATTCAAACTCAAGCAGAACAAGCAATTTCTCACCAAGAAGCGATGGGGGCTCCTACAGTGTTATTAGTTAACCATGCTTTACGCCTAATTTTATCGCGTTTCTTACGCCGAAGTTTGCCGCAGTTAGTGGTGATGTCTAATTTAGAAATGACTGACCACCGTAAGATTAGAATGACTTCGATGATTAGTGGTAGCTAACCCTGTTGCGCCAACCTATATGGCCAGTAGGATAGGTATGTCATTGTTTTAAGGCATATACCGAAGGCGTGTATTTGAACCCACGTTAAAGCGTAAAGAAAGTATGCAAGGTCACTCTTATTCGAGTGGCCTTTTCGCATTTGATAGCTGATTAAAATGAACCAATTTGTTTATGAGGGGAACTGAATTAGGCCTTTATCAGAGGCTTCTTAGATGGGCTGCATATCAGGGTATAGCCAGCAGGTCGGTTAAATGGCGGTAGGTTTCCTTTAGTCGACTTAATGTTGAAGCTATATCAGGTCATTGAGTAAGCTGTCTGATAGGCTTTGAGATGATAAAAAAGGGTTTTTGAACTAGGCAGAACACAGTTTAAATCGAAATTTTTTTACCTAAAACAGGGCGTTTTGATTCTAAACCATCAGCACCATAAGTGGATTGGTTATTGTGTTTCTTTACAAAGTTTAGGCGTTGAGCATTGAGTTCTATATGTAATTGCAGCATTTGGTGGTTGCGATAGTTTAATTCTTTTAAGCTGGTTGTTAATACTTTAATCGCTTCCCATACACTGGCTAATTCAGTATTACCTTCATAAGGCGCGGTAATTTCTGCTTGTGATTCGAGTTGTAGCCGCTGGGTCTCCCCATGGCCTATCGCCGCAACAAGGAAACGTTTTTGTTCAGTCGTTTCCTGAAAAGGCGAAGGCGGAACACGCTGGTAACCTAATAGTAGTTCCTCATTTTTCATCACGATTTGCAATGATTGTAAATGAGCATGTTGCTGTTCTAGCAAGATTAATAGTTCATCAGTCATGGTAGTTATTTATTTCATTGATAACATGCACTCATGTGCATCACGTAAAATGCCATCAGCAATCTTTTCTGCATCCATTTTCAGGGTGCCATCTTTGATAGCTTGTTTAATTTGTTCAACTTTAGCGCTGTTAATATCGCTAGCTTGGGGCTGTAATAATTTTTTTTGCAGCTCACTCGGGACAAATGTACTTTCTTTAATGATTTCATTTGTCGAAATTTTTTTATCGCGCATCGGGGTAGCCGTATCTTGTGGGTCACGGTTTGTTACCTGAGTTAGCGCAGAAATTGCAGGTGTTTGCTCAATAGCCATAATGTGTTTTCCTGTTCCCGATTTTTATCATATGAGAGTTATCGGCGTATTTTGTGGGATCTTTAGTCTTTATAGTGTTACAAAATATTGCCTTTATTCGTCATATTTCAAGCCGCCTCTACGTTAACTTACGCTCATTCGCACTAGTCACTTACTTATGTAAGCTCCTAGCGACTCATTCACTTGTCGCCTTGATGCGACTTGAACTATTTAGAATAAAGGTTCATTTTGAGTGAGTTGACATTAAGTACAGACTCGTCATATTCGGTCTTGATGGCATTTATTTTAATGCGATATTAACACTGCCATTCTCTTGTGCTAACCCATTGACTACTTGACCATTGAGTAATCTTACACGAATATTTTGCCCAATGGTGGCATTATTAATGGCTCTTCCTTCGTATTTCACTGAAAAATTTTCCCCATTAGCAAAGACAAATACGGTTTGACCTGCTTTTATTGCCCAAGGGAGCCGGATCATCGATTTGGTAAATGTTTGCCCCGCTGGGATATTACGAAGTGCTATTGCGCCGCGTAGTGCCATTTTATCAGTACTCGCTCCAGCGGGAAGCTTATGTAATAAGCCTTTTTTACTGCCAATATCCACAAACTCAATAGATTCACCACGATTTATATTACGTGTTGCAACGAAATATTGCCCCGTCACATTCACAATTAGCTGAATAAATTGTTTTTTCTTACCACACTGCACTGGAATAGATACATTTCCCATATTTCTGCCCCCAATAGGTGGACTGATTTGGGGTTTCTCACAGCTTGGCCAACGTTCAATCGGCGTTTTGATCTCAATAGAAACTTGGTTTTTTTTACCGTGAATTTGGCGGAAATAGTGATTGATATCTTGAGGTAATGAAGCTTGAGCAAGGCTAATGGTTAACCCTAATACACTAATTACAATGCTAAATGGCAGCTTTTGACGATAACGCATGTAGGGATAGCCTCCTTGGTAAGCAAACTTTTTCACGATTGCAGTTTACGCAGGTCTTTAATAATGAATGAGCCAAATAGGTCAATTATTTTGCCTTTATCTTGCCATTAGATTTTTTAGTAGACGGCTAAGATATGCAGGTCGAATTTTAAATTATATGAGCGAATGTTCAGATTCAGGAGTCGCTTTATTTCCATTGAGGGCCATCATGATTGATAAATTAAATGCCACGTTTGCTTTTCAGCAGCAGGCGTTATCAATACGCGAAGCAAGACAGACTGTTTTGGCTTCAAACATCGCAAATGCGGATACTCCGGGCTATCAAGCACGTGATATTGACTTTAATCGTCAACTTCAACAAGCAATGGACAAAGGTGTCGTTGGTTCAAAGGGCGTCACCCTTGCCGTGACAGCTAAAGGCCATATCGAAGGACGAGGCATTAAAGCGCCAAATTTAGACTTGAAATACCGTGTTCCTTATCAGACATCGATGGATGGTAATACGGTAGATATGGATATTGAACGTAGTCAATTCGCTGATAATACCCTGAAATATCAGGCTGATCTCACATTTATTAATAGCCGCGTTAAAAGTATGTTGGCTGTTCTACAGCAAGGGTAATAAGCATGGCGTTACTGAGTATTTTTGATATTTCTGCTTCTGCATTAACAGCGCAGTCTCAGCGTTTAAATGTCAGTGCAAGCAACATGGCAAACGCTGAAAGCGTCGCAGGACCGGACGGGCAGCCGTATCGTGCAAAGCAAGTGGTCTTTCAAATGGCACCACAAGGGCGCAATGAAGTGGGTGGTGTGCGTGTGAGTGAACTCATTGAAGACCCCGCACCGCCGCGTATGGAATATAAGCCTGGCCATCCACTGGCTGATGAAAAAGGTTATGTGCAAATGCCAAATGTCGACATGGTCGGGGAGATGATCAACACCATTTCGGCTTCTCGGAGTTATCAAGCCAACCTTGAAGTGATGAATACGGCAAAAACGTTATTGCAAAAGACATTAACAATAGGCCAGTAAGGGAGGTTTGTAATGGGAATTGCCGCCACAATGTACGACTCTTTGGATAATACTACAGCCGGTCCAGAGCCGGCTGCCAGTAATGTGCCAAAGAAAAGTCAAAGTGATGATATGCGTGACACATTTTTAAAGATGATTGTCACACAGATGCAAAACCAAGACCCTACTAACCCTATGGAAAATACCGACTTGACCAGTCAATTGGCACAAATCGCAACGCTTGAGAGTATGAATAAGCTAAGTGATAGTGTTAGTGGTATTTCCCAACAAATCGGTTCAGGGCAATCATTACAAGCCACTCAGCTTGTTGGCAAAGGTGTTCTTATTCCTCGCAACGAAATTATTTTAGCGCCACTTAAAAAAGAGAGCACTGGCGAAGATAGTTCAATCATTAAACCTTCAAATCCATTACCGGATGAGGGGATTAGCCCTGATAGTCCTTCAAACTTTGCACTGAGTGATAAAAGTGTGATGGGTGATGAAGGCGGCAGCGAAGAACCACAGTCCGAATTTATCTCATCTCCGTTTGGTTTCTTTTTGCCGAAATTGGCAGATAACGTTGAAATTACTATTCGCGATAAAAACAGAATGGTGGTACGCACCATTACTTATGATACCGAAGTCAAACCCGATATTTATGATATGGCTTGGGATGGTCGCGACAATAAAGGAAATCTAGTGGCAGATACAAAAGGGAAATATTACTTTGATGTGAAAGCCGTCAGAGCCGGAGCCGAAGTTGAAGTCACAAAACTAGGTTATACCCGCGTCAACGGCGTGACCCCAGGTTCTGACGCACCATTATTAGATGTTGGTATTGGGCAAAGTGTCCCCCTGAGCAGCATCTTCAAAGTTTATCCTTCATCTTAATTTATCCCCAATACTCATGGAGAAAATATGTCTTTTTCACAAGCAGTCAGTGGCTTAAATGCAGCATCAGCGGGGCTGGATTCAATTGGTAATAATATTTCCAACTCCGCGACCAATGGTTTTAAAGGGGCGACAACCTCTTTTGCCGATATGTTCGCAGGATCAGGCGTTGGTCTGGGTGTTAATGTTGCAGCAGTAACACAAAATTTTAAAGATGGCCCTATCACACGTACGGATAGACCAACGGATGTCGCTATTTCTGGCAATGGTTTTTTCCGTGTGCAAGACAAAAATGGCGATATTTACTATAGCCGTGATGGCCAGTTTTTACGTGATAAAAGCGGTAACTTAGTGAACAACCAAGGCATGATCGTCACAGGTTATCCGGCAGGTGTTGATGAGGACGGTAATGTCACTATTCAAAGTGGTGGTGTTCCTGCGGGAATTAACATTCCAACCGATATGATGGATGCTAAAAAATCAGACTTAGCCAAACTGACAGTTAACCTTAATTCAGAAGATAAAGTTAAAGATAAAAAGTTTGATATAACAAAACCTGATGATTCAGCAACTTATAATTTCAGTACCACAATGACTGCATTTGATAGTCAAGGTAATACTCACGAAATTTCAGTGTATTTTGTCAAAGAGTCTGACAATAACTGGACGGCTTATGCAAAAGATACTAACGACACAGAAGCTAAAAAATTAGGTGAATTAGAGTTTGACGGCAACGGCAAGCTAAAAGACGCTGATAAAGCCACATTTGCCTTTGCTTATAACGGGTTAAATGGGGCGGATAATGGAACGTTAAATGTCGATCTGAGTAAAACTCGCCAACAGAAAGTCAGTGAATCCTCGGTCAGTGCTATTGATGTAGATGGCTTTCCTGCCGGTGAATACACCACGTTTAAAATTGAAGATAACGGTTTAATTACTGCGAATTATTCTAACCAACAAAAACGTGTGGTAGGGCAAGTTGCGCTGTCTGCTTTTGCTAACCCGAATGGTTTAGTTTCTCAAGGTGGTAACGTTTGGGCTTCTTCAAATGCTTCAGGTAACCCAATGGATGGTGTCCCAGGTGTAGGGCAATACGGCAAATTAACCAGTGGTGCGCTGGAGTCTTCTAACGTGGACATGAGCCAAGAGTTGATCAGTATGATTGTGATGCAGCGTAATTATCAATCCAATGCGCAGACCATCAAAACGCAAGATCAAATGTTACAAACATTGGTTAATTTACGATAAACCGAGAGGGTGGGCATGGATCACGTCATTTATACTGCCATGGGTGGGGCGCGTCATGCGCTTGAAAACCAAGCGGTTGTTTCAAATAACATTGCTAATGTGTCAACGGCGGGCTTTAAAGCACAACTATCGGCAATGCGTGCTGTGCCCATTAACGGGGACAGCGAACCAACAAGGACACTGGTCGTTGCCTCAACACCCGGTGCAGATATGAGCCAAGGGCCACTGAACTATACAGGCAAGTCAACAGATGTGGCGTTAAATGACAAGCACTTTTTGGCTGTTGAACTTGCCGATGGCAGCGAAGCCTACACGCGTAACGGTAATATTCAGGTTTCGAGTGAAGGTGAGTTAATGATTGGCGAGCGTCGTTTACAAGGGGATGGTGGTCCTATTAATGTTCCGCCGAATGCCGAATTAACTATCGGCACAGACGGCACAGTGACAGCGCTATTGGCGACCGACCCCCCAACGATGCTAGGGCAGATTGGCCGTTTAAAAGTGGTTGAAGCACAGCCACAAGACCTACTTCGTGGGGAAGATGGGTTATTTCATTTATCACCTCAAGGCCAAGCGGCTAATGGCAATGTGCTTCCACAAAGTGAGCGCGCTATCGTTACCGCTGGTGTGATTGAGGGAAGTAACGTTAATGCTGCTGAAGCCATGGTTTCCATGATTGCCAATGCAAGGCATTTTGAAATGCAAATGAAAGTAGTCCGTAGTGCTGATGAAAATGCACAGCGGGCAAACCAATTGCTTGCCGTCAGCTAAATTCAGTAAGGAATTATTATGATCCGTTCATTATGGATTGCAAAAACAGGGCTTGATGCTCAACAAACCAACCTTGATGTTATTTCTAATAACTTGGCAAACGTCAGTACTAATGGTTTTAAACGCCAACGTGCCGTATTTGAAGATTTAATGTATCAAAATATTCGCCAACCTGGCGCGATGAGCTCTGAGCAAACATCGTTACCGTCAGGGTTACAAATGGGGACGGGGGCTCGTCCCGTTGCCACAATGCGAGTTCACGCACAAGGTGCGTTAAACAAAACGGGTAATACCAACGATATCGCTATTCGAGGCCAAGGTTTCTTGCATGTACAAATGCCAGATGGTACCGACGCCTATACCCGCGATGGGGCATTGCAGCCCAACCAAGATGGCCAGCTTGTAACCTCAAGCGGTTACCAAATTGTCCCTGCGATTATGATCCCTGATAACGCAAACAGCATGTCAATTGCCCGTGATGGTACGGTTTCTATCACCGTTTATGGTGATAATCAGCCGCAACAGATTGGTCAAATCACCTTAACTACTTTCATCAATGATGCAGGTTTAGAAAGTATGGGTGAAAACCTGTATATGGAAACGGCAAGTTCAGGTGCCCCTAATGAAAGTGCTCCGGGAACGAATGGTGCAGGGTTGATTTATCAAAATATGCTAGAGACATCTAACGTCAATGTTGCCGAAGAGTTAGTGAATATGATCCAAACTCAACGTGCTTATGAAATTAATAGTAAGGCAGTATCCGCATCTGACCAGATGCTACAGCGTTTAACTCAGCTGTAATTGGTTTATTGAGCGGGAAAGACACAGAAAGGTAACTTGCAATCACGATGGTGAGTTACCTATGAGAGGGATCTCTTCGTGATGGTAGAACGTACACTGCAGCAAAAGAGTAGCATGATGATTGAAAGCAGCACGATTTCTCAACAGCAAAAAATAGCGTTGCAAACGCCTTTAATCGCAACCAAACAGGTGGGATTAGTCATTGCTTTGGTTTTGATTACCAGTGGCTGCGCACACATAAAATCACGTCCGTTAGTGGACACACAGACAACGGCAATTCCAAGTGCACCGACGGCACCTGCACCGAATGGCTCAATATTTCAAAGTGCTCAGCCGGCATATTATGGCTATCAGCCCCTATTTGAAGATAGGCGCCCTCGTAATGTTGGCGATATTTTGACTATCAATCTGCAAGAAAATGTCAGTGCTAGCAAAAACTCGTCTGCAAATGCGAATCGCACTGGGAAAACTGGTTTCTTGGCTGCGATACTGCCCGGCTTTATGCAAGGCTGGATTGGCGGTAAGAATACCGAACTCGATATTAAAGGTAATAGTGACTTTAGTGGTAAGGGCGGAGCGAATGCCAATAACACCTTTAAAGGGACGATTACCGTGACGGTAGACCAATTACTGGCGAACGGTAACTTACATGTCGTCGGTGAGAAGCGTATTGCCATTAACCAAGGAACGGAGTCGATCCGCTTCTCTGGCGTGGTTAACCCACGGACCATTGGGTCAGATAACCATGTAAGCTCCACACAGGTGGCGGATGCACGTATTGAATATGTGGGTGATGGTTACATCAATGAATCGCAAAACATGGGCTGGCTGCAACGCTTTTTCTTAAATGTTTCGCCTTATTAATTGAACATAAGAGAGAATAGCCGAGATAACTCAATGAAAAACAAAGTATTAATTTTGCTATCGCTATTTTGCTGTTTTGTATTTGCAGCGCACAGTGAACGTATTAAAGATTTAACCACGGTTCAAGGGGTACGTGATAACGCATTAATCGGTTATGGACTTGTTGTCGGGCTCGATGGCACGGGTGACCAAACCATGCAAACCCCATTTACAACCCAAAGTTTAAATAACATGTTGTCGCAAATGGGGATTACGGTCCCCCCCGGTACTAACATGCAATTGAAAAATGTGGCAGCGGTGATGGTAACCGCAAAATTACCACCTTTTGCGCGTACTGGTCAGTCTGTGGATATCGTTGTTTCTTCAATGGGGAATGCAAAAAGCTTGCGGGGTGGAACATTATTGATGACGCCACTGAAAGGCGTTGATGGGCAAGTCTACGCCATGGCGCAAGGAAATATTCTGGTTGGTGGAGCTGGCGCAAGCGGTGGTGGTAGCAGCATTAAAGTGAATCAACTTAATGGTGGACGCATTACTGGTGGGGCAACGATTGAGCGTGAACTACCAAGTAACTTTGGGCAAAGTGGCGCAATTAACCTGCAATTAAACGAAGATAGCTTCACATTAGCGCAAGATATTGCAGATGCAATAAACCGTATGGGGGGAGTCGGTTCAGCTTCCGCGTTGGACTCGCGTACGGTTCAATTATTAGTTCCGGCTAACAACCGTGACCAAGTACGCTTTTTGTCTCGGGTACAGGAACTTAACGTGCGGACACCAATGGCAGAAGCAAAAGTGATCCTCAATTCACGGACCGGTTCAGTTGTCATTAACCGCAGTGTGACACTCGAAAGCTGTGCGGTGGCTCATGGTAGTTTAGCGGTTACCGTTGAAAGACAAACACAAGTCAGCCAACCTGATACCCCATTTGCAGGTGGGCAAACGGTCGTAACCCGTAACACCAATGTCGGTATACGCGACCAAGGTGGTTCATTGCAAAAAGTGAATGCGAGTGTGCAATTAAACCAAGTTATTCAGGCTTTAAATACTTTAGGTGCGACGCCAAACGATTTGATGTCAATATTGCAAGCTATGGAAAGTGCAGGTTGCTTGCGTGCAAAATTGGAGATCATCTAATGAGTGATATGCAGCTATTGCAAGGTGCCGCGTTTGATTTACAGTCGCTAGGCCAGCTAAAAGGCGAACTGAATAAAAACCCAGAGCAAGGGCTGCGCCAAGTCACGCAGCAACTTGAGGCAACATTTGTCCAAATGATGCTAAAAAGTATGCGTGACGCATTACCCCAAGATGGTTTATTTTCCAGCGACCAAACGCGTATGCTCACCAGCATGTATGACCAGCAAATCGCCCAAGATCTTTCACAAAAAGGCTTAGGTTTTGGTGAGATGATGTACCAACAGTTAACGCGCGAGCAAATAGAGCCTAATGTAGCGCTCAGCAATAGCATGTTACCGCTCGATGAAAAAGCCATCCAAACATTGCCACCATTTAATATGCAGCAGATGATGCGTCATTTTGCGCCTACGGGGGATATGCTTTCAGCACCATTTCAAAAAATCAAAGCGTTATCGCTTAACAGCAGTAATTTTATTCGTCGCTTAATTGAACCAGCAAAGGCTGCAAGTCAAAACAGTGGTATTTCACACTTTCTCGTCTTAGCGCAGGCGGCATTAGAAAGTGGTTGGGGACAGCGGGAAATTTTGAAAAGTGACGGTAAAACCAGCCATAACTTATTTGGTATTAAAGCTGGGAAAAACTGGCAGGGACCCGTCACTAATATCATGACAACCGAAGTCATTAATGGCAAAACAATAAAAATGCGCGATGACTTCCGAGTCTATGGTTCATACGAAGAAGCGATTGCTGATTATATCAGTCTATTAACCGAAAACCCGCGCTATAAAGATGTGAAAAAAGCGCCGACGCCTGAAATTGCTGCGCGTCGCTTACATCAAGCCGGTTACGCCACTGACCCAAGTTATTCAGACAAACTGATCACCTTGATTAACCAAATTCGCGGTCATCAACCGACAGCAAATACCTCGGCATCAAGGGCAGTGCAAGCCTATACCATAGACTTAAACGATATTTTTTAAAAACACGGAATTAATGCGAGTTTGGCCTAAACAATTACGCTGAATTTCCGATAACCAAATATGCTGTAAATAATTTGAGTTGCTTATCACTTTGATTGTGTCAGCCAATTAAAGGGGTCAGCATCTAGAACAGGAAAAGCTTATGCTGAACAATGTAATGAATAATGCGCTCAGTGGTGTGAACGCTGCACAAGGCGGGTTAAGTGTGATTTCTAACAACTTAGCGAACGCAGGTGTAGGTTACTATCACCGCCAAAGTGCTGTTTTCGGGGAGAATCCCGGTACGATGACACCTAATGGCTATTTTGGTAACGGCACTTATTTCAGCCATGTTCGCCGTGAGTTTGATGAATTTATCAATGCACAGTACAGCCAATCACGCGCTCGCAGCGGTGATTATGAGGCGTACGTTAAAAACTGTAATAAAGTCGATGATTTGCTTACTAATGATATTGAAGATATCTCCAGTAATATCGGTAGTTTTTTCACTTCATTAGATGCAGCAACCAGTGACGCCAGTGATAAAACATTGATTGACGTTTTCTTGGGCAATTCAAATGCGTTGGTAAGTCAATTTAAAGACGCTGATCGCCGTTTACAAGAAATGGAGCGGGATATTAATCACCAAATCGAAAATAAGGTGAAAGATATCAATACATATGCGGAAAAAATTGCTGGTCTAAACCAGCAGATCTCCCGTGTACGTTCAGTCAGCGGTTCTGAACCTAATGATTTATTGGATGTGCGTGATCGCTTAGTAAATGAAGTTAACTCGTTAGTTGGGGTTAAGGTCATTGAACAAAACGGCAACTATAATGTGACGTTTGCCAATGGTTTACCGCTGGTGACTGGCGAAAAAGCTAACCGTTTAGAAGCAGTCCCTTCATCAAAAGACGATAGCCGTTTTAGTATCGGTTTTGTGGGAGCAAATGGCCAAGCGCGTGAAATCCCAGATGGGTCATTTCGTGGGGGAGAGCTAAGCGGTATTTTGCGTTCTCGTCAGGAAGTGATTGACCCGGCTTATCAAAAACTCAATAAATTAGCATTAGTTTTTGCAACGAAATTCAATGAAGTTCATAGCAAAGGCTATGATGCCAATGGTAATACGGGTAAAGACTTTTTTGAGATTGGTAAAGGCAGCGTTGTTAGCAATACCCATAATAGCGGTAAAGCGGATTTCGATTTGAGCTATAGCGATGTCTCTAAGGTGACAGGCAATAACTATGAAATGCGTTTTGATGGTAGCGAATGGAATGTCACTCGTTTACCTGAAAGCATTAAAGTTTCGGTAGATGATTCAACCGCAGGCACACTGAAATTTGATGGTATAGAAGTCAAAATAAGCAATAGCCAAGGCATGACAAAAGGTGATTCTTTCCTTGTTAAGCCTGTGAGCGGTGTTATCAACGGTATGCAAACATTGATTAGTGATGCATCGGGCTTTGCTGCCGCGGGGAGTAAAGATAGTGGCCCAGGTGATAATGAAAATATTAAAGAGCTGGTTAAATTACAAGACCAAAAACTGATTGATGGCGGCTCGACCTTCTCTGATTTCTACGCAACCTTAGTCAATGATGTCGGTAGTAAAACTAAACAAGCCCAAATTGATTCGGAAACACAAAATAAAATGACTGAGAGCTTTTATGCCCAAGAGCAGGCTATCTCAGGCGTGAATATGAATGAAGAAAGTATTCAAATGCAGAAGATCCAGCAGTTTTTTAATGCGAATGCGCAAGTATTAAAAACGGTGGATGATTTGTTTAATGCGTTGATGCGTGCATTCTAAGTTTTAGCAATATAATAAGGGTTTAGCGATGCGTTTAAGTACAAATATGATTTATCACCAACGCCTGCAAGACATGAATAATGCTCAGGCGCGTTGGATGGATGCAGGTAGCCAATTAGCCTCGGGTAAGCGCGTGAGTAAACCGTCTGATGACCCTCAAGCCTCATCACAAGCGGTGCGAATTAGCCAATCAGAAAACCGTAACCAGCAATATGTCGCAAGCCGTGGGTTTGCAAAAACGGGCATGACATTGCAGATGAGTATTTTGACTCAAATGACGGATGTGACCACACAAATTGATACCACTATCATTCAAGCTTCTAACCAAGGTGCTTTAAGTGATAAAGACCGTCATTCACTGGCAGAGCAGTTAACAGGTTTAAAAGAACAACTGGTGGGATTAGGTAATACAACGGATGGTAATGGCCGTTATATTTTTGCTGGTTTTAAATCGGATAAGCCCCCGTTTGAAATTGACGCTGATGGTAATGTGTTGTACCACGGCGGTGATAAACCGATTATGCAAAATGTCGCTAGTGACCGAGAAATGACCACCTATTTTACGGGTGCGCAAGTTTTTGAGACGGGCAGCGATAATGTTGTTAATGTTTTCAAAGCGTTGAATGCAGGTATTGATGCGCTGAAAATTCCACAACAAGATGCGCCTCAAGCTGATTTAGACCGCGCTCAAGCAGGGATGGATGAAGCTAACCGTGGAATTAAAGCAGCGCTTGACCAAATTTCTAATATTGAAGCGAAACAAGGCTTACAACTGCAAGAAATTGATAAATTAGATTTCTTGGCAGATACCCGTTCGATTCAAAATGCAGCTCGTAAAAGTGAGCTGCTTGAGACCAACTGGACGGGCACTACGACGGATTACTATAAAGAAAAGGCGATGTTTGATGCATCCCAAAGTATTTTTAAAGATTTAAACAGTATGTCACTTTTTGGTAACCGTTAATAAATTAAAGGTTTAATTTTACTCACCGCGCTTTGGAGTGATTCGAGCGCGGTTTTTTTTATTTTGAGGTACCTATATTTACGCACTATTTTTGTTTAGTGCATATTGCATAAATCCCGATTTGTTTTACCCTAGTTTGACCTTTATTTTTTGCTATTTAAAAAATTAATTATTAAACAATAAGTTAGGATACCCTCCCAAAACAAAGGTATTTTGGCGTTTATAAAGCTAGTACATTGTTTTCCTTTGTTTTATCTTATTTAACTAATAGTTCACTGCCATACAGGCAGCTTAGAAATAATTTAATTTCCATTGCTGTTTTCCTCATCTGTTCACTGCCATACAGGCAGCTTAGAAATTTGACACCTTTTTCACCGTCAAAAACAACAAGTTCACTGCCATACAGGCAGCTTAGAAATACGATAAACATCAGTTAGTGGGTATCCAAACGTTCACTGCCATACAGGCAGCTTAGAAAATGAGCACGCTAAGTTGATTCGGCGATAAACAGTTCACTGCCATACAGGCAGCTTAGAAATGACCACGTCACCGTTTCACCAACTATTGATGGTTCACTGCCATACAGGCAGCTTAGAAATGTTTCTAAGTACCGAACAAGAGAAAACTTTGTGTTCACTGCCATGCAGGCAGCTTAGAAAAGTGCAAACGTCGATTAATGGCAGCGTAGTAAGTTCACTGCCATGCAGGCAGCTTAGAAAAGACATAGAGCTATCAAGAACCGCCTCAGCTCGTTCACTGCCATGCAGGCAGCTTAGAAAGAAAAGATAAGTTCTTGGGCAGACCTGAGACAGTTCACTGCCATGCAGGCAGCTTAGAAATTTTCCTTTGTTTTATCTATTCACGTAAAACAGTTCACTGCCATACAGGCAGCTTAGAAACTGCAAATGTCGAATTGCTAGGCGCGGGGAAATGTTCACTGCCATGCAGGCAGCTTAGAAAATCGCCGTGAAATCAGACTCAGCGAATCGAATGGTTCACTGCCATGCAGGCAGCTTAGAAACGAAGTGGAAAAGAAAAGAGCAACTATTGATTGTTCACTGCCATACAGGCAGCTTAGAAAGGAACTAACGCGGCTACGCCATAAATTATCGTGTTCACTGCCGTACAGGCAGCTTAGAAATCATGCTGATGAATGGGATCAGGATGTTCTCTGTTCACTGCCGTATAGGCAGCTTAGAAATCTTCATTGCATCCCTGCGAGTTAAATTAATCGTTCACTGCCATAAAGGCAGCTAAAAAACAGCCAAGGAGTTATTTTTACTGGATATTCTGTGAAACCCCTCGCAAATTTGGCTTTAGTGATAATTTAAGGCTTGTTTCATTGGTTAAAGCTTATTCTAATAAGATTGATTCAAAAAACTTATTATTTAAGGAAGAATTCAACTGCTTATGGATGACTTTTCACCTAGTGACTTAAAAACCATCTTACATTCCAAGCGCGCTAACATGTATTACTTAGAGCATTGTCGAGTGATGCAAAAAGATGGTCGAGTGTTGTATTTCACAGAGGCAAAAAATGAAAACCTCTATTTCAATATCCCTATTGCAAATACAACAGTTTTGTTACTTGGTACAGGAACATCAATTACCCAAGCCGCAATGAGAATGTTATCTCAAGCGGGGGTACTAGTTGGGTTTTGTGGGGGTGGTGGTACACCTCTGTATATGTCTACAGAAGTAGAATGGATGACACCACAAGGCGAATATCGGCCAACGGAATATTTACAAAGCTGGTTATCGTTTTGGTTTAATGATGAAAAAAGGTTAGCCGCGGCTAAGGTATTACAACAGTCGCGTATCACATACCTACAGAAAGTTTGGCAAAGCTCTCGTGAATTACAGAATGAAGGGTTTGTATACCAAGACAGCACGATTCAATCCGCATTAAAGGCCTTCCATAATCGCACTATCGCTGCTCAAGATACACAAGAACTACTGCTTACAGAAGCTCAGTTAACTAAAACCTTGTATAAATACGCTGCTAATAATACAGGGCAAAAAAATTTCACTCGTCAACACCAAGCTGTTGATAAAGCGAATTCTTTTTTAAACCATGGTAATTATCTGGCTTATGGGTTAGCCGCAAGTTGCCTATGGGTACTGGGTATTCCCCATGGTTTTGCAGTAATGCATGGTAAAACTCGTCGTGGCGCTTTAGTCTTTGATATCGCAGATTTAATTAAAGATGCGGTTGTTTTACCGTGGGCATTTATTTGCGGTAAAGAGGGGGCAACAGAGCAAGAGTTTCGCCAGCAAATATTGCAATCATTTGTTGACCATCAATCCCTTGATTTTATGTTCGATGTAGTTAAATCTTTGGCATTACAACAAAACGAGGCACAACAACAGGTTACTCAGCTATGATGGTAACCTTTATTTCTCAGTGTGAAAAGCACGCGTTAAAGCGGACTCGGCGGATACTAGATGCATTTGCTAACCGAATTGGTGATAACACATGGCAAACCTTGATCACCCAAGAAGGGTTGCATACAGTACAAAAATTACTGCGCCGCAGCGCCAGTCGCAATACAGCTGTAAGCTGCCATTGGATACGTTCTCGCTCTCGCAGCCAATTATTATGGGTAGTGGGAAGAAAAAACAAATTCAATGAACAAGGTTATGTTCCAGTGAACCGAACAGAAAAATCCTTACTGGGTAGTGAGCAAGGAAATGATTGGAAGTATTTGCCGTTAATTAATGGATTTGTTCGTTTAGCCGCTTTGTTACATGACTGGGGAAAAGCCTCACAATTGTTTCAAGATAAATTAAACCCCGCGTCAAACATGCGTTTTAAAGGCGACCCGCTGCGCCACGAATGGGTATCGTCACTGCTATTTAGTGCATTGGTAAAAAGCCAGAAAGAACCGAATAGTGACGAAAATTGGTTGGATGCATTAATCACTTCATCATGGCATGAGCAACAATTACAGTCGTGGATGAAGGGAAAAAATCAACTGGAAAAACCACTAAACCAACTACCTGATGCAGCTTCATTGCTGGTTTGGTTGATTGTTTCCCATCACAGGTTACCCTTTTTGGCTAATAAAACAGAGCGTCTACAATATGCAGATCAACCCTGTAACTCATTAGCTCAATTATTAGATATTGTTGATAAACAATGGGGATACCAAAATCTCTATGATGCTTCAGAATATGCGCAACGCATTCAGCAATGCTTTGAATTCCCTCATGGCTTATTAAGTGAGTCAAAAGTTTGGCGTCAAGCCCTAAGTCAAGCGGCAGAACACCTTAAACACCAACTTCCGTTATTTGATGAAGCGCTAAGCAATGGTTGCTGGCGATTAGTTGCTGAACAAGCACGCTTGTGCTTGATGCTGGGAGATCACAATTACTCCTCAAAGGAGGCAGACCCAACATGGCAATCAAATATGGCGTTATATGCCAATACCCAGCGCGTGAATGGGCAAACTGCATACAAGCAACGGCTTGATGAACACTTGGTTAATGTGGCTAATATTGCGGCAAATATTACGGAGTACTTGCCATTCTTTGTCATAGAACCCCCTGTAGCGAGTGATATTAACTTACTGAAACAGCATAAAAATGCCTCAGGGCAATTTAGTTGGCAGGAAGATGTGGTTAATACCATTGAGCAATATCGAGAACAGCAACAAGATAAAACGGAAGGGTATTTTGTTGTCAATATGGCAAGTACGGGCTGCGGTAAGACGGTTGCCAACGCTAAAATTATGCAAGCGTTATCGGAGGATAAACAAAGCTTGCGGTTTATTCTTGCGTTGGGCCTCAGAGCTCTTACATTGCAAACAGGGGATGAGTATCGTACTCGCTTAGGCATAAAAGATGACAACCTTGCAGTATTAATTGGCTCTAAAGCCGTTTTAGACCTTCATCAAGAAGATAAACAAAAAACAATTCAACAAGAGCTCCAATTAGCAGAATTTGGTTCTGAGTCCCAAGACCGCCTTTTTGATGATGAAGGGCTTGAATTAAATTGGTCAGAAGAAAAATGGCAAGGTAGTTTACCAGAAGAAGAGTTGGCTACTGTATTGACGCGGCCTAAAGATAGAGCTTTGCTTTATGCCCCTATTTTAGCTTGTACCATTGACCATATTATGGGGGCGACGGAAACCCTGCGAGGTGGTCGCTATATTCTTCCCTATCTTCGATTAATGTCATCTGACTTAGTTATTGATGAAATTGATGATTTTACAGGGAATGACCCCGTAGCTATTGGGCGGCTTGTTTATCTCGCAGGGGCCTTGGGGCGTAAAGTTATGATTTCATCAGCCACCATTCCCCCAACACTTGCTGTTTTTTATTTTAATGCTTACCAACAAGGTTGGCATATTCATGCGCTCAGCCATCAAAAATCCTTAAAAGTCGGTTGTGTTTGGGTGGATGAGGGGCAGTATGATGAGAAAAAAGATAAATGCATACATGCATGCCAAATCGCAACCATTACCACAGCCGATGATGAATTAACGGTCAGTCATTATCGCCAGTACCATAACAATTTTATAGAAAAACGTGTAAAGGCATTGCGGGCGCTGGTTGCTCGCCGAAAAGCCTTTATCTTGCCGATACAAAAAGAACAAGGCAAAGACTTACAAACTCAGTATTTTGCTCACATTCAGCAAGCTATTCTTAGATTGCATCAGGCTCACGCCTATTCTGAGAGGGAAACCCAGTTGCAAGTTTCCTTTGGGGTTGTGCGTGTTGCTAATATTCCAGTTTGTGTTGCATTGACTCACTATTTACTGGCGGCACAATGGCCTGAAGAGGTGGAAATTCGTACTATGGCCTACCATAGCCAACAGGTACTACTTTTACGTCATGAGCAAGAAAAACACCTTGATGGCGTATTGAAACGTAAGGAAAAAGAAGGAGAGCAGCCTGAAGCATTCCAAAACCCTATTGTTAGGCAGCATTTAGACCAAGCCCACCGAAATGGGAAAGCTAAACATCTTATTTTTATTTTAGTGGCAACACCGGTGGAGGAAGTCGGGCGTGATCATGACTTTGATTGGGCCGTTATTGAACCTTCATCTTACCGCTCAATCGTACAGATGGCGGGGCGGGTTCGTCGGCACCGTGCGGGTGAAGTGGCGAGCCCTAACATCGCTTTACTGCAATATAACTGGGTCGCTTTTCAAGGGAATAATCAACGAGATGCATTTTCCAAACCAGGTTATGAAAATCGCAATCTAAACCTTAGCTTATCAACTTATAACCTATCTGAGCTGGTGGATGAATCACAGCTACTTAAATCTGTTGATGCCATTCCTAGAATACAGCCCATTACAGGTTGGAAAACTCAGCAAACAACTAATTTAGCCTGTTTAGAACATGCATCAATCGAACGGCTGATGGGCGATGTATCCACCGCTAAGCCTGCTAAGGCAGCCGTAAGAACACGCTCTACATTTTTATCAAGCGCAGTACTTCCTAAAAACCGCCCGACCACGCTATGGGGGTATACCAGTGGGGGGTGGTGGATGACGGCACTTCCTCAGCAGTTTGCGTCATTTAGGGAAAGTGAACCGACCAAACGGGTATCCTTAATCTTATCAGCAAAAAATAGACTTCACTTTTGTGAGTACGACAAAGACAGTGGTTGGGTCACGAAGGAGGATGAGTATGGAATTGGTTTTCAACCACTTGCCGAACCATTAAAACAGCGCTTATGGCTCATCCGAGACTATCAGCAATCATTGGCGAGCCGAGAAAATGAATATCAGCAAGCAGAGCAGCTTTCAAAACGGTATGGCGAAATTAGTTTCTTACCGCGTAAAAGTAGCGGAGTTTTTTACCACTATAACGACCAAATGGGGCTCAGCACATTTAAGGTTTTTGAATAGAAACTTAAGTCACAAGGACCATTTACTATGTTAGATCCAGCAATAGAGGCTTTCTTTACAGAGCGTAAAGAAAGTTGGCTTAAAAAAAATGTAAAAGCGTCGATGAGTGAAGGGGAAATACAGCAACTGCAGCAGAAATGTGATGCTATTTTATCATTGGCTCAGTGGTTGCCGAGTGCTGCGAAGCGGGCGGGGCAAATTTCATTATCCACGCATCCTTGTACCTTTAGTCATCCAAGCTCTAGAAAAAACAAAAACGGGTATGTCACCCCAATATTAGCGAGGGCAGAGCACACAAATGATGGCTTGCTCCGAACAGGGAATGTCATGGTTGAGACGGATGCATTGGGTAATGCGGCAGCGCTTGATGTATATAAATTTCTCACACTTGAATTGCAAGATAACCGAACGTTGTTGGCCCATATTAAGGATGAAACACCGTTAGCAAAAGACATACTTAATCAAGGGGATGAAGAGTATCATTTACTCAGGGATGGTTTTCTTGCCATGGTGGCGGCAGATAAAACCGTGATCACTAGCTCAAAAATAAAACAAGTTTACTTTCCTGTGTGGTTGGAGGATAACGAATACCATTTATTATCTCCACTGACCCCATCCGGTTTGGTTTTTGAACTACGCAAACGTATTGATACAATTCGATTTTCTGAGCAAACTAAGGCACTGCGTGATTTAAAACGCAAGGGGGAATTTAGCCAGGTTGGCTATAAAGAAATTTATGGGGTAACCACTATTGGCTATGGGGGAACTAAGCCCCAAAATATTTCCGTGCTTAATAATCAAAATGCAGGGAAAGCCCATTTATTGCCGTCATTACCCCCCAAATAGCTCAGCGTAAGCGGCGTTTACCTACTTATGACTTCTTTACCAATACTGTAAACCCTTGGCAAGTTAAAGAAACGTTAGAAGCATTTCATGGTTTGATCTCCCTACCGAAAGCGCAGCGTGGTAGCCGTTTTATTGAATATCGTGATAGGCGTATCCAAGAATATGTAGACTACATTATGTTGACCATGTGGGAGGTCAGGCGTGGGTTTGAACAGAATAACATTCAATTACCCACTCAATTAGCAAAAGTACAGCAAATTTGGCTGTTTCCAGACCAACAGCAGCGTAATAACTCGGATGAATGGCTAGAGGGAATTATTACTCTTATTGCTCAGCAATTTATGCGTCATTACAAAAAAGTGTTAGGGAAAAAAGCCATTGCTTTAGGTAACGACGAGCTAGCGGCTATCGCGCAGGTTATCGCCATTAATAAGGAGCTGTTACGATGAGCTCAACCTACATACTCAAGCTTCCTCATATCAAAATACAAAATGCCAATGCGTTATCTAGCCCTTATACCATTGGCTTTCCAGCCATGACGGCTTGGCTCGGTTTTATGCATGCCCTAGAGCGTAAATTGCGGGCTGATGGCCACTTGGATATTGTGTTTGATTCTATTGCTGTTATTAGTCACGCGTGTGATTTACAAACCTATCGCGGGCCGAATGATTATGTTAACTCCATTGTAGGTACTGCAAACCCATTGAATAGTGACGGTACGCGTTCCGCATTTATTGAAGAGGCCCGTTGTCATTTAGACGTGTCATTACTTATCAGATATGGCGTGAATGACGGTGGTAAGACTAAAGCACTCCCTACACAATCGCCTATTTTAGAGGTCATTTACGACTTAATACAGACGATGAAGCTCGCTGGTGGCGACATTCTTTCATTAGATAAACCAACAGCACATATTCTGCAATCAGATGAGGTAGACGGGGAATCAAGGCAGGGGCTGCTAAATAGCGTAATGCCCGGTTATGCGCTAATAGAACGCAGGGATTTAATGATTCGAGCGATGGAAGATGGGCAAGATGCTATGGATGCTTTGTTGGACTATGTGGTGGTAGAGAATAATTGCGTCGAATGGGGCAACGAAAATGAGGGGAAATCGCAATTTGAATGGCGTGCTCAACGTAAATTGGCAGGTTGGGTTGTACCTATTGCTACCGGATATCAAGGGGTTTCGCCACTTGCTCAGGCAAAAAATCAGCGAGATTTAGACGTACCTCACCGGTTCGCAGAAAGTGTTGTGACGCTCGGTGAGTTTATTTTGGCAAACCGCGCTAACAATATTAATGAAATATTGTGGCAATACGGTTATGACGAACCTAATAACCTTTATTTATGCCAACAAGTGGCATCTAAATTTATTTCGAGTGGAGAATAAGTAATGGCGAAGAATAATGATGTTGCATCTGTTTTAGCATTTGAAAAAAAATTGGTTCCATCTGATGGTTATTTTTATGGTACTTGTTGGGAAAATAAATCGCATTTTACCCCTTTATCATTACAAGAAAAATCGGTACGGGGTACTATTTCCAATCGCTTAAAAGGTGCGGTAAAAAATGATCCTTTAAAGCTAAACTCTGAGGTGGAAAAAGCCAACTTACAAACAGTCGATGCCTGTGCGTTAGGAACTGAGCAAGATACTTTAGTTCATCAATTCACCTTAAAAATACTTGGTGGAGTTGAGACACCTTCTGCGTGTAATAACGTGTTATTTAAAAAAGGTTATGTGCAAGCAGCAAAAGGTTATATTGAAAAAGAAGGCTTTCGTGAATTAGGTTATCGTTATGCGCAGAATGTCGCTAATGGGCGCTTTTTATGGCGTAACCGAGTAGGTGCCGAACATATCGAAGTGGTTGTCAAAGTACTTAATAAAGGGCAATCAATGGAATGGGTTTTTGACGCCACACAATATAGTATTCACCAATTTGATACTCAAGATGAAAAAGTGGCTCAGTTAGGTGAGAAAATTGCTACCGCTTTAGCTCACCCTCAAGGTGCATTATTATTAGAAATTACCACTTACTCTCAACTAGGCAAAGCACAAGAAGTTTACCCAAGTGAAGAGCTGGTGATGGATAAAGGCAAAGGGGATAAAAGCAAAATTTTATATCATGTGAATGGGCATGCTGCGATGCATTCACAAAAAATTGGTAATGCTTTGCGCTCCATTGACACGTGGTACCCCGCGTATGGAACTGAAAGTGGTGCAGGGGCTATCGCAATTGAGCCTTATGGCGCAGTGACGAATTTAGGTACCGCTTTTCGAACGCCAAAAGATAACCAAGACTTCTATACCCTATTCGATAAATGGGCTCGCGGTGAAAAATTATCACGTATTGAAGATGAGCATTATGTGATGGCAGTTTTAGTGCGTGGCGGTGTGTTTGGTGAAAGTGATAAATAAGGTGAAATATGAATTATTATCAGGAGGTCACTTTATTACCTGACTCAACCGTTTCAGTGGATTTTTTGTGGCAGAAAGTTTACCAGCAAATTCATATTGCGCTGGCAGATAACCAAACGGCTGAAGGCCAAAGCGCTATTGCTGTTGCATTTCCTGAATATGGTAGCGTTGGTTTTCGCTTAGGTAGAAAAATCCGTTTGCATGCTAAAACACCAGAGGAACTTGAGCAGCTAAATTTACCGAAGTGGTTAGCAAGGTTAATGGATTACGCTCATATTAAATCTATTCAAACCGTGCCGGAGCAAAGTGTTCCTGTCAGTTATATTCGACGACATGTAAAAGGCCAAAACCGGATAGAAGCCGATATGCAGCAAAAGGCACGTTTATGGTCTGAAAAATCAGGTCAGTCAGTGGCGCAGTGCTTGGAAGTGTTATCTAAAAGTCGGCCGAAAGCCAATAACCGTTTACCGTTTATTTGGGTTACAAGTTTACATGCAAAGAATGAGAAAACAGGAAGCCGGCCTTTTCCACTCTTTATTGAAAAAGTGGTAGCAACACAAATGCAAGCTGGGATGTTTAATTGCTATGGTTTAAGCCAGCTTTCAAATGACCAAACGTTGGTTGCAACGGTTCCTCATTTTTAACCATTATTTTTTGTTCTTTAAAAAATAACTTTTAAATCAGCATGTTATAATTATTCACAAATTAAAGGGTATTTTATAATAAATACCCTTAACTAATTGTTATAGCATGATTATTATATTAAATTGCATAGTTCACTGCCGTATAGGCAGCTTAGAAACAATCCATTTGAGTGCAATCTAAGTGGCTAATGTTCACTGCCGTATAGGCAGCTTAGAAATGACTTAGTTGACGCAGAGCGGGGGTATCGCAGTTCACTGCCGTATAGGCAGCTTAGAAATCAATAAATGTTGCTGATACAGAATAAACACCGTTCACTGCCGTATAGGCAGCTTAGAAAACAACAAAAGTGGAAAAGTGTCAGGGAGAGACGTTCACTGCCGTATAGGCAGCTTAGAAACTGAAACATTAGAAAGTCGTGCTCAAGATATTGTTCACTGCCGTATAGGCAGCTTAGAAATTACTCTGATGCTACGTTCGAAAAAGCGTGGAGTTCACTGCCGTATAGGCAGCTTAGAAAGGATCGCAATAATTCGACTTCAAGCTCTACTCGTTCACTGCCGTATAGGCAGCTTAGAAAAGCGAATATCAACGCACCCACCGTGTCGATTTGTTCACTGCCGTATAGGCAGCTTAGAAACGATGATTCAACACCAACAAGCGCATGTAACGTGTTCACTGCCGTATAGGCAGCTCAGAAAAGTGGATTAAAGAGCTTAATTTATCAACTTAAGTTTACTGCCATATAGGCAGTTTAGAGAAGAATATTAAAGAATAGATATCTAGACTCTTTAATTGGTGAAAAAAATAAATGTGAGTTAAAGCTAGTTTTTTGTGAAATAAGTAGTTATACCATCTTTATCTTAAGTTAAATTTAATATCAAATATAATACGTATCTATCATTCGATAGCTTAGAAATGAAATATAGAACGGGTATTATATTACTGCCACAAAGGCAGATTTTGATTAGAGATAAATACCTGAAAAATAGATCGGGTAACTAGATAATAATAGGGATAACTAGGAGGGGCTATGAGCTTTGAGTTTGAAATAAATTGTTATTGGTTTTCAATCATCATTCGATTTTATAAATGATTTTATAAACCTGCATTTAATTAAAAAAATACAAACATCACGACTCAAATAAACAAATTAAACATCAATGACAATTGCTCAAAAGCTTGGTGGATAAGGCGTTCAGTATATCGGGGAAGGATGGAGATAATTACCCCTAGCATGCTGATACCTATAGTTAAGGTGAGGGGGAAACCCACCACAAATACGGACAGTTGTGGTGTCATACGGTTTAGGATACCGAGCGCAAGGTTGAGAATTAAAAACAATGTAATAAAAGGCAGCGCTAACATTAACCCATTAATAAATAAGGTATTGGCAAATTGAACAAATACCCAAAAACCGTCTCTATTCAGTGGGGCTGTTTGAATGGGGATCAATTCAAATGAATTGACGATAATATAAATTAACCATAAATGGCCATCGAAGGCGAGAAACAATAAAATAGTAATCACATTGAAGATGCGCCCTAAAATAGGCATATTGGGCCCACCGGTTGGGTCAAAAAAGGTCGCGAAAGATAACCCCATTTGCAAACCAATGACTTCTCCTGCATGGCGAACCGCGGCAAAGGCGATTTGCATGGTTAAACCCATCGCCACACCAATCACAATCTGTTGCACAATGACCCATAACCCCATTGCAGAAAATAGGGGAATATTTACCACGGGAAGTTGCGGGGAAACAATCAACACGACAAAAAAAGCAAGGGCAACTCGAACCTTGGTAATGGCTTGTTTTTCATTAAAAAAGGGCGCTGTTCCGAGCAGCGCCAAAAGGCGTATGAAAGGGTAAAAACCTTGGCTCAACCAGAGCGTGAGCGTTTCACTGGTAATGGTTAACATTGTTAGCCAATAATAAAGGGTAAATTACTAAGCAACGTTCGCATATAGTCGGTTAGTAGGTTGAGCATCCAAGGCCCCGCAATGATGATCACTGAAATGACTGACAAAATTTTAGGGATAAAAGATAAGGTCATTTCGTTAACCTGTGTTGCGGCTTGCAGTAAGCTAATAATCAACCCTGCGGCTAGTGCCGCCAGTAATAATGGAGCCGCTAGCATTAAGGCAATTTTCATTGCTTCAGTGCCCATTGCCATGACAGATTCAGGTGTCATCGTTACTCCTAATTAAAAAAGCTTTGCGATAATGAACCAAGTAATAATTGCCAGCCATCGACTAATACAAACAGCATTAATTTAAAGGGAAGTGAAACGGTTGCCGGTGGAACCATCATCATCCCTAAGGCCATTAAGACGCTAGCAACAACCAAGTCTATGATTAAAAATGGAATAAAAATGGTAAAGCCGATTTGGAATGCCGTTTTTAATTCACTGGTGATAAATGCGGGAACGAGGATCCGTAAAGGAACATCCTTCGCCTCTTGAATCTCCCCCACTTTGGCAATACGAGCAAAAAGCGCTAAATCGGATTCGCGAGTTTGCCCTAACATAAAGGTCCTTAACGGGGCAGTCCCTTTTTCTAGTGCGACTTCAAGGCTGATTTTATCTTCGCTAAAGGGTTGGTATGCTTCACGATAAACTTGGTCGGCAACGGGGGACATAACGAAAAAGGTCAAAAACAACGCTAAACCTAATAATACTTGGTTTGGTGGTGCAGAGGGTGTCCCTAAGGCATTTCGTAATAAACCGAGAACAATAATGATGCGTGTAAAACTGGTCATCATTAAGAGTAAGGCGGGTATAAAGCCTAACAGGGTTAAAAATAGTAAGGTTTGAACGGGTAATGACCAAGTTTGGCCTCCATCGGCTAAACTATGGCTGATAACGGCAGGGAGTGCTGCTGATGCAGAACTTGGCAATGCAAATAGAAGCACAGCAATCATCAGTAGGGATTTACGTGGTAACATGTGTGCTTCCAATTACTTATACAAAGGTGTTACTGATGCCGCATGATCCGCCGCATCTTGTTTTTTCTTTAATACGGATTGGAACGTAAGGGGCTCAATAACTGAAGATACAGTGGTTTTATCTTGTGCAGGGTATTGATGTAACAGGCTAATATTTTGAGCTGTCACACCTAATACTAAACACTCGTTATTGACTTCAACCACGACAACCCGTTCTTTATTGCCTAATGAGCAACTGCTTGTCACTTTCACAATTTGCTCTTTCCCCATTTTCTTCGGGGCAAAACCCAATTTTTTAACCAACCAAGCGCCAATCAGAATCAATAAAATAATGATCCCCAATGAGCCTGAAATTTGCGTTAAGCTATTACTATGGTCGATAGCTGGCGCATTCAATTCACTGGAAGGAACGCTAGTTGACAAAAAAGGCACGGATGCTGGTGCCTGTTCAGCTTGGTTGGTTATTGCCATTTTCAGTGACTCATATTGTCTATTAACGGCTTAAGCGGCGCATACGTTCGGATGGCGTAATGATATCAGTAATGCGAATACCATAATTATCTGAAACGACGACGACTTCCCCTTGAGCGATTAAATAACCGTTAATTAAAATGTCTAATGGCTCGCCAGCTAAACCATCGAGAGAAACGACAGAGCCTTGAGACAAACTGAGTAATTTTTTGATGGTCATTTTAGTACGCCCTAGCTCAACGGATAGGCGAACTGGGATATCCATAATCATATCGATGTCGGACAACTGATTTAATGGATTCTGCCCATCAAGGTTATCAAAAGCCTGTGCACCAGCTGAGGCGGATTCCGCTTTTTTTTGCTGTTCCAGCGCTTCAGCCCATAGGTCTTCACTAGCGTGATTGGTTGATGCATCAGGAGAGTTCTTCGCCTCACTCATTGGTACTTTCCTCATCTAGAGTGTTTAAAACAGGGTTAATCAAATGTTCTACACGCAACGCATATTGGCCATTTTGAGTTCCGTATTGACTGGTTAGTACAGGAACGCCATCAACATTGACAATGAGGCGGTCAGGCTTCTCAATAGGGAGCACATCCCCTTTTTGCAGTTGCAGTAAGCGAGAAATTCGCATTGGAATGTCAACAAAATTGGCAACCAATTCAAGTTCAGAACGTTTTACTTGTGTGACGAGATTTGTCACCCAAGTTTCATTTTCTTGGTGCCCTTGTTCCATTGGTGGGTTAATTAAACGCTCACGCAATGGTTCAATCATGGCAATGGGAATACAAATACTGAATTCACCAACCGTATTGCCTATCTCAACTAAAAATGGCGTGGTTACCACAATGTCATTTGGTGATGTGGTGATATTAGTAAATTTAACTTGGATTTCGGAGCGCACATACTCCACTTCTATATCCGCTATTGGTCTCCAAGCATCGCGATAAGCCCCTAATGCTAACTTCAACATTCGGTTAATAATCCGTTGCTCAGTATTGGTAAATTCTTTACCTTCCTGACGTACAGGAAAACGACCGTCTCCCCCAAATAGATTATCAACCGCGATATAAACGAGAGCAGGCTCAAAGGTAAAGAGCGCAGTGCCCCGCAATGGTGGCATGTGAATTAAATTTAGGTTGGTTGGTACTGGTAAGTTACGAGCAAACTCGTGATAAGGTTCAATTTTAATTCCGCCCACCGTGATATCCGGACTACGGCGTAACATATTGAATAACCCCATACGGAATTGGCGCGCAAAACGTTCGTTAATGATTTCAAGAGACTGCATTCGCTCCCTGATGACCCGACGTTGCGTATTTGGGTCGTAAGGGCGAATATTATCTTTTCCTTGATTCTCTGGCACCGGCGTATCGTTTGAAGGCGCATCATCATTAAGAAGCGCATCAATTTCAGCCTGAGATAAAATATTATCGCTCATGAATATTACCGCAGAATAAAAGTAGTAAATAACACATCAGAAATATCCTGATCGGTATCCCCCGGGATCAGGGTAGGGGTGAGTGTTTGCTTAATGTCTTTCATTAGCTGCAACTTGCCTTCATGAACTTCAATATTTTTTGATTTTTGTTCTGATAGTAATAGTAGTAAGCGACTACGTACTTCAGGGAGATATTCATGAAGTTGTTTACGAGATTTTTCATTTGCAAGTCGCAAGGTTATATGAATATAGAGCACACGATCAGGGCCATTATCAGCACCGGCTAAATTCACGGTAAATGGCTCTAACTCCATAAAAATGGGTTGTGGCATGTTCGGACGTTTTTCTTCTTCACTAGCCGTTTGAGTGTTTTGCTGTGTCGTCCACCAGGTGTAACCACCAAAACCAGCCCCTGCTAAGGCAATAAGGGCAAGCAGAATGATCAACCCTTTATGAGAACTTTTTGATTCTTTGCGTGACGACATGTTAGCTGAATTCCTGTTTCTTGGATGCTAAACCCAAATGGGTTTTTTACTTTATGATCTCTAGCATTATCGCTTGATTGCTAAGAGTTAAAGGAGTGAAAAACGAAACAAAAAGGCGGTAACTCGGCGCTTTAGCTAGGAAATTACCGCATTTCGTTTACTTATTATGCAAAAGTGTTAATCCCACCTTGCCTAGATACCGACTTTTGAGCGGCAACAGAAGCATTCGCTTCACTGATACCAACGGCACCGGCCGTTGCATGAGTGGCTTGAATATGGCCATCATGTTGATGCGTGTTGTGCTGTTGATTATCTGATGAGTTACCCAAGTTATCTTGCCCCACAGAGCCTTGAGCTAAGTGAATGCCACTTTCTTGTAGCGCATTACGTAATACAGGCATCATGGACTCCATCGCGGCGCGAACATGGCTGTGAGGCGAAACAAAGTGCATGACGGCTTGGTTATCTTCAATGCGTAAATGCACATTGAGTGAGCCTAACTCTTCAGGATGTAAGCGAATTTGCGCCTGAGAAACACCTTGTCGGGAGAAAAATAACATGTGTTGGCTTAACTGTTGTTGCCAAGCTTCGCTGCCTAATTGGCTAGTGAGATGCAAGGTTGGCGCTACGGTCGGAGCGTTCATTGCAGCGGCTTGTGCGACAGAGGTTGTTGGCATCATGCTAATTGGTTGAGTTGATGTCTGGTGTGTTGTGGCCGTGGTAAAGGCACTCGTTTCGCTTTGTGTGACAAAAGCACCTTTCCCGTTTGAACCAAGCGTATCAGTCGAAAAAGTGGGTAGGCCAGACTGCGGCTCTTTATCGCTCACTTTTTTATTTAATGGCATAAAATCCGCTGTCAGGTTTTTACTACGAACGTCACGTTGATTATCTAACGGTAAAAGGGGCTGATCGCGACGCTCATCCTTTTCGTTTTTAATAAACGCCGTTATTGCCGGTTTATCTTCTTGTTCATCAAGCACTAATTGGCTCTTATCTAGCAGTTTGTCACTAGTTAGTGTGATATCTTCAAGGTCACCATTTAGTTGCTGCATCTTTTGGTTAAACGCGCCTAACTTAGGGAGCGACTCAGCGGCAAGTTGCCCATTAGCTGATGGATGTATTTGACTAGAAAGCGATAACTTTAAATTATTGAGCCAAGGTTGTTCGCTTGAATTTTCCCCGACTAACAGCTCAGATTGTAGAGCGGTTTGTACGCCGTCACCTCTAAGATTGCGGGTGAAATTAAGCTGCTCAAGGGTGTTCTCACCATGAGTGGGTGTTTTGCTTGCCGGAGACGCGCTTGTTTTATCTGAAACCGCTAACTTATCGGCGACAATTTCTTTATTCAGGGCTTGTTCATCAACGGCCGTGTTTACAGCCGTATTTTTGGGCGCGGGTTGTTGGTTATCAAGTAGCGCTTGAAATGGTAATGCGGGAGCTTGGTTTTCGTCATCCTTGGGGCCATTTTGCTGTTCATTAGCACTTTTTATGGTCTTTGCTGGCGGTGCAACAGGTACGATAGTCGCGTTGATGTCCATTTATTGTGGTCTCCGTAAAGTCGCTCGTTGGGCAAATTCATCCATTTGTTTTTGCTCTATACGATTTTGACGTTGATGTTCGGTGTGTTCAGCGCGTTGTATCAAAGTATCAAACGCATTGACCCGTTGTTGTTTTTCTTGCCAATGACGATTAGCCTCATCCACTTTTTGTTCCCACAAATTAAGTTGTTGCTGCTGTTGTTCAATGGTTAGCTCTAACGTGACGAGAAATTGCTGGTAATTTTGCCATTTATCGGAGGCCATTCCGCTGTGCAATGTCTGGTTTAATGTTTGCCGATATTCGGTTTGATAATTCTCCAGCATGGTTAATTGTTGCGCCATTTGTGTATGAGTTTGGCGTACTTGCGCTAACACCTTTGCTGCCTCTTCGGAGGCTTCTACGGCTAAACTGAGTAATGTCGTTAAGGCATTGTTATTGGCCATTTATCCCCTCGTTACTCGCTAGGTACCACTTGCTGTAATTGCTCGCAAGCAGTTTGGTAATCACAACGTTCATCAATATCTTGCTGTAAAAACTTAGACATACGTGGGTAATATTGAATTGCAGTATCCAGCATTGGGTCACTTCCCATTGCATAAGCCCCCACGTTGATTAAATCGCGGTTGCGTTGATAGCTAGAGGTGAGTTGTTTAAAACGCTGAATTTTTCGGTAATGTTCTTTTGGGATCAGTTCAGTCATTGCACGGCTAATGGACGCTTCAATGTCAATAGCTGGGTAGTGCCCTGACTCTGCTAAAGAACGAGAAAGCACAATGTGACCATCAAGGATGGCGCGAGCAGAATCTGCGATCGGGTCTTGTTGGTCATCGCCTTCAGTTAATACGGTATAAAAAGCGGTGATCGAGCCGCCATTCTTGCCATTTCCTGCACGCTCAACGAGTGCGGGTAGCTTGGCAAAAACAGAAGGGGGGTAGCCTTTCGTTGCTGGTGGTTCACCGACGGCTAAGGCGATTTCGCGTTGAGCCATACTGTAGCGAGTAAGGGAATCCATGATCAGCAACACGCTGAGGCCTTGATCGCGGAAATATTCGGCGATACGCGTGGCATAAGATGCACCTTGCATACGTAAGAGGGGGGAAACATCAGCAGGTGCAGCAACCACCACTGCACGTTTTAAACCGTCAGTGCCTAAAATATTTTCAATAAAATCTTTAACTTCACGGCCACGTTCCCCAATCAGCCCAACGACGATGATATCGGCTTGGGTAAAGCGTGCCATCATGCCAAGTAATACACTTTTCCCTACGCCTGAGCCAGCAAACAGGCCCATGCGTTGCCCTCTACCCACAGTCAATAACGCGTTGATTGCTCGTACACCGACATCGAGCACACTACTGATTGGTGTGCGCTCAAGAGGATTAATGGGGGGTGTGATTAATGGGGCTCGCGTTTTAACTTCGAGTGGGCCTTTGCCATCTAATGGGGTGCCTTGTGCATCAAGCACTCGCCCTAATAGTTCATTACCAATAGGGAGTAAGCGGCTGGTTTGCCCGTCATCCCCCGTTGATTGAGCATAGACACGAGCACCTGGGGAGATACCTTCGAGGTCGGCTAATGGCATCAACAACATTCTAGGCCCACTAAAACCGACGACTTCACACACAACTTCGTCTGTACCGCCATTAATGGAGCGTTCAATAAAGCAGGTTGCCCCTAAGGGCATTTTAATCCCCTCGGCTTCCATGACTAAGCCCGTAATTTTTGTTAGGCGGCCATAACGGCGTACCATCGGAATGCCTTTCATCCGCGATTCAAAATCGTCAAGCGAGGCAATCCAGCGTCCCAAACGTGCGGTCATGTAAAGCTCTCCGGTGCATATAAACGGCACAATTCTTGCCAACGTGTTGCGACGGTCATGTCGATTTCGCCATCTTCAGCGACCACACGACAACCCCCAATATGCAGCTTAGGGTCTGCGACTAACCGCCAACCATTCAGGTTTAAGAGTGAACCAAGGTGCTGTTCAATCAACTCAAAATGATTGGGGTTAACATGTAATTCTGGTTGACCCGCAAAAATAGGTTTTTGCTGTAATAAGTTACTGATTTCCTCAAGTAATGCAGTACCATCACATACAGTAGATTGACCCAACACTTGTTTTGCAGCGGTTAATGCAATTTGTAGCAGCTTTGTGGTAACAACCGTATCAAAGGTATCAAGAGAATAATTGAACTCAGATAACAATTTTTGCCATGTCTCAATGACGGGTTGTTGCAAAGCAAGTGCTTGCTCACGCCCTTGCTCTTCGCCAGCACGTAAACCTTGTTCAAACCCGGCTTGATAACCCTCTTTTTGGCCTTGTTCATAGCCTTGTTGATAACCTGTACGCTGCGCATCTTCTTTTATGTTATCGAGCAAGTTGATTTGCTCTAAGACTTCTTTCGGCTCTAAGCATGGCACTTTTGGTGCGTCTGGCTCAGGAGCTTCATTTAAAGTTGAATTAAGATCCCATTGGTTAAGCTCACGCAGTTGCCAAGGCTGCCATTGGTCGTTAGGCGTTGTTGAATTAGACATACACATCGTCTCCACCACCGATGGCGATTTCGCCTTTTTCTACTAAACGACGAACGATAAGCAGGATCGCTTTTTGCTCGTTTTCCACTTGGGACATGCGAACCGGTGAACGCGATTCCAAGTCGTCGCGAACAATTTCGGCAGCGCGAACCGCCATATTGTTGAGGAAGTGGTCGCGCAGGGCTTGATTGCTGCCTTTGAGGGCAATGACCAGTGAGTCGGTTGACACTTCTTGCAAAATACGTTGGATACTGCGGTTGTCCACTTCGATAAGGTTTTCGAACAGGAACATTTCATCAATAATGCGTTGAGCCAATTCGCCATCGTAATCCCGCATTGCATCGATAACGCTTTCTTCTTGTTGGCTTTTCATTAAGTTGATAATTTCTGCTGCTGTTCTTACGCCACCCATTTTGCTGCGTTTGAGGTTTTGGCCGTCCAATAAGTTGTTTAAGACTTCGGTCAGTTCCGCTAGGGCTGCAGGTTGCACTCCACCAAAAGTAGCGATACGTAGCATAATGTCATTGCGTTGGCGCTCTTCAAATAATTCAAGTACGTCCGCAGCGAGGTTACGTTTCAAGTGGACTAAAATTGTGGCGATAATCTGTGGATGTTCATCACGGATAATATCGGCAACAGTTTGTGGCTCCATGTAGTTGAGGCTTTCGATACCTGAGGTGGTTTCTTGTTTTTCAAAGATATCTTCAAGTAAGCTAGCTGCGCGTTCCTCACCCAATGCTTTGACCAGTACAGAACGCAGGTAATCATTTGTGTTGATATTTAAGGCCGCGAATTGAATTGCTGACTCTTCAAATTCAGTTAGCACTTCCGCAAGTTCGTTATTGGAGATTTGGCGCATGTTAGACACCGCCATACTCAATTGTTGAACTTCTTTAGGGTTTAGATGCTTAAATACTTCCGCAGCCTGATCTTCACCGAGTGTCATTAACATTACGGCACTTTTTTCTGTTCCACTTAAACTCATAGGGATTTTCCTAACCACTGACGGATAACCATTGCCACGACTTGTGGGTCTTTCTCTGCCATTTCACGTATACGTTGGCTTTGGATCTCTGCACTAACACGCTGGCGAGTAAGACGGCGGCGTGTTTGCTCATCCATGTCTTCGTTTATTTCTTCATCTACCACGAACGGTGCTTTTGCCTGAGTTGCGACAAAAATTTCAGCATCAACTTGGGCTTGTTGTGTTTTACGATATTTAACCCATTGAGGTTTGATACCGAAGCGCCACATAAACCAAGCAATGAGGGTGATGAGCAATATTTTTCCGTAATCCAAAAGTTGTGTAATCAACTGTGGATTGGACAGTAATGATGGCTCTACTTCAACAGGCGTATCATCAGTAAATAAGGAGTTAGTGATGTTGATTGAGTCTCCTCGTGCTGAAGAAAAGCCCATCGCTTCTCGTGTTAACGCTTCAATTTGCTGTAGCATCTCTGGCGGCAATGGTTTCATTTCTGGCCCATTTTCGCCTTCTTGTGAATGGTAATTAACAATAACTGCGACCGAGAGCCTATCAATGACGCCAATTTGCCGTTGAGTATGGCTAATTTTGCGATCTACTTCGTAATTTGTGGTTTCATCGCTTTGCGAGTTAGTCGTGTTATTACGGTTATTGGTGGTTTGCTGTGCGTCTTTATTGTCTTTGTTAGTTTCAATTGGCGCATTCGGTGCGCTAACCGGTTGATTCGACAATGCCCCCGGGACACCCCCCGTGCCGCCATTATTGTTTTGCATACTTTGGCTGTTCTGGCGGGAACGAATAGCGGCGCTGTCCGGTGTTTGGTTCGGCTTATATTCTTCGGAGGTTTGCTCAACCTTGGAGAAATCCATTTGCGCGGTGACTTGTGCATGAATATTGGCACGCCCAACTAATGGTGACAAAATATCTTCAATGCGTTGTTTGAGATGAGATTCCATCTCTTTGGTCATCTTAATTTGTGCGCTATTAGCTGATTGCTGGCTGTTATCATTATTTGTGAGCAAGCGTCCCGCTTGGTCGACTATAATTACATTACTTGCAGTTAATCCTGTTACGCTACTTGAGACCATATGCACAATGGCGCTAATTTGCCCTTCGTCGAGCATTCTTCCCGGTAATAAACCTACCGTGACAGAAGCTGTAGGCAACTTTTGCTCACGGACAAATAGTGTCGGTTTTGGGATTGCTAAATGTACACGCGCACTTTGCACGGGGCTCAACGATTCGATAGTGCGAGATAATTCACCCTCTAAAGCACGCTGGTAGTTAATTTGTTCACTAAATTGGCTAATACCAAACTGTTCTTTATCTAATAATTCAAAGCCAGTATTCCCCCCTTTAGGTAAACCAGATTGGGCGAGCTTCAAACGTAATTCATGCACTTTATCTGCAGGAACTAAAATGGCGCTACCATTATCAGCGATTTGATATGGCACATTCATCTGAGTTAATTGGCTGACAATATCGCCACCATCTTTAGCACTAAGATTACTAAGAAGTACGCGATAGTCAGGACTGCGTAACCAGAGAAGTAGGGCAACAATAATTGAAACAGCTGCAGCTGCCGCAATCATTAACGGTATTTTAGGATCAGCTTTAATACGATCAACTATTGAGGCAAAACCCTTTTTGGCCTCCCCCGTGTCTTTAGATGCGGCACTCATAAATATTCCCTGCTTGGCAGACTACTAGACGGATGAAAATACTTTTGGTGAAACAATGTTATTTCCCTCTTCGTAACGTCACTTTTTCACTTTGCTATTATTTATTGTTTTGTAGGGTTCTAATGACGGAATCAGCCTATAATTTAGGTGTTATTTATCGGCTTCAAGTTAAAAAGGGTGTGGTAGGGTAAGCTTGCTAAATAAATTTGTGACAAAAATTCACACTATATAAGAAGAGAATAAAATGACAGTTCAAGCGATTGAAGGAGTTGTATCACAATTAAATGTTGTGGCAACTCAGGCAACGAACCCAACAAAACCTATAATAGAACCCGTCGGTTTTGCTGATCATCTGGTCGCCTCTGTGAATCAAATAAATAAAACACGTAATGATTCTGCTAAGCAAGTTGAAAACTTTACGTTGGGAAAACAAGATATTTCTTTGAATGATGTGATGGTTGATATGCAAAAAGCGAGTTTAAGCCTCCAAATGGGCATACAAGTCAGAAATAAGCTGGTGGCTGCATACCAAGAAATTATGTCAATGCCAGTGTGATATGGTTATCTATTTGAATTAAAAAGAGTATTGTTAATTTCAATTCCATTTGGGGACGCATAGGGGACATTATTACTCAATCTTTGGTTTAATAAAGAAATTTGGTCTTGGTCGTTCTCAGGCATCCAAGCGCCATAAACATCATGAACCATCTTTGAGGATGAGTGTCCCATTTGTGTCGCTATAAACGAAGGGTTTGCGCCTGTGCTTAGCATCCAGCATGCGTATGTGTGCCTAGTTTGGTATGATTTTTTATGTCTAACTCCTGATTTTCGAATTAATGATTTCCATATTTGTGAGAATCCACCGGGAGAATAATATTTACTAGTGCCGCCATTGACGCTTACAATTGATGGTTGAAACACAAACGTGCATTTATCCTTCCTTATTTTTTTAAATTCTCTGGTATTTACATTTATATCTATCTGCTGCGTTAGCTTTGTATATGCAGATTGGTTTTTCAAGCAATTAAATGCAGCATCAACAAGATGAATGACCCTATCTGTCCCAGCGCTGGTTTTGGGATATGAAAACTTGGATGGTGCAAATATGTTGCGTCTAACCATTAGTGTTTTCTCGACCATGTCTATATCTTCCCAAGCTAATCCTATTGAGTTCACGTTACCTGATTGGTATCAGCACGGCATAACTTATCAGATGGGGGATGTGCAATGACTGATAAATACAAAAATCTTCGCGTTGCAATAGCAGCGGCTAGAAGAAAATCAAGAGAATCACTTCATCGCGCCAAATTTAGTGTTATTCAGCTTCCACTAGGAAATCTGGCTGTTGTGAAAACTTTTGATGCGCAACAAAGAGGAAAGTCGATTGTTTACTCAGTAGGTTGAGATAGGGATCACACAGTATTGCCGGAGGTAAGATGAGACTCGAAGACTTACCTGAGTACTTTTCACCTAAGAGCCCAATGTTTAGTGACTCTCCAGCCGCTACAGCTTCAGATAACCTAACAATCACCGATGTAATGGCCTCGCTTGGTTTGGCGACCTCTAAAGCGAGAATGGGGATTGAATTGTTTTTGGCGAAATACGGTATCAACAAGCCAGATGAAGCGGTGGAAAGTCTCTATCAATATGCACTAACTCAGGCGCATAAATACAGTGCTATCCAAAAGCTTAATGAAGATGATAGGTCATCAGTTCTGCAAATACTCGCAAATTATGCATTTCAGGACTATGCAAGAAGCGCAGCCAGTAAAAAGGCTTGCCCTGATTGTCACGGGGGATTTATTGAAGCCGAGGTGTTCGATACTAAATATTCCACTAAGGCAAAGGTATTTGTATCTTCAGGAGGGCTAGCGCCACTTCGGATAGCTAACACTGCAAGAGAGGTTCGAGATACAACTAAAATAATTTGCAAAACATGCTGCAAATGCTCGGGGCGTGGATATTCACGGTTATCGGCTGAAGATGTAAGGCGTGAAATCTGCGATAAGGTTTTTGATTTGCCCGAAACTTCATGGCGTAGAAACATTAAGCCATTATATGAAATGCTAATTCAGGAATGTTTCAAAGAACAGGAGAACGCAGAAAAGCAACTATCAATCGTCACAAAAAGAGAAAGTATTTCCATAAATTAACACTTAACTAGAAATATTCATTGCATGAATGGCGATAGTGGACTATCATGCTTCCAATGATGGGAATTTTGCATTTCATTATCCCAAGCGAAATAAAATAGAGCCTCACTTCGGTGGGGCTTTTTGCTTTCAAAGTCTAACGATTGTATTTTGTTGAATATAAGTAAAACGATTATGGAATTTTTGAGCGCTAAAGTATTTATTGGAATACTATCTAATACCGATAATTATTTAGAGTGACTATATGAAAGCGATAATAATATTACCTTACTTATTTTTGCTTGGATGCTCCACACCTGCAATGGAGATAAAAAGTGAAACCCAAAAAATTAAAGGATCTTCCAGCAGAGTTAAACCCATAAATACCTACTCAGTGGGGCACGGCAAAACAAAGTTTGAGGTTGAATTAGAGCAACAACAAAACAGAGTCGCTGTAAGAAGTCAAAATGATGACTCATATGCCTATTCGTTGGATTATCTTAGATATGAAAGAGATAAGCAAGAGAATGACAGGCGAAAGAGGGAAAAAGAGCAATCTGAAGCATCGCAACGAAAAATCCAATCTTTAGATAGAGAATATAGCTCGCTTGAGGCTATGTATATTTATAGAGATCTATCTAGAGATGAAAAGCAAAATATCGAGAGTAGAATGAAGCAAATAGAGATCGACCGAAATAGGGAAAGACTTCAGAGTTTAGGCTCCATAGGTGGAGATAGCAAGTCTTGGGAATGGCGGTGGGAACGATGATATAAATCATCATCTGATTTTTGTTATTAATTCCAACTCTCCGGAATTTCCGGATAGTTCACATTCAAGAGGTCGCCTAGTGCGGCCTTTTTTCGTATACGCCGCCACAGAATCAATTACCCTCGTTATCAATTAACACAAGAGCTGTGTGCGGCTATTTATTAACTCAACCTCAGGCACTCCGTAGGGGGTGAAGCTACAGCGCAATGAGAGTGATAAAGAATTCATTGATTCATTTAATGCTGTCGAATATATCAATGCATCCCGTGTCCACTTTGAGATGAATCGCGATGAAGCCGAGAAGCTCACAATGTCAGAGTTTCTGATGATGCTTAAAGCTAAGTATTCAGAGGAAAAAGGCTTCACCAAAGAAGAATATGACACTGCTGTTGATGATTATTTCGAGCGTAAAAAAGCGTCGAATTGCACAAGCTAAAGGAACAAGGGGTAACTATGTATTTACATGTTTTACGCAAAAATCCTGTAGGTAAGCTTAACGTAGAGCAGGAGTTGATTAAAGTAAGTAGCGTTGAGTTCACTAGTGGTTTTTCTTCTAACGATAGATATTATAGTGATGTTGTTATCATTTGCAGGGTTGATAGCTCAAGGGAAAATAATCTAATGTTTATTGAATTAAAAGAAGGAGATGTATTTCAGGTGTTAAGTGAGTCTGGCGCTATTCTGAAAGAATATAAAAAATAACGCCATGAGACTCTACTTCTTAATCCCTAATTTTTCTTTAACGACTTCCATCTCTCGTTCAAGCTGGAATATGCGCTCAGCCGCATCAGAAATCGTTAAAACTTCAACATGAGAATTACGCAGTATCCAATATTCGATAGCTGCGACCGTTTCTTGATTGGCTGACTGATTATTAAATTCAGCTAACTATTGAATTCTATCTTTTAAATCAGTCGGTAATCTGAGGTTAACCTGCGGATGCTTATATTTTCTTTCCATGCCACCTATCCTCAAAAACTCTCATTCTAGATAGGTGTTTTTTAGGTATTAATGAGTATCAAGTAGGTATCGTTGTATATGTATACAGTATTTTTGTTTGCGTGGTGCTTTTGTCAGTGGCAAGGTATCTTTTTATTGCAGATAAAAAAGAGCATGGCAATCTCGCGGGGCGCGAATTATACGAGCGTCAATGTAAAATACAAGCAAAACTGTTGACTTAATGAAACTTAACTTTCATTATAACCAGAGGTAATACGCATCGTATACCTAGATGTAAATTATAACTCATTGGTTTATAACGAAGTTAATATGAGTCACGCACTGCAAAAGCCTAATCGCTTAAATATACCTGCTCGTGACAAAAATAAAATCGCAGCGCCAAGAGCTGCCATGAGCGAGCAAGGAAGTCATGATAATCAAGTCAAGAATGCTTTTGACTTTGGTTTCACTCGCTATGAAAAAACCATGGAAAAATTAGCTAAGGTATAGTGAGTGCTGAATATCACAGGGGAGTTTGTTGAAGGAATTAACTATCTGTCTATCGATGATATAATAAACATCAATAGAACATTGATAGAGCGACAAACGCCCAATGAGCCAATCGAAGTATTAAACTTTAACAACCTTAGCTCATCCCAATCAAGACCAAGCCAAGTAAAATACTATGAATAAACAGATGATATGTTTGTTCTTGCTGTAGTATTAATTGAAAGCCTGATACAAAACCATCCTTTTGCCAATGCGAACAAACGAACCGCCATGATGGCAGGGTACGTTTTTTATTACTTAATGGTTATGAACTAACGGCTCCAGAGGATGAAGTGGTCGAAATGGCTCGCGGACTAGCAACTAAAGAATATTCGCTTGATGAACTGGACAGTTGGCTGTGTAATTGGTCAAGAGATTTTGATTCAAGGCAACTTTGCAAAGAGCGAATAGGCATTGAATACTGCTCGATATTCAGCATTAAATCAGATTAACCCACCTCGGTGGGTTTTTTATTGTCTTAAATGCAGCATTGCCATAACATGCCGATGAACTTAAGCTAAACTTTTAAGGTAATGGAATGAATAAATTACTAGCGTGCTTTTTGAGCGTATCGATTTTAAGCTCTACTGGGTGCGTAACTGCAGCTGTTTGGGATTCTAACGCAGCAAAAGAGACTAAAACAAGGGCGAGTGTTGATTTAAAAGATAATATTGTATCAGCTTTTGAATATAAAGATATTAGCGTTAAAAATAAACTAACTAATAAAAAATTAAAAGATATTGAGCTTCCTACTTCAGGTTATGGTTTTTTAGGTGATAAATATGTTTATATACTCACGAATGGCTCTGCTGAATTAATGAAATTAAATGAGTTGGTTAAAGTAATTCCATTGTCAGCATTTAATAACCCTGAGGGAGTTATTAGAATAGAGATAAAGCCAGATGAGCGCAAAGAAGGACTAGTAAAATTTAATGACAGCTACTTTGTTTATATAGATAAAAAGTACAAGTTAAGTCCAGAACAAGAGAAAAACCTTAAGGATTTTGGTTTTAGTGAGAGGCGATTTGATAATGATAAGTCATGGGTTAAAACAATCCCGCTAAGTGGCTATTTATTTGATAGGGACGGGATCACTCTTCTATCAGCCCCCAATGCTAAGCTAAACCAATCATATAAGGTTGAGTTTTATACTTCAGAGGAATATACATCACTTAGTGCTGGGAAATTGGCTGGCAATGTTATGATTACACCATTTACTATTGCTGCTGATATTATTGCGACGCCAATATTACTTATACTGTATGCAAATTACGTCAATAAGTAATGAACAAATAGCAAAAACATTGATTAGGTCGCTCATGCGGCCTTTTTTGTTTGCTTCAATTTGCACTCCCGCTAAGCTAACACTCGGTAGGAATCTAGCCTGTCCTTGGGCTGATTTCATTGCATTACCCATCGGTCATTAACCCAACTGGCAGGGCTGTCTTCAATATTTACAATCCAATCGGCTGAAGATAGCGATAAAGTTAACTGCGAAAGTGCTTCAAGCCAATACTCGATTGATTCCATTAATATAGCTTCGTCTTCTAAAGGCAGTTTCGTTGAGCCTTCTAAAATAAACCCCTGAGACAACTCTTCATAAAAGTTTAGAGTTTCAGCTTCATTTTTGTATGGAAAGGATTGATTTAACTTATTCACCAGATTGTTAAATGAGTCTTTTTCGGTGGTTGTTAATAGGGAGTTCCTAGTTGCTGAATAATAGATTGATACGCCCATGGCTAAGGCCTCACTGTAAGAGAGTTAGAAATAGCGAATAATAATAGGGTAGTTATAAGCAATAAAATAAGAGTTAGCTTAATTAAGTAAGATTGCTGTAGATAGCCCGTCCTTGGGCTTGCTATCCAGATCACACATTACGCCTCTTGATTGAGGTTTTTTCGCTTCCTTGATAATATCAATAAATCTTAAGTTAAATTTATGGTGGTGTATGAGAAAGGGAATTCTTCTATCTTTTATTTTTGTGATTTTGCTTTCAGGTTGTAGCTACGTGACTGATAAGTATTATTTGAATAGTGAATAGCCACCAATTCAGTAGACACTCACTAATTTTCCTTTATACCGTTTTTCATACTCGACAGGCGACTGTTGATTATTGGAACCGTGCCTGCGTTTAACGTTGTAGAACATTTCGATATACTCAAAAATATCAATTTAGCTGGCATCATTTTCAGTTATCCACACTATATATATTATTAACCATTCAAGCTCTCCTTTAGGTTGAAGAGTTGATTTTATTGTTATGGCTGGGCAATTAAAATATGGGGTTCATGGTGTACTTACGTTTTGGGTTACACGTAATTTGTATTTATCAATATTCATGCTTACCTCTGGATGTGAGAAACCATTACTTATCGATTGATAACAATTATTTATTCTGTTTAAATGATTGCATTCTGATTTGTATAGGTGTTATTTATGGAAGCTTCATTTGTTGCTATTCAATTTTTCGGGCAATTATTCCCTACACATCCTTTCACGTTAGCTGAAAGTGTTGGAAAAGCGGTTTCCATTATTATGTTTATACATTAGTGTTGGTGCGGTGGGTTACTTGTGCTTGATAGCGTTTTGATTTTTGGCTGTCATCACAACCATTCTAGTGAGCTTATCGAGGGCATTTTTACGGCTCCCAGCGTTAACAGCCTGAGTGATTTGTCGGTTTATATCTTTATTAATGCCTTTTAATTTTTCCTGAACGGGCCTCTTTCACGTGCTTGTCCGTTAGCCATGTGATTAGTCTTGCTCCATTTCCATAACCTTCATTAAAGTTTCCATTATCACTGACTTTCTTTTCTAAAAGATTTGCGTTCTATTATCCATCTACCAAAACCTCATGAAGAAATAGATAGGGCGTTTAGTGATATGCCACAAGTATGACAAGTGACCATAATAAATATATATTGTCAGGCTAATAAAGAATATAGAGAGATTGATAATGAATACTTTGGATAAATTAAAAACTAAATACCCAAATGCATCGGTATGGTCATTCGGTGATAGCCCCGAACTTGCTGATGAGTTAGTTGCTCTTGTAGTTAATGGGCGTAAAACAGCGTCATGTAGTTCATTGAAATCCTATTTATCTGAAGATTTAATTAAAATTGGTGGCATCAATATTATCCTTAATGGGGCTAAAGAGCCTAAGTGTGTGATACGGACAACAGCATTAAAACTAATTAAGTTTAATGAAGTTACTGAAGAGTTTGCGAGGAAAGAAGGTGAGGGTGATTTAAGCTTAGATTTTTGGAGAGCGGGTCATAAGGACTTTTTTACTCGAGAAGGCTGTTTTTCTGATGATATGGAGCTAGTTGCTGAAGAGTTTGAGCTAATTGAAGTCATTTAAAAAACTTACAAGGCCCGCTTACAGTGGGTTTTTATTGGATGGAATATAAAATAAACATATTTATCCTATGCGCCGTAAACCCTGGTCATTAAACTTCTCTTATAAAGCTAGTTATTTAATGGTTAGTATAATAAAGTTTGCTATCTCTAAATATTTGTGGTCTAATTCGTTCACTGGTTTGGAAGTACAGGCCTATTTATGCTAGTCAGTTTTAAGATGTTCACCATTAAGCGCTATCTCAGATACCTCTTCATTGCGAATTCCTTCTAATTAATTCCCATAAGTAAAAATACCAAACAAACCGCACATATGCCTTATGGCAAAATTAAAAAATTAAAGGAAATTCTATGTCTAATACAATGACTGGTTCAGTAAAATGGTTTAACGATGATAAAGGTTTTGGTTTTATTACTCCTGCTGATGGCAGTAAAGATGTGTTTGTTCACTTCTCTGCAATCCAGAGCGATAACTTCAAATCTTTAGCTGAAGGCCAACAAGTTTCATTTACCATTGAAAATGGTATGAAAGGTCCAGCTGCTGCAAATGTAGTTGCGCTTTAAGGGCACAATAAAAATTTATTTTTATTTTAAATGTCCTTGCTGTAGCGGCTCACAATATCGGACTTCACAGTTTGATATTTCAGTAAGTAATCCACATGGTGCAAAATGTATTTTTTGCAAAAGTGCGATGAAAGCTCAAGCTAATTAGCGGCCAGTTAGGTCAATATTTAAAACCTCGCCAAGTGCGGGGTTTTTTGACATTAATAGGTTAGGTTTTTACGATAACCTATTATATGGCGATTAAATTCCAATAATATATATGAATGATCTTCAGATAATTAATAAAATAATAACCCTATTCATATTATAAAGGCTACATTAAGTAGCCTTTAGTGACGCTAATTCAGCCTGCCTTGGGTCACTATTGAGCCGCTCTCTGTATCGCTTCGCCTCCGGCCTCGACATCTTCACCGACGCCTTTGGTGGTATTACAGGCTGTTAAAGAGAATATAACCGCGATTGAGCATACGAATAAACTGATCTTTTTTAACATATCTTCTTCCTCTCGTTGTAAAAAAACACAAGTCATCAGATAGTGCTTGTTTAATTATAGCAGAATATCAACAGTGTCATTTTTCGCTTATTTTGCCGATGTAAATAAATGAGTATTTCAGGAAATAAAAAGAACCCTGCAATTGGGTTAAGGGATCGCAGGGTATCAAGGTTTAAATACACTAGACTGTCTTATTAGTATGCTATCGAGAGTAATTTATTGCTTGGTTCTATGTACTCAGTGTTTTTAACGTTCTTCAGCTGAGAATATTAATGTATAACCATGGTTAAAAAATAACCAGAATAATTTTGTAAAGGTTTGAGCTAACGTTGCTTGGTCATTTATCCTTTACGCGAGTTTTATCTATGTCACCTAATCACTCAATTAATGTAATTGCCTGATGAGTACGCGTTTTTATTGCTCTGGATGGTTATAAAGAGTACATTTTGAGCCTGTATTTCATTCATGGTTATTTGATGTGCTAACTAAGATTTTGCGTTTCTTATGTGTTCTATTATTGGTATTGCTTGCATTTGTATTTGGCGTTTCTCTGAATGTGAGTAAAAACCCGAGCGTTATTGACGGCGCAAAAGCGATGGTTGCTGATTTTATGTATCAACCTCAAGCGGCTAGTTTTAAAAATGTCACGTTTTATTCAAACGGCACTAGCATGAAAAATAAAGTGATTGGTCATGTCTGCGGCGAAGTTTTTACTTTTAAGGATGGGAGCCCTTATAAATATAAACGGTTTATCGTCCAAGTGGCCGCAAGTAAGCAGGGCTCATGCGTGTATTCTTTTCCATTATTTGATTTTGAAGGTGAAATAATGTCAGAGAATGACTTTCAAAAGAGATGGGGTGATAGTTGTGAATAAGATTACGGCTAAAAAAATTAATTTTGTCCAATGTGAAGTGTTCCATCGGGTTTGCTTAGGTTAACGATTATATCAAGAAAAAAATGGCTCCGAGTAGGAGCCGAAAGGAATGTATTAAATGAGATTAACATTGGTGTTCACTATACCGCTTCTTTAGTTAGCTTATGAATACATAGTTAAAAATATGTTTCTTTTTGTAAGTTTTTAACAGCAAGAGTAACGTTATCAAAGTTAACTAGACTATATTCTTAAAAATAATTAATAAAATTCAATAAGTAATCTAGAAAGTGAGAGCTGTATTTATCTGTAGATTAGGCACTTATCGGTATTCTAGTTGTATAACCCTATTTCCAAAGCATCAAGGTATTTATTGGTTTTAATTTGCATTTTTACTGATCTAACATGGTTGCAGTGAGTTGATGAGGGCAAAACATGAAGAGAGACGAGGTCATTGATTATATACAGAGCCATTATGGTGTAGCTCCTGAACACCCATGGGCTAAGCTGCCTAAATACCTTGTTTTTCGGCATACAAACAACTCAAAGTGGTTTGCTGTTATGATGAGTATTCCAGCAAATAAATTATATGAAGGTGGAGGGGGTAAGATAATTGACATTATAAACCTGAAAGCTGCCCCTGAATTAGTTGGTTCTTTAAGGCTAATTAAAGGTGTTTACCCTGCATACCATATGAACAAGGAGCACTGGGTGACGGTACATCTGAATAGTGATTTTAATAAGCACGAACTTACCTTGTTGATCGATGAAAGTTATAAACTAACCTATAAATAGCGGGTTGGTTTGTAAACTTGTTACTGTATTTTTTCTTTAGCGTTATGGTATCCAGTTGTTAGTATCATTTACTACTTTCAAACGATAGAACACTAAAAAGGCATGATGATGAAAAAAATTTTAGTCGCAATGGCTTTTACAGCCTTATTAGTTGGTTGTGATAGCAAGCCTGATGCTCCATTTGGCTTAACTTGGGGGCAGTCAATGGAAAGTATCAACTTTGTTAAAGATGGTAACTGTGAAACGAAAGAAAATATCACAACTTGTAAGTTTGAAAATCAGAAGCCTTTTAATCAATGGTCCTATTCAAATGAACTCACCTTTGATAAAGGAGCGCTGGTCAAAGTTATTTCTACATTCGCGGGGATTGATGGGCGTAATCCCAGTTTCCAGAATTTTAATGAAAAGCTGAATATTGAAGCTGATTTTCTGCAAAAAAATGGTTTCAATGCAGACCTCATCACTAAGATAAAGCAAAATTGCCAAAACAGTGAGGCTTGCGATAAAACAAGTGAGAGGTTCACAACACCTATAGGTAACATTAGTATTTGGCTGACAACTAAATCAACACACAACCCCATTGGGGTTGTAACATTCACACCTTAATACTTTGGGTTATATTAAAAATAACTTGATTGGTCGTTATTTATAATAAATTTAATTTAAATATAAGCGGCATATGGTTATTAAATTAGTAAACTAATGTTATTAATTGGCAGTTAAAGCATTAATGGTTATTAATTAAGGCAGATTAATCTTAATTATGAAATATTGAAAAATGCCCCCAATGGATATTGGGGTGTTTTTTCTCAAAGTCATAATCTTTTTTAGTCAAAAAAAGAGTCTTAATCTGATTTTTAATTGCTTCATTAATAATATTTAGTTTATTTAATATTTTGATTTAAGTAGGGTTACTTAGTGGGAATTGTTGGTAATTCCTAATTAAATCATTATGTTAAGTGTTGCTGTTATACCTGTTTAATGTAATATTGAATTTGTTTGAAATTCCCTTGGTTATATTTATGTTTAAACCGCCTGAGTGGCGGTTTTTTTTTACCATTTATCCGATATCCAAAGCCCACTCTTTTTCATCGCAAAACCAAAAAGTATGCCAACAAGTAATGATTGAATGGTAATTAACCATGCGCCTTGTGTTGCAAAAATAGTGCATGTCCCCACAAAGGTACCGGGTATATAAGCTAGCCACTGTTTTTTGGCTTGAATACACATAAAAAAAGCAACTAAGCCTGTAATAAAATAACCCACATAACTGGGTAGATGTTGAATATAATGGCCACTATTGAGGATCACTAACCCCCAAATAACGCCACTACTAACCGTTAAAGCAGTAATACCAAGCCCTTTAACGCCATCTTTTGGATAAGCAAAATAAGCTGTACAGCCAAGAAAACCAGCCCAGCTAATTAACCCTAAAGAGTCTGCGACCCAAGCCCAAATACCAGAGAGAATGGCGGTGGTTAACGAAAGACAAAATAGTAATTTCACAATATGCACTTTAAGTTATGTAGAGTATATCTCTAGGTTGTATGGCTCTAAGTTGATTCGATTCAGCTTTGTGTTCTTTTTAATAGCCTGATGCTGTTAATGGGTATAGCACCAAGTTAACTTATTAATAATAAGGTGATTATTGCTTGAATGAGGAGGATGCCCCTTGTAAAGGCGAGCATTGTATAGAGATAAATAAAGCGTTGCAATTTGTATCCGCGATTATTTACGCTTAGATCAATTGCAATCGATTACATCGCACAATGGTGTAAAATATCAGCTTAGCTTAAAGGGGATAGTGCTGCGATAAGTGAACCAATATTGATAGGGTGTAAACAGGACGATGTATAGAATGACACTTTTTGCCAATTTTTGATGCAGTTTGTTAAATAACATGGTATTTTTCTGTCAAATTTCACTATACTTTGTTTTTTCAGGGAATTTTAACTCAATTTGTTCACTTTCTTTATCATTAATAGGGTGTTGAATAAATTGCGTTCAATCTAGATGTCATTTTTTGCATATTGTTAGTAAATAAAAAAGCCGATAATGTTTTTTATACTTATTCTTTTAAAAATAGCTAAATAACTTAATGTGTCAGCCTATTTAACTCTTAATATCTATTTTTACTATATTTATTAAGTGTTTGTGGCCGTCATTGTGGTCATATAGCAACTTTAGCTGAGCAATAGATTTAATTATTGAGAATAAAGACTGAATTAATAGGATTTAAACCATGGCAGTAAGAGAAATTATTGAAATCCCTGATGAGAGACTGCGTATTAAATGCAGCCCTGTGACGGATTTCGCCGCAGTTCAAACCTTAATTGACGATTTAATCGATACCATGTACAGCACTGATAATGGAATTGGCCTTGCTGCAACCCAAATTGCTGAAACCAAGTCGATTATGGTGATAGATATTTCAGAAAACCGCGACCAACTAATGGTGTTTGTGAACCCTGAAATTGTGGAAAGTGAAGGGGAAACTAGCTACCAAGAAGGGTGTTTGTCAGTCCCTGAAATTTATGCGGATGTAGCGCGTTTTCTGCGTGTTAAAGTTAAAGCATTCGATAGGCATGGCAAAGCGTTTGAAGTCGATACTGATGAGTTCTTGGCGATTGTGATGCAGCATGAAATTGACCACTTACACGGCAAAGTGTTCCTCGACCACCTATCACCACTAAAACGTAATATGCTATTGAAAAAGCTGAAAAAACAACAGCGTTTAAAACAGCAACAATAGTCGTTTTTGGTATTTATATCCGAAATGGCGTGTCAGGTCTAATGGCCTGACACACGGACTGGTTTTTATTCCATGGGGCGAATGACAATCGGGGTATCTGGCTCATCAAATTGGCCGTAGCTATTATTGAGTACCCGTTTTTGGTCTAATTGTTTCATTTCTTTGCTTAAGAAATTTAAATGCTGCTGTAAATATTCTTTAGTAATACGTTCATTTTCAATAATTTTATGCAATAACTGAATAAATTCTTCAGTGATTGGTTGTTGTTGTTCGAACGCTTGGGTCAACTGGGTGAGGTTTTCCACCGCAAGGACATATTCTGTCTCGCGGGAGACTAATGTCTCCCATTCCCCGGATTGCGCTAAGGCAACTAACTCTTCACTCAATACTAAGACATTACGGTATATTTCATGTAAATCGATAGGATTTTTATTGTCCACCTGATTATCTTTCATCCACATTTGCACCGATTTGCTGCCATGCAGAAGCGATATCGGAGAGTAATTGGTAAACTTCTTGGACATAAGCCACGTTGTTTTCGAGGTTGGCGCGAAGTAACTGCATTGTCATATACTCATACAAGCTTGCTAAGTTTTCAGCAAGCTCGCCGCCAGCCTCATAATTTAACGACTGCTTTAACCCTGTGTCAATGATGTCGATAGCTTTTGAGATTTCTTTACCTTTTTCTGCCACCTTACCCTGCTGCATAAAAATCTCCCCGCGTTTTAGGGCACTAAGCGCCCCTTTAAACAGAATCTGGATCAATTGGTATGGGGTCGCATTGGTAATTTCACTTTCCAAATCAACCTGCTGATAGGTTTGCTGTGCGTGTCTTTGATACATGTTTTTAACCTAAAAGTATTAGCCTAATAATCGGCCTAATGAATTACTGGTGCTGTTAAGTGACGTCATCATTTTGTCGAGGTTTTGGAATTGACGACGGTACATGTCCATGGTGTTTTCGATTTGTTTATTAGTCTGCTCAATACGTTTGTCTAAGCTTTTCTTTTTCTTTTGAATACCATCGGTAGCGTTGTGTAACGTGCCTTCTTTGCTGTCTAAAGTATCTTTTAAGTAGTTAAAGTTTTCTGTCCCAAAACCAGTTTCTTTACCGTCTCCAGCAAAAAATACTTTGACGCTCGATGGGTTTTCTTTGAGGACTTTATCCAGCACTTTATTATCGATTTCTAAGGTACCATCCAGCTTTTGCTTAATGCCCATTTTGCTTAGAGTATCGATGTCTCCACTGGCTTGTGGCATGCGAACTTGGGTGCGTAAGGTGCTTTGGATCATGCGTAAAGTGGAATCACCAATTAATGGTCCGTTGCTTTTATCCGGTGCTGTGCCTTTTTCTGTAGGGGTATATTTGGTGAGTTCTTTCGCTAAAGTTTGGAATTCATTATAGGCATCCACCCACGCTTTAATTTTACCTTTGGCGGGTTCGATATCTTCCGAAACAATCAGATGGTCGGCTTTACCGTCTTCGCTTTCTTTTTTCAGCGTTAAGGTTAAACCAGGAAATAAATCTTTGGCTTCATTGGTTTGTGACTCTAATTTGAAACCATCAATTTCCAGTAATGCGGTTTGTGGTGGAACTTTTTGCTCCATACCAATGGTATCGGCATTTTTTAAGGTGACAACCCCATTCTCATCTATCACAGACTCAACATTCAGGATGTCAGCTAGTTTGTCATCGCCTTCCACATTGATGCTAATACGGTTTTCACTGCCTTCTTTTTTAGAGGTCACGACAAGGTGGTAGATATTGTCTTTGTCTTTAATAACCGATGCCGAAACGCCTTTATCGGTTTTATTGATGGCGTCTGCAATTTCAATCAGTGAAGTGTGTTCGTTATCCAGTTTGATAACGATTTTATCTTTATCTTCTTTTTGTGATGGTTGGGTGATGGTAATAGTACGTTCTTTAGCACCGTTACCGAGTAATTCTTTATTATCTTTTTGACCTTTAGTGGCGATAGTTTGTGCTTTTGCTAAACGTTCTACGGTAACATCATGTACACCTGCTACCGCTTTACCGTCAGTTTTCACATCAAAGGCTTTATATTCGCCATTGACTTTGGTGGTACTGATATCGCCGTATTTCTTTAAGTCTTCCGCAGCTTTCTTTAGTTTTTCTAAGGACGATTGCATTTTGCCAAAGGCACTGATTTGTGCGTCATAGCTGGCTTTTTGTGTCGTCAGTGGTTCCAAACGACGGCGTTCCATCGCTTCGAGTTGATCCATTTGCACATTTAAATCTAAGTTTGACCCGATACCGAGTGTAGATATTCCTGCCATGTTTTCTCCTACGCTATGTCGGCGACATAAATCTTGAATATAAAAACTATTTAGACTGTTATCGGCGAAATGGAGCAAAATTTTAGACTATTCTGAAAAAGAGTGATGGCAAGAACTGAGAAGATAAAAGTAGGTAATTATTACTATTGGAATTAAATAATAAGAAAATTAATAAAAAAATTTGTTTGCTAAAAAATTAAGGGCTAAAAAGCGGGTTATAAAGCCATTTCTGCTCGTGAGAAGAAAAATTTTCACTAAAAAGCCTAAAGGGGACTTTTTTGTAGCCGATAACCTAGTTGCTGACGAAATTCATCAAGTTAAGCATTTTGGCTTAACGCATTAATTTGAATAATAAGGATCACATCATGGCACAAGTTATCAACACTAACATTCTGTCTCTGACTACTCAGAACAACTTAAACCGTTCACAAGGCGTATTAGGTACGGCAATTGAGCGTTTATCTTCTGGCTCACGTATCAACAGCGCTAAAGACGATGCGGCTGGCCAAGCAATTGCTAACCGTTTCACAGCTAACGTGAAAGGTTTAACCCAAGCTGCACGTAATGCCAACGACGGTATCTCTATTGCACAAACGGCGGAAGGCGCAGTTAACGAAATCAACGATAACTTACAACGTATTCGTGAGCTGACGGTTCAAGCACGTAATGGAACTAACTCAGATTCAGATAAACAGTCAATTAAAGATGAAGTAGATCTGCGCATGAAAGAAATTAACCGTATCTCTGAACAAACTCAGTTTAACGGTGTAAAAGTACTGCAAAGCGATTCTACAATGAAAATTCAAGTGGGTGCTAATGATAGTGAAACTATTGGTATTGACTTGAAAAAAATTGATAGTGATGTATTAAAAATTTCTAATTTAGACCCTACTAAATCTGGGATTGTTGGAGAGAAAATAACCAAGATTGACACGGAAGGAGCACCGGAAGTTAAGTTTACAAAGTCAGGTACTAAAGATAAATTGACCGAGGAAGTTGGTGGTAAGTGGGTGTACACTGCTGATGATGACTCAAAATATGAAGTGACAGCAAAAGACTTTGATAAAGATGGTAAGTTTATTAAAGGAACACTTACCGCTGATGCATCATTAACAAATAATGGTACTGCTGTTGACATAATTTCAGCTAAGACTGAAAAATCAACAGTTACTTTAAACTTAGATGAAGGTGATGAGTTATTTCAACAGTTGGATAAAAAAACAGGCAAAGCTAGTGATGATACTTTCCTTCTGAAAAGAGATGGCAAATTTTTTGAAGTAAAAAAATCGGATATTAGTGATACTGGTGTAGTGGATGCAACTAAACTAGAAGATGGCAAAGAAATAACTAATATGACAATCAATGATTCACCGCTAGCTGCTATTGATGAAGCACTAAAAACTGTGGATTCGTTCCGTTCTTCTTTAGGTGCTATCCAAAACCGTATGCAGTCTACTATCAACAATCTGAACAACTCAGTTAACAACTTAAGTGCTGCTCGTAGCCGTATTCAAGACGCTGACTTCGCGACAGAAGTTTCTAACATGAGCCGTGGTCAAATCCTGCAACAAGCAGGTACTGCAGTGTTAGCACAAGCTAACCAAGTTCCACAAGGTGTTTTAAGTCTGTTACGTTAATTCGTAATTGGTGGATGATATTGAAGGCCAGCGATGCTGGCCTTTTCTTTGCCCGTCATATTAGCCGTCATATTTCGCACCATAGCGTTGTTGGCTTCATAAGTTCATCCGAATCACGTACCTATGTACGCTCATCGGGATATCTTCACTTGCCGCCTACCTGCAGCCCAAATTATTTAAATCCCTGTCATCCTTTAAGCCGTAGGGGTGTTGGCTGCGTTCAGCTACTCGAATCACGTACTTATGTACGTTCATCGAGATATCTTCACTTGCCGCCTACCTACAACTTAAATTATTTAAGGGATTCAATTTGTTTTTTTAAAGCTAAAAGGAAAATACAATCAAACCCCAAAGATAACCTCCTTTAAATCAAAAATTGCTTCTCAACAAAACCACCACTCTCACTTGTATTGTCAGTAAAATTCCCTAAAAATTGTGTTAAAACAATAATTAACATTGTAATCATTCAAATTTTACCTATTTAGGATAAGGCAAATAAAGCCCTATTTATTGCCTTACTCTACGGATTGAATTCAAATCCAACACTGATAATGAGTACCTTTTATAAAGCTTGAAGGGTGATTCAGGTTGTGAGTGATTTGTATACTGCCGAAGGTGTGATCAATAAAAATAGCCTATGGGAGCGTTATTACCCTCTAATACGCCATGAAGCCCTGAAACTGCAAGTCAGACTACCTGCCAGTGTTGATATTGACGACTTAATTCAAGCGGGGGGCATTGGTTTATTGCATGCATTGGAACGTTTCGATGTTACCCAAGGGGCGTCGTTTGCCACCTATGCGGTGCAACGTATTCGAGGTTCGATGCTCGATGAGCTGCGTAGCCGTGATTGGGTGCCGCGCAGTGTGCGCCGCCAAGCGCGTGAAATGACCAAAGCTATTGGTGCGTTGGAGCAATCGTTAGGGCGCAGTGCTACCGAGCCGGAAATCGCCAAAGCACTGAATATCGACCTTGCGGAGTATCGTCAAGCATTATTAGATACGAATAATAGCCAGTTGTTTTCTTATGATGAGTGGCATGAGGTTCACGGGGAAAGCTGTGAGCCGCAAATGGATGAAGATGATGGCGGCAACCCATTGAGTTTGTTATTGGATTCCAGTTTACGCGACCAAATTGCAGCGGCTATTGAGCAATTGCCTGAGCGTGAGAAAATGGTGCTAACGCTGTATTACCAAGAAGAACTGAATTTAAAAGAGATTGGTGCGGTGTTGGATGTGGGGGAGTCTAGGGTGAGTCAACTTCATAGTCAGGCCGTGAAACGACTCCGTGGCCGCCTTAAGTGATGCCCCTCGATGCTCGTCATACTTCGTATTGTGGGGGTGTCGACTGCGCTCGGCTACTCGGGTCACATACTTGTGTATGCTCCCCGAGATATCCTCACTGGTCTTCTACCCACAACACGAATTATTTAGAGCATCCGCATAGGGTGAATTTTTAATAAACCCTAAATTGAAACTGTTTTTTTAGATATTCCCTGAGTTTTCGATACTTGTGTATGCTCCCCGAGATATCCTCACTGGTTTATATAATCTATTTATCATTCCCCATCTGTTAATTTAGCCAAAAAACTCTCTGCTGTGGTGTGCCACGCTCTTGGGGATTGAGTAAACCCCAGTCTTAGGTACTCGGTGAGGTTACTGTCGGTCGAAAAAAATAAAAGGTTGCATTCAGAAGGCAGTTCTTCAGCGGCAAGGCGCATTAAATGACGGTCGATACCGTGCTTTTGATAATTGGTATCTATGGCAAGCTCACAGATATAGCAGCAAGAACTAAAATCGGTGACCGCTCTTACAAAACCCACAACTTGCTCTTCATCCCATGCACTAATTAATAAGTCCGCATTATTTAGCATTGCATCTAATTTGGTTAGGTTATCGGTAGGTACGGTTTCTTTAAATGATGACTGATGGATTAAGCGAATAAAATCCTCAATGTTAATGGCAAAATTCATTTTATAGGTCAATCGGTTGGCGATGGCATCCATAAATTCCCCTTGCAAGACGTGAGCTCTCTTATAGGTTTAGCTCTAAATAGCGAAAATTTCCTGTTTTTGTGGGATGTTATCGATTTGCATCTTCATTATTTGCCAATATATTTAATATTTATCATTGTTCTACTATTCCAATTGCCATATAAATGTCTTAAGTTAAATTCAAGGTAAGTCGTTATGTTTAGCCCATTTAAGTAGTAAGGCTAAACACCATATGAATTCTATTCAACAGATAAGTGAACGAGATATGACTATGGAACTAAAGGATTATTACAGCATCATGGGTGTAAAACGCACCGATGATTTAAAAACCATTAAGACCGCGTATCGCCGTTTAGCGCGAAAATATCACCCCGACGTCAGTAAAGAATCGGATGCCGAAGCCCGCTTTAAGGAGATAGCAGAAGCGTGGGCGGTATTAAGTGACAAAGAAAAACGCGCCGAATACGATGAAATGTGGGAACATCGAAATGACCCTTATTTTAATCAAAGGCACCAAGGTCAACAAAGCCAAGGCTATTCCCAACAAGGGTTTGATGCGGGGGGCTTTGATGATATTTTTTCATCGATGTTTTCCCAACGCGCACGCGGCGGCAGTACAAGGCAAGCACGCAGCCATCGTGGCCATGACTTAGAGGTTGAATTAGCCGTTTTCCTTGAAGAAAGCCAAGAGTCACATAAACGCACTATCAGTTATAACTTACCGGTCTACAACGCTTTTGGTTTTATCGAAAATGAAATCCCTAAAACACTCAATGTGACCATCCCTGCGGGGGTAATTGATGGGCAACGCATTCGCTTAAAAGGGCAAGGGACCGCGGGAGAAAATGGCGGTGAAAACGGTGACTTATGGATAACCATCCGTATTGCGCCACACCCCTTATTCGATATTAAAGGCTATGACCTAGAAGTGGTTGTGCCATTAGCCCCTTGGGAGGCGGCGCTCGGAACTAAAGTTACTATACCAACCTTAAAGGACCCGATTGTTATTACGGTTCCCGCCAATAGCCAAGCGGGGCAAAAATTGCGACTTAAAGGTAAAGGGCTGAAACATAAAGATAGTGCAGGGGATTTATACGCCATTATAAAAATTGTAATGCCCGATAGTAATGATGCGGAATCGAAAGCATTGTGGCAGAAGTTGGCGGAGGCTCAAACGCATTTTGACCCACGTAAAAATTGGGGAGGTAAATAATGGAACAGTTAACTACATTAACCGTTATTGATTTCTGCTTTCATACGGGGATTGCTGAAGATGAATTACAGGAAATCGTCGGGCTTGGGATTGTACAACCTATTGAAATTAGAGATGAATGGTTATTTGACGACCAAGCCGTGGTGGTCGTGAGAAGGGCGGTACGCCTTTATCATGAATTAGAGATTGACTGGCCGGGCATCGCAATGGCAATGAGCCTGATGGACCAAAATGAAAGGCTACGGCGCGAAAATGAGATGTTGCGTTTACAGTTGCAGCGTTTTATTGGTTAGGTTTCTGATAATTTAATGACTATTGAGCTTTTTATATAGAGTCTGTTTCATTTTGGCCTTATGCATTGAATTAAAGTATAGGGCCAATTCACTCAATATCTATAAAAATTTAATTGTATTGTGAACGATATAAGAGGCTTTTATGTTAACTACTGATTGGCGACCTGAATGGGGGAATATTTATTCATGGGTTGCAATGGATAAAAACGGTTATTTAGCATTTATGCTGAATAATTGCTGGGGATGGTTACCCAAAGTGTATATCAACATACCTAATATTAGTGAGTTATATGTTGATTTAATAGAGTTTATATATTGTGAATCGGCTAAATATGAAAATAGCATACAGAAAAATGGTGGTTTTTCAGTTGATCTATTTTCCTATTGGAGATACAAGCATTATTCCCAAGAAACTGTTTTTACCAGTTATAAAAATTGCTTAGATGAAGGTAATAAACTGACAGATGCTTATCTTGCAACACAAAAGGGAATATTTGTATTTGAAGGCATTGAAGGCTATAACCAAGGGGAAGACTTTCCTGTGGGCTATGATGGTGAAACAAAAATGGGAGATTATTTTCGCCATTTAGTGCCAACGATTTATGCGACAATATCAGATATACCTATCCCTCTAAGGCAATACATTGTCGTTTCTGATACTTTAGATTTTACCAAAGATAGATTGTTAGATAATGACAAAATCAGCGAATATTTTACTCGAATGTATTCTATCTAAGCCGTTAGCAAAAAGCCCTTACCATCCAGTAAGGGCGCAATAACAACGAGATTTTTATTATTAATTAAATAGCCGCTGCTTCAGCAACTAATTTTGCAAGTTCATCCCAGTTTTCACTGTCAATTAATGCATTTGGTACCATCCACGAACCGCCGCACACTAATACAGACGGTAATGCGGTGTATTCTTTAATATTTTTCATACCGATACCACCTGTTGGCATAAATTTAACAGGGTAAACGGCGCCGAGTGCTTTGAGCATCGCAACCCCACCAGAGGCTTCTGCAGGGAAGAATTTTAAGGTGGTGAGGTTAAACTCAAGGGCTTGCTCTACCAAGCTTGGGTTATTGACGCCCGGAATGATAATCACATTTTTTTGTTGGCAGTAGGCAACAATTTTCGGGTTAAAGCCTGGGCTGACAATAAAGTCCACGCCTGCTTCAATGGCTTGGTCAACTTGCTGTGTGGTTAATACGGTACCTGCTGCGATAAGCAACTCAGGGTAGGCAGCGCGCATGTTTTTGATAGCTTGTACCGCGGCTGGGGTGCGGAAAGTGACTTCTGCGCACGGTAGGCCATTTTCCACCAACACTTTAGCTAGTGGCGCCCCATGTTCTGCGTGGTTAATGGTGATCACAGGGACAACTTTCAGCTGCTTAATTTTTTCAATTAATTGATTCATGATTAAACCTTTTCAATGGGGGCTAAAGTAATGGTTGGCATGGCCTCGGATGGAATAATCGCTCCCCGGTGTTGGATGACGCTTCCAGCCAGTAAATGACCTGTTTTTGCCGAATCGCAAGGGCTGCCACCTAAAATGCGGCAAGCTAGGTAGCCGGCACTAAAGGAATCCCCTGCGGCAGTTGTATCAACAACATGGCTAATTTTATTTGCAGGAATTTCAAAGCGTTGGTTATCAATAACCACAAAACAAGCATCAGCCCCGCGTTTTATCACGATTTCATTAACGCCATATTGTTGAGTGCGAAGAATTGCATCGGTTTCGTGATTATCACCGTATAGCAATTGTTCGTCATCAAAGGTCAAAAAAGCGATATCGGTTAGGCTTAAAATTTGCTGGTAAGCTTGCTGTGCCGCTTGTTTTGAAGGCCAAAGACCTGGGCGGTAGTTATTATCAAATACAATTTTTGCGCCATGCTGTTTGGCTTGCTGTAAAATTTCTAATAACAATTGGCGTGTGGCGTCAGGTAAAATAGCTAAACTAATGCCACTTAAATAGATGAATTGTTGTGCATTAAGCTGTTGCTGTGTGTGTGCTTTGCTATTTTCATCTAACCAAAATTTTGCTGCTGCGTTATCACGCCAGTAGAAAAAACGGCGTTCACCATTGGGGGCGGTTTCAATTAAATACATACCCGGTAACCGTGTATCAGAAATAAACACATCATCGGTATTGATCCCTTCTTGCTGCCAGCGGGTAAGCATTTGTTGGCTAAATGGGTCTTTCCCTAAACCAGTAATATATCGGGTTGTCACTCCGTGTTTCTGAGTTAAACGTGAGAGGTATAACGCGGTATTTAGCGTGTCCCCACCAAAAGTTTGGCTGTAAAGCTCACCCGATTTTTGTAATTCAACCATGCATTCGCCAATGACGGCAACTTGCGGATGTGTACTCATATTTACCACCTGCGCGATTACGACTTAGTAAACTAATACTGACCTGATAGAGCTATTAAAACTCATTTTATTCATAACTTCAAATAAAAATGAAACGCTGTTTTAAAAATATTGAATCACTGTTCTTGTTTTTCTGTGACCTGCCTATTATGCTATTTAGCCTAGAGTGGTATTGGCTGGTTTCGCTATAATATCGCTATCAATTGAATTGGATGATGGAAAAGCAATGGATAAGACGACTCAAACGGACGCCGTTTCAGCTGTAGTCAAAGTATTTAGTATACTTAGCGCTCTTGGTGAACAAAAGGAAATCGGTGTATCGGAGCTTTCCCAGCGTTTGCTGATGTCAAAAGCGACAACATTTCGTTTCTTACAAACCATGAAACAGCTGGGGTATGTGGAGCAAGAAGGTGAGGCAGATAAATACTCACTGACATTGAAGCTTTTCGAATTAGGGGCGAAATCCCTCGAGTACGTTGACCTGATTGAAATTGCAGATAAAGAAATGCGCCAGATTGGCCGACTCACCAATGAGGCCGTGCATTTAGGCGCATTAGATGAAGACGCTATCATTTATATTCACAAAATAGATTCTAGTTATAATTTACGTATGTATTCACGGGTCGGTCGCCGTAACCCGTTGTATTGTACCGCGATAGGTAAAATTTTATTGGCTTGGCAAAGTGAAGACGCTATTCGCTGTGCATTAAAAGATGAATTATTTACCAAAAAAACCAATACCACGATTTTAACGTTGGATGATTTGCTGGCGGAATTAGCCACCGTTCGCGAATGTCATTATGCGCAGGATAGGGAAGAACAAGAGCTTGGCTTACGTTGTATCGCTGTCCCAGTATATGACCGGTTAGGGCATGTGATTGCAGGGCTATCCATTTCATTTCCAACGATCCGCTTTGATGAACAATGTATTGATGATTATGTTGAATTACTAAAAACGGCGGGGCGTAATATTTCAGAAAAAATGGGTTATCACCAATACCCATAATATTGGTGATAACGGGTTATCTATGAGTTAAGTTTTTGAGTAAATAGTTCTGTATATTGAAAATCATAGGTTTGTTCTGGGTTACCTGAGCTTGTTGCTTCTGGGTAGGGTTTATTACCAGGACGGTCACGGGTTAAGCTCCACATCAACACGAGGTTCAAACCTATTTTTTTTGCGAATTCGCTTAGAATGTCGGCATCATGGAAACTGAACATAGCATGGTCATCATTTAGGCCAATCATCGGGGTAATTTGAACGTAATTATACATTTCCTTATCTTCTACCGATGGGTAGAAAGGTTTTAATTGGTTTTTAATACTGATGGCAGCCTTGATAGCGGCATCGCCCAAGCTAATGATGTTTGGGTCATAATAATCCATTGCCATTCCATTAACTTTCATGACCAAACCTGCTTCTACAGATTTTTTCACTAATGCTAATCCAGTATTTGTTAACCCTGTCGGTAGGGTGGGTAGGGTTAGGCTCAAGGTGATTTTTGGGTTATTGTCGACAATCACTTTTAAAGCAGAAAATGCATTATCAGCATCATAGAGGCCATTTTCGAAGTCTAAATCTATATGCGATGCGTTTAGTTTATCGATAGCTTCTTGATAGGTTTTGATCAGTTCTTCTTGTGTCTGTACCAATGAGACATCTTGATTAGCGGCTCCTCCGAATGACACTGCAACTTTTACCCCGCCAGCAATAAGTTCGTCACACAAGGGTTTAGCCCAGCTTATTGGCATTGTGGGTTGGGCGGACCATGCCGCTTGTCTATTTCGGTCCGCAGTTAAAAAACCAAGGTAAAGTATATCAACCCCATATTGGATTGCAGCTTGGCTGTATTTAGCATTTGGCCTGCCATCAGGGTAGTTTTGCCAATCGTTCCAAGTGGCATCGACACTGACATCGATATAAGGACCAAAATAGGTTTTATTCATTGTATATTCCTAGTCTAATGAGTTAGATAAAGTGAAATTGGTGCCCAATACTAACTAATAGGGCAAGGTCACTTTTATAGAAAATAGGCTTAGGAACAAGACTAAAAATTATTAGTAATCTAATAGGTTACAGTCCTATTATGATCATGATAATGGAGGTAATTCGATACAAATTATTAGGTTAATTTGAATGATGGTAGTTAGTCTTTTTTGCATCTTGGCTTATTTCATATCATCACATCATTGGTCTTTCATGTGAGGGGTAATTATTAAGAACAATTGGTTGTGATTGAGGTGAACTGTATTTATATTACTGATGCATGATTAATGTCATGTTAATAGTTCATTACTAATAGTATCTATATCAATCAATTGATTTGATGTTTTATTATAATTAACATATTGAATAGTAAGATTTGATTATATTTTATTTTAATCATTTCTGGATGTGATAATTCTGCGTTATATAATACTGACTTACAGGCACAGTAGGATATTCATATGTTTAAAAAGATTATTTTTGTTATTTTTCTTAGTTTCACTACTTACGGCTTTGCCAGCGATTTTACCTTTAAAGAAAAATCACCCGCTGATCGCGAGTTTAATCAAGACTACCAAGGTGTTAAAAAATTACAGGCACAACAAAAGTTTGTCTTTGATCCCAAGAAGAAACTTCCAGCAGAGGAACAAAGTTATCAAGCTTTATTAGACCAACGTAATGCGGATGAAAATTCAATGCTACATCAGTTTAATGCTTGTGATGCCAACCCTACGGGAGCAGGGTGCCCAAACTCTAGGCCTTGGGTGAATGACCGACAACAAATGAAGAAAATGTTGGAGCAAGCGGGGCGCTACTGATAAGCAGTTTTACTGAGAAATAAGGGAGCAATAGGCTCCCTTATTGATTTTAAGTTAACTTGATTCAGGGAAAGTCAATGTTGCTCCTGGAGCTTCACGGCTTAAGTGAATGAAATTCATGTGTTTTTCATATTGGTCGAGAATATCGCTAATTACCTGCTCTTTGGTATAATCCATTAAATCATTCCCTTGGGAACCCTCCCATAAGAAGGTTTCTAAACGGTAATAATGGGATTTCCCCGAGCGGGCGCGATAAGTAAAGCCAGGAACAGAATAGCGTTGCGGCCAGACTTGATAGATAAAGCTTTGTTCATCATCAAGGTCAACGGTCAGCTCTAAATGTTCTAACCGTTCATCTGCAATTGGTGGCATCGTATTAAACTCCACTTTTGCTCCCCTTAAAGATAACTCTTTCGCCACTTCTTGCATCGCAGGGATACAAACTAAATCAAGCATCCGTTGCGTATAAGTCGTACCGGGGAAGTTCATCACACGGCCTAAACGTTGTTTCCAATTGAGGGTACCATTGCCATACAGTGGTGCGGGTGCATTGGTGTTTAATGAGCTAACGCGCCTAAAATCTTCGACTTTTAATGACTTATATAACCCTGCCATAATGAAGAAAATGACGAAGCTAAAAGGTAGCCCCATGATCACCGTGGTATTTTGTAAGGCAGCAACTCCATCAGTCATTAGCATTCCTAGAGTTAGTAAGCCAATCGCGACGGACCAAAATATACGCAACCAATTAGGTGCATCATTATTGATATCACTGAGTTTCGAGGTGAAATTCCCTAATACTAATGAGCCGGAATCCGCAGAAGTAACATAAAAAAGTAACCCTGTGATGGTGGCGATTGAGGCGGTTAAACCAAAGCCAGGATAGAGCTCAAGTAGGGAATAAAACCCTTTTTCAGGGGCTTCGAGTACAGTTTGAGCTAACTCACTATTGCCATGAATGATTTCATATAAAGCACTATTTCCGAAAATGGATAGCCACAATAAAGTGAAAACAAAAGGAATAATTAAAGTACCAATCACAAATTGACGGATCGTTCGGCCACGAGAGATGCGGGCGAGGAATAACCCAACGAATGGCGACCATGCCACCCACCAAGCCCAGAAGAACAGTGTCCAGCTATTCATCCAATCAGTTGGGCGGTCAAATGCGAAGCTATTGAGTGTCATCCCCATAAAGCGGGTGACGTAATCCCCTACATTGAGCACTAACGCATTGAGCAAGAACTCAGTATCACCGACAAATAATATGAATAAAATCAAGCCTAAAGCTAGAAGCACATTGAGCTCGGAGAGTATACGGATACCCTTATTAACCCCAGAGGTCGCTGAAATCACCGCCATGACAACGGATAGAAAGATCAAGCCAGTTTGTACCGTTAAGCCTTGCGGTAAGTCAAACAACACTTTTAGCCCATAATTGAGTTGTACTACCCCAATACCAAGTGTCGTTGCGATACCAAAGATAGTCCCCAGTACTGCAGCAATATCAACGGTATGGCCGATAGGCCCCTCAATACGTTTACCAAAAATAGGGTAAAGTGCAGACCGAATGGTCAGAGGTAAATTATAACGATAGCTGAAGTACCCTAAAGCTATACCCATTAATGCATACATAGACCAGCCCGTTAGGCCATAGTGGAATAGTGTCCACACCATCGACTGACGGGCTGCTTCTAAGGTTTCTCCATCGCCTGTTGGCGGAAGCATATATTGAGTGACGGGTTCAGCTACAGAGAAAAACATTAAATCAATACCAATCCCCGCAGCGAATAGCATTGCAGACCAGCTAAGAACGCTAAATTCAGGTTTGGATTGCTCAGGACCGAGTTTGATATTCCCAAAGCGTGATGTTGCAATAAAAATAACAAAAACAATGTACAAGGTTGCCGCTAATAGGTAATACCAACCAAAGGTTTTTGATACCCAACCTAAGGTGGCGACGATCCACTGATTTGCTGTTTCGGTCATCAGAATTGTAAAAAAAGAAAACGCTAGAATAAGACCAGCGGAAGTGAAAAAAACCACAGAATTTAATTTGTCTTTCTGCTGATTTTTCGAACTATGTTGAGTTGTCATCGGCAGTTCCACATTTTTATTTATTTAACAGGTTAAAATTACTTTTCACTCTAACTAATTGATTAATTAGTGTGAATTTGGTTTTCCTCCATATCCCTCCTGCATGTATTGTGAATTAATTGTAAAATACAATAGAGAATATTGATTGAACATTCAATTAAAAAAACGTTTAATAAAAGGGAACAGTGTATTTTTTAGGTTTAAATACTATGCCGAAGGTAGGAATTAAGTCGATACGTAAACAGCAGTTAATTCAGGCCACTTTGGCTGTGATTAACGAAGTTGGAATGCAAGAAGCCAGCTTTGTGTTAATCGCCCGTAAAGCTGGGGTGTCTACAGGTATTATCAGCCATTATTTTCGAGATAAAAACGGGTTACTTGAAGCGGCTATGCGCCATATTCAATACCAACTTGGGCTTGCAGTTGCGATGCGCTTAAGAATGCTACCGGATGCAGAGCCAAAATTGCGAATACAGGCGATTGTTGAAGGTAACTTTGACCCAACACAGACTAGCGAAGCCGCGATGAAAACGTGGTTAGCATTTTGGGCTAGTAGTATGCACCAGCCTAACTTAAACCGACTACAACAGGTGAATGATAGGCGGCTTTATTCGAATTTAAGTTATGAATTTGGGCGGGTATTAAGCAAATCCGATGCGCGGATGGCTGCAAAAGGGCTTGCGGCGCTAATTGATGGTTTATGGTTACGGAGTGCTTTAAGCAATGAAGTATTCCCAGTCCTAGAGGCACTGAAAATCACTAATGAATATATCGATATGCAACTTCATCGGGCAGAGGTAACAAAAACCTAAATATCAATTCAAAGGAGATAATATGCAACATCCACCAATCCATAAGCTTTATATTCATGGTGGTTACGTCGATAGCTCACAACCAGAATGCAGTCAATTTTCGGCAATCAACCCCGCAAATGGGGAGGTCATTGCCAAGTTACAATCTGCTAGCCTCGAAGATATTCAATGGGCAGTAGAAAGCGCCAAACAAGGCCAAAAGGTGTGGGCGGCAATGACAGCGATGGAGCGTTCACGAATTTTACGCCGCGCTGTTGATATTTTACGCGAACGTAATGATGAGCTGGCTTATCTTGAAACCTTGGATACCGGTAAACCGTTATCTGAAACTCGTTATGTCGATATTGTGACAGGGGCTGATGTCCTTGAATATTATGCTGGGCTAGCACCGATGCTGGAAGGGCAACAAATTCCGTTACGTGATAGCGCATTGGTTTATACCCGTCGTGAGCCATTAGGTGTTGTTGCTGGTATTGGTGCATGGAATTACCCAATTCAAATCGCTTTATGGAAGTCGGCGCCAGCGCTTGCAGCTGGAAACGCGATGGTGTTCAAACCGAGTGAAGTGACTTCGTTAACGGCTTTAAAACTGGCTGAAATATATACCGAAGCAGGTTTACCAGCTGGGGTGTTCAATGTGGTCACTGGAGCAGGCGGGGAAGTCGGCCAATGGCTAACAGAGCACCCAGATATTGCTAAAATCTCATTTACGGGTGGGATAGCTACGGGTAAAAAAGTCATGGCCAATGCATCTGCTTCATCATTGAAAGAAGTCACCATGGAGCTTGGTGGTAAGTCACCATTAATTATTTGTGATGATGCAGATTTAGATAAAGCTGCTGATATCGCTATGATGGCTAATTTTTATAGCTCAGGCCAAGTATGTACGAACGGTACACGGGTATTTGTGCCTAATTCTCTTAAATCACAATTTGAACATAAAATTGTTGAGCGTGTTGCGCGGATTAAAATCGGTTCTCCTGTTGAAGAGGACACGAATTTTGGGCCATTAGTCAGTTTTGCGCATATGGAAAATGTACTGCGTTATATCGAATTAGGGAAGCAGCAAGGGGCTCGTTTGTTATGTGGTGGGCAGCGTTTAGTGGATGGTCACTTTGCTGATGGCGCTTATGTTGCTCCTACGGTATTTACAGATTGTGATGATGAAATGCAAATTACTCAGGAAGAAATTTTTGGTCCAGTAATGAGTATTTTAGGTTATCAATCGGAAGAGGAAGTCATTGCTCGTGCCAACAACAGTGTGTATGGGTTGGCGGCGGGGGTTATTACTCAAGATTTAACGCGAGCGCATAGTGTAATTAATCAATTAGAAGCAGGTATTTGCTGGGTTAATACATGGGGCGAATCTCCTGCACAGATGCCCGTTGGTGGCTATAAACATTCAGGTGTTGGTCGTGAAAATGGCGTGATAACGCTGCAAAATTATACACAAATCAAATCTATTCAAGTTGAACTTGGGGAGTTTTCATCGGTTTTTTAATCACATCATTTTAATTTGACTGAAACAGAGGAGATAACAATGGTCTATGACTATATTATTATCGGTGCTGGTTCAGCCGGTAACGTTCTTGCTACCCGCCTGACAGAAGATCCTGAAGTTACTGTGCTGCTCCTTGAAGCAGGAGGACCGGATTATCGGTTCGACTTTCGCACACAAATGCCAGCGGCATTAGCGTATCCATTACAAGGTCGACGTTATAATTGGGCCTATGAGACTGACCCCGAGCCACATATGAATAACCGCCGTATGGAGTGTGGTCGAGGAAAAGGGCTTGGCGGCTCATCACTGATTAATGGGATGTGTTATATCCGTGGAAATGCGATGGACTTTGATGGCTGGGCTGAAGCTCCCGGTCTAGAAGATTGGCGCTATTTAGATTGCTTACCGTATTTTAGAAAAGCGGAGACGCGGGATATTGGTCCAAATGATTACCATGGTGGTGATGGGCCCGTCAGTGTAGCTACGCCTAAAAATGGCAATAATGTGCTATTTCATGCAATGGTTGAGGCTGGGGTTCAAGCAGGCTACCCGCAAACTGATGATTTAAATGGCTATCAACAGGAGGGGTTTGGTCCTATGGATCGCACAGTAACCCCTCAAGGACGTCGAGCAAGTACGGGGCGTGGTTATTTAGACCAAGCGAAAGGGCGAAAAAATTTAACGATTGTGACTCATGCAACCACTGATACTATTGAGTTCGAAGGAAAAAAAGCGGTTGGTGTGAAGTATTACCCAGGTAACAGTACAACTGCAACGGTGATAAAAGCGCGTAAAGAGGTGTTATTATGTGCAGGGGCGATTGCATCGCCACAAATATTACAACGCTCAGGGGTTGGTCCTGAAGATGTATTGGCGGAGTTTAATATCCCTAAAGTACATGTTTTGCCCGGTGTTGGGCAAAACTTACAAGATCATCTTGAGATGTATTTGCAGTATGAATGCAAACAGCCAGTTTCATTATACCCAGCATTAAAGTGGTATAATCAACCGATGATTGGTGCTCAGTGGCTGTTCAAAGGGACGGGAATTGGTGCCAGTAATCAGTTTGAAGCGGGCGGTTTTATTCGTACTAGTGATAAGTTTGCGTGGCCGAATATTCAGTTTCATTTCTTACCAGTTGCAATTAATTATAATGGTAGTAATGCAGTTAATATGCACGGTTTCCAAGCTCATGTCGGCTCAATGCGTTCTCCTAGCCGTGGGCGAGTACGTTTAAAATCATTAGACCCTAGGCAACACCCGAGTATTTTATTCAACTACATGTCATCGGAACAGGACTGGGAAGAGTTTCGTGCAGCTATCCGTATTACCCGTGAAATTATGGCTCAGCCAGCGCTCGACCCATATCGTGGTGCAGAGATAAGCCCCGGTAAACAGGTGAATACCGATGAAGAACTGGATGCTTTTGTCCGAGAGCGCGCTGAAACCGCATTTCACCCCTGTGGTACTTGTAAAATGGGTAATGATGAAATGGCAGTTGTTAATGGTGCAGGGCAGGTACACGGTATTGAAGGGTTAAGGGTGATTGATGCATCAATAATGCCATTAATTATTACCGGTAATTTGAATGCAACGACGATTATGATTGCTGAAAAAATAGCAGATAAAATACGTAATCGGGCACCACTACCTGTCAGCCAAGCGGATTATTTTGTGGCGGGGAATACGCCGGTTAGAAAAACGCCTTTAAGGGGGTAATAAGGCACTAGCATATTATTAAACCCGGTTTTTGGTTATTCAACAGCGGTTGATAGTTATATCAGCCGCTTTTTTTATGGGGTGAAATCATAAAGGAATTAATAAACAATAGTTATATTAATGAGAATGCAAATGATATTCATTATGATCTTGATCATTGTTATTATTGGTGTATATTTCAGGATAATTGATTAATACGAGGAAAAAATCGCCCTTAACCATTCAATAAATAAGGTTTTTGGTGTTAGCTGTATTTATCTAATTGCACTTACATCTCACTTTTAATTGACGAATTAAAGTATAGCAGGGGATATTTTCAAGCTGCTTGTACGATATTTCTTCATTTGTATTAAATATTCATTAATTAATGAAGGCATTACTTAAATGATATTTCAAAATAAAAATATAATTAGCTTACTTGTTATATGTTCTTCAGGGACGGTTTTAGCGGATGAAGCCAATACAGCACAGCAGAAAGATAAACTTCTCGTTACTGCGAGTAAAATAAAGTCAAATAGTAAGCGAATAGAGACTAAAGATATTTCGGTAGTAAGAGGCACAACTAATTCGGATATATTTGCTAATGAGACCTCTCTTCAAATAAATAATGCCAGAAATGAAGCAGGTGCTTTAGATATTGGTATTCGAGGTCTACAAGGTAATGGCCGAGTGCCTATTATTATCGATGGTAGTTTGCAATCGACGAATACATGGCGAGGTTATCAAGGTAGCACCGATAGAACCTATATTGATATGGATTTGGTTGATACCATAGAGATCGAAAAAGGAGCATCGATGAGTAAATTCTCCGGCGGTGCTATCGGTGGAACAGTTAAATTAAAAACGTTATCTGCTAATAGTATTATCCCCCAAGGAGAGCAGTTCGGGTTTTTATTTAAAGGAAATATTTATAACAATAACCGACGGCCTTCTATAGCATCAGAGGAAGGGCGGGAGTCAGAGTATCGGTTATCTAATGGTGTTAAAAATAGTCATTTTAATAATGGTTCCATAACCACTGGTATTGCCTATAGAAATGATAAGTTTGACGTGTTAATTGCGCATAGTGACAGAAAACAAGGCAATTTTTTTGCAGGGAAAAATGGTTATCATAAATATTCATCCACAGATGCACCGATAAAACCCGGGCAAGAAGTGGTTAATACGAGTTATGAAAGTCAGTCAACATTATTAAAGACGAATATTTATCTTAACCCATATTCTAGTATTGAATTAAATTATCGTCGCCACGAACAGCAAGCTGGTGAAGTTTTAGCTGCTTATTGGTATCAGTATGATAATAAAATGCCACAGTGGTCGTTAGGAACCGCAAATATAGATACCGCGTCATTAAACTACTCGTATAAACCTGATTCTTTATGGGTTGATATGAATTTAGGAGTATGGTGGACGAAAGGTAAGTTTAAGCAACGTAATGGTACATCGGATAATGTAAATGCTCATTATGGTGATCAATATAAACACCGTTATACCGATGAGCGGCTTGGATTTAATTTAGAAAATACTTCCGAGCTTGCCGCGTATCCCATCGGGATTACATATGGTGTGGAATATATGCAGCAGAAATCAAAGCCACTTAGTAAGACTTATCAGCCGATATGGACACCCGATGGAACACTAGAGGGGGACGAACTGACGCCGGTAACACGTAATGCGAAAGGTATTAATACATCCGCATTTACTAACGTTGAGTACCAAGGTGATTGGGTCACGGCGCTGGCGGGTTGGCGCATCCACTCGTTTGATGTTGATGACCATGTTCAAGGGAAAAGCCTTCATTACGGGCCAAAGAATGATTTATTCGGTGAATTGCGTTTTCATATGACGAATGAATTGGATATTTATACTAAATATTCAGATAGTTATAGAGAACCTAGTTTATTTGAAACAACGGCATCCGGTCAGACTTACTCTTATAGCCCTAACTCCCCACTAAAACCTGAGCATGCCAAGTCGTTTGAGGTTGGCATGAACCTTGAAAAAAATAACTTGATTGCCGATGAAGATGTTGCCGAGTTGCGGGTGGCGTATTTTAATAATGATATCAAAGATTATCTTTCACAAGGTGTGAACCCTAAATTGGAGGATTGGTCATCACCTTACGTCATAACCAAAAACTATGACAGGTTTAAGCTTTCAGGTTATGAGGTTGAATTAAAATACAATTCAAATTATGCATTTGGTTCCGTTGATGCCACTTTTTATAACAATGCAGAACTTTGCTCTCGGGATGAAATGGCGCTAGGGAGTTTACCATCTGCTTGTAATTCGGTTGGTTTTGCATGGGGGTTATCACCTTCACGTATTCCACCCAAGAAAGTTGTCACCGGAATTGTTGGGGTAAAAATGTTTGATCAAAAATTACAAACAGGTTTACGTGTACGTTATAACTCTGGGAAAGATTACCCACAAGAATGGCTAGCTGGAACAGCAGCAGCACCTGTTACCAAGCTGTATTCCACGACAACATTTGATTTGTTAGGTAAATACTCTATTCAGAAAAATATCCATGTGAATTTTAATATTGATAACTTGACGAATCGTTATGCATTTGACCCAGGAACCGTTATTTATATGCCGATTCCAGGAAGAACCTTCAGGCTTGGGTTAGAAGCGACTTTTTAAATTGCAATCAATTTAGTTGTCTCTGAGCCAGTAGGTTCAGAGACAACATTAATATATTTATTTACTTGTAAATTGCTTGTATGCACTCATGGTCTCTGCTGCGTACATTGCAGAAGGCCCACCCCCCATAAAAATGGCCACACCGAGTGCTTCTGCTAACTCTTGTTCGGTAACACCTAAATCAACCAGTATTTTGGTGTGAAAACCAATACAGCCATCACAACGATTTGCCACAGCAATACCGATAGCAATCAATTCCTTTGTTTTTTTATCTAATGCACCATCTTGGCTACCTGAACTAACTAGGTTAGAAAAATTTTTCATCACATCAGGAATATGCTTAGCGAGTTCAGGCAAATTTTGGCTGATATGAGTTGTTATTTGTTTGAAGTCTGACATTTCTTCCTCACTATATTTATGTTATTTATATTATATAATTTAATATAATGTAATCATGTAAATGATCAACCGGTATTTGCGTGAAATATAAACAATGAATTAAAATATGTTAAATTTAGCTTATGTTGGGTTTTTGGGTTTGGTGGTGAGTTTAAGGCGTATAGAAAAGTGTTCTGGAATTTTAGGTAAAAAAAACCCTCCAAACATTAAGGAGGGAAAATAAATATAAAGCGAGCCTATTGGTATACCACTAATTATGTATAAACCATACCCGACCAGTAAAATAATTTTGTAAAAAAATAAATAAGCCGCTGAGCTGTAAAATAATGTTTATTAATTCATGTAGATAGCTATTTTTTAACGGAATTAATTAACCATTGTAAATAATTATCTTCGACTTGGCTTGGGTCAAGACGAATAAGTTCTGGTGTTTCGTATGGGTGAATTTCTTTTATTGCATTAAATAAACTGAGCTGATTATCGTGTGTTGTCTTAATCAAAAGCAAAATTTCTTTATCTTGTGTAATGTTACCTTGCCAAAGATATATAGATACCACTTCTGGTAATAGTGAAACACAGGCTGCAAGGCGATTCGCTAAAATATGTTGTGCAATTTTAATTGCACTTTCATGGCTATTCGTTGTACATAGCACAATGCAAGGTTGATGATTACTAGTGGTATAAGTGTTCATGGTAGACATTTAATTTCCTTATCAGTCATATTTAGAAATGAAACTACTATTAATGTTAGATTAAATATTCACACTGTGTATGGAAACAAGGCATAATATTTATAGTTATTTCTAATTGGAATTATTAGGTTAGGTAACAATACTTTTAATAAAGAGAGTCATATTGGTTTAATTCGGTTATCTGGTTTTTTTTTAAGCTTCTTAAGTATTATTACTGTTCATTTTGGTCTTTTTTTAATCAATTGTGCGTGGTGTAGTATTTTTATCCACTCAAAAAAAATAACACTATTTACTATTTTTATTTTATTAATTCGATTCAGCCTGCAAAAATAGAGGAAAAAACATAAATAAAATTGAAATTTTAGTATATTAGGTAATATCGAAATAATTTACTGATTACAATGAATAGTTAACTGTATTGACATCATCAAATGTGAGAATTATTAATTCGCTGTATAGGTTCACTCTTTAAAATAAGAGTGTGGCCCTCTATTTTTTTAAAAAATGAGTCAATATAACCTTATAATTATATATTACTTATTGTTACAAAATAGTCTGGCTATTTTTAATAAAACCAAGCTACTCACTGATAATGATCAAAGTTTTTGAGCTGTATTGTTAACATAATGATAAAAATCAGAATATATAACTGAAATTAATCTGTATTTCCATCTTTATACGTACATGGATAACCTTATGAATAAGTTAACACCTTTAAAGCCTGTACCGACCTTAATCGCAGTTGCCATTACGCTAATAATTTGGTTCTTGATCCCTGTACCTGAAGGGGTTAATCCAAATGCTTGGCACCTTTTAGCATTATTTGTTGGCACAATTGCCGCCATTATAGGTAAAGCATTACCTATTGGTGGTGTTTCTATTGTGGCTATTTCTTTAGTTGCTGTAACCGGAGTCACTAATCCAGAATCAACCAAAGGCGCTATTGCTGACGCATTAAGTGGTTTTTCCAATGACTTAATTTGGTTGATTGGTATTTCTATTATGGTTTCCATGAGCCTAAATAAGACAGGTCTTGGGGCTCGGATAGGTTATTATGTGATTTCCCTATTCGGTAAAAAAACACTCGGTATAGCTTATTCATTAGCAATTGCAGAAACCATTCTTGCACCAGTAACGCCAAGTAATACCGCTCGGGGCGGGGGGATTATTCACCCCATTATGCGTTCTATTTCGGATAGCTTTGGGTCAAAAGCTGAAGATGGGACCTCAAGTAAAATAGGGCGTTATTTATCGCTGGTTAATTACAATATTAACCCCATTACCTCTGCGATGTTTATTACTGCCACTGCACCAAACCCATTGATAGTAAGTTTGATCATTAGTGAAACTAGTCAAAGTAATGAATTGACTTGGGGTATGTGGGCAATAGCTGCATTTGTACCTGCCATTGTGTCATTAATCTTAATGCCTTTGGTGATCTATTTTATGTATAAACCAGAAATCACCTCAACACCTGATGCCCCGAATTTTGCTAAAGAGCGTTTGAAACAGTTGGGTGCAGTTTCATTACCCGAAAAAATAACCCTTGCTGTTTTCGGGCTGCTATTATTGATGTGGGCTGGTGTGCCCGCCATGGTTTTTGGTCCAGCCTATAGTGTTAATGCTACCACTGCTGCTTTTATTGGTTTGAGTATTTTATTAGCAACAGGGGTTATTAATTGGGATGATGTGCTGAAAAATAAAGGGGCTTGGGATACGGTAGTATGGTTCTCTGCTTTGGTTATGATGGCGACCTTCTTAGGCAAACTAGGCTTAATTAAATGGATGTCAGTGACTGTTGGTAGCACGATTGACAGTATGGGAATAAGCTGGGTGTGGGGGATGCTAATCCTTGTTTTAATTTATGTTTATTCACATTACTTCTTTGCAAGTACCACAGCGCACATTACAGCAATGTATGCGGCATTTTTCTCCGCAGGTTTAGCGCTTGGTGCCCCGCCAATGTTATTAGCTTTAACGTTAGCTTTCTCATCTTCACTAATGATGTCATTAACGCATTATGGTACAGGGACAGCGCCGATTATTTTTGGTTCGGGTTATGCGACGTTAGGCGAATGGTGGAAAACGGGTTTTGTCATGAGTGTTGTAAATTTAGCCGTTTGGTTCTTTATCGGTAGCATTTGGTGGAAATTCTTAGGTTACTGGTAATAGTGAAAAATTTACCTAGTTAGAATAAAAAATCGGGCGAACAGCCCGATTTTTTATTGGTGTTTTTAACTTAAAAAAATAATGTGCTAATCACAGTAATGATAGCCGCGACGATTAGCGCAATTAACATCACATGCCCCCAACTGATCATATAGGGGGATTTCATTGCATGTTGCCATAATAAGCTTATTTCATCAGCATGTGCATATTTGCGAGTATTAATGGCATTTTTAACGTTATTAACTATATCGGTGGTAGTGTCGGCATTTTTTTGCATCATCATGATTACTTGCCTTTTATTAAGGTAATGATATGTGGCTTATTTTGTCTGCTGTGATTATTTCAGATATGTAAAGTCAGAAAAATTGATGGGGTTTTATACAAACTTCCTCCTTTTTTACGATAAAACTCGGTTTCAGTTAAATAAATAAGGGAAAAAGAAGTTTAAGCGCTAAATTAGCTTCATTAAGAGGAAATGGTTACTCATCTAAGGTCATATTTATGCTTTTTGGATAAGTATTTTTTTATTTGGAAAATGAATTAACAAAGCAAATAAATATGATTGGTTTGCCTGCAAAAGCCAGTATGATGTAAGTGCTTGAGGGTGAATTTATTTAGAGGAACACATGTATTCGCAAAGAAAGGCAGAATTTTTCTTAGTGCTGACCACGATAATTGCAGCTTGGGGGTGGGTTTTTTCTCGCGAAGCTGTACAGGGAATGCCTATATTCGCCTTTCTCGGCAGCCGCTTCTTATTAGCCGCCATAATTTTACTGCCATTTTGTCGCGGAAAGAAAAATAAAGTAACTCTTCAACAACTGCCAAAAATATTAATGACAGGTGGTTGGATGGCATTGAATATGGTGTTATGGATCTACGCAGTGGCAACAACGGATTCGATAGGGGAAGGGGCATTCATTATGAGCCTAGCCATGCTATTTGTTCCTTTAGTTGCGTGGGTCATTTTAAAAAATAAGCCAGTGCGTTATTTTTGGCAAGCCCTTCCTGTTGCTGTAGTGGGTTTGGCGTGCTTAACTTTATTTAAGGCACAACTTGAATTTAAGGCGAGCCAACTATGGTTTCTTTGTGCTGCTATCGTCCAAGCTATTTATTTTTGTTATACCAGCTTATATACCAGAACCGTGCCGCTTTTACCTTTAACGACAATACAATTAGCTTGCACAGGTACTGTAGGTTTAGTGCTATCCATCTTTTTGGAAGAGTGGCCTGCCAGTATTACTGCACCGACGATGATGTGGTTTATTGCAAGTGTGGTGATAGCGACGAGTTTACGGTTTATTTTACAGCTTATTGGCCAGAAAAACACAACAGCTGCAAACGCTGCAATTATTATGATCCTAGAGCCTGTTATGACAGTATTTGTTGCGGCTATTTGGTATCACGAACGGATGCCTTTGATTCAAATCGTGGGTTGTATATTGATTTTATGTGCTTTATTTTATTATCGTTGGCGTTGTTCAAATTCGATACCTAAGTGAAATTAAATTATAAAAATAACTTAATGATTGCAGATCTTTTATAGGAAAACGTCTATGATTAATAGTAACAATCATAGATAGGAATATTTATCTAAATTAGAAGTTCTTATTTTGTATATTAAGATTAATGGTGTTGTAAATATAAATTATCTATCCAAAATAGCGAAGTACTAAGACGATAATTTGTTTATTGTTGTCTTCTTGGGTCAAGCGCTTAATGAGAAAATGGGCATAAGATGAAAAAATTAGCATTAATATTGGGTATGGTTGGGGCAGTAGCTGTGTTATCTGCATGTTCTGATGAAAAGGCAGAAATTGCTGAATATAAAACTAACTTTGTGAATACTTGTGTTGCAGGGTCAGGGAATCCACAGGGCGAAACAGCAAATGCTGTTTCAGCGATATGCGGATGTGCCTATGACAAAACAATTGAGAAATATGGCTTAGCTGAATTTAAACGTATTGATGGTGAATTGGCTAAGTCAGGTGATGCAGAACCTGAATTCCAAAAATCCATGATCGAATTTGTTCAGCAGTGTTCGCAAAACGCACGTTAGTCGCTTTAAACCCGCAGTTTGATGGCTATTCATCGTATAAGTGCTGCGGGTTTTTTATTTCTATTTAAATAAATTTTTAAACTGATGTGGTGCACAACGTAAATATTGTGGTGCAACATTAACTTGCTGATTTAATTCACAAGCAGCTCTCCATGGCCAGCGTGGCTCAAATAAAATCCCCCGCCCAATAGCGACAAAATCCGCTTGATGAGTCGCCAGAATAGCCTCTGCTTGTAATGGCTCTGTAATAAGGCCAACAGCAATAACAGGCATCATAGTATGTTCATTAATTGCTTGAGCCAATGGAACTTGGTAATTAGGGCTTAAAGGAATTTGTTGTTCCGCAGATAGGCCACCTGAGGAGACATGGATATAGTCACAGCCTAAATCTTCTAATATTTCAGTAAGCTCGATAGATTCGGGAACGCTCCATCCGTGTTCAAGCCAGTCAGTTGCGGAAATTCGTACGCCAACTGCAATATTTGGGCTAATTGTTTCTCTAATTTCATGAAAAATATTCACTAATAAGCGACTTCGGTTCTCGAAGCTCCCCCCATATTCATCTTGGCGTTGATTTGAAACTGGGGATAGGAATTCATGCAATAAATACCCATGAGCTGCGTGAATTTCAATGACGTCAAATCCAGCTTGTTCTGCTCGTTTTGCTGCATCAATAAATTGTTTTTTGATTTCAATAATTTGTTCAATAGTTAACTCACGTGGTAGGTAGTTATCACCAAAAGCAAGCGCGGATGGTGCAACGGTTTGCCACCCATGAGGGTCAGTTGCTTGAAGGCTTTTTCCACCAAACCAAGGTAAATCAGTAGAGGCTTTTCTACCTGCATGGGCTATTTGCACTCCTAAACGTGCATTCGAATATTGCCTAATATCTACCAGCATTTGCTGCATGGCGGCCATTTGTTCATCATTCCACAGCCCTAAATCCTTGTGTGTAATACGTCCTTCGGGCGTAACTGCACTAGCTTCCATAATGACTAATGAAGCACCAGACAAAGCGAGGTTCATATAATGCGCCTTGTGCCACGGCGTTGGCATCCCATTGTCTGCTGAATATTGACACATAGGTGGAACGATAATTCTATTTTCTAGTGAAACTTGGCCTATTGATGCGGATGAAAAAAGATGACTCATAGGAACATTCCTTTTTAGATAACTTTAGTTATTCTTATATTATACCTAGTTTATTTTGGTCTTTTTGTGAGATGGTGTGATATTGCAAATCAACCTTACCTTTACATAAAGTTGAAACTAAAAAGCAAGTAGTTTTTTGGATCTTTGAAAAACATAAAAAAAAGTATAAATCCCTGTGTTGATGGCTAAAAAATAGCTGAAATACTTAAAAAAATAGCATAAAAAATAAAATAATAGAGTAAATATATTATCTTGGTATTTATAATTCTGTCACTTATAAATTAAATAAATAATCACCAATATATAATGGTTTTAATTTCACCTTATGGTTTTAATGGTTGTAATAGAAAAATACACTGGTTTTTTATTTTAAATAGTGATTTTAATTAGTGTAAACAAGTTGTTATCGCAGCAAAAATATAAAAATAGCCTTGCACTTGTTTCTAATGGTTTATATAAGCAACATACTGATATTGAATCAAATAGACAATTTAATTACGCAATTTGCATAGTCGTAAAATAGCATTAAATAATTAGGCTAGTTAATTAAAGCTTATTTCACCTGAAAAATATAATTCTAAGAAGGAAGTCGATGTGTTAACAATTATTGGTATTTTAATCATTGTATCTATCGTGACATTGCTCATGATGGGAAAAGTGAGCCCTATTATCGCAATGTCCTGTATACCATTTATTGGTGCATTATTTGCAGGATATTCTGTAGCGGAAATTTCAGTTTTCTTCGAGAGTGGGATTAATAAAGTCTCGAAAGTCGCTGCAATGTTTTTATTTGCCATCTTGTTTTTTAGCTTGATGAAAGATCTCCATATTTTTGACCCATTAATTCGGATAATGGTCAAAATGACTCGTGGAAATATTGTTGTTGTTTGTATTATGACTACCCTAATCGCGGGTATTGTCCATTTAGATGGCTCAGGAGCAGCAACATTTTTAATTATTATCCCTGCATTATTACCTTTATATCGACAGCTAGGTATGAGCCCATATTTAATGTTATTACTGATGTGTGCAAGCATGGGGGTGATGAATATGGTGCCTTGGGGAGGGCCTTTAGGGCGCGCCTCTGCAGTCACTGGAATTGACGCATCAACTTTATGGCAGCAACTTATACCTGTTCAATTAATTGGTATGGGTGGCGCTGTGGTATTCGCTATTATTATGGGTTTGCGCGAGAAACGCCGCATAGCTTCCGCACGGTTGAAAGGGACGACGCCGTATGAGATGGATTCGTTATTACCTGCGAGTGAAGAAATTGGCGAAATCAATGAAACTATCCAAAAGCCTAAAAAGCCATTAATTAATGGTGGTTTAATTGTTGCATCGGTGGTGTGTCTGGCATTTGGTTTATTATCAGCTCCATATGTATTTATGATAGCACTATCAATCGCACTGATGGTGAACTTCCCTAACCCTAGAGACCAAATGAAGGTTTTATCTGCTCATGCGCCACAAGCACTAGGTATGGTCGCGATTATACTTGCAGCTGGAGCATTTTTGGGGATTTTATCTGAAGGGGGAATGCTTGAGTCGATAGCAAAAGATTTAACTGCTATTTTACCAATGGAATGGGTATCAAAAGTGCATATCTTTGTTGGTATTTTGGGTGTGCCGATGGATATATTCACCAGTACAGATGCTTATTATTTTGCTTTATTACCGATAATTCAACAAATTGCAGCCACTGTAGGGGTAGACCCATCTGCTGTTGTTTACTCTATGGCTATTGGTAATAATGCAGGGACTTTTGTTAGCCCATTTTCACCGGCAGCTTGGTTAGCCATGGGGCTAGCGGGGATTGATATGGGGCGTCACCTGCGTTATTCATTTGGGTGGATTTGGCTATTTAGTCTATTTTTACTTGGCGCTGGTGCGGTACTCGGTCTCTACTAATTGACTTTCGCGCCGCAGTGTTGTTGGCTTTAAAAGTAACCCCTAGTCATACATTGGTATGTTCTAGGGGTTACTTTTTGTCGCCTAGTTGCAATAGCATCAGATTAGAATACATCCAGTTTATTTTTTGGTTTGTAATCTGTAGTCGGTACAGGTACCAAGGTGATTGAATAGCTATATTGCGAATTATCAGATAGTTACTATGTCGTAAAATTTACGGTTATGACATGATTTATTGGTTAATTATTATCAATAAGGTTTTGTTATGCGTCGGCCACTTTCTTCTTATCATCCTATCCTCTATTGGCTGCGTGTGACTCAAAAACGTCTAGCTCGAAGACTGCATTGGGCATTTTCCTCTCAATATTATGCGAAAGCGAAATCTTCTGAACGTCTTGAATATCGTTACAATAAGCACACATCCAAATTAATCCGCAAATTAGGTGAGTCGGATTTACGTTTGCAGTACAACAAAGTGACTAACTTGCGCATAGCCATTAAAGCCATGAATGGTATTACGATATACCCTGGGGAGTATTTTTCCTTTTGTCGATTAGTGGGAAAGCCCACAGCGCGTAGGGGGTTTCTTGAGGGGATGGAATTATCATTTGGCGAAGCTCGTAGTGGTATTGGTGGTGGAATTTGCCAGCTCAGCAACCTAATACACTGGATGATTTTGCACTCACCATTACAGGTGGTTGAGCGTGCTAATCATAGTTTTGACCCTTTTCCTGATGAGGGCAGAGTATTGCCGTTTGGCTCAGGCGCTGCCATTTTTTATAATTACATCGACCTTGTCTTTTACAACCCAACTCAAAGTGCATTTCAATTGGTTTTTAATATTGCTGAGCACCAACTTGAAGGGGAGTTGTTATGCAGTGATCCGCGAGAGGCGAAATACCATATTTATGAGAAAAACCATAAATTTACCCGTGAAAAAGGGGTGATTTATCGCCACAATGAAATTTGGCAAAAAGTGACGACTAAAGGGCAAGAACCAGTCACTTTGCAAGATAATTGTTTGTACTGCAATAAAGTCGTAGTGAAATACCCTATTGATGAAAGCCGAATTGTTATCGAATAACTGCGTTTTTCATGAGTTTAGGAATAAATTGATAGTTTTTTCCTTGACAGTTAAGTTAGGATCTCACTGAATATAACACAAACAGGCCTAGAGAAAACGCTAGGCAGCATCAATATGAGGCCGACACTCGGACTAGATATGTAATACCAACACTTGATTTCTCAACAATAAAAGAAGCAAATCTTGCAAAAGATTTGTTGTGATTTCTATTTTTTAGAGAAAGCATGATGAATATGCAATCAAGAAAGTATGGTAGAACGTATCATTATCCGTTCTCACCCGGTACGACTAGTGACGATCGCATCAATAGCGATTGGTGGTCGCACATCCAAAATATTGGGCAATTAATTCACACAGAAAAACTCGATGGCGAAAACAATTGTTTAAATCGCTATGGTGTGTTTGCACGCTCTCATGGCGCGCCAACACAATCTGCATGGAGCCAACAGATACGTCAGCGTTGGCAGTTAATTAAAGATGATTTAGGTGATATCGAACTATTCGGTGAAAATCTTTATGCTGTGCATTCCATTGAGTATCAGCATATTGAAGACTATTTTTATCTGTTTGCCGTTAGGCAAGGGGGTTATTGGCTTAGTTGGGAAGAAGTGCAATTTTATGCAGCATTATTTGATTTCCCTACGGTGCCTCAGTTGGATTTATCATTGAATAAGAATATGTCTGAGCAAGAATATACCCGTGGATTAATAGAAGCCGCATCCCAAGATAGCCAATTTATTGCCTATGATACACATATAGGCAAAGCATGTAGCATGGAAGGTATTGTTAGCCGTGATAGCCAAGCCTTCCCAGTAGATGATTTTATGTCGCATGTATTTAAATATGTGCGTAAAAATCATGTCAAAACAGATATCCACTGGAAGCGTAATTGGCAAAGAGCCAAACTGGCTTTTGAATATCAAGGAGGGCAATGATGAGCTGGCAATTGACAAAAAACCGCGATTGGTTGCAGCTTGAAGCTCAATTTGATTTTATCCGCGACATGCAAAATGTACCACAAGATAGCTTGCACCATGCAGAGGGTAATGTGGCTATTCATACCCAAATGGTGTTAGCCGCGCTTGAAAGTTTGCCTGAATATCAGCAACTATCACCGTTTAAGCAGCAGGTGGTTTGGACTGCGGCATTATTGCATGACGTAGAAAAGCGCAGTACCACACGTGAAGATGAAGAGGGGCGAATTCATTCACCGGGGCACGCTAAAAAAGGTGAGTTATCTGTACGGAATATATTATTTCGTCAAATAGAAACACCTTTTGCCATTCGTGAACATATTGCTGCATTAGTGCGTTTTCACGGCTTACCGTTATGGATAATGGAAAAACCAGACCCTGAGCGTACTTTATTTGCCGCCTCTTTACGTGTCGAAATGCCGTTGTTGTGTATGTTGGCGAAAGCGGATGCAATAGGCCGAACTTGTGAAGATAAAGCTGATTTACTCGCTAGAATTGAGCTGTTTGAATTATTTTGTCGTGAGCAAGATTGTTGGGATAAGCCTAAATCATTTGCCTCTTTAGCGGGCCGTTTCCAATATTTTCACTACCAGAAGGGCACGGCAGATTACCTCCCTTTTGAGGAGTTTGGTAGCGAAGTGATTATGTTATGCGGTTTACCCGGTATGGGGAAGGATCACTTTGTAAAACAGTTTTATCCACAAACTCAAATAATTTGCCTCGATGATATTCGCCGAGAACATAAAATTAACCCTGCAGATAAAAATGCACAAGGGTGGGTGGCTCAACAAGCGAAAGAGCAAGCTAAAGGTTTACTGCGCACTAAAACGGATTTTATTTGGAATGCGACTTCGTTAAGCGCTTCTTTGCGAGCCAGTATGATCAGCCTATTTGAACGTTATCAAGCAAAAGTTCATTTAGTTTACTTGGAAGTGCCATTCAAGCAATGGCGGCAACAAAATCAACAACGGCAATATGCTGTTCCAGATAATATTATGGAAAGAATGGCAGGCAAGTTGGAATTACCCACTCCCGATGAAGCGCACCAAGTTTCTTATTATATTAATAGTGAGTTTGTTGAGTTGTTCGGGGAGATATAGCATGGTTTACCTGCCTCTAGGTAAGAGGCAGGTTCTCATTTTGTATTATGGAATAAACGCATCACCTTCAAATAACTTCCTTGCTGTACGGATAATTGATGCCTGTAGCCCCTCAGGAAAGTCACTTTTTGGAGTTAATGAGACTTCAAACATTCCACTGAGATGCTCAATAGCGATATTTTTCATATCCACAGAATCAATATATTGTTTCACGATACTGTCAGGTAAAAGGGTACTGGTGGCAATAGCAATAGCGCCGGTTACAGCAAGGGCACCATGACATTTATGAGGCATAAAATAGCGTACGTTGATGGTACCACCATGGATAGCAGGAGAGACCAAAATAGGTTTGGGGATCACTTTTTTGCTCACATCACCTAAACCCATTGCTGCCCCCGCTTTAATGCGAATAGCTTCCAATTTCTGCATAAATTCGCTATCTGTTTCTAATTGTTCAGCCGTCTCATAACCGGTTTTATTCATCTGAGGGGCATCAATGAGTACCACAGGCGTTGCCATATCGATGCAACTCACCTCAACACCGTCAAAGGTATCAATTGAGTGCCCAGTTGGCAGAAGTTTCCCAGTTTTAGTACCGCAGGCATTTAAAAATGTTAGCGCAACAGGTGCTGCATACCCAGGTACACCAGCAATTGAGGTTTCACCAAGGTAATTCACTTCGCCATTAGGTGTTTGTACTGTTGAATTAATAAAGGTATTGGTATTCACATTACGAATTCTTACCGTGGTCGTGTCATGATGAATAGGGACTAAGCCTTTTTCAATGGCAAAAGGGCCAACCGCACACAGGATATTACCGCAGTTCGGCGCTGTATCGACAATCGCTTCCATAATAGAAACTTGTGCAAATAAATAGTCTATATCAGCGTCAGGGTGAGAAGAGGGGCCAATAATGGCGACTTTACTGGTTTGTGGGCTACCACCTCCAATGCCATCAATTTGTAAAGCATGACCAGAACCCATCAATGCAAGAATGAGCTTATCGCGCTGTTGAATATCGTTGGGAAGAGAATCTGCGAGTAGGAATACACCTTTCGAGGTGCCGCCACGCATTAATGTGCAAGGGATCTTTTTCATCTGTTTACCCGTTATATTTCCCGCTGTGGCGGTGTTGGCTACACTCAGTTACCCAAGTCACATACCTTTGTATGCTCCTTGGGATGCCTTCATTTGCCGCCTAGCCACAACGAGAACTATTTAGGGTAAACCCGTTGATGTTTCCCGCTGTGGCGGTGTTGGCTACACTCAGTTACCCAAGTCACATACCTTTGTATGCTCCTTGGGATGCCTTCATTTGCCGCCTAGCCACAACGAGAACTATTTAGGGTAAACCCGTTGATGTTTCCCGCTGTGGCGGTGTTGGCTACACTCAGTTACCCAAGTCACATACCTTTGTATGCTCCTTGGGATGCCTTCATTTGACGCCTAGCCACAACGAGAACTATTTAGGGGAAGCCCGTTGATGTTTCCCGCTGTGGCGGTGTTGGCTACACTCAGTTACCCAAGTCACATACCTTTGTATGCGCCTTGGGATGCCTTCATTTGCCGCCTAGCCACAACGAGAACTATTTAGGGGAAGCCGATAAATATTTACGCGATAGCTTAAAGGCTGCAAATAACCATAGAAGCGTGAGAAATAATGTTTAGTTAAATTGGGCACAATAATCATTGTGCCCATACCGTTATATAAAGGCGTGAGGATTAAATTAACCCAGTGTTAATTAAAATTTCCCACCAACCTAAACCGATAGTCATATGAACAAGTAAGCTAATGAATGCGACAAGGCCACCAATAATCCACCAAGAGCGAATATCGTTATAACCCGCACCGAATACGATAGGCGCAGCCGCACCACCATAGTGAGTTACACTACCACCGTAGGCATTAGAGAAAAGTAAGCCTAGAGCCAGTAGCATTGGAGGTGCACCAGCTACCATACCGACTGTCGCGAATACTGGAACCATCGCGGCGACATATGCACCACCAGAGGCAAATAAGTAACGTATTGCGACACTGATAAACATGATGACGAAGAAGGCAAGCATGGCTTGGTCGCCGAAAGAAAGGTATTGGCTCATGGTATCAGCTAACCATTTAAAGAAACCCGCTTTAGTCAGTACGCCAGACATACTGATGATCCCACCGTACCAAATCAGCGTGTTCCAGCCGCCTTTGTTTTTTAAGACATCATCCCAAGTAACAACACCAAGGAGCAGGGTTAATGCCATGACGGCAATAGCAACACTGGATGCGCTTACGCCGATTAAGTCGGAAAAAATCCAGCCACAAAGCGCAATAATAAATACAATGCTGAGTAATTTTTCACGCATAGTCATCGGGCCTAATTCTTCAAGGCCTTTTGCCGCGATCTCTTTGTTATTTACTTTTTTTAATTCTGGTGGGTAAAGCTTATAAATCATTAAGGGAGTTAAAATCAGCATGATTAAGCCGGGAACTGAAGCAGCGAGTGCCCATCCACCCCAACTTAAATGGATCCCCATGATGTCGGTCATCATCGCTAATGCTAAAGCATTCGGTGCCATGGCAGTTAAAAACATATAGCTGGTGGTTTTAGTCACCATATATACGTTAACCAGTAAATAGTGACCTGCTTTACGAGGGCTTTTTTCTGGATCTGACCCTAAAGCAACCGCGACACTATTGATGATAGGAAAAACAATTCCCCCAGCTCGTGCAGTATTCGATGGGGTAGCAGGAGCAATAATTAAATCCAGAATAGCAGTGACATATCCTAACCCAAGCGTTGTTCCGCCTAGCTTACCTATTAATATATACGAGAGACGTTTCCCGAGACCGGTAATTACAAATGCGGCACTCAGTGTAAATGCAGCAAATACTAACCATGTGGTCCCAGACGCATAACCGCTGAGCACTTCACTTGCTTTGACATCTTTAGTACCTGTAATACCAATAATGACAGCACTTGCTGCAATAGTGGCTAATAAAATAACGGGTTCTGAATAGGGTTTTAATACTAACCCTACAATGGCGGCAAGATAAAGACCAAATAATAACCAAGCAATATGCGGGAGCCCAGTTGGTGTTGGTATTAAAGCAATGATAATTGGAATCGCTATTAATATAAATAGCTTCCATATTTTTTCTTTTTGCATAAGCCAATTTCCTTGATTAAATCAATATTAAATTTATTTAATATTAAATTGAATGAACTTTAATATTAGGAATTTGTTAAAATAACAATTTTTAATATGGCTGCATCTTGAATGAAAATAATAAATTGGTTTTATTAGTAATTCATTCTAAAGCGGATGTTTTTTATTAATAAATATTTAATTGGTTTTTATTTTCTTAATTAATTTAATTTTTCTTATTTCTTCCTATATTAATAATGTTGAATTTTTGTAATGTTAAACCGTGATGTTGATTTGCTAATCGGGCAAAAAACCAAGTCAATATTAATAAGTCTGCGCTGCCACCGGGGCTGACATTCTGTTGAATACATTCATTATCGAAATTTTTTACAAAAATTAAATCATTGTGGGTATTAATCCCTTGATGTAATAATTGTGTAGCGCGTTGTTTTACCCACTCTAACCCTTGAATACCTCCACGATTAACAATATTAGTGTCATCATTCAGGCTCATTAATAAAATTAAGGTATCAAGTAGGGCAATATCGTCTGCTTTATCTTTTGCGAGTTGTTGTAAATAGTAAGGGAGTGCATGTTGAATGACTAACGCGTAACCATTTTGCGCTTCACCTCGAGCACCTGTTAGCCCATATTGCTGATATAGGCGGTGCCCTGCCGTTGGGGTATCAGTTGGTTTTTTTAATTCATCGGTAATTCCAACACACATTCCTGCCACTAACTGACTAATATATTGAGGCAGCACGGGTTGCTGTAAGGCAATTAAACGGCCGATTGCAGTTAATACCAACCCTAGGGAAAAAATACTGCCTTTATGCGTATTTACACCTTGAGTTGCACGGAACATGGCCGTTTCACAATTAATACCAATACTACGGATATTGATTAAAACGTTTTCTATCGGTAAATCTTTATGCTGAGCCCCTGCGAGTAGAAAATAAGGGAAATATTTTGCAATTGCATTGGCACTTAAGTGAAAATCGGTCAGTGCCATATCTTTATGGGCACCTGTGTTATGTTTATCGACTAACCCCGGTTTAGGGGTTAAATTCACTTCAGCGAGCAAAGCTTGCCAAGCTAATTGGCTGTAATGCTGAACTTGTTCTTCAGTGATAGAGTTTAACTGTTTAGCGTGTTGCATTAGCTAACTCCTCAATACGGTTAAGGATCTCACCAAGTGGGTGTGTTCGATGTCGAGCACACACCTTAGCTTCATTCTCACAAACCAAACAACGCCTTGAAGAGAGGTTTAATTGTGAGCGAGAATACTGCTGTCCGTTCGCATCAAAAACGTCAAAATCCCATAGCCGTCCCACTGGCGATAACTCTTCAATTTCAATTAACGCTTTTTTAATTTCAATTGCATCGACATCAACAGCAGCCAAACATTCCGGTCCTGTTTTTAATGCCCATGATTGTTGTGATAAAAACACCCACTGCCTGCGTGAAGCAATTTGTTTAAGCGCATTTAGTCCTTGATTAAAAACATGTCTAACAAGGGAGTTATCTTTAACCGCTCCCGGGAAAACGACAGTAAATGAAATCAAGGTTACCTGATGGAGACCAATCCATTGTTGCTGACGAGCCTGACGGGCATCACGGCTATCTAGCAGTTCAGGTAAGGAAATTTCAAATTGCTCTTGAGTATCAGGCAGTGGGTAAAACATAGTTACTCCTTCACTTGATGAACAATATCAATGACCGAACCATCGCGGTAGCGAACAACGGCCACGACCTTATCGGTAAATTCAATTGGATTAGGAGTACCAGTTAAGAGTTGTGCTCGTTCTCTTAACCAGTCCATTGAAACAGTTTTAATCCCTTGGCTTTCAAGTTGTTGTTTTAATTCAGGACGAGCTGGGTTTACTGTAATACCATGGTCCGTCACGAGAATATCAACGCTTGAGCCTGGAGTAACACAAGTTAATACTTCATCAACTAAGGTTGGGATGCGCCCGCGAACTAATGGTGCCACAATGATGGAGAGTTTTGAGGCCACCGCTGTATCACTATGACCACCTGAAGCTCCACGAATGACACCGTCAGAGCCGGTTAATACATTGACATTAAAGCGAGTATCGATTTCTAGCGCACTGAGTACCACCACATCAAGCATATCAACGGAGGCCCCTTTAGAATCAAAGCAAGCATATTGATTCGCACTGATTTCAATATGATTAGGGTTGCGGCCTAATGATTCTGCGGCGGCTTTATCAAAACTTTGTACATCTAATAATTTGCGAATTAAGCCTTTCTCATGTAAATCAACAATGGTTGACGTGATCCCGCCCAATGCAAAGCCTGCGGTAATATTGTGACGTCTCATTTTATCTTCAAGAAAACGAGTTACTGCCAGAGATGCACCGCCAGTCCCTGTTTGCAATGAAAAACCATCTTTAAAATAACCGGATTTTTCGATCACATCCGCGGCGGTACGGGCAATGAGAAGTTCCCGAGGGTTAGATGTCATACGGGTCGCATCGGCGCCAATTTTATCTGCGTCGCCTACGCGTTTTACTTTCACAATGTAGTCAACTTCATCTTGTTTAATACTGGATGGGTTATGTGGGTAATCCAATAATTCTTCTGTCAGCATGACCACTTTTTTAGCTGTTTCTGCGTCAATTTTGGCATAACCTAAAGAACCACAGCTTGCAGTTCCTGTATAGCCATTGGCATTACCGTACTCATCACAAGAAGGAACACCAATAAAGGCTACATCGATTGATAGCTCACCGCTATGTATTAAGTTTGCTCGTCCGCCATGTGAATGGATTTGTACTGGCTCATCCAATTCTCCACGTGAAATAGCCTCAGCTAATGGCCCCCGAATACCTGAGGTATAAATTTTACGAATAACGCCGTGGCGAATATGTTCAACTAAGGGGGAGTGACATGCACTTAATGAACTAGAAGCAAGGGTAAGGTTACGAAAACCCATTTCGGCAATTACTTGCATCACCATATTAACGGTAAGGTCGCCACCACGAAATGCGTGATGGAATGAAATCGTCATACCGTCTTTGAGGCCAGAACGACGGATAGCAACTTGTAAATCATCGCACAGTTTGCGATTTCTCGGTTTTTGTACCTGCTGTTGTATTTTGCCAATATCTTGGAATTCTTGTTGAGTTTCATCCGTATTTGGTTGTAGGTAGGCTGATACGCGAGCCTGACGCTGAGTATTATTTGTCATTTTATTTGCCTCACTCTTCCCGAATGCCTGATAATGCTGCGCGTGATAATACAAGACGGGCTCTATCAATCACTGGGCCATCGACCATTTTTCCGTTTAAAGACACAACACCTTTACCTTCAAGGGCAGCTGAATCAGCTGCTTCAACAACACGTTGAGCATGGTCGACTTCTTTTTGAGTAGGTGCATACAGGTTATGAAGTAACTCAATTTGTCTTGGATTTATCAATGACTTGCCATCAAAGCCGAGTTGTTTAATGTGAGCGGCTTCGCGTAGAAAGCCTTCTTCATTATTAGCGTCAGAATAAACGGTATCGAAAGCTTGGATACCTGCTGAGCGTGCGGCTTGTAAAATGGCGCACCGAGCATAGAGGAGTTCAACGCCGTCAGGAGACCGCTCGGTGCGCAAATTGCGGACATAGTCCTCGGCACCTAGTGCGATGCCAATAAGTCGTTGTGATGAATGTGCAATATTAACAGCTTGGGTGATCCCCATAGGGGATTCAATGGCGGCCAGTAATCCAGTACTGCCTTCCTCACGACCACAACTTTTTTCAATACGTAGAATTTCATTTTCAATATCAATAACGTCTTGCGCAGTATCGGTTTTTGGCAAGCGAACAATATCGGCGCCACCGCGAACGACGGCCTCAAGATCGGCGACACCAAATGCGGAATCCAATGCATTGACACGAACAATAGTTTCAATATCTTGATAAAGCGGGTGTTGTAATGCGTGGTAAACTAAACGTCGAGCCGTGTCTTTTTCACGCAGTGTAACGGAGTCTTCAAGGTCAAACATCAGCGCATCTGCTTTATAAATAAAGGAGTTGCTTAGCATCGCTGCGTTTGAGCCAGGAACAAAAAGCATGCTTCTGCGTGTCCGTGATTTTTGTTGTGGAGTCATTATTTTTCCTCCCAAGGTAGGTAGTCGATATCACAAGCGCGAGCGAATAATGCTTCAAGACGTGCTCTGAGTACGCATTCCAATGCACCTTTATCATCAACGATGATTTGTGCACCTTGGATTTCATGCCGCTGTATCATTTCTTGTACGATTTGCGTGATGGCATCACCGAATTGTTTTTCGACACTGCTGGTTACTTGCACTGAAACTTCTTGAGTATCTTCTAAAGGTTCTATGCGAACCATGACATCACTTGATTCAAGCGTGCCAGCTATTGCTGCGTGTTTAATCTTCATATTTCACCTATGGCTAATTCAGAACTTTCGGTGCGGTTTATTGTGGTTGTTACTTGGTTAGCGAGCATTTCTTGTAAATATTGATATGTCGCTTCAGGCACAATCGCTTTAATTGCCGCAAGATCTTTTTTAGCGAGCAGTCTTCTAACTTGCGAGGCGGAAACCGCCGTGCCATTGATGACTATTCGCGGAAATTCAATGAGTTCTATAGGTGGAAAATTCATAGCGTCCGTTTCCAGCCAGAAGCGCATGTCTTGGTTATATTGATTAGTGACTTGGCAAAAAGGCTCAGAACCTACAAATCGATGGGTGATCCCAAGAGCTGGGGCGATATATTGACGAAAAATCTTAATATCGATCTCGGTATAACAGTTATTGGCAACCGTTTTATCTTTTATAAAGTAGCAAGGGAAAGTCGCTCGAGAAATAATATATTCAGAGCCTTTATGGATAGTGAGATTGTCTATCCCTTTTGTGCCCGCCTCAATCAAATTAAGCCTAACTTTGTAAGGAAAGCGCGAGGTATCTTCTTTGACGACAAATAAATGTAGCCAATCGCACGCTTTTGCCGCTTGTTCTATCAAATAACGGTGTCCAAGGGTAAATGGATTGGCATTCATCACAATGGCGCCAATTTTTTTCCCATCTTTACGCTGTGCTTTTAAGCTTTCAATATAGCGTTTTAGATAACAGCAACTGTTTTCCATCAGCACCATGACATCAGGGACAGTTGCAATAGTATGAAAACCACATTGTTGGAATAGGCTTTCGTTCTGAAATTTGGTATAAATAAATAAATGTGTTGTGTTATTTTCATAAGCGAGATTAACAAGTTCTGTTGCTAACTTTAATGCTAGGCCTTCGCCACGAACATCATCGCTAATTGCAACGCATTTAATCACGTTTTTAGCTAATCCCCCGCATGCAATTAATTTTTCATTACGGGTTATAGTAATAAAAACGTCGATACTTGAATCAAGCTCTAAATCGTTTTCCTTTAAAAACTGAGTAATTTCAGCAAGTTTCCTGTTCTCATGACGTTTTACCTGATTAAACGTTATGTTTTCGAACATAATAGTATCCTGCATCTCATTTAGAGATGTTTTTAAAATGTTGCTAATGTTAAAGTTAATTAAATAATTATTTTTAGAATTTTTTAGTGCGCTTAATATAAGTAATTATTTAATTTCCCTTTTCAATATTAATATTAAAGAAGCTGTATTTAATATACTTGACCTATTTCATGTTTCTTAAATGAGTTTGTATTTGTTTAATGGTTTTAAAGTTTTTAATTATTGGATATGTTTTTTATTGCTTGGTTTTTATGTGTTTAATTATTAATATGTGTATTATACCTTTGGCTTTAACCTGAGTTATCCGTTATATTGTTATCTTTGTATTTAACAAATTTTTTACTTTTCATAGTGTAACGAGATTTAACATGAAAAAAGAATATGCATTCTCCTCACTGAAAAAAGTAAGCTCGATTTCGTTTTCAGTACGAGTATTCTTTCTTCTATTACTTGTCTCTGTCTTTTTGACGTTTGGGTTGGGTAAATATTTTACAGATACTGCGGAAAGCCGGTTGATTGCGAATATTAGGTCTCTAGCGATGAGCCAAGCGAAGCTAATCGCTTCAATTGAAGGGGTGGTGCAATCTGTAAAAAATAAAGATATCCCAAGACTGAAAATTATTGCAGATAAACTCAATCAAGATTCGAATTATGATTATGTGGTGATTGGTGATGAAAACTCGATTCGCCTATATCACCCAAACAGCCAGAAAATTGGCTACAAAATGCAATGGAACAAACCAGGTGCATTGGAGCGGGGCGAAAGTTACTTCATCAATGGTGAAGGTTCGATGGGAAATGCGGTACGAGCAAAAACTCCCATTTTTGATGAGCAGGGTAAAGTTATCGGGGTGGTTTCTATTGGTTATTTAACCAATAAAATTGACACCTCCCGCAGTGAACTATTTGTACAAACTGGCGCTACGTTTCTCGGTATATTGATTATTTTATTGTTTTTATCTTGGGCATTCTCACGCCTAATACAGAAACAAATGTTGGGCATGGAGCCAGAGGAAATTACACAATTAGTGTTAGTACAAAAAGGGATATTTGATGCCGTTTTTGAAGGGGTCATCGCTGTTAATACCCAAGGGCAGATTATCAATATCAATTCGAATGCTAGAAAAATGCTCATGTTGAGTGAGCCATTAGGGCAACTAACGGGTATGCGCGTTTCAGAAAGAATATCGCCCGCTGATTTTTTTATGACCGATATTGCGACAACACGGCATGATGTGATTTGTGAATTTAATGGGCTAAATGTGATTGCAAATCGAGTAGCTATTCGTGATAGTGAGCAACTTGTGGGGGCTGTAATCAGCTTTCGTAGTCAAAATGATATTGAATCCTTAAATTCTCAGTTAACACAAGTGCGTCAGTATGTTGAAAATTTACGCACACTACGCCATGAACACCTTAATTGGATGTCAACATTAAGTGGTTTATTGCAGATGAAAGAGTATGACCAAGCTTTGGCTCTAATTAAAGGTGAATCAGAGTCCCAACAACAATTGATTGATACGTTACGCAGGCAATTTTTTGATAAGCAAGTTGCTGGCTTATTATTTGGTAAGTATCATCGAGCCAAAGAGCTAGGGTTACAATTAAAGTTTACGGCGGGTAGCCAACTGCGCGACTTACCTGATTCATTAAACAGTACTGAATTTTGTGCTGTCTTGGGTAATTTATTGGATAATGCTTTTGAAGCAAGTTTGAAAAGCAACCAAGGGAATAAGCAGGTCGAGTTATACCTTTCTGATGAAGGAAAGGAAATAGTTATTGAAGTTGTGGATCAAGGTTGTGGTTTCCCCGAAGAGCTTCAAAATAAATGGTTTGAACGTGGAGTGACAACCAAGACAGATGCAACAGATGGCCATGGTATTGGGCTCTATTTAGTTGCATCTTATGTTAAGCGCTGTAATGGCGCGGTGATTATTGAAGAAAATCAACCGCATGGTACAGTATTCTCAATTTTTATTCCGAAAGTGAAGATATAAAATGATTAAGATAAAAATCCTCATTGTGGAAGATGAGTTACTTCTGGCAGAAATGCATGGCGAGTATATAAAAACGTACCCTGCATGTGACAAAGTGTGGCTTGCGGGGAACCTAGCTGAAGCTAGGAAAATGATTGAATATATGAAACCCGATCTAATTTTATTAGATAACTATTTACCTGATGGTAAAGGTATTGATTTGGTTCATGAATTAATACAAGAAAGAAACAACGCAGATATTGTTTTCACAACCGCAGCAAGCGACATGGAAACGGTCTCTGAAGCAATTCGCTTAGGGGTTTTTGACTACTTAGTGAAACCTATCGCTTATGAGCGTTTAGGGCAAACATTAGATAGGTATATTCAACGTAAATCTGTTCTGCAAGCGAATAGTAAAACTAACCAAAGTAAAATTGATGATATGTTTAATACTTATGCGCGTGGTGAATCGAAAGAAGAGCTACCGACGGGGATTGACATCATTACATTAGAAAAAATATTAGCGCTATTTGCTGATTCAGAAGCAGAATATACAGCTGAAAGTATCGCTGAAACAATAAAATTGAGCCGCACAACAGCAAGGCGTTATTTGGAATATTGTTTGGCAAAAAATAAAATTGAGGCTGAAATTGAATACGGGAAAGTGGGGCGACCACAGCGAGTCTACCGTAGAAAAATGTGAATGTTTGTATTAATCTGCGCATATCGATAAAAGTTCTGCATGGGGTATATATTCAATGCAGAACTTCTTGTATATAGCACCACTTTGGCTCAATGGGTAACGATAACGTCATGATATAAAAGGGAGTTAAATGGGGGGCATGTAGATTAAATTGCATTATGAGAGTAAAGCGAAATGCCTATAAAAACGTTTGTTCGCCCCATCCAATTATCGCTGCACATAAATTGCATCCTCATTAAGTTATTTGCGCTGGTTTTCCAAAATTAATACTTTTTTTGCAGCTCGTTCATCACCTTTAGCGGCGGCAAGCTTATACCAACGTAGCGCTTTTTTATCATCGGCTTCAACCCCCATCCCATACTGGTAGCATGCCCCAGCTGCATATTGGGCATCAGCACTATTTTGCTGCGCCGCTTTGATAAACCAATGACAGGCTTTAGTCTGGTCAGTTTTAATGCCATCACCGCGAGCATAGATAAGCGCAATATTAAATTGTGCGGAAACCTCACCTTGCTCGGCCGCCAAAGTTAGCCATTTTATTGCCGCTTGGGGATCTTTTTCGGTGCCTTGCCCGGTTAGGTACAGCATACCTAAACTATTTTGAGCAGGGGAAAAGCCTTGCTCCGCTGCGCGAGTAAAATATTGGAAAGCTTGTGGGTAATTGACTTTGTCATACATACCTGTTGCGGATTGATAGCCAAGCAAGTAGAGGGCTTGTGGATGGTTTTTCTCAGCAAGTTCAAGGTATATTTTTTGTGCTTTCTGCGGGTCTTTAGTTACTGCTTTACCTTCTTCATACCAGTAAGCAAGGGTTAACATAGCCGCTGGAAATTGCTGTTCGGCCGCTTTTTTTAACCATTTTTCTGCTTCTGCTGGGTTTTTCTCAAGAGCCTTATCGATACCATATAAGGTGTATTCTGCCATATTCATCTGGCCAATAGGGTCGCCGTTTTCAGCGGCTATCTTCATCCAGTGCAGCATTTGTTTTTCATCTTTTGGGATGCCAGTTCCTTGTTGGTACATGAGCGCAAGGTTAATTTGCGCTTTTGTAAACCCCTGTTGGGCTGATAAGAGGTACCAATTTATTGCATTTTCAAATTGCTTATTGGATTGATAAAACATGCCCAAATTGAATTGGGCTTCGGCTTGCCCTTCATTTGCTAACCCTAATAATGTTTTTTCATCTAGAGGGGTTGGCGTAGGCTCAGCAAAAGCTAAGTGTGCAAAGAGGCTGCCGATGATAATTAAAGGAAGAAGTTTTTTTTTCACAAGGCGACCTCAATGTTGGTTTTGTCACAGTTTAGCGGGTAACTTATTTGGTTTTGTTCAGACCTGCAAGGGTTAAAGCAAATTGTACATTATGATTATCAAATCAAATGGTTAAATATTGCTAAAAAGTGAAAAAACAAAAAAAAGAGAAAAAATATGAACTTTTTCTGAAATTAGCATGTCTTACTAGTATCTATATACTGTTTGCTTGCGTAAACATTCATATATTTACCCTCATCATTCATTTCTTTACACGAAGTAATGTAATAATGCACCTACGTAGTGATAGTTTGATTTAGTAAAAAGATCCTTGAGTAGAATGCATTGTGCCCAGTTTGTTACTGGGCTTTTTTTTGTCAAAATTTTACGTATTTTCCCCACTCATTAAACCCTCGAACCATTTTCTTGCACTCAATATATTCTTGGTTTTTATTTATTTGAATTATGCTTTTCGTTCATATCACTAATGTTAATAATCGGTGGTGCGATAGTTTCATGGCAGAATAATATTCTTAACATTAAGTATACAAGTGATTAAATAGTGGGCGTTGATAGTTTCGCTATTTTGTTAAAAATTGAAGTAAATCACGATAAGATTTTATCCATGCAGTAATTAATACTAGCTAATTCTTTAATTTTGGTGCATAAATAGCGTATATGGCTTAATTGATTATTGCGTTCTTGGCGGGTTATCTACCAGTCAACGTTGAATAAATAATCAAATGTGCTTTAACTCATTGAATTTATGCTTGAGATCCAGAAACAAGTTTGCACACAGTTTTGTTTGTTTTGAGATCAAGGAATGATGCTCCTCCTACCAAAAGTGAATCTTTCCGACGTTGAATTCTTGGGGTAATAACAATGCGAGAGCGCATAGAGCGTTCCGTGGTTTTTTTTGCATATCTACAGGTTGTACTAGAGGTAACTTGTGTCCACAACAAATAACAAAGAGGAAGTCAGTCTTAACGCGTTTAAGCAACCTCGCTCATTCTATCTCATCTTTTCCATCGAACTCTGGGAACGTTTTGGTTACTACGGTTTACAAGGTATTCTACCTATATATCTTAGCCAAGTTCTTGGTATGTCAGAAACTGAATCCATCACTTTATTCTCTGCATTTGCGGCATTAGTTTACGGCTTTGTTGCAATTGGTGGTTGGTTAGGCGATAAAATACTTGGTACAAAACGGGTTATTGTTCTTGGAACATTAACGTTGATTGCGGGGTATGCGTTTGTTGCCTTCTCAGGGCATGATGTCTCAATGGTGTATGTAGGTTTAGCGACTATTGCCGTTGGTAACGGCCTCTTTAAAGCGAACCCTTCATCACTGTTATCAACCTGTTATGATAAAGATGACCCGCGGTTAGATGGTGCATTTACCATGTACTATATGTCCGTGAATATTGGTTCATTCTTTTCTATGCTTGCAACACCGTGGTTAGCAAAACACTATGGTTGGGATGTTGCATTCTCACTCAGTGTTGTTGGCCTTATTATTACGCTGATTAACTTCTATATGTGTAAGAAGTGGGTTTCCCAACATGGGTCAAAACCTGACTTTGCTCCGGTCATTATTTCACGGTTAGTTGCAACAGTCGCGGGTGTTATTGCCTTGATTGCAATTTCAACTTGGTTATTGCATAACCTAGGGGTAGCGCGTACAGCATTAGCGGTTATTTCTTTAGGTATTTTGGTTATCTTTATTAAAGAAACGCTAGCTCTTCAGGGGATTGCACGTCGGCGCATGGTGGTGGCTCTGATCTTGATGCTCGAAGCAATTGTCTTTTTTGTTTTGTATAGCCAAATGCCAACCTCACTCAACTTCTTTGCATTACATAACGTAGAGCATGAAGTGTTTGGTTTTTCTATCGAACCTGCACAGTATCAAGCACTAAACCCATTATGGATTATGATTGGTAGCCCAATATTAGCCGCAATTTATAATAAAATGGGTGATAACTTACCCATGCCGCATAAATTCGCGATTGGTATGGTGTTATGCTCTGCGGCATTCTTAGTACTACCGCTTGGCGCCAAATTTGCAAACGAAGCGGGGATTGTTTCTGTTGAATGGTTGATTATCTGTTATGGTTTTCAAAGCATTGGTGAACTGATGATCTCTGGTCTTGGGCTGGCAATGGTAGCTCAGTTAGTTCCACAGCGTTTAATGGGCTTTATTATGGGCGCGTGGTTCTTAACTAACTCAGCGGCTGCATTTATTGCGGGTTATGTCGCTTCTATGGCAGCAGCGCCAGAAGGGGAGCTGACCAGTAAGCTTGAGTCATTAGCGGTGTACAGTGATGTATTCTTGAAGATTGGTTTAGTGACAGGGGCTATTGCGATAGTCATGGTGTTAACTGCACCATTGTTAAATCGTATGACGCTGGAACGCGCAGAATAATGATTCAAAAAAGGGCCTAAGAGAGTATATAGTGAATTTTGTGTACTTCTGTTGGTGAGTGAGTGAATGCCCCATAAGCAAAGGCTTTTGGGGCATTTTTAGTTTTTACACGGTATGTAATTTGGTGTGTAAAAATAGGAGCACTTGCTCCAAGGGCTCTGCCCTCTCGCCGCAAGCGGCGATTCACCCGAGGTATTTCACGACCAGCGATGTGATCCAGTGAGAGCACAGATACAGATAACTTCCTCGGGGATGCTTAAAAGTGAGCAATGGTCGTACCACCATACTCATACTGTAGCTGGAGGATGCCATAATAAATTGGCCGCCCGTAGCTTTGGTCGCAAAGCGAACGTTCAGATTTCGGAATAACGCTTAGGTAACCGGCGCCGGAGCGCCAGCGGAGGGAACCAAAAGCGGCACGCTTTTGGCGTCCGGTTGACCGCCTTGTTACATGGTGATTCGATAGTATCCGCCATACTCTCCATCCTTAGAACCACTGTGCGTGGCCTGCCAACCCAATTTTTGGGCCACTCTCTTGCTGGCCACATTATCGTCCGCGATGAAGACCTGAACGGTATCGAGGTCGAACTCTGTGGATAGCCTTTCAACCGCCAACTCGCAAGCCTTGGCAGCTATCCCGTTTCCCCAAAACTCCGACCTGATGAAATAGCCGAAGTCGAAAACGCCATCTATCTGCTTAATACCGCAGAACCCGATAAATTCATCTTTATCAGCCTCTGCAATAGCAAAGCGAGTTGGGTTAGTGAGAGCACTCTCGAACCAAGAATTCGCCTCATCTTCTGTCAGGGCGCGACCCGGCCCAAGAAATCGCATGACCTCAGGATCTCGAAGCATCGACATAACAGCCGTCTTATCTTTCTGTTGAAGATCCCTCAGCTTCACTGGAATCATAAGGCCGACCTCACCATGTAACGCGAAGCTAAGCGGCGGCCCGTCAGGGACGTCCGGTGGACGGCCGTCAGGCCGGGAACGTACTTAAGCGATTTGTTGTACGTTCCAAGACTCCCGCAGCTGGCCAATGACACCCGCGACCGTTTCAAACACCACCTCGTGAGAGCAACGGTAACGGTCCCTGGCCCAATCCAAAACAATAGGGCCTCGAATTTGTGACGCATGGTGGGGAAATGCCTCCAAGTACTCTTCAGTAAGGGCGGCTCCCCTGGGAAAAATGTGAAAATGAAGTCGAGACTGCTCTTCCCCAAACTGAGCGCAGTAGATGCGCAAGGGATTCACTGCTTCCTTTACCAGCGAAGTGACATTGGCCAATAGAGGGCCAAGGCTCTCGACCGATTGCCTTGGTAGAGCATCTAGCGATTCGACTGAAGCCAACGGAGAGACGATCAAATAGCCGGGCACAGCACAGGAATAGCAGTGCTCGACTAAAAAATCTTCTGATCGTCCAATCTCGAAGTTCATCAGTACCTACTCGTACAACGCTTGCAGCATGCGCGCCTGCGGAATGGAGCCAAAGGCGCAATGTAGTAGGCGTCGCCGTGCCTGCATTGGTTAAAACCTACCATCAGGAACCTCCGGGGTTAGCCAGCCGCACCGCAACGTTGCTGTGTTGCGATCCAGTTTCATTCTCATGCTGTGAGCCGAAAAGATTGACCCACTGCCCCTGAACCAACACCAACTCCCCGTTGCCAACACTGCTCCCATTGCTCCCATTGCTCCCATTGCTTGTAGTGTAATTGCCAGCATAGTTGAACTGGAATTGGCCGGACGAGCCCATGATTGGCTTGAGTTCATAACCTATGGACAACTCACTGGAAGAGGCAAAGCCTTTATCCTTGCTCGATACGCTAACCCTTAAAAGTCTCGATTCTTCCAGAAAGCTTGGCAATAAATCAGAGGGTAAGCTATCCGATTGTGTAGCCTGACACTCACAATACCGAACCTCCAACACCAGCGTTTTATTGGCGAGATAGTCTTCAGGAGCCGAGTTGTCGGCAAGAGCAATGCTAGGAATCAAGGATAGAAAGAGCAGATTAACCCGCAGAGTAATTTGTGTTGCGATCCGTTGCATGTGACCTCCTGTATTTACGTTTTAACGCCAGCCAGCATGCGCGGCTACGGAATGAAGGCGAAGCCGCAATGTAGTAGACGTCGCCGTGACTGGCCTTGTTATGCATTTACCATTGGACCAAAACGTCTTGAACTTTCAGTGTCTCCGAGTCGAATCCAATCGCCCAAAACACTTTGATATCACTTTTGCTGTACTTCGCCTTCCACAACGTCAACTTGGACTCATTTCTCGGTAGGCAATCTATAGACTCGATGCTTTCCAACGCACCCATTTCGTTCTCTATATCCCGACACATATCCAGATACATGTCTTCAGTGATCTTCCCATCGTCATTCGGGTCCTTAGGCAGCGCCGACATTTCTTGGAGTTCCCGATAGCTCCTTCCGTCATGTAGCTTGATTAGTCGCTCAGCCAGTTCAGTTTCTCGGTCAGTGATCACGTAACTTGTCCTCCTTGATTGCATAACGCCAGCCAGCATGCGCGGCTACGGAATGGAGGCGAAGCCGCAATGTAGTAGACGTCGCCGTGACTGGCCTTGTTAAAACCTCTTGGGTCACTTGGAATAATGCCCCTCTACTGTAATTTGTACCGGAGTGCAGCCAACACGTCCGGCACCATGGCAGCCATAGCAAGTTTCCCTTTCCCCAGTTTTCGGGTTGTCGTAATACCCGACACCGGCGCATACCTCGCAAGGGCAGCCATTTGCTGAGAGCTTTTTATACTTAAGCCATGTTTGCTCAAGCAATGTGCTTGGTTCTGCCTTTCCCGTAACCACATCCAACAAATGTTGGTGCTCGATATTGATGGGATTGAGAACACCTTGCTCTAAAGCCCTAATCCAACACCCATTCAGCTCCAGCTCCATATTTTCCTGATGGCTAAATTGTCGCTCGAGCCATGCGGGTAACAGAAAATCCATCTCTCGATATTTTTTATGTTGTTGTTCATCGTTCATGGTATCACCAGGGCATACCCCGTTTTAACGCCTGGGCTCAGCGGCCGATTTGGAGGCGCACCGCGCCGGAAAACCGGTCCGCTGGAGCCCCTGGTTATACATTGTTCTGACTCGGGATCAGTGCTAGCAAATCCGTTACCCCAACGTCTTCGCCAGATTGCGAAAGTAGCGTAGTTACCTGCCCCCGATGATGAGTTTGATGATTGAAGAAATGATAGATCAAGGAGGAAAATCGTTTGGTGGCGGGCACACCCTTGGTATTCTGATAGCTGAGAATAAAATCTAAATCACTATCAGTGAGCCCTGAAATCCATTTGATGATTTTCTCATCTAGCCACTTTCGGTGGCTATACAACTCATCAAGATCTTCGAAAATTATTTGGTTGAGGTTTTTGGGAGCCGCTAGCTCAGTGATTTCACGTAGTGGTTCAGCGCTTGCTGGTTGTGCAGCAAACCTCTTTAGCCAAATCGTATCCCCAACAACGATATGGTTTAGCGTACCCAATATTGACCCGAAGAAGGCTCTTCGATCTTCTAAAAGAGCCGATTTGCTCAGGTTGCCTGCGGCGCCATATACCCTCTCATTCATCCACCGGTTGTATTCGGCCATCAGCTCAAAATGTTGTTTCAGGCTCATCTGACTGAGGTCCTTCTACTGTATAACGCCTCACATCACCGGGAGCGAAAAGCAAAGCGAGGGACGAGCGGTACTTTTTGCTCTCCGAGTGCATGTGATTGTTATGTAGTCCAATTTCCGATGCCTATAATTTCACTAATTTATCTTGGTTGGCGCTAGGAACGCAGAATATAGCGTCAAAGGCATCACTCACATTCGTCTCAACAGATGAGCTCTGCGATCTAACTCGGCTAGCGCCTTTAACGTCGTCCGACAATATTAAACATGAGCCCGCCACACCCCTAGCACTCATAATATGCTGTTCCACACTGTCTCTTTGGATTTTATCAGCGTCTGTGGGCTCCACCGAAAAGCCTAACGGACTGTCAGGCGAAGGAAACTGCATCTCCGGCACAGTACCCCCTAGATGCGTTGCTCCAATGGCACGGTAATCTTTCCTCCGATACGCAAGTTGCTGGCCCATAGGAACAGCCGTAAGTTCTCCAGAAAAGGAAACTGAAGTCTTCTGGATATGGTTGTTATGCGCAAGTAGAAGTATCTTCAAATTTGGATCTGCGTGAAGAAATCTCTCAACAGTGGTAGCTGTGAACATCTCACGAACGGAAGTGTCACCATCGAGTGAAGTGCCATCAAAGAGCATCTTCATGGTGCGCAATGTTTCGAGCGTATGTTCAATCGAACAGACACACTCCGACGCCCTTTGAAACAGCTCCTTTCCACCTCGCTGGACTAGAATTGGTTCCAATCCAGACAACCGCAACTTTAACCGACTAATCCGGGAGAAGGCTTGATCCTGTTTAGCGGTACCCAGTTCACCCCATTGCGCGGATGAAATCACGGGGGAATCGCCACATATGGATTCCAAAGACTGGATTAACGCATCGACGTCCGGCTTCAAAATGGGATCCAGTAAATCAATAGCCGCGGACAATCTCTGTAAGTCGTCAAGTGGGTTCAGCGTATTGGGCAAATCAACGCCAACCACCATAATGCTTTTTCCAGTCTCTAAAAGATAAGATTTGAGCCAAGTCAGCACCGACCCATACAGAGCGAAGGTCAATGGGTTCGTGATTTCCTCTAGCTTATCCGTGCTCGCTGAAGATTTGAGCCATTCGGAGATCCGGTTACCCTGAACCGCCCCGCACTCCAGCCCAATTGCATTAAACTCGTGCATCTCTACAAAGTATCGGATGAAACTGGCTCTGGCCAAGGAAAACTCAGAAACAAAGTGAGCCCCTTCGCCAATCCCTATCACTCTGGCATATTTCGCCATCGAAGATAGATCTTCAAGCTCACTGAAATCTACATTACAAGGCTGTAAGAGCGTTCTGATTGTTCTGTACGTCATATGTTCAACTCAATATCTTCATTATGATGGATCTGCTGTATCTAGTTCCTAGGTCAGGATACATAACGCCCTGTTAAGGTGTGAGCAACGCAATACCGAAGCCTCCACACACCACCTTAATCACTTAAATCAACGCATAGTGAAAATGCCACGCGTTGCGAATCACTCTTGAACAGTTTGTTAGCCCTTTGTCCAAATTTGGTACGTGTAATCAATATTTGAACTGAAACTTTGCTCAAATGTTTGCTTGAAACTCTGTGGAACTGAAGGGAAAAACACGTCGCCAGAGATGTGCTTATGAATCACTGAAAGATGGATAACATCTGCTTGTTCGATTAATGCTTTGTAAATTTCACCACCACCAGAAACAAAGACATGTGTTGTCGTGTTGTCTAAGTAAGCTAATGCCGATTCAACGCTTGTGAAATAAACAACATCAGGATCATTCGAGGCCATTTCAGTACGAGTAACCACAGCATATTTCCTATTCGGAAGTTTACCCATTGAGTCGAAAGTTTTACGACCGACTAAAAGCCAATGATTGTAAGTCATAGCTTTGAACAGGAGCTGCTCACCATATACATGCCAAGGTATATCCAATCCAGAGCCAATTACTCCATTCTCGGAAACAGCTGCCATAATGGATATTTTCATTTTTCCTCCTGAGGGCTAACAGCTTATTAGTTTGCTTTCTTATTAAACCGCAACACCATCACCCAGTCCAATACTGCTTCACAACCTGAATAACCTCGATTTTTCAGATCATTACCCCTCCATCTCAGGGGCTTTTGAGCTTTTGGTTCTGTGAAAAGTGTGCACGCGGGATATTTATGCACGTTTTTGCACGTTAAATCCAGTGGGTCGAATTTTTCCCATGCTGAAACAGATACCTACAGAGATGCATTGTGAAAAGTGAGCAGGGCCGTGCAAATTAAGCCGCAAGAATTTTGGTGTTTTTGGGTGTTTTTTATTATAACTGTACGTACATACAGCATTCAGCCACGGAGGGCGAGCGTGTCGAAATCACCGTTTCTACAATCGGTCCGCACAGAAATTAGGACAAAGCAGTACAGCTACCGAACCGAGAAGTCCTATCTTTACTGGGTTCGTCAGTTCATCCTTTTCAATGACAAGAAGCACCCAAAAGTCATGGGTAATCACGAAATTGAGCGTTTCCTGAATCACCTCGCCGTCAATCGGGGAGTCAGTCCGGGCACTCAAAATCAGGCGCTATGCGCGATTATTTTTGTCTACAAGCATGTGCTGAAGCGGGAGATTGAAAACCTACAGTACAAGATGACGAAAACGCCTCGACGCATGCCAACCGTTCTGAGTCCCGATGAAGTTGCTTCTATTCTTCAAAACATGGATGCAGAGTATTGGCTCATCACTGCGCTTCTTTATGGATGCGGTTTGAGAATCAACGAAGCTCTTTCGCTTCGCGTGAAAGACATCGACCTAAAAAGCCGCAGTTTGCTCGTATTCAACGGTAAGGGACGAAAAGATCGATACACACTGATTCCAGGCAATCTAAGAGAAAACATGGAGCGACAATTCGCCCATGTCAGGGCTGTACATGAGTCCGATCTGGCCGATGGATTCGGGCTTACGTCAGTGCCGGCCTCACTTCACAAGAAGTATGGACCGGCCATGAAGGACTTTGGTTGGCAGTACCTGTTCCCATCCGTAACAAGATGCGTTCATCCCATCGCTGGTTATGTGTGCCGCCACCATCTTCATCATTCATCGTACTCGCGGCGATTGAGGCAGGCCGTTCTGGCCACGGGAATCACCAAGCGTGTGACGGCTCATACCTTTCGGCATGCCTTTGCGACAGAGTTATTGAGATCGGGGAGCGATATCAGGACGGTCCAGGAAATTCTTGGGCATAGCGACATTCGAACGACAGAAATCTACACGCATGTCATTGGCGATCGACGTGCTGGAACCGTCAGCCCTTTTGATCGTTTGCCAAGTTCTTGATGGGGCGTTGCTTACCCGTTTAAGGGGCGTAAAGCCTGGAATTGGGAGTGCGGCGAATGTCCGCTTTTGTTTATGAGCTGATTTCGAGGTATTTGACGACCAGCGATGATCGTTTAAGATGAAGTTGCGGTACAGGGAGAGGTCCCGATGGCCGCGACCGGCGATGAGGGGGCGTGCCATTAATGGCTTACCCCCGAATCCCTCTCTTGCAGCAGCTCCCTCAAGAAACTCGCCCGCCTGGTGGCATTGCTTACCGATTTTACGATGGACGCAAAATCACTAGCCTGCCCGACAATATGTATCTCTGCCTCGGCACGGGTAATCGCCGTGTAAAGCCACGCACGGTCTGAGATACGCCCCGTCTGGACTGCCACGATGATTCTCGGGAACTGGCTCCCTTGAGCCTTGTGGAGCGTGATTCCGTAGCCAAGCTCCATGCAATCGAAGACTTCATCCGTAATTGAAATGGCTTCGCCGGTATCCAGCGTCACGACACCAAATGTTTCCTGGCCGTCCTTGGTGTCGCGCTCTGTTGAGGATAATACGCCAAGAGACCCATTCTGAATGCCGATGTTGTACTTGTTCCTGGTGAAGAGGATCGGGTCGCCCACTCTGATATCGAGGAAGAATTCATCGCCATGCAGTCTAAACTGCAAGCACTCCCCATCGGGATTGATCAGCTTTTGGCACTCACGGTTCACCTCGCCAACTAGAGCCTTGGTGGCTCCGATGATCTGAGTGTTATAGGGTGACTCCGCATACAAGGATTTGCACTTATCGACCATCTTCTGCGGAGGCGTCTCGTGGAACGTGATTGCGCCAACCGATAACGCAGGAGGCACCTCACCCCGATTGATGGTGGCCGAGTATTCCGGGATGCCCGTTGAGTCTTCCTGGCGTTTGACGATGTTCAACTCAACCGTAGCGATTGCACCGGACTCAACGATGTCTGAGAGGACTTTGCCGCAGCCGATGGCTGGTAGCTGGTTCGGATCGCCGGTCAGGATGATGCGTACCGAAGGATCGAGGTGCGTAACAATCCGATACATGGTCGGCAGGTCGGTCATACTGGCTTCGTCGATGACCAGGAGATGCTGCGCCTGATCCAGTGACGGCGAGATCGGCTCTTCCCGCAACAGGCGAGCAATTGTCATGGTGAAGAATCCGATGCTCTCGTGCAGTCGCATAGCAGCTCGCCCCGACAGAGCGACGGCATGAACCTGATAGCCTAGTGCGGCATAGGCTTTGAGCACGGCACGAAGGACCGTGGTTTTACCCGTACCGGCACCACCCGTAATGCAGGACACCGCATTGGTAAGGCTCAACTCGACCGCTTGGACCTGCTGCTCGGTCAGGTCGTAGGGCAACTCCTGAACGGCCTCGGTGAGCGCCTTGAAGACGGATTCATCTTCATTCTTGATGGCGGCCAGGGCCTTGAGCCGCTTCGCAACGACCGACTCCATCATGATTTGGGCGGTAGGGTGGTAGGTGCCGGTCTCTGGCCTGAGAATGAACTGGCCGTTGCGATAACCGCTGGCGAACGCCTCTGCGACCAGAGCTTTATCGCCCAGAAGCTTGGTCACCTCGGGCCTGAGCGCCGGATGGGAGGCGTAGGTGTGCCCCTTTTCTACCTCTTTTCGTATCGCGCTTTCTAACGCAGCTGCGAGCCGCACCGGTGCCGATTTATCCATGCCCATTTTTTCAGCAATCGCATCGATATCGGGAAAAGGCATTCCGAATCCGAGCAATGCGTAGGGATTGGTCTTGAGTACCTCAACGGTTCGATTATCGTGGTACTTTAGAATGCGTTGCTGGATGCTCAGCGGCACTCCCAGAGAAGCCAGCCAATTCGCATGCGCAAGGTTTTTGTACTTGGCGTAGCCGTTGTATAGCGCGGTTACTGAAACCTCGCTAAGAACCTCCCTGAGACGGCCTCTGTGCTCGGAGGTATTGGATTGGAGCATGGGGTGCAGGTCACTGCCAAAAACGTTCCAGAGGGCGCGTGCTTTGGCCTCACCGATACCGGTGAACTCCTTTTCATTGGCAATGAAACGGATCAGCGCCTCGCCCGTTTCCGGCAGCGTGCACTCCATCTCAGCTGGGGCGTCATACAAATGTTGCTGAAGCTTATAATCGCCTGCCTGAACGGTCTCCAGCGTCCTTACGCCACGCACTCGCCATTGCTGACCAACGGACGGCTTGATAGGCAGGGACTGGTTTTCGCATCGGATGCTGACGATGTATTTGCCCGAGTTGATCTTGTAACTGTCAGTCTTGAGGGGAACGCCCGTGAAGATCGTGTATTTATAGCCGTTATGCTGGCAGCTGGTGACACGGAAATACTCTTCATGCATCGGGCGCTACTCCGAACTCTGTGAGGACTTCGGACAGTTCACCGTAACGTTTTAGCTTGGCTTCGAGGGTTGCCACCCGGGCCTTTAGTTCAATGTTTTCCTGCTCCAGCACTGAGAGCCTTCTCGATTCCATGGCTCTTTTGTTAACGCTGGGATCATAGCGTTTGGGTTCTGATCGCTGGGCCTTGGCGGTTTCGGTCAGTTCTGGCAGAACACCCCGATAACGCAGGTTCTGCTCCAGATTCTCCAATGCCGTTTTGATGGCCGGATTCTGGCGCAACGCGCTCTTTCCGATGCCTATGGCTTTGGCCACTTCGCCACGGTTTAACTGGCCCCGATGGAGGATCTGCTTAAAATCGTCATCCGTTTGGGTGGCCACCCAGCTCTGGAAGGCACTCAGGTTCTGACGTGCTCTTTCCTGACCATTACTCATCAATTTCCCCCAGGATCTTCTTGAGCCCGGTCAGGAAGCCACGAGGCAGGATTTCCACACCATACTCATCCTTCACCTGACCCAATTCGTTCGCCTGGAACCCGAGCTTTTCGAGCCACTCATCGGTGCAGACGGTTTGCAGGGCTTTAATCTCGTTGTCAGAGCAGACTCCCTTCAATGAGGGCAGCAGCTCCACACTGGCGTCTGACTGGGGTTCACTGTAAACCGTAGGGCGCTTGTCGATGACGATCTGGGTTTGGTTCTTGAGCATGTTGGCTTCGCTCCTGTAGCGATCCCGCTCACGGATGATTTGCCCAAAAAGGGCTCGCACAGCTGTATCATCAATCCGCTCAAGCAACTGATGGTCCTGAGTTGGTCTCTTGGCAGGCCCTACCGGTGGCTTCTTGGTGGTGGTCTTCGCCTTAGCGGCCCACGCTTCAATCAGGTCCCGGTAATGCTTGTTCGCGGTGGCACGAATCGACTGATAGCCAACGCCGTCATTTTCCTCTGAGACACGCCCTATGGTGGTAATGGAGAAGTCCCGGGCACCGGATTCGTAGTAGTCCTTCAGGGTCTGGTTGAGCGTATCCAGGGACGACTGTGTTTTAGCGGTTTTACCGTCCTTGAGGGACTCCAGAACCGCATTGGTATCGATGTTCATTCTTCCACCTCCAGGGCGGGAATCCGCGCCACGGATTCAGTAGGCAAGGTGATTGGGGCTATCTTCTTCACGGCGTCAAACCCGGATTTCAGCAGCCGATCGTCTTTCAGGAATTCCTGCGCCTCAATGTAATTGGACGCGATCCGGTAGCCCTCAAGCCGATCTTCGGGGGCGGCGATTTTGGCCATCTTGCGCATGAGCGCGTTACCCGCAATCAACTGGGTTTGTTCGTCCATTTCAAGGAAAACGGGCTTGTACCCGGAACGGGCCATCATGCGGCTCAAGGCGTTGGTACGCTTGGCTATCGCGGGCGTCTTGCGCAGATCATCATGCAGATCGGGGTGGAACTCAGCGTCCTCGCACAGCAGTGCCAGGTGCAGTAACTCCGAGTCAGTTTCGACGAACTTCATACTATATTTGAGGTCTTCATCAGAGCCGACCGCGATCAGCTTTTGCCCGTCGTCGTCCTCTTCACGCCCATTCTCGATCTGGATCACCCGATTGATCAGGTTGAAAATTGCGATGCAATCCTTGGCGTACTCATCCGCCTCCACCCTCTGCTTCTCGTAGCGCCGTTCTATCGCCTGAAGTTCGTTGTGCTTGAGAAACACTGCACCGGTTTCCTCAGCGATGAACAGCTCATCCTTTAGTGCTTCTAGCTGACCCTCTAGGTGAACAGACAGCTCGGCCGCCTGGTGCGCCTTGTAGCTCACCTGGTTGAACGCAGAATTGAGAGCCGGAAGATAGGTGGCATCGGTAATGTGCCAGCGACAGCGGGGACAGTTTTCCGGCCCGAGGGGGACCGGGCCATAAACTCTTGAATGTGCGCTTTCTGAACCCCTAACTATCGGGCCACCGTTCCAGCACCCGCCTACGGTGGACAGCTCATCTGAGCGCACGGTGTTGCCCCCAACCAGGCACAAGCCCGTGGCTCGTTCCTCCCAGCCGATGGGATTCCGGTTGGCAAGCACGCTCTCGACGGAATTGTGCTGGTCGTTGTGAAAGGCAGCCCGGAGCGGGATCTGTCTCATTTCCGCGTCCACCAGGAAGTTTCGGAGCGAGCCTTCACCTCGTTCGGACAGAACTGCGTGTGCCTCCTTCATTTTGTCGGCCATCACGGAGGGCGTGATCTTGTTGTAATAGATCGTCATCAGAAGCCGTGTGTGGCCGGCCAGAAGCTTCGCGATCACCGGCAAGGGGAGGTCGGTGTCCATGGTGTAGCAGGTGATCAAGGAGACCCGAAGGCTGTGAAGCGGGTAGTCCGTTGCCACCTTAGCGGCTTCCGTACCTTCAAAGTCCTCGCCGTAGTCTTTCACAAACCGAAGGCGATCCCCGTTGGCCATCGTTTGGCCCGACTGGAAGACATCCTCTTCCAGTTTGGACAACAGGCGATACCACGAACTAGCCAATGAGGTGTAGGTAATTGGAAAAGCAGAATTACGCTCCCTGAATAAAAAGGCAAACTCGCCCATTTGTTTCAATTGTTGCTTGGATTTAGCGACGCCAATATGGCTACGCTTAAGCTCTGTGCCACTGACCAGTCGGTTAATCGGGTTGTATTTTTCCTGCCAACTGCGGAGCTTTTCCAGCCAATACAGCAGCTCTTCGTGCTGCCAAGGGATGGTGTATCCCCGCTGAAGTTCATCCTTGTTTTGATCGGCGGTTTTGTTGGTGGACACGTAGAGGCCGGTCGAGTACCCCTCGGTCATGGAGTCATATATGCGGCGGAAGACGCCTTTCTCATAAGGTCGCTTGGGCGTTCCATACTTGAAGGGGTGCTTGGTGTTTTCCACCCATTGCCCACCTTCATAGCGCCAGGTATCGGCTTCGCCGGAGTCCAGAAACCTCACCTGAAAAGAGCGCAGGGGTAGGTGCAGCTTGGTAAACAGGAACATCGCCATGACCGGCGACCAGATTTCGTGGACCTCAACTCTTTCTCCCTTCCTGGGCACAATCCGAGTCCGGAAAACGCAATCCGGATCATCAGGGTCGATGACCTCGGGCGGCACTTCCACCCATGCCCCATTGCCAGACTGAAGGTGATCGATGGCCCATTGCCAGTCCCGGAAATGGTGGCCTACCCACGGCGTTTTATTGCCGGGGTCGTCGGTTGGATAGGGGCAGAGGATGTGCCTCAGTTGCTGGATGTAGCGATAGGGCAAGGGGCTGTGGACGGTTTCGGTGTTTGATGTGTTATTCGTGATTTTCTCGAACGGATTCGGGAATAGGGGCCGCCCAACGCCGTTATCGTCCTCGGCGCTCAAATGGTGCTTGAGGATGTAATTGCATAAATCGACCGTGGACGAAATGTGTTTAGAGTTTTTAGTAATCGATCCACTGCTAACCAGAAAGGCCTCAAACTCTTCCGTGGACACCTTGTGACCACCCGGATGGCCCTTGAACATCGTGGCCACGTCAACGGCGTACGGGGCTTTAGCGTTCAGATAGTTAAAGAAGTGTCTTAAGCATTTTAATCGCAGATCAATGCCTACGTTTTGCTCCGCAAGCCATTCGGCGGCGTACTGCTGCCATTGCAGCCAGTTGTGCCCCAGTTCCTTAGTCACCCACCCCAGCGTCAGATCCGTGGTGTAGCCTTTACTCGTCCTTCTTTTTGTCATGATTTACCTTTGCCCAATCGTGGATTCTTGCCCGTAAAGTGGCCGTTTGGATCAATGTCTTCAAAACCGTGTTCTGCAAGCGTCTTCCAATCGAAAGATGCGGGGGGCTTTTCCTTATCCGATCCCAACTGAAGTTGTTGTGTTGCCTGGGACAGCGCTTCCGAGACTTTCGCGCTGGAGGGCATGGTGTAAGGAACCTGAGACTCCAGGCTTGCGTGATGCAGGCACTTTTTGCGAATAAGCGGATCGACTCCGGCATCCGTCAATCGACGGCCATAGTTGTGGCGATGGCCGTGTGGATCTAACCCTACGGTCTTGTCGGGTTCGAGACCAATTCGTCTTAACCCAGCCGCATAATTTTGGTTGAAGGAATTGTAGGTATAGGGATTGCCCAGATAGCGAGAGTCGAAGCTAACAAACGCATAGGGATGATGGCACTCCACCGATGCACGGAAAACCAAATACTGTCGCCACAGCGACATGAATACTTGGGCAAACTCTTGCGGGAAGAAATGCGCCTCCAGGTAGCCATCCTTGTCATCTAGGGTTTTGGATTTCCAGCCGAGATGTGGGGTTTTTTGCATCTCCTGGCGCGGGATGCGTGCGTATTTTTCTTGAAGGTACGCCTTGCGGGTTTTTATCCCTTTTCGGGACTTCCAGCCTTCAGGTGCCTTACCTTCTATCTCGTTGTAGATCCTCACGATTGCCCGATCTGGATCGGAGGGGTCTTCAAAGACATCGGTGACCCAGAGTAACAGTGCTTCGCTCACCCTCAATCCGGTCGCGTGCATCAGGAGCACGATAAGCTTGTCCCGCAGCGCAACTCGCGGGTCTTTGGCTCCTCCCAGGCCCTTCATATAGAAGTCTTCAAACTTTCCCGTAGGGAAGGCGATGGCATCGTCATTGGTTTTTGCCAGAGGTGTTCTGCCCTTGATGCTGCGGGCTCTTTTTACCGTGGTACTAACCGAGGTGTCTTTAATGTGCCCGAGGAAATCATTCTGGTTACGCCTAAACCAAGCGGCGTACTGAATGCGTTCCTCATGTCGAGTGGCTGTGCGCAAGGTATTGAGAGGCTTGCCCAGACCTTTGTCCGAGAGCCAATTGGTGAAATTCGTCAGATTGCTGATGTGTCGATGTATCGTGCCATTACTGGCCGGTATCCAATACAGGCCAGAGGGGTCCAATCCATCTTCACCGATGGTCCCGCTGTAGAGCCGTCGGACGAAGCCCGCGAACAACGCTTCGGGTTCATCGAACATGCCTTCGTTGGCATCCATGAACTCGATGAGGAGTCTAATCGACTGAATATGGTTGGTGATTGTTGAAAATGAGATGCCATTTAGGTGAAGGCTAAGCACATAATCTGTGACCGACCCCAAAACCCCTTGGTCGGTCAGAATGACCGGGATCTCTGTGGTTACTCCACTGTTATCCTGAACTACCTTGGCTGTAACCTTCGTTGCAAACATCCTTGAATCCTACACAAATTACACATTATTTACTATATATATAGTGCAGTCTTCAGGAAAAAGAAACCCCCAATTAAGGGGGTTTTTATCAAATTTACACAGTTCTATGTACTATAGAGAACGAAAGGCCCCTTTTTTTTATCCACCACCACCAGTTGGCGCGCCTGTTTGAGGGTCTATGCTGTTTGTCGCCTCTTTTCGCTTCGCGTCAATATCAATCCCTTCCAACCGCTCCAACGCCCTTTCCTGAGCATTCTTCCGCGTCCCGTCAATATTGAAGTCATTCCCTGCTCCAGTCAGCGAGTCGAGATTTATTGAGGCCGGATCAGGGAATTTACCGTTCTGCTGTAATATCCCAAGCCACTCATCCAAATTAATTTTGCTCCAATCAATTTCGGCAATTTTATCTAGTGGAATCCCTTCACACTGAGGATTTTTGGGGTCTCCAAAGTTCTGCCCCAATTGAGGGCGAACCTGTTCTTGTATAATACGAGAGAGCGGAGAATTGAAGCAGCAATACGCTTCTCTTTTTTCAATACAAGCGCCCAACACCTTAGATTTACAATAAGAGCCTACATAGGTGCAATTCTTGAGCGCTCTTTTGGCGTTCATAGTGAACTCTTCTTCCTCGCACTTATAAATCATCTGGATCATCACCATCGCAACGACATAGACGGTATATATCGTCATGGCAGTGCTAAGCCATGTTGTCGCAGTCTCCATCATTGCTTCGGCAGCTTGTTCAGATGCTGCGGCAGCCGCCTGCTCTGTTGCTGCATCTTGGCCTGCTGATTTCATGACATCCATCATCACTTCTTTGACTTGCTCTTTGAGCTGGTCAATGAGTTGATCAACAAACTGCTCTACAGGCTGGAAGAACGAATCAACAGCACCTGAAACGTTCTCTATATAACTTGTGAACGGTTTTGTGACTTCTGTCCACCCTTGAAGGGCAGGTTCCCTAAGTACCTGATAAGCACCTTTAAGCGCATTACCATCAGTCAGCCCCATCACTGCGCCATCGAGCTTTGGAACGGCCATTATTAGGTTCAGATAATCGGCAAGAGATATATTGGTTGGCTTTTCACAGCAATCAGAAACTCCCCCAACAGCTATCTTGCATTCGCCAGCTTCCCCTGCAAAAGCAGAGCAAATAACGTTTTCATCCCCGGTAGGATTGTCATCCCCATCTTGGCCTGTGCAGCTCATATCCTGCGTCATGAATTGGGCTGCATTGAGCAACGCAGTAGCGCGAGCAAAATCAGTGCTTTGTGTTTTGGTCAAATCAAGGCAGTCATCTCCCATGCAGCGTATAGGCCCACCGCACTGGTACTCAGTTTCCTTTTCCAAGGTCGGAACAGAAACATCTGTACCACAGTCATAAGTATCCTCGTGGACGTAGCACGTACCAGAACTTCCCTGAGCACCATCAACACATTTGGAACTGATGAAGCCGCACTGAGGGTTTTCTTCATATTTCTGACAGCTATCGAGATTCCCGCCCGTGTTTACCGGACAGTGCGTTTCACCTTGAGGGTCTGTCCAGCAGTCCATTTGCCCCTTATAAAAGTCATAGTCAGCTTTAACTCGAACCTTTTTGCATAGTTTTGGAATACCAGGCAAAGGTGACGGCTTGAGTTGAGATTCGCAAACTTTGATCCCATTGATGACTGTGCAGCCCGTAGCATCAGTCGGGTCATCTATACATGTGATCTCGCCTTCCGCAAAACCATCTACAACCCCTTTGGCTGAATCCATGCAGCTCTGTGGAGCCCACTCATCCTTGGTAATGGCTTTTGATGGGTCATAGCGTAGCTTTATGCGGCCAAAACCCTCACCTGCGCCAGTTACTGAAACGCGGATCTTAAACGTAACAACATCACCATCTTTCACATTCTTGAAATAGGGAGTGACATCAATATTAGGGTTTCGCTCCCAACTTGTTGACAATTCACATCGGCCAGCCGTTTCTGGAGGGAAATTGCCGTCAGGGCCGGACCATACTTTAGTTTCCTGACCTGATTTACCAACCCAAACTTGCATGTAGTCATCCCACTTGGCGTACTCAAGAGTTGCAGACACTATGGCGTCTGGATTACTGACTTGGACCCGCGTGTATTCCTCATAAATCGAACAGTTGCCACTCCAGTAGTCGTTACCAACTCGGCCAATCCACAACTCAGTACAGCCTTCTCCACAAGATTTGAGGTTATATGGACCATCATAGTGCTTCACCACAGAGGCATCGTAGTCATGGACAACCTCACAGTCCGCGCTTTGATCTACAACACGCTGACACCGTTCATACTCTGGAATGTGGGCGTTGATAGTATTCTGATTGATGGTTGTTTCGGCAGAACAATCCCCAAAGCCACCTGCGATGAGGTCCATATCCTCATAGGTCTTTTTGCTTAGATTTAGTACAGGGTCATTACTGAAATCAGGGCGTGATCGATTAGAGGCATCGAGAAGAACCTTGTATGCCGCACCAGAGATTGATGGATTAGCACTATTGGCATCACTCCACAGCGACCCTTTTGCATTATTCCCCACGCTGTCCATGTCATCGCCAGAGTCGTAAATGCCTTGCAGACCGCCCACATCAGGTTTATTGGCATCAGGGAAGTAATAACTATCAGGTTTATTGTTGGTCCCGCTCGTTCCGGGGAATAGATCATTGACATTAATCTGACTCCCCCCGTTCATTTGGAATTGACCGTCTTTCAACGTCGGCATAGAGATTGTGCCATCTTGCACAGTCCCCGAGCTCGACTTGAATGAGTTTGAGAGGTTTTGTCCGAAAGCCTGGGCCTCTTTACCCACCGCTGTGATGTCCTGGTCTTGGCTACCGTTAGCGTAGGAATGTATCGGCAGCGCAGACATGGTTACTGTCAACAGCGAGGCCACAGCTTTCATAAAGTAATTATGACTTCGCATTGTGTTCTCCATTTCAACCTTCCCATGCTATCTGAGAAGACAAGGGCCACCTGTACGTGTAGTGGCCCTTTTGGGGCATAATCTAAAATGCCCGTGCAAATTCGTTAGGGTCTGCTCAATTGTTACAGCAATCATTCCATCGCCAGATGGTGTAAATAGGGTCTTGCCCAATTGCCGGTATAGTTCGCGCCAGACCCCACGTAAGAGTGGATTCGCCAATTACGTGAGATGAGTTTGTCTCTGGAACCGGATGCAATAGCGTGAATTTGTACTGCGTTTTGGGTAGTGTTGGGCTAATAACACCTCTACACATAGCCTCAGAACCCATTGTCTTCCACGCTAACCCCCGGCGATGCAAAGCAGCCAGAACCCTTGTGCTAAGAAGACTGCTATCGCGGATAACACCTTTTCCACCATTCTGGTTGCCACTAAATGGATACAGGGTGCCCCATGAACCAGCACACCAGAAAAGCTGTTTTAAAGGTTTTCCAGCGGTTGATGAGACAGCATCAGCAGTACACGCAGCCGCCGCAATTGGGTTTGCTACTGCCGCCGCCTCTGGATTGGTAAAAAAAGCGAGCTCATCATTGTTCCAGGTCGGGTCGAGCTCCGACATGTACATGATGTCGAGATCCATATACCCATCAGCATTACAGGTCTGCTTAATAAATAAATCGAGCATCACCAACAGAGGAAACGCATAGTAGTGATAGTGCATAAAAGAACCATCACCACCATCCATGTCTCCCATGCCATGATGCCCTTGGTTAGTCCTATCAAACGGGAACCTGACACCATTCAAGACAGATGAGCAGCCAGGCACTCTCTGAAATTCAACAAGCCGTGCTGGCTCCCACATAGAAGTGGTGACTCCAGGCCGAGGGACCCCTAGATTATCCTCGCACATACACAGAGGGTTGCTTACGGCTTCACTCGGGAATGATCCGCCTCCACCACTTATAGGAGCCCCTGCTACTTTGATGGGAAAAATACAGCTCCAGCAGATGTCAGTAATCAGTTTTCCGCCGATTACTTCCGCATTCTGGCACCCAGGGTCAGCCGATACCGAACGAACCCAAAAGACCGCGCTAACGGCAATGACCCGTAGAATTTTTTGCATCATGGTAAGGCCTTTACGTAATTCAAGTGTTTCTCCATGACAGCAGGCTTCCCGTGATAGAAACCTTGTTGCCATGACAGTCCAAGTAATTTGGCGCTCTCCCCCAATGGGAAGCTCTCCACCTGCTCAGCAATGAGCTGTATGCCTTTTCGGCGGCAGTGGAGGATGGCCGAGTAGTCTTCAAGCGACCGCAGTCTTCTCGCGTCAAACTTGCAATAGTGCCAGTCATAACGACTCAGGCGCTCCAGCGAAGAGTTTTTGTCTCCATAGTCATCCAGCGCCAGCTCAACCCCTATTTCGGTAAGAGCCTCCCATCTCAATGCGAGAGAGGCATCCTGAATGCCCTCGGTAATCTCGATGACAAGCCGTGATGAGTGATTCTTAGCAATGTCGCGGACAACCCTCCACCACGCTTTGAAAATGACGTCTGATTGCAAAGTATGTTCAGAGACATTCAGAAAAAGAGCTGGGTACAGATCCAAGCAATAATGAAGGTTGTCCTGAATGAACCGTGCCATCTCCATATCCACCAGCCCCCAATAAGGAGGTGATGACAGAGAGGATGGTGTAAGAACCCGGCCTTCGTCGTACCAACGAGCCAGTACCTCAGCAGCGACAAACGAACCTGTGCCGACGTCTTTAATTGGTTGGAAAGCCGGGGCAAAAATCATTCACCGCCCTCCTCAGCAAGTTCGCGGACAACAAACTTCTTGCCTCTGGCAGTAATGACGCTCGGTGTGTGCTCCAGCTCGAACCGGGTAATCAGATCTGGCGTCAGCAGATATACCGGCGCGTCAAAGTTGTCGGTGACACTCTTGTAGGAATCCCAGCCTTTGTCTTTGTCGAACTCTGTGGCGATATAGGTAATCCGTTGTACGCCAGGTTCCTGCTTAATTTCAGGCAGCTTCTTGGCGAGCAGCTCCATTTGCTTTTTGTCCAGCGGGTCGAAAACTACGACCGCTTGGGTAAATGGCCGCGTTCCAGGCTTGCAAACTTCCTTCGGATCGCACAATGGGTTGATCACGTCACCCGCGTGAGCGAACACAGTGCCATCCGGAGTGCTGATGTCACTGGTGATCATGACGCTAGGGTCAATTTCTCGTGTTCGAGATTTTGGCGCTCTGGGCAGCTCATTGAAATTCTGCTTGGTCCAGAAGCGCTCTATAGCCTGTTTCTTCTTCTCTTCCCAGTCGATATTGGCAAGGCGTTTCTTGGCAACATCAATAAGGTCTGGCTCACTGATTTTCTCCACCGGCCCCTTAACGCCGAGATCGCCTTTTTCTCCGTTATCCACTTCCCGAGCCAACCATACCGGGTCGGACAACCCGGAGACCTGGGCGACGACGTTTGGTTGTTCGCCAGGCAGCGGCTCATCCTCCAGCATCACAATCGTGGGAACGGCTGTGATGTTGTACGTTTTGAACAACGTAGGGTTGATGATGATGTTCGGCACTGGGTCTTTTTTGGCCGCGAGCGCCTGAATAGCTTTAACTCCCTGCCCCAAGTTCATTCCTTCCGGGATGCCACGGAACACAATTACAGAATCAGGCTGGCCTGACACCGCCGTTAGGACGTCATCTAACCCCTGTTCGCCAAGAGACAACGAGGCGAAAACCAGTATCCGATGGTCAGAGTAGATACCCTTTTCAGCCTGTTTCCGGTGCATCTCCTTGAGCGTTGGGTTAGTAGTTTGGAGCTGCTTGAAAAATGCCTTGGCTTCGGCCTGAGCCTCGTCCATGTGTTGGTTTTGCAACAGAGATGGCATTTCCATCTTCTGGGCCTTTTGGGCAATTTGCTTTCCTTTCTCAATAAGCGCCTTATCCTGCTCTGTGAGCGGAGACTCTTGAGCGTATGCCCCGCCAGCCACAGAGAATATCAACGCCACCAGAACGCTCTTAGAACAGGGGATATGCGCGGCCAATGATCTGATCATTTTTCACAGTCCCCCAGTAACGTGAGTCGAAGCTGAATGGGCTTTTGCCCATAAACCAGTAGTTATTCTCTTTCAGCGTGGTCTTGCCGTAAAAGTGGCTCTCTGGCAGATGTAGTTTCCCTGCGAGCTGGAGCCCCTCTCCGACGACATCACCATTGACGGTGATCTTCCACTTATCGTTGATCTCGACTTTATCCCCCGGCATACCGGTGAGGATTTTGACCATGCGAGTCCCGTCCTTGTAGAAAGGCTGCATGTTCTTGGCTTGGAAGGCGTAAACAGCTCCCCTCTCCAGAGTTTGGTCGTTCAGATCAATGAGGAAGAAGGTGTAACCCGGCAGGCACTTCTCCTGTTGTGGATCAATGCCAATACGGTAGCGGCTGGCAAAGGCCGCACCAGCAGCCCAAAGAACCAGTAGTGTCACACCGGCCTTAACCCCGAAGCGCTTCCAGGATTCCTTTTTGACGAAATACTTCTTGAGTGGAAAATTCATTTCAGCACCTCATCAGGGAGGTACACGTCACTTGGAGCACCGACGACAGCACTTGCGTCAAGGACCAAATAACCTGCGTCTTTCAACTTCAAAATTGCGTCATTGGTCTTGACCATCAGTCTTTCAACTTCCTCCTGAGAGGCACCAGCGGGATACGCCGACGCCACTTTAGCGAAGTCAACCACGACCACTGGCGGGGTTTGATTCAAACGCTGATGGATGCTTGCCGTTTGTTCGCTCATCACGTAGTAGCTACCGCCGAAGCCACCAGCGGCACCGAGAATGGCGGCGATTGCGATTGATTTAATGTCCATTACTGTCTCCCTGGTTATGCAGCCTGCTGACGGCTTCGCATCACGGCCTTGATTGCCTCAGGAATGCTCATGCCTTGTTTCACAAACTGGTCGATGGCGTTAACGTCCACCGGATCGGTCGAATAAAGCAGCTTCTGGAAGTCGCCCACTATCAAGCGTCCGACGCCCATGCCGCTCTTCGATTTGATAAAGATTTCTGAGTACACGCCCTGGATGGTGTGTACCGTCTTGAGGGTGTGGAACCCGCCCTCTGAAAGGGTCAGACGACCGCTACGTTTAACAGATTCCACGGTTTCTTCGGTTTGGCCGAGCAAGTACATGCTGGCCGAGTTCTCCGCGATGGCGCGGCCCACTGCGTTCTCATAGAGGTCGTTGATGGACTGCGTTGCAATGACAACGGAGCCACCGTACTTACGGAATTTGCGGTAGGCATGTTCCATGAAGACCGAGACCTCGCCCTCTTTGAGCAGGTCCCAGGCCTCATCCACGATGACGACTTTCTTGCGGTTACGTTCACCCAGGAATACTTCTTGCTGGATCTGGTAAATAAGCTGGAGCAGTACAACCTGACGCAAGTGCTTACGCCCTTGCAGTTCATCGAGCTCCAGTACAGTGAACTGGTTCTGGAAGCTGACGTTGTTCTTGCGAGAGAAGTATTTCCCGTAGCTACCTTTCGACGTAAAGGCGTAGAGCTGCTGACCAATATCCTTGAGGCGCTGGTCGTTTTCTTCTTCCAGACAGCGCTCAGCGATGTCGTCAACCTTCATCTCTTTACCTTTCTCTTCCCACAGGCGAGAAAGGACCTGTTTCAGCGCAGAGATTTGCCATTCATCCAGCAAGCCTTTGGCCGACGCCATTGCACAAACGAGGCTGACAATCGCGTCTTCTTCGTCCTCGTAGTTCTGTATGAGCTCGAACGGGTTGAGGCAGACGTGCGTTCCTTCTTCAAAGTGAACGAAGTCGCCATTGAGCATTTCCGACAGCTTCTGGTAGGACTTACCGGCATCAATAACCCAGACCTGAGCACCCTCGGACAAGTAGGAAAAAATCAGTTCGTTGGTAAGGAACGATTTACCCGAGCCGGATTCGGCTGCGATCACCAGGTTTTTGTTGGTATTACTGTCGTGAAGAGACAGACTCATGAGCTGGCCGTTGCGGGAAATCAGCGCTGCATGATAGGTCCCGGTCCCCTTCCATTCCCCAAACACCGGCAGGACCACAGCCGCCTGCTCGGTTGTCATGGTCTTGTAGCGGAATAGGTCTCGCACTGCATCCCGGTCTGTACAGAATGGCAGGCAGTTGAGGAACATCGGCAGAGCAACGAACTTATCCTCCATCAGCTCGAACCGAGATTCACGCCAGATGTTTCGTGCGGCCATCGCCGCCGCTTCAACACGTTCTTTGGTTGGAGCAAATAAAACCACCGAGTAGGTGATCTTGACTGGCTTAGCCCCCTCTTTCATGGACTCATAGAGAGTGTCGAAGCTCTCCTTTTTGTCCGCCAGCACCGGCACGAATTTGAGCATCGGCCCGTAGGCTTGGTTTACAGTGAACTGGCGTTTGCGCTCCAGAGTGTTTTTCGTGCTTTCTGCCTCAGGGAAAAACACATTGGTCACAACCATGTAGTTTTCTTTGATGCTGGAGTTGCCGCCGCTGAGATCCCCGGCATAGGTCAACGCATCACCAAAGTAGAAAACGTCAGGCAGCTTTTTCGCTGACATGACTTTCGCGTGGTAGTCCCCCAGCCTGATGCCGTTCTTGCTGACTTCCACATCAGTGCCGTAATCGAAGATTTGCTCGCAGATGGGCTTATCCATCTCCCAATCCACAGAGTCATGTCGCCATGAAGCATCCGGCCCCCAATTCAGGATGGTGCTCATGATCCGGATGTAGTTCACCGCCGTCATTGTGCGGGGACGCAGACCAACGGTTTGAAGCGATGATTCGACCTTCGTGCGAAGCTGTGCGAGCTGCTGGAGTTCGCTTTCAGTCGGGTTATTGTTCTTGATGGGGACTTTGCACGTAACGAACAGCTTGAGGTCTTGGATCAAGCCATTGTCGTAGATACCTTTGTTGGTCTTGGCAAATATGCGTTCTGTCGTGTGGTGCTGGAGGAAGTTAATCCGTTCCTTGATGACAGATGTCAGCAGCTCGTGACGGAAGCCATCACGCAACCCCATCATCCGGTACATCTCCTGATTGATGTCCGGGGAGCGGAACAGAACAAACTGGAGCGTAGTCTTCGACGGGAACTCCTGATTCAGGAAACCGTTCATTCGCTCCTGAACTTTTTCATCGGCACCACACAGGGGCTCACACATGAAACCAAAGCCTGCACTGTGGTCATCCATAAGGAAGACATGATCGTCTTCGTCATAGGCCAGGACAGGAATAATCCCGGCAGCTCGCAAGTGCTCCGGGATCAACGTTTCTTCGAGTTTCTTTTTGATGGTTACGATCATTCAACACTCTCCAACCATGATTTCAGGTTCTTCGGACGTCCTTTGCTGACACGACCATCCGGAGCAACCACGAACGGAACGCCCTCAATCCCAATGAAATGAGCTGTCAGCAGCGTTTGATCGTATTGGCCGGGGTCGCAGGTTTCTTTTGAAGGAAGGGAACCCAAGGTGTTGTTCATCAGCGCATCGAGCGCGTGGGTTTTGTCTTTCGCGCAGTACAAGTTCTTTGCCAAGCGGTTGGACTCAGCACCCAGAGCAGGAATCACGATAAATTTAAAGGTGTAATCATCCACCAGCGATTTGGCATCACCCATGAGCTGATGGCAAACCGCGCATCTAGGATCGACAAAGACCACCACCTCTTTGTCACCACGCCCCATCGAAACGGTGTTCAGCGTGTCCACATCCATGCCCATGCTCTTGAAGTGGATACGCTCCGCTACATCCCTCATTTGGGACATCGTGTTGAGGGGCTTCTTGCTCCACAGGTCGTAGATTTGTCCTGAAATAACAAATCGCCCGTTTTCAGAGAGGAACATGATCTGCCCATCACTTTGGACGGCTCGAACCCCTTTGATGGGTAGCTCTACGATGTCCTCTATCTTCGCCGCTCTGGGATCGGTGATTTCCAATTTCGATGACGCATGAGCCGTGCCGGTAATAATCCCGAACACCATCAGCGCCCCGAGTAATTTTGTCCGCATGTCTATCCCCTAAGATTGGATTACTGGATGCTGGGCAGTGTATCCGGGGGAGGGAAATAGACTCGCCTCTGTAATAGCCCAATTTGGACAATTCCAGCGCGATACAAAAAAAAGCCCGGTCTGAACCGGGCTTTGAGAGGAATGAACCTTAGTTCATGGTAACAGCTTCGGATTTGCCACCAGAGTCATCGACCCCAACCAGAGAGATGGTCGGCATCGTTTCATAGGTGCCCTTGCTGATAGTCACTCGATCAGAGCTGATGCTCTGCAACTCACCGGCAATGGTCCATTCGTAGGACTTCATGCGGCCATCGGTATCTTCGCAGTTCGCATAAACGATCCACGACCCAACGGTCTCTCGTGAGCTCAGGCTACATGCAGGCAACTTGTTCTCTGCCACATTGATGTTCACCTCGCCCTCAGCTTCATGCCCCATTTCTGAGGTTATTTTCAGCTTGATGCTGTGCTCACCAGCGCCCAGAGTTGCTCTGCCGTAGTAACCGCTGCTTTCCAACGGCGTACCATCTACCGAGTAGACGCGAGTCGAAATACGGTCGCGTGGGTGGCCGCCAGAAATGTACGGTCGCAACAGCACATCCAGAGGCTCACGCTCGTATTTGTTCGAGCCAGAGTATTGCAGGTCGATAGCATAGGGCTCTGCCTGGCCGATCTTGAGCGGTTGCTCGATCACGGTTTCATGGCCGCGAGCATCACGGACAGTCACCTTGATGTTGTAATCGCCCGGCTCATTGATCACAAAGGACCGGACAATATCCTGCCGCTGATCCTGAATCACTGCGCCTTCCGGCAACTCCCACTCGTAGGTCGGTTCTTCCAGCTTGCCGTTGAAGGCAATTGGCCGCACTGACGCGGTGATCGTCGCAGGAGCCACGTCAGCGTTCTTCCTGACCTGCATTCCGAAGCTCGGCCATACATACTGCCACACGCGGGAGCGTAGGCTATGCGAGGCTTCTGCACCCTGATCTCGGTATCCTTCGATCCAGGTGGTGTACTTCGTTTCTACAGTAGCCTGGTTGAGGTCAGTGTCCGAAGGCACGTACTCAGCAGTATCACCCTGCACAATTGAGCCATCAGGCAGCGTGAAGAACCCGTTCAGCTTCACGTCCATCCCACGGTAAGGCAGGCTGGTTTCGGCTTTGAACACATACTTCTTACCGGTCTCAATGACTCGCGGCCCTGTCACGTAAGGACGGGGGGCCTTCACTGCTCGGAAGTCAACTGCCGTTTTCGCAACTTCATAGGCATAGCCGTCATCAGCCGGTGCAGTGGCAGAGCGCACACGAGCCCACAGGCGGTATCGGGTTTCTTCATCGCTCGAAAGCGTGATGCTATCCCCTGTCTGCGCGTAGGTTTTGCCACCGTCAGTAGACCACTCAACAATGGCATTGCCACCGGAGATTGGCTCATCGTTCAACGTCAGGTTCGCTGTGTACTTGCCTTCACTTCCGACAAACAACGTGGTCGGGCCGATAACAGCAATATCAGGTTTGTCGTAAGCGACAACACTGACCGCTTCGGTGTACTTTTCCGCACCTGAGTTGACGTTCACCACCTTGGCCCGAACCTGGTACTCCCCCTTGTCGAAGGTCTTCACAAGCTGATACTTGTATCGATCTTCTGGGATGAACTGCTCCCAGGTTTTACCGTCGTCCTTACTGGTTTCCCACACAACCTGGCCGGTAGCCCGGAGATCCTGACGGTCGTCCAAAGATAGCTTGAACACAGCAGTGAACGGAGCTTCACCAGACAACTTGCGAGCCTCCACGCCAGCACCGATGGCACCACCACGAAGCACTGTCAAGAAGGCAGGTCTGATAGACAACTCTGTGCGGTTGTAACCCTCAACAGGGCTTTCCAGAACAGCCTCAGCAGCGATACGGACGGAGGAAGTATCCACACCAGACAGGTCTACTGAGAACTGAGCTTCACCGTTCGATGCTTCCGCATAATCAGTGAGCGCAACCGTCTCGTTGTAGGCCTTTTGCTGGATCAGGCGTACTTTCCACACCCCCATCGTGTTAGCGTCATAGTCACCATCAGGTTTGTACTGATCACGGATGAGAACCCTAACCGGCAATGCCTGGGTGTCAATCGCGGTATCACCTTTAACTTCAACGATAGGACGGATACTGTCAGAAGGTGCAGAGATAGCCCGGTAGACAACCTCAGTCTTCACATCAGGCACCTTGTTGTAGGCCGCGTTCACCTTGTAGGTGGTCTCCTCCCACAACGCTCGCTCATCGGTATTGATGCGGCGATACACCTTATTGGTGGCACCCCATCCCGGAGTGAAGGTCTCAGACTCAAGAACATCAGAGTTGCGCGATATGGCAATATCCAGATCAGCTCGTTCAGAGTTGATAATGGCATCACCCAGGTAGTTACCTGTCATCGGCACCAAGTAGATGTTGTCTTTGAAGTTGTAGTCGGAGGCTAGTTCAACGGTCGGAGCTGGTGGGTCAACCGCTTCGACATTGAAAGTCTCGTCGTTCAACGTCACCCGAGTGCCGTTACGGGTGAAAATACTTACCCGCCACCCCAGAGGGTGATCACCGTTCTCGGCCAGGGAACCTGACAACGAAGGAGATTCCGATAACGGGTCTTGGACCAGTCCATCGGGGATCTGCTGCCACTCGAACAGACAGGTGCGGCTTGCACTGCCAACAGCTTTGTTCGCGGCCTCGTTTTTCGCACGGTCAGCACTGAGAGTGATTGAACAATCAGGACCTTTGCTCTGCTTGAAGTTCACATCAAAGTCTTCAATGACGCGATTCACCTGAGCAATGTCATCAATCGGGGTGTAACCAACAGAGCCATAGGCAGTAGTTACCGTCAGGTTCTGAGAGCCAGACCCAACTTTTACCTTGGAACCGTCACCACTGAACAGGTACAGGCTGTATTCGACAGGTTGTTCACCAATGCTCACAGCCTGCCCCACCAGCCCGGCAACTTTCATCCCGTTGTTGTCCTGCGTAGTTTGTTCAGCCTCATCCGGAGTTCTGTCCCATTGGAGCAAACACACCGGGTCACGAATTGGGTCTGCGGCCATAGCCACATCCTCTTTCGTGGTGAACCGGCAAGGCACACCCGACTCTGGCAGGGCATAGATTTTCACCGGGTCAATAACCTGGCGAATTGTCCATGATTCAGCCGAGAGCTTGGCCGTCCCTTTCCAGGTATTGATGTCCACAACCAAGATGGGTGAGTTCGGCGCGGAGGTCATGACAAGAAGACTGGAAGAGCCGACCACATCAGGAACAGCCGGTTTAACCGGAATGCTCAAACGACCACCTGACGCACCGAAATCATGTTGGCTCATGATCCCCATTGTCTGGCCCGGCTCGATACGCACCCCATTCACCACCAGCGGCACTTTCGCATCAGAACGGAGGGTCGCAAACACGTCGTATGAACCTGTCACGACAGCACCATCACTGAGCGTCAGCGGCTTGGTCTCGATGATCCGCTTGCCATCTGCATGAACAAATTCATGAGTGACAGCGGGGACCATAACCTTGCCATCCATCCCATCCGCCAGCATCACCTGACGCGGTTTGTACTCGAAGCCAACCGCCTTTTGAACCGCGTTGCCTTGTGCGTCCTCACCGGAAACAGTCAGCGTGTAAGATTCCCCTTCCTTCAAAGACGGGAACATTACCGGGTACTCAAGGCGGAATCGACCTTTCGACTCCTCACGCCAAGACAACTGCACCTTGTCATCGGCTGGGCCTCCGACGAGGGCAATAGAGGTCAGCTTAGGACTCGGGTCGGCAGTATCAGTCAAGGTGATTACAACATCATCCAAAGACTGGATTGGTGCTCCATCACTGATCGATACGGTTAGTGTCGGCGCTGAATTATCTATGCTCATAGCATATTGGGAGCCAGTGAATACCTGCTTAACCTCATTACCGAAAGCATCTTTAGCTACGAGAGATATGCCGGTATATGTGCCCTCTGACAGATTCTCAGCAGAAAATGTGAAAAACCAATCATTTGTGCTACTACGAAGAACTTCAGTACGAGACAACGGACGTTCTTCGCCAGTCGAGGTTATCGCAGACGCACTTGAGTTGTTAGAAATAACCCACTGGTTAACACCCCAACCGTCAAATGAATCAGGCTCACGGAAATGAGCTTTAAAAATCCGCCCATTTCGTTCTAACCCAGCAATTTCAGGAGGGTTAAGGTCATAGCAGAACGTTGCCCCAATCCGATCAGACGGAAGTTCAGGCTTCCCTTCCGGTCGAGACCAATATCCAGGCCATGAACATGAGCGCCCACTGAACGATATATCCGTATCCACTTCTGCATAAGAAGCATTTGCCGGAATTTTAGTAGTAGGCAACCAAGATCCCCATAACTCCTGAGCGTAAGGTCTCGGCTCAACATGAAATCTCAGTTTTTTATAATGGTTAACTGAGCTCATATTAATGGTTTCACCGCGGACCCACTGACCATCATCCCTAAGATATTCAACATACTTACCGATGGGAGCCAAGCTAACCGATGGATCAGCTTTCACACTGACGGATGTATTACCAAGAGAGTTCATAACCCAGTCGTAAATAATAAACGACTTAGTTTTTGTCCCATGTTGCTGGAATACATCAGCTTGCGTCTGCCGATAATCATATGTACCGTCTTCGGCAATGATATTGCCTTCAATACAGTTTTTATAATCACACCAGTTACCGCTTTGAGCACCGTAAGGTGAAGAAGGATAGGAGTTTGTTTTGGGTATCCGGTAGAGCACCCTGTAGGTATCGGAATAAATGGTCATTCCGTTCTGATAAGGCGCAAAACCTGATAGGGCCTGACCATTAACCTTAAAAGTTGAGGCCTGCGGGTTCTTAGGGTCATACACTGCTACTGGCTCAGGATTCTCTCCAGACTTTGCACCTACTGAATCCCAAGCAATAGGATAGGCTATTGACCCTTTGTTCCCTGCTTTATCCAGGGCCTCGAAATGAAGCGTATATAGATCCTCCCCATTAGGGAACACAGTGCTCCAGTTCAACAACTGGCCTTGGCCGTTGGCGTAATTAACCGAGACAACAGGACTCCTCTTGCCTTTGCTATCTACAGCATACGCCTGTATAGAGGAAACCGAAGAACCGGCATCAGATGCAGACACATCTATACCTGAAAATCGGTTAGGACCTCGCAGTAGCGTTCCATCAGAAAGCGCCCGGTTCCATTCCCCTTTTACTGTCACGTTTGCCAAACTTGGCGCTGTCGTATCGACTTGAAGCGGGTATTCATCAGTCTGAACGGAACTTCCGTCTGACGCCAGTATTTCGGCCCTTAGTTTGTAGACTCCCTCGGAAGGAGCCGGTAGTTGAAGTTCCGCACCATAGTAGGATTTTCCACCCACTGTGATGCGATCAGTAGCCCCAAGAAGGTGGCTGGTCGCTGTCGAAACCACTGTTCCATCCGACCGAATCACCGAAATCTTTACCTTTCGGTCGATACCGGCACTCAAGGCAAACGAGATATTGCCCGTTGGGTTGGCATAGTTGGCATTCGGAGTCAGAGACCGTTGCGTACCATCTGGAGCCTTAAAGGTGTATTCCAGCAGCTCTGCATGAGCAGCACCAGCGGTAAGAACCGCCAGAGCCCCAAGCATCGCCGGAATTTTAGGCTTGAAATTGATCATCGCATTCTCCATTCGTTTTGAGTTACAAGAACCCAATGCTGGAGGTTACGGGAGGGAGTGCATAAACATGGGCTGTGGAAGTGCCCTTTTTGAGCAAATAAGGAAATAGTTGGAATTTGTTATGACTGGACTTTTTGCCAAAAAATAAGGGCAGCTTTTAGGCTGCCCCTATCACCCGTTGATTAACGGCAAGGTGTCTTTTACACCCCCAGGCCATTGCTGAGTTGCACAACAGCCGGGATGACCTTCTCTGCATGTTCCAGAGTAGCAGACATGATGGATTCCACTACGGTCGGGGAGTTGTACAGGCCCATACCGCCACCGATACCCATAGCGAAAGCCATGAGGCTCTGGCGAGCGATACCACCAACAACACCGACCAGGATCATCGCACCCGCAACGATTCGACCCAAAGTACCTTGGGTCCAATCCTTGAGAGTTACCCATACGTCGTCAAACGCTGTACCACCAGTACCAGCGTGGGCCTGATCCGGCACGAGCAGGAAGGCTACCACCATCAACCCCAGGAAGAGGAAGAGTGCGTTGTTTTTACTTGAGGCATTCGCCAACTGATTTGCGTTCATCAAGAACATCTCCTATTTGGTTGTTTCAGACTTCGGTTCGTGTTGTACCGTTTGCAGCGGTCTCAAAACTGGCTCACTTTGCGGTGTGCCATCCCCAATCACCCACCTGCGCGGTTCGATTTCGGTATAGACATACCCTGTCACGATGAGATCACCATTGGTGTCCTCCCAGGGAGCTACCCAAATCCGCATAACCTGTGCTGGTGTACGAATTGGAATCGGGCGATCCGGAAGACGCGGTGCGACATAGTTGTCAATCACCGGGTCTCCGGAGCTAGATGAGTTCGCTGAAACGTTTGAGGAACCTTCGCCATCCGCTTCCGCTTTGGCCTCGACTTCCTCTGGTTTCATTGGGCGCGGGACATTTCCGTCATTGGTTGCGGCGTAAACGTCTCGCGCTGACATACACTGAACACCATTCGGCATTCCCGGACAGCTATACTCATCCTTGCCGATGTTGAACGTCGAACAGCCCGACAAAATAAGTAGCGCTGCACCCACCCCCAACATCTTTGCGGATCTTACTGCCTGTTCCTTTTGAGCCTCGCCTCTGGAACTGCCCTTTCTGGTCAAAATGTTCAAATTTTTCATTTCTTGGTTCCCCCGGTGGAACGAATTTGTAGCTTGGTTCCTTTGGTCACGATGATGTCTACCTGACGGCCAGCATCGACCTCGATAACGGGGAAGATGCCTTCGGCCATGTCGATATAGAACTGAGCGATGCGATCTAGCGCCTTACTGGCCCCCTTCACTGCTGCTCCCTGCAACATCTGGTCGGAGAACACAGACTGGTACTGGGTATTTGAGCCAGGGTTAGTGCTGACGACCGGCACAGGATTGACGTCAAAGGCTTCGGAAACGCCACCAAGGAAGCCTGCCATCAAGCTCTTGGCGATGATTTGCCCCTGCTTCGATACGACGCGACCACGGACACCGGCCTTACCGTCTTCACCCACTGCATAGGAATCCAGCTTCGCTTCTATGACCCCCCCATCATCCCGAACGCACGAGAAGGTCTCGCCACGCAGGTACGCTCGCTCTGAACTGAGATCTCCATAGCCTGAAACAATCAGGAAGCACTCACGAACATCCGCACGGAAGCGGTTAGGCAAAATAGCCTCTTTCTGAATCCTGAGGGTCGAAGGGAACGGATCTCGACGAGCACCTTGAGATGTTGGTGCGTCCATACCGTTGATGAGCACCCCTGTCAGGATGGAGCCAGAAGGTAGGTAGATAGACTCATCATCCTTGTTGTCCTTCTCTTCAACTTCTGGCGCTTTCTGCGAGTAGCTCACTATTTGGATGCCTGGTTTAGTTGCATCACGACCGTCTCCCTTGCCAGTTGCAGGAGCCCCACCCTTCGAGTCAGGAAGCGGTGCGTCCCGAAAAAAGGATGCTGGATCTTTGTAGTCGAGCTTTTTCTCCATGAACTGACCATCACCACCAGATGCACCATTAACATCGGCTCTGGCATCCTCTGATGAAGAGGATGTTTTTCCACCAGCAGCGCCGGTTTCGACTTTCTTAGCCAATTCCATGTTCTTCTGGGTCAGGCGGTCCAAATCTTGACGAAGGCGGGTCATCTCACGGCCAACATCACTGGATTTCCCGGCAGTGGTTTTGGTTTCCTCCAGCTCTTTCTTGACTCGTTCCAGCTCCTTTTTCAGGTCGGAGTTTTCACGAGACACCATCTTCACATCGGCAGACAACGAATCTATCCCGATCTCACGGGTGTTTTTGTCTGTGAGAACGTGCTTGATGGTTTCTTGGCGACCGCGCTTCTCTTCTTTCTTGGGTTCACCAGAGAACATTGTCACGACCGCAAAAAGAACGAAGACGCCGCCAGCGATAGACACCCAACGCTTCTTGTTGGGGTCTAACTGTGTCCAAAATCGCTTAATCATTGGGCACCTCCCAGCAGCGATGGACGCTTAGACGTTGGTGCGAGACCACGCTTCTGCTTCTTCGCCACATAGATCTCCGTCTTCTGGCCGGGCTCAAGCACGTTAAGCGGCCACGTAGTCACCGCAGCCACATCCCAGCTCCCACACAACGCCTCTTTGAACTCAATAGGCTGATCAGAGACGTTCAGGGCGACACCGATGAACACGTTAAGGTGGTGGCCCATCATGTATTGCCCCTTGCTAAAATCCACCTTTACCCCAGGATGAGCGCAGCTCGGCACCGCAGCACCAGCAGGGATGCGGTTCAACGTGTAACCTTGAGGGACTTCACCAAGAGCAATCTTTCGGAATACTGACCGGATGGTTTCGACATAAGGCTGGCTCTGTTCCCAGGTCTCAGCCTTGGTATTGGCAAAAGCACCAGTGATACCTACACCACCATCGAGCTTGAGAAAGACTTCTCTGGGCGGAATACGACGGGGAACCATCGTCAGGCTGAGAGCTTGGGCTTCCGAGCCTTTTTCAGTAATGAACATAGTCACCGGATACTGCTTATCCGTGGCGACATAGACCACATTCTCTTTGATGCAGACCTCACCACACTGGCCGTTATCCGTCGCCCCGGTCAGAGATGTTGAAACGATCTCAGGATTGCTGAAAGGCGTGACGATTCGGTTCGGATGACCAACGGCTATCGGGATGATCTGGTTAACCCCCGGCTTCATCGTCAGTAAGGGGTTTTCATTCATGCTGCCCACAACCTCATGGGAGCTTTGTCCTGACGTCACAGGGGCAGGAACATCCTTTTTCATAACACTGGCCGGGACAACAGGAATGTCATCCGAGGCATAGGCCATTGAAGTTCCAAGCGCCAAGGACAGCGCCAGGAGCGAAAGTTTAGCGTTGTTCTTCATGCTTTCTCCGGTTTTCTTCTTTGCGCTGGAGTTGCTCCAAAACAGTTTTGGTGCGTGGCTTTCCTACATAGGTGTCGATGTAGTCCAGCACGGGCGCGTAGTTTGAAATCTTGATGGCGAACTCGTAGGAGCGTTCGCTACGCTCTTCGTTAGAAGAAGCCCCTTTGACGTAGGAATATCCGTAGACAAACACCTTGTCGCTCTTGGGCTCGTACTCAACAAAACGCGGCTCAAACCGCATGGTTACGCGGTCGTTCTTGATCTGTTGAGCTTGAATTTCGATGGCATCAATCACGTCCTGATAGATGCTCGGGGAGAGAAGCGGGGTGATCCGTTCTTTCACAAAGTCAACGGTTCCTGGCGTCACATTGCCAAGGAGCTGAGCAAAAGCGAAACCCCAAGCCTCTTTATAGGACTGAGAGGCGTTATTTTTCGTCACCCAGGCTTCTTCCGTGAGCGTGAAAGGCTGGATAGTGACGATGGTTTCCTTGCTGAATACTTGGACCACCAGCAGGAAAACGATAGCAATAAGACCACCCTGGAAGATTCGTCCCCACTTATTTTCTGTTTGGGTCCCTTCCCAGGTCTTGAGATACTTTTTCAGGTTCAAGGCAAATACCTCCGGACAAACGGATTCTTGAGAGATTTGGCCTTGGTCATGATGAACCCGGCCCAGTAGATCATGTGGAGCAGGTATCCATCCGGATGGTTATCCCTGAATCGGCGATAAAGGTTGGTTACAAGTAACCCCCCCAGAAAGCAGATCAGGGCCTTACCGATGATGACCCCTATCGTTAGCCCCAAAAGCATCGGGGCCAACTCATCTGCGCTCCACAACAGCAGATGCGGGGGCTCATCGACCCGGCGCGGTATCTTTACAGGCTTCATAGCAACCCTCTTCTTTTCCTAGTGGCCTGTATTCTCATTCAGGGTCACTGATTTTCTGCCACGGCTTCGCGCCCTTTTCGGGCACTTCCAGCGACAAATAAAAAAAGGCGGCCTAAGCCGCCTTTTTTGCGTTTACTGGATCGGTTATTGATTTTGAGGAACCGCTTCCGAATGTTTTTCCGAAGCCGCAACGCTAACTTCATTGGCTGGTCGGGCCACCCCCAGAGTTTTCACTTCCTTGTTAGCATTGGCTTTAAACTTGAACATCAGACTGTACGCCGCCAGCAGGAAGAAGCTGAGAATGCCCCAGTAGGTCTGAACCGTGCCCAGAGCCTTGGCCGGGTCACTTGCAGCTCTGTTGGCCGTATCAGCAGCCAACTTAACCCACTGACTCCAGTCAAAACCTGCCGCAAAAGCAGACAGCCAAAACGCGACGGCCACTGGAACGATGAAGATGCACATCAGCACCGCGTTCATCAAAAACCAGAAAAATTGTTTATTAAGGTTCACACTTCCTCCCATTAACCTAGAAAATTGAATGCGTGTTCCAGGTTCATCCCTGCAACAACACCTATAACGAACATCACCTGCCAGACAAGGAACTGCCAGGAGATGAATGAACCAGATGAGCTTTCGCTTTCTCTGACGTGAGCTTGTGCGGACATAGACCCTCCAAATAACTTGTCGTCATCACGGAGTAATCGTCTCTTAATTGATCAATCTAGGAACAGTGCTGTTACGGCCCATTTTGGGCACTTTATGGAGGTTTATTCGAGGAGATGATAAGAGCGGGAGGCGAAAAACTTTCACATGTGAAAGTTCAAAGCGGCCAATGGCCGCTTGTTTCACACTGTTCTATTGTAACGGAGTTCTCGATAAGCATCCCATGCTTGCTCTGATGAGACACCTCGACAACCAACATCTGTGGCGCACTCAAGGTCCATCTTGTACTGCTTAACCTTCTGGTCTGCTGTATCGCCCCAGCTCATGGCTGATGGGTACTTGGAAACACTAAACACATTTTCAAGTTCAGCCTGATAGTCGTCGTTTTGTAACAGAGGTTCGGTTTCACCATCATCCCAGCGAATGTAAGCCTTACCCTGGAGAGCCTTCAAATGCAAAGGCACCAGTAAGGTGGAAATCACTTCGTCAGCCCTGATGTCTTTGTAAGCACACCAGTGAGGTTTAACGGTGATCACACCATTTACCAAAACGATGTCACACGCCAGTGTCGCTTCAACATTATCGTTAACATCCTGCCGAGCGTAGATCTCCACGAAACCAACCTGCTCTGGAACAACCTTGTCGATGAAGCTCCAAAAGCTGGGGTACGACGTTCCATCGCTGAGCGTCAACTGACCGTCATGCTCTTTCAGCATACGGTTCAGTTGTGCAGTGAAGAACTCTGCCGACACTTTTCTTGCCAATGGTTCCATATCACTCAGTCGTAGAGTGGCTCCTGCACCCCCCTCATACACCTCTCCAAAAAAGAAATCTCTCTTACGCATTAGACTTTGCCTCCTTTAATCGCTTGCTGGGTCAGCTTGATCCAGTTCAACGGGTTTTCACAGTCAACATGGTTGCCAGCGGCACCAACTACCGTTTTGTATGCCTCCGAGCCTGCCGCTGTGTGTACTGCCAGCATAAACGAAAACATAGGGTCATTTTGCATGGTGCCAATCATCATTGCACTGGAAGTGTCTTTGAGCTGGCAGTTTTCAACCCGCAGATTGAGTACATCTTTTGCCACCATCTTACAGTCGGGACACACCTTCTCAAGGTTCTTGAGCTTTGCGTCGTCATTGAGCACATCAGGAGCCGCGATGGCAGTACCGGCCATACACAGCCCCAGTGCCAGCAGTTTGAGTTTATTGGTTACTTTCATGGTTCCTCTCTATATCGTTCCAATTTCGTTTCGGTAAAAGAACAGTGGCCCAGTGACTGTTCTGAGTTCCGGCGTTACTTGCTTTACTCTTGAGCAAATATGCTGCTTGAAAAAGTTGTGGTATCCGTACAAAGCTGGGCGTGTAAAAACGGAATAGATAATGAGGGTGATGGCCGCACCAGCGGCCCACCCGATCACGTCCGGAGAGATAAGTCCTGGCACGTCTGAGATACGTTCTGGTTCAACCAAGCGGCACACCACCAGCACCCAGAACCACATTACCGGCATCACAAAGATCATCTTTCCGACGCAAGCAATGAGCACCTTCACCAAATTCAAGCTCTGCGCCCAGTAAAGCCACAACGCAGACAAGGATTGGCGACGTATCACCTGGTAGACGTTCAATGGGATGTCGCACAGATGCACCCCATCTTGATTTATAACGGAGTAGCTCATCCTCCCTCCCTATACCCGTTTCTGGAGGTTGCCGAACGTCAGGCCAACCAGGACACAGCACGTCATCATTGTCATCGGGATGACAACCGGATCGAGCGCTATGGGGATGAAGAACGCGATGAACAATCCGGCCATCAGGTACATCGTTCCGCGAACGCTATAACGATGGAGAACCGGACTCGCATAATCGAAGTTGGTCCGCTTAATTCGCCATGTCATCATCCCGTCATATACCGCAGGTACGAACAGGATCAGCATATAGGGAGCCCACGCGGCTAACAGCGCCAACCGTGTGTAGAACTGGTAAATGACGTTGACAAAGGCTTCCATGCGGCCTTTGACCCACACAAACCAGCCCTTGCCCATATCCTGCATCCCCTTGGACTTCTGGCGCTCCTCTTCTGATGGGATCAGCGTTTGGTACATCCCCTCATAGAAGCCTGAATCAATAACGCTCGACCTGAACCAGGTAGATGCTTTGTTCTGTATCCAGTCTCTTGCTTCGACACCAAGACTCTGTTCCACCAGCACGGATTCCCTTTTGATGGCTCTGTCTGTCCAGTCGCCAGGGATCAGCAGCAATATTGCCAGCAACTCAATAACCAGCAGCCATGCGACCAGCAACCACGGCTTCTTCATAGTCGGTTCTCCTTAAAACAGTTTTCACGCTCTCACAGGTGATGAGCTCATACAGCAAGCCACGCAAAGAGGTCTCATCCTCATGGGGCTGCGGGTTAATGGATAGTTCTCCTGGATGGGAAGAAAGCCACAGTGAGAACGACTCTCCTGAATCGACAGACCATGAATCACCGCCACTATCGACAATTTGCACTTCCAACGCCCGGCAGGTTTCGGTGATCAGGGTTTCCAGAAATGCCCCAATTCTGGCCGGGTCTTCATATTTCTCTCTCTGCTCATGAAACACGAGCTGGCTGTAGCGATGCAGAGCTTCTTCAATGATCGGGTAAATCACAGGCTCCTGATTAGCCTTAATCCCGTCTGTGATGTAGCAGCTCAGCTTCTCGATGATGGCCTCCGATGCAGGCCAGTCGAATTGGAGGATGCTCAGGATGTGAGCGTTCTTGCGGCCACGACTTTTCAATTCATTCATAACCCTGTCGAAAGGGTTCACATCGACCATGATGGCTACCTCGTAATCTCTATACTTCTTGTCACACATAGCTCTGCTCTTACTGGGTCAATATGGGCAGACGGCCTTTTACGATTGTTCCGCCTGAAATTTTGGCTATGTATTCCAGGTTCGGAAGCATTCCCAATAACTGGGCTGGGAACAGATCAGCTTCCTCCTCCATCAAACGCTCGCCTTGGTTGCCTCCGTGCATAATGGGCTCCTTGCCATCCGAGTTCTGGCCTTGAGTCCGCATGACGTACTTGAGCCGGGTCTTCGGCAGGTTATCCGCGATATACTCCTGGGTTTCACCATCGACGATACGCAGAGCAAACGTGTTGTTGATGTTCCCCAACACCTGGAGCGCTTTGTCTTTGCTACCCAGTCGAGCTGCGAAGTCAGCAAAAGTCTGAGTTGCAACGAAAAGACGAAGTTTCGCACCGCGACCTTTGTTCAGGAGCTGGATGAACGGGTCGTTGATCACCTCGGCAGCCTCATCAACAAAGATATTTACGGGTCTGTTGTTGACGCCGTAGTTGTATCTGTCACCGGCAACCGCTGTCAGGTCTGACAGGAAGATGGACCCCATAGCACTACCAACCATGTTGTCGGTCAGGGAGTCGAGCCCCAGATAAGCAACTTGAGCGTTGTTGATGATTTTTGCGGAATCGGTGATCTGGCGTTCGTCGCTCAGATCAGATGAGTCTGGAGACAGCAGAGGGCCTAGCTCCCCGGACGTCAGCATATTCATGATCGGCAGGAGGTTCGCCACCATCTTGGAGAAGTGGGTTTGGTCGTGCTGGAACATCGACAGCAAGCCTTCCAGGTCAGAGTTCGGGTGCTCAGGTTGGATGATGTCGTAGTAGAACTTCATCAACGCGAAAGCGATCTTCTCACGCGAACCGTTTTTGGCTTTTTCCAAGTAAGCCGCTGCTTCTGCCTCCCAGTCGGGCATAACTCGCTCTGAGTAAGCCTGAACGGCCTTGATGACCAAGCCAGCAGCGCCACCTTCAAGGAATCGGCGGAGCTTTGTCAGGTTGGGACGATCATGAGTGATGACCAAGCCCTGAGCGATGTTGTTCAGTGCCTGCCATCCAAATGATTTGAACGGGTCGGCCCCTGCTTCGGACGGGATCAACGCTGCCAAACGACTTGCGATTTCAGTCACGCGGGTGAAGTTACGCAGAGGGTCGATACGCACCGACTCTTCCGGGAATGCTGGATGAAATGAGACGAATCTTTCCGGCTGCCCCATAGCTTCACAGGCACGTCGGGCATTGTCCCGCATCTCCTTATCCCCTTTCGGGTCTATGATGATCACGGCTTCCCCACGCAGAATGGCCTGTGAAATCAGGATGTCGAACATACGGGTCTTGCCCGAGCCGGTGGTCCCAACGATCAGCGAATGCCCCTCAGTGTGCTTGAGTGGCTGCATCAGCTTCTCTTCTTTGGGCTCTACCCCGTGAATCCAGGGCTGGCCGATTGGCAGCTCCTTTTTCTTACCCTGTATCTTCCGGACAACCTTTTTGACCGTGGACTCTCTCCCTACGATGGAAGTCCAGTCGCGTTTCAGGATCTCAAACACGCGCTGGGCATGGCGGTTTTCCCACAGGAACCCACTACCAAGCCACATATCGTCCGGCGTGTCCTTGATGTACTTTTGGAGCTCCGCAATGGAAATAAACTCCAGATCACGCCCCTTCAAATGCTTTTGGAGCAGGTGAAGTTTGATAGCCTTGGGCAAACGAGCCATCGCCATCACGCCACAGATCCCCGTCATCCAATAGAATGGCTCCGGCGGCATCGTGCTGACTTGCTCTACGGCCAAAGCCGCGCCGGAGGCGGCAAGCCAGCCTGCTACAGCATTTTTTTCATAGTTGGGCCGCCACGGCATCTCGTAGGCGAGCGGGTCATAACTCATTGTCATGTTTCATTTACCTCTAAATACAATTTTCCCTGACGTTTCTTGAGCAAAGGGCGTCTCTGTGCCCGGCTCAGCATCCCGCAGAGGATGTGTTTGCTGATGCCGATGTTTTCACCGGCAATCATGTCGAAGGCTTTGTCACTGGTTACTAAGCAGCCATCCTCTTCCAGGACAGGTGTCACGAGCCATCGGCCCGAGCGTTTTTGGATCATGTCCTTGAGCATCTGGAGTGCTTTCTGAGGCGTAACACCAGACGGCAAGAAATCTTCCGCGTTGATGTCTTTCGGGTTTGTTTTCGCCTTAGGCGGCTCAAACTCCCTAACCTCTGGATCTTCCCTTTCTCGCACCTCGACGTGTCCCAATTCCTTCTCACGCTCAACTTTGGGCTCAGGAGCCACCGGTTGAGCCTCCCGCTTAGGAAGGCGAGCCACGTTCTGTTTTTCTTGGACCGGCTTGCGCTGTTGCTCTTCAACCGGAGAAGTAACATCGACCTTCTTCTCCTTCGGCTGTGGCTGGGAGTCCTTACCTTTCGCCTTTTGTTCAGGCGAGGCTTTACCGGCATTAACCTCAGGCTTCTGCTGCTGCGCCTTTTTTCGGCTTTGTTGTTTCGGTGCAGACTTATTTTTGCTTGCATCCAAGCCAGGGGGAGAGACGAGCTCAAAGGCATCCTGGTATCCACCCATTGACGCCTCGGCATCCTTAATGGCCGCCACGACTGCATCTGAAAGCTGCTCCGCCAGTACAATTGCCTTCACTCCGCTGAAATCACGAACTTTGCGACCTGGCATAATCGGGTCCGGAACAATCGCGTTGGCGTGGGACAGCTTCGAGAGAACCTCTGACGGCGCACCCAGCGACCGAGCGCCATCCGGGTACAAAATGACGGCTTGCCCCTTCATCAGGCATAGGACTTCGCCCAGCGTCGTTTTACCTTCCAAAACAGGCATGATCGCTTGTTCAAGCAACGCCGATGCTTCCCCGTATCCAGACAACATCTCAACGAGCAAGGTCTTTGCGTCCTTCTCATGCTGATTAACGTTGTCCGTATGCGGCATTTCTGGCGTGTGCGTTGGTTGTTCTGGTGCGTCAGTCAGCATAGGGAGCGGCTCAATCGCCCATGATGGCGGTTCATCAGAACCACCGAACATTGGAAAGTCATCGCCCTGCAGGGAGTTTTGTTCTTGTGGAACGAAGTCCTGTTTTGGCTGCTCCTCTTGCTTTCCGGGCATTGCCACATCTGGGATTTCTGAGTTTGTTGCGTCAGTGCTGGTTGTCTCTGCCGATGCGTTGAATGCGTCAAACGGGAAGTCGATGTCCCCCAGTCCACCCCCAACATCCTTGAGTGCTTGTAACGGATTGTCGTTTGCCAAAGGTGGTGCGTTTTTGGCAATGTCCTGAGGGGACAGATCCTCTTTTGCCTCTGGTTTATGGGGTTGTTTCTCCGTATCACTCTTCGGTTTTGCTTTGCCCGGTTTGCTCTGCGGCTTACCCTTCTTGCCAGCGTCAGGCTTAGATGATTCCGTTGGTCCCGCATCTTTTTGCTCTGGCTTCTCCTCGACAGCATCGGAGGTGCTTTTCAGCATCTCCATCGCATCACCAAAGCCAAGGCCAGCTAGAGCTTTCTCTGCTTCCTGCTCTGCGGCCAACATGTCATCGTTCAGAGCTGCTTCACCTTCCTCTTGGTCGTCACCGTCATCGGCTTCCTCAGGATCAACGAACTCAATCTCAGCGTCCTCAACATCACCAACAACTTCCGCAGCAACAGCCGCAGGAGGCTCAGTCGTAAACACCAGGTCGTTTGATTCGAGTCGGAGCATCAAGATCTTCACCGAACCCGCCGCCTCCTGGAGCATCTCAGGCAAAACTTCCCAGTAGCGGTAGTACGCACGTTCACCCTTCTCCTGCACCGTGTTTGGTACAGCAAAACCACGTTCGATGAGAATGTCGGCCAGTGTGTCAGGGTCTCGTGGGATACCGGGGATCTTGTCGTGGCTGATCAAGTCATAAAGGTCCCCAAGCTGTTTCCAGGCAATGAATACACCTTGGTTGAGGTGCCAGACTTTCGCGCCTGGCTCATTGACCTTCCATTTTCCGGTTTTAACCAGGCGGCGGATGGCATCGAACACGTAACGCTCGACGGGCACACCATAGGAGAACTCGTCCACATCGAGACGACTCTGGCGAAGGTCCCGTGAGACGCTCTCTTGGTCAGCGCGAAGCATCAGCTTGGTCACAGGCTGATTGACGCTGGTTCCTGAGATAGCTTCCAGCATCGCTTCCATGATGGACGGGCCAGACTTGGACAGAAACTCCCGAGTCTCAGCCGGAATAATTCGATCCACCGCCAGCAGCGAGAATTGCTCATGTCTTTTGTGTCGCTTGTCGCGCCACCGGATAAAGTAACGGTCGATTTCGTGACGGTGTGCCCAGTCATGAAGTGACTCCGAATACGGGTTCCATGTGATTGACCCGTCTTTGTCCGTAATGGACACATCCGAGAGCGGTTTACCCACATCATGCAGCAGCCCAGAGAAACAGCTCGCCAGTCTCCAACGCGGCTCATTGTCACGGCGTTCCCGAGGCGTCCCCTCGATGGAAAAGATAACTGACTCAGATGCCTGAGCTGCCCAGAAGGCCACTTCAAGCCCATGTCGGAACAGACCACCAGCGCCACGGTGGTGGTGTGATTCGGAAGCTGGCAACAGGTGAACAAACGCGGCATACCGCTGGATCACCGGCAAAACAAGCCGGTTGAAGTCGTCCACAGTGAAACCGAGAGAGTTCCGCACTTTCTCAATCAGTTCAGCTTGGGTTGCCAGTATCTTGTCTAGTGGGGCCACTGGCAGGCCCTTGGCAAAAGGTGGGTATCGAGGGATTTCTTCATCTTCCACGTCTTTAAGCGGCAACACTCTGGCGCTCGGCGCGGTCTCGATCACTCCACTTCGCCCACCAAATAACTTGTTAAGGGCTTTCAGCATGTAGGTTGACCATATTCCTATCGTATTTCTCGTCGCTACATGCTCTCAAAACACCTTTAGATCGCACACACGCCTATCTGTCCAATTTGGGCAGTTTGAGAAACCAGCTTTCCATCCCCCCCTTTTAGAATGGGCTCATCGACAATTTTTGATGAGGAACGACACGATGAGACAACTGATAGCAATTCTGGGAGTGGCAATTCTGGCCGGGTGTGCCTCTAACGCCCCCGAGCAAAAGCCTCAGCCCCAGACTGCCCCTGCCGAAAATGACAAACCTGCCCGAGTTAGCCGGGAACTGTCGATGGCATGGGACAACATGGGGCGCGGTGGTGCTGCATTACGTCAACCTGGTTATATCCATGTGCTGGGCGACGGTAATGTCAGCGCAACGATGAACAAGGTCAAAGATGACTCCGCTGGTTCAGATAAAACTCCAGCAGGGATCAAGCAGCACGGGGATGTGAACGAAGCCATCAATACCTTCAAGTCCATGAATAAAGGCAAAGGCTACTCGCTGTACGAGTTGTCACGCTGGGAACGCTATTGCGATGGCGGCAAAGGTATGGACGAGCACGATTGGCGCTTTGTGGAAGCCGAGGGGACTACAAACATCCCCAAGGATGTTGTAACCGGCTGCATACCACCTACCCACACCTATCAAGATTATCTGAATGCCTGGACGCACTTTTGCACCAGCCAGGCTGTAACTGACGCAGATCGCCGCATTGTGCGCGAGTCCGTGCGTCCCTATTCAGTGGTGAACCCATGCAAAGCTCTGAAATAAGAAACCAGACAGAGCCAAGCCGTAAGGCTGAGCTCTTCGACGCTTTATCAATCATGCTCCAGGAGGCCGGTTCGAGGGGTAATTCCCGCGAAGCGGCCTATGTCATTTCTGGAGTCCTCGAAAACCTCTCCAGAGACTACCCCGAAGTCAAAGGTCTGGCCCAAAGCTGGGCTGAGCTGGCGAATCTGGAATCAAAGATGAGAGGAGCTGCTTAATGGACCTTTATATCTGCGAGAAGCCTTCTCAGGCCAAAGATTTGGCTGGCGTAATGAAGGCCTCCCAACGAGGTGATGGATTTCTCCATGATGGAGGAAACCGCGTTATTACGTGGGCGTTCGGCCACCTGCTGGAATTGTATATGCCAGACGATTATGACGAACGCTACAAGTCATGGTCACTGGAGACCCTCCCTATTGCACCAGAGTCATGGCGGTACAACGTTCGCAAGAGTGCGTTCAAACAGTACAAAATTGTTGAGGGACTGGTCAAAAAGGCGAGCACCATCTACATCTCAACGGACTACGACCGAGAAGGTGAGGCTATCGCCCGTTCGCTTCTGGATCGATTCCGCTACTCTGGCCCTATTCGCCGGGTTTGTTTGACGGCTCTCGATGAGTCAAGCATCAAGAAAGCGCTGAACAACGTAAAGGATGGCAAGGATACGGTCTCACTCTACTACGCCGCATTGGCACGGCAACGCGCTGACTGGTTGGTAGGCATGAACGTGAGCCGCCTCTACACAGTGCTGGCCCGAGATGTCGGCTTCAACCACACTCTTCACGTTGGCAGGGTTATCACCCCAACCGTCGCTCTTGTTTGTCAACGGGACCGAGAGATCGCCGGTTTCACCCCCTCACCATACTGGACTCTGGGTGTGAACGTGTCCGTACAGAATGGACAGTTTGCCGCCCAATGGATACCACCAGAAGAGTGCAGTGACGAGCAAGGCCGGTGCGTCAATAAGGCCTATGCCGAGCAGGTAGCCTCCCAGGTCAATGGTGCCAATGCTGTTATCAGCAAAGCAGAAACCAAACCAGGTAAAGAGTCAGCCCCCCTCCCCTTCGATCTAACGTCGCTGCAACAATACGCAAGCAAACGATGGGGATACACCGCTCAGCAGGTACTGGATGCAGCTCAAGCTCTGTACGAGACGCACAAAGCGACCACCTACCCTCGTACTGATAGTCGTTATCTACCCGAGAGCCAAAAGGAAGACATTCCGGACATTCTCCAGGCGCTCATTTTGTCCGATCAGAACGTCTCTGGGCTGGTGGCTGGCGCAGATCCTCATCGCAAGGCCAGGGTATTCAATGACGCCAAAGTGACCGCGCACCACGCGATCATTCCAACACCGGCCAGAACAGACATCAGTGCCATGTCTGAGATCGAGTTCAATCTTTACGACGCCATCCGTCGTTTCTACATCGCGCAGTTCTACAGCGAGTTCGAGTTCACCAAAACCTCCATCGAGGTGCAGTGTGGGCGTCACCTCTTTGCGGCCTCTGGTAAGACACCTGCCAAACAAGGCTGGAAGGTTTTGTTTGCTTCTGATAGTGAAAGCAGTCCCAAGGACGAGGGGGAAGACACCGACGCGCCGGTTGAACAAGAGAAGCTCCCCAGGGTTAGCCAGGGCGAACCCGCTTTGCTTAATGGTGCCGAGCTGGCAAACAAAATGACGCGGCCAGCACCGCACTTCACCGAAGCCACATTGCTTGCCGCGATGGAGAACATTGCCCGGTTCGTGACTGAGGAGAAGTTCAAGCAAATTCTCAAAGACACAGCCGGTTTAGGCACTCCAGCAACACGCGCAAGCATCATCCAGGGCGCTGTTGATAAAGGCTACTTCAAACGTCAGAAAAAGGTACTGCTTGCAACTGATAAGGCTCATGCGCTTATCGCAGTGCTTCCACCAGCCATCAAATCACCCGGCATGACTGCGGCTTGGGAGCAGGAGCTTGAGAAAGTCGCCTCCGGCTCCGGGAATATGTCTGTCTTCATGAAGCAGATTTCCACCTGGATCTGCCAAATGGTTGAGCAGCTCAAAGTGGCCGCACCGGTTCTGACCAAAGAAGGTGGCGCGATGGCTAAAGCCTTCGAGGGCGCTAAGCCGCCTTCACACGAATGCTTCAACTGCGGTGGAGAGATGCACCGGATCAAAGGGAAGAACGGATTTTTCTGGGGCTGCCAGAACGAGGCTTGCAAGAAGACGTTCCCAGACAACCGAGGGAAACCCGAGAAGCGTATCGCGGCTGAGGATTGTCCAGACTGCCCAGATTGCGGTAGCCCGATGCGTCTCAGGAAAGGAAAAGCGCCCGGCAAGAAGCGAGCTTCTAAGTTCTGGGGCTGCACCGCCTATCCCGATTGCAAAGGCACTATGCCCTTCAAAAAGTCGGACTTTATGGATTGATAGAGGAATTAAGTATGTTTGGAACAATCATTTTAACTGCGATGCTCACCACCAGCTCAGCCACTGCCGAAGATGCAGGGAAGAACATCGCCTCAGGCTTGGCGGCGGCATCCGCCAGCCAAATGGGGCAGGCCGTAATGCCAACTTTAGCTACCAGCTCGGCCATTGCAAAAAGCGCAGGTAAAGGCATGGTGTCAGGTTTGGCTGCGGCGACTGCCAGCTACATTCCCCAAGACGAGCTGAGCTTTACTCGAAGCTATAAGAACTCTGAGGCTGTGGATATGGCAAAGGGCCTGGGGACATTGAAAGAAGCGCCTGAGTTTCTCTACGTTGTTACAGACGTAAATGCCAACATGGCGGTCAAATGCAAGCGCGTCTGGGAGCCTCAATCTCTGGCTTTAAGTCCAGTGATTGTTGAGCTGGTGGAACTACGTAAGACGAACAACAAAGACAGCTACGAACAAGCACTATCCCACCTCGATTGTTCAATGTTCACAGACTAAAACAATTAAGGGGCCGATGGCCCCTAATTTTTAATAACCCAATTTCTTTTGATACCTGATTTTCCTACCAAGCACAGTTGTCATACACCATTCAATTCACATGGATAGCGAATACTTCAACCGGACAATCTCCAAAGTGCGGGTGCGTTATAACACTCCTTGAGAAGCCACGCCAAGGGCGAATCTCTATCCTGGACATATCTCCAGCCTTTGGGTAGCCACACTTAACATGGACTTCATCATACTCGCGCCCCTCTAGTCTTTTTATCCAGTAGTCTGTAACGAGGCGATATTCATCTGGTTTTTCTCCAGATTTGATCTGATCGAAGTAAATCTTTTTTACGGGCAGATGAAGTATTCTCTTTTTCATAATCACCACCTGATAGCCCATCAGACTATCTAACTATTCGACAAAACATCCCTTTTTCAATTTCTGTCTCTCTCGCCTCATGGGCCAATACAATATCCGCGATAACACGAATATTCCCTTCATAGTTGCGAATGGCCGCATCCCTCATCGTGTCTAAAGTGTCCTGACACTTCGCTCGCCTGAATTTAACGAGCCAACTTTGCCGATCTATCTTGTCCACACCAAATCCCATTTAGCGAACCATGTATCCAGCTTTTTTGGCCGCAGCATCAAGCTCGGAGGAGAAGTTAACGTCGGACTTTTCTGCCGCGTTATAGAGGGCTCCACACTTGGGCCATGAGCGTCCTACCAGTTTCATCGCCAACGCATCCGCCAGCATTTCTCGGATCTGTGTTTCAGCCTCACCAAAATCGGCCAGAGTTTCGTCTATGCCCGACTCTTCCATCAGCTCGATGAGCTGTGGTTGTTTGAGCCAGACGCCTGTTTGCATTTCCAACTGATCTCTTGCATCGGCCACCAATTGGCGTTCAAGGGTTACGCCATTCACGGTCTTAACAAATTGCTTTGGCTGACGCTTTACCTTTTTTGGCCTGGACACATCAGAGATAACCGTCACCGGCTTCCCACGCAGTTCACGCGGCAACGGTCCACTTAGCCCCAGAACTAAGCGACGAGCGTACTCATGCTCGTATGGTTTCAACCCTCGACCTTCACGGTACATTTCAGTATCCACCAGCAGATCACCGCGCAGCCTCGCATTTTTCCGCACTTGTTCGGACAAGACCGATTTACCCTTCCCGCTGGCTCCCATTACGAGCGAGTGAGATTCTACTTTGTTATCAAAAAACATAATTCCGCCCCCAAGGAGGTGTTGCTATAAAACATGGTTTGAACATCCGTATTTTCACGGCAATAACCGCCGGATAATGCAAGACTCCCAAACCTAAATAGGTCTCCAGGTGATGACATCGAAGTCATAGCTGACTTCCGAGTTGTCGTCCGCCGTTCGCCACGAACAATCATCTTCCTGAACATGGATCAAGTCGTACTCAACAATTTTGCCCGACCAACATCCTTTAAGCTGGCAATGAACAGGCACACCGACGACCGGCATCTTGTCGTTGACGCTGATCCACGGTTCTTGCTTTTGATCCAGATCCACCGGTTAGTCCTCTATGAACGATTTAATGGATCGCCCATCAAAAAACAGTTTCCCAGTTCCTGATACCGAATGTACTTCTGGAGCTGCCTTCCCTTTCAGGAGTTTCTGATAGCGCACCGCGTCTTTGAGCTCAGAGATCCTGACGCCAATGAGTGTGGCCGTCTCCTCAACTGTTAAAATACGGTCCCAAAAGCTGGTGGCGCTGTTATTGCGCCCACCGATACTCTGGGCAACGCACTCTGTTCTGGCCGCTTTTCCCTTTGCCATTGGCAATGTCCTCTTCATTCTTCTCAGCCCCCAGCTTACTCAGTATTTCAGCTTTTGTAGCGCGATGGCCGCGCATTAAAAGAGCATTCAGCAGGTATCCAGTGAACACCTCTGTACTCGGCATACGGTCAAGCAACTCAACATACTGCTCATCCGTCAAATCATGGATCTCACAATATTTTTCCACCGCCTTTTCGTAGGCTTCTGCGTAGCCATGAGTGGAAATCCTGAAAGCAATATCCCCATTGCCGTAGCCTGGCTTTGTGACGAGAAAACAAGGCGCGAAGTAGGTTCTCTTCACCCCCATCCGGCTCCGGTTCTCAATGCTGATATAAGCCCTCAGCCCCTCAGCAATGATGTTTGGCCCGGAGTTGCGTCGCCGCTTACAAGTCTTATTCTGACGCTTCACCTCTTCTGCCTCAGCTTCCCACTTTCGGTCCAAGCTGTAGGCCAGCCGGTGAGCTGTTGCGTAGGAATACTCTCTCAAGGAGAAGTATTCCTGCCGGTAATCATCCGCCACCCCAACTGTTCGTGCGACACGGAACCCGACGAAACCGGCGTCATGGGTTCCCTCGCCGTAGTAAATGACTGCCATTATCTACCTTCCTTACTTCTGATACCGTGCTGCACCACGGTATGGCGACCGCAATTCACATTCAGGTGATCCCGAACTGCGGCCATGACCGCTGAATGCAATCTGTAATCCACACTCTGCCCAAGCGTTTCTGTCGCTTGTTCTTTTGCCATCCACGAAACATCAAAGCTATCAGGTATCGACATCAACTCCTGAACCAGATCGACCGATGGCTTGTAAATGCGGCCACCGTCTTGGATGTACACTGCATCCTTTACCCCACGATCCTGAGACTTGAGGATGGTCGGGCAACTGGTGCTTTCTCTCGTCAAGAACGCAGGCATCCTGCGAGAAGTTGACTCTCTGGCCTGAATTGACTTCAACACTGTGACGTCAGCACAATCCCCGAGGTGCTTCTCGATCACCGGCCACAATCGTCCACCAGCTCTCTGCTCAGGTTTCGGTGGAACGAACCCAGGGAAGACCGACGCCACCATGTAATAGCGTTCTCGCCCCTGGTAAGCGCCGAAATCCAGACCGTTCAAGACCATCTCAGTGAGGAAGTACCCCATCCGCCGCAGTGTCGTTCCCATCATCGCCCCGGCTCCGGATGCTTTGAAGTTCGGGACGTTTTCCACCAGCACGACGGCAGGGTTCACGACCTCGATCTGTTTTAGTGCCGGGTAAACCATGTCGAGCATGGTGGAGAGATCCTCAAGAGAACGCTCTTTGTCCCTTGGACTTTTGGCGTTTGAGTGGTCATCACACCCCAACGAGTAATGGGCCAAACCAATTGGTGGGCACTCCGCCAGCAAGGCTCCAAGGCGATCCAGCTCCAGGTGATGAATGTCTTCATTCAGCAGGATACGCGGGGAGCTGTTCACCAGCGTATTGAGCGCATGTACTTCACTCAGGTTCCGCCCGGATGCTCTGTCTCTGGCTTCAACTGGACGATGCTCCAAAACAATCTCAGCCTTCCAGCCAAGCGCTTCCATAACATGAATGTCTACCCCGCCAGTCAATGCCACAAAGGCACGGAAAGGGCTGGTTTTTCTGAACCGATCCGCAATGGCAAAGGCTCTGTTTGCGACAGGAGTGAAGACTACTCGGCCTTTTCGCATTTCGACGTGGAAACGCTCTGTATAGCGAGGGAAGCACTTATCTATGAGCCCTTGTCCAGAAAACTCAATAACGGTTTCCAGCGGGTTGTTGGAGCGACTCTTTGGTTGATACCGGCGCTGATAAACCTGGTGTGTCTGTAGTTCATCGGTCGCTGGGATCACCGAAAAACCGCCCATCCCCTCCCCTGGCTCAACGGCGATGCCCATACCTGGCTTGAACCCCATAACATCCAAAAAGTTGGACGAAACCCTAACCTTGCGTTTATCGCCTACTCGATTGAACGCAAGTTGTTTGGTTACTACGGAGGGGGAGACGATCGGTAACATTGGTCAACCTCTTTTCTTCTTGTTTTGCTCGCGCTTCACCATTGCTCCAGCAGCTTTCAGAAGTCTCTGGTTCTCCGCCAGCTCCTCTTGGAGTTCCTGAGTATCCTCTTCTGTCTGAGGCTTTTTCAGCTCGGCCTCGCAATATTGGACCTCTTCCTGCAAGCTGACTTTCGCAAACTTGAGAGCGGCCAGTCGCGTCGTATAAACGCCAAAAGGCAATTCGCCACCTTCCCGGAACTGCTTCAAACACCAGCTCGGTATAGATGGCAACCAACCAAAGTCCCCATTCTTCCGTGACCTTTTCCCCCACGTAATCCCATCTAACTTTTGGGCAAGATTGACATAGCGTTGATCGCTGGTTGAGTTGCGTCGTTTCTGAATAGAGCGAACTATCCACTCTGTAACCTCGACCTTTGCTTTATCATCATCAGAGATGTAATAAAGGGCTGCGTACAACACAGCGCCTTTACGAATGACTGATGGTGGGTATGCCTGGGCTTTCATCTATCCCCCTATCGCTTTTTCTGTCCGACAAGACGGAGATGATCGGCGGCCAAGTCATACTGCTCGTTTTTGTCGCGGCGGCGGAATCTGTCAAAAAACTTCCCTCGTGGCAGGGTTTCTTCCATAGCGATCAGGCGGTTCAGCCACACTTCTTGAGGTAGCATCCCTGCTGGAGTCGGCCCGAGCTTACGTCCTTCCTTGACGTGCTCCATTGTTTGCGTGGCAGTAAAAATCGCACCACCAAACTTTCTCCACTTGAATTGCAGGGGCATATCTGGAGACTCATCCAGCATCAATTTCTTATTGGTTTGTTCTGTCACGACAATTACTCCACCATCCATTCTTCACTAAGCAGGAACGCCCAGCGCTCTTCTGCTTTTTCTGGGTTGTCTTTGGCCTGTTTGATCATGATCTCGGCGGCGTTAAAGCCTACCTCTCCACTGAACCGGCCCCATGAATGGCTATGCCACTCGCGCATCACACTTCGGCCAAGCGATGCAAGTTCTGGACTTACACCCTCATGGAGGGCATAGAGCTCCCAAGCATCCCACCCGTATCGTAATAGGTTGTGCCCTGGGGCGTTAAAGGCCTGAGCAGCCTTGAACCGCTCTCCAGGCTCCTTCCCTCTAACATCCACACCCTGGAGCACCAACCCCATTACCACTTCAATGACCGGCTCGCGTTGCTTCTTTGCCAGCTCGATGGCAGCCACCAGCATTGCTTTGGCGTCAGCAAATTTCCCATGCCCTTGGCACATACCGCAGGTTTCTTTGGAAGGGGAAAAGTCATAAACACCGGAACCAGCACAGAGGCGGCATGTCATGTCAATCATGGGCTCTTCTCTCCTCATACTCTTCGATGCGCTCTTTCAGACGCTGAACCACTGGTGCGAGCTCAGGGATAGCTTCCGCTTCCTCAAGCGTGTATCGCTTGTCTTCCTGGTAATCGACTATTTGAGGAGGCCTTGGCTGTTTAGGGAACTCAGCAAAGTCATTCAGCGACATCGAGGTAGGAAGTCCTCCTTCAATCTCACCTTTTTCGTTGAGTGACTGGGTGACGATAAGCTGTGTTCCGCCCACCTCGGTATCAAAGCGGTCATCAAAGCGCTCACCGATAGTCCAGCCGCCACGGCCAAGAACACAGGTCGTACTCATACGTAGGCGATTGAATGCTTTAGCGTCATCCCAGTTCAAAGGATTTTCATCCATGAGGAAAAAAGGCGCTTCGTCCCGAACGAACACCTTGGACTTGGCGTTATCGAAGATCGGCCCAAACACCCCCTGCTGGAGGTATGGTTCGACCTTCTCTGCAAGATCCTGGTGCCCTTGAGAACGCAGCGCCTCATAGAGCTGGGTGATTGTTTGTTTGCCGGTGCCCGGAAGGCAGGACAATACTGTCTGCTTTTCCTCGTCACTCAGGCTTACCATTCTGGACAAAAAGCTGACTACCAGCTCGTTGTGCCCATCGACCGTTTCAATGTTGAGCTTGTTCTCGTCCATCTTCTTCCTCAGTAATCGGTTCGATAAATTCAATGGAGTCCATGCTTACATGACTGATAATGGCTTTCAGGCCGCAGCAGTCGCATGGTTCAAAGGTCAGTTCTGATCCCTTGGGAGACTGATGCGTGACCGTTGCCACAGCCCCTAGAGGGATCACCCCCCAGCCGTTTTTTAGTACCCGAGTAGTTCTGACCAGCCGACCTTTGTACTCTCGTTTCAGTTTCGGATGCGGCACTACCGCATATCGCTTACTCATTTCGGTCCCCTTGTACCAAAGGCTCGACAACCAGCTCTTGAGCTTCGTCCCAGTCGGACACCTTTGCATCACCAAACGCAAAGGCAATTCGCATAGCCACTGTCGGCCTGCCTATTTTCATCAAGTAAGCCGCAGCACCGGCACACATCGACTCTTGTCCCGAAGGTGCATAGTTACCCTCTTCATCCCATTCACCACCTGACTTTGAATGCACGGTCTTGTGGCAATGAAACGTCGTCATGTCGTTTTCAACGATGTCGTTGATGATGCCTTCTAATCGCCCAGGGACCAGCTCGATAGCGCCCTCCTTCCGGAATGGACAGTTGGCGCAAGGTTTCTTCAAACGGAGATGATTTGCTTGCTTTGGCATACATATCACTTTTACAGTATCATTTTATGATTCTATGATATAGCCATATTCCGTGTAGTCAATATCTCACTAACAATTACTTTCTATCGGACGCTTACGCGCCCATTTTGGGCAGATAGACAAGTTATTTGGGCGTTTGGAGTGTGCGAGGTGGACAGCGGGGAGACTTTCACATGTGAAAGTTTTGTTTCTTGGTATCGTTTTATTGTCCCTTGATATTATTTTATGATGCTGTAATAATCATAAATAAGGGCCGCATCGCTCTTCGACCTTCGTTGCAGCCCTTACAACACAATCAAGCAATTAAGGAGCTTTGTTATGCTGCAAGGCAATACTAACACGAATAAGCGCATCCCGCTCGCGGCGTTCATGAAATGGCCGCTGGCGAAACGTCAGGACTTCATCGACCGGGAAATGTCCGGTTGCCCCGACTTTATCAAGACGTCTTTGCTTCGGCATTAAGGCGATCAGGCAGGAAAGCAAAGAACCTCGCTTCGGCGGGGTTCTTCGTTTCTACCTCTTGAATGTTTCGTCAGAACAAACTGGAGCGCTTATGTCACCAGAAACACAGCAACTTACATCCAAGGCTTTATCTCTCATCGAGCAGTCCCGATACAGAATGGGCACATCTCGGTTTGTTGAGGCCTTTATTGACCAGTGGGCATACTTGCAGACTGGCCTATACCCAGCCAAGGAGGAGATCCCGGAAGAACTTCAGCCGGTCGCCTTCGAGCTCTCTCACGTCCTGTCTGCCGCCATTAAGCGCGACCCCACCAGCGATGTTTTGGGTTACGTCCTAAGCATGTCTGGCTTCCACAAGAAGGGCACCAATTACTTCCCCACTCCTCCAGAGATTGGCCGCTTGATGTCACTCATTGTTGGCTCACAGTCTTCGGCAGACTTTTATGAGCCCTGCTGTGGTTCTGGCATCAACGCCATTCACTGGATGGAAAACCTGATCGAGAACCACGGTCCCGAAGCATTGAGAGAAGCCTCAATCTACCTGGAAGACATCGATCCGTTGATGGTGAAGTGCTGCATGATCCAGCTATTCCATTATTTCGAGTCCCGCAATACCACTCCCAAAACGCTGAGTATCGTCGGCATAGACACCCTTAGCAGACGAACCAAGAACATCGCCTACTACGCCGAAAAACCTCCAGCAACCGCCGCTACCGTGGCAGCATAAAAAAACCCGCCGATTGGCGGGTTTTGCATTCAATGCGCTGCTCTATGGCACCTTACAGTTTTCCGTACCGGTTCAAGAACGAAGACCTGTCTAAGATCCCCCAGTCTGTCAGCATGTAGTAGCCGGTGGCACCTCGTTCGCCGGTAGACTCCCTGACGAACAAGATATTCATTCCGAACTCATCACGCAGGGCAGACAACTGTCTCTTGATCGTTGATTCAGGAATATTTGTTGCCTTGTGAAGGTCTTGGAGACTTGGCTTCTCCGTTTTAGACAGGGCATTCACCAAAGCAAATTTTCTTTTCATGTCCTGTGAGATCTTCATATTCACCTGTTCTTGACAGGCCCAACCTCTCTGGCTGGGCCTCCTTTATTAGCCTTCGACACTCAGGAGTTCAATGTCTGACACAGGCACATGAACATGCTTTTCCTTGCCTTCGCCATCGAGCGTTTTAACCCAGACAGTAGACGGAACCAGAGCAACACGGTCGGTCATGATGACTCCACGTTTGGTCTCGCCATCCAGGTTAACGTTGACAGCAAAAATCAAACTGTCAGCCCGGACGTTCTTCCATTCCTTGTCCTTCGGCAGAGGAGGAAGAGCATCACCGCCTTCTTCATCTTTGTCCTTGCCGCTGTTATCTGGCTGCTTGACAGGATCTTTGTGCTCACCCTCTTCATCACGCAAAGGGTCTTCGTCATCATCGTCCTGACCATTGGAATTTTTACCCCCTTCCAGTTCCTCCTGGGCAAGGTTCAGGTCGTCATTCCCGGTTTGTTCCGACGTACCATCCCCACCCGAGTTGAGGGATTGCTCGTCGGTGTTGCCAGCGCCAAGCTCATCATTCTGGTGGGAGCCAGTCAGTGGGCCTTTTTCCATTTCGTCTTTGATACGTTTGGCATCATTCAGCAGCTCACGGCTTTGTTTACGAGTAATCCCGTCAGACATAGCCACCGCGCAGACGGCGCGACATCTTTCTTCATTCAGATCGAACAAGAGACGAAGGTTATTCAAGGTCTCTGTATCAGAACATACTTCATTATCGTATAACTCACGCACACAGTCAGGTAGCTTGAGCAACGACAGATGCGTAGATACGAAAGTGATATTCTTACCGAGCCGATCAGCAATATCCTTTTGCTTCCAACCTTCTTCAATAAACAGGTTTAACGCCTCGGCAATCTCTACCGGAGTCAAGTCATCCCGCTGGATGTTTTCGATCAGCTCACCAGCAGTCTCGTCCAAGTTGTTCTGGACCTTATCATTCACCACCAAGTCAATGGTCTCGATACCAGCGTGTTTACACGCTCTCCAACGCCGCTCCCCTTTTTGGATGACGAACTTGCCTTCTTCGTTCTTCGGGAACACGATGATCGGAGACTGCTGCCCTTCGGTCAGCAAGGTTGCCGCCAGCTCTTCAATGTTACGGAAGCGCTTACGAACCTGGACCTTGGATACAACGTCGTCAACAGGTACGGTAAGAACCTCTTTGCCTTTCTTGCCTTTGGCGGCTTTAGCAAGTTCGGACAGGCCTTTTAAATTGTTCAATGCCATCGCTTAGCCCACCTTCTCTAATAGTTCTTCCAACACCGCCTCAACTTCTTTGGCCGCGACATGTCCATAGCGAAGCTCCCAGACAGGGATGCCATCAGTCGTCGCCGTATCGAGCGGAGGCCGGTGCATAATTTTGTTCTCAAACAACAGATCCGGAACTGTGTTCTCCAGCGACTTGAGGGCTTTGTCGTGATTGACAGAGCGGTCCATGTCGTTGATCACGATGCCCAGGATCTCCAAATCTTGGTTGTACGCCTCGCGCACACCAATAATCGTGTTCAGGAGACCTTCTACGCCGTCCACAGCGAAGCCAGAGAGCTTTACTGGACATGCCACATGGGTAGACATCACCAACGCTGCCACCAGCTTTCTGCCGAGGCTAGGCGGACAATCAATCAGCACGTAGTCGTAGTTCTCAAACAGCTCAGCCAAATGGCGAGCCGGATTCATGGCCTGGTCAAGAGGCACAGCCTCCATCTCAAACAGATCCGGGTCGTTTTTCGGCGTATGAATGAGGTCTGCACCGCAAGGGCAGTGCATGACCTCAATGCCGTCCAGCTCGTAAGCGAACAGCTCTGCGGTTTTGGTTCCTGTGAGGATGGGCTCGTAGTCACCATCCTCAAGCTCTCGTCTGGGGGCCAGTCGAGAGGACGTGTTCCCCTGACCATCCATATCCAAGACCAGCACTTTCTTTTTCTTCTGTAACGCCAGATAAAAGGCCTGCTGGATACAGAGGGTACTCTTACCCACTCCGCCTTTCTGGTTGGCGAAGCTGATTACTTTTGCCATACCCACCTCTATTTTGGTTTCTCGCAGGTGATCAAGACCACCCCCAAACTTTCACATGTGAAAGATTGTAGCGATCATAAAATGATACTGCAATATCTAATTATGGTTCTGTTAAAACAAACTTTAAACAAAAAAACGGCCATGAAGGCCGCTTATTGACAAGGTTTGTGCTGTCAGCGCAATTGATTTGCTGCTCCAAGCCCATTCGCCAATAACTGCATCGCATCGTTGAACAGCGCGGAGCCCCGTTCCGGTGTGAGCAATTCCGGCATATCTTCTCGCGGCCAAGTACCGGCTACTTGAATGAGCAAACTGGCAGCCCAGTGGATCTGCTTTTCTTCACTTTCATCGGCCAGAGTGCATACGACGGGGAAACCGTACTTACGCCCCCAGCGACTCACCTCTTTGAACGATACCAGCTCAGGCTTTTGCAAATCCCGGCTGTAGGCCTCAGCTATCATGTGGTTCAGTTCTTTAGCGTCCATTTATCCCACTCTATTGTAAACAAGACATTTTTATCTTTTATATTCAATGGCTTATTTTCCTGCTAATTGGTAATACCATGAAAAATACCATGCTCAGAAAAGGCTTAACAATATTTTGAAAAATTGCCTACTGAGCGCTGCCGCACAGCTCCATAGGCCGCTTTCCTGGCTTTGCTTCCAGATGTATGCTATTCTGCTCCTGCAGCTAATGGATCACCGCAAACAGGTTACTCGCCTGGGGATTCCCTTTCGACCCGAGCATCCGTATGAGACTCATGCTCGATTATTATTATTATAGAAGCCCCCATGAATAAATCGCTCATCATTTTCGGCATCGTCAACATAACCTCGGACAGTTTCTCCGATGGAGGCCGGTATCTGGCGCCAGACGCAGCCATTGCGCAGGCGCGTAAGCTGATGGCCGAGGGGGCAGATGTGATCGACCTCGGTCCGGCATCCAGCAATCCCGACGCCGCGCCTGTTTCGTCCGACACAGAAATCGCGCGTATCGCGCCGGTGCTGGACGCGCTCAAGGCAGATGGCATTCCCGTCTCGCTCGACAGTTATCAACCCGCGACGCAAGCCTATGCCTTGTCGCGTGGTGTGGCCTATCTCAATGATATTCGCGGTTTTCCAGACGCTGCGTTCTATCCGCAATTGGCGAAATCATCTGCCAAACTCGTCGTTATGCATTCGGTGCAAGACGGGCAGGCAGATCGGCGCGAGGCACCCGCTGGCGACATCATGGATCACATTGCGGCGTTCTTTGACGCGCGCATCGCGGCGCTGACGGGTGCCGGTATCAAACGCAACCGCCTTGTCCTTGATCCCGGCATGGGGTTTTTTCTGGGGGCTGCTCCCGAAACCTCGCTCTCGGTGCTGGCGCGGTTCGATGAATTGCGGCTGCGCTTCGATTTGCCGGTGCTTCTGAAGGCTCAAATAAGGAAAACTTATGGAAAGAAATATTAAAGACTCTCAAAACTTTTTACATAATAAAAAATTGGTTCAAAAACTTGTTGAAGAGAGTAATCTCTCTAAAGAAGATACAGTATATGAAATAGGTCCCGGAAAAGGTATGATTACAGAACAATTATTGGCTAGATGTAAAAATGTTATAGCTATAGAATTGGATAACAAATTATATCAATTATTACAGGATAAATTTAAAAATCCTAAACTGACACTTATAAATGAAGACTTCATGTTAACGAATCTACCAGATGAAAAGTATAAAGTTTTTTCAAATATTCCATTTAATATGACAGCAGAGATTTTAACAAAATTATTAACTGCACCTAATCCGCCACAGGATATGTATATTATTATGCAATATGAAGCGATGCTAAAATATGCGGGAGCTCCATATTATAAAGATAGTTTAAAGTCACTTATGTTTAAACCAATGTACGATATTAAAATGGTTCACGAATTTGACTCAGCCGATTTTACACCTAAACCAAATGTTTCTATAGTAATGGTACATTTTCATAAAAAGAAATATTGCGATATAAAGAAAGCCACAATGTTAGAGTTTTGGGATTTTTTATCGTATGTGTACGCTGCTCCTGGGAAATTTTTTAAAGAAAAAACCAAAAAAGTTTTTTCTTATGAACAACAAAAGCGTTTAAGAAAATCTATTAATCTAGACGAAGATGTTACTTTCTCCGAATGGACTTATTTGCAATGGGTTGAGATATTTAATACCTACAAACAGTTTGTATCTGATGATAAAAAAAAGTTTGTTATAGGCTCTTATGCCAAATTGTTATTAGAACAATCTAAATTAAATAGAATGCACAGGAACAGACAACAAAAGTATTAATAAATTTTTTAAAATCAGTTTATAAAATAGTAAAATGTTATAGGAGCAGTATGAAAAAGATAGTTTTCTTTTCAATTCCATTGTTTGGACATGTTAAACGTATAGGAAGAATAAACGCCCTTTTCACCCAAGTCCAACAGCTTTGGACCGCAGTTGACTCTTTCGACACCCCTGCGATGCAACCCAATCCGGCTGACGGGGAGCCAGCAACGCTGAAAATTTACCCTCCTCTTTCCCACTAGCGGCTCCTTTTCCGACAACCAGCACGGCGGATCCCTGCCGCGGCGCTGTGAACGCAGCATTTTGATTGGTATCGTTGGCCTTCAGGCTCGTCAGTCAAACAGACCCAGGAGCAGCTCAGCCGGTGGCGCCCGGCTTTCGGGTAACGCCCTGGTCCCGCTGGTTTCGGCTTTGTGCTTCAGGTGATCAAGGATCTGCTTGATCACTATAGGGTCTTCAATGCAGGCGATGACTTTCATGGCGCCGCCGCAGCCGCTGCAGGTCTCGATGTCGATATTGAAAACACGCTTGAGCCGTTGCGCCCATGTCATCGACGCTCGCCGTTGTGCTGGTGTTGCCGGTTCATCAGCCACCCTGACCTTGTTGCCCCTGCCCCGTTTTGCCGGCGTGACCAACGCCCGGTGCCGACTGTTGGGTGCGAACACCCCGTGGAAGCGGGTTAGGTTGACTCTGGGCTTCGGTACCAGGGCGGCCAGCCTTGCAATGAAATCCAATGGTTCGAAAATGACGTGCGTGGTGCCGTCCCGGTACGGCGTCTTGAGCTGGTAGCGCACGTTGCCGCCTCGTGTTAACGACAGCCGCTTCTCGGATACCGCCGGGCGGCTGATGTACCGGCACAGCCGTTCGAGCTTCTTGCGTTCATCGGCCCTGGCCGCCACGCCGGCGTGCAGGCTGGACCCGGCTACCTTGCCAATCCCGTCACCGAACGGATCACCACTGGTCGGCAGAGTTTGCAAAGTGAACACCTTTCGCCCCGCCTGTGAACCGACAGCGATACGGTAAGTGATCGAGTGCCCCAGCAGGGGTGTCATCGGGTCGTCATCCACCGCATCCGAGGCCAGATAGCTGTTTTCGACATCCCGTTCCAGCAGGCCTTGCCGTTCCAGATAGCGACCCACCCGGTGGGCGATGGTGTGCGTCAGCTGGGTGAGCTCTGGGCTGGTCGGCGCCTTGACCCAGCGGAAACGCGCTGAGCCGTGGGATTGCTCGACATACACACCGTCGAGAAACAGCATGTGGAAGTGAACATTCAGATTGAGCGCCGATCCAAAACGCTGGATCAGGGTGACCGCGCCCGTCTTGGCCACTTGGTGGGTATGGCCCGCTTTCTTGACCAGGTGCGTGGCAATGACGCGGTAAACGATGCCCAGCACCCACCCCATGATCTCGGGCCGGCTGGCAAACAGGAAACGCAGCTGAAACGGGAAGCTCAACACCCACTGACGCATGGGTTGTTCAGGCAGTACTTCATCAACCAGCAAGGCGGCACTTTCGGCCATCCGCCGCGCCCCACAGCTCGGGCAGAAACCGCGACGCTTACAGCTGAAAGCGACCAGGTGCTCGGCGTGGCAAGACTCGCAGCGAACCCGTAGAAAGCCATGCTCCAGCCGCCCGCATTGGAGAAATTCTTCAAATTCCCGTTGCACATAGCCCGGCAATTCCTTTCCCTGCTCTGCCATAAGCGCAGCGAATGCCGGGTAATACTCGTCAACGATCTGATAGAGAAGGGTTTGCTCGGGTCGGTGGCTCTGGTAACGACCAGTATCCCGATCCCGGCTGGCCGTCCTGGCCGCCACATGAGGCATGTTCCGCGTCCTTGCAATACTGTGTTTACATACAGTCTATCGCTTAGCGGAAAGTTCTTTTACCCTCAGCCGAAATGCCTGCCGTTGCTAGACATTGCCAGCCAGTGCCCGTCACTCCCACTCGATTGTAAACAAGCACACAAAACCCTTTAGTGACAACAATTTGCAAGAACTATCAGGCTCAGTGCCATGAAAAATACCATGACCAGATCATGAGGTTGAACACGGCTTGCGCCGGCAGCGTTCACGCTCCTGGTCGGCGATCTCGCCCGGCTGCAATGCTAGCTCAGCATCGGTCATGCGCTCCAGCACGTCGCGTAGGCGGATGGTGCAAGGAATGGGCGGCAGCTCGAACTCATAGCCGCCGGCGATCATTTCGGCCGCAATCTCCTCGGTGATGAAAAACGGCTCGTCGTCTTGGTTCGGCTTCTTCATGCCCTTTCCTCCTGGCGCTCATCCTGGCCGACAGCGGCCAGGGCATCGGCTTCCGTCAATGCGTCCTCCACGAACGCGCCGTGCTGCTTCGCTTCGGCCTGGCTGACCTCGGCCCATATCCGTTTCACCTGGGCCGCACTGTACCCGGCCAGCTCGGCGGTCTTGTTGATGCTGTAGCCGGACTTGCGCAGCGCGACAACTTGGGCGCGGCGCTTCGGATCAGCACGGCGGCCCTTGTACCGCCCGGCCTGGCGGGCCAACTCAATGCCTTGGCGCTGGCGTTCGCGCCTGTCCTCGTAGTCGTCGCGGGCCATCTGCAAGGCCAGGCGAAAAAGCATGATCTGCACGGCTTCCAGCACGATCTTGGCGACGCCCTGGGCCTCGGCCGCCAGGTCGGATAGATCGACCACGCCAGGGACGGCCAGGCTTGCGCCTTTGGCCTGTATCGAGGCCACCAGGCGCTCGGCCTCGGGCAAAGGTAGGCGGCTGATGCGGTCGATCTTCTCGGCAATGACCACCTCGCCGGGCTGTAGGTCGCCGATCATGCGCAGCAGCTCAGGCCGGTCGGCGCGTGCGCCGGATGCCTTCTCACGGTAGATGCCGGCGACGTAGTAGCCGGCGGCCTTCGCGGCCGTAGTGATCGCCTCTTGGCGTTCCAAGTCCTGCGCGTCGGTGCTGACGCGCAGATAGACCCGCGCCACCATCGGCGCGGCTACTGGCTTCGTCCTGCGCATACTTGCGGGCTCCTTTGGGCATACGCAAAGTGTCCGGTCATGCTACCCCCGGCCAAAAAGGCCGTCATGCGATTTATCTTGGCCGGGTCGTTATTGGCGGGTCTAAATGGCCGCTCCGTGGATCTCATCGCCAGAAATGGCGATGCGAGATCCAGGGCAGGGCGGCCGCCATCGTCAGACCTGGCGATGGTCGACGCCGGCGCGCATCGTCGGATGTGGCGATGCGAGCTCGAGGTCGGTGGCCACCGCCGGCGACCTGGTGCCATCGTCGGCAATGGCGATGCTGCAGCTCGACGTGCGCGGCCTGGTCGTCTCGGCATCGTCGGATGCGGCGATGCTCGAGCGAGGCGAAAAAAAACCGCCTCGGGGTGTCCGAGGCGGCAAGTCTGCATGCGGTTCAGGGAGGAAGAAACCGCGCCGGCGATCAGGGAGGAAAACCGCGCGGCCTGATGTGCAGCTCGGCCACTTTAGCCGGATTTTTCGACTTATCCGATGCGAGCGGCCCGCCGTGGGCGCTGCTCGATCTGCTGTTGCTTTTTCTCGACGTGCTTCTGCTCCTGGTGCTGCTGCTCGTCGCGCGGCACTGTTGCAAAGTTAGCGATGAGGCAGCCTTTTGTCTTATTCAAAGGCCTTACATTTCAAAAACTCTGCTTACCAGGCGCATTTCGCCCAGGGGATCACCATAATAAAATGCTGAGGCCTGGCCTTTGCGTAGTGCACGCATCACCTCAATACCTTTGATGGTGGCGTAAGCCGTCTTCATGGATTTAAATCCCAGCGTGGCGCCGATTATCCGTTTCAGTTTGCCATGATCGCATTCAATCACGTTGTTCCGGTACTTAATCTGTCGGTGTTCAACGTCAGACGGGCACCGGCCTTCGCGTTTGAGCAGAGCAAGCGCGCGACCATAGGCGGGCGCTTTATCCGTGTTGATGAATCGCGGGATCTGCCACTTCTTCACGTTGTTGAGGATTTTACCCAGAAACCGGTATGCAGCTTTGCTGTTACGACGGGAGGAGAGATAAAAATCGACAGTGCGGCCCCGGCTGTCGACGGCCCGGTACAGATACGCCCAGCGGCCATTGACCTTCACGTAGGTTTCATCCATGTGCCACGGGCAAAGATCGGAAGGGTTACGCCAGTACCAGCGCAGCCGTTTTTCCATTTCAGGCGCATAACGCTGAACCCAGCGGTAAATCGTGGAGTGATCGACATTCACTCCGCGTTCAGCCAGCATCTCCTGCAGCTCACGGTAACTGATGCCGTATTTGCAGTACCAGCGTACGGCCCACAGAATGATGTCACGCTGAAAATGCCGGCCTTTGAATGGGTTCATGTGCAGCTCCATCAGCAAAAGGGGATGATAAGTTTATCACCACCGACTATTTGCAACAGTGCCCTTTATTTAATGAGATGGTCACTCCCTCCTTCCCGGTACTATGCTGAGGACAGGCTTTCATTCGGAGAACTATCATGGAAAACATTGCGCTCATTGGTATCGATCTGGGTAAAAACTCTTTCCATATTCATTGCCAGGATCGTCGCGGGAAGGCTGTTTACCGTAAAAAATTTACCCGGCCAAAGTTGATCGAATTTTTGGCGACATGCCCCGCTACAACCATCGCAATGGAAGCCTGTGGCGGTTCTCACTTTATGGCACGCAAGTTGGAAGAGTTGGGGCATTCCCCAAAGCTGATATCACCACAATTTGTCCGCCCGTTCGTTAAAAGCAATAAAAACGACTTTGTCGACGCCGAAGCTATTTGTGAAGCTGCATCGCGTCCGTCTATGCGTTTTGTGCAGCCCAGAACGGAATCTCAGCAGGCAATGCGGGCTCTGCATCGTGTCCGTGAATCCCTGGTTCAGGATAAGGTAAAAACAACCAATCAAATGCATGCTTTTCTGCTGGAATTTGGCATTAGCGTTCCCCGAGGAGCTGCCGTTATTAGCCGACTGAGTACCATTCTTGAGGATAATAGTTTGCCTCTTTACCTCAGCCAGTTATTGCTGAAATTACAACAGCATTATCACTATCTTGTTGAGCAGATTAAAGATTTGGAATCCCAGTTGAAACGAAAGTTGGACGAAGATGAGGTTGGACAGCGCTTGCTGAGCATTCCCTGCGTCGGAACACTGACAGCGAGTACTATTTCAACTGAGATTGGCGACGGGAAGCAGTACGCCAGCAGCCGTGACTTTGCGGCGGCAACAGGGCTTGTACCTCGGCAGTACAGCACGGGAGGTAGGACGACATTGCTGGGAATTAGTAAGCGAGGTAATAAAAAGATCCGAACTTTGTTGGTTCAATGTGCCAGGGTATTCATACAAAAACTGGAACACCAGTCTGGCAAATTGGCCGATTGGGTCAGGGATTTACTGTGCCGGAAAAGCAACTTTGTCGTCACTTGTGCTCTGGCAAACAAGCTGGCCAGAATAGCCTGGGCCCTAACGGCACGACAGCAAACTTATGTAGCATAACGGCAGAAATACACCGGTTTAAAGAATTACTGATCTGGTTTTGCGAATACTGATATTGATGATACTAACGGCCCACCGGCCTGTTGAGGAACCTGTAAAACGGAAAGGCTCATTGAAGCCGTATATTTTCTGGAGGTTCATCAGGCGCGGAACTCATCAAGGCGCGGGAATAAAATCCCATTCAGACGCCGGATAGATTCAAGCAAGCCAACTTGTCGTCAAAATCGGTGTTGCAAAAACGGGAGTGACCATAGATTCCGTTTTCTGAGGCGACCCCCAGTATTCCGGCTTTCACGGCATCGTTATCCCCGGTACGTTGCGTGACTCTATCTTTGTGCTGGAAGGGCTTCTGGAGCAGCAGACGGGGCTGAATCCGGTGGAGATTATGACGGACACTGGAGGGTCCAGCGACATTATCTTTGGCCTGTTCTGGCTGCTGGGCTACCAGTTTTCGCCCCGCCTGGCAGATGCCGGTGAGGCGGTATTTTGGCGTGCAGATAAAAATGCGAACTACGGGGTACTGGATGAGCTGGCGCGGGGATGCGTTGAACTGTCAAAGATAGAAACCCAATGGGATGAAATGATGAGGGTTTCCGGTTCTCTGAAGCTGGGTACAGTCCACGCCTCAGAACTTGTGGGCTCGCTTTTAAAAAGTTCCCGTCCGTCAGGGCTGGCGCAGGCGATTATGGAGGTGGGACGGGTCAACAAGACGCTGTACCTCCTCAACTACATTGATGATGAAGAATATCGTCGCAGGATACTGACTCAGCTTAACCGGGGAGAAGGCCGTCACGCCGTGGCAAGGGCGATCTGTTACGGCCAACGTGGTGAGATTAGAAAACGTTACCGTGAGGGGCAGGAGGATCAACTGGGTGCGCTGGGGCTTGTCACTAACGCAGTTGTATTGTGGAACACGCTTTATATGCAGGAAGCGCTATCACATTTGCGCAGCGCTGGTGAGATCCCGGAAGACGAGCATATCTCACGCCTGTCGCCACTGATGTACGGTCATATCAACATGCTGGGACATTATACGTTCACGCTGCCGGAAAATATTCTGAAGGGAGAGTTGAGGCCATTAAATTTCAATTCAAACAATGAATTATTGCCTTAACGTGGTTTTTTACACGATTGAACCTCGAACCCCTAGTACGAACTGAGCGAGGGATTAATGCTTAAACAACTCTTTCGATTTTTAATCGGTGATAAATTTATTCCATTGAATAAACTGAATAAAATTGATTTTGAACGTATTTCTGATTTTGAATCAATAGATTGGAGAGTCGGTGTTATCCGGAATGGTGGGCTCTATAAAAGAGATTGGTTAAAACTCAAAGACAATGAAAAAAAGGAATTAAAAAGCAATCGAAAATAAAAACTGAAAGAATAAAAATCTCTAAAAGTGACTACGACATAATAGCAAAGATAATTAATATAGAGGATCAATTTAATTTCCTTGCTAGGGATAAAATAGGTCGATTATCAAAAGTGGATAGGATGCTATTAGAGCATCTTTCTGATGATACTAAAAAGGAATTATTACATTCAAAGTTAAGCTCTTTTAGCCTTGACGATATTGAATATATTCATTTATTAGTCTTTTTTGATAATGCAATCATTACTTAAAAAAATGAAAAAACATAATTAAAATATAATGTTATAATTACCAATAAATAGTATGTCTCTTAATAATAATCTGATAATATCGTCTTGGGTGCTTGAATCATTTTGGTTCGAGCATTGCTAAGAGCCAAAAAGACGAAAGCCCCGAATCTTGATGTTAATCTCAATTCGAGGCAGTCTACAAACTTCGCAATTTGATTCTGTCTCCTTTTACTCAAGGAGTCAAGAGAAATGAGCAAATTTGCCCTGATAGGGCTGATTGCTGTGTGCATCACAGTTCTGTGCTTCTCATTGTTAATGCGTGATCGCTTATGTTCACTAAATTTCACAAGCGGAGGCACAGTGGTTCAAGCAACGTTATCTTGTGATAAGTAACGTTGCTCTTGTGGGGGGAAACCCCCACATTTTCTCTTTTACAGATTACGATAGTTTGGTGATACAAGCACCCTTTTATTCGGTTAACTATGGTTTACTCTTTTTGCTATCAATCATGCCACTTTCGTTGAATAGATAGATAAGCCAGTATATTAAATATAATGCTGTTGTAATCATGCCTATATTGATCATCAATAATCCGAATCGCGGTGTATTATTAATATCAAACAGTAAATCATCTCTGATAAAATAACTAAAGAGTAAAAATACAACTGATATACCAGAATAACCAAATGCAAATTTGAATAGTCTTGATTTCGATTTAGCGAAAATCATTATTAAAATTATCAAAAACAAAACATAATCATTTACAGAGAAAATAACATCTAAAATAGAGCTTAGAACCTATCCCAATAGGTTTTTATTATAGTTGTTTAATAGAACTATCATACATTTATTATAGTTCTATTTTATAGGTAATTTTCATATCAATTGTAATTAAGATAAAAAAATTACTATCTCAACTCAATCTCTTTCGCCAACTTATTGTATTTGTAATTCGTAATTTGGCCATTTACTAATAATTCAACGGCTTGTTGAATCACATTTAAAGGCGCAATAAACCACTCTTTAGGTTGATGATTTTTACCATCTTTATCTGCAACAAATAAATCAAGGCAAGACTCACCAAAGAAAGCATGTAAGTAATATTCAAATTTCTGTGGGTTAATATTGAATGCTTGATACTCAGCAATTACGTCAACATCAGCCATCAAATAGGTAGGTTCTTTTTTTGCATTAGCAATACGTTTTTCAACAGTTGTAGTTGCAAATCCAATTTTATAGAGGTGATCAAGTGACTGAATGCGTGGATCTTTACTTTGTGACTTTAGGATATAAATATAACCTGTAGATGTATCATCTTCGGTAATACCGCCAAAATGAGTATAGAAATTGGAGTTTTCTTGCTCATTCGTTTCTGAAACAATACGTCCATCTTTATACAATGCTTTAGCTAGTGAGCGATAAAGCATAGTTGATTCGGTGCCATTCTCAAAGATGGTTCGTGTCCGACCATCTTTACGAAAACGCTTGCCATCCACGGTTTTAGCCTCAGACGTAAAATTGATATCTGCAAGATAAACCAGCAAGCCATTTAAAACATAGTAATTACCTTCAACTAGTTGGTATCCCTTATCGTTGAAAGGTAATAACTTACGTTTACCTTCCCGAAGCTCTTGATGAACATTTTTAAATAGATGTTCAAATTGATCAAAGTCCTTACAGCGTTTGCGTTTAGCAACCTCGTCTGCAGCAGCACGTTGGGCAGTAACATGTTTAATCTTAAAGATGTCACCATCTTGACCATCATCTAGTAGACCTAGATCATCATCATTAAAAATATCTTCGAGAGATTTAATCTCAGACATGTTTTAGTCCTGCTGTTCTGGGAGCAAATTATGTTCATCGTAATCTGCCAAAGCCATATATTGCTCTGGATTACTCTTGATCGATTCTAGACGACTCGCAAGCATAAACTCCGAAATGTTTGCCATATTTTTGGTAGGTACACGTCCATGCTGTGTCATAAAGTTATTGATTTCATTAAATTTAGAGACTAATTGTTCATCAGCAGTTAGGGCTGAAGTCTTTTTCTTAACTTTTAAAAGCCCCAAATCGTCATCAGCAATCATATCGTGAAGCCAGTCAAAATCTTCCATGTTTTACACTCCAGCTCGTCTACGTTGTTCACGAATATAGATTAAGCATTCAGCTAGTCGCTTCTCAATTAAGTTACTTGACTCTAGACTAGGTTCACGTCCTGTTTGTTTAGTGAAGGCTTTGAGTTTAGGCCACAGCTCAATTGCTTCTTCCTGAGTCATACTAATTTTAGTTGCTTCAATTGCTTCTTTAATCAATTTCAAAACATTCACTGTGACATCCTTTGACAGAATCTCAAAAGCCTTTTGGAATGGATTCACAGATTGAATAAGATCAATATTGAGATCATCAATATTGACAAACTTATCCGCCATACGAATAAATTTCTTATCACCGACTTCTTTTACTTCTGCTGTACTAATCACTGAGTCAACTACTAAATATTGACTCACTTCCTCAAGCTCTGATTTTGTTAAATCTGGATATTTAGTTTGGATAATCTTTGGAATAAGGACCTTATTGACTACTTCAGGCTCAACCTTTCCAGCAGAGCCAGCGATCACTTTGGCATCTTGAAGAATTGCTGCTTTTAGATCCACAAGATCATTTTCAATAATCGCTTTTGTTTTTGCTGTACTTGGTTCTTTAAATCCTTTGATGGTTAAAGTGCCTGGTGGAACAATATCCTCATCATCTCGTTTAGTTTTAAACTTGAAGTTTGGTGCAAGGATCTGCTCCATGAGCAAAGATGCAGTAATTGCTTTAAGCATGTTATTTACTGCAAATTTGACTTCAGTATCTTGAGCATCAGGTTGTGCAATAAGATTTGTGAACTGTGCATGTGATTTGTTTGAGCTATCACGAGTACAGCGACCTACGATTTGCACAATTTCTGTCAAAGATCCCCGATAACCAATCGTTAAGGCATGTTCACAGAATTGCCAGTCAAACCCTTCTTTTGCCATTCCAAGAGCAATAATTAGATCAAGATCATCGACTGTTTTGATATTTCGTAGATATTCAACAACTTTGTCGCGCCCATCTTCTTCAACTAGATCAGCTACTTTTAAAATCTTACCATCTGGACGTTTGATGGTAATAATGCCAGTATCGGGGGCTTTAGCAATGAACTCGCCAATAATTTCGAGAATGGCATCAACTTCATCATATTTATCTTTGGTTGATTCACCTGAATTTACATTTGGAATATGAATGATGGTCTTTTTGTCGGTATCTAATACATACTCAAGAGCAATATTACCTTCATCATCTTTAGTAAAATAACGACCTTTATAAAAGTGATATCCTATGCCAAGTGATTTTAAGTAAGTGTAACCATTTAATTGTTCATAATAGTTGAACGAAACTTTATCAAACTTGGCTTCATCTTCAGGGGTAAGTACAGGAACGCTATCACCACGGAAGTAAGAGCCTGTCATTGCAATAATATGAGCTGTGGTATTGTCCATCAGAGATTTAAGAACAGTACCTAAAATATTATCGGCATCTGCTGATACATGATGGAATTCATCAATTGCGACTAATGTGTTGTCAAATACCTTATCTTCAAGCTCTTCAAAAGCGAATCTTAATGTAGCATGGGTACACACCAAGATCTGATCAGAGTCTTCTATAAAGCGTTTAAAGGCTTTTACTTTGCTTTTGTCCCCACCAGCAGTACATAAGTTGTTTTCAGGTTTAATATCCCAATCTGCAAAAAAACCATTTTCTGTAAGCTTAGTGTTAGCAAATGAACCACCGATAGAGCGTTCAGGTACAGCTACGATAACTTTTTTAATACCTTGATTATGCAGTTTATCCAACGCTAGGAACATTAATGCACGAGATTTACCTGAAGCGGGTGGTGCTTTTAACAATAAATATTGTGAGTTGCGAGATGCGTAAGCACGAGCTTGCATAGCCCGCATACCCATGTTGTTTGTTGAGGTGCTTTCACCAGTTTGCTGGTAACAAACATCAATTATATTAATCATTTAAACGCTCCTCCTCAATCATCTTATTATAAAGATTAAAAAGGTGCTCAAGTCTTTCTTCATCTGAATCTAATGTTTTTTTATAATAGCACTGCTCAACAATTCTATCATTTTCCTGATGTGCTAATAATAGATCTAATGGCATAGTATCTGGATCATATAATTTAGACATTGGTAAATTTGAATATGTTTCTCTAATCGTTAAGATGTTAAATGCTGATGCAACTAACTCCTCCTTTAACTCCTTAGTAATTTTAGGAAATGGGAATGTATTGTAGCAAAGCACCGATGAATACCTTAAACGTGTCTCAAGTGCCCCTCCGACAGCTCTTACCCAAAGCATGTGCATTTTGGATGTTAGAAGGGAAAATACATAAGGTTCTGGATTATATATAGCAAACGCAAGATTATTAATTATGATCGAATCATCTAAAAAACCTATCGGAATATATGGACGACGTTCCGAAGATGTTCCTGGAATAATTATAGCTGAACCTGCTTGGTGTCTAATCTCAATAAAACGATATGGACGATCGGCAAATTGTTGATATGACTTTTTTTTACTTTGTGCACGCTCGACATACACTGAATTTAACCGCTCTTGCATTGGTGGAATATCCTTAATTTCATGTAAATCTCCTTCTGATATCCATAAACACCATCTGTCTATGCCTTTAATAAACTCATTAGAACCAACAACTTTTTTAATAAATGGTTTTAATTTTGGATACTCATTAATTAATTGATCCTTTTCTTCTGTTGAAAAATGCAAATATCCCCAATCATTAGGCATATTTCCTAAAACCATTTTAGGTAAATTTGATAGAACTTTTGTTCTTTTAGAGACAGTAGGAGTATTTAAAGAGGTTAAATAAGGACTAATATTTTTGCAAACTAGGACTCTATTTTCCTGATAAAGCTTTCTATTTAAAGGCAAGTATTCGTTATTAATCAATCCAACAATAATACATGTAACACCTGCATTAGATTTTGCACTATTAGTCCATTTAAAAGCTTTATGTGCAAAATGTATATCTACATTATTTTGATAAATGAGAGGCCAAAGTAATGAAACTTGCTCCCCTTGAGATAAAGAGTTTGTTGAAACAAATGCAAGAGAGCCTTTAGTACTTTTAATATATTGTGAACCTTTAATAAACCAACAGGATATATAATCTAATTTCGTAGTTGAACCAATTACAGCATATAAATCATTTTTTTGACTTTCTGATTGTTGTGAAAAACCTTTGTAAGGAGGGTTCCCTAGCACGAAGACTTCATCGTTTTCTGTAATTGGACATAGATCTGACCAACTTATTTGGACGGCATTTGCATTTATGATATTACCTCCTTTTTTAAGAGGTAAGGATGGTAAAGATTCTCCAAATTCATCTTTAAAAGCAATATTCATTTGGTGTTCAGCTAACCATAAAGATAATATGGCTATTTCATGTGCAAAATCATCAATTTCTATACCATAAAATTGAGAAACCTGAATCACTGAAAATGGTTTTGAAAGCTGACCTGTTTTATCAAGTTCAAGCTCTTGAATACGTTTTAAAAGCTCCTTTTCAAACTTACGAAGCTCTTTATAAGCAATAATAAGAAAGTTTCCTGAACCACATGCAGGGTCAAAAATTTTCAATTGCCCTAAACGCTGCTGTAGCTGCAATAATTTATTTATGCTGTCCTGATTCTTTTCTAGTTCTTCGTAAAGGTCATTCAAAAATAAAGGTTCAATAACCTTCATAATATTTGGAACAGACGTATAGTGCTGTCCCATATTGCTACGTTGTTCCGTATGAACAACTGCTTGGAACATTGAACCAAAAATATCAGGATTAATATCAGACCAATCTAATTCTGCACCACATTCAATCAAGATTTGGCGTGATTTACGGTTAAATTTAGGAACTTGGATATCATCCTTAAAGAGACCACCATTTACATAAGGAAAATCTGATAAGTAGTCTGGTAGATCTTTAGGGCGTTGCTGTTTTGATTGATTTAAAACAACAAACAATCGCTTTAAATAGTCTGATAGATCTGAACCATCTTGTTTTGTATGAGAACCAATAGCATCAGAAAACTGTTTATCTTTGAAAATTTCTGTATCTTCAGCAAAATAACAAAACAGTAATCGTGATAAGAAAATATTGAGTTGATGTAAATTCTCTTTATTATTTAAGCCATCTTCATCGAAATTATCTGCTTTAATTTCGTCAAAGAGCTTTGCCAATTTTTCGGCTGCTTTAACATCCGCTGGGTTTTCACCCTGATATACAGCTTTCTCCATCCCAGCCCATGGTAGGAAGAAATCAAATTTTTTAGCTAAATCACTAAACTCGATATCCAAACTATCATTTGTTTTGGTATCAATAGCTAATAATTTTTTAAAATCCGTGACTATTAAGAAACGAATCTTATTGCCTTCAGTTCGTCTTTCTTGCTTCATTTGGTCAATGAGACCATATAGATCTTGTTGTTTTGCAATTTTAAAATAGAGTTGGCGCTTCCAAAAAACAGAGTTTTCCTTATCTTCAGCTAAATTTCGCTCACCAGAGCGCACACGCCCCACAGACTGACTGCGATGTCCATAAGCTAAAAGCAACTCATAGATAAAGTCTTGTTTGTTTAACTCATCTTGAGTAATTTTACTGATGATCTGTTTAACATTTTCTTCGATTTGGACAATATTCATGTGACATGACAACCATTTTTAAGCTGATAATTTGTTAAATAAACAATGAGTTAATATGACTAAGAACCTATCCCAATAGGTTTTTATTCCAGACAATGACACCACAGGCAAAATGCAGCATCGCCTCATAATTCTCGACTTTCTTCTCCCAACGAGTCAGGACACGACGATAGCGATTCATCCAACTGTGTGTTCTCTCTACAACCCAGCGGTGAGCCTTAAAATCCGTGTTTTTGATGGCTTCTGACTCATCCTTCCGTGACTGGATATGAGGTTCATAGCGACGACTTTTCAGATACGATTTCAACCATTCCGCTTCATACCCTTTGTCCATGCACAACCGGAGCCTCTTGCATGGTCTGCCCGTCTGGAGGGCATCGAGCGTATCCGCAACCAGCTTTATGTTCCGGCTACAACCAGTGCAAGCGGAAGCCTGTTCGCGTCAGTCATCAGACTGCGCTTTACTCCCTGTTTCCCACGGTCTGTAGGGTTCCGGCCTGTTTTTTTGAGCCTGCCAGGGGTGATTTTGTCATACAACCATCAATCGACAGCCACGACCAGTCAATAGCGTCCAGCTGTTCGCTGGCAAGCAACCCGTTTTGCCAGAAGCGTTCAAATACGCCAGCATCCCGCCACTCTTGAAATCGGCGGTGAGCAGAGCTTGACGAGCATATACCGGTGGCATTCAGCGCATTCCACTGGCAACCCGTCCTGAGTACGAAGAAGATGGCGTTCATTGCAGCGCGATTATCAACCCGCTTGCGGTGCGTACCCAGAGGATGGTGAGTTTTATGCTCCGGAATCAGTTGAGCCATTTTCTCCCAGAGTCCATCACTGATCTGCCACTTGTTGCCCGTCACGCTTCGCCTTCAGAAATTATCATTATGTATTATCTGACAATTCCTTTTGGGATAGGTTCTTAATGATGATATAGCATTATCTAAAGGAATTTGATTACTTGTTGCTGTGTGTAGTGTTTCATTTTCCATTCTATCCCATAACCCTTTTAAGTATTATATCTATCCTATTAACGCCTTTGCTTTAGCTTTTATCTCTGCCAGTTCTGATGCTTCCACTTTGCCTTTTTTAGTAACCTTACGAGCTCTCCAGTCAACACAAGTAACTTGATCAGCTAATGCGTAGCTGTCTCTTTCGTTCGAGATCTCGCATTCAAATGGATAGCCTTTGCCTTTAGTTGTACATGGTACGCATAGTAAGAGCCCTACTTTATTATTGTATGCAAATGGACTGAGGACAACAGCAGGACGATGACCGCCCTGCTCATGTCCCTCAACTGGATCAAAATCAATCCAAATCAAATCACCAGAATCAGGCACGTAGCGAGATACCATTATATTAATTCCTTACCTGTGCGAGCTCCGAAATCTACTTTCTCATGAATATTTTCCGGTGTGATACCGGCTAACAAATTATCTAATGAGTATTCTACCGCTTTAACTGGCGTAATGATGATACGACCTTCTTCTACCGCTATTTCAACCGTATCATCAACGCTAAGTGCCGCTTTTTGCATGATTGCAACAGGAAGCCGTACAGACGGGCTATTGCCCCATTTTTTTACTGTGACCTGAGCCATTTATCACCTCTACAATTCAACGTTCGAGTTTAAATAGTAGCACCCTATTTTAAATGTATCAACATTGTTGATGGTATTGATGTGTATAAACACATAAACACATAAACACATAGACACAAGCGAGCATAAGTAAGAATATACATAAAAACATTGACGCATGTGCGTGTGCATGTGTAACTAACTGATTTCAAGAGTTAGGTATGTACCTTTACGAGTTAATGTGTTTTTGCTCATATACACATAAACACAAATACACATTGATTATTTTTTGGCTTACTTAGATAATGAACAAAACACAAACACACATATGAGGGTTTCCAGTGAAGGTAATTTCTTTTTTAAATCCGAAAGGCGGGTCTGGAAAAACAACCACCGTCATAAACGTTGCTACTGCTATGCAAAGAGCCGGTTATTCGTTAGCGGTTGTCGATACAGACCCTCAAATGAGCCTATCTAACTGGTCTAAAGAAGGGAACTGTGATTACGATGTTTTCACCGCAGCCAGTGAGAAAGACGTTTATAGCATCCGTAAGGATCTAAGTGATTATGATTTTGTCATTGTAGATGGTGCTGGTTCACTTTCTGTAATTACTTCAGCAGCGGTTATGGTTAGCGACCTTGTTATAATTCCAGTCTCGCCAAGCCCTCTTGATTTTTCCGCAGCCGGTAGTGTTACATCAGTTCTTGAAGCTCAGGCATACAGCCGCAAAGTAGAAGCTAGGTTCCTGATCACTCGCAAAATTGACCAAACCACTATGTTGCAAGTATTAAAAGACAACCTCAAAGATACCGGCTTACCTTCTTTCAAAACCGCCATTGCTCAACGGCAGAGCTATATTAAATCTATTCTGGATGGTAAGAGTATTTTTGAAACTAACGATGGTAATGCAAAAGGCGAGATTGAAATACTAACCAAAGAAATTCTGACTATTTTTGAGTCATAATGTGAACTAACACATAAACACAAATGTGTGTTTACACATAAGCACTAAAACACAAAAGCGCATATGTGTTTTTAATGAAAAGAGATACTTTATGGCACTAGAAAAAGTAAATGAATCATCAAATTCACAAAAGATGAAGTTCGGTGAAAACAGAGACTTAGATAAAATTCTTGAAAAAAGTACAAAAACAAAACGTATAAATGTAGATCTTGATGAAGATACTCAAATTCGATTCAAATCTGCATGTGTCAAACGAAACACCACTATGAAAGATGTAATATCAGATTATGTTCATCAGTGGCTGAAGCAAAATGAATAGGTAGTGTTTTCTTGGGATGATATTTCATCCCTTTTTATTTTACTTTTATCTCAATTTCACTATGTAAAATTCAAAACAGAAGTGTCTCATGCTCAACTATTCGACCCAATCTGGTAGCTTTGGCAATGGTTGTCTTTTCCACGGCTCCTGCTCTCCAAGATTCCAAATTTCAGTGTTGTATGTTCCTGTTCCACCAAAATCAAGGCTTGGTCGTAACTGCGATATGTAGCAGTACGCGAGAAACCCGTTCTCTCTCTTGCGTACCAATTCAGTCCAACCGACCGCGTATATATCTTGTAGATATGCTTCCCAAGCAAACAGCACACCGGTATTGCTCCAATGTTCTAACTCAGGATAAAACCTTCTTATTTCCTTTATAAAATCAATCACGTCACTATTGAATTCATTATCTGGACATGGGTTGCTCGGGTTTCGTTGAAACGTTTCTTCATTAAAAACAAACATGCTCCGGTCCTCTACACTAACTGGCAGTGTTTTTGCTTTTTATAATTGTACCTGTGATTAAATTCTTCACTTTGATATTAGGCTAATTGCTATATCACGTAAAACACACTCAAATGTGTGAACACACATTAACACATACGTGTTCATGTGATTAACCCCACACAAATACACATTAACACATTAACACATATACACATACGTGTTTATGTGTATAATTAGTTTTGCCATACGTTATATGATTATAATAAGTACCAACACTAGGGTTATAACGCCACATTGTGGCGTTTTTTTTTGGCTGTCATTTAGGAAGGGCAGGGCAGGAAAAATAGAAGCTCAAAGCGAAGCACATAGCCGTCAGTATGCTTTGTTTAGCTGTGGCTCGATCTTTGAATTAGCCTTTTCTAGCCAATTCATACTATTAGAACAATCCTTCTCATGACCAATGATTGTCAATACCTGTTTATAAGCATCATCATTCAACATGAATTTCAAACTATTCAGATAGCCATATAAAGGGTCCCTAACTATCACATCGTCTGCCGTGACTGACTGCGCACATACCTGATAGCGGATATCTATAATGTTTTGAACAACACTCATACAAGCTGGACAGTTTGCTTTGTATTTCTCTAAATCAGAATATCGCTGTCCTTCAATCCCTTCCATTGCAGAATAACTATTACCTAATGCTGGCACTGCAAACAGTGAAGTTATCAGAATGAAAGGTAAGGATATTGTAAGTTTCATTTTTATTCTTAGTTTAGGTTGTTCTGCTGTTCACTTAGTAGTTGCAACTCAGTCCACACCTCAGTTTCCGAGGCTTTTAAAACCTCATCCAACTGATCTGGTGTCGTTGCTTCTAACACGGCTTGTCGGTTCTCACCACTTAACTTACCGGACATGATTTGTACACCTGACATGATCATTGCGTGATATAAGTTCTGGCGTTCCTTTTCATCTGCTGAAAATATGCTATCCAGCATCTCTAAAACCCCGTTATAGCGCATAATTTCGCTTTCACTGCACTGTGACGTATTCATAAGGTGTTTGAGCTCGTGTAGCTTCTCACGGGCTTTAAATAGGGCATAGTTTAGAACTGTTTGATCACGTTTCATTTCTGCCATCACATAATTAGGATTTTGAACGTTACAATTTGAAATTTGGTCTGCCTTAGCCATTCTGCTCTCCTGCATTTGTATTTTTACTATTAGGTAATACTCTAAACACACCTGTCTGGTAATTCATTATTATAGAACAGGAATTATTAGTCGGTTGTAGCCTTGCTTCGATGTAAACAAGTTGTCCTTTCTGACCAAAATTAGCTGCTATTTCTGCTATTTTTCCGTATGCACTAATGTTAAACCAATCTGTTATCGGGTTTCCTTTCGAGTCATGCCGGTTAATTGCAACAGAGAAGTAGGTCATAGCGTCACCGTTAAGCTCTGAATACTTCAGATTATCTTTCGGGGACGAACCTAATCGAGCGATCAGTTGCACCTTGTTAAGTAATTCCATTGTTATGCCTGAATAGCTTCAGTGTTAGATTCGGTTTCGTGCGGTTCGTTCTCATCATCATTAGATGCGGCTGATTCATCATTCGCAAACTTCTGAAGTACATCATTAAGCAGGGTCACAATTGTTACTGGCATTTCTACCGTTACTGTTTCATCATTTTCTTGAATATCAGCAACTTTGTCGTGAATTGTTGTGCGGATTTCACTTAATTGTGAAAACACAGAATGTATTTCTTTTTTTGAAAAAGGTACTTTCTTCACTGAAGGTACAAATTTCCGTGTAACTTTATTTTTGCCGCTGTCAGTCGCCTTCTGCAATCCTGCAATGATCACATCATATGCCTCTTGATTAGTTTCTTCACACTCAAGCAGTATTTCGATAGCTAAATCAGAAGTAATCAGGTTCTTCCTGACAAGATCAGTAATTCGGTAATCTGCTCGGAACAAGCGTAATAATCTGTTGATCGTAACAACACTTGTATTCGTATATCGTGCAATTTCCTTTTTTTCCCATCCCATACTAAGTAAACGATGGAAACCATCAGCTTTTTCTAACGGGGCTAAAGGTTTACCTTCAGAAGATGTCAGCATATTGACGATTTCGAGTTGCTGACTGCCTGAAAACTCCGTGACGTATACGCCCTTAATCGTGCAGCCTTCTTCCATTGCCATGCGTAGAGCACAGTATCTGTGGTGTCCATCAATAATCTGCAAGCGTGGCAAATTATCAACCGTTACTACTTTCACAACGATTGGAGGAACATAAACACCAGTTACATACGAATTTTTGATACGTGCGGCATGTTCAGTATCGATCTCTCTCAGGTTGAACCCTTCCTGTACGTACAGTAACTCTACGTTGACGCGATAAATATCACCACGTGAACACACCTTTTCCTCAAAAGCATCCGACATTTTGCGTAATGTTGAGATGTTGTGTGCTTCAGTATTTTTTTTCAGCGTAGGGTAGGGTAGGTCATTGAGAAGTACCTTGCTCATATCCGAATTGTGTTGACTACCATTCGTAGAAATTGCTGCGTTAGTATTCATAGTCCTCGCCTTGTCATTGTGTAACTAGGTATTATTTTTATTCAACGTAAGGCTATCACACAGGATTTTCTATTTTCCTTAGTTACATAGGGAAAACGGTATCATTTCGATTTATGTTTATTGTTATCAATCGGTTAAGAGATGACAATCATATAGAGTAATACATGATAATATAATTAAATCAATGGCTTGCATTGATAATCATAAATTGATAATGATTGTTTCTTTATCTGAATAATATTTGATTATTTGAATATAATTCTAAACGAAAGGAATTCTCAATGTGAGTATTTTGGCTGATACAATTAGCAGGGTCGTGGTGAATCCTGCTTAATTTGATTAGGGGTATTATCTAAGTATTAATTAATAATGCGTTTATCAATGAATGTGATAAACGAAGCTAATCGGTCTTGATTAGAGTCGCCCCTAAATCTTCACTACGGGAAGATCTGATATTCTCGTAGTGTATGCCGGTGAAAGCATTTCTCGCTTCATGCGCCAGCTTGTATCCATTACCTTTCCAGCGAACCATATTTTGCTAACGCCTCGATTATTTATCTGGTCCAAGGTTTTCATCAATTGTTCACTTCCTTTGTAGGGTTTACTCTCAGAAAATAAATTAAGTTGAGTAACTGATGGATCAGAAAAATCAGTGAGCATGATGCCAGCTTTGTGATATCTAACCCCTGATTTCCAGATTGTCTTTAACAAACGCACTGCGACATTGATAATGTCTCTTGTATCAGCACTTGGATATTCTAACCGTTCAGAACGGTGGTTGTAGTATTGCGTTCCGCTGGCGTAATGGCTGGTTTGGATAAAAACAGAGACAAAGGAACAGACTCGTTTTTCAGCTCGAAGTTTCTCTGCTGCTCTCTCTGAATACTCGCAGATAGCCTGATGCATATGCTCATAGAGCTCAATTTTTTTTCCAAATGAACGTGAACAAATGATTTGCTCTTTAGTTTTTGCTACTTCTTCAAGCTCGATGCAAGATTCACCGTTCAGCTCTCTCACAGTGCGTTCTACAACCACACCGAATGTTTTACGGATCATGGTTGTTTCAGCCCTAGCCAAATCAAGCGCTGTAACTATTCCCATAGCATTTAGCCGGTTACTTATTTTTCTACCCACACCCCATACTTCATTAACAGGCACAAGGGACATGAGCCTTTTCTGACGTGAAGTAGCACTCAAATCGACTACACCGCCTGTTTTGGTCCATGTTTTAGCAGCATGGTTTGCCAGTTTAGCCAGTGTTTTAGTTTGAGCAAAACCAACACCGACAGGTACATGAGCAATCTGCAAAATTCGTTGTTGTATCTTGCGACCGTAATCTTCTAACGGGAAATTTCTAAGCATACCGGTCATATCAAGGAATTGTTCGTCAATACTATATGTTTCTACTCGTGGGGCAAAACCTGATAGTGTGTCCATTACGCGGTTGCTGATGTCAGCATAAAGAGTGTAATTACTACTAAAAACCTGAATGTCATGCTTTTTGACCAGTGACTGAATCTCAAAGTATAGAGCCCCCATTTTGATCCCAAGCAACTTCACTTCCTTGGAACGTGCAATGACACAACCATCATTGTTTGATAAAACAATAACCGGCTTATTGGCAATATCAGGGCGAAAAATCCGCTCACAACTGGCGTAGAAACTGTTTACATCAACTAAGGCAAACATTATCTCGCCTTGTGGATAATGTAAGTCACAGTGCCGAATATACTCAATTCTTCACCCTCACTGATGTATATCGGTGAGTAGTTGCTGTTCATGGGTATAAGGGCAATAACAGGGCTGGTTTGTAGTCGTTTTATCGTAAACTCTCCATCGAGAGAAGCAATGACGATATCTCCATGTTTTGCATCAATCGAACTATCTACTATGACGATATCTCCATCTAGAATCTGTGCGTCCATCATAGAAGTACCAGATACTCGTAAAAAGTATGTGCCTGAAGGGTGCTTGATCAGCAAAGAGTTTAAATCGATACGATCCTCTAAGTAATCACTCGCAGGAGAAGGAAACCCCGCAGGGATCTGCTCTGCGAAAAAAGGTAATGGAAGGGCTTCATCTACGGTACATGGGATTAATTTCATACGAATCTCAATACTGTATAAAAACACAGTATTGTATACATCCGAGTTAGGAAATTGCAAGCTATGTATTAGATATTAAAATGACTGGATAACGGCATTTACTGTTTAGCTGCTCACAAATCACGATATAGATAATTATTGTACTGTAAGCCTATTATTGAACTGAATGCGCGATGGGGGAGAGCACATTTTCCCCCAATCATAATTGAGTCTAAGACGAAACTATGCGAGATGCCCGTTACGATATTTCAGCCAGACTACCAGCGTTTTCATGAGATGATTTCGAGAACGAAAATAGAGGCTATTTCTAATTAACTGATCTGTTTTCTAAACCAAGCCTTGAACTGATTGCGTTTTGAGTGAGTGTACAGGTCGTAATCAATAGGATACTTTTTACGGAACTCGCTGATAGCTCGTTCGCATGTTTTTTTATCTTTTACTTGTTCTGATGAAAAACCTAGTGAAGCAATTTTTTGTGTAATTTGAGGGTCGGTGTGGTGTGGTGGTCTTTTCGGTTGAGCACCGACATCGAGTCCGAAACGAACAAGTTTATCATGAGCCAACTTTTGTACTTCAAAGATATGATCGTTGTTCATAGTATTAACTAGCATATCTATACATTCTGTACACTTATATTTACCAAGTAAGTGAATCGCCAGTAGCCTTTTCTCAAAGGAGTAAACAACACTTATATTTCTTTTAATATCTTTCCATACTTTTTCTGATGGTTCTGACTCACTATATTTCTCTTTTGGCTCCTCAAGAGATAATAAGAAATCCTTAGCGGTAATAGATTCTTTTAATAGCTTTCTTTTAAAACTATTGAAAGCAGTCTTCATGTATTGCAAAGGCTCTGCCATAGGATGTGATTTACCCGGCTTTGTTAATCTCTCATGCTCTTGGTAACGCTTATTAACTCTTTCCCAATCCTTTGGATAGATACGTTTAAACTCAGAAAAGAAGGAATCAAAATCACAATCAACAGCAAGGAGAGACAGCACCGTTGCTATTTTGAATTCTTTTTTTGGTATAACACTGCCTTTTGATACCCGTTGTCTACTCATATTAACCCTCTACATACCAAAGTTGGTTACAAACCCCACTTTTATGTGAGGTTACAATTTGAATTGTATGAAATTTTTGGGGGAAGAGAAAGCTGAAAATAGGGCTTGAATTGCCGATAAACTCTGAGGTGTATACCTTTTTATGAGGTAAGCTCAATGGGATCTAATGAGCATTTTTCGCATCCAGCATCTTGCCAACTACCTCATCTAAAGGAATAGTAACCTTGCCTTTCATAATGATTTTTACATAATTAATAGTGGAAGTTTGAACGACCTGCATGTTTATTTAAACCGTTTAATTTTATTAGTAACGGTAAATAATTCTGGTTCTTCAGATATGCTTTTGCTTTAAGCGCGAGATAGTAACTCTCAATCCCCGCAATCACCACAAACAAAACAGTAGCAGACTCATACCCTATCCCATATGCATAGTTTTTACAGTCGGGCAATATATCGTCACTGTGGCTATGTATTGCGGAATGAGGCTCACCGGTCAAAGTATTGATGATAATAGGCAGGGGGTTTTCGAGTAGTTCAAGCAGATCCGATGGTGACAGTTCATTAATGAATGTTTCATCACCTGCACTAATTTTATCAAATGCCGGTTTCACAGGAACTCCTGAATGGGCTATAAATTCAGAGGCTATGTGCTGTAACAACGCTGTGTTGTTCATCATTTTTTATAGGTCCTCCCATACTGTTTGAAATATTCATTGAGCTCTTTGTCTCGCTCATACGTAGCCGCATCTGCCGCTTGTCTGGCTTCATCAACCTGCTTTCTTTGTAGTTCTTCAGCCAGCTTCAGATAAGATTGAATATTCTCTTGGTTTGGTTCATTTGTTACGAGTTCAAACGCAGCTCTTTCACGTTCCTCCAATGAGCTACACCCCATCAACAAAAACATAGCAATTGAAGCACAAAAGTAAAAACGGGCGGTTGAGAATTCCCGTTGTGTTTTTTTCTTCATCATTTTTCCAACTTAATTATCTGTTGCCCCCTAAACACGCCAAGGAGAGTCGTTTTGTGTTTGTCAGAACGCTCTTGTCTGTCTGCTTCAGCAGTAAACAATGGCAGGGGACTTACTTTAAAATCCTGATCCTGCACTATCAAAAACGGCACAGGAGCGTTTATGCAGCGTTTTTTCCCACTGGCAAAGGTTAGGTTGCAGATCGGCTGCGGCGTAACGCTACGCTTTATTCTGAGCCTATTAGCAGGGCACTCTTGGATTTTATCCATTAAGTCCTGTAACTCAGCGTTGCCTTTTGCTATGTCAGCTATGAGCTGATAAAGCTTAACAGGGTCTGTTTTCTGCATGAGTCCTTTTAAGCCCCACGTATATGAAGCATGAGTGATCACATCGTCAGAGTTAAATACAGGAATGTTCCGGTACAAATGCAGTGTCATTACGTTACTCAGATGTTTACGCAAAATTCTGAAACGCTCAGATTTTGGCAGTGCGACAACCGAGCTTCTGATATTGTTTTTTACGGTATTGATTTTGATTAGATGATCAGCAAGTTCCATAGCCGCAGTTGATAACTGTACATATCCGGCTGTTCGCCTCGCAAACTTTTGTGAGTACAACGGAGAAATGTATAAGTCCTGCCAACATGAGATAACCGATGTATAGGCATGAGGACCCCAATTCACAACCGGCTCAATGCATTTACCGATATCATCACAACCATTTTCTACCGGTGGAATGACACAGGTAAGAGCTGAAATTACCTTTGTATCTCGAAAAAGAGAGTCAAGCTGGTGGAGGTACTTCAGCAATGAACCAATATAGCTATCAAGCATCACATGAAACTCCTGTTCTTAGAAAGAAAGAATCATAACCAAATATGCCAACATACAAATAGGTGTCTAACAAATACAGGAGCAAAACTTACACATCTGCGCCCCTGACTCGCTCTTTTTTCTCTCTTTTTCTCTTTTTTTCTCCCCCTTTTCTCTAGACGCGGCTGTTCAGGGTGGAACGCCCATGTAACTACACCATCTTTTGTATGTTGGCATATTTCATGGCGACTTTTACAAAATGAAATATGACCGCTCATGCTATTATTCTTGTTCTCTGGATTTCTTCAAAAATTTTTTAAAACTGCTATCACTGACCATCAAGCCGTAAGCCGGTAAAGCATCCATAATCGCATTCCAAGACATGCCTGATGATTTCATTTCAAATAAATCATCCTGAATATGGTTCAACATAGCATTTTTTTTATAATTCGGGTTCTGCAAACTGAACTGAGTAATTTTTTCTTGTAATCGTTTATTTTTATACATCATTACTATAATAAACCTATCTGCTTTTCGAGCTCGTCCAGTTCCTTATCGGTAGGCATAGAACTACCCACTTTTTCATTGTGAATAACATAGGATATGCGTAACACAGAAGCCTTGCGTCCTCTACGTGACTCAATCGCAATTGAAACATCCTTGATATTCGTTTGTTCACCCAAACTAACCGCCAGCCGCTTTAAAAACTGACCAAAATACTTATAGCTTTGATAGAGATATTCCTTATTGCCTTTCTTATCTATATTGAACAGCCACATTTCGTCCTTAAGTTCGTCAACTCCAATTGTGAAAGACGTTTTATATTCGGCAATAGTATTACGTTTAGAGTACCGTTTCATAATTAGCTGATATAGATTTGCCAAACTAGCATCCGATAATCTAGCTACATAAAAAAGGTTTTGTGTCGTGAATTTTTTTGATAATTCAAAGAAATAGGGAAATACCCTACGGTTAAAGAATATTTTGCAGTAGCCTTCGTCAAAGTAATATGTAGCACTCGTTGTAATGTTGGTTTTTGAAGCTCGTTTAAAACCTTCCTCACTTAGATCTTCATATATGTGAGAGCTCAACAGAGTATCTACGGCGAGTGGAAGGGATTTATACGCAGTTGAAAGGTCCACGTCACAAATTTCAGCATACTCCTTAGCTTTAACCTCAAAGCATATTTCATCTTCATCAACAGATTCTCTAGGATCAGATATCTGAGCGAGAATAAGAAACAGCACTCTTTTCGCCGGTATAGGTAAGCTGGCGAGAGAAAGATTGAAATCATCAGAATGACGAACATTAGTATAAAGTGTTAAGTTACTGATTTGCTTCTTTTTCATCACAAAAGACTCAATTCCAACATGATAGGTATATATTCTAAAGGTTGTTTTGTCTAAAAGCAAAGTGACCTTTAAAGTAATACGTAGCTGGTGGAGTATTGAACACCAGACGAAAATAGCCTTAACGTTGTGATAATAAATACATAAAGTATGTTACCTCTCACATTAGCAATACTTCCATGACGGCTTATTGCCAAGTCAGTTAACGAAATTTCCATATGACAAACTGCATATGTCACGACCTTTCGTTAACACACTGATAAACAGTAAGTTAATGAAGTCCACCATACTACTCTATACTGCATCAACGACGACCTTTTACCTTAAACAGAAAAGTAACTTTTTTTTATGATCATACTGCACCAATGACGACCTTTAGCATAACCGATTGATATATAAGGATTATATATACATGCTTACACCATTCTATACTGCATTAGCGACGACCTTTAGCCACCAGCAGAAAAATACCTTTTTTTATGACCGTACTGCATCAACGGCGACCTTTAGTGTAACAATATGATATATAAGGATTTATTTTAAGCATTTACACCGTTATATACTGCACAAGTGGCGACCTTTAGCCTTTAATAGAAAAGTACCTTTTTTTATGACTATACTGCACCAACGGCGACCTTTTGTATAACATGTTGATATATATGAATTAAATTATGATAAAAGTATATATTTATACTGCATCAGCGGCGACCTTTAGCCACCAGCAGAAAAATACCTTTTTATTGATTAACTGCATCAACGGCGACCTTTTGCAGCAAATCAAAAATATACTTTTTCGGTAGTGGAATATTACAAAACATTTAAGAAAATCGTACTTATCCACAACAAAATTAGAAAATAAACTAATATTAATTAATAGGATATGATTTTTTGATTAAATAACGAGCCTTGGTTAATAATTAACCGCATATACTTTACAAGTGACGACCTTTCACTGCATCAACGGCGACCTTTCACTGCATCAACGGCGACCTTTCACTGCATCAACGGCGACCTTTTACTGCATCAGCGACGACCTTTCACTGCATCAGTGACGACCTTTAATATCGTAACTAAATGATTATTATGAATATATCCCCATATCTAAGGTTTTAATTTTTTAAGATCTAAAAAGAAAGAAAAGATCTTAATATGCTAAGATGTGCTTCACTGTGGACAATTTTCTTATGCTTTCTAACGCACTCGCTTTGCTCGTTTGTTCAACAGCGACACCGACACGAAAACAAGTTTTCATGTCTCTCGCTGTTCAGAGCTAAAAATGTAAATTCATTTATGATTGAAAAAAAAAGCCCAAACAAATGTTTAGGCTTCTCAGTTAATGAGTGTCGATCAAATACAGACTTTTTAGCGTTACAACAGTACATGCATAACTTATTTTTAACGCTGCGGATAGCTGCTGTACGATGAACACAGCAAGTTCCAAACGTTGGTATTGATCTATACCGTGTTCTAGCGTCTGTCCTGCTTCAGAGATCAAGAAAATCATTCCTGACTTACCATTATCAAAAACAGACAACCCTTTGTTCCTACTATCCCCATGATATCGAGCTTCAAAATTATCAATATACTTCTTTGATAGAAGCACTAATGCAGAGAGCTGAGTCAGTTCTTTTAAGGATAACTGAATAGTCTGTTTTTGCTCCCATCTTGCAGTTCCATCCTTTTCAAGAGGTGCTATCTCGATGTTAATGGTAGGAACGCCAGATCTGGAAACTACCTTTTGAAAGTTAAGACAGGAACGTTTTTTTTCGATTTTCTGCCAATCGGCGAAGAACTTTAAAGTTTCACCATACTCTTGTTCGGACATACACCACCCTTCAATCTGGTAATGAACCTTTCAAATTCTTTGCTGCCTGACTTGGGGGCTCCTTCTCTATTTTTACTTTATCAGTCAGTAACGCCCGTTTTGCCTGACTCAAATTTACTTTATTGTGAGCATGAGTGCCGTCACTATCAACAGTTAGAAAGGAATCTAACATTACTTTGAAGGTATCAGCCTTTGTCCTGTCTGATAGAATTGAAGCCAGCAAAGAAGGCAATCTATCATCAATTTCCCCTAATGCGATCCCTGCCAGTAACGCTGTACGTACTGCTTCAGTTTGAACCGGCGATTCTTCAATCTTTTTAATTGCGAATTTATCAGCCTCGCTGAGTTCGGGACGAAGATACAAAATTATCTTTTTACGCTCTTGTTTCATAACGTTATCCTAATAATTTCAGACCCCGAACCAAAGCAAACTGAGGTTCTTCAGCCACGTAGAAACGTTCTGGTTGGATTGCTATTTTCTTTCTGATTGCATCAGCGGAAAGCGCAGCTCCACCACCAATAACCATGACATGTGTATAGCCCTTAAAGGTGCTGACCGCATCGAGCACACGGGTATTTAGTCGTTCAATACTGCTGTTCATGGCATCTTTCACCATCTGAATATCATCAACGCTGTTGATGTTATCTAACAGATAGTTTTCATCGTGCCGGTTAATAATGAGTTGATCTGCGTTATAGCTGGATGTTTCTGTTGAAGCGTTCGCCAAAGCTCTTTTGACTTCGTTAGTCACCAATGATACGCCAAGCGTAGGATCACCAAAAATGCGTGATACAGACGTCATTTGACCAGAAACCATTGAGATATCAGTTGTGGTGCCTCCAATATCAATAATCAGTACAGAATGATTGGGTCTTAATTCATCACACAAAGATATACCCGCAGGAATTGACTCAGGACGAACGGTTACTTTTTTGATTTTGAAAGGTTCATTTCGGCTTACTTGAACTTCGCGCATTAAGTTATCTTTTTTGCGTTGGATGTTATCCATTCGATATTGCGCATCCTGATCGTAAAATTCTGCCAATGGTAGAGTGACAACGATTTCAACCTCTTGGGGAGGTAAACCGCTAATCTGAAGTGCATGTTGCACTGCAACTGCGTTTAGAGGGCTATACTGCCAAGCTACGTTGTTAGTTGGCAAATTGTCAGGATCAATAATATCGAATGAATACTTCTCGTTATCAACGGTATAGTTGAATGGTTTGCCAGTACCAAAAGCCGTACCCCAACCGCGTTTGAAGCTGTTAGGACTAATTTTAATTACTTCACCTTCCTGATCCTGTTCCCACAGCATTTTTATGTTAGTAGAACCATCATCTATATAAATACGCATTTGAAGCCTCTAATTGTTAATGTGATGCATCTGAGATTTATTTGATGCGATATTGAGTATGTTTGTAATTTTAACAGTGGAACTTGAGTGTCGCAAGAGGTTGATGTGAGATTAATTTGAGAAATATCAGGGTGTAAAAATCATAATGAAAATGAAAATATATCATTTAGATGTTGGTGTGATGCGTAACTGAGGTTTATATGAGGCTTGTACTGTGTGGTGTTACTGTGTGAGGATTAATTGAGGTATATCTGATGTGTGTAGATATACCTCGATACCTTGACTGTGAATGTGTTTCACAAAGGCGGCAATGCTGAGGGGAAAAGTTTTGCGATCAAATCATTAGTATTGTTTATCAAACTTTCACTTTTAAATAATAGATGCATTGTGCCTTTTTTGTACCACTTAACGAAGAAAAATTCAGTTTCAAAATTTTTATTATTAGTTTGCACATTATCAGATATATATAGCCCAACACTATTTTGAAATTCGTGAATAGGTTTTTGTTCAAGAAGGCAAAATATTCTAACTAAGTCATTAACTGTATCAGTCTTATTAAACCTTGTTGAATACTTACCTACTGTAATGGCATTATCTATTATTATTTTTTTTCCAAGACAGCGGGGATTGTTGCTTTTGTAATCCCATGAAACTGATTGCAATACATCCATTAATCCATTCTTGAATGAATCAGCGCGATTAACACTTAAACTTGTAAAAGTGCATGATGCATTTTCGAGGTTAAACACCGGAGATTTCATATTGTAAAGATCGTATTGTAATTTCTCTATTTGTTTATTGCTCATGATTGTTTTGATACCAGATTTATCAATAAACATTTGCCATATCTTTCTGTCTAACCAAAGTTCAAACCGTGTTCTGTCATCATCATCATTAGTATTTCTAGGATATTGTAAATCAATTAAATCGTCCTCTATGCATTGGTGAGGAAAATGATTATTGGTATTGGGGATTGTTTTTATTATTTCGATTGCCTCTGCTGCTTTAGAGAGTGATTCTTTATATAGGCTAATAGCATGTTCTCGGATCGCAATTACTCTGTCTATCTCAATTGATTCGATGATATTAGTATTGGTATTAAGGTTCATTAATAAAATCCAATTAAATTTTTTATATGAAATACGTTATGCGAGAAAAAAATAGAAGTAATACCATATCAAGCAAATACCAATAAATATATATATTTGTCAAAATGGAAACTTCATTGTTTAATTAAAAATGAATTATTATGGTTTAATTTAATCCTGTTAATTTGGTAATCAATTATATAATGAATTGTTGTATTTAAATAAGTAATGGTATTGTATTTATCATTTTTACAAATATATTGCTTTCAGCTTTATACGAATATAGTATTAATTCACAAATCTAATTAATTACACAGCTAATAATAATTAAACGAGGATGAGTCATGAATACCTATAATGTATCGTATAAAGTTAACCTTAATAACAATAACTATGTGCTGGCTTCATTTGATGTACAGGCAAAGTCAGAAAAGGAAGCGCGTAAAATAATAAGTAAGTCGAATATAGGCGTTGAGGAATATACTGTTACTGAGAAAGACTTTTTCTCAGTAACGTGGTGTGCTGAAGATATTCATACAAGTATTGTTTCCGGTTGGGATAGTGAAACAGAATTAGATGAATTTAATAAAACTGATCTTGATGTTTTCTATTTTAATTTAAATGATGATGATAAAAAGGAATTTTGTTTAGATGTTTTGGAGTCACTTAAAAATAACCATGATTGTAATTATGGTATTAATTGGGATGTAATTAAAATATCAGCAGATTCAAGTATGGATATATGGAAAAGATTAATTAATTAAGTTTCAATATTAAATTACAGAAAAATAGTCAGAGCTTATTGTGTCTGGCTATCTTCACCAAAGGGAAAGCCTCTACTTATTCGTAAAATACTGCACAAAATGGCTGAAAAAAGTGAATGGATGCAAGTAGTGGCTTTTAATATCATATATGCTTCGTCTAAGCGATTCTGAGCCACTCTAGCCTGTATGCCAGTGCTCACCCACGATGATATGTGGAAATCCTCTCAAAATCGCCCCTACGCTGTTTTTAAAGACAGGGAAAGGATCGCCTACGGCTCACAGTACCCCCTAAAAGATCGCCTACGGCTCACAGTAAACCAAAAAAAACATAAAATTCAGCTAGTAACACCGATAGCCGTTTTTCTTGTGCCCTTTTTCAAATGTGTAATTCTCATTTTCAATGACTTAGTAATATTTTTGGTTTGCTTAATGTCAGCCCTGATAATTTTAAACTTATCCTCGTATTTTTGAATAAGCTGGCGCACTTCATCAGACCGAATTGAAAAATAGCGTATGTCAAAATCGCCATTACCTGTGGTTGGAGCATTGCGCATAGAGCCAACTTTTTTAGTTGCCTTGTTCATCACAACCATTCCCCATCGAATCCGTACTGAGCCCCTGTCGTTATGAATTACTGGCAGGTATGGGGAAAATAACTCTTTGTTATTTATTTCTTGCATAAACTGTTGGATCAGATTTACCGCATTATCAGCGCATACAGTTATTGCTTCCTCACAGTCAGCAAGGATTGCTTCCAGCTTTAGCAATAACGCATCTTCATATGATACTGACATGAATTTCAGCACTCCAGAAAAGGTTCAGAAAAAGTTATTTTAACATAAACTAATTATACCGTAACTACCCTATTGGTGACTTATTAGCCCGATTACATTAAGTCGTAACTACCGTTTTGGTGACTTAATATCTGAGATACATTAAGTCACCAAAACCCCTTTGGTGACTTAATGTTTTTTGAAAATGTGCCGATAACAATTTTGGTGCAGAAGAAAGAATTGTCTTTCATAAGCCATAAAACACCTATTTTCGACTAAATGTGAATGTTATTAATTTCTTTGGATTATAAGTATCATGCCAATAATTATTTTGGTTATTTAACGTATTGAATATGTGTGAAATTTCATTCTCTCTCTGTTTACGCATACTGTAAATAAATGTATAATAAATTGCATTAGTCGTAGTTAGTGTGTTGACGACTAATGCATGTCTTACTATAATTTATACTGATATATACGTATATGCTCAGAATAAGTGAGGGGAGGATGAAACGCTTTCTTCTGTTTTTAAGCATTTTTAATGCTGCGATTTGCGAGGCTGCTGTTGTAGATTTAACTAATACCTCGTGGGAAAAGCACGCTAAACAATGTAACCTCGATCCGCTTTTACTCTATGCTATTGCTCTTAAAGAGAGCTCCCATAGAACAGGCGATAAATCTTTTGTTGCACCCCATCGCTATGCTTTAAATAACCCAATTATGGGCTCTTATTATCCGGTGAACCGAGATGATGCTGTCCGAAAAGTGCGGGAATATGTAAGCGTTTCAGCATTGACTGATATCGGTATTACACAAATTAATTGGCGTTGGAACGGTAGTAATTATGTTTCTGACCCTGCTGAGTTATTAGATGTAGATAAGAACATTGAGGTATCAGCGAAGGTCTTGTGTCGAGCGATTGAACTATCTCCAAATGATATAGCGCAAGCCATCGGTAATTATCACACACCAAATCCAGCGTTAAAGAACAAAGCTAAAGAATATGGTGAATCAGTTCTGCTCATATGGAAAAGATTGAAAGAAAATGAACAATAAAATAAATTGCTACAACACTGAAATGACTGATGTACTTTTCAGTTTATTAAGTAATTCTGAAAGAGTTGATAATAATCCATTTGTGGTCGTCAATTCTGACAAAACCTGTTTTGTTGAAGATTTTTCCATTATGAGAGATTTTTTCAGTGGATTGAAAGTGCCAGCATATATATTGAGCTATAAAGAGGATTCTCAGTCTTTATATACTAAGAAAGACCCGAACTTTAAAAAATCACTGTTGGATGTTTCATTTTTGCGTTTAACAATGCTAATTGAATCAGCAATTATTAACAGCATGTCTGGCACAGATACTAATCATTTCTTTTGGTTTAATGATTGTCAGTCATACAATACAATTAATAAGTTTTCTTTTAAAGAAATACTGTTTTCTTTGTATTCAAAACAAATATATATTTCTCCAATTTACAGACCTTCGATTATATCAACTAGGTTAGTCGATAATGATGGTTATCATAAAAAATATGATGATGTATTATTCTATCTTAAATCTAGAGCGCGCTTATGTGGAAAGGTGTTTAAATGAAATTAACTATTGCGCCAGAAGATTATCAATTAGCAATTGATATGATAAAACTTGGATTTAGAAAGAATGTAATATTGTCTGAGATTCCAGCAATATCTCCACGTATGTATGGATGTTTACGAAATGATTCAGGAATTGATAATGAGGATAATGATTTTACGTTAGGACGACTAAGAAAAATTAGCACTATATTAGCTAATCAACATGATAAACGATCTGCTACTGATTTTTTACATGTATATTTAATGACTGCACAAGATCCAGAAAATAGATTGCAAATAGAAGAATTGGTTGGTGCTTATAAAGCATACCGCCATTTATTTAATGTTCATTGTGGCTTCTTTGATGATCCATTAAAGAAACACATAATTGATCCGAACTTGGCATGGCAAATCGCAACCAATTACCGAAATGGAATAATTGGTTTAACTGGCTGTTTTGAGTGTCGGCAGAAATATATCTATCTTACACACGAATCAGAGGATTCCTGCAATATGAAATGTCCATATTGCTCTGAATCTAAAGAAAATGAATTTATTAATAATAAGGGTGAATAATGAAAAGTTGTAAAATGATTACAGGGATTCTATTTTCATTAGTGTTATCCGGCTGTGCTAATAATGAAAATAGTAATTGGATATATAATAATGAGGCTTCAAAACCAGTGGTTGAAAATGGAAGTGAGGCTCTCAAAATTGCTAAATCAATAGGGTTGAATAATCTGGATGATGATGCGGATAATTACACGATCTTTGCTGTGTTAGTACCAAGTCAGAAAGGAAATTCATTAAAAAAGATTAAGGAACCTATTGTTGTAAACGATACAAAAGGGATGGATCAGTTAAGAGAAATCACCTTACAAAGCAAGAATGCAGTAAATGTAGTGGATCTTACCCTTGCTGCAACAGTAAACCCTGTTTTTGGGCTTTTAGCTTTTGATACAAGCACACCTGAAGAACGAGCACCTATGATGGAAGGTCGTTTACTAGTAACCGAATGGGGGTCTACACCGCTGAGTTTCAGTGACCAGCTTTTGAAAACGAAGCGTATTAACTCTGTCTTTGATAAATACTTATCAAATGCAATTAAAGCTGAAGTGGCTGGAAATGTTTTAGCATGTAACGCTGCTAAATTTGTATCTGTTACAGAAAATAGAACTATTTCCGAGCAGAATCTATATGTAAATGTGCATCAAGCACCATTCACTAATCTGAAGTATTCATATAATTATACGGATCATGAGTGTGTTCATTATTTACACGACACTGGTAAGTATGAGGAAGAATTCAAGAAAATTAGTGTTGAGTTAGGTCCTGAAACCGTACTGTTTTTGCCGAGCAATTTGAAAAGTGAGCCAAAAATAATACGGAATGGTCAGGTATATAAATTTAGATAAAAAAAATCCCGCTTATTAGCGGGATTTATTTATCTATTCATCTTTAACACTTAACCTTGTTTTCGCTCTTTGTCTAACTTCATCTAAATCTGTACCTTCAACCCCTCTGGTAAATCGCTCGACAGAGTTTACTCGCTTTCCATCAGCATTGAGTGTACTTCCAGAACCCGTATATTTATCGAGGTCAAATTCTTTGAAATCAGGAAGCATGTCGGCTTCTTTAAGAGTTGCGGTCCATTCAGAAAAGTCTATTTTGGTGAAGTCTACTTTATCCATATCTGCTAATGTAATTCCTTCACAATTCGGATTTTTTGTATCACCGTATCCTATTGTTCCTCTAACGTGCTCAGTGATTATTCTGGCTACCTGAGAGTTATACGCACAGTAGCTACTTTTCTTTTCGATACATGCGCCAAGAACCTTCTTAGAACACCAACTGTCTACCTTTGTCGCTAACTTAGTTTCTTTTTTGATTGCCAGTTTGAATTCTTCATCGGTACAAGCCCATATAATATTCACCAATAGGTTTGCCATTTGGTATGCCAAGTATGCATATCCGACAACTGACATGGCTGTTGTGATCGTTGATGAAAGTTGCACTACTGAAGCACCGGAGCTAGCCCCTCCGTTTTCTGCTAATGATTGAGTTGCGGTTTTTCCGCCTTCAGTAGCTGCGGATTGGAAAATAGCGTTTGTAACAGCCTCACCGAAGGTGTTTGCAGTCCATTCGGCAACTTTGGTTGTTAGGTTGTTAAGCGCTGCTGTTGTCATCGAGACAACGCCTTTTTCAGCGACTCCTTGAGCTACTTCAGCACCGGCATTTCCGACAAAAGAGTTAAAAGCGGAAATAGCAGGTTTTGTAATAGCTTCCACCGCATCCATAGCTGCTGTGCTTGCCATATCAAATAAGCCTACACCACCATCAAACAACCCTGCTTCTATCGCTAAAGCATCTGCCGCTCTCATAGTCATCATTGAAAGCTGTACGTATTCTATCCAGCTCACACCGACCGGTTGATCACAACAATCTACCCATCCTCCCATTGCCGTTCGGCATGTCAGAGCTTCACCTTTGAAAATGACACATTGCTCTTTATTCAAAGAAGATTCACCGTTGTTTGCTTCTTCTGCATCAGCACAATTAGTATCTGCCAATGCAAAAGATGCCGCATTCAACATAGCAGCCGCTGTTGCAAAATCACCATTCTCTTGAGATGAAGGACGTAAACATGATCCATTTAGACATTGTACCGCGCCGTCACAAATTAGCTTTTCATGGACTGCGCCATTATTAAAGGTAACATCTTTTCCACAATCCCATGTTTCACTAGATTGCCAGCAACCAGCAATATCACCTTCTTTTCCCGTTAAACATTGAGACTTTATAAATGAACAACCTTGCTTCTCGTATTTTTTACATGTGTTGTTAACTCCATGCTCTTTACCGCAATGCGTGATCACTTCTGCTCGCTTACAGAATGGAGATATTTTATCTAACGGCGGTGGCACGAAGTCCTCTTTACAGAGTTTGACACCATCTATGACAGCACAACCGTCTTTATCGGGGATTATTGTGTCATGACAAACAACAGTGTAATCCTGACAAAATCCTTCTTTAATGGCTTTGACTGCCTTGTTAAATTCACCTTGCTGTGGCGAACTCCATACATCGTTAGTAAGTGCCTTTTTTTTATCAAATTGAATGCGTAATTGTGCAAAGCCTTCACCTGCACCAGTTACAGAAACTCTGTTTTTAAAAAACACTTCATCATACGGTTGGACCTTACTAAATTTTTCAGTCACATCAACATCTAATTGCTGGTCCCAACTTGTAGAAAGTTCGCAACGACCAGGAGTTTCAGGTGGAAAAACATCTTTTCCGTGTGGTCCACCCCATACCTGTTCAAGATCAGTGCTTGTACCAGCATAGATTTGCATGTAATCATCCCATTTAGCGCGGGTTATTTTTGCGCTAATAACAGCGGTTGGGTTAATAACATTCACAGACATATAATCTTCAAATATTCGGCAGTTACCTTTCCAGTAGTCATCACCTACTTTTCCTAACCAGATATCAACACATGTCTCCCCACAGGTTTTAATATTTGCAGGACCTGAATTATGAGATACCAAACCTGCTAAATATGGATGATTAACTATGTAACCACCTGTCACATCGACTGTTTTTGTGCATTCCTTATAATCAGGTATGTGCTTTTTATCTACATAATCCTCAAATACCTGTTTTGTTTCGCATTTTGAAATAGCATCGGAATATTTTTTTTCATTTGAGAGAAAATCGTTATGAACATTAAAAACATCATCATCTTTGTTAATGTCAATTGAGGAATGACGGGATGCCCCTACTAAAGTTCGGTATGCCTCTCCCTTGGGGCTTTGTTCTGTTTTAAGTTTTTTTGATTCATGAAACCCAATTTCATTTGTTTTGCTATCATTGCCATAGACGTTTGATACATCATCTACTCCCATAGCAAGGCTGTCTTTATAATAAATACTGTTAAAATTGACTGATTCACCTTTACCAAATTGTGAAGTACCTTTCGAGTCTACATTTAGGCTTGGTAATGTTTTATAAAAATTTAAAGCCTCTTTAGCTGTGTCATGACCAGCAGTAACTCCCTCCAAATTATTTTTATCTGTCTGATATTTACCTGTGTTTTCTGGAGGTGTGGACGGAACTTCAGCAAATGAGTTAACGGGTGTTATCATCACTGAGATATAGGCTATTAGTGATAAATGAGTCACCACCGAAGAAAAATTTCTTCTCCTAAAATTTTGAATCATTTTCTTTCCTCATGGTTTTCGGATCATTACATGATAAACACCTTACATTTCTATTTTTCAGGATAAATACTTAGAAAAGGGTTCTATTTAGCATGTAATTTTTTATGAAATAAGGTATGATTTAATCGTATATAAATTAATCAGTTGAGGGGGGCGATATGTCTTTTAATCACGGTTTCATATACAGACGACCGCGTTATTATCACTTCACCCGTTCGTGTAAGTGTCATGCGGAGAGAATGCAAAAAGCAGAACAACAAGCCGCAGAACAGCGTCAACACGATATTGATTTATATGGCTCTGCTTATGTTAGGAAGCGTGAAAGCGGCTCTGGTTTCGGTAGTTTTTTAGAAGATTATGGATTAGGTATTGCTATTGTCGTTTTTCTGGCGTTTTTTTTAATGCCAATTTGAGTAACGCAGATCATAAAGATAAGGCAAAAACACAATGTTTTTGCCTTTTTTTATGTCCGTTATCGCGGTTTAATTTGTTCTACTCTTGGCATTGGGTTACCTTTTGTAATAATTGCTTTATCTTCACCTGAACCTTCTGATTTTTCAGGTTTCTCTGGTATAGAACTAGGTGATAGATCTGTACCGATAATTATGTCCCTACGACTTCTTTGTGGAATTTGATTGCCATTACCACCTGCTAACGTGTTGTTGGTTATGTTTAATTGAGTATTCCCAGAACCCGTTCTTGCTTCAATTTGCACATTATTAAGTGCGCTGTAAAGTTGGTCACGGCTGGCATTACCGCCATTTTCATAATATGTATTTGCGAAATTTGTTGCTGCTTCATTTATTTGATTAATAGAAGTGGAATTTTTAGCAATAGCTGCGTATTGTGCTAGTCCGTCTGTAATATTGTTGGACTGTTCATACGGCATAGCCACTGTGTTTACTGGCTTCATAGAATTTAAATTTGCCGTTGTATCTGATTCTATGTTGTTTTGATCTGCACCCACGTTACTAACTGAATTGTTCAATGCATTCATGCTTGCAGCAACACTTGTGCCATCATTTGAAATCATTCGAGAGCTATTTTCTGATACAGAACTTCCATGTAATTGTTCTCTAGCCATCTTAGATTCTGAATAATGCTCAGACATTCCTAGTCCTGCACTATTTTTAGCTGAAACATCTTCTACATTAGTCTGTTGGCTGTTTAAGAACTGTTGGGCTTGAGCTGTAGTATTACCGAATTTGGTATTAACAGCCCCCTGAGTGCTGGAAATATTGCCTTGAACTTCCGATGCAGTATTTTGTGCAACATTCATGTTTCTACTTTCTTCGCCATTCATAGCACCAGTAGGGTTTGTAGCAGGACCGAACAATTCTCCAAAGTGGTTAACTAAACCGCCAGTATCGTTTGCTGCATAAATTGTCGCCGCGCTTTCTGCGTCCGATGCTCCCATAATGGAACTAAGCTGCTGTTGATATTCTTTTTTTCTGTTCTGGAATTCATCATTACTTAGATTTTCATTATTGATTTTGTCTACAACATTACTGTTTTCATTTGCTAAATTTGCTACCTGACCTGCGGTATAAGACTGTTTTGTAGATACAGAATTATTAGCAGAAACAGTCTCACTATATGATTCTTGGGCTGTTTCTGCTTGCGAGGCGGCTTGTCTGATACTTTGTGCTAGTTGTGCTGACTCTTGAGTACCACCATGTTTATCAAGTTGATCCGCAATGTGTTCAGCAAATTGAATATTATTGGATAAACTGGTTGCATCATTCGTTGCAACTGAGTCATTTGTCATTATGCCGGTTGTTTGAGCTCCAGAATTACGGTGAATATCGGAGGATTGAGCACTAACGGCAGCGCTACCGCCAATAGAAACGCCTTTACCACCAGAGCCACCAGCTCCACCAGTATCCGGTGAACCTACGCCCATACCACCTGATACGCTTGCGTCACCGGATAAAGCGGTAATTTTTGCGCTCTCATCAATAGTAGAGGATGTGTTACCAGTTGTGATCATTGAGCCATTATTGGATGAATTGCTAACTGTATTGCTCAAACCGGTATCACTATTGATTGTAGATCCGTAGTTATGAGATGTATTTATCCCCATAGAACTCAAAGAACTAACACCTTTATCAATAGCTGAAGTTAAGGTTTCTTGAGCTGTAATATTTCTACTGGAAGCAGATTGTATAGCTTGTTGTCGCGTATTTAATAAGTCCAGTTTTGGAGCAGTGCTATTCCCGCCTGTTATCGTTGATACTGCATTATGTGCTGATTGTTCAGTAACTGCTGATTGCTTGTGTAAAGCTGGAGAATCAGTAGCATCTGGAGTCATTGGTGACGTATCAGGAGCACCTGTTGTTGATAGACCTTTTGTTAACCCCGTGAAAGCATAAGAGGAACCAAACACGACAAATGCGCCCAACATCGGTACTGATGCCATCATGTGCCCTGCAATGGCGATATTTTTCTGTGTAACAAATAACAAATGGTATAAATCGGAGAAACTAGAAGCACCAGAAACCAGCACTGAGATATCAGACTGTGTTTTAGTTAACATAATAGCGTTCATGATCGCAAGTAACGGTTGCCATGTTTGAATCCACAAAAGCACCAGAACGTATTTAAGGCTCAAACCTACGCCCATTAATCCGAATGCTAAAGCGAAGGCAACAAATGGCACCAGACCGTATACAGCCGCCTGTATAAAAGACTGAAGATATTGAATCCAAATTAGAAATGACGAACCTTCAGACGCCCATTTGAATGATTGTTGAATTTGAGACTGTGATTTAGCGACCGCCGCATAGGAGTGATAGGCGTTTTCATTAGCGGTTTGAGGCATATTAACAACGAACGGGTACATTAATAACTGCGCTTGAAAATCACGTAGGTTTTTCCCTGTAGCCCCAAAAAATGTCATTGCTTCAGTCATGGTCTGGTTTGCAAATGGAAGTGAACACTGGTTCTTTGAGCCGTATGTTTTACATTTTTCACTAAACCCATTTCTTACACTGAGCACACCTTTACCGATTGAGTCAGCTTGCCCGCCAACCATAAGCCTGATACTTTTCATTGCCTCAAGACAGGACACATCATCAACTTTACCGTTTACTTCAATGGCAATAGTTCTGTTTGGGCTTGTTGCTAGTTGATCATCAAATGGCTTATTCATGATTCCCATGAAACTTTGAGCCCCTCTTGCAATATCAAATGCAAGGCATTGGTTTGTATAAACCTTTATAGCTTCCTCTAAGTGAGCACTTTTACTATCGCCACTGGACCAAATTAACGGATCTCGCATTGCATCAAACATTGATGCAAGGGTATACAATGGGTCAACGGGACCGTTTTCAGTCATGCTTGGCATTGAAAATGCCTGTTCCATTTTTCGTGTAAACTGATAACCAGTATTGCTGATAATTGATGCTGTAAAACCAACACCGAAAGGTACATTATCAACAGCCCGTACTTCGCCGGTTGTAACATCTTCAATCGTGACTCTTGTTGTAACTTGAAAGAAGCATAAAAATAGAACTACTGATACGGCAGCTTGTTGAAATGCTATGGTTCTACCACCATCAGCGGCAGATTTTATTACATATCCGATGATGGATAACAAAAAAGCGATTTTAAATGATCCTGCCAAGACACCATCGTTACTGAGCATACTAAGCCCGTTAAACACCATTGAAAGCGCCGAAGCTCCACCAGATGATGTGTATACGTGAAAATCCATTACTGATTACTCCGATTGATTATTGAGCGTTCACACCATCTGGAACGTGAATTGGTTTCGTACCAACCATGAATGTATTAAATATTTCGTTTATTCTGACTAAACCACCATGCTTAACAATGTAACCATCATGTATTTGTCGAAGGGTTACTTTTGCATCTCGTATCATTTCGCGCTGTTTTTTTATATGAGCAAAAATAGGTTCCTCATTGTTTTCTATAATTCTATCTGCACTGCTTTCAGCGGCAGTTAACATATCGTTTAAATATACGAAAGCTGCTTCATAACTAATTATTTCTGATATATTTCTGTAATAGTGCATTGCTCTAGTAGTATCTTGACCATCTATTAATTTGTAGCCATTAGTGACAGCCCCATTAACATTGAAAAACAATACTTTTTGTTTTATGTTTTCAGCAGGTTTCTCATTGCTTATATATTTTTGAAGATAGTTATATTTTTCAAATATATCTAAGAATTGAGTCTGAAGCCCATCAACCTTAATTTTCTTTGGTGCTGGAGCTATGCAGGTGTCTTTTGATGTACCACAGCCATAGATTTGAACATTTTCTTTTTCTTTTGAGCCTTTCATCAATAGTTCATAGACTTCCTCAATAGGAATGGGAGCAATTGTTTGGTGCAATATAGGAGTGGATTTGTCATTAGATTGTGTGGCTTCTTTTACAATAACCATACCAGTCAAACTCATAACTAATTCCTTTTGTTCGTCCGTAGAATTTAAAAATCCACTATTAAATCCACCTTTACTTAATAAACACCACATTACATTACCGTAGTGAGTACACGGTTTTGTTAAACCGGCTTTTTGTGCTGCCATCATTGGCGGTTGTTTACCTAACACCTCGGATTTATAGCTATTGAATGAATCCTGAATACCTTTAGATGAAAGCTGTGCAGACACTGACGTTTTCATTTCTTCGCTAATTGCACCTGCCATATCTACCATTAAGCCTTTTGATAATTGACATGAGTTGGCGGTGTATTCATTCAGCTTTTGTATGATGGATTGTAGTTTTGATAACTCCCCTCCCAGTACGGCATCCATAGCGTTAATAGCCAACTGAAATGCCAGTCCGACAGAGTTAGCCGCGATATTTCGGAGCAATTGAATAAATTCTTCCGTGTTAATGAAACTGAATGATCCAGCAAAGAAATCAATACCGGCGCATCCACCAGATGCTTTAGGTAACGTTACGTTAACGGGTGTAAGGGTTCGTAGCTGATTACGGACCACGAAGCCCCCTCCTACGTACCCCTCGCGAGTAACACTCTTATAAGAACCACCGCTGGTTGTGTTCGACATAGAGCCAAACATCTTATTTAATTGCTCGTTTACATCAGCGGATTGACTAATAGGAGTAAATCCGAAAAGAGCGGTAACAACCAAACTTAATAATGTCTTTTTCATTACGAAATTAGCCTTTTAAGGTTTTATAACTTGAGATCGTTTTTGGATATATTCAACAAATAGAATTGGGTCATTTAAAATATCGTCTGGCATATCTTTGATTATGTCGCTGTCAATATATCCATTGTGATTAAGGGGAAGTGTGCTTGTGTAATCTTGTTCAGAAATTAGTTTTGCATCTTTAGCAATCAACACAGTGCGTTCCTTCAGAGAATCACTACTGATAGCGCTAAACGAAATGATTCTGATATCTTTAGGCGGTATGGCTAATGCAATCGCCGGTACATTAGTAATTCCAAGTTTTTTGGCTTGACCGGTATCAATTTTCATATTGTTAAATTCATTTTGAGGTAGAGGGAGACCATCAACAGAAATAGGAATTACATTTATGCTGGTTTCATGACTAAATGTTTTTAAAACGAAGGCTTGCTTCTCACATAAAGGACAGTCCTTTCCTTTAAAAAAGAAAAAGATACCTGCTTTACTTGAAATGCTATTCAAGACACGTCCTCTGTTTTCGTCAGCTATTCGTGTTTGCTCCATAGCCGCAAATGAGGATGTGGATCGGCGATTGTTTTCATCAATGAACGGATCAGTAGTAGTTACCAGTCTCGCCATATCTGCATAACGACTGGCTTTGTCAAGCATGATCCGTTGCACGTAATAGTATCGCCTTACATTCTCTTTAGTCGGATTATCAATTGCATCATCTCGTAGCTTCTGAATGTTCTCCCGATACCATTTAACCGTAAATTTCGGCTCTGGTGCAGGAGCTGGCGCTGGTGTTAGTTTTGGTTCGAGTGGCTTAGGTTTTGGTGTATCTGGTTTTTGTTTAGTTGGAATGATTGGCTTTGGTTTCGCGACTTGCTTTTCATTATAGAAAAACCACCCTTCATCTTTTTTTTCCAAGTCTTGTACACTTCCACCAATTACCTGCTCAGAATCATCGTATGCTTTCTTAGGCTCTTGATTTGCCAAAGAATAACCTGTTCCTGAAATTGAAATAGCCACAATTACAGCCATAGATAAATATTTATGTTTTCTCATTGAAATTCACTTATGTTTGATGTCAGCGACCTAATAAAAATGTTTTGCATTAGGAAAACACTGTTTTTATTCAGTTTTTACATGGAAAATATTTGTATTTTATATTTGCAAAAATTATTTTTTCTTGTATTAAAGTGATAAATTTCAAGCAAAAAAAAAGCCTCCGATGAGGGAGGCTTTATAGTTGTTTTCAGTGAAGCAAATTTGGGGTAACAACGCGAAAAGTAACCTTTCACTATCGTGCTGTGACTATTAAATTCGCACACATTTGAAGTATGGATTGCTCAATTTCATTGAATTTATTGATAAATATAGTGTTTTTACCAAATATCCTCTTGAAATAGGCTTCGTTTGTCCCATCTTCGTTCAATACAAAGGTACAGACTTCTATTCCTTCGATTGTTGCTGAGTTGATGATTTCTTGAGTCTTATTATCATCATTAGGTTCTCCGTCAGTGATAATGAAAATCATCTTTTTCTTTTCCCTTGATAGAGCGATTTCGCTTATTACGGGAATCAAACTTTCAGCCAATGGAGTAGAGCCTAAACATCCTTTGTGAGTAAAAACGCCTTGAGAAATACTTGCGCGAAGCGGTGTATATCTTGGCTTCATCGTTTGTACTAGTAGTGAATTGGATTCTTCAACGTAAAAAGGAAATGCATAGCAAGCTGTTGAAACACCTGTGATATTTAACCCTTCCAATACTGCAATGACGGAAGATAATGCAGCTCGAATACGGGATGTATCAAAGTGGTATTCATGCATTGAGGAACTAGTATCAAGTAAAATAGAACAAGCACAATTTGGGCTTTGGATAACACTTTTAGTCTTAAAAATGTTAGTGTTTCCCGTTTTTACACCTGCTAATTTACTGGATTTAATTCTTGCGCCTTGCTCCTTTAACCGTGAAGTGGATGTAGTATTATCATGGACTAATTTTTCAAATGACCGGCGTAATCTACATCCTGTATTCAAACTTCTCTTAATATCAAGTGAAGTTATTGTTTGTGTGGCTTGATTAAAATTTTTCTTCCACTCTGTGTTAATAATCGCAACGTTAAAAAAATCATTAACTATTCCCTTGGAACTCATATCCTTTTTAAGTTGTTCCGTATTCGAGATTGTAGATGTTATATCTTGAATAACATTTTCATTTACACTATCGAATGAAACGTCCTTAAAAATATCGTTAAAACTCTCTGGATCTGAATCTAAGTCGTCAGTATCAGTTTCGGTTGAAACATTGACGTCATTAGGTCCATTTGAACTTTCACCCACACCAGAGCAGTCAGAGTTACCGGAACCGTCAGGGTCATTACCCTCAGAGTTACCGGAACCGTCAGGGTCATTACCCTCAGAGCTACCAGAACCGTCAGGGTCATTACCCTCAGAGTTACCGGAACCATCAGGGTCATTACCCTCAGAGTTACCAGAACCGTCAGGGTCATTACCTTCAGAGTTACCGGAACCATCAGGGTCATTACCCTCAGAGTTACCAGCATCGCCAGAGCTACCATTAGAGGGAGGTAACGTATCTTGTGGTTTGAGCTGAAGGGCTGTTGCTAGAACAATGAATAATTTTTTGGCAATCAGATTGTTATCGACAGTAGTTGTGGATAAAAGCACCATTTCTAATAATCTATCAACCTTGTCAGAAATTGCTATGGTAAAGATTGAAATGAATTGAAGTTTTAGTTCGTTAATGTTGTTAACAACGACTCCGTTGTATTTACTTCTACCATGCAGTAAAACATAGTTTATGAAAAACGTTATTTTTTCCTCAATGGAAATGACGGAGTTAATAGGTTTTTCTGTAAAAACATGTTGTCTGACGGCATCCAAGTAATACTTGGCACCACCATAAACATGCTCTAACTTTGATTCAATCCAGATATCTTCGCAAATATTTTCTAATACACTAATATATTTATTGCCTGTTTGAGCAACAAATGAAAAATCAGTGAATTTGGCATGTCCAATTTCATGAATTAAAAAACCTAACAAAATATTACCGAAAGATGTATCAGTTGTGTAAGGAATCCCTATTTCATATTTACCACTTTCAGATACACCACAATACGCTTCGTCAGTAGTAAACTTAATTGAAATGTCAAATTTGCCAGCTAATACATTAGCAACGATTGCTAATGAGGCTGCACTTCTTAATTGTTTCATATATATACCTATTTAAATAAAAACGCCTGAATAAATTCAGGCGTTAGTTTGGTTTCCCATATTATTAGTAGAAAAATGGAACATCCTGATTTTCATCTTCAACACTAAAGGATGAATTTACAGGTAGATCCGAAGAAACTACTTCAGGTTCTGATTGAACATCAATTGGTGTCGGAGTTGGTGTCGTATTTTCTACAACATCTTGACTCACATTCGGCACTGTAACCGTTTGTGAGTTTTCGGCGACATTCACAATGTTTAAATCGTTTTCTGTTGGTTCAGCATCATCATCTTCATCGACTATAATTTCAATGAAATCACTATCAGTATTACCCGTTACAGGTACTGAAGTTGGTATGGCAGTTGATAAATCAATGTTGTTTGTAGTTTGTGGTAAAACAGTTAATTCCACATCTGATACATCGTTCAAATTGGTGGAGTTTATTAACTGTTTCAAAGTTTTAATGTCTGATAACGTAATAAAAAGTGTTGTTACGGCAATTGATTCGTCATTAGACAATCTACCAACGCTTGGCAACGTTGAAATAAAGTTACTCAAATAATCACTTAAACTGCCAGCATCTGGATTTAATACAGCTAATCCTTTCAGCTTACTTGCAACTTCTCGTAACGTATTGAGTGTAGTTTGAGATATGTTTGATGCATTGTATGAGCCACGTTCCCGTAACTCAGAAATTCTATCAACAACATCAAGCAGGACAGATTCTTTAAGGCTTTGTACTTTTTCTTCTGACTCGCCTTCACCAAAGGGTGAAATATTGAAAGAAGAAAAACCAAATTGTAGCTTTTCATCTAACCGTTTGACGTCAATAACTTCGGACTCAAACAGTTTTTTTACAGTTTCATCTTCTTTATCTAACCATGAAAGAAAATCAGTTGATATAGCGGATAAAAACTCATTTTTGAATATATAGAATTGGTCCTTTAAATCATTTAGCTGCTGCCTTACGTGACTTGCAAGTGAAGTCGGCACTGCATACCCGTTCAAGAATGGAACACCATATTTTGAACAGATTGCATCAGCACCAGTACGAAAGGTACGCATTTTGTTGATTTTTGCAGGGTCAATAACCTTTTTGGTTCCGAGGCTGGCTATTGTTTCGGGAGGCAGAACTATATCTCCAGTGTTAATAACCTTAATATCTTTACCTTTAAGTGTTTTTCTTCCAGTAGTTAAACGGATACCTTCCAGAGAAAAAATTACTACATTTTCAAGAATGTTTGGGCTCATAAATTCACCTACATATTTATATATTTAAAAAAGGCAAATAGATAAATCTATTTACCTTGTCGATTTATTAATAATTAAAATTAAAAATAAGATTTGAATTAAGATTTAAAATAAACATTAAACATATCGTTCAATGCTATTTTTTCATCTTCAGGAGCTCTGTTAGAGATATGTAATTGCCATGCATCTAACAGAATATCTACCGGTGGTTGTTTAGAACGAAGCATAAAATCGAAACGGCGAACAACATTCACAAGGCTTCTAGTTGAAATAGCGGTACTACTGAAGCTAGTGACTGTCGCAGATGTACTTTTACGTACATCGTTAGCCAGCTTTATCAGCCCATCCGTCAGTAACTGATGTGATTCAGGATCAGACAAAAATGAAGCAAGTAGCTTACGTTCTTCTTTTTCGGGCATATAGTCAGCCTCAACAAACATAAACCTATCGAGGTTGGCTATATTCTGTGGTTTTACACCACTGTAATTTCCTGTCATATCACCGGTCCCATTACTGTTTGCAGTTACTGCAAATCTAAAGTTTTCATGGTGATGAATGCATTCATTTGTTTCAGGAATGACAAGAGAACCCATCTCTAAGATCCCGTTGAGGGAGTTAGCTACGGAAGGTTCTAATTGGTCATACTCATCAATCAGAAAAACCAACCCATGCTTATACGCGATGGTTAGCGGTCCTTCATGAAAGACGGTTTCTTGATCACCCGTTAATTTATCGACCTTTAGGCGAAAACTACCGAGTAAGCTACTCATATCAAGATCAGGACTGGCTGTTACTTTCATCAATCCCCAATTCATACGAGCAGCAATTTGCTCAACTATTGAAGATTTTCCACAGCCAGTAGGTCCAGAAATCCAGAGTGATGTATCTAATGGGTTATCAAACCACATTAATACATGCTTTCTGAGTGAAGGTTCAAACACATACTTCTCATTAAATTTCGGGATATACTCTGAAAATTGATGGTCATTAGAAAAACCCTTGATACTATATTTGCCCTTTAAATTCTCAGGCAGAATAATACCTAAAGATTCCATATCGACCGGAGTGTTACGTTTAATATCAAAACTGTTATTTACAGCGTTCATATATTTACCTATTTAAATAATAAACATTCAAATTAATTTGAGGTTTAAGTTTGTTAAATTGAACAATTAACAACACCGCAATGACGTTGACTTTTTAATATCTCGCCATTCACAAATGTTGTTACTTGTTTTACGTTAGTCATGTAAGTTTCAATATCAAAATCTCTCATGCTTTTAGTAATAAAAGGAATGAGAAATGATTTTCCACCAATAAGACATTTATTTGTTTTGTATTTAACACTTAGGAAATCAGCAAACAAAGCAATGTTATTTGCTTGGTTTAATAAATCATTTCTTTCAGTGTTTGTGACACGTAATAACATACGAAGTTTTTCATTTTCATCTTGAGTTAAATCAATAACGCCAAAACTTTTCTGTTCATCGGATGCAGCATAAGTTGTCATATTAATGATATTATTCATTGATAGTCCTTAACGCCTGAATTAAAACTCAGGGTTATTATAAATAATTATATATATCTATTATTGAATCACCTTTCTGACGGTTTTCATTGTCATAATGATTATCAGAAGGTGATATTGAATTGGAAGAATGATATTCATAACTTGTTATTGATGTTTTAATTGACGACTCACCATAACAATCAGGATGATCTTCTTCATTGATACCTAATTTCTCTCTTAGCTTCTTCCAAGAAAACCGTGGAGCGCTGTGAGATTCTAAATATCGAATACCAAAGCCTTCAAGCCTCAAGGGAGCATTAGGTTGTAACTTTAATACAGATGAGAAAACCTTTATTTCATTTCTTATCTGTTCATCAAATGATGCTACTTTTTCTTTAGCTTCATTCAATTGTTTTTGTGCTAATTGAAATGCAGATTGTAATTCAACTAACTTTTTTGTGCGTGAAATTAAATCTTCAGGGTTAATATTACGTTCTTTTAGTACATCATCACTATTTAAATAAATTATATCCTTATTTACATCAAACTCAGGAGGCGTTTTGTTATTAACGCAATTCCAGAATCTTTTAGTGATGGTAACAACCTTATTTATTATTTTGTCATTAATTTTTAATTTAAAGACAAGAGGTGTTTCTTTAGCAGACCAGAATACCAAGTACCCATATGTGCTGCCAGTAACTACCATTTGATGATAAACCTGCCATTTGTAATAGTTGAAAATTGAAGATTTTGCTTTTTCTTCTAATAACAAACGGTGGTTTTTTGGGGATATATTTTTGAACTCTACAACATCATTATTTTCAATAAGTCCATCAAGTGAGGCTATCATGTGCGGATATTTCCTACTTCGCACACAACAAGGACTACTGATTTCCCCATACTGATTTTCAAACCAGTGTCGGGCGAACTGTTCGGATAGCTTCCCTACTTCAACTTGCCGTATACATGACAAATCCTTTGGTGGAATAGCTCCGATCCATTCTAAATATAAGCTGTAAGGAGTATTGCTGAACTCATTTTTAACGTCGGGATTAAGAGTGGGGGTACACGTAGCTGTTACACCCGTTTTTCTCCAGCTTAACCATTTATCAGAACCTTGAATGAGATCATATATATCGAAATTATTCATATTAATATCCAAAACCCGTAGATAAACTACGGGTCCGGTTGATATCTATTAATTCTGCTCAATAGTACGCAAAATATAATCAGATAACGGTTTAAATTCGATAATAGACAACTTATTTATAAGTGGTGCCATATCGCTTTGTTTTTTACAATCAGAGAATAACTGTCGGCAACAAGCTAAATCAGATTTAACTTGCTCAAGTGTTTTTATAAATGCTACTTGATCTGAGCCTGAAACAGTTGAAATGAAATTATCAACATCTTTAAAATCATTATTCTGGATTGCATTAGATAGTATTTTATTAAATACATTCTTTCTTTCTGCTATTAATTCTTCCTTTGCATATTCAATTTCTGTAGGATTAAACTCAAAGTTATTTGAGATTTCATCAAGCATACTTTCAAATGCATTGGTCTTGCTGCACCGTTCAACTAGCTTGTCAATCCGCCGTTTCACTCCATTACGAATGACATCAACTACAATAGCCTCAGACACGTTTTTAGACGAGTCTGTTACTACTGCTGAGTCTTGGTCAGTAAATGCGTGTACAGCTTCATAACTAGTTGTTTCGAGCGAAACAGGACGATTTTGAGTAAAACCCTCACCCCCATCTGTATTCAGATAATCAATTGTTCGCATGATTGCCTGATTAGCGTTAGGAAGTAAGTGTATACAGGATTTGATAGCAGTTTTTCTGATCATCTGTGTAGTAAACAACGACCACGGAGATTTATCAGGACTATACAGCCAACTTGCAGATTTTAAACGGGCACTTGCAATATCACGTCTGGTTATGAAGTAAATCAAGTGAGTATCGTCATGCAGAAGGTAGTCAACATATACCCCCCTGAAATTACCTCTTTCACCGATTGAGCCTTTGTCGAATTGGTCTATAAGAATATTTCCAACATCTGCAAAAGGGTCATAGTGATGTGTTGGTGGTGTCCGTCTGCCATTGAACTCAAACTTATCTTTTTCAAAAACTAAATCTATAATTAAGTTTTTACACATTTGAGCTTCAATAGCCATTTTTATTAACCCCAAATACGAGACATCAAGAATAACACGCTCATCTCTGGGTACTAAGTATGCTAATTTTTGAGCAGGGTCTAACGTTAGTGACGTTGTTGCAAGCTGTAAAAATGCAGTTTTAAAACTAGCGGGATTATTAATAGCAATCGCCATTAGTTTTTTGTTGTTATCAATCTGATTCTTAGCAAAAATTGCTTCATTAAAATACGATGCTTCACTAAGGGAGTTCTCAGTAAATTTCGGTTTTAAACTTGCAATTATGTTAGAAACAGCTTTGCTACCTTGAACTATATTCGATGATGACATATATAAGATACCTATTTAAGAAACAAAAAAACCGCATATAGCGGCTATTGTTTGAATTGGAATTGATGAATATTAGTTCAAATAGATTTTTTACTATCTAATGAACTTAATAATTGGCTTTTTAACAATAGCTGATTATTATCATATTTATTTTCTTCCAATTTTTTATTTGATTCATCAAGCGAATTTCTGGATTTATTAAAGTTTAATATATCCGTTAACTCTCTGATGCGTTCTAAACTTCTAACGCGCTGTTGTCTTGCTTCTTCATCTATTTCAACCTCTGATTTCGTTTGATAAGTATTAACGCCATTGATTGATAATATAAATGGAAGAATATAGAATCTTTCTTTAACAATATTGTTAATTACAGATTCTTTTAATTTAACCTCACCCTTTGCAAATATCGTATCATTGCTTTTTGCATTTGATAATATCTCTGCAAGTTTGGTGTCCTTACAAACTATATGAAAGTAAGCACTTTGATCTTCAAGCATGACATCATAAACTATTTTGTCTTTTACTTGAGTCGAGCGAATAATATTTATTTTACCTGAGAATGATAATTCACACATATTTTCACCTATTTATTTAATAAGAGACACATAATTAAAACTATGAGCTCAGAGTTTTTGAATAAAGTATATTCAATGATTGATTATATTTTATTAGGGCGTAGAAAAGCCTTGACTGTTAAGCGTGATGCTAAACAGTTGTGATTAACCAGAAAGATCTCCGTTTGGGAGCTGCCAGTTTCTCACTACCGAGTCGGTTTCCTGACTCATCAATTATACGGGCATATTCAACAACTTCTTCACGCTCTTTTTTGAGAGTGATGAAATCACCTTTCTGCACCGTTGAGTTAGCAATTGCATCTGCCAGACCTAAACCCCAAATGATATCTTCATCAATACGAACGTAATAGGACCGTCTGTTTTGAGGTTTGAACTGGTAGTGCGCTACTCCGAAATCACGTAAAATACCGTGGTATTCTTTGTGAGAACCCTTTCGACAGTCGTTAGAAGATGAAAGCTGTGCTTCGTTTCTATCCAATCTATCGCTATTTGAGGCGCAAATTTCCGGATAATTATTGCTTGAGTCGTCTTTTTGCTCACAATCGTGTGCAATCATTAACTCGTGTGAAGTTGGAACTTCAGCGTTTGGATATAGGTTCACATCATCGGCATTGCGAAAATGTGCCTTTCGTCTATTTAGCTGATCTCTATTGCGTTTATTCAGATACAAAATCATGAAGATAGTTGTACTGATAGCAATCGAAACCAGATTTTTAGTGCTAAAACTTTCTACGTTTGGTAGTGATCCATCCCACAAAAACACAAGCGCAAACATTATTGAAGCGTATGCAACCGTGAATTTATAGTTCAGGCAGGCGTGAACAAGCACACCAATCACTAGTATTGATATGATTAACATATAATTTACCTTCGTAAACTTGGGTATTATTGGAGAGTTTAAAACCGTTAGTAGTCAAAACTACTTCGGGGGAGCGAGGGATTATTGAAATCTCTCTGAATTGAACTATGAGTTAACATAGCTAGAGGTAGTGTCAATCAGACACTTGTAACGGAACTATTCTGTTTCAAAAAAACTAAGAATGCAAGTCCCTTTTTTGATTGCAATTTTTGTTGCTATCATGAAAAGATCTTTTTTATTGGTACGTATAATGAAGGTCTTTGAAACCGGTTTTGGAGAAAATATGAGTCAGGAGAAAGAAGTTGTCGATTCAACGACTACACAAAAAACAAGACGGAAAAAAGTAACTTCTGTACCGTCGTCTGAATACAAAATGCACTTGGACACTACTATTGCAATTGATGCATATCATCAACGGTTCTATGTAGCAAGCCAAGCTGCCTATTTGATGGAACAGCGCCTTGAACGCTGTTTGATGCATCGAGATAAATTACTACGTGATCGTGCTGCTGCTATCATAAAAACACTCAATCAGGCTGTTGACAGTAATTTAACTGATTTAGAAAATTACAAACTCACATTGGTGCAAGTCATATCTGAAGTTGGGAATGAACGTGGTGATAAATATGAGTTATTAACCTATTCTACCCCTCGCGATATGACTATTGAAAATCGTACTTATTTTGCAACTAGAATGTGTGTAGGGTTAGAGACTCTCGATCTTGTAGTTAAGTATCTTGATGTTTGCCGACATTATTCTTTAGTGCCATTGCCTGAGATTCTTGAAACGCAAAGCACCGCTGATAAACGTATGCGAGGCATCTTTAGCACAATCATTCGTCATGGTGAAACAATGAAGCGGTTGGAGATTGAGTATGCCAAGAAGAAGGCAGTCCGTGATGATAAACCTGTGTCAGATAGCGCAATTGAAAATGATTAATTGAATATATCAGGTTGACTAAAGATGGTCGTAAGGATCATCTTTATTTAACTACAATTGAAACCTAATTAATGGTAAGCAAATGAATACCTATCACTATTTAGCTATTGGGTGTGTTGTTTTTAATATTGCTTTATTTTTTTACTATCTTTATAAAATCTCTAAAGATAATGGGAGTTATATTAATCGTCGGTTATTATTAATTCCACTTGTGCTTGCAGCTATATTATATTCACAAGCTGTTTATTATGAAGAAAAGGTTTTGCTAGGGGAATATTATGTGAAGCAATGTAAATTAATAGAATCAAATATATCCAATGGGTTTTTAGAGTCCAACACTAATAAAATAGAATGTAATGGGGTCTTTGATAATGTATCAACATCTAAATATAATAATGCAATTGATGCGTATAATGAAAGATTAAATAAATAAGTATAATAATTTGGTTTATTTTCACCATGATTAAAAAAACCCACTAATCGTGGGTTTTTTTTTATAAAATTATACGGCAACAGTCCATCCATTGAAAAATCATATACGTACTTTCTTGCCCTGACCCCGTAGGGTATCTGAATGATCCTCCTTGCCACTTGTAAGGAGTTTCACCAAGAACGTGTGATCTCTTTGTTTCTGGTGTTGGATAAACCATATTAAATTTATATTGTTGTTTGGGGATAGTTGGGTAAACACGAGGTTTACAAGCCACTTCACGACCTACGGTAAGACGTGCAAGCCCTCTGCGGTGTTCAAGTGATAATGATTTTGCTGCGGTCAAGCTGGTTGTCCTAGGTGTGTCTCTTGATGATGTTGAACCGGTTAACGGATATTGACCACCCCATGATCCGGCGCACCACCACAGCTTGTTCATCGGCTTTCCGCCGCCAGTAATGGCAACAGATTCCATTGTACACGCTTGATGTGCAATTATATTTGCTACCGCTACGGACTCAGGATGCTGGAAGAATGCCAGAGTTGCGCTATGCCAAGTTGGGTCAATCTCTGAAAAACTAATGATATCAAAGTCACTGTATGCGTCTGGTTGACAACCTTTCGGCAACCACAAATCTAATATACGTAACAGTGGAGCAGAGTAGTAATGATAGTGATAGAAACTGATACCAGAGTTCGTGTCTATCTCATGACCTGTATCTGATACCTGTGTACCGTAACTGTATTTATTCCCCACATTGATTTTTAACCCGCCCATCGTAGAGAAGCAACCAGGAACTCGCGTAACTTCCATAATTTTGCGAGGTTCCCACACTCCAGTTAACAACCCTGCGTGATAAACCCCTAATCCGTCAGGACAGGCGCAGAATACGCCCTTTGCGGCATCATCAGGCATATCACCGCTAGGTCCAATATTAGCTCCTGATATCTTTATCGGAAAAATGCAACTCCAGCAAACATCAGTAAACATTTTGCCCTTTGTTAAAAATTCATTATCCTTGCATGTGAATGATCCAGTATTATTATTTTGTACACTTTCTGCATAGCTTAACGAAGTTAACAGGAGTGCAGATGATAATAACAATTTAAATTTATTCATCAGTAATTCCTTTCTGCATATTCATTAACAATAAATTGCTTATCATCACCGGTTACAATGCTTGGAACATTACGAATCCCAAAACGCTCTTTCATGCCTTCTTGAATAAAATATAAAGTGGCATCATCACCATATAAATTGCTGTCGGAAAATGTTTCCCAACCGTTCCCATAAACGTCAGTTGCAATTAATGTAGGAATTAAGTTTTCTTCTTTGGCATTTTGATATTGCTGTTGTGCAAATACACGTTGCCATTCTGAAGCAGGATTGAAAAAAATTAACTTCAAGTTAAACGGGATAACGTCCATAGGGTTTACTCGCCCTTTTTTGGCAATTATGCGTCCATCTGGAGATAATATATCCTGTGGTATCACAACGCTTGGGTCTACATAGTGGGTGCTATCTTTTAGAGCTTCAGGGAATTTGTATATATCTTTATTCTTCCAGTATCGGTTATAGGCATCCTTTTTCATTTTCTCGAAATCTAGATTTTTAATACCTTCTTCAATTAAATCCAGCATATTACGTTCAATTACCTCAACAACTGGTCCTTGCACACCCATATTCCCTGTTTTGTTATCGAGATAATTAACATTGGAAATTCCATGTACCAGAGATACAAATTCACCATCATTTTCATGAATGATAGTCGGAATGGTTCGCACACCATATTTGATAAAAATGTTCGGGTCTATTGTGAAATTCACTTCTGACTTCGTATCGCGAATTAATTTATGCCAGTGATTTATTTCATCGACCAGTGAATCTTTATTTTTAACTCCCTGAACAACTAGGATTACATCATTACGACCTGATACTGACCGCATAATATCAATTACTTCAGTATCTTTAAGACTTGCCGAAATCAATATGTAAAATACATTACCTTTTTGCTGTTGGTTGAAATTTCCACTTTCATTCTGACTTTTGATCATCTCCTTCAGTATCTGACCTTCATCAGTCGTTAGCTTGTTAATAGCCTGATTTGCCATGACGTTTTTATCTGCGATAAGCTGGCGCGTTGCTTCTCTGTGAACTTCAGCTTGTGCCGCTGCCACTGCTTTCAGTTTTTCCAAATCTGCCATGTCTGTATCAGTAGCTCGTTCGACAGTAGGAATGGATTCTGTATATGGAGTAACCATATTTAATTTACTATTTGCACTGGATGTAATGGACAGTGTTAATAGAGAAATTAATAATGTAACTTTCTTTTTTACCATATCGGATATGCTCTCCCGATCACATTTTCTATGGGGAGTACGCCCCAATACCGTGAGTCAAAACTGACCTTAGTTCGACCCATTAGCCAGATGTGACCAGCAGGAATTATCCCTTCACGTTGTAATTCCTGCTCTGTATGACCAGATTCTCTTGCTAATAGAAGTCCTTCACCCACCATCAGCTCATTGACAGTGGTTTCTTCAGGATTGACCCTAACCTTGTCACCAGCTACACCGTCTATAAATTTGATCGCAATGCTACTGATGTATTCAGACCGAAAAGCAAATATTTTCCCTTTCTGAATATCTTTATCCATTTTGTCAATTAGATAAATTCTGTGTTCAGGGAGGCAGGGGTAGTTTTGCGGATCAATCCCAATTGAAAAACGATTAAGTATGTAATGGCTTGCAGGTGCGACAGTGGCGACAATAATCAACATATAAAGAGATTGCCGCCCCCATCCCCGTTTTTTCTTTGAAATTCTTTTATAAAGTTTCTTCAGGTGCATATCAGTTATCTTTTAGCTTTCCACTGATGTATACGCCGTCAGGAGCCGTATGAAGCGCTGATTGATTGAATATGATGAAACCTTTGCCTTTCAAAATGTCAGCTCTATGCTGTATTACCGCTCGTTCTTGGGGGGATTTGATACTCCCGTCAGGGTTACTCATGTTTATCACAGCAATTTGTGCCACCAGTGGCTTTGGTGGCTTTAAGTGCGAGTAAATACCCGCACCGATAAACCCGAACAAAATCGGTAAAAAAACGGTTTTAATCATCGTTTCCGTACCCCTGTTCTATTAAATAATCATCAATTGCCTCAATGACGTCTTGCCCCTTCTTCAATTTATCCTCAATCGCCTGTACTTCAGATGCTTTTGTTGTGTAAAGCATGTAAGAAAACTTATCGACAATGAACCGGCAAATTCCTCCCCCCATAGCACTCATAAAGTAGATTTCTGAATAGATACCCGCTTGGCTTTTTACTGTTTTCAAAAATTCGTAACCAGCTTCATCGAGCGGTAAACGTTCTTCCCTTCGTGCTTTGTTCACCGCAGATTCTGTTTGTCCTAGCATGGCAAGGAATGCGGAGTTATCTGTGATAGCAAGACCAACGCGGTCTTTATACATATCATTGATAGATTGAGTTATCGTAATAGCACTACCGTAGTATTTTCGGAACCGGCGATACCCTTTTTCGATAAATGCACCGATGTTTCCTGTTAGTAAAGCCCATGCCTCATCAATGATTACAATCTTCATTTGATCTCGATCACCTAGATACATATCCTGTTGAATTTGATAAATTAATTGCATCAGAATGATTTGTTTCAGGTGTTCGGATTTTTCAATGCGACCCAACTCAAGTACAGTAAACGGATTATCAAACGAGATATTGTTTTTACCGGTAAAATATTTGCCGTATTGACCTTCTTTTGTGAACGGATATAACTGCTCACCGATATCTTTAATGCGCTGATCAGGATCGTTTTTGCAGGAGTCTGCTACCATGTCGATAGTTGTTTCTTTACCATGTTCCCTAACTAATTTGGCAACATGATTTTTCAAACGGGATGTTTCAAAATCCCCTAAACCGTCTTGTGGTGCAGCCATCACTGACAGCAAACCAATAACTAAATCTTCTTCACCGGTTCCTTCATCTGCATCTTCATCTTCACCAAAGTAATCTTCAATAATTTCAAAGAAGTTAAGACATGGTTTGGTCGATGGATGAAAATCCACATACGAACCATCAAACATCTGACACAGTTTTTTATATGAGTCGCCAGCGTCAATTACCCATATCTTAGCCCCTAGTGAACGGTATGCAGAGATAATGTAGTTAGTTAAGAATGATTTACCTGAGCCAGATGATGCGGCAATACATACGTTGTAGTTTGTATCGCTTTGGAAAAAGTCCATTGTCTGGACCTGACCATTTCTTGATGTAAGAGTCAGAACCGGATTACCAGTTCCTTGCCAATCTGAATACAGTGGAGAAAGAACGAGTGCTTCTTCCACCGCCAGAGTTCGAGAGCGACCGAAAAATTTGTCAGCACTTGCTTCATAAAATAATGGCAGTGTGCCTAGAAATATCGGTGCGACGAAATTGACATCGGGAATCATTTTGAAAGATAAATTGTTAAGGTAGCTAGTTGCTTCCTGTACAGATTGATTAAGTTGTTGAACTGAATTGGCAAAAATTGAAACAGAAAAGGCAGCTTTGTAAATTGGCTGTCCATCATCAATTTTCTGAGCCAAAACATCAAATCCCGAACTTGTGGTTTTCATTGATGGAACCCATCTTGAAGATGGTCCATCTGCGTTGCGTGTAGCAACTGTACGTTTTGATGTAAATGTACTTTTAGCATTCTGCTGGTCTGGATAAACCAGTGTCATGTTGATGATGCAGGGGTTTTTTATACCGGTTGCACCGTTCATCAAATCGCCTAAAAAATACTGAGCCGAACCCTCTTGAAATCTGCGAGGCAACTTTTTAGCTGAAATTGTTCTTGCAAAAGTAGTGTTTGTGTCTGTTTTACTACTCTCATCCTCTGGATTGCCGAAACCGACATAATTAGACCGAACGAAAAACAAGCTATCTAGTTCTAGTAGCTGTTCCGAAATCATTTTATCTTCATCAACTTCAATCGGCATTCTGTCGCGCCATGTCGCATTACTGCCTTGATTTATCATTGAAGTGATAGCGGTAAGATATATTTCTCTTGTAAGTTGCTGAGGTGCGAAACCCGTCATTCTAAGAGTGGTTTCAAAGTTACCCTGCATCTCTTTAACAGTATTTAATTCATTATGTGAAGGAGAAAGATCATTTTTAATAGGCACTTTGACAGTAAAGTACAATTCACAGTTACGAGCTTTTGTATTAGTGCCGCTAAACGCTTTCGATGTATGAGCCAGCAGAAAACGTGAGCGTTTTAAGTTCGTCGTTTTCATAACCTGATTCTGACAATTCATGCGTAAGAAATCAGATCTATTTGCAATGTGGCTGATATTTGGTGAGGCAAACAAAGATATCTGAATAACGGTACTATTCGGGAAATACCCTGATAAAAGCGTTTTTAATTGAGAGAGCTCTTTTCCCGTTGTACCAGACAAGGGAATACATTTAAATCCAAAACCGATATAGTTATTTTCACAAATAAAAATGTTATCATCGTCATGAATTGCTAAAACTGGACATAAAGATGAAAAACGCTTAAAGGTTTGCAATTTTTTTAAGATAGTAGCTGTTGCCATTATTTACCACTCTCCAAAAATGACTTTAACCCTTCAACTGGTTTACCTACGTTGTAAGTTCCATCGTCACGAATAATGAAAGGGATCATACTCACACCAAAAACTTGTGCGGTAATTTCCCTTTTCATCAAAGCCTCACGGTCACAGTTTTCAATTTGATCGAAACGTACACTGTTATTCCCTGTAATGATTGCTCTGTCAGCTCTGTATCTGTCTTTTGCACAATACAATTCAAAATTGCGTTGCTGGCTATTACTGTTTAAAACGCCTACGGAAAGTACATGAACAGTATATTTCTCAGGGTCCAGATTATTTAGTTGCTGTAAAGTTTCATGGCACTGAACGCAGAACGGGTCAGTGAAAATAATGGTCTGCTTTGGACCTTTTCCCCACGTTGCAGACTGCAAATCATCCATTTTAATATTGAGGTTCTTTACAGGAATAATTGATCCAAACTTTTGAATTTCTTCAAACGAGGTTAAATCTTTTTTCGCCCATGTATCATATAAAGTTCCCTTGATAACAAATCGCCCATTCGATGTAAGAAGCTGTAAATTACCATTGTTATTAAGTGCAATTATCCCGTTGCTTGGTAATAGAAATTTGGGAATATCAGGCGTTTTTGTGGGATGTGCTTTTAATGCTTCTTGATTGAAAACAGTCTGTGTATTTGTTTTTTCGATATCAGCATAGTTCGCATGAGCGTGTGCGGTTGTGAAAGCTAAAGCTAATGATATTAAACTAAGGTGTATCTTATTTTTCATTTTGAATCCTGCACCATCTGCGTATTTATCTGTGGATTGTGATTCTTTCACATCTGAAAAATTTCTTTTCTTGTTTGGCAATAAAAAAAGGACTTAAAAAGTCCTTTTTAAAATTGTTGCTGACCACCAGTTATTTTCGGTTATCTGGTGTTTGTAGTGGTTTGAGAACCGCATTGTGCTTGCGATCTGGACGAGAAACACCGACTTCCCATTTACGAGGCGATATCTCCGTGTAGACATACCCTGTGATGATAAGATCTCCATCTGTGTTTTCGTATGGGTCGATTAAAACACGCATTACCATCGACTCGCTTCTAATGGGTTGTGGGTTTGCCGCAGGTTTTGGCACAGGTACATATTGTCCAGACTCTGTACCAACCCATTTACTGTTTTCTGATTTGAGTATGTTATCCATATCGCTTTTGCTTACTACTTCTCCGTTGAGCTGCATTTGAGAAACAGTATCAATTTTTTCTTGATAGTTTTCACCATCAGTCAATTTGTGTACGTCACGAACACTCATACACGTTACTGAATTAGGCATACCTTTACAGCCAAACTCTGTTTCACCGACCATAAGAGATGAACAGGCGGTTAATGAAAGGGTAGTTAAAACCATCAGTGGCAATAGTAAAAATTTCATAGAGTAAGTCCGTATTTTAATTGGTTTGTCTGAATTGAAGTTGAACGCCTTTTGTGACAACAAAATCTATTGATCTGGCAGGGTCAATTTCAATTACAGGGAACAGGTCTTGTGCCATATCCATGTAAAAGTCAGCTAACCGGTTGAGTGCGCTGCCTACGCCTTTCATTGCTGCACCTTGTACCTTATTGCTGTTAATTTGTTGATAAGGTGACTGAGTTGGTCCTATTCCGTCCTGTGTTAACGTGATAGATGGAATTTGCTGAACACTGAACATTTCCGAGCCAGCTTGAAGAAATCCTGCAATAAGCGCTTTCGCAAGATATTGCCCCTGTTTTGTTACTAAGCGCCCACGAATACCGATTTTCCCATCCTCTCCGACGGCATACGAATCAAAGGTTGCTTCAATAACTGCCCCATCTTCTCTGATGCAGGAGATCGTGTTACTGCGTAAGTAGGCACGTTCTGATGATAGCTCGCCATAACCACTGCTAATAATTGCACAATCACGAATATCCGCGGTGTAGTTATTAGGTAAAATTGCTTCTCTTTTCACACGCACTAACATTGGATAAGGGTGTTCTCTTGCCGCTTTCGCTGTGGGTGCATCCATCCCTGACAAAGCAACTGTGGAAATAATAGAGCCAGCCGGTAAGTACGTTCCTTCCAGTTCAGGGTTCACATTTGCATCCGTTTCGGATTTTGATAATGTATTATTCGCTTTGGATTCTGAGTCGTGATTATTTGTACCATCATAGGTAGTCAGCTCAGGGTATTCTTCATCTGATCCAGACGTATTTGCTTCCTGTGTTGTGTTCGGACTGTACGGTATATCATTTTCATAAACATCATTCAGGTTACGACCGCCCCCTGTCTGACTTGAAGTTCTGCCGGTGTTGGAAAAGCTATTCGTATAATCCGGCGTGTTAATCTTCTCTTTCAGTTGCTTATCAAGCTGTTGCTTTAGTTCAGCAGAGAGATCATTTTTTTGATTTTCTAATATTTTTTGTTGAGCATACAGTTGTGTAACTTCCTTTTTATACGATTCCTGTACGGATAATAGACTATCAATTCGGTCATCAATTCGACGTAAATCAGCGGCAATTGATTCTTGACTAACTCCCTGTGTGTCAGCGTTGGTGAGCAAGTTTGTCACCGGTTTGTTGTTCACTGCTGATGCAGCGGTCTGATATTCGGGTTCACTGGTTAAAAAATACAAAGCTGTTACCAGTAAAATTCCACCACCACCCCATAAGACAAGTTTTTTCTGTTTTGGGCTCAGGTTTTCGTATTGGTCTTTGATAGACATGCATTACTCCGCTAGACGTGGGCGAGAATTTTCAGAACGAGTTTCCTCTGACGTATTAGATTTACGAATCACAAAGTAAGCCTCAGTCGATTGCTGCGGTTCTAACGTGTTATTGCTCCATAGAGCTCTTGCAGCTAATCTTGGATGTGTACACAGTGACTCATCAACAGTGACGGTTGTGTTACCAATGTTTTTAGCAACCCCAATTATTACGCCGAAATTACTGCCTGACAGATACTGTCCTTCGCTAAATGTGTATTTGATATTATCTTGTGGGCTATTTGTTCTGAACGCACAATTGGGTACAGAAATACCTGCATTGTTGATCCCCATAATTTCATAGCCAGCAGGTACATCACCCAATGCGACATTTCTTAGTAATTTAGTGATTGTGCGAGTGTATGAATCACTTTTTTCCCATTTATCTGCGACTTCCTTATTACCCGAGGCTGTAGGGGTGTAATACTTGCCACTGTTATATACAGCCACGTTTTCATCGTCTTTTTCTAAAAGTAGAGTTGCTTCAACAGGCGGTCTTTTTTGTGGGTGCAGGGATAGTGAAATTGCTTTACTTTCATCACCTTTATTCGTGATGTACATAGCAACAGGATTATCTTTGAATGCAGTAAAGTAAATTACATTACCCTCCTGTCTTATTTTTATTTCATTCTTTTTTATCGTTTGAACAACCGGTTCTGAAAACGGTGTAACAATTCTGTTAGGTTGTCCTAATGAGACTGGAATTAACGTGTTTTCACCTGAACGAATTGTGTATGTCATACGGGAATTAGTTTTAGCTTTTGATGAAATGACAGACGATGGCACCGGTTGAATATTTAAGTCGTCTGAAGCAATCTCTTTAATCGAGCTGGATTGATTCTCAGCACCGCCTGAAGGTTGTTGATCCTGACCATAGACAGAAATGGTTTTCGCTGAAGCGAATGAGCTCAAAGCTAGTGAAAGAAGCAGAACCTTACAATTGAACTTAGCCTGATAATTAATCATTTACTCTACTTCCTTCAATAATATCTTTAGACTGTGAATCATCTGGTAACACACCGCCGTTTGCTTCCTGCTCATACGTCGGCAAATATGCATCACCATTCTTTAATTGAATATCTTCGATAACGGGCTTATAGCCACGAATATAAACTGTGACAATGTAATGAACTGTCTTAGTCGTAGTTCTTCCTGTCACACTTTTAACTTCTTGTGAACCCTCGACAAAGTAGACGCCCTTCGCTTTCGGGTCTGTTGAAATACGAGTTGGTGTAAATGACAGTGATACACGGTCACGATTTATCTGACTGATAGCATCATCAATACTTAGCATAATCCGTTGGTAGCTATTGGGAGAAAGAAACGGCGCTAATGAGGATTTAACGAAATTTACTGATGAGGGATTAGTATTGCCAAGTAACGTTGCGATATAACTCGCCCACGATTGCATATATGCCGTAGAACCTTCATTTTCATCAATCCAGCCAGTTGTTTGTAAGTTAGGCGGCACAATTATGATCTTTTCATTCTTTCCATACAGAAGGAACAGTAACCCAATCGCAATGAAGCCAGTGCATAAATTAGATAGTGATAGGACTTTTGATGTTTCCTGTAGTCTGGAAACTGTTTTTGTCATTTTGAAAAATTTCATCAGTAGAATTCTCTGTCAAATGAATCAGGAATAAATGTAATTTTGTTGTCACCGATGCCAAATCGCCAGTAGACCAAATGGGCTAAATATTTATCAGATGCTTTATCAAGAAAACGTCCATATATCTTGCTAAGAACAACGCCAACCGCGATCATGGTTAATAATTTTCCAGTAAAAACTCCAATACCGATCATGACCATGAATGGAAATAGCTCGTCAACGGTCCAGAAAAATAGCTTAGGTGGATCATCAACACTGTGAGATATATTTACTACCTTACTCATTTTAAATACCTTATATATCAACTAATTGACTTGTGTTAACTGTCCCATTACTGCTTTGATTTCGTTTAATGGAACTGCGCCTTGTAACGGAACCGCTTTTTCTTGATATGAAACGATAGTGCTTGGAGTTCGGTCAAAGTTAAGACCAATGGCTTCTTGTGTATCGAATAAAATTTTCGCGTTGCTGCTATTGCTGTTTACACAGCTCTGAAACGCTGTCTCATCGAGACTATAACTACTTGCTAATTGAGCAATAGGCGTGCTAAATCCGCCACTTCGTTGAGAATCGAAAATGAATTTCGCAACTTCAAAAAAACCATAATTACCTTTTTGCTCATACGCACACTCTGTCAACGTTGATAGATACAGCGAGCGTTGACCATGACCAAGTGTGTGTTTGAACACAAGAGCTACGTTACCGCCGGATGAATCAACGAAATCGAGTAATTCAGGAAACCCCTGACCGCAATACGGACACTCAAAATCAGAATAGTGAATCAATAAAAACGGTGCATTTATGTTCCCGTAAACGCGATCATTCGTTGGTGATGGTTGTTCGAGTGTACTTTTATTGCTCTCTGAGATTTGTTCAGGTGTTTTTAGGGTTGTTGGTTTATAACCAGTTGCAGCGATATACGTGCTAAAAAAGTTCGCCAAATCATCATCATTGGCTATTTTAGGTATTTCAATACTGTCAACTGCTATCTGAATTTCATTCATATCAGCATTTAAAAAGTATGTTTTCATACCCGTAAAAGCAGTTAACGATGCAAGAGCAACAACACTGACGTGTGTAAAAGTTATTTTTTTCATTTCTTCTGACCAAGTTCTATTAAATCGCTACGAGAAATCATTTTCCTTTGTGGCATTTGATTAGACGCTTCGAGTTCATCTTTAGTGAGCTCAAATAACTTCAATACAAGTTCGCTTTCATCTTCAAGATAGACAGAGCTCAATGTGACTTTTGAAATATCGCTGTTAAATGTTCTAAGCGAGTTAGACAAATGAAAATTGACAGCCAACGTAATGATATTGAAAACAAAAATACTCGCTAAAACTGACGTAATTAAATGACTGGATTTATTAAGCATAGGACCCCCCGACAGAGGCATAATGTACCAATCTATCGGGGTTTTTTTTGGCAGAAGGGTATTAAAACAATGATGATTGTTTTTAGATTTGCTTAGGGAGATTACTGATCATTAAAATAATGGAAGTAGGTATGACAAATAATGTCATGACTGCATTTATAACTGGTGGTACGGGCAGTGGTATCAAAATTGATACTGCAACCAAGAAAACAGTCAACCCTATGAGCTTCATACTACGTCTGTTTAAAAAGGGTGATACATATGAGAAGTCGTATTGCTTCCGCTTCCATCTGCAAACACCGGCAATGAGTGAGGGTACTAAAATGATACAAAAGAACGGCAACCAAAATGATAAAAGAGCCATACGATACACAATCATATAGTTATGGTAATTTATCATTTTCGCTAAGTTAATGAAAAATGGATAGAAAATCCCACTTATATTGTTAAACGTTTGCTCCAGCGGGTCAACTGACACTGGCAATGGTGCATAGTAATTTGTTAATGCAGAGTTGATACCGGTTTGAACAAAAAAGTCATTATATAACTCATTGGCAAATGGGAGAATCTGGCTATGAAAACCACTTTTACCAGTAATCAATTCGCCCATTTTTAACTCGCTAACCATGTTTGATTTATACCATTCAGCAGGGATAAACAATGACATGATAATGAGTAAAACTGTTACCGTAAGTAACAGTTTTTTAATTGAACTACCGTTAGATTGTGTATCGGCTGACATTAATAACCTCTTTAGAAACTGGAAATAACGCTATTATCTAACCTTTCAGGGAATTTATACTTGTGATATTCATCTAAAGGCGAAGTGTTATTTAACTTTGAAAGAAAAACTATGGATTTTGAAATGACTATTGCTAGATTGTCCCAATCTGAAATCTTCAAATCAGTTTTTTTTCTTTGATAATATTTCTCAATTTGTTCGTTGAAGTAGTCACAGAAAATGGTTTCAAATTCAGTGTCCTTCATAGATAGAAGCATTAATATGATCTGACGGCTACAAATATTCCACTGGAGAAGAAAACGACCAAAATATATGTCGCTTGCATTGGATCTAAACTCATACTCTGGGACAATATTATCCATTTAACGTGCCTTATTAAATTCTTTGATTAGCATCTTTAACTTTAATACTTCTTTTTCGCTGGTTGGTAATTGTACAATTGGAATTTGACCTTTACATATATTCCCCGCTTTTAAAATAGCGCAAAACTCTAGATTTGGGAGGTTTCCTAATAGTTGTGGAGGAAATAACTCACTCTCAACCTCCATCAATCGCTCACCAATACTTCCGGTGATTTTTTCTGGATCTTCCCCCGAACTCGTACCATGCCCTCTTTGGATGTACTTGAAATTTGTAGTTGGTATTCTTTCTATTAAATCTTTTTGACCTTGAATATTGATAGTCCGTAATGCAATGTTATGGTTCGCATTTATACTAACTTGTTCTTTTTTCGCTTCAGAGCCAAGGGTTGCAACGTAGTCAGTGGTAGACTGTGAGGCAATGAATAACTTAAACCCTGCCCCTCTCCCTTTATTTTGAAGCCGAATAACCTGATCGTTGATAACTTCAGCAGCTTCATCAATAAGAATATTTGTGTCGCGTTTCTTTTCACCACGCGGTTTGGCATAGTTATAAATATCAGCCGCAACAGCAGTGATATCGCTTAGAAATATTGAGCCAACGGCGTTTCCTTTATCACCATCGGCAAGAGAATTAAGCCCTAAATACATCATTCCGTTTGTATTGATGATATCTTTCATATTAGTAATGACTCTTTCATCATCAATATTCTCACTGGACGGTGACAATACTTCATCTAACCCATCACTAGTTAACATACTTAATACAGGTAGTGCTGTTAATATCATTTTTTGGAAATGTTCACGATTATGCTGAAATAGGTCAATTCCACTTTTAATGAATGTATATTCCTTAATTTTTGCAATATCATTCAGATAGATAGTGATTCTTATTCCGGCATGGTTCTCGATAGTTCCTGTCGTTCTAGTCATTGATTGATGTTCTAATCTACGATCAAGAAGTGAGTCGTATACATCAGGAAATAGCTCATATCCTAATTTGTCGATTGCTTTAACAAGTAATTCAGCAAAATTACCCAAATTAGTACCAAGCTGTGCTTTTATATTTACAAGAGTAGGCTTTACGTTTGCGAAATTCATCAACTGCACAATAGTTGTCAACGTCATTGTCGCAAATGAAATAAATGGATCAGTTGTGTTATCAGCCTTCTGGATAACAGAAATAATACGGCTGGCTACTTCAGTTGAGTTGGAATAATTTGATATTGGTGAAATCCGGTTGGATTTATCCAAGTGTGCAATGGAAAGATAATAAAAATCATCTTCTCGTTCCATTAGTTTCATGCACTTATACATGTAATCCGCAAGTTCCTCATCATTTTTAGGGTCAATGAGAATAAGAGGTTGCCGTTTTAAAGCGGCTTGCAGAATAAGTAATTTGTAAAGAGTCGTTTTACCGGAACCCGTAGTACCAGTTAATGACGTATGTAGCGTCATTAAATCATCAGGTACGCTGATCCACTCATTTGAATTCCCTAATTTATGAATCCAGCCATGTCCCATGCTTTCATGATCATCGGGTAAAAACCTGTCAGCAACACCGCTTTTTAAAATTTCATACGCCCGTTGACCATGCTCATGCCGCCATGTAAATCCTTTACCTATCAATGTCGTGTCGCGATTGTTCATCATTTCTTTGACAACATCATAGGCTGAAGTAAACGTAGGAGCTGGTCTGGTTTTCAGGTTTTTATGCAAGACTGCAATTTTAATTGCATTTGGTAATGATTTCATGGCGAAAATGCTTTGTATCGCAGCAGCAGATAGCGTAGCAGTAAAAGGCATTGAGAGATATGCACCAACACCTACCGTAGCTAATACACCGGTTCCCCACCCACAAACTTCATACATCTCGTAGTTAGTACGAAATGGCATTAAATGTTTCCAATCACTCATTGTTTTTCTCGCATAAATTGAAGTCCAAAATGGCTGTTGTAGCTTTCAAAACTAACAGCCATGATTTGTTTGAATGTCGTTTGAGACACCCCCAACTTAGCAGATATTTCAATAAGTTCAGTCCGACTCAGCTCTATATATTGAATCGTTTTAAATTGGTTTTCGGAAATGTCGTTTTCATTGTGAATAGAAAATATGACATCTTCAATTAATGAGGTTGCTAAGTCAGGAATGGCTGGATTTAACATTTGTTCAATTTCAGAAAATCCTGTGATGATAAATACATCAATGAGTAATTCTTTTTTCAAAACAAGATAGAAATTTGATCTTAAAAGCACCAGCGCTTCATCATCTTTAGAACGTGATGCTTGAGGGCTTCTGGCTTTCCATGCCGAGGGTATTTCGAGTTTATCATCAACCAGTAAGTGATTTTGATTTATGTTGCTAATTAACTGTTCTTTTGAAAGCCCTAATAGATATATTTCAAAAGCCTCTCTGATATGAAGATCAGCTGTAATATAGATATCACTATGCATACCCTTTTGAGTTGTAATCTCTACGGAGTCGGTGTCATCAAGTTTCACGTCTGCAAACAATGATTTCTGCTCAGATAATTGAGTAGCTACTGGTATATCAGTCAGTGATTTCATTGGTAGTGCTACTGACGGTTTACTCATGGCAATAATCCGTTCTTTTAACCCTAGGCTGTGTTTATGGGTTATCTCAGAAGCAGGATTGCCTACTGGCAGTGTATCACCACCCTGTATCTTGAGATCACATGCTGCTATAACTTGAACTTCAGGTACTTCAACGGCTTGTTCATTACATACCGGCTCGATAATGGCTAGTTCTTCAAGCGTTTCCATTATGCTAGTTACATTATCAGATTCTGGAGGTGTATCATTTATTATTTTATCTACAATATCAATCGGTTGATGCTTAAAATCTTTGTTTACGATAGTTGGTTCAGTTTTTTCACCTGTGATTTCTACATTAGTTCCTGTTTTTGGTTCAAAACTAACCCAACTCGTTTCGTTTTTGACATAAACAGATGCATGTGTTGGTTTTATATTTTCGCCAAATAGTAATTCGTCTGAAGCTAATTTCACGCAGTAAAAGAACGTGTCTGGATCTTTTATAAACGACGCCGATTTGAGTAACTTTTTTGGTGCAATCTTCCAATAGAGTGAACCTCTTGGCGCTTCAATGATTACATCATGAGCTAATAGTATCTCACCTAAACTATCTGCTGATTGTGGGATAAAAATTCCAAGGTTTTTTATCTCTTTGCATAATTCTTCAGCGGCACTAGCCCAAATAATGTAGACCCCATCTGGCGTTGACCAAATCGGACTTGGAGGAACGTTTGGGGTCCAACGACCTGATGATATAAATTGGCGCATAGTATCAACCAGACGCTGAATTGTTGATACACCAGAACCGGCAGCGCGTATCGCATCACCTGATGTCAATTTGAGGTCATTTGCAACAGAGGCTCGGTCTGCGAGTAACAGAATATTAAACAACTGATTGCCATTGATTGCTTTTTTATCCGCCTGTTCCATGTTATCGCTGTTAGAAATTGCCTCTATGACTTTGAAATATAGGTTTTTACTATTTTGTTGAAGTAGTTCTATCACTTTCGCAGGAACAATTTTATCAATAAGCGAAGGTGCTATAATTCTATGATTATTATGTCTTTTCTTGTTCCACTGTAAAAAATACCTTTCTATGTCGTGTTCAACAGCCCAATGAAACAGATTTTTTCCACTAGGTTTCCACTGATATACACCAGTCTGATCCCAAATTTCATAGTCAGACACTGGTTTACCAATGTCGTGCAGTAATGCAGTTACAGCCACTGCAAGACGCCATTTCAAAGCGTTAGCAGACCGTTCTTCAGGGGTTTCATTGCTATCAAAGTCCGTGGTCTTTGTGTGCTTAACTGCGATGTAACAGACTTCTAAACTGTGTCGTAAAAGCCCTCCTTGAGCTCTGTGGTGATGTGCTTCAGAAGCTGGTAGTAAGTGTATGAAATCAGCAGTATTACATAGTAGTGGCATGACCAATTCATCAAATAGCTCACCGATTTGCATTTCTCTTTTGATTTTTGTGATCATTTCCGCTTGGGTTTTAATCAGCAATTGTTTTCCGCTGATTCTTGCAGGATATCCTTCAATTTTTGGCGGATATCCAATCGGCATTTTGAATGTTTCTATTTGAGATTTAATATCATCCGGAATTTCAATCTCACCTTTTTGAAGTATGGAATGCTGTGAGTCCTGCATATCTGGCAATGTTGACACATCTACCGAGAAGGGATCTTTCCCTGATTTCAGTATGGATTTTAACCAATTTATAAACATTCGGTGAACCTGCTTCTCTAAATTTTTAGGATTTTTTGATGCAACAATGTTACCTGTTTTTAAATTTGCAATTTCATAATTAGAACCGTTTTGCATTGTTATATCGGGAAAAACTGCACCTAAATAGTTCATACTCACCACGATTTTCAGTGAGGAACTTAGATGAAAAAGTCATTTATATTTTGTTGTCTGCTTGCGACATCCTTATCAGGTTGCAGTAGCGCAGATAAGCCCATATTTGGGTGCGGAAATTATGTAAAAACATCCACAATTAGCATTGAATCGGGTTATGGCGGTACAGCCAATGACGTAATTGATAAGCGAATTGCCCGAAAAGCAGTAACAGCTACTTATCCTGCTGACTATACCTATCGTGAAAATTGGAAAGATACGAATAGGGGGGGAGCATCATTGCGACAACAAGGGTACAGGCACGTTATTGCATCACCATACGAGATCTACGACCAAGGCAAAAAGCATATTCCTGTGGACCGTAGCTTTCATACAGACCTATTAATAAGTAGTTTGGCTCGCAGTAGTTCATCGCACATATATGCCAAACCCGAATTACCATCGTTTTGCGGAGAAAATTCACGAAGCTATTTTCTGAAGGAAACACCTGAAAATAGAAATTCTCGAAATGAATATATTCGTATTAAAGAAAAATACTGTTCAGATCCGGAGCATAAATTAACTAATGAAGAATTGGCTATTTTGCAAAATGGAGAACCCGATTCTCTCAAAAACTACCGGATGAAAATCTATATTAATAACCAAAACGAACCATCACCTGCAATAAAGTAGAAAGGTATTTTTCATTATGAATAAATCATCAACGTATCAAAAATCAGTGATTGCGCTTTTAACTACAATGGTTGGCGTAGGAATAACCAGTACCTATTTAACCACAAGTGAGTTAAAGGAAACGAATGCACTATTGGCTTCGTCAATTACTATTCAAAATCATATAAAAACAGAAAGTGCGGGTGTAAATCAGTCTTTAAGCAAAATTTTGTCTCTGTCCGAAAATACTGAGCCGGTGCAACAGCCTGAAGCGCAACCTGAAGAACCAGATCTCAATCTTTCTCAGGTCCAGCTTGATTCCAACACACTAACGTATGGCAATGAAAACGCAAGATTTTCGCTTGTAACATATATGGATTTCCAATGTCCATATTGCCAACGTTTCGCGTCTACTCCTAAAACATTAGTTGATAAGGCGAACGGTGGCTTAGTCAATTGGAAATGGAAAAACAGCCCTCTACCATTCCACGAGCCGAATGCTACGGATTATGCCGTGAAAATGCTCTGCGCTGGCGCTCAAAACACTGACAATCACTGGAAGATCATTTCAATGTGGGGGAATCATGAAATTGATTTTGCTACCGCAGATATGGTCGGAATGTTTGAGTTAGACCCTGTTGCGTATAACACATGCCTTAAAACTGATTCTGTAAAGTTAACTTTAGATAAAGACAAGGCAGAAAGTCGAGCTCTTGGTGTTTCAGGCACTCCTACAACGGTAATAGTTGATAATAAAACAGGAGAAAAACGTGTGATAGAAGGTGCTGTACCAATGGATATGTTTGTAAACACCATCGAAGTCATGATGAAAAAATCACAATAAAACCAATTCGTTTTAGCAACCTTTCAAAAGATAAATATTAATTAGTAAATGTAAAATCCACGTTGATAGTAGTTTGCTGTCAATTTAATACTGTAAATATAGAAGGGTTAGATATGCAATTAGTAAAAACATGTGCCATGCCTAAAATTGATACCAAAAAACTGCTTTTCGTAGTTTTAGCTGTGTTGTGTGTAGCGGCATTGGCAGTTATGTTCGCCTATGGCAAAGGAACCGAACAGTCCGGTTTCAAAGAAGTATGGATGCAAATCACTGCATATATGCAGGGGTCATTAGGACGTGTGTTAGTGGGTCTGATTGTCGTTGTTGGTATTGCGGCGGCGGTTGTTCGTCAGTCGTTAATGACCTTTGCAGTGGCGGTTGGTGCGGCAATTGGTCTGTACTACGCACCGGATATCATCAACGGTATCATGACTTCATCAGTAGCAGTGACCACTGCACTGCCAGTTTTATAATTGGCAAATAAAATCTCGTTATACAGAAAGCCGTATTTATATACGGCTTTATTATTATAAATTTCGCTCCCTTAAGAATTTCATTACCCTCTAAAGTCGCTTCATTTCTATGATATTCTCCATTCCTGCGAATAGTAATGGATTGAAAGGTATGCCAAAAATCACTCTTTCTCAAGAACAAGAAGCAATTTTAGCCTCAGAAGAAAAGTATATTTGTTGTCAGGCTTATGCAGGTTCTGGAAAAACCTTCATATTGACTCAATTGGCAAAGCGTAATCCGGATAAACGTATTTTGTACTTAGCCTACAACAAAGGCATACAGACAGAAGCATCACAAAAATTTCCTTCTAATACCAAAGTGATCACCACTCATGCAATGGCATATCGGTATTTGAAGAATTTGAAATACAAAATGAAGTTTAATTTCAATGGATTCGATGTGGCAAGGCTACTAAACATTACATCTGTTCAATTGCAATTTCTCATAATCGAGACTTTAAATAAATTTTATAGGTCTGATGATTATTCCTTACATATACATCACGTTCCAACAGAGAACACAAGCAATGGTAAAAAACATGCTGAAAATGTTAGGAAAAGCGCATTAGAAAATTCAAAACTCATTTTTGAATTACAAGCTGACCCTAAAAATGACTTTCCTGCTCCCCCTGACTTTTACATAAAATATTTTCAGTTAGTCGCCCCTCCCCTACATACATGGTTCGACATCATTTTGTTTGATGAAGCACAGGATGCCAACTTAGTAACGAAGGCAATGCTTGATAAATGTGAATGTAAACGAATCTTTGTAGGTGATACGCACCAGATGATCAACCGCTGGCGTGGGGCAAATGATGCCCTAAATGCATCTGTACGTGATGGGGCTCAGATATTGCGTCTAACTACGTCATATCGGTTTGGACGATGTGTAGCTGCTATAGCTAATGCCATACTGATGCTAAAAGGTGAGACTGTAAGCCTTAAAACGACCGGTATTACCGATAGGCTCATAAGTAAAGCTGAAATCAAGAATATCTTCCCTAGAACTGTGATTTCACGCACCAATCTATCTGTGTTGATCAATGCAATTGACGCTGGAAGATGCGGTAAAAAAGTGTTCTTCGTAGGTGGTATTGATAGATATGCTTTAGACGATATTGCTGATTTTTACTATCTGTATATCGGCAATACGAAAATGATAAAGAGAAAAGCATTTTTATACGACTATCCCAATTGGGACCGCGTTGTAAGCGTTGCAGAAAATTCAGGCGACAATACATTGAAAAGGACGATACACCTAATTGAAAATGAGCCTGATATTCTAGAGCTGGTTGATAAAATTAAAGAAGTAGCTGTTATTAATTATAAAGAAGCTGATTTAACGCTTGTAACTGCACATTCATCTAAAGGGCTCGAATGGGAATATATTGAGATTGATGATGATTATGTTTCATTAGTTGAATATATTGAAAAAACACCAAAGGAAAGACAAAACCTTATATTTATTAATGATGAATTAAATTTATTATATGTAGCAGTAACAAGAGCTACGAAAGCCCTGTCAGTATCAATGTTGATAATGGAAATTATTTCGTTAATAAAGAAAAGGAAAAATAAAAATATTCCGATACCTATTGTTACTCCAGCAGAGCTATTTTTATTTATTAATCAAAAACATGTTGTTTGAAAGAATATATAAATGCCGATAATAGCCATCATTTATCCAATCCAAAAATAGTTGTATCGGCAAGGTGATTTTTAAAGCTAATGAAGTATAGTTATTATTCGGTAATTCTATCCTCACCAACTTTAAAATCCGGATTTGCTTCTAAAGAGAAGCGCCACAGCCCAAGAACGTTTCCTTTGTAATCTTCAGGGATTTTAACTGAAAAAACGTCAGGTTCCGCTCTAGAGGTAATAGCTGTTACTTCCTGTTCATATACGGTATGTTCATTGAATGCCTCAGTTATCATAGAACTTAGATTACCAAGTATTGAAAATCCATTTTTTTCAAAGTCCTCCATAGATTGGGGGGAAAATGAATAACGTACACTCTGTAACGTATTACTCTGAGTCATTACCGCTTCTGGTTCACCACACTCCCACTGACCGAATCTCATAAGATAGAAAGCTATATTTTTTTCATTGTGCTCAATAATTTCTTCTCCATCACAATACATTTTCACATCACCACAGACAAAATGAGCATAATTGTCATCATTGATAGAAATATCTTTTGTATTATCAGCTACTAGTTCGATGATAAGTGGAGGCTTTGTTGCAATCATGACATCGCCAAGCATTGCCATTTCACTATTTCCTAAAGAATGCAAAGCACATGTTTCATATTTTGTTTTGCGTTCAATAAATGAAGTTACCGGAAGTAAAGTCCATATTCTTAGACTACGATAGTATATTGCAAAAAAGAGAGGTATTTGGTTTATTTCACTGTATCGCTGAAGCTTTTCAACATAATTATTTGTAAGAAAATATGATGCTTTAGGGTTAGGTTGATTACAATTTTTCACTTCAACAAATATTTGTCTCCCATCTTTCAAAATGAGTCTGTAATCTGGTAACTCAATTTCGTCATCATCATAAATTACATCACCGGTATCTTCAGTTTTAATCAGTCTACAACCATGCAGACCAGCGACCACTTCACTAAAACAGGATTCCATACGCTTGCCGTGAAGTAAAATTGCATTTTCCTGTGATGCTTTGAGAGAGTCACGAAATACATGAAGAAATTTTTCAGTATCTTCTTGTGATCTAAGCTTAAAGCCATGTTCACGGCTGAATGCTGTAAATACCTCTAGTGCTTCGAATTTTTCAGGGTTCCGTTCTAGGCGTTTCATAGTTTTTCACTTATAGTAAGATACACAAAATACGATAAACATTAACTATCAGTTTGTATAGCTAAAAGCATTTCTAAATGATGTTTCACCAGAAATTTGATAATGACTCTATCATAACCGAGATATTGCTCGACTGATAAATTAGCAATGAATGCGGCTTCAGTCATTGTTATACCATTAGGGTTTTGTTCTAAACCTAAAATTCGCCTCATAGCCTCTGATTCAGCCCCTCTCATGAGAGTAAACACTTCATCAGAGCAACGATGTTCTGGAAGTAATTCCTTCGTGATTTTCAAGGGATTTACGCCACCATGATAATTTCCTGTTTTGTCTCTTTCGATAAGGTTAATTGCTTGGTTTCCGTCGCGAAAATCAATTAAAGGGTCTATGACGGTATGAGCCTTTGTCTCGATCCATGAGTATTGCAAAATGCTGTTTGTGTAAGCTAAATCCGTCTCCGGAGTTTGGACCAGTTCTTGCTTATAGATACCAATCACAGCCTCGCCCTCGATGTATCCCTCTTTTAATAATTGTCGGCATAAAAGATATGAATATGGGTACATCTGAATATCGTCAGCTATTGTTCTCAGACTCGTGTATTTTTCCATTTTGAATCCAAAAAAGCCCCAAAAAAGGGCTGTAAGGTAGTTTTGGGAGAGTTACCGATCATTTATTGGTGGTGTTCGCGTTTACTTTTTCATAATGAATAGAATCCGTTCTTTCATCGGGGTTTTTCGCGCTAAGTAATATAAATGTATAATTTTGTTTACCGTGAGTGATGAATAAGTCTGTGCCGCCCCACACTTCAGAACTTGGCTTTTTCGATAGGAGCAAAATATTATTTGGTAACAATTTGATATCGAAATGATCGTCATGGTCGGAGCCATTGATGAAGTAGTTGAGCTCTTTCACGGCTTCGGATTGTGTAGGTAGGAAAATTTTCACCGCAAAATTACGGTATAGATAGACTTTTGTTTGTGAATTTGGAGCGTATGGGATCGTTAATTGCTTCCCTACATAGTCGAGGTTTTGGTCATTTTCATGACGTTTGTTTCTTTCTTCCAACGCTGCATCGAATACGTTTTTAAAGTCTTGTTGCTGTGTTGGAGCCTGATTGCTGTAATATACGTCACTGAGTTCCTGCTCTACCGGTGCAGGCGGTTGACCTGTAAAGTCGGTACTTAATGCCTGAGTGTGTTCTACTACTGAAGTAGCAGCTTCGTTAACAGGCTCAAGCATTTCATTATTTTTTTGTTCGCTATCTGATGCTAGTTGTTTTTCTGTGTCGCCAGAATGTTCCTTTACTGCTTCTGAGAGCGTTTTAGCAACTTCAACTGTCACAGTGTCGGATTTAACTTCTAATGTAGGAGAATCGGTTTTAGCTACGTTCTCGGCATTGTTCGATTCTGGTTCTGCCTCTTTGGGATTGTTAAAAACAGGAATAGAGGTTTCAACGTCACTATAATAATTAACATCAATTTCTGTCGTGTCTGTTGCTGGCTTGAGTAAAAAAAATGCTGCTATTGCACCCGCTGAAACCGCAATTGCAATCACGGATTTTTTATTCAGAAGAAAACCAAGTCCTTTTTTACTTTCACTTTTTTTAGTATTGGAAGAAACATCCGTCATTTTGAGCCTCAATAATCTGCGTTACGTGTATCTGCTATATGTTATAGAATTACGCCCTACGAATAGGGCGCAAAGGTTCTAAAATCGTATTACTTTCTCAACAGAAATAATTTATTGGCTATCATTTTTCCGTCCATGAGTGTTAGACGGTCAGATGTTCTGTGACTGTATAGAATTGCATCGTTTGAAAATTTACCTGATGTGACTAGAAATACATGCTTAAATTCGGGTTCTGATTCAAGCACACCAACCATTTCACGAGCGATAGCAACACCTACATTGTCTGATTTCCAGTGTTTGCATTGAGCGAAAACCTTGATTCCATCACGTTCCATAATGATATCTTTCCCACCGTCTGGTCCATAATTAGTGACAGTAGCTCTGTACCCAAGGCTGTTGAATAACTCTCTTATAAATTCCTCAAATTCTCTCCACGATAGTTCGCGAATAAATTGCAATGCATCTTCATGATAGGTGGCGTTAAAAAGTACCTTTTTAAACATAGTTTGCTGTTTATAACGAAAGTAGACACTTGCAGAATAAGCCACGAGCAGAAATGCAACGCACGAACGTAATATATGGAAAATATAATATGAACAAACGGGAATATTCCTCAGAGAGAATAATTTATTCGCACTGCTTTTCCCAAAAATATCAGCATATGCTGTTTTAATATCACCCCATATTAGTTGTATGATTTTCGTTGTTATTACATGGTCATAACGAAGAAAAAATACCGTTATTGTTGTAACAGCAATTATCACTAATGCAACTTGAGGGTTTAATAGAGGGGCATTTCTTTTAATTCCCACTGAAGCCCATTCAGGTTTCTTTTTCTTGTGTAACCTCAATATTTTGCTGCTAGGTGATAACATATAAATAGCGAATAAAGGTATTACTAAAGTTAAAACTCTCGCAATAGAATCAAATCTAAGAAATACCAGAATGGTCATATAGAATATAAATGCAATATTCATATTAGTTACATAGGGATTTCGTTTCTTAAATCTACGCTTTCTTCTCATTACAACATTCCAATTTACTAAAATAGTAGCTCTGTCACAGTAAGTAAGGCTCCGTTCGGAGTGATATGTATTCCATCCTTTGTGCGAACTGTTGTCCCATCTATGGCATCCTTGTATGTTTCACCAAGAACCGTTCGCGTATCTACGGTGGTGATCCCCTCTATCTGCGAAGCCGTCATTATGGCGTGCCGAGTGTTATCTAATAGTCTGTTTTTGGTGGGGTCTTTAAGGGTTGGAGGAAGTAACCAGATCACATTTTGGTTTCTGGCTTTTATGGTTTGGATAAAATGCCGAACTTTAGAGGTGTACTTTTCTTTTTCTGATATTTGAACATGGTCGTTAGTACCGAGAATCACATAAACGGTATCGTATTTTTCAAAACTGAATTGCTCTGCGTATCTCTGCCAATCAAGGATCTTCTTTGTGGATAATCCGCTACCTACTTTGTATCGAGCATCAACAGCTTGGATTGTGCTGTACCCTTTAGCTATCTCATAGGTAAGTGAATCTCCTATAAAAACAGGTTTGCTGTATGACATAGAAGAAAATAAAAGGGAGCTGATTACTGAGATTTTATAAATATTCATTGCAACCCATATCAGTTATAAGCCAAATCTCACTACTTTGACTTGTGTTCTTTTTAAGCAATATCGAGCATGGTATAGATGCCATATCAATTTTTATTAATGTGTTGCCACTCCCCTTCACCTCATAGAGTTGCTTTATTTCGTTGGATTCAAGACCAGTAATCTCTCTTGCCAGTACATAGGTATCAGCTACTCTGTCGAAGCCACCAGAACTGACATGCTTATCTTGTGCGGCTTGCGTCACAAGATGCTCGTGTGTAGTGATCGCCCCTGTGGTAGAACCACAAGAGGACAAGAAAAAGCAAACTAATGCGATACAGCTTCTATTTATCCCCATCATTCCCCTCTGCCGTTTGAGCTTCAGAAATTACTTTTAAGCTATTCTCCCCTATATCAAAATCGCTTTTCATAAACTCAAGTGTAAAAGCCGTGGCTAAATACCGGCTTATCAAAAGTTCCTTTTTAACAAGCCCTCGCAAATGCCGTGGAGTTCCAACCGCATTTTCAAAAAACCGTGAATCCCATGAGTGATCCCTGTTATCGCCAAGAACAAAAACATATCCATCAGGGATTACCCATTGTGTATAAATTGGCTTAACGAATGGTTTACGGTTATCAATGACGTACTCATATTGTTGCGCATTACGTTCCTGAAGCGCCTGATAGGTACTCGTATGGTCATTATGAAGGTTTAGCTGCCCGATCATCCTTCCGTTGATCTGGACCGACTTATCATCGGTATAAGTGACAGTATCGCCAGCCAATCCGATAATGCGTTTTACATAAATGAATGAAGGGAATGCAGGAGCTCGGAAAATCACGATATCCCCACGCATCAATTGCTCTTTTTGCGCATCAACCGGCTTTGCAAAAATGAGATCACCAGCTTTCAATGTCGGTGCCATAGAGGATGTAGGGATAATGTAATAGTCCAATAGGTAGGATTTAACGGACCATACAATAAGTGAAATTATTACCAAACTGACAGTATAAAAACTAGGCTTACGTTTACGATATACGAGGTAAAGAATTCGTAGGATAAGTGCAATAATAAGGGTACTTATGAAGTTCATGACCTTCAGCCTTCAGAAATCAAAAAGGCAATGTACCCGTTATGTAGTATCTTTTTTCTTAGTAAACAGTCATAAAAGTATCACTTTCTATTTTGGTGGTGCATGGTTATGGCTCTCAAATATCCATAAAACCATAACATATTAAAGTGGCTACTTATTTTTAAAGGCAAAAAATAACATATAGTGTCACTGGAAAAAACAAGATGTCCTATCTTATTATTAACTGTTTTAAAGCTGATTGAATCAATATAATTTTTAGAGTGTTCAAAATAGATATGATAGCAATATACATAAATTGTAAGAAGAAAGAATGATGCGAATACCTTAGATAATTCAATTAACGGAATAGATTCAACAAAATCGCCTACTAATGCAATTAAAACAGTTAATATTAATACTGAAATATCAATTATATTTCTTTTTCGAATTAACATATATGCTGGATATACACAAATGACGGTTAAAAAAATGATCCGAATGAATGTAGTGTATTTATTCTTCATTAGACCACCATTCAGGAGCTGCTAATGAATCCTCTGAAACTTTCCAACCAAAGTTAATCAACATTTTCTTTATATTATAAGGTTTATCCATAAAATAACTCATGTGGGTTTTATTGTTCCTTGTGAGCTGCCCTGCCCTAACTGAAGTAATACCAATGTAGGTTGTTAAGTCTGACAGTGTATAACCCAAATACGTGATATCTGACAATTCGTCGATACACTTATTTTCATGAATAGTGTTTAGGATACCCTCTAATTCAGTTTTAACAAACATATACAATTGTCTGCTGTCACTACCGGTTATTTTTTCACTTTCATTGCAGTGGATATTATGGACATTCTCATTATCCTTGTTGTTTTCAAGCCACCAATTAGGCGCATGTAAATTATTGCTAGTAACAACCCATCCATGATTAATAAGAACAAGCGCATTATTAAATGTATACTTTGAAAGTTTCACTTCATTAACTTCAGACAAAAATATTTCTTGCTTGTCAATGCATTCCAAAATACCAAGATCCATTAACATTGTAGTTATAGATGATTGATTTCTATGTATCTTATCTGCGATTGAGCTTAGGTTCATCTTGTTTTGTATCATGGAGATAACTGTATGAATTTCTTCATTAACCCATACTGTTTCATTACGATTCAAATCGTTAGTGTTGCTCATAGGGAATTGATCATTACTTACCCACCACTTGGGGGCTTTAAGAGATTCCTCCCTGTTTGATAACTCATATATCCAACCAAGTTCTAATAATTTAGGAATAAATGATGAATGAGGAATGAGGTGATTTAAATTAGTATTCCTAGCCGTAGATATCTTATTATCCTTATAGTTTATTTCACACAACCCCATGTTCAATAATTTTGAGAGGACATCATTTACACTACGTCCGGTAAATCTGCATATCTTTTCGATGAAAAACGGCTCATTAATGGTTCCGAATAGTTTTGTTATTTCAGATAATGTCCATACCGTTAGATTTCGCATGTTTATTTCACTTGATGTAATTAAAATGGGAATAAACCGTAATTTTCACAGCCTAGTTCTTCTCTTGATTCTGTTGATATAATAATTTGTTTCAATTCGCTCAATAATTTTAATTGTTCAGTAATTACGTTCCTGTTTTCATTGTCAATAATATTTGTACTTGCAATTTCTTCAAATGCATCTTTCATATTGAAAATACTCATTCTTTCGATATTCACACAAGTATTAGATGCTAGATAATTAATTAACCAATTTAATTTTACTAATTTATAACAGTAAATAACACAAGTATGACCCACTCCAAATTCACCAGATAAAACATTTCTAGCGTGAAACACTAATTCTTCATATACTTTTAGAAATGCTAAACTTTGTGACGTTGCGCGGTGATTCGTTAATAGTTCATTTACTTTTTCAATATTCGAGGATAGATCATTTTCTTCAGGGAATGTGATTGTCACTGATTCTTGTTGCTGCCATTTTTGATTTTTATTATTAAGGTGTATTTCCACATACTTTTGTAACCATATGTATTTAGTTTCATTTGATGGTATGGATGTGTAAAATATAAAAAAAGGAACGTTAAATAATAATGCGTATTTTATTGTTTTAACAGGAAAACTTAGTTTTACAGTTTCATCAAATGAACTGACAGTTCCTTTAGATTGTACAAAAAAACAATCACCCGTTGGATTACTGTTTTCAAATATTTCAATCATGAAGTCTGTCCCATAGTCACGTTCATCAATTGAACGTAACACCCACTTATCGCTAGGTATCTGGTTATTAACAATTTTTTTTGCTTCTGTTTCGGTAATGTGCGTTTCAGATCTCATTTTTCCATCCTATCATTAGTATATAAGATTCCTTGCAGCAGCTTCTAAGCGTGTTACACCTCGTTTGTCATACCGCTGTGTGGTTGCTACGCTACTGTGCCCCATAGCCTCCCTGACAGTAAGTAGGTCCTCACCGAGTTCTAACAGCTTAGTAGCATAGGTTCGTCGGCAGTCATGGGGGGTAAATGAATCAGAGGCTGAATCTTTCACCAGTTTATCAATAATATACCGTAAACCATCGGTTGTTATTCTATCGCAAGTCACATCATCATTTTTACGTATGCGGGTAAAAACTGCACCGGTATGATCCCCTCTTACAGTTTCTATCCATAAACGAATACGACGGAGCGTGTCACTTGGCATGAAGTTAGTTCTTTCTTTGTTTCCTTTACCCATGATTTTAATGGAGTAATTATCAAAATTGATATCTTCCATATCCAATAAAGTGACTTCAGCACGGCGCAAACCACAGCCAAGCATTAATGATACAATCGCCGCATCACGTACCGAGACTGCGGTATTTAGGCTATCAAGGTGTTGATAAATAGCAGTTATTTCACTACTACTCAGTGAACGCCCTCGACCGATACGGTTCCCACGAATCCGGCGTATGCTTCTAATATCTTGATATGTATCACTGTCTATAATTCGTGATGCTCTGGCTTCTTCAGCCACCCCTTTAATAGCACTCAGAATTAGGTTTATACTATTAGGTGTCTTTTTCTCCAGTATTAATTTCTGAAGTACCAATTGAACGGCATCTCGATCTATGATTGACCAATCGAAAGTAAACGGGTCCATAGCACGAAACAATTTAACCACTGACACTAGGCAGGAGCGCATTGTCTTTTGGCTTTGTTTGGAACGCAGCCGTAGCAAGTAGCTGGTTGCTGGATTGTTGGTGTTTTTCGTCATGTTATTTACATCAACAATTTCTGTTACGTTGTCACGTAAAATTAACTCTCCCATCGGTGCCTCCTTGGTGCTGAAAATCGGTGTGAAAATTGTGGTGAATTCTGGTGCATCAAATAGCATCACTAACCATAAATCATAAAATAAAAAAAGTTACTACATTAAACGTATATTTAACCGAGTAAAGGGTAGCACAGGTATTTATCATCGAATAGCTAAAATACAGGTATTTGTACGCATTAAAAGGCTTGCAATCTTTAAACTGTTGTATAATGGAATTACGTAGTAAGTTCTTAAAAATAATAATGATTTTTACATTACTAATTACCTAAATGTTTCGGAGAGGGATAATGTCAGCGATAAATGACTTGGGCTTTGGTTTGGTTTGGTTTGGTTATTACATTTTGGATCTGTCTAGCATTTGTCATGTTATTAGTTTACATATTCAAATCCGATTTGAATAAGAAAGCCGTGAAAGATGGAAAGCGATATAGCCAATTAAAGATTTACCGAACCATCGAGCGAGATTACAAAATTCTCTACGTGCTAGGTGATGAAAGTTACAGTATTGAAGTAGATAAGGATTATTACGATGCGGCTATTGATAAATATAATCAGTCTATTAAGTAATATTTTTTGTAAATTTCTTTATTAATCAATGAGGTTGATATGAATTTAAAAAAACTAGAAATGGTGGTCAGTCTTGCATTTTCGGTAATGATTTTTGTTTTATTTGGTATGTTTCTATTTGAAGGTTCAATTCGATTAAATGGATTTTTCTTTGTTGTATTATATATTCTTGCTGGTGCAAATATATTTTTGATTACCTATAATCGTAATGGACCAGTCAGTAAAATTATTGCTTATTCAATTGCTATAATTCTTTTGCTAATACTTATTTTTGCCTTGATATTTGTTCTTTAAATTTCAACAAATTTATCATAGTAAAGTATTAGTGTTTTTTCTCCTGTTTGTAGTAGGGGTCTGAGGTCCAACCATGCGAAAAACCACGTTAAGAAAGCAACCTTCTGAAAAGGCGACGTTTATCAGTTTTTTTTCCGGCCATAAAGGGGGCGGAAATTATTCCCTGCACGGGTATTCGCAAGGATTTCGGTAGTGCTCTGGCTCTGCCCCCCATAACCTGGCGGACAGAGCATGATTGGGAAAGCGGTACCCTCACGGCAGAAACGATTGACGCAGGCTATATTTCTATTATTCTGGAAATATAGATAAAGGAGGTATTATGGATTTAAACACTGCTGCAAACGCACTTCGAGAACTGGGCCACCCGACACGTCTCAGCATATACCGGGAGCTGGTCAGGGCGGGTCATGAAGGCCTGCCGGTTGGCGAACTGCAGAAGCACCTTGAGATTCCTGCCTCCACGCTCAGCCATCATCTTTCAGCGCTGATATCCGCTGGACGGCACTGTTGCAAATAGTCGGTGGTGATAAACTTATCATCCCCTTTTGCTGATGGAGCTGCACATGAACCCATTCAAAGGCCGGCATTTTCAGCGTGACATCATTCTGTGGGCCGTACGCTGGTACTGCAAATACGGCATCAGTTACCGTGAGCTGCAGGAGATGCTGGCTGAACGCGGAGTGAATGTCGATCACTCCACGATTTACCGCTGGGTTCAGCGTTATGCGCCTGAAATGGAAAAACGGCTGCGCTGGTACTGGCGTAACCCTTCCGATCTTTGCCCGTGGCACATGGATGAAACCTACGTGAAGGTCAATGGCCGCTGGGCGTATCTGTACCGGGCCGTCGACAGCCGGGGCCGCACTGTCGATTTTTATCTCTCCTCCCGTCGTAACAGCAAAGCTGCATACCGGTTTCTGGGTAAAATCCTCAACAACGTGAAGAAGTGGCAGATCCCGCGATTCATCAACACGGATAAAGCGCCCGCCTATGGTCGCGCGCTTGCTCTGCTCAAACGCGAAGGCCGGTGCCCGTCTGACGTTGAACACCGACAGATTAAGTACCGGAACAACGTGATTGAATGCGATCATGGCAAACTGAAACGGATAATCGGCGCCACGCTGGGATTTAAATCCATGAAGACGGCTTACGCCACCATCAAAGGTATTGAGGTGATGCGTGCACTACGCAAAGGCCAGGCCTCAGCATTTTATTATGGTGATCCCCTGGGCGAAATGCGCCTGGTAAGCAGAGTTTTTGAAATGTAAGGCCTTTGAATAAGACAAAAGGCTGCCTCATCGCTAACTTTGCAACAGTGCCCGCCGATGCGCTCAAGCCGTGGATTGCGCGGCGTGAACGCTGGCCGTCCTTTCTGATCCGGCGCGATCCGCGCGACATCAGCCGTATCTGGGTCCTGGAACCGGAGGGACAGCATTACCTGGAAATTCCCTACCGTACCTTGTCGCATCCGGCTGTCACCCTCTGGGAACAACGGCAGGCGCTGGCGAAACTGCGGCAGCAAGGGCGCGAACAGGTGGATGAGTCGGCGCTGTTCCGCATGATCGGCCAGATGCGTGAGATTGTGACCAGCGCGCAGAAGGCCACACGCAAGGCGCGGCGTGACGCGGATCGCCGCCAGCACCTCAAGACATCAGCTCGGCCGGACAAGCCCGTTCCGCCGGATACGGATATTGCCGACCCGCAGGCAGACAACTTGCCACCCGCCAAACCGTTCGACCAGATTGAGGAGTGGTAGCCGTGGACGAATATCCCATCATCGACCTGTCCCACCTGCTGCCGGCGGCCCAGGGCTTGGCCCGTCTTCCGGCGGACGAGCGCATCCAGCGCCTTCGCGCCGACCGCTGGATCGGCTATCCGCGCGCAGTCGAGGCGCTGAACCGGCTGGAAGCCCTTTATGCGTGGCCAAACAAGCAACGCATGCCCAACCTGCTGCTGGTTGGCCCGACCAACAATGGCAAGTCGATGATCGTCGAGAAGTTCCGCCGCACCCACCCGGCCAGCTCCGACGCCGACCAGGAGCACATCCCGGTGTTGGTCGTGCAGATGCCGTCCGAGCCGTCCGTGATCCGCTTCTACGTCGCGCTGCTCGCCGCGATGGGCGCGCCGCTGCGCCCACGCCCACGGTTGCCGGAAATGGAGCAACTGGCTCTGGCACTGCTGCGCAAGGTCGGCGTGCGCATGCTGGTGATCGACGAGCTGCACAACGTGCTGGCCGGCAACAGCGTCAACCGCCGGGAATTCCTCAACCTGCTGCGCTTCCTCGGCAACGAACTGCGCATCCCGTTGGTTGGGGTAGGCACGCGCGACGCCTACCTAGCCATCCGCTCCGATGACCAGTTGGAAAATCGCTTCGAGCCGATGATGCTGCCGGTATGGGAGGCCAACGACGATTGCTGCTCACTGCTGGCCAGCTTCGCCGCTTCGCTCCCGCTGCGCCGGCCTTCCCCAATTGCCACGCTGGACATGGCTCGCTACCTGCTCACACGCAGCGAGGGCACCATAGGGGAACTGGCGCACTTGCTGATGGCGGCGGCCATCGTCGCCGTGGAGAGCGGCGAGGAAGCGATCAACCATCGCACACTCAGCATGGCCTGTTGAGTTGCATCTAAAATTGACCCACTTAGGGTAAAGATTTGCGTCGAAATTTGACCCACGTATGACACTGTTTCCCGTCTGGATATGGCGGGAGAAATCAAGGAGTGATAAACGTGGCGATATTGAGCGCAATTCGACGCTGGCATTTTCGCGATGGTGCGTCGATTCGGGAAATAGCCCGACGAAGCGGCCTGTCCAGGAACACCGTTCGCAAGTATTTGCAAAGCAAGGTGGTTGAACCGCAGTACCCAGCGCGAGACAGCGTTGGCAAGTTAAGGAAGGTGCGATTTAATCAGTCATGACGATCCAGAGCCTGGATATCCTCCTTACGCGGCAAAGTAAGCACCCCAGTTTGGACAATATTTAATCTCCCCCATCAACTCAGGGTAAGCAAAATGTCACTGCTCCACTGATATTACAATGATTTTCACGACATCCCCGCCAGTTGTCCCGCCCGCACCAAATTGCACATTGCAAACAGCATTGAAAGCCGGTTGTGGTTCTTCATCAGTCCCCGTAATCGTGTTTTGCTGAAACCAAACTGGCACTTCAGTATCCGGAAAGGATGCTCAACCTTTGCCCTAATACCTGCTTTCACATATTCATCATGCAGCGCCTGCTTATTCAGCCGGGGATGCTGTCTGAGCTTTTTTACGGCATGAGGACCTTTGGCAATAAACCACTCTTTAACCCGATGTGTCAGAGAGTCCCGTTTTTCTGCCCCGCGATATCCGGCATCGGCGAAGACAATTGCTACCGGCTCCGTAATCAGGCTATCCGCCGCATTCAGGTCATGCACATTTGCCGCCGTGGTCACTACTTTTTCCGTCAAGCCTGTGGCCGCATCAACAGCAATATGAGCTTTCATACCAAAGTACCACTGATTTCCCTTGCGGGTCTGATGCATTTCAGGATCCCGTTGACCGGCTTTATTTTTTACGGAACAGGGAGCGGAAATAATGGTCGCATCGATAATGATGCCCTGACGTAACATCAGTCCGGCCTGCTTCAGTTTCTGGTTAATCAGTGCCAGTATCTGTTCTCCTGCATGATGTTTCTCCAGAAAATGGCGGAAATTCATGATGGTTGTGCGATCTGGCACCGTGTCACAGATCCCCGCAAATTGACGGAACGGCAGGACATCATGCAGGGCGTCTTCAGCCGCTCCGTCACTGAGGTCAAACCAGAGTTGCAGGCAGTGGATACGGAGCATAAGCACCAGGGGGAAAGGCCGTCGGCCGCGACGGGATGACGGATAGACGTGAAGCAGCTTATCAGCAATATCCTGCCACGGCACCAGAACATTCATACGGTCAAGAAAACGGGATTTACGGGAGGAATAGCTGGAAATGGCAGGCATTGTAAACAGCTCATGATAAAGAAAGCTTTATGTTCTCACATATGACGATTAAATCGCACCTTCCTTAGCAGATCGTCTTACTTTATTTATAACATCAAAAAATAAAACTAAAATATATACCTGTTCAGCTTAACTTATTATATACCTTCCTGATGAAGCCGGACGATATGTTTATACTGAACAGAAAGAATGCCAACCAGAATATTATCTTCTGTTATACATGGCGGTTTATTTATTGTTTAATTAAACATATTCAGGCATATTTCTATACCATCATGATGTTTTCACTGGTGTTACTACTGGTATTAATACTAATGTTAATACTACAGGTGCTTTTACAGCATTCTGGTATTGTTTAAAACGACTGTCGCAGCAGTCTTTCTGGTGTTGTAAATACTATTATTGTAAGTGCTATTACTATAAATACTATTGATACGTATGATCTTTAGGATTTGAATAGGTGCTTCATTCGTGATCTAATTGATTTTGCGAATAAAATAGAACGCCCAGAGGGCTAAAACGAATGAAGCAAAATCAAATTACCGCATTTTCAACCATTTTTGAAGCCCTGTTTTCAGAGCAACAATTAAATTCACTTGGTGTTCAAACTCACATGATTGAACGCTTTCGCCTGATCACTCCCGCAAAACTTTGCCTGGCATTTGTGTGTGCCCTGGGAAGTGGAAATGCCCGCACAATCGCTGATATACATCGTTACTTTAACCACTTGCATTCGATGTCAGTACGCCTTAAACCATTCCATAATCAGTTAGTTAAGCTCGGAACTCCTGAATTTATGCGTCAAGTGTTTGAGCAGGCGCTGGCACTTCATTTGCCAGCCATGCACACCTTTTCGGACGCCTATCGGGGGCATTTCAAGCAGGTACTGTTGCAGGATGGCACCAGTTTCGCTGTTCATGACGGCCTCAGCCTGCATTTCCCCGGGCGATTCAGTACACACTCTCCTGCGGCAGTGGAGCTTCACGTGACCTATGACCTTGAAAAAGCCCAGCCTGTCCGCGTTTCTCTGAGCGAAGATACTGCATCTGAACGCGACTATCTCCCCGTAGCTCAAAGTCTACGTGGTTGTTTGCTCATGGCCGATGCAGGTTATTTTTCAAAAGCTTACATTGAATCGCTCCAAAACGAAGCGGCCAGCTTTGTGCTTCGGATGCCCGCTTCGGTGAATCCAATGGCGACTTGCAACCAAACAGGACTCTGTCAGCCGCTACGCAGCTGGCTGGCCGTATTGCCTAAGCATGGCGAATTGGATTTGGATGTGCAGTGGCCAGATGGTCCGGTGTACCGTTGTGTTTTGTTTGCTTCCACTGACCATAAAGACAAACCGGTTTGTCTGTGTACAAATTTGGACCGGCACACATTCCCAGCCGCAACAGTGGGCGAATGGTATCGTCTGCGCTGGCAGATAGAACTCTTGTTCAAAGAATGGAAATCGTTGAATAGTTTGAATAAATTTAATACGGAATACTCAACGATAGCCGAAACGTTGATTTGGGGAAGTCTGCTGGCGGCAACGCTCAAGCGTTGGTTAATCAACGGAGCACAGCAAAAATATCGGCGAGTGTTGTCCATGTTCAGCGGGGCCAAAACAGCCAATCAGTGGTGGCTTCCCTTTTGTATAAAATGGGCTTGTTCAGGGATAACTGAAATTGCTGCGGAATTGGGTAAGGTTTTTGCGTTTCTCGCGGAACATTGCCAGAGGGTAAATGTAAAGCGAGATCAAAAATCAGGGGCTTTTAAAGTGTTGGAAATCACATATGAATCATGATGTTAGTTCGCTAAAGACATACGTATGAAATACTATTATTGTTATAACTGCATCTGGTGTTGTTACTAACTTATTACTGTTATTGTTACTGCTTTCTTTATTACTATTGCTGTTCGTCTTTGCTTGTTTTTTCTTATTAAGGATATTACCAAACTACGGGAGCATTATCGTACAGTGATCCTGAACCATTCTGAAACGAGATTACACATCACGACGAAAAGATAAAAAAAAGCCACCATTCCTTCCGGATACAGTGGCTTAAATAAAGTATTAATTAACTTATTTCAGTATGTTATCACACATCATCTGAAGTGTATTAATAAACCTGGCTGCATGAAAGCCATCACAAACGGCATGATGTACCTGTACAGAAACAGGTAATAATACGCGGTTATCTTCCTGCTGAAACTTCGCCATAGTAAACACCGGAGCAAAATAATCATCATTACCGGTGATATTCAGGTTAAATCCGTCAAAACTCACCCAGGGTAATGATGATATATTCAGGTGGTTCTCTGGTAACGCTCCCTGCGGGAACAATGCAGTATTATGCTGATATTCTGCCATCACCGCATTATAGCCCGCCATAAATTCACTGATATCCGGACAATAACGGCAGAAGAGCGCAGAAAATGTTTCAGTCTCTTTATGAAAAACAGTAAATACAGGATCGGTCTGATCCCAGTAAATCAGTGCATTATCTTTCATTGCCATCCGGAACTCCGGAAACTGATTAACAACCCGGGAGATCAGATAAATCATCACCGGATAAAATTTATAATCCGTTTCCGCCAGTGCGGTACGCAAAGCTGTAATATCGAGTTTTGTGGTCAGGCTGAATCCGCATTTTATCTGCTGACGATAAAGAGCAAAATGTTCTCTGCGGTTCCAGGTGTTCAGATCAATTCTGGTAAAATTCATGTTTATTCCTTCTGATTAATAGCGAAAAATATTAATAATCAGAAGGCAGTCTGGTTGTCTCAATGGGCAGCATCCCGTCCTCCGTAAGCCGCTTGGTACAGAATAATGATATCAGATTCGCTTAAGATGTATTAAGGAAGGTGCGATTTAATCGTCATATGTGAGAACATAAAGCTTTCTTTATCATGAGCTGTTTACAATGCCTGCCATTTCCAGCTATTCCTCCCGTAAATCCCGTTTTCTTGACCGTATGAATGTTCTGGTGCCGTGGCAGGATATTGCTGATAAGCTGCTTCACGTCTATCCGTCATCCCGTCGCGGCCGACGGCCTTTCCCCCTGGTGCTTATGCTCCGTATCCACTGCCTGCAACTCTGGTTTGACCTCAGTGACGGAGCGGCTGAAGACGCCCTGCATGATGTCCTGCCGTTCCGTCAATTTGCGGGGATCTGTGACACGGTGCCAGATCGCACAACCATCATGAATTTCCGCCATTTTCTGGAGAAACATCATGCAGGAGAACAGATACTGGCACTGATTAACCAGAAACTGAAGCAGGCCGGACTGATGTTACGTCAGGGCATCATTATCGATGCGACCATTATTTCCGCTCCCTGTTCCGTAAAAAATAAAGCCGGTCAACGGGATCCTGAAATGCATCAGACCCGCAAGGGAAATCAGTGGTACTTTGGTATGAAAGCTCATATTGCTGTTGATGCGGCCACAGGCTTGACGGAAAAAGTAGTGACCACGGCGGCAAATGTGCATGACCTGAATGCGGCGGATAGCCTGATTACGGAGCCGGTAGCAATTGTCTTCGCCGATGCCGGATATCGCGGGGCAGAAAAACGGGACTCTCTGACACATCGGGTTAAAGAGTGGTTTATTGCCAAAGGTCCTCATGCCGTAAAAAAGCTCAGACAGCATCCCCGGCTGAATAAGCAGGCGCTGCATGATGAATATGTGAAAGCAGGTATTAGGGCAAAGGTTGAGCATCCTTTCCGGATACTGAAGTGCCAGTTTGGTTTCAGCAAAACACGATTACGGGGACTGATGAAGAACCACAACCGGCTTTCAATGCTGTTTGCAATGTGCAATTTGGTGCGGGCGGGACAACTGGCGGGGATGTCGTGAAAATCATTGTAATATCAGTGGAGCAGTGACATTTTGCTTACCCTGAGTTGATGGGGGAGATTAAATATTGTCCAAACTGGGGTGCTTACTTTGCCGCGTAAGGAGGATATCCAGGCTCTGGATCGTCATGACTGATTAAATCGCACCTTCCCTAAAACAATGCGGCCTACCCGCGCTTTACCGGAACGATCCACGGCAATTAAATCTCCATCGTGAATACCTTCATCGACAAGGCTATCACCGGAAACACGCCACCAAAATGTGGCGCTCGGATGCGGTACGATCCAAGCAATAGGGTCAATTTCATCCTCTAAATCATCACTGGCCGGTGATGGGAAACCAGCAGGAACGACAATTGAGGATAAAATAACGGTTTGGCCTTCATAGGCAACTGAAACAGGGCTTAAAATCATTGAATTACCATTTGCTACACTACAAGAACATATAATGAACAAAGGTTAATTTCAATCTGCCTTCTGGCGGCAGTTTTTAAGCTGTGTTGTTCTCGTCAAATTTCCAACTTGGCCGCGATGTTTGTCATTTCTTCAGCTTCAGGCAGATATGAAAAATTGCCGGTTCCAAGTAAGAACCACGCCGGATTCACATTGTATTCGATCACAAGCGAGCGCAAAACTTTCATAGGTATCTCGCGCTTAGCGTGTTCATAAGCACTATAAGCACTTTGTGATACTAAAATGCTATCAGCAAAGGGTTGTTGTCGCTTGCCGGACTTCTTGCGAACTTCTTTCAAGCGGTCTGCGATTTCATTTATTTCATTCATACAGCCAACCTTTACCAGCTCAACACAAGCGATAAACAACACATCATTTCATAAGCCCTAGGGTCAGGACCCATTGATTTGAACTGACGGCTGTGATTCAGATGGGCGTATAGGAGCCCGACTGATGAGTAATTTGTTTTGGCTGACGGACGAGCAAATGGCTCGTCTTCAGCCCTATTTCCCCAAGAGCCATGGCCGCCAGCGCGTTGATGATCGACGCGTTCTGAGCGGCATCATCTTCGTCAACCGCAACGGGCTGCGTTGGCGTGATGCGCCGAAGGAATATGGCCCGGCGAAGACGCTTTATAACCGCTGGAAACGCTGGGGCGACAAGGGCGTATTTATCCAGATGATGGAAGGTCTGGCCGTGCCTGAAGCCGCAGAGCACAAGACCATCATGATCGATGCGACCTATCTCAAGGCCCACCGCACGGCTTCCAGCTTGCGGGTAAAAAAGGGGGCGCGGGCCGCCTGATTGGACGCACGAAAGGCGGCATGAACACCAAGCTTCATGCCGTAACGGATGCGAGTGGTCGCCCGATCAGCTTCTTCATAACGGCAGGCCAGGTCAGCGATTACACCGGTGCTGCCGCCTTGCTTGATGAACTTCCCAAGGCCAAATGGTTGCTGGCCGACCGTGGCTATGATGCCGACTGGTATCGTGACGCTTTACAGGCGAAGGGGATCACTCCCTGCATTCCAGGTCGAAAATCCCGCAAGAAGACCATCAAATACGACAAACGCCGCTACAAACGGCGCAACCGGATCGAGATCATGTTCGGGCGTCTCAAAGACTGGCGGCGTGTCGCTACGCGTTACGACCGGTGCCCAATGGCCTTTCTCTCCGCCATCGCTCTCGCTGCGACCGTTATCTTCTGGCTATGAGCAATGAGTCCTGACCCTAGCGCATATCAAGCCAGAGGAGCCTGAGGTACTTGGTCTTTTAGCCCTCATGGAACTCCAGTGCTCTCGGCTGCTTGCCCGACAAGATCGTCAAGGCTTGCCAGTGCCGCTCGATCGTCAGGATCGTGGCTTGTGGGATCGATTGCTCATACGTCGAGGTCTGGAGATAGTTGAGCGAGCATGCCGCATGTCGTCTCCCACTGGATGGTATCTTCTGCAAGCGTTGATTTCTGCTTGTCACGCGCGGGCTGCGAGCTTTCGAGACACCAATTGGCGAGAGATACTGGCGAGATATGACGCGCTCTTCCTGTTGAGCCCTACATACGTAGTTGCCCTCAATCGAGCAGTCGCTGTGTCGTGGGCCATGAACCCCGCTGCAGGGATGGCGGTCCTTAAGGCGATTGAGGACGAGTGGGACGTGGAGACCTACCCGCTTTTTCACGCGACGCGGGCGGATTTCCTTTCGCGTCTTGGTTTCCAAGACCAAGCTGCGGCAGCCTATCAGGCTGCGGCCGTACTCAGCACCAACCTACCTCAAAAGTTGTTCTTGGTCACGCGCGCTGAGGAATGCCTGGCAGGGTCTCGGACAGATGTTGGATAACATCAGTCGATTGACGGTGATTGCGCGCACGTGGACGCGCATCATGACAGGTATGACGAGCCTTTGAACGTCCGCTGGCTGTGCCGGCGCCATCATATCCGGCTGCACTTCTACGGTGAGGACATGTTTCCTATGTGCAGGCCGCATCACGTATGAACGGCGGCTCTCCGGTTATGCCTCAACGCCGCTGAAAGCGTCGCGCGGTCAGTCAGCCATGACGATCATACCTTATTCAGATCATGCGATCGGCGCCCTGCCATCAGGAGGATGAAATGCGTAAAGATCAGATCCCGGATTTCGTTGATGAGATCTTCGCCACCGGCTGCCCAATCACCGCAGTAGGACAAGATTGCTATGTTTTGCAGAGAGCGATCTGCTGGCAGAAGACTTCGACCGTGTTGGTGAGGTGGTCGATAAAATCTGCCAGCGATAAGGAAAGCGTGACCATCTGTTGCTGACATCAGAGGTGGCTCGGTTTGTCTGAACAGTTTTGGGCGTTTTGCTAAGTGGATTTCCGCCTTGATTATGCCGCCACCATCATTGGTGCCAGCGCGTTGAAGTAGGCCTGATCCGGCGTCTGCCGGTCAAGGGATGAATGTGGACGTCGGCTATTGTAGAAGGCGAGATAGCGGCCGATGCCAGCGCGAGCCTCGGATACGGTCTTGTAGGCGTGGAGATAGACCTCTTCGTATTTGATCGACCGCCAGAGCCGCTCGACGAAGACGTTGTCGCGCCACGCGCCCTTGCCATCCATCGAGATGGCGATCTCCGCCTTCTTCAGCACGGCTGTGAAGTCGATGGAGGTGAACTGCGAACCCTGATCGGTGTTGAATATTTCAGGCTTTCCATAGCGGGCCAGCGCGTCCTCGACCGCTTCGATGCAGAAGTCCGCCTCCATCGTGATCGACAGCCGCCAGGACAGAACCCGCCGGCTAAACCAGTCCACGACGGCGCAGAGATAGACGAATCCCCGCGCCATCGGCACATACGTTATGTCCATTGCCCAGACCTGGTTGGGCCGGGTGACCGCCAGCTTGCGCAGGAGATAAGGATAGATTTTGTGACCTGGCGCTGGTTTGGAGGTGTTCGGGCGACGGTAGATTGCCTCGATGCCCATCTTCTTCATCAGCGTGGCGACGTGCAACCGCCCGACCTCGGTCCCTTCACCCCTCAAAAGCCCTTGCAACATCCGACTTCCGGCGAACGGATAGTCGAGGTGCAGTTCGTCGATCCGCCGCATCAGGTCCAGATCGCCGTCGGACACTTGACGTGGAGAATAGTAGACACTGCCACGGCTGAAGCCGAGAAGCCTGGCCTGACGTGCGACCGACAGTTTGTGTGTTCGGTCGATCATTTCTTTCCGCCCAGCAATCCCGCTTTGCCGAGCGCTCCGGCTAAAAAATCATTCTCCAATGTCAGTTCGCCTATTTTGGCGTGCAGCGTTTTGACATCGACGGTTGGACCTGCCGGTTCCGCCTTCGCTTCATCGCCGAAAACGCCTGTCGCCCCATCAAGGAGCTGGTCTTTCCACTGTTTGATCTGGTTGGCATGCACGTCGAACTGCTGGGACAATTCCACCAGCGTCTGCTCACCTCGGATCGCGGCGAGCGCCACTTTTGCCTTGAAAGCCGGGCTGTGGTTCCGGCGCGGTCGTCTTGTCATGGTATCTCCTGTTCCCGGCATCTAAGCCGAAGTCAGGCAGAAATTCCACTTATCACCGCTGTGCAGATTTCCCGAGCCACCTCTGATAGTCCGGGTGCACGAGCGTCATTGGGATGATGATGTCCTGCGAGTAATTCCTGCGAATCTCGCTGACCGCAGCGATCGTAAGTCCCCTCCACAAGGGGAGATCCTGATAGTCTCCGCTCGCTGGTATGGGGACCGTTTCTTTCACCACGAACCCGATTTCCTCAGGGTCAAAGATCAGCGATTTCGGACGCCGATCGCGCAGCCGCTCAGCGAGAGTCGTCTTTCCGGCGCCGAAAGGTCCGTTGATCCAGATTATCATTGTCGACGGCCTCTAACCGGAAGGCTCGCAAGAGCGCTGGGCGGCTTCGTGTGCTGGCACGATCGGAGTGGCTCCGAAGTGCTTCTCAAGATAGGTGACGCCGAACGTCACGATGTCCTGCGCGTCGAACAGGTAGCACTGAGCAAAGCCCACGACACCTTCTCGATGGCGACCGAGCTTCACGTAAGCATTTGCTATAGTTTCGACCGCATCCGGCTTTCCTTCGATAGCAAAGCAATCGAGAATGCCGTTTGAATCGTATTCTGATGCCGTTTTCCAGGCGACTTCACCGTTTCTTCCAAGCATCGGCATCTCATACGTCACCCATCGTTTGTTGGGGATATCCGCAACCGCCTCGGCGTAGTGCAATGCGGTAACGGAGTTTAGCGGCGCACCCAACAGCAGGGCCTTCCCGCCAAGGCGGACGAACCGCTCGACGGGCGACCCTTCCCCCAAGGCGTGACCGAGTTCGTGAGGCTCCGTCAGCGTTTCAGCTAGCGGACCAACCGCGACCATCGATGCATCGGGGTGCGCGCTGCGCCGCGCGCCGGGGGCTTGAACCAGAAATTGATTCAGCAGGCCGAACCCACGGTAAGTCCCGGCCGTTGCGGGATCGAACGGCGGCCAGGTACGGCGGGCTTTGTCATCCAACCGAGCGCCATTCAGAGTCTCCTCGTAGGGTGATCGGTCCCACGACGCGTATCCCATCACAGTGCCAGTCGGCCCAACCGCGGAGCGTAACGCGGCAACGACCGTCTCCGCTCCTCCTTCGACCGGACCAATCGCTTTAAGTGAGGCATGCACCATCAACAGGTCACCGGTTTGGACTCCGAGTTTTCGAATTGCCTCCGTTATTGCCTTCCGCGTATGCATCGCGATATCTCCTCTAAACTGCAAAACACTATACCTATCGAGAGGCACTGTTGCAAAGTTAGCGATGAGGCAGCCTTTTGTCTTATTCAAAGGCCTTACATTTCAAATCTAAAGTATATATGAGTAAACTTGGTCTGACAGTTACCAATGCTTAATCAGTGAGGCACCTATCTCAGCGATCTGTCTATTTCGTTCATCCATAGTTGCCTGACTCCCCGTCGTGTAGATAACTACGATACGGGAGGGCTTACCATCTGGCCCCAGTGCTGCAATGATACCGCGAGACCCACGCTCACCGGCTCCAGATTTATCAGCAATAAACCAGCCAGCCGGAAGGGCCGAGCGCAGAAGTGGTCCTGCAACTTTATCCGCCTCCATCCAGTCTATTAATTGTTGCCGGGAAGCTAGAGTAAGTAGTTCGCCAGTTAATAGTTTGCGCAACGTTGTTGCCATTGCTGCAGGCATCGTGGTGTCACGCTCGTCGTTTGGTATGGCTTCATTCAGCTCCGGTTCCCAACGATCAAGGCGAGTTACATGATCCCCCATGTTGTGCAAAAAAGCGGTTAGCTCCTTCGGTCCTCCGATCGTTGTCAGAAGTAAGTTGGCAGCAGTGTTATCACTCATGGTTATGGCAGCACTGCATAATTCTCTTACTGTCATGCCATCCGTAAGATGCTTTTCTGTGACTGGTGAGTACTCAACCAAGTCATTCTGAGAATAGTGTATGCGGCGACCGAGTTGCTCTTGCCCGGCGTCAACACGGGATAATACCGCACCACATAGCAGAACTTTAAAAGTGCTCATCATTGGAAAACGTTCTTCGGGGCGAAAACTCTCAAGGATCTTACCGCTGTTGAGATCCAGTTCGATGTAACCCACTCGTGCACCCAACTGATCTTCAGCATCTTTTACTTTCACCAGCGTTTCTGGGTGAGCAAAAACAGGAAGGCAAAATGCCGCAAAAAAGGGAATAAGGGCGACACGAAAATGTTGAATACTCATACTCTTCCTTTTTCAATATTATTGAAGCATTTACCAGGGTTATTGTCTCATGAGCGGATACATATTTGAATGTATTTAGAAAAATAAACAAATAGGGGTTCCGCGCACATTTCCCCGAAAAGTGCCACCTGACGTCTAAGAAACCATTATTATCATGACATTAACCTATAAAAATAGGCGTATCACGAGGCCCTTTCGTCTTCAAGAATTTTATAAACCGTGGAGCGGGCAATACTGAGCTGATGAGCAATTTCCGTTGCACCAGTGCCCTTCTGATGAAGCGTCAGCACGACGTTCCTGTCCACGGTACGCCTGCGGCCAAATTTGATTCCTTTCAGCTTTGCTTCCTGTCGGCCCTCATTCGTGCGTTCTAGGATCCTCCGGCGTTCAGCCTGTGCCACAGCCGACAGGATGGTGACCACCATTTGCCCCATATCACCGTCGGTACTGATCCCGTCATCAATGAACCGGACTGCCACGCCCTGAGCGTCAAATTCCTTTATCAGTTGGATCATATCGGCAGTGTCGCGGCCAAGACGGTCGAGCTTCTTAACCAGAATGACATCACCTTCCTCCACCTTCATCCTCAGCAAATCCAGCCCTTCCCGGTCTGTTGAACTGCCGGATGCCTTATCGGTAAATATACGGTTTGCTTTCACACCTGCGTCTTTGAGTGCTCTGACCTGAAGATCAAGAGACTGCTGACTGGTTGAGACCCGAGCGTAACCAAAAAGTCGCATAAAAATGTACCTTAAATCGAATATCGGACAACTCATGTCTATTATTACAAATTTACGATTTAATAGACATATTAATGTAACAGTTTTACGATGTCCGATAATTTATAATATTTCGGACGGTTGCGAAATTGTTAATTCATGACCATCAGGCAGGGAGGCCGGTATGCCCGTCGATTTTCTGACCACTGAGCAGGAACTGAATTATGGTCGCTATGTTGCAGAACCCAATGACGTGCAGCTGGCGCGCTATTTTCATCTTGATGAGCGGGATCTTGCCTTCATTAACCAGCGGCGGGGAAGGCATAACCGGCTGGGAATTGCGCTTCAGCTCACCACCGCCCGTTTTCTGGGCACCTTTCTGACAGACTTAACCCGGGTTCTGCCAGGTGTTCAGCAATTTGTCGCGGTGCAGCTTAATATTCGCCGTCCGGAAGTCCTTACCCGCTACGCAGAACGGGTTACCACCCTCAGAGAGCATACTGCGCTGATTAAGGAATATTACGGTTACCATGAATTTGGCGATTTCCCCTGGTCTTTCCGCCTGAAGCGCCTGCTGTACACCCGCGCATGGCTCAGTAATGAGCGACCCGGCCTTATGTTTGATTTTGCCACCGCGTGGCTGCTTCAGAATAAGGTCCTGCTGCCCGGAGCAACCACACTTGTACGTCTCGTCAGTGAAATACGCGAACGGGCAAATCAGCGGCTGTGGAAGAAACTGGCCGCGTTGCCGGACAGCTGGCAGACCGCCCGCGTGACGGAGCTTCTGGACATTCCTGAGGGGCAGCGTACTTCACCGCTGGAGCAACTGAAAAAGGGACCGGTCACCGTCAGCGGCCCGGCATTTACCGAAGCGCTGGAGCGATATATCCGGCTGCGAAACCTGGAATTTTCCCGACTGAATTTTACCGGTCTGCCTGCTATACAACTGCGTAATTTGGCCCGTTACGCAGGCATGGCGTCGGTAAAATATATCGCGCGAATGCCACAGCAGAGAAAACTGGCCGTACTCACAGCATTCGTTAAAGCGCAGGAGACTGCGGCGCTGGATGAGGCCGTTGATGTGCTCGATATGCTGATACTGGATATCACTCGTGCGGCGAAGAAAACGGGGCAGAAAAAACGGCTCAGGACGCTTAAAGATCTTGATCGTGCTGCGCTAATATTGGCGCGGGCATGTTCATTGTTGCTGGATGAACAGGCTGACGATGCTGAACTGAGGGAGACCATATTCAACAGCATACCGAAAAGCAGGCTGGCAGAATCCGTCAGCAAGGTAAATGAGCTGGCCCGGCCTCAGAACAACAATTTCCATGACGAAATGGTGGAGCAGTACGGGCGGGTAAAGCGCTTTCTTCCGGCGGTATTGCGCGACCTGCATTTCCAGGCAGCGCCAGCCGGAGAACATACGTTGTCCGCCATTCATTATCTGACCGAACTGAACGGCTCGAAAAAGCGCATCCTGGACAATGCGCCTGAACATATTATTACCGGCCCCTGGAAACGCCTGGTATACGATGCGGAGGGCCGGATACAGCGTGCCGGTTACTCGCTTTGTCTGCTGGAGCGCCTTCAGGATGCACTACGTCGAAGGGACATCTGGCTCGAAAACAGCGATCGCTGGGGAAATCCCCGCGAGAAGCTGTTGCAGGGGGAAGAATGGCAGGCTCAGCGGGTCCCCATTTGCCGGGCGCTGGGACATCCCACTGATGGACATAAAGGCGTGCAACAGTTGGCGGTCCAGCTAGATGAAACCTGGAAAACCGTCGCATCCCGCTTTGAAGGAAATGCGGAGGTTCATATTTGCCATGACGGTAAACATCCTTCCCTGACTATCAGCAGCCTGGAGAAACTGGAGGAGCCACCATCGTTGCATCGTCTCAACAGTCGGGTAAGGCTGCTACTCCCGCCAGTAGATTTGACGGAACTGTTGCTTGAAATAGATGCCAGAACGGGATTTACACGTGAGTTTACGCATGTCAGTGAATCCGGGGCCCGGGCACAGGATCTGCACATCAGCCTGTGCGCGGTCCTGATGGCAGAGGCCTGCAATATCGGGCTGGAACCGCTGATAAAGCACAATATACCGGCGCTGACGCGCCACCGGCTTAGCTGGGTAAAACAGAATTACCTCCGGGCAGAAACGCTGGTCAGCGCCAATGCCCGCCTGGTTGATTTTCAGTCCACACTGGAGCTTGCTGGCCGCTGGGGTGGTGGCGAAGTGGCTTCAGCTGATGGCATGCGCTTTGTCACGCCGGTGAAAACCGTCAATTCAGGACCTAACAGAAAATATTTTGGTTCCGGACGTGGCATCACCTGGTACAACTTCGTCTCTGATCAGTACTCTGGATTCCACGGCATCGTTGTCCCCGGCACATTACGAGATTCCATTTTTGTGCTGGAAGGCCTTCTGGAGCAGCAGACAGGGCTGAATCCGGTTGAGATCATGACAGACACAGCCGGTACCAGCGACATTATTTTTGGCCTCTTCTGGCTGCTGGGATACCAGTTTTCCCCCCGGCTTGCCGATGCCGGTGAAGCGGTATTCTGGCGAGTGGATAAATCGGCAAATTACGGTGCACTGGACGAACTGGCACGTGGTTGTGCCGATCTGTCGAAAGCCGAGGATCAGTGGGATGAGATGATGCGAACCGCCGGTTCGCTGAAACTGGGCACCATTCATGCTTCAGAACTCATTCGCTCTTTGCTGAAAAGCTCGCGCCCATCAGGGCTGGCACAGGCGATCATGGAAGTGGGGCGCGTCAACAAGACGCTGTACCTTCTTAATTATATTGATGATGAGGATTATCGTCGGCGGATCCTGACGCAGCTAAACCGGGGGGAAGGCCGCCATGCTGTGGCGAGGGCGATCTGCTACGGGCAGCGCGGTGAGATCAGAAAGCGCTATCGTGAAGGTCAGGAAGATCAGCTGGGGGCACTGGGCCTGGTCACTAACGCAGTGGTACTGTGGAACACACTTTATATGCAGGAAGCCCTGAGCTGGATACGCAGTAATGGAGAAGAAATCGGGGTTGAAGATATCGCCCGGTTGTCCCCACTGATGCACGGGCATATCAATATGCTGGGGCATTATACGTTTACGCTACCGGAGGATATTTTGAAGGGGGAACTGAGAGAACTAAATTTCAATTTAAACAATGAATTAACTTCTTAGCGTACGTTTTCGTTCCATTGGCCCTCAAACCCCTTATACGTCTTATTTTTATCGCGTTTCAATAGCTTATAACCTTTGCCAACCAGGACGGCCTGCGTTTCATAGTGTTGTGTTTGGGCAAGCATGATTTTTCCTACACTTTTTGGATCCTTCTTCGCTTGCCGATAAAGCTGATTAACACTGATAAACTTGTCCTGCTCTGCCAATTTAAGCTTCACATTGCCTCGAACTCTAGCTACATAATGCCATCCCAGCTTACGCACTTGTTTCAGCCATGGAACTTTAAACCCCGCGTCAGTGACAATTACGGGCTTACAGTCCTTGGGTAGCATGGCTTTAAGCTGCTTTAAAAACGCCCCGTGTAGGTGTGGGCAGGTATAATCTTCTGCGGCGGCAATCTTCTGTAGCAGAGTCAACGCTCTACCGTCAGCGGCAATGCTGGCACGCAGGATAAAGTGTCGCTTGGCAGTATCGGCATTGCTCCAGTCAACCAAAATCATCGGCTTAGTTTTATGGCCAACAATAGAAGCCGTCAGCGCAGCATAAATCAATGGCAGCTCTCGTTGCAGGTTAGGATTATTGAGTAGACGATCTGCCCGTTTGATACTGACCTTATCTGAAGAGCCAGGCATCGCCCGGCCAATCGCAGTAACGGTGCAACACGCATCCTTTGCCAGGGCGGTTACCGCATCTAGCAAAACCGAAAATCGGGCTTTATGCATTGATTTTGGCGTGACAAAGGTGAGGAAATCAGCGAGCATAGCTTTTACATTCATGGTGAGCATCCGCGGTGTGGGAGTTTTGGCGAATGATCAGATCAGGAACCGCCATGAATGTTCCCCAATCAACTAACATTTTATTTTAACTACAGAATTTCTGGGGATACCTCAGGTGGTTTGCAACTCTTTGGTTTAATTGGTTTGATTTATGGGCCAATTATTTTTGCGTTAACCATGGTGCTGTTACGGCTTTATACTATTGAGTTTAAAGATTTTCTGGAACGCCAAGACAATAGCTAACAATAAGATTGTTGTACTTTAGCGCTTCGCCCTGCCCATATCGGTATACAGTGCATTTACGGGAGAAAAAACGGCTCAAACAGGAAAAAATGAAATGACTGAGTCAGCCGAGAAGAATTTCCCCGCTTATTCGCACCTTCCCTAGATTGCTTTTGAGCCATGCATGCATTTGTTTTTAACCTTCTAAACTGTAGTTGAAACCTATCTTTTCCTCAAAATATCCTCTATGTTGTCCAAGGAAAAGATAATCCAAAACTTTGGAAAAACATAGTAAGTGTTTCAGAATTGCACTTGATAAACGAAACTTCATTACTTAATAATAACTATACAGCATCTATCCGTTATAGAAGTCAGGATACACCAGTAAAAGTAACCCAGAATGAAAATGGATATATATTTGAATTTTCTGCACCACAATGGGCTCCAGCCGTTGGACAGAGTTTAGTACTTTTCCAAGAAAATGAGTGCCTTGGAGGCGGAGTTATTTCTGAAATCCACTAGTAATATATACTAACTCATTCCCTATAACCTTCGAATCAAGGATTTTTATCCAACCTTTTGTAAAAGATTCAAACCATAGCTGGTAATTCTCTTCCATTCCCTTCTCCTTTCCAGATAAAGACTTTATTGGAAAAGATATTACAAAGTTTTGAGTATGAAAAAGCTGTAGGAAATCCAAGATATTTACATCTTGCTGTTTTAGCACAGGAAGCATCTTTAAAAGGAATACTACATCATAAGTACCTTTGTAGACATCACTCTCTTTATTCAAAAACCTATACTTTATCGTCGTCTTTAACTTCCCAATAATGCTACTCAAAAAAGCTATCTCAGCTCTATCAATATCGTATGCATGATATATTATTTTTTCATTTTCATTCCATTGGTATAAAGCTAATGGATTGAAGCCACAACCAAAATCTAAAATAGATGAGACATGTTTGATATTTCCAAATACATAAGTGTAAAAGTCATTTAATGTTGCGACTCTTTCATTCGTCGAAGAATGAATCTTTAGTAAATCTTCTATTGATAACTGCCCCTGATTGTACTTTTTTAATAATTTATCCCAATTAGGATAGGCAGAATAGTAAGACCCCCATATTTGATGCAATTTCTTTTTAGAATAATTCTCAACTTCCTTTAATTTATATTTCTTCTCAGAAATGGAAACAACCTTTTCAACAATATCTGAATCAAGGTTTTCGTACTTTTTTGATTCAAGTATCTTCTTAACAACATCATTCTTATCCATTTGAAAGAACCTACAAGTTAAGTATTTGATAGGAACTGTCATTTCGGGTTTTTTGCGGTTTCGGGTCAAAATTCGGTTTTTCCCCCGAACTACGACTGTTTTCGCACCCCGAACAACTAATCCAATCAGAATTTTCCGGCAACGCCGACTCTAAGAAGTGTAATTCCAGTCCATTTCTGCCGTCAACCCCTGATTCGCGTTAATGCGACAAAGCTCAAACACATAACTCCCCCACGAAGCCATATAAACTCCGATTTCGAGGTGTTATCGGCGTTGTTGACCAAATCCGTCGCTGGATGGCCGTTCCCCAACCCGTTGATACCACTCAATTCACTGGCTGGCGAACAGGCATACCAAGCCCTATCAGCTTGTTCATCACCTTCACGCCAGCCAGGATTTCGCCCACCTGGGCGTTGTAGTTCCGCAGGCTCAGCGTTGGCCCGATGAGTTGCTTGAACCGGTACATGGCGGTCTCGGCTATCGAGCGCTGGTGATAGCCGGAGTCTTTCTTCCATTGCTTCAGTTCACCGGCCTTGAGCGCCGTCACCGCCTCGTTGCGGGGATGGCCTTCCTCCCACGGTGCCGCATTTTTTCTCGGCGGTATGGTGGCTTTCGCCCCCTTTTTCTTCAGTAGCGCATGACAGGCCTTGGTGTCATACGCACCATCGGCGCTGACCTGTTTTATCTTGCGTCGTAAGGGGTTGAGCAACGTCGGTAACACCTCGTTATCCGCCACCGTCTCCAGGCTGACTTCGGCAGCGATGACCGCATGGGTTGTGGCATCCACCGCCAAGTGGAGCTTGCGCCACACTCGTCGCTTCTCCTTGCCGTGTTTGCGAATTTTCCATTCGCCTTCGCCATAGACCTTGAGGCCGGTGGCATCAATGACCAAGTGAGCCACCGGGCCTTGGCTGGGGAGGCGGTACTTGATGTCGACGGTCTTGGCGCGCTTGCTGATACAGCTATAGTCCGGCGACTGCAAAGGCACCGCCATCAGTTGGAACAACGAGTTAATGAAGCCTTCTAGCGCCCGCAGCGGCAACTTGAACAAGCCTTTTAGCATCAGGGCCGTCTCAATGGCGGTGTCACTGTAGTGGAAACCTCTCCCTCGGCGGCCATGGTGGACCAGGCAATGCCACTGCTTAATGGCTTGTTCGTCCATCCAGGGGTATAGGAAGTATAAACCACCTTTTTGCTCCTCATCCGAAGTATCTTACCTGAAATTCCCTCACTCGTTTACCGCTCAAGCCCCAATTTTAACGGCACTGTTGCAAATAGTCGGTGGTGATAAACTTATCATCCCCTTTTGCTGATGGAGCTGCACATGAACCCATTCAAAGGCCGGCATTTTCAGCGTGACATCATTCTGTGGGCCGTACGCTGGTACTGCAAATACGGCATCAGTTACCGTGAGCTGCAGGAGATGCTGGCTGAACGCGGAGTGAATGTCGATCACTCCACGATTTACCGCTGGGTTCAGCGTTATGCGCCTGAAATGGAAAAACGGCTGCGCTGGTACTGGCGTAACCCTTCCGATCTTTGCCCGTGGCACATGGATGAAACCTACGTGAAGGTCAATGGCCGCTGGGCGTATCTGTACCGGGCCGTCGACAGCCGGGGCCGCACTGTCGATTTTTATCTCTCCTCCCGTCGTAACAGCAAAGCTGCATACCGGTTTCTGGGTAAAATCCTCAACAACGTGAAGAAGTGGCAGATCCCGCGATTCATCAACACGGATAAAGCGCCCGCCTATGGTCGCGCGCTTGCTCTGCTCAAACGCGAAGGCCGGTGCCCGTCTGACGTTGAACACCGACAGATTAAGTACCGGAACAACGTGATTGAATGCGATCATGGCAAACTGAAACGGATAATCGGCGCCACGCTGGGATTTAAATCCATGAAGACGGCTTACGCCACCATCAAAGGTATTGAGGTGATGCGTGCACTACGCAAAGGCCAGGCCTCAGCATTTTATTATGGTGATCCCCTGGGCGAAATGCGCCTGGTAAGCAGAGTTTTTGAAATGTAAGGCCTTTGAATAAGACAAAAGGCTGCCTCATCGCTAACTTTGCAACAGTGCCATTTTAACTGCCGGTCCAGCCTAAACCGCTCTAATAAGGTTCGATTTGGCGGTAAAATCTCTAGCCTGATAGCTCGAGAGATACAAACTGCCCCACCGCCCCGTTTAAAAGTTGGCAGTGTTGAGCAGTGTTGGATTTGGGGTCGTCAGTCAAAGAGACGACTCTGTGATGGATCGAACAGGCTGGGAGTCAGTGGCGGCGCTCGTTCTGGTGGCAGCTCACGCTGCTTGGCGGCATTCGCCTTGGCTGTTTTCTGTTTCAGATGCTTGAGAATCTGCTCAATGACCTTCGGATCTTCGATGCTGGCAATCACTTTGACGTGACCGCCGCAGTGTTCGCAGACTTCAATATCAATATTGAAGACTCGCTTGAGGCGTTGCATCCAGGTCATGGCGCGGTGGCGCTCTGCAGGACTCTTGTCACGCCAGTTAGTATCGAGACCTTCCGATTTGTCGGGCTTCTTGCCCCGCTTGGCGGGTGTTACTTGAACTCGGTGTTTGCTGTTCGGTGCAAAGACGCCGTGGAAGCGTGTGAGGTTGACTCGCGGCTTAGGTACCAACGCAGCGAGTTTGGCGATGAAGTCCAGCGGCTCGAAGATCACATGGGTGGTGCCATTGCGGTACGGAGTTTTGAGCTCGTAACGCACCTGCCCATTGGCGGTTAATGCCAGACGTTTTTCTGAAACCGCTGGCCGACTAATGTAGCGACACAAGCGCTCAAGCTTATCCCGCTGATGCGCTTCGGCCATCACACCGGCGTGTAGCGAGAAACCAGCATGGTTGGCTACTCGACTGCTTGAGTCGGCTTTATCCTCACGCCCTGGCAAGGTTTGCAGGGTGAAGACTTTGCGCCCTTGCTGGGGGCCGACGGCAATGCGATACGTAACCGAAGCACCATGTAATTGAGTCAGCGTATCGTCTTCGCCCTCTTCCAGTGTCAACCACGTATTCTCGGCATCACGCTCCAAAATCCCACGCTTTTCCATGCAGCGAGCGATGCGATGGCTGAGGGTGTGAGCGAGCGTATTCAGCTCATCGTAAGTGGGTGCCTTGACACGATGGAAGCGTTGCTTGCCATAGTCATCTTCGGCATAGACACCATCGAGAAACAGCATGTGGTAGTGGACATTGAGATTTAGCGCGGAGCCAAAGCGTTGGATAAGAGTCACTGAGCCAGTTTGTGCAGAGGCTTTGGTGTAACCGGCTTTTTTGATCAGATGAGTTGAGAGTGTACGATAGACGATACTCAAGACCTGGCCCATCAGCTGGGGATGGCGAGCCAGCAAAAAGCGTAGCTGGAAAGGAAAGCTGAGCACCCACTGGCGAATGGGCTCCTTGGGGAAGACTTCGTCTATCAGCAGCGCCGCACTCTCGGCCATCCGGCGGGCACCGCAGCTAGGGCAAAAGCCGCGTCGTTTACAGCTGAAGGCGACCAGACGCTCGTGATGACAATCCTCGCAGCGAACCCGCATGAAACCATACTCCAGACGGCCACATTGGAGGAGGTCGTTGAATTCTTGTTGGATGTAGCGAGGCAGGTGTTGACCTTGGGCTTCGAGTGAGGCTTTGAAGGCTGGGTAGTGCTGCTCAACCAGCTGGTAGAGCAGCGTCTGGTCGGGTTGGTGGCGTTCGTAACCGTTTGTTTGAGTGGGCGATTGACTCGCCGTGGCGTTCCTTGCCAGCGACATGGGTATCCTCCGCTGATACTGTGGTTATGTACAGTATCAGCGGCTTGCGTTCAGACGTCCAGTCTGGCCCTAGACATCGCTAAATGCTTAACCCGCAATAGCCCTCACGAGTTGTTATCAGCCACTACCGGTTGAGCGAGAAGGTTTTGGGTTCAGGGTGCTATTGCTCCACCAATCACAATACTGAAGCCCCAACTGTTATCAGTTGGGGCTTTTTCTTGTCTGTTTGCGGCGGTTGCGTTTTATCGGTAGTCGTCGAGCTCTGCACCATCCCACATAAGAGCTTAACGGTGCGATCTTCAACGCCATCACACAAAACTTTCTTTTTCACGCACAGTCAACTTATTGGATGTTTTATTAACAACCCAAAAGGAGATATTTAGCGGGCGGCCGGAAGGTGAATGCTAGGCATGATCTAACCCTCGGTCTCTGGCGTCGCGACTGCGAAATTTCGCGAGGGTTTCCGAGAAGGTGATTGCGCTTCGCAGATCTCCAGGCGCGTGGGTGCGGACGTAGTCAGCGCCATTGCCGATCGCGTGAAGTTCCGCCGCAAGGCTCGCTGGACCCAGATCCTTTACAGGAAGGCCAACGGTGGCGCCCAAGAAGGATTTCCGCGACACCGAGACCAATAGCGGAAGCCCCAACGCCGACTTCAGCTTTTGAAGGTTCGACAGCACGTGCAGCGATGTTTCCGGTGCGGGGCTCAAGAAAAATCCCATCCCCGGATCGAGGATGAGCCGGTCGGCAGCGACCCCGCTCCGTCGCAAGGCGGAAACCCGCGCCTCGAAGAACCGCACAATCTCGTCGAGCGCGTCTTCGGGTCGAAGGTGACCGGTGCGGGTGGCGATGCCATCCCGCTGCGCTGAGTGCATAACCACCAGCCTGCAGTCCGCCTCAGCAATATCGGGATAGAGCGCAGGGTCAGGAAATCCTTGGATATCGTTCAGGTAGCCCACGCCGCGCTTGAGCGCATAGCGCTGGGTTTCCGGTTGGAAGCTGTCGATTGAAACACGGTGCATCTGATCGGACAGGGCGTCTAAGAGCGGCGCAATACGTCTGATCTCATCGGCCGGCGATACAGGCCTCGCGTCCGGATGGCTGGCGGCCGGTCCGACATCCACGACGTCTGATCCGACTCGCAGCATTTCGATCGCCGCGGTGACAGCGCCGGCGGGGTCTAGCCGCCGGCTCTCATCGAAGAAGGAGTCCTCGGTGAGATTCAGAATGCCGAACACCGTCACCATGGCGTCGGCCTCCGCAGCGACTTCCACGATGGGGATCGGGCGAGCAAAAAGGCAGCAATTATGAGCCCCATACCTACAAAGCCCCACGCATCAAGCTTTTGCCCATGAAGCAACCAGGCAATGGCTGTAATTATGACGACGCCGAGTCCCGACCAGACTGCATAAGCAACACCGACAGGGATGGATTTCAGAACCAGAGAAAGAAAATAAAATGCGATGCCATAACCGATTATGACAACGGCGGAAGGGGCAAGCTTAGTAAAGCCCTCGCTAGATTTTAATGCGGATGTTGCGATTACTTCGCCAACTATTGCGATAACAAGAAAAAGCCAGCCTTTCATGATATATCTCCCAATTTGTGTAGGGCTTATTATGCACGCTTAAAAATAATAAAAGCAGACTTGACCTGATAGTTTGGCTGTGAGCAATTATGTGCTTAGTGCATCTAACGGGCGAGGTAAGCCGACCGCAGAATGCGGGTCGGCTTGACCGAAATGTTAGAGCCAGAAGCCAAAACGGATAACCGTAACTTGGCGACGGGCGCTAACTGCGAAAAGGCACGGTGCCACCGAGGCGGCACAGCACTACGAAAAAAATAGCTGCTCGCGCTTGCTACACAAGGGCCAGAGGCCAAAAAGACCACAAACCAGCGTAACGCCACCAGGCGAAGCCCAGAGAAACGGCAAACCCAGCGCTGCACAGCGTTTGAGAAACTGAATGCCGTTTGAATAAACATGGGCGAAATAAAGGAGGGTTTCAGTGGTACTAACGTTGAAGTAACCGGCGCTGCGCGGTTTTATCGCGCAGCGTCCGAGTTGACTGCCGGGTTGGGCGGTAACGCTTCAATAGAGCGAAGGATTGCCCGCACGATTGCCTCCCTCTTGAAAAGATCATCCATTCTGTTTGGCGTATCAATATTCAGTGCGAAGAATACGGAGCCAGTCGGCCACTCAACCCATCCTACCCACCAACCCATACGGCCTTCCCAGCCCGTCTTTGCACGCAGTATCCAGTTGCGACCGGCTTCCACAATCATGAGATCCTTGACCAAGCGCTGATGTTCTACCCGAAAGGGCAGCTCGTTACGATAGAGCTTCCTGAGAAATGCAATTTGCTCCTGCGCCGAGATTGCAAGGCTGCCTTCTATCCAGTAATCGCCATTACTTGTCGAAGGATCGGCGTTGCCATAGTCGATTTTCTTCAAATAGCGCCGAGCTTTGTCATCACCAATTTCCTTTGCAAATAGCTCATACACCCAAACAGTAGAATTCCGCATTGCTGATCGCAAATCTTGGTCTTGATTGTGGCCTGCAAAGCCCCTGTTAACGCCGTCCCATCGAAAAATCTGGAACTCATCACGAACAGCGCCTGCATCAAGTGCAAAAAGTGTATGAGGTATCTTGAATGTCGATGCAGGCGAGTAGCGTTTCTTCGATCGCACAGGATCAAAAACCAACATGGCACGATCCGCTTGGCGTTCGTCTGCCACAACTATCGTGCCTTTGGCTTGAAATTCGCTGAAAAACTTCCTCCAGTCAGAACGTTCTAGCGTGCCTTCTTGCGCATGCGCGAAAGTGGCAAGAGAAAAAATGGAGAAAAGTATCGCGAAGATTCGGATTGCCATTAACTTTTCCTTAATGCCCAACGTTTGACATGAGGGGCGGCCAAGGGCGCCAGCCCTTGGACGTCCCCCTCGATGGAAGGGTTAGGCATCACTGCGTGTTCGCTCGAATGCCTGGCGTGTTTGAACCATGTACACGGCTGGACCATCTGGGGTGGTTACGGTACCTTGCCTCTCAAACCCCGCTTTCTCGTAGCATCGGATCGCTCGCAAGTTGCTCGGCGACGGGTCCGTTTGGATCTTGGTGACCTCGGGATCATTGAACAGCAACTCAACCAGAGCTCGGACCAGCTTGGTTCCCAAGCCTTTGCCCAGTTGTGATGCATTCGCCAGTAACTGGTCTATTCCGCGTACTCCTGGATCGGTTTCTTCTTCCCACCATCCGTCCCCGCTTCCAAGAGCAACGTACGACTGGGCATACCCAATCGGCTCTCCATTCAGCATTGCAATGTATGGAGTGACGGACTCTTGCGCTAAAACGCTTGGCAAGTACTGTTCCTGTACGTCAGCAAGTGTCGGGCGTGCTTCTTCTCCGCCCCACCACTCGACGATATGAGATCGATTTAGCCACTCATAGAGCATCGCAAGGTCATGCTCAGTCATGAGGCGCAGTGTGACGGAATCGTTGCTGTTGGTCACGATGCTGTACTTTGTGATGCCTAACTTTGTTTTACTGCTGCGTAACATCGTTGCTGCTCCATAACATCAAACATCGACCCACGGCGTAACGCGCTTGCTGCTTGGATGCCCGAGGCATAGACTGTACAAAAAAACAGTCATAACAAGCCATGAAAACCGCCACTGCGCCGTTACCACCGCTGCGTTCGGTCAAGGTTCTGGACCAGTTGCGTGAGCGCATACGCTACTTGCATTACAGTTTACGAACCGAACAGGCTTATGTCAACTGGGTTCGTGCCTTCATCCGTTTCCACGGTGTGCGTCACCCGGCAACCTTGGGCAGCAGCGAAGTCGAGGCATTTCTGTCCTGGCTGGCGAACGAGCGCAAGGTTTCGGTCTCCACGCATCGTCAGGCATTGGCGGCCTTGCTGTTCTTCTACGGCAAGGTGCTGTGCACGGATCTGCCCTGGCTTCAGGAGATCGGAAGACCTCGGCCGTCGCGGCGCTTGCCGGTGGTGCTGACCCCGGATGAAGTGGTTCGCATCCTCGGTTTTCTGGAAGGCGAGCATCGTTTGTTCGCCCAGCTTCTGTATGGAACGGGCATGCGGATCAGTGAGGGTTTGCAACTGCGGGTCAAGGATCTGGATTTCGATCACGGCACGATCATCGTGCGGGAGGGCAAGGGCTCCAAGGATCGGGCCTTGATGTTACCCGAGAGCTTGGCACCCAGCCTGCGCGAGCAGCTGTCGCGTGCACGGGCATGGTGGCTGAAGGACCAGGCCGAGGGCCGCAGCGGCGTTGCGCTTCCCGACGCCCTTGAGCGGAAGTATCCGCGCGCCGGGCATTCCTGGCCGTGGTTCTGGGTTTTTGCGCAGCACACGCATTCGACCGATCCACGGAGCGGTGTCGTGCGTCGCCATCACATGTATGACCAGACCTTTCAGCGCGCCTTCAAACGTGCCGTAGAACAAGCAGGCATCACGAAGCCCGCCACACCGCACACCCTCCGCCACTCGTTCGCGACGGCCTTGCTCCGCAGCGGTTACGACATTCGAACCGTGCAGGATCTGCTCGGCCATTCCGACGTCTCTACGACGATGATTTACACGCATGTGCTGAAAGTTGGCGGTGCCGGAGTGCGCTCACCGCTTGATGCGCTGCCGCCCCTCACTAGTGAGAGGTAGGGCAGCGCAAGTCAATCCTGGCGGATTCACTACCCCTGCGCGAAGGCCATCGGTGCCGCATCGAACGGCCGGTTGCGGAAAGTCCTCCCTGCGTCCGCTGATGGCCGGCAGCAGCCCGTCGTTGCCTGATGGATCCAACCCCTCCGCTGCTATAGTGCAGTCGGCTTCTGACGTTCAGTGCAGCCGTCTTCTGAAAACGACACCATGTGCAAACGATGTCAGAATAGAGTTAAATTTCCTATTGATTGACATATTCCGTCAAAGGTAATAGATTTCATCCTGACACTTTTGCCTTTGGAGGCATCTTGCAAGGTCAACGCATCGGCTATGTCCGCGTCAGCAGCTTCGACCAGAACCCGGAACGGCAATTGGAGGGTGTTCAGGTGGCGCGGGTGTTCACCGACAAGGCTTCTGGCAAGGACACCCAGCGTCCCGAGCTGGAAAGGCTGCTGGCCTTCGTCCGCGAGGGCGACACCGTGGTGGTGCATAGCATGGACAGGCTGGCACGCAACCTTGATGACCTGCGCCGCATCGTCCAAGGGCTGACACAACGGGGCGTGCGCATGGAGTTCGTCAAAGAAGGGCTGAAGTTCACCGGCGAGGACTCACCGATGGCCAATCTGATGCTGTCGGTCATGGGAGCCTTCGCTGAGTTCGAGCGCGCCCTGATCCGCGAACGTCAGCGCGAGGGAATCGTGCTGGCCAAGCAGCGCGGTGCCTACCGGGGACGAAAGAAATCGCTGAACAGCGAACAAATTGCCGAGTTGAAACGGCGAGTTGCGGCAGGCGACCAAAAAACCTTGGTGGCCCGTGACTTCGGCATCAGCCGCGAAACCTTGTACCAGTACCTGCGGGAAGACTGACCATGCCACGCCGCTCAATCCTGTCCGCCACCGAGCGCGAAAGCCTGCTGGCACTGCCAGATGCCAAAGACGAACTGATACGGCACTACACGTTCAACGAAACCGACCTGTCGGTGATCCGTCAGCGTCGCGGCGCCGCGAATCGATTGGGCTTCGCTGTGCAGCTTTGCTACTTGCGATTCCCTGGCACCTTTTTGGGCGTCGATGAGCCTCCGTTTCCGCCCCTGTTGCGCATGGTGGCCGCGCAACTCAAGATGCCAGTGGAAAGTTGGAGCGAGTACGGCCAGCGCGAACAGACACGGCGGGAGCACTTGGTCGAGCTGCAAACGGTTTTTGGGTTCAAGCCCTTCACCATGAGCCACTATCGGCAAGCCGTGCATACATTGACCGAGCTGGCCTTGCAGACCGACAAAGGCATCGTGCTGGCGAGCGCACTTGTCGAGAATCTGCGGCGGCAGAGCATTATCCTGCCCGCCATGAATGCCATCGAGCGCGCAAGCGCCGAGGCCATCACCCGTGCCAACCGACGCATTTACGCGGCGCTGACCGATTCTTTGTTATCACCCCACCGTCAGCGCCTGGACGAACTTCTCAAGCGCAAGGACGGCAGTAAAGTGACGTGGCTGGCATGGCTGCGCCAGTCGCCTGCCAAACCGAACTCTCGCCACATGCTCGAACATATTGAGCGCCTGAAATCCTGGCAAGCACTTGATCTGCCCGCAGGCATCGAGCGGCAGGTTCACCAGAACCGCCTGCTCAAAATCGCTCGTGAAGGTGGCCAGATGACGCCTGCTGATCTGGCAAAGTTCGAGGTGCAACGACGCTATGCCACGCTGGTAGCGCTGGCCATCGAAGGCATGGCCACCGTCACCGATGAAATCATCGACCTTCACGATCGCATCATCGGCAAGCTGTTCAACGCGGCCAAGAACAAGCATCAGCAGCAGTTCCAGGCTTCCGGCAAGGCGATCAACGACAAGGTGCGGATGTATGGGCGCATCGGTCAAGCGTTGATTGAGGCCAAGCAAAGCGGCAGCGATCCGTTCGCCGCCATCGAGGCCGTTATGCCCTGGGACACCTTCGCCGCCAGCGTCACCGAAGCGCAAACATTGGCGCGGCCTGCCGACTTTGATTTCCTGCACCACATCGGTGAAAGCTATGCCACGCTACGCCGCTACGCGCCGCAGTTCCTGGGCGTGCTCAAATTGCGGGCTGCGCCCGCCGCCAAGGGTGTGCTCGATGCCATCGACATGCTGCGCGGCATGAACAGCGACAGCGCGCGCAAGGTGCCCGCCGATGCGCCAACCGCATTCATCAAGCCGCGCTGGGCAAAGCTGGTTCTGACCGACGACGGCATCGACCGGCGTTACTACGAGTTATGCGCCCTGTCGGAGCTGAAGAACGCGCTGCGCTCCGGTGATGTCTGGGTGCAGGGTTCTCGCCAGTTCAAGGACTTCGACGAATACCTGGTGCCGGTCGAGAAGTTCGCCACTTTGAAGCTGGCCAGCGAATTGCCGCTGGCAGTGGCCACCGACTGCGACCAATACCTGCATGACCGGTTGGAATTGTTGGAGGCGCAACTCGCCACAGTCAACCGCATGGCTGCGGCCAACGACTTACCGGATGCCATCATCACCACCGCGTCAGGCCTGAAGATCACGCCGCTGGACGCGGCAGTACCAGACGCCGCGCAAGCCATGATCGACCAGACAGCTATGCTGCTGCCGCACCTCAAAATCACCGAGTTGCTGATGGAGGTCGATGAATGGACGGGCTTCACCCGCCACTTCACACACCTGAAGACCAGCGACACGGCCAAGGACAAAACCTTGCTGTTGACGACGATCCTGGCCGACGCGATCAACCTGGGTCTGACCAAAATGGCCGAGTCCTGCCCTGGCACCACCTACGCCAAGCTGTCTTGGCTGCAAGCCTGGCACATCCGCGATGAAACCTATTCGACGGCGCTGGCCGAGCTGGTGAATGCGCAGTTTCGGCAACCCTTCGCCGGCAACTGGGGTGACGGCACCACGTCATCGTCGGACGGCCAGAACTTCAGAACCGGCAGCAAAGCAGAAAGCACTGGTCATATCAACCCGAAGTATGGAAGCAGTCCAGGACGGACTTTCTACACCCATATCTCCGACCAGTACGCGCCCTTCAGTGCCAAGGTGGTCAACGTGGGCATTCGTGATTCAACTTACGTGCTTGATGGCCTGCTGTACCACGAGTCGGACTTGCGCATCGAGGAACACTACACCGACACGGCAGGCTTCACCGATCACGTGTTTGGCTTGATGCATTTGCTGGGATTTCGCTTCGCGCCGCGTATCCGTGACTTGGGCGAAACCAAGCTATTCATCCCCAAGGGCGATGCCGCCTATGACGCGCTCAAGCCGATGATTAGCAGCGACAGGCTGAACATCAAGCAAATACGCGCCCATTGGGATGAAATTCTGCGGCTGGCCACCTCCATCAAGCAAGGCACGGTAACGGCTTCGCTGATGCTGCGCAAACTCGGCAGCTACCCGCGCCAGAACGGCTTGGCCGTGGCGTTGCGCGAGCTGGGGCGCATCGAGCGCACGCTGTTCATTTTGGATTGGCTGCAAAGCGTGGAGCTGCGCCGCCGCGTCCATGCGGGGCTGAATAAGGGCGAGGCGCGCAACGCGCTGGCCAGGGCGGTCTTCTTCTACCGATTGGGTGAAATCCGCGACCGCAGTTTTGAGCAGCAGCGCTACCGGGCCAGCGGCCTCAATCTGGTGACGGCGGCCATCGTGTTGTGGAACACGGTATATCTGGAGCGTGCCACCAGTGCTTTGCGTGGCAACGGCACGGCGCTGGACGACACATTGTTGCAATATCTGTCGCCGCTGGGGTGGGAGCACATCAACCTGACCGGCGATTACCTATGGCGCAGCAGCGCCAAGGTCGGTGCGGGGAAGTTTAGGCCATTGCGACCGCTGCCACCGGCTTAGCGTGCTTTATTTAATGAGATGGTCACTCCCTCCTTCCCGGTACTATGCTGAGGACAGGCTTTCATTCGGAGAACTATCATGGAAAACATTGCGCTCATTGGTATCGATCTGGGTAAAAACTCTTTCCATATTCATTGCCAGGATCGTCGCGGGAAGGCTGTTTACCGTAAAAAATTTACCCGGCCAAAGTTGATCGAATTTTTGGCGACATGCCCCGCTACAACCATCGCAATGGAAGCCTGTGGCGGTTCTCACTTTATGGCACGCAAGTTGGAAGAGTTGGGGCATTCCCCAAAGCTGATATCACCACAATTTGTCCGCCCGTTCGTTAAAAGCAATAAAAACGACTTTGTCGACGCCGAAGCTATTTGTGAAGCTGCATCGCGTCCGTCTATGCGTTTTGTGCAGCCCAGAACGGAATCTCAGCAGGCAATGCGGGCTCTGCATCGTGTCCGTGAATCCCTGGTTCAGGATAAGGTAAAAACAACCAATCAAATGCATGCTTTTCTGCTGGAATTTGGCATTAGCGTTCCCCGAGGAGCTGCCGTTATTAGCCGACTGAGTACCATTCTTGAGGATAATAGTTTGCCTCTTTACCTCAGCCAGTTATTGCTGAAATTACAACAGCATTATCACTATCTTGTTGAGCAGATTAAAGATTTGGAATCCCAGTTGAAACGAAAGTTGGACGAAGATGAGGTTGGACAGCGCTTGCTGAGCATTCCCTGCGTCGGAACACTGACAGCGAGTACTATTTCAACTGAGATTGGCGACGGGAAGCAGTACGCCAGCAGCCGTGACTTTGCGGCGGCAACAGGGCTTGTACCTCGGCAGTACAGCACGGGAGGTAGGACGACATTGCTGGGAATTAGTAAGCGAGGTAATAAAAAGATCCGAACTTTGTTGGTTCAATGTGCCAGGGTATTCATACAAAAACTGGAACACCAGTCTGGCAAATTGGCCGATTGGGTCAGGGATTTACTGTGCCGGAAAAGCAACTTTGTCGTCACTTGTGCTCTGGCAAACAAGCTGGCCAGAATAGCCTGGGCCCTAACGGCACGACAGCAAACTTATGTAGCATAACGGCAGAAATACACCGGTTTAAAGAATTACTGATCTGGTTTTGCGAATACTGATATTGATGATACTAACGGCCCACCGGCCTGTTGAGGAACCTGTAAAACGGAAAGGCTCATTGAAGCCGTATATTTTCTGGAGGTTCATCAGGCGCGGAACTCATCAAGGCGCGGGAATAAAATCCCATTCAGACGCCGGATAGATTCAAGCAAGCCAACTTGTCGTCAAAATCGGTGTTGCAAAAACGGGAGTGACCATAGATTCCGTTTTCTGAGACGACCCCAGATTGTCGTCTATGGCTGAAATCAACGAGTCTGGCGTGTACCGATAGACCAGCGAATGCACTCTAGTAGCGTCGATGCCGGTGACTCGGTAATTGAGATCCAAAGAGCGACTTTCTGAAATGCCGTTCCATCTGACCATACTGGTGACGGGGCCAAAGGGCGCTCGCTCGATCTGGCTTGCCAGGCTTGTTGTGGTGCCTGCTTGTGTCGTTGCCACCTCGATGACGTCACCGGCTAAATCACGGGTGTAGGAAACCTCACGACCACTGGGATACGTGATCTTCGTGATGAGGCCTGCACCATCGTATTGGTACTGGGTAGTAAGGCTCTGCCCGTGGGTTTCCCAGGTCTCGTAAGCCAACCATCCTTCGGGTGTATAGCCATATCTCCGGACACCGTTGCCATCATCGACTGAGGTCAAGCGGCCCATGCCGTATGGTGAGGTTGCTTCGTCGTACCCGTACAGAATTGGCGATTCGCCAGCGACACCGCTGGATGCCTCGATGATCCGGTTCAGCGCGTCGTAGCTGTAGCTTGTGGTTTGTCCCTTGGCCGTCTTGCGCGTTGCCACGTTACCGGCTTCGTCATAGGTAATGTCGGTGGTGCCGGTGTCCGGGCTCCGGACCTGAGTCACTTCGCCAAAGCCGTTGTAGCTGTAGTAGGTCAGGCGCGAACGAGGGTCGGAGACACGGTAAACATCGCCGGTATCCTTGTAGAGCACCTGCGTGACCTTCCCGAGTGGATCGGTCGTTTGTGTCCGGTGATGGAAGCCGTCGTACTTGTAGGAGTGTGTGTTACCAGAGGGACTGGTCTCCTGTATCAGGTTTGCCACCACATCGTAGGAAAACGATGACTGATTGCTATAGGCGTCGGAGACACTGGAGAGCCAGCCGATTTCGTTGAAGATCCGGCGCTCTATCCAACGGGTCTGGCCCAGCGCATCGAGCAGTCGCTCTTCTACTGGGTTCCCGAGGTCATTGAGCTCAAGCTCGCGCCGGTTGCCCTGTGCATCTGTTTCCGCCACCAGCCGATGTGCAGCGTCGTACTCATAGCTGACGGTTGCACCATTTGGCTTAGTCAGCGAGCTCAGGAGGCCCACAGCATCATAGTTGTAGGCCGTGGTTCCTTCTGGTCCAGTGGAGCTGACAAGTCTTCCTCTGGCGTCATAGGTGAGGGTTTGGGTTACACCGTTGACGCCCTGAATGGTCCCGGCGCGACCGTTCGCGTCGTAGTCACCAAACTGCATCACCTGCCCCAGCGCGTTTGTTGTCCGGATCAGGTTGCCCTGGTCATCGTAGTCAAATGTCGTAACATCGCTGACGTCGGTGCGCGGACCATCAACCGAGGCCAACAGGCTCGGCTTTCCTGTACCAACAGGGGCATAGGTGTAGGTCCATGTCCGGGAAGCGCCCGAGCTGCGATCTGTGACCTTGCGGCTTATCACCCGGAGATGAGTGTCGTAGGTAAGCTCAGTGATCCTGGTTGGTTCCGTGATTTTTGCAGGGAGCGACTTGGAAGGAAGCCAGTCGGTCGTAACCTTGCCCCCATCCTGGTCTATCTGGGTGGTTTCCAATCCCCGGTCGTTATGGGTGAACGTGCGCTTCTGTCCAGCACGATCTGTAATGCTGGAGACGAGGCCTTTGCTGTCGTAGACGTAGGTTTCCTTGCCTCCCACAAAGCCGGTACACGGCGCACCCTCAACAACATCAGGCTTGAGCATCCCGTTGTGACGGCTGTAGGTATATCGCTGAACGTGGCCGAGGGCGTTGGTGACAGAGACGCTTCCGTCAGCGTTGTAGCTTACCTGAGTCTTCTCTGCGCCCCCGGCGTGTTCACTTAGAACTGCCATCCCCTGAGCATCATATCCCCATGTGGCGAAACGGTTGCCGTTCTCGTCCACCAGCCCAGAGAGCAAACCCGGTGCATTCGGGTCATCGTAGAGATAGCTGCGGCTCGTATTGTCCTGGTAGATCACTTCCGCCAGCTTGCCAGCGCTGTTGTACTGGTACTGAATACTGCCACCAGCAGGATCGGTGACACTGACCATGCGGCCATCTTGATGCTGGAACTGGATGTTGCGGCCAAAGCCGTCAGTGATCGAGGATAGCTCTCCGTTCAGATAGCTCAGGGTGATGTGATTGCCGTTGGGCTTCTCGATGCCGGTCAGTCGTCCGGTTTCATCATAGGCCTCGACTACCCCGTCAGATTGAGTGTAACGCCAGCCGGTAGCATCCTTCGTCAAGGTATCATCGGTTTTCCATGTTGGCACCCAGACAGAGGACGAGTTGTAGAACGCGAGTTGTTGCCCTTCTGGCCGGTGCAGGACAACCATGTTCTCACCGTACTTCGAGGCGTTGACCTCGACGCTCCGCGAGTAGGTATGCCGCCAGCCGCCGAGCTCTTCATCAGGAAGGTGGCTATTGTAGTATCTGGTGAATGTGAAAGGGTCGGAGCCTCCGCTTTGATAATCCAGTTCAGCCTGGAACTTGTTGCCGGTGCCAAGATGGATAGGGTTCCCTACACACATGGTCGTTGTTGGTAAGCCGAGATCCCTGTCCAGGAACGGTGTTTTATCCATCTCACCCGGCAGAACATAGGTTGAGCGCCAGTAGACCGTAGCTGGGTCGCCAGTGCAGGTAGTGGGGTCATAATCGCCAGTAGCACCTAGATACTTAAAACAGATCCTGGAGACATAACGGCCATCACCATAACTGGCAACCGGATAAAGCGCATCCCCAACTGGCGTTCCCTTCCCTTGCTCCTCACCAGAGCGATAATTCTTCATGAAGGAATGCGCGTCTATGATGGTGTTGAAGCGCATTTTGTCTACTTCGGTGCTCACGGCTACAACCCGCCATTGTGCAAAAGCAACGCATGGCAAAGTTGCGAGCACCACAACGGCCAATGACCGCAGGTTTCGCATCAGTAAAAGGGAAGGTCTCGATCTCATTTACAGCTCCAGTTTTTATGCTGGAGCTATTTTCAGGTGGGAGAGTCGTTATCAACGACTGCGTTTTTGCCCTTTTAGGGTATGAATACGTGATTTGGAGAGGTTGTGTATTCAGAACAAATGAGAAGCAGGTTACTCATTTCGCTCAAACACTGTGACAAGAACACGTTTTTGGTTGTCGTCGTTGATCACCATCAGGTACTTGAACTTGGAATCTCTATGGCCCCAGACTTCCACGTTATCTACGCGGCCATACTTTCTGGCTTTATGGCGAGCCACTTTCTCGTCAAAGGGTTGAACCTGTAACTCTGGATGCTGGAGGCGACCAACGAGTGAGGCCCACGGTTTTTTAGGGTCTCCAGAGGTTATCCGGGCCTGATACTGATCGATGGCATGTTGAGTAACAAGGACGGGACCAATGGCCGGTGTAGAGATTTCGTCATGGGTTTGAGTATAGGCTTGCTTGTCCACATCGAGGAGCTCAACGTTGCCCTCACCCGGCTCATCCATAAACTCCATGCTCTGCGAAACTTCAATAGTAGCGCCCTTTAAACGTCCAGTGAGGCAAGCCGCAAACTTGAATGCAAACTCCTTGGTGGATTTGCCCAGCGCCAGCTTTTTAATCGCACCTTTGGATACCACCAGCTTGTAACCAGCACCAGCACCTGGCTCTCTGCAAAAAACCTGTTTGTCCAGCGCCAGATAGCGAATGGCTACGAGCTCAGCCAAAAGATCTGCCTCCTCGTTGTCAAAATCAATACGAACATCAAGGATGCCTTTCCGTTTTGTACCAACGCGCCAGAATACAAGGGCTGAATTATTAGAAGTTTTCTTCGAGACAGTAGTCAGTGTCATCATGGTCTATTTCTCCATTATCGGGATAATGGTCGGCATCGCCGCCAGCACCCCTATTCGTTAGGGTTCATTTAGATGCTACCACGGGTTTTAAAAATGCAACCCCTAGTGCCACTCTATTTGTGGTCCCAAGTATTTTTATAAGCTCGGGCTAGGCGTTTCTCTATCACTTCTGACAAATTGCAACCATCGACTTCTGCCAACCGCTTCAAAATCCTGTGGGCTTTATCGCTTATAGTTATGCTTTTACCAACACCATATCCCCTTCTGCGACGTTGCCTAATTGATGTCCCGAGTTTATTGATTTGCTCTGCTGTCAGATATTTATTAATCCATTCAGTGAGTTCTGATGGTGATCGCCCCATGCTGTTCAGGCTGTCCACGGCTTCAAGTTTCTTATCGAATGGGACGTCACGCCAGAAAGCTGGGCGCGAAGCAGCTCTGAGGAGATAGATCGCCGTAGCCTGAGCATCTTCATTGGATACTTTCAAAAAAACACCTTTACCGTTACATGTCACACCAACTTCATCGTGACATGTAACACTTCAAACTGCAAGTATAAAAAAAGGCCAGCTATTGCTGGCCTTTACGTTCATTATCGCAGTTACTCTTTAGGCGTTGTGATGCTTTTTTTCCTTCTGTTTCTCATGGTAGAGATACAGACTGCCGCCAGTGACGACAGTGAAAAAAATGAGCAACCCCAACATGCCTAATGTGAAAGCGTCCATTTGACCCCCTTAGGAATTGCTGACCTTGGTTAAGATTATACCATAGATCCACAGGATAACCCCAATGACCAACACCAAACCGGCTTCTTTGACGGTTATAGTGTCCCCAGATACAGCCAATCCTACAATACCGACACCGATGGCTGTTACGGCGACCTTACGCAGGTCTTCACCGATAGCTCCCAGAGTCTTCTTGTCAGGAGAGAAAAGACGCACAAACCACGTCTTAATACGCAAAAACTTTTTCATGATTACCTCCATAGTTGAAGAGGAGGCGAATCATGCCCGAGAGGGCATGAACACCCCCTCAGGGTTAAAGTTTTAGGCAGACAAAGCTGTTGGCTTCGCCTTGTTCATCTTCATTGAGTTAATGATCTTCGTCGCTTCATCAGCAAACGGGCCAGTAACTTGGATAGGCTCCCTTCTTGCGAAGGAGGCTGTCACCATCATTCTCTGGCCGTGCATCAGATGACGATACCGAGACCGCATAAGCTCAACGTAGGCCGCAGAGTCCCCCTCCCACCCCTCAGGGGGAGAAAAGGGGCACACCGCGTCGTTACCAGGCGTTGTATCAACCTTCGAGACATCAATGACGGCCATACTCAGCTCTCCTTCTCGCAATGAAATCGCGCAGGTAGCGAGCATTCGGGAAACCGAGGCTTCCCTGACTCATCAGGACATCGTTCCAGTCAATCCCTTTCGCTCTGGGCGGGATCGGGAGTTTAGGCAGCAGGACGTACACACGAATGCCGCGCTTCTCCAGCTTGGCTTTCAGCACGTTCGCTGACTTCTCACCAGTCACAGACTTATCTTTGTCAGCCCAGATCAGTACGGTGTGAACACCTTCTGGAACCTCGAAGGACTCCATCAGGGTCGCATTGACCGTTGACCAAACCGGGATTTGAGTGACTCGATAAGCTGACAGGGCTGTTTCCAGCCCTTCTGCAACACCCAGGATACCCTCAGTCGGTTCACCGAGGCGGATGGCCGCGCCATTGACATCCAAACCGTCAGGAATGGGCATCATCTTCTTGGCGTTGCCGACCTTGGCTTTTTTACCGTTTTGGGTGAGATAGGTGCGGTGGAGCGTTACCAGGTTGCCTTCCACATCTCGGATAGCGCAGACGATAGCCGGGAATTTCCCAACTTCATTGCCATCTTCGTCGTAGTAGGCCATAGCCGGATTGAACCGCAGACAGTCTGTTTTTTCTACTTCATCAACCTTGAACAGAAGCTCGCGGTTTTTGAAGTACAGACGCATTGGCTCAGTCACATGACTGGAGAACGGCAAACACTCGTTCCATACCTTCTCGATTTTCTCACGGAGACGAGCACTGTAAGCGCGTTCGCGCTCCATTCTCTTCTCCATTTCTTCTTGGAGCTCAAGCAGCCAAGGCTTAGGTTGTTCACGAAACATCGGAACAACTTTCGGCTTGTTTTCGCTGCTTTGCTCTTCCGGTTGTGTGGCCGCATGTTGTACTTGCGGTGCCGGAGCTTCTACCGTGCGGTTGACCACAGGGGCCGACTCAACATGGTGACTCACCGGCTCAACACCACCGTTCGAGCGAGCGCGGAACTGCGTTACCGTAGCGCCGCGACGTTCCACCAGCCAGGTGTTGCGATGCGTTTGCATAGGTTGTTCTCTCACAACATTCCCCTGCTCGTCCTTAACTTCAACGACGACAGTTACAGGCTCGCGCCCGAGGTTTGTCATGACGATCTCATCCCCATACTTGGCTTCACTTTCACCAATGGCTCTTTCAAGATCCACGCCCCAGATGGTGCGTTCCAAACCGCTCTTGTCACGGATGAAGGCAAAGTAGCTGAGCTCGTTGTCTTCGTTATGCTCATAAGGAGCTTTACCGTGGGCAATCAGAGTACCGGCAATGGATTTTTTACGATTCTTGGAATCGAGAACCTTGTTATTCACCTTCATAGGCTCTTGCTGAACAGGCGCTTTGGCCTGGACAGGAGCTCGTGTCGGTGCAGCGGCTTGTTGATACTGGGGTTGCTCTTTCTCAACGCCCAGATAATCACCAACCTCGCTCAGGCACTGTTTAAAGTCCCAGTTATTGAGCCACATCAGCAGCTCAAAACCATCATGATTGGCACCGCATGTATTGCATACGCCGCCACCAGTCAGGTGGGCATCCTTGAACAGTCGGAAGCCATCTTTCCCGCCGTGGATAGGACAAGAAACATGACGACCAGGTTTACGGAGAGCTGGTTCAAGATGGGGCGCTAGGGCCGCCAGGATGAATAGCCAGTTTCCGTTTGCAGCTTCACGAACGGTGTCAGCTTTGTAGTAAGACATAGGTTTTCTCCTTAGCGTGAACCCCAGCATCGAGGCTTCCTTAAACCCCCGTCGCCAGGGTTTTAAGGAAACCCCGACACCGGGAGAATGTGCCAAGGAGGCTCCCCAGCCGGGGAGAACTCCCCGGCGAGGGGTTTAAAAAGGTCGCCCCCGAAACGGAGGCGAATTTTGTGAATATCACAAGCACAAATGAGTGCCATCTTCCGAGGCCATCATGATTGTGACATCTGCGGTTACAGGATCTGACTTAATCACAACCTCAGTGGGTTTGAAAAAGCCATCTACAGTGGGCATGGGGTAATAAAGACGAATCTTTCCCCAATTCTTGTTGTCGGTAAAAGCGACCTTTGTTTGAGCAACACAAAGCTGCAAAAACATGAAAAGGAAGTCTTCTACCGAGTGCTTACCATCTGCACCAAATACTCCATCGACAATTGCCGGGGTCACTGCCACATTGGTCAGGAAACCAGCTTGTTTACCGATGGAAGATTGGTCCACCAGCAGACCATCATTGATGGCTTGTTGACGGATTTGGGCGAGGTCCAATTTAGCTACTTGGTTCATAAGGTGTACTCCAAAGTTAATGGGTACACCTACCCCGTGCGGGGAAGTGTACCCGCATGGGTTATTGAAAGGTCACGGCCAAAGCCGAGCTTTAAGGTTCCGAGTTTTACGCTGGCTGAATGCGCCAAAGAACGGTCGGAGGAAACGAGTCAGCGACACGCTTCACATTCGCGTAAAGAGTGTCCTTAAAGACACGCTCTAAGCGACGACCACCTTGACGATAAACCAACTTAAAGTCTTGGAATTTGTTCATGGATACCTCCAGAAATAACGGGAGGTATCTCCAGCAGGAGATAGACTCCCGCAGGGATTAATAAATTAACGTTAATTTGCTGTTTGTTTTTGGCGACCAGCTATCGCACGCTTTCGCCCTCAGGGAGGACAAAATCTGCTTACTGATGGCTTAACCATGAGTAAGAAGACTTGGGAAGTAAAGCAGGGGTTTCCCCCTGCCTTGTTATGCCGCTTTGAGGTGGCGAGAGAAAAAGTCCCTGGTTTGCTGGATAGCGCCCCGGAGAAGTTCTCGTCTGTAGCCAGCGTAGCTCTTGTCATCACTGGCAACGGTCAAGCCGTGCAGACTCTCTTCACCCAGGACAATCTCGTTTTCACGAGAGAGTACCTCAACACGTAGGCCAAGCACTCGCTCTTTCCCTTCCAGGATAGAACAAATTGTTTGGTCTCTTACTTCGTCATCCCAGTGGCCCATATCGAAATCCCGCTCAGGGAGTTCAGTAACACGCACCAGGTAGTTTTCAGTGGCCCGTTCCCAAACCACTTCATCTTCGCATGGAGAGGCCTCGATCAGCGAGTACCCGTCCGCTTCGAGCTTCTTGGAAAGACTTTTTACATCATCCGCCAGCTCCAGCACAAAGCGTTCCCAGAGGTCTTGCCAGCGCTCGACCATATCCTGGTTAATCCCTTCAATGCCGGTGCCAATCATGGAATCATCATCAGGGAAGATCCCTGTGAAGTCCACGTTGTCGTCGATGTTCATGCAGTTCCAATGGCTGTAGTGATGCCCGTGACTATTCCGAGTAATGGACAGGTCACAGGAACCATATTCGCGGAGGACAGAAAGCATATTCTCAATGTCTTTCTGTGCCATCAGGTTCTTCACGCGGCTGACAGCATCCACTTGGCCGGGCTCAGTGCTGAATAGGCGATTCATGAGAGCTTTGACGTCATCAACGCTCAAATCCCCGTAGAAGGCTACGCCATCCCCCTGGCAGTATCCGAGACTGTACTCAATCGTCAGATCATCCGGGTATCCACACTTAACCAGTTCGTTTTGAAAATGCTGTTTAATCATTGGTATCTCCTTAATTTCAGAGGGAGACACCATCCCCTCAGGGACCGATGTCCCCCGTGGGGTTAATGTTTGGGTTAAGAAGCCTTGCGGCTTAATTCAGTATCAAATCGAGGACCTTTGAGAACCGCAGTTTTCATAACCTCGAAGTTTCTTGGGTAACGCAGCTTTGAAACTGCGCCAGCTCGGATGTCGGCAGCCTCACTTGGAGAGACTAGCCTTAACCCTTCGCTGGTTTCAGCGTAGAACCAACCGGCATAACGCTCATAGGCATTCTGCTGGTACTGTTCAGTCGCCATATTCTTCCGGATCGCCTCTGTTAAGGCCTCAACAACACCGTCATCTTTCGTGATGATGTTGAAAACATGAGAGACGGTCAGGAAGTTCCCAAAGAAGCAGGCTGCCCCAAGCCAAGGCTGGAACATTTCGCCATTTCGCCCCGTCCTCACCATTGGTTCAAACGGGTATGGGCGATAACAGTGATACTGCTCAAACATCGGGTCAAGAACGTTGTCACCCAGGACATCCAGTAAAGTCTGAATGCTGTCCGGGTCTTGGCCTGCCCACTTACTCCCATTGCTGAGAATCAGTGTTTTACCGTCAGTACGCTCCAGAGCTTGTTCAAAGTTAGACATAGTGCATTCCTTTTGGTTAGGACGCACCACACCCTCTCGGGATGATGCGCCCGAGTGGGTTAGTTGAGAAGGCTTAGCCGTCAAGTCCGTAAATTACGGCGGAGCCGGGCTCCATCTCGACAACTTGTGCGCTTCCTTCTTCTATCAGCTCCTGCATGTAACCAGACTCAGCATCCGGATTACGTTCGCAGTGTTCGTCCCAGCGTTTCAAAAGCCCTTCTGTGGCTTGTCCGTGGGTCTCACCAAGGCCGATAAACTCATAGTGTCCTGTGTTTACGATGATCACCACCATAGCTAGTGCTCTCCTACAGGTCACTTGGTACATACAGGTCATCTTTGATGGCAGAAAAATCGACAGGAGACTGGTCCCCATAGGTTCGATTCACGCCACCAGCATCATCGACACTGACAAAAACCGTGCGGAGTAAACCGCTGGGCTTTGCAGGGTAAACGATGCTGACATGCTGACCTTTGTACTGTTCTGACAAAGTGCTTTGAAGCTCATCAACCGAACGGAATTTCCGGTCGCGGCCAAAGTCCTTAATCTTGATGTCGCCAGGGATTGGATTAGTCATCGTTACCCCCTGCCAGCAGTTTATCTACTGAATGGCCGAGTCCGTTACCAAACCATTTGTCCAGAGCGTCGATTTCCGGGAAGTCCGATTTCACCTGAGCAACAACACGTTCCATTTTGCTGAGAGCATCCTGGAACTCAAGGCCATTACCTGCGGCCACCTCAAGTTTGCACTTGATGTAAGCGGAGTAGGTATCACAGGCCTTAACCAGTGATTGTTCATAGCCACCGGGAGCGAAGGCTATGGCGACTGCATCCTGGAGTTCTTCGGGAAGAGTCTGGATGAGTTTGTCCTCTGCGGCCTTTTCCAGTCGTTCAAACTCACGCTGCAAAACAGCGTTTGCTTTCTTGACCGGTGTTACAACATCCGAACAGAGAACCTCGGCTGCATCATGCAACGAAGCATGAGCAAGCATGACTGCCAGATCCACCGACTTCCCTTGCTGAATGGCAATATTGCCAGCCAGGTAGGAAAGCAGGGTAACAACAGCGCTGTGTTCCAACACAGACTCCGGTTGAACAGAGTGCATCAGTGACCAGCGTTTGATCAGGCGTTGGCGCAAGGCCAGAGCTAGAAAGCCGAAATTTGAATTAGACATAGTGCCTCCAAAATTGGTTGGAGGTACACCAAAGCCGACCGGGCCTTGGTGTACCCGGTTGGGTTACTTAGTTATCTCGGGTCAAGCTGCTTAGCTATAGCGAGTAAAAACGGATGGAATGGATGATCTTGCGGGACACCCCCAACAAGCTCACGGGCTAAACCGACTGAGTTTGTAGCCAACACCTCTTTGACGGCCAGAATGATTTCATTGTCGATTTCATCCTGGGTCTTTCGTTGTTGGTCCACCAGCCGACTTAACTTGTCTAGGCTCATGCTTCTCTCCTTTGTTTGTGGGAGAGAACCCAGGAGGGGTTTCCTCCCGAGGGGTTAGGTTATTGCTGTTTTGGGCCAGCTACCGTTATAGCCAGCAAGCGCTGACAATGAACAAAGAGTATGACAGCCACCTAAAAGGGTAAAACGCTGTAATTGCCCTTTTGGGGTGCAAAAGAAAAAGCCCTCCCGAAGGAGGGCTTTTTATGCGGCCAAGGACAAGCCTTGCTGTCCTCTTTGCAACTCTGTGTCGTCGCGGCGATGTAAGCGTTGAACCGCCTTGATCATCGTTCTGACATGTCGCTCCAAAGAGGCTGGATGGCGTTTTGACAGTAGGTTGATCCAGTCGAGATAGATAGCAAGCGCGGAACCTTCGGTTAGGGCTGCCTGTATCGCCTCATACTGCCCTACGGCACTCTGGACCACATCATTCACCCACTGGGCGTCAGTATTGTCCAAGAGCTCGCAGAGGGCCGTATAAGCCTTCCTTCTGGTCGCGGCCATGTAACGACGAATGTTGGCGTTTCCGCTCCCCTCTCGCCCTTCCATGACGCTCATACAGAATGCGCTGGAGTAACAAAGCATCGCGTCAGTCACGTAGTTAAACCATCGCTCCTGATGCCGTTTCTGTTCTTCCATTGCTTCCTGGTCAAGTTGCTTCTCGATGAACAACCCCGTCGGAGTACGGTGGTGCAGATGGTACTTGAACGTTAAGTGCAAGTTGACCCACCAGCGTACCGTTGCCAGTCTTCCCTTGATTTTTCGCTTCACCAGATCTTTGTACTTAGCATCGCTAAGCACTTTGACATCCTTGCGCTGTTGGATTCCTTCCATCGTCTGTAGCCCTGTAAGGCCCATCTGGTGGTAGGTTTGACCTCTTTGCATCATACGGTGATACAAAGCGCCTTTTCCTTTCGCAAGCTGGATTGCTCCGAACCGAAGGTAGAACTGCGCTGCACTACCGGGCGTATAATGTCCCTTCAGTACAGACTCCCTTAGTCGCGGGTATTCGTTCCAGATGATGAACGCAGCGGAGTCGGGATCGACTTTCACTTCATCATCTTCTGCGAAGCAAACCACCCTTCTCTTTCCGTCTGCGGTATTGATCACTTGCGCTGCCAACGGGTCATCCCCGCCGTCAAAGTAAGCCATTTCCGCTAACGGATCGGCCAAGCCATCAGAAAGCGAACCATCGCCCCAGCGACCAACCTTCAACCACAATGGCTTCGGAATTGGTGACTGAGGAACGGTTTCACACTGCGGCTCGTCTTCCAGCAAGTCCAGATCACCCATCGACCAAACCCTGTGGTAAATCTCCAGGGCATGGAAAGGCTTATCATTGAAATGATGGAAGGCCCACATGAAGTCGATATGGACTAAAGCCTCTTCCGATATGATCCGGAATTGTGGCTCTGCCATTCGACGGTTCCAGTCGTTATCCTCTGCTTGACCAGTAGCCAGCTTGTATGCCAGCTCATCAGCTCTCTTTTGCTCCATGTAGTCCATGCTGCAACAGACATGAAGCAATCGTTCTAGGAAAACAGGACTGTAAACGTCCGGCTGTATTTTGATGTATCCGCCCTCGTAAATCGTTCGACCTACGGGATGGCGGTCTTCCCATGCGTACCGGCGTTTTGCCAAGTAGCGCTGGATGCGGTTCAGCCCCGACATATAGCCATGCCTTTCAGGGTCCGTGGCAAGCAACGTCTCCATTGACTTATCCAACCCAACAGCCTGGCAAGCCCAGCAACCGAAGCGAGCGCCACAGGCGTCACTGGCCTTCTTCTCTGTTGCCGACCACACGCACTCCCCTGTTGCCGCCTTGTAAAGCTCTGCCGTAGTGACATTGCTCTCCAAGTAACTTGGCAGAGGATATGCTGAGCCCATGCCAGCGGATAGTAAGAACTCCCAGACATCACTCGCCAACCAGTTTTTCACCACATACAGCTCACCCCCATCTTTCGTCTTAATGACGCGATCTGAGCTTCCTCGCTGTTTTGCAATGTTGGCCGCACGAATAGTGCTTTCAGCATCACGACTGCCCAGCAAAAGGCAGACTTTCTGTCGAACCTCTTTGGGAAGCTCTCGCATATAAGCTGCCTTCGCTCTTTTGGCAGAGGTGATTTTTAAATCCTGGCTACACTGGCGGGCCGTGGAGTTGGAAAACGTAGGCAACCCCCTCCCAGTAAGGATTCGGCCCGTCCAACTCTGCGAGATCCCAGGCTTTGCTAGAACGATGGTCAGAGGAAGGTTTTCCTTCGCAATGAAACGCTCCAGCTCGGCCAGTTTCTGATCCGCCAGCCACCTTACCTCTGGGCTTTCGATCAGTGTGTCAGTGTGCAAGATGAAGTGGTGCTGGCTGATGGTCGCCCCACTCCTTACAGCCCGGATCAGGGCCATCAGGAACAGGTGCAAGACCGTTTCAGAATCTTTACCACTGGAATAGCCGATCATCATGGTCCACCCATCAATTAAGGCCGTGTGAATGGACTCAACCGATGACGTGATCAACGATGACAGACTGGTTCCTCTACTGGCATCAACGAAGTTCAAATCCTCGTTATCAGTCAGTTCTGACCAAACAGAATCCCACTTATCCCCACGCAAAAGCACTGGGATGGGTTGTTCTGATAGATCAAAGTTTAATGTTTGTTGCATAGGGCCTCCTGGATTAGCAGGGTGCCCATCCCTTCCGGGAAAGCACCCCGGTAGGGTTAAAATTGAATCCTGGCTATCAGACCTGAACTAGCTGCTACTCGACATCTGGTTGTCTTCGTATTGCTGCTTGGCCTGTTTCACCAGATCAATGTCACCGTCTTGCAGCTTTTGAATATCAAGCTGTAGACGAGCCTTGTGTTTCAACAGTTCAGCGACCGCATTATCAATGTGATCAATGAGCGATTGGTTTTTTTGGATGGTGTAACTGTTGAGTTCATCGAGCAGGGGCCATGCAACACTCGAATGAGTGTTGAGCAATGGGTACTCTGCTTCGATCTCACAAACCACACCGTTTGCTCCTTCTCTGTAATGAGGGAACCCGACACGCAGACCGATACGACGATCCAGCGCTGCATTTACAGTACATTCCAAAGAAGTTCGGTTTGAAAAAACATCGTTGACGTTTTTAGACATGCTATATCTCCGTTCAGTTTATGACGGAGCCCCCCTAACAGGAGGTGCTCCCGTCAGGGTTGATAATTTGCTGTTTGTTTTTGGCAGCCAGCTACCGCACTTGAGCGCCTAAGGCACTTTCCGAAGCACCCTGGGAAACCGAGATGCTTGGGAAAGCGCGGGGTTTCCCCCTGCGCTGATTACCCTTTTTAAGGGGCCGGTACGCCGATTTCTCGGCGCACTCAGGTTGAAGCTACACAGTCAAGAACCAACGTTTCATAGGGACGGTGATGTCTATCATCCCGTTTCCACATGGATTCTGGCCCCAGAATCTGTAGGTCGTCTCATAGAAGTCAAACTCAGACAAGGACTGAATCTGCGCTTCTGAGATCGGCTCAAATGGTCCACCGCAACCGATGTGCATATTGAGCCCATAATCTCGAAGCTCTAGCTCTCCGAGATTTAGCGTCTTCCCGCCCACACAAGCAACCAAGTTCTGGTTTCTGACGTCGCCTTCTTTGAACAGCAAAGCTGACTCATCGTAGCTCCCATATTGGTTGGTAAACTTCACAATATGCCCGTGCTTAGGTGAGGTTTGTTCCGACAACTCTTTCAGTAATCGCTTTACGCTTTGAAATCTCGCGTACAGAGCTGGCGTAAACTGCCCAGAGTAGTTCAAGTTTGGGCAGATCATTTCAAGCATCTCATCAGGTACAGATTCAAGCCCCATTTGCGCGGCCAATGGCTTCGCCTTTTTCAGACCTTCCTCAAGCACTCTCTGATTTACAAGTTGTTCTAATGTGTTCATTTGACTCTCCACTTTCGAGAGAGCAATGCAAGCCGTCTCCGGACTTACATTGCCCGTTAACGGCTTTATTGGTTTATCCCAAGAGGTACGGAGCTACGCCAGTCAGGAAGCCCATGACTCCCAACACAGCGCCAACCACGCCCAATTTGATTGACAGTTGGACACTTTGATCCGGATGGTTCCAGAACCACTGCCAGACTTCCCAGCGCCTGGCTCTGCGAACCTCAAGATTTACAGTGTCTTTAAAACGAACACCCAGAGCATCTACCGCATCGTAATCCAGCGCGACCGCCAGCTTTGTGATGGATAAATTCCCAGGGTTGCCCATCGCATACCGGAGAACCTTTGCTTTGGTCTCTGGGTTTACGATCATAACCGGCTCCCTCCTGAAAAAACGGGTCTTGTCTTTTCGCTTGGAATCCATGTTGCGGTTATGGAACCTGGCAATGCAGTGTTGAAGGCCTGAATCCTCGGGAGGTAAAGGCACAACAGTTTCGATTTTCATGATTACTCTCCTTTCGGATAGGCCGGAGCAAAGGCCTTTCGGCATTGCCCCGGTGAGTTACTAATGAACCAAAGATGAAGTGACCATGATTGCGTCTCCGGACATCATTACCGGGAGATATTCGCAAGGCTCATGGCCGCAGCTCTTTTTAGTTCCGTTAGGTGAATAGACAGCCAATTGACCATCCATAATGTTGAAGGGCATCCCCTGTTTTTTCGCTGCCGGTGACAGCTTGAGAGTGCCCTTTGCGTCAACCAATGCCGTTGCCCAATGGAAGTCTTCACCACCGATCACCGGCTGTGATTCATCCACGACTTCGACCATGATTGGCATCATTCCAACCCAGCTCCACAGGCTGTTCCCTAATGCGAGGGCTAAAGCCTCGAACGCGGGAAAGACTACCGATTGCCCGAGAATCTGGTGGGCAATAGTGTCCGACAGACCTTGGATGAGTTCCTCTGGTATCCCTTTCACTCGACAATGTTCTGTCGGTGTAAAGATGCGAGACAACTCCGGCTGTTCTGGATGAACAATGAAAGGTTCGGTACTTCTGCATTGCATAGTCCTTACCTATGGTGCCGCAAAACTCATCGTCGCCAGTCAGAAGCTGGCGAGAGAACCCCTTGCCAGCAGCTTTGTCTCTCAACTCCTTCTCAGCCAGATAGTCAAATGACTTCCAACGTTCAGAATCGAGCGGAACTGGCTCCAGGATGTCCTGTATGCGACTTTCCTTGGTGCGAACAGGCTGAACCTTCTCAAGTTCAAACCCGTCGATCCCGTGGGAAAGCGCAACAACACAAAGACGCTTGCGGCGCTCAATAACCCCAAACTCATTGCCGTCGAGAATGCGCTCTTGTAGGGAGTAACCCAACGAAGAGAGCACCGAACGAATCACTTCCATCGAAGCGGTGTTCTGGTACTCAGGCACGTTCTCAATCAGCACAACGGCTGGGTTTAGCGCTTCTACGAATTGCAGGAAGTTGAAGAACATGGCACCTGCCGCCTCATGCGATTCGGCAAACTCCAACTTGTTCTTACTGCGACCTGACTTTGACGCGCCGGTACACGGTATGCCCCCCATCAAAACATCCACCTGTGGTGGGCGTTTGCTGAGATTCACAGCCTGGATTGGCGATTCGATAACAATAGAATCTTCGTTCCAAAGCTCCGGGTTATTTGCCAAAGACGAATCGAGATATTTCCCTTCCATCTCCACGGCCACAGATATGGCACTGGCAATTCCCGCCTTGTGAAAACCGGCGTGAATCGCTTTATCAAGCACACCACCCCCATGAAAGAGGCTGCATACCGAAAGCGATTCTCCATTCTCCAGCTTACTGATAAGCCGGTTGACGCGCTCGATCACTCGCTCTTGTTGATGGTGAGCAGAGATCACAATTGCGCCGTTACGGATGAACACGCGGAGCATCTCTACACCGTCAAAAACGGTAGCAAGCTCCTGCACGGTCAGATCGATGATTGGAGACACCCGGCCATTGCGCTCGCGCTTACTGATGGTGAACTTACCCTCCTCTTTGACGCGAAGCACAACCTGGGAATCTTTCAGCTCCAGATCATACTTCATGCCAGGATAGTAACCTTCACGCAGTAGCTTTTGGCCTTCCAGCCAGACGCGCTTCTTGCCTCGATGTTCTCCTAACTTGGTGTTTACGATAGTAGCCATGAGCTCTCTCCTTTCGGTTGAGAGGCCACTACCGTCCCAATCGGGAAGTAATGGCCCCGATGGGTTTAAAGTGGTTCTCAGTTCACAGCGATGCCGTGAGACTGAATGGCATTAGCAAAGCCAGCCATTTGTTCAGGGAAGGTGTAGCGGTTGATGTCCTGGCTGCGAGCCAGATTGACATGCACCTTCTTCACCTTCGTTTCGTCAGAGTCGTACTTTTCAAGCGCCAGCTTCTCAGCTTCTTCCGGATCTCGGCCCAGCGAGTAGGCGTAAATCACAGAGGTGAAGCCAAGTCCTGAGCCGAATGCGTAGACTTGTTTCTCGAAATGGACGTCAGCGAAATAGATGCTGAATCCGGATTTGAGGTTATGTTTTTCCATGATGCACTCCAAATAGTTTGGGGGCGCACCACGTCCCTTGACATAGAAGTCATACAGTTTCTCCGCCTGCTCAAGGTGGGACATGCTCTCAACGGGAATGGTATTCCCTGGATTGCAGTACCACTTTCCGAGCACCTTTTGTACAAATCCCTCTTTGTCTCCTACGAACTGATTTGTGCCAAACACCCCACTGGTTGGTGAGCGTTGAATAACAGAAATCGGATTCGCAAAGCTGGCAAGAGTAGTCATAGTTGTGGCTCCATGTTTGTCAGGGAACCACCAGCCCGAGGGGCAGTGATCCCCCAAGGGTTATGTAGAATGCTGTTTGTTTGGGGAGGCCAGCTACCTCACTATTCACTCTCGACAGAGAGCAAAATCTTGCTTTCCGAGGGGCACAAACTTTCACATGTGAAAGTCGATGCCACTGGGAAAGCAGGGGGTTAACCCCCCGCTTTAACCCGCGCTAAGCGGTTTAGGATAGACTTCACGCCTTCCCTTACTCCAGATGGATCGTAACCTGCTTCATCGCAGCAGACCACAAATGAGAATGGATGTACCTCATCGGACATCACCCAAGCCATCGTTTCCTGCTTGATTTCACTTCCAGCTCGACCATCAGCAAGGACTCTAAGGCTATGCCATAAAAGCCCATCACGTAACTGCCTTACCTCATCATCAGTCCATTCAGGCTTTGGCTCAAATGGAATGACTTCTGCGGTCTTCGGCTCTTCATCCAGGAAGAAAAGCGGCAGCTCAAGCTGGTTTTCCTTCTGGATCATCTTCACTGCATTCATGGTGACTCCTTTTACGGGCACCATGCCCCCACAGGGGCATGAAGCCCCCAGTGGGGTTACAGTCATAGTTACTTCACGCCTGCCAGTTGAGAATTGATGTTCTCTTCCAGCCAGCCTTGAAGCGATTCAAGGTCACGTTTGTCTTCCGTATTGCTGGCTTTACGTGCATCTTCCGACACAGCGCTCAACATGGCGTTAGCCTCAGCAAGTGATTCAACATTGTTCCCAGGGAACACAATCGTTTGACTGTGATCTTTCATGGTCTTCTCCTTTGAGAATGGAGGACCGTCTCCCATCAGGAAGAGCGGCCCCGTGGGTTAAAAGTAAAAATCCTCCAGCTCTTCATGGTCAGGCTTTCGCTCAACTGGTCGAAGCAACTCAGCTTCATCAGCGAACTCAAGCTCAGGATGAAAAGCAGGATGAAATCCTCGATGCCAGACTGGACGGTCATTATCGAGGTCTAAGTAGCAGTGCCTCCCACTGGCTGGGTGATAGCAGTAAAGCCACTGTCTACCACTAACGGTAAACGGCTTCTCTGCACCTCCACATGCCGGTACAAGGTTATCTGCTGCTATATGCGCTACAGCATCCATAGGATCAGTCCTCATCTTCGTCATCACGAACACAAAGATCACGAGCAACTATTTCCGCAGCTATCAACGCATAATCGTTGCCCTGCCAGAACCACCGCTCCGCCAGCTCATAGGCTTCGCTGGAAGGTTCGCCATAACCATGAGCCACCACGTAATCGTGGAACACTTCATGATCAAATGCCTTGCCATCAGCTTCCATGAACCAACCGACAGGGCACTCCAGAATGCGATGCCTTACGACATCTCGCTCTGAATACCCCTCTCTGACGGCTTGCTCCAACATTTCCCGCGACATACCAGGAGGAGTGATGATCTCTATGCTGATCCCGTCACTTCCTGCAAGATTGTCCTCGTATGGAAGACCGGCAAGTGTAAGGTGATTGCGCTTGCACCAGCCGATGGTCCGAAGTATCCGACTTTTGTCAGACTCCCTGGCCGTGTATCGGTTAAGCTGCATAGCCACCTCCAGCACACTCCCCATCTTCGATTTCACTTCCGAGCTCGACCATTCCAATCAGGTCAAGCTGGGTCATGTCCGAATCCAGAGAGCAGTCAATTGCTGACTGAATGATGCCTTTGTGGGCCAAGCCTAAAACGGACTTAATAGTCGAAAGCAGAGACTCGGCTTCGCTCTCGATTTGCTCCAGAATGTCTTTCCATTCCCAGTGCTCAAACGGTTGCCAAACGACCAGATCCTCAGGCTCGTCTCCCCGTTCGACACACTCAGACAAATACTCATAAGCCTTGCACCAATTCTCTTGTTGGCCCAGTTCACTGAGCACTAGAGCGGTAGCATGACCGTATGCGATTTGTTCAACTTTGGTATTGATAGACATAGTGTTTCTCCTCGTAATGGATAGAGGAGCCCCACCCGCAGGAAAGGCTCCTCCGGATGGGTTAAATTTCCAAGGTCACATCGGTTTTTGCTTTAGCGCAGCAAACCAACACTTCCCCTTCTTTGACAAATGCGATGGGCGTCTCGTCATAGGCCACTTGACCTTCGAGTAGACGAACCCGGCACATGCCACAAAAGCCACTGCGACAATGCGTTTCAACAGTGAGGCCTTTGCTTTCGATTTGCGCCAACAGCACATTGTTGCTGGCTTGAAGTTGTACGTTCATGGTCACGCTCCTTTGTTGTTGATGAGCGCGACCAATCCCCTCCGGGATGTCACGCCCCGGTTGGGCTACTCAGCAAGTGCATAGACACCTACCTCGATGCGAATAAAGAACCTGGCATCTTGAAGAACTTGCCTGACCTTTGCTTGCCAGTGGTTGTTCTCTCGATGCTTTGCGTAGGGTTCAATCTCTTTGTAAATCTGCTCCAGCTTCAACGTTTTCCCCTGTAGGGTTCGGCGTATTGCAGCTTTCCACGTAGTCGAAACCATATTGGTTGCTCGACGGTGTACGGCAGCAAGAAGACAGAGCGATGAGGCAACGTCGTTACGACGAAACACCAACAGCTTTTCATGGGCGATACGCACCAGCTTCCCGGAATACTGAGTTCGGTCACTCACACAGTTGTGCTGTGTTTTGATGATCTCATCCACCAGCTTCCCAGGTGCGATACGTTCCACAAGGCTGGACAGGTTGAAATAATCCCCATCGCGCCTCAGGTTTCCCATGAGGATTCCGTAATGCCCTCCTCGCTCACAGGCGTCATGAATATTCATAACGGCCAGCTCAAGGGCTTCAACGAACTCAGGCAAATTCATGCGGCTCATATCCCATTTGTTGGGCTCGCCCCACTGCTTACCTGAATACTGGATCATGTCCCAGTAAGGAGGGTGCCACCAGATCAGGTGTGCAGGCTCTCCGAGGAACGAAAGGAAGTCATCCCGCAACAGGTTGAACCCCTGATGCAAGTCTGTCCCTTTGAAACGGACACCAAGTTCATTGGCAACGTCGATGCTAGAGCCACCCCCAACACTTGGGTCTGCCACCAGCCCGTTCGGCTTTCTCATGTAAGACTCAATGAAGTCTTTAACGATAAAGCCCGAGCAGTTGCCTCGGTACTTGTTGTTTCCGTAAGGCCCCCTGTTTTCGTAGGAGCATACTGATGATTTGAACATGGCGTCCTCCATCATAGATGGGGCGCACCATGCTCCCATCAGGGGCCGGTTCGCCCCTGGTTAGGGATTAAGATCAAGCGTTATCTGCATACCACCAGCTAAGGCGATTGCAATCACGAAAGAAGGTTGCTTCATCAGGAGCCTTCATCATGACCACATCACCTTCGCAGTAGGTGCATAGCTCAAGCGTTGCTTCATTTTTCCAAAAGGCACTGCACCCCGATTCTTGATACACAACCTCCCATTTGGGATGTCGCAAGTACCGATGGAAGAAATCGAGAGTGTCACCATAAGGGAAGTTGAAGCGCTCCATCACTGAACCATTTTCTGTCAGTTCAGGTTTAACCTTGCCGGTTTTCAAGCGCTTCTTGATGATGCGCTGAACCCAACGAAGTCGTGCAAACAGCCGATTGGTGTCTTTCTCGTACCACTGGGGATTACGCTTGCTCCAGTAGAGCTTGGCGAAGATTTCCCCGGACAAATCCTTCATCTGGTTTTCGTTGAGCTCATCAAGAAAACGTCGAGAAGGTTTGTCGTAGTCAAGAACTGCTTCCAAAGCTGATAGGTTTTTCATAGGGACTCCTTATTGCGATTGCGGAGCCCCGTCCCCTCAGGGCTATCGGAGCCCCATAGGGTTAATTAGGGTTAATGGTTGAACGGCGATTTATCGAGGGTTGGTGAATCGAATGGCTTTACCAACGAAATCGGCCATCAGTCGATTCCCAGTAGAGCTGAAATAGCTCTGCCACTCTTTCCAACCACCAACGGATTCCACCGAGCTTGGAGACTCGAAGATACCCCAGATACGCATTTCACAACCTCGTTGCAACACTCGGTTTACCTGGTCAACCAAGTATTCCTTGTTCTGCAATGAAGAGAGGTTGCAAGGCATCTGCATGATCAGCTTTTCAGCTTGCTCGAAGTCGATTTTTTCAATCAACCCCGTGCGGGTATCCACAGAGAATGGAACCACCTGTTGACCGTGGTTAGACCACAACCAATGGGTGATATAGATCGGATTAACGCCAACTTCCGCTGGCACCAATACGCTGCCGCAAGACCGCAACAGCCAGACCAGACGTAAACCATCGAATCGATCCAGAGACTCCACATCGGTAGTGATGTCATCCTGGTAGATTTCAGGCAGCTTATGTTCGGCGGCGAGAGAGATCATTACGGATTTGAGATTGTTCAGATGAGACATGTGTGCTCCTTAAAGTAACTTGGGCACACAGAGCCTGTCAGGCGCAGTGCGCCCTTAGGCTGAGGTTGAATGCTGTTTGTTTTTGGCGACCAGCTATCGCACGTTTCGCCCTCAGAGAGGACAAAATTCACTTTCTCAGCAACCCTCAATGAAGGCCTCTGAGAAAGTGGGAGGGTATTCCCTCCTCACTTTGATTGTTCCACGAGAGCTGTGTGAACAGGAACGCTCAAACTGCCCTTTTCGGGTGCAAAGCTCAAAGACGCATCAACTGCCCCGTCTTTTCAGTTCTTCGACCAGATGTTCAGGCACCTTACTCGCAGTACAGGCCAGCAATACATCGAGGCCTACCGGCTTGTGAAAGCGCTTATTTGACCAGGAATCGCCAACTGATGACTTTGCCCAGTCGATTGCTTGCCCAAGACTGTGGAACTGCCGCCTGCCTGTGTATCCCATACGACTATCCAAAGTAACACCCTGGAACAGTCTCCAGTACATCGGAGGAATGCGCTTAGCAAGCAGTAAAAAAGGCGTCTCCGGCACTGTAGCCCTTCTACCTTTGTTCCGATGATACAAATCCAAAGATGAATGGAATTGGTTCATAGACTCTCCAAATAAAAACGGCCACCCCCGAAGGGATAGCCGTTTGTCGTTTCACTTCCTGTTAAGCTGCAAAAGCAGTCAATGACCGCTCCATCAACTTAAACAGTGTGCGTTGCAGAGCTGCCGCATCATCAATGACAATGTTCTTTTGGAACAGTCCTGACACTGCGGTAGTCTCTACCCCTATGCCGATCACCTCAACATCGCTTCGTTCACAGAGGTCAATCACTGAGCGACATGCCGGGGCGCTTTGAGGCTGCCCGTCAGTCACTACGATCAACATTTTTCGCTCTTCACGGGTCTTGGTGAGTTCAAAAGCTGCATACCACATAGCTTCCGCCATAGGCGTACCGCCAGTTGCTTTGAACCCAAACCGACCGGCCCGATTCTGAACCGTATCTCCATGCTTCACGACACTGAACACTGGCTGGTTCCGGTTGCCACCAAAAAAGGTGACTGCCGGGTTTACGCCGGGTATTGCTTCCAGAGCCATCGAAATAGCCAAGGACGCTTCCCGCGCAATGTCTTGACGCTCCTTTCCATTGGCGGCCTTGTAGGCCATCGAGGAGCTCATATCAACCAGGATGTGAACCGCCGTATTAGGGCGTTTCTTGGCTTCCGGCTTGAGGAATACGCGGGTATCACCCGTCACTACACGATGTAGTTTCCGAGCATCCACACGCTTCCCTGATCGTTGGTTACGGTGAGCAACTCGCTGGCTGGCCTGGACCAATCCGTAGAGCTGCGTTCTTATCTTTGAAGTGGTGCTCTTCACATCCCCTACCAGGCTTTTGCCAACAGCAGGGTTGTCCTGGGTGTTCACAGCAGAGCGAACAGTCATATAGCTACTGTCCCCCTTATCTTGAGCCACCCGGTTGAGCTCGGCTTTAAGTGCATCATGCGCGTCACCACGCAAATCACCGGCACCGGCATTCAGAACCTGCTGGAGCATTTTGGCCGCGTCTTGTTTCGCCGCGTCAGAATTGCCACCAGCCTGGCTTTGTCCTGCCTTGCTGCCACCATCAGTATCCGACTTGCCTTGGTCGCCCTGTCCTTTCGGATCAGATTTCCCGTTAGCATCGTCTTGCTTCTGGTCTTTACCTTGCTGATCACCACCATTGGCATCAGGCCCTTGGTTTTGATCGTTACCACTTCCGCCCTGACTGTTCTGAGGTTGGTTGCCACCAGCATTCTGCTGGTTGTTACCATCCTGACCATTCAGGGGCTTTTGCTCTTCTTTCTCCTTTTCCTCCTCGATCATCTTGATGATTTGGTCGGCCAAGGATGTCACCTCTGCGGTTGACTTAGTGTTCACAGCCTTACGCAGTAAAGCGTTCAGCCGAACAACAACACCCTGAGGGAACACGCGCTCGAATACGGGGGTAGCCGAATCGAGATAGGGTTGAAGGACGGATTGCCCTACAGCCTTGGTTTGCAACCAGTACAAACAAAACCCTGTCAGAATGGAGGCAGGGGCCTCTTTGTCTGTGACGTGCTCGTAATGACCAGCTTGAGCCATATAGCGAGCAACCTCATTCAGGGTCTGCGACGTACCGGGGAAGAGTTCCATCATGGCCCGTTCTATGCGGCAGTCCTCCAAAACGTTGGACAACTCAGCATGAAGACCTCTGCGGCGCTCAACACCAAAGTCCGTAAACCGGACATGGGCTGCTTCATGGGCCAAATACCCCCAGACAGCATCCATGTGAGGATAGTCGTCGGGGATATTCGGAACCACGATGGTCTTACCATCGGTGTATGCGTCATCGTTACCGATGGCGACTTTGACACCGAGTTTTTCACCATAGGCTGCGGCCACGATTGGTAGAGCGCTGTAAATGGTGCGTTTTTTGGACATATCTTTTCTCCTGGTAGGGAAGGAGATAGTCCACCCCTGGAGGGAATGGCTATCCCCTCCGGGTCGGTTTAGTTGAAGTGACTATTAGAAGAAATAGTCGCCATCGTCGTCAGTTTTAGGCAGCTCCTGGTTGAGAGGCTCCTCTGTCGGCTCCTCTTGGACAGGCTCTTGCTCTACCGGAGTTTCCTCAGGCAAAACCGGCTCATCCTCAACATCAACGCGCTCTTCTCGAACCACATCACCGGCATTGGATTCATCTTCCGATTCACCCTCGCCTCGTTCTGCAAAACTCTTGAAGAAGTTGTCGATGTCTTCATCCAGGTCAACAGCGTTACCACCGCTGTTAGTCTGTTCTGATTGAACAGATTCAGTACCACCTACCTGTTGCTGCTTGGTTTCGCCACCCTCTGTTGCAGGGATAAGCTCACCGGCTTTATCGCTTTTCTGTTCGGCCTTTTCATCTTTAGAACGGTCCCCCATCTGGGCTCCCGAACCGCCAATGTCATTAGCCATGCCCTCTACAGTAATCGAGCCATTGGCATACTGCTCGATGCGGTCCCTCTCGCTCATGATCAGCACTGCGGCCACGACCTGATAAAAGAAAGGCGCAACGATGTTTCGGCCATCGGCATGTTGCTCGTATCCCCGGAGGGTTTGGTCGAGCAGCTTGACCAGAGGGTTAAAAGCGCTGTTCAGGAAGCTAAGCCCATCCACCTTGTCGCGGATGTTACGGAGTGTCTGCCGAGTAGTGACCGCACATTGGTCTCGACCGGCCAAACGTTCCATATAGAACTTATTCGCTTCCTGAACCACTTCGGAGATGAGATCGTCACCCAAGCGCTCAACCTTGCGGTTAAGGCGTTTGGCGTTGGCCTCATCTTCGTTCACAGGCTGGATCATGAACACCTGGTACTCAAAGCCAATCCGCTCCTCGACCGTTTCCTTTGGAAGGGCTCCGGCACGGATAGCTCGTTCATACTCAGGGTTCTCCTGACACCATTCATCCACGGCTTTGTTGTAACCTTTGATGAAATCCTGTTTCAGTTGGTTAAACTGAAAGTTTATGTCATTCAGCTTGTTACAGATTTCATCGGTCTTGCTGACGGGTACGGCAAATCCGTTCATGAACGGCATACCGAATTTCAGCAGGAGGCGACGAGTTTCTGTTTTCAGGCGATGAAAGCCTTTCAGCTTAGCCGGATCACAGATCTTCTTACTTCCCAGTTGAGCTACTTTCTCAGGTGGAATTTCACCACCCTCGCCCAGCTTGAGATCAGATGCAGACAAACGGGTTTGTCCACTCCAGATGTCAAAGTCTACGTGGATAACACAGAGGCTTTGTAGATGGTTCACTTTAGTCATGATGCACTCCAAAAAGTTGGGGGCGCACCACGTCCCGAACCGGGCGGATGCGCCCGGTTGGGCTAGTAAATTAACGTTAATTTGCTGTTTGTTTTTGGCGACCAGCTATCGCACTTTTCGCTCTCCGAAGAGAACAAAATCTTGCTTTCCGTTGGAGACTCCCAGAATCCCCAAGGGAAAGCGGGGGAAAATCCCCCACTCACCAGTAGAACGTCTCTACTTCTTCCGGCAAATCATCAAGAGGAGCAAGCACGTCCTCATCAACAATGTACCGTGGCTTCACAGAGCCAGTAACCGTTACACGGCACCGCTCTGATGACTTCTCTCTGTACTGGTCAACATCCTCAGGCTTCACGCCTGACGCCTTATCAGCCAACAGCTTTTTGTAGTCTACCCGGCCAGCCGCTTTGTATCTCGTTACCATCACACCGCAGTAGTCGGCATGGAAGTATTCCCCCATGAGGGACTTCATGGTGTCGAGATGAGGCTTTTGCCTTTCTTGAAGCTCAGACAGTCGCTGTTTCAGCTCCTGAATCTCAGCATCATAGAGGCGGTATTCCTCAGCAGCAGCAATCCAACGGTTGACCTCTTCACCTTGCGGTATGTACAGGTCTCTCTCTGGATCTTTGTCGGGCTCCTTCTTGTCTACTACCTGTTGCCAGAACTTTTTAGCCTCGGCCAAGATTTCTTGAATCATGGCTTCGTCTCGGAGTATTGGAAACTCCTGAATCTGACCTTCAAAGTAGAAGACTAACCAGCCTTGCTTGGCCCCCGTTACCAGGAGCTGGTGTTGCACCTGCGGGTAATAAAGCTGGTATGCCTTGCTGTTTGCTTTCTCAGCACAAACATCTTCCCAGACAGTCGCACTCGGGCTTTTCAGCTCGACGGGCTCCCCGTTATCTCTCAGGCCATCCAGGGAGGCCCTCATGAGCGGGTATTGAACCGATTCGACACAGGCGGGGAGCAGCATGTCATCATACTTCTCCTCGAAAGCGCGTCTTGCAGCATCTTCGTTTTCTATCCCCCGGCGAACCAGCGGATTAAGACTCAGATCGACTTCACGCGCATACCCAGTCTTCTCGGCCCACAGTCTCCATCGTGTTTTGTACGGAGACCGATTGAGCAGGATAGCGGCGTCAGTGGCTGTTACACCTTGACGCCGCCAATCAAGCCAATCTTCCTCTCGTTGCGATAGGTTGACTATTTTCATGGACCTCTCTCCAATGGTTAGGAGGGAGATCTCCCCCAGCGGGGGAGTCCCCCCCGTTGGGGTTAGTAGTAACTGCCTTCCGCGCCCTCCTCTTCTGTAACAGGGATCATGTCCTCGTCACTCAAAGGCGGCATTTCTTCGGCACCAGGTTCAGCATTTGCAGAACCACCAGCGGCGGACTCTTGCTCGTGCGCTTCCTGGTAGTCAGGTTTCGGAGGCTCCATTTGATCCATCTCCTTGTCACGAAGGAATTGAGTCGCATATTGCAGTTCCGAACCTTCATACCGTCCCTTCACATACTCATGCGCCGCAGACCATGCGTTTTCAGCAATGGCGCGATTTGCGAGTTTGGTTAGGATCGGGTCAAGCTCTTTGTGCTCAATAGCCAAAGGCTCTTGGCTTTGAACTTGAGATGGTGAAGGGAGATTGGCAATAGCCGGGTTAATGGCCGATGCCTGCTCCATTTCACGGATGCGTTCAGCTTCATCCTGGTCATAAATACCAGAGAAACCAAATGCGACACGAGAACACTGGATCAGCGACTTGTGCCGGAGTTGACGCTTGGTGTGCGTTTGCCAGGGGCCATCAACAGTGTAAGCACCATTGCGACCTTGACCCTGAAACGGTTCACGGTACACCTCATCAATGAACTCCTTGATGCGGATAGGGCGAGATCTGTCCTTACGGTAAATCACGCATTCAATCCACTCAGGGCAGTCAACTTTCGCCCCCTGCATTCTGACCATCTTGTCCGAATACACGAACTCGACGCCATCATACTGGGGATGCTCGTTGATGATGCGGCTCCAACCATCAACACCTACTACCGGAATGATCCCATTTTGCTTGTCAGGAAACGCATAGATTTCCCGAGTGAAAGGGTTCAAACCGTACTGTTCAGCCACGATCAGGAGCGTCATCATCTGCTCATCGGTCGGGGCACTTCCATCTCGCTGCTTGAATGCGGTCGCCTTCAAAGTTTCATAGAACTTTCGGGTGTCCACGCCAAACCGGCTTGCGATACGGGTTACAAGAGATTTGTTATCAGACATGGTGTTTCTCCAATTCACGAATGAACGGTTTGAGGACACCATGACCCCCTCGGGGCATGAGTGCCCCCGTGGGGTTTAGTAAGAGTTGGCGGTGTTACCCGCCAGCCAAGTGGTGCAGCCGCATGAACGGGATGTCATCATCCCAGCCATCAGGAGCGGGACCATAGCCTCCGCCCATACCACCTTGCGGTGCTGATTGCTGCACAGGAGCAGATTGCGTACCGGCTCCTGTACGTTGCCCTTTTTGGGGCGCTGCACGTTGAGAGTTGTCCTGAGGTGCATTTCCACGACCACCAAGCATCTGCATTTCAACGCAGTGTACTTCGGTGGTGTAGCGCTCGATTTGTTGGCTGTCAGTCCACTTCCGGGTGCGGTTGCTCCCTTCGAGATAGACTTGGGAGCCCTTTTTCAGGTACTCACCAGCGACTTCTGCCAAACGACCTTTAAGCACAATACGGTGCCACTCAGTATGCTCTCTTTGCTCGCCAGACTGCTTATCGCGCCACGTATCCGTTGTTGCAACGTTGAAGTTGGCAACGGCAGTTCCGCTTGGCATGTAGCGAATTTCCGGGTCAGAACCGAGATTACCGACCAGAATTACTTTGTTGACGCCTTTAGACATCATGACCTCCAAGTTATTTGGAGAGGGCCAACGCCCCTTTCGGGGAGCAAGCCCCCGTAAGGGTTAAAAAAGTGATCCTCTTGTTCGGCGTCGATCTCTGCCAGGCGAATCAGCTCAGATACAAGGCCAAGCCTTTCTGCATCTGCTCTTACTTCGTCGTAGCTGAAACCAAACCGTTCAATGAGGGGTTTTAGTGAATCAAAACGCTCGTAGTCGAAGGTATCACCCTGTTCATCACAGAATGCCACCAGCGGCTTCTCTACGTTTGAAAAGTCATCCGCGAAACGCTGTTGCAGGTAAACCAACATCAGCAGGGGTTTGTGACCATGTTCCGGGCGGAGTTCACCAGCGCCTTCCAGCGTAGCTGGATGGATAGTGTTTTCGCCTAGTCCAGTGCTAACCCCAAGCTCATAACCGCTGTCAGTACGCATCAGCACACTGGGTAGCAAGTCATTTGAGCCTTCGCTCCGAGCAACCTCAAAGCCGATTAAACCGGCTCCTTTGGCAAAAACCCCAGCAACAAAACCTTTGAAGAGGTTTATGTCACCTGGAGGTAACTCAGAGGGCGGAGATAACAGCCAGTTGAGAGATCCCAAGCTGGCTGTTTGTCCGGCTGAAACATTCCCCCCTTCCAGCACCGTCTGTGTCTCTGCGTTTACCAGCACCTCATCCAGAAAGGTGTACCCCTGGCTGAGAAACTGTGACACATACTGGCTTTCTTTGTCCTTGTAGGACATTGGGATCGTGTCTGGGCCGTTAGCTTCAAAAGGTCCTTCGAGCTTTGTCTCAGACCAATTTTCAGCTTTCCCATCAGTGACGGTTCGGCGTAGCTCGACCATCGTGAATTGGCCTGGCTCCGAGGAGCTGGGCTCCCGGAGCAACTTGTAGCCAATGAAGACTTCTATTGTGGTTTCGTCATTGCCCCACTCTTTAGCAGTGTAACGACGGCACAAACAGTCATTTTTCTTCATGCGTCACCCCTTAGCGCCATTGGTCCCCGAACACATCCTTCGCAACACGCAGGATGGCTTCACGCTCCTCTTTGGCCGCACGGATAAGCAGAGCTTGATCCAGGGCGTATTCAAGAGCATTTGGGGCACCACGGAACGCTAGAGACAGTTTCGCCCAACGCACCAACGTCCGAGTGGACATGGTGACGCTGATCTGACCATCTTCACCGTTTTCGCCAAGAAACAGTTTGCGGACCTGATTAGCAATCCGAACCATTCCCTTCCGCACATTTTCCGGAAGTTTCGGAGTAACACGGCCAAGAATGCTGAGTTCAGCTTCCTCATCCGCATACCCTACTTTGGTGAAACGATAGCGATCCATAGCTGCGAGGTTCTGCATCATCACCCCCTGGTACAAACCAGAAGCATCACCGGACCCCGTAGAGTTACCAGTAACGACCACACGAAACATCGGGTGCGGCTTGATGATTTCCCCGCCATTCTGAGCGATCACAAGGGGACGCCCTTCAAGGACATCGTTGAGACCAGCCAGCTCGGCAGGGTCGGCCAAATCCACCTCGTTGATGAGGAGCAGATGACCTTCACGCATAGCGACTGCCAGAGGTCCATACATGAACTTCATGACAGGTGGTTGACCAGGCTTTTCCGCGACCAGAGCGTGATGTCCAATCAGATCTGTCAGCTCCATCCGCCCGTGGGCAGTGATTTGCTGAACAGGCCAGTTGAGACGACCAGCGATCTCGGTGATACCTGAGGTTTTGCCAGACCCGGTAGGGCCGGTTACGAACAATGCGTCACCGCCAGGCTCTTTGAGATAGGCCAAGACCTCTCGCAGAAACTCTTTGCGGAAAACGTAGTTGGTATCAGTGGCAGGGATGAAAGGGTTTGAACCGTCAGCGTAGCCGATGGCCGTTACCTTCTCCGGAATGCTGGGCATACCGAAAACCTTGCTTACTGAGAATTGAGAGTATTGAGACATAGGTGCGCTCCTATTGTGACAGGCGCACCACGTCCCGAACCGGGCGGATGCGCCCGGTTGGGCTAGTAAATTAACGTTAATTTGCTGTTTGTTTTTGGCGACCAGCTATCGCACTTTTCGCTCTCCGAAGAGAACAAAATCTGCTTACTGATGGTATTCACCATGAGTAAGAAGACTTTTAAGGAGCGAGGAGAGTAGCCTCTCCTGGAGGCCACTCCCTCAATGGACGAACATCACCACATCGTCGTTTTGACCAATGACCCCGGTTTCTTTGGCCCACTTCACTGCTTCACTGTGCGCCTGGTAGGAGCTGGAATACAGTTTCGGATCAAATTTCACCTCGCGTCCATCAGCCAGATAGATGATGCCTGCGTGATCGTCGTAAACATGAAGATTCTGTTGCATTCGACATTCCCCCTGTAGCTTGTCGTCAAAGCCAACTGACACCAGAAGACTTTGAGGACAAGCCACAGAGGCTTGACCAGAAAGAGAGGGGTTGCCCCCTCCCTTTGCGTTGACTATCAGCAGTAACCGAACGATTCAGCGATTCTCACGAAAGGACGAGAGATTGCCCAACCAGTAGGGATACACAAAGCGATGATAGCGATTTCCATGATGTTGCTCCTAAGCAAAAAGGGGCAACATCCCCGTCGGGGTATGGTTGCCCCGATGGGTTTGAAAGTGTCGAAGATTACTCAGCGACAGTTATTACCAAACAAGTTCCTTGCCCTTACGAAGGTAAGTCGGGATTTCGAGATAATCCCAGTCAGGTTCTTGTTTAGCGACTTCTTGAACTTGAGTTACCTCAGGTTCAACGACTGCTTTGGCTTGTTCAGCCTTGGCAGCACGTTCTTTGATGACGGCCTGTACAGACCGCATTGCAGGAACTGCGAATTTGTTCCAAAGGAACAAACCGATACGCTGGAACACTTTAGCGAGAACGATGAAGGAAAAAGCAAATGCCTTCGCGCCTACGTACAGTGCGCCCAGAGATGCAAGCAGAACTACAATGAAAGTGATGATGTGCATGGTGTTGCTCCTATGTAAAAAAACAGGGGCAACACCCGAAAACCGGGAGAAGCCCCCGGCTTGGGGTTAAGTAATGCCATACGGCATAAGACTAGATGCTGTTTGTTTTCGGAGACCAGCTATCTCACCTATAGCCGCAGAGCGACTAAGATGATTCAAATATAGCTCACCTTTGCTAAACAGAAAACGCTGTAACTGTCCATTTTGGGCACTTCGAGAGGTCAGGTTACAGATTGACCGCATTTATCCTTTCCAGTGCGTTTATCTGTACCTCAAATTTAGGAGTATCTCTAATGGCAGAAGCACAAGTAGCACTGGACACAAACAACGACCGCAGCAACCACTACTCTCGCCCTGTTTTCAAGCAAGTTCTGAAAGTAAACAGCCTCCAAGCTCAGCGCGTCATGGAACGCAGCTTTGAGCGAGTTTCCAACTCCCTGTTCTCCATCGACGTGATCCTTCGCATCATCGGTGAGCAGGACGAAATCGACCAGGTTGAAACCGTCATCCTGGAACACATTTCCAAGGTCTCCGAAGACCTGGACAAAGCTACCGCCCAGCTCAACAAGCTGATGGAAGACAACGGCATCGACATGATGCCCGGCTACACCAACCCGAATGAATACACCATCGAGATCAACTCTCCTCAGGTTGCTCAGTTTGCACACCTGATCCGCAAACTGGATACCCTGATGGGGATCGTTGACACTCTCTGGCTGAACACCGTACTGACCAGCAAGCAGCGCACCGACGCCACTTACCAATGGCAGCAACGCCTCATCAAGCTGGCCGGTCGAATCATCGGCATCGAGAAACGGGCTCGCATTTCCGCCCACAGCAAAGGCAAAGAAGGTGAAGTGGCCGAAGCCGCTCCGGAATCTGCAACCGGCGACAAGGAAATCGCAGACGAAGCCGAGAAAACAAAAGCAGCATAACCCAGCCCAAACCTTTGCCCCTCGCCCGAGGGGCTTTTTTTTGTCTTTTATGGTTGCATTTTTTGATGCTGTGATATTATCGAAGTAAATCAGATTCAACTCAGGTAAGAACGGAGAACAACATGAAAAAGGCTTTAATCACCACCGTGGCTCTGGCTGTAGCAGCTCTATCTGGCTGTGCATCCACCAGCAGTTACGAACCCACAGCGTACAAAACCAATCACAGTCGCGCTTACAACATCGCGGAGGCCGGTGGCCTGGTAACAGGCATCCAAGACGCTTCTGTTCCGCGTGACAAGCTGGAGCGTCTGACCGACACCAAAACGTTTGGGGCAGCCTACGTGCTGTCTGGCTACATGTCCCCTCAGCTCGGAATGACCGACTGGCAAGGTGGCTTGGTCAACCTTGCGAACTGGGCTATCGGCCCCAAACAGCATGGCGCTCGCAATAGCTTGATCGCTTGGATGCCTGCTAACGAAGCAGTTTCACCGGCAGACGCTCAGGCCAAATTTCTTTCACATGTGAAAGTTTCCATTGAGTCAGCGCTGACTGATTTGGGTGCCAATTTCACGCTTCTGTATGACAAAGATGGTCGCCTAACCTATCAGTTCTACAAGAATGAATGGGGTTGCCCGACGTGGGTGAACGGACAAAGTAAGGTAGCTGACATGTGTTCCGTTAAGGTGAAAATCGTGGAGCCTCGCCTAGGGTCAGCTCCTAATTTTGTCTCTGGCGTTCAAGGTACAGCGTATGCCTTCACATCAGGCCATGAGACCGCATACAACTTTGTGAATGTCGGTAATGGGGCAGCAAGCCATGCTCCTCAGCAAGCGATCTACGCAGCTATTAGCAAACAGCTACCAGCTTGGGCCTACCTCTACCTTGCTCCAAAATCGGTTGAGCTGGATAATGGCGAAAAAGTTGCTTTCCCTTACCTTCTTGATCAGGGAAAAGCAGAGTTATTTGTTTACCCAGAAGCGTAATCAATCTACATGAGAAAGGGGCCTAAGAGAGTATATAGTGAATTTTGTGTACTTCTGTTGGTGAGTGAGTGAATGCCCCATAAGCAAAGGCTTTTGGGGCATTTTTAGTTTTTACACGGTATGTAATTTGGTGTGTAAAAATAGGAGCACTTGCTCCAAGGGCTCTGCCCTCTCGCCGCAAGCGGCGATTCACCCGAGGTATTTCACGACCAGCGATGTGATCCAGTGAGAGCACAGATACAGATAACTTCCTCGGGGATGCTTAAAAGTGAGCAATGGTCGTACCACCATACTCATACTGTAGCTGGAGGATGCCATAATAAATTGGCCGCCCGTAGCTTTGGTCGCAAAGCGAACGTTCAGATTTCGGAATAACGCTTAGGTAACCGGCGCCGGAGCGCCAGCGGAGGGAACCAAAAGCGGCACGCTTTTGGCGTCCGGTTGACCGCCTTGTTACATGGTGATTCGATAGTATCCGCCATACTCTCCATCCTTAGAACCACTGTGCGTGGCCTGCCAACCCAATTTTTGGGCCACTCTCTTGCTGGCCACATTATCGTCCGCGATGAAGACCTGAACGGTATCGAGGTCGAACTCTGTGGATAGCCTTTCAACCGCCAACTCGCAAGCCTTGGCAGCTATCCCGTTTCCCCAAAACTCCGACCTGATGAAATAGCCGAAGTCGAAAACGCCATCTATCTGCTTAATACCGCAGAACCCGATAAATTCATCTTTATCAGCCTCTGCAATAGCAAAGCGAGTTGGGTTAGTGAGAGCACTCTCGAACCAAGAATTCGCCTCATCTTCTGTCAGGGCGCGACCCGGCCCAAGAAATCGCATGACCTCAGGATCTCGAAGCATCGACATAACAGCCGTCTTATCTTTCTGTTGAAGATCCCTCAGCTTCACTGGAATCATAAGGCCGACCTCACCATGTAACGCGAAGCTAAGCGGCGGCCCGTCAGGGACGTCCGGTGGACGGCCGTCAGGCCGGGAACGTACTTAAGCGATTTGTTGTACGTTCCAAGACTCCCGCAGCTGGCCAATGACACCCGCGACCGTTTCAAACACCACCTCGTGAGAGCAACGGTAACGGTCCCTGGCCCAATCCAAAACAATAGGGCCTCGAATTTGTGACGCATGGTGGGGAAATGCCTCCAAGTACTCTTCAGTAAGGGCGGCTCCCCTGGGAAAAATGTGAAAATGAAGTCGAGACTGCTCTTCCCCAAACTGAGCGCAGTAGATGCGCAAGGGATTCACTGCTTCCTTTACCAGCGAAGTGACATTGGCCAATAGAGGGCCAAGGCTCTCGACCGATTGCCTTGGTAGAGCATCTAGCGATTCGACTGAAGCCAACGGAGAGACGATCAAATAGCCGGGCACAGCACAGGAATAGCAGTGCTCGACTAAAAAATCTTCTGATCGTCCAATCTCGAAGTTCATCAGTACCTACTCGTACAACGCTTGCAGCATGCGCGCCTGCGGAATGGAGCCAAAGGCGCAATGTAGTAGGCGTCGCCGTGCCTGCATTGGTTAAAACCTACCATCAGGAACCTCCGGGGTTAGCCAGCCGCACCGCAACGTTGCTGTGTTGCGATCCAGTTTCATTCTCATGCTGTGAGCCGAAAAGATTGACCCACTGCCCCTGAACCAACACCAACTCCCCGTTGCCAACACTGCTCCCATTGCTCCCATTGCTCCCATTGCTTGTAGTGTAATTGCCAGCATAGTTGAACTGGAATTGGCCGGACGAGCCCATGATTGGCTTGAGTTCATAACCTATGGACAACTCACTGGAAGAGGCAAAGCCTTTATCCTTGCTCGATACGCTAACCCTTAAAAGTCTCGATTCTTCCAGAAAGCTTGGCAATAAATCAGAGGGTAAGCTATCCGATTGTGTAGCCTGACACTCACAATACCGAACCTCCAACACCAGCGTTTTATTGGCGAGATAGTCTTCAGGAGCCGAGTTGTCGGCAAGAGCAATGCTAGGAATCAAGGATAGAAAGAGCAGATTAACCCGCAGAGTAATTTGTGTTGCGATCCGTTGCATGTGACCTCCTGTATTTACGTTTTAACGCCAGCCAGCATGCGCGGCTACGGAATGAAGGCGAAGCCGCAATGTAGTAGACGTCGCCGTGACTGGCCTTGTTATGCATTTACCATTGGACCAAAACGTCTTGAACTTTCAGTGTCTCCGAGTCGAATCCAATCGCCCAAAACACTTTGATATCACTTTTGCTGTACTTCGCCTTCCACAACGTCAACTTGGACTCATTTCTCGGTAGGCAATCTATAGACTCGATGCTTTCCAACGCACCCATTTCGTTCTCTATATCCCGACACATATCCAGATACATGTCTTCAGTGATCTTCCCATCGTCATTCGGGTCCTTAGGCAGCGCCGACATTTCTTGGAGTTCCCGATAGCTCCTTCCGTCATGTAGCTTGATTAGTCGCTCAGCCAGTTCAGTTTCTCGGTCAGTGATCACGTAACTTGTCCTCCTTGATTGCATAACGCCAGCCAGCATGCGCGGCTACGGAATGGAGGCGAAGCCGCAATGTAGTAGACGTCGCCGTGACTGGCCTTGTTAAAACCTCTTGGGTCACTTGGAATAATGCCCCTCTACTGTAATTTGTACCGGAGTGCAGCCAACACGTCCGGCACCATGGCAGCCATAGCAAGTTTCCCTTTCCCCAGTTTTCGGGTTGTCGTAATACCCGACACCGGCGCATACCTCGCAAGGGCAGCCATTTGCTGAGAGCTTTTTATACTTAAGCCATGTTTGCTCAAGCAATGTGCTTGGTTCTGCCTTTCCCGTAACCACATCCAACAAATGTTGGTGCTCGATATTGATGGGATTGAGAACACCTTGCTCTAAAGCCCTAATCCAACACCCATTCAGCTCCAGCTCCATATTTTCCTGATGGCTAAATTGTCGCTCGAGCCATGCGGGTAACAGAAAATCCATCTCTCGATATTTTTTATGTTGTTGTTCATCGTTCATGGTATCACCAGGGCATACCCCGTTTTAACGCCTGGGCTCAGCGGCCGATTTGGAGGCGCACCGCGCCGGAAAACCGGTCCGCTGGAGCCCCTGGTTATACATTGTTCTGACTCGGGATCAGTGCTAGCAAATCCGTTACCCCAACGTCTTCGCCAGATTGCGAAAGTAGCGTAGTTACCTGCCCCCGATGATGAGTTTGATGATTGAAGAAATGATAGATCAAGGAGGAAAATCGTTTGGTGGCGGGCACACCCTTGGTATTCTGATAGCTGAGAATAAAATCTAAATCACTATCAGTGAGCCCTGAAATCCATTTGATGATTTTCTCATCTAGCCACTTTCGGTGGCTATACAACTCATCAAGATCTTCGAAAATTATTTGGTTGAGGTTTTTGGGAGCCGCTAGCTCAGTGATTTCACGTAGTGGTTCAGCGCTTGCTGGTTGTGCAGCAAACCTCTTTAGCCAAATCGTATCCCCAACAACGATATGGTTTAGCGTACCCAATATTGACCCGAAGAAGGCTCTTCGATCTTCTAAAAGAGCCGATTTGCTCAGGTTGCCTGCGGCGCCATATACCCTCTCATTCATCCACCGGTTGTATTCGGCCATCAGCTCAAAATGTTGTTTCAGGCTCATCTGACTGAGGTCCTTCTACTGTATAACGCCTCACATCACCGGGAGCGAAAAGCAAAGCGAGGGACGAGCGGTACTTTTTGCTCTCCGAGTGCATGTGATTGTTATGTAGTCCAATTTCCGATGCCTATAATTTCACTAATTTATCTTGGTTGGCGCTAGGAACGCAGAATATAGCGTCAAAGGCATCACTCACATTCGTCTCAACAGATGAGCTCTGCGATCTAACTCGGCTAGCGCCTTTAACGTCGTCCGACAATATTAAACATGAGCCCGCCACACCCCTAGCACTCATAATATGCTGTTCCACACTGTCTCTTTGGATTTTATCAGCGTCTGTGGGCTCCACCGAAAAGCCTAACGGACTGTCAGGCGAAGGAAACTGCATCTCCGGCACAGTACCCCCTAGATGCGTTGCTCCAATGGCACGGTAATCTTTCCTCCGATACGCAAGTTGCTGGCCCATAGGAACAGCCGTAAGTTCTCCAGAAAAGGAAACTGAAGTCTTCTGGATATGGTTGTTATGCGCAAGTAGAAGTATCTTCAAATTTGGATCTGCGTGAAGAAATCTCTCAACAGTGGTAGCTGTGAACATCTCACGAACGGAAGTGTCACCATCGAGTGAAGTGCCATCAAAGAGCATCTTCATGGTGCGCAATGTTTCGAGCGTATGTTCAATCGAACAGACACACTCCGACGCCCTTTGAAACAGCTCCTTTCCACCTCGCTGGACTAGAATTGGTTCCAATCCAGACAACCGCAACTTTAACCGACTAATCCGGGAGAAGGCTTGATCCTGTTTAGCGGTACCCAGTTCACCCCATTGCGCGGATGAAATCACGGGGGAATCGCCACATATGGATTCCAAAGACTGGATTAACGCATCGACGTCCGGCTTCAAAATGGGATCCAGTAAATCAATAGCCGCGGACAATCTCTGTAAGTCGTCAAGTGGGTTCAGCGTATTGGGCAAATCAACGCCAACCACCATAATGCTTTTTCCAGTCTCTAAAAGATAAGATTTGAGCCAAGTCAGCACCGACCCATACAGAGCGAAGGTCAATGGGTTCGTGATTTCCTCTAGCTTATCCGTGCTCGCTGAAGATTTGAGCCATTCGGAGATCCGGTTACCCTGAACCGCCCCGCACTCCAGCCCAATTGCATTAAACTCGTGCATCTCTACAAAGTATCGGATGAAACTGGCTCTGGCCAAGGAAAACTCAGAAACAAAGTGAGCCCCTTCGCCAATCCCTATCACTCTGGCATATTTCGCCATCGAAGATAGATCTTCAAGCTCACTGAAATCTACATTACAAGGCTGTAAGAGCGTTCTGATTGTTCTGTACGTCATATGTTCAACTCAATATCTTCATTATGATGGATCTGCTGTATCTAGTTCCTAGGTCAGGATACATAACGCCCTGTTAAGGTGTGAGCAACGCAATACCGAAGCCTCCACACACCACCTTAATCACTTAAATCAACGCATAGTGAAAATGCCACGCGTTGCGAATCACTCTTGAACAGTTTGTTAGCCCTTTGTCCAAATTTGGTACGTGTAATCAATATTTGAACTGAAACTTTGCTCAAATGTTTGCTTGAAACTCTGTGGAACTGAAGGGAAAAACACGTCGCCAGAGATGTGCTTATGAATCACTGAAAGATGGATAACATCTGCTTGTTCGATTAATGCTTTGTAAATTTCACCACCACCAGAAACAAAGACATGTGTTGTCGTGTTGTCTAAGTAAGCTAATGCCGATTCAACGCTTGTGAAATAAACAACATCAGGATCATTCGAGGCCATTTCAGTACGAGTAACCACAGCATATTTCCTATTCGGAAGTTTACCCATTGAGTCGAAAGTTTTACGACCGACTAAAAGCCAATGATTGTAAGTCATAGCTTTGAACAGGAGCTGCTCACCATATACATGCCAAGGTATATCCAATCCAGAGCCAATTACTCCATTCTCGGAAACAGCTGCCATAATGGATATTTTCATTTTTCCTCCTGAGGGCTAACAGCTTATTAGTTTGCTTTCTTATTAAACCGCAACACCATCACCCAGTCCAATACTGCTTCACAACCTGAATAACCTCGATTTTTCAGATCATTACCCCTCCATCTCAGGGGGCTTTTGAGCTTTTGGTTCTGTGAAAAGTGTGCACGCGGGATATTTATGCACGTTTTTGCACGTTAAATCCAGTGGGTCGAATTTTTCCCATGCTGAAACAGATACCTACAGAGATGCATTGTGAAAAGTGAGCAGGGCCGTGCAAATTAAGCCGCAAGAATTTTGGTGTTTTTGGGTGTTTTTTATTATAACTGTACGTACATACAGCATTCAGCCACGGAGGGCGAGCGTGTCGAAATCACCGTTTCTACAATCGGTCCGCACAGAAATTAGGACAAAGCAGTACAGCTACCGAACCGAGAAGTCCTATCTTTACTGGGTTCGTCAGTTCATCCTTTTCAATGACAAGAAGCACCCAAAAGTCATGGGTAATCACGAAATTGAGCGTTTCCTGAATCACCTCGCCGTCAATCGGGGAGTCAGTCCGGGCACTCAAAATCAGGCGCTATGCGCGATTATTTTTGTCTACAAGCATGTGCTGAAGCGGGAGATTGAAAACCTACAGTACAAGATGACGAAAACGCCTCGACGCATGCCAACCGTTCTGAGTCCCGATGAAGTTGCTTCTATTCTTCAAAACATGGATGCAGAGTATTGGCTCATCACTGCGCTTCTTTATGGATGCGGTTTGAGAATCAACGAAGCTCTTTCGCTTCGCGTGAAAGACATCGACCTAAAAAGCCGCAGTTTGCTCGTATTCAACGGTAAGGGACGAAAAGATCGATACACACTGATTCCAGGCAATCTAAGAGAAAACATGGAGCGACAATTCGCCCATGTCAGGGCTGTACATGAGTCCGATCTGGCCGATGGATTCGGGCTTACGTCAGTGCCGGCCTCACTTCACAAGAAGTATGGACCGGCCATGAAGGACTTTGGTTGGCAGTACCTGTTCCCATCCGTAACAAGATGCGTTCATCCCATCGCTGGTTATGTGTGCCGCCACCATCTTCATCATTCATCGTACTCGCGGCGATTGAGGCAGGCCGTTCTGGCCACGGGAATCACCAAGCGTGTGACGGCTCATACCTTTCGGCATGCCTTTGCGACAGAGTTATTGAGATCGGGGAGCGATATCAGGACGGTCCAGGAAATTCTTGGGCATAGCGACATTCGAACGACAGAAATCTACACGCATGTCATTGGCGATCGACGTGCTGGAACCGTCAGCCCTTTTGATCGTTTGCCAAGTTCTTGATGGGGCGTTGCTTACCCGTTTAAGGGGCGTAAAGCCTGGAATTGGGAGTGCGGCGAATGTCCGCTTTTGTTTATGAGCTGATTTCGAGGTATTTGACGACCAGCGATGATCGTTTAAGATGAAGTTGCGGTACAGGGAGAGGTCCCGATGGCCGCGACCGGCGATGAGGGGGCGTGCCATTAATGGCTTACCCCCGAATCCCTCTCTTGCAGCAGCTCCCTCAAGAAACTCGCCCGCCTGGTGGCATTGCTTACCGATTTTACGATGGACGCAAAATCACTAGCCTGCCCGACAATATGTATCTCTGCCTCGGCACGGGTAATCGCCGTGTAAAGCCACGCACGGTCTGAGATACGCCCCGTCTGGACTGCCACGATGATTCTCGGGAACTGGCTCCCTTGAGCCTTGTGGAGCGTGATTCCGTAGCCAAGCTCCATGCAATCGAAGACTTCATCCGTAATTGAAATGGCTTCGCCGGTATCCAGCGTCACGACACCAAATGTTTCCTGGCCGTCCTTGGTGTCGCGCTCTGTTGAGGATAATACGCCAAGAGACCCATTCTGAATGCCGATGTTGTACTTGTTCCTGGTGAAGAGGATCGGGTCGCCCACTCTGATATCGAGGAAGAATTCATCGCCATGCAGTCTAAACTGCAAGCACTCCCCATCGGGATTGATCAGCTTTTGGCACTCACGGTTCACCTCGCCAACTAGAGCCTTGGTGGCTCCGATGATCTGAGTGTTATAGGGTGACTCCGCATACAAGGATTTGCACTTATCGACCATCTTCTGCGGAGGCGTCTCGTGGAACGTGATTGCGCCAACCGATAACGCAGGAGGCACCTCACCCCGATTGATGGTGGCCGAGTATTCCGGGATGCCCGTTGAGTCTTCCTGGCGTTTGACGATGTTCAACTCAACCGTAGCGATTGCACCGGACTCAACGATGTCTGAGAGGACTTTGCCGCAGCCGATGGCTGGTAGCTGGTTCGGATCGCCGGTCAGGATGATGCGTACCGAAGGATCGAGGTGCGTAACAATCCGATACATGGTCGGCAGGTCGGTCATACTGGCTTCGTCGATGACCAGGAGATGCTGCGCCTGATCCAGTGACGGCGAGATCGGCTCTTCCCGCAACAGGCGAGCAATTGTCATGGTGAAGAATCCGATGCTCTCGTGCAGTCGCATAGCAGCTCGCCCCGACAGAGCGACGGCATGAACCTGATAGCCTAGTGCGGCATAGGCTTTGAGCACGGCACGAAGGACCGTGGTTTTACCCGTACCGGCACCACCCGTAATGCAGGACACCGCATTGGTAAGGCTCAACTCGACCGCTTGGACCTGCTGCTCGGTCAGGTCGTAGGGCAACTCCTGAACGGCCTCGGTGAGCGCCTTGAAGACGGATTCATCTTCATTCTTGATGGCGGCCAGGGCCTTGAGCCGCTTCGCAACGACCGACTCCATCATGATTTGGGCGGTAGGGTGGTAGGTGCCGGTCTCTGGCCTGAGAATGAACTGGCCGTTGCGATAACCGCTGGCGAACGCCTCTGCGACCAGAGCTTTATCGCCCAGAAGCTTGGTCACCTCGGGCCTGAGCGCCGGATGGGAGGCGTAGGTGTGCCCCTTTTCTACCTCTTTTCGTATCGCGCTTTCTAACGCAGCTGCGAGCCGCACCGGTGCCGATTTATCCATGCCCATTTTTTCAGCAATCGCATCGATATCGGGAAAAGGCATTCCGAATCCGAGCAATGCGTAGGGATTGGTCTTGAGTACCTCAACGGTTCGATTATCGTGGTACTTTAGAATGCGTTGCTGGATGCTCAGCGGCACTCCCAGAGAAGCCAGCCAATTCGCATGCGCAAGGTTTTTGTACTTGGCGTAGCCGTTGTATAGCGCGGTTACTGAAACCTCGCTAAGAACCTCCCTGAGACGGCCTCTGTGCTCGGAGGTATTGGATTGGAGCATGGGGTGCAGGTCACTGCCAAAAACGTTCCAGAGGGCGCGTGCTTTGGCCTCACCGATACCGGTGAACTCCTTTTCATTGGCAATGAAACGGATCAGCGCCTCGCCCGTTTCCGGCAGCGTGCACTCCATCTCAGCTGGGGCGTCATACAAATGTTGCTGAAGCTTATAATCGCCTGCCTGAACGGTCTCCAGCGTCCTTACGCCACGCACTCGCCATTGCTGACCAACGGACGGCTTGATAGGCAGGGACTGGTTTTCGCATCGGATGCTGACGATGTATTTGCCCGAGTTGATCTTGTAACTGTCAGTCTTGAGGGGAACGCCCGTGAAGATCGTGTATTTATAGCCGTTATGCTGGCAGCTGGTGACACGGAAATACTCTTCATGCATCGGGCGCTACTCCGAACTCTGTGAGGACTTCGGACAGTTCACCGTAACGTTTTAGCTTGGCTTCGAGGGTTGCCACCCGGGCCTTTAGTTCAATGTTTTCCTGCTCCAGCACTGAGAGCCTTCTCGATTCCATGGCTCTTTTGTTAACGCTGGGATCATAGCGTTTGGGTTCTGATCGCTGGGCCTTGGCGGTTTCGGTCAGTTCTGGCAGAACACCCCGATAACGCAGGTTCTGCTCCAGATTCTCCAATGCCGTTTTGATGGCCGGATTCTGGCGCAACGCGCTCTTTCCGATGCCTATGGCTTTGGCCACTTCGCCACGGTTTAACTGGCCCCGATGGAGGATCTGCTTAAAATCGTCATCCGTTTGGGTGGCCACCCAGCTCTGGAAGGCACTCAGGTTCTGACGTGCTCTTTCCTGACCATTACTCATCAATTTCCCCCAGGATCTTCTTGAGCCCGGTCAGGAAGCCACGAGGCAGGATTTCCACACCATACTCATCCTTCACCTGACCCAATTCGTTCGCCTGGAACCCGAGCTTTTCGAGCCACTCATCGGTGCAGACGGTTTGCAGGGCTTTAATCTCGTTGTCAGAGCAGACTCCCTTCAATGAGGGCAGCAGCTCCACACTGGCGTCTGACTGGGGTTCACTGTAAACCGTAGGGCGCTTGTCGATGACGATCTGGGTTTGGTTCTTGAGCATGTTGGCTTCGCTCCTGTAGCGATCCCGCTCACGGATGATTTGCCCAAAAAGGGCTCGCACAGCTGTATCATCAATCCGCTCAAGCAACTGATGGTCCTGAGTTGGTCTCTTGGCAGGCCCTACCGGTGGCTTCTTGGTGGTGGTCTTCGCCTTAGCGGCCCACGCTTCAATCAGGTCCCGGTAATGCTTGTTCGCGGTGGCACGAATCGACTGATAGCCAACGCCGTCATTTTCCTCTGAGACACGCCCTATGGTGGTAATGGAGAAGTCCCGGGCACCGGATTCGTAGTAGTCCTTCAGGGTCTGGTTGAGCGTATCCAGGGACGACTGTGTTTTAGCGGTTTTACCGTCCTTGAGGGACTCCAGAACCGCATTGGTATCGATGTTCATTCTTCCACCTCCAGGGCGGGAATCCGCGCCACGGATTCAGTAGGCAAGGTGATTGGGGCTATCTTCTTCACGGCGTCAAACCCGGATTTCAGCAGCCGATCGTCTTTCAGGAATTCCTGCGCCTCAATGTAATTGGACGCGATCCGGTAGCCCTCAAGCCGATCTTCGGGGGCGGCGATTTTGGCCATCTTGCGCATGAGCGCGTTACCCGCAATCAACTGGGTTTGTTCGTCCATTTCAAGGAAAACGGGCTTGTACCCGGAACGGGCCATCATGCGGCTCAAGGCGTTGGTACGCTTGGCTATCGCGGGCGTCTTGCGCAGATCATCATGCAGATCGGGGTGGAACTCAGCGTCCTCGCACAGCAGTGCCAGGTGCAGTAACTCCGAGTCAGTTTCGACGAACTTCATACTATATTTGAGGTCTTCATCAGAGCCGACCGCGATCAGCTTTTGCCCGTCGTCGTCCTCTTCACGCCCATTCTCGATCTGGATCACCCGATTGATCAGGTTGAAAATTGCGATGCAATCCTTGGCGTACTCATCCGCCTCCACCCTCTGCTTCTCGTAGCGCCGTTCTATCGCCTGAAGTTCGTTGTGCTTGAGAAACACTGCACCGGTTTCCTCAGCGATGAACAGCTCATCCTTTAGTGCTTCTAGCTGACCCTCTAGGTGAACAGACAGCTCGGCCGCCTGGTGCGCCTTGTAGCTCACCTGGTTGAACGCAGAATTGAGAGCCGGAAGATAGGTGGCATCGGTAATGTGCCAGCGACAGCGGGGACAGTTTTCCGGCCCGAGGGGGACCGGGCCATAAACTCTTGAATGTGCGCTTTCTGAACCCCTAACTATCGGGCCACCGTTCCAGCACCCGCCTACGGTGGACAGCTCATCTGAGCGCACGGTGTTGCCCCCAACCAGGCACAAGCCCGTGGCTCGTTCCTCCCAGCCGATGGGATTCCGGTTGGCAAGCACGCTCTCGACGGAATTGTGCTGGTCGTTGTGAAAGGCAGCCCGGAGCGGGATCTGTCTCATTTCCGCGTCCACCAGGAAGTTTCGGAGCGAGCCTTCACCTCGTTCGGACAGAACTGCGTGTGCCTCCTTCATTTTGTCGGCCATCACGGAGGGCGTGATCTTGTTGTAATAGATCGTCATCAGAAGCCGTGTGTGGCCGGCCAGAAGCTTCGCGATCACCGGCAAGGGGAGGTCGGTGTCCATGGTGTAGCAGGTGATCAAGGAGACCCGAAGGCTGTGAAGCGGGTAGTCCGTTGCCACCTTAGCGGCTTCCGTACCTTCAAAGTCCTCGCCGTAGTCTTTCACAAACCGAAGGCGATCCCCGTTGGCCATCGTTTGGCCCGACTGGAAGACATCCTCTTCCAGTTTGGACAACAGGCGATACCACGAACTAGCCAATGAGGTGTAGGTAATTGGAAAAGCAGAATTACGCTCCCTGAATAAAAAGGCAAACTCGCCCATTTGTTTCAATTGTTGCTTGGATTTAGCGACGCCAATATGGCTACGCTTAAGCTCTGTGCCACTGACCAGTCGGTTAATCGGGTTGTATTTTTCCTGCCAACTGCGGAGCTTTTCCAGCCAATACAGCAGCTCTTCGTGCTGCCAAGGGATGGTGTATCCCCGCTGAAGTTCATCCTTGTTTTGATCGGCGGTTTTGTTGGTGGACACGTAGAGGCCGGTCGAGTACCCCTCGGTCATGGAGTCATATATGCGGCGGAAGACGCCTTTCTCATAAGGTCGCTTGGGCGTTCCATACTTGAAGGGGTGCTTGGTGTTTTCCACCCATTGCCCACCTTCATAGCGCCAGGTATCGGCTTCGCCGGAGTCCAGAAACCTCACCTGAAAAGAGCGCAGGGGTAGGTGCAGCTTGGTAAACAGGAACATCGCCATGACCGGCGACCAGATTTCGTGGACCTCAACTCTTTCTCCCTTCCTGGGCACAATCCGAGTCCGGAAAACGCAATCCGGATCATCAGGGTCGATGACCTCGGGCGGCACTTCCACCCATGCCCCATTGCCAGACTGAAGGTGATCGATGGCCCATTGCCAGTCCCGGAAATGGTGGCCTACCCACGGCGTTTTATTGCCGGGGTCGTCGGTTGGATAGGGGCAGAGGATGTGCCTCAGTTGCTGGATGTAGCGATAGGGCAAGGGGCTGTGGACGGTTTCGGTGTTTGATGTGTTATTCGTGATTTTCTCGAACGGATTCGGGAATAGGGGCCGCCCAACGCCGTTATCGTCCTCGGCGCTCAAATGGTGCTTGAGGATGTAATTGCATAAATCGACCGTGGACGAAATGTGTTTAGAGTTTTTAGTAATCGATCCACTGCTAACCAGAAAGGCCTCAAACTCTTCCGTGGACACCTTGTGACCACCCGGATGGCCCTTGAACATCGTGGCCACGTCAACGGCGTACGGGGCTTTAGCGTTCAGATAGTTAAAGAAGTGTCTTAAGCATTTTAATCGCAGATCAATGCCTACGTTTTGCTCCGCAAGCCATTCGGCGGCGTACTGCTGCCATTGCAGCCAGTTGTGCCCCAGTTCCTTAGTCACCCACCCCAGCGTCAGATCCGTGGTGTAGCCTTTACTCGTCCTTCTTTTTGTCATGATTTACCTTTGCCCAATCGTGGATTCTTGCCCGTAAAGTGGCCGTTTGGATCAATGTCTTCAAAACCGTGTTCTGCAAGCGTCTTCCAATCGAAAGATGCGGGGGGCTTTTCCTTATCCGATCCCAACTGAAGTTGTTGTGTTGCCTGGGACAGCGCTTCCGAGACTTTCGCGCTGGAGGGCATGGTGTAAGGAACCTGAGACTCCAGGCTTGCGTGATGCAGGCACTTTTTGCGAATAAGCGGATCGACTCCGGCATCCGTCAATCGACGGCCATAGTTGTGGCGATGGCCGTGTGGATCTAACCCTACGGTCTTGTCGGGTTCGAGACCAATTCGTCTTAACCCAGCCGCATAATTTTGGTTGAAGGAATTGTAGGTATAGGGATTGCCCAGATAGCGAGAGTCGAAGCTAACAAACGCATAGGGATGATGGCACTCCACCGATGCACGGAAAACCAAATACTGTCGCCACAGCGACATGAATACTTGGGCAAACTCTTGCGGGAAGAAATGCGCCTCCAGGTAGCCATCCTTGTCATCTAGGGTTTTGGATTTCCAGCCGAGATGTGGGGTTTTTTGCATCTCCTGGCGCGGGATGCGTGCGTATTTTTCTTGAAGGTACGCCTTGCGGGTTTTTATCCCTTTTCGGGACTTCCAGCCTTCAGGTGCCTTACCTTCTATCTCGTTGTAGATCCTCACGATTGCCCGATCTGGATCGGAGGGGTCTTCAAAGACATCGGTGACCCAGAGTAACAGTGCTTCGCTCACCCTCAATCCGGTCGCGTGCATCAGGAGCACGATAAGCTTGTCCCGCAGCGCAACTCGCGGGTCTTTGGCTCCTCCCAGGCCCTTCATATAGAAGTCTTCAAACTTTCCCGTAGGGAAGGCGATGGCATCGTCATTGGTTTTTGCCAGAGGTGTTCTGCCCTTGATGCTGCGGGCTCTTTTTACCGTGGTACTAACCGAGGTGTCTTTAATGTGCCCGAGGAAATCATTCTGGTTACGCCTAAACCAAGCGGCGTACTGAATGCGTTCCTCATGTCGAGTGGCTGTGCGCAAGGTATTGAGAGGCTTGCCCAGACCTTTGTCCGAGAGCCAATTGGTGAAATTCGTCAGATTGCTGATGTGTCGATGTATCGTGCCATTACTGGCCGGTATCCAATACAGGCCAGAGGGGTCCAATCCATCTTCACCGATGGTCCCGCTGTAGAGCCGTCGGACGAAGCCCGCGAACAACGCTTCGGGTTCATCGAACATGCCTTCGTTGGCATCCATGAACTCGATGAGGAGTCTAATCGACTGAATATGGTTGGTGATTGTTGAAAATGAGATGCCATTTAGGTGAAGGCTAAGCACATAATCTGTGACCGACCCCAAAACCCCTTGGTCGGTCAGAATGACCGGGATCTCTGTGGTTACTCCACTGTTATCCTGAACTACCTTGGCTGTAACCTTCGTTGCAAACATCCTTGAATCCTACACAAATTACACATTATTTACTATATATATAGTGCAGTCTTCAGGAAAAAGAAACCCCCAATTAAGGGGGTTTTTATCAAATTTACACAGTTCTATGTACTATAGAGAACGAAAGGCCCTTTTTTAATATCATGGAAAGGCTAATTAAATAAGCGGTTATTAATGATTTTTAATGAGCGGTCACGGCCGTTAACTAAAAGGGTATTTGAAAAACGGCTATAAGCATCTGTTGAAATTCCGCCCATTAACACTGTTGGCGTAATTGCCGTTGCGGCAAAAATCACATCATCTGTATTTACCATTTGCTCTAATGATAAAATTTCCCCAATCTCAATGCCCATTTGCTGGCATCGAATGGCTTCTTGAGCGGCGAGTAGTTTATTTTCTTCGCTATCCCCCTTTGCTTTGTCACGAGGGACCAATCTTGCTTGCATATCACCGCCTAATGCACGAGCGATGGCCGCACTGATAATGCCTTCAGGTGCGCCACCAGTGCCATACATCATATCAATTGAATGCTCGGGTAGTATTGCCAGCAATGATGCCAATACATCACCATCAGGAATGGTAATCACGTTAGCACCAAAATTACGAATAGTTTTGATGATATGCTGATGGCGTGGTTTATCTAATACTGCGATTGATAAGTTTGAAATGGGTTTATTCAATGCAGCGGAAAGGAATTCTAAATTTTTTTCGAGGGGATTAGCGAGATGAACAGCCCCTTTTGCAGCGGCACCAACGACGAGTTTTTCCATGTACATGTCTGGTGCTTGGAGTAATGAACCTGTTGGAGCAGCAGCCAGTACGGCTATGGCATTGTGTTCATTACACGCAACCATACGAGTGCCATCAATGGGGTCAACCGCAATATCGAGCCCTTGGGCGCCTGATTTTTTACCTACTTGCTCGCCGATATAAAGCATCGGAGCATCATCAATTTCACCTTCACCAATCACAATTTTACCATGAAAATCAATTTCATTAAGACGATTTCTCATGGCTTCTACAGCGGCTTTATCGGCTGCATTTTTATCTTGTTTACCAACCCAATCGAAGGCAGCAACAGCGGCAACTTCGGTGACGGAAGCAATAGCAACAGCTAACTCATCACTAATTTTCATTTTTATAAATATCCCAGGTGCATAAAAGAAAAGTACTTAGGGATATGATACGTTTTTTGTGATCTATCTGGCAAATAATTGGTGATTAAATCAACGGGGAAAAGTTGAGGGGCGGCGGGTGAATATAAACCCACCGCTCAATTTAAAGCATTTCAACAATAGCGATTCCACCGATAATGGAGATTAAAGCGGCAAGTGTACTTAATAACACGGTGCCTGCGGAGGTTTCAGTATAAGCTTGATTACTGATTGCTAAGGCGGGAACCGCAGTGGCGGTGGGTAATACGCCAATGATAAAGGCGGCTTTTAGGAGGTCATCTTGTAAACCTACTGCAAGACCTGTTGCCAAAATCAACGCGGCTTGAACAAAATTTTTAATAAAAACGTTAAATATAATTTCTTTACTAATAGTTAACTTAATACCGGATAGCAATAAACCAAGGAAAAATAAAGCAACACCTCCTGCCGTTTTACCAAGCTCATTGACTGAATTCTGTAAGATTTCAGGTAACTTAACACCAAAAATAGCGAGCAAGGCGCCTAAAATAGGAAGGAATACTAAAGGTTGGGCAATAGCTTTACCGATTGATTTAATCACGCTATGCCCTTGTTGCGAGCCACTGATCATCAGCAAAGTAAATGGAATAATAATCACCGTATAAATAAGGTTTCCTAGCACCATAGCAATTAAACCTGATGAACCGACAGTAGCTAGTAAGACTGGTGGTCCACAATAAGCCATATCCGGAAAAGAAACAGATAGCGCTTGCATTGCTGCATCTTTTTTATTGTGCCGGAAGATAAACTTACCGAAAATGAAACCAATAACGTATGTAGCGATTAAACCGACGGCCAATGCTAACAAATAATCAATATTTAAGAGTACTGAGGGTGGTGCTTGTGCGGCGGCTAAAAATAATGCAAATGGTAAGGCTATTTTGACAACAAAGTCAGCGAATGCTTGTGAATATTCTCTTTTAATAAAACCGTATTTACCTGATAACCAACCAACAGCTAACCCTAAAACGATAGGACCAAGGGCGGCTAGAATAATGTGGAGTAGCATTATATTTTCCTTAAACTATTCGTCAGATTTTGATGTGTAAATAATTAGTTATGAGCCTGTTCATACTAAAGCGGTATCGAATATCTCTCATATTACTGTGGTTTAAATAAACTCATTTCACGTTGGAAGTGGTAGATATTTAACCTCCATCAATAGATAAACTTATAATTGATGGAAATCATAATTGATAAAATAATAAATAACTACCATCGTTTAAAGATGGTGTTTTTCTGTATGAATATTTGAAGCATGGAAGCATGATATAAATATCATAATTAGACTAATTTTGTTATTCAGAGCAACTCTAATTATAATTAGAGGAACTAAAAATAAATAGGTAAGTGTTAATTTAATATGTCAAATCATCATTAAATGATGATTAAGGATTTTCTTAGTTACTAAAACTTTCAATGGGGGTATTAGTAACTGAGATTGAAAGGGTAGGAAGCGTATTTTTTCAACTAAATACGTAGTATAAGGGTTATTTTGTAACAGTTTATTACATTGAGTTGGCAAGATAATCAATGCTATCTACACTAGCGGTGATCACAAAACCCTATTCTAGCTGTATTTTAGATTGTGAAATTTATTTTGAGGAAACCTATTTGTGGATACTTGGATACTAGTAGGAGTCGTATTAGTATGTTTGCTTGTGTTAGCACCAATATTGGCTATCATAGCAATCAGCCGAACGGGCCGTATGCAGTACCAAATTTCTGAATTAAACCAGAAAGTTTTCTCTCTAGAAACTCGTTTAGGCCAATATCAGCAATCGAATGTTACGCCTTCGAAAAATGTTGCCAGTTCGTCTGATGACCAACAAGGCATTTTTGGGGTAACAGATGAGCTAGAACAGGTAGTTACAAACGTACCAATCCAATCTAGTCCAGTAAGTGAGCCTGAACCATCATTTAAACCCTTATCCGGCGATACTGCATATCAGCAATCTGAAAAAGCAGCTGATTCTACAAACCAAACCATTCCAGTGCCGGCATATACGCAATCAGCAATTGTAGGCTCTCAAGCACGTAGCGGGGTGGACCCAAATCGGTTTAATAAAGCGACTAAACCAAATCGTTTTAATGATCAGGAAGTAGATACATCTACTCAGGGTCAATTTAATCAAAAAACGACGGGAAATAATGAGTCTATATTTGGGCATTTCTTTAGTTGGTTACTAAAAGGGAACCCAGTTGCCAAAATAGGGATACTATTATTATTCCTAGGGGTCGCGTATTTATTAAATTACAGTGTGCAAAATGAGATTATTTCCCCCCAAATACGCTTAATTTTTAGCGCGGTAGGTTGTTTAGTTTTACTAGGAATTGGCTGGCGATTACGTAATAAGAAACCATTATTTGGGCTTATCCTTCAAGGTGGAGGGGTAGGCTGTTTATATATCACCATTTTTGCTGCCTTTAAGTTATATACCATGTTGCCTTATAGCATGGCATTTGTGTTTATGTTGTTGATTTGTGCAGCGAGTATTGCCTTAGCATTATTACAACGTACGATTAGCTTGGCTATTCTTGCTTCTCTTGGTGGTTATTTGGCTCCTGTTTTACTTTCGACGGGAGGGGGTAGCCATGTAATTTTGTTTTCTTATTACCTAATGTTGTCGATTGGGATTTTAATTATTAGTGTATGGCAAGCTTGGCGCCCTCTGAATTTAGTTGGTATGGTGATGACCTATGGTGTCGCTATTTTATGGGGTTTGAGCAATTACCAATCTGATTATTACATCTCCTGTCAATTATTTATCATTGCTAATTTAGTAGTATTTAATGCGTTAACACAATTATTTTCACTCCGCTTTGAGCACGACAAGCAATTAATTGTTGATAATACATTGTTGTTTGTACCGCCATTAATCAGTATTGCCCTTCAATTCTTTATTGCGGATGATGTAGGTTTATTGCCTGCATTTATTTCTCTGTTAATTGGTTTATTGTACTTGGTTGCTGGGTTGCAGGTACATAAGCGCTATAAAGAGGTCGGTAAGAATATGGCTTTAGCAAATATTCTTATTGGTGCAGGTTTTGTAACACTGGCTATCCCATTGGCATTGACACTTGAATGGACATCGATTGTTTGGTCATTAGAAGGGTTATTACTACTCTGGCTTGGTTTACAACAGGGGCAGAAAAAAATGGCTACGGTTGGTTCATTATTAATTGTAATCAGTGCGATTACGTTACTAATGGACTACCCTTACGTATATTGGAGCCGAAGCAGTACTTATATGGTGCCATTATTATTGGTAGCTTGTTTTGGTGCTGGTGGGTTATTTCATATTCGCCGCAAAGAAAACAGTAACTTTGCCCTATTTAGTTATGGTTTTTTATTTTTAGGTTTGCTTACATGGCTCTGCTGGTTACCACTATTTACTGATATTTTATCGTGGAGTCGGGAGTCTGAAGGCTTTATAATATTAGTGTTAGTGGTGATCTCCGTCTGGTTATGGCGTCTATATGCTATTCGAATTAACTGGATACCTTTGTTATTTTGCCAATCAATTTTATGGGTTGCTGGTTACTATTACCTTGGTTTAGATTTCTTATATGATAAAAACCCAATGGGGCGCGGGGAAAACTCATTAATATGGGCGGTGATACTCGGTAGCTCAATTTTGTTTGTTATTCATGCGTATAAACTTCGTAATCAATGGATGCAATGGACCCTCCATGGCGCTAACTTGTGGTTAATCCTTGTATTTATTTTGACCCAAGTAAATTGGTTTGTCTCTATTTTACCTTGGGGTATGCATGAGATGGGCTATTTTATTTATGTGATGGCGATAACCTTAACTATCTTAGCCCTGTATTGGTTACAGCAAAATAAAATGCCACCAATGAAACGTAATGGGTTAATGTATTGGTATTGGATGCTTCCTGTTGCTATCGGGTTAATTATATTATCTGCTTACGCTAATTTAGAAGATGGCAAATTAACATTCTGGAATTATATTCCATTAATTAATCCATTAGATGAGGCGGGCTTATTCAGTATTGCTGCCCTTATTCTTATGCAAAAAGGTTTTGTGCAAAAAATACGTAAGGCTACAGAGGTAGATTATTGGATAATTCGAGGTTTATTGGTCTCAATTATTCTATTATCAGCATTTTGGTTTAACGGTATTTTAATTCGCGCAGTAGCTGATTTTGCTGGGCTAAGTTGGAATTATGCGGTGCTTTATGATTCTCGTTTGATTCAAACTGTTTTATCCATTAGCTGGGCGCTTGCTGCATTGCTTTGCATTGTTATTGCAGCGATGAAAAAAAGTCGTATCTGGTGGTTTATGGGGGCCAGTATTTTCGCATGTGTTATCGCTAAATTATTCTTAGTGGATATTCATGGACAAGGGGGGATATCTCGCGCTATCTCCTTTATCGGTGTTGCATTATTGATATTAATTGTTGGGTACTTTTCACCATTACCACCAAAGGATATAAAAGAGAAAGTCGAACAGGAGACGCAATCATGAGACAAATAAAAAGTAAAAGGCTAGGAGGGCTATTTGCTGTCTTCTTGTTGTCATCATTGTTTTCTAGCTACCTTAATGCTGGAACACCGAAAGAAAATACGCCTTATAGTTTTTACCAAGGGATGGAAATTGATATTCCAGATACATCAGAGCCATTTTATTGGTTAGAAGTTCCTACAAGTGCTTATATAAATTCAGCATATCCAAATACATTGCAAGATGTTCGGGTATTTAATGGTACGGGGGATGAAATACCTTCTGTACTTTTTTATGATGCTGAAAAGTCTATTTCTAGCAATAAAGTCTCATTTGCTCCTCAGCGCTTAGTGACTCAACTGGATAATGTAAATTCTCGTGAGGACATCCGTAGAGAAAAGCAGCATCTGCTTGTTGAGACGGTACCAGGTAAAGTCGATCGTATTGAATTACCAAATATACAACTAAAAGATAATGCTGCTTATCATGCTTATTTATTAACACGAGATCAAAGCCAAGCCCAAAATACGCCAGTTCAAAAATTAACATTGGAGTGGGCAAAAACGGAGGAAGAGTGGCAAGGAAAAGTCTTTGTTTTTGCAAGTGATGATAAAGAAAAATGGTTAAATATCGCAACTAATCAACCTATCATGAATTTGAAATTAAATTCAGAAACAATTGCGAGTAATAATATTGAGCTGTTAAATGGCAATTCTAAAGCGCTAAGCGCGCCATATCTAATGGCCGTTATTGTCAGTGCGCCAGATGTAACGCTACCTGAGTTAGTGAAGGTCAAGGCGCTATCTAACACACTGAACTCAACTCGCCGACAAGAAATATTCAATTTTGAAATGACAAATGATGGGGTTTCAAAAGACCATATTATATATCAATTACCCACGACCCAACCATTAGGTGAATTGCAAATTCATTTACAGCAATCAAATCGAGTTATTCCATTAAAGGTTGAATATTCATCAGATAAAGGGGATGTTTGGAAACCATTAGCTAATCTTGTTGCTTATAACCAAACAATAGATGGGGAACTAGTCAGTAACCCAAGCATCAATCTTTATGGGGAAATGGTTAATAAAGTTAGAGTATCTGCACTTAAAGGTAGTTGGGAAGATCAGCCGCCGCGGCTTATCGGTAAGCGTGATGGGTATAATCTTATCGTTAATTTACAAGGCGCTGCACCTTACTTGCTAGTGTGGGGGAATAAGCAAGCAGAGCTTGATAAATTAACATATAACCAACTAGTTGGGCAGGCTTATAGTGTTGACGAGTTAATGTCGCATTATCCCCAGTTATATCCTAATAATGAAGTGATTGAGCTCGGTGGTGCTGAAAGGTTAACCGTAGCCAAACAAGTCGATGATACCTCTAATTGGATAACAGTTTCGTTATGGGTCTTATTATTTTTAGGGATACTCGCGTTATTGTACTTCTGCTGGTACCTTTTAAAAGAAGTGAATTCGACAAATAAAACCAATAATGATGAACTCTAAATAGTTTTTTGTTCACTAACTTAAAGGGGGAGCTTTTGCTCCCTTTTTGCTAATAAAATTTAAATAAAATAAACCTGACATCCCTTTACCTTATCATGAGAACAATTACTTAAAATCTGTATTCGTTGACAAGCATTTGCGCTAAAACTGTGGTTAAAGGGAGGATGCATTATGAAAAAATCATTACTAACACGTTTATTTGTTGCAATCATTTTTTTTACGGGGACTTCAATATTCGCTCAGGCAGCAGATAACACAGTATTAACGGAGTTAGCATTACATAAGACAACGGCTTATGAATACAGTGTGTTAAATATCACTCAAAACGAAGCTGATATTGAGTCAGAACGTGAAACTAAAGAGTTAGATAGTGCCCAGTTGCGTAGCATCACGAATGATAAACGATTTACTGGACGGCAGTTTGAAATATAAGTTAAATAAGTATCTATGATGTTTTTAAAGATAACTAATCACTAAAATCCGTATTGATAACGAAAAAAACAATCTCAATCAGTATGAGGATAAAACATGTATAAGGGTTTATGTTTATGCGGTGCTGTAACAATCAGCGTGTCTAAGTCTGTTGATCAAATTAGTGTTTGTCATTGTGGTATGTGTCAAAAATGGAACGGGGGCCCGGGTTTCAGCATTGATGGGGGAAGTAATTTAACTATCGAAGGAAAGGAGGCAATAACGGTATTCGCTTCATCGTCTTGGGGAGAAAGAGCATTTTGTAAACATTGCGGTACCCATCTTTTTTATCACTTAATTTCCCCATCCACTTATTATGTGTCCGCAGCTTTATTCGAAGAAAGTAAAAATGCGCAAATGAGTATGCAGATTTATATTGAAAGTAAGCCAAAGTATTATAATTTCGTTGAAAAAACCCCTATGCTTACAGAGCAAGACATCATAAAACTAATGGGAGGGGTATCGGATTAAGTTGCACAGCTTATGGATTAAACTATATGCTATAAACAACAGGGCAAAAAGCCTCATTTCGTATTTTGTTTTCTATTTCTTTTGTTAAATTTAATTTGTATGTTATGCGTGTGCATTAAATTTGATTTATAATTAAGGGCATGGGCTCGCCTCGGCAAGTTAGTTTAAATATTGCTCATTAGTCGTCGGGCATTGCATTATTGAAATCATCCGCAGGTTGTTTTGAGGGAAAATAAATGAACAGTATGAAAGGAATGCGTCACGCTAGCAATATCGCGTGGGTACTGCAGTGGATATTAAACCTTGGTTTGATAGCATTAGCCGCGGTGCTTGTTTTCTTTTTAGCAAAAGAAACCGTTACGATGGCTTCATTGATGTTTGGAAGTACCAATGGGGCAACAGCGTATGAATTATTAGAAGGCATTGTCATATATTTTCTGTATTTTGAGTTTATTGCCTTAATAATCAAGTATTTTATGTCAGGTTATCACTTCCCACTAAGGTATTTTATCTATATCGGTATAACGGCAATCATTCGCCTTATCATTGTCGATCATAGTGACCCAATGACAACTTTATTGCATGCTGGTGCAATTCTGGTTCTTGTCATTGCCCTTTTTATTGCAAACACTGAAAAACTAAAACGAGAGTAATATTAATTAAGCTAATTTATCCATAGGCAAAAAAGAGTAGATTCGATTTCTTTTTTGTCTATAGATGATTCTGGTGGATACTTAAGCAATATATATTGGATGTCATACTATAAATTAATAAAATTTAAGATACGGTAAATTAGCTAAAAACTAATAAACTTAAATGTTATTAATGAAATTGAATTTATCTGGTTTATCCTATAAAAACTAATAACGAAAGTGTTTTACTTTTGAATATAGGTTATTTACTGTTATAAAGTCCCAATTCTAATAACATAAGTAACTTGTAAATATGACAACTAATACACTCTCTAAGAAAAAAGGGTTTTTAAACCGTGTCGAACGGATCGGTAATGTTATGCCAGATGTTACCATGCTGTTCGTTTATGCCCTTATTATATGTTGGTTTTTATCTTATCTACTTTCATTTGTAGATTTCAATTATTACCACCCAATATCAAAAGATAAAATCTCTATTGTTAATATGTTTCAGTATGAGGAAATAATACTATTTATTACAGCGGCAGTTAAAAACTTCATTAATTTCCCTCCGCTTGGTATAACAATTGTTGCCACACTAGGTATTGGCATTGCAGAAAGTAGTGGGTTTATTAATACGGCATTGAAAAAAATGCTATCGTTTATTTCCCCAAGAATGTTGACTCCAACCGTGGTCTTTGTGGGTATTGTTTCTCACATTGCCTCTGATTCTGCTTATGTCATTCTAATGCCAGTTGCTGCTATGATGTTCTATGCCAGTGGACGTCATCCATTAGCTGGTATTGCAGCAGCCTTTGCGGGGTTAGCTGGTGGATTTACTGCAAGTTATACGCCTTCTATTATTGACCCAATTATGCAGAGTTTTACGCAGGATGCCGCACAAATGTTGGCCCCCGGTTATAGCGTTAATGTGCTATGTAACTATTTTTTTAGTTTGGGTGGAACATTTGGTGTTATTTTTACCTGTTGGTTTATTACTGAAAAAATTGTTGAGCCTTGGTTAAATAAAAATTGCCCGATTACTTCAAGCGATGTTGATACTGACTCTGAGAAAAAATTAGGGATGATTACCGCAGTTGAACATCGTGCTTTTCGTATTTCAGGGTTAGTTCTGATTGCTTTAGGTATTGGCTTATTTGCGTTGTTATGGCCAGATTCTTCTCCATTACGTGGCCCTGATGGCAGTTTAACCAGCCCGAAAGCCCCGATTATGCAAATCGTTGTGCCATTGTTATTCATTTTCTTTGCGTTACCAGGGATTGTTTATGGGTATATGACGAAATCTTTTACATCTACAAGAGATGTCGTTAAGGCAATGGAAAACATTACTAAATCATTGATCCCATTTATTGTTTTTGCTTTTTTTGCCGCTCAATTCCTATATTCATTTCAGCATTCTAATTTAGGTACATTATTAGCACTATCAGGTGCTGAATTATTGCGGACATTAGATATGCCTTCTGGCATGACTGTTTTTGGTGTTATTTTGTTGACCGCGATATTAAATATCATGATCACATCAGCGACATCTAAATGGGCAATTATGGCGCCAGTATTAGTACCAATGCTTATGGCAGTAGGAATTTCGCCAGAATTAACTCAAGCTGCGTTCCGTGTGAGTGATTCAGCGATGAACGTAAGCACACCGATGTTCCCTTTCTATCCTTTGATACTGATGTATTGCCAGAAATACTATAAAAATGCAGGGATAGGGACGTTGTGCTCTATGATGATCCCATTTACCATCGGGTTATTAATTATTCTGACGAGTACGTTATATCTTTTCTGGGCATTCGATATCCCAATCGGTTTTGACAGTGGTTATACATGGCACCCTGCACAATAAGCGGGCTTAATACCCGACATACTTGATATGTCGGGTAGATATAAAAAAGTTAAGGAATATAAAATGAATGAGTTAGGTAAACAATTAGAGCAGCGTTTTTATCGCTACCTCGCAATTGAAAGCCAAAGTGATGCAGCAAGTACTATTGTACCAAGTACAGAAGGGCAGCGTGAATTAGCTAAACTGTTAGCGGAAGAACTTGAAAGTTACGGCTTAAAAGATATTTATATTGATGAGCACGCCATATTATATGCGATGCGACCAGGCAATAAGCCTACTGCGCCAAAAATCGGATTCGTCACCCATTTAGATACCGTTGATGTTGGCTTATCACCCGTGATTAAACCACAGACATTAAAATATGAGGGGAAAGACTTATGTTTAAATGCCAATGAAAATATCTGGTTCAAAACGGCAGAGCATCCTGAAGCGGCACCCTATGTAGGTGAAAATATTATTTTCAGTGATGGAACCAGTGTACTTGGTGCAGATAACAAAGCAGCGATTACCGTTGTGATGGAATTAATGAATAAACTGCAACATGCTGATTTTGATTGCGGCGATATTTATGTCGCGTTTGTACCTGATGAAGAAATCGGTTTACGTGGTTCGAAAATCATGGATTTATCCCGTTTTCAGGTAGATTTTGCTTACACTATTGATTGTTGTGCATTAGGTGAAGTTGTTTTTGAAACCTTTAATGCGGCCTCTATTGAGGTATCAATTAAAGGTATTACTGCGCATCCTATGTCAGCTAAGAATGTATTATTAAACCCTATTCGTGTTGCGCATGATTTTATTGGCTGTTTTGATCGTTTTGATACACCGGAACATACGGAACAGCGCGAAGGGTATTTCTATGTGACAGATTTAGTAGCAAACCCCGATAACGCAAAAATCAAAATGGCTATTCGTGATTTTGATCGCAATAGCTACGAAGCGCGTAAGCGTTTTATTGAACAAAGTATTGAGTTGATCCGAGCCCGTCACCCTAAAGCTAAAATTGAATTTAGAATTGATGATGTTTATAGCAATATAAGTGATTCTCTAGGGGATGACCGTACTGCTATCGATTTGATTTTTGATGCACTGAAAATTCAAGGTATTGAAGCAAATGTAATCCCTATGCGTGGAGGGACTGATGGCTCTGCTTTATCGGCTCGAGGCATCTTAACACCAAACTATTTCACAGGGGCACTCAATTTCCACTCCTGTTTTGAATTTTTACCTGTGAGTTCTTTTGAGAAAAGTTATTTGGTATCAGAGACTATTTGCCGTTTAGTTGGGCAAAAATAGTTTAGTATTGATATTATGCGTAAAAGGCCATGTTATAAAGTGGCCTTTTTTATTGAATAGTTAATATTATTTACTTGGTGAATACTTTGTAGTTATAGTTTTTTTAACTTTAAAATAAGATAAATGAAAAAGAATATATGACTTTGTAACTATTTAATTTATTATTCTAACTGTTATCTCTAAATAAACACAGGGGGAGTAATTGATTAATATTATAATCATTGATGATAATAATATTACTATTCGCGGTTTTGAAGCTATATTTTCTCGGCATTCACGTTACAAAACTATCGCTTCATTTCCATCTATTCAGCAAGTGATTACATGGAATCGAAACCAAAAAGCGAATATTATTTTAATCAGTAGTGTTAAATTACAATATGATTCATTGAAAACATTACAAACACTTCGACGAACTCAACCAGATGTTGGGATAATTATTTATAATGTAAGAAATAATTATGCCTTTTTTTTAAAAGCATTAGATATAGGTATTTTTGGTTTGTTGAGTGTTCATGTCACAGAAGAAGACCTGATAGAGGCGATACGGGTGGTTAATGTAAAGCGCCGAATTATTTCTCCAGATATAGCCCAAGACCTTGCTCTGCATCGGTTAGATTATAGTCACCAGAAAGATTTATGTGATTTATTATCGGGACGTGAACTCGAAATCATGTTGATGATCACCAAAGGTATGCCGATTAAGGTCGTGGCGGAGGCTCTATCTCTAAGCCCAAAAACAGTAAATACTTATCGATATAGAATGTTTAGTAAACTTAATATCGGTAGTGATGTAGAATTAACACATATAGCTATTGGTTATGGTTTAATTACAGCAAAACAGGGTTTATCCGAGTGGCAGAACAGTTCGAGTCAAAAGCGTTCTTAAAAACAGTAACGAATCAACCGGGTGTTTATCGAATGTATGACACTGGGGGCACTGTTATCTATGTTGGTAAAGCGAAAGATCTTAAAAAACGCTTATCAAGCTACTTCCGTGAAAATGTGGGCAGCCGTAAAACAGAGCAGCTCGTTAAGCATATTGCTTCTATTGATGTCACTGTGACCCATACTGAAACGGAAGCATTACTCCTTGAACATAACTATATTAAATTATACCAACCTCGTTATAACGTGTTGCTACGAGACGATAAGTCATATCCTTATCTTTTTTTAAGCAAAGAAGCCCACCCGCGTATTTCAATGCATCGAGGCGCTAAACATGCGAAAGGGGAGTACTTTGGCCCCTTCCCAAGTTCTTACGCGGTTAGGGAAACATTAGCCTTAATGCAGAAACTGTTCCCTATTCGCCAATGTGAGGACAGTGTTTATAAAAACCGCTCAAGGCCGTGTTTGCAATATCAAATTGGTCGCTGCTTAGGCCCTTGTGTAAAAGGGTTAGTGTCTGATGAAGATTATCAGCAACAAGTTGATTATGTACGCCTATTTTTAACGGGCAAAGATAAACAAGTTCTAGCTGGGTTAGTTGAACGAATGGAACAAGCCAGCCAAGCATTGCGTTTTGAAGAGGCTGCTCGTTTTCGAGATCAAATTCAAGCAGTGCGCGCAGTGACGGAAGAGCAATATGTTTCTGGTGATAGTGATGACCTTGATGTCATCGGCGTTTCTTTTGAATCGGGTTTGGCTTGTGTCCATGTTCTTTTTATCCGCCAAGGTAAAGTGCTTGGCAGCCGAAGCTATTTTCCTAAAGTGCCAACAGATACTCAACTTGAAGAGGTCGTCCAAACATTTTTAGGGCAATTTTATCTACAAGGCAGCGAAAATCGAACCTTGCCAGGTGAAATTCTGCTTGATTTCGCATTAACAGAAAAAGACCTATTAGCACAATCATTGTCTGAACTAGCAGGGCGAAAAATTAATATTCAAAGCCAACCACGTGGAGCAAGAGCGCGTTATTTGAAATTAGCACGTACGAATGCATCAATAGCGCTTTCTACACGGTTAGCTCAACACTCAACAATACAGCAACGTCTGGATTCACTTGGGAAAGTTGTTAACTTAACGTCGATTAACCGAATGGAATGTTTTGATATCTCTCATACCATGGGGGAGCAAACGGTCGCTTCTTGCGTTGTGTTTGATAAAACAGGGCCAGTGAAATCAGAATATCGGCGCTATAATATTACTGGGATCACGCCTGGGGATGATTATGCCGCAATGCATCAAGTGTTGACCCGTCGGTATGGTAAACATATTGATGAAAGTAAAGTACCGGATATCATTTTTATTGATGGCGGAAAGGGGCAACTTGGGCAAGCCAAAGATGTTTTTGCTTCACTTGAGGTGGATTGGGATAAAAACCACCCGTTATTAATTGGGGTGGCTAAAGGTACCGACCGTAAAGCAGGGCTGGAAACATTATTTTTAAAACCGGAAGGGGAAGGGTTTGTATTACCTCCGGATTCGCCAGCATTACATGTGATCCAACATATTCGTGATGAGTCACATAATCATGCAATTACAGGGCATCGCCAGCGACGGGCAAAAGTAAAGAATACCAGTGCGCTAGAATCGATTGAAGGTGTTGGGCCGAAACGCCGACAGATGTTATTAAAATATATGGGTGGCTTGCAGCCATTACGTAATGCAAGTATAGAAGAAATCGCAAAAGTGCCCTCGATCTCATACGCACTAGCAGAAAAGATCTATAATGCATTGAAACAGTGAGTGTCTTAGGGCAACATATTCATAATATCCAACTTGGTCAAAAAGTTAGTGAGCGTGATGAAATTAAACATACCAACGTGGCTGACATTATTTCGCGTCATCCTAATACCATTCTTTGTATTAGCTTTTTATCTCCCTGCCAGTTGGGGGCCTTTCGCATGCGCGCTTATTTTTGTCATCGCGGCGGTTACTGACTGGTTTGATGGCTTTTTAGCAAGGCTATGGAAGCAAACCACCAAGTTTGGTGCGTTTTTAGACCCTGTCGCTGATAAGGTTATGGTTGCTACGGCATTAGTATTAGTCACGGAAAGCTATGATGTCTGGTATGTGACTTTACCTGCCGCAACGATGATTGCTCGTGAAATTATCATCTCTTCTTTACGCGAATGGATGGCTGAAATTGGTAAACGTAGCAGTGTGGCTGTTTCTTGGATTGGTAAATTTAAGACGACAGCACAAATGATGTCACTAGTGGGGCTATTGTGGCGTCCAACGCCATTAATTGAAAACCTTTCAATTGCATTAATGTACATCGCGGCTATCTTAACATTTTGGTCAATGTTCCAATATTTAAAGGCTGCTTGGGCTGATTTGAGCGAAGCGTGATCGAAATGATTGAAAAAACAGCGAACGATCCAATTATTTCAATAATTGTATTGACTCGAAAGGTGAAATCAGTAGAATGCATCGCATCGAACGGCAACATGGTTTACCAAAATAAATAAGTAAATCAGCCAGTTTGAAAAGCATAAGCTGAAAGTAAAGCTTTAAGCGGGAATAGCTCAGTTGGTAGAGCACGACCTTGCCAAGGTCGGGGTCGCGAGTTCGAGTCTCGTTTCCCGCTCCAAATTTCGCAAGAAATTAGGATAAGGCGCGTTAGCAAAGCGGTTATGCACCGGATTGCAAATCCGTGTAGCTCGGTTCGACTCCGGGACGCGCCTCCAAATTTAGCCCAGGTGGTGAAATCGGTAGACACAAGGGATTTAAAATCCCTCGGCCTTTAGGCTGTGCGGGTTCAAGTCCCGCCCTGGGCACCATCTTGAAGTAAACAAGCCTCAATGGTGTGTTTTATTTTAAGTTATAACTGGTCAATATATATTGTCTACCACAGTATATTGATTAGTGGGTAAATGAGTAATTTACCTAGATGTTGTAAGAAAGACAATTTGGCCCAGGTGGTGAAATCGGTAGACACAAGGGATTTAAAATCCCTCGGCCTTTAGGCTGTGCGGGTTCAAGTCCCGCCCTGGGCACCATCTAAACTTAATTGAGGTTACTCTTTAAGTTTAACATTTAACCACCTTGAGGTGGTTTTTTTGTATCTAAATTTTGGCTTAACAAAGTTAGTGTTACGTAATGCTTTAACTGCCCAGCCATTTTTCACTTCCCACTCATATATCACCCACCAAAAGAAAGCACATGGGTATGCCATGTAAATTAACACTAAATTGGTGTAAAAAACCGTAAGTCAGACCGTTCCGCCAGTGTTTTATGTCAGTATTCTAACTTTAAAAGAGGACCTGACTATGTCTAACATGAAAACAGAAGTTGTCGTTGTACGGTTAACTAAACACGAACGAGCGCTATTAGATACGGTGAAAACAAAGCCGCTATTAGCTGATTGGTTGAAAGAAATTGCAATGGCTGAGGCAAAACAACGAAAAAACAAAGAAGCATAAAGTTGTAAATTACCTTTATTATGCGAGGTTATTTTTTTTGATAAAAGGAAGGTTACCTTTTGATTAATCGACTACTTTTGTTAGTATCCAATGAGATAATTTAATTAGGATGCTACAAGCAATGATAAAGGGAATTTTGATTTCTATTTTGGTTGTATTAACCTCTGGTTGCATGACAAATAAACAGAGTGCCCCTTATGGTTTTCAGTGGGGGCTACAACCAAGTGATTTAAAAAAATTACGGTTAAAAGAAACCCAGTGCACTGGGTTTCAAGAAGGCGGGGCGCTATGCTCTGTTGTAGGTTCTCCTGAATTTCATAATAAACCCTTTCTATTAATATTTTCACGGGAAAATAATACATTGATGTTAATTTCAGCACAGGGAAATGCTAGTCGTGACCAGATGGTGATCCTTAATGAATATGATGAAATTAACCAGAGAATGTTTGAATCATATGGCTTGCCAAAACAAACCATTGAACGTTATAAGCGAGACGTGTTTTTCTTAGATAAAATCTCAGATGATGAAACGACACCATTTAAGCGAGTATATGAACAAGGTGATATGCGAATTATGGTCGGGATTGTGAGTAACTCCCATTTCAGAAAGATACAAGACAAAAAGGACATTATTTATTCAGTTATGGTTATTCATAGTTTAATTCCAAATAAGCCGCAATAGGCGGCTTCTAAGCAAGTACGCAACTTCTTAGATTTATTTGCTTTTGCGTTTTTTAATCAGCTCGCTCATATCTTTCTGCCTTTGAATAAGTGACTCAATCTCCGCGTGGTAGATATCAGTGAAATGACATTCTAAAGAAGTTGCTTCCCCATCGAAGACTTCAACATAGCTACCATCTTGTTTAATTCCCCAGTAATGGTTGCCGTCCCCAATGATTTTTAATAATGGTAAGACATCAGTAACCTCATAAATTTCCCTTAGACTGTTATAAGCAGTTTTAATACTTGCCCACTCAGGTAGTTTTTCAGTTTCGATGCCTAAAATGACTAAACCACGATGAAATGTCCACGCAGGGCCAACATCAAACAGCTTTGCTTCTGGCCAAGCGTCTTCTTGAGCTAAGACACATAGCCCATTAGTACGTTGCGAAAAGCGCAAAAAATCTTCGGGTAGCGTAATGCCTGTTACATTCTCTAAATCACGAATTGCTTCCTCAGTCGGTGAATGTGCCGCAACGACGTGAAAATCTTTTTTATTTATTTGCTGCAGAGTTTCCCAAATCAGTTCATAAAATTGTTCTGGGGGCATAGTGAAATACTCCTTAATCTTATGGGTATATAAAGTGCGTTATTTTCCGGATTTTTTACATAAATTGCGATCGTTTTCCAACTAAGAAAAGTCTTGTAGATGAAAATATCATTAGGTGATGGACTAATGATAAATATTTTATTAAGTAGACTGAGAAAATATAATGAAAAAAGCCGTATTACTTACATTATTTGTCATGTTGATACCCTTATCGTCACAAGCGGGTTCTAGTTATTATAGTTGTGAGAAAAAACTGATAAAATTAGAGAAAGAGTTTCGTAGTGCTGTATCTCATGGTAATAAACATAAAATTTATAAAATAAAGAAAAAAATCCATAAGCTGGGTGATAAATGTTATGACAGTTATTCAGGAGCAACAAGGGGATATGATTATTATCCTAGAGGAAAAGCCAGTGAGCTTGAGAGAGAACTGGATTCACTGAGGCGTGTTCTTGAAGCTTTGAACGACTTAAAATAGACACATTATTGGCAAAATGAGAAATAAACTGGTCTGTTCACTATGTTTATGCTCACTCTGTCTTAAGTAAATGGATAATATCAGGTATATTAGAACCTGATTGTTAGCTACCAAGAAAAAATTATTATGATTATCAAACCTAAAATTCGTGGTTTTATCTGTACTACAGCTCATCCAGCAGGCTGTGAAGCCAATGTACGTGAGCAAATAGCCTACGTGAAATCACGCGGCGAGCTGAAAAATGGTCCTAAAAAAGTTCTAGTTATTGGGGCATCCACCGGTTATGGCCTAGCATCTCGTATCAATGCTGCATTTGGCAGCGGTGCGGCTACTATCGGCGTTTTTTTTGAAAAACCAGGCAGTGAAAGTAAGACAGGCTCTGCAGGTTGGTATAACTCAGCCGGTTTTGATAAAGCAGCAAAAGAAGAGGGGCTATATGCAAAAAGCATCAATGGTGATGCCTTCTCGAATGAATGCCGTCAAACCGTCATTGATTTAATCAAACAAGATTTAGGCCAAATTGACCTTGTTGTTTATTCACTTGCATCACCCGTTCGTAAAATGCCAGAGACAGGTGAAGTGGTACGTTCTGCGTTAAAACCTATCGGTGAACCGTATAAATCAGTTGCGTTGGATACCAACAAAGATGTGCTGATTGAAGCCGTTGTTGAACCTGCAAATGAACAAGAAATTGCTGATACCGTTAAGGTGATGGGCGGGCAAGACTGGGAACTGTGGATGAACGCATTAGATGAAGCCGGTGTTCTGGCAGACAATGCACAGTCTGTGGCTTATTCTTATATCGGTACAGATTTGACTTGGCCAATATACTGGCATGGGACGTTAGGTAAAGCTAAAGAAGATTTAGACCGCGCTGCGTATGCAATCAACCAAAAATTGCAAGCGAAGGGTGGGGCTGCGTACGTCGCAGTATTAAAATCTGTCGTTACTCAAGCGTCTTCAGCTATTCCTGTGATGCCTCTTTATATCTCAATTGTATTTAAGATCATGAAAGAGCAGGGGATACATGAAGGCTGCATCGAACAAATCCAACGTTTATTCGCAACTAAATTGTTTACAGGCACGTCACCTGAAACAGATGAAAAGCACCGTTTGCGCTTAGATGATTGGGAGCTGCGTGATGATGTACAAAGTACATGTCGCGAAATTTGGCAGCAGCTTAATGATAATAACATCAATGAATTAACAGATTACCAAGGGTATAAAGCTGAATTTTTACGCTTATTTGGTTTCGGCTTAGATGGTGTTGATTATGATGCTGATTTAAGCGGTGAAGTTAACTTTGAAGTAAAAGAACTCATTTAATTGCTTTAATACCATAGAAGCTGTGATTAAAACCCGCATTTATTAATGCGGGTTTTATATTATCTATTAATCTATTTTACTTTTCACATATTGGATGAATTGTTGGCTGGCTTGTTCTGATGCGAAACTACGAGCGGGGATAATAATTGCGTAGATTCTATCCAAGTACAGATATAATAAATCACCATCGGTTCTAATAAATTGTACAGCACTCCATTTTATTAAAGAAGTTCCATGGATACTTTCCTCATGTATACCTTCTTCATCAATACAATATTCTCGTTCAGTAAATAAAAAACCATTATCATCAGGAATTGCTTTATTTAGGACCTGAACAAGACGTAATGCAAAAGTGATAAACAGCAGTACTGCTAGTAAAAATGAAGTGAATATAATTGGTAAGGTTGCATTAAAATACCGAAAAGTGAAAACACAGGCAACGACAAAAATCATGACTAAAACTAAAAAAGGTAAATTATTGGTTTTATCTTTAGTGAAATAATGGTTTTTATGGCTGTAACGACTGAATTTCATATAATCTGCACGATTAAGTATTACAGAAATTGGATCTATCATAATCAGGTTTTTAGGTTGTTTTATAGAGTGGTTATAGTGAGGATAGTAACGATAATTGTGGGAGGTGTAAATCTGATCGCTTATATAAAATAAACAATCAGATTAGTTTCTTCAAAAAATAAGCTAAGTGATTATTGTTCTATAAAAACTTCGCCATTTCGAATGACGGCTCTGCCAGTGACTGTACCGTTTTCATCAAATTCTGTTACCGTACCTACGAGTACACCATTATTAAATGTACCTGTAATATTAGGTTTATTGCTTGCGGTATCATGGAAAATTGTAAATGGACCTGATAATTTACCTTTGTTTACCGTCATCTCAAGATCAATACGCCCATTCTTATGATAATTACGTATAGTTCCGTTGACTAAACAATCTTTAAGTTGAATGTCAGATTCTGGATTCCCATTTTCATAATAGGTTTTGATGTATTTGTCGAAACATCCTTTTTTTATCCATGTTTTGAATTCTGGTTTACCATTATCATATTCCATTCCAAATGGCCCATCCGAAATACCTTTTGGTGCTTTTGTGGACGGAAATTCAATATTTTTAAGTTCATCTAAGGATGAAAATTTGGATTCTGATTTTGAGGAAGTAGCGAGTTGGCACCCTGAGATAAATAAAACTAGAGAACATAATACAACTGATTTAAAACGATTTAGCATTAACATATAAACCCTATTATTTGCTGTGAAAAAATAATTGATTCAAATAACTATATGACTATAGCCTTTTTATAACGGCGTGTTGTGAGAATTATCTTAATTTATTCATTTTTAGTTATAAGCCCAGCATTTGTTTTTATCGTTTATTTGAACATTTTTAAATAACTGATTTTAGTCAGGACGATTATAAGGTAATTTAATGAAGTTAAGTGGTTTTGTAAAAAAGGGAGTCATGGATGTTAGTTGTTGAAATGTTAAGTACCGGCGATGAAGTTTTACATGGGCAAATAATCGATACAAATGCGGCTTGGTTGGCGGATTATTTCTTTCAGCAAGGGCTTCCTTTATCTAGCAGAACGACTGTTGGGGATGATTTAGAGAGTTTAATCTCTACTTTTCTTGAACGCAGCTTGCATGCAGACATTCTGATTGTTAATGGAGGGCTCGGCCCAACAAGCGATGATTTAAGTGCATTAGCAGCGGCTAAAGCTGTGGGAGTTCCTCTGGTAGAACACTCACAGTGGGTTACGGTTATGGAAAACTATTTTATTGCGAGAGGGCGAGTCATGCCTGAAACGAATCGCAAGCAGGCATTATTACCTGAAAATGCAGAATTAATTGATAACCCCGTTGGAACTGCTTGTGGTTTTTCATTAAAACTAAATGATTGTGTGCTTTTTTTCACGCCTGGGGTTCCTTCAGAATTTAAGGTCATGATTACTGAACAAATCTTACCTCAAATACGTGAGAAATTTACATTACCGGAACCGCCAGTTTGTTTGCGTTTAACTAGTTTTGGGCGTAGCGAAAGTAGTTTGGCAAAACAGTTTGATAGTATCTCTTTACCGGATGATTGTGTGCTTGGATATCGTTCATCAATGCCAATTATTGAATTAAAACTGACAGGGCCTGCATCACGACGCCAACAAATGGAGAAATGCTGGCATACGATTAAACAAGGTGTTGGCGATAATATGATTTTTGAGGGGACGGAAGGTTTTGCTCAGAAAATTGCTAAACAATTACAAGATAGGGGGCTCCAAATAGCGCTGAGTGAACAATTTAGCGCAGGTTTATTAAATTGGACATTACATGCGGCTAATATCTTAGTGCATCATGGTCAAGTTATTGTTCCGCAGTCGGAACAAGGCTTAATAAGCCTATTGCAACAAGCCAAAGATAATGCAGCTCAACAATCCGTACAGATTGGGCTCGCAATTGGTGATTATCATGACCAATACTTAAATGTAGCGCTATCAACACCAACAGGAAGCTATGCACAGCGGATACACTACTTACCTAATAATCATAGCCAAAAAGAAAAACAAGAAGTGAGCGTCATGTTAATGTTAGATATGCTGTCGCGCTGGTTAAATGCTCGAGAAGTTATTGGTTATTATGAGTGGATAGTTCAAATTGAGACTTTGGTTCTGGATAATGAGCTAAATGATGACGTTAAATCTTAATGGCTATATTCCAATGCTAGAAGAGGTTCCAATCCAATCGGAATTTCAGGAAATAATTACTGAAACAGTGGAGCAACTCGCTTGGCTATTCAAAACGAAATTACATAGTGTTTATGTATATGGAAGCGTTGCGAGGGGAAGCGCAACGCCTCAGCAATCGGATCTCGACCTTTGTGTCATTTTATTGCAACCAGCGACTGTACAAGAGAATGCTGGGCTAACTGAAATGCAACTACAATTAGTCACTCAGTACAGCAACGTTAGTAAAATAGATTTTGATATAGGTTTATACTCTGAAGTTATTGATAAAGATAATTTATATAGCTGGGGGTATTGGATAAAGCACCAATGCCGTTGTATTTGCGGGGCGGATTTGTCTACCCAATTTAATCCTTTTATGCCTTCACGGCAGATTGCTGAAGCGGTGAATGGTGATTTTGTTGAGGTGCTAAATGGCTATATACAGAAAATAAAAAATTGCAATAATTTCGATGAATTAAAGTTATTACAAAGAGCGGCTGCAAGGAAATTAATACGTTCAACAGATGTATTAAGGTTAGATACTGATCGGGATTGGCCAAGTAGTTTAAAGGATTATATGCAAAAATTTACGGGTAGATACCCTGAGCAAAAAAGTCGATTAGATTATTTTTTTACTCAGAGTTTACATCCTTCAGCTGATGCTAACCAATTTATAGATAATTTAATAGCCTTTATTAATTGGTTAGATCATGAAAGAAATATAGCGGGTTAAGCTTATTATTTTTCTGATTGTATTGATTCAATTATGTAATTGAAGCTTGAAATGCCTTTTCTACAGGCTTTCTCTTTTAAAACTGATGGTGTTTTATCGATTGCACCTTTTAGGCTTGTTAGCTGGCTTGCATAAGTTTCAGCGCCAATTATGTCAGGGTTGTTGTTTAAATATTCTACTGTACTGTCAACTTTTTGGTAGAAATACCCACATGGGTTGTCAGTGATTTCTATGGTGCTCAGTTCTTTTAGTGAATCAGGTACGAGTTGTTGTGAGTTTTGCTTAACCAGCTCAATATATTCCCCTGATTTTATCTGTTCAACCATGGTATTAATTTTACTTTTTATGTTGAAAAACATCATAATAGTAGTAATTAAAGCAATAGCTAAAATAACATTTATAGCAATACTGACCCCGAGTAGATACTTTTTCATTAAATCCCTTAAGTAAAAAGATAAAGTTTTATTTGTATTGATTATAAGTTAACTAGGTTTATTTTAAATATATTTAGGATAAATGATTAAACGTAAGCTAACTTGGCTGGAGCCGCATTTTATTATTTTTGATAAGGGTTTTATCGTACTGTGAGAACAGAAACTTTAGAGTTTTGAATAACCATTGAGGCGGTCGACCCCAAGAAATAAGTGGACATACTTGGTCGACGTGAGCCGATAACAATTAAATCTGCATTAATTTCTTCTGCAACTCGTAAGATTTCATCCCTTGGGGTACCCATCAGAACTTGTGCATTATATTTATCAGCGGGAATTTTAAATTCTTTAATAATCTCTGCTAGTTTTTTGGTTACGCTCTCTTGTTCGCTATCGGCTTTTTCTGCAAAACCAAAACCCATTGTTGTATAAAAGGGAATGGTAGGGATAACCGCTAAAAAATGAACTTGCGATTTTTCATACTCAGATAGGTGCTGAATATGAGGCATGACTAAATGAGCTAAGCTTTTTTCTGTAATATCAATGGGGACTAAGATTTTAGTGTACATTTTTTCTCCAGCTATCATCTTGTGAACATGCAACCATTAAGCTTTATTTTTACAAAAATAGGGCGGTAAACCGATAAAATAGACATAGCTAATTATAGAATAAAATATGCCTCTAAAACTAAGGTTAGCATGTTAATTAGGCAAATACTTTGATGAAGTATTCAATCTCAATAACTTACTCAATACGCAATCAAAAATTTTAATGCGGTTTGTGCTATTGACCGTTATCGCTCTTTTATCGGTTAATTCAATGTTATATGATCCGTATATGGTTTGTATCTATTTTGTATTGTGAGGGTATTTTGGGGATTGTTAAAATTTCAGATGAATTACATGATTATTTACGTCATGCAAGCCAAGTAATGTCTCGTTCAATTAACTCACAGGCAGAGTTTTGGATCAAAGTTGGTATGCAAGCTGAATTAAATCCGCATAAAACATTTACTATGCTAATCAGCGAAATGCTAGAAAAAGAGTCTATTGAATCAAAAGGAAAAGTTCATGAATAACATTAAAATTAAAACAGCAGATGAAATTGAACTCATGCGTGAGTCAGGAAGGCTCTTAGCTAGCGTATTTAAGATGCTCGATTCTATTATGGTTCCGGGTATTTCGACGATGGAAATTAACGACAAAGTTGAGAGTTACATTGTTAATGAATTGCAGGCACGTCCTGCAAGTAAAGGGCAATATGGTTACCAGTATGTTTTGAATACTTCATTGAATGAAGTTGTTTGCCACGGCGTTCCTAAAACAGATGAAATAGTAAAAGCAAAAGATATTATTAATGTTGATATCACATTAGAAAAAAATGGCTTTATTGCTGATTCTAGCAAAATGTATGTTATGCCAGAAGCCTCCCCTTTAGCACGTAAGCTAGTTAAAGATACTTATGCTGCGATGTGGGAAGGAATTAAACAAGTTAAACCAGGTGCCACATTGGGTGATATTGGTTCAGCAATCCAACATTATGCGGAGTCTCATGGGTATAGTGTCGTTAGGGAATATTGCGGACATGGGATTGGGCGTGAAATGCATGAAGATCCACAAGTGCTGCATTATGGTGTACGCGGTAAAGGAATTGAATTAAAAGAAGGCATGACATTTACGATAGAACCGATGATTAACCAAGGTGGAATGAAAATTAAAACCAAAAAAGATGGTTGGACGGTAGTGACTCGAGACAAAAAATTATCAGCGCAATCAGAGCATACAGTATTAGTGACTAAAGACGGTTATGAAGTGCTGACATTACGAGATGAAGAAAAATAGCCCCTTATAAATTATTAGATAAAACTAAAATACCAGTTTGTGATCAGTAATCGATGGCAAACTGGCTGATTGTTATTAATTATTGCCTTAGTGCGATTGCTATGCGATTAAATGCACTCATTAACCCAATGGCTATAGTAAGGTCTGAAATTTGTACATCGGTAAAATGGGTTTTTAGTGTTTCAAATAGCTCATCCGATGTACCACTTGTGGCGATATTCACAACCGCTTCAGTCCAAGCTAATGCGGCTCGTTCTTTCGGGTCGAAATGATGGCTAACTTGCCAACCTGCTAGCGTGTCAATTTTTTTATTTCTAACCCCCGAAGAGCGTAAGGAATTGGCATGCATATCTAGGCAAAAAGCGCAGCCATTGATTTGAGAAACCCTTAAGTAAACAAGTTCAACAAGTTCTTTGCCTAATCCACTTTTATTGAGTGCATTTTTACAATCAATAAGCCCTTTATAGGCATCAGGGGATAATGTCGGATAAGCCAGTCTTAGTGCACTCATGGATAATTCCTCGTAAGTTCCGTTATTAGATAAATACAATATTAAAAATATTTTTATGAATCTTTTATTAGTCGGGCTTTTAGTCATATTTTTATACTAATTTTAAGTGAGTATATACTTATTCGCCGACGAAGAGGAGTGATGGTTGTATAGGCTGCTTAACAGATTAATTACTGGGGACCAGTAATAGTTTAGCGCTACAAGAGTGACTAAATTGCTGTTGAACATCGGGAGGAAGGTGATTGTCTGTAATAATATGAGTCAGTTCATCCATTTGGGCAACGCGAAATAATGACCATTTCCCGTACTTGCTGCTATCCGCTAACATAACAGATTGTGTTGCATTTTTAATAAGATCACGTTTTAGACCTGCTTTTTCTTCAGTTGGTGTCGTGATCCCTTTACTCAAGCTCCAAGAGTTGCAACTAATAAATGCAATGTCAGGGTAGATACTACGAAGAAGGCTTCGTCCATGCTCACCGATGCAGGATTGGCTGCTATCATCAATACGCCCACCAATAATGGTTACTTCTATCTGTTTAAACTCGCAAAGGAAAAGGGCAATGTGAAGGTCGGCGGTCACAACGCGCAGCGGCATATGCGTTAGCTCGCGAGCTAGCTCAAGCATAGTAGTCCCAGCATCAAGAAGGACAGTGTTTCCCGGTTCAATTAAACGGGCTGCTGCTTTTGCAATAGCCCGCTTTTCTCTTAGGTTACGTTGGTTTTTTTCGACTGTCGTGGGTTGCACTGGAATAAAACGATTTAGCGTTACCCCACCATGAGTGCGAGATATAACCCCAGTTTCATCTAGTTTAATTAAATCACGCCGGATAGTGGCCGCAGAAACAGATAATGCTTGTACAAGCTCATCAACAGTCACAAGGTTATGCTGTTTAAGGTACTCAAGTATTAAATCCAATCTATCCATTGTGCTCATTGATTACACTACATTCATTGCAAGTTTAAGGGAAATAGCCATGCTTTCAGGGTTTGCTTTGCCTGTCCAAGCAATATCAAATGCGGTTCCATGATCCGCAGATGTGCGTAAGAATGGAAGGCCAGCAGTGATATTAACACCATCATAAAAACCTAATAATTTTAATGGGATATGGCCTTGGTCATGGTACATTGCAACAACCATATCGTACTGCCCTTGATAAGCTTGTAAAAATACAGTGTCTGGGGGACAAGGACCATACGCATCGATGCCTTCAGACCTTACCTGTTCTATAGCAGGTTGTAAATATACGATTTCTTCGTCACCAAATAAACCGTTTTCTCCAGCATGGGGATTAACCCCTGCAATAGCAATACGTGGTTTTTCAATGCCAACTCGTTTTAAAAAATCCGATGCAATGCGAGTCACAGTAACAACACGTTCGCTGTTTAATGTGTCTAAAAATTTTCGTAATGCGATATGGGTTGTGACATGAATGACTTTTAATTTTTCAGTGTAAAGCACCATGGCATAATCTTTAGTATTCGTTAGCTGGGCAAGGAGTTCGGTATGCCCAGGATAATTATGCCCTGCAAGGTGCAAAGCTTCTTTATTTAATGGCGCAGTAGCAATTGCTTTAACGTCACCAGCCAGCGCAAGCTCAGTTGCTCGTTTGATACAGCGAAATGCTAAGTCACCGGCTTGTGCTTGAACTTTGCCCGCGACAAGTTCATCAGGGGCAGCTAAAGGTTCATCAATGATATTGATAGTATCGGCCGAAAACTGGGCTTCATTGATATTGTTTATGATATTAAGTTTTACTTGAGGAACCAAACCCGATGTAATTAAACGTTGCATTGTTGCTGCACAACCAATAACAACAGCGGGAGCTCCTGCTAATTCACCTTCGGCAAGGGATTTAACGATAATCTCAGGGCCAATTCCCGCAGGGTCACCCATAGTAATAGCAACGACATTATTTTTCACAATAAATTTCCTCAATATATTTGATGGCTTCGCATAAAGTGGTTATTTGGCCAAACCCTCCCGCTTTTGTTATGACGGGCAAGTCATCGATTTCACTATCAATAAAGGTGCCACAAGGTATACATGGCATAACCTCAGATTGGATTCGATAACCTTTTGCTCCCAAAGTATTGGCAACCGCAATAGCGATATCACCACCAGTTAAAAAAAGTCCCCCGATGCTGGCAACAGACAGCGTGTTTAATGTCAGCAAACTAATAAAGTCGCTGATTGTTTTTCCCAATTCATTACGCGTCATGCCATAGGTTATGCATAGCTCATCAATATGATGCCTATCTTGCACATCTCGACTACTACGTATGATGGTGTGTTTTTGTTGGTTTAATGTATGACTAACTTCTTTAATGAGTGCAGCCATGTAGTCATTTTGTGTATTGGATGCAAGGATCTGTGTTACATCAATATCAATGACGCTGGCATTACAGTGTGTTTGTGCATAATTTACTTGCTCAATGGTCGCGCTACTCATGGAGCCTGCAACGATAAATAGCGGTAATCCTCGCCTTTTACTCATAAAATTATCTTCAGGTAAGGCATTTGCAAACCCAGCGGCTCCGACTAATAGGCAAGGTTCAACTAATGAGGAAACGGCCTCAGCGATTAAGGTTAAATCACGCTCATTTTCGGCATCGGTAACAATAATAGTTGCTTGTGTAGGCGCTTGTGTTTGTAGCCATGTTGCGAACTGCCCTGAACGTATTTGTTCTAAAGAGATCTCGATCACGGGAAGAGCAGTTTGCTGATGAATTATCGTTTGTATACGTGATGAAACTACGGGCGTTTTTGGGTCAGATGCGAACTCAGTTTCTATCAGTGGTTTTCCATTAACTAAGCACTCACCGTTTAAGGTTACTCGTCCAGCAGCAGGAATAGCTGCGGCAACAATAGCGAGTTTAAGATTGGCTTCAGACATAACCGTTTCAATTTCTATGCCGATATTACCGCGGAATGTTGAGTCAATTTTCTTATAAATTAAAGGCTTTTCAGTTTGTGATAAAAAGGGTTTTAAGCTACCTCGGAGATTATCCGAGGCAGTTTCTGCATTTAGTGCACGGCTTTCGGTGTTGAGCACCACGACATCAGCAAACCACGAATGTTTTTGTGTGCTATCGAGTAATATCTCAGTTCGAGCCTGTTTTTTTGCAAACTGGACGCCAGTATCATTGGCGCCTGTAAAATCGTCCGCAATAACGAGTAGTTTCATGACGAATTCCTCACTCTTCGGCAGCTTGAGGCTGTTTAGCTTGTTGACGTTTAGCGACCCAAGACGTCAGAACTGGGGTTAAAATGGCCGTTGTGATCACCGAGGCTGCAATCAATGGGGCTGCAGATAGCGCAATCGCTTCAAGGGATGGGTCTGCTTGGGCGATTGCCAGTGGCGTTGCAACGGCATTGCCAGCGGTACTTGATGCGGCTGCGCCAGCAATACCTGAGCCGCCAACTAAACGGTCAGCTCTGATATTGAACCAACCTCCAACAAATGTGGTGAGGGCACCTAATAAAATTCCCGCTAAGCCCCCTTGTAATAGCATTTCTAAGTTGATCCCTGCACCTAATGCGAAAGCAAAGAAAGGGATTAATATTGGCCCGCCTTTTGTCAGGAAGTCACGCATATGCGGATCTAAGTTACCTAAAATCATACCAACAATCAGTGGGACGAGAACTGCGACTAAGGCCATTAAAGGAATATTTGCCATCCCTGCGGCACCTAATGCGATCATGGTAAAGAAAGGGCCATCATTGAGAGATAAAATTGAGATAGCACCGACATCCCGTTTGTTACCAAATTCCCCCACTAACGCAGCGTATAAGCCACCATTTGAATTACTCATAGCAGCAATAATTGCAACGCCAGTTAAACCAAAGATGCCATCCATACCAAACAGGTAATCGACACCGAGCCCGAGAGCGATGGCGACAATTAATTTTGTTAATGTGATTGTACCGCCTTGTAATAGGGCTTGAGGGGCTGCTTTGAAGCTAATGCCTGCCCCCATGCACAGTAAAAACGCCCCTATCAGTGCGGGAGCGCCATTTTTAAATAGTGAAGTGGTAAAGCCTCCTATTTCGAGAGACTGGGGTGCAAAGGTATTGATCAGAGCACCGATGACTAATGGCACAACCATCATGCCGCCAGGTATACGTTCTATCGATTTTTTTATTTGCATGGTTTTCTCCGCCATGATTTATTTTAGTCATAATGATTGTATTCAATCAAAATAAAACAGCAGTGACCTAGATCTCATTAATGATTTTTAGTGGGGAAGTATCATTTTTACTCATAAACAGCCTTTTTATCGTTAAATATAGTGAAATGACTTCAGAAATAGGGCGTATGGAGTGCACTGATACTTTGATTGAAATCGATCATGTTGACTATTTAATGACTACAATCATGCACATAAGCTTATTGATGGCATATTAGCTAACATTTCTTGGTTCAAATTTAACGGGATAAAAGTCGTATTTTAAAGGAGGAGTTGAATAGGTGAGATAATAAGCGTTGCTAAATTTAACTGTTCACTGACTATAATAATTAGCATTACCACTTCTATTTTATGGCTAATTTCCAGATGAATAAATGCAGTAGAAGAAAGGACCACAAGAAAGGATCAGAAGTATCAAAAATTATATAAGTCATACTTGCTTTAGTTAAGTAGATAGCGGTCTTTAAACTTATTTTTATTCAAACAGTATTTAATCTAATACAGAATTATTTTTATCAACATTGAAATAAAATAAATTTTTTAAATAAAAAGGATAGTTTTTAAAATATAATGTTAGGTTTATTGTAAGGTCTATTCTATTTAAAGCCTTATATCTCAGTGTGTTAAATTAAATTATTGTCTTATGCATTTTTTGCATGGTATTTCGCCCATTTGCATTTCTCTTTAAGTTAAAAAAATGTAACTATCGATTTCAGGCTCAAGAGTCGCATCCAATAAAAGGTTATAGGTGATAACTATGACTTTAAATAAATAAAATAGGGGTACGAATGAACAGACACAAACTCATGAAACAAATTATGATAGCTATTATTCTAGGTATTATATTAGGATGGGGTTTTCATAATTATGCCGCATCAGTAGAAGAAGCAAAAAATATCGCATCTTATATGAATATTATTACTGATGTTTTTTTACGTTTAATAAAAATGATTATTGCACCACTTGTATTTGCAACAATCGTGTCAGGGATTGTATCAATGGGAGGCTCTTCTTCTGTTGGTAGTATTACAATTAAAGCGATGGTATGGTTTATTTCAGCAGCTGTAATTTCATTATTAATTGGAATGGTTTTTGTCAATGTATTCCAATTAGGTGTAGGTTTAAACTTAACTGTTCCAGCGGCTGCGGTAGATAGTGGTTTAAATACATCAGGGTTTACTCTGAAAGCTTTCATCACGCATATTTTCCCTAAAAGCTTTGCGGAAGCAATGGCGAACAATGAAATTTTACAGATATTAGTTTTCTCAATCTTTTTTGGCTCTGGTCTTGCTTTTATTTGTAAAGACAAAAAAAGCCCCATAGTGACTTTAATTGAAGACTTATCTCGCATCATGTTCCGTATTACCGATTATGTGATGAGCTTTGCACCGATTGCGGTATTCGCTGCAATTGCTTCAGCCGTGACGGTTGAAGGTTTAGGTTTACTTTATGACTATGGGAAATTAATTGGGCTTTTCTATATTGCTTTAGCGGTATTGTGGGCAGTACTTTTCTTTGCTGGCTATGTTTTCTTAGGAAAATCTGTCTTTAGTTTGGGGAAATTAATTCGTGAGCCTGTCGCTCTCGCTTTCGCAACTGCAAGTAGTGAATCAGCTTATCCAAAAACAATGGAAGCTTTAAATCAGTATGGTGTCCCTAAAAAAGTGACAAGTTTTGTATTGCCTCTTGGTTATTCCTTCAACCTTGATGGTTCAATGATGTACCAGTCTTTTGCCGTATTGTTTATTGCGAATGCCTATGGGATTGACTTGAGTATCACAGAGCAAATACTTATTTTGTTAACCTTAATGGTAACAAGTAAAGGTATGGCTGGTGTAGCAAGGGCATCTATTGTGGTTGTTGCCGCGACATTACCTATGTTTAGTTTACCTGAAGCTGGGATTTTGCTATTACTTGCCATCGATCAATTTCTTGATATGGGAAGAACGGCAACAAATGTTGTTGGTAACAGTATCTCTACCGCGGTTATATCTCGTTTAGAAGAGAGAAAAGGGCGTGTAAATGAGGAGTCTGAAATAGTGATGAGCGAAAAAACACCCACAACTTTATAGTGATGGTCACTATTATCTAGTTAACGCCCTTCTTATCAGAAGGGCTATTTCTTTAAGCATTGGTAGTTATTGCGCGGTTTGGTTTCTCATAAACTGCCAAAAGCGTTCTGATGAGATATTTAACCTAGCTTCGGTTCGATAGATATAAACCCCCATAGTGACTGATAATTTTGGGTCTAAAATAGCCAATTCATTTTTTTCAAGTTCATTTTTAATTGAGTAATCAGGTAACCAACCAACGCCGCTACCTGTTAGTATCATGCGTTTTAATACATCGCTCATAGATGAAACAAAAGAAAGTTCAAAGGGAAGGTTATCTGATTTATTGATTAATTGGTTGACTTGCCTCCCCATATAGCTTTCATCTGTATACTTCATTAAAGGCAATGTTGAGCTATCAATATTGAAAATAGGGCGTTTTTTTTCGTCGCAGGGAGAGACAAGATGTAGCCGGCTTTCTAGTATTTTCGTGTGTAAGAATGGTGATGACATTAACTCTTCGTTATAAAATGATAATATAAAATCACTTTGCCCTTCTTTGAGTTTATGTACTGCTTCATCAACATTTATTGACTCTACAAAAAAAATCTTATCTACATTTTTTGAAAATTGTGAAATAAAGTCAGGAAGTAAAAATACTGAAAGTGAATGCGCAGCCGAAATATTAATTTTTTGCTTGTCATTATCTATACCTTTAATTCGGTTTATTTGAAAATAAATATCATCAAGTAAATTTCTGGCATAAACAATAAAGCTTTTTCCTTGTGTGGTAAGTTGTAATGGGTTGGTATTTCTATCAAATATTTCAAAGCCAACCGATGATTCAATTGATTGAATTCTTCGGCTGAAAGAAGACTGTGATATATTTCTTTTTTCTGCAGCTAACGTAAAACTTCTACATTCTTCTAGTACAACAATATCGTGCAACCATTTAATTTCAAGATTACTGATCATTGTGTCCTCTAATGGTTTTTAGTTATTAATCTACTATGCAAATTTAGCATGACTTATAGAAACTCTGCAATTACCTAATGCTAACAATATGTCATGATATCATTAATTTGATGGAGGGCTTATGAAAAAAATATTAGGTATGTTAGGGGGAATGGGACCCGGAGCAACCGCGGATGCTTTTATTAAATTAATCAATAATACACATGCAAGTAAGGACCAAGAACATATTCCTATTATTATTGTGTCATTGCCTGATATTCCAGATAGAACAGAAAATATTATTTATAATGGGCCATCACCATTACCAGCAATGATACACTCACTTAAAATACTTGAAAGTGCAGGTGTATCTTGCATTATTATGCCATGTAATACGGCACATTATTGGTATGAGGACTTAAAGAAAGAAATTAATATTAATTTTATCAGCATTATTGATGCAGCATGTAAAAAAATAATTGAGGATAATGTTAAAAAGGTAGCACTATTGGCGACGACAGCAACCATTCATACTAAATTATATCAAGAAAAACTAAATGTGAACAATATTGAATGTATTGTTCCCGATGAGGTTAATCAATATAAAATAATGCAGAGTATTATTTTATATAAATCGGGTGATTTAGCTAAAGCAAGAGAGTTGCTCTATCCTTATATTAGCCAACTAAAATCACGTGGTATTGATAAGTTTGTAATGGGTTGCACTGAAATTCCTTTAATATTAGAAGAGCTTTCAAAAAATAACCCTGAGGATTTTATTGATGCAACAGAAGCATTAATAAAAGAAGCTATTAATTGGTATACTATCGATGAGAAAAGAGAGGTAGATGAAGAAAAAACAAATAAATTAATTGAATTTCATTGAAAATTATCATTCGCCATCACTGGGGTAATCTGATAAACATAAAAACTATTAAATAATAAATATATAATAATGCATTGTATAACATGTAATTGTGATTTTTTTGCATTCAATTTTTAATTGACTGTAATTTGAGCTGTTTTATCTTGTTGGATAGATGGGTTAGCCTTTAACTTTAGGAATATTAGACTTGTAGTTGTCCGATAAGTAGTGACAATAGTCGGTTTATTATAATGACTAATATTGTTAGATAGGGATTAACTCATGCAATTTAAATCAATGGTTAAATTGGTTGTTGGTGCAGTATTGCTATTTGTAATCGGTATTATTGGTATTAATTCATATACAATTGTGCAAGACGGTTCTGTTAAAGTGGGAACATTTCTAGGTAAAGTAGACCCTGTCGCTTATGATGCAGGTTTGCATTTCCCTATTAACCCATTTACTACTTTCGATACATATTCGACGAAAGACATTCGTGTTTCATTAAAGGAATTAAGAGTGCCTTCACAGGATAAGCTAAAATCGATTGTCGATATTACTGTAATGCTACAGTTTGATGGTGCTAAAGCACCAGTATTGCGTATTAACGGTGGTACTGAAAGTGAGGCATTGGATAAATATGTACGCCAAAAGCTTATCTCAACCATTCTCGAATTTGGTAAAGACGTCGCTAATGCACAAGACCTGTATACGGCTGATACACAAAGGAAGCTTCAAGAGTCTATCCGTGATGCAATTCAAGGGTATGCATCCCCATATGGGTATACAATAAAAGAAATCATGATCCAAGATATTACTCTACCAGAAGTTGTTCAGGAACAAGTGGTCAACACTAAAATGCGCCAAGAGCAGATCAACCAAGCGAAAGCAGAAGCCGAAAAAGAGCGTGAGTTAGCACAGAAAAAAGTGGTGATTGCTGAAGCTGAAAGGGAATCAGCGGAACAGCAAGCGATAGCGAGGGAACGTAATGCGCAAGCAAGTTCTTTTGCGATGCGTCAAGAGGCTGATGCAAAATTATATGCGGCTCAGAAGGAAGCAGAGGCTAATGCGATATTACAACGCACAATCACCCGTGAAATGATTAACTGGAAACAGTTAGAAATTGAACAAATTAAAGCACATAAATATAAAGGTGAAGTGCCTAACATTGTTGTTGGCGCAGATTATGACGGTAAAATGATTATGGATATGCGAAATAGCCAATAATCAGCACTGATTAACAAAAACTATATTATTGAAACCAGCTCTATTCATTTAGGGCTGGTTTTTTATTTTACTGAGCACAATTGACGCGAAATCGACCAACGACTTGTTGTCTAATAAGCTTCCCCGATTATTTAACAACAGAAATTAACCGGTATTTAGCGGTATTAAAAATTAGGTAAAATATCTATGGTTCATATTGAAGAAATAACAAAACTCAATTTTTGGGATGTATGTGAACTTACATCAAATAAAAATGGTATTGCTACCGTATTAGAAGAGCACGTATGTTGCAATGCATACTCAATAGCGGAGTCTCACTATTATCCGGAATATATCCCCAAAGCACTTTATTGGGATGATAAATTAATTGGCTTTTTTATGTACAAAATAGTTGATGAACAGCCAACTCATGCTTTTATTTGTCGTTTTATGTTGGATTATAAATACCTTGGTAAAGGTTTAGGAAAACAGTCTTTTTCTGCAATTTTGGTGTATTTAAATAGCTTAGGAATACGAAAAATCTCTCTTGGGTTAGATGAGGAAAATATGATTGCTAAAAAAATATATTGCAGTCATGGGTTCAGCTTTACTGGTGAGATTATTGATGGTGAGCATATATATGCTTTGAACCTATAGGCATTAAAGTCAGACTTTATCGCTAAGGTGGTAGCTCTAATTTGTATTTTTGTGATAGTTATTTGATAGTTGTGCTATATCGTAATCAAGTAAACAAGGAGTTGCTGTGATGCTTAATGTTTCTGGATTAATCAATGACTCCCCAATAGTATAACAATATTGGGGAGTTTATGTGTTTTAACGAACAATAATACCTAATAAAATTCCGATTGCACCAAAGTCAGCATCACTGAATGTAGTGTTAGCAATACCAATATCACCCAGAACAGGTAATAGGAATACAGGTAAGAAAGTAATCAACAAGCCTTGAGCAAACGCACCTAAAATAGCCCCGCGACGGCCGCCTGTTGCGTTACCGAATACCCCAGCGGCTGCACCGACGAAGAAATGTGGGACAACACCAGGAATAATGACGGTCATGTTTAATGCATACAATACAAACATGCCTAAAACACCTGCTGCAAAACTACTTAAAAAGCCTACTAATACAGCATTTGGGGCATATGGGAATACGACTGGGCAGTCTAAAGCGGGTTTTGCATTTGGTACTAATTTGTCAGAAATCCCTTTAAATGCAGGAACTATCTCGGCAATAACCATACGCACACCTTGCAGAATAATATAGACGCCCGCAGCGAATGTAATAGATTGCATCAATGAGAACATGAACCAATTTTTACCGCCACTGACTTCACGTACAAAATCACCACCTGCAAATAAGCAAGTAATAATGAAGATAATGAACATGGTAAATGAAATGGCGACTGGAGTATCACGTAGGAATAATAAGCTTTTTGGTACATTCATATCTTCGGTAGAGTGTTCTTTATTACCGAATTTGCTACCAATAAAGCCGGCCAATACATAAGAAATTGTCGAGAAATGGCCGATTGCAACATCATCTGAGCCCGTGACTTTTTTCATGTAGGGGTGAGCGATTGCTGGGAAAAAGACCATACAGAAACCAACAATCAGTGAGCCTACAGTAACCAGTAAGGTTCCTTCCATTCCTGCTGTAGCTAAGATCACTGCAATCATCATTGACATGAATAGGGTATGATGACCGGTTAAGAAAATGAATTTCCAAGGCGTCAGACGAGCAATCAAAATATTGATTAACATCGCAAAGAACATAATCATTGCCATTTCACGGCCGAAGCTTTTTTGTGCAATGGAAACAATTGCTTCGTTATTCGGTACAACACCATTTATACCAAATGCATGTTGGAAAATAGCTGAAAAATCACCTAATGAGCTTACGACTAGACCAGCACCTGCACCTAAAATGACAAAACCCATGATGGTTTTAATGGTGCCTTTAATACATTCAGTCACCGGTTTTTTCTGCGCTATTAAACCGATAAGGGCGATTAAACCGACTAAAATAGCAGGTTCAGATAAAACATCCTGCATCAGAAAACGAAAAAATGACATAGTGCCTCCGCTTACATTGCACCAAGTTTTTGTAAAGCAACAGACAGGCGTTCTTTCATCGCGACTTTGTCAATCATGTTATCGAGCGCTACGATTTCGCCACCAACTTGTTGGGCAACCAATTGCTCTGCAATGTCAGTTGTTCCTACAAAAATATCGCTTACAGTTCCTTTTGCTGAGCCTAAATCGACGTGATCTACATCAGCACTTACTTGTAAGTCTTTCAAAATATTTTTGATGCTCATTTCCATCATCAAACTTGTGCCTAAACCATTTCCACAAACAACAGTAATTTTCATAATATTTACCTTAATATTTAATTATTCATATTTAGCGATGATGCTAAGAATGTCATCTACGTTTTCTGATTGCATGATGCTGTCTATATCTTCTTGATTATCAAAAAGCTCCGCCAACTTTGCGATAGCGCCAATGTGGCTGTTGCTATCTGTTGCTGCGAGAACAATTAATAACTTAACTGGGTCGTTGCCTTCAGAACCAAATTCAACGCCTTGTTTAATAACAGTTAAACCTAGTGATAATTGATTTACGCCATCTTCTGGGCGTGCGTGTGGCATCGCAATGCCAGGTCCTAATACATAATAAGGGCCAATTTTCTCATGTGATTTAATAATGGCATCAATATATCTTGGTTCGATGAATTTATTATTAACCAAAGGGCTACAGGCGATTTTTATCGCATCTTGCCAATCAGTGGCGCTTTCGACGACCTGAATGACGTTAGGGGTCAGTAATGTCGTTAGCATAGAGTTACTCCTGGTATGCTGAATTTTTATCTTTTTTAATGGTTGAATGAATAGTAGTGATCTATGGTAGCGCTATCTAGCTTAAACTTTCATTTTCGTGATAGCGCTATCATTTTGAATAAAAATAGCGAACAAATACTAATTCAGGACACTTGTTGGCTGATTAACAAATTCAACCTATGGTAAGTTACTCGGGTTAATAATAAGTTTAGGCTAATTAAAAGTATTTTATGGAAAAAACACGAAAAAGAAAAAATACAGGGCGAGTCACGCTGCAAGATGTTGCAAAATATGCAGGTGTTGGGTCAATGACAGTATCCCGAGCGCTTCGTACGCCTGAATTGGTTTCAGACAAATTACGTGAAAAAATCAACGAGGCAGTTGAAGAACTGGGTTATATTCCAAATTCAGCTGCGGGTATTTTGGCGTCAGGCCAAAGCCGAACAGTCGCCGTTTTAATTCCGTCGTTACGTGATAATGCTAGTTCGGTATTTCTACAATCATTACAAGAGGTTTTGAATAAAAATAATTATCAAGTTGTCATTGGTAGTCATGACTATCAGCAGAAAAAAGAATCTGAAGTTTTATCTACATTATTACAGAGTAACCCTGCGGCCTTGATCATTTTTGGTGCGATTAATTCAGAGGGGGTATACACCTACCTTAAAAATGTAGATATACCTGTTATCAGTGTTGCAGGGGGAGGGAGTCATCCATTTACATTGAATATTAAAAGTAATATAGGGGAAGCGGTTAATTTTTTAACACATTATATGTTACAAAAAGGGTATAAGAAGATAGGCTATATTGGCGCTCAAATGGATAATAAAATGCAAAGCCAGCAACTAAGTGGCTGGAATAAGGCCATGCTCGAATATAACCAAAGTGCAGATCAAAGCATTACGACTCCTTATGTTGCTACCATGGATTTTGGACGTCAGGCAATTAGCGAAATGCTAACTCGTCAGCCTGAACTTGAGGCTGTGATTTGTAGCCACGAAATGATTGCGTTAGGGGTTATTTTTGAATGTCAAAGGCGCTTGATTAAAGTGCCGAAAATGTTGGCTGTTGCTTGTGTTGAAGGGTCCGCAAATTGCGACCATATTCACCCATCCTTGACTTCGGTACGCATTGATTATAGCAAAATGGCGAGAGAAGCTGCCAAGAAGTTGCAAAGATGGTTAGCGGATACTGACGGTGATCTTTCACAGAGACAAGAAGAAGTCATTTTCCCTTATAAGTTCGAAGCTAGGCAAAGTGCATAGGGGGGTATCGATTTAGTCACACTATTTTGTTATTTAACTGTCTCTTAAACAAGAAATTCTATAAGAAGTCACTTTTTTGTTCTAAAAAAGATTGTTTTTTTGGCTCTCAAAATAAGATTGTCGACTTGGTCACTGCATCATTCTTATTCCTTGCTACAGTATATTAGTAGGTCATATTTCACCTGTACTTAAGTTTAGACTTTTGACGGGTATTGACCTCTTTATAGCTTTAGACAATAGCAGGGGAAATATAATGAAATTATTAAAAACAGTTATTTCTACCGCAATTTTAGTTTCTTGCGGTGCATTAGCAACAACCACGGGGTCTGAAGTACTTAAGGTGCAAGACGGAGGTACGCCGAATAAGGTCTATACCGCGAATAAGCCTACGATTAAAGTTGCAACTTATAATATCGGAAAGAACGAGTTGGCATCAGATGTGAAAAATTTCGATGCTTTAAATAAAGCAATTGCGAGAATTGATGCAGATGTCATTGTTTTAACCGAAATTGATAACAAAACGGCGCGCAGTAAACATGTTAATCAACTGGAGGAAATCGCTAAGGCTAACAAGATGCACTTTGCATTTGGTAAAGCATTAGATTTTGATGGTGGTGAATATGGCGTAGGAATTTTATCAAAATATAAAATTGAAAAATCAAAAGTCATTAACTTGCCTTCAGGCGATGCGGAGCAACGTGTTGTATTATTATCTCAGATAACAAAACCGGGTTTTGATGCGCCAATTATTATAATGGGGACTCATCTTGATTGGCAAAAAGACCCAACAGTGCGTATTGGGCAGGTTCGTCATATTTTAGATGCGAGCATTGGGGATACAGACACTGGTTTTGATAATATAGCTGCATCAATAAAAATATTAGCTGGTGACTTTAACTCAACGGCTAATGAACAACCTATTCAAGAAATCCGTTATATGTGGCAGCCCGTTGAGAAAAAAGGGACGGATTATCGTAGTTGGCCAGCAGTTAATCCAGCGATTGACATAGACCACATTTTTACATTTAAAGGGCAAGTGTGGAATGTAAATGAAATGCAAATACCAACGGATAGCGAAGAGTTTCAATGGTCAAGTGTCAGTGACCATCTGCCAGTGATAGCGGAATTGGAGTTACAAGAGCAGTAGATAGGTAGGTAAAACGGAGTTGTATCGGTAAAGGCCTCATTTGCAGGCCTTTGTTACATCTGTACTTTCATTGTTTCTGAAGCAATTTCTGTCTCTGAATATAACGTTTTTCAGCTATTTCCAAATAACGTTCAACGGTTGAATATATTTGTTGACGTTGTTCCGATAACTGTGGGTCATTATCTAAGGCGGAAGAGGTTTGTTTAATAAACTCAGCAATATAGCTTTTAATACAACCAAACTGATTAGCCACATTAGCATAATAGTATTGGTAAACATAAGATTCTTGAGAATGGCTTAGGTCTGTATTGTTTTTTATATTGTTGGTTGCAAGCAAAAGTAATTGAATTTGTGTCATGGCATACCCTTTTTCTTTGGAAGGCAATGCTACCTGAATTTGAAATTTAAATTTGTCATTTTTAGTCGGAAAATTTTATGTATTAGTTTAATAGGGGGTTTTTATAGGAATATTCTGTAATTTGGGTTAGTTTAACTAGACGAATTGGGAGATGTTTGAGGTACACACAAGATTTAAATCATAATGATATCGTTAAATATTCTTATGGTTTATTTGTTAAATTATTGTATTAATCTGTTTTTTATCACTTTCAAAATGCTCATTGCAATCTCATTATCGATAATTTTCAATTATTAATCAATTCATTACGATATTTTTTGTTTTGGTTTTTTGGCTGTGGGCAATATGGGATGTAAAATAATATTGATAATGGAAAGGTAATGACGCTACTTATGAAACTAGTAGAAGAAGATAACCTAACTTTCCTTTTGATTGTAATTTATTGATTTATATTTACTTTTATCTTTTGTGTGTTTTTCTTGGAAGAGATAATCTTATTTATAAAATTACTCAATAATAAAATAAATAAATAATTTACTCATATACTGAGTCTATATACGCATTATATGAGTTTATTAACAATTAGACACACTAATTCTTAATTCGAATTGTTTAATAATATATTTGAAGTGATTACTATTAAATGATAATTAACAATTAAGTCCAATTATTGTTTCTATCATATAAAAGAGAAACGCTTTTTGTGAAAAAAATACAAATTGAAACAGTTAATCTTTCGGGTACTATTTATATTTTTAGCTTAATGCTGGTATACTTACTCATGTGATGGGTAAAATAAAGTATAAATACGAATAACCTATATGAAACTAGTTGTGTCTATTTACGTAGATTATTACTATTACGGAAAATAGCGATTAGGTCAAATGCGGTTGCCTAATAAGGTATTCTTAAGTAGGTAGTACCATCTATTATTAAATTAATTCTTATTTACTTACAATTAGCTAAAAATAACTACTCAGGTATTTTTGAGAGAAGTACTGTTGTGTCATTTTGGTCAATTGGCTGTGTCATTGCGTTTATGAGAGCTTAAAAACATGAATATCATAAAGTTGCTCACAATCTTATTGTTAACTGGGTGCTCTTTTATTTTAGGAGTAACGATGAATTATGCTCCAACACCTGATTTGGTAAAAATGGCAAAAAGTAGTGTGGAAGATTACTTGTCTTATCCTGAATCTGCGTCATTTAAAGGAGTGAAATATAATTTTATTCGGCAAACAGCAGACAAAGGGGACTTAGGCTATGTTTGTGGCGAAGTTTTTCGCGTAAAAAATGCTAAGTTAGAAGGGTACAAAAAATTTATTGTGAAAGCGTATACCTATAATGATGGTAGAGTCACAATGTCTATTCCAATGGTTGAAGGGGACTATGACTTATTACCGATGGAGATGGTAAATGCATTATGGCAAAAATATTGCTTTTGAGATTAGTCGGTAAGGGCTTTTTATCCGTTCAACATACAAATAAACAGGGAACAGAGAGAAGAAAGCCATAAAGCGGCTTTCTTCATTATAAGGCTAGATAAGGCTAGCTAATAGTTATTTAACCTTTTAACTCTCTAGCGCATTTCTGTAAGTGTAAAAAAGACGCAAACCGTATATCGTGATGCGCTTTATAGGCCTTATTCGGGTGGTAAGTTAAATCAATCGCACTAAACTTATTCATAGCCTGTGCGACATCATTACAGACTTTTCCTGCAACAGCACCTAGGATAGCGGAACCCAGCAATACAGGTTCACTTGCTCGGGTTGAAATAACTGGCACACCACATGCGTCTGCAAGTAATTGGCGGATTAGTGGGTGTTGACCCGCTCCACCACTAATAACGATATTTTCGATTGAAGCACCTGATTTAGCTTGTGCTTCAATAATTTGCCTCAAACCATACCCAATACCACAAACACCGGCAACATAGAAAGACAGTAAATTTTCCATGCTGTTATCCATTGTTAAACCTGCAATCACAGCTCTTGCATGTGGATCGGCAAAAGGCGCTCGGTTACCTAGAAATTCTGGGACAACATGTATTTTTTGTGCTAGTTCAACGGATTGAGAAGGAGAATCAGCTTTTTCTAGAACTAAATCTGCTAGCATGACAGGTAATGATTTCCCTTGTCCTTTGGCTGTTATTTGAGCTTGCGCTGAGGCTGGGTGTAATGAAAGCAGTTGGTCTATTGCAGCACCAGCGGCACTTTGTCCCCCTTCGTTTAACCACATACCAGGAACCATAGCGCTATAATAAGGCCCCCAGACCCCAGGTATAAAAACAGGTTCTTTGGTGGTTGTCATGGTGCATGAAGAGGTACCAAATACATAGGCCATATTTGCAGTTGCATCACCGTTCACACCTACAGTCCCAATCCCTCCTGCATGAGCATCAATCATACCGGCAGCAACAGGAGTGCCTGCGAGTAAGCCCATTTGCTGTGCGGCCTGTTCTGTTAACCCTGAACCACAAGGCGTGCCCGGCTCAACGATTTGTTGCCCAATGCGGGAGAAATTTTCTTCGACCAGTTCAGATAAACCAGCTTGTTGGAAATAATCAGCATCCCAACGTTTTTCATGGGCAAGGTAGGTCCATTTGCAGGTGACGGTGCAGGTTGAGCGTGCCAGTGAACCCGTTGATTTCCATGTCAAAAAATCAGCTAAATCAAAAAACTGCCATGCGTTATCATAGGTTTGGCGTAAATTTTCTTTTAACCACAATATCTTTGGTGTTTCCATTTCTGGAGAAATTTTGCCGCCCACATAATTTAAAACGGGGTGTTTTAACTGGTTAATACGCTCTGCTTGTTCAGTCGCTCGATGATCCATCCACACAATGATGTTACGTTCAGGGTCATTCGACGGGCTAACAGTGATCGGGTGCTTATCGTGTCCAATGACGACCAGTGAGCAGGTTGCATCAAAACCGACTCCAACCACTTGTTGTGGTTTTACATTAGAAGAGGTGATCGCTTGTTTGACACAGTAACAAACTGCTTTCCATATTTCATTACTCGACTGTTCCGCAAAATTAGCGCTATCGCGAAAAAGTGAAATATCATGTTTGGCTGAGGCTAGCATATTACCAGCCATATCAAAAACACCGGCACGCGCGCTACCGGTGCCAACATCAATACCAATAACGACATTGTCATTATTATTTAATGAGGTCGTTGGATTACTCATTTTTTCCTCCAAGATGTGGGCTGTAATCTATGACAAGTTGGTAGGTTAGAGATCGACGCTATTTGGAACGATAACTAAATCACGGATAGTGACATTTTTGGGGCGCGTCAACATGAATAAAACGGCTTCAGCCACTTCAATCGGTTGCATTAAACTGCCATTAGCTAATGCCTCATCCATTTTTTCCTGCGGCCAATCGTCGAGTAGTGCGGTGACAACAGGGCCTGGTAATACTGCACCAACACGCACACCATGCTCAGAGACTTGGCGGCGCGTAGAATGGACAAACGCTTGAACGGCAAATTTTGATGCAGTGTAAATTGGTTCCCAGATCACAGGAACGACCCCAGCGATTGAACTGGTGAATAATACATCGCCAGACTTTTGAGCAATAAAATGTGGTAATACGGCACGAACACTACGAAAAGCTGCATTAATATTTAAATTCAATACCTTATCCCATACATCGGGGTCGCCTTCAGCAACGGGCCCACCAATATAGGCACCCGCATTGGCATGGAAGATATCTAAACGACCTGCTTTTTTTAGGATTTCATCTAACATCCCATCAACTTGTTTGGGGTTCATCAAATCGATGACTAATGGAATAGCGTTTTCGCCAAGTTCAGCCACGAGTTGATTCAATCTTTCTTCAGCACGGTCTATCAAAACGACTTTAGCGCCTGCTTTGATCAGTGTACGAGCACACTCAAGACCGATACCAGAAGCGGCACCTGTGATTGCTGCGACTTTGTTTTCAATGGAAATAGCCATAATTTTTACTCCAATTGGATATTTTAGCGGAAATATAAGAATAAAAAGCATTGTGAAATCAATGAAATGACAATGAGTCACAGGAACGGATAGGTGGCTACATATGAAAGACTGATAATATTTTTTTGTTTTATATCAGCTCAGAATTCATCAATTTCAGTTCTGCTCAATCGATGTAGCAGTATTGCGACTTTTCTACTTTGGTGTCAAGCTAGTAAAAAATGGAGATATGAATCTGTGACAAAGATCAGACAAAATAAGAAAACAACGATCTACGACCTTGCAGAATTAGCGGGGGTTTCAGCCAGTGCGGTGAGTGCTGTACTCAATGGAAATTGGCAAAAAAGGCGGATTAGCGCACAGCTTGCACAGAAAGTAATGCGTATCGCGGAAGAACAAAATTATTCTGTAAATAAGCAGGCCAGCTTATTACGCAGCAATAGGTCTAAAATTATCGGCATGTTAGTACCCAAATATGACAACCGTTATTTCGGTTCAATTGTTGAGCATTTTGAGGAAATGGCACGTGAAAGAGGGCTATTTCCTATTATCACCTGTACGCGACGTGATCCTAAACTCGAAATTGAAGCGGCACGCGCTATGCTTTCATATCAGGTGGATTGGTTGATTTCGACAGGGGCAACCAACCCCGATAAAATTACGGAAATCTGCCAAGTCTCCGGCGTGCCTACTTTGAATTTAGACTTGCCGGGCACATTGGCGTCTTCGGTCATTTCAGACAATTATCTCGGGGCGAAAACGCTAACCCAACGTATTTTGCGCAAACAAAAAACGCCACTTATACAGGGCGCCGCTCTAATTTTTATTGGTGGACGTGAGCATGATCATAATACTCGCGAGCGTATTCGCGGGTTTATTGATGCCCATCGCGAGCTAAGCATAGATGTCCCCAGTGAAAATATTTTGGCTTGTGGCTATGCGCCTGAAAAAGCAGAAAAAGCGCTCTCTGTTTTCTTTAAGCAGCATAATAATGACCCGCAAAAGATAGCGGAATGTGGCTTATTTATTAATTCAACAATTTCATTAGAAGGAGTGATGCGTTGGTTAGGGCATAAAGGGTATACTGGGTTACAGCAACCTAATTTAGGTTGTTTCGACTGGGACCCATTTGTTGCATTGCTAGGTAATGATATTGAAATGGTTAAACAAGATGTGCCTACTATGCTTAATCATATTTTTAATTTAATTGATAACGAAAATAGCCAAGCTCAACTGATTGAAGTCTTGCCAGTAGGAATAAGCTAATCCACGCTAATAATGATGATTGAAACCGCCTGCACAAAATTAACTTACAGGCGGGCTATGGCGAATTACTTATTGAGTGTTGTGACTAAGAGTTGATGCCGTTGATTATAAAACTTGGTATAAGTCATATAACCGGCCAAGATAGTTGAAAGGCTGGCGGTTCCCAGTAGCATAAATGTCACCATAATTTGGTATTTGACCGCTTGCAGTGGGTCAACGCCTGCAAAAATTAACCCCGACATCATGCCGGGAAGGCTAACAATTCCAACTGTTTTAGCTGAATCAACCGTGGGGATTAATGATGCGCGAATACTATCGCGGATTATGGAAGCAGAAGCCACTTTCGGTGTTGCTCCCAAGCTCAGCATTTCTTGGATTTGTTGCTGTTGACTGGCAAAACGTTGACCAAGGTTATTAAAGCATAATCCTACGGCTATCATCGCATTCCCGGCTATCATGCCCGTTATAGGGATGACTTGCATAGGCGTAAATTCTATTGCGTTGGATAATATTAGGATAAGCAGCGTTAGGAATGTACCAGATGTAATCGCTATTAATGCCGTAACATAAACTTTATCAATATACTTACTTCTTTTTTTGGCATTCCACGCAGCATTAACGCAAATAAACATGACTAAGGCGATGGTGAGCAGTTTATGATCAACATTGAAGATGTATTTTAAGATATAACCCGCTATTAGTAGCTGGATGATAGCTCGACAGGTACTCCAAATTATATCTTTTTCTAGGGAAAGTTTTTCTTTATGGCTAATAAAAATAGCCACTAAAACTAACATGACCGAAAATGTTAGTGATTCATTGGAGATGGCTGGTTGGTGCACAGTAATATCCTATTATTCTTCATGATGAATGGGAAGGGTAATAACCTCATTGGTATGAGATATTTCATCTTGGTCATGGGTTACCCACAACACCCCGATTTTTTTATCAGTGGTAAGGTGGTGAATAAATTCATTTACTTTGATTTTATTTTCTTCATCAAGGGCACTGGTTATTTCATCTAATAGCAAAATTTGCGGTAAAAATTGTAAGTTACGGATAAGAGAAATACGTTGTTTTTCCCCACCAGAAAGCTCATTGATACCTTTTTCTAAAATAGTTTCATGCAGTGAGAAATAGTTTAAGTCACTTATTATCTTATCTTTATTGAAAGGTAACTTTCTTATTTGGTATGGAAATGCCAAATTATCATATACTGTTGTGCTAAATAAAGCAGGCGTTTGCGTACAGTATGAAACTTGTTGGCGATAGGTTTCTGGTAAAATAGTATTGATATCTTTTCCCTTGAAGGTGATCGAACCTTGAGTGGGGGAAATTAAAGATGCCACTATTTTTAATAAGGTGCTTTTTCCACAACCGGAAGGCCCTGTGATTAATTTGAAATCACCTGCTTGTAGGTTAATCTGCACATTATCGAGAATTGTTTTCCCATCAATGGTATAACCAATATCCTTCAATTGTAGCAGTAAATGGTTTTGTTCCATATTATCAATGACCTATTTAACTAAAATACGCAGTTTAACGCGAATGATACCCATTCCATTATTTTATCTGATGACAGTACATTTACGTTGTTCAATATCAATTTAGATATAACTAATATTATGCGCCAGTTATTGCTAAATTTATACTGTATTATGCAGATAGTGGTTAAAGGACTATCAATAGGGGACTATGATTGTTTTATAATCTGTCATTGTGCTATCGAAAAAATGGATTAAATACTCATGTTAATATAAACAAATAATCAGTTTGAATTTAATTGTGAACAAATGTTCTTAATCTTATTTTTCATTTCTAATAATATGAGAAGTGGCTCATTTTTATAAATTATAAATATAGATTTAAACCTGTAACACTATTATATTAGTAAAACTAAATATTAATTAACTCTCATCGAATATCATGGTGTTTCAGTTTCACCATCGTATTCATATTATATTTTTATTAAATATCACATCATGATGTTAAGGAATTATAATGAAAAAATTTAGTGGATATAACACCAACTTTTCTCTTGATGGTAAAGTGGCCGTGATCACAGGGGGAGCCGCAGGTATTGGGCTCGCCATTGCTCAGTTATATGCCGAGAAAGGGGCTAAAGTTGCCTTAGTTGATAAATCAGAAAAGGTTACTGAGGTAGCTAAAATGCTAGGAAATAGCTTAGGTATTCAATGTGATATCACAAATTCTGAGTCAGTTTCAGAAATGGTTCAACAGGTTTTACAGCATTATGGCTCATTGGATATTGCTGTAAATAGTGCGGGGATTGTGGCATTAGCTCCTGCGGAAGATTTAGCAGAGTCTGATTGGGACTTAACCATGAATGTGAACTTAAAAGGTACCTTTCTTGTTTGTCAGGCAGTTGGTAATATCATGATTAAACAAGGAAAAGGGAAGATAATTAATATGGCTTCCCAAGCAGGGGTCATTGCTTTAGATCAGCATGCCGCATATTGTGCCAGTAAAGCAGCGATCATTGGCTTAACTCAAGTATTAGCGCTGGAGTGGAGCCCTAAAGGGATACAAACTAATGCAATTTCTCCAACTATTGTGATGACGGAATTAGGTAAAAAAGCATGGGAAGGGGAGAAAGGTGATGAAATGAAAGAAAAAATTCCTGCTAGACGTTTTGCTGAACCGTCAGAAATTGCGGCATGTGCGTTATTTTTAGCCAGTGATGCATCTGATATGATCACTGGACATAATTTAGTTATTGATGGTGGATATAGTATTCAATAATTATCTAATTAAAAATAAGCCAAATAATAATGTTATTATTTGGCTTGTAATAATAATTACAAAGTAGGATAACGAATTTTAATAAAACTTAGCTTTAATTATTTATCGGCCTGTAATAATGAAAGTGACATACTAATTAGCTTTTCAATAGTGAAACCAAAATAGTCAAATAACTGCTTAGCAGGTGCAGATTCGCCAAAGCTATTCATTCCCATTATTAACCCATCCAAGCCAACATATTTACGCCAGTAATCATCAATGCTAGCTTCAATGGCAATACGTTGACGAACATGATTAGGTAAAACCTGTTGTTTATATTCATCAGGTTGTTTATCAAAAGTATCAGTGGATGGCATTGATATAACATTGACGTTAAAACCCTGTGCGGTTAAAACCTGCCAGGCTTCAACCGCCAAGGTGACCTCAGAGCCCGTCGCAATTAACAATAACTCAGGTGATTGGCTATTACTTCGTAAAATATACCCCCCACGCTGGATACAGGTAAGTTGCTCAGAGGTACGTGAGTGCTGATGGAGATTTTGCCTTGAAAGGACTAAGGCCGTCGGCTTATTTTGTTGCAGTATGGCTTGTTGCCAAGCAACTGCGGTTTCTACTTGGCAACAGGGCCGCCATACGGAAAGGTTGGGAGTAGCCCGCAATGCGGCTAATTGTTCGACCGGTTGATGAGTCGGTCCATCTTCACCTAAGCCAATCGAATCATGGGTGTAAATCAGAATTTGCGGTAATTTCATTAAGGCGGCCATGCGTACCGCATTTTGAGCATATTCACAGAACATCAAAAAGGTTGCGGTGTAAGGGCGAAACCCTCCGTGTAATGCAATACCATTGGCAATGGCAGTCATGCCAAATTCCCGTACACCATAATGAATATAATTACCCGCAGGATATTCATTGATAGGTTTTGAGCCTGACCAGTAAGTCAGGTTACTCGGCGCTAAATCTGCCGAGCCACCCATTAGCTCAGGTAAAACAGGGCCGATAATATCGAGAACATTTTGTGAAGCCTTACGAGTGGCAATTTCTGCTGGGTTATTATTCAGGTGCTGAATGTACTCATTGATAACTGAACTAAATGATCCGGTGGGTTGGTTTGATAAGCGCTGGTTTAATTGAAGGGCTAATTCGGGATATTGCTTGGCATATTCCCGTAGAGCCTGTTCCCAACGTAATTGCTGTTCAGCACCACGCTCTATTGCATTCCATGGTTGGTAAATCTCTTCAGGGATTTCAAAAGGTGGGTACTCCCAGCCTAATTGTTGACGCGTTAATGCAATTTCATCGTTCCCAAGGGGAGCACCATGTGAACTCGCTGTTCCCGCTTTATTGGGGGAGCCATATCCGATAGTGGTGCGACAAATAATCAATGTTGGTTTAGAGGTTTGTTGATGGGCTTGCTCAATCGCGGCTTTAATTGCAGGACGCGAATGCCCATCAATGGCTCTAATAACATGCCAACCATAGGCTTCAAAGCGTTGTGCGGTATCATCGGTGAACCAGCCTTGTACATCACCATCAATAGAGATCTGGTTATCGTCATAAAAAGCAATCAGCTTATTGAGCTTAAGAGTCCCTGCTAAAGAGCAAACCTCATGGGAAATCCCTTCCATCAAGCAGCCATCACCGAGGAAAGTATAAGTAAAATGATCGACAACAGGGAAACCTGAGCGGTTAAAGGTAGCCGCTAGTGTTTTTTCCGCGATAGCCATTCCCACTGCATTTGCAATACCTTGTCCCAGAGGGCCTGTGGTGGTTTCAACTCCCGGTGTGTAGCCTAATTCAGGATGACCAGGTGTTTTTGAATGTAATTGTCTAAACTGCTTTAAGTCCTCGATAGAAACATCATAGCCCGTTAAATGAAGCAAACTGTATAGCAACATTGAGGCGTGGCCATTTGATAACACAAAACGGTCGCGATTAGGCCAGCAGGGGTCGGCTGGGTTATGTTGTAAGTAGTCTCTCCATAATACTTCAGCAATGTCTGCCATCCCCATAGGGGCACCTGGGTGACCCGAATTTGCCTGTTGTACAGCATCGATTGAAAGAAAGCGGATTGCATTTGCTAATTTATTTTGTGTTTGTGTGCACATAACAAAACTCCCAAATTAAAACTAACGTTCCCCATTTTCATATTCACTAATACGGGCTACTTTGGGTGCTGAACGTCCCCCTTCATAATGGGAAGCTAGCCATGTGTCGACGATTATTTTGGCTAATTCGGGGCCTATTACCCGTGCTCCGAAAGTGATAATTTGCGCGTCATTGCTTTTTTGTGCCCGCTCTGCTGAGTAAGTATCATGGCAAAGCGCTGCACGTATCCCCGCAACTTTATTGGCTACGATAGACATCCCAATACCCGTGCCACAAATTAAAATTCCGCGTTGATGTTTACCTTGTGTGATAGCGGTGGCGACGGCATGAGCAACGTCGGGGTACATTTCATCTTCAACCCCAGTCTTTAAGCAGTAATCTGTCACTTCAATATTTAGCTCTTTTAAATGAGCTTTAATTAAATCTTTCATTTCAAATGCAGCGTCATCAGCACCAATGGCAATAGATAGCATGATAGAGATCCTTATGATTGAACAAATGTTCATTAACTATTCAATTGTACTAAATAGAAAATAGGATCTTATGAACAAATAATCAATAGGTGAACATGTGTTTTTATTTTTGGTATGCTTGATTCTGTGATCTAGGGCTTTAAATTACATTTTTTTTCGATAAATAGCGAAAAGTAGTCGTTTAAAAGCTATTTTATAAGAATATTTGCTCTAAATCACACTTTGACAATCTGGTTATGGGCAAGGATAAAGAAAAGAAGGTATGGTTAATTTGTATCTTCATTGAACTTATGTTCATTTTACAAACCGCCGAGGATAGAACTATGTGTGAACACTGTGATTCAAAAGCAACGATGAGCGCAGGCATCCCAGAAAAAATGCAAGCCGTGGTTGCTTATGCACCGAAAGATTACCGTTTAGAAACGGTGGATGTGCCAAAAATTAGTGAAGAAGAAATTCTAGTGCGTGTAGAAGCTTGCGGTATTTGTGCAGGTGATGTGAAAGCCTTCGAAGGTGCCCCAAGTTTTTGGGGGGATGATGAACAACCTGCGTATATTAAAGCGCCGATGATCCCAGGGCATGAGTTTATTGGTCATGTTGTTGGTTTTGGTTCAAAGGTAGAAGGTTTTGCATTGGGCGACCGTGTTATTTCCGAACAAATCGTCCCATGTTGGGAGTGCCGTTTTTGTAAACGTGGTGAATATTGGATGTGTGAAAAACATGACCTGTATGGCTTCCAAAAAAATGTGAATGGCGGTATGGCTCAATACATGAAATTCACTAAAGAAGCGATTAACTACCATGTTCCTGTTGATATGCCAATTGAAGATGCCATTTTGATTGAGCCTTATGCTTGCTCCTTACATGCAGTGCAGCGCGCCAATGTCAAATTGGGGGATGTGGTAGTACTTTCAGGCGCAGGAACATTAGGCTTAGGAATGATTGGTGCGATTAAAAAGTCTGGTGCTGGAAAACTGGTTGTTTTAGACCTCTTTGATAAACGCCTTGAACTAGCAAAAGAATTTGGCGCGGATATCGTATTGAATCCGAAACGTGATGATGTGGATAAAATCGTTAAAGACATGACGGAAGGCTACGGTTGCGATATCTACATTGAAGCGACAGGCGCACCAAAATCTGTAGAACAGGGGCTGAAAATGATCCGTAAACTTGGAACATTTGTCGAGTTCTCTGTATTTAAAGACCCAGTGACCGTTGATTGGAGCATTATTAGCGACCGTAAGGAACTGGACTTATTAGGTTCTCACCTAGGCCCATATTGCTACCCGTTAGTTATTGAAGGTATCGGTAATGGTGATTTCCCAACAAAAGGTGTCGTCACTGATATCTTACCATTAGAAAAATTCGCAGAAGGCTTTTCTATGATGGCGAAAGGTGACCCGCATATTAAAGTGGTTTTAGACCCGAACCTATAATGCTGTAGCCGGTTCAAATTAAACGCGAAATAAAAAATAACGATAAAAATTGGACCTGAATAAATGTCACCCTACCAAGGCTTGTTATTCAGGTCCTAACCCAGCGAACAAGCACTGAGGTTAACGATATGATAATCAATAAATTGTCTAAAGTAACGGGTTTTTCACCAAAGTTACTACTTGGCTATTTTGGCGTCCTTATCTTTATGATGGGGGAAGGGCTAGAACAAGGTTGGCTATCGCCTTTTATTATTAGCCGTGGAATGAGTATTGAAGAATCTTCATTACTTTTTAGTGTATATGGTTTTTTTGCAGCGGTTGCCGCATGGTTATCAGGGGTGCTTGCTGAGATTTATACGGCGCGTCGAGTGATGATTTTTGGCTTTGTGATGTTTGTGATTGGCTCGGTTATTTTCTTATCCGTCGGGCTGCCAAGCAATAGTTTATCTATCATGGTCCCAACTTATGCCTTACGCGGGTTTGGTTATCCAATGTTTGCTTATGGTTTTTTAGTTTGGGTAGCGTATGAAGCACCTATTAAAAAATTAGGTTCAGCCGTCGGAATTTTCTGGTTCGTTTATAGTGGCGGGCTAGGTGTATTAGGCGTGATGTATTCAAGTTATGCATTACCTATTCTCGGTGAAATGGCGACGTTATGGAGTGGGCTGATATTTGTCACTATTGGGGCATTTATAGCGATAGCGCTCAATCGTAATAAAGCGGGCGATGTACAAGACAAACCAAAAGAAAAAGTTTCGCTCAGCTATTTATTTAAAGGAATTACCATCGCATTTGAAAACCCTAAAATCGGTTTAGGGGGCATTGTAAGAACCATTAACACATCAGCGGCATATGGTTTTGTGATCTTCATGCCAATGTTTCTCGCTGACTTTGGTTTTTCTCGAACAGAATGGTTACATATCTATGCCGCACTTTGGACTGTCAATATTGCCTTTAACCTTATTTTTGGTGTTGTGAGTGACCGAATTGGTTGGCGCAATATTGTGATTTGGTTCGGTTGTGTCGGTTGTATGATTTGTACCCTAATGTTTTATTACGTACCGTACTATTTCGGTCACAGTTATACCCTGATGATGATTGCCGCCGGTTTGTTTGGCGCATGCTTGGCAGGATATGTGCCACTTTCAGCTATCATGCCAACGCTAGCTCCTGAAAACAAAGGTGCCGCAATGTCAGTACTTAACTTAGGTGCTGGGTTAAGTACCTTTGTTGGTCCAGCATTAGTAGGGATATTCATTAGTAGTGTTGGGGCATTGGGCGTGATTTGGATCTTCTCAGGGCTTTATTTATTTAGTGCGATACTGATGAAATTTATCACTGTACCGCAAGAACTGCTTGAACAGTCAGCAAAGATGCAGCTAACACCAGAAAATAAGTAAATTGAGGGAATTATGAATAGAATCATTAATGAACCTGATCTTGTTGTTGAAGATGCGATTCAAGGCTATTTGAAAGCGCACCCTGAATATTTTGCGCAAACGGAGAACGCTCGGGTTTTAAAATATCCACAAGCGCCAGTACCAGGAAAAGTAGGGATTGTCACCGGCGGGGGTTCTGGTCATGAACCTGCATTTTTAGGTTATGTTGGCGAAAATATGCTAGATGCGGTGGCGATTGGCGAAATTTTTTCCTCACCAACCGCAGGCGCATTCTTAGATGCCTTTAAAGCGGCTGACAGTGGCGCTGGTGTTGCTTGCTTATATGGCAACTATGCAGGCGATAACATGAACGTCAAAATGGCGATGAAAAAAGCTGAAAAAGCGGGCATGAAAATTAAAACGGTGGTGGCAACCGATGATGTTGCCTCAGCACCCGCCAGCGAAAAAGAAAAGCGTCGTGGTGTAGCCGGTGAAATTTTAATGTGGAAAGTTGGTGCCGCCGCCGCCAGTAAAGGTTATGACCTAGATGGCGTGATTGGCGCAGCACAAAAAGCTATTAATAACTGCCATTCTATTGGTGTCGGTCTAACGTCTTGCACCATTCCAGCGGTAGGGCATCCTAATTTTCATATTGAAGATGGCATGATGGAATTAGGCATTGGGCACCATGGTGAGCCGGGTATTGAAATCATGCCAATTCAATCTGCTGCACAAATGGCTCAAACAATGTTAACGCCAATCTTAGATGATACGCAGGCAAAACAAGGGGATGAAGTCGTGGTGCTAGTTTCTGGATTGGGCGCGACTCCCGTAATGGAACTGTATATTTACTACGCAGAAGTTGAAAAACAATTGAGTGAGAAAGGTGTGCGCATTGTTCGCAATTACGTAGGTAATTACTTTACTTCATTAGAAATGATGGGCGTTACTCTAACCTTAATGAAGGTAGATGATGAATTAAAAACACTGATGGATGTACCTGCGTATTCATTAGGTTTAACTCAGGTTAAGTAAAGGAGCCAGTTATGCAAGTTATATCAACGGATTGTGGCAGTGAAGTAACCCTTGATTTAGTGAATATTATTGTGACAAACCGTGAATACCTGAGCGAAATTGATGGTGCTATTGGTGATGGTGACCATGGGATCAATATGGCAAAAGGTTTCAATTTATGTGCTAAGGCAATTGAAGGTCGTCAACTATCATTGAGTGAAGGGTTTGAAGAAATTTCAGATGCGTTGATGGAAGGTATTGGCGGGTCAATGGGGCCGTTGTATGGTAGCTTCTTTATGGGCATGTCTGACAGCATTTCAGGTAAAACAGAGCTAACGCAACAAGATTTTCTCGCCATGCTGCAAAATGGGTTATCTGAATTACAAGATATCAGCAGTGCCACTGTTGGTGATAAGTGTTTAATGGACACGTTGATCCCCGCGACCCAAGCATTCGAAGAAGCGACAACATCAGGTAAAAGCTTTAAACAAGCGCTTGACGCAATGCAAGAAGCTGCGATTGCAGGGCGTGATTCCACATTGGATTTAGTGGCAAAAATTGGTCGTGCAAGCCGTTTAGGTGAGCGTTCAAGAGGCGTGTTAGATGCGGGAGCAACCTCTTGCTGTCTCTTGTTATGTCAATTGGCTCAAAGTGTCGAAAAACAAGCTGCTCTAGCTAATGCCTGATTACCTAACCTAGTCATTATATGGATATATACGTCACCGTTGTTTAGGCGTATATATCCACTCTATTTTACAACTTACTTATTAATTGCCACTAGAAACGCTATACTAAAACCTTATTATCCTTGTTGCGATTAACACCAATAAAGAGGAAACCACTATCTTATGGATAGATCACAAACATCTTCCGATATCGAGCTACTCACTGAAATTGCGATAGCGTATTATCGTGATGAAATTACTCAGGAAGAGATCGCCAATAAGTTTGGTATATCGCGGATTAAGGTGGGGCGCCTATTAAAGCGCGCCAAAGAGGAAGGCATTGTTGAGATCAACGTACGCTATCATCCTATTTTTAGTACTCAGTTAGAGCAACAATTACTCTCCCGTTTTCCAATATCCCGTGCATTAATCGCATTAGACCATCCAGATGAAGAAGAGCAACGCTATCAAGTTGGAACGTTGGTTGCCAATTATTTATCAACCACATTACGCGACAATATGATTGTTACTGTAGGGCAAGGGCGCAATGTAGCGGTTGTGGCAGACAGCGGAGGAGCTGTACCTGAAAAAGATTGCCGTTTTATCTGTGGGATAGGCGGGACTCATCGCCCTGGTGATTCGATTAATGCAGACCATATCAGCCGCCGATTAGCGAAAAAATTTGGTGGAACCAGTGAAACCTTATATGCACCAGCCTATGTTGAAAATAACGAATTAAAACAGTCATTCATGAAAAACGGCACCATCAAGGAAACCTTAGATCGCGCCCGTAAAGCGGATATAGCGTTGATTGGTATTGGTGACATGAATGAAGACAGCTATATGGTTAAGCTAGGTTGGTTTACGCCTCGTGAAATTGTTGATGCCAGCTTAAATCAAGGGGTTATTGGGGATATTGCGGGTTATGATTTTTTTAATGCACAAGGGCAACATGTAGACACTGTCATGAATGACCGGGTGATTGGTTTAAGTATTGATGAGCTGAGAAAAATCCCCTGTGTAATTGCGATTGCATCTGAGTCATCAAAAGCGATGGCGATCATGGGGGCCTTACGTACTGGGGCGATTGATATTATCGCCACTAGTGCCAGCAATGTGCGGACGATTTTAAAAATGTCCCAATAATGGACGACACCTATCTTAAATAAGCAATAACCCTGTTGGTGAGCCTATGGCACATGACAATCCTCCTAAGGGTGATTGATTTTTGTCTTTTTTAAGCGGCATGGTGATGCTGTAAAAGCAAACCACCATGCCGAGAGCTACGTTGATAGCGAAACCGTGCTGTAAGCTATTTTTTATACAGCAAGGTCAACCGCCCAGTGATCATCAATAACAAAACAGCGGCACAGATTGCCATCAATACATTAAACCCTAGCCCCCAACTGATGGCCCATTTTAATTGTTCAAATGGTAATTGTTTTGGCATAGCCGCCAATGCATATTGCATAATGACCGAAACACTTGTCGCCCCCATCGCCGCGCCAATTTGTTGTAGTGTTGCGGTAAAACCTGATGCTTGGCCGACAAGCTCAGGGGTGACTTTTGCTAACACGAGATTTAACATTGGCGTCATAATCATGCCTTGTGTAAAGCCGATGAAGAATAATATTGGAGATAGCCATTCCACTGGGCTGTTTAATGAAAAAGCATACAATGCTATCAGGAGTAGCACATAACTTATTGCGTAGAATATGGCCCCCCAAAATATGACTCGGTCACCATAACGACGGGTCCAATATGGCGTTATAATTGATGAGATAACAAAACCAATACTTGAAGGAACAAATATTAAACCGGATAAAAACGGGGTTAAGCCCATGCCTTTTTGCAGTAGCAACGATAGCATCAAAGGGAAAGCAGATGATGTTGCGTACACGCTCATGACAACCAAAAGCCCAATGACAAAGTCACGATGGGTTAAAATGGATAGGGTAAATAACGGTGCTTTTCCTTGCTTTTCTAATCGTTTTTCTTGATAGACGAATAAGGTAAGAAGCATAATCCCACTAATGAGTAATACTGTGCCTATCGTTGACCATCCCCAGACGGGTAGCATGAGTAATGGAAATAATGCGCAACAAATACCGCTACTGGACAGGAATACACCATACCAATCTAAATTTACTTTCATTCGATGGCCTTCAAGTAGAAAACCCGATAAAAAAACAGCTACCGCACCAATGGGGAGGTTGACTAGAAAAATTGTCCGCCAGCCTAAGCCAAACAGGTCGAGTGTAATTAACCAACCCCCTAAAGCTTGCCCAGCAATAGCGGCCAATCCTAAACTCATTCCCAGATAGCCAAAGGCTTTTTTAGCTGTCTGCTCATTAAAATTAATGCGGATACTGGAATAGACTTGAGGGAACAATAAGGCAGCAGATAACCCTTGTAGAAACCGAGAAGTGACTAATAAAGATGCCGTTGGTGCTAAAGCGCAAAGTAGAGAGGTGATTGTAAACAGCGTCATTCCGACACGATATAAGCTTTTTTTGCCATAAATATCGCCCAATCGTCCCCCCGTGATCAGCAGCAGCCCAAATGCTAATTCATAGCCGACAATGATGAGTGTGATTTGTGTCAGATTGGCATTCAATGATTGCTGGATACTTACAATGGCTACATTGACAACAAACAAATCAAAAATTGTCACAAAACCTGCCAGTAATAAAACAAATAGCGCAATACTTTGGTGTCGGTTCATATTTTTCCCATTTAGACAGACAAATAAATGGGGACTATAATGAATGCATTATCCTGATACAATTTAACTAGTTATACTATTACTAAAAGCAATAGGTTATGAAAAATAGAGAACGTAACCGCCCTGAGTTGGCTGATTTTTTAAAGCAAAAACGTGAAAGTGTCTCTCCTGAATCAGTCGGTTTACCACGCACAACTCGCCGTCGAACGCCAGGATTGCGCCGAGAAGAAGTTGCCGCACTCGCTGGTGTTGGTTTGACGTGGTACACATGGCTTGAACAGGGCCGAGAGATAGGGGTTTCAACGCAATTTCTTGATAACCTGTCAAACGCACTTAATTTAAATACGGCTGAACGCCAGCATCTTTATCTACTTACGCATAACAGAGAGCCTATAGCGACTGGAAATACAGAACACTGTGTGCCTTCGGCAATTTCAAAAATGATCACTGATTTTCCAGATAACTATTTATGTTATGTGCTTAATTTGCATTGGGATGTACTGGCTTATAATTCACGTGCTGATGATTATTTTCATTTTTCCGAAGCTGAACCGTATTTATGTAATTTTCTTTATTTATTATTCACAGACCTTCGCTATCAAGAACGGTTTGCGGATTGGCCGTTAGTCGCTAAACAGTTACTCGCAAGTTTTCGTCGTGATTATGCTTTGACTAAAAATGACCCTAATATCAAAACATTAGTAAAAACGCTGGTGGGGCAATCTGCGCTATTTAATCAATTATGGAATAAGCATGAGATTTATCAGCCTTGTACAGGTGTCCGTGAATTGGTTTATCAAGGAAATTTAGAACATTATGACTACACATCACTGACGTTTGATATTGAAAAAGGGAATCGACTATTAGTTTATATTCCTAAATAAATTATATGCTTACTTCTTTTTAATCTCTCGCCTTGACGAGTTGCAACTTGAATTATTTAGGAGTATGTTTTTAAAAAGAGTTCACATAATATAATAAATAACATTATGATTTTATGTAGAACTATGGGAGATGGCATTCCTCCTGTTACAAAACCGCCCATGTAGGGCTGATGATGCCTACGTTAACCTTTTCAAAAGATAGGGTACGTAGGTATTATGTGCCCTGAATTTAGGGCATGAATGATCTAATAGGAAACTTTCCTTTCATTTATCCCGCCAGACATTAAAGGAAGTTTCTATGTATGCCTCTTTATTTGCAATAGCGCTGGGTTCTGTTCTCGGTGGGTGGTTAAGGTGGTTTGTTAGCCTGAAACTTAATCACTTTTATCCCAATATTCCCCTTGGTACTGTTGTTGTCAACTTAGTGGGTGGCTTTGTTATTGGTTTTGCTATTTCTTATTTTGCCAACGCCAATATTAGCCCCGCCTATAAGTTATTTATTGTGACGGGCTTTTGTGGTGCATTCACCACTTTCTCCACATTTTCACTTGAAGTGGTCGTTTTAATTCAAGAGGGGAAATTTGGCTTTGCCATCAGCACCATTGCCATCCATGTTATTGGCGCGTTGGTCTTTACTTTGCTCGGTATGCTGTGTCATCACTGGTTAGCACAGGGGTAATATTAACCTTATAAACTGAACAAACCATTTTTTAATGGAATGATTCGTTATAAAAAAGAAGAAACTCAAGCGATGCATTATCGCCTGAGTTTCTGTTTTAATTATTTCCTAATAAATGATGAGCTGTGGCTTCATCGGTTACTAACCCTGTGACCCAACCGCCATTTAATACCGCTTGTATCGCGTGAGTTTTATGGGAACCCCCAGCAAAAGCAATAACAGGTTTATTCGGTGGTGCAAATAGAGGGACGCTGGTGTGTGTGTCATCTAACGCTGTCGATAGCCTTTCCCCATTGGCTTGAATAAAATGGCCTAATAGCTCAGCGGCTACGCCTTTCTCAAGTAACATTTCCAGTTGTTCATCGGTGACAAAGCCTTCCGAATTCAGCGGGCAGCCTTTTCCCACCTCACCAATACCAATAAAAGTTATGTCTGCATTTAAGGCTTTTTCTGTTACTTCCTTATACACACGGTGTTGGCACCACATGGCCTTATCTTCTGGGCTATCTGCATATAGCGGGGCAGGTAAGATATAATGGCGACATTGCAGCTTTTCTGCAAAACGCAGTGGAATATCATAACGTGTTGCCGAACTGTCCCGAGCGATAGCGCCAATCAATGAAACACATTGATGTTGCGGGGTTTCTAGGTAAGGAAGGGCATCAATAATACTTCGTAATGTTCGGCCTGAACCAATACCGATCACTTGGGGGTTGTCTTGTTCGATTAATTGTTCCATTAATTCAGCGCCAGCCACTGAAATCATATCGAGGGTTGAGCCAGTATCAAGCTGGCCTGATGGAACCACACAACAATGTGTGAGTTGGTATTTCTGTTGAATTTCATTGGCGAGTTTAAGGCACTCAGTAATTGGGTGAGTGATCTGAACATGGACCATGCCTTGTTCTTTGGCTAGTGAAATAAGGCGTTGTGCTACTTGTCGTGATAAACCAAGTTCATGAGCAATTTCTTGTTGAGTTTTGCCTGCCACAAAATATAACCATGCTGCACGCGCTGCTTGCTCCATTTTTTTTAATTCTTTCTGCATGGACTGTCTCCTGCTTTTTTACGATATTGTAATTCTGGGCAATTGCTTATTAAAAGGGCAAAAGTCAATATTGTGAGCATTATCGCAGTAATTGTGATCAAGTTGAAACTAAAATATAACAAACGGGCATATGCCCAAACTTGTAGCAAATATTTATTCTAAGTTAAGGGGTCACAATGTTAAAGCAAAAATCAGTGTGGATGCACATCGGTGCTGGGTCATTTCATCGTGCTCATCAAGCTTGGTACTTACACCGCTTAATTCAACAAGGTGATGATAGTTGGTCAATCGCATTAGGGAATATCCGCAATGATGCTAATACATTGCTTGATAACTTAGCTAAACAAAATGGAGAATACACACTCGAAACGGTTTCCCCTGAAGGGGAACGTCAGTACGAAAAAATTACCTCGGTGCGTAAAATACTTCATTGGGACTCTAATTTAAGCCAACTCGTTGAACAAGGTTGTGATAAAGCGACTCGAGTGATCGCATTTACCGTAACAGAAGCAGGTTATTATTTGACTCCACAGCATGAGCTGGATGCTGAGCAACCAGATATCAAGGCTGATTTGGCAGGCGCAATGTGTACTATTTATGGTGCATTGACCCATATTTTACGGGCACGCTTAGCCGCACATGGTGAGCCGGTAACCTTATTAAACTGTGATAATTTACGTCATAACGGTGAGCGTTTCAGGCATGGTTTTTTATCTTTTTTACAATTAAAAGGTGAAACAGAATTATATCAGTGGGTAAAAGAAAGCACTCGCTCACCAAATACCATGGTAGATAGGATCACACCTCGGCCAACACCAGATGTGGCTGAACGTGTAAAACAACATACAGGCTGGGATGATAAAGCTCCGGTAATGGGGGAAGCATTCATTCAGTGGGTAATTGAAGATGACTTTATTAATGGGCGTCCAGCACTAGAAAATGTCGATGTTGAAATGGTGGATTCAGTATTACCGTGGGAAGAAGCCAAAATCCGTATTTTGAATGCAAGCCATAGCTGTATTGCTTGGGCGGGAACACTCATTGGTTTGAATTTTATTGATGATAGCACCCGTGAAGCGGCTATTAAACAGATGGCTTGGAACTATGTAACGCAAGATGTCATCCCTTCGTTATCACCAAGCCCGCTAGATCTTGAGCAATACCGCGATGTCGTTTTAGCTCGTTTTAGTAATCCTTACATAAAAGATACTAATCAGCGAGTTGCCGCTGATGGTTTATCAAAAATTCCAGGCTTTATCACTCCAACACTACAAGAATGCTATCAACGAGGCCAAGTTCCTGCAGCAACAGCAGTACTTCCCGCACTATTTTTTGTCTTTTTACAGCGTTGGGCACAAGGCAAATTACCGTATGAATACCAAGATGGCGTGCTTGATGCTGCATATTATCTACCCTTGATGAATGCCAGTGATGCATTGGAAAAATTCGTTTCCAGTGAAATGCTATTTAGCACATTAGCGCATTCAACGCAGTTTCATGAATTAATGAAAAATACAGTGGCAGATGTTGAACGCTGGTTGAAATCACCACATCAACCTCTGTAAGGAGAAAGTCGATGTACCTTGGAATAGACCTCGGCACTTCAGAATTGAAGGCAGTTTTAATTAATGGGCAGGGAGAAATTGTCTCCTCTAGCCATATGGCATTAACCGTGCAAAGGCCCCACCCTCAGTGGGCGGAACAATCGCCAGATAGCTGGTGGGAAGCGACTAATTCGGTGGTAGCCACACTTCGTCAAAAAGCACCAGAAGCATGGGCAGCAGTAAAAGCGATAGGTTTATCTGGGCAAATGCATGGTGCGGTATTACTTGATAATCATCATCAAGTGCTACGGGATTGTATTTTATGGAATGACACCCGAAGCGCGAATGAATGTGAATGGCTGATGGAAAACCACCCCGAGTTTTTGACAATAGGTGCCAACCTTGTCATGCCCGGTTTCACTGCGCCTAAATTATTATGGGTAGCACGTAATGAACCTGAGGTATTTAATCAAGTTGCTAAGGTATTGCTACCAAAGGACTATTTGCGCTGGAAAATGACTGAACAGTTTATCAGTGATATGTCAGATGCTTCAGGAACCCTATGGCTCGATGTCGCAAAGCGTGATTGGTCTGATGAATTATTGGCTGCAACAAATTTAACTCGCGAACATATGCCTACTTTAGTGGAAGGTGCAGAGAAAAGCAGTGTACTTCGTGCAGATTTAGCTTCCCAATGGGGGCTCAGTGCAGATGTTATTGTGGCGGGAGGCGGTGGGGATAACGCCGCCTCCGCTGTGGGGGTTGGTGCCGTTAATGAAGGGGATGCATTAATCTCTCTTGGCACGTCAGGTGTCATTTTTGTCGTGAACAATCAATTGCAGGCGGCACCACATCAAGGCGTGCATGCATTTGCTCATGCTTTACCAGACCGTTGGCATCAAATGAGTGTGATGCTAAGCGCCGCCAACTGTTTACGTTGGCTTTGCCAGTTGTTGTCTACAACGGAAAACCAATTGATGGATGAAGTAGGCCAATTGACTGAACAGCAAAAAAAACAATCTCCCGTGTTTTTACCTTACCTTTCTGGAGAACGAACTCCGCATAATGATCCTTACGCAATGGGGTCTTTTTTCGCCTTAAGGAATGAAACAACACGTGCTCAGCTTGGTTATGCGGTGATAGAAGGAGTGACGTTTGCCCTTGCAGATGGCATGAAAGTTCTAACTGAAACGGGCACACAAATTAGCCGTTGTAGTTTAACTGGCGGGGGAGCTCGTAGCCCTGTCTGGGCACAATTAATTGCCGATGTGATTGATATACCGATTGTTACACACCCTGCAAGTTCATCCGGTGCGTTAGGTGCAGCACGCCTAGCGTGGCTGGCGGATGGCGGAGATACCGAAACAGTATGCCAAAAACCTGATGTGTTAGACACTTATTCACCGCAAGAACAATACCAAACTTGGTTACATCAACGGCTTGATGTATTCCGTTTATTGTACCAACAGCAAAAACAAGCAAGGGAATTACTGCCACAGTAAGTCAGTATGGCGGTGTTCCCTACACACCGCCATTACTGTTAACTCTTCGCGATTGATTAAAATAACAAAATGACAATGAGGAAACTGCAATGGAACAGAAGCAGTATTGGCTTGGTTTACCTAAGCATTTGTTCTGGGGGTTCATCGCTATCGCTATTTTTATGAGTGGTGATGGTTTTGAAATGGCTTTTTTATCCAAACATATTACTGACTTAGGTTTTACACCGACGCAATCCGCTATGGTATTTACGGTATATGGCTTAATGGCAGCGGTTGCCGCATGGGCATCGGGTGTGGTGGCTGAAATTATTACTCCACTTAAAGCGATGATGATTGGGTTTATTCTGTGGATAGTGATGCATGCCTTATTTATGGCTTTTGGTTTAGGCCTGAAAAGCTATACTCTAATGTTATTATTTTACGGTATTCGTGGGTTGGCTTACCCGCTATTTATTTACTCATTTATGATGATGTTAGTACAGGTGATCCCCCGAGCTCACCTTGCTGCCGCAACTGGGTGGTTTTGGGCGATGTATTCTGTTGGGATAGGCGTAATTGGTAGCTATTTACCTAGTTTTTCTATTCCAATGATAGGGGAAACCGGCACATTATGGATGGCAATCGGCTGGGTCGCAGTTGGTGGTGCGATTGCTTATTTTAGTTTACGCCATGTTCCAGTAGACCGTTCAAAAGTAAACTTACCCATGAAGGATAAAATGGCGGAATTGTCGCGTGCTGCGACCATTTTATTCACCAATAAAGATATCTTTATGGCCAGTTTGATTCGCATCATTAACACGATTTCTCTGTTTGGTTTTGCGATCATCATGCCATTGCTATTTGTTGACCGCTTAGGGTTTACCATCTCAGAATGGTTACAAATTTGGGCCGTGTTCTTCTTTGTGACTATTTTTACTAATATTTTCTGGGGGATTGTTGGGGAGCATATAGGTTGGATACGCCAAGTCAGGTGGTTTGGCTGTTTAGGCATGGCTATCTCAAGCCTGATGTTTTACTACTTACCGGTCTATTTTGGGCATAACTTTGCGATTGCTTTAATACCTGCCATTTTATTAGGGATTTTTGTCGCTGCCTTTGTACCTATGACTGCGGTTTTCCCAAGTATTGAGCCTAACCATAAAGGCGCAGCGGTTTCTATTTATAATCTTTCGGCTGGGTTAAGTAACTTTGCTGCGCCTGCGATCGCCAGTTTGGTCTTACCTTTCTTTGATATTGTTGGCGTGGTTTGGGCGTATACAGGGTTGTATATTTTTGCAGGTGTTCTGACATTCTTTATTAAAGTCCCACAACCGGGTTTTGAAAATAATCGTAAGGTAAAAACCACTAAGTCTGTAGTAGAGCAGCAAACGAGTAATTAACTTATTTTATTAAACTCAAATCGAGCCCTATGGCCATATTATGGTTATAGGGCTTTTCTCATTTAGAGAGTAAATAAGGTATTAGAAAAGGCAAAAAAAGCGAAAGGTATATCCTCCTTTACAGTGGCAATATAAAGAGAAACAGATTAACGGTTAAATAAAGTATAATATTCCACGAAAATGGAAATATTAGTCATATTTGTAAGGCTGTTTCTGCTGTTATCGCGAGATTTATTGAAAATACATCCTGAAGCAATAGAATATAATTTCATAGATTAAAATTTAGTCTATAGTCGATCTTGTTATAAATAAGCTAATAAGTGAGATTAAATATTAATATCTGAACTATCATTAAGATGATATTAAGGAGACGATGCTTTCTGTTGTTATATCTGACTATTGAACAAGATTATTACCTTTATTCTAACCTACTTAATTCCTGTTTTGTTATCTATACATCTGTATTTTCGGTGTTATTATGATTTTTGTTGCAATTTTGTATTTTTGCAGCGAATTGCTCTTAATACTGATGTTTTATCAAACAAAATAAATTTTTTAATAAAGTTAAAAGATAAATTAAAAGCTTATAACACCAAAAAATAATCTAATAAAAAAAGATAAATGCGGGGAAAAAGTTATGTCACAGATGTTAGCTCTGTTTCTGATTGTGGGGATATTATATATCGGGGATGCTATTGCGGTTAGAACGAAAGCGTGGGTTCCTTCTGTTTTCGTGTGTGCGGTATTATTTTTAATCGGTTATTGGACTATTTTCCCAAAAGATATTGTCAGTATTGCGGGTATTCCTCAAGTGGTGGCAATTGCCTTAATGTATTTGCTAATTACCAATATGGGAACACTGTTATCTTTAAAAGAATTATTGCGTCAGTGGAAAACTATTTTAGTTTCATTAGCGGGTATTTTAGGGATCATCATTTTTACCTTAATTATTGGCGTAATGCTATTCGATTTAAATACAGTATTGGTTGCTGTACCTCCATTAGTTGGTGGTATTGTCTCTTCACTAATTATGTCAAAAGGTGCAGCGGAAGCTGGTTTGGTTGATTTATCGGTTTTCGCTATTTTAATTTATGTTATGCAAGGTTTTGCGGGTTATCCGTTAACCGCAATAATGTTAAAAAAAGAAGGGCGCCGAGTTCTGGAAAAATACCGTAATGGTCAATGGAAAGAAACATTAGCTACTGGAGAAACAAAAGAGGTTGAAGTCAAAACACTCGTTTCTGAAGACGAAATGCCTCGTATGTTTAAAAAAATTCCTAGCCACTATAATACAAGCTATTTCAAATTCTTACGTCTAGCTTTCGTAGGGTATTTAGCATATTTAGCGTCCAGTTTTGCCGCACCTTTTGTTAGTATTAGCCCTTTTGTACTGTGCTTATTATTCGGTGTAATTGCATCTTCATTAGGCTTTTTAGAAAGGCAGCCATTGCAAAAGGCTAATGGCTTTGGCTTTGCTATTATGGCGTTAATGTTGTTTATTTTTGATACATTAAACCATGCCACCCCAGATATGTTATTACGCCTAGTTTATCCGATGGTGGTATTAATTTGTGCTGCAGTGATTGGAATGTTTATCGCATCATGGATTGTTGGCAAAATTCTAGGCGTGACTAAAGAAATGGCTTTTGCTGTTGCGCTCACTGCATTGTATGGTTTCCCTGCAGATTACATCATTACCAATGAAGCGATTAATGCATTAACAAAAGATGAAAAAGAGCGCCAAGTATTAACTAGCCATATGTTAGGGCCAATGTTAGTGGGTGGTTTTATTTCTGTCACTATGGTTTCTGTGGTATTAGCGGGCATTATGGTTGCGTATATTGTTCCAGTAGCGGGGTAAATAAAACAATGGAAACAAGTACTTCAAGAATTCAGCGCCATTTAGAACAATTGGCAGAATATACCGCGACACCAGGTCAAGGTACAACGCGGATGAGCTATAGCGAGCAAGATAAACAAGCTCGTGATTATTTAAAGCAGGAAATGACCGCGTTAGGTTTACACGTTCGCGAAGATGCGATCGGAAATATTTATGGGCGTTTGGAAGGTCAACAGCCTGATTTACCGGCAGTTATTATTGGTTCTCACTTTGATTCAGTTCCTCACGGTGGTGCATTTGATGGACCAGCGGGGATAGTCACGGGGTTAGATGTTGTTGCTCGGATACGCGAACAAAACTTAACACCAAAGTACCCATTAGAGGTGATTGCGCTGGTGGAAGAAGAAGGAACCAGTTTTGGCCGTGGCTTGATGGCTTCAAGTGTGATCACGGGGCTAATTGGCACCAAAGAATTGCACCAATTAAAAGATAGGCAAGGGGTAAGTGCCGCTGAGCGAATGGCTGCTGCGGGTTTTAATGCCGACAAAGCGTCAGAAGCTGTGCTTGACCCTAAAAAAGTGAAAGCCTTTTTAGAATTACATATTGAGCAAGGTCCCGTATTAGAACAGGCGAATGAAGATGTTGGCATCGTCGAAACAATTGTTGGTATTAGCCAGTTAGAAATAAAACTCACAGGTAAAGCAGGGCATGCTGGCACAACACCGATGAATATGCGCGCAGATGCCCTTGTTTGCGCTAGCCGAATTATCAGCCAAATCCCTAAGCTTGCAGAAGCTGCGGGGGATAATACTGTCGCGACAGTGGGACGGTTGGCGGTTTTACCAAATGGGGCTAACGTGATCCCAAGTGAAGTCACCTTCAGTGTTGATATTCGTTCTAAAAACGATGAAGCCCTTAGAAAAGTCATCGCTCAAATTATGGCTTTAACAGAGCAAGAAAGTACTGAAGCGGGAATAGGCAGTGACATTATTCAGCCATTATATGTTCAACCGACTGAGCTAAATAGCGAGATTCATACTCTAATGCAAGAACATGCCAGCGCTCAAAAGCTACGTTTTCGTAGCATGGTCAGTGGTGCAGGGCATGATACGATGATTTTTGCACAGATCACCCAAACGGGACTGATATTTGTCCCAAGTCGCAATGGGCTTAGTCATCATCCGGATGAATGGACTGATTATGCACAAATTGCACGCGGTGTTGATGTGATGTTTGAAACCGTTAAGTCACTCATAGAATGTTAATTATTAATTATATAAGCCATGCAAAACGTTATTTTGTGATGGGGTAAAAGGTAGAAAAATGATCAGCAAAACTATTACAGCCGCAATCAAAAAACATACTCAAGAAATGATTGCATTTCGACGTGATTTACATGCTCATCCTGAATTGCCATTTGAAGAAGTACGTACAACAAAACGTATTGCCGAAGAATTAGACAAAATAGGCATAGAATATCGCTTAACTGAGCCAACAGGGGTTATCGCTGAAATCAAGGGGGCGAAGCCAGGCAAAACCGTTGCATTACGTGCTGATATTGATGCGTTACCCGTATTGGAATTAAACGATTCGTTAGAATATAAATCCACTACAGCAGGGAAAATGCATGCCTGCGGTCATGATGCACACACAGCCATGTTGTTAACCGCGGCCAAAGCACTATACGAGGTACGTGAAGAGTTAGCCGGCAATGTGCGTTTGATTTTTCAACCTGCGGAAGAGATTGCTCAGGGTGCATTAGCGATGATCAAACAAGGGGCTATCGAAAATGTGGATAACGTGTTTGGTATGCACATTTGGACAACGACGCCATCAGGCAAAGTTTCTTGTAATGTTGGCGGTTCATTTGCGTCTGCGGATTTATTAAAAGTCACCTTTAAAGGGCGAGGTGGGCACGGTTCTATGCCAGAGGCGACAATAGACGCTGCGGTTGTTGCTTCGGCTTTTGTGATGAATTTACAAGCTATTGTTTCTCGTGAAACCTCATCATTAGATTCAGCAGTGGTAACGATTGGTAAAATGGAAGTGGGAACTCGCTTTAATGTTATCGCTGAAAATGCGGTATTGGACGGAACGGTACGGTGTTTCGATATTGAAACGCGTAATCGTATTGAAGCCGCTATCCGCCGTTATGCAGAACATACTGCAGCGATTTATGGTGCAACAGCACAAGTCGATTATATTTATGGGACTTTACCTGTGATCAATGAAGAGCGCAGCGCACTGCTTGCTCAGTCAGTTATTTCGCAAGCCTTTGGTGAGCAAGCGTTGATCAACGAAAGGCCAACCCCAGGGGGCGAGGACTTCAGCTTCTACATTGAAGATATTCCGGGGTGTTTTGCGTTGCTAGGTACCGGGAATGCTGAGAAGGATACGCAATGGGCACATCACCACGGCTGTTTTAATATCGATGAAGATACGATGGCGACGGGGGCTGAGTTACATGCACAATATGCATGGGCCTATTTACAGCAGCAGGCATTTTAATTGAGTATGTTAATGCTCTTAGGGCTCGTTATTCTACCTATACCGGGCCTCCCTTTGACTTTGTTGCCTATTTATTTTGTTTATTAACACTCAGTATAGCGGCTAAGTATTTGGTCGCTATACATTATGATGGGCAAATATAGCCTCCCTTAGACGCTGTTGTTGTGTAAAACGTTGGTCTTCATTGAGTTGTGGGTCATGGGATAACTGCATTAGCATTTCATTCATATGGTGAACAGAGTTTTCACCAATGAGCCGGTCAACTTTTTCGATAATTTCATCATAGTAGGGCATGTTTTAAGCTCCAATTAATATAGTCTATGGCTATTAGAGTGTTATAGGTATTTATGATGTCAATTTTGTTTCTCTATGACCATAACGGCCATCGTATTGGGTTCTAAGGCTCGCATGATATGCGGCTCATCTCCTGGATAATGAATATAATCCCCAACTTTTAACTCGACAGGGTTATCTAATGGGCCAACCAAAGCCCTACCGGCCATAATAATGATATGTTCACTTACACCATGCATATGTGGTTCTGAAATACGGTCACGACCCGGTTGGGCAATAACAGTATAAATATCACGTCGTGAATCATTAGGTGCAGATGATAATAAAAATGCTAAATAATTAGCATGTTCCGCACTGACGGGAAGGGCTTCCCCGTGGCGTATCACAGTGACAGCATCTTGTTTTTCTTCAATTAAACGAGCAAAAGGGATATCTAACGCAACACAAAGCGCCCATAAGGTTTCGATACTTGGGTTACCACTACCAGATTCCAATTGCGATAAGGTCGACTTCGCAATACCTGCTTTACGAGATAACTCGGACAACGATAACCCATTTTTTTGCCTTTCACGAGCCAGTGCTTTGGAGATCAACTCAATGGGGGGCGAAGGTAAGTTCAATTTTTTATCCTATTTATAATACTCGCTACAGATGATGAGGCTTACGCATTTGTCACCTACCTGCAACTTGAATTTTTCTGAGTATTGATTGCACTTTATAGTAAAGATCGACATAATGAACAAATGTATTTTATATCGAACGATTGGAAAATGCTAACTTCAACACTTAATAATAGCACAGTGAAAAATATCGCTCTCGTTTGTATTGCGGACTTAATTGTCGGTATTTCATATGGTGCACTTGCCCTTTCTCAAGGTTTTGATTGGTGGGTCCCTCTGACGTTATCTATTTTAGTACTTGCTGGAGCCTCTGAATTTTTATTTATTGGGGTTATTTTTTCAGGGGGAAGCCCCATTTCAGCTGCCTTAGCGGGTCTACTGGTTAATTCAAGGCATATTCCTTTTAGTTTTGCGGTTAGTGACCTAACAGGCAAGGGGGCAAAAGCGCTATTGGGTTACCACATCATGAACGATGAAAGCGTTGTATTTGGCTTAGCACAAGAAACAAATACAGAAAAACGCGCCGCATTTTGGCTGTGTGGGGTCGGGATTTTACTTTGTTGGCCTATAGGTGTACTGATTGGGGAAGTATTAGGCAGTTTAATCAGTGACACACATGTCTATGGCATGGATGCTATGTTTCCTGCGATTATTTTAGCGCTTTCATTGCCTGCGCTCACGGATAAACGCTTACGGATTACGGCCATTGTGGGCGCCGTTATTGCTGTTTTGGTAACCCCCGTCTTACCTGCTGGGATACCTGTTTTACTCGCATTATTGAGCCTAGTTATTTATATAAGGAAATAGTCATGACAAACAGCCCATGGTTAATATTTTGCGGGGTTTTACTACTAGCGGTCGGTACTTATTTAATGCGCGCATCTGGTGCATTACTTAGAGGCCGGGTGATTTTATCAGAAAATAGCAAAGCCCTTTTTTCAGCGGCAGCAATTATTATTTTGTTTTCTGTGGCCGTAACCTCTACATTATTTTCAGGAGAACAGTTGTCGGATTGGCAAAAAATAGTAGGGGTGTTAGTTGCAGGCGTACTTACATGGTATAAAAAACCATTTATTGTCATAGTCTTGTCTGCGGCAATTGTCACTGCGCTACTTCGGTTAATTTAGAATACAACTAATTGTAATTAGCGCGATAAAGCCCCTACCTAAAGAAAGTAGGGGCTATCAATTAAGCGGTTAAGTCTTTAATCGTCTCAGAAGGGCCATTGGTTTGTACTGACGCAATACCTTTTAATGCAGATTGTTTAGATGCATACATTTCACTTGTCGCAATGATCTCATGGTTAGCTGCTTTTAAAACGAAATAATAAGGCTGAGCAACATCTTTGGTGGATTTTTTTAATTCATAATACCCCATGGTAGGCTCCTGACTTTTGTGGTTAAAAATATGAAAACCGAGGAATAAATCATAAGCAGCAAATAAATATCTGCTTAAATAAGGTTAGTCGCTATTAGGTATTATTACTAGAAGAGGGGATAAAATTCAGAAAAAGTTCAAAAAAAAGCCCCTGATAAACAGAGGCAATCGTAGGATATATAGAACTCTTTATTATGTGGCTAAGATATCGGCTTCTATCTTATAAGGCTAGTCGATTATAGTTATCGATAAAAAAGGTTTTGCCGATAACGCCATGTAAGTTAACTGATATAGCTTACTACTGGGTTACTGGTGTATTGTTAGCTTTAGGCATCGGCATTGGAGTTATGTTCTTAAATTCAGGGACTTCCATCACGGTTACTTTAACCATGTAGCGTTTGCCATCTTCAATTTTAGGTGTATTATCCGCCAGCTTTTTTATTGTTTCATTTGGGGTAGTTGTCTGTTCCGCCACGTTATAAACCATATTATGGTGATTGCCATTTCCCATATGTTGACGTGGCATGTGGTTATTCCCTCCATTGCCGATGTTTGCTGCTGTCGCAGCAAAGCCGATAGACATTAACGTTAGGGCAAATAAACTGGTAGTTATTTTTTTCATTGCGATTTCCTTTATATTGGTGATGAACCAATAGTTAACCAATTGATTTCCACCCGCAATCGCTTTTACCTCCGCTGACTGAAGCTCCTTAATTACTGCACTTTTTGTTCAATCTTAATTCATATTCATGAGAAAACAGTGGGTTAGTAGACTTTTTTTTACATTTTTAGACCTCTTGTGCTAATGGGAACTTAAGCACTGGAGACATCAAATCGGATAGTCTACGATGGTAAGTTAGGTTCTATATCAATAAAACCCTAACAAAGTGAGCGTATATGTCTGATAAAAAAACACCCCTTTCTTTGCTTGATTTAGCACCAATTATTCAAGGTTCCACAGCCAAGGAGGCTTTCGCTCATTCCCTTGATATCGCAAAATTAGCGGAAAAATTGGGTTATCACCGTTATTGGTTGGCAGAGCACCATAATATGACAGGGATAGCTAGTGCTGCGACTTCAGTGTTAATTGGCTACCTTGCCGCGAATACTCACACTTTGAGACTTGGTTCTGGGGGCGTCATGTTACCGAACCATTCACCATTGGTGATAGCCGAGCAATTTGGCACACTTAATACGTTGTATCCTGAGCGAATTGATTTAGGTATTGGGCGAGCTCCTGGAAGTGACCAAAGGACAATGCAAGCATTACGTCGTCATATGAATACGGATATTGATAATTTCCCGCAAGATGTAGCACAAATCGTGAGTTGGTTTGATGCAACTAACCCAGAGCCTGCGGTACGCCCGGTTCCTGGGTATGGTGAGAAAATCCCCGTATGGCTACTTGGCTCAAGCTTATACAGTGCGAGGTTAGCGGCTCAAATGGGGTTACCATTTGCGTTTGCTTCACATTTTGCACCGGACTTGCTGCTGCAAGCACTTGAGGTTTATCGTGCTAACTTTAAGCCATCATCACGGTTGTCAAAACCTTATGCCATGGTCTGCATTAATATTATTGCGGCAGACACCCAGCGCGAGGCCGAGTTTTTATTTACGTCGATGCAACAAGCTTTCGTTATGTTACGCCGAGGTCAGCCATCGCAGCTTCCCGCCCCTGTTGAAAGTATGGAAAACATTTGGTCGCCAGCAGAGGAATTTGGTGTGCAACAAGCATTGGGGATGTCATTAGTGGGGGATAAAACTAAGGTGGGTTACGGTTTACAAACCATTTTACGCCAAACTCAAGCCGATGAAATCATGGTAAATGGTCAAATTTTCGATCATCAAGCACGTTTATATTCCTTCGAGTTAGCTATGCAAGTCATGAATGAAATTGTTTAAATTAGCTTCATAGCATTTGTTTGCAAGAGCGCGGGCAATCAACTTTTATTCATAACCAGAAAAGATAACCCAGAGAACTCTGGGTCATTGACGGTTAGCAAGCGATTTGCGGGTGGTGAGGCTCTAAAGGCGGTAAACCATGCGCTGCTCGCGCTCTGTCACAGGCTTCATTATATATTCCATCCTGCCAAGATTGCTCAAATTCACGACACGGCGTAGGCCTTTGAGCATAAATGGAACAAGATACACATTTGCCTATTGTACCTTCTAGGGCGGTACAACGGGTGTTTTGTTTTTGGTTAGTACCCTGCATACAGCTCATAAACGGCGTAATCTGCTCAGTTAAATGTTGGGGAACAACACCGCCGCCGCTTTCGGCTTCAGCCCAATAAAATGAGACACGAAAATAGGCGCAACAAGCACCGCAGCTTATACAGGGGTTATCTGAAGGATCAGTTTTTAGTATATGGACATTAGTCATATTAAAAACCACAAATAAATGTTGATAGAATTCCCATAGAAAATGGGATGACGCAACACAAGCAGGAAGCTCAAGAAAACGTTGCTCAGATTTTATTATCTAATGTTATGTTAGTTGATGGCAATAATTTTCAGTATAAAAGCCCGCGTTTTATTATTAAATGCAGGGTTAATGTGATTAATCATAAATTTACAGCAATAAAAAACCTGCTAATAAGCAGGTTTTTGTATCGATGAGTGTTTAAAAACTAGACATGCTTTAATTCGCCATCATCGTCTTGGTTAAATACGGTTTTATCCGTTTCTCCCATAAGTTGGCTCGTCACCGTACCGGCGGTCATTGAACCACTGACGTTTAATGCGGTACGACCCATATCAATTAATGGTTCAACAGAGATTAATAGTGCGACTAAAGTGACGGGTAGCCCCATTGCTGGCAACACAATTAATGCTGCGAATGTTGCGCCACCACCGACACCAGCAACCCCCGCTGAACTGATTGTGACAATACCAACTAACGTTGCGATCCAGAGGGGATCAAATGGGTTAATCCCCATTGTTGGTGCCACCATGACGGCTAACATAGCAGGGTAAATACCGGCACAACCATTTTGACCAATGGTTGCCCCAAAAGAGGCTGAGAAACTGGCAATAGATTCAGGAATACCGAAACGACGAGTTTGTGTTTCAATATTTAATGGAATACTTGCTGCGCTCGAACGGCTCGTAAATGCAAATGTTAATACAGGGCCTGCCTTCTTAAAGAATTTAATTGGGTTTAAGCCGGTAGAGGTAACCAATATACCGTGTACAACAAACATGATGGCTAGTGCCACATAGGATGCGACAACGAAAGTACCCAAGTTAATAATGTCGTGAAGATTCGAACTCGCAACCACTTTAATCATTAGCGCCATAACACCATAAGGGGTTAAACGCATCACTAAGCGAACTAACTTCATCGCCCATGCTTGTAATACATCAATTGCTGCTAATGCTTTTTCACCGCGCTCTTTGTCATCTTTAAACAGTTGTAAAGCGGCTACCCCTAAAAAGGCAGCAAAGATAACGACACTGATTATCGATGTTGGATTAGCACCGGTTAAATCTGCGAATGGGTTTTTAGGGATAAAGGATAAGATTAACTGAGGTACAGTTAAGTCAGAGACTTTACCAATGTAGTTACTTTCAATAGCGGATAGGCGAGCTGTTTCTGACTGGCCTTGGACTAGGCCTTCAGCAGTCAAACCAAATACGTTAGCAATTAAAATACCAACTAATGCGGCAATAGCCGTGGTAAACAACAATGTACCAATGGTTAAAAAACTAATTTTACCCAGTGATGACGCTTTATGTAGCCTTGCTACTGCGCTTAAAATTGAAGCAAACACTAATGGCATAATTACCATTTGTAATAGCTGAACATAACCATTACCAACAATATTAAACCATAGAATGGAGTCTTTTACCGTTTGATGACCACTGCCATAAACTAGGTGCAGTATAACGCCATAGGCGACACCAAAAACCAGACCTACTAACACTTTTTTAGATAGGCTCCAGCCTTTAGCTCCCAGTTTTGCCAACAGTATTAGCAGTGCTACAAAGCCGAGCACATTAATAATTAGAGGAATATTCATTCCGAACTCCAAATCATATTTTTATAAGGTATGTTACTTGCCCTTTAATCCTTAATGGTTATAAGGATTTAGTTGCTTCAAACAACTGGTTATATGTTATCAATAGAAAAAGCACATTTCTTATATCAAATAGTAATAAGATAGTATTATTCATACTTACAGTATATGACAAAACTTTAATTTAGATAGCAAAGTGAGTATCTAACTGATAATGAATGTATTTTATCACATTCTCAATTTGGCTATAAAAATCCAGTTGGTATCCAATAGGCAAAAAACAGGCACAAACCGTCAAAATAACAGCAATAAAACGCTCTGTTCGTTTGCTATTTTTCCCTCGAATGATGGGAAAACAAAAACGTTGAGGTAATGGCCATAAAAACGGTACACCAGATGGTGTAAGCATATCGGCGATTAGGTGGCTGAGGTAACCTAATAAAAAGGCTTGAATAAGGTCATTTGGCACTTGCCATTCTACTGGCATCCATTGATAACAAGCTGCCATTACTAGTAACCATGCAACTAAGCTATGAGTAAAACCCCGGTGACCGCAGAGTTTAGAAATTGGTAATGAAAAAATGCGTAGCAACCTGCCGGGAAGAGATGAAGGGTGGTCAATATCGGGCAATAACGCGCCTAATAATGCACCCGGAACCATGTGTAGCCAATCACCTTGAGCAAGCTCAGGGGTGAGTTGAAGTTTATGGGCCATTATTAAAGAGGCGACGGAAAAAAGCAGATGCCCTTCAGCAGTCATGGTGGATAAAATACCATCTGTTTATCTATACAGTTAATTGGCAGTATAAAGTGTTTGAAAAGAATATGATAGAGGCAGAAAGGTAAAAAAACTCTTATTTATTAGCAAATAAGGAAAGGATTTTATATTTTTAAGCAAATCCCCTACCTAAGTAGGCAGGGGTGAGTGATAATTAATCAACATACTGATTCTTAACGTAAATGCTCAGCCTTTAACTCATTCAAAGAGGTGAGTTTGATATCGGCTAAGCCAAAGCGAGGGTCATTAAAATGCTGGCTATCAGGCACAACAATAGAGCGCATTCTTGCAGCCTTCGCAGAAATCATACCGTTAAAAGAGTCTTCCAATGAAACACAATTAATTGGTTTAGTTGATAATTCAGAGGCTGCTTTAAGGTAAACTTCTGGGTGTGGTTTACTCATCGGTAAATCCGCTGCGGAAACGACGGCAGAAAAGTAGTCACGAATATCCAGTAAGTTTAACACTTTTTCTAACATGTACAGGGGGGAAGCTGAAGCGAGGGCTATTTTTAGATCCATCGAGCGGCAAAGTTCCATCGCATGTTGTACGCCTGGCAAAATGGGGCGAGTTTCTTCAACTAAGCCAACAACTCGGTCAATAATTCGTTGTTTGGCTTCTTCTTGGCTACATCCTTGCCAAGGGGAAGCGTGGTACCAAAGTTCAACCACATGGTCAATACGTAAACCCAGTGTATCAGGCAGGGTATCTGCAATTGAAACGTCGACACCAAGTTGTGAAAAAACTTCAAGTTCAGCCTGTGCCCAGAAAGGTTCCGAGTCGATCAATAAACCATCCATATCAAAAATAACCGATTGGATGGGAAGGTTATGGTACATATCAAAACTCCATTCAGGTCGTATTAATTAACGAGCCAACTATAGTACCAGCAAAGGGCTAATATTCGTATTAATTGACATCAGTATTATCAGCTTTATGGCAAGATAATTAGGCATTCTGCGCGATAAATCGCCTTGAACCCAGGATGTTAGTATGTTGAACATTCTGAAAGTCGAATTATTACTATCAATAATGAATTGAAATTTGGAGGCATTTCATTATTTCAGCTATTATTAGCCATGAAAGTTTATCAAGAATAATAACTCTGAGGAAAAGCAGTAATGAATTACCACAATGCCAATTATGTCGCGATCGGCAAACGTATTTTTGGGTGGGTTGTTTTTCTGGTAGCATTAATTTCGACGTTAGCGTCTTTAATTAAACTTGCTGGCATGAAAGGGCTTGCAGGTGAAGGCATTAATGCGGTTGCCAATGACTTTATTAAATTAATGGCTGAAATGGTACGTCAAACGACACCGTTTTTAAATTTCTTTTGGAATAACTCACCAGTGCCTCAAGTCGCGAATGGCTTTTCAGGTAGCAATATTGGTTTTATCATTATTTTTATCTTTATTTTTGTTGGGCTAGCGCTTAGTGCTTCAGGTTTACGTATGTACCGGCAAATTAAATTTATCCGCGAAAGCTTAGAAGACCACGTGATTATAGAAAAAGCGAAGGGGTTAGTAATTTCCAAAGAAGAACTCGAAGCAAAAGTGACTATTCCACGGCACACTATTTTTACACAATTTTTTATTCTTTATTTTTGGCCTATTGTTTTAGGAATTGCCTTGTATTTTCTATTACGTTTCTTGAACTGGTGATTTTCAAATTTTACGTTATGAGAGTGTTAGCTGTGTTTAGCGACTCGGGGCACATACTTAGGTATGCTCCCCGAGATATCAGTATTTACCGCTAATTCATAACGCAACTTATTTGGCTGGTTGATACTTTGTGATTAGAGTTGCTAAAAAGTTATTTTTCGTTGAGTAGGTTATCTACAATAGTACGTGCTAATTGATAACTTTGTTCATTACCAAAAATATGGGCTTGATTGATTAAATAATACAACTGGTAAATGGGTTGCCTATCTAAAAAACCATTTGGAAGTGGCCAAACGCTTTGGTAGCCATCAATAATTTGTATTGGTAATTCTTTATATAGTGGGAGCATAGCAATATCACATTCTCTATCTCCCCAATAACATGCTGGGTCATAAAGTACGCCATCAATTTGATGGGTGATAGAGCAGTTAGCAGGCCATAAATCGCCGTGTAAAAGAGAGGGTTGGGGTTGGTGACCTGCTAGCTTGTGTTTAACAATATCGACAATTTGCTGAATATCGGCAAAAACCATCCCTTTTTCTGAGGCAAGTTGTAATTGTAAGCCAATCCGCTTTTCTGCAAAGAATGAATTCCAGCGCTTTTCCCAACCATTGGGCTGAACCACAGTGCTTAGCATGGTATCAAAATCAAACCCATAGCTGGGTTGCTCTTCCCATTGATGTAACCTTGCTAATTGTTGACCAAAGTGCCAAGCGTTGGTGCTATCAAAGGGTTTAAGAGGAAAATATTCGAGAAGAAGAAAGCTGTGGTGTTTGTTACTACCTACACCATAAACCTTTGGTACAGTTATGGTTTGGCTTTTAGCGAGCATTTCAAGTTGTTCGGCTTCTTGCTTGAACAAAGGTAAAAATTCACGCCGATTTTGCTTAATGAACACGGTATGGTCGCCGTAGTCAATTCGTAGCGTATGGTGAATATCACCACCAGAGAGAATGACTTTGTTACGTAGCTCTGCCTCACCTAAGTGTTCACTTAATAAACGACACATTGCTTGCCACATGACTCACCTCGCCTCTGCTTTGGTATTCATTAATACAATACTATAGTGATAATTTAGGAATTAACAGTGATAATTGTTTAAAAATAAGAGGGTATCACGAAAAAACTGAATAATTATCAGGTATAAAACCTAAATCTAGGTTATTGCAGAGGCGGTTCGGTTTACTTGTTTTTTATTAATTAACCCCGAGGTCTGCTGGAGAAAATAATTAACCATTTTAATAGTGTTGTTAGTTAATAATTTTATCAATAAAAGAGGAGGGATATCAGTATGCCAAAGTGTTTGTATGTTATCTTTATTCAGAAAGGAAAAAGCTGAACTTATCATACAGCGGTTCAGCTTTTATTTTTTCTCTCAATGCATTATGCGGTATGCATACTTTGAGGGTTAGTTTGGTTTCTTTTTCGAGCTAACACTAATTTGCTATATAACAGAGCAATTACAAAATAAACTGCTTGAGTCACTACAATTGTTGGCCCAGTGGTAGCGTTGATATGGAAGCTTAGAATAGTTCCTATCACACTTGATGTTACCGAAGCGATAATCGCGACAACGAGCATTTTTCCGAAGCTCCGACACAGAACAAACGCAATAATTCCCGGTGAGATCAGCATGGCAATAACCAGAATGATCCCAACAGCTTGCAGTGAAGCGACAATGGTTAATGCAAGTAAAGACAGTAAACCATAATGAATCAGCTTGACGGGTAGGCCAATCACACGGGCTTGGTTTGGATCAAAGCAATAAAGCATAAAGTCTTTACGCTTCAGTAAAATAATTGCGATGGTGATTCCGGCAAACAGTAAAATCTGTTTAAACTCACTATTGGTTATCCCTAAAATATCACCAAAAAGAATATGTGTGAGGTGCTGCTCAGTATCGATTTTGGCAAACATAACCAAACCAATGGCAAACATACCTGAGAAAACGATCCCCATAACCGTATCTTCTTTTATTCGGCTATTTTCTTTTAAATAACCTGTTGCAACAGCACAGAATAAACCCGAAGCAAATGCCCCAATAGCGAGTGGGATACCTAATACTGAAGCGATAATAATACCCGGCAAAACAGCATGGGAAATAGCATCCCCCATTAGTGACCAGCCCTTTAACACCAAAAAACACGAGAGAATAGCACAGACGGTCCCAGTGACTATTGCGGTAACGAGTGCTTTTTGCATAAATGGAAATGCAAACGGAGCCATCAATACGTCAATAAAATCACTCATGAGATGCTCCTTGTTGGTGTGATTGGTGGAGCTGGGCGACTTCTTTCCTTGCCTTACGGCGTGAAGCAAAAATACCGTGTTTAGGTGCAAAGAAGAATGCCAGCAGGAAAATAATGGTTTGTAATGTGACGATAAGACCACCAGTAGCACCATTAAGGAAATAGCTGATATAAGCACCAACTGCGCTCGTGACTGTGCCAATGGTAACTGAAATTATAAGTAAGCGCTTAAACTGATCAGTTAATAAATATGCGGTTGCTCCTGGGGTAACTACCATGGCAATAACTAATATAGCGCCAACAGTTTGTAATGCTGCGACCGTACAAGCACTTAATAACGTGAAGAAAATAATTTTCAGACGTAACGGGTTTAACCCAATAGAACGAGCATGGCTTTCATCGAAAAAGACGGCTAATAAATCTTTCCATAGACATAGTAAAACGATGAATGAAACACCGATAATAATTTCTACTTGTAAGACATCAGCATCAGCAATGCCTAAAATATTACCGAAAATAATACTTTGCACATTTACTGAAGTCGGGTTTAAAGAAACAATCAATAAACCTGCAGCGAAAAATGTGGAAAAAATAAAGCCTATGACAGCATCTTCACGTAACCGCGTTAAATGTTTTATTAATGTCATGGCAAGTGCCGCAAGGATACCAGTAAAGAAAGCCCCCGCAGCATAAGGTAAACCTAACGCATAAGCACCAGCCACGCCTGGAACAACGGAGTGGGAAAGTGCGTCTCCCATTAATGACCAGCCCTTTAACATCAAATATGCAGATAAAAAAGCACAGACTGCACCGACAATGGCGCTTACCCAAATGGCTTTTACCATAAAGTCATATTGAAAGGGCTGTAATAACATTTCAATCATTCGGAACCCTTAGTTTGATTTTTTCGAACTGGCGCATCATGGTCATGACCATAGAAGACAGCAGCTCTTTCATCATCGGTAATAACAGTAACAGAACGCGGGTCATCGTCGTCATGAAGTTCTTGACCTGACAAGTTGATATGGCGCAAGACCCCACCAAAGGCTTGTTGTAAATTTCGTTGTGTAAATGTGGTTTCGGTCGGACCACTCGCCAATACAGTGCGATTAATTAAAATCACATGATCACAAAATTCAGGAACACTCCCTAAATTATGGGTTGAAACTAAAATCAGGTGCCCTTCATCCCGCAAACTGCGTAATAGGTCGATAATGGCATTTTCTGTTTTAACATCAACACCGGTAAACGGTTCATCAAGTAATAGAACTTTACCTTCTTGTGCGAGAGCCCGAGCGAGAAAAACCCGTTTCTTTTGACCACCGGAGAGTTCGCCTATCTGACGATGCTCAAGCCCTGTAAGGTCAACTCTATCTAGCGCCATTTTTACGGCATCTTTATCTGCTTGTTTGGGAATACGGAAAAAACCCATTTTTCCGTAACGCCCCATCATCACAACATCTGAAACTAAAACGGGAAAATTCCAGTCAACTTCTTCTGTTTGTGGAACATAAGCAATGACGTTTTCTTTTAAGGCAGCTTTGATGGGTTGTTCGTTTAACATTACACTGCCAGAAGATGGGGTGACTAGCCCCATAATCGTTTTAAACAGCGTCGATTTACCACTCCCATTTACGCCAACGAGAGCACAAATAGAGCCACCTGAGATATTGAAGCTTGCGTCATAGATAGCTGTATGGCCATTGTTATAGGTTACAGTTGCATCATCGACGATAAGATTCGGGTGTTCGAATTGATTAGAGTGATTCATATTACTGTGAAAATCCTTTCGCTATCGTGTCTACAGTCGTATTTAACAGGTCAATATAAGTGGGTACAGGACCATCAGCAGTGGATAATGAGTCTACATATAATACACCGCCATATTTTGCCCCTGTTTCTTTACTGACCTGACGAGCTGGCTTATCAGAAATCGTACTTTCGCTAAATACGACAGGGATCTTATATTTGCGTACAGTATCAATGACTTTTTTAACTTGCTGTGGAGAACCTTGCTCTTCAGCATTAATCGGCCACAAATAAACCTCTTTAAAGCCATAATCTTTAGTTAAATAGCTAAATGCCCCTTCACTTGACACCAACCAACGTTCGTTTTCTGGGATACGGTTTAAACGTTCGCGAAGCGGAGCGTCAAGTGCTGCAATTTGCGCCGCATATTTTTTGGCATTTGCATTATATACTTCAGCATTTTCAGGATCATATTTCACTAAGGCTTCACGGATATTTTCTATATATATTTTAGCGTTAGCGGGTGACATCCATGCATGAGGGTTCGGGTTATCTTTATATTCACCCTCACGGATTGGCATGGGTTCAATCCCTTCGGTTACCACGACAGCAGGGACATTTTTGAAGTTTTCAAAGAAACGTTGGAACCAAACTTCTAAATTCATACCATTCCATAGGATTAAATCCGCATCGTAGGCTTTCATTATGTCTTTAGGGGTTGGCTGATACCCGTGAATTTCAGCACCCGGTTTGGTTATTGACTCGACAATTGCGGCATCACCAGCTACATTTTGTGCTATGTCTTGAATAATTGTAAAAGTAGTAACAACTTTAAACTTTTTCGCAAAGGCGGGTTGGCTAGCAAATATAATTGCCGTTAGCACAAATAAGGTTGTTATTAGAGGTGCAGATAAACGAGATAAATTCTTCTTCATAAAAATTGACCCTGACATTATTGGTTTAGCGTTTTCTAGCATATAGTTGTTAAGGTTTATAACAATTACATTTTATAACTCAACTGATAATGATAATCAATATCGTTTGAGTAAATAAACACAAATATTGTGGAATAACATACATACCCATTATGAAATGCTGGTTTTTATTGTTATTTTGTATGACTAAAACACGTCCTGAAGTAAAAGTTAAGTAAAATAATTTTATTTTTCCTAGGATTAGTTATTCTTCCATCGGCTTAAGTAGCAGAGGATTATAATAGTGAAGAAAATGATTAGCGGGGCTATTCTGTTACTGCTACTTGCTGGTTGTTCTAGTGAACCAGATAGACCAGTGGCGAAGCAACGAATGTTGGATAACCCTAACACCTTGCCAGCGACGACACAAAATGGTGTATTCCCTCGCACTCCTTTTGATGAATTTATTCGGGACTCAGCAGCCCGCTACAGTATTGATGAAACTTTAATTAGGGCCATCATTGAGGTAGAGTCGAATTTCAGGCCGGAAGTTGTAAGCAAATCAAATGCGATTGGTTTGATGCAAATTAAAGCATCAACTGCGGGGAGAGACGCTTATCGTTATCAAGGAAAGTCCGGTGAACCTAGTTCTAGCGATTTAAAAGACCCTCGAAAAAATATTGATATAGGCACTGCATATATTCGAATTTTGAGGGAGCAGCAGCTTGCAGGTATTAGCCACCCGCAAACGTTATATTACGCAACAGTTGTGGCTTATGTGAATGGCGCAGGGGCACTATTAAGAACGTTTGATAATGATAAAAGTAGGGCAATAGCTATGATTAATAGTTTATCACCTGAAGAGTTTTATCAACACGTTCAAACTAAGCATCCCGCACCACAAGCTCCGCGCTATTTGTGGAAAGTTAAAAATGCATACAATGCATTAGCGATGTCTTACTGATATTCCTTCAATAAGTGTGGGAGTTGCGCGACAATCTCAACAATACCGTTGATAACAAATTGCACTCCCATACAGATTAATAAGAAACCCATTACACGGGCTATTGCATCAATACCGCTATTTCCTAACCATCGCATAATTGATGTCGCACCTCTCAAACCAATCCACACGATTAGACTCGCAATTAAAAAGGTGAGTACTGGCGCTACTTTTAATACCCAAGGAGCAAAGCTGACATTCCCTTGCAATGAGGCCGTTGAGCTGATGATCATCGCAATAGTACCTGGCCCCGCAGTACTTGGCATTGCTAATGGAACAAAGGCAATACTGGGTGACTCTTGGCGTTTTTTAGGGACATTAGGGTCATCAAGGGCCGCTGCTGTTTGGTCTTCTCCTGAATCATTACTGGGAAATAACATACCAAAACCAATAAATGCAACAATTAACCCACCTGCAATACGAAGCCCAGGTATTGATATACCAAATGTATTCATCACTAATTGGCCTGCATAAAAGGCTATAGTCATAATTGCGAATACATAAATAGAAGCGAGTAACGATTGGTGATCACGTTGCTCTTTGGTCATATTTGCGGAAATACTGAGCATGACCGCAATCGCTGTTAAAGGGTTAGCGAGTGGAAGCAATAAAACAAGGCCAATACCAACAGCTTGAAATAGCTCGAGGAAATTTGTCATAGTGATTAAATACAAGCTCCCAGTTTAGATAGATGAGTACCCTTATCTTAGATGATAACAAAATTTGTTATAGATCTGTACCTTAGCATATCTACCTAGATTAATGTTTTAATATTAAAACAAAATACGATTAAGAATTTATGTAAACTACAAATGAGTACTGGGACGAAAAAGTTGTTCACATTAACTGTGGATAACCCTCAGTTTCCTTTGTGAATAACTCAATTAACTTTATCAATAACATAGACATATGTGGATGAGCTAAAAGTATTCAATTATAATAGGCAAAAAAAAACCTTTTTATGGGGGTCATAAAAAGGTTAAGGGCATCTATTAACAGGTTGTCTTAATGTTGATGTGTTATAGATTGTAACGGTTACAATGTTATTTACTGGTAGTTTATGTAAATTCATTAAAAGAAATCGTTTAGCGTTCATATAGGATGAAAAATAGTATGTTAGTTGGAATTAACCATTTAACCATTGCAGTGACTGATGTTGAGAAAAGCATCTTCTTTTATCAATCATTACTTGGTATGAAGCTACATGCAAGTTGGAAAAATGGAGCGTATATCTCCTGTGGGGATTTATGGTTATGTTTATCTTTAGATAAAACACGCTTATCTTTTTCACATACCGAAACAGATTACACTCATTATGCTTTTACAGTTAGTGAGGCAGATTTTCCTATCTGTGTTGCCAAACTAAAACAGGCTAATGTCATTGTTTGGAAAGAAAATAAGAGTGAGGGGAAATCATTTTATTTTCTTGACCCTGATGGGCACAAATTAGAACTGCATGTGGGTGGCTTATTGCAGCGTTTAAAAAGCTGCCAAAAAGCCCCTTATGAGGGTATGAAATTTTATTAAATAAGCCTGAGAATTTCTTTACAAATGATTTTTAATTTTAAAAATAGCTTTACGTAGAGTGATATATCCTATTTTTAATGAATTATTAAAGAAATAGGAATAGGTATGAAAAAACTCATAGCGACATTCGCAGGGGCGTCAATGTTGTTGGTTTTGGCTACCGCAATGATTTTGATTGTTTTCCCTCAGCAGTGGAAACAAAATATTTATCCAACTATATCTCAACTATTGCCAACATCGCTTAGTACAATTTTACCTAAAAGTTTAGTGAGCAATAATGTCTGTGATAGCTTAGAGGATAATCTGCAAAACTTTGCAAGCTACCTTAAAGTTAACCAAGACATTGTAGATATTAAGGGTATGAATAGCTTAGATGAGCAACTGACGAATATCCAAGCAAGGATTGATGCAATGCCGTCAGATGTTCGTGACCTTGTATGCCAGCAGGAGTATAGCAAATTAGAAGGATTAAAAAGTGTATTCTCTTTAGGGCCTAATAATTAATTTTTTGGGTTAGTTATTTTGCTTGGTAATATCCCATACAAAGCCTTTCTATTGTTTTATAATATGCTGATTACCTTATTTTTGAGTTTAAGGCAGCATAATGAAAATTCTAAAATTTCCATTGTTGAATTGGCTAATTGCGAATGGCGTTGCAGTTTATTTTCTTTTTAAACAAGGTGCGTTAGATTGGTATTTTTCTGGCTGGCTGGGGGTTTTAGGGATTTTAGTTGCTCTAGAAAGTGTCAGTTGGGTGGCAACAAGTTTATTTTATTTTTATAAACATAAAACATCGCCTAATCCGAGTGTGCGGGCAACGCACCTCATCACAAATGGCCCATATCGATTATCCCGCAACCCCATGTATCTGGCTTTTACTTCCATGAGTTTGGCACTGGCTCTATTAACACATTCCCCATATTTCTTAGTTTCTGGCTTAGTATTCTGGCTAGTAACCGATTTATATACAATTCCGCAAGAAGAAAACTTTTTAGCTAAATCCTTTAAAGCAGAATGGGATAGTTATCACAAACAAACGAGGCGTTGGTTATAAAATCATATTAATGAGACTTATTCTCATCTATGATTGAGTCTATTTTTCTATAACGCACAGGCTAAGGTAATTAATGAATTATCAAGTGGCTCCATTTTGGATTAATTCAGGTAAGTTAGCGTGTTTGATTGTTATTAGTTTGTTCCTTGCATTTTTTTCTGTAAGTACTTTTATCGCATATTTACTGGTTATTGGTGTGGGATGGGCAGTATTGGTATCGTTCAAAATACATGCAATGAAAGAAAAGGGAGTAATACTAAAAAACAGTGATACATCAGATTGGATGGTTTATATCCAAGGTATTCCAGTTGAAGAGAAAAGGCAGACATTAGCTAACCCCTGTTTTGCAACATTACAGCACGCCCAGTCATTTTTCAGCAATGCATTTATGATTAGGGTTTTAATTCAAGTTATATTTTGTAGCTATATTCTTTGGCAAATATGGGGATTAGATAATATCAATGTACAAATACTTACCTTGATTGGAGTGGTATATCTTGGGTATACGTTATGGGTATCAATTCAGCGATATATTACTCTTAAACAAGGTAACTTAATCATTGAAGAATTAACGGCGCCTAGTGGATCTCTTTGGTATAGGGTGTATTTCAAAGAAAAAGAAAAACTATTTCCTGCTTTGGATGGTTTATTCGCCATTTAATTGGGAAGGTATTGATTTTTCTTATGAAGAAGAACAATAAACGGCTTTGCGCTATCGCCATAAATTATGTCTGTGTTATCATTGATAGTTGAGTTACTCGCGATGTATCAATTTATGTTATCTTAATTTAACTAGAATTGTGTACATATCTCGCATAGTGAAGTGAGAAATCGTTAGTAACGTATTGATTTATAATTTTGGAATAATCAAGCAAGTGATCTGGCGTGTGGGTCACCACTGCTGATAAGGATTTTTTAATGCCTGTTATTACTCTTCCTGATGGAAGTCAGCGTCAGTTTGACCATCCTGTTTCTGTGATGGACGTGGCTCGCGATATTGGCGCGGGTCTAGCAAAAGCGTGTATCGCCGGTCGCATTAATGGCGAACGTGTTGATGCGTGTGAAATGATTGAACATGATGCTAATGTGTCAATTATTACGAGTAAAGATGACGACGGACTCGAAATTATTCGTCACTCTTGTGCTCACTTGTTAGGTCATGCCATCAAGCAATTATGGCCAAACACCAAAATGGCAATCGGTCCAACTATCGACAACGGTTTTTATTATGATGTCGATTTAGACCATACGCTGACGCAGGAAGATTTGGAAAAGCTAGAGAAGCGTATGCTTGAGCTTGCCAAAACAGATTATGATGTGGTGAAAAAACGTGTTTCTTGGAGCGAAGCTCGTGAGACATTTGTTGCCCGCGGCGAAGACTATAAAGTTGAAATCTTGGATCAAAATATTAGCCAAGATGATCGCCCTGGTTTATATCACCATGAAGAATATGTTGATATGTGTCGTGGTCCACATGTACCTAATATGCGTTTTTGTCACCACTTCAAATTGCAAAAAGTGGCTGGCGCGTATTGGCGTGGTAACAGCGACAATAAAATGTTGCAGCGTATCTACGGTACCGCATGGGCTGATAAGAAACAATTGGCAGCCTATTTATTGCGTTTAGAAGAAGCCGCTAAGCGTGACCACCGTAAAATCGGTAAACAATTAGATTTATATCATATGCAAGAAGAAGCGCCAGGTATGGCGTTCTGGCATAATGATGGTTGGACAATTTTCCGTGAACTGGAAACTTTTGTACGTACGAAACTGAAAGCTTATAACTATCAAGAAGTTAAAGGTCCATTCATGATGGATCGCGTACTGTGGGAAAAAACAGGTCACTGGGATAACTATAAAGATGCAATGTTCACGACTTCATCAGAAAACCGTGAGTATTGTGTAAAACCAATGAACTGCCCTGGTCACGTACAAATCTTTAACCAAGGTTTGAAATCTTATCGTGACTTACCATTACGTATGGCAGAATTTGGTAGCTGTCACCGTAATGAGCCATCAGGTGCTTTACATGGTTTGATGCGTGTGCGTGGCTTTACTCAAGATGATGCACATATCTTCTGTACAGAAGAACAAATTTTAAGTGAAGTAACCAGTTGTATTGAAATGATTTATGATGTTTACGCAACTTTTGGTTTTGAAAAGATTGTTGTGAAACTATCAACTCGCCCTGAAAAACGTATCGGTACTGACGAGATGTGGGACAGAGCGGAAGAAGACTTAGCTAACGCTCTGAAATCAAAAGGTATTGAATTCGAATACCAACCAGGCGAAGGCGCATTCTATGGTCCTAAAATTGAATTTACACTGTATGACTGCCTTGACCGTGCATGGCAATGCGGTACCGTCCAGTTAGACTTCTTCTTGCCGGGCCGTTTAACCGCTTCCTATGTAGGCGAAAATAACGAACGTATCGTTCCTGTTATGATCCACCGTGCTGTATTGGGTTCACTTGAGCGCTTTATTGGTATTTTAACAGAAGAATACGCAGGCTTTTTCCCAACATGGTTAGCACCACAACAAGTGGTTGTAATGAACATAACGGATAGCCAAGCTGATTATGTTCAAGAATTAGTTAGCAAGCTGCAAAGTGTTGGCATTCGCGCGAAAGCAGATTTACGTAATGAGAAAATTGGCTTTAAAATCCGCGAACACACGCTGCGTCGAGTCCCTTACATGCTAGTATGTGGTGATAAAGAAGTTGAATCAGGCAAAGTTGCTGTACGTACCCGTCGTGGTAAAGATTTAGGTAGCCTTGATGTCAACGAATTCATGACTAAACTGCTTGAAGAGATCCGCAGTCGTCAACTCAATCAGATGGAGGAATAAGGTATTAAAGGCGGAAAAAAACTCCCAACAGCACGTCCTAATCGTATTAACGAAGAGATCCGTGCTACAGAAATCCGTGTCACAGGTCTAGACGGTGAGCAACTCGGTGTTATGAGTGTGCGTGAAGCACTCTTTAAGGCTGAAGAAGCAGGTGTCGACTTAGTCGAAATCAGCCCAAATGCTGAGCCACCCGTTTGTCGTATTATGGACTACGGTAAGTATCTTTATGAGAAGAGTAAGTCTCAGAAAGAACAGAAAAAGAAACAAAAAGTTGTTCAAGTGAAGGAAATTAAATTCCGTCCAGGAACAGACGAAGGCGACTACCAAGTTAAATTACGTAGTTTAATTCGCTTTTTGGAAGAAGGTGACAAGGCTAAAGTCACACTACGTTTTCGTGGTCGTGAAATGGCTCACCAACAGATTGGTCTGGAAGTGCTTAATCGCATCAAAGCTGATCTGGATGAACTGGCGTCAGTGGAATCATTTCCTTCAAGAATTGAAGGGCGCCAGATGATCATGGTATTGGCACCAAAGAAAAAATAATTAAGCCAGTATTGGTATAGCTAAGCAGTGCTCGTTATGGGCACTGCTTATCTTGTATTGTCAGTAATGTGAGCAAATGTCGTGCTTATTCAGTAATAAGCTAAATTAATAACTAATTAAAATAGACTGACTGATAGAAATAAATACGGTAAAACTAAATTTTTAAATAAGTTAACGTGATTTATTTCAAGATTTACTTGAGTAATCGGACAATAAGCATTAAAATCCGCGGTCGAATCGCTTTGTCAGTTTTTAAATCATAAGCAGACAAGCCAAAGAATCTTGTACGCAGATGTTGTATTAAGCAATAATAGTTCTGCGTATTGCTTTAGAGAGTATGCAAATCTCTTTATCCAGTTGGAGGAATGAAGTATTAAAGGCGGAAAAAGAATCCCAACAACACGTCCAAATCGTATTAACGATGAAATCCGTGTTCCTGAAGTCCGTTTAACAGGTTTAGACGGTGAACAGTTAGGCATTATGAGCGCACGCGAAGCGCTTGAAAAAGCTGAAGAAGCAGGTGTAGATCTTGTGGAAATCAGCCCAAATGCTGAACCGCCAGTTTGTCGTATCATGGATTACGGCAAATTCCTTTATGAGAAGAGCAAATCTCAAAAAGAACAGAAAAAGAAACAAAAAGTTGTTCAGGTGAAGGAAATTAAATTCCGCCCTGGTACAGATGAAGGTGATTATCAGGTCAAACTACGCAACCTGGTTCGCTTTCTAGAAGATGGTGACAAAGCTAAAGTTACGCTGCGTTTTCGTGGTCGTGAAATGGCTCACCAACAGATTGGTCTGGAAGTGCTTAATCGCATCAAAGCTGATCTGGAAGAACTGGCGTCAGTGGAGTCATTCCCTTCAAGAATTGAAGGACGTCAGATGATTATGGTGTTGGCACCGAAGAAGAAATAATTAGGCCTTGCAAGTAATAGCGAAAGTTATTCGCCTAATTAATTCGTAGTTTATCACAATGCGAAGTTGGAAATAAAAGAAATGCCAAAGATTAAAACTGTACGTGGCGCAGCAAAGCGCTTTAAAAAAACTGCAGGCGGTGGCTTTAAGCGCAAGCATGCAAACCTTCGTCATATCCTGACTAAAAAGTCAACTAAGCGTAAACGCCATTTACGTCCGAAAGGAATGGTATCTAAGGGCGATCTGGGTCTGGTAGTAGCCTGCCTGCCTTACGCATAAGTAAACAATTTAGTTAATTAAGATAAAAGACGATAGGAGATAGCTATGGCTCGCGCAAAACGTGGTGTAATCGCCCGTGCACGTCACAAAAAAATTCTGAAGCAGGCGAAAGGTTACTATGGTGCACGTTCACGTGTTTACCGCGTAGCGTTTCAGGCGGTAATCAAAGCTGGTCAATACGCTTACCGTGACCGCCGTCAACGTAAACGTCAGTTCCGTCAACTGTGGATCGCGCGTATTAACGCAGCGGCTCGTCAGAACGGTCTGTCTTATAGCCGTTTCATCAATGGCTTGAAAAAAGCTTCGATTGAAATCGACCGTAAGATCTTAGCAGACATCGCAGTTTTCGATAAAGCAGCATTCACTGCTTTAGTTGAAAAAGCAAAAAGCGCTTTAGCTTAATTGTTTGCTTGAAGAGAGGAAGGTAACTTCCTCTTTTCATTTATAACTATTTGTGTTAATACTTTAATAGCCCATTTTTTGAGAAATCATTGCATGTGTTTTGTTATTTTTCGTTTCTTTTTTTACTTTAGCACCTGATTCTCGGGGGCTTTTGCGCGTAAAGATAGAAAGAATAAACGAAAAGTTACGCTAAAGCCTCCTTAGGGAGGCTTTTTTGTTTCTGGTTTAGGATTAAATACAGTAAAATCAGTTAACTACCCCGCCATCTTAAATGGAATGTGGGTTTAATAATTTAGTGAATAACTAGCAAAAAGACCGAGTGGTCATAAAGGGGAAACAATGCCACATCTCGCTGAGTTGGTTGCACAGGCAAAAGCAGCCATTGAACAGGCCCAAGATGTTGCTACGTTGGAGTCAGTGCGTGTTGAATTTTTAGGCAAAAGCGGCCACTTCACACTACAGATGAAAACGTTGCGTGATCTGCCTGCCGATGAACGTCCAGCAGCAGGGGCCGTAATAAATGAAGCCAAAGTACAGGTTCAAGATGCACTAAACGCCCGTAAAGATGCCATGCAAGCTGAGATCCTCAATGCGCGTCTCGCTTCAGAAAAAGTGGATGTATCATTACCTGGACGTCGTATGGAAAACGGTGGACTACATCCAGTGACCCGCACGATCCAGCGAATTGAAGAATTTTTTGGTGAATTAGGTTTCTCTGTTGAGACTGGCCCTGAAATTGAAGATGACTATCATAACTTTGATGCGCTAAACATTCCTGCTCACCACCCAGCACGTGCAGATCATGATACTTTTTGGTTTGATGCTAAGCGTTTGTTACGTACCCAAACCTCTGGGGTACAAATTCGTACTATGAATGGTCAACAACCTCCAATTCGTATCATTGCACCAGGTCGTGTATATCGTAACGACTATGACCAAACACATACTCCAATGTTCCACCAAACAGAAGGTCTGATTGTTGATAAAGACATCAGCTTTACTAATTTAAAAGGCACATTGCATGACTTCCTGAATAACTTTTTTGAAGAAGAAGTACAGGTACGTTTTCGCCCATCATATTTCCCATTCACAGAACCTTCAGCTGAAGTTGATGTCATGGGGAAAAATGGTAAATGGCTAGAAGTGTTAGGTTGTGGCATGGTACACCCGAATGTACTTCGCAATGTTGGGATTGACCCAGAGGTCTACTCAGGTTTTGCATTTGGTATGGGAATGGAACGCTTAACAATGTTGCGTTATGGCGTTTCTGACCTACGTGCATTCTTCGAAAATGATCTTCGTTTCCTCAAACAGTTTAAATAAGGCGGGTTTATCTCATGAAATTCAGTGAACTATGGTTACGCGAATGGGTGAACCCGGCGATCAATAGTGACGCACTATCAGACCAAATCACTATGGCTGGTCTTGAAGTTGATGGGGTTGAAGCTGTTGCTGGTCAATTTCACGGTGTTGTTGTTGGTGAAGTGGTTGAATGTGGTCAACATCCCAATGCAGACAAATTACGTGTTACCAAAGTGAATGTTGGTGGCGATCGCTTATTAGATATTGTCTGTGGTGCTCCAAATTGTCGTCAAGGGTTGAAAGTTGCAGTTGCAACGGTAGGCGCAGAACTGCCGGGTGATTTCAAAATCAAAGCGGCAAAATTACGCGGTGAGCCATCAGAAGGCATGCTGTGTTCTTATTCGGAACTGGGTATTTCTGATGACCATAGCGGGATTATAGAATTACCGTTAGACGCCGTTGTTGGAACCGACATCCGCGAATATTTAAAACTTAATGATAACGCAATTGAAATCAGCATTACGCCAAACCGTGCAGATTGCTTAAGTATTCTTGGTGTGGCTCGTGATGTTGCTGTTATTAATAAATTAGCGCTAACTGAGCCTGCTATCAATGTGGTCCCTGTTACGACTAAAGACACATTTCCTATCCGTGTTGAAGCTCCTAAGGCCTGTCCGCGCTTTTTAGGCCGTGTAATCAAAAATATCGATGTGTCTGCACCGACACCGATGTGGATGAAAGAAAAGCTGCGTCGTGGTGGTGTGCGTTCTATCGATGCTGTTGTTGATATTACCAACTATGTATTACTAGAACTAGGGCAACCTCAGCATGCGTATGACTTAGACCGTTTAGATGGCGCTATTGTTGTACGTATGGCAAAAGAAGAGGAAAAACTGGTTCTTCTTGATGGTAGTGAAGCTACATTGAAACCAGATACACTTGTTATTGCTGATGAATCTAAAGCATTGGGAATTGCGGGTATTTTTGGTGGTGAACATTCAGGTGTTAATGCTGAGACGAAAAATATCCTGCTAGAGTGTGCATTTTTCGACCCTCTATCAATCACAGGTCGCGCACGTAATTACGGCTTGCATACTGATGCCTCTCACCGCTTTGAGCGTGGTGTTGATCCACAACTACAATTTAAAGCTATTGAACGTGCGACAGCGTTAATCGTTGAAATTTGTGGTGGTGAAGTCGGCGAAATTATTGATGCTACGAGTGAGCAACACTTACCAAAAGCAGCCAATATTAAGCTGACGCGCAATAAATTAGACCGTTTGATTGGCCATGTTATTGAAGATGAATTAGTTACCGACATTTTAACGCGTTTAGGTTGCCAAGTTGTGGTTTCAGCAGGGTGTTGGGATGTAGTGGCACCAAGCTGGCGTTTCGATATGCAAATCGAAGAGGACTTAGTGGAAGAGGTCGCACGTGTTTATGGCTACAACAATATTCCTGATGTGCCGTTACGCGCCGATCTGGTTATGACTAATCATAAAGAAGCTAACTTACCATTAAAACGTCTTAAAACGATGTTGGTTGACCGTGGATATCAAGAAGCGATTACGTATAGCTTTGTGGACCCGAAAGTTCAGGCATTATTGCACCCACAACAAGATGCATTAATGTTGCCGAATCCAATTTCTGCGGATATGTCGGCGATGCGTTTGTCTCTATGGACTGGTTTATTGACAACGGTTGTCTATAATCAAAATCGTCAACAAAATAGAATTCGTTTATTTGAAACAGGTCTACGCTTTATTCCTGATAATCAAGCAGAATATGGAATTCGCCAAGAACCTATGTTGGCGGGGGTCATTACAGGTAACAGATTTGAAGAACATTGGTCATTAGATAAACAAGTTGTTGACTTCTTTGACTTAAAAGGTGATCTTGAAGCTGTTTTTGAATTGACTGGGAAACTAAATCAAATTACATTTAAATCTGAGGCACATCCTGCATTGCATCCAGGTCAAAGTGCTGGGATTTATCTGGAAAATGAACACATTGGCTTTATTGGTGTGGTTCATCCAGAATTAGAACGTAAACTCGATTTAAATGGTCGTACGGTGGTGTTTGAGGTTCGTAGTGATGCGATAGCACAACGTGTCATCCCTGAAGCTAAGGCGATTTCACGCTATCCGTCGAACCGCCGTGACATCGCTGTGGTCGTGCCAGAACATGTAGCTGCTGCAGAAGTTTTAGCAGAGTGTAAAAAAGTTGGCATAAATCATATAGTTGGCATAAACTTATTTGATGTGTATTGTGGTGAGGGAATAGCAGAGGGTTATAAGAGCCTAGCTATCAGTCTTATCTTCCAAGATACTCAACGTACGATGGAAGAAGAAGAGATTACCGCGACCGTTGATCTGTGTGTTGCTGCGTTAAAACAGCGATTCCAAGCCTCCTTGAGGGACTAAACCTATGGCGCTTACTAAAGCTGAAATGTCAGAAAATTTGTTTGAAAAACTGGGTGTTAGCAAACGTGATGCTAAAGACCTTGTCGAAACTTTCTTTGAAGAGGTTCGCCTTTCCTTAGAAAATGGTGAGCAAGTAAAATTATCTGGATTCGGTAACTTTGATTTACGTGATAAAAATCAACGTCCCGGACGTAACCCAAAAACTGGGGAAGATATTCCAATTACTGCACGCCGTGTTGTTACTTTCCGTCCAGGCCAAAAATTAAAAAGCCGCGTGGAAAAAGCAACACCTAAAGAGTAATCATATCAATTGATATAGAAAAGACCGCCTAGGCGGTCTTTTGTTTTTGGAAACTGTGATAGTAGTTGAGAGTTGATTAGACATCATAGGATTGCAATTTTAAATCGTGATTAATTAGAGCTTCTATGTAAATTTGTGCGTCACTATTTAATTTAAACTGAGAATCAGGAGGTAGATCTGATCTAGTGACCAAACTAGGTGCAAAACAAGTTGCTAAGTTGTAAGCACCCATTTTATTTGTTTCCTGATTTTTTGTGATTTCAGCGAATAGAGGAATAACTAATTGTAGTGTTAACGGTGTTTTTTCAAGAGATAAAAATGCATGTTGAGCATTTAAATCTAGTTCTTTCAGTTGCTCTCTTTTGTCCTGATTGATTGAGTTTTGAGTAAAAATTTCCTTTAATAACGCAGATTTCTGTTGTATTGCATCGGCTAATTTATGAATGGATTCTGGAGGGGTTTCTAATGAATGAATATTTTTTTCTATTAGATTAGCAGCAATCCTTTTGTAAGCTGAAGTATAAATTTTAATATCAACAATATCTTTGTTTAAAAGGTATTCTTTAAGTGGTTTGCCTGCGAGCAGGTGTGAGACTAACTTATCACGTTCAAGCGCATTTGCTGATGTGCGAAAAATACCAATTGTTTCACTGTAGTTTGGGTGAGTTAAAATGGCGCTACCCAGTTTATTAAGCTGAAGATAATTCATTTTTTCATCGCTAGTGAGCTCTTTACAGTAACCGATAGCCTTTATGTTTTCTTGCTCTATCTTTTTCGCAGCTAATTTGTTTTTTTCACAAATTGGTGAGGTTGGGGGCATTTCAGTAGAGAAGGTGGGATAGTGTTTGACCGTATTTGATTGAAACTTGTGTAAGATATAGTTTTTTATACTAGACAGAACATTGATTTTTCTGATTGAATTTATAAACCCTTTCTTCTTCTCACTAGAGGGACGCATATTTTCGTGAGGATTTGTTATCAGTGATGATTTGAGTGCATTGTTTCTAACTTTCATAGGTTTCCATAGAGATTATGTTAAAATTAAAAATTAATTTAAATCTATGGTGATAATATATCTTGCATAAAAAACGGTAATTTTCTAACTCAATAATAAATAAGTAAATATATATATGACTTATTCTTTGCTTGGATTACAAAAACAACAAAATAAATCAGACATACGTTTAATCGTGTTTTTGTTTTTCTCCCTTTTTATCATTGCAATATTATCGCTTAGTGCAGGGGAGATTTGGTATTGGCCTAGCCAATGGATGAATGACACAGCACAACTTTTTGTTTGGCAAATTCGTTTTCCTCGCACACTTACGGTCATTGTGATTGGTGCAGCTCTTGCTGTCACAGGGGCAATAATGCAAGCCTTATTTGAAAACCCATTAGCAGAACCTGGCTTATTAGGTGTGAGTAATGGCGCAGGTGTTGCTGTAGTATTGACTGTATTACTATCGTCAGGCATGACACATTACTGGCTATTAAGTGTTAGCGCGATTATAGGTGCTTTATTGTTTACCTCTATATTGCTTTACTTTGCTCGTCGTAAGGATATGAATAATTCCAGTTTATTGCTTGTTGGGGTTGCACTTGGTGTGATTAGTGGGGCTTGTATGACATGGATGGTGTATATGAGCAGTAATTTGGATTTACGCCAATTACTCTATTGGATGATGGGGAGTTTTAGTGGGGTTGATTGGCGCCAAATGGGCTTAGTGGCTGCATGTTTGCCCTTTTTATTTTGGGCTCTTTTTCAAGGGAATGTGTTGAATTATATTTCATTGGGGGCCGTTCAAGCTTATCAGTTAGGTATCTCAATACATAAATGGCGAATTATTTTAATTGTTATTAGCGGAGTCTTGATTGGGCTTAGTGTTGCCATTGCAGGTGCTATTAGTTTCATTGGTTTAGTTGTTCCACATATATTGCGGTTAAGTGGTATCACGGATAATCGTTTATTATTACTGGGTTGTGCGGTTGCCGGCGGGTTGGGCTTATTGGTTGCAGACTTACTTTCTCGCTTATTAATCGCGAATGCAGAAATACCAATTGGTGTGGTCACTGCCACATTGGGTGCACCAATATTTATCGTATTATTAATTCGTCATCAACAATGGCGGTAAATACGATGAATGATCAACCAATAATTGATATTAAAAATATTAACGTTAATAAACGGTTAATTAATATTTCAGCTCAGGCTTTTCCCGGTGAGCAAATTCATTTATTAGGCGCAAATGGCTCAGGGAAAAGTTCGTTATTAGGTGCGATAAGTGGTTATTTGCCTGTAGCGGGGGATATCCACATTAATGGTATTAATCTACAACAGTATCGTGTTTCTCAATTAGCTACCCAACGTGCGTATTTTCCTCAGTTCGTCAATACCATGCCTATCTTGAAAGTTTTTCAATATCTTGAGTTATTTTCACCTAAAAACTCGCGACTAATAGGTATTTTTGAACGTTTATGTACTGATTTTCAATTAATGCCCTTACTTCGAAAACGGATTACACAACTTTCTGGAGGTGAGTGGCAACGAGTTAGACTTACCGCAGCATTTTTACAGGTTTGGGATGAACAGTCATTGGCGGGAAAATTCATATTATTTGATGAACCAATGAGCAATTTAGACATTATCCAACAGGCAACGTTAGATAAATGGATTAAATATTTTTGTGATTGCCTAGGAACCGTTATAATGAGTGGACACGACCTCAACCATTCTTATAAAAATGCGTCTGGTATTTGGCTGATGAAACAAGGAAGGCTAATGGCGATAGGAAAACCTGATGAGGTGATGACCGAAAAAAATTTATCTGACATTTTTATGTCTGAAATTAAGCTAAGTCAAAACACATCGAATAGAATGTGGCAAATTATAAAATTAGCGGATTAATCGAAAAGTTGATTTAATCACTTATTTTTATGCGGGATAATACAGCAAGATTCGCAAGTGTTGAGGTTCGGTTAAAGTATAATTAACTAGAATATTCTATTCACAATGAAAACTAGGCTATAAACAATATGAGCAATTTCTTACCATTTTCAAAACCAGCAATTGGTGATGAAGAGGTCAAGGCAGTTGAAAAAGTTCTGCGTTCAGGCTGGATTACAACAGGCCCACAGAATCACCAGTTAGAAGAGGATTTCTGTAAACGCTATGGTTGTAAGCATGCGATAGCACTTTCATCTGCTACTGCGGGTATGCATGTTGTCTTAATGGCATTAGGTATCGGCCCAGGTGATGAGGTGATTACACCATCACAAACATGGGTTTCAACCATTAATATGATTGAATTACTGGGTGCTACACCTGTAATGATTGATGTTGACCGCGATACATTGATGATCCAACCCGAAGCGGTAGAAAAAGCGCTAACAACAAAAACTAAAGCAATTATTCCGGTACATTACGCAGGAGCTCCTTGTGATTTAGACGCGTTGCGTTTAATTGCTCAAAAAGCGGGCGTTGTATTGATTGAAGATGCTGCACATGCTGTTGGTACGCGTTATAAAAATGAGTGGATTGGCGAGAAAGGCACGTCTATTTTCTCATTCCATGCTATTAAAAATGTTACTTGTGCAGAAGGGGGGTTAGTCGCAACAGATGACGACGAACTTGCTCAGCGCGTACGCACACTTAAATTTCATGGTTTAGGGGTTGATGCGTTTGATAGGCAAATGCAAGGCCGCAAGCCACAAGCTGAAGTTGTAGAACCCGGTTTTAAATACAATTTATCGGATATCCATGCCGCAATAGCGGTAGTGCAGTTATCTCGTGTTGAGCAATTAAATCAACGTCGAGCCGAACTGACAGCACAGTATCGTGAATTGCTAAAAGACTCTCCATTACAGATGCTTAGTGTTCCTAATTACCCTCATTTGCATGCTAATCATTTATTTATGGTTCGTGTTGATAAAAACGAATGTGGTATTGACCGTGACACTTTCATGGAAAAATTGAAAGAGCACGATATTGGAACGGGGCTACATTTTCGCGCAGCCCATACACAAAAATATTACCGTGAAAAATATCCTGAATTAACGTTACCTGAATCGACATGGAATAGTGCGACATTATGTTCGTTACCGCTGTTTCCAGATATGACGGATGATGATGTTAAACGGGTTGTAAAAGCAGTAGAAGCAGTTCTTTTGGAGTCTAAATAGTGTCATACGCAGATGAATTTGATGAGATAAAAAAAGTCTCAGTGGTAATCCCTGTCTATAATGAAGAACAGAGCTTGCCACAATTATTAGAACGTACTATCAAATCATGTAAACAACTGACTCAATCTTATGAGTTAATTTTGGTCGATGATGGTAGTAGTGACCGCTCAGCACAAATGTTAACGGATGCAGCAGAAAACCCTGATAACCATGTGATTGCTATTATCCTTAATCGTAACTATGGTCAGCACTCTGCTATTATGGCGGGCTTTAATCAAGCAGATGGGGATTTAGTTATTACCTTGGATGCGGATTTACAAAATCCACCTGAGGAAATCCCACGTTTAGTGCAAACAGCGTCGCAAGGTTATGATGTAGTAGGCACGCGTCGTGCTAATCGCCAAGATTCTTGGTTCCGTAAAACGGCATCTAAGATGATTAATGCGATGATCACTCAAGCAACAGGGCGTTCAATGGGGGATTACGGTTGCATGTTACGTGCTTACCGCCGCCATATCATTCAAGCTATGTTGCAATGTCATGAAAGAAGTACATTTATTCCTATTCTTGCGAATACGTTTGCGCGTAGAACGATTGAAATTGATGTTGCGCATGCGGAACGTGAGTTTGGTGATTCTAAATACAGCTTTATGAAGCTGATTAACTTAATGTATGACTTGTTGACTTGCCTAACTACTGCGCCACTGCGTTTATTAAGCGTTGTGGGTAGTGTTATTGCTGTCGGTGGTTTCCTGCTGGCGGTTTTATTGATTGCACTACGTTTAATTTTTGGCGCAGAGTGGGCAGCAGATGGCGTATTTACCCTGTTTGCAGTACTCTTTATGTTTATTGGTGCGCAGTTTGTTGCTATGGGTTTATTAGGTGAATACATCGGTAGAATTTACAATGATGTGCGCGCGAGACCTCGTTATTTTATTCAAAAAGTCGTCGGAGCAGACCTTAAATCCGACAAAAATCAGGAAGAAGACTAATGAAAGCTATTGTTTTTGCCTATCATGATATTGGCTGCGTAGGGCTAAAAGCGCTTGAAAAAGCGGGTTTTGATATTCAAGCAGTGTTTACTCACACTGATGACCCAAATGAAAACCACTTTTACTCTTCAGTTGCACGCTTAAGCGCTGACATGGAGCTTCCTGTTTTCGCACCTGAAAACGTTAATCACCCACTGTGGATTGAACGTATTCGCGAAATGAAACCTGATGTGATTTTCTCTTTTTACTACCGTGATATGCTAAGTGAAGAACTGCTGTCAATTGCACCTAAAGGGGCTTTTAACTTGCATGGTTCATTACTGCCTAAATATCGTGGTCGTGCGCCTATCAATTGGGCACTATTAAAAGGTGAAAATGAAACGGGTGTAACCTTGCACAAGATGGTGGCTAAAGCTGATGCTGGCGATATCATTGCGCAAGAAAAAGTGGTAATCACTGAAACTGATACGGGCTTAACCTTACATGCAAAAGTTCGTGAGGCGGCAGAAGTTTTATTAGATAAAACACTACCACTAATCGAAGCGGGTACCTATAAAGCGGTTGCTCAAGACGAAAGTCAAGCAACGTATTTTGGGCGTCGTACAGCGGAAGATGGTCAAATTGACTGGAACCGTAGCGCAAAAGAAATTGATTGTCTTATCCGTGCGGTGACTGAGCCATATCCAGGCGCGTTTACTTATTTAGGCGCACGCAAAATGGTTATTTGGCGTGCACGTGTTCTAGATGACAATCAAGGTAAAGCTGCGGGGACTGTACTTTCTAATGACCCTCTGCGTATTGCTTGTGGTCAAGGTGCGATTGAAGTTGTTAGTGGGCAAAGTGAAGCAGGTTTATATATGCAAGGTAACCGCCTTGCTACCGAAATGGGTATCGTGACTGATGTTCGTGTAGGTGCGAAACCAACTGCACAAGTTAAACGTCGTACTCGTGTTCTTATTTTGGGTGTAAATGGCTTTATTGGTAACCATTTAACTGAACGTTTATTAAAAGATGGAAATTACGATATCTATGGTATGGATATCGGTTCATCAGCAATTGAGCGTTTTATTGGTAACCCTCGTTTCCACTTTATTGAAGGTGATGTAAGCATCCATACTGAGTGGATTGAATATCACATTAAAAAATGTGACGTTATTCTGCCATTGGTTGCGATTGCAACACCAATCGAATACACCCGTAATCCGCTGCGTGTTTTCGAATTAGACTTTGAAGAAAACTTAAAAGTTGTTCGCTATTGCGTGAAATACAACAAGCGCATCATCTTCCCATCAACTTCTGAAGTTTATGGTATGTGTGATGATAAAGAGTTTGATGAAGACGAATCACGCTTGATCGTCGGTCCTATCAATAAGCAGCGTTGGATTTACTCTGTCTCTAAACAGTTACTTGACCGAGTAATTTGGGCATATGGTGCAAAAGAAGGTCTGAAATTTACCTTATTCCGTCCATTTAACTGGATGGGGCCTCGTTTAGATAGCCTAAACTCTGCACGTATTGGTAGTTCACGCGCGATTACTCAGCTAATTTTAAACTTAGTTGAAGGTTCGCCAATCAAACTTGTTGATGGTGGTGCGCAGAAACGTTGCTTTACTGATATAAAAGATGGTATCGAAGCGTTGTTCCGCATTATTGAAAACAAAGACGGTAAATGTGATGGTCAAATCATCAACATTGGTAACCCTACGAACGAAGCAAGTATTCGTGAACTGGCTGAAATGTTGTTAGAAAGCTTTGAAAATCACCCACAACGCGATAAGTTCCCTCCGTTTGCTGGCTTCCGTGAAATTGAAAGCAGTAGCTACTATGGTCAAGGCTATCAAGATGTCGAGCATCGTAAGCCAAGTGTTGAAAACGCACGCCGCTTATTAGATTGGGTTCCAACTATCGACATGAAAGATACTATTGAAGAAACATTAGATTTCTTCTTGCAAGGTGCAGTTGAAGAACTAGGTAATAAAGACTAATGAAAAAAGTTGGCTTGAGAATTGATGTGGATACCTACCAAGGTACATTAAAAGGGGTTCCACAATTACTCAAAGTGCTTAAACTGCACAACATTCAGGCCAGCTTTTTCTTCAGTGTAGGACCAGATAACATGGGGCGCCATTTATGGCGCCTTTTGCGTCCTAAATTTCTGTGGAAAATGCTCAGGTCGAATGCAGCGTCTCTTTATGGGTTAGATATTTTACTCGCAGGCACCGCTTGGCCGGGTAAAAAGATTGCTAAAGATTTAGGCTACTTGATGAAACAAACGTTGGATGAAGGCCATGAAGTTGGTCTACATGCATGGGATCATCAAGGTTGGCAAGCTAAAGTTGCAAAATGGAGTAAGTCACAACTTACCGAACAAGTGAAGTTAGGTGTTGATGCATTAGAATGTGCCATTGGTCAACGTGTAACATGCTCGGCTGTTGCTGGCTGGCGAGGTGATGAGCGAGTATTAGAAGTTAAACAAACGTTTAATTTTGACTACAATAGTGATTGTCGTGGCAAATATCCATTTCGACCGATTATGGCGGATGGTTCTCTTGGGACAGTTCAAATTCCTGTAACATTACCAACTTACGATGAAGTCGTAGGGACTGTCGTGAGTGATGAAGCATTTAATGATTTTATTCTTCAAGCAATTAAAGAAGATCAAGGCGTTCCAGTTTATACTATCCACACAGAAGTGGAAGGAATGTCAAAATCGGAACAATTTTTACAATTATTGGAACGAATCACACAAGAAGAAATCCAATTCTGTACATTGAGTGAATTACTGCCAGAGGATTTAAATTCATTGCCAAAAGGGCGTGTGGTCAGAGCACCATTCCCTGGGCGTGAAGGCTGGCTAGGCTGCCAAGAAGAGGTATAAGCAATCTATGTTGAATAACCGAGCGAGCAAAGTAGGAGCCTCTCTGCTGGCTCTTTTTTTTATCCTGACCTATTTATTGCCGTTGAACAGCCGTTTACTTTGGCAACCCGATGAAACACGCTATGCAGAAATCAGCCGCGAGATGCTACAGCGGGGGGACTGGATTGTCCCTTATATGTTGGATGTGCGTTATTTTGAAAAACCAGTTGCAGGTTATTGGATAAACAATATCAGCCAAATGATCTTTGGTGATACTAACTTTGCAGTTCGTTTCGGTTCTGTTTTTTGTATTCTTCTTAGTGCATTACTGGTTTATCGCATGGCAAAAATGATGTGGCGTAATAGCCACGTTGCTTATGTTGCAAGCCTGATTTACATCTCGATGTTTTTAGTTTTTTCCATCGGGACATACAGTGTACTTGACCCAATGTTATCTTTATGGATAGCGGCGAGTATGTTTTGTTGTTTATGGGCGATGAAAGCCAGAGAAGTCAAATCTAAACTTGGGGCATGGGTTTGCCTTGGGTTAGCTTGTGGTATGGCATTTATGACTAAGGGTTTTTTAGCCCTTGCTATACCCGTGATCGTCATGCTTCCAGTCACACTGTATCAAAGGCGTTTTCTTGAATTAGTAAAGTATGGGCCACTTGCGATAATTTCAGCGGTCATTATTAGCCTTCCATGGGCATTGGCGATTGCTAAACAAGAACCTGATTATTGGAATTATTTTTTCTGGATAGAGCATATTAAACGTTTTACTGCGGATGATGCTCAGCATATTGCACCTTTTTGGTATTATATCCCCATTATATTGCTCGGTGCCATCCCTTGGGCGGGTTTACTACCCGGCGCAATAATCAAAGGGTGGAAAGAACGTAAATCTAGCCCTGATATGTTCTTTTTACTGTGTTGGTTTATAGTGCCAGTTATCTTTTTTAGTATTTCTCGCGGTAAGTTACCAACCTATATGTTGCCGTTTATGGCGCCTTTAGCTCTCTTAATGGCAAAGTATGGGGTTGATTGCGTGCGTAATGGCACGATGAGAGCGCTAAAAGTTAATGGTATTATTAATATTGTATTGGGCATTGCTGCAGTGATTGCTGTGATTGTGATAAGCACAGTGATAAAGAAACCGTTATATGAGCCAGATGAATGGTCAAAAATGGTTTTAGGTGTCGTTGCTTTCTCTATCTGGGCGATCATCGGTTACCTTTGCACCGTGCTTAATGCCAAATATTGGCTTTGGGCTGCGTCATGTTCATTGGCGGTTAGCTTATGTATTGGTAGTGCCTTACCAAACAACACCATTGATTCGAAATTGCCGCAAAACTTTATTCATCAAAACCATGATTTGTTGATGAATAGCCGTTATTTAATGGCGAGTAATGTTGGTGTTGCGGCTGGTCTTGCTTGGGAAACTAAAAACTCAAATATTTATTTATATAATAGTAGTGGTGAGTTGACCTACGGTTTGAAATACCCTGACAGCCAACATCGGTTAGTTAAACCAGACCAATTTGCACAATGGTTAGCAAAAGCACGTCAAGAAGGGCAGGTAACGGTGGTCTTTTTATTAGGTCGTAAAGAAGGGTTACCGGATATACCTAAACCAGATGAAGTCATTAAAAATTCGCGTATGGCGATTGTGGTTTATCATCAACAATGATAGCTCAACTATTACTATTATTACTTGTTAGCGTATTAACTTGCATGGGGCAAGTGGCTCAAAAACAAGCTGTGGTAAATTGGCAGAGTGAAAAAACCAATAAAACAGCATCAGCACTTCGGTGGCTGGTGCTGGCGGTTTTCATGCTGGGTCTTGGCATGTTGTTTTGGCTGAAGTTATTGGAAACCATGCCTCTCAGTATTGCTTACCCAATGCTAAGTATTAACTTTGTATTAATTACTTTGATTGGCCAGTTTATCTATAAAGAACAAACAGGGCTTAGTCATTGGCTAGGGGTCGCAGCGATCATGTTTGGTATTTTGCTAATGAGTATCAGTGTATGAATAAAGGATATTTATGGGTACTTGGCAGTGCATTACTAGTGACTGTGGCCCAACTGAGCTTGAAAGCTGGTGTGGTTGAGTTACCCTCATTTACACTTGGCTGGCACTGGTTACAAGCAGATTGGTTATTGGCAAATTTTGTTAGCCTAAGTATTATTTTTATAGGGTTAGTTTGCTACGCATTATCGATGCTCTGTTGGTTATTTGCATTAAAATATATCGCATTAAATAAAGCCTACCCCCTTATCAGCCTTAGTTACGTATTCGTCTATATTCTCGCTGTTTTGTTACCTTGGTTTAATGAACCTGCGACATGGTTAAAAGCAGCGGGAATTACCTTTATTTTATTAGGCGTTTGGTTGATTAGCCGACCAACAAAACAAATGAAAAGTAATAATAAGGGGGGGTAAAATCTAAGTTGCTTATTTTTTATTCTTCACGCACTATAATCTCAGTTAAATATTGTAATAAGAACGATGAATAAGGTGCTTTATGCTTATAAAAATACAACACCTACCATTACTTTTGTGTCTAGTTTTAATCGGCTGTTCATCAACGACAGTTAAAAGAACACCGCCTCCGCCGCTAAAAACACAGTTGTCCGACCCAATAATGACAATAGCACAGTTAAAAGACCAATTAGAACAATGGTATGGGACGCCTTATCACTATGGTGGAATGAACCAAAGTGGTGTGGATTGTTCAGGTTTTGTTTATCGCACCTTTAACGATCGTTTTGCTATCCAGCTGCCCCGAACGACGGTGGACCAAACTCAGTTAGGGACGCGAATTGATAAATCGGATTTGATGCCAGGGGATTTGGTTTTCTTTAAGACTGGTTCAGGGGAAAATGGGTTACATGTGGGTATTTATGATACCGATAATACTTTTATTCATGCTTCAACCAGTAAAGGGGTGATCCGTTCCTCAATGGATAACGTTTATTGGCGAAAAGTGTTCTGGCAAGCAAGGCGCATCTAAACTCGCTATTTTTTTCAGTGATTATGCTATCTTAGAAGCAATTTTTGTTTTAAGGGTAGTTTTTAATGTCTAGGTTACGTTTACTTATCTCCGAATCTTTTGATCCTTGGTTTAACCTTGCGGTTGAAGAAACTATTTTTCGACAAATGTCAGCAGATCAACGTGTTATGTTTTTATGGCGTAATGCGGACACGGTGGTTATTGGTCGAGCTCAAAATCCTTGGAAAGAATGTAATACCAGAAGGATGGATGAGGACAATGTTCGCTTAGCACGTCGTAGTAGTGGCGGTGGCGCAGTATTCCATGATCTGGGAAATACATGTTTTACGTTTATGGCGGGGAAACCTGAATACGATAAAACAGTTTCTACACAAATTATCGTTGATGGTTTAGCTCAAGTGGGTATCGCTGCACAAATTTCTGGGCGTAATGATTTGGTTTTAGACACTGAAAATGGCCTAAGAAAAATCTCTGGCTCTGCATATCGTGAAACAAAAGACAGGGGTTTTCATCATGGAACCTTGTTAATAAATGCAGATTTAAGTCGTCTAGCAAACTATTTGAACCCAGACCCTAAAAAGTTGCAAGCAAAGGGGATCACCTCGGTACGCTCTCGGGTCGCAAATTTATCTGAATTAGTCCCTAATATTTCCCACGAAAAAGTATGCGAAGGCATTATTAAAAGCTTTTTCGAGCATTTCGGTGAGACGGTTGACCCCGAATATATTTCCCCTGAGAAGTTACCTGATCTACCCAATTTCAAGGAAACTTTTGCTAAACAAAGTAGCTGGGAATGGAATTTTGGGCAGGCGCCTGCCTTTTCACATTACTCTGATACTCGATTCCCGTGGGGGGGAATTGAATTTCATTTTGATATTGAAAAAGGTGTGATTAACCGCTGTCAATTTTTTACTGATAGCTTAGACCCTTCGCCATTAGAGTGGCTCAGTGAACAGCTAGTTGGTAAGGTCTATCAAACAGAGACTATTCGTTTATTAAGTAAACAAATGATGCAGAAATGGCCTCAATTACAGGAACAATTGGCTGATTTAGAAAACTGGTTGGTTTTAGAGTTAAGTTAAAAAAAGAGCCGACAGTTGTCGGCTCAGACATAGACATTAAAATAACGTATAGGAAAAGGGACTTATTGAATAAAAATAATTAACTATGACAGTTACAAGTCATAAAGCTTTTACATTCCGGCATTTCACCAGTTTGGCGGAATTTTGCCGGCGTTGTATCAAAATGTTTTTTAAATATACGAGTAAATGTAGCTTGTGAACTGAAGCCATATTGCAACGCAATATCAAGAATAGGTAAGTTGCCTTCACGTAATGATTTAGCGGCTTCTAACAAGCGGCGTTTACGCACATACTCGCCAAGCGTGCATCCTTTCATTTCTTTGAAAACACGCTGTAAATGCCATTTCGAATAACCACTTTTATCGGCTATTGTGTCGATTTTGATGCCTTCATTGCGTTGCAACTGGCTTTCTAGCCACTTAACAATATCATTGACTACACTTTCTGACATATTTACCTCCTACTCAAGTAGGCTATTGTTCATTAATAACTAATAATAACTCACGAAATTAGGATCTATTCTTCCTGTTTTTCCGATATATCGATAGGCTAAACGTGCGGTTTTTTAATGAGAATACCTATCACTACGATAGATGTTGATAAATTTAACATTTTAAACATACATCATTGTATGTTTAAATATATAAAAAATCAATGGGTTGTGTTTTAACTTTGATTTTTATGATAGGTTATTCTGGTGGATTTACTATATATTCAAATTAATTGTTCAAGCTGTTCGATTTTATTAACCAAGTAAATAATTGAAAAATTATCGTACTACATTTAAAGACAGTTCTATAACGATAAACAGGAAATTCCGAGTTGATTTTTTTAGAGAAAAACACTAAATGATTGGCAGTTATAGGGAGAATTATGGTGATTGGTTTTATTATCAACATAATACTCCGTTAATGAATTTTACCTCTTTTTTGTCAAAACGCTGTAGATGCTGGGTCTGTGACATAGCTTTTGGCGTATTTAACTAAACCTACTCCCACTGAGCTTTATGTTTTCATGAGGCTGTCACATCAAGGAAAATGGCGATTAGAAGCCAATGTTTCATGCTATTTACCCCTATTAAATATGGGGTAAAGCTAAAACTTGCTTACACCATTTATCTTGCTCAGGTGTGCCTTCAGTACGCTGACCATACATTTGTATAATCTGATTGCCTTGGGTATCAAAAACCTCCAAGCTTGTTACAAAGCCATCTTTAGTCGGTTTTCTTGTCACCCAACATTCAGCGATACCATTTTCAATAATGTGCAGTTTGCAATTAGGACCAATAATGTTTAACCAGTGAGTTTGGGTATTTTCTACGGTTAATGATGTTATTTCACTGATTTTACCAGTGAAAATTTGTACACAGCCACGATTGCCAACGAAAAGCATAATTTCATTTTGTGCTTGGTGGGCGAGTGACAGTAAACCTGATAATGCACTGCGAGGGACTTGCCATGCTAGTTTACGGCTAACAACGCGGAAGACTTGCTGTCTGCTTAGATTATTATTTTTTAAGATGGTGAAAAATTGGTGGACATCTGTCATATTGCGCCATTCTTGTTCTAGTTTTTGTGCAAGTTCACGATCAATCGACCGTTCAGAAAACGGTTTGACTTCATGGATGGTGAGAGGGCGGTTTTCTGATGTAACATATTGTTTAATCAATGTTTGCCATGCATCGAGATTCGTCGACTTTGTGGTAAAAACTTTGTGTAAGGCATCACCATGTTTGTCAAAAAACTGAATGCTATGACGTAGGCCTTCAGTTGTTTCTTCTACTAATGAGAATGCTGAACGCCATTGAGCAAAGAACATTCTAAGGTCAAGAGCTCGAGGATTGAGAAATAAACCCGCATGTGAGCTGAGCCTTGCATTATCATATTGACCAATTTGAATATTAACGGCGTACTCATTACGGGTAACCCCTTTTGCTACCCCGATGGATGCTAAACTTTGCAAGATATCAGGCATTTTTCCAGATAACCTTTGCACGTTATCTTGACCAACGCGGCAATGAAGAAGCTGTGCTTCTGAAATATTTAGTTGTGCTGCTATTTCGCGCGCATATATACCCTTATGCTCTTTTCGTATTTTTTGGTAATCACTATAGCTATTTGAATTCAAAATAATTTCCTTAAGGCTAAGTAGAGTAAAGTGTTATCAACTAATTTCGTATAAGGACATAGTAATTTGCGCTATGAAATTAGCTGATAACATAACTTATTGGTTGTTAACTATTATTTGTTACTAAATTACCAGTTATAATTTACGTTAAAGTAAAAATTCCTACCTTCCTGTGGGACCCCCATGGAAGAGATATACTGTTTATCAAAGGCATTTTTCATAGTAAGCGTGGAACTTAGCCCTTTAATGAATTCATCAGCTTGATAATTCACATAAAAATCATGAACTCCATATCCTGCGTATTGAATGACTTCTTTATGATAGCGATCTAAGCCTTTATCAGATTTGTGATGGGGACGTTGATATTTAGCGTTGCCTTGGAACTTGGTTTTGGCTGAAAACTCACCAATCCAGCCAATTTGAATTCCTGTTGTTGCAACTGGAGCATTAATTCTGGCTGTCAACGTTTGGGGGCGAATAGATGATAAAGAATAATTTGTACCATCTTCTCTTCCCATCGTGTGATTATGGTTAACAGCAATATCAAACCAATGTGTTTTATAGTGAACAAAACTGTCAAATCCATGAATAGTTGCGGATGGAATATTTATAAAAAATATTTTCTTCGGGAAGTGTTCCATTCGACCAACTTTATTACCATCTCGAGCTCTTGGATTGAAGGATAAGGGGTACTCGCCATCGACAGTTATGTAGTTTTTTGCTTTAGTGTGAAAATAAGTCGAACCAAATTGAAGGGAGTCATTTTTAAAATAAAGCTCGTCAAAACTGAGTTTCAAACCTGTCTCCCATGTTTTATTGGTTTCAGGCTGTAAATCTGGTGATGGACGGAAATCAGATTTAATAGAGGCGCCAAAAAAAAGTGGAATAGTGAAATGGTTTGAATTGTTATAAAGCTCCGACATTCTTGGAGTACGGTATGCTTCAGCGTATGATGAATGAAGATTTAACCAGCTAGTAGGGGTTGCACTTACAGCAAAGCGAGATGACCAGTTAGTATGCTTGTTTTCAGGGAAATTCTCTCTAGAAGCTTGGTACTGGGTGAAACGTGTCCCTGCGGAGAAAGTGATGGGTAAATGATGCAAAGTCATATCATTTACCAGCCAGCCAGACATGTTAGACAATTCTGATGGCGGATAGCTGATTGCATATTGATTTGATGTTTGTTTCTGTTGGTAATATTCAAAACCACTTTGAATATAGTGGTTTACCCAGTTATACATTGGTAAAGAGACGCTATTAGAAAATTTAGTCCCATAGGTATATTGGTTGCGTTCCTCAGGGCCATATTCACCAGGCTTTTTGATAATTTTGATGGTATCAGTTTGGTCTAAATACAAGTCGGTATAATAAACACTCCATTCAGCTTGCCAATTTAAGCTGTTTTGCGGCTTAAAATACTGATTAATTGCAATATCCCGCTGGTGGCTTTGCCTTTCATAGGGGGCGTTCGGATACTTAGTTTTTTCCGTGGGTTTTGCCGGTTGTTTTAAGCTCAGGCTATCGTTTCGATATTCTTTTAACTGTAATGTTAGGTTGTAAGATGGGTGTGGTAGCCAAGTAGTTTTGAGCATCCAGTTATGGATTTTTTCAACATTATGTGCCAGCTCAAATTCGGGAGAACCCATAATATGCTTTTTACGCTGACTGTAACTGAGCAATGTGTCAAATGACTCAGAACGACCTAATAAAGTTGCGCCTGCATAGTAACTATGGTCATTACGGTTAATGCCGCTAAACACTCGCCCACCTAATTTTTGCCCCGGTTTTAAAATATCGGCGGCATTTAATGTTTTGAATGCGACCACCCCAGCGAGAGCACCTCCACCATGATGAACTGATGCGGAGCCTTTGTGGATATACACTTTGTTAATCAAAGTCGGGTCGATAAAAGTGGCATCATATAACCCTGAGTTAAAATCTTGAGTGATGTTATCTATTGTGACTTTTACCCCCCGAGAGTCATACCCTCGCATTTGAATGCCTTGGCCATAAGTGCTATTAGACCCAGAGACAAATACGCCGGGTTGGCCTTTTAGTAAATCCAAGGCAGAAGTTGCAGATTGTTGTTCAGGCGCTTGGGCGTCAATCACATCAACTTGCTCAGCCACGGCAATTTCTTCAAAACCGAAGGGGGAGGCTGAAACTTGGATAACATCTTGAGCTAATACGGAATGGCTCAACCCGGCTAAAGTAATAGCGATGGTGAGTGTTGAAATAGGGAATTTTTTTTCTTGGAATATAGATGCAGGCATCGGTTTAAACTGCATAGGAAGTCCTTTCCTTATATTTTAGGTTACGCTGGCTGCCTGGATAGATTATCTGGGTGGCATGCTAAAAGTATTTTATATAACGTTTTTATTTATTAGCGTTTATTATCAACCCCGCCTTTTGGTTGATAAATTTGATAGCGATATAAAACAATCCATTGTTATATTTGCTATTTATTGCCAATAAACAAAGAGCTCCATTTCAATTTAGTAAGCACCTTAGATGAATACATACCCGAATTTTTATGGGGACTTAACCTATTGTTTATCGTCTTTTATAGTCATTAATAGAAATAATGGCGTTGTTTTACAGTGAGCTAATAGATAAAACGAGCTGTAGTGAGAATTATTATCGTTAAGGTTTGAGTGGTCAAGAGTTTTTTTGATTTAATCTGTGCTTTTAATTTAAATAAACAGTTATTAATATAAATAAATTATATTTAATTGAGTGTTATTATTATTTTATATTAAAAAGCCCTTTAATTAGAATATAACTAAAGGGCGTGATAGAAATGTTTGATACTAAGCTAGGCTATTTGAAGCGAGAATCAACCGCTTGAGAAAGGATTTCAATGAGTTGTTCAGTATCTTCCCAGCCAAGGCATGGGTCAGTAATCGATTGACCATAAACTAAAGCTTGGTCAGCGATGACTTTCTGTGTGCCTTCAATTAAAAAGCTTTCAGCCATTACACCGCTTATCGCGGTAGAGCCATCCTTTATTTGCTCTGCAATATCCCGAGCGACTTCTAATTGACGGCGGTGAATTTTTTGACAATTACCATGACTAAAGTCGACGACTAAATGCTCTGGCAGTTCAAATTTGCGCAGCTTATCGCAGGCTGCGGCTAAGTCCCCAGCAGAATAATTCGGTTGTTTCCCCCCGCGCATAATAATATGGCCATGTGGATTACCGCTGGTTTGGTAGATGGTCATTTGGCCGTTTTTATCTGGGGACAAAAACATATGTTGTGCTTTTGCGGCTCTAATTGCATCAATAGCAATATTAATATTGCCATCTGTACCATTTTTAAAACCAACAGGGCAGGAGAGCGCAGAAGCCATTTCGCGGTGAATTTGGCTTTCTGTCGTTCGCGCACCAATAGCCCCCCAACTAATAAGGTCAGCAATATATTGGCCCGTAACCATGTCGAGAAACTCAGTTGCTGTTGCTAAACCAAGCTGGTTAACTTCTATTAGTAATTTTCGCGCGAGGCGTATTCCTGTATTGACTTGGCAGGAGTTATCTAAATTTGGGTCAGAAATTAGTCCTTTCCAGCCAACAACGGTGCGCGGTTTTTCAAAATAAGTCCGCATAACAATTTCTAAGCGGTTTTGATGACGTTCCCTTAATACATTCAGCTTTGTCGCGTATTCAATTGCCGCGTCAATATCATGAATTGAGCAAGGACCGACGATAACAAGTAAACGCGGGTCTTCCCCCGATAAGATCTGTTCTATGCGCTTACGTGACGCTGTCACGTTATTGGCAACCTTTTGGGAAATAGGAAATTCATCAGCGAGAGTTTGTGGTGTAATTAAACTGTCCACTCTTGCAGTGCGTAATTCATCAGTTTTTTGCATTTTGGTTCTCAAAACTTTAATAGGCAGATGCCGTATCAGTGATAAAGATCACAATAAACGAAAATGGCTTAATTTCAACCTACAAAGTAATTTGTATCAATTATATTTTATATTTTTTATCAAAATATACGTCTCTGTAAACCCATTGTATCAATCACTTTTGCTGAAATTTCTTCCACTGAGTAGTTAGTTGTATTTAAGTAGTTGATTTTATTCTGCCTAAATAATGCTTCGACTTCAGCAATTTCAATACGGCACTGCCTTATCGATGCATAACGGCTATTTTCACGGCGTTCTTCACGGATAGCGGCTAAACGTTCAGGGCTAATCGTTAAGCCAAATAATTTGTGGGTATAAGGGCGAAGAGCCACGGGGAGCTTTAGATTGTCCATATCATCAGCAGTAAATGGATAATTGGCGGCTTGAATGCCAAATTGCATAGCTAAATATAGGCTGGTAGGGGTTTTGCCACAGCGAGAAACACCGATAAGAATGACTTGAGCTTGGTCTAAATTACGCAGAGAAATACCATCATCATGTGCGAGTGTATATTCAATGGCTGCAATACGAGCATCGTATTGGATCATATTTTGCATTGACAAGCCGTGCGTACGATTGAGCTTAGGTTCTGGTTCAAGGCCAACTTCTTTTTGGATTGGAGCAACTAAACTTTGGACAATATCTTGGCAAAAACCAGAACTTTGCGTGATGATTTGCCTAACTTCAGGGGAAATAATCGAATAGAACACTAATGGGCGAAGTTGTGTTTCTTCAAATATGGTATCAATTTTTTGTTTTATTTCTTGTGCGCGGGCCGGCGTGGTAACGAAAGGCAGGGTATAAGAAATAAAAGCTAGTGGAAATTGTGAAAGGACAGCATGCCCCAGAGTTTCAGCAGTGATAGCTGTACCATCTGAAATAAAGAAAACAGTTCTTTGTATTGGGTTGTTCATCGAATCTAATTTATTCATTGTTATTTATCTTTTATTGTATTTATCACTAGTTTTATAGAGATATTATCTTTGTTTAAAGTTTAAAAATTAGTTTATAAGGGAAAGTATAGCCATTATTTGAGCGATTTTTAGAACAAAACATTTTTCTTATTTGATGGAACGATTCACCAGTCCATCTTCTACTAATGTCTGTGCTAGTCTATTTCACGAGGCGAATTTTCGCCAATGAGATTTTTTACGATTTGTACTCTGTCACTAAATTGCTATAAAAGGATCACTTTCAATGTCCACAAATGGCCTTACTCCGTGTAATGTACTTTGGTATAACCAATTAGGGATGAATGATGTTGACCGGGTTGGCGGTAAAAATGCCTCCTTAGGTGAAATGATCACAAACTTATCTGATCTGGGTGTATCCGTACCTAACGGTTTCGCGACAACCGCACAGGCGTTTAATGATTTTCTGGAGCAGAGCGGTGTAAATCAACGCATTTATAACCTGCTAGATGAAACGGATATTGATGATGTGAACCAACTGGCTGTTGCAGGTGCTCAGATCCGTCAATGGGTGATTGATACGCCATTGACGAAGGAGTTGGAACAAGATATTCGTGACGCGTTCGCTCAACTTTCAGAAGGGGAAGCCGAAGCATCATTTGCTGTTCGCTCATCAGCAACCGCAGAGGATATGCCTGATGCTTCATTTGCGGGGCAACAGGAGACATTCCTTAATGTTCAAGGGATTGATGCTGTATTAGTGGCGATTAAACATGTTTTTGCTTCGTTGTTTAATGACCGCGCTATTTCGTATCGTGTTCACCAAGGTTACGATCACCGTGGAGTAGCTCTGTCGGCGGGTGTGCAAAGAATGGTACGCTCTGATTTAGCATCTTCGGGCGTGATGTTTACTATTGATACCGAATCTGGTTTTGATCAGGTAGTTTTCATTACCTCAGCTTATGGCCTAGGTGAAATGGTGGTACAAGGGGCGGTAAATCCGGATGAGTTTTATGTCCATAAGCCAACCTTGAAAAATAACCGCCCTGCGATTGTACGCCGTACTCTAGGCTCTAAAAAACTACAAATGGTGTATGCCGATAGTAAAGAGCACGGTAAACAAGTTCAGATTGAAGATGTGCCAGAAACCCTACGCAATCGTTTCTCTCTGGCTGACCATGAAGTTGAAGAGCTCGCTCGTCAAGCTTTACAGATTGAAAAGCATTATGGTCGTCCAATGGATATTGAGTGGGCTAAAGATGGTCACAATGGGCGTTTATATATTGTCCAAGCAAGACCAGAAACAGTGCGTTCAAATCAACAAGTCATGGAACGCTATCAACTTAAAGAGCAAGGACAGGTTTTAGTTGAAGGGCGCGCTATTGGTCACCGCATTGGTTCCGGTGTAGTAAAAGTGATTCATAATTTAAGTGAGATGGATCGCATTCAGGCTGGTGATGTCTTAGTTACAGACATGACAGACCCTGACTGGGAGCCAATCATGAAAAAAGCTGCTGCGATTGTCACTAATCGTGGTGGGCGTACTTGCCATGCCGCTATCATCGCTCGTGAGCTAGGGATACCTGCTGTTGTTGGTTGTGGTGATGCAACTGACCGTTTACAAGAAGGTCAAGAAGTCACTGTTTCCTGCTCGGAAGGTGATACTGGCTTTGTTTACCAAGGCAAGTTGGAATTTGAAATTCACAGTTCTGAAGTGAGTGAAATGCCAAGCCTTGGTGTCAAAATCATGATGAATGTGGGTAATCCTGACCGTGCATTTGATTTTGCTTGTTTGCCAAATGAAGGTGTTGGTTTAGCGAGACTGGAGTTTATCATCAATCGCATGATTGGTGTTCACCCAAGAGCATTGTTAGAATTTGATGAACAGTCTCCTGAATTACAAACTGAAATCCGCGAAATGATGGCCGGTTATGACGACCCAATCGAGTTCTATGTGGGCAAATTAACCGAGGGTATTTCAACGTTAGCAGCAGCCTTCTGGCCAAAACGCGTTATTGTGCGTTTATCAGACTTCAAATCAAATGAATATGCCAATTTAGTCGGTGGGGATATTTATGAGCCTGAAGAAGAAAACCCTATGCTTGGTTTCCGTGGTGCAGGGCGTTATGTTTCTGATAGCTTCCGTGCATGTTTTGCGTTGGAATGCGAAGCCGTTAAGCGCGTGCGTAATACTATGGGGCTCACGAACGTTGAGGTAATGATCCCGTTTGTGCGTACTGTCGCACAAGCTGAGGCTGTCATTGCGGAGATGGCAAAACATGACCTTAAGCGCGGAGAGAACGGCTTAAAAGTGATTATGATGTGTGAAATACCATCGAATGCTTTGCTGGCTGACCAATTCCTTGAGCACTTTGATGGGTTCTCTATTGGTTCAAACGATATGACTCAATTAACATTAGGCCTTGATAGGGATTCTGGTGTTGTTTCTGAGCTATTCGATGAGCGAAACGACGCGGTTAAGGCAATGCTATCGATGGCAATACAAGCAGCTAAACGCCAAAATAAATATGTTGGTATTTGTGGGCAAGGTCCTTCAGATCACCAAGACTTCGCTCAGTGGTTAGTTGATGAAGGTATTGATAGTTTATCTTTAAACCCAGACACTGTCGTGCAAACTTGGTTAACGATCGCTGAAAATCAGTAATCATTACTGAGCTAATAATGAAAGTCGAGAGGTGAAAACCTTTCGGCTTTTTTTATTAATTTAAATTATCTATTATTACAATAGTTAATAGCTATTATTGAGTTATTTCATACTAAATAACTCGATTGAATGATTATGCAATTCTTTTTGCGTACATAAACATAATTATTCCAAATCAATTACACGTATGATGAGTAATTAAATGTACTTTAATTATAAAGCTCATGAAAGTAATAATAGTGCGGGTTATATATAACGCTAAAGGAGTATGTTTACTTATGTTTGGTACCAGAAGTTGATTCTTATCAATACTTATAAAACAGATGATTTAATTTTGATGTGAATAATTTTCATATTGAGGAACTAGATAAAAAAAAAGCCTATCATGGGCTGACAGGCAAAGACTACACACAGCAATTTGGTTAATAAAACCGTGCTTTAAGGGGGTAGCATGGCTTTTCATGTTTGTTTGATTCAATGGCTAGATAATAAAGTATTTATATTATACAAGCATTAAGAACACTCTCAATAATAAACTTACTTGTTGTTACTTAAGAGAATTATTCCAATAGAATTATGTTAACATAAATTAGGCTAAATACTAACATTAGAATGTTAAATATTGTTTCTAAATATTAATGAGAAATGAAATCATTAATGAAACAGACATGTATATCGACAACATGCCTGTTTCAATTAATTGCAACTATTTCTTAATCATGAACACATCTTCAAGAAATTTCTCTGTTTCAGCTAAGTTCTCATTAGGCATAGCTACCTCATTCATCCATGCTTTTAATAAACTATATGAAACAGCTAATACAACGGGACCGATAAATAGGCCTATCATCCCGAATGATAAGATACCCCCGATAACCCCAACTAAGATTAGTACCATCGGCAAATCGGCACCCATTTTAATCAACCAAGGACGAAGAACACCGTCCATTGTTGCCACAACCGCAGCCCAAATGGCGAGAATAATTCCCCAAGTGGTATCACCAGTCCAAAATAACCATATAACAGATGGCACCATAATCAACAGCGGCCCTATTTGAGCAACACAGCAGATAAACAGTAAAACAGTGAGGATTGCAGCATAACCAATGCCAGAAAGTGCAAGGCCAATCCCACCGACAATAGCTTGGATTAACGCTGTCACGACGACGCCCAATGCCACCGCTCTTATTGATTGAGCTGCTAATAAAACAGCTGCATCACCACGCATGCCTGCAAGGCGCACAGCAAAGTGACGTATGCCTAACATGACAGATTCACCCTTAAGGTAAAGTAAGCCGCTAAACAGTAACATTAAGATTAAATGAAATACAAAGCGCCCTGCGCTGATCGCTTGTGTGGCGAACCACCCCGCGGCTTGACCAAAGTAAGGTTGGATTTTTGCGAGTAGGGCGTTACCGCCACTTGCTACAAGGCTATGCCATGCGTAATAAATTTTTTCGCCTACCATCGGTATGGTATTTAGCCATTCTAGCTCTGGTAATGTCAGGCTTGAAGGGGACTTGGCTAAATCAATCAATGGAGTGCTATTATCAATAATACTTCCAATCAAAACCCCTAATGGGATAACAAACAACAGTAATATAAGAAGAACCATCACTAATGCAGCTAGCCAACGCTTACGCCATAAGCGCGCTTCTAGCCGTAATAATAGTGGCCATGTTGCAATAACCATCATCCCTGCCCATACAAAGCCAAGAATAAAGGGATTAAGTACCCAAAAACAGGCGGCTATCATTAAGATGATGGACAATAGGCCGAAAATAAGTTTGGGGAGATCCAAACGTTTTTGCGATTTTTCCATTAATGATTGATCCTTAATAAATGAAAATTCTGCTTATACGGCAAATTTTTAGGTGAAAATAACGAAATTATTTTTCACGATTAAAAAAAACAATATTGTGATATGGTTCATTATGACAATGTCATCAGCGGCTGTACCGTTTTTACTAGCTGTGAAGGTAATAAGTCATAAACCTGAGACGCTATTGTGCAACTTAAAGTAAAGATAGTACATAACGAGTAATGCGAACACTAAACAACAAGAGTCATCGTTAATAATGATCCCGCGTATATCAGAAGCTCCTCATCTTAGTCAATTAGTCATTGAGTTCTTGCATGAGCTACAAGAACAAGGTTTTACTGGTGATAACGGTACCAGCTACGCTGAACGGTTATCCATGGCGACAGACAACAGTATTTATCAACTATTGCCTCAAGCGGTTGTTTTCCCGCGTTCTAGTGCAGATGTACAAATTATTACACGCGTAGCCGGGCAATCCAAATATCGTGAACTTAGCTTTACGCCAAGAGGTGGTGGTACAGGGACTAACGGGCAATCCTTAACAGAAGGGATTGTCGTGGATATGTCCCGCTATATGAATCGTATTTTAGAAATAAACCCCGAGCAAGGTTGGGTCAAAGTTGAAGCTGGCGTAATCAAAGATCAGTTAAACCAATTTTTAAAACCTTATGGTTATTTCTTCTCTCCTGAGCTATCGACCAGTAACCGTGCAACCTTGGGGGGAATGATCAACACCGATGCATCAGGGCAAGGTTCATTAGTCTACGGTAAAACATCCGACCACGTTTTAGGTGTTAAAGCCATGGTATTAGGGGGGGAGTGCATTGATACTCGTGCTATGCCTATCGAACTCGCCCAATCGATTGCGTCCGAGGATTCTATTGTCGGGCGTATTTATAAAACGGTACTAGAACGCTGCTTAGAACAGCGGCCATTAATTGAAGAAAAATTCCCAAAGTTAAATCGTTTTCTGACAGGCTACGACTTACGTCATGTTTTTAATGATGAATTAACTGAATTTGACCTTACCCGCATTTTGACGGGTTCAGAGGGGTCTTTAGCGTTTATTACTGAAGCCACCCTTGATATCACGCCATTGCCAAAAGTACGCAGGCTGGTTAACGTAAAATATGACTCTTTTGAGTCAGCACTGCGTAATGCCCCTTTTATGGTTGATGCTAAAGCATTATCTGTTGAAACCGTCGATTCTAAAGTGCTGAATCTAGCCCGTGAAGATATCGTTTGGCACTCTGTAAAAGCATTAATTACTGATATTCCTAATAAAGAAATGTTAGGTCTTAATATCGTTGAATTTAGTGGCGATGATGAAAGTGAAATTAACCAGCTGACAGACAGTTTGTGCCAACGACTTGATGAGTTAATGGCAAATAATCAAGCGGGTGTGATTGGCTATCAAACTTGTCATGACCTTGATGATATAACTCGCATTTATAATATGCGTAAAAAGGCAGTTGGCTTGTTAGGTAATAGTAAAGGTGCGGCAAAACCAATTCCATTTGTAGAAGATACTTGTGTACCACCAGAGCATCTAGCTGATTATATTGTTGAGTTCCGAGCGCTACTCGATGGCCATAATCTGAATTATGGCATGTTTGGGCATGTCGATGCGGGGGTATTACATGTTCGGCCAGCTCTAGATATGTGTGATCCACAACAAGAAATATTGATGAAACAAATTTCTGATGAAATTGTTGCATTAACAGCTAAATATGGTGGGTTGCTGTGGGGAGAGCATGGTAAAGGTTTTCGCGCACAATATAGCCCTGAGTTTTTTGGGGACGTACTGTATAGCGAATTACGTAACATCAAAGCGGCATTTGACCCAGACAACCGTTTGAACCCTGGGAAGATTTGCCCTCCAGCAGGGCTTGATGCTCCAATGAAACAGGTCGATGATATCAAACGAGGCACTTATGATAGGCAAATCCCTGTTCAGGTTCGCGAGCAATTTCGGGGAGCTATGGAGTGTAATGGGAATGGGCTATGTTTTAATTTTGATGTTAAAAGCCCTATGTGCCCGTCGATGAAAGTGAGTGGTCAGCGCATTCATTCACCTAAAGGTCGTGCAACACTTGTTCGAGAATGGTTAAGGCTATTAGCAGATCAAGGAGTGACTCCGGACTACCTCGAAAAGGGCATTAAGCAAGACTCACCTTCCTTACGTGGTTTAATTGAGAAAACGCGTAATACTTGGCGGGCAAAGCAAGGAGATTACGATTTTTCTCACGAAGTAAAAGCATCAATGGCCGGGTGCCTTGCTTGCAAAGCCTGCTCAACACAGTGCCCAATCAAAATTGATGTACCTTCATTTAGAGCGAAATTTTTAGCCTTATATCACGGTCGCTACTTACGCCCTGTGCGTGATCATATTGTTGCTAACGTAGAGAGCAGTGCACCATTATTCTCTAAGGTACCAGGTGTATTTAATTTCTTTTTACGTCAGCCAATAGTGCAAAAGCTTAGCCAACACACGATAGGTATGGTCGATTTACCCTTATTTTCTCAGCCTACATTGAAACAAGAGCTTTTGGGGCATACTGCGGTGTCAGTAACACTCGAGCAACTAGAAGGTATGGGGGCTGCTCAGCGCGAAAAATACGTGTTGGTAGTACAAGACCCTTTCACCAGCTATTACGATGCGAAAGTGGTCGCAGATTTTGTGCGATTAATTGAAAAATTGGGCTATAAACCTGTTTTATTACCATTTTCACCGAATGGTAAGGCGCAGCATATTAAGGGTTTTTTGGCAAAATTTGCGAAAACAGCACGTAGAACCGCAGACTTTTTAAATCGCGTAGCAAAATTAAAGTTACCCATGGTTGGCGTCGACCCTGCATTAGTTTTATGTTATCGCGATGAATACCATGAAATTTTAGGAAAAGAACAGTGCCAGTTTACTGTAATGTTGGCTCATGAATGGTTAGTGAGTTTACCTGCACCACAAAATGCCAAAGTAAATGCAGCTGAGCCTTGGTACTTTTTTGGGCATTGTACGGAATCAACGGCTTTACCAAATAGTGCGAGCCAATGGGCAAGCTTATTTGCACGTTTTGGCCACAAACTGAATAATGTCAGTGTGGGTTGCTGTGGAATGGCGGGAACTTACGGTCATGAAGTGGCAAACCTTGAAAATTCCAAAGGAATTTATAACTTATCTTGGAAAGGAGCGATGGCCTCTTTACCAAAAGAGCGTTGCTTAAGCCCCGGTTATTCTTGCCGTAGCCAAGTGAAGCGTATGGAAAATACAGTTATAAAACACCCGATTCAAGCACTGTTGGAGATAGTTTAATGATTTGGAAACGTCAATTTAATTTGCAACAATTAGCTGAAATGTCAAAAACGTGCATGTTAGGGCATATTGGTATTGAGATCACAGCATTTGGTGATGATTATTTAGAGGGAACAATGCCTGTTGATGAGCGAACTAAACAACCGTTTGGTTTACTTCATGGTGGCGCTTCCGTGGTGCTTGCTGAGTCTTTAGGGTCAATAGCGGGTTATTTATGTACGGAAGGTGAGCAAAGAGTGGTTGGCCTAGAAATTAATGCAAACCATGTCCGTGCAGCGCGTTCGGGGGTTGTTAAAGGCATTTGCAAACCTATTCACTTAGGGCGTCGCCAGCAAGTTTGGAATATTGAAATATTCAATGAACAAGGAAAACTGTGTTGTACTTCCCGTCTAACGACTGCGGTATTATTTGAATAATCACAGCTATGTTTAGGTGGCTTGTAGGCTTTGAGTAGCTAAAAGCCACCAATAACCTTCCTATTAGTAGTGTTTTTATCTGCTGTTTTATCCGTAAATTCGTTTTTTATCGCATTAATAAAGTTGTATAATAAATACATCTTTATTAATTTGTGTCATTTAATTGTATTATTCAGTACAAAATCAAATAAAAAAATAGTTCTATTTTATTTTTCTTATTTCAATAAGTTAAGTGATAAGAAAGACATTATTGGTGATTCGATAAGCTCATAATGAATAAAAAAAGAACTAAAATAGCTATAACCTCTTAAAACAAATGGTTGAAGTAGAATAGCTAATCATTACCATAGGGTAGACAGAGTTAATCTCCTGATAACAGGCTGAAAAGCCATAAGAAATGTGGGGTCAATATGACTGACGGTGTAGAGACATTTTCATTTGATGAAAACAGTTGGCAGGGAGTTAGCCTGACACAAAGCGCTGCAAAACAAATCAAAAAATTGATGGTGCAAAACCCAAATACGAAAGGGCTTTCACTGGGCGTAAAACAGTCTGGCTGCGCAGGTTTCGGTTATGTATTTGAAATGATCGAAAACCCAACAGACCAACACCTGTTATTTGAACTCGATGGCGCACGTCTTTATGTGCCAAAAGAAGCAATGCCATTTATTGATGGTACAGTCGTTGATTTTGTCCAAGAAGGGCTGAATCAAATTTTCAAATTCAATAACCCGAAAGCACAACATGCCTGTGGGTGTGGTGAAAGCTTCGGCGTTTAACATGTGAAGTCAGATTATGTCACAGAGCAATGTAGAAGTTGGCGATGATGTTCAAAGCTGGCTTGATGACCAGCGTTATAAAGAAGGCTTCTTTACTGAAGTCGCAACGGATGAAATGGAAAAAGGGATCAACGAAGATGTGATCCGCGCCATTTCAGCAAAACGTAATGAACCAGAGTGGATGCTACAATTCCGCCTCGATGCTTTTAATCATTGGAAAGGCATGGAGGAGCCACATTGGCTTAAGGCGAATTATCCAAGCTTAGATTATCAAGATTATAGCTATTACTCTGCACCATCATGTGGTGCGTGTGATGATACGTGCGGTTCTCAATCAGGTGCAACTCAAGGTACTGGTGTTGCTGAAACCAATAGTTATTTAACGGCAGAAGTTGAAGAAGCGTTTAATCAACTAGGTGTTCCGGTTCGTGAAGGGAAAGCCGTCGCGGTTGATGCTATTTTTGACTCGGTTTCCGTTTCGACGACATATCGTGATGACCTTGCCAAACATGGCGTTATTTTTTGTTCGTTTAGTGAAGCGATCCAAGAATATCCAGAACTGGTACAAAAATACCTAGGTACTGTTGTATCAAGTCATGACAACTTTTTTGCGGCACTCAATGCTGCGGTTGCATCAGATGGTACGTTTGTTTATGTCCCGAAAGGGGTGCATTGTCCTATGGAGCTTTCAACCTATTTTAGGATTAATGCGGCGAAAACAGGCCAATTTGAACGTACTATCCTCATCGCTGATGAAGGGAGCTACGTGAGTTATATCGAAGGGTGTTCAGCGCCTGTCCGTGATAGCTACCAGCTCCATGCTGCTGTGGTTGAAGTGATTATTCACAAAGATGCAGAAGTGAAGTATTCAACGGTGCAAAATTGGTTTTCTGGTGGTGATAGCGAAACGGGTGGGATTTTAAACTTCGTGACTAAACGTGCATTATGCGAAGGTGAAAATTCTAAAATGTCATGGACACAGTCTGAGACCGGTTCTGCTATTACATGGAAATACCCAAGTGTTATTCTCAAAGGTGATAACTCAGTAGGTGAATTTTTCTCCGTTGCATTAACCAATGGTAATCAACAAGCTGATACTGGAACGAAAATGATCCATATTGGGAAAAATACGCGTTCTACAATTATTTCCAAGGGGATTTCAGCAGGTAAAAGTCAGAACAGTTATCGCGGATTAGTGAAAATTTTACCGAGTGCTCATAACGCGCGTAACTTTACCCAGTGTGACTCTATGTTAATAGGGACACAATGCGGAGCACATACTTTTCCCTATGTGGAAGTAAAAAATAATACGGCACAATTAGAACATGAAGCAACAACCTCACGTATAGGGGAAGACCAGCTGTTTTACTGTTTACAACGTGGCATTAGCGAAGATGATGCCATTTCAATGATTGTAAATGGTTTCTGTAAGGATGTGTTCTCGGAGCTTCCGTTGGAATTTGCCGTAGAAGCACAAAAATTGCTGGCGATCAGCTTAGAACACAGCGTTGGCTGATCCTAATATGAGTTTATTTGCGCTTAAGCGCTAAAGGCATGTGAATATGTTAAGTGTTAAAAACTTACACGTGAGTGTAGAAGGGAATGAGATTTTAAAAGGGTTATCTCTGGAAGTAAAACCAGGGGAGGTCCACGCCATCATGGGGCCGAATGGTTCTGGTAAAAGTACATTGTCAGCCACTCTCGCAGGCCGTGAAGAATATGAAGTTGACAGTGGTGAAGTGACATTTAAAGGTAAAGACCTGTTTGAGCTAGACCCTGAAGAGCGTGCAGGTGAGGGCGTCTTTTTAGCCTTTCAATATCCCGTTGAAATTCCTGGTGTAAGTAATCAGTTTTTCCTACAAACTGCGGTGAATGCGGTAAGAGAATATCGTCAACAAGAAGCTTTAGATCGCTTTGATTTCCAAGACTTTATCGAAGATAAAATCAAACTATTGGAAATGCCCGAAGACTTACTGGCGCGTTCAGTGAATGTAGGCTTCTCTGGTGGTGAGAAAAAACGTAATGATATCTTGCAAATGGCAGCACTTGAGCCGCAACTGTGTATCTTAGATGAAACGGATTCAGGCTTGGATATCGATGCGTTGAAAATTGTGGCAAATGGGGTTAACTCTCTGCGTTCGCCTGATCGCTCATTCATAATTGTGACTCACTATCAGCGTATTTTGGATTATGTGAAGCCAGATTTTGTCCATGTGCTTTATCAAGGGAAAATCATCAAATCGGGTGATTTCAGTTTAGCGAAAAAACTTGAGGAGCAAGGTTATGGCTGGCTTATTGACCAACAGTGAGAAAGCAGAGAAACGTGCTCAAGTTGCTGCGCTCAATGAGCGCGCAATGTCACGTTTTGCGACATTATATGAACAGCGTCATGGGGCGAACTCACAACATGCTAAAACCCATTGGGAAATGGCAAAGCATGTCGGTTTACCTACATTTCGTCATGAAGACTGGCATTACACGCCATTAAATAGTGTATTAGAAACGGAGTATCGTTTTAGTGAAGCAGATGTTGCTGCAGCGGAATGCGAAGCCTTAGCTCTACACATTGATGCATACCGCATTGTGTTAGTTGATGGTCGTTATAGTTCTGCGTTAAGTTCTATCGATATGGGGCCATTCCAAGTCGCTTTACTCGATAACCAAGATTTGCTGCCATCTCCAGTTAATAGTGAAATTTTTTTACATTTAACAGAAAGTTTAGCGGTGCAACCGTTGGTAATTTCTTTATCGGCGAATAAAATTGCTGAAAAACCACTTTATTTATTGAATATCTCTAGTGGTAATCAGGGTACACAAGCAACAAATCTTAGCCAATATCGTTACCACTTAAGTTTAGAAGCCAATAGTAAAGCACAGGTAATTGAACATTTTGTAAGCTTAAATGGTCAAGCTCACATGACGGGAAGTCGTTTAACCGTTGAAGTGGGTGATAATGCTGATTTTAGCCATTTCAAATTGAATGTAGAAAATGAACAAGCCCAGCATTTTGCGCACAATGATATTATTGTTGGGCGCGATAGCAGAGTAAAAAGCAGTAGTTTTTTACTCGGTGCCTCATTAACCCGTAACCATACTAGCGCACGTCTTGATGGGGAAAATAGCGATTTCGAACTTAATAGTTTGCTATTGCCGAAGGGCAGTGAAATTGCAGATACTCGAACCTATCTTGAGCATAACAAAGGCTACTGTAACAGCCAGCAGTGGCATAAAGTCATTGCTATGGACAATAGCAAGGCCGTGTTTAATGGTATGATTAAAGTTGCGCCAAATGCGTTGAAAACAGACGGTCAAATGACTAACAATACATTATTGTTAGGGGAAAAAGCAGAAATTGATACTAAGCCACAACTTGAAATTTATGCTGATGATGTAAAATGCGGTCACGGTGCAACAGTTGGTCGAATCGATGATGAGCAATTATTTTATCTGCGTTCAAGGGGAATCGATGGCAAAGCAGCAAAACATATGATTATTATCGCATTTGCTGCTGAATTAACAGAATCTATTGAATCGGAAGAATTAAAACACGCTGTGATGGCAAACATCCGCCAGCGCTTAGCGGAGGTTTAATACCTATGCTGTTCAATGTAGCTTCAGTAAGGCAGGACTTTCCTGCCTTATCTCAACTAATCAATAATCATCCTTTGGTGTATTTAGATACTGCTGCTAGTGCACAGAAACCGCTGCAAGTTATTGAGAAAGAAAGTGAGTTCACGTTGCATCACTATGCTGCGGTACATCGTGGAATTCATACTCTCAGTGCTAATGCAACCACGATGATGGAAGAAGTGCGCCAAAAAGCGGCTAATTTTATCCATGCTGCATCAAATGAAGAAATTGTCTTTGTAAAAGGCACCACGGAAGGCATTAATCTTGTTGCAAATAGCTTTGGCCGCAAGTATTTCCATGAAGGGGATAATATAGTTATCACGGAAATGGAACATCATGCGAATATTGTTCCTTGGTATATGTTGGCTGAAGAAATCGGTTTCGAGATCCGTGTTATTCCGATTTCTGATGATGGAAGGTTGCAGCTAGATTCACTCAATGAATTTATTGATGCTCGCACTCGTTTATTGAGTTTTGCGCATATTTCCAATGTATTAGGAACGGTTAACCCTGTACAAGATATCATCAAACAAGCAAGGGCTATTGCGGCTTCGAAAGGGAGTGAGATTGCCATTCTTGTTGATGGTGCGCAGGGTGCTATGCATCAGCAAGTTGATGTACAAGCCTTAGACTGTGATTTTTACGTTTTTTCCGGCCATAAATTATATGGGCCGACAGGGATTGGGGTACTTTACGGTAAAAAAGCGGTCCTTGATAATATGCCACCATGGGAAGGCGGTGGGGCGATGATCCGCCAAGTCAGCTTGACCAAAGGTATCACATTTGCTGATGCCCCATGGCGTTTTGAAGCAGGTACCCCGAATGTTAGTGCCATTATAGGTTTAGGGGCGGCATTTGATTATTTGAATGCACTAAATTTGGCGGATGTATTTGCTCATGAAGCTCAAGTGATGGCATACGCATCGGAAAAACTGCAAGAAATACCGTCAGTCACATTATATGGTAATGATAAACGGGAAGGGGTACTGGCATTTAATTTAGGGCAACACCATGCTTATGATGTCGGGTCTTTTCTTGATAGATATGGAATAGCGATACGTACAGGGCACCATTGTGCTTTACCATTAATGGAACACTATCATGTTCCTGCTATGTGCCGAGCTTCTGTGGGGATTTACACGACCAAAGAAGAAATCGATTCTTTATTCAGTGCGTTACAGCGAATTAAAAAATTGTTAGGCTAGCACATAAAACAGATTGTTTTGGTAAAGGAAATCAGTATGCCCGCATTACCCGATGAACATAAGTTATTACGTAACTTTTCCCGTTGTCAGGATTGGGAAGAACGCTATTTATATATGATTGAACTTGGTGGACGTTTACCTGACTTAACTGAAGCACAAAGAAGTGATAATAATTTGATTGCAGGTTGCCAAAGTCAGGTTTGGATTGACATGCAAAAGCAATCGGACGGGGCTATTATGTTTGCTGGTGACAGCGATGCAGCAATAGTTAAAGGGCTAGTGGCAATTGTCATTATTCTTTTTCAAGGCAAAACCGCGCAACAAATATTAGGGCTCGATGTTAAGTCTTTTTTTGAGCAATTAGCATTGGAGCAGCATTTAACCCCTTCACGTACACAAGGCTTAAATGCCATGATCCGCTCAATTTTAGCTCGTGCAGGTCAATTAGCATAATAATATCAGGGGAGTACAGTTTGCTCCCTTTCTCCTAGCCAATCTTTTTTCTTTTCTATGCTACTCTAAACTCATGTATTTAATTAAGTTATTATTATTAGACTAATTATTATGGATAAGCTCAGTGCTAATTATTAACTAAAATATTTATTTAGTATTAAAGATATGCAAGATAGTTGCTATTATGAGCAATAATCATTGCATTATTGTAAGAACACCATTTTCCTTGGAGTAGGTATGAAAAGAGTTTTGACGGCGGTAAGTTTGTTTGTCATGAGTGCTTTGTTGGCTCCGGCTCAGGCAAAAGAGTATCCATTACCTGACAGTAATACACGCCTAATCGGGGAAAACCTGACGTATGTTGTACCAAATGATGGGCGCCCGTTAGAAGCTATCGCCAGTGATTACCAAATAGGCTTATTGGGTATGTTAGAAGCAAACCCTGGGACAGACCCTTACCTTCCTGAAGCGGGCAAGGAACTGATCATCCCCGCACAAATGCTATTACCCGCTACACCAAGAACGGGGATTGTCATTAACCTCGCTGAGCTTCGTTTATATTATTACCCTGCGAATAGTGAAAATGTTATTGTTTACCCAATAGGTATTGGTCAATTGGGGCGTGACACGCCTGAAATGGTGACATCTGTCAGCCAATCAATTAAAGACCCTACATGGACACCAACAGCAAACATTCGTAAAAATTATGCCAAAGAGGGGATAACTTTGCCTGCGGTAGTTCCTGCGGGACCAGAAAATCCGATGGGGCTATATGCGTTACGGTTATCTTATGGTCGAGGTGAATATTTAATTCATGGTACTAATGCAGACTTTGGTATTGGCATGAGAGTTAGTTCGGGATGCATTCGCTTACGGCCTGATGATATTGAAGCATTATTCAAAACGGTACCAAAAGGAACACGGGTCCAAGTTATTGACCAACCGGTGAAATATTCTAAAGAAGCGGATGGAAGCTATTATATTGAAGTACATCAACCGTTATCTCGGACAAGCAGTGATGACCCACAAACGATGCCAATCAAATTGTCTGACGATTTCAAGCGTTTTTTAGAAAATGAAGGGGTTGACAAGGGCTTAGTAGAAAAAGAACTGGCAAGGCGTTCTGGTATGCCTGTGAGGGTCAATAATGATCAAGGTAATAGTATTCCTGATACTGAAAGCCAAACACAGCAAGGTTTAGTTCCTATTGAACCCTTTAGTATCTCACAACCTGAACCTATCTATGATGGTAAAGTTGGTGCATTGCTACCGGCTAAGTACCGCTCTTCTGCAATAACGCAATAATTTCAATAAAATAAGGGCCTATTTTCATAGGCCCTCATAAATGCTACTAGCTTCAAAGAAGCGTCTTTTCGACTAAATAACGACCAAATCGAACTTATTTTTTGTAAGTGCGAACTTGGTTGTCCAAGCGCTGGTTAGCGCGAGCTGCTTCTTCTTGAGCTGTCTGTACGTCAGAACGCAGAGACTGAACGTCGTTGCTCAGTTGATCAACTTTACCATTCAGAGTTTGTACGTCTGAAGAGAGTTTTTGCACTTCAGTGCTGTTAGAACAACCCGCTAGTAATGCTGAAGCTAATACGATAGAGCCCAGTACAATTTTAGTACGAATCATTATTTTACCCTCTAGATTGATTTATCTTGAAAATATAAAAAAGCAAGTCACCAAACAATAGAGCCAAGACTGTTATCTTAAAGCTTGCTATATCCCTTTAAAACAACCTAATGAAAATTAGGGTATGGCACTTACTTAGTCTTATGCTAGTACTAAATATAAAGTTTTGCTAGAAATACTTTAATATTAGTACTAGGAAAAAGAAGAAAAATTTAAATCAAGAACAATGATGGCGGTTATTTGACCAATTTAAGGGCTTTTTTTGATTTTACACTAATAATGATAAGAGAATATTTACTTGGGGGTACAAAATAAGTAAATAGTTACTTCAGGACAGCACAAAATGTTAACTTTAAATAAGAAGGCCGATGGTTAAATTAATTACCATCGGCCTTTTTGCATACAACTTATGAGAGTTTATTTAGAGCACATGAACAGATGAAGTATTGGTCGTACCGCTTTGTACTAATGCGCCGGATACCATAACAACAGCATCACCTGAAACTGCTAAACCACTTTCTAACGCTGCACGTTTACCTTCACGATAGAAGTCGTCAGTAGAAGTAAACCCACCAACAATCATCGGGATCACGCCTTTGACTAATAATAACTGACGAGCAGTTTCTTCGTTAGTTGTTAATGCAAGAATAGGTGCGGTTGGGAAATATTTACGAACCGATTTTGCTGATTTACCGCCGTATGTTGCAACAACAATCAGAGGAACATCTAATTTTTCAGACATTTCTACTGCGCCACGGCATACCGCTTCAGTAACACGTAAACGCTGGCTTGGTTTTTGGTTATCGATGCGAGTTTGCATCACACTATCAGTGCGCTCACAAATCGTTGCCATAATAGTGACAGCTTCTACAGGATATTTACCTTTTGCACTTTCACCTGATAGCATCACTGCATCGGTACCATCTAAAATCGCGTTTGCAACATCCCCTGCTTCTGCACGAGTCGGGCGCGGGTTTTTGATCATTGAGTCTAACATTTGGGTCGCAGTAATAACCACTTTACGTGCTGCAACACATTTCTCAATCATCATTTTTTGCGCGAAAATAACTTCTTCAACAGGGATCTCTACCCCTAAATCACCACGTGCAACCATGATGCCATCAGATGCTTCTAAAATTTCATCAAAATTATTTAGACCTTCTTGATTTTCAATTTTAGAGATAATTTGAATGTTTTCGCCGCCGTGTTTTTTCAGGTGAGCACGAATGTCTTCTACATCAGAACGTTTACGGATAAAAGAGGCAGCTACAAAATCCACACCTTGTTGGCAACCAAAAACTAAGTCTTCTTTATCTTTTTCGGCTAATGCGGGTAAGCCAATTGAAACGCCGGGTAGATTAACCCCTTTTTTCTCACCGAGGTCACCGTTATTTAAGACTTCGCAAATAACTTCAGTAGCAGTGATGCTAGTGACTTTCATGCCAATTAAGCCATCATCGACTAATACAGTATTGCCTACTTCTAAATCAGAAGTTAACCCTGCATAAGTGACAGCAACTTTATCTTTATTGCCGATAACGGAAGTATCTGTCGTAAAAGTAAAGGTTTGACCGGCAACAAGAGAGACGTCGTTACCACCTTCTAATTTCATGGTACGAATTTCAGGACCTTTTGTGTCCAGCAGGATAGCTGCTTGTTTACCAGTTTTTGCGCACACAGAGCGAAGATTGTTGATACGTTGACCATGTTCTTCATAGTCACCGTGAGAGAAGTTGAGGCGCATAACGTTCATGCCAGCATCAAGGAGTTGGGTCAGTTTTTCTTCTGATTCGGTTTTTGGACCGATAGTACAAACAATTTTGGTTTTTTTCATGGCAGTCTATCTAAGGTTATAAAGGAAATCGGTATTGTCGCCGATGCTTAGTGCGCATGATAAAATGTGTTGCGCAACTCATTTATAAGAATAGGCGACAGTCTGGTGGTTAATTCATTTTACGCTAAAATTTATCTCATTTTGATTCTTATTATAGTGTAGATGACAAATTCAATTAAAGCTAACACACTGATTTATTGCTGTTGAAACCTTTCAGCCAGCATGAGTATTATAGACAACAAAAAACTGTGAGACAAATCAAATTTTCTTAAATTGAAAGAAGTCGTCACTCAGATCAAATACTCAGTAAATAGTTTGAGATTTATTTTGTTGCGCAACAAAGTAAGGGAAGATCGACAGACAATCAAGGAAAATATTAGAATCAATAGGAGGAGGTTAGCAAAATGGTGCGTCCGAGTAGACTCGAACTACCGACCCCCACCATGTCAAGGTGGTGCTCTAACCAACTGAGCTACGGACGCACTGAAAGAGTATGCTTTGAGTTAACTTGAAATGGTGCGTCCGAGTAGACTCGAACTACCGACCCCCACCATGTCAAGGTGGTGCTCTAACCAACTGAGCTACGGACGCATTGAAAATTAACAAGCGTTGTTCACTAGAAATGGTGCGTCCGAGTAGACTCGAACTACCGACCCCCACCATGTCAAGGTGGTGCTCTAACCAACTGAGCTACGGACGCATTGAAAAATTATCTAGCTGACAACGGGAACGAATATTAACGTTATGATGCGCATCTGGCAAGGGGAAAATGTATTTTTGCGATAGTTTGCTCGTATTTAAAACTATCTGATGCGAAATACATCTTCCCGTACAGTTAAAAGCTTAAAAAACCGTCAATTAGCGAGTCGAACGAACTAAAATAAACTCTTCAGATTGTTTATGAAGCCACATAATCCGTGTTGCCATACCAATGGCTGCTGCGCTTAAGCCAATTATAAAACCAATCCAAAACCCTTTAGGCCCCATGGCTGGAGCAACAATATCGGTTAAGGCTAAGATATAGCCTGCAGGTAATCCTAGTAGCCAGTAAGCAGTAAAAGTAATAAAGAAAATAGAACGTGTATCTTTATAACCCCGTAGGATACCAGCACCAATAACTTGTACGGAATCTGATAATTGATAAATTGCGGCATATAGCATCAAACTAGACGCTAAAGCCACAACTTCCGGGTTTTTGTTATACATCATCGCAATTGGCTCACGGAATACGATAGTTAAAATAGCAGTAATACAAGCCACCATTAAGCCAACCGCTAAGCTAGTGTAAGATGAAACTTTAGCGGCCTCGGTAGATTTTTGCCCTAAATTATAACCAACCCGGATTGTTGCAGCGATCCCTAATGATAATGGGAACATAAACATCACTGAGCTAAAATTAAGAGCAACTTGGTGACCGGCAACGGCTATGACACCTAACGGTGCAACTAATAGTGCAACAACAGCAAATAATGTGACTTCAAAGAACAGAGCTAAACCAATAGGAGTACCCAATACAATGATGCGCTTTAAAATTAATGGATTTGGCGATGTAAAAACTAGAGTAGGGCGAATATCACGCTGAGAATGCGCTCGTTTCACATACCATCTCATCATTATGCACATAGCCCAATACACTGTAGCTGTCGCAACACCACAACCGACACCACCTAGTGCAGGTGCTCCAAAGTGCCCATAAATAAAGATATAATTGATAGGAATATTCACCATCAAACCAAGAAAACCAATAACCATCCCCGGTTTCGTTTTCGATAAACCTTCACATTGGCTACGATAGACTTGATAAAATAGGTATCCTGGCGCTCCCCACATGATTGCATGTAAGAATCGCACTGATTTATCGGCTAATTCAGCATCAATGTGCGGCATGTTATGAATGATTAACTGGCTATTATAGAGCAAACACATAATGCCCAACGCTAAGAACAATGCAAGCCATAGACCTTGCTGAACCTGATCGCCAATTAAATTTCGGCGACCTGACCCATTCATTTGAGCGACAATAGGCGTCAATGCCATCAATAGCCCTTGCCCAAAAAGAATAGCGGGCAGCCAGATTGAAACCCCAACTGCAACTGCGGACATCTCTATTTCACTAACGCTTCCAGCCATAATAGTATCCACAAACCCCATTGCAGTTTGTGAAAATTGAGCTAAAACAATAGGAATACCGAGTGCCAGCAAGCTACGCGCTTCTGTAAAATATTTCTGCACGCATACACCTTCATAATAAAACGAGTAATAGGAAAAAAACTAGAAAAATAAATGATTTACTTAAAGTATAAGCTTTAATAAAAACCGCTCATTCTATCCCTTTTCTAGAGAGAATCCAATAATGATATAATTGAATGTAATAAAAAAGCATTTTTAAACCTAGGTGCTGGTTATATCGCTAGTTTGCCAGTGAATTGGTCTGTCGCTTATCACTCAAATAAGATAGATCTCTAAGAATTCTTATGTAAACTGAAGTCATTAATTCACTACACTGAGATTTATTATGTTTACAGGCATTGTCCAAGCTACAGCTCCTATTATAGAAATCACTGAAAGAGCTAATTTTCGTACTCATGTAATGAAATTTACCCCTGAATTATTAGTCGGCTTAGAAACAGGGGCATCTGTTGCACATAACGGCTGTTGCCTTACAGTGACAAAAATTGATGGTGAAAAGGTTAGCTTTGATCTCATTAAAGAAACATTACGTTTAACCAACCTTGGCGCACTAAAAGAAGGGGATGTGGTTAATATTGAACGTGCTGCTAAATACGGTGATGAAATTGGGGGGCATGTTGTTTCTGGTCATATTATGACAACTGCAGAAATCAGTAAAATTTTCACCTCAGAAGATAACCATCAAATTTGGTTGGCGATTCACGATAAATCATTGATGAAATATATTTTACATAAAGGGTTTGTTGCCATAGATGGTATCAGCTTAACTGTAGGTGATGTCATCAATAATCGTTTTTGTGTGCATTTGATCCCAGAGACTTTGGAGCGAACTACATTAGGTCAAAAACGTTTAGGGGACAAAGTGAATATTGAAATCGATCCTCAGACTCAGGCAATCGTTGATACGGTTGAACGTGTTTTGAACCAAAAAGAACAAGAAAAGTTTTTACAACAAACTAATGAAACAATAGAAGCTAATGAGCCTTAGTAAATATTACCTTTAAGGGGTCTTAAGCTGTTAGTTAGGTTTGATTACTTTATCTAATTAGGCTATAGCAGCGGTTTATGGTGCTATAGCCAAGGTCAATTACGAAGGGGGAATTAATTTATCGGGCGTGTTTAATAATCTAATTCTACAATTCTGCTAATTACAATAAGTTAAAATTAATAAAAGAGGGTGAAATTTTTATTAATGGCTAACCTTAAACGTCAACTAGTTATTTTTCACTGAAGTTGACTGAAAAACTAGCGTTATCACGCTCAATTGCATCGACTAGACGTTTGAAATGTGGACTATTTTTATGCATCTCTAGCGCTTGAGTATTTTCCCACTCTTCGAAAACAATGTAACCATTTTCTTTAGCCATAAGATCATATTGAATGCATCCTTTCTCTCGGCGACTTAATTTTGCTAAGTCACGAACGATTTCTCGCGTCAAATACCCATCTGATTTTTCCGTCGTAATTTGGGCATACACAACAATACTCATTCCTTTCTCCTTATGTATTAAGAACTATCTTAATGGGTACTTAGTTTTTGTATTGTAAAAAAGCGAATACTCTGATTTTAAAAATGCCGACGGGGTCATAGTAAAGTATCTTTTAAAATCGCGATAAAAGTGGGACTGATCATAATAGCCTGTTTCAAACCATCGGTATGTATCTTGTTCTACTACCATACTCTTCAAAACATGCTCTAAGCGGCAATTGATCTGATAACGTTTTGGGGTAATGCCATACTCTTTTAAAAACTCTTTTTGAATAACCCGTACATGTAATCCTGTTTCTTCAGCAAGTTCTGTTATTTTTTTTGTAGGGTTGCGATACAGCAATTCTAAAATGTCATCGATAAAATGAGGCTTTTTATTGGCTTTAGTTCGATTGAAGCAATCTAAAAGTTCTTTAAATGATGAGTTGGCTAAGGACTCAAACCAGCGATCTTGCCATATTTCACTCAGAGCCATAGGCCTATCAGTGTAATTAAACGTACTAAGGGGAAGTAAAAAGCGCAGTGCATCATGGCGTATACGCAACACCATTACTTTTGAATGGTTAGGATTAGCCGTGAATGTATTGACTCTAGGAATAATTAATTGGAAAGAGTCTGTTGTTGAATGTTTTTCTGTTGACATGCAAAAAGAATCTGATGAAACCCAAATTTCAGCCCCAGTTCCTGGAAAAATTTTAATTGTTCCTGAAAATTCTTTAATGATCAAAATTGAACTAACAAAGGACTTTAATTCATCTGGTGGATAATACTGTTTCAACATCATTCTTGAGCACTCATTATTTGATATGGCAATGATAACGCTTTCTAACAAGAAAATTAACTATAGAAAATCTATATCTTAGTAGATAAAAAAATAAAATCCCTCTATTTTAGTGAAATACGCTTTAAATAGTAGAAATATATGAAGTAGATACAGTTTTTAGTCTTTGAGTGTCTAAATAACAGATAAGATTATTTGTCATGAATAACTGAATATTCGCGGTGAGAAGTTGGGAGTATTTTTATTGGTTAATAAACGAAAACCATGCCGCTAAGCTTGCGGCATGGTTTAAAGTGAATCATATGTTGTTATCAATCGGCTTGGCAATCGGCATGTTTTAGCGCTTTTTCACTGTTGCTGGAACAACGTTGCATAAAATAACCAATCGTCATTGGAATGATGGTTGCAGCCATTACCCCCGTTGTTGCCAGAAGTGGGTCGAAAGTAAGAGCAGAAACGAGCAAGCTGGCTAAAAAACATAACCCTAATTGCAAGGCATTTTGTAATGCCGCCGCTTTACCACTTGCACTCGGGAATGCATTTAATGCTTTCGAAACAGCGATTGGATAGGAAGCCCCATTCATCGCCGCCATAAAGCAAAATGGGATCAAAATCATAGTTAGTGACGGAGTACTGTAGATAGCTATAATGAATAAGATTGCCATGCTTACTGCATAACCCGTCAATAATAGAGGGAATAAAGTTTCAGCGCGAACTTTTGCTAATACAATACGACAGCCATAGCCACCAACAATGAAAGCTAAGGTTTGAGGGATATAACTTAAGCCTATATCTGCTGGGTTAAACCCCATATTCCGCAAAATAAATGGCGAGCCCGTTAACCAAGCGAAAAAGCCAGCACTACAAGAGGCATAAACAAGTACATTACCACTAAAAATAGGTGAGCTTAACAATTTAGCAAAAGAGACTTTAGTTTTGGGTTGTTTTTCATCCGTGATGTTTTTGACAGAAACATTCTTCAAAAATAACGTTGGTAATAAAAGTAATATACCTACGGCCATGAGGATCAGAAAAATGGCTTCCCAAGTTTGGTGTTCTAAAACCCAAGCACCTAATAAAGGCGCCAAAGCAGGGGATAAAGCGACTAATGGCATAATAGAAGCAAAAACTTTTTGCGTGCTTGCTTCATCATAGCGGTCAATAACGAGAGCTTGCCATAAAACGGCCGCAGAACAGACACCGACAGCTTGTAGAAAACGCAAAGTTAAGAGTTGTGTCGCAGTTTCAACCCAAAAAATAGCTAGGCTGCTTAAAATGAAAATAGCCAACCCAACGATAAGCACAGGTTTACGACCAAGTTTGTCTGATAATGGTCCCCATAGAAGCTGAGCAAAAGCAAAACCAGCTAAAAATATACTGAGAGAAGCGCTGATAGCCCCTTCTGTGGTATGCAGTGAGTTTTGCATTGCCCCAAAAGCAGGTAGATACATATCAATCGCTAAAAACCCCAGCATGCTTAACCCTGCAAGGTAAATCATAAACCCAGGGGAATTTTTTTTCACAGTATTCGTCATAATTATTACTTATTTGATATTTAAAAAAATGTTAACAGTAGTTCTATTGTATAGGCTATTTTTTTATGTTGTGAAACGGTAATATTTGGATCTTGCTATCAAAATTTTTGAAAGGAGATGTTATGTGGTCAGCTCATGCGCTCGAAGTCATTGATGCAGTGGCTCGTACGGGAAGTTTTAGTGGTGCTGCCGATGAGTTGCACCGTGTTCCATCTGCGATTAGCTATACGGTAAAACAAATTGAGGAATGGCTTGCTGTCCCTTTATTTGAACGTCGCCATCGTGATGTAGTTCTTACCGAGGCGGGGGCAATATTTATTAAACAAAGTCGTTCTGTTATCAAAAAAATGACAGATACCAGACATCAATGCCAACAAGTCGCAAATGGTTGGCGTGGTCAATTTAGTATCGCAGTTGACTGCATTGTCAAACCGCAGCGCACAGAACAACTCATTCTAGATTTCTATCGTCATTTTCCTGATATTGAACTGTATATTCACCCTGAAGTGTTTAATGGTGTTTGGGATGCTTTAGCTGATGGTCGTGTTGATGTGGCGATTGGCGCAACACGTGCTTCCCCCATTGGTGAAAGATACAGTTTTCGTGATATGGGTTTCATGTCTTGGATGTGTGTTGCGAGCCCTGAGCACCCATTAGCCAAAATAGAAGGTAAGCTGGTAGATGAACAAATGCGTGAATACCCCAGTTTATGCTTAGAAGATACCTCCCGTAATTTACCTAAAAGAGACACATGGGCCCTTGATAACCAGCGGCGTCTTGTTGTGCCTTATTGGGAAAATGGTTTGGCATGTTTAGTCAATGGGCTATGTGTGGGCATGGTGCCCGAACACCGCGCAACCCCTTTATGCGAGGAAGGGAAGTTAGTGGAATTGGCATTAGTACAACCATTTCCACCAAGCCCTTGCTGCCTAACTTGGGTTGAAAAAAACACATCTCCAGCGTTAAGTTGGTTATTAGATTACCTCGGTGATACTGAAACACTTAACGCGGAATGGCTTTCAACTTAGGTTGCTAAGTTATCGGCGGTAATCAATAAATGGCCCATCAGCAACAGAGCGGCGTTCAACCAGCCGTGGATGTACCTCGATAGTTTGCGCATCTTCGCGCTTATTCACAATTCTATCGAGTAACATTGTAAAGGCCATTTGCCCTAAACGCTCTTTTGGCTGGTGGATAGTCGTTAGAGCAGGGGTAAAATAGCGCGCATTACGCACATTATCATAGCCAATCACTGAAATATCTTGCGGTACACGCAGGCCCATCTCATCTGCGGCGCAAATCGCTCCCATTGCCATAATATCGCCACCACAGAATACCGCGGTAGGGCGCTGTTTATGGCTAAGGATTTGCATCATTGCTTTGTAGCCTGATTCAGGCTCAAAATCCCCTTGGACGATCCACTCATCTTTTAACGTAATTTTGGCCTCTTCCATCGCTTTTTGGAAACCAGTTAAACGACCAATGCCTGTATTTCTTTCGAGTGAACCAGGAATGACACCGATATCACGGTGGCCACGGTCAATCAAATAACGCCCTGCAAGGTAGCCGCCATGGAATGAGTTGTCGATAATACTGTCAGTAAAATCACCTCGTGACGTACCCCAATCCATAACGACCATTGGAATATTACGATAATCTTCTAACATACTGATTAAAGTATCTGGGTATTCAGAGCACATAACGAGTAAACCATCTACGCGTTTTTGCGCAAGCATTTGTAGATAGGCTTTTTGTTTACCCAAATTATTATGGGAATTACAGAGGATTAGTGTATAGCCTTTTTCATAGCAGCTATTTTCAACTGATTCTATTACCTCAGCAAAATAGGGTGCTTCACTGGAGGTTGCCAGCAAACCAATCGACTTAGTGTGATTAACTTTTAGACTACGGGCAACCGCACTTGGTGAATAATTGAGCTCTTTAATTGCAGCCCAGACCGCAGCCTTAGTATCATCAGCCACAAAGCGCGTTTTATTAATAACATGGGATACGGTTGTGGTAGATACGCCAGCGCGTTTCGCCACATCTTTAATCGTTGCCATGGGGTAAAAAAACTCCTGACCAACAATAGGTCTCTATAAGCATTCTTGTTAAAAAATTACCAGCATATTGATGCATTGATCCTTTGCTGGCAATAATTTAGCGATTTGTTGTCGATTTTGTCTGATCTAGCGCAAAAACGAAAGAAATAATTGATGTTATAACATGTGATATAGGCACGAGTTTTGTTTTTTTGGATATATATACTTAATAACCTTTATGTTAATATGGTTATTCGCTAATTCAATTACGTTTAGATGAGAGGAACTCATGGATACAGATGTTAAATATGGATTACTGGCTGCGTTGGGTTCATTAGCAATGATTATTTTTATTGCTGCACATATTTTTTGATTTTATTTTTACTCATAGCAATGTGCGTAAAAAATAAGGGCGAGATATCTCGCCCTTAGCTATTTAGAAATCAACAGATATCACTATGCTAAATTTTCTTCAACAAACTTCCAATTGACTAGCGCCCAGAAGTTTTCTAAGTATTTAGGACGCGCGTTACGGTAATCGATATAGTAAGCATGCTCCCAAATATCAACTGTTAATACAGGCTTATCTTCACCAGAAATTGGCGTTGCAGCATTAGATGTATTAACGATAGCTAAGCTACCATCGGTTTTTTTCACTAGCCATGTCCAACCTGCGCCAAAGTTTTTGGTCGCAGCGTCAGTAAATTGCGCTTTAAACTCAGCGAAAGAACCGAATGCTTTATTAATCGCATCAGCAACTTTGCCTGTTGGTTCTCCACCTGCATTTGGCGCTAAACAATGCCAATAGAAGGTGTGGTTCCAAACTTGAGCAGCATTGTTAAAAACCCCAGCGTCAGAAGTTTTGATGATCTCTTCTAGAGATTTACCTTCGAAGTTAGTGCCTTTGATGAGGTTGTTTAAGTTAACAACATAAGTGTTGTGGTGCTTGCCATAGTGATATTCTAAGGTTTCAGCAGAGATATATGGTTCTAAAGCATCTTTAGCATACGGTAGAGCGGGTAGTTCAAAAGACATTGCGTACTCCTTGATTGCTTTTGTATAAAATACTTCGGGTGTTTGCTCTTAAAATGAGCTAATTAAAAGATGGCAATTTGTTATCAACATTTCGCTCATTGGCGAGATGGTATTTAATATATTAATGATAACACGATAAACCTTACAAAGGGTAATGGTAATCATGTTACTTATATGTTAGCAAAAAACAAAATCATTAACTATTTATATTGTATGGGTATTTGTGAGGAAGAACGCCAGTTTTTTGAATTTAAACAATAGCGAGTTATTTGTTTGACTTAGGTGAGCAGAAGATAGAAAAGGTGCCTTTTTGGTTTTTTGGATGTTATAGTAATGCCCCTGTAAAACTGGCATATTGTATGAAACAATTAAGTTTCACATTATAATGGTCAATGCATTCTATTAAGTCGCAGTAAATCATGCTTGTCGGCTGACTGCAAAACCAGCATCTTTGTTCTAAGGAAGTAAAAATGACGACAATTGAAAGAATCGAGCGCCAAATCAAAGAAAACCCAATTTTATTATACATGAAAGGCTCTCCAAAACTTCCGAGCTGTGGTTTTTCTGCTCAAGCAGTCCAAGCTCTGTCTTCTTGTGGTGAACGCTTTGCTTATGTTGATATCCTACAAAACCCAGATATTCGTGCAGAACTGCCAAAATATGCAAATTGGCCAACTTTTCCTCAACTGTGGGTTGATGGGGAGCTGGTTGGGGGCTGTGATATTATCATGGAAATGTTCCAGCGCGGTGAACTTCAATCATTGATTAAAGAAACTGCGGATAAATATCGCCCAACAGACGAAACTAGCGCAGAATAATATTGCGATAGATAACAAAAAACCGTATTTAGCTAACGTAGTGGTATTTTAGCAAATACGGTTTTTTTATATGTAATTCAATTACTCTTCGTTCTCAACGATAGGCCAGCCACCAAGCTTTTTCCATTTGTTGACAATCTCACAAAACAATAGGGCAGTACGGTTAGTATCATACAGAGCACCGTGGGCTTGTTTCCCATCAAATGGAATACCCGCAGCGACACATGCTTTTGCTAAAATAGTTTGGCCGTACACTAAACCACTTAATGCTGCAGTATCGAAGGTTGCAAATGGGTGGAATGGGTTACGTTTTAAACTCGCGCGTTCTGCGGCATTCATAACAAAGCTGTGATCAAAATTTGCATTATGAGCAACAATAATTGCGCGGTTACAATCCGTGTTCTTCATTCCTTTGCGGATCACTTTAAATATTGCGTGTAATGCTTCGTATTCACTTACGGCCCCACGTAATGGATTAGTAGGGTCAATGCCAGTAAAGGCGAGCGCAGATGGCTCAAGGTTTGCACCCTCAAATGGCTCTATATGAAAATGCAATGTTTCATCCATAGACAGCCAGCCGTCTTTATCCATTTTTAAGGTAATCGCGGCGATTTCTAACAGCCCGTCAGTTTTGGCATTAAACCCACCGGTTTCAACATCAATAACAACAGGGTAATAACCCCTGAAACGGTTAACCAGGGCATTAGGATTATTTTTTTCAGACATTAGGACTTTCGATTATAAGTTTCTGATTGGCTCGTATTATGCCAAAACCAGTAAAAATTTGTAGGTAAACATAGAAGAAAATTAAGGCAGCCAATTGGCAGCCTTAATTTTGTAATTGAAAGGTCAATTAGTGACCTAAGCCTTTACTTGCACTTTTGTTTTCAATTAATTCAATTTTATAGCCATCAGGGTCTTCAACAAATGCGATAACAGTTGTTCCCCCTTTTACAGGGCCGGCTTCACGAGTAACATTACCACCTGCATTGCGGATATCATCACAAGTTTTTGCAACGTCATCGACACCTAGTGCAATATGACCATAAGCATTCCCCATATCGTATTGATCAACACCCCAATTATAGGTTAGCTCAATGACTGCGCCTTCGCTTTCATCACTATAACCAACAAAAGCAAGAGAATATTTATACTCAGTATTTTCACTGGTTCTTAACAGGCGCATGCCCAGTACTTTGGTGTAAAAATCGATTGAACGCTGCATATCTGTAACACGCAACATAGTATGAAGTAAGCGCATATTATAAACCTCTTAAAATTTCCAGAAAAAACCTGAATCGTTGTATTTATTAATATAACGTGTCTATATTGATAAATACAATGGTTGTAGCATATTTTTTAATCGAACGGCAGTGATGCTTATTTTCATAGTATATCATACATTTATTGTGTTTTTTCTTTTAAGGGGATACCTATATGGCTGAGCAACTCGAGTTCTTTGATATTCCAAGCCCTTGCCGTGGTATTTGCCAAGTAAATGAACAAGGTTACTGCCGAGGTTGTTATCGTACACGAGATGAGCGTTTTAACTGGTTAAAATTTTCTGATCCTGAAAAACGAAATATTATTCGATTATGCCGTCAACGGTACTTAAGGTCACTGAGTAAACAGGCGACTGCAAAAGATTTACCCGATCCCCAACAACAGCTTTTTTAAAGTGTAATACAAATGAATCTATTTTTATAATTCAATTAATTGTTTTGTTAATTAAAGTAACTAGTTCTTTTTTAATTATTTTATTTTAATTAATTTCGTTGTTTATCTTTCAATAAAATTTTATTTATTCAAAATAGCTATAGATTCTATAAAAACAACCATAAATAACATATTTTTAAGATTAACTATATACTTTTGTTTTTAAACCATTTATTTGGTATTGCTTTTTTATTGTTAGTTGTAATTACTATAAGGGTTAAAATAGATAGATCCGAAAGGAGAGTAAGGCTATTCTTATTAATAAGATAATTGATAGGTTGCTTTATTAAGCCTACTAATTTGAAAAGGCATGAGTCGCAAGGTATTAGTTAGAGGTACATCGTCTCATGAAGAGTTTGTCATCACTATAAATAGGTATTTGTTGTCCTATGCATCAATAAAAAGTTGTAAATATAAAAGGAAATTAATATATAATTTAAAAAATAATATGAGTCTGGTATATTTTTTAGACATTATAATTATATAAAGGAGGGTAAATTGGAATCACAAATTGGAACAGAATTATCACGTGTAGTCCGTATGTGGAGAGCATTAATCGATCATCGTTTAAAACCCCTTAAACTTACGCAAACACATTGGGTTACATTACATAATATTAGCCAGTTACCACCGGAACAATCGCAAATACAACTGGCAAAGGCAATAGGAATAGAACAACCATCACTAGTGAGAACCCTTGACCAATTAGAGGAAAAAAAACTCATTTCTAGGCATATATGTGCAAATGATAGGAGAGCTAAAAGAATAAAATTGACAGAAGAGTCTGAACCATTTATTAAGACAGTAGACCAAGTAATTAATAATACACGGCTAGAAATATTGAATAATATTAGTGAAGAAGAGCTTGAGCAACTGTCTCAGTTACTTCTTAAACTTGAAAGAAACATTATACAGTTACAGAATGACTCTTGAATTTGGTATAATTTAGCATGTGAATAAATATAACACCAACTATTATTATGGTGATTATTATAAAGACAATAATTATTCAAATTGATTTTAAATAAAATGATCTTTATAGATGGTAAATTATTTCTGTGAAATATATATTGTATTGCAGTTATTTTTGTAGTGTATGGTTTGAGTTAAAATAATTTCTTTAACATTATTCTGCAATCATTAGTTAGTGATGATACACGGCTTGTAGAATACTCAGCAATAAAACCTTCACTAAAAAATGATAACTTAAATAACTATTTCACATTGAATAATGAAATATCTATATGTATAACTAGAGGGATGACTAACTAGAATACTACACATGATATTAAAGATAAAAATATAGGAAAATAATTAATTAATAGAGGTTATTAATAACTAAATATTAGTTAATTAACACTAAGTATGTTCACCGACCATGAGCCGGTGAACATATTTTAATTTAGAATAGTAAAGTTAGCGAGGAGATACAGTGACTGTATTGCCGCTATTTGCAATCATAACGCGTTGACCGTTACGGAAAGTGCTTGGGTCTTGTTTTTGAACAACCACGATATTTTTGCCGCTATCTAAGCGAATTTCTAACTGAACCCCTTGGCTTTTATTCAATGCGCCTTGTGCTTGCTGACCTGCTAAGCCACCTGCTATTGCGCCTGCTGCAGTTGCTAGTGTATTACCAGTACCACCACCAATAGTGTTACCTAATAAACCACCGAGCACAGCACCACCAATTGCGCCAATAACGTTACCATCTTCACCAGCTTGAATTGTCACAGGGCGGGCATTCAAAACGGTACCATAGGTTACAGTCTGTACCTGTTTCGCATCCTTGGCTGAAATAGTATCACCAGAAAGCGTACTGGTATTGACACAGCCTGATAACGCTGCAACTGCAACAACACCTACAAAAACTTTCTTAAGCATAATAACTCCTATGAGATTTGCTGTCTGTGGCACTAACATAGCATCGTATATTTGTTTTCACCATAAACACAACAATTATCAAAATAATGGTATTAAAAAGCGAAGGTTAGATTACTTATTTTGGTTTAAATAGAGTGTAAACACTAGGTAAAATATCTCAAATTCAGGATTATTTCACTGACAAAGGCACTGTTTGTTAAAGGGATGTCAAGTTATGAGTATGATTTCGCATCTATAGCTAAATAGGACGCCTTATCATCTTAGTCAAGACCCTGTAACTAGTGCTTGGTTTATAATTTTATTATGAACCATTGTAAACAAAAAGAGAAATCGTGATATTAAAAAGTGCCTTTTTTATTTAGTTTGTCTAGTTATTTTTAACTTAAAGGTGATTATTTATTATTCCTGCGAAGCTGCCCGAGAAATTGCATCGAATTGTTGACAAAAATCTTCATCAAAGCACAATCTTTTATAGTGATATTTAGTCAAGTTAATGTGCACACTGAAGGAACAAGCATAATGATTAAGTCCGGTCGTTACATAGGTGTCATGTCGGGAACGAGTTTAGACGGTGTTGATGTGGTGCTTGCAGCAATCAGTGATAAGTTTGTTGCTGAACAATCTAGTTTGAGTGTCACATTCCCAATTGAATTAAAGAAAAAAATTTTAAATATTTGCCAAGGGCAAACAACAACATTGTCAGAGGTTGGCAAAATTGATCGGCAGTTAGGGTCATTGTATGCAGATGCTATTAATCAGCTGTTGGTACAAACCAGTTTAACGTCTGAAGATATCATCGCTATTGGCTGCCATGGTCAAACTGTTTGGCATGAACCTGATGGCGAACAGCCTTTTACCATGCAATTAGGTGATAACAACAGAGTTGCCGCTTTAACGGGGATCACCACTGTTGGGGATTTTCGTCGTAGGGACATGGCATATGGCGGGCAAGGTGCACCATTGGTGCCTGCATTTCACCTTGCTGTATTAGGGCATCCTACTGAGAAACGCATTGTATTAAATATTGGTGGAATTGCGAATGTGACAGCTTTATTACCTGGTGCTTATGTTAAAGGCTACGATACAGGTCCTGGGAATATGTTAATGGATACATGGACTTGGCGTAATAAACAGAAAGCATATGATAAAGATGGTCAATGGGCGAGTAGTGGCAAGGTTGATAACACATTATTAAAATCCATGCTAAGCGACCCATATTTTAGACGCTCATCCCCTAAAAGCACAGGGCGTGAATATTTTAATATGCAATGGTTAGAGAAACACTTAGATAAGTTTCCATTAATTTCTGCTGAGGATGTTCAAGCAACGCTTTGTGAGCTGACGGCAACATCGATTACTGACCAAGTTTTATTATGTGGCGGCTGTGAGCGCTTAATTGTTTGTGGTGGTGGCGCAAAGAATCACTTTCTAATGCAGCGTTTAGCGGCTTTGTTACCGGGGATTGAGGTCGCTCCTAGTGATAAATTTGGGTTAAGTGGTGACGATATGGAAGCGTTAGCTTTTGCGTGGTTAGCGGCTCGAACTGTAGCCGGTTTATCAGGAAATCTTGCTTCTGTAACAGGGGCAAGTGAAGAAACTGTTCTCGGTGCGATATACCCTAAAAATATCGCTAAAAAATAACCGTATTAAGGATATAAAAATGAACGAGCTAGATGAAATAGACCTCGCATCGGTACGTCGTGAATACACAAAAGGTGGTTTAAGACGTAATGATTTAACACCAAACCCATTAACACTGTTTGAATTGTGGATGAAGCAAGCGTGCGAGGCTCGTTTAAGTGACCCAACAGCAATGTCGGTTGCTACAGTTGATGAAACAGGGCAGCCCTATCAACGTATTGTATTGTTAAAGCATTTTGATGATAACGGTTTAATTTTTTATACCAATTTAGGTAGCAGAAAGGCGCAACATTTAGAAAAAAATAACAAAATAAGTTTGCACTTTCCATGGTACCCGCTAGAGCGCCAAGTCAATTTTACGGGTGTCGCTGAGCGATTAAATCCAATTGAAGTTGTTAAGTATTTTCATAGTAGGCCTAAAGACAGCCAAATTGCAGCGTGGGCCTCTGCGCAATCATCTAAAATCTCTGCTCGAGGGATTTTAGAAGGCAAGTTTTTAGAGCTAAAACAAAAATTCAAAAATGGCGAGGTTCCATTACCCAGTTTTTGGGGTGGGTTCCGAGTGGTTTTTAATAGCGTTGAGTTTTGGCAAGGGGGCGCTCACCGCCTTCATGACCGCTTTTTATATCAACGCGAAGGGGATGGCTGGAAAATTGACAGATTAGCCCCTTAATTATAGTTTTTTAACTGGCACTTAATTGATATGCGCTTTATGCTATAGACTCATTTAATAAAATTGACAAATTAAACTGACGAGCTTTTGATATGAGTCTCAAAATCGTTGGTTTTTTAACCCTAAATAGATAGACAAAATTCAACCGATGGAGTCATTGATGTCTAGCAATAACCTGATTAAACAATTGCAAGAGCGGGGCCTCGTTGCCCAGGTAACGGATGAGGATGCGTTAGCAGAGAGACTGGCGCAAGGGCCTATCTCCCTCTATTGCGGCTTCGACCCTACCGCTGACAGCTTGCACTTGGGACATCTGGTTCCTTTGCTGTGTTTAAAACGATTCCAACTAGCCGGGCACAAGCCTGTGGCGTTGGTGGGTGGCGCAACGGGCCTAATTGGCGATCCGAGCTTTAAAGCTACTGAACGTAAATTAAACACCACAGAAACCGTTCAAGAGTGGGTAGAAAAAATACGCAACCAAGTATCACCATTTTTAAGTTTTGATTGTGGTGATAACAGCGCACGCCTTGCTAACAATTATGATTGGTTTGGTAAAATGGATGTGCTGACATTCTTACGTGATATTGGTAAACATTTCTCCGTTAACCAAATGATCAACCGTGAATCTGTTAAGCAACGTTTAAACCGTGATGATGTAGGGATCTCGTTCACCGAGTTTGCTTATAACCTGCTACAGGGTTATGACTTTGCCAATATGAATAAAGAGATGGGTGTTGAACTGCAAATTGGGGGTTCAGACCAATGGGGTAACATTACCTCCGGTATCGACTTAACTCGCCGCTTACATCAAAATCAAGTGTTTGGTATGACAGTTCCTCTAATTACAAAAGCGGACGGTACTAAGTTTGGTAAAACCGAGGGTGGTGCAGTATGGTTAGATTCTAAGAAAACTAGCCAATATAAATTCTATCAATTCTGGATTAACACCGCTGATGCTGACGTTTATCGTTTCTTAAAATTCTTCACTTTTATGGAATTAGAAGAAATTCAAGCATTGGAAGAAGAAGATAAAAATAGCGGTAAAGCACCTCGTGCTCAATATGTTTTAGCTGAGTTAGTGACTAAACTGGTGCATGGTGAAAGCGGGTTAGCCGCAGCAAAACGTATTACTGATAGTTTGTTCTCAGGTGCGGTATCTGATTTAACAGAAGCTGATTTTGAGCAACTAGCACAAGACGGCATGCCTTGTATTACACTAGATGCGGGAGCTGACTTACAACAAGCTCTAGTTGATTCAGAATTAACGCCATCTCGTGGACAAGCAAGAACTGCAATCAGTTCTAATGCAGTATCCATTAACGGTCAAAAACAAACAGACCCTATGTATGTATTTAGTGATGCAGACCGTTTATTTGGTCGTTATACTTTAATCCGTCGTGGTAAGAAAAACGACTGTTTAATTAATTGGAAATAGCTCTGACTAACCTTTGTAATATTAGCCTGGGGTTCCCCAGGCTATACTCGTCATATTTCAATTTGCATAGGTGTTGATTGTGTCCAGTTAGCCGAGTATAGAGTCAAGTATACTCATAGGGCTTTCTTCTCTTGTCGCCTCCATGCAACTCGAATTATTTGGAGTATATTCATATTAGCAATGGCGAATCACTGATTTCTCTTCATTCGACATAACAATTCTTTGGGTTCTTAATGAAAAGCGTATTATCAATTCAATCCCATGTTGTTTTCGGCCATGCAGGAAACAGTGCCGCTGCATTTCCTATGTGCCGAATGGGCGTAGATGTGTGGCCACTTAATACCGTACAATTTTCGAATCACACGCAATATCCACAGTGGACAGGGAATGTTTTTTCAGCTCAGCACTTAACCGATATCGTTGAAGGCTTAGCAAAAATCCATAAATTAGAAGTTTGTGATGCGGTTTTAAGTGGTTATATCGGTTCCGCAGAGCAAGGGGATGATATCCTTGCGATTGTACAAAAAGTTAAAGCGGCAAATCCACAAGCACTTTATTTTTGTGACCCTGTCATGGGGCATCCTGAAAAAGGCTGTATCGTTGCACCAGGTGTTGCGGAGTTTCTTTGTCACCGTGCATTAGCAGTAAGCGATGTCATCGCCCCAAATCTACTTGAGTTAGAAACTTTAGTTGGTAGAAGTATTAAAACAGTAGATGAAGCAGCACAAGCCGCTCGTGAATTATGTCACAAAGGGCCGAAAATTGTGCTGGTGAAGCATTTAAGCCGAGCAGGCTATCGGGCTGATCGTTTTGAAATGATCTTAGTGACGGCAGAGCATAGCTGGCATGTGAGTCGTCCACTTGTAGATTTTGGTGAAAAACAACCAGTAGGCGTCGGTGACTTAACGAGTGGTTTAATGTTAGTCAATTTATTGAAAGGGGAGCCTCTTGATAAAGGGCTTGAGCATGTTGCAGCCGCAATATACGAAGTGATGATTAAAACCAAAGAAATGGGTGAATACGAATTACAACTGGTTGCAGCCCAAGACAAAATGGTCAATCCTGAACATAAATTCTGTGCGACGCAGTTAGATTAAATTTAATGAGTTAATAAAATAGATAGCGCCCGTTGGTTGAGCGCTATCTTACGGATTAAATCAGTCCTTCAGCTTTTAATGCATCTTGGACATTAGGGCGTTTGGCAATTTTAGCCATGTAATCTTGTAGGTGGGTTAGGCTAGCTAAATCCAGCCCGACATGTTTTGCCCAACCACTAACGGTAAATAAATAAGCATCGGCAACACTAAAGCTATCACCAGCAAAGAAAGCCTGTTTTGATAGTACGTTGTCGACATATTTAAACTTATTAAATAATATGCCACGAGCGGTGTCTTTATATTCTTCTGGTGTACCGGGGGTAAATAACGGCGAGAAATTTTTATGTAATTCTGTCGAAATAAAATTAAGGGCTTCGAGTTGGTGATAACGTTTCATCGACCCTGGTAGTGCGATTAGGTTACGATCAGGTTTTTGATCAGCAATATATTGAACAATAACAGCACCTTCTGTTAACTGCTCACCATTATCTAGCACTAAAGTTGGAACTTGTCCTTTAGGGTTTATTGCTAAATAATCCTCGCCTTTCTCTGTTTTTTTCTCTTTGATATTAACTCGTTCAATACTGAAGTCTAATCCAGTCTCACGCAGAATAATATGAGGGGACAGCGAGCAAGCACCGGGAGCGTAATACAATTTCATGATAAAACTCCTAAGTTATTAAGTGGGCATTCATATAGCAAATAAACACATATCACTTAAGTATATCATTACTTTCTGTTAACGAATTGCCATCAGGTGCGAGATACATACAAAAATTAAAATTTAAACAAAAATAGGGCCCAAGAGTAAAAATGAGAATGTTAAGGTAAAAGAAAAAAAGCCATAAAATTAAGATAGTTGCCTTAGGTGTATTCGCTATGCTTTGCTAAAATCTACAGCTTACTTTGTATATAAAAATACAGTCGCACAATTGAAATTAGCGAGTAAATAAATGACCAACGGGTGTCAAAAATTAAATATCTTAGGGAAGCTAGATAAAATTTTGATGGCGCACACGCCAAATAATAGCCAAGGGATTAAACGTTTTATTTTAGAGTTCTGGTTCTTTGGTATCATCAATGCACGTTCTTGTTTATTTGCTGGTTTTTTCTTTTTGGCCTTATTTTTAGTGCCAGCGAAAGGGGTAATGGGGCTTCCTCGCTATGATGCCCTATTAATTTTTGCCGTCACATTTCAAGCTTTATTGGTATGGTCAAAACTAGAAACATGGGATGAATTAAAAGCAATCTGTGTTTTTCATTTAGTCGGTTTTATGATGGAGTTATTTAAAACCTCTGCAACTATTGGTTCATGGCAATACCCCGATGAGGCTTATTCCAAGCTTTGGGGCGTTCCTTTGTTTACTGGTTTTATGTATGCGGCGGTAGGGAGCTATATCATTCAGTCTTGGCGGTTTTTTAACGTTAGAATTGAACATTACCCACCTTATTGGATGGCGACATTTGTTGCTCTTGCCATTTATGTGAATTTTTTTAGCCACCATTATATTGATGATTACCGTTGGTATTTGACAGCTTTTATTTTTGGCTTGTATGCACGTAGTGTCGTTTTTTATACCCCATTAGATAAAGAACGCAGAATGCCTTTATTACTAGCTTTTATGTTGATTGGTTTTTTTATTTGGTTAGCTGAAAACTTTGGGACATTTTTTGGTGTTTGGCAATACCCAAACCAAATTGGTGCTTGGTCAATGGTGCATGCGGGCAAATGGGGAGCATGGTCACTGTTAGTGATTGTCACCTTCACAATTGTTGTACATCTCAAACATATTAAGGCAAATGTGACAATCTCACGCTAATAGCATAAATAGCGGCATTAATTATGATAAATCTTGCCGCCATGCATCGATAGATAAAGGCTCACCAAAATGGCTTTCAATTAGGCGGCGAGTGACATCATGCAGAGGGGCGGCTAAAACTTCAGCAGTATTGCCTCGCTCGACAACTTCTCCTTTATCCATCACTAGCATTTTATCGCTAATATGTTTCATCATGCCTAAATGTTGGGTGACATAAATAAAAGCAATATCTTGCTTTGCTTGTAAATCCAACATTAGATTAATGATTTGCGAACGCATCGACATATCTAAAGAAGCCAATGCTTCATCCGCAACAATAATTTCCGGCTGTAGGATAAGTGCTCTAGCCAATGCGATGCGTTGTTTCTGCCCTGATGCTAACATATGAGGGTAATATTCTGCATGGTCAGCAAGTAAACCTACTTGGCGAAGTGTTTGAATTATACGCCTTTCACGCTCAATTCCTGTTAAATCAGTGTTTAGCTTTAAAGGAAGCTCAAGGGTCTGGCCAATACGCTGCCTTGGGTTTAATGAGGTGCTGGGGTCTTGGAATATCATGCGAACCCGTTGACAACGGTAACTGTAATCACCAAATTTGAGGTGCTGCCCACGGATAAAAATATCGCCACTAGTGGGCTCGACAACACCTGATAACATACGTGCAAGTGTCGACTTCCCTGAACCGTTGGCGCCAATAATGGCTAAGGTTTGGCCCGCTTGTAAGTTAAAACTGACAGGTTTTACGGCTTGTAACTCATGGCGATGAAATAGCCCTTCACGGAAACGGAAAGTCTTAGTGAGGTTACGTACTTCAAGTAAGGTTTCCATTATGGCTGTTCCTCGGTGTTTAACGGATAGTGACAAGCAACGAGATGGCCTTTAATACTGCGTAATTGAGGCGCAATGATACAAGTACGCTGCGCATAAGGGCAACGTGGACCAAGGCGGCAACCAATAGGCAAATGTTCCAGTGAAGGAATTGCACCGGGTAAGGTATTCAACCGCCCTTTGTGAGGAATTGGGCTTTCAAAATCAGGAATTGAACGAATTAGGGCTTGTGTATATGGGTGCCGTGGGCGCTGTAACATATCTTCAGGAGTCGCACTTTCAACGGTTTGACCACAATAAAGTACATTAATACGGTCAACTAATTTTGACATCATTTCCAAATCATGGCTAATCAGTAGAATACCCATGTTATTGTTTTGATTTAACTTATCAAGTAAACGAAATATTTGAGCTTGCGTGGTGGACTCCATTGCGTTGGTCGGCTCATCCGCAATCAATAAACGGGGTTGGTTAGCAATGGCGATAGCTATCATCACTTTTTGGCATTCACCGTCAGTGAGTTCATAGGGATAGCTACGCATAATATCTTTATGGTCTTTAATACCAACCCGGTGTAATAACTCTATCGCTCGGCGTTTTCGCCAATTAAAGCGTTGCCACCAACGGCCCTTATAGGTCCAACTGGGAATAGATTGAATTAGCTGTTTACCAATATCTGCCGCAGGGTCGAGACAAGACTGGGGCTCTTGAAATATCATTGAAATATTATGGCCAATTAACCGGCGGCGTTTACGAGGACTGAGTTTTAATAAGTCGATATCTTGAAAACGAAAGCGGTCGGCTGTTACCCTAATATTATCTTTAGTTACCCCACAAATTGCTTTGGCGATTAGGCTCTTACCTGAACCTGATTCGCCGACTAAACCGCGTATTTCACCTTCAGATAGAGTCATGGATACACGGTCAACCGCTTTAACAGGGCCATTCGCCGTCATAAATTCGATGGTTAAATTGCGGATGTCTAATAGTGGCATTATTCAACTCCCGCATTAATCGCTCGGTGTAACCCATCGCCTAAAAGGTTAACAAAGAGCACGCTTATCATGATAGCAATACCAGGAAGGATCACGGTCCAAGGTGCGACATAGATAAGTTCTAAAGTATCACCAAGCATTGCCCCCCATTCAGAGGAAGGGAGTTGTGCACCTAAATCAAGAAAGCCTAAAGCGGCAATGTCTAATATGGCAATTGATAGCGCGCGAGTCAGCTCAGTAACCAAAATTGGTGTGATGTTAGGAAGTACGGTATACCATAAAATAAAAATATTTGACGCCCCATCAAGGCGTGCGGCGACAATATATTCTTTATCTAATTCATCATGCACTGCAACATAAATAGTTCTTACCATTCGAGGAATCAATGCAAGACAAATAGCTAGCATAGCATTTTGCAAACTAGCCCCCATAAATGCCACAACAATAATGGCTAATAATAATGAGGGAATAGACAATAGGGTATCAAGTATATGGTTAAACACTGCGGATTTTAACCCACGAGTCATTCCGGCTAAACAACCTAAAACCAACCCGATAATTGTCGCAATGAAGGTCACTAAAATAGCAGAGCCAAAAGTTGATTTAGTACCGATTAATAGCCGGCTAAGAATATCGCGACCAAGATCGTCAGTCCCGAAGAAGAATGCGACCTCACCGTAGTGCGACCAAGAGGGTGGTGTTAATTGATAACCTAAAAACTGTTGATCTAATGCGTAAGGAGCAAGATAAGAACCTGTAAAGCATAGAGCCAACAAAATTAGGACGCCAATAAACCCCACCATTGAAATAACATCTGATGAAAATAAATTCCATACCACACGTGTTGGGGATGGCATTTTTTGTTCACGATAAAAATTATCTGAGGACATACCAATCCTTATGCTTTAATGGGTCCATCATAGCGCCTAAAATATCAGAAAGTACATTTACTGTAATGACTAATGCACCGATTAGCATTACCCCGGCTGAAATCGCCGAATAGTCTTCTTGACGGATCGCAGTGACTAACCAACGGCCAAGCCCCGGCCAGTTAAAGACTAGCTCGGTTACCATTGTGAGAGTTAGCATTGTTGAGAACTGTAACCCAAGTTTAGGGATGATAGGTGGAATAGCATTGTGAAAAATATGGCGCTGAATAATTTTAATTCTTGAGAGGCCGCGGATAGCTGCGGCTTTTATATAGTTTTCACTAGCAATTTCTTCGGTACTGTTCCTCACCAAACGTATAACTTCTGTCGTGGGAGCGAGTGCTAGGGTTAGCACGGGCAGCATCATATGCTCAAGTACGTTAATTATCATATCCTTACGATAGGGCGAATCTGAAAGCCATGCATCAATTAAAGCAAACCCTGTTACCGGTTTAAGATTATATAAAAGGTCAATACGACCAGAGACGGGGAGCCACCCAAGATGTAATGAGAAGAATAAAGTTAAAACAAGCGCTAGTACAAAGACAGGCACAGAAAAGCCCAATAAAGCAAAAATACTGATAACAATATCGGCAGGTTTGTTACGCCAAAAAGCCGCTATAATTCCAAGCGGGATCCCTGTGGTTAATGCAAAGATAAAGGCTAAAATACACAGCTCCATTGTTGCAGGGAAGGTATCTTTTAGCTGTTCGGTTATTGGCTCACCATTGATACTAGAAACACCAAAATCAAAATGAAGTAAACCATCGAAATAGAAAATATAAGCATCAATGAGTGACGCACCACTTAACGGCGCGTTAGGTGTAAAATAACTTAAGCTAAAGCTCACTAATGATAAAAAGAATACGGTAACTAGTAGCAATAAAAAACGACGCAGAGAATAAATTATCATGGTTGCGAACTCGGCTTTTTAGGTGCAACTTTAATTTTTTGCTCCATTTCACGATACACCCCAGCAAAGGATGTGTTACCAAAGGCACTGATCATTAAGCCCTTAATATCATAACGATATGCTTGTAAACGTAAAGAATAGGCTAGGGGTAAAACGGGAAGCTCTTCCCCTAAAATTTGCTGCGCTTGATGGTAATAATCGATACGAGCAGCGAGTTGTTGTGTCAGCAATGCTTTATGCAAAATCTCATCAAATGAAGGGTTGCACCAGTGGCTCAAGTTGGTCTGTGAACCTATTGCTGCACAGCTAAGCAAAGGACGAAAGAAACTGTCAGGGTCATTACTGTCTGTTGTCCATCCTGCGAGTGTCATATCATGAGACCTATCCATTAATTGGTTTTCTTGAAAGCGGCCTTCAACAGAACGGATATTCATAATAACTCCGACTTGTGCTAAATCAGCTTGGATAAGCTCAGCCATTTTCAATGGGCTGGGGTTGTATGATTGTGAAGCAATTGGCACCCATAAGTCTAACTTGAGGTTTTCTAACCCCATTTCTTGTAGCATTTGCTTTGAGAGTTCTGGATTGTAATCTGTTATTTTTGCTTGGTTATCATATGCCCACGAAGCCCTAGGTAGGATTGATGCCGCTGTTTCAGCGGTACCATAATAAATAGACTGCATTAGCCTTTCATTATTGATCGCATAAGCAATAGCTTGGCGTACTTTTAGCTTATCTAATGGCGGTTTACTGGTATTAAATGATAAATAAGCGATATTCATACCCGAGCGCATGGAAATCCGTAAGCGTGGGTCATCACGTAACACTTTTAGTTGGCTTGCCGCGGGGTAAGCTAAAACGTCGCATTCCCCTGTGAGTAATTTTGAAATACGCCCAGTTCCACCGGCACCCATATCGACGACGACTTCTTCCATACGAGGTTGACCTTTCCAATATTGGTCATTTCTAAGTAAACGAACAAATTGCCCAGCTTGGTAGTCATCTAAATTAAATGGCCCTGTGCCAACAGGACGCCAGTCAATCAACTCTTGGCGGTTAATACTCGAAAGGTAGTCTGCATATTCAGCCGACAGGATAGGGGCATAGTGAGTCGCTAAGTGCCATAAGAAGGAGGCATCCGGTGAGTTCAAACGGAACTCAACCGTATAGTTATTAATTTTTTGTATACTTTGTACGCTACTCGCAAATTGCAAACTATCAAAATAAGGGTAACGGCCACCATTAATATAATGGTAAGGATGATTTACCTCAAACATACGGGCGAAGCTAAACACAACGTCATTTGCATTCATGTTACGGGTCGGTGAAAACCAAGGCGTATTTTGGAATTTTACGTCTTTACGTAGGTGTAAACGGTAAGTTGCGCCGTTATCAAGAACCTCCCAACGTGATGCAAGTTCGGGAATTAAACGATAGGTAAAAGGGTCGACATCTAATAGGCGGTCATAAATTTGTGCGCCAAGAGGGTCGACAATGAGCCCACTGCTGACCAACTGAGGGTTAAATGTTGTGACGATGCCATTTACACAATAAATAAAACCTTTTTGGCGTATATCAGCTGGGACCTCGTTTGCCACGATGTCTGGGTAATGCCCTTGGTTAGCAAGTGCACGGGCAGATAAAGAAATGATAAGTAAAAACCAAAAAGTTAGTTGGCGCATAACACTGATATCGTTAACCTGAATGAGCCTATTGTAGCGTAAAAATAGGGGCTCTGGGTATAAGCAAAATTTTAATCAAAAAAATAGGAATGAATAGGCGTAATTAATGGAGTAAACCTAATAATCTAACTTTAAATTATTAGGTTTATCATTGAACTATGTCTTAATGAGAAAAAATCTCATTAAAAAGCTTTACAAACGGCATTGATAACGATTATCATTCGTTTTGTCGATTAAGCAAACGCTTATGTAGACAAGGCATGACATTGCTCACATTGCTTCCAGTGTTTTATTTGATAGCCAGCATGGGTGCTGGCTTTTTTTTATCCAAACATAAGCAGTCAATTGGCACAGACGGCAGTAATAAAAAGCGAATTTATTCTAAACCAACATATTTTAAATCATCTTTTGTCACTTTGCCTTGAAGGGTACACAAAAAGCGAACGACACCTCTTTGCTCATCCTTTTCAATAATCAGCATTTTTTCAGCGGCATTCTTGTCAAGGTTGTAACGTTGAGCTGCATTTTCGTTAAATACCCAGTGATCTTGTAAATTATGCCTAATCATGGGGGAATATATATAACTATTACCAATCTTGATAATGCTAATCCTTGATGTAGTATGGCGGATCACTTCTTCAAGGCTTTGTGTTGTTTCGAACCCCCAAAAATAATACTGTCCACGCATTCCCATATAAGAAAAGTCATCATATTTGTCAAAATCACTATGACTAGCAATAAAACGGTTAAAAGTGACTTTATTTGTCGGGGAAAAATTGATATTGACAGAAATTTGCTTACCATCACTAAGCTGTGATTTATTTAAAATGTCAGAGACATCTTGTAAGACAGGGCTTTCTTTAATTTTCTCAAAAAAGGATGAGTCACAATAAGAAAAAGTTCTCATTAATGACTCAGCATTGGTGATAGGAGATAAAGCTAGAATAAAAAATGTTACAGCTAAAATGTTTATATTTTTCATAATAGTCTCCTTTTAGTAAATAAAGTTATGGTCTAGAGATATCACATAAATACATTTCGCACAGTAGATAAATATGACAATTTGTAAAATAAAGAAATAATTTAATTTATTAAAGAGTGTTCTGAGAATAGTAAAAAATTATAATGATAAGAATGCAGGGTATAACATTGCCATAATCATTATGTTAATAATTAACTTATTGTGCGAGAAGATTTACCCAATAAAATTGTATAAAATACTTAGTTAAGATAACCTTAATTTTTTATCTCATTGAAAATAATTGCAGATTAATTAATTTAAGGCAAGTTGATAAAAATTGAACCTTATCTAATTGATATGCGTGAATTTAAACTCGGGGTTTGGTTTTTTGCTTTTATTTAGAAAAAATAATATATATGTATTTAAAATTTAAATATTATTAGGTGTTATCGCGTATTAGGTAATAAAGGTTGAGGCCAATTTTTTGAAATATTTGGCAATAAAAATACAGTTAATAAGGAAGATAATAATGTCTAAATTTAAAGCCGTGTTCAAATAACCATAATGTCACTTGAACACTATTTATTATTAGGGCTCTAATTTAATCTGATGTTTTTTAATCAAACCACGTAGTTGGTCATAACTTAATGAAAGTAATTTTGCAGCTTTACGTTGGTTAAAATGGCTTATTTCAAGTGCTTGCTCTAACAACCTTTTCTCAGATGTTTGTTGCCATTGGCGCAAGTCACAAGGTAACGAGGGCAATGTTGAGGAAGAAGGAGACACAGATTGTTGAGCAGGTAATGACTCATGTAATTCTGTGAGTCGCTCTCCAAAGGGGTTAAAAATAATATTGTTGACAGGCTCTGCACGGTCACCATGACGGTATACGGAGCGCTCTATGACATTTTTCAATTCACGTACATTACCAGGCCAAGGGTATTGTTGTAGTGTTTGTTGGGCATCATGAGTAAAACCAGTAAAATGTGAACGTTTTAGTTCTCCACACATTAAAATGGCGAAATGCTCTGCTAGTAGTAAAATATCTGGTTGGCGTTCACGCAAAGGTGGTATGCGGATTACATCAAAAGCAAGTCTGTCTAAGAGGTCTGCTCGAAATCGACCTTGTTTCGCCAGTTCTGGCAAATTCGCATTAGTAGCACAAATTAAACGAACATCAACATGTAATGATTGGCTTCCTCCCACTCGTTCTAATTCACCATATTCAATTACTCGTAATAATTTTTCTTGTACTGACATTGGGGCTGTGGCTAATTCGTCCAGAAAAAGTGACCCTTTATCAGCGCGTTCAAAGCGGCCTTGATGGCGTTTTTGTGCGCCTGTAAAAGACCCTGCCTCATGTCCGAATAATTCAGAATCCAGTAAATTCTCATTGAGTCCACTGCAATTGAGAGAGATAAAAGCTTCTTGCCATCGAGGGGATAAGTAATGAAGCCTATCGGCGATAAGCTCTTTACCTGTACCTCGTTCACCAATAACCAGTATAGGTTTACTCAGTTGAGCGAGCTCGGAGGTTTGTTCTAGTACGTCTAAAAAATTACTTGAAATACCAAGGATCGGGTCATTAGTCTCTTTCATGGTTATTTTTACCAATAGTTGGTTTAAAATGCCTATTTTTTACTATAGGCTAAAATGAAATAAAAGGGAAAGCATATAATTATTTACTTAAAAATCATTTGGATATAAATAAATTTTAAAGTTGGCACGCTAGTTGCAATATTTTCTTCGCAAATAGTTTGGTATAACGAATTAATTGTATGACTTACGGAGCGTCAGGTATTGGTTGGAAGCCAAATCAGGTCGAGGCGCTACAGAATGATAAAATCCATCAAGAGGAAATAAATAATGGGTATTTTTTCACGTTTTGCCGATATCATTAATGCAAACATCGCTTCTTTGTTAGACAAAGCTGAAGATCCGCAAAAAATGATCCGCCTGATGATTCAGGAAATGGAAGATATGTTGGTTGAAATTCGCTCAACATCTGCACGTACTCTAGCAGAAAAAAAGGGCTAGAACGCCGTATTGAAATGGGTGAAAAGCAAGTTGCTGATTGGCAAGAAAAAGCAGAATTAGCACTCGTTAAAGATAAAGAAGATTTAGCGCGTGCTGCATTGATTGAAAAACAAAAAGTTAGTGACATGGTAGATACATTAAAACATGAGCTAATTATTGTTGGTGAAACATTAGCCCGTTTGAAAGGCGAAATTACTGAATTGGAAAATAAACTGCAGGAAACGCGTGCTAAGCAGCAGTCCATGGTAGTTCGTATGGAAGCTGCGCAATCAAGCCGTAATGTTCGCCGTCAGTTGGATAGCGGCAAGCTTGATGAAGCTATGGCGCGTTTCGAACAGTTTGAACGCCGTATCGACCATATGGAAGGCGAAGCCCAAAGTTATGGTATTGGCAAACAAAAATCACTGGACCAACAGTTTGCTGAATTGAAAGCAGACGATGAAATTAGTGCGCAATTAGCTGCACTTAAAGCTAAAATAAACAAAGAGCAATAACAGTATTTTTGATGCACTGATGCGTTGGTAACATCGTATCAGTGCTGTAGACAAGCAAACCATATGTATAAGGAAATGTGATGGGCTACGTTTTTCTGTCTCTCGGATTAATAATTTTTCTCATTTTTATTTTGCCTATTTGGCTGTGGTTACACTACAGCAAAAAGAATAATGGGCAAGGGAGTCAGCTAACCGAAAATGAAATACAGCGTTTAATGCAATTGGCTGAACAGGCATCACATATGCAGCAACGTATTAAAACGCTTGAAGACATTTTGGATGCAGAGCACCCAAATTGGAGGCAAAAATAATGACTCAATTTCGCGGCCGTAAGCTGTACCGTTTAACGGATAGACGAGTGTTCGGTGGTGTATGTTCGGGTATTGCAGAATACTTGGAACTTCCGGTTGCTTTGGTTAGGGCATTGGCTGTACTGGCTTTATTTGTCAGTTTCGGAATTACATTAATTTTGTATATTGTTATGTGCTTTGTTGTTGAAACCGCGCCAAGTGGTTATCGCTCAGAGCAAGATATTGGGCCTGAAGTGAGTAGCCTAATAAACCAAATAGATACACAGTTAAAATCAGGTGAAATGAAGCTACGCCAGATTGAAAGATATGTAACTTCAGATACTTATACTGTTAATAGTAAATTTCGTGATCTATAACATTTCGCATTGTCATCACACGATAAGGGGTTAGGTATTGATGCCGAATCCCTTTTGTTTTCAACGTGTCAGTGAGCGCAGTATGTCAAATCAAACCAATCCTCGATTAAAAAAATTCGCTAAACAACTAATATTGAAGAGAGGAGTTAAATTTATTTTATTGTTATTGATGACTTATGGCCCTGCGGGTGTCATCGGGAAAATAATTAAGCTGTTGAGCAGTAAGTGGCTAATAAATGCGTTAATTAAGCGGTTAACCTAATTCAATTTGTTGTTTTATGCTAAATTAATAAGGGTATTATCTATCTAACCACCAGTGTTGTTGGTGAAATTGATTTATATTTAAAGGATAAGTCTTCGGAGGAGCATGAAACGGCTGCAAAATGAATTAACTGATTTGATGAACCGGAGTGTTGACCGTCATGTCAGGCTAGCAGTAACCGGGCTTAGCCGTAGTGGTAAGACGGCATTTATCACCTCGTTAGTTAATCAATTATTGAATGTTAATACTGGTGCCCGGTTACCATTATTTTCCGCTGCAAGGGACAAACGATTATTGGGTGTTAAACGCGTTCCTCACCGTGATTTATCGGTACCACGTTTTGCGTACGATGAAGGGATCGCTTCACTCTATGGTCAACCTCCACAATGGCCAACGCCGACTCGAGGCGTGAGTGAAATCCGCTTAAAATTACATTATCGTTCAGAAGATTCTTTCCTTCGCCATTTTGTTGATAATTCTTCGCTATATTTGGAAATAGTTGATTACCCAGGTGAATGGCTATTGGATCTTCCTATGCTGGATTTGCATTATTTGGCTTGGTCAGAGCAAATGCATACTTTAGTCAAAGGGGAACGAGCTCATTTAGCGCAATCATGGCTGACTTTGTGTGAGAAATGTGACCCATTAGCGCCTGTCGATGAGAATTTATTGGCCGAAATTTCAGAAGCGTATACACAATATTTATTAGAATGTAAGGCCCAAGGGCAACATTTTATTCAGCCTGGTCGTTTTGTATTACCTGCGGAATTGGCTGGGGCTCCAGCGTTGCAATTTTTCCCTTGGCCAAATATTGCAAAATATGGGGAGAAAAAGCTCGCCCAAGCAGGTAAGAATACGAATATTGGCGCGTTACAACAGCGTTATCAATATTATTGTGAGCACGTAGTAAAAGGGTTTTATCGGGAGCATTTTCAACGCTTTGATCGGCAAATTGTTTTAGTTGATTGCTTGCAACCGTTAAACAGTGGGGCTGATGCATTTAATGATATGAGAATGGCGCTGACCCAATTGATGCGCAGCTTTCAATATGGGAAACGGACATTATTAAGACGCTTATTTTCTCCTTGTATTGATAAATTACTGTTTGCTGCCAGTAAGTCCGATCATGTTACCCCTGATCAACATGCAAATTTAGTGGCGCTTTTACAACAATTGGTTCAAGAAGCTTGGCAACACGCCGCATTTGAAGGGATAAGCATGGATTGTGTTGGGTTAGCGTCGATACAGGCCACAGAAAGCGGTCTTGTGGATTATAAAGGCGAGAAACTACCCGCTTTAAAAGGCGAGCGCTTAAGTGATGGTTTGCCGTTGACTTTTTATCCAGGGGAAGTGCCAAAACGGCTGCCAAATGAGCAATTCTGGCAACGGCAAGGTTTCCAGTTTGAAAACTTTAGGCCACGATTTACACCTATTGACCAACCATTGCCCCATATCCGTATGGATAGCGCGCTAGAATTTCTGTTGGGAGATAAACTAAAATGAATGAACCTCTAAAACAACGTCTTGATTTTGCTGATAGCCTTGAAAAAGAAAATGAAGAAAAGCTGAAAAAGGCACATTTTTTTGATGAGCAAGAGCTTGAAAAATTTACGCCTATCTCTTTGGAATTAGAACAAGATAACCAAGAAGGTGAGGTAGAAAGCCTAATTAACGAAGCATTAAAACCTAAAAGAAGTTTTTGGCGTAAGTTAGTCGGAACCGCAGTGGGGGTTTTTGCTGTCAGTGTGGTCGCTCAATTAGGTATTTGGATACACCAGTCATGGGTTACTCAGGATTGGACGGCCCTAGGTACTGCGGCAGCAGGGGGCTTGATTATTATTGCCGGTGTAGGGTCAATTGCGGGAGAATGGCGGCGCTTGTACCGCTTAAGAGAGCGGGCGCAAGAACGGGATTTTGCGCGAGAACTTTTACACAGCCATGGCATGGGGCAAGGGAAGCCTTTTTGTGAAAAATTAGCCAAACAATCGGCATTATCGGCACAACACCCCGCACTGCAACGTTGGCAGGCAACTATCCATGATTCTCATAATGACCGAGAAATCGTAGAATTATACAGCAGAATGGTTCAACCTATTTTGGATGAACAAGCACGCAAAGAAATTAGTCGTTGCTCGGCAGAGTCGGCAATCATGATCGCGGTTAGCCCATTAGCGATTGTCGATATGGCTTTCATTGCATGGCGTAACATTCGTTTAATCAACCGAATCGCTGCAATTTATGGCATAGAATTGGGCTATTATAGCCGTATTAGGTTGTTTCGTATGGTGTTAATCAATATTGCATTCGCTGGAGCATCTGAATTGATCCGTGAGGTCGGTATGGATTGGCTGTCACAGGATATCACCGCGCGTTTATCGACACGTGCCGCACAAGGTATCGGTGCAGGCTTGCTAACCGCTCGCCTTGGTATCAAAGCGATGGAGCTATGCCGGCCATTGCCTTGGATTGAAGACAAACCAAGGTTAGCTGATTTTCGTCATCAACTTATTGGTCAATTAAAGAATGTTATTCCCAGTAAGAAAAATAAATCATAAATAGAGAATAATTGGCAGGGGGAGTTGACAGTTTTGACTCACCCTGCAGCATTATTTGTCAATTAATAGTTTTATTGCTATTCCAACACACAAAAAAAAGCCTAAAATAGTGATATTGTCTGAGTATTCACGTTAACATTACAGACTGTCAACAATATGTGACACAAACACTGTATTCCCCTAGTATTTAACGCTAAAATACCTTTATTCAATCGACTTTTCTGATAAAGGTTTCTATCCATGCGCCTCGAAGTGACCTGCCAAGACCGAATCGGTTTAACACGTGAATTACTTGATCTTTTAGTCCTGCAAAATATTGACTTGAAAGGGATTGAGATTTCACCACAACGTAAAATTTACCTTAACTTCACACCTGTAGATTTTCAGGTATTTAGTACATTGATGGCAGAGATTCGCCGTATTAATGGTGTCATTGATGTACGTCGAATTTACTTTATGCCTTCAGAACGAGAGCATAAAGCTGTTTGGGCGTTATTAAATTCATTTCCAGAGCCCGTTTTGTCTATTGATAATAAATTAAATATCGAATTGGTTAACCCAATGACATTACAGTTATTTGGCTACGATGAAACCAAGATTCGTGAGAAAACATTTTCTCAACTCGTTGGTAGCCAAGGTTTATTGCGTTGGTTTGAACGTGAATCACCAGAGCCTTATACAGAAAAAGTCGTTATTAAAGGCCGAGACTATTTAATGCAAGTCACACCAATTATCTTGGCTGATGAAAATGGTAAATCCCATTGTACAGGTGCAGTGTTATTGCTGAAATCGGCTGAAATTTTAGACCAACAGCGTAAACAAGTGGTTGAAATTGATAAAAGCGGCTTTGAACAAATTATTGCTGTTAGCCCTGTGATGGTAAATGTGGTTGAACGGGCAAAACGTATAGCGATGCTTGATGAACCCTTGTTACTTGTGGGTGAAACAGGAACAGGGAAAGATATTTTAGCGAAAGCTTGCCATTTACATAGCGCGAGGGGGAAGGAACCTTTCTTGGGGTTAAATTGTGCTTCGATGCCTGATGATGTGGTGGAAAGTGAATTATTTGGTTATGCCGCAGGGGCGTATCCAAATGCAGTTGAAGGTAAAAAAGGTTTTTTTGAACAAGCAAATGGTGGCACTGTTTTACTTGATGAAATTGCGGAAATGTCGCCTCAAATGCAAATTAAATTATTACGTTTTCTAAATGATGGGACATTCAGGCGTGTTGGCGAAGAGCGGGAAGTGAAAGTGAATGTTCGCGTGATTTGTGCTACGCAGAAAAATTTACCTCAGCTAGTCGCAGAGAAGAAATTTAGGGAAGACCTTTACTACCGTTTAAATGTGTTAACACTAGCTATACCGCCATTACGTGAACGCAAAGAAGATATTTTACCGTTGACTAAAGCATTTGTTGCGAGTTTCTCGAAAGAATTACATATGGCTGAACCTAAATTAACGCCTTCATTAATTGAGTATTTGGGAAGTTATGACTGGCCGGGCAATGTAAGGCAGTTAAGAAATGCACTTTATCAAAGTTTAACGCAATTAGATGGCCATACTTTAGATGCAGATAACGTCCAACTGCCAACTGTTGCGAACACACCTGCTCTGGCGTTGGATTCACTTAATGGTTCTCTAGATGAAATAACGAAGCGTTATGAAGCTTCGGTGTTGTCACGTTTATACCGTGATTATCCAAGTACGCGCAAATTAGCAAAACGTTTGGATATTTCTCATACAGCAATTGCCAATAAGCTGAGAGAATATGGCCTCAATACCAAAAAAGAGCAAGATTAAATACAATGAGTAAAAGATTAACATTCATATTAGCTGCAATATTGGTTGGAGTGAGTACACCAATGATGGCGGAAACATCGATACCAAATAATGAGCTAAACCAATATTGCCAAGATACTGTGCAAACTATGGATGAAATCTATGAAAATGGTGCGTTGACTAAATGCTATTTTACGGGTGATTCAATCCTAGAAGCCTATCAACACTACCGAGCAGGGTTGGTTGATGGGCAACAATTCTTAACTAAAAAGCTAATGATAAAAACAGATATGGATATGCCATGTCCATCTGAAGGGTGTGTTGCTATTCGCTACCGTTGGAATGGTGGTCAGAACTTAAAAATTGAACAGGAATTTGAAGGTGGGGAAACTCACTTACAATTTAGGCAAAATAGTGATGGGACATCGCTAGAAATTACTAAACACCTTGATTAATTCATTTCTTTATTAACCATTCGGCGGGGAGGCGATAAAACGCGCTTGTCTTGCTGAATGCTTATTTTTCTGTTTAACCACTCATATTTAGATTTCAAACGGGCAAAACCCGACTAATACTATTGCTAATTGGTGATTTTTCCTGCTATATAATAAATATAGCAGCTGTTTATGGGTACCTAATCTCATTCAATAGGTTAAAGCCTACAAGGAGTCGCCATGGATCAATTCACCATTAATTTTGTTGTAAACCTTAAGTTGCGTGAATACATGAGTCAGTCTCATTATAAAAATGATATGTTTGAGTCTGCGGCATCGGCTGCTGAATTGTATTTAATGAATAAAGCGGCTGTGAAATATTTAACCAAAAAAAACCGTTTTACGTGGGAAGCCTTAGTAAAAAATGGTTATAAACCCCGCGATTTAATTATCGATATTTTGACATCGTGTTGCCCTGTGACACAGGAGCAAGCATTAAAAGTATTAAGCACGTTATCGCACACATTGATTTCACTCATGAGCGGTAATAAATTGTTTGCGAATGTCGTTAATGCGAAGAACCATCACCCACTCTATTGGGCACATGTTGATTGACTTGATATTTTGTTGCAGCAAGGTGAAAGCGGGAAATAAACCTTCCCGCTTGGTGGTGACCTAAATAATATTAAATCACTTATTTTAAACTGTTTAAAGCATCGTCATAGTCAGGTTCTTCAGTGATTTCTGGTACTAGTTGACTATAAATAACATTGTCATTTTCATCTAAAACGACAACAGAGCGAGCGGTGAGGCCTTTTAAAGGGCCACTTGCGAGAGCAACACCATAATCATCAGCGAAAGAATCACTACGAAAAGCGGATAGCATAACAACATTGTCTATACCTTCTGCACCACAAAAACGAGCTTGTGCAAATGGTAAATCGGCTGAAATGCATAGAACCACTGTGTTATCTAAAGCACTAGCCAGTTGATTGAACTTGCGAACTGATGCCGCACAAACACCGGTATCAACACTTGGAAAAATATTTAAGATTTTACGTTTGCCTGCATACGTTTCTAAAGTTGCTTCACTGAGATCTTTCGTAACAAGGGTAAAAGGCTTTGCTTTTGTTCCTGCTTGTAAAAATACGCCATTAACTGCAACATCATTGCCTTTTAGTTTAACTGTTTGCGACATGAATATTCTCCCGTTTATAAATTGAGTCACTGGTTACTTAATCTGTTTTTTAAAGAAAAGTCTTCGCGATTAAAGGCTTTCATAGATAAAGTGACACAGTGTTGAGTTTTATACTCTATTAATGACCAAAATTTATACTGCTGCCTACATTGACTTACTGTATACCTTAAGTTGTGTGTGGGGCAAGTGACTCATTAACACGGCGACATAACGATAAATTAAGTTTCTTATTAAGGTATCACGTCGGATGATTATATAACTGTTAAGCCTTGTTAATGCCCACATTTTTTATCATACCTTTTTCAAAGTACTCTGTTGAGTGTAACAAAAGCTCGTTAGCCTGTATCCATTTCTTTAGCAACCTATAATTTATAGGATAAAATATCATGATCTTTAATGTTATTTTATTGGACGCAGCGACTCATAAAATTTTGGGATGGCGACGCGCTCCAAGGCTCAGATCTATTTAAGCTTACAATACGCTAAAGAAAACCTAGGATATGGATTTTTTAAAGCTCAAAGCATATGCTGCATAAAGGAAAAATTGTGAATAAAGAGGGGGCTCAACAGATTAATATTGTTCATACTCTGTCTCTATTCAAATCACTTAGCTAAATCTGATTTTTAGTTAAATTTACATATTAACCAGATAGAAAATAAAATGCATAAACGTCCATTCACACCTTTAACTATTTTATTTGCTTCAGTTTTTTTTACTACACCTGCTATTAGTGCAGTTATTCCTGCGGGGACTGTTTTAGCTGAAAATCAGGAAGTGACTCGCCACCTTAAAGATGAACCAGCTTCTTTGGACCCAGTGAAATCCGTAGGGTTAACAGAAGCACAAGTCATGCGAGATCTTTTTGAAGGTCTAGTTAACCAAGATAAGCATGGCAAACCTATTCCTGGAACTGCGCTTAAATGGAGTACATCGGATAACCGAGTTTGGATATTTAATCTTCGTCCTGATGCACGCTGGTCTAATGGTGAACCGGTGACAGCACAAGATTTTGTTTATAGCTGGCAACGGCTTGTTTCGCCTAATACGACGTCCCCTTTTGCTTGGTTTGCTGCATTAGCTGGTATCAACAATGCACAAGATATTATTGATGGGAAATTGCCTGTCGAGCAACTTGGTGTGGAGGCAGTTGATCAACACACGTTAAAAATTGTGTTAAATAAACCAGTCCCGTACTTTCCATCTCTTACTGCCAATTTTAGTTTATTTCCAGTACATCGCGAAACCGTTGAGAAATTTGGTGCTAATTGGATAAAAGTAGGAAATCTCGTTGGTAATGGTGCATTTGTATTATCTGACCGTGTTGTAAATGAAAAAATTGTTTTAACGCCAAATACAAATTATTGGGATCATAAAAATACGGTGGTTACTAAGGTGACTTTTGTACCTATTAATCAAGAATCTCATGCAACAAACCGTTATCTAGCTGGGGATTTAGACATTACAGAATCATTCCCCAAGCAACGCTATCAAAAATTGTTAAGGGATATTCCTAATGAGGTTTTTACACCAGATCAATTAGGGACTTATTATTATGCTTTTAATACACAACGTGCGCCAACGAGTGATGTTAGGGTCAGAAAAGCGTTGTCTATGGCGATTGACCGCCAATTAATTGCGAGCAAGGTATTAGGGACAGGAGAAAAGCCAGCTTATTATTTTACTCCAGATGTTACCGACGGGTTTAAACCAGAGAAAGGCTTATATAACAGCTACTCGCAAAAAGAATTAGACCAGCAAGCGAAAGTTTTGTTGCAAGAAGCTGGGTTTGGTACAAATCACCCGTTGAAATTAACATTATTGTATAATAGTTCGGAAAACCATCAAAAAATAGCCATTGCTATTGCTTCTATGTGGAAGAAAAAATTAGGTGCTGAAGTTAAGTTAGTTAATCAGGAGTGGAAAACATATATTGATAGCCGTAATACTGGGAACTTTGATGTTATCAGGGCATCATGGATTGGGGATTTTAATGAGCCGTCGACATTTTTGTCTTTATTAACATCACAACATAGTGGCAATATTCCAAAATTTAATAGCCAGCAATATGATGACGTTATGGGGTCCGCCAGTATTGAGACCAATGAGCGATTACGTAACCAATATTATAATAACGCGGAAAAAATTATTGCTAAAGAGGCACCTATTGCTCCTATCTATCAATATACTAATGCACGTTTAATTAAGCCTTGGTTAAAGGGGTATCCGATTGAAAACCCAGAGGATGTGGCCTATAGCCATAGTTTTTATATCATAAAACACTAACGTAACATATTAAATATTTACTTAGCCTGTACTAGGTATAGGCTAATTTTTTAAATTAGTATCTAAAAAAACTCCTTCCTCTGGAGAAAGGGAAGGAGGACCAAAAAGGAATAAACACTACCTTTTTATAATAAAAAATTTATAAGTTATTTTATTGCTCGTTTGTGTCAACGATGTGTCTTTTTTTAGCAAAAATGGCGATATTTTACTATTTATCATGGTCTATTTGTCTTCTATGGGTTTTTATTGTTCTGCGCTTTTGATTTCAAACATCGCCTTGAAATAATTGCAATACTTCATTTATTCGATTAAAAATAACATATTGTTAATAAAAGGGAGAAATTGCATGGGGCTGATTTATGGTTCATTATTTCAAAACTCAAATCCTGTACATGCGTTTCAGTTAAATGGGGACGGTGGGCTGCTGCCACTTGATGTTAATGCGAGTGCCAGTCAGCAATCGCCATTTTGGCTTCATTACGATTATAAAGACCCACAAAGTTTTAATTGGATCCAACAATCGGGTTTATTTAATGACCAAGTAAAATCAGCGCTATCAGGTCATTCTGGTCGTTGGCGGTTGATCCGGGTTGGTGATGGTATTTTATTAACACTGCAAACCTTAAATACTAATGTCGGTCAGCGCCCTGAGCAGTTAATTGCTTTTCGTGTATTCATTAACAACCGGATGATAATTTCAAGCCGCCACCGAAAAGTTAATTCACTTGACCCTGTTATCGATGATTTAAAACAAAGCGTGGGCGCACAAAGTACGGGGGATTGGTTAGTTGAGGTTGCTGATTCGATTACGGATGAAATAAGTGATTTTACTGACTCTCTGCATGAACGCCTAATTGATATGGAAGATTTTATATTAAATGGCCAAATTCCGGAAAGAGGGGAGCTTGCTTTACTTCGCAAGCAGATTATTGTAGTTCGCCGTTACATGGCTCCTCAGCGGGATATGTTTTCACGTTTAACGACTGAAAAATTACTGTGGTTAGATGATACCGACCGTCGTCGAATTCAAGAAATATCAGATAGATTAGGGCGCTGTATTGAAGATCTCGATGGTTTTATTGCTCGTACCGCGATTATTTCTGATGAGATAACTAATATGATGACAGAGATGATGAATCGTCGTATCTATACAATGTCATTAATGGCGATGATATTTTTACCCACTACTTTTTTGACAGGGTTGTTTGGTGTTAATTTAGGCGGGATACCAGGAAATGAGTTCCGTTTTGCTTTTAGCGCCTTTTGTGTTTTATTGGCGATCTTAATTGGAACGGTCTTATGGTGGTTGAGAAAAAGCCGTTGGCTCTAAAATTGATGACTTATTATTTATAACCCAACCTAGTTTGAGATAAATCAATAAAACCAATGGGGTTTTAGGGCAGTATAAGTCCTGCAGGTGAATGCAACGTTGAGCGATGAACGTTGTGCTCCATAATTGTAGTTTTTCTCATATTGAGTTCTTATACAGAATAATTGACCACTGTAATGCCGATGTTGATTACATCGGCTTTTTTTTGCTTAAAATCCGACAAAAAATAACCTCCGTTATGGAGGCTATAGGTTAATTATTTCACTTCTACGATATCAAGACGTTGTGTAATAAAATCTGGGGTATCATCTTCATCAGTAAAAGCTTGTAGTGGGATTTCTTCTCGATCAAATGCTAAATCTCCACCATCGATGATGTCATCGCCGTGAGAAATATTTTTGAAATCAAAAAGCTCGGTATCACATAAATGAGATGGAACAACATTTTGGGTGGCACGGAACATGGTTTCAATTCTACCAGGGTAGCGTTTATCCCAATCACGTAACATTTCTTTGATCACTTGCCGTTGCAGGTTTGGCTGTGAACCGCAAAGGTTACAAGGAATGATGGGGAATTGTTTAGCTTGTGCGAAACGCTCAATGTCTTTTTCACGGCAATAAGCCAGAGGGCGAATAACGATATGTTTTCCGTCATCGCTCATTAGTTTAGGTGGCATACCCTTTAATTTACCACCGTAAAACATATTTAAGAACATGGTTTGCAAAATATCATCACGATGATGACCAAGCGCTATTTTTGTCGCGCCTAATTCTGTGGCTGTGCGGTATAAGATCCCACGACGTAAACGGGAGCATAGGGAGCAGGTTGTTTTGCCTTCCGGAATTTTTTCTTTAACAATGCCATAGGTATTTTCTTCAACAATTTTGTATTCAACGCCAAGGTTGTCAAGATAGGCGGGTAAAATATGTTCAGGAAAACCCGGTTGCTTTTGGTCTAAGTTTACAGCCACCAATGAAAATTGGATTGGTGCACTTTTTTGCAAGCTTTGTAGAATGGAAAGTAAGGTATAACTGTCCTTGCCACCGGATAAACAAACCATTATCCGGTCACCATCTTCAATCATATTGAAATCAGCGATCGCTTGGCCGACATCACGGCGGATCCTTTTTTGCAGCTTGTTTAAGTTGTATTGTTCTTTATTGTTTGTCATTCTAAATTGTTCTTCATTGTTGCTGGTTGTTACGCAATTAGCTGTAAATTAATTGTTTTTTAGCTTTGTGATGTTCATGGTTGGGTGTCACTTTTCGGTTATTTTTGCCTGAAAAAATCAAAAAAACCAAGTCCCAAGATTAGAAATAAATAGCTAACAGACACAAAACTAAAAAACATTCCTAGCATAGAAATTTCTTAGCCTGTAATGATAGCAGATGGTTGGGGGCTTTCGATACTAATTAGTAAAAAAGCTTTATTATGTGTCTTGCTTCTTGACTAGTATGATAGTTTGGCAAGCAACTTGAGGAGGTACATTAACTTGAAAAATAATGGGTAAGCTCTAATTGATGAGTCGAAGTCCAATCTAAAATGGTAGAGCTAAAAATGTAGGGTTAATACTATCGTACAGCTAGTTAACTTTGTTTAATTTTTTGAGTTCATTATATTAAACGAGCGATTTTTTCTAAAAATATTTGAGTTATGTAAAAATAGTCCAAATTAGCTTATATTAGATTTGAGTTATTAAATATACCGCTATTAATATTTCTATTTTTATAGAGGGGTGACAAAAAATGCCCTATAGTTTTAATTAACAACGCGTGATTAATATTATGATTTTAATTTAGTTATTAATTTTGTTTTTTATAAAGTTACCGTTATATTTGTAAATATAATGAGTAATAGTGTAAGTTGATGATTGTTGTTGGATTTATTTTTTTGTTAACTATCAATTAGTTATGGTGTTTTTTTGGTAAATAAAAAGTTGATAAACCTAATTTTAATATTGATACTTTAATCTATTTACTTGAAAGTTTCGACTTATATATTATATTTAATATATGTAGGCGTTGTTATTAACTGAATTAGGAGATAGATATGAAAATTAAAAAGTTATTTGCCATTTTTATATTCGCCTCTATATCAGCGATGGGTATCGCAGGGTGTTCATCAAATCAAAAAATAGAGACTGTTGACGGCCGGGCTATTATTTCAGATGGAAAACCTGAAGTGGATAGCGAAACAGGACTGGTTTCCTATAAAAATGCTGAAACGGGTGAGATTGAGCAGATAAACAGAGACCAAATAAAAAATATGAATGAGTTACAAAATTAATTAAGTTCATATATTGTTTTGGTGTTAATTTAATCGCATTCATCGATGTACTTTAGCTAGGTCATTGATGTGATAAAAAACCTCTTTATGTAGAGGTTTTTTATTTGTTCGGATAGGTAATTGAAACCTCCAAAGTACAATAATGTCGCTAGAAGGGATATGATGGTACAACTAAGATAGAAGTTGGTGTGGTTAAGTAAAAATGGAATAGAAAAATTTATAGTTTTTATCTGATTGAATACTAATAAACAAGTGATTAACCTAGATAAAAATGGAGGAAACATGCCTACAATAAACCCGATGGAGTTGATTTCATATACTATAGCAAATACCATAAAAATGGTGGTCACCCCAGTAGAATATATCGTTCAAAGTGGGGCTATAGGTGATGTGGTATTTATCAGTTGGCTATTTATAGGGTAAAAATTCTGCACCATATTAATAGTTATCGCCTGTGTTTATCTGGAAAGAAGGAAGGTTTAACTTCCTTCTGACTGGTTAAATAGAACTAAATAGTGAATTCATCACACAGTTTTTGTAATCTCATGAGAAACCTACCAACATGAAAACCATCACAGACAGCATGATGTACTTGTACTGCTAGTGGAAGTAATAATGTATCGTTCTCACTGTAAAATTTCCCTATAGTAAAAATTGGGGCGAAATTTTTTGTTATATCAGAGATATTCAAATTAAAGCTATCAAATTCTACCCATGGCAAAGATGATATATAAAAGAGATTGTCAGCTTGTATTGGCTGAGGAGATAATTTGGGGTTATCTTTGTACAATATCAACTGTTGATGATAATTCTCCATAAATTGGCAAATATCATCAGAATACTCGCACCATAAAGCAGAAAATGTTTCAGTTTCTTGGTGGAAAATTGTAAAGCTTGGGTTAATTTTATCCCATAAAATAAGCTCACCATTTTTTTTGGCTAATTTAAACTCATCATAGGTATTTGCCACTTGTGATAGCAAATAAATAATAATTGGGTAAAAACTATAATTTGTTGAATCTATTTGCTTTTTTAAATTGGTGATATTTATCTTCGTTGTTAAACTAAAACCACAGTTTATAAGTTGGTCGTATACATGGAAGTGCTCTTTACGTTGCCATGTATCAACGTTAAATTTTATGTAATTCACTTTTAAACCCTTCTAATAATAAATGGAAATTTTTTATTAGAAGGGGAGTTTTTCTGCTTTTGGTAACATTATGATAGCCCCCTGTATAATGGTTATAATAGATTAATATTTTACTGAATAGTTACATCTTGTCGAGTTAAATGTGACATAATCTAAATAAGAGCGTCCTTAGTGTACAGTCATAAAGGTAATACTATAATTTAGAAGATGGTTCTGCATCAATATAAATATCAAACAGCACCTTAAGATCAACCTTGAATATCTTAGAAAGTAATACAAGGTGGTCTATAAATATAGATAGGGAACCATCCTCATATTTTATATAGACGCGTTCAGAAACAGAAATCAGTTCTGCTACTTGCTTTGTCGTTAATTGACTTTCTAGACGTTTTTCCTTAATAAAATTACCTAATACGATGTTACCAACTTTGTTTTTCTTCATAATAGCCATTTTTTCAGTGAGTTTTTTAGTGATTATCGTAGATGAAAATTAATATTCAATGGGTAATAATCTGTAAAATGAAAGATTAAAGTTATTAATAAGCAATGTTAATTTAAACTAATTTAATTTGAATAGTTTGGCTATCAAAATTTAATGACATTTTATATGTGCTATATGTTTGAAATTAGTAGGATGTATCATGATGAATGATAAATTATGCTTATTACACTAATAAGTATGCTGAATAGATTAGATTTAATTAGTAGATACTACCTTCTAATGGTATTAAAGGCAGTATCTATTGTTACCCTGATAATCAAATAGATAATGCGATTTCCACCGCTTTTTGAGCATGGATAGCTGTCGTATCAAATACTTTGGCTGTGGTATCTTTTTCATTAACTAATAATGTAATTTCAGTACATCCGAAAATAATCCCTTCGGCTCCTTGTTGTACTAATGATGACATAACCCGTTGGTATTCTTTTTTTGATGCTTGGTTTATTTTCCCTAAACAAAGCTCATTATAAATAATCTCATGAATAATTTTTCTATCATTAAGATTAGGTGTTAATACGTCTAAATTAAATTTATTTGTTAGCCTATCTTTATAGAAAGGTTGCTCCATAGTAAACGAAGTTCCCAGTAACCCTATTTTTTTTAAACCATATTGTACTATCCGCTCACCTGTTGCATCAGCAATATGTAGTAGAGGGAGGTTAGTTTCCATTTCAATTGCCGTGGCAACTTTATGCATTGTATTCGTACATAGAACAAGGAAATCAGCGCCTGCAAGCTTTAAACGATTCCCTGCCTCAGCTAAGCATTGAGCTGCCAAATCCCATTGACCATTGGCTTGGTAGTGTTCTATCTCGGCGAAATCTACACTATATAAAATAATTTTTGCAGAATGTAAGCCACCTAAATGTTGTTTAATGCCTTCATTAAGTTGTTGATAATAAAGCAGAGTAGATTCCCAGCTCATACCACCAATAAGTCCAATTGTTTTCATTGTGGGGCTCCGTATAACTGACAGTTTTAGTTTTGACTATACTAATATTTTATCGATAATCACAATGCGATAGCATTATAAAGATGACTGTTTTTTACTTATATAAAAATATGCATGGTCTTAAACCTAAGTTTAATCTGTTTTTATATTTGGCTTATGTATGGTATTAATTTCATTTAAACATTACTTATTGCATGGTCTTTGGCTGTTGATGTAATAAAAATCAAATAAAATGAGCTAAGTTAACAATATTTACGTTTTAAAGATGGATTTTAAATGATATACAGTTATTATCATAAATGAAATCACATGCATAATATTGGTAAGGTAATGGCGACCATCAAATGAATTTTTTTAAAATAATCATTGCGATACTTATTTTTGGTGCTGCTTTTCTATTAGGGGCACTATATATGAAGCCAACCCAATTAAGTTTAGTTGAGCAAGTCAAAAAGAATGTTAATGATGTTTTGGCATACCCGCAAGCCGCTGAGTTTAGAAATATAGAATATCACTTCGCTCGTTATACTGCCGATAAAGGTAAGGTTGGTTATGTATGTGGGGAAGTTTATCGGTATAAAAATGATAAGCCTGACGGATTTAAACGTTTTATCGTTAAAGCGTATACGAATGATGAAGGTCGAATGGATATTTCCATTCCATTTGTTGATGGCGGTCATGAAATACTGTTGCCAGAACAGGTCAACCAAATTTGGCATGACAAATGTTCTAGCCCAGCATCTCCGTTAGAGTCGTTATCGTAGCTATTTGTATTTATTGCTGTCAGTAGCTTGTTATAAGGCAATGCTAGGCGGTGTTTGGGTCGATACATTTTAATGCTGCTGGGCGGTTTATCATCCTATGATAATAATCGATTAAAAATGGAGTGTTCGGCCGATTTAAAGGTGTTAGTAGCCAACGCTGAATAGACAGTGTTACAACAATATCTGCCAGGGTAAAATACTCCCCGCATAGGTAGTCGTAGTGGTTTTTTGTGGTCTTATTTTGTGCTAAAACAGAATCCAGTATTAGCATCTTTTCGTTCCATAAAACAATACTGGATTCTACTAGCTCATAGTGTTGTAAATAGAAGGGGTCTCTTCTAATTAGGGCCATGAAAGCGGCTCGCCAAGCAGGGTTTAGTTCAGCGCTTTGCCAATCCATCCATTTTTCAACTTCGGCTCTAGCAAGAGGGTCTGTTGGTAATATATTTTCATGTTGGGTTGTTGCTGCTAAATAGCGACATATTGTATTGCTTTCCCATAATGCTCCTTGGTCATGAATTAATACTGGAATGAGTGCATTAGGGTTTAGTTTTAAGTAGTTTAGTTGTTTTAGAGATTCTGTATTTCCCCATTGGTCTTCATGAATAAATTCAAGGTTCAGTTCGTGTGCTGTCCATAACACTTTACGAACATTAATTGAGGATGTTCGACCTAATATCTTTAACATTTTATCTAGCCCCTTAAAAATAATAATATTCAAATAACATAGATAGTTATGTTATGCAATTGTATTTTTATAGTTATTGCGATAACCCCACCTACGGTGATTGAAATAAAACCCAGTTGTAGTTACGGGTGTAAACTAATAAGAATAACTGGATTATATATATTTATATTAATGGTATACTAATTGAGTTGTAGTTGGTTTTGTTATTGATACAAAACAAAAAAAACCTTTGTGGTCAACGATGACTATATTTGTTGATATTCATTTTTTTAATGAATTTTAATTTAGTAGTTTAAGGAGTCGATAATGGTTAGTAATAATAGCGCACGTCGTTTATTAGGTATGCCTTACAAATTGAGCCGTTCTAAGAAGAATATTCGAGTGTCTATTGGTTCTAAAGATAATATTGCTGTAGCAGTCCAAAAAAACAAAGCAACAGAAAAGAAAACATATCATTCAATTACCGTTTTTTACCCTGAATATGTAGTCGGTTAATTATTATTTTTAACCCTCTAGTACCCTCTAGGGGGTTAAAATAACACTCTTCACTTAGTTTTTAATAAAAAACTCATTTCTTATCCTATTTTTAATACGAAATAAATTAATCATATTTAGCTGAATATAATTTTTTATAACAATAATTGTAGTCAGAAATATAATTAAACGTTAAGATTCCATCCATTGTATAAAATGAAAAATAATGATTACGATTAGGCGCTTTTGGATGAAATCTTACTGTTGGTTGTTGTTTTTGTGTTATATGTTTTTAACAGGGTGTTCTACTCAATTTAAATCAGATGAAAAAACAAATCGTTTAAAATTCAGTATCCAACATGCCAATACTATTCCTATTAAAGATTCCGTTGAACCACTTGCTGTTTCCGACATGTTGCCTGGCGATATTCTTTTGTCTTCAGCGACAGGGTTAAACTCGTGGGGAATTAGGCTATTTAGTATTAGTGGTGTAAGTCATGCATCTATTTATTTGGGACTTGGTGAGGTTGCTGAATCTGTTGGCAGTGGTGTGAGAGTTATTTCATTGAACCAAGCCGTAAGGGATTCGAATAATATGGTGGTATTGCGACAGTCGGGTCTTACATCACTACACGCAGATAAATTACGTGAATTTTCGATGCGTAATGATGGGCGTAAATATAATTATAAAGGTATTGTGATGATAGCCCCTTGGATGGTGACAAAAAGAATATGTGAACTACCATTAATTGGTGAAACAATACGCAATTTTTGTCTACAGACGTTAGCTAAAGTCCAGTTAGGTGATGACGTAGACCAAGCAAATGGTTTCTTTTGTTCTCAGTTCGTTATTGATGCATACAAATATGCAGGTATTCCTTTATTTGAAGGAAATTCATCATGGATAACCCCAGCAGATATATTACATATGCGTACAGGGGATGTGCCAACGTTTATGCCAACTCAGCGCTTAGTTTATGTTGGCCATTTGAAATCGTGGAGCTTCAGTAACGCTATCTTTAAAAAATAGCGCATTGTTTTACAAGCAAAAAAAAGGCCAACGTATTAAGTTGGCCTGCTAAACTGGAAGCAATGTGAGCAATGTCGTTTGTGATAAACTTGAGTAATTTACTCAAGTATTCACGAGGTAAAAGATAACCATTCTCATTTAATAAATCAACCCCTTTTTTTGTATTGCTACTCATTCTTTATTTCTACTGATTTATTTTATTTATGCATGAAAAACAATTAGTTAATGCTAATTAAGCTGTTTTTTTGTATTTTTACTAATAATTTTATTTAAAAAAAATCGTTTAATGCGATTATTTCAGCCTAGATAATCGACTAAAGAGTGTATTCAGTATGAGAAAACTAAAAATTGGTGTCGTAGGTTTAGGCTCAATTGCGCAAAAGGCGTACTTACCCATCTTAACCAAGGAAGATAATTGGGAATTAATAGGCGCATTTTCGCCGAATCAATCGAAAGCCAGATTAGTTTGTGACAGATATCGAATAGAGCTATTTAGTCGTCTTGATTCTCTCGCTCAGCAGTGTGATGCGGTTTTTGTACATAGTGCTACTGCAAGCCACTATGAGGTCATAAAAAGGTTATTAGATTTAAATGTGCATGTTTATGTCGATAAACCATTAACTGAGCAGATTGAACAGTCTGAGCAATTAATTGAATTAGCAGACCTTCGACAGAAAGGGTTAATGGTTGGTTTTAATCGCCGGTTTTCACCTTTCTACATGGCTTTAAAATATGACTTACAAAATATTTCTTCACTTCGTATGGAAAAACATCGTACGAACAGTGTTGGACCAAAAGATGTTAGGTTCACATTATTAGATGATTACTTGCATGTGGTCGACACCGTAATTTGGATGGCGGGGGCTGACTCAGAGGCGAAATTAATCAGTGGAAATATTCAAGCAACATCACAAGGTGAACTTTTTTACGCGGAACACCATATACAAGCAGGGCTATGTTGGCTAACGACATCTATGCATCGAAAAGCTGGGAGCCAACAAGAGAAATTGATTGCTGTGGCAGAAGATAGCATACACCAAATAACCAATATGAATCATTGGCGAAGTGAAGACGGCACTGGTATTCATGAGGCAAATCCCGGAAGTTGGGATTCAACCTTACTACAACGTGGTTTCGATGGGGCAATTCGTCACTTTATTGACTCGGTTTCAAACCAGTCTCAACCATTGATCAGTGGTGAGCAGGCGATTATGGCTCAAAGGCTGGTTGAAAAAATGATTTTAGAATCAAAGCAAATGGCGAATACTTAATTAAATAGTTAGAGTTAAATATAAAGTCGATTATCATTTTTTTATTTCAGCAGCCATGATAGTGAGATCCCCATATGCTAAACTTAACAAATAGTTCAGAGGTGTTATTTATTGCGGGTTTTGGCCCCATTGTTGTTGATCACCCAATGAGTCAGCATTTTTATTTGGATGTACTAAAACTGCCCTTAAAACCAATAGAAGAGGGGAGTCAGTATTTGACTTGTGAGCAAGATGCTCTCAATGGAACTAAACATTTTGCACTTTGGCCGATTGAGCAAGCAGCATTGTCTTGTTTTAAAGAACGACAATGGCCAGTTGAAATTCCTATCCCCCAAAGTTGGATGGAATTTGAAGTTTCAGATATTGATAAAATCACTCAAACTTGCCTCGAACATGGCTATAAATTATTAGTCTCTAATCAAATTGAGCCTTGGGGACAAACGGTAACTCGTTTGTTAAGTCCTGAAGGTATTCTTATTGGATTAACAGTTACACCTTGGTTAAGAGAATAGTTTTAAATTATCGCTAGAGATCTCATTTATCTTTGTGAATGAGAGACATTCTTAGCTAATTGTTTATAATTTTATGGTAAATCTTAATTTTAACTATTTTGTGGAGGGGTTATGTATAAAACGATTCTGGTCCCTATTGATTTAACTGAAGATGAATTAACCAGTAAAGCGGTTCGTCATGCTGTCAATCTTGCAAAACAATCGGGTGCTAACATTCATCTTATTCACGTTTTGCCTATATCATCTGCAATTATTAATGCCTATGCTTTGGGTTACATGGAAATAAAAGACCGTGCAACAGTTAAAGCAGAAGAGGATATGAAAATGCTAATGGATTCTATAGATCTACCTCATGATCATGTTAGCTACACCATTACATTTGGTTCCCCTCGTGATGAAGTGATTAATACTGCAAAGGATATCAATGCTGATATTATTGTCATTGGTTCACGCCGCCCGAATATCACGACTCATCTTTTAGGCTCTACAGCTGCGGGTATTGTTCGTTACGCAGAAACTTCAGTGCTTGTTGTTCGTTAATTTACAGATAAGAACCTACCTATAAATGTAGGTTCTTTCTAAATAGGATTTCTTTAGTTATAAATTTAGTGGGTAAAGTATAGAATCTATTTTATTTATAGTAAGGAATTTTTGAATCCCTATGGAAAAATTTTCAAAAGAATTATTACGTATTGAGTATTTCTTGCTTCGAGTTTTGCGTTTTTATTTGTTATCGCTTTTGGTGTTTTTCCTCGGGTTATTGCCCGGTATTATCGGTTTCTATTGTATAGAAGGTCACTCACTGATTGAGTCAATGCTAAATGCATTATCAATGCTAAGTGGGCAACCAATAGAGCCTGCACCGATTACGCGTGCTGGTCGCTTTTTTATTGCTATTTATGGTTTATTTCTACAAAGTGTTTTTATTATCAGTATTGGCTTGATTGTAACACCCTTTATTCATCGTATTTTGCATAAATGGCATTTAGAAGAATAGGTCTATTTTTTGTCGTAATGTTAGGGAAGTTCACAGCTTTTTTACAATAGAAATACTATACTTTTATCGATGAAATAGTAAATATTCACCCGCACTTCCTAACGATTAAATCGTAAAAACTAACTAAAATACGGTTTAAAAGAGGATAAACACAATTAAAGAGGGCATCATATGTATAAGACAATTTTGGTTCCCGTGGATATATCTGAAGATGTACTAACAGATAACGCATTAAAACATGCTGTTTACTTGGCTAAAATGACTAATGCGACAATTCACTTATTTCACTCAGTACCTGATGTTTCAAGGTTCTCTATGAGCTATAGTTATCATTATGATTTACTGTCTTCTTTCGCTAAAAAAGCAGTAGAACGTTCTGAAGAGCAATTAAAAGAAATTATTGAAAAAATTGATTACCCTTCAGACAAAATCACTTATAAGGTTGAATTTGGTTCACCAAGAGATAAAGTGTTATCAGAAGCTGAAAGTATTAATGCTGATTTAATTGTAATAGGTTCTCGTAATCCGAGTATTTCAACCCATTTATTAGGTTCTAATGCTTCAGGTATTGTTTCTTACGCTAAAATATCAGTACTTGTTGTTCGCTAGAAAGAAATGCAAGTAAGAATAAAAATACAGCCTAATTCTAGGCTGTATTTTTTTAGGTGATATATATGAACGAAACTACTTCGTTTTGACCGCTTCTTTCGCTTGTTCAATAGCTTTAAGGGCTTGGCTACAGGCTTGCTCTTGGGCATCATCGGGGTAGCTTGCTAATGCCTTTTTCGCCTCTTCTAATTGGGATTTCATTAAGGCAATTTGCTCTCCCGCATTAGCTTCGTCTTTGTATTGTTCTTCTGCTTGTTTAACCAGATCATTCATTTCTTTAAAATAGGTATCACATGTTGGCCCTGCACTTGCATTAAAAGCGGTTAGAGCCACAAATAGACCACAGATTAACGGAAGAGTTCTTTTCATCATAATTTCGCTTTTAAAAGTCATAATATAATCAGGATAACATTCCATATAAAAAAACGCACCACTCAAAGGTTGCTAATGTTTTTAAGATATAAAAATTACATACATATTAAGACTATTCCTTTCCATAACTTGGCGTTATAGCATATTTTGCAAAATAGAAATGATAATCATTCTTGACTTAGTGCAGTGAAAAAGTGTACATTCAAGTACACTTTATTGGTATGAGAGAATAACTATGGCAAATAAAATTATGGTCAGCACAGAGAACTGGCCTGTCTGTGTAATGAATACCTTTCCTACATCAATGGATGAAACACGCTTATGGGTAGAGGAAATGGATTTACTATTAGCGAGAAGAGAGCAATTTGTGTTGGTTTATCCGCCAATTGCCGTGCAAGAAAAACCATCGAGGGAAGATATGGAAGGGATGAAATATGTACGCCGTTGGCTAAAATATGCAAAAGAACCTATGGAACAACATTGCCGTGCCATGGTTGTGACGTTGCAACCAGATGGCAGCGATAAAGAAGAAAAAGAACGTATGGCACCTATGTTATCAGAATTGTATGGTCCTGAAGTTTTGTTAGCCGTTGATGTTAAAACAGCCAAAGAGCAAGCTGAGTTAGCTTTAATTTAGTTATATTGCAGTGGAACTTATTTTGCGTATATAGCTGGCAATGATATCAACAGAAAGGGTGATTTGTTGTTCAATAAATTCATCGCTAGGTTTGAAATCAGCGACACAAAAAGTTGTAATGAATACATCCGCTTTTAACATTTCTAGGAAACGGGAAGAAATACTTAGGAGTGTTGTTTCATCCACTTTAACATCAGGTAATTGACTGAGTTTTTGTGTGAGTGAACGGTAGCTTTTTACAGGGCCTTGTTCAAAAAAGGCCTGACTGATTTCGGGGAATCGGTTATATTCGCCAAGAATTAGCCGATATAAACCAATGGATTGTGGCTTAAGGACATTCAAGAGAAAGCGGGAACCGTAAAATGATAAAACCATTTCAATGGTATCAAGTTTTGGAGCTTTTTCATTTGGCTCAATAAAGATGTCATCTATCATAGCGGCAACCACGGCTGCAAATAACCCTTCTTTATCACCAAAGTTTTTGTACAGGGTAGAACGAGAACCACCCGCCCGCTCAATAATCATATCCAAAGTCGCCCCTTCAAAACCATACTGAAGAAAAATATCAGCAGCGGCAGTGATTAATGCTTGATTACGGCGTTTCCCTTTTGGGGTTTTAGCCACTAATGGGTTATTCATAAATGATTAATCTTCCCCTTTTTACTCAACAACAAAATAATGTTATCAATTTTACCAAAATAGTTTGAATCAAGTCACCTTATTCGCGCTTTTACCTGAAAGAGATCATAAATTCAACGTATGTTTAGCTCTATGATATTTTAGAGGTTAACATGTTTAAGTCGATATCTGAATGGATGTCATTAGGGGGACGAGATGGTAGGGTGTGCAACAGAGCAAAACGTCAGCGAGAATGAATCAATTAATAAGCAGAGAGAAATAACCAGGCTGTGTATCGAGTGTGGTTTACTTCTCTTACAGCATGGTGCCGAAAGTATGTTAGTTGAACAACTTACGACACGTGTTGGTATTGCTCTTGGGGCAAGTCAGGTTGATAGTGCAATTTCATCGAATTCACTGGTATTGACCACAATTATTGATGGGCGTTGTTTAACATCCACTCGTCGTATTATTGATCGTGGGATTAACATGCATGTTGTTACTGAGGTTCAACATGCGGTGATCCTTGTAGAGCATCATTTATTAGACAGTAAACAATTGCAGAAAAAACTGTCGTTAATTAAACCGTTACGTTACCCCCGATGGTTAATGGTATTCATGGTGGCATTATCTTGTGCTTGTTTTAGTACCTTAAATGGCGGGGGCTGGGAAAGTGCATTGATTACATTTATAGCCAGTGGATGTGCGATGTATATTCGCCAAGTCTTAACGTCTCACCAAATGAACCCGTTGATTAATTTCTGTATGACTGCGTTTGTTGCCACCTCCGTTTCAGGCCTATTGTTGAAGATCCCATATTTGGCGGTTACAGAAACCATCTCGATGGCAGCAAGCGTATTGCTGTTAGTGCCTGGTTTTCCGTTGATCAATGCGGTTGCTGATATGTTCAAAGGGCATGTCAATACAGGGGTTGCACGTTGGACCATGGCAAGTTTGCTGACATTAGCGACATGTATTGGTGTGGTAGTTGCTATGACAATATGGGATTTAAGAGAATGGGCATAAGTTTTCTACTTGAATTAGCTGAAAAGATGGCGTTAGCTGCAATCCCTGCGGTAGGTTTTGCTATGGTATTTAATGTTCCTGCTAGAGCATTAAAATATTGTGCATTATTAGGCGCGATTGGTTATGGCTCTAGAATTGTATTAATTGAATTTGGTTTACAAATAGAATGGGCCAGTTTTGTATCCGCTATACTCGTTGGGGTGATTGGTATTCAGTGGTCTCGCTGGTGGTTAGCACACCCTAAGGTTTTTACTGTCGCTGCGGTGATACCGATGTTTCCGGGAATTAGTGCTTATATTGCGATGATTTCGGTCGTGAAAATCTCTCAATTTGGTTATAACCCTGAGTTAATTGAGGTTTTAGTCACTAATTTTCTCAAAGCATCTTTTATCGTTGGGGCATTATCTATTGGTATCTCGTTACCTGGCTTATGGCTTTACCGCAAAAGGCCGAGTGTTTAATGATAAATTAAAAGTAACAGTTTCTACTAACTTTGCATAAATTCTCATCATGGTTTTAATAGATAAAATTGAGTGACTCCTGATACCATTTGTGTTTTTATTTGATTAGAATAGATGTATATTTTCTTATATACTTTAAGGTGTTAGCGTTAATCCTATCACCTTATTCTTATTTTTTGCTGCTATTCTAGTCATCGGTGCTATTTTGAAACAATCCAGTGTATTTAAATACGTTAAACGTTTTATTCCTTTTATAATTATTCTTTTTTCCATTCCTGCATTTTCATCACCAAATTCGTTTACAGAAGCTAAAGTTCTCAGTAAAAATCAGGTGTATAAAGACCAAAATAAACAGGGCGAAGGGACACTATATTGTGGTTGTCAGTGGGAATGGTCTGGCAAAAGCGGTGGACAAGTTGATTTAGCCTCCTGCGGCTACCAAGTGCGTAAACAGCAAACACGTGCTCAACGAATTGAATGGGAGCATATTGTTCCGGCGTGGGTCTTTGGGCATCAACGACAATGTTGGCAAAAAGGCGGCAGAAAAAATTGTGTTTCAACTGACCCAGTATTTGGGATGATGGAGGCTGATTTGCATAATTTGGCTCCATCCATAGGGGAAGTTAATGGTGACCGAAGCAATTACCGTTTTGGGCAATTGGGCAATGATGTAGCTTATCCGTATGGAATGTGCCAGAGCCGTGTAGACTTTGCACAGAGGGTGTTTGAGCCCCGTAATGAAGTCAAAGGCCAAGTTGCTCGTGTCTATTTTTATATGCATGACCGTTATAATTTATCGATGTCACGCCAACAGCAACAATTATTAATGGCTTGGGATGAAAAATATCCGCCTAGTCAGTGGGAAATGCAACGAGATGAGCGAATAGCAAAAGTCATGGGGCATCATAATCCATTTGTGACAGGGGAAAAAAAATGGCGTTTAAATCATAAAAATACAGGGGAAGGGTTGCGTGTTTCACAACCGTCATCATCCACTTATAGTCACAATCAGCAACGAGTGACAAATAGACCTGAATCCTATGAAATCAAAGGCAACATTAACTCAAAAAAATACCATTTTTCACACTGTTCAGGCTTTAAAACCACCGCAGATAAAAATGCTAAAATGTTTGCAACAGAGGCCGAGGCTAAAGCAGCTGGTTTTATATTAGCGGGAAATTGTAAACCACGTTGACGATATGTTTATTTCACCTAACTAGGTAATTATTTGATTAGCTTATTTTATTTTTTAGCTATGACACCAAATGTTTTTTTATCACAAAACCATTAAAAAATGTTAGAAAAATGTTGCTTTTCGAAAAAAAATAACGCTATATTTAATGTAAATAAAAAACTGTAGCAAAAACATGAGCTCATCGGGTTTCAAAAAATGTTGCAGTTTGTCATATTAATGTCATACAGATTCATTAGTTTAAAGGTATCGCTGTCACAGGAGAAACTAATGGGAAATAATTGTTTATTTAGGTGTATGCAAAACCGGTTACCACTCCATCATGGAACTGTCATGGTGAGATTGGTAACCGGTTTTTTTATTGGTGACTTTTCTGAAATGAAATTATATCGCCAAGCACAAGTTCCACCATTAACTATGAGCTTGAAGGGAGCTCCTCTCTGTTTTGAATAGTCCGTCATTTGAATTGACATCACTGATACCTGGAAGGGTTAATACTATGAGTAGACAGAAAGCTGCAACAAAGGCACGTCGTGAAATGAAACGTTCATCACGTAAAGACCGTTCTGGTCGGTTTGATATGAATAATGTTGCGTCTTTTGCTGAATTTACAGGCATTGAGCCTATTGGTATGGCAAAAGAACGTCGTGATGAATCTCCTATCTTGCCAAGAAATGACGCTCAAAAGCTCTATATTAATTCCATTAAGCATAAGCAATTAATTTTTGCTAATGGTGAAGCGGGGTGTGGGAAAACCTACATAAGTACTGCACTTGCTGCGGACGCGTTAATTCATAAAGATATCAATAAGATTATTGTGACAAGACCTGTTCTTCAAGCGGAGGAAGATCTCGGTTTCTTACCGGGGGATATGTCGGAAAAATTTGCACCTTACTTTCGTCCTGTCTATGACGTTTTGCTGAAAAGGTTAGGAGCCTCTTTTTTACAATATTGTTTACGTCCTGAAATTGCTAAGGTGGAAATAGCGCCATTTGCCTATATGCGTGGTAGAACCTTTGAAAATGCGATTGTAATTTTAGACGAAGCGCAGAATGTCACAGTCACACAAATGAAGATGTTTTTAACCCGATTAGGTGAGAATGTGACGGTAATTGTTAATGGTGACGTCACACAATGTGATTTACCTGAGAATGTGCCATCAGGGTTGGCAGATGCATTACAACGTTTTAGTAGTGATGAAATGGTCTCAATGGTGAATTTCACGATTGAAGATTGTGTTCGGTCACAATTGTGTCATAAGGCATTGTTGGCTTATAACCATTAATATCGTCATTATTGCTGATGCCCCGTGGTTAATTACGGGGCATCTTGTTTAATCTGAAAGCGGTTGATTAGTGATATAACATTTCGTGTACAATTTGTTCATCGGTTAAAGTATAAGGGTAGTAGGTTGGCCAATTTTCTAGTTGCCCTAATAATTTTTCTTGCGAATCATTACCCATATATAAATGGAAGTGGCCCGAGGTTTGCGGCTCAATGATATGGTCGCTAAATTGAATATATTTTGGTGCTTTCGAGTTTGCGTCTTGGCACTCAAATAAATAGCGAACACCTTTTTTCCCCGAAACGTAATTCAGTATTTTATAACCAGAATATGTGTAGTGGCAGCTATTTACGACACCATTTTGGGTAAATTCGATAATGTCATTTTCAATACCGATGCTATCAACATCCGTTGCATAGCCTTTTTTATAATACTCTCGGTACTCTTCAACGGTTTTATCTTTATTTTTTTTCGCTTTATTTTCGAGCACTTCATCAAGTTTTCCATTTAATAATAATGGGTTGACGGATACCCAAATACCTTGCCAATCACTCAGTGACCTATTTTTGACATCAGCATCATCAAAAACCCCTTTGGAAGCTTGAAGTGCTTTTTCTGATTGGGGATGAGCGTGACTGTGTGAACCATGAGAAGTTGCAGTAAAGCTGGTTACAGCAAGAACAGTGCATAAGCTCGCTTTTAGAATTGCCATTTTGTACACAATAATTTTCCCTATTTTATCGAGTGGATAAGAAAATGATGGGTATGTTATAACATAACATTAATGGCAATGAAAAGTGTTTTAACGTCATTTTTAAGCGATGCAATAAAATGGTGGCGTTTGTGAATGACAGTTTGGTGGGGTAGATAAACTCGCTTATTAGGGCTAATAAGCGAGTAGAGGGGGTTTTAATCGTCTGGGTTATCCATTACGGCGTGGCGTTCATGATGGTAACCTTCTTCATCATAGCCATGACGCCAGTATGGGATAGCATAAATATCTTCACGGCCAAAACCCTTTTCACGACGAATAAAACGGCGTAAATCACGAATTATTTGGTCTTCTCCGGCAATCCAAAAAGCAGTATCACTGGTTGGAATGTCCCATGATTTAAAAGTAGAGATTAACGCATCCGTTTTAGTGATATCACCACAAATCCAAATAATTTCAACATGTTGTGGTTTTTCTAATTCACGAATATCTTCTTGGCTATCTAACCGTAAAACAACTTTACCTTGTGCATCTTTAGGCATTTTTTCTAGTAATGCGGCAATGGCTGGTAATGAGCTAGAATCCCCAGCCATAAAATAGTGTTTTCTAATAGGTAAGAGTGGGTCTGGACCACCAGGATTGGTGATCCCCATCCAATTACCCGGCTTTGCATCCCGAGCGAAAAGATAAGCGGGGCCTGTCACGCCATCATGCATTGCAAATTCAATATCAATTTCTTTTATTTCAGGTCGAATAGCACGCACACTATAGGTTCTCACAAATGGGTGGGGCTCATTTTCTGGCCAACTACGACCTTTTTCTGTTAATACAGGTAATGCTGGCTGGCTTTTTAAATCAGGAGCGAGAAAAATTTTCAGATGCCCACCTTCACAACCTGTAGGATAAGCACTGAGTTTTTCTCCGGTGAAGGTAATGCAACGGATAGAAGGGCTGACATCCCTAATCGATTTAACTTGGATAAGCTGTGGTGGAGCCGGGCGGTAGATATTTTTTTCAACGGGTTGTTCGGTAGCCACGGACAATCTCCTATGTTAATGATAATTTTATTATATGGTAATTATTATCATTATCATGAATATGCCGAAAAGTTGCAATACATAGTCTATGATTGTGGGGAGGATTTTTGTGTTTTATTAACCGGTAGTCAATTGAGTGATTGATCTGTACTGATAGCCGTCACTTAAGGAATAGCGATGGGATGACTATTCAGCAGGGGTTAATCGATAAATCAGTAAAATAAAGCGGTATAGTATGGTCGTAAGAATACATTTGAAGGCATGAAAAATTGACTGAATATGTAAAAAGGTACTTTGTTACGTTGTAACGTTTAGGCAATGAACTCTTTCGACTCACTGAATGCACTCAGCGTATTTATAAAATATGCCGTATATAAACTATACGGCATTCAATAGGTTAACTACTTCACTTTCATTCCGGCGGCGGTCATCATTAACTTAAATAGATAAGAGAATGCGAATAACGCGAATACACTCCCTAGCCAAATGACCGCCATCCAACCAAGTTTTTTCCACCAAGGTGAGGCTATCACGTTATCAGTGGTAGCCTTGGTCTGGGGTAATTTTTCCTCTGAAGACATAGTAACTCCAATAGGTATAAACCAAAATAACGGGAATAATGAATAATGCACCAACGAGCATAAAGCCCAAGCTTTCCGGTGGACCAGCGGCTTCACGGAAGCTAATTACTGGCGGAATGAGCGTTGGCCAAATACTGATCCCTAGGCCAGTAAAACCAAGGAAAATCAGTAAAAGTGCCGCCAAGAATGGCACGCTATCATGTTGCTGGCGTTTAGCACTCTTTAAGATCAACCAAGTGCAGCCTAATACTAGTAATGGAACAGGTAAAAAGAAGAATAGGTTAGGGAGTGAGAACCAACGGTCAAACACAGCTTCATTTAACATTGGTGTCCATAAGCTAATGATTGCAATAACAGCTAACATCAGTAAGGTTAATGGGCGCAGGATACGATACATGGTACGGCGTAGGTGGCCTTCAGTTTTCATGATTAACCAGCCACAAGCGAGCAACGCATATGCCACGACTAAGCCAAAACCACAAAATAGTGGGAACGGCGCAAACCAATCAAAATAGCCCCCCATGTAAACGCGGTTTTCAACATGGAAGCCTTGAATAAATGCCCCGACAACCACACCCTGTACAAATGTGGCGAAAATAGACCCCCAAATAAAGGCATGATCCCAATGTCGACGATGCGATTCGTCTGCTCTAAAGCGGAACTCAAAAGCAACACCTCGGAAAATCAACGCTAATAACATGAAGGTTAAAGGGATAGAAAGAGCATCTAATACAATTGCATAGGCGAGTGGGAATGCACCAAATAAGGCGGCACCACCTAAAACCAGCCAAGTTTCATTGCCATCCCATACGGGGGCAACGCTATTCATCATCAAATCGCGGTCTTGGCTATCTTTCAGGGCTGGATACAAGATCCCTATACCTAAATCGAAGCCATCCATTACGATATACATCAACATACTAAATACAATGATGACAAACCAAATGAGAGGTAAATCAATGCCCATGAGTTGCGTCCTCCGCGATACCTTTACGAATTAATTTCATCATGTACATGTAACCGATACCGAATACACTGCCATAGACGACAAAGAAAGCGATTAGGCTAATACTCATGTGCATTTCACCGTGTGCACTAACAGCATCAGCGGTTCGCTGTAACCCATAGACAACCCATGGTTGGCGGCCTATTTCTGTGGTAAACCACCCTGCAAGAATAGCGATTAAACCAGAAGGTGCCATGAAGAAAATAAAACGTAAAAATGCTTTTGACTCGTAAAGGTTTTTACGATAACGCAGCCATAGCCCCCACACGCCAGCAACTATCATTAACAAGCCTAGCCCGACCATGACGCGGAATGACCAAAACACCATAAACACATTTGGCCTATCTTCTGGTGCATATTCTTTTAACGCTGGCACTTGTTTATCAATGCTGTGTGTTAAAATTAAACTTGCCAGATAAGGGATTTCGATAGCGTATTCCGTTTTTTCTTTTTCTTGGTTGGGGATACCAAATAAAATAAGTGGCGTCGCTTCACCGGGTTTGTTTTCCCAATGGCCCTCCATTGCAGCAACTTTAACTGGTTGATGCTTCAATGTATTTAAGCCGTGTGCATCACCAATCAAAGCTTGAACGGGGGCTAATACCAAAATTAGCCACAGTGACATGGAAAACATCTTTTTCATGGCACTGGACTTGTTACCTTTTAGTAGGTGCCATGCAGCAGAAGCACCGACAAAGAAAGCTGCCGCAAGGAATGCTGCGGTTGTCATGTGCAGTAGGCGATAAGGGAAGGATGGATTGAAAATAACGGCCAACCAGTCAACGGGTACAATACGACCATCAATGATTTCAAAGCCTTGTGGCGTTTGCATGAAGCTGTTAGATGCTAAGATCCAGAATGTTGAGATAATGGTTCCGAGTGCGACCATGCAAGTCGCAAAAAAGTGAAGTTTTTCACCCACACGGTTCATACCAAACAGCATTACACCAAGGAAACCCGCTTCTAAGAAAAATGCAGTGAGGACTTCATAAGTTAGTAATGGCCCAGTAATACCGCCTGCAAAATCAGAGAAGAAGCTCCAGTTAGTCCCAAATTGATAAGCCATTACCAACCCAGAAACGACACCCATTCCGAAATTAACCGCAAAAACTTTTGACCAAAAATGGAACAGCTTTATATAGTCTTCATCACGAGTTTTAAGCCATAAACCTTGAAGCACAGCGAGGTAACTCGCTAGCCCAATCGTAATGGCGGGAAAAATAATATGGAACGAGACCGTAAACGCAAATTGAATACGGGCGAGTTCCAACGCACTTAGTCCAAACATATTGACCCCTGAATGGAAATGTTAATGGCACGCCCATTTAAAGCTTTGGTGATAACAATCGAAGCGCTTATCCCTAGCAAAAAATCGTTAACGCCGGATACAGCTAAAAATGTTTTGTGCTTATAGTTAAAAAAAGTCAGGTGAATGTGTGGATAAGTAGAACATGAGACGATAAACTATAATAGTAACAATTATTGAGAAATTAACTATAACAGTTGAGGCGGCTATGACGAGATATGAACAGTTAGCAGCGCAAATTCGTCAACAAATTGAAGACCATATCTGGCAAGTTGGTGACAGATTACCTTCACTTAGGGAAAGCGTTAAGCAATCAGGTCTGAGTTTAATGACCGTGGTACAAGCCTACCAATTACTCGAAAGCCAAGGTTGGGTCGTTGCTCGCCCGCAATCAGGCTACTATGTGGCTAACCGTAATAATTCATTTGCTGCGGCAAAGGGAGGAAAAGGGCTACATTTAAATGAGAATGTAGAGATTAACGCCTCTATTTTTGGTGTGCTACAAGCTTGTAAGGACCCAGATATTATCCCATTTGGCTCCGCATTTCCAGAACCCGCCCTGTTAGATGAACCAAAGCTTGCTAAATCGCTAGCTTCAGTGGCAAGGCGCTTATCAAAATTTAATACACCAGCGAACCTTCCACCGGGGAATGAGCAATTACGGCGTAATATTGCCCAACGTTATGCCACTCAAGGGATCCACGTTGCACCCGATGAAATTGTCATTACAGCTGGGGCGATGGAGTCCTTAGTTCTTAGCTTACAATCAGTTACGCAACCAGGGGACTGGGTTGTTATCGAGTCTCCAGCATTTTATGGTTCTTTACAGGCGATAGAACGTTTAAAACTCAAAGCAATAGCTATCAAAACTGACCCTATCTTTGGTATCGACCTAGATGCACTTGAAGAGATAGCGAATAAATACCCAATTAAAGCCTGTTGGTTAATGACTCACTATCAAAACCCCCTTGGCGGCACGATGCCACAGGCTAACAAGAAGCGCTTAGTTGATATTCTCAATAAACACCAAATTGCGTTAATTGAAGATGATGTTTACGGTGAACTCTATTTTGGCAATAAACAACCCATCCCTGCTAAGGCTTTAGATACCAAAGGTAATTTCTTCCATTGCTCTTCATTTTCCAAATGTTTAGCGCCGGGTTATCGGGTTGGCTGGGTTGCGGCTGGTCACCACGCGACAAAAATTCAACATTTACAAATGATGAGCACAGTTTCTGCCAGTGTACCGACTCAATTGGCGATTGCTGAGTATCTTTCTCTGGGCGGTTATGACAATCATTTGCGTAAACTGCGGCAAACTATGGAGCAACGTCAACATCAGATGCTCGGGGCCATAGCAAAATATATGCCGGCTTCAGTAAAAGTTAATATGCCTAAAGGCGGGTATTTTTTGTGGTTAGAATTTGAAGCACCTTTTAATGCTATTCGTCTTTATCAATTGGCTCTTAAAGAAGGGATCAGTATTGCGCCTGGTAGTATGTTTTCAACGAGCGAGCAGTTCAACCATGCATTTCGTCTGAATGCTTCATTTACATGGAACGAGCAAGTAGAAGAGGCCATGAAAACTTTAGGTCGTTTATGTCACTATTTAATTAATGAGAGGCGCGAATAGTCACATTATTGTTGTTAATTCATTGCCTTGAGAGACTAACTTTGCCAATCTAAGCTAAAACCACAAGTACCAATGGCAGCATAGGGGGTAATGTGAAAATAAAATGTTTTGATATGACGGAGTTACCTATCCTTGATTGGAATGATGGCGGGGGGTTTAGCCAAGAGGTTTTTTGCTGGCCTGTCGCATCGGATTACTCTTTACGTGCAAGTATTGCAACGATTAATAAAGATAGCTACTTAAAACGCTATGCGGAAGGCGAAAGGCTAGCTATCTTGCTTAATAAACAGCCGCTTTCATTAACCGATAACAAGGGTGTTGAATATCCACTAGGGCAAGTGGGTGACAGTATTCAGTTTTCTGCTCAGCAGTATTGTGCAGTTAATATAAAGCAACCCTCAACTCAATTATTGAATTTTATTTTTCGACAAGATAGGTGGAGCGTTAAAAATTATTTAGTGACTGAAAAACGTAGGTTACCGGCAAACCAAGCAGGCCTTGTTTATGTACTTGAGGGCCAGTGGGAGGTTTTTGGTGGAAATTGTAACATAATGGCAAAAGGGCAAGGGGGCTGGTGGCTTCCTGATATCGGTGAAGGGGAGGTTAAGCCACTTAGCACCGATAGCAAATTAATTTGGATTGAGTTGTTGCCTCACTAGCTGGTTGCTAAGCCAATTGCAGCAAAAGTCAGCATTCCCCCTGCAACACCTTCGGTTATGCGGCGTTTTTTATCATTATAAGTTTGCTTGTTATGCATGGACGCAAATAATGCTCCGATCACACCGTAAATAACAATACAAGAAAAATAAAAGTGGCAGACAAGATCAACGATTGAATAGCAACACTTTCATTTAATTGGATAAAATTAGGTAAGATGGCGAAGTAAACTAAGAGACCTTTAGGGTTGAGAAAGCTGGTCAAAAAGGCTTTGCCGATGATTGATTTTGTCGAGGCTGTTTTAATGCATATTTCACGTGTTCTGATGGCTGATAGCAGCATACAAACCGCGAGATAAGCCACATACGCGACACCTACCCATTTAATTGTATGGAAAATGGCTGGTGAGGCAGCAACAATCGCTGATAACCCTAATGCGGCAAGTATAGCATGGGTCATATAGCCCATAATAATTCCTAAATTAGCTTTCCAAGCAGCAATGGCCCCGCCGGAAAGACCTTGAGCAGAAATAAACAGCAGATCAGGTCCTGGTGTACATACCAGAGGGATCACAGTTGCGCTAAATAACAGCAAAGTTTGTAACTCCATTTGAATACCTCATGTTGATTATTTTTATTTAACACAACTGGCCAGTCGCAATAAAATTATAACTATGTATCGATAGTGTTGGGTTTTTTTATTGCTTGTAAAGCGTTAATTTTTGATATTAAATATCAAAAATTAACTTAAAAATAGCACTCAGATTCAATAGGTGAAAATATGGTAAAACTTGATGCCATAGATAAACATATTTTACGGGTTTTACAACGAGACGGTAAAATTCAAAATATTGAATTAGCTAAAGAAGTTGGGCTTTCCCCTTCTCCTTGTTTACGCAGAGTTAAATTATTGGAAGAAGCTGGGGTGATAAAACGTTACGTTGCGGTGCTTGATGGCGCTAAGATTGGGGCGGGGTTATCTTTATTTGCGCGTATTTGGTTTAAAACGCAGGATGCTCACACCATCAATCAATTTGTCCAAGAGATAAAGCAAATGCCAGAGGTTGTTGAATGCCACTTAATGGCAGGGGAATGTGATGCGCTAGTCCGTATTGTGACACATGATCTTGCATCATATCGCCGTTTCCATGCCGACCATCTGACACAAATTAATAGTATTCAAAGTATTAAGACTGAAGTGCCAATGGAAACAGTTAAAGTGACTTATGCATTACCATTATGACAGTATCGCTAATCGTTTATTGTTGTTTTATCAATTTTGTTGGGGCACATTCAGTTAGCTCTACAGTGTTATCAGGTAAGTAAAAATAGCCTGATTTCCCCATTTTTTTGATTTAACAATTAAAATAGTGGGCATAATATGCCTTGCATCAGGCATTATGGCGGTTGTGACGAATCAATAATAGTAACCGATATATTATTTAGTATTTTAAGAAAAGACAATAAGTAAAATATAAAATAAAATTTTTATTTATTAAATATTGTTTAACTATGGGTAGGTGATATTTAATTGTATTTTGAAAATTAATTTTACAAATTGAAATATAATTATTGATTTTAATATATAGAGAGAAAAGTTATGGTGAAATAGTAGCGTTGTTGTTTAGTGTGAGAATGTGAAATGTACTTATTTATATATCGGTTCGTTTTTTGATTAGGTATTTGGCTCAATAATAGTAACTGTTGGGTTTATAAATCAATACTACTGATAGCGTAATCTAATTGCTTGATATGTCAGTAATGAAATGGTTTTTTTTTGATCCTGCGCAACATCATTTTATATCCCTTCCTTATACTAGTATTAATCAAAAAAATATAATGCGAATATTTCTTATTTAATGAAGTTAGTAATTTCCAGTTTATTTCAATAACACGAATGTAATTATTGGCACGGCTTTGTTCTGTTATCAGTTTGCCAGTGAATTAGATGGTTATTATATTTCTTTATTCGAATTATGAAGCTCAAATTTTAAAGAAACTATTCGTCAGTAAATTGAAGGAAAACTATGATTTATCCGATTACTGATAGGCTGTTGCCTACCATCAATAACGCTGAGTTTAAGCGTTATGCTATGCGTTATTTGGATATTGAGAGACAAACACAGCAAGCTATTACTCAATATGGGGTTAGTTTTGAACCTGCTTTTTCACAGCAAAGTGAGATAAACCAGCTTAAACAGGATATTAAAGCGCTAGGTGCATGTTTTGCGAATAATGGAAAGAGTATACATAGTCATTGGCTATCGAGTGCTTGTGTGCAGTGCCGCACAGGGGAAGGGAGTTACACCACATTTTTATCATTAAAATGCCACCGCGACTGCTATTTTTGTTTCAATCCTAACCAAGAGAACTACCAAGGTTTTCAACATGAGATGAGGGATGCTGTTGGCGAAGTTGCTGCAATTGCAGAGCAAGAATACCCGCTAACACATATTGCTTTAACGGGAGGTGAACCATTACTTTTCCGCCAAGAGAGCATTGCGTTTTTCGCAGCAGTTCAACAGAAATTACCTCAGGTTCATAGCCGCTTATATACAGCTGGTGACCCATTAGACCGTAGCACAGCGGTAGCCTTAGCAAACGCAGGCCTTAAAGAAATTCGCTTTAGCATCAAAATTGATGATGCAGAAGAACGGATTGAGAAAGTTTTACACCGCATTGAATTAGCAAGAGAAATTTTCCCGACGGTGATGGTGGAGATGCCGGTTATCCCAGGCACTGAACCGCAAATGTACAAGTTACTCATGCGGTTAGATGATATTGGTATAGATGGGATTAACTTATTGGAATTTTGTTTTCCTTTAACAAATAGTGACGCTTACCAATCACGGGGCTTTCAACTTAAAAACCCCCCTTATGAAGTGTATTACAATTATTGGTATGCAGGTGGGCTTGCTGTCTCCCAAAGTGAATTAGCTTGTTTGCGTGTGGTTAAATTTGCATTAGAACAACAGCTATCACTTGGTGTGCATTATTGTTCCTTGGAGAATAAACACACAGGTCAAGTATACCAAAGTAACGCATTTTTTCGGCAACATGCTCAGCTTATTGGGCAACATTATCTATTTTCATCTCGCGATTATTTTTATAAAAGCGCCAAAGTATTTGGTGATGACCGCCCACAAGTAGCAAGACTATTAAAACAAGCGGGAATTTCTTATCACGAAGAGTTGTTGCACGGCTTTTTGCAGTTTAATCCCGAATCTATTTTGTATTTAACTTCCCTCGTTGATTTACCCATCGCACTCACCTCACACATCATTGAGCCTGATGAGCAGGGCAACCCTTTAATTAAAGAAGTGAAGGTTGAATTAACGACACCAACTTAATTTTTATTGGCCGATTTGCATGAAGGTTCCTGTAATGAATAACATCCCAACATTTGATTATCTCTATGCGCGTCAATTTGCTTATGACGTATTAAGACGCTTATTAATAGAAGAACCTACCCCTGAGTTATTAAATTATTTGGATAATACGGGGTTGGCATTATTCCCTTGTGATGAAGCATTACCCGCGATGAAAAATGCAATTGAGGAAATGGGAAAAGATTTACAGTCACGGACGTTACAAGCAAACGCGGATAGTTTTGAAGATTTACATTGGGATTTTACCCGCTTATTTATTGGCCCAGAAGCGCCTCCGGCGGCACCATGGGAGTCTACTTATGTCTCCCGTGACAAATTGTTGTTTCAAGAAAACACATTAGCTGTAAAAACCTTTTATCAAAAATATGGGTTCCAATTACCTGAGGGTGACATGGAGGCAGCAGATCATATTGGGTTTGAGTTAGATTTTATGTGGAATTTAAGTCAACGCATTGTTGCGATTGTCGATGTTGGAAATGAGCTAGGCGAAGACGCAAAAAAATTATTGTTAGGGTCATCTGCATTCTTAGATACGCATCTTTTAGCATTTATTACCCCGTTTTGCCGTGCAATGCATAACCATGCAGAAACCTTATTTTATCGCCAATTAAGCTCACTTTTAGAGCTTTTTTTGCGCAACGACCTTAAAAGAATCAATGAATTAGTTAATTAATAATAATAAAGCAAAGTGAAGAGGTAAGAGCAATGTCAGAAAGACAGAAAGTAGCCTTAAGTCGTCGTTCATTTTTAGCATGGACATCGGCGGCATCAGTGATGGCTACGTTGCCGCTAAGTAAACGACTTTATGCTGCAACACCAGAAGAGGAAAAAGCCGTTGCCCAAGCAACCGACGCTGTCACTCAAGGGACATGGAAGCCCGTGGCATGTTGGCATAACTGCGGTGGTCGTTGTGTCAATAAAGCCCTCGTCGTTGAAGGTGTCGTTGTTAGGCAAAAAACAGATGATGTGGTAGCGGACTCACCTGACTTTCCACAACAACGAGGCTGTTTACGTGGGCGTTCTCAACGTAAACAGGTGTTCGGCGCCGATCGATTAAAATACCCAATGAAACGTAAAGGTTGGGCTCCCGGAGGGGGAGATAAAAGCTTGCGTGGGCGTGACCAGTGGGTACGTATTAGCTGGGATGAAGCACTTGATATTGTTGCGTCAGAAAGCAAACGCATCAAAGAAAAATATGGTAATGAATCCATTTGGATCACAGGCGGCAATGGTGTTGATATCCAAAATGTTTATGCGAAAGCGGGTGGATTTGTTGGCGACTGGGGAACAACGTCATGGGGAGCATGGTTTGAAACACCAGCCCATTTAGGGTTGTTAGAAGGTTTTTATACCTTTGGTACCAATGATCGCTTTGATATGCGTAATTCACAATTGATTGTTATGTGGGGGGCAAACCCTGCGTGGAGTAGCCCTGGTAGCCCAACCTATAACTACTATCAAGCAAAAAAAGCAGGAGCTCGGTTTATTTGTATCGACCCAAGCTATACTGCGACAGCGGAATTAATGGATGCTGATTGGTACCCTATTAACCCGGGTACTGACCACGCTTTAGCGTTGGGCATCATGTATGCTCTATTGGAAATGGACAGCCAAGATAACCCATTAATTGATTGGGATTTCTTGCGCCGTTGTACGGTTGGTTTTGATGAAACTAATATGCCAGCAGGGGCTGATCCAAAAGGTAATTTTAAAGATTATTTATTAGGTACGTATACAGGGGAGCCGAAAACACCTGAATGGGCATCTAACATTTGTGGGCTATCCGCTACAGATATCCGTAAATTGGCCCGTGAAATTGGTGGGACAAACCGAGTGGCACTACTTACTGGCTGGGCTCCAGCTCGTGTTCATAATGGAGAAGGTTGGGTACAAGCATTCTCAACCTTAGGTTTTATGACAGGGCATATGGGTAAACCGGGGCGTATGACAGGGGTAAGCTGCCATTTTGCGGCAGGGAATAACGGTACTCGCTTAGTGATGGCTGGCGACAGTGGTTTACCGGCGGTGCCAAACCCAATTAGCCTGAAAATTAACCATAATGAACTCAACCGTGCATTATTAGAGAAAAATTCCGTCAACGCGGTGTGGGTGATGTAAACGCTAACATTCAAATGATTATCCACCCATTTAATGCCACACTGCAAACACGCGCCAATATTTCGCAGAGTATTGAAGCCTACCGTAAAGATGTGGAATTAGTGGTAACAGCAGCTTATGTTCCACACACTTGCGCTAAATACTCCGATATTGTACTGCCAGTAACTACCGAATGGGAGCGTGAAGGGACCATATTAAATCCAAGCAACCGCGAAGTTATTATTGCCGCGGTTAATGTGACCCCACCTCTTTATGAAGCGAAAAGTGACCAATGGATTGCCAAAGAAATCGGAAAACGCCTTGGCATTAATGTCGATGAAGTATTCCCTGTTTCTGAGAAACAGCAGTTCTTCAATAAGCTTAATGGTGCAACAATTATTGGTGAAGATGGTAAAACCACTGAGCCATTGCTGACAATTACCCAAGCAGACATTGATGAATGGCAAGTGACAGGCAAACCTCAGCAAGGTCGCATTACATTGAATGAGTTTCTTACCGTTGGGAAATATCAAGTTAAACGAACTAAAGGTGATAACTATGGTTATATCGCCTATGAAGACTTTATTCGAGACCCTGAAGGGAATCCGCGCCCAACGCCAAGTGGTAAATTTGAAATTTATTGCCAAACATTGGTAGAAAAAGCGGATGAATGTGGTTGGACAAAATTACCTCCGATCCCTGAGTACATTCCTTCAGCAAATGGCTATGAAGCTAGCTTTAAGGATTTCTCTAAAAAAGAAAAAGGGGATTATCCATTCCAAATCTATAACCCTCATTATTTACGCCGTTCACACAGTACCCTTGATAATGTGCCTTGGTTACGCGAGCAGTGGCCTAGCCCAATTTACATCAATGCGTCGGATGCAAAGCGCCTAGGAATTAAGCATGGTGAAACGGTGTTAGTTACAAGCCCACAAGGGAAAATTGTACGTCCAGCATTGGTTACCCAAACGATGAAACCAGGAGTGGTTGCATTACCTCATGGTAGTTGGACGAATGTGGATGAAAAAACAGGGATAGATATGGCAGGGGCTGATAATACGCTAACGATCCAAGTACCAACGGGTCTTGGCACATCAGGTTGGAACACCATGCTGTGTAATATCGAGAAATGGCATGGTGATCAATTAGTTCCAGATGCTGCTATTCCACAGCGTATTATTTTTTAGGGGGCAATAAGAAATGGATAAACAAGTCGGATTTTATATAAACGTTGCTGCCTGTATTGGGTGTAAAACCTGTGTAGTAGCTTGTAAAGACAAGAACGACCTTGAGGTTGGGCGTAATTTTCGCCGAGTATATGACGTTGAAGTTGGGGAATACCCGCGGCCTCGTCTCTGGCATTTATCAATAGCTTGTAATCACTGTGATGACCCTCAGTGCGTCAGTCATTGCCCAACAACGGCAATGCATAAACGTGAAGAAGATGGGGTTGTGTTGGTCGATCACAATAAATGTGTTGGATGCCGCTATTGTACTTGGGCTTGCCCATATGAAGCACCACAATTTGATGCGAGTATTGGTATGATGACCAAATGTGATACCTGCATCGACCTGCGTGAGAAAGGGGGAAACCCTATGTGTGTGGATTCTTGCCCAATGCGTGCCATTGAATTTGGCTTAATCAGTGAATTGCGCAAAAAATATGGCACAAATGCGGATATTGATGGGTTACCAAGCTCATCAATCACGAAGCCGAACCTTGTTGTCGGCACGAAAGGATAAGGAAAACTATCATGCATGAATTTCCATTGGTGATTTTCACCTTATTTATGCAGGCCTCAGTGGGCTGCTTGGTTGTTGCATTAATCTGTTATTTCCGGGTACTTGGCGGGGGAAATGATATTCAGAATGTTCAGTTTATCAAACGACCTGTTTTAGCCAGTTTTGTTTTAGGTTGCATTGGGTTACTCGGTTCGTTATTTCACATGGGGAACCCTCTGCACATGTTTTACACTATGCTGCACGTGTCGACCTCATGGATGAGCCGTGAAGTTTGGGCGACTGCAATTTACATGGGGTTACTATTTTTTAGTGTCGCTTTACTTTTACTGAAACAAAAAGCGAATGCTGCATTACTGGTACTGAGTGCGATTGCTGGCTTGATGTATATGTATGCGATGTCAGCGTTATATGCCAATACATTATTTAACTTATGGAATGGTTTATTCACTTACGCGAGTTTCTTCGGCGCGGTATTACTGGTAGGCGGTGTTGTTGCTGCACTTTTGCTGGTGGGGTCTTTGCGCCGAAGTGCGAAAGAAGAGCAGGTACAACGAGTGGTTAAAATTACCTTAGGGCTAGGTATTATGGGGGTACTACTTATGTTATTAGGGGCTTTATCGCTGCTTGGTAATATAGGTGAGCCGATTTACCTCGGTATGACCCAGCGTGAAATGCCAGAAGGGCTACTGAGTTTAAGCCTTGTTCGTGTAGTGCTAATCGCATTAGGCATACTATTTGTTGGCCGCTTGCTGTGCCAAAAGACGGGGCAAAATACCAACGCTACGGTTGTGATGTCTTTGGCCACGCTGTGTATTTTTGCCGGTGAGGGTGTTGGACGAGTGGTATTTTTCTCACTTGGTGGTTAATTTATCATCATATTAATCTAAAATCCGAAGGTGAGCTCCTTCGGATTTTTTTTATATGCTTATGTGCATTTTAGTACAGCAAAAACTAAATTATGATTATAAAAGTGGGTTATTGACAAATTAATTACCAAAAGTGAGTAAATTATGTTGATTGTTATTAATGATTATAATTATCATTATCGCTCTTAATTCTCTTTTAGCTCATCGGTTATGAAATTAAAAACTCGCAAATTACTTACCCCCCTCGCAATTTCTACTGCTCTGATATCTCATTACGCTGTTGCGGCTGATAATACAAAGAGTGACCAAATCACAGTTACGGGCAATTGGCTCGAAAATACACAAGACAGTGAAGTGGTATTTAATCATCCCGGCGCTAGAACGGTAAAAACACAACAACAAATAAAAGAAACTGGCAGTGAAACAATCGCAGATGCATTAAAAGGGATCCCAGGTGTACAAGTTCGTGAAAGTAATGGAACCGGTGGCAGTGATGTTTCTTTGAATGTGGGAGTCCGTGGGTTAACTTCGCGTCTTTCACCGCGCTCAACTATTTTGCTTGATGGGATGCCATTAGCCGCAGCACCTTATGGCCAGCCGCAGCTTTCTATGTCCCCATTATCTTTGGGAAGTATTGAATCTATTGATGTCATACGCGGAGGGGCTTCGGTACGTTATGGGCCACAAAATGTAGGGGGAGTGATTAATTTTGTGACTAAGCCTATCCCTAAAGATTTTGGTGGCGGTGTATCAGTACAGACGCAGGGTGCCAAAACAGGCGGGTTAAAAACATTAGTGGATGCCTCGCTAGGGGGCTCTAAAGCGGATGATTCTGCTGGGGCAATTTTGCTTTATTCGGGTTTACACGGGCAAGGTTACCGTAAAAGCAATGATAACACGGATATTGATGACCTCATGCTGAAAACGCGTTATGCCTTAACAGATAACGATGAATTATTAGCTAATTTTCATTATTACCGTGCAATGTCGGGTATGCCCGGAGGCTTGACCCAAGCTGAATATAATGCTGACCCATTCCAATCAACACGGCCTTATGACCGTTTTGAAGGTAATCGGCAGGATCTGTCATTGAAATACAAGCACGAAGTAGATGACAAACAATTTGAATTGATGACTTGGTTTAGCAAAAGTTACCGGGGGAGTTATATAGAAAGTGACCATAAAGAAAAAGCGAATGAAAGGCGCTTAGTGTCTTACCCTCGTCATTATACTGCTTATGCGATTGAACCAAGTTACTCGCAATTATTCCGTTTTAATGATATTTCCCATGAGGTTACCATTGGTTATCGTTATTTAAATGAAACGGCAGATGAAAAAGCGTACCGCTCAAATTGGTACCAAGCGGGGAGCCAAAGCACTCGCCCTGATACCAATAATTATTATCAGCACACGTCTGGGGGAACAGAAGCCCATGCGATTTATTTGGATGACACTATCGATGTTGGTAATTGGACGCTTATTCCCGGAATTAGATACGAAAATATTAACATTCATTTAGACGATAGCTTTAAAGAACAACATCGCAGTAAACGTTATAGTGAACCACTTCCTGCACTAGCAGTGATCTACCATATTGATGATGAATGGAAGTTATTTGCCAATGCCAGCACATCATTTGGGAGTTTGCAATATTTCCAATTGAATACTAAAGGGGTTGGTAACTCACCTGCGAATGGGTTAAGTGCAGAAAAAGCGCATAATTATGAAGTAGGTACTAAATACGACAATACCGCCTTGTCCCTTGAAGCAACATTATTTTATATCGATTTTGATGACCAATTATTATACGTTGAAAATACAACGGGTTGGACGAACCTAGGTGCAACAACACACCAAGGTGTCGAGTTAGCCGCGAGGTACAACTTACCTGACCTTACTGATGCACTTGAAGGCGCGAGTGTTTACAGTACCTATACCTACACTAAGGCGGTGAGTAAGAAAGGGAACTTTGCTCATAAAGATTTACCTTTTTATTCACGCCAAGTATTCACCGCAGGTGGCCGTTACGAAACGGGGAATTGGGTTTGGAACTTGAATACTTATGCGCAATCAACCCAAGAGTCACCAGGCACAACAGACCAATATGTTACTAAACCAAGCGTGGATGGCCGTTATGGGACTATCCCAGGTTATATGGTATGGGACGCTCGCGGTGAATACCATTTTGGGAGAAGTTTGTCTGATTTAACGCTATCCGCTGGTATTAAAAATTTATTTGATCAAACCTATTTCACACGCTCTACGGATAACAATTATGGCATTTATGTTGGGCAGCCGAGAACTTACTACGTTCAAGCGTCTGTGAAATTTTAATGAATATAAGGCAAAATAATGACTGGTAGACAAACTATCAAAAAATTGGGTGTAATTCTTAGCGTCGTTAGCCTATTTTTTGCGGCTACAAGCATGGCTGCACCTACTGTGGTCACGGATATTGCAGGTCGGGAAGTCACGGTGAATGTGCCAGTATCCCGTGTAATGTTAGCGGATAGCCGTGTCTTGGTAGCACTGAATATACTACACCCAAAAACGCCATTAAAAGGGGTTATTGCTTGGGATGACGCGTTAATAAAAAAAGCACCTGACCTAAGTGTTGCATATAGCAAAAAATTCCCAGAACTCAAAAAGATCCCTGTGTTTCCTAACCCATACACTACTGATTTCAGCGTAGAAAAAGCGCTAGTTGCTCAACCCGATTTATTGATTTTTGATATTGGCTTGAAAAGCAAGCTAACAGAAAGCGGGACGTTATCATTATTGGAAAAAAGCGGTTTACCTGTCATTTTTATCGATTTTAGACAATACCCACTTAAAAATACTATGCCGAGTATGACGATACTCGGGCAAGTATTTGGTGAGGAGCAGCAGGCGAAGGAATTTAACCAGTTTTATCAACAAAAATTGGGGTTAATTCGTTCAAGGGTCTCCTCGATTGATAAAGATAAACGTCCAAGTGTATTTATTGAAAGGGCCGCTGGTATTTCAGGGGTTGATTACTGTTGTAAAACCTTTGGTAATGGTAATTTTGGTGAGTTTGTTGAAACAGCAGGGGGAAATAACCTCGGTTCACAATGGTTTAGCATTGGCATGGGTGGGGAAATTAGTGAGGAGCAATTAATCCACAGCAACCCAGATTACTATTTGATGACAGCCGCTGATTGGGATAGTACCCGTAAAGGTAGCGCTTCAGTACCATTGGGTTATACAGGGGATAAACAAAAGTCTCTAGCGCGACTGAACAAGCTGATGGAACGCCCTAAGTTTCGTTCGTTAGCGGCATTTCAAAACAAACAAGTATTAGCACTATATCAACAATATTATGATACTCCATTTAATATTATTGCAGTGGAGGCGATTGCGAAGTTTATCCATCCGGAGCTATTTGCGGATCTTGATCCCCAAGCCGATAGCGACTATTTACACCAAACTTTTACCGCGCTAGATGGTGACGGTGTATTTTGGGTACAAGCACAATAGGCGATGACCATGTTTTACCTGCTTTAGTGTTATCAAATAACTAAAGCAGGTAACGGAATACATTAACTATTATTGAAAACGATTAACGTGGTTTAATAACAGGTAATACAATTTTTGATGGGTGTTCGCTCGAAATATGTATGCTATTGCGGGCTACTTGTAATTTCCTATCACCTGCAATCATTTCCCCCGTATTGGTATTGAAATCATATTTGGGGAAATTACTGCTTGAGATATCTAACCGGATACGGTGGCCCTTGGTAAAGCGGTTAGCACAAGCAAATGGTTTTATCTTCACTTCAACAATTTGCTCCGGTATGAGTAACTGTTTTTGTTCATAGCCATTACGAAAGCGGCAACGTATGATGCCATCGGTGATATTCATTGCATACCCTTGTGGGTAATCATCACTTGGTGGGTAAACATCGATCAGCTTTGCTGTAAAGTCGGTATCCAGGGCATCACTACTGATCCATAATGAGACTTCAATATCCCCAGCTAAGCATACCTCTTCTTGTAATTCTTCCGTTTCAAATACCAGTACATCAGAACGAGATGCAAGGGGAAGGTTATTTCCTTTGCTACCAAAAAACTGCGGTAATTCACGCTGATCAAATGCACCGCCCCAAAATATGGGTTGCCCAGATGTTAAAGCCCCTCCAATTGTCGGGACGGGGTGTTTAGGGTCATAACAATAGGATAAAGTCACTGCTTCAGAGTATTTTTCATGGCGTAATGAATTGTCGGGCCATAAATAAAAAGCTGTAGGCTTAATATTGGGCAGCGGCCATTGGTGATGGGTTAGCCACTGGCCACCATGCTCTAAACGCCCGTTAGTATTACGTTTACCCGAACCTCCCCCCATCATAAAAATAGTTACATCCTCATGGGGGCAGTCAGTTGTATTACCTTGTAAGTGTTCTTGGAACCAAGATAAACGGCAAGATAACCAATCTTCGCTTACATTGCGGTCAAATGTTGCGATATCACCAAACTCGACATCACCACTGTGGGTGATATTACGATCCCCATGTAACCAAGGCCCCATGATTAATTTTTGCGGGGATTGTTTCTTGGTGACAAATGCACGGTAATTATCTAATGTGGAACTGACATAGGCATCATACCAGCTGGACATGAATAGTACTGGGATATCAGGTATTTGGTCATAATATCCTTCCGCATAAATGCCTATTTTCTGCCAATAATCTGTAAAACACTCTTCTTCCCACTGCTCAAACAAGTAGGATTCATATTCAGGGACATGTTTTAGTAAGGTATGTCCTTGATGCCATGGCATTGCAGCAAACCAATCATGAATATTTTCTTGCTCAAGTGCTGCTGCTATTTTAGCCGATTGTTGCGCTAATGGACTTAATTTTGCTTGCTTAAATGCCCAAGTAGCTTGTTTAAGTTCAAATGCGCCTCCTTGGCGGATCCCACACTGAAAGGCATTGGCAAAACCGCCGGAATCTAACACCATAGTTAGCAAACCTGGAGGGTTCAAACAAGCCATTGCCAATTGCGTGTGTGCGGCATATGAGAGGCCCATTGAACCTATTCTCTTATTGCTCCAAGGTTGTTCCATGATCCATTGTAATGTGTCGAAACCATCCTCGGCTTCATTAATGTATTTAGTGAATACTCCTTCAGAGTCATAGCGCCCACGGCAATCTTGAAATATCACAATAAACCCGTGGTTAACGAAATACTGGGCCATCTCTTGGCGTGTAATTTGATGTCCAGAAGCCGTTTTTTCTGAGCGTGAAGGTGCAGTTTTATCGTAAGGTGTACGCTCAATAATAACTGGGTAAGCTGCTGATAATTTTCCCTGAGGAAAATAAACATCAGTAGAAAGCGTGATCCCATCGCGCATTGTTACGCGGTAATTCTTCATATCCATCCTGCTAATACCCTATGGTTACTGCTATGGTTAATAAGCCAATTCCGACTGCCATAAAAATTAAAAATAGAGGAAAAATGTATTTTGCCCATGTCGTCCAACTTACCCCTGCGGTAGCTAAGAAGATGAGTAGCCCACTGGATGTTGGTGTGATCATATTGGTTAATCCATTGCCCATTAAAAACGCAAAGACGGTTGTTTGTGGCGAAACGCCTGAAATTTCCCCTACTGGACCTAAAATTGGCATAGTAACGGCGGCTTGACCTGATGTGGAAGGGATGGCGACATCCAGTAATAACTGCGAAAGGAACATGCTATATGACGAGATATAAGCACCATGGTCGCCAACTAAACCAACTAGTTGATGAATAATGGTATCGAGAATTTTCCCTTGTGAAAGAATAATTTCAACGGCGGTAGCTAGGCCAATTAAGACACCAGCAATCAGCACTTTTTTCATCCCGCTGACAAAGGCATCCGCCGCTGCACTGGCGGTTAATCCGCTACAAAAAGTGAGAATGACACTTAAAAATAAATAATAAGCAGATAAATCATTATTTTTCCAATGCCAGCGATTAGACGCATAAACTAAAAATGCCACGCCAATCGCTAAAACAATGAGCATGAGTTTATGGCGGCGGGTTAACTGACTTGATTGGACATGTTCTTCGACAACATAAGAAGTTAATGTTGTCTTACGAATGCTATAGAAAACAAATAAGATCCCTAAAGTAATAAACACAAAGTAGGCTGCAACCCGCATACTGAGGCCGCTAAACACAGGTAAGCCAACGAGCGGTTGTGCAATAGATAAGGCATATGGGTTAGTAATTGATGCCAAATAACCCACTTTGACAGCGATAGCGACAATAGCAAGACCGATGAGCTCATTAAGCCCGACACGCTTCATTAAGGCAATAACCATCGGGATCACTAAAAGATACTCTTTAGCTAACCCCATAAAGGTACTACCCATAGAAAAAACAATCATTAAAAAAGGGATTAAGAGGTAAATATTGCCACGAGTGACATGCAGCAACCTTTCTAAACCTGACTCAATCGCGCCTGTTTTATTGAGAATACCAAACATGCCACCAATAAATAGAACCATATAAATAAGTGGGGATTGTTTAATAATTCCTTCAGGAATGGCTTTGAATAGCTGAAGTAGGCTGACAGGAGCCGCTTCATTTTCAGCCGGTTTTTCTATTCCCAATACTTGGTCAACAGTTACTTGTTTTGTGATGGTTTGGTAGGAACCTGGAATGACCTTTTTACCCTCGCGTTCATACTGCCCTGAATTAACAAAGTAAGTCATTAAAAAAGCAATAACAACAATGGTTAACATCACTAAAACGGGGTTCATTTGCCAGCCAGGAGATGGTGATGGGCTGTGTATTGTGGTTTGTGTTGGTTGCATGGGTGTTATCTCTTTTATTGTATTAATTATAAGTGGTAACCGAGTTGCCTCGAAATACGTTGAGTCGCTTGGAGTAATTGCTCCGTCATATTGTGTTCTTTTTCATCAGAAAAGCGGCTAAGAGGAAGGCTGATACTGAGTGCTGCAATGCATTCGCCCTGTTGAGAAAAAATAGGGGCGGCAATAGCACCTATTCCCGCCGTTAATTCCCCGCGTGTAATGGCGAAACCCCGTGCCCGTATTTCGTCAAGGGATTTGGTCAGGGAGGCATTTTTTTCAACAAAGGGCGCCTGCACAGTGGTAGGAGCATAGGCGAGTAATACTCTTCCTGAGGCACCTGAACCGAGTGGGCGGCGGTTACCAGCTTCACTGCGAACTTGTAGTGACTGCCCTGAAGCTTTATGAAGAACTTGCAAAATTTCATGGTGATCACGTATACGCAGTTGAATGTTTTCATCAAAAAGTTGGCGTAGATGTTCAGCTTCAATATCAGCTACTTGGATATAGTTGATTTGCTGGCGAGCACAATTTCCTAAGCTTAATAATTGATGACCCAAATGATAGGTAACAGGGTTATCATTTTTTTGTACAAAATCACGATGCTCCAATGTGCATAATAGCCTGTATACTTTAGATTTATTCATTCCAGATAAGCGAGCTAGCTCACTTAATCCAAGGTTATTTTTCTCACCTAATAACATCATCAGTAATAAAGCATCATCAACAGCCGTCACAATATTGTCTTTCATGATTGCCTCACTTGGTTTGTACAGTAAACCACTGGTTTATATAATAAAATTAGCATGGGGAATAACTAAAAATGATTCAAGAGAGTTGTTAATAAATTGTGAGGTGGATTAGGTTTTTGAAAATGAATTTAGTGTGTTAGAAAGCGTATTTAATAATTGATTTTTTATATAAAACAATTGGTTAATTTCTATTTGGCAAATAAAGAAAGCGGATGGCTGTTCAAGTAAAAAACAAAATAAACAGAGATAAAAAACCTTAAAAAGTAATTTAATTGGTTCGCCTGATAAAATGAATGGATACACCACCAATAATTAATACAACGCCTATTAATTGTAAGTATACATTTTGACTATGTGCGCCATTTACAAGGTCAATCACTAAGCTTGAAATCATTTGGCCGCAAATAGCCAGTATTGAGGTGAGCATGACACCAAGCAATGGTAGAACATAGCTATTAATGATAACAAAAAACGCACCAATGATACCGCCAATGAATGCAACTAACGGGATCTCATTGAAATTAAACAGGTATGTTTTAAAAATGAGCACCATGATAGTGAGAAACAAAAAACCAACAAAGTGGTTGATTAGTGAACTGTAGAACGCATTATGTTGTTGAGCTAATTTGCCATTTAATGTGCGGCTAATGACAATACAAATACCATTTAGTAATGCGATAAAAATATATATACTCATTTTATTATTTTCCTATAATTAACAAGCTGCAGCCTGTTATTAATAATGTACACATCAGAAAGTCACTAACTGTAATTTTACGTTTTATCACACCAAACCAGCCCATAGCGTCTACTAACAAACCGAATATAATTTGGCCGGTGATCATTAAAATAATGCTTCCCGCAAGTGATAGTGGGCTATTAACGGTTATTGATGCCAATAAAACGGTAAAGCCCCCAGGAATACCACCTAAATACCAAATCATTTTCCCTTTTTTTATGACTTGTGGCTGAACTTGTTGTTTTCTTACTTGTTGTTTCCTTTTTTGTAAGTAAAAAAAATAAATAACGAGTGAAAATAATGTTCCGATGCCATGAGTAAGCCATGATGCTGTCAATGGTGTTGTAAAGCGGGCTAGGTAACTATTTGCCATGATCATCATTGACAGTAAAACCCCAGAGGCTAAGGCAAGAAAAGATAGAATATATTTATTTTTCATAATGATATGTCTTATCGCGTAAACATTGTATTTCTGTAGCGATAAGGTATGCTGTTTTTTCTTTGGTATCAAGAAAACACACTGTTTCCTTTTGATTGACAATGGGGTATCTATGGATATGAATGCATTTCCAGTTTTGATTGCAGTGGCTGATAGTTTAAGTCTGACTAAAGCGGCAAATTCATTAAATATGACTAAATCGGCGGTAAGTAAAACAATTCAAATCGTCGAAGACAAACTGGGAATAAAACTTTTCCATCGTACTACTCGAACGGTAAGTTTGACGGAAGCGGGGGCTGTATATATTCGTTATATTCGACAATCTTATCAATTCGCGGTTATGGCAGATGATATTGCCGCTAAATTTAGTGATAAAATAACAGGAACTCTGAGGGTTTCAGCTCCAATGTCTTTTGGCACTTTACACTTAGCTAAAGTTCTCCCCCAGTTTATGCAAAGATACCCTGAGCTTAATGTTGAGTTATCTTTTAATGATAAAGTAGTAGATTTAATTAGTGAGGGATATGACCTAGCTATTCGTATTGGTGCGTTGCCTGATTCGTCCTTAATTGCGCGTAAATTATCCCCTTGCCATAGTCGGCTGTATGCATCGAAATCTTATCTGGCGAAATATGGTTCTCCCCAAAAAGTCGCCGATCTTAAAGGGTATAATTGTTTGTGCTATTCATTTTACCAAGCAGGGCAAGAGTGGGTATTTTACCAAAAAGGGAAAAAATATAGCCATATACCAAAAGGGTCTTTTCGTGCCAATAATAGTCAGGCACTAATCCAAGCCGTATTAGCGGATATAGGTATCGCATTGTTACCTTATTTCATTACGGCTATAGGTGACAGTAACCATCAATTAGTTCCTTTATTGGGGAATTATCAATTACCTGAGCACAATATCTATGCGGTATATCCTGCAAAAGAATACTTACCACGAAAAGTCTCAGCATTTACCGAGTTTTTAATTGAACAGTTTGGAACGGGGAGTCAGTATCAAAAATTAATCGAAGGGATTTCTTAATTGTGATGCTCTGTGGCAGAATAAAATTTACTCTTCTTATATAGGTAACGTAGATGAAAATAGCGCTGATTGGTTCAGGTAAAATAATCATGATGGCTCTTGATGCGCTAACGCAGGTGCAAGGGGTAGAATTGGCCGCATTATGTGTTAGGGCTGAAAGTATTGAAAAGGGGGAGTCAATCTGTCAACAATTTGATATAGCTAGCTTGTATACGGATTACGAAAAACTCTTACAACAGCCGGATATTGATGTTGTATATATTGGGCTTCCAAATCATCTGCATTACAAATATACCTATGATGCGTTGATGGCAAATAAGCATGTTATTTGTGAGAAACCTTTCACGCCAGATTGGGAACAGTTGCAGGAGTTAATTTCTTTATCACGTCAAAAAGGTTTATATCTATTCGAAGCTATTACATCAATACACACACCTGAATTTCATTTTATTAAGCAATATATTGATAAAATAGGCGAAATAAAAATAATTCAAGGTAATTATTCACAATATTCAAGCCGATATAATGATTATTTACAAGGCCATATTCATGCTGCATTTGACCCCAAACAAGCAGGTGGAGCACTGTATGATATCAACCTTTATAATATTTATCTGTTATCCGCATTATTGGGGGCTCCAGAGAAAAGCCAATATATTTGCAACAAAGGGTATAATGGGATTGATACTTCAGGTGTATTAACGGCCTATTTTTCTACTGCGGTAGCTACTTGTGTTGGCGCTAAAGATTCAGCAAGTCCAGGTTATTTTATTATTCAAGGGACGAAAGGCTATATTCGTGTTATTGGCGCACCGAGTCTTTGTGAATCAGTTGAGGTGTGTATTGATGGGGACATCACAACGGTTTCTCGGGATAGGGCAATTAATCATATGGTTTACGAATTTGCGTTCTTTCGTGATCAGATTGCCTCCAATAAATTAACGACTTGCCAAGAACTGCTAGAATTGGCATTAACCGTCTCGAAGATACTGAGTCAATCAAAACATGATGTAGGCTTAGTATTTGAGTAACCTACTTTTAGGTTGCTTTTTATACCTCGGTGTATGAAAACACCGAGGGTACTGAACACTCTGGTTTAAAACGAATATAATGAAGCAATAGAATCACCGAGTTTTTGTGCGAGTTCAGATGCGGCATACCTATCCATAACGATCTCTATATAAGCAGCATTGTCTGATAACTCTGCTGCTTTTATTGCGGCATCTAGCTCGTTACAATCAGTGACTCTCTGGCAATACCAATTTGTACACCCCAGTGCTGCGGGTAATTGTGCATAATTCCATTGAGCTATATCATTGTAATAAGCTTCAGGGTTTTTACAGAGTAAGCGCTCAATTAGGTAACCATCATTATTGAGTACAAAAATAATGGGTTTTAAACCAAAACGGGCAAACTGACTAATTTCTTGTACTGTCAATTGGTGTGAACCTTCCCCTGTGACTAGAATAACACGTCGCTGTGGTGCAGCGATGGCCGCGCCAAAGGCAGCGGGGGTCGCCCAGCCAATCGAACCCCATAGAGTCTGGTTATAGACCTGAGCATTTTCAGGTAATAAGGCGAAACCTAAGCCCATGGAAGCGGTGCCTGTTTCCGTAATAATAATATCATCCTTTTTAAACATTTTTTCTAGGCGTGGATAGAGGTAGGCGGCGGTAATTTTCCCTTGTTGATTTTGAATTGGTTCTCCGAGCCCTTGTGCTGTGATGCCTCGATGGTTTAATGATGGGGCTAGCCTTTTCAGTTCGCTAAGCACGTCTTTCATATAAACTTGTGGATAAACGGCAGAGCCTATTTTGACATGGTCTGCTAGAATATTAATCCAGTTTTCCACTTTAACAGTTGCGGTAAAACTCCCTGAATTAAAATCAGTTAATACAGCCCCTATACCTAAAATACAGTCACAATTTTCAACAAATTCAGCGACAGAATGGTTCATTAATTGGCCATTATAAATCCCCATATAGCTCGGATTAGACTCACTTAAAATAGCTTTATCCATAAACATGGTTGCGTAAGGAAGCCCTGTTTTATTGATAATAGTTTGAACATCGTCAGCTAAGCCGAGTCGAGCCGTTAAAATACCGGGAATAACGCAGGCTTGTGAGCTTGAATTGAGTTTTTCTATGATAGCGGTTACTGCAGCTGATAGTGACTCATCATTACTTTTATGTATAGTGATTGTTTCAGTGTTTTCATCTGCGATGACAGGCATGACTGCGTAGTCAGAGGGAAAACCTAGGTAAACAGGGCGCCGCTCATGTAAGGCTGTCGTGATTAAACGTTCGGTTTCTGCTATGCAGTTTTCAGGTGTTAAAATGGCATGAGCACAGCTTAAATGTTGGCTCATTTGATAAAAAACATCAAAATCACCATTACCAAGAGAATGGTGAACTAAGCGATGTTTTTTCTGCACGCCGCTTGCTGGCATCCCTACAAGGTGGAAAATAGCAAGGTTTTCAGCATAAGAACCGGCAATACCATTTAATGCGCTCAGTTCGCCCACACCAAAGGTTGTAGACAGTGCGGCGGCACCCTTTGTCCGCGCATAGCCGTCTGCTGCATATGAGGCGTTTAATTCGTTACAATTGCCTATCCAACGCATATTTTTACTTTCACAAACTGCATCTTCAATTGGGAAGGCGTAGTCACCAGCAACACCAAAAATGTCACAAATTCCAATTTCGTTTAAGCGGCTCAGAACATGTTCAATGACTGTCTTACTCATTATATTGCTCCTAGTAATTATATTAGACAAATCTTCTGCTTTATATTATTTCTAGTGCATAATTCTCTTATTTGGAAATCACATATAATCATCGTAGCTATAACTAAAAGTAATAGGTGAAGAAATGGACGTACGCGCAATACGATATTTTGTAGAGGTTGTACAACTTAATGGGTTCAGCCGAGCGGCGAAAAGCTTATTTATTACACAACCGGCAATCAGTCGAAGTATTCAAAAGTTGGAGCAGGAGCTTGGTTATATTTTATTAGTGAGGGCACCTGATGGGGTTAAGCTGACCGATGAAGGCGAAATTCTGTACCGTTACGGGGTGCAATTACTTGAACTTTTTAACAATATGAAAAAATCACTGAAAGAGAGGTCAGGACCATTAGCAGGTATCTTACATGTGGGTTTACCCCCAGTTATTGCTTCTACATATTTTGCTGACATAATCATGAAATTTAGCCAGAGTTACCCTGATATTGAGTTGAAAATTCATGAGTTAGGCACACGTAAAATGATGGATGCACTATTAAATGGAGAAGTGGAAACTGCCGCCGTTATGCTGCCATTTGACAATGAGGACTATGATTTACATATTTTTGCTACTGACCGCTTGGTGCTCTTAGTGAATGAACAGCATGCATTGTTTGAGAAAGAAACGGTCAAGTTTAGTGAATTAGTGAATGAGCCTTTCATTTTCTTTTCAGATGATTTTTTAATTAATGAATTAGTTATTAGTGCATGTGGTATTTATGGGAAGCAACCAATAATTGCAGGACGTAGTCACTACCTAGATTTGGTTACTGCAATGGTTAAAGCTGGGGTTGGGGTGACATTGCTTCCTGATAGCATGTGGAATAAAAGCAATTCGAAAGGGTTATCTGCCATTTCGGTGATTGAGCCTGTATTGTCTTATGACTTAGCCTTAGCAACATTAAAAAGCAGTCACCAAAACCGCCGTGTAAAACTATGGCATGATTTGGCGGTAGAGATGCTTAAAGACCAAAGTCACTAGATTCCTGGTGTTTATTACTAAAAAATACGATGCAGGACGAAGCAAGTAGGGGCGGGTTTAAATGCATTGAGGCATTTGGTTTTATAGAAATATTGATGTTCAAGTGAAATAAAAAGTGTAAAGCCCATAGGTTTTATGCGCTTTACACTATTAGATAATAAAATGCATTAGTGTGAGACTAAAGTGGTAGTTTACACATTAAACAGGAAGTTAAGTACATCGCCGTCTTTAACGATATAATCTTTACCTTCAGCGCGCATTTTACCTGCTTCTTTAGCACCTTGTTCGCCGCGATATTGAATAAAATCATCAAAAGCGATAGTTTGTGCGCGGATAAAGCCTTTTTCGAAGTCAGTATGAATTTTACCTGCTGCTTGTGGGGCTGTTGCTCCGACAGGAATAGTCCATGCACGTACTTCTTTGACACCCGCCGTGAAATAAGTTTGCAAGTTTAACAATTCATATCCTGCGCGAATAACGCGGTTAAGACCGGGTTCTTCGATGCCTAAATCTGCCATAAACTCATCACGTTCTTCATCTTCCAGTTCGGCAATATCAGACTCAATCGCCGCACAAACTGGAACAACGACAGAACCTTCCGCTTCAGCAATTTTATAAACGACATCTAAGAAAGGGTTATTCTCAAAGCCATCTTCATTGACGTTAGCAATGTACATGGTTGGTTTTAATGTTAAAAAGCTTAAATAACGGATTGCGGCTTTATCTTCCGCTGATAAGTCTAAAGTGCGTAACATGCCGGCTTGCTCAAGATGTGGCAAGCATTTTTCTAAAGCTTCTAATTCTGCTTTTGCGTCTTTATCGCCACCTTTAGCCCGTTTTTGTACACGGTGAATAGCACGCTCGCAGGTATCGAGATCGGCTAATGCTAGCTCTGTATTAATGACTTCAATATCTTCTGCTGGGTTAACTTGACCTGCAACGTGAATAATATTGTCATTTTCAAAACAACGGACGACATGACCGATAGCTTCAGTTTCACGAATATTAGTTAAAAACTGGTTACCTAGGCCTTCACCTTTGGATGCACCTTTCACTAAGCCCGCAATATCCACAAATTCCATAGTGGTTGGTAAAATACGTTGTGGCTTTACAATCTCAGCTAATTGCTCAAGACGTGGGTCTGGCATTGGTACAACACCCGTATTGGGTTCAATTGTACAGAAAGGAAAGTTGGCTGCTTCGATGCCGGCTTTGGTCAATGCATTGAATAGGGTGGATTTACCCACGTTAGGTAGACCAACGATACCGCATTTAAAACCCATATGTTTCTCACCTTAATAGCAAGGGGCAGACGTATGCTGCACCTAATGTTTAGAAATTGGCGCTGATTATACACAAAAAGTTGATTTTGATGAAATGAACTCTTATGCGGAGGCTTTAAAGCTATGGAGCCTATTTATTGCTTTATCCATTCCATCTGTAAGTAGAATATCAGTGCATCTTGTTGCTTCATCAATAGCGTCATCAATGAGCTTTTGTTCAGAAAGCGGGGGCTTACCGAGCACAAAGCCAACAACTTTGTTTTTATCACCGGGGTGCCCAATACCAATACGTAAACGGTAAAAGTTAGGGTTATTGGCAAATTTACTTTGAATATCCTTTAAACCGTTATGGCCGCCATTACTGCCGCCTAATTTCATTTTCGCTACGCCGGGTGGCAAGTCGAGTTCATCATGGGCGACTAAAATTTCATCAAGGTTAATACGATAAAAATTAGCGATGGCCGCAACGGATTTACCGCTAAGATTCATAAATGTGGTTGGAACTAATAAGCGAATATCATTGCCAGCCATGTTTATACGTGCGGTATAACCGAAAAACTTAGCTTCTTCTTTTAACGGTTGATTATGGCGCTCGGCCAGTAAATCGACATACCATGCCCCTGCGTTGTGACGTGTTTGTGCATATTCCGCACCTGGATTTGCAAGTCCAACAATTAATTTAATTTTGCTCACGGCGACTATTTCACTGTCAGTTTATGGAAGTAATACGCTAGTTTACCTTGAGAAATGGGAGATGTACAAAATTGTCATGGGTAAAATTACCCTAAGTATAGTTACGCTATAAATTATTCGGATTTTCTATTTTTTTGATAAAGAGCATTTTTTGTGTAGAAATCCTAGCTAACTTCCTTCCATGTGATGCTCATCGCAAAAAATTTTACTTAATGCACTATAATCATTACATAAATATAAAGTATTACCGAATTTTTTTACACATGCTTGCTTATCAGTTTACTGGTACTGGAGGTATATATGAAACGGAAAAGCGCTCATCTTCTTGGTAATGTTCTTATGGGAATAGGGATGGTTTTAATGATAGGGAGCATAGGCATCAACTTATTCTCTCATATTGTTAATCTCAATCTTTCTGAGCTTGTTACTAATGGTTCCCTGTTTGGTATTTTCATCGGTGCTATTGTTTGGCTCACGGGTGCGAGAGTCGGTGGCCGAGAAAAAGTTGCAGACCGTTATTGGTTGTTAAAACGCCATTATCATTCACGTAGGGATAATCACCGTTATCCATAAATAGTGACTAGTTTATAGGGCGTGCTGATGTTATTAACGGCTAGGTGAGAGTGGAAGTCAGGTGAGTTTCACTCTTGCAAGTGTAATGTCACAAAAACTTTTTGTTTTTTGAGTAAGTTGGTTATTTTTATGGCTTAAGGCGTCATAGAAATAGGTATCTATAGTTTATTTTCTTTCTAAAATCATAAAGCCCCTACAGTTATTTCTGTAGGGGCTTGTATTTTTGTGGTGACATTTAATCGTTGTCAGAACGCTAAAAACCAGCTAACGGGAATTAGTGCTCAAACATCGCTGAAATTGATTCTTCGTTGCTAATACGACGAATTGCTTCAGCCAACATACCTGAAAGTGTTAAAGTACGAACATTGCTCAGCGCTTTAATTTCAGGTGAAAGAGGGATAGTGTCACAAACAATGACTTCATCAATGACTGAATTTTTGATGTTGTCTACAGCATTACCTGAGAAAATTGGGTGAGTAGCGTATGCGAACACACGTTTTGCACCACGTTCTTTCAGTGCTTCAGCTGCTTTACACAGAGTTCCACCGGTATCAATCATATCGTCAACTAAGATGCAGTCACGACCTGAAACATCACCAATGATATGCATAACTTGAGAAACGTTTGCACGAGGACGACGTTTGTCAATAATTGCCATATCAGTGTCATTCAGGAGTTTTGCGATAGCCCTAGCACGTACCACGCCGCCGATGTCTGGGGATACAACGATTGGGTTTTCCAAATCTTTCTGTAGCATATCTTCCAGAAGGATAGGACTACCAAATACGTTATCAACAGGAACATCAAAGAAGCCCTGGATCTGCTCTGCGTGTAAATCGACAGTGAGAACACGGTCTACACCTACACTTGACAGAAAATCGGCAACAACTTTAGCGGTGATTGGTACACGGGCAGAACGTACGCGACGATCCTGTCTTGCATAACCGAAGTAAGGGATAACAGCGGTAATACGACCAGCAGAAGCACGGCGTAGGGCATCGACCATAACAACCAGTTCCATCAGGTTATCATTGGTTGGTGCACAAGTTGACTGGATGATAAAAATATCACCACCGCGAACATTTTCATTAATTTGAACACTGACTTCGCCGTCGCTAAAACGACCAACAGCCGCGTCTCCAAGATTAGTGTAAAGGCGGTTAGCAACACGTTGTGCTAGTTCCGGTGTAGCGTTACCAGCAAAAAGCTTCATATCGGGCACGAGAAAAACCTCAGGCTTGCGTCCAGAGAGATATTGTTGACCAATAGCGACAGTGCTTATTGGTGCAATACACGGGTTATCCCAGCGCGGAATTTGTGCAGAGGGGAAACATTAACTCCTTGAGCTACGAACCCTTGCACCCACGATGGGGCTTGATTTAACACCTGTAGGGCATCCGCTTGTGTTTCAAATTCAGAAAAAACACATGCGCCTGTTCCTGTCAGGCGAGACGGAGCATATTCTAACAGCCAAGAAACAAGCTGTTCAACCTCACGAAAACGTTTTCTTGCAATTGGTTCGCAGTCATTAGCGTACGGAGCCAGTAATAATGCGGCTAGGGAGCGTTTTGGAGAATTTCGATTTAATTGCGGATCTGTGAAGATCATCGGGGTTGATATTTCAATTCCGGGGTGGGCGACTAAATACCATTTCTCTTTGGGGGAAGCTTTGGTTAAAATTTCACCTATACCTTCAGCGAAAGCAGCATGACCACGAACAAATACAGGGACATCTGCACCCAATGTTGCCCCAAGTTCAGCCAGAGTTTCATCAGTAACTTGAGTCCCCCAGTGCTCATTAAGTGCAATTAAGGTGGTAGCAGCGTTAGATGAGCCGCCACCAATACCACCGCCCATTGGTAATATTTTATGGATAGAAAAGTCTGCGCCTAACGGGCCAGAATACTGTAATACTTGTCGACAGTATGTTTGTAGCAGTTTTGCAGCACGTAAAATTAAATTTTTATCGGCAGGGACGCCCGCCATTTCTGTCAATAAATTTAGCTGGTCATCTTGACGAGTTGTGACGGTGATTTCATCGCCGTAATCCACAAATTGAAATAAAGTTTGCAACTCATGGTAGCCATCAGAGCGCTGGCCAGTAATATATAAAAAAAGATTCAATTTTGCAGGAGAGGGCCATGTTAATGTCATTTTTTCAGTGTCCAGCTATCCATTTTCAATTTAATTAATCTATCACCTTGGCGTAGTTCAAGGTAATTTGGCAGCATCGGGGATGTTTTGCTGTCATAAGAGATATAATTAAGTTGCCATTTTTCACCATTATTTTCAAAAGTGACACTTTTTAAGAGGTGGTTTTCATCTAAGGTAAAATCTGTGGCACGGCCTGGAGAGCCGGTCAGCCAAGCTGTTAAGTCATCGATGGGGATTTCCATCCCAGTCAACTGATAAATTAACTCGTTAGGGACATCGCTCATATGTGTTTGCCCGTCTTTGGTCGTTAAACGTGCTAAATCAGGTTCAACAGTTAGCTCAAGTTCACGACTCCCCAATGGGTTAGTGAGTAAAAGACGGTACTTTTCAGGGGTATATTGTTGCCAGAAAAACTTAGCGTAAGTTTTGGTTTCGCCACCATTATAAGCGAATGACCCGCGTGTTTGGTAATCACGTAATTGGCTTAATTCTTGTTGATGGGCTTTCCACTGGCTATCTGTAGCAGAGCTAGTCCCTTTAGTGGTGTTTTGTGACGTTGTCACGCAAGCAGTAAGGAGCAGGCAAGACAGCGGGAGCATGCGTAGCAAACGGACATTGGGACGAATAAAGGGTAACATTTGGGTTAATTGCATATCAAATCTCAAAGTTGTATTCGGTGCCGATAGCAGCATCCATTGAGTTACTGGCATTGAGCTAGTTTAGCGGTTTTGTGTTGTCGGAGTCACTTAATGGTCTAGATGATAAATAGGATAGCGAGCTAATATCAATAGAACATTCCCCATTACATGCAGATAACATAGTGTAATAATAAGAAAAATAGTGCGCTAAAATTGCTAACCAATCAATCAGATTCCTATTATTTAATTTACTATGTAGGAAAAGTAACGGCAAACAGCCCGCGTTTGCTTTCTGTGCGAAATAATTGCATTCTTTATGCATCTTATTGTAGTTAATAATGATGTGGCTGATAATTGGTAACGATATATTAATAAATTATAAAACCGATATCTGCTTTAACCTGTAAAAACAGCCATTGAAAGCCATTTTTTTGGTTTATTTTTTGGTGTTGGTCATCTTTCTGAGGGTTAGCGCTTTGCAAACCGTAGAAAGAGGGGCGCGGATCATTTACAATAGAAAAATATAAATAACAGTACTGCCAATGGTTAACTTAATTGATAGGCGCTACTGAAAATAATTAGCAATGTAAGCAATGTGAGTAAGTCGTAAAGCACAATGACCTTATTAGCCTTAGGCATCAACCATAAAACAGCACCTGTTGCCCTGCGTGAGCGGGTAACGTTTGGTCCTGAAAAATAGACTACGCACTTGAGGACCTACTTAAGCAGCCCCAAGTGAGTGGTGGCGTTGTGCTGTCTACCTGTAATAGAACAGAGCTATACCTGAGCCTTGAATCGCAAGATCGGGCTCAAGAACAGCTAGTGAAATGGTTGTGTGATTTTCACGGTATTACCCCAAAAGATTTACAACCCAGTTTGTATTGGCATCAAGATGATAGAGCAGTTAGTCACCTAATGCGTGTAGCAAGTGGTTTGGATTCCTTGGTACTAGGGGAACCACAAATCCTAGGGCAAGTGAAAAAAGCGTTTGCACTTTCACAAGGCAACCATTCGTTATCAAGTGAGCTGGAGCGTCTTTTTCAAAAATCTTTTTCGGTTGCTAAGCGTGTACGTACAGAAACCGAAATTGGGGCGAATGCCGTTTCAGTCGCATTTGCAGCTTGTACACTTGCTCGGCAAATTTTTGAATCACTCAAGCACTTAAATATTTTGTTAGTCGGCGCAGGTGAAACTATCGAGCTTGTTGCTCGCCATTTACGTGAACATGGTGTGCAAAAAATGATGATAGCGAACCGGACTCGTGAACGGGCAGAACTATTAGCCAATGAAGTGAATGCTCAGGTGATTTCGTTATCAGATATTGATAACCGCTTAGCGGAAGCAGATATTGTCATTAGTTCTACAGCAAGCCCACTACCTATTATCGGTAAAGGGATGGTTGAACGCGCAATGAAAGTGCGCCGCAGTAAACCAATGTTGTTGATAGACATTGCAGTTCCCCGTGATATAGAACAAGATGTTGAAAAATTAAGGGATGTGTATCTCTATACTGTGGATGATCTTGAATCTATCATTGCACAGAACCTTGCTCAGAGAAAAGCAGCCGCCGTTGAAGCTGAATTTATTGTTGAGCAAGAAAGTAGTCACTTTATGGATTGGTTACGCTCACAAGCGGCAGTGTCTACAATTCGCGATTATAGAGCACAAGCTGAGGTCATTCGGGCTAATATGGCTGAAAAAGCGTTAATGGCAATTCGCCAAGGCGCAGACCCTGAGCAAGTGATCACGCAATTATCGCAACAATTAACCAATCGTCTTATTCACGCCCCAACCAAATCCTTGCAACAAGCAGCAGGAAATGGTGATATTGAGCGTCTAAATCTACTTAGGGACAGCTTAGGGCTGGACCATCAATAACCACTTTTTAATCATAGGTCTGATATAACGAATGAAGCCTTCTATTGTCGCAAAACTAGAAGCATTACAAGAACGCTACGAAGAAATTGAAGCGCACCTTGCCGATGCGGGTGTGATTGCCGATCAAGACCGTTTTCGTGCTTTATCTAAAGAATATTCTCAATTATCTGATGTGGCTAAATGCTTCACCGCATGGCGTACAGTACAGGATGATATTGAAACAGCAGAATTACTGCTGGATGATCCTGAAATGAAAGAGATGGCTCAAGAAGAGCTAAAAGAAGCGAAAGCGCGCAATGAAGAGCTAGAACAGCAGTTACAATTATTGTTACTTCCAAAAGATCCTGATGATGAATATAACTGTTTTGTTGAAATCCGTGCTGGAGCTGGGGGCGATGAAGCCGCTATTTTCGCAGGTGACTTATTCCGTATGTATAGTCGTTATGCAGAAAATAATCGTTGGCGAGTGGAATTAATGAGCACCAGTGATGGTGAGCATGGTGGTTTTAAAGAAGTCATTGCCAAAATTTCAGGGGACAGCGTATACGGGCGTTTGAAGTTCGAATCAGGAGGTCACCGAGTTCAGCGTGTCCCTGAAACTGAATCACAAGGCCGTATTCACACATCAGCGTGTACCGTCGCTATTTTGCCAGAACTCCCTGAAGCGGAATTGCCTGAAATCAGCCCAGCAGACCTGCGTATCGATACATTCCGTTCATCGGGAGCGGGTGGTCAGCACGTAAACACAACTGACTCAGCGATTCGTATTACGCACATCCCAACAGGGATCGTGGTTGAATGCCAAGATGAGCGTTCTCAGCATAAAAATAAAGCGAAAGCAATGTCTGTGCTAGGTGCTCGTATTCGCCAAGCTGAAATGGATAAACGCCATGCAGCAGAGGCTTCTGAGCGCCGAAATCTATTAGGAACAGGTGACCGTTCTGACCGCATTCGCACATATAACTTCCCTCAAGGGCGTGTGACAGATCACCGCATCAACCTAACTTTGTATCGTTTAGATGAAGTAATGGAAGGGAAATTAGATTCGTTAATCCAACCAATTATTAACGAATACCAAGCAGACCAACTTTCAGCGTTGTCTGAGCAGGAATAATGCAGTACACAGAATGGCTAAAGCAGGCAGCTAACCGGCTGTCTGCAAGTGACAGTGCAAAGCGTGACGCAGAGATTTTGCTGGAACATGTGACAGGCCGTAGTCGTACCTATCTATTTGCTTTTGGTGAAACAACATTAAAAGCAGAAGAGTTTCAACATGCAGAATCACTTTTGCAACGAAGAGAAAAAGGTGAGCCGATTGCCTATATCGTTGGCGAACGTGAGTTCTGGTCACTTCCGCTGTATGTTTCTCCCGCCACATTAATCCCTAGGCCTGATACAGAATGTATCGTCGAGCAGGCTTTATCTCGTTTAACAGAACAATCCAGCCAATTATTGGATTTAGGTACTGGAACTGGGGCAATTGCACTAGCTTTGGCATCTGAGATGCCTAAAAGCAAGGTTATCGGTGTAGATTTTAACCCTGATGCGGTTAAACTTGCTCAACGAAATCAACAGCGATTAAATATTTCAAATGTGCAATTTATACAAAGTGATTGGTTCGCTTCACTATCTCTTCAACAATTTGATATGATTATTAGTAATCCGCCTTACATTGACGAAAATGATAATCACCTAAGTGAAGGGGATGTGCGTTTTGAACCTTTAACGGCTTTAGTCGCTGAAAATGAAGGGTTAGCCGATTTAGCACATATTATTCAAGAGTCTAAAAAATATATTAAGAATCAAGGGTGGTTACTACTTGAACACGGTTGGACACAAGGTCCCGCGGTGCGTGGTTTATTTAAAGAACATGGGTACACCAAAATTGAGACATGCCTTGATTATGGTGGACGAGAAAGAATTTCACTTGGTCAATGGAATGGTTAAGTGGGCACAGCAGTGGAAATGTAATGAAAACCATAGCGAATATAGAATTTAACCAACTCCCCTTAAGTGAAGGGATCATGGCCGTTTCACAATGTATCCGCCATGATTTTCCACTAATGAAAGTGCAAGCTCAGTTAGATAGTTTAGTTTCAGCGGCACAAACAGCTATTGATTTACAAGCTGATAATGAGTCAAAAATTGAACAACTTATTACTTTGTTCTATCGGGATTGGTCATTTGGCCCGGCAGAAGGGATTTATTCACTGTCTGATATGTTGTGGCTTGATAAAGTATTATCTTCCAAGCAAGGGACGCCCGTATCCCTCGGTTCGCTTTTTTTATATATTGCAGAGCGTTTAGGTATAGAGATAGCGCCAGCGATTTTCCCGACACAATTATTGTTCATTGCAGAAAAAAATGATGGTTCACAGTGGGTTATTAACCCTGTAAATGGCGATTCATTATCATTGCATACTCTTAATATGTGGTTAAAGGGCACCGTTGACCCTTTTTCTGAGTTTTTTTATGACCAACTTGAGACCGCAGAAAATAGTGTTGTTATTCGTAAAATCTTTGACACATTAAAAGCAGCGCTAATGGAAGAGAAAAAGATGGAGTTAGCGCTTAAAGTTTGCGAAACGCTACTGACACTCGACCCAGAAGACCCTTATGAAATTCGTGATCGTGGGCTAATACTTGCACATTTAGATTGCAACCATGTGGCATTAAGTGATCTCAATTACTTTATTGAACATTGCCCAGAAGACCCCGTATCTGAAATGATTAAAATACAAATTTACTCATTGGATAACCATCCAGTCATATTACATTAATTAACGTACAGACAGATAGCCTGTCTAAATATTAAAGGTAAGAGTATGCAACAGAAAGTAGTCAATATTGGTGATATCAATGTCGCGAACGACTTGCCGTTTGTGTTATTTGGCGGAATGAATGTGCTTGAATCTCGTGATATGGCGATGAAAGTGTGTGAGCATTATGTCACTGTGACGCAAAAACTGGGGGTCCCTTACGTATTTAAAGCCTCATTTGACAAGGCTAATCGTTCATCAATACATTCATATCGTGGACCAGGTCTTGAAGAAGGGATGAAAATCTTCCAAGAACTGAAACAAACCTTTGGCGTTAAAATCATTACGGATGTCCATGAACCGGCACAGGCTGCACCTGTAGCTGAAGTGGTCGATGTTATCCAATTACCTGCTTTTTTGGCTCGTCAGACCGACCTTGTCGCTGCTATGGCAAAAACGGATGCAGTCATTAATATTAAGAAACCACAATTTATTAGCCCAGGGCAAATGGGTAATATCGTTGAGAAATTTATTGAAGGCGGTAACGATAAAATTATTCTTTGCGATCGTGGTGCAAACTTTGGTTATGATAACTTAGTCGTTGATATGCTAGGTTTTAACGTGATGGTTCAATCTTCTAAAGGTTGCCCTGTCATTTTCGATGTGACGCATGCCTTACAGTGTCGTGACCCATTTGGAGCGGCATCGGGTGGTCGTCGTGGGCAAGTTGCAGAGTTAGCTAGAGCGGGTATGGCGGTGGGGATCGCCGGGTTATTCCTTGAAGCGCATCCAGACCCAGACAATGCACGTTGTGATGGCCCATCAGCACTGCCTTTAGATAAATTAGAACCATTCCTGAAGCAAATGAAAGCAATTGATGAAGTTGTTAAAAGCTTCCCTGAGTTAGATACAAGTCGCTAAATCAGACGTGACATGCAACTAACTGAAGTTGTTTCCATGTTCGGCGCTGATTTACAGCGTCGATATGGTGAAAAAATTTATAAAATCACGTTACATGGTGGTTTTAGTTGCCCAAACCGTGATGGTACTCTCGGCCGAGGCGGTTGTACGTTTTGTAATGTCGCTTCCTTTTCAGATGAAAGCCAATCTTCGCAAACAATTAGCGAGCAAATTAATCATCAAGTCTCCCGCATTTCTCGAGCAAAGCGCTATCTTGCTTATTTTCAAGCTTATACAAGTACTTATGCAGAAGTGAGCCTACTCAAGAAGTTATATGAAGAGGCATTACAGCAAGCGGATATTATTGGCCTGTGTGTTGGTACTCGTCCAGACTGCGTTCCCGACTCTGTATTATCTTTATTGAGCGAATATAAAGAACAAGGCTATGAAATTTGGCTCGAACTAGGACTACAAAGCGGCCATGATAAAACATTGCATCGCATTAACCGTGGTCATGGGTTTGCTGCTTATCAGCAGACTACACAAAAAGCCCGCCGATTAGGGCTAAAAGTCTGCACCCATTTAATTTGTGGTTTACCGGGTGAGAATATGCAAATGAACATGCAGACACTCGAAAAAGTACTCAATTGTGGTACTGATGGCATTAAACTTCATCCATTACATATCGTCGAAGGCAGTGTGATGGCTAAAGGCTGGAGAGCAGGGCGCTTAGCAACACTTTCTCTTGATGAATATACTCAAATTGCAGGGGAAATGATCCGTTATACACCACCTGAAATTGTTTATCACCGCATTAGTGCTAGCGCAAGGAAACCTACCTTATTGGCACCTTTGTGGTGTGAAAATCATTGGGTTGGAATGAATAATTTATATCAGTATTTTTTAAAAAATGGCGGGCAAGGTTCTGCACTTTAATTTATTTTAATGAGAGTATTTTATGTTACGGATAAATCACACCGCTATTATAGTATCCTCTGTTTTTTTTATTTCTTTTCATTCTGTTGCTCAACTAGATATTACACCCGAAGATAAGCAGGTTTTTACCCAGACACAGCAAAAAGCAATTAATAATGATGCATTAGCACAATATCAATTAGCCGAGATGTATTTTTCTGGTTTAGGTGTTTTACAAAACCTCAATAGTGCTCGCTTGTGGGCCAATGAAGCAGCTAAGAATGGTAATGCGGATGGATATGCATTATTGGCTGATATTAGCTTATTAAATGATAGTTATTTTAACGATGAGTTTATTGAAGCAAGGAAAAATGCAAAAAAAGCGGTTGAGTTGGGCAGTATTAGAGGGAAAATTAGCCTAGCAGAGTCTTTAATTAACCCAACTGCTGGTAAAACAGACTACGCACAGTCAGTGAATTTACTTAATGAAGTGGTTGCTCTTAATAATCCTGATTATTTTACTGCCCCAATTTGGTTAGGGGTTATCTATTTAGATGGTCAAGGTGTCCCTAAAGATGAAAAACAAGCGCAGCAATGGTTTGATAAGGCTGATGATATGACGTATCCCGGCTATGCGGAATGGATGGCTGCATTTAAATTTTCTGAAGATAATACAGGCACGGTAAGAATTGATCCGAAAAAAGCTAAAAAACTTAGGGAACTTGCTTGTGAGAAAGGTAAAAAAGCAGGAAACGAAATGTTTTGTTTAGAATATTAATGTGAAAACCGCCACGTGATTTAACGTGGCGGTTTCGAGAGTAAAGAATTAAATTGTTACAGGGTCACTTTTGGGTGGGCGCCTTACTCTGCTCTATTTCTTTAACTGCTTCCAATGCATTATCTATTGAGTTATGGAAACTCAATACACCTTCAATAGGTATAACTTTAGCGCGAGCTAATGTTTTTAATGGTTGGAACGGGATATCACAGACTAAAATATGTGTATCTTTTTGTACCGCTTCTATGAATTTCTCAAAGGCTTCTAAACCACCCGCATCAAGAACTGGTACAGCATCCCACTGCATGATAATGCTTTCATAGCCTTCACTTTTTACCCGTAGCTCATCGAAAATGCGTTCGGCTGCGGCAAAGAACAATGGGCCATTAATACGAACGACTAAGCGGCTTTTTTCTTCATCGGTTTCAGCAAGTTGTGTTGAGCGAGTCATGTTGGCGATACGACGCATAAACAGCAATGAAGCAAGAACGATACCAACGGTAATAGCAATAACCATATCAAATAGCACGGTTAAAGACATACAAAGAACTAATACAATAATGTCATCTTTTGGAGCGCGCTTAATTAGGTACATCACTTTACCAGCCGCACTCATGTTCCATGCAACGATTAATAGTAAAGCCGACATTGCTGCGAGTGGTAGGTAAGAAAGCATTGGAGCCAATACGAGCAAGGTGAGTATGACTAATATTGAGTGGATCACGGCAGATATTGGCGATGTCGCTCCAGCACGTACGTTAGCCGCAGAGCGTGCAATGGCTGCTGTTGCTGTGATACCACCAAAAAATGGCGCTGCAATATTCCCGATACCTTGGCCAATGAGTTCACTATTTGAATGGTGCTTTTTACCTGTCATATTGTCTAATACAACAGCACAAAGTAGGGACTCAATTGCACCTAAAATAGCCATAGAAAAGGCGGCTGGCATTAATGCGGTGATCATCCCCCAGCTAATTGGTGAGCTTCCTGGGAGTTCCCACGGTAAAATAAATTGTGGAAGAATAGGCGGAATACCATTACCTTCGGTGCCATCCGGAAGTAAATAGCTAAATTCAGAACCTATAGTCGCCACTTCTTGACCAAATAATGAAAGTACCCACATCACGATAGTACCAACAACCAGAGCGGGTAAATGCCCCGGAAAGGCTAATTTTAATTTTGGCCAAAAAATAAGAACTAATAAGGTTGATAAACCAATGAGTGTGTCACTGTATTGGAGCGTTGGAAATGTGTTCCCAATCGCAATTAGTTTATCAACATAGTTTTCAGGCACATGTTCCATTTGCAAGCCAAAGAAATCTTTTATTTGCATGGTTGCTATGGTAATTGCGATACCTGAGGTAAACCCTAAAGTAACGGAAACAGGGATATACTCAATAAATTTACCAAAACGAGCAAAGCCCATGGCAAGGAGTATGATACCTGACATCAGTGTTGCCACGAGTAGCCCACTTAGCCCAAACTGTTGCGATACTGGGTATAAAATTACAACAAAAGCAGCCGTTGGCCCTGAAACGCTGTAGCGCGACCCACCAGTTATGGCAATAATAACCCCAGCAATTGCTGCAGTATATAACCCATACTGCGGTGGAACGCCACTTGCAATCGCTAATGCCATAGCTAAAGGGATTGCGATAATCCCAACGGTAATCCCCGCGATTAAGTCTTTAACTAAGCGGGCAACGGTATATTTTTCTTTCCAACAAGAATCTATCAGCGCACTAAAAGGACGCAAACTATTAATTTTTTTTGTACTCATTATACCCTACCAAATAACAGGGTGAAAAATAAACGAAAATGTATCTATAATGATACGCTTAGCAACCTGAAAAAAACTGTTATGTATCAATGAATCTGCAATTATCATAACGTTTTCAGTGGTGAAAGTAAAAAAAGCCATTATATTATAATGTTAAATAGCCAGTTTTATTTTATTCGGCTATTTAATTTTGCCGGTTTAAATTATATTTAATTAGTGTTTTTTAGTGGGGATTAATAGTAAATAATATATTAATCACCACTAATTAATTTACTTATAATGTAGCTACAGTAATTAATAACCATAACCAAAGTAATAGTACTGACAGTAATGCCCGGGTAAATAGCTGTTTGGTGCCGTACCAGCGTTGCTCCATACTTCTGTCTTTGGTTTTCCTGGGAAATAAAAAAGTTAAAGTATTATCAAAGGCTTTGGTGTTTTCTTGGTGATAGATAATTTTAAAGAAATGGTTATCTAACCAAAGTCGATAAATATAATAATGACTAATAATAAATATAATTATGGCAATAAATAAATAGTATTTATTATAATTTAAACAGAGGAATAGGCTAAACTGACAAATAAAGGATAAAATGGAGCCCGTTGCTAAATAGCGCCAGCTATTAGTGAAAGCAATAATTATATCGCCATGATTTTTATCCATCAAAGTATTCATTATGCCACTCTATTTAAATGATATTGTGTATACCAATAGTTTAGTTGTTCTTTCGTTGCCGCATTCAAAATAACTTGTGGCCGTGCTTGTTCAACTAACGCGATTGCTTCTTCTATGTTTGTTGCATCACCATGGTGGACTAACCATGCAACAGCAACCGTAGCACTACGTGAATAGCCTAGCTTACAGTGAATGTAAACAGTACCAAATTTTGCTAGCTGGTCCATGCTATGTACTGATTTTTCGATATCTTCTGCGCTTAGTGGTAACAAATCAATTTGTGGTTGGCTACAGTAAGCTTGCCCTTCGCTATAAGTATTGCGAGGCCATTCGCAAGTCATATCTAAAACGGCTTGTGTTTGCAAAGGATAAAGCGGGCGCCCTCCCAAAACAATATACGCATTGATAATACTCGGTTGTGCACAATGTTTAGCAAAGTAATGATAGGTTCCCCAAGCAATGAGCCGATAAGGCAGTAAGAGGATAGCGGCTGAAAGGGAAATTTTGCCGTCGGGGGTTTTTTGGAAGACACTAGCGCCGGCTCCCAAATAGCCTACAGTGATAAAAAATAATGCTATTGCAGGCCAGAGTAATAACCATGCTGTACCTTGAATAAAAAAAGCTAAAGCAAAACAAAATATTGACCCTAAGCCATAATTTTTACTCATTTTGAAGCTACGAGGAGAACCCGTGTAATGCCATTGCCAGCGGGTATGCATAGGTAACAAATAACTAATTATGATGCCAACAGCAAAGCCAGTTATTACATCAATAAAATGGTGCTGCCAAGTAGTGAGAACTGAAATTAAAATTAATACAGACCAACTATGGAGCAACCAACGCCATTTGTTAGGTGTATGAGCACGAAATCGTAACCATAAGATCCATAATAAAATAATATGCAATGATGGGGCTTGGTTAAAGGGTAGGTCAAATAACTCTAAGCTATCAAACATCCAGCCAAAAAGGCCATCTGTCGTTGGGCGAGAGAAACTAAACTTAAGGGGAAATAATAAAAAACCAATACAAGCGACAACCGAAGCCATAGCGAGTCGTAACCCGTGTATCGTTTGTTCCTTACGAGTTGTGCAAATAAATAGCGATAGCCCATATAGAAGGTCGATGCTCCAATAGGGAATGATCGTCCAAGGGATAAAAGGGATCTCTGGCTCCCAAGAAAAAACAACGGAAGGGACATGGTTTAATGTTGCGGTATAAGCATTAACTTGGCCATAAGTTAGAAAGAAAAAAGGGGCTAAGAACGCGAGCCATAACAAGCCATATAATATAATTTGACGTCGTGATGGTGCTTGTTTAGGAATAGAAATTACAGTCATAGTCCTTTGCTATCTTCCTTAAAGTACGGATAGGTTAATGATAAACAATAGCCATATAAATAGGTATATATGTTGTATAAGGTCGTTTCAAATCAGCTTTCATGACATAACAGCGTTGATGTTAACCAATAATGACGGCCGCTAAAGGTAAGTGATTGATGGCGAAATTAATCATACTATCAATCACTTACTATGAAAGTAAATTAGCGGCGTCTAGCTATAGATACACTGAATATACCCCAGTTATCGATAGATTGGTTTAATTTTTCAAAACCTGCTTCTTCAACTAATGTATCCATTTCGCCTTGGCTTCGGCAACGCATTACCCATGCTTGGCCGCCTTGGTGGCTTGGTAGTACGCGCGCGATCATTTCGACTTGGGGGTGCCAAGGCTGGCAAGTATAAATAAGTAAACCGCCTGAAGGTATGGCACGAGAAAGCCCATTTAATGATTGCTTAATTAACTCATTACTGGGGAAAAGCTCATATAAACCACTGACTACACCTATCGTTGGTGATGGTGTTACCGCAGCTAAGGAGTCAGCATCAAATGCATTACCTTCTATAAACTGGATCTTATCCTCAAGGTAACGTTGCTTAATATGTAAACGGCCTTGTTCAACATTGACTGAGCTATAATCGCGTAACAAAACAGATTCGACTTTGCCATAATCATTAATAGCGTCAAAGATATAACGGCCTTGGCCAGCAGCAATATCCATGATCCGAACAGGTATGCCATTTTCGCTTAGCTCACGAATAGCTTGGCGTAAAATGTTTTCAATGTTTACTTTTCGTTGGCGTATTCCTTGCCAGCCAATGCTATTGAGATATTGTCTATCAATAATACGGCCAAATAAGCCTTTTCCTTGGGCTTTATCACGATATACATAATCCAATGTTGAACCAGAATCAAAGCCTTTGTCATAACCAATACGTATCCCTTCAGAGGCTTTTCCAAGCGTACTCATGGATTTGCTCATGGTTTTATACATAAGGTTTTTAGGGCACCATTTAGGGAGCGGGGTCATTAGAGTGCGGTATTTTTCTGCGCTAACACTCCAGGTGTCTTCATATTGGTAATTATGTTGATAAAGGGGAAAACTAAACAGTTTTTCGACAAAATCCCGAATTTTTTCAATAGGAATATGGCGCTCTTTTTCGCCTAACGTATCGTGATAAAAACCGGGTAACACATGTTTTTCTTTAATTGGTGTATTCAGTTTTTCAAAGAATTGGTGTTGAGGGCGATGGTGAACCACGTGATCACTACCTGAAATAAATAATTGGGTTGGTAATGTAATCGCACCTGCATCTGCGACGATTCTATCGGCCGTTTTGTACAGTTCGAGTAAAATATTAACAGCGATAGGGCGAGTGATTAAAGGGTCACGATTAAACGAATCAATTCTTTGTTGGTCATGGGTGAGAAATTTTGCCTTTACATACGAATTAACATAAAACAAACCACGAGCTTTTTGCATTAAAGCTAAGCCAGTACGTGCAAATGGGACATATAATTTAACTTTAAATGCGGGGGAAGCTAATACCATTGCGCGGATTTTGGGGGCGTAATCATGTACCCAAGAGGAGACGAGCACTGCGCCAACGCTTTGGCCGATAACAATGATATTTTCTAATGGTATCTGATACTGCCTAGATATATAGCGAATAAATTCATCTACATCACTAATAGATGTACTTAATGAGGGGCTATAACCTCTCGGGCCGTCATTTCGACCATGCCCACGAGCATCCCATGCGAACATTGCAAAGTCAGGTAAATTTAATTCATCAACTAAATGAGCCACTCTCCCTGAATGCTCGTGACCGCGATGGAATAAGACAATAGCTTTCTGAGTGGGGGTTTCAGTTGGCCAATAGCGATAAAAAATAGAGGCATGGTCGCTAGTTGTAAAGTGTGATTCGGTAACGGAGCGTTGCGTCAGATAATCTGTCTGAACGTTCATAATTATTCCTTAATTATTTATTATCCAGTGGTGTATTTAACTGAGCAAGTGCTCGCTGGATACGGTTATAGCAGGTATAAAACAGCAACAATGACATAATAACCAACAGGTAAATAACCCAGTTTGATAAGGCTATGTGTGGGAATATGCTCACCAATAACCCTAGAGCCCCAAAAATAAACGCACGGTCACTTTTACCAATAGGGCCATCATAGCGTCGTGATGCACCAATGGCTTGGGCAATGACACCGATGAACTCGGTTAATACTGACAGTACTAAAATCAATAATATCAACCAGAAGGACGAGTGAAAAATAACAATAAATGGTAGGTATAAAGCGATATCAGAAATGACATCACAGAGCTCATTTAAAAATGCACCAAGGTTGCTTTTTTGCTGATGTTCTCTGGCTAGCATGCCATCAATCGCATTCAATGCCATCCGAATAAACAAAATAAAAGGTAATAAAGCAAACAAGTGAGGGTTGGGGAAGAAAAATAAAACAGCACCGACCATTACGGATAAAAGTAACGCGGCTATAGTCACTTGGTTTGCTGTCACACCGGCTTTAAATAAGTAACGCACTAGCGGGCGGAGTAGATCTTGAAATTTAGGTTTCAGATCATAAATTGTCATTGGTTTATCCTTTCCTATCACTGCGAATAGTATGCAGGTTTGTGACATATCAATACGCGATCCATCTTAAGCCACAATAAGAGCTATCTTAAGTTAATATTATAGAAAAGGGAGAATAGAGTAGAAATTGAGATTGAGTGTTGGCTAACTCATTGAATTAAAATATAAAATAAACATTATCAATGAATGTTAAATAACTTTCATTATCTAATCTTTACTGAGTAGTTCAGTATTAATTAGGCAATTATTTTTTGTCTGTCTATGGCTGCTCGCATCCGTTTAAATTGGCTAGGCGTCATGGTTGTCATTTCTTTGAATTTACGGCAAAACGCACTGTGATCAGCATAGGCACATTTACTGGAAATCTCAGTGATTGAATAATTATCCTCCAATAATTCAATAGCATGTTCAAGACGCTTTTTTGAATATATTGCTGAGGAGTGATCAAGAAAATAGCTTTAAATTGGCGATTCAATTGGGATAGAGATAAGCCGGAAATTTCCGCAAGCGTTGTCATTTTAATCGCAGTATCAAAGTTATCGCTAATGTAGCGTTCAACTCGACTAAGTTGGTTGTTTAGTTTTGGACTCACTGATTTCGCGTCTTGAAGGTCAACTGAAATACCAGCAACCCCAATGACTTGGTTATTCGTATTAAAAATAGGAACTTTAGTGGTTAAACACCAACCCAGTAAACCTACTTTATAGAGATGAAGTTCAAGTTTATTGATGACACTAATTTTCTTTTCCATCACTAAATAATCTTGTGAACTATAACTTTGGCCTAACTCAGAATGGAAAATATCTTCAGCGCTTTTACCTACTACATGGTTAACATGCTCAATTTTACAGCGAGTGGCTAAATTATCATTCGCAAGTAAATACTTTGCATTATGGTCTTTCACAAAGAAAGTCACATTAGGCAATGTATTTATAAGAGGCATCACTAAACCTAGGTGATTTAGCAAAGTATCAATATTATCAACGGGAAAAAGCATATTTTCCTGACTAATCAATAATAATTTATTTAAATTGATCATGCTGTTCTCCGGTTCTTAAATTAATTTAACTAATTTTCTTAAATATTTTGAGATTGTGCAGAAAAACGCATAAGTTGATTGGAAAGATATCAAGAGTTGTTAACAAAAATCAAGCATTCTATTAACAATTAAAGTGGATAGGGTGCTAACAAATGCAATCTCAATATAAAAAAATTGAAGTTATAGATTCTCATACCGCCGGAGAACCAACGCGTTTAGTGATCGGCGGTTTCCCTGAGTTGGGAAATGAAAGTATAGCTGCACGATTAGAGTTACTGCGTGAGCATCATGATGATTGGCGTCGTACAACCATTTTAGAGCCTCGAGGTAACGATATTCTTGTCGGCGCACTCCTATGTAAGCCGCAAAACCCAGCTGCTGCAGCTGGTGTTATTTTCTTCAACAATGAAGGTTACTTAGGCATGTGCGGTCACGGCACAATTGGCTTAGTCGCGTCATTGCATTTTTTAGGGCAGATTTCATATGGAAAACACTTAATTGAAACCCCCGTAGGCGAAGTCACCGCCGAGTTACATCAGGATGGCAGTGTGAGTATTCAAAATGTTTATTCATATCGTTATCGTAAAGGTGTACAGATTGATGTCCCTGAAGTTGGCACCATCACTGGAGATATCGCTTGGGGAGGGAATTGGTTTTTCTTAGTTGAAAATTCGCCTGTTGCAGTCAATTTTCAACAAGTAAACCTACTGACAGAAATCTGTTTAAAAATAAAACAAGCCTTATTAGACCAAAAAGTTTTTGGTAAAGATAACCAAGAAATTGACCATATTGAGTTATTTAGTTCACACCCAACAGCGAACAGTCAAAGTTTTGTTCTTTGCCCTGGGGGCGCTTATGACCGTTCACCTTGTGGTACGGGAACAAGTGCAAAACTAGCTTGCCTTGCTGCGGATAAAAAATTAGTGGCTGGTGAAGTGTGGCATCAAGCCAGCGTTATCGGAAGCCAATTTCAAGCTAGTTTTCAGCATGCTGATGCGAATGGGATTATCCCTACGATTAGAGGCAACGCTTACATTAGTGGTCAAAATACCTTGCTTATTGATGAGCAAGACCCATTCCGTTTTGGCATTTCGGTTTCGTAGGGGAATGGTATGGCTTATCAATATCCTGTAGTCGTGATTGGTGGTGGTATTATTGGCTTAAGTATTGCACTAAGTGTGCAAGCTAATGGTACGGATGTGTTGCTCATTGATAAACATGAAATTGGCTCTGGAGCTTCGTTTGGTAATGCAGGGCATATTGCAACTGAACAGGTATTTCCTATTGCCGACCCTGCAGTGTTAAAATCCATTCCGAAAATGCTTCTCGACCCGCTTGGGCCCTTACGTTTAGATTGGCGCTACTTATTACCGTTAACACCATGGTTATGTAAGCTGGTGGGTAATATGCGTCACAAGCCTTTTACACACATCCACCGTACATTGACCACGTTGAATCGTGCTGCTTTTGATTCATGGCAAACTTTTATTCAAAAATGGCAACTTAGTGACCTTGTTAAAATGGAAGGGTCGTTATTGGTTGCAGAAAAAAATGAAACCCTTGATAAGCTGGGTGAACATAGTGAATACCTTACAAAAATTGGTGTTAAAAACCAATTAATTCAACAAGCTGAACTATTGCAGCGTGAGCCAGCTCTATCAACAAGCCAGTTGGGAGGGATTTTCTACCCTGATACTGGGCATGTTATTGATTTAGCAGAATTGCACTCAAGGCTCACTCAGTCGTTTATCAATTTGGGTGGCCGAGTGTTAACCCACTGTGAAGTAACGCAAATTACTTCAACTTCAAATTTGGAAGCGACAGTAACAACAACGCAAGGCGTATTTTCAGGACGAAAAGTCGTGATCGCAGGCGGCGCATTTTCTAAATCATTAGTCAGAATGGTCAGTCGCATTAATGTGCCGCTAGAAACTGAGCGGGGTTATCATTTAATGTTGCCGCAGGAGGGGCAGCGGCTGAATATTCCTGTTTCAAGTATGGATAGGCGTTTTATTATGACCCCAATGGCTGGGGGATTACGCCTTGCGGGTACTGTTGAATATGCAGGGTTAAAACGACCGCCGAATATGCAACGTGCTCATCATTTTCTTCCCTTAGCAGAGCCGATGCTAACCACCCCGCTTAATAGCCAAGAATCAACGCCGTGGATGGGGTTTCGCCCTTCCACATCAGATTCTTTACCCGTAATTGACCACAAAGGCCCGTATATCTTTGCCTTTGGGCACCAACACCTAGGGTTAACCCAAGCGGCTATCACCGCAGATATAGTTAATTGTTTTATTCATGAACAGCCGACAGCCGTCGATTGTAGTCCGTTTTCTATTGAGCGTTTTCTTTAAATTTTGAGGATAATTCAAATGAACTTTCATGGCATTCTTGTACCATTAGTCACTCCATTTCACGATGATTTATCATTAAATATTAGTGGATTAGCAGAACTAACGGAGCAGTTAATTGCAAAGGGCGTCACTGGTTTAGTCGTGTGCGGAACAACGGGTGAATATTACGCATTAAATGAAGATGAACGCCAAACCGTATTATCAACGGTCAGCAAAATCGCCAAAGGGCGTGTGACATTAATTGCTGGCATTAACGATTTGTCAACCGAGGGAGCAATCGCACGTGCTGAACAAGCGAAAAACCTCGGTTATGAAGGTTTAATGTTATCACCGCCTCCGTATAGTCTACCCGATCAACAAGGGGTATATGCCCACTATGAAAAAGTAGCAAAATCAACCTCATTACCCATTATTATGTACAATTTCCCTGCTCGTATTGGTATAGAAATTGAAATTGATACGGTGATAAAGTTGGCAGAAATTGACAACATTGTCGCTATCAAAGAGAGCAGCGGTAGTTTTAGCCGCGCACTTCATTTACTCCAAACGCCATTTAAAAACTTTGAAGTGATCTGCGGTTGTGATGACCAGCCTGTGGACTTTTTCTTCTGGGGCTCTAAAAGTTGGATTGCTGGAGCAGGTAATGTATTCCCATCTGAACAGGTGGCAATTTATGAGGCTGCTCAATTAGGGGATTGGGATAAAGCCAAGCAAATTATGAAGACCATATACCCAGCAATTTATTCTATGGAATCAGGTGATTATAACCAAAAAGCTAAAGCTGGCTGCTTAAATGGCTCATTTAATGCGGGGCCTGTTCGCTTGCCATTATCAAATTTAGCAACTGCAGCACGTAATGAATTTATCAAATTAGTCAAATCGTAGCTGGGGGATCACAGAATGAAAATCACTCAAGAACAGGTATTCGAACGCGCTAATCAAGGGAAATTATGGGCGGGCAATTTGATTGAAGGGTATGCAAATCATAATAATAAGTTAGAAAACCATACGCCGATTGATAATAGCCTCATTGGGTATATCGCAGATGGGGATGCCCAAGATATTGAAGCTGCGGTAAGAGTGGCTCGCAACACGTTTGAAAAGGGAATTTGGCGTGACCAATCCCCTCAAGAACGTAAAGCTGTAATGCTTAAATGGGCTGATCTTATTAGCCTGCACAGCGAGGAGTTAGCTGCGTTGGATTGTGTTGATGCAGGTAAACCAATAACTGAATGTTTAAATACGGATTTACCCGCCACCATTGAAACTTTCTATTGGTATGCTGAAACTCTCGACAAGCTGTTTGGTAAAATTGCACCAACTAGTCAGCAAGAGCTAGGGCTGATTGTTAATGAGCCTATTGGCGTGGTTGGGGCAGTACTTCCGTGGAATTTCCCAGCACAAATGTTTGCATGGAAGGTTGCGCCAGCTCTTGCTGTGGGTAATTCTGTGGTGGTCAAACCGGCGGAGCTAACATCGTTAAGTGCTTATCGTTTGGTCGAGCTTGCCTATGAAGCGGGTGTTCCTAAAGGGGCACTAAGCCTTGTATGCGGCTTAGGGGAAAAAGTCGGTGAGGCACTTGGGCGGCACAATGATGTTGATGTTGTTTCCTTTACTGGTTCAACTGAGGTAGGGCGCCTGTTTCTAAAGTATTCGGCTGAAAGTAACTTAAAAGAAATTATTCTTGAGTGTGGTGGTAAAAGCCCGCAACTTGTGTTCGAAGATGCAGATATAGAGGCTGCAATTCCGCATATCTTGGCCGCTGCATTTTGGAATATGAGTGAAAACTGTAGCTGTGGTTCTCGTCTGATAGTACATGAAAGTATTAAACAGCCACTATTAGCAAAGCTAACGATGGCACTGAAAGAATGGAAATTGGGTGATCCACGACAGGCTGAGGTGTCAATAGGGCCTATGATTGAACAAGCGCATTTTGAGAAGGTTCAATCGTTTTTAGACATAACAATAAAAGAAGGAGGTCAACTCGTTACAGGTGGAAAAGTCCATCATGAGATAGGTTCAGGCTGGTATCTCGAGCCGACAATTTTTGATGAAGTTACTCCCCAAATGTCACTGTTTAAACATGAGGTGTTCGGGCCCATTTTAGCAGTCACTTCATTTAAAAATGATGATGAAGCAATTGCTTTAGCGAATGATACGCACTACGGCTTAGCGGCCTCGTTTTATAGTCAGAATATTCATCGAGTTATGCATGTTGCCCGTCGTATTAATGCAGGAACGGTTTCGGTAAACGGATTCAGTGAGGGTAGTATCGCTACGCCGTTTGGAGGTTTCCGGCAATCAGGCTTTGGCGGTAAAGATAATGGGTTAGAGGCTTTCGAACAATATACACAAAAGAAAGTTATCTGGTTTATTCACCAATAAATAACGTTGACCTGAGCTCTAAGGGCTCAGGTTTTTTTTCCCCTGCAAACACACAATAAACAATTACAATAACGAAGGAGTACAAAATGGAAGCCATCGTTAATACAATCGTTGGTTACATCTGGGGTAATGCATTAGTCATATTATCGCTAGGTGTGGGGCTTTACTTTACTTTAGCGACACGTGGAGTACAGTTTCGCTATATCATCAAAATGGTTTGTTTATTAAAGGAAAATAAAGCATCAAAGGATGGGATTTCTTCATTCCAAGCATTTTGCTTAGCTTTATCTGGTCGCGTTGGTGTTGGTAATATTGCTGGGGTCGCAACCGCCGTTGCCGCGGGTGGTCCCGGTGCTATTTTTTGGATGGTAGTCATGGGGCTATTAGGAGGGGCTAGTGCTTTTATTGAGTCAACATTAGCTCAGATTTATAAGCAACGTTCTGATGGCCAATATCGAGGCGGCTCCCCTTACTACATTGAAAAAGGTTTAAAGTTAAAACCGTTTGCAATCGTGGTGGCTGCTGTCATTTGTTTATCTTATGGGATATTAGTTCCTGGTATTCAAGCCAATACCATCGCAGATGCTTTCCAAACATCTTTCAATCTCCCTCCGATTGTGACAGGTGTAATCGTCACTGTGCTAATGGCGTGGTTAATCTTTGGTGGCGTCAAGCGTATTGCGAGTGCTGCGGATAAAATTGTGCCGATTATGGCTCTTGCTTATATCGTGATGATGGTGATTATTTTAGGTAGCCATTATGAGAAAGTCCCAGCAATGTTTAGCTTGATATTCCGTAGTGCAATGGGGATGGATGCTGTTTTTGGTGGAATTATCGGTACTGCGGTTTCATGGGGGGTACGCCGAGCTGTTTTTTCTAATGTTGCTGGTGCAGGTGAGGCAACATTCAGTTCTGCGGCGGCTGAAGTGAGCCATCCGGTTAAACAAGGTTTGATCCAAGCCTTTTCAATCTATATTGATACAGTTGTGGTATGCACGGCTTCAGGGTTGATGATCCTCGTGACCAATATGTACAATGTGTTCCCTGACGGTTCTGCAACAGCATTAGTTGAATATGTCCCAGGAGTGGCCGCAGGAACGGCGTGGACACAAATGGCGGTATCCACAGTATTTACTTCAGCCGGGTCAGGGTTTGTTTCAATTGCCGTATTCCTTTTCGCTTTCACAACACTGATGGCTTACTATTATATTGCAGAAACAACCATCGTTTACCTTGATAGGAAGCTGTCTTATCCAGTACTCAAATTGATCCTTAAGTTTGTATTTTTAATTATCGTCTTTATGGGAAGTGTGGAGTCAGTTAGCCTAATGTGGAGTTTAGGCGATATTGGCTTTGGTAGTATGAGTTATCTCAATTTAATCGCGATAGTCTTTCTTTCGAAACCTGCATTGCGTGCTTTACGGGATTATGAACGACAAGAAAAACTGGGAATTGACCCTGTTTTCGACCCAAAAGTAGCAGGGGTGGAAAATGCTGAACTTTGGGAAGACATTAGCCGCGAGTACCATGAAAGAGGTATCGGTATTGGCCCTAAAAATGGGCAAGAAAAGGAAGTTTTATATAAAGAAGAAAGGGAAAACTAGACGAAAAATGGCGGTGAGGGAGGGATTCGAACCCTCGATACGTTGCCGTATACACACTTTCCAGGCGTGCTCCTTCAGCCTCTCGGACACCTCACCGTTTTTCTAAATCTGTACTGCTATATCCGTTGTGGAGTAGGTAATAAAAACCTGCTCTGCAACGGGGCGCTACTATAGGGAAAATAGCGTCTTGCGTCAACTATCTATTTATTCTTTTTCCCACATTTATGGTTGTTTAGCTAAATAAAAATCAATTTGATTATTATCTAATCTTAATTGTTATATTTTAGGGTGACTGATATTTGTTATGTTAATTTTGAACTGCAAGAAGGGAGAGTGAAAACCGTTAGCTAGTTAACAAAATTCTTATAGAGTGAGCTGTATAAGGTTGATTAACTTGAAAAGAAAAGCCATTCGGCACACTCTGTTAGAAACCGAAGAGGAGTCGCCATGAATATTTTATTTTACCATCCATTTTTTGATTCAAAACAGTGGATTGAAGGCATGCGTGCTAGATTACCACAAGCTAATATTCGTCAATGGGAAAAAGGGGATAATCAAGCAGCTGATTATGCCATGGTTTGGTTACCCCCTTATGAGTGTTTAGCTGGGCGCAGTGATTTAAAAGGGATTTTTGCATTAGGTGCAGGTGTCGACGCTATTTTAAAACAGGAGCACGATAACCCTGGGACATTACCGGCTGGGGTGCCTGTTATGCGGTTAGAAGATACGGGGATGGCGATTCAAATGGAAGAATATGCCTGTGCGAAAGTCTTATCTTACTTCCGTCGTATGGATGAATACCGGCAGTTACAATCACAGCGCCAATGGAAACAATTGCCAGCGTATCAACATGACGAATTTGTTATTGGTGTGATGGGGGCTGGTGCTCTAGGGCAAGCGGTGGCTAAGCGCCTAGTTAGCTTTGGTTTCCACGTCAAAACATGGAGCCGCTCTGAAAAACACCTTGATAAAGTGAAGAGTTATTATGGCCATGACCAGCTTGCAAGCTTCCTTGCAGGAACTCGTGTGGTGATCAACCTATTACCAAGTACTCCTGAAACGGTTGGTATTCTCAACCAGCAATTATTTAGCCAGCTACAAAAAGGCGCATATGTGATTAACTTAGCACGTGGCGCACATTTAATTGAACAAGATTTACTCTCAGCGCTTGATTCAGGGCAAATTGCTGGTGCGGCGCTAGATGTGTTTGCTAGCGAGCCATTATCGCAAATGCACCCATTTTGGACACATCCACGCATTGCCATTACGCCACATGTCGCGGCGTTTACGCTACCTAATGAAGCGATGGATATGATTACCAGTAATATTCAGCGTATCGAAGCGGGTGAAGCCCCAGTTGGTGTTGTTGATATGCAGCGCGGTTATTAATTACTGTTCTGTTATTGCGAGTGGGGCGGTGTATACCAAGAGCCACTCGCTATTATCTTGTTTCTATTTATTCACCTGTCGAGGTTATTCCTCTTTTTCTTACCTAATATATTTCCTATTTTTTCGATATACTAAAAGATCATTGCGTTGGTCACGACGATGTGGCTATTGATTTGTAAAATAGGAAAATGTATATGAACGAATTTTCAATCGTTTGCCGTATTTTAGGCACACTATTTCAACGTAGCCCTGATGACAGCCTAGTTAAACCGCTGATTGACCTGATCGCACAAGATAAACTGAAAGCATCATGGCCATTAGAGCAAGATGAACTTTGGTCTCGTATGTCAACAGGGTTAGATGTCAAAGCCATTAGTGCGGATTATCATGCGTTATTTACGGGTGAAGTGCCGGCAGTATCAATGCTAGCGAATGATTACGACTCCGAAATCACTGAGGCAGAGGTCCGTGAGTTTTTAACGGTGAGAGGCATGTCTTTAACCGATGCACCAACAGACGCATTTGGGGCTTTATTACTGGCAGCATCGTGGTTGGAAGACCAAGCAGCGGAAGATGAAATAGCCGCACAAGAAGAGCTATTCGATAGTTATATCCTAAGTTGGTATGGTACTTTTTTAGGTAAAGTTGAAGCTCACGCCAAAACGGCATTTTATCGTACGCTGGCACAAATTACTCGTGACGCTGTTATTGCTTTACGTGATGAGTTGGATTCAGAAATAGAGTGATTGTGACAGGGTCACATCAGGAGAGGCCGGTTTTAGCCTAGTATTCTCATGCATTGATTAATATTTTTGATTGAACTAGAAAGGCAACAGATTTCTCTGTTGCCTTAAATGCGTTTCTCAATCGAAATAATTTATGGTGATAACTAATCAACTAATGGAATGACCAGTTTACCGGGTTTTATTTCTAAGCCTTTCGCTAATTTTTTAGCGGTTGCCTCAGCTGCACCGTTATCTGGGTTTAATACATAAACAGGCTGAGTTTCGAAAAATGTTTCAAGGGAGCTATTCAAATAAGGGATAACGGCTGACATTGCGGTGTCCATTTTTTCTGGCATCACCGTATATTGGCTAATATTTAATTCTTTTAGGTAAATAGAGCCTGTTTGTGCGTCAAAGTATGGGCGGGCGGTCAGCGTGAGGTTAATTTGCGCTTCCGCTTTACCAATCAGGGAGTCTAATTTAACGGTTGCATCCCCAGTTAGTGCTATCTTCCCCGGTTCACTGCGGCCAATTTCTGATTTTAAATTCGCCAGTTGAATATCCGCATCTGCAAAGCCGGTTACCCCAACCTTGTGGTCGTATTTTACTTTGTTCGCCAGATAGTTATTAATTTGTGATTCACTAATACTGAATTCAGATAATTGACTACAGCCAGTCAACAAAGTGAGAAAGCCAATCATTGTCGCCAATAAAAATTTTTTCATAATGACTCCTTTTACAATAATACTGCTAGTTTAGCGTATTACTGCCCACTCAACATGACTGTTTCTATTTTTTTACGATTAAATTGCTTGTGGAGTGCCCATAAAGTAATAAAGCCGATAATGCCTAATAAAAACCACGGTAGTTGCGGCATATTCCATTGATGGCCAATATCATACATCCAGCCGCCTCCGGTATAACCGACGGCTCCTCCTAATGCTAAGCCTAAGCGGCTAAACCCCATATAGCTGCCACGAGCACGAGGATCTGCGAGAGAAGCACTGAGAGTTTCTCTAGCGGGGTCAGCGGTAACGGTTCCAAGATAAAACAGGCAAATAAGTGCAAATAATGTATTGAGCGAAGTTGTCATTCCAATTGGGAACATGCTGATGCTCATCAAAAATAAGCCGGCCATCAGGCGTTGTTCAAGGCGGAAATGTTTTTCACTCCAGCGCGCAATCGGGTAGAGCAATGTTAAAGATATCGCGGCTTCGATAGCGTACATCCATTTGACCGCGGTTGGTGTCCCTGCCAATTCATTAACAACAATAGGAAACATTAACATAACTTGCACAGATAACATGAAGTAACCCGCTAGAGTTACAACATAAGTGACAAAACGTTTATCTTTTAATACCCGAGCCATACCTTCTTTTATTGGGGTTCTAACGGTTGAAATGCGGTAAGCAGGTAATAACCAAGCGTTACAAATAGCCGCAATAACAAAGACAGCGGCTCCTACCCAGCAAACATAGTGGAAGTCGTATTGTAAAAGCCAGCTCCCAATTAAGGCACCAATTACTGCCCCAGCGCTGTCTTGCATTAACAGCAAAGAATAGAAGCGCCCACGTTCGTAAGGACGAGTTAATTTGATCACAAGCGCAGTTCTGGGTGGGTCAAACAGGGTGCCGCCAAGAGCTGAAAGTACACAGGATAGCCATAAAACCCACGGGTCATGGGCAACTGCCATGACGGCGAACCCGCTAGCACGCAACAGCATTCCAATTACAATCATGGGCTTGGCGCCAAAACGGTCAGCGATAGCTCCCCCAAAAATACCTAAACCTTGCTGTACAAATTGCCTAAGGCCTAAGGCAAAACCAACGATTACGGCTGCCCAACCTAGCTGGTCAACAAATCGAATTGAAATAAGGGGAAAAACGACAAAAAACCCGAGAACAACTAACATGTTGTCGAATAAAAGGAAATACTTACCAAGGCTTCTTGCCCGTGACACCTGCGCCATGACACACCATTAGAAAAATAGCCAAGAGGGATGGAACCTTAATGTTACTTGTCAATAATATCAGTATAATATGAGGCAATAGATGATATTTTTTTATCGTGGGTAAAGGTGGTTATTGATGATTTATTTTTATCGATAAATAGCCGCCATATTTTGCATCGCAGTGTTATTGGTTGCGTTAAACAAGTCTAGTCACATATTTATGTATGCTCCTAGCTCTTTAAATTACAATCTAGAACAGTTGTCAGGGTTTATTATTAATTAAGGGTTAACGATGTTTGGTTATCGTTCAAATGTACCTAAAGTACGTCTTATTACTGATAGAATGATTATTCGTTTGACTTATGAACGTGATAATTATCGACTTGCTGATTATTATAGTTTGAATAAAGATTTTTTGATGCCGTGGGAACCAACGCGGGATAATTCACATTATCAACCCGCAGGTTGGCAAAACCGGTTACAAGTGATGAATGAAATGCACCGTGAAGGAAGTGCTTATCATTTTCTTTTACTAGATAAAGAAGAAAATGAAGTGATGGGGGTTGCTAACTTTAGTAATGTCCTACGAGGTTCATTTCATGCATGTTATTTAGGGTATTCCTTAGGTGAGAAATGGCAAGGTCATGGCTTGATGTATGAGGCATTAACGCAAGTGACGCGTTATATGCAAAAGCATCAAAAAATGCACCGTATTATGGCTAATTATATGCCTCATAATATGCGTAGTGGTAACCTTCTGGCGAGGTTGGGCTTTGAACGTGAAGGTTATGCAAGGCAGTACTTACAAATCAATGGTGAATGGCGAGATCATGTCTTGACGGCATTAACCGATGATGCGTGGGGACGCCATAAAGTTTAAATACCTAAACTCCTAATTTACCTTTCAATCGTAGTCAGTAGCAGCGGGCGCTGTTAAACTGATACGATTGTATTCTTTTAGTTTATCAATCATGAATTTATTAAAATCGCTAGCAGCTGTAAGCTCAATGACCATGATGTCCCGTGTGCTTGGGTTTATTCGTGATGCTATCATTGCTCGGGTTTTTGGCGCTGGGGCTGCAGCTGATGCCTTTTTTGTCGCGTTTAAATTACCAAATTTATTGCGTCGGATTTTTGCAGAAGGCGCGTTTTCTCAAGCTTTCGTTCCTATATTAGCTGAATATAAAAATCAGCAAGGCGAAGAGGCAACTCGTACATTTGTTGCTTATATTGCAGGGATGCTAACACTGGCACTGGCAATTGTGACGGTGGCTGGTATGGTGGCGGCACCTTGGATTATTTATGTAACTGCCCCAGGGTTTACCGATGATGCGGGTAAATTTGCCCTAACAACGGATTTACTTCGTGTCACTTTTCCGTATATCTTTTTGATTTCACTCGCCTCATTAGCGGGAGCAATCCTGAATACTTGGAACCGTTTTTCTGTTCCAGCCTTTGCCCCAACCTTGCTCAATGTCAGCATGATCATTTTTGCTGCTTTTGCTGCCCCTTATTTTGATCCACCGATTATGTCTCTTGCATGGGCAGTACTTGTGGGTGGGGTTTTACAGTTAGTCTATCAGCTACCTTATTTAAAAAAGGTTGGTATGTTAGTTCTGCCACGTCTTTCATTTCGAGATAGCGGCGTTTGGCGTGTAATGAAAATGATGGGACCCGCTATTATTGGGGTATCTGTCGCGCAAATCTCATTAATTATTAATACTATTTTTGCTTCATTTTTGCAGTCAGGCTCGGTTTCTTGGATGTACTATGCAGACCGCCTGATGGAGTTACCGTCTGGTGTACTCGGGGTCGCCTTAGGGACTATTCTGCTGCCGTCGTTGGCGAAAAGTTTCACAAGCGGTAACCAGAATGAATATCGTCAGTTAATGGATTGGGGGTTGCGTCTTTGTCTACTATTGGCGCTACCTTGTGCTCTTGGGTTAGCAATATTATCTGAAGCGTTAACGGTTTCTCTTTTCCAATATGGCAATTTTACAGCTCATGATTCTTTGATGACACAATATGCTTTAGTGGCTTACTGTGTGGGTTTGACAGGGATGATTTTAGTGAAAATTTTAGCGCCGGGGTTTTATTCACGCCAAGATATTCGCACACCAGTTAAAATTGCTATCGTGACTTTAATATTAACTCAATTGATGAACTTGGCTTTTATTGGGCCACTCCAGCATGCTGGCTTAGCCTTGTCTATTGGCTTAGCAGCGTGCTTCAATGCCGGTGTTCTGTATTGGCAATTACGTAAACAAGATATTTTCCAACCTCTAGCTGGCTGGAAAGGTTTTCTATTTAAATTATTAGTTGCTTTAGTGGTAATGGGGCTTGTGTTATTTGGTGTATTGCACTTTATGCCATCATGGCAAGAAGGGAATATGCTAATGCGCATGCTACGTTTAATTATGGTGGTGGTTATTGGTGCGGCTAGTTATTTTATTGCCTTGTTCGCCCTCGGTTTTCGGCCACGTGATTTTATGAAACGCAGTATCGCTTAAGCTGTAAATCGGACTAATGTTGAAAGGCCCAATCAATGTATTGGGCTTTTTTGTTGCTTTTTCGCGAGCCTTATCATTTGTTTTTATGATGAGGTTGGTAATTCCATCAATGAAATCTAGAAAAGTGACAAAGAGTTTAGTCTCTAAGTATAAAAAAACAGCCCACATAGTGGGCTGTTTTTTGGGCTTGATAGCTACAATTACATTCTTTCAACGGTTTCTATACCAAGTGTATCTAAACCAGTTTTCAGTGTTTTTTGTGTTAATGCTGCAAGTTTCAGGCGGCTTTGACGTTGATTTTCATTTTCTGCTGACAGAATAGGGCAATGCTCGTAGAAACTTGAGAATAACCCAGCCAATTCGTATAAATAGGCACACATAACATGAGGAGTTCCTTCCCTTGCTACTGTCAGGATGGTTTCTTCAAACTGTAATAACCGTGTTGCTAGTGCAATTTCACGTGGATCTTGTAATGAAATCGGTAAAGTGAGGTCAGTGTGGCTTAAGTTAGCCTTTTTGAAGATAGAGGCCACACGCGTATAAGCATATTGCATGTAAGGAGCTGTATTTCCTTCGAAGGCTAGCATGTTATCCCAATCAAAAATGTAATCTGTGGTTCTATTTTTTGACAGGTCAGCATACTTAACCGCACCAATGCCCACAACATTTGCAACATTGACCAACTCGTCCTCTGGCATTTCAGGGTTTTTCTCGCGGATCAGGTTTTGTGCGCGTTCAATAGCCTCATCAAGTAAGTCAGATAAACGTACCGTTCCGCCTGTGCGAGTCTTAAATGGTTTACCATCTTTACCCAACATCATACCAAACATATGGTGTTCCAAAGACATGGATTCAGGGATGTAACCGGCTTTGCGCACGATAGTCCATGCTTGCATTAAATGTTGATGTTGGCGTGAGTCAATATAATACAGCGAACGGTCAGCATGTAGGGTTTCATAGCGGTATTTGGCACAAGCAATATCTGTGGTGGTGTATAAGAAGCCGCCGTCTTTCTTCTGAACTATTACCCCCATAGGCTCGCCTTCCTTGTTTTTAAACTCGTCAAGAAAGACAACCGTCGCACCTTCGCTTTCAACCGCAAGGCCTTTTGCTTTTAAGTCCGCGACAATATTAGGTAACATGCTGTTATATAAGCTTTCACCCATCACGTCATCTTCAGTTAATGTGACGTTTAAACGGCGGTAAGTTTGTTGATTTTGTTGCATGGTGATATCAACCAATTTACGCCACATTTGGCGGCAGTATTCATCACCTGACTGAAGTTTTACTACGTAGCCACGGGCACGCACGGCAAACTCTTCATCTTCGTCGTAATGCTTTTTCGCTTCACGGTAAAACGCTTCGAGGTCAGCAAGGGCCATATCACTTGCATCTTCGTTTTGTACTTTTTCAAGGTAGGCAATTAACATACCAAATTGCGTACCCCAATCACCTACGTGGTTGGCACGGATCACTTTATGACCAAGATATTCTTGAGTACGCGCGGCAGCGTCACCAATGATAGTTGAACGTAAATGACCAACGTGCATTTGTTTTGCAACATTTGGTGCGGAGTAGTCAATAACAATCGTTTCAGGTTTAACGGGTGCGATGCCTAACCGTTGTGAAGTTAAAGCGTCTTCGATATGTTTCTCTATCCAAGTCGGTTCAAGGAAAATATTAATAAACCCAGGACCTGCAATTTCGATTTTGCTTGCAACCCCGTCCAAATCAAGGTGATTAACAACCTGCTCAGCAAGTTGTCTCGGAGCCATCCCCATTTTTTTAGCAGCGCCCATTACCCCGTTGGCTTGATAATCGCCAAACTGAGCCTTCGCGGACTGACGTACCAGCGCGTCACTGCCTTCTGGAGCACCTGCTGCTAGCATTGCAGCACCAATTTTATCTGAAAGAATCGCCTGAATATTCACCGAAATACCTTAAATTACGAACATAGTTACCGCATTGTGCCATCACATGCGCAGAACTAAAAGGTGGAAGAGAAAAATCGGCAGGTTTTATACCACATTTTAGGGCTCTCATGCTACAGTCTGCGCCATTGTTTAGGGGATTAGTTTTATTGAAAGGGGCTTTTGGCGTCATGAAATTGAGTGAAGTTTCACAATTACAAGATTTATGGGACGATTTACCTGTATTTAGGGATAAATTACAGCAGATGGCTGAGGAATTAAATTTATCCTTGTCATCATATCTTATTGACCATATCTCAGTACGTTGCCATCAGATTAACACCGCAGAACGTTGGCACCAAGGTTTAATGCAGTGCGCGCAACTGGTGTCAGATAACCTTATCAATGGCCGCCCAATACGTTTATATGAGCTAGCAGAGCCGATTAGTATTGCACAGCAGGATGTTTATATTATTGAGCTTCCATTCCCTAAAGATAAAATCTACCCAAAAGAAAGCTGGGAACATATTGAGATGGTCATTGATGTTGAGCCTTCACAATTAGAAATGGCAGCACGTGCTCTACTGCCAGACCCTCTACCTTATGGCTACAGGATCAAAGTAAGTCAACCCAAAGGCCAGCAAGAAAGGTTGCCTAATCCAACATTAGCAGTGTCAAATGGTGAGATAACGGTTAAATACCATCCATTTTCGCTAAAAAAGATAATTGAAAGTGAAAAATAAGTGATACAAGTAACGTTATTGATCAATAGTCCCCGTTAACTTTTCGGGGTGTGATATCCATCCGATAACATTCACTGATTAATGGCATTATTAATTCAAGTGTTAACGTTTAACATTATAACCCTACTGTTATTGTAGGGTATTTAAAGCATTAGCTTTATTGCCACTTTTTGGAGGTCATCATGGCAAAACTGGAAATTTGCTGTTTCGGGATCGAATGTGCCCAAGTGGCGCAAGAATATGGTGCGGATCGTATCGAATTGTGCTCTGGCGCCGCAGATGGTGGGCTGACACCAAGTTATGGTTATCTGAAATTAGCAAGGGAAAAACTTTATATTCCAGTTCATCCTATTATTCGTCCTCGGGGTGGTGATTTTTGTTATAACGTTAGTGAGTTTGATGTTATTTGTGAAGATTTAGTCATGATTAAAGAAATGGGGTTTCCTGGGGCAGTCGTGGGAGTCCTTGATACAGAGGGACGTATTGACATTAACCGAATGCAGGTACTAATGGAAATAGCACAGGGAATGAATATCACATTCCACCGCGCATTTGATATGTGTATCAACCCAATGCTTGGACTAGAACAGTTAAAAGAGCTAGGTGTTGCACGGATATTAACTTCTGGCCAACAACAAGGTGCAGAATTGGGCTTACCTCTCCTGAAAGAACTGCATGAAAAAAGCCGCCAGATGGATGGGCCGAAAATCATGGCCGGGGCTGGCGTTCGTTTAGCTAATTTAAGTAAGTTTATCGAAATAGGTTTGACCGAAGTTCATAGCTCAGCGGGTAAAACCGTCCCTTCAACGATGAATTATCGTAAAGTCGGTGTCACAATGGCATCAAATAGTGAAAGTGATGAATTTACTCATTATTGTGTTGATGGGCCAACGGTAGAAGCGATGAAAGACTTTATTTCTATTACAGAAAAAGCCTCTGCGTAGCTGATAATTTAAGGCATTCAACAATACGGTATTTAGGTGTTGTGTATAAGATAAGGAAAATCAATGAATTGGTTTTCCTTATTGCTTTTGCGCTTTTTAGCAGTTAATTCATTAATAAATACCGCTTAATACCGTAAATAATATGATTTATTTGCTATTAATGGTGTGATTATCGGTTGTGTTGATGCATATCAATTAACCATGTTTTTTATATGGCTACTATTTAATTACTATAAAAATACGATGTAATTCAATTTATAATAATAAAAGGTAGCAATGTAATGATTAACAATATCAGAAAAAAAGCGCTGAGTAGGCGGCAATTTATTCAAGCCTCTGCATCAGTCGCGACCACAACGGCCATTGTCAGTTCCATCACTTTACCTTTCTCTGCCTAAGCAACACCACCAGTTACCATTCAACCTGATGAAATCAATGAAACGATTAAATACAGCGCATGTTTAGTGAACTGTGGGAGCAGGTGCCCGTTAAAAGTGCATGTGAAGGATGATGTAATTACCCGAATCTCCAATGAGACTATGTATGATGACTCGCAATTTGGTTTACATCAAATACGCCCATGCTTAAGAGGGCGCTCTGTTCGTTGGAAAACCTACAACCCAGATAGACTGAAGTACCCGCTATTACGTACAGGAAAGCGCGGAGAAGGGAAATTTAAACGTATCACTTGGGATGAAGCAACAACAATAGTGGCACAAAAACTACGTTCTACTATTGATACTTATGGTAATGAAGCTATTTATTACCAATATGGTTCAGGCTCGACAGGAGCAAATTTACAAGGGCGTAATGCTTGTAAGCGCCTATTAAGCCAACTGGGTGGGTTCCTTGACCAACATGGTACCTATTCAACCGCGCAAATAAACGGTGTTATTCCCTATGTTTATGGGAAATTAGACGACTCACTGTTGTCTGAAATTGCGAATAGCGATTTAGTGGTGATGTTCGGTCATAATATTGCAGAAACACGCATGTCAGGTGGTGGGCAATTTTATGAAACCCTCCATGCATTAGAAAAAAGCAAAGCTAAAGTGATTATTATTGACCCACGCCGGACAGATAGTGTGACAACACTTGGCGCTGAGTGGATACCTATTTACCCCGGGACAGATGGGGCTTTGGTTGCTGCAATCATCCATACTTTAATTAAAGAACAGCTAACTGATGAGGCATTCTTAGCCCAATACTGTGTTGGTTGGGATAGCCAAACATTGCCTGAGTCTGCGCCAAAAAATGGCTCTTATAAAGATTATATTTTAGGCAAAGGTGATGATGGCATAGAAAAGACACCTGAATGGGCGAGCCGAATTACTGGCGTTTCAGCTACCCGTATTGTTCAACTAGCTCGTGAATTAGGGAATGCTAAAGCAGCGTGGATCTCTCAAGGTTGGGGGCTGCAAAGAACAGCGTCAGGCGAGCAGGCTTCTCGCGCAGTGATGATGCTGCCCATTGTTACGGGCCATATTGGCCGTCCTGGTACCAACGCCGGAGGATGGGGCGGTAATGTTGCTTATTCAGTGCCAGGGTTTGCTATTCCTAACCCAGTCAAGACTAAAATCCCTTGTTTTATGTGGACGGATGCCATTGCCCGTGGAACGGAGATGACAGCAACAAATTCGACGCTTATCGGTAAAGAGCGCCTCGAAACAAATGTAAAATTCTTATGGCATTACGCAAGCAATGTTACTGGCAATCAACACTCTGATTTAAATAAAACTCACAACATTTTGACGGATGAGTCTTTGTGTGAATTTATCCTTGTTTGGGACACACATATGACGCCATCGACAAAATATGCAGATTTGATCTTACCTGATGTCACGAGCGTAGAGTCTAATGACCTGATCAATAATTCCTATGCAAGTGGTGCATATCATTATGCAATTCGCCTGCAAAACGCGATTACGCCATTATGGGAGTGCCGCCAATCTTATGATGTACTGGCTGATATTGCGCAAAAACTAGGTATTAAAGAGCAATTTACCGAAGGGCGTACCCATGAGCAGTGGATTGAGTACTGCTACAATCAAATGCGCGAGAAAAACCCGCATTTACCGACATTTGAAGAAACAAATGATATGGGGATTGTCGATAGAAAACTGGCGAATAGTGCGGACTATATTGCATTAAAATCATTCCGTGACTCACCAGAAACGGCTCCTCTACCGACACCATCAGGGAAAATTGAGATCTATTCAGAACGGTTAGCGAAGATAGCGAAAGAGTGGGAATACCCGTCAGACCAACGCATTCCAGCAGTACCTGAATATTGCGTAAATACAGAAGGTGTTGAAAACAAACAAGCTAAACAAAAATATCCGCTACAAATGACCGGCTACCATGATAAGGGCCATGCGCATTCGTCTTATTTTAATATTGCAATATTGCGAGAAGCGGTACCCCATCAATATTGGATTAACCCAATCGATGCTTCTGCTAGAGGGATCAAGGATGGTGATAATACCGAAATATTTAATGACCGCGGGCGAATGTATATCAAAGCTAAAGTCACTGAGCGTGTTTTACCGGGGGTTATTGCTGTTCCACAAGGTGCTTGGCGTGAAGTGAATGATGAGGGTGTTGATATTGGTGGATGTATTAATACATTAACCACCCAACAGCCATCGGCCTTAGTGAAGGGTAACCCTCAACATACTAACTTAGTTGACGTAAAACGTGCATAAGGAGTGATTGATGAAACAGTATGGTTTTTATTTTGACTCAACGAAATGCACGGGATGTAAAACTTGTCAGGTCAGTTGTAAAGATGAAAAAGATCTCGATTTAGGGCCTAAATTTCGTCGAGTCTATGAGTTCGGTGGTGGAAGTTGGCAGCAGCAAGATGGCATTTGGCAACAAAATGTCTATAGCTATTACTTATCCATTTCGTGTAACCATTGTTCTAACCCGACTTGTGTTGAAGGGTGCCCAACGGGAGCCATGCATAAGCGAGAACAGGATGGCTTAGTTGTCGTCGACCAAAGTGTTTGTGTTGGCTGTCGCTACTGCGAATTACGTTGTCCTTATGGTGCGCCACAGTACGATGAAAAGAAACATCTGATGAGCAAATGCGATGGTTGCTACGAACGAGTTGAAAAGGGGATGAAACCTGTGTGTGTGGAGTCTTGCCCTCAGCGAGCATTAGATTTTGACGATATCAATATACTTCGTGAACGTCACGGTAATATAAGTGGTATTGCACCTATGCCAAATCCTAATCTAACCAACCCTAATATTGTGATTAAACCGCATAAAGACGCGAAGCCTTATGGTGATACGAGCGGTAAATTACAAAACCCGGCGGAGGTATAACATGCACGAACTTCCTCTTGTATTTTTTACCGTATTGGGTCAGTCAGCAGCGGGTCTATATTTACTTGCTTATTTGAGTAAAAAGATAGGGATGGTTGATGAGTACCAATTGCGTAACGCCAATATAGTGGCTTTTATTACGATGATAATTGCGTTAGCTTTGGGGGCACTGCATGTGGGGCAACCTTTGCGCTTCTTTAATATGCTATTAGGCGTTGGCCGCTCACCAATGAGTAATGAAGCTTTATTGAGTGGTATTTTTGTCGCTTTTGGGGCTGCAACTTTACTGTTTACTTTATTTATTAAAAATAAAGTATTAAGTGAACTATGTAACATCGGCACGGTGATTTTTGGTCTGGCATTTGTATGGTCAATTCCACAAGTTTATAACATTGCCACAGTTGCTAATTGGTTTACTGTCTTCACAACCTTACAAATGTGGATGACGTTGCTAGTCGGTGGAGGGGCATTAGCCATTCTATTGGGTGCTCAGCGGTTAGGGGCTTTGGCCTTCCTTATTGGGGCAGTTATTATTTTTGCTACAAGAGCCGCTTATGTGTCATTTTTGGGTGAAACAGGGCCTGAAATTAGTGCGGAACAAGCGGGTTTTTGGAGCTTCCAACTGGTTGTTCTCGCATTGATGCTGTTTGTTTTCCCAGCACTTTTATACCGGGGACGGAATTCGACGGCGCTACTGGGTATTTGTGCAATAGCCGTGATCTTAGCAGAGTTGTCGGGTCGAATTGCTTTTTATAATTTATGGCAAATAACAATGTAACTTTCTGATAAATAATCATTAAAATAAACGCCTATGGGAAACTTCCCCTAGGCGTTTTAGTTTTAAGGTTTGCGAGCAACTAAGATAGCGCGTAACGGTGCAGGATAACCTTCAATGGTTTTAGTTTGGTCATTAGGGTCTAAAAACTCCGCTAATGAATCTGTTCTCATCCATTGTGTGCGGCGCTGTTCTTCCAAAGATGTCACCGCTTGGTCAACAATACGTACATCCACAAAACCACATTTCTCTAACCAAACTTTGAGCATTTTAGCTGAAGGAATAAAGTACACATTGCGCATTTGAGCATAGCGATCACCCGGGATTAGACATTGGAACTCATCACCTTCAATGACAAGGCTTTCAAGGACCAATTCACCTTCGTTAACTAACTGATTTTTCAGTTGCCATAAGTGATCAAGTGGTGAACGACGGTGATATAGTACACCCATTGAAAATACGGTATCAAACGCGTTAAGTGCAGGGAGTTGCTCTATCCCTAGAGGTAATAAATGGGCACGTTGGTCATCCCCTAATAGTTTTCTGACTGCTTCGAACTGGCATAAAAACAGCTCTGTTGGGTCAATGCCGACGACAAATTTAGCTTGTTGTCCTAACATGCGCCACATGTGATAACCGCTTCCACAACCGACATCTAACACATAGCGGTCTTTTAACGACGAAATATGAGGCAAAACGCGATCCCATTTCCAATCAGAACGCCATTCGGTATCAATATTGACGCCATACAGTGAAAATGGCCCCTTTCGCCAAGGCATTAATTGCTCAAGGATATTATTTAAACGTCGAGTCTCACCGGATGTCAGTTCGGGCTCACGTGTGGCAGTGACACTGTTGAGTAAATCTAAATGTGTTGGTGTCATGACAGGTAAGTTATCTAACATTTTTTCCCATGAGGAAAAACCGCCATGTAAACCTTGCTTTTTCCATTCAGTAATTTGCGCTGGAAGGGTTTCAAGCCAATGACTTAAAGGGCCAACAGCGATTTGTTGGTAAAAACGACCAAAATCAATCATACTCAAGCCTCTTTAAGTGCTAGAAGTGAACCGAAATTAAAGCACTGGAACCAAACCTCACAGTGAGTAAAACCTGCATTTTTTAGGCGTTCTTTATGAGCTTCAACAGAATCTGTCAGCATCACATTTTCTAGCATGCTGCGTTTTTGGCTAATTTCTAGCTCACTGTAGCCATTTGCACGTTTAAAATCGTGGTGCATATTGAACAATAATTCACCGATTTTTTGATCCTCAAAATTAAATTTTTCAGAAAGTACTAAGATACCACCTGGTTGTAACCCCTGATAAATTTTATTCAGTAATAACTGGCGGTCATTCGGATTGAGGAATTGTAAGGTAAAATTGAGCACAACCATTGAGGCATTTTCGATATTGATATCTCGAATATCGCCTTCAATAACCTCAACCGGTGTATCTGCACGGTAAGCATCAATATGACGACGGCATCGCTCGACCATTGCAGGTGAATTATCGACTGCGATGATTTGGCTATTTTCGACGGTAATGTTGCGTCTTATAGATAAAGTGGCAGCACCTAGCGAACACCCTAAGTCATAGACTCGGCTGTGTGGCTTAACAAAACGACCAGCAAGCATGCCAATCATGGTAATAATATTTGAATACCCCGGTACTGAACGCTGGATCATATCGGGAAAAACTTCGGCAACTTTTTCATCGAATTGCCAATCACCAAGGTTAGCAATAGGTGCAGAAAAAAGGCTGTCTTTTTGGGTTGGGTCCTGACTTGACATAAGTTCTGTATTAATCAAAAACAAAAGTAGTGGGGGATTGTATCAGAAAGGCTGCTTTCTGAAAATCTATCCATATACCATGGAATAATGCGGCGGCACGTGAGTAAGTGCCGTATAGACGATAAAAATTAAAGATTAAACGAAACGATTTGTATCCATGGCAAATAATAAGTGTTTGCCATAACCATCAATGCCATAGCAAGGTAGGTTGCTACCATACCTGAACGGCGATATGTATAGTCATGGTTTTTTAAGCCATAGGAATGAAGTAGGCGACCCGCAATTAAGATAAGACCACAAACGTGGATCATCCAAACTTGTGCGCCGTTCATCTCCATAAAAAGTAACAAAATAAGGGAGATAGGGATATATTCGATGGCATTGCCATGAACACGGATTGCAGTTTGTAATTCATAAAAACCGCCATCACCATAAGCTATACGATATTGATTACGCAGCTTCACAACATTTAAAGATAATCTAAGTAGCAGTAAGGCACCTAGTACAGCGTACAAAGAGCTGACCATTTTTTACTCCACCATAAAACGAATCAAACTATGAAAACACCTAAAAATATAAGTTATAGTAATGTGTATTAACGATATTTTGTAAATTGTAATTCTTAAAAAGCCATAGGACAAATAAAATCACAACTTTTTTGGGTAATCATTCAATCTTATTTGATTAAACCATCTTGTTTTAATCGTTGTAAAATATGTACTGCTGTTGTGGAACAGCGTGATAAATCATGGCTATCAAACCAAGCGAGTTCAGCAATTTCAGCTGCAGGCTGCGGTTTGCCGTTATATTCGGCAAAATAACAACGAATACGGACTTGAGTGCCATCTTGCTTGCCATCCGCTAACCCAATGAATTCACCGTAAAAACGAATAGAGCTAGTGTCCAGTTTTAGTGTGAGTTCTTCATCAATTTCACGGCATAATGCTTGTTCATCCGTTTCACCAAGCTCTCTTTTGCCGCCAGGGATATAAAACAGCTGTTTGTTATGGGAGCGAACCATGGCAATTTTGCTTTGTGATAAGGCGATTAACCCCAGCTTATCAATAATTTTATCAGTCACAATGTCGTCACTCTTTTATTTTTTGATAATAAAAATTTGAAGTTTACACTGAGTAAAATCATTAAGCAGGGTAGAAACCCTAGCTTAATGATTAAACATTATTTTTTTTCAATGATTTTGACAAGTTCATAGCGAATGCTTGGGGCATCTGCTGGTGGGTTTGGCACATCAAACTGTTTCACTTGTAGGGTATAAGTGAAACCGGGTTGGTATTCAAAGCCTTGAATTGAATTATAAAATAATTGCCAGTCATCATTAGGGTTTTCTTTTACTTTCATACATTTCATTGGAGCAACGCCGACACAGTCAGCGAGTGAAGAATCGACATAAAATGTTTTGGTATTATCAGTATCTGCGGGTTTCACAGTTTGGCATCCTACAAGTAGCATAATTATGGATGAGGCAAGTAACATTTTTTTCATATGCAATCCTTAAACAGCAGATGATGATTAATTGAGCATTGATACAGTTTTCGATTATAGCAAACTGAAAAAGGTAACGATTCCTAAATAGAAAATTTTGTCACTAAAAATGGTGTTGCTGAATGACGATAGGTAATGAAATCAACAAAAGGTTGTTTTTTTATTCAATATTCCCTTGAACAGATAAAATAAACCTTTGTAGTAATATGTACATGGTGCTCATAGTCACTTAAAATCGAACAGATCATCGTGTGCTGTCTGCATGCCTAGTGATTTAATTTTAATGTTATTTATTGGTGGCATTAAAATTGATGAAAATATGATTAAAAACAAAATGGTTTACGCGATAAGTTAGATCCGTAACTATTTGTCTGACAGAATTTCCTGTATAATGTCTGCCTTTTTGACATTCTGAATTTTCAGCTCAATGTTCAGCAAAATGCCAAATTCCCGCAGCAAGCAAATGCACAACAAGCTGAGTAAAAGGATATTGTATGCGTACTAATTATTGTGGGCAGTTAAACATTGCTCATGAAGGCCAAAAGGTCACCCTTTGTGGATGGGTAAACCGCCGTCGTGACTTAGGTGGTTTGATTTTTATCGATATGCGTGACCGTGAAGGTATCGTACAAGTTTTTTTCGATCCGGATCGCAAAGACATATTTGAAAAAGCGTCAGAGCTGCGTAATGAGTTCTGTATCCAAATCACAGGGACAGTACGCGCGCGCCCAGATAGCCAAAAAAATAAAGATATGGCAACTGGGGAAATTGAAATCTTTGCTGAAGAGCTTGATGTTTTTAACCGCTCTGAGCCGCTACCATTAGATAGCAATCAAACGAATACAGAAGAGCGTCGTTTAAAATACCGTTATTTGGATTTACGCCGCCCTGAAATGTCTGAGCGTTTGCGTACCCGTGCAAAAATTACCAGTTTTGTGCGTAATTTTATGGATAAAGAAGGGTTTTTAGATGTAGAAACCCCAATGTTAACCAAAGCGACCCCTGAAGGTGCTCGTGACTATTTAGTCCCAAGCCGTGTACATAAAGGTAAATTCTACGCGCTGCCACAATCACCTCAACTGTTCAAACAGTTACTGATGATGTCTGGCTTTGACCGTTATTATCAAATCGTAAAATGTTTCCGTGATGAAGACTTACGTGCAGATCGTCAACCTGAATTTACCCAAATCGACGTCGAAACCTCATTTATGACCGCTGAGCAAGTGCGTGAAATCATGGAACGCATGATCCGTAACTTATGGTTAGAGGTAAAAGGGGTTGATTTAGGCAACTTCCCAATCATGACTTTTGCGGAAGCAATGCGTCGTTATGGTTCTGATAAGCCAGACCTGCGAAACCCAATGGAGCTGGTGGATGTTGCTGACATCGTTAAAGATGTTGAGTTTGCGGTATTTTCAGGTCCAGCAAACGATCCTAAAGGCCGAGTGGCTGCATTAAAAGTCCCTGGTGGTGCCGCAATGACACGTAAACAGATTGACGAATATGGTCAATTTGTAGGTATCTACGGCGCGAAAGGTTTGGCGTGGATGAAAGTCAATGAGCGTGCAAAAGGCCTTGAAGGTATTCAAAGCCCAGTGGCTAAATTCCTGAGCGAAGAGGTTATTAACCAATTGCTTGAGCGCACAGGTGCCGCTGATGGTGATATCATTCTATTTGGTGCTGGCGCGAAAAATATTGTCACAGATTCAATGGGCGCGTTGCGTTTGAAAGTTGGTCGCGACTTTGAAATCACCAACTTAAATAGCTGGCAACCGCTGTGGGTGATTGACTTCCCAATGTTTGAAGAAGATGGTGAAGGTGGTTTAACTGCTATGCACCACCCATTCACGTCACCGAAAGACTTCACTCCAGAAGATCTCGCTAACAAGCCAGAAGAAGCAGTTGCCAATGCTTATGATATGGTAATTAATGGTTATGAAGTGGGTGGCGGTTCTGTTCGTATTCACCGTAATGAGATGCAACAAACTGTATTTAGTATTTTAGGTATTAATGAAGAAGATCAGCGAGAGAAGTTTGGTTTCTTATTAGATGCATTAAAATATGGTACACCACCACATGCAGGTCTTGCATTTGGTCTTGACCGTTTAGTGATGTTGCTAACTGGGACTGATAACATCCGTGATGTTATTGCGTTTCCAAAAACAACGGCGGCAGCATGTTTAATGACAAATGCACCAAGCTATGCGAACCCAGAGGCTTTAACTGAGTTAGCCATTGCCGTCGTTGCAAAAGACCTAGAAGTAAAAAATGAAGAGTGATAACGCCGAATGAAAATCTATAAGCGCCCAGAATCGGTATTAGTCATTATCGTGGCTAAAAATAGTGGTCGGGTGCTTATGTTAAGGCGTAACGATGATCCAGACTTTTGGCAGTCAGTAACGGGAAGTCTGGAATCTAACGAAACGCCGTTTGAAACGGCGTGTCGTGAAATTAAAGAAGAAACAGGTTTTGACGTCGAACAAAATCCGCCACAAGACTTATTTCATAGTATCATTTTTGAAATTTTCGCGCATTTCAGGCATCGTTATGCACCAGATGTATCACATTGCAAAGAGCACTGGTTTAAACTAGTTCTCGATGAAGAACAAATGCCATTACTGACTGAACATACTGATTTTCGTTGGTTGACGCCGCAAGAAGCCGCCAAATTAACCAAATCATGGAGTAACAGTCAGGCTATTTTAGAATTTGCTATTTAATTTATTGTATTGACGTTTTTGGAGATATTTCATGGCAGGTCATAGTAAATGGGCCAATACCAAGCACCGTAAAGCAGCCCAGGATGCGAAACGCGGTAAGATTTTTACAAAAATTATCCGTGAATTAGTTACAGCAGCCCGTTTAGGTGGTGGTGATCCCGCAACTAACCCACGTTTACGTGCAGCTGTAGATAAAGCGTTATCAAATAACATGACTCGTGACACCTTAAACCGTGCAATTGCACGTGGTGTGGGTAATGATGATAACGATAATATGGAAACAATCATTTATGAAGGTTATGGCCCTGGTGGAACAGCGGTTATGGTTGAATGTTTAAGCGATAACCGTAATCGTACCGTTTCTGAAGTGCGTCATGCTTTCACTAAAACCGGTGGTAACTTAGGGACGGATGGCTCTGTAGCCTATCTGTTTACTAAACGTGGTGTGATCACTTATGCACCGGGTGTTGATGAAGACGCCTTGATGGAAGCGGCATTAGAAGCGGGTGCCGATGACGTAGAAACTTACGATGATGGTGCGATGGATGTGTATACGACGCCAGAAACTTTCGGTGAAGTAAAAGACGCACTTGATGCCGCGGGTTTTACTAGCGAAGCCGCTGAAGTTTCAATGATCCCATCAACAAAAGCGGAGTTGGATGCAGAAACAGCGCCAAAACTGTTACGACTCATTGATATGTTAGAAGATTCTGACGATGTTCAGGAAGTTTATCACAACGGTGATATTTCTGACGAAGTTGCAGCGACACTGTAAAAAGTGAGGTGTTTTATTACACTCGCTACAATTTAAGACATATCCGCGTAGAGAAAGCGGGCTGTTGCAGCCTGTTTTCTCTAACGCCTTCCATGATATCCCTTCTTTTATTCGCTATACTTTTCAATACTGATAACTTAATTTATTTTTACATATATGCTTGGCTAATATTATGATGTTCAAATAGCTATTTAATTGAAATTGATAGTATTATGCAGCTAACCAGAACAATAAATTATGATGTAATTAATATAAAGAGGCATAAATAGATTTTATATGGCGATTATATTAGGGATTGATCCCGGTTCAAGAGTCACCGGTTACGGTGTTATTCGCCAACAAGGCAGGCAACTGCTGTATTTGGGTAGTGGTTGTATTCGGACTCAAGTTGATGATTTACCAAGTCGTCTGCAACGAATTTACGCGGGTGTCTCGGAAATTATCACCCAATACCAACCTGATATATTATCAATTGAACAAGTTTTTATGGCAAAAAATGCGGATTCAGCTTTAAAACTTGGTCAGGCGAGGGGAGTTGCTATTGTTGCTGCAGCCAATGCAAATATCCCTGTGTTCGAATATGCGGCACGGCAAGTAAAGCAGACCGTTGTCGGTACAGGTGCTGCTGAAAAAAGCCAAGTACAGCATATGGTTAAGTCTATACTCAAGTTGTCAGCGAACCCTCAGTCTGATGCGGCTGATGCTTTGGCAATTGCGATCACCCATTGCCATTTTAATCAAAATTTACTGAAAGTTGGAGACCCACGACTGGTGTTAACGCGCGGGCGATTGAGGTAGTTTACTGCTCTTCAAGTAACTTTTTAATAGTAAATAGCTTCTCAGCTGGATATGCATCCAGCATTTTTTATGGTATAAACAGCAGTATTAATAATAGCAGGCTAAATTGGTCGAATTTTAGACGATAACAGAGGGGCTCAATGTGATTGGTCGTTTACGTGGCATTGTATTAGAAAAACAACCACCAATAGTATTATTAGAGTTGCAAGGGGTTGGCTATGAAGTCCATATGCCAATGACGTGCTTCTATGAACTACCAGATATTGGCCAAGAAGCTATTGTTTTTACTCACTTTGTAGTTCGTGAAGATGCCCAATTATTGTACGGTTTTAATGATAAGCAAGAAAGAGCGCTATTTAAGGAATTAATTAAAGTCAATGGTGTTGGTCCAAAATTGGCTCTGGCGATTTTATCGGGTATGTCCGCCCAACAATTTGTTTCAGCAATAGAACAAGAAGCAATTGCATCACTAGTGAAACTTCCCGGTATTGGTAAAAAAACCGCAGAACGCTTAGTGGTTGAAATGAAAGACCGCTTTAAAGGCCTTAATGGGGATCTGTTTAATCAAACAAGTGATATCAATCTTCCTAATGTTAACAGTAAACAGCCAAGCACTGCGGATATTGAAGCTGAGGCAGCGGCAGCCTTGATTGCTTTAGGTTATAAACCGCAAGAGGCCAGCCGGATGGTCAGCAAAGTAGCTAAACCTGGTAGTGATTCAGAAACATTGATCCGTGATGCCTTACGTGCAGCACTCTGATTGAGAGACTATTAATATGATTGAAGCTGATCGCCTAATTACCGCTGAAGTGTTGCAGTCAGATGAAGAAGCTATTGACCGTGCGATCAGGCCTAAGCTGTTGAATGAATACATTGGTCAGCCACAAGTTAAAAACCAAATGGAAATTTTTATTCAAGCAGCCAAAATGCGGGGGGACGCACTCGATCATTTATTAATATTTGGGCCACCAGGGCTGGGTAAAACAACGCTTGCAGGGATTGTCGCAAATGAATTAGGCGTGAATTTACGTACCACATCAGGTCCGGTCTTAGAAAAAGCAGGCGATCTTGCTGCTATGTTGACTAATCTTGAACCCCATGATGTGTTATTTATTGATGAAATTCATCGGCTTTCGCCTGTTGTTGAGGAAATTCTCTATCCTGCCATGGAAGATTACCAATTAGATATCATGATTGGTGAAGGCCCAGCTGCACGTTCAATCAAAATTGATTTACCACCTTTCACTCTAATTGGGGCAACTACACGTGCTGGGTCATTAACTTCTCCGTTAAGGGATCGCTTCGGTATTGTGCAACGCTTAGAGTTTTATCAAGTGGACGACTTACAGCATATTGTTAAAAGAAGTGCACAATACATGGGGTTAGATATCACCGAAGGTGGTGCTCATCAGGTAGCCATGCGCTCAAGGGGGACTCCACGCATAACAAACCGTTTGTTACGTCGTGTACGGGATTTCGCACAGGTTAAAGGTGATGGGTCTATTGATGAACAGATTGCTAACCAAGCACTAGACATGCTAAATGTTGATGCCGCAGGGTTTGATTATTTGGACCGTAAATTATTAGTCGCAATTATTGATAAATTTATGGGGGGGCCGGTTGGCGTGGATAACCTTGCCGCAGCTATTGGTGAAGAACGCGAAACAATAGAAGATGTACTGGAACCTTATTTGATCCAACAAGGCTTTATCCAGCGTACACCTCGAGGTCGCATGGCAACAACACACGCCTACAATCACTTTGGTTTGTCTCCGAAAGAGGTTTAATTACTTTTTTCACGGTTGGGGAAAGCTAAATAACAGGTAGTTTGCAAGCTTGATATACGGTTGTAAATAACGACAAAGGCATAAACGGGCATGTTCACAGAGTATCAATATTCTGTTTAAACTTAAATTATTCGTTATATTATTAATAATTTATGCCTTATTCAATTCTACGACCTTGGCAAGTAGCAAGATCTTAGTAGTCACTTTTTTATTACTATAATATTGTATCGTATTATATAACCTTGCTGTCTTATGTCTGAAGTTAATATAGGCTAAACTTAATTATTATTAAATAATAATTGCCCTATAAAAATACGACTCTTTATTCTTTTTGATGAATACTGAAAGTAAGCCCACTAGGGTAGAGGTAGCTTTTATTTAATCTTACTCAAATTAGTTAGCCACTCTATACAAAAAAATAAAAGAAAAGTAATAAATTAATAAATAAAGGAAAGATAATAAATAAGAGGGTAAACTCATAACAAAGTGCCCTAGTTAAAAAAGACTAGGGCATATGCATATTTTGATAATGAATTAATTCTTTGCTTTAACTAATAAGCTAAATATAAATAAGACCGCTGAAATTAACACCACGGACGGGCCTGCTGGCGTGTCGTAAAAAGCGGAAAAGGTGAGCCCCCCAGTAACTGAAAGCATACCAATGATAATTGCTATAAATGCCATTTGCTCAGGGGTGTGAGCAAATCGACGGGCTGTAGCTGCGGGTATAATTAATAAGGAGGTAATAATTAGCGCACCAACAAATTTCATTGCGATACCAATAGTTAATGCAGTAACTAACATAAGCAATAAACGTAAGCGTTGGATATTAATACCATCCACAAATGCTAATTCAGGGCTGACAGTAATAGATAAAAGTGCCCGCCAACGATAAAAAAGCAACCCACAAACAACAATAACACCAACCAGTATTATGGTAATATCTTCGTAACTTACAGAGAGTAGGTCGCCGAATAAATAGGCCATTAGGTCTACACGGACATTTGCCATTAAACTAACAACGACTAAACCTAATGACAGTGAGCTATGAGCCATAATACCAAGCAAGGTATCAACAGCAAGTTGAGGGCGTTTTTCTAACCATACCAGTATTAAAGCTAATAACAAAGTTACGGCAATAATCGCATAAAATGGGTTTATGTTTAAAAGCAACCCAAAGGCGACACCTAATAAAGAGGCATGGGCCAACGTATCGCCAAAATAAGACATTCGGCGCCATACAACAAAAGAACCAAGAGGGCCAGCCGCAATAGCAAGTAGCATGCCTGCAATCCAACCAGGTAATAACAATTCAATCATGTTTACAGTCCTTGTTATGCTGATGCCCTGAAATAATATTACCTTCTAAATCGTGTTGGTGATTATGTTGATGACGGTATACCCCTAATTGTTGTGCACCTCGGTAGCCGAACATGGCAACAAATTCAGGGTGATTTGAAACTACATCCGGAGCGCCTGAACAACAAATATGCCCATTGATACATAGCACTTTATCCGTTTTAGCCATAACCAAATGCAAATCATGGGAAACCATTAATACCGCGCAACCGAGCTCAGTTCTTAATTGGTTAATTAAGTCATATAGCGCAACTTGCCCTGTAATATCGACACCTTGCGCAGGTTCATCAAGAACCAGTAGGTCAGGTTTATTCAGTAATGCGCGAGCGAGCAAAACTCGTTGGGTTTCACCACCTGATAATTTTTGCATTGGTTGGTCAAGTAAATGTGCTGCTTTAACCCGTTCCAGTGCAGGCAGTAAATGTTCTTTGCGTGCACCGAGTTTTAATAACATAAAGCGCTTAACAGTAAGAGGAAGGGTTGTGTCCAAATGAAGTTTTTGTGGAACATAGCCAATGGCAAGGGAAGAGTCGCGTGTTACGGTACCCGATGTCGGGGCCAGTAACCCTAACACGACACGTACAATTGTCGATTTCCCCGCCCCATTAGGGCCTAAAAGCGTGACGATATCCCCTTTATTTAGCTCAAAGGAGACGTTTTCGAGAACTTGTCTTTCGCCAAATGAAACAGAAATCTTATTTAAAGTGAGTAATGGTTGCATATGAAAAACATCTTGCAGAATTCATGTTGTGTTATATTATAACATTTCAAAATTAAAATCACGGAAAAAGACTGCTATGATACATAAATCGAAACATATTGCCCGTAAATTTCTTTTCGGGGCGGTGGCAACATCCGTATTGAGTGCAACTATGGTGTCTGCATCCTATGCGGATGTTGTCACTTCAATTCGTCCATTAGCTTTTATCGCAGCGGGAATTGCTGACGGTGTAACCGGTACCCAAGTTCTCCTTCCCGATGGCGCATCCCCCCATGATTATGCGCTTAAACCTTCTGATTTGAAAAAAATTAAACAGGCTGATTTATTCGTTTGGGTTGGACCGGATATGGAAATGTTTTTACAAAAGCCAATCAATACGTTACCACAGAATAAAAGACTAGCATTGGCCGAGCAGGAAAATATCAAATCATTACTTTTAGCAGAGCCTCACGAAGATGAGCACACCCATGAACATGGTGATGAGGCTAACTATGACAAGGATCACGAACATCATCACCATGGTGAGTATAATATGCACATCTGGTTATCCCCAGACATTGCAAATTCTGCTGCACAGGACATTTATGAACATTTAGTAGAGCTTTATCCGGAACAAAAAAATAAGCTAGACGTAAACCTTCGTAAATTCAAAGAAAATATGGCGCAAAATGATGAAAAAATTGCTAAGATTTTGCAGCCAGCTAGAAACAAGGGTTATTTCGTTTTTCACGACGCTTATGGCTACTTTGAAAAACACTATCAATTAGCTCCATTGGGGCATTTTACGATAAATCCGGAAATACAGCCTGGTGCGCAGAAATTACATCAAATACGAACTCAATTGGTTGAGCATAAAGCGCAATGTGTTTTTGCTGAGCCACAATTCAGGCCTGCTGTGATTGAAAGTGTAGCACGTAATACGGGAGTAAAAATGGGAACTCTCGACCCACTTGGAATTGGGCTGGCTATAGGGCCAGATAGCTACATGCAGTTTTTGACACAATTGTCGGAACAATACGCCAGCTGCCTGAATTAAAAAATAGAAGGAATTGTTTAAGTGCAGCAAATGGCCAAAAGTCTGGCTCAGGTATATGGTAGCCTGTCTAGAACTCACAAAATTGTATTAAGTACGCTCACAGTAGCTACCATGGCCGTCGCAATTTGGCGGCCAGTCCATATACCAGCCACTTCTGAAAATGATGGTACGCCTGATACTATTATTCCACTCTCTTTACTTTCTCCTCGTGACGCCACTGACGATATAATTCAAGATAGTAGCGATCAACTTCCTGATGAAGGGTTAGCTGACACTGAGGTTGAAGCTGCTGAGACCGGTGGAGAGGTTGCGCCATTACCCCATGAGTATGTTGTGGCAAGTGGTGATAATTTAACAACCATTTTAACCCAATTTGGAATAGAAGCTGGTGATGTTGCGACGCTATCAAATCAACATAAATCACTAAGAAATCTTAAAATAGGTCAATCGTTAAATTGGTCTTTGACAGATCAAGGCGAGTTAGAGTCTTTAACATGGGAGGTTTCTCGCCGTGAAACTCGTGTGTTTACCCGTGTTGGAGCAACGAATAAATTTGAAGAAGCTAAACAAATTCGCACTGGCGAATGGACAAATAGCGTCTTAAAAGGGACAGTCGACGGTACATTTGCACAAAGCACGAGTAAAGCAGGTTTAACGCGTAGTGAAGGTCGTGACGTGATTAAAGCTTTACAATGGCAAGTTGATTTTCGTAAATTGAAAAAAGGCGACAAATTTAGTGTTCTAATGAGCCGCGAAATGCTTAATGGTCGTAGTGAGCAAAGCCAGTTAATAGGTGTTCGGTTGCAAACTAATGGGAAAAGCTATTATGCATTCCGTGCGGAAGATGGCCGTTATTATGACAGTGAAGGGAATGGTTTAGAACGTGGTTTTTTACGTTTCCCAACGGCAAAACAATTTAGAGTTTCTTCCCAATTTAACCCACGTCGTGTAAACCCGGTTACAGGGCGTGTAGCACCCCATAAAGGTGTCGACTTTGCTATGCCAGTAGGGACACCTGTCCTTGCAGTAGGGGATGGCGAAGTGATTGTATCGAAATACAGTGGTGCGGCGGGGAATTTTATCGCGATCCGCCATGGTCGCCAGTATACCACTCGCTATATGCACTTACGTCAATTATTAGTGAAGCCAGGCCAAAAAGTTAAACGTGGTGATCGTATTGCATTATCTGGTAATACAGGGCGTTCAACGGGGCCTCATTTGCATTTTGAAATGTGGGTTAACCAACAAGCAGTGAATCCACTAACAGCAAAATTACCAAGTTCTGGTGGTTTAACGGGGAAAGAAAGGAAAGAATATTTAGCGTTAGTTAAAGAAACAAAACCCCAACTTAAACTGCAATAATTAATGATCTTATTTTTCATAGCTGGCAGGTACTTGTATCTGCCAGTTTTCTTTGTAATGCTTTCGAAAATTATTATTATAGGCTATAAAAGATAGCCGTTATTCACTTGAGTGCAGCATGAATAAAGACCAAGACACTGATAGTAAAAAAGGGTATGTGCCAACCTTTCATCGTTCCTATCTACTACCTAAATATTGGGGAGTTTGGATGGGCGCAGCTGTATTAGCAGGCTTAGCTTACATCCCTGTTAAAGTTCGGGACCCATTACTAGCAAAGGCAGGGAAATGGGTAGGACGGGTAGCTAAAAGTGCGCGTCGTCGCGCTAAAATCAATCTACTTTATTGTTTCCCACAATTAACGGAATCACAAAGAGAACAATTGGTTGACCGCATGTTTGAAACTGCGCCGCAGTCTTTTGTTATGTTAGCTGAATTATGTCTTCGCGGAGCAAATAAAACACTCGCAAGAACACATTGGCATAATGAAGAAATCATTGAACGCTTAAAACAACAACAAAGTAATGTGATTTTTATGGTGCCTCATGGTTGGGCAGTTGATGTCCCAGCTATGTTATTAGCGGCAAGAGGTCAGACTATGGCCGCTATGTTTCATCACCAGAAAAACCCTGTAGCGGATTATTTATGGAATAAAGCCCGCTATCATTTTGGTGGGCGTTTACACTCAAGGGAGGCGGGTATCAAACCGTTTATCGCCTCTGTCAGGCAAGGATACTGGGGGTTTTATCTTCCAGACCAAGACCATGGTGAAGAGCACAGTGAGTTTGTCGATTTTTTTGGTACTTATAAAGCGACGTTACCTGCAATTGGTCGGTTGATGAAAGTGTGCAAAGCAAAAGTTGTTCCGCTATTTCCTGTATATGACCATAAAACACATCAATTACATATTTATATTCGTGAACCGATGGATGATATTGATGGTAAGGATGATGAATATATAGCACGAAGAATGAATGAGGAATTGGAATACCTTGTTTCACCGAACCCTGAGCAATATACGTGGATATTGAAATTACTAAAAACCCGCAAAGAAGGGGAAATTGAGCCTTATCAGCGTAAAGATTTATATCGCTAACTATCGGATACTATACGTTAACAATGAAATGAGCCCCCGCCTGAATAGGCGAGGGCAAAAGGTTATTCGACTTCTAAAATACGGCAAGTATTGGTACTACCGATAGTCCCCATCAAGTCACCTTGAGTAACTAGGACAATATCACCACTCATTAAATAGCCGTTGTCGCGTAGGCGAGTTACCGCTTCATTGGCGGCAGCAATTCCATCAGTATGGGTGCTACAGAAAACTGGAGTAACGCCACGGTATAGTGAACACTGGTTGAGTGTTTTCTCATGGCGTGACATTGCAAAAATAGGCAAGCCAGAACTAATACGTGACATCATACGAGCGGTACGGCCTGATTCTGTCATCGCAATAATGGCTTTAACCCCTTTAAGGTGGTTAGCTGCGTACATTGTTGACATCGCAATAGCTTCTTCTGGGCTATTAAATTCTGCATCTAAACGGTGTTTAGAGACATTCAAGCCAGGCATTTTTTCTGCGCCAAAACACACTTGCGCCATCGCAGCAACAGTTTCTGCTGGGTATTGACCTGCTGCCGTTTCAGCTGAAAGCATAACCGCATCTGTACCATCAAGCACCGCGTTTGCTACGTCCATAACTTCTGCACGAGTTGGCATTGGGTTGGTGATCATCGATTCCATCATTTGTGTCGCGGTGATCACGACGCGGTTTAATTGACGTGAGCGGCGGATCAATTTTTTCTGAACCGCGACCAGTTCAGGATCGCCAATTTCAACACCGAGGTCACCACGAGCAACCATAACGACATCAGATGCAAGGATCACTTCATCCATGACTTCATCATTAGCAACGGCTTCGGCACGTTCAACTTTCGCTACGATTTGGCATTCACAGCCTGCATCTCGTGCTAAACGACGTGCATAATCTAAGTCTTCACCTGAACGAGGGAAAGAAATAGCTAAATAGTCTACGTTAATTTTTGCTGCGGTTTTAATATCTTCTTTGTCTTTATCAGTTAATGCTTCAGCAGAAAGGCCACCGCCTAATTTATTAATGCCTTTATTATTTGAGAGCTGACCACCAACCGTAACTTCAGTGAATACTTGCAGGCCTTGGACTTCACGTACTTTTAATTGAACACGTCCATCATCAAGGAGCAGGATATCGCCAGGTACTACATCAGCAGGCAAACCTTTATAGTCAATACCTACTTTTTGCTGATCGCCTTCCCCTTTACCTAGGTTAGCGTCAAGAATAAATTTGTCCCCAACATTTAAGAAAACTTTGCCATCTTTAAAGGTAGAAACGCGAATTTTTGGACCTTGTAAATCACCGAGGATCGCAACATGACGACCTAAACGAGCGGCAATTTCACGTACTTTATTAGCACGTATTTGATGGTCTTCTGGAGTTCCGTGGGAGAAGTTAAGGCGAACAACGTTGGCACCAGCGTTAATAATTTTTTCAAGGTTATTATCACGATCAGTAGCTGGACCAAGAGTTGTAACAATTTTAGTTCTTCTAAGCCGTCTAGACATGTATTACTCCGTTGACCTGTATGGTGTTGATAAAAGAGTGAAACCATTTCACTCCATTTCGAAACCTGTTTACTGCAAATAGGGATGCTGACACGAGCACAGCTATTATATACTGCGAATATTTTTATGCTATCAGGTCTGCAAAACTATTAAAGTCTGATAAGCAAAGAAAATCATTCACACTGCCAATTTATTGTATTCAGGCATTATCAAACCGCGAATCACGTAATGCTTCTTTGACGCGCTTCAAGTTATCTCTAAATTTTTCACCTCTTCTTAACGTAAAGCCAGTGGTTAACACATCAATAACAGCGAGCTGTGCCATTCTGGAAACCATTGGCATGTACATATCTGTATCTTCTGGGACATCGATAATAATGGCAAGGGAGGCGGCTTGTGCTAAAGGGGTATTTTCTGAGGTGATAGCAATTACGGTGGCATCATTTTCACGGGCTAAATAAGCCATATCAACGAGTGCTTTGGTTCTTCCTGTATGGGAAATTAACACGATGACATCTCCTTCAATACTATTGATGCAGCTCATGCGTTGCATAACAATATCATCAAAGTACATGACAGGAATATTAAAGCGGAAAAATTTATTCATCGCATCATGAGCGACAGCCGCAGAAGCACCAAAACCAAAAAAGCTTATTTTTCGTGCTTGCGTTAATAAATCGACTGCTCGATTGATGGCACTGATATCTAAGGTATGTTTTACGTTATCAAGGCCTGCCATAGCTGATTCAAAAATTTTGTGTGTATAAGTGTTTACGGTATCCGTTTCTTCCACATGGCGGTTTATATAGGGGGTGCCATTCGCTAAATTTTGTGCGAGCCGTAATTTAAAATCAGGGAACCCTTTAGTGTCCATTTTTCGGCAAAAACGATTCACTGTTGGTTCGCTAACGTCTGCTAATTGTGCTAAGGCTGCGATACTAAGATGAATAGCGTTTTGCGGCATGCCTAGAATGACTTCAGCCACTTTTTTTTCTGATTTACTTAAAAAATCGAGACTCATTTTCATTTGTTCTAAAATATTCATATAGCAAAAGCGCCTATTTCATCGAAAGGAGAAATTTTTGAGCCATCACGTTATCCTAGTGTTGATTTTAAGTTTCTTATTCATGAGGCTGTTATGGTGTGTGAAAATATACTATGTATGATGTGTAAACTATCTGAATGCAGAGGCTAAATGGTAGCTTTTTTGTGAAACTTTGACCCGTATCTAATTTTCAGATTAGTAAACATCCTACAGATTTGGTTATTTTGTTTCACGGGCTGGCTCCATTCAGTTTTGATGCGCACTTTTCGTACAATAAAGAATATTCCCGTTATAACATGAGATTAGGACAAAATTATGTTGTTTTTTTCAGCATAAAAACTGTGATCGGCATCATGAACATTTACTGGACACTTGCAACAGGGTACATTAGCGGAATTAGGGCTAATTTTAACAAAATTACAATAAGGCCTATCCTAGTTAGGTCTTAGATTCCGCAAATTGAGGAGAACCAATATGGCGGTACATAATGCTGCTCAAGCTTGTGACTTAATTATCTTTGGCACCAAGGGTGACCTTGCACGTCGCAAACTGCTGCCGTCGCTTTATCAATTAGAAAAGGCAGGCTACATTCACCCAGACACGCGTATCATAGGTGTTGGCCGTGCAGAGTGGAGCCAAGATGATTATGTTAACTTCGTCGAAGAAGCGTTACATAAGTTCTTAAAAGAGGAACTCGATTCAGCATTGTGGGAAAAGCTCAGCGCACGCTTAGATTTCTGTAACTTGGACGTTAATGAAACAGAAAGTTTTGTTCGTCTCGCTGAAATGTTAAAACAAGATTCCCAACCAGCTATCCATTATTTCGCTATGCCGCCAAGCACATTTGGGGCTATGTGCCAAGGACTGGGTCATGCAAAATTAAATAAAAAACCTAATCGTGTCGTAATGGAGAAACCATTAGGAACGAATTTAGCATCCTCACAAGAAATTAATAATGAAGTAGCGAAGTATTTCGATGAAAGCCAAGTTTATCGTATTGACCACTACCTTGGTAAAGAAACGGTTTTAAACTTATTAGCTCTGCGTTTTGCTAACTCGTTATTTATTAATAACTGGGATAATCGCACTATTGACCATGTGCAAATTACCGTAGCAGAAGAGGTTGGTATTGAAGGTCGCTGGGGTTACTTTGACCAAGCAGGGCAAATGCGTGATATGGTACAGAACCACTTGTTGCAAATTTTAACGATGATAGCAATGTCACCCCCAGCAGATTTAACGACCGACCGTATTCGTGATGAAAAAGTGAAAGTATTACGTTCACTGCGCCGAATCGACCACAGCAATGTGCGTGAAAAAGCAGTTCGTGGGCAATACACTGCAGGTTTTGTGCAAGGCAAAAAAGTCCCTGGTTATTTAGAAGAAGATGGGGCGAATAAACAAAGCATGACTGAGTCATTTGTTGCCCTGCGCGTAGATATTGATGATTGGCGTTGGGCTGGCGTTCCTTTCTACTTACGTACCGGTAAACGTTTACCTGCAAAATGTTCTGAGGTGGTTGTTTACTTTAAAAAACCGGCATTGAATATTTTCTCTGAAAGCTACCAAGACCTGCCGCAAAATAAATTAACCATTCGTCTACAGCCAGATGAAGGGATTGATATTGAAATTATGAATAAGGCACCGGGTCTTGATCATAAACATCGGTTACAAACTACAAAACTGGATTTAAGCTTTTCAGAAACTTTCAATCAAACACACTTAGCCGATGCCTACGAACGCTTACTACTCGAAGCGATGAGAGGGATCCAAGCATTGTTTGTACGACGTGATGAAGTAGAAGAAGCGTGGAAGTTTGTTGATTCCATTATTGATGCATGGGCAATGGATAATGACGCACCAAAACCATACCAAGCAGGTACATGGGGGCCGATTGCTTCTGTTGCCATGATTGCTCGCGATGGGCGTTCTTGGAATGAATTTGAGTAACAGCTGATGTTATTTAGTTAACTCATCCCGCAAAAGCCAAACAATTGTTTGGCTTTTTTGTCGTGAGGGGGAGATAAACACTTAGAGAATTAACTCACTGCGGCCCGTGGCAACCATATGAATAATGCCTTGTTCGATACGTAAACAGGCCATTTTGGCTGCGTCAGGTACTGAAAGCCCCGCAAGAAGTTGGGCGGTTAACTCTGCACCAAATAAGTCACCAGTCCCTTTGGGGGTCACGGGGTAACGTTTGTGACGGATCACCGCAACTTCATGTTGTGTCACGCAAACTACCTCGATATTGTCTTCATCAGGCTGAAATGCGCTGGTGATAATCACCCATTGAGTATTACCTTTTAGTAGCGTGCGTGCTGCGTTAACAGCGTCATCTAAATTATTGACCTGTTTACCACTCAATGTCATTAATTCGAATTTATTTGGAATGATACCCGTTGCTAAAGGGATGACCTTATCACGGTAAACTTCGGCGATTTCTGGCGGAATATAAAAGCCGCTATCTTCATCCCCCATAACTGGGTCAACAATAACTGGCAATGTTGGGTGTTGCTCCCGAATGCGTATTAGCCAGTTAGCTAAGTCTTGTGCTTTCTCAGGGGAACCTAAGTAACCTGTAAGGATAGCTCTTACTGAGTCTAAACTACCTCGCTCTATAAAGCCGTTTAAGTAGCCACGAAACCATTCACCAGGCAATTCACCACCATAGCAAGTAGAATAATGTGGGGTATTGCTGAGTACCACAGTGGGAACGGCAGCAACACGCAGGCCTTGCTTGGTGAGTGCAGGTACCGCAATACTATTACCGACGCTACCATAAATAACTTGAGATTGGATTGATACAACATCATAGGGTAGTGGAGTCGCATCGGCGGCATTTTGAAAACTATTGGAGGTAAGGCTGAAGGTGTTCATGACTCTCTCTTAGGTATATTTCAATCATATAGCTACTATAAGAAGCTTGTTCAACTGGCTTGTCAATGTTAAAGATCAAATAGCATATTAGTGCTGCCTGTAAAGTGAAAAAAAGGGTAAAAATCTATTTTTTTATTAAAAAATATTTGTGTAAAACGTATTATCTTCGACTTTTTATTCGTTTTTAGAATGCCAAAGTTACGTTTATCGTGTTTATCGATGCATAATTATGCGATTTTTTATTCAAACTAAAAGGTGTTTATATTCATTGACTTAATAAAAATGACATGCTAAAAATAAGCAGTAATTAACTATCAACATGAGGGTTCGGAGTAAATTGGGTAGATGTCTACCTGATGAAAAGAATGAGATATCATGCTTAGCTCAACTAGCGGCAAGATCAGTAAGTCCCAAAAAAGAACGACACATCGGCTTTTCCTTTCAGCTATCCTTTCCAGTGAACACTACTGGTGTGGTGCATTATAGCGTCTCTCTCGATTATTCATTCTGCTGAATAAACTCAGCAACACGTTGTTATTTATTTGAATTTTCAACAACTGCGTATGGGTATTTTGACCCCTTGGTCTGTATAAAAAATAGTCTATTACGCGGTTGCATATAGAGAGATATTATAATGATTTATTGGATATTTTTAGTATTAGCTATCATAACCGAGGTTATCGGTACCTTATCAATGAAACATGCCAGTGTCAGTGGCGATTTCACCGGTATGGTGGTGATGTATGTCATGATAGCAACATCATATATTTTATTGGCCGTTGCAGTAAAAAAAGTGGCTTTAGGTGTGGCATACGCACTGTGGGAAGGTATCGGGATTTTATTTATTACGACATTTAGCGTAATGTGGTTTGGAGAAACGTTATCACCCATGAAAATCGGTGGGTTAGTATTACTGATCACCGGTATTGGCTTGATTAAATCAGGGACCAAAAAAGCCACGGTTCGCCAATCTGCACAAAAGGTAAAACAAGTAACGCAAAATGCGGTCAATGCAGCCAAAACTAATGCTCTAGTTGGACGCGAAGCTAAGTCGGAGGCATAAGATGGCCAGTCATTTTGAATGGTGGCATGCAGCCTTTTTGATCCTAGCGGTAGTACTCGAAATTATCGCCAATATTTTACTAAAGATGTCGAATGGTTTTAAACGATATTGGTTAGGTATTTTATCGTTGGTGGCGGTATTAGGGGCTTTTAGTTCCTTAGCCCAAGCAGTAAAAGGCATTGAATTATCAATTGCTTATGCTCTATGGGGCGCGTTTGGTATTATTGCCACAGTAGCTGCAGGCTGGATACTCTTCAACCAGCGGCTAAATTATAAAGGTTGGGGTGGGATAGTGCTGCTATTGCTAGGAATGGTGCTGATTAAAATGTCTTAACCTATTTGGTATATTGAAAAGTAATATAAGCCCAAGTCGGACTGAGGAGTTCGGCTTGGGCTTATTGTTATCTATCAATACGTTAAAAGTATATTCTTTTAATTTTTGCCTTTTGTCGTAGTTGCATCTCGCACTGATTTGACATCACTAACCGTCACTTTCTCTGCATTATTCCCCCAACTACTACGGATGAACGTCAATAAATTAGCCATTTGTAGGTCATCTAAACGCCACGCAAAATCAGGCATAGTTAACCCGGTTGGCGCATCTTGAGTCACAGGAACTTGGCTGCCATTTAATACTATCCTTATCAAAGAGTCGGGTTTTTCACTTAAGACTACTGGGCTGCCTGCAAGGGATGGGAAGGTTTTAGTATAACCCTGACCATCAATACGATGGCATGCAGAACAGTTGTCCATATACTCTTGAGCACCAGGTTGGCTCATATCTCCAGCAACTAACGAAGTGGTTGTGTTGTTAGTTGTTGAAGACGCTGAGTGTTTACTCGTTGATGTTAATGATTTTAAATACACGGCTATTGACGTTAGGTCTTCATCTGACAAATATTGTGTACTATTTTTAATCACATCAGACATTGAGCCAAATGCGGCATTTTTATCATTATGGCCAGTTTTTAAAAATTGAATGATATCTTGCTTAGACCAATTACCTAATCCACTTATCGCATTTTCAGTTAAGTCAGGTGCATACCAGTTATCGATTAGTGCCCCTGTTAAATAAGTCTGATCAGATTGGTCTAGTGCTTTTTCTGCGAATCCAATCCCCCTAGAGGTATGGCAGGCCCCACAATGCGCTAACCCTTGAACTAAATAAGCACCTCGGTTCCATTGTTCGCTTTTTGAATTGTCTGCTTGATAAATACTGTTGTCTAAGTAGATTTCATTCCAGACAGCCAGCGGCCAGCGCATACTGATTAGCCAAGGGATATCACTTTCTAAGTTGGCTTGCTTTACGGGTTTAACTTGCGTCATGAAATAATCATAAATCATGCGCATATCTTGGTCAGTCACTTTTGCATATGAAGTATAAGGCATCGCGGGGTAGAGGTTACGGCCGTCTTTGGCAACCCCCTCACGTACTGCCTTAACGAAGTCATCATAACTATAATTACCGATACCAAACGTTTTATCTGGTGTGATATTTGAAGAATAAACGGCCCCAATTGGGGTGATCATCTTTAATCCTCCCGCGAAAGGAGCTCCGTCTTTAGCGGTATGACAAGAAATACAATCTCCAGCTGCGACCAACTGTTGACCATTAGTGAAATTATTGTCTGCTTTGGCTGCAATGCTACAAAGGCCAATAATCAATAATAGAGAGTTTATTTTTAGCTTACCCATCATATTCCCCTTTATTTAGGCTTGAACCAAAGGACCTGGGTTTGGTAAATAAAGTTCACGTATAGCGTTTGCAGCAAACAGTGCTGTCGCACCCACTATCCCGGTTGGGTTATAAGCAAGGTTTTGTGGAAAACAACAAGCCCCTAATACAAATACATTGGGAACATCCCAAGTTTGCATGTACTTATTGACGACACTATTTTGTGGGGAGTCACCCATCACTGCACCACCGGTGGTATGGGTTGATTGGTATGGGCGTACATCATAATGTGCATCCATTGACATAAACCCCATTTCATAATGTTTAGGGTTCATTCTTTTTGTTATTTCTTCAGCCTTAGAACCGACAAAGTTAGTCATTTTCAATTCGTTGGGTTGCCAATCGAATGTCATTCTTAACAGTGGTAGGCCATGCTTATCTTGGTAAGTTGGATCAAGGTCTAGGTAACATTGTTTATAAGGCATGACAGACCCTGAGGCCCCAATATGCATTGAGTGTAAATAATTTTCTTTAATAGCTTTTTTCCAACCTGTTCCCCATGTTGGCGAATCTTTTGGTATCGTCATTTGCTGAATAGGGCGTCCACCTGAAGTTGTCGTCGATATTGTTGAACCGCCGATAAAGCCTAGTTGGCTATGGTCAAAATTTTCAGCGTTATAGTTATCAATAAAACTACCTGTGCAGCCCGCGGCGGCGAATGGATTCATGAATTGGTTTTGATCGTAAAATAAAGTGACTCCACCGTTCATTTGATAAGCAAAGTTACGACCGACAACCCCTTCTCCTGTAGTAGGGTTATAAGGCTTTCCTATATTCGATAACAAAAGTAGTCGGACATTATGTAATTGGAATGCACTTAAGATAACAAGGTCTGCTGGCTGTACAACACGCTGCCCATGGCTATCTATATAAGTGACTCCCGTTGCTTTTTTCCCCGTCGAATCCATATTGACTTGAACAACATGTGAGTTTGTTCGTAATTCAATGTTCTTATGTTGCCTTAATGCTGGGAGCACACAGGCTTGAGGGGATGCTTTAGAATAGTTAAAACAGCCAAAACGTTCACAATAACCACAATAATTACAAACCCCAAGTTGAACGCCATAAGGGTTGACGTAAGGCTCTGTACAGTTAGCACTTGGTGTTGGGAAAGGGTGGTAACCAAGGGATTTTGCTGCTTCATTAAATAATATGGATGAATATTGCATTTTTAATGGTTTAGTTGGATAAGGGTTTTTCCGTTCAGACTCGAAAGGGTTTCCTCCATCCAAAATTTTGCCATTAATATTACCGGCTTGGCCTGAAGTTCCACAAATTTTTTCAAATTTGTCAAAATAGGGCTCCATTTCTTCATAACTAAAAGGATAATCCTGTACAGTCATGTCCGATGGAATAAAGTCAGCCCCATACTTTTCAATAACAGTACTGCGCATTTTGATATCTGCATGTAACGGTCGCCAAAGCATGCCATTCCAGTGAACACCCGCACCACCAACCCCATTTCCGGGCAAGAAAGAGCCTAAACGCCGATAAGGCAGCGCAGTGTCTGATTGTTTATGCCTTACCGTTATGGTTTCTCCAGATATATTTTGGAATAATTTCAGTCGAATACCATAAGTCAATTCATCTGCAATTCGAGGATAAGCAAAATCAGGATAAGTATCCCGTTTTTCACCTCGTTCAAGAGCGACTATTTTTAGACCTGTATTGGCGAGCTCCATGGCCATTAATGACCCAGTCCAACCAAAACCCACAATGATAATATCAACAGGATCTTTTTTAATTTCCATGGCTATATCCCTCTTTTCTTACCTGAAATACTCACGGGCCCTAATGGGTACGGTTGACCAGGATTATCCATAACTTGTTGATAATCAGCTCTAGCACCAGGGAACCCAATTAATTTCCACGAAGCCATCGTTTGATTTCCGCCATGAATCGGGTCAGAAAAATAGCCCTCTTTTGTATTTTCAAGCATTTGTGTGAAGAACAGTTCGCTTGGAACGGAGGAAAGTTCAAGCGCGCCATTTTCAAGCTGAGTGAGTATTTCATCTTGCTCTGCCGTTTCTAGTTCAGCGAACATTTTATTGTGGTGTTGTTGACACCATACATTGACATCCTGAATCCCATTGCGCCATAAATCACGAGGGGTTAACGGAGATTGATAACCTAATTCTGGAACACTAGTTGCAAAGGGGCCATGCATATACCAAAGATGCCCATATCCATAAGGTTGTTCCATTTGTTTATCAATAAAAATAGGGATACCTTCATCGACGGCACCTGGGCCATATTGGTCGGCAGGAATAAGCCTATTGGTGGCAGCAAGAACGAATTGCCACTCAATTTCATTAAAAAAAAGCGGGGAATATAGCGTTGATAAATTATTGGGTGAATGAGATGTAGCAGCTAAACTGTCCATGGTTATTAGATTGCTGCCTAGCGCGGTAAGCGGAATGATAGCTAATGTTTTTTGTAAAAAAATTCGCCTAGGAGGTACGTTTTCTTTTTTGCTCATATTACTATCCCAGTTATGATCTATTAATTTAAATAAACACATAAGTTTCTTTTAGTGTGCGATAGAAGATAGAACTATCTAAAATTTATAGTCGTTTATTTTAATGAGGGATGTTTGCCTAAAAAAGGTTTCTAAATGTGTTTTATGTAACAAAACGCAGATTTTAGTGGCAATAAATTGTTAATAAGGGAAGCTGGATTGAGAAAATTGGGATGCTGCTTGAGCTATTTTATTCGCGGGCGATTGCAGACAGGAGGCAGTTTTAAATTTAAAGGGTATATTTTTAGTTTAGAGCCCCAGTTTCGTTACTAGGACTCCTAAGCTAACCCTACAATCACTTATTTTTAAATATAAAATCAATCAATTGCAGCAATTATCTTTATTTCAACTTTATATTCAGGCTTCATCAATAATGCCTGTACAGTACAACGTACAGGTGCACTTCCCGCAACGACCCATGCATCCCATGCTTGGTTCATCCCAGCAAAATCAGCTTTATCAGCCAAGAAAATTGTTGCATCGAGGATTTTGCTTTTATCCGAACCTATACGCTCTAACATGACATCAATTGCAGCAAGTGTATTGGCGGTTTGCGCCACGATATCGGCATCGAGGTTTTCTGGCACGCTGGTGTAGTAAACAACATTATTATGAATAACAGCTTCAGACCAACGATTATCTGGGTCAATACGTTTAATGGACATAATCATTCCTTATTATACATGTAACTCAAGAATAGCAGCTTGATAGCCGGATGAAAATCAGTTGTTCAACCAAGTATTAATTAGCTCAGCAGGGTAAGCCAACTCATGGTAAAGTGTGCTACTCATTTTTTTGATAAATAGGTTTTTGTTGTGCACGATGATTTTTCTGCGGATGGCTTTTTAGCCAGAACAATTCCTGGTTTTCAACCTCGTGAAGCTCAGGTTACTATGTCCAAAGCCGTAGCTGAGTCGATTGAACAGCAACAGGTGCTGGTGGCTGAAGCGGGAACGGGAACAGGAAAAACCTATGCTTATTTAGTGCCAGCATTGCGTAGTGGGAAAAAAGTTATTGTTTCAACAGGGTCAAAAGCACTACAGGATCAATTATATCATCGGGATTTACCCTCAATAATCGAAGCGATGAACTATACTGGGCGCACAGCTTTATTGAAAGGGCGCTCCAATTACTTGTGTTTAGAAAGGTTAGATCAGCAATCATTAGGTGGCGGAAGCCTCGAACCAGAAATTTTATCTGCCGTTGTTAGGTTACGTAGTTGGTCAATAGAGTCTGAGTTAGGCGACACCAGTACTTGCCATGATGTTGCTGAGGATAGCCCGGTTTGGCCACTAGTCACTAGTACCAATGATAATTGTCTGGGAAGTGATTGCCCTCGTTATAAAGAGTGTTTTGTTCTCAAAGCTCGCCGTAAAGCTTTAGAAGCGGATATTGTCGTCGTCAATCATCATTTATTCATGGCGGATAGAGTCGTCAAAGATACGGGGTTTGGGGAACTAATTCCCCAAGCAGAGGTGATGATTTTTGATGAAGCACACCAAATTCCAGATATTGCCAGCCAATATTTTGGCCAACAGTTAAGTAGTCGTCAATTACTTGACCTTGCCCGGGACATGGTCATGACGTATCGAACGGAGTTGAAAGACCAAGTACAACTGCAAAAAAGTGCGGATAGGCTAACGCAAAGCACGTTAGATTTTAGGTTGAATTTGGGGGAAAACAGCTTCCGTGGGAACTTACGTGACTTACTTAAGCTACCTGCAGTGCAAAGGGCGCTGACATTACTCGATGATTCATTAGAATTATGCTATGAGGTAATTAAAACCTCTTTAGGGCGCTCTCAAAGCTTAGATTCTATTTTCGAGCGAGTGACTATGTATCGCAACCGGCTAAACCGGCTTAAAGATGTTTCTATTGCTGGCTACAGTTATTGGTTTGAAAGCTATGGACGTCATTTTTTACTCGCTTTGACCCCATTAACGGTCGCAGAAAAATTTAGTGAGATGATTAATAGCACACCTGCGAGTTGGGTTTTCACATCAGCAACGTTATCTGTCAATGAAAAGCTAAGTCATTTTACAGACCGCTTAGGTTTGGTTAAAGCCAAAACATTATTACTGGCGAGCCCATTTGATTATCAACGTCAAACGTTGTTGTGTGTGCCGCGTTTTTTACCGGAACCGAATCAACGCGGAGTTGCGCAAAAACTGGCAACGATGTTACGGCCTTTAATCAAGAAAAACCAAGGGCGGTGCTTCTTTTTGTGTACATCTCATGTGATGATGCGTGAATTAGCCGAAGAATTTAAAGCCTCATTAACGTTACCCGTATTAATGCAAGGGGAGAGCAGTAAGAACAAACTGTTATCTCAGTTTATTGCGGCAGGAAACGCTGTGTTAGTCGCAACAAGTAGTTTCTGGGAAGGGGTAGATGTACGTGGCGATGAACTTACTTGTGTGATTATTGATAAACTGCCATTTACGGCACCAGATGACCCCTTATTGAGGGCGCGAATTGAAGACTGTGAATTACGCGGTGGCGACCCTTTTGCCGATGTACAGCTACCTGATGCTGTTATTACCTTAAAACAAGGTGTTGGTCGGTTAATTCGTGATACAAGTGATTATGGTGTGATAGTGATTTGTGATAATCGCCTAGTGACTCGTCCTTATGGTGAGGTATTTTTACGCAGCCTTCCTCCATCTCCACGGACGAGAAGCGTAACCAAGGCTATCGAATTTCTTGAAGAAAAAAGGCGACAGTCTCCCTAAAAAGAGTCAATTCCTTGGCGTTTTTCTGCTGTTACGGAAGTTGTTTGTGTTAATATGCATAACATCTTTTAATCAAAAATTATTAATTTGCCGGAGTTTAGGCATGTCGACCCGTATTCTTGCTGTTGATACAGCAACCGAAGCATGTTCAGTTGCACTTTGGTGTGATGGTGAAATCATTTCACGCTTTGCTATTTCCCCTCGTGAACATACACAAAAAGTTTTACCCATGGTTGAAGAGGTTTTGGCCGAAGCAGGTATGGGGCTAAACCAGTTAGATGCATTAGCATTTGGTCGTGGCCCGGGTAGTTTCACGGGAGTGCGCATTGGTGTAGGGATAGCACAAGGGTTAGCATTAGGTGCTGATTTGCCAATGATTGGTGTTTCTTCATTAATGACTCTCGCTCAAGGTGCATTACGTCTCACGGGGCAAACGCAAGTCCTAGTTGCCATTGATGCACGTATGTCTGAAATCTATTGTGCTCAATATCAATATGTTGTAGATAGGCAATGGTTAGGTGAAGGCACAGAAGCTGTTCTACAACCTGATGACTTTAAAGCCCAATTCACCTCATTGACTGGGCAATGGTGCTATGCCGGTACAGGTTGGGCAGCTTATCCAACATTATTAGCTGGTGATAAGGCATTGAGTGATAGTCAGGTGACGTTACCTGATGCGCAAGACATGCTGCCAATTGCTGCACAGTTATGGCAACAAGGTAAAGCGATTGCAGTTGAAAATGTAGAACCAACTTATTTGCGTAATGAAGTGACTTGGAAAAAATTGCCCGGTAGAGAATAAGTTCAGCAGAAGTCATCAAAAATTGAATTGGCTGTATCTTATCACTAAATATATAGCCAATTTATTATCTAATTTAGGTAATACATAATATCTTGATAAATTAAAATACAAATCGAATTGTTTAAAAAGATAGGTTATTATTAAAAGGTAATGTATGCCTGTTTAACATATTGTGTTGTCTCAAATTAAGACTATTTTAAACAACACAATATAAAATTATACTATTGCTAATCGGAGGTGGTCTATGAATATTGAATTAAACTGCCGCACTGCACTTAAAGGTCTTTTTGTCGCAAGCGTATTAGCACTAACAGGGTGCGTCTCGATACCCGCATCAATTCAAGGGTCGGTACAAAACCCTACGGATAACTTAACATCCGTACAAAATGCACCTGAAATGTATATTGGTCAAGAGGCACGCTTTGGTGGAAAAGTCCTTGCTGTGGCAAATGAGCCGACAAGGACTCGCTTAGAAATTGCGGTGATGGCATTGAGTAAATACGATGCTGCACCTGAACTCAATGCTCCATCTATTGGTCGTATATATGCTTATTTGAATGGTTTCCGTGAGCCGAGTGATTTCACTAATCGTTACGTTACGGTAGTCGGTAAAATCACTGGTGAACAACCAGGTAAAGTCGGGCAAGTTCCTTACAAATATGTCACTTTAGATGTGACAGGTTTTCAACGTTGGAATATTGCACAAAGTGTTATGATACCACCGAGTGGGCCGTGGAATTATGGCTACTACGGGGACCCTTACTATTATAACCATCCTTGGGGGTGGGGATATGGCTATCCAGGCGGCCCGGCTCAGGTTCACACTTACTTAACTGAGTAATATTTTATCTCTGTTTTTGAACTTAAGACTCACTAAGTAAAAAGGAAAAGGCTGTTACCTTTAAAGTAATGGCCTTTTTTTGTGCTTGAAGATAAATAATGGCGTTCTTCGGCAGTCTTTTATACCACTAAAACTATCTTTTTTTGATATGGCAAGTTATTAAGCATCGATAAGCTCTCCAAACTTAGTGTAGTTCGGTGTATAATTACGTTATCTTGTATAGATTTACATCTATTTAATTAATCTTAAGACAAACAAGGCGGCATAGACCGCCTTGTTTTTTCTTAGAAGAATAAAATTTATTTAGTGATAGAGGTCTCAACCTTGACATTGTCTGTTTTTCAAACTGGTACGCTGAGTTAATAATTTGTTAAAACATGTGTTGAGTATAATAAATTCACTAAATTCAGGAGTAACATTTTGGAAAAAATCTGGCTAAAAAATTACCCTACTGATGTGCCGGAAGAAATCAATCCTGATCGCTTTGCCTCTTTGGCTGAGTTACTTGAAAACGCGGTTTCTCAATATGCTGATCAGCCTGCATTTATCAATATGGGCGCAGTCATGACTTATCGGAAGCTGGAGGAAAGAAGCCGTGCTTTCGCTGCTTATTTGCAAAATGGGCTTGGTCTAAAAAAAGGGGATCGTGTTGCATTAATGATGCCGAACCTCTTGCAGTACCCTATTGCTTTGTTTGGGATATTGCGGGCAGGTATGGTAGTGGTGAATGTTAATCCACTGTATACACCGCGAGAATTAGAACATCAACTAAACGATAGCGGTGCCGCAGCGATTGTGATTGTGTCGAATTTTGCTCATACGCTAGAAAAAATTGTTTATAACACCAAAGTTAAGCATGTCATTTTGACGCGAATGGGCGATCAACTCTCACGACCAAAAGCGACCATTGTGGATTTTGTTGTTAAGTATGTGAAACGCTTAGTTCCTAAATACAATTTACCCGATGCCATATCATTTCGTCGTGCAATGCATTATGGCTATCGTATGCAATATATTAAACCAAACATTGCAGGTAGTGATTTGGCTTTCTTGCAATACACGGGGGGAACAACAGGGGTTGCCAAAGGCGCGATGTTAACCCATCGCAATATGTTAGCGAATTTAGAACAAGCGAGAGCAGCTTACGGCCCTGTGTTGAAGTTTGGGGAAGAGTTTGTTGTGACTGCATTACCTCTTTACCATGTATTTGCGCTGATGGTGAACTGTTTGTTATTCATCAATGTTGGGGGAGTCAATTTACTTATAACTAACCCGCGTGATGTACCAGACACGGTGAAGCAATTAGGGCGTTATCCTGTTACATCCATTACTGGGGTGAATACATTATTTAATGCATGGCTTCATAATGATGAATTTAAGAAGTTAGATTTTTCACGTTTACGTCTTTCGGTTGGTGGGGGGATGCCAGTACAAAAAGCAGTGGCTGAAAAATGGCAGCAGCTCACCGGGAAACATTTGCTTGAAGGGTATGGTTTGACAGAATGTTCACCATTAGTGACGGGGAACCCCTATACCTTAACGTCTTATAGTGGAAGTATTGGTTTACCTGTTCCATCAACTGATGTTAAATTCCTTGATGATGATGGTCATGAAGTTGCCATTGGTGAACCCGGTGAAATGTGGGTAAAAGGCCCTCAGGTTATGAAAGGGTATTGGAATCGCCCTGACTCAACCGCGGAGGCCATCGTTGATGGCTGGTTAGCGACAGGGGATATCGCTGAAATAGATACTGAAGGCTATATTCGCATTGTTGATCGCAAAAAGGACATGATTATTGTTTCTGGTTTTAATGTTTATCCAAATGAAATTGAAGATGTCATTTCGGCACACCCTGATGTGATTGAATGCGCTGCAATTGGTGTTCCTAGCGAAAGTACAGGGGAAGCCGTTAAAGTGTTTGTTGTGACGAAAAATACGAATTTAACTGCTGATGAACTTAAAACCTTTTGCCGTCGTTCGTTAACCGCGTATAAAGTGCCTAAGTTATTTGAATTTCGTGATGAATTACCAAAATCTAACGTAGGTAAAATTTTACGTAAAGATCTGCGTGATGAAGAAAAATTGCAAAGAGATAAAACACCAGTATGATGATGGTTTAGTCTCATAAAGATAATAAGTAACGCCGGTTTATACCGGCGTTACTGTGATGAAAATATAAAAAGAGAAACTTGTTTTGAATTATCGTTTAGTAACTACAGATAGTGAACTAGCCCAAATATGTCAAGAAGCGAGCCATGCGCCATGGCTTGCGTTGGATACCGAGTTTGTTCGTACCAGAACGTATTATCCTCAATTAGGTTTGCTACAGCTGTATGATGGAAAGCAAGTTTCGTTGATTGACCCGTTATCAATAACGGATTTTAGCCCGTTCAAAGCACTTTTGACTAACCCAAATCAAATTAAGTTCTTACATGCGGGCAGTGAAGATCTCGAAGTCTTTATGCATGATTTCGGCTGCGTTCCTGAACCCATGATTGACACGCAAATTATAGCGGCTTTTTTAGGGTATCCTATTTCGTGTGGTTTTGCGTCGTTGGTATCAGAACATCTGGGAATTGAGTTGGATAAAAGTGAGTCTCGTACTGATTGGTTAGCGCGCCCATTGAGTGAAAAACAGTGTGATTACGCAACAGCGGATGTGCTGTATTTACTACCATTAGCTGAAATCCTGATGGCTAAAGTGATGGAGGCTGGGTATTTAGAAGATGTTAAAGATGAGTGCCAACGTGTTGTCGCTCGTCGTCAAAAAACACTCAAACCGGAAAAAGCATACCTAAATATTCATAATGCTTGGCAATTACGTGATGAACAACTCGCGTGTTTACAGTTACTCGCGGCATGGCGATTAAATCAGGCAAAAGCTCGTGATATGGCAATTAACTTTGTTGTAAAAGAAGAGCACTTGTGGAAAGTGGCTCGTTTTTTACCGGGTTCTCTCGGCGAACTTGATAGCTTAGGTTTGACGGGGCAAGAAATCCGTTGTCACGGTAAGCGTTTGTTAGCTATTGTGGATCAAGCTAAAAAACTTGATGCAAGCCAATATCCTGCACCTGTGGCAAATATTACTGAACAAAGTGAATATAAAAATCTCTTTAAAGAAATTAAAGCTATCGTCAAAGATATCGCTGAAAATGAAAAATTTAATGCAGAATTATTAGCCTCAAGAAGGCAGATTAACCAGTTACTTTCTTTACATTGGGGGCTAAAAACTTCGGCAACGCCCCCTGAGCTTCTCGATGGTTGGCGTGGAAAGTTGCTTGCAAAACCTATTTCAAAGTTACTAACAAACGTATAATCGTTTAAGGTACAGGGGGTTTTCCCTTGTACCTACTAAAAACATCCTTTTCAGTTATATTATCATTTCATTTAATCACTCTAACAAATAAATTCTAGTTAATCGTCTGCTATATTTAAATTAAAATTGGTTTTTAATTAAATTTACTCTTAAAAATAAACAAACAAAAAAGAGTAAAGAGGGATAATATAATTAATTACTATAAGGTTATTTTTTAATAAACTGGAAATAAAACCACTATTTCACGTTTTTTGTATGCAGTTATTGTCTCATTATTGCTACATGGTGGGCTAACTTATTACAGTCTACGGAGCAGTTCAGTATCTGCAAAAATATTGGTACCGATTAATTCAGATGTCATAACGGTTGCTTTATCTCAATTACTGGTTGAAAAACAAATCGCTAAAACTGAAGACCCCCTTGTTGGTTCGAGTGGATTAATGAGTTCGCCAGTTGAATTGGAAAGCGCACTAATTGAGGTCGCAAAAAAACAGTGAAACGTATAGCAAAGACAGGTCATCAAAAACAAAAATTAATTTGAATAAGCCCAAGAAAAGCTCATAGAGTGAGAATAAATTGAACAGCCTATCTTATTATTTCTCATTAGAGAAATAATAAGATAGAAAGACTGGCATCACAGCGATGTAATGCTTGGGTTGAAAAGCAAGCCGCCATAGTAAATAGCGGCTTCTTTGCAAATTATTTTTCAGCTGTTGAACTTTTTATTTCGTCACCTTCAGGTAACGTAACATTGAGCTCTAGAACAGAGATATCATCGCCTTTTTGTTCAAACTGCACTGATAACATATCAGGGTCAACCTGAACATATTTACAAATAACTTGCAGAATATCGCGTTTCATATCGGCCAGATATGGGGGTTCACTATCACCACGGCGACGTTCTGCAACGATGATTTGCAATCGCTCTTTTGCGATATTCGCTGTCGGTTTTTTTCTCGACAGAAAGAAATCCAATAAAGCCATTATTTATCCCCCAAATAGGCGTTTTAAGAAACCTTTTTTCTCTTCTTCAATGAAACGGATAGGGCGTTCTTCGCCTAAAATACGTGCAACACAATCATCATACGCTTGGCCCGCTTCGGACTCAGTATCTAAAATAACGGGTTCACCTTGGTTAGATGAGCGCAGTACCGATTGATCTTCAGGAATAACACCAATTAAAGGAATGCAAAGGATTTCAAGTACATCTTCCATACTTAGCATATCACCGCGGGTAACACGGCCTGGGTTATAACGAGTCAGTAGTAAATGTTCTTTAATTGGCTCTTCACCTCTTTCAGCACGACGTGATTTAGAGGCTAAAATACCTAAAATACGGTCAGAGTCACGGACGGAAGAAACTTCTGGGTTTGTAGTAATAATAGCTTCATCAGCAAAGTAGAGCGCCATTAATGCGCCACTTTCAATACCAGCTGGTGAGTCACAAACGATAAAGTCAAAGCCCAAGTTATCACTTAATTCATCAAGGACTTTAGCGACCCCCTCACGAGTTAATGCATCTTTGTCGCGAGTTTGTGAAGCGGGTAAAATAAATAGGTTTTCGGTGCGTTTATCTTTAATCAGTGCCTGATTTAGGGTAGCGTCACCTTGGATGACGTTCACGAAGTCATACACTACTCGACGTTCACACCCCATAATAAGGTCAAGGTTACGTAGGCCGATATCAAAATCGATCACTACCGTTTTGTTTCCTTTTTGTGCCAGGCCAGTAGCTATGGCCGCGCTTGAAGTGGTTTTACCAACGCCACCTTTACCAGAAGTCACTACAATTATGCGTGCCATGAATAATTCCTTGTAAATAAGGTCTAAATTAAATATTCGATGTTAAGTTTATTATCAACTAAACGAAGTTTAGTTGCTTTGGCAAGATAATCAGCAGGGATTTGATCGCTCAACCAATATTCACCTGCAATTGAAACTAATTCAGCTTGCAAGTGAGTACAGTAAATCTGGCTTTCAACATCACCAGAGGCACCTGCTAATGCGCGACCTCTCATCATGCCATATATATGAATATTACCATCTGCTAACAGTTCTGCACCTGCGCTCACATTACTTGTGACGATTAGATCACTATTTGGTGCGTAAATGCGTTGCCCAGAACGAACAGGGGTATTTATAATTCGAGTTTTACGATACAGCGGCTCAGTTTGAACCGTCGTAACCTGAGTTTCAGCTTGCACTTCAACAGGTTTTTGGCTTTTACCTTCATTCAATACCGGTAAACCAACATCATTTGCTTTTTGTCGTAACTGTGGGTCAGTACATCCGCTGACACCGACAATTCGTAAACCAGCTGAAATAACGGACTTGTGAATACTCGATAAGTCTACATTTGGTGATAGTTCAGCAATATTAATTACGACAGGGGCATTTTTAAAGAAGTCAGGAGCTTGACTTACTTTATCTTGCAGCGCTTTTTTGATGAGTTTAGGCTCTTCACTGTATAAGTGAATTACTGAAAGAGTAAAACTGCTGCCTTTAAGTTCTATTGGCGATTGTGGCATCTATCTAGACTCAGCAAATTAAAATTTCCGAAACAATCCTCGGGTGAAGATATTCTGTAAAACAATAGCATGTTATAGTTACTGTATTCTTCAAGCAAGCTAATGAACTAAGAAAAAGAGTTAAATATAATGATTTGTGCAATTTATAGAAGCCCTAAGCGTGAGCAAACTTATCTTTATATTGAAAAGAAAGATGATTTTTCACGGGTTCCTGAGGACTTATTAGCCCAATTTGGAACACCACAATTTGCTATGCTTATTGCGTTGGATAAACGCGACAGGCTTGCCAATGCTGACTTAGCACGTGTTAAGGCCGATCTTATCGATGTTGGTTATTACCTACAATTCCCACCTCCGGTGGAAAATTTGCTTTCAGAACACAAAGAACTGAATAACTGAAGCAAATTAAGAAAATCCTGAAAAGTAATTCTGTCTGGAGGATACGAATGAAACCAACATTATTATATACATTAGTCGCTGGTTTGCTTTTAGCAAGTTGTTCTGCGACACAACCTGAATCCGTGGTAACTCAACCGATTACTGCAAAACAAAACGAGGCAATAATTCAAGAAGTTGCCGCGCTAGATAAAGCATTTCCAATTGAACAACGTGAACCAGAGCAATTTCCTGCCTATGTGGAATTACTAAAAGAACATGCTGTTGCACAAGGGATTAAACCCGCAACGATTGAGCGAGCCTTTGCTAATATACATTTTATAGAGCGAGTGGTAAAAGCAGATAAAGGTCAGCCAGAAAAAAGAGCGACCGTTACATTAGCCAGCTATTTAAAAAATGTCTTGCCACAATCACGGGTTAACGCAGGGTATAATAAATACTTAGAAAATAAAAACTTGTTGGATTCCACTAGCCAAAAATATGGGGTGCCACCCCAATTTATTGTATCGTTATGGGGATTAGAAAGTGGATTTGGGCGCTCTCAAGGGAAAGAGGATGTCATTTCTGCTCTTGCGACACTGTCGTTCGAAGGGCGTAGAGAGGCGCTTTTTAGTAAACAATTATTAGCCGCACTTGAAATAATGGATAAAGGCTTCATTCCAGAAGACCAGCAATTGAAAGGTTCATGGGCCGGGGCGATGGGGCAGAGCCAATTTATGCCAACCTCATACTTATCCTATGCCGCAGATGGCGATGGCGATGGGAAAATGGATATATGGGCTAATAAGGCCGATGTTTTTGCCTCTATTGCCAATTACCTATCAACTGAGGGCTGGCAATCACAATTACCTTGGGGTTATCAAGTCACTTTACCTGCTGATTTCAACCGAACTCTGGAAGGCGTAAAAACTGAACAAGGGAAAACAGTGAGCGAATGGCAACAATTAGGTGTTAAATTGCCTACAAGTGCGCAATTATCTCCAGACGTGAAAACATGGGTAGTTATCCCTGATGATCCAGAAGGGAGAACATTTTTAGTGACTGAAAACTTTCGCACCATTATGCATTGGAACCGCTCATATTATTTTGCACTGAGTGTTTGTATGATGGCAGATGGCATCGCTAACAAAATAAAATAATGATAGTAGATAGGAGTCCCCTTATGTATCAACATCGTGATTGGCAAGGTGCGTTACTTGATTTCCCAGCAAACAAAGTAGTTTGTGTGGGTAGTAACTATGCAAAGCATATTAAAGAGATGGGGTCAGCGGTTCCTGAAGAGCCTGTGGTTTTTATTAAGCCAGAAACAGCTTTATGCGATATTACACAATCAATTGTTATTCCAAAAGATTTTGGTGAGGTTCACCATGAAATTGAAATGGCAATTTTAATTGGTATGCCGTTAAAAAATGCCGATGAAGACCGAGTTTCGCGTTCTATTGTCGGTTATGCAGTTGCTCTGGATTTAACATTACGTGATCTACAAGCTAAATTTAAGCAAGCAGGGCAGCCATGGGAAAAAAGCAAAGCTTTTGACGGTTCTTGCCCAATTTCTGGTTTTATTCCTGTTAGTAACCCGAATGACCTACAAAATATTGAGCTTTCTTTGGAAATTAATGGTGAAGTTCGCCAAAGCGGCTCGACGCGTGATATGATCACCCCAATTTTACCACTGATTAGCTACATGTCCCGTTTCTTTACTCTACGTGCAGGGGATGTCATTTTGACTGGGACTCCTGAAGGTGTAGGCCCATTGGCTTCTGGTGATATGCTGAAGTTATCGATAAATGATCATTCGTTGACTACTCGAATTATTTAATTATAGGATTAATTAGTATTATGTCGCAGTTTTGGCAAGTTAAAACATTGGATGAAATGACGGATGAGGAATGGGAGTCTCTCTGTGATGGGTGTGGGCAATGTTGCTTACACAAATTAATGGATGAAGACACTGATGAAATCTATTTTACTAATGTAGCTTGCAATCAGCTAAATTTAAAAACATGTCAATGTAAGCATTATGAAGACAGGTTTAGTTATGAAGCGGACTGTATTAAACTTAATCGTTATAATTTAGAAACGTTTGAGTGGTTACCCAATACGTGTGCTTATCGTTTGTTACTTGAAGGTAAGTCGCTCCCTGCTTGGCATCCATTGAAAACAGGTTCAAAAGCTGCGATGCATAGTGAGGGTATTTCGGTTCGCCATATTGCTGTAAAAGAAATTGATGTGGTGGATTGGGAAGAACACATTATGAACCGGCCTATGGGTAGGGGGTAATATTCCCCCTCATTGGTAAGGTAATTTTAATGGGTATCTCTTTACTAACCGCAGCTTTATCTATTCTCATCAATGCATCTTTATTGCCTGCTCTTGGGGTTTTTATCGAAAAATTCTGTCAGTATGCAGAGATGATGCTTTATACATTTTAGACATTATTGAGTTAAATAGAATCAATAATATCGAAAGAACTATTTTGAAATAATGTCAGTTTTAAGCATAAATATTATTTCATATGTTGACTTTAACGATAAAAAATTATTTATTAATATCACTCGATTGTTTTAGCTTATTAAAAACACTCCATTTATTAAGCTGTAATTTCCAATTAAACTGTGCCTTAGAACACATTTATTATTGTAGTTACGCAAAAAAAAGCCTATTTATAATAACAGCCGCACAACTAGCGGCTCCTTGCTTTGCTTTTATAAAGATAGTTCGCTACCCTATTTTAACAGAAGTGATTTGAGGGTCTGGAATGAAAACGTTTGGTGTTGTGCTCACAATTATTGGGTTAATTACAGCGATTATTTCTTATAATATGGATGTTAGTATCCCTATTGTTTATGGAGAGTCGATTAAAGACACAGGCTTAGCATTTGATAGGCAAAATTATATTATTGGTAGTTTGTTGGTTGCTTTTTTTGGTGTATTAATTGTTATTTTTGATAGTAGAAAGCGTAAATAATAAGGCCGCTTGGGGTGATAAGTCCTCTCTTTTTCTTACTAGATATAGACTAAAATCACTAAAATTAACTAACTATAATCCTATGTATTCCTTCCATATAGCAGAAAGAGTCTAAACCCTTAGATTCTTTTTTATCTTATCGACACAAATTGTCGTATCCAAAATAATAATGACATTTTTAATATACAACACTAACGTGTAGTATTTTTACCTACTAAAAGGTGATATTTACGGTAATTTGTTGTTAGTTTGCTATTATTTATTTATAATAAGCTAGCCTAACGTAAATAGGGGGTTGTGTGAAAAAAATATTCATTTTTACTGCGTTAATAGCAGTAGCGGGTTGTGTATCTAAAAATACTAAAACAGAGCCTCAACAAGCAGTAGGGATGCCTAATCCTGCATCGGTATATTGTGTACAATCTGGTGGTAAATCTGAGACGGTTGATACTCCTAGCGGGCAGGTTGGCTATTGTATTTTGCCTTCAAAAGAAAGAATAGAAGAATGGGAGCTATATCGTAAAGGCCATTCAAACTAACCTTCCTTTTCATCGTTATTAGCAAAGGCTCTACTCCTTATGGGCTTTTGCTATACCACCATCAGGCATTCTCCTTTTTTAGTGATTAATCATTTCAATTTATTAGCCGATATTAAATGAGTATCAATCGTTTTTTGCTCGTCATAAAGCAGATAACGGAATGATATGTTGCAGATAGTATCCGTCAACTATTCCGTATGTAGTTTAGGCGACATTTTAAGAAAGGCATATTGATTTAGTAAAGGTAAGCTAGTCGGTATATGGCAAATTATTGATATAAAATATTTTTATCTGTTAATGTCTCAAAATTGTTAAATTATGGTACTAAAATGGAGATAGCTACTTTATGTTATGTAATCGACAAAAAATGAGTGTTATTCATGGGATTGAATTGTTTGAAAAACGGTAAACTCTCCTTTTTATGCTTAAATGAGGGTAAGAAAAACATCATTTATTGATAGCTTTAAGCTTAGGATCACACTTTAACACACTATGAGAGTAAATTAGGAATATTCTTAATGATAAAAAACAGTGTATAGATCACATTTTTGGCTGTTGTTCGGTTTAGGAAAACACCCGTATTTTCATATGGTTATAAAATAGAAAAATTGACATAAGTTAGTTTATAGTTTGTGCAACTATTCTGTTTTTTTATTTTATATCAAAAACAATGATAATTTTTTCTAACATAGACTTACTTGTACAAGTTGATATTGAGTTTTTAGTAATAATTTAGAGTTGAATGAAAAGAGGATTATATTGCGATTTTATCGTCATTTTCGTTATCATTCTAAATTTCCCCTCATCATATATATTATTATTTTAATTAAAATCGATGTTTATTCCTCCAAAACACACATTTCAGAATTTTAATAACGACCAAAGCTGACTGTTGATATAAAAACTCAATTATACACTCATAGTGTGTTTTTTTTAGGTTTTTAGCATAAAAATTCGGTATTAAATTTTTTTTTGAAATCGAAATTTATTACTAATATTAGTGATTATACATTAATAAAATTAATGATACTATCTTTAAAGGATGATCATTAATGGATGTGTGTTAGTGTTATTTTGCGACTAAAAGTATCAAAATGTGTAATTTAGTATCATTTAAATATGATAAATGTATTTTTTGTTGTTCATATAAATCTAATTTATTAGGAATTAATAGATAATTAAATCTATAAATCAATAAAATTAAGATTTTTTTCTAAAATGTAAGCGTAACACGAGTAGTTTAGTGAAATAACCATATCAAGTAATTCAATCAATAGATCAGTTTAATAGGTGTGGCCTATTAAAAAATAAATAAGCGATGATAAAAACGATTTAATAAAACTTAAGTTATTATGTATCCTCTCTTCGAAATCATATAGAGCATATGATTATAAATTCTAAATAGGACTAATTAAGAAATACATTTATTTGCATTAATACGAATGGTTCAAAATGAAGCATAAGCTACCGGTCATACTCTATGTATGACTAGGCTCTTGCATTTATTTTTTGCCTAACAATAAAACAAAAAACTTAATCAGTTCTTTTTAATGTAAAAAATAAATACCCTCATATTAGGAAATGAAAATGAAGAAAGTACTACTGACTGCAGTTGCAACAACTATTATTGGCTTATCAACAGCTAACGCTGCAAGCACCAACGTTGGTGGTGGCCAAGTTAATTTTCACGGTAAAGTGACCGATGTTTCTTGTACTGTTTCTGTGGATGGACAAGGTAGTGATGCTAGCGTTTACTTAGCGCCAGTTTCATTAACAGAAGTTCGTGATGGTGGTGCAGATGCATTGTTAAAACCAAAATCTTTTGTTATTGACGTAACTAATTGTGTTGCAGCAGATGTTAAAGATGTAGCTAATGATTCTGCGATCGATAAAACGTTATTAAACGTTAACTGGACTGGTGGTAACTTACTGCAAGGTGCATCAGGTAACTCAGAAGGTTACTTAGCAAATACTGAAACTACAGGTGCTAAAAATATTCAATTAGCACTTTCAACTGATGATAGCTCTGACTTATCAGGTAAAATCATTCCTGGTAACCCATCTCAGAAAAAAGTTAAAGGTGACTTAACTAAAGTTGAGAATGGAGCTCGTTTCCAATACTACGTTGGTTACGCAACTTCTACACCTAAAGATGTCATAACAGGTGAAGTTAAAAGTTATGCAACTTATGAAATCACTTATCAATAAGAAAGTAATAAGTTAATTCCTTATTAGTTTTAATTACGTAAGCATTGTTTAAATATTAATTTAATCAGCATTACTTTGATAAGCGGTAGGTATACTGCCGCTTTTATTTTGAGGTTCAAATGAAAGCAATAGTATTTATCTTCTGCTTCATTTTCAGTATGCATTCATTTGCTAATAATATTATCGTTAATGGTACACGGTTTATTTATCCTGGAAATGAAAAAGAAATTACCGTGCAATTAAATAATACTGCCGATCGTCCTGCAATTGCACAAGCGTGGCTTGACACAGGTGATGCGTCAGAAACACCAGATACGATAAAAACACCATTTCAGATTACACCACCAATTTCGCGTGTAGAAGCTAAAGGTGGGCAAACGTTACGAATCAAATTAATGGATAAAGGAAGTATTCCTCAAGACCGCGAAAGCTTATGGTGGTTGAATATTTTGGATATTCCCCCTATGGCTAAAGCTAAAGAAGGGGATAGTCAGAATGTATTGCAATTAGCGATCCGTTCTAGATTTAAATTCTTTTATCGACCAACAGGGCTGAGTAGCCGTGAATTAGCGCCAGAGCAACTTGTTATAAAAGCAAATGGCAAGAGCATTATTATAGATAACCCGACACCTTACTATATTACCATTACAAAAATTTCAACAGATGGTAAATCTGGGTTAAATGAAAAAACAATTTTATTAGAACCAAAAAGTCAAACAACAGTTGAATTAAAACAAGCCGTAAGGTCAGGAAGTCATATCGTAATTAATAATATTAATGATTATGGGTCAGATATTGCGGTGAAAACCACCGTTAAATAGGAATATATAATGAAACAGCGAGAGTTAATAAATAAATATAGCAATACGCTCTCTGTGACTTGCTTTGTCACTGCATGCATGGTGCCTACATTTAATGCTTGGGGTGAAGAAGATACAACCTATGAATTTAATAGTGGTTTTATTATAGGTAGTAAGGAAGATGTTGATTTAACGCGTTTCAATTCTTCAGGGATCAGCCCCGGTAAATATTCAGTTGACGTATATACGAATAACAATTGGAAGGGGCGCTACGATCTTAATTTTGAAGAACAAAAAAACGGTCAACTAGGAGTGTGTTATACACCAGAAATGCTTTCTGACTTTGGTATTAATATTGAAAAGCTAAATCCTACGGTTAGTAAAGATAGTAATACTTGTTTACCTTTAATGGATTGGAATGATCAAAAAGACGTTGTAGATACATTTCATTCTTCTACATTGCGTTTGGATATTTCTGTTCCACAAATATATGAACAGAGAACTTCCCGTGGTTATGTTTCTCCTCAATTTTGGGAAACGGGCATTCCTGCACTAAATATCGGTTATATGGCTAACTATTATGATAACCATACCAGTGGCTCAAAGGGAACGAATAACGCTAGCGCTTATTTAGGGCTGAATGCTGGTTTAAGTTTTGATGGGTGGCTACTCAAACATATTGGAAACTTTAATTGGCAGCGTCATGGCGGGACGAATTGGAATAGCAATCAAACATATCTGCAAAAACCAATCGCCGAACTAAAATCAAAAGCGACAGCAGGGCAGTTTTATACCGATGGTGATCTCTTTGACAGTATTAGTTTGCGTGGTGCAAAACTAGCAACAGATGACAATATGTATCCTGATGGAATGGCAACATACGCGCCTGAAATCAGAGGAATAGCACAAAGTAATGCCTTAGTAACAGTAACACAAAATAACTCTATTATTTATCAAACAACGGTTTCACCTGGTCCTTTTAGCTTGACGGATGTTTATCCATCAGGTTACGGGAATGATTTGGTTGTAACAGTAAAAGAAGCTGACGGAAGTGAAAGTAGCTTTAGCGTGCCATATTCATCATTAGCACAGCTATTACGTCCTGGTTTTACACGTTATCAAGTTGCTGGTGGTAAAGCTGATGCTGATGGGTTGAGAAATCGTCCATTTATTATGCAAGGTACTATTCAACATGGTTTGAATAATACGTTTACGCTTTATGGTGGTGTCACTGCATTTGATGACTATCAAGCTTACTTAGTTGGTACTGGTGTTAACACTGGGTTTGGTGCAGTTGCTGTGGATTTAACTCAGTCTAGAACCGCATTTAAATATAGAACAGAAAATGGGCAAAGTTACCGTCTAACATTTAGTCGTTTGTTTACTCAAACGGATACTAACTTGGTATTAGCTGCTTATCGGTATTCAACGAAAGATTACTATAACGTCAGTAATGCATTATATGCGATAGATAACGATAAGCGTGGTGTAGAGAATACATTAGGACGTGAGAAAAATGGCTTTAGTTATACAGTAAATCAAAACCTTCCTGATGGTTATGGTGGGGTTTATTTTACGGGCCGTATTTCTAATTACTGGGATAAGTCAGGGACAGAAAAGCAATACCAACTGAGTTATAACAATAATTTTAATCGTCTTTCTTATGGCGTCGCATTTATGAGAGTTTATGCAGAAAATACCAATAATAAAAAAGATGACCGCATCAACTTAAACTTTAGCTACCCACTGTATTTCGGTGAGAGTCAGAGCGCAACATTAACTTCAAATACGGCATTCAATAATGAAAAATTTGGTTCCAGCCAAATCGGTGCGAGTGGTGCATTTGATAGAGATAATAATTGGACTTATGGCGTAAATACTTCCGTTGCAAATGGTGGACAGAAAAATATTGGTTTGAATACGGGGTATCGTGCACCGTTTGTTAATACGAATGCGAACTATAGCCAAGGTCAGGGGTATCGTCAGTTTGGGCTTGGTGCAAATGGTTCAATGATTGTGCACTCTGAAGGCATCACATTCACACCAAATACTTCAACAACGTTGGCTTTAATTGAAGCGAAAGGTGCGGAAGGTGCATCAATCATGGGAGCTCCGGGAACACGGATTGACGGAAATGGTTATGCTGTTGCTCCTTATGTCAGAGCTTATCGCATTAATAATGTAGAAATTGATCCAAAAGGAAGTCCTGAAGATATTGTTTTTGAAAATACAGCAACGCAAGTTGTTCCTTATGAAGGGAGTATCGTTAAGGTTAAATTTGGTACTAAAGTCGAAAAGAATATCGCATTTAATGTTGTAAGAGCTGGAAATAAGCCATTGCCATTTGGGGCGAATGTTACTGATATAGATGGTGAGTCCATAGGTATCGTTGGTCAAGGTGGTACAGTATTTATTAGTAGCGAAACTGCAAAAGTGGCAATTATAAAATGGGAAAACGGGCAGTGTTCATTTTCTTTAGAAGCTGGCAATAGTAAGGAAAGTTTATGTCAATAACGAAACAAATTTGCTTGTATATCGGAGTTGGTGTGTTTCTTACCGCGAGTTATGCTTCTGCGTATTGTAATAGGACTTCAACTCGGACATATGAATTAAATATGCAGATGGGGGGAGTCGTGGTAGACCCTAACTTAAATGTTGGCGATACCATTGCGGAGCAAACATGGGATATGCGGGAAAACTCAAGTGCTATTTATGCGTATTGTACGAGGAATACACCGATAACAGCCTCCGTAACTATGCCAAGCTTAGTTCCAGTAGGGAACAAAATTTACCAGACAAATGTGCCAGGAATTGGTATGAAATTTCACCGTGAAGGTGCAGTGAGAATGACGTACCCGGATACATTTTATGCGCCTTCATCAAGTAACTATTATCTTGCGGGTTCAAAATTTATTTTAACTCTGGTGAAAACTGCTCCGGTTACCGGTTCTGGAACTATAGCGAGTGGCCTTTATACGTCTTATGGATATACTCCAAACAACAACCCGTTTTTAATTACTAAGTTAGATGCTGAAGCTATCACAATAGTTTCACCTTCTTGCCAAGTTGAAGGGGGAACTGAAAAAAATGTGTATCTTGATCCTATTAAGCGCTCACAACTGAATGGTACAGGGGCGACGGCAGGCGAAAAAGATTTTGATATTCGATTAATATGCAGTGGTGGTGTTAGCATTTCTGGTTTTGCAAATGTTAATATGACTTTCAGCGGCGATATTCCAACAAATATGAATAATCGACAAGGTGTTTTGGTTAATCAGAATAAATCCAGTAGCGGAGCTACAGGGGTTGGTATTCAAGTTTTAGAACGTAAAGCTAATAAACCACTTATGTTTAATGAAAAATACAAAGTTGGACGTTTAGTTGACCGACAAACAAAATATCTTGATTTAAATTATAAAGCTCGTTATTACCAATATGGCCGTACAATTTCTGCTGGGGAAGTAAATTCTAAAATGGTTTTTAATATTACCTATGATTAAAGTTTTATACATAAATTTTGATGTAGTGTGATTATAATTAAACTAAATTTTTGGTGCTGTTCTGTAAGTTGATAAAATCAACTTTAAATAAATGGCTAATCTTTATGTAGAAGATTAGCCATTTTATTTTAATAATCTTAGAAAAATAAAAGTACAAATAACATGGCATAAAAATGCTTATGTTATTTGTACTTTATTTGTATGAACTTAATGTTTTGGTTGTATTAATATTGATCTTTAGAAGGGGCGATAACACTTTCAGCGGTGTATCTTAACTCTTGATTAAGTTCATTAGATAGTCCATTTTCGTTTGATTTTGAACTACTTACATAACCTTGAAAAAACCATTCAATAGGGCAATTTAGCGCTTCTGCGATATCAACTAAATGATTAATTGGTATTTTATTAATACCATTTTCATAACGTGATATTTGTTGTTGGCTTAAATTTAGTTTATTAGCTAAATTGGTTCCAGATAGACCTAGTTCTTTTCTCCGGTTTTTTATCTTGATACCTATTAGAGTATGAATGTCCATATGACATCCTCAATTTATATGAAGGGTTATATTTAATATTTTTAATAAGATTTACATTATATAGTATATTAAAAACTAAAGTACTTTAAAAGTTCTAATGATGATAATTATGATAAAAATCTCCATTTACAACTAATGATTAATAAAAAATAACATTATTTTTAGTAGGGGGATTGTATCACTTAATAAGTAAAAATAATTAATTTTATTTTATTACTTGAAAGTAAGGTTGTTAGCACAAGTGAAAGATAGGAAATTTAGCTTAATACTTTCAATCTGGGCATGTTTTATATTGGAAGTACTATAGGTAACTCTATAAATACAATCAATTACGATATCTTTAATAGCAAACTATAAAATTCAAATGAAAAAGTTAAGAATGTGGTGTTATATTGTTAATTTTATGCTTAATATATTAACTCTAAATATAAGTTAACTATAAAACACACGCTTTAATAGGTTAATAATATTAATAAAATGTGAGTGTTTATTAATTTAAATAAATGCTTAAATAATCTTATATGATGACTTTTTCAAATGGGTCATGTTTTGGGTTTTGGTTCCATATATACTCCATTTTAATAGCGATATCAGTTGCTATATTTAACCCATAGAAATCATTAACAATTTGCAACGACATATCAATACCGGCACTAATACCTGAAGAGGTATAAAATTTTCCGTCATGCACCCATCTTGCACTAGGTTGCCATAAAAATTTTTTATTTAGCGATGTAACCCAGTCATAGGCTAGTTTATTGGTGGTTGCGCGAAGCCCATTTAAAAGAGGGGTTTTTGCAATGAGTGCAGATCCTGTACAAACTGAAATCACAGTATCAGCAAACTCAAATTGTTTCATTAACCATTGGATGTACCTATCGTCTTGCGATAAAGGCCGAGTGCCTTGTCCCCCTGGGATTAAAATATGTTTATAGCGAGGCTTATCTACTCGTATAGTTTCAAGTGTGACACCTTGTGAGCTAGTCATAGGTAAGCCAGATGGGGAAATAAAGTTAATTTTGCAATTATCTAAGCGGCCAAATACCTCTACAGGCCCCATGACATCAAGGGTTTCAAATTCATTAAAAAGAATGATAGCAATAGAGTCTAACGTCATAAGTCTCTCTGGCATTTCTGTAATGTGGCTATTTTGCCATGATTATTACTTCATTATTGGGATTTTGTGCACTTTATTAACACTAAAAGTAAGGGAAATTTTACAAATCATTCACACATAAACAAAATCACTAAAGTATACTGTAAATATGTATTGGTTTTTTTTACTCCCTGAACAATGAGGTTAAAAATGAAACTATATGTTTATGACCATTGCCCATTTTGTGTCAGAGCCAGAATGATTTTTGGTTTGAAAAAGTTAGCGGTAGAACAGGTTTTTTTACTGGATGATGATAAAGAAACACCGATCAGTATGATAGGTAAAAAATGTTACCTATCTTGCAAAAAGAGGATGGCAGCTATTTACCGGAAAGCTTAGATATTGTCCATTATATTGATAGCCTTAATGAGCCTAAATATGCTAATGGAACGATTTTCCCTGAAATAGAAACTTGGTCTAAGGCCGTATCTTCAGTCGTTTATAAACTTGTGACACCTCGCTTCACTGAAACTGATTTTCCTGAAATCAGTACAACTAAAGCTAGGGAGGCTTATATTGAACGCTCTACCAAATCGCATGGTGATTTAGGAGAACTGAAGAAAGAAACTCACACTTTATTGGTAGAGTTAGAACCTCAAATGTCATTATTAGATGCGTGGTTAGAAACACGTGGGGAAGTTATTGATATTAATGATTTTATTATTTTCCCAATTCTACGTAGTTTGAGTATTGTCGACGAATTGTCATTCAGTACAAATATTAGTCATTATATGGCCCGTATTGCAGAAGCGGCGAAGATTAATTTACTGTTTGACCAAGCCAAATAATTTTTGTGTTAAATGAAAAATGCCTCCCAACAGGAGGCATTTTAGTCAATAGAATGCAAACCGTGAGTAGATAATCTTGCCTGTTAATTCATATAATCACGTAAGGTATACACGAGTTTGTAATGCCCTTGAATCAAGACAAGTTGATTATTTTTCAACGTAACAGTTGCACCATCAGTTAACATTCGTTTTATTAATGGGTCCCATTTTGATAAATCTTCATCGACACATTCAAGTTCTGTTTTATTTAGATCTTTAACGGTAATTTTAGCATTGTTAATATTACCGAACCCGTTGAAATCATTGCACATTGATGCTGAAATAAACATTTTTTCACCAAAAGAAATAGATGGCGTTGTTTGTTTATTTTGAATCGTTTTGCCGTCAACTTCGGTCAGAATAAAACGATGGTGCATTAATTTGTTTCTAAGTTCTTGGTCGTCATTTCTGGCATTCACTTGATGTGTTTGGCAAGCGGCTAATAGTACACTTAAAATTGTAAGTGGAATTAGGTGTTTCATTGTTCCATTATCCAACTAAGCATTAACAATATTAGGGCAAGTTTCACCACTATTAATTTGGCGAATATTATTAAGCGTTGTTTGGCTAATGCTTATCAACGCTTCTTCAGTTAAAAATGCCTGATGCCCCGTGAATAACACATTATGGCAAGATGAAAGACGACGGAAAACATCATCTTGTATAACATCGTTAGACTTATCTTCAAAAAATAAATCACGTTCGTTTTCATATACATCCATACCTAACGAACCAATTTTTTGTGATTTTAACGCATTGATTGCTGCAACAGAGTCTATGAGTGCACCGCGGCTGGTGTTAATAATCATGACCCCTTTTTTCATTTTATTAAACGCACTTTCATCAAGTAGGTGATGATTCTCTGCGGTTAATGGGCAATGTAGAGAAATAACGTCTGATTGCTTATATAAGGTATCTAAATCCACATATTCAGCCCCAAGATCTAAAACTGCTTGGTTTGGATATGGGTCATGGGCTAGGAGTCGCATCCCAAAACCTTTTAAAATACGTAGAGTGGCTTGGCCAATTTTACCTGTTCCGATAATACCAGCAGTGCGGTTGTGCATGTTAAAACCGGTTAAACCTTCAAGAGAGAAGTTAGCATCTCTAGTCCGTTGGTATGCTCGGTGGATCCTGCGATTTAGGCATAGCATCATGCCAACAGTATGTTCAGCAACGGCTTCTGGGGAATAAGCAGGCACACGTACCACCTGAATCCCTAATTCTTTAGCCGCTTGTAAATCGACATTATTAAAACCCGCGCAGCGTAAAGCTAAAATTCGAATGTTTAATGCAGCTAATTCTTCTAAAACAGCACGGTTGGCTTCATCATTAACAAAAATACAAATGGCATCAGCACCTACCGCATTTTTTGCAGTCTGAACCGTTAATGGAAAATCAAAATACTCAATATTAAAATTAAACCCAGAACTTTGATTAACTTGTTCCATGTGCTTACGGTCATACAGTTTGGTACTATAAGAAACAATTTTCATCAGAGAGACTCCAGTTTTTAGGAACCAATAAAATAACAGTAGGTAAAAATGTGTACCTACAAAATATAAACTCAGAATAAGGCAATTAAGTTTGTAAATCACCTATAAATTAAGAAAATAGGTATCTGTTTACAATCAGATATAGTTTATGCTTGCTAGACAATGAGTTAATGTGACAGTCGAATGAACTTCATTACTTGCAGTGTAGAGCAAATCAGACAAGGACGAAGCTAATGCAGCTATTAAAAAGAGCATTTATGATATTACTTTGTTTTTCAGGGGTAAGTATTGCTCTCTTAGCATTATTATGGATTACCATTTCTCGTTGGGCTCCAGTGGTTGCTTCTCACTATCTTCCTGAACCGTTGAAGCTTTCATTTTCAACGCCGCGTATTATAGAAGGGCAATTACAACTTAGCGAGATCAATCTAAACGTCGATAAATGCAAGTTAGTTGAGATAAAAAATACTCGGGTTTCAATATTCCCATTGCATTTTATTGTTGATAACCTCACTGTGGCTCCTGAATGTTTTAGTGCTATTAAATCAAGTAGTCATGGCACAGATGATGCTATAAATGTTGAGCAGCTGATAGGCAGTATTCCCGAGTTTTCGCTTGTCATAAAAAATGTAGACGTTCATCCTTGGGAGGACTACCAAGGTAGCTTATTGCTCAGAAGTAGCCATACTGATCCTTTAAAATTGGATTTTAGAGGAGATAATTTACAGCTAACCTCTTTAATTACCGCGGATAATCAATTGGTTATTCAAGAATTTTCTACATACCTCCCAGAACAAAAACAAACGTTAGAGCTTTCAGGTGAAATCCAATTACCTTTGATGGCAAATCGATTACCTGAGAAAGGTGAGTTAAACGCTAATTTTAAATTATTAAACCCTGAAAAATTCCTGACTGCTAAATTTAGTTGGGGAAATAATAAAGGTAAAATAAGTGTCGTTGATATAGACAAACAGCAAGAAATACTCCACCTTCCTTGGGTTTTAACCCCTGAAGTTATTCAAATATCCGACGGTAAATGGCAGTGGGATGAGGCTGATATTCCTTTAAAAGGGGGAATAAACTTACAGGTTAATAACTGGAATAATATATTGAGTGAAATGGTTTTTTCAGGGCGAATCAATCTATTGACTCAAGGGAAAAAAGGAAAAGCAAACTTAGTATTAACTCTGCCCCCAACACATATTGATTTAATAAATACTGCGGTCAATTTTCAGCTTAATGGCAGAGTGAAATATGAAGATATGATTTTAGATATCAACTTGCCAGCTCAAGTATCAGGCGAACTAACCGCGGCAAAAATCTCATTTTTATCGGGGTCATTACTTAGAGCATATGGAAGAGCATCACCAACAGTATTAATTAAAGAAATCCGTTTACCTCTTGCAGGCACTTCCCTTAGTGAAGAGGGTATTTCCGGGCCTCTACAAGCGATATTAAAGGTTAAAGAGCAATATTGGGGGGATTTTGATATCCATTTAGATGGTAAAGCCAATAAATTTACCCTCGATAACGGCACATGGTTTTGGAATTATTGGGGGAATGCTGTATTGCCTTCAATCTCTGCTAATTGGGATATTAAAGGGAATGGTAGTTGGCAAGATACACTGATTACACTAAATAATTTAACGACAGGTTTTAACCAAATACACTATGGTTTACTGTCGATGAGTGCACCGCGTTTGCAATTAACAAAACCTTTATCTTGGCAACGAGATCTCAACAAAGCTAACTTTAAGGGGTCATTGCAACTTACGAGTGAACGAATGCAATTTGGTAAAGAAAGTTATTTACCAAAAATCACGGTAAATGCAGATATTAATGGTAAATCACCTGCTGATTTTCAGTTAAAAGGCGACCTGAGTACTAAGGATGTTGGGCCAATTGTGATTTTTAGTCGTTGGGATGGGGAAAGGCTAAGAGGTGAAGCCCGTTGGCCTGAGCAATCAGTGACTGCATTTCAAACATTAATACCCGCAGATCTTGGTATTGAATTAAAACAGGGTAAATTATTTTCTCAAGCTGCATTTTCTATTACACCTGAAGATGGCTTTATTGCTGGTGGGCACTGGAGAGTTGAAAATACTAGCCTTTGGCTGAAAGATGGAGACCTATCGGGGTTAAATTTTGTATTACCATGGCGGTTAAAGCAAAGCACATGGACTTTGGGTGGAAAAACACCTGTTGAATTACGGATTAAACAACTAAATAATTTATTTGAACTTACGGATATTAAAGCTGATTTATCTGGAAGTTATCCTCCAACAGATAGTGCGCCATTGAAGCTAACTAATGTCGGTTTTAAGACATTAGGAGGGAATATTTCAATGGATTTATTACGCTGGCCACAGACACAAGCTTCAACGATTAAATTGCGACAAATTGAACTTAGCCAGTTATTTACCATACTGAAAGTGTCACAGTTTGCAGTCTCAGGTAAAGTTAATGGAGAGCTGCCATTTTATTTAAATAATCCGGAATGGATAGTTAAAAATGGTTGGATGGAAAACAGTGGACCGCTGACTTTACGGTTAGATACCCAATTTGTCGATTCTATTCGTGAAGATAATATATCTGCAGGTTCTGCAATGAGTTGGTTGCAGTATTTAGAAATACAGCGTAGCAGAACAGATGTAAATATAACTAATTTAGGGATGTTAACGATGAAAACGATCCTTGAAGGTTATAACACGCAAGAAAAGAAAAGGCGTGAAGTTCATTTAAATTATCATCATGAAGAAAATATCTTTCAACTATGGCGTAGTTTGCGATTTGGTAGCTCTTTAGAAGAGTGGTTAGAAAAAAATTTATAATAGGCGTAGGGATGAATGTGAATATATTGAAACTGAGTACAGTAGTAGTAATAACCTTTTTATTATCAGCTTGTTTGCGAGTTGAGGTTGCCACCCCGGATAAGCCAATTAACATTAATATGAATGTGAAAATTGAGCATGAAATCCAAATAAAAGCGGATAGGCAGGTTGAGGAGTTACTTAAGGAAAACAGTGATCTATTTGGCGAGGTAAGTGAAAAATGAGTAAGATAATTAAAGTGTTAGCCTTATGCTCATTGTTTAGTGTTTTTCAATCTATGGCATTAACAATTGATGAAGCGAAAGATCGAGGGGTGTTAGGGGAAACATTATCAGGATACTTAGCCCCTGTTAATACAAATAATCCAGATGCTGTAAAGTTGGCAAACCAAATTAATCAAGAACGCGAAAAAAAGTATAGTGAGATTGCTAAAAAAACAATCTAAAAACTAGCGAAGTAGCGAGAATTGCTGGGCAGAAATTAGTTGAGCGAGCAAGTGAAGGGGAGTATGTACGTGGAATTAATGGGCAATGGCTACAAAAGAATTAAAAAAGCGCACTAAGAAAGCGCGCAAAATTATAACAATGGTAGCTTTAGGTATATGAGGTGCTTATTAATTTATGATGTTATTTATATGTTCTTGAGCTTGTTGATGAGCTTGTAAAACTGAATCGGACCCTAACGCAGTCCCTTCAGCAAAAATAAACTCAATATCGCTGATACCAATAAAATTCAAAAATAATGTTAAATAAGGCACCATAGTATCAGCAGGTGTATCTTTATAGATGCCGCCTCGGCTTGTTAATACATAAGCGCGTTTATCTTTTAATAAACCAACGGAACCTTGTTCTGTATATTTAAAGGTATGCCCTGAACGTGCAATAAAGTCAAAGTAGTGTTTTAAATGAGACGAAATCGTAAAATTGTACATAGGTGCTGCAATAACAATCGTATCATGAGCTTTGATTTCTTCAATTAATGCATTTGATAGGTCTAAATGTGCTTGTTGTTGTTCTGTTTTCGTGTCACTAGGGCCAAAAGCTGCTAAAATTTCACTGTCAATTGCTGGGACCGGCTGATTGACTAAATCACGTACAGTAACTGCGTCTGCTGGGTATTTTTCCTGCCATTGCTGAATAAAGTAATCTGCCATTTTATTGCTTTGTGAGTAGTCAGCAAGAATACTTGATTTCAATAGTAATATTTTACTCATATGTTCCTCAAATTTATTGTATTACTTTACTCTAATCATACGTGATACATAACTGATTGATAGACAGAAAATTAGATAGCTTACTTCAAAAAAAATGATGGTATTTTTATGTAATAACAACAATCAAAACCTAATCTAAATGCTACTTCTAAACGGCGAAGTTTAATGACTATCGTAATTGTAATTAAAAATATAAGGATTAAAAAGTGAAATCCATACTGACAGCATTAAACGCTGATATTGGACAAACTTCATTACGTGACCAATGGTTACTGAAAAAAAGAGTGCATGGAGTCGCGAAAATTCAAGATGAAAAATCGCGTTCAGCTGTACTTGATATCATTAAGTCGGATATTGAAACGGCTAAGCAGAAGGTGTTAGCCAAAAGGTTAAATCCACCTAAAATTGTTTACCCTGATAATTTACCGGTCAGCCAGAAAAAAGATGTTATTTTTGATGCGATTAAAAAACATCAAGTGGTTATTATTGCAGGTGAAACTGGCTCAGGTAAAACAACCCAAATTCCAAAAATCTGTCTTGAACTTGGACGAGGTGTACTCGGCTATATTGGCCATACCCAACCGCGTCGCCTTGCTGCTAGGTCAGTTGCTTCTCGTTTAGCACAAGAATTAGAGTGTGAATTGGGCACTAATGTGGGTTATAAAGTCCGTTTTAGTGACCAAGTGAGTGAAACCACCCAAATTAAATTGATGACGGACGGTATCCTCCTTGCAGAGCTGCAGAATGACAAATTACTCCTACAATACGATACGATTATTATCGATGAAGCACATGAGAGAAGCTTAAATATTGACTTCATTTTAGGGTATTTGCGTCAATTATTACCCAAACGCCCTGATTTAAAAGTTATTATTACTTCAGCAACTATTGATCCTGAAAGGTTCTCGAAGCACTTCAATCATGCGCCAATTGTTGAGGTATCTGGGCGTACTTACCCTGTAGAAGTGCGTTATCGCCCAATTGTTGGCGGAGATAATGACAGTGACCGTGACCAAATTGATGGGATTATTGATGCTGTTAACGAATTATCACTAGAAGGTAATGGTGATATTCTGATATTCATGAGTGGTGAACGTGAAATACGTGATACTGCTGATGCTTTATCAAAGTTGTCATTACGTCACACTGAAATTCTTCCTTTGTTTGCAAGGCTCTCTAATACAGAACAAAATCGTATTTTCCATCCTCATGGAGGAAGGCGAATTATTTTAGCAACCAACGTAGCAGAAACATCATTAACAGTACCTGGTATCAAATATGTAATTGATACAGGTTATGCACGGATCAGTCGTTATAGTTATCGAACAAAAGTGCAACGTTTGCCTGTCGAGGCCATTTCACAAGCTTCTGCGAATCAACGAAAAGGGCGTTGTGGGCGTGTTTCTGATGGTATCTGTATTCGCCTATATTCGGAAGAGGATTTTCTTTCACGAGCGGAGTTTACTGACCCGGAAATATTACGGACCAATTTAGCCTCAGTTATTTTGCAAATGACTTCTATAGGCCTTGGTGATATTTCTGCATTCCCATTTGTAGAGGCTCCTGATAAACGTAATATACAAGATGGCGTAAAACTGTTGGAGGAGCTCGGGGCAATTAAACCTCATAGGCAGGCAGATAAGGGCTACCAATTAACAGATACAGGTCGTCAATTAGCCCAACTGCCTGTTGACCCGAGGTTAGCTCGTATGGTTATTGAGGCGAGAAAACATGGTGCCATTAGGGAAACGATGGTCATAGTTTCTGCGCTTTCAATCCAAGATCCAAGAGAAAGGCCTTTGGATAAGCAACAAGCTTCTGATGAAAAACATCGTCGCTTCCATGACAAACAATCAGACTTTTTGGCTTTTTTAAACCTTTGGAATTACCTGAAAGAGCAACAAACACAGCTGTCTAACGCTCAATTTAGGAAAATGTGCAAACAAGAGTTTTTAAATTATTTACGTATTCGTGAATGGCAAGACTTATATACGCAACTAAGGCAAGTTGTAAAAGAACAAGGTTTTGCGATTAATAGCTCAGCAGCTGATTTTCGTAGTATCCATATTTCTTTATTGGCTGGGTTACTTTCACATATCGGGCAAAAGGATGTTGATAAACCAGAATATACTGGAGCAAGGAATGCGCGGTTCACCATTTTTCCTGGCTCAGGTTTATTCAAAAAGCCCCCTAAATGGGCAATGGTTGCAGAGTTAGTTGAAACATCAAAACTATGGGGGAGAATTGCGGCTTCTATTGATGTTGAGTGGATTGAACCATTAGCAGAGCATTTGACGAAGTATAGCTATAGTGAACCCCATTGGTCAAAATCTGAAGGTGCGGTAATGGCATCAGAGAAAGTGACCTTATATGGTTTACCGATTGTTTCAGCGCGGAAAGTGAATTATGGCAACATTGACCCTTTATTATGTCGTGAGTTATTTATTCGGCACGCCTTAGTAGAAGGGGACTGGGTAACGCGTCACGCATTTTTTAAAGAAAACCTTAAACTGTTATCTGAAGTTGAGGATTTAGAACATAAATCACGTCGACGTGACATATTAGTTGACGATGAAACCTTATTTGCTTTTTATGACCAGCGGATCCCGAATGACGTGATTTCTTCACGCCACTTCGATAACTGGTGGAAAACTGCGTCAAAACAGCAGGCAGACTTGCTAAGTTTTGAAAAAAGCATGTTAATCAAAGAAGATGCCAGTAAAGTTTCGGCGCTTGATTACCCTAATTATTGGTATCAAGGGGAGCTTAAATTTCGCTTAAGCTATCAATTTGAACCAGGCACTGATGCAGACGGCGTGACAGTACATATTCCTCTCGCTATTTTAAATCAGGTGCAGAATATGGGTTTTGACTGGCAAGTGCCAGGTTTACGGCATGAATTGATTGTTGCATTAATTAAGTCATTACCCAAACCAATTAGAAGAAACTTCGTTCCTGCGCCAAACTATGCTTCAGCCTTTCTTGAGCGTGTGCCAGAACCTGAAGGTAGTGTGTTAGACAAGCTAGAAAAAGAATTGCGTCGGATGACTGGAGTGACTGTTGAACGTGAAGCGTGGCAGCTTGACCAACTTCCTGTACATTTAAAAATGACTTACCGTGTTATTGGCGACAAAAATAAAACTATTGCGGAAGGCCAAGATCTCGATATTTTGAAAAATAGCCTGAAGGAAAAAGTGCAAGAAACACTCTCTGAGGTCGTTGACGATGGGATTGAACAATCTGGTTTACATATTTGGAGTTTTGGAGAATTACCTCAACGTTTTGAGCAAAAGCGAGGAGGGTATTCAGTTAAAGCCTATCCGGCCTTAGTTGATGAAAAAAACAGTGTAGGAATTCGTGTATTTGAAACAGAATTTGAGCAACAGCAAGCGATGTGGTGTGGTATTCGCCGGTTATTATTGCTAAATATTCCATCACCCATTAAATATTTGCATGAAAAACTACCGAATAAATCGAAATTAGGGTTGTATTTTAATCCCTATGGTAAAGTTTTAGACCTAATCGATGACTGTATCTCTTGTGGGGTAGACCAATTAATTGCTAATTTTGGTGGAGCTGTGTGGGATGAAGCGCAATTTGAGAAGCTTAAAGAGTTTGCTCGTGCTGAATTAAACGATGTCGTTGTCACTATTGCAAAGCAAGTTGAGCAAATTCTTAGTGCAGTATTTGCAATTAGTAAACGTTTGAAAGGGCGAGTAGACTTTTCGATGGCTCTAGCACTTTCTGATATAAAAGCACAAATGGGGGGGCTGGTATTTAAAGGCTTTGTCACTGCTCATGGTTGGAAACGTTTGCCCGACGTGTTGCGGTATTTAAATGGTATTGAGCGTCGCCTTGAAAAGTTGGCTATTGACCCAAATCGTGACCGGGCTCAAATGAGTAAAGTCGAACACATTCAAAATATGTGGCAGCAATGGTTAGCAAAACTGACACCAATTCAAAAAGATATGCCTGAAGTACAAGAGGTTCGCTGGATGATAGAGGAATTGCGTATCAGTCTGTTTGCTCAGCAATTAGGGACGCCTTATCCAATTTCAGATAAAAGAATTATTCAGACGATGGATAGCTTATCGCAAAAATTGTCGTAATAATCGCCTTTTGATTTACCAAAGCTTCGTACTTAACGGCACGAAGCTTTTTTATTTAGCTTCGTATTTAATAAAACTATTTTCACCCTGATTTAGTTACAACATACTGTAAGAATTACATCCAATTAGCCACTGTGTTCTTACAAAATAAACATTTAACTAGGTTGAAATTGAAAACAAAGAGAGGGGGGGAGATAACGAAAAAAGATGATTTATACAGTGAGAATGATGAGCCTATATGGTCAAAGAAGGTAGGCTTAATAATATTAGACTAAGCCTACCTAAATGATGGACGCTATGCGAGTAAATAATAGAGTGCGGGTATTGCTGCGACAGCAATAGCATAAGCCATGATTATTTCTATCGTTTTTAATGGGGCCTTATTGGTCTGTTGTTGGCGTGCATAGAAAAAGACTAGAATGCCAGGGGCATATAGCACCACAGATAATAGCAAGTTAATTAAACCTGATGCATAAAGTAACCATAAACCATAGATGCTGGCAATAAATCCGACGGCAAGTAATGCTTTGTTATGGCGCTCAAATGCAACCTTCATCAAAAATGCGCCAACCAAGAAATAAGGCACTAAAATCATTTCAGAGGCAATTGTTAGCAATGTATTATAATTGCTACCACTGAGCCAAATTAAAACCAGTGAGAGCTGTACCGCACCGTTGGTTAGCCATAATGATGAAGATGGGGCATCATTTTTATTTAATTTATTGAAAATTTTAGGGAATGACTGGTATTGAGCCGCAATATAAGGTACTTCTGCAGCCATGATTGTCCAGCTTAAATAAGCACCGCATACCGAAATAATTAACCCAGCAGCAATGATGATATCACCACTTGAGCCCATTAAATTAACCATCAAAGCCGCCATTGATGGGTTTTTGATTTCTGCAAGTTCAGCGCGAGGCATAATACCGAGTGATAGTAGGGTAACAAGGATATAGATGATTAGTGCTGAGCTAACCGCAAAGACTGTTGCTAAACCAACATCTCTGCGATTTTTTGCGCGTGCAGAAACAACTACAGCACCTTCAATACCAATAAATACCCAAAGGGTAATTAGCATAGTATCTTTGACTTGTTCCCAAACCGGCATTTTTAGGTCTATTCCGCTGAAATCTGCATTAAAGATATCTAATTTAAATGCAAAAAACGCCAAGACAATAAACAAGCCAAGGGGAACTAATTTAGCCATTGTTGCTAATTTATTGATGCCGGCGGCGGTTTGTACGCCTCGTAGAACTAAATAATGAACAAACCACAATAGTATTGATTCACCTATCAATGCCTGCCAGGTATTTCCATCACCAAAAATAATGTTATCAGGGGTATCAGTAAAGAAGCTGATCGCCGCAAAAACAATAACGAGATAGGACACGTTTGCTACAACGGCACAGAGCCAATAACCCCACGCAGAACAAAACCCGATGAGTTCACCAAAGCCAACTTTTGCATAGGTAAAAATGCCGCCATCTAGATCAGGGCGTATTCGAGACAATAGTAATAGAGCAAATGCGAGAAATAAGATCCCAACACCTGTAATAGACCAACCAATGATTAAAGCGAGTGGACTAGCCACTTCGGCCATATTTTGCGGAAGGCTAAATACACCAGCACCAACCATTGAACTAAGAACAAGGGCGGTTAGTGCAGTAAGGCTCAATGTATTTTTCAAAGTAAATCCTGAGTGTTTAGCAATCAAAAGTTAAAATGACGTTAAAACGTCATTGCAGTAATGAGTTTAACTGGCAGGTTTAAATAATCTAGTGACTTTGACTGCCGTAATTTAAGTTGTGGGATTCTACGAATGAAATGGCCGATATGCAATGGGAAAGTATGCATTTTATTGGATGATTTATTCACTTTTATGTTAATGATGAAAAAGTATCAGAAGAAAGAGGTAAAGATGGGGTTTCAAGCATTTTGAGTTATTAAAATAAAAAAACCAGCCTAGATAATTAGACTGGTTTTTTAGAGACGTTATTTATTACTTAAATAAATCGGCACTAATGGTGACACTTCCACCGTTAGATTGCCATTCTCTTGTAATATGGAAATATTTGGCACCTTTCGCTTCAGCACGTTTTGCAATTTGATAACGTACTTCTGGTGTATTTGTGTAGTAACCAGAGAAGGTGATTGAATCAAATGGAACCATTTGTGCAGCAGCTGTTTTATTGACTTCTTCAATTACATAGCCACTTGGTAGTGTTACACTTGTTCGACCAGGTTGGCTGCTAGAAGTTTCAAAGAAACGACCTACCGCTGTTGTGGGTTCTTCGGATGAAGCAACACCAGGTATTCTTACCTTTTTAGCCGCTTCACCACCTTCAGCGAGCAGCGCTCGACCTGCATCTGAATCAGCGGGAACAACAGCATCTTCATTGAGAACTTGCCGTTTTGGTGCATCTTTTTTATAGATGTACGCGGTTGCTAAGGTATTACCACCATCGTTCATTGCAATATTACGTACGACATAGAATGATGCTGCATTCTTTTCGAGCGCTTTTTTTGCAATAGCTTCGTAAAGGTCAGGTTGAGAAGGGTAAAAACCGCTAACTGTAACAGTATCGAAAGGTTCGTACTGTGCAGCGTCAGTTTTAGTCATTTCTTCAACACCGCCAAAGACACGACGTTTTGGTTCGTCGACTTTAGGTGCATCTTTCGCGTAGACATCCGCAACAACACGCATGTTGCCGCTATCACCTACATCATCAAGGCTTTGAATGTAAAAGGCATACGCCCCCATTTTATCAGCCCTACGGGAGACTGCATCGGATGCTTCATAGATAGCATTAAAGCGCCCGGTAACTGTTATACGCTCATAAGGTTTTAATTCAGTAGCCTGTTTTGGCGTCAATTCAACAGCCGCCTGAGTAGCAGTTATACTAGTTAATGATAACACCGCGGCTGCGATGACCGTAGTTTTCAGCTTCATACAAAATCCTTCCGCCTTGCGCAATTTATTATAAAAGTGCTGAATCTTAGTTGTATCACATGTACGTGATTATTACACGTAACTGAACCTGTTGTCTCATGATTTTCTTTTTATAAGAAATAAATAATTATTGACTAGTTAAATTTACCAGATTTTTTAAAGTATCCAGTATTTTATTGACCTAAAACTAAGATTTTCACTGCGAATTCCATTTACTGTCTAAGAATCGTGATCAATTATGGATCAAGAAGCATATTTTCAGTAGGTTATTAGAACATTAAAAATCTGTTTATACACAAAATAAGACTTTTCTCTGTGATGATGGTCATTATTTTAGCAAACATTCAATCAACAACATTACTTTAGGCTTTAAAAAGGGAACATTATGCGTATTGGTATACCAAGAGAACGACTTGCCAATGAAGCGCGTGTTGCTGCTACACCTTCAACAGTGACTCAACTAGTAAAGTTGGGTTTTTCTGTCTGTGTAGAACAAGACGCAGGGCACTTAGCGAGTTTTGATGATGTAGCATACGAGCAGGTAGGTGCAGAAATAGTTGATCGTGACACTGCATTTGCAGCTGATATTGTTTTTAAAGTCAACGCTCCACTGGAAGATGAAATACCGTTATTAAAAGAGGGAGCGACACTGGTGAGCTTTATTTGGCCAGCTCAAAATGCTGCGCTAATGGATGCTCTAAAAGCGCGTAATATTAATGTGATGGCTATGGATGCAGTCCCTCGTATTTCAAGAGCACAATCACTTGATGCGCTAAGCTCAATGGCAAATATTGCCGGTTATCGTGCGATTGTTGAAGCTGCCCATGAATTTGGTCGCTTTTTTACTGGTCAAATTACCGCAGCAGGTAAGGTTCCGCCAGCAAAAGTCATGGTCATCGGGGCTGGGGTTGCTGGGCTTGCGGCTATTGGCGCGGCTGGCAGCCTTGGTGCGATTGTTCGTGCATTCGACACTCGCCCAGAGGTGAAAGAGCAAGTCCAAAGTATGGGCGCTGAGTTCCTTGAATTGGACTTTAAAGAAGAAGCTGGAAGCGGCGATGGTTATGCGAAAGTGATGTCAGAAGCCTTTATCAAGGCTGAGATGGAATTATTCGCGGCTCAAGCTAAAGACGTGGATATTATTGTCACTACCGCTCTGATCCCTGGAAAACCTGCTCCTAAATTGATTACTAAAGAAATGGTCGAATCAATGAAGCCGGGAAGTGTGGTTGTGGATTTAGCCGCACAAACGGGGGGGAACTGTGAGTTAACTCAAGCTGATAAGCTAGTTGTTACCGATAATGGTGTGAAAATTATTGGTTACACAGATTTACCAAGCCGCCTACCAACACAATCATCACAGTTATATGGTACTAACCTTGTTAACTTAATGAAATTATTGTGTAAAGATAAAAATGGTGAAATTGATATCGATTTCGACGACCTCGTTATTCGTGGTGTAACGGTGATCAAACAAGGGGAAATCACTTGGCCAGCACCTCCAATTCAGGTATCTGCTCAACCGCAGGCGAAGCCGCAACCAGTTGAAAAGGTTAAAGCGCCTGAGAAAAAGATGTCGCCAGTGGTGAAATATGGCTTGATGGCATTAGCAATTGTATTATTTGGTTGGTTTGCCAATTCAGCGCCAAAAGAGTTTTTATCACACTTCACGGTATTTGCACTTGCTTGTGTTGTAGGTTATTACGTGGTTTGGAATGTGACTCATGCATTACATACGCCATTAATGTCAGTCACGAATGCAATCTCAGGGATTATTGTTGTCGGTGCCTTACTCCAAATAGGGAGTGGTGGCTGGGTAAGCTTCTTATCCTTTATTGCCATATTGATAGCAAGTATCAATATTTTCGGTGGGTTCACAGTAACTCAACGCATGTTAAAAATGTTTCGTAAAGGATAAGGGGTAACTTATGTTGTCAAGTGGAATTGTGACAGCGGCTTACATTGTTGCTGCTATCCTATTTATTTTTAGCCTTGCGGGGCTATCGCGCCATGAAAGTTCTCAAAGAGGGAACACTTATGGCATCGTGGGGATGGCTATCGCACTCGTTGCTACCATATTAGGTCCCCATAGCGCAAATGTGGGCTGGATGATCGTTGCCATGGTGATTGGTGCCGTGATTGGAGTCCGTTTAGCAAAAAAAGTTGAAATGACGGAAATGCCTGAACTGGTGGCTATTTTACATAGCTTTGTTGGTTTAGCTGCGGTACTAGTCGGTTTCAATAGCTTTATCGCAAGTGAAGCACATGCTGATGTCGTAATGGAAAATATTCATTTAACTGAGGTTTTCTTAGGTATCTTTATCGGTGCGGTGACCTTTACGGGCTCGGTTGTGGCTTACGGCAAGTTGTCAGGCAAAATGTCATCTAAACCGATGATGTTGCCAAATAGACATAAACTTAACTTAGCGGCACTGGTTGTTTCATTTATTTTGTTAGTGATTTTCGTTAAGACCCAAAGCGTTGGTTTACAAGTGTTCTTAATGTTAATCATGACTGTGATCGCATTAGCTTTTGGTTGGCACTTGGTCGCCTCTATTGGTGGTGCTGATATGCCAGTCGTTGTTTCGATGCTTAACTCATACTCAGGTTGGGCAGCAGCGGCGGCAGGCTTTATGTTAAGTAATGACTTACTGATCGTAACTGGTGCATTGGTTGGTTCCTCAGGTGCAATTCTGTCTTATATTATGTGTAAGGCAATGAACCGCTCATTTATTAGTGTTATTGCGGGGGGGTTTGGTACCGATGGGTCATCGACTGGCTCTGAAGAAGAGATGGGCGAGTATCGTGAAACGTCAGCGGAAGAAGTCGCTGAAATGCTAAAAAACTCAACATCAGTGATCATCACTCCAGGTTATGGTATGGCTGTGGCGCAAGCTCAATATCCTGTTGCTGATATTACCACTAAGTTGCGGGAACGTGGGGTCAAAGTTCGTTTTGGTATCCACCCAGTTGCTGGGCGCTTACCAGGGCATATGAACGTATTATTGGCGGAAGCGAAAGTTCCTTACGATGTCGTATTAGAAATGGATGAAATTAATGACGATTTTTCTGATACCGATACTGTGCTAGTTATTGGTGCTAACGATACAGTTAACCCTGCGGCACAAGAGGACCCAAATAGCCCAATAGCTGGGATGCCAGTGCTTGAGGTTTGGAAAGCGAGTAATGTCATTGTATTCAAGCGTTCGATGAATACAGGTTATGCCGGTGTACAAAACCCATTATTCTTTAAAGAAAATACCCAAATGTTATTTGGTGATGCGAAAGATAGCGTTGATGCCATCTTACGTGCACTATAACTACTAAATAATTAAAGCGTTTAATTAATATGATGGGGCTATTGGTCGATACCAGTAGCCCCACTTTTATGGTGTTAAGCCTTGTTAATATATTAAGCATAAAACTGGATATGGCTTTATTAAATAAGGTATTAGATACATTATTTAACCTTAAAGTTTAGATGAAAAATAAAATCATACATCATCAAATGTCTTATTATCTATTTTAAATAATCATTCATTGTGATAATGGTATTTTTTTTATTGTTATTTTAATGCGCGTAATATACGAATATTAAATTTGTTTTTGGATATTTAATGTATTATTGTTTTTTCTGTCCTTACTTTTTTATTTTTTAAAAACGGAGTTTTAAAATGAAAAATGCTATGTTTGATAAAGCTACTCAGGCTAATTATATTATTGATTTAGAATGTTCCATAATTTCTACAAATAATAATATTTCATATGTGCGAGAAATAACTGAGATATATGAAAAATATATGGCAAAAAATGAGCCAGAACGCCAACGTATCTTGAAGGTAGACCTCCAAGGAAAGAGTAAAATACTTAAGCCTGAAGAATATAGATTAGTTAAGGAGTATCTTGAACAGATTGATAATCATTATAATGAATTAAATGGTAGCATAGATACTCATAATAAATTAATATCTGAAATAAGAGGTTATATTGATAATCCAGGCTCTCGAAAAAAGGCTGCTACTTCAATTTTGGAACGTTCTACAAAGCTAAAAGGGATGTTCGATAAGTTCGATAATATCCCTGCAATAGGGAGTGAATTACGAAAAATATTGCCTGACCTACCTCATGATGTTCAAAGGTATTTAATCAATGTGGAGCTTGAAGCTACACTTCTTTACCGTAAGCATGGGGAATTATTGTATAAGGCTAACAAAAATTATTCCGCGATAAATAACTATGAAAAAAATGGGGAATATACTGGGCCAAATCATCTTAGACATGTAAGTAATTTTGAAAGAGATATGGTGGAATTAAATGCTAATATTAGTAGATTAAATGAAGAATTAAATAGTAAAGAAATGACTGAGTTTGAGCGAGTAGAGCATAATCGAACTTTAGATACCAGAAAAAAAGTATTTAATCTGAAAACATCATATATTAATTTGGCTAATAAGGTTGTTAAGGATATAGATAATTATGAAAATAGCAATAAAGTTATTTCAGGTTTGGATAATAACATCACGTTTGGCGTAGTGAATAAAAATGATTTCATTGGTTTTTTAGAGAATAAATTAATTGATTGTGTTGTGATTTTTAATACAACTGATGCTGATGCGGCTTATGCTAAAACAGAGGAAATCAATAATACTATAAAATCCGCTCCTTTATTTGTGAAAATTTCTATGTAAAATATTTCCAAATCTGCTCAACTTTGAGCAAATTGTATTTTTTATGATGGTTTTAGCTTATTTAAATTGCTTTTACATCTTTATTATTCCCCCTGTTTTACAGGGGGATAATTTACTACTGATGACGACAAAATATTGAAAGATGGTTTTACAATATAAGCCTGAGATGAGGTAGAGCTTGATAGGTTTAATCAAGTCATTTACAACCCGATGAAACCTTGGCCGCTATTTAATGTAGAAATAAGTGTTAATAGGAACCCCCCATTAAAAATGGAGGGAAGTGAAATCAATCATCATCAGCTGCACTGATAGGACATACAAAGCCATCCGGTTTTATGGCTAATAAGTCACATTTGAGTTTATCAATCACATGCTCAGCTGTATTACCTAAAAAGGCAGCAGAAATCCCTGTACGGCCTAAAATCCCCAATACAACTACACCGGCGTGTAGTTCTTCACACATATCGGGAATTATTTTTTCAGGTAGCCCTTCACGGACATGAGTGTATTTTTCATCGATAGCAAACTTTTGGCGTAATTCCTTCATCGCGATTAGGTGTTGGCCTCGAAGAGCGTTATTGTATAGGCTAGGATCGAAATCCGGCAGCTCGATGGCGATATTCATCGGTGCAACAGGGTACGCGCTCACTAAATGAATCTCTTGTTCTTTAATGATACGGGTTGCTAAATCCCGAGTTTTTTCAACCAGTTTAATATTGAGATCGTCGTGGTAGGATTCTTCATTTGATAAGTTTACGGCCACTACAACTGAGCCATGATCAGGCCAAACTTTATCTTTTACCATCCAAACTGGCGCAGGGCATTTACGAAGTAGATGCCAGTCGAGTGGGGTAAAAATTATTGATTCAAAATTGTCGGTTTGATGTGCCATTTTCAGTAGCAGGTCGTGTTCTCCACTAATAACCTCTTGGATAATGGCCTCATATGGCTTGTTATGCCAAATAACTTTAATTTCAATATCAATCCCAGCTTCAAGGTAAAAATGGGCTTGTTGTTTAATCCAAGCCGCTTTTTGGCTAATGACCCCTTTACGCATTGCATTACGCTCTTCAGGGGAGAGTAATGTTGTCATATCATAGGAAAGATCATAGATAGGAAGAAACGCTTTTATCCGTCCACCATTACGCTGCACGATGTAGACAGCACGTCTTAATGCAGGTTGATCATCCTGATTTGGGTCAATTGTAACTAGCAGGTTTTTATAGTTTGCCATATTGAAATCCTCTCGATATACGGATACTTCCACATAGATAAACTATGATATTGGCATTAAATAGGCAAGAAATCTGGGAAAAAAAACGAAAACGGACCACTAAGAATGTGATCCGTTTAGGATGGTTAGCATGTAATAGCTGTAACTTTACCTGCAATATCAGTTAGCTTCGTCATATCTTCAATAGTAATGTACTTGCCTTTGACGCTAAGCATACCACTTTTTTGAAAACGACCTAAAAGACGGCTAATAGTTTCAACGGTTAGACCGAGATAATTACCAATATCACCACGAGTCATGGTTAGCCTAAATTCTCTTGGTGAAAAACCACGTTCTGCAAAACGATGAGATAAATTAAGAATAAATGCAGCTAATCGTTCTTCAGCATTTTTCTTGGACAGTAAAAGGATCATTTCCTGATCGCCTTTAATTTCACCGCTCATTAATCGCATAATTTGTTGACGTAAATTAGGCATTTTGCCTGATAAGTCATCTAATGTTTCAAATGGGATTTCACAAACCATTGAGGTTTCAAGTGCTTGTGCAAAACTTGGGTGCTGTGTATGAATAATGGCATCAAAACCAACAAGGTCACCAGCTAAGTGGAAACCGGTAATTTGCTCATCGCCTTCCTCAGTTATTGTGTAGCTTTTTATTGTACCGGAGCGAATGGCATATAATGAGCGCAACTCATCACCAGCTTTAAATAAAGCTTGGCCTTTTTGGATAGGCTTTTTGCGCTCGATGATATTATCAAGTTGATCCAGTTCATGTTCATTCAGTGTAAAAGGAATGCAAAGTTGGCTAATACTGCAGTCCTGACAATGAATAGCACAACCACCAGACTGGATGCGACGAACAACTCTTTTTTCTGGGATCATATTTAAGGCTCAATCAAGTTAAAATTATTGATATGCGTCAATTTTAACATAAGATAATGAGACTGGTAAGTAGTAATGTATGGCAGAATCGACTTAATAGATAAAAAAGCCAATTAGAGAGGAGCTAATTGTTAGCGTATTTAGACGTTAATGCTAAATTAAAGAAGATTATTAAAGATTAAATTTGATGTAGATTAAATTTTGACCTCTAAACAGTAAAAAAGGTGATTGCTATCACTTCGATAATAATTACTTAGAAATATGACTTTCAAGCTATAAATACTAAACTAATTAGCATTAATTTAACACAAAAATAAATTTATAAATATCAATTTTTCAACTTAACTTTAAGAAGGGAGATTATGATGATACACGCTCAACCATCTTTACCGACGACAATGACCGCTGTTGACATTATAGAACCTGGTGGGCCTGAAAAATTGCAATTAATAGAAAAACCACTACCAAGAATTTCTGCAGGTTATATGTTAGTAAAAGTCGAGGCCGCAGGGGTTAATCGACCGGATATTTTTCAAAGAAAAGGGGCTTATCCACCGCCTCCAGATGCATCGTCAATTATGGGGCTTGAAGTTGCTGGAACTGTTGTAGCTAAAGCTGATGACGTTGATGAGTGGCAATTAGGCGATAAGCTTTGTGCATTAGTCGCAGGTGGAGGGTATGCGCAATATTGCTTAGTACATAAGGACATAGCGTTGCCGCTAGGTTCATTATCTTTTATTGAAGGCGCCTGCATTCCAGAAAACTTTTTCACAGTTTGGGCCAATGTGTTCCAAATTGGTAAGTTAAAAAAAGATGAATCGGTACTTATTCATGGAGGAACATCCGGCATTGGTAGTGTTGCGATTATGTTAGCGAAAGCATTTGGTGCAGTAGTGATCACCACTGTTGGTTCAGAAGAAAAAGTTGACGCAGCCAAAAAGCTAGGAGCTGATTGTGTCATTAATTATAAAACCGATGATTTTGTTGAAGCGGCTTTAAATTACACCTTATCACGAGGGGTTGATATGGTGGTGGATATTATAGGCGGTGATTATGTCGAGAAAAACTATCAGGTAGCCGCTAAATTTGGCCGGATTATTCAAATTGGCATGATGAAAGGTAACCCTAAACAATTAAATATGATGCCGTTAATGGTAAAACGATTAGTTCATACAGGTTCAACAATGCGTTCCCGTTCAACTGAAGAAAAAGCATTGATTGCAACAGATCTTAAAACACAAGTATGGGATATGTTGCAAAAAGGTAAAATAAAACCAATTATTAACAAAGTGTACCAATTGACACAGGTAAAAGAAGCCCATCAATATATGGAATCTGGTGATTTGCTGGGTAAAATAGTTTTATTAAACAGTTAATTATTTGTTTTTTTTCTTGGCGTTTTCACTACTGGCTGATGGCATGTGTTAGTAGTGAAAGCACTTGTCATTTATAACAAATAATTTACACTATCAAGTCTTTTTACCGTAAATATCTCTTTACAGCTAAATAATTATTGATTTTTTGTCCCCGCCCACAATTTCGAACGAAATTCTTATTAGTTTATTAATAATTTAATAGGAATAGATTATATCTATAGATAAGTTGGCCATTAACGGTTTGTCTATCAATATTTTCTTGTTAAATGATATTTAAAAAATGTATATCATTAACATATTGATGTCTTTTAAACACACAGCCCGTTATGCACTTTCCAATGATATTAAGTTAATTAACTTAAAGACAATTAACGTAAGTTATTTGTAGTTTGAAGGTGTAGTAATAATGAATAATTTTAAAAATTCAAAAATGAATGTCGATGCCTTGTTCTTAGGCCCTAAATCAGAAAATGCGGTGTTTTTCAAAGAGATGATGGAGTATTCCATCACAGAGCACATGCATTGGCGTTCAGGATACCACCCTGAAGACCCTGACCTTATCTCTACTGTTGACCGGTATGCCCCTGAATATAGGGATACATTATACCGTACCGAGGGTATTCTTAACCAACTCTCTTCAAAGCTAAAAACAACATCTGTTCCTTGGTTTTCACCCCGTTATATGGGGCACATGAATGCCGATACACTGATGATCTCTAATCTCGCTTATGTGATGGCGATGATGTACAACCCCAATAACTGTGCACAAGAATCTTCACCTACAACAACGGTATTAGAAGTAGAAGCTGGTTTAGATTTATGCGCTATGTTTGGCTATGACGTACAACAAGCTTGGGGGCATATTACCTCTGGTGGTACGGTGGCCAATTATGAAGGGTTATGGGTGGCACGAAACATCAAAACGTTACCATTAGCTGTTGCGCAACACCCAGAAGCACAACATTTACTGAATGGTAAATCAGAAAAAGAATTACTGAATTTGCCGGTTAGTAAAATATTGGACTTAATTGATGAATTAAAAAAACGCCACATTTTTGAAGAGGTTCGTGATTTAACGTGCCGTGGTGTTGGTATTGAGCAAGGAAAATTAGGTAAATTATTAGTGCCGCAATCCAAGCATTATTCATGGATGAAAGCGATGGATATTCTTGGTTTAGGTCAACAGAACATCGTCCAGTTACCCGTCGATGAAAGTTACCGAACTGATGTACAAAAAATGCGTGAAACGGTCTTTTCATTGATAGAGCGGAGTGAACCGATCCTTGCTGTGGTTGCTGTTGTGGGTACAACAGAAACAGGATCAATTGATAACATTAAAGAAGTCATTAAGTTACGTGAGGAATGCGAACAGCGTTTCGGGGTTTCATTTTATGTGCATATTGATGCAGCTTATGCGGGGTATGCTTGTGCAATGTTCCGTGATGAAAATAATCAATTCATTGATTATGATGCACTAATTAAACGCTATCATAGTGAAGGGATATTCCCTAAAGAGATCGTTTGGCCGAAGCCTGAGGTATACGAGAGTTTTAAAGCACTAAACCAAGCCGACTCTATTACTGTTGACCCGCATAAAGTTGGTTTCATTCCTTATTCAGCTGGCGCTATTTGTATGAAAGATAAGCGCATTGTCGATTTGATTTCTTATCATGCTGCTTATGTATTTGAGGAAGTACAAGAAAAACAGCGTAAAACGGACAAAGTACAGAATGTGTTGCTTGGTTCTTCTATTATGGAAGGTTCAAAATCTGGGGCAACCGCAGCTGCGGTATGGGCGGCACATCGTTTAGTGCCGCTAAATCTTTTAGGCTATGGGAAGGTGATCGCGGCAGGAGTAACGACGGCTCATTGGATAATTCAGGAAATTAACCAATGTGAGCCATTTATTATTGGCGACCGTCAATTTTCAATTGCTGCAATGCCCGCACCTGATTTCCACATGGTGAATTTTATGTTCCGCGAATCAGGCAACACATCATTAGAAAAGCAAAACCAATTAAATAAACGGTTATATGAGCTGTGTTCGTATGCTTCAGGGCGCACTTATTCTAATGATTTTCTAACATCCTCAACTTCGTTAACTCATGAAGAATATGGAGATACTCCGTTAAAACTATGCCGAGACGCACATTTTTCAGATGAAGAGTGGCAGAAGGTCCGTTCAGTATATGTATTAAGGGCGGCAATTATGACTCACTGTTTACGAGATAAAGGGCATTTCGATAATTACTGGGCGGAATTAAAAAATATCTTTGCAGACAAGCTACAACAACTCGTTGATGAAGAAAATAAACTCAATCATTCCAATTATAAAATTAGTGTTTAATTGACTTGCTAGGATCTCAATATGAAAAATCGCACGCTTGGTAGTGTTTTTATTGTTGCAGGTACTACGATTGGCGCAGGTATGTTGGCTATGCCAATTGCAGCCGCTGGCAATGGTTTTATGGCCAGTTTAGCCATGCTATTAGTGTTATGGGCATTGATGTGTTACACCGCATTATTATTGGTTGAAGTTTATCAACATGAATCCCATGAAACGGGGATCGGGAGTGTTGCTCAGCGCTATTTAGGTTCAGGCGGTAAGTTTATTACCGGTTTTAGCATGATGTTTCTGATGTATGCTCTGACAGCAGCTTACGTTAGTGGTGCAGGGGAAATTATCACATCAAATTTAAACAGCAGTTTGGCCATTGAAATGGCTGATTGGATGGGGATCGTACTATTTACAGTAATCGGCGGCGGGGTAGTTTGTTTTGGCACGTCATCGGTAGATTTTATTAACCGTATATTGTTTACAGCAAAAATTGTATTTTTAGTGATTATTTTGGCGTTAATGATACCACATGTAGAACAGCAAAATTTGCTGTCGGCGCCGACTGAAAAGGTACTGATATTATCTGCTATTCCGGTATTTTTTACCTCTTTTGGCTTCCATGGTAGTGTGCCTAGTATTGTTAAATATATGGGAGGAGACGTAAAAAAATTACGGATCATATTTATCATTGGTAGTGCTATTCCTTTAATCGCTTATATCTTATGGCAAATAGCAACTCTTGGAAGTATAGGTACAACGACCTTCGTGGGTATTCTTGCTGAAAATGCAGGGTTAAACGGGCTGTTAGATGCTATTAAAAATGTAGCGCAATCTGAAAGAACCGAACTGGTTGCTCAAATGTTTATGAGTCTCGCTTTAGCAACGTCATTCCTCGGTGTTGCATTAGGGTTATTTGATTTCTTAGCGGATTTGTTCAAACGGCAAGATAACGCATCAGGGCGTTTACAAACCGGAATACTGACTTTTGCTCCACCACTAGTTTTTGCCTTGTTCTATCCGAAAGGGTTTGTGATGGCGTTAGGCTATGCCGCGATAGCACTTTCAATATTGGCGTTGTTATTACCTAGTGCGATGGCGTTTAAATCCAGAGCATTAAATCAACGTAAGTATCAAGTCTTAGGTGGCGGGTTAGGGTTATCACTGGTATTCATTTGTGGTATTATCGTTATAGGTGTTCAGTTAGGTATAGTTTTCAATATATTACCTAATATAGGCTAATTACCATTCTTATTGTAAACCAGTCATATTTTAATGACTGGTTTTTTCATCGTCAGTTTATCGCATTTTTTCACCATATTATCTCGACATTGCTGGTATGATTTATATACGAATGATTATCATTAGCACGATATGAGAAAAACCGATATATCTAAAGCTAGCATTTTCTATAAAAATGGCTATTATGTTAGATATATCGGTTTTGATAGCGAATAACCACTGAGAGTTTTAATGATAAGGGAACCGCAGTCAGGGTCATGCTTATGTAATGGCAAAAGTGTCAGTCGCATGTTCAACCCAAAACAGTTGAGGATATATATCTTACATTTACTGACAGGGGGAATAAACTATGGTTATGACCTAATTAAAAAAATTGGGGAAGAAACCGCTGGTTTTTATTGCCCAAGCCCAGGGGTGATATATCCAACTTTGACTTTGTTAGAAGAATTAGGTTTTATCACAGAGGGTAAAGATAACGGGAAAGGCCGTAAATGCTATGTGATCACACCTGAAGGGCGGTGTTTTTTATTGCTCAAAGCCGAGATTTTAGCTGAGGTTCAGCTAAAATTAAAATATGCACAGGAATTGAAAGCCGGAAATCAGTTTGCTAATGAAATTGAATGTGCAGTAGATAAATTTAAATCATTGTTAAGGCATAAAATTGTTCTTCAACAATTGACGAAGGATGAATCGACTAAAGTGGTTGAGATCATCAATCGAGCAGTAGAAAGAATAGAACAAGTGAATGCAGTATTAGTGACAGAAGGAAAATCAAATGGCTAAAACAAATGATATTATACAAGTGAATGAGCAATCATATATGAAAGATACTAACAAAACACAGAAGAATAAAGCCTCAACACCCGCTGACGGTGAAGCAATACAACCTTCAAATAAAGACGTAAAATTCAAAGAAGTCGTTTGCCCTAGTGTGCCAACTTCTTATTTTAAACGTGCAAAAAATAAAAAACAAAAATTAAAATACTAAAAAGCTTGTTTAGTATTTAGGCTATTAAAAAAAGTATTTTATAAATAATTATTGATAGGGTAACTTATTTTATTGATAAACCAATAAAAAACTCCAGAGGACAGCGGTTGTATAACAAAGATGGGTACTGTCCTGCTAATGAAAAAGGTATTGAGCTTGTGCCATCAGTATAATGATGTTGTTACCTTTATGGGTTAAATTTTATTGGGTCATATTTATAGGAAAAATATTCCGATGAAAAAATCGAATAAGGATTGGTTTTTCTTATTTGAAATTCATATTTTTGGGAAAATAGATTAACCATATATTCGAGCCCCTCGTCTCCATAACGCCGCGTCGCACCCAGCAAAATTTTATTGACTTCCTCGGTTTCAAAATTTCCAGTTACGGGCCCTAAGTACGCTTTTACGGGTTTATTGGTTAACCTAGCTAACTGTTTTGCAAATGACTGCTCTCCTCCATTTCCTGAGTGGCACATAATTGTGCGTATATTGGTATAATTAGATAAGTCTTTTCTTTTTGATAATATTTCATACAATTCATTTGGGGTCATATGATTTTGAGCGCTTCTGTAGAGTAGTGCGGTACCGTTTTGTTGTTTTATTCCATGTGCAACAATATTTAGTCGCTTTTCATTATGATAGATATCTTCAAAAAAATAAAAATCTTTCCCCATAGGGACCATCCCTTCCATTTTGCCACCAAAGGTTGTTAATTTTGTACTGAGAGGTGAGCTATTTTTGTTTGTTAGTATAGAAAATAGCCTATTGGAATTGAGCTTAAGGCTACTTACACTAGTACCTATGCTGGCAATACCCAGTGCAAGAGATGCCCAGCCTAAGATACTTGAAGCTTGGGGGTCACTTTTCCGAGTTAACATGCTAGCGATCCCCGTAGCATCTGAGGCAACACTTAATATTAGTGTAATACTTGCCATGATGGCGCCAGAGGCTGCTAATGATGCACCAAATGTTACACCAGAGAAAATTATCCCTAATGCCCCAATCGCTAACCCACTCATTGCTTTAAGACTAAAGTGCCCTGATGGGTCAATCCGGTTTATCGGGTCTCCGGCACAATAGGCATAGGGATTTATCCCCCCTTTGCCAAAAGGGCTCAAACTATCAGGGCAATGAAAGCGCATTAGGCATGGGTTATATGCACGATAACCATTGCCTAGGTGATAAACACCTGTAATTGGGTCAATTCGCTCACCATTTAAGCCAAGAAAATGTTCTGTTGTTTTATCTTCGCCATATGGCAACCTAGAGTGGGACTGGCTAAGCTTATTGTTTGTATTTAAAGACCATATTAAATTGTCATTATATTCATTCGCCATTAAGGTTAGTTCAGTATTACATCCAACAGCTAAGCAAGTATGACCCGCTTTTATTAAACGAATTTTGTTGTTTTTTTCTGTGGTGATTTCATTAACTAGCTCGTCGGCGCGGTAATAGAGTTGATGATTTTGATTATTTTTGACGGTTTGGCTCACAATTTGATTTAGAGCATTGTAGCCATATTTGCTATTTTCCAGCCCATTAACGCGAATAAGCCGCCCTAGAGGGTCATAGTGTAATGTCCTACCTGCATTATCTAGTATCAGACGACCACATTTATCATACTCAAGTGGAATATTCGCAGGGTAATTACGGTGTGAATGAGATATGGCGGTTAATTGTGTAGGGTCATCTTTATTATTGTAATGGTACTGGGCAATATCCACTTCGTGGTTTTTTAGTACGGTGCGTACCTGAATAAGGTTATTTAATGGGTCGTAATCATAGAATTGCTGTCTAACTGATTGCCCATAGCAGTCTATAGGGTGCTCATTACCTTCAAAAGAGTAACCTATTAAACGATTACGTTTATCATAGCGATATTTTTCATTTTTTACGGGCTTATTATCCAATGTTGTATGTTTGGATGATAGTAAGCCATTTTTTAGCCATATACTTTGAATAACCAATTGAGAACCTTGGTTATCGGTGATACTCCGTCTAATTTCCTGATTAAACTCATTGTAAGTGAATGTGGTGAGTATAAAAGCATGGGTAGAATTATCAGTTACTATTTGCGTAATTAAACGACCAAGCGCATCATAGGTAAAATCAGTTATCAGAGCACTATCAAAAATTCGACTTAATCGACCATATTTATCTCGTTGATAGTCTGTTTTTGCCCCTGTAATATCATGGTATGACACGGGCTTTCCTTGCAATGTCCATTGATATTCAGTCTGCTTAGTTACACCCGATAAAATCATTATTTCTCGTTTCAATGTGCCTGAATTACTCCATTGATTGCTCACTTTTGTGTCTTTTTCTGTAGAATGTAACAGTTCTGCGGTGGCTAAATCATATTCAAACTCCTGAGTGACGCCACATACATTGACCTTATTTATGGCATTATTTAATTCAGGGATATACTCATAATGTACGGTTTCTCCTGAAGGTAATGTGATGAATGAAGGCGAGGGGGATGCGTTATCATATTGGTAGGTTGTGACTCGTTTGCCGCTTTCTTGTAGGGTTAAACGGCCTAAACTGTCAAATTCTTGGCTTCCTAGAACCCAGCAATGGCCATTGATATCAGTTACTTGAATGGATGAAACTTCTTTTCCCATTAAATATGGGACATATGTTTGTTCAATTACTGTACCATCAGGTAATGTTTGGCTAAGAACACGACCATACACATCATAGGTCCATTCAATAGGATTGCCTAACTCATCAATTTGTTTACGTAAACGCCCTGAACCGTCCCAAAAGTGTTGTTGAGAGGCAATAATTTCACTATTCGAATCAATACGTAGTGTGAGTTTGGGCAATTGATTTTTCTTATTAAGAATAGTCATCCACTGGCCACTTTGTAGATGTTGGCCGTTTAACCAACCTTGCTGAGTATGTGTTTCGGTTAATAAGATTGGGTCAACTATTCGATGTGTTTCAAAATTATTATTAAGCCTTGTCGTGGTAATTTCACCCCATGAGTCTCTTTTATAGGTTGTATTTATGGTATAGCACTGCTGTTTTCTATCAGAAAATTGGGTATCTTGTTCTGTTGTTGCTTGTAGGTTACCTAATGGCCCATATTTCTGATGCTTTACCTCGTACCATTCTTGGGTTCCATCATTATCAAATTGATATTGTTTTATAGGGTAACCTAAACTATTGAAGAGTATTTTTGCTTGATTACCATATGAGTCTTTTTCATAAGTAATAGGGCCTAAATGAGTGATTTTATAATGCCAATATATTGTTCGCTCATAGGCGGAACCCACAGCTTCAGTTTGGCTCAATATCCGGCCAATCTGGTCATAAGTATAATTAGTTTGAATGCCTAACCTATTTATTTCACTCAGCAAACATAAACTCAGCATTGATAGTTTTTTCATTGTTGCTAATTGGCAACCATCATGCCCTTGAAATTGATTTTTTTGAACTATTTGCTGGTTTTGTATAGAAGTGCTAATAGATTGTTTTGAATCGAAGTGGGTTGAGTTTTCCCCATCTTGATAAAAAATATTATAACTAGCTGTTATTCTACCATATTCTATACCATTTCTCTGGCTACAAAATTCAAAAATACGTTTTTGCAATAAACGATTATCTGCATAATATTGTTCTTGGTGTAAAATAATTATCTCGGTATTTTCTAGGTAGCTGTAGGAATAATATGTTGATGTAGTCGGTGTTTGATAATCAGTTTGGTTAGGTATTACTATTTTGGATTTCATGAAGCGGACAAATCCATTTTTTTCGCGAGGGCACAATAAATTATTATTGGTATCGCTACTTTCTTCTGCTGAATACCATTGCATAATGGTTCGCGTACCATCGGGATGTATTTCTAATGTAGGGTTGCCATGTTCGTCAAATTCGGATTGATAAACATCTTGTCGTTTTTGACCTTGTTGATTTTCCCATGTGATAGTTTTTTTGTTAACGAATTGAAATTGAGGGGGTTGCTTATCAAAAAGAAGACCGATAACGGCGTAATAATCATAGTCTGTACGATTAATATTAATAGAACCATTATGTGATTGATATGTTGTAATTTCATTTGTCAGTAAATGATAGTTATTATAGAGCCGTTTAGTTTCTATAATTAGGTCATCACTTCTCTGTATTTCTGTAGACCCATAAGTATAATTAGTTAAAAGCGAATATAAATTATCAGTATCCGATTTGAAATTTAATCCGCTAGCAAAGCCTAAATAATTTGTGTTTGTATAAGTATAGGAGGTGACAATATCAGGTTGTTCTCCTTGGAAAGATAACGTATGGCGAGTTGCGGCAATTAGTGCAGGGTATATATCCTCAGGGAATCTAATGAGGTCTCTTTGATAATAAATAGATTCAACCAACCCAGTAGGATGTATTATTTTTTCTATGTAACCATATTCATTATAACTGAAATGCCAAATATAATTTTCTGTTGTTTTTATAAGTTGCTGTAAATGTCCATTGAATATTTTTAATTTTATTTTATAGCACTCTAGTGATAGGGGATATATTGATATTATAGGCTGATTATAATTTTCGTAGTCTATCGATAATAAAACATTATTTTCATCTTTTATTTCTAAAAGGTGAGGGAAGCCAAAAAACGCCCATTTTAGGATAACAAAATGGCCATCATAACTTTCGATTTTTAATGTATTTTTGATATCACTTCCCGAAGATGGTCCTTCTAATATTTCAACTACACCTGATTTATAGGTGATTTTATAAAAATCATCAAAACGTTCAAAAATAAAATTATTTAACTTTTTTTGTTTTACTTCAAAATTGGCAATAGTATCATTAATAAGATATTTTTCACCAGATGATAAGTGAAGTAGTTTGTTCTTACTGTCATAGGTGGTTAATGGTAATGAGAAGCCCATACCAAAGCCACTATTATTATTTTGTAATGAACTACTGCATAATGATAAGTTAATTTCGGGGCCCATGCCATAGTTACAATTAATATTAACGATAGGGATATTTAAGGAAAAAATACCGGTTCTAGGGTCTATTCCTGTTTTTAATGCACTTATGAAATTTTGGCTTTGTGAAAAAAATGTATTCATAGAATATTATCCATTTAATTTATTATTGATTTTTGTTGGATGTTTTTGATTATGACATTATTAAAATAATAAGCGTTATAATTTATAATGCTGAGAAATTAATAAATATAATAATGCGGTTGGTTAGCTAACATAAAATTTAATATGTTCATCATTACCTACCTTGGCTATAATTGTGGCTTCATTTCCATATTGGTCACGCAAAATAAACGCCATTTTTTCTCCCCATTCACTATAATTCCATAAAGCACCATACCAAACACGGTAACTCCAAAAGCATAACCCTGATTTTTCATGGTTTTTTGATGTAACAGTGATGGACCATTTTTGTGTGAAATGAAATGTTGTTGTATATGCGGCATCGTGATTTTGTTTGACTGAAGAGTCTGTTGATGTGCTACAACCTTTGTAATTACCTGTTTGTTTATAGTGGAACCATAGATGCTCTTGGCATGATGCGTCATGAGTAATTGTGCCATTTGTATTATTAAATCTTACGTAGTATTTAGTCAAAATGCTATTTGAGTAACCACCCACGCCTTTCTCGATAATGGGGTGTTCAAGAGAGTACTTATCAAGATCGGACTCTGAAAAAATACGTTTGGGTAGTACATTCAATAGGACATAATCAGGCATTTTATTTTTCCCATTATATTCTAGGGCTGTAGTATATTCATCTTGATTAATTTGACATCTTACACAGAGTTTAAATGCTTCAATTAGATGGTTAAGAGAGACATAGACAATACATGATGAAATGTTAACCTGTTTATTAGACGTACCACTGTTTGTGGCATAGTTTCCGCATATATCAGTATAGTGAAGTACATTAGAAAACGGTTCATTCTTATAATCTACTAGTTGAATGTTTTTAAATATATCTTTTGGCGATATGTCAAGTGGTTGGTTGTGATTGTTTTTCGCTTCGATATTAATTTCAACCTGAACTTGGTGGTTGCCATTAGCATAAATAGATGCAGCTTTACCCCCACCAGGAATGAATATTTTTAAGGCGGATAGAGAGTGAATATCCTCCCAGTAGCAAATACCCGATACATAATCATTTCCCTCTATCACGGTGCCTAAATTTATTGACGCATTGCCATAAACCCTCGCATTACCTCTTATTATTGCATTATTCCTGATAAGGGCATTACCATAAACTTGAGCATTTTCACTAATGAGTGGACTGCCTTCTACAGTGGCATTTTCATAGACTTTTGCATAATTAGTTACCTGACAACTAATAAGTATTTTCGCATTGTCATAAACCTCAGCATGGCCACTAATAATAGAATTATTAGTCACTATGGCATTACCATAAACTTTAGCAGAGTCTTTTATTATTACTGCGGTATAATCTTTTCCTGTGATTTGAGCAAATTCGCTTATTTCAGCTGAATTCATAATAAGGCATCTTCCTCTTAATTCAGCATTGCCTGAAACTTTAGCATTATCGAAAACATCGGATTTATCTAATACTTTAGAATTACCAGAAACACTAGCATTATCAGATACCTTTGCATTTCCATAAATATTTGCATTATCGGATATTAGAGCATTACCATAAACCATAGCATTGTCATATACTTTTGCATCGTCACATATGCAGGCATTACCAGATATTTGTGCATCACCAGAAATATGAGCGTTACCATATACCATCGCATCATCTAAAATAAAACAATTACCTTCCTGACTTAAATTACTTTCACTACTAATCCATCCACCATATTCTTTGGTTATTAGGTTTTCTATTTTATATAGTGTGATGCCATCATGATTTTTTTCAATATCGGTGATCCTATATTTCTGCATAATAATTAACCTTGTTTATTGGGTTTGTAGGTATACTAAATTTTGGACTATATGTTTATCTTTAATGGGAAATATAAAATATAAAAATATTATTAACATTCAAAGATTGTTAATGTTAATGAAAAAAATAAATAATTAGAATGCTAAAAAAAGAGTATTCTTACTTAAAATTATAATAAATTAAATTTATCATAGAAACATGAATGGTATAAATTCCCCTGATAATATTGAATTATCAGGGGAATAGGTTATAAACCTAATTGAGATTGTATATAGGCAATTTCTTCAATCCATTGCTGCTGTAATTGTGGTTTTTGATGATTCAGTTTGCGTTTTTGGTCAGCTTGTAACTTTTCCTCTAACACTAACAATTTTTCTAGCAATTCATCTTCCTGAGTTGCTTTACTAGGGTAAACATCAAGCTCCGCACTTGCATTAATAAGCGGGGGATTATTGACTAACAACAGCTGGGATTGCTGCTCAATTTTATGATAGATATCATCTACATTGAGGTATTCTTCCAAACGATTATCGTTAATAAACCAAAAACGTTGGCAGCTATTTTCGATCAGCCACCTATCATGGCTGACGACCAGTAATGCCCCTGAAAATTGGCGGATTTGCTCGCTTAGTGCTTCTTTCCCTTCAAGGTCAAGGTGGTTTGTTGGCTCATCCAGTAACAATAATTCATATTGAGCCAAACTTAAACCAATAAACAACAGTCTAGAGCGTTCCCCGCCACTCAGTGTTGCTACTTTTTGTGAGTGACGAGTATAAGCAAAACCTGCACTGATTAAGGCCATTTTGCGTTGTTCATCTGTTAACGGTGCAAAAGGGCGTAATGCATCCAGTAGAGTGTCATTATCATTTAGCTGCGCAAGTTGCTGATCATAATAACCAGTGCTAATTGCAGGATGAAACTTTAGCTGCGAACTATAGCGTAAATCTTGCTGATAGTGCTGCCAAAGTAGACGCAATAATGTTGATTTACCACAACCATTTGCACCGATAATAGCAATACGATCGCCACTTTTAACTTGATGAAATGCACTAGTAAATAAATGCAAGCCATTAGGTGTTGAAATGACGGTATTCTCTAACTCAAGTACGCGGTTTGCAGGGATGGATTTGCCATTTAAAGATAATGTCCATTGGTAACCCTCTGTGACTTCTGTTTGGTCATCCTTAAGACGATCAATATGCTTTTCCATCTGCTTTGCTTTACGAGAAAGTGCTTCGTTATCGTACACGTGTCCCCATATGGCTAAGCGCTTAGCACTTGAGGTTATGCGGTCAATTTCCTTTTGCTCTGCCTGAAACCGATGTTCGTCTGCGATATCTTTTTCAATTAGCGCTTGACGAGCGGCGCTACAAGCTAACCGAAAAAAATGGAGCGATTTATCCCGCAAAATCCATGTGCAGTTGGTCACTTTATCAAGTAACGCTTGGTCATGGGAAACAAGTATAAAGCTGCCTTTCCATGATTGCAGAAAATCACCTAACCAAATAAGGGTAGGCAGATCTAAGTGGTTACTCGGTTCATCTAACAGTAATAAATCAGGTTGTTCAATTAAAGCACGGCCTAATAATAAACGAGTATGTTGACCACCACTTATTGTGTTTGCTTTTTGTTCCCATTGTTGTGTCGTAAAGCCTAACTCAGATAATAAAACTTCAGCCCGCCAGCGGTCTGTTATTTTATCTTGCTCAGGAAGCTTCTCAACAATAGCATCAATGAGTGACAGATTAGCAACATCTGCAGGTAAATGCTGTTCGATGTAAGCGGTGACGCAATGGTTTGCATAAGTGATAGTGCCACTATTTGGAGATAACTGGTGGGTTATCAGTTTTAATAATGTACTTTTCCCACTGCCGTTATGGCCTATTAAGCCTATACGTTCACCTTGTTGTAAGGTAAAAGAAACATCATTTAATAAAGACGTTGTTGGTGTATCGTAGTTTAATGATTTTACAGATAATAAAGTACTCATAGCTTACTCAATTTTTAGGCATAAAAATGCCAAGGAATTGTCAGAACGACAACCCAGTAAGCTGAGGGAACACCCAATTGGTAATTTCGCTCAGGCAGGGTTATCGCAGTATAAAACTGTGAAAGCCTGAGCTTTGGCGATTACCAAAGAAGTGTGAATATTCAATTAAATCACACAACAACATAGATTAGCCTCCTTATTATTTAGTTAAGTTGAACAATGTCGGTATCATAGCAAATAGACTGTTTAAGGAGCAATGTCCTAAAATGCGCTGTTTAATTTATCTACTCAGAAGTAAGTTATTGGTATAAACAAAACTTATACAGCTAATGATGAGATGAATAAAATTTCTGATGGTTGGGATTTCAGCGAGTAATACATAAAATTGATGCTCAAATTATAAGGGAATGACTAATGAACGTAGAAATAAAACCCGCAACACGCCAAGATGCTGCATTAATTTTAGACATGATCATCGAGTTGGCTGATTATGAAAAGGCTCGTCATGAAGTAAAAGCCTCCGTTACTGACATTGAAAATTCGTTATTCGGTTCAGATTCAAATACTGAAGCTTTAATTTGTTACATTGACGGGCAACCTGCAGGATATGCCGTATTTTTTACAAGTTATTCAACTTGGCTAGGGAATAATGGAATATATTTAGAGGATTTATACGTTTCTCCTGATTACAGAGGCGCTGGTGCAGGGAAAAAATTATTGAAATACATTGCAACGCTTGCTGTAGAGCGCAAATGTCAGCGCCTTGAATGGAGCGTTTTAGACTGGAATCAGCCCGCAATCGATTTTTATAAAAGTATCGGTGCACAGCCACAAGATGAGTGGGTTCGTTATCGGATGGATGAAAAAACAATTGCAATATTTGCTAGTTAATTTTTGTAGAAAATAAACAACTTGTAAATGTAATATTAAAGATGTTTTTAAAGTTTATTCAAGTAAGCCAGTAAATTAAATACTGGCTTTATTTTTGTATAAATATATACAATAAATGCCTTATTATCACTTTTTCTAATCTATTCTATTTTTTTGTGATGTACGGCAACTATACTTAAGATAAATCCTGATAAAATGTCGTTAAATTAGATAGATAGCTAATAATCGAACTGTATTTGGAAAAATGTAGCTCGATTAAAAAAAAGAAAGCATCACAACTTCAGTCTTAATCGTATTTATTTCGTATATAAACAGTTATACGGCTTTATTAATTTCACCAGGTTAATAATCAAAATAATTGTTGTTCATTGTTTTCTCATTTAATGGAAAAGGGATGGTATGAAAATAAATAAGCGAAAAGTATCGTTGTATCTCATTTTAATAATCATTATTGCCGTGGGCGGCTATTATTACTGGAGTGTGAACTCTGGGGGGCTACCTGCGGGCTTTGCGCAGAGTAACGGCCGTATTGAAGCTACTGAGATTGATATTGCGACTAAAACAGCAGGTAGAATTGAAACAATCAACGTAAAAGAAGGGGCCTTTGTTAAAGCAGGTCAAGAGCTCGCACGGATGGATACTCGTGCTCTTCAAGAGCAACTGCATGAAGTACAAGCACAATTGCGTCAAGCGATTAGTGCCGTCACTACGGCTGAATCTGCCTTAGCACAACGTAAGAGCGAAAAATTAGCCGCTCAAGCAGTCGTTCGCCAACGTGAAGCTGAGTTGAATGCCGCACAAAAACGGCTTAATCGTTCTAGAGCATTAGTCAGAACAAACGCCGTTTCACAGCAGCAAGTTGATGATGATACCGCGCAGATGCAAGGGGCTAGAGCCGCTTTAGAAGCTTCTAAAGCACAAGTTGCCGCATCGACTTCTGCCATTGATTCTGCTTCTGCAGGGATTGTACAAGCTAAAAACCGTGTTGAAGCCGCGACGGCTACAGAGCGCAGGATTTTAGCAGATTTAGACGATAGTATTTTAAAAGCCCCAAGAAATGGACGCGTTCAATACCGTGTAGCTGAGCCAGGAGAGGTACTTGGAGCCGGTGGGCGGGTCTTAAATATGGTTGATTTAAGCGATGTTTATATGACATTTTTCTTGCCGACAGAAGATGCAGGGAAAGTTGCGATAGGTAGCGATGTCCATATTATCCTTGATGCTGCGCCTAATATTGTTATTCCGGCAAAAACAACCTTTGTTGCCAGTGTGGCTCAATTCACCCCAAAAACGGTGGAAACCCAAAATGAACGCTTAAAGCTAATGTTCCGGGTTAGGGCGCGCATATCACCTGAATTATTAGAGCAACACCTTGAATACGTCAAAACGGGGTTACCAGGAAAGGCTTATGTGCGTTTAGACCCAAATGAGCCTTGGCCTGCTGAACTTGAGGTGAGATTACCGCAATGACCAACAAATTGATGGATGATGTGATAATCGATTTACAGCATGTCAGCCAGCATTATGGTGAAAATTGTGCGTTGGATGACATTGTTCTTTCTATCCCTGCGAGGAAAATGGTTGGGCTAATAGGGCCTGATGGAGTGGGTAAATCGAGTCTAATTTCACTAATTGCAGGGGCTAGGGCGATTCAGCAAGGCCATGTAAGGGTACTTGATGGGGATATGAACAGCGCTTTGCATCGCAGGGCAGTATGCCCACGAATTGCTTACATGCCGCAAGGGCTAGGAAAGAACCTGTACCACACACTATCCGTATATGAGAATGTGGATTTTTTTGGCCGGCTGTTTGGCCAATCAAAAGCTGAACGTGAGTACCGGATTCAAGACTTACTTGAAAGCACAGGGCTCGCTCCGTTTAAAGACCGACCCGCTGGTAAGCTATCGGGAGGGATGAAACAAAAATTAGGCCTATGTTGTGCGTTGATTCATGACCCGGATTTACTTATTTTAGATGAACCGACGACAGGGGTAGACCCGTTATCTCGTGCGCAGTTCTGGGACCTGATTGACCGAATTCGTTTACGTCAAACAAACATGAGCGTATTAGTGGCAACCGCGTATATGGAAGAAGCGGAACGGTTCGATTGGTTGGTTGCGATGGACGACGGTAAAGTTTTAGCCACCGGTCACGCATCGGAGCTAAAAAAACAAACCCATTGTGATGATCTTGAAGCTGCGTTTATTCAATTGTTACCTGAAGAAAAACGCAGTGGCCACAAAAAAGTCATTATTCCCCCGCGTGATAAATCAAAAGATGATGTGATTGCGATTGAGGCGCAAGGCTTGACGATGCGCTTTGGTAATTTTGTGGCGGTTGACCATGTGAACTTAAAAATCCCTAAAGGGGAGATATTTGGTTTTTTAGGTTCTAACGGTTGTGGTAAATCGACCACCATGAAAATGCTAACCGGGCTATTACAAGCGAGTGAAGGACAAGCTTGGTTATTTGGGCAAGAAATTGACCCTAAAGATATTGAAACGCGTAAGCGTGTGGGCTATATGTCACAAGCCTTCTCCCTGTATAGCGAACTGAGTGTAGAGCAAAACCTTGAACTGCATGCGAAACTCTTTCATATTCCAGAAGATAACATTGCACAGCGTATTAATGACATGTGCCAACGCTTTGAGTTGGAAGATGTTAGAGAAACCATGCCAGATGATTTACCTCTAGGCATCCGCCAGCGCTTATCGTTGGCCGTTGCGGTGATACATGAACCAGAGATGTTAATCCTAGATGAACCTACCTCAGGGGTCGATCCTGTCGCGAGGGATATGTTCTGGAATTTGATGGTAGACCTATCAAGACGTGACGGTGTCACAATTTTTATTTCGACCCACTTTATGAATGAAGCTGAGCGTTGTGACCGAATTTCGTTGATGCATGCAGGGAAAGTACTGGATTGTGATACGCCAGTTAATTTAACCAAAAAAAGAGGTTTAGGCACTCTTGAAGAAACCTTTATCGCCTATTTACAAGATGCTGTAGGGGAAGCGGGAGCTGAGCAAGAAACAGCCCCTGAATTCCATGTTGACCCTGCATTAAAAGAGCAAGCAACAGATGCACTTAAAAAGCGTTTTAGCTTACGTCGGTTATTCAGCTATTCCATTCGTGAAGGCATGGAGCTTCGCCGCGACCCGGTTCGTTCAACATTAGCGTTACTTGGAACAGTGATCCTAATGTTTATTATGGGTTATGGGATTAGCATGGACGTCGAAAACTTACGCTTTTCAGTACTAGATCGTGACCAAACGGGGTTAAGTCAAGGATATACTCTAAACCTCGCAGGTTCTCGTTATTTTATCGAGCAGCCGCCTATCAAAGATTATGATGATTTAGAGGCTGGAATGCGTAGTGGTAAGATTACCGTTGCTATAGAAATCCCACCTAACTTTGCGAGGGATGTTGCTCGAGGAAATAATGTCAAAATTGGGGTATGGATTGATGGCGCAATGCCAAACCGAGCAGAAACGGTACGTGGCTACGTGCAAGCTATGCACCTTGCTTGGCTAAGTACAATGGCTGCTCGTCAACCTGTCGGGGTTGCAGGGATGCCGGCTATCGATATCGAAACTCGCTATCGTTATAACCCTGATGTTCGCAGCTTACCCGCTATTGTACCTGCGGTTATCCCGTTGTTATTAATGATGATCCCAGCCATGTTAAGTGCTCTTAGTGTGGTACGCGAAAAAGAATTAGGTTCGATAATCAATCTTTATGTCACCCCGATCACCAAATTAGAGTTTTTGCTTGGTAAACAATTGCCTTATATTTTATTAGGCATGTTTAACTTCTTATTACTGTGCATTTTATCGGTATATATATTTGGTGTGGAATTTAAGGGGAGCTTCCTAACGTTGACGTTAGCGGCTTTCTTGTATGTCAGTATTGCAACGGGGATTGGTTTACTCATTTCTTGTTTTATGAAAAGCCAAATCGCTGCTATTTTTGGTACATCAATCATTACTTTAATTCCTGCGACTCAATTTTCAGGAATGATTGACCCCGTATCTTCATTAGAAGGAATAGGTCGGTGGGTTGGTATGGTCTACCCGACATCACATTTCTTAACCATCACTCGGGGGACATTCTCTAAGGGGCTGAATTTATTTGATTTACAGGCATCATTTATCCCGCTACTTATCACGGTACCGCTTGTTATTGGCTTAAGCGTATTGTTTTTGAAAAAGCAGGAGGTTTAGTATGATGCGTAAAATACAAAATATCATCAACCTAGGGGTTAAAGAGTTACGCAGCTTAGGCCGAGATAAAGCGATGCTTGCATTGATCGTCTTTGCGTTTACCGTTTCGATTTATTCATCGGCAACGGTTACGCCGGGTTCGTTACATAACGCGCCTATTGCGATAGCCGATCAAGACCGCTCACAGTTATCGAATCGGATCATCAACAGCTTTTATGCCCCGTATTTTTTACCCCCAGCAGATATTACACCTGACCAAATTGACGGTTTATTAAATAGAGGTTCATACACCTTCGCACTCGATATTCCGCCTAATTTTCAAAAAGATGTTCTTGCAGGGCGACAACCTGAAATCCAAGTTAATATTGATGCAACACGGATGAGTCAAGCTTTTTTAGGAAATAGCTATATCCAAAATATTACATTAGGAGAGGTCAACGAGTTTTTAGCAAAGTATCGAAGTAATGCAAGCTTGCCAGTAGACTTAGAAGTGAGGATGCGTTTTAACCCTAATTTGACGCAATCGTGGTTCGGTTCCGTAATGGCGATTATCAACAATATCACGATGTTGTCTATTGTCTTGACTGGGGCTGCGTTAATCCGTGAACGGGAGCATGGCACAGTAGAGCACTTGATGGTGATGCCGTTGACGCCATTTGAAATCATGATGTCGAAAATATGGTCCATGGGGCTGGTGGTACTGATTGCATCGGGTGTTTCATTGTTGCTGGTGGTTAAAACCTTGCTGCAAGTTCCTATTGAGGGGTCTATATTGCTCTTTATGGGAGGGGTTGCGCTGAGTTTATTTGCGACGACGTCAATCGGGATTTTTATGGGAACTATCGCAAGGTCCATGCCTCAGTTCGGTCTATTGATGATTTTAGTTTTATTACCTTTAAATATGCTTTCTGGGGGAATGACGGCACGTGAGAGTATGCCTCAATTAGTGCAAGATATTATGCAAACTATGCCGACAACTCACTTTGTTAGCCTTGCGCAAGCTATTTTGTATCGTGGTGCAGGTTTCCAAATAGTTTGGCCGCAATTTGTTATTTTAATCGTCATTGGGAGTGTTTTCTTTACACTTGCATTGTTCCGCTTCCGCAAAACTATTGCCACGATGGCATAATCATAGAAAAAATACCTTCCTAACAACAAAACGCTTGCTGAAGAGTTCAGTAAGCGTTTTAATGTCGCACCTATTAATTGTATGACAATGATTAGGTTATACCTATCAAATCGATAGTGGGTACTGATTGGATTTAATTGCTGTAAAACAGTAACTTAATAGGCAACCAAACAGGAGAACATCATATGTCATTAATTAATACTCAAATCAAACCTTTTACTAACCAAGCATTCAAAGACGGTCAATTTATCGAAGTTTCTGAAAAAGACGTTGAAGGTAAATGGAGTGTTTTCTTCTTCTATCCAGCTGACTTTACTTTCGTTTGCCCAACGGAATTAGGCGATATTGCTGACCATTACGAAGAATTCCAAAAATTAGGTGTTGAGATTTTCTCTGTATCTACTGATACCCACTTTACACATAAAGCATGGCATGCAAGCTCAGACACTATTGGCAAAATTAAATATGCCATGATCGGTGACCCAACTGGCGCATTAACTCGTAACTTTGAAAATATGCGTGAGAATGAAGGTCTAGCAGACCGTGGTACGTTTGTTGTTGACCCACAAGGTATCATTCAAGCAATTGAAATCACTGCTGAAGGTATTGGCCGTGATGCTTCAGATTTACTGCGTAAAGTTAAAGCTGCGCAATACGTAGCTAGCCATCCAGGTGAAGTTTGCCCAGCGAAATGGAAAGAAGGTGATGCGACACTGTCTCCGTCTTTAGACTTAGTTGGCAAAATCTAATTAGTTTCTAGATTAATAAAAAAACTATTCAAGTTGCAGGTGTTTAGGCCTGCAACTTGAAGCATGGACGGGTATATGTACCCGATTTTATGATTAAAATTAAAGGGGATTACATGCTCGACAATAATTTACAGGCACAATTAAAAGCCTACTTAGAACGTTTAACTAAACCCGTTGAATTAGTTGCTAATATAGATGACAGCCAAAAATCAAATGAAATCAAACAGCTGTTAGAACAAATCGCATCACTATCAGATAAAGTCAGTGTGCGTGAAGAACGCAACGACGCGATAAGAACACCTTCTTTTTTAATTACTAACCCAGGAATAGATAGTGGTTTGCGTTTTGCAGGTTCGCCACTGGGACATGAATTTACCTCTCTTGTGCTGGCATTATTGCAAATTGGTGGTCATCCATCGAAAGAAGCACAAGAGTTATTGGAACAAGTTAAAGGCCTAGAAGGTGAGTTCCATTTTGAGACTTATTACTCGTTATCATGCCATAACTGCCCTGATGTTGTTCAAGCACTGAATTTAATGGCTGTATTGAACCCCAATGTTAGCCATACCGCGATTGACGGTGCGCTTTTTCAAAACGAAATTGACGAGCGTAATGTAATGGGCGTTCCTGCGGTTTTCCTTAATGGAAAAGAGTTTGGCCAAGGGCGTATGACATTAAGTGAGATTGTTAGCAAGGTTGATACCAACTCGGATGCACGCGCAGCAAAATCACTGACAGAACGTAAGCCATTTGAAGTACTGGTAATTGGCAGTGGCCCTGCGGGTGCTTCAGCTGCAATTTATACTGCTCGTAAAGGGATCCGTACTGGGGTGATCGGCGAGCGTTTTGGCGGCCAAGTAATGGATACCGTTGATATTGAAAACTATATTTCAGTGATTAAAACCGAAGGGGCAATTTTTGCGGGCGCGTTAAAAAATCATGTCGATAGTTATGATGTTGATGTCATTGATGGTCAATCGGTAGCGAAATTGATACCCGCAGCAGAGGAAGGTGGTTTACACCAAATTGAGACAGCATCAGGTGGTATCTTAAAATCACGCAGCATCATTATTTCTACGGGGGCTCGCTGGAGAAACATGGGCGTTCCTGGGGAACAAGAGTACCGCACTAAAGGCGTTACATTCTGCCCACATTGCGATGGTCCATTGTTTAAAGGTAAACGTGTAGCGGTAATTGGTGGTGGTAATTCAGGAATTGAAGCGGCTATCGATTTAGCGGGAGTCGTTGACCATGTTACTGTGCTTGAATTTGCACCAGAACTGAAAGCGGATTCTGTGTTACAAGAAAAAGCCCGCAGTTTAAGTAATGTCGATATTATTTTGAATGCACAAACCTTAGAGGTTAAAGGTGATGGTAGCAAAATGACGGGTCTTGAGTATAAAGACCGTACAGATGATAGCGTTCATTTACTTGAGGTTGCAGGGGCATTCGTACAAATCGGTTTATTACCCAACACCAATTGGTTGGGAGATACCATCGCAAGAAACCGTATGGGTGAAATTGAAATCGACGCACGTAACGAAACGAGTGTTAAAGGTATTTTTGCCGCGGGGGACTGTACAACAGTACCTTATAAGCAAATTATTATTTCAGCCGGAGAAGGGGCAAAAGCCGCACTTAGCGCATTTGACTACCTCATCCGCACAAGTACCAGAACCGCTGAATAGGTGTAATTTACTTTATATTCAGTGAGTTGTAGTCAAAAGGCACTCGGGGGCGAGTGCCTTTTTTTTGTGCATAATCTGTACAAAAAAGGCTCAAAAGTGCCTAAAAGTGTTCAAGTGTGGACAACTTGTGGACGATCTAAACGCTGATTTGGTGGTACTTACAGCGGAGAAATACATTTCAGTGTGGACAATTTGTGGACACGCAGAAGTTAAATTTGCCTCGATTTTCGTCGTCAAAATCATCCTAAAACGAACAATCTATTAAGCTAACAACAGAGAAATTAGATTATGCGCAAATTCATCAGTTATTGATTGATGAAGCGGATAAATTCGAGTCACAAGCGGGAGATCTTAACTATGTCTGATGTTATCGACCGCGCCAATGAACATGCAGCATTAGTGCTAGAACAGAATATTCAAGCTGCAAGGAAACCCGCGAATAGGGTATCTGCGTTTGAGTGTGAGAATTGTGATCACCCGATACCAGAAGCCCGCCGCCAAGCGGTGATTGGCTGCACCTTGTGTATTGACTGCCAAATTCTGTTTGAACTGAAAGAAAAACATTACCACAGCGTATGAGAAATCATTTTCTGTAAGCAAATAAAAAGCACACAACCCGCGGGTAGACGGTGATTGTGTGCTCTAAGGTTATCACATGAAATCATATCATATTCAGGCGTTATTACCTCGCCTTATACTCGACTTTCAATTTAAAGAGCAAAATGGCTATTTGCGCCAAGGTGTGTGCCCAAATTGTAAGAAAAAAGAGCTATTTACCTCAATTGAAATGCCGTTTGTGTTGCGTTGTGGCCGTGAAAATATATGTGGCGCTGAGTTGATTGTAAAAGAGATTTATCCCGATATATTTGATGACTGGTCAGCACACTACCCCAAGACGCAACAAGCACCAAATGCAGCCGCAGATGCCTATTTACAGCACGCCAGAGGGCTTGATATCGCTCCCTTGAAAGGGTTGTATTCCGAGTCTAGTTATCATGCTAATGGGTTAGGTGCGGCAACGGTGAAATTTGCTTTACCCGAGGGGGCATATTGGGAGCGCATTATTGATAGACCCTCACGGTTTGATCGCAAAGCTAACTTTTTTGGTTCTTATAAAGGGTATTGGTGGACATTGCCACAACAGGATTTAACCCAAGCCAAAGAGATTTGGCTAACGGAAGGTATTTTTGATGCCCTTAGCTTGATTCAAAATGGTATTGCGGCTGTATCGTTAATGACTTGCCATAATTACCCTGAAGTCGCGTTGAATGCGTTGAGTACTGCGCTAGGAAATAATAAAAAGCCGTTGTTAGTTTGGGCATTAGATAATGGCGCAGCCGGCGAACGCGCAATGAAAAAGTTTGTTGCCCGCAGCTATGATGATGGCTGGAAAGCTACGGCCGCGAGACCCGCTGAAAAAGAGTGTGGCAACGATTGGAATGACTTGCATATGAAAGGCAAGTTAACGGAGCGTGATATTGCCCGTTATCGCTATTACGGCAAGTTATTGCTAGCCTCAACCGCGTTTGAAAAGGCGCGTTTAATGTTTAACTGGACGGAGCGTTCAGAGTTCGATTTTCAACATGATAACCGCTTGTATTGGTTTAAGTTGGATATCGATAAAATGATGAAAACCATTGAGCGTATTCATGATGCCGAACCCGATTTAGATGAAGATGAAGCCAGACAAAAAGCGGTAAAAGAGTCCGGTACGGTAGTTGAAATTGCCAATTGTTATCCCACTCCGCTATATTTCCAAAAGTCCGTTGAAACTGACGAATCATGGTATTACATGCGCGTCGATTTCCCTCGCCAGCCGCAAGTTAAAGCCACTTTTACCGCCTCACAGTTAACCAGTGCCAGTGAATTTAAAAAGCGTTTATTGCATGTGGCCAAAGGGGCGGTTTATACCGGCACAACTTTGCAATTGGACCGCATTTGCAAGCAAGCTTTGCCGGATATCAAAGAGGTAATCACGCAAAATTATGTGGGTTATAACAAAGAGTATGGTGTGTATGTGTTTAATGATGTTGCGGTGCAGGATGGTAAGTGTTTTACGTTAAATGAGGAAGATTATTTCTCTCTCAATAAGTTGGATATCAAGACGTTAAGCCTGAGCCCATCATTGGCCATTAATACCGATTTTAGCGAATTTGATACCAGTTGGTTAAGTTCCCTTTGGGATGCGTTTGGCGCAAAAGGTTATGTGGTATTGGCGTTCTGGTTGGGTTCGTTCTTTGCGGAGCAGATACGCAAGACCCATAAAAGCTACCCATTTTTAGAAATATGCGGTGAGCCTGGTTCTGGTAAAAGTACCTTGATTGAGTTTTTATGGCGTTTATGTGGCCGCGCAGATTACGAGGGGTTCGATGCATCAAAATCGAGTGTTGCCGCTCGAGGGCGAAACTTTTCACAGATTAGTAATTTGCCGGTGTGTTTAATTGAAAGTGATCGCGTGCAAGATAACGCAAAACTAAAAGCGTTTGATTGGGAAGAACTTAAATCACTGTATAACGGCCGTGCCACGCGTTCGTTAGGGGTAAAAAATAGCGGTAATGAGACCTACGAGCCGTTATTTAAAGGCAGTATTGTGATTGCTCAGAATGCTGAAATTAATGCGTCACGCGCCGTTTTAGAACGGATTATTCATCTTTATACCGATAAAGCGGAGCAAAGTGTTGAAACCCGTTATGCCGCTATTGCCCTTGAACGTTATCCCATTGAAAGGTTATCCGGTTTTTTGCCTACGGTATTGATGAAAGAAGCGGCGATTTTAAAGCAATACAATGAGCGCGTAGATGGCTTACAGGCGCAGTTATTTGCGGACAAGGCGATTAACCATGAGCGGATCGCCAAAAACCATGCACAGTTAATCGCATTATTGGAAACGTTAGCGTTAGTTCTTCCTGTAAAAGCGGCTCATATTCGCCAAACCCGTGACTTTATTATTGAGTTGGCCAAACAACGAGTTCAAGCGATCCAACTTGACCAACCGCAAGTGATGGAGTTTTGGGAGCTGTTTGATTATTTACACGATAATGAGGTCTTTGGTGTGAATCATTGCGGTGAAAAGGGAGTTTATGCGGTGAATTTTAACCATATTGCACAGGTGGCCAGTGAATACCGCCAGTCTATACAATTGAATACCGATATTAAGAATTTATTGAAAGCGGGGCGTATGCGTAAGTTTGTGGGGGTTAAGACGGTGCGAAGTGTGGTAAACAGTCAGTTTAATAGCACGCTTGCGGTGGGGAGTACTTTAACGAAGCCTGATGTGCTTAGATGTTGGGTATTCCAAAAAAACAGTGAAAGTTAGTTATCGTCTATTTCCTTTCTATCGGCTGCCTTGTGCAGCCTTTCTTTTATTTAAAGATATCCTTCCTTCTGCAAGCCCGCTTAACCGCCAACGGTAATTTAACTTGTTGATTTATTATGGTGTAACTTTTTAGGTTTGCTCTGTAACCTGTTGTAACCGAAAAAAGGTTACATCGGAGTATATTACTATCAATAAGTTATAAGTCTTTTTTGTGTATGTAACCGTTGTAACCGTTTTCCGAAGGGGTCAGGGAAATTGACAGCTTTGCATGACTATTAACACAGAGTAGATAGGTCTATAAGCATTAGAGTTATAATTGACTATTATTTAAACTCTTTTATAAATATAGAAAATTTATGGGGGGGCTTCGGAAAGGCGTTACAAACGTTACAATTTTAATATTTCTCTATAACCAATTGATTAATAATTAAAATGTTGATATATGAAAACATTACAAAAGCATTACTTTGCCGTTATGTGTAACGGTTTTAAAAGGTTACAAATTAGAAATCTAACTTATTGTTTTATAAGGCTGTAACGTTTTAGACTCTATTTTGTGATGCTTTGTAACGGTTCAAACGTTACATGAGAATGTTTTATTATCAATAGGTTACGATTGGTTTTTAGATGGTGTAACGGTTGTAACGCTTTTCCGAACCCCTCACGTTATTTGTGATACGAATTTCGTTTGTTAATAGTGAAGTAAAGATGGGCTATTACCTAATCTTTTTGACGAGTAATCAGAATTCGTGGGTGGGGTTCGGAAAGCAGTTACAATGGTTACAAAAATAAAATAGTCTTGTATCTCATTGATAATATATAGAAATGTAGGAGTGATAGAAGGTTACAAATGGGGTACTTTACGGTTACTTGTAACCATTGTAATCGACTTCTGAAATGGGGCTATACTATATTTATAATTGTTTTTTATGTTATTTTTAATTAAACATATATAAATAGATAGAAAATATGCAGGATACATAAATGGATACTCTTAATGAATTAAAATTAGCAATAGATGAGCTAAAAAAAATAGAAGAAAGGAATAGTAATTATTCTGGTAATAATCCAAATAAATATGATGCATCGATAAGAGATGCTAGAATAAAAGTGAGAATATTAGATGCAAAAGCAAAATCAGAAGGATTGATAGAGTTAAATAATTCAGAAAAGCTAAATAGGATTTTAGATGAAAAATATCCGAATGCTAAAAGTAAAAAGATAGTAGAATACGAAGGAGCTAAGTATATTAAAAGATACTTCCCAGTTGTGAAAAGTCGTAGTAGGAAAACAGTTCGTGAGTGGGGTAGTAGTTGGAATAGACTGGATGATGAATAATAAATAAATTAATCTGCCACTTAATATAAAAAATTGAGTGGCAGAGTTATGTTGAACTCAATTCATCATCATGTCATAATGAGATTCATGTCCTGTTAATTTGAATATATCTTTAAAAACAGAAAGATATATGTCAATAGAATCCCCTTGGCGCTGAATATATAAGTCATCAGGTATACAATGGGAACCATCATTAATCCAATATAGTAGAGAATTGCATATTTGTTGTTGTTCCGGATTGCTGAATTTAGAAATTATATCTTCGTCACTGAATTTACCTAAAATCTTAAAGTAATTTTCTAAAATTCTTCTCATTGTATTTTGGATAGTTATTTCAGAACAATTTTCTTTATCTTTTATTTCTCTCCATAATAATTCATAAGATGATTCTATAGGGTTTTTTTGCGCATGATAGTTTATGCTAGTTACGCTATTAGATTTTTTCAATATCCAAAAGTGAGTATGCATACATCCATTTGAACGACCATTTTGAAATGATGCTTCTTTGTGAAAATAAACGTTATGAGTTAATAATATAAGTTGTTTTATATTAGATGTGGGGGATTTTTTTATTTCATAAATTATTTTTTTTACTAGTGAGCTAACAATGTATAAGATATTACTATCTAAGCTTGAAATTGGGTCATCTATTACTAAAACCCGATTTTCTGAAACCAATTCTTCCGATAGTGCTCCTTTAGCTAGTTGGTAAAAATATAAAAAAGTTATAAATGTAACTTCGCCTTCACTTAACGTATCTTTAACTAGCTCTCCATTTGGTCGTTGTATGCTATAATGATTATCAAATGTATTCGAAGGAACTATTTTAAAGTTAATAAACCCAAATGAAAGCAATGTTGAGTTTATTTCATCTACAGTAGGCTTGACACTTGTCATGTTTTTATTTAACTCACGAATTTCACGTGTGATTTCTTTTTCTTTTTTTTCTTTTTCTTCTATCTTCGGAAGTAAACTATCTTTTGTTTTATTAAATTGAGATTTATCCTTTACAAATTGGAGTATATCGCTTTTTATTTCATTTATTAAATAAAACCATGTGTCTTTTTTAAGTGATATTAATGATGATTTAAGGGTATTTACTAATGTGTTATGTTTGGTTATTTTTTCGTTTTCAATACTTATCGCTTGATTTAATTGTTCAATAAAATCGAATGTTTTATCTGTGTTAATTTTTAAACTTGTTTTTTCTATTTTTGATTTGAATAATGAAATGTTTCCATTTATGGCTGCTATCAAGGAAAACGAATATAGTTTTATATTTTCCACTTCTACATTTGGAGTTTTAGCCAATAGTTCATTAACATGTTCAATGTGACTTTCTATTCTATCTTTATATGTAATGTATTTTTCAGATAGGTTTTTTAATTTTACAATATCATCAGTGAAACTTTCATCAAAGTACTCTTCAAGTTTTACTCTGAACTCTTCATCTATAGTGTTTTTTTGACAAAAAGGGCATGTTGAACTATTATTTAAATATTTCCTTCCTTGGTTTACCCAATCATTATTATTAAGAAAACTTATTAAGTTGGCGATGTCAACATCAGATTTACCAATTATATTTTTGGTCCAAATAATATCTTCTTCTATTTCCTTTAAGTTAAACCCTGTTATTTCAGGAATTAATTCGTATTCAATGGGAGTGTCACCGAATAAAACACTTGCGCGTTCCTTTAAGTCTTTAAGTGTTTTTAATTCAGTGGATTTATTATTGTGATATTCATCTATGATTTTGTTTTTAAAGCTAACTTTACTGCCAATAAAGCCTCTAAAAGCCTCTTTAAAATCACCTTGATACTTTCTATAAGTTTTCCATGCTATTTCCGTAAACGTTAATTCTTTTTCTATTATGCTTTTTTCTGCTGAATCTAACGTTTTTCTAAGCGTACTAACTCCTTCTTTTTCTTTTTCAGCATCTCTTTTTTTATTATTTATTTTTTCTATTTCTTCAGTAGATGCTTGTCCTAATGTAAAAACGCCTGCAATATCACTAGAGCCAAAATTTTTATCTCTAAATGATTTGTTATATACTAAAGTTTGTAACGGACTGTTATTTTTCCAATTGATATTACAATTGGTATATTTTGTATCGCTAGTGTCCGTTAGAAAATTAGAAATAGTAGTTTTTCCGCATCCATTTCCACCATAAATAAAATTAATTTTGTTCAAATTTTTTATGGTTACGCCATTTTCATCATATGTTGCAACGTTTTTTAAACTAAAACTTTCAATCACACTTTGCACCTTTTGTTAACGCTTCATAAAATTAAGTAATATCATGATAATAATAATTAAAATGTCAAAAAATATTTTCAAAGTTGCAGTTAGATTCAAAGTTAGGAACTCTTAAAACGAAGAGTATTAAAATTTTGCACTAAACAGCACAATTATTTTATCATCAAATTGTTATTACTTATTTGAATTGGTGCGGGTTTAACTGTATTGCACACCCGCACAAAATCCCACACCTTTTGCGTGCGGGCGAGGCGGGGGAGCAAGCGCGCGCAAAGGGGTAAAGGTGAGCCGCGCTGGCTATTATGTGATTAGTCCATGAGTGGTGTTATTTGTGAGTATTCAGGCTGTACAGCCTAGATGAGATAAAAAATAAATTTGGGTATGTGGAATAGGTAGAACGGCGCTAAGGCCGTTCTATTAGCTTTGAAGGGGGAACATCGGTTAATGTGAATTGAATGGTTTATTTATAATTCGGCTCTTTTCCCTTTGCCTGAGTCAAGAAATCCAGCAACGCATATTGTTTAAAGCGGATCACCTCAACGCCTAGCATGTCGTTAATTGATTTCATGCTTTCCATCAGTGGCAATAATTCATTAAACCAAAATACCATAGCGGCCTTTTCGATATCGCCAAGGCTACCCGAGCCTTGCGGGATGATCCCCATAAGTTGTGGTGGTATACGGTGCATGGCCAACAAATCATCACCCGTGGTGTCCTTGATACCGACAAACTCATCTTTGGCGCTGATTTGTGAGAATGGTAAAATTTGAATCCCATCCTTTTCACCATTAGTAGCATAGACAAAGATATTCTTAAACGCCTTACCTTTGCGCGCTTCTGTGAGTGATTTCTTTAATGATTCCACAGCCTCATCATTTGCTAGAGTTGTCGATAGATAAACCATCACATAGGCGTGACTGCCATTCTCATAATAGTTTGTCCGAAACAGGGTAGCTGAATGATTCAAGTTAGCGGAAATTAGTCCAGCCAAATAATCGGGAACGCCGTATATCTCTTGGTGAATACACGGGTTTTTCAAATGAATCATGCTATTTTTGCGAAATTCGTAGGCATCTTGGTAATTCTTCATTTGCCAGTATTGCCCCTCATTCACACCGGTGCGGGTGTACTTAGCCAAAGAGGGTTTAAGCGTTAACATATCGCCGAGCCGGTTAATGCGCTTTTCAAGGTAACCATTACCAAAAACCACAAAATCCTGCGCTAAGGTGGTGAAATCAGGGCGTGATAAATACGGCGTTGGTTCAAAACAGCTAGTGATCACATTGCGTTTATACCAAAGCAGAAACCAACACTAAAGTCACCGATGCGAAAAAAGCTGGTACAGATGCACAAGCGACCGCCAATGCAGCCAACACTGCAGCAAACAATGCGAATAATAACGCGAATGGACGCGTGCCAAGTGGGCGCAAAATAAACAATAAAGCACTGACCGCAGATATAGCACTGAATGCAGGGGACGTGGGGGCGTATACCAAAGCAGAGGTCGATACAAAAATAAATACAGGATTTGGATATACCCAAAAATGGAAAGATGTATCAGCAGATAGAAAAAGTGGGGTGACTTATACAAACTCAACGGGAAATACCATCGCAATTGCGGTTATGCAGACTGAAAACTCACAAAACCCCGGAGTGACATTTTTTGTTGATGGTCTTGAATTATTTAGCACGGTTCGTTCATCAGGCGCTGCGGTGCAAGGGGCGATGTGTATTGTCCCTAGAGGCTCTACCTATAAATTTGTTACTACCGTAAATGCGAAAGCACGGGTGATGGAGATGAGGCAATGAAATATTACATTGATATAAATAATACAGTTTTTGCTTATTCAGCAGATGGTTCCCAAGACAATTTAATTAGCGATGCGTTGATTGAAATTACAGAAAAGAAAGCGTTAGAAATTGCCAATCCTCCACCATCAAAACAACAATTAATCGCTGAAGCCGAGTATCAAAAACAAGCGCTATTAAATGAGGCTACCGCCGCAATTGCACCTTTGCAAGACGCCGTTGACCTTGGTATTGCGACAGATAAGGAACGGGAGCAGTTAAGGGCTTGGAAAGAGCATCGAGTAGAAGTGAATAGGGTGGATGTTGGGTTGGGGGTGGGTGTTAATTGGCCAGAAATGTAGATTGTTATGGATAGTGTGATTTTGTTTGTAGCTTTTAATGAGGAAAAAAATTATATTTCTACATTATTAAATATAAAAGGATTTTTGCATGATAAGTATCTATGGGGAAGATGGATTTGTATATTTAGATTACAAGGTTGAGAATGCTAGTTATGATTGGGTTCTCCATGAATTTGAAAATGGAAGAACTATTTGTTTACTAAGAACATTTTTTTTGCGTAAAAAAAAACTGATTGGGAAAGAAAGTGAAGGAAGGTATCTATTTGTAATAGGTGAGTTGATAGGTGAATATTATAAAATAGATAGTGAAGTTTTGGATATGACTTCTAATTTCTATATTCATAGAAATGTTAAGTTTTCAGTTAAAAGCTTTGTGGCACATAGAAATATATCCATCCCTAGAAAACTAAGTAATATTATAGATGGTGATATATACGTTGGTGGGGAGCATGATGGTAATATACCTGAAAGTGCTTATTTTGAACTTATCAAAGAATTTCCTAACAGTTATGAATTGGATAGGTACACAGAATCAAGAATATCATTGATTCTTTCTGAGTATATAAATCAAAAACGTGATTTCTTTAGTCAGTATAACAAATATATGAATAAAAAAGTCACAATAAGTTCTGAGAATATTTTAGGGCAATATGCACTTCAAGAGATTATTAAATATGAAAACAGCCTTTTGAAGCTAAACGAAATGCTTGTTGATTACAAATTATATAATGAAAATTCTTGGCAGAAAGAGGTGCTGCAAATAGTATTGTTATTATTCCCTAAGTATATTCACGTGGCTGAAAATGTAAAAATAAAAGATGAATATAGGGGGAAAGATCGATTCATAGATATAATTTTAGTCGATTATGATGGGAATTTAGATATTGTAGAAATAAAACAGCCATTTGAAAAGTGTATAGTTACAAATAATGGTTATAGAGAGAATTACATACCATTGAAGGAGCTTTCAGGCTCTATAATGCAAGTTGAAAAATACATATTTCATTTGAATAAAAGTGGAGTTGAAGGTGAGAGATTAGTTAGCCAGCGTTTATTTCCAAATGGTGAAATGAGTATAAAAATAACTAATCCTAATGGCATTGTGCTTCTTGGGAGAAGTCATAACCTTACAGATGAACAACGTCATGATTTTGAAATAATAAAAAGAAAATATAAACATATAATAGATATTATTACCTATGATGACCTGCTTAACAGATTAGAAAATTTAATTAAATTTTGGAAGTTGAAGGCTGAGATTAACCCTGATGAGGCACCGAAAGATTAAGAAGATATAATTATTAAGGAAAAGTATAGCTATTTTATTTTGTAACATTGGATGGATGGAAAATTACCGTGGAGAAACTACGGATAAAATAATTAATGGTGGTTCTTACGTAAGTGAAATGAAAACAGGTCATGAAAACCGAAACTTTTTGGAGTTTGGCAGTGAATATTATGGTTATGTAAGGAATAGGGGCTCTTCTTTTGATTTAGAGCGAATTTCAGGCAATGATAATATAAAAGAGCCATACATTGATGGTGTTGATATTATCTGGTGCGCGACTAGTCCTAGTGATGGGAACGTTGTCATTGGTTGGTATAGAAATGCACGTGTTTTTAGGAATATTCAAAAAACTAGATGAGAATACTGCCAAACCAAGAGCTCATTATGATGAAGAAGAAAGCTATTGGTTTGAAGCTGATGCAAAAGATATTTTATTGCTTCCTGTAGAAGAAAGAACCTTGAAGGTGCCTAGAAATGGTAAAGGCTTGATGGGAACATCACCATTTTGGTATGGAGATAGCATAGAAGGTGCTGATTTTGTTGAACGAGTGAAAAGAATTATAAATTTAAGAACCTCTTTAATAAATGAACAACAAGATAGTATGACGCAAGAAGATATTATCTCTGCTATTTATAATAGTAACCCTGAGCTAAGAAGGAAAACAGAAAAATCAGCAGTTGCAAAAACGACGGAATACTATGAGAAACAGAGCTATAGTGTAAAAAGTGTTGAGCGTGACAATGTTGGTTGGGATTTAGAAGCGTATAAATCTGATGAATTATTAAGAATCGAAGTTAAAGGTTTATTTGGCTTTGGCAAACAAATTCAGCTAACCCCCAATGAATATAAACACTTCTTAAAAAATGAACCTGATTATAGACTTTGTATCGTTAATAATGCACTTTCTGATGAAGACTTTAATTTATATGTATGTTTCTACAGTTCTAGAAATCAATGTTGGTCAATTGAAAACTGTTCTGGTGGTAAAGTGAATTGGAATGAGTGTGTTTCAGTAATAGTTCAAATTACTGCATAGTTATATTAAAAAAATATCATTCCAGTTGATAGCGCTGGAATGATAATTTGGTTATTGTATTGTAATCAACTCCCCAACATCCACACCCGCCAATCTCTCCCTCACATCTTCATTCACCCGACTCAACGGCAACGTAAAATCTATTTTCTTCGCCTTACCATCCGAAAAAAACTCTGTTCTATCAGTGACTAAATTGGTAATCACATACATCCCATAAATAGTGCCAGAGCCCTCAATCAAGGGCAATGGGCGGGCAACATAGGCCGAGGTTTTTAATAATTCCAGCGACACATCACCGCCGGTCACTTCGGGGTAAAGCGTACCGGACAGCGTGATTTTATCTTCACCAGCACCCACATATTGCCATTTGGCACTGCGGCCAACACGGTCATTTTTCACATGGCGCCAATCAAGTGAATGGTTAAAGGTTTGATAAGGGGCGGTGCGTAGCTCAAACACAAACATGCCATAAATCATCATCATAATTTAGTCCTGATCTTTTAAGCTGGAACGGCGGCGGCTATCACGTTCACGTAACAAGATGGTTAATTGTTGCTTCACAATATCGGCAATTTCTTTTTTATTACTCATATCAACACCGTAAAAATTCAACTCGAATGTATTGTATTCCGGCTGCATGATTTGCCGTTCTGACCGTGTAGGCGATACTGCCACCGGTACTGCATTTAATTTGGGTTGAATAGGGGCTAAGGTATTAATCAGCGCATCATTGAACTGGGGAAATAGTGAGGTTTTCTCGCGGTAATGCGGGGCTCTTGATATAGCCCATTAACGGCCGTTACTGCAGGAAAGTTTTTAAACACAATGTCGCCGAGTTTATTTCTATCGACACTTCCCGCGGCGTCACTTAATGCAGATTTACTGCCTTTGGCTTTACTCTTTTTCTCTGCGCTGTCATACACCAAGGTACCGTATTTTTCCGTATTTTCTAACGGGTTAACGTCATTGGTTTTTTGTTGTAGTTCACTGCTTTTTTCCAGTTGCTTACCAGCAACGGTGACGCTACTGGTGATTTTACTGGGTTGCCTCGGCTTGCTGTTTCTGCGCTTGCTCGTTGGTCTTGGCGGTTTTCCCTGCATAAGCGGAAACGGAGTTCAGCACTTTGAATGGGTCTTTTTCGTTAGGGTCAACCTCCATAGCACGCGCCGCATCGGTGGCAGCTTCGGCCGCGGAGGGGATAACGCCGAGTTTTTCTAATTGTTTTTTACGGATTGGACAGAGGGGAATTTAGTCAAAGTTCCTGCCTTTGATTTAACGGTCGGCGGCGTGCAGCTCTTGAGCGTCAATGACCGACTCATGTCATTAACATTAACGGATAATCGCGGTTTTGAAGCCGATACCGGCGCGTGGGGCTGAGATTTCCGTTTCCCTTGGTTGGCAGGGGGAAGCCTTGGTACACAAAGGGATATATACTGTTGATGAAATTAGTCACTCAGGCCCTCCCGACCAAATCACGGTAACCGCCCGTAGTGCGGATTTTCGGCAAGACTTTAACGTCAAACGGGAATACAGCTGGCACGATATCAAAGTACCGGATGTAGTGAGCGCGATAGCGGGGCGTTATAACCTCAAGCCGGCAGTCAGCAAGCAATTGATGCACATTGAAATTGACCACGCCGACCAGACCAATGAAAGTGATATCAGCTTTTTAACGCGTATGGCTGAAATGCTCGGCGCGATAGCCACTACTAAAAACGGCAGTTTGTTGTTTATCGTGCCTAATCAAGGAGTCACGCAAAGCGGCAAGCCATTGCCCGTCATTACCATCATGCGCGAAAGTGGGGATAGGCATTATTTCAGGTTAGCAGACCGTCAAGCGTACACCGGCGTACAAGCTTACTGGTTAGATTTGAACTGCGGCAAACAAAAGAAAACCAGTCTAAAACGCAAGCAAAAGCCCAAAAAAGAGAAGTCGAGCAAAAAAGAGGGCGATTACATCGAGGGTGCCGAGGGTAATGTTTTTGTGATGCGGCAAACCTTTAAAAACGAGCAGTCCGCTAAACGAGCCGCCGCGGCCAAGTGGTCAAAACTACAAAGGGGCGTAGCGGAATTTAATATTACGTTGGCTGAGGGACGCGCAGACCTATACCCTGAAATGCCTGTCACGGTAACTGGATTTAAACCGACCATTGACAGTCATCAGTGGGTGATTAGCCGTGTTGTTCATCAAATCGATGGCCACGGCTTTATCACAAGTTTGGAGTTAGAAATAAGGATCAAAGATGTTGGTATTGAATGAGGAGTAAACTCATTAGAGGTTCTGTTAATATTATAAACTTATCCTTTTCAACTAGACTTACATCGTCATTGTTGACAAATATACATTTAGGGGGAGTTTTTTCAGGTCTAAAGAAATCAAATTCAATTCTTGTGGTTAATGATTTAATATCATCATAGTTACAAAAGATAGAATGCGTTGGTGTTTGAAATGCATTGAAAGCAGTCATTTGAATTTTATTCAGTGTTGCAGGAATAGGTGTGTCAGCATCATGCCATTTTTTTGCTGTTATTTCGATTTTGTTTTTATTAATGAAATGTATGGAGTCAAATGTTTTATAAGCCAGAAGGTTAAGAATATTAGTGGTGAAGGATAAAAATATTAAATACAGTGAGAGATAAACAGTCTTTTTTATGATTCCAATGTTTGGGAGTAAAAGTATCACGTTTGGAATTGTATATAAGATAAGGCACAAGCTAACAAATGGTATGAAAGCATCTTCTAATTGCATTTCACCATCAAGGTTATTTACTAATGCAGAGATAGATAGTATAGACATAGGAATGATAAGCAGTGAAAACAATAATAGCATTATAAATCTATCACGATTTGTTATTCGGTTGTTGCCTTTTTTACTTCTAAAAATATCTTTAAATTCATTAGGGTGCGTCATGAAATAAGGTGTTTTTGTTATTGTTTGGAAGGTCTTTTTTACTAAGTTGAATAATGCTTTTTGGGCTTTTTTGAAATTAAAAACAGTTTCGGTTAGTACAAATGAAAGGCAAAGAAAGTAAGGCACAGATGCTAAATGATATTTTTTCTCGCTAAAATAATTATAAACCATAATAAAAACAATTGTTAAAAATAAAATGCTAATAGCTTTGTATAAAAGAATTTTGTAAAAATTTAATTTTATTTTTATGATTTTAACATTGTTCTTGTATCGTAATATTAGTAGTACCATTACTATAAATGTCATGAATGCTATGAGTGTCACATATTTGGGATGGTCCACCGTTAAATAAATCATAGAAAATATTACAATTGGACTTATACATATTGATAATAAATAACTCCAAATAGATAATCTAAAGTTTTGCTTTATATTATTATCATTGGTTATTTCAATGGATAGATTAATGAGTTTAAATGTTAAAAATGGAAGGCTATAAAATATAAACGTAAAAACAAACCAAGCGATAGAAATAAATATCAGATAAGGGAATAAGTAGCTCTCTTGTAATAAAAAAGAAAAGAAATTTTGAGTATTCAGTGTACTAAGATAAATAAATAATATTATGGGTGATATAAGGACAGATACGGATATCAATAATGTGATTTTAGAAGAATATGAACCTTTAGACATATAATAAAATCCTTTTAATTGATTTTTGTTATGAATAGATTAACCTAACTTAAGGCATACTCCAAACCCAAGGTTAAAAAATGGCGTTCAATTGTCCCCTGTGTGGCGCTGTGACCTATACCAAAACCAGTAAATCCATGAGCAGTGAAACCCGTAGAAGCTATCACCAATGTCAAAATATGCTGTGTGGCTGTTCTTTTACGACAATAACCTCAGTGGAGATTTATCTAACAAAAACTATTCCACAAGAGTTACCTGAAGGCTTTGAGATCCCGATGGATGAGTTACCTAGATCACATCGAGGAGAAAAGCAGGTGGAGATGTTTTGATGGATGAGTAGTAGAATGTATTCATATTACTCATCTTTTCAATTTATGGAAAATATAAATCAGTTTAGATATTAACTTGCTATACAGACTTCATAAGACTGTAATCAGCGAACTATTTTAAAACTTGAATAGAGTTAACATCCAAAAGCGCTTTAGTTTTATGGTGGCCAGTATGACCAAAGAAAATTTCCCCATCAACCTTTACATACTTTCCGAGTAAATCTAAGCGGTTATTATAAATTTCAGCAGTAAGGCATAATTGAAAGGCGCAGGACTTACCATTGTCACGTAGTTCGTTAGTTTCTATGCATCTACCAACTAAGCTTATTGGTTCATTGGTATATAGTATCCAGTAGAATTGAGGTACATCACCATTATCTATTGACTCATAATTTGGAGGGCCAGGAAAAAGTTCTTCTCGAACTTTTCCATAAAGTGTTGTAGTTTGCCCATCCAATAACTCTTTAGGAAGATTTGATTTGTTTTGAAATTTAGTATTCTTCGATCTAAATATTCTATGTCGAGTATTTTGAGATAGAAAAATCCCTATAAATGCTAGGATGATTGAGGTTATAACCCCGACTCCTTGCCAAGTATTACTAGATAAAAAATCAATCAAAACTTGTACCCCATAATATGTTATGTGTTATATGGATATCATAGCAAAAAGGTTATCCAGAGTAATTACAGATGGTTATATTTTAATTTATAAAGAAAAATAATTATGTTTAATGATGATACTGAATACGAATTATCAAGAGGCAGCGACATAGTTAGAGACGGTATGTATCTTGAACTAACTATGGCAAATACTGACCCAGTGTTACAACTTGCTGAAGTCTTTTACTCGGATGTTACCCACCAATTTACATTAACTTGTTTTGAGCCGAACATCCCTCTTGAAGTAATTGAAACCTTGATTGAGCAGGCTAAAAAACTCCTCCCACCCATTGAAAAATAAGCAAAAATAAAGCCTCTCATCAAAAGAGGCTTTATAAGTGTGGTCAATATGTGGACATCAACCATTGACTAAATCCATTTAAATCAATTGTTTAACTAAATTTATATTTGCTTAACAAATGAGGTATTTTCAACAAAAGATAGAGTTTCGAACAACAGCACCGAGAAAATTATTGATGATGATATTTTATAGCTTCATCACACACATCGAAGTTTTCGTCATTTCAGCAGTAGATCACACCAGAGAATTGTGACCCATCATCATTATCATCACGTAGAGGTAGATAAATCTTCAAAGGCGAGCATTCTACTAAAGGTGTCGTGATGGTTAAAATTACAAAGAGGTATGGCAAAATTTGATATTACCTCGCTGGAAAAGGGGTTATCTTCCGACATTATAAAGTTTCTTATCAAAATAAATGTTATAAATGTGGAGCAGTTCTTAGATGTTAATTATCAACAAAATCAAAAGCTAATCATTTTCTGGATACCACGATTAACACTTTATATTCCAGTCTTTATATGCTGATCTTTTGATCATGAAGATAACTCATGTTCCAAATGAAATTAAGTCGCTTTAACTCATTCATCGGCTCTGGCATAAATTAGGTTGTTCAAAATCATTAACTTATTGGCAACATAAATATTGATAAATGGAAACGTGATTTTAAAAGCGAGGCTCCGTTTCCATCTTGGCGCTTAGGATGCAACAAACACGATGAATAAAGATTTTACCTTTAAGATTAAAAGCAGTGTTTTCGACGAGAATTATAACCCTTCGGAAAATACTCGCATTACGACCAACTTTGCTAATTTAGCGAGAGGGGAAAACCGTCAAGAAAATTTACGTAACACGCTGGTGATGATGAATAATCGTTTTAATACACTAGCGTATTGGGATAACCCAAAAAGTGACCGTTATTCAATCGAAATTGAAATTATTTCGGTAGAGATGAGCGTTGAAAAAAGTGCCAATACTTTTCCTGTTATTGAAATACTAAGAACTAATATTATCGATAAAAAAACGGGGAAAAAGATAGAAGGACTTGTCGGAAATAACTTTTCGTCTTATGTCCGTGACTATGATTTCAGTGTTCTATTGCTAGACCATAATAAAAACCAAACAAACTTTAGCCTTCCCGAAAATTTTGGTGATTTGCATGGGAACATCTTTAAATATTTTGTAAATTCAAATGAGTATAAAGCGCGCTTTAACAAGGCGCCAGTGATATGTTTAAGTGTATCAAATAAAGACATTTACCACCGTACAGGAAATCAACACCCGGTATTAGGGATAGAATATCAGCAAAATGGTAGCTCATTAACGGATAAATATTTTAAAAAAATGGGATTACAGGTTCGCTATTTCATGCCGAAAAATAGTGTTGCACCGTTGGCCTTTTATTTTACGGGGGATTTGCTGAATGATTACAGCAATATTGAGTTGATTGGCACAATCAGCACGATGGAAACATTCCAGAAAATTTATCGCCCTGAAATTTATAATGCGAACTCTGTCGCAGGGCAATGCTATCAACCGAGTTTGACGAACCAAGATTATTCATTAACAAAAATTGTTTATGACCGCGAAGAGCGTAGCCGACTGGCTATTGAGCAGGGGAAATATACCGAAGAACACTTTATTGAACCCTACAAACATATTCTAGAGCAATGGTCTGCTAACTGCGTGCTTTGATTAATTTAAAAATTTAAGGTCAATTATTATGAAAATATTATTACCAACATCCACTGCAGGTAGCTTACCGAAACCTTCATGGCTTGCTGAACCGGAGAAACTTTGGTCTCCTTGGAAATTACAGAATGATGAATTAATTGAGGGAAAACAAGACGCGCTTCGTTTATCTTTGGACGATCAGCTACGGGCAGGGATTGATATTGTTAGCGATGGTGAGCAAACACGCCAGCATTTTGTGACGACATTTATTGAACACCTTAGCGGCGTTGATTTTGAGAAACGTCAGGTGGTTAAAATTCGTGACCGTTATGAGGCAAGTGTTCCTACCGTTGTTGGTGCCGTTGCGCGCCAAAAACCTGTCTTTGTGGAAGATGCCAAATTTTTACGTCAGTTAACTAACCAACCGATTAAATGGGCTCTGCCAGGCCCGATGACGATGATCGACACGCTGTACGATAACCACTATAAAAGTCGTGAAAAACTGGCTTGGGAATTTGCTAAAATCCTCAATCAAGAAGCAAAAGAGCTTGAGGCGGCAGGGGTTGATATTATCCAGTTTGATGAACCCGCTTTTAATGTTTTCTTTGATGAAGTTAATGATTGGGGAATAGCGGCATTAGAAAGAGCTATTGAAGGGCTAAAATGTGAAACTGCTGTTCATATCTGCTATGGCTATGGCATTAAAGCCAACACAGATTGGAAAAAATCGTTGGGAACAGAGTGGCGGCAGTATGAAGAAGCATTTCCTAAACTGCAAACTTCGAATATCGACATCATTTCTTTAGAGTGTCATAACTCACGTGTTCCTATGGATTTGATCGAACTGATCCGTGGTAAAAAAGTGATGGTAGGGGCCATTGATGTGGCAACAAATACGATAGAAACCCCTGAAGAGGTTGCGAACACATTACGTAAAGCCCTTGAGTTTGTTGATGCAGATAAACTTTACCCTTCGACAAACTGTGGTATGGCTCCATTATCTCGTCAAGTGGCTAGCGGTAAACTCAATGCGTTAAGTGCCGGAGCAGAAATCATCCGTAGAGAGCTTTCAACGAAGTAGTTACGCTAAATCCCCTAGTTTTGTAATAGGTTTATTTCTTATCATCACATGTTAAAGAAGCTTCTTACCTATAAGAAGCTTCTTTAATACAATTATAGTTAAATGACATTTCTTCCCTATCACCGTTGGATAACTAATTAAATGTTAACCTATTAATAAAGGGTTAATGACGTTTTGATTATCGTCAATTTACCGTCAATTCATCCGTAAAAAACACCATATATAGCCACTAATTAATATCCCTTTAAATAGTTAAAGTAGGAAATTATTTTTGATTTAAATCACATTAACTAAATATTATTCATACATTAACAAATCAAAAGCGCTATTGTTAAATTAATGGGAATGCATTGTTAATCTTTTGGGTGGTGGATCGGAAATGAATACAGAAAAATATGACTATATTATTGTCGGTGCGGGCTCTGCGGGATGTGTTCTTGCTGCCCGATTGATTCAGAACATTCAAGCTAGGGTATTACTTCTCGAAGCTGGAGGAAGTGATAACCACATGTTTATTCGTATGCCAGCAGGCGTGGCTAAAATTATTGCACAAAAAAGCTGGCCTTACGAAACCGAACCGGAAGCTCATGCGAACAACCGTAAAATGCAGATTGCTCAAGGGAAAGTTCTTGGGGGAAGTAGCTCTGTAAATGGCATGATTTATATCCGCGGCCAAAAACAAGATTACGATAATTGGGCTCAAAATTATGGTTGCGAAGGTTGGGGTTACGATGATGTGCTCCCGTGGTTTAAAAAAGCGGAACGTAACGAAAGCCTGACAGGTGAGTATCATGGAACCGAAGGGCCTCTCCCTGTGAGTGAGAACAGGTACCGGCACCCACTATCGATGGCATTTATTCGTGCGTCACAAGAACACGGATTACCTTATGTTAATGACCTCAATGGGGAAAGCCAGCAGGGTACTGGTTTTTACCAAACTACAACCCACAATGGTGAAAGAGCAAGCACTTCAAAAACATATTTAAAATCGGTGGAAAATAGCGAAAAACTCACGCTAAAACTGAATGCACAAGTTAACCGCATTATTATCCGTAATGGCTGTGCTGTTGGTGTTGCTTATCAAGGGAAAAGTGGACATGAAATAGAAGCGTTTGCAACAAATGAAGTTCTTATTTGTTCAGGCGCGATGGGGTCAGCAAAACTATTGATGTTGTCAGGCATTGGGCCAGAAGAACATCTTTCCAGTCTGGGTATTGATACCGTTGCAAATCTGCCTGTTGGCAAAAATTTTCATGACCATTTGCATATGTCAATTAACGTGACAACCAAACAACCAATTAGCTTATTTGGTGCGGACCAAGGGCTAAATGCGATTAAACATGGACTGGAATGGATGGTTTTTCGTAGTGGGCTATTAGCCTCTAATGTATTAGAAGGTGCTGCGTTTAAAGACAGTTGTAACCAAGGGCGCCCTGATGTACAAATCCATTTTCTTCCTATATTGGATAGCTGGGATGATGTTCCTGGTGAGCCATTACCAGCGACTCACGGTTTTACATTGAAAGTGGGGTATCTTCAACCCAAATCCCGTGGTGAAGTTTTACTGCGTAGTCGTGACCCTCTCGCCCCGTTAAAAATTCATGCAAACTATCTTGCTTCGCCTGAAGATATGGAAGGTTGCAAACGAGCAGTTAAATTTGGTTTAGAAGTGCTCAATTCACCGTCATTGCAAGCGGTAAGCAAAGATATTTTGATGCCTCCTGCGGCGGTATATGATGATGAACGGCAGTTAGAAGAGTTTGTCCGTAATTTTTGTAAAACGGTTTATCACCCCGTGGGAACTTGCCGCATGGGAACAGAAACAACAAATTCGGTAACAGATTTACGTTTAAGGGTTCATGGTATTAAGAATTTACGGGTGGTGGATTGCTCTGTCATACCAGAGATCCCAAGTGGTAATACGAATGCGCCAACGATAATGATTGCAGAGCGTGCAGCAGCAATGATTATTGAGGATAGAAAATAAATTTTATTATTGTTATGTCTGCTGAGGGTAGTCTCAGCAGCTGACTTTTGGGGGGTATCAAAAAACACCTGAGCTACACAAGACATAGGTAACTGGTGTTTAATGTGGTTCTATATGTCAGGCACGTTGATCAGTTGATTAAAATTCTACTTTTTGCATTTCTCCTTTTGTTCCCAGATAGGGTATATTAAAGAAATCATCGTAAAGTTGTTTTTTATTATAGGTAAGATTGGCAATGGCAGTGATCCCAAAAAACTATGCGCGCTTGGAAAGCGGCTACCGTGAGAAAGCACTTAAAATTTACCCGTGGATATGTGGGCGATGTACTCGGGAGTTTGTGTATTCAAATTTACGCGAATTAACGGTTCATCATATCGACCATGACCACACCAATAACCCAGAAGATGGTAGTAATTGGGAATTATTGTGTCTGTTTTGTCATGACCATGAACACTCCAAGTATACGGAAGCTGACCAGTACGGTACACGCGTGGTCGCAGGGGAGGATGCGCAAGATGATGTTGAAGCCGCAACTTACAATCCCTTTGCAGATTTAAAATCAATGTTAAATAAAAAGAAATAATTTTAGTCGTAAAACTGCGCTTATAGTTAATCAATGATAGCAAATACATTTATCTGAGTGTATTTGCTATCGTTAATGCCTCACTAAATACCCATTTTTTAATTCCCTGATCCGCACGATATGTTCATATGATTGTTTGACAAAGGGGATTACTCAGGCTTATATTTAATTCATTCAAATGAATTAAATATAAAGAGAGATGATGATGAATACAATAACTGTTCCAAGCCCCTTTTCTTTTGAAGAACGTGATAGAAGGTGGGGGATAGCAAGGAAAATCATGCAGTTAAATGACCTAGAAGTCTTAATGATTTATGGGGATAGGGAGTCAGCTGCGCCAGCACCTTTTTGTATTGACCACTACTTTACTAATGACCGCTTAGGTTCCGTCGTGATTTTTCATCAAGATAAAGCACCGCTGGTGGTGACATTTGCGCCAATGATGGTGGCTGACCATATGCAAGCGCAGATGCGGGGCGATGTACAATGGATCTCGCCAGAGCAGATTATTGTGGGTAAAACAGGGCGAAATATTGCACAAATATTTGTTGATTTAGGGGTATCAGCCAATGCGAATATCGGTGTGGTGGGTTTGGAACCTTATCCCCCATTTTATTTTGATGGGGCGATGCCTTATAACACGTTAACAGGTATCAAAGAACGCTTACCTCAACTTAATTTTGTGCCTGTGTATAAACATTTTTTCCAGTTAGCTTCAGTGAAAAGTGCCGAGGAATTAGAGCATGTAAGATATGCTGCGATGATAGGTGAAGCAATGAGTGAATCAATGCGCGCAACTGCGTTGGTCGGTCACTCAGAAGCCGATATTGCCGCAGCAGTGACAGCCAAGTGTTTGTCCATGGGCGGGTTTACTGCCGAAATTTTAATGGGTTCTGGCCCTGAGTATATTGGTTGGGGGCAACCTGCTTGGCAATATCGTTCACAGCCACCGCGTAAAATTGAGCAAGGTGATATTGTCTTGAGTGAAATATTTGCACTGTATGGGATGTATGAAACACAACACCAAGCCGCAGTCGCTGTAGGGAAAATTCACCCTAACCTCGAAAAGGCTGCGGCCGTCGCACGGGAATGCTATGAAATAGGCGTTGAAAATCTGAAAGAAGGTGTCACTTTTGGGGAAGTGGTCGATAAAATGGAACAGCCTCTTTTAAAATCAAAAGGATGGCATGTTCACCCGTTGATCCACAGTATTAACCCATATGGGCCAATTGGTTTTGGTACTGCGCCGGGTATCGAGTCTTTACCTATCGCACAAAAGTATCGCCAATTAGAGCGTTTACCGAACCCTGGTCGTGAGCTGGTGTTAAAAGCAGGTATGACATTTGCCTTTGAACCTAATTGCGCATTTGGTTACCATTTATGTAATTTGGGTGGAACTGTCGTCGTTGGTCAAGGTCAGGGTATTGAACTGAATCATAATTCAACTTATCTTATGCGGGCAGATAATTAATTGATGGAATAACAGCGGGATATGACTGAAACCAATAAAAATACACTTTCTTCTGAGTCAACCAAAGAAAAGTTAATCAATGAAGGGATTAAACAGTTTGCTCTTCATGGTATTAATGGTGTAAGGACGCGACAACTAGCTGAAAATGCAGGAGTTAACCAGTCTGCAATTCCGTATCATATGGGCGGGAAATTGGGCGTTTATACCGCTGTTATCCAAAAAATAGCCGCTGATTTATCCCAAGCGAGTAATATTCAGCTATTTGATGATCAGATGGCAAAGATAAAAACACAGTCTGTTGTGGAAAATGAGCAAATAAATCAATTGGCATGTTTATTGATTAAAGGATTGGGTAATGCATTGCTATTACCTGAACATGAATATTACTCAGTATTGATCCTTCGGGAGCAGTTAGAACCGACAGAAAATTATGATGTTATTTATCGTGATTTTATTGAGCCTTTTCATATTAGGTTATCTAGCCTCGTTCAATTGGCTCATTCGGTTGATGAGCAAACTGCAATTATTCGCGCCCATACATTAATCGGTCAAGTATTAGGCTTTGTTGTTGCACGCAAGCCATTACTCAAGCGATTAGAGCGCGAACAAATAGATGATGCGTTGTTAGCACAAATTATGCAGCAAGTTTGTTTAATGACGAGCAACGCATTTCTTATCTCTATACAAAACTAATATGGCGAATATAGCTTTCCACATGGTGTTTTAATGGATATCTTGATGGCTACGGTACACTAGTGATAATTCAGGGTGATGCCATAAACTCGCTGGAGTAACGGTTGTACGTTCCCAAGGGATGTGTCCAATAAACCATAATTTCCAAAAGTTTAATTTGGCGTTTGGGTTTTTGGTTAATAAAGCTTCAAAGGTTTCAATTTCGCCAATTTGGATAGATAGCGCTGATTGGTATATATCAAACACGAATTTTGAACAAAATTGCCTCGAAGAATCATAATTAAACCCCGTATGGTAAAATTTATTTAAACGTGGTGGTACTTGTGCGACTAACGCTTTTTTCTGTTCTTGGGTCAATGACTGTCTGAGTCGCCGTACACTATAGCGCTTATCAGATGACCGAGAAATAAAACGGGATAAGGTAGTTGTGGTTGATAGTGGAACACGGCTTTCAGCGATTAAATAGTCATCTCCATCATGGCCTACAATCATGCCGACATGGTTGCTCCAGCATTGTGAAGCAGAGGCTATCTGGCGAAACAACTCTGTTCCGATACTGGTAAATACAATATCACCAACTTCGAATTTATGGGGATAATTTATTGTCGTCATCAATTTACCTCAATGAAATATAATGTCATTAAGGTACATTTATAATGGTTCGTAGAAATCAAGCTATCAGATAAAAGCTTAAAATAACCATTGTTTAGGTTGGGTATAGGTTCGTTAGTTTTTCACTGAGCCGTTTTACACTACTTATGATGTCATTCTCATTATGAGCGGCATATCCAAAGAGAATCGCATTGTGGTTGCGGCTTTCAATACAATAACGAGATAACGGTTGTGCACCAAAGCCTAATTGCTGGCATTGTTCAAGGATTATCCGAATATCGTAACCTGCTTTGACCCAGCAAACAGTGTGAATACCAGAGTCTGTCATTTGTACGTCAAATAAATGGGGCAAGTATAAGTTGATTGCGCTGAGGAATGCGTTTTGCCTGTCATGACATATTTTGCGTATTTTCCTAACATGACGTGCATAATGCCCCTCTTGAATAAACTGAGCTAAGGCCGCTTGCTCTAGGTAGCCACAATGACTATCACTGTAATATTTCATCATTGTAAAAGGTTCGCTCAGTATTTCTGGGACAACTAAAAAGCCTAAACGGAATCCGGGATACATCATTTTAGAGAATGTGCCTGCATAAATTACACGTTGGTGATTATCCAGTCCTTGTAATGCTTGAATTGGTTTAGATGAAAAACGAAACTCACTGTTATAGTCATCTTCGAAAATCCATGCATTATTTTGTTGTGCCCAATCTAGCAATGCCAAGCGCCGAGGTAAACTTAACGTTGTTCCTAGTGGAAATTGGTGTGAGGGCGTGGTGTAAATTAATTTTGCATGGCTATATTGTTTTGCAGCGTAAGTGATATCCATTCCCTCCTGATCTGAAGGAATAGCGGCGATTTTAGCCCCTGTTGCGGTGAGTATTGCCCTTGCACTATCATAACCAGGGTCATCTAACCAAACAGTATCACCTTGTTTTAATAGAACTTTGGAAACTAAATTAATGGCTTGCTGGGTACCGTTGACAATAATAATTTGATTTTCATTACAGTGGACTCCACGCGTTGAGCGAACATAGTCAGCCACCAGTTTTTTAACGGCATATAACCATCGGGATGGTTAAAATGAGGGATTGCAGACTTAGATTTACGCCATACACGGCCCAGTAAACGCCCCCAAAGTTCATGTGGAAATTGGTCTACACAGCCAATACCAATATTAAACATTTGGTGTGTGTTTGTATTCGGGCGTGATTTATCCCATAAGCTTTCTAGTGTGCTGATAATAGGGTTCAGATTAAGTGCATTGTATTCAGGGCAATTAATAATTTGAGGCTTACTTGTTGTTCTAACTAATTCGTCTGGGATCTTCGCTGAAACATAAGTGCCAGACCCTTTCTTGGTATACAAATAGCCTTCATCAATTAACCTATCGAATCCTGCAATCACAGAATTTCTAGAAATTGACATCATTTCCGCAAGTGCTCTAGTTGAGGGAAGTTTAATACCTGTATTAATACGCCCATCCAGAATTGCATCACGGATTGTGTGGTAAACATTTTCTTTAATGTAACCCTCTTTAAGTAAAAGAAGGGGAAATGGAGCTTGCTGCTTACGGCGCATAAAGTGGACCCTATTTAAATAACAAAAGTGTATCTTATACAGCACCAGATTGGTATGTACTATAACCCCACTAAGTTATAAATTAATAGATGGAAGGGTTATTATGAATAAAACAGCATTACCAGTCACAGTCGATTTTGTCGCGCCAGAACATTACCCTGAGTGGTTAGTTTATTGGCTAGAATATCAAAAATTCTACAAAGTGGATTTAAAAGAAGAGGTGACGTTAAAAGCGTGGGAGCGCTTCTTTGATGCTAATGAGCCGATGTATTGTGCTGTAGCACTGGAAGAAGGAAAAGTTGTTGGTTTTGTGAATTATTTATATCACCGGTCAACTTGGGCTGAAAATGATTTTTGTTATTTAGAGGATTTATATGTGACACCTGAAATGCGAGGTCGTCATGTTGGGAAACAGTTAATCGAGTTTGTACATCAGCAAGCTAAAGAAAAACAATGTGGTCGTCTTTATTGGCATACGCAAGAAACTAACTTACCCGGTCAAAAATTGTATAACTGGGTGGCAGAAAAGCCCGGCGTGATTGAATACAGAATGGCCTTGTAATAAATAGCCGCCAAATATCCTACATTTCAGTTAATTATTTGCTGACCCGTTGTTTGGCAACAACGGGTTTTTCATCTCAATCAGAGAGCATGCAAAAATAAACTGAGTTAATCAGCTAATTGGGAACGTACTTCCATCAATGCGAAACCCAGTAAATTTAACCCTTTCCACGTTAGAGGATTTTCGATATTTTCACTATCTTCAGCTAACCCAATTCCCCAAACTTTATCAACGGGGCTGGCTTCTACGAGTATTCGCTCATTTGTAGAAAGTAAAAATTGCTTTAGTTCTTCATTTTGTGAAAATTTTGCCATATTAGCGGCAACCACGATCTCAAAACGGTTTTTATCCCAGACATCTTGTTTAAACCCACGGACTTCGCGACCAAAAGCTTTAGCCGCACCTGGATTTGGTGCATGAATAATTTTATTTAGGGTTTCTGTATCACCAAATAAACGTGCTTTTTCCGCCATCATAAAATGTTCAGCACTTGCAAATCGATGACCATTAACAATAAATGGGGAAGGGTACCACTGGCTAAAACAGCTTTTGGTTATGTGATTTTGTTTTGTTTGGTGGCCCCAGAAAAAAACATATTTATATTTTTTGCCTGAGCGAAATTGATTACAAAGAGTTTTTATATCCATAAGTTAGTCAGCTTTAGCTAAGAATAATATGCTTAGCTTATCTATCACAGATAACCCTGACTATCGGAATAGCCTGCTTAGTCAATTATAAGCAGGCGTGATGCCTAGAGTACCTTACTTAAAAATTCTGCAGTACGTGGGTTTGTTGGGGAGTTGAAAATTTGTTCAGGGCTACCTTGTTCTTGGATGATGCCTTGATCGATAAAGATAACGCGGTCAGCAACTTCCCGTGCAAACCCCATTTCATGAGTAACGATAACCATCGTCATTCCTTCATTGGCTAAAGTTTTCATGACTGCTAGAACTTCTCCCACTAGCTCAGGGTCAAGCGCTGAGGTGGGTTCATCAAATAATAAAATTGACGGTTGCATGGCTAAGGCGCGAGCTATCGCTACTCGTTGTTGTTGCCCACCGGATAAACTCGCAGGCCATGCATCAATTTTGTCTAATAACCCAACCTTGGCGAGTAATTGCTCAGCTTGCTTAAGTGCCTGATCCTTTTTTAGTCCTTTGACCAATGTCGGCGCCATCATCAGGTTTTCAAGTACGGTCATATGAGGGAATAAATTAAAACGCTGAAAAACCATACCTATATTTTCACGCATTTTATTTAAATCAGTTTTAGGGTCATGGACGTTAAACCCATTAACTTTTATTTCGCCGCCATCAGGACGTTCTAATGCATTTAAGCAACGTAAAAAGGTACTTTTCCCTGAGCCTGAAGGCCCAATGATACAAATAACTTCTTGTGGTTGAACTTCACATGAAATGCCTCGTAATACATGGGTATTACCAAATTTTTTTTGTAAATCATTAACGTAAATCACTTCTGCCCAACCTTTTTTCCATATATTGCACAAGCTGAGCAAGTATAAATGTCAGCATCCAATAAATTACTGATATGGTTAAATACGGTTCCCAATAGGTTGCGTAAGCACCGGAAACGGTTCTTGCTGCATAAGCAAGGTCGGCTAAACCGATAGCTGATGCAAGGGATGAATCCTTAACGATTGCAATGGCATTATTCCCTAATGGCGGAAGGATCCTGCGGAAAGCTTGAGGCAAGATAACTTTTCGCATTGTTTTAGCCCAGCTCATACCAAGCGCTCGAGAGGCTTCCATTTGCCCTTTATCAATGGATTGAATACCGGCTCTGAATATTTCAGAGACGTAAGCTCCTGAGTTTAGCGTAATTGCGATTACACATGATAAAAATGCACCGTAATCAGAGCGTAACATACGCGCAGTATCGATGGACATAATCCCTGATGTGACTAATAAGCCATCACGTGGGTTAATAAAAAGCGGTACTAAGGCAAAATGGACGACCATTATTTGTACAAACAGAGGTGTGCCACGAAATGCACTTACATAGAAACGGACAGGCCATTGAACGAAATAGTGTAAAACAGGTTTCCAGATCCCTTGTTCAGCTTTAGCTGTTCTTCCTAAACCTAATGTTAATCCCCAAAGTGAGCCTAAAATAACGCATATGATGGTTGCTTTGATAGTCATCATAGCGCCTTCGGCAAACAAAGGGGCATATTCTTCGATTATTTCCCAACGAAACGCAGACATCTTAATTATCACCCTGATTTATATCGCGAAAAAGCCACCCAACGATGGCTTTAAATTCTACTAACTATTATTGTTTTGGCAGTTGCGGAACGTTCTCATCAAACCATTTTTGGTAAATTTTGTTATAAGTTCCGTTCTCAACAATTTTGTTTAAACCATTATTGATTTTTTGTTGTAATTCACTATTGCCTTTAGCCACCGCAATACCGAAATATTGTTTTTCAAAATGGTTATCGTAGATCAGCTTAAATTTTTTCTCTGGGTGTGTTTTGATATAAAACTTAATCACACCCACATCGCCGACTGCTGCATCAATACCATCTTCAAATAGTTCTTGTAGTAGAAGAGGGGTATTATCAAACCGTTTGATTGAGGTACTATTTTTGCCAATAACTTCAGAGACTACAATATCCCCCGTACTGGAATTGACCACGCCAACATTGAGATCTTTTAAGCTGTTCAGGTCAGTCACATTGGAGGACTCGCTGATAACGATAGCTTGTTCTGCTGGGAAATAAGGGTTGGAAAAATCGACCATATTTTTACGTTTATCTGTGATAGTGATACCGGAAATTAAAATGTCCCGATCACCTGAGGATAAAGTTGCAAAAATACCTTCCCAAGGGGTATTGATTAACTTCACATCAAAACCTTCAACTTCCGCTATAGCTTTAATAATATCGATATCAAAACCTTCCAGTTGTTTTTGGCTATTTTCAAATTCAAAAGGGCGGTATGTACCACCAGCACCGACCGTATAACTTTCTTTAGCGTAAACATTCCCTGCAAAAGCCGCGAGTGTCAGGCATCCCGCAAAAACTAATTTTTTAAACATCATTATAGCCTCTTTATTTATGCATTTATAGTGCATAAAAATACATAAACTTTAGGTTGTAAGCAAACAATATTTATAAATTAGTACTGTGATATGAGGTTGAATAATGCGGAGGGATACCGTTTTGTGTTGTCAGTGAGATTAGCGGAGAAAATAAAACTATTTAAGAATAGGAAATGTGAGGTATTTCTAGTTTTAATGAAAAAACCTTCTTACAAAAACGGATATTCACAATACCGCTTTTTTTACCTAACCATAACATTGCATTAACGATAAGCTTCTGCCATGTTTAGCTAGCTCATTGAATAAATTAACTTATCATGGAAAAGATTTTATTGGTGTTATGGCCCTTATTTGCGTTAATAGCAATTGGGTTTATCTTACGTCGTACAAGTTTATTTTCTAATGATTTCTGGCCGAGTGCTGAAAAACTTAACTATTTTATCCTATTCCCTGCATTGTTGATTAATAGTTTGGCCAGTGCACCGCTAGATAACCCTAAATTAACTTTCCTTGCCAGTGCAATATTCTGTATCTTAGGGGCAAGTTCATTTTTAGTTTTGCTATGTAAATATTTATTCAAAATTACGGTTCCGCGCTTCGGTGCTTATATTCAAGGGATCACGCGTTTTAACACCTACTTAGGCTTGGCAATAATAGCTGATTTATTTGGTCAAGAAGGGGTTGCAATTGCTGCGGTAATAATGGCAATTCTTGTCCCTAGTTGTAATGTGATTGCGGTACTTTCCCTAACATCAGGTGAGAAAATATCGATAAAGCAAATTCTATTCCCGATCATTAAAAACCCATTAATTATCTCTTGTTTGGTCGGTATTCTATTGAATTTATCCCCTATTGGTTTGCCATTTGGGTCTGGCCAATTATTAAAATTATTGGCGGCGTCCAGTTTACCATTAGGGTTGATATGCATTGGGGGCGCTTTGCAAACGGCAACCTTAAGAAGAGAATTCCAGCCTTTGATTATCTCAACATTGATACGTTTATTAGCGATGCCAGTATTGGCGGTATCAATCGCATATTTATTTTCCTTACCTGAATTTGAAACTCTTTTATTAGTTATTTTTTTTGCTATTCCAACTGCGCCAACAGCTTATATTCTGACTAGGCAATTGAATGGTGATAGCCAATTAATGGCAGGTATTATTACATTACAAACTGTGATGGCGGTTTTTACCTTGCCACTAGTTCTGTCATTAGCCATACAATAACAGCGATATATTTTGCAACCTTAGCCTCCATACACTATGTTATCGGGAGATTACTTCGTCTGATAAGGAGTTGTGTGTGTCTTTGGATAAATGTCAGAAATATGAAAATTTATCAATTGAAGAGGTATTGGATAAACTTTCATTGTTATATACAAATGCAATTGATTCATTACGAGATGCAATCGCTATTTATGTTAAAGATGGCCGCATACCTGAAAATGCTGAACGGGAAAATGGTTTATTTGCCTACCCAGAGCTATGCGTAACATGGTTAGGGGAAGTTGATCACTGTGAAAAAACACGTGCTTATGCACGCTTTGTTAAACGCGGTAATTATACTGTCACGATAACTCAACCAGAACTATTTCGGGCTTATTTAGTTGAGCAGCTTTCTATTTTACAACAAGACTATGATGTATCTTTTACGGTTCGCCCATCCAAAACAGAAATTCCCTATCCATTTGTGATTGATGGTTCAGATTTAGTCCTAGACCGTAGTATGAGCAGTCGTCTTGCTGCACATTTTCCGATTACAGACTTATCACATATTAGTGACGATATTACGGATGGTTTAAACCCAATAACTGATGAAATGCCATTATCGCATTTTGATGCGTTGCGGGTAGATTTCTCGTTAGCGCGCTTAAAACATTACACGGGTACACCGCCTGAGCACGTCCAACCTTATATTTTATTTACGAACTATAACCGTTATGTGGATGAATTTGTGAGCTGGGCATGCGAACAAATTCGAGACCCTGAAAGCCGCTATATTGCTTTGTCTTGTGTTGGTCATAATTATTTAACGGATGAAAATGCAGACCCACAAATTGCAACTTCCGATTTAACATGGAAAAAGTTCCAAATGCCTGCATACCATCTGATTGCAAAAGATGGCTCTGGTATCACATTAGTGAATATTGGCGTTGGCCCTTCAAATGCAAAAAACATTTGTGATCACCTTGCTGTATTAAGGCCACATACCTGGCTAATGATTGGTCATTGTGGTGGTTTACGAGAAAGCCAAAAAATTGGTGATTATGTGTTAGCTCATGCTTATTTACGTGATGACCATATTTTAGATGATGTATTACCGCCAGATATTCCTATTCCAAGTATCGCAGAGGTTCAGCGTGCTCTTTATGATGCAACAAAACAGGTAAGTAATATGCCTGGTGAGTTGGTCAAACAGCGGCTACGTACTGGAACGGTAGTTACCACAGATGATAGAAACTGGGAACTGCGTTTTTTTGCAACCGCACGTCGGTTTAGTTTAAGCCGTGCGGTCGCGGTGGATATGGAAAGTGCAACAATCGCAGCGCAAGGTTATCGTTTCCGAGTACCTTATGGCACACTGCTTTGCGTTTCAGATAAACCTCTGCATGGTGAAATTAAATTACCGGGACAAGCCAATAGTTTTTATGAAGGAGCGATATCCGAACACTTACAAATAGGTATTCGTGCTATTGATTTATTAAGGCAAGAAGGGGATAAATTACATTCTAGGAAATTAAGAACTTTTGATGAACCGCCATTTAGATAGCAAGGAGATGCCATCTATGAATTTGATACCAGAAATTGAAACGGATAGGTTGATTTTATCCAAACATCAGGTAAGTGACTTTCCTGCGCTGACCAAGTTATGGGCAACAGAATCTATGGTACGCCATATTGGTGGCGTTCCATCTTCAGAGCGTGAATCGTGGATGAGAATGCTTGCGTATGGAGGGCTGTGGCCATTACTGGGGTTTGGTTATTGGGCTGTGCGCAAAAAAAACACGAGGCAGTATATAGGGGATTTAGGCTTTGCTGATTTTCACCGCATGGTTGAGCCTAAAGTTAAAGGTGTCCCTGAAGCTGGTTGGGTAATAGCACCTGAATTTCAAGGTCAAGGTTATGCAAGCGAGGCGATGAGCGCCGCTCTAATGTGGTTAAAAAAACAAAAAAAACATAAGCAATCAATTTGTTTTATTGAGCCGAGAAATATAGCGTCTTTGCGTGTTGCTGAAAAAGTAGGCTATGTTGTCGACCGTGAAATATTTATGAACGGTTGCATTACGGTATTATTACGCCAGGAATTAGATATTGCATAACTAGTTGATGTAGTTATTTAATCATGAATTTTTATTGCATAACGGGTTATTATTTTATGTATGATGAGCTAGATATTTCCCAAGTTAGCCAGTTATCAGGTTTGGCACCCTCTACACTTCGTTATTATGAGGAAAGAGGGTTAATTAAACCGATAGGCAGAAAAGGGCTAAAACGGGTTTATCATGGCAAAGAAGTTATAACCCGTTTATCTTTGATTTCGCTAGGGCAGGAGGCAAAGTTCTCACTTGAAGAAATAGCTGAAATGCTAAACCATAAAGGGGGCCCTAAAATTGAACGAGAAAGTTTACTGGCAAAAGCGGATGAGATTGAACAAACCCTGCAAAGTCTGTCAGTTTTAAAAAATGGTATTTTACATATTGCTAATTGCCCTGAAGAGAATCATTTTTTATGCCCTAACTTCCAAAAGATTATGGCAAGTCGTTTAAAATTAAACCAGTTAAAGAAAAAAGGACCCTGATTATATTATCCCACTTTTGATAATAATGAATCCTAATTTCAAGTATAGAATGGGATGGCTAATCTGATTACACTGCTAAAATTGTAGTAACGATTTTAGGGAAATTATGACAACTCATTTTTTGGCGTTTGAAAAACCGATTATTGAACTTAACGAAAAAATAGCAGCTTTGATCGCCTTTAAACAAAAAGGCCACCCATCTGAAATTCAACTCGATGAAGAAATCCAATTATTAAAGAAAAAAAGCCTCTCATTGACTAAAACAATATTTTCATCACTTGGTGCATGGGAGGTTGTTCAGTTAGCTAGGCACCCATTAAGGCCTTATACCTTAGATTATATCCCATTAATATTTACTGAGTTTCAAGAGCTTGCAGGTGATCGCGCATTTGCTGATGATAAAGCAATGGTAGGCGGGCTCGCGCGTTTAGACGGTAAGCCTGTGATGGTTATTGGCCAACAAAAAGGGCGTACAACGAAAGAAAAAGTGATGCGCAACTTTGGAATGCCCTCACCAGAGGGGTATCGAAAAGCATTGCGTTTAATGAAAATGGCGGAACGCTTTCAGTTACCCGTCATTATTTTCATTGATTCAGCAGGGGCCTATCCGGGTGTTGGTGCGGAAGAACGAGGGCAAGCTGAAGCTATTGCCCGAAATATTATCGAAATGTCTCGTTTAAAAACACCGATCATTTGTGTGATAACAGGGGAAGGCTGTTCAGGTGGTGCATTAGGGATAGGTGTAGGGGACAGAATAAATATGCTGGAATACAGTACTTATGCAGCAATATCACCGGAAGGGTGCGCATCTATTTTATGGAAAGATGCACAAAAAGCCCAAATAGCCGCGGAAGTGATGGGGATGACAGCTCCTAGATTAAAAGACCTCGGAATTATCGATACAATTATACCTGAGCCAATGGGAGGAGCACACCGTGACTATACATTGGCAGCCGAGCACTTAAAGCAGCAGTTATTGGTCGATTTAGCTGAATTAACTCAATTAGATATAGACACATTGCTCGCTTCTCGTTATCAAAAAATAATGGATTTCGGTTATTGTTAATGTTATTAGTTCAGGCCCATATGTTGTGGAGCATGGAGGAAATATGACGGTTGACCTGAATTTATTGAAAGTTTTTATTGCGGTAGCCACTCAAGGGAATTTTGTGAATGCGGCAAAACAGCTTTCCATGCCTACATCAAATGTAAGCCGTTATATTAAACAACTGGAACATCAACTAAATAGCCAATTAATTGAGCGAACAACGCGGCAAATGCGTTTAACCGAGGCCGGTAATATATTATTTGCTCAAAGCCAAAAACTGGTAGATGAATTGGAGCAAGTCGTCCAGAGAATTTGTCACCCTCAAGCGCTCACAGGGACATTGAGGCTGACTATTCCCAGTGAGTCTGGTAGTTTATTATTGGCTGATTTACTCGCAAAATTTGCATTATTGCATCCCCAACTAAATATCCATTGTGATACTCAATTAACACCACAAGATGTTATCAGTGACGATATTGATTTATTGCTGACTTTTCATCGGGGCCATCTCGAAGACAGTAGTTATCACTCACGGTTAATTAAATCATGGCCAAGTGCGGTAGTCGCATCACCAAAATTAATTGAAAAAACGGGAAAACCTTCTACAGTGGCTGATTTGGCTAGTGTGCCTTGCATTTCAAGTTTAAGCGCTTTACAAGGGCAGCCGTGGATATTTATTGATGCACATGACCGCCAGCAAAAAGTAGTAATAAACAGCACATATCGGGTTAACAGTGGGTTACTTGCTAATGCCGCTGCGGCAAACGGCGTAGGTTACGCGATTTTATCGTTAGAGGCTTGTCGTGAGCAAATACAGCAAGGGGTACTTGAGTTGATTGAATTTGGTGATATAAAACCTGCACCTATTGAGTTACGTGCTGTTTATGCCAGTCGCAGTGCATTATCACCAAAGATAGCTGCGTTTTTAAATTATTTATTACAGCAAATATAACAAGCTTACTACCGGTTAAATCGTGGGTCAAAAGCAAAGTCGAGGGGCTTAATGGTTTGGGTCACTTTTTGAAATTGCGGGTGCATAGGGTTAATAATGGCATTATATTCATAAGGAATAATACAAGAAGGGACAATTAAGGCTAGGCTGTCTTGGTTCGTTAACCAGGTTGTGCCTATGTCCATTGTGGAGGTAGGTGCTGGGTCACGCTGCCAATCATCAGGGAGATGCTCTACTGACAGCTTCATCACATACCTATCGTTGATCTCAATTGATAATAAAGTGAAATGATTAAGCACGGTATCTTGGTTTATATGAACGAGAATTTCTAAAGCAGCTAATGAAATACTTGTTGATGTGTAGATAGCGGGCGTACCTTTATGGTTCCAGCGCCCACCGTATAACCTAGCACCTTGACCGGACCACGCATCATGAGCAAAGTCAGATTTAATCAAACGATATAAAATCATGAAAAAACACCGTGTTCAATGCGGCCAATAAGGTCGATAACTTCAAGAGCACCACTTTCAGTGGCAATCAACTCTATAGGGCGCGTATGTCCTAAGCCTTTCACGGGGTGATTCAACCAATCACTTGCCATTGACTTATCACCATTGAATAAGCGTACAGCGGCATCAAATACACGCACTAAGCGAGCAATTCTTTCACTTTCATCGGCATTGAGTGGCTGACCTGCATTTCTACGCCTTGCCACATTGCGCTCATTAATACCTGAAATACGGAGTAATTCAGATTTGCTGATGCCAGACCATTCTTGAATGTTGTCTAACACCGTAACGGAAAGACCTTGTCGTAGGAAATGAGTGAGTTCGATACCACGTTCTGCGGGTAGGCCAGCAAAGCGCCATAGGGGCTTAAAAGGTGGCGTGGTGGGTTGGGTTGGGAGTGCTGGAATATAGTTTCTCATTGAATACCTCCTGACATTTGTCTTGTTTATTATAGACAATTGTCAGTAAGGTGTAAAATGAAAGATTAAAAAATAGCCATTGGTAAAGGCTATTTATCGCCTCGAAAACGCGTTGTGAGGCCTTTTAGAAAGTAACGAAGTAGCTGGTCTCCACATTCACGGTAGTTTTTATGCCCGGGTTTACGAAAAATGGCATTTAGTTCGGGTTTTGAAACACGAAAGTCAGCGAGTTGGTAAATTTCAATCATATCAGTGTCTTTTAGTTCAAAAGCGACACGTAATTTTTTGAGAATAATATTATTGTTTAAACGAGTATCGATTTCAGGTGCAGGACGACTTTCATCTTTACCACGGCGATAATAAATCAGCCCATTCAAAAAATGCCCCATTACATTATCATTACATTCAATGTATTCAGGGTCTGTATCTTTCTTTAACCAACTCACCATGTCTTCTTTTGAAATTGTGAGGTCTGCTAGTTTTACGATATTAACCATCTGAGCATCGCTCAAGTCCAACATATAGCGAATACTACGTAAAACATAATTATTAAGCATGGTTGTATTTTATCCATTATTTATAAAATTAATTAACGCAATCATATTGTTTGCATTAATGGTTACCGTGACAACGCTGACAAGATATTGTTTGAAAAGAAACTTGCGATGACGAGGTGGCTATTATGAGGGAATAACAGGATAAAGCAAAGCACTGAGCGATGCTTTACCCCATGTAGCGTTATCTAGCCCATAAAATAAATAAGGGAATAGAAAAAGACTAAGGTAAGCCCAACGGTTAATAGCATATTTTTAAGCACTGAAGCTACGACCACACAAAAGAGAGCACCCCAAAGGTAAGGGTTGTCTGGGAAGCTGCGAATCTCATGGTTTTCTAGCAAAATTACAGGTGCGCAAATAGCGGTCAATAAGCAGGGAGCCGAATAGCTCAAAGCTTGACGAACGACAAGGGGTAACCGTATTGGTAATTGGGGGATTAGAAAAATATAGCGCAGAGTAAAAACAATAGCGGTTAAGCTAATAATTAACAACCAGATCATTTTTCCTCCCTCAATAAACGTGAAACTGCGACAGAGACAAACATCCCACCAACGCCTGCGATAACAATAGCACTACTGAAGGAGTACATTGAAAGTATGATAGCGACAACGAGTGAAAAGATAACTCCGCAAAGTGTACTTATTTTTCTTGTTAATGGAACGACGATTGCGAGCAAAGTTGCAACCACAGAAAAATCAAGATGTAATCGACTCAAATCGCCCACAATATTGGCCATCGCAATCCCGCAAAGACTGGTAATTAACCAAACCAGATAAAAACTAAAACCTGCACCAAAGAGATAAGGAAAACTTAAACTCTGGCGTTTTGCTGCACTAATCGCAAATAACTCATCAGTCAGTAAGAAGCCGATACTAAGGCGCTGAGGCGTTGTAAAGTCTTTAACTTGGGGTCGCAGTGTCAACCCATATAGTAAGTGTTGAGAAGTAATAAAGAAAACCGAGATAATAATCGTGATATAACCAGCACCAGAATTAAGTAACCCAAGTGTAACTAATTGAGCAGCACCAGCAAATACCATGGCTGACATGGCAAGACTTTGCCAAAAATCAAGCCCTGTTTCGACAGCCATAGAGCCAGCGAGGACTCCCCATGGAATAACGGCAAGGTTGAGAGGGGCAGTGTGAACAGCGCCGTTCATCATTGCTTTTTGCCATGAGTGATGTTGTTGAGAATACATGTAGATATATACCTATTATGAGTAAAAATAATTATAGCAATATAATTTATATTAAAGACTTATAACTCAATGGGATAAAACAAGATTGCTCTTTTATATCCACCTGATTACGTGCCATTGATCATTTCAAGCCCACCAAGGCCTTGTAAATGAAAGTAATGGGTACTTTCCATAGCATTCCCAAAAGTGAGTCGTTTATGAGCTATTTTTATTAAGCGACTTATTGATAGCATTATTTTAATAACAACTAATAAGCAGAAAGATGGCATTTGGAATACTAATTTATATAGGGTGTTTAATAAATAGATGTTAGTGCCATAGCTACTTTTATGTAATACAGGCTGTTATGTTATATCTTGAAATACAAACTTAATCACTACTGCTAATAGATGGCCATAAAAAGTTTAAAACTCCAATTAATTATGAAATGTAAGAATAAAAACACGCTGGTAATTTATTTTCAGCACGCCACTGAATAGGGTGACCTCTCTGGTTTTATATTCTGTTTTAGACGCCAGAGACTCATTGGTTAAGCTGGTTTTTTGTTTATATGTAGATAATAAATCCATATTAAAATTATTAATTAGTGATATCTTTCATATAAAACAGAAGATCTGTATCATAGTAATCATTAAGAAAGAATGTGAATTTTTTGTTATAACTTTTATAGAGTTAGCAGGTTTACTATGCTTGAAAATCTCGGTATTACAAACTTATGGACTTATCTTATTGGTGTAATATTTATTACTCTGGTACCCGGCCCTAATTCTTTATTTGTTTTAACGAGCAGTGCAAAATATGGCGTAAAAAATGGTTATAAAGCAGCGTTAGGTGTTTTTACTGGTGATGCTGTACTCATATTTTTATCATTTTTGGGTGTCGCTTCATTGGTGAAAACCTCCCCTATATTCTTTAGCGTCATAAAATATGCAGGGGCAGCTTATTTATTTTATTTAGGGATTAAAACACTCTATAGCGTTCTACATAAAAAAGACACGGCGGGTGATGTTGATTCTATTGTCCTTGCCACTAAAGGGACATTTAAAAAAGCCGTCTTTTTAAGTTTACTTAACCCCAAAATGATCATTTTTTATGTGTCGTTCTTTATTCAATTTATAGACCCTGCTTACCCAAGCGCTGGAGTGCCATTCTTCATTCTGGGCCTCATTTTAGAAACTTGCAGTATGATTTATTTATCATTACTAATTTTTGGTGCAGTTGCAGTGACTAATATGGTGAAACACAATAAAAAATTATCCAAATTTTCCAATAGCTGTATTGGTGCCGTGTTTCTAATGTTTGGTGTGAAACTGGCTTTAACCGCATAGGGATAAATTATCCTACTACCTACTAATAGCCGATGGTATATCGGCTATTTTTATGGTGACTAACGTTTCATCACTGTAACCTGCTCATGGTTCACTATCCGTTCCTCGACATCTTTCCAGCCCATTCGACGATAGAGTTGCTGCATATCCGGAGTGTATAAGTAAAGGCTTTGGCCTATCAGGTTGTGATAGTAGTTATATAATTCTTCAATAAGTTTACTGCCCATTTTATGTCCGCGGGCTTCAGGGACTGTGAGCACTTCGCCTAGCCACCAAGTAGCTTGGTGGACACCCGTTAATTCATGCAAAATAGTACTTGCAGTAGCAAGGAGATTGCCATTTTTATCCGCATAACAAGATAGTATTTGCGGGTTGTCATGACTACAGCGTTCTATTAGCCGCATACGAATGGCAGAAATATTTTCCCACGGGGGTAAATGCCGCCATTCATGATGTAAGGCACTGCTAATTTGTTCAATAAGTTGTGTGTCCTGAGGTGTAACGACGATAAAGTGCATAGCATCCCTATTGAGCAGATAATATAAGTAATGGTGAAAGGGCGTCTAGTAGACTGAATATTTGCCTATAAATATAACTTATCACTTTATTTTTGTTATGGTTATACGTTTTTATGTGGCAATTCCCAGTATGTACCTAGGGTTTCGCAACAATATAGCGTGTCCATCATCTAATTGGTGAAGTAACAAATGTAGGGTAAATATTAAGTCTGGGTCGCTCCAATAGTGCGAAAATCTGTTATAGGTTATTTTTTCACAACAGCACAGATATTAACGTCCTATGTTGTAATAATCATTAACCTACAACAGCAAGTGATATTGTTGTGACTAGGCTTACAATAACGCACGAAAAACTTGATGGTTTTTATTCGATTAGTTTTTAATAGTGTTGAATTAAAAGATAAATCTGGGGTTATTTATGCTAAAACATCTAATAGAAATTGCTAAAAATTATGCAAAGCCCGCAACCTTTAATGGGTATATAGAAAGCGGGCATGTAGCAGCTGCATTAGAAACAGAAGATGGTGAAATTTATAGTGGTGTGAGCATTGATTCAGCATGCTCATTGGGTTTTTGCGCTGAGCACGCTGCTGTCGCTGATATGTTAAAGGAAGGTAAGTCAGTAATTAAAGCTATTGTTGCTGTTGACTCATCAGGTTGTATCGTACCTCCTTGTGGACGATGCCGTGAGCTTCTTACCCAACTGTCGGATAAAAATAAAGAAACGATTGTGGGTGTGAGTGATGATATGCAAGTGACATTAGCACAGTTAATGCCTTATGACTGGAAGGTAGCGCGTTGTTAATCTAATAAAAGAATGGTTATAAAATGAATAATGAAGTGAAGCACTATACAGCTACTGCGATGATCCGTAATGATAAAGGTGAGTTTTTATTACATGAACATCGTAAATTAGGGTTTTGGTTACCCCCCGGTGGCCATATTGAAGCGAATGAAGAACCACAGCAGGCTGTTTTTCGAGAGGTTCTTGAAGAAACGGGGTTGGAATGCAAGGTTATTGATTGTAGTTATCCTTTTAAATCAAAGGTAAAGGGGGTTCCTCCGACACAAGTATTGCCTTTACCTCTCGCGATTTTAAAAGAATTTATTGCTGATAAAACGCAAGGGGATCATTGGCATATTGATATGGTGTATTTGTGCGAATTATTGTCGCCAGCACAGCCTCCCATTGCGCCATTCAAATGGGTTGCATATGAGCAACTCGCCAAACTCAATATTCCTGAGGATGTGATTGAGTTGGCGAAAATGGTCAATGAATATTATCAACAGTGACTGGCAAGCCAACGCAAAATTAGCTCACGTTGAAAAACAACAAAGATAACCCTAACACGATAAGTAAAAGACCAATAACCTTATCCATCACAAGTTGGTAGTTAAGTACTTTATTACGTACAGTTGGGGTTGCAAAAAATAGGGCGATTAAACTAAACCAGACTAAATGGGCAAAAGAGATAAATAACCCGTAGCCTAGGTTTAACCAAACAGAGTTATTCACTTGGATGACTTGGCTATAGACAGAAACAACAAAAAACATTGTTTTGGGGTTTAACGCATTAGTTAAAAAGCCCGTTTTAAACGCGACAAAATGTGATAGCGACTGACCTTGGGAAGCACCTGTTGTTATCTTTGTTTTATTTATAAATGACTTAAAACCTATATAAACCAAATAAAAAACACCAAGAAGTTTCACCACTAAAAATAAAGTGGGTGAGCTCATAATGATCACTGTAATGCCGAAAATAGTGTAAAAAACATGTACTTGTACACCGATAGCAATACCTAACGCACAAATTAACCCTGTCTTAACCCCATAGGTATAGCTACTGCGCGTCACCATAGCAAAATCGGGGCCTGGACTAATAACGGCCAAAATCGTAATAGTGGCAACAGCAATAATTTCATTCATATTAATTCCCTAAATGAGTAATAAAAACTTACTGAAAAGTCTTTGTTTTATCTTTCTAAGCTGGCTTATTATTTTTTATTATCAATAGATTGATTAAAACTAAAAAGCGATTTATCCTGACATAAATCTGTCAGTTTTTATTACCTATATGAAACTACCACCTTTAACTTCATTACGTTTTTTTGACGCAGCAGCTAAAGCAGGCAGCTTTGTTAAAGCTGCCGAAGAGTTAAATGTCACTCACAGCGCAATTAGCCGGCAAATTCGTTTATTGGAAGAACACCTTAATGTCGAGCTATTTGAGCGCAGAAACCGAGCTGTTTTTTTAACTGCAGAAGGGGCATTATTACTACAAACAACCACTTCTATATTTGAGCAATTGCGAGAAAGTGTCGAAAAAATCACCGCAAATAACACCTCTAATGTGGTAAGTTTATCTTGTGAGCCGACGATTGCGATGAAGTGGTTAATTCCTCGGTTGACTGATTTCTATCAACATTATCCAGATATTACGGTGCACTTGGTTGCCGCTGGAGGGCCTATTGATTTTACTAAAACCAATGTTGATTTAGCGCTTAGACGAAATGATTTCACATGGGATATGCACATTAGTGCGGTAAAAGTGTGCTCTGAACATATGGGGGTGGTTATTAGGCCCGAAATAGATTTTGCAGGGGGAATTGGCGACGCGACATTGTTATCAACAGCGTCGCGGCCAAATGCATGGCAAACTTGGCAGAAAATGAAAGGGGTATCTTTTCAAGGGAATAAGGTAATCACTTATGAACATTTTTATCTATGTATTCAAGCCGCATTAGCAGGGCAAGGTGTCGCATTGGCATCATTTTTGATGGTCGCTGATGAAGTTAAATCGAAGCAACTTTGTGCTCCAGATGGGTTTATGCAAGATGGCTCAGCGTATTATTTATTGTCGGTAAAACCCATCAAGCCTAAGAGTGCAGCAGATATTTTTACCCAGTGGTTAATCGACCAAGTGAATACAAGTATTAAAACAATCATAAATTAATATAGTTAACTATCAAAAAAGGATATTTTGGTTATTAATTCACCGAACCCCCCTGTCATATAAAGATTTTATGACATAACTATTTCCGTGCGTGCTATATTTCTCTGCTGGGTTTTATGTCTTATGTTGGAGCAGATAATGAGCAAAATACGGGTAGGTGTTATTTTCGGTGGTAAGTCAACGGAGCATGAAGTTTCTTTACAGTCCGCTAAAAATATTATCAATGGGCTAGATCGCAATAGGTTTGATGTATGCCTTTTAGGTATTAATAAAGAAGGGCAATGGCATGAATATAACGAAGCCGATTTCTTATTGCATGGTGATGACCCATCTCGTATTACATTAAATACACCAAAGCGTAGTATTGCGATTGTTCCAGGCAAGACTTCCGAACAATTTATTTCTTTAGAAGACGCAAAGCCGCTCCCTCAAATCGATGTTATATTTCCAATTGTCCATGGTAATTTAGGTGAGGATGGGTCCTTACAAGGCCTTTTACGTATGGCTAATTTACCCTTTGTTGGGCCTGGAGTATTAGGTTCTTCGGCTTGTATGGATAAAGACGTAACGAAAAGGTTACTAAGAGATGCGGGTTTAAAAATTGCACCCTTTGTTACCGTTTTAAACAGTGAGCGCACCACAGTTAACTATGATGAAATAGTGGCTCAGTTAAGCCTACCTCTGTTTATTAAACCCGCTAATCAAGGCTCTTCAGTAGGTATTAATAAAGTCAGTAATCTAGCTGAATTTAACCAAGCCCTCGATTTTGCATTTTTATTCGATACTAAAGTGTTAATTGAAAGCGCAGTAAAAGGCCGCGAAATTGAATGTGCAGTGTTAGGCAATGAAAACCCACTAGCAAGCCCATGCGGTGAGATTGTTTTACATGATAGCTTCTATGCGTATCACACTAAGTATATTGATGAAAATGGTGCTTCTGTGGTTGCTCCAGCTCAGCTAGATGAAGCCGTTAGTGATAAAATTCGTGAGATTGCGTTATCGGCATACAGGGCATTAAATTGTAGCGGTATGTCGCGTGTTGATGTTTTCTTAACAGAAAATAATGATGTAGTTATTAATGAAATCAATACGTTGCCAGGTTTTACGAATATCAGTATGTATCCTAAGCTATGGCAACAAGGCGGTATGACATATCAGCAATTAATTAGTCGTTTGATTGAGTTAGGCATTGAAAAGTTCCAACAAACGGCGATGCTGAAAACAGCATGTGATGAAATTTAATCGTTGATTTATACTACCTCGGTAGTCTTTATGGCTACTGAGGTGATCCCAGACTACCAGCGTTAACCTATTAATCTCTCCTAAATTTGCGACTTTATATGTTCAAAAAATAGGCGGGTCTCCTTTGGCGAAGTCAGCCGAACAAACTGAATATGGCGCAAATTGATATTAGCCATATGTTTTAGGTTTCTTCTTTTATTTGGGTAGTATGTTTTTAGCTGCCATAAAATAATCGAATCACGGCTGAAAAAGGCGTTCTTCCAGCTTTCTTTATTACCTGTATTTTCCCACAGTTCTTGCCCTGAACGAATACGTGATAACGTGCGTATAATAGACTGATAAAGGGTTCGAGGTAATGAATAATCCAGCCAAACCACCATATCAACCTCTTTCCATTTAATGGGTTGAGTCCGTGTATAGTTTCCATCGAGCACCCAGCCTGATACGGATTCATTCAAGGCTGCGCTTAGTTTCTGGTTAAGCGCTTCATCCGAAGAACCTTGCCAATTTTCCAGCCAATATAGGCTATCCAATTCGATTGAAGGCACGTTTAATAGCGATGCAAGTTGTTGGCAAAGAGTCGTTTTACCGCTGCCACTGGTACCAATGATATTAATTTTCATGCAATGTAAATGTCAGATATATTTGTGGTAAATACGTAGAGAAGGCTGACTTAATGATAAATTTAATTGCCATCCACAGCGAATAAGTAAGTTATCAGCCACTGTGGTTGCACAAAAAATATGAGGGTATTGCTGTTTATCAATAACCCATTCAAGTTGTTCAAACAAAAACTTCCCGATACCCTGATTTCGTTTTCTGGGGATAACAAATGCAGCACCAACCTATGGAAATGCGGTGTTATCAGAAAAAAAAGTATCACTTTTCAATGCAATAAAACCACAAGGTATATCATGTTCAAAGGCGATGATCCCCATACCGACCCCTTCACGATGGCGATAGGAAGCAATATCTTGCCAAACATCACCTTTACCTAGAGGACCATAATGGGAGGGCCACTCTTGAAGGAACCACTGTACAAGCAATGGTTCCAGCTCAGGGAGGTCGTGCAAATAACGCCAATGACGTGAACTATTTACACCAGACATAGTTAATATAGCGGAACAAGGGCTCAAAACCGAATTTTTTATACAGGTCAAACCCTGCTTCTGAGGCATCAAGGAAGCAATGTTCGACACCTTGCTGGCGGCAAAATGCTAAGGCGTAATCAATAAGTTGTGAAGCATACCCATGGCCTTGGTGCTTCGGCTCAGTACCGATATCATCGAAACGAGCAAGGGTACCTTCTATGGTCACTGTCATTGAAGTCGCTGGCTCACCATTGACGAGCAATACGAGGTGAAATTGTGGCGCACCTTGCTGTAATGCATCTTCATGGTAACGAACATACTCTTTAATGACTTCATCGTGTTCTTCAGATAAATAAAATGCAGCCACGAGAGGAGCGGCCCAGAGCGATAAGTCATGATTAGCCAGTACGATATCAACTTGGTTATTGGGCAGAGTGACCTCGTTCTGTTTTGCAAGGGTCAACGCCATAGCGGTTGTGACGCTGTCACGTTTGTAGTTTAATGATTCAGCCTGTTGCACAATTTGTGGCAACATTTCTTCAGGGATAACTAATGTGTGGTTTTTTCTTTGTGATATAAATAAGTTATGTGCCTGCATAAATGCATGGCTGGTGGAGTCAGGTTGCAGATAAATGAAATTAAACGCAGGGGAGTTTAAGGGCGTCAAGTAGCAAATGGTATGCTGTGCTATTTGAATACTATGTTCACAAATTGAAGTCCAAAACGTTTTTTCGATCGATTGGTAGTGTCTTAAGTAATAAAGCGGAATATTCATTTGTCAGTTACCTGATGCAAAACGAGTTAATCGATATGGGCCTAAAGCAGCGTGTTTTACACCATGTAATATTTCACTTTGAGCTAACTGGCATATCAAAGGCGCTAATGTAATTGCTGCGTGCATACTGATAATATATAAACCTTCAAAATCAGCAACATTTCCAACAATTGGCATCTGATCTTTAGGCATAGGTCTCATTCCTATGAAAGTTTTATCAAGAGTTAGTGTATTACTACCTATAAATGAATTCTTGATTGTTGTAAGGGCATTTTGTGCGATATTGACTGCACTATGTATAGGCTGCTCATCAATATAATCTTCAGCGCAAACAATTTTACCAGAAGTCTCTGGGCGAAGCTCCATTGCGGGTGTTGAAATGATATGTTGAACCATTTTGACGGTATCTTGTTTCGTAAAATGGACAATAATTGAAGGAGATGCTGAAACTGGCAGCGTTATTCCTAATGAATTAATGATACCAGTTGCTCCAACCCCCGCAGTGACGACGGTTTGATCTGCGATGAAATTACCCTCGCTAGTCTTGACTCCTAAAATACGTTTATCACTAACATTTAAGGATAATACTTCGTGCTCAGGTAAGTATGTTACACCTTGTTTAATAGCAAGTTTTAACAAGGTTTGTGTGGTATTGACAGGGTCAATGCTACCTTCATCAGGGCAAAAAGCAGTAATAGCAGGTGAGATTTTTAAGTTAGGTTCCATCGCTTGCAACTCAATACGGTTTAACGCTTGGATGTTAAAACCTTGAGATTGGTGGCTATTGATGAATTCTTGGGTTTCTTTATCAGTCTTGTGCCAACTGATAGCACCAGACCAATTAATTTTTATCTCACCATGGGTTAATTTTTCCAACTGATGCCAACTCGCTAAAGCTTGCTGACGAAGCTGGCTATAACCATCTGGTCGCCCATATGAAACATTCAACCATGCGAAAGAGTGCTGTGTTACCCCTTGAGCAACATGGCCTTTATCTAGCAAAATAATTTTGCTATCACTCTCTTTTGATAAATACCATGCGAGTGTCACTCCGACAATGCCTGCACCAACGATAACAATAGTTTTTTTATGTTCAGAATGCATAAATTACCCAGAAAGTCGCCATATAATGAAAACTACTATAAAGTTAAGGCAACAATTAATAAGCTATTATTTTAATTATATCCGATTAATTCATTAATGGCGCATTATTATTCGAACATTGATGCAGCATAGAAGTAAAATAGGGAAAGTAAATGAAGTATATTTTTGAGCAAGTAACGGTTTTTTCATCTAAAAAAATGGATGGCAATGCTTTGGCTGTTGTTGTAGGGGCTGACGATTTAACAGAAGAGCAAATGAATAAATTTGCAAAATGGACTAACTTAAGTGAAACCGTCTTTTTATTAAAACCAACAACACCTAAAGCGGATTACCGTGTGAGGATTTATACCACGGAAGGTGAACTCCCTTTTGCTGGGCACCCAACTTTAGGCAGTTGTTTTGTATGGCAGCAAACTTATGGTCGACCGCTAGACACCATAGTCCAAGAGTGCGGAGTGGGCTTAGTAACAATAAAACGAATAAATGGTAAGCTGGCATTTATGGCGCCACCACTAATTCGTGGTGGTGAAATAGAACAACAAGAAAAAAATAAAATTTTTAAAGCACTTGGGCTTACAGATGATGATGTCGTTGGCTGCAAGTGGCTCGATAATGGTCCTGGTTGGCTTGGTATTGAACTTAAATCTGTTGAAAAACTATTGCACATTGAACCTGACTATTCCCAATTAAAGGGATATGACATTGGATTATGTGCCATTTGCCCTGAAGGTCATGATAAACAATTAGAGGTTAGGGCATTTTGTTGTTCCATAGCCGAAGAAGACCCTGTGACGGGAAGTTTTAATGCGGTGGCTGCACAGTGGTTAATCCCTCAGGGGAAATTACCGCAACAATATACTGCTGGTCAAGGTCAGTGCATTGGGCGCAATGGGTTAATTTATGTAACCGCTGATGATGAAGGGATCTGGGTTGCCGGTGATGTTGTTAACTGTATTAGCGGGACAGTAGAACTGGATTAAGAATGCATCATAAGGTGACTGACTTTGGTCAATCACCTTATGATGTTAAATCGATTACACGCGAATAAAACGTGTCACGAAAGCGATAATAATAAGTAATGCAGAGATCATCAGTAATGAGGTGGCTAATGATAGATGAAAGGCAACAAAACCGATTGCGGCAGGGCCTGCAAGAATACCTAAATAACCTAAGGTTGAAATTGCCGGGACAGCTAGTGATTCAGGCATAGTTTTTTGTTTCCCAGCAGCGGAAAACATGACAGGAACAATATTGGATGAACCAGCACCGACTAAAGCAAAGCCGATGATCGCCAATGTTAAAGACGGTGATAAAACGGCAATAACAAAACCAGAGCAAGCAATCAAAGCCCCTAAAAAAACCACACGTGCAGAACCTACTCGCATAACAATCTTGTCGCCGAATAACCGGCCAATAGTCATCATGGTTGCGAAGGCTGCAAAACCAAGTCCCCCTAGGGTTTCTTTTAAACCGTGATGCTCAATAAGAAACACGGCTCCCCAGTCTAATACTGCACCTTCAGAAAGAAAAACGGCAAAGCAAACAATCCCGATGATGAGCACAATCCCTTTAGGGACCGCAATCAGTGGCCCTGACGGCGCATTGGCATAAGGGAGCAGACCGTTATAGCAAACCATGAGTAAAATGAATGCAATTACAGAGATAATAACTGATGCAAGCACTGCTGAAGCGCCGAGGAGTAATATTAGGCTCATCGTACCGGCCCCCGCAATACCACCAATACTATAAAACCCATGAAATCCTGACATGATGGGTTTATCGGATGATTTTTCGACGATCACGGCTTGTACATTCATGGCACAATCTGTTAAACCGATAAAAATACCAAACAGTAATAAGCCGATTATTAACAAATTAATTTGCGATATGAAAGATAAAATAGGGAAGAGTAAACAAAACGCAATTGTTGAAAAAACCATTAATCGCCGACAACCATATTTTGCAGCCAGAGCGCCAGTCATTGGCATGGCAACGAGAGCACCACCCCCAAAGCAGAGCAGTAACATACCAAGGGTGGCATCATTTGCTGCCGTGTTAATCTTAATATAAGGCACTATAGCGGCCCACGCAGCGGTTACAAAACCTGCAATAAAAAAGATAATTCGTGTAGAAACTTGTTCTTTTTTGGCTGGCGCAGCGTGAATATTAACGTTTAATTGTTGGGTAGAGTGCATTTTTAATTACTTTACAATAAGATAAATAAAATTAACCATTATTTAAAATAGCGAGAATTTGCTCGTGGAGAATAGAGCAATCAAAGACAATAATGGCTCTTTTGCCATCAAAGTACTTGCCTTTAAGTGTACATCAGTAGGTTTAATCATAGGGACTAATGAAACAATATCATAAGGTTCTAGTGCGAATTTAACGCAAAAATAAATTTTTTTGTGGTTAGTGTCATCACTGAATAATATTCTCAGGTATTATGAGTCAATAAGACTAGTTAGGTCAGTATGAACAATAATTAGGCGGGAAAAACTATTTTGGGAATTCTGGATAGAAGATAGCTTGCTTAATCAGTGGCTAGACTTTTATTGTTATTTATCATTTTTCTAAATTCATATCTTTATTAAGGCATTTTTAGCACCTAATTTACAGGATGGTTTAATATAATCACCTGACTAAAATTTATTTGGGCATATTATGAAGCTAAAAATTGTTGCTTTCTTGTTTTCTATTTACAGCTTAAATGCATTTGCACAGGGAGATAACTGGCAAAAGCAAACTTTACTCCATGAGGGGAAAAAAGTTGATTATTACGTTATTAAGCAACAAGCACTAAACTCAAATGATTTGTTAGTATTATTGCAAGGGTCTGATTGCATAAGCGTGACAAACAACCCTAATATGGTAAAAAATTTTGCTATCGCATTCCCTAAGAATGATATTTTATTAGTTGAAAAAACAGGCTTGACTCGGCAAGTTGGTATTGATGGAAACCCAGTTTCGGAAGAAAATTGCCCCGTTGAATATATGTCCCAAGATTCCCCTTTAGAAAGGGCGGATAATTATATTGCGGTGTTACAGCAGCTAAAGAATGATTACCGGAATATTATTTTATTAGGGGGGAGCGAGGGGGCAACAGTCACTAATTTAATTGCGTCTAAAGTAGATTTTATAACTGCCTCCGTCGCTATTAACGTTGGAGGGCAATTTTTTATCGATGACGTTTTATACAGTATTAAGAATAATACCCCTGCCGACGAAGTCGATAATTCCATTGAGGGTTTTAAACAGTTTGCAAAAGCCGTCAAACAAAAGCAATTAAGAAAAGACCAGTTCGTGAGTGGTCATGGAGCCATGTGGTGGTATGAAATGTTAACCATTGATAATTTAAAATTAATTCAATCGATAAAAACGCCGCACTTAGTTATCCAAACTATGGCCGACACCAACGTTGATGCTTATGCTACGGAAAAAATGATACAAAAAAACCATAATACCAATGTGAGCTTTAAGCAATATCAAGGGTTAGACCATTTTTTCCAAGATAATAAAGGGCAATTACATACCAAGGAAATTATTAGGGATATTCAGAGTTGGCACCAAACAATCAATAACTAATCTTTTCCTATGATGAATAGTTACACCTTAATTTTTAAAGTGTAACTATTAGATTACTCAGCAATAAAACTGTAGTAATTGAATATAGGTTCGAAACCTAATTTCTTATAAATAGATAGCCCATCTGATGACGCTTCGAGTACACATTGCTCTATACCTTGCTGATGACAGAAGAAAAGAGCATGTTTAATTAATTGAGTCGCTAGCCCTTTGCCTTGGTATTGAACATCAGTTCCAATATCATCAAGGCGAGCAGTTTTTTCATTTATAGTTAAGGTTAGAGTAGAAACGGGTTGTTGCTTATCAAATAAGACGAAATGCATCATATTTGTATTTTTATCCATAGCTCTTTGGTGATAACGAATGTATTCGTTAATGACGGTTGAATCGTTTTCCTCTCCTTCAGCTTCAATTGGGAAAGCTGTAATTAAAGGTTGTGCCCAATTAGTTAATTGTTCATTACAGGTTTCAATTCGGTAATCTGCGGCAAGCGGTAGTGCTATAGAATATTGAGATAATGATGCTTGAGGAAGAAACATGGCCGTTGATTCACCATCAGCAATTAAACTTAATTTGGCAATTTCAGATTTGACTTGATGAAGTGCTTGTTCATGAACGACTAGTACATAAGGTTTAGAGCGTTGCTTAAATAAATGTCGTGCATTTTCAAAGCCTGTAATAGTTGCGTCTTTATGTAAATAAATAAAATTAAAAACAGGCAGAGGAAGCTCAGAAAAATAAGCGATGACATGGTCGTCAATATGAGCGGTTTCTAAGCAAATTGCTGACCAAAAATGATTTTCTTGTTGGTAAAATAAACCTTCTTTGTTATTCATTGTAGACCCTGTGATTTATTACGGCTAGTTGCTTTTGGGTTACATTGTATATAATACAATTCAATCGCTATAGTGCTTGAGCCTCTGACAGCACGATTGGAACCATTGCATTTGCTGATGGATTTAAAAATTGGTTTTTATGATAAGGTATTTCACTGACAATATAAGGAGAATAGTATGAAGAGTGCAGCACCAGAGACCATCACGTTTTTTGAACGTTTACTGCCATTAGTCGTATCAGGAGAAAAAGTTATCACTATTCGTGATAAAAGCGAAAGCCATTATGTGCCAGGTAGTTTTGTTAAAGTATATGCATTAGAAACAAATAAATACTATACGGATATTGAAATTCTTTCGGTACAGCCTATCTCTTACGATGATATTTCTGAATACCATGCTCAGCAAGAAGCGATGACATTAGATACATTGAAAAAACTGATTAGAGAAATTTACCCAACAGAGCAATCTTTGTATGTTATTAGTTATAGGCTAATAAAATAGAGTTATTAATTATGAGTTAGAGTTGCTTACTATTTTAATCAAAAGCCTCTTTTGGTTGTAGCGAATACCATAGGCCATTTGCAAAAGAAATTTTTGTGATTTTTGCTGCCTCTGTTAGCTGGAGGAAGGGCATCGTTATAGGTAAAATGTTCACTAATAAATGTTAGCCCACTATTACATAGTGAGCTGGGTGAGGCTCATATAAAGTATCTTTGGTGTTTTAAAATAAACTGCTTTAATGAGGTTGGGGGCTTACCAGTGATGGTTTGGAAATTATCAAAAACAATACCTGTGCGATCTAACTTACCATTTGTAAAATCTACATAATGGTCATAGATACTTTTCATATAGGCAAGCTCTAGATTGTTATTTAGGGCATGTTGCCAAAATTCATCTGGGTTTTCTGCTTGATACTGAAAAGTTATACCTAATTGTTCTGTGATGAGTTCAGCAATCTGAGTGTAATTTTTATTTTCGTAACCAAGACGATAAATATGACCAGTATGTTTTTCAGGAGCAAGTAAACAATGTGCAGCTAATTCGGCAACATCTGCGCAATCAACCCAACTTAATACAGCATGGCCAAAATAAGAACGTAATATCCCTTTTTGTAAGTTATTATCCCCTTGGTATCCTAATAGATTTTGCATATAAGATTCAGGGCGAAGATGAGTATATTGCATTCCAGACCATTCAATATAACGCTCGATTAACTGATGCCAAGCCCAATGAGCAACTTGCGCATTATCATCGCCACAAGCACCTAAATGAACGATATATTTAACCCCTGATTTTTTTGCCGTATCAATAAAAATTTTACTTTGTACAAGCATATCAATGGTATAGCCAGTCATCATGAAAACAGAATCAATACCCTGTAAAGCATTTTCAATGGTTTCAGGCTTATCGTAATCCATGACAACGGTACGATAGCTGGTGTTAGTTATTTTGTTTGGAACCCTAATAGCTAAAACGACATCTTGGTATCCTTTTTCATGTAATGACTGGGTCAAATAACTACCGACTTGACCCGTAGCACCGGTGATGAGGATAGTATTTTTCATAAATATTCCTGATTAAATAAATTAAAGTGTTTTACTCATAATATATTCAAGTGTTTGCTGAGTTTTACTTTTGAATAACACTTCCTTCAGGATGTGTAATCCATTTGACTGATAAAGTTTGATGGCTCTCGCGTTGCTAGCCAAAACATCTAACCATAATGCTGTGCTGCCAGATTGTTTGGCAATATTTTCAATTAATCTGAAAACGATCATTCCATAACCTTTACCTGTGACGTCGGGTGAGAAATAGAGTTTGTTGAGTAGTGTTCCTGTTATTGAGGATTCAGGTATGGAAGATTGGTGAGTTAACTTAACTAACCCGATTGGAGAACTATGTTCTATTAGGTACCATTCAATATTTTGTTGGTTGATATCATTAATAATTTTAACTGGGCTATATTCTTGGTCTAAATAATCTAATAGCTCATCTTGATTATTCCATAAAGCAGCAAAATGGTGGCAATAGCTGTTGATACCTATATCACTAAGTATTGATACATCTTGTTCAGTGGCTTTTCTCAGTGTAATAGAAACTTGAGTCATAAATATTATCTCCTGTATATCATCAGTTTATAGCAATATGCAGTGAGATAGCTACAGAGGTGAGGGGGAAGAGCATTTTTGGATATAAAGGATTATGCAAGCAAGATAAAAGGGCAGATAAGCCCTTTTGCACAAAGTAGGTTATTTAATTTTTTGGCTAATATCTGAATAAGCAAATAAGGCTTGAGCACCGCCAGTATGTATAAATAATACGGGGGTATTTTCGGTTGACGTTTCTAAGTAATGAATTAACCCAGCCATTGCTTTACCCGTATAAACGGGGTCTAACAAAATACCTTCTTGTTGAGCTAACAGTCTAATTGCCTCTAACCCTTGGCAATTTGGCATTCCATACATAGGCGCAAAAAAATCATCCCATAATTGGATTTCTGGTGTTTGAGTAAGCGCAAACATTTGCGCTAGCTCATTTTGTAGCTTCTCTACTTTAGGGGATTGGTCTTGTTGCTTTCTTGAAACGGTGACACCGATAACCTGGCTTTGAGATAATAATTCTTGTATCCCGATAGCGAGGCCAGCGTGGGTTCCCGCACTACCGGAAGCGACGATAATTTTATCGAATTCAATATGTTTTGGCTTTTGTTGCGCGATTTCAATAGCACATTGAATATACCCTAATGCACCTAATGCATTTGAACCGCCTACTGGAACAATATAGGTGTCTTTAAGCGCTAATGTTTCAATTAACGTTTCCATCTGTGACTGTGGGTCAGTTAATTCATCACACATGACGCAACGGGCGCCAAATAGATCAGTTAGTAATTTATTCCCATTATGCAGAAAATTAGGGTTATCACTTTGAATTGGGTTCTCTAATAATGCGACACACTCAAGACCGTACATTGCAGCAACAGCCGCGGTTTGCCTAACATGATTCGATTGTATCGCCCCTGCAGTTACGATGACTTTAGCCTTTTTTGCAAGGGCATCTGCCATCAAATATTCAAGCTTACGTAATTTATTACCTCCCATCGCTAAGGGGGTCATATCATCTCGCTTAATATAAATTTCACGATGAAATTTACGCGATAAATTGTTAAGCCGGTTAAGCGGAGTTGGTGCGTTGAGTAAATCTATTTTTGCATATTGGCTTAATTGTTGTTGAAGAGACATTTAAACTCCCAATAAATTAATAAGAGAAACCAAGGTAAAGGTAAATGGCGAGCACAATGCTGGCAGTGACTAATGCATATGGCATTTGAGTGCGGATATGCTCAATATGTTCACAGTCTGTTGCCATCGAAGCAACAATTGCATCGGCAGAAATTGGTGATGTCATATCACCAAAAATAGAGCCTGAAATTGCAGCGCCAATCATATACTCAATAGGCATTCCTACGGATAAACCTAATTGAACCCCAATGGGGATCATAATGGCAAATGTTCCCCAAGATGTTCCTGTCGCTAACGACATGATGGCACTGATAATAAAGATAAAACCAATAGAGAAACCTGGCGCCATAACGCCATGAGTGACTTCGGCAATATAGGCGCCAGTATTTAATTCAGCGGAAACATTCCCCATTAAGAACGCTAAGATCATAATAGAACTAATTTTCAGCATATTGGCATAGCCGATAAAGAGCTCTTTAAAGAAATCATCAATAGTTAGTAAGCGACGGCCAATAAACCAGCAGAAAGACACTGCTGTTCCAAACATAACTCCCCAATATACAGATGTTGAACCACTTCCTTTACTAAAGTCTCCATCTCCTGTGATATAAAGCGCAATAGGTACCATAAGCACAGTAGATAAAATGGGGATAAAAAAGTTTAATGAAGAATGTGCGTTTGGGTGATCAATAATTTCATCTTCGTCATTTTGCCCTTGGTGCTGAGAGATATTCCCTGAGGCAAAATCTTGTTGATATTTATCTTCTGCTTTTTTCATGGGGCCCCATGAAATATTAGTAAATACATAGAACAAGATTGTGATAATGGATAACCATGCCATCAAGTTATAACCAATAGAGGTAATTAAAATATCAAAAGGTTCGCCACTAATTAGGCCTTGAGATATTTGCACACCGATTAACCCCATAATGACTGCACCCCAGCCATTAATTATGGCTGATGAACACACCGAAACACAGGCTGTTTGAATGATGTAGGACATTTTTTCGGGAGCAACGCCATATTGCCTTGCTAAATTTTTAGTCGATGCTCCGGCGACGAGTTGGTTTATTGAACTTTCTATAAAGATAAGAGATGTGATGATTATCGCTAACAGTTGTGTGGCTGTACGGTTTTTAATTAATTTAGTTTTATTGGTGAGTAATTGAACTAGGGCACGAACACCACCAGTGACAACTACCAAGCGCATGATACCGCCTATCATTACCATAAAGACAATGGTGCGAGTATTACCTGCGGATGAAAAAGTATGAATAATCCCATCGACAGTGCCTTGAACACCTAAAAGTAGATTGTGGTCATGAATAACTGTAAAACCGACTAAAATCCCCAACATTAATGAAAGCATTACCTGGCGAGTTAATATAGCCAGAATAATGGTCACAATGGGAGTTATAATTGTCCAAATACCATAGTCCTGCATGTGTTTACCTGTGATCCTTTATAAAATAAAAATGTTATAACTTTATAATTATCGAAAAATCATAGCATTAATAATAACAGGGTAGAATAATTTTATGCAGTTTGAAAAACGTGGGGAACAGTAACCAATGGAAAGCAGCCATATTGAATTTATGGCTGCTTGGTGAGTAATAAACAATTATTGTAATGATAGCCATTCTTGGGCTGTAATTCGGCTAATATCTTCTGTTTTAGTTTCTGCAATGAGCTCAATATACTGTGGGGCGAGGGTTGAATGATATTTGAACCCACATTTCTCTTGGGCTATTTTAGATTGTTGATTGCCTTGAAAATACCCGCACCATAAATTATCTAATTTCAAGTCAACAAAGGCATGGCGCATGATTTCAGACATTGCTTCTGGGATCAAACCTTTTCCCCAAAATGGTACACCAATCCAATAACTCACTTCTGCATCATTATCACCAATCGGGAAATTACTTTCGTGGTTAAAGGATAGGCCAATTAAACCGATAGCTCGATTGTCATTTTTTAGCGTAACAGCATAGATCTCTTCACGCATAAAAATATTTTTATAATTATTCGACTTTCTTCTTCATTTTGATGAGGGGGCCAACCTGCTATTGGGCCAATTCGTTTATCTTTTGCATAAAAATATAAATCACTTGCATCTGTTTCTTGCCAAGGGCGCAAAACTAACCTGTTGGTATTAAGTATCATCCTAAAGCTCCTTATCATGCCTATTTGATATTGGAGGCTATTTTAGGTATTTATGAAAAACAAAAAAGGGCAATACATCTCCAATTTGGGTACAAATGACAACTCATTTGCTATGATTTAAACAAATCGAAGGTGAAAGAGGAAAAAGATGCTTCGTATAAAAAAACATCAAATTGAATTATTGGATGTGATTTGTTTGGGTAATACGAATATGGATGAAATGCAATTGACCCCAATAAGGCCATCTTATGTCACTGTATGTATATGCAGGCAAGGGGCAGCGATATTTAATATTAACTTCAAACATTACACTGTTGGCAAAAGTGATATCATGGTGTTATATGATGATACTTTTGCGATGTTAAAGGCTAAATCACGCAATTTTCAGATTGAGTATCTATTGATTGAGAAAAAATTTGCAACTGAAATCGCTTATTCATTGCCAAACCAATTGTTTTCATTTTTTAATGAATATCCGATTATTACTATCCCAGCAGGGAAAAAAACAGTACTTGAAAGCTGGCGGCATATTTTATTTGAAATCGTATCAAGCCGTGGCGAATATTGGCAATTGCAATTAAAAAATCACCTACAAAATCTATTTTTAGAGATTAGCAATGGGGCTCAAAATAAACTAAATAAACCGATGGAAAGAAGCCGACAAGAACAGTTGTGTTGGCGCTTTTGGGATTTAATTACGACTCATTGCAAACAACATAAAGAGGTGAAGTTTTATGCGAATGAATTAGCAATTACCCCTTTTTATTTATCGAAAATCAGCCAAGCCTTTTTTAATGACCCACCTAAAGCATTGATTGATAGACAAGTTACTCTAGAAATCAAAGCATTATTAGAGGTTGGTGAATTATCTATTAAGCAAATAGCGAGTGAATTAAACTTCGAGGATACGTCTTATTTATGCCGTTATTTTAAACGCCATACGGGTATGACGTTAACAAGGTTTAAAAACGCATTACATAAAAAAGACAAGGTTGCTGAATAGAGGATTCAGGATTCAATTTTAGTTGAATATTTTTTTATAAACTCAATAAAACAGCGTAATCGAGGGGAAACGGTTTGGTTGCGATAATACACGGCATTAATGGGTTGCCGAGTCACCACAGTTTTACTTTCCAAAATTTGTAATAATTGCCCACTTTCAAGCGCATCCGCCGTAACAAAATCTGCTGAACATAAAATACCGGCCCCTTGAACAGCGAGGTGAAATAGGACCTCGCCACTTGCAGCTGCAATATTAGGCGTAACTTTCAACAATTTTTCATCGTTGGTTTTTATCGGCCATACATTCAAGGTATCAGGCTGTGTAAAGCCTAATATGCAGTGTTTATTTAGTTCATCAATATTTTGTGGTACGCCATACTGCTTTAAATAAGATGGGCTTGCGACTAACCGTTTTTGGCTATACCCAAGTAAGGTGGCGTTAAGGGAAGAGTCTTTAAGCGTACCAATACGGAAGGCAACATCAATCCGTTTTTCTAATAAATTTGTTATCCCTTCATAATTATGGATTTCAAGTTCAACTTGTGGGTAATGCTGATAAAACAAAGGGACTAATGGTGCAATAACATGAGTGAGAAACGGGGTTGATGCATCAATGCGTAATACGCCAGAGGGAATAGATTGGCGGGCAGATAGCATTTCTTCCGCTTCTTGAGTGAGGTTAACAATTTCTCGCGCTTTTCGCAAAAATGCAGCACCTTCATCACTGAGTTTTATTGAGCGTGTTGTGCGATATATTAAGGTGGTGTCCACTTTTTCTTCAAGCCTAAGTAATAGACGACTTGCAGTTGAGACAGTGACGTTTAACTGCTCAGCAGCAGCGGTAATTGAGCCACAATCGACAACACTAATAAAGGTTTGCAGTTCTTCAAATGTTATTTTCATTATTGCATTTCCGGCAAAAGTCATTTTCACCTTAACGCCTTTTTCATTGTGTTTCAATATGAAAGAATTCGGGTTATTAATCAGCACTCATAATGTATTTTAATAAGGGTTTTGAATGAGAATAAACACAGCATTATTGGCTTTGGCGATAGGTGCGTTTGCTATTGGAGCAACAGAGTTTTCACCGATGGGAATGTTACCTTATATCGCGCAAAATATTCAGGTAGACATACCATCAGTAGGTTCTATTGTAGTGATATATGCATTAGGGGTGATGATTGGTGCGCCAATCATGACATTACTTTTAGCAAATAGACGACCGAAAATGGCTTTAATATTTTTAATGTCAATATTCACTATAGGGAATCTATTATCTGCCATGTCACCTGATTTAGTGACACTGTCACTTTCTCGTTTTATTACCAGCTTAAACCATGGCGCATTTTTTGGGTTAGGCGCAATGGTGGCCGCTAGTGTAGTACCAACGGGTAAACAAGCCAGTGCAATAGCAGCGATGTTTATGGGGCTAACAATAGCGAATATTGGTGGTGTACCATTAATGACTAAATTAACTCAAATGATAGGCTGGCGTCAGGCATTTTATTTGATTTCTGCTTTAGGTATATTGACGATTATTAGCTTGGTTTTGGCATTACCTAGCCATCTGACGGGTAAAAAAGTGAATGTGAAAAGCGAATTAGCTATTCTGCGACGACCTCAGGTATTGCTAGGGATGCTTTCAACAGTATTAGGTGCCAGTGCGATGTTTACACTTTATACCTATATAACCCCAATGTTAATGGAATTTATCCAAGCTTCAGATCAAATGATCACCATAATGTTAGTAATTATTGGTATTGGCTTTACCATTGGTAATTATATTGGAGGGCTGTTTGCTGATAAATCATTGTTTGGTACCTTAATTGTATTTTTTATTATGTTAGCGTCCAGTATGGCTATATTTCCATTTATCGCGGTAAATTCAATCGGGGCTGGTGCTGGTTTATTATTTTGGAGTATTTTTAGTTTTGGTATTGTACCACCAATCCAAATGCTTGTTATGAATGCTGCGACGGGGGCACAAGCTTTAGCTTCTTCTGTTAACATTGGGGCTTTTAATTTAGGTAATGCGATTGGAGCCGCTATTGGGGGTGTTATATTATCTCATGGTTATAGCTATTCAATGATTAGCTTTATTGGGGCGTTAATTGCTGTTTTAGGCATCAGTGTTATTCTGGTTATTTCTCGCAGAAATGCTAATACAAAACTCGTAACGGAAGTGGCGTGTAGTTAGCCAGTAGCGATTGAATAATTAAAAAGCAAGGTTCGGAGTTTCTGTGCTAGCCCAATGTTGATAATTAACGCAATAATTCTAAAGTGGAATAGGGGTCATAGCGATGGTTAATATGTGGAAATCTCCAGAGCAACGTTGGCAAGCCGTAGTCGAACGTAATAAAAATGCAGATGGTCATTTTGTTTATGGTGTGAAAACATCATTAATTTATAACCACCCTTCTGCTGCGGGGCGTTTACCGAATAGAGATAATGTTGAGTTTTTCGATAATGAGCAACAAGCCATTAAGCAAGGTTATCGTCCCGGTAAACGTCAACGTACAAAAACGGCACAATTAAACCAATTTTATAAGGAAAAAATAGAAAAGGCCTGCCGTTACATTGAACAGCAAAACCGGCCGTTGACACTGACTGAACTTGCAGAATACGTTGGAATTAGCCGTTACCATTTTCATCGCTTATTTAAGGCGCACACAGGTTTAACGCCAAAAGCTTATGCAAACGGTCTGCGACACGAAAAATTACAAGGTCAACTTCAGCAACAAGAACGAATTACTGATGCTATCTATGATGCAGGATACCAATCAAACAGCCGCTTTTATGAAACGGCAATACAGCGGCTAGGAATGACCCCAAGCGCTTGGAAATCAGGAGGGGGTGGCAGCAAAATTTATTTTGCTCTCGCTGCTTGTTCATTAGGAACTGTATTGGTTGCTCAAAGCCCAATAGGTGTCTGTGCTATCTTACTGGGAGACGACCCTGAGCAGCTATTGAGAGACTTACAAGATAAGTTCCCTAAAGCTGATCTTATCGGAGGTGACGATAAGTTTGAAAAAGTGATTGCGAAAGTTTTGGGGTTTATTGAAGCACCCGAAATTGGTTTTGACCTACCATTAGATATTAGAGGTACTGCATTTCAGCAACGGGTATGGCATGCATTACGTGATATACCCGCTGGTAAAACAGTAAGTTATAGTGAGATAGCAGAAAAAATAGGCCAACCTAAAGCGGTTAGGGCAGTTGCGAGTGCTTGTGCTGCAAATATATTAGCTGTAGCGATACCTTGCCACCGCGTGGTCAGAAATAATGGTGACCTTTCCGGTTACCGCTGGGGAATAGATCGTAAACAAGCACTATTGTTAAAAGAATCTCAACGTAAATGATTTAAATAATAAGTCATTTAGTATTGGTCATCTTTTATGATGAGTTAACTAAAGCTTAATGTGAGTCGATGGTGTAAAAGACGTCCCCCAAAAAATTAATCAGTACTTTAAAATTAAAGTACTAATCGCTTAGCTTATCGTTCTACAGCCCATTAGCAGTCATGAGTAAAGTTGATTTAGGTTTATCTTTGGGAGCTTGTGATTATGAACAATTACATAGATTCAGCCTTATTATGTTTAGTGAACAACATATAGATAAGGTATAAAGCCGTAAAACTTGCTGTGTACCCGGTAAATATTAGCCAAAAAGTTTTCCAATCTACAATACCTTCAACTGTATTGAGTTCAATTGCCCAACCACAAAGCACTGCGCCTAAAAAAGTACCGAACCCATTAACTAAAGTCGTGAAAACGCCCTGTGCTGTGGAACGAAATTCAGGGGCGATTTCTTTTTCTAAAAATAGGGCTCCCGCAATATTGAAGAAATCAAATGCACAGCCATACACAACCATTGATAAGAAGAGGGCGATGGTGCCTATGGAGGTGAAGTCACCATAAGCAAATAATCCTAAGCGTAAAATCCATGCAATCATACTGAGCAATAGGATCGTTTCAATTTTAATTTTTTTCAGCAAAATAGGTAAAAGGAGAATAAAAATAATTTCAGAAAACTGTGATATTGATAAGAATATGGTTGGATACGCAGAGAAAACAGAACCCTTAGCCTCAGGAGCTAGAGCCATATCTTGCAAAAAAGGAACACCAAAGGTATTGGTTATTTGCAATACAGAACCGAGTAGCATAGCAAAAAATAGAAATACAGCGACTCTACCTTTTTTAAATAGCTGAATAATATTTTGGCAGCTAATTTTTTTATTTTTTGATGTATTAACTCTTTTAATCGATATAAAGAAAACAGAAAAAATACTTAAAACAATAGATGCAGCAGCACTGATATATAATTGATAAAAACTCATTTCAAGTTTTAATAGACTAATAGTCCACATAGCGACAATAAAGCCAACTGTGCCATAGACTCGTATTTTAGGGAAATAGATATCAGAGCTAAGCTTTTGCTTCTCTAACATTTCAAAAACAATACTGTTACAGATTGAAATTGTTGGCATATAAAACATTAGGTGGATTAATGTCATAATGAACAGTAGGGTTATTGAATGACTATGAGCCATCGCTAGTAAGAATAAAGCAGAAATAAAATGAGAAGCGATATAAACTAGTTTACGGTTATTAATTTTATCTGCAATAAACCCTATGATAACTGGTGAGCATAGAGCGGATATCCCTAATGCACTGAATATTAACCCAATTTCACCACCTTTAAAGTGTAGGGTGTTGAAAAGATAGGACGCAAATGTAACTAACCAAGATCCCCATATAAAAAATTGTAAAAATGAAACTATCTTTAATCGAGTTGTTATATTCATATTTATACATCCTTGCCTAGTCTAAATATACTTTCATGTAATTGTTAAATTAATCACTTACACAAATTCATTTAATAATCATGTATACAAGCATCTATTGGTTATTTCTTGCATATTATAAAATATAATTTTGGGCTTTTTTTTGATGTAAAAGCGGCTTATTATAAATTAAATATTACATTGTTACTTTTATAAGCATTATTACATACTCACCGAAATGTTAATAATTTGTATTTAAAAAGAGGGTTGTTTAGGTAATTAAATATAAGAAATAGTTAACCATAAGGTTAAACTAAAAGTTGCATTAGCCTCGTAATTAGTGTTAAATTAGATGAAACCTACCTAATTACTAACCTAGAATACCCCATTTCACTCACCTCAAACTATGTGACTTTAGCCGAGTTGCGTTCATTTTGACATCTTATAGCCCAAAATCTAATTTCTTCGATTCATTAAATTTAGACTCAATTTATTAAATCTAAAACTCAAATCATATTAATTACTTCACTCGTAAGGGGATACTATGACCTCTAATCGTAATGTATTATTTTTATCTGCTGTTATTGTATATCTAGTTGGGACTACAGAATTTATGTTGTCCTCAATAATGTCGCCACTAGCACTGGCATTTGAAGTTTCGTCTGAACAAATTCCTTGGCTGATATCGTCCTATGCATTGGCATATACACTCACAGCACCTCTAATTGGTTACCTTTCTGACCGAATAGATAAGCGAAAAATTTTACTCACTGCAATATTGTTATTATCACTAGATAGTTTGGTGATTATTTTTTCGCCTAATTTTTCGGTTGCTGTAATTTTCCGCGTTATAGGGGGAGTGGCATCAGCGGCATTAGTTCCCGTTATTTTTTCCCTTATAGCCGATGTGATAAAAAGAGAAAACCAAGCAGCCGCGATGGGGAGTGTCATGATGGGAATGACTGTTGGCATTGTGACTGGGCCAATGTTAGCGGGTATTTTAGTTCAATATTTTGCGTGGTATTCGCCTTTTATATTAACGAGTTTATGTGGCTTATTCGCATTTTCTATATCATGGTTTATCTTGCCGAGTTCTAAAAAAAACCATACCTATCCCCACTCATTGAGCTGCTTAATACAAGCAAATATTTTACGTTTGATCATAGCAAAGGGATTATGGAACGGGGTTTCAGTTAGTATCTTTTTATTGTCAGGGGAAATTATAAGACAAAGAACTGCATTAGAAACAGCTGAGATTGGTATCATTATGGGGTTATTTGGTATTGGCTTGTTCATTGGTAATGCTTTGGTTGCGAAAATAGCAAAATATAAACTACAGGATGCGGCTAAACTAATCCTAATTTTATTAGGAATATTGGTTGCTTTAGTGTTATTTATTACAGGAAAATTACCCTTAGTTGGTGATTGTATCTGCTTGTTATTTATAGGGGGAGCATTAGGGGTGGCTTCACCGGTCAGTACCTCGTTATTGGCTAAAGAGAGTACTAAAAATAAAGGATTAGTATTATCTGTTTCAGAAAGCATAAATAATTTAGCTTTATTAATTACAATACCTGCATTTTCACTGCTGGTGACTGAAAATAATCTCTCAACTTTAGTACTTTCAGTCATCTTAATAATTAGTAGCGCAATTTTTCTCGTTATGGCTACGCTAAATTTACGGGTCAGGAAAAATAGGCGTTACCGTTAATGATGGAGCACTAACGGTAACGCACTATACGGTGCGTAATAATTGTTTTTTGCGTAATCGCATCCCGTTTAACATGGATAACCATGCCAGAAAGGTAATAAACATGAGAATAATAAAAATGAAATGTGGCTGAAGCTCAGTAAGAACAACACCAGTTAACATAGGGTTAAATGCACCGCCCAATAGCCCAAGGGATTGGGCTGAAAAATAACTCGCTTTCATGCCTTCCGGTGCAATACTGTCAATTAACATATATTCTCCTGGGGCATAAATTAATTCACCTAATGTAAAAATAAAAGCGCCTGCCGCCCAGAGGTATAAATTTTCATGTGCATTCATAAAAGTTGCTAAGCCTAAAATAAAGAATAAGCTGCCTAAGGTCATTAATTTTTTTAGGTTATCCGGGGTGATACGCTTCCCTACGGTGTATTGTAATGTAACGACCACGACTGCATTCACAGGTAAAATTACCCCAATAACAACCTGAGCAAAATCACTGCTTGCCACAGTAATTGCATATTGCGAAATCCAAGTGGTAAAAGTACCAAAAACCAATGAACCCAAAAATGTGGATAAAATAAACCATGCTAAGACTTGATCACTTAGCATACTCAGTGGGTTCCATTTACGTATGTTTCCGTTTTCTAATGGCGTTGGTTTTATGCTTTGTACAAAACGTTGTATAAAAAATATTGGTAGAGCAGCTGATATAGCGGCTAAATAGAATGGTAAGTTAATACTGTACATTAATAACCAAGTACCAATGGGGGGCCAATAGTCCAACCGATATTGATAAAGGTATAATTTAAGGAAAATATCTTTGCCTTTAAAGAGACTGTGAGTGTATCCGCAAAATAGGCTTTTAAGACCGTAGAAAACACAGAATATGAGCAGTTAATAAGAGAAAAGAACGCGATAACTAAAATAGCATTATTTACTGTGGGGATAGCGATAAACCCCAAAATAAAAGCTAACACAGCAAATAACATGCAGCGTTTTTTATCAACCCTGTCAGCAAGCATACCAAAGCCCATACTGAATAAAACACCTATAACCATTGCCAGTGACATGGCTATACCGACAATATCAATTGCCATTTGGTATTCTCGAGTTAGGTAAATTGCCATGAAGGGCAATGTTGCGCCACGTCCTATCGTTAAGAGTAGTGACGATGCAAGTAATGCGCTGTTTGATATATTAAATTTAGAAAGCATTGGCTCACAACCTAACTCATAATTGTTGTTAAAATTTTGTATAAAAGGGTCTGTAAGCTATAAAATACATAAATTTAGAGCAGTGAGAAATGGGGAATAATGCTCTGAATCGAAAACAATATTTTGCTAATGCTAATCTACCATTCACAATTAAAAATCTGGTAATTAAAGCGCCCTTATATCTAATTAAACGTTATATGCTAGATAGATAAATATGAGTAACTTAGGCTAATTATGGCCGATGTAGTTTTATAGGTATGGATGCAAACAAATGGGCGTTCAATCAAGGTAAATGATTAACCTAATTATGATTAATAATGGCTTTAGCGAGTTTGATGGGGGGGGTATTACAGTGGTTCACTGATTAAAAATCTCCCCTCCAAATAACCGATAAACCTAGATTGAGCCAATCTACAAGGTTAGGTGGTTAGCGCAAAGAAAATCATGTAATACAGGTTTGGACATACCTGAAATTACAATTAAGTAGGTGATTATTTTGTTTATTAGAAATAATCACCTATCAATGCAAGTGTGGTCAAGAAAACATTAACGGGCTTCATTAAAAAGGTTGAAGGTACAACCTTTACATAGCCGTTATAAGGCTGCGGTATACACTCGGCGGCTAACGTCCAAAGTAATATCTTGGTGTTCACCCAGCTTGACCATATCATGTGCTTTTAGACTGTTGACTAATGGTTCAATGACATCTTGGGTAAGCTGGTAATCACTAAAGCGTGTGCCTACTTGCATTTTTTCAAAAAACGCTCTTGTCAGCTCAATAGCTTTGATGGCTTTCTCTGATTGAGAACCAGCGGTAACCCCCCACACATTTTCTGCGTACTGGGCTAATTTTTCCTGTTTTTGTGGTAGTTTTTCGAGCAGCATTGAAGGAAGTACGATAGCTAATGTTTGTGCATGGTCTAAACCATATAACACTGTAATTTCATGGCCTAACATGTGGGTAGACCAATCTTGCGGTACGCCAACCCCAATCAACCCATTTAATGCTAATGTTGCAACCCACATTAAATTAGCGCGAATATCATAGTCATGAGGTGTTTCAAGTGCTTTAGGACCAATGTCTATTAACGTTTTTAGTAAACCTTCAGCAAATGAGTCTTGTACTTTAGCATTAACAGGATAGGTTAAATATTGCTCAACAATATGTACAAAGGCATCAACAACACCATTACTGACTTGTCGAGGAGGTAAGGTAAATGTTTTTACAGGGTCAAGAATCGAGAACTGAGGAAAAACATAATCGCTCATAAATGCTAACTTTGAGTGTAATTCTTCCCTTGTAATAACGGAGCCTTTGTTCATTTCTGAACCTGTTGCTGGTAATGTCAAAACGGTACCAAAAGGTAAAGCTGTTTTGATTGTAGAGCCTCTGTTGGTAACAACTTCCCACTTATCACCAGGGTAGTTAACCGCTGCTGCCACAAATTTAACACCGTCAATGACAGACCCACCACCAACGGCAAGTAAAAAATCAAAGCCTTCTTTCTCTATTTTATCAACGGCCTTAATTAACGTTTCATAACGAGGGTTAGCTTCAATTCCACCAAACAGATCAAATTGACGCGTGCCTAATGCTTGCTCAACTTCATTCAATGTACCTGTCCTTCGGGCGCTTTCGCCACCAAACAGGATGAGAACTTTTGCATTTTGTGGAATGAGCCTGTCAAGTTCAGCGATTTTATCTTTACCAAAAACGATGCGTGTTGGGTTATAAAATTCGAAGTTATTCATAGATAAACCTTAGCCTTAAAAGTGGGTGGACTTGGTTTTTGTTAACTAATCAAGTTTAGCGCCTAAATGTATTAGATACAAATTATATAGCTATGGTAGTGATATATAACCAGCATATAATTTTGACTTGTATGATATATGGGGTGTTTAGCTAATACACTTGCAGGGATGCGTATACAAGATGAAATCAGTAGTTTTGGTCGTAAAAGTATTGCGCTAATACAAGCTGGCTGGGACCCAGTCATGCACGTTGAAAGTTATATGAGAAATGCACTGTTAGCAGCACCAATAAACTAGTACTGTATAAGTTATTATTGCTAAAAAAACATAAAGTTTTTAACTATAAATGAGTTCCCGCCTACTAGGTGATTGAAATAGTTAAATCTTTATGTTTTTTGACATATTAGTTAGCCTAAATCATCTTTATCTACAATGTGTTGTACTAAAATAAACCTTAGATTAATGGTAAAATGTGAGCGTTGAGTAGGTGAATGTTGATTTTTACATTCGTATTTATTGCTACGATGGGAGTGCAGAATGATGAGACGTTTTATTAATCTAGAACTTCCACCAGAGCCAACAATTAATAATAACTGTGTCAGAAAACGATTAAAAAATAGTATTTGTGACAATTGTGCGACGAGTTGTCCGGTTGGTGCGGTGTCTTTTAGCCATATGGCAGCTGCAATTGATAATGAACTGTGCTTTCAATGTGGTAACTGTTTATTTTCTTGCCCTGTTGACGCTATTGAGAATATTGCTCCTCATGAACGAACCTATCAAGGTGACTTTTTGGTGGTTAACCACGATGAACCTGTCGCCAATGCAGATGAGTTAATTGTTTGGCACCGGCAATATGGCATTCGCGGCATACAGATAGCAGAGCCTTTGGTAGACAAGTGGCTGCCAACAGTTGCCTCATTGAATTTAAAGTTAAAAACGCTACAAGAACCGATTTGGCAATTACGTATTGTACAGCCGGCACAGGTGGATACCGGGCGTCGAATGATGTTATTCCGTCAAAAATTGGACGAGAAACCGTTAGATAAAGGCCAAGTAAAAACGGGGTTAAATGCAAGGAAACAATTTTACCCTGAGGATAGCTGGTTTAGAGTAGAGCTTGATACAGCAAGCTGTATTTTATGTGGTGCTTGTGCAAAAGTTTGTGATGAACATGCGATAAACATCGAAAATAACCAATTTTTAATAGATGAAAAGCGGTGTACGGGGTGTATGAGCTGCCAAGTAGTTTGTTTCCCGCAATCTATTCATGTCCACGCGCATACGGCTAAAAATAGCGAACCGATTAGTTTTAACTATTATGATGGTCAGTGCCATACTTGCCATCTACCATTTTCATCTTGGGAAGAAAACATCAATATTTGCCCCATTTGTGCGCAACATAAAAAACAAGGATGGTTATAATCACCTATATTTATGGCTCAGTTATAGAGCCATAAATAGGTACTAACCAAGCTAAACTTGGTTCTGCTTTAAATGAGTAATAATCAGAGTTGCAATTTGCGAGTTTAGAGCCGGAGGTGTTTCATGCCCCATACCCTCAATGATTTCTAATTTTGCATTCATTATATTCTCTGCGATATCCTGACCTGCAGCTAATGGGAACAAAGGGTCAATGGAACCATGAATAACTAATGTTGGTACATCTATACTTTTGATATAAGGCCGAAGATCACCCGTCATAGCCACAGCAACCATTTGCCGTTTAGTTCCTTCTGGGGAATAATTTCGAGCAAGCGCTTGCAGCACATAATCCCGATAATAATTTTCATCAAATGGGCAAATAGAGGAACTAATGCGTTGGTAAAATGCTAATTGACCGCTTAAGTACCCCTCTAAATTTTCTTTAGGGTTGGGGCTTGGGCTCATCAGCATTTGCATTACATCGGGTTCGCTTTGTGGCAGGTCGGGGTTCCCTGATGAAGACATAATTGGGCAAAGGGATAGTATACGTTGCGGGTAATTCGCAGCAACCAACTGTGCAATCATCCCCCCCATTGAGCGGCCAATTATGTGTGCTTTATCAATAGATAATAAGTCGAGTAGGCGAATTATATCCTCAGCCATATCTAATAAAGTGTAAGGAATAACAAATTGTTCCCCAGTTTGCATTTTTCCAATCAATTCACTTAAAACGATTGGTGGAAAATGTTCGATGTGGGAAGACAATCCTGAATCACGGTTATCAACACGTATAACATAAAAGCCTGCATCTGCAATTTGTTGGCAAAACGCCGAAGTCCAGCTGATATTATGGCCACCCAAACCTGGGATCAACACAACAGCAGGGTTTTTCGCTATACCAAATGAATCATAGAAAAGAGAAATTGAGGAAGGATTGGTCATTTTGTTTCCGATATTTTGAATGTTGTATTATTTATGCCGCAATTTCGCGTCCAATGCGAGTGATAAAAACAGATAAAAACTATCAACAATTAACGCTAACCTCTATGTAGGAGGTATTGGATTTTTAGGTCAATTCTGTAAGGTTATTAATTACAAGTACGTTATGATATAGGGGATAGCGCATATTTATTTGAATACTATCATTTTTAACATAATGACAATTAATATCTTTTTTCGGGTTTTATATGATTTACTTTATTTCAGATACGCACTTTTGTCACTCTAATATAATTAATCTTTGTGATCGACCTTTTCGAAGCACTAACCACATGAATGATACTTTAATTCATAACTGGAATGCTTATGTTACGGACTATGATGAGATCTACATATTGGGTGATTTTTTATATAAAGGGAACGGCAGTGATGCAAATAAAATATTACGTCGTTTAGCTGGGAAGAAATATCTCATACGGGGCAACCATGATAAATTTTTGGATGACCCAGAGTTTGACACGTCCTTATTTGAATGGGTACGAAGCTACTATGAATTGGAATACCAAAAGCAAAAATTTGTGTTATTTCACTACCCAATTTTAGAATGGCAAGGTTTTTTCCGTGACGCTATTCATTTATATGGGCATGTGCATAATTCAGGTAAAGACCCTGAGCAACGTAAACGCTTAGAAATATTGGGTTCACGTGCAATCAATGTGGGTGTTGATGTAAATGATTTTTACCCAATAAGCATTAAAAGTATTTTAAAAAAAGTAAATGGCTAAGGAAGCAAAACTAGCTTGCTTTCTTAGCGTATAAATACACCGAGGCTCTTGAAATCCCAAGGTGTTGAGCAACAGTCTCCATTGCTTTTTTTACATCCAGTAAGCCTTCATTTCGTAATATCTCAATTAAATTTTTCCGTTCCTCAGCTTTTAAAGTACGCGCTGTGGTAGCTAACGAAGCTGCATATTGGTCAATACGGATGCGAATTGCCTCTGTGCCATTGGGTTCAATATGTTCTTTTATAGGGCTATTTCCCACTTCGATAAATTGAGACAACATACTTTGCATTCCCCTGAATAGCGTCATATCTAAATTAAGACAAAGCGCAGCGACATATTGCCCAGAATCATCCTTTATACCAATCGAGGTACTTTTTACTGGGCGTCCATCCGTAAACTGGTTGGTATAATTGGCTATGATATTTGGGAAATCAGGAGACTCAATTCTTGCAAGGCCTAACTCTGTTGTAGGTTCACCGATTTGGCGACCAGATAAATTGTTATGAATAGAGAGAATAGAATGTTCAGGTTTTTTAAGATCATGAACCACTACTTCACAAAAAGGGGCAAATGTTTCGCTTAATCCTTTTGCTATAATATCTATTTGCGCAAGTAATGAATTTTCTTTTAGGTCTGACATTATTCTCCCTTATTTATCTTGTATCGAAACCCTAATTTTAAACTATTTTTAATGTATCTAACAGGTGATAGGCAATTATGGGGTTAGGATATTAACTGAGCAAAGTGATGAATATCCACATTCCCTCCACTGACAATAATCCCCACTCGTTTACCTTGCAGTCGTTCTTTGTTAGCCAGAGCTGCTGCATAAGATAAGCAACCCGTTGGTTCAACGATAATTTTCATGCGTTCAGCATAAAACTTCATACAGTCGATTAATTGCGGGTCAGTAACGGTAAAAATATCATTGACAATGTTTTTAATAATTTCAAAAGTATAATGGCCTAAATGTTGGGTTTGGGCACCATCTGCAATGGTTTTTGGGGTATCAATATGTACAATTTCACCGCGATAAAATGACTGTTGTGCATCATTACCCGCAAGTGGTTCGACACCATATATTTGGCAATCAGGGAGTAGTTGCTTTGTGGCAATAGCACAGCCTGAGAGCAAACCACCACCACCTAAGCACACAAAAAGGGCATCTAATGGCCCAACTTCGTCTATGAGTTCTTTAGCAGTAGTACCTTGGCCAGCAATAATATGTGGATGGTCATAGGGCGGGATAATGGTAAACCCATGTTGCTTAGCGAGTTGTTGGCAAAGTAGCTCGCGGTTTTCGGTATATCTATCAAAGTGTATAACTTTAGCCCCGTAGCCTTGGGTGGCAGCTACTTTGACCGCAGGGGAATCATTTGGCATTAGAATTGTTGCTGGGATATCGAGTAACTGTGCGGCCAAAGCAACACCTTGAGCATGATTACCTGATGAAAAAGCAATAACACCTGCTTTTTTTTGTTCTGGACTTAATTGTGCTAACGCATTGAATGCGCCTCTAAATTTAAATGCACCCATACGCTGGAAATTTTCACACTTAAAAAATAATTCAGCCCCAAATTGTTTATTTGCAGTGGTTGATGTTAATACAGGCGTTTTATGGGCAAAACCTAAAATACGTTGGGCGGCATCTTCAATATCTTGATAGCTTGGCAAAGTTAACTCAGTCATGATATTACCTCAATAAATTATCAAATTTTAAGCGTATACAGCGGTGGCTTCGATTTCTAATGCGGCGCCAAAGTGGAGCTCTGAAACCCCAGCAACAGCACGAGCGGGGCGGTAATTACCGATCCACTCAGCATAAATTTGGTTAAAACTATTCCAGTTATTCATATCGGTAATATAAATACGGACTTGCACCAAGTTGGCTTTAGTACAATTGACGGTATCTAGGCAGGCTTGCAAATTATTGAGCACAAGCTTGGTTTGCTCGGTAAAAGATATGTTTGTGGCGGCATTACCCAAAGCATCAATAGGTAATTGCCCCGATATAAAAACAAACCCATTAGCGCTAACACAATGAGAATAATGCCCTTTAGGGGGAATTAATGTAGAGGCATTCGCATATTTAATTGATTGGTTCATATTTACCTTGTTATCTATCACAACGGTGGTCTTGCATTGGAATTTTAGTCTAATATTAGATTATATGTTTGGTCAATGTTTTCCATCTAAATAACATGAGGTCTGCGTTTAAACGTGAGCAAAGCTATTCGAGTAATGTAAAGAACATCTTTCAGTAACATGGTTAGCAAAAGCGACACTATCCGGTGTTAACGAAAGTTTTGGGGTAGTATAGCGGGCAGCAGTATTATTTTTATTAGCAGCTAATAATGAGAAGTGGTCGATATGCTATTTTCCGAAGAAGAAAACACCATTCAGATTGCCCCTGATGCTTATTTATTAAAAGGCTTTTTATTAGGGCATAGCCAAGGGTTATTGAAGGATTTGAACCTTGTACTCAAGGCGAATCCTTTAAGGCACATGAAAACACCAAGTGGTTATCACATGTCAGTTGCGATGACTAATTGTGGGGATTGGGGATGGGTAACGGATGAACAAGGTTATCGTTATAGTCAGCGTGACCCTGTCACTAATTTACCTTGGTTATCAATGCCAGCTATTTTCCGTCAGTTAGCGACTTCAGCTGCAAATAGCGTCGGTTTTGATGGGTTTAAACCTGATGCTTGCCTAGTTAATCGTTATGCTATCGGGGCAAAATTATCTTTGCACCAAGATAAAGATGAAGCCGATTATTCTCATCCAATTGTCTCTTTTTCTTTGGGGCTACCTGCGCTATTTGACTTTGGAGGGATAACAAGGGATGCCGCTAAACAAGCTATCCATTTAGAACATGGCGATGTGGTGGTTTGGGGAGGACAATCACGGTTAAATTACCATGGTATAAGACGTATTAAAGCAGGGACTCACCCACTACTTGGCCCTTATCGCTTTAATTTAACTTTTCGTCGTACCCAAAACTAGTGTCGGTTGTATTCCAACTAAAGGGGGGAAATAGGTGATAAATAGCTGCATATTTAGCTTCAGAAAATTGAAAGCTACGTAAGCAACTTGAAACGCATCCCAATAAAAATTTTGTTGAATAATTAATAAGATACACCTATAAATAGTGGCTATAAAATGGTTTTGTCCAGTATTAATAGGTGAATGAATGTATAGCTTCTTAAATGATTACAATGAAATAGCCCATCCAGCAGTGATGAAAACCCTGAATGACTTAGCAGGAAAACGTTTTAAAGGTTACGGCACAGATGAAATTTGTTCTCGGGTCACTGAGCAAGTTAAAGCACGTATTGGACAACCTGATGCGGATATTCATTTTTTTAATGGCGGCACTGTTACCAATTTAACCGTGATCTCCCATGCTTTACGCCCGCACCAAGCGGTGATCGCTGTTGATAGTGGGCATGTAGCTACGCATGAAACTGGTGCGATCGAAGCAACGGGGCATAAGGTGATTACGGTGAGCTCACCATCAGGGAAATTAACGCCAACACTGGTTGCGAATGTGCTGGCTGAGCATAATGATGAACACAGTGTGCAGCCAAAATTAGTGTATATCAGTAATTCGACAGAAATAGGCACCGTTTACCGTAAACATGAGTTACTTGCATTACGTGAGGTTTGCGATAAGCATGGGTTACTCCTTTTTTTAGATGGCGCACGTCTTGCATCGGGGTTAATGTCTAAAGCAAGTGATTTAACCATTGAAGATATTGCTGCAGTCACAGATGTTTTCTACATTGGCGGTACAAAAATAGGGGCTTTAACGGGGGAAATACTGGTTATTTTGAACCCAGCATTAAAATCTGATTTTCGTTATAGCATCAAGCAAAAAGGGGGATTACAAGCTAAAGGTTGGTTATTGGCCGCACAGTTTGAGCCACTGTTTAATAATGAGCTATATTTTGAGCTTGGTCATCACCTGAATGAGATGGCATCTCAGTTAGCCTTATTTTTTGAGGAACAAGGGTTTGAGTTTTTAGCTCCCGTTGAATCAAACCAAGTTTTCGTTATTTTACCAAACAGCCTTGCTGATAATTTATTAAAGCATTACCAACTGAGCAAAATTGGTAACCCCACAACGGAAACAACGTGCGTACGGTTTTGTACGGCTTGGTCAACAACCCAGCAAGATATCGATAAATTTAAACAAGTTTTTCATACATTAAGTTAAAAATACAGTCAGTAAACCAGTCGATAACCTTATTTTATTGGTTGCTCTATCCTGTTATTTTTACGTATAACGGGCTGTTCAATGAGCTACTTTAGTTAATGTTATCGGTTGGTGTTATCTGTTGTCGATATACTATCTGAGACTTAAAAGAAGAGGCCACTGTGACTGGCCGCAACAAAATTATGATGGCGTAGACACCAATACAGAAAATAAATACGTTTATTTTTAAAACCCTGAGTATGGTGGGGTAACCTGACATAAAATAGTGATGAAATTGTCAATATTGTATCCTGTTTTCATCTGTTCTAGTTGACTCGCTTATAAATCCACACTCGTTGTTTCTATTCTCTGTTATAATCATGAGCCCTATTTTTTGACTATTCTGGATACAATAATGGTAATTTGGGTTGATGCGGATGCTTGTCCTAAAGTAATTAAGGAAATTTTATACCGTGCGGCGGATAGGGAAAATGTGCAAATAACGTTTGTTGCCAATCAGCGCTTAACAGTTCCACCATCACCGTTTTTAAAAACGTTGCAAGTTTCTGCAGGTTTTGACGTTGCGGATAATGAAATTGTCTTACGTGCACAAGTAGGCGACCTTGTTGTTACGGCGGATATACCGTTAGCCGCAGAGGTGATGGAAAAAGGAGCTTCTGCCTTGAATCCGCGTGGGGAGCGTTATAGTGAGGCTACGATCCGTGAACGCCTTAATATACGTGATTTTATGGATACCATGCGGGCAAGTGGCGTTCAAACAGGGGGGCCTGCAAGTTTAAATCAACGTGATAGGCAGCAATTTGCAAATGAGTTAGACAAATGGTTATTACACCGTAAAAAGTCATTAAGTCTATAATAGGAAATAAATTTGCTGATTTAGCTCAGAAAACATGCAAATTAAAATAGAGTTGCTAATAATCTTATGTCTATAATGGTTATCCCTAAATTTTTGAATACAAAATTATGGACCCTTTGCACAGCATTATTATCACTCTATTTTTGTTTGTCTTAACTTTTTTTAACCCTGGCGCAAACCTGTTTATTGTTGTGCAAACAACATTAAGTTCGGGTAAAAAAGCGGGGTTAACTTGTGGTTATGGTGTTGTATTGGGTAATGCGATTTATTCCGGGTTAGGTCTATTTGGTTTAGTTACCCTAATGTCTGAATTTGGTTCATTATTTTCATTGATCAAAATTCTTGGTGGTTTATACCTGTTTTACTATGCCATAACCGTTTTTAAAAATAGGACGCAGCTTAATTTATCTACAGAAAACATTGTCGAAAGCTTTCCTTCCGGTGTTTATTTCAGGCGGGGGGTGATTTCTGATTTATCTAATCCGCAAACAGTTTTGTTTTTCATGAGTATTTTCTCAACAACTATTTCACCTTCTACTCCTTTATGGACCAAGCTCGTCATTTGGTTCGGCATTATCATCGCATCATTAATATGGCGAATCATTTTATGCCAAACTTTCTCGATGACGTCAGTCAGAAGAATGTATTCACGCATTCATAAAATAGTAGGAAAAGCGGTTGGTATAGTACTAGGTACGCTAGCATCAAGGCTCATTTACCAAGGTGTAACTGAACTTGTTGCTAAAAGATAGCAGATGACAACTATACAGTTTCACCGTTTTGAGCATGGGATTTGTATGATATGGATCTAAAATCAGTGCTGAGACGTTAGCCAATATTCAACTTCTTCATAAGTTCCACGAAAAATAATCCGCTGTTGTTTTTTGCTTAATTGGTAGAGATACATAGGGTCATAATATTCATTGAGTAAAGGGCATAACCAAGAATAGTGTGCTTGAGTGTCACCTGTCACTTTTTGTTCTGCAAGAGCAAGATCTAATAAGCGAGTTAATTCAATTGCACGCTGTGAACCTAAACGCTTACGAATAGCAAAGAGACCGTGGTGTAAATATTCGCTGTATTCTTGCCAGCCTTTTTCCTCCCCAAATACATTAAGAAATTCATGTGTCATACGGTCGAAGTATTCCTGTTTAAGGCGTTCGAGCCGTACATCAAAGGGGTCTTCAACCACCGCAATAGTAGCAGAGTCCATTTGACTTTTGAGTACACTGGGTAGGCTATTAGAACCAATTGCACGACCTTCATCCTCTAAAACCCAGCGGTTATGATGTTCTGCTTTTTTCAGTAGCATAACTGCCAAATGATTTTCAAATGTGGCTTGAGGAAATTGGGGTTGTAATGTGCGACCAAAAGACGACCCGCGATGATGAGCAATTCCTTCTAAATCAATCCCATTTGCTAAGTTATGAACAAGCGTTGTTTTGCCATTACCAGTACAGCCACCAATTAAAATTATAGGCCGTAGTGTTAATTCATTGATTGCATCAATTGCGGCTTGCCGTAATACTTTGTAGCCTCCTGCAACGAGAGGGTATTCAATACCAATGTCTTTTAACCATGATTGAACGATATGCGACCGCATTCCACCCCTAGCACAGCAAATATAGCCACTTTTATGGCTGAGACAGGCTTCTTTCCAAGCAGCTAAGCGTGCTTCTTTTATCTCACCACTCACAAGCTGATGCCCTAATGTGAGCGCTTGATGAGACCCTTCTTGTTTATAGCAAGTGCCAACTGCTTTGCGTTCATCATCATTCATTAAAGGGATATTAATCGCACTTGGCATCGAACCTTGTTGAAATTCGATAGGAGCCCTGACATCAATTAACGTGCTGTCAGTCGCCAGTAATTGCCGAATATTTTTTGAAGAGGGAGTTAATTCCATAATAACTGTGGTATTCATTAAAGTTGCAATAAGGCTAACTATACTCCTAATCTTATCACTTGGCACTTAATGTTAAGATTAAAAAGGCTTAATAGTACTTTGGCGTATAATGATGCTATATTGATGTTGGGTATTTCAATATGAGTAAGGGGCGAGATAATGAAGATGTTAACCATCCAAGAGATGACCGAAACTCAAAAGATGCAAGTTCGTAGTAAGTTGGCGCAAGAAAGAAAAAAACTTGGCCGTGAATTAACCAACTCTGAGCAAAATAAAGTCAAAAAGCAAATCATTACCGAAATATCTATTGAAGTTGATAAGCAAGCAAAGAAACTTCGAGCACAAAAGAAAAAAGATAAATTAATACCAAGTGACCAAACTTACAGTTGGTCTTCGGCAAACCATAAAAAAGGTTATCGATAACTAATTATTAGTAAGAATAGTTAGTAGGTTATTTTATTTGTTAGTGTAGTTAAAAATAAAAAATCGCGTATTTGAACATGAATAAATACGCGATTTTTTATTAGGTTAAAACGTTAAATATAATTCTATGAATCTAATCGAGAGACATCACAAATGATTTTTTCTTTTAACGCTTCGATTAGATATGAAGAGAAGGAGAGGGAGGTATACCCTTCATTTTTAATATTTTCAAATGCATCAATATATATCATAGGAACTTGTATTAATTTTGCCTTTTTCAAATCTTGTTTAGCAATTGGTGCAGGTTTTGAATTAATAGTAGACTCATGATTAGAGCTAAATGAAGTGCCAGTAAAGGATAATTTTGGATATGTCATGTTTATAGTCTCATATCAGGGCTATTTACCATACAACTAACGATAGTAATAGCGGTAATTGGTAGTAAAAGTAGTGTTTCGACTAAAAACAGAATTACTCAAGTGATAATAAATAAGCAATATACAAAGCACGTTTATTATCCCGAATGGGAGTATTTAGCCGAATAAAGAGTAAAATATATTAATATTATTTAATTGTATATATTTAATCGGTAGTATTTGCATAAATAATGTAACTGAATATTTCTTATTAAATTAAAATAGATTAGGAATAATCCTAATCTCTGTGTTTTTATATACTGAATAGATAAATAGTGCATACATATTAAATATGCTTTATGTATAAGATATTAAATAAAAGTTAATAAAGATTACAAGGTGATTACGACAATTAAATTTATAATAATAAAACCATGTTGACTGAAAAATAATTTGAACTAATAATTATTGCAATGAGAGGTAGTGATAAAAGGATACGGCCAATAAACATTTAATATAAACAAAATAAAATCTTGAAAGGTAATAAATAGAGTTACTATTAATAAAGAGAGTAACTAATTTAAATAATATATAATTTATCAATGTTATTGAATTTATAAAAATATATCAAATCAATATTTGAGGAATAACTATGTTCAAAGTGTATCAGCAGACTCAAAATTTAAAAATGAAACTCCTAAAAAAAGTATCTAAATATCACGAAGTAAAAAATCAGCGTGGTATGACATTACTCGAAATTATCATTGTATTAGGCATTGTCGGAACAATTGCAGCAGGTGTCGTCGTATTAGCACAACGTGCATTCGATAGCCGTGCAATCTCAGACTTAGTGAGCAATACAAACTCAATACGTATTGCAGCTAAAGAAGCTTATCAACGCGCTCCAGGTTACCCAGCAGAGGCAGGAACAGATTCTGCGAACTATACATTTGAGTCAATTAAAGACGCAAAAGAATCTACAGCAATTGTGGCACGCTTAGTTCAGTTAGGCAAAGTTTCGACAGACGAAGCGCGTAATAATATTTCTAATAACTTTATTGCGATCTCTGGAGCCATGACAGTAACGGGGCAGCCAGCAACGGGGCTGCGTGGGTTTGTTGTGGAATTAAATGGACTTAATCAAGAGCAGTGCCGTGCGGTTATTTCCCAATCAGGAAATTTATGGGATTACGTTGAAGTCGGTGTAGCAGCAGCTGGAGCAAGTAGCTTGACTGCAACACCAAAAAATCTCGCTGTAGAAATAACAGATGATTCACCTATCCTGCGCTCATTGCATGCCGATGGTAATAAAAACATTAAGCCAGATGACATCGCAACAGTTTGTGTCGATTCGCCAACTAACGCAGTTATTTTAGGTAGTCGTTAATAAATAGAGACTAATAACTCGCTAATAAAACCTCTCTTTAATTAGAGAGGTTTTGAGAAATAAAGATGAAAAAAAGTAAAATAGCAGGTTATTCATTACTTGAAGTTATTATCGTCCTTGGAATTATTGGTGTGATAATGGTTCCATTGAGCCGCTTTATTATTAATAGAATTGAAGATAACCGTCGCCAACAAATTTCAGATACAATCGTTGATGAAATGTATCGTTTTATAGACTTTGTTAATAGTGACGAACTAGAAACAATAGATGGGAACCTCAAGCGAAATCCTTTATTTCAAATAGGAAATAAAAAGCCAGAATACAGTAAGCGTGTGAGTAACTATAAAATTGAAGATGAGTTAACTCATGATAATTTACACTTTAATTGGGGAAGTGGCATTGGAAGTGAACGTAATTACTTTACCGATGAAACTTGTCAAGGAAGCCTACTTGAATTATCACTAAAAAAAGAATTTTTGAAATGTACAATTGACCCTTTAATTAGTCAACAGCCTGTTTTATCTATAGAAAGAATTGATCTTATTGGTGACACCAAAAGAAAAACAATTGAAAGAACTGATTTTATCGCAATGTACCACCCACAGAAAGAAGAAGAAAATTTATATGTTGATAATTTATATAATAATTTCATGCAATCATTTAAAGATAAGTCTCTATATTTAATTCAAGCAGATATGGTTTTTAAAGAAAAAGAAGATAATGAAAACACTAATTGGCAGTTATTAAAGAGAAATAATAAGAATATCAAGTTTGGGGAGTTAGCGCTAAATGCTGATGCTTTGAGTAATGATAATTATAATTATGGAATACGTTTTAGCTTCAATAGTAAAGCAGGGAAATATTTAAAATCAGATGGTTCCGTTAATACTGACAAATTGTGTTGGAATACGAAAAATAGTCAATATGGTCCTTGCTTGATGGCAAAAGATGAAAATAAACTTGTACTAACAAGTGGCGCTCTAGATAAAAATGAAAAAATGCCTGCTTTATGTTGGGATACTCAAAATAAAGCAAAATCTGTTTGTTTAGAATTGAAAGAAGTACCCGAAGACTTCAGTATAACGGATGCTCAATATTTAGATGACAGTAATTTTATACTCACCAAAGAAGATAATAAAGGCAATCAAGTAGCAGGAACATTAGTCGCTAATGTAGTTATTGAAGATAGTCATTATGAAGGCTCTAAATTAGTCAAAGAATATCGTACCGTCCCTGAAGTAAGTTATCACAGTTTTACAGGCAATAATAAGAGTATGATTGTTGGTGAGAATTATGTTGGAGATGATCTCAAAGAGGATGGGGTCATTACTATACCAAGAAAGTTATGTCCGGTAGTTAATGACGTAAGGTTATGGCCAAGGTTGACAGTCGCAGTTTCATCAATGGCGCCAGTTGTATTTGATGATGAAAAAAATATTTTAGATGTTGACCTCTCTCACGAGTCGAGTACAAGAATAAACAAAATAAAACACGTAGGGCTATCGGCAGGCGTCGTATTACAGGCTAGACACGGTTATGTTGTAGGTACAGCAACGACACCATTTCAACCGACTTGGATTATAAGTGCATCATTAGGTGTAAATAATCCAGAGAACGGGGATTCCAGTACTTATGTTAACCCTAAATCATTATCAATTATGGCAGTTGAATGGTGCAGTTCAATTAAAGGGGATTATTCTACTTCATATGATTAGTAATAAGGTATTCATATAATGAAATATAAAATGAGCGTGTTTATTTTATGTAGTTTAGCTTTCTCTTCTATTGCTAACTCAACAATAGGTCAACAAGGGTGGGTTAATTTAAAACCGATGAAAGAAATTAAATCGGTTTCTGATTCATCAAAAACTGAACAGCAAAATATCAATATAGAACAAATGACTGGTGATAAAAAAGAGGGTGAAGAGCAACGGGAAGTTATGAGTCATTTAATACTAAAGAAAAATGAGCTTTTAAGCCAAAGTATTGAAGAGTGGACAAAATTCAATGGCATTGATTTTATTTGGAATAGCCCAAAAGATATTGTCATTTTTAATGAGATCACAATTGATGGTACAGATAGGATACAAGTTTTAGAAAAATTAGGTAAACAACTGTCTTACCAAAAAGCAGGGTTTTATTTGAAGTTTTATGAAGAAAACAATGTTCTCGTGATTGATAATTGATAAGTAGAAAATACAATGAAAATGTGTAAATTGGTTTATATTCTATTGCCATTACTGCTTCAAGGATGTAGTAGTTTTTTTGAAGAAAAATATAATGACAAAGAATTATTTGATAGAGTAACTGACCTTCAAGATATTGATAGTAGCAAACAAGAGACATTTTTATCTCTAGGTACATCATATTTAGGAAAAGAAGTCAGTTACGATCGTCAGCAGAAAAAAGTACTCGATAAAGAAATTAATTTGACAACTTATGCACCTGTTAACATTTATACCGTATTAGAAATGTTAGGTGAACAAATGGAAATTACCTATAAAGTTGATGCGAGTACTCCTCAAGAGTTGGCTGAGAAAGCTACGGCTGGTGAGGATATATTAAAAAACACAGTATATACTATTAATTTTAAAGGTAATCTAGACGAATTTATTGGTTATTTATCAAATTTGTATGATGTAAGTATTCAACTGAAGAAGAATAATTTACTAGAGGTTAACTTATATTCAAACTTTGCGATCAACCTTGATTATTATGGGACAGATAATAACTATGAAGCTAGTTTAGATATATCAAGTAATGAGGCAGCCTCATCTAGCGGATTAAAAGGTAAATCAACAACCTCATTTAAATCCTCGTTCTGGGCAGATGTGAAAGATATGATGGATAAATATATCTCTTCAGGGGTATATAATATATTTCAAGACTCATCTATTTTGACGTTTGTTGGAAGGCAATCAGAATACAATCATGTCAATAAGGTTCTAGAGCAATACAAACAAGCAAATAGCCGTCAATTTGTTGTTAGCTATAAAATTTATATACTCGACAAGTCAAAATCTAAAAACTTAGAAGCAGAGTTGGGTTTTTCTTACAACAGTGGTGGTACGCAAGTCGGGTTTAATCAAAGTTTGCTGACTAAGTTAACTGGAAGTCTTAATGCTAATTCAAATTTTCATGGTGGTGAAAATGCCAAATTTCGCTTAGCCGCACAACTTGACGCTGTTTATAATTTAACTGGAAGTAAAATTTTGCAAAGTGGGTCTTTTATTACTCGTAATAATATGCCAATCCCGCTAAATTTAACTAAGACTCAACATTATGTATCTGGCATGACTTCAACTAAAAATGCCAATATGGATATTACTGAGAATCAGTTAACAACCGATCAAATTGTGACAGGGAGCAGTTTTATTATTACTCCGAGAGCCTTATCTGATGGGAAAATTGAAGTTGCTAGTGGATTTACACGTAAAAATCTGATTGGCATAGAAAAATTTGATAATGTTCAACTGCCTAATTATACAACAACGGAAATGTTTAATACTTCTGTAATTAAACCGGGTGATTTACTGATCGTTGGTAAATATGATGAAAATACAGAATCTGATGGACAAAAGGCAGGTATTTTATCAGCTATCTTAAAAAGTGAAGATGCGAATTCAACTATTATTATGATTGTAGGGATAGACAATTACTTTTCAATTAATGAGTAAGCCATGACATTAGCAGAGTTACTAAAGAATAAGCTGACTATTGGTGGTATATGGATTGATTCGAGCCAAACAGAAGAGCATCGGCATCGATTTTGGCTTGAGTCAACCAAAAAAAAATGTAGGAAAATTAGGTATAAAACTCGTAATGGTATGAAGGAAGTGTTATTTCCTAAGCAAGTGAAATTACACGAAATATTAGCTTTATATATTAAAGAACTTTATGGCGATGGCATGTTTTATGCTCCTATAGTTGAGGGTGATATTACACATTATTATTTAATATGCATTAAAGATGATTGTGTAATCTCTCCAATAGATACAATCATAACGGAGGGAATGCTCTCCTATATTTTGAGTCAAAAAGATACATCAATATATGGCTCTTTAGATGTGACGGTTATTAATGATGATATATTTGATGCAATTTATGAAGAGTATTTGAATCAGGAAAAAAAGTATCGTAATACAATCATTAAAGTTTCAGCGGCAATTGCTTGTGGTATAAGCATATTCACAATCATTATTTATATTCTATCCTTATATTAGGGTTATTAGTATGAAAGATATTCTTTCTGGCTGGCGTGAGCATGGCTTATTGAAAAGTAAGTATATGCTAATCATTAGTATTGTAATAGTATTAATTATCACCATTTCTGGTGTAATGTATTATTTACATTATAAAAAAACAGAAAAAGAGGCATTAGAAAAACAACAGCAGCAGTTAGTTCTCAATGATAAAAAGAAAATTACAAATTTTTATTTATCTCAGTTTCATGGGTATCAAGCTGATGATCTTATCATTATATTAAAACAAATTTTACTCAGTAGTTATGCATTTACAGCAAGTGGCTTCAATGAGGATATGTTTACTTGTAATGAAGATAACTGTCAATTTTCATACAAATTAAAGCCTGGTGCTATTTTTAATGTTCAAGATAAATTTTTTTTCAATGAACGCTACGAAGGGATTATTAGCCCAGATAGCTTGGATTTTTCTAATTTACAATTGAAATATACTGATAATAGATTGGAAAATAAAATAACTTCTCCTGAGGCAAAATTGCATGTACCTACTTGCAATGACTATATAAACTATGTTTATGCATACAATTCATCAAAAGATAACGAGAAAAAAAAGATAAAATTAAATGAATTACCATCTTCCTCTGTGTCAAATATAGAAAGTAAATGTTCAGGGTATCCAGATAGCCATAATTTGTTATTTGCAAAATTTGAAATGACTTTTAAAAATAACCCATTGGAAATTAGTTACTTATTAAACGGTCAACCTTATATTGATTATTATGTTTTTAAATCAATAGAGAAATTAGATGTTAACAATATTAAAGTTACAGGAGTTTTTGCATGCAAAAGATAATGTTTTCTATTTTAACATTAGGTATAAGCCTACAGTTCGCTTATGCAGATCCGCAAGCAGAAAGTATAGAATTACCAAACATTGAAAATAAAGAAGTATCAATTGAACAAAAAAATATTGTTGACTTAATGCAACGAAATCTTCAATTTGAATCAGAAAAATTACATATTGAAAATCAAATTACGCTAGCTAAGTTAAAAAAAGAACTAAAAGAGGTCAATGAAATTTTAAATGAGTCTCCTAGTCAAGAAACTGTAGCAACCAAGGAAATGGATAATGATGTCGAGGAGCAACGAATTAATGAACTGATGGATACTCCCGTTAAACCAATGGATAAGCCAAAAGTTATTATGATTTCTTATGTTGCGGGTATAAAAAAAATAGGGGTGGTGAATAGTGAGAATAGCCGCATTTCTTTTGTTAGTGAGAATAAACCATTTAGTATGAATGGAATGCGATATCGAGTTATTCTAAAAAACAATCAATATAAAGTTGTAGATTAATAATGTTCCAATCAATTGATTTTATTAACATAAATTGTATTGAAGGTGGGGTGAAGGCATTAGAAAAATGCCACTTTGAGTTGCTTGAAAAAAATTTAATCATTGTTGATTATAATAAATCCAAGTATTTAGTTATCAATAAAATTAAGATTGATAAACTAGAGAGTATATATATGGATTTATATTATACGCGTTCAGTTTATAAGAAAAATATTTGTGGGTTTATGTTGAGTACTGAATCTCAATATTACCAAATTATTGAAAAAGCAACTCGAGACAAGAGCAGTAACCTATTATATGAAACCAGTGATGTCCAAAAAGAACTAGAAAGTTTATTGCAGGTTGCCGTTGATACTGGGGCGAGTGATTTACATATTACTCGTGGGGATGTTATTTCAAAAGTAGAGTTTAGGGTTAATGGCTCTTTAATTTTATATTCTCAGTTAACATCTGCTAGTTGTGATGAATTGGTGTTTGTATTGTATAACGTTGAAGCGACGACTAAAGAGACAACATGGAATCGCCAACAACCGCAAAGTGCCAATATTTTGTATGATTTGAAAGGTAAAAAATACCGGTTTCGTTATGCACATTTCCCAATATTTGGAGAGACAAGTGATTGTTATCATTGTGTATTGAGAATTATACCTGCTTCTATAGATACTAACCCTAACCCTCAATTGGAGAGTACAGGGTTATCTGAGGTAGAAATTGAAGATATTAAATCAATACTAAGTAATCCATATGGTGCTTATTTTATTGCAGGAACAACGGGGTCGGGGAAATCAACAACATTAAAGACAGTTATTGAATGGCTACAAATAAATCGGTTTAACAACAAAGGTTGTTTTTTAACGGTGGAAGACCCCGTTGAATATTATATCTATGGTACCAAACAAAGTTCAGTATTAGATGTCGATGGTGGAGGGTTTCATTCCGCGATTAAATCCGCATTACGTCGTGATCCAGATGTACTTATGATAGGTGAAATACGAGATAAAATTTCAGCTAATGCATTATCTGGTGCAGTTGAAAGTGGCCATTATTGTTTCACAACCGTTCACGCAGGGAGCATTGTAACATTATTACAGCGGCTATCGGCACTCGGTATTACAGGAGACAAACTGTGTACACCTGGTTTTATTGCGGGCCTACAGTGTCAAAAGTTAATGCCAGTACTATGTTCGCACTGTAAAAAATCAGAGCTTGCCATTTTCGGTTCCCGGGAAATTGAAATATCAGTGCTTAACCAAGATGGCTGCCAGCATTGCAAATATACGGGTATCAAAGGACGTAAACTCGTTATCGAATATATGCGGCCATCAATTGATGAATTATCTGCAATAGCGAAAAATAATTGGCTTGAAGCGTATATGCACTGGCGTAAAAAAAGGCTAATTGGAAAAGGAATTGGTGAGGGGTTTCAAATTAAAGAAAAAACGCTGTTATTAGTAATTGAAAATAAAGTTTGTTACCACTGGTTTACTCATGAATTTGGCGCTATTCCAGCAGAAGATATGGAGGTAATTTTTGAAAAAATTCACTAAATCTCAGCGATTATATTTATATCAATTTTGTGCTGATATGATTAACTCTAACCTTCCGATTTATGATTCAATCATAAAACTAAAAAAAGAAGGGGAAACGGTTATAGGCAAAGGGTTTGTCAATAAATTGAATTATTTATTAGACAAAATGGCGAATAAAGAATCTATTGCATCCGTTTTTGATGGGATGGTACCAAAGAGTGAATTAAGTTTAATCTATTCTTCAGAGAAAAGTGGGGCACTTGCCAATGGCTTTACCAGTATCGTTGAGGTTATTAAATATAAAGACCAATTAATGTCAAAAGTCATCAAATCAATAACATTTCCTTTGATTATGTTGGCTTTATCTTTAATTGTGATAGCAGGTTATGCGGTCAAAGTTTTCCCTGCCTTTGAACGAGTACTACCGGTTACGCGTTGGCCTGTTGTGACCAGTTCATTATATGAATTTGGCTTGGCTTTATATAATGGGTTATGGGTTTATATTTTAGTAGCAGTCATCCTATTAACGATAATAACTAGGGTTATTATGGCAAATGTAACTGGGTTATTTAGGGATAGGTTTATGGACAGAGTAGTACCATTTTCTACTTTCAAACAATTAAATGCTTCTATTATATTAAATAGTTTGTCAGGGATGTTAAAAAATAAAATCCCTATTAATGATGCATTGACAATATTGAGTTTAAACGCCAATAGATGGTTAAAAAGTCATATTAATATTATGAAAGTTAATATGGCCAAAGGTCAAAACTACGGAGAAGCGCTGAATACAGGGTTATTAAATGTACATGAGCTTTTGAATATTAGTTTGTATTCCGCATTACCATCATTTCATGATGTATTAACATCAGTATCTGAAAAGTCAAAAATTAATATTAATGACAAAATGGATAAGCTTGCAGGATTATTAAAATCATTTTCAACATTAATATTAGGCGGTTGTGTCATCTGGGTGTTTATTGCACTATTTTCGTTATCAGATCAGTTATCTAAGATGTCCCAAATGTAAGTGAGAGGTTAATAATGAAAAAAGTAATTTTTTGTACCGTGTTGCTGCTGCCCATAATAGCGGTTGCTAAAACAACAAAAGGTGTTAATTATATTAATAACACTGCTTCTAATCCAATAATGTCGGTTTGTGCTAATACATCGACGCCATTACCTATATTTATTTCTACATTACGTGATTTTGGTTTAACATCTAAATTTAGTAATCGAGTAAATGTATCGGTTACCGCAGAATATTGGACTGAAGAAGAACGGGGTATTCCTATAAAAATTGCTAATTTTTTTGCAATGGATACGATACGGAAACCTGATGGTAGAACGCCGTTACTTGGGAATTATTCTACAAAAAAAGAGGTTTCGCCCATACCGATGAGCGCAAGAGAGTACAGTGGTATGTCAATCTCGGATGCAGGTTTGGGAAAACCGACAAAAACTGATCGGAAACGTACTTTTGAGTCTTATAATAGCCAAATACTCTATATCAAAAATCGAGGTGTTTACAACGCTAACTATTTTCCAAGGCAGCAAGCTGCACCAACTACTTATGGCGGTAGTGAATACTTTCGACAACCTGACGATATTATTTGGTTACCCGGACGCGCAATAAAAAAACTGACAATTCATATTTATGATTCAAACCCACCAGCATCTCCACCCGAACTAAAAGGGAGACCGGCACCTACAGTTACATTTGAGTGGAAAGCCAAAACAGGTTATAACCCAAAATCATCTGTTCCGCCTATACTGGAATTAACAAGTGTGACTTATTCTGGACAAGGTAATAGTTCTTGGGGGTCGGAATCTGCATCAGATAATGATATTGACAAGACGCTATACGGTAATGCAAGTGTATTAAGTAGCATAACATTAGGGGAAAAATACACATTAGCAATGGACTGGAACCGAAGCCCTATTATTAGAGACCTTGCGACTAACCCATTTTATTCTAGAGCATACCAATTAGAACGGGATGCATTTAAAGCGGGAGATCTGGATTTTGCTCAATTAGTCAATGCGATAAGTCAAAATAAAAAATTAAGTGCTTATGATATTAACCTTAAAAAAACAGATTTTATTTATACCAATATTGATGCAATAGATAGAGATCTGGGATGGGGGCATGGAGGAAAATATAAAATAACCTATTTTAGAGGCAGTATCAACGCTTATAATAATGTATATATTGATCAAAAAAAATATGAAAAAGACGGTTCAATAATGAAGATTTGTGACTAGTATGTTAGAGTTTATTCATTATTATTATACTGTGATTGCCATTATTATAGGCTGTTGTGTTGGTAGTTTTATCAATGTAGTAATATATCGTTTGCCTATTATAATATTTACACGGGGAGAGGCGGGGAATTTTTCATTAAGTTTTCCTGGCTCTCGCTGCCCAACTTGCAAAAATAAAGTATATAAACGGGACAATATTCCTATATTAAGCTGGTTAATTTTAAAAGGGAAATGTCGACATTGTCATTGCCCTATATCGAAACTTTATCCTCTTTCAGAATTTATTTTTGGCTTTTTTTTTGGTTTGGTTATTTTCTACTATTATTTTGATAGGGAACTCGCTACATTGGTGATGTTTTTAGGGTTATGTTCCGTTTGCTATGTTATATTTTTCATTGATCTTAAATGGTTAATTATTCCAGATGAACTGAACTATTTGTTAATTTGGCTCGGGTTATTAAGTTCTGTAATGAGCTGGACAAATATAACTCCTTTGCAATCTGTCACAAGCTGTATGCTCGTATGGTCAGTGATTAAAATAGTTATTTGGGGGTTCAAATTGTCGACAGGTAAAGATGGGCTCGGTGATGGTGATGCCAAACTGTTTGCTGCAGGCGCCACTTTTATTGGGTTATTTGCGATCCCTTGGCTTATTTTGTTATCGGTATTATTTGGTTTATTAACTTATTTAGTTGTTAGGTCTGTTAATTATAGACCGGATCGAGGAGAGTTTGCTGAGTACTATGATATTGATGAAAAAAGTTACATTCCATTTGGACCTGCTATTTGTTTTGCTATAATGGTATTAGTTTTTTATTTCCATATAATGATGTGATTCTCCACATAAACTCCTCGTTTATATAAACGAGGAGTTTATCAACTAATTAGAATTGATAGTAAAGGTTAGGTCATCATTACCTAAATTAATCTTACGGCTTGTAATCACTGAGCCATTATGAATGACCCTAGCTTCTACGGGGTGTAAACTTCTTTCGATATTCACGTGAAATTGGTTCATTTCATTTCTATTAATTTGAATGGGGGCTAACTGAAATTGTAAACATCTTCCAGTTATAAGGCTGACTTCGAGGTAATCTAAATCTGTATCGAGTTTATTACTATCATCTGGATAGACCATCCCATAAGAACCATTAAGGGCAGGGTAAATATAACTTGGCAATTTATTTTCGGGGTCATGTAACCCTAATAAGGTTATCACCTTAACACCTTGCTTGTAAGGGACCAAATCCTTAAGAAGTGCATCATCATCATGCATAATCCATTCGCGGCCATCAGAGATATAATGTAGTACTTCATTATTATGTATAATTTTCTGAGTATCATTTAGATGAAGAGTAATACTATAACTTGCTGAAGTATCAATAGTAATTAAATAATCCGGGTAATTATTGGGGGTAGGGAAAATAATATTAGGTGCATGTCTACCATTATAACAGTGGATCATAGCTTCTTTATTAAACTGGAAAATATTTATTAATTGCTCTTCGGTGATATCTTTACCATTTTCTATGGGGACATCACTATAAATATATTTTGATGTGGTATGACGGTACTCTCTCATTTGTTGTAATTCTTCATCCCAGCGAGAAAACCCTGTGGCCGAGTTAACATTAAAAACAGCTTTACTTTCAAGAAAATGTTGAATTTGGTTAAGTGAATGAGGAGTATGTAAGGTAAATGCATTGTATTTTTCATACATAGGTGAACCCCCAGCCATTGCATCATGGCCGAGAGAGTGCTCCTTATAAGGGAGTGCGAATAACCCTTCACCTTCATTTTGTAAATACGTGGGTTTATTTCGTGTTGCGCTTTCAAAATTGGGAATAAAAAAATTATTGTGGCTATCCCATCCCCATGTTGAATTTCGCTGGCTAGGAACGGCGTTGACAGAACCATAAAATCCACCGGGGTAGTGCCCTAAGCCATAATTATGTCCAATTTCATGACTAAATTCATTACGAATAGTGTCATCTAATGTCGCCATACCTGCACCACCAGAACCGCCGTGCACTTGTAACCCATTTTCATATTTTCCTATAGAGGTGTGTACGGTTATTTGTGGTGTTACCATGTTACTCGCTTTGTCTCTTCCTGCATTGAAAAAGCCGTAGTTGGCAAAATTAATTCCAGATGCAATTAACGATTTTGCTATGTATTCCCGCATAATGCCGGTGTGCCAACCCCCATCACCAGGAGCAATACCTACCAGTAGCCGGCCATCATGCAACATAAGTTCGGTTAAATAAATAGGATCGTAGGTTGTTACCGTTAAGCGAGATAAGGGGACTTGTTGAAAATATTGCTGATGATATTCATGCATTTGTTGAAATTCGAATTTGTCCCTATAGGGTGTTAACATACCAATAGCAATAGTATGGAGAAGTAACTCATTAGGTGCACCAATATCTATATATTCAATATCTCCTTTTTTATCTTGATGTGTAAATTGTAAGGTAATATTAGGCTTAATAAATTGGCTTGGCACTATAATTGACCAACAATTACCAATATAGTCTATTTTTGATAGGAATTGGTCACAGTTATTTTCTGTATTTATTTCGAACCAAGTGCCATCTACATTAATGAGTGTAAGTTCGTCACCTGTAGCTAACTCAACATTTCTACCATTGAAAAATACTGAAAATCGATAAGTTGATTTACATTGAAATATGATTTTTTTTCGCGAATATTTTTCATCTGACTCAACTTTGAATGATGAATTGTAGTGACCATCGCTGGTGATTATTTTAACCGTATCATGATTAAGAATAATATCATTAAAATAATCGGGGTCATCTAACTGATGCAATTGTTTATCATTACTAACAATGATAGTAACTTCATTAGGGTGGGGTTGGGGAGGACTAATATTGGCATAGATTGGTTCACAAGTTGACGTTAGCTCATTTGGATTTTTCATCTTAGCTTCAAATATAATACGTTTTTGTTTATCAAAAACAAATAACTTGACGTCATCATTATGCGCTATGAATTCTCTAGGTTGGAATAGAAACATAGTTTTTCGATTAGATATTATTCTTGGTTGAATATCATCAGGAATATGCTTTCCCGCTGGGATTATACAATTCTGTACATAATGAACTGAACCTGCCAATGTACCGCTTGTATCACTTTTATATTTGTTATTATTAAAATGAGAGTTATTTCCTTTAGAAACAATAAGTTTATTGAAGTAACCTAATGATTTATTATTTTGTAATATTATAGTTTTGTCATGTGCCATTTTAGTTTTCTCATTTATAAAGCATGATTTTATTTCATGCGAGGTTGTTTGGGGTGTTTTAATAATAGATATATAACCAAAATTGAATCTATATTATTATGATTTTTTGTGTATATGTATATGATATATTTAAGTATATAATTAATTTTTTTAGTTAATAAATAAAATTCAAGTGACATTGTTTTAAATGAAGATGTGGTAAATTAATTATTGTTATGTTTATTCTGTTAAGCTATATTTATTAGGTAAGTAAAGTTTAACTTTCATTTTCATGATTCGCTAATTAGGAGGCAATTTATTGCCTCCATTTTTTTACTATTTCAACATTAGCCTTTATGGCTCCCTCATATTAATTTTTAGTGTATTATTATTTATACACATTAGAAAATAATGAACCCAATTACCTTTATAATTAATGTTGTTAATGCAAGTTAATATTATTAAGGTTATGTTTATCAATATGACAACTTGGTGAAAAGTATCTGATAGTATATAAGTGAAATTTTAACTGGTGTTTTTATTAACCCTTAGAATACTCCTTTTTAAATTATTACTCTTATGAGGAGTAATAGATTGTATTGACCTAAATATTTAAATTTTTAGATGTGTTAAATCAGTAAAATAATATTTCTAATTGTTAATATTTATATGTATCACTCATGAAATTAGTGAAAAATAAAAATAAATACAATTATCTGATTTTACTCCAATGCTGTCATCATTCCAATATTTAACCTGTGATAAATGATGGGGTGGAGTTAAGTAATAACCAAAAAACTGCTTAATCCCTAATAAGGATAATTATAACATGAATATAGGCAGGGTTTAGGATTGAATAGCTACCCATTAAATTGAACTTATATTATTGTTATGCATATAATCCAAACCGCCTTATTGGCTACTTAGTCAAAGTTATTAAGGCGAAATATTTAAATTGATTTTATCTAATAGCTAATAGTTAATAGCTAAAAATAAATAAGGAAATTATATGAAATTGTTAAATACAGTAGATGCATCAAAAGTTATTGGTGGAACAGCGCCAGTGTGTGAAACATCATTTGATACTGTAAAAGTAGGTGCTGGCCTGACAACCTGCCAACAGATCACAAAATGTACTGATAAGCACGGTGAAGTAAGTTATAAAGCACAACCTGCAACAGGTAAATGCCCTTTATAATCTAGTTGTTATGTAATAATTATAAAGCATGCTGAGGAGGGATTCTTTGCATGCTTTGCTTTCAATCCAATGGTAAAACTGTAATGAATAATAGAAAAATATCTAAATTAACGATTATCATATATACCTTTTTTGTCATTATGATTTCTGTGCTTACAACAGTCATGTTTTATCATGTTTTTATTTTTGAGACCTTTAAAGATAATAGTCAAAGTCAGCAAACATTTTTTGAAATTTCAGCCGAAAAAGTATTGTCGAGCCCAATAAAAGAAAATAACAGTATTATTGAGGTTATGTCATATGGATGTTATTACTGCGGTATAAATAATGATGCCATCATGAAGTTTGCAGAAGAACTGCCTGATGATGATAATTTCAAAGCAATACACTTAGCAAGTAAGTATACTCCACTAGCGGCCTATGCACCTATTTTTGCGACTTTAGAAGAAATGAATATTGAGCCTAGTTTACGCTCAGCCATTTTTAATTCTGTTTTAAATGATAATGTTGATTTTAAAAATCAAGTCGAACTATTGGCATGGTTGAAAAAGCATAATGTTGATACTGAAAAGTACCTTGAAATTAGCAATACCCCAGCTGTAGCTGAAAAACTTGATTATATGGAGAGCATTGCTGAATTCTACAATATTACGGCAACACCCGCTTTCATTATCAATAAGCGCTATGTTGTTTATCAAGACCGTGATTTTCCTGAATTTACTAAGTATATGGCAGAACTTTTAGAAAAGAGTAAGCAGGAGTAATTGTGGGCCGCTTTATTATTGTATGGCTAATTTTTGGTATTAGAAGTGTCGTTGACGCAGCACTTGTAGGTATTGTGAAATTAAATACCTGTGCGGTGACTCTATTTAGGTGGTTACTGCGTTATATATCTACACCACTATTATTAATAGTTAGTTATACATTATGCCGCCTTGGGGTTATCGGTAGGAATTATCGTAATAGAACTAAGGTCGCTACTCAAAATTACCAGTGTTTAATGGATAAACCAGGGCGTATTGATACCGCATGGATCGCGGTACGTCGGTATATTTTAGAAGAGGGCGCAACTTGGGGGCAAAACAGACAAATCATGTCACAAATAGAAGCGTGTACACACAAACTTAATCAAATTGTTGAGCCTCTGCATGAACAACAAGTCCCCGTTATTCTAGCGCCATTGCATATGGTTTCTGATGTATTAGCTACTATCGTAGGGGCAGGAACATCACCTAAAAATGCGACGGTTATTGTGTCTTCAAGTGCTGAGCAAACTAAATTTGATGATACCGCCCGTATTCTTGGGGGAATTAATTTATCTTATTGCTCAATACATCAAGAGGATAAGTCATTAGCAAAAAATTTAATGACATTAATGACTGAAACGGCATCAGGACAGAAAAATATGATTATTTTCCCTGATATTACCCCAGATTATACGATTCATACGGGGGAAGGGATAAATAATAAATTAGCTTGCCGTTTATTTAATCGTCCAGCGAAATTACATAGTGGTGTTGTTCGGTTATCCAAAGTGATTTCAGCGCAAGTCGTTTTCTATAACTTATATTGCAAAAATGGAATACAAATCAATATTTATCCTCCTGTGCACGCAACAGATATTGCTAATCAATTGCCAATCATTATTGAAAAAACGATTCGAGATTACCCTAATGATTGGCTTTTGTGGCATAGCCATTCACTTTATTTTATTAATCATTGACCTCTTATGAACAAGATTATCCCTAATACTGTTTATCAAGAAGAAACGAATGAATGTGGTTTAGCATGTATTTCTATGTTAGCCCATACGCAAGGTGTTACTGTTTCACTTGATACTCTGCGTGAACGCTATCCTGCGACAGATCATGGCACTTCTTTGTTAGAACTTTCGACAATACTTAAAGACTTCGGTATTGCAACTGCTCCCGTTCTTTTTGAACATGATGAGCTAAAAAGTATTCCGCTTCCCGCAATTTTGCATTATGGAGCTAACCATTTTGTTATTTTAGCTTATCGGAAAGGGAATAATGTCTGTGTGATCAATCCAGCGATTGGTCAGCAATGGTTACCGTATTCAGCGTTAAAGCTAGAAATTAGTGGTTATGCACTTATTTTAGACCCGAATAACCAAAGCCAATCAGATGAGGCAAATACGGTAGCGGTAGGCCGCAAAGAGCAACAAACAATTCAAAAACGCCCTTTGGGGATAATGAGTTTAAAAGAAACCAGTGCTATTTCGGGAATTTATTGGTTAATGCTACTGACTTTTTTAGTTGGTTTAACATTATTTATTATGCCAATAATGGTAAGTAATGCTGTTAATAAAGCATTTTCTGATATTGAAAATGCGGATTTCCCCTATGGGTTATTTATTGTTGCTTTTGTACTTGCCTCTTTACTGGCTCTTGGTGTTAGAGCGATAACTGAACGGTTTATTAAGCACTTTGTATTAGTCAATAGTGGAGTGGGTTTCTCTAAATTACTGAGTAATTCATTACGCTTTTTTGAAAAGCGTGCACCAGGCGATGTTTTTAGTCGTTTTATGGCTTGGCAATCGGCAATGGCACAGAAAATAGAGCTTGATAACCAATTACGTACAGATTGGGTTATTGGCATTATTGCGCTGGCAATTATGTTTTGGATAGCGCCTGTGTTAGCTGCAATTTCATCTGTTGGTGTAACTGTGATGGGGTTAATCAGTGTTTGGGCTATTATTCGTGACCGCTGGTATACCCAACAATTGCAATTAAAAACAGCTTCATTGAATGATTTTTTCATGGAAACCCTTCAAGGGATACTGACTATAAAAGCAGGGGGATTGGAAGAGCAACGTAAAATACAATTTGCATGGTTAAGTCGGGATTTATTCACTTGTATTCAAAAAAGAAATGTTTATGAGCAAGTTAAAGGGACTCTTTACCAATTGACCGGTAGCCTAGAAATGGTGGTATTTATGTTAGTCATACTCCCAATGGTCGCCAGTAAAATGATATCCCTTGGTGATTTTTTTGCTTATAGCTTTATTCGCCAAATTTTTACTTCCTATATTACCCGAATTTTTTATTCGATTATTCATAAATCTCAATTACATATTATTGATACACGTGCGAATAGCTTATTTCCAGAGCGAATTGAACCTGCGGTAGCGAATTTCCACGCTAAGTCGCACCTTGGTGGCGCTCCGCATTTAACATTTGAACATATTGATTTTAGTTATGATCCGGCCAAGCAAATTTTAAAAATGTTTCTTTGGATTTACCTACAGGCGCTCAAATAGCTATCGTCGGGGAGTCTGGCGCCGGGAAAAGTACACTATTGCGTGTGATTGCAGGGTTAATTCCATATCAACATGGCCTTTGTCATTCTGATGGGGATACGATTGTGTATCAACAATTGGCGCAGTTAGTGTGTTTACAAAGCCAAGAAGACATTTTATTTAATACCTCAGTTTGGGAAAACATCACACTGTTTGCACCGAATATTCAGGAAAAAGAACAAAAAATCATTAATAAACTGTTAAAAAGCCTAGTATTAGATTCAGTGGTTAATAACCTCCCTGGGGGAATAAATGCCCTTATTCGCGAGAGCCATAGCGCTTTATCTTTAGGCCAACGGCAGCGTTTATTATTAGCTCGCTCTATGTATAGCACTAGGCCGATATTATTACTTGATGAGCCAACCGCTAATCTAGATGAAGAAACCGCCGCTAAAGTTATTCAAGCTATTCAAAAGCATTGCCATGAAATGGGCAAGACGTTAGTTGTCGTGACACATAGTGATAAGATAACTTCAAGGTTTGATGTGGTTTATCAAATCATTGATGGTGAGCTAACAAAGACTATTGATAACAACCGTGGTCAGCAGGAAGCTCAGTTGAACAATCCACTTTTATTCGCTGAGTCAGTGCCATGAAACAGTGGGCTCAGCGATTTAAATTACGGGGTTCCAACCTACTGATCGTGCTCGGTATTACCGCTGCACTATTTGCTATCGTGTATTTCGCTACAACACGCACTGAGTCGAATATTGCTCAAGAAATGACGGTGATAACAGCCGACCGTGGTGATATCGAAAAAATCATTATGGTAACCGGGACGTTAAAGCCTTCTGTACAGGTGAATGTAGGTGCTCAGGTTAATGGGCAGATAAAGTATTTGTATGCTAAACAGGGAGATAAAGTCTTCAAAGGACAAATACTTGCTGAGATTGACCCCGCCATTCAAAAATCTGATTTACGTAATGCAATAGCCAAGTTATCGAGTGTTAGAGCCCAAAAAGCGTCTTCAGAAGCTATATTAGTTCAATATCGAAAAGCCTTTGAACGACAAAAAAAATTACGTAAAGACGGTTCTGGCATCGACAGTGATTATGAACAAGCACAAGCACAATATGAAGCGCAGCAGTATCAAGTCAAAATGAATGAAGCATTAATTGTTCAATCAGAAATGGAAGTTGAAACAGCAAATGCAAATTTAAGTTACACACAAATTTTAGCGCCAATTGCTGGGGAAGTCTTAGGGATTGTCGCAAATGAAGGGCAAACGATAGTATCTTCCCAAACGGCTCCAACGATTTTGGTATTAGCTAATCTGGATAAAATGCAAATTCAAACGCGTATTTCAGAAGCGGATATTCAATCCGTACATTCAGGTCAACCGTTATATTTTTATGTGCTTGCAGACCCAGATAAACGTTATGAGGGAACGATGGGGTATGTTCAACCAGTGCCTCAAGAAGCTTTAGAAGAACGGAATATGGCAAGCTCAAATAACCAACAGAATAATGCCGTATATTATTCAGGGACCTTTGAAGTTGATAATAAAAATCGCGAATTAAAAACGTCTATGACAGCACAAGTATTTATTCGTGTTGCTCAGGTTAAAGGGGTTGTGCGTATACCGGTTAATGCTTTAGGTCGTTCAATTGCCGCCAATGAATATGAAATCACGGTACTTAATGGTAATCAACCCGAGACTAAAACGGTTGTTGTTGGGATCACCGATCGCCATTTTGTTCAAATTATTCAGGGTCTTGAAGAGGGTGAGCAGGTTATTGTTTCAAATAATATAGGAGTAAGTTAATGGCTCCTATGATCACTGTAAAAAATATTTATCGTGAGTTTCTTGCCGGCACTTAGAGAATTCAGGTACTGAAGGATATATCGTTTTCTATTAACCAAGGCGAAATGTTAGCGATTGTTGGTGCGTCAGGTTCCGGAAAGTCCACACTAATGAATATTCTCGGCTGTTTGGATAAACCAACACGCGGGGAAATTTATATTAATGGTATTGCAGTGCACTCGGCGGATAGCGAAAAGCTCGCTGAACTGCGCAGTCAATATTTAGGCTTTATATTTCAGCGCTATCATTTGATGCCGTATTTAACGGCTGAAGAGAATATTGCTATTCCTGCATTATATACTGCGATGCCAGAACAAGAACGCCAATCACGCATACAGTTATTAGCCCAGCAACTGGGAATAGAAACGCGGTTAGCGCATAAACCGTTTCAATTGTCGGGGGGGCAACAACAACGCGTAAGTGTTTGTCGAGCACTGGTCAATGGCGCAAAAGTCATTTTGGCGGATGAACCCACAGGGGCTTTAGATAGTACTAGTGGTAAAGCGTTGATGAGTGTACTTCATCAGCTTCATCAAGCGGGACATACCGTTATTATTGTCACACACGACCGAAATATAGCCCAACAGACTCAGCGGATCATCGAAATTAGCGATGGGGAAATTATTTCCGACAATGCGAATAATGTGCTGAAAGATGAGGCAATTTCCCCGTGTTTACCAGTTGTTAACAGCAATGGGCGCGCTTCATTATGGCGTAGAGGTTTAGAGTCAGTACGCATGGCTTTTCGTGCCTTATTAGGGCATAGGATGCGGGCATTTTTGTCTATGTTAGGCATTATTATCGGCATATCCTCGGTCGTTTCTTCTGTTGCTGTTGGCGAAGGCGCTAAACGTACCATTATAGAAGAAATTGGTAAGTTGGGTAAAACGACGTTAGAGATCCGCCCTGGCTTAGGCTGGGGGAGTAAACGCCCTGATTTAGAAAGGGCGCTTTCTTTAGATGATGTCAACAGTCTTGCGACACTTCCATGGGTTACTACGGTCTCACCCGTTATTACAAGTGTCCCTGCTATTATTTATAAAGGGATAGATTCATCTATTATGTTAAATGGAGTATCCGATTCCTATATAACCGGACAAGGGATCACCATTATACAAGGGGATAGCTTCCATCAGTTAGACATCGTCAATAAAGAACCTGTTTTTATTTTAGATGATAATAGCCGTCATATTTTGTTCGGTCCAAATGAGGAACCATTAAACCAATTGGTTCAAATTAATGGGACACCTTGGCGTATCATCGGTATAGCGAAAAAAGCAGGCCCAAAAATGACCAATAATTTTATGATTGGCTGGGCACCTTATACCGCCGTTTCACAACGAATAACCGGTGATAAGCCCTTCGAAGCTATTTCGGTTAACTTTTTGGATACGCTAGATCTTAAACAAGCGACCTCTCTAGTTGAATCACATTTAATGAAAACCCACGGCACAAAAGATTTTTTCATTGAGTCGGACGACCAAATTGCGATGACCTTGCAAAAAACATCAGATTCAATGTCATTGTTGATCACCTCGATTGCGGCGATATCTCTTTTAGTTGGAGGCGTCGGTGTGATGAACATTATGCTGGTTTCAGTTACCGAGCGTACACATGAAATTGGCATCCGTTTATCCGTTGGTGCGAGGCCTTCCGACATTATGACTCAATTCTTAATTGAAGCTGTCATGATTTGTTTGTTAGGGGGAGTAATTGGTATTGCTGGAGCATTAGCGAGTGGTGCGGTTTTTGCTTATTTAGCAGTTGAATTTCGGATGGTTTTTACGCTCACGCCAATCTTATTTGCTTGCGGTTTTTCCGTTTTAATCGGTTTTATGTTTGGATATTTTCCCGCATACAGAGCCGCGAAGCTTAACCCAACTGAGGCATTGGCCAGAGAATGAAAATAATCAAGGCTATTGGCTATGGCGTAATATTTCTACTGACAGGATGCGGTAGCTTAATGCGGACTGAATATCAGCGTCCTCAATTGGACCTGCCAGACCAGTGGCAACAAAATGTACGGATAATTAGCTCGCAAAAGCCTCTTAATAGCCAGACTCAATTACTTAATTTTCATGACCCAGCATTAATGAAACTTATTACGTTAGTATTGGAAAGTAATAATGATTTGGCATTAGCAGGCATTAAATTGAAATTGGCGCGTGCCAGTGCAGGGTTAACAAATACCAATCTTACCCCTGATTTTTCATTTACAGGCAGTGCTTCAAATACCAAATCTATTAAGCATGGTAGCCGCCCACAAGAAAATTATAGCTCAGGGCTTTCATTGAATTATGAATTAGATTTGTGGGGGAAGCTTGCACGTATACGTGAAAAGGATGAATGGGAAGCCGTTGCTAGTGAATATGATTACCAAGCGACAAGACTAACGCTAATCAATACCACCTCTCAACTTTATTGGCGTATCGCCTTACTCAACCGGCAAATTGATAACCAAATAGCGGGAAAGGTGATTGCTGAAAAAATATTAGCACAAACAGAATCTTGGTACCACGCTGGGAAAGTCGGACAGTTGGATGTATTGCATGCGAAACAAACTGTAATTAACCGGCAAAATGAGTTAGAGCAACTTATAAATCAACAACAGAATACAAAGAATTCATTGACCTTATTGCTTAACAGTACGGTATTGCCTGAATCTATTGATATTAAACCGATTAATCTTCGTCAAAATGTGCTTGTTGAGTATTCAGCACCGTTAAGTGTGATCTCGACCCGACCGGATGTGCGTGCCATCGAATCAAGGTTACGTTCTATGCTCGCCAACTCAGATGTGGCTAGGCTCAGTTTTTATCCAACCTTATCACTGCAAGCTGCACTGAATGCAGGGAGCCAATTGTTTAGCCAATGGTTCAGCGACCCAACTCGGGTAGTTGGTAGTGCCGTTTCATTACCTTTTATTCAATGGAATACCGTGCGGTTGACAATCGAGCAATCAGATTTGCAAGTGCAGCAAACGGCAATCGAATTTCGTAATAGCGCCTATAACGCCATTATGGAGGTTAATAATGCCATTAATGCTCGAACAATGGCTGAGACTCAAAAATCACAGCTTTTCGAGGCATTATCACTCGGCCAGCAGCGCTTAGCACTGACCACAAACCGCTATCAAGCAGGCGCTGTTAATTACCAAACTTTGTTAACGGCTCAAGATGATTTGTTGTCCATCGAAAATTCATTAGCACAAAACCAATACGATTATTTATATGCCACGTTACAGCTTTGGTTAGCCCAGGGTGGTGAGAATTAATATGAGAGGATATCAAGCCAATGTCACAATTTAAGCGTGTTGTCGTTACAGGATATGGCGCTGTTACACCATTAGGTGAGACGGTAACTGAATGTTGGCAAGCCATAATGGATAAGAAAATAGGCTATCAGTATGTTGATAAAACAGAAAGTAATATTTCTAGTCATTTCTTAGGCTTAATTGATAAAGAGCCTAGTATGAAAGGTATACCCGCTGCTATTCGTCGGCGCCTGCCTCGCTATGCGCGTTTAACAATGGCAGCAGCACGCGAAGCCATGCAAATGGCTTTTGGTCAGAGTGAACCTAGTGAGCACTATGACCCGTTATCCTGCGGTGTCATTATGGGGACGGGATGGGCTGGGTTAGATGAAAGTTACCTGTCCATTGATGAGTTTAATAAGACAGGCATGACATCCCCATTTAACTGTTTTTTTTCAATGCCTAATGTAACGACGGCAGCTTGTAGCCAATATTGGAATTTACGAGGCTATCAAAATACCTCTATTGCCGCTTGTGCTACAGGAACGATTGCCATTGGTGATGCATTTGAAGTTATTCGAAGTGGTAAGGCTTCTATGATGCTAGCAGGCGCAGGAGAGTCACTACGCAGTAATTGTGCTGTGTGGAATATTGATATCTTAGGCGCACTATCCCATGAATCAGAAAATATCGAACGAGCTAGTTGCCCATTTAGTGCAGACCGTAGTGGGTTTGTGCTTTCAGAAGGCGCAGCAGTACTATGCCTTGAAGAGCGGGAAAGTGCTTTGGCTCGGGGTGCAACCATTCTCGGCGAAATTACGGGCTATGCGAATTTTTCTGATGCTTTTGATTTTACGTCACCCGCGGATGACTGTGTTGCGCGTACTCAAACGATTCAAACAGCGTTAAAACAAGCCAATATTACCCCAGAACAGCTCGATTATATTAATGCCCATGGTACATCAACTCAGCTTAATGATTTAAATGAAACTGAATCATTGAAGAGGGCTCTAGGATCTGCAGCATATAAAATCCCTATTTCAAGTACCAAATCCTATTCAGGGCATTTGATTGCTGCGGCAGGCAGTTTTGAAGCCATTGTTTGCTTGAAAAGCATGCAAACAGGGGTGATGCCGGCAACAATTAATTTAAATAACCCAGATCCCCATTGTGACCTTGATTATATCCCGAATGAACATCGTGAAGGGGCAGTATCAACAACGTTGAATCTAAGTTTTGGATTTGGTGGCGCAAATGCCGCACTTGTTTTGGAAAAATAAAATGAAAACCTTGTGTTATAGCCTACAAGACGCCCACAGTTGGGCAGAATTTTCAGGGGATTATAACCCGGTCCACTTTGATTTACCTTGGGTTCAAGCTAACGGAGGGGAGCGTCTTAGTGTACATGGCATGCGTGCATTATTAGATATAAAGCATTTTTCAAGCCAACAAGTTTCTGTCAGTGAGATTGATGCGAATAGTGATGTTAAGTGTGTGGTCCGAATTCGCCAACCATTATGGAACAATATTGAATACTCGTTAGTTGCAGGGAGTAAAGTGGGGACTTCAGCGATTTTAACGGCAGATGACCAAAAATGCATAACCTGTAATTTATCAATCACAGAAAAAACTGAGGTTTATTCAATTAAAAATGCAAAGAAAATCAATGAAATTGAACTGGTAAAAAAGCAGGAGTTGTTTGATACCCATTTTCAACAGCTGCCATTGTGGATGTTTTTAGATGCGGTACTTTTTCAATACCTTATTGAGGACCAAACACTTTTTCAACAGGAGAATATTGCGGTTTGGTTACCTAAAGACACCACATTTAAAACCCTTTTTTCTGATTACTTCGTTGTGCAAACACACCAAGAGCTGCGGTTTGATCCTACGCTTTTACAACCACAAATGCTGGAAGACAAGACTGTGGCTCTTAATATTGATATTCAGCCAGCGATTGTAACAGGGACTATTGATTCTGGTCTGTTGGTTTGTCTATCGCTGGTGGCTGAATACCAACGTAAATTTATAACGAGTGCGATTACATTGAAAATAAGTTCAACCAATAACTTAAATGAAGGGATGACTAATGAGTGATTATCAAACAATTTATCTTAAAATTAATGAAATGATCTGTGATGCAAAAGATTTAGATGAAGACATTGACGCTAACCAAACACTCGATCAAATTAAATTTGATAGTTTAGATTATGTTGAGTTGATGGTTTTAGTTAAACGTGAATATAACGTTGCACTCACTGCCGATTTTTTCATCGAAAATTCAACGATGACCATCAAGGAATTAATTGAGTATATTAGCAAGGAGTCTAGCTCATAATATGTCTACTAAATGGATTTTAATTACAGGTGGTAGCCGTGGGATAGGCCAATCACTCGTAATAGAGTTACATAAAAATTGGAATATTGTATTTACAGGCCGAAGTGAAGAAGGCTTGGCTGAGACGTTGAACATCGTAGAGAATAACCCTTCAGATTTATGGGTTAAAGGTTACGCCTGCGATGGGAAAAATGAACAACAAGTTCAAGAACTTGCGCTAATGTTACTTGAGTCACTAGGCCCTCCAAGCGCCATCATTCATAATGCTGGTATTACTAAGGATGCTCTTCATATTCATCAAGATGCCGCTATTTGGCAAGATGTTATGGATAATAACCTTATTTCAATCATTAACTGGAACCGGCACCTTGTTCCTGCCATGTTACTTGATGGGCATGGCTCTATTGTGTTGATGTCTTCTGTGACTGGGCTAAAAGGTAATATCGGGCAAACGGCTTATGCGGCTAGTAAGGCCGCAATGTTTGGTATTGCGCGTTCTTTAGCACATGAGGTAGGCCGGTTTGGGGTCCGGGTAAATTGTGTAGCACCAGGTTTGATTGAAAGTGATATGACTAACGCGATCCCTGATGCAAAACTGAAAGCAATCCTAAAGAACATTCCATTACGTCGCCTTGGTCAACCAGACGAAGTGGCTAAAGCGGTTGAGTTTTTAATCAGTGATAATAGCCAATACCTTACAGGGCAAACCCTTGTATTGGACGGTGGTTTTACGGCTTAAAATTTGAAATTTATTTCACTTATAATTAATTTACCGCCTTTGGGATCGTATATATGGCAGCATTCAATGTAGGCAAGTTAACTCATTGCCTACATTGTTTAAAAAGATGGTAATTTATAACTCTATATTTGGATTGAAAAAATATTCTAATATATTTTTATTAAAATTATTTATCTCTTTTTTTATCAACGGCCAAATTAAAGTTAATCTTTTTGTTTTGGTTACGAATATGTTCTTTGATTTCTTTTTCTAAAACAGGCAAATCACCCGCACATATTTTATCAAGCAAGACTTTATGTTCCTGGATGATTTCTTCCATTGGTTTAGTAAAAGTTGATATTCCAATGATGATCGTTAATTGTTTTGATACGTTTTCCCATAACGAGGTGAGTGTTTTATTGCCACTCAATTCACAAAGAGTACGGTGAAAATTGACATCACTAAGGGAAAATAAATAACTATCTTCTAATTTTGCCGCCATTGTCATTTTATCAATGCACTCTTTTAGTTTTTCAATGCATTGATTATCGAGATGCTTTTTCCCAGTAATGAATTTTCTTATGACGTGTAATTCGAGTAAAACACGAACTTCAATAAGTTCATCAAGGCGTTCCTCAGAAACTGGAGCCATGCGAATGCCTTTAAATGGTTCATTGATAACGATGCATTGGCTTTCGAGAATGCGTAGAGCTTCCCTTACAGGGACCCGGCTAACATTCATTTTTTCTGCGATTTCTTTTTCGACAATTCGATCGCCGGGGAGAATATAACCTCGAGTTGCTGCCTCAACAATTTTATCTACAACATCATCGGTTAGTGTTCTTGCTTTAATCGGTTGCCAATAATCGTCTTTTGAAGGCGTATCAAAAGGGCGATTTTTGTTTTCGTCAATCATAGTGAAAGCCTATAAAATTTTTATTAATCAAAAGATTAATTATCTTCTTTATGTTAAATCCTACCCAACAAAATTACCACATCATCAAATAATAGACCACTAAAAAACAAAAAATTACCTATGTGCTGGTGGGTTTACAAACCAGATTTAGATCACAATTCACTCTATTGAATATTGTATACAATTATACAATCATGTTTAATGCATTGAAAATCAGTTCTGCTTAAAGAAGGAAAAACCATGTTAAATCTGTTGGAAGATATAAAAATTACCGAAATTGTTGCTGTGCCATTATTTGGCGAGAGCCCTAAAGGGGGGTGGTCGAATGAAATAAAACCTGAAGATCCTATTCATGCCATTGTGGCAATACATACGGACGCAGGTATTACAGGGTACGGCAGCGTGTTTACCGATGGACGACTTGTAGAGGCAGCCATTCCCATTTTGGCATCATTATGTATTGGTGAAAGCGCACTGCAACCAGAGCGTGTCTCTGAAAAATTAAGACAAAATACTTTTTGGATGGGGCGTGGGGGAACATTAACGCACACCATCAGTGGGATTGATATTGCCCTATGGGATATTTTAGGGAAAGCAACTGGGCTACCTGTAAGCACATTGTTAGGCGGGGACTACCGTACCAAGGTACAACCATACTGCTCTTTGCTTATGGAAGAGCCAGAGACCATGCATCAGGTTATTTCTGAGTATAAAGCACTTGGATTTAAGGCATTTAAAATTGGTTGGGGTCCATTTGGTCGTCGTAATGATCATCAATTAGACCGTGCAATAGTAGAGTCTGCAAGGGATGCGGCAGGGCAAGATTCCCAGCTATTTATTGATGCAGGAGCAAGTGATGCTTACTGGCCAAATGGGTTGAAATGGGCTATTCAAACAGCTCATATGTTAGCTGAATATCAAGTAGGTTGGTTTGAGGAAGCCTTGCGACCTGATGATATCGAAGATTTTAAAGTGTTACGTAAAGAAAGCCCAGTACCAATAGCCGGTGGTGAAGTGCTAACTCGTCGCCAAGCATTTTTACCTTGGTTATCCCAAGGCGCTTTTGACATTGTACAACCCGATGTGACAAAAGTTGGCGGTATTTCTGAGCAGCGCCGGATTGCATGGTTAGCCGATGAATTTGGCGTTAAATATGTTGGGCATGGATGGAATACAGCGATGGGGCTGGCTGCCGACCTGCAAATGGCGGCCGCTTTCCCTCAAGTTGATTTTGTTGAGTTTATTGGCGGTAGCCAATATATCGATGGCATTGTTAAAACTCCATTTAAAGTTGACGAGGAGGGGTATCTCACTATTCCGAATAAACCAGGGCTTGGTATTGAGCTTGATATAGATAAATTAGCTAAGTTTACAATAAATCCAGAACGTTTATTTAAATAACTTATATTATAAGCCAGGTAGTCATAATATTTGCCTGGCTTTCCATTCTTTTAAAAAGGTTTGGTTATTATGGCATATAAGAATAAGGGTACTAAAGTCAGATTTTCGATAGCGATATTAATGACTCTTGCTATTGTCATTAATTATCTAGACAGAACAGTAATGTCGGCAGCTGCGCCAACTATTTCAGAAGAGTTACAGATTTCGCCTGAAATGATGGGCTGGATTATGTCTGCATTCTTTCTTAGCTATGCACTTTGCCAAATACCTGCGGGGTTTATTGCAGATAAATATGGCCAAAGAAAAACGTTAGCAGGGTCAGTCTTGTGGTGGTCTCTAGCTACAGCTGCAACTGCGTTAGCAAAAACACCGCTGAGTTTTATTTCTACTCGTATTTTAATGGGGATGGGGGAAGCAGGGGCTTACCCATGTAATAGCGGTATTGCGGCAAAATGGTTTCCAGACAGAGAACGTGGCCGCATTACAGCATTATTCGATAGTGGTTCAAAATTCGGAACAGCTTTTGCCATGCCGTTAGTTGTTTGGATCATTGCAAAATGGGGCTGGGAAGCTGCATTTATTATTTGTGGTGCGCTTGGTGTACTTTGGGTATTTGCTTGGCTTAAAGTTTATCACGACCCAGAACAACATCCTAAGATTAGCCCTGAAGAACTTGCTTATATTCGCGAAGGTCAGGTAAAAAAAGAAGGCATTGATAATATTCAGCCTATGAAATGGTACCACTTAATCCGCTATCGCAATGTACAAGCAATGTGTATTGGGTTTTTTATGTTGGACTATGCCATTTATTTCTTTATTACATGGTTCCCTGCTTATTTAATGATGGAAAGGGGAATGAGTTTAGAAGAAATGGGCTTTGCCGCGATGTTGCCACCTCTTTGTGGTATCGCTGGGCAATGGTTAGGTGGGTGGACAACAGATTATTTATTTATTAAATATAATAACGTCAGTCTTGCACGTAAAATACCTATTGTCGGCGGAATGTTAATTGCAACCAGTATTGCATTCTCCGGTCTCGTAGAGTCTACAACACTGATGATGGCATTATTATGTTTATCTTATGCAGCCCTTGCATTTGCTGCATCCGCGATTTGGTCACTACCAGGAGATGTTGCACCTCGTAATATGACTTCGGTACTCGGTGGAATGCAAAGTGCGGTATCAAATTGTGGTGGAATATTAGGGCCTATCGTAACGGGTTATATTATTGCTGCTACAGGGTCATTTATTTGGGCATTAATCGTATCAGGGATTGCTTGCGCTATCGGTGCTTTAGTCTATTTGGTTATGTTAAGAGATATTAAGCCAATTGTGCCAGCAGATCATGAAATCGAACAAACTAATTAACTCTTAATTATAATTATTATTTGGATATATAAAACATGTTTATTTTTGATAAAGACATCATGGCGAAAAATATTGCTCCGGGTACGTTAAGGAAAATATTTTTAGGTAGTAAAAATATGATGATAGCAAAAATATCCTTAGCTACAGGAACATTAGGTGAGTTACACCAACATCAACATGAACAAATGAGTTATATTTTATCTGGCTCATTTAACTATCGCGTAGGGGCAATAGTTAAAGTAGTAAGCAGTGGTGATGTTATATATGTACCTTCAAATGAAGAACACCAATGTGAATGTTTATTGGATGGTGAGATATTAGATATCTTTGTTCCTATGAGAGAAGATTTTATCAATTAATTAGCTAAATATCTTTTATATTATATCACCGATAAATAAAGCGGCCGCATTATGCTGGCCGTTTTATTATAAAAACATTATTAAACTTTTTGTATTATAGTAAGCATATGGTGTTTGAGGTGAATTTTACCAACCGATTGTTTGAACACACCAACAATACCTCAGTTTTTTTGCAAAAACATATAAATATAAAGTGGCTTAAATTTAAATTAGAGTATTTTTCTTTAACAAACCTAAGGTAAATAAAAGTTTTTACGTAAGGTTTATTCATGCGTTATGAAAAATAGACTCTAATTTAATTAAGTTAATTATGATTTTTTAGTGTTATTTATATCTCATTTTATACCATTAAGTACAGTTCTTCTTACTCAAGACTAGCTATTTAGTAATTGTTAATGAAATTTTTCATTTGAGTTTCAGCATTAATATGCTCTAACTCAATACGGCTTGTGTCCATAGCAATACCTTCAACACCAATAAAAGTGGTGTGCTCAATTCCAACAAAACTGAGTATATCCCTTAAATAATCAACAAAATAATCAGATTTATTAGCATTTTTTAATCCACCTTGACTTGTTAAAATTAAAGCTTTCTTATTTTTAAGTAAACCAATGCGTTCGTTATTTACATAATTAAACGTTAAACCTGCTCTGATAATAAGGTCAAAGTAGTTTTTTAGTTGACTAGGAATTGATAAATTATACATCGGAGCTGCGATTACGATTAGTTCCGAAATTTTAAGTTCTTCAATAAGCTTATCTGATATAGCTAGAGCTTCTTTTTGTTTTTCACTTTGTTGCTGCTCTGGTACCGAATAGTACGCAGAAAAAATATCTTCATCCATAATTGGTAGAGGAGATGCTATTAAATCTCGTTGAATAATGGTGGTATTCTTATGATTTTCAGTCCATGAGTGCTCAAAAGAATCAAGCATACGTTTAGTATGGGATTGCATTCCCATAACCGATGATTTAATGAGTATAATTTTTTTCATTATATTGTTCTGCTTATTCACTTATTGTTTTAATAATCTTGTCGTATATTTCTTTAATTACGTTTTCTTTATTTTGGTTGTATACCTGTACATTGGTTACTTTAACCGAGGCCATTTTTTTCGCCTCTTCGTATAATCTTCTATCATCGGCATGTGTACGTAACCAATCTCTAAATAAGATATGACGTAGGTGCTCAGGGCAGTCAGGCCCGAATACATGTAAATTAACTCTTGGTTGTTCAAGGCGAAACATGCGATGTTGGTACCACGAAGGTTCTCTTACAGTTAGTAAAAAACCAAACTCTTCTAATATAGGAGCATAATTAAGTTCTTGTTCCGGATTTTTGACAATTAAATCAATGTCAATTACTGGCTTTGCTGATAGATCTGAGACTGCGGTAGAGCCCACATGCTCGATAGCAAGCGCCTTATGACCTAACTTATTTTGTATATTTTGTTTAATCTGTTTAAATTGCGCCTGCCAGTTTGGGTCATAATCAACCACATCAATTATTTCTGTTTTGGGTTTTCCTAGTACCCATGGGTTTTCATTTGGATTACTCGTTTGAAAAGAAGTAATTTGTTCTAAGTGTTTTTTATAATATTGTCGTTTTGAGTTATCCATATATGACCTTATAATGTAATTTCATCTTCGATAAGAATAATATCGTCTATGGTTTTTTTATTAAAATGAATAATTCGAAATTTATAAATTCGATTTACGAATGGATTGGTTATGAAATATACAGACTTACAAATTGACTGGTTAAAATGTTTTGTCGCTGTAGTAAATACAGGGTCTGTCTCTGCTGCTGCTTTGGAGATTCATCGCTCACAATCTGCAGTCAGTATGCAACTAAAAAAGCTTGAGTCATCACTCGGTTGTCAATTGTTAGTACGTAATCCTCGGCAACATCAATTAACCTACGAAGGTCAAAAATTATTGGGTTATGCAAGGCGGATACTGGATATACATAATGAAGCTATTATTGCATTTCATGGTGGTGAGCTAGAAGGGCGAATCAGACTTGGTGTTCCAGATGATTATGCTGAAAAATATCTGACCCCTGTATTAAAACGTTTTGCCGCATACCATAGCTCCGTTGAAATAGAGCTTAACTGTGAGCAATCTACCTCATTGATACCAAAGGTAGAAAAGGGTGAAATAGACTTAGCTTTAGTCTCAAGAGAAAATAATACTCAGGGAGCATTATTATTTTATGAGCCTATGGTATGGGTCGGTTCTTCACAATTTGAAATTTGGCGACGTGACCCATTACCGATCGCGGTATATGAGCACACCAGCTTGGCAAAACGAAGCGCCATCAATGCGCTCTCATTACAGGGGCGTAGATATAAAATTGTTTATAATAGTTCGAGCTTGCCAGGGCAGGTTGCTGCTGTTGAAAGTGGGCTGGCCGTTGCTGTACTGACTCAATGTAGTGTTCCCCCCAATCTGGAAATATTAGGCGCATTGCATGGGTTAGGGCCTTTGGAACCAATGGGTGTCGCAGCATATAGAAGTAATCAGTCTCTTGGAGATCAAGCTGTTGATAGCCTCTATAATCTCCTAATCCAAACTCTAAGAGTAGCTAAATGAGTTTGAAAGATAAAACACGTATACTTGGTTAGTTAAAGGGAGCCTCCATTTTTTATGTTTTACTACTTTTTTAACTAACTGCTAACATGGCTAAGGGCCCCCTTTTTAGGCTTATAGAAAACCAATATAATCCCCAGTATAATTGCAGCCATGCCAAAGATGCCAAATAATGAAGGTTTATTCCCAAGAATAAAATAGTCAAGCAATGACGTAACAATCGGAACAAAATAAAATAAGCTAGTTACATTCACTACATTCCCCTTACTTAATAAATAATAAAGTAATATTTGAGCGATAACGGAAATAAATATACCTAGAAATAGGATGGATATCAGAAAATTCAAGTTAAAATTAAAATGTACAGTTTGCATTGGAATGAATAACAAACATAGTACCAAACTGACAGCGTATTGAATCGGTAACACTCTATATGGAGATTGCTTAATTTTTTGCTGTGAAATAGCTCCGATAGTCATAAATAACAGTGCCATTAGCGAAAGTACAATGCCCATAATAGGTAACTGGGAAGTTATTAAACTATGCCATACAAGCACAATTAGGCCGGATAACGCCATAATTAACCCAACTAACCTGTAGCCATAAATTTTTCGTTCTGTAATACAGAGTGAAAGTATTGGTTGTACTCCCATAATAGTGGCGATAAGACCAGGAGTAACACCATTTTCCATTGATAAAAAATAACAAATAGAGTAGCCACCGATTAAAATAATTCCTACCAATGCCGTTTGTAATATCATTCCTTTTTCAGGTAAATATTGTTGTTTATATCTGCAAAATATCAAAATGACAATTAGTGCGATACTAAATCTAAATACTAATAAAATCATAGAAGAAGCATTATCGATTCCTAGCTTAGTAAAAATTGCAGCACTGCCCCAAAGTAAAACAAAAGCACCAGTGATAACTAATGATTTTAGTTTGTCTACTCCCATATATTCCTCTTTATTGCTTATAATATTTTTCATATACTGAAATTCATTCACTTGCCGGTATTTTTAGATCTTAAAAATAGTCAGCAATATTTTTAATATTCAGAGTGATATCATGCTATTGAACTTAACTTACTGAACTTGATTATAAAATCAAATAAATCAGTGTGATGATATTCGAAAATCGAATAATTCAATAATATCAATAGAGTTCTATGGTTTTAATCAACATTTATCTGTAGATAGGTGGAGTAGGAGGGGTAGTAAATGCCATTAACAACGGGTTATTTAAAATAAAAATTTTTTAAGTTTTACGCCATTTAAAATTAATTTATTGAAGTTTAGATTATTTAACCTCTCTCCAGATATGGTGCCACCAATTAAACTAAGATGTACTAATTTACCAATTGTTTGAGCATGTTGAGCCGGAATAGGTAGGCTTCCTAATTTATTAATAACAAAATTTAAACGCTTCTCATCAACAATCGTTTGATACTCTGCAACGATAGGGTCATGTAATGCCCAAGCTCTGATGGAAATTTCTCTTGCTGTTTTTTTTCTTGATGTGAAATTAATATACTCTGTAAGCACCTTATTGATACTCGTTTCTTGTTCTAGTTCATTTAATATTTTATCAGTATATTCAACAACCCAACAAGAAAGCATTGAACGGATAAAATCTTCACGGTCATTAAAATGATGATAAAAGGAGCCTCGGGTAACATCTAGTTTCCTAGCAACTCTCTCAACAGAACAACGTGTATATCCTTCATTATCCAAAATATTAAAACCTGCGTTAATCCAAGATGTTCTCGTTAATTTTTTCATTTTCAATACAGTCTGTGTATGGTGATTCAAGTTCTGATACGTTAAAGCTTAATTTGTATTTCCGCTAAAAGGAATAAATTTATGAAAAAAATTGTGATTGTTGCATTTGATGATTTTACGGATATAGACCTTTTTTTTATGTGGGATATTCTTGGCCGTAACCATATAGATTGGCAAGTCAAAATATTAGGGAACAAATCAAGCTTACGATCAGCACATGGCTTAAACATACATGTTCAAGGGGCATTATCTGAAGCGAATTCAGCTGATGCGGTATTATTTAGTAGTGGTAAAAATGGCGTACCAAAGGCGATTGAAAATGCAGATTTTTTATCCGAATTTAAATTAAACCCTGAAAAACAGTATATCGGTTCTATTTGTGCAGGCACTTTAATTCTTAATGCATTAAACCTATTACCTGAACGAAGAGCCACCACTCATCCAGATGCTAGGAATGCATTATTAGCATCACAACTTGAGCCAGTAGGGCAACCTCTTGTATGTCATGGAAGGGTTGCTACAGCAGGTGGTTGCCTTTCCGCCCTTTATTTAGTTGGATGGCTAATAGAATCGCTATACGACAAAGAAAAAGAAGGGAAACATTATTACCAGTCTTACCAACTGGACAACAAAGTGTGCTCGAATCTTTGATTGAATTTAGTATACAACAGGGCAGAATGTAACGAATATATTATGTAAATATCAGCTAGGAAGATTAAAGTATATAGGTATGACAAGGATGTCTTAAAATAAATTAGCGGTAGTTATATGAAAACCATTTCGGATGATAGAGTGAATTTGGTATTTGGCAGTTATCCTATTCAATACCAAAAGTGTTATTAATGATTAGAGAGCTGATTTTTAGAACAGCAGCAGAAAATAAAAAAGTAGGAACAATCACTGAGACTCTGAAATGGGGGCAACCAAGTTATCAAACAATTGAAACGGGCTCAGGAACAACGATACGAATAGGCCGGTTCAATCAGAGCTCCGTTGCTCTTTTTGTTCACTGTCAAACCACCTTAATTGATTCATTTAGAACGCTTTTTCCTGAACTTAATTACTCAAAGAACCGAGCAATTATCTTAGATATCAATGAAGCGCTGCCAATAAAAGAATTGGCCATATGCATTGAGATGGCTCTTACTTATAAGCTAAGAAATAAAACAGCTTAAGTTTCAGTAGCCAGTTAATTACAGTTTATTTTTAATGTCGTGAATTACACCAAGGGTCATCAGAACCTAAGTCAGTATTATCAATCGAATTATTTTCTATCATATCCAAATAGAGTAATTCGACTTGAGTTCTTGCCCAAGGTGTTCGGCGCAGAAACTTTAAGCTGGATTTAATACTTGGATCTTTGTTAAAGCAGTTTATTTTTATAGTACGCCCAAGTTGGTTCCAACCGTATCTGTCAACCAATGCATTAACTTGCATTTCTAGTGTAACTCCATGTAAAGGGGATTTCGATTTAAATTCACTCATTACGGCATATCCGAAGTTATAGGTTAGGTTATCATTGAGCGCATATAAATAAGCTGAACACGGCTCTAAGTCAATAGGGAACTAACAATGCTTGATCTATCAAGACCGATTCTTAATTCAATATCCTATTTAACATAATATGTATTATGCGAACCTAAGTATGAAATGAAGAAATCCAGCGTTCTGGCTGGTTAATCATGTTGGCTTTTTTATCGCTGAATTGGTTAATCGTAAGGATTGAATCTTAGCTCAACTCAACTTCATAAATCTTACGTTTTGCTATCATTTTTACTGGGGTTTCAATAGCTCGGATATCAGTTAGTTCCCAAGCTAGCCAACCTGCTTCATAGTAAGATGCACAGGCTGCATCAATATCACTTTAACAATTGCGACTGCTTTCCCCATTTCTTCATCGCCATCTTTTAAAAGATAATGGTGATTTTCAACAATTAGTAAGTCTTCATTACAATCGATGTTTGGTGCCCATTTTCTTATTTCTAACGTTTTTATTCCTAACGCAATATTTTTACCTGCTGGAAAAACTATAGATATGGCTTTCATTGGTGTGATTTTTCCTGTTAATCAAAATGTTATTGTTTGTTGTTTTATAAATTATTTTTTTCCTGGGCTTGTATGTATGACCGCCGGCTAATAGCCCTATCAATGTAATCATTAATTGCAGGACTGAGGTTAACATGGCATAACCTAGCCCACAAAAGCGTATGAGATAGAAAAATATCAGCTAAAGTGAAGTTGTCACCAGCGACCCACTCGTTATCTTTATCAAGCTTAAATTGCCTTGTTACATTTTCAGATTCTATTTTAAAGTAATCAACTAACGATAAAGAACGCTTCTCTTCAGGAATAAAAACAAGTTGCTTTAGTAGATTCCAGGTAGGAGATTCTAAATCTGTTAAAGCAAAGCTTATATAAGAATAAATAACTGATTGTTCTTTTATATCAGATGGATAGAACGTTTCCTTTGGGTGTTTATTACACAAATAATGACATATCGCAAATGTCTCTTCTATTGAAACATCCCCATCTACCATTAACGGAACCTTACCTCGTGAATGAGGTGATTTAACTTTAGGTTTATCGCTGAACATATCAACTCTAACTGTTTCATAGTCAACACCAAGTTCTTCTAATGTCCATAAAACCCTCAGAGAACGACTTCTAGGAAAAGTATATATTTTCATAAAAAATAACCTATGTAGTTAAATGCCCGCTGCATATTTAATACGAACAAAACTAAATCAACACTATGGTGTTGATTTAAATTTTTAAGCTGTAGATATACCCATCATTTTATCGATGAATAAGTGACAGCGTCACATAAAGTGCTATTTATACATCTAAGATTAAGGTTTTGCTGGCCGGAGTTCATCATACGAAATAGCAACATGCTCGCGATATGCAGGCCTATCAAGAAGACGCTTATAGTAAGCCTCAATGTAAGGAAGCGATTTTCTTTTTATATCAATATCATAATAACGATACAACACATGCCCGAATTGGATGTCAGCCAGTGAAAAATCATCACTGGCCAAGTAGTTTCTGGATGCTAATATCTCTTCTGCAATCATTAAATTATTTTCAAATTTGTCGATAGCAAGTTTGATGGAATTAATATCTTGGGATTCCTTTGGAGTGCGTGCTACTTGCCAAAAGATAGGCGCCGTAAATGCCAATGCTACATTCAACTTTGACCATTCCATCCAGCGATCAACCTCGGTTCTTGCTAATATTTCATCAGGCCAAAAATTCCCTTTTGCATATCGGTTAGCAAGATACCTAAGTATTGCCCCAGTTTCCCATAATGGAGGGTTGCAACCATCCTGAATAACAGGAACAGTACGATTAGGATTTAAGCGGTAAAATTCGTCAGTATCAGTACCGCCATAGCGATGCCCAAAATCAAGCCTCTTATAAGGTAATTCTAACTCACCAATACACCACATTAGTGCTTGGACGTTAGATGAAGTTTTACGACCCCAAACTGTTAGCATGAATTCTCCATAAAGGCTTTCTTAATGTTCTTCTAATACTACATGCTTAAAATAGGATATTTCAATCTTAGTTTGAGGTTTTGACGTTTAGCCTTCTATTGCTAACATTATCACTACCCGGTCCATATACCATCTAATTGGTCGTCATAGCGCTGATTAAGGTTACCATAGAGCACTGATTTATAATCTTCTCTTAATTGGCCAGTACAGTTGTTATTTTTTAAACTAGCAAGCATATAACGAAAAGACGGTAAATCATCTGTCATTTCCTTTGATGCATTGCGAAAGTTTTCATAACTTGAAGCATCAAGCCTAAATGCAATATTTTGTTTTAGCTCAAGTGGGAGATTGCTGATATGGTTAATTTTTTGGTGTATGTTTGGTTCGTGCTCCGAGAGCGCAGATTCTGCATCTGTACCTTGATGTGATGAAAATGTTTTAATATCAAAAATGTTATTTATCATTTGATTATCCACCATTTTTCTATTTTATAATTCTATTAATAATGATCAATGAGCTAGTGATTCGGTAATTTCCTCATTAAATCCCCCAGTATTCATCTTGCTTTTGCCCTTCTCTCCTAACTCCATAAAATTGGGCTATATGCTCTTCATTTTTATTAAATAACTCTAGGCTTGTAATAAACCCATCACGAGAGTTTTTATTAACAACCCAAGCTTCACCAACCTCATCTTTTGCTATTCTTATTACTGATTTCCCTCCTTCTTCAGTTGTACCGTGGATGACTATTTTTTTGCCATTCATTATTTCAGTAATTTTATCTATTAGGCCTGTATAGATCTGGATTGCAGAATCATTACCCACAAAAATCATCATTTTTTTATTGTCGTTATGTATCTTATTTAAAGTTGTCAATAAACTTTCTGTACTTACTTTTCTTGCCAAGTCATTTGGTACTTTTTGGAATGCTTCAAGTTTGCTTATTCCAAGTTGTTGTAGCATTGGATAAAAATGGTGTACATCAGCCATGTTTCTCCATAAGTTTTCAATATCATTACTTTTATTTATTGTTTTCATTGTTGATTTTTGAGAGACGATTTCACTTGAGCTTATGTTTAAATCTTCTTTTGAATAAAAACTTAATGACAATACTTTATTTCCATCATGAGACATTAAATTAGCTTTATATCTATTATCACTAATTTTTTCGTAATTAACGTTTTTAATTTTCCCAGGGATAACTCGTAGGTCAATCCCACTTGGATTAAGTATTAAATGACCATTTGCTGCAGGTTGCTTTATCTCACCATTTGTATAGATTATTGAATGCCCTGATGGCCCACTAGTGCTCATTTCTACATTGTTATTTGATATGTTTTTTATGTTTTCTAGAATATGTTTTAATGATGAATATTTGGTATTTTCTTCAAGATTAATACCATATTGACTACTGGTATCCTTTACTGAATAAAGCCTAGAACTGAGCATTTCTTCTTCCTTAATATTATTTAATTAATACCAAATTTTTCTTTTATTTCAAAAGGTAAGTAAACTGACAAGTTTTTGACTAAAAAAAATGCATCAGACCTTATGTCATCATTTAAATCAGCGGAAGGCGTATTTATATAATCATGATAGAACTTATTGAGTCTTATTGTTGTATTCATTAATATATCAGATGATTTCTGTTGCTCAGTTAATGAGGATTTACATAAATTTTCTGCACACTTTGCATTTGCTGCTGCGATTGCAATATCGTTAGAAATATTACTTCGGCTACATTGTTCAAAATGATGATGAAAATCATTCTGTGTTAGATCACTTGGTGCAGACATTCCTTCATAAACAATGTTATAAGCAAAATTATATTGACAGGTATTCCAGTACGTAAGTCTTTTTTCTATATCTATCTTTTGTTTTAATTGTTCACTGGCACTAAGTAAACAATCTGTAGAGTTAAAGAATTTCTCATTATTTTCAAAAACCTCTTTGGATAACCCAAAGCTCTCCCACTCCGTATCTCCACTTTTCATTGCTGCTATACCATACATAACGTTTAATTCTTGTAACCTTTTGATTGATGTGATATTTATCTCTTCCTTATTCTTTAAGATATCTTCTATTATATTGATATTTTCAAATGCCTTACTGTTCAGTTCATTTTTTCTTTCGGGGCTAGGCTCGTATTGATTGTAAAGCTCCTTTTCAATTTTTAATAATTCACTATTTAGCGTCTTTATAACTGTAGTGGCATCATTGTGATCAGCTTTGTAATAAAATGTGGAGCTAGTCGGGGCTATATTCATAAAATACACCTATTCTCAATTTAAAAAGATTTGATGTATTATTTTTCCACAAAAGGAAAAAACATCTTTCAATATTTACCTTAATCTTTTTTATTTTCCTTTAGCTATTTTCTGTTTATGGATATTTTTAGGTTTAATAACTTAATTTTTATAATCAACTTTTCGGTTTTATCTGCTATCGCTGAAAAGATCAGTTAAATAGGATGGTTACATAATTTCGTGTGTAATAACTTTATCATTATTGGAGTTCATATATGACCGTATCTACTCGACTGGCAAGTAGTTTGATATTGACGGCACTTTTTACGTCTCAATATGCGTTTGCTGAAGCTAAAAACAATTTAAATCAACCAGTTAAATTAAATCATGCCACTGTATTTCTACACGGGGCTGAATTAGATAATGATGTGACGCTGTCACTTAATAAGGGGCAAAATAAGGTAATTTTAACGAATATAGCCCATAACGTTGACCCACGTACGTTATCAGTTAACCTAAATGATAAAAATGTAATAATTCGTTCTGTTAATATTCAAACTGTCCCTACTGAAGTTGTTTACCCCGAAAATATCAAGGCACTTCAAACTCAACAGAAGCAATTAATGCAGCAAATAGAAGATGCTATTATTGCGATTAAAGTCGGAGAAGAACAATTAAGCTTATTGAAAGACCAACGCTTTTTTGGGGAAAATAATGCTCAATCTTTAGAGCAATCATCCCAAAAGCTAGACTTTATACGTCAGCAAATGACGAAAATTTTACAAGAACAACAAAAATATCAACTCACTATCGATGAGCTTGAAGAAAAATCAGCACTGCTACAAGCTCAAATTGACCAAAATATGCCGGCTTCCCTTGGCAAACAAACACAGGTTGTTATGTCGATAGACGCACCTGAAGCCACAACAGCAAAACTACAGCTTTCTTATTTAACACAGGATGCCGCTTGGTCACCTAGCTATGATATACGCAGTGAGAACACAGAATCACCTATAGTTTTAACTTATAAAGCGGATGTCATTCAAAATACAGGTATCGATTGGGAAAATATTGACCTAACCTTATCGACCATTAATCCATCAAAGAATATCACCCCTTTTGATTTACAGCCTTGGCGTCTGTCAATTTATGATGAAAATAAACAGTTGGAACGTCAAGTCCGTATGAAACCAATGCCAGCTGCACCTGTTGCTATGTATGAAGAAAGTATGACTGCTAGCAAAAAAAAGGTTGGGTCAGGTATTGCTGATTTTGTGACCACCGCAAATAACGGTATTAGCCTAAACTATCAAATCACCCTTCCTTTCACACTGAAAAGTACATCCAAGCCAAGTTCATTGACGATTAAACAAGAAGATATTGCGGCTAAGTATAAGTACACTGCAACACCAAAACTTGCAGAGGATGTCTTCTTACAAGCAGATATTGAAAATTGGCAAGCTCTAAACTTATTGAACGGAAATGCCAATATTTACTATGGAAATACGTATATTGGAAACGTTAAAATCGATGCAAATCGACTGACTGATACTTTACAAGTTCCTTTTGGTATCGATAAAAATATTCAGATTTCACGTGAAAACAATGAAAAAATGAAGAAAAAACCAAGCTTCATTGGTTCAACGGTAGAGCAAAAAGAGAGTTATCTCATCAAAGCTAAAAACATACATCCAACCCCTGTTAAATTAACTATTTATGACCAACTGCCTATTAGTGAAGACAGTGATATAAAAGTGTCAGATGTAGATAATAAAGACGCTGTGATCAACAAAAAAACAGGGAAAATAACTTGGAATGTTGGGCTAAAACCGAATGAAGAGATTCAGATCCCATTTAGTTACACATTAAGTTACCCTAAGGATAAACATATCCTAGGATTATAACAGCTTTTGTAGTTCACATTAGAAAGCGTTAAAATCGCTACATGCTGACACAACAATAACAATTTGAGGTTCTCATGATTATATTAGTAACAGGTGCTTCATCGGGCTTTGGTGAGTCTATAGCTCGCAAATTTATTCAACATAATTATACCGTTATTGGAACGGGCCGTAGAACAGAACGTTTAGAAGCGCTACATCAGGAACTAGGTGAAAAATTTTACCCATTAACTTTGGATGTCCAAGATAGAAAAGCAATTCAATCAGCTGTTGCAAGTTTGCCTGCTCATCTCAAAAATATTGATGTACTAGTTAACAATGCTGGTTTAGCGCTCGGTTTAGAACCTGCTTTTGATGCTAACCCTGATGATTGGGAAATTATGATTAATACCAATACTAAAGGTTTAGTTAATATGACTTATGAGGTACTACAAGGTATGGTCGCTAATAATCATGGTCATATCATTAACATCGGTTCAACGGCTGCGAGCTGGCCTTATAAAGGCGGTAATGTATACGGCGCAACTAAAGCCTTCGTAAAACAATTTTCTTTAGGTCTACGTGCTGACCTTCAAGGCAAAAAGATCCGGGTTACTGATATAGAACCAGGCTTAGTGGGTGGAACAGAGTTTTCCAATATTCGTTTTAAAGGTGATGATGATAAAGCCGCTAATACGTACCAAGGTGCAGAAGCCTTGACGCCTGAAGATATCGCTGAAACGGTTTATTGGGTGGCAACATTACCTGCACATATGAATGTGAATACACTTGAATTGATGCCAGTATGCCAAACCTTTGCAGGTTTAACCGTACATAAACAACTTTGATTTTTAGTACTATTCTATACTGACGCAATCATATACTTTTGGCTATACTTTGGTTATTGCCCCTACTCAAGTAAGGAATTTTTACATGAGCCCACATAAAACTTTGAAAACTGGCTTAACTGCGTTTTGTTTTTGTCTCCCTTTATTTTGGGTAACATCCTCTTTGGCAGCACAAGCAACCACATCCTGTACCGCCGGAAGCACATGTGTTTCTGTTGGTAAAGGTGATGATTCCCTTAACAAAGAGCAAGCGCGTCAGGAAAAAGAGCAATGGGATAATACCCGTATGCTACGTAATAAAGTCAATACTCGTACTGAAAAAGAATTTGATAAGATAGATGCCGCTTTTGATGCAAAAGATAAATGTGAAAAAAGCCTTAATCTGAATGCTTATTGGGAACCTAGCACCAAGCGCTGTCTTGATGTCAGTACAGGCCGTCCAATCAATCCATAATTTCTAGCTTGCTGTTTTATGGATTGATTACCAAGGAGGTATAATGCAAAAGAAATTATTAGTTCCATTATTAGTATTAACGCTAGCACCGGTTTTTGCACAAGCTTCATGTGAAAGCGTAATTGAAGAGATCAAGCAGAAAATCATCAATAACGGCGTACCTGCTGACAATTTTAGTTTAGTCGCAGTCCCTAATGATGAGGTCGATTCATCTAAAGGGCAAGTTGTTGGGCACTGCCAAAATGATTCGTATAAAATTATTTATACACGTCATTGATTGATTTCTAATGGCTAAAATAAAGGGCGCGATATTTTTACGCGCCCTTTATTTATTTTGCGAGTTAGGCGGGTATAGCAATAAATTGTTGAAGTTTTTCCACATCTAGATAATGCCCAAGTTCTTTCTCTTCAGGGCGCAATAGATAGGGTATCTCACCAATTAGTGGGGCCTTAATGTGGTGTTGTAATCTTTCAATGATTTGAGCGTAATGTGCGAGCCCAGGGTTAATGCGATTTGCCATCCAACCAACCAAAGGTAGTCCGTCAGCTCTAATCGCTTCCGCAGTTAACAAGGCATGGTTAACACAGCCATGTTGAATACCTACAACAAGAATAACACCTACTGGTTGCCCTTTTAGCCAATCTGCATAAAACGTATTATCATCAAGAAGATATCGCCATCCTCCATTACCTTCAATGACAACCATGTCACATTGGCTGTGTAAATGCTCTAAGCCTTGTTTGATTTGATTGAAATCAATACTGTTTTCGTGACTATAATTATCGCTGATCCGCACTGGATTGACTTCATCATAGGAAACAAGGTCTTTAGATACACTTTGGATTAATAATGCATCTTTGTTTCTTATCCCCTCTGGCGTATCAATGCATTGATCCGCGATGGGTTTATATCCGACGGCTTTAATTCCCTGGCCATTTAGTGCCTGCAATATGGCAAGCGTCGATACTGTCTTCCCGACATCTGTATCTGTCCCGGTAATAAATAGATTGATCATGGTCTTTTTCTATCCTGAAGTGACAGACTTACACAGCAATAAGCTGCAAAAATGATATGGATTCAGTTTATTGGAATGGGAAAGTGATAAGTTTGCGTTAGCTCAATTTTGTGTGGGATAATGTAAAGATTATCGAATTAATTTAACCTTGTAATAACTGCATCAATAGCGAACCATCATATAAAGCACGTTGTATTAATGATGATTCACTATCACTAACACTTAACGTGGATTTTTCTATTGTTATTTTTGATGAGTAAAGAGGAATTGACTGCTGGTCGATGTAATGATGAAGTTTATCAAAAAATAATTCTGAGATTTGATTAATAGGCGAATTGATTAAGATTAATTCGGTTCCGAGTACATTGACCATTAAAGCTAATGGTTTTGCCAATAACTGCGCAATATTGTCGATAAGTTGAATGCAAAGAGTATCGCCTAATTTTACGCCGCTACAAATGCTATCAATAGAAATAATATTATGTTGCAAGTAAGAGTCTGAATAATTACAGAGTAAGTTATTTGCTTGTTGCAATATTGCAGGTAGGGATGTGTGTGTTTCTAAGCAACCAACACCTCCACAATAACAGGGGATGTTTTGCGTTTTTTTATACTGGGTATGAGCAAATAAATTGGGGCGCTGAGTATTAGCATCTAACGTTATACCATGGTTTAGAACTGTAATATTGACAACATCTTGTAGTTGAAGATAAATAATGTTTTTTGCTTTTCGTTTTGCCAAATGGGAAAAATAATCTTTTAATGCCAAAGCATCCACTGATGGATGTAAATAAATAGGTAGCCCTGTATGTTCAGTTAAGTATTCGCCAATAGCTAATTGGTTAATATTAAAGTGAGCATGGTGATGGATAACGCCAGTATAAGGATCTAAGACGCCATCAGACAGAATGCTTATTGCTGTAACTCTTTCTAATATACTCTGGTGGCTCGCAAAAAAATGACTAATTAATTCAGATAATTTATTTATAAATTGATCATTATTAATAGGTTTAAAAGGATATTCTGTTTGAGCTAATGTTGTAGCGTTAATTTCCTTTAGTGAAATAGTGATTTTCTTGTCTTGTATACGGATTGCTAAAAACTGCCACCCTTCACTTTCAACGACTAAGCCTACTGCTGGGCGACCACGCAACCCGAGAACAGGAAACTCTAACTCTTTTATTATATGAGCATCCATGAGTTCACGCGTGATTTTAGTGATACTGGCTGGGGCAAGTTGTGATTGTTTAGATAATGCAATACGCGAAATAGGACCATGTTGATCAATTATTCGATATACGATCCCCGTATTTAATTGTTTATCTGGTCAATATGACCCGTTTGATTCACCATGGCAATAATTGAAATCCTTTATAAAGCAATTAGTTATTATGCCTTAATCTGCATATTAATGATTTCGCATACAGCATAAGTGTGATGTTAATCACACTTATTCACCAACAATATTAGACATTAACAGGTTGGTTAACTTTTTAGCCGCAGCAGGTAAGGTTCTACGCGTATTGTAAACTAACCAAACCTCAGATGAAGCATTAATATTAGCGAGTTTTATATATTTCACACCATCAACTTTCATACGTGTAAACGACTCAGTAATAATTGAAATCCCCATCCCTGCAGAGACGAGGCCTAAAATAGTCATTGCCTCACCTGCTTCTTGAGAAATTTTTGGTACGACACCAGCAGAAGTCAATAGCTGGTTTATCTCATCGTATAATGCAGTCCCGACATCGCGCTCGAAAAAAACTAATGGGTAATTAGCAAGTTGTTCTATATCAATGCCGACATCAGCATATTCGAGCAATGGGTGTCCTTCATAAACCGCCACCATAAAAGGTTCTTTGAATAATAATTTGTAATCTAATTGCTCTGGTAACCCTGTATTTCGCATAATACCGAAATCGATACGGCCAGTAATTAAAGGAGCTATCTGCTGCTTAGTATTCATCTGATGCATATGAATAGAAACTTCAGGATAAGACTCCCGATACTGACGTAAACTCATTGTAACCTTATGCATAAAGGGTGTGGTGGAAGTAAACCCAATAGATAATTCGCCAAGTTCGCCTTTTTCCATTCGCGCTGCTTTAGTCGCCGCAGCATTAACCTGAGCCAAAATTTGATAGGCTTCTTTCAAGAACATCGTTCCCGCAGGTGTTAATGCGACGTTACGATTATTTCTTTCTAATAATTTCGCATGGATTTTTTCTTCAAGTATTTGTATTTGTTGGCTTAAAGGTGGTTGTGACATATGCAACCGCTCTGCTGCTCGGCCAAAGTGTAGTTCCTCGGCGACAGCAATAAAGTATCTAAGGTGTCGAAGTTCTATGCTCATAGTTCATTTGATATCTTTAAAGTATTATTGTGTATAATTAATATATTAGACAAAAAACTGAAAAATTTCTATTCTTTGATCGAAATCAAACCAGTTGGTATGACAAGGAATACATATGGAACATTCATCAAATAGTCTGACTTCTGAGCAACCAGCCAAAGGGAAAAAAACGGACGCCCCTGCCCATACCGAACCTAAAAAGCATTATATTCAAAGAGATGATGCTCTATATTTACGTGTCACTTTATCTTTCTTTACTGTTGGGTTCGCTACATTCGCGCTGTTATATTTTGTTCAACCTATCTTACCAATGTTGTCTGAGGATTTTAATGTTTCTCCTGCAACTGCGAGTTTGTCGCTATCACTCAGTACAGGTTTAATGGCTCTAGGTCTATTAATTACAGGGCCAATTTCAGATGCCATTGGTAGAAAAAACGTCATGGTCATTGCACTGATGTGTGCTGCACTATTTACCTTATTAAGCTCTGTAATGCAAAGCTGGAATGGTATTTTGATAGCTAGAGCATTGGTTGGGCTATCACTTAGCGGAGTCGCAGCCGTTGCAATGACTTATTTAAGTGAAGAAATTCACCCGAGTTATGTTGCGCTCTCCATGGGGTTATACATTAGCGGTAACTCTATTGGCGGTATGAGTGGGCGGTTAATGACTGGGGTAATTTCAGATTATTATTCATGGCGGGTCGCTGTTGTTCTTTTAGGGACATTAGCGTTGATCGCTGCAATTGGCTTTTGGCGGTTATTACCTCCATCTCAACATTTCCGTGCAAGCTCATTAAAACCTAAAAATTTATGGGTAAACTTACACCTACACTTTAGGGACCGGGGTTTGCCTTGGCTCTTTGTAGAAGGCTTTGTACTGATGGGTGGTTTTGTGACAATGTACAACTATATTGGTTACCGCTTGCTTGACGCCCCCTACTATTTCTCACAATCCACTGTAGGCCTTCTTTCTGTCATTTATTTAACGGGAACATATAGCGCAACTAAAACTGGTAGTCTCACACAAAAATATGGTTTAGGTAGTGTACTAATCTCTGCAATTTGTATGATGTTAGTGGGTATATTGTTAACATTACACCCAAATATTTGGGTGATCCTATCTGGTATGACGGTATTAACGGCGGGCTTTTTTGCAGCACATTCAGTTGCAAGCAGTTGGGTTGGGCGAAGAGCGAAACGGGCTCGCGGCCAAGCATCATCGATGTATCTTTTTAGTTATTATGCCGGTTCAAGTATTGCAGGCACCTTAGGTGGAGTATTTTGGACTTATTTTGGATGGAACGGTGTTGCTTTATTTATTGCTGGAATATTACTTATCGGTATTATCATCGCCTATCGTTTGAAATTAGGATGTTATGATTAATTATCTTAGTATTTAATAAAGGTTGAAATTTCGATCCTCCTCGTTGTTAGTGATGATAGTTCTTCTATTAATGACGAGGAAATTCTATGAAACAACAATTACTACTTGTACCTATCCTTTTTTTCTGCAGTTTTTTGGCCTACCCCCACGGATATGTAAAGTCTCCAGAAAGCCGTTCGTATTTGTGTCGCAAAGAAGTAAACACCAATTGTGGTCAAATTCAATATGAACCTCAGTCACTAGAAGGTCCAAAAGGTTTCCCACAACAAGGCCCTGCTGATGGTGAAATTGCTAGCGCTGGCCTTTCTCAGTTTTCACCGCTCGATGTACAAACAACGGAGCGATGGAAGACTGTTCCCCTGAAGACCCGTAATGTAGAATTTGAATGGTATTTAACTGCAAAACATAAAACGACCAAATGGGAATATTTTATGACTAAACCCGATTGGGAGCCCAATATTCCCTTATCTCGTGCTCAATTTGAATTAACCCCTTTTTGCGAATTTCACCGTATAGAAACCCCCGATAACACAGTCAAACACAACTGTGTGTTGCCTCAAGAACAAACAGGATATCAGGTTGTTCTTGCTGTTTGGACGATAGACGATACGTCAAAGGCATTCTATCAAGTTATTGATTTATCATTGGATTAATGTTTTTCATATAACAAAAATTGAGTAATAGGCTAAACTGTATATTTATATCTAAAACCATTTCAATACTATATGTTATGTATATTGAAATGGTATTTATTAACATCATCCACCGTTACCTTGCTACTCCTTGTACCTTCAGTAAATGTTAATCCACTTTCTCTTTCACTTATTGCGGGTAATCGAAAACGTTCCATAAAGTCTTTGGTTCGACGTACTTCTGGTCTCAAATAACTATTAAAATTATTAGCATGCTCAGCTTCTGCTAATAACGGATTAATAAATTGCATAACTGAGTGAATTGGTTGTTCAAAAGCGTTAATACTTCCATCTTGTAAGTTCAATACAACCCCATAGTTATGTGGTATACACGATGAAATCGCCCATTGTTCCCTAGATGAATTTACCCCATGATTGTTTAATACCTTTTTTACCGGCTCACCAATGTTATCCCCACCCATAAGCCAAATTCCTCCCGTAAGCGTTGATACAACATCGCTATTATTCTGAGGAGCTATTTGTGATAAAGTTGCTGTAACTGCTTGGTCTATCAAACTTATTATATTATGGTCAAAATGAATAACGGCTCCAGTCTGATTATTTTTATTGTATAGCGGTTTGCGCATTCACAGAACATAAATAATTATTCTCATTATTAGTACTGTAACTAGATAAAACGCCTTCCCCTTGTAAAGCACAACGAAGATGACTTGGTGTTGCCCCTTCGGGTAAAGCATCTTGAATATGTTGAATGGTACCAAGGTATTGGTAATTAGCTTGTGTAGTTGTATTTTTTTGAAAAAGGTCAACAAACGGTTGGATCAGCGGTGGGATAGTCAGCATACCTTACCTTTTAAAATTGAGTGAGTATTACATCATTTATAATGTTTAATATTTCCATAATTAAGACATTAACACTTTCAATTTAATATATAATTTACTGAATTTTATTCGAGGATAATGGCGTATTCCAAAGCCTATATCGAAAAGATATCGATGGTACTGCTATCGGTACAGGGGTGAATACTCATCCTGAAGTACCAATGAAGAGAAAAAGCTACCAGTTCCCCTGCCCGCTAACGTTAAGTTTCGCTAAAATCCCCCGTAGTCTGGCTAAAAAATTGCTAATAATGATTGTTAATGCTACATTTTATTTATCACAAACAGAATGTTGTAACTAAAAATGAACCCTAGACAAAAACTTATCGACACTTTCAATAACTTAGAGATTGAAATAAAACAACTTAGTCATTTATTATTAGAACAAGCTCAACTCGTCCCATTTGTAGCAAGTACGTTTATTTTACCTAATATAATCAAAGGTGAAGAAAATAACGAGATTAGCCATATTCCAGTTCAAAAATTAACTAGTCATAGCGCTATTGAAGCAACAATTAAGTTAATTAACCTACTGTTTATCCATAATAAATCTGAAGAAATTAGCAATAAATCGGCTATCCGTCTACCTGGTGTTATCTGTATCCAAACTGAATTAAAAACATATCGGGAATTTAATGCGTTAATATCAAAGATTAATGAATTAAAAGTACAGATAAAAACAATCGTTACACAAATAAATGAAACTCAACGTTTTGAATTTATTAGAGAAAGCCTTCATGGGTTATTAACATTAAATACCTATCGCACCCTCACCTCTCTAGTCGATATTGATACCATTAATTTTGGATGGGCCAATAAAAAAATCATCAATAAAGTGACCAAAGAAACCGTATTAAGCCGTTTACAAGCAAGTTTAGAAAGTGGTCGCTGCCCTTTACATATCCCTAAAGAACATTGGCAATTACAAATAGAAAGCGATATTCAATTGATCTACTCGTTACCCCATGATGCGATTTTAAAAACTCAACGCCCTGTAAAGGTTCAGCCGATAGCGCGAGTCTGGGATAGTTCTCAACAAAAACAAACCCAATTTGCTTGCTCTACCCCCTTATTTGTTTTTGCCCTAGAGAAAACAGTTGCCGAAATAAAAGTTGGTGAATTACACGATTACCATGTAGATAATATCCCACTACGTAACCGGCCAAAAGCTAAGCCAGTAGAATTATTAATCCCACGTTTAAATTTATATATAGAACGTTAAAAAACACCCAATTGTTACCAATATGGGTGTTTCCTCAGTTTATTACATGATATTAGCAAGCCATAAAGTTTATGACTTCATGCTTCCAACCATGTCTTCTGGGCGAACCCATTCATCAAACTGTTCTTCTGTCAGATAATTTAATTTCAATGCTGATTGTTTTAGTGTTAACCCTTCTTTATGAGCTTTCTTAGCAATTTCAGCGGCTTTATCATAACCAATATGGGTATTTAAAGCGGTTACTAACATCAATGATTCATGCAGTAATTTTTCAATGCGCTCACGATTTGGTTCAATACCAATAGCACAATGTTCATTGAAACTACGCATACCATCAGCTAATAAACGGACAGATTGTAAGAAGTTATCAATTACCATTGGGCGAAAAACGTTAAGCTCGAAATTGCCTGATGCGCCACCAATATTAACTGCAACATCATTTCCCATCACTTGCGCACATAGCATTGTTAATGCTTCACACTGTGTAGGGTTAACTTTCCCTGGCATGATTGAACTGCCTGGTTCGTTCTCTGGTATCGCAATTTCACCAATGCCACAACGAGGACCTGATGCTAACCACCTAACATCATTCGCAATTTTCATTAATGAAGCCGCTAAGCCTTTCAGTGCACCATGAGCATGAACTAAACTGTCACACGTTGCCAAAGCTTCAAATTTATTAGGTGCAGTGATAAATGGCTGACCCGTTAATTCGGCAATTTTTTTCGCAACACGAACTGCGTATTCAGGATGAGTATTCAACCCTGTACCGACAGCAGTACCACCCAGAGCAAGTTCACAAACATGAGGTATTGAATTCTCAATATGTTTTTCATTGTGTGCTAACATTGCAGCCCAGCCAGAAATTTCTTGGCCTAACGTCAATGGGGTTGCATCTTGTAAGTGGGTACGACCAATTTTGACGATATCTTTGAATTCTTTTGCTTTTGCATCTAAAGTTTTGTGTAAAACTTTTAGTTCAGGTAGTAGGTGTTCGCGAATAGCAACCACCGCAGCGACATGCATGGCTGTTGGGAAAACATCATTTGAACTTTGGCTTTTATTAACATCGTCATTTGGGTGAATAAGGCGATCATTACCACGCTGGCCACCGAGGATTTCGCTACCACGGTTAGCTAATACCTCATTCATGTTCATGTTACTTTGCGTACCAGAACCCGTTTGCCATATAGCCAGTGGGAACTCTGTAGGGTGTTTGCCAGCTAATACTTCATCAGCAGCAGCAATGATTGCATCGCCACGCTCTTTGGCTAATAATCCTAGATCCATATTTACACTAGCGGCGGCTTTTTTTGTGATAGCGAGTGCGTGGATTAACGCGACAGGCATTTTTTCTACAGATATACGGAAATGTTCTAAAGAACGCTGCGTTTGCGCGCCCCACAAGTGGTCAGCAGGTACTTCAATAGGTCCCATTGAGTCTTTTTCAATGCGAGTGGCTGCCATTACTATCTCCTTAGGTACATATACAGAATAATTGATTTTAGAATCATCTGCTTGCAGGTAAGCAAATAACCGAGCAGTATAATGCCACAAATTGAATTTCATTTATGAGACTTAGTCGAGCTTATTGTACTGTAATGAAAAGGAAATGAGTTGATTTTTATAAAAAAGAGAATTTTGCTATGCTTAAAATGATAAACAAAGTCCAAAATTATGATTGGGGTAGTAAAACGGCCCTAACTAAGCTATATGGGCTCCCTAACCCTAACCACCTACCAATGGCTGAGCTTTGGATGGGGGCTCACCCCAAAGCGAGCTCAGAAGTTCTCGATGCGCAAAAAAATCAAACTGTTCCCCTTAACACCTTGATTGAGAGTGCCCCTGAATATTATTTGGGTTCGCATATTGCACAAACTTATCATCGATTACCGTACTTGTTTAAGGTACTGTGCGCTGCTCAACCGCTGTCAGTACAAGTACATCCCAACAAAACCTATGCTGAGGTCGGGTTCGCTAAAGAGAATGCAGCGGGTATTCCAGTAGACTCACCTATTCGCAACTATAAAGATGATAACCATAAACCAGAATTAATTTATGCCTTAACACCTTTTAAAGCAATGAATGCATTTCGTCCATTGAATGAAATAGCACAATTGCTTGATTTTGTTTCAGCGGCTCATCCGGACATCCAACTATTTGTTCAAGACCCAACAGAAGAAAAGCTATCACGCCTATTTGCACAAATTCTTAATTTAACAGGTGAACAAAAAGAGCTCGCACTTGGAGTACTAAAAGCGGCTTTAAATAGTCGCCAAGGTGAACCGTGGAACTCAATAAAGCAAATGGCAAGTTTATACCCTGAAGATAATGGTTTATTTACCCCACTTCTTCTTAATGTTGTTGAACTGCAACCCGGTGAAGCGATGTTTTTATATGCAAGAACACCGCATGCTTATTTAGAAGGGGTTGGATTAGAGGTCATGGCTAATTCAGATAATGTTCTGCGTGCAGGGTTAACAAATAAACACATAGATGTCCCTGAACTGATTGCGAATATTGACTTTAACCCTACGTCAGCAAAGGATTTATTAAGTATCCCCGAAAAATCTGGAAATATCTGGAAATATAATATTCCAGTAGAAGATTTTTCATTTAATATATATTCTATAAACAACTCGGAGGTTACTCTATCTAACGATACAGCCTCAATTTTATTTTGTATTGAAGGTCAGTTAGTTTTCCGTTCAGGTAATGAAGAAATATGCATAGATTCTGGTGAGTCTGTTTTTCTACCTGCTTATGAGAAAAGTATTACCATTAACGGCAATGGTAAGCTTGCCCGAGTTTTTAATAAGTAGTGTCATATTCTGTATTTAACCGTTTATTTTGTTAAAAAACGGTTATTTAAAACTTATATAATTTTATAAGTACGTTTATAACGTACTGAAAGGATGGATGTTTATAATGAAAAAGTCATTAGTCGCGGTTGGTGTTATTGTAGCTCTGGGCGCTGTATGGACGGGTGCATCGTGGTATACAGGTTCAAAAGTAAAAGATGAACTTGACAGAGTGATCCTCAAAACCAACGATTTTTTTGCTGTAAATGTGCCTGAAGCAGGTTTGAATTTCAAAGTAGAAAACTATGAAAAAGGCGTTTTCTCTTCTAAAGCTGACATCGTAATTACTTCAGCTGATTCAGTAACACCTGATGATTCTATCATATTTAAGACAAATATTGATCATGGCCCATTCCCATTATCACAAGTTGCTAAGTTTAATTTGTTGCCAAAACTGGCTGCTACTCAAATAGAATTAGCAAATAATGCAACAACTAAAGAGCTTTTTGAAGCAACCAAAGGAAAGCCGTTTGTTAATGGTTCTGCTGTCATTGGTTATAGCAAAAGTATCGATACTAACTTAGAGCTTATCCCAGTTGAATATAGCAAAGATGATATTTCGCTATCGTTTAGCGGCTCTAAATTTGATGTTTCAACTACAGCAGACTTAGAGTCTGTCGATGCATCAATAATCACTGATAACTTTGTGATGGGTAAAGCAGATAAATCAGAAACAATGACCGTTAAAGGGTTAAAATTAGTTTCTAATGTCAAAAAATCACAATATGGTTTCTACACAGGAACACAAGAATTTGTGATTGCAGATACAGACTTCAATATCCCAGAAACAAAATTCTCATTTAAAGATTTTAAAATCGCCAGTGATACTTCTATCAACGGTGAAGATGTTAAAGGCAACATTTCTTACAGTATTGGTGACATTAAAGCATTAGAACAAAATTTAGGTTCAGGCCAAGTCACTGTTGCAATTGAAAAACTAGATGCTAAAGCATTAGGTAAATTTGTAGAACAATACAACAAAGCCTTAGCAGAAGGTTTAGCAACTGGTGACCCATCAGAAGCTACTGAACGTTTAGCCATGGAAATGATGTCAACCACATTGCCTGAGCTAATGAAAAGCAAACCTGTATTCACAGTTAGCCCGCTATATTGGAAAAATGAAGCTGGCCAAAGCTCTGTTGACTTAAATGTCACTTTCAATAAATGGAACCAAGACGAAATCACCGCGTTGGCAATGTCTAATAAAGTTGATGAAGCATTCAAACAATTGATTTCTTCTTTTGATTTTAACCTGAAGCTGAATAAGCCAATGGTAATTGAATCCATGACACAAGCCATGATTTTAGACCAAGGCGTTCCAGTTGATGCTGAAACTAAAAAAGAAATGAAAGGTATGGTGACATCTGAATTTGCAGGTGTACAGCAAATGTTGACTTCGGATATGTTCTCTTCCCCGTTTGAAGAAATGTTTATGACCGATGAAGAACGCGCTGAAAAAGCTAAACAGAAAAAATCACCTTGGATGATTGATAGCGAAAATGATTTAACAATGACGATCAAATTCGCTGGTAACGACCTGACATTCAACAATGATAAATACACCTTAGCTGAGTTCTTGACTAAGATGAAAATCATGTCTGGACCTGAAGACGAGTTAGAATATGACGCTCAACCAGCTCCAGGTGCGGAAATCGCACCAGAAATTGGTAATGAGCCTGAGTTAGCACCACAAGCTGGAACACCTGCTAACTAATCAAACTCAAGCTAATAGAAAAAACGCTAGTCAATTATGACTGGCGTTTTTTTTATCACCAACATTTCGGTGACGTACATCACAAATTAAATGTAATTTTTTATCATGTTTCACATTTTACGTGATTTACAATTGCTTTTAGCTAAATAACGGCCAAAATAAGGAAAGAAAACAGATAAAGGATCATCCCGTGATAAATACCCGTCTCCCTTTAACCGACTTACACCGTCACCTTGATGGTAATATCCGACCGGAAACTATTCTTTCACTAGCTGAACAGCACCATATTCAATTACCCGCAACAGAACTTGAGGCATTACGCCCTCATGTACAAATTATAGGACAGGAAGCTGATTTAGTCGGTTTTTTGTCAAAATTAGATTGGGGGGTTTCAGTACTCGCTGATTTAGATGCCTGCCGCCGTGTTGCATTTGAAAATGTAGAAGATGCGTTTAATGCGGGGATTGATTATGCAGAGCTTCGTTTTTCACCTTACTACATGGCGATGAAGCACCACTTACCTGTCGAAGGTGTCGTGGAAGCGATTATTGATGGTGTACAAGCAGGTTGCAAACAATTTGAAATCAAAATTAATTTGATCGGAATTTTAAGTCGCACGTTTGGGCAGCATGCTTGCTCTACTGAATTACAAGGGCTTTTAGCTAATCGCCATCATTTGTGTGCTTTAGACCTCGCTGGAGATGAACTTGGTTTTCCAGGGGAATTATTTGAGTCTCACTTCATAAAAGCCAGAGATGCAGGTTTAAATATTACCGTTCATGCAGGTGAGGCTGCGGGAGCAGAGAGTATTTGGCATGCAATTAATGTATTAGGTGCGCAACGAATTGGCCATGGTGTAAAAGCAATTGAAGACCCCGCTCTAATTGATTATTTAGTGAAGCACCAAATCGGTATGGAAAGTTGCTTAACTTCCAATATCCAAACTAGCACTGTCTCATCATTAGCTAAACACCCGTTAAAGGCCTTTTTACAGCATGGGGTATTAGCATCAATAAATACTGATGACCCAGCAGTGCAAGGAATTGAGTTACGTTATGAATATGAAGTCGCAGCACCACAAGCAGGCTTGACCGCTGCTGAAATCGAGCAAGCTCAACGTAATGGCCTTGCTATCGCATTTTTATCCACAAATGAGAAAAATGCACTGTCAGAAAAAGCAGCTAAACGATAAAAACTAAAGGGCATCACACTGGGTGCCCTCATCCATTCCACTCACTGCATTTTGACCCGCCCTTTTTCCCTAGTAAGCCATTAATTAGCACAGAGTTAATGTATGTTCTTTATAAAAAAACACCCACAGTATGTTGTAACTAAAATAGAATAAAAGTAAACAGCATTGACTTGAGGTGGTGCCATATCCTCAAGTCAATAATATATTATTTAGTTAATAACCGTTTAGCGTAACGCTGAGCCAATACAGCACTAACCATCAGCTGAATTTGGTGGAAAATCATTAAAGGAAGTAAGATCACCCCTACCGTTGCCGCAGGAAACAATACATTAGCCATTGGAACCCCATTAGCTAAACTTTTTTTAGACCCACAAAATACAATAGTAATCTCATCTTCTTTACTAAAACCAAGCAAGCGTGCGGCTAATGTGTTAACCACTATGACAATAAATAAAATGACACAAGTGACAACCACTATCATCAGTAAAGAAAATGCGTCGATTTTCTGCCATATTCCCTCAACGACAGCTTCACTAAATGCAACATAAACAACTAATAGTATAGAGGAACGGTCAGTTATATTGACTAATTTACGGTGGCGATTAATCCAATTAACAATTAAAGGTCGCGCTAAGTGCCCTACTACAAATGGTAACATTAACTGTAATAATATTGAGCCAATTGCATTAAGCGTATCGACCGCCTGGCTACCATCTGCATCCATTAAAGCACCGACTAAAATAGGAGAAAGGAATACGCCAAGAATACTGGATGCTGAAGCGCTACAAATCGCCGCCGCTATATTACCACCTGCAACGGAAGTAAAGGCAATCGCGGACTGTACCGTCGCAGGTAATGCACAAAGGTACAAAAACCCCATATAGACAGTGGGTGACATCCATTCAGGAACGATGACAGCGAGCCCTAATCCTACAATAGGAAATAAAATAAACGTGCTCGCAAAAACTAACAGGTGCAGACGCCAATGGCCTATACCTGCCACTATTGATTCCCTTGATAACTTTGCACCATGCATAAAGAACAACAATGCGATTGCGGCAGTTGTTAGGTATTGAAAGCCCGTTTTTATTTCCCCTTCACAAGGAAAAAGGCTAGCAATAATTACAACGCCTATCATGATAAGTAAAAATGGGTCTATTCTTAGTTTAGCTAGCAGGTTCATTCTGTTTTCCATAATAAAAGCCAGTTACATAGACTGGCTTTATGATAGGTCGTGGACTCAAAAAATTGATTCAATAGTACGCTTTTCTGTTGCTGAACGTATTCCTGCTTCGATAAGCTTCATGATATCAATGGCTTCACTTGGTGTGACCGGATTGGGTTTATTATGGCGTATCGCATCATAAATAGCTTGGTAATACCCACCATAATTACCTTTTTCGTTAGGCCAAGGTTGTGTGATAAGCGCCTCACCTTGTGACAGGGTCACGATTCCAGTGTTGTCATCTACGCCCCACTTTTCACCTTCTGGTTTCATTCCATTTTTTAGACAATCTTCTTGCGGGTCTAAACCATACTTTACATAGCTACCATTCATACCATGAATAACATAAATTGGCATAGGTGCGGCTGCTAACGTGGTCGCGTGTAAAACCACCTTTTTAGTTGCATATTGTAATATGACATGAAAGTAGTCTACCGCTTTCGCATTCGGGCGGATCATAGCAAGATCAGCGGTGATCCCCATCGGCTTACCAAAATATTGCAGTACTTGGTCTAATAAGTGGGGTCCTAAATCATACCAAATACCTGAGCCCGGAATATTCTCTTCACGCCATCTTTGCCATACCATTGGCCGGTAGCGATCAAAGTGTGACTCATAATATTTAATATCACCAAGACAACCATCTTGAAGTATTTTTTTGACAGTTAGAAAGCCAGAGTCCCACCGACGATTATGATAGATAGAAAGCAATTTCCCTGACTGTTCTGCTTGTTGTTTAAGTTGTTCTGCTTGTGCAACGTCTAGAGTAAATGGTTTATCAACAACCACATGTTTGCCCGCGGATAATGCCGCTTTAGCTAAAGGAAAGTGAGTTTCATTTGGCGTTGGGATCACCACTAATTCAATGTCATTATCAGCAAAAATAGCTTCTGGAGATGCAACAACATTGACATTTGGCCAATCCGCCTTAACTTTATTAGGGTCACTCGTTGAAATTGCAGTTAAATCATACTCTTTTAGAAAACCTAAGAAAGGCGCATGAAAGGTTTTACTTGCATAGCCATAACCTATGACCCCTACTTTAATCGGTTTAGACATATTGACCTCATACAAAAACAAACTCAGAAAGATATAAAAAGTACCATCAGAATGAATTAAATGGCAAATATATCTATGATAGGATTATAAAATACCCTAGGATCTTCTACCGCTATTTTGCAAAAATGGATGTTTACTTATGTCTTCAGTTTATAATGCTAACCGTATCACTGGCTGGTTACTGCTGCCAGCTATGTATCTGTTGCTAACGTTTTTAGCCGTATGCAGTATGACAGTCATGTATTGCATTAAATTTTATGAAATTGTGAGCACAGTTGATAATTGGGCAAGCTATATTCCCTTGGCATGGTATCTATCATTTGCTATCGCAATTGCCATGACATTATTTAGTATTCATGTACTGCAACTGATGTTTGCTCATTCAAAACATTTTCCACGTCGTTTTATTATTTGGTTACTTATCTTATTGTTATTAGGTATAAAAACATTTGCATTTTCACCTATTGATGATAATACCGCCTTACAAGTGCTTGCCTGGCCATTACTTGGAGCCGGTTTCTTCGTCCCTTACTTAAAACGTTCACAGCGTGTAAAAATGACTTTCACACAAGATCGATAAGCGCCAGATAAATTGCTTGATATCATAATGATAGTTTAGCTGGCTTAGGTCAGTTTTTGTTCTTTTTTCATTTCAGGCAATAGCATGACTGATTATCTACTACTCTTTATTGGAACGGTGTTGGTTAACAACTTCGTCCTTGTAAAATTTCTTGGTTTATGCCCCTTTATGGGGGTGTCAACTAAACTTGAACCCGCTATAGGAATGGGGTTAGCAACAACCTTTGTTCTAACATTAGCTTCGATAAGCTCATGGTTGATTGACACCCTGATACTTGTTCCACTCGATCTTATCTATTTACGCACGCTAAGCTTTATTTTGGCGATAGCTGTAGTAGTTCAATTTACTGAAATGGTTGTCAGAAAAACTAGCCCTACGCTTTATCGCTTATTAGGTATTTTCTTACCACTAATTACGACTAACTGCGCGGTTCTTGGCGTTGCATTACTAAATATCAACATGTCCCATACTTTTATGCAATCTGCCGTCTACGGCTTTGGTGCAGCTGTTGGGTTCTCATTAGTAATGGTGTTATTTGCCGCAATCAGAGAGCGGCTAGCTGTTGCCAATGTCCCTGCCCCGTTTCGTGGCTCATCAATTGGCTTAATTACTGCCGGCTTGATGTCACTCGCATTTATGGGCTTTAGTGGTTTGGTGAAATTCTAATGATGTCAGTCTGGATTGCTATCGGCATATTAGCCGTTTTTGGTCTTATATTTGGCCTTATTTTGGGCTATGCCTCTTTGCGTTTTAAAGTTGAAGCCGACCCTATCGTTGAACAAGTCGAAGCGATTTTACCCCAAAGCCAGTGTGGTCAATGTAGCTACCCAGGTTGCCGCCCCTATGCAGAAGCTGTGGCTAACAATGGGGAAATGATCAACAAATGTGCACCTGGTGGTGAGCAAGTTATGTTAAAAATTGCTGAGCTACTAAATGTTGATCCACAACCTATTGATGGTGACGAAGCGGCGCAAAACCCTGTGCGTAAAGTGGCTATCATTGATGAACAAAACTGTATTGGTTGTACCAAGTGCATTCAAGCTTGCCCTGTTGATGCTATTGTTGGCGCGACCCGCGCTATGCACACTGTGATTGAAGATTTATGTACTGGCTGTGACCTGTGTGTTGCCCCGTGCCCTACTGATTGTATTGAACTTGTTCCTGTGAAAACGACTACCGCTAACTGGAAATGGGATTTAAACGCCATTCCCGTTAAAAATATTAATGTTGAACCCAATGAACAGCCATTAACGCAAGCGAGAGGTAATACTCATGCTTAAGCTGTTTAGTTGGTTAAAAAAAGAGAATATTTGGGATTTTAACGGCGGTATTCATCCGCCTGAAATGAAATTACAATCAAGTCAAACCCCCATGCGTATTGCTTCAGTGCCTAATGAGTTAATTATACCATTACAGCAGCATCTAGGCCCTGAAGGTGAATTAATTGTGCAAGTGGGTGAATATGTCCTAAAAGGCCAGCCCCTCACTAAAGGATTGGGTCGTACAGTACCTGTTCATGCCTCTACATCTGGCGTAATAACAGCCATTGAACCGATGGTAACAGCGCACCCATCAGGTTTGAAAGAGCTATGTGTTCGTATTCAATCGGATGGCAATGATACCTGGTGCACATTGAGTCCTGAAGCAGATTACACACAATTGTCTCAAGCTGAATTACTGCAAAAAATAGAGCAAGCGGGTATTGCGGGTCTTGGTGGTGCTGGCTTCCCTACTGCCTCAAAATTAGCAGGTGGAAAAGAAGCTATTAAAACCTTAATTATTAATGCTGCCGAGTGTGAACCGTATATCACTGCAGATGATAGGTTAATGCAAGAACATGCTCAGGAAGTTATCGAAGGTTGCCGAGTATTACAGCACTTATTAAACCCAGACCAAGTCTTAATTGGGATTGAAGATAATAAACCAGAAGCGATCCGCGCTTTAAAACACGCGCTGAGCAAACAAGATCAACAGATATTCATACGGGTTATACCAACCAAATACCCATCAGGTGGTGCTAAGCAGCTCACAAAAATATTAACCGGTAAGGAAGTCCCTTCTGGTGCCCGTTCATCACAAATTGGCGTATTAATGCAAAATGTAGGCACCGTAGTGGCGATAAAACGCGCGGTTATTGATGGGCAACCATTGATTGAACGTGTAGTGACCGTTACTGGTGATGCTATTAGCAAACCGGGGAATTTTTGGACTCGTTTAGGCACTCCTGTTAAACACCTATTACAACAAGCAGGTTTTAATCCAGAGCCGGAACAAATGGTAATCATGGGCGGGCCATTAATGGGCTTTACCCTACCGGACCTAAATGTACCTGTTGTTAAAATTTGTAATTGCCTGTTGGTTCCAACATCTGAAGAAATGGGGGCTGAATCTCCCGAAGAAGCTTGTATCCGCTGTGGGCTGTGTGTAGAAGCATGCCCAGCTGCTTTGTTACCCCAACAGCTTTATTGGTTTAGCAAAGGCGAAGAACATGAAAAAGCACAAAAGCACAATCTGTTCGACTGTATTGAGTGTGGAGCATGCGCCTATGTTTGTCCTAGTAATATTCCGCTAGTTCAATATTACCGCCAAGAAAAAGCAGAAATTCGTGAAATTGCCCAAGAGGAACGCCGAGCCGCAGAAGCAAAACTTCGTTTTGAAGCTAAGCAATTACGGATGGAACGAGATAAGAAAGCACGTGAAGAGCGGCATAAGAAAGCCGCCGTACAAGTTGATAGCGCAGGTAAAGACACTGTTAATGCGGCTTTAGCTCGGGTCAAAGCAAAACAAAGTACCGCCTCTGATCCGGTTAAAATCATTTCAGGCGAATTACCAGATAATAGTGCTGTCATTGCAGCCCGTGAAGCACGTAAAGCACAAGCTCGAGCTAAACAAGCTGAGAAATTAGCAGCGGCTCAAGTTGAGCAGAACAATCCAGACACTCACGATGACCCACGCAAAGCAGCGGTAGCCGCTGCCATTGCCCGTGCTAAGGCGAAGAAAGCGGCTCAGCAACCTACTGCGGCTGAACCGGTGGCAGAAACAACTCCCGATACAGATGTCGACCCGCGCAAAGCAGCGGTAGCGGCTGCCATTGCCCGCGCTAAGGCCAAGAAAGCGGCTCAGCAACCTACTGCGGCTGAACCGGTGGCAGAAACAACTCCCGATACAGATGTCGACCCACGCAAAGCGGCGGTAGCGGCTGCTATTGCCCGTGCTAAGGCGAAAAAAGCGGCTCAGCAACCTACTGCGGCTGAACCGGTGGCAGAAACAACTCCCGATACAGATGTCGACCCACGCAAAGCGGCGGTAGCGGCTGCTATTGCCCGTGCTAAGGCGAAAAAAGCGGCTCAGCAACCTACTGCGGCTGAACCGGTGGCAGAAACAACTCCCGATACAGATGTCGACCCACGCAAAGCAGCGGTAGCGGCTGCCATTGCCCGTGCTAAGGCGAAGAAAGCGGCTCAGCAACCTACTGCGGCTGAACCGGTGGCAGAAACAACTCCCGATACAGATGTCGACCCACGCAAAGCAGCGGTAGCCGCTGCTATTGCGCGTGTTAAGGCCAAAAAAGCGGCTCAAGCAGAGCAAGTTGCCCAAGAAGAGTTAACTCCAGCCGCAAAACAACCTATTGAAGAAGAAACTGACCCGCGGAAAATTGCGGTTGCTGCTGCTATAGCTCGAGTAAAAGCGAAGCAGGCTCAAAAACAAAATGAACAAATGACGACAGAGTAAGTGATAACCAGATGAAATTTAGGCCTATTGACGCAAAAAATCGCCGTTTAAAAATTGCGAGTGCACCATTTACTCATAACAAACAAAGCACGAGTTTAGTCATGCTTTGGGTACTTTTAGCTGCAATACCCGGTATCGCAGTTCAAATTTATTTTTTTGGGGTTGGTACTCTGTTCCAAATATTGTTAGCCATGTTAACAGCCGTATTAACGGAAGCTGTTTCTATTAGGCTACGTGAAAAGCCCATTGTTCCTGTATTGAAAGATAATTCAGCGATTGTCACTGCCTTATTATTAGGGGTTAGTCTTCCCCCTTAGCCCCTTGGTGGCTTATCGTCTTAGGGACTTTCTTTGCGATTACTATTGCTAAACAATGTTACGGTGGTTTAGGTCAGAACCCTTTTAACCCAGCGATGGTGGGTTATGTGGTGTTATTAATCTCTTTCCCTGTCCACATGACAAATTGGCTTCCACCACATGAGTTACAGAACCTTTCTATCTCACCCTTAGATAGTTTGTCCGTCATTTTTAATGGTCATACCTTAACGGGTATCTCTCTTGAACAGCTTCGAACAGGAGTTGACGGAATGAGTCAAGCAACCCCTCTGGACAGTTTTAAAACCGGTTTGCTGACCCATTCAGTCACCGAAGTACTACAGCAACCTATTTTACAAGGGTCACTAGCAGGGATTGGTTGGCAATGGGTCAACGTTGCTTACCTGATTGGTGGTTTAATTATGATCAACCGCCGGATAATTAGCTGGCACATACCGCTTTCGTTCTTAGGGACATTGGCAATTTTATCCGTAGTTAGCTATTTAATTGATGACAGCCGCTTTGCACCACCACTGGTTCAATTACTTTCAGGTGCCACGATGTTAGGCGCATTTTTCATTGCGACAGACCCAGTGACTGCCTCAACAACCCCTAAAGGTCGAATTATTTTTGGTGTAATAATTGGTTTCTTGGTTTGGGTGATCCGTGTATTTGGCGGCTATCCAGATGCTGTCGCATTTGCAGTGTTATTGGCGAATATAACCGTACCGTTAATTGATTACTATACGCAGCCACGTGCGTACGGTCATGGACATAAATAAGGGCCACCGATGTTAAATACAATGCGACGCCATGGTGTCATCTTAGCTATCTTTGCAGCAGGAACTACCGCTCTGAGTGCAGTTGTCTATACGTTAACTAAAGATACCATTGCTAAACAAGCTGCTATTATGCAGAAAAAGTTACTCGACCAAGTTATACCTAGCAATTTATATGATAATGATTTAACCAAAGAATGTTATTTAGTCAAAAATGAAGCCATACTGGGCAATACGCAACCAAGGCACCTCTATATTGCCCGTAAAAATGGTGAACCTGTTGCTGCTGCTTTAGAAACAACGGCTTTAGATGGTTATTCAGGTGCAATTCATCTATTAGTAGGTACCGATTTCAACGGGACAGTCCTTGGTGTTCGAGTCACTGAACACCATGAAACGCCTGGTCTAGGTGATAAAATTGAGACACGCATTTCAGATTGGATCACCTATTTTAGTGGTAAAAAGATTAATTCAGATAATGACCCCAAATGGGCAGTTAAAAAAGACGGCGGCGAGTTTGACCAATTTACAGGGGCAACCATAACCCCTCGTGCGGTGGTCAACGCCACTAAACGCACCGCCGTTTTTATGCAACATGTTCCGCAACAACTGTCGAATTATCCGAGCTGTGGAGAAGAATAATGAGTGAAACTAAAGACCTGTTACTGCAAGGGTTATGGAAAAATAACTCAGCTTTGGTCCAATTATTAGGGCTTTGCCCTCTCCTTGCTGTTTCATCAACAGCAACAAATGCCCTAGGCCTCGGTTTAGCGACTACATTAGTTTTAGTTTGCACTAATATTGCGGTGTCTGCGCTGCGACGTTGGGTACCATCAGAGATCCGTATTCCAATCTATGTCATGATTATTGCTTCGGTGGTGAGTGCAGTACAAATGTTAATTAATGCGTATGCATTTGGGCTATATGAGTCTCTTGGTATTTTTATCCCGCTGATCGTCACTAACTGTATTGTCATTGGCCGTGCAGAGGCATATGCATCGCGTAACCCTGTTCCATTATCAGCGTTAGATGGGTTCGCCATGGGGTTAGGAGCAACAGCGACCTTATTTGTGCTTGGCTCTATTCGTGAAGTTTTAGGCAATGGAACTTTATTTGATGGCGCTGACCTTTTATTAGGTTCTTGGGCAACATCTCTTCGTATTGAGGTATTACACCTTGATTCTCCTTTTTTACTCGCTATGCTACCTCCGGGCGCCTTTATTGGCCTAGCCTTGCTATTAGCGGCAAAATACCTAATTGATGAAAAAATGAAGAAAAGAGCTGCTTTACAATTGGGCCAACAACCCACTCGTGAGTATGAAAAACAACAAGGTTGTGGCAGCCATATTTCTTAATAATGATATTATTGTGAGCAATGAATAAATCAAAACGTATTGAAATACTAACTCGTCTACGCGATAACAACCCACATCCTACGACAGAGTTACAATTTAACTCCCCGTTTGAGTTACTGATAGCTGTTTTGCTTTCCGCTCAAGCGACTGATGTGAGCGTCAATAAAGCAACGGCAAAACTATACCCCGTCGCAAATACCCCCGAAGCCATAATGGCTCTCGGCGTCGATGGTATTAAAGAATATATTAAAACTATCGGGTTATTTAATACCAAAGCAGAAAGCGTATATAAAACCTGTAAGATTTTAGTCGAAAAGCACCACAGCCAAGTACCCGAAGATAGAGATGCACTCGAAGCCTTGCCCGGCGTAGGCCGTAAAACAGCAAATGTTGTGCTTAACACCGCGTTCGGTTGGCCAACTATTGCGGTTGATACTCATATTTTTCGGGTATGTAATCGCACTAATTTTGCACCGGGGAAAAATGTCGTTGAAGTCGAAGAGAAACTACTCAAGGTTGTTCCTGCAGAGTTTAAAGTCGATTGCCATCATTGGTTTATTTTACATGGCCGTTATACCTGTATTGCACGCAAACCTCGTTGCGGCTCCTGTATTATTGAAGATTTATGTGAATTTAAAGAAAAAATATACCCTGAAGATTAACTTAGTTATGGCTCTATTTGGTTATAGGAAAAACAGTCTGTTAGCGACTAATCTTGTTTGTAACGCATTTTTTCCTTGCTCTAAGACTTTGTCTTACGTAACAATAGAGCCAAACTCAACCTCAATTAAACGGTAAGTATGTTTCAAAACAACCCACTGCTCGCGCAACTTAAACAGACGTTACATGCCCAGACCCCACGCGTTGAAGGGCTGGTAAAAAGCACAGAAAAAGGTTTTGGCTTTCTCGAAGTTGATGGCCAAAAAAGTTACTTTATTCCACCTCCACAAATGAAAAAAGTAATGCACGGTGACCGTGTAATTGCCAGTGTTCATACAGATAAAGACCGTGAATTTGCTGAACCGGAAGAGCTTGTTGAGCCTTTTTTAGATAGGTTTGTTGGGAAAATTCAGAAAAAAGAAAATGATAATCGCTTATTTGTCATTCCCGACCATCCTTCACTCAAAGATATGATTTCCTGCCGTCCCATTAACGGCCTTACCCACGAATTTAAGCAAGATGATTGGGTTGTTGCCCACATGCGCCGTCACCCTTTAAAAGGTGATAAAGGCTTTTATGCAGAAATTACCGAATACATTACTGAGGGTGATGACCATTTTGCACCTTGGTGGGTAACGTTACGGCGTCACCAATTAGACCGTGACGAACCGCAAATGGTTGATAGCGAACGTGACGATCAAGGCATTGAACGGACTGACTTAACCCATTTGCATTTCGTTACTATTGATAGCGCAAGCACTGAGGATATGGATGACGCCCTGTATGTTGAAAAAACAGCAGATGGCGATTTAAAACTTTTCATCGCCATTGCCGACCCTACAAGCTATATCCACGAAGGGAGTGAACTTGATAAACTGGCATTAGCGCGCTCTTATACCAACTATTTGCCCGGTTTCAATATCCCGATGCTGCCGCGTAAATTATCTGATGACCTGTGCTCCTTACGCCCAAATTTACGTCGCCCCGCTTTAGTTTGTACAACGTTAATTAAATCAGATGGTAGTATCGATAATAATATTGAGTTTTTCAGTGCTTGGGTTGAATCAAAAACAAAACTGGTTTATGAGGAAGTCTCTGATTGGCTTGAAAATGTAGGTACTTGGCAACCAGCAAATGATACAGATAAACAGCAAATCGAACTACTCAAAGAAATGGCTGATAAACGGTTACAATGGCGTGAAAATAATGCTTTAGTCTTTAAAGACCGCCCAGATTATCGTTTCGTGCTAGATGATAAAGGAAATGTAGTAGATATCGTTTCTGAACGTCGTCGCAGCTCAAATCGTATTGTTGAAGAAGCAATGATCACCGCTAACCTCTGCGCAGCTGCTGTATTAAAAGAAAAATTAGGTTTTGGCGTATTCAACGTGCATATGGGGTTTGAACCTCTGCAAATTGAACAGGTTGTCCAAACACTCAAAGACCATGGTATTGAAACAACTGCTGAGTCTTTGCTATCCCTAGAAGGTTTCCGCCAACTACGTCGTCAGTTAGATGCACAACCAACCCAATTCCTTGATAGCCGCATCCGTCGTTACCAAACCTTTGCAGAGGTTAAAGCGGACCCCGGTCCACACTTTGGTTTAGGTTTTGATGCATATGCCACATGGACTTCCCCAATCCGGAAATATACCGATATTGTTAACCATCGGCTATTAAAGTCCATCATTGCAGGCAAACCTTCACCTGATAAACCCTCAGAGGAACTATCAATAAAACTAGCCGAACGCCGTCGTGCCAACCGCATGGCGGAACGTGATGTTGGGGACTGGTTATATTCTCGATACTTAAAACCATTTGCAGGGACTGACACAAAGTTCCCAGCAGAAATCATTGATATCACCCGTGGCGGTATACGAGTTCGGTTAGTGGATAATGGCGCAGTCGCATTTGTTCCTGCACCGTTTATTCATAGTGTACGTGATGAAATCCAATGTAGCCAAGAAACCGGGGCTGTACTCATTAAAGGTGAACAAGCCTATCAATTGAACGATATTATTAACGTTACTATCGCAGAAGTTCGTATGGAAACACGTAATATTGTTGCACGCCCAGCAGAATAACTATTCTTGTGCTAATATTTAAAGACCATAAGTTAATGCTTATGGTCTTTTCTTTGTCTAACAATCCGTCATTTGGTTAAAGTTCGCATTAAACGTTAAATTTCGCTGTCCTTGCAAAACATTTTCCTGATTATTCTTATTCGTAATTGTACGTGTCATGGTATTTTATGATTTGTCTAATACGCACTAAGGGTTATAAAAATGAAAATAGTCAGCAAACGTATTTTATCATTCATGGTGATCGCCACTGTCGCTATTAGTGTCAGTGCGTGTTCCAACATGTCTAAGCGTGATAAAAACACAGCAATTGGTGCAGGTGTAGGTGCTGTTGGTGGTGCTGTCCTAACGGGAGGAAGTTCATTAGGTACCGTAGGTGGTGCTGCTATTGGTGGGATTATCGGTCATCAGGTTGGCAAATAAGGCACTACTGACTACACTTTGCCCGCACTTTCATTCACGCTCCTTAGTTTTTAAATAGCGCTCTTTACGAGCGCTATTTTATGGCTTTAGCCACCCGCTAATTTAACTTGAAAACCTTTGGCTTCGAGGTGTTGTTTTATCACATCGCGCTTATCACCTTGAATTTCGATATTACCCTCTTTTACTGCACCACCACAGCCGCATTTTTTTTTAAGTTCTGCAGCCAGTTTATTTAGTTCAGTATCGTCAAGATCAGTTCCAGTGATCACACAAACCCCTTTCCCTTTACGTCCAGAAGTCTCACGGCGTATCCTTACCACTCCATCACCTTTGGGCCTTTCGATTTGTGGTTTTTCTTCTGCTATACGCCCTACATCTGTACTGTAGACCAATCGGCTGTTGTGTTCACTCATACTAAACCTTTAATAGATTGATTGATTTGCTGTAAGGTCAATGCGGGGTTTTCACTACGCGTTATAGGCCGGCCAATAACCATATAATCTACCCCTGCTTTTATTGCATCTTGCGGCGTCATAATACGACGCTGATCACCAACCTCACTCCCAGCAGGACGGATACCTGGGGTGACTAATTTAAAGTCAGAGCCGCATAATGTTTTCAGTCGTTGTGCTTCATGGGCGGAACAAACCACACCATCAAGACCACATTCTTTAGTGAGCAAAGCCAATCGTTCTGCATGTATAGCAGGAGATACGTTAATACCCACACCCACTAAGTCAGACTCATCCATACTGGTTAACACGGTCACAGCCGTCAACAACGGTGCCTCTTTCCCATAGAGCTCAAGTGCTTGGCGGGCAGCTTCCATCATTCGAGCACCGCCACCAGCATGAACATTTACCATCCATACCCCCATTTCTGCAGCAGCAGCTACAGCACGAGCAACGGTATTCGGAATATCATGGAATTTTAAATCTAAAAAAACATCAAAACCACGCTCATGGAGCGATTTAACAAATTGAGGACCATTAAAAGTGAACATTTCTTTGCCTACTTTTAAGCGGCAATCACGAGGATCTAAGCGCTCAACAAACGCCAAAGCTGCGTTAGCATCTTCATAATCAAGTGCCACAATGATTGGCGAATATGTCTGGTTCTCAGTTGACGAAATCATTTCTTAGCCTTTAAAAAGTCATATTTATTTGAAAAAAGTGACGCTGTCACTGCCCATCTAACCCGCGAATTGGTTTTATTGTGTCCCAAGAGCGACAAGACGGGCAATGCCAATATAATGAGTGCGAAGTGAAACCGCATTTATGGCAGCGATAATCCGGTTTTGTGCGAATTTGTTCCCCGACCATTTTACGTAATAAGATCAAGCTTTCTTTTGCTCGACCTTCTTCAGCTTCTTGTAAATGGTAGTCCATTAAGCGATAGAATAAGCGCATGGTTGGGTGACGTTGAATTTGGTCATTAATGTAACTCGCCGCAGCTTCATGATTTTGTTGTTCAACGATAATATCTGCAAGATAGAGTTCGGCAATTGCACCTGAATTACCCGCAACACATTGACGAAGGTAATTCTCCCATTCATTAGATTGCCCTGTATGTTGATAACAGTCATAAAGTAAAGGAAGAGTATCTGCAACAAGTTCTCTATCTTGTTCATAGACCTGTTTTAGCACATTAATTGCTTTATCATAATTACCTTGCTCAATAAATAACCGCCCTTTCATTATTGAGACACGAGCACAGTTTTTATCCGCTTGTTCTGCTTTATTTAATAATGTAAGGGCATCGTCAAGGTCATCACTGGCTAATTGTTGAGTCGCTAACTCACAGTAAAAATGTGCAATCTGTTCACGTAATTCATTATGACCTAACTTTACCAATTTACCGGCGGCCTCAATGGCATTTGTCCAATCACTCGTTAATTGATAAATATTTAAAAGCGATTGTAATGCACTGAGTTTGAAATCCACCTCATCAGTGAGTTGTTGGAACATGCTTTCAGCACGGTCATAAACCCCCGCCGCCATATAATCACGACCAAGTTGCTGAGTTGCCAAAAGACGCTGTTCAAAAGATAACGCCGCACTTTCCACCAGCGATTGGTGAATACGAATGGCGCGTTCAACTTCCCCGCGTGAACGAAATAAATTACCGAGAGTAAGGTGGGCTTCAAAAGCGGAGCTATCTTCATTTTTTAGCATATCGAGGAATAAATCGACAGCTTTATCTTGTTGATTAGATAATAGAAAGTTCACGCCTGTCACATAATCACGTGACAAGCGATTCGCATGTTGTTGCTTATCTTGTTGAGCACTTCTGCGCCCCATGTACCAACCATAAGCAGCAGCGACTGGTAGCAGCAGAAACAGCAACTCGAACATACAGGATTATTCCTTGTTCTGAGCCGTCACTAATGAGGTTGAGTCAGAAATATTACTTTCTCCAGCACCTAATTGTGATTCTAAACGTCTAATTTTACGACGTGCATTTTTTAGACTAACCACCATGCGCAGATAGAATACCGCACACACCAACCAGCCTAGCACAAAACCGACACCAAAAAGTGATGCAAGCAGGGTCGATAATGAGAAATCCCCTTTTGCAATCAGGTAGTTAAATGTAATAACCTGATCATTGCTTGAACCTAGCGTAATCGAAATAATAAAAAATGCGACAGCTAGTAATAAAATCAGAAAGTATTTCACATTTTTTCCCGTTATCAGTTCTTATTCATTCAATAATATCTACCTGATAAGGTAGCATTTCCAGCGCATTCAGACAAAGTAATTTATTTTATACAACGCTTAATTCAACCTAAAAATACCCTATCTATCACTGCTTGCTGAAAGATTAGTCTGCTTTGCTTCTAAACCAACGAAATTGCAATACCCCGTACCCTAATATTGCAAAGCTAGCGCTGATGACTACTGAAGCAATAATGTCAATTGGCCAGTGCATTCCTAATAGCATACGACTAAATGCGATACCTTCCGCCCAAACAGCGAGGCCTATCGCTAATATATACAGACGTTGCTGCCAAAAAGAGCAATCAGCAATAAAGCCCAACCAGCAGCAAATAACATGTGCCCTGATGGAAATGAATACCCTGTTTCAGCTTGCCAATGCTTACGTTGCCATTTAGCAACAGTGTTATCCTGCTTAACGGTATTTTTAACTAATGCTGCCCGCTCAGACCTTTTTAAATCATAAAATTCGGTTGTTGGAATATGATGTTCAGTTGCTAACCAGGCCACATAAGGCCGTGGCTCTTTAAACGAATTTTTTAGCAGGGTTTTACCCCTTGTTGAAGTAAGATCACACTAATAACAACCAGTAAAACTTTTAGCAGATGCGTTTTCTCTGTACGAAACGCGAAAATGACAGCCCCGATAAATAATAAAGAAGTCAAAATGCTGTATGGAGCGCCAGCAGAATTAGTTAACCATAGTAACCATTTACCGACGCCTGATTGGTTTTCTGGTGACCAATGCCAGCCCGCCATAATCATTAACATGGGTGGAATAATCAACAACAGCGCAAAAGCACAAACGACCAAAATAGTTTTTCTCATTTAATGCATTCCATAAATATAAATCTAACTAAATCAATAAATATTACATTCACCCATTATTAACTCTGTTATAGTAATACACCATTGGTAGTGTGCAAAGAAAACCAACCTCTATATGCTAAACGTCATATATCGTCGATACATTATACTCACTGTACTTTATATCGATAAACGTTATTAATTAAGCAAGAGTTACTTTAACTAATGAATGAAAATATGCAGCTAAAACGTGTTGCCGAGGCAAAGCTACCCACACCTTTCGGTGAATTCTTAATGGTAGGTTTTGAAGAAATAGCAACTGGTCGTGATCATGTAGCGTTAATTTTTGGCGATATCTCTGGAAATGAGCCGGTACTTAGCCGGATCCATTCCGAATGTTTAACAGGAGATGCGCTATTTAGTCTACGCTGCGATTGTGGTTTTCAATTAGAAGCCGCGCTTTCTCAGATTAGTAAAGAAGGCCGAGGGGTATTACTTTACCATCGTCAAGAAGGACGAAATATTGGCTTACTAAATAAAATCCGTGCTTATGCTTTACAAGATCAAGGTCTTGATACCGTTGAGGCAAATATCAAATTAGGCTTTAAAGCTGACGAACGTGATTTTACCTTATGTTCTGATATGTATAAATTACTCGGTATTAACGAAGTCCGTTTATTGACCAACAACCCACAAAAAATCGAAAAGATGCGTGACGCGGGTATTAACGTTATTGAACGTGTACCACTTATTGTTGGGCGCAACCCTAGTAATGAGCATTACTTGGATGTAAAAGCACAAAAAATGGGTCATATGTTGTTTAAGCACCAATAGCCCCCCTCACAGGAAGAGCGTCACGCTCTTCCTTATACCTTTTTAAATTTTCACCGAATATAACAACCCTGATGGTTGCATTTATTAACTGCTATATTCACTTTCTTTCTATAAGGTTTATACTGTTAGCAATATTATTACCTTGATAAATACGCTTAATCATTTAAGTTTGTTTTTCAAACAACAAGGAGATATTGTGAACAACCTGCCAACCATTCAACGCATGAGAAGACTGCGTAAAACAGAAAAGCTCCGCACTTTATTCCAAGAAACTCAGTTAACTATTAATGACTTATGTCTACCTATTTTCGTTGAAGAAGAACTTGATGATTATATGCCGATTGCCAGTATGCCCGGCGTGATGCGTATTCCTGAAAAACGTCTTGCTTATGAAATTGAGCGGATTGCCAATGCAGGTATTAAATCTGTGATGACTTTTGGTGTTTCTCATCACCTTGATGATAATGGTAGCGATGCATGGCAAGAAAATGGCCTTGTTGCGCGAATGTCCCGAATTTGTAAAGAAACGGTACCTGAGATGATTGTTATGTCAGACACCTGTTTCTGTGAATATACCTCACATGGTCACTGTGGTGTGATGCATGGCCATATTGTTGATAATGATGCAACTATCCATAACTTAGGGTTACAAGCTGTTGCAGCTGCACGGGCTGGTGCTGATTTTATAGCTCCATCCGCAGCAATGGATGGTCAGGTAGCTGCTATTCGTCAAGCTCTTGATGCCGCCGGCTTTACGGATACAGCAATTATGTCTTACTCAACAAAGTTTGCTTCCGCATTATATGGCCCTTTTCGTGACGCCGCGGGTTCTTGCTTAAAAGGTGATAGAAAAACCTACCAAATGAACCCAATGAATCGCCGTGAAGCGTTACATGAGTCATTAATTGATGAGCGTGAAGGTGCTGATGCATTAATGATTAAGCCTGCAGGAGCGTATTTAGATATCATCCGTGACTTGCGTGAACATACCCAATTACCGATTGGGGCTTACCAAGTGAGTGGGGAATACGCTCAAATTAAATTTGCAGCTCAAGCAGGAGCAATTGATGAAACTCGCGTGGCACTCGAAACGTTAGGTTCTATTAAACGTGCAGGAGCTGACTTAATTTTTAGTTACTTCGCCCTGCAATTAGCCGAAGACAAGGCGTTATAATTTTCATCAGTCTATAGATGGCAACAAGGTTATTTGTTGCCATCTATACCCTATTTATATTTAGGTCCTACCCAATTAATGACTAACGAGAATACTGTTGTAGTCCCTTTTGTTGCTCTTAATTACTTGTAATGCTTGTTCCTAATCCAGCAAGCTGATTTTGATACATATCTTTTGTTTTATTCTGCTTATCTAACTCAGTTTGCAATTTATTTAAGCTAGTTGTACATGAATTCATTTTTTCCTGTACGTAATTTTGCACTGAAACATTCAATTCTTTACTATAATTCTGAATTTTATTTTCATGTTCTGTACTGAGTTCATTCTTTTTGTTTTGTAATTCTTGGATTTTATCTAATGCTACAAAATATTGTTGTACGTTTTCCATAAAATTGCGACCCTCGAGATTTGGAACCTTGGTTTTTCCTGAAAACTCTTTGTGTCCGTCCTTTAACTCGAAACCAAATTTTTTCATCGCAAAGGAATCACTGGTTAGATAGCTTTTCCATGTAGTCTTTATCTCCCCGACAAAACGACTATTCTCTACCTTAAACATTTCTCCCTTTATCGCCTTATCTAATGAATCTCCTATATCAGGAATTTTTTTAACCAGCTCGTTTCTTTTAGTTAGTGATTTATTTTTGTTATTTTCAATACCCGTATCAAGTTGCTTAATGCCTTTATTATAGTTTTCAATTGCCGCTGCTATTTTTTCAGTAACTAGCCCTTGATGATCCTCAGCCAGTAAAGAAACAGCATCAGGCGTTTTGAGAAATTTAATTTCTAATTTCTTCTTATTTATTTTTTCTTCAGTCTTGATAATGTCATTTTTAAGTCCGTTAAGTTCATTCTTTGTATTATTATATTTTTCTATCAAATTCGATTTTTTTGTTTCTAATGTGCATTTCTCTTTTGCACCTATTGATGCTAAAAGCGTTGTTTTGACAAAATTTAATTTTGTACTCTTCTCTTGAAGCATGCCTGAGTTTTGTGAATTAAGTTTCGTGATAAGTTTATCTATGCGGGATTCAAACACCTCCGTCCCGCCACTCATCAGTCTATTAAATTCGGAGCTATCAGTACTATTAGTGATCTTTGCAATATTACCGACTAACTTATTCAGTTCATTGAGCGGTTTTTTTGATACCTTACTTGACACCTCTAATTTATTGAGTGCGTTAATAAAACGCTGGGGTTGGCTTATCGTTGCCATAATATTATGTTCCTTTATTAAGTAAATGATATTTTTACAGATGCATTGCACCCTCAAGAATATTTACCTAACAAACATGAGACAATTCACTTATTTTGAAAAATTATTATTTCTTCGGAATATATCAGAATGACAATATGGAAGCCTCTTATAATGCCACATACAGCAACACTGTATATAAACACAGCATTGCCGTTTTTGGTCATTTTAGAAGAATAAATAAACAGAAAAAGTCCAAAACACTTTCAATCGATTATTTTTCAAGCTGTAACTCTAGCTGTTTCGATAACCCTTGTGCATATCTCTGCGCTTCTTCTGGTGTTAACAAGCCCGCAATCAATAAATCCTGTTTCCCTGAGGACGTTTCTGCGACCACTCCCCAATACTCGACCTCAAAGGTAATACTCTTAGGGTCTTGATCAGGCATTGGTAAAATATCAAAATAATCTTTTAATGGAGCAATGGTGATAGCGGTATAATCTGCATTTAAACCGAGTGGAAATTCTTTATCCGCGTACAAACGTAAGTCATGCACTTCCGTTTCTGGTGTTCTCATAACGATAGAATATAAATTAGGGATATGCTCTAAAATGTCACGAACCTCTTCATTTGCCCCATCAAAATGAGAAGTCGTCAATAAAATGTCTGCTGCCCACAATGCCCCTTTATAGAAATCGGTTTCATTGATATCTGCCATATTTATTTCCTTTATAGTGTTTTCGATAAGTTCAATCACTGTATGGTTGATGCAGAAGCGATTACATTTATATTATTTTCAACAAAGAAACTGATTTATAGCGAACTACACCCTATTCTTAAGCAATAATGATAATCGTATTCCCCTTTAATTGGTCATCTATTTATTACCATAGCCCAGAATCGAAACGAAAAAATTGAGAAAGAACAAGATTAATAAACAAGATAATATATTTAAAAAAAACGTCTGCTGGGCGAACCATGCAGACGTTATTGCAGTAAAAGTTAGTGTAACATTTGTCTTATTACATAATGTAAAATACCGCCATGACGGTAATAATCCATTTCTGTCGAGGTATCAATACGACAGCGCATGGTAACGTCCTTTACCTCACCATTGCCGTAAGTAATTTTAACGGTAATGTCTTGCCCTGGCACAAGTGACTGTAGACCATTAACATCAATACGCTCATCACCTTTTAACCCTAGTGTTTTACGGGACTCGCCATCTTTAAACTCTAAAGGAACAACCCCCATTCCAATTAAGTTAGAGCGATGAATACGCTCATACGACTCAGCAATCACAACCCTAACACCTAACAAATTGGTCCCTTTAGCTGCCCAGTCACGGCTAGAGCCCGAACCATACTCTTTACCCGCAATGATAGCCAATGGACGTTTGTCTTGTTGATATAACATCGCTGCATCATAAATCGCCATTTGCTGCCCTGTTGGGATATGCAATGTGTAGCCACCCTCAACCCCTGGCACCATTTCATTACGAATACGAATGTTTGCAAATGTCCCTCTCATCATCACCTCATGGTTACCACGACGTGACCCGTAAGAGTTAAAATCCGCAACCGCAACACCATGCTCTTGCAAATAACGTCCTGCAGGGCTCTCTTTTTTGATGTTACCCGCAGGTGAAATATGATCTGTTGTAACTGAATCGCCAAGGATAGCTAAAATATTTGCACCATGAATATCTTTGATTGGTGCGGGTTGAACTGACATCCCTTCAAAAAAGGGTGGATGGCGAATATAGGTTGAATCTGCCTGCCAATGGTAGGTTGATGAACTTTCAACTTCTAATGCACGCCAAGCCTCATCACCGTCAAATACCGCATTGTATTCTTTACGGAACATATCCGTTTTAACTTGCTGCACTGCCTGAGCAATTTCAACACTAGAAGGCCAAATATCTTTCAGATAGACATCATTGCCCTGCTTATCTACACCTAGTGGCTCATTCTTCAAGTTAATATTCATATTCCCCGCTAATGCATACGCGACTACCAAAGGCGGTGATGCTAGCCAGTTAGTTTTCACTAATGGATGAATACGCCCCTCAAAGTTACGGTTACCTGACAGCACCGCCCCAACAGTTAAGTCTGTTTGCTTAATCGCATCTTCTATCGGTTCTGGTAATGGCCCTGAATTACCAATACAAGTCGTACAACCATAACCGACAAGGTTAAAACCTAATTTATCAAGATAAGGGGTTAAGCCCGCGACGGCCAGATAGTCAGTAACAACTTTAGAACCTGGTGCTAATGAGGTTTTCACCCAAGGCTGGCGCATTAACCCTTTTTCAACCGCTTTTTTCGCTAGTAACCCTGCGGCCATTAATACGCTTGGATTAGATGTATTAGTACATGATGTGATTGCGGCAATCACAACCGCCCCATCTGTGAGTTCAAAAGTTTTATTTTGATATTTCACTGTCGGTTGTTCATTTTTTTCTTTCTTATTAACTTCTAATTCAACTGCACCGCGAAAAGCTTTAGGGACTTGGCTTAGCTCAACTCTGTCTTGTGGACGTTTAGGCCCAGCAAGGCTAGATTCAACTGTCGACATATCAAGTTCTAGCGTACTGGTGAAAATTGGTTCATCACCAACGTGACGCCATAAGCCTTGCTCTTTACTATATGCTTCCACCAGCGCGACTTCATCATCGCTACGGCCGGTTAACCGCATATATGACAATGTAATGTCATCAATAGGGAAAAAACCACATGTTGCCCCGTACTCCGGTGACATATTCGCAATGGTCGCTCTATCCGCTAACGGCAAATCGGCTAACCCATCACCATAAAATTCAACAAATTTACCGACAACACCATGTTTACGTAGCATTTGTGTTACCGTCAGCACTAGGTCTGTCGCGGTGATCCCTTCGGATAATTTCCCTGTTAATTTAAAGCCCACGACATCAGGGATCAGCATCGAAACTGGCTGACCTAACATAGCAGCTTCTGCTTCAATCCCACCCACACCCCAGCCAAGTACACCTAGCCCGTTGATCATCGTAGTATGGGAGTCAGTTCCTACTAAGGTATCAGGATAAGCGTATAACTGACCGTCAATTTGTTCGTACCAAACCGCTTTACCTAAATATTCTAAGTTAACTTGGTGGCAGATCCCCGTACCTGGTGGAACCACTCGGAATCGATTAAAAGCCTTTTGGCCCCAACGCAAAAATAGATAACGTTCATGATTACGTTTCATTTCAATTTCGACGTTTTCACCAAATGCAGATTGTGTGGCAAATTCATCCACCATAACAGAGTGGTCAATGACTAAATCTACCGGAGATAATGGATTTACTTGTTCAACATTCCCCCCAAGAGACTTAACGGCTTCACGCATCGCCGCAAGGTCAACAACTGCGGGAACACCCGTAAAGTCTTGCATGAGTACACGAGCAGGTCGGTAAGCAATTTCCCTGTCTGCGTGCCCCTTTTTTTGCCAATCAATAATCGCTTGTAAGTCTTGTTCTACCACCGAGGTTCCATCAATATGACGCAGTAGATTCTCAAGTAGGACTTTTAAAGATTTAGGTAACTTAGAACCGTCACCAAGTTTTTTAGCAGCACGTGCTAAGCTGAAGTAATGATACTGCTTGTTTCCAACAGTGAGCATGGAAGCACTGTCTGATTTTAGGCTCAACGACATAACTCCTCCTTGGTTTTTATAACTATAACGATAGGTATTAGCTACCGCCCTTATTTTTTGTTAACCAATTGTAATCATAGTTGCTTTAGAAATTTGATTTATAGATTTTGTGCCAAATTTTGAATTCCTATCTATTTATCATAGGAAATTTAAGTTAAGAAGGGAAATTGATACATTGAAAATATATGGTCAGTGAACAGTTGCGTAGGTAAAATAAAGTGACTAGCCTTCTTGAATAGCAAATTGTAGCTAGGTAGATAGCGCTATTAGTAACCATCCCCCTAGCTACAGTAAAGAATTAAATAATCGGCAACTTCATATCTTTAAAGAATTCTTCGATATCCTCATTATGCCTTAATGCGACTGCTTTATCGACGACATCACGCGTTAAGTGAGGTGCAAAACGCCAAATAAAATCATACATATAGCTACGAAGAAATGTGGTTCGTTTAAAACCAATTTTTGTTGTGCTATAGCTAAATTTATCGCGCATATCAATAACAACTAAATCACTGTCACTAATTGGGTCAACAGCCATACTGGCAATAATTCCGATCCCTAGACCTAACCTTACATAAGTTTTAATAACGTCTGCATCCGTAGCAGTAAAAATAATTTTTGGTTCTATGCCGACTTTTTGAAATGCAACATCGAGCTCTGAACGCCCTGTAAAGCCATGGGTGTAAGTCACAATTTGGTATTGGGCTATATCCTCAATAGTGACATTTTTTTTCGCGGCTAATGGATGGTCTTTTTGTACCACGACACAACGGTTCCAGTGGTAACACGGCAACATTATTAAGTCACTATACAAATGCAATGCTTCCGTCGCGATAGCAAAATCACTATTCCCCTTACAAACTTCCTCTGCAATTTGTGTCGGTGAGCCTTGTTGCATATGCAAAGAAACATGGGGATAACGCTCTATAAAACCTTTGATTACCGGCGGTAATGCATAACGTGCTTGAGTATGTGTGGTTGCAATACTCAAACTCCCTCTATCAGGATAGGTATGTTCCCCTGCCACCGACCGGATTGCCTCTATCTTAGACAATACCTCACGAGAAATACGTATAACTTCTTCCCCTGCTGGGGTTACGTGAGTTAAGTGTTTACCACTGCGGGCAAAAATTTGAATCCCTAACTCATCTTCAAGCATCCTTACTTGCTTACTGATCCCTGGCTGTGAAGTAAAAAGCCCCTCCGCAGTCGAGGAGACATTTAAGTCATGGTTAACGACCTCAACAATATAACGTAATTGCTGCAATTTCATATTTCAGTCTACCTCTTGCTTAATTATGTGGCTTTCACTATAGCTAAATAATATTAGTTATAACCAAAAGATATATATAACCAATTTGATATAACTAATATAACATTATTCAAACAAGAATAAACAGTATGATGATAAAATTTCATCTATACCTTACTTCTATCATTAGGGTCGTAAGAAATTGCAAAGACGGGTTAATTTAATTTCATAATGTGATTCAATAGATAAAATCAAACTGGAAAGATTTCCACTGCATTACCAATATTAATGAGTAATAGTGAAAATCAATATTCTCAACGAAGAGAGGTTGCTACATGCGTATAAATATTTTGGCTTTAATTATTGGTATGTCTACTATTTCTTTTGCCCCCCAATTGCTGGCAAAAGAAGTCTCTTATGGGCAACAAAAAATTGTCCTATCTGATTCAATCAACCCAGGGAATGACTTTTACCGCTATGTAAATGAGGATTGGATAAGCAAAGCCAAAATTCCAACAGGTATGCCACGTATAAACTCTTTTGTTGACTTGTATTTGAACACCGAAAAACAGACCCAATCTATTATTGATGAGTTACAAAAAATACCAGAAAATTCATTGAGTCATAATCAACGTAATATTCGTAATTTATATCTCAGCTACCTTAATGAGGAAGCCATCGAAAAATCAGGTCTCAGCCCAATACAACATGACTTAGACGCCATCAAAAAAGCTAAAGATCATAATGAAATAAGTGCGTTAATGACTCAGCCTGACTATAAATCACTGATTTCCTATTGGGTCGATTTAGATGCAAAGGCTCCTGATACTTACGTGTTATATCTTGGTCAAGGCGGGTTAGGGTTGCCTAATCGAAATTATTACCTTGAGGATACTCCTCAAATGAAAGATATTCGCCAAAGTTATATTGCTTATATCGGGACAATGTTGAAGTTAGCAGGTGAAACAGGTGTTGAGCAAAAAGCACAGAAGATTTTTGACTTAGAAAAGTCTCTTGCCACCGTTCATTGGAGCCCTGAGGCACGCCGTGATACTCTAAAAAATTACCATGCGATGTCCCTTGATGAAATGAAAAAATATACCCAAGGTTTTGATTGGGGTGCATTTATTAGCAGTAGAAAATTAACGGATAAACAACTTGAAAAAGTCATTGTGGAAACAGACAGCGCTGTTGAACAAACAGCAAAAATTTTCGCAGATACGCCTATTTCAACATTAAAAGACTATTTAACTTTTCAATATATTAGTGAGCATGCTCGCTATTTAAATAAAACCGTTGCTGATGCCCAGTTTGATTTTTACTCAAAAAAACTCAATGGCGTAGAGAAACAAAGAACTCGCCAAGAACGCGCACTACAAACAGTTAATTCCCTACAAGGTGAGCCATTGGGTCAAATTTATGTCGAAAAATACTTTGATCCACAGTCCAAAGAAAAAATTAAAGATCTCGTCAGTTATGTCAGGGGAACATTTAATGAGCGCCTGAAGGATAATGACTGGATGGATGACACCACTCGCCAAGAAGCATTAAAAAAACTAGAACAATTCACAGTAAAAGTCGGCTATCCTGACCAATGGAATGACTTTAGTACAATCAACTTAAACCCAAATACCCTCTTAGAGAATTACAAACAGGTTCTAGCATGGTCATACGATGATATGATCAGCAAAATTGGCCAACCAGTGCGTAAATGGGAATGGGGCATGACACCGCAAACGGTTAATGCCTATTTTAACCCTGTACAAAATGAGATAGTGTTCCCTGCTGCAATTTTACAAGCGCCATTCTTTGACCCAAATGTTGACCCTGCTTATAACTATGGTGCCATCGGGGCAGTTATTGGTCATGAGATGGGCCATGGCTTTGATGACCAAGGCAGCTTATATGATGGTACTGGCCAGTTACGCAATTGGTGGAGCGATAGCGCAAAAGAGCATTTTAAACAAAAAACTGAGAAGCTTGTTGAACAATATAATGGTTTTGCTGTTGACGATTTAAATGTTAATGGGCAACTCACATTAGGCGAAAATATTGGCGACCTTGGCGGGCTCAATATTGCCTTAAGTGCTTATAAACAATTCGTTAAAGAAAATTACCCGAATGGAGAAGCCCCTATTATTGATGGAACAACAGGGTTACAACGTTTCTTTATTGCTTGGGCGCGTACATGGCAAGAACTGTCAAATAAAGAGTCTGAACGTAACAAAATTATGACAGACCCACATAGCCCTAACCAGTTCCGTGCAAATGGCGTGGTACGAAATATTGATGATTGGTACCAAACTTTCGGTGTTGATAAAGATAGTGCGCTGTATTTAGCGCCAGAACAACGTATTCGTATTTGGTAATACAAAAATAAGGTTCGGGATACTACCCGAGCCTTATTTTTCTAACCTTCATCGAAACCGAAAACAAGGTTCTATCTTTTCACTAAAATACGCTAAATAATTCGAGTTGTGACTAGCGAGCAAATGCTGTAAGCCCTAAGAGCATAACAAAAAGTATGTGATTAGGGTTAACAACCGTAGCCAACAACGCCACAGCTCGAAATATAACGAATATTATTTAATAACGCCGCAAGCCATCCTCGCCCCGCCGCCACCTAAAGCTTCAGGGTTGTCAGAATAGTTATCACCACCAACATGCACCATGAGAGCTCTTTCTTGGACATCTTTCAGTGATTTTAAGCGTGGTGCTAATACCGCATAGTTTGCATTGCCTTGGCTATCAGCAACTAAACCGGGTAAGTCACCTAAGTGACCGCTATTATCGTATGGGCCTTTATGAACCCCGGTTTTTGCAGGGTCTAGATGACCACCAGCTTTTAATGCAGGGACAGATTTGCCATCTTTGTCTGCGGGTTCACAACTTGGGTTTTCATGGACGTGGAAGCCATGAACTCCCGCTTGCAAGCCAGCTAATTTAGGAGTAAACAGTAATCCGTATTCTGTTTCTGTGATAACAACCTCACCTATTGCTTTACCATCGCCAGTCGGCGTTGCCTCTTTTAATACTACGGTAGATTGAGCCGCATACGCAGTGCCCGCAGTAAATAATGCAGCCAGTAAACACATTTTTAACTTCATTTTGCCTCCGGTGGATAACGTTTATCTATCATTCCATCGACTTACCTTAATACATTCATAAGATAAGAATTGTACTGTTTTAATCATCATTATTAATGACAATATCTAAGTTAGCACAAATCTGTTATCGCTTTGGTGCTGTATTTGAGTTTAGTTAATAATTGGTGGTTATATCACAATAGTGCCATTCAATAAGGCCAAAGATCGGTATTCACCTCTAAATAACAAAGCCAGTCATTTCTGACTGGCTTTGATTTTTTAACGTAAAAGTAACCTGTTACTTTTCTTTGACAACCCATTTACCATCAACATAAAAAGCACTCCAACCCGTTGCTTTTCCGTTCTTTTCGGAAGAAACATACTGCTGTTTAGTCTTACGACTAAAACGCACAACAGTTGGATTACCTTCACCATCTTCAGCAGGCGCTTCTGCTAAATAGGCTAATTTTTCAGGCAGACGGTCTTTAAAGCGTTGTAGCTCAGCCACTAGAGGCGCACGAGTTTCCCTAGATTTAGGGAAAGTATTCGCGGCAAGGAATACCCCAGCTGCGCCATCACGCAATACAAAGTAAGCATCTGATTTTTCACACGGCAATTCCGGTAGTGGCACTGGATCTTCTTTCGGCGGTGCAACTTCACCACTTCTTAAAATTTTACGTGTGTTTTTACACTCTTCATTGGTGCAGCCCATGTATTTACCAAAACGCCCCATTTTCAGGTGCATTTCAGAACCACATTTGTCACACTCAATAACTGGGCCATCATAGCCTTTAATACGGAACTCACCTTCTTCGATTTCATAACCTTCACACGCAGGGTTATTACCGCACACATGTAATTTACGCTGGTTATCAATCAAATAGCTATCCATCGCAGTGCCACATTTCGGGCAACGACGCTTAGCTCTTAGCGCGTTAGTTTCCGCATCATCCCCTTCAAGCACGTTAAGAACTTCATCTTCAGGGATTAAATTGATCGTTTTCTTACAACGCTCTTTCGGTGGTAATGCATAACCGCTACAACCAAGGAATACCCCTGTTGACGCTGTACGGATGCCCATATGCCGCTCACAATCAGGACAGGTTATTGATGTAATAACCATCGGATTAGTGCGCATTCCCCCTTCTTCTGGATCTTTTTCAGCAACATCGAGTTGCGTACTAAAGTCAGAGAAAAACTCATCGAGAACCGCTTTCCATTCCGCCTCATGATTAGCAACATGGTCGAGCTGATTTTCCATACGTGCGGTAAAATCGTAGTTCATCAAATCGTTGAAGTTTTCTTCTAAACGATCAGTAACAATTTCACCCATTTTTTCCGCGTAAAAACGGCGATTTTCTACTTTAACATAACCCCTATCTTGAATAGTCGAGATTATGGCTGCATAGGTAGAAGGACGACCAATTCCCCGTTTTTCTAATTCTTTAACTAATGATGCCTCACTAAAACGCGCTGGTGGCTTGGTGAAGTGCTGGCTAGGCAATAATTCGATTAATGATAGTTCCGTGCCTACTTGGATAGGTGGCAACGTTTTATCTTCATCGTTTTTGCGCAGCGCAGGCATCACTTTCGTCCAACCATCAAAACGTAACGTACGCCCTTTGGCTTTCAGTTCAAACTCTCCCGCTTTCACTGTTAAGGTCGTAGAGTCATATTTCGCAGGCGTCATTTGACATGCAACAAATTGGTTCCAAATTAATTGGTACAATCTTTTGGCGTCATTTTCCATATCTTTTAGTGAATCAGGTAACACATCAACACTAGAAGGACGGATAGCTTCGTGCGCTTCTTGAGAATTATCTTTGCTGCTATATACGTTGGCATCTTTAGGCAGGTATTTCGCGCCAAAGTTGTCATTAATATAGCCACGAACCATATCTAATGCATCTTGACTCAAGTTAGTTGAGTCGGTACGCATATAGGTGATGTAACCAGCTTCATACAGGCGCTGTGCCATCATCATGGTTTTCTTCACCCCAAAGCCTAAGCGCGTACTCGCTGCTTGCTGCAAGGTTGAAGTAATATAAGGCGCACTCGGTTTACTCGAGGTTGGACGGTCTTCGCGGTCAATAACCTCAAAGCGTGCTTTTTCAAGCAATTTTACCGCCGCTGTAGTTTGCGCTTTATTAACAGGCTTGAACGATTTACCAGATTGCGACGTAACTTCCATGCGTAAATTTGCAATGTCTTTATCCGCTAAATCAGCGTGTAATTCCCAATATTCTTCAGGAACAAACGCTTTAATTTCCCTTTCACGCTCAACAATCAGTTTCACTGCGACTGATTGAACACGACCGGCAGATAAGCCACGAGCCACTTTTTTCCACAAAAGTGGTGAGACCATATAACCCACAACACGGTCCATGAAACGACGAGCCTGCTGCGCATTAACCCTATCAATATTTAATTCACCAGGGCTATCAAAAGCTTGTGTGATGGCATTCTTTGTAATTTCATTAAACACAACTCGACTAAAACGAGATTCATCACCACCTATCACCTCACGCAGATGCCATGCGATAGCTTCCCCTTCACGGTCCAAGTCCGTTGCTAGGTAGATATGATCAGCATCTTCTGCCAGTGATTTCAGTTCAGAAACAACTTTTTCCTTGCCTGGCAGAATTTGATAATTCGCTTCCCAACCATGGTAAGGATCAATCCCCATACGCTTGACTAACGCATCACGAGGATCTTTTTTAACTTTCTTTGTTTTGTCGGTAGATGAGCCTGTACTCTTTTGTGAGCCGGTTTGTGAACCAGAGCCGCTTTTCGGCAGATCACGAATGTGGCCAACGCTGCTTTTCACAACGTAGCCACTGCCAAGATACTTATTGATCGTTTTGGCCTTTGCCGGGGACTCCACTATAACAAGAGCTTTACCCATATTTACCTTTACCTAAATATCAACAATGGCGCATTTCTACATTAAAATGCGCAAAATGAGAATCTCTTTTTTATATTGCGACACAATCACAATATATCAATAATTTTTTAAACAATTATTTGTGCTGAAACAAAACTTATAAACTCAGTCACGTTATTCTAAAAGAACACAAAGTCTTCTAGTTCACTGATTTTAACCAAATAAATGTGTTTAGCTGTCATTGAAAAACACACACTCTACCTGATAAAATGCTAGAAGCAACCAATTATTTTTTCAAGGAAGCCATGTTATGCAAGATAATCTACCAATCATTACAAAAGAAGAGTTACTTGAAAAAGCTAATGATATCATAAAGAAACATGATGACTATATTCATGGCATGTTTGTCAACGCTGTTGAGCAACATCGGGGTACTTTTGTGTTTAAAGGGGAATTTTTTCTAGATGAAAATAATATTCCCACATTAAAAAGTACGGCTGCTTTTAATATGTACAAACACCTAGCTCATGTTCTATCTGAACAATACCAACTAAGTAATAACAATTAGTTAACTATTAAGCTATTTAATAAAAATTACCGGCGATTAAGGCCGGTAATTAATTTTAGGACTAAAATGATTTATTTACGAGGTTACAGTTAAAATTATAATAATGGCTTTTGGCCTCGTTGCCACCAGCGGAGTAACAATTTATCAACACTATTTGCCGCACTCCCCATAAATTTATCCATCATTTTTTTGTTTAATACATAACGAATACTCACCACTTCTTTGGTGTCTATAGCGTTAATAATGACATCATCACTCACGCCAATTTTATCAACCAATCCCTTATCTATGGCTTGTGAACCATACCAATACTCACCAGTAGCCACAGATGCTATGTCTAAGGTAGGTCGATTTTGATGTACAAACTGCTTAAATAATTCATGAGTTGAATTTAAGTCTTCCACAAATTTCTTACGCCCCTGCTCCGTATTTTCACCAAGCATGGTTAGCGTTCGTTTATATTCACCAGCAGTGTGCAACTCAACATCTACATCGTGTTTTTTGAGTAAACGGTGAATATTAGGTATTTGTGCAACAACACCAATTGACCCAATGATAGAAAATGGTGCAGCAATAATTTTATCAGCAATACAGGCCATCATATAGCCACCACTTGCAGCAACCTTATCAACAGCAATGGTCAGTGAAATATTTTTTTCTTTTAGCCTTAATAATTGCGAGGCAGCTAAACCATAACCATGCACCATCCCACCAGGGCTTTCTAACCTTAACAAAACTTCATCTCGCTGGTCAGCAACGGCAAGGATTGCACTGATTTCTTCTCGTAAAGAAGAAACTTCTCTCGCATCCATACTACCTTTAAAGTCTAAGACATATAAACACGGTTTTTTAACGCCGGTTTGCCCCAGTTTTGCCCCAGTTTTCTCACTTTTTGATTTAACTTTCTGCTGTTTTTTAAATGCTTTCAGCCAGACCTTATGTTCTGATTCATTCATTTTTACTTGCTGCATTTGGCGCTGGCGTTCACGATAGCTTTCACCTAAATCAGTGATTTTTAATGCCCCTTTTGTACCTTGACGGCGCATACCAACACCAAACACAAAAACAGCTAGCAAAACAACAGCCACAAGGATTGTTATGACTTTTGCTAAAAATAACCCATACAAAGAGAAATACTCCACAACTTGATCCTTCTGATATTTATCTTCAATACAAAAATAATCTCACGATTGTCAGTAAACAACCAGAAAAAAACAGTCATTAACACAATATAATTAGTAGATATCTGTGTTAGATTAGCCAATAATCGTAATCAATGCGATGATAAGAATACATGTTAAACATAATGATAGGAAAGAATATGCTCCTATATCAACCTCGACAAGACCTACTGAAAGGAAAAACCATACTCGTAACCGGTGCCGGTGATGGTATTGGTCGCGAAGCCGCTCTCACTTACGCACGTTTTGGTGCATCCTTAATCCTAGTTGGTAGAACACAGCACAAGTTAGAAACCGTTAGCGACGAAATCGCCGCTTTATCTGGGAAGAAATCCCCTTGCTATGTATTAGATTTACTCACTGCTACTATCGATGACTGCCATGCATTGGCTGCAAAAATTTCTGATACAAAACCCTATTTAGATGGTGTTTTACATAACGCAGGGATGCTCGGTGTGGTTGCACCAATCACTGAGCAGCCGACTGACCTTTGGCATGATGTCATGCAAATTAATGTCAATGCTACCTTTATGTTAACCCAAGCATTACTTCCTCTGCTACTTCGCGCACCTAATGCCTCATTAGTCTTTACTAGCTCAAGTGTTGGTAAACAAGGGCGTGCTGGCTGGGGTGCTTATGCCGTATCAAAATTTGCGACTGAAGGTTTAATGCAAGTTTTAGCAGAAGAATATAAACAAAGTAATCTTCGTGTAAACTGTATTAATCCTGGAGGAACAAGAACTAGCATGCGTGCAAGTGCTTTCCCAGAAGAAAACCCTCTTAAACTGAAAACCCCTGCTGATATTATGCCTATTTATATTTATTTAATGGGTGATGATAGCCTCCGTAAAACAGGGGAAAGTTATGATGCACAACCAGGTCGTAAGGCTGGTGCAGCGGAGTAATAATTTATGTCTCAAAGCCGACACGAAGAACGTCAACAACGTTTGAAAGACAAGGTGGATGCGCGCATTGAAGCGGCGCAAATTGAACGTGGAATATTAATTATTTTCACAGGGAACGGTAAAGGTAAAACGACCGCTGCTTTTGGTACTGTTTGCCGCGCAATTGGGCATGGTAAAAAAGCGGGTGTCATACAATTTATCAAAGGTAGTTGGGATAATGGCGAACGCGAGCTATTAGAACCACAAGGCGTACCTTTTTACGTGATGTCCACTGGGTTTACATGGGAAACCCAAAATAAAGAAACAGACACCCTTGCCTGCCTTGAGACATGGCAACATGCCAAACAATTACTCAGTGACCCACAATACGATTTGGTGGTTCTAGACGAGCTAACTTATATGGTGAGCTACCACTACCTTGATCTAAATGAAGTCACCCAAGCACTACAAAGCCGCCCAGAAAACCAATCAGTTATTATCACTGGTAGGGCTTGTCATCGCTTTTTGTTAGAATTGGCTGATACAGTAACTGAAATGCGGCCTATCAAACATGCGTTTGATGCAGGGATTAAAGCACAAAAAGGAATTGACTGGTAATTTGTAATATTTAAATGGTCATAGTCCAATCATTTTTTGGGCTATGACCCCTGCAATCTAGCCAGCCCTTATTGACACTCAAAATAAGAGTGCAAAATAATAATAAACTTATAAAGTTTTTCATTTATTGTTAACTTGTATTGTTGTTTTCCCTCAAATAATTACATTTCAGACTTATCATTAAATAATGATATTTTATAGCATAAGCTAAGAATATAAAAATTATTAATGCAGCCGACTTAATTTAACCTATCAATTCCAATTCATTAAGTATAATTGCCTGAGTAAAAATACCATGTATTACAGAAATAGAGTAATTATAACAAATTGAAAATTAAGAGTTTTGGTTGAAGTTAATAGATCATCATCTATATTTATGCGGTTTTAGTTATTTATTGAAAAACAATAAACAATATATTCACGTTAATATTATTAATTTTATTAAAATCAATATACCTGCATAATTAAACAGCCAGAAAGGATTATTAGTTTAATTAAAACTTACCTATTTTAAGGGATATATATGCAGAATATTTTAAACCATAATTTCAATATTCCCACATTGAAATTTAAGCCACTCTTTCTATGCGTTTCCATGATCGTCGGTTCAACAACAGTAGCCCAAGCTGAGATTGTCTCAACGAATGGTGCAGGTATATTAAATCAAGGTAATGGCCCTACCGTTGTTTATATTAATAAACCAAGTCAAGGCGGGGTCTCTCATAATGTGTATAGTAAATTTGATGTTGACCAAAAAGGCGTTATTTTAAATAACAATGGAGGAAACTCTAATACCATTCTTGGTGGCAAAATCGGTAGTAATGGTAATGTTGCTGGTGGTAATAGAGCTAAAGTGATTTTAAATGAAGTAAATTCTAATACAGCAACCACCCTAAACGGAATGATTGAAGTAGCCGGAGGGAAAGCACAAGTTATCGTTGCTAACGCTTCAGGTATCACCTGCAATAACTGTGGCTTTATCAATACCAATCACGCGACTCTGACGACAGGCAAAGTCAACCTAGCCAATGATGGTTCTATTGCTAACTATAATGTACAGCAAGGAAAAATCGCAATTAACGGCAGTTTTAACGCTAATTCTCCAACTGATATCATTGCTCGTTCCGTAGCGATTAATGGTATTGTTGATGCCCAGCGTCTCAACGTTGTTGCTGGTAATAATCAAGTCAATGCCTCTGGTGAAGTTATTGGTTCAACGACAGCTATTGGCACTAAACCTAGTGTCGGCATCGATATTTCTGCTATGGGTGGCATGTATGCAAATAAAATCTCATTAATTGCCACTGAAAGCGGAGTGGGTGTTGCTAATGCGGGGGATATCATTACTCATAATGGTGCCATCACGATTGATAGCGCAGGTAGCGTCAATAATACTAACGCAAGGGTCAATGCCGCTAAAGATTTAAACATTAAAGCAACAGCTGTAACGAATAACGGCCATCTGGTTGGTAATAAAAACGTCAATATCACCGTTGCAGGTACGGGTACCATCAATAATGATCAGGGTGAAATCACATCTTACAACAATGATATTAATTTAACGACATTGGGGCAATTAAGCAATAATGGAGGAACAATCACCGCATTACAAAATATAAATTCAACGTCTGATACTTTGATTAACGATAATGGCTCATTCAATACCTCAAAAGGCGATATGAATATCCATTCCATGAATATTATCTATAATCGAGATAATCAAGGTAACCCTAATGACCCATCTAAAGGGTTCAATTCTGCTCGTGATATCAATATCAGTGCAGTGCATGTTGTAAATCAAAACTCCAATATCACTGCAGGTAGAGATGCCGTTATCAGTTCACAATCATCAATTGAAAACTTAGCAGATAGCAAAATCATCGCCCAACGCCGTGCGGAGATCAGTACCATGTCTTTGACTCAAACTAACTCTGAGATAAAGACAGCTAATGGTCGTATGGATATTGATGCATCGGTATCATTAAACAATGATGCATCATCAAAAATAGACAGTGGTCGGTTAATGAATATCAATGCTAACCAGATCAATAACTCTGGCACTATTATTTCAAATAATGGTCAAATGGCTATCAATTCGAATATATTAAATAATCGCTCAGGTTATATTAAAGGAAATAATCTAGCCATTAAGGCATTTAATATTGATAACCAAGCTGGATTAATTCATTCAGAAAACAATTTAAACATCGAAACCAGTCATCTGAATAATAACAATAGTGCTGACTTTAAACAGGCTAATGCTAAGTTTGGCTTGGTGGATCAGAACGGTGGTCTGCAAACCAATAATGGTACTGTAAAAATTCAAGGGGATACTCTCTACAATATTAATGGTTCTATTGCTGCAAACGTGAATAATATTTCAGCTTCACGTAATGATGTTGATGTTAAGCTTAAATCAACACTTAACAATAATTATGGGAAGATCTTAGGCGCTAATAACCAAAAACTTGATGTGGGTTTATTAGAAAATTACTCAGGAAGCATTGATGCAGGTAGAAACCTGACAATTGATTCAAAAAATCGGGTCAACAATCAATATGGTACTTTGCGTTCTTCAAATACAACTAAGGTCACAAGCCCTATCGTTACTAATAGCACAACAGGTACCATCACAGGCAATCGAGTCATTATCGATTCTATTGTAACCAACTAATTTACTTAAGTTATAAGAAAGGAGACGATAAACGTCTCCTTTTTCATTAATTGTCGTTCAGAATTAATATTCTGAGTTAATCACCACTTCCTCACCAAAACGCCCTGCTTTCGGCAATGGCTGATAAGAGGAATTTGCCGCTCTTAAAATACGGATACCACGAATACCTAATTCATGAGCTGCTGCAATATCTGCATCTGCATCACCATAATAAATAGTCAGCTTATGGTCATGCATCCAGCTTACTTTATTATTTTGACCAGGTTCATCACCTGCAAAAATAACTTTCTGCATTTTATCTTCAGGAATAGCTAAACCTTCTTGAACATATTGAGTGACGGTTTCAGTTTTTGTTTTAGTACGGCCAGTAATGAAATAAACAGTATCTCCACGGTCTAAGTGCATTTTGACTAAGTCAATACCCACCTGTTTTGGCATACTAAACTTATCCCATTCATTGTTCATTTTTTCCCAAAACTGTTGGTTTTTTAGATAGCTAAAATCATTTGGTGAAAACTCTAATTTACCACGATAAAAACCAGGGCTCGAAAATAACACTGTATCATCAATATCAAAACCAACCGCCATTGGGGCTTTGCCTTCTAAGCTTTGTTTGATTTGCTCAATGGAAACCCAATGAATAGGCTGCTGTTGCGCTAATTCAACGACTGTCACACCAGGGCTGACTGTTTCTGGCATTGGTATTTTTGCCTGAGAAGTTGCAGTAAAACTTAATGCCAAAGCAACCGCGCTCAGAGTTAGTGTTATTTTTTTCATTTCTTATCCTTATTCAAGGTTTATCCGCTTAAAAACCATTCTTTATTCATCTGGATAAACTGTCTAGCTAACGTGTAAGTAAAATGTTTAACTGCTTATTTTTCTATTACTATCAATAAATAACGCAGAAATTATGTGAGGGACATCTCACATGAGAGGTAATACTAAGTTTTTTAGTTACATTAAAATGAGACATGTATCTCATAAATGTTATCTATTCTTGATGGGTTTAATAATAATGTGAGCTAGACCATTAATTTAATAATTGATGGTCTTATGACGAAGTTAGTTCAATAAGTGATAAAACTTAATATTTCTTTAAAGTAGTGCTAACTGTAACCTTCTACACACTTAACATAATTATTTTCGCGAATAAAAAAGCGCATCGGTATCCCTTAGCGCTTTTCTTTAATAATGAAATAATGATTATTACGAAATTAGATACGTGTACGACGCTTCGCTGTCGGCCTTGATGATTGACGCTTAGCTGCAGGGCGTGCTGTAACTTGTGTATGGCGTTTCACCGCACGACGAATTTGGTTCGCTTTAATTCGGCGTTGGTCTCGTTCAACAGCAACCTTACTTTCTGTTTCAGGTGCTAGTTCAACCAATTCGCGAAGATAATTGGTTTGTTGTAAACCAAGCTCTGTCCACCCGCCACGAGGAAGCCCTTTTGGTAAATCAATGTCGCCATAACGAACACGGATCAAACGGCTTACTTGAACACCGACTGATTCCCAAAGACGTCGAACTTCACGGTTACGCCCTTCTGTTAACGTCACGTTATACCATTGGTTCATCCCTTCATCACCGCGATATGAAACCGTTTTAAAAGAAGCAGGACCATCTTCTAATTGCACGCCAGTGGTTAATTGGCGAATTTTAGCATCGTTAATTTCACCAAAAACACGTACCGCGTACTCACGTTCGACTTCACGGCTTGGGTGCATTAACCGATTCGCTAATTCACCATCTGTCGTAAATAATAATAACCCACTCGTATTGACGTCCAAACGGCCAACGGCAATCCACCTAGCCCCTGTTAACTTCGGTAAACGATTAAAAACAGTAGGACGGCCTTCAGGATCATGGCGAGTACATAATTCACCTTCTGGCTTATAATACGCCATAACACGGCAAATCTCTTTCTCAGGCTCTTTAATCGCTAATAAACGGCCATCTAAACGGATTTTTGTTGCTGCTGTAACTTCTACTCGGTCACCTAATGTTGCAATTTTACCATCAACACTAATACGACCTGCCTGCAGGAATGTTTCGATTTCACGACGGGAACCATGCCCAGAACGGGCAAGGATTTTTTGTAATTTTTCAGTTTTTTGCGGTTTAGCGCTCATGTAACCCTCTACTGTCGCCTTCACAGGCGTCAAATGACTTTTGGGAGTGATATGTTTACCCTCTCCAAAAAGTATTGAATTTGTAAACCCGCGTATTATACACAGGTTTATCTTGAAGCCCTATTACTTATCAGAATATCGCACTTTCAATACATTTTCATATAATTAGCTATATAAACACAGTGTTTTATTAGCTAAACATTACTCAAAAGGCGATGGGTCTCCAGTACCGACCCGAGCAACTACTGGCGTGTCATCCGTAAAATCAATGACTGTTGTTGGTTTTTGCCCGATGTAACCACCGTGGATCACTAAATCGACCTGTTTATCCAATAAATCCCTAATTTCCTCAGGATCAGATTGAGTAAAATCATCACCAGGCATGATTAAACTGGTCGACATTAACGGCTCTCCCACCGCTTCAAGTAGATCCCTTGCAATAGGATTAGAAGGCACTCGTAAACCAATTGTTTTACGTTTTTCATTCATTAAACGGCGCGGGACTTCTTTGGTTGCACGTAAAATAAACGTATAATTACCGGGTGTATTATTTTTAATTAAACGAAATACCGTATTATCAACATGGGCATAATTGGATAATTCAGAAAGGTCACGGCACATTAGTGTGAAATTATGATTGGTATCGAGTTGGCGGATACGGCAAATGCGTTGCAATGCATCTTTTTCTTCTAAACGACAACCTATTGCATAACCTGAGTCTGTCGGATAAACAACAACACCACCTTTATTTAGGATTTCAACGCTTTGGCTAATTAACCGCGTCTGAGGGTTGTCCGGATGGATATAAAAAAACTGGCTCATACATACCTCTACTTTTCGTAGTATCGACAGCATCACCCGGCAAAATACCTATAAATGGTACTATCTATTTATTCAATTAAATGATTTATGTGAAATAAATCATTATCCATACTGGTTATTTTACACCGCATTGTTAATACATCAAAGTATTAGGTGTTTTTTACTTCAGCCCACTGCGCCCAAACGGCCTGTTCATCATCAGGTAACCATAAATTGCGCCCCAGTTCTATCCAAGAACATGGTCGATGAAAATCGGAACCAACTGAGGTTCGTAGCTCAGCAACTTTTGCAAGCTCAGCTAAATACTGCTTTTCATTTGGAGGTTGTTGGCAATGGGAAACTTCCATAGCATCACCATTACATTGCTTAAAATAAGCAATAAGGCGTTTCAACCACTTATTTGATAGTTGATATTTAGATGGGTGCGCTAAAACAGCGACCCCACCCGCGGCGTGAATGGCTTCGATAGATTCGTGAATAGAGCACCACTTTGCAGGAACATACCCTGTTTTGCCTTTTGATAAATAACGTTTAAATACATTGTTAATCGTTTTTTCTTTACCAATTTTAACAATATATTGTGCAAAATGCGCACGAGTCACTTGCCCACCGGCAGAAATATTTCGTGCATTTTCCCATGCATCGTCAATGCCAGCTTTTTGCAAACGACGCCCCATCTCTATTCCACGTTCTAATCGACGAGCTGATTGTTCTTCCAGCAATTTAATCATTGCGGGGTGCTCCGTAGAAAAGTTTAGCCCCACAATATGTATTTCTATATTTTCCCAAAGAGTGGATATTTCTACGCCGTTGATAAGTTCAATTGGCCTATCATTTTCAGCCAAATAACGTCTCGCTTGCAATACACCATCGCAAGTATCATGGTCTGTGATAGCCAAAATATTTACGCCCATGGTTATCGCACGTTCAATTAACGCTTCAGGGGTTAGCTCCCCATCCGAAGCAATCGTATGACTATGTAAATCATAACGAGTCAATAATGACGTTGCTGCTTGCGGCATGGTGGTATCTTCTCCAATTTCCATTAACAACTATTTTCCTAATAAATTAACAAAGTGCTTGACACTAAAGACATGATCCAGTTAACTAGTACGTAAGATGGCTTGGCGCCAATAATTAATCAGTTTATCCAGTGAGGCATATCATGACTTTATTTAACCTAACAAATCGTTGGTGGCGTGACTTCCCAAATTGGGCGGAAGCCGCACGCGCATAGTTATTGTATGTCTCAGTGCCGAACCCGCCTTTCTACGGCGGGTTTTTTAATGTCTAAAATTAGCGTAAGGCAACAAAATGAACAAACAAAACACCACATTAGCACATTTTAAGTATCTGGATAGCCCAATTAACTATCAGCCAGACCCAACATTATTATTTAATCACCTGTGTCAGCAGGTTCCATCCACGATGTTATTGGAATCTGCCGAGGTTAATAACAAAGCGAATTTACAAAGTTTGCTGATTGTTAATAGTGCGCTACGTATACGCGCATTTACTCAGCGTGTTGAAATAGAAGCTTTAACTCCTAATGGTCAATCCCTATTACCAAAGCTATTAGCTGAGCTTAATGGACGAATAGCTCATCACGACCTTAGTGACAATCTATTAACGGTATCATTTAACCAACCGAAACAAGATCTGGATGAAGATAATCGCCTTAAAGCCCCTTCTAGCTTGGATGTTTTAAGAGCGCTACCGACAATTGCTCAAGCTTATTCGACTAAACCTGAAACACTATTTGTTGGTGGTCTGTTCGCATACGATTTAGTTGCAGGATTTGAAGATTTACCTGAGGTTAAGAGCGTTAATCAATGCCCCGACTATTGTTTTTTTGTCGCCGAACATTATTTAGTGATCGACCATCAAAATCAGGCTGCACGGATCAAAAGCTGTATTTTTTCTGATAATCAACAGAATATAGAAACCGTAAAACAAAGACATGAACAAATTATCGTTTCATGCCGCCCTTTTTTACCTGAGCTTCCCCTTGAGTCGGCGCCCAATTTTACCGTGACAGTAAATAAAAGCGACCAAGAGTATGGTGCAATCGTTACGTCTTTAAAAGAAGCTATTTACCGTGGTGATATTTTCCAGGTTGTCCCCTCACGTAAATTTACCATGCCTTGTGCACACCCATTGATTTCATATCAAAAACTGAAGTTGCAAAACCCAAGCCCATATATGTTTTACATGCAAGATCAAGATTTCACCCTATTTGGTGCTTCACCAGAAAGCGCACTGAAATATGCCACCCAAACCCGCAAAGTGGAAATTTACCCAATCGCTGGAACGCGTCCTCGTGGGCGTAATGCGCAGGGAGATTTAGACCTCGATTTAGATAGCCGTATTGAACTCTCAATGCGCTCAGATGAAAAAGAATTAGCAGAGCACATCATGCTAGTAGACCTTGCTCGTAACGATTTAGCGCGTATTTGTGAAGCTGGCAGCCGTTATGTAGCTAATTTAACTAAAGTTGACCGCTATTCCTTTGTTATGCATTTGGTTTCTCACGTTGTAGGAACATTACGCCAAGACTTAGATATTTTTCATGCTTATCAAGCTTGTATGAATATGGGCACCCTTACTGGGGCACCAAAAGTAAAAGCCATGCAGTTAATTGCCCAAAATGAACAGGAACGACGCGGCTCATACGGCGGTGCCGTTGGTTATTTCCAAGGAAATGGTGATTTTGATACTTGCATTGTTATTCGCTCCGCCTATGTCGAAAATGGAATTGCAACGGTACAAGCTGGCGGAGGCGTCGTATTGGATTCTTCACCACAAGCTGAAGCAGATGAAACCCGTAATAAAGCACGAGCGGTGATCCGCGCAATTGCCCAAGCACACCAAGTAAAGGAGTTATTTTAATGGCGAATATTTTACTGCTCGATAATGTAGATTCCTTTACTTATAACTTGGTAGACCAGCTACGCTCTGGCGGACATCAAGTGGTTATTTACCGTAATACCGTCAGCGCATCGCATATTCTGTCAGTATTAAACAATATGGATTCCCCTATTTTAGTTCTGTCTCCTGGGCCTGGGAAACCAAGCGCGGCGGGCTCAATGCCAGAAGTCTTACAGCAGGTAAAAGGCAAAATTCCAGTTATTGGTATTTGTTTAGGACACCAAGCTATTGTTGAAGCTTATGGTGGGACTGTTTCTGCTGCTGGTGAAATATTACATGGTAAATCCTCTATCGCAACTCACGATGAACTCGCCATGTTTGCTAATCTTGAAAACCCAATTTCTGTAGCCCGTTACCATTCATTAGTTGGTAGCCAAATCCCTAGCAGCCTGACAATTTGTGCGCAATCAAATGGCATGGTTATGGCAGTCCGCAATGATAGTGACCGAGTCTGTGGGTTCCAATTCCACCCTGAATCTATTTTAACAACCACAGGCAAACAGTTGTTAGAAAATACCGTGGCATGGGCTCTTTCTACACCCAATGAAAATACCACCACTCATTCGCACTAACGGGATACTAAAGAGCCAATTATGCAAAATATTTATGACAAATTATTTAAAGCACAACCACTGACTCAACAAGAAAGCCAGTTTTTATTTAACGCTATTATCCAAGGTGAGTTAACTGAGCCCCAATTAGCTGCGGTGTTGATCAGTATGAAAATGCGTGGTGAGCAGCCCCAAGAAATTGCAGGTGCTGCACTGGCTTGCTTAGAAAATGCACAGCCATTCCCTCGCCCTAATTATACATTCAGTGATATTGTTGGTACTGGTGGTGATGGGGCTAATAGTATCAATATTTCGACGGCCAGTGCCTTTGTCGCCGCAGAATGTGGTATTAAAGTCGCTAAGCATGGTAATCGTAGCGTATCAAGCCGCTCCGGTTCTTCTGACCTACTCGCCGCATTTGGTATTGCTCTTGATCTAAGTGCTCAAAGTGCGCGCGATGCACTAGATGAGCTTGGCGTCTGTTTTTTATTTGCACCACAATATCACAGCGGTTTTCGCCATGCGGCCCCGGTACGTACACAACTTAAAACACGCACTTTATTTAATGTACTCGGTCCGTTGATTAACCCAGCTCGCCCACCAATCGCACTTATTGGCGTCTATCAAGAAACACTAGTCAAACCTGTTGCTGAAACATTACAGATGCTTGGTTTTACACGCGCAGCTGTGGTACACAGTGGAGGGATGGATGAAGTATCACTACACGCGCCCACACAAGTGGCTGAATTAAAAGATGGTGCTTTACACTATTATCAGTTAACCGCTGAGGATTTTGGCTTAACGCCCTATGCGTTAACTGATTTAGAAGGGGGAACCCCAGATGAGAACCGCGTATTGCTAAGCAACTTGCTTCAGGGGCACGGTAAAGCTGCTCATGAAGCCGCTGTTGCGGCTAATGTCGCGATGTTAATGCGCATTAATGGCCATGAAAATCTAAAACAAAATAGTGAACATGCACTCGCAATTATCCGTAGCGGTAAAGCATTTGACCGCGTCACTGCACTAGCGGCAAGGAACCAATAACATGAAAGCAACCGTATTACAAAAAATTGTTGATGATAAAGCCAGCTACCTCATTGAACGTAAAGCGAAACAACCTTTAAGTGCCTTTATCGATGAGGTTCAGCCTAGTCAACGTAGCTTCTATAATGCGCTCAGTGCAAAACGCCCTGTTTTTATCTTGGAGTGCAAAAAAGCGTCTCCATCTAAAGGCCTAATCAGAGAAGATTTTGACCCAGAAGTGATCGCCAAAACCTATGCACCTTATGCATCTGCGATTTCCGTACTTACTGATGAAAAATATTTTCAAGGTAATATGGATTACCTGACTATTGTTAGTCAGGCAGTAAAGCAACCTGTATTATGTAAAGACTTTATCATTGATTCATATCAAATTTATCTAGCTAGATATTACCAAGCAGACGCTATCTTATTGATGTTATCAGTCCTAAGTGATGATGAATATATCGCTTTAGCTCAAGTTGCTCATCAACTCAATATGGGCGTGTTAACAGAAGTCAGTAATGAAGAAGAATTAGAAAGAGCGATTGCTTTAAAATCTAAAGTCGTGGGTATCAATAACCGTGATTTACGTGACCTTTCCATTGATTTAAACCGGACACGTGAGCTTGCCCCTCGATTAGCGCAAGGCACAATTGTTATCAGCGAATCAGGCATTCATCAACACCAACATATTCAATCGCTTAACCAATTTGCTAATGGTTTTTTAATTGGCAGTGCGTTGATGGAACAAACTGATCTTGATAAAGCGCTACAACGTTTATTAGTTGGTGAACATAAAGTTTGTGGTTTAACTCGTGAACAAGACGCAAAAGCAGTATTAGATGCGGGTGCTTGCTTTGGGGGATTAATTTTTGCTGAAGGTTCCCCACGTAAAGTGACGCTGTCACAAGCACAAAACATTATTCATGCTGCCCCCTTAAAATACGTTGGGGTTTTTCGCAATCAGTCAGCTGATTTTGTTGCTCATATTGCTCAGCGCCTTGCGTTATCCGCGGTTCAATTACATGGACAAGAAAATCAAGAGTATATAGCAACGCTGAGAAACCTGCTCCCCAGTTATTGTGAAATCTGGAAAGCAGTCGATATGTCACAAGTGGATTTGTCTCACTATGACACCCAAGGTGTCGATGTTTTGTTGCTAGATAATGGCCATGGCGGTACAGGGAAAACTTTCGACTGGAGCACCATCCCGCAATCTGTTAATCAACGTTTTATGATCGCAGGTGGGCTAAATGCCCAAAATTGCCTTGAAGCATCGAAATTACTTTGTAATGGACTTGATTTTAATTCAGGGGTGGAAATTGAGCCCGGAATTAAAAGTGAACAAAAAATAAACTTAGTGCTATCAACTTTATTCGCGGAATCAACACATAGCTAACCACTAGATAACGATAGCCTTAGTAGTAATAAACAATATTTAGACCCAATTTAATTGACGAGATGGATAACAAACAATGAGCAAATTAGATCCGTATTTCGGCGAGTTTGGTGGACAATATGTCCCAGAAATTCTTATTCCCGCTTTAAACCAATTAGAAGATGCTTTTATTGAAGCGCAAAATGATGCTAGTTTTTTGCAAGAGTTTCACGACCTTCTTAAAAACTACGCAGGTCGCCCTACGGCCCTGACACTTTGTCAAAACTTAACCGCTGGTACAAAGACCAAATTATACTTAAAGCGTGAGGACTTATTACATGGTGGTGCCCACAAAACCAACCAAGTATTAGGCCAAGCTTTACTCGCCAAACGCATGGGCAAAACTGAAATTATTGCGGAAACAGGCGCAGGACAGCACGGCGTGGCAACTGCTTTAGCTTGCGCATTATTAAATATGAAATGCCGTATTTATATGGGGGCTAAAGACGTTGAACGCCAATCGCCTAACGTATTTCGTATGAAATTAATGGGAGCTGAAGTTATCCCTGTGTACAGTGGTTCCGCCACACTCAAAGATGCATGTAATGAAGCATTGAGGGACTGGTCTGGTAGCTATGATAATGCCCATTATCTATTAGGGACAGCCGCAGGGCCTCACCCTTACCCAACCATTGTACGTGAATTTCAACGCATGATAGGCGACGAAGCAAAACAACAAGTTCTTGAAAAAGAAGGTCGTTTACCTGATGCCGTTATTGCCTGTATTGGTGGTGGCTCCAATGCGATTGGTTTATTTGCCTCATTTATACCAGAAGAAAACGTCAAATTAATTGGTGTGGAACCTGCAGGATTGGGAATCGAATCAGGCCAACACGGGGCACCATTAAAACACGGTCGTGTAGGCATATATTTTGGTATGAAGTCCCCAATGATGCAAACCAATGAAGGGCAGATTGAAGAGTCCTACTCCATTTCTGCGGGGTTAGACTTCCCTTCTGTTGGCCCTCAACACGCACACTTAAATAGTATTGGTCGAGCCGAGTATGTTTCCATTACCGATGATGAAGCACTTAATGCCTTCAAGTTATTATCTCGTAAAGAAGGTATTATTCCTGCATTAGAATCATCGCATGCACTCGCTTATGCATTAAAAATGGCAGAGCAACAACCAAATAAAGAACAATTACTCATCGTAAATTTATCAGGCCGTGGAGATAAGGACATTTTTACAGTGCATGATATTCTGGCCAGCAAAGGAGAAATTTAATGGAACGTTATTCCCAACTTTTTGAGCGTTTAAGCCGTAACAATCAAGGTGCATTTGTTCCATTTGTTACATTAGGCGACCCTGATGCTGAGTTATCGTTAAAAATTATCGATGCATTAATTTCAGGTGGTGCAGATGCTTTGGAAATAGGCATTCCTTTTTCTGATCCTCTCGCTGATGGCCCTACGATCCAAAATGCCAATTTACGCGCATTTAAAAGCGAAATTACTCCGACTATCTGTTTTGAGTTATTGGGCCGTATAAGGGAAAAGCACCCTACTATACCAATCGGCTTATTGGTATATGCGAATTTGGTGTTTACTAATGGGATTGAAAACTTTTATATCCGTTGTGAGAAAGCAGGTGTTGATTCCGTATTAGTTGCAGATGTTCCAATGAATGAGTCAAAGGCTTTCCGTGAAGCAGCTTTAGCGCACAATATCGCCCCAATTTTTATTTGCCCGCCAAATGGTGATGATGCATTGTTACAACAAATTGGGCAATATAGCCGTGGATACACTTATTTATTATCTCGTGCAGGTGTAACAGGTACAGAGAAACGTGCGGAAATGCCGTTAACTCACTTGATTGATAAGTTAAATCAGTATCAAGCAGCGCCTGCATTACAAGGCTTCGGTATTTCAGAACCGGAACAAGTTAGAGAAGCGATTAAAAATGGTGCGGCCGGCGCTATTTCTGGCTCAGCTATAGTAAAAATCATTGAAAATAACCTAAATAAACCTGATGTTCTGCTAAAAACATTAACAGAATTTGTATTTAAAATGAAATCGGCAACACAGAAATAACTTTAACTATCTTTTAAGAGACCGTTATTAAAAATAACGGTCTCTTATTTAAAAATGAAAATTAACTTTAATGATACTTATAATACATATCTACTATTTATAAATCCCTCCACCCCAATTAAAAATATATTTCTTTAAAATTAGGAATGATTAGATTAAATATTAACCTCGTTTTAATACGCATAAATAACTTTCACCAATCAATTAGTTACGGAAATTTAAAGCTAGGTATTACCACTTTAGTATATTCACTTAATAATCTGTAGCAGAGTAAACGTTATTTGTTGTTTTTATTTGTTATTATGTTTTATTTGTTATAAAAGACTACACTTTATTTCATTATGGCATTTAAATCTCCCACCTCCTGAACAATTAGACTTAAGCACAATTAAATTTTAATAAAAACCAATATAACGCATAATTTTCACGCTTTAATAGCAATAATTTTAGCTATTTTATTTTATCTATAGTCTATATTTAGGAATATTTTATGAAAAAACATTCTGATAAATCAATCGGACATCCGATACTAAAAATCAAACCACTCTTTTTAAGTGTATCTGTTATTTTAGGCTCTATTTCCGTTGCTCAAGCTGCTGTTGTAAATACTAATGGCGCAGGTGTATTAAACCAAGTTAACGGCCCAACAATTGTTCATATTAAAGGAGCAAGTGATAAAGGCGTTTCCCATAACATTTATAGTCAATTCGATGTTGACCAAAAAGGTGTAATTCTAAATAACAGTGCTGCCAATACAAATACCACTCTAGGTGGTCAAATCAATGGTAACCTAAACTTAAATAATGGTAATGGACCTGCTAAAGTTATCTTAAATGAAGTCAATTCAAATAAAGCCAGTGTACTTGGCGGTGTAATTGAAGTGGCTGGAACTAATAAAGCACAAGTCATCGTTGCTAATGCATCAGGTATCACATGTGATAATTGCGGCTTTATTAATACTGACCGTGTGACTTTAACAACAGGTAAGCCAATCGTTGCAGGTGGTGATCTCCTCGGTTATAACGTAGAAAAAGGCCAAATCATTATTAATAGCCGTCTACAATCTGATTCACCAACTGACATTATTGCCCGTTCAGCAGTAATCCGTGGAGATATCCACGCTGAAGAAGTTAATGTTGTTGCTGGTAATAACTTTGTAGATGCGAGTGGCAAACAAGTCACTAAAGTACAAGGTGTTGGTTACCCAACTAGCGTAGGTGTTGATATTGCCGCTATGGGTGGTATGTACGCAAATAAAATTACCTTAGTTTCAACTGAAAGTGGTACAGGTGTTTCTAATAAAGGTAGTTTAGTTGCAGGCGCTGGCGGAGTTAATATTGATTCTACTGGTTTAGTATACAACCAAAGTTCTAGAATGAATTCATCTGGTGGTATTAATATTAAAGCAAATGGTTTGTCTAACTCATCGACTATCCTTGCTAATGGGGATATTGACATTATTACTAATAATTCAGATCTGAATAATGTTAATGGTCAAATCAAATCAAATGCAGGAAACATTAAATTAACTGCTTCAAGAGTAGATAATAGAAGTGGTATTATCAACGCACGACAAGCAATGAGTATTGTAACATCAGGTAATATCAACAATAGTAATGGTTCAATTAGAACGAATAGCGGCGATCTTAATATTAAGGCTTCTGGTACAATAGATAATATCTATAATCTACGCAACAACGTCATAAATGTTGATGAGCGTGGAATTAGAGCAGGTAATGATTTAACAATAAACACCTCGAAACTCTATAATAATAACTCTACTGTATCTGGTCGCGATGTCACCATTAATGCTCGCGATTCTATCTATAATTCTAGTGATAGCCAGATCATTGCTAAAAGAAAAGTTACCCTTGATGCAGCTTCGCTGCAAAATTACAATTCTCTGATCAAATCAACGAATGGTCTAACTAATATTAACCTTTCTGACACTTTGACAAATGATAGCTATGCTGCAATTTCGAGTGGTAGAGCTTTAAATATTGATGCTAATATCATTAATAACAAAGGTTCTCTATCTGCTAGTGCTGGAAAATCTAAATTTAATGCTTATACCCTAAATAACCAAAATGGATATATTAAAGGAAATAATTTAGATATTAAAACTACAAACTTATCAAATAATGAAGGATTAATTGCTGCGGACTCTAATGTTGTTATTAATACTACTAGCTTAAATAACTCTAGATCTACCGGATTTAATAGTTATGCAAGCAAGTTTGGAGTAGCAGGACATTCTGGCGGAATCTATGCTAAAGATGGCTCTGTCACTATCAAAGCTAATAGCGCAAATAACTATAGCGGTATTATCGTAGCTCACAATAAAGATGCTCTATCAAATGGTGGTGATGTTAATATTACCTTAAGAAACGATCTTGATAACCGTTATGGTACAATTCAAGGTGCAAATACTATTAAATTAGACGTGAATAAATTAGACAATTCTAATTCAGGTCTAGTTCAAGCGGGTAAAGACCTTACTATTGATGCATTTTCTCGTGTTGATAATTACTCCGGTGGTCGTTTAACTTCATTGGGTACAACGACTATCACTAGTCCAGTTATTAGTAATAGCTCTAATGGAACAATCTTAGGTTCAATGGTTGTTTTAAACACTTATAACTATTATTAATTAAATTAACAAGGGGGGCATAAGCCCCCCTAATATTAACTCCAAATTAGAGTGTGGTTTAAATTAAAAATACCTAGTTGACCATCTAGTCATTATTTCTTATACCAACACAATAATCTTAAGGCAATCTGATAATTAATATTATTCCAACTAAATACCCCCCTCTCTTACATTAAGTAAAAAAACTTATTTAAGCTAATTTAGTGTAAATGCAACCGATTGATTCATTTAAAATTAATGAGTTTCACAATAGATTTATTGCATATTGAGTGAAATATCGGAACTAACTACTTTTTTATTTCCTCCGTTCTCAGTTAGTATAATTAATTATTAATTATTAAAATTTTATCGCATAATTTATAGCAAATGAAACCATACGTAAATTCGATTAATACTCAACAATAAATTTATTATAGGGATATATATATGGAAATAATATTAAAAATAAAAAAATACAAGATTACTCCGATATGAAATAATGAAATACTTTTCATACCTTTCTAATTAACAATATTTAATCATAAGAACAATTTTATTGTTTCAATTTAAAAAATGTGGTGCTCATGAATTTTCGATTTCTTTTTTTATCGGCAACCTTGTTGTCTTTTCCTTTATATGCATCAGGAAATGCCTCTCAGGTGTTAGACCAACAAATCAATAATCAAAATAGCCAAGATAGGTCTCGGCAACAACAAGTTCAACTAGAAACAAAAGACGCATTAAGCAAAACAAGAGAACGAGATAATAATATTCTAGTTTTTGACGATGAAAAAGATTGCTTTGACATGAAGCAGGTCATTTTGCTTTCTGAACCTAAACTCCCTTCCATGCGACCTTTAGAAACTTATGCTAATCAAGTGGTAGGAATTTGTCTAGGTATCAATGGCGTCGAAACCTTAGCTAAAGGCTTACAAGATAAGATTATAAGATCAGGTTATGTCACTACCCGTGTGACTATTCCTGAACAAAATATTAGTAATGGGACTTTAACCTTACAAATAATTCCGGGTAAAGTCTCAAACGTACAACTGGCGAAAGACAGTGATAGCTATATTACCTTAGGTGCGATTATGCCCGCAAAAGAAGGTGACCTTCTCAATATTCGCGATATAGAACAAGGACTAGAAAACCTTGAGCGGATCCCTGGCGCCAAAGCTAATATTGAACTAAGACCAGGCAAAGAGTTTTCCACAACGGATATTGTTATCCAACGAGAAAAATCGCCCCACATCAATGTCGGTGGTTATTATAATAACTCAGGAAGCCGCCAAACTGGTAAAGATCAGGTTGGTGTAACGGTATATGGCAATAACTTAACCAGTTTAAACGATACCCTCTATGTCAGCGCGGGTAAAAACCTAAAAAACCAAGCTCGCAATAGCACAAGTAACGCGGCTATCTATTATGCTGTCCCTTACAATTATTGGCTATACTCACTTTATGCAAGTAAAAGTGAGTATAAACAGACAATTAATGATACTATGGCTAGCTATAAATATTATGGTGATAGCAAATACTTTAATGCTACAGCAAGTAATGTATTTCTTAGGGGGCAAACTTTTAAAGATACCGCATCACTTCAGCTTATAAAGCGTAAGTCTAAATATAAATTAGAAGATGTTAGCCTACTCTCACAACAACGGGATCTAACTAGTATTAAACTCGGTGTTAACCATAGACAAAATATTGATAATGCGACTGTTGATGCTTCAATATATTATCAACGCAATGTTCCTTGGTTTGGTGCGGAAGAAAGCTGGGATATGCGTTATGGTGATGTAAGTACAATGGGACGTGTCTTATCCGCTGATATTTCAGGTATGATCCCTATTGTTTTTGATGATTTCATTATGAGCTATAACCCGCAATTATTTGTACAATATTCACCGGATCGCCTAACTATTCAAGACCAGTTTTCATTAGGTAACCGCTGGACTGTACGTGGGTTTGATGAAGAATTCTCATTAATTGGTGATAAAGGCTTCTATTTGCGTAATGAGTTTAATTTCTACGTACCTGGTTTTTCTTTCTACCCTTATTATGCGATTGATTATGGCCGTATATTGGGCGGTGTTTATCCTTTAGGCTTATACTCTGATGACCAACTATTAGGGACGGCTTTAGGGGTTAGAGGAAATATCAAGATATTCAGTTATGACCTATTTTTAGGTGTCCCACTGTATAAACCTGATGAATATGAAACCAATAGTGTCAATGCTGGTTTAAATGTTCAATGGTTCTGGTAAAATTAATTTAATATTTAAGGTTGACTGTAAATCACTACTTTCAGCCTTTTTTATTTTATGCCCTACTATTTAATTTATTCGTTTTCATCTTGTATTTTAAAAAATTCAACAGCACCAAAATAATCACATATCGAAAAAGTCCCCCTTTGCTATCACTAAAAATATTATACTGATTATAACTTAGCCTCCTTCATCTACGTGTTAATTATTTTTTATTTTTGCTTTCATGTAATTTTATTAAATATAAGACGTCATTAAAAACAAAAAATCCGAGAATATAAATATTCTCGGATTTCCTACTGCAATCTAATCCATTAGAATTCAGGTACTACCCTGCATTGCATCCTATCAAAAACTTAGAAGCGATAACCTGCTCCGAACATAAATACAAATGGGTCTAAACGAGTGTCAACTTTATACTTCTCACCACCCGCTTTAAATTTCACGTCTGATTCAATATTCATCCACCACAGTGATGCGTTTAACATCCAGTTGTCAGTCAGCATATAATCCATACCAGCTTGTGCTGCAAAGCCCCAAGAGCTTGACATGTCTAGATCAGATAAACCTGCATTTTTTCCGGTAGAATTGAATTTCTCATCAAAGAAAAAGGTATAGTTAACACCTGCACCTAAATAAGGACGTAACTTATCTTCTTTACTACCAAAATAATATTGAGCCATTAAAGTTGGTGGTAAATGTTTTACTGTTGCAATATTACCCGTTGGGCCGGTTCCTACTTTATGTTCAAATGGAGTTGCAGCTAATAATTCCACACCAATATTATCGGTGATCATATACCCAAAAGTTAAACCTAATTGAGTATTATTATTAGCACCAAATGTACCTAGGTTACCTAGACCATTAATTTTTACATCATCTCCTCCAACATTTGGTCTGACTGTTGCAGTACCAGCGCGGAAAAGAAAATCGCCAGCTTCATGTGCAATAGAAACTGCTGGAGCTAAAGTTGCAGCTGCTAATACAAGCGCAGTGAGTTTTTTCATTATCAATCCCATTCCTGTGTTTTTATTTTAGGAAAATATACCGTATTATTTAAATTGATGTTCAAATCAAGATCACATCTTTTGCTTATTTATAGGCAACCCGATAAATATGAGTTTATTATTTCATTTATATTTTTTTTAATTTTGATTTAAATCAATTTTTAGGAAATAACCAATAAAATATAAAATTGATTATAATTTATTTATATTAATCCTGCATTTTAAACATGCATTAAATATACAACATAAGTAATTATCTTTAGATTTTGCGCATTAACTTACTTATATTGCTCCAAATATCTTACTGATTAGAGTTGTTAACATTCCGAATTTTCTTATCTTTCTCTACCTCTAGCCCTGATACTCGGTTACAATTGGCTGAAACTCTTGACCCGTTTGTAGATAGGAGCAGTTAAATGTCCATTTCGGCCAACTCACTCATCAGTGATAGCGTCAATTTTTTTAAAAACCAATTGAGTGGCCTGTTTACTATTGTGTTGTCAGCAACCGTAGTAAGCCTTGCGATTTACGCAATGATGATCCCTAGCGAGCAAATGATAGGCGTGCTAGCGCAAGCACAGACTAAAATGATTGAGTCTGGTAACTCCGGCTTACAAGACTGGATACTAGGCCTTTCAGAAGAAGATAAAAGTAGTATCTTACGCGTTTCTTTTGGGTTAATTCTCTCGGTTACTCTGGGCAGTTTAGTCCTTATTTGCGGCACTCTATCTTATATTGCTGGTCTGTCTCGTGGTGAACACCTATCGGGTATTCAGGCGCTCACCGCATCTTTAAACAAAGCACCATCAATGTTTCTTCTATTAGTTGTTTGCTCTTTACTTATCCAATTAGGTATCACCATCATGGTGCTACCTGGAATTGTATTAGCTATTGGCTTCTCTTTAGCCCCTGCTATCTTAATGAGTGAGCGTACAAACCCGTTTAGTGCTATGGGTAAAAGTTGGAAAATGGCTTATGCAAACTGGCGCATTGCATTGCCAATGGTATTAATTTGGATGGCTGCACAAATGCTGGTTAGCGTTCTCTTGGGTAGCTTAAATATGAATCATATTGCTGTTAACGGGGTTTCCTTCTTACTTAATAATTTCGTTGCAGCCTTTGCTTTAATTTATTTTTATCGCCTATACATGTTAGTCGCTAAGAATTGATCTAAGGGTAAATGGGGGATCTAATCCCCCATTTATCTTCGCGTTATTAAACACCGAATAAGGCCCATCAAGTATTTTATTCCTAAAAACACCCTACCAACACATTAATCATACTTCTTTGGGCTGTTCTGGCTCTAGGTCAATTTTTGAATTCAGTGGTTCAGTTTTTTCACCATCGAATGTCTCTAACGATTTTCTGTCTGCTTCAGACTTTCTATCTTCAACTGTTTTTATTTGTACTTGCTGTTTACTCTGAATAAGTCGAATAGCAAAATAAATATCAGGCACAACCAATAAGTCATCATCAGAGCGACTGATTTTATTTTGTTCCAACCACCGTTTTACCGAAGTCCTACGACCTGCAAGTACAAGAGTTACCCCTTTGGCTTTCAATGAGGTAACAATATCATTTAGCGCTGAAAATACGCTCACATCATTATGCGTGAAGCTAACTGCCGCATCCACAATTACCCAAGCAGGCCTTTTTAATTGATTATCTATATGCTTGTTTAATCGTTCTTTAAAATAATTCACGTTAAAATAAGTTAATGGTGAATTAAACCGATAAATTAAAACCCCATCAATTTGTTGAATACCATTCTCAGGCGCCATAGAATGCAGCATTCCTTGTTCATCGACACCTAATAACTGGTCTGTAGGCCTAAATATTATCCGAATAAACTGCAACAACCCCAATAATACCGCCAACCCCACACCACTAATTAACCCGACAACAAGTACAGCGCATAGCGTAAACACGCATAAGAAAAATGCCTGTCGATTGCGTTTACGCATCGAAAAAATACTACGGAAGCTCAATAAGGAAAATGTCGAAATAATCAGTACCATACCCAATGCAGGCATCGGAATATATTCTAATAAGTTTATTGAAAAAAGTAAGACAGCTAAAATAGTTAAAGCCGCGACAATAGAGACTAACTGAGTTTTCCCCCCCATCATATCATTCACTGCAGTACGGCTGCTTGCTGCGCTTACCGCAAAGCCTTGCGCCAAAGCGGATGCAATATTCGCTACGCCTAATGCCCTAAGTTCTTGGTCTGCATCAACCGTGTAGCCATTTTTACTGGCAAAACTGCGGGCAGTCATCATAAAACTCACAAAGCTAATCACCGCTAAGTTTAAAGATGGGATAACCAAATCACGAATTAGCCCCGGAGGGAAATCAGGCAGCGGAACATACGGAAGCCCATCACCTAAATCACCAACAGTACTCACGCCATATTGCTCAAGATTAAATGCAACACTAGCCGCGGTGGCTAAAATCATTGCAATGAGTAAAGAAGGCCATTTACTGCGAACACGCTTAATCGCAAGCGTAATCGCTAACGTCGTCACCGCAACTAATAATGTCGGAATATGTGTCTCTTTTAATGCTAAAGGTAAAGCGACTAAACGTTCAATAAAACCGGCTGGTAATGTACTGATACCAAAAACCTTACTAATTTGACTAACGATAATAGTTAATGCAACCCCATTTAATAACCCTTGCAATATGGGGCGAGACAAAAAGTCAGCGAATGTTCCCAAGCGAAATTTAGCTGCAATCAAACACCAAATCCCTGTCATGAAGCTCATTACCATGACCAATTGCCAACGGACATCATCATCCCCCATCGCAAGCGGTGCAACTGCTGCTGCAATCACCGCACAGGTTGCTGCATCGGGGCCGATAATCAATTGTTTGGATGTCCCAAATAATGCATAAAAAAACATGGGTAAAATACAGGAGTAAAGCCCAACGATTGCATTCATCCCCATTAATTCGGCATAAGCAATTGCGACAGGCAAAGCAACAGCAGCAACAGACAAGCCTGCTTTTACATCAGGGCCAAGATCTGAAAGTTGGTAATTAAACAGCGTTTCTAACCCTGGCATCCAAGCAAACAGCTTCGCCTTTATCATTGATGAAAAATACCTATAAATTAGTAAGTTAAATTAGCTTTAACACTATATATAGCTGAACTAATAAAGTTTATCTAGAAGTAAGTCAAATAATAGTAAAATAGTGCAAATATCTTTGGTAACAAAGCGTATTTATTGGTAAAAAGGTGCAAACTTTTAACAATTATGGTCAAAATCAGTTAAACTACTCCATTATCTTTACGTTGAGGCGCTTTATTCACTGTTATGAAACAACTTATTGATTTTATCCCTTTAATCATATTTTTCATCGTCTATAAAAGATATGACATTTTCTACGCAAGTGGCGCACTAATGGTAGCAACACCTCTTGCTTTGTTAGCGACATACCTTATTTATAAAAAAGTTGAAAAGGTGGCGAAAATCACCTGTGCAATCGTAATGGGGTTTGCAGCTTTAACCCTTATATTTCATAGTGATGCCTTTATTAAGTGGAAAGTCACCATCATTTATGCAGCCTTTGCAGGAGCATTATTGTTTAGCCAATGGTTTACTGAAAAACCATTAATTCAAAGAATGTTAGGTAGTAATCAAGAAATTAAACTTGCTGACAGCTATTGGACTAAACTAAATAGCGCTTGGGCTATTTTCTTTATTTTCTGTGCTCTTCTCAATATCTATGTTGCATTTTGGATGGCACAAGATATTTGGGTAAACTTTAAAGTGTTTGGTCTTACTGCTGGTACGTTGATATTTACTGTACTGAGCGTTGTCTATATTTTTAAAAATATGACTAAAGAGCCGATAGAAAAACACGAAGAGTAATACTGGTGATAAAACACAAAAAAAACCTGCAAATATTATTTCGCAGGTTTTTTTTTACTCGTTAAATATTAATATCGCTTCTCACCAAATGCTTTTTCAATTTTTTTATCTGTATTGTATTGCGATAACGCATATACTGACCAAATTGCAGCCGGTAGCCAGCCAATAAGTGTTATTTGAAGAACCAAGCAAATAATGCCAGCAAAAGGACGGCCTATCGTGAAAAACTGTAACCAAGGTAATAATATTGCTAATAACAGTCTCATGTTATCTCCCACAGTGAGTTACCAATATTAATTTATTATAGTATAAACAATCTAATCAGTTGACTAAACGTAAAACACACTTCCTGTTTATTCTTTGCATAACTATATCTTTTTGGTGAATTTAGAAGCAACATGGCGGGTTTCCCCTCTTATTTTTACATTAAATCAATTATAGGTGCGTAAACAATGGATAACTTAATGGTTATTGTTTACGACTACATATGTAATTTGCTATAAATGCCAAATCAATATGTTTATCCTTTTTAATAAGAGTCAAATATGCAATTACCAAACGGTGAATTGGTTTTACGAACGTTAGCCATGCCCGCAGACACTAACGCAAATGGTGATATTTTTGGTGGCTGGTTAATGTCGCAAATGGATATTGGTGGTGCTATTTTAGCTAAAGAAATTGCACTTGGCCGTGTGGTCACCGTCGCTGTAAATGGTATTAAATTCCAAAAGCCTGTTGCGGTAGGGGATGTCGTTTGCTGTTACGCCCGTTGCTTAAAAACAGGCAAAAGCTCAATCACTATTAATATCGAAGTGTGGGTAAAAAAAGTGGCTACAGCACCTGTTGGTCAACGATATCAAGCCACTGATGCGGTATTCACCTATGTTGCTGTCAATGACGACAATACAACTAGGGCACTCCCCATAGAAAAACAACATTTTCAGTTAGCAAGTTCAGAACAACAGTTTGATTAATTGATATTATTTATAAAAAAGCACCTTGCGCAGTAATGGCATAAGGTGCTTTTTTTATGAAAAACGAGTGCCTAAACTTGGCTCACAGTTCCATCCAATTTGAAGTAAATCTCCGTTACATACCCTTTAGCAGGTTGTTTTTCATAAGCCCAGCGGTTCATGGCACGTTTAACTTCGCGTTCAAATAAACCTTTCGGTGAAACTTCAACAAACTCAATATTGGTAACCCGGCCTGAGTCGTCGATATCATAACGTACTTTAACATACCCTTCTTTACCTAAACGACGGGCGCGGTCCGGATACATTGGTGGCTGTTTATGTAATGCTTTTGGCCCACTTTTATTCGAGGTTTTGCTGCTTGTTCCTGCATTTTTTGCTGTAGTAACCGCATTATTATTAGTTTTAGGCGCATCTGCATCGGACTTTAAGTTGCTCATCGCCAGTTGTTTTTCTACTGGCTTGACCTCTTCTTTAATTTTTTTCTTTTCTTCCTGTTTAGGTTTAGGTTTAGGTTTCTTTTTCACCTCAGGTTTTTTCTTTGGTAATGCAATGACTGGCTCAACAACAGGCTCCGGTTCGGGCTCAACAACAGGTTCTGGTTCAACAACCGGCTCTGGCTCTACTGGCGTCTCAACAGGTTGAGCAGGCTCAGATGCAGGTTCAGGGGCAGCAAAACTAATCATTGCTATCGTCATTGGTTCAGGATCTCTGGCCAAATTAGGTTGATTAAAAATCCATGCCATCGCAAGGCCTGCATGAATAGATAATGAAATGACGATAATTAAAGTCCAACGGATCCAACGCATATGCAATTTCTACCTACACCAGTCTAACTATAATAATATGCCCAATAGTTTAAATGCAAATAGCAATCATATTCAATAAGCTTTGTCATACAAAGTGAAAAATGTGAATGTGCGCTTTAATAACCTTATTCAATCCATTGAGTAAAAAGTAGCGAATGGCGACGACGGTACACATCGATTTTGCGCATTGTATAAATGTGCATATTCCGTCTAGAATGCCCTTCCAGCCAGCGTCTACGGCGACGAAGGGTCTGCCTTAACATCCGCCAGCGCCCCACTTCATGCCTACTACGTCTCATTTTATTTTGTCCTTTTATCATCAAAAAATAACGTCAAAAAAATATTATATTCTTTTGTAAAAAAGAACCAAGGGGAACTTTTTGAGACAGTTTCTCTTACAATTTAATATCTCATTGATATTATCAATATATGCAATCATTATTTCCTAATGATTTTGCCTATTTCACAAAGCTTTTACTGCAAAATTTTGCTAAATTCTATTAAGTTGATATTTTACTAACGGTTTTTTTAACTAGGTCGTCTTTCTTTAACCCGATTCCCTTATCAGTGAGGCATGTGATCCACTATGGCAACCGTCTATACACTTATGAGTTGGCTTTTATTTTTCCTTTATTGGCTAATCATTGCAGCAGTCACTGTCCGCATTTTAGTCAAAAGAAGGCCTGTCACCTCTGCCATGACATGGCTTCTGATTATCTATATTCTCCCTTTAGTCGGTATCATTGCTTATGTGGCTTTTGGTGAACTCCACCTCGGAAAACGCCGTGTTGATAAAGCGCATCATATGTGGCCTTCTGTTGCTACATGGCTGGAAAATTTACGCAGTTCAAAACACATCTTTGCAACCGAAAATAGCCGTGTCGCTGAGCCACTTTTTCAATTAGTGGAAAAACGTCAAGGAGTTGCTGGTGTTAAAGGCAACCGAATCCAGTTATTAACTACATGCGAAGATTCACTGAAAGCGATTGTCAATGATATCAACAACGCCCAGCACTCTATCGAAATGGTGTTTTATATTTGGCAGCCGGGTGGCTTAGTCGATGGTGTTACCGAAGCTTTATTGAATGCGGCAAAGCGTGGCGTTAAATGCCGTATTATGGTCGACTCAGCAGGAAGTTGGCATTTTTTCCGGAGCGACTACCCAGCAAAAATGCGAGCTGCTGGCATTGAGTTTGTTGAATCTCTTAAAGTCAATTTAATGCGTTTTTTCTTACGCCGCATGGACTTACGTCAGCATCGTAAAATAATCGTTATTGATAACTATATTTCATATACTGGAAGTATGAATATGGTTGATCCTCGTTATTTTAAACAAGATTCGGGCGTCGGTGAGTGGGTTGATATTCTCGTTCGCATGGAAGGTCCTGTCAGTACAACCCTCGGCATTGTCTATGCCTTTGACTGGGAAATGGAAACAGGCCAACGTGTTCTCCCACCGCCACCAGACAGCAATATAATGCCATTTGAGCAAGCAAACGGTCATACCACCCAAATTATCGCATCAGGCCCTGGTTTCCCCGATGAACTGATCCAACAGTCCTTAATGACAGCAATGTTTTCCGCTCGGAAACAACTGATCATGACGACCCCTTATTTTGTGCCAAGTGATGATTTACTCCACGCGATTTGCACTGCAGCAATGCGCGGTGTAGATGTTAGTATCATTATGCCGCGTCAAAATGATTCTTTTCTTGTACGCTGGGCAAGCCGTTCATTTTATAGTGAATTATTAGAAGCAGGTGTTAAAATTTACCAGTTTGAAGATGGTTTGCTGCACACTAAAAGCGTCCTTGTGGATGGGGAGCTCAGTCTAGTTGGTTCGGTTAACTTAGATATGCGTAGTTTATGGTTAAACTTCGAAATTACCGTGGTCATTGATGATAAAAGTTTTGGTAGCGATCTGACACTAGTACAGTATGATTACATCGCTCGTTCAACACGGTTAGAAATTGAAGAATGGGAACAGCGCCCTTTCTGGAATCGTGTCGTTGAACGTATTTGTTACTTCTTTAGTCCATTGTTATAAATTGAATTAATTAGGAAAGGTCATGACAGAAAAACAATTTACCCGGTTAATTGATGAGGATGACATCATTGAAATTGCTTATGACCTGTTTCTTGAAGGTGCAATGACCCATTTAGAACCCGCAGATCAACTCATTTTTGCGTTACAGTTTGAAGAACTAGGGGCGGCAGAAATAGCCCCTTTGAGTGATAATTGGCAAAATATCATCACGGAACAAGTTGATTTAAATGCATTAAGTGAAGTGGTTATTGGGCTGGCTGAAACCCCTGATGCAGAACTGAATGATATTTTTGCCCGTATTTTAATTAGCCGTCACCCTTCTAAACCATTTCATCACATTTTATGGAAAAAATAGCGTAATAACCGCTATGGCTAACAAATAAAACAGAGCAAAACGCTCTGTTTTATTTACAACAAAATTAATGTTATCCCTTAAAGCGGGTCAATTTTCAAACAAGATACCGCATGTTTAAAGCTCCCTTCTAGCAAGGGTCGTGTTTTTGCGCACTCTTCATCTGCTAATGGGCAACGGGTTCTAAACACACACCCGGAAGGTGGGTTTATGGGGGATGGCAACTCCCCTTCAAGTAGCTCAATTTCTTTGTTTTTTTCTTTATCGGGGTCAGGAACTGGCACCGCAGACATGAGAGCCCGAGTATAAGGATGCAAGGGGTTATTATACACCTCATCATATGTACCAAGCTCTACCGCATGCCCCAGATACATAACCAATACACGGTCAGAAATATGCTTAACGACAGCTAAATCGTGAGCAATGAATATTAATGATAACTTCATTTCCCGTTGTAATTCTTGCAACAAATTAACCACTTGTGCTTGAATGGAAACATCCAATGCAGATACGGGTTCATCACAAATCACTAATTTAGGCTCTAAGATCAGTGCCCTAGCAATACCTATTCGTTGACATTGCCCACCTGAAAATTCATGAGGATAGCGGTTAATCAAATTTGGCAACAGCCCTACACGCATCATCATTTTTTTCACTTTTTCGGTGACTTCAAGCTGTGACATTTTAGGATGATACGTTTTCAACGGCTCAGCAATAATATCCCCAATCGTCATACGCGGGTTTAACGACGCTAATGGATCTTGAAAAATCATTTGGATATCACTACGTACACGCCGCCATTCTTTATCGCTTTTACCTAATAAGTTTTGCCCTAACCAACTCACCGTGCCATCTGTGGCTTTGACTAAGCCAATCAATGCCCGAGCAAATGTCGATTTACCACATCCCGACTCACCCACAACACCTAAGGTTTCGCCTTCATACAGCCGCAATGTTACCCCATCAACGGCCTTTAAGCTTTTATTAGGTTGCCAAAACCATTGTTTTTTATCCCTAATCTCAAAATGGACTTTTAAGTCGTTCACCTCTAATAAAACCGGCCTATTCTCATGAGTGCTCATACAAGTTCCTCCATAGGCTTAAAGCAGGCGCGTAAACGTGTTTGTTCAAAGGTTGTTAATACGGGTTCATTATCCACACACTGCTGTGTGGCATATTGGCAACGCGGTGAAAATGGGCAACCCTTGGGTAACCTTAATAAGTTTGGTGGATTACCCGGTATTGTTGCTAGGCTCTCATCATCACCGTCAAGACGGGGAACCGCAGCTAATAAACCAAGAGAATACGGATGAGAAGGATGATAAAATATATCTCGAGCGGTACCATATTCCATCGTTCGCCCAGCATACATCACAAGAACTTTATCGCAAACGCCAGCTACTACCCCAAGGTCATGCGTGATCAGAATAATCGCAGTATCAAATTCTTGTTTTAATTCATTAAGCAACGTCATGATTTGTGCTTGCACAGTAACATCAAGCGCCGTTGTAGGCTCATCTGCTATTAACAACTTAGGCTGACATAATAATGCCATAGCAATCATCACTCGCTGGCGCATTCCCCCTGAAAATTCATGAGGATACATATTCATCCGTTTACGCGCTTCAGGCATTTTAACTGCATCAAGCATCCTAACAGACTCTTCAAAAGCCTCATTTTTACTCATACCCTTGTGAAGCATTAAAACTTCAGATAATTGAGTGCCAATTTTTAAATAAGGATTGAGCGATGTCATTGGGTCTTGAAATATCATTGAAATTTCTTCGGCCCGCATCCGGTTTAATTCTTTCTCCCTTAAATTCAGTATTTCACGTCCATTAAATACCGCTGACCCATTGATCCGGCCATTTTTAGCTAATAGACCCATTAATGCAAAAGCAGTTTGTGATTTACCAGAACCCGATTCACCGACAATGCCGAGTGTTTCCCCTGCACTTAACTCAAAATTTAATTTATTAACCGCCGTTACACTGCCATCTTGAGTGGCAAAATTAACGCTGAGATCTTTTACTGATAACAGAGGGGTTTTTATTGCATTATTTGACATGTGTTTCCCTCTAGCGATCTTTCGGGTCAAGAGCATCGCGCAGCCCATCCCCGATAAAGTTAAAACAAAATAGTGTAATGACCAAGAAACCCGCTGGGATCAGCAATAACCATGGAGTAACCTCCATTGAATTAGCCCCATCACTGAGCAAAGCCCCCCAACTACTTAGTGGTTCTTGCGTTCCTAACCCCAAAAAGCTTAAGAAAGATTCAAATAAAATCATACTTGGTACTAATAATGAGGCATATACCACAACAACCCCCAAAACATTAGGGACAATATGGCGTAAAATAATCTGCCGCGTACTGACACCACAAACAAGGGCTGCCTCGATAAACTCTTTACGTTTTAATCCCAGTGTTTGCCCACGCACAATACGTGCCATATCGAGCCATGAGACCATACCAATCGCCACAAATATCAATAAAATATTTGCACCAAATAAGGTCACTAATAAAATGACGAAAAACATAAACGGAAATGAGTTTAAAATTTCTAGCAAGCGCATCATCAGGGAATCAACCTTCCCGCCAATATAACCTGCCAATGAACCATACAAAGTACCAACAATAACTGCAACTAACGCAGCTGCAACCCCAACCATTAAGGAAATTCGCCCACCAATCGCAACTCTGACGAGTAAATCTCGACCTGATGCATCAGTGCCAAAATAGTGCCCCGTCGCCATATCTGGTGGCATGGACATCATTTCCCAATCGGTATCATCATATAAAAATGGGGATAGCATAGGGGCAAAAATCACAAACATTGTGATTAAAAATAACACAAACAAACTGACGATTGCGGCTCGATTATGGATAAAGCGACGCCTTGCATCCTGCCATAAACTGCGCCCTTCAATATCTAACTGCTCCGAAAAATGCTCCAGAGCTTCACTATTTTGCTGATTCGATATCATAGCGTTTCTCCGGCTTAGTAACGAATTTTAGGGTCAATAACGGCATACAACACATCAACAATTGCATTAAATGCAATGGTTAATACACCCACTAAAATTGTTAAACTTAGTACTAATGAATAGTCACGGTTAAGTGCCCCATTAACAAAAAGCTGGCCAATGCCCGGTAAGCCAAAAATTGTCTCAATGACCATTGACCCCGTAATGATCCCAACGAATGCAGGCCCCATATAAGAAAGCACAGGAAGCAAAGCCGGTTTCAATGCGTGACGTAGAATAATAGTTCTTAGGGGTAACCCTTTCGCGCGTGCAGTACGAATAAAATTTGAGTGCATAATCTCGATCATCGACCCGCGAGTTATACGGGAAATACTAGCAATATAAGCTAATGACAATGCAACCATGGGTAAAACCATGTGTTTAAGGTTACCGCCATCCCAGCCACCACCAGGGAGCCATTTCAAATGAATGGCAAAAATCAGCACCAATAGTGGTGCTACAACAAAGCTGGGGATGACAACCCCCGTCATGGCAAACCCCATGACTGTAAAATCCCATTTAGTATTTTGGTTTAGCGCCGCAATAACCCCGGCTGAAACACCAAAAAGAACCGCAATAATAAATGCCGTTGCACCTAACTTTGCTGACACTGGGAAAGCCTTAGCGACGAGGTCATTAACACTATAATCTTTGTATTTAAATGATGGGCCAAAATCCCCTTTGGATAACTGAATCAAATAATTGAAATACTGTTTATACATTGGGTCATTGAGATGATATTTAGCTTCAATGTTGGCCATAACTTCAGGCGGGAGTTTACGTTCCCCTGTAAAAGGGCTTCCTGGCGCCAAGCGCATCATAAAAAATGAGATTGTAATAAGGATCAGTAACGTCGGGATCGCTTCTAGCAACCGACGCAAAATGAATTTAAACATTGCTCTTTCCTACATCTATTGCCTATTAGGCTAATATCTGGCTCCACACTAAATGGAGCCAGAACAAGTTTATTAGTGTTTGATAATATATAAGTCTTTAGTATGCAGGTTATCTAACGGGTCTTTGCCACTGTAACCACCAACATAAGGTTTTACCAAACGCGTATTAACGTAGTAGTAAAGAGGAACAACACCTGAGTCTTTATCGAGTAATTCTTCAGCCTGCTGATAGAGCGCCGCCCGCTCTTCATCTGTTTTGACTTGCAATGTTTTTTTCATTACGGCATCAAAATCTGTATTTTTATAGTGAACGGTATTATTACTGCTGTAGGAAAGTAACATATTGAGGAAAGATGACGGTTCATTATAATCAGCACACCAACCAGCACGAGCAACATCATAATTACCTTGATGTCGGCTATCTAAAAAAGTTTTCCATTCTTGGTTTTCTAATTTAACTTCCGCGCCTATATTCTTTTTCCACATAGAAGAAGCGGCTATTGCGATACGTTTATGTAAATCTGAAGTGTTGTACAGTAAATTGAATTTTAATGGGTTCCCTTTATTGTAGCCGGCCTCTTCAAGTAACTGTTTGGCTTTTTCATTGCGTTGCTCTTGGGTCATATTCGCATACCAGTCAGGCTTTTCAGCTTTCATTCCGCTGGTAAATGGAGGAGTAAAGCCATACGCTGGGATATCTCCTTGCGCCTTCACTTTATAAGTAATGATATCTCTATCCATGGATAATTTTAGAGCTTCACGGACTTTCGGATCATTAAACGGTGGTTTCTCATTATTGATTTCATAATAGTAAGTACACAGATATGGGCTCACTTTTAACTCATTTGGCATATTTTGTTGTAAGCTTTTAAACTGCTCAATCGGTAAATTACTATAAGTCATATCGATTTCACCACTACGATAGCGGTTAACATCAGTCACTTCGGAAGAAATCGGTAAGAAAGTCACTTGGTCAATCACAGTATTCGCATTATCCCAATAACTAGGGCTACGCTCTAACACAATACGTTCATTCACCGTCCAACCTTTTAATTTATACGCGCCATTACCCACGAAATTTTGTGGCTGAGTCCATTTTGCGCCATGCTGTTCGATGGTTTTTTTATTCACTGGCGACATAGATGAGTGAGCTAATAACTTAGGAATATAAGGTACGGCTTCGCTAAGTGAAATAACTAATGTTTTATCATCAAGAGCCTTAACACCAAGCTCTTGAGGCTTTTTCTTACCTGCAATAATATCGTCAACATTTTGAATATGTGCATACTGTAAGTAACTTGCGTAAGGTGATGCCGTATCAGGGTCTGCTAAACGTTGCCAACTATAGACAAAATCCTCTGCTGTGACAGGGTCACCATTGGACCATTTTGCATCATCACGTATTTTAAACGTCCACTCTTTAAAATCTTTATTTTCCCAGCTAACTGCTGAGCCAGGTAAAATCTCACCGTCAGGGCCGACAATTGTGATCCCCTCAAAAAGATCCCGCGCTAATGCTGACTCAGGTACCCCTTCAATTTTATGCGGGTCTAACGATTGAGGTTCCGACCCATTATTACGCACCATCACCTGCTTCTCTGCAAGTTCCACACCCGCAGGAACAACTGCCGCAAAACTCGTCGCTATTGACCCCACAGCCAGCCCTGCGGTCACGCTAAGTGCAATAATCGATTTATTGATTAATTTACTCATCTTATCGGTTACTCCCGTTCATATTTATTATGATTGTGTGTTGTTCATATTCACTAAAACCTAGAATAGTGAACACTTTTTATAATTATTTAGATATTATTAATTAGGTTCATTTATATATAACCGTTTAATATCCGTATAATCAAGAGGGTCTTTGCCTTTAAATCCATTAATCGTAGGTTTTATCATGCGCGCACTAACGCGATAATAAACAGGAACTATGGCCGAGTCTTTGTCCAACAAGGCTTCAGCTTGCTGATATATATCATGACGAGATTGGTCATCAGGAGCAGTTAAAGCCTGTGCAAGTAACGCATCAAAAGCAGGATTACTATAAAATGCAGTATTATTACTATTTTGTGACAACATCATGTTTAGAAAAGCAGTAGGCTCATTATAATCTGCACACCAAGTCGCTCTAGCGACGTCATAATGGCCTTCATGACGGCTTTGTAATGACGTCTTCCATTCTTGGTTTTGTAAAGTCACCTGCGCCCCTATATTTTTTTTCCACATAGAGGCTGCGACGATAGCTTGCTGTTTATTCTGATCAGAAGTGTTATAGAGTAATGAAAATTTTAACGGGTTTGCTTTATTATAACCGGCTTCTAAAAGTAACTCTTTGGCCTTCTTATAACGCTGTTCTTGGGTTAAATCGGCCCATTCAGGTAACGTAAAATTCCCATTATTGATAAAAGTTGGTGTAAACCCATAAGCTGCGACTTGCCCTTGCGCCATAACTTTATTGGTTATTGTCTCTCGATCTAACCCTAGCTTAATTGCCTCACGTACTCGTGGGTCATTGAATGGCGGTTTCTGGTTATTTATTTCATAATAGAATGTACATAAATAAGGGCGAACATACAGTTCATCCGGCTTTTCTTGCTGCATTTTTTTATACAGAACAGGCGGGATTGCAGAATTGCTGATATCTATCTCACCACTACGGTAACGGTTAATATCACTGACCTCTGAGGTAATCGCTAAAAATGTAGCTTGGTCTATACGGCTACTGTCATTGTTCCAATAATATGGGTTACGTTTTACTACAATACGTTCATTAACGACCCACTTATCAAGTAAATAAGCCCCATTGCCTACAAAATTTTGTGGTTGAGTCCATTTTTCACCGTGCTGCTCTATTGCCTTCTTATTAACAGGTTTCAATGATGTATGAGAAAGCATATCGACAAAATAGGGAACTGGATGGCTAAGTGTCACTTGTAAATGCTGAGGATCAAGCGCTTTAACACCCAACGCCGTCGGAGGTAATTTACCGGCTAAAATAGCATCGGCATTTAAAATATACGCATTTTGTAAATAACTCGAATAAGGAGACCCTGTACTTGGGTCCGATAACCGCTGCCAGCTATAAACGAAATCTTCAGCAGTAACTGGCGTACCATCACTCCATTTAGCCCCTTGCCGTAGAGTGAAAACCCACGTTATATAATTGTCATTTGTCCAACTTTCCGCGACCCCAGGCGCTACTTTTCCGTCGATATCGCTGTAAACTAACCCTTCAAGTAAGTTTAAAATAATATTGCTTTCTGGTACCCCTTCCACTTTATGAGGATCAAGTGATGTGACTTCTGAGCCATTGTTTATCGTGATCACCTGCGGTGACTTAATTGCCGTATCTGTCGCATTAGCCTGAAGCGTAATAAATAATATCGAGAGTGCACCAAAACCCATTTTTGATTTGATCATCATATCCCTCATGATTAATTGATGGCGCTATCACTGCATTAGCAGCCTTCTCTACAAAATTAGTTGATTGTTATAACTATCAAGTTTGCTGTTTATTAAAGTAAATAGCGCTCTCCCCAATAAATATCAATAACAAGTTTTTAACATTTTTGCGCATAAAAACTTTATATGAATATTCAAATAATCATGCAAAAGTAAAAAATATACTTTAATAACATTATGATAAAAAAATTACTGCACCCAAAAAGCAGTATCGCCTTTTTTGTGGTTCCAAACATATCATTAACAAACACTAATTAGAATAGTGAATAAATTTACGTAGCTCACAATTTCTTACTTTTTATCCCTGCTTTAGCAAAAAATGCGACATATAATTACAGTTAACATATTTGTTATCCGTAATTGTTAATTACTCTAATTTTGAGGACATCTGAGGGTAATAAAAGTAGTCTGTATATGAATGGTTAGTATTCAGAAGTAGAAAATACAATTCGAGGGAATGTTGGCTGCAACAAACCACTGCAACCAACAAAGATAGCTAGATAGGCAAAAGAATAAAAATTATAACAACCCAGGAAATAACGCCTTAACCCCTGTCACGATAAACTCAATCCCTAACGACATAAGCAACAGCCCCATAATACGAGTTACAACGTTAATCCCAGTTTGGCCAAGGTAACGAACAAGTAAAGATGCTGAACGAAATAGCAACCAACAACAAAATGCAAAGAGAATGCTGGTCAGCGCTAAACCCAAAAAGTTTTGCCAACCATGCCAACGAGATGACCACACAATACAAGAACTAATTGCCCCCGGACCGGCCATTAGTGGTAGTGCTAACGGGACAACACCAATACTATCTCTTACTGCAGTTTCTGTTTTTTCTTGCTTATTCTGTTTATCTTCACCAATTTTTCCACTAATCATCGACATTGCGATTGTCACAATTAATATCCCCCCTGCGATGCGAAATGAATCGATGGAGATACCAAACAACTGAAGTATTGAGTCACCTATGAGTAGTGAAGTACATAAAATAATAGCGACTGAAGTATTCGCTACAGTATTAGTTTTATTTCTCCCTGCATTACTTTGATAGTTAGTCATACTAATAAACACAGGTAGAATGCCTACTGGGTTTACAAGTGCAAAAAGACCAATAAAAAATTTAATGTAACCAGATAAATCGAGTAATGCGATGCTCACTCAGCCATTTCCTTAAACAGTTCTCTTAAGAGATGCATTGATACCTTTTCTAATTTTATCACCTCTGGTGCTAATTTCCTTGCGCGAAATAATTTTTTCTATAACAACCTAAATTTCCTTGTTATTTTAGTGAGTAATGAATGACTTTTTCCCCACAAATGTATTAGTCATATTAAATTAAGTCATAGAACAATAACACTTACATAACGTATATGAATATAAGCCTGCTGAAAGGTGTCAGCTTGGCGTTTTCGTGATTTAGATCACTTTATTTAATTCCTATTTTGTTAATCTATTCTTAACTGATAGACAGGATTAATAAGATTTTTAAGCCAATAGGCGATGATGAGCAGCGTTATTATTAGAATTATCTATACTTTCACTTTTAGGCAGTCTTTTTCGCCCAGTTTGTCGATACATTGCTCATTGGCTTAAAAAGTTTAACATTTATCAGGAGTAATCTATATGTCTGTAACTAACGTTACCGAACTCAATGAACTCGTTGCTCGTGTCAAAAAAGCTCAACGCGAATTCGCGACTTTCTCACAAGAAAAAGTTGACGAAATATTTCGTGCTGCTGCTCTCGCTGCCGCTGATGCACGTATCCCCCTAGCAAAACTCGCTGTTGAAGAATCTGGAATGGGTATTATTGAAGATAAAGTGATAAAAAATCATTTTGCTTCTGAGTATATCTATAATGCCTATAAAGACGAAAAGACCTGTGGGACTTTATCTGAAGACCCAACATTTGGGACAATAACGATTGCAGAGCCTATCGGTATTATTTGTGGCATTGTGCCAACCACTAACCCAACCTCAACTGCAATTTTTAAATCATTAATTAGTCTAAAAACACGTAATGCCATTATCTTCTCTCCACATCCACGTGCGAAAAATGCAACCAATCGTGCAGCTGAAATAGTACTTAATGCCGCTATTGCTGCAGGTGCACCAAAAGATATTATTGGCTGGATTGATTCCCCTTCCGTTGAATTATCCAATGCATTGATGCACCACGCTGATATTAACCTGATTTTAGCGACAGGTGGACCAGGTATGGTTAAAGCAGCCTATAGCTCTGGTAAGCCAGCGATTGGTGTCGGTGCGGGTAATACCCCTGTTGTGATTGATGAAACAGCAGATATCAAACGTGCTGTTGCATCGATTCTCATGTCAAAAACCTTCGATAACGGCGTTATTTGCGCCTCAGAACAATCCGTTGTTGTTGTGGATGAGATCTACAACCAAGTTCGTGAGCGTTTTTCCAGCCATGGCGGCTATTTACTGCAAGGTAAAGAACTTAAAGCGGTTCAAGAAATCATTTTAAAAAATGGTAATTTAAATGCTGCCATTGTGGGCCAACCTGCTGTTAAAATTGCCGAAATGGCGGGCATCACTGTCCCTATCACGACTAAAATCTTGATAGGTGAAGTTAAAGTTATTGATGATTCAGAACCCTTTGCCCATGAAAAACTGTCCCCGCTCTTAGCCATGTATCGTGGTAAAAACTTTGAAGATGCCGTCTCCAAAGCTGAACAATTAGTCGAAATGGGAGGGATTGGCCATACTTCTTGCTTATACACCGACCAAGACAATCAACATGAACGAGTGAACTACTTCGGCCAAAAAATGAAAACAGCACGTATTTTAATTAATACGCCGGCCTCGCAAGGTGGTATTGGTGACTTATACAACTTCAAACTAGCTCCTTCTCTCACATTGGGTTGTGGCTCTTGGGGGGTAACTCTATTTCCGAAAACGTCGGGCCAAAACACTTGATCAACACTAAAACTGTGGCGAAGAGAGCTGAAAACATGTTATGGCATAAACTACCAAATTCAATCTACTTCCGTCGTGGTTGCCTACCTATCGCCCTTGAAGAGATTGCAACTGACGGTGCGAAACGTGCCTTTATCGTCACTGATGGTTATTTATTCAATAATGGTTATGTTGATGAAGTAGTCAATGTACTCAAAAAACACCACATTGAAACAGACGTATTCTTTGAAGTTGAAGCAGACCCAACATTAACAGTTGTACGTAAAGGCGCTGCCCAAATGCAAGCATTCAACCCTGATGTTATTATTGCATTAGGTGGTGGTTCACCGATGGATGCAGCGAAAATTATGTGGGTCATGTACGAACATCCTGAAACACACTTTGAAGAGCTCGCGCTACGCTTTATGGATATTCGCAAACGTATTCACCGTTTCCCTAAAATGGGCGTTAAAGCAAAACTAGTTGCGATTACAACTACTTCGGGTACTGGCTCTGAAGTTACGCCGTTTGCGGTTGTGACTGATGATAAAACAGGTCAAAAATATCCATTAGCGGATTACGCACTCACCCCGAACATGGCTATCGTTGATGCAAACTTAGTCATGAATATGCCTAAATCTTTAACTGCCTTTGGCGGTCTAGATGCAGTGACCCATGCATTAGAAGCTTATGTTTCAGTGCTAGCTAACGAATTTACCGATGGCCAAGCGCTTAAAGCATTAAGTTTATTAAAAGATTATTTACCTGCCAGCTATCACGAAGGTGCTAAAAACCCTGTCGCTAGGGAGCGTGTACATAATGGGGCTACCCTTGCAGGTATTGCATTTGCGAATGCGTTCTTAGGGGTATGTCACTCAATGGCACATAAACTAGGTTCAGAGTTCCATATTCCACATGGCCTCGCCAATGCCCTATTGATTTGTAATGTCATCCGTTTCAATGCGAATGACAATCCAACTAAGCAAACAGCCTTTAGCCAATATGACCGTCCTCACGCACGTCGACAGTATGCTGAAATTGCTGATCATCTCGGTTTAACTGATTCAGGGGATCGTACAGGCGCTAAAATTGAAAAATTATTAGCATGGCTTGATGAAATAAAAGCAGATTTAGGCATTCCAAAATCTATCCGTGAGACAGGGGTACCTGAAGCAGACTTCTTAGCTCGCGTAGATAAACTGTCTGAAGATGCATTTGATGACCAATGTACTGGTGCTAACCCAAGGTATCCATTAATCTCTGAAATTAAACAATTATTATTGGATTCCTATTATGGTCGTGATTTTGTTGAGCATTCAACAGCACCTGTTACCGAACATATAGAAAAGAAAGTTCCTCAGAAAAAAACAGCTGAAAAGAAAACCACTAAAAAATAATTTATTTATAGATTATTAAATTAGCAAAGGCACTGTTATAGAAACAGTGCCTTTTTTGAGGACTTAAAATGAGTTGCGGCGTACTAAATATTAACGTTGATATATATGATTTTTCCTAATAGCTAGTTTTATATCACCTTCTACTCGCATAACGAGATTATAATAATTATTTTATTTCCATACACATAACTATATAAAACTACCTAAAATGAATTGGTTTTTTAGGAATTATCCCTTCATTCATCATTTGCGCTTGTTTTATTGCTTCTGAATAGTGTTTACGACAAACAGATATATACTTTTCATTACCGCCTATATCGACCTGAGCACCCTCATATACAGCAATACCATCACTTCCTATACGTAATACCTTATTAGCCTTACGCCCACAGTAGCATACGGTTTTTAGCTCAACCAATTTATCTGCCCATGCGAGTAAATATTGACTGCCTGCAAATAGTTGCCCAGCAAAATCAGTGCGAAGTCCATAGCACAAAACAGGGATATCCTCGTTATCAACGATGTCACATAATTCTTCAACTTGTTTTTTTGTTAAAAACTGACATTCATCAATAAGGACACAATGCACTTTCTGTAACTGATTTTCGCGCTTAATAACCTCTGCCATATCCGTCGTTGTTGAATAAACCAACGCTTCAGCAGATAAACCAATACGCGAGGATACTTTCCCCTGAGCAAAGCGATTATCTATCTCTGCTGTGAAAATAACGGTACGCATCCCTCTTTCATTATAGTTATACGATGATTGCAATAACGACGTTGATTTGCCTGCATTCATTGCTGAATAATAAAAATAAAGCTGAGCCATCTGGCTGTTTCCTCACAATTAATATACGCAATAATTTTACCATAAAACATATCATTAGATTAACAATATGACACTATCTCACTTTACTTATTGAAAATTTAACCCTTTTTACAATTATTTTGCTTCTTATCGCTAATAAAGCTTACCTTATATACAATAAAAACCAATTTGATATTAACTATAAACTGTATCAGCTAAAGCATGTTAAGCTAAAATTCATCATCAAAAAAAGAAAATTTAAGTTAGTATCCCCCTTCAATTCATTCTGAGTAAAAGTAGAATGCGACTTTCGACAAGCACTGCGAAATATTAAATCACAAAGTTTTTTTCTTATTGCTATTTTTTTCATTAGTTCAGTTATTGATAATAGCGGTATATATATCTACGAAAGTTTTATTTTTCTTTTGTAAAAAAATTGCATTCGTAAAAGATAACTTTTAAACTAGAGAAGTAATTTAGCTATTGCAGAATTTAAAATAGCATTCTATTATTACTGTACACATGCCAACAAATAATTTGAGACCAGGAAAATGAGCGAATCATTAAAAGCGTTAAATAACATCCGTACTCTTCGTGCTCAAGCTCGCGAAGTAACTTTAGAATCGTTAGAAGAAATGCTGGAAAAATTAACTGTCGTTGTTGAAGAACGTCGTGATGAAGAAAACCAAGCTCGTGCAGAATTAGAAGAACGTAACCGTAAACTGGAAAAAGTTCGTGAAATGATTCTTGAGCAAGGCGTAGATTTAAATGACCTTCTGCAAACAATGGATTCAGGTAAAGGCACAAGCACTCGTGCTAAACGTGCAGCTCGTCCAGCTAAATATAAATATGTTGATGAAAATGGTGAAACTAAAACGTGGACAGGCCAAGGCCGTACTCCAGCTGTAATCAAAGTTGCCATTGAAGAACAAGGCAAATCATTAGATGATTTCTTGATCTAATCGCCTAATATTTTATTCCAAACACCCTTTTTAAAAGGGTGTTTTTGTTTGTACCTTTATATATTATTTTATATTAGTCTCTAGCTACAAAGTCTCTTAACCATTATAACCACTAGCTCCCCCTGCAATTCTTGCTTAATTTATAGCCTCTAATAGGTATTGCACTAATCATCAAATATTTACAATTAAATAAAAACGCCAAGGTAAAGATTTGTAATTTTAATTAGACATTATTAAATTCAAAAGCAATTGTTTAATGTGACTGAGTGCTATTTTTATCGCACTGCATGGAGGTAAAATTAACAACGAGTAGAAAAGTCGCTTCTACTCCTTAATACTTAGTCTTTATAGTTAATAGTTCATCTCTATCTATAAAAAAGGCTAACTTGTCTAGTTAGCCTTGAATTAATTTACTGAAATAAGTTTTCTATTTCGGCGCGTTCAATGAAGCCGACAATTCTGTCAACCACTGGGTAAAGTCATCTCCTAAAGTGTCATGTTGCATTCCATATTCAACAAATGCTTTCATGTAACCTAGTTTATTTCCACAGTCATGACTTTTACCACATAAGTGGTAAGCCTCTACAGGTTCATTATTTTCCATCATTAATGCGATTGCATCAGTTAGCTGTATTTCATCACCAGCACCTGGGACTGTTTTTGCTAATGCGTCCCATATTTTTTCAGATAAAACGTAACGACCAACAATAGACAAATTGGAGGGGGCTTCTTCACGACTTGGTTTTTCTACCATGCGAATAATTTTTTTGCTGTCCCCCGGTTGCAGAACTGCGCCATTACAATCAACAATACCGTAATTGGAAACTTCTTGCTCGGGCACAGGTTCAACCAGAATTTGGCTCGCCCCCGTAGATTCGTACTGTTCTAGCATTTCACGTAGATTAAATTTTGTTAAATCCGTGCTATAACGGTCTAAAATCACATCAGGTAAAATGACAGCAAATGGCTCTTCACCCACTAATGGTTTTGCACATAAAATAGCATGCCCTAACCCTTTCGCAATCCCTTGACGTGTTTGCATGATAGTAACATGACTTGGGCAAATAGATTGCACCTCATCCAATAACTGGCGCTTAACACGCGCTTCCAATATGGCCTCTAACTCGAAGCTAGTATCAAAGTGGTTCTCAATTGAGTTTTTTGATGAATGGGTAACCAAAACTATCTCATTGATCCCAGCAGCAATACACTCATTGACTACATATTGAATGAGCGGCTTATCAACAATCGGTAGCATCTCTTTTGGAATAGCTTTTGTTGCCGGTAGCATCCGCGTCCCTAAGCCCGCAACAGGTATTACAGCTTTACGCACCTTGCGTTGTGTCATTTGTCATAACTCCAGATAATATCTACGCATCTTAGCCCCATAGTTCAAATATGTTAGCGATGCATTTCAAGTGCGCGGAAGTATATCAGGAAATTATCCCAAATAAATAGTGACGAGTCCGAATGCGGCTATTTAAAACGCGTTATCAACACTTTTTAAGAATGAATTAATTTTCAGGATTAAACATTAGTTTTATTTTTTGGCTATTATTGCGTATTAAACACTGCCAGACAGCCCCTTTTATCTCCAAATGATTCGATTGATAAAACTTGAGTGTCCCAAGAGGCAGGTTTCTTGCCAATTTAAAATGAGAGTTTTCTGTCGTTATATCGGCTTCTAACCCAGCACTAGCCATAATGATCGAATTATTTTGCGTGTTAAAATACCCCAACAGTAAAGGAAATTGCCCATTAAAACCGGAATCTTCCAATAAATGATTTATCTGATTAATAATCCTATCAATATTTGGTAGTTTTTTATCTGGATAGCTAACGGCGCTTTTCAATAAATCATTAAATACAACCCGGATTAAAAAAGCAGCCATGACGCCTTCTTGATGAGACCGCTCCGTATCTATACAGTAAAAACCAATTTGGCTATCTGAAATAGCGGCTAAGTCTAACAACAGACCAAACCGATTAGCTTCATTAAGTTGGCGATAATTAATTCTATAACCATTAATTATTTGGTGTACTGGCGGCTGCAATTGCTTCAAGACGGTAAGCATGTCTTGCGGATTGTTTTCCATCAATGCAGAAATATTATCGCCTATTTGTTCTGATAAGTCGTCTTGCTCAGGATACAACGCTGAAAGGATGGTAACTTTAACTTCATCTAAATTTTTTATCGGTTTTAATAACGCATCTGTCGCCCCTAAACGGAACATTCTGTCTAATTGCGTAAAGTCAGTGGTTGCTGTAATGACTATCACCGGAATGTTAATATTTCTAGCAACTAACTCCCGCATAAATGCTTCGCCATCCATAACTGGCATATTTAAATCACAAAGAATGATATCAGGTTCTATATGGCTTATTGTGATCATTTCTATTGCTAATTGACCATTTTTTGCGGTATAGATCTCTATCCCTAATGTCTCAAGGTAGTTTTTTAAGATTGTACAGAAGGTGATTTCGTCTTCTACTATCAGTATTTTTCTATTTTTCATAAGATACCTACTGCAATGACCTGGTTTAATTAACAATACTATTATTCATACTATAAAATTATTTTTCACCCACAATTTAAGTATAGTGATTTTTCAATCTTATACTTATTTTTATCGAGAGTGTTATGCCATCACAAGCAAAAGATAGATGTTGCTGCGGTAATGAAGCACAATTTGAACATTGTTGCTCACCTTTTTTGCGAGGCTTGTCAATTCCCCAGACACCTGAGCAACTCATGCGCTCACGTTACAGCGCCTATGTACATCACAATGTTGATTACCTTATTGAGACATGGCACCCCGATTGCCATGCCGAAGAATACCGTAAAGAGCTAATCAATAGTTTTATACAGACACAATGGCTAGGACTTTGTGTTATTAGTTCTTCTTATGCTAAAAATCCTGATGAAGGCTATGTCGAATTTTCGGCTTGCTTTATTGATGAAAAAGCTGATCATAAACAACTTATTCATGAACGTTCCCGTTTTATTCGGATAAATTCGCGTTGGTATTATATAGATGGCATAACACCAAAAGTGGGTCGTAATGACTTATGCCCTTGTGGTTCTAGCAAAAAATATAAAAAGTGCTGTAATCCAAGTTAGCTATCGCTCGTTTATTTACTTGTATCAACGCAAATTTAACACTCAGTTTGTCATTAGCTTTATTATATAAGCTTTGCTAGTTAAGGATTAGACAGTTTCATGCAACACAAAAATGTACAAAAGAAAATTCTCAGGACAATTTGCCCTGACGCGAAAGGACTTATCGCGAAAATCACCAATATTTGCTATAAACACCAGCTCAACATTGTACAGAATAATGAGTTTGTCGATCACCGCACAGGCCGTTTCTTTATGAGGACCGAACTGGAAGGGATTTTTAACGATGAAACTCTATTAGCAGACCTTGACGATGCATTGCCTGTGGGTTCTAAACGCGAATTAAACGCAGCTGGGCGTCGTCGCATTGTTATCATGGTCACCAAAGAAGCTCATTGCCTTGGTGATTTACTCATGAAGAGTGCTTATGATGGCTTAGATGTTGAGATTGCCGCTGTTATAGGTAACCATGACACCTTGAAGAACTTGGTCGAGCAATTTGGCATTCCATTCCACCATATTAGTCACGAAGGTTTAACCCGTGAACAACATGATGAAAAAATGACAGCTCAAATTGACCAGTATCAGCCTGATTATGTGGTTCTGGCCAAATATATGCGTGTTTTAACACCAGAATTTGTTCAGCATTATCCAAACCAAATTATCAATATTCACCACTCATTCTTACCTGCGTTTATTGGTGCTAGACCTTACCACCAAGCCTATGAGCGCGGGGTAAAAATTATTGGGGCAACAGCGCATTTTGTAAATGATAACCTTGATGAGGGACCAATCATTACACAAAACGTGATTAATATAGACCATACATTCACTGCTGATGACATGATGCGTGCTGGCCGAGATGTTGAAAAAAATGTACTTAGCCATGCATTATATTGGGTATTAGCTCAGCGTGTATTTGTATATGGTAACCGAACGATTATTTTATAAGTCAAAAACTGGCTTAAACAACAATAAATTGTTGATATTACAAGCGTTAAGAACAAAAAAACAGCAAACGAGTATTTTATTGTAAATTAATGCTTTACAGCGGCGCGTCATTTGATATGATGCCGCCCGCTGTGAACGATTACAGCAATACAAAATTAGGTGGGATACCCAAGCGGCCAAAGGGAGCAGACTGTAAATCTGCCGTCACAGACTTCGAAGGTTCGAATCCTTCTCCCACCACCATTCAGTTATATTCACCTCCCAGTTTATCAACAACGCCCATAAAACGATTTAACACACTAGAATGTGATTTTGACTTATAGACATAACATTCACTTTGCCCTAGAAAATTATTTATTGATACGTATATCAATGACTTATCAATTAACTCTTCTTCAGGATAATGGTCAGTAATGCCAATAAAGTCACCATCTTGAATAAAACTTTGACAACAACCGATATTGTCCATTTGTCTTACGCTAATCTTGTTATCGGTGGTCTCAATTTTTTTTAATAACCCACTCATTAGCGAACTTTTATAAAATGCAGGGTCACATAACCAAGTGTTTTTTTGTAATAGCTCAATAAGGTTATAATGGTATTTTTCATATAGTTCTTTACGACAATATATACCCAATGGTGAGTTCTCTATTTTTTTTTGTAATGAGAAACGCTCACTAACAACTTCCTCAGAACTAAGAATAAGTGTATTACCATCATAATCAACAATCTCATCCACTTCATCATAATTAAACCTCAATATATTAACTTGTACATTATTGAGGTGAGCTGCTTGATATAAATTGATTAAGTGCCCTTCTTTTCCCCAGTCATAATAAATATTAGCCTCATTAACAATGTAGCCTGAAAAATGTTTTTTAGTAATTTCTTTCTCCTGTAAATAAAGATCCCTAAGATCATTATAAAGTTCCTGGCCATCCTTAGTTAATGTCATTCCAAATTTTTCTCTCTTAAAAAGCCGTTTACCTAAACTGGTTTCGAAATCCTTGATTGACTTCGCTATGGGAGGTGTCGTACGGTTCATCACCCTAGCAGCCTTGCTTAACGAGCCATTTTCCACAACCGCCATAAACGCCTCTAATTTTCTTGAAAAGAACATATCTATGACCCCATTCTATTATTAAAATGTTAATCAACAAGAGTAATTATATAAGTAAAAAAATGTTGATTAGCCCATAATTCAACTCACCAAATAAAAAGACAATCTTAATTTTTTTATTGAATGAGTAACAATATTTCATAAAGGTATTTTTATAATTTCCAACATAGCAAAGCAATATATTATACTGTTTAGCTTAATTATTTTTTATGGCTAGACTATTAAATCACATTAAAATACAAATAACCAACTGACTTTAAATGAAATTAAATATACTTAATTAAGATATTATTTAACATATCTTAATTTTCAATAAAAATAAATTAGTCATAATTCACCCAATTAACAATTATAGACAATTAAAATCGTTGATATTAATTTATATAATATACAGTATCAGTCAAATGTATTACCTACTGCTATTATTACAGTAGTCTACATAATTTATTTTTGAATTAAAGTACGCTATGTAGGGTTATACAGTGTGGTCATCATCTGTTAGAATCTGAGGCAATAATCATTAAAGCATAGGTGATAAAAAAACCATGAAATTCATATCATTCAACATTAATGGCCTGCGAGCTCGCCCTCACCAACTTGCCGCTATTATAGAAAAACATCAACCAGAAGTCATTGGTTTACAAGAAACCAAGGTCCATGATGATATGTTCCCTTATGAGGAAGTGAGCCAACTGGGCTATCATGTTTTTTATCACGGTCAAAAAGCACATTACGGTGTTGCGCTACTCACTAAAAATGAACCTATCGATGTACGAAAAGGTTTTCCAACTGATGATGAAGATGCCCAACGCCGTATTATTATGGCTGATATTCACACAGAGCGGGGGCCATTAACGGTAATTAACGGTTATTTCCCTCAAGGGGAGAGCCGTGACCACCCAACGAAATTCCCAGCCAAAGAAAAATTCTATCAAGACTTACAGCACTATGTAACGTCGACACAAACAGCTGACTCCCAATTATTAATTATGGGGGATATGAACATCAGTCCAACCGATTTAGATATTGGTATTGGAGATGTTAATCGCAAGCGCTGGTTAAAAACAGGTAAGTGTTCATTTTTACCAGAAGAACGTGAATGGCTAGATAACCTACTGGGCTGGGGGTTAGTCGATACTTACCGCGCGAAGAACCCAGATGTCAATGACTGCTACTCCTGGTTTGATTACCGCTCAAAAGGTTTCGATGATAACCGTGGCTTGCGGATAGACTTATTACTCGCCTCTAACAAGTTAGCTGAGCGTTGTATTGCAACAGGGATTGATTATGACATTCGTGGAATGGAAAAACCGTCAGATCACGCCCCTGTATGGTCTGAGTTTAACTTAACCAAATAATTATTTAACACCGTACACGGCAAGTAAAAGGTGCTATATAGCACCTTTTATTGTATTAGTTACTCGACTTTCTTTTTAGTTTTCTTGCTTGTTTTCGTTGCTTTCTTCCCGCTTTTTGAAGGCGGTGGAGGTAACTCTCTAAATGTACGCAAATTCGTAAATTGGCGAGCATGATGAATTAATTGCACCAGCGTTTGGCTTAGTGGCTGCATGAAATCATCATAACGTGATTGTTTTTCACTGATTTGAGTCAGAACAGACTCCCAATGTGCGGTCATATCCGGTAAAGTCGCCATATCTGGCAACACATGAATTAATGCTCTCCCAGCAGGCGATGAATGAATATAACGCCCTTTTTTATATAAAAATTGCCGTTTAAATAATAGGTCGATAATTCCAGCACGCGTCGCTTCAGTACCAAGGCCATCAGTTTCTCGCAATACTTTTTTTAATGCTTTATCTTGTACAAAACGAGCAATTCCTGTCATAGCAGACAATAAAGTAGCATCAGTAAAAGGCCTTGGTGGTTGTGTTTGCCTTTCGACAACCTCCCCTTTTTCACACAGAAGTTCGTCATTTTTACTCACGATGGGTAAAGGCATACCATCATTTTCAGCGTCCCGCTCTTTATTTCCTAAGACAACTCGCCAGCCTGCTTCAGCTAAAAAACGTGCTTTAGCGATAAACTTACCCTTTTCAATTTCTAAATCAATTGTACATTTACGATAAACCGCATCAGCCATAAATTGAATAATATACTGCCGCGCAATCAGTTGATAAATATTACTTTCATTCTCTGTAAGTTTTACCGCAGTGGCTTTTGCTGTAGGAATAATCGCATGGTGAGCATCGACTTTTTTATCATCCCAACAACGGTTTTTTTTATCTAACTCTGGGAGTTCAAATTCAGTGAGTAACGGCTGATGCACTGCTATTGCATTTAATACACTATGGCGACCAGCGAAATGTTCATCAGGTAGATAACGACTATCTGAACGCGGGTAGGTAATTAATTTATGCGTTTCATATAAACGTTGGCAAATATCCAAGACTTCCTGTGCACTGAGTGCATATTTTTTGGCTGCTTCAATTTGCAGAGCTGACAAAGAGAAAGGTAAAGGAGCAATCTCAGTTTCACGTTTATCTTGGTACTGTGTGACTATCGCCGGCTTACCTTCAATACGCGAAACGACATGCTCCGCTAAAGGCCGATGAAATAAGCGCCCTTCTTCATCCTGAAAATCGACACACGACTCACTAGGTTGCCATACAGCAACAAAACGCTCATCTTGCGGAGTCACAATGTGTGCTTTAACTTCAAAGTAGTCTTTCGGAACAAAGTTTTCTATTTCTTCATCGCGCCTGACCACCAGCCCTAAAACTGGTGTTTGCACCCGACCAACAGAGAGAACACCTTGATAGCCCCCCCGTTGCCCCAATAAGGTATACGCTCGAGTCATATTGATGCCGTAGAGCCAATCAGCTCGTGCTCGTGCCAATGCTGACACACACAGAGGGATAAACTCACGATTTTCTCTTAAGCGGTCAATGGCCCGCTCAACAGCCTGTGGATTAAGGTCATTAATCAAGCAACGTTTTACGCTTTTGCGTTTTTCTGAATCAAGCTTTAAAAAGTCGAGTACCTCATCAACCAGCAACTGTCCTTCTCTATCGGGGTCTCCTGCATGGACAACGACAGTTGCTTGTTTAAGCAGCGCTTCAATCGTTTTTAATTGTTTGGTTACCGCGGAGCGCGGCTTTAATTGCCACTTATCGGGGATAATCGGCAAATCTTGCAAATTCCAACGCGCATACCTAGGTTCATAGGCATCGGGTTCTGCCTGCTCCAAAAGGTGCCCTATGCACCAAGTAACAGTTTGACCATCACCACATTGAATAAAACCATCACCACGCTTATGTGGTTTCGGCAGTACATCAGCAATAGCCCTTGCAAGGCTCGGTTTTTCCGCAATAAACAAACGCATGAATTAATCTATCACTTCAACTAAAGGAACATTGTCCTGATGGGGTAATAATTTCCCGATAGACTGTAACAAAACACCTTGTTGCTGTGCAATCTCTTTAATTTTAGAGACTTCTGAAGGTTTGACGGCAATAAGTAAACCGCCAGATGTTTGAGGATCACACAGTAAGTTACGTTGCATATCACTCATTGGGCCAACAAGATGCCCATAACTATCAAAATTCCGTGATGTCCCACCAGGAACACAACCTGCCTCGATATATTTCTCAACATCCGTTAATTTAGGTACTTTGCTAAAAGCAATCTCAGCGCGGACACCAGAACCTTCACAGATTTCACTTAAATGCCCCAACAAGCCAAAACCCGTCACATCAGTCATCGCGGTTACTCCATCAAGTGGAGCAATCTCAGCACCCAGTTTATTCATCTGGCACATAGTTTCAGCTGCCAAATGTTGGTGCTCCTCAGCAAGAACCCCTTTTTTCTCCGCAGTAGTTAATACGCCAATCCCCAAAGGTTTCGTTAAAAATAGCTCACAGCCTGCTATTGCTGCGCTATTTTTCTTCACGTACTCGGTATTAACGACGCCAGTAACTGCTAGACCAAAGATAGGTTCAGGTGCATCAATTGAATGCCCTCCAGCCAGGGATATCCCAGCATCCGCACAAGCGGCACGTCCCCCCTCGATAACTTCACGTGCAACTTCCGGTGGTAATTTAGCGATTGGCCAACCTAAGATTGCAATCGCCATAATCGGTTTACCACCCATAGCGAAAATATCACTTATCGCATTAGTCGCCGCAATACGGCCAAATTCAAACGGGGAATCAACAATTGGCATAAAAAAGTCAGTGGTACTAATGATGCCAATGCCATTGCCTAAATCATAAACAGCAGCGTCATCTTTAGTTTCATTACCAACTAACAAATGGGGGTCGTGAAATTTAGCTTGTTCTGTATGTAAAATTTGTTCTAAAACCTTTGGTGCGATTTTGCAGCCGCAACCTGCACCATGGCTATATTGTGTTAGTCTAATTTTCTCAGTCATTATTGTTCTCTTTAAAAATAAGTTACAAATCCTGTCATATCAGGGGCTTGTACTTTTGCAGGTGCTTTAAGTTCAGGTGTCCCCAAATAAAGAAAACCAACAATTCGGTCGTTTTCGCCACAGCCTAAACCTGCACGAACGACCGCATCTTCAGTCCATGAACCAGAACGCCAAATTCCACCAAAACCCTGTGCAACTGCAGCCATTTGCATAGCTTGTACTGTGCAACTTGCTGCAACCAATTGTTCCCACTCAGGAATTTTAGGATGTTGTTTTAGCTTTGCAATCACAGTAATAATTAATGGCGCTCTAAAAGGTGCATTGCGAGCTTTTTCTTCAACATCCTCGCCTAACTGCCCTTCAATTGCCGCTTTCTCAAGCAGTTCACTGAAGCGTTTAATGCCATCATCTTTCATGATCACAAAATGCCATGGTTTCAATGCGCCGTGATCAGGTGCTCTCATCCCTGCTGCAAGTATATTATCAAGCTGTTCACCTTGTGGGGCTGGCGTTTTGAGTCTAGAAGCTGAACGGCGGTTCAACAAAAGGGTTAAAGCATCCATGGTTGTCTCCGATTAAGAGTAAACTGATATGATAATCATTCAATTAGATAATTATACCAATACTATATTTAGTTTAAGCCTAAGAGAAAATCGCCTACACTATATAACCATTAATTATTGAGTAAATTACGTTATAAATTCATTGAATTGTATCATTTGTCACTGGTGAAAAATATAATTGAGATATTGTACCTTGTGTAACACAATTTTGTTATGCATAAAAACCGCTTTCAGTGCCAAGTAATTGTATTGATTAATACTAACCGACTGAAAGTGAGAAATGATGATCGGGTTGCGGATTGGCTTTAAGACCATAGCTTTTCGTTCATCTAACAAAGGGCTTACACCTTATTTATACTAAATACAATTTTTAATAGTATCCAAATAGTTTGTCCTCCAAACTGGCAGTCAGTGAATTAATGTCACCTTGGGGAGCAAAATAGGCAGGATAGGAGAGAAAATGCGTCAATTATGGGACATCATCGCTACCATTTTTAAAATTAGCTGGCGAGCGTTAAATTTTATCCGAGAATTTGTTTTCAATGCTATTTTCCTAGTGTTGTTTTTTGTTGTGATTGGCTCAATTGCCCTTTATCAATCAGATTCTCAACCCGAGAAAAACTATTTCGGGGCATTGTATGTCGATTTACAGGGTGTGATTGTTGACCAAGTCTCCGCTCCTGATCCATTCGGCCGTATGAGTCGTGAGTTATTAGGCACCTCAAATAGCCGTATGCAAGAAAACTCCTTGTTTGATATTGTCGATACCATTCGTACCGCAGCTAGCGATGACCGCATTACAGGGATGGTATTACGTTTAGATAACTTAACGGGGGCTGACCAGCCTTCTTTGGCTTACATCGGTAAAGCCATTAACGAGTTCAAAGCTGCTGGGAAATCTGTCTATGCTGTTGGCAACAGTTATAACCAGTCACAATACTATCTTGCAAGTTTTGCTGATGATATTTATTTAACACCACAAGGCACTGTAGGGCTTTATGGCTTTGCGACTAACAGCATGTACTATAAGTCGCTGTTAGAAAGGCTTAAGGTTAGTAGTCATATATTCCGTGTGGGGACTTACAAATCTGCTGTTGAGCCACTCATGCGTGACGATATGTCACCAGAGGCACGCTTAGCCAATCAACAGTGGTTAGATGCCTTATGGAACAACTATTTATCTGAACTTGCCACAAATCGCAAAATGACCAGTGCTCAAATTTTCCCGGGTGCAGATGCGATATTATCGCAATTACGTGCTGTTAAGGGCGATAACGCTCAGTATGCGTTAAAACAACGGTTAGTGGATAAACTATATACAAATGAACAAGTTGAAGATTTACTCTCTAAGCATTTCGGTTGGAATAAAGAAGATAAGCAGTTTAATAATATCAGTATTTACGATTACTCAGCGAAAATAGCCAATACAACTGCAAGCCAAGGGGGGAATATTGCTGTAATCGTTGTTCAAGGTGCGATTATGGACGGCCCTCAAACTGCGGGTATTGCAGGTGGAGACACCATTGCAGCTCAAATTCGTGATGCTCGTCTAGATGATAATATTAAAGCCATTGTATTACGCGTTAATAGTCCTGGTGGTAGTGTAAGTGCATCTGACCTGATCCGTAGCGAACTCGCTTCTGCTCATGCGGCAGGGAAACCTGTTGTAGTCTCAATGGGGGGCATGGCCGCATCTGGGGGCTATTGGGTATCGACGCCTGCTGATTATATTATTGCGAGCCCTAGTACTTTAACGGGTTCAATTGGTATTTTCGGTGTTATCAATACGTTTGAAAAATCATTAGATTCTATTGGCGTCTATACCGATGGGGTATCCACATCTCCCCTTGCAGATATTTCACTAACCAAAGGGATTAGCCCACAATTTGCCGATATGATGCAAATTACTATTGAAAATGGTTATGATACATTTATCGGTTTGGTCGCTAAATCACGTCACAAAACCCCTGCTGAAATAGACAAGATTGCTCAAGGCCGTGTATGGATAGGTCAGGATGCGCTCAAAAATGGCCTAGTTGACCAACTCGGTGATTTTGATAATGCCGTTGATAAAGCCGCAGAACTAGCTAAACTCACTGATGTTAAGCTAGATTGGATGAAACCTGAGCTGACTTTTATGGATCAACTGCTACTTGAATTAACCACCAATGTTCAAGCCGCAATGCCGGATGTACTACAAGTATTCCTACCTCCCGCAGTCGCGACGGATATTCGCCAGCAAGCACAATTTTTCCTAAAAATGAATGACCCGCAAAATCGCTATGCATTTTGCCTTAACTGTGCTGAAATCAACTAATCGCCCCTTTTCCCCTTCAACTTGTTTGAAGGGGATTTATCTCACAATCTAGTTAACTACCTAATTTAAACCTAGCAATTAGCAACTTAACGATAGTAATACACCAATAAATACGTCAAAATCCTAATAATCATTTTTCTTCACTGCGCAGTGATAATTTAGGTAATAAGATGCAAAAAAAATCAATTTATGTCGTCTACACAGGTGGAACCATTGGCATGCGCCATTCGCCACAAGGCTATATTCCTGTTTCTGGTCACCTACAAGCGCAATTGGCACAAATGCCCGAGTTTCACCGCCTTGAGATGCCTGAATTTACCATTCGCGAACATCAACCTCTGATAGACTCCTCGGATATTACACCAGAGGACTGGCAACTTATCGCCGATGATATTTCCGAGAATTACCCCCTATATGATGGCTTTGTGATTTTGCATGGTACGGATACCATGGCATTTACGGCTTCTGCATTATCATTTATGTTTGAAAACCTGAAAAAACCGGTGATAGTGACAGGGTCACAAATACCCTTAGAGGCACTGCGTTCAGATGGGCAAACTAACTTATTAAACGCCCTATATCTCGCCGCAAATTATCCAATAAATGAAGTTGGGTTATTTTTTAATAATAAGTTGTATCGTGGTAATCGTACCGTCAAAGCACATGCGGATGGTTTTGATGCCTTTAGTTCCCCAAACTGTTCCCCTTTAATGGAGGCAGGGATAAATATTCGCTCATTTAATACATGTCCAGCTCCCATTGGCATAGGCGAATTTAAAGCTCACCGGATTACCCCTCAACCTATTGGTGTTGTTACTCTCTATCCTGGCTTATCCATTGAGATTGTGCGTAATATTCTTCAACAACCCGTCAAAGCACTTATTTTACGTTCTTATGGCGTGGGTAATGCCCCTCAACAGCCCGAGCTCTTGCGAATACTACGCGAAGCAACTAATAGAGGGATTATTGTGGTCAACCTGACACAATGTATTTCTGGCCGAGTCAATATGGAAGGGTATGCGACAGGTCACGCACTAGCAGACGCCGGGGTGATCAGTGGTTATGATATGACATTTGAGGCAGCATTAAGTAAATTGCATTACTTACTCAGCCAAAATTACACACCTGCATTAATTCGTGAATTAATGCAAAATAACTTACGCGGTGAACTGAGTTACGCTGATGACTAAATACTGGGGGCACAATGAAAACAGCTTTATTGTTAGTCGATTTACAAAATGATTTTTGTACTGGCGGGGCATTAGCCGTTAATGAAAGCGAACATGTCATTGAGGTCGCTAATAAAGCCATTGCACACTGTACACAACAACGCATCACCATTATTGCCAGCCAAGATTGGCACCCCGCCACACACTTGAGCTTTGCTGTTAATTCAGGCACAAAAGTCGGTGAGATAGGCAAACTCAATGGCCTTGACCAAGTTTGGTGGCCAGTACATTGTGTGCAAGGTGAGCTTGGCGCTAATTTTCACCCACGATTGAACCAGCAAGCCATTGAACAGGTGTTTACCAAAGGTGAAAACCCGCAAGTCGATAGTTACAGTGCTTTTTTTGATAACGATAGAGTCAGCCAAACCCAGTTACATGGGTGGCTACAGGCTCAGAATATTTCCCATCTAATAGTCATGGGGATTGCCACTGACTATTGTGTGAAGTTCACAGTATTAGATGCATTAAAATTAGGCTATACGGTTGATGTCCTCACCGATGGGTGCCGAGGCGTTAATTTAGCCGCTGATGATAGCTTAAAAGCACTGCAAAGTATGGAAAAGGAAGGTGCGAAGTTAATCACCCTTGCCGACCTAAATTAAGACAATATTTGTGTATATACAAGTTTTCTCAAATACTTATCACAATGATAATGCTGAGAAAACTTGTTGTGACCCTGTCACTCGCGCAATGGTATTTTTATTATTCTTTCGATGACTAATTCTTACCTACCCTATTCATCATTATTTTGTGGCTTCAATGTTGCTAACATTTCACCTTGGAATAAGGCTTTCAGTTCTTGTTTGCTTTTCATCGTAATTTCACCATCAGTCCCAACAGTCATATGCTCTGGGTTATGGTTGTTCCGTGATTGCCACAACAATACCATTTGCAAACTGTGCTCTTTTTGCTCGCGAGTCAATGCAACGCCATCAGGCCATTTACCTAACTCAACCGCTGTCACTAGACGCTCATAAATCTCTGGGGTCATCGCCGCTAGTAGTTGCTCAAGTTGTTCTGGGTTTACTTCAACACTCACCGTAATGCTCCTTAAAAAGATAATGTATTCGTATTTGGTTATTATTATTTTTGCCCATATAGCTGAATCGTTATTGCTATGGTATTTTTTTCAACTTCAGCTTGCTTCAGCTCACTAACCACGTACCTTTTCGCCTCCCTCATCATCCAAAAAGCTTAATGATGCTGAATTAATACAATAGCGTTGGCCCGTCGGCTCTGGACCATCAGGAAATACATGCCCCAAATGCGCATTACAGTTCTGACAACGTACCTCAATACGGTGCATCCCGTGAGAAAAATCCTCAATGTATTTAATGACGTCATCATTGATGGGTTGGTAGAAACTTGGCCACCCGCAGCCCGCGTCAAATTTAGTCTCAGACATAAATAAAGGTGAACCACAGCACAGACATTCATACACACCATCTTTACGGTTATGCAATAATTGCCCACTAAATGGGGGCTCGGTGCCCGCCTGTTGCGTGACATAACGCTGCATTTCATTTAGCTCTGAAATATCAATGCCTTGTCTTTCTTTACTTGACATAATTTACCCATGTATTTAAATAAATAGAGAGTTTAATTACTATCATACATCAATTTCAATCAACAAAAAATTAACAACATTTTCTGTAAAACTATTCTAAACTAAGAAGCATCTTACTTTCCGTTTTGATTTGTGAACCCTATCACATATATCACTGATAGATGGTTTCATTATGCTGCACAATCCCGATAATACGTGCGGCTGTATTTGTCACTAAAGTGGCTGACAAATAAGCAGTTAGTGGTATCAGAATTGATTTTTTTCAATAATTGACACGATTCCGCTTGACGGCTGGCAAGGTTTTGGTAACTTTAACTACAACTTAATTCACGAATAAATAGCTGGTGGAAATACTATGACTATCAAAGTAGGTATTAATGGTTTTGGTCGTATTGGCCGTATCGTTTTCCGTGCTGCACAAGAGCGTTCTGACATTGAAATCGTTGCTATCAACGACTTGCTTGATGCAGAATACATGGCTTACATGCTGAAATACGACTCAACTCATGGTCGTTTCAACGGTACTGTTGAAGTTAAAGATGGTCACCTAGTTGTAAACGGCAAAAAAATCCGTGTGACTGCAGAAAAAGATCCTGCAAATCTGAAATGGAACGAAGTCGGTGTTGATGTAGTCGCTGAAGCAACAGGTATCTTCCTGACTGACGAAACAGCGCGTAAACACATCCAAGCAGGCGCTAAAAAAGTTGTTCTAACTGGTCCTTCTAAAGATGACACCCCAATGTTTGTTATGGGCGTTAACCACAAAGCATACGCAGGTCAAGAAATCGTTTCTAACGCTTCTTGTACAACTAACTGCTTGGCTCCACTGGCTAAAGTTATCAACGATAAATTTGGTATCGTTGAAGGTCTAATGACAACTGTTCACGCAACAACTGCAACTCAAAAAACCGTTGATGGCCCTTCACATAAAGACTGGCGTGGTGGTCGTGGTGCTGCTCAAAACATCATCCCATCTTCAACTGGTGCTGCTAAAGCAGTAGGTAAAGTTATCCCTGAACTGAATGGCAAACTGACTGGTATGTCTTTCCGTGTCCCTACTCCTAACGTATCTGTTGTTGATTTAACTGTACGCTTAGAAAAACCAGCAACTTATACTCAAATCTGTGATGCTATCAAAGAAGCAGCAGCAGGTGAGTTAAAAGGCGTTCTGGGTTATACTGAAGACGATGTTGTATCAACTGACTTCAACGGTGAAAAACTGACTTCAGTATTCGATGCTAAAGCAGGTATCGCTCTGAATGATAACTTTGTTAAGTTAGTTTCTTGGTATGACAACGAAACTGGTTACTCTAACAAAGTATTAGACTTAATTGCTCATATCTCTAAATAAGCACTGTTAAGCAACAAGTCTGATTGAGCCGCCAATATGGCGGCTCTTTTGTATCTGTATTGAATATAAAATTAACGCTTCATAATTTTGCCTTCTTCGCTTATCGTTAATACCATTATTCGATACGCTATCAATATGACTTGTTTTAAAATGAATGTTATTCACTACGCTTGAAGTATGCGAATAGATACTCTAAATAATCTAAATTGCAGCAAAGCAACAAATAAGTCGCTAAGCGCATACACACGTTTATGACTAGATGTGAATGAGCGAAGTCAACAATACCGCAGTTTGAAGTATGGCGAGTATTAACTCTGTTCCACTAACACAGGTCTAATACCATGCACGACAAAATTTTTGCTCTACCTGTTATTAAGCAGCTGTCTGCTTATATCACACAACGCCAACTTGGCGATCTCCCCCTAATTGTCGTTTCACATCCTAAAGTTTGTGGCGCTGTCAGTTTACAAGGTGCTCAGCTCATTGATTGGCAACCTGCTGGGCAAAAACCATGCCTTTGGTTAAGTTCCGAAAGTGCCTTCAAAGAAGGTGTCGCGATCCGTGGTGGTATCCCCATTTGTTGGCCATGGTTTGGTCCGGTTTCCCCTCCTAGCCACGGCTTTGCTCGTCTCTTACCTTGGCAGTTCACCGCACATAATGAACATGAAGATGGTGTAATTTTAACCTTTACACTCACAGATACCGATTATACCCGTAAATTATGGCCTCATGAATTTACCTTAATCCTGAGAATGAAGCTTGGTGAAACCTGTGAGCTCGAATTAGAAAGTTATGGGGACTTCGAAACTACAGCGGCACTTCACACCTACTTCAATATTAGCGATATTCAAAAGGCTACCGTCTATGGGTTAGGTGGTCACTATTTTGATAAAGTCGCGGATAAAGAAGTATATGAAAATGAAGCGCTTAAATTCAATAAGCATATTGACCGCATTTACTCTGAACCCGAAGAGTACAGTTTATTACGTGATGACGGCTGGGCTCGTACTATTGAGATTCACCATTATCATAACAGTGATGTTGTCTGCTGGAATCCTTGGGCTGAATTATCATGTAGCATGCAAGACATGCCAAATAATGGGTATAAACAAATGGTATGCGTTGAAACTGCCTGTATCAATGTGCCAATGAAAAGTGATGCACAACACCCTGCCCGTTTATCCCTTGTGATGATTACTCGTGAGAATAAACCACAAGATTAATAATCTAATTTCAAAAAAATACCCCCTGATAGAAATTACCTTTCAGAGGGTATTTTTTATTCATAGCAATCTTATAAGGTAAAATTAGAAAGTATAAGTTACCCCTGTCCATAAGATCGCAGAAACATCTTTATTTACCATTGGGCTGTCTTTAACTTCACTCGACATGAAGTCTACACGTCCCATAGCGAAAGCCGTCCAATTTTCATCAAAACGGTAATTACCTGACAACTCTAAGTACGGTGACCAGCTGTCACTTGGTTTATAACGTTTTAGCCCACTATTACGAGACTCTTTGGAAGAAACCCCATACTCATAACGTGTTTGATTTTTACTATCCCACTTAATACCTACACCTGGAGTCAGAGACCATTTGTCACCTTCAAAGCCATATAAATAAGCTGCTTCAGCGCGTAAGCCATTACTGATCCCTAAGATATCACCGGAGCCATTAAACCTTAATGTCCCCCAATCCGCTTTATGTCGATAGGTTAAACCCGCCATGACAGTATCACGACGGCGGTTTAGCTCACGCATGGCATCGTTATCATTTTCTTTAGGCTTGAAAAATTGTGGGTAATAATATGCATCCAATGATAATTGGTCTTGCTGATCATTCCACAAATAGTAACCTGCAGCTAATGTATGAAAGTAAAAATTTTCACTATCATAATTCACGATAGGAACTGGAGTTAGATAATCACGGGATTTAATCCCTTTATAAGGTGTCGATTGCGCCAATACTGAAGCACCTACTGACCATGTACCGGCAAGTACAGTACTTGATAACACACTCAATGCAACTGCAAGTGTGGTTAACTTAATCGTTTTAGACATATAAAAACCTAAAAAAATGAGAAATGGATCACTGATATATTATATCAATCCGAAACTATTCCCAATACTCATAACCTAAATCACATTTAAAGCTAAATATGTGAATTAAACAGCAAAATTGGTTAACATTCATTCTACGCTGTTTTGGTAAGATACAGGAACTCTTTTTGCTAATGCACACAGTAATTCATACCCAATAGTCCCCGCTGCATGGGCAACGTCATCAACAGGTAAATTTTGCCCCCACAGTTCAACCTTATCCCCTAATTGCAAATTGCGGCAATCACTCACGTCAATTGTTAGCATGTCCATAGAAACAGCCCCAAGCAGTGCACAACGCATTCCTTGGCACCATACTGGCGTTCCATTAGGCGCATGGCGGGGATAGCCATCGGCATAACCACATGCAACGGTTGCAATACGCATTGGTTTAGTCGAGGTAAACCTGCTTCCATAACCAATCGACTGCCCGGCTTCAATTTCATGGATTGCAATCACTTCTGATTGTAAACTCATCGCAGCTTTCAGGCCTAACCCTATAATATCTGCCGATTTGCCACTAGGTGAAGCGCCATACAATAAAATACCAGTTCGGATCCAATCATACTGCGTGTATTGGTGCCATAATGCAGCCCCTGAATTAGCAATGCAGGTTTCTAATGATAAATGTTGAAACTGTTGAATAAGTTGAAAAGGTACTGTTACACCTGTTTTTGTATCTGAATTTGCGAAATGACTCATTAAGGTTAAGCTTTTTACATGGGGGATAGCTGCTAACCGTTCGACTACAGTTTCATAGTCAGTATGAGAAAAACCTAGCCGGTTCATACCACTATTCAACTTGATATATACTGAAATTGGCGCAGAAAACTGTGCATTTTCAATAGCCGCTAATTGCCAGTCACTATGGACACTGGTCGTCAAATTGTATTGGTCAATCAGCTGTAAGTCTTGTGGTTGAAAAAAGCCCTCTAATAACAAAATTGGCCCTTTCCACCCCTCATCACGCAATAAAATTGCCTCATGAAGATCTAATACAGCAAAACCATCGGTTTCTTTTAATGCTGGCCAAATGTGCTTTATACCATGACCATAACCGTCCGCCTTCATGACTGACCAAATTTTACACTTTTCTGTGTGCTGCCGTACTATAGATAAGTTATGTTGCAAATTTTGTAGATGAATAACCGCACTAATTGGGCGTGGCATCTTAATTCCTTAAATACATTATTTTTTAATCAGCGATAGACTGTAATTGCAACTTCATGTACTCCCATTTAACGCACTGGCGTCAAATGACCGCTGCTTACAAGCTTGGTATTAAAACCATCAAGATACCTAAATACAGACAAATCATCCGAAGCAATATCAGGCGTGTTACCTGAAATTAAATCCGCCAGCAGTTTTCCAGAACCACATGCCATTGTCCAACCTAAAGTGCCATGCCCCGTGTTTAGATATAGATTATTGTATGCCGTTGGCCCGACTATTGGTGTGCCATCTGGCGTCATAGGCCGAAGCCCAGTCCAAAACTGAGCCTTTTCGATATCACCACCACCTTGATATAAATCTTGTACCACCATTTTTAAGGTTTCGCAGCGTTTTTTAAGGACATCAAGATTAAAACCGACAACTTCGGCCATTCCACCGACACGAATGCGATCATCAAAACGCGTTACCGCGATTTTATAAGTTTCATCAAGTATGGTAGAAGCGGGTGAACGCTGCTCATCAATAATCGGCATTGTTAATGAATACCCTTTTAATGGATAAACCGGAATTTGCACAAGACCCTGTAGTATTGATGTTGAATAAGACCCCATAGCAACAACATACTGATCCGCTTGCACGATTTGGCCATCAATACGGATACCACTAATACGTTTACCATCCGTTAAAATTTGTTCAACCTGTTGACCAAATTGGAATTTAACCCCAGCTAGTTGTGCCATTTTAGCGAGTTTTTTAGTAAATTGCTGGCAATCACCGGTTTCATCATTCGGCAACCTCAACCCACCAGTTAGCTTATGTTTAACAAATTCTAATGCAGGTTCAGCTTTAATGAGTTGGTCGGATGTTAAAAGCTCATAAGGCACGCCTTCCTGTTGTAACACTGCAATATCATTAGCAGCATTATCAAACTGTTTAGCTGTGCGGAACAGCTGTAATGTGCCCCCTTGACGGGCTTCATAGCCAATCCCCGTATCAGCCCTAAGTTGCCGAATACAGTCGCGGCTATACTCCGCAATCCTTACCATGCGACTTTTATTCATCGCATAATGTTGAATATCACAGTTTTTCAGCATCTGCCACATCCAGCGCAACTGAAATAACGTACCATCAGGCCGAATAGCTAATGGAGCATGTTTTTCAAACATCCACTTCACTGCTTTTAGTGGTATGCCTGGTGCCCCCCATGGCGTTGCGTAACCAGGGGATATTTGCCCTGCATTAGCTGCGCTGGTTTCTTCTGCTACATCATGCTGCCTATCAACAACCAGTACTTCATGGCCTTCTTGAGCTAAATACCATGCTGTTGTAACACCAATCACTCCTGCCCCTAACACTAGAACTTTCATAAGCACCCCAGATGCAAAGTATTCAATTATTATTTAGGATAATATTCTAGAAATTATTTGCCAATGTGGTGAATTAACACTTTTAACAAAATAGATAATAAAACCAACACTTGATGATTTTTATTTACAAAAAAGTTAATTGTTCTAGTGAAATTAGAGCTCAAAAACAAAAAAGAACATATCAAGTTGATTTTAAATAAAAATAATTAATCTCAAAAAAACCAAGTTCGATATTTTATACTTTAATTTAATGAATGCTGTCTTTTATGGGTGGGTTTACAAATTACGTGACTTAAATTTTTATACTAAAAATATATTCTTTCCTAGTTTATTTATCCAAATAATAATCCATTATGAAAAAAACGATTAAAAATGTTAAAGGAAAGTATATGACTAAAAAGATCATCCCTATTATTTGTGCCCTGAATGTAATTTTTCTATCTATAGCCCCAAGTATTGCAGAAGAGTATTGCGAACCCACCATGAAAAGAAATTTGATAAAAGATAAAGGGAAAAATATATGCTTTTCTATAAGGCCCCTTCCTATATGTACCCCCCCAGCAACGGCAGTTTCTTATGTTAAAACTACAGTTCAATTCAATTGTGTAACTAAGGGTGAACATTTGGTTTTAAGCGAAAGTGAGCAATTAAACAAAATAATTACTCGGTTAGAAAATAAAGATGTAGATTATTCCGAAGATATTGCTATCCCTCGCTACTGTACATGTCCTAGCAAACTCTAGTAAATACATATTGTATTTACTAATCTAGTCAATCATTCACTTGTAAAAAAGCCAGCCGACATAAGATGCGGGCTGGCTTTTATGCCTTATCGATTACCTAATTTAGCGAGTGTGTGCTAAATCTGAAGGCATATTACCCTGCATACTATGCCAAATTAAGCCACTTTCCTTCCCGTAATTTCGGACACAATCCATAATGCGATCGTATGCTTGCTCACGGCAAAGATTACTCAATTGTTGGTAAAAACTTAATGCAAGGCGTCTTGCTTCAGGATTAGAGAAATAATAACGCCCAACACGCGTATATAGCCCTCTTAAGCCATTAATAATCAAACCGTAGATAGGGTTACCTGATGCGAATGCAAGCCCACGGAAGACGTTATAATCCAAATCACTAAATGCATCTGAATTATCATCAACTTTTTCTCGGCCAGCTAACACTTCTAACGACTTTTCAGGGTTATTACGAAATGCAGTACGAATAAAAATTGCAGCAATATTAGTCCGCACAGCTAATAAATTATCAATTAGCTGAGGCACTCTATCGTGATCCAATCTGGCCAGTGTTTCCAAAATATTGAGGCCTGATGTTTCCCAATAATTATTCACTTTTGTTGGTTTACCATGTTGAATAGTTAACCAACCGTCACGCGCTAGACGTTGCAACACCTCGCGAAGAGTTGTGCGTGTTACACCGATTAACTCGGAGAGTTCACGCTCAGCGGGTAGTATTGAACCTGGTGGAAAACGGTTGTTCCATATGCTCTCAATAATGTACTCTTCCGCGAAACCTGCCGGACTTTGAGCTTTAATAACCATATTTTTATTATTCCAAACATTTAGACGGATATTGGGGAAATCATACCAGATTGTCGTCTCCTGATATAGTTAGACTCAAAATAAAGAGTGAGACGAATCATAGAATTCCCATATAATTCATACATTATCAATTAGCAAATGGGCTTATAATCGATAAAAGATCAGAGTAGTATGTAATAGAACGTTACACGACATCCGTATAAAGAGGATAACGAACCATAATGGATTTTAGTTTAAAAAGTGCTTTTTTGAAAAATTTTCTTGGAAATTCACCAGATTGGTACAAATTAGCAATTATCATATTTCTAATAATAAACCCTGTTGTTTTCTATTTTATCAGCCCTTTTGTGGCAGGCTGGTTATTGGTAATTGAATTTATATTCACCTTAGCAATGGCACTTAAGTGTTATCCATTGCAACCTGGGGGGTTATTAGCAATCGAAGCCGTGATCATCGGCATGACGACACCAAAACAAATTTCACATGAAATAAGCAATAACCTTGAGGTTATTTTACTGTTGATCTTTATGGTCGCCGGTATCTACTTCATGAAGCAATTGCTTTTGTTCGTTTTTACCAAACTGTTGATAAACGTGCGTTCTAAACGCATCCTTTCCCTTGCATTTTGTATGGCGAGTGCATTTTTATCTGCATTTTTAGATGCCTTAACGGTTATAGCCGTAGTCATTAGCGTCTCAATTGGTTTTTATTCTATTTACCATCAATATGCTTCTAACCAACACAGCGATACCGACTTACAAAATGATGGTTTTATTGATAGCACAGAAAAAAAACAAACACTTGAACAGTTCCGTTCTTTTTTGCGCAGCATAATGATGCATGCGGGTATTGGTACAGCCCTTGGTGGGGTGATGACAATGGTGGGGGAACCACAAAATCTGATCATCGCTAAACATGTTAACTGGGACTTTATCACTTTTTATATCCGTATGGCGCCCGTCACTATTCCTGTCTTTATTTGTGGGTTATTAGTGTGCTTTCTTGTCGAGAAGTTTAAGTTATTTGGTTATGGAGCTGAACTCCCTGCTTCCGTGCGCCAAATATTAACCGAGCACGATAAAAAACTAACTGAAAAACGCACCAAAAAAGAGCTGGCACAACTGATTGTTCAAGGTTTAATCGGTATCTGGTTAATTGTGGCTCTTGCCTTCCATTTAGCAGAAGTTGGCTTAATTGGGTTATCGGTCATTGTGATGGCAACCGCTTTTTGCGGCATCACAGAAGAACACGCTCTAGGTAAAGCTTTCGAGGAGGCGCTACCATTTACCGCATTACTTACGGTGTTTTTTAGTATTGTAGCGGTTATCATTGACCAACAGCTATTTACTCCGTTTATTCAATTTGTATTACAGTCATCTGAATCGTCGCAGTTGTCATTGTTCTATCTGTTCAATGGCCTATTATCTGCCGTTTCAGACAACGTATTTGTTGGGACTGTGTATATTACCGAAGCCCTAAAAGCAGCAAATGACGGCTTAGTATCAATGGAACAATACCAATTTCTAGCGGTTGCAATTAATACAGGGACAAACTTACCTTCTGTTGCCACCCCTAATGGTCAAGCTGCTTTCTTATTTTTGCTGACTTCAGCGCTATCACCTTTGATCCGTTTATCATATGGCCGGATGGTATGGATGGCTTTGCCTTATACCATTGTCATGACAATTGTCGGCTTATTAGGCGTTGAGTTATGGCTAGTACCAATAACCTATTGGATGGAAAGTATTGGTTTGATTACATTTGCACAATAACTATACTGATAAACTATGAGCCGTATGCAAATACGGCTCATTTGTAATTTTGCGTAAACCCCTATCTAAAATTGCATTATTTCACTTTAAGTGCTTTTTTTATCCGTCTGATAAGGGCAAAATGTGCGCATCACTCAATTAGGATATTAAGTATGTTCAGATTTTTTAACTACTGCTCACAAGGAAGAGGTGCATGGCTATTGATGGCCTTTACTGCCTTCATGCTCGAGTGTGCTGCTCTATATTTTCAACATGTGATGAAACTACAACCCTGTGTAATGTGTATCTATGAACGCGTTGCATTACTTGGTGTTATGGCTGCCGGCTTAATAGGCGCAATTGCACCACGTAATATTATCATTCGTTGGGTTGCTATCATTATTTGGGTTTATTCTGCTTGGCGTGGCTTAGAGCTTTCTTGGGAACATACCATGCTCCAGCTCTATCCTTCTCCATTCGCATCTTGTGATTTCTTTGTGAACTTCCCTGATTGGCTACCATTGCAAACTTGGGTTCCAGCAGTATTTGAAGCGACGGGTGACTGCGCGGTTAGGCAGTGGGCATTTTTAGGGCTTGATATGCCTCAATGGTTGATTGGTATTTTTGCTGTTTATTTTGTTATCGCCATTATTGTTGCCATTAGCCAATTCTTCCCTGCTAAAAAATGATTTAAACCTTCTTATTGTATCCCCCTAGCTTTAATTTCAAACTAGGGGGATATCTTACATTTAATCTGATTGATAAATATAAATACACATAATTACTGTATTACGTGTTCTAATTTGATTGGGATATTTTTATAGGCAGGTATCCCACATTCCGGGTCATAACTATCCAATGAAATTAAATTATTGGCTTCAGGGAAATAAGTCGCAACGCAACGGTCAGCCATATCATAGATAACCACCGTTAAATTATCTAAACGGCGCTTAGTCGGTTTTTGGTTGCTATCTAACGCAATTAAGTTAACTTTATCCCCCGCTTTTAATTTCTGTTTTTGCGCCTCAGCACCGCTAATAAAAACGACATCCCTTTGCCCAAATACCCCACGATAGCGGTCATTTAACCCGTATATGGTCGTATTATACTGGTCATGGCTGCGCAATGTCGCAAGAACTAGCTCACTATTTACCGCTGAATTAGGGTCTTCAATCACCCCAACAGTTGGAATGAAATTAGCTTTACCTGATTTAGTTAACCAACGCCGCTCAGAAGCCGCATTTGTAAGGTGAAAGCCTCCCGGTATTTTGATGCGGGCGTTAAAGTTATCAAAACCGGGTAATACTGCTTCCATTGCATCACGGATCAGGTCGTAATTACCAATGAAAGCATCCCATTCAACTTTACTATTCGGTATTGTCGCTTTGGCAATCCCTGCAACAATGGCACATTCAGATTTCAAATAAGGGCTACAAGGTTTTAATAACCCCTTTGAGGCATGTACCATTGACATTGAGTCTTCCACTGTCACGCATTGCACTCCACTACTTTGCCTGTCGATTTCACTTCGCCCCAGCACTGGTAGTATGAATGTATTTTTGGCTGTTAATAAATGAGAACGGTTAAGTTTAGTCGCAGTATGCACAGCCAAATCAAGCTTTTTCATGCCTTCAAAGCAGGCATCTTTATCAGGCATGGCAACCGCCAAGTTGCCCCCCATACAGATTAATGCGTTTGCACTCCCATTATAAATCGCTTGCATACTGGCAACTGCAGCATGACCGAACTCACTCGGAGGACGAAAACCAAAACGCTGTTCAATTTTATCAAGAAAACTTTTAGATGGTTTTTCTGTGATCCCGACCGTACGGTCGCCCTGTACGTTAGAGTGCCCCCTTAGTGGGCAAATCCCTGCGCCTTCTCGCCCAATATTACCTTTCAGCAACAATAAGTTGACTAATTGCTGTACGTTTTTAGTTCCATGCTGATGCTGAGTTATCCCCATGCCATAGCAAATTATGGTGCTTTTCGCTTCAATATAAAGGTCTGCGATTTCATCAATAGACTCATGCGATAAGCCTGATACCCTTAAAATATCGTCCCAACTGGTCGTCAGTAAATCATTTTTTAATGTTTCATACCCATCGGTATGGGCTGATATAAACTCGGTATCTAGGAGCGCTTTTTCGCCTGAGTCAATGGCCGCCTGATGTCGCTCAATCAGCCGCTTCATGACCCCTTTGATTAAAGCTGTATCTCCCCCAATCCGCACTTTATAATAATGACCAGCAAGTGGGGTTGATTCTAATGTCAGCATTTCTATTACGTCTTGCGGATATGTAAAACGTTCAAGACCACGTTCTCTTAACGGATTAATCGCTATAATTTTAGCTCCCCGTTTAGAAACTTCACGTAACGAACTAAGCATTCGTGGATGGTTAGTCCCAGGGTTATGGCCGATACAAATAATTAAATCCGCTTTATCAAAATCCTCTAATAATACCGTTGCTTTACCAACCCCTATCGAAGCAGCTAGCCCAACACTTGTGGGCTCATGACACATATTTGAACAGTCAGGAAAATTATTTGTTCCGTATTCTCGGGCCAGTAATTGATATAAAAATGCCGCTTCATTCGAAGTTCTACCTGACGTATAAAATTCAACAGTATTTGGATCAGAATAACTCCGCAGACGCTCTCCTATTTGTTGAAATGCATCATCCCATTCGACCGGTTCATATTTATCTGTTAATGAATTATATTTCATTGGGTGCGTTAAACGTCCTTCATTCTCTAAATGAAAATCATCCCAATCAAGTAATTCAGTTACTGTATGTTTTTCAAAAAAATGGGGGGTAGTACGTTTTGATGTGGCCTCCCAAGCAATGGCTTTGGCTCCATTTTCGCAGATATCGAAAGAAGCGGTATGTACTGGATCTGGCCACGCACACCCCGGACAGTCAAAGCCGTCAACCTTATTCATATCAAACATTGCAATAATATCATGACCCACTTTCATTTGTTCACGCAATGCTTCTGCAACAGCTTTAACTGCCCCCCAACCGGCGGCAGGTCCAGTGTATTCTTCAATTTTCTTTTTCATTTGTCATTACTCTTTAATAAATAGAACATGTATTTATCTGTGTTTTTATAATTATCTAAATTGCTTTTACAATTTAATACTAGTAATTAAAAAATTAAATATCAATAATTAAATTAAGGACTTAAATAGATGCTCGCAATTAGATGATGGACAAATGAATGTTTTAAAATAAAAATAAAACCTAACAAATAATTATTAAAATTATTTTATGAATTTAATGTTTAATATTTAATAAGTAATCAACCTCATATTAACGATTAATAAGAGGTTAATACATTTCATAAAAAGATGAGTTATATGCAAGCACCGGATTGAATAATATCAGCAGCGCAACGTTTACCATTGGCGAATTGACAAACCGCAGTTTGAGTTCCATTTAACTCTAGAGTAAGTGCAGGTAAACCGCCAGCCGAAACACAAGCTTCTTGTACCCCTGGGCCCAAATTAACAATTTGTTGAGCATAATTTGCAGCTACGGTATCTGCTTGGTCGGTTTTATTTCCACCAGAACTGCTACAGGCGGATAAAGTGAAAACGAATGCCCCAGCAGCAACCATTGACATTATCGTTTGTAACCGCAAATTGATTCTAAGTCTCATTTCTTTCTCCGCTAACACTCGCTCTACATAATGATTTTGTAGCACTTATTAATGCGTACCACTCTTTGAGAGTAGATTGATGATTAAAACACCAACTATAATAAACAGCATACCAATAATTGCAGGTAAATCGAGCTTTTGGTTGTAAATATAAATTGCAGCAATAGAAACTAACACAATCCCTAACCCTGACCAGATCGCATAAGCTATCCCTAATGGCATTACTTTGACTACTTGCGAAAGTCCCCAAAAAGACACCGCATAACCAATCACCACCACTAAAGAAGGCCAAAAACGACTAAAACCATCTGAAGCCTTAAGCGTTGTCGTAGCAATAACCTCAGCGATAATAGAAATAAATAAAAAGCTCAGCCCTTTCATACATTTTCCTTATTATTAAAATTATTAACGGTAAAATTTACCCTATACCTTTTATTTATACAAATAATGAACAATAAAAAGCCCCATCTTTCTTTACGAAAGACAGAGCGTTATTTTTATAAATTTTCTTACAAAACTGACTAATGGCTTGTTGAAACTGCAGTTTTATCTTCCAGCGATTGACTATAGCGTTTAAATAAGTAAATACACAAAATCAATGTAATTATACCAATACACCCGCCAATATAACCAATATTAGTCATCCCCATATGAACAATAACTAGGTTCCCCAGTAGCGCACCGCCACCAATACCTATATTAAAAATCCCTGAGAAAATTGACATTGCCAAGTCAGTTGCATCAGGAGATAAATCAATCACTTTAACCTGTAGACCTAAGCCGATACACATCATGGCGATACCCCAGAAAACGGATAGCATAATCAACGACCAGACATCTGAGCCTAAAGGCATTAGCAATAATAAACACACCGTCATTAGGGCAATTGCTGTTGGTAAGAAAAACAACGAAAACTTGCTACTATAACGACTAAATATAACACTCCCGATAATGCCAGCCCCACCAAAAATCAGTAACAATAATGTCGCAAAATTTTGGCTTTGCAATGCGATTTCACGGACAAAAGGTTCAATGTAACTGTAAGCAGTAAAATGAGCAGTCACAGCTAGAACAGTTAACGCAAACATCCCCACCAGTGCGGGACGTTTAAATAAGACGGGGACACTTTTTAACGAACCGGAGTGTTCACTCGGTAAACGGGGTAGGAAACGTATTAACACTATCATGGTAAATAAGGCAATAACACCAATACATAAAAAGGTGACCCTCCACCCTAAAAATTGCCCTATTACACGCCCAATTGGTAGCCCTAAAACAGTTGCTAATGCGGTACCTGTTGCTAATAAGCCCAACGCTTGCGCCTTCTTGCCTGCAGGTGCAACACGAATAGCTAAAGAAGCCGTTATCGACCAAAATACCGCATGCGATAAAGCAACGCCAATTCGCCCACCAATTAGTATTTCAAAGCTCCATGCAAACCCTGAAATAATATGGCTAACAATAAAAATGACAAATAAAAAAGCTAATAATTTACGACGCTCAATTTTACTGGTTAATAACATTAAGGGTAACGACATCAATGCTACGACCCAAGCATAAATCGTAATCATTAACCCTGTATGAGCGACTGACATGTCAAAACTTTGTGCAATATCACTAAGTAGTGCAACTGGGACAAATTCTGTTGTATTAAAAACAAACGCTGCAACCGCAAGAGCGACTACGCGGATCCACGCTGTTCTTCTAGAAACCTGAGTCATATTCATCTTAGCCTTCATTTCCCACAAGTAAAATGCACTAACTGATTAACAGCTTGTGAAAGTTGCCGCGAAAGGATATTAGTATTCGATATGGGTTTGATTAACCATTCAGCTCTTATTTAAGCTAAAACCCATTTTTGTGAATTATATCACAACTTTCAGTGGGGCTTAAAGGTCAGGCTTCCGCCAGCAAGCACAAAAACAGGAAGGTTTCCCTGTTATATCCCCCTTAACGTATCTAGGTTCCCCTTGTTTAGCAAATAACTATTACGCTCATTTATCTGAAAGCACATATCATTCCTTTTTATGCTACAATCTCACGATTATTTTTTATTTTTAAAGGACCTTGTTAATGAAAAACCATTTCCCTACTGATCCTGACGTGAATACTTTAGCTGATGAGATAACTTGTTTAAAAAATTTACTCACTCATATGCTTAAAGCTATTGGTCAAGCTGATGCAGGTAAAATTTTAATCAAAATGCAACGTGAAATCGCACTCATAGAAGATGAAAAACAAGCAGAAACCTATAAAAACACGTTAGAACAAATAAAAACGGCCTATCGCCAATAGATTATTTAGCGATAAATGCTATTTTAAGGATATATATTCTATTGAGTGGTTTAAACTGCACAAATAACTAAGTTTTGAATTTTTAAATCAACTATCTTAGTTCTCGAATTAAACCATTCTTTATTCATTTAGCTCCCCCTTCAGACCCTATGAAGGGGGCTTTTTTTATCTACCAACACAGTTTATTAATTAAACATTATTCCGCTTATAAATATCTTGGCAGTACTGCACGTACTCATCGAGTGTTGTAGTTGAAGTTTGTTTTTCCCAACATTTTTGTTCTTCGAAGGCCCATACTTTGAACAATTGACCAAGATTGGCTCCTGACATCCCAACCTCTTTATAGATCCTATGATAAAAACCTTGTTCAGAACGGTAGATTTCAAATTTAAATGCAACTAGTCGTGCGGGATTTGTCGTTGTCATAAAATCATTACCAAACACCAACGTTTTTTCCAGAATATCCATTTGGTCTCCTTGTGAATAAGTCAAAAGTTAATAGATAATATTTCATAAGTGAAAATTGATTAACTATTCTTAGCATAGCGCATTTAAACCTATTGCGTAGTTTGGTTTACATAAAACCCATTGAAAGCACTTAGAGATGATTAACCAAAAAGGGGTAAGGATACACACTAATTTAATGAAGAAGCTTCACCGAAGTGAAGCTTTTTACAGGGGGTATTTATGATTTGTTATCGTATAACTGTTTAGCCATATCAATACTATCCGCATTAACATCTTTTATATGGTCTCGAGTTAGTCGATACACTACAGGGCTCAATAACAACAATGCAATTAAGTTAGGGATTGCCATCATCGCATTTAGCGTATCAGCCAATAACCAGACAAAATCAAGTGATTGGGTTGCACCGATTGGTAAAGCGATTAACCAAAGCACTCTAAACGGTTTGATAGCCCTTAATCCAAATAGATACTGCACACATTTTTCACCATAAAAACTCCACCCCAAAATGGTGGTAAATGCAAAAACAGCTAACGCAATAGCGACAATATAATTCCCACCCGGTATTGCTGATTGAAATGAAAAAGCGGTCAGCGTTGCGCCTGTCTGGCTAGTCAACCACCCTCCAGTGATAATGATCGTCAAACCAGTGACTGAACACACAATAATAGTATCAATAAACGTACCAAGCATTGCAATTAGCCCTTGGCGAATAGGGTTCTGTGTTTTCGCCGCAGCATGGGCAATAGGAGCACTTCCTAAGCCTGCTTCATTGGAAAAAACCCCTCTCGCAACCCCAAAGCGAATCGCAGCCCAAACAGCAGCACCGGCAAAGCCACCTTGTGCCGCCACAGGGTTAAACGCAGACGTCACTACTAAGGAAATTGCAGCAGGGATTTGCGTAAAATAAATACCAAGTACAATTAACCCTGCACCAAAATAAGCGACAGTCATAAATGGTACTAACTTACCAGCGACATCAGAGATACGGCGTAATCCACCAATCAACACTGCACCAACAAGTAAAACCAATACCCCTGCTGTTAACCACTTATGCACTCCAAAGTTACTTTCTAGTACATCCGCCACTGAGTTAGCTTGTACAGTATTACCGATGCCAAAACTTGCACATGCACCAAAAAAAGCAAATAGAGTACCTAACCAAATCCATTTAGGCCCCAATCCATTTTTGATGTAATACATTGGGCCACCAATATATTGCCCATATTTATCCACTTCACGAAAACGAACTGCAAGTACAGCTTCAGAGTATTTAGTTGCCATTCCAACCAACGCTGTCATCCACATCCAAAAGAGTGCTCCAGGTCCTCCCATCACAACAGCAGTTGCCACCCCTGCAATATTCCCAGTCCCAATTGTTGCAGACAATGCTGTCATCAAAGCATTAAATGGCGATATTTGCCCTTCACCGCGTGACTCGTTTTTTTGAAATAATAATCTAAAACCTGTTCCTATTTTCCTTATTGGCAAGAACGCGAGCCTAATTTGCATGTATATACCAACGCCTAAAATCCCAACTAGCATAGGTACGCCCCATACTATCCCGTTGAGTTCACTTAACCACGTAGTTATTAGCTCCATCTTACCCCCAAGTTAATCACTCTTATTTTTTAATTAACATTTATTAAACAAATCACCATCAATTTAATAAAGATTAAAAATGAAATAAAAGCGAACAAAAATTTAAAAAATTACCACTTACGATGCAAGATTGTGAGAAAGCTCACTTGTGATTAATATGTTTTAATTACCGATACAGTTAAATTGTGAATAAATCTTAAGCTTAAAATTTCTTACTGATTAACAGCTTTCTTGGTACAAGTGAGAGGACTTTTGTCCATAAAAAAAGCCCAGTAATAAAATGATTACTGGGCTTAGTTTTTAGATTTCGACTAAACAGTTAAGTTAGACTATTTTAAATACTCACCTGAACGCAGCGCTTCGATTCGTTTATCTAATGGTGGGTGAGATAAAAACAATTCACTAAATGCTTTTCCTCGGCCATTGATACAAAATGCCATTAAGCGCCCTTCTTCTTGCGGCTCATAACTCGTTTTCAGTCGTTGTAATGCGGCGATCATTTTTTCGCGCCCGACTAGTTTTGCCGACCCGGCATCTGCATGGAATTCACGATAACGAGAGAACCACATAGTGATAATGCTGGCTAAAATACCAAAAACAATTTCCAACACCATGGAAACGGCGAAATACACCATAGGGTTACCGTTACTACTTTCACTTTCATTATCGCTGTTTGACATAAAGCCTGCCGCGAGTTGTGCGATAATACGTGAAATAAAGATAACAAAAGTATTCACAACCCCTTGTAATAAGGTCATTGTTACCATGTCACCGTTCGCAATATGGCTAATTTCGTGAGCAATAACCGCTTCCGCTTCGTCACGGCTCATATTTTCTAATAAACCAGTACTTACTGCGACTAACGAAGCATCACGACGGGCTCCCGTAGCGAAAGCATTGATATCGGGCGCATGGTAAATAGCCACCTGTGGCATTTGGATACCAACTTGTTGTGCTTGGCGCTCTACCGTTGACATTAACCATTGCTCTGTTTGGTTGCGAGGAGTTTCAATCACCTCACCACCAACTGATTTCAAAGCCATCCATTTAGACATCAGCAGTGAGATAAATGCACCACCAAAACCAAATAACCCCGCCATGATCATCAAGCCTTGGACACTACTACCTCTAATACCGGTTAAGCTTAAGATTATTCCAAACACAAACATAACGGCTAAGTTTGTGAGTAAGAATAAAGCAATTCTCATCATTTTTTTGTATTCCTTGGTAAAAACTAATATCACGTAGAATTTACTTTATAAATAAGGTTTTTTCACACTATTTCAAGTCAATTAACATCAAAATATTAAAAAACAACATAACTTTACATTGAAACCACTAAAACGGGTTACTATTTTCTCTATTCAATCACAATAAAGAATGATTAAAATTAACCAATTGTTTTTAAAGGCTCAATTTATAACCAGCTCACATTAAATTGTTCCAATATTAAAATGATAATGCTGGTTATTATACGTATGGAAATTTATTCGTGCATTTAATTATATTTCCAGCAACTTTATTCGCTAAATCGATAAATATCAGTCTTTATTAGCCTATTTCAGAAAAACAAAGCCACCTTAAGATGGCTTTGTTTTTTAACTAACCCATTATTATACAGTTAGTTGCAAACACTTTCAGTTTAATTTGATTTTTCTTTCGTTGTTTTCGCTGATTGTTTATCTGCTGCTTTGGTTACTTTTTCTTTTACTGTTTTGCTTGAGGTTTTATCTGCTGCTTTGGTTGCTTTTTCTTTTATCGCTTTTGCCGAATCTTTATCGGTGGCTTTGGTTGCTTTTTCTTTTACCGCTTTTGCCGAATCTTTATCGGTGGCTTTGGTTGCTTTTTCTTTTACCGCTTTTGCCGAATCTTTATCGGTGGCTTTAGTTGCTTTTTCTTTTACCGCTTTTGCCGAATCTTTATCGGTGACTTTAGTTGCTTTTTCTTTTATCGCTTTTGCCGAATCTTTATCGGTGGCTTTAGTTGCTTTTTCTTTTATCGCTTTTGCTGGATCTGATGCCTTATCACTCTTTTTAGCCACCTTTTCATTTACCGTTTTATTTGCTCTATCTCCCGTTGCCTTTACTGGATCAGAAATAGAGGGCTTACTTGATTGCTTGGCAACACCAGAGCCAATGGTTGCTCCTGCAATACCCGCTTTACTGTTAATATCATTTTTCAATGATGTGGTGCACACTTGTTCTGAGCGGCTAGTGGAGCCATCATTACAAATGAACTTACCGCTTTCACAGCGATCGACCCCACCTTTGCTCCCTGAACAAGGGTAGTTTCTTGCTGTCGCTGTGTTTATTGATGAAGCCATCATGATACTAACTGCGATTAAACCTATAACTAATTTACCCATGGTATTGCCTCTTTGATTAAGAACCCTTATCAAAAGTTTAGAATAAATTAATTAAAGGTAAAGAAATCTAGAATGACACGATTATTTTAGGCGATAAAAACTATCTAATATCTGTTTTAACTTTTTCTCAGACATTAAGTCATCATCGATGACTTTAAATAAAAGAAAACCCCATACAAATCATAAATAAGTATGGGGTCTGTTATTTAAAATGAGCTTTAACTTTACTTAGTTATTGATTATTACCTGATAGCATCTTGGTATTTTGACTTGCCAAGTCAATCGCCATTTTAACCGTTTCATCTAAGTACGGATCAGGGCCTTCATAATCCTTTGGTAAGTCATCAATTGATTTTAGTAATGGCTTACCTTCACGTACATTTCGTTCATTTATACGTTTAAGTTTAGTTGCTTCGATTTCATTATCTTCTTTTTGACGCTCAGCATAATTAAGCGAAATTAGATTCTTACTCTCTTTATGCGCTTTATAGCGCGCAATATCTTCATCGATATAATTGAATTCAGGGTCTTGGCTAATCCGCGCTAGATGCTGAGTTTTGATTGGCGATAAGTCTGATGAAATATCACCGACACGTACATAGTTTGCTGGAGGAATGCTATCCCATGGCAATGCATTGTCTTCAAAACTTTCACCTGTTTCAGCAGGATCTTGACCTGTTGGCATCACGACATCAGGTGTCACACCCTTACGCTGTGTACTCCCACCATTAACACGGTAAAACTTCTGGATGGTATATTGTACTGAACCCAATGAAGGCCATTCTGGCTTTAACATTTGGTCGTACACACGACTTAAACTACGATGTTGTTGTACCGTGCCTTTACCAAAAGTTGGTTCGCCCACGATTAATGCACGCCCATAATCCTGCATCGCTGCTGCAAAAATTTCAGATGCAGATGCACTAAAACGATCAACTAAAACAACCAGTGGGCCTTTATAGTAAATAACGTCGTCATCATCGACATCTTGACGAACTTGACCATTGTTATCACGAATTTGAACCACTGGGCCTTTTGGAATAAATAAACCAGATAAAGCAACAGCTTCAGTTAATGCCCCACCACCATTTCCGCGTAAATCAATGACCAACGCAGAAACATTATCTTTCGCGATATTTTGTAGTTGTGTTTTTACATCATTAGTTAAACCAACATAGAAACCAGGAATATCTAACACAGCAACTTTATCTTTGCCTTGCTGTTTGATAGTCAGTTTTACAGCACGGTCTTCAAGGCGGATTTGCTCCCGAACGATGGTGATGATATGAGGCTTCGCCCCTTTGGTATCAGAAATAACTTCTAACCGAACTTTACTTCCTTTTGGCCCTTTAATTAACGCAACCACGTCATCAAGGCGCCAACCAACTACATCCACAATCGGTTTGCCCGTTTGCCCTACACCAATGATTTTATCACCGACTTTTAACTCTTTGCTCTTCGCCGCAGGCCCACCCGCCACGAGGGAGTTAATCACCGTATTTTCATCATCTTGCTGTAAAACCGCGCCAATTCCTTCCAATGACAAACTCATTTCAGAATTGAATTGTTCAGTATTACGAGGTGAAAGATAACTCGTATGTGGATCAATTTCGCGTGCAAATGAATTAATAATCAGTTGGAAAACGTCTTCACTTTGTGCTTGCGTTAGACGTCTCAAAGCAAAGTTATATCGCTTAGTCAGTTTTTCTTTGATTTCTTTATCGTCTTTACCTGAAAGCTTTAAATTCAACCAGTCATAACGTACTTTTTGGTCCCAGAGACGATCAAGTTCTTGTTTATCTTTAGGCCAAGGGGACTTAGAGCGGTCAACTTCAATAGAATCCGTCGCGTTCAAATCAATAGGTTGTTCTAAGCGAGCTAATGCATATTTAAAACGCTCAAAACGCCGTTCCTGCGATAGGTTATACAGGTCATAAAACGTATCTAATTTGCCGTCCTCAAGCCATTGACCTACTTTACCTTTATCTTTGGTATACTGATCAACGTCGGATTGAAGTAAAACATTGTGACCGAAATCTAACATATTGAGATAGCGGTCAAATATTTTCCCAGAAAACGCTTTGTCTAAATCAAATTGACGATAATGTGAACGAGTGAACCTTGATGTGACCCTTTCACTCACAGTGCCGTGCTGAGCGCTCTGTTTTAAGACAGGTAACTGAGCCGCAGTGACCGGAGCCACTGCTTGAGTATTAGCAATTGCACTACCGAAAGTAGCCAAACTGACAACAAGTGCAATTTTAAGAAGTTTGTTCATGACCTGATTGACCTCCGTATCAGAACTTTAAATGTTCCGCGCGTACAATCATTGCCAGTCCAGTTGGCAATTGAACCCTAACACCGTCTTTTGCAATTTCCAGCACAGAGGCGTCCATCACACTAGTACCCACTTTCACTTTCAATGATTGACCAATTTGAAGTGTGTTGATATCAGTGACTGATTTCAGATTCTGTTCTGGGGCTGGGTTATTACGACGGGGGGGTTTAGCTGATGTAGTTTGCGAGCGTTCTTTATTGTCTGATGGGCGACGGCGAGGCGCTTTCTCTTTAGTGGTATCTTGACTACGGGTGTTTTTTTCACTCGGCTTTTTCGCTGCTGGACGCTTTTGCGCTTTTTGTTCAGCACGTTGCGCTTGAACACGAGCTTTAGCTTCAGCTAATTGTTGACGCGCATGAGTAATATGCTCTGCGTCTAATTCACCACAGTCTTCACCATTTAGGTCAACGCGTTTTGCGCCTTCTTTAACACCGTAGAGATAACGCCAGCTAGAGGTATACATACGCAACGCAGAACGTAATTGCGTTTTGCTAATACCGTCTTCTTCAGTTAAACACCCTACGATATCTTGAAAAATTCCGACTTTTAACGGACGTGCTTCGCCTTCAGCGATAAAACAGCGAGGAAAACGCTCTGCTAGAAATGCGATAACTTCTTTACTACTATTCAACTTAGGTTGATTTTCCATGAAATTTCCTGATAACAACGATTTTGCCAACCTCACGGGCATGAACAAGCCGACATTATAATCGTGTTGCTGACAATTGCCACGTTACTATTAATTTAACTGACCAATATTTAGTAATATTTTGGCATAGAACACATTGCCAGATGTTGACACAACTGGTTTACAAGGTGCTTTAAACCTTTTTCATCCTCTTGGTCGAATTGGCTAATATTTGGGCTGTCGATATCTAAAACCCCAATAATTTGCCCATTTACCACCAAAGGAAACACAATTTCAGCGTTACTTGCCGCATCACAAGCGATATGACCTGGGAATGCATGAACATCTTCTATACGCTGAATTTGGTTGTGACTAAAAGCCGTACCACAGACCCCTTTACCAAAGGGTATTCGAACACATGCAACTTTACCTTGAAACGGACCTAATACTAATTCTTGCCCATTACTCAGGTAAAATCCAGCCCAATTAACCCCCTCTAAGCGCTCATACAGTAATGCACAAGTATTTGCTAAGGTGGCAATTAAATCATATTCTCCTGCTAATAATGCAGAGAGATTATCTGAAAGTTCAAGATAATACTTCTTTTTATCCATAATTATTTTTAGTAATAATCAAGTAATTAATGAAACATCTGTAAGAGTAACTCTAAGGTTACCAATTTGTCACTTTGAGGTAAATTTTTTTACACTAGATTACATCTAAGTGAAACCCTAAAATGAGTAAATATGAACAACATTAACCACACTGACTTGATTTTACAGCGTTGTAGCCATTGCAACCAAAAAATCCTCGCTCCGCGATTTAGCTTACGACAAGTCGTTATTTGCCCTCGTTGTTCTAGTCAACTCAATGATGGCCGGTCATGGTCAATCAAGCGGTTATCCATATTGTCTATCACATTATTGATGCTAGCACCGATCGCTTTTTTACAACCACTAATTTCTATTCATCTGCTGGGAAGTCAAATTAATGCCAATGTAATAGAAGGTGTTCGCTTAATTAATCATCAAGGTGACCCGCTCACAGCAAGTATTGTGGCTTTTTGTGCGATAGCTGCTCCACTATTATTGCCAATATTAATTTTAATGTTACTTATTGGTCAGCGAATAAATTTAAACCTTCGCCCTATTTTACTGGTTCTGAAACACATCAAAGAATGGGTTATGTTAGATGTTTACTTAATCGCTCTCGTTATAGCGGCAATTAAAATGCAAGATTACGCCAGCGTGTTTATAGGTAATGGTTTAGTTGCTTTTATCACGATGGCTATTTTAAGTTTATTGATCCTCATCCACATGAATTTAGACGAACTATGGCGTCGGTTTTACCCTATTGATGACCAAGGGGAACAACCACATGCGTTGGCCTGCACCGCTTGCCACTTTACAGGGCCTTCTAACGCCCAAGGGAAGTGTCAGCGCTGTCATCGGCCATTACAATCTCGCAACCCCTATAGTTTACAAAAAACATGGGCTGCGCTAATTGCCGCCATGGTGTTATTGTTTCCCGCTAACCTGCTACCCATTTCAGTTTTTTATCTGAATGGGCAGCGTTTGGAGGACACAATTTATTCTGGTGTTGTAGCCTTAATTGACTCAGGTAACTGGCCTATTGCCATTATTGTCTTCATTGCCAGCATATTAGTGCCCTTCATCAAGATTATCATCATGATATTATTACTATTTTCTATACAGTTAAAAAGCAATACCGACCCTGTTCTTCGTATGAAACTACTAAAATTTGTTTCATGGATAGGCCGCTGGTCAATGTTAGATTTATTCGTCATTGCCTTAATGATGACATTAGTTAACCGTGATCAATTAATGTCTTTTACTATGGGCCCTGCCGCATTTTACTTTGGTACAGCAGTTATTCTAACAATCATGGCTGTTGAATGGTTAGATAGCCGCTTAATATGGGATTCATATGGAAAATCAAAACCTGCAAAATGAGCCTTCTGAAGAAGCTACAGAAGCCACACTACGCAAACGAGGGCGTATCTCCCCTTTCTGGTTATTACCGCTGGTAGCGATTTTTATAGCTGGTTGGCTTCTTTTCCAACATTGGGTTGAGCGTGGAACTGATATTACGATTGAGTTCTCTTCTGCCCCAGGTGTCGTCGCAAATCGAACACCTATTCGCTACCAAGGCGTTGAGGTTGGATTAGTTCAATCAATTGCTATTAGCAAAAATATGAAATCCATTATTGTTACTGCCAGTGTTAACAAAGACATGCGCTCTGCGTTAACTTCAGGCACAAAATTTTGGTTAGTTACACCTAAAGCCTCATTGGCGGGCGTTTCCGGCCTTGATGCATTGGTTGGCGGTAACTATATTGGAATGCTGCCAAGCACTGGGACAGAGCAATTCTCGTTTGTGGCACAAGACACGCCACCACAACTAAATATTGACGAAGGTGAACTTCTAATCCACTTAACCGCACCTGATTTAGGTTCATTAAACGAAAACTCACCCATTTATTACCGAAAAGTCCCCGTGGGTTATATCTCGGATTATACCATTTTACCGGATAACCAAGGGGTATCTATATCTGCGGTGGTCAAAAAACACTATGCCAAACTCGTTCGTAAAGACAGCCAATTTTGGAATGTATCTGGCTTACAAGGTAGTTTTGACCTTAAATCCGGTGCTAATATCAAAATGGAAAGCCTTTCTGCTGTCATAAATGGCGCTATTACTTTTGACTCACCGCAAGGCAGCCCCCAAGCGGAAGAAGGCCAACGTTTTGTGTTACAATCTAGCCGTGCCGTTGTCAAAGCTGCTGAACAAGAAGGTAAATCCCCTTTAACTCTTGCCTTATGGGCCAATGACACCTATGGCGTAAGCAAAGGACAACCTGTTGTTTATAAAGGTATTCAAATCGGTGAGGTGTTACAACGTCACCTATCCGCCGATAATGTCAATTTTAAAATAGCCATATATGATGAGTTTAAGCACCTCATTCGTGAAGACAGTAAATTTGTCGCCAATAGCCGTGTTGATGTCCAATTGGGGCTTGGTGGACTACAGTTCCAAGGCGCGACACCGCAAGAATGGTTAGATGGCGGCATACACTTAATTGCGGGGCAAAGCCAAGGGAAATTACCAGAGAAATTCCCTTTATACCGCAGTGATGACAATGCGAAAGCCGGTATTTTAGGGGCATCTCCACCAACTACAATTACTCTTAATACAGCGACATTACCAGATATACAAGCCGGGTCGGTTGTACTTTATCGTCAATTTGCAGTAGGCAAAATTACCACCATTAAACCCACTACATCCGGTTTTTCCATTGATGTATATATTTCAAGTGAATATCGGCATTTACTGACTGATAACAGTGTTTTTTGGGCTGAAGGTGGAGCAAAAGTTCAGTTAAATAGTAATGGTTTAACAGTCCAAGCTGCCCCATTGAGCCGTGCGATCAGTGGAGCAATAAGCTTTGACAACATAGGTAATGGCACAGCGAATACTGCACGCCAACACATGCTTTACCCTAATGAAACATCTGCTAAGGCTATTGGTAGTGTAGTTACCTTAACAACATTTGATGCCTCCAAACTTTCTGAAGGCATGCCTATCCGTTATTTAGGCATAAACATTGGTCAGATAGAGTCATTAAAACTGTCCTCTGATAAAAGAGAGGTACAAGCGAGGGCTATTCTCTATCCAGAGTATGTCAGCACATTCACAAAACTAGGGAGCCGCTTTGCTGTTGTAACCCCTGAGTTATCACCCGCGGGCTTAAATAACCTTGACAGTATATTACAACCTTATATTAGTGCAGAGCCTGGACGTAGTAATAAAAACCGTTATCAATTTGAACTACAAGCTGCCAATATAACTGACTCTCGTTATTTAGATGGTTTAACCATTTACCTTGATGCCACTGATGTTGGTTCTGTTCAGGTGGGTACGCCGATTTTATTTAGAGGGCTGGAAGTCGGTGTGGTGACAGGCTTATATTTGGGAGAGCTTTCCGACCGCGTTTATGTTGCCACACGTATTGGCAAGGAGTATCAATATTTAGTACGTGATAACACTGAATTTTGGCAATCATCCGGCTTTAATTTCTCCTTTGGTTTGGCTGGTGGAGTTATGAAAAGCGGTACATTCAAGCAGTTTGTCCGAGGTGGTATCACTCTCGCCACCCCGCCAACAGTGCCTTTAGCGCCGAAAGCTAAGCCGGAACAGCATTTCATTCTAAAATTAGAAGCCCCTAGTGATTACTTAAACTGGGGTACATCAATACCTAAAAAATAAACACTACAAGGGTGCATATAAGTAACATAATGCACCCTCTCTTGTTTATCGGTGAAAATTTATTTTGGAAATCAATTCCATTTATACTATGATTAATTCTGTTGAGCTTAGTATATATAGATAACGTCGATAAATGAGGTGCTATTATGTGTTTTGTGAAATTGAAAATATCTTCCTATGAAATTAATGATGCGGTTATGGCTTCACATAAAAGTGATACGGTAAGTATCCCTTGTGATTCTGATACCGATTTCTGTATGCAATTAGATGGTTGGGACGAACATACCAGCATCCCTGCCACCTTAGATGAAAAACCTGTTTTACTCTATCGCCATCACTATGATAAAGAAAATCATCATTGGGTCATGAAATTAGCATAGTAGGTTAATCATGTTATACAGCCTATTAGCTCGGGTATATAAATGGGTAAGAACAAATAGAAAGGTGATTACTAGTGTGTTAACAAACAAACCGATAGGCAAAAAAAGAGGCCTGGTAGATTCCGATTACCGGGCCTTGGGAAATGGCTCTGGCAGAGCCGTGCGCTAAAATTGCCATTGAGACGTAACAAAGTACACCCTAATACTAGCTTTCAACTCACGTTCTTACCACATTTATTATCAATTATTTCACATGTTATTAACACAATTTATTGTTTGATTTTCTAATATTGAACTATTTGTTCAATAGGTTATACCTATACCAGTAATCAACAAAACCTTTCAATTGTATATCACACTGATTTATATAAATAAAATAATAGAAAACACCATTCCCTCTGCGTAACCAACCCTATTTCCAGTAACCTTACTTACTGGGGCATAATTTTTCAGCGGCCTCTTTTAATGGCTGTATTCTTTCTTTAACACTTTTAGTTGTTTCAATAGGTGCTAATAAAACATCAATCGGCTGAGCCTTAATCTCTTTTTTCTCCATTAATTCCGTCGCTATCTCATTTAATGGATATTGCATCAATGTTGCAGGGTTAATGACGACCAATGCACCATTGTTACGGCACTCAAGCATCACCTCCTCACGAATAAACGGCCAGTCCTGACCAAATTGTTTTTTACTGACTGTTGCCAATGGTGCGGAGTATGCTGCACTCATTGTTCCAACAAGTAATAATGAGCAAATAATGAGTTTATATTTCATTAAAATGACCTTGTTAAATATTAAAAATATCTTCACTGTATTATCAAATAAATACGAACACTTGGCTATATCGGTTGATAAGTAGCAAAAATAGCAACGGCTAGAATTGCCATAGTACCCAATAACAATTCAACCCAACTATTAATGATCAAATAGTTCAAACGCCCTCTGTGTTTTAGGCCTGGAACGATATAGTAGCGATTAATCAAAGCTAACATTACCATTCCTAGAACTAAAATAATTTTAAACCAAAGCAATGATTGGTACTCAGAGCCCGAAAATGCCAAAGGCCATTCTGGCAAAATCGTTATTGCACTAATAACCCCGGTTAAGATGACAAGCACAACTGCAACATGCCCAATTTTTGAAAACAACCGCATAGTACTGATTATTTGTTTATCCATCCCCTGCACCAGCTCTTGTTTATGACGTAAAAACTGAATACAAATTAAGAATGGCCATAAACCACCAAACCAATAGGCTGCACTAATGAGATGAATGAACTGATTAATACGATGAAAAGCCCCAATAACGCCATCGGTCATGGCTGCATGCCCAATAAATGCATGGAGACCAAGCAGGACAATAGAAAGAAGTAATACTAGGTTTAGACGTAGCTTTATGGATTTTATACATAAAACCAGCAAGAGGATAACAGCAAACAGCAGTTGCCAGCGCCATATTTGACCAAATGACGTGCCAAACACCCCCTGCCATATAGCCCAATCGATACTATCTTCCCAACCATCCCCCATCAAACCAGCTTGAGCAAGCAACCAACCAAAGGTTGTTAATGAAGTGATAATAGCGCAAAAGAAGATACCTTTATTAAGGTAACGGACTAATAAATAGCGAAACTTCCCACGACTGAGAAGCACTGCAAATATTGACATACCACACATCAATATTGCAGCGATAAAATGGATAAAACGAATTAACGTATAAAAAGCTTCTAGTGACATATCATTTCACTGTAAAGCTATAAGTCCCTTTTGTTTTGTGCCCATCCACAGAGACCACACTCCAATTAACATCATACTTACCAGCAACGAGTTTATCCTCAACAGGAACAATAACTTTAGTGTCATTACTTGGGTCTAATGCTGCCTTGCCTGTTTTGACAATATTTTTTTCAGGGCCAACAATATTGACTTTAGTGAAATTAACTTCAATCCCCTCAGAAAAGCTTAATGTAATTGATTCAGGTGCTTGCTCTACCGCGGCACCTTCAGCTGGTAGTTGGTCTTTAAGATGAGCATGAGCAAAAGCTTGTTGGAAGGACATACCTAAAAACAAAACGGCAATAGCGCTAAGTTTACGCCATGAAGATTTAATATGGTAGATTGGCATAGTAACCCCTTAATTTGCAGGTGAATTTAGAATTATTACCAATCATTATACGGAAAAAAACCAGTTTTACCGCTTAAAAATAGGTTTTGACCCTCTATCCTGTGAGTTTTCACACAAAATGAAAAGAAAAAGGCTTGTGGTCATTGAAATAAACTTTCATAGCCACAAGCCTGACAAGGTCTTTATACTTCAAATAGATATATTAACTTAATAAATACCGATAGTGCTTCAAATTAGATATGTGTTGCTGCAGATAAGCTTTTTAAGTCTTTATCTAACAAGAATAACGCCTTGCCAGATTCACCAACCATATCAAGTTTATCCAATACTGATTTAAATAGTTTTTCTTCTTCGTGTTGCTCAGCAACATACCATTGTAAGAAGTTAAATGTTGAATAGTCTTGGGTTGTCATGGCTAAATGAGCCAGTTTGTTAATTTCGCGTGTGATTAATTGTTCGTGCTCATATGTTTGGGTGAAAACATCTGCAATCGATTTGAAAGCAACAGGAGGCGCTGCAATTTGCCCTAATAAAGGTAATGCACCTGTATCGCTAAGGTAATCAAATAAACGCTGCATGTGCTCCATTTCTTCTTGTGAGTGCGACTTTAGAAATGCAGCTGCACCTTCGTAGCCTTTATCGCTACACCAAGCACTCATTTGCAAATAAAGATTAGCAGAATAAAATTCAAGATTTAATTGCTCATTTAGTTTATTGACCATGTCTGTAGTTAACATATTTATGCCTTATCAGTTAATCGTTCATTCTTATATTATGCACAGTATTACAATAATTAAAACCCTAAAACAATCTTAAAACAAAAAAATCCAATTTACTGATTATTAATAACTTTTGTTAAAAACAATAATAATCAATCTCATTATCTTTTCTTGGCTTATATTTTAATTATCACGATAACAATCATTCGTCTTTATTTTTCCGACATCATTTTTTAATATTCTATTGAGATTTTTTCTCATTAACCCATTATAATAAATCAGTGAGAATTAACTTTTGAGAACCAAAATGAACTACAACCTTGCTTTATTACCTAAAGATGAAATGGATAAGATCAACGTTGACCTTTTAGCCTCCGGTGTTGCATTCAAAGAACGCTATAACGTCGCCGTCATCGCCGAAGCCGTCGAACGGGAACAGCCCGAGCACCTAAGGGAGTATTTCAGAGAAAGGTTGGTTTATTACCGCCAACTTTCACAAAATTTTGCGCGTATGCCTTATGAACCCAGAAATCGCTAAATTGATTACTCGGTTTACTACCCAATATTTTTATTTGGTCACGAAGTAAATTTATGATCCATACACTAAAAAAGGGAGCCTTTTTCGGCTCCCCTTTAGTTACATTAATACGAAAGAAAATGGGTCTTTTCTTTGTTAACTAATATTAACTGCCTATTTAGTTGCGTTATAGGTAACCGTATTATTTTGGCAATCGACCGAAACAGAATAACGTAGGTCAGATTTTGCCCCTCTCACCACCAATGGAACAGTATAGCCTGTTTCAGTTTTAGTCACTTCACTATCATTGACCCATGCAACTGCCTTTTTACCTAACGTGGCCTTCTCTTCTGCCCAACGCGGTAACCGATTATGCATAAAATCACTTTTAACCTGAGCCGCAATCTGTGGTTCAGTTAATGTACCACAACTGACAAAGGGTTCCGCTTTACCTTCTTCATCGTTTGCGCTTAAAGCAAACGAACTAAAAACCAATGCACATGTCCCCAGAACAACAGCAATTTTATGATTTGCTTCCATAGCACCCTCCGATACCCATATAAGGTAAAGATTTTTGATTAGTTTAGCTGCCCATTTAAACCTATTAGAATATGTTAAATTTACCAGTTACTTACTGGTCATTTTCTAACTAGTATCAATGAATAAAATGACTTAACTAATATTAATCTATCAGGTCTGCGCATAAATGTTAATAGTATGTTTACTAATTATTAATTTTCATCATCGAATAATACGTGAATTTGCTCTTTACCTTGGTGGCTTTCCCTAATTTCTTGAGCCACTATTGCAATGGCCTCTCCACTACTCATCCCTTGCGCCATCAACTGATGAATTCTTTCAACCGCTTCTTGTTGCTCTTCATGATTAAGTGCTGGTATTCCAGAAAGCATGGTTTAAACCTCATAAGTAAAATACTAAAATCAATAATTAAGATTTTAACATCTCTTCGATTATTAAGATAAGAATATATGTTAACCTGTTCAAATCCACTTGTTGCGGAATATTATATTTATCGACATGACTATCAATAAAAAACAGTTACCTTATCGCCCAACTGCGGCAATCGACTATTTTGCGCCTATTGCACATCTGCCATGGGCAATGTTATTACATTCAGGAAATGCAAAACATTCACATAATCGATTTGATATTATTGTCGCTGACCCTATTGCGACACTGACTACCTACCACAGCGAAACAACCATCACAGAGCAAGGTCAACCTTCAACGACTTCGGGTTCAGACCCCTTTGATTTGCTAAAACAATTGCTCAATAAATACAGGTCGAACAATAATGAATGCATAGATTTACCCTTTAATGGTGGTGCATTGGGCCTTTGGAGCTACGATTTAGGTCGTCGCATTGAAAAACTCCCTAACCTCGCCAAAACAGAATTACAATTTCCTGATATGGCCATCGGGATCTATTTATGGGCACTCATTATTGATCATCACACTAAAACAACTACATTAATTAGTTATGATGATATTGAAGCTAGGTTAGCTTGGTTACAGGCACAAAAAAAACCACGTAAAAATAAATTCCAATTAACGTCCCCTTGGCAATCAAACATGTCAGAAGAGACATATCACCAAAACATCGCGCATATTCATGAATATTTACGTAATGGTGATTGTTATCAAATCAATTTAGCTCAAAGATTTAAAGCTAAGTATAAAGGGGACGAATGGAATGCATTTCTAGCTCTGTTAGAAAGTAATGAAGCCCCTTTCTCTTCCTTTATTCGTTTACCTGAAAACGCTGTCATTAGCATGTCCCCTGAGCGGTTTATTTTTTTACAGGATGGCGATATTCAGACACGCCCAATTAAAGGAACACTTCCCCGTCTAGAAAATGAACAGGATGACCTTGCTCAAGTAGAAAAATTAGCAAACTCAACCAAAGACCGTGCAGAAAACGTCATGATTGTCGATTTATTACGTAATGATATTGGCCGAGTTGCCCAGCCAGGGTCAGTGAATGTCCCTGAGTTATTTGCAGTGGAGTCATTTCCTGCTGTACACCATTTGGTTAGTACGGTCTGCGCAAAATTAGATGCACAGTATTGTGCTGCTGACTTATTAAGAGCGTGTTTCCCTGGAGGGTCAATCACCGGAGCACCTAAAATACGAGCAATGGAAATCATTGAAGAATTAGAACCGCATCGTCGACATGGATATTGTGGTGCAATAGGCTATATTAGCTTTTGTGGAAATATGGATAGCAATATTACTATTCGTACTTTATTGACCTATAAAAAACAAATTTACTGTTGGGCTGGTGGTGGTATTGTTGCTGATAGCCAAGCTGACAGAGAATATCAAGAGACATTTGATAAATTAAGCCTGATTTTACCTGTATTAGGAGCACTAAATAAAGATGACTGAACTGAATAACTTTATCAATCGTTTTCAGTTTACTTTGCCGACAACCCGCCAGCCTGTATTCAAGGCGGGTAAATCGGCTGCGGTTCTTTTGCCAATAATCAATAAACCGCACCCAACGTTACTTCTTACGCAACGCTCCCCTTTCTTACGTTCTCATGCAGGAGAAGTGGCTTTTCCTGGGGGGCAAGTGACCCCGAGGATGGCTCACCCATCAACACCGCCTTACGTGAAGCTTACGAAGAAGTGGCGATCCCTCCGGAAAAAGTTAAAGTACTTGGCCAACTCGCCCCACTCCAAAGTTATGGTGGCTACGAGGTCACCCCTGTAGTTGGGCTTTTACCTAATAATATTCGATATCAAGCGAACCCCAGCGAAGTGGCTTCTATCTTTGAAGTTCCATTGTTTGATGCACTTTCACTTCAACGCCATAAATTCGTGGATATAAAGCGTTCAGGGCGGCACAGTCGCATCTTTTTTTACTGGTATAACGGGCGGTTAGTTTGGGGTTTGACTGCCTCAATAATCCACCAATTAGCTTTACAACTAGATTGAGCCTTTCATAACTATTCACCATATAGCGCCGTTATTACAGTGTGATATTTTTAGATAGCCGTTATATAGCGTCAGATCTTACAAAATATCCATCTTTATACTGACTACTTTTTAGACAATTCACAGACATTTTGTGCTATTTACCTTCAATTCACACTCCTCAACTACCTTATTTCAAAAAATACTTTAAACTTACTGGTTAACACTACTAAATAACAGTAAAGTAGCGCCTTTTAAAATAAAGCACTATATTTTCATCTTTTTTTTAAGGAGTCCTGCGTGATAAGCGTTTTCGACATGTTTAAAGTGGGCATTGGCCCTTCAAGCTCTCATACCGTCGGTCCGATGAAAGCTGGGAAAGAATTTGTCGATGATTTGGTAAGCAAAGGCATATTGCCTAACGTTACTCGTATTTCTGTGGATGTTTACGGGTCATTATCGCTTACTGGAAAAGGGCACCATACTGATATCGCCATTATTATGGGGCTAGCAGGTAATATGCCTGCCACCGTTGACATTGAATCTATTCCAACTTTTATCAAAAATGTGGAAGAGTCAGAGAAACTCCCGCTAGCTAATGGAACTCAGGTTGTTGACTTTCCAAATGAAGGCGGCATGAATTTTCGTCAAGATAACCTGCCTTTACATGAGAATGGCATGACAATTCATGCATTTAATGGTGATAAAGAAATTTATACCAAAACTTATTATTCTATCGGCGGTGGTTTTATCGTCGATGAAGAACATTTTGGTCAATCCATCCTTGATAGCAAACCTGTGTCGTATCCATACAATTCTGCTGACGAATTATTATTGAATTGCAAAAAATCAGGTCTTTCTATTTCTAGTTTAATGATGAAAAATGAGCTAGATCTCCATACTAAAGAAGAAATTGAAGAATACTTCGCTGATGTGTGGCACACGATGCAAGCTTGTATTGAGCGTGGCTTAAATACTGAAGGCGTCTTACCGGGTCCGCTACGCGTTCCTCGTCGAGCACCGGCACTAAATCGACTGGTCACATCATCAAGTAAACTTTCAAATGACCCGATGAATGTTATCGACCTTATCAATATGTATGCCTTAGCCGTTAATGAGGAAAATGCCGCAGGAGGCCGCGTTGTCACTGCCCCTACCAATGGAGCATGTGGTATCGTCCCCGCCGTATTAGCTTATTACAATCATTGTATTGAGCCAGTTACCCCTGAGCTGTATATGCGCTATTTCTTAGCTTCAGGCGCAATTGGCATTTTATATAAAATGAACGCATCAATTTCAGGAGCTGAAGTTGGCTGTCAAGGTGAGGTCGGTGTCGCATGTTCAATGGCTGCTGCAGGCCTTACCGAGCTATTTGGAGGCAGCCCAGAGCAAGTTTGTATCGCCGCTGAAATTGGCATGGAACACAACTTAGGACTAACCTGTGACCCTGTTGCTGGGCAAGTACAAGTGCCTTGCATTGAGCGTAATGCAATCGCATCAGTCAAAGCCATAAATGCAGCAAGAATGGCATTACGTAGAACCAGTGAACCTCGTGTTTCTCTCGATAAAGTGATTGAAACTATGTACGAAACAGGGAAGGACATGAATGCCAAATACCGTGAAACTTCCCGCGGTGGTTTAGCTATCAAGGTGCAATGTGATTAGTTTTAACCTACGGTAAACACGTTAACGCCCTCTTCATTCTATTATCAAGTCGATAGCATTGAGGGCGTTTTTATCTGCAATTAAGTGCTCATTCGGTTAGCACTGTCTTTTCCTACCACAACCTTCAAATTTAATTAATCATTTCCCCCACAAAAAACCTTGTTTTTTACTGTTTATTATATATTTCATCAACAGCATCAAAATGGAAGCTATGCTATTTTATGCTAAAAGTGCTTCTTTACATTATTTATCAACAATCAAACCCCCCCGCCAACCCGCCCATTTTTTAACCAAAAAATCAATGGCAGCCTATTTTTGCTTAATTTTTTGTTACCTGTAACACAATAACAATCCACTCAATTAAAAATTTATAAAAATAAAACCCAACAAAAAACAAATAAAAAGATAATAATCGCAAATTAATAAGTGATTTTAGGTATATTCTTATTTTTCTGACGCGAAACAAGTTTTTAGGTTAAAACAAAATGTTATGCTACATATGGACTCGATACTAACAAGATAAGTAGCTGGCTTATGGATACCATGAGTAATTTGTAATTATTCAGCTAATATTATGATACAGGGGAAATTGATAAAGAGGAGTCTAACTTTAGCATCCGTTTTATCTACAGATAATATTTCGTTTTATCTATCTATGAGGGAAAAATAGTGAGTATAGCTATTATGATTGGTACACACGGAGTCGCTGCAGAACAGCTTCTTCGAACAACCGAGATGTTAATAGGCGAACAAGACAATGTTTCGTTTATTGATTTTATCCCTGGGGAAAATGCAGACACCCTGTTTGATAAATACACTCAAAAACTAACTGATTTAGATACTTCAAAAGGCGTACTGTTTTTAGTTGATACATGGGGAGGTAGCCCATTTAATGCCGCAAGTCGTATCGTTAATCAACATGAAAACTATGACATCATCACTGGCGTAAATGTTCCAATGCTAGTTGAAACCTTTATGTGTCGTGATGATAACCCCACCTTGAGCGAACTGATCACTGTAGCATTAGAAACTGGTCGTGGTGGCGTTCGTTCATTTAAGTTCAAAGAAGTTGAAACAGCGCCCGCAGCAGCGGCACCAAGTACTCCTGCTCCAGCGCCAATCAAAGCTGGTCCGGGTGAACATATGGTAATAGCCCTTGCCCGTATTGATGACCGTCTAATTCATGGCCAAGTGGCAACTCGCTGGACCAAAGAAACGCAAGTTAAACGAATTATTGTTGTCAGTGATGAGGTAGCAAAAGACCAAGTCCGTTCAACATTACTCAAACAAGTCGCTCCACCTGGGGTAACCGCTCATGTTGTTGATGTCGCTAAATGCATTCGCGTTTATAACAACCCGAAATATGCAGGTGAGCGTGTTATGTTGCTGTTTACTAACCCAACAGACGTTAAACGTATTGTCGAAGAAGGTGTTGAAATCAAGTCCGTTAATATTGGTGGTATGGCTTACCATGATGGTAAAACCATGGTAACCAATGCGGTTTCAATCAACCAAGAAGACATCGATGCATTTAATTATTTGAATGACAAAAATATTGAGCTTGAAGTCAGAAAAGTTTCATCTGACAACAAAGTCCACATGATGGACTTAATTAGCAAGCTCAAAAAATAATGCTTAATACAATTTTTTATTTTAGTTCTTTATCCATTACTCAAACAGATTTTAAAACTTGTTGGTTACAGGAGATTAAACAATGGAACTTACCGTTGTTCAAATAGTACTGGTCTTCATCGTTGCATGTATCGCGGGGATGGGGTCAATCCTCGATGAATTCCAGTTTCACCGCCCTCTCGTTGCCTGTACGCTTATTGGTATCGTTTTGGGAGACATGAAAACAGGTATCATCATCGGTGGTACTTTGGAAATGATAGCTTTGGGGTGGATGAATATCGGTGCCGCGGTCGCACCTGATGCTGCACTCGCCTCAATTATTTCAACCATTTTGGTCATCGCCGGTGGGCAAAGCATTGGTGCTGGTATTGCATTAGCCATTCCTCTTGCCGCGGCTGGGCAAGTATTAACCATTATCGTACGTACCATTACTGTTGCGTTCCAACACGCAGCTGATAGGGCTACAACGACTGGTAACTTGACTTATCTAAGCGTAGTTCACGTTTCAGCACTGGTCTTGCAAGCTATGCGCGTTGCTATTCCTGCGCTTATTGTTGCTGTTTCTGTAGGGACATCCGAGGTTCAGCAACTGCTAAGTTCAATCCCTGAAGTTGTCACAAGTGGCTTAAATATCGCTGGGGGTATGATTGTTGTTGTTGGTTATGCAATGGTCATTAATATGATGCGTGCAGGCTATCTGATGCCGTTCTTCTACCTAGGCTTTGTCACTGCAGCCTTTACAGATTTCAACCTCGTTGCTCTGGGTGTCATTGGTGTTGTCATGGCCGTACTTTACATCCAACTCAGCCCTAAATACAACAAATCTCAAGTTGTTGTGAGCCAAGGGAATAGTAACAACAATCTTGATAATGAATTAGACTAGGAGGAACGCAATCATGGTTGACACAACTCAATCTACAGAGAAAAAACTGACTCAGAGCGATATTCGCGGTGTTTTTTTGCGTTCCAATTTATTCCAAGGCTCTTGGAACTTTGAACGTATGCAAGCTCTCGGCTTCTGCTATTCAATGATCCCTGTTATTCGCCGCCTTTATCCAGAAAATAATGACGACCGTAAACAAGCGATTAAACGCCATTTAGAATTTTTCAATACGCACCCATACGTTGCAGCGCCGGTCCTTGGCGTGACGATGGCAATGGAAGAACAACGCGCTAATGGTGCAGACATTGATGACGGGGCAATCAACGGTATCAAGGTCGGTCTCATGGGGCCTCTTGCTGGTGTCGGTGACCCAATTTTCTGGGGAACAGTACGCCCTGTCTTTGCGGCACTCGGTGCTGGGATCGCGATGACAGGTAGTTTACTCGGCCCATTACTCTTTTTCTTTTTATTCAACCTAGTACGGTTACTCACCTTATACTATGGAATTTCATATGGTTATAAGAAAGGGATCGATATTGTTCAAGATATGGGAGGCGGCTTCCTACAAAAATTAACAGAGGGAGCTTCAATACTTGGTTTGTTTGTTATGGGGGCCTTAGTAAACAAGTGGACACACGTCAATATTCCACTTGAGGTTTCGCGCATCAAAAACCAAACTACAGGTGTAGAAGATATTACGACTGTACAGATGATCCTAGACCAATTAATGCCTGGTTTAGTGCCATTGTTATTAACCTTCGGATGTATGTGGCTCTTACGCCATAAAGTTAATGCATTATGGATTATTATCGGTTTCTTCGGTCTTGGTATCTTAGGTGCTTGGCTGAAATTCTTAGCACCATAATTCTCTTGTAATTATTTGAATTGGGAGGTTGCAGCCTCCCTTTTTTAATTTTAAGCTCTGCACATGTTTACTTATCCAAGGGCGCTCCAATGACTTTCAATGATGCCATTCTCGCTATTATCATTTTGCTCATGCTTGTGTATGCAATTTATGACGAATTTATTCAGCATTTACTGAAAGGCAAAACGTTATTAAAGATCAACTTAAAACGAAAACATCGTATTGATGCCACCATTTTTATTGTATTAATATGTATTGTTATTTACACAAATATTGTTCGCCATGGTAATTTATTAACCACTTACTTATTATTGGTTACTATATTCATGTCTATTTACTTGGCATTTATAAGAACACCTAAGCTATTTTTTAAACAAACTGGGTTTTATTTTGCCAATACTTTTATTTTATACGAAAGAATAAAAACAATGAATTTATCTGAAGATGGCATATTAATAATAGGGTTAGAACAAAAGAAAATTTACATAAAAGTATCTCATCTTGATGATTTGCAAAGAATTTATGAGTTTTTAATTAATCATAAATAATCATTATATATATTCATAATAAAACTAAGGTTAATTAAATTTATAATTAACCTTTTTTTTCTTAATACCCTAGTTGATAATAATTCTCACTAACGTTTAATATCCACAATTAATTAATTGTTGCCTTTAAAATAAAATGTGGTATCTTTCTTTCAACGTCATTGGGGAGTAGCCTGTTCTGGTATTATATATATACCAGAAAGTCCGTATCAACATACTCGTTTGGTTTCAAACGTGGTGCGGACACCAGATTCGGTTGGCAAGACCATAGACACATAAATAAGCCTTTTGGTTGGGGGTAATTTATGTGTATATGGAAACACCCAACCGAGGTTCTTGTTATGAGCTTTTACGCTACCCTTATCTTAGCCCTTGCACTATCCATGGATGCCTTTGCTGTAGCCATTTGCAAAGGTGCTGTTTTGCATAAACCTCGCTTCAGAGAAATTCTCCGCACTGGATTTATTTTTGGCTTCATTGAAGCCATAACCCCAATTATAGGTTGGGGTATTGGGATACTTGCAAGTCAATATGTCATTCGTTGGGATCATTGGATTGCATTTGCTTTATTATTTGTTTTAGGTGCTCGTATGATTTGGCAGAGCATTAAAACAAAAGATGAAGAATGTTGTTCAAAGCCGTCAAGTCATAGCTCAACAAACCTAATATTATCAGCGATAGCCACTAGTCTTGATGCAATGGCAATCGGTCTTGGTTTAGCATTTTTACAAGTAGACATCGTTCATACTGCAATGACTATTGGCTTAATGACGATGATAATGGCGACTGTTGGGATGATGATCGGCCGTTATGTCGGCCCATTATTAGGGAAAAAAGCCGAAATTGTAGGTGGATTAGTATTAATTGGTATCGGGTTTAATATCTTATTCGAGCACCTTGAATTATTTATGTACGCTTCATAATTTTGTTGCCCCCTAATTATCTTAGGGGGCAATTTTAAGCGTTCTACTCACCCTGATATTGGTAAACCCGGATCAAGAAATCAGCAGTATAATTCTTCACATTAGATAATAATAAACCTTGCTTAACTTCTTCAGACGCACGCCAAGCAAATGGCGTCATTGCTAGCAATTCATAAGCTTCGCTGCCTGCCAGTGACATTTTATAATTTAACCGTGTTTCGTCTAATAGAACAAAATTAGGTAGATTTTCTTCTTTAACAGGATGCAATTTCACTTCATCATAAATCAATGCTTTTAATTCTTGCAGATGTTCTGCTGCTGGAGTGACGGTAATTAGAGTCCCCTTAGATATTAAGATACGGCTTAATTCTTCCCCTTTGCATGGTGCATAAATTCGGACAATACTACCGAAACTTGTATCCGCAAAAGGTAATCGGTGGCTAGTCCCCACACAAAAATGTACTGATTTATAACGCTTAGCCGCGTAACGGATTGCCGCTTTAGACACATCTAACCCAAAGACCGTGGCTTGCTCGTCTTGCTTTTTCAGTTCTTGTGCAAAATAATCAGTGTAATACCCTTCCCCACAACCAATATCTAGCAAACTCATATTTGATGACGGAATAAATTGGGCTATTTTTTCTGAAACTTTGTCACGCATCAGGTGATAATGCCCCGCATCAAGAAACTGCCTACGAGCCTGCATCATCTCTGCGCTATCACCGGGGTCTTTTGAACGTTTATGTTGCACAGGTAATAAATTAACATAACCTTCTTTTGCACAATCAAACTGGTGGTTAGCTTCACAACGAAAGCTATTTTGTACTTTTTGAAGGGGTTTAAAACAAAGGGGGCATTGATAGTTCATAAACATCACTGATTTAAAAATAATGAGCAGTATACCATATCAGCCATCATGCAGCGCCATAGAATTATTTCCCATGACACCGTGACGTTAACGATATTCCATTAAATTATTTTACAGACTTGCCCGCCTGCGCAGATTTTTCTTTGCTCTCTTTTTTCTCTGCTTTTAATTTATTATCATTAAACTGATATTATATTCTTCACCTAATGCAGAACTAAAAATAAAAGCCGGACTCATATCTGACTGAGCGGCTTTCATTCTTATTGCAGAATATCCTAAGCAATATACTTAGAAATCAGCAAATTCAGGGATTGGTTTACGCCCATGAGATTCAAGAAAATCAAGCACACGACGTGGTGTTACATTCAGGATCTGAGATTGTGGGAAATCAATAGAGTCCAGCATTTCAATGACACGGTCAAAACGACCTAAGTAACCTGAAAAGTGAGAGTCAGACCCCAGCGAAACCCAACCTCCACTGTCTTTAACCGCTTTTGCAATTTCTAAACAGTTCTTTTGACTACCCGCTCGGGAATGGAGAAATGATGAGTTATTCATTTCTAAAGCAACATTACTTTCTTTCGCCGCTTGGGCAACCGCTTTAATATCGATGGGGTACTTAGGGTTTCCAGGGTGCGTAATGATTTGCACTTTACCACTGCGGATCGTTGCAATCATGGCTTCTGTATTATCAGCTAAACTTTGGGGCTCTAATACCGGCTCATGAAAACCCGCTAATATAATATCCAGATGACGTGCTATTTTTTCATTACAGTCTGTCTCACCCAGCTTATTTTTTATATTAGCTTCAATACCATACAGTAAACCAACACCATCAACAATCCGAGGTAAGATAGGCATATTACCAAAATGCCATTCATGAGGGGCATCTTGCATTTCAGGTCCATGGTCTGTGATCGCAAATAGCTTTACACCACGGCTTGCCGCTTCCGTAAAATATTCACTCACCGTACTATATGCATGGGTGCTGGCAATGGTGTGCGCATGTAAATCAACTTGATACATAATATAATATCCTTCTAATTCTTCTATTTGCTTTATCACTTATAACGACTTATTCAAGCTAACATATCAAGGTTAAGGTTTCGATACTAATTAAGCTAAACAGCACTTTATAGACCTATACTTTATAAACTTATAACAATACATTGCACTTTATCTGGAATCGTATTTAATATGCAAAAACCCGCGATAATCGCGGGTTCAAGTTGAATATTTCGAGATTAAAACTAGTCGACTAAAACACGTTTATTTGTTGCGCCCCACAGGATCGACATCTCTGTAAAAAGTGCGCCACTGATATCTTCAACTTCTTCAGCCGTTATCTCGGCATTCCCTTGTTTACCAAAAAATACGACTTCATCACCTGGGCTGACTTGTTTTAAATCAGTAACATCCACCATAACGGTATTCATTGATGTTTTTCCTAACACAGGAACAGTTTGGCCATTGATCAATGCATGACCAGTATTACTAAATACTCGACGGTAGCCATCAGCATAACCAACAGGAATATTGGCCAAAACAGAATCTCGTTTCAAAGTATAAGTTCTGTCATAACCCACAGTATTTCCTTTAGGGTAATGATTCACCGCAGCAATATTTGATTTAAGCGTCATTACACGTTTATAGTCGTTCGTTGCAACGGTGTCACCATAAAAGATCCCTCCTACACGCACCATATCTAGCCACGACTCGGGGACAGTAATAGTTGCATAAGTATTCGCCACATGCAGCATCACATCTTCACGCTTTATTCCAGTTACCGCCAAGACTTGTTGTGATCCTTTCTTGAATTTTGCAAGATCTTTACGGATTTGAGCTTCATCTTCCTCTGGATAGTGAGACATAATTCCCACGATTTTTAATTGCGGTAATTCTGAAATCTGCTTCGCTTCATTCAAACCAGCGGCATGGCTTACTTCGAGTCCATTACGGGACATCCCTGCCGAATTTAGCGCTAAATGAATAGGAATGATTTTATTTTGTTGTTTTGCAATCGCATTCAAACGTTGCGCCATTGCTAAATTACCAATGAGTTCTTCCGTGTCATATTGTGTCGCTTGTGCCATTTCCTGCTCAGTCGCATTTCTCACTCGCATTAAACGGCCTTTAAAACCTAAGTCTCTCACTGTTTTTAATTCTTGGTTGTTTGTTACGCCAATACATTGAACATTGTTTTCAATCATAATGGGGGTAACTAATGAAAGGTCATGACCGTAAGCATCCCCTTTCAATACCGCGCAAAGAGAGGATTTATCGCCTAATAGAGCTTGAACTTTTTGCACATTAAATTCTAATGCGCCTCGTGAGATTTCAATCCATGAGTTATTAACCACTACGGATTGGGTTTGTACTACAGGTGTTGCTACATCATTAGCATTAGTATTAAACGGTTGTTGGCATGCTGTCGTAGCAACAAATAGCGGTAGTAATGCAAGATATTTTAAACGAAAAGCCACAAATTATTCCTTAACTATAGTGATATTCACCCCAATCCGTTGTTGTTCTCATTTTGGGGACGTTGACCTGCATAAATACATTTCACCGTGATAATATCAATTTGAATAATTTGAACAAGTAATAATTCACTTTTAATGCATAAAAAGTCACATTGTACGCATAAACATAATCAATGTTTCTTATCGCTCCTAATCCTCCCCAACCCATTACTTATATTTATTACACTGTTACCATCCATTTGGCTTATTTCTTGGTGGCTTGATAGCAGCTTATTTAGTGCTTACCACATGGTTATCTTGCATATCATATTCGCCCATTATTGGGGCTCTATAGGGCTATTTTTAATTACATTCGTCACCTCATAGACAACATTGACATAAGGACATCATGATGTCATGATGATGGTATGAATATTAATCCTGAACATTTACCGCTTTACGCAAAAATCGAATCAGCTCTCGCGGCTGATATTTCCAATGGTATATACCCCCCAGGCAGCCAATTGCCATCCGAAGATCGCCTAATAGAAAGGTTTAATGCAAGCCGCACAACAGTACGCAAGGCGATTGAGAACCTTGTATTGCGCGAACAAATTGAAATCCGGCGTGGTAAAGGGACCTTTGTGACCATGCCTAAAATCAACCAAGAACTCACTGAGTTGACTGGGTTTGTTGAGGATATGCAAGCCCTTGGTCGTATCCCAACGGCTCGCCTATTAGACAAGCAAATCGTATCTGCCGATACACATGTAGCTGAGCAACTTGGCATCTTACCTGGAAGTGCCGTAATGCGGCTCCAGCGTGTCCGCCTTGCCGATGGCATCGCCATGTCTTTCGATGAAACCTATCTCCCTCAAGAAATTGGAGAAAAAATTATCACACACGATTTAGATGCTGAACCCATCTTTTCTCTACTCGAAGATAAATACGCTATCCCATTAACTGAGGCAGAATATCGCCTTGCAGCTATTACAGCCCCTTCTAATGTCGCTCTTGCTCTCAATATTGATACAGGTAGTGCGATCTTTTTAATCGAACGAACATCCTATACCACAGGCCACCAGCCCATTGATTATGAAAAGCTCTACTATCGCGGTGATCTGATTAGCTTCGCCACGCGTTTAACACGTCGTCCACGCACCTCACCGAAAGCCTAAATAATGGACGCTCTATTACTGTTTATCGCGGCTTGTGCAGCAAGTGCGCTTGGTGGAATACTGGGGATGGCAAGTGGCATTTTTATTGTGCCAATTCTCACGCAAATTTTTGGTGTAGAAATCCACATCGCCATTGGAGCAAGCCTGGTCTCCGTCATAGCGTGTTCATGTGGTAGTGCAGGTCAGTTTCTCAAAAATCGCCTAACCAATACCCGTCTAGCCATTGTACTTGAAACAGCCACTACATTTGGTGCCTTGACAGGGGTGCTGTTAATTGGGCTCATCTCACCCCCTGTACTGTATGGCCTCTTTGCCTTGATCCTCACAATTTCAGCTAAACAGATGTTAACTCGCCGATATGAAGTCATTGCTGCTACTCCAATCAATCAAACTCGCTGGGCTACAACCTTACGCTTACATTCCAGTTTTCCAGAAAGCCAATCTAGGCAGGAAGTCCCCTATTACGTCAGTCGTGTTCCTCTTGGGATGATATTCATGTACGGGGCGGGGTTGATTTCGGCATTATTAGGAATTGGCTCTGGTGTACTCAAAATACCTGCCATGGATAGCGCCTTGCGCCTTCCCATTAAAGTTTCAAGCGCTACATCCAATTTCATGATTGGGGTGACAGCAGCAGCCAGTGCAGGGGCTTATTTTGTTCGAGGGGATATTGACATTAATGTTGCTGGCCCTATCGCCTTAGGTTCAGTTATTGGCTCAATTATCGGAGCACGCTTACTTATAGGGCTACCTGCCGATAAATTGCGTATCTTTTTTGTCATCATTCTGGCGTTTTTAGCATTTCAAATGCTTATGAGCGCTTTTGATATACACATTTTTGCTGGGACACTATGAAGTCTGAGAAAGGGTATTTAGAATTACGGGACCAAGTCATCGCTCTGTTACTTCGCTACGGAACATGGTTAGCGACAACCTTGATTGCCATTGGTGTAGCCTTAACCGCTTTAAAACCATTTTGGGGCACATCCCTACTTCCACTACATGGCTCTGACATTGTGAGTGCGGGCATTGCATTGTTTATTCTTTTGCCTGTATTACGCGTTATTTTAATGCTAGCCTTTTTTATACGTGACCGAGATTATGTTTATGTCGCGATTACGACTCTTGTACTCGTCTTTATCGCCGCAGGCGTTATTATTGAACTGTAATATTGATCCCTGCTTATTTCCCTATTGACCCAGCGAACTAGATATTTCAAGTCAGTTATCTACTTTTTTTCAGCATGTTAACTTCGTTACGATAAAAATCTTCGAGTCGATCACCTCCTACAGGTTCACCTAAGTGGCTTTCCCCCATAAATGTCAGAAAAAATTCAATTGGGCCATAAAACTTTTGCGGCGTGAAATGCCGAACTGCAAAAATACTTCCCCTACGAACCCAGTCAGGGAGATAGCTAATTTTGATATCTTGTCCTAAGGCTTGGGCTGCACAATTGGCAATATCATTTAGAGAAAGCACTTCAGGCCCTCCCACAGATAGTTCCTGCCTTGCTTGCCCCTGATTAAGGGCCTTAACGATAAATTCAGCCAAATCTTTACCCGAAATTGGGTTAATTTGCACATGACCATCACCGAACAAATAAACTCGCCCAGAAGCTGCCATCTTCAAAAAATCACCCATATCACTAAAGTAGCCGTTGGGACGAACGATAATAGAAGAAAGAGAAGATTGTTTGAGTTCATCCGCAAAACGTTCTTTTGCTTCAAATATCTTTAAGTGTCGGTTTTTATCGCCATCGATAGCTGAAACATAAACAAATTGCTTTACCTCATCAGCTATTGCTTCATCTAATAGGTTGATATTACCTTGATAATCAACATCCATATAGGTCAAACCATCTTTTTGTCGGGTTATTCCAACCGCACTAATAACGACGTCTATTCCCTCAGTAACACCATGCAGTGTGTTCGGTTCCGTCACTTCCCCAACATAGATATGATCGGCACTAGCCACCAACCCTTGTTGGTTTTGTCTCCTGACAAGCGCTCTGACCCAATAACCTTGTTTTTTTAATTCTGCAACGAGATATTGCCCCAAATAGCCTGTAGCACCTGCAACTAAAACTTTTTTCACATTTAAACCTTAGGGTAGCCACAAATTAAGTTAATTGAATACTGACATTATCGTCTTTCAAAATTAACCCTACTCTATGCTCTGTGATACCGTCAATAATACCGTCAAAATTATCTACTATTACTCGTAATTAAAAACGATAAAAATAAAGAAATCGTTATGGCTATCTGGAGCGCTTAGCGAACCGGTGGGATACTCCGTTGGCTTTCTCTTACTAAGCTCCCCAGAAACTCAACTGGTAGTGGCCTGATTATGTGTATAGGGCCCCCTTAAGTTGCCACTACAGATTATCTACGGTATCATGAATAGTTATTTTTATAATCTAAATTCTTTATAATCTGAACTCTTATAGAAAGGAACTCGTTTTGCATATTACGCCACCCTAGGCGCCTGACTCTCCTCTAAAGTCACATTTATCAACGTGACTCACTTTATGCCGTATCCACCAATGGCAGGTCTTTGGTCGAACAAATTCACCCCTAGTAAAAAATATGACAATCTGCGCATGAAGTTAATCGTTGTTGCGATTTAATTTTGTATGCCTGCATTGTCTCTCAGTTTATAAGGCTATCTATGCTCGAAAAAATGAAACTTGAATGGTTTTCCAACATCAAGGGAGACCTCTTAGCAGGTACTGTTGTTGCCTTAGCGCTAATACCTGAAGCGATTGCATTTTCCATCATCGCAGGTGTTGACCCCAAAGTGGGTCTTTACGCTTCATTTTGTATTGCAGTTGTTATAGCGTTTGTGGGTGGTCGCCCGGGTATGATCTCCGCTGCAACAGGCGCAATGGCATTACTCATGGTTACGTTGGTAAAAGAGCATGGTCTTGAGTATTTGCTTGCTGCAACATTGCTCACCGGTTTGATCCAAATAGTTGCTGGCTACCTTAAGTTAGGGAGCCTAATGCGTTTTGTATCTCGTTCTGTCGTAACAGGTTTTGTTAATGCGCTTGCTATTTTAATTTTTATGGCTCAATTGCCTGAGCTTACCAATGTCACTTGGCATGTGTATGCTATGACGGCGATAGGTTTAGCTATCATCTATTTATTTCCATATATCCCGATTATCGGCAAAGCTCTCCCTTCACCCTTAGTATGTATTGTTGTTCTCACCGCATTTGCGATGATCGTAGGTTTGGATATCCGAACCGTTGGTGACATGGGGGAATTACCGGACACGCTTCCTATTTTTCTATGGCCTGATGTGCCACTAAATTTCGACACGTTGATGATTATCCTTCCTTATTCCTTAGGTCTTGCCATTGTAGGTTTATTAGAGTCAATGATGACAGCCACGATTGTTGATGATTTGACGGATACTCAAAGTGACCGAAACCGTGAATGTAAAGGTCAAGGTATTGCCAACATTGGCTCTGGATTACTCGGTGGTATGGCTGGTTGTGCCATGATAGGGCAGTCTATTATCAACGTAAAATCTGGCGGTCGTGGGCGACTATCTACCTTTAGTGCGGGCCTATTTTTACTTATCCTTGTTGTATTCTTGGATAAATGGATAAAACAGATCCCGATGGCGGCTCTGGTGGCCGTTATGATCATGGTTTCAATCGGAACCTTCTCATGGTCATCAATTAAAGACTTAAAAAAGCATCCATTATCAACCAATATCGTCATGATCACGACCGTTATTGTTGTGGTGGCAACACATAACCTAGCGATTGGTGTCTTCGTTGGTGTTTTATTGGCAACGTTATTCTTTGCAAACAAAATTGGTCGCTTCATGGTAGTTAAAACAGCGCAAACTGATGATGCTTCACGTACTTATCGTGTGGTTGGTCAGATTTTCTTTGCCTCATCTGAACAGTTCATTGATTCCTTTGATTTTAAAAAAGCGGTTGATAAGGTAACCATTGACTTAACCCAAGCGCATTTTTGGGATATTACTGCCGTGTCGTCTTTAGACAAAGTCGTTATTAAGTTTAGGCGGGAAGGTGCGACAGTTGAAATTATTGGAATGAGTGAGGCGACAGAAACTATTGTTGATAAATTTGGCGTCCATAACGATCCAAAGGAAGTTGAAAAATTAATGGCAGGCCACTAAGGAGAAACTTATGAATAAGATAATTACCTGTATTGATGGCTCTGCGGTTTCTGATCAGGTATGTGCAGCCGCTTGTTGGTCTGCTAAACAGTTGAATAAACCTGTTTTGCTACTGCATGCTATTGAAAAAAATCACTCACCAGCTACAGAAGATTTAAGTGGAGCCATTGGCCTTGGCGCCCGCTCTTCACTTCTCAATGAAATGGCCGCTTTAGACGAACAACGCAGTAAAGTTGCTTTATCCCTTGGTAAGGAAATCTTGGCACACTCCAAGGCTCTTTTGGTTGCCAACGGTTGCCATGATGTTGAAAAAACACAGCGTCACAGTGGTATTGTTGAAGCCATTTGTGCTCTTGAAAATGATGCAAGACTCATTATTATTGGGAAGTCTGGTCAACAACATGCTGGAGATTTCAAGACACTTGGCTCTCATATTGAACAAATTATTCGTAGAGTCCACACACCAATACTAATTGCGAATCAGTCATTTAAAACACCTAGAAGCTTTATGCTTGCTTATGATGGCAGAGAAACTGCGGACCAAGCCGTGCAACGTATTATTGAAGGTGGGCTGTTACATGATTTGACCTGCCATTTAGTCACTGTAAAAAATAGCGCACCAAACATAGAAAAAAAATTCCAGCAAACGAAAGAGTTATTAACTAATAGCGGCTTTGAGGTGAAAGCTAGTTTATTAGAAGGGAAAATTTTTGATGCTTTAATGAAGTACAAAGAAAGCAGTGGTGTTAATATGCTTGTGATGGGTGCTTTTTCTCACTCTAAATTAGCAAGTATATTTTTAGGTAGTAATACAATGGAAATGATTGAGCAAACAGAAATACCTATGATTGTTTTGCGCTAACTTTGTTCTACTTTGCAAAAATGTGTATTTTTTAACTTTGTAATTGGAGAGATTGATTAGCCCTCTGTAGATTATAGGCGGTCCGTGACCGTCTTTCTTCGTAGCAATTAGCTCGGTATCGCATACCGAATGGTGTCCAAGGCTTGCTTAAAGTCCTCCGGCATCGTTCGGCCAGTTTCAGCGTAGTGGTACATGACCCTGATTTATTCAGGCGTCAGAGTTCGATCTCTCTGCTCAAACCTAGCAATACTTACTGGCCTTACCAACTCTGCTAGGTTCTCAACCTTCTAGCCTCGCTCAGTAGCCTACCGGTATATCTGGAGTATAATCTCACGCGCAATGAGTCACTGTTGCGGGCCTTCTCCTTCGCTGGCGACTTTCCATCGGCGACCATCCACTTGGCTTCACCAAGTCACTCACGGGCTTTTGCCATAGTGATACCCCCAACGCCATAGCGACCAAAGGTGAACGACTCTTATCTGCCATTAATGGCATCTGCTTGCGATAATACCAACTTTAATACCCCATTCAACTTGTGCTTGACGCTGCTAATCAGTGCCAGATACGGCAAGCTATAAAAACAAAAAAGCCCACTTTTACATGGGCTTAAATCGTTATTTTGCTAGTCAGTGCCAGCTAATTCTTATTGCAGGATTATTCCCACTCGATGATTAATGCTGTCTTAAAACACTATAAAATCAATAAAATAGCATTATCTCTGCATGTCGATACCATACAAAATACCATGGTAAGAAAACTTGGAGACTGTACTGATCGTGTCGCCCGACGCAAAACGCTTTTAGACTGACAACTTGCACACCACAAAGGATATTCGTCCAAAAGCGGTTATTCAAAGAAGTCAACGCCCTGGGTTGGATCTTCCGCTTGCCTCCACCAGACTTACATCATCACGAAGCAATGTCACCATCGCTTCATGATGTGCTGTTATCTGCTGATCGTCCCAGTTTGTATTTCGGGTGATTTCCGCCATTCTCTTGAGCTTGGGACTTTGAAGTTCAATTGTATCCTTGAAGTTTTCGGCCTTCGCTCTGGGGAGGCTATTGCTGAATTTTGAGTTCGCGCTGACGCTTACGAGCGCGAGGTTGCCAAGCAGGTTAAGGCTAGAACCTGAAACAACCGCGCCCGACTGTTCTTTGTCAGGATGCTGTGGATAGAAGTGCTCAATGGAAGTTCTGAACTGAAATTTGAAATCTCGTTTTGAGGAGTCACTCAACAGAAGATAGTCGAGATACGAAAAGACGATACGGCTGATACCAAACCCTTGTGGTTGCTGATCTTTCTCAAAGGAGAATGTCTCTTTAACCTTGCTGCGGGCATATCCCTTCAACAAATCGGCAAGATCCGCATGTTTCACGTCTCGAGGGGCTTTAACGGAGAGCCAGCGAAGAACTTTGGTAATCCAGTGCATCGTTCGCGGAGAAGTGTAGGTAATCCGAAGCATGGACTGAAGCAGCAATACATCTCGGGTATGTGGGTCAGCACTCCCGTCCTCCTCTAAGCTTCCATTGCTGGCCGAGAAAACATGGATGTACGTCGGGGTTGGCTTCTTGTCCCCGCCTCCTTTTTTCAGTCGCTGGAGAGACCAATCGCCATCGTCACCGATGTTTGCCGTGAATTGACGCTTCAAGATGAAGCCATCGAAGAGGTTGCGGCACTTGAGAAGCATAAATGCAAAACTACGCACCCAATCGGCTTTAGCATCGGGTACATTATTTACGGCGTCGTCAAATGACTTGATGAGGCGCTTGTCGTCAAGCAGGCCTTCGTCTTCGACCTCATCGCCTTTCATAATTCTTAGAACGTGTAGCAGAAAGGCCGGAAACTCAATAGTCGAACGAAACCGCTCGTTGCCCTCGTCTTCAGTGGAATTTGACTCGAGCTCTTTAGCGTATTTTGACAACGCCTCATCCAAGGACAACGATACCCCTTCGGAGGATTGCCTTGATGAATTAATGCCGGATTGCGGACGACTTTCCATTAGCGAAGCGAAGCTGGTCACCTCCAGCCAGGACCATTCATCACCAAATACTTTGTTTCGCAAACTTGTGTCACCACGGGTCAGAGACATCTGGACATAAGAATCCATGTCAGCACAGGAATCCCAAACCCACGCAAAGCATTCGCGTTCATATTGATTGGGCAGTTTGCTCATCAGGCGAGCCTTAACAATATCAACCTGCTTGAGTTGCTGCCCACGAGTGTTCATGATCTCGAAGTAGCGATTGAGGTCGGTATTGGGTGGCAGCGAGGCACGGACGACAGTCACCTTCGTTAGCAAGAAATCGGAGAATTTTTCGCGTGAGCGATTAAGGTTTTCATTTTGTTTGAAGAACTGATTGATGATGCTGTAGCCTTCATGAATGCCAGCATCTGCATTACTCGTGGAGCCCTGCGGTCGAACGTGCTCCTTAGCCGCCTCCTGTGCTACTCGCAGCAGGGCCTCAGTTGCCCGTGCGCGCGACTCATATTGCAAGTGGCCTGCATGGCCAACCGACGGCTTCTCACCCTCACCGTCTTGCTCCAGGAAGGTCAGAAGCAGATAGAGGGTTGTAAGTCGTTGTTGTCCATCTATGACCTCGAACTCATCCTCTCTACCCCGCTTGATTACAACAAGGTTCCCAAGAAAATAGTTGTCCTGGCCCCCTACTACCGAGTCTTGAATATCGCTAATAAGTTGCTCAATCTGTTCGGCCCGCCAAGCATAGTTCCGTTGATAAATAGGAATCAGATAATTGTCAGTGAATAACTTGCCTACTGTTAACAGTTCAGGTTTCAACTCCTTCTTGCTCATTGCAGCCCCTTGATAAAAGCAACGAGTTCCTTTTCGTGGTTATCGCTGTATGGCTTACTTGCTATTGGAAGTTTGCGGACAACACTTCCAGTCATCGCGTTACGTAGCAAAACAAAAGGCGATTTATTTGCATCGTTTTTACCTCGCGCTCGGTTGTCAGCAGATACAAATTGCACACGAAGTAACTCGACCCGCAAGGCATATGCCCATGCGAATAACCTATTTCGCACTTCATCTACATCTTCATCGCCAAACTTGTTTGTATAGCAAAGCAGCGCGGCAATGAACAATTCGTACACGTAGCGGTAGCGACTTTGAGATGGGCCAAAGTTTTTGAAACCTCTGTCAATAACCTCTTGTTCCAGTATCTTCAATTCGTCAAGCATGAATGTCACCATCTCGAAAAATGAGCGTCCTGCGATTATCGGGGCATCAAGCTGAAAGCGGCTGCGCCCGGCATTTCGTGCATCATGTGTAGAGGATACCGACCATGCACTTAGAAGTGGCATAGCGGCTTGTGCTGCAAGGTGATATCGCAGATTTGGCGAAAATGACCTGTGGGATCGTGATGAAATGCCCTTGAACATGCCGATGTCCCGAATAGTAAATTCGAGCGAGCTTTCGCCTCGTGACCACTTGGATATCCGGTATAAAAAAGTAGAAAAAAGCCTGTCCAGATCCTCATCGTTTACGGCTTCCCAAGCCTCAACGACAGCCACTTTCATAGCTGCGGACTCATCGTGCATTTCGCGCAGGTGGTGTGCTTTGAGCAAGTCGTGAGGGGCAAGCGGTTTGCCGCGATAGTTCTGGGAATCAAAGACACGAAATGCCTCATCAATATCGTCCGTCACAATACGCACCAACTGACATTTGTGACAGATAAAATCCAAAAACTCTTTTTTATCTTCCAACTGCGACAGGCGCCTTTGAAGCTCTATCCAAACTAGGGAGACAGGGGTTTCGCTGTTACCAGACATCGAAATTTGATGATTTATCGGATCTAAGGCCGCAAGAATCATTCGCAAAGTCAGCAGGCGCTGCTGCCCGTCGACTACATTGAGATACTCACCATCATCGTGAAGAATGATTGCACCCAAAACATAGGGAATATCTTTTCGTTCGGTATCTCGAAGAGCTTCGCTGATATCATCCACCAGTTGTAGAGCAGTCGATACATCCCAACTGTATGGGCGTTGATAGTTCGGTATCCGAAGGCCTTGCTTGAGTAGTTCATCCACGGTGACTGCACTAACACCGTTCTCTCCGTTAATCGCCATTCCTATGTCCCTTCATTGACGCTTTTCTATTTTCTCAGCGTATTTTCCGCAAACTTTATTCACCTATATGGATACTTCGATTCCGAGTGGCGGCTGTCTTGTTCACAATTTCTATCACGAGGTGCTCCTCTGGCGCATATTTAACGATCTGGGGCATAGGTCGAGAGAGCGGTTCTGATCAAAGCGAGCATCGATGGCATCAGCACAGCGCTGCAATGCACCCGGTTGTCGATACCATGGCATTTGCTGATACGGTCACATGGTATTTGCTATATCTTCGGTTCAGCGTCGGCCTTAAACCATAAAAAATGCCATTGATAATGCAGTCAATATCATCAATGGCACTCACTAAATCAAATAAAACAATAGGCTAAATAATAGCCTCACTCCCACTCAATTGTTGCTGGTGGTTTACCACTAATATCATATACGACCCTAGAAATACCGCTAATTTCATTGATAATGCGGTTTGATACACGGCCTAAGAAATCATATGGTAAATGCGCCCAATGAGCGGTCATAAAGTCAATAGTCTCAACAGCACGCAGAGAAACAACCCAATCGTATTTACGACCATCTCCCATCACACCGACGGAGCGAACAGGTAAAAACACGGTAAATGCTTGGCTAACTTTATGGTATAAATCTGCCTTATGCAGTTCTTCAATAAAGATAGCATCTGCGCGGCGTAGTAAATCACAATATTCTTTCTTAACTTCGCCGAGTACACGAACGCCTAAGCCTGGTCCTGGGAATGGATGGCGATATAACATGTCGTATGGCAGGCCCAGTTCAAGACCGATTTTACGTACTTCATCTTTAAACAGTTCTTTTAACGGCTCAACCAAACCTAACTTCATGTCATCCGGTAAACCACCTACGTTATGGTGTGATTTGATAACGTGTGCCTTACCTGTCGCTGAAGCGGCGGATTCAATAACATCAGGGTAAATTGTCCCTTGTGCTAGCCATTTAATGTTAGGAAGCTTCGATGACTCTTCATCGAATACCTCGATAAATACATGGCCAATTTTCTTACGTTTAGCTTCAGGATCGCTGATCCCTGCTAATGCACTTAAGAAACGATCTTCAGCTTTAGCATGAATGATGTTCAAGTCAAATTTACCCTCGAACATTTCCATCACTTGGTCTGCTTCATTTAAACGTAATAAGCCGTTATCAACGAATACGCAGGTCAAACGCTTGCCAATTGCACGGTTTAATAACAGAGCCGTTACTGATGAATCAACGCCACCTGAAAGTGCCAGCAATACATGATCATCGCCGATTTGCTCTTTCAAGCGCGCAACCGTGTCTTCTATAATTGCCGCTGGTGTCCATAGTGCCTCACATTGGCAAATATCTTTTACAAAACGTTTTAAGATATTTAAACCTTGGTGTGTGTGAGTAACTTCTGGGTGGAATTGAACCCCATAGAACCTTTTTTCCTCATTTGCCATGATGGCATATGGGCAGCTTGGTGTGCTTGCGATCGTTTTGAAGTCCGCTGGAATCGCAGTCACTTTATCTCCATGACTCATCCACACATCTAAAACAGGCTTGCCAGCTTCATTCAATGAATCATGAATATCACGGAACAGTTCACATTGCTCAGTAACTTCTACATTTGCATAGCCGAATTCACGCTCGCCTGAAACCTCAACTGCGCCACCTAATTGCATTGACATTGTTTGCATGCCATAGCAAATACCTAATACAGGTATGCCTGCATTGAACACGTAGTCAGGAGCGCGTGGGCTATCTGATTCCGTGGTGCTTTCTGGCCCACCAGAAAGAATAATACCATTTGGATTAAATTCTCGAATTTGCTCTTCTGTAACGTCCCACGCCCAGAGTTCACAATAAACGCCAATTTCACGGATACGACGGGCAATCAGCTGTGTATATTGCGAACCGAAGTCAAGGATAAGAATGCGATGCTTATGGATATTTGTTGTCATTTGAGGAGAATTCCAAAAATTCAAGTCAAAAATAAAATCGGTGGTGCGTATTAATTAACCGCACCACCCTGAAACGTTATCGATTATTGCCCCAAACGGTAGTTCGGAGATTCTTTTGTGATAGTAACGTCATGAACGTGGCTTTCTTGGATACCAGCACCACTAATACGAACAAATTCTGCTTTTGTTCTTAACGCATCAATAGTACCACAACCTGTCAGCCCCATACAGGAGCGTAGCCCGCCCATTTGTTGATGAATAATTTCTTTTAAGCGGCCTTTATACGCCACACGGCCTTCAATCCCCTCAGGGACAAGTTTGTCAGCCGCATTATCAGATTGGAAATAACGGTCTGAAGAACCTTTAGACATAGCTCCTAATGAACCCATACCACGGTATGCTTTATAGGTACGACCTTGGAATAAAATAGTTTCTCCTGGCGATTCTTCAGTCCCCGCAAACATAGAGCCAACCATGACACAAGCTGCCCCAGCGGCAATCGCTTTAGAAATATCACCAGAAAAACGAATTCCCCCATCTGCAATCACAGGGATACCAGTGCCAGCCAATGCCTCTGCCGCTTCTGCAATAGCAGTGATTTGAGGAACCCCAACACCAGTAACAATACGTGTAGTACAAATAGAACCTGGGCCAATCCCTACTTTTACAGCACTAACGCCTGCCTCTGCCAATGCTTTTGCACCTTCGGCTGTCGCAACGTTACCACCAATAATTTGTAATTCTGGGTATTTTTGACGCGTTTCACGAATACGCTGTAATACACCTTCAGAGTGACCATGAGATGAGTCAATCAATAATACATCAACGCCAGCAGCAACCAGCGCGTCAACACGCTCTTCGTTACCTGCTCCGGCACCAACGGCTGCGCCAACACGTAAACGCCCCTGTTCGTCCTTACAAGCATTAGGCTTACGTTCTGCTTTTTGGAAATCTTTAACGGTGATCATCCCTAACAAATGAAAGTTATCATCAATCACTAAGGCTTTTTCTACACGTTTTTCATGCATTTTTTGTAACACGACTTCACGCGCTTCGCCTTCTTTCACAGTAACTAAACGCTCTTTCGGCGTCATTACCGCAGTAACTGGCTGGTCAAGGTCAGTGACGAAACGGACATCACGGCCAGTAATAATCCCCACTAATGAATTGTCTTTAGCTACCACAGGGTAACCTGCGAAACCATTGCGTTCAGACAACTCTTGTACCTGACGAATTGTTGTATCTGGCGTCACCGTAACAGGGTCTGTCACGACGCCACTTTCATGTTTTTTCACACGGCGGACTTCTTCCGCTTGGCGCTCGATGGTCATGTTTTTGTGGATAAAACCGATACCGCCTTCTTGAGCTAGCGCGATTGCAAGATCAGATTCAGTAACGGTGTCCATGGCTGCAGAAAGCATAGGAATGTTTAGGCGGATGTTTGCAGTCAGTTGAGTTGATAAATCTGCAGTATTTGGCAATACCGTTGAGTGTGCAGGAACGAGTAAAACGTCGTCGAAAGTTAGTGCTTCTTTTTTAATGCGTAACATAGGCAATATCCCACCAGGCAGCGTTATGGAAAGGTATAAAATATTGCCGCGGAATTATACACACCGTAATCGGTTGCTTCCAGCCTTTTTTTGAAAAAAAACTTGATAACTCCAATGGCTACGTTAGTATCTATCAATTAAGTCCTTGTTTTAAAATTTGATCTAGCTCACATGTCGACATCACAAAATAGTGCTATTTACTCAGTTAGTAAACTAAACCAAGCGGTTCGCGAACTTCTTGATAACCAAATGGGCCGTATTTGGCTAACTGCTGAAATTTCTAATTTTTCGCAGCCAAGTTCAGGTCATTGGTATTTGACCTTGAAGGATGACCGTGCACAAGTTCGTGCAGCGATGTTTCGTGGGCAAAATGCGCGTGTTACATTTCGCCCACAAAATGGCCAACAAGTTTTAGTCAAGGCTACCGTGACTTTGTATGAGCCTCGCGGTGATTACCAATTGATCATCGAAAGCATGCAACCTGCTGGCGAAGGCTTGTTACAACAACGCTTTGAGCTTTTAAAGCAAACTCTGAATGCGCAAGGCTTGTTTGATGCCACCTATAAAAAAACTTTGCCTAGCCCAGCTAAATGCGTCGGTATTATCACTTCGGCAACCGGGGCTGCATTACATGATATTTTAAACATTTTACGCCGTCGTGACCCTTCACTGCCAATTATCATTTACCCTACAGCGGTTCAAGGTGAATTGGCACCAGCCCAAATTGCGAGAATGATTGAGCTGGCAAATTTGCGTCAGGAATGCGATGTATTAATCGTTGGTCGCGGTGGTGGTTCACTTGAAGATTTGTGGGCCTTTAATGAAGAAATCGTTGCTAGGGCTATTTTTGCTAGCCAACTGCCTATAATTAGTGCTGTTGGTCATGAAACTGACGTGACGATTGCGGATTATGTTGCCGATGTTCGAGCACCAACGCCTTCTGCCGCAGCAGAGTTAGTCAGCCGTAACCAATTAGAGATGCTACGCCAGATAAAATCAGCACAGCAACATCTTGAAATGGCAATGGATTATTACGTGGCGGGTCAACAACAAAGGTTTGCTCGTTTACATCATCGTTTACAGCAACAGCACCCGCAATTGCGTTTGGCAAGGCAACATAACCAGCTTAATTTATTGCAACAAAAACTGGCGCAGTCGATGACTCGACAACTACAAAATTCAACGGTTAAATTCGAAAAAGTTAATCGCCGTTTACTGCAAAATGATTTGCGCCCTCAATTGCAAAAACAGCAGCGACAGTTGCAGCAGACACAGTATCATTTGCAGAATATGGTCACGAGTTTGGTTAATAGTTACCGCCAACGTTTCGCAGTAGCTTGTTCAAAAATGGAAGCGGTTAGCCCATTAGCTACCTTAGCTCGCGGGTTTAGTATCAGTGAAACCGCTAAAGGTACAGTGTTGAAAAAAACCAGCCAAGTGAAAATCGGCCAACCACTGAAAACTCGCCTTAATGATGGCTGGGTTGAAAGCCAAGTTACCCATATTGAAAAGGTTAAAGCCAAAAGAGTATCGAAATGATTATTTTATCCACTTATCTCGATAAAAATAACGAGATAAGTGGTATTAAACTGATACGTTGATTAGAAACGCACCTGTCCGCCAATCATATAAGTACGCCCTCTAGCTGTTGCATTGTTTTTACCGCGTTCTTCCATAATAGCGGTAGAATTTGCACGATTTAGTGCATCCGAATAATTTTTATTCGTTACATTATTAATCGTCATCATCAATTTAACGTTTTTATTAACTTCATAGTCTGTATATAAATCAATGATTGTAGGTTGTTTTTCATACTTATCTTTTAGTGCATTTCCATCGTTATCAACGATAGACTCTACACCAATTCGTTTTGAAGGGCCGGTCCATGTAATAGTTGTACCTACGGTTAATTTTTCATCCAATAAACGCACACCTGAATCCAAGGTCACATAATAATCAGGAAGCTCAGTGAAATCTCCCGCACTAAAATCAGCAACCTTAGCTATGGAGTTAGGTTGATCCCCAGTTTCTTTGGTATAGGATAATGTTGAATAAACTATACCTGCATCATAATTAGCCTGTAATTCATAGCCACGTAGATTAACATCATGAGGCTCATTGACATACATATAGCTTTTACGCATAAATTCTGGGAATTCTTTGTCCCATACATCATCATTCATCAAACACCAAGCCAGTTCAGCATTTGATCTTGGGCGACAAAGTAAATAAGGCTTACTCGTAATATAGTCTTTAATTTTTGTATGGAACCATAATGCCTTCATATTAAACTGGTCACCTTCAAAAATTAAATCCGGTTTAAAGCTATTAAAACCAACTTGCCATGTCTGTGATTTCTCTTCTTTTAAGAATGGGTTCATTGAATTACCACCTTCTTGAGAATAAAAAACCTCTTGCGTATTCGGTGCTCTCATTGAATGCGCATAACTAACAAATGGCTGGAATTCAGGAATAATTTCTGCTGATAATAAAACTCCGGGGTTAAAACCATTACCCCGTAAATTTAAAGTCGCGGCTTCTTGTGGAAAACAAAAATCTTGATCGCCACATGCAGGTTTGAAACCTTTTAAGTGGTAATTCATATAGTTCAAATCAAAAATTGCTGTATAGATACCATACTTTGCTTCTAGTTGTGTATAGGCGCTCGCAAGATCTAACGACCCACTTGGCGAGAATGGGTTATAGTTCAACGTATCTTGGTCAATAACAGAACTAACCTCGCGCTCATATTTCGTTTTAGATAACTTAGAACCTACTTTCCATTGAAAATCAACATCACCATATGAAAACCGACTTGTATTAGAAAGATTAAGTCCATCGCCAATATTTTTAGACTTACCTTGCCTTAATGCCCAACCTAATGAGTCACCTTCAAATTGTTGGTCGTTTTTACCATGGCTCGCTAAAACCTCAACATCAATTAACTCATTCAGCGGCGTATATTTATATTTAATATAATAATCTTCACTATTAATTTTTCTTCTCGTGAGCTTATTTTGTAAGAAACGACCACTGAATTCTAATTCATGGCTGTCATTAGGTTTATATTTCAATTTGGCTAATTGCGATTGGGGCTTTTGTTTGAAAGTGGAATCAGTGGCAAACTCGTCACTATCAAACCCATCACCATTTTTATAACTACCAGGAATATTATGGCCACTAACTGCAATTAAGCCGCCAAAATAACCATCATCTTGTAATAATGTTTTCCCTGCAACCGCCACCATTCCATTATAACCGAGACCATTATCTCCCCAACTAGCTTTACTACGGAGCCCATATAAATTATCTTTAAAAATCACATCATCAATACCGATAGTGCGGAAATTTGCGCTCCCTACTAAAGCGTTAACACTATTTCCTCCATTTAATTGCCCTTTTTCTACTTCAATTTCAACAATAAAATTTGGATCAATTAAAGCGCCAAAATCATTATTTGGTTGTTGTCCATGTGTATATTGACTCGGGGAAATTCCATAATAACTCTGCGTGATACCATCAACCATCATATTCACGCGTCCAAAACCACTCAGACCACGGAGATTAACATTCACCGTTCCTTGGCTGCCATCCATTTGGGTATAAGTACCGGGCATCGTGCGGATAATTTTGTCCATCGACTGTAATTTATTTTCCGTACCAACCGCATTGTAAGCACCGGGTTTTTCTAATGCTTTGACGAGCGGGGTTTGTTTCTGCGCACCCGAAACTTTTAACTGGCTAAAATTAACCACATTATTTTTCTGTTTATTTTTCTGCTGCGTATTTTCAGCTAAAGCAACCCCTTGGTAGCTAGTGGCAATAATACCAACTACCATAATTATTGTTTTATTATTCATTAAACCATTCCTGTAAACGTACTGAGTGTCATACGCTCACATTGCTAACACAGAACAAAATAGTGCCTGTGAAAAGGCCCAGCAACAATGCCATTAATATTGTTGCTGCCCTAAGAACACCTAATTTTTATAGGTTAATTATTATTTTAAATATGGAAAATATTTGGGTTTATCTTCAAGCATTAAGATAAAGCTATATTCACGAGCTATGTCGTCTAGCGCATTAAAACGCCCTGACTTACCACCATGCCCCGCACTCATATTGGTTTCTAATAATAATAATGAATCACCTTGTTTAATATCTCGCAATTTAGCTACCCATTTAGCAGGCTCCCAGTATTGAACTTGAGAGTCATGTAACCCTGTCGTCACTAGAATATGTGGGTAATGTTGTGCTTTGATATTATCATATGGACTATAAGCTTTTATTCTCCAGTAATCCTCTTCGTTTTCTGGATTCCCCCACTCATCGTATTCCCCTGTCGTCAGAGGAATTGACGGGTCTAACATGGTAGTCACCACATCAACAAATGGGACAGCGGAAACCACACCCTCATATAAATTAGGCGCCATGTTCACAACCGCCCCCATCAACAAGCCACCAGCACTTCCCCCCATGGCATAAACATGCCCTGCTTTACCGTAACCTTCTGATAATAACCCTTTGGTTGCATCAATAAAGTCAGTAAAGGTATTCATCTTGTGGATTGTTTTACCTTGTATGTACCAATTTTTACCTAAGTCACCACCACCACGAATGTGAGCAATCGCGTAAACAAAGCCACGATCAAGCAAAGACAAGCGGGATGAACTAAATGATGGGTCAATTCCGTAACCATAAGCGCCATAACCATAGACTAACAATGGGTTTTTCCCCTGTTTGAAAAGATCTTTACGGTAAACCAAGGAAACAGGGACTTTTACACCATCTCGTGCAGTAACCCAAATACGCTTACTTTGGTAATTTTGTTTATTAAAATCTTTAACTTCTTCTTGTTTTAGAAGCTGCTTTTCTTGAGTCAGCATATTAATTTCATATACTGAAGATGGCGTGGTCATTGATGAATAACCGTAGCGTAGTGTATCCGTATCAGGCTCAGGGTTATTCCCGATCCACGCCATGTAAGTTGGGTCATCAAAGCTTACTTGGTTTTCTTTATGCGTTAACCAACTGATTTGGCGGATATTCACCAAACCATTTTGACGTTCTTCCACAACTAACCAATTATTAAATAAAGCAAAATCTTCCAGATCTACCCCATCACGAGGGGCTATAAAGCTTAACCACGGCGCTGAAATATTGTCTGCAATGTATAAACCAAATAATGGGTGTTGGTGATTAGAGCGAATATAGAATTTACCGTTGAAATGATCAGGATAATACTCAACCCCTGTTTGACGTGGTTGTAGAATTTTAACTTCATTTTGTGGCTGGTTAGCATCAATTAACCGGTATTCAGACGTTTCAGTACTCGTGATACCAATTAAAATGAAATCTTTTGACGTCGATTTCGCTAAGCTAACGTAAAAAGTGTCATCCTTTTCTTCATACACCAGTTTATCTTGGGTTTGTTGTGTACCATATTGGTGTTTAACCACTTGGTAAGGCAACAATGTTTGCTTGTCCTTATTCACATAAAATAGTGTTTGGTTATCATTGGCCCAAACAATATTACCTGATGTATTGGTTAATATATTTTCTTGCCATTCGCCCCCCTTAATTTTGCGAAATGACACAGCAAATTCATTACGCCCTTGGCGATCTTCAGCAATAGCTAGCGTGGTGTTATCCGGCGAGATGGCTAATGCCCCCATGCGATAATATTCGGTGCCCTTAGCGCGTTCATTACCATCAACTAAGACAACCCATTCACCATCACTATTAATAGGGCGTCTTTCATATATCGGATAGTTTTTACCCGCAACGACTCGTGAACGGTATGTATAACCATTATAATTATAGGGAACTGACTCATCATCTTGTTTTACTCGAGAAAACAACTCATCATAAATTTCTTTTTTTAACGAACTTCCAGATTGAAGTTGTTGCTGTGTATAGTTGTTTTCTTGTGTTAAGTATTCAATAACTTCTGGTGACTTTCTTGCATCATCCCGCAGCCAATAGTAATCATCGATACGCGTATCACCATGAATAGTCATCGTATGAGGCTGTTTTTGTGCCTTTGGTGCAATCATTCTTTCCTCCGCAAAACTTGCGTTTGTCTGTAGTCCCAATAATACAATGAGACAAAATTTAACGGCTTGAGAGAAGCCTGACAATAGATTTAAATGTGTTAGCATTTCTTACCCTGATTAATCATTAATGATATTAAAATCAATAGGTAACTTCACCGTTACCTTTCCATTAACTAACATATCAATTGGTGGTGGTGGCAATGGTTCAGCTCTCAAAAGGACACGTTGTGCTTCTCTATCTAATGATTGCGTCCCGGAGTTTTTAATTAATACACTGTCTAATACATAACCTTGTGCATCAACCTCAAATTTTATGATAGGACGCCCTATTCTATTACGCCTTTTCGCATCATCAGGGTAGCGCTTAAACTTGTTCAACTGCCCCAGTACCATTGCTTCCCATTGACGTTTGCTATCATCCGCTTGAGAACTGCTATCAACTTGTGCAGCAACGCGCTGTGTTTGTTGTTTAGCCACCGCCTCACTAGTCACCGGGGCAGAACTCGCTTTTGAATTATCGCTTTCAATTTCACTTATTCGTTTGTTACTAATTTCCTTATGTGCTTTTTTGACCTCTGGTTGTGTTTTCTTTTTTTTAATTTTCGCCACTAATAATTCAGCATCTTCATTAACTGGAACAACCGGTTCAAGAAACTCATCGTCAGGAGTTAGCTTTGCTTCGCTTGCTATCGAGAGTTCTTGTGTTTTCCCAATATTAGTTTCAGTTAATTGTTTTGCTTCTGACTCAAAAGAGAGTTCCATTACCACTGAAGGTGATGGTAAGTAATCATCCCATTTATCTTCTATAGTACGAATAAAGAAACCAATAACCATTATGTGTAAAAGAACCGCTAATACAACTGAGCTACTGGTTTTTGTTGCTTGTTCATAACCTAAAGTCATCGCCACCATTTTCATCTTTCTTATCATAAAAAAAGTATGCAAATGATAATCAATAACAAATGTAAATGAAAAGCATTTATTGCCTTTAATGTTAAATCATTCGCATAATTAATGAATATTACTTATCTTATGCGAAATTAATTATTCTTTGGCGTATACCAAACATAATCAGCATGTAAGTTTTCAATTTGATTACCCTCTTCGGAGATAATCAAAACTTTAAATTCTATTTCAGGAGCTAAATCTTGTAAGTGTAAAGGAACCCCGATTGCACGGGTTGCGTGGTACCCACCGGCATACAGCAACGCAGGTTTTGGCGCATTGATTAACGCTTGTGCCATTGCCCGATCACGCATCTGCTGAATAACAGTCATTTTTTCTACTTGTTCAACGGTAAGTTCCCCACCATGTGAGCTTTTAATCGTTTTCCGAATTGTATCTTGTACTACTGACTGCGTTGAATACTGGCCTTTTAGTACAGGTGGATTAGCATAAGCCTCTGTAATAACCTGTTTATCTAAATTAGCGCTCAACAAAGGATATGGCTGACTAAGTAAATGCCTTACCAGATTACCGTATAAGCCCCAAGGCCAGCCAGTATTCCACTTAACAGCCGCCTGTAGCTTTTCATCACGTATATAAAGGTTACTTTGCATCTGAGCTTGCACCTTGGTGATATTGTTTTGCTGTGAAGGCGTAATCATTTCAAGTAACACAGAGCCTTGAGGACGAAGCTGTTGCATTTCCTGAGCAACCCACTGCTCTATTTGGTGATGATACAGATTGTCATGCTTTTCCCCCACAATCACATAAGTGGATTGTGCGAGTTGCTGGATAAGTTGTTGAGGCGTAATTGGTTTTCCTGTAGACAAATCAACCAATTGATTTGGCCCAGTAAGTTGATTATCTAGTTGTACTATGGACGGTGTAACTTTTTGCACACAACCGCTAATAATGAATAACCCGACGATAAAAATGGATACTTTTGATATTAATCTAATTGAAATCATTATACTTTCCGTATGCTGTAGTCTACACTACAAAATACAGATAATGAGAATCATTTTCAATTAAAAAAGACTTCTATTTTATAAAAACAGAAGTCTTTACAGATAATGTTAAGTTATTAACACAAAACCTATAGCGGGTTAGTTTGTGCTTCTACAACGGCTAATGCCACCATATTCACAATGCGACGTACTGAAGCAATTGGCGTTAAAATATGCACAGGCTTCGCTACTCCCATCAATACTGGCCCTACAGTAACACCATCAGAGCTAGTCACTCGCAGTAAATTATAACTAATACGAGCTGCTTCCATATTAGGCATAATCAATAAGTTAGCTGAACCTTTTAATGGGCTATCAGGCATCACATCTTTGCGAATTGATTCGATTAAGGCCGCATCGGCATGCATTTCACCGTCAATTTCAAGGTGCGGATCACGTGCTTTAACCATCGCAAGTGTGTCGCGCATTTTTTGTGCTGATGCGCAATCCGAAGAACCAAAACTAGAACGAGAAAGCAGAGCAACTTTTGGTTCAATACCAAAGCGACGTACAGTATCTGCCGCCATTAAAGTAATTTCTGTTAGCTCTTCAGGTGTAGGGTCTTCATTAACGTAAGTATCGGCGATAAACGTGTTACCGGTTGGTAGTAGCAAGGCATTCATCGCACCTGCGGTATGAACACCTTCACGGAAACCAAATAGTTCTTTGACGACTTCGTAATGTTCACCATAACTTCCGACAGTACCGCAAATCATCCCATCCGCTTCGCCACGCAATACCATGATCCCACCAATTAAGGTTGGGTTATTGATTACAGCACGACGTGCCATTTCTTGTGAGACGCCTCGGCGTTTCATAATCTGGTAGTATTCTTGCCAGTACTCTTTATACCGTGGGTCATTTTCATTGTTTACTACTTCAAAATCTTTACCTAGTTCAATATGTAGGCCAAGCTTTTGAATGCGCATTTCAATCACACTAGGACGCCCAACTAAAACAGGGAACGCTAAACCTAATGAAACTAATTCTTGAGTCGCATGCAATACGCGCTCTTCTTCCCCTTCCGCCAAAACAATGCGTTTTTTCTCTGTTTTCGCTTGAGAGAAAATAGGCTTCATAAACAAGTTTGTTTTATAGACAAACTGATTTAATTTTTCGATATACACATCAAAGTCTTCGATTGGTCGTGTTGCAACGCCTGAATCCATAGCGGCTTTTGCAACAGCAGGAGCAATCTTAACAATTAAGCGTGGGTCAAATGGTTTAGGAATAATATATTCAGGGCCAAAAAATAAGTCCTGATTACCATACGCAGAGGCCACTTCTTCACTTTGTTCTGCCAAAGCCAAATCTGCAATGGCATACACACAAGCTAGTTTCATTTCTTCGTTAATGGTTGTCGCACCCACATCCAGTGCACCACGGAAAATGAATGGGAAGCATAAAACGTTATTAACTTGGTTAGGATAATCAGAACGACCTGTACAGATAATGGCGTCAGGACGAACCTCTTTGGCTAACGGTGGAAGAATTTCAGGCTCTGGGTTGGCAAGCGCCAATATGAGTGGGTCTTTTGCCATGGTTTTCACCATTTCAGGCGTTAAAAGACGAGGACCAGAACAACCTAGGAAAATATCGGCATTTGGTATCGCATCAGCTAAAGTACGCTGGCCGTTATCTTCAATCGCATAGGCCGCTTTAGTGACATCCATTTTTTCGTCACGACCCTTATAAATAACACCTTTTGAGTCACAAACTGTGATATTTTCACGTTTTAAGCCTAATGCGACTAATAAATTCATACAAGCGATTGATGCAGCTCCCGCGCCTGAAACCACTAGACGGACGTCACCAATCTCTTTTTTTACAATGCGTAATCCATTGATAACCGCAGCAGTACAGATAATCGCTGTCCCGTGTTGGTCATCGTGGAATACGGGTATTTTCATGCGTTCACGCAGTTTTTGTTCAATATAAAAGCATTCTGGCGCTTTGATATCTTCCAAATTAATACCACCAAAAGTTGGCTCAAGCGAAGCAATGATATCAACCAGTTTGTCTGGGTCTGTTTCATCAACTTCAATATCAAAGACATCAACGCCAGAAAACTTTTTAAATAGTACGCCTTTCCCTTCCATGACAGGTTTACCTGCCAAAGCACCAATATTACCTAACCCAAGAACTGCCGTACCGTTGGACACAACGCCAACAAGGTTACCTTTAGCAGTATAACGATAAGCTTTAAGTGGGTTTTCAGCAATTTCAAGGCATGGAACAGCAACGCCGGGGGAATAAGCTAATGCAAGATCGCGCTGGGTTGTTAATGGTTTAGTTGGAGTAACAGTAATTTTCCCAGGATGTGGAAACTCATGAAAATCAAGAGCACTTTGTTTTAATTTATCATCCATCGTCAAGTCCTTTCAAAATTGGTAAGGTAAGAGCGCTAACAGTATAAACACATCTCACTAGCAAATCATGATCATGCTGGCAATTTCCAGAAAAATCTTTCGGTTACGATGATATTATCAGCAATATGTCTGCAGATACCTTACCTGCGCTATCGTTTTATCCATTCAAAGTCCCTCTGCCTCTACCAATAATAAAAGTGATAACAGCAACACGTTTAAGATATTAATCTATTTCTCACAGACTAAGATATTTATTAATTTTATATAAATCATATATCATTATGTACTCCTTCAATTTAAAAAAAATGCAAATTAAATTGTGAAAATATTATTTTTACTTTCATGATTATTTTTTTATCATTATCATATTAAAATATTAGATATTATTTACACCAATTTAATGTATTATCAAAATTTGTGATTATTATTTTTATATCGTGTTCTCATAACATATTTCAGTAACTTATTTCAGCAATGCAGGCAATATATAACAACCTAATACATAGTGACAAAACACTATTATATATTAATTATATATTAATTATATATTAAATAAATTATTTAACAGCCCACTCTCTATATGGAAAATATGATATTCCTTAAGACATGACAAAGGAACCGACTATGTCTAATTATTCAGTAATGATTATTGATGAACACCCGATCATACACTTCGGATTACGTCAACTTATAAATACCGATGATTACTTTACTATAATTGCTGAATGTTGCTGCTGTAACGACGCTTTGAATGTCGCAACACAGTTACACCCTAACCTAATAATAATTGATACTAATATTCGAGGGAATAAAACGTTTGAGACCATACGCTCACTTCGTAAGCATTGTATAAATAGTTATATATTAGTGTTATCTGCATCTACTATTAAGACTGATGTGTATAATGCTATCGATTCCGGTGCTCAAGGTTATTTATTAAAAAACAGTGATCTAGATATGCTATTTTATAGTATGAAAAAAGCATCAGAAGGCCAGCATGTGTTTAGTGAAAAAATATATCAACTGCTTATTACACGGCATCAATCTACTGACCCTTTATCAACACTAACTCGACGCGAATGTGAAATCATTCACAAAATGGCACTAGGCTTAAAAAATAGGGAAATAGCTAAATTGTTTTTTATTTCAGAGGAAACGGTGAAAGTTCACATACGCAATATTCTTAAGAAGCTACGTGTCCGCTCACGACTTGAAGCAAGCTTAATATATATGCGCTCAAAATAAATCTATATAATTTAATATTAACGCTCAGTTTAATTCATTTAATATTTATGAAATAAACTATATGCAAGCAAATAATAACCTTGATATCTATTTACCATTTTGGGGTAGATCCTCAATGCATTTTCCCGCATTATATAAGGTATATCGCTATTTTTTGAGGACCATTGTATGTCGAACACCCCTGCTGCTTCTCCTTATATTATGTACGGAATTAAAAATTGTGACACCATAAAAAAAGCTCGCCGATACTTAGAGGATAATGGGGTTGATTATCAGTTCCATGATTATCGGGTTGATGGAATTAGTGATGCATTACTTTCTACACTGATGGATAACATTGACTGGGAAATCCTCGTTAATAAGCGTGGTACTACATGGCGTAAATTGACTGATGATGAAAAAAATGCCGTTATCGACGCTAATAGCGCTAAAAAGGTATTACTTGCAGAGCCTGCGATGATCAAACGCCCTGTACTTGTTTCCGCTGATAACCGTTATCTAGTTGGGTTTAATGCGGATGAGTACCAAAACTTCATTAAATAATCAGGTGATTAAAATGGATTGTCCGGTTATTCAACTTGCCAAAGAACTTATTGCTCGCCCTTCAATCAGCCCTGATGACCAAGGCTGCCAAGCCTTACTTATTGAACGCCTAGACAAAATTGGCTTCCTTATTGAGCCCATGCCCTTTGGGAATACATTAAATTTTTGGGCATTTCGTGGCGCAAAAGGCCCTACTTTAGCCTTCGCAGGTCACACTGATGTTGTCCCTGCGGGTAATAGTGCTCAGTGGCAAACACCACCATTTACACCTACGATTATAAATCAGCATCTTTATGGCCGTGGTGCTGCCGACATGAAGGGTTCAGTCGCAGCAATGGTCGTCGCTGCAGAGCGATTTGTTGAAAAACACCCCAACCATCAGGGTCGTTTAGCCTTTTTAATCACCTCAGATGAAGAGGCTGATGCGTTAGACGGTACTGTTAAAGTCGTTGAAACTTTAATGCAGCGCCAAGAACGCGTCGACTACTGTTTAGTCGGTGAGCCTTCTAGTCAAGCTCAATTAGGTGACATTGTTAAAAATGGTCGCAGAGGCTCAATCACAGCTAACCTCACTATCATCGGCGTACAAGGCCATGTCGCCTACCCACATTTAGCAACTAACCCAGTTCACCGCGCAAGTGCGTTTTTGCATGAGCTTACGACCACCACATGGGATACTGGTAATGATTTTTTCCCAGCAACGACGATGCAAATTGCTAACATTCATGCAGGGACAGGGGCAAGTAATGTGATCCCTGGAGAATTATCTGTCCAATTTAATTTCCGTTTTAGTACTGAGTTGACTGACACACAAATACGTGACAGGGTCACTGAAATGTTATCACGACATGGACTCGAGTATAAAATTGAATGGGTACTATCTGGGCAACCTTTTTTGACAGAAAAACGCGAATTAGTTACCGCTACATTACAAGCAATTCATGAATTAACGGGTCAAAACGCTGAACTTTCAACCAGTGGTGGTACGTCGGATGGCCGTTTTATCGCTCAAATGGGCACTCAAGTGATTGAACTAGGCCCACTAAATGCAACAATTCATAAAGTTGATGAATGCGTAAAAGTGGATGACCTACAACAATTAGCTTTAATCTATGAGAGGATCATGGAGTTGTTAATACTATGACCACCAATAATATGCTCACTATTGAAATGCTAACTGGCCGCTCAACAGACCATTTAGTTACGCTTGGCGGGTCACATCGCTTGCAATTTAATGCAACAAAAGCGTTTCTTGCAATGCAACAAACCGCGACTAAAGCGGGCTTTAAATTACAGTCAGCAAGTGCTTTTCGTGATTTTTCACGTCAACAACTTATTTGGAATGAAAAATTTACCGGCCTGCGCCCTGTTCTTGATACTCATAGTCAACCATTAGATATCAGCCAACTTTCTGAAGGGGAACTATGTGAAGCTATTCTGCATTGGTCCGCATTACCCGGAGCCAGTCGCCATCACTGGGGCACAGAGATTGATGTTTATGACCCTTTGCGTATCCCTACAGGGCAAACATTGCAGTTAGAACCATGGGAATATGAGGCTGGGGGCTACCTTGCAGAGCTAAATGATTGGCTTACTGAAAATATGTCAACATTCGATTTTTATCGCCCGTTCACAGCAATTGATGCTGGTGTCGCATACGAACCGTGGCATATTAGTTATTGGCCTTTAGCGCATGAAGCTGAGCAATTATTAACACCTGAAGTGATTAAACAAGTGTTACAGCAAGAAGAGATCTATGGTAAAAATTGGCTAATCAACAACTTAAATTATGTATTTGAGCGTTATATTCGCCTAGATGTATAAGACTAGCTAAGACATTTCCCCCTATTATATTGCGTTTCATAGATTGGAATTCCCCGTCTATGAAACCTTCTTATTTTTCCCTGAAATTTGTTCATCAACCACTGGAAGCCTATACATAAACATTAACAACCAACATAACAGTACCAATAAGCTTATTTTTAACCAAAGGTAACTAACAACCCAAATAGAAAATGAAAATGTTAATAAGATTAAAATAATAGCCTTAGGTTTAGCCCCCTTTGGTAACCCTTTATGTTTTTGCCAATGACGAATATAACTACCGAACCACGAACGATATAGCAACCAGTGATGGAAACGCGGTGATGAGCGAGAGAAGCACCAAGCAGCTAATAATAAAAAAGGGGTTGTTGGCAAAACGGGAAGCACCACACCAGCAAAAGCCAGTACAACAGCTAACCATCCAATGGTAATGAGGAACAATTTTTTCAAAACTCCTCCTCCTTTATAAAGAATAAGAAATAAGCAGATACTAAGGTAAAATACCTTACAAAATCTGTGGTAACTCATAGTAATATCAATGATATACTGTAATGGTAAATAGGCGTAATGAAAAGTCGATTTTGCCGATTGAAATGATTATGATCACCTTTATTTTAGCGTGCTGAAGGTATTGTCCGATTTTAACGGGTATAGCTATATTTTTATCATGCCGTTTAATTTCTAATAAAGGTGATAGGAAACTCGCCTAGTCACATACCCCCGTATGTAACTAGGGTGACTGAGCGAAATCAACGCACAGACAGCTCAAAGAATGACTGTTCCATACCCATTCTAAATTATTTGAGTTGTATGAAGGCGATAAGAGAAGGCATCCCTAGGAGCATACACCCGTATGTGACTAGGGTAACTGAGCGAAATCAACGCACAGACAGCTCAAAGAATGACTGTTCCATATCCATTCTAAATTATTTGAGTTGTATGAAGGCGATAAGAGAAGGCATCCCTAGGAGCATACACCCGTATGTGACTAGGGTAACTGAGCGAAATCAACGCACAGACAGCTCAAAGAATGACTGTTCCATACCCATTCTAAATTATTTGAGTTGTATGAAGGCGATAAGAGAAGGCATCCCTAGGAGCATACCCCCGTATGTAACTAGGGTAACTGAGCGAAATCAACGCACAGACAGCTCAAAGAATGACTGTTCCATACCCATTCTAAATTATTTGAGTTGTATGAAGGCGATAAGAGAAGGCATCCCTAGGAGCATACACCCGTATGTGACTAGGGTAACTGAGCGAAATCAACGCACAGACAGCTCAAAGAATGACGAATGGAAGGTGAATATGCAATGGCTAGCTGACTACTGGTGGATAATTTTACTCTTACTAGTCGGTATTATTTGGAACTCAGTAAAAGAAATGCTGAGACTTGACCCCAAAAAATACCTAGATGATAAACCTGAACTCCCTCCTCATAAAGATAATAACCACTTATGGGACGATGAGGATGACTGGCCTAATGACAAAAAGAAATAATCTTTTGTTTTATTTTGCTAAGCAAATCGGGTTGGTATTTTTTTACTTGTGTACCAACCTCTTTTCTCGCTAATTGTAGCCATTGTTTTTTCCCTGTTAATGCCATATCAGCGCAAATTTGAGTTATCGGCTCTAATGATTGCAAATGCCTACTTAACAAAGGTAGTTCATTTGAAGTTACAGTTAACAAACGCATAATGGCACTTTTACTTGCTGCTAGAGGGCGTTTAAACTCACTAAAACCGACTAGTTCTAACCAATCTTCATCCATTAACTGCTGTTGGTCACTTACTAGTAAATTAAACACTGATAAATCCTCACGCCAAGCTACATCCCGCTGTAACAACAATTCACCTTGCTCACAAAATTGAGATGCGCGGCTAGAAATCGGTAATATTGCCATCGCAGTAAAACACCCGCTACTCGCTTCTTTATGGTCCCCTATGCGAATTAACCGAAAACCTGCTTTTTGCCAAAATGCGAGTAAATCAGGGGTTAACCCAAAACTGACTGATAAAAAATCCAAACCCTGTTGTTTCGCAATAACCTGTTGCTTTTCTAATAATGTTAAACCAACTTGTTTTCTTCGATAATGGCTCTCAACCGCAATACGCATTACCCTACGTGATTTCCATTGAGCAACATTCGGAAAATAACTGTGTGCGGCTAATGACTGTACAACTAAATTCCCTCTAGGCCGGCGTAAACCAGCCCAAATTTGCCAGCCTAGCGCTTCAGTTAATTGCCCCTCATCTACCATCCATACAGCACCAATGAAAGTGCTTTCATGGCCGACAGCTTTTGCCGCCATAAAATGTTGTTGCTTTGCGTCCAATAAACGCCTTAAATCTAAAGGAGATGTTCGATAATGCGCACTCATCAATAAGCCATAAAAAGCGCTAAGTTGGGTATAGTTAGCCGCCAATTCCATTTGAGTTATCCCTAAATACTCAATGGCATCAACCTTATTTTTCTGACATTCTGGTTCTTGTAACAGGAGTGCTTGGTTAAGCCATAGCTCTAAAGGGTCATTTCGAGCAAAACGCATCGGCTCATCAAGCTGAAGTGCTGTGAAATTTTGCAAACTAGCACAAAATTTCAACATAAAACCTCGCCCAGTTCCCTCATAACCATCAACGGTCGTCGTCAATAAAACTCGAGGAAAGTATTCTACTAATTCACGCAAAATATAGCTTGGGATGGCTGAAGCTTCATCAATAATTAACCAATCTGCAGTAATGTTTTTTTTCTGGCGACAAAACGACAAAAGATTATCTGGGGACCAAAACGTAATTGGCTTACCTGCCCGTTGTGTTAACACTTCTGTCGCCACTTTCGCTGGAGCACAACACCAGCACTCCCCAGGCCATTGTTGTATTAGCATCCCCGCAAGGGTCGATTTCCCCCGCCCTCTAGGTGCTATTACCCCCCAAATACCACCTTGAGCATGTAATAATTGGCTAATAATTTTTTGTTGTTGTTTGGTTGGTTGACCTGTTGCTGGCAACCATTTGGTTTTATTTTCCAACAATGAAAAACTGGGGGTATTCCCCTGCTGGTAAAATAATACGGTATCCGATAAGTGAATTGTGTGTTGTAAGTGCGATACAAAATTAGGAGTGGGAATAATACCGTGTTGCTCATTCCAGCGTAGGCTATCCACATCTTCACTGGCTGCCCATTTCGACGGCTCTTTGGTACATAAAACCAACAGACTGCCAGCCTTCAATGCCCCAGACAATATTGCCAATGCTTCACTATGTAGGCCTTTACGCGCGTCAAAAATACCGTGTAAAAACTCCCGACCTAACAACAAGTGTGCATTTTCAGGTAGAACCGCCCTCGGTAAGCTAGAGGATAGCGTTAACCAATCCCCCTTTAGTGTTTCTTGTAAGTTTATCAGTTGTTGCTCGACCCAAGCATCGTCTCCTGAAAGGAGCAAAAGACGCCGCATGCCCAGAAAACGAAGCTGTTCTACAATGGGAGATAATAGTTCAACCATAGTAATGTTATGATTTCCCAATTAATAACGACAAGATCCCAGCCGCAATTAACGGCCCTACAGGAACGCCGCGGAACAAAGCGACACCAATAACTGTCCCGACTAATAACCCTGCGACTGTAGAAGGTTGATGTGACATTAAAGTCACCCCACGGCTACCTAGCCAAGAGACGGCAATGCCAATCACAATGGCAAGGATTGATTTCCAATTTAAAAATGAGCTCAGGACTTCGTTCGCTGTTATTTTGCCACTTGCGATAGGAGCCATCACCCCAATAGTGAGAATAAGAATGCCGATTGTTAACCCATATTTTTCAATCCATGGGAAATAATTATTCAATGGCGTTATCCTAACCACCAATAAAAATAACATCGCAAGAGTGACCGTCATATTATGACTTATGATCCCTAACCCAGCTAATACCAGTAGGATGATTAATGTTGGATCAACATGACTCATAGATTTATCCCTGTAGAACGCGTAATTATTATTTTACGAACAGCTAAAATGATTGGTTTCAAAACATGTTATTGGCTCATCATCAAAGAAGCAAATATATACATGCTCTATTTTGTTTTTGCTAACCTATTATTATAATGAATAATAAAACTGACTGTCTCCTTCCATCATATTAACCTAGTAATTACACTTGTATTACTTATTAATATCAATTGATGCTATTTAATATTTTTAGCTTTATTCTAACTAAAGGCATGTATGAATACGAATATTGCCCATCTAGCATACTGAACTATCCCCAAAGCTATACCATCCGAGGATGGTTTAAACGGGAATAGTAGACATTTCCCTTAGCAATTTATCCATATTAAAGAAAACACTCGCTAGCATAAACCATGGTTATCCGTTTATCGTGCTCAGAAAAACACCGTTAAGTTTAAATCCACCTGTAAGCAATAAAACTTAAGCTAAATATTCGGGATATTCATAACTCTTTATTTTTTTATTTCTTCATTTTTCCCATATTCATCACCATAAACACCAACTTACAGTGCGTTTTACTAAAGATGCACTCAAACACCTTTGTTCCCAGACAATTGGTAATTATTGAGTATAATATCCATCAGTTATTAATATAAAAAGTCATAAACCAAGATAATTGATAATTTACTAAATTGTGTGGCACTTATTACTAGCACAATAATTAGGATTAATGATATGACCCACCCTTTACCCCTTTATTCCAACGCTCGTTTTATTGCTATCCGCTTAGTACCCGATGAAGATGTGATTTTATCCTTACGCCAACAAATTGCACATCATCGTCTGCAAGCTGCGTTTATTGCTGGGAGTGTTGGCAGCTTAACCAATGTTGCTCTACGTTTCGCTGGGCAGGATATAACGCATCATACAACAGGTAAATTTGAGATTGTCTCTTTAATCGGTACGTTGGATGCCCAAGGTGAACACCTTCATCTGGCGGTTGCTGACGAAACTGGCAAAGTGCTTGGTGGCCATATGATGCCCGGTTGCACAGTGAGAACCACATTAGAACTGGTGATTGGTGAACTTGAAAAAACCAATTTCACACGTGAACCGTGTCCTCTTTCAGGTTACGAAGAACTTATTATCACCTCTCGTTAATTTATTATTCCATCATAGCAAGGAATACGTTGTCATGAGCAAAACGTCGATTATTTCTAGTCGCACACTGACTTTAATTGTTTTTTCGATCGCGATTAATATGATTATTGGGCAATTAAGCTCTATGTTAAAACTGCCTATTTTTCTCGATTCTATTGGAACGCTAATTTGTGCGTTATTAGCAGGCCCTTGGGTCGCCTTGTTTAGTGGCTTATTAACCAATTTATTGTGGGGATTACTCAGCGGGCCTATCGCCGCAGCATTTGCCCCCGTAGCCATGATGATCGGCCTCAGTGCTGGGTTGTTAGCCCGTGCCGGCTGTTTTCGCACCTTACCTAGAGTTATTTTATCCGGGGTCATTATTACCTTTGCATTAATGCTCGTTGCTGTCCCTATTCGCACTTACTTATTTGCAGGGACGACGGGTAGTGGAGCTGATTTTTTCGTTGCCTATTTCCATGCCGTTGGAGATAACTTACTTGAATCAGTCGCGATTACCGTTCTAGGTGCCAACATCGCAGATAAAGTTATTTCCGCTATTGTTGCTTGGCTGCTGGTTCGCCAATTGCCGGAGCGAGTACAACGCAACTACCCCAATATGGCTAAGGTAAGTTAAATGCACCCGTTTACCTCGCTGACGCTTTGGCTCTGGCTGAGTGCGAGTTCACTATTTTTGCCTTTGGGGTGGCCTTTAGCTCTGCTAGGTTGTAGTACTTTTATAGTATTACTATTATGGCAACCCGCTCGTCATCGTTGGCGTGTTGTCGCGTGGATTATGATACCCATGGCGGCAGGTCTCTGGCTTATCCATAGTGGTTGGTTAGCCCAGATACTCACAGGGGATACGTTGAAAAATAGCCGCCCAGATTTTGCCATGGCATTATGGTTTAGGTTATTAACTATTATTAGTGGCTCCCAACTTTGGTTGCAATTTGTCCCGACGGAGCGGTTTATTCGAGCCCTATTTGCTAGCAGGTTGCCTGCAAGCTTTGCCTATTTATTGGCAGGTCCACTATTACTCGTTGAACAACTACGCCAACAGTTGATAACTATCCGTGAAGCTCAAATTGCTCGTGGAGTTCCCTTAAATGGCGGGATTTGGCAGCGCATCACATCATTGCCGGCCTTATTATTTCCACTAGCCAGTAATACACTCAATGAGTTGAGTATCCGCAGTGCCGCGCTGGATATGCGTGGCTTTCGATACAGCTCTAACCGTACGACCCTTAACCCTCCCGCTGACAGTTTATGGCAAATATCCTTACGCTACGGGTTAGTCATATTTATTTTTATTGAAGGTGGTTTAGCTCTGTGGTGGTGAATTTGCAACAAATGTGCTTTATTCCACAAGGAACAGAGCAAATTTTATTAGGGCCGATAGATTTACATCTCGATCCAGGCCAGTGGCTATGTGTATACGGGGGCAATGGCAGTGGTAAAAGTACATTAGCCCAACTACTTGCGGGCTGGCATGATGATTTAATCCGTGGGAAAATTGAAGGTGTCGCCAATGTTTTACAGGGAACATTGACAACAGACTCATTAATTCAAGCTTCAACTAGCCGGCAACTCATTCAACAATCCCCACATTTACAGCTATCAGGCTGTGCTTTTACCGTCGAGCAAGAAATAGCCTTTGGGCCTGAAAATTTAGGGTTAGCACTAGAAGAGATAGATAGGCGGGTTGAACAAGCAATCCGTTTAACCTTCTGTGAGCCGTTACGTACTCGGCACCCTTCAACCTTATCGGGTGGTGAAGCTCAGCGTGTCGTCTTAGCCAGCGCTTTAGCAATGCAACCGAAATTACTGCTACTCGATGAGGCATTTAGTCGGTTAACACCTAGTGCGACACAGCATATTTTAATTCAACTCAAGCAATACACCGAACAAACTGGTTGTAGCTTAATGTTATTTGAGCGCAATTTATTACCCGCAACCCATTTTTGCAATACTTTTTTGCTATTAAGTTCTGGTAAAGCATTTTTAGAAGCAGGAAAAATGCAAGCCGTCGGCAGCTTGAATGATATTTTTCTTGCTGCACTTGAAACTATTAATATGCCAGACGCATGGCGAGCCGTGGGAGAGCTAGTCAAACAAGGTCTTTGGGTTGGTAATATCCCCCATAATGAAAGCCAACTGGTGCAAGCATTTAAGGAGCGGTATGCTGCAACTCGATAAGCTAACTTACCGTTGGCCAAGTTCTAGTCATGATAATATTAAGAGCTTATCTGTCTCCATATACTCTGGAGAATGGGTAGCTTTAGTGGGGGATAATGGCGCGGGGAAATCAACACTATTGCGACTTTTAGCGGGTTTATTGCAACCCACCAGCGGTCATATACACCTCGACAATCAAAAGCTCAGTGCCATTACTGCACCCCATAGAGCAAACCAGATCGGTATTTTATTTCAAGAAGCTGAAAAACAAATTTTTCATAGTCGAGTCAAAGACGAAATCGCCTTTGGTTTAAAGCGGCAAAAATACGCTAAAGCTGAAATTCAAACGCGTACATTACATGCGCTAAAGACTTGTGGCCTCACTGATGTTGCAGATAAACACCCTTTAGATTTGCATGCAGGCCAACGAAGAATGGTTGCTGTTGCCTGTTTAGAGGCTATCTCTCCTAAATTATTATTACTCGATGAGCCTAGCCGTGATTTCGATGCATGTTGGATGCGCCGATTCGAGCATTGGCTAACATTGCAACGTGAAAAAGGGGTTACGGTGGTCACCATTAGCCATGACCTTGACTTTGTAGCACGCCATTTCCAGCGGACCTTACATTTATCAAATGGGGAGCTCATCGCTGATGGGCCGCCATTATCTATATTATGTCATCCTAAACTGCAAGTTGAGTCGTCTCTTCCGGCCCCAACACTGATTTCACTTAGCCAACAGTTACAACTGGAACAACTGGAACAACTGGAACAACCTTATATCACCCCATCGTCTTGGGTAACCAATTTTCTGAACCAATCGTCCCTTAAGTAACATAACTCTTCGTCAAAATCAGCCTGAATAGCAGGCTGATCCATACCTAAAATAATGGAAAATTGATTAATCTAGCGGTACACCAATACGACGAGCAACTTCTTCATAAGCCTCAATCAAGCCGCCAAGGCTTTGACGGAAACGGTCTTTATCCATTTTATTAAGGGTTGCTTTATCCCATAAACGGCTACCATCTGGAGAGAATTCATCCCCTAGTACCACTTGGCCTTTATATAAACCAAACTCTAGTTTGAAATCGACTAAAATGAGCCCAGCATCGGCAAAAATTTTGCTCAGAACCTCATTTGCTTTGTAGCTCAGTTCACGCATTGTTGCCAGATTGTCTTTGCTAACCCAACCAAAGGTTTCACAATAAGACTCATTGACCATTGGGTCATGCTTCGCATCATCTTTTAAGAATAAGTCAAATAAAGGCGGGTTCAATACCATACCTTCTTCAACACCTAAGCGCTTAACAAGTGAACCCGCTGCGCGGTTACGAATAACACATTCAACTGGAACCATATCTAGTTTTTTGACTAGTGCTTCAGTGTCAGAAAGCAGTGCCTCCATTTGTGTTGGAATACCCGCCTCTTCTAATTTGCTCATAATAAAATGGTTAAATTTATTATTAACCATGCCTTTACGATCAAATTGTTCGATACGCTCACCATCGAGTGCTGATGTATCATTACGGAATTCCAGAACCAGCAGATCAGGATCCTCTGTGGTATAGACAGTTTTTGCCTTACCACGATACAACTCAGCTTTCTTTTGCATCTTACACACTCCAGAGATGTGATTAATCTATATAAAAAATGATATGGGAATTCTGTCATCATTCTGTCTTTACAGAAAAGATAATTAACAGAAGAAAAAGCATTTAAAAATACGGTTCACTGTTAATTTTCTACTCTGTTTCAGCTAGTTATACGCCAATGTAAAAGCTTATGCTAACCCACTGATATACAATATTTTATATTTTAGCGCTAATTATGATAATAAAATTCTCAGGCGGACGCAAACGATTACTTCAGCATAAACACTGATTTTTTGTCCATTCGTTTTATGGCATCTCATATTGGCAAGATAGCAATAATATTTAAAATGATTATCTATCTATAAACTTATGATGAGCTAACTCATCCCTTTGCCCCAATTTGAACACACCCAATTTGCCTAAAATTCCCCATAAAAAAACCGCGACTTGTATTGCAAGCCACGGTTTTTATTTGTTTTACCAAAATGAAATATAATTATTTATTCGTTGGAACTTTACTAAACGCCGCTTTTAATGCCGCGACCATTTCATCATTTTGTTTCTGTGTTAATGCGACACCTTTAGTGGTGATAAATTGCAGCGTACTACGGTTGTTTAAGTCACCAACCTGCAATTTATAATCCGCTTCAGGGATAGATGGGTCATCAACCCCCAGAGCTTGCCATTCTGAGCTACTTAAGCCTTTGTAAGTTACCGTGACAGAGCCACTAGAGCGAGAACGGTCGCCAACTTTCATGCCTACACTTTCTAGTGCATGAGGTAACCTTTCCCAAACCGCATCAAATGGCGCACGGACAACGACTAAAGGAAGGCCTGTATCGTCACTACCTGTTTGAACATCTATGATCCCATAGGCACTTTGGATACTGTTTTTATTTGAAGTATCACGCAACGTATATAAATTATCAGTTAATTCGTTTAACAATAATTTGTTATAACGTTGAACTTCAATAGTATCAGTAATAGTTTCATCACCTTGGCGTAACCCTAAACTGGTGACTGTTAATGCCATCATGCCGTTTTCAGGTTTAACCGTAATTTTATGGCGGCTTTCAATAGGCACGTTTTCGTCAGCACGATCCCACTTGACCCAATTGGTTTCAATTGAGCGAGAGCCATCATCTTTCGATGAAACTGGGATGCCTCTTTGTTCTAGGATCATGGTGACTTGTGACCAAAGAGCACTATTTTCAGGTGTATTTTCTAGCAACAAACGACTTGCTTGCGCGCTATCTTCCGTGCGTGAACCCGCTAATTGCGAAATTGTCAGTACAGGGGGACGAATATCTAAAGCTTTCCCTACTGCGCCTGTTGATGTGGCTTTAGGGATATCATACTCACCATTTGCTTCTGGTAATGTAAGCCCTTGTGGCACATTTAACACTTTCAATGGCGCAGCATTGAGGTATTCCTCATCACCGCTGACCTGACGTTTATAGCGCTGATCGCTGGAGCAGGCTGCCAGTAACACGACAAGTGACAGGCCAGCAACCTTCATAACCTTCGATTTTTGCAATAATGTTGCCATTAAAATTCCCTAAATTTTACAGTAACCCAGCGAGTTTCAAGGCTTCTTCCACTTTTTGCTGGCCTGAGCTGGTTAGCGGTGTCATAGGTAACCGCAATGTACCATCTGTAATCAAGCCTAAGCGATGACAGCCCCATTTCGCTGGAATTGGATTTGGTTCAACAAACAACTGAAGATGTAACCCCATCAGTTTTTTGTTTAATTCGCGCGCTTCAGTATATTTGCCTGCAAGCGCTAAGTCACACATTTTTACCATCTGCGGTGCAGCAACGTTAGAAGTTACTGAAATAACGCCCTTTCCACCGAGTTGCATGAAATCGAGTGCTGTCGCGTCATCACCGGTTAACAGTACAAAATCATCATCAACCAGTTCTTTGATTTGATGAACCCTAGCTAAGTTCCCTGTCGCTTCTTTAATTGCGACAATATTCGCCAATTTCGCTAAACGCCCTACGGTTTCAGGTAACATATCGCAGCCTGTCCGTGATGGTACATTATAAAGAATCTGTGGCAAGCTAGTGTTCTCTGAAATTGCTTTAAAATGTTGATATAGCCCTTCCTGAGAAGGCCTATTATAATAAGGTGTTACCGTCAGGCAAGCAACTACCCCACTATTTTCAAATTCATTGGTTAAAGAGATAGCTTCTGCTGTCGCATTTGCACCTGCACCAGCAATAATTGGGATACGCCCATCAGCAAGTTCTAAGGTGGCTTTCACTACATCCACATGTTCTTTGTGAGTTAAGGTTGCTGATTCGCCTGTTGTACCAACAGAAACAATGGCAGATGTTCCGCTTTCAACATGGTAATCCACCAGTTTTTTCAGACTGGCTTTATCTAAACGCCCCGCTGAGTCCATCGGTGTTATAACTGCAACAATGCTTCCCATTAAAAAATCTTTATAATTTGCGTTTCCATTAGCCATGACGATACCCCCTTAATAATTGAACCCCCATGTTACTTTTTCATTTCCAAGAAGAAAACCACCCAACAGCAAGATTTTAATGAATTTTGTTAATGCCAGAGACATTAACTTAAATAGAAGTAATAATTCGCTGATATTTCTCGCAAGAGTGTGTGCTTTCTCTTGGCAGATGCCATTTTTTATGGTTTCCTTACCTGCATCTGGCGTCAGTTTTATGACAACTGTATTTACTGCTATATTCTAATTAAGTGTTTAACTGACATAATCAAAAACATTAAGGGACAGACTTTGCCTAAGACTGAACAGCAATTTCTTGTGATTACTGCGCTGGGAACAGATCGTCCGGGCATTGTGAACACGATTACTCGCCTCGTTAGTGAGTGTGACTGTAATATTGAAGATAGTCGCTTAGCGATGTTTGGCAAGGAGTTTACGTTTATTATGATGTTATCCGGCAGTTGGAATGCCATCACTCTATTAGAGGCGACATTGCCTCCTAAAGGGGCGGAACTTGACTTGCTGATTGTCATGAAAAGAACTCAAAGTGTTCAAACAACCTATTACCCATCGACAGTAACGGTGAACGTGGTTGTCGACGATGCACCACGGATTGTCGAGCAATTCACAAATTTATTCACAACTTCGCAATGTAATATTGCAGAGCTTGTTTCTAAGACTCAACCAGCCAATAATGATATGCCCGCTCAACTGGAAATTCAGATTACTGCACACGACCCGTTGGACGATAACGGCATAATTATAAAAAACAAATTTCAACAACTATGTACAATGCTAAATGCTAAAGGCAACATAAGCATTATCAACAACCCCAATATGCAGAGTTAACGGAGATATATGTAATGAACCCATTGAAAGCCGGTGATAAGGCGCCTCAATTTAGCCTTCCTGACCAAGATGGTGAGATCATCAATCTTTCTGATTATCAGGGTCAGCGCGTATTAGTTTACTTTTATCCTAAAGCGATGACTCCAGGTTGTACCGTTCAAGCGTGTGGTTTGCGTGATGAAATGGACACACTAAAAGCGAAAGGTGTCGAGGTTTTAGGGATTAGCACAGACAAACCAGAGAAACTTTCTCGTTTCGTTGAAAAAGAAATGTTGAACTTCACTTTATTATCAGACGAAGAGCACCAAGTATGTGAGCAATTTGGGGTTTGGGGTGAAAAACAATTTATGGGGAAAACCTATGATGGCATTCATCGTATCAGTTTCCTCATTGACCCAACAGGGAAAATAGAACACGTATTTGACAATTTCAAAACCAGCAATCACCACGAAATCGTCCTCGAATACATTACCGCGAACGCTTAACTTTTAGTCTTTATATAGTGCTGTATGGGCCATACAGCACTATTTTCTAAACTTATTTTACTAATTCGTTGGTGTCTTCAGGCCACACATGAATAACCGCTTTAATAAGCGTTGCCAATGGGATTGCAAAAAACACCCCCCACACTCCCCATAAACCACCAAAAACGACAACAGATAAAATAATCACTAGTGGATGTAGATTGACGGCTTCTGAAAACAACAAAGGCACCACAACATTGCTATCCAGCCCTTGGATCACTAAATAAGCCAGCATCAAGTACCAAAACTCACTACCAATACCAAATTGAAATAACCCAACAATAACGACAGGAATTGTTGCTGCTACCGCACCAATATACGGGATCAAAACAGCAACCCCTACCAACACTGATAATAATACTGAGTACCGCAAGTCAAAATACGCAAAACATAAATAAGTGACGACACCCACAATCACCATTTCTGTTACCTTGCCACGTAGATAGTTGGTAATTTGCTCGTTCATTTCTACCCAGACTTTACCTACTAATAAACGGTTTTTAGGTAATAGCTTTAAAAAACTTTGGCTAATACGTTCTTTATCTTTTAATAGGAAAAATGTCATCAGTGGAACTAAAACCAAATAAACAGCTAAAGTAAAAATGCCAATCAGTGATGCCACAGACGCTTTTACGACAGAGTCTGCAATACCTGACATGCGACTGCGTAAATTATCAGCCATCATATCAATAATGCCAACATCAACCAATGCAGGGTATTGCTCAGGGAGTTTCTGTGCAAATTCATTGAAACGGTTAACCATATTCGGTAGATCGGCCATCAAATTAATACCTTGCTGCCAAGCTGTCGGGGCAATAATTAAAATCACCATGGCACTTATTCCCGCAAATAGGGTCAAAATGATACTCACAGCAAAAGAGCGTGATAACCCCGCACGTTGTAGTAAATGCGTCGGCCACTCGAGTAAATAAGCTAAAGCAATTGCTGCCAATAACGGAGCTAGTATACTGCTGAAAAAGAAAATGATCACAAAACCAGAAACCAGTAGTGTAAAAAGTGCAACGGCTTGTGGGTCAGCAAAACGCCGACGATACCACTGTAAAAACAATTCCAGCATTTGTAGCTCCTGGGGAAATAACACAAAGGACAGTTCTTAAATTATCGAAAATTATACCGAAGAACAGATTTAACGATAGCTTTTGCTATCATATGTTTTAAACTTTTCGAGTTATTTGCTGCCTTACCCTATATACACTCGAAATAAAGTCGGTACTTACCCTAAATTTTAAATGTTGTATGGGATACTCACGTTTCATGAAGAAAAAATTCAAACACCCATTATTGGCTTTCATGATCGCCGCACTGATGAACGGTGCAGTTTTACCTGCTTATAGTGCCATAGAAGACACCTTACCTGATATTGGCACCACAGCTGGGGGCACACTGAGCATCAACCAAGAAATTATTATGGGTGATGCTATTACACGCCAAATCCGTGCTAGTACACCACTCATTTACGACCCATTGTTGACTCAATATGTTAACAAACTTGGTATGCGGTTAGTAAAGAATGCCGATTCAGTTAAAACACCGTTTAAGTTTTATCTCGTTAATAACCCTAATATTAATGCTTACGCCTATTTTGGCGGTAATGTCGTATTACACTCCGCGTTATTTCGTTACAGCCAAAATGAGAGCCAACTCGCTTCGGTGATGGCCCACGAAATTTCACACGTCACCCAACGGCATCTTGCCAGGATGATGGAGGATCAAAAAAGTACCACCCCTCTTGCGATTGCGGGGACGATTGGTTCTTTATTATTAGTGATGGCAAATCCACAAGCAGGTTTTGCCGCACTGACAAGCACGATGGCCGGTGTGCAACAAGGCATGATCAGCTTTACACAAGCGAATGAACAAGAAGCTGACCGTATTGGTTTACAAACACTAAGGCGTTCTGGTTTTGACCCCCATGCAATGGCTGATTTTATGCAAACGATGTCAGACCAAACACGCTATATGTCTAAACCCCCTGAAATTTTGCTAACGCACCCCTTACCAGATAGCCGCTTAGCGGATGCTCGAAACCGTTCAAATCAATACGCTAAAGTCAGCGTGCCATCTTCACTGGATTTTATGTTAGCCAGAGTCCGTATATTGGCAATGTATAGTTCAGACCAAAAACATGCATTAGACCAGATTATTGAAAATTATGGGAAAGGCTCTGCACAAGAACAAATAGCCGCGCAGTATGGTAAAGCCTTGATTCTGTCGCAAGATAAAAAATACGCAGATGCAGGTAAAATCATGGCTGAATTATTAGCTAAACAGCCTGATAACCCTTGGTTTATCGATACCATGACGGATATTGATATTGAGCAAAAGCGTGTATCAAAAGCCGTTACGCGCTTGCAAAATGCCTTGAAGAAATCCCCTCAAAATACGGTGTTTATTGTTAATCTTGCGAATGCATTAATTAATGACCATCAATATAAAGAAGCCAGAACATTGCTGAATAAATACACTTTCGATTATCCAGATGACCCCATCGGTTGGGATCTACTGGCAGAGGCGTCTGCTAAACAAGGTAACCGTACTGAAGAGTTAGCAGCTTATGCTGAAGGTATGGCACTGCGCGGAAATTATGATACTGCGATTAATTATCTCACTGATGCTAGCCGTAAGAGCAAATTAGGCAGTTATGAACAACAGCGCTATGATGCACGAATCGATGCACTGATAAAACTGCAATTACGTGATAAAAATGCAAAACCGTAAGGAGTTAATATAATGACGGATTCGATTAAGATTTACCACAACCCTCGTTGCTCTAAAAGCCGTGAAACCTTAGCCCTGTTAGAGCAAAAAGGCATTGTTCCCACTGTGGTTGAATACTTAAAAACACCCCCAACAACGGGTGAAATCAAAAAACTGCTCAAGATGTTAGGGTTTAAAGATGCTCGTCAGTTAATGCGCACCAAAGAAGATTTATATAAAGAATTGAATTTAAGTGATGACGGCTTAACACAGGATCAACTAATTAAAGCGATGCATGAAAACCCGAAGCTGATTGAGCGCCCTATTGTGGTTAACGGCGATAAAGCACGTTTAGGCCGGCCACCTGAGCAGGTACTTGAAATTTTATAAAAACTGTTTGGTGATAAAAGTCGTACTCAATATATTATTGAGTTTGACTTAAGTTATTTCTTTTCTACCAAACATTGTTTAAAAGGCGATATGCATGAGTCTATCGCCTTTAGTTTTATATATTGATTTAATCAATAATATTGACTAGAGCTTTAAGATATCTTTGACAAATGGAATGGTGAGTTTTCGCTGTGCAACAATCGAGGCATGGTCAAGTTTATTGAGAATATCGAACAATGTCCCCATTTTTCTATCAAGACGTTTTAACACAAACCGGCAGACGTCTTCAGGAAGCTCAAAACCACGGATACGTGCACGTAATTGAAGAGCCCATATTTTATCTTCATCACTAAGTGGATGCAGCTTGTAGATTTGCCCCCAATCAAGGCGAGAGGCCAAATCCGGTAATTTCAACTCAATCTGCCGTGGGGGTCTATCACCCGTAATTAACAGGCAAGTACGGCCAATTTCTAAAATACGGTTATATAAATTGAAAATAGCCATTTCCCATTCTTCATCACCCGCTATACATTGGATGTTATCGATACAAACCAATGATAAATGTTCCATGCCATCTAATACTTCAGGAACAAAATATGCACGTTTATCAAGTGGTACATAGCCTACAGCAACACCCTGTTCAGAAAGCTCAGCACATGCAGCATGCAATAAATGGCTTTTCCCACCACCTTCACGCGACCAATAATAGATATAGCTACCATGTGGTTGAATAATTGCAGACTGAATAGCAGACAACAACGCCCCATTCTCCCCGGCATAGAAGCTAGCAAAGGTTTCATCATCTGGAAGATATAGTGGTAATGAAAGCTGTGATGGTGTGTTCAGAAGCGCCTCTGGCTGTACAAATCAATTTTCATCTCCCAGTTTACCATAAAAAACGAGGAGAGATGAATAAGAACGGTTTCCAATTGCCGCCCAATATTTTGAGCGGCGTATTGAAAACAATGTGAATTATTTTTTATGACTATTAAGCTCTTGCACTTCTGATGTCACAAACTGTTTCTCAGGCCGGACAAAGGTAATAAAACGGAATAACAATGCCATACAAATACCAACAATCGTAGCCAGTGCCATACCTTTAAGTTCTGCTTGACCAATATGGATCACCGCCCCACTGACACCAATAATTAAAATCACTGACGTCAAAATCAAGTTTTGCGGTTTGTTGTAATCCACTTTCGAATCAATTAAAACACGGATACCCGATGCACCAATTACCCCGTATAATAAGAGTGATACCCCACCCATCACCGGTACCGGCACTAATTGGATCGCCGCAGCTAACTTACCAATGCAAGAAAGTAATATCGCTATTACCGCTGCACCACCAATAACCCAAGTACTGTATACCTTAGTAATGGCCATAACACCGATATTTTCGCCATATGTCGTATTCGGAGTGGAACCAAAAAAACCAGAAATTACAGTAGAAAAACCGTTTGCAAACATAGAACGATGTAAGCCCGGTGTTTTCATCAAATCCCGTTCAACAATATTTGCAGTCACAACTAGGTGGCCAACATGTTCTGCAATTACCACTAATGCAGCAGGCAAAATGGTTAAGATAGCAAACCATTCAAAGCGTGGCGTATAAAAAGTTGGAATTGCAAACCAAGGTGCTTCGATTACGGGTGTAAAATCGACAATGCCCATAAAGTAAGAAAGTGCATAACCAACTAAAAAACCAATTAGAATCGGAATGATAGATAAAAAACCACGAAAAACAACCGCACAAAGGATAGTTACAGATAATGTCGTCAGGGAAATGATTAGTGTATTGCTATCGACTGTGGCGCCATCTTTAGGCAATAAGCCAGCCATACTTGCTGCTGTTTGAGCTAATTCTAAACCGATAACGGCAACAATCGCCCCCATAGCCGCGGGTGGGAACATCACGTTAATCCACCCCCTTCCCGCAACTTTAACAATCAATGCAACAAGACAAAACAATACACCACAAATAATAAAGCCACCCAGTGCCAATTCATAACCGAGTGGCAATAAAATCAATACCGGCGAAATAAAAGCAAAACTAGACCCTAAATAAGCAGGAATTTGGCCTTTACAGATAAATAAATACAACAGGGTGCCTATCCCGTTAAACAATAATATTGTTGCTGGGTTTACGCCAAACAGAATCGGTACGACAACGGTTGCGCCAAACATAGCAAATAAATGCTGGAAGCTCAGTGGTATGGTTTGGAGTAATGGCGGTCTTTCTTCAACACTGATGGTGCGACGTGTCATTTTATTTTATCCCCTTTTAGCAATTTTTTACTGAATTGGCTTATCACTTTAAATACAGTGGTTCTCTACGAATAAATCAAAAAAAGCCGACTTCTCAGTCGGCTTATCATTATTTTGTACCAAATATCTTATCACCCGCGTCACCCAGACCCGGAACGATATAACCATCTTCATTAAGACGCTCATCTATGGAAGCGGTATATAATTCAACATCAGGATGTACGGCTTCTAAAGCTTTAATACCTTCAGGAGCAGCCACAAGCACAAGTATCTTAATTGACGTACAACCTGCATTTTTTAACAAGTCGATAGTCGCAATCATTGAACCACCCGTTGCTAGCATTGGGTCAACAACGAGTGCCATACGCTCTTCAATGTTGGAGGCGAGTTTTTGAAAATAGGGAACTGGTTGTAGTGTTTCTTCATCACGATAAACACCAACCACACTGATACGTGCACTTGGAATACTGTCTAACACACCATTCATCATACCAATACCTGCACGGAGAATTGGTACTACAGTGATTTTCTTACCTTTAATTTGTTCTATTTCTACAGGACCACACCAACCATCGATAGTCACTTTTTCAGTTTCAAGGTCAGCGGTTGCTTCATAAGTCAGTAGGCTACCAACCTCTGAGGCCAGTTCACGAAAGCGTTTAGTGCTTATATCATGATCTCGCATCAGGCCGAGTTTATGTTTAACGAGAGGGTGGTTTACCTCAACGATCTTCATGGTTTTCTCCTACTATTTAAGACGTCGGCGGACAAAAAAATCGCCGGATTATACCTCTTTTAGCTACGATTGCCACTAGATTACCCTTGACTTTGGTCAAAACAACAACAATTAGACCCATTTTTTTCATATTATAGCTTATCTCAGCTAAGTTGATATTTGATAAACAGCAATCACTATCTCCGTGACCTCATTTCTTTTGGCTGATGTTTATTTACTGAATATTGTCATTTCTTTTCCCCTGACAATGACAAAAATTTTCATTGATAAAGCTATCGCAAACGTTTGCCTAGCCTGTTAGAATAATGCTAATGAAGTTAATTTTCTCAAAATGTAATTGCCTTGGGGGCCGTAGTGACTGATAAAACCTCTCTTAGCTATAAAGATGCCGGTGTCGATATTGATGCAGGTAACGCCTTGGTTGAACGTATTAAAGGTGTGGTAAAGGAAACTCGCCGTCCAGAAGTCATGGGCGGGCTTGGGGGGTTCGGCGCATTATGTTCCCTGCCTCAAAAATATCGTGAACCTGTACTCGTATCAGGTACTGACGGTGTAGGCACAAAATTACGTCTAGCAATGGATTTAAAACGCCATAATACTATTGGTATTGACTTGGTTGCGATGTGTGTCAATGACCTAATCGTTCAAGGTGCTGAGCCACTGTTTTTCCTCGATTATTATGCAACCGGTAAACTTGATGTCGACACTGCGGCAAGCGTTATCACTGGTATCGCAGAAGGCTGTAAACAATCAGGCTGTGCATTAGTTGGCGGCGAAACAGCAGAAATGCCCGGCATGTACCATGGGGAAGATTACGACGTTGCAGGTTTCTGTGTCGGTGTCGTCGAACGCTCCGAGATCATCGATGGCAGCAAAGTCAGTGCAGGGGATGCATTAATTGCTTTAGCCTCAAGTGGTCCTCATTCAAATGGTTATTCTTTGGTACGTAAAATTTTAGACGTTAGCCAAACTAATCCGGAAACCACACAATTAGACGGTAAACCTTTAGCTGACCATTTATTAGAACCAACCCGTATTTATGTTAAAAACGTATTAGAACTGATTGCTAACCGTGATATCCATGCAATCGCACATATCACAGGGGGTGGTTTCTGGGAAAATATTCCTCGTGTATTACCTGATAACACCCAAGCAATTATTGATGGAAATAGCTGGCAATGGCCTGCTGTCTTTGACTGGCTACAACAAGCTGGTGATGTCAGTACCCACGAAATGTACCGCACTTTTAACTGCGGTGTGGGCATCATCGTCGCCTTACCACCAAGTGAAGTTGAAGCTGCTTTAGCATTATTAACCCAACTTGGTGAAAAAGCTTGGCAAATTGGTACTATTGGTGAGCTTCCTGTGGGGGAAGAGCAGGTTGTGATCCGCTAATGAAGAAAATTGTTGTTCTCATTTCAGGCAGTGGTAGTAATTTGCAGTCATTAATTGATAGCTGCCATTCAGGGGAAATTGATGCTCAAATTGCCGCGGTTGTGAGCAACCAAGGCAACGCTTATGGTCTTGTCCGTGCACAGAAGGCTGGGATACCCGCCTTCTACCTTGATGCGACACAATATACCGACCGCCAAGCTTATGACACCGCCCTGTTAGAATATATTGAACAATACCAGCCAGATTTAATTGTTCTAGCTGGTTTTATGCGGGTTTTAACTGCACCTTTCGTTAATCACTTTACGGGGAAATTGCTCAATATCCACCCTTCTTTATTGCCCAAATACCCTGGGTTACACACTCATCGGAAGGCGCTGGAAAATGGCGATAAAGAACATGGTACATCCGTACATTTTGTTACAGAACAGCTTGACGGTGGGCCTGTAATTTTACAAGCCAAAGTACCTATTTTCACTGGTGATACCGAAGAACTTCTTATTGAGCGCGTAAAAACGCAAGAACATACCATTTACCCAATCGTTGTTGAATGGTTTATTAGTGGCCGTTTGTCGATGCACGATGGTAACGCGTTATTAGACAACCAAATTTTACCACCGAATGGTTATTCTATTGCATCATCAACGCTATAATTTATATTGTTAGCTAAGGGCGGAGTTTCCGCCCTTTTCTCTTTTATTTTTAGCGGTTAATCAAATCCCTCTGCATAAAGTGAACTATTCTTCAACAAGGAGTAGATCTGTCTGTGCTGTGTCATTATTTTATCGAAAAACCATGTTATCCTAGACGCAACGTTTTTATAAATAACATTTTACTCACTAACTTAGAGGTGTTTTATGACTACCGGGCAAGTTCATCCGTTTAGGTTGCGCCCACTTGAACGTGAAGATTTAGCATTTATTCATCAACTTGATAATAATGCCAGTGTTATGCGTTACTGGTTTGAAGAGCCTTATGAGGCCTTTGTTGAGCTAAGCGATCTTTACGATAAACATATTCATGACCAATCCGAACGGCGCTTTATTGTTGAGAATGATAGCGAAAAAGTGGGTTTAGTTGAGCTTGTTGAAATTGACTATATTCACCGTCGCTCTGAATTCCAAATTATTATTGCGCCAAGCCATCAAGGTCGTGGCCACGCAAGTCGTGCAGCAAAGCTTGCAATGGACTATGCTTTCTCTGTATTAAATTTATATAAACTTTACCTAATTGTTGATAAAGAAAATATCAAAGCTATCCATATTTATAATAAACTAGGCTTTCATACTGAAGGTGAGTTGATTGACGAATTTTTCGTAAATGGGCGCTACCACACGGCTATCCGCATGTGTATTTTCCAGCATCAATATTTTGCGATGAAACAACAGTCTGCTAACCCAGAAAGTGTTGTTGCTCAAGATAAAGCGATTAAACAACATATTTAGTTAGCTGGCTGAAATCAAAGCCTTAAAAAGTAACAAGCGTCTAATACGGAGTTATAATGTCCCAAGAACGTCTCTATCATGAAAAAGAGTTAAGCTGGCTATCTTTTAACGAGCGCGTTTTACAAGAAGCAGCCGATAAGCGTAACCCTCTTATTGAGCGTATGCGTTTTTTGGGCATTTACTCCAATAACTTAGATGAGTTTTATAAAGTTCGTTTTGCTGATGTGAAACGCCGGATTTTAATCAATGAAGAACGCGGCTCAGCAAGTGGTGCCCGTCACTTATTAAAGCGCATCCAATCTAAAGTTGCCAAACAGGAACAAGAGTTTGACGTTCTGTATAATGATTTGTTACTTGAGATGGCTCGTAACCAAATATTTTTAATCAATGAACGGCAAATTTCCCCACGTCAGCAGATTTGGTTACGTCAGTATTTCCGGCAAAATCTACGCCAGCACATCACCCCCATTTTAATCAATCCAGATACTGATTTAGTCGAGTTTCTGAAAGACGATTACACCTATCTTGCGATAGAAATCATTAATGGTAACCACATTCAATACGCCTTATTAGAAATTCCATCTGATAAAGTTCCAAGGTTTGTTAACTTACCACCAGAAAAGCCGAAAAGACGTAAATCAATGATATTAATTGATAATATCTTACGTTATACCCTCGATGAAATTTTTAAAGGTTTTTTCGATTATGATGAGCTCAACGCCTATTCGATGAAAATGACCCGTGATGCCGAATATGACATCGCCTCAGAAATGGAATCGAGCTTGCTTGAGATTATGTCTTCAACGTTAAAGCAACGTTTAACCGCAGAGCCAGTTCGTTTTGTGTATCAACGTGATATGCCTGATGAAATGGTTGCTTTGTTACGTGAAAAATTGGGGTTATCTAATGACGACTCGGTCATTGCAGGTGGGCGCTATCATAACTTTAAAGACTTTATTAACTTCCCTAATGAAGGGAATAAAAACTTATTAAACAAACCTCTACCAAGGTTACGTCACCGCTGGTTTGATAATTTCCGCAATGGCTTTGATGCTATTCGGGAACGTGATGTACTGCTGTATTACCCTTATTATACCTTTGAGCATACTTTAGAATTACTGCGTCAGGCTTCCTTTGACCCTAATGTATTGTCGATAAAAATCAATATTTACCGTGTTGCGAAAGACTCTCGCATCATTGATTCCGTGATCCACGCCGCCCATAACGGTAAAAAGGTCACAGTGGTAGTTGAACTGCAAGCACGTTTCGATGAAGCCGCTAATATACATTGGGCTAAAAGACTAACCGAAGCGGGTGTCCATGTTATTTTCTCTGCCCCTGGCCTGAAAATTCATGCGAAATTATTTATCATTTCACGTATGGAAGAAGGCCAAATTATCCGCTATGCCCATATTGGGACAGGTAATTTTAATGAAAAAACCGCTCGGTTATATACCGACTATTCATTACTCACCGCTAACGAACAAATCACTAATGAAGTGCGCCGAGTATTTAGTTTTATTGAAAACCCGTACCGCCCAGTCACCTTTGACAACTTAATGGTCTCACCACAAAATACTCGCATTAAATTAATGGCTTTAATTGACCAAGAAATAGCCAATGCACTTTCGGGGCTTCCAAGCGGCATTACATTAAAAATTAATAATTTAGTTGATAAAGAACTCACTGATAAACTGTATGATGCCTCTAATGCAGGGGTTAAAATTCGTTTATTAGTCCGTGGCATGTGTTCTTTAGTGGCAGGTCAATCGGGGTACAGCGAAAATATTCAAGTCACCAGCATCGTTGACCGCTTTCTTGAACATGACCGCGTCTATGTTTTCACTAATGCAGGGGACGAAAAAGTGTTTATTTCATCAGCGGATTGGATGACTCGTAACATAGACTATCGTATTGAAGTTGCAGTGAGTTTAGTTGATCCTCATTTAAAACAACGTGTTTTAGATATTCTAGAATTGCAATTTAGCGATACAGTAAAAGCCCGTTATGTTGACAAAGATTTGAGTAATCATTATGTTCCTCGCGGAAATAAGCGAAAAATACGTTCTCAACTTGCTGTTTATGAATATTTAAAATCACTTGAAACACCAGATACCAGAGCTTGATACTATGCCAATAACTTCAACATCATCACCAAGGCCACAAGAAATTGCGGCAATAGATTTAGGCTCAAACAGTTTTCATATGGTCATCGCACGTGTTGTCAATGGGGCATTACAAGTGCTCACCCGCCTTAAAAAGCGTGTCCACCTTGCTGATGGGCTGAGTGATACCAACGAACTCAGTGATGAGGCAATGGAACGAGGGCTTTCTTGTTTAGCTTTATTTGCAGAGCGTTTGCAGGGTTTTTCGCCTGATAATGTTTGTATTGTTGGCACCCACTCATTACGCGTTGCAACCAATGTGAAGCAGTTTTTGCAACGCGCCAAAGAAATTATCCCCTATCCCATTGAAATTATTTCAGGCCAAGAAGAAGCAAGGCTAATTTTTATGGGAGTTGAGCACACCCAGCCGGAAAAAGGTCGCAAGCTTGTTCTTGATATCGGGGGCGGCTCTACGGAAATCGTTATCGGTGAAAAATTTGAGCCACTACTCATTGAAAGCCGCAGAATGGGTTGCGTCAGTTTTGCTCGCACTTACTTTCCAAACGAAACCATTTCCCCTGATTTTTTTAATCGTGCTTATCTTTGTGCCTGTTTAAAATTAGAAAGTACAGCTATTTTATTTAAAAAATACACATGGGATGTTGCAATGGGGGCTTCTGGCACAATTAAAGCAACACATAGTGTATTACAAGAACTTGGCTATAAAGACGGTATTATTACTCGAGAACGACTGGCTGAAATTAAACAAATGGCGTTGAAATATAAGTCATTTAGCGCATTAAACATTCCCGGCTTGTCCAACGAGCGCAAGCAGGTTTTCGTTCCAGGACTGGCTATTTTATTGGCTGTATTTGATTCATTAGATATTAAAGAATTACGGTTATCCGATGGTGCTTTACGTGAAGGGGTTCTGTATGAAATGGAAGGCCGTTTTCGCCACCAAGATATCCGTCAACGCACTGCATTAAGCCTTGCCGAGCACTATAATATTGATAGAGAACAAGCAAAGCGCGTTCTAAAAACCATGGAAGAGCTGTATTACCAATGGGGTCAGCAAAACCCCAAACAGCTTAATCCTCAACTAGAATCTATTTTGATTTGGGCTGTTATGCTGCATGAAGTCGGGTTAAGTATTAATCATAGTGGCATGCACCGCCATTCTGCCTATATTTTACAAAACACTAACCTACCCGGTTTTAATCAAGAGCAGCAATTATTATTAGCCACGCTAGTCCGTAATCACCGTCGAGCCATAAAATATGACGATATTCCCAAATTTAATCTGTTTAAAAGAAAACAATTTATGCCGCTAATTCAAATCTTGCGGCTTGCCATATTATTAAATAACCAACGCCAATCAACAACAACCCCGACTTCATTACGAATAGAAACAGATGAAGGCCACTGGGCACTCTATTTACCAGAGGAATATCTCGTGCAGAATGCCTTGATGGTCCTGGATTTAGAAAAAGAAAGTGATTATTGGGAGGATGTTCCTGGTTGGTCATTACGTATTAGTGCGGAAACCAAGTAACTTACGCCATTATTGTAGTGATTTCTTCTGATTTTATTGGTTGATTACTGTGAAATCACTGCCTATTTAATTCAACTGTTTGAAATATTATTTAAATGGGCGACAATAATGATAATAAATTTCGTCCCCTCGTAGGCGAATTAATATAAAGCGCTGTGCGCTGTTATTGCTTTAAGGATTAAAATGTCACAACCTGCTTTCTCAATCGATGCGGTACCAACAGTAAACCCGCACTCACAAAAACTGGCGCATATCCGCCAGCAAATTCTGACGTTATTTTTAGACGACGAAGAGTTCGTCCATGCGCTTGTTGAAAATGATCAACACGTCAGTATTGATGACAAAGCAATTAGTGAAAAAATCAATACTGTAAAAGAGTTACTTCTTGACCTGCACACCGCTGATATCGCGGATATTTTAGAGATGCTCCCATACGATGAGCGTCTCGCATTATGGCGCCTTGTTGATAATAACGAACGCGGTGAAGTGCTAGTTGAAGCCTCTGTTTCTGTCTGGGACAGTCTAATCAAGGATATGTCAGATAGAGAACTTCTGCGCGCAGTTGCTAACCTGCATGTTGATGAGCAAGCTTATATCGCGGAACACTTACCCCGCGATACGATGCGTAGATTGCTAACCTATTTAGAACCCAGCTTACGTAGCCGCATCCGAGAAGTCTTGCAATACGCAAAAGATAGCGTTGGGCAAATGATGGACTTTGAGTTCGTCACCGTCCGTCCAAATGTGGCATTAAAAACGGTTCAACGTTATCTACGGCAACGAGGCAAAATCCCAGAAGCAACGGATAAAATTTTCGTTGTAGATAACAATAATTATCTACAAGGTGAATTACCATTAACCACGATTTTAACACAATCACCCGATAAAATCGTTGCTGAGGTCATGCGAACAGACACCGTCACCTTCTTACCCGATGAAAAAGGCGAAGATGCAGCAAGCGCGTTCGAACGCTATGACTTAATTTCCGCCGCTGTCGTAGACAGCAATGGCTTGTTAATGGGCCGTCTCACCGTTGAAGATATCGTTGATAACATCAGCGAAGAAAATGATAACAGTATTCGTCGTATGGGGGGTTAAGTCCTGAAGAAGATGTCTTTGCTCCCGTAGGCCAAGCAGTCAAAACCCGTTGGACATGGCTTGCTATCAATTTATGTACCGCCTTTGTCGCTTCCCGAGTTATCGGGGTGTTCGAAGATACGATTTCCCAATTAGTTGCCCTCGCCACTTTAATGCCTATCGTCGCTGGTATTGGCGGTAACACAGGTAACCAAACTATCACTATGATTGTCCGTGCTATAGCGCTTCACCAGATTCAAAGCGGTAGTTTCTCTTTCTTAATGCTCAGGGAGCTTGGCGTTGCCTTTATTAACGGTATTGTTTGGGGAGGTATAATGGGTGTCGTTACCTACTTCCTCTATGGCGATATTGCGATGGGAGCAGTCATGACACTGGCTATGGTTCTAAACTTATTAATGGCTGCGATTATGGGTGTGCTTATCCCGCTAATCATGATAAAACTAGGTAAAGACCCTGCTATTGGCTCCAGTGTGATGATCACTGCAATTACAGATACAGGCGGTTTCTTTATTTTCCTAGGCTTAGCCACCCTTTTCTTAGTTTAGCTGTCTCTATGCATGTCCAGTTACCTTTCTGGGCATGCGTCTTTATCACTAGTAATCTCTTTCTTTAATACATTTCAAATTGTTAACTTTTAGTCACTGTCGACTCTTTAGTCATGTTCATTTTTGCTAAAGATGTTTAGTTAGAATAATGACTATTTAGGATCACAGTATTTCCCTAGCAACTCTTATAATATTTTTTGTTATTCAAAAACGTAAGAAATTATTAAATTAATATTAATTAGCTAAATAAAACCCTGTTTTCGATATACGATATTCTGCAAATTTCATAATATTAACATCATATAAGGCTATTCACTGCCAGAGTGGGTGCTTAATTTAACCAATGACAACTAACCAGAATATGATTCTTGTTTTTGGTGCCGCGGTTTACAAAATATAGAATTTCCTGCTATAAATAGCATATGCAAAAAGATACTGTGTATTAAACTAAGTTATACCCATCCAACGTTTATGCCTCTTATCTGCACCCAATAAATATGATTAACTCATTATTTTGAGCAACTGCTTGTTATCTTGAATTTATCCTATACTGATATTTCAAGTATTTTAGAAGGAAAGAGTTATGACATCGCAACCAGCCAGCCAACCCTCGGCGCGGCCCTTGGGTAAAGAAGATTATAAAACATTAGGTTTATCCTCTTTAGGGGGTACGCTTGAGTTTTATGATTTTGTTATTTTCGTTTTTTACGCAAAAATTATTTCTCAGCTATTTTTTCCTGGGGATAACGAATTCCTTGCGTTAATGGCTACTTTAGGGTTGTTTGCTGCTGGTTACCTAGCTCGCCCACTTGGTGGGATTATTATGGCCCATTTTGGGGATAAAATTGGTCGTAAGAAAATGTTCACCTTAAGTATTTTCTTAATGGCATTCCCTACCTTTGTAATCGGTTTCCTGCCAACCTTTGAAACAATTGGTGCAGCAGCACCGCTATTACTATTATTGATGCGCATTATGCAAGGTGCTGCCATTGGTGGGGAAATGCCTGGGGCTTGGGTGTTTATTGCCGAACATACCCCTAAACAACGTTATGGCTTAGGGGTTGGGACATTAACGTCAGGTATTACAGGTGGTATTTTACTTGGTTCTATCGTGGCCATTATTATTGAGCGTTCTTATACCACTACTGAAGTCCATGACTTTGCATGGCGTATACCGTTTATTCTCGGGGGTATTTTTGGCTTTATCTCCGTGTATTTGCGCCGTTTTTTACAAGAAACCCCCATATTTAAAGAGCTAGCCGCGAAAAAAGCATTATCTCAAGAGTTACCTGTCAAAACGGTCATTAAATCACACAAACAAGCTTGTATGATTACCGCCGCGCTAACTTGGTCCTTATCAACAGCGATTGTTGTCACTATTTTGATGACCCCAGATGTCGTTTTAAAAGGGATCTACAATATTGACCGCAATATTGCATTGCAAGCCAACTGTGCTGCGACATTGACCTTAACTTTAGGCTGTATTTTCTGGGGATGGTTAGGCGATAAAACAGGGACTCGGACATCCATGACTTTGTCTTGGGGTGGTTTAGCTGTTACCGCGATTTATTTCTATTCATCGTTATCTTCAGATATTTCAGCAACTAGCTTAATTTTTAACTATGGCTTAATGGGCTTTTTTGTTGGTGCAATTGCCACAACGCCTATTATCAGCACACGTGCATTCCCACCTGAAATCCGTTATTCAGGGCTGTCATTTGCTTACAATGTTGCTTATGCGATTTTTGGTGGTTTAACCCCAATCCTGACGGGCGCATGGTTACAACAGTCTCATATGGCACCTGCATACTATGTAGCAGGCGTATCATTATTAGCTGTAGCGGTCGCATTTTTACCACTTTCATGGAAAGGTTGGACGGCAAACAACCAAGACAGTGAAGGCCACTCTACCGTTTTAAATACGAGTACAACACCGTAATTAAATCGTTACCATCAAACGGTCTGATGTGCCTATATTGGTGTCAGACCGTTTTTATTTATTCCATTTTGCTATATATCTAGACCAATAATTTGCTGTACTCTGCCATTTTGTATTAAGCCCGTATTATCGCTACTCGATGCTAAATGATCACTGCTTGATGAACCATCTTCCTTAAAAGCGCTTATATATGAAGCCATGATTTGCTCACATTGTTTATATTGCTCACTTGTTATTGACGCTATCGTATGTTTGTTAAATTTATCTCTTATAATCAACTTTTTAATATCTTTTTCTTTTTCTGCTATTTGTTGTTTAAGGTTTCTTTGTTCGCTACATAATGATAGAATTTTATTCAAGAGCTCATCTTTCTTAGCTCCACTCGGCGTGCTTTTTAATATTTCCTTTTTTTCTATTATTTCTACCCCTATTTTTTTCAAATTGTCATTAAATTCTTTATATTTCAAAAACTCATCCCCAAAATAGTCAACACCGCTATAGCTGTCTGCTTTATCAAGCTCTACAATTTCCTTTTTTTCTTTTAGTAAATTCTTAATTAGCCTATTTTTCTTAGTATCAAATTCCTGTTCAGTCATTAGTATTTCATCTGTTAAATATCCGATTTCTGGGAAGTACACTTCTGCATTAGCATGAAAAGAAGCCATCTTTCTCACATGAGCATCATAATATTTATTGGTGTCAAAATTAAAGGGGGCTGAAGACCTTTCATTTGGGTAGTGATGATGATTATCACTGCAACAGAGTTGCTTTTGGGTTATCAGAATAGCATCATTTATATGATGCTTTATATTATAGGTGTTATCTATGTATTGTACTTTACTTCTATAGCTAGATATAATTTCTGTCAAATAACGATTCATTCTTATAGCATATATATCCTTCTTTGTAGGTATATTGGCGAATTTTTTTACAATTTCGTTTATATACCCCTCCCATTTCATCGGCTTTTTTTGTGTGGTTTTTAAAAAACCTTCTATATACCCCTCATTATACTGGGGCATTCTTTGCGTAATATTAGTGATTTTTTCTATATAGCCATTGTATGTTTCGGTATATTTTTTTATTAGCTTTTCGCTTTTTTTCTCGAACTTTAGTTGAAGAGTATCTAGTTTATATCCTATCTCAATTCGTCTATTTAGCTTATTTTTATCTATACCTGTTTGTTCGCTTATTTTATTTATCTTTCTACGTAACAGTTCAAGTTCAATTGTTTTTTTGTGCTGGTTTACTCGTTTTTTTAACTGTTCTATCCTAGTTTTAACTAAATCCATATATGCTCTCCTATAGATAAATAATTAAATGGCCCCTAATTTAATTTGATATTAATTTTAGGAACCATTTTGTTAATACTAACTAAAGTGTTGCAATAGGTAATTCAAATGCATAATGAATATATTTAAATCCACTATCTTGGTTTACAGAGGTTACTTCATCTAGTGGAAAGCTGTTTGATGCTGAAACCAATACATCACTTTGTACTGTGGTTTGTACGTCTAATAAATTAATATTATCAAGCATAGCCAATATTTCTTGTGCTTCAGAACCGATTGTTTCCATTTCAGGAAAATTCATTTTATAACGCTCGATATGGTTAGACTCCACATTTTTAGCTACTTGTGCAGATAAATTTAAATTCTGAACTTGAGAAAATATTTCTTTCACTTCTGAAACTAGCATTTCTACCTCAGTATCAACTCCTGCCTTCCTATCATTATTTATAGGCATTGCAGCATTAATGTGCTTATTCATCTTTACGTCTTTTTCTGTACCGAGAGTTTGTGCTGAAAAAGTTTTAGCGTCATAAATGATGTCTGATAAAATTGAAGTATCGTATAAAATCATTGATTAATTCCTTTTAATATATACAGTTATTAAATTTCTAGACTCTTTTCAAAGAGTGAGCAAACGTTATTATTTTTATATTAATTAAACTAATTTTTAATTAATATAAAACAAATTAATTCATTTACAGATCAAACCTGTAAGTTTTATTAGATTGATTTTTAATGCTTTTTTGGGATTTTGTTGTTTTTGGAGAATGTCCTAAAATTGTTCTATGCTTAACAATTAATCACTATATGCAGCAAAGCAAACATAAATTGACACTTATTCATATTTCCTCCATTTTTCTTTGTACCTATCACGTTAAACTATTAATATGCCTAACTAACTCTTTTCAGTTAGTTTTTTTGCTCTAAAAACTCACTGAGCTTCCTTTTTTGTATTGAGCGACCAACCCAAAATGAATAAACAAAATCGCCGTAAAACATTGACTCGTTCTACTATTTTCGTTGCTATCCTTGTTGCAGCCGGAGCCTCTTGGTATTTTTATCAACAATCACAACAATCTGAAGCGCCTAATGCCAGTAACGTGGCAAAACCTAATTCACAACGCAGCGCCATGGGACGTCCACCTAGGGTACTCGCCCCTGTCCAATTTGCACTGGCAGAGCAAAAAGAGGTACCACGTTTTCTATCGGGGCTCGGTACAGTTCAAGCCGCTAATGTTGTCACCGTCACTAGCCGCGTTGAAGGCCAACTGATGCAGCTTTATTTTACTGAAGGTCAACATGTCAATGCCGGTGATTTACTGGCTCAAATAGACCCTCGTCCATTTGAAGTTCAGCTTTCACAGGCGCAAGGACAACTTGCTAAAGACAAAGCAACGTTAGCCAATGCACAGCTAGATTTGACTCGCTATCAAAAACTTGCTGGCAGTAACGTTATTTCACAACAAGAATTAGACAATCAAAAAGCTGCCGTTTTGCAAGCTCAAGGGAGTATTAAAGTCGATCAAGCCGCGGTGGATAATGCAAAATTACAATTAGCTTACAGTAAAATCACAGCGCCAATTTCTGGACGAGTTGGCCTAAAACTTGTTGATGTCGGTAATTTTATTCCCTCAGGAACTTCAACTCCGATTGTTGTGATCACTCAAACGCAACCCGCTGATGTGCTCTTCGCTTTACCTGAAGGGGATATTCCTGCTATCCAACAAGCTCAATCTTCAGGTCAAAAAGTTTTAATCGAAGCTTGGGATAGAAATAATATTGCCCTGATCGCTAGTGGTGAATTATTAAGTACCGATAACCAAATTGATGCCGCCACCGGAACATTAAAAATTAAAGCCCGCTTCACGAATGAAGATGAAACATTATTTCCTAATCAATTTGTTAATATAAAAATGCAAGTCGAAACCTTGCAAGATGCCGTGGTCATCCCAACTGCCGCACTACAAATGGGTAACGATGGCCATTATGTCTGGGTTTTAAGTGACGATAATAAAGTCAGTAAACACGCTGTCACTGTTGGGATGCAAGATAGCCAGCAAGTGGTTATTGAAAGTGGGCTAGCAGCGAATACCAAAGTGATTACGGATGGTGTTGATAAACTGACTGATGGCACCACCGTAGAAGTCGTTAACCCTGAGAGTATTGCAAAAAAAGCCCAAACGCCTCGTAAAGATAAACCAAATAGCGCGGAGAAAGCGTAATGCAGCCTGAAATGCCAAAAGGCGGTGGTCCTTCTCGCTTATTTATTTTACGCCCTGTCGCCACGACATTATTCATGGTGGCTATTTTACTCGCAGGGATCATTGGCTATCGTTTTTTACCTGTTTCGGCGCTTCCAGAAGTCGATTACCCAACAATTCAAGTCGTTACACTCTACCCAGGCGCCAGCCCAGACGTGATGACCTCTGCGGTCACCGCCCCTCTAGAAACTCAGTTTGGCCAGATGTCAGGCTTAAAACAGATGTCATCGCAAAGTTCAGGCGGTGCATCGGTAATCACGTTAATGTTCCAACTCACCTTACCTTTAGAGGTTGCGGAGCAAGAAGTTCAAGCCGCGATAAACTCAGCGAGTAGCCTATTACCTTCTGATCTGCCTTATCCACCAATTTATAATAAGGTTAACCCAGCTGATCCACCAGTTTTAACCTTAGCGGTTACCTCTGATGCGATGCCGTTAACACAAGTTCAAGATATTATCGAAACACGTATTGCACAGAAAATTTCCCAAGTTAATGGTGTAGGTTTAGTGACACTAGCCGGTGGTCAACGCCCTGCGGTACGGGTAAATTTAAACCCACAAGCCATGGCAGCAAAAGGCTTAGATAGCGAAACTATTCGCTTAGCAATTAATAACGCGAATGTTAACTCTGCAAAAGGGAGTTTTGATGGCCCGACCCGTGCAGTCACCTTGTCTGCTAATGACCAAATGAAATCCCTTGATGATTACCGCAAACTTATTGTGGCTTTTCAAAATGGTGCTCCTGTCCGACTTGGTGATATTGCGACCATAGTACAAGGTGCTGAAAATGCCTATTTAGGTGCTTGGGCTAACAATCAACAAGCTATTGTTATTAATGTACAGCGCCAACCCGGTGCTAACGTTATTGAAACGACAGATACTATCCGTGCCTTATTGCCTGAGTTAATTGAAAGTTTACCTAAATCAGTGAATGTCGATATTCTAACGGATAGAACCAGCACTATCCGTGCCTCGGTCAGTGATGTTCAGTTTGAGTTAATGTTGGCAATCGCCCTTGTTGTAATGGTAATTTACCTGTTTTTGCGCAATGGGATAGCCACATTGATCCCAGGAATTGCGGTGCCACTTTCCTTAGTTGGTACTTTCGCAGTGATGTATTTCTGCGGTTTCTCTGTCAATAACCTCACGCTGATGGCCCTGACTATTGCGACAGGGTTTGTCGTCGATGATGCAATTGTGGTAATCGAAAATATTTCCCGTTACCTTGAACAAGGGGATAAACCCTTAGTGGCGGCATTAAAAGGCGCAGGGGAAATCGGTTTTACCATTATCTCCCTCACCTTTTCATTAGTGGCTGTGCTAATTCCATTATTATTTATGGGGGATATTGTTGGTCGACTATTCCGCGAATTTGCCATTACCCTTGCCGTCGCAATTTTAATTTCTGCGGTGGTTTCTCTGACTTTAACACCGATGATGTGTGCTCGCTTATTAAAACCTGAATCGCAACATAAACATAACCGTTTTGAATTAGCCTGTGAGCGTTTTTTTGACCGTATGGTGGCCGGTTATGCGGTTTGGCTAAAACGTATTCTCAATCACCAATGGTTAACCCTGTCAGTTGCTGTGGGCACCATGGTATTGACCGTATTGCTTTATATGTGGATACCGAAAGGCTTTTTCCCATTACAAGACAGTGGAATTATCCAAGGTTCAATTGAAAGCCGCCAATCTATCTCGTTTGCAGCAATGGCACAAAAACAACAAGAGGTCGTCTCTAAACTATTAGCCGACCCTGCCGTTGATAATGTCACCACCTATGTCGGCGTCGATGGCACCAATGCAACACTTAATAATGCACGTATTCAGATTACGTTAAAACCACTAGATGACCGAGCAGATCGTGTCGTGGCAATTATTGACCGATTGCAACAATCAGCAGACAAAATTTCTGGCATCAATTTATATTTACAACCCATGCAAGACTTGACCATTGATACACAAGTGGCACGTACTCAATATCAATTTACCTTGCAAGCCGGTTCTTTAGATGAATTAGCAACTTGGGTGCCTCAGTTATTAACCGCGTTAGAGCAACAACCTGAGTTAGCCGATGTCAGTAGCGATTGGCAAAATAAAGGGTTAGTCGCTTATGTTAATGTTAATCGCGATACTGCCAGCCGTTTTGGTATCACTATGTCTGCAATTGACAATGCCTTATATAATGCATTTGGCCAACGCATGATCTCGACCATTTATACCCAATCTAATCAATATCGCGTCATTTTAGAGCATGATACCCAAACCCGTCAGGGGATGGATGCACTAAACGATGTTCGGTTAAAAGGGACTGATGGTGCGATGGTCCCATTAAGCACACTAGTCAATATTCAAGAAGGTACTGGCCCATTAGCGATTAATCACCTAGACCAGTTCCCTGCGGTTACCTTCTCATTTAACGTTGCCGAGGGTGCATCCCTTGAAGCCGCTGTTAATGCTGTCAAATACGCCGAATCGCAGATTGCCATGCCTAAATCCATTACCACACAATTCCAAGGCGCTACATTGGCTTTTGAAGCTGCATTAAGTAGTACTATTTGGTTAATTGCCGCAGCTATTATTGCGATGTATATCGTGTTAGGGATTTTGTATGAAAGCTTTATTCACCCTATTACCATTTTATCTACACTACCAACCGCTGGTGTTGGTGCACTACTCGCACTGATGATGGCGGGAAAAGACCTCGATGTCATTGCCGTTATTGGTATTATCTTATTGATTGGTATTGTTAAAAAGAATGCCATCATGATGATTGATTTTGCCCTTGCTGCAGAACGTGAAAAAGGGATGTCCCCTTATGATGCGATTTATCAAGCTTGTTTACTGCGTTTTCGCCCAATATTAATGACCACAATGGCTGCCTTGTTAGGTGCACTGCCATTAATGCTGAGCACGGGGGTCGGAGCGGAATTACGTCAGCCTTTAGGGATCAGTATGGTTGGTGGGCTTATCATGAGCCAAATTTTAACCCTATTTACTACCCCTGTGATTTATTTATTGTTTGACCGTCTTTCTCATTATTTTAAGCGACGCCGTCAAACCAATAAGGCGCAGGTGTCATAATGAAGCGCTTTTTTGCCCTGTTTGTCAGTCGCCCTGTCGCGACCACACTTATCAGCGTCGCCATAACCTTATGTGGCGCTTTAAGTTTTCTATTTTTACCTGTTTCCCCGTTACCCCAAGTAGATTATCCTGTGATAAACGTGACAGCGTCACTTCCTGGGGCTTCACCAGAAACAATGGCATCCTCCGTGGCTACTCCCCTTGAACGCTCTTTGGGGAGTATTGCAGGGATCAGCGAAATGACATCCAGTAGTGCTCTAGGGCGAACAACAATCACCCTTGAGTTCAACCTAGATAAAGATATCAATAATGCAGCACGTGAAGTACAAGCTGCTATTAATGCTGCACAAACACTACTGCCCAGCGGTATGCCAAGTCGCCCACGCTATTATAAATCCAACCCATCTGATGCTCCGATTATGATCCTAACGATGACATCAGAAACGATGAGCACTGGTGAAATTTATGATATTGCTTCAACACGCCTCGCTCAGCGTATCGCACAAATCGAAGGAGTCAGTGAAGTATCCGTTGGGGGCGGTTCACTCCCTGCTGTTCGTGTTGAATTAAACCCAACCGCCTTATTTAACCAAGGTGTCTCTTTAGATGCCGTCCGGTCTGCGATTAGCAGCGCCAATGTTCGTCAACCTCAAGGGTATATTAATGATGATGAAAAACGCTATCAGGTACAGACGAACGATGAACTAAAAAAAGCGGCAGACTATCGCCCTATTATTGTTCACTACCGTGATGGTAATGCCGTCCAATTGAGTGATGTTGCTAACGTTAAAGATTCTATTGAAAACATTCGTGCGGCGGGTATGGCTGATGGCAAACCCGCTATTTTAATTGTTATACGCCGTGAAGCGGGTGCCAATATTATTGAGACAGTTAACCGCATACGCGCTGAATTGCCTGAATTCAATGACATGATCCCCGCCGCTATTGACTTAAAAGTCGCACAAGATAGAACGCCGACTATCCGTGCATCTTTAGCAGAAGTCGAACGCGCTTTATTGATTGCCGTTGCCTTAGTTATTTTAGTTGTTCTGCTGTTCTTACGCTCAGGTAGAGCGACTTTGATCCCTGCGATTGCCGTGCCCGTTTCGCTGATCGGGACTTTCACTGCTATGTATTTATGCGGGTTTAGCCTTAACAACTTATCATTAATGGCACTGACAGTGGCAACTGGTTTTGTGGTTGATGATGCCATTGTGGTGTTAGAAAATATCTCTCGCCATATTGAAAATGGAACTAAACCCTTTATCGCCGCAATACGAGGCGTCCACGAAGTTGGATTTACCGTTGTCTCTATGAGTATTTCTCTGGTAGCTGTTTTTATTCCGCTACTGTTAATGGACGGCTTGGTCGGCCGCTTATTCCGCGAGTTTGCAATTACACTTGCCACCGCAATTGGGATTTCACTGGTTATCTCTTTAACACTGACGCCAATGATGTGCGCTTATTTGCTGAAGAAACGCGGTAGTAATATCAAAGCAAAGCATCGGGGATTTGGTCGAGTATTACTACGCCTACAAGAAAGTTACGCAGTGGCTTTAAACTGGGTATTAAATCATCGTCGTAGTGTTCTAGCGGTATTATTCGCGACTATTGGGCTCAATGTTTACTTATATATTACCGTGCCAAAAACCTTTTTCCCTGAACAAGATACTGGCCGCATTATGGGCTTTGTCCGCGCTGACCAAAGTATTTCTTTCCAATCCATGAAAGAAAAAATGACCCGCTTTATGCAACAAGTGAAAGATGACCCCGCTACCGATAATGTCACTGGTTTTACGGGTGGCAGCCGTGTGAACAGTGGTTTTATGTATATTTCATTAAAACCCCTTAGCGAACGCACTGAAAGCTCGGCTCAAGTAATCAACCGGTTAAGATTGAAACTCGCCAATGAGCCTGGGGCTAATTTATTTATGATGCCCGTTCAAGATATCCGTGTCGGTGGCCGACAAGCCAATGCCAGTTACCAATTTACCCTTCTTGCCGATGAGCTATCTGCTTTACGCGATTGGGAGCCTGCTATCCGTAAAGCATTAGGCGATTTGCCCCAATTAACCGATGTTAACTCAGACAAAGAAGACAAAGGCGCTGAAATGGCCATTACCTATGATAGGGATTTAATGGCGCAGTTAGGTATTGATGTTCGTGAGGCCAATAGTTTACTGAATAATGCCTTTGGCCAACGTCAAATTTCTACCATTTATGAAGCAATGAACCAATATAAAGTCGTGATGGAGGTCGCTCCTGAATACACCCAAGATGTCAGTTCCCTCGACAAAATGTTTGTGATTAATAATCAGGGACAAGCGATCCCCCTTTCCTACTTTGCGCGTTGGCAACCCGCCAATGCTCCATTAAGTGTTAACCACCAAGGGTTATCCGCTTCATCGACCATTGCATTTAACGTAGCCGATGGTTATACCTTGGATGACGCAATGGTCGAAATTGAAAAAACAATGACCGCCCTTGGCGTTCCTTCAACAGTCAGGGGGAGTTTTGCGGGTACCGCACAAATATTCCAAGAAACGCTAAAATCACAATTATTCCTCATTTTAGCCGCAATTGTTACGGTGTATTTAGTTCTGGGAATTTTGTATGAGAGTTATATTCACCCACTGACCATTTTATCAACACTGCCATCAGCGGGTGTAGGTGCATTATTAGCCCTAGAATTATTTGACACCCCATTTAGTTTAATCGCCTTAATTGGCATTATGTTGTTAATCGGTATTGTGAAGAAAAATGCCATCATCATGGTCGACTTTGCTATTCAAGCACAAAGAACCGCGGGACTTACCGCTCGTGAAGCCATATTCCGTGCTAGTTTGTTACGTTTTCGCCCAATACTCATGACAACATTAGCCGCAATTTTCGGTGCACTTCCACTGATGTTAGGTAGCGGTGACGGTGCTGAATTGCGCCAACCCCTTGGTATCACAATCGTCGGAGGGCTCATTATGAGTCAGCTACTGACTTTATTTACCACCCCCGTTGTATACCTAAGTTTTGATAGTTTAAGACAATATTGGCAACGTAAAAGAACAATTCCAACGGCAGTTAGTGGAGAGTAATCATGAAAATCAGGCTTAATAGTGTAAGTACCCGACTTTTTGTGGCTATTTTTGCTACCTGCCTGTTGTTAGTGGTGATCATGCACCAAGGTGTGCGTATGAGTTTCCAACATGGCTTTATTGATTATATTAAAGAAAACGATCAACAACGCCTCGAACTCGTCTCTGCGGCACTCGCTGATCAGTATGAAGAAACGGGTAACTGGCGCTTTCTCCTTAGTGATGAAAGGACATTCTTTCGCATTTTGAGATCGGTTGAACACCAACAGCATCGTGGACCCATGCGCCAACGTTGGCGCACCATATTTTGGGTCTATGACACGCAAGATACTCTGATCTTTGGTCGGGACACCCCCTTACCGAACAAGGTACTCCGTGAGCCTATCATCATTAATAACGGTAATACTGTTGGCTGGTTAGTGGCGAGTTATGAAGATGGCATTAGCAGTGCACTGGACCGACGGTTTGATAGTAAACAAATGTATACTAGTTGGGTTATCGCTGGCTTATCACTATTTGTCGCACTGATAGCCACTATCTTTCTTGCCCGCAGCTTTTTAAAGCCTATCAAGCGCTTGTTAGAAGGTACCAACCAACTTGCCAATGGGGATTTTACCACTCGAGTACCTGATACAGGTCGTGATGAACTCGGCCAATTAGCAAAAGATTTTAACCATCTCGCTTCGACTCTTGAAAAAAACGAGCAAATGCGCCGTGATTATATGGCGGATATTTCCCATGAATTGCGCACACCGTTATCGGTGCTTCGTGGGGAACTTGAGGCCGTACAAGATGGCGTACGCCAAGCGACGCCTGAAACCATTAATTCATTACTAAATGAAACTCAAACTTTAATTAAGTTAGTCAATGACCTGCACCAACTTTCCCTATCGGACAGGGGTTCGTTAGTTTACCGCAAGCAATCAACCGATATTATCCCATTGATTGAAATGGCTATTGGGCAAGCTCGTTGGCGCTTAGAAACAAGGCAATTAACCGTTGAAAAGCAATTAAGCGAACAAGCAATTATGTTTGCAGATCCAGACCGCATAACCCAATTGTTTTATAATTTAATGGAAAATAGCCTGCGTTATACCGACCCTCAAGGAAAAATAGTCATTAAGGTGACACAAGGCCCACATCAACTTTGTATTGTTTGGCAAGATAGTGCCCCCGGCTTAACCACTGAACAATGCCAGCACTTGTTTGAGCGTTTTTATCGTGCAGAAGGCTCACGAAATCGCGCAAGTGGTGGCTCCGGTTTAGGGCTTGCCATTTGCTATAATATTGTTGAAGCCCATAATGGGGAAATTACTGCCACCCCTTCTTCATTAGGCGGTGTAAAAATAACCATTAATTTACCTATTCAATCAAAGGATAAAGGCCGTGACCATGGTGGAAAATAGCAATTTGACCGTATTGATAGTGGAAGATGAACCTAAACTTGGGCAACTCCTTTATGATTACTTACAAGCTGCTAATTACCAGCCCGCGTTACTTTCGCGTGGTGATGAAGTGCTCCCTTACGTACAACAACATCAGCCCGCGCTCATTTTATTAGACCTGATGCTACCCGGCTTAGATGGTATTTCAATTTGCCGCGAATTACGTAAATTCAGTGATATCCCTATTATTATGGTCACCGCCAAAACAGAAGAAATAGACCGTTTATTAGGGCTAGAAATTGGCGCTGACGACTATATTTGTAAACCATTTAGCCCACGCGAAGTCGTTGCTCGTGTTAAAACGATTTTACGTCGCTGCCAACCTAACATTGTTCCGCCACAACACCAAACCAAACTGATTATTGATGAAAATGCATTTCAAGTTCGTTATGGCTCCCAGTTACTTGAGTTAACTCCTGCTGAATTTAGGTTACTGAAATTTATGTCTGATAATGCGGGAACGGTTTTTTCGCGCGACCAATTACTTGATATTTTGTATGACGATCACCGTGTTGTTACTGACCGTACTATCGATAGCCATGTAAAAAACTTACGCCGCAAATTAGAATCTCTTGATAGCGAAAAAACTTTTATACGTTCAATCTATGGTCTTGGTTATCGGTGGGATGAATACTAACCAATAGACATACTATTTTTGTGGGATATTTGGATTTTGACTGAAATAGAGTTAAAATCGCCATCCCTTAAAAACACTATCTCTCCCGAGTTAGTGCTGACTTGACATCAGATAGAGAATAACCATGTTTACACCAGAGCTTTTATCCCCTGCCGGTTCATTGAAGAACATGCGCTATGCCTTTGCTTATGGCGCAGATGCAGTATATGCAGGACAACCTCGTTATAGCTTACGCGTACGTAACAACGAGTTTAATCACGAAAACTTAGCCAAAGGTATCCAAGAAGCTCATGACCTTGGTAAGAAGTTTTATGTGGTCGTTAATATCGCCCCACATAATGCTAAATTAAAAACCTTTATTCGTGATTTAACCCCAGTCATTGAAATGGGCCCCGATGCGTTAATTATGTCAGACCCGGGTCTTATCATGATGGTACGCGAAGCCTTCCCTGCAATGGATATTCATTTATCCGTACAGGCCAATGCGGTTAACTGGGCATCGGTGAAATTTTGGCAACAAATGGGCTTAACACGCGTTATTTTATCCCGTGAATTATCACTCGAAGAAATTGCAGAAATCCGCCAGCAAGTCCCTGAAATCGAGCTTGAGGTTTTTGTCCACGGTGCATTATGCATGGCTTATTCTGGTCGTTGTTTGTTGTCTGGTTATATTAATAAGCGTGACCCAAATCAAGGCACATGCACTAATGCTTGCCGCTGGGAATATAAAGTTCAAGAAGGCAAAGAAGACGATGTCGGTAACATTGTTCATATCCATGAGCCGATCCCTGTCCAGAATGTCGCACCAACGCTGGGTGCTGGCGCACCAACCGATAAAGTCTTCATGATTGAAGAAGCTAAGCGCCCTGGGGAGTACATGACTGCCTTTGAGGATGAGCATGGTACTTATATCATGAACTCTAAAGACTTACGGGCGATTGAGCATGTTGAAAACCTCACTAAAATGGGTGTTCACTCGCTTAAAATTGAAGGTAGGACTAAGTCATTCTATTATTGTGCTCGAACAGCACAAGTTTATCGCCGTGCGATTGATGATGCTGTTGCCGGTAAACCTTTTGACCCGACTTTGCTCTCCACTTTAGAAGGGTTAGCACATCGCGGTTACACCGAAGGGTTCTTACGTCGCCATACTCATGACGCCTATCAAACCTACGAATATGGCTATTCCGTCTCCGACACCCAACAGTTTGTGGGTGAATTTACCGGTAAACGTGTTAATGGGTTAGCAGAAGTCGACGTTAAAAATAAATTTAGTGTCGGTGATAGCCTAGAAATAATGACACCTGCTGGCAATATTGTCTTTACCTTAGAAGCACTAACAAACCGCAAAGGTGACGCCGTTGAAGTCGCTCCGGGTAATGGTCATATTGTTTATCTACCAATTCCTGAAGATATCGACGTCAATTTTGGTTTATTGATCCGCAACCTTGCTGGTGCGACAACGCGAGACCCACATCAAACTCAGTCAGAAAACCACCTTGCGGGTTAGTTAGATAAAGATAGGTTTACTAAAGTATCCTATAATATACAAGCTAAGAATTTGAAGGTTATTTATTCAAATTCTTAGCTTTTTTGCTAATAATACCGTTGTTCATTTCACTTTACATGCTCTTCTCATTTGATAATCATTCTCGTCATTGACATTTTCATTAAAAAGTGCACCTAATATCCAATTTTATGCAACAGATCACATCAATTGGCTATTCAATATCGTATAGTCACTCTCGAAAACGAAGAACTAGAAAGTCATAAAATAAGACTAGGAACCACCTCCTTGGCTGGCTCAATCTCCCTTGAGCTAGCCATTTCTTTTTTGTTATTTTTTCTCTTTCTCCTATAATGCTCTTGCTTTCTCTTTTTCTGTAACAAAATAAGCAAAACTCTTTTATACTTATTTTAAATATTAGCCGCATGGATAAATATTTATGAGTAAATATCAATCAGCTATGCTTATTCTTAATGGTAAACAATCTAATAACCCCGAATTACGCAAAGCAATTGCTCACCTACGCGAAGAAGGCCATCAAATACAAGTGCGTATTCCGTGGGAAAAAACTGACACTCGCCAGTTTATCGCCCAAGGGATAGAAAACGGTGTTGACACCATTATCGCGGCTGGAGGTGATGGCACCATTAATGCGGTTGCAAGCACGTTGATGCAATTCCCCTCAGAGACACGCCCTACTTTGGGTATACTCCCCATGGGGACTGCAAATGACTTTGCCACCAGCGCAAATATTCCTTTAGATGTTGAGGCCGCATTAGCACTTGCGATAAAAGGCAGGTCGGTCGCCATTGATATCATACGGGTTAATGAAAAGTATTATTTTCTTAACATGGCAACAGGCGGTTTTGGTACGCGGATCACCACAGAAACTCCCGAAGCGCTAAAATCTGCATTAGGCGGTGCGGCTTATGTCATTAATGGCCTATTTCGCCCTGACACTCTAAAAACGGATATTTGCCATATTGAAGGCAACAACTTTAGCTGGGAAGGCGAAACTTTAGTTATCGCTATTGGTAATGGCAAACAAGCTGGTGGAGGGCAACAACTTACCCCTCAAGCATTAATTAACGATGGTGCCCTTAATTTATTGATTATCCCTGCCAGAGACGTGATCCCCGCATTTTTCACCAATTTATTTTCAACCGATAAGAATGAGCATCTTATTGAAAAGAAACTATCATGGATTAAAATTTCCTCTCCCCATGACATGATACTAAACTTAGACGGTGAACCCCTTTCAGGGGATACATTTACGTTTAAAGTACAAGCTGGTGCAATACAATGCCGATTACCGCCGCAATGTAACTTATTAGCTTAATACAATGAATTAGCCCTTGAAGAAGGGCTTAGCAATCACCACCATGCATGGAAATGGTGTACAGGGCCGATCCCTGTTCCAACTTCCAAACTATCCGCTTTTTCTAACGCGGCCTGCAAATAGGCCTTTGCTTCTGTGACAGTCGTCTGCCAATCTGCATAACGAGGTCGTAATGCAGCTAATGCGGCGGACAATGTACACCCAGTACCATGGGTATTTTTCGTGTTAACACGAACAGAAGTAAACCGCCACTCACCTTCTGGGGTAATCAACCAGTCAGGGCTTTCTGCATCGCTTAAATGCCCGCCTTTCATTAATACCGCTTGGCAACCTTTTTGAAGTAACTTATAACCTTGAGCTAGCATTTGGCTTTCATTTTGCGCTATTTTTTCATCGAGCAATACAGCCGCTTCTGGCAAATTTGGTGTGATGAGTGAAACTAACGGAATTAACTGTTGCCTCAGTGAGTCAACCGCATCAGGTAGCAGTAATGGATCGCCACTTTTGGCTACCATTACAGTATCCAAAACAACATATGGAATATTATACTGTTTCAGAGCCTCAGCCACTACGGTGATGTTACGTTGATTAAACAACATACCAATCTTAGCGCTATCGATCCGGACATCACTAAGTACAGACTCTAACTGCGCTGCAACAAACTCAGCAGGCAAATCCTGTACTGATTGGACGCCTTTCGTATTCTGAGCCACTAATGCCGTCATCACACTGGTACCGTAGGCCTCTAATGCTGAGAAGGTTTTTAAATCGGCTTGAATACCTGCCCCACCAGATGGGTCTGTCCCAGCGATGGTTAATGCGTTGATCCTCATGAGTGCCCTCCTTTTTATGTGAAAGCGTATGAATGCAACAATCACATTCACGCTAGAAATCTATTAGCCGTTATCAGTTACTGGAAATGTGCTTAAAACCAGACAATAAATTGCCATGATTGTCTCATATCATTTAACAAACACCAGCAATTAGTGTGTGAAATTGAATGACTTAGATTTTAAAAAGGTATATCTCACATAAAAAGGATTAATTCATCTTATAAATATACGTTAGGTAAATAAATATTCCTAACACCACGGCGCTGAAGTTGCTGGGCAAAATCGTCTACTTGCACTTTGGTTGCTGACGGCCAATTAGCCGCTTCATTTTTTACACCATGTTGCTGAAATGCATTAATTTTTACCCGTGTATCCGTAGGAAGCCTAGTTAAAAAATTCGCTAATTCATCAATATGATGTAAATAATCTGTTTGCTGCGGAATAAATAATAGGCGCAATTCATACAATTTATTCGCTTCAGCCAGCAATTGAATACTTTGAAATACCCGTTGGTTATCTCTACCCGTTAACCGCAATGCACATTCATCACTCCATGCTTTCAGGTCTATCATTACACCATCCGTATATTCGATAACTTTGCGCCAGCCTGTAGAAGCAAGATGCCCATTACTGTCAATAAAGCAGGTTAAATGATTCAGTTCAGGTGAGTTTTTAATGGTTTTAAACAAATCAATAATAAAAGGCAACTGAGTGGTCGCCTCCCCGCCACTGACCGTGACCCCATTGAGGAAGGCAACATTTCTCGATAGGCTATTTATAGCACTATGAACACTAAGAACCGTGGTCATTGGGCTCGCGTTTTTACTGCAAGTCTGCAAACACGTATCGCAAAGCTGGCAAGCTACGTTATCCCAAACGACTTGACCATCAATGAGTGATAAAGCACCGTGGGGGCAAGTTACAACGCAGTCCCCACAGTGATCACAAATAGCCATGGTATAGGGGTTATGGCAGTTTAAGCACCGTAAATTACACCCTTGCAAAAATATGACTTGCCGATTACCGGGGCCATCCACGCAAGAAAAAGGAATAACCTTATTCAGTATAGCGCATCGATTGCTCATGGCTAATCACTCGTTGCTGACGGGCGGTAATATTACAATTCTTAGTCGCTTCTTCCCCTAACCACGTTGTATTACTTCTAGAGCCTTCCGTTTTATACTTTTCAATATCAGATAAACGCACCATGTACCCGGTGACACGGACTAAATCATTACTTGCTACGTTTGCGGTAAATTCACGCATTCCGCAGCTAAATGCCCCTTTGCATAGTTGTAATAGTGCTTGTGGATTTTGTTTGATAGTTTCATCGATAGTCAAAATATCGCTGATGCCAGATAAATAGTATTTGTGATGAGGTGCCACCGTTTGGATATGTGAAACTGGGTCTGGCTCTTCCCCATATGGAATACGCGCCCCAGGTGTGGTTCCAGTATCAGAGCTAATCCCTGATTGCGCATGCAGCATTGCTCGGTTTTTATAACCATATTTTACGGGGGTCGTTTCAACGAAATCCGCCAGTTGCTCACTAATTTGATAAGCTAGCGGTAATGCAGGGGAATCTGGTGCGTAATGCCCTTGAATACCGTCTTTTTCCATCAAAATATTAACGGCTTCTGCTAATCCATAAATCCCAAACATCGGGGTAAAACGCTGCGGCTCAATTAACCCTTCATGCACAAGAAAACTGGTTTGGAAGAAATTAGATCCTTCAAATAAAAATGCACTACGCGTTTCGATTAACTCCATTTGCAATTCACAGTACTTTTTCAACTGGACAGTTAAAAAATCTGCCGCATTTTGGCTACGTAATGCAACTTCCCGTAAATTTAGCCGTACTAAAGTGCTACCACCACCTGCTATCGGTAGTGAGTTATAACAACTGACAATACCATAACCTAGGCCATCAAATGCCGCACTATGAATAATATCATTCGCAATATGTGGCTTACTACATTCACAAATATTTTCAATTACTTGAAGGAAAAGTGGTTCAGGGGTGCGCTGCGGGTGGTACACAAATGTTAAGTTCGGTGCAACTTGTTTTAACTCTGCGTCAATACGTAGAATCAAACGACAAATTAGGTTGTCATCTGGGCCAATATTCGCATGCATAAACGCATCCGGCAAAGTCCGGTCTAGCTGTATCCAAAATCGTTTTAATTTTGGATACAGCTGTTCCTCAGTAAGCTCGCCAACATAAGGCATCAATAGTTGGTCTAAATACCCAAGAAATACAGGAAAATTTGTTACCGACGGGACGTGATGATACACAATCATCAAGTGGTTTAATGCATCATCAAAATCCGCAGCAGGAGGAAGCTCTAAATAATCGGAACCTTGCTTAAGGTACTTAGCGTAATCAGGTAATACATAGCGAGGTTTATACGGCGCATTCCCTTCATACATATCGCAAATCACACCATTTTCTAATGCATCAGCTAAGGCTTGGCTGGTTGCTAGGTAAGGAATATGGCTATCCGCTTCTATCGCTAAAAAATTCGATTTTTGTTTAGGTGATAATATTTTATCTGTCGTAATCGCCAAACATTTGGCTTGATATTCAGTAAGTTGTTTCTGGCGCTTCATCATAGTGATGGTCCTCATTATTTAAGGCACTGATGGTTTTCCCTGCTACGTTCCAGAAATGATTACCACTAAAATGGTTAAAAATTACTATTTTATGAGACTCATCATCTGAAAAATCAAAGGAAAATCAGCCCTATCATCATTCACCTATTTGGCAGTTTGTATTTCCTATTTATAACTTCCATTTCATCCCATTGCGCCTACTGATTATTTGACATTCATCATGCTTTTTTGATTTGTTTACATCGTTTTTTCTATAAATGTCTACGCCATCTACATTATTAGCTGTATTCACTTATTTTCTTGAGATTACAAGTTGTTACTCACTCGCATTACGGGTGTCTCCTGCATTTTTATCCCGTTTTCTACCACTTCTATCACTTGATACTTCGTCAATAGAATATCTATACTTAGTATTGATGCTTTTTTTAGGAAAATTGGACTCTTGGAATGGTTGTTTTATAAGCTAGAATTATACTTCATGTTAAATACCTATGGTTTTGGACCTTCAAAATTAAACCGTTTTGATATGGCTATTGAGTTATTCCCCTTAACAAGGCAATAAATACTATGATATTGCGTATATCTTAATTAAAATAATTAGGCTCAAAATTACTATAATAATGCTAGTTTTATGATTATTAGCGAGCTAATTGTCATTATTATATTTGCGATACAAAACTGGATTTACAATGAGAGTTTATAAAAATATACAATTTATGGTAAGCGCATCATTCGTTATAGGCGCTGCAATCAGCATACCATCGCCCGCGATTGCCGACGGTCAATCAACAAACTTATGGAACAAGTTTACCAACAACGTGAGTAACACATGGGACTCCGATAAATATGAACTCTATGTTCCTGCCGTCACGTGGCATAACCGTGCAATGTATGACAAAAAGAAAACAGACGAATACAACGAAAGGCCTTGGGGGTTTGGTCTGGGTAAGTATCGTTATGATGAGGATAATGATTGGCATGCTCTCTACGCAATGGCATTCAAAGATTCACATAATGACTGGGAACCGATTGCTGGATATGCATTTCAAAAAATGTGGGTTCCTGGAGACATAGATGGTTTTCGCATGGGGGCTGGTTTTACCTTGAGTGTCACGGCGCGTCGGGACATGTTTTATATTCCCATCCCAGCGCCACTTCCCTTAGTGTCAGTGGAATATGACAAGCTCTCACTGCAAGCTACTTATATCCCAGGGACCTATAATAACGGGAACGTCTTATTTGCTTGGTTACGTTGGCAATGGTAATTAACCCTTTTTAGTGACCTGATGAGATACCATAAAAAATGGCCGGAGATTTTTATCTGCCGGCCATTTATATATAAATCAATTAACTAAGCTTGCTCTGTTTGTTGTTTTTTAGCAAGCCCCTGCTTTTTAGCCCCAGAGAATTGGTAACCGACCCATAGAACGGCTATCCACAACGGAATAATTAATACCGAAATACGTAAGCCATCCATCGTCAAAATAATCCCTAGAATCAATAGCAAAAAGGCTAGGCACAGGTAATTACCAAATGGATACCAAATACTTTTGAACTTCGTTTCAATGCCCTGTTTATTCATTGCAGCTCTAAACTTCAAGTTTGACACACAAATCATAATCCAATTAAGAACCAATGTGGTTACCACCAGAGACATCAATAATTCGAAAGCCTTACCTTCCATCAGAAAGTTAATTAAGATCCCACCTGAAGTTGCAATACCAGAAACAAGTAGAGCCATAACAGGGACACCACCCTTATTCACTTTTGAAAGGAATTTTGGCGCATTGTTTTGCTGCGCTAAGCCATACAACATACGGCTAGTCGCATATGCTCCACTGTTATACACGGAGAGTGCAGCTATTAAAATAACGACATTCAACGAGTTTGCGACCAGTAAATCACCTAACTCGTGGAAAATTAACACAAATGGGCTAGTCTTTCCGTCAAGGTCAACCCAAGGGTATAACGCTAACAACACCGCTAATGACCCAATATAGAAAATCAATATACGGTAAACCACTTGATTGATCGCTTTGGGTATACTTTTATCTGGGTTTTCTGCTTCAGCAGCCGTAATACCCACCAATTCCAAGCCACCAAACGAAAACATGATAATCGCAAGAGCCATAATTAGCCCATTAAAGCCATTCGCGAAGAAACCACCGTACTCCCACAAGTTACTGACTTTCGCCTGTGGCCCACCATGACCGCTTAATAATAAATAACAACCAAAGATGATCATGGCAATAACAGCAATAACTTTAATTAACGCAAACCAGAACTCTGTTTCACCATAAGAACGCACATTCACTAAATTGATGGCATTTACTGCGATAAAAAATACCGCGGCTGACACCCAAATAGGTAATTCAGGCCACCAATGTTGCATATATTTCCCTGCGGCAGTCAGTTCAGTCATCCCAACGAGGATAAACATCACCCAATAATTCCACCCAGACAGAAAGCCTGCAAAACCGCCCCAATATTTAAATGCGAAATGACTAAATGAACCTGCCACAGGCTCCTGAACTATCATTTCGCCCAACTGACGCATAATGAGAAAAGCAATAAACCCACATAATGCATAACCAAGTAAAACAGATGGCCCTGCCATTTGAATTGTTGTTGCAATCCCGAGGAATAACCCTGTACCAACAGCGCCCCCCAAAGCAATCAACTGGATATGCCTATTTTTTAATCCCCGCTTTAGCGTCTGTTGCTGTTGCGCCATAACTTTACCCTTTCGTCCTATTACTTGCTTTTTATCGTCCAAAATTATGATAATCGTACAAGTTTATTTGAATTTTCTTATTAACACTACATTCTTCTGGCTCTGTTTCACATTAATACAGCCCATCTGGAGGTGTTATTAGTTGTTTTTATTTTTCATCGTATTACATAACGATACTGGCAGAAAATTATCCCGACTCAATATCAAGTATTGTGCATTAAAAAGCAAATTCAAAATGGTAACAAGTCAGTTACACCGCAAATACCAAAAATAAAGTTTTCTCCCCCTTGATCGCAAAGGCTGTCCATCGCTAAAAGATAGAGAAAAAGGCAACTTAAGATGACGATAATAGCAATAAATATTTTACGACCAAACACCTAACATTCCTTCAAATATCAATGATGATTTTATTTTTCAAATGATTACAATGGTAAGGCGCGGTCGCTTTATCATTGACTGTGCTAATTACATTAGCTGCAATACATTCGCAGAATGAATACTACTCTAATTTGCGGTCACAAATTTGAGGAAAATAAGCAATTAACCTGTTTTTACAAAAATCTTGCTCATTTTAAGTACTATTGCCCGTTAACATATTCTGATTGTGCTTTTTTTGCCCAAAAAATGAGAAATACCGCACAAGCAGCCTTTGTCATGGTGAAATGAAGTTGTGTATACTTCTGCTACCGTAAAACTAGAAATAATATAAGATGCCACAAGATAACCACTTAGCTCTTGTTTATGCTTTGAGTAAATGGATAGAAGAACACTTAGGACGCGTGATCCACTTAGAAGAACTCGCGGCTTACTCTGGCTATTCACTTTGGCATATGCAAAAAATTTTCAAAGAAGTCACCGGGATTTCACTAGGTAAATACATACGCCAACGCCGCCTTGCTGGTGCGGTTAACTTACTGCGTAACAGCAACCAATCAATCTTCGATATCGCTTTGGATTTCGGTTTTGGTTCACAATCCCATTTTACGTACATGTTCCGTAAAGAGTATGGCATTACGCCGTTTGATTTCAGGCAAAATGAACAAATTCAGCTTGATGTCAAACAACCGTTGCACTTAACTGGTGATTATGAGTGAGTATGTTTTTATCGCATTAATTAAAAGCTTATTACTATTTTTAGTTTTAATGCCATAAAACATTGTCATTTCAATCGGTTTTCTGAACAGTCACATTATCTTGTGTTCTGTTCGCCAGTATCTTCTTGCGGTCTTATACTCTTGATCACACCTGTTACATCGAGTTAGGTAATTTACATTCTAAATAATTGGAGTAAGGTACTGGGAGAAAAGTACTAATTTTAGGAGGCATTGGATGTCAATCAAACTGGTCGCCATTGATTTAGATGGCACGTTACTTAATTCCCAGCACCAAATATCTCCCGCAGTAAAAGACGCTATCAAGCAAGCACAACAAAAGGGTGTTCATATTGTCTTAGCATCAGGCCGCCCTTTCTCTGGCATATTCCCATACTTAAAAGAATTAGGTTTAAATAGCTCTGACAATTATTGTATAAGTAATAATGGTAGTGTTATCCATCAAGCCACCTCATTGAAAACCTGCTAGATTTTGATGACTTCCAATATTTTGAAGAGCTGGCTAGAAATATCGGCGTTCACATGCATGCCCTCGCAGATAACTGTATGTTTACCACAAACCGTCATATTAGCCATTACACTGTTGCCGATGCTTATTTAACCAACACACCGCTGATATATAGCCCTGTTAATGAGATGGATAACTCGCTCGCTTTTACCAAGTTTATGATCATCGACCACCCAGAAAAACTGGAAGTCGGCATTAGCTATATCCCTGAGAATGTGTTTGATAGTTATTCATTAATCCGAACCAGCCCTTACTTTCTTGAAATATCGACAAAAACCTCAAGTAAAGGTGCCGCCTTACAATGTATTTGCGAAAAATTAGGAATCACACCCGACAAAGTGATGAGTATTGGCGATCAAAATAATGATATCGAAATGCTACAATATGCAAGTGTTTCAGTTGCGATGGCTAATGCTTTAGAGCCTATCCAGAAAATGGCAAAATTTGTCACAAATACAAATGATGAAGACGGTGTTGCTATCGCCATTAATAAGTTTATTAATGTCTAACTAGCTTAGAATTCATTCGCTTTACCAGCGCTCGCACGTCGCAAGCGCTGCGGGCTACTGCTCCTATACGCGCTTTTGTCGGGTCGCCCAAAAACAGACAATCGAACCAACTGTGACCATAAAAACACCCTGCCAAAAACTGAATGTCAATGCAGTACTCAATAATACTGAAGCGAAAGCTGTTGAAATAACAGGAGTAAAGTAAGAAAGTGTTCCTAAAAATGCCACATTGCCTTTAATCACAGCCAGTGTCCACAAGGCATTAGCTCCCCCTGTTGCAATAGCGGCAACGACTAAAAGCGAAATACTTTGGCTAGTAATAATAAATGGTGTTGGTGAGCTAAAAAAATAAAGCACCCATAAGCCGATTGAGGTCAAAATGAAAAATAGCACCATGCCATTATTGCCCCCCGAAATGCGCTTAGTCACATTACTATAAAAAGACCAAATAATCGCCCCGCTAAAGGCTAAAAAGTAACAAAGGGGGTTACTTTGAATATTTGCAAGAACAGCATTAATTGAAAGCGGTTGGTCCCCTGAAATAACCCAAACAAGCCCCATACAGGCTAAAATTAGCCCAATCGCTAATAATAGAGTGAAACGTTGCCGATTAAAAAAAACTGCGAGAGCAATTGTTAAACTTGGCCATAAATAATTCACCATACCCAGCTCAATCGCTTGTTGTCGACTGTTTGCTAACCCCAACGCTAAAACAAAACAAAGCTCATAGCATACAAATAGTATCGTTCCCCAAAATAAGTAGCGTTTAGGGTACTGCTTTATTTTTGGTACCCCCATTACAAGAACTAACACTATTGAGCCAATCGTATAAACGAGTGCAACACCACCAACAGGACCAAAGTTTTCACTTACACTGCGGATCAGCCCAACCATCGTACTCCATAATAAGATAGAAATGACCCCGTAAAACGTTGCAGCATACTGATTTAACTTCATAATATTCCCAGCTATTTAGTTCTAAAAATGTTTTATACCAAAAATGGTGGCGCTTAATATTTTAAAAAACCTTATAGCTCAAAGAATTATAATGCAAGATCTTTTACTGGTATTACTTTCTAATCGTACATAAAAAAATTCTTAGGTTTCTCACCTAAGAATTTCATAATGAAGCTTTAACCACTAACGCGAAGATTCTTTTTCAACCCATTTATCAACCTGTTCTTTTTCCCAAATTCCTTCTTCAAATTGTTTTTTCAACTCAGGGTGCTGATTAATGTCAAAAGTGGGTATTTTCCCCGCCGCTAATTGCTGCTTATAATCTTTTGCTAATTTAAATGCGATACCCGATAACAAAAGAATAGCGATCAAATTTGTGATTGCCATCAGCCCCATTGACAAATCGGCTAATTTCCAAATAAATGGCATTTCTGCAAGAGCACCAAACATCACCATCCCCAATGCCGCCAAACGGAAAATAAACAAACCAGCCGTATGGTTATTCTCTAGAAAAATCATGTTACTTTCTGCATAAGCATAATTTGCAATTATCGAAGTAAAGGCGAAAAAGAAGATAGCAATCGCGATAAATGTGCTTCCCCAACTCCCGACTGCTGAAGATAGCGCTAACTGTGTCAATTCGATACCATTAATTTTTTCGACACCACCATCGAGAACCCCTGAAGAAAGGATAATAATCGCAGTCGCGCTGCAAATCACTATCGTATCCATGAAAACACCGAGCATCTGTACATAGCCCTGCGAAGCAGGATGAGGGGGATAAGGTGACGCCGATGCAGCTGCATTTGGTGCTGACCCCATCCCTGCCTCATTCGAAAATAACCCACGTTGAATACCTTGAGTCATAGCCTGAGCAACACCATACCCAATCGCCCCACCAGCCGCCTCTTGTAGACCAAATGCATTTCTAATAATCAACATAAATACTTCAGGTAACCGCTCTATGTGGTGCCCCACAACCCAAAATGCCAATAATAAATAAGCTGTAGCCATAACAGGAACAACTAATTCAGCGACCTTAGCAATAGATTTTAACCCACCAAAAATAATAACGCCGCTTAATAAAACTAAACCAATTCCGACATAAACAGGATTAAAATCGAAAGCAACAGCCGTTGCTTGTGCAATAGAATTGGCTTGGACTGCATTAAAAACTAAACCAAATGCAATAATGAGGAAAATTGAAAACAATACCCCCATCCAACGCTGATTTAGCCCTTTTTGCATGTAATAAGAAGGCCCCCCACGGTAATTACCTTGGTCATCTTTAGTTTTATATAGTTGAGCTAAAGTACATTCAACAAATGAAGTTGCCATCCCCAGCAATGCGACAACCCACATCCAAAAAATAGCACCTGGTCCACCAGCGGTTAGCGCGATTGCTACTCCAGTTAAATTGCCCGTTCCGACTCTGGCTGCTAGGCTGGTACACAATGCTTGAAATGATGAAATACCTGCACTATCCATCTGTTTACTATTTTTTAACACCCCAAACATATGCCTAAAATGCCTAATTTGGATAAAACCTGAGCGAATAGTAAAGTACAACCCTGCTCCCAACAGTAAATAAATGAGTAAATAACCCCAAATAAAATTAGTTAATGTGTTTATATGTTCTATCAAATCGCTCTCCTTTTTATTAAATTAACTAATGAAGAATTAGCTGCTAATTAGCACGCATCTACTCTTTATAATTATTAAAGAATAGAAAACAAAAAATAAAATAAAATATTTCTTTTTGTTTTTTGAAATTATATTTTTTTATCTTTAATGTAAATTTTTTTTCGATTTATTATTCATTCATTTTCTATTAATGGAGATTCCGAACTCATTTCTTTAGAGAAAATAGCAACAAAATTCTTTTAAAACAGACAGATAAAATACCCCTCCTCTATTTGACTTACAGAAAATCAAACGTTTGATTTTTAGCTTTTTTTTTAATCGCATAACTAATGAGATTAATAACTCCCGCTAACTTATTAGCAAGAAATGAATTTAAATACAATAACAGCTAACACGATTACTTATAATTAAACGAGTCGGTTAAGCTATATTTATTTTTAATCTAAAATCAAAATTTAATAAATCATATCAACCAACCAATGAACAACCAGACCAATTCGTATCATCTAAATAAGATAGTTGATTATACTTTGCGTTAACAATAAACTGATTGAAATTTCGCTTTTTAGACAAGAGGTTAACATATGGAAATTACGATAAAGCTGTCTGATGACTCTACATCTCAACTCTCAGAAAAATCATACCAAGCTTTTACAGATGAGCTAAAAGCCCGGGTTTTGGAAGTATATCCTGGTAGTTATTTGCTGATCACCCACGACAGTGGGCCAACAACTTTCCAAACTAATGGATTTCACGATGATAATAAAGTCCATATAGTGCTGCATGAACTTGTTGAAGATGTCTTAAAGCATGGGCACTGGTTACAGCAATAATTGATCAATAAGCCTTTTATTACATAGCCAGCTGTAACCTTAACAAAAGTGTTCAGCTGGTTAATTTTTTGATTTCAATTTGTGTAGCCTCAACTCACCCCTACCCTTATCGCAGTTTAAAGTCTGATCAAGGTCATACTTCTCCTTAACTTTTTTAAAATTATGGTAAATCGCTTTATTTTTTATCGTTATATGCTAAAGTATATAACGTAATTTTCATTTACATTGCTTTTGCTGATTATAGCGGCCAGTATTTATACTGGCTCTTTTTTATGAAATCATGCTATAAAGTTATCAATACCCCCCGTTTTAGGTCTAATCTGCTATAGTATTTCGCTGATACTGTATAGAGTTACTATTCATCGTGTGCAAAATAGAGGTATGATTATGAAGCGTTTATTACTGGCTTTTTGCCTGACTCCAGTCCTTGCTATGGCAGAAAATGCCCCTTTAAATATAAGCGAATTAGCCAATGATTATTGCGAAATCACCGGTCAAACGCTAAGTGAAGCATACAGCACTAACAAAACCAATAGTGAATTAACCCAAGCAACTATTGCTAAATTGAAAAGTGAGAATGTAGATCTGAAGCAATTAGAAACTCTTGAATCCGATCTTCGTCAAAACCTAGCCACTGCCATTGATGCTATACGCAGTAACAAATCTAATTTTGCTAACGAAGCAGATTTTCAAAAATCACTGAACGATTCAATCTCAGCTTGTAAACTACAAACTGAGCTATTATTAAATAAGTCTTAATTACTAGGCTAAAGTCAAAGAGCTCAAATTTCACTTTGAGCTCTTTTTTGTTAATCTGTTTCTTTTTTAGAACACAATCTTTCTATTGAAAGTTGTAATTCCTGCGTTTCACTTATAATCAACTGTTCATGTTCAGAAAAACGCCCATCCTTGATGATAACATTTGCGACAAACGGCAAAGGGTTTTCTTGTGAAGGTAAATGATATTTCCCACACACACGGTAGTTTTCTCCCTCTTTAAACTCACCTTTTTGCATTATTTCAACATCATTAAACTCAATATTGCTTGCATTACCCAGCTTCGCTTCAACCAAACGTTGCGCCTCATTCTTAACATCAGAATCCCCGATACTGGTATAAGAATGGTAGCCAAACACACCAAGTGCTAACAACAGAACAATCAACAATTTTGTTTTTATACGTTTCAACGTACTACCCTTCTTCATTTATGACATTTGAGAATATTATAAATGCATCATATCAATTTTTGTGAACAATTTGAGCCTTTGATATTCACTGCCCTCAATACCGTTAAAAGTATGATAAAACCTTAAAGATAATGACAAAAACTCCTCACTTTTCAGATACACCAAAATTAATCGACAGAACTAATATTTTTCATATTAATATTTTTATATTTAGTATTGATAAAAAAAACATTTTATATTTTTCTTCTCAGTTTTATACTGGTTACCCCTACTTATTATTTTCTAAGTCATTTATGAAAGAAAAAATTGTAAAAAATCTAGTTGATTTAACCTACGGTAACAACAATGATGTTAAAATAGCAGCAATTACTGCATTAGGTGATTATAAATGTTCAATTGAACAACAAGATGCAATCGATAGGTTATTAGTTTTATGTGATGATTATAATAAAGATATTGCTGTCGCCTCTATTATATCACTCAGCAAGCTAGCAAAATTTTTCTATAAAAAACAATAGAATAAAAAACCAAAAATTACCCGATGAAAATATTAACTTTAACTTAATTGTTTTAACAATATATTTTCATTGTGAATAAATAATGGAAAAATATTGTCACAATAGTGATTTATTCATTTAGATAAGTAAATCCGATTGAACTAATTAAATATATTGACAGAATGATAATTAATAAATATTTCAAAGGAGATAAGCCATGAATATATTAAAACCATTAATTATCAGTGCAAGTTTAATCGCTGTTAGTTTTTCTACATTTGCGTACCCTGGGGATGGCTACGGAAATGGTTCTTGGCACCGTGGTGGGTATCAAAATCAACAGCAATATAATAATAGACCATGTGATAACTTTCGCCAATTTAACAATACCGGTCGCTATCAAGGAATGATGCAATATTCAACTGCTATCCAAACAACTCAGCCAGATGAAGCACTGAAAAAAATTGCAGTTGATGCCCCTAAAGGAGAAAACGGGAAACAATATATGGTCAAAGTCGCCGTTATTGAAATCACACCCAATACACCAGTCCAAGGCCAATAATGTTTTATATCAAGCCACCCCTTGATATAACTCGACTAGAAATATTTGCGGTGGTTCACACCGCATTTTTATCACTACGAGGGCCAATTCGTAACTACATAATTAATTATATTTGCATTACCAACATGAGCCCCTAAAAGCCAGCCATAATGCTATACACTTAAGTGCGTTATCAATATAGATAAAACCTGATCATTCCCTCAATTGCTAGGTGAATAAAAAATCAAAAAAAGCAAATAATTATTTACTTTAATACGATTTTAAGTAACCTAACAGATTCAAAAATAATAATTTCAGGGAATAATCATGGATCGTCGTTCATTTCTTAAATCAACTTCATTGATTGCAGGTAGCATTGCAATTAATGCTTTTTCAAATCAATCTATTGCACAAACAAATAGCCCTGTTTTGCCTGACGAACAACATCCACTATTGCTTAATTTTAATGAAAATTCGTTAGGCATGTCAGTAAAAGCTAGAGAGGCAGTTATTAACGCACTACCGGGTGCATTTCGTTATCCAGATGCCGCACGTGCTGAACTCTTAACTAATATTGCAGAACTTTACCGTTTATCTGACAAGCACATCAGTATTGGTAACGGCTCATCAGAAATTATCCAAGCTGCTGTCGCAATGTTAGCAAACCGAGCCAACCAACGTGGAATAAAAATTCAACTAGTGACGCCGGACCCAACCTTTAATTATGCAGAACTTTACTCTCTTTCACTGGGTGTGAAAGTTACGAAAATCCCGCTAACCGCAGAGCTTGCTTTTGACTTAGCGAAAATGGAGCAAGCCACAAAAGATTTTGAAGGGTTATCTATAGTTTATATTTGCAATCCCAATAACCCTACTGCGATGATTACACCTCACAATCAACTCGAAAAGTGGATGAATAGTCAGTCTGATAATTTATTTTTTATTGTCGATGAAGCTTATGCAGAATATGTTGAAGACCCTAATTTTACTAGCGCGATAGAATTAGTAAAAAAAGGTCAAAATAATTTAATTGTCACTCGTACATTTTCAAAAATATTCGCCTTAGCAGGCTTAAGAATTGGTTATGGTGTCGCTTCCCCAGCGACCATTGCTGCTGTTGATGAGTTTTTATCCATCGATAATACCAATACGGCAGGGGCTGTTGCTGCTATAGCGTCGTTAAAAGATAAACCATTTATCGCACATAGTCTTAAATCTAATAACACATCTCGCATTATAGTAGAAAAAGCGTTCAATGAATTAGGTTTGGAATATGCGCCTTCACAAGCCAATTTCATTTTTCATAAGGTTAACGGTGATGTGAAAACTTATCAACAACGTATGGCTGATGCTCATGTGATGGTTGGCCGCGAATTTCCTCCAATTATTGGGTGGAACAGGCTCACTCTAGGAACGCCAGAAGAAATGCTGCAATTTGTTGTTATATTAAAGCAATTTCATAAGAAAGGATGGGTTTAAATACTAAGCACCTATCGGATTCATGGGGCCTTTCGATTACTTTATTAATTAAAATGGCCCCTTAAAAATAAAAAAAGCTCCTGCAAAAATAAGAATAAAACCAATCACATGGTTAACCGTAAAACTTTCTCCCAAATACAATACTGAGAATAGAACGAAAACACAGAGCGTTATTACCTCTTGCATCGTTTTCAATTCAGCCGCAGTATAATATTGATGCCCTAGCCGATTGGCTGGTACAGCGAAACAATATTCTACCAATGCAATTAACCAACTAAAAAAAATGACTATATACAACGGCTTCGTTGTAAATTTCAAATGACCATACCAAGCAAACATCATAAATACATTTGAAATTACAAGTAAAAATACGGGGTAAAGTTTAGTTAGCATTCTATTTTAATAAGCCAAAAATTTGAGGCCGCTATTATGAGTTGAATAACATCACATTACAATCTTATCCCACCCAAAGCGTTTATTCCATCTGCCCAAACCTATTTTCCCCTGTTAGAGGTAATAATGAAGATTAAATATGAATTAATGACACAAGCAGATTGCCCTGAAGTTGCAATATTATTACAAGCTAATGCCGAATCTCAGCAAGGTGGTCTTTTAGGGGAGTACCCATTACCCAAAGTGGGTGCAATGTATGCCAATAGCTTATCAACATTTGTTGCACGTGACGCTGAAAAAATTATTGGCGTTGTATTTAGCTTTGCCAGCACATCTACCGCATTACCCCCTATCGCCCATTTAATTCTTGAACAAAACAGTGGGCTAATGAATGGCAATTGGTTCTATGGCCCTGTATGTATTGATATTAATTATAGAGGAAACAATATTCTCAAATCTCTTTACGACAACATATGTGCTTTCAATACCGGAAAACCTGTGGCTTTCATCAATGCGGCTAACCACAGGTCTCTTGCCGCACATTTAAAAATAGGTATGCATAACGTTGCCAGTTTTGACTTTCAGGGGACGCACTATTATCTCGTAATAGGAAATTAAATTGTACTAATTGGTACACTTTTTTGTTTCAGTTTTTCCGTCTATCTATTACACTAGAACAAATTATTGTATTTTGGAGTACACTTTATGATTGATATCATAACTACAAATCAACAAGCTTGGGATAAACAAGCAGAATTACAATTAGCTTGGTCAACTCCTGTTGACTCACAGACTATTAATGACGCTAAACAAGGGAAATGGAAAGTCCATCTTACACCTAGCCCCGTTGATGAAACTTGGTTAGGCAATATTAATGGTCAGAAGATCCTGTGTTTAGCCTCCGCAGGGGGGCAACAGGCCCCTGTATTAGCAGCTGCTGGGGCAGATGTCACTGTTTTCGATTTATCTCAAAAGCAACTTGAAAAAGACCAAAAAGTCGCCGAAAGAGATAACTTAACATTGAAAACAGTTCAAGGGGATATGCGCTCATTAGATATTTTTGCGAATGAAACATTTGATATAATATTCCATCCCATCTCTAATCTGTATATTCCGGACGTTACACCTGTTTGGCAGGAGTGTTATCGCATTTTAAAACCTAATGGCCGGTTATTATCCAGTTTCTTTAATCCAATAGTTTTTGTTGGAGAACGAAATAAACATTACGATGAACAAGGTATTATTAAACCATCCTATAAGATGCCATTTTCTGAGCTAGCCACCTTATCCTCCGAACAAATAGCACAAAAACAAGCTAACCAAGACGCTTTTGTCTTTGGTCACTCATTAACTGATTTAATTGGCGGGCAACTGAAAGTAGGTTTTCATATTGTGGGCTTTGAAGAAGACTGGCAACCCAACCCACGGTTTGTTATTGATAATTATTTGCCAACTTTTTTAGCCACTTTGGCCATCAAAACAAATTAGCTTTATAAGAACTCGTTAACTTACCGTTAACGAGCAATAGGATGCTAAGCTCTATGGCAGTATCTATCCCATACTGCCTCAAATTGTTCAGGGGGGATTATATCATCTGTTTTTTCTACGAAAGGAATGGATACCATCACCTTCCCAGCTCTATTTTTATGTAAGCGTATAATAAATCTTTTATACCCATGAGGTAGCTCATTCTCAAAGCCAAAAACCTCACCGCAGTAATAACCTGTTTCGTCCCCTTCATCACTTTTTGTTAATACATAGTACTGAACATTTTTATAATTTGCCGCTGATGGGTAAGCAAGAAAATCCTCGACAGAGCTTTTTACTCGACTTTCAGTATCTAATTCAGGATCTAATGCGAGTTCTGTCATAATACCCGCAATATACGCACAACCAGCGACTAATAGTAAAACTAAGGATCTTAATAACATTTTTATCTTAAAGCTCTATGGAGAACACTACATATCATTATAGTTTAGCCTTAATATTTTGCGACTCTTAAAATCATGGAATTCTTTTTTTCACATAATACACTAAATATAGGAACCTTATGTCAATATATTTAAATAACCTAGTGGCTATTTTTAATATAATTCACTGAGCAAGTTGCCATATATAAACTAATATTATCGCTGTAATTACCCATACAACCGTAGCAAGACTTAAGCTTGCCAAGGCCGTCATTTTAGTTGCAAACAAATACACGGTTAATAAGTACATTGCATAAGGGATGAGAGACCATAAGCCAAATAAAGCTGTTTTTTTTAGCGCTTCCGTTCCTTGTTCTTGTACCACAATAACATGAGCTATTAAGGCAAATGTAGGAAATAAAGGAACTAATCCAGCAATATAATAAATTTTACTACGAGATAATAACGCAATAATTAGCACCGCTAAAGCACCTAAAATGCATTTAAAAAATAATGACAACATAAGACACTCAAAAGTTAAATTAAGCTTAGAATGTGATTATCTTCGATTAAAAGAATGATAACTACATTCTAGCTACCAATAATGCACAAATTATTTGCCTTTTGTAACACCACTCCTCCCGCATGCGTAAAAACACTTATTTTTTATTCAATTTTATGAGCTAAGTCAAATTGTTGAATATAAAGTATCCGGAATTGGTGCCGATACATTCAATTAGTCCCTACGCCTGATGCTTTCGCGTGACTACATATAACTTTTTAGCTATCGGACTGCTTGAATATGCTCGAGGTTAACAACGTTATGTTTAGAAGTCGGAATTTGTATGTGTGCAAACATACTACTCGATGGTATGAAAGGAAATAATTAATGATGTCTGATACTTCAAAAATAACTAAATTTAGCTCAGCTAAATTTGCTTTATCCGGTTTTAAAACAACTACCCTTGTTTGGTTAATCTCAGGGCTTCTTATTGTTCTATTGCTTTCAACTTGCTGGTTTTTCTTTAGTTCTTTAAAGCAGTATCAAACCACATTAACTAAACTCGATACTATTTATAATGAACAAACAGAATTAAACAACACATGGCAATCGTTATTACAAGCTAGAAACACCTTAAACCGCGCCAGTTCTCGACATTTACTTATCATCAACAAGATGAAAACATCCAATACTGATATTGATAGTCTTATTGAGTTTTATCATAAAAAAATGGTAGAGACTGATAGTTACTGGAAAGCGTTTTCCTCATCTTCTCTCTATAAAAATAGTGAAGCTTATTCTGAATTAGAAAAGGCTTATAAAGAACTCTATGCCGCCTTAAATGAGCTCTCGGTCTTTTTAGTACAAGGTAAAACGTATGATTTTTTAAATCAGCCCACCCAAGGGTTCCAAGATACGTTCGAAAAAAACTACATTAATTACCATCAGCAATTAAATGCAAACTATCACGATATTGCTGTAGCGAGTGAACAGCTGTATAAACAAAGCATCATAGGGCTAATAGTCATCATGACGATAATTACCCTTGTAACCTTGTTTATCCGGTTTATTTTACAGTTTTTCTTTATTCGACCATTAAACCAAGTTATTGATGGTATTGAAAAAGTAAGTCAGGGTATTCTCTACCATAGTTTTGATAATCGGGGCTTATTTGAAATAAAACTATTAAAGCAGCATGTTTCTAACATGCAAAGTAAGCTAGTCGATATTGTAACAAATATTTATGACAACACTCACCACATCAAAGTTGAACTGAGTGATATTACTCAAATGAATCACGACCTTTCCATTCGTGCAGACCAACAAGCAGCTGCGATTGTGGAAACTGCGGCGAGTGTAGAAGAGCTGGACTCCTCATTTAAATTAAATACGGCTAATACCAACCAGTCATGCCAGCTCATGTCGGCGACGAGTGTCACAATTGAAAAAAGTAATGAACTGATTTCTGATGTCGTAGAAAATATGGATGATATCGTCGATTTCTCTAAAGAGATTAGCAAAATCACTTCCACCATCGATAATATTGCCTTTCAAACTAATTTATTAGCCTTGAATGCTGCAGTTGAAGCTGCTCGAGTAGGTGAACATGGTAAAGGGTTTGCTGTGGTTGCTAATGAAGTGCGTGAGTTATCCATTAGTTGCACTCAAGCTTCAAAAGAAATTAAGCTCTTGATTAATAACTCAAATGATAAAATTAATCATTGTTTCCAACTAGCTGCCGATGCAAATGACAATATCGTTTCGATTGCCCAAGATACATCGAACATTAATGAAATGATCCAAAGCGTTGCTCTCGCCTCCAACGAACAAACTCACGGTGTTAGCCAAATTCATTTAGCTATTAACGAGCTAGATAGTACAACACAAGCTAATGCTTCAATGACCCGTGAATTACAGTCATCATTAAAAGCCTTAGAATCTCAATCTGATTTACTGGAAGAAATTATTTCTATTTTCCATACTGAGCCTAAAGATGGGGAAGAATTAGAAACTAGTGATGTTAGTGAGGTAAAAGACTAATCTAAACTTAACCATTTACAATAGCAGTCATCAAGGAAATTGTTCTTTATAGGGCAATTTCCTTGACAATACCTATTCATAGTTCCTCCTCTTTAATACTTTACTTTCTAAGCGTCAATTTAGTAGTCATTGAATATTTTTTACTTTTTATCTGATATAACATATCCCGATGACTTCTGAACTAATAACAATGAGCTAATGATGACAATAAAAATTACTGTCCTTGTCGACAACAATACCTTAATCGATAGTTATTTTTGCGGGGAGCCCGGCGTTTGTTACCATATCGAAGCCGATGGAAAAAAAATATTATTCGACACTGGCTATTCCAACATCTTTATTGATAATGCACACATTTTAAATATCGACCTTGCTAATATTACTGATCTTGTACTTTCCCATGGGCATAATGACCATACATGGGGCTTAGGGCACCTAATCCAACATTTTGACCGCCGTAATATTGAAGCACAGCAAACGAAAAAGCTTATTTACCATCCTGATGCACTTATACAAAAAAAATTTCAGTCCAAAGTGATTGGAGCGAATACTCCAAAAGATATTTTATCTGCCTATTTTGATTGTATTGAAACGACTGAACCTTATTACCTTTCAAACAATATCGTGTTTTTAGGGCAAATCCCTCGGGAAAATAACTTTGAAGGGCAAGAGCCCATTGGAACCACCCTCGATAATGATAACAACGAGGTTGATGACTATGTCCTTGATGACTCTGCACTTGCTATCAAAACAACTGAAGGACTGATTGTGATAACAGGCTGTTCCCACTCAGGAATTTGTAATATTACAGAGTACGCTAAAAAGGTAACAGGGATTAATAAAATAGTTACTGTAATCGGAGGGTTCCATCTACAACAAGCCTCGAAAGAAGTTTTAGAATGCACCGGAAATTACTTTAATCAGCAAGATTTAATGCACATTCACCCATGCCACTGCACTGACCTCAATGCAAAAATACACCTAGCCCAATATGCTGCTGTTCAAGAAGTTGGCGCAGGGTTACAACTAACCTACCCTAGTTAATCGCATACATAGAATTTATAAAGCTCAGTTTTTAAACTGAGCTTTATTTTGTATTTAAATAATCAATGTTAAGTTCTTGAGCCTAAATCTTGGTCTGCACCGGCACCTTTTAGCATTCTTGTTAATTCTTCACAACGTATGATCTTATTATTAGCAATCTGGAAACAGGCAAATACTTCGAACTCGCTAACTGAACCATCTTTTTTAATCGCTTTTGCTAAATGCTGGGTATGTACACAACTTTCCCCTTCCGCTATCGATTTAATGGTTATAGTTATAGACTGAGTTGCCTGTTTCAGTACCTGTAAATGCGCGATAAACTCATTAAAATTAATTTTTTTACCATCAACAATTTGGATATATTCATCTGAAAAGTATTTTTGAGCAACAGACCTTGAACCAATATCTTCTCCCAATACTGCATTCAATGCTTGTTTTACTAGTTGCATATTATTCATTATTTTTCCTTAGTGACAAAAGCTATTCCCTAATTGTTATGGGTCTTTTATTTTTCATTTCAAGCCAAAGTCTGAGTTATTAACTTTCATACTGACATATGTAATATTTTAACCACAACCTTCCTGTTAACAATCGTTCTGCTATTACTCACCTATTGTAACAATAGCACGGTAATCATCATTAAAATAACGGCCAATTTGTCGCATTTATTGTTGACTGCACAGCACAATACGGGTTTTTGCAACATTAATCTCCCTAAATTATCCCCCAAAAATTTTTTCTATCTAAACACATACTCTAATTTGGTTTAAAACATAATCACTGGTATCATCTTGTAGTTGCCCATTTAAACTATAGGCAGCTATAACAATAACTATAAATCTACATTTCCATTAGATACCCCTGCTTGCAGGGGCTTTTTTTCACTCCTTATCCCCCCTTTAGTCTCATTTTGTATCTAGTTAATTAGTAACTATTTTTAGCTAACGCCCTCAGCGTAAGCAAGCTAGGTACTCCGCAATTTAATATTAGATATCTCGGATATGCCATTGTTCTTGGTAAGTTAGATAACTTACCAACGCGTTAAATGCAAAAATCATCAAGGAGGAATATTATCCATAGATAGTTTCCAAGCTCTATTGCTTGCACCATTAAAAGTAACGCAACAGCCGATAAAACCTAATTTACGTTTATATGCTCTTTATAATCAAAATAGCCAATAGTAACCGTTACCAAAAAATTGGTATTCAGCCACCCGTAAATGGTGTTATCCATACAGTGTAAAACTTGTTTTTTCGTACTTATTTTAATTCTCCCCTCCTTTTTGTTACAATATCTAACCCTTTGTTAAGGAAATACAAGTTTACTTAACGTAGATTATTTAAGTAATTATTAAATAATCAAGCTATATTATAAAAAAGGTGAACTCATGCGTTTTAACCTAACACAAATAAATATTTGTGGAGAAAACACAAAAATTGTTGGTTTAAACATAACGTTAATTGGGGATGACAACTCAACTCATAGTTTCAAAATAGATATCAAGGGGTTGGATACCATGAATTTAACATTAAGGGATATAGAAAAACATGCTATTAAACAGGCTAAGCATAGTTTTGAACACTGCTCCAATGGTTAGCTTACTCCTTGACATTGATAACTATAAACTGATCAACAAATATAAAATATTAATATATTAGTTTACTGTAATCAAAAACATAAAAAATTCTCATGAAATTTTGCCATAATTATAGTCATCAATTATATTTAACAATGTTATCTGTGTTCTTAGTTTTAACAAAAGTATAAAGTGTTGTACATTTACTCTGTATCACATCAAAACCAATGCAAAACTGATGTTACTTACTGATAAGGGGAAGTTGATATGAAAGCCTTCAAAGCAATATCATCTATACTGGTCGTTATCTTTATGGGCATTACATTAACAGCTTGTGCACCATCGTCTAAAAGTGAAGGCACTGGCGGCTATATTGATGATACGGTCATAACCACAAAGGTAAAATCAGCTTTACTTGCTGAAAAAAACTTAAAATCAACGCAAATTAGTGTAGAAACATTTAAAGGGCAAGTCCAACTCAGTGGTTTTGTTAACTCTCAAGCAGATGTCAATAAAGCGATTGAAACAACAAGAAAAGTTGCTGGGGTACAATCTGTTATTAACTCTATGAAAATTCGCTAATTACAAACAATAAATGCCTCTTTTAAAGAGGCATTTATTGATATCGTATTCATATTTAATGAGCAAATATGAGAGACACAAAGATAAAACCTATATTTATTATCGCTAACTTTTATGTATTATCGCCTAAACTTTAGAACTATCTCATTAATAAAACCACTATCCTTCATATGAAGGAACCCCAGCAAACTCATTCAATATCTAAGTCTAAGTCTATTTTGCTAAGACCTTCCCCCTCAATGGGGGCAAAAATAGGCAGGTAAATTATATTCTTAATATAAATAGGGTATAAACCTATTCTAACATTACAAAAAAAACCAATTTTGTATTAGTAATGCGGATAGTGAAATAACGACAGCAGTCAAAGAATACTGCAGTACAACCATAAAACTAAGAAATTTACCAACATTTTTCACTAAACTGCATCCATTATAAAAAATATATCTAGATATTATAATGCAAATTTAAGATTGTTCATAACGATTATAAGCTTATTTTCGCCCTATTTCTTTGGTTCAATAACCCATCCCATCCTAGGGAACCATTTTTAGTTTGTAATATACCGGTTTCTCATCTTTTCCAGAGAGTTTCTCTCCCCCAGCCTACAAATGAGCCTTGTTATATTTTTGCTTGAATGATAAACAATAAATAGACGCTAAATTTAACAAGATACGACTTTTTCTCAGAACTTAGAACCATAAGCTGTCTCCTACCCCCTAAATTAAGAGGTAAAATGGCGCATTTACGCATGGCAAAATAGTTTCCAGACATCATCAATTCGTTCAGATAGTAAGGCATCATCACCACCCTCTATAATAGGAAAAGATAGAAGAATTAACCCCTTAGGTGGCTCATATACTTTGACAACAAAACGTTTAAACCCATCTGGTAGATCATCATTATTAAACATAAAAACCTCACCACAGATATAGCCTAAACGCCCCCCGTTTTGTGTTTTTTTACTGAAAAAATATTCCATATTCCTAAAGTTAGCGGCATCTGGATATGCTAATACGTTAGCAACATTGATTTTAGACTGTTCAATAGGGTCAAAATTTATCGTTTTAGTCATTGATATACCAAAAATAAATGATATCACCATTAGAAAAATAATAATGATTGCCCTTAATATAGATACCTTACCAAGCTTAAATTTCATCCTACTTTCCTAACTTCTAATTAAATAACAGTGAGAATATGAATAGAATAGCAAAACTTTTATTTTAAGCTAGGTTTCACTGACTATATTGACGCCCCAATATCCATATTAAATGTAACAATTATTGTTAAATATAATAATTAATTAAAAACCAATACTATTATGAGTAGTATTGGTTTTTCTTCAAATGTTATAACTGTTCGACATCCTGTTAAACTTGTCATAAAGCTAGGTTATTTATTATACCTTTCAAAAATACAGCATGTGTTGTGAGTGAAAATTGAGCTATTAAATCGCTGTATTCTAGGAACCTAAGCGATGACTAGAACTGTTGGTTTAACCCCAGCCCTAGTTTCACGCAAGCTATAAGTGAAGTTATTTTTCTTATCTAAACAACTAAAATTTCGTCAATGTTTAACGCTTTCAATTGATATTCGTGAGCATACATTACGTTATTAACCTCAATTCTCACGTTATATCGCTACCTAGAAGCCACCTACCGAATACAACTGTGTATTATTTCAATTTAAAATACGCAATGGTAAAGGGTTGTTGTATTGCCTTAACACATAAAACATATTGAAATATAAGCCAAATAATGTATTTCTCATTTATTGGGTTATTTATCTTGAGCTTATTATTCCGGATTAATATTTGATCTTATTCACAGATTACGACTCTTTCATTTGAGAAACTTAACTCCATAAAATAACATAAATCGGAGTTAAACTTCATGAAAGTGAGCTCAATATGGTCTTAATTGAAAAAATGACTAAAGATATTCAAGAAAAAGGTGGGCTAATTGTATCTTGTCAGCCTGTTGATAATAGCCCAATGAACAAGCCTGAAATTGTGGCCGCAATGGCTCAAGCTGCAGTAAATGCCGGTGCTATCGCAGTACGAATCGAAGGTATAGAAAACCTAAAAGCTACTCGCCCGCTTATTGATGTTCCAATTATAGGTATTGTAAAACGTGATTTACTGGATAGCCCTATAAGGATCACCCCGTGGTTAAGTGATGTCGATGCCTTAGCGCTAGAAGGTGCTGATATCATTGCTTTTGATGGCACCGACCGCCTACGACCAGTTCCTGTCAATGAATTACTCGCTCGCATACATCACTTAGGTAAATTAGCGATGGCCGATTGCTCAAATTTCAATGAAGGGATGTATTGCCATGCATTAGGTACAGAATTTATCGGTTCAACTATGTCAGGCTACACTGGCGGAGAACCTCCCAAATTACCTGACTTACAGTTAGTCACAGCCTTAGCTGAAAACGGCTGCCGTGTCATTGCTGAAGGCCGCTATAACACGCCAATTATTGCAGCGAGAGGCATGCATGCTGGGGCTTGGGCTGTCACTGTCGGTTCGGCATTAACTCGCCTTGAGCACGTCTGTAGTTGGTTTACTCAGGCATTAAAGTTACAGCAGGAGTTGGTGAAATGAATATATTAGCGATTGATATTGGAGGAACAAAAATTTCGGCTGCATTAATTAACCCAAATAACCAACTCACACAACACACTCAAATAACGACTCCTGCTAGCGCTTCACCACGACAACTATATGAAGCATTAAAGCTCATAACCTCACCACTTAAAGCGCATGCTGATGCTGTTGCTGTAGCTTCAACAGGGATCATTTGTGGCGGTATATTGACCGCATTGAATCCTGCTAATTTAGGTGGCTTAAAAGATTTTCATTTGAAACAAACACTTTCCACATTAACTGGTTTACCCTGCTGGATACTAAATGATGCTCAAGCTGCTGCATGGGCTGAATATCATTATCGTCATGAAACCATCTCCGATATGGCATTTATTACCGTATCAACCGGTGTTGGTGGTGGGCTTATTCAACAAGGGAAACTTCAACTCGGAAAGCGAGGTGTTGCAGGCCACCTAGGCCATACCATTGCAGACCCCTACGGACCTATTTGTGGGTGTGGGCGTTATGGGTGTGTTGAAGCCATCGCTTCTGGTCGTGCAATCGCTTCACAAGCTATCGATGAACTTGCTGGTCATGATGCCAAAGCTATTTTTACTGCCTATCACCAGGGAAATAAACAAGCAAAAGAAATTATTCAACGTTCAGCAAATACCATCGCTAATTTAATTGTAGATATTAAAGCAATAACAGATGCCGACTGCGTTGTTCTTGGCGGTAGTGTTGGGTTAGCTAATGGCTATATTGAACTGATTCAAACAACTATTGCACAGCAACCTTCTGCGCTACAAGTACCGGTTTTACCAGCCCACTATCATCATAATGCAGGGCTTTGGGGCGCAGCTCTCTGGGCTAGAGAACAATAAAAAAACTGTCGTACATTTTACCTACTACCTTACATATGGCAGGACTAAAAAATGCAATTACATGATTTTGGTTTCGTTAATTATGCAGTACTGTTTGGTTATTTAGCAGCAATGCTACTTGTTGGTGTTTATTTTTCAAAACGCCAAAAAACAGCAGATGATTATTTCCGTGCAGGTGGCCGAGTTCCAGGTTGGGCTGCTGGGGTTTCTGTTTTTGCAACCACTCTGAGTTCAATTACCTTTATGTCAATTCCAGCAAAAGCTTATACCTCAGACTGGACTTTTATTATTGGTCAATATTTAGCAATCGCCATCTTGCCCTTAGTATTTTATTTTTATATTCCTTTTTTTCGGAAATTAAAAATAACTTCTGCTTATGAATATTTAGAAGCACGTTTTGATATACGCAGTCGTTTATTTGCTAGTTTATCCTTTATGTTATTCCATATAGGTCGAATTGCAATTATCACTTATTTAACTGTACTTGCACTACGTCCTTTTATTGGAATTGACCCTATTATATTAGTTGTCCTTATTAGCCTATTATGTATTATTTATACATGGATGGGCGGCATAGAAGGTGTTATTTGGACTGATGTTATCCAAGGGCTATTACTCTCTGCCGGTGCTGTTTTAATCTTTATTGTGATCTGTTTTAAAGTCGATGGTGGGATAAGTGAAATATATACTGCAACTGCTCAAGCCGATAAATTTTTCCCTGATGCACAATTACGATGGAGCTGGACTGACAGTACTATTCCAGTTTTAATGATAGGTTTTTTATTTGCAAATATTCAACAATTTACTGCAAGTCAGGATGTAGTCCAACGCTACATTGTTACTGATTCTATTGAGCAAACAAAACGCACTTTAATTACTAATGCTAAATTAGTTGCTATTGTTCCTATTTTTTTCTTTGCCATTGGCTCAGCCCTATTTGTCTATTACAAACAAAACCCAAGCTTATTACCTGAAGGTTTTAATACTGGTGGAATTTTGCCCTTATTTATTGTCACAGAGATGCCTATCGGTATTTCAGGGCTAATTATCGCAGCTATCTTTGCCGCCGCACAATCGAGTATATCCAGTAGCTTAAATAGTATTTCAAGTTGTTTTAATTCCGATATTTATATTCGCCTAAGTAAAGTTGAGCGCCTTGCTGAACAGAAAATGAAAATTGCTAGGTTGGTAATTATTATTGCAGGTGTATTTAGCAGCTTAGCGACTATTTGGTTAGTTTTATCTGATGAGTCTGAAATATGGGATGCATTTAATAGTCTAATTGGGTTAATGGGTGGTCCCATGACAGGGCTGTTTATGCTAGGTATTTTTATTAAAAGAGCGAATGCAGGCAGTGCAGCTGCAGGTATTATTGTAAGTATCATTGCGGTATTGGCGACACGTTATGCTAGTGACCTTAACTTTTTCTTCTATGGCGTGATCGGTGCAATGTCAGTGGTTATTGTGGGGGCGGTTACGGCGCCATTTTTCTCAGCTGCGAAACAAGTGTCACTAGATGATAGTGAAATTCACGAAAATTAATAGGAGTTACTTATGTTGTTTGGTCATGTATCCGATGTGGCAACAATGACTGAAATAAACTCAGTCCTACGCAACCTAATCGAAAAAACATTAGCACTCAATCCTGCATCTTTAGAACCGGGAAGCTACCCTATTGATGGTGATAATGCATTTGTCAATGTAATGACATTCGAAACCCAAGGCCGTGAACAAAAGAGTGCTGAATTACATCATCATTATATTGACGTGCAAATATTACTATCCGGTGACGAAGTAATAGATTATGGAATACAAAATTCCGCTAAAAATGTAACACCTTATAATGATGCGGATGACTATCAACTGGCTGATACAATCGAATATTGCCAAACAGTATCGTTAGTACCAAATATGTTTGTCATTTTTATGCCTTATGAACCACATAAACCGGGTATTACTTCAAAAAGAGGAAAAAGCACCGTAAAGAAAGCAGTTATCAAAGTACGCTTAAATACATTAGCAAACTAATTTAGTCTGCTTTTAACGAAAACACTTTATTTCTAATGTATCAATCAGTTGTCTATTAATACTCTTAGAGTAAAGTGTTTTTATCATCATCACATAATTGTAAACTAAGGGCTTTTTTTAACTGATTATAATTGGTACTCTTATTCGCAGAATTTGTCTCACCTCTCTCTTCTGCAACCAAGGGTAATTTACATGACAACACAGGCAGCTTCCAAACTGAAACCGGGTAAAATACTCGATACGTTAGGGGCGATGAAAAATAGCCTGACGCGTGTTTCTCAGCGCATTGCTGATTACATCTTGTCTCACCCTGTTGAAACGACACAATTTTCCATAGCTCAACTTTCCCAAGCGACAAAAGCAGGTGAAGCCACTGTTGTACGTTTTTGTCGTGTTCTTGGTTATAAAGGCTTCCAAGACTTTAAAATGGACTTAGCGATAGAAATGGCGACATCAGATAGTGAAGAATCGCCAATTTTGGATGCAGAAGTGAGTGAGCAAGATGACATCCACACTATTGGTTTAAAATTACAAGCAACTATCAACAACGTGCTGTCAGAGACCTTGAATTTACTTGATATAAAACAAGTACAGGGGGCAGTAAATGCATTGCTTTCGTCAAATTATATTTTTATTTGTGGTGTCGGCTCCTCGGGGATCACCGCAGAAGATCTGAAAAACAAGCTAATGCGTATTGGCTATCGTGTTGATGCAGCTACCAATAACCATTTTATGTATATGCAAGCGTCCCTCTTAAAACCAGGTGATATCGCCATTGGTATTAGCCATTCGGGTAATTCTCCAGAAACCGTTCATGCATTAAAACTTGCACAACAAGCAGGAGCATGCACAATTGCACTAACACATAATTTAGGATCACAAATTATGGAATATGCTGATTACCATTTGATTAATGGTAATCGCCAAGGGAAATTACAAGGTGACTCCATTGGTACAAAAACGGCGCAATTGTTTGTTTTAGATTTATTGTATACCCTACTTGTTCAAGCTCAGCCTGATATGGTAAAAGAACAAAAACTACGGACACTCAATGCATTAAAGAGCATTAATTCTGCCTAAATTCAATATGCATTTTTATCGGTTTTCAACAGAAATCAGCTAAAGATCACACTTTCATTTTTATCTTCCTTCAACGCGAATTTCGTTATTGCGTTCACAGCTAATGCTCCCTAATATAGAGCTAAACTCCAAATTCAAAATAATTAAGAAGCTAACCTCCAAAGGACTTATTATGAACAAACTCTCTGGATTAATTGCTGCGCCTCATACACCTTTTGCCGCCGATGGTAGTGTAAACTACCCTGTCATTGATAAAATCGCAGAACATCTTATTGCAAGTGGAGTAAGCGGTGCTTATGTATTAGGAACAACGGGGGAAGGTATTCATTGTTCTGTTGAAGAGCGTAAAAAAGTGGCTGAGCGCTGGGCTAAGGCTAGCCAAGGAAGATTAGAGTTAATTATTCATATTGGTGCATTAAGTATCGCTGACACCATAGACTTGGCACGTCATGCAGATACATTAGATATTCGTGCCACATCCGTCATTGGTCCTTGCTTCTTTAAACCCAGTAATGTGGATGATTTAGTCGAATATTGTCGTTTAGCCGCTGAGAATGCCCCATCTAAAGGTTTTTATTACTATCACTCTACAATGTCTGGTTTAAACATTGATATGGAGAGTTTTTTACAAGTCGCGGGTACAACTATCCCAAATTTATCTGGTATGAAATTCAACTCTCCTGATATGTATGAATTCCAACGCTGTATACGCGTTAATGAGGGTAAATATGATATCCCATTTGGAGTCGATGAATTCATACCTGCTGGGTTAGCATGTGGCGCATTAAGTGCAGTTGGAAGTACCTATAATTATGCTGCACCCCTCTATCTTGAAATCATTGAAAAATTTAACATAGGTGATTACCAAGGTGTCGCCGCATGTATGGATAAAGTCATTGCAATTATTCGTGTATTAGTGGAATACGGTGGTGTGGCTGCCGGAAAAGTTGCCATGCAATTACATGGTATTGATGTAGGTAACCCGCGTCGCCCGCTACGCCCATTAACTGTAGAACAAAAGGCTAAAGTATTAGAGAAGTTTAAAGCCGCTGATTTCTTATAGTCAGTTTGGTATAAATCAGTGTTGATAAAATAGCCTATACCTTAACATGTTATCAATTAATGAGGGCTACACATAACGTGCAGCCCTGTTGCATCAACATAACTAAGATTGATTATTTATTATCTTTATTCTCAATCGCTATCATTTGTGGTTTCTCTTCTTCTGGCAGTTCATATTCAATATTAATAGCCAGTAACCCACTGGATAGATTAGCTTTCTCTATTTTTACATTTTTACCAAGATCGAATTGCAAAGTGAATTGCCCTTGTGATATTCCACGATGGAGCCATTTTTCATTATCCTCCTGTATTTTTTCCTCTTTTTTCCCCTCTACCAGTAAGCGCCCTCCTTTCAATGATACCGTTAAATCACTTTCCTGATATCCGGGAACGCTAACCGTCAACTCATAATGGTTATCATCAATTTGTTTTAGATTATAAGTCTGGGCTGGTACTGATACAGGCTTACTTCCGGTTAATTGGCTAAATAAGCGATCTATCTGATCAAACCGATTCGACAACATATTGTCAGAAATTGCTGGAAATAGTGAAAAAGGTCTAATGTTAGTCATAATTCCTCCTCCAATATTAATTGAACTAGGGTAAAGGTGACTTACCCACAATATAGATAAGAACGAATTGTCATTTTTCAACCCCATGACATGATTTTTACCTATTTTTATATTATAGAGATGTGAATTCAGGTGAGCCTACCCCGCCTAACGGTATAACTTATATTGAAAGAGAAAGCGCTAAGGGGAATAAGTCTCAAAAAATAACTGATAAATATCATGATGGCAGAGGTAAACAATGGCAAATTCTTACGATTTAAAGCGCCTGTTTTTAGATATCGAGCAGTAAATATCTTTAACCACCCAGACCAAGGACAGGCTAGATTAACTATTGAACAATATAATCAGCAGTCAATATCATTATATTTCCACCATGTCCGTTGCAATCAATCCTGACTACATGTTTTGGTGTCCATGTTGTTAATGTGTACGTGTATTTAAGGTTACTTATTGATGTTAATTTATGCTCCATTGCACCAGACGTATAAATAGCCTCTACTGATAGCTTACATAAGTCATAGTTCATTTTTTCAGCATAAATAAAATCCCAATCACCATAATTAGACCTTTTTGTATCTGCTACTAATGAGTCAATGCTATTGCTCGAATGTGCATTAAAACCAAAGCTAGTAATCATTAGCAAGGTAGTAACTATGTATCCTTTCATCTCACCATCCCATCAATTAGTTTCAATGATATTAGCTTAGAGGGAGTGCAAATTGAAGTTAATTAGTTGGTGGCACATAGTGTGGGAATACAGTAAAAGTGCAATACGTTATTAGAAATATGATGACAATTAACACTGTCACCCCAAGCCAAGAACCCCATGTTTCCTAGGGTAAACATCAACCCGGGAAGTTGGCATTTGGAGCTATAGTCATAGAGCATTTTGCTATAGCAAATATAATAGAGAAATAGATTAAGTACCCAAGCCAATTACGCATATCAATCCCCCTCAGCGTGTAGAGGGTAAATATTAGGATAGATGTAGATTTCAGGCAATAAAAAATTATAAATTACAGTAGTTTAGGTTTAAATTCATAGAGCTAATGTTTATTCAAGATAAATTGAAACTGTTTCTGAATTAACCCAATGAATTCATTTTAAATAAGTATATCAATGCAGTATAATGAACTAATTTCTATTAAGAGCACCCATATGAAACAACAAATCAAGCCAGAGTCAAATGACATTACCCAACCACATTGGCCTACTTTGAAGCTCATATTGAGTTCTTTTATTGTTTTTAGTTTCTACTTAAATTTAGCTGATAAAAGTAAGGTTTCATTTCTTATTGATATTTTCGACTTAACATTAATTCCTATGTTTGTATTTATAGTTGCATTCGTAACGAAAAATACTACGTGGAAATCTTTGAAGTTTAGCTTACTTTCATCCTTTATAATTTACTTAACATTTCAAACAGTTGATGCAATTCCATTGTACTTTTCAGGCGAATTAAGTTTGAAAGTTTATATCCTTGAGCCTCAAAATGGAGTATGGTTTTTTTTAGCCACTCCTGTTTGGCAAGCTTTTTTTTATTATTACCACCAAGATTAAAATCTAACATTTCAATATTATCTTGTATTTTGATGGTATCATTGGTTCTTTCTTATTTAGCCAACAACTATTTAATTAACTTATCAAAATTTTTCTCTATTATTATATACTTCCCATTCTTTATCATCGCTTATTTTATTAATAATGAAAAAGTATCCTCACTTAGAAAAAAACCTTACTTGATAATTGTAATCAGCACAACCTTGGCTATAGCCGCACTTTATTATGAGGAAAGTATCAATAGATTAATCATAAACAGTACTCACGCTGATTTTTTATCATCTTTTTTTGTTATTTATATTTTAAAATTCTGTATAAGTATAGTTTTAGGTTCTAGTATTATTTATTTCGCTTCATCAACAGATAAATATGCTAAACTATCAAACAATGCTTTAGGTGTTTATTTGATTCATCCTATTATTTGTTTTATTTTTTTACAAACCCTAACTTATTTCCATGTGGAATATAGCTCATTAGTCGTCATACTACTAACGCTATCAACTATCAGCATCGCTCTTTTATTAACCTTTAACTCAACCATTCACTGGTTTATTGAACCTAAGTTAGGTTTCAACAAGTTAACACATTAGTGTACTTACCCCTTAAAATTCACTAAATTGATAGACAGTATCAATGTAGCCAACCGCAATTTCATTAAAGTGACTATGTGATTTGATGATTTGCGGTGGCTATATACAAAAAAAGACCGTGCAGTGCCTAGCCCTTGGAATATTTTGTTGTTTGAAATGGCGTTATAACTGATTGAGTTCAAGCATTGCATTTGTTTTAATAGATAACTGACCATTTTTAACAAAGAACGGGCTCGCAACAAACCCACCACTTGCTGGCTGTTTTAATCCCGTGCTAACCATCAGCCCTTCAATGCGCTTTAGTTGCGCTTCCAACTTGTCTAAGTCAGCGCTATCGACTGAGATCTTTATAGATAGGGTGGCTATTTCTTTTTTATCTGACATGACTGTCTCCATAAATGAAAAAGCCACCAGTGATTAGTATATGATTACTTTTGAAGTCATTTTACGGATTGATGGTATCTTGGTAATTTCAGCGGTTGCATTCCTTGTGTGGGTAACAATGATAATACTGAGTAACAAAGCTAAGGCAGATGCTCAACGCGAAAACACTAAAAATAAAGTAGAAAATGGTGACTAAATAAAACTAACGCCAGCCATGTCTTCATATTCGTACTCTCTTTCCGCATTTGCTTACACTTAATTCATGTGAAGACTTTGCTAATTATCTATGCTTATAGTGTATTCAAATAGTTTTGATAATTAGCTATTATTTGGCTTTAGTTACATTTATTTTATTCGTTTTTTAAATAGAGGCCTTAAAGACCTTACACGGAAAATTTATGATAAAAATAAAGTATTTGCCAATTATGATGTTTACTTACTCTTTATTTGCAGCAGGTTCGGATCATGATTGCGCTAAGCTATCCCCTGATCTCAATATACAAAAAGTATGCGAACAAGCCAATAAAGGGGAGGCTTTAGCTCAATATAAACTAGCAGTACAATACGCTAAAGGTGAAGGTGTTGAGCAGAATAAAGATCTGGTCTTTAAATGGATGGAAAAATCAGCGCAGTCAGGTTATCCAAAGGCTCAGTATCAAATGGCATTAATATACTATTTAGGTCGTGATTTTCCACAAGACTATGATAAGGCAATGCTATATGCCCAAAAAGCCGCGCAAGGTAAAATACCTCAAGCACATAATATCATCGCAGGAATGTATTATTCTGGCAATGGAGTCCCAGTGGATCTCAAAAAAGCATTTGCTCAATATGAAAAAGCAGCCAACCAAGGTGACCCTATGGCACAATTCTATTTGGCAGAAATGTATTTTGAAGGAAAAGGTGTTAGTAAAAATTACTCTAGGGCCATTGAGTGGTATATCAAGTCTGCCAATCAAGGCTATGCAGATGCTCAGCTAGAATTAGGATACCTTTACTATTATGGCGATGTGATTAAACAAGATAAAGACAAAGCTTCTGAGTTATTTAAAAAAGCGTGCTTAAACGGCATTGAGGATTATGATGAATTATGCGCCGAATGGCGGTAATACTCATTCTGGTGCTAATTCTGCTTCTGCTGATTCGATATTTTCATTTAAAATAGCTCCTGAGTTAGCACCATAATAATTTATTTCGTTACTTTGCTAAACGCATATTCAGCTACCCCCTTTTCAATAAAATATTTGCTCGTTAATTTTTCATAGAACGGCTTCCAGTTTCTGCGCCATGTCCTTTCGTTAAGATCAGGCACTAAATGTCTAATTACACTAAACGCCGCAGATGACGGCACCCGCTTAGGGATCAGACAGATTTGAAGAGGGAAGATGGAACTTCGCCAAGTTTTTATGAGCTGCGTTCTTTATCAGAAAGGTTATATAGAGATCAAGGCATCGGTACTAAAACTTTATTGGGCCATAAGAGCTACGTAATGACAGATAAATATCATGATGATCGAGGATAAAATTGGCAGGTTTTAGCTATAAAATAACGATTATTTTGTAGCCTGTTTTGCAGAAGAGTTTTGCAGGAGTTTTGTAGAGGAATTTTTCAAGGCAAAATAAAACGGGAGTTTTTAGGCTCCCGTTATTAATCACACCACGTAATAAATTACATGTGTGCGATCATTGCATCGCCGAATTCGCTACATTTCAGTAATTTAGCGCCTTCTAACTGGCGTTCGAAATCGTAAGTTACAGTCTTAGCCGCGATTGCGCCTTCCATACCTTTAACGATTAAGTCAGCGGCTTCAGTCCAACCCATATGGCGCAGCATCATTTCAGCAGAAAGAATGATAGACCCTGGGTTTACTTTATCTTGACCCGCATATTTTGGTGCAGTACCGTGTGTTGCTTCGAATAATGCACATTCAGAACCAATGTTTGCTCCTGGCGCGATCCCGATACCACCAACTTGAGCAGCTAATGCATCAGAAATATAGTCACCATTCAGGTTCATACAAGCAATAACATCATATTCTGCTGGACGCAGTAAGATTTGCTGCAAGAAAGCATCTGCAATCACATCTTTAACGATAATATCTTTACCGTTTTTAGGGTTTTTAATTTTAACCCATGGGCCGCCATCTAATAATTCACCGCCGAATTCTTCTAGTGCTAATTGGTAACCCCAATCTTTAAATGCACCTTCAGTGAACTTCATAATGTTACCTTTATGAACTAAGGTCACTGAATCACGGTCGTTATCAATTGCATATTCAATCGCTGCACGCACTAAACGTTTTGTTCCTTCTTCTGAACAAGGTTTGATGCCAATACCGCAGTCTTGTGGGAAACGGATTTTCGTTACACCCATTTCATCTTTTAGGAATTTGATAACTTTATCAGCTTCTGCTGAACCTGCTTTCCACTCAATACCTGCATAGATATCTTCGGAGTTTTCACGGAAGATAACCATATCAGTCAGTTCAGGTTGCTTAACAGGGCTAGGCGTTCCTTTGTAATAACGAACTGGACGCAAACAGATATACAGATCAAGTTGCTGACGTAGAGCAACGTTCAGTGAACGAATACCACCACCAACTGGAGTTGTTAAAGGACCTTTAATTGAAACACGGTAATCACGGATTAAATCGAGGGTTTCTTCTGGTAACCAAACATCTTTACCATAAATTTGTGTAGATTTTTCACCGGTGTAAATTTCCATCCACGAAATTTTGCGCTCACCGTTGTAGGCTTTTTTAACTGCCGCATCAACCACTTTTAACATTGCGGGTGTCACATCAACACCAATACCATCACCTTCAATGTAAGGGATAATTGGATTGTTCGGAACGTTCAGTTTGCCTTTTGCATCAATGGTAATTTTAGCGCCTTCTGCCGGAACTACTACTTTGCTTTCCATTAACCTCTCCTTTCACTTGCGTATTTTGCTTGTTAATTTTTTGTAAGAGACGTGTCAATACTACTTCAATCTGCGTCGAACGCCAATGATTACTCATCTAAGCTTCAATGCGGATCGCATTTAACGTACTGCTCAATCCTATAAGTTGAAGGGATACATATTTATAACTACTTTGAAATCAATTGATTAGTTTTATTATCCCTATTTAAAGAAAAAATTGATTATGATAAAAGTTCTTTTAAGGTAACTAATTCTAATAGCTTAATATGCTATAAACGCTTTCTTTAACCTAATTAATACTAACAAATTAACCGAAATTAAAAACACGCTCTCATCACACAATTGCCACCTTAATTATATCATAGGTGTTTATTTTTAAATGGAAAATTGGCTTTATCGTTTTAAATGATTTTAAAGTTGTTAATTAAATATTGCATTAAAACGTAAAATCCATCCCTAGGCTTTTACGGGTAAATCCCCTACACTAATGTTAATCAATATCCATTGAACCAATTCATGCCAATAAACTGCCATAAAGCCATTATGAATAAGCCAAATAATAAATCAGCGACCAACAAGTATAAATACAATCAACGCCCAACTGATTTAAGGCATAAACGAAAATCAACTTCAGTTAACGCTTTTTCCCATCAGTCTCCTCGTAAAGTTATTTTATTTAATAAACCCTTTGATGTTTTGCCTCAATTTACTGATGAACAAGGTCGAGACACATTAAAAAACTATATTCCTATTACTGGCATTTATGCTGCGGGCCGCTTAGATAGGGATAGCGAAGGGTTATTAATTTTAACTAACGATGGCAAATTACAAGCACGCTTAACACAGCCTGAGAAAAAAACAGGGAAAATATACTATGCTCAAGTCGAAGGTATCCCCGAAGAAACCGCATTAATCAAATTTCGCCAAGGTTTACAGTTAAATGATGGGCTAACTCAGCCTGCGGGGGTCGAACTCGTCAACGAACCAGATTGGTTATGGCCAAGAAACCCACCAATCAGAGAACGAAAAAACATCCCAACAAGTTGGCTAAAAATCACTTTATATGAAGGACGAAATCGACAAGTCCGCCGAATGACAGCAAATATTGGTTACCCTACATTACGACTGATCCGCTACCAAGTGGGTGAATTCAGTTTGGGGAACCTTTCTGTTAGTGAATGGAAGGAGGTAAATGTTGTTTAAACCTAATGTCACTGTTGCAACTATCGTACATGCTCAAGGCAAATATTTAGTCGTTGAAGAATGGGTAAATGAAAAGCCAACGTGGAACCAACCCGCTGGGCACTTAGAAGCAAATGAAACACTTTTGCAAGCCGCAAAACGTGAGTTATATGAAGAAACAGGAATTGACGCTTGCCCCTCACAGTTAATTAAAATCCACCAATGGATTGCACCTGATAAGACTCAGTTTATCCGTGTTTTATTTGCTGTCGAGCTAGAGTCCATATGTGAAACACAACCACAAGATAGCGATATTAGCGCTTGTCACTGGGTTAGTGCTCAGGAAATATTAGAAAGCCAATATCTGCGTTCGCCCTTAGTTGCAGAAAGTCTACGCTGTTTCTTGACAGGAACCCACTACCCCCTTGATATCTTGGCTGCATATGGTGAGGACTACCTTTAACGCCCCACATATTGCTTGGTGAAATCTTCATCAAGCAATAATATTCCCCTCAAACGCTGGTGCAACAAGGTCACAACATGCTAAAGTATGGGGCTTGATTTTTCCGCATTGAGACTATTTCCATGTCAAATAACAGTACCATGTCAGACAACAGCCTAAAAAAAGTCATCGTCGGTATGTCCGGTGGTGTTGACTCCTCTGTATCCGCCTATTTGCTGCAACAGCAAGGGTATCAGGTTGAAGGGTTGTTTATGAAGAACTGGGAAGAAGATGACGACACGGAATATTGTTCTGCCGCAGCCGACCTCGCCGATGCCCAAGCCGTTTGTGACAAATTAGGCATTGAATTACATACCATCAATTTTGCAGCAGAATATTGGGATAACGTATTCGAACATTTTTTGACTGAATATAAAGCTGGTCGTACACCAAACCCAGATATCTTATGTAATAAAGAAATCAAATTTAAAGCATTTCTAGAATTTGCCGCTGAAGATTTAGGGGCAGATTACATCGCTACGGGCCATTATGTCCGTCGTCGTGATATTGCAGGCAAAAGCCAGTTATTACGTGGTTTAGATGGCAATAAAGACCAAAGTTATTTTTTATATACCTTAAGTCACCAACAAGTTGCTAAAAGCTTGTTCCCAGTAGGTGAACTTGAAAAGCCTGAAGTACGTCGCATCGCAGAAGAAATTGGTTTAATTACTGCAAAGAAAAAAGACTCCACAGGGATCTGCTTTATTGGTGAACGCAAATTCCGTGATTTCCTAGGCCGCTACCTGCCCGCACAGCCTGGCCCTATCGTTACAGTAGATGGTGAAACCATAGGTCAGCATGAAGGCTTGATGTATCATACATTAGGGCAACGTAAAGGCTTAGGCATTGGTGGGACTAAAGAAGGTTCTGAAGAACCTTGGTATGTCGTCGATAAAGACGTTCAAAATAATGTCCTTATCGTTGCACAAGGGCATGAACACCCTCGTCTAATGTCCGTCGGGTTAATCGCCCAACAATTGCATTGGGTTGACAGAGAAACATTAACCCAGCCTTTACGCTGTGTAGTAAAAACCCGTTATCGCCAAGCGGATATCCCTTGTACTATTACACCATTAAGCGAAGACCGCATAGAGGTTATATTTGAAGCCCCTGTAGCAGCCGTTACGCCAGGGCAATCTGCTGTCTTTTATCTAAATGAAGTTTGTCTCGGCGGCGGCATCATTGAAGCCCGTATTCAGGAGTAAATGTGGCTAAAAACTACTATGATATCACGCTTGCGTTAGCGGGTATCTGCCAAGCAAGCGCAATGGTTCAGAAACTTGCTCACGAAGGCATTAGTCAAGACCAAGACACCGAAACCATGGTCAATTGCCTCACCAATATGAATCCAAAATCAACATTGGATGTATTTGGTAATGATGAAGCAAACTTAAAAACTGGTCTAAATGCTATGCTGGGCATGTTAACGGGTGGAAATAGTGGTTTATCTGCTGAAATGACCCGCTATATGTTGAGCATTATGGTGCTTGAACGCCGTCTCAATAAAAACCAGGAAGCGATGAATCAACTGGGTCAACGTATTGAGCAATTTGAACGGCAAGCTAGCTATTTTGAGCCTCTATCAGAAGGTGTATTTAATGCGCTTGCTGGTATTTATGTCGATGTTGTCAGCCCTGCTGGCCCACGAATTCAAGTTACAGGCTCCCCTGACATCCTGAAAAATACCTTAGTACAGGCTAAAGTTAGAGCCACTTTACTCGCGGGTATTCGTTGCGCAGTACTTTGGCAGCAAGTAGGTGGAAGCCGTATCCAACTAATGTTCTCTCGCAATCGTCTGGCTAATCAGGCGAAAGATATTTTGTCTCACCTTTAAATCTGGAGTTGCTACCAATGGAATTATCCTCACTGACCGCTGTATCCCCGATTGACGGCCGTTACGGTGATAAAGTCAGCGCTTTACGCACTATATTTAGTGAGTTTGGCTTACTGAAATTTCGTGTGCAAGTTGAAGTTCGTTGGCTACAAAAACTGGCTGCAACCGCTGAAATCAAAGAAGTTCCTTCATTTGATAATGACGCAATCGCTTACTTAGATGAAATTGTCGCGAACTTCTGTGAAAAAGACGCAATGCGCATTAAAGAGATTGAGCGTACAACTAACCATGACGTTAAAGCAGTAGAATATTTCCTAAAAGAAAAAGTGGCAAATATCCCTGCACTACACGCCGTCTCTGAATTTATTCACTTTGCTTGTACATCAGAAGATATCAATAACCTTTCTCATGCTTTAATGTTAAAAACAGCGCGTGAAGAAGTCTTATTACCACAATGGCGCCAAATAATTGATAAAGTTAAAGCGATGGCACATGAGTACCGCAACTTGCCGTTGCTATCTCGCACCCATGGCCAGCCAGCAACACCATCGACTATTGGTAAAGAATTCGCCAACGTCGCCTATCGTTTAGAGCGCCAATATCGTCAGTTACAACAGGTTGAGATTTTAGGTAAAATTAACGGTGCTGTCGGTAACTATAATGCCCATATGGTCGCTTACCCTGAAGTTAACTGGCACGAGTTTAGTGAAACCTTCGTAACCTCTTTAGGTATCCAGTGGAACCCATTCACCACACAAATCGAACCTCATGACTATATTGCGGAACTATTTGATTGTGTCGCACGTTTTAACACGATTGTGTTAGATTTCGACCGTGACATTTGGGGTTACATCGCATTAAACCATTTCAAACAAAAAACAGTAGCTGGTGAAATCGGTTCTTCTACAATGCCACATAAAGTCAACCCTATCGATTTCGAAAATTCTGAAGGTAACTTAGGTTTAGCTAATGCTGTATTAGGTCACCTAGCCAGTAAACTGCCTGTTTCTCGTTGGCAACGTGACTTAACAGACTCCACAGTATTACGTAACTTAGGTGTAGGTTTAGGCTATGCTTTAATAGCCTATCAATCGACCATGAAAGGTTTAAACAAACTGGAAGTGAACGAACAGCACCTGTTGGATGAATTAAACCAAAATTGGGAAGTCTTAGCCGAGCCAATTCAAACCGTTATGCGCCGCTATGGCATTGAAAAACCTTATGAAAAGCTGAAAGAACTTACCCGAGGTAAGCGTGTTACCGCTGAGGGGATGAAACAGTTTATTGATGGTTTAGAACTGCCAGAGCATGAAAAAGCGCGCCTCAAAGAAATGACACCTGCTAACTATATTGGTTACGCTGTCACTTTTATTGATGAGCTTAAATAAAACTGATTTAGACTATTTCGGCGGCCTCTGTGCCGCCTTTTTTTACTGATTTGTCTTACCTCTTAATTCCAAAAGCCAACTTCGTCGATAACCTACGTCAAAAACGCGCTGACTTACTAAGAATACGCTATTTTTAGGGTTTGTTTGACTTATATTTACTTAAACGCTTGTTGTTATTCAGAACTCTTTTTACCATAGTGCTACTATTATCATTAATAGCAACTATCATTTCCTTACTGTGAGGGTTTCAGATGCGTATTTTAATCGTCGAAGACAATGCATTACTTCGCCACCATCTAACGGTTCAGCTGAAAGAGCTTGGTCATCAAGTTGATTCCGCTGAAGACGCAAAAGAAGCGGATTACTTTTTGCATGAAAGTTGCCCTGATATTGCAGTTGTCGACTTAGGTTTACCTGAAGAAGACGGCCTTTCAATGATCAAACGCTGGCGCGGTGCGCATGTAAATATCCCAATTTTAGTTCTCACTGCACGTGAAAGCTGGCAAGAAAAAGTTCAAGCTTTAAACAGCGGCGCTGATGATTACGTCACTAAACCTTTCCAACTAGAAGAACTCGTCGCAAGAATGCAGGCACTGATGCGAAGAAATAGCGGCCTAGCCTCACAGGTATTAGAACTAGGTAATTTTGTTATTGATTTATCACGCAAAGAATTCACCGTTAACGGTGAAGCCGTCAAATTAACCGCATTTGAATATACCATCATCGAAACCTTACTACGCAACAATGGCAAAGTCGTCAGCAAAGATTCATTAATGCGCCAACTTTACCCCGATGCTGAACTAAGAGAAAGTCATACAATCGATGTGTTAATGGGGCGATTAAGAAAAAAAATACAGCAATTTCATAGTGATGATGTAATTGTCACCGTTCGTGGTCAAGGCTATCGTTTTGATGTGAATGGCTAATATGCAGTTAGGTAAATTTAAATTTAAGCCCCTTTCGCTTCGAGCACGTTTTTTATGTGCAACCTCTGCGGTCATTTTGGCACTCACTTTGTCTTACGGTATCGTTGCCATATTGGGCTATTTAATTAGCTTTGATAAAACAACTTACACCCTTTTGCGTAGTCAAAGTAACTTAATTTATAGCTTGGCACAGTGGCAAAATAATAAAATTGATATCCGTGTTCCCCCTAACTTCACGTTAAATAACCCCACATTAGTGATTATTTATGATGATCAAGGGCAAGTATTATGGCGTCAACGCGATGTGCCTAGCGTTGAAAGGCTGATCCGAAATGATTGGCTAAAAAAGGAAGGGTTATATGAGATTGATACTGACATCCGTGAAACCCGTCAACTGCTTAATGATAACCCTGAGCTAAATAATAAACTGGATGATATGGACAATGATGATGAGCCACTCACCCATTCTGTATCAGTCAGCCAATATGCCGCCAGCGAAAACCTACCAAACCTAACCATTGTCGTGGTGGATACACTTCCACAAGACTTGCAAAATACAGGTCTAGTCTGGGAATGGTTTGGCTATGTGTTACTTGCTAATTTAATTTTAGTTATCCCACTATTATGGCTAGCGGCTTATTGGAGCTTACGCCCAATTAAATCATTAGTTTCACAGCTTGGTAGCTTAGAAAAGGGGGAACGAGATACACTCGATGAAAACCCACCTTCAGAACTTCGAGGGTTAGTCCGTAACCTCAATATTTTATTAACTAACGAGCGGAAACGTTATAGTAAATACCGAACCACGCTTTCTGACCTGACCCATAGCCTTAAAACCCCATTGGCAGTATTACAATCGACCCTACGCTTGTTACGTTCGGGTAAACAGATGAATATTGACCAAGCAGAACCTATTATGCTTGAACAAATTGGCAGGATCTCACAACAGGTCGGCTACTATTTGCACCGCGCTTCCACACAAGGTGATGAAAACATGATGTTGCGTGAAATTTCATCTGTTCCATCAATATTAGATAGCTTAGCGAGCGCCTTGCATAAAGTTTACCAGCACAAAGGAGTTGCTATCACAGTAGAAGTTTCTCCAGAAATCACTTGGCTCGGTCAGCCTAATGACTTTATGGAAGTCATGGGTAATATTATGGAAAATGCATGCAAATATTGCCTAGAATTTGTCGAAGTCACTGCGGTGACTGGGCCTGATAGCCTAACGTTAATTGTTGATGATGACGGCCCTGGCGTCCCGGAAAGCAAACGCAGTTTAATTTTCGTTCGAGGCCAACGTGCCGATACCCTTCGTCCAGGCCAAGGTCTCGGCTTATCCATCGCGGTCGACATTATTGACCAATATGATGGGGAGATCACAATTAGTGATAGCCCGCTCGGTGGTGCTCGCTTAGCCGTCACATTTAGGCAGCAATCTATGATCGAAGATAGTTAATCTGTGATATTAACCCACTTATTCCCTATTTTATGATACGTTTCCGGTATACTATTTAGGGAGTCTTATTACTAGGGGCTGCTCCAATACTGCTATCTATATTCATATAAATAGCAGCCCTCAATAATTATGGCTAACCTAATTTATTTAAAAGAAGTACTAAGTGACTTACTTCATATATAAAGGTCATTTCGTACCATTATGGCCTGTGGTATTGCCGTAACACCATCAGCAATATTCAACAGCTCCAAGGGACAATAAGATGGATTACAAACTAAATCTAGACTGGCAAAGTTTTCTGGATAGCCACTGGCAGAAGCGCCCACTGCTTATCAAAAAAGGGTTTGCAAATTTTATTGATCCTATCTCACCTGATGAACTTGCAGGTTTGGCGATGGAAGATGAGGTTGATAGCCGTTTAGTCAGCCATAAAGAAGGAATTTGGCAAGTAAGTCATGGCCCATTTGAGAGTTATGATCATCTCGGTGAGAAAAATTGGTCTATTTTAGTCCAAGCCGTTGACCATTGGCACTATCCAAGTTCCGCTCTAATGAAGCCATTTCGTGTTCTCTCTGATTGGCGAATGGATGACTTAATGATCTCCTATTCGGTTCCTGGTGGTGGCGTAGGCCCTCATCTTGACCAATACGATGTATTTATTATTCAAGGTGAAGGTCGTCGTCGTTGGCGTGTTGGGGAAAAAATCCCGATGAAACAACATTGCCCTCACCCTGACTTACTACAAGTTCAACCTTTTGATGCCATCATTGATGAAGAAATGGAGCCCGGTGATATTTTGTATATCCCACCAGGGTTCCCGCATGAAGGCTATGCAATTGAGCCATCATTAAACTATTCAGTAGGCTTTCGAGCCCCTAATACGCGTGAGTTAATCAGTAGTTTTGCCGACCATTTAATTTCGAATGATTTAGGCAGCTACCGTTACAGCGACCCAGATTTATCATTCCGTGATAACCCTGCGGAAATTTTACAAGGGGAACAAATTAAATTACGCGAAATGATGGAGTCTCTGATTAATGACCCTGACCTGTTCCGTAAATGGCTTGGTGAATTCATTTCACAATCTCGCCATGAACTAGATATTGCACCACCAGAACCGCCTTATGAGCATGACGAAATCTATGACTTGCTAAAAACACAACAGGAAACCCTATACAAACTAAACGGGCTCCGAGCATTGCGTGTTGGTGACCAATTTTTTGTTAATGGTGAATGTTTAGAGACCCAGTGCTATGAAGCTGCTGATAGCCTATGTCGTTATGATGCGGTAAACAGCCAAATTTTAGCTGATGCTATCGATGACGTTAACTTTATCGCGCTCATTACCGCATTAGTGAATAATGGTTATTGGTATTTTGATGATTAGTCCATTTTATAAACATTAAATTTACCGAAAACACCCCCAATATTGGTAAAACAATTATTGGGGGTTAAATTTTATTCATTACATTCTAGTTAGCATATAACTTTTATTATCATTCCCAGTTAAACCGAAGCCACCCCCTTTCCCTTTAGATATCTTTATGAATATCTATAAAGTTTGCTTTCCTGTTTATTTTACTTCCGTATCAATAACATTGATAAAAGATTAAGCCCCACAAATAGGCACTCAAAGATAAAGTGTTTTTAAAATTTAATTCTAGAATATTTTTGCTTAGACCGATTAAGCTTGGGCGAATAATTAATAACCTTTCAATGATTATAACTTTATGAATATAGAAACTTTTTTAGCTTTATCCCTGTTTTCATTTGTAACATCCATTACCCCAGGCCCTAATAATATTATGTTACTTGCTTCAGGGGTCAACTTTGGTTTTCAAAAAACGTTACCACATTCGCTTGGTGTTTCAATTGGCTTTTTCATCATGCTTATTGCTGTTGGCTTAGGTGTTGGTGCACTCATTCAATCATTACCACTTGTTTATTCAACATTAAAATATATTGGTATTATTTATTTATTTTGGCTCGCATGGAAAACAACCATCAGCCATTCTATTGCTCAAGTAAATCAGCAAGACATAAAGCCATTAACATTACTTGAGGCTTCATTATTTCAATGGATTAACCCTAAAGCATGGATGATGGCGATATCAGGGATGGCAATGTATACCAATACGATAGAACCTTATATCTCAATATTATTAGTTGCCATCATATTTGCTTTGATAAACTGGCCATGTGTGGCTATTTGGGCAATGTTTGGTAGTAAATTAAGAGAAAAACTGAAGCAACCTAGTACATTAAAACGTTTTAACTTAGTGATGGGTATTTTACTCGCACTAAGTGGTATATCCGTGCTATTGCAATGAAATACCCATAACATAAAACGGAAATTACCCCGCTTGCTCAATAACCTCAGCTCAGTACTTATTGTACTGAGCTTAACAGGTTCATTAAGCCCCTCATGACTGGCGGGCGTGTATTGCGGTAAGTTCAGCAATACGCATAATGACACTAACGGCCTGCTCCATCCCTTCTTGGGTGATAAACTCATGTTTACTATGAAAATTATACCCCCCAGTAAAAATATTTGGGCACGGCAAGCCACGATGTGAAAGCTGAGCACCATCAGTTCCACCGCGGATAGGTTGAATAATAGGGTTAATATCACAATCAATCATGGCCTGTTTTGCTAATTCAACCACATGTGGGTATTTCATTACTTCTTTGTGCATATTGTAGTAGGTATCGTCCAATGTCAGCTCGATATAACAGCTCGGGTGTAAGCCTTCCCCTACTTTTTCAGCAATTCGAATAATATTTTTCTTTCTTGCTTCGAAGCTTACCAAGTCAAAGTCACGAATAATATAGTTCAGTTCTGCTTTTTCTACCGTTCCCTTCATCGATGTTAAATGATAGAAACCTTCATATCCATCCGTCTTTTCGGGAGTTTCATCTGCGGGTAACATCGAATGAATACGGTTAGCTAGCCCTAAAGCATTTACCATCACCCCTTTAGCATTTCCAGGGTGTGTATTGTTCCCGACTATTTTGATTGATACATTCGCCGCATTGAAGTTTTCATATTCTAATTCACCAACACCACCGCCATCGACAGTATAAGCCCACAATGCATCAAATTGTTTGAAATCAATATGGCGAGCGCCACGCCCAATTTCTTCATCAGGGGTAAATGCTAAACAAATTTTACCATGTGGAATATTGTTACCTTTTAGGCGCACTAATGCTGTAATAATCTCCGCAATACCCGCCTTATCATCAGCACCAAGTAGCGTCTTACCATCAGTCATAATTAATGTTTTCCCAATCATTTCATGTAAAACTGGGAACATGACAGGGGATAACACTTCATCACCAATCCCAAGGGCAATATCACCACCTCGGTAATTTTCGAGTACTTGTGGGCAAACATTTTTCCCCGAAAAATCAGGTGCCGTATCTAAGTGTGAAATAAAACCAATAGTTGGAACATCCCAATCAACGTTTGACGGCAAATAGGCCATCAAGCAACCTTGATCACTGAGTGTTACCTTTTCGAAACCTAAGTCAATCAGTTCTTTCATTAATGCGCGTGCAAACTTTAGCTGACCGGCACTACTAGGCACTGTTTTAGCATTCAATTTTGATTGCGTATCAAAAGCCGTATATTCAAAAAACCGCTCCAAGAGTTTGTCCATACCCTTCCCCCTCAAATATCAATGTCTGTATTATGGGAAAGATCACAGATTCAATTATTGTCTCAAATCAGCTTTGCTGTTAATGCTTGCAGGTTTTCGCAATAAATCTTTAATGAAATTTATTTTTTACACACTATTTTGATTTTCTCTTGCAACTAACCATTTTTAATACCTAAGACTAGTTAGGGGAATAATTAAATTGTATTATTTTATTAGCCCCCTATATTTGTTAGTTAAAACAGTGAATTAAGTTAGATATCATTTATCAATTGCACTAATTACCTATTATTATTTATTAATACTGTGCTATATCTGACGCATTATTATTTCGTTTATTATTTTTTATAATAATTAATGTAATTTTTATTCAAGTTATCGGGACGTTTATGTCAAAAACATATTTGATTTATGGTGTGAGTAAAGGATTGGGCAAAGCACTTGTTGAAGGTATTCCCACAAATGAAGAGCTGGTTTACGGCGTCTCTCGTTCCAAACCCCCGTTTGAGCAAAGTAATTTTACTTGGCTCCCCGCTGACCTAAATGATAGCCAGTCTGCTAATATCATTAAAGATAAGGTTAAAGAACAACCGATTAACACCTTAATTTACAATGTAGGAATTTGGGAAAACTTGGCTTTTAGTGACGATTACCAGTTTGAAACAACTGATGACCTTGAGTTACTCAATATTATCCAGACGAATATCAGCGCCTGTTTATTAAATTTAAAAATGCTATTACCTAATTTACGCTCAGCTGAAAACAGTAAAATAATTTTAATTGGCTCTACATGGGGGCTAGATAATCATAATGGTAAAGAAGTTGCATTTTCCGCCACAAAATATGCCTTAAGGGGAATAGTGCAATCGCTAAGGGAAACATTACGTGAAGATAAAATTGGCATTTCTATCATAAACTTAGGTTATCTTGCTACAGAATACCCATTGTCTGTCCCTGTGGCTGAGGTTATTGAGAAGAGTCACGGGCAATTGATCCCATTACAAGATGTTGTCAATGCAGTACGTTTTATCCTAAGCACCAGTAATGCTACCTGTGTTAAGGAAATCACAATGCCGGCGATGATGGATTTAAATGTATAAAGAGGAATAGCTAAGGGAAATGACCGTTTCCCTTAGCCTGAAGTTGACTTATTTCGTTGTGCTTTTTACCTGTAATTCTGTAATAAGCTTATTAATATATTCCACTACAATTTTACTGGCTAAGCCGTAGTGCTTTTCATCAAACTCACTTTCTACCTGACTCGGTTCTAAATTTAATTCAACTGTATGTGCACCATGTAACTTCGCTTCATGAACAAAGCCCGCTGCCGGATACACATGGCCTGATGTACCAATTGAAATAAAAATAGTCGCTGATTCAATAGATTGATAAATATAATCCATGCCAATAGGCATTTCACCAAACCAAACAATATGTGGACGTAATGGCTGTGGAAACTGACAGCAGTGGCAGCGGTCTTCCACTGATAAATCCCCTTTCCACTCGACAACCTGATTTGACCAGTTACAACGTACCTTTAATAATTCACCATGCATATGGATGATACGCTGACTCCCGGCTCTTTCATGTAAATTATCAATATTTTGAGTGATCAATAAAAAGCGATCGCCAAGTAACTCTTCAAGCTGAGCTAAAGCATAATGCGCCGCATTAGGCTTGATATTTTCTTGCTGTAATTGCCGACGACGCTCATTATAAAAACGTTGAACCAGTTTAGGGTTACGTTCGAAACCTTCCGGCGTTGCAACGTCTTCAACGCGGTGCTCTTCCCATAAACCATCCGCAGAACGAAATGTTTGGATCCCTGACTCAGCTGAAATCCCCGCACCAGTCAATACGACAATATTCACATTTTTCATATTATTTAATCTGTTATCTATATAAAAAGACCGGTTGCGAAGTCGCTGGCGACGTACACATTTATTTTTACGAGCTTTTTTTAATCTATAACGAAATCGCAACATCAAAAACTTCCTTTCATCCATGTAACTAATAAACTTGACACCTAGACGAGGCCGAGTACTTGTTTAACGCTGTATTTAGCGGCTCTACTCTCTGATTTATCATTAGTGTACAAATAAATATGCTTCTATATATTTTTATTAGTATATCTCACATTTACATATTCAACTTTGCACTATCTTAATGTTAACACACTAGAACTCATCACAATGACGAATGCAAATAAAAATATCGAGGGCATCGAACTTGTCACTTTTTCTTCATAAAACTGACATCTTTCTTTCATATTAATCCCCAATATCCCTAGAACTGTAAAACAATAAAAAAAACCTTCTTGATATGACTACCTACGGTTAATATACCGCTCGTCGATTTTGCTGTAATGATTATTCACCATTAAAAGGGATTGCATGGAAAAGTTTTTCGAAAAAACAATGTATGCTTCACGCTGGATTTTAGCGCCAATTTATTTCGGGCTTTCACTGACACTGTTGGCATTAACTATTAAGTTCTTTCAAGAACTGTTCCATATTTTACCGAATATTTTAGCAATACCAGAGGCAGATCTCATCCTCACATTGCTCTCATTAATTGATATGGCATTAGTCGGTGGGTTATTAGTGATGGTGATGTTTTCAGGATATGAAAACTTTGTCTCCCAAATGGATATCCCAGAAGAAAGTGAAAAGTTAGGTTGGCTAGGTAAAATGGATGCCTCGTCACTGAAGAATAAAGTGGCTGCATCTATTGTCGCAATTTCATCAATTCACTTATTGAAAATTTTTATGGACTTAAAAAGCGTTTCGAACGATAAACTAATGTGGTATGTGATCATTCATTTAACCTTTGTTTTATCTGCTTTTGTCATGGGCTATTTAGATAAAATGACTAAAAAATAGCAACATGACCGCCTATAGCTACAGCTCTGATTAAAACTAATTTAATAGCCTATTTTATCAATAATAGGCTATTAAACGCCCCCTCTAACGCATCTTTAACACACTGAATACTCGCCATTTATGCTATCCTAACCACCTACTTGCCTATTGATTATAAGGAATATTTTAATGAGCGAGCACTTTGTCGGTAAATATGAAGCTGAAATTAAATTTCGGTTACCAAACCCTGAGAGTTTTCTACAAAAAATAAAAGCCGACCAAGCTGAGCCATTTACTGAAAATAATTCAGAAACTGATTATTTCTATGACAGTGAAAATTCGCCACTTGCAGCGAATAATATTAGCATGTGTGTTCGTGAGATGGTTCCGTCAGGGATTAAGTTATGGATAGTCAAGGGCCCAGGTTCTTCCGAATGTAAAGCAATTAATATTGATGACTGCCAACATGTGCAAAATATGTTAGTAACACTAGGTTATCACTGTAGTTTGGTGACAACAAAAGTTCGTAGTATTTACTTCCTGAATGATGTTCATATCACCATAGACCATCTTGCTGGCATCGGTTGGTTTGCCGAATTCGCTATCATGACGGACGATAGTCGTTTACTCAAACACTTATATAACAAATTATTAAGTGTTGCGATGACATATGGTTTCACGGAAGCGATGATTGAAAAGCGTAGCTATAAACAAATGTTCTTAGAAACACAAACCCAATAAAGAAGCCAATCACCTTAAAGCCTATTGCTAAGGTGATTGGCTGAGTGTGCACTGATTATTGACCACTAAGGATGCGAGCTGGGTCTAATTTGCTTGCTCGGCGAGCTGGGTACCAACTTGCCACCAAACTTAAAATAATCGTTGTGATTAAAACATAGACCACATCCATCATATGCAATTCAGAAGGCAGAAAATCGATAAAGTAAACATCTCCAGATAGAATTGGGTGACCGACTACTTTTTCTATCCCTTTGATTATAGTTGTTAAATTTAAGGATATCGTTATACCTAATACAACACCAATCAAAGAGCCAACTAAGCCACCTAATAACCCATACCATAAGAAAATAGCACGGATTTGCCCATCCTTAGCCCCTAGCGTCCGTAGTACAGCAATATCACTGCTTTTATCTTTAACTGCCATCACAAGAGTCGATACAATATTAAAGCATGCAACGCCAATCACTAGGATCATAGCTAAGTACATAATACTTCTAACCATTTGAATATCATTGTACATATAGCCGTAATCACCAATCCAGCTTTTAACGATGACATGATGCATTGTCTTTAACCCAGCATCATAAACCACCTTATCGGCGATAAAAGGATCTGTTGCTTTAATTTCGAAACCTGTCACGCCATCACCGTAATCAAGGTATTCTTGAGCATCCGCAAGCGGCACTAAAGCAAGTTGGTGATCCAATAAACCACTAAGCTTAAACACCCCCGTTACCTGAACACGAATACGTTTAGGCTGTTGGATTTTCAAACTTTCATCCGTATTGGGGATCATGATTGTAACCCAGTCCCCTTCCTTAACATTCAACGCATTAGCAACGCCTTGCCCCAAAATAATGGATTGTTTTCCTGCTTCAAAATGCTCCCATGCATCGTTAAGGATAAACTGTGGCAATGCACTAACTTGCGATTGCGTTTCGCGAGAAACTCCCATCACTTGGATTGCTTTTAAATTCGCCCCCCGCTCAAGCAACCCTGTAAAATTGATGTATGGGCTCACGGCTTCCACACCTGGGGTTTTGCGAATGACTTGTTCGGCAAAATCTAAATCTTTATAAGGGGGCTTTACTGCATATATCTGGCCATGTGGGACCACAGATAGCACGCGGTTATTTAATTCGCGCTCAAAACCATTCATGGCACTCAAGCCGATGACTAAAACAGCAACGCCAAGCACAATACCCAATGTCGACACTATCGACACCAAAGAAACCAACCCCGTCCGACGGCGACCACGACTAAAGCGTAACGCTGTTAATAATGTAAGAGGCATTTTAAACATTACCGAGCCCCCAAGGTAACTTCCTGTTGTAAGTGCCCGTCACGCATTTCCAATTGGCGGGATAAACGGCGCGCCAATGTCATATCATGAGTGACAACTAAAAAAGCAGTACGTTGTGTACGATTTAGCTCCCCCAATAACTCAAAAATGGCATCTGCGTTACGTAAATCAAGATTCCCCGTTGGTTCATCAGCTAATACTAAAGCGGGCTCATTAACCAACGCTCTGGCGATTGCCACCCGTTGACGCTCCCCCCCTGATAACTCAGAAGGCCTATGCCCTGCACGATGTGCCAAACCTACCGCTTCTAACATTTCTGTCGCTTTAGTCAATGCCAATTCTTTTGCAGCACCACCAATTAACAGTGGCATAGCCACATTTTCAAGAGCCGTAAAGTCAGGTAGTAGGTGGTGGAACTGATAAATAAAGCCTAAATCCTTATTTCGAATAGCAGCACGTTCATCAGAAGACAATTGATTAATATGCTGCCCGCGAAAAATTACATTCCCTTCAGATGGCGTATCTAAACCACCAAGTAAATGTAATAAGGTACTTTTACCAGACCCGGAGCTCCCCACAATGGCCATCATTTCGCCAAGCCCCATAGAAAAGCTGACATTTTTTAGCACTTGCGTAGACAATGCCCCTTCTTGATAAGTTTTATTTAAATTTTCACAGACAAGAAGTGGTTGTTTATTCATAACGTAAAGCCTCAGCAGGTTGGACCGCTGCTGCACGCCAAGAAGGATAAAGCGTCGCAAGCAGTGAAATCAGCATCGCACTTAGTGCAATAATTAAAATACCTGAGTAATCAAGTACAATCGGTAGAGATACACCTTTTGGTAATAAACCAATCAGTGGCATGATAAAATTTAACTGGCTAGACAATAGTGTACCAAGTACCGTCCCCACTAGTGAGCCAATCACCCCTGCGCCTGCGCCTTGGATCATAAAGATGGCTAAAATACGCCAGCGTTTTAGACCGAGGGTTTTTAATATTGCAACTTCACCTTGTTTTTCCATCACCAGAAGTGATAACGAAGTGATAATATTAAAAGCTGCCACCGCAATAATTAGGCTAAGTAGTAAACCCATCATATTTTTTTCCATGCGTACAGCTTGAAAAAACTCCCCTTTGCGTTCTCGCCAATCCGTCCATACCAACCCGCTAGGCAATGCTTGCTTACTTAATTCATCCACTTTTAAAGGTTCATCTAAATACAAACGCCACCCAGTAATACGACCAGCTGGATAACGCAACATACGTGCTGCATCTTGCTGCGCAACGATCAATTCACTGGTATCCGCTTCGCCATTGGTTTGGAAAATACCTGCGACGTTAAACAAACGCTGACTTGGAATACGCCCCATTGGCGTTAACTGGCTCACACCCGGAATGATTAAACGGACTTCATCCCCCCGCTTAACTCCTAAATTTTCCGCCAGTTTATTCCCCAAAAACACATTGTAGCTACCTGCTTTTAGGTCCTCTCGTTGGCCACTAATCAGTTTGTCTAATAGCAAAGAAGGTTCTGTTGGTTCGATTCCCCCCATCATTCCAACACCAACATTGGTGCGGCTTTGTAGTACGACATCAGATTGTACAATGGGAGCTATGTGGTTAACCCCTTTTAAATTCTGTAAGGCCTTTATGGGGTGTTGGGCTGGGTCGATATTTCCAGATGCTGAGGTTAAAATTGCCTGCGGCATATAAGCAAGTATGCTATCTTGTAGCGATCGCTCGAAACCATTCATCACTGATGTAACCGTAATTAATGCCGTAACGCCCAGTGTGATGCCGATTGCTGACAAACTGGAAACAAAGCGCCCGAATTTATCGGCAGCGCGTCCACGTAAATAGCGTAGACCTATAAATAATGAGACAGATTGGTGCATGAAGTCTATGATGCCCCTGTTGCCAAAGCGAAGTGTTCAGCGATAATAAAGGGTACGATTGATGAATGGAACCACTCACGGGTATTTTTTCTTATTTGAGTGCCTTTTTGTCTGACTTTCAGACAAATTACGAGTTAAAACCGATTGTATTATTGTGAATTTTATTGTTTAACTATCTATTGGTTAATTTAAGTATTAATCATAAAAAAACTGGCTATCATTATATTGAATTTTATTTAATTGCTTAACTAATCGCTGTGAGATACCAAAGATTTCTATGTCGTCAAAATTTCGTTATGAACTCCCTAGTCGTAGTGGCGATGTCCGCCATTTAGGTTGCCTTATCGGGGCGGCTGGTGCGCTTGAATGTGGAGAAATGATCCAACGTCATCAAGGGCCTGTTGTTATTGTCACTCGTGATATGCAAAATACTTTGCGCTTACGTGATGAAATTCAACAATTTACACATCACCCTATTGAAACCCTTTCTGATTGGGAAACATTGCCTTATGACAATTTCTCCCCACATCAAGAAATCATTTCTCATCGTTTATCAACACTATACCGCTTACCATCTATGCAAAAAGGCGCATTAATCCTTCCGGTTAATACGCTTATGCAGAAAGTTTGTCCCCCTGATTTTTTAACTAGCCATGCATTGGTCATGGCAAAAGGCGATAAACTTTCCCGTGATAATTTACGTGCCGAATTAGACAAAGCAGGCTATCGCCATGTTGAGCAAGTTCTAGAGCATGGCGAGTATGCAACCCGTGGGGCGTTATTAGATTTATTCCCAATGGGCAGTACATTACCATTTCGTATTGATTTTTTTGATGATGAAATTGATAGTTTGCGAACTTTTGACGTTGACTCACAACGAACACTTGAGGAAGTTAGCCATATCAATCTCCTCCCTGCTCACGAGTTTCCAACGGATAAAGACGCAATTGAACGTTTCCGTAGCCAGTGGCGGGAACGCTTTGACGTTCGCCGTGACCCAGAGCACATTTACCAGCAAGTCAGTAAAAATACGTTACCAACTGGTATCGAATATTGGCAGCCTTTATTTTTTTCACAGCCTCTGCCCTCGTTATTTGATTATTTACCGTCATCTAGTTTATTGGTTTCACAAAATCTACAAGAAGCCGCAGAACGCTTTCAACTCGATACGTTGCAACGTTATGATAGCCGTAGGGTTGACCCAATGCGGCCATTACTCCCCCCTACAGACTTATGGTTAACCGTTGAACAGCTCAACCAATCATTAAAACAATGGCCTCGTGTTCAATTATCCACTGAATCTTTAGCTCCCAAAGCCGCTAATACGAATTTAGACTATTTACCGCTACCGGACATCAGTACTCAAGGCCAAAGCAAGACCCCTTTAGACAAACTTCGTCAATTCACGGAACAGTTTGATGGCAAGATCATCTTTTCTGTGGAAAGTGAAGGTCGCCGTGAAACAGTCACGGAACTGTTAGCTCGCTTGAAAATTCGCCCTGAAATTATTGAGCATTACGCAAGTCACATTGATAGCCGTTTTGCTATTACTATCGGCGCAGCTGAGCATGGTTTTATTCAAGTCGATGCCCATAAAGCGTTGATATGCGAAAGCGACCTGTTAGGTGAACGCGTTGTTCGTCGTCGTACTGATAACCGCCGAACAATTAATACCGATACACTGATCCGTAACTTAGCTGAATTACGTCCGGGGCAACCCGTCGTCCATATTGAACACGGCGTTGGTCGCTATCAAGGGTTAATCACCCTAGAAGCCGGTGGCATTAAAGCAGAATACTTAATCTTAACTTATGCAGGTGAAGATAAACTCTATGTTCCGGTCTCGTCACTGCATTTAATTAGCCGCTATGCAGGTGGTGCGGATGAAAATGCGCCACTACATAAGCTAGGCAGTGATAGCTGGGGACGTGCCCGCCAAAAAGCGGCTGAAAAAGTACGTGATGTTGCAGCAGAGCTGCTGGATATTTACGCACAGCGTGCAGCCAAAGCGGGCTTTGCCTTCAAACAGGATAAAGAACAGTACCAAGAGTTTTGCCAAGGTTTTCCTTTCGAAACAACCCCTGACCAAGAGATGGCAATTAATGCTGTACTCAGTGATATGTGCCAACCATTAGCTATGGATAGGTTGGTATGCGGTGATGTTGGGTTCGGTAAAACCGAGGTGGCTATGCGTGCAGCATTCCTAGCTATCAACAATAATAAGCAGGTAGCTGTTTTAGTTCCAACCACCTTACTTGCACAACAGCATTATGATAATTTCAAAGACCGATTCGCCAATTGGCCTGTGCGTATAGAAATGTTGTCTCGCTTTAAAACGGCGAAAGAGCAGCAACAGATTATTGCTGAGACTGCAGAAGGCAAAGTTGATATTTTAATTGGCACTCATAAACTGCTACAAAGTGATTTAGTATGGAAAGATTTGGGCTTATTGGTAGTAGATGAAGAGCACCGCTTTGGCGTCCGTCATAAAGAACGAATAAAAGCTATGCGTGCAGACGTTGATATTTTAACACTTACAGCAACCCCTATTCCTCGGACACTGAATATGGCAATGAGTGGTATGCGCGATCTATCCATTATCGCCACGCCGCCAGCACGCCGTTTAGCTGTAAAAACCTTTGTTCGCCAATATGACGAGCTCGTGGTACGTGAAGCCATTTTACGTGAAACACTACGTGGGGGCCAAGTTTACTACTTATACAATGATGTTGAAAATATTGAAAAAGCCAAAGCGCGCCTTGAAGAACTAGTCCCTGAGGCTCGTTTCGTTGTTGGTCATGGCCAAATGCGGGAGCGGGAATTAGAACGGGTGATGACCGACTTCCATCATCAACGTTTTAATGTCTTGATATGTACGACTATTATCGAAACGGGTATCGATATTCCTACTGCAAATACCATTATCATTGAACGAGCTGACCATTTTGGGTTAGCACAATTGCATCAATTACGTGGTCGAGTCGGCCGGTCACACCACCAAGCTTATGCTTACTTACTCACACCGCATCCTAAAGCAATGACAACAGATGCCCACAAGCGTCTCGAAGCCATTTCTTCACTTGAAGATTTAGGGGCTGGGTTCGCACTTGCGACTCATGATTTAGAAATTCGAGGTGCAGGAGAATTACTTGGCGAAGACCAAAGCGGGCAGATGACAACTGTTGGCTTTACCTTATATATGGAACTGTTAGAAAGCGCGGTCGAGGCCCTAAAAGAAGGGCGTGAACCTTCACTGGAAGACTTAACTAGCCAACAAACTGAAGTTGAGCTACGGATGCCGGTTCTTTTGCCTGACGATTATATACACGATGTAAATATGCGACTGTCTTTTTATAAACGGATAGCCAGTGCAAAAGATAATCAAGAATTAAACGAATTACGTACCGAGTTAATTGACCGTTTTGGCACCCTCCCTGATGCAGGCAAGTTCCTTTTAACGTCTGCTGCAATTCGTTTGCAAGCTCAAGCTTTAGGTATTAAGCGCATTGAAGCCCATGAGAAAGGGGGTTTTATTGAGTTTAGTGAGAAAAATAAAGTCGAACCGGGCTTCTTGATCAGCTTGTTACAAAATCAACCACAAACTTATCGCTTAGAGGGTCCCGTCCGACTGAAGTTTTTCCATGATTTAGCGGAAAGGACAACTCGGCTTGAGTTTATAAAACAACTATTAACCAGTTTTGAAGAACACCAATTAACCTAAAAAACTCAAGGTGTAAAAATGTTACAGGCAATCAATTAAGATTGCCTGTAATAGAATATTCAAATTGGTTAAACCTATTCCATAAAACCAAAAGTATTTTGGTTTGGTTGCAATTCTAATATTGCAGACGGGTTTCCAGTAATTGGTAAATTATTTGGTTGTAAACAATAAAATGGCAATAAGCTTTTGACATCACTGCGGATTGTTTCGCATACAGAAGCTGATGATGTCAAAACCAAACGCCCCTCCTCATTTAACGGAATAAACATAGAAGGTGCATAGGAAGTTCTCACTTTCCCCACTGTTTTACCAATTTGGTAGACAACATCATAGCCAACCACAACTAATTCCATTTTTTGCGCTGATACACAGGTTGGGTCACGCTCATAAAACAAGGATGGGAACCCCTTACCTTGTAGCGCTTCTATCATAAAGACCATTTTACATTCGCTTTGCGCAGGGTGAAAACGAGAAAGTGATTGTTGGTCAAAAGTACCTAAAACCCCAGTTACCGTACAATTTTGGTACTCAACAAGCCGGTTAGATTTGATAGGCTCAACCGATAATACGGTTGCTAATTTAATTTCAGGCTCACGCGTGAAGATAACAACTAACAATACAATAAGGCATGCCACTATAGCTGCTAATAACAACTTAAATTTTAGCTTCATAGTACAATCCTTATTAAATTAATACTGACCTATTGTAACGGCTACTCAAGATAATTCGATGCATTACATGCATTAGATATATTTTTTAGATTTATCCGAAATTATAATTGTTAAATTTTACTTAATATAAGATTTAAATTAATTAAATGTGAGGTTTAATATCCATGATATGACTCAGCGATAAATAAAATAGGTTAAATTAACTATATTAATCAATACATTATAGTTTATTGATTTCTAAATTTTCTGAGTTATACCAATATATTTACAACATACATCTTTCATCAATAAAAAATGTTACCGCAACTGATTATAATATGAGCTCAATATATGGTTTTAAACTCATCTTTATTATCCGTATAAAGTAACTTAGACCTCTATAAGTAATGCCTGTAATATAATCGATCACCAACCAACTAAAATTGATCTAAATAGTTTTTATTACAAATATTAACGTTACTAAATAAAAATACTCTCATATACGATATCAATATGATTCTTTTATCATTGATTTTATTGGTTAATTTAACCACATTAAAAAATAATGCACCTAATCAAATTAATAACTAGGTGCATAAAATTTGATGAAGATCAATTAGATATGTTAACAAATCGCGGCTAGTGTAATTTCAACTTGGGTCGTATAATTCGGTTAATACTCCCTACTAACATCATTAAGCCCGTTTTGATATAACCATGTAAAGCTATCTGGTGCATACGATACAAAGAAATATACACAAAACGTGCAATACGCCCTTCGACCATCATATCTCCACGCATCAAATTCCCCATCAAACTGCCCACGGTACTAAAGCGTGATAGTGAGACTAATGAGCCATGGTCTTTATAAACATAATCTTTTAATGGTTTTTCTTTCATCATGGCTAAAATATTGTCATAACAACGACTTGCCATTTGATGTGCAGACTGCGCTCTTGGCGGTACAAAGCCCCCTTCAGGTTTAGCACATGAGGCGCAATCGCCAATCGCAAAAATCATATCATCGCGTGTAGTTTGCAACGTAGGCTTAACTACCAGTTGATTTATACGATTTGTTTCTAAACCTGCGATGTCTTTCATGAAATCCGGCGCTTTGATGCCAGCAGCCCAAACCATTAGATCAGCAAATACTTTGCCGTCTTGTTTAGTATTCAAACCATCAGCATCAGCGCTAGTGACCATAGTTTTAGTCAATACATTGACACCAAGCTTGTTTAACTCCTGATGCGCAGCGCTAGAGATCCGCGGAGGTAAAGCAGGTAAAATACGCTCCCCAGCCTCAATCAGAGTAACATTGAGAGCATCGGTATCTAGCCCTTTAAACCCATAACTAGTGAGTTGCTCAACCGCATTATATAATTCAGCGGATAGCTCAACACCTGTAGCCCCGCCCCCAACTATGGCAATATTCACTTTTTCTTCTGCATTATCACGTACAGAATAGCGTAAGAACAGGTTTAGCATTTCATCATGAAAGCGATGAGCCTGCTGTGGATTATCTAAGAAAATACAATGTTCTTTCACACCTGGGGTACCAAAATCATTCGACTTGCTTCCCAGTGCCATCACTAAAATATCATATTCAAGCTCACGTAAAGGAACTAATAATTCACCATGTTTATCATATAGCTCACCAAGCACTATTTTTTTATTATCACGGTCAATATTAGTCAATGAACCTAACTGGAAATTAAATGCATTATGGCGCGCATGGGCAAGATAGCTAATCGCATCAACCCCATCATCCAATGAACCAGTAGCAACTTCATGTAACAATGGCTTCCATAAATGGCTTGGATTACGGTCAACGAGTGTGATATGTGCTCGTTTTTTCCGGCCTAATTTGCGCCCTAAACGTGTTGCCAGTTCCAAACCACCGGCACCACCCCCGACGACGATGATTTTTGGTTGAGATAAGGTCATAAATCCCTCGAAACAAAATATATTAATGTTATCTAAGCACTTTTATGATAAAAAACTTAGATAACATTAATTAGCCATGCCTTACACTATGAATGAAATAGAATAGCATGACTGGGTAATTGGTAATACCAAATATTGATCCATATCAATTTAGTTGATTATTATGACAACCATCACATTCGTCAAATCATTTTTAACGAGGAATGAATCGAATCAGCTTGAGATCGTTCAAACAGTTAAGTTCACAACGAGTTAACGATAATGAGAATTATTATCTCATTGTTTTTGATATAGACGCTACCGTTAATTGTTAACCCAAAGAAAAAGGGTTGAGATAAATGCTGAAACAAAGAAAAAACCCGAAGAGATTAAACACTTCGGGTTTTTAGTTGTTATATCGTTCGATTTAACTAGTTAATTTTTTTGATACGTACATCAGTTGGGACTGAAACTGGTGAGTTATCTTTAAAATAATGCATCAATGCTTCGTTATCAGGCACACTGTAAACACGGTCTTTACCTTGATTAAACGCGCTGAATCGGCTACCACCCGTTGCTAAAAACTCATTAGCTGCAACTCGATAGCTTTTTTTCATGTCTAACGGTTTACCATTTAACTTCATTGATTTTTGAATGACTTTATCACCAACAGGTCGGCTATCATCCCATTCGTAATAAAAACCTTTAGAAACAGGCATTACTTGTGGACGCGCACGATCCCATTGTTGTTCTAACGCCTGTTTGATTTGCTCACCCGTTAAAGATTGAGTCACGACAACATTTGAGAATGGTTGAACAGTAAAAATATCACCATAGGTCAGTTCACCGGCTTTCAGATCAGCACGAATACCACCACTATTCATAAAGGCGATTTGCGCACCACCAGCTTCTTTACTTGAAGCGGCATAGAGTTGACCATCAGCGATAATTTTACCTAATGTAGAGTCACCCGCTGGCAATAATTTTTTGTCTGAACTCTCCGTCAAAGTTCCCATCACTTGTTGTGAAATAGGTAACGCAATTTGTTCATATCTTTGAACAAAAGTCGTTAACTCTGGGTTTTTCTCATAACGTTTTGTTTCAACAGGAATATTTTTCGCATTGATGCTAACAATATCTTTTGTATTTCTATCAATTTCAATATTTAACTGAGAAAGCAATGCGCCATTTGATTGTGCAGAAATCACGGTTTTACCATTGATTTCACAATTGTACGCTTGATGCGTATGACCACTGACCACAAAGTCTACAGCGCCATCTAGTTGGTTTACAATATCAACAATTGGGCCTTTGATATTATCACAACGGTTAATATCTTTAACTTTCGTATCAACTTGCTGTGTCGCCCCTTCATGGATCAGAACACCGATGCTATTAATACCTTGTGCCTTCAATAGCTTCACTTGGTTATTAATAGTTTCAACTTCGTTTTTAAACTCTAATCCAGCGGTACCGCTTGGCGTTACAATAGCAGGTGTGCCTTCTAAAGTTAGGCCAATAAACGCCATTGGAATACCATCAAATTCTTTAATGAAATATGATGGGAACAGAGTTTCATCTGTTTCTTTTACAATAACGTTAGCCGCTAAATAGTTAAAATCGGCACCTGCAAATGAGTCTTTACCAACACAACCCGCGGTTGGATGACAGCCACCATTTTGCTTTCTTAATAGCTCTTCTTTGCCTTTGTCAAACTCATGGTTACCAACTGCACTGGTTTCCATGCCTATTGCACTTAATGCTTCAATAGTAGGCTCATCATAGAACATCGATGACAATAATGGGCTTGCACCAACTAAATCCCCTGCACCAACAACAATAGTTTTATCATTCTGCGCTCTTAACTGGTTTACTAAGGTGGCGATTGATTCTATTCCACCTAACTTACCATCTCCTGGCGCTTTTAGTGCGCCATGGAAATCATTGATACCAATGACCTGAACTTTAACCGTATCCGATGTTTTCTGAGCACAACCGGCCAGTAAAGCACCTGAAATTAACAGTGTGAGTAGCCCAATTTTATGTTTCATTTATCTTACCTTTTATTGTAAATTTCACTCTGCTGGCAACTACATTTTGAACCGATAAGTGGTTGTCATTGAACCAGATAAGGAGTGCGCACGGCGTGAATGGCCATCATATAGCTTAGGCGTTGTATAATCGTTCTCTTGGCGGTGATGCCAACCTAAACCTCCGCTCAATGACACGGATAGGTTTTCAGTTGGTTTCCAATAGCTGAACAGACCCAATTGACCTTGTTTTAACCTTTCACCTTCATATTTAAATTCTGAGTAATTGGTACGAGCACCAACAGAAAGCTCTTTACTTACACGATATTCGGCAGCCATCGCGACCATAGTTTCCCCATCACGAACGTAATCGATATCCGCATATGCTGGCGAGTTAAAACGACCACGCGTATTACCAATTGGGTTACGTGCGAATTGACCGACACCATTTGCTTTTTTTGCTTGAGTGTAAGTTAAACCAGCGCGGAGTGTCCAAGGTGACTCTGGAATACGCCAGTCAGCGGTTCCTGCATAGTGCCATGCTCGTTTGTCGAAATTACGCTTACCGATAGCATCATTTTTTTCGGTGCGCTTACCATCACTACCATATTCATGATTGTAAATTTGCGTTCCAAGCGTAACATCTGAAGTTAACTTATATTTAGCTTCGAGACCTTGCTGACGAAATAAATCATCTGCCTGCCCATAGAAATAGTGAACAGTCAATGGCTTAGTATTGTAATTAATACCACCAGTGATCACATGATTAACCTTATGTCGTTTACCATTAGCATCAGTAAAATACATAGCATCAATATTTGGACTATCACGACGCATTACTTTTTTGTCGAGATAGAGTAAATCTAGGCTCCAGTCATCAATTGCAGTATTGGTGTAATAACCGCTATAACTGTTTAATGAAAGGCGTTGTGAATTAGTAAAAATACCTTTGTTTTTCAGTGTGAACCAACCCGCTTTACCGTGGAATTGAACAGGGTCAAGGTCGAATTTTACTTTCGCATAACGTTGTCCGATTTTGTTATAGCCTTTAGCGTGACCATCGTCGTTATATAAAATTGCACGGGAGGCGAAGTCTTTACTTGCACCGAGTTTAATACCACCATAGTAAGAAGCATCAAACCCGATTACGTCAGCAAAATAACCTGATTTGAAATCAGCTTGGAAGTTTTGACCCCAAGCGTTAGCAACTTGTTTTCTATAGCGTTGCTCATTTTTATCAAAACGATTTTCGGTTTTTAAGTACTTCCACATGTTACGAGTTGACAGTTCTAACTCAGAATCCGCAATAAATGAATTTTCTTTAATTGTGTTTTCCCAATTGCTGGCATTTGCCATTGCGACTGCTAAACAGCAAGGAGAAAGCATTAATAGCGCAATATTTTTAACTTTCATTGAAATTAACCTAGTTAATGATTATTTGAATTAATTTTATGCTGCGTCATGTAACCATGAACAACAAAACACCATTTTTATTTTTAGCTTAATAAAACAACTTTACTTAAAGTCAAACTGATACATCCCTTTCAAACACATAAGTCAATTTTTAAAATAAAAAATTCAATACAGATATTTCACTGCATTAGTGTTTACTTAATTACCATAAATAAGGCGTTCTACTTATAGTAAAGACCTAATAGCCTTTAATAATTCACTACCATTACTTTACTCAAATTCCGCGTTAATTTTAGTTAAGAAACAATATTTCAGATATTATTTAAACAAACGTTAATACACACGCCACTATATGTTGTGCTTCTATTTTCTTATTTAATAGGCAGAGTCATAGTCTGAGAAATGCTTATCTCAATCAAAGAAACATTATTTAACTTAAAACGCCACCATCCAGTTTATTGTTATTTTTATAATCGATTAGTTATTGCTCTAAATTGTCATAAAAAATTCATAATGTGGATGCTAACGTAATTTTACGTCAATTAAAACGATCACTGTCACAACACGTTACATAAATTGCATTATTTAAACCAACTAATAGTGATTAAGATCACACTTGTTTTGGTGTTTATTTATCACTGTAAGCATTACTGACAATAAAGATGAGGGGATATTTGATAGCGCAGTACACCGTGAATAGTTAAAAAATAAACATTGTCCCTAAATAACCTTTAGATACTGATTAAAAAAAACTCATATGCATAGATTTTTTTAATACTTGTATAATTAATTTACTGTTAATTTATCTAGACATGAAAAATTTGAATAAAACTGTTTTTTTATACATTAAAATTAATGTTAATAATATTACAAAAAAGATAAGAGTATTTAAGCATTAGGGTTAATCGGTTTTATCTAGCTATCCACTAATTTAAATTTATCTTAACTTTTATCATTAATAGCTATTATCACTTTCTTTTTACTTATAGGCGCTCTCACCAAAAGAAAGTGATACATAAGACAAATATCCGGCTGTTTATATTGAAAAAACACCTAGCAATATCAATATATGTATCCATTACAAATAAACTATGGATTATTATTTTGAGTTGACCTTTAAAAGACTACAGCTTAAATGAATAGAATAATTAATTATTTTTTTGAATGTAACCATTATGCTAGATAATTTACCATCACATTTTTAATATAATAATATGATGATTTAATCATTATATTAATAACGTTACGGGTAACTTTCAAAGTGGTTATACTTCCCTTTCATACTACTTATACGTCGTTATTTTTCACTTCAATGCGTATTTATGCAAAATAGCCGGTAAATAGTTTAATTTACCGGCTATATTTTATTCACCTTAATGTTATTGACGGTGTGCTTGCCATCTTTGGTGTAAATCCACTAATTGCCGATGACTTTCTTGCCAACGAGCCAACCCTTGTAACTCGGTCAAACTGTATTGACGGCCACTGTGATATAACTTAGAGGCTTGGCTATCATGCTGTTTAGGTAAGTTATCAAGTACACTTACCGCACCTTCGCGGTTATTGCACACCAAAACCATATCACACCCAGCATTTAAAGACGCTTGTGCTCTTTCTGGATAGCTCCCCATAATTGCTGCCCCTTCCATCGATAAATCATCAGAGAAAATGACACCATTAAAACCAAGCTGTTCCCGTAGCACTGATTTTAACCAAAATGGCGAACCACTCGCAGGGCGTTCATCAGCTTGAGTGTAAATGACATGCGCTGGCATAATTGCATCAAGTAATTCACGTTGGATAAAATCTTTAAAAATCGACATATCTTTACCTCGGATAGTTTCCAATGTACGGTCATCACGAGGTGTTTCTTTATGCGAATCAGCTTTAACTGCACCATGCCCAGGGAAATGTTTCCCTGTTGTCTTCATCCCCGCACTGTGCATTCCTTTAATAAAACGTTCTGCCATCATCATTGCCATTTCAGGATCTTTATGGAACGAACGCTCCCCAATCGCGATACTTTGATGGCCAAGATCCAACACTGGGGCAAAACTAATGTCAATATCCATCGCTATCATTTCTGCTGCCATTAACCACCCCGCTTCTTGTGCCAACTTAGCACCGTCCATAGGGTTATTTAGCTCAGCAAAAGCCTGTGCCGAAGGTAGCGCGGTAAAACCATCACGAAAGCGTTGTACTCGCCCACCTTCTTGGTCAACAGCAACCAGCAGACGGTGCCTTGACGCATCACGTATTTGGCGCACAAGCTCTCGTAATTGTGCAGCATCATGAAAGTTACGGGTAAATAAAATCAAGCCCCCCACTAATGGGTGAGCCAATATTTCACGCTCTTCGTTATCTAATTCATAACTTTGAACATCCAGCATTATCGGACCCATAACATGCCTCACTTATTTAACTAAATCAAAAATTATTCGTTGATAACTTTATTATCAACCCAACAAACCGAAGTAGTGGCGTAATGACTGCGAGTGTACCAAAAAATGCGATAATTGACTTTTATTCCACTGCACTTCATACCACATTAACGTCATATATTTTACCCATGGTTCCCATAACTGGCAGTGCTGAGCTAATTGTTGTTTATCCCGATAAGCACTTCGCACATCACAGTATTGCATGAGAAAAAAATGACGCTGTTTATCTGTCAGACTATTAAATTGAAAATAGGTTTCTAACGAAAATGCAATATCAGTATTTGCGGCATATTCCCAATCCAATAGCATTAACTCCCCTGTATGAGTATTAATGATATTTTTAGGATGAACATCCATATGTGCAGGGGCCAACTTCAACGTTTTTGGCAATGCAGTAGAAAGGAAATGACGATGTAGTTTTTTCCAACGTGGTGACAAACGTTTGGTATCAACCAAATAACCATAATGCGCAATTTCATCGCGCAGTTGCAAGCGGTAGCCGAATAGTGCGCTGCAATGTAATTGTGCAAGCGTATTTGCTAGTTGGCATTGAAAATGAGCGGATAAAAATGTGGATGGGCCCGGATGCAAGCCTTCACACCACGCCAACAATAACCATTGAGCGTTATAACCAACGACAATCGGTGCAAATGTGTATGGTTGCAATTGTCTTAATATACGCGCTTCTCTCCGGCGATCCACATATAGACAAGACTGAGTCTCACCATTAGCACGAGCCACTAATTTAAGTGTGCGATTAGACTGCACACACTGCAATAAATAACTCCCGCCTGACAACCCTGTTAACGGCGTTATTTCCCAGTGACTTGATTTAATCTCTGGGAAATAGGTAGATAACAGCGTAATAAGTGACTGTCTGTTAATCAATACTGTGCTTTCCAGTCCAAATAATTTCGCCTGTTTGCACTTCCATTAGTTGCATTTCAAGGCTCTTATCTTTATTTGAACCTGACATAACACTGTAAATCACGTAATCAGCTTGTACATAACGCCCTAGACCAATCGCCTTACTACGCGTCACTAAGCTATCTTCTTGTGATAAACCTAATGTTTTACGTGCAGAACTTACCACACTTTGAGGGACTACTTTGAAACGATTGGTATTTTCAACTGCGCTAGCCATTGTTGATGTAATAGTCTGTACAGGCAATGAGCCATTCGTATTGTTTTTCACTGAATCAACTAATAACACTTTGCCACTTTCCACGCCATCCGCAGCAACCATTTGGCCAACCAAAGGTGTTATCGATGCAGCCCAATCAGTTGTTTGCTGTTTTGGCGGTGTCGGAACGACATCCGTTGGCGGTGGTGTCACTTCTGGTGGTTGATCCGGCTCAACAGGAACAATCGGTGGTTGTGTTCCCGGCTGTTGAGGTGGATATGATGGGCAACCTGCTAAGATTAAAGCTGCTACCGCAACCATTAAGATCCGTTTCATTGTTTTTCTCCGGCCTTAGGTGATAAAAACACATGGACACGCACATTGCTAGCGCGTGATGAGGAGGTCATGGCTTGAATAGTTTCTGTTGAATTCGCTGCAATTTGCTGATGTAAGATACTCGAAGTATCCACCTTCAACCCTTGTTTATCGTACCAATATAAACGATACGCAATCTCTACGGCATCAGGCTGCAAATTACTCATACTAAGCGTGGCAACAGTTTGGTGGTTTTCAACACTAATCACGGGGGACTCAACAATGACCCCTTGGGCTAAAACTGCTGGTTCCATAATAACGCGCTGCTGCTCATTAAAAACTAACCCTTGAGGTTTGTTATTTAAACAGCCAGTTAATAACACAGCCATCAGCCCAAGTATTACTATGCGGTTCATTGTATGAGCCCCTTCCTATTATAATTTAGCCAATAAAGGTCCTAATGGGCGACCACCCACTAAATGCATATGAATATGGAATACCTCTTGTCCAGAATGCTCATTGCAATTCATAATCAAACGATAGCCATTTTCAGCAATGCCTTCTTCTTTGGCAATTTTAGCTGCCACCGTAAATAAACGCCCTAACGCCAGTTCGTCATCCACCGTCACATCGTTTACTGTGGGGATTAATTTATTGGGGATAATTAAAATATGTGAAGGCGCTTGTGGCGATATATCACGAAATGCCGTGACAAGCTCATCTTGGTAAACGACATCCGCAGGGATTTCGCGACGAATGATTTTACTAAAAATTGTTTCTTCTGCCATATCAATTCCCTTACTAATCCAATAGTTAGTTTATATATTGTTAACAAGTTACCCGTTATTCGAGCCAACATTCAAATGAAATAAACGATTGAAATTTTGTGTTGTAATTTCAGCCATTTGTTCAACGCTAACCCCTTTCAGCACCGCCATGTATTCAGCCACATCACGTACGTATGCAGGCTGATTTTCTTTTCCACGATGCGGTACTGGGGCCAAATATGGGGAGTCTGTTTCGACCAAGATTCTATCTAGGGGCACAATACGCGCCGCTTCTCTGATTTGTTCAGCATTGCGGAATGTCACAATCCCTGAAAATGAAATATACATTCCTAAATCGAGCAATTCGCTAGCTGTCGCTTTGTCTTCAGTGAAACAGTGTAATACCCCACCACACTCACTAACTTGTTCTTCACGTAAAATTGTTAGCGTATCCTTTTGCGCAGCACGCGTATGTACGATCACGGGTTTATTTACTGCTCGGCCGATACGGATATGCTGACGAAAAGACTCTTGCTGCAATGCAGCATTCTCTTGTTGATAGTAGTAATCAAGCCCTGTCTCACCAAGTGCCACAACCTCAGGGCCGGCGGCTAATTGTGCTAAGCGCTCAAAATCATAGCCTTCGTCTAAATTAAGTGGATGAATACCACATGAAAAAGCAATATTGTCACGTAACCCAATGAGCTTTTTCATCTGTTCAAAACCGGGCAACGTTGTTGCCACGGCAAGCATGAAACGGACATCACGAGCCGATGCCTTAGCGATAACATCATCGACATTAGTGTGTAATTTTTCATAATCTAAACAGTCGAGATGGCAGTGTGAATCAACAACAAACATATTTAACTCTTTTTAAAATGAAGGTGAAGCCAATAAGGCTTCCCATTGTAATAATTGATTGGTCAGAATAAGTTCCTGATTAAGCGCAGGAACTGTCAATAATTGATAACGACAATGTAGCCACTGTTCATAAGCCTCCAATAATTGAGAACGGTTCATGGTACTGGCCAATTGCATAACTTGTGCAAGATGATCTTGGTTAATACAAAACGTTGTCGCACCTTGCTGTACTTTAACTGCATCGGAAAGTAAGGTTAATAACCAACTTAGGGCAGCTGAAGCTTCTTCAATATTCAATCGTGGCAATAAACTTAGCATATCCCGCGTTTGTAATGCTGTAGAGATACTTTGGCATAATGCATTCCGTTTTTGCCAAAGATGTTCTTCTAACAGAGCCAGAGCGGCTACTGGAGCACCTTGACAAAGTTTCAATGCGGTTATTGCGTGATCAACAACTACATTTGGCTGTTGTTTTTGTAACCAATACAAAGCAATTTGTGGGTCAGGAGCTGGCAAAAAATGACTTAAACAACGGCTACGAGTTGTGGCAAGTAAATTCTCTGGTTTGTCACTACTTAATAGAAAATAAGTGTCTTTTGCAGGCTCTTCCAGCGTTTTTAGTAACGCATTCGCCGCAGCATCAGTGAAAGCTTCAATTCTAGGAATATACACCACTTTATTGCCACCTTGTTGAGAATGACTACTCAAGGTTTCAATTAATTTCCTAACAGCATCAACACTGACCGTTGATTTACCTTTTTCAACGTCAATAACATGATAATCGGGGTGTGTTCCTGCTAGCATTAATCTGCAGCTATGGCACTTCCCACAACTTTTCAGCCCTTCACGATCTTGGCAAATAAGCCAACGACTAATACCATAGCAAAGTGCATCGGCTCCATTTCCAGGCAAAGAATGAAGTAGTAAGGCATGGTGCCCTCGCCCACTTTGATAGTTCGCTATAATTTGCCGGTAAGGTTCATTTAACCAAGGATACCAATTCATGTTATTAACACCTTACTTTTTGCCTATCATTATTTAGCTAGCCATTGGGTCAGTGTTTGGCGAATATCATATTGTACTTGCTCAATATTTTGGCTCGCATCAACCGTCAGTATTGTTTCATCTTCCGCTGCCAGTTCAAGGTAGCGGTGACGGGTCCTTTCAAAAAAGGCTAACGATTCTTTTTCGATTCTATCTAACTCACCGCGGGACCTTGCACGTTGTAAGCCCAATTCTGGCGATAAATCAAGATACAAGGTTAATGATGGTTTAAACTCACCAAGTACCAAATCACGTAACGACTTCATTAACTGGAGGTCGATTTCCCTTCCGCCGCCTTGGTACGCCTGTGATGACAAATCATGGCGGTCACCAACAACCCATTTACCTGCGGCTAAAGCCGGTTTAATCACTGTTTCAACGAGTTGAACTCGCGCTGCATATAACATTAATAGCTCAGCTTTATCAGTGACTTTATCGCCTTCAATCCCTTGTTTGATCAGCTCTCGTAGCTTTTCGGCTAGTGGCGTCCCACCCGGTTCCCGAGTGAAAACGATATCCGTAATACCCGCCTGATTAAGTGTATCTACCACCGTATTGATTGCAGTCGTTTTGCCTGCACCTTCTAATCCTTCAATAACAATAAATTGATTTTTCATTTTTTTATCATTTTTGCTGTTCAAATTGGCGATAAACTTTGACCGCCCGATTGTGTTCATTCAAGTTGCGACTAAAAGTATGACCGCCTTTACCATCTGCGACAAAATAGAGGTAATCCGTTTTAGCTGGGTGCGCAGCCGCTTTTATTGATGCCAAACTTGGCATTGCTATCGGTGTTGGCGGCAACCCATCAATTTTATAAGTATTGTACGGTGTGTAATTGTCTAAATCACTACGATAAATCTTACCATCATACTTATCACCTAGGCCGTAAATAACTGTTGGGTCGGTTTGTAAGCGCATATTTTTCTTCAAACGATTAACAAACACCGATGCAACTTGCGACCTTTCACTCTCTACACCGGTTTCTTTTTCAATAATTGAAGCCATAATCAGCATTTCATAAGCATTTTTATAAGGTAGGTCTCTATCTCGCCCTTGCCATTCTTCTTCAAGGCTACTTTGCATGCGCTTATATGCACGCTTTAAAATTTCCGTATCTTTTGTCCCCGCCGTATATAAATAGGTGTCAGGGTATAACCACCCTTCTAGTGTACCTTCACCTTTGAACCCGATAAACGCATGAAGTTCTGCTGGTGTCATCTCTGTCGATGTATGTTCTAAGTAAGGGGCATCACGTAAAATGTTACCCCAATCATTCAATCGGTTACCTTCAATAAAACGAATAGAAAATTGAGCTTCTTTACCGCTAACCACTAACGATAATAATTGTTCTACGGTCATGTCAGGTTGTAAACGGTATGTCCCCGCTTTTAATTGAGCGAGTTCCGGCCGTAATTTTAATAACCATTGAAACTCATTCCCCTGCTCAATCATATTTTCTTTGACTAGCAAGGCTTCAAATGCAACTCGCCCAGTCCCTGTAGGAACCGTTAAAATTTTCTCTTGAGTCAAGTTAATGGGGGTTTTCGCATAGTTCATGACTTGACGATATTGTAAATATACGGCAACGGCTACAACAGCAGTAAGAGTCACAGTAATCAGAATGATTTTTTTGGCTAATTTCATTTATTGACCATTTCAATAAGTGTTTAGGTAATAGTGATATAGTTTTTAGATACTAGATTTTGCAGCGCAAAAAGAGATACTCAAATAATTCACGCGACATGAATTGTAATGGCGACTGCCCTTTGCTTAACTGAATGCTTTGTACAGGTAACACTGGCATCAATGCATTACAAATAATCACTTCATCACAATAATTCAAAATAGAGGCAAACCGCTCAACTTCTTGAAAATGGTACTGACTATCTTGCAGTAGTGCTATGATCTTTTGTCTCATTAATCCATTCACACCACAATGAGATAATTTTGGGGTGTAGACTGTTTGACCAACTCGCCAAAAGACATTGGCACTACAACATTCAACGATAACGCCGTTGGTATCAAGTACGATGGCCTCATCCGCGTTATACTCATCAATTTCTTGTCTGATAAGAACTTGCTCTAACCGGTTGAGGTGTTTCATACCTGCTAATAATGGGCTACGTGCCAATGGGATCTCACTTAAGATTAACGCAGCCCCTTTACATTGTAGTTGAACATAGTTTTGTGGAAAGGGAGAAACACTGACAATCACTGTTGGTGAATTAAAGCCTCTAGAACTATAACCCCGCCCCCCTGCACCACGGCTAATTATCACCTTTAGCACCAGTTCATCTTCTACTTGCTGCGCGCAAATATGCAATAAATGCTGTTTCAGCATACCCCAGTCAGGCTGAGTTATTTTCAACCGCTGGCTGTCATGCTGCAAACGTGCAATGTGCTCATCTAACATTTTAGCTTGCTGATTAACGACATGTACGGTCGTAAAGCAGCCGTCCCCAAAAGAGACTGCACGATCAGTTACGCTTATTTGCTGGCAAACTTGCCCATTAACCCAATATGACATTGATAATACTTATAATAAAAGCTGATAAATCAGACAGTAAACAAGATGAGTCATCATAAACTAAAGCGAATGGCTGTGCAAAGAGATGGGCAAAATAAAGCCCTAGTCACTTTCAGCGACTAGGGCTAATTAATAACGGTGATAGATTATTTACTCGCCGTGATAACGACGGAAAATCAATGAACCGTTTGTACCACCAAAACCAAATGAGTTACACAGAGCATACTCCATGTTCTCAACCTTGCGTGCATGACCTGGGACAAAGTCCAGTTTGCATGCTTCATCTGGGTTATCCAGATTAATGGTTGGTGGAACAGTTTGATCACACAATGATAAGATGGTAAAGATTGACTCAATAGCACCCGCTGCACCTAAAAGATGCCCTGTCATGGATTTGGTTGAGCTAACGAGTACATCAGTACCCTCACCAAATACAGACACAACAGCCTGTGCTTCGGCTAAGTCACCCGCAGGTGTCGAAGTACCGTGAGCATTAATATACCCTACGTCACTTGCTTGAATACCTGCATCTTTCAGTGCGTTTTCCATTGCAAGCGCTGCGCCTTCCCCATTTTCTGGAGGCGAAGTCATATGGTAGGCATCACTGCTCATCCCAAAGCCTGCAATTTCGGCATAAATTTTCGCACCACGCGCTTTGGCATGTTCATATTCTTCAAGAATAATGATACCTGCACCATCACCAAGAACAAAACCATCACGGTCTTTATCCCAAGGGCGACTTGCTGCTTGTGGGTCATCATTACGAGTTGATAACGCTCTTGCTGCGCCAAAACCCGCAACACCAAGCGGGGTTGTTGCTTTTTCAGCACCGCCTGCAACCATTACTTCTGCATCACCATAAGCAATCATACGCGCCGCATGACCAATATTATGCACACCCGATGTACAGGCTGTAGCAATAGAAATACTGGGACCACGGAAACCGTACATAATACTTAAATGACCAGCCACCATATTAATGATGGTTGACGGTACGAAGAATGGGCTAACTTTTCTAGGACCACCGTGTAATAGAGATTCACAGTTATCCTGAATTAACCCTAACCCACCAATACCAGAACCAATCGCTGCACCAATCCGAGTAGCATTGGCTTCTGTTACTTCCAACCCTGCATCTTTAAAGGCCTGAAAGCCTGCTGCGATGCCGTATTGGATAAATGGGTCCATTTTTTTCGCATCTTTACGAGAGATGCCAAAATCTTCGTAATTGAAATCTTTTACTAAGCCAGCAAATTTAGTTGCGTGGTTAATAGTATCAAAATGCTCAATTAGGCTGATACCACTCTGTCCGTCACAAACAGCTTTCCATGATGACTCAACTGTGTTGCCGACAGGAGATAACATGCCCAGTCCGGTTACGACTACACGACGCTTAGACACGTATTTCCTCCAAGGAGGGAAAAGTTACAAAGGAAACATAGGCGATCGAGTGATCGCCTAGATAAGTTTTCGTACAATTATTTAGATGCGTTGCCGACGTAATCCAACGCTGCCTGTACTGTTGTGATCTTTTCAGCTTCTTCGTCAGGGATTTCGCAATCGAACTCTTCTTCTAGAGCCATAACCAGCTCAACTGTGTCAAGAGAATCAGCGCCCAAGTCATCAACAAATGAAGCTGTATTTACAACTTCTTTCTCTTCAACACCCAGTTGTTCAACGATGATTTTCTTAACGCGTTCTTCGATAGTGCTCATACTATTAAAATTCCTATCAAAACTCGCTTTCGCGATGGTTTTCGTAGTTTATGAAATACAGGAAAAGATACAACCCAATCCCGACTGTTGGAACCATTATTTTGCATTATTTAGCGTTGGATAACACTAATAATGCAAATAGTTCCATCATTTCTTTAGATCATGTACATGCCACCATTGACATGCAATGTTTCACCTGTGATGTAAGCCGCTTCGTCAGAAGCTAAAAACGCTACAGCACTGGCAATTTCTTGTGCATCACCCAGTCTATCAGCAGGAACCTGAGATAAAATGCCTGCACGCTGTTCATCTGTCAATGCTTTAGTCATATCAGTTTCGATAAAACCAGGTGCAACGACGTTGACAGTAATACCACGAGAAGCGATTTCACGAGCTAATGATTTACTAAAACCAATCAGCCCAGCTTTCGCTGCCGCGTAGTTTGTTTGCCCCGCATTTCCCATCACCCCAACAACAGATGCGATAGAAATAATACGACCATAACGTTTTTTCATCATGGCACGCAAAACGGATTTAGACAAACGGTAAACGGATGAAAGATTGGTGTCAATAACATCTTGCCATTCATCATCTTTCATACGCATCAATAGGTTATCACGTGTGATACCTGCATTATTAATCAAAATGTCAATTTCACCAAATTCTTTACGGATCTTGGTCAAAGTTTCTTCGATTGATGCTGCATCAGTCACGTTTAACGCTAAACCTTTACCTTTACCATCAAGGTAAGCGGTAATAGCTTCTGCGCCTTTTTCGCTTGTTGCGGTCCCAATAACAGTTGCACCGCGTGCGATTAAGGTTAAAGCTATCGCTTTACCTATCCCACGGCTAGCACCTGTTACCAGTGCAATTTTTCCTTCAAAGCCCATGTCTTCCTCAGCTATTTTCTAAAGCAGTGCTCAATGATACAGGATCATTGATTGCTACGGCAGTTAAATTAGAGACAATTCGCTTGGTAAGACCAGTCAATACTTTACCCGGCCCTACTTCGATAAGGTGTTCAACACCTTGATCTGCCATCAATTCTACTGTTTCCGTCCAACGGACTGGATTATACAGCTGACGGACTAAAGCATCACGAATATTTTGCGCCGATTGCTCTATTTTAACATCAACATTGTTGATAACTGGATAGTCTGGCTCACAAAAATCAATTTTTTCTAACGCATCGGCTAATTTATCAGCAGCAGGCTTCATTAATGCACAGTGAGAAGGAACACTCACAGATAACGGCAATGCACGTTTTGCTCCTGCTTCTTTACATGCAGCCCCTGCACGTTCTACTGCAGCTTTTTCACCGGCGATAACGACTTGCCCAGGTGAATTAAAATTAACCGGAGAAACAACTTGGCCTTGTGCAGATTCTTGACAAGCTTTTTTAATGGATTCGTTATCTAAACCGATAATGGCATACATCGCACCCGTCCCTTCAGGAACAGCTTCTTGCATTAATTTGCCACGTAATTCAACAAGTTTAATTGCTTGTTTAAAATCAATAACCCCTGCGCAAACCAACGCGGAGTATTCACCTAAGCTATGACCCGCCATAATCGCTGGCATCGCACCATTTTTGTCTTTCCAAACACGGAAGATAGCCACGGATGCGGCTAACAATGCGGGCTGAGTCTGCCATGTTTTATTTAATTCTTCTTCTGGCCCATTTTGTACTAGTGCCCAAAGATCGTAACCCAATGCTTCCGATGCTTCAGCGAATGTCTGCTCAACTAGCTGATTTTCCTCAGCCAGTGCCGCTAACATACCTAAAGACTGAGAACCCTGTCCGGGAAATACCATAGCAAATTGTGTCATGTCTATTTTCTCAGTTAATTAAAAACGAACTAATGCAGAGCCCCAAGTGAAACCACCACCAAAGGCCTCTAAAAGCACCAGTTGACCACGTTGAATACGGCCATCTCGAACCGCTTCATCCAAAGCGGTTGGAACTGATGCTGCAGAAGTATTACCATGACGGTCAAGGGTGACAACAACTTTATCCATTGTCATATCTAACTTTTTAGCCGTCGCAGATATAATTCTTAAATTTGCTTGATGTGGCACTAACCAATCAAGTTCTTCTTTTGCAATACCACTTTCAGTCAATGTTTCATCAACAATATGGGCTAATTCGCGCACTGCAACTTTAAATACTTCATTACCCGTCATCGTTAAATACGCTGGGTCTTCAGAACAGCGACTGCGGTTAGGTAATGTTAATAAATCACCATAACGACCATCCGCATGCAGATGAGTAGAAATAATACCCGGCTCTTCAGATGCACCAATAACCACAGCCCCTGCTGCATCACCGAATAAAATAATAGTACCACGGTCTTCAGGGTCTAATGTTTTTGATAATGCATCAGCGCCAATCACCAAGGCTTTCTTCGTCATACCTGTTTTGACAAACTGATCCGCAATGCTGATTGCATAAGTAAAACCAGCACAAGCTGCGGCGACATCAAAAGCAGCGCAATCATTAATACCTAACAGTTGCTGTATTTGGCAAGCTGCGCTTGGAAAGGCATGCGTCGCTGATGTTGTTGCAACAATAATCAAGCCTATTTCAGCCGCCTCAATTTGAGCCATTTCTAGCGCATTTTTTGCAGCATGTAACCCCATCACTGAGACACTTTCGTCTTCGTTTGCAATTCTTCTTTCGTGTATTCCAGTGCGTGTCACAATCCACTCATCAGAAGTATCAACCATTTTCTCCAGATCAGCATTGGTGCGCACTTGCGCTGGCAAGTAGCTGCCTGTTCCTAAGATTTTACTGTACATAGCCATAGGTTATTGATCACTCCTGGGTAAAACAATATTTAGTCGCGCTGTTATTCTTTCTGGGACTTGCTTTTCAACAGCTTGTACTGCGCGGTCAATTGCGGCTTTAAAAGCGCCTTCATTCGCTGCACCATGACTCTTGATGACAATACCTTTTAATCCTAACAGAGTCGCACCATTATACTGGTCGGGGTTCATATCCCCAAAACGCTTCATTAAACGTTTTTTTAGCCATTTTTTCGCCAGTTGCATCAACCAACTGCGTTTTTTATTTTGATCACTTGATGATTTTATCAATGAAAGGATCACTCGGATGACACCTTCCATTGTTTTTAAAGAGACGTTACCTGCGAAGCCGTCACATACTAATACATCAGTTTTGCCTGTCAGTAATTCATTACCTTCTACATAACCAATATAGTTAATTGACGTTGTTTCTTTTAACACGGAGGCGGCTTCGCGGATATTATCTAGCCCCTTGCTCTCTTCTTCGCCAATATTGAGCAAAGCGACTCTAGGTTTAGAAATATTGACCACTTCTTCGGCCATAACTGAACCCATTACAGCAAATTGCACTAACATATCACTACTACAATTGACATTAGCGCCTAAATCAAGCACAACCGTTTGGCTTTTTTGCTGATTAGGTAAGATGGTCATTAACGCAGGACGTTCAATTCCGTCTATCGACTTTAACATCAATTTAGCTAACCCCATCAGTGCACCGGTATTGCCTGCACTCACGCACGCTTGTGCCTGCCCAGTTTTTACCAACTCCAAAGCCACTCGCATTGACGTCCCCTTACTTTGTCTTATGGCATTCGATGGCTTAGCATCATTTGCGATAACACCGTCCGCAGGGATTATTTCGACACGCGAAAGTTGCTCTGCACGACATTGTGCAAGCAAAGGTTGAATGGCATCGGGTTGACCGACTAGCAGTAATTTTAGCGCTGGATTAGATGCCAGTGCCTGCAATGCAGCAGGCACCGTGACGCGGGGACCAACATCCCCGCCCATAGCATCTAACGCAATGGTTAGATTAGCCAAGGTAACAACAAATTACTTGCTGATAACCTTACGGCCACGGTAGTAACCATCTGCAGTCACGTGGTGACGCAGGTGAGTTTCACCGGAAGTTTTATCTACAGAAACTAGGGTAGCAGTCAGTGCATCATGTGAACGACGCATACCGCGTTTTGAACGAGTTGGTTTATTCTGTTGTACGGCCATTGACCTTACTCCTTAAGTACTTTTCTTTAAACTGGCTAATACGGCAAATGGGTTTGGTTTTTCTGCCTCAGGAGGCAGTTCGCCAAAGACCATATCCGCTTCGGACACTTCACAGTGTTCAGAATCATGAACCGGAACCACTGGTAAGGAAAGAATTATTTCATCTTCTATCATTCCCAGCAAATCTATTTCACCAAATTCATCAATTTGAATTGGCTCGTAGAGCTCCGGTAATGCTTCGGCCTTTTCGTCATTGACGACAGGACTAAAACAATACGATACGTAGACATGATGCTTGAAATCAGTTCTGCAACGTTGACATTTTAAGGTGACATCCACTTGGGATTTCCCCTCAATGACAGTCAAACGCTGATTATCAATTTTAAATGATAATTCGGTTTCTACATCACTATCTACACTGACTACTGATTCGGCAATACGTGTAACTTGCTCAGGTGTATAACTCCCGACATAGTCGAGGTTTTTCTGAGCTGCACGCTGCGCATCGATAGTCAGGGGTAATTTTACCTTTTGCATAAGGCGCGCATATTAACTTTGTAATGAGCTATAGTCAAAGAAAAAGGCGGGGTAAACTCGCCTTTTCACCAAAAAATCGCAGGTTTTGCGTTTTATAGTTTAAAATGAGTTAACCCTTTTGGCTACGAGTTTCGAGAAAAATCATGAAATCGATTATTTTGGCGTCAACTTCAGAGTTCCGACAAACCTTGCTAAAAAAATTAGGATTACCTTTTTTAGCGGTTCCACCTAACATTGATGAATCGCCTATTTTACATGAGTCGGCTCAAGAACTGGTCATGCGGTTAGCCCATGCAAAAGCCGCCGCTTTGGCGAACCAATACCCACAACACCTCATCATTGGTTCCGACCAAGTCTGTGTCATTGATGGAAAAATAGTTGGCAAACCTCATAGCTTTGATAACGCCTTCAAACAATTACAAGCCGCATCAGGAAATAAAATTACCTTTTATACTGGTTTATGTTTACTTAATACTGAAATAGGTAAGTTTGATGTGCAATGTGAATTGTTCGATGTCTATTTTCGCCAACTAACGGATGACGAAATCACTCATTATTTGCATAAAGAAGAACCTTTCCAGTGTGCTGGTAGTTTTAAATCTGAAGGATTGGGCATTGCTTTGTTTGAACGGCTCGAAGGAAGAGACCCTAATACATTAATCGGGTTACCTATCATATTGTTATTAGAAATGTTGAGAAAGTGCGGTGTTAACCCCCTAAGCGATTAACTAAATAGAGCATGGCGCAGTGACAGGGGTTCACTCTCTGTCACTGCCAAAACTATTAAATTGCTGTTTTACGGTTACGCAACACTTTTAAGCAACGGGTTAACCCTGCATCCATAGGTGCCTGTAAGCGCATTTCTTCCCCTGTATTTGGGTGTGTGAATTTCAGCGCACTGGCGTGCAGAAATAAACGGTTTAAACCTGTATCCGCCAATTGGCTATCAAATTGCCTGTCACCATAGCGGTCATCAAATGCAATGGGATGCCCCGCGTATAAAGTATGTACACGGATTTGGTGAGTACGCCCTGTCACTGGGCTAGCCTTAATTAAGGTTGCATTTTCAAAGCGCTCTTCAACTTTAAAACGCGTTTCTGAAGGCTTACCTTCACTGTTAACTTTTACTACTCGCTCACCACTTTGGAGGATATTTTTTAGTAGCGGCGCTTGAACGACCTTAGTATGCGACTGCCAATTTCCTCGAACTAGCGCTAAATAATCTTTTTGCATTTGCTTTAAGCGCAATTGTTCGTGTAATGCCCTAAGGGCTGAGCGTTTTTTGGCCACCAATAGAATACCTGATGTATCCCTATCAAGGCGATGAACTAACTCAAGAAAACGAGCTTCTGGGCGTAGCGCTCTAAGCCCTTCAATCACCCCAAAACTGAGCCCACTTCCGCCATGTACCGCCGTTCCAGAAGGTTTGTTCAGCACTAAGATATAATCATCTTCAAATAAAATACAGTCAGCAAGCGCTGCCACTTTCCCTAATTTAGCTGATACTGGCGCTGTTTCACGCTCAGCAACCCTAACTGGCGGTACGCGAACTTGGTCCCCTTCCAGCAATTTATATTCTGGTTTTATCCGCCCTTTGTTAACACGCACTTCCCCTTTACGGATAATGCGATAAATCATACTTTTTGGCACACCTTTGAGTTTGGTGAGCAAAAAATTGTCGATGCGTTGCCCAGCTTCGTCATCGCTGATCTCAATAAATTGAACTTGGTTTTGTATATTCATTCGGGAATGCGTTAACTCTAATTGATTAAAATATGCTCTTATTCGCTCTCTCTATCATACCGACTCCACAAAATTTTTTATCTTTTTTTTTAATTTGTCTATTTTCTGGCTGATTTATCCTATTTCTAAATAAAATTTCCATATAACTTCCGTATCGACTTGCTATAATGTCTATGGCAATGGAATAATACGAAGTCGCCGAAATGTTTAAAAAACGAAAATTGGCGTTATATAGGATTTCTTATTTGATGACGTAACAATGCAGCAATGGCGTAAGACATTTAGCAACATCAAATAAATTAGCGAGCAACGAATTTTAGCTTATTGGGTTAGGAACTTCCGTTTTCAATAACATACGGCATCCTGATTAAGAACGCTGAATTTTTAATCTAAAAATCAGGTTCACCGAATACTGCGCGTCTCTATACGAACGACTGCCGCGAGGCAGACGGTTTTGTAAAAATCACGAGGCCATCGGTTTACAGTAGCTCATTCTTTCGCTGCTCTTTATTTAAAGAAAATAATTGAGTAAGTAATAACATGAAAAGAATGCTAATAAACGCAACTCAACAGGAAGAGTTGCGTGTTGCCCTTGTAGACGGGCAACGTCTTTATGATCTGGATATCGAAAGTCCAGGTCATGAGCAAAAAAAGGCCAATATTTACAAAGGTAAAATCACCCGCATTGAACCCAGTCTTGAAGCCGCATTTGTTGACTACGGCGCTGAAAGGCACGGTTTCCTTCCTATCAAAGAAATCGCTCGTGAATACTTCCCAAGCAACTACCACTCTCAGGGCCGTCCTAACATTAAAGATGTGTTAAAGGAAGGCCAAGAAGTTATTGTCCAAGTTGATAAAGAAGAACGAGGCAATAAAGGTGCAGCACTAACGACCTTTATTAGTTTGGCTGGGAGCTATTTAGTTTTAATGCCAAATAACCCTCGCGCAGGGGGGATTTCCCGTCGTATTGAAGGTGAAGACCGTACAGAACTTAAAGAAGCTTTATCTTCTTTAGAAATTCCAGACGGTATGGGGTTAATTGTCCGTACTGCAGGTGTAGGCAAATCAGCAGAATCACTGCAACAAGATTTACTTTATCGCTTACGCCATTGGGATGCTATCCAAAAAGCGGCTGAAAACCGCCCTGCACCGTTCCTTATTCATCAAGAAAGTAACGTTATTGTTCGTGCGTTCCGTGATTATCTACGCCCTGACATTGGTGAAATTCTTATTGATAACCCGAAAGTGGTCGAAATGGCTCGTAACCATATTGAAGCTATCGGTCGCGGTGATTTCGCCAGCAAAATTAAACACTATAGTGGTGATGTTCCTTTATTTAGCCATTATCAAATCGAGTCGCAAATTGAGTCTGCATTCCAACGTGAAGTTCGTTTGCCTTCAGGTGGCGCATTAGTCATCGATACGACTGAAGCATTAACCGCTATCGATATCAACTCCTCACGGTCAACCCGTGGCGGTGATATCGAAGAAACTGCATTCAATACCAACTTAGAAGCGGCTGATGAGATTGCTCGCCAGCTACGTCTACGTGACTTGGGCGGTTTGATTGTCATTGACTTTATCGATATGACACCGGTTCGCCATCAGCGTGAAGTTGAAAATCGTCTACGTGAAGCCGTACGACAAGACCGTGCGCGCATTCAAATTGCACGTATTTCTCGTTTCGGTTTACTGGAGATGTCACGTCAACGTTTGAGTCCTTCTCTTGGTGAGTCAAGCCATCACGTCTGCCCTCGTTGCATGGGGACAGGGACAATTCGTGATAACGAGTCACTATCGTTGTCTGTGCTTCGTCTTATTGAAGAAGAAGCCTTAAAAGAGAATACCCATGAAGTACACGCGATTGTGCCAGTCCAAATCGCGTCTTATCTACTAAACGAAAAACGCAAAGCAGTCAGTGATATTGAACAACGCCAAAGCCATGTGCGTGTGGTGATTGTCCCTAATGACCAAATGCAAACGCCTCACTTCCATGTGATCCGTATTCGTAAAGGCGAAGAAGTTAACACTCTAAGCTACAATTTAGCGCAATATCATGAGACAGAAACGTTAAATCAAATTGATGAAACGACTGCAGAGCGTAAACTTCCTGAGCAACCAGCGATTTCGGCTTTTGCCCTGCAAGAACCTGTCGACATGCCTGCGGTGAAACCTAAAGAAACCGTTTCAAAAACCCCAGCAAAACCCGTGACAACAGAGCAGGCAACGCCAGGCTTATTCAGTAAAATTGCGGCCTTCTTCAAGAAGCTATTTGGTGAGGAAGAAGAAAAGGTGGTTGAGAAACCAGCACCGAAACCTCGCAATAATAATGACCGCCGCCGTAATAACGATCGTCGTCGTAACAATGATCGCCGTAATAATAACCGTCGTGACCGCGATGATAATGAAAATCGCGAAACTCGTGACAATCGCGACAATCGCAATAATCGTAATGCGACTGCGGATGAAACCAACAATCGTAATAAAGGCCGTAATAATAAAAATACGAGCCAACAAGATGAGCAAACAACTGATAGCAACAATCGCGATAATCAGCAACAACGTCGTGAGCAACGTGCAGAGCGTCGTCGCCGTCAGGACGAAAAACGTCAGCAGCAAGCTGCAAAAGCACAACAAGATGCTCAACAAGATAACGTCGAAAATGTTGCGGAGAAAGAGGAACAACAACGCCCTGTTACACCTCGTCGCCAACGTCGCCAGTTATCACAGAAAATCCGTGTTACCGATAACGACCAAGTTGTAGATTCGGTTGAAACATCACAGGAAGTGGTGGCTACGCAACCTCTTGCCGCATTGCCTGTCGTTGTAACGCCTGTCAATCAGTCTGAAGGTGAAGTTAAAACAGAAGACCTGCAAGGCGTAAACACTCATGCAGATGACGAAGAAAAGCAAGACACCATCATTCCTCGTCGTTCACGTCGTTCGCCACGCCACTTACGCGTAAGTGGGCAACGTCGTCGTCGCTACCGTGATGAGCGTCATTTGAATAAGTCGCCAATGCCATTAATCGCTGCGGTTGCCTCACCTGAACTAGCATCAGGTAAAGTATTTATTCATTATCCTATCGCCCAACCACAACAAGAAGGTATGGCGATCATTACTAATGAAGAAATGCTGGAACAACAAAGTGTTGATGAAGCCTCTTCGGCTGAAAAAACAAAAGTGACAGCGTCACAGCCAGAGGTTATTGTTCCTGCTGTAACGGCTACCGCTGTTGAGGTTACTCAGGTAGAAGTATCAGAAACGGTTGCATCCCCTGTTGTGGAAGCTGAAGTTAAAGCCCCTGCCGATGAACAACCAGTAGAAGCAGTACCTGTTGAGATTGAGGCCGTTGAAGTGACTCAATCTGAAAACACACTAACTGAAACTACAGCAATCGTCGAGAAAGCGCCTGAAACAACAGAGCAAGTGATTGAGTCTCCTGTTGAATCTGTTGTTAAGTCAGAAACAACTGAGCTCGTTGTAGAAGAAGCTCCCGCTCAAACTGAAGCTGTTGATGAAACTGTGACTCAATTCGTTGAAGAAACATCAACGTCTGAGGTTATCGTTGAGACAGCAAAAGAGCCCGTAATAGTTAAAGAGGTTGAACCCGTTAAGGTCACCGAATCAACTGTTGTCGCTGTAAGCTTACATAAACGCCATGCGTATTCACCAATGACTAAAGCGCCTGCCCCTGAAACTTCGGGTGCGCCATTTGAAATTAAAGAATACCTACGCGATGCCTCAACCTTTGAAGGTAAAGGTGGCGCAGGTGGCCATGTTGCTTCAAACGTCGCAACCTCTGAAATGGCAAAACCTGCTGATTTCTAAGAACTAGCTAGCTGTAAACATAAAAGCCTTGATAGGAAACTATCAAGGCTTTTCTTATTTACAGCTGATTTTTATAAAGAAGTTTTTAATACTTACGGTGAAAATGCAGAGAAATTGGCTAAAGCTATGGAAGACAAGCTAAAGGAAAAAAGACCGTGATGTTGAGGATGCATTAAAAGCTTATAATAAGTATATCAATAATATCAGTAGGAAAATTGATGCAAAAGATCGCAAAGCCATTACAGCAGTATTAAAGTCAGTTAAAGCTGAAGATATTGCAAAAAATTTCAAGAAATCTAGTAAGGGTATGTTATACACAAGCCGAGCAATTGACTTTATTGATTGGTCAAATGAATTAATAAAAGCAATCGACACTAATAATTGGAGACCTTTTTTTGTTAAAACAGAAACAATAGCGGCTGGAATGACAGCTACAGCTCTTGCTGGATTCGCTTTTAATGCATTGCTTGGCGGGCCTATTGGTATACTAGGATATGGCTTAATTATTGCAGGGACAGGCGCATTAATTAATGATAGTTTAGTCGAAGAAGCAAATAATTTGATTGGTATTTAGCCATAAAATAGATGCTATTTACTTCGCTGACAATCTTGTTATAAATAGAGTTATAATAAAAACCAACGTAATTGGAATAGATAATAAAAATACGACACCACCATATATGGCTAATCCTCCAGCCTTACCCGCTGTGTCCATAAATAAGCCTCTATTCCAAAATTCTCTAGTGGTAAACATTAGAAAAAAGCTTTCAACTGCCCATTTTGCAAATGGGAAAATGATAATACCAACAACACTAATAAATAACATCAGTGACTTATATTTGAGTTCACTACCCAAATAAGAATATAAAAACAAATCCCCCATAAACCAGCCCAACACATATTTTGAATATAATATTTTTTATTCATTAACCATTTCCTTACTTTACTTTGGAGTATGATGGCAAATCCCATATGAGAATAAGAACTCATATTAACTCTAGTTATTAGTATATATTGATATCTTAAAGTCACTGATTCATCAGCACTTAATAATTACTTTGTGTTAATGTGTGATTACCTATCATTCATTACAAAGGATGGCATTATGTTGAAAGTCATTGCAGAAGATTTTATCCAAAACGAAGCGATTGAGATTGTTATGCCGCTATACCGTGAATTGGTCGCTGCGACCAAACAAGAACCATTGTGTATCAGCTATGACCTTTATGTTGACCAAAAAGATCCTGGGCACTTTATTTTTATCGAGGAGTGGCCGAACCAAGAAGCGCTAGATATTCACTGTGCCAGCGAACATTTCAAACGTCTCGTTCCCCTAATCAACAGCTATAAACGTTCTGATCCTATTATCATACTGATGAATGGTGCCTTTGAATAAGTGCATGAGCTAAACATACCCCAGCATATGGCGAGAACCCATGCACAACACTACAGGCCGAATTCTAATATCGACAAAACCTAGATAATCCTCTATATAGTTCGACTTGTAGCTAGGCGGCAAACTAAACGAGGCCCTAGGAGCATACATCAGTATGTGACTAGGGCGAGTGTGTGAAGCCAACAACGCTACAAGGTGAAATATGACGAGGATTTTTAGAACCAAGGTGCTTGGATCATCACCGAACCATAGAACAGCGCACGGCCGGCCAATTCTCCGCTAAAAATCGCCAACATCACCAAAACCATTACCATAACCGATGGTCGTTCCTTATATGCTTTCATTGCCACAATACATGGCAATAGCATACTCATTACAACTTGCCACCACAGTAAATAGCTTCCTCCTTGGCTAGCGGGTAATTGCAAGCGAATGATTTGCGCAGCTAATACCAACATAACACCTATCAGCACCCCTACTTTGATAATGGATAGTAATGGTTTCCCTTGTCCAATAACGAATAAGGCAACTAGACTAAAACCAAGGACAATCGCACTACCAATGAACGCGATTTGCGTCGCTGGCGTGTGCCATAATGGATGCGCAACCATTTGATAATACACTTGTGCAGTTACAAAAATAGCCGCAATACCACCAAGGGCGCTTAACCAGCCAAGTAACTGATTTCGCACATTCACTTGGGGTGATACCCAACACGAGAGTGCCCATAACGTGACAAGACCATTTAATAAAATAAATGTCACCGCTTCACGGCTCAACCATGAATGGCTTAACCCAAGTATGGAGCGATACGCTTCTAGTGGTACTCCCAAATGCCCCATTGACATAGAAGAGCCGATCACCTCGATTAACCAAATCGCTAATACTGCTCTGCGTAGCACTCCGCCTGATAAAATATTTTCCTTGCTAGCATTCATTTGATAAATAGTTAATGCAAGAATAGCGCCAATTCCCCACTGGCTCATTACCGTAAAAAATACCAGAGGAAGTTCCATATATTTAATATCCATGATTAATCCTCCATACCAATAATCACAATATTTGGATTGCTGATAGTGTGGTCTGGCATATTGTAACGTTGTTCTAACAGCGCCCAATTTGTTGTGTGTTTTTTACGTAGTTCTGTAATTTCACCGAATTCGATAGCCCCTGTTGGACAAGATTCCACACACCTTGGTAATAACCCTTCATCTAACCGTTCCGCACACATATTACATTTGCTGGTTTTACCTTCTACTGGGTCAAATACAGGCGCGTGATATGGGCATGCCATAATACACATCTGGCAACCTATGCACTTTTCATGGTCTTGGACGACTATGCCATCTGCTCGTTTTGTATAGGTATCCGCAGGGCAAACCTTTAAGCATTGAGGGTCATCGCAGTGATTACAAGACATCGTAATAAATGCTTGGGTATTTGGAGCATCACTATTAAACTCACGAACTCGGCGCCAAAGTACTCCTGGTGGTGTCACATTTTCCGACTTACACGCCATTGAACAAGTACGGCAACCGTAACAATCTTTAGTATTGATTAAAAAACCATATTGTTTAGCCATGACTAAGCCTCCCTTCTCACATCAACCAACGTACTATTGCAGCAATGCCCGGTTCCTAAATGTTCCACTTGGTCATTCGTGACATGACTACTACTTCCCCCTTGCTGCTCCCACCAGCCATTATCGAGAGAAATAACCCCTTTTTTAATATGAGTAGTCACTACCGCGATAGCGCGATGCTCGCCTCGGTCATTGAATGTAATTGCCCATTCACCATTCTTAATACCTCGTTGTTTTGCATCTTCTGGGTGGATTAACACATTAGGCTGATTGCGCTGAACCTCAAGTATCCATTCATTCATGCCATGGCTTGAGTGTACACTCCGCGCCAACTTACGTTGCACCGCCATTAAAGGATATTTTTTAGCTAACTCAGGGGAACCTTTCACCGATTCAGTCACTTGGTAGTAAGCAACGACAGGTGAGAAATTTTTCTTTTGCCAATCTTCAATAAACAAATGTGCTTTCTTGGTTGATGTTCTAAAAACACCATCTTTGAACGGTATCCAATCCCCTTCAACAGGCCGTACAGGCCCTTTTTCCAGCATCTGACGAGTGATCCCAGAACCAGCTAAACAAGCATCGATATAATGTTCAATCGGTTGATTAAATACCTCACCAAAACCAAATCGTTCTGCTAAGCGGGCAAAAATCCAATAATCAGGTTTTGCTTCCCCAGCTGGTTCAACGGCTTTTTCCATTAATTGTACATATTGGCTGCGAACTCCGGCCATTAGGCTGGTATCTTCGAAGATTGTAGTGACGGGTAATACAAGGTCTGCATACAGTGCCGTGGAGCTCATTAGATTATCCGCTACCACAACAAATGGGACTTTCTTCAATGCTTCTCGAACCTTATTCGTGTTAGGTAATTGCGTCATTACCCCCATGGTCATAATCCACCAAAAATTAATCGGATGAGGTTTATCATTCACAATATAGTCGCCGACTTTAGCAACAGGAATAGGGGTAATTTTTTTGGCATTCGGTGCAGGTGGCACTATCGGGCTAAAATTCGCCATTTGCCGAGCACCACCCGCATCACAAACACCTGCCCCGCGCTTACCTATATTCCCTGTCAGTAGTGCAAGATAAAACTGGCTAGCAGCCACATAAGCCCCATGTTCTGTGCGCTGAGCACCGGACATATTTTGTACAATCATTGAAGGTGTAATCGATGAATAATCACGAGCAAGGCGTACGATAGTTTCAACGGGAACATCGGTTTCTTCACTAACACGTTTGACATCCCAACCTTTTGCCTGCTGGTAAATTTGCTCAAAGACCGTGGTGTAACCCAGGTTATCCGGTAATTCATTTTGGAATAATGCGGGTTTGATATTCGGTGTGTCATGGCGAGCCAATTGCCCACTTAACAGGTCAAACACTAAGTAACTGTCTTTATCGTTATTATCTTGCCTAACTTGCTGTTGTTTATCATCAACTAAGTACACGGCTCCAGTATGAGCCCTGAGAAAATCCTCATCGATACGGTTTTCTTCAATGATAATTTTGATCATCCCCAAAGCAAGTGCGGTGTCAGTACCCGGTATAATCGGTATCCACTCATCTGCTTTTGCTGCGGTTTCATTAAAACGAGGGTCAATCACCACCAGCCGAGCTCCATTTTTTCGGGCTTGGTTATAGTTTTTAAAATAGGCTTGCATCGTCACTGCTGGGTTATTCCCCCAACACAAAATATAACGACTATCCGCGATGGTATCCCGCGTATCGGCATAACGTAGCCCTAGCATCGGTATCATCGCAGCAGTGACTGCCGAGCAACATAAAGAGCCCGCTTGCTTTGTTGAGCCACCTAAATAATCAAAAAACGCTTTACCCATATCATTTTTAATAGAATCCATATTTCCGGCATGGGTCGATATGAATAGCCCTTCATTTCCATATTTGGTAATCGTTTCTCTGATATTTTTTTCGATAAGGTCGAGAGCTTCATCCCAACTTATTGGTTTGAACTCAGCTTTCCCTTTTTCACCGACCCTTAATAGTGGTGTTGTTATGCGTTGGTCATGATAAACCCATTTAGTCCGGCTCATTCCTCTTAAACAACATTTAACATTAAACCCTTCAGTTGCTTGTATTTTCATCAACTTACCTTGGTATGTATACGCTGTAAGGTTGCAGTGCAAACATTCCATAGCACAAGTTGATCGAAAGGTTTTGTAGTCAGATAGTTTTAATCTCACCCTAGGTAAAGGTTGATTATTATTCGCCTCAGCGAAAGAACAAGGAGCTATGGTAGCTAAACCAACCACGCCGAGCCCTTTTAATAGAGTTCGGCGTTTTATTCGTAATTCATTTATTGTTTTCATTATAGTAAACCTCGACATTGCTTTTTAAAGTTCACTATATATATACCTTATTCACAAATGGTGAACTTGAGTAATATCAAATACACTCATTATTTATGAGTAAAAATTAACTACTTCTTTAGTATTAGTATTCTATGCGTGATGGTTGTTAGCGGCTTAGGGCAACTCATGGTAAAATATGAGGACTTGTTAAACTGAGGTTTATCTATGTATTCTCTGCAAGGTGTTAATTCTGTTGATATAGCGGTGAGCATTTTAAATTATATTGCTCAAAATGGGGGCATTGCGCGCGCAGCTGATATATCAAAAGGCTGTGACATATCGAAAAGCCGTTTACATAAATACTTGGTTTCATTGTGTCGCACACAAATGTTATATCAAGACACACAAACAAGCCGGTATGGTTTAGGGCGTAACTTAACTTTTTTAGCTAATTTTGTTAAACCTGAGAGTTCTTATCTAGAAACCATCAATAAAAGCTTGATTCAATTTCGTGATGAGCAAAACGTTTCGACTGGTGTCGCCACACGTTTAGGAAAAGCACTCTCATTAGTGACGTACAACCGTAGCTTTAAAAATGTTGAGATTGATTTTTTACCCAACACCCCATTACCGATAGAAAAAAGCGCGGCAGGGCTGATTTACTCTGCGTTCGATAACCAATTTCAATCAAATTATTACTCCCCGCAAGAGTTGGAAAAAATCATCAAGCAAGGCTATGCCGTGCGCTATCAACCAACAGAGGGGATCCCTGGGGCGCAATCAATCGCATGCCCTGTCTTTAATAGTGAAGGTCAGTTGATTGCAGCTGCGGTAACGATGGGTTTTATCGATAAAAATGAAATGGAGCGATTAGCTCAAGAATTGATTAAACGAGTTAATACTTTGATTTTACAGTAGTTCAACGATAAATACTTGGGGCTACTTAGTTTTTGACTCGCCCCCATGCTAAAGTGACCATACTGTAACATATTATTTATATTCAATATGTTACTTTGATAAGCCGAGGTTGCCTCGGCTTATCACTTATAATATCACTTACTTAACATCAATCCTCGGTAACTCCCCCATCTCTTTTAGCTTTTTAGAGATTTCACGGCGTTCTTTGGAGAGCTCTGCATTTTTGATGATATAATCATCAACACGGTCATCATAGTCGCTACGCATATTTGCAATAATTGCTTGGATCTCTTCAATTGACATCCCAGGCTTAATATATTCGCTTAAGTTATCCAGTAACAAAACTCGTTTCTGGTTATCACGAATTTTTTTCTCATTGTCAGTAATTTCACGACGGATCTTGTTTTTACGACGAAACATACGCACAAATTCCAGTACATTTTGGAAAGACGGCTTGCTAGCGTTGTCCATGTTTAAAACCCTCTAGTCAATATTTAAAACCTATTATCTATTAACACAATACATTCTAATCCTACCGCGTTACAAGTACGTTTCGCATATTTATCTAATTATTCGTTCGAAAAGTACCTTGATTTATACTTTTAGCACTAAATTTTCTTCATCGCTTTTATCTTGGGCGTTTAATTGTTGCGCATTATCTATGGGTTGATCGCCAATATCGTCACTTCTAAGACAAAAAGCAGACAATATCGTTGTCACCACCACAAAAGCCCCCATCACAAGATAAGTATCCGCAAAGCCAATTTTGTCATAGCCCCATCCTGCTAATGGCGATAAAATGCTTGCAACAATCGAAGTTACACAACTGAACCCAACTAAATACAATGTTGATGATAAACGTTTATCAAAATGGCGGCTGTTATATTTAAAAATAGCGATTAACAAGATGGGAAGCTCAACCGCATGTAATAGCTTCATTGCTGATATCATGATTGGTCCGTCAACTAAGCCAGAACCTATGATCCGCAAAGCCATCACTGAACTCGCAAATAACAAGCCATTTTTAGCACCAATACGGTTAACAATAAATGGCGCTAAAAACATCCCCCCAGCCTCTAGGAAAACTTGCAACGAATTTAGATAACCGTACATCTCATTGCCAAATTGCTCATCTGGAAATTGATGGGCAAAATACACCATAAATTGCTGGTCATAAACACTATAAATACAGGTCCCCAAGACAAACAGTATCAATGCCCAAAAACGGGGTAAAGCCAATAATTGCAATGCGTCACCTACCGTTATTGCTGAAGGTTTCCCATGTTCAAGGCTATTATATGCATCCGCATTAGCTGTCTTTAAATTAAGTAATATGGCTAAAAATATTAACCCAGAAATGGTCGCCATAATGAAATTATAGTCAGGGTCAATATTAATATTACGCCCCGCAAAAAAGGTCGCAGCAGCCCACCCTAAAGACCCCCACATTCTTGCCTTACCGTATTCAAAATTTCGTAAGCGCCCCACTCTTTCAGTGTATGACTCAAGAACGCCGATCCCTGCATGGAATGTCATCCCAATAAATAGCCCGCCAAGAATACTACCAAACACTAGGTTCCATTTTAATAACGACCCAAAAACCATAAAAAATGGCCCAGAAGCGATTAATAATATAGCAATAAATAATAGTAGGTTTTTCCGTAGCCCTAGTTTGTCCTGTATAAAACCATATAAAGGTTGAGCGCAGAGAGCGACAAGCGAGATACAAGAAAAAATAAACCCCGTATCTGACCCCTCTAAGCCCACATATTTACGTAGCCATATTGCAACCACCGAAAATGTAGATGACCATGTAAAAAAGAAAAAAAACAATAATGCACTCAAAGAGGCATAATACTTTTTTGAGCCACTATTCATATCTAATCACCTATCAATAATTTTTATTGCCGCAATGTTAAGGTTAACATTTTCATGAAACTACAAAAAACCTTGCCATTTGTGATGTTACTCACTTTTGTTAACGTTAACAATAAATATTCGTGACTAAACTCACAATAAAAATAGAATGAAGTTCGAGTACTAAATAGCATTATCCCATTGTGGCATGACCTCATTGTCCCACACTAAATCAGGCGGTCTGAGTTTAGCTTTCACAGCAGATAAGGTATCATTAACTCACAAAGCATAGTGAATACCAACAAAATCATCACTATCAGAACCAACTTATAACCCATCAAAACGGTGAAAACGTTGCAAGATAATAAAAAACAGCCCACTTTTTTTATTCATGACTATGAAACCTTTGGTAAACGGCCTGCATTAGATAGGCCGGCCCAATTTGCGGGTGTTCGTACCGATTTAGAGTTTAATATCATTGAAGAACCTGAGGTTTTCTATTGTGCACCTGCTGATGACTATCTGCCACAACCAGAAGCCGTCATGATCACAGGTATCACGCCACAACTTGCATTATCCGAAGGGGTTAATGAAGCTGAATTTGCTAAGCGTATCCACCATGCTTTCAGTGTGCCGAATACCTGTATTATGGGCTATAACAATATTCGTTTCGATGATGAAGTGACTCGTAATATTTTCTACCGTAATTTTTATGACCCATACGCTTATAGTTGGCAGCAAGGAAACTCTCGCTGGGACTTACTTGATGCCTTGCGAGCTTGCTTTGCACTTCGCCCTGAAGGAATTGAATGGCCAGAAAATGAAGATGGCCTACCAAGCATGCGCTTGGAGCACCTAACCAAAGCCAATGGGGTTGCCCATGAAAATGCTCACGATGCGATGTCTGATGTACTGGCTACAATCAATATGGCCAAGTTATTGAAAGCCGCTCAGCCTCGGATGTTTGATTATTTTTATCAGATGAGAAACAAAAACAAAATAAGCCAACTAATTGATATTGTTGATATTGCCCCGCTTGTTCATGTTTCTGGAATGTTCGGTGCATTACGCTCTTATATAAGCCTAGTTGCTCCTCTCGCATGGCACCCAGACAACCGCAATGCCGTGATTATGTGTGACTTATCTGCGGATATCTCCCCATTACTCGAATTAGATGTGCAGCAATTACGTACCCGCCTGTATACGCCTAAGGCCGAACTTGCGGGAGCGTCTCCTGTCCCAGTCAAACTTGTGCATATTAATAAGTGCCCAATATTAGCACCAGAAAAAACGCTTCGACCCAATGATGCACTACGCACAGGGATAGACCGTGACCTCTGCATGCGTAATTTAGAAACCCTGCGTAAAAACCCTGATATTCGTAATAAACTAATAGAGCTATTTAGTGAGCCACAAATCTATGACGAAGTCACTGATGTCGATGCACAAATATATAATGGTTTCTTTAGCCCGTCGGACAGGTCAACCATGGATATTATTCGTGAAACACCTCCACAAAAATTACCTGCTTTAGATTTAAGTTTTCAAGATAAGCGAATGAAGGAATTATTTTTTCGTTATAAAGCACGTAATTTCCCAACGACCTTATCCTATGATGAGCAACAACGCTGGTTACAACATCGCAGAGATTACTTTAGTGAAGCACGCTTAACAGAATATATGCAACAAATACAGATGTTACTTGCTGAACATCAGCACGATGAAAAGCGTTGCCAGCAATTAAAAGCACTGGTGAATTATGCAATGGAGTTGGCTAGCTAAACTGTAAAAAAATGGGCAAAATCGTTGCCCATTTTTATTTTAGATTAATGTGGTTTTAATGTTCATTAGAATGGCTACAACCGCAATCCCCTTCCCAATTTTTCCGTTTCGTTGTTTTCCCTAAACCTGGGTTCATCGTATTCGTTGGGTCCGCTTGCTTATAGAATGATTTTAACTGTGGTGCCGCTTTATATAAGTGACCAACATTGTGTTCTGCTGGGTATTGCGCCCCTCGTTCATCTAATAGCGCTAACATTTTTTCTTTTAATTCTTTTGGGTCCACACCTTTTTTCAACACATAATCTTGGTGCATAACATGGCACATAAAATGACCACAATACAGTTTATGGACTAATAACTTTTCAATTTCCGGTGGTAACGTTTCAAACCAGTTTCTATCATTGCGTCGTAACGCAATATCTAACGGCAAAACATCTTCTACGTCTTTATTATGTACCGCATGGTATCGTACTGCTGACCCCGCAGCTGCAAAACGATGTAAGAAAGCTTTCGCACCTTCTTCTGGGGTACATTCAAAATAACCACCATCCGCGGTTGCGAAATATGACTTTAACCAAACTTTAGCTTCATCAATCCCATCACCTGCCATTTTTAGCATTAGATGATGTTCATAACGGTCACGAAACTCTTTCATTCGCGGCGGCAAATGGGATGGCCATAATTTACTCAGTACTTGCATAGTACGGTCAATTAAATTAGAGGGTAAAAATGGGACTTTATTTAATACCGCATCAATACGGCCTTTTATCGTGAAAAACATTGGCATTTTATCCGTGCCAAATTTATCTATCATTAAAAAGGTATCTTTACCGTAAATTTCTGCAATATCGAAACAACCACGGTGCATATATTCACCCGCTACGGGTAAATTTTTAAACTCACTTAAAATATAGCGACGAATATCTTCTAAAACATCGGGGTTATTTGAGCCAATATAAAATACTTGTGTTTTTTTATCCGCTGGAAAAGTATCCAAACGAACTGCAAATACTGCTAATTTACCGGCACAACCGGATGCTTCAAATAAACGGCGTTCATCAGCATTAAAGCGAGACGGCGTATCTGCATCAACATCACGAACACGCTGTGCATATTCATGATCAGAAGCTAGTTTTTCGCTAACATGGACATCTTCGCTGCTATAACCCCGGTTTTGTAAGTTAGTCAGTATTTCTTCTGGGGTATTCCCTAAATCAATACCTAAATGGTTCACAAGTTCCACTTTACCATCATCATTTACTCGGCCATACAACGCAAGCTCGGTATAAGCGGGGCCTCTACGCACTAAGGAGCCACCAGAACTATTACAAATCCCGCCCACAACAGATGCACCAATACAAGATGAGCCAATCAACGAATGTGGTTCACGCCCCAAGGGTTTAAGAATCTTCTCTAAGTCATATAACGTACTTCCCGGCATCGCAACCACTTGATTGAATTCAGGAAGGACTTGTATTTGGTTCAAACGTAGTGTACTGATGATCACAATATCGCGATCATAGTCATAACCGCTTGGTGTTGAGCCTTCTGTCAGCCCGGTATTTGCCGCCTGCATTAAAACAATTTTATCGGCTTCAACACACGCTTTAAATACATGCCATTGCTCAAGCAGTGTTGTAGGGAATACAACCGCTATTGCATCCCCAACGCCTGATCGAAAACCTTTGCGATAACGTTCTGTCTTATGAGGTTCTGTTAGAATGTTTTTCTTACCAACAATATTCCTGAGGGTGAGTAATAATCGTTGATTCTCAGGTTTTTTTACATCATTCATTTGTGTGCCTTCTTAATCGAATTCATGTTTATGATGATTTGTGAACTATTCATTGTAACAACAGTATCACATAATATTATGATGTTGATAGGCTACACGTTTTATCTTAAATAATTCTTAACAGGCAAAAAATACCTGAGCCTATTTACGCTATCACTGTATGTCAGTTCACATTTTTAGCTCCACGTTTTCTTTGATCTTCAAAATCAAAATGGTGTTTACCCAACTCTTTTAGTGCATTGATAAGGTAATCTTTCTCTTGGATCAGTTTTAATGGGATGATGACTTCATCATACTCTGCGGTATATTTACCTTTTTCAGTTTTAGGGGGGCAAAAAGCAAAGACTAAGCTAGTATCGTAGACTGCAACATAGTGCAAAGCATCCCAGTAAAGGCTCATATTTTGATTAAATTCATTAAATACAAAGCCTTCAGGGTAAAAAGTATAGTGATTAATATCCTCCTCTTTAATTAATCCTTTGCTAAGATACGATTCTTGTAATGATACAGCCCCCTTTAACCCAATTTTAAACGCTAATATAAACAACCCAAAAATAATAAATGTGATACCCACTGTTTGCATTACTGTGTGGTAATAAGGTATGTTTTTATGAAAATATTGCGGGTCATCAAACGTAAAGCGTATAAATGATGCTGCGATTAAAAATAACTCAATAAATACTACCCACCTAATAAGTTTAAACTTTCTTTTATAATTACGAATTAAGTTATTTTTAAAATCAGTTATCATTTCTTTATAACTTGAAGGGGTGTATTGAATATCAATTTTGTAAAAAGGCTGTTCTTGTGCAGTAACATCAAAATGGAAGGGATTCATAAATTCTCCTTAAAATTCTTATAGTTGAATTATGAGGAGTTGGGTATATCAGTCAATAAGAATATTCGCGATAACAAGTTACAACTTGCATACATTATTGAAACAAAAATAGCGCCAAAAGGCGCTATTCCATTAGTAGAAAATAACTAGATATCACTCATCTGCGGCATCGGTCTCTTAAACATGCGAGTCAGTATAGCCATATAAACTAAACCAACCGCTGTCCAAATCAATCCATAAACCATTGAATCTTCTTCAATATTTAACCATAAAACGCACACTGTTAGTGTACCTATAACAGGTAAAATTAAGTAATTCAAAATATTTTTGAAGCCTGTCATCCGACGTTCACGGATAAAGAATTGGCTAATCACAGAAATATTAACAAAGGTAAATGCTATTAATGCCCCGAAATTGATTAATGCGGTCGCAAAATCCATTTCAAACCAAATTGCCCCTAACGCTAAGAAACCGACCATCAATACGTTATATGCCGGTGTACGCCATGTTGGACTAACATAGCCAAAAACTTTTTCTGGGAATACCCCATCGCGGCCCATTACATACATTAAACGAGCACTACCTGCGTGGGCTGCCATTCCTGAAGCTAATACTGTCACGCATGAGAATACCAAAATAATTGACTGGAAGAATGCACCAGCAACAAAGCGCATAATATCTGGCTGAGTTTCATTGATATTCTTAAAGCGTGATACGTCTGGAAAATATTGTTGTAAGAAGAAGGAAACCGTAATAAAGATAACCCCCCAATAAGTGCCGTTAAGAAAATAGCACGAGGGATCACTTTACCTGCGTTTGGCGTTTCTTCTGACAATGAACTTAAACCGTCAAAGCCTAAGAATGAAAAACACAAAATGGTAGCCCCAGCTATCAATGGGATCATTTCAGTTTTTTCATTACCAAATGGGTTAAAGGTCCAAATTTCTCCCGACCCCTCGCCATTTGAAACACCGTGGATCACTAAGCCTGTAAACACGGCCATTACCCCAATTTGGATAATCGCAATGACTGTACTTAGGTTGGCGATTACGTTGATACCACGTAAGTTAGCCGCGGTCATTAAAATAACCAGCCCAACGACAAATATCGCTGGCTCCACATTGGGGAAAATGTCTTGCAAATAAATTTTAGCCAATAATATGTTAATCATTGGCATAAAAATGTAGGACAACAAAGATGTCCAGCCCACCAAGAAGCCGATATGCGGGCTCATTGATTTTTGAGCATAAGTATACGCTGAGCCAGCAGATGGGAAGCGTTTCACCAGCTTACCGTAGCTCAGAGCCGTAAACAGTATCGCCGCTAATGCAATAATGTATGAAGTTGGAACGTGTCCACCGGTCTTATCTGATACCATACCGAAAGTATCGAAGATGGTCATCGGTTGGATATAGGCGATACCTATCATGACCACTTGTACAAGCGTTAACGTTTTTGCAAGTTGTACGCGATTATTCGCACCGGTTTGGTTGTGACCAATGTCTAATGGAATTGGAGTATTATTTGACATTATCAAGCCCTCCCATAACTTTCGATTGCATACTACTTCGGCTTAATCGACAGTTACTGGGAAGACTTTGCATCTGCCTATAGGCAGAGAAAAACGAAGAAAGGAAGAAAGGCGTGTGAGCGAAGCCACCGAGAGCCCCGTAGTCATCGATACGGCAGCCGCCAGCGCCTGGCCCTGCTGCGAATGCGAAAAAGTAAGCCATAAAAGCATTCCTCAAATCGGTAGCGTAAAATGTTTGCTACACGTAAATATTAAAATTATCTCTCCGGCTCTATGTCCGGCCCCGCTAGAATGAACGTTCCTAAAAACAAAAAAACCGATGCTTCATTTGATTAAGCATCAGTTATTTTTTAGTTCGCGCATTTTGCACGCCATAACCACAAATAGCAAGTTAAATTGTTAACAAATCACCCTATTTTCGATGAGAAATTTTGATTATTTCTGACTTTTTGTCCTATCTGCTTATAACTTTTTTTTCTTATGGTTTTAATCAGGTTTTAATCAGCAAAAAACCCTTTGGTAGAAGCCAAAGGGTTTGGATTAATCGAGATTAATTATACGATTAGAAGTTGTAGTTGATACCGATATTGTAACGACGGCCTTCTAATTCAGCACCGTAAGTCGCATTATCGATTCGGCGATCTAATACGTTATAGACACCACCAACAATGTTCGCGTTCTTGTTAAGCTGATAACTCGCACCTAAATCAAATAAAGCATAAGATGCTGTACCACTTGACATTTTTTGTCCACGACCTTGGTATTCAGAGGTTTTACCACGGAAATTCATACGCGTCCATGTTTCTAAATCTTCAGTAGTTTGCCATGTCAATGTGGAGTTAGCCATATGTTTAGGCTGTTTATTTAATGGCTTACCTTTATTTACACCACTTTTTTGTTCAGTATCAGTATACGTGTAGTTAGCTGCAAAGCTTAAATCATCCACAATACGCCAGTTGAAGGTGAGTTCAACACCACGCATTCTTGCTTTATCAACGTTCGCTTTATCGCTGATGAAACGATACGGTTTGTTAGGCTTGTCACCTTCACCATCTTGAGCTACTGTACATGCTCTTACTGTACTACTATTTTCTTCACAACGCCTAATTTCAGTAATTTTATCTTTAAAGTCAGTGTTATAGATAGTTATCCCAGCAGTAATATTATCCTGATTGTTCCAAATAACACCTATTTCTTCAGTAATACTTTTCTCTGGTTTTAAATCAGGATTACCATAAATAACGGCATTTCCTGCACTACCGCCTGTTGCTTGTCCCCAGTTTGCGGACGATTCACGCAAGCTTGGTGCTTTATAACCTGTAGTTACTCCACCTTTAATTGTCCACTGTTCATCAGCATGCCACACACCATATAAACGTGGAGTCCAGTGTGAACCGTAGTTTTCGTCTTTATCCATACGAATACCACCGGTTAACGCAAAATCATTGGTCATTAACCATTCATCTTCTGCAAATAACGCCCAGCTATATCGTTCAAGCTTATTATACTGTTTAAATTTATTACCTTCGTCTTTCAACTTCTCTTTACGATATTGACCACCAAGGCTTAAACTATGATCACCCAATAAAAAGACACTTTGATTACGGAAAACAAGGTCTTCTGCCGTCATTTTACGGCCTGGGTTTTTTGTCTCATCGTATTGAACATAGGTATCTGTTGATGCAATATCATAAATACCCGTATGGGTTAATGCCATATGAGTCAACTCATATTTGCTAAAACCGCTACCGTCGCCTCTTTTGCTGGTATAACCCTCACGGTCATCACGATGTTGGTTATCACGTTTAAATTCTGCGTCGAAGGTATTTTTGTCATCTGGAGTCAACGATACCGTTGCTCCACCACTCGCCATGATTTGGCGATTAAAACCATTAATGATTTTATCTTCACCACGATGCGAATATTGGCCTTGTAGTTTCACACCAAGTAAACCATCAATTAATGGACCTGAGGTGTAAAAGCTGCCTTGCCCTGTATTACCTGAATTTTTGCGTTCAGTTAGTGTAGTATCCGCTCGTAAACTTGTGGTCCACTCTTGTTGAACACGGCGAGTGATAATATTAATTACCCCACCCATCGCATCCGAACCATACAACGATGACATTGGGCCACGTACTACTTCAATACGCTCAATGGCGGGTAATGGTGGTAACCAACCTTGTTCAATACCAGAACCATCACTATTTGGGCGAGTGCTGCGTGTATCAATACGTTTACCATCGATTAAAATCATGGTGTATTTAGCATCCATACCACGAATGCTAATATCAGAGCTACTGCCGCCACCGGTAACTAAAACACCCGGTACATCTTTTAAAGCGTCAGTCACATCACGGTAAGCTTTAGTTTCAAGTTGTTCGCGCGTTACTACTGAAATGGATGCTGGGGCATCTTCAATTTTTTGCTGATAACCTGATGCAGTCGTTACATAGATTTTATCTTTACTGTCATCAGCAAATGCAGGTGTCGCAGCGATAGCGGCAATTATGCTAATTGCAACTTTTCTTTTATTAAAAACAACCATTCCCAACTCTCCAAGAGATATTTTTTATATATGAATTGATTTGCTCACATTGATTGCATTAAATTTTAAAAACGCTTTTTATTATTTGGATATTTAAATACCCATAAGAAATTCATGGTAAAAAACCATTTATAAATCAATTAAATTTCCTGTGGGTAATTAATCTTAATATTTAATTCGTTTGTTTTTTTATATTGCCCCTTTTTCTTTATTAATGTGCTTGTCGCACGACGCCACAAGCACATCATTTATTGTGCGGTATTAACTTGCTAATTTATCAACTAGCCCATCAATTAACACTTGAGGTACCCCTTGCGAACACCTTTCAATACGCCCTCTTACACCGTAAACCTCTGCAAGGCTTTCAGGCGTGATAACCTCAGCAGGCTCTCCCTGTGCGATGAGTTTCCCTTGCTTAAGCATTAATACATGTTCCGCATGCCTTAACGCAATATTAATATCATGAACAACCACAACGGTAATTATATTTCGACGTTTAGTTTCCTTTGCCACTAAATCCATCACATGATATTGATAATTTAAATCTAAAGCGCTTAAAGGTTCGTCCAATAATAATAAATTTGGTTGACGAATTAATGATTGTGCCAAACCGACTAATTGTTTTTGGCCACCTGAAAGTTGATCTAAATAACTTAATGCCAAATGTTCAATACCAAGTTGGCGTAATAAATGCATGACTTCGTCTTTATTATTTTGATTACTCAAACCACCCGAGGCACGCTGAGCAACAATCACAGACTCTAAAACATATAAGTGAACCCCCGCAGGTAATGTTTGCGGTAAATACACCACATTTTGCGCACGTTGAGCAAAATTCTGCTGCGTGAGATCCAAGCCGTCCAATAATAACTGCCCCGTTGCCTTATTTAAGCCAGCTAAAGAGCGTAATAATGTTGATTTACCACTCCCATTTGGCCCAAGTAATACCGTGATCTTTCCTCGGGGTAAAATATCGGTCGATAAGTTTTCAATCACTGCACGTTTTGGGTAGCCTGCATTAAATTGGTTAATAATCAAACCACTCATGATACATTACCCCGATGACGTAAAATAATACTTAAGAAGAACGGAACACCCACTAACGATGTCACAATACCCACAGGAATAATCACACCTGGAATAATGTTCTTCGAGGCAATAGATGCCATCGATAAAATTAATGCTCCAATTAATGCACTTGCTGGCAGATAAAAGCGGTGATCTTCACCAAATATCAAACGGGCAATATGTGGTGCAACCAGCCCAATAAAGGCAATCGGCCCAACAAACGCAACCGCCAATGCAGACAAAATACTGATCCGCAATAACGTTGTCAGCCTTAGCCGCCGGACATCAATACCAAAGCTAATAGCCCTATCCTCACCGAGCCTTAAGGCCGTTAACTTCCATGAACTCATCATCGCAATTGGGAAAACTAAGGCGAAAACTAGCGCCATCACGCCCAGTTTTACCCATGTCGCTTTTGAAAGGCTCCCCATCGTCCAGAAAACAAGCCCTTGTAAGGTATCTTCCGTCGCAATAAATTGCATCATGGAAACCAATGCATTAAATGTAAATACCAAAGCTATACCAAATAAAACCACACCGGAAGTAGCAACTCGAGTCCAGCGGGTAACCGCATCTAGCATCAACGCTGCTAGTAGTGCAAAAATAAAGGCATTTGCCGATATTACCCATTGGTCAGGCACCCCTGGAATTGCGATACCTGAAACAATGGCTAGAGCAGCACCAAAAGCCGCCGCATTTGATACACCTAAAGTAAATGGGCTCGCCAGCGGGTTGTTTAAAATCGTTTGCATCTCTGCCCCAGCAAGCCCTAATGACATACCGATAACAACAGCCATCAATGCATATGGCAACCGAATATCCCAAACAATAACCCGAGTCCCTGCATCCACCGTTTCTGGTGTTACCAAGGTTTGCCACAATCGTTCAAGAGATAAGCCCGAAGGGCCCAACGTAAAATCAATAATTAAAGATAATAAAATTGCAGCAACAATAACCCCAATCCATGTTAGCCTACGGCGTAACATATTTTGATAATGCTGCTTCACACCATTATCAGCTTGTTTGATGGCTTGCTCTGCAGCTGCTATCGGTTCACTTGTAATACTCATTAATTCCCACCTACTCTCATTGCTTTTCGCTGACCCAATATACACCACTTGGTTCTACTGCGAGAAACTCACTGTGCAGCTGTTCAAGTGTTTTTTGCGGGTCTAAATCCGCAAATTGCTCAGGATAAAACCATTTAGCAAATACTTGTGTCGCAATCACATTGTATGGAGAGTTATAGTAGTTATGCCAGATAGCGTAATCTTGCTTATCTTTAATGGCTGATAATGAATTAATGCCTTTACGTTCTGTGACCCTTTTTAGACTTTCTTTCGCATCAATTAAAGTACCTTGAGCGCCTAATTGAACACCAACATCTTTGCTACCCGGTGCTTTGACACCAGATGCGATATAAATACTGGGGTCTGATGCAATGACCTTCTCAAGGTTCATTGTACCTAATGCGCCGGGCAATACCCCCTTAGCAATATTTTTCCCACCCGCTAAGTCAATAAAGTTCCCCATGTTACCGTCACCTGCAGTACCACAACAATCTTCAAAAGCACCGGCTCTTAATTCAATGAACACCGTCGGTTTTTTATCTTCCGGAACTTTAGCGGTAATATCGGTGACTAGCTTTTGGTTTTTTTCATAAAAATCGATATATTTATTGGCTACCTGTTCCCGATTTAACGCTTGACCAAGTAAACGCATACTCGGCAATGTATTTTTCAATGGGTTGTCACGGAAATCGACAAAAATGACAGGCACACCCGCTTTTTCTAACTGGTTCACTAATTCACTATTTTTGCCCGGACCATGCCCTGACAGACCAAAAATGGCGATATCGGGATTTAGTGTTAATACTTTTTCTGAACTGACACTATCGGCACTGGTATTACCAATTAGAGGAATATTATCAATTTCTGGAAATTTCGCTTTATAAACCGCATACGTTTGCGGGTCTAATTTACGCAAATCCCCTTGCCAGCCTACGATACGTTCAATGGGTTTATCACCTTCAAGGAGAGCTATAGCGCTAAATAAACGCCCTTCGCCAAGTAAAATACGATTAACATTATCAGGGACTTCAACAGTACGGCCTGCAACATCAGTTACAGTAGCGGCCCACGAGTTCAAACTTGCACTCACTAATAATGCTAAACTTATTCCTTTTACTACCGACCTAGCTACTGATTTCTTGGCTACCGACGACATAGTATTAAGCTCCACCATCAACCTCATTGACTGAATTTTTTATTGCGGTAACAATAAAGCAAATAAGAATACTTATCAATACGATTATTGAATCTAACATGACTTAACTCAATGAAATTATGTGAGCCATATCGAAAAGTTATGCATCTTGCCAAATTAACCTGCTAATTTGGCACTTCTAACATTTTATTCTGGCGTGATAAAAAAATAGCACCTCAATGGAGGTGCTATTTTAGTAAACAAGATACGAATTTTATTTATCTAAATTTTCTTTGTAACTTGGAAAGTTCATGTCTTTATAGCGAATAAATGTGGTTTTTCTGGCAATTTTATAACCAAACCATATGGCTAAAAATAGCGGAATTCCGATATAAGTCGCGGTTACCCCAACCCAATCAATCCTATCTTCTAAGAAGGCTTGATAGTTCTGACCTAACGTAATCGTTAAACATAAAATAAATGCAAAAATAGGGCCGACCGGGAAGAAGCCTGAGCGATATGGTAAATCGTTAAGATCTTTACCTTGTGCGATGTACCCTCTACGGAAACGATAATGGCTAATCGCAATTCCTAACCATGCAATAAAACCCGTCATTCCCGACGTATTCAATAACCATAAATAAACGGTTTGATTACCGAACATCGAACTTAAAAAGCATAGACCGGCAATAATTGTTGTAGCTAATAAAGCATAGCGTGGTACGCCACCTTTTGATAGGCGGGCAAAAATACGCGGAGCTTTACCTTCACGCGCTAAGGTATACAACATACGGGTGGATGCATACATCCCTGAGTTACCCGCCGATAAAACCGCGGTTAAAATGACGGCATTCATTACTGCCGCTGCGGAGAGTAAACCTGCATTTTCAAATACCAATGTAAATGGACTTACACTGATATCTTTAACGTCATTACGCAATAAATTAGGGTCGGTATAAGGAATGATCAAACTAATAATCAGAATTGCAAAAATGTAAAATAACAGAATACGCCAGAAAACCTTACGTACCGCTTTTGGAATATTTTTTGCCGGATCTTTTGATTCCCCTGCAGCAATACCGATTAGTTCAGTACCTTGGAAGGAGAAACCAACAATCATTGCAACACCAATCATCGCTGAAAAGCCACCAGCAAAAGGTGCATCACCGATTTCCCAATTATGCCATCCTGCATTTTCTGCACCATTCATGATGCCGAAAATCATTAACACGCCCACGACAATAAAAATAATGACGGTAGTGACTTTAATTAAGGAGAACCAATATTCAGCCTCACCAAACCCTTTAACTGAAATAAAGTTTAGCAAGAAAATAATAGCAAGGAATATTGCACTCCAAATCCAGCCGGGGGTATCTGGGAACCAATAAGTCATCACTAATTGCGCTGCTACAAGGTCAACCGCAATAGTGACCGCCCAGTTATACCAATAGTTCCAACCTAATGCGAAACCAAAGCCTTCATCAACATACTTAGCACCATAGGTCGCAAATGAACCTGAAACTGGCATATAAGCAGCTAACTCACCTAAGCTGGTCATTAAAAAATAAACCATTAAACCGATGATAGCGTATGAAAGAAGTGCCCCACCAGGACCTGCCTGTGCAACGGTTGCACCTGATGCGACAAATAAACCGGTACCGATTGAGCCCCCGATAGCAATCATCGCAAGGTGGCGTGCTTTTAATTCACGGCGTAGCTTTTGTGGGCCGCCTTGCGAGATAGTATTGGTATGTTGTTCTGACATTTGTTCCCTGTATTTTATTATTCAGCTAATATCGGAGGAATTCTAGCAAAATAGACTGCCAGAACTAAGCAACTCTTTGCTGTTATAAGATACCTTCATAATCCGTAGCAAATTATAAGTAAAACGCGTTATCGCAATCACAACACATTCATTGCAATCCTCTAAATATTTTGGCTTGTCGCTAGACGGCAAATGAGACTATCCAAGGAGCATACACCAGTATGTGACTTGGATAGTCGATTGCAGCCAACAACGCGACAAGTTAAAAGATGACGAGGATTTTTAATTACAGTAGGCTAGCAAATTAGTAATCGCGTTCGAAAGGTGCTTTTGACGATGGTAAATCAAATATAAGGTTCTTTCTAATTGCAGTTCTTCTATTTCTAATTCCACTAATGAACCATTTTCCAATTGTTCTTCAATAACACGCCTTGATAAACAACTGATCCCCATACCGAAACGAACAGCGTGTTTAATCGCTTCTGAATTTCCAAGCTCCATTAAAATATGAAACCCGGGAAGGTGAGCAAATAATAGTTGGTCAAGAACGTCTCTTGTCCCTGAGCCCCTTTCCCGCAAAATCCATGGAGCATCTTGTAAATCTTTTAGTGATACTTTTTTATTTGCTAGTGGGTTTTGTGGTGAAGCAAAAACAACCAATCCATCTTTTAACCACGGTTTAGAAATCAACTCAGGGCTATGGCAAACCCCCTCGATTAAACCGACATCGGCTCTAAACTCCATGACACCTTTGATAACTTCTTCTGTATTACTAATAAACAGTTCCAAAGGAATATCAGGGTGGTCATGACGATAACCCGCTAAAATTTCCGGTAGCATATAGTTGCCAATCGTCGTACTTGCTGCGAGACGCACGGCGCCCATCTCTTTCTTAAATAATTGCTCGACTTCTAACCCTTGTTCTAATAATGCTAATGCTTTAGGGTATAAAAGCCTTCCGTGCTCGTTTGTAACAAGTCGTTTACCCACGCGGTCAAATAGCTGAACACCTAATTGACCTTCTAAATCCGTTAGCGACGCACTTACTGCAGATTGAGAAAGTGCTAATAATTGAGATGCTTGCGTCGTGGAGCCACTTTTTAATACTTCCGTGAAGACCTCAAGTTGCCTAAGTGTAATTCGCATAAAGGTAAGCCCCAACGTGATTTTTAGTATTTGTAATAATATTGTTAATATTAATGATTTATTAGCAATATTCCAGAAGAAACTTATAATCAATTTTTTCGATAGATTATACACAAATAATGAATTTAAATTATTATTGATTTTATTATATGCTTATTACCAAATCTTATAAGCGGTAATGAAGAGCATTGTCATGAATAAAAGTGAAGCTAACAGCTTAGAGCAAAATAGCCTGCATCCTATTTTTAAATTAATACCTGGCATTATTTTAGCTGGTATTTTAACGGCTATCTCAATTTACCTCGGCGAACAGCCTTGGTTTATGGATATCGGTTTAGGTGCATTAACCCTTGCTATCTTATTAGGCATCGTTGTTGGTAATACTTTTTATCCTGTTGCGAGCAAATCTTGTGACAGTGGTATTAAATTTGCTAAGCACTATTTCCTTCGAGCGGGGATCATTCTGTACGGGTTCCGTCTTACTTTTCAGCAAATTACTGATGTAGGTGCAACAGGCGTCATCATTGATGCCTTAACATTAACATCGACATTCTTATTAGCTTATTGGCTGGGTAAAAAAGTATTCGGTCTTGATGAAGAAACAACATTGCTGATTGGTGCAGGAAGCAGTATTTGTGGTGCTGCAGCAGTCATGGCAACTGAACCGGTGGTAAAAGCCTCCGCAAGTAAAGTCGCGGTTGCCGTTTCAACTGTCGTCATATTCGGGACAATCTGTATATTTGTCTACCCTTGGATGTACCAATTAAATGCCCACTTTGGTTGGTTCCCTGCGACTGAAGAAACATTTGGTATTTATATTGGCTCAACGGTTCATGAAGTTGCACAAGTTGTTGCTGCTGGTCACACCATAGGTACTGACGCAGAAAATGCATCCGTGATCGCTAAAATGATCCGTGTCATGATGCTTGCACCGTTCTTAATTATTTTATCTGCCTTTTTGAGTCGAAAAGCAAGCCACAATCAAACGGCAAGCAACCAAAAAAGCAAAATTACTATTCCTTGGTTTGCTGTATTCTTTATCGTTGTAGCAGGTTTTAATTCATTACACTTATTGCCTAGTGTATTAGTTCAACAAATCATCGCATTAGATACTATTTTACTCGCAATGGCGATGGTCGCATTAGGCTTAACCACCCATGTTAGTGCCATTCGCCAAGCAGGTATTAAGCCGTTACTGATGGCATTGATTTTATTTGTTTGGTTAATTGTGGGTGGGTTATTAATTAATGTGATGATCCAAAATATCTTTTAACGATTTATATTCTTATTATTAGCCACCTTAACCGGTGGCTTTTTTGTTGATTTCATTTATTAGCTTATTAATGGCATACTCCCACAAAAAGGAGTCAAAAATGAAATATATTGGAGCACACGTCAGCGCATCTGGTGGCGTTGATCAGGCTGTTATTCGCGCCCATGAACTCGAAGCAACGGCTTTCGCGTTATTCACTAAAAACCAACGCCAGTGGAAAGCCGCACCACTAAGTGAAGAAGTGATCCGCAAGTTTAAAGATAACTGTACAAAATACGGTTATGGCAAACAGCAAATTCTCCCCCATGACAGTTACTTAATAAACTTAGGTCACCCAGAGTTTGAAGCTTTGGAAAAATCACGGGTTGCATTTATTGATGAAATGCAACGTTGTGAACAATTAGGCATCGGTTTACTTAACTTTCATCCAGGAAGCCACTTAAAAAAAATTGAGGTTGATGACTGCTTAGCTCGAATTGCCGAGTCGATTAATATTGCTCTTGCTGAAACAGAAGGTGTCACTGCTGTTATTGAAAATACGGCAGGGCAAGGTACTAACTTGGGGTTTGACTTCACTCACTTAGCTAAAATTATTGAAGGTGTAAAAGATAAAAGCCGTGTTGGCGTTTGTATTGACACTTGCCACGCGTTCGCAGCAGGTTACGATTTACGCACAATTGAAGATTGCGATAACACCTTTACACAATTTTCTGACATTGTCGGTTTTGAATTTCTGAAAGGAATGCACCTTAATGATGCAAAAAGCGAATTCGCCAGCCGTGTTGACCGCCATCATAGTTTAGGTGAGGGAAATATTGGCTTCACACCATTCACCTACATTATGCAAGATAAGCGTTTTGATGGTATCCCTTTGATTTTAGAAACGATCAACCCAGATATTTGGCCGCAAGAAATTGCATGGTTGAAATCTCAGCAACAAAACTAATACTTTATTGTTAAGCTCTAGGTTAGCCCTAGAGCTTGACTATAATATCGAAAACACCACATTGTTAATGCCGCGAACTGGCTATTTTTCACCAATTACAATGATTTCATCTCAATTTTAGCCATCATATCCGCTAATTTATTACGATTTTTTAGCCCAACATCGGGCTGAGAAACTGATAACGCGGAAATAGCCGTCGCCATACGTAATGTATGCTCACTCGACTCCCCATTGAGTAAACCATAAGCAAGCCCAGCAACCATTGAGTCCCCAGCCCCTACCGTACTTATCACATCACAATGAGGTGGTTTGGCCAACCAAGACCCTGAGGCATTTACCCACAAAGCCCCTTCTTCTCCTAATGAAATGACAACATGAGAAATGCCCTTATCACGTAATTCATGGGCTGCTGCAATAACATCTTTTAAATCAGGAAGTTTTCTACCAACCCAGCTCTCTAATTCATGTCTATTCGGTTTTACTAACCAAGGTGATGCTTTAAGACCGGCTTTCAAGGCCTCTCGGCTACTATCAAAAATAATACATGGACATAATTGCCGAAGTCTGGTCATCCAACGAGTAAATTCTTCAGGGTCAATACCATTTGGTAAACTGCCGCTAACGACAACCATATCAAAATGGCCTAGCCAATTTAATGACTCTGTAGAAAAGCGGTTCCAATCCTCTTTACTTACATCAAAACCTGAAAAATTAAAATCTGTTGATTCCCCATTATTTTCAGTAAGTTTTACATTAATACGTGTACGTCCCGGTACCATACTAAAGCGATTAGCCATCCCATTTTCACTGAAAAAATGTTGGAATTCTTCTTGGTTATCCTTCCCCATAAAACCACTAACTGTGATATCAATGCCTAAATCACGCAGCACTTTCGCTACGTTTACACCTTTACCACCCGCATTGAGGCTAGCGGTTTTGACTAAATTGACTTCACCAACTTCGATTGTAGAACACAGCCCTACAAGGTCGTAAGCAGGATTTAATGTAATTGTAGCAACCCGGCGAGTCATAACCACTAATCTCCCTTATCATGATTATCGTATCTTAAAATATAATCATAGTTATAACATTAAAGCATATTGTTTTCAGTGATATTTGTATTTTTCCCTGCTTGTTTTTCTGTTGTACCATGGCAAAATCAGCGCGCTAAAAAATAAAATAATCAGGAGAAAATATGTCTGAGCCTGTTAACGTCGTCGTCGTCGGTGTCGGTGTGATCATCACCAATTCGCACGGGCAAATACTCATGGGTAAACGCAGCAGTAAACATGCCCCTTACTGGTCAATTTTTGGGGGGCATGTTGACCCTGGGGAAACATTCGAACATTGCGCTATTCGTGAAATAAAAGAAGAAATCGGTATTGATATTCAAGCACCAACCGTATTTGGTATCAGTAATAACTTGCAAACTTATCAACAAGAAGGGAAGCATACGGTCTCTATCTGTATGCATGTTGAATACAATGGTGAAGCTGCACCTCAAATAATGGAAACAGACAAATGTGAAAGCCTAATGTGGGTTTCACCTGATGCATTACCTGAGCCTCACTTTGAAGCCAGCCGCAATGCCATTGACCTTTGGCTAAACCAGAATCTTTATCACCATAAAGCCTAATATTAACCTTTAACGTATAAACGATTTTGTTTGTACGTTTTTTATTCATCTCTTTCTTATTACTCGCTTTTTCCTATTTAATTGCCTTTACCATATTTACAACGTCATGTGCTTACCGTATCATTTAGCTAGTACAGTGAAACATTCTATTAGGAGCCACCATGGCCGTTGATACTACAACACAACACAAACGCCCTTCCATCTTGGGTGGTGCAATGATTATCGCAGGGACTGCAGTCGGTGCGGGTATGTTTTCAATTCCAATGGTGACTTCAGGTGTATGGTTTTCAGGCTCAGTCGTGCTATTAATCTATACATTTATTTGTATGTTACTTTCGGGGTTAATGATCCTAGAAGCAAATATGAATTACCCTGCTGGAGCCAGTTTTCACACTATGGTCAAAGACCTGTTGGGAACAACTTGGAATTCAATTAATAGCTTATCCGTCACCTTTGTTCTCTACATACTGACTTACGCCTACATTTCCGCGGGTAGTTCTATCATTACCGCAAACTTGTCAGGTCATATACAAATTCCACAAGCGGGTGCAGGCTTTATTTTTGCCTTCATCGTCGCTTTTATTGTTTGGCTTTCTACTCGTGCTGTAGATAGGTTAAGTACTATTTTAATCGGTGGTATGGTTATCACATTTATCATGTCAATTGGTGGGATGATCTCAACGGCATCTCCTGCCATTTTATTTAACCAAGTTGAACAAAGTGATCATCAGTATTTACCTTACGCTCTCGCCGCATTACCTTATTTATTAACCTCTTTTGGTTATCATGGCAATGTACCTGGGCTAGTTAAATATTATAATAAAGACAGTCGCAGTGTAGTCATGAGTTTAGTGTTTGGAGCAACCATTACGGTTGTTATCTATATCTTGTGGCAGTATGCCATCCAAGGCAATATCCCACGCTCTGCCTTTATTGAGATAAGAGAAAGTGGCAATAATATTGATGCCCTGTTGACTCAAATGAATATCTCGACGAAAAACAGTTTTATTTCACAATTCCTAAACTTGTTTTCTTATATGGCGTTAGCCAGCTCATTCTTAGGTGTCTCTCTTGGCTTATTTGATTTTATTGCAGACTTCTTTAAATTTAAGGACAATCAACAAGGGCGTTTCAAATCTGTTTTAGTCACCTTTGTACCGCCTACCATCCTTGCGTTAATTTTTCCAAATGGTTTTATTTATGCCATTGGTTTTGCAGGGCTAGCAGCAACCATCTGGGCGGTAATTGTCCCTGCTCTAATGGCAAAAGCGAGCCGTGTACGCTATCCAAATAATAGTTATAAAGCACCTGGTGGAACATTTATTATTGTTTTCGTTATCTTATTTGGTGTGATTAATGCTGTAGCACATTTGCTATCTTTAGCTGGTTTACTCCCTATTTATTAACGGCCTTTGGTGAATATCGCTTTTACGCAATATTCACCATTCCCTCCCCCATAAAATTTTTCACCGAAAATTAACCGCAACATCTTGCCTAATCGCTTATCTGCGAGTAATTTTGTCGCACTCTTTTTGACAATCCCAAAGAAGGTTATTTATGGCCAAGGCCAATGAAATTAAACGCGGTTTAGCAGTTAACTATAATGGCAAATTACTACTTGTAAAAGATATTGATATTCAAGCACCTAGTGCTCGTGGCGCAAGTACCTTGTATAAAATGCGTTTTACAGATATCAAAACTGGCCAAAAAGTTGAGGAACGTTTCAAAGGAGATGATATTTTAGAAACGATTTCGTTAACACGCCGTGGAGTGACTTTTTCTTATATTGACGGTGATGAATATGTTTTTATGGATAATGAAGACTATACACCTTACATGTTCAAAAAATCAGATATTGAAGAAGACCTATTGTTCATCCCTGAAGAGGGTTTGCCAGGAATGCAAGTGCTTACCATAGAAGGTCAAGTCTTGGCTTTAGAACTTCCTCAAACCGTTGATATGGTCATAATGGAAACAACACCTAGCATTAAAGGTGCATCAGCGAGTGCCAGAACTAAGCCTGCGACTATGGCTACAGGGCTTACTATCCAAGTTCCTGAGTATTTATCGAGTGGCGAAAAAATTCGTATCCATATCCCTGAACGCCGTTATATGGGGCGTTGTGATTAATTACAATATGTTATCTAACCTATGACCTTATATGCCTATGAATTAATTGTTCATAGGCATATGCCACAATCACTTAGCATTATCCCCTCCTAACGACCTGCTCTTCGGCTTCACTCATGTTTAATCATATTTAATCGTATAGATTCCCAATGTATGGTCTTTGTTTATCCAATTAAACTCTTGAGTTCCCTTTGAATTAGGAAGTAGTGTTGTTTGCCCTCTGAGTTTTCGAATATCAACAGACGTCGTTTTTTCATCTCCAGTATCACTCCAACATTTGGTTATCACACTTTTAGGCGTTGCTTCTATCATGCAAGGTGGCGCGACAATCGCTCCTGTAAATAAAATGACACCAGAGCTAGCACGTTTCATCCCACTATTTTTTGATGCTACTGCCGAAAAACTTGAAACCAATACTGTTACTGTAAAAATAGTCGCTACAATTTTTTTTACTGAGTTATCCATAAGAATCGCCCTCTTAAAGTTAAGTTATCGTCACTTTTCGTGATTTATTTATACTTAAAATATTTTTCACTCTGCGTGACTGAGGACGACATACTAATCTCAACGAAATATTAGTGATTTCATTTATAGTCGTAGTTTTTTATTTTTTTGAATCGTTATTACTCAAAATAAAATCACCTATTTAAATGACTTTTTTATTACCACACGAAATGCAACATCTTTAGAATTTTATCTATTAAAATCAGCCCTATATATTGTAAAAAACGTCATATTTATTGTTTACAAATCATTTTTGTATTTAACTTATAAAATAAGTATTTATTAATATGAAAAAAAACCTTGCTACTAAAATTTACCTATCCCCCAAACAGTTGATAGCTGCGGGTCGGCAACGTGCTTGCTATCAACATCCAGAGTATGATGATTTATGCATCAAAGTGCATTTAAATGGGAGAAGTGATAAAGAAACGCTACGAGAAATACGCTATTACAAGCGGTTATATAAAAAAAGTTTAAGTACCAACACTATTTCTCATTATTATGGAACCCAAGAAACTAATTTCGGCTTAGGGTATGTTTTCCAACTCATTAAAGATAAAACAGGGAATGTTTCACATACATTAGAGTATTACCTAAAAAATAAAAACATACTTTTAAAACATAAAAAAAATATGAGAATTGCCTATGAACAATTTAAAAAAACAATCTATGAAGAAGCCATAGCAACAATGGCACTAAAAACTTATAATATTGTTTATCAATTAGGCTATAAACCTCACGGCCAATTTTTTATTATTGATAACCTTGGTTCAGCCAATTTGATCCCCCTAGATTATTTTTCAGCCACTATTGCGCGTTCAACATTAAATCGTCGTTTCGCAGATTTTGAAAATCGGCTTTATAGAGAATTTCAAATCAAAATATAGTTTTCAATACCTGTCTTACTACCATTCATTTTTTAGATTTAAAATTAATCAAAACTTCAATATAAGTATTTTTTGTTATCAGAATACTTATAAATAAACAGTAGCTATGATTTTTTAAAGTCAATCACCTAACGGCCACCTATAATTAGTGCATGACTTGATGACTAAAAACCTTTCTAACTTAGATAAATTTAAACTTCTTTACATTAGAGGTAGATGTTAGGCATTTACTTCGTAAATAGACTGAAACAAGACGTAAGAAAATGTGAACAAGTTCATACTTTATTTACTCAAAACGGTGCAATACCGCGCAAAATGCCCTTACATATGATAGAAATCACATAAACCAATAGTGAATAGGCAGTTCTATCTAATGTTTTGTAAATTATAGACCTATTGCCTCGCCATTTCGGCTTTGTTTATGTATGCTCTTTAAGGTTTATTTTCAGGCTTGTTAGGCTACCAATTCACGTAAAATTCTTTTAGTAAATATTGGTATCTGTTCTATACTCAATAAGTCATTGAAAATGGCTAAAGCGTACAACACCTAGTTTGGGTTGTTTGCTATAAATTGTTGTCATAAACATTTCTTGCGAAAAACACACTCTTATCGCCAAATGCGTTTTTCACAAGGATAGGTTTAATTTTGTCGTGTCTATTTACACGATAATGCGATAAAAGAATGGTAAGGGATATATATAAGAATGTTAACATCTGAAAAACTTAAGCGCTATGCTTGGCGCATTGTACCGGCAATTGCTATCGCCGTGACACTCTCAGCATGTACCAATCCTAAGTCAGCTAAGAATACACAAAATACTGCTAAATCAGATGTACGTATGTTAAATGGTTCCGCGGGGGACTCTTTAACTATGGCATCTCAAGATGAATTCGAAGAGCTAGTACAAAGTGTTGATACTAAATCCAAAATCATGAACCAATATGCAAGCTGGAAAGGTGTTGCTTATCGCCTCGGTGGCACAACCAAAAAAGGTGTGGATTGTTCAAGCTTTGTTCAGCGCACATTTTTTGAACAGTTTGGTGTGGAACTCCCTCGCACAACCTCAGAACAAGAGTACTCGGGTAAAAGCGTAAAACGTAATAATTTAAAAGTTGGCGATATCGTTTTATTTAAAACAGGTCGCACAATGAAGCATGTTGGGATCTATATCGGCGATGAAAAATTTGTTCACGCCTCCACAAGCAGTGGCGTTATTGTTTCTGAAATGACGAATTCCTACTGGAGCAAAAGGTACTACGCTAGCCGTCGGATCATTAACGGGTCCTAACTTTCTGCCATACCTTATCCCCTTACCAATAAAAAAGCTTCCAAGTAACAGATACTGGAAGCTTTTTTATTGGTAATTCATATTTAATTTCTGAGCCTAGCGGTTGTTATTTAACGCCATCAAAAAAATGAGAGACGCTGTACGCAAAAGTGCCTAATAATATCAGTCTGTATTTTAGTAAAGCAACTTAGCAGCAGAGCAAATCGCCACCGCCTATCACCGATACATTAGCAATAACGTAAATCAATAAATAACCCATATATATTTATTTGCACTCAAATTAAGCACAATAAAAACCAGATGATAGCTCTGCAATAGCCACACCAGAGGCTTTCAAACGACACATAGCTGCTAATTCATCATTTGCGTGAATGAACAAGCACACTTCTTTCTGCCACTCCAAAATAGCATTAGCAATTTGCATATCCGATAACGACTCAGATAACTGCTGCATCGCAATACAATCTGTTGCACAGTCATGACTAAGTAATTTTAGCCCCACAAGCTTATCGCTATCGACATCATTCATAGGTACGACTTCAACATCAGTCCCTATTTTGCCTGATAACCAGCGGTAGCTTTGCGGTAGCCTGTGCACCACCGAAAGACCTGATTTTTCCACAAAGATATCCTATTAAAACATTTTAGTATTTAGCCAAGTGACCCGGGGGTTACCGCCCCACTAGACCTAACACGAGGATCGAACCAACCCTATTACGCTTATATGCTATTTAAACGTGAATAAAACCCTCTTTAAACTAACTCATCGTTCAAACCGAGTTTTTAACAACCACAAAAGTAACAGTAATGTTAAATTCTAAAACCTAAATATAACATTAAAAATACAACATGTCGTTAAATTTTTGTGACACAAATCATTGCACATCAATTTTTATGGTAAATTAATTAAATATTAAATTTTTTTTGATATTTGAACTCAACATTCACCACAAAACACCTAACTTTTTTTTACATCTTTGACATAAAAACCGCAATAACTAAGCTATTTTTTGAAGTACGCACAAATTTTTGCCAACTTGTTACAGCAAAGAATACGGTGTGATAAAAAACATAAATTTAACAAATTACCTACTAACGGTAATTGATTTAGATCATTTTTCACCAAATATTTTAATCCCCCTACTTTACTATTCGTATTTAACGAATTAAAGGTAGCTATAAACATTGAGAATAGCTGTATCTTATGAGATGAACTGAATCAATTCGGAATAATCGGACAAAAGGAAGGATAGACATCTATGACATTTTCAGTTTCATCCGTGAAACTGAAAAATTAATGAAATTACTTTGTTCTTTTCGCCAATAAAACAAATAGCATGGATAATGCAACACAAGCCACCATTGACCCAACCATTGGCCATGCATTTTTAGCGGGTATCAAAGATAACAATGTTCCGACCAGAGCCCCAATTGAAAAACGAATGGTTCCAGCTAAGGAGGAGACAGTCCCTGCTATATGTGGGTAATTATCCAAGATAACAGCCATTGCGTTTGATGTGATCATCGCTATCCCACTAACATAAATGGCCACACCAATGACTAGAGTCCAAAAATCCAGCGCAAAAGCAGTCGTCGCTAACAACCATAACCCCATCACAAATTGGATAATAATGCCAAAGTACAGCATTTTTTCCGCGCCAAAATGCCTAACGTAGCGGCTATTTATTGTGGTCATAATAAATAGAAAAATAATATTGATACCAAAATAGTAGCCAAAATGCTGCGGTGACACGCCATTTAAATCAATATAAACAAATGCGCCCGCATTTAAGAACGAGAACATACCAGCGAAAGAAAATGAGCTAGCTAATATATAGAACAAAACCTGTTTAGCTCTAAATAACGTCGCAAACTGCCTGAGTGTAGTGCCGACATGGAATTTCTGCCGTTTAGCGGCAGGTAGTGTCTCTCGCACAAAACAACTCACTAAAATAACCGCTATCACTGCTGCGATTGCAATGCTCCAAAAAATCGCATGCCATGAGAACCAACGCATTAGTTCTCCCCAAGGATCGGGGCTAATAATGGTGCAATCGTCATGACTAACACCACAAATGACATGCTTCTTGAAAATTCGTCACGAGTGAACATATCGCGCATTAATGCGTTAATCACCACACTCGCAGCCGCAGCAGCAAACCCATGTAAGAACCGTAACCAGATCAATGATTCAATGGATTCCGTGATTGCACAGGCAGCAGATGCAATAGCAAAGACGATTACACCACCTAAAATTACTGGCTTACGCCCAATGCTATCCGCCATCGGACCATAGAATAGTTGCCCAATGGCAAAACCAAAAATGTAGCTGTTAAGCGTCATCTGAATACGCCCTTCATCTACATTAAAATAATGCATCATCGTCGGAAAGCTAGGTAGGTACATATCGATAGCCAATGGCATTAGCATCGATAATAAACCTAAAATTAATATCAGCCCCAAATAGGATGAACGCTGCTGTTGCACTCTTTAAACTCCTGCATTTTATTTACGTGATACATTAATACTGTTAATTTCAGCTTCAGTTAACGGCCGATACTCACCGGGCTCAAGCGAATCATCGAGCCATATTTCCCCGATTCGTTCCCGATGCAAGCCGCAAACATGGTTACCCACCGCTGCAAACATACGTTTTACCTGATGGTAGCGCCCTTCGCTAATCGTCAATCTAACATCACGCGGACTAATGATTTCAAGTTTCGCTGGCTTAGTGACGGTTTTTTCACCGTTAAGCATTACACCTTGCTCAAACTGTGCAGCCACGCCATTTGCGATATCGTCACTTAATTGCACACGATAGGTTTTCTCACAATGATGTTTTGGTGATGTAATCCGATGAGACCATTGCCCATCATCAGTTAGCAATACTAACCCTGTCGTATCAATATCTAAGCGCCCTGCTGAATGAAGTTTTTGAGCGAGCGGCTCATCGATAAAATAAAGTATAGTGGGATGCGTTGGGTCATCTGTCGAGCAAATATACCCTTGGGGTTTATGCAACATAAAGTAACGAGGCCCTGTTACTTGCACAAGAACATTGCCATCATAAGCGACTTCATGGTCGATCGTAACTTGAAAGGCTCCCGATTTGACGATTACATCATCAACTGTCACCAGCCCTGAGCGCAATTCACGCGCTACCAAACTGCGGCTTATCCCTAATTGCTGGGACAAAAATTTATCCAGTCGCATAGATTCTCTTAACTTGATGGAATGCCAGTGAGGCGTACAATAGCACTCAACTGTCAGAATATAGAATGAAAGGTTGCTGTGATTATTATCACATAATTCATTATATCAATAACCCTAGTGAAGGGATAGTTTCCTAGCAGCAACTCAGATCTTTAGACAGAGCCATGGTTTTAAATTAAATTTAACGCCTTTTTCCCAACTTATTAACTCTATACTGAATAATATGTCTTTTGTTTTACGTCCTTATCAACAAGAAGCCGTTGATGCAACAGTGCATTATTTCCGCAAGCACACCCAACCTGCGGTTATTGTTCTACCTACTGGCGCGGGGAAAAGCTTAGTCATCGCAGAGTTAGCTCGCCTTGCGCGTGGTCGTGTTCTTGTGTTAGCCCATGTTAAAGAACTCGTTGAGCAAAACCATGGAAAATACCTCGCTTATGGCTTACAGGCTGATATTTTTGCCGCTGGACTGAATCAAAAAGATTCACAAAGTAAGGTCGTATTTGGGAGTGTACAATCGGTTGCCCGGAACCTTGATGCTTTCAATACTCACTTTTCTTTAATTATCATTGATGAATGCCACCGTATCAGCCTGAATGACAAAAGCCAATACCAGCAAATTATTCAAGCCTTACAAATTCATAACCCTACGTTACGTATTTTGGGGTTAACAGCGACGCCTTATAGGCTTGCCAGTGGCTGGATTTACCAATACCACTATCATGGTATGGTGCGGGGCGATGAAAACTGTTTTTTCCGTGAATGTATTTATGAATTGCCACTACATTATATGATTAAAAATAAGTTTCTCGTCCCTCCTGAACGGTTGGATATGCCCGTTTTGCAATATGACTTTAGTCAGGTTTCACTGAGCTCATCTGGTATTTTTAATGAACAAGAGCTCAATTTATCACTTAAAAAGCAACAAAGGATCACGCCAAAAATCGTTTCTCAAATTATTGAGTATGCATCGCCATTACAAGGCTGTATGATTTTTGCGGCAACAGTAGAACATGCAAAGGAAATACTGGGTTATCTACCTAAAAATACGGCTGCGCTTGTGACGGCAGATACCCCCGCTGCTGATAGGCAAGACATCATTCAACGTTTTAAAAACAAGCAATTACATTATTTAGTCAATGTTTCTGTATTAACCACGGGCTTCGATGCTCCCCATGTTGATGTAATAGCTATTTTACGCCCTACCGAATCCGTAAGCTTGTATCAACAAATTGTCGGCAGAGGCCTGCGACTTGCCACCGGGAAAACAAAATGCCTCATTTTAGATTATGCAGGCAACCCTCATGACCTATTTCGACCGGAAGTCGGCTCAAGTAAACCCAATTCAACGAGTGTACCCGTGCAAGTTTTTTGCCCATTATGCCAATTTGCCAATACTTTTTGGGGGAAATGCACTTCTGATGGGCAAATTATCGAACACTATGGTCGTCGCTGCCAAGGTTGGGAAGAAAATCAACACGGACAAAAACAACAATGTGAATTCCGTTTTCGATTTAAACAGTGCCCCCATTGTGGCGCAGAAAATGATATTGCCGCACGTCGTTGCCAACAATGCCAAGAAGTCCTCACTGACCCTGATGATATGCTAAAAGCTGCACTAAAATTAAAGGATGCCCTAATTTTACGTTGCGGTGGGATGCAACTGTTGACAGGCCATGATGCAAAAGGTGAATGGCTTAAGATTAATTATTATGATGAGGACGGAACCAGCGTTTCTGAAAGGTTTCGTTTAACAACACCAGCTCAGCGACAAGCCTTTGAATTTCGATTTTTACGCGAACATCAACGTGCGCCTGGGGTTCCATTTAAGTGGAATAATGCTAATGATATTTTATTACAACAATCATTATTACGTTATCCACAATTTATCGTGGCTCGGAAAAAAGAACGCTATTGGGAAATACGTGAAAAAATCTTCGATTATCAAGGGCGTTTTCGCGTTGCTGACAGCCTATCTTAAAGCTAAGGCGATCTTAATGATTGCTGGATGGCGGATTTTTCGTTAAAATGCCGCCCGCCTTCATATATCACATTCTCTGAATGAAATATTCTTAGGCCAAATCTCGAACCTGCTGCTGGGTCGCCTGTAGCAGGATTTATCTTTTCTTTTTATAGAGAAATAGTAATGTTAACTATCAATGCAATTGAACGTAAAGAGCAGGGTAAGGGTGCGAGCCGCCGCCTGCGCAGAGATAACCAACTTCCAGCTATCGTTTACGGTGGCAACCAAGAGCCTATCTCTGTGACTTTAAACCACGATGAAATCATTAACCAAGAAAGCAAAGCAGAATTTTACGAAGTTCTGAATCTGGTTATCGATGGTAAAGAAACTAAAGTAAAAGTTCAGGCTGTTCAACGTCACCCATTTAAGCCAAAAGTGACGCACATTGACTTCCTGCGCGCTTAATTAAAGCCCACAGCCGAGCTTTAGAAATTTCGGGACGCCGAGTAAATAACGCCGCAATTGCGGCGTTATTTATTTCTAGGGTATTTATTTTTAGCCTTCGCTATTCTGGCAAAGAACTAATTTCCCTTCAGTAATTTTACTTACTACCACGTCGTTGTAACTGGTCACGCAAATTAGGTGGGGTACCACGAATAGTTAATGTATCAGTTACTGGGTCCCAAAAAATACGCTCCCCCATCAACATAGCATCGAAACTGATAGTGATCCCCCCTCCACTTCCTGAAAATTTGGTCAGTTGCTTTAGTGTTCCTCTATCAGCAGGAAAACTTTCTTCTAGTTGATAATCATTTTGACGTGCGAAATCATCAAAGCTTTGCTCTTCCACCATTGGCAACTCTTTTGCCAATGCCTGCAATTCAATTTCCTCGCCTGATTGAAGTTGTTCAGTGCAATAACTATGGACTTGCTGGCGGTACGCTTGGCGCGTATTTTTATCCATTTGAGCATTGTCACAAAAATCATCTAACGCTTGAACTAACCCCTTATTTTGTACTTTTGCGTTTAACCCTTCAGAAGCCGCCAAGAAATCCATAAAGAAATCAGAGACTTTACGCCCTACCCGCCCTTTTAAAAAGGTTAAATAACGTTTTGATTCAGGGTTTGTTTCCCACTCGGTTAAATCAATACGAGCGACAATATCCGCATGAGGTATATCTAAATAATGTGTCGTTCCTAAATCTAAAGTGTCCGTGACAAACATGCTATCGCAACTACTCAAAACTGAAATCAAAAGATATTCAACAGCAAGGTAGCGATACTGACAGAAAAGAACGATCCCCCCTTCAGCAAAGGGGTATTTAGCGAGTTCATCCTTTAAACGTACCGTCATCGCACGGCTGAAACCTAAAAACTCTTCTTCACCTTTACGCAGTAACTTTAAAGCATCAGCCAGTTCACTTTCTTCATTAAACTCACCGAATGCTTTACTTTTTGCACTATAGACTCGGTGTAATTCTGCCATCATGTCCTGTACGACATCATCCGCTGTTAATAAAGAATCCCGTAACATCACCTCAAAGGTTTGTTCATCTCGCTTAATCAACTGATGTAAAGCTATCTGGGTAATTTCCAGACTCATTGTTGGCTCCTTTTTTATAGCAGAAATATTGTCGCGCGTATTCAAACACTGATATTATCACTCTGCAATAGAAACTATCATTTGTTCTTTTTTCAACCTCAAAATGCTGAACTAATACGCACTTTACGAATCTGAATAAACATTATTATCACTTAAACGAAAATTTGTTGCGAAGAAAGAAGAAAAAACAGCAGCTATACGCTATGATATGGAGCTTTCATTAATTTAGGATGTCTCAATTTATGCCACAATCATCTCGCTATAGTGATGAAAAAGTTGAAGGTTTACTTTCTGACCTCGTGAGTGTGTTAGAAAAAAACCATACACCTGTTGACCTTTCCCTTATGGTGTTAGGTAATATGGTAACGAATCTGCTCAATACTTCTGTTGCGCCAGCGCAACGTAAAATGATTGCAGAATCCTTTGCAAACGCATTACTTTCTTCTGTTAAAGAAGATCAATCACACTAATTGATTAATGAAATAAACAGTATGGTCACCCACCTGCGCTACCGTGACAAAGTCTCTGCCATGATTGGTTGGGGACACTGGTTTGCACTATTCAATATACTGCTTAGTCTTGTACTAAGCAGTAGCTATCTGTTTATTTTTGATTGGCCAGATACCTTAACTGGCCGTGTTTATGCTTTCGTCAGTTGGTTAGGTCATTTTAGTTTTGTGGTCTTTGCCGCTTACCTACTCATTATTTTTCCACTGACCTTTATTGTGATGTCTCAGAGGCTACTGAGGCTACTTTGTGTTGCCCTTGCGACAGCAGGGATGACACTGTTAATTTTTGATATACGTGTTTTTAGTCAGTTCGGTCTTCACCTAACACCACAAGTTTGGGATCTCGTCATCAACCCAACCAAGGGGGAGATGGCCCGTGAATGGCAGTTAATGTTTATTAGCATCCCTATTATCTTTCTACTTGAGATGCTATTTGCCACTTGGAGCTGGCAAAAACTTCGTAGCCTAAACCGGCAAACTTTTGGTAAGCCGCTTGCGAGTATTTTTATTGTGACTTTTATTATGTCACACCTTATGTATGCTTGGGCTGATGCCAACTTTTATCGCCCTATTACTATGCAACGTTATAATTACCCATTATCGCAACCAATGACGGCACGTAAGCTACTTGATAAGTATGGTTTATTAAACTTAACCGAACATCAAAACCGCGTATTCCAACAAGGTAGCCCTACGGCATTGAAACTAAACTACCCACTAAAACCGTTAAGTTACTATGACCAAGGTGCTGGCTATAACTTATTGTTGTTAGTGATTGATGACCTCGGGGACAAGTCCCAGCAGGATTCAATGAATTCACTTAATGCGTTTAAAGAGATTAGTACGCAATTTACCAACCACTATACAACGGGTTTGCGTAACGATACCGCATTATTTGGCTTATTCTATGGAATATCATCAACTTATTTTGATAACATTTTAAACGGTAGGCATCCATCCGCTTTAATTTCGGCTCTGCAACACCAAGGTTATCAATTTGGTTTATTCTCGACCGATGGATTCAATTCACCTTTATTTAGGCAAGCTATTTTATCTGACTACTCGTTACCTGCAAAAACTGCAGATAACGACAATTTAACCATCTCACAATGGAATCACTGGCTAAGTAATTTGAAACACGATTCCCCTTGGTTCTCTTTCCTTAATATTAAAGGGGCCCCTGGTAGCGCAAAAACCAATGAACAAATTAACAGTGTGATGGCTACATTAAAACGTGATGGTCGCTTACAAAATACCATTGTTATCGTGACTGCAAATTACAATAACAATGGAAAAGCAGAAAATGAATGGTTGAATAATAAACGCTTCAATCGTGACAAAATGCAAGTGCCATTATTTATTTATTGGCCAAATACACCCGCTCAACAGATTGATAAGCTTACAAGCCATCAAGATGTAATGACCACGTTAATGCAGCGTTTATTACATGTAAACAACCCGCCTGATGATTATAGTCAGGGTGAGGATTTGTTTAGTAATCAACGCGTTTATCCATGGGTGATCACTGGTGACAATGATGATGTCGTTATTACTACCGATACCGCCACGCTCTATATGGATCATAATGGTCAGTTTAATATCTACGATAAACAAGGGGCTATCGAAAAAGACGAAAAACCAGATTTGGCTGAGCTGTTGAAAATTTTCACAGAATTAAAGCGTTTTAATGAGAATTAATGCTTAAATATCAACCAGTCGTATCATTAGTCTATTGCTTTTAGAGACAAATTGAGTAGTATAAAACAAAGTTCGGCATGTAGCGCAGCTTGGTAGCGCACCGTCATGGGGTGTCGGGGGTCGTAGGTTCAAATCCTATCATGCCGACCAACTTTTTATAGAGAAACCAACCGCTTAAGGTTGGTTTTTTTATGCCTAAATTTTAAGCGGGGTAAAATGGGGGTAAAACTCCATCGCAATAGTTTCTATTTCAATATCAAAGTGCCCCAACCACTCAAGCTGGCGTATTAGTGTTTATTTGCAGACATTGATAGGAATGAACCTAATACAAAAAAGTACTTAATAAGATTTGCTTCACGTTCCCCTGCTGGTTTTAATTCATGGTAACTAACCGTAAAGACCAAAATAAAGCCAAAATCCCCAATTAAGAAGCGTATTAAGATTACAAGCCTAGAAGTGATAGATTCCCACTGAGTATTAGGTTAGCAATAGTACAAATTGAAGTGAACAAAAAGGCCGCATAAGCGGCCTAATACGGAATATAAGCTATACAGAAACTGTATTATTCAACCAGAAAATTGACATCTAAGCTACCGCGGTATTTTCCTGGAGCTATTTTTCCATTAACGCATAAAGCAAAGTTTAACCCTTGGATAAAATTTCCCCCAACGGAGCTATAAACCTGCTTACTTTTTGTATAATTAATGGCTTGAGAAGAGTCAGCAATACAAACTTCATCACCTTTAGCAGTCGCATCAATCGATGTGGCTATATAAGGCAAATCATCTGAATTTCCATCTAACGGATCCAGCACCATTCCAGTATAATTTCCATCCACTAGAGCATTGTTTGGCTTAATAGAGATCAAATACTTACCAGTATCTGGACAATTAACATTAACCTGAGCAAGAGCATTAGCTAAATTCTTAGGACTTGGATAAGTCCCCGCTAACTGTACCCCGAAATCAATCTTCGTGTTTGTTATTGCGGATACTTTACATGTATCAACAACAAATATCCCCATGTACTGATGCTCACCAATAAATACCGCTTCAGATTTATCTTTAGGGTATCCATCTCCATACCTATTTCGGTGGGCCATCATAATAGTATCATCTGCAAGGTAGCGCCCTTTTTTTAAGGGCTGTGGAGCATATGCTGAATAACTTGTTATAACACCTGTAAATTTAGCGGGGTGAGTAAAAGTAGTATATAAAACTCCAGGTGTACCTGACTTAGGTTCGAGCCCAAAATCAAAATAACCACTATAGTTTATACCGTACGGCACATGGTACATACCTTTTGATGAGCTTATTTTAGAATGCCTTAATGAAAACGATGCAGTTTCCCAGCGCACTCCTGAACTCCAATCATAAGGAATATTATATCTAGCGTATGTAGTGGAAAACACCCCATTTATCAATAATATTATACGGTTGCTCTCATCAAATTCATTAAATAACGAGATCCCATAGGCTCCTTCTTGAGGATAGTAGGCAAATGCTGAATCAGGACCTTCCCTCCACTTCCATGTAATCAACTCAATAAATGGGAAATTTGGAAGTATATCACTGTTATTTAAAACCTGTTCAAAATAAACAGTACGCACAGGTGGGGAAACCTCACCTAAATACCCGATTGCTCCCACAGGTACACGTAAATCATTAGCATGAGAAGTAGCTATAATTCCTCCTAGTATTAATGCCACCGCCGACAACAAACCATTTATACACTTATTCATAGATGACCTATTATTTTTAATAATTTCACGTTTTATTAATTATATGGCTCTTTTCCTATTTGAGCATGAAATAACCACATAAGTTACAACAAAAAATTACACCAATCATGCGTTATAACAGAGTTAAACACCAAGATAATAATTAAAAATAGTACATACACTATAAATAACAACATTGAAAAATCACTTAAAGACCGGCCTGTATAACACCAAAACACCGCCCATACACAATAACCCTAGAGCCTGTGCCCTATTTTTCCCCTTCATTTCCTGCTCTTTCAACTATTCTTCACGGAATTGCTCATCAAGTGAAAAATAGCCACATAAAACTCTCTACAACTTATCGCGGTAAGCTTTAACAAAGATAATGATCGATATCTCAGAGGGATAAAGGTATAGGCAGGCGGTCATTACAGCATGTCGGTAGTTGCGACTAATAACACTGTAGGTAATTAAAAGCTCGTTAGTAGCACCATTAAATTTAAGGACCGGGATATCGGGAAGCTCTAATTATATTCTCTTCCACTTGGCTTTACCGCCTTGTAGCGCCCAAACTCAGTAAACCACTTTTGAGCTTCTATGGCTTTTTTACTATTTCCTCCACATGTTCAGATTCTTCTTGTCCTAGTTCAGTGGCAACTTTTCTATCTTTCGCATTCAACTCACCAACACCTTCCCTACCGTTCAATAAGTAGCACACAGATATCGTCATTAATAAGTCATCAGAAGGGTGAGTGATATCAGACTCGGGTGTGCCTACGTTCATTTTGTTATCAAGCCACTCAAAGTGGCGATAGATAATTGCGCTTGTTGTACGGTAATGTTCATTCTCAATTGGACCCACCAGCAGTTTCACGCCTTCTTGTGATTCAATCCAATTTGTCACTTCTAATTTTTAATTATCATTAAGAATTAGAAGTGATTTACCTTTAGCGATAAAAAACGAATTAACGAGTTTAAAGTGTTAAGGTTTAACCCCTATCATAATGTTTTTTATATATAAACCAATTACTTATAGTTATCTCCTTATTCCTAAAGTTTACTAATGGTAAATCCTAGTAAAACCACTTCAATATTTATTTTAGCTGATAAAGTGGCAATTTCCTTTCCATCTCTGAATACTCTCAGCCTCAGTATATCTCTAGTATATAGATATACTCACCGGTACTGACCATCACATAACACATAAATAGTGCTGATTTATATATAACTTTGATTAAAAGTCATTTTTAGATTTGCTTGTCATTTCAAGTCAACAGCTTTAAAAAGAGATAAGAGAGCATAAGATAAACATTATGATAAGGCACCAAAAGTGACAAATTTATCTGTAATATAACTTATCACTTTTAGCTAGCTACTTTATTTGCTAACATAAGTAACACTGAACAGTTTATAATTTACACTATAGTAGGTTACTTATTATTTTTATAAATGTAGATATATAAACTACAAATACTGTTACTATTTAGTTGAACGATTAATGAGCAAAACAATGTCATTTTTAAAAAGTAAAACGGTATTAAGCATATTAGTTTTATTTACATTTTTTTCAATTATACATTATTCTATGGGTTATCATTTTAAGCCATTTTACGTCATCGCAATTACTGGGCTGATGGTATACCTGAATCAGTATCGTAAACTATATATAGCTATCATATTGTTCTATTCTTTCATTGCATGTTTATACTTTCCTGTTGGTGTACTTTACGGACCTCCTGATTATAATATTTTTTCATCTTTCTATTATACAAATACTGAAGAAGCTAAGGGCTTCATCACTAATATAAATTTAAAATATTATATCCTATCTGTACTTATTCTTGTCTTTGGCATACTAATATGTCAACTTAAGCTAAATACAAAGAAAATAACAAATATTATATCATTATCAATTTTTGTAATTATAACGATAATACAGCCCGTTAAAGCGGTTTATAATAATAGTATTAAACTGGTTTTAACATCAGGGTTGCCTGAAATTCGGTTTTTCACTGAAAGTTTATATTATTTAGATTACTTAGCAAAAGAAAAAAAATCTATCGAAGGAAATGACTCTTTTAGCAATGTTAGTGCAAACAATCCGTATGATACTTATGTTATCATTATTGGTGAAAGCGTTCGCCGTGACTTTATGCATAATTATGGTTTCCCAATCAACAATACTCCTTTTATGGATAGCATTAACGGTGTATTTTTTAATAACTATATTTCTGCCGCTGGTTCTACAAATCTCTCGTTATCGAGAAGTCTTTCAATATATCCCAAAATGCCCAATAATATTATTACACTAGCAAATAAGGCTGGGTTTTATACCACTTGGATTTCTAGACAAGGACAAAGTGGAAAACACGATGGCCCTGTTGCAACTATAGCAAAGAGAGCAGAACAAACTTACTTTGTAGGCGGAAAATCAAATATTGCTACAAATGTATCATCTGAGGATGGACCTGTTATTGATAAGTTTATACATTCCTTAGATAACCCCACACAGAAAAAACTGATTGTGATCCATTTGATTGGTAGCCATTCACCATTTTGTGCGAGAATTTCAAATTCATATCAGCAGTTTTATAAAAGCAAAGATTTATCTTGCTACGTACAAAGTATAAAAAACACTGATCTACTACTGTCTCAAATATATTCAGAATTATTAAAGAGCAAAAACTCGTGGTCTATGCTCTATTTTGCAGATCACGGCCTGTCTTTTATTGATAATCAACAAGATTTAATTCATGGTGATAAACGTAAACAAAATTTTGAAGTCCCTTTATTTATTACATCTTCTAATTCTGTTGACCGTGAAATAATATCAGCACAAAGAAATGGGCTTAATTTATTTCAATTATTTGCAGAGTGGTTGGGTATTAATGCTAATAATATAAAACCCACATGTAAAATGCTATCCAATAATGAGTGCAAAGGGCAAAGTAATGTGATCGATTTTGATCAACACATTATTGATTTTAATAAACTACCAAATGATGATATAAAATACCCATACCAGTATCACTAAAATATTCGTAGCCATTAGTTTATGTTTTTAGTCGATGAGTTCAACGCCTAGTCGGCTGGGTAACCCTAGTGCTTCAAAACGTGAAATTTTCGCCTTGACTAGGCTAGTTTAGAATACTTTTCAATTAGGTCTATAGACAGGTAAGATTTTACACGATCGAATAAAGCCCCCAGTAATTGGGGGCTCTTAATAGAGTAGTCCTTATTACTAAGGTTATTGATAAAGTAATTGAATTTATTTAACCAATTTACACGTACGGCCTTTATCGTCAGAGGTTTTTCCGTTTACAATATCATCCTCTGATATGGTTGCTAAATTAAATTCATTCTTACCTTTAGACCACAATTGAAAGCTTTCACCCGTATATCTTGCACCACTTGCACTTGGTGCCTCATTCAAGACTATAATTTCACCGGAATATAAGATTACTGCGATTTTATCATTTGGGAATGACGCTTTAATTTTCTGACCTTCACAGTTATAAGTATCTGTTTTAGCGGCCAGTGCAGGCTGTGCCATGAAAATAGAAGCTAAAATAATAGCAGGGATAAATTTAATTTTACTCATGTAATGCTCCATCATATAAAAGTATTAAATCCGTTAATGATTTTAAACTCCTATATTGAGTAAAATAATAAGACAATTCCGTAACCAAAGATCTGCATTATATTCGATATTCAGAATCAAGCCCCCCAAAAGAACAAAAAATACCTTAGTGGTTTAGTAAGTTCAGACTAATTAGTTAGGTGAGCATCTTTTTAAATTCTACATAGCTCCGCTTATTTAAATGTGACTAGGTGTAGGAACTTGAATATCCAACATAATAAACCAATGTGTCGAAAAAATGCGAGCATTTCAAAAACAGCTGACTGTTCAACTGATTAATCTAAGAATAAGACTACTCATTACATAATATATTTATCATATGCTATTGCTATAATTTGAAAAAACTTTTTGGGGTACCAATGAAAAAATTAGCATATATGTTTTTACTTATATCCACATACGCTCTCTCTGATAGTAACAATGACACTAGCCTCATTAAAGATGGCATGAAATCAATAACATCATCAATAACAAGTTCAAGTAAAGATGCACTATCCGGATTCAAGGAAGGTATTGATGAAGGGAGAGCTTCTGGGAGCAGCGTTGATGGTGCTATTATCATTTACGACTTGGAAAACCTGAATAAATACACTGAGATAAAAGTATTAAAATCTGAAAAAACTGCTGATACTGAGTATCTGCTGACATTAGCTATAAAAAATAAATCAGAGTCAGCAATTCGCTTAACAAATTTTGATGATAAAAATAACATTTATATCTTAGACCAAGATGGGTTTACATCTTATTTAAATGGGGTTCAAAGTGATATTAGTATTCCCAAAAGAGCGGCATCTAAAGTGAAGCTTAAGTTTTCAGAAGTAGATGATGCTCCTTCAATACTAAGGCTATATGACCTAGATGTAAAAGTACCACCTGTAAAATAACTGATTTATTCCTTGTTTTTTTACTCTCACAATAAAAACGGTCTACATTGTATAAGGCGCGTTTTTATTGTTTTATTTCCAGTTTAATCATCTGTCAGCCCCCTTATCTTGTAATATTGTTTTTAACCATATTAGATTTTATTAATACAAATACAGTAAGTATTTAAACTTAACAATAGCCGATACAGTGAAAATAATTAGAACAGTACTAAAAACAAGATCAAGGTGAGAGAAAAATGTTAAAAATCAATCTTATCGATAGATATTTTGGGAACATATCCATAAAGCGTTGGCGTATCGAATCCGCTATTGATTCATATGTTGGTGAGTTAATCAGAGGATATTAATACCCGCTATAGCTTTCAATACTCATAGTTATAGCCGTGTTTATTTGCTATTTTAATCATATAATCGGTCTTGTCACCAAAAACAATAATTCTATAGATTGATAACAACTTATTGATTTCATGGGACTAAAGACTAAACTGTGATTCCATTTACACAAAGGCAGGCTCACAATAGCTAATGAATATAAATTTCAGATTAACCACATCTCATGATGTGAGCGCTATTTTTCTTATTGATACTGTAGCAACACCAGAAAGACTGCTGGAAATCACGCAGTGGGTAAAGCAAAATGCGTGTTTTGTATTAGAAGCAAATGATGAAATATTGGCTTATGGTGTATTAACCCATCATTTTTATTCACATGGTTTTATTGAATTATTAATGGTAAATAACAAATATCGGCGTCAAGGCTTTGGTCACATACTGATTAATAAATTAAAAGAGCAAAGCAAAACGGATAAAATTTTCACATCGACTAATCAGTCAAATCTGGCTACACAAAAGCTCCTTGAGAAAACTGGCTTTGTTCCTAGCGGCTATATTGATAACCTAGACGATAATGACCCAGAACTCATTTACTACTATAACCGAGTTAAAACTATCTAGGTACCCTTATTATAACAACGAATTATCCATAATCCTCTGTTGTAACTGATGAGCAAAAAGCTGATATGCGTCATCACAAATGGCGCTAGGATAACTTAATACTTCGAGCTGATGAGGCTTATTTTCTGGGTAATAGCTTGGATGAGTATGCGAGTATCGATTTCGTTGAAACCCGCAATGTTGATAAAATTTGAGCCTTTTTTTGCTTATCTCATCAATTACAGGGTCAATTTCAAGAATAACTTTACCTACATTCCCGCAAAATTGTTTCAATACTTTTTGACCATATCCTTGCCCTCTTAATTCTGCGGAAATAGCAAAGTGCTCAATATAGAAATAATCATTAATTTTCCAGCAACCTATAAAACCAACAAAAATAGAGCTATTAGCAAAGTAATATAAGTAATAGTCATCTTGGCCTAATACTGCTTTACGCCCTTGATAACTTCTCTGTTCGTACAAAGGAAATGCCTTATCATAAAGTTGATTAATGGCATTTATTTCCTCAATATTTTCCCTCGACATACGGCTAGATCGTAACATTTAGACTAAACTCACTTTAATAAACCCTGTTTTTTCTTAAGAATACGGATTTTTTGTTGCCTGACAACCCGTTTATTGCCCTAAGCAGCGAAAGAAGTAACATTAACTTTTTGTTTTATATTAATATTATTCTGACTCTATTTTTACCAATAAAATATTTACTTATCGATATTGACTTTTCACACTGATACATTTAAAAATACTGTATATTAATACAGTCCTTACTAGAGGTCATTATGTTACGGATTGAAGTGTTATTTGATAAAAATGCACCACAGAAACCAAGTTCAACTGTTTTACATGCTCTTGAGTCTGAGATCTTACGTAAACTACAGAATCAGTACCCAGATATGGTCACTCGAGTTGGCTTTAGCTCTCAACAACGTGTAAATATTTCAGGTACAAAAATATCGGAGGATAAAACTCGTATTGAAGAAATATTGGAGGAAATTTGGATGGATGACGGCTGGGTTCCCGAAGAAATTACAGAATAATCGGTACCTAAATAAAGGAATGCTGTTTACTACTAACTCATTCCTTTATTTTTATAAAGCTAAAATTCGTACTAAAGCTTGTTAAGCTATTTATCCCAATCATTGGCCTGTTAACCTACTTTTTGCCTATATTCCAATTAAGTTATAACGCCCTATCCCAGTATTTAGCATGAGCCCCATTCATACCGTAATCACATTCATTTATTATTAGTAAATTTTTTTCCTTAAAAAATCCTTAATAACTTTTAATAAACTTGTTTTATCTTTTTTATTATCTGCAATCTTAATTTGAGAAATACATTTTTTTAGTTCTGTACAAGTTGAGATCTCACTTATCGCTAGATTTGAAATACTTACAACTGGCATTTTATTATAATCTTTAGTAATAAAAGTCAATGTTATCAGGATAATTACAATGAATATTGCTACTCCATATAAGGTTTTTTTCATTTTAATGCCCTTATTCTTAGTATGTAGGATAATCATAAACAGACTATTTTTTTATACCTTAAAGAGCGGTTAAACTATCCTTAAGATAAGCTTAAATCTAGTTAAGCCAAGAGTTAGATATGTTGTTTGTCAGTGTTTGAATGCTTATACTTGTAAGCAGAGGTGATAAAATGAATATCCTTTTAGTAGAAGACGATCTCCAACTGGGGAAGGCGCTTTGCCGAGGGCTGGAACTTGCTGGATTCAATCCATGTTGGGTACGACTACTGGCTGATGCAAAGCAACAACTCGCTTCTCGGAATTTTGATTTGATGTTATTAGATTTAGGCTTGCCAGATGGTGATGGTCATCAAGAGTTAATTGCATGGCGTAATGCGGGGGAATCTATCCCAATTATTATTCTAACGGCTAGAAATCAAATGGATAATTTGGTTTCCAGTTTAGATTCAGGTGCAGACGATTTTTTGACGAAACCATTTGCAATGCCAGAGCTTATTTCTCGAGTTAAAGCAGTTAGCCGCCGTATGGCTGGGTTTTCGTCTGAAATATGGCAATTAGATAACCTACAATTAAATCCAGTTAATCACCAAGTTTCACTTAATGGTCAATTACTTTTTCTATCTGGTAAAGAATATTTACTATTGTATGAATTAATAAGAAATGCCGATAACGTTGTTAGAAAAGTCGACTTAGAGCAACGTCTATTTGGTGTAGATGATATAGAAAGCAACTCCTTAGAGGTTCATATTCATAATCTGCGCCGTAAAATAGGAAAAGAGCGTATTATTACTATCCGAGGTATTGGTTACTTATTAAAAAAGAAGTACAGCCATGAAGGTTAAATCATTTTTTATTTATACATTCGGTTTACAAATTACCTCTGTCATTTTTTTATGGTTGTTATTAGTTGGCTGGTTACAATTTTATTATTGGCCAGCTATTCATGACGAATTAAATGAACAACAAAATATAATTACACAAGGTTTCGCTAGAACACTCAGCGTGGTTTCCGATGACCCTGAACAATTCAATGAAATAGCTGATAGCTTACAAGCCTTATATATGGAAGCCATGGAAAATGGGGATGATATAAGCTATCGCCCATTCATGTTAGTAAGGGATAAACAAGGAAATGTTTATTATCGCAATAACGATAAACTGCTTGTCCCATCTCTTAAATCAGTAGCCGAACTAACGGCTTTACATAAAGATTGGCATTTTACCTCTGCATGGAATAAAAATAACACGTTTGAAATCGTCATTGCTGAATCTTATAGTGATAGAAAATCTTTGTTAGGTACTCCTGCTGAAGGCACGGCTATTCCACTCGCTTTTATTTTAGGGATCATGCTACTTGCTATGTTAATTACCGCATATTTTAGCCTGCGTCCTTTAAGGCAATCCGCAAAACTTATTTCTAGCCGTCAGCCCGGTAATTTAACGCCGATAGAAACCAAAGAACAATACAAAGAAATTCGCCCTATTATTGCTGCTATTAATAATTTAATGGCACGTGTTGATGCCGCAAACCAACGAGAAAAACGCTTTATGGCAGATGCTGCTCATGAATTGCGTACTCCGATTGCAGCCGTTATCGCCCAATTACACTTATTAATGCAGATCGACCATCCGAAAGAAAAAGAAGAAATTATTAATGACATGCAAGAAACATTAAATCGTGCAGCGTCACTTTCCCATCAACTAATTGACCTTGCCCGTTTAGAGACTGAGGATTTCTTATTAAATAAAGAAAATATCGACCTACCTATGCTCATCAGTAACTTAATTGCCACTCATGTACCTTATGCTATTAACAAAAATATTGATGTCGAGCTTCAAAGCTCTGGTTCCTTTAATATACTCACCGACAAGCTTGCTTTGAGTAATATTTTTACTAACCTGATTGAAAATGCGATTAAATATTGTCCTAAAGATGGGAAAATAAAAGTTACCCTAAAAGACCTTACTCCCTTTGGTGCCACTATTTTAGTTCAAGATAATGGACGCGGCATTCCCGAAGAAAGTCGACAGCTTATTTTTTCCCGTTTCTATCGAGTACCGGGAACAATGGAAATTGGGAGTGGGTTAGGCTTATCCATAGCCCATAACTTAGCAACAAAAATAGGCGCAGTGATTAGAGTAACGGATGGATTAGAAGATAAGGGTATCGGGTTTATTATTGACTTACCCTAAACCCAATTATGTTATTGACTTAACAGCATAGCTTCTACTTAACCTTTACAATAGCCTCTTTAAGTTAATATACTTACAATATAAAGAGGCAATAATGTCCAATGCATTAATAATTATTGATCTTATCGAAGAAATAATTGGTAAAAATGGCTTATCTAACTCAAGTTATCAACAAACTCAATCTCGTAAAATAGTCGAAAAAGCAAACCAAGCAGCAAACCATGCACGTAATCATAATATCCCGATTATTTGGGTTAAAGTTGGCTTTGCGGATAATTACCATGATATACCTGCCGGCTCCCCCATGTTTCAGCACGCTAAAAACATAGGCGCTCTAAAATTAAGTGAAAATGGCTGTAATTGGGTAAATGACTTAGAAGTTCATTTTCGCGACCTAGTAATGATTAAAAAAGGTGTATCCGCATTTGCTGGTAACCAGCTAAATAAATGGCTAACGGATAATAACATTACACAGCTATTTATTGGCGGAGTCAGTACAGTAAAAGCGATTCAAAGTAGTGCCAGACAAGCTCATGACTTAGGTTACTATGTCACAGTTTTAGAAGACTTATGCGCAGCCCCAACACCTGAGCTTCATGAGCAAAGTCTTGAGGCATTAGAAGGATTGATATCGATTTCTTCTGTTAAAGAATTTATGCAAATAAAATAATCAATCCACCTCCATATCTGCTTATTTTATTGGGTTTTTTGTAGGTAAATTTCACGTAGCCGGATTGCAATTTCTCCCGGCTCACCTTTACCAATAACTTGATTGTTTACTTTTACAATAGGCCAAACTAATGTTGTCGCTGAAGTAATAAATACCTCTTTTGCTGCTAACATATCATCTAGTGTAAAAGCCTTTTCAATAAGCTCTATTCCCTGCTCCCCAGCAAGTTCAATAACAGCCCGGCGAGTAATTCCAGGTAAAATTATATTACTCAAGCCTCGAGTTTGTAGTTGATTATCACGATTCACAATAAAACAATTACTAGAACTTCCTTCTGTAATATAACCATCTTTAATAAAAACAGCATCATCAGCGCCTTGCTGCCTAGCAAATTCTTTTGCCATTGACGCCGCAAGCAATGAAACCGTTTTAATATCACAACGTTGCCAACGAATATCTTCCACTGTGACCACTTTAATTCCAGTCTTAGCTTTTATGCTATCAATAATATTCATCTGTTGTGCGAATAATACTAAGGTTGGCTTAATACCTGTCTCTGGATATAAAAAATCACGTACTTTTGCATTACCACGAGTCAGTTGTAAATAAATAAGCCCTTCTTGTAAGCTATTTTGTTGAATTAACTGCAAATGAATCTGTTTTAACTCCGCTACGCTACAAGGCATTAAAAGTTGTAGCTCCTTGCATGAACGCTGTAAACGAGCCATGTGATGTTCAAAATCAATTAGCTTACCATTGATAATGGCCGTCACTTCATACACGGCATCTGCGAAGAGAAACCCCCGGTCAAAAACCGATACAGACGCTTGTTCTTCAGGTAAGAACTGACCGTTAACATAAGTAATCATTGAGATAGATTCCTTTATCAATCAACTTTTATCTTTTATAAGATTAACCATACACCATATTGAAATTAATGCTTTTTATCCCTTCACATATTTCATTTTTGTATGATTATTTCTCGTAGGTTTGCAGGCAAATACACTTGAACCCATTTACGCCATTTCAGCTTAAAAAATATGTTTAAAAATTAAAATATATTTTATATATCACCTTGACATTAACACGCTGAAAGCTAAAATAGCCTTAAGTGATCTGGATCACGTTTTCATATTCGGAGTCAATGATGAATAGCATTAAAGAATTTATCAGTAGTGTACAAGAAGTTGTTGAATTGCTGTCAAAACGTTTTATGTAACTTATTTTTTAATCAACCGAACCGTTTATTTACCTCATCATTAGCGTTAATTTGCATAGTTTTTGCATAACGACCTTGAAATCAAGGTCGTTTTTTTATTCAAAAACATTTTCAATAACTTCCGCAACTATTGCTGTTCCAACCGCAACAAGAAGCAAGTCTCTTCCACTTATTTTCCATTCATAACCTACATACACTGGTAATTGAGAGGTGAAACCCGCTGGTAGTGATTTCTTAGCAATACCTGGAGGAAGTGGTTTCCCCCGACTAACTTGTTTAGCAATACCCGGTGGTAAACCTTGATATCCGGTTAAACCATATTCAATTGCTAAAGGCCTAACGTTACCAAAACTCACGGTAAAATTAACATTAGCATTTCTTTGCTTGTCATAATATTTATTGGATTTAGCATTATTTTTTGCTTGGACATGAGCCCCTTTATTATTACCATGGATTTTCTGATGTCCCTTGCCATTTCCGGCGCCATGATTACCATTCCCTTGTCCCTGATTACCATTCGGGGATGAGTTAGCTGCTAATGGCGTAATAAAGACCGCAGGCAATAAGATGAACTGCAAGAGAAACAAACATGCCGATTTTTTCAATTTAAATGTGTTCATAACAAGCTCCTACAGAATTAGACCTACGTCGTGTAATTTATAGAACATTATGCTTAGTAATGAACCACCACAATCAGATAATGCTTATCGTAAGTAATGTTATGTAAATGTTATCCATTCACCTAACTTACAGAATACCTTCATTTATAATTGATGCCCTTTAGCCCTTATATTCAGTAATACATTTACTCATACTTAATACTACTTATGAAAATTAGGACAGTGTTTAATATTACCAATGATGAAATTTTACTATACATATGATAAGGTTTATCGATTAAAAAAGAATTTATAGCGGAACATATCTCAGAACGACATAAAAGGAGAAAACATGCAGCAGCAACTGCTAGACTGGGTACGTCAATTCAACCAAGATTATGCTAACCTCGCCTCTTTACTCATGGTGCTCGGGTTAATTCTCATAGTTGCCTGTGTATTACACCTTATCTTGCATAAACTATTACTTCCACGGTTAGAAAAGCGTGGGCAAAAATTTGCAGGTAGTTGGCCTCACTTAATTACTCAACATAACCTTTTCAATCGCTTTGCGTTTGTTATTCAAGGGGTGGTCGTCAATATCCAAGCAACTTTATGGTTGCATCCTGGTTCAACGGCACAAGCTGTTCTTAAAGTCGGTTCACAGGCGTGGTGTTTATTATTTGGTTTATTAACGCTTTACTCTATTCTTGATATTATCCTCGGTGTATTGCAGCGGGCTGCAAGAACAGCCCACCTGCCACTTCGGGGCATATTCCAAAGTATTAAGCTAATTGCTTCTATTCTAATTGGTATCATGATCATCGCCCTATTAATTGGCAAATCTCCGCTAATTATTTTAAGTGGCCTTGGGGCAATGACTGCGGTCATGATGTTAGTCTTTAAAGACCCTATAATGGGTTTAGTCGCAGGGATCCAACTTTCAGCCAATAATATGGTGAACATTGGTGATTGGTTAGAAATGCCTAAATATGGCGCTGATGGTGCAGTCATCGATATTGGTTTAACGACTGTGAAAGTACAAAACTGGGATAATACCGTTACAACAATCCCAACTTATGCTCTCATTTCCGATTCGTTCAAAAACTGGAAAGGAATGACAGATTCAGGTGGCCGCCGTATTAAGCGTAGTGTCCGATTAGATGCCAACAGCGTGCATTTTTTACAACCTGATGAAACAGAGCTGTTCATTAAAGCCAATTTACTTGAGCCTTATCTCGATAAAAAGATATCAGAAATTCAAATTTATAATTCTAATATTCCTGATGATAAAGCTATCCCATTGAACCAACGTAAGTTAACCAATATTGGGACTTTCCGTGCTTATATTGAAGCCTATTTGAAATCCCATCCGAATATTCATAAAAATATGACGATTATGGTTAGGCAACTTGAGTCAGATTCAAATGGTGTACCAATAGAAATATATGCATTTACCAATACAACGGTATGGGTCGAGTATGAACGAATTCAGTCCGATATCTTTGACCATATATTTTCTATCCTGCCACAGTTTAATTTAGCGGTACATCAATCACCTACCGGAAATGATGTTAGAATGATAGGTAAATCTACAGAAAAATAGTTAACACTTAGTGATTAGTTAATATTTCTTATTTATCTACAACTAAAGTAGTAATTTAAAGAGGGAGAAATCCCTCTTTTGCCTGCTTTCCCCTCCTACCATTATATAAAATCAAATATAGCGATAGTTAATTAAAACAGAACTACCACCCTCTTCTTGACAGAAAAAAGCCTTATAAATTATATAAATACATTTTACTTATCAGGGGTAACATTGATGTAAGTCATGTAACTCAGCAGAAACTTTTTTTAACATATAAAACAAGATAGTAATGTTGTTATTTACATATAGGCAATGTCAATGCATAAAATTAAAAAAATACTCAATTTGGAGAACTGAGCAGGAGGGAGTTTATACAAACCTCTGCAACAGTTGCGGGTGTCGCCGCAGTTGCTGGCTCAATCACCCTTCCCTTTGCTGCACAAGCAAAAGCACCAGCAATTATGCCTGACGAAGTCAGCGAAAAAATCAGCTATAGCGCATGCTTAGTTAACTGTGGTAGCCGTTGTCCATTAAAGGTTCATGTTAAAGATGGTGTTATCAGCCGTATCTCAAATGAGACCATGTATGACGACTCTACTTTAGGCGAACACCAAATTCGTCCATGCTTACGCGGTCGCTCAGTTCGTTGGAAAACCTATAACCCTGATCGTTTAAAATACCCAATGGTACGCGTTGGTAAACGTGGTGAAGGGAAATTCAAAAAAATCACATGGGATGAAGCCACTACCATCATCGCTGAGAAGTTGAAATATACCATTGATAAGTATGGTAGTGATGCCATCTATTATCAGTATGGCTCCGGCTCTACAGGGGCGAACTTGCACGGGCGTGCAGCGTGTAAACGTTTATTAAGTTTAACGGGTGGCTTCTTAGGTGACTATGGGACTTATTCATACGCTCAATTAATGGAAATTACTCCTTATGTGTATGGCGGCATTGAAGAGTCTTATTTATCTGAGATCCAAAACTCAGATTTAGTTGTCATGTTTGGTCATAACCTTGCAGAAACTCGTATGTCAGGTGGTGGTCAATTCTATGAAACGCTAAATGCCTTGGACAAAAGCAAAGCAAAAGTGATTATTATTGACCCTCGCCGCACCGATAGTGTGACAACACTAGGCGCAGAATGGGTCCCTATTTACCCGGGGACTGATGCGGCATTAGTTGCTTCATTGGGCTATGTAATGATCCAAGAAGGGCTAACGGATGAAGAGTTCCTAAATAAATACTGTGTTGGCTGGGATGAATCTACATTACCCGCTTCTGCGCCACGCAATGCATCTTACAAAGATTATATTTTAGGTAATGGCCCTGACGGAATAGCTAAAACGCCAGAATGGGCGAGCAAACTGACTGGAATTTCAGTCGCGCGGATAAAACAACTTGCTCGCGAAATTGGTAATGCTAATCACGCATGGATTTCACAAGGTTGGGGCTTACAACGCACCGAAAATGGTGAGCAAGCCTGTCGCTCAATTATGATGTTACCGCTAATGTCTGGCAATATCGGTCGTGCAGGTACCAATACTGGTTTATGGGGTAATAGCTATGCATATCCTGTAGCGGGTTTTGGCTTACCTAACCCAGTCAAGGCACTGATCCCAACTTATATGTGGTCTGAAGCCATTGTAAGGGGTAAAGAGCTTACGGCTGAAAACGCAGGTATCAAAGGTGTCGATAAATTAAATAACGACATCAAGTTTATGTGGTGTTACTCAAGTAATGTGATTGGTAACCAACATGGTGATTTAAACAAAACCCATGAAATTCTTGCAGATGAATCAAAATGTGAATTCATTTTAGTTTGGGATAACCATGACACCCCATCAGCAAAATATGCAGACTTGCTATTACCGGATGTAACAACCGTTGAAACTAACGATTTGATTAATAACTCCTATGCAAGTGGGGCCTACCATTACTTAGTTCGCCTACAAAATGCAATTGAGCCACTATGGGAAAACCGCCCTAACTATGATGTCCTAGCTGAAATTGCTGAAAAAATGGGCGTTAAAGAACAATTTACCGAAGGGCGTACATACGCACAGTGGATTGAGTTCTGCTATAACAAAACGCGTGAAAAAATGCCGCATTTACCTGAGTTCAGTGAAACCGATGGTGCGGGTATCATCGACCGTAAATTCCTGAATAGTGCAGAAAATGTCGCACTACAGAAATTCCGTGAAGACCCAATAAACAACCCGTTGAAAACACCGTCAGGTAAAGTCGAAATCTACTCGGAACAATTAGCTGAACGTGTGAAAAACTGGGAATTACCAGAAGGTCAGCGTATTCCTGCAATTCCAGAATATTGTGTGAATAAAGAAGGCGTTGAAGCACAAGCAGCGCAACAAAAACATACGTTATTAATGACTGGCTTCCACGATAAAGGCCATGTGCATTCGTCTTATTATAACGTTGCCATGCTGCGTGAAGCGATTCCTCACCAATTTTGGCTTAACCCAATCGATGCACAACAACGTGGATTGAACAATGGTGATATTGCTGAAATTTTTAATGACCGTGGTCGTATTCAAATCAAAGTGAAAGTTACAGAGCGTGTATTACCCGGTGTTATCGCTGTTCCACAAGGTGCATGGCGAGCTCTCAATAATGAGGGGTTAGATATAGGCGGTTGTATCAACACGCTAACCTCACATGTTCCTTCGCCACTTGCAAAAGGAACGCCACAACATACCAACCTTGTTGAAGTTAAACGCGCTTAAGGAGTTAAATGATGAAACAATATGGCTTTTACTTTGACTCCACAAAATGTACTGGCTGTAAAACTTGCCAAGTCAGTTGTAAGGATGAAAAAGATTTAGATTTAGGCCCCAAATTCCGTCGTGTTTATGAGTTTGGTGGTGGTAGTTGGCAAAAACAAGATGGTATATGGCAGCAAAACGTTTTCAATTACTATCTTTCTATTTCATGTAACCATTGCTCAAACCCAACGTGTGTCGCGGGTTGCCCAACAGGCGCCATGCATAAACGGGAAGAAGATGGTTTAGTCGTTGTTGACCAATCAATTTGTGTTGGTTGCCGCTACTGTGAATTGCGATGTCCATATGGTGCACCGCAATTTGATGAAAAGAAAAAATTGATGAGCAAGTGTGACGGATGTTATGAACGAGTGGCACAAGGAATGAAACCCGTTTGTGTTGAGTCTTGCCCACAGCGTGCTTTAGATTTTGATGATATTAATGTTCTACGTGAACTACATGGCACTGAATGTGGTATTGCTCCAATGCCAGATCCTAGCCTAACAAACCCAAATATTGTCATTAAGCCACATAAAGATGCGAAGCCATTTGGCGATAAAAGTGGCGAACTAAAAAACCCTGCGGAGGTGTAAAATGCATGAATTACCACTGGTTTTTTTCACTGTCTTAGGACAATCAGCCGCTGGGCTTTTCTTGCTTGCTTATTTAAGCCGTAAAATGGGTTCGATTGACGATAACCAATTAAAAACAGCCAATATTATTGCCTTTATCATCATGATCATCGGCTTAGGTATCGGTGGGTTACACGTAGGGCAACCCCTACGTTTCTTCAATATGCTGCTTGGCGTTGGTCGCTCACCAATGAGTAATGAAGCCTTCTTAAGTGGCGTTTTTGTTGGTTGTGCTGCCGCAACACTGTTTTTCACCTTATTTTTCAAGCACACGCTATTGCGTGAGCTGGCAAATATTGCTGCGGTGATCTCAGGGCTTGCTTTTGTTTGGTCAATCCCGCAAGTCTACAATATCGCAACTATTGCTAACTGGAATACGGGCTACACCACCTTACAAATGTGGATGACCATGTTAGTCGGTGGCGGTGCGTTAGCTATTGTTATTGGTGCTCGAGGTTTAGGTATTGCATCGTTTCTGGTCGGTACATTTGCTATTTTTGCAAGCCGAGCTAGTTACCAAGCTTTCTTAACCGAAACAGGTCCGGCACTGAGTAGTGAACAAACTGGTTTTTGGGGATTTCAAGTTGTTGTACTGGCAATCGCCTTAGCGGCTTTCGTTGGTATGGCCTTAAAGCAACGCGCACCAAAAGCGACTTTAGCCACCTGTGCAGCAGCAGTATTACTAGCTGAACTTGCCGGTCGTATTGCGTTCTACAATTTGTGGCAAATCACCATGTAACCTATTGTTGTTACTATGTTATAGTTGTTTATCAAAGAACCCCATTTGGGGTTCTTTACTTTAATTTCATTGCCCTGACTAAATTCAAGCTGCCAGATATATTTTGCTTTAACTCGTTTACCCTAAATAGTTTGAATGACAGCTAGGAGACAAATGAATATAACTGAGAAAGCATACATTAGTATGCGGCCTGAATAGACGAGCGCAGTCAACACTGCTGTAGCTCAAAATATGACGGATAAATTAACGGATATAAAATGATTGATACGACATTACTGCGCATTTTGGGTGCTTGCTTCTATTATTCACCCCAATCCGAAACTTTAAAAAACTTATTCCCCGTGTTACCTGAAATCCCGACCCTATATTCATGGCAAGACGCAGAACAAATACAAGAACTTTGCACTAAATTATCAGCAATACAAGCTGATGAAATTAGCTATGATTATTCAATCCTATTTGAAGGACAAGGTAGTATGCCAGCTCCACCATGGGGGTCAGTATACTTAGAGCATGACAATACTGTCATGGGTGAATCAACGGCAGAATATCGTAATTTCTTACAAAGCAAAGGGTTAGTGACAGACACTGGGGTCCGTGAGCCTGAAGACCAATTTGGTTTAATGATGATGGCAATTTCAGCTTTAGCAGAACAAGGGCAAGAAGCCGCAATCACGGTATTATTTGAGCAACATTTATTACCTTGGGCGTACCGTTACTTAGCTCTCGTTCAGCAGTCCAAAACAGAAACACTGTTCTATCCATGCCTAGCCCAAATCACTGAGATATATTTAAAATCACTACAACAAGAATTAGGGTTATCCCCCGCGAAAGTTGAATTATTTCGCTAAATAATTAATGTTGCTAAATGAGCTTCTCAATAGATAGCTGGGGGCCCATTTAGCAATGCATTTATTCAAGTGCCTCTAAAATGAAGAGTTAGGTTCTTGTAAAAATGCAACTTCTTCTGGTGTTGATACCCGGCCTAAAATGTTATTGCGATGCGGGTAACGCCCGAATTTATCAACAATAGCCTTGTGGCGCATTTCATAATCCAGAGTCGCGTCATCACCTAACATGCGAAATAATTCAACAGCCTGCAAATGAATAAAGCTAGATTCCGAATGCATATAAGGCATCAAAATAAACTTACGTTGTGATAAGGTCAGCAAATTATAATCATGCTGTTTAATCGCCTCTTGAGCTAAAGCTAATGCCATACCATCTTGAGCAAAAGACCTTGGCGTATCGCGCCATAAATTACGTGAAAATTGGTCCAACACAATGATTTCCGCTAACCGCCCCCGTATAGACGCTCGCCAATAAGCCAACTCACCTTTAGCTGCACGCTCACAGATTTGCGAAAAACGCTGTGCTATCGCCAAATCAAATTTAGCACTTTTCTCAAACCACTGTTTGGGCGTAGATTCCTCAAACCAAAAGGAAAGCACGTCTTCCATGGTATTCATAATTTATTCCTATCACTTTTCTTAATAGAGGTTATTTAAATCCTAGTTAAAAATCACTTTAATTAATAGGCTTGAGCTCTAAAAATGGCTATTTGCAGATAATTATTTTGTTTCTTTGCGTGCTATCACTAAAAAATCATGCACTGACTACTCGTGAATTTTGTAACCGTTATTTTTACCACTGGCTATTTGTTGTTTAGTGTCAATATGGCCATTCTTCATGTCTAAATACATACATTTATTTAACTCAATGTTAGAATTCCACTTATAATGTGTGAGTAAATCAGGTGCCGCCGATACTCAATAGTCGTAATAACTCATCAGCGTTTCATATTGGTTTTATTTAAGGAAGGCAATGTAAATGGCAGGACATATGGTACTTATTGGTTGGGCATTATGGGTTAGTCCTTGCGGCACAGATTCATGTGATGCATTGCCCGTGACTGAAACCATTTTCACACAAGAGCAATGTGTCAGCCGAAAAAAATACTTAGAATCAAAACGACCAAACCTTTATTTTCTCTGCGGTGAGGTTTATCGTGATAGTGAAGAGATGGCCGTTGAAGAACAACATGCGGTTCCTGCACCACACCCACCATTAAGGTCGTTACCTAAGCGCCAGTCTCGTTAGCTTGAGCCGTTTTCCAGCCCAAGCCATACAACTATTACATGTTAGATAATTTCAGCAATTGGAGATTCCGCTTCAATAAACTCACCTTTATTTGCATGGTATTTCAGCGTTCCAGTACGATGAGCAATAATTTGCACTTCCATTTTCATCGCTTCCATTACGCCAATAACATCCCCTTCTACGACATTGTCCCCCTGAGGGATCAACCAGTTAAACAACACACCGGAGATAGGCGCATTCACCACATCAGGGTTGCTAGCAGCTTGAAGCTCACCGTTAGGTGGTATCATATTAGTTGGAGGCACACTATTTGCGGTAAGGCCGGACATTAACTGCGCCGGTAAGCCTAATTCACAACGTTTGCCATCAATTTCAATAAAGGTGCGAGTCAATTGATGGTTTGCAGATGGAATTTGGCGCTTTGCAGGGGGGATCTCCACACTAAATTCTGTTTCAATCCAACGTGTATGTACATTAAAACGGTCACAAAAGTCGGCTTGTTCCATGACCGCGCGGTGGAACGGTAATACCGATGCGACCCCCTCAATCTTAAACTCTGCTAAAGCGCGACGGGCGCGTGAAATAGCTTGTTCTCGCGTATTTCCCACCACTATCAGTTTTGCCATTAACGAATCAAATGTCCCTGGGATCGTCGTACCAGCAGCAACACCACTATCAATACGAACTCCAGGCCCTGTTGGAACATCAAAAGTTGTAATTGTCCCTGGTGTTGGCAAAAAACCATTACCTGCATCTTCCGCATTAATTCGGAACTCAAAAGCATGACCGCGAGGCTTCGGAGTCTCATTAATACTTAAAGGTAAACCTTTGGCAATACGTAATTGCTCAATAACTAAATCAATCCCTGCCGTTTCCTCAGTTACCGGATGCTCAACTTGTAGCCGAGTATTCACCTCTAAGAATGATAACGTCCCGTCCTGACTCAGCAAAAACTCAACGGTGCCTGCGCCAACATAGCCAGCTTTACGGCAAATATCTGTTGAGGATTTAATAATTTGTTGCTGTTGTTCCTCAGATAAAAATGGCGCGGGTGATTCCTCGACCAATTTTTGATTACGACGCTGCAATGAACAATCCCTTGTCCCCACCACCAGCACATTACCATGTGTATCTGCAATCACCTGTGCTTCAATGTGGCGCGGGTTATGCAAAAACTGTTCAATAAAACACTCACCACGCCCAAAAGCGGCAACCGCTTCGCGTACAGCAGAATGATAAAGTTCTTCAACTTCATGTAATTGCCACGCGACTTTGAGACCTCGACCACCTCCACCAAACGCAGCTTTTATTGCGATAGGCAAACCGTGTTGATGAGCAAATTTAACTACCTCCTGCGCATCAATAACCGGGTCTTTCGTCCCCACAACCAGTGGGGCTCCTACTTGCATAGCAATATGGCGAGCCTGAACCTTATCACCTAAGATATCAATACTCTCCGCACTTGGTCCTATCCATATTAAACCCGCATCATTCACCGCACGGGCAAATTCCGCACGCTCAGACAAAAAGCCATAACCTGGGTGCACCATCGTCGCACCTGACTTCTGAGCGACTTCAATTAACTTTTCAATATTTAAGTAACTTTGTGCAGGTGAGTTCCCGTTTAGCCCATATGCCTCATCTGCCATTTTAACGTGTAATGCATCAATATCGCTGTCTGCATACACCGCAACAGACTGGAAACCATAATCACGGCAAGCACGAATAATACGAACAGCGATTTCACCTCGGTTTGCAATCAATACTTTGTGTGTCTTTTTATTCTTGTTCATCAGTACCATCACTCCCATGTAATTCTTTAAATTCACCAAGTGGATTAAAGCGTATTCTTGCATTGACAGGAATTTGCCCTGCTAAATCTAAATGATATTCACATACGGCCCCAATAACTGGGTACCCTCCGGTTAATGGATGGTCATTTAAAAATAAAACTGGCTGGCCATTCGCTGGAACTTGGATAGCGCCTATACAAGTCCCCTCACTCGGCAATTCTTGTAATTTTTTACGCTCAAAAGGTTTCTCACCTGACAAACGCAAACCTATACGATTTGATGCGGCTGTTACCTGCCACAATTGATTTATTAGCTTATCAATGGTTTGCTCTGTAAACCAATCAGTTCTAGGGCCTAAAACCACATCAAGCACAACAACATCATCTGCATCTGGGTAATCAAATGCAGGGGTTTCTGATAAAGAAACTGCTGATATCGGTGAGCTTGTCTTAATGCTTAGTGCCTGATTAACCCTAAGAGGCGCAGGACCAACCTGTGCCAAAGTGTCGAATGAACAACTGGATAAAATAGGTTTAACATTAAACCCACCCCGTACAGCTAAATAACTGCGTACACCTTTATTTGGACTCCCAAGTTTAATCACATCCCCTTTGATTAAATGTACAGGTTGATAAGGATTAACTTGATATTGTTGATTGCTAGCGGTTGTCACCTCAATCACACAGGAGGCGCCTGTAACAGCAACAACTAAATTTCTATTTATTTGAGCTTTAAAGCCACCTTGAGTAATTTCTAATACCGCTGCGTCAGATAAATTCCCCACAATACGATTAGCACTACGTAGTGCTGATTTGTCCATACCACCGGATTCTGAAATCCCTAATGCCGACTGGCCTACTCGGCCTAAATCTTGGAATAACGTCTGTAAACCCGTAGCCAACACGATTATGTCTGCTTTCGTATTTTCAGGTTGCTCTATGCTTAGGTTCTTTGTGGGTAAGCTATAACTAACCTGACTTTTCTGTGCATCAACAAAGTTGACCCGGGTCCCTGCCTGCACTAAGGCTGGTTCAGGGCGGTTGATATCCCACATTGATAACTCGGTTACACCAATTAACTGCCAGCCCCCGGGGCTTGCTTGCGGATAAACACTACTAAACTCCCCTGCCAAAGCCACTGAACCTGCGGGTATCCGCACTCGAGGTGATTGGCGCCTTGGGACATTTAACTGAGCATGCTTAGAAACCATGTACCCAAAACCCGGCGCAAAACCACTAAAAGCAACTTGATACTCATTTTGTGTGTGTCGCCGGATCACCTCATCAACAGAAACACCGAGGAACTGGGCAACATCAGGTAAATCCTGTCCATTATAATGGACAGGAATTGTCACAAGCTTGCTAGCCTTCGCTTTAGCTTTGGTGATATCCCTCAAGGAAATCAATTTAACCAAGTTGTCTTCTTCCGCAATAAACGGGTTATAGCGGACTAAAATGGTTCGCGCTGCGGGGATTATTTCTTCAACCCCATGAATTGGTATCTCTGTTAAAGAGTCTGTCAGTGCCATTGTTTGTTCAAGGCTATCCAATTCAACCATGAAGGCACTTAAATTGACGGGTAAAAATCGCAATGGGCACCTCTATATATGATATGCAGCATCAGGAACATCAGTAATAAACATATAACCGGGTGCATGACTCAAAGCAAAAGGAACACCAGACTTCATTACTGCCGCTTGTGGCGTCACTCCGCATGCCCAAAATACCGGAATTTCCCCTTTTTCAATTCTGACGGCATCACCGAAATCAGGGCGCATAATATCCTGAATACCAAGCTGCTCAGGTGCACCAACATGAACAGGCGTTCCATGAACCGCGGGAAAGCGCCCAGTAATACTCACGGCATCCGCGATGCGGTCAGCGGGGATTGGGCGCATTGAAACAACTAATTCCCCCTGCAAACGCCCCGCGGGGCGACATAATCGATTCGTTTTAAACATGGGGACATTCGATTGATCAGTGATATGCCGTATATCAATACCCGCCTCAATCATTGGCGTTTCAAATGTAAAGCTACAACCAATAAGAAAGGTGACTAAATCTGGATGTTGTTGATAAATCTCTGTCGCATCTGTAATTTCAGCGGCTAACTGCCCATTTTCCCAAACACGGTAACGTGGAATATCTGTCCGTAAATCAGCTCCGTCTGCAAGGCTTGTTTGCCAACTCCCTGCTTCGCATACATCTAGCACTGGGCAACTCTTAGGGTTACGCTGTGCGTATAATAAAAAATCGAACGCCCAGTCACGGGGCAAGGCTATCATATTGGCTTGTGTCATTCCGCGGGCAAGCCCTGCTGTTGGTTTATCATAACCACTACGAATAGCTTCTCTGGCGGCGCGTGCCGCATCAATCGCTTGTTGCGATGCCTTCATAAGTTGCGTCATTAGCTATCCCTTCTATGCACAAAACCCTGAATTTCAATGCCTTGATTTTCTAATACATTACGTACTTCCTGTGCCATTTCTAACGCACCGGGGCTATCCCCATGTACACAAATCGACCCAGCTTCAATCGGAGTAAATTGGCCATCAATTGACATCACCCCGCCTTCGTTAACCAGTTGCAACATGCGTTGTGCAACTAATTGCGGGTCATGTAAAACTGCGCCTTCTAATCGACGTGAAACTAACGTGCCATCGCTGTTATAAGCCCTATCCGCAAAGGCTTCAGCCACCACATTCAACCCACTTTCTCTTGCCCATTCAATCAATGGCGAGCCCGCTAATGCGACTAATATCAATTGATTATCAACAGCTAACATTGCATTAATCACAGCCATCGCTTGGCGCTTATCGTGAGCAATCGTGTTATACAGTGCCCCATGGGGCTTAACATAACGTACTTGAGTCCCAACGGCGGTAGCTAGCCCTTGCAGAGCGCCAATCTGGTAAATAACATCCGCCATTAATTCATCAGTAGCAATATCCATATTACGACGACCAAAACCAACTAAGTCGGGATAACCAACATGAGCACCGACCACAACCCCATTATCTTGAGCCGCTTGCAGTGTTTTTAATATGCCTTCTGGTGACCCCGCATGGAACCCACAAGCAACATTAGCACTGCTAACCACGGGAAGGATCGCTGCATCATTCCCCATACTCCATTGACCAAAACTTTCCCCGAGGTCACTGTTTAAATCGATTTGTTTTTTCATCATCGCCCCTTGGGTTACTTCAGATAATTAAAGATTGTACTGACAGACATAACACCCATATACCAAGTTAAGGCACAGGTAATAACCCCAGACCATAATAACCAACGTGGATAGTGGTATCCCGACATCAAATCAGTTCTTTTCCAACCAATATAAACAAACAAGGTCAATCCAATAGGCAAGATTAACCCATTGAAACCACCTGCAAATACTAATAATGCGGCAGGCGCTGTTCCCATAAATAAATAAACAATTAATGAAATAGCAATAAATAGGATGGTCGCGACATTACGCTGCCTTTCGGTAATTGATGATTTAAATGCCGTTAAAAAACTCATTGATGTATAAGCTGCACCAATCACGCTGGTCAGTGCCGCAGCCCATAAAATTAAGCCAAAAATACGTAAACCAAAGTTACCTGCTGCTGCCTGAAATGCTTGAGATGCAGGGTTAGCCGCATGCCCTGAAATATCAATCGTTACACCACTTGCAACCACACCTAAGATCGCAAGGAATAAAATGTAGCGCATCAAACCAACAACTAAGATGCCTTTGGTTGCTGCACTCGACACAATATTTATATTTTCAATCCCTACTGCACCTTTATCTAATAAGCGGTGCGCGCCTGCATAGCAGATATAACCCCCAACGGTTCCCCCGACAATGGTGGTTATCATGGCAAAATCAACCGTATCCGGTAATACACTTTGACGTAGAGCCTCGCCAACAGGTGGGTTTGATGCAATAGCCACAAATAACGTTAGGCCAATCATCACTACACCTAACCCAATAATGAGCCTGTCAATAAATGTGCTTGCTTTACGGGATGAGAAAATATAAATCGCCAGCAATGCACTGATTAACCCTCCCCATTTTGGGTCGAGACCAACAAGTGCATTTAGCCCTAAACCTGCACCAGCAATATTACCAATATTGAAAATAAGCCCACCAAAAATAACCAATATGGCAAGTAAATAGCCACTTCCTGGGATTGTGGCATTAGCAATTTCTGATGAATGCATTTTCGTTAATGTCACGACTCGCCATATATTTTGCTGAACAACAAAATCAATCACGATAGACGCTAAAATACCGAACGCAAATGCCGCACCTAATGTGACAGTAAAGGTTGCTGTTTGTGTAATAAATCCAGGACCTATGGCAGAAGTTGCCATCAAAAAAATTGCACTTATTAATGAAGAACGGCGGCTTTTCACATACTCTGCGGTCGTTGATGCGCTTTCTTGAGCGGCCATATGCATACTCCTCTAATAGTTATTGTTTTAATTATTGATGTGATTGTTGATGTCATGATCACTGAGGCAATTATCGTGCCATTGTTCTACTTGTTATAGATATTGTTAATCCATCTTTAATGGATTGTTGAACAATTAATATGAGATGCTGAATAAACAATCAATAAAAATCGTTATTGATGATTTAAAAACCAAGACGTGATCACTTTTTTAACAAATTATTGAGGTCGGTCTACTTTCTTACAAAATAATCAGCACCAAAATGATGCAAAATTATTTAATTTCACTATATCAGTGCAAAAAATGAGTCTAGTGTGCTCATTGTGCAAGGAAACTTGCCGCTCTAACTCGAATATGTGAATATAGCGACTCATTTAATCGCTAAATTAAAACTATTCTTTTTATGAAAAAACAACCTGTTGCACAAACCTTATCCGTGACTATTGCAGAAACTATTCGCTATAAAATTACGGCGGGAGAAATCACTCCAGGTCAGCGCTTATCTGAAGCAACATTAAGTGAAGTGTTAGATATTTCACGCAACACCTTGCGGGAAGTGTTTAGGGTTCTCACTCAAGAAGGCTTACTCACCTACGCACCAAATAGGGGCGTATTTGTTTCTGTGCCTGATATGGCTGCTATTATTGACATCTATCAAGTACGCCGCTTAATCGAGTGTGACGCACTCACTCATGCATATGCTTTACACCCCGCAGTTCAAAAAATGAAAGAGGCAGTCAGCTGTGCACGTGAGCATGAAAAAATAGAAGATTGGGTTGGTGTAGGAACCGCAAATATGCAGTTTCATACCGCGATTGTCGAGTTATCAGATAGCGAACGCCTAATTAAGCTGTATCGTAATGTTTCAGCAGAATTACGCTTAGCATTTGGTCACCTTAATGACCCCAAAATTCTCTATGCCCCTTATATTGATAAAAACCAATCTATTCTTGAATTATTAGACTCTGGTCGTAATGTAGAAGCAGCCAGTGCCCTACGTAGCTACCTTGATTTATCAGAGCGCACATTACTTGCAGCATATAAGCGCAGCCAATCCTCAACAAATTAATGCAGAATATTTTTTACGGGATAATACAACATAGATTCGATTAATTTTTCGGCAGTTAGATAATCGCCAAAAACTAATTGTTAATTAATAATTATCCTCAAATTTATTTTTTATATTATATTTTCTATTCCCTGCAACAAATCAAACACTTTAAGTCATTACCTTCCCATAATTAAGTCTTATGACAAATTAATTAACATTAATAACATAATTAATTAAAAAAATAATAACCAATAGTTACTTAAATACAACACACGTCTCTAACATCTCCCTTTCCTTAAAAGATACATTTAGTCATATATTTTTACACAATTACTTGTTTATACATAAAATAATAACAAAATATACATAATGAAATAAATCACCCAATGTAATCACTCTATTTTTTCGAGTTAATAGTTGTAGTTTTATCGAATATTGGTTATAAAATTTATGATAATAAAAAAGCATATACATAAATATTATTTATATAATGAGATTCCACTATGACATTAAACCAAGTAACTAAAAAGAAACCATTTAAATTTGGCCTAGGGTGGCAAATATTGGTAGCTCTCATTTTAGGCGTTATTGCTGGGGCGCTTTTACATGATAATACTGAATACAAAGATTGGCTTATTCTGAATATTCTGTCTCCAGCTGGTAAGATTTTTATTCAATTAATTAAAATGATCGTTGTTCCTATTGTTATTTCTACTCTAATAGTAGGGATAGCCGGGGTTGGAAATACAAAGCAGCTAGGGTCCCTTGGGTTTAAAACTATCGTTTACTTTGAGGTTATTACTACCATTGCTATTATTGTCGGGATCTCTTTCGCCAATATATTCCAACCCGGTGTTGGTATTGATATGTCACAATTAACACAAGTCGATATATCCCAGTATGAAAAAACAACCCAAGAAGTTGCAAGCCACCCTTCAGGGATTATTAATACTATTCTGACTTTAGTTCCTAGTAATATTTTTTCAGCAATGGCAAGTGGTGATATGCTTCCAGTCATTTTCTTTGCTGTTTTATTTGGCTTAGGGCTTTCTTCTTTGCCTTTAGAGAAAAAACAACCATTACTTGATGTGCTACAGACTTTTTCTGAAACCATGTTTCGTGTAACTAACATGATCATGATGTATGCCCCTATCGGTGTATTTGCCTTAATTTCAGTTACTGTCGCTAATTTCGGTTTTTCATCATTAGTCCCACTATTAAAATTAGTCATACTTGTCCACTGCGCAATTATATTTTTTGCGGTAGTTGTATTGGGCTTAGTCGCTCGTTACTGTCGAATAAATATTTTCACCTTAATGAAAATATTAAAAGACGAATTATTGCTTGCTTATTCAACAGCAAGCTCTGAAACAGTACTCCCTCGTATTATGGATAAAATGGAAAAATACGGGGCACCAAAATCGATTACCAGTTTTGTCATTCCAATTGGTTATTCATTCAATTTAGATGGTTCAACATTATATCAAAGTATTGCTGCGATATTTATTGCCCAACTCTATGGTATTGAGCTTTCTATCGGGCAAGAATTAATACTTGTATTCACATTAATGATCACTTCTAAAGGGATTGCAGGGGTTCCTGGTGTATCATTTGTTGTTCTTCTCGCCACCTTAGGCAGTGTGGGTATCCCATTAGAAGGCCTTGCATTCATCGCTGGTGTAGACCGTATTCTTGATATGGCCCGGACAGCCCTTAATGTGGTAGGTAATGCCCTTGCTGCACTAGTAGTTGCAAAATGGGAACACAAATATGATAAGAAAAAAGCACTTGAATATGAACAATTCTTTTAGCCATTTCAATATATAAAAAGGATAATGCTCTTTATATTAATTTATAGAGAGCATTTTTATTATTTTTATATCACCATTAATCAACTAATATAAACCCCTTATAAAACTTACTTAATTTAGTTATTTATACTTACCTCTTACTTAATAAAATTTAATTTACATCACACTTTTTCAAAAAAATTATTTTATATTCGTTTTTTGTTCATTTCTTTACTATGCTAAATAAGTCATTTTTAATTAGTACAAGCAGGAAAGAATGAACCAATTAAGAAGATTTCTTTTATTTTTAAAATTACTCCAGCATCTTATGGTACTTTTTATATTTTCATTATCATTTTTATTACTACACAACTGGTTCTAATAAGAAAGCCTCGTATTATGCGAGGCTTTCTTACAATAAAATCATTAGTCATATATTTGGTGGGTTTGCTTTAATAGCATCAAAAAATACTCACCACTTACTAATCATAATATTTAAACAGGTTATCTCACTGTTTGATTTAAATTTACTGAATAGCAAATTTATAAATACAGTGAAGCCTCCCCTTCAGGTCTAGTTTTAAAACGCCTATGAGCCCAAAGATACTGCTCAGGAGCCTTTCTTATTTCAGCTTCTAACACTGAGTTAATCGTTGTAGCATCCAGCAAAGCATCTGTTGTCGGATATCCAAGTATTTCCTTTCCCAGTATTAAGTCATATTTAACGCCGCTTTTATTTCTTAATAACGTAACAGTGAGAGTTGGCGAATGTGACAGTTGAGCAAGGGTTGATGTCCCTTTTGATGTGGAACTATGTTTAACCGAGAAAAATGGGGCAAAGATAGTTCCTTTTCTACCAAAATCTTGGTCTGGAGCAAACCATATTGCTTTACCGCTTTTTAATTCTTGAACCATGAATCTGAGATTTTTCCGGTCAATCATTCCTTTGCCGGAGCGACAGCGGCCTCTAGTCTGGATGTATTCCATTGCTTTATTGTTATGTGGCCTGTACATCGCATTAACAGGAAAACAGAGCCCCATGATCCTACCACCTAGCTCTAGCGACATAAAATGCACGCCAACAATAATCACACCTTTATTTTTGGCCACTGCATCCAAATAATTTGACATTCCCTTAACTTGGAACAGTTTTTTAACTTTTGTATCACTCCAGAACCATGCTATTCCAGTTTCGAATAGAGCAATACCTAATGATTTTAAATTTTCGGTGACTAGAACATCAATTTCTTTTTTACTTTTATTTGGAAAACATAATTCTAAATTTCGCTTTATAATTGAGACTCTTCGCTTAATAAAATACCTTGAGTTTTTCCCCAAGAAGGCCCCTAACCAAACTTGCCATGTATAAGGTAACTGTACCAATAAATATAAAAGAGATACCCCTAACCATGTTACTGCATATTTTGGATGGAACAACTTCAGTGAAAACGGGTTTGTGGCGTACATTATATCTCCCAATACTTCGCCTTTGCAGAATGCACGCTATTTTAGACTGCATTTCGTCTGTAAAATTCAACATGAATGCCATAACGAATGAATGCCACAACAATATAAGCTGACTTAAACAGCGAGTATTATATCAATAATCCGTATAAACACTACCCTCAGCTATGAATAAGCAACCAAATATTTTCTCACGTTATACTTTTACCAGATAAACACTAATAGTTTTTACCTACTCATGTTAAAGCATCGCAGTGATTAGAGGGAATATGAGGCACCAACGGCTAACGTTGGAAAAATGAGAGTGGGAAGCGATACCTATTTAGTACTAAATCATCTAACTGAGTATGCAATGAAGGTCGACAAGCTAATGTTCTGTGATGGCTCAAATATGTCCCATCGACTATTTGAAGCAGTAGAATGACCTGAATGACAAGCAAGAAAAAACCCGTTATCTCTATGAGATAACGGGTTCTTATTTGGTGCCGGCTACCGGAGTCGAACTGGTGACCTACTGATTACAAGTCAGTTGCTCTACCAACTGAGCTAAGCCGGCGAATATGGCGGAGAGATAGAGATTCGAACTCTAGGATGGTTTCCCATCGGCGGTTTTCAAGACCGCTGCCTTCGACCGCTCGGCCATCTCTCCATGGGGCGCGATTATGGAGGAATCCCGACGCCTTGTCTACCCCTGAAAGTAAAAAAATTGATTTTTTTACTTCGTTTGGCTAATCTTCACTCAATTACTCTCTATTTGCGAAAAATAATGGTAATATCTGTGCAAAATCGGTGTCTATCATTTCTCTAGGCGTATGATTTTTAACCTAATAATTTTTAGCCTATGGGAACGCACGCTACAGTATGTACAAACAATCATCATTAAAACCAAGCACTCTTTCACGTATTTTTGCTGCGTTTATTCTGTTGTTAATTGTGATGCTGTTTTTATCACTATTTAACTACTATCAAGCATGGGTGCAAAACCGCCAGACCTCATTAAGTAGTATGGCCACTAGGTTAGCGTATCAAATCGAAGACTACCGCTACCAAGCTAGCCACATTTATAAGCTTGCCAATGATAAAACAACTCCCACTGCTATAGATAAACTTTCCGTGACAGAAATGCGCCATGATATTTTTTGGTTAAGTAGTGCAAACCAAACTATTGATGCGATTGTATTTGGGAATAATAAAAAAGCGAATAATGTATTAGCCACTAAGCTAGCTGATTATATGGAGATTGTCTGGGGTGCACGCAATGAATATAACTCAATGTATTATCTTAATGGGCTAGATAATACTTTAGTTTTAGTAACTACTCATTCAATACTTAAGCCTGAACTACGTTTTAAGGAAAGCTATCTGACTCTAACTGCTGAAGAAAAGCGTGCGGATATGTTGACTCAATCGACACTGTTAGATAGACGAGAAATTATATCTAATATACAAAAATATTCTCCAGATAACCTCTTCTATTATACTTATCGCTTGATGTTCAACTCTCCAGGGCAGCTAACCAGTGTTATTTCGTTTGATATTTCCATTAATTCGCTGATCCCAGCAAGCCTTAATGGGGATTTTTTCACCATTAATACACGCCCATCAAGTACTGGCAGTAATGAGTCTCATACCTCTTGGGTTGGAACAAACCTAATATTTTCGCAACCTATTGAAGGGACTAGCTATCAGCTTTATTATCATACTTCATTAAAAAACATTATTTTTAATATGGTGAGCTTTAACCTTTGGTTAATGACAGGCATGCTCATCATGATTTTCCTTGCTTTGTTGATCATGGCTTTTATTCGTAAACGGCTTATTTCTCCCAATACCAACATGCTACAAGAACTCCATTTTAACGAAGCGCTAAACAATGCCCTGATTAACCATATTGCCTATGGTATTTTAGTCTACGACTTTAATGCCAACAAAAAAATCCTTAGCAATAACATTGCAAATCAATTACTACCTTCAATGGATTTGGTTCATATAAAAGAGATGGCAATCGAAAATCATGATGTTATTCAGGTTTCGATTGAAAATATTGTTTATGAGATCGTACTTGTTGAAAGTGCAACCAAAGCAAATACTGTCATGTTTATTATTGTAGATAAAGACAAGGAAGCTCTCACTCAAAAACGCCAAGAACTAGCCAACCGTGAATATAAAAAGAATATCCAAATGCGCAAGGTTGTATTTGAAAATATGTGTAGTGAAATACTTCCTGCCCTTATCCAAATTGACGACCAATTAACTAAATTAGCTAAAATTTCAGGTGAAAATAACCAAAAATTTGTTTTAGAAATAGAAAGTCAGCTATTTTATATTAACCGTTGGTTTGAAAATATAGGGTTGCTAAATCAGCTAGAATCAGAAACAACTCCACTAAAAAGTGAAAAAATTTCGATTGCAAATGTCGTTAATCAGTTTTTGAAACAAAACCTATCGCGTCTTAATAATAAAGGGTTAGCCCTTTATTTTCATAACAATATCAATCCTGATTCATTAATTGAAACCAATTTGGCTTATTTACAGCATCTAATACAACTCATTTGGGATTATTCTATTGCAACAACCTCTTTTGGGAAGATATCTTTCACGCTATCTTATGATTCAGAAAAAAGAGTCGTTTTACTTAACATTAGAGATAGTGGTTCAGGGCTTAGTAACCAAGAACTTAATAACTTGCAAAGTCCTTTTCTTGGGAAAATACTAAATTCATCTCACTTCACTCGTTCTGGTATGACATTTTATTTATGTAAGTTATTGGTAAAGAGGATGAATGGGACATTTTCGATTCGTACTAGCGATGCGATAGGCACACATTATGAGATTACACTTCCAGCGACCAATGAACTCCTTGTTAAGGATTATCCTGCTTTATTAGAGGATGTCTACGTGCGGTTAAATATTCATAATGCAGATATTTCGCGTATTATCAGAAATACCTTAGCCAATTATGGCGCAGAATTTCTTGATTTAAATGAAAGTTCTCCGCATACGGATTGGGATCTGTTGATCACTGATAATAATGAAGAATGTTTTGAACACATTATCAAAATTAATGGTAATCTTTCTGGAATGCACGAGTTGCAACCTCACTACATAGAGGTTAATTATAACTTTGCTGATGAGCTTATTAGTGCAATTTCATTACTTATCGAAAATTCGGATAGCGAAGATGAATGTTCACGCTTACCAGAACCTAACGAGGTTGAATCTCAAACTTCATTATCTAACCCTGATGGAGAAATGGAAAATGCAATTAAAAGTTATCAATTAGTTTTAGCTAACAGTGGATATCGAGATTTATTCATAACAACAGTACCGATAGATATTAATAAACTGTATAATAGTGAAAGTGTTGAGGATTTGACCGAATTGAAAAACACTGCACATCGTTTAAAAGGAGTTTTTGCTATGCTCGAATTCACAGTTCTTCATAAAATTTGTGAAGATTTAGAGCGTTATATAGCAGATGAAAACGGATTGGAAATAAGAAAATGCATTAGCATGCTGGATAATTCAGTCAAAAAACTAATGCCAGAAGGTAACCAATAAGATGAATAACCTAAATGTCATTGTTGCCGATGATCACCCTATTGTTCTTTTCGGTATCAGAAAATCACTTGAACAAATCGAATGGGTGAATATCGTAGGTGAATTTGAGGACTCAACCTCTTTAATTAATAACTTAGCACGCTTAAACGCTGATGTTCTAGTTACTGATTTATCTATGCCAGGTGATAAATACGGCGATGGTATTACGTTAATCAAATACATTAAACGCCATTATCCTGACCTTTCAATTATTGTTCTCACCATGAACAATAATCCAGCCATTCTAAGTGCAATTCTAGAACTGGATATCGAAGGTATAGTGTTAAAACAAGGCGCACCAGCAGATTTACCTAAAGCATTAGCGGCCTTACAGAAAGGTAAAAAGTTTACTCCTGAAAGTGTGAGTAAATTGTTAGAAAAAGTCAATGCGAGTGGTTACGGTGATAAACGCTTATCGCCAAAAGAAAGTGAAGTTCTGCGTTTATTTGCTGAAGGTTTCTTAGTCACTGAAATTGCTAAGAAGCTTAATCGTAGTATCAAAACAATTAGTAGCCAGAAAAAATCAGCAATGCTGAAATTAGGCGTTGAAAATGATATTGCCTTACTGAACTATCTTTCTTCTGTCAGCATTGATAACTCGCCTTCAGAGTAATATTTAAGTTCTTTTACTACACGATAAAAACCCGGTTACGGGTTTTTATTTTTTACTCCATTCATTTTTCAGCAAAAACGGGTCAATGTCTCGCGCAAAATAGCAATAGTGGTTGGTTTTGATAAACAATCATTCATACCCGCATCGATACAGCGTTGTTTTTCCTCAGCCATCGCATTCGCTGTTAGTGCAACAATAGGTAAATTATATTCTAAGCGGTGTAACTCTCTTGCCAATTGATAACCATCCATATTTGGCATGTTGACGTCCGTTAAAATAATATCAGCATGATGGCTATCTAAGTATTTCAGTGCATCTAATCCATCCACTGCAGTACCCGTTGTAAAGCCGATGCTGGCTAATTGTTCACTCAAAAGCATCCGATTGATTGGGTGGTCATCAACAATAAGTACATGGTATTCACCCAAAGAAAAATCTGCCATTAGTTGCTCATTCGAGCTAACATTTTTCTGTGAATTCTCAACGGTTTTCATAATAACTTTATCAATTAATACGGGTAACTTATCTAATTGATATGTGTTATAAACCCATTCATTTGATTTTGCTTCATAAAGATCACCTGCGTAGAAGCTCGACAACTGAATATGATGAGTGCTTCTCACTTCCCCTTTATGCTCACAATCGGTTATCAACAGGTCATAATCGATTGTTTTGTCGATAGAGTTATTAGTTACTACTATAAATTTTTCATGTGCTAATAGCCGTGATAGGAAATTCATTAAGAATTCGTTTTGGCACGAAATAGCAATACGATAGCCTGTACGATAATCGGGAACCGTTTTTTTAATGTACTCTTGCCCATAAAGTGGGATACGTATTGTGAATGAACTTCCAAGACCTATTTGGGAACTAACTTCTATATCACCATCCATTAGGTTGATTAGTTTTTCACATATAGCTAAACCTAAACCTGTTCCTTTGTGTCCGGTATTGTTTTGGTCATGTACTTGAAAGAATGGGTCAAATAATTGCATCACCACTGCTTGAGTCATGCCTATCCCTGAATCTCGGATTTCGACCTTCAAATAATTCTCATCTTTCCAAACATACAACAGTACAAAACCAGATTCCGTAAACTTAATACTGTTATTAACAATATTAGAAACCACTTGCTGTAGCCGTACTGAATCATTGAGAATTAAATCAGGAATGTCAGGCTCAATATAAGAATACAACGATATTTTTTTCTTGGTCACTAATGGCAAATAGTTAGCTAATACAAATGCAAATACTTCCCGACAATTAAAAAGTTTATTTTCTATTTTCAATTGTTTAGATTCAATTTTAGAAAAATCCAAAATATCACTGATGATTTGCAACAGTAATGAAGAAGAATTATCCATTGTGGACACTAAACGCGTTGCTTTTTCGGATAACTCATAACGTTGCAATAATTCAATATTACCGATGATCCCATATAGCGGTGTTCTTAATTCATGACTTACCGTTGCTAAGAACATCGATTTTGCATGGTTAGCTTGCTCTGCAGCATCAGCAATATCTTGCAATGATTTCTCCATTTGCACACGGATACTGATATCAATTAAAACACAAATCGCGACATCTTCATTTTGATAACGAGAATTCACAAAGCTGATCTGTAAATGTGTACCATTTGTTGTCACAACATCAATATAATTACTCGCTTTCTGGCGAATAATTGTCAAAATCCGCTGCTTATCATCATCACTTAATAAGCGAAAATAATCATGAGCTAGCTCATTACTTAGAATATTGCCACCATCCGTTAACCGTAAGATAATGATCCCCACAGGCGCGGAGGCCACAATTTTATGATTAAATTGTTCATGTTCTTCGAGGCGAATAGCGGTATTCGCAGCTGGCTCCAACATTTTTCTTTCTAACAACCAGATTAGAAAGAAAATAAGCCCACCAGTAAAAATATTAAGTATTACCCCGTAGAAGATAGTATCTTCTAAGCTCGCGAGTATTTGAGATGTTGCTATTGAGAAAATAACCGTTACTTGAGAAGGGGCTAAACGCTTCTTAAAAATTAATTTTGAATAATCAGAATTAAAGCCAAAAAAAGAAGGCTCTGCGATATTCAACAGTGCTGAACTTTTAGGATTCATATCCACCGGTGAATATAAAACAGGTTGGTTATAATTATTCACCATCAATATTTCAACTGCTTTATTTTTACTTATATTAAATTGATTCAAATTGATTGAGCGTTCTAGACCAATAAAAGCAAGCAACATCTCTTTATGATTAACAGGTTGAATTAGATAGACTTGGCCGTTATCGGGTTGGGCGCCATGCACAATAGTGAACAAATTACGCTCTTTGCCTCTCAGCCTTAGTCCCTGATAGGTACGTACACTCTCATAACTCACTTTTTTCAATATCTCAATATCGGATATTGTAGAACGGATCGGATAATCCACCATACAATAACTTCTTGAACCGACTAAAAATACATGATTTAAGGCTTGTGGAGCCGCAATACTATCCTTCCAGAAATAATTTAATTGTTCGAAAGCATGTAAATAATTTTCAGCTCTATTCCTAAAATAATCACAATCTGTATCGGCGGTTAATTTATAAAAAGAATAGTTTGATGCACTAGGCAAATCCATAAAACTTGTAGATGTAGCCTTTCCATTCCCAGACTCTTGTAATTTAGTTTTATATTGTTCAGTCATTGACTGAATAGAATTTAAGGTCGCACCGGTTTGTTGAATATAAGCCTGAAGATTCTCATGCCCTGAATAAAATTGCTGACGTATGTCAGATTTATACTCATTGAATTGTGAATAAAGAAAAAATAAAGTAATAAAAACGCCCATCCCCCACAACATCAAGCCGAGGATACGAAATAAATCTCGAGAGAGTCTAAGTGATGTTTTAAACGAGGGTAAATATCTCAAGCGCCTTCCTGTATATTCGATACCATGACCGTTAATTATACTCGATCACATGATAAAAAAGCGATAAACATGAAAAGTAATAAAAACCATGAGAGATATCAATTAGAAAAGTAAAACGGGCAGCGTGATCGGCTGCCCGTTGAGTAGATTAAACGAAATGATTAATCTTGTTCATTGATGTCTGCATCATCCACACCATTTTCCATGGTGTTTTCGTCTACATTTTCATCATCTAAACCTTCATCATCTTCCGTTTCAGCAACGCGCTGTAAGCCAACAACTTTTTCGTCTTCGGCAGTTCTAATCAGAGTAACACCTTGAGTATTTCGACCAACAATACTGACTTCTGACACTCGAGTACGAACTAACGTCCCTGCATCAGTGATCATCATGATTTGGTCAGTGTCATCAACTTGAATGGCGCCAACTACATTCCCGTTACGTTCACTCACTTTAATGGAGATAACCCCTTGAGTTGCACGTGATTTTGTTGGATATTCTGCTGCTTCAGTACGTTTACCGTAACCATTCTCTGTTACAGTCAGGATATGGCCTTCCCCTCGAGGAATAATTAAAGAGACAACTTTATCGTTATCCATTAATTTTATACCACGAACACCTGTTGCAGTGCGCCCCATCGGTCTTACTGCATCTTCAGCAAAGCGAACCACTTTACCTTGCGCAGAGAACAACATGACTTCATTTGAGCCATCGGTCAAATTAACACCAATGAGTTCATCACCTTCATTTAGGTTAACCGCAATAATACCTGCGCTTCTTGGACGGCTGAATTCTTGTAAAGGCGTTTTCTTCACCGTACCGCTTGCAGTCGCCATAAACACGTTGTAGCCCTCTTCGTACTCTCGTACAGGTAAGATAGCTGTAATGCGTTCGTTTTGTTCAAGTGGTAATAAGTTAACGATTGGACGACCACGAGCACCACGGCTGGCCTCTGGTAATTGGTAAACCTTCATCCAGTATAAGCGACCACGACTTGAGAAACACAAGATGGTATCGTGCGTATTGGCAACCAAGAGGCGTTCAATAAAGTCTTCGTCTTTCGTCCGCGCTGCCGATTTACCTTTCCCTCCACGACGCTGTGCTTCGTAATCAGACAGAGGCTGATACTTCACATAACCTTGGTGAGATAACGTAACGACCACATCTTCTTGATTGATTAAATCTTCAATATTGATGTCCGCGGTATTCTCGGTAATTTCAGTACGTCGAGGGTCATTATATGTATCACGAATAATTTCTAATTCTTCGCGAATAACTTCCATCAAACGTTCAGGGCTGCGCAAAATAAATAACAGAGCTTCAATTTGAATTAAAAGTTCACGGTATTCTTCGAGTAATTTTTCATGCTCAAGACCCGTTAACTTTTGCAAACGCAAATCAAGAATAGCTTGTGCTTGTTGTTCAGTAAGGAAATATTGACCATCATGAACACCGAACTGTTCTTCTAACCATTCTGGACGAGCCGCGTCATCACCTGCACGCTCTAGCATCGCAGCCACATTACCAAGGTCCCAAGACCTTGCTATCAGCCCTGCTTTGGCTTCTGCTGGCGTTGGTGCCTTACGGATCAGCTCGATAATTGGGTCAATATTCGCTAATGCAATCGCTAACGCTTCAAGTATATGAGCTCTATCGCGTGCTTTACGCAGTTCAAAAATGGTACGGCGTGTAACAACCTCACGACGATGACGAACGAAAGCAGCAATAATATCTTTTAGATTCAGTATTTTTGGTTGGCCTTGATGTAAAGCCACCATATTAATGCCAAAAGAAACTTGCAGCTGAGTTAATGAATACAAGTTGTTTAGGACAACCTCACCCACCGCATCACGTTTTACCTCAATGACAATACGCATGCCGTCTTTATCTGACTCATCACGTAATGCACTGATACCGTCAACACGTTTGTCTTTGACTAGTTCAGCAATTTTTTCAATCAAGCGAGCTTTATTCACTTGATAAGGTATTTCGCTGACAATGATGGTTTCACGGCCACTTTTCTCATCGACTTCGACTTCTGCACTAGCACGGATATAAACCTTACCACGCCCTGTACGATAAGCATCGATGATACCACGACGACCGTTGATGATGGCAGCAGTCGGGAAATCTGGGCCCGGTATGTGCTCCATCAAACCTTCAATACTGATATCTTCATCTTCTATATAGGCAAGACAACCATTTATAACTTCCCCTAAATTGTGAGGAGGAATATTAGTTGCCATCCCAACAGCAATACCTGACGACCCATTAACTAAAAGGTTAGGGATTTTCGTTGGCATTACTTCAGGAATTTGCTCTGTTCCATCATAGTTTGGAACGAAATCAACGGTTTCTTTTTCAAGATCAGCCAGTAGCTCATGAGCAATTTTCGCCATACGGATTTCCGTATAACGCATTGCCGCAGCTGAGTCTCCATCAACTGAACCGAAGTTTCCTTGACCATCCACCAGCATGTAACGCATAGAGAAAGGCTGTGCAAGACGAACGATAGTCTCATAAACAGCGATATCACCATGTGGATGGTATTTACCGATGACGTCCCCGACTATACGGGCAGATTTTTTATAGGGTTTATTCCAATCATTTCCCAATACATTCATCGCAAATAGTACTCTGCGGTGTACTGGCTTCAGTCCATCTCGAACATCCGGAAGTGCACGGCCGACAATAACGGACATTGCATAATCCAAATACGAACTTTTAAGCTCTTCTTCGATATTAACTGGTGTGATTTCTCTGGCAATCTCGCTCATGGAACCACTGTCCCTCATAACTTCGGATTCAAAGAGTAGAACTATACCACAATTCGCCAATTTAATAAAAATAAGAGACGGGTATTTGTCTTTCAAGCTATGTATAATAGCGGAAAATTAAGTTTATGTGTCCGAAACTTGAAGGTTCTGCAATGAATAGCTGCGATAACTCAGTTATTGTCTGCATTTTAACCTTCAATAATAAACGGGCGCCTATCACCTCCCCTATTAAAATCAGGCTATCAATAATAGGTCTATCGGGTAATAGGATCAAAATAGGAGCTTCTTTAATGAGTGATACCCAAACCCCAGCGTATCTTAATGTCGATAAACAAGAAATTGAAAAATTTGAATCCATCGCGTCCCGCTGGTGGGATTTAGAAGGCGAGTTCGCCCCTTTACACCGTATTAACCCATTACGTTTAGGGTACATCATGCAACGTGTAGAGGGGATTTTCGGTAAAAAAATTCTTGATGTAGGCTGTGGTGGCGGCATTTTATCAGAAAGTATGGCGCGTGAAGGTGCGGAGGTTACTGGCCTAGATATGGGCGCGGAACCTTTAATGGTTGCACGTTTGCATTCGCTTGAGTCAGGTATTCCTGTTGAATATGTTCAAGAAACGGTTGAACAACATGCGGATAAACACCCTCAAGCCTATGATGTTGTAACTTGCATGGAAATGCTAGAGCATGTGCCAGACCCACAATCTGTCGTCAGAGCCTGCGCAAAATTAGTTAAACCAGGTGGCCATGTTATTTTTTCTACTATTAATCGTAATAAAAAAGCTTGGTTGATGGCAGTTGTTGCTGCAGAGTATGTGATGAAAATGGTCCCCAAAGGGACTCATGATGCGAATAAATTTATTCGCCCATCAGAATTGATTAGCTGGGTCGATGGAACACAGTTAAAAGATAAACATATCATAGGGTTGCACTATAACCCTATGACTGATAAATTTTGGCTTGGCCCAAATGTGGATGTCAATTATATGCTGCACACGATCAGCGAATAGTCTGTTAGTCGCGAAAAGAATAAATCGCAAGCAGTACGTTTAAGAAAGCAGCAAACGATCGCAATTTACAAAATTTATTTTAGTCCTCATGTCGGAAGCTTTTTTTTTATTAGTTCCTTTTACCATGCAGCTTACCGACATGATCTATTTTCTTATCCAACCAGTTATCCACAAGAACCCCGCAATTTGTTCACTTGATAAAATCGCATATTAACATTATCTTGTTATGGTATTCTCAACAAACTACTACATATAGTAGTAAAGCAAAACATAACACAACTAGTCTCATGGCATTTAACCATGGGCTTTTTTATGTTTGCATTACACTATTTGTTGTTCAACCAAGGTGCATTTGCTCATGAACCAGAGTCTGTTAGTCACAAAACGTGATGGACATAAAGAACGCATTAATCTCGATAAAATCCACAAGGTAATAACCTGGGCTGCTGAAGGCCTCAGTAACGTATCTGTTTCTCAGGTGGAGTTACGTTCACAGATTCAGTTTTATGATGGGATCAGAACTTCTGATATTCACGAAACGATGATCAAAGCAGCAGCCGATTTGATTACTGGTGAAACACCAGATTACCAATATCTTGCCGCTCGTCTTGCGATATTTAACCTACGCAAGAAAGCCTATGGCCAATTTGAGCCACCAGCACTGTATGCACATGTAAAACACCTCGTTGAAATGGGGAAATATGATAAGCATTTGCTGGAAGACTACTCCGAAGCAGAGTTCGAGCAAATGGATAGTTTTATTGACCATTGGCGTGATATGAATTTTTCCTATGCTGCGGTTAAACAGCTCGAAGGCAAATATTTAGTACAAAACCGCGTAACTGGTGAAATATACGAAAGTGCGCAATTTTTATATATATTAGTCGCGGCTTGTCTATTTTCACATTACCCAAAAGAAACACGTCTTGATTACATTCGCCGTTTCTACGATGCCGTATCTACCTTCAAAATTTCACTACCTACGCCAATTATGGCTGGGGTACGTACACCTACGCGTCAATTTAGTTCTTGTGTTCTAATTGAATGTGGAGACAGCCTTGATTCTATCAACGCCACATCAAGTGCCATTGTCAAATATGTTTCACAACGTGCAGGAATTGGTGTAAATGCAGGGCGTATCCGTGCATTAGGTAGCCCTATTCGTGGTGGTGAAGCATTCCATACTGGCTGTATACCATTTTATAAGCACTTCCAAACAGCGGTTAAATCTTGTTCTCAAGGTGGCGTCCGCGGTGGTGCAGCAACATTATTCTACCCAATCTGGCACTTAGAAGTTGAAAGCTTATTGGTTCTAAAAAATAACCGTGGTGTTGAAGGTAACCGTGTTCGTCATATGGACTACGGCGTTCAGTTAAATAAATTGATGTACGAACGCTTGATTAAAAACCAAGATATCACGTTGTTCAGCCCATCTGATGTGCCGGGTCTTTATGACGCTTTCTTTGCCGATCAAGAAGAATTCGAACGCTTGTATGTGAAATATGAACAAGATGAAAATATTCGCAAGACCGCCGTAAAAGCCGTTGAGCTATTTTCATTAATGATGCAAGAGCGTGCATCTACTGGTCGTATTTATATTCAAAACGTTGACCACTGTAATACACATAGCCCATTTGACCCACAAGTTGCACCCGTTCGTCAATCGAACCTGTGTTTAGAAATTGCATTACCGACAAAACCATTAAATAACATTAATGATGAAAATGGTGAAATCGCGCTATGTACACTTTCTGCTTTCAACTTAGGTGCAATTGAAAGCCTTGATGAGTTAGAAGAATTAGCCACGTTAGCTGTCCGTGCGTTAGATGCCCTACTCGATTATCAAGATTACCCAATTATTGCAGCGAAGCAAGGGTCTATGGGCCGTCGTACCTTAGGTATTGGCGTGATCAACTATGCTTATTATTTGGCAAAACATGGTGTTCGTTACTCCGATGGCAGTGCAAATAATCTAACGCATAAAACCTTTGAAGCAATTCAATATTACCTGTTGAAAGCCTCAAATGAACTAGCAAAAGAGCAAGGCGCTTGCCCATGGTTCAATGAAACCACTTATGCACAAGGTGTGTTACCGATCGATACTTATAAAAAAGAACTCGATAAGTTAACTAATGAGCCTTTACATTATGATTGGGAAGCACTTCGCCAAGACATTAAACAACATGGTCTGCGTAACTCTACATTATCTGCTTTGATGCCTTCTGAAACATCATCCCAGATTTCAAACGCAACCAATGGTATTGAGCCGCCACGTGGTTACATCAGTATTAAAGCATCTAAAGATGGCATCTTACGTCAGGTCGTCCCTGATTACGAAAATCTTAAAAGTGCTTATGAACTGTTATGGCAAATGCCTTCAAATAGCGGTTATTTACAACTCGTTGGTATCATGCAGAAATTTATCGACCAGTCGATATCTGCAAACACAAACTATGACCCAACTCGTTTCGAGAGCGGTAAAGTACCAATGAACCAATTGCTAAAAGATTTATTGCTCGCCTATAAGTTTGGTGTGAAAACACTTTACTATCACAACACCCGCGATGGCGCGGAAGATGTGCAAGGTGATCTGGAAGAAGTTGTTGAGTCAGCAGATTCCGATTGCGAAGGCGGCGCGTGTAAAATTTAATAGGAATGGTTATGTCACATACATATACAACGTTTTCACAGAAGAAAAATGACCAAATGCTGGAACCGATGTTTTTCGGCCAGCCGGTTAACGTGGCACGCTATGATCAGCAAAAATACCCTATTTTTGAAAAACTGATTGAAAAACAACTGTCATTTTTCTGGCGACCAGAAGAAGTTGACGTGTCGCGCGACCGCATTGACTATAATGCATTGCCAGAACACGAAAAGCATATTTTCATCAGTAATCTGAAATACCAAACGCTGCTTGACTCTATTCAGGGTCGCAGCCCAAATGTGGCTCTGTTGCCATTAATTTCAATTCCTGAGTTAGAGACTTGGGTAGAAACGTGGGCATTTTCTGAAACTATTCACTCACGTTCTTATACGCATATTATTCGTAATATCGTAAATGACCCTGCCATCATTTTTGATGATATTGTTGAAAATGAAGAAATTTTAAAGCGTGCAAAAGACATTTCTGGTTTTTATGATGACCTAATCGAAATGACTAACTACTACCATATGTTTGGTGAAGGCACTCATAATTGTAATGGCAAGCAAGTCACCGTTTCTCTACGCCAACTTAAAAAGCAACTTTACCTGTGCTTAATGAGTGTCAATGCCCTAGAAGCCATCCGTTTTTATGTTAGTTTTGCTTGTTCATTTGCTTTTGCTGAGCGTGAACTGATGGAAGGGAATGCAAAAATCATCAAGCTAATTGCGCGTGATGAAGCGTTGCACCTAACCGGTACTCAACACATGCTTAACCTATTGCGTTCAGGTCAAGATGACCCTGAAATGGCAGAAATTGCAGCGGAATGTGAACAAGAATGCTACGACTTGTTCGTACAAGCAGCGGAACAAGAAAAAGAGTGGGCTGATTACCTATTTAGTGAAGGTTCAATGATTGGTTTAAATAAAGATATTTTATGCCAATACGTTGAATACATTACTAATATCCGTATGCAAGCAGTAGGTTTGAAATTACCTTTCGAAGGGCGCTCCAACCCGATACCATGGATTAACGCATGGTTAGTTTCAGATAACGTACAGGTCGCACCTCAAGAAGTTGAAGTTAGTTCTTACCTAGTTGGTCAAATTGACTCTCAAGTCGATACCGACGACCTGAGCGACTTCGAACTGTAATTATGGCTAGCCATAAAATCACCCTGCGATTAACGCAGGGTGTTCAAGTCCCCTTCCATACTGAAATCCATTCGTGTTTATTGGAAGCTCTCGAAGATAGTCGTGTTCCTGTCGAATATCAATGCCGTGAAGGCTACTGTGGTTCATGTCGTGTGATGTTATTACGTGGAAAAGTCGGCTATAAGCGTAAACCTTTGGCATTTGTTCAAGAAGGTGAAATATTACCTTGTTGTTGCCACCCGCTTTCTGACATTGAAATTGGTTGATAGTTTAATATCGTTAGCGATTGCATGGTAATTGACTTTCCATGCAATCGCTTTTCATCTTATGAGATTGCTATCGGTTTATAGGTAACCATATAAAGCGGCAAATACCCAGCCAAATACGCAAGAGACGCCCACCCCAATTAACCCCGGCAAGATAAAACTGTGGTTGATAACAAATTTACCGATACGTGTTGTTCCTGAGCGGTCAAATTGAATCGCTGCAAGGTCACTAGGATAAGTTGGTAAAATATAATAACCATAACAAGCTGGCGCAGAAGCAATAATATAAGCAGGGTCAACACCAATTCCTAATGCGATAGGCACAACCGCTGCCAATGCCGCTGCTTGTGAATTAACGAATTTAGACACCAATAGTAAAATAACCGCATATGCCCATGGGAAATCCTTAACTAAAGAACCAAGTGTTCCTTTGATCTCATCCATGTGTGCACCAAACATGGTTTCAGCCATCCATGCGATACCATATACCGCGACAATAGCAATCATCCCTGAGCGGAAAACTTCATTCTTCGATATTTGCCCTGGATTAGTTTTACAGATGATAATAATTAGCGCTCCTGCCAATAACATAAACATCTGGATCACTAATACCATAGAAAGTGGTTTACCATTCACTAGTGGTCTTAATTCAGAAAAAGCGCCTAATAATGCAACGACTGCAATAGATGCTAGGAAAATCCACATCGCTACCCAATTAATTTTAGGCAGTTTTTTATCCAGTAATGTCACACTGTCACCATATACATAATCATGGTTTTCAGGGACAGAAATAAACTCTTGGAATACGAGGTCTTTATCAAGATCTTTCCCCCTAAACCAACTAAAGATACCAATAGCTAAAATACCTAATAATGTTGATGGGATAGTAATGGCCAATAAATCTAGAAATTCAAGAGATTGCCCGTTTATCGTCACCCCATTTAACATTGCAACGAGTGAAACAACAGCCACTGATACAGGGCTAGCTATAATCCCCATTTGTGCACCAATACTACTTGCAGCCATTGGTCTTTCTGGACGAATATTGTTTTTAATCGCTGCATCATAAATGATAGGTAAAATAGTATAAACAACATGCCCTGTACCACACAAAATGGTTAAAATGCATGTCACAAATGGTGCCACAATAGAGATGTATTTAGGGTTTTTCCGTAGTAATCGTTCTGCAATTTGCAGCATGACATCTAAACCGCCTGATGCTTGTAACGTTGCTGATGCGGCAACAACAGCAATGATAACAAGCATAACATCAACAGGCGGTTTTCCTGGCGGTAAGCCAAACCCAAAAACTAAAATTACGAGACCAACACCACCCAAAAGCCCTAACGCCATCCCACCTTTTTTTGCTCCGTAAAACAAGCAAACAAGGATAATGGCAAGTTGTATCATGAAGTCCATAGTTTCATCCTTTATAGATATGTCTGCCTATATTATCCGGATGATTTATATTCATTAATTTGATTTATGATAATTTCAAAATCAATTTAATTTTATTTTTTATGCTTTTGTTATAGCCCCATCACACAATTCACCTTAAGTAACTGCCATACTGCCCAGTTAATTAGTCTATATAGAAAAATCAATTAATTACCCTCTATTTTTTAACATATGCCTCCTCTTTGAATTTACGTTTATCTCTCATTATTTTTTCATTTAATTAACCTGTATTTATTTAGCCATTCTTTTAGTCTCAACTAAATTTAAGGTGTAAATATATATATACACCACCTGTAATTTACATTTGACAGCGCACGTGCAATCGCATAATCTGCTGCACTTATTAATAAATTAATTTCAATTAGAGGAACTTGTGAAGAATCGTACGCTTGGCAGTGTGTTAATCGTTGCAGGAACAACAATAGGGGCTGGGATGCTGGCAATGCCACTTGCTGCTGCAGGTGTCGGTTTCACAGGCATCGTCTGTTTGCTTGTTGGTTTGTGGATGTTAATGAGCTATACCTCATTACTATTAGTTGAAGTATATCAACATAACCCAGCCAACATGGGATTAGGGTCTGTTGCTAAGAAATATCTAGGTCCCACAGGGCAAATAGTAACTGGCCTCAGTATGCTGTTATTAATGTACGCCTTAACGACTGCATATATTGGTGGTGCCGGTGTTCTAATTTCAGACAGTTTTTCTTCATGGTGGGGTATTAACATTTCGACGGATACTGCCATTATTGCGTTCACAATTATCGGTGGTGCGATTGTCTGCATAGGCACCCACTCTGTAGACTTTATTAATCGAATTTTATTCACTGCAAAAACTGTTTTTTTAGTGATTATGTTAGTCGTAATGATGCCCCATGCCGAAGCTATTAACTTAAGCACAATGCCTGTTGAAAAAGGCCTACTTCTTGCTGCCGTACCCGTTATATTCACTTCATTTGGGTTCCATGGAAGCGTGCCTAGCTTGGTGAACTATATGAATGGTGATGTGCGTAAATTACGTATGATTTTTATTACGGGTAGTGCTATCCCACTAGTCGCCTATATTCTGTGGCAAATCGCAACGCTTGGGTCAATTCCCTCTCATACATTTATCGGGATCCTTGCGCAACAATCTGGCCTAAACGGGCTACTGACTGCAATCCGTGATGTTGTGGCTACACCCCGTGTAAATATCGCTGTTAGTTTATTTATGGATTTAGCCTTAGCGACTTCCTTTTTAGGTGTTGCCCTTGGCCTATTTGATTATCTTGCCGACCTATTTAAGCGCAGTAACCACCTATTTGGTCGCATTCAAACAGGTTTATTAACCTTCATACCGCCGCTGTTAGCTGCCTTATTTTTTAGCAGTTTCGTGCAGGCCTTAACTTATGCTGCTGTTGCACTGTCTGTTCTTGCGCTGATTATCCCTGCGCTCTTAACCTTACGGGTGCGTAAAGTTGAAACGCAAGGTGAATACCAAGTTAAGGGTGGCACACCAATATTAGGTTTAGTGCTACTTTGCGGTATCGCTGTCATCGCTATCCAATTTGCTATTGTTGCTGGTTTTTTACCAAACGTTGGGTAAGCTCTCGATAAAGTAAAAGACTTCAATATCATGCCATTTGAAGTCTTTTACTCAGGATTGAGTTTTATTGTTATTACCTTTATCCATTAACCCAATCATTCATCATTCCTATATTTTACTCTGCGTTAATACACCTCTTAAAATTTACCTCCAAAATATCACTCCTTATCAGTAAATAATACCGAGCAGACAACTTTGTCTGCTTATTCTATTGTGGTGTAGTGACGTTACTGCTTGTTATCATTGGCTGCCAATAAGGATAATTGGATGCAGAAAAAACGGATATCTACTGCACATGATGCCGCTTTTAAAGGCTTTATGACGAAAATTGAGAATGCCCGAGACTTTTTTGATATTCACCTCCCTAATCATATTAAGTCATTATGTGATTTTAATACGCTAGCCCTAACTAACTCTTCATTTATTGATAAACAACTGCGCTCACGTTTATCCGATGTTTTATATTCAGTGCAAACAACCCACGGAAAAGGTTACCTTTATCTTTTAGTCGAACACCAGTCAACCCCAGATAAACTTATGGCTTGGCGTTTAATGCATTATGCGTTTTTAGCGATGAACCAACATCTGCAACAAGGTAATAAGACGCCCCCTCTTGTGGTGCCAGTTCTTTTTTATCACGGTGGGCGGTCTCCATACCCCTATACGCAATTATGGACGGATTGTTTTACACTCCCAGATATCGCTAATGGGCTATACACACAGCCATTCCCATTGGTAGATGTCACGGTAATAGAGGATAGTCAATTGGTTAATCATCGGAAAGTCGCTGTCATGGAGCTGGCGATGAAACATAAGTATTTACGGGATGAATTTCAGCAAGTTCTGCCGCTCTTGGCACAGGCACTTAATCAACACTATAATAGCGATAATGATATCGTGACTATCTTGAATTATTTGTTCATTGCGTTGGACTCCACTAATTTCGAACATATTGTGCAGGCATTGGGGGAGCAAACCGAAAAACATAAGGAAACTATAATGAATATTGCACAGCGGTTACAGGATAAAGGCCGCCAAGAAGGTCTACTTGAAGGCATTGAGCGAGGGCGAGAAAAAGGGCGTGAAGAGGCAACAATTGTTTTGGCGAGTAATTTACTTAAACAAGGGGTTAGCCTAGAAATTATTATGGAAAGCACGGGGTTAAGCCGTGAAGTACTGGTTTCATTACAGTAACCCTCTAACAGCTATTAGTATGTGCAATGTGAGCAACATCGTAATAAATAAGCTTAGTTATTATTTTGTTTCAAGCGGCTTTTAAATAAAGAATATTTATGATAATAAAAAATAAGGTGGAATTATCAGTTCCCAATCTAAGGGGTTAATCCCGGATTAGGAACTGATTAAAATACGAGAAAAGTTTTAAAATGAAAGCCCTGCTCCCACATACCAACCATCTGCAACTTTATCACTGTTGTTGCCATGGCTACCTTTCATTTCAATTAACCGATACCCAGCATCAATAGATAGCGGCTTGAATACCGTGTAACGTGCGCCCGCTTTAGCTTCTACGTACGATTTGCTACCTGATGTCAGTTGCTCAGGAGCACCATAAGCTTCACCATAAATATTTAATGAAGGCAAAGCTTGCCAATTTACCCCACCACCAACAGCTAATGCAGCACCATTACTATTGTTATCAGGCGATAAATATAACCCTTTACCACCAACATGAGCAGAAAAAGGCCCAATTGGCAAACCAAATGTAGCGCCGAGGCTCCCCATTTGACCATCATGGTCACTGCGCGCCCAAGAACCATTAAACGCTAAACCGGCATTTGGGTTACCCAACCCAGCGGACAATTCCGTAAAATGTTTACCTGCTTGAGCACTAACTGAAACTGCCTGTGCAGTACCAACAAAAAATGGCGACATGGCCGCTGCTAATAACAATACTTTGCGCATTATCTTATCCTCTTCAAATTATTACATGCGGATACTACGCGAATTTTACGTAATCCTCAGTCTTTATTACTCAGATTTACTCAAGCTATACATAAAATACGACAAATTCTCAAATAATTTTATCAAATCAAAGGTATATCATTCAATAACAGTAATATGAATACCACTATTGCCATGTTAATCACAGTAATTGGTCATATTAATTAGATTATTAATACCATGGTAATTATACTGGTTTATAGGTTCATTGTAGTAATGATTTTATTTTTTTACAAAAGATTAACTTATTAGTTAGGTTTGTGTAGTCATTTAATCCAGAATTAGGAGTATTTTGATGAAAAAGAAAGGGCTTACTACCGCTTCTGGCGCTCCCGTCGCCAATAATAATAATGTCATGACCGCGGGTAAACGCGGCCCTATGTTATTACAGGATGTTTGGTTTTTAGAAAAACTAGCTCATTTTGACCGTGAAGTGATCCCAGAAAGACGCATGCATGCAAAAGGTTCAGGCTCATTCGGTACCTTTACGGTGACACATGATATTACCCGTTACACAAGGGCAAAAATTTTCTCACAAATTGGAAAAAAAACCGAAATGTTTGCCCGCTTTTCTACCGTTGCAGGTGAGCGTGGTGCCGCAGATGCAGAACGTGATATCCGAGGTTTTGCACTGAAATTTTATACAGAAGAAGGTAACTGGGATATGGTTGGTAACAATACCCCAGTTTTTTACTTCCGTGACCCTTTGAAATTCCCTGATTTAAACCACGTGGTTAAGCGCGACCCACGCTCTAATTTACGTACTATGGAACATAAGTGGGCATTTTTCTCTCAGTTACCTGAATCTTTGCACCAATTGACCATTGATGCGAGTGATCGAGGCATCCCTCAAAGTTACCGTCATATGCACGGTTTTGGTAGCCATACTTATAGCTTTATCAATAGTGATAACGAGCGATTTTGGGTCAAATTCCATTTCCGCTGCCAACAAGGCATCCAAAACCTCTCTGATGAGCAAGCAGAACAATTAGTCGGTAAAGATAGAGAAAGCTCACAACGTGATTTATTTGAATCTATTGAAAAAGGTGACTTTCCTCGCTGGAACTTACAGGTTCAAATCATGCCTGAGAAAGAAGCATCGCAAGTTCCTTATAACCCATTTGACCTAACTAAAGTCTGGCCACATAAGGATTACCCATTAATTGATGTTGGCTATTTTGAACTTAACCGTAACCCAGATAATTATTTTTCTGATGTCGAACAAGCAGCATTCAGCCCAGCAAATATCGTCCCGGGTATTGGTTTCTCACCAGATAGAATGTTACAAGGGCGTTTATTCTCTTATGGCGATGCGCACCGTTACCGCCTTGGCGTCAACCACCACCAAATCCCTGTAAACGCACCTCGCTGCCCATTCCACAATTACCATCGTGATGGAGCTATGCGTGTGGATGGCAATAGTGGCAATAATGTCACTTATGAGCCAAATGAAGCAGGCTTATTCCAAGAACAACCGGATTTCAGTGAGCCGCCATTATCTATCGAAGGTGCTGCTGACCATTGGGATCATCGTGAAGACCAAGACTATTTCAGCCAGCCTCGCGCCTTGTATGAACTACTGGATGATGCAGAACATCAAAGAATGTTTAAACGTATTGCGGGGGAACTGATTGACACAACAGAAGAAACCCAAATACGCCAAATTGGGTTATTTAAACAAGTTCACCCTGAGTATGGTGCAGGCGTGGAAAAAGCATTAAACGCTCTGAAAAAATAATTCGCTTGAGTGGCAGGAGAATCCCTGCCACTTTTTAATGACTAAACACTGCCTTTGTATATAGCCAGTGTTTTACTTGTTGGCGAGAAACTTTGATCCCGCCAGCTTTCAGCTCAGGAGCTAAATAATAAAACGCTGTAGGATATTGATAGGAGGCGAGTTTATCTTTCAACCAATCTGCCAGTTTATTTAAATCCGTTGTTTCATTAATTTCAATGACTGCGACTGGCCGTTGACCAAATTGTTCATCATCAACAGGAATAATAAAACTTTGGCTGACATCAGGGTGAGAGTTTATGACGGATTCGATATCTTCTGGTTGAATATTTTCACCGCCACTGATAAATAAATTGTCTAATCGACCGAGTATCTGGTACTCACCTTCAGTAAAAGCGCCTTTATCATTGGTTTTAAACCAGCCGTCAATACAGTTTAACGGCTTGACCTCACCATCAAACCAATACCCTATTGCTTGGCTATCTGCCTTGATTTGGATTTCATCATTAATAATACGTACTTGCTTACCTTTTAATGGTAAGCCGACACCTTTTTTACCATTTGCACGTTTAGCACAAACAGTGGATGCCATTTCAGTCATCCCATAACCACTCCAGCAAGCAATTCCGCGGCTTTCTGCTAAATCTGTGAGTGTCGTAGGTATCATCGCCCCCCCAACAAAACTTCTTTTAACACAAGCTGACTGGCAGTTTCTTCGTTTAACAAACGCCATAATTGTGTTGGAACTAGGGATGCGTGCGTAACATCCTGCAAGGCTTCGGCCAATGGTGAGGTTTTCAACGCTAAACTGCCCCCTTGGAGTAGCCAGCGCCAAATAATACCTTGTCCTGAAACATGAAATAGCGGCAAAGAAAGCAACCAACAATCCGCTTGTTGATAACTCATCACACTGACAACCCCTTTTGCACTACATAAGTGGGCAAATACACTGTGAACGACGGCTTTTGGTAAGCCGGTTGAGCCGGAAGTTAATATGAGTGTTGCGGGTTGTTCTAATGTGGTCAAAAAATCAACTGTCTGAAAAGCATTATCATCAATAAAATGATAATACTGCTGATAATCTAAGTTTCGATACTCAGCTAAGACACCTGATTCACCAGTAAAATCAATAGCAGCACTCACATCAAGGTGTGGCAATAGTTCCCCTAATAACCTTTCTGGTAGACGCGGGTTAAGAGGCAACACCCTTGCACCACAAGCAATAAGAGCTAACTGGCTTAGCAACAATTCGACAGAGTTTTTACCTCGTAAGACAACACATTGCCCTTGATTGACCCCTTGCATTGAAAAGTAATTGGCAAGGTCGGTGACCTGTTGGCTTAAGGCTTTCCAAGTAATACGCTCAGAATCCGTCAATAATGCGATTGAGTCGGGGTAAAGATTGGCCCAATGTTGCCAAGGCCAGTCATTAAAATGGATTAACTCTGCCATACGACCGTTAATTCATCGAGTTGCTGAACAGCTATTTCGCACTGGGGCCAAGGACGGATCAATTGCGATTGGATCAATGAAACGGTGTCCAAACCAGGAATAGTGTTTGGTGTTAACCACTGTGCAACACGCGCTAATTGTGTTAAACCAAAACTGCTTTCAATGGATGAGCTAATCACAGCTTGTAAGCCTAAACGATGCGCATCCTCAACTAAAGAGCGGCAATAATTAAGGCTACCCGTCAATGTTGGTTTAATCACAATTGCCGCAACCCCTTCCTGCGCTTCGACTTTAAAGCCGTCTTCACGCACGCTTTCATCCCAAGCAATGTTAATCCCCGTATCCATTGCAAATTTCAACGATTCTTCACGGGTTTTACAGGGCTCTTCCAAGAATGCAATACGGCTTCGATAGTCAGGATTAACATACTTAGCAAAACCGTCAGCTTTCGCACGAGTCCAGCTCCGATTAGCATCTAAACGCAATTTAAGCTCGGGTACTGCCTCTAATAATAGGTTAACGACCATCCCATCACGTACCGCTTCATATAACCCAACCTTGACCTTAGCCACCTTTTCACCATCCATCGCATCAAGGCTTAGAATTAAATCATCGGGGTCACCACTGCATAAAGGAGCTTTGCGATAATCCGCTGACTCAGGTAATTCACCAGTCAATTCTGCAAGTGCACAACTGCAACCAAATGCAACAGAAGGCAATAGACTTTCAGAAATTTTGCCGTGTTTTATCCATTCATTCAATCGAACAATAGTTTCGGCGGTTGCTTGTTCTAATGTTTCTGAACTGAACTCTGGTAGAGGGGAAATCTCCCCCCAACCTTCGTTATCGCCCTCTTTTAAGCAGACTAATAACCCATCACGAGTTTTTAAACGCTGATAACGAAGGATGACGCCTGCCTCCATTGGCAGGCTGAACGAATAGAGTGTGGCTTTACGCATTATGGATTACGCTTATATTTAGAAAAGTCTGGCGCGCGTTTTTCGTTAAAAGCATCGCGCCCTTCCTGACCTTCATCTGTCATATAAAATAGCATTGTTGCATTACCCGCCAGTTCTTGCAGGCCAGCTTGACCATCACAATCTGCATTCAAGGCAGCTTTCAAACAACGTAATGCCATCGGGCTATTTTCTAGCATTTCACGACACCAGCGTACCGTTTCTTTTTCTAAATCGGCATAAGGAACTACAGTATTGACTAGCCCCATCTCCAATGCTTCCTGTGCATTGTATTGGCGGCATAGGAACCAAATTTCACGTGCTTTTTTCTGCCCAACAATACGTGCCATATACGATGCGCCCCAGCCACCGTCAAATGAACCAACTTTAGGGCCCGTTTGACCAAATATGGCGTTATCAGCCGCAATAGTTAAGTCACACATCATATGTAAAACATGACCGCCGCCGATAGAGAAACCGGCGACCATCGCCACAACTGGTTTTGGGCAGGTACGTATTTGGCGTTGGAAATCTAAGACATTTAAATGGTGTGTGCCACTTTCATCGCGATACCCACCGTAGTCACCACGAATTTTTTGGTCGCCCCCTGCACAGAAAGCTTTTTCACCCTCACCAGTTAAAATAATAGTGCCTATTTGGTCATCATAACGTGCATCAGATAATGCCTGGATCATCTCTTTCACAGTTTGTGGGCGGAAAGCATTACGCACTTCAGGGCGGTTAATCGTAATTTTTGCAATCCCTTCAGGAGATTTATGATATCGAATATCTTCAAACCCTGTAGAACAATCTTGCCATTCAATTGGCGCGTATAATTTTTCTTCGCTTGGATAAATCATTATCAGATTCCTTTAACCACATTGTGATAAAAAATGGTGAAGTGCAGCCGCATAACCTATTGGGTTTTCCCGATGAGCATTATGCCCTGCATTTTCAATCAGCGTTAACGGCAAAGCGTATTGTTGCGAAACGCTTCGAAACTTTTGATCTCTATCGCCACAGAAATAGCGATAAGGGCAATCCAGTTGGTGCAATTTGTCAGCCAAAAAAGGTTGCTTTGCTAATGATGTATTTTCTAACATATCAGCAATTCCTTGTGGACTATTTTGTTGGCGTAATAAAACTAACTGTTGGCGTTGCAGTAGTGATAAGTCAGCAAACACGTTTTGTTGATACCAGCTATCCAAAACTTGTTTCATCGGTTCGCAGCGAAAACGCTGTGCCCATGCAGCATCATTTGCTCTGCGCTCTACCCGTTCTTGCTCACTACTCAAACCAACATTCCCCCCTTCTATCACTAAGCCTAATAACCCCTTTGGCTGATGATAACAGGCAAAATGCATTGCAAGGCGGGCACCTAATGAATAACCAACTAGGTAATATTCATGGATTTGATAATACTGTAATACAGCACTAAGTTGTTGGTCAAAATGCAAAAAACCATGATTAGTTTCCGATTTCGACGCGCCGTGACCCGGCAAATTGACCGCTAATGATGGGTAGTTATTGAATTGCTCAATCACTGGAAGCCAATCATTTGCGCTGCCCAGTAGCCCATGTAACCACACTAACCAAGGGCCTGAAGCATTCGTGTGATAACGTTGAGCTGACAGCATTATAACTCCGAGATATCGCTGACTAATTGTTTTAAAGTACGAGCACCCTCATCGCTATCAACCACCAGTTCCACAAGTAATGTACCGTGCTGATTGTGCCAAAATTGCTGGATAGTCTCTTTCAACGAATGCCAATCCGTTGAGGCGCAGTACTGTAAACCAAACATTTTTGCGGCAGGTTCAAAACTCACGTTTTGCGGCATACAATAATAGTTTGTTCTTGCCTCTTCCGGTGTGGGCAACATAGAAAAAATTTGCCCACCATTATTGTTCACAATAATCAGAACAGTTGGTGCTGAAGGTGAACGTAATAATGCTAAGCTGTTTAAATCATATAATGCAGAAAGGTCCCCAACAATCCCGAGCGTTGGCCTTGCCGTTGCTCGCTGCACTCCCGCCATTGTTGAAATCAGCCCATCAATGCCACTTGCGCCACGATTACTATACACAGGGTAGTTCATCGGTAATTGAGCTAGAGCATCGACTAAGCGTACGATTAAGCTATTGCCAACAAATAACTGCCCGCGAGATGGCAATAATTCGGGCAACTGATGCGCTATGGCGGCCTCTGAAAATTGCTCGCTTAACTGTTGATGCACGTAGTGTTGTGCTTTCTGCGCTAAGGTAACAAGCTCCTCACACCATAAGCTGCGTGGTTGTGCGGGGTGGTTTTCTAACCAACCTTTAATTGAGCATGTTAATTTGCGACCAGTATGATTTGCAGGGTCTAAGCGCTGTGGAATTGTATCGATTACCCAGTATTCTTGTGGTTCACAACTCGCTTGCCACTGCAATAACCGTTTTCCTGTCAGGCTTGAGCCAAACTGCACGACTAATTCTGCTTGCTTTAAAATACGAATAGCATCGGGGTGTTGAAGCCATAAATCTGCGCAAGGGTAAGGTTGCCCTGTTTGTGATAATACATCACCTAATACTGGCCACCCCAATTGTTCAGCCCATTTAGTGACCTTTTCACCCTCATTTACATTCATTCTCCCAGCAATAACAACCCCTTTTTTCTGTCGCCAAAAATACCAATCAGCTACGAGCGCAACAGAATTAGTTAAGGGTTCACTTAGCCATGGATGATTTGAGTTCCACCAGTCACCCAATGTCTGCTGCCATTCATAATCGCCTTCACTTTCACCGTAAAGCGGCTCAGCAAATGGGCAATTAATATGAAAAGCGCCATGATGGAGTTGATTCATACCGTTATCCAGCGCTGACACCAGCCATTTGGCTGAAATATCGCGCGTTGGGCGCGGTAACATTAATGACTGAGCGGGATGTGAAGCAAAAATATGGGCTTGGCGAATAGCTTGGTTAGCACCACAATCAATTAATTCTGGAGGCCTATCTGCGGTCAGGAAGATAACTTTCTCCCCCGTTAAGCCCGCTTCAATTAATGAAGGATAAAGGTTAGCAACAGCAGTGCCTGAGGTGACAATAACACCAACGGGTTCATTGCTCGCTTTCGCTAAACCTAGGGCCAAATGCCCTAAACCACGCTCATCAAAATGCGTATGGCAGTGTAATTTTGCATTATTAATTGCCGCAAGAGTCAAAGGCGTAGAGCGTGAGCCTGGCGCAATACAAATATGTTTCATACCGTGACGAGCAAGCGCTTCAATAATCACTTCAGCCCAACGGATATTAAAAGCAGAATTAGACATAATATGCTCAGCAAATTATTAATTATCAATCAGTTTAAACTGACTAAGAAAAATTTCTTGATCTCAGGACAATTTTTGATGAACTAATTGAAAATAAAAAGAAAATAAAAAGAAAATAACCACTTTTATTTTATGGTTTTTCGTTATTTCCAAATAAAGATTTTAACCCAGCCGCTTTATTCTCTATTTCTATCCATTCTTGCTCAGGGTCTGAACCACTCACAATACCGGCTCCTGAATACAGAGAAACATGCTCACCTTCAATTTGTGCGCAACGTAAAGACACCGCAAACTCACTTTTATTGAGACTAATAAACCCACCTGTTCCCGCATACCAACCACGTGAAAAAGGTTCATTTTTAGCCAAAAATTGCCGCGCAACATTTCTGGGTAGCCCACAAACAGCAGCGGTTGGCTGTAAACGTTGTAAACAGTCACTATCAGAAGGCATGACGAGAGTTGCAACTATCGAACGGTAAAGATGCTGAATTTTTCTTAAACGAATGACTTTCGCACTAGAAACGTCGACCCCTGTCACTGCACCTTGTAACTGCTGGCAAATATCATCAACTACAACGAGGTTTTCATGTTGATTTTTTTTGTCTTCCATTAGCCATTTTGCATATTCAGCAGCAATGACATCATCAGGGTCATTTGCCACCGTTCCCGCTAAGGCTTCAGAATTAAGCTGCTCACCTTGACGTAGGTATAAACGTTCAGGCGTAGAAGAAATAAACCCTGAATGCTGATTAAAAGCCATCATAAAATGGTAGCAATGATGATTAACCTGCTGGCTTTTTGATAAAAGTTCAGCGACTGCAATCGGTTCAGACAGGGTTAATTTAGTCTCTCGTGCCATCACCACTTTTTCCATTTTCCCTGCTTTCATATCCTCAATTGCACAATTTAATAAACGGCACCATTCATCACGCATAGGAATATGTTCCTGCGCAATAATATCTGCTGTAAGAGCTAATGTCGTTTTAGCCGTTAACGTTAATTGTTGTACAAAACTGAGTGCATTCAGTCGGTCTTCTTCCCCATCTATATTGACGCTTATATGAACGGTTGAACGAAATCGATGGATCTCAAGACGAGGCAAAAAACAAAACGTGGCCTGTTGCTTTAAGGTTTCGGGAATACCTTCCCCGACTGCATTCCAACCATTTAGCCCCCACAAACGCATATCCGGGTTTTCAGGGTGTTGCGATAAAAAAGCTTGTGCATCATCAATCGAATGAAATGATTTCACCATTCCAATCGCGCTGCACTCCTGTGCGCCAGTTCTTTGATACCAATAGAACTGCGGATAACAGTTTTGCTCAGATAACCATGGAAGCCCTGGAAAAGTAAGTTGCCCATCCAGTTGCCAAGTAAGACGAGTATGCTCTTTCGTTTTGAGTGTCAATGTAGACAAATGATCCAAAATTTCCGTTATCACTTTATCAATTTTTTTATATGTCACTTTCGATCCCTACAGCTACATCACACAGATTCACTTTGAATTATTATATAGCGCAATGTAATTTTTTAATACATTGATGACCCACAGTAAGCACCATGTCACCAAATAACCACCAGCGATCACACAGACAGTATAAAAGGGTTGAATTTAAGACATTCATGTTGTTACTTGTTGACCGCTAAATCTCTCAGTTTATGAGTATAGTTTATTATATATATTAGGTGATTACATATTAATTTAATCTATTGATAACAGTCATTTTATCTTTTGCTGACTATGGTTAAACCATTGGCACTTTCCCCCTTTGTCTATTTCATTTTGAAACATCTTGTACCCCAAAATTTACCTTCAGGATTAAATTAACAATTCCATCAGGAATTCCCCTTTGAATGAATATTGCCTTGTATTAGGTAACAACCCTCTCTTTCCCATTTAATGGGAGTTTGTTTAACAGAATATTATTGTTTATAGCTATAAATTATTTTTTGTCTCTGATTTTCATTTTTATTATCAACCTTTTTTCCAGTTTCTTGTAGGTTAATGGTTATAAAATCTTCATCACTTGACCATCATAAACCGGTATTACAATCATAATTATAGTTATTAATACTAAATTCAACTTTCTCCTTTAACTTAATTAAATTGGAATTAATAATGAATACACATGAAAATTACGACCGAATTATCGAAAAAGAAAATATAGGTAATGCAACATTAGCATTATTAACAAATCAAGATTCACTTTCCACTCGGTCTGCAGGCATTTTTACTTTAGAAGATTTACTCAACATCCATCAGCATGTACAATTTGCCCTTTCTTTACCATTGAAAAAACCTGATATTTTAAAATGGTTTGGCATTACCGATTCAACTGTATTACCTATTAACTCTAATGATATAGCCACGGCAATTATAAATATTCGCGACCATGCTAATTCATGGGATAACGTTGAACAACATGTTAAAGAACAATCTGTTAATCTTTCACTCACTAGCCGAAATATCATTCAGACTGGTAATGAGGTCATTGAGTATATTAATCACATGCCAATTTTACAAAGAGTGTCTGATAATTTGGATGACCTAGCAGAAAATAAACTTGATGAAATCATTTATCAAAGCGATGACCAACAAATTGCGACTGAGCTTGTAAGCATTTTAAATTTAATTAAAAGTGATATAAAAAACCAGTCAATTAAAACGATAAAAATAAAAAATATCGTATCTGATTTTAGGGCATATATTACAGGGGGGTACCTTTCTAATTTCGAGCATGTTGAATCATTACTGTTCAATATTAAAGGTCTCTATCAGCAACTTGACCCAAGTAATAATGAAAGCTCAGAACCTTTCTTAAAAGAAATGATTGAAATTAAAAAAAATGAGGTTCAGCAACTTGATCAGGAATATAACCATTTTGTGAAACTCTGTTTTACAGGGCTTGCTGGTGGGGTGATAGGTCTTATTATTACAAGCAGCATTTTTGGTTCAAAAGCAGAAGTCATAAGAATAAAAAGGAATAACATCCTAAAAGAAATAGAAGAAATCAACACTAAAATTAACCAAGAAAAACTCATCCAAAAAACGATGTTTGATATGCAAATTAACCTACATAAAATTGAAGGGTTTATCAAGGATGCGAGGCTAGCCATCGACCACTTAGACTATATGTGGTTGGTTATTTTAACTGAAGTTACTCAATCAATTGAAGTTTTTCAAAGAATTAATAACGCAGACAAACTAATCAGGTTTATCTCCCAATTTAAACGTGTTATCAGCTCTTGGAATAAAATACAAGAATACTCAGTTCATTTAATTACATTATTTGATGAATTACAAATAAATAACAACACTTCTAAATAAAAGGTACGAATATGCATGATAACAACGAAATCCCTGTATTGCCCTCCATTGATGTATACCAATTAAGATGTATATCAAATAGCATCATTGATTTTAATAAGAATATTAAAAATTATGACTATGTTATTTATGATAAAATAAATAAAATCGCCATTAAAACAGAAAGTCTTAATCAACTTATTAGAAATTCAATCCCAATTATAAAAATAAAATTAGATTATATAATATTTAATGATTTAAATGAAAACAATAATGACAACCATCACCTTGATAACATTGAGAATTTAAAGAATAAGATATTAACAGTTGGTTTTATAGAAGACCTCATTGAACTAAAATTAGAATTAGAAAAATTCATTTATAAAATACGATTCACCACCGATTCATTGCAAACATTTAATATTGATAAGCCAAATAAGAATAAACTTCAAGAATATAATAACCAAAAAGGGTTGTTAAGCTCCGCCAAAAAAAATATTCAAATGAAAATTAATGAGGTTAATCAACAACACTCTATTATTAAAGCCGCTGAAGATATTATTTTAAAAACAAAAATTACCGATTTCTTTGAAAAATACTTTTTAAATCAAGAATCGATAGATTCTATTGACATACCGAAAAACAAAAAACAGATTTTAAAGATGGCTCTACGCTATATTAAAAACCTCTTAGCTGTGGTTGATGACGGTTTAGAATTTCTGCAACTTGTTGATGTTAGGCTCTATTTAAGTGACCTAATAATCGAATTGAAAGGGGAAATGAATGCGATTGATACGAATATTTTCAGGGTGTCTAAGCTCATCAGTCTATCAGAAGAAATCTCCACTATCGTTCTAAATGTACAGTCAGTCATTACTCAAGCTAACCTGCTGAGGAACTATTTAGAGTCTTGGTGCGACTTTATTAATGAACATGTATCTGAACAAACGCTGAATGTGCCGCATATTCATGTCGCAAGTAAGATATTTATGACCTATTTAAATGAGGTGGAATATCAATACCAATTGCAACTTCCAGATTAAAAAAAACCGGTTACTGTTGAGGTAACCGGTTTTCATCAACATGATGTGTTTAACCGTCAGTTAATCACAGCAAGAGCTGTTGATGTGATATCGATAAGTGGTTGTGGCCAAACCCCAAATGCAATAACTGCAATGGCACAAATAACGGCAACCACAGTACCCAATGTCGCTTTTTCAGGGCCTGTATAACGTTCTGCGTGTTCTGCATCACGGCTATATAGGCTTGCCATAAAGCGTAGGTAGTAATACAAACCTATTGCACTACCCACCACCACAGCTCCAGTTAACCACCATAATTCAGCTTTCACTGCGGATGCAATCACATAAAATTTACCAATAAACCCTAATGTGATTGGAATACCTGCCAGTGATAGCATCATAATAGTCATGACCGTTGCTAACACAGGTTTGTGCCAGAATAGGCCACGGAACGCACTGAAGTCATCTTGGTCATCACCACGGTAAGGGCTGGAAACGATACTGATTACCCCAAAGGCCCCCAAACTTGCAAATAGATAACCTACAAGGTAAATAGCGATGGTTGTTTGGGCGTATTCCGGTACGGTACGTAAAGCAACAAGTGCTACCAACAAATACCCCATATGAGAGATAGATGAGTAACCTAGTAAGCGTTTTGCACTTTTTTGGCTAATTGCCAACAAGTTACCAAATAAAATAGAGGCAATGGCAATGACAGAGATAACAATCGATAAAGTGTCGCTATTGGTCACTGGCGCTTCCATAAAAATACGCACTAGCACGGCAAAGATAGCAATCTTACTGCCTGTTGCCAAAAATGCCGATACTGGCGCAGGAGCACCTTGGTAAACATCTGGTGTCCATAACTGGAATGGGAATAACGATAATTTAAAACCGAAGCCCACAATCAGCATCCCAAAACCAATCATAATTAATGGCGCATGGATTTGGCTGTCAGATAAGCTTTGACCGACCGCGGCAAAGCTTAAACTGCCTGACTCTGCATACAGTAATGCAATACCAAATAACAGGAATGAAGACGCTGCTGCGGATAACAGCATGTATTTAATCCCTGCTTCTAAGGTGCGTCGACGTTCGAAGGTATAAGCAACTAAGCCAAACAATGGTAATGAAATCAGTTCAATACCGATAAACATTGACGCCATATGGTTTGACATAGATAACAGCACACCACCCGCCACAGCAATAGCGACTAAAAGGTGAAACTCATCTCTATTGTCACCAAAGCCTTCTAGCCAATGGTAAGCAAAGATACTAGTACCGATACCTGCAACTAAGACTAATGCACTGTAGAATAGTGCAAAGTTATCAACACGGATAAGCGAAGTCACATCCATCAGGTAGCCATCAGCCACCCAAATCAGTGAAAGCAACGCAATAATAAAACCAGATACTGTCAGCGCGGCGCTGGTCAGGTGATCGCGTCGCCACGCAATGGACAGCATCACAACCACTGCCGTCAACCCGACGATCATCAGTGGTAATATTGCGATCAGTTCTTGAGGAGTTATTGTCATGGCGAATTACAGCCCTAATGTTGTAAGTGAAGCAGAATACAGGTTATGCAATGTTTCCATTGAACCAATTGAAGTATCTAAAATTGGTTGTGGATAGAAACCGATAATAACCAGTAAAGCAGCTAGAGCCAGCAGCACACCGAATTCACGCGCAGTTAACCCTTTCATTTCTTTTTCTGATTTTGGTGTGCCATAGTAAGTTTGTTGCATCATCCACAACGAGTAGATAGAAGCAAACACCACACCAAATACCATAATGCAGGTCACTAATGTGAATTGGCTGAAGCTACCGAACAGGATCATGAACTCACCAATGAAGTTACCTGTACCTGGCATGCCTAACGTTGCCGCGGCAAAGAACAGGGACATTCCTGGTAACCATTTAATGCGTTTCCACAACCCACCCATCATGCGCATATCACGCGTTTGTGTACGCTCATACAGTTGACCACTGATGATAATCAGCGCTGCACCTGACAGGCCGTTGGTGATCATTTGGATCACAGCACCTTGGTACGCTAACACTGAACTTGCATAAATCGCTACTGTCACAAACCCCATATGGGATAAGCTACTGTATGCCGCCAGACGTTTAATGTCGGTTTGTTTGAACGCTAACCATGCACCGTAGAAGATACTGATCACACCCAGTGTCATCGCAACTGGCGTGAACTGGATAGAAGCTTCTGGGAACAGTGGTAAAGTAAAACGTAACAAACCATAAGCCGCGGTTTTTAGCATAATACCAGAAATGTCCACCGAACCTGCGGTTGGGGATTGTTCTTGCGTATCCGCCATCCAACCGTGGAATGGCACTAATGGCATTTTAACAGCAAAAGCAATAAAGAAACCTAACATCAACATAAATGCGACGCTACTAGACATTTGTGTGCCTAACAGTTGGTCGTAATTGAATGTTAATGTGCCTGTTGAGTTGAAGTGTGCCAGTGCCAATCCAATGATGGACACTAACATAATCAAACCACTCGCCTGCGTATAAATAAAGAACTTGGTAGCTGCGTTGATATGTTTTCTACTCTCTGACCCTTTGTGCCCCCAATTGGCAATTAGGAAATACATCGGGATCAGCATCATCTCCCAGAAGAAGAAGAATAAGAACAAGTCAACCGCAGTGAAAATCCCCATCACCCCTGTGATAATCCACAGCAGGTTAAAGTGATATGCACCTTGGTTCTTTTGGTTTTCACTCCATGAGCTCAGAATCGAAAACGCGCCCATAATAGCCGTCAATACGACCATTAATAGTGACAAACCATCAATCGCTAAGTGAATGTTGATTCCCAGTGCTGGGATCCACGGCATAAAGAAAATAGACTGCCATTGTGGAATGCCTTGTGGATTAACCAGAGAATAGTTCCCTTGTAACCACAATTGCACGGAAAGAATAAGTGTTAATCCCATTGTCGCCAGCGCAATCCAGCGTGGAGCGCGGTGACTGAACCGGTCAGCCTGCCAACTTAGCAGGCCTCCGATAAAGGGAATAAGTATTAGCCAAGGTAATAGCATGGCGCAATGTGTCCCTTAATTAAACCAAAAGCAGCAGAGCAAGAATCAGCACTGCACCCAGCCCCAATGAGGCAACATACCAACGGATCTGGCCGTTTTGACTCACAGCAAGCCCTTTATTCGCTAAACTTGATAAGCGTGCAGGGATATTCATCAGTGAGTTAATCGGATCGCTCTCCAATAGCCATGCAATACCTTTAAAAGGTTTCACAAAGACTACGTCATACAGCCAGTCGAATCCCCATGCTTGGTACCACCATGCACTGAAAAAGCGGCCAACTGCTGTTTTCGCGATAGCATCAACAATGGAACGTCTGAATAGATAGAGGAATATAGCAATCAACAGACCCGCGATTGCAAACCCGCCAGAAATCGCTTCAAGTAAGACTTTACCGTCTTCACTTCCTACGGCTTCAGCAGGGAATACCCCTTCTAATGGTTGGTGAATTAATGCACCAACAAACGTTGCAAGGATAGCCAGAATGCCAAGTGGCAATGTATGAGTGATGCCTTTAACCTTGTGCGCTTTGATTTTTGCTTCACCGTGGAACACGATGAAAATCATACGGAAGGTATAAATTGCAGTCATTAATGCACCAAGGATACCTGCCCATAACAACACCGTTTGCCCATCAAGCTGCGCACCCCACAAAATTGCATCTTTACTGTAGAAACCTGCGGTAAACAATGGCAATGCAGCCAGTGCGCTTCCGCCGATTAACATCACAGCATAAATGAATGGGATTTGCTTACGTAGCCCACCCATTTTGAAGATGTTTTGTTCGTGGTGACATGCGAGGATCACCGAACCTGCTGAGAGGAACAATAGCGCTTTAAAGAAAGCGTGTGTCATCAGGTGGAAAATCGCCGCATCCCAAGCTTGTACTCCCAGAGCCAAGAACATATAACCGATCTGGCTCATGGTTGAGTAAGCAAGAACACGTTTGATATCCGTTTGTACCAATGCGGCAAAACCAGCTAGTACTAATGTGACCGCACCAACGACACCCACTAAATGTAAAACCTCAGGTGCTAACAGGAACAGAACATGTGTACGTGCAATTAAGTAAACACCCGCGGTCACCATGGTTGCGGCGTGGATCAATGCAGAAACAGGCGTTGGGCCTGCCATCGCATCAGCCAACCATGTTTGCAATGGTAACTGTGCTGATTTACCGACTGCACCACCTAATAACATTAAGGTAGCCCAGTTGATAGCACTCGAACCTTCAGCAAATTTCTGAGGTGCTAATACTGCCATTTCGCTGAAATTCAGCGTGCCCAGTTCATTCCACAGAATAAACATACCGATGGCAAGGAACACATCACCAATACGGGTCACGAAGAAGGCTTTCATCGCAGCTTTACCGTTGTCTGGATTGGTATAGTAAAAACCAATCAGCAGATAACTGCACAGCCCTACCCCTTCCCAACCGAGATACATCAGCATCATGTTATCGGCGAGAACTAAAACCACCATACTCGCGATAAACAGGTTAGTGTAGGCAAAGAAACGTGAGTAACCCTCCTCGCCACGCATATACCAAGAGGCATACACATGAATAAGGAAGCCCACACCCGTTACCACACCCAGCATGGTAAGAGACAGACCATCAAGGACTAAGGTAAATGGAATGTTGAAAGTACCAACCGACATCCAAGTCCAAAGTTGTTGTGAATATGGTTCATATCCACCATTTGATAAAACAGGTTGAGCTAAAAATTCATTGCCAACATAAAGTGCTACGAGCGCCGCTAAGCCGACCGACCCCGCACCTATAATGGCTGAAACGTTTTCTGACCAGCGTCCACGAGAGAAGGCAAGTAACACCGACCCAAGTAGAGGCAACAGAATAGTTAAATAGAGTAGGTTCATCCGCGCATCTCACTGACTTTATCAATATTCAGGTTCTGACGATGACGATGGAGTTGCAGTAACAACGCCAATCCAATACTCGCCTCCGCTGCAGCCAATGTAATCGCCAAAATATACATAATTTGGCCGTCTGGCTGCCCCCAAAAACTCCCTGCAACAACAAATGCCAGAGCAGTAGAGTTAATCATGATTTCCAGTCCGATCAGCATGAAAAGCAAATTGCGGCGAATAACGAGACAACTCAGTCCCATTACAAATAAAATCGCTGCTAAAATCAGACCATGTTGAAGAGGTATCATTTTTGCTCCTCCGCATTACGTGCACTGACAAGGTCAGCGCCGTTTTCTTTACGGTCACGCCCAACGTGGAATGCGACAACTAAACCGGCCAGTAATAGCAATGAAGCCAACTCAACAGCTAGAACATAAGGCCCGAATAGGCTTATACCCACTTCTTTCGCCCCAATCACGGTACCTTTAATCCCATCGTCGTAAGACAAAGAGGTAATACCGTAAACTAAGATGGCCAGTAATACGGCAGACAACACCGCGGGACCAATCCAGTTTTTTGGTGTTAACCAAGCCCGCTCTTGTTCTTGCACTGAGCGACCTAAGTTAAGCATCATGACGACGAATACGAACAAGACCATGATGGCTCCTGCATAAACGATGATTTCCAAAGCCCCAGCAAAATACGCACCGAGAGAGAAAAACACCATCGACAGAGCCAGCAGAGAAACAACCAGATACAACAGTGCATGCACCGGGTTGGTATTAGTTATCACCCTCAAAGTTGCTAATATGGCAACTAGGCCGGCGATATAAAATGTAAATTCCATGAATATCGCTCCTTATGGCAACAGGTCTTTGACGTTAATCGGTTTCGCTTCGTTATCCGCTTCACCTTTGTCTTTACCTGCAATCGCCATACCCGATTTACGGTAAAAGTTATAATCAGGATATTTACCCGGACCTGAAATGAGTAGGTCATCTTTTTCGTAAACCAGATCCTGACGTCTCCAATCGGCCATTTCAAAGTCAGGTGTTAATTGGATTGCCGTAGTTGGGCAAGCCTCTTCACACAAGCCACAGAAAATGCAGCGCGAAAAGTTCACGCGGAAAAACTCGGGGTACCAACGGCCGTCTTCATGTTCAGCTTTTTGCAGTGAGATACAACCCACAGGGCAAGCCACCGCACATAAGTTACAGGCTACACAACGCTCTTCACCGTCAGGGTCGCGTGTTAATACGATACGCCCACGGTAACGGGGTGGCAGATAAACCGGCTCTTCTGGGTACATTTGCGTTTCGCGTTTATCGAACGCATGTAGGCCGACCATCCAAATACTACGTACTTGGGTGGCGAAACCGACCAATAACTCTTTTAATGTCATGGTTCAATCACCCCTTACTGAGCGTTGTATAAAATCACTGCTGCGGTACCCAGCAGATTAAGCAGTGTCAACGGCAGACAAATTTTCCAACCGAAAGACATCACTTGGTCATAACGTGGACGCGGCAAAGAAGCGCGGATCAAGATAAACATCATCATGAAGAACGCAGTTTTAATCGCAAACCACAAGAATGACGGCAAGAATGGTCCATGCCAGCCACCAAAGAACAGCGTCACAATCAGAGCAGAGACCGTTACGATACCGATATACTCACCAACGAAGAACAGACCGAACTTCATCCCTGAGTATTCAACGTGATAACCATCCGCAATCTCTTGCTCTGCTTCTGGTTGGTCAAACGGGTGACGGTGACATACCGCAACACCTGCAATCGCAAAAGTTACAAAGCCGAAGAACTGAGGAATGATGTTCCACATGCCTTCTTGGGAGTTAACAATATCAATCAGGTTGAATGAACCTGCTTGTGCAACCACGCCCATTAAAGAAAGGCCTAAGAACACTTCGTAACTCACGGTTTGTGCTGACGCACGCATCGCCCCCAATAAAGAGTATTTGTTGTTACTTGACCAACCAGCGAATAACACCGCATACACCGCTAGACCCGCCATCATCAGGAAGAATAAAATCCCAATATTAAGGTCTGCCACGTGCCAAGTTGGGCTAACAGGTACGATGGCGAATGCAAGGAATAATGAGCAAAATGCGATAACTGGCGCTAGCGTAAAGATTTTCTTATCCGCGAACTGTGGGATCCAGTCTTCTTTAAACAGCATTTTGAACATATCCGCGATTAACTGGCCCATCCCAAACGGACCAACACGGTTAGGGCCGTAACGGTTCTGGAACAGACCGAGAATACGGCGCTCTCCCAGACTCATGTAGGCTCCACAAGTCACAACAACCAATAAAATGACGACAGATTTAAGTATGGAAATAAGGACTTCCATTACTTCAGGAGAAATCCAATCCATCATGCTCCCCTCCGCAGATTATTGACTGACACGCCAGCCAGAACAGGTGCGATACCCGGCATCCCTAATGGTAAACCAATTTGACCAGTCGATAGGTGATTACTGAGGCGTACAGTTAAGTTAAATGCTTGACCTGCATGGCTAAATTCAGCTTTGGTTCCTGCTGTCAAACCAAGTGACTCTGCATCTTGCGCATTCAGCATGATATAAGGCTCAGGCATACGCTGTTGGATCACGTCTGAACGCTGTGACATTTCGTCACTACCGAACAGATGGTAATACGGCGCCACCACCCACTGAGCTTCAGTCGCTTGATAAGCTGCTGGAATATCAGTGAAGTAAGCCAATTTACTTTCTGTTGAATTGAACAAACGCACACCTGGGTCACCAAATAACAAATGGCCCCCCACTTCTGCTTGGAATTTATTCCACGCTTGTGGTGAGTTCCAACCCGGCGCCCAAGCAAATGGAATTTGCTGACGTGGTGCCGTTGGGCTGTTGTTCCCTTCCATTGAGAAAGCAAATGGAGAATCAATATCTTGCGGTTGACGAGGCTCATGAACAGATTGGTTAGCCAGCATCGCTGTTCGACCACTGTAACGATGAGGTTCACGTGCCAGTTTTTGACCACGGATACGGAAAGAGGCTTTTGGTGCAGAATCAACAATGCCTGCAAATTGTGGCAGTGTAGCAACACAATCAGCAATCACATGGTCAAGTTGCGACCAGTCTGCATCACGTTCCTGTGCTTCAGTTTGCAATGAATGCATCCAGCGCCAGCTTTCGTTCATCACGATAGCTTTGTCGTAATAAGTTGGGTCGAAGACTTGGAAGAAACGTTGTGCCCGACCTTCTTGGTTAATCAACGTACCGTCTGCTTCAGCAAAGCTTGCTGCTGGCAGAACTAATGTTGCTTTATCCATGATGTCGGTTTGCTGATGGTCAGCAACAATCAAATGCTTCAGCTTCGCTAATGCGCTATTAACCGCATCTACATTGCTATGACGGTACAGGTCGTTTTCGATAACGATAGCCACATCCGCTTCGTTCGCTTCAATGCGAGCTAATGCGCTGTCTAATGGCTGTGCGTCCATCATTGCTAAACCAAAACTGTTTGCATGAGAGGCTAAGTAAGATAAGCCTACCTGCGCACCTTTCGCTTTTAGTGCAAATGCCACGTTAGCCGCGGCTTGGATCATCGCCTCACTAGCACTATGGCTACCACTGATAATCAGTGGTTTTTTCGCGCTTGAAAGTGCTTGTGCGATGGTTTCAACTTTCGCTTTGAGGTCTTCAGGTAAGTCATTCACTGCTGGTGCATCGCCATTAATCATGTTGGCAATAGCAAAACCAAAACGTGCTTGGTCAGCCACAGGAGCACGGTAATTAAATGCGGCGACATCATCTAAGCGGGTATCATCCACATTGGTGATAAACAGTGGGTATTTCGCATGTTGACCAATGTTCATGATTGCCGCGATTTGCCAGTCAGCGACTTTTTGTGCTGCCGCCATTTCACGTGCTTTACCTTTCACCGCTTGACGTACAGATAACGCCATACGCGCACCTGTCTGAGTTAAATCTTCACCCAGTACCAGCACCGCATCGTAACCTTCCACTTCACGCAGTGTTGGCGTATAGATACCGCCATTTTGCAGGATATTTTGCATCAGCGCTAAACGGCGTTGCTCACTCGAAGAAACACCTGAATAGAAGTTTTCTGCACCGACAAGTGCTCGTAACGCATAGTTACTTTCGATGCTTGCACGTGGTGAACCAATACCAATCACTTTCTTCGCTTGATTGATAATTTGCGCACCGCTTTGCATTGCCTCAATAGCCGATATAACCTGTTTTACGCCATTTTTATTTAACACAGCTTGACGTGGACGGTCTTTACGGTTGACATAGCCATAACCAAAACGACCGCGGTCACATAGGAAATAGTGGTTTACTGAACCATTATAACGGTTCTCAATGCGGCGGATTTCACCATAGCGCTCACCAGGGCTAGTATTACAACCGATACTGCACTGTTGGCAGATACCCGGGGCAAATTGCATGTCCCATTTACGGTTATAGCGCTCAGAGTGCGTTTTATCGGTAAAGACCCCTGTCGGACAGACTTCAACTAGGTTACCTGAGAATTCACTTTCTAGCGTACCGTCTTCTGTACGACCGAAATACACATAGTTATGTGCCCCATAAACCCCCAAGTCCGTGCCATCTGCGTAATCTTTGTAATAACGCACACAGCGGTAACAAGCGATACAGCGGTTCATTTCATGACTAATGAACGGCCCTAAGTCTTGGTTAATGTGTGTACGTTTCGTAAAACGATATTTACGCATATTATGACCGGTCATCACCGTCATATCTTGTAGGTGGCAATTACCGCCTTCCTCACAGACTGGGCAGTCGTGAGGGTGGTTGGTCATCAGCCATTCCACAACACTTTCACGGAATTGTTTGGCTTCTTCATCATCAATTGAGATGTAGGTACCTTCCGTTGCCGGTGTCATACAAGACATTACTAGGCGACCGCGAGTATCATCCGCGTTCTGATATTGCTTAACCGCACACTGGCGGCAAGCGCCAACGCTTCCCAGCGCCGGATGCCAGCAAAAATAAGGAATATCTAGCCCGAGAGAAAGACAGGCTTGTAACAGGTTTTCAGACCCGTTTACGTCATATTCTTTGCCGTCTACATATATTGTAGCCATAGTCAGCATGCTTCCCAAAGGCCCGCATAAAGCAGGCGTTAATCAAAAATACGTTCTTCGTGAAAAATCTCTTTAGCGGTTGCTCAATCGCTAAATAATTACCAACGCTGCTTGAGCAGGTTTGGTTGGATACCCGCAATCTGCACGATGTTACGCAGATCTTTTTGTGAGATACCCGCTTCAAATTCATCACGGAAATATTTGATGGCACTTTGCAGCGGTTCGACTGCTCCCGGTGCGTGAGCACAGAATGTTTTACCCGGACCTAAGAAACGGCAAAGTTGCTCTAATGTTTCGATGTCACCCGGTTGGCCTTCGCCTTTTTCCAGTGCTTGTAAAATTTTCACGCTCCACGGTAATCCATCACGACATGGCGTACACCAACCACAGGATTCACGTGCAAAGAAGGTTTCTAAGTTACGAACTAACGAAACCATGTTGATTTCATGATCAACCGCCATTGCTAATGCAGTACCAAGACGGCTACCGGCTTTGGCAATATTTTCAAAATCCATTGGTAAGTCGAGGTGGTCATTGGTCAGGAAGTCTGTCCCTGCCCCACCCGGCTGCCATGCTTTAAGTTTTAAACCATCACGCATACCACCTGCGTAATCTTCTAATACTTCACGTGCCGTTGTACCAAATGGTAATTCCCATAGACCCGGATTTTTCACACGCCCAGAGAAGCCCATTAATTTAGTGCCCGCGTCTTTACTCTTACCTGCGCTTAAATCGATGTACCACTGGTCACCATGCTCTAAAATAGCCGGCACGTTACAGATAGTTTCAACGTTATTTACGCAAGTTGGTTTACCCCAAGCACCTGATGTTGCAGGGAATGGTGGTTTAGAACGCGGGTTAGCACGACGACCTTCTAAAGAGTTAATCAGTGCAGTTTCTTCACCGCAGATATAACGCCCAGCACCGGTGTGCACAAATAGCTCGAAATCAAACCCCGAACCGAGGATATTTTTTCCTAACAGGCCCGCAGCTTTCGCTTCTTCGATGGCACGGCGCAAGTGTTGAGCTGCCTCAACATACTCACCACGTAGAAAGATATAACCACGATAAGCTTTTAGTGCATATGCTCCCGTGATCATCCCTTCAACTAACAAATGAGGCAGTTGCTCCATCAATAAGCGGTCTTTGTAGGTGCCCGGTTCCATTTCATCCGCATTACATAAGAAATAACGCAGTTTCATGTTTTCGTCTTTTGGCATCAGGCTCCATTTCAGGCCTGTTGAGAACCCCGCACCACCACGCCCTTTCAGGCCAGCGTCTTTGACAAGGTTAACAACTTCATCCGGTGCCATGCCTTTGAGCGCACGCTCAAGACCTTTGTATCCGTTTTTACTGCGGTACTCATCTAACCAAACAGGCTGATTGTCATCACGCAAACGCCATGTTAGGGGATGAGTTTCAGCAGTACGGATCACTGGATTAACAGAATTTGTCATGGATACTGCTCCAGTAATTTTTGAATATTTTCAGGCTGCACATAACTGTGAGTATCTTCATCGATCATCATCGTCGGACCCTTATCACAGTTACCCAAGCAACAGGTTGGCAGCAATGTAAAGCGACCATCGGCTGTTGTTTGGCCAGGGCGAATATTCAGCTGTTTAATGATTTCAGCTTCTAAACCCTGATAACCAGTAATATGGCAAACAACACTGTCGCAATAGCGAATAATATGGCGTCCAACAGGTTGACGGAAGATTTGGCTATAGAATGTTGCCACACCTTCAACATCACTAGCGGGGATACCTAAGACGTCAGCGATAGCATAGATCGCACCGTCCTCAACCCAGCCACGGTTTTTTTGCACAATTTTCAGTGCCTCGATAGATGCTGCTCGCGCATCTTCATAGTGATGTTTCTCACCTTCTATTTCTGCACGCTCTTCGTCAGTTAAAACAAAGCCATGATGAGCTTGGGGTTCGAATACATTCACCACATCGAGTTGATTGTGTTTATCATGTTCATTATGCATGGTTAGCGATCCACATCCGACATTACAAAATCGATACTACCCAGATAGACGATTAAGTCTGAAACTAAACTACCGCGAATAACCGCAGGGATTTGCTGCAAGTGGGCATAGCTTGGCGTACGAATACGTGTACGGTAGCTCATCGTGCTGCCATCACTGGTCAGGTAGTAGCTGTTGATCCCCTTCGTGGCTTCAACCATCTGGAATGATTCATTCGCAGGCATCACTGGCCCCCAAGACACTTGCAAGAAGTGGTTAATCAGGGTTTCAATGTGCTGTAACGTACGCTCTTTTGGTGGCGGCGTCGTCAATGGATGGTCGGCTTTGAATGGGCCTTCTGGCATATTCTTGTAGCATTGCTCAAGAATACGGATACTCTGGCGCATCTCTTCAACTTTGATCATCACACGGTCATAGCAGTCACCGTTGTGAGCGATAGGAATATCGAATTCAAAGTTTTCATAACCTGAATATGGACGCCATTTACGCACGTCAAAATCAACGCCTGTAGCACGTAAACCCGCACCTGTCACACCCCATGCCAATGCCTCTTCTTTGTTGTACATTGCTGTACCAATAGAACGGCCTTTTAAGATGGAGTTTTTCAGTGCAGACGTGACATAAGACTCTAAACGTTTCGGCAGCCAATCAAGTAACTCACGCAGCAACTTTTCCCAACCGCGCGGTAAGTCGTGTGCAACACCACCAATACGGAACCAAGCTGGGTGCATACGGAACCCAGTGATAGCTTCAATCACGTTGTACACTTTTTGACGGTCAGTAAACGCAAAGAATACAGGTGTCATTGCGCCGACGTCTTGAATATAGGTACTGATGTATAGCAAGTGGCTATTAATACGGAATAATTCAGACAGCATGACGCGAATGGTCTTTACGCGGTCAGGCACTTCAATGCCAGCCAATTTTTCAACGGCTAACACGTATGGCATTTCATTCACACACCCACCGAGGTACTCAATACGGTCAGTGTAAGGAATGTAACTGTGCCATGACTGGCGCTCGCCCATTTTCTCAGCACCACGGTGGTGGTAACCGATATCAGGCACACAGTCGATAATTTCTTCACCATCAAGTTGCAGTACAATACGGAATGCACCGTGTGATGATGGGTGGTTTGGCCCTAAGTTCAGGAACATGAAATCTTCATTTTCATTTCCACGTGCCATGCCCCACTCTTCTGGTTTGAAAGTTAAAGCTTCCATTTCCAGATCTTGTTTCTGTTTAGTCAGAACAAAGGGGTCGAACTCAGTTGCACGCGCAGGATAATCCTTACGCAGTGGGTGACCTTCCCAGCTTGGCGACATCAGTAAGCGACGTAAATTTGGGTGACCTTGGAAGGTGATCCCAAACATATCCCACACTTCACGTTCATGCCAATTTGCATTTGGGAACAGCGAAACCATAGAAGGTACGTTGAGGTCTTTCTCATTAAGAGCGACTTTCAACATAATATCGCGGTTACGGTCAATAGAAATAATGTGATAGAAAACACTAAAGTCTGCTTCAGGCAGGCCTTGACGGTGGATTCTTTGGCGTTCATCTACCCCGTGTAAGTCAAATAGCATGACATACGGTTTTGGTAGTTTCTTTAGAAAATCTACAACTTCCAGTAATTGTTCACGACGAACCCAAACCACTGGCATACCAGTGCGGGTTGCTTGAACAGAAAAGGCATCCGGCCCAAATTGATTGCGCAGTTCCAGAAGCACAGGGTCATTTAAATGTTCCTGTGTCTGCCATCCTGGCTGGGTACTACTCGCTTGCGCTATCTGATCTGTCATCATTCTTCACCATAACGCTTGATCAGGTTTATTATTTCGCAACAACATTGCTCTGTTACGCTGTATGGCTTTAAGCCTTAAATTTCGTCTGGTGTACGCAGGTTCGTCACTGCAATACGTTCACCGTGCTTTCTTTCTCTTTCTGATTGCATGTTGGCACGGTAAACCCCTTGGTCACCAACGACCCAAGACAGCGGACGACGCTCTTTACCGATAGATTCTTGCAACAGAAGCAGAGCCTGCATATAGGCTTCTGGGCGCGGTGGGCAACCTGGGATATACACATCTACAGGGATAAATTTATCGACGCCTTGTACAACAGAATAAATGTCATACATACCACCAGAGTTAGCACATGAACCCATGGAAATAACCCATTTTGGTTCAAGCATTTGGTCATACAGACGTTGAATAACAGGCGCCATTTTAGTGAAACATGTGCCTGCAACGACCATGAAGTCGGCTTGGCGAGGAGAAGCACGTAGTACTTCCGCACCAAAGCGGGCTACGTCATGAACAGCCGTGAACGAAGTCACCATTTCTACATAGCAACATGAAAGGCCAAAGTTATAGGGCCATAGAGAGTTTTTGCGCCCCCAGTTAACAACATCGTGAAGTGCATGAGAAAGTTTCCCCATGTACACACTGTTTTCAACTTGCTGCTCCAGTGGATCAGTTACGATCTCCTGAGTTTGCAGTGGGTAACGGTCGTTCTCACCGTTCGGATCTATGCGGGTGAGCGTATAATCCATTGTATAATGCCTCGCTTTTTACTGCGGATGACGATTGCTGATTTTAATAACTTCACTAGGATGCTTTACTTTTCCGCGAGAACGGACTGGTGTCCAATCCAATGCTCCAACGCGAACTAAATAAAACAATCCCGCCAACAATACCAAAATAAAGATAGCGGCTTCGATAAAGCCTACCCAGCCAGCTTCGCGGATGGCGACTGACCATGCAAATAGGAACATGGCTTCAACATCGAAGATAACGAAGAACATGGCGACTAAGTAAAACTTAGCTGACATACGAAGACGTGCACTACCGACCGAATCAATACCTGATTCGTAAGGGACATGTTTTGTTCTGGCTTTGGCGCGGCTACCCAAGAAGTGACCTGCGACCAGCATGAAAGCACACAGACCGATAGTGCCGATAAGGAATATCGCAAACGCCCAGTTATGGGCTAACGCTAGGATTGATGTAGACATACTCGTTGCTTACTCATTACTTATGGTGCGTAAACTGCTCTTTTTTACAACACGGCAGTATTGCACCACAATTGCCCAGTTAATCGAGAAGAAAGACCAAACATTGATCACCAACTAAAAGATCACCAAACTTAAATCAGTCTGTTGACCGCGTTTGGTTTGTCCTCTCTCATTACAATTTACTTTACCCAAATTAGGTAAAATAACCCGTATTTGTTACAAAAACCTCACAGACTAAAAACACTAAAATAACAAAAAGTACTCATAATCTGCTAAAACGTGTCAGTGTAATGATACACAAGTAAAGACGCAAACTAGTTTAACTGATTATTCGTTTTTACTACACCATTATCTCAGGAAAAACCTGTCTTAACAGATGAAAAATTGCTCTTTTTATTTGATCTAACGCACAGTTTTATTGAAAAAGTACTCAATTTGTTTACATCACATTCAATTTAACTTTAAGAAGCCTTAACGCATTTTTATTGTTTAATTTAAGTAACTAACTGACATACCAGCGCTATTTTACCAATTCTGCTAAAAAAAATTGTTAATAACATAACAAATCATTAACTAACTAATGAAATTCAGGTTATGCCAGCTACATCACAATTATTTCATGCTCTTCAATATTTAACCATACTTATTAAGTGGTTAATTGATTTTTTTATAAGCAAAAATCGGAAATAAAATGATAAATTTGAACTTGATAACGATAAAAAGCATTTTGACTATTTAAACACTGACTCAATAGGATTACTTGATACCGTTTCCCAATATTGAACATTAAACACGGTAACGTGAAATAATCGTTTCAGTCAGTAAGCATTTTTTTGTTTGTGCTCAGCAGCAACAAGTCACAAATAGGATTATCTTGCCACTTTTTATCACGTTGTAATTTGATTGTGTAAGTTGTGCCCTTTCCACCTGATGCGCCGTTAAAATAATATCTGTCTATAAGCACTAACGCATTGATCACAAACAAGTGAATCACTTGTAAGTTAATAAAATGATATAAAAAACGGTACTTCCAAGCAGGTTGGAAGTACCGTCGAAACAAATAAATAAATTATATATTATGATTAAGCTAAATTAGACGAAACGATTAACTTAATTCTCCCCATCATTGCTATCAGCCAATTCACTCGCTGACGATGCAACATAAGGTATTTTTTTGTTTTCGATGGCACTAAACACCGTTAAAACAAAATCTTTCTGTTCATCTGCATTTTTATACAACCAATACTGAATATCAGGTAAACGAGGTAACCCATCTGATTCATTTAAAATACGTAAATCCGCATTTTGCATTTCCATTGGTCTGGCAGTTACCCCAACCTCTGCATTCACAGCAGCACGAACAGCTGGTAAAGAAGCAGCCTCATAGGCTACATGCCATGGCAACCCTGCTTCATCTAACGCATTAGTACACAGTTTACGATAAGGGTTAGTTTCATCCATAACAACTAACGGTATTGGCTCATTAGGGCGCAATTGGAAATCAGGAGCACTGTGCCATAACACAGGTACTGTCCTTAATGCCGTCTTAGGATGATGACTAATCCTTGTTGTCGTTAATGCTAAATCCACTTCGTGATTATCTAACATTGACTCAATAAATTGCGCTCGCTTGATGCGAACTTCAACAGCAACTCGTGGGTATACTGATGCTATCCGGTTAAGTAAAAATGGCAGCAAAATATCAACAGTGTCGTCTGATGCTCCGATACGAAGTTCACCTTCTGCATCGTTATAAGTCAATGATGCAGTTGCATCATCATTTGCACGAAGAATTTGCCTCGCGTAACCGAGTAATTGCAATCCATGTGCTGTAAGCAGTTTATTCCGCCCATGACGAGCGAAAAGCTCACGACCGACTAATTGCTCTAAACGTTGCATCTGCTGGCTTACCGCAGACTGCGTTCTACACACCGCAGCCGCTGCGGCTGCAAATGTATTTAGATCAGCGACAGCAACGAAAGTTCGTAGCAAATCAAGATCTAAGTTCATAATGGGACGATTGGAATTTATCATCGTTCATTCTCTTATATAATATTATGTAACCTGGTGTTTCTGCTCTCCTCCATGAGAATCAGCGAGTTTTGTGCGACTACTAAGTGAGTGCATTTCTAATCCATAGATCTGCAATAACTTCTCTTCTACTTTTCTTTATTTTACCTATTTAACACAAATATAGCGCTTATTAGCGACAAAATAGCTGAGATAAATAGAATACTTCCAAAAAATCAAAAATGTATTTTAAAAAAGGAATATACTTCTTAAAAGCTAATTAAAATCCCTTCGTTTAGTACACCTAAATAGTAACATATTTAATGTAATCACAATTATTTTAATGTAAGCACATTATAAAAATCATTTCACTATTTTTTAATATGATTAAAAATCAATAAATTACAATAAAATGCAGCACTTTAAGTTAAAAAAAACCAGCCGAAACAATCAATATTACTAACAAAACCCCACTAAAAATTACAAAAAAAGGCCGTTATAGCGTATAAATTATGACAGTATTCATGATTCCATTATCAATATTACATTTCGATACAATTTTTCTTTTAAGAGCTAGGATTTCCTCATTTTTACCATTTCTATACTAAAACCCTAAAGATTATCGAAATTAAACTCCAACTTAAAACATACAATTAGACTGTAAGGCTAACTTAATGAATATATTCAGAGCCCAAGTATTACATTTATGCTCAAATCAACCTTTTACACCAAAGATTACCTAGCATCTTCAAAAGCTTCTGACAGAAGAGTACAGTAAGGTAATAATGCCGGTCCCTACCAAAGTAACCCCGTTAGGGTAATGAGAGAACAATGAATAATCTAACCAAATCTAATAAACTCGATAATGTATGCTATGACATTCGCGGGCCTGTGTTAAAAGAAGCTAAGCGCTTAGAAGAAGAAGGGAACAAAGTTCTCAAACTGAATATTGGTAACCCGGCACCATTTGGCTTTGAAGCGCCTGATGAAATTCTCGTTGATGTTCTACGCAATTTGCCTAGTTCACAAGGTTACTGTGATTCAAAAGGGCTCTATTCTGCCCGTAAAGCTATCGTTCAACATTACCAAGCTCGCGGTATTCATGAAATGACCGTTGAAGATGTCTATATTGGTAATGGGGTATCAGAGCTCATTGTGCAAGCAATGCAAGCGTTACTTAATAATGGGGATGAAATGCTTGTCCCTGCACCTGACTACCCTCTGTGGACCGCCGCCGTCTCCCTCTCTGGTGGGAAAGCCGTTCATTATATGTGTGATGAACAACAAGGGTGGATGCCAGATATCGAAGATATCCGCAAAAAAATTACACCAAGAACCCGTGGTATCGTTGTTATCAACCCAAATAACCCAACAGGTGCTGTATATAGCAAAGACCTGTTGATGGAAATCGTCGAAATTGCTCGACAACATAATCTCATCATTTATGCGGACGAGATTTACGATAAAATTCTATATGATGGTGCAGTCCACCATTCAATCGCAGCATTAGCACCGGATTTATTAACCATCACGTTTAATGGTTTATCAAAAACCTACCGCGTTGCTGGTTTCCGTCAAGGTTGGATGGTACTAAATGGTCCTAAAAAGCATGCTAAAGGCTATATTGAAGGGTTAGAAATGTTAGCCTCAATGCGTTTATGCGCCAACGTCCCTATGCAACATGCCATTCAAACGGCTCTCGGTGGTTATCAAAGCATTAGCGAATTTATTCAGCCAGGTGGTCGCCTATATGAACAGCGCGAACGCGCTTGGGAACTGATTAACCAAATTCCAGGGGTTTCTTGTGTTAAACCTCAGGGGGCGCTGTATATGTTCCCAAAAATTGATATTAAACGCTTTAATATTCATGACGACCAAAAAATGATCTTAGACTTGTTATTACAAGAAAAAGTGCTATTAGTTCAAGGCACCGCATTTAACTGGCCTGAACCTGATCATTTTAGAATTGTCACGCTACCCTATGCAGATGATTTAGAAATGGCGATTAATAAATTTGGCCGTTTCTTAGAAGGTTATCGCCAGTAATATGGTATTTTAGTTATTCCAAAAATAAAGCCTCCTATTTGGAGGCTTGTTAAATTTTACATTTCATCATCTTTTATTGACTGTATTATTTTGATAATCAAATAATAGAAATAAAATAGATTGCCACAAGGAAAAACCCCAATAATATAAATGGAAAGTATTTCATATTGCCCCTTTATTTCTTATTTAAAAGTCCATTATATTTTTTTAATATTATAATTCAATATAATTAATATATTAATTAAAAAGTTCCAAAATAGATATTCGGATTGCGACTGATAATTGAATGTTATTTATTTTATATTTTAGAAATAACTAATTAAAAAAACAATAAACTGATATCACTTTACTTCTATTTTCGATATAATTTCTATGGCCTACAAACAATATGAAGAGGAATTATGAGCTACTTTTTTGCCCATCTCGCTAGAATGAAACTGATCCACCGCTGGCCACTTATGCGCAATGTACGTACTGAAAATGTCTCTGAGCATAGTTTACAGGTTGCTATGGTCGCTCACGCACTTGCCATCATTAAAAACCGTAAGTTTGCAGGTAATGTAAACGCAGAGAAAATCGCACTACTTGCCATGTACCATGATGCCAGTGAAGTCATTACCGGTGACCTCCCTACTCCTATCAAGTATCATAATCAACAAATAGCCCATGAATATAAAAAAATAGAGAAATTTGCGCAACAAAAGCTTATCGACATGCTACCTGAAGAATTACAAGACGACTTTAAAGAATTAATTATTGAAGATTTACAATCGGAAGAAGAGCATTTTATCGTAAAACAAGCAGATACATTATGTGCCTATTTAAAATGTCTAGAAGAGCTGTCCGCAGGGAATAGTGAGTTTAAATTAGCCAAAAGGCGTCTAGAGAAAATGTTAGCTGAACGAAATAGCCCAGAGATGGAATATTTTATGAAAACCTTCGTACCCAGTTTTACTTTATCTTTAGATGAAATCAGCAATTAATATATAAGTAGTAGTATTTTATATCTACTTATATATCTGTTGATTTACCAATCTAATAATAGCAAATTAGATTCGAGTTTATTCTATAAAAAAGGTTATTCAACCTTCACTAGCTTTTTATTGCAACCTATCATAGTAGAAAATGCAATATAAAATGTTTTTTTATCCCCATTAATACCTAGTATTACATATTCAGAGTCATCAATAGAGATAGTACAACGTAAAGGCTCTTTAGTTTTATATACTTCCCCTTTCTTCGTCACAAATTTTATTGACCAAAAATCATATGAATCTATTTTATTTCGTTCAAATAATATGGTAAATACTTTTTTTAGCTCAGATTTATCTGGAATATCATATAGTTTTATTGACGTAGCAAGTTTTTTAGTCACATCAAAATAACCTGCAACGAAGTGAGTTAGTTCAACATGTGACAATGTCTCCCCCCAATAATTTTCAAAGTCACAATAACCATAATTGAATTTATCATCTCCCCATGATTCATTTTGACTCATTTTATTCACCTATAATTGAAATGTATTGAATTACAGAGAATATCAACAAAAAAATTTCTTTTAAAATATATTAAATATTAAAAATATCATTAATTTTAATAGCAAAAAGCTCTAATATAGATTAGAGCTTTTTGCTAAAATTATTTTCTATGAGCTTAAAAAGGAAATAGTATCGGAATAACTGCCACACTAATTAACATAACAATAATAGTAAATGGCACTCCCATTTTCAAAAAGTCAGCAAATTTATATCCGCCGGGGCCAAGAACTAATGTATTAACAGGAGATGAAACTGGCGTCATAAAGGCAGCTGAAGCCGCAATCCCAATCACCATAGCAAATGGCAACGGTGAAACTTCCATTTGACGTGCGGCAGCAATCGCAATAGGGGCCATTAACACCGCAGTTGCAGTATTTGAGATAAACAAACCAATAGTAGCGCATAAGATAAAGAGACATAACAGCATCACATGAGGGCCTAACCCCCCTGCAACTTTCATCAACGCGTCAACCGCAAGGGCAATCCCCCCTGTTTCCTGTAAAGCTATAGCAAACGGCATCATCCCTACGATTAAAATAATACTTGGCCAATGGATAGACTTATAAGCACTTTCCATATCAATACAACGGAATTTACCCATTAACAAACACGCAATCAGCGCAGCGATAAAGTTTGGAATTTCATTAGTCACCATCATTGCCACCATTAGGGCTAGGCAAAATAGCGCATGGGGAGCTTGTGATGACGCTGGCGCAACTGCTTCTACTTCCGCAGCAAGGTTTAATACAATAAAATTACGTGGTTTAGTGGATAAAATACGGATTAACTTCCAATCACCAATTACCAGCAAGATATCGCCAAGTCTTAGTGGTTCATCAACCAACTTTCCATCCAATGCTTTACCATCACGACGGATCCCGACGACGTTAAGCCCATAACGAGTACGAAATTTAATGTCCCTTAACGTTTTACCAAGCAGTTCTGAATCAGGGTTCATGGAAACTTCAGCCATTCCCACATCGCGGGATTGGTCAGAAAAGTAATCACCACGTAAAATCATTGGTTCGAGTAATTGCTCACTGCAAAACTGCCGCAACTCATCATCACTGACCGAAATATCAACCAATAAAACATCACGTTCGCGCAGTTCCGTCCCCCCTGTCGCACTGACCATAACACGACGGAATTTACGCCAGCGCTCAATGCCCACAACGTTTGCTTCATAGCGAGAACGTAGGTGTAATTCATCAAGGGTATGGCCTATTAATGGCGAGCCTTTGCGAATAGCGAGGCGGCGTGCTCTACCAGTCAATTTATAATCACGAATTAAATCACGAAAACTACGCTGATAGCGTTCAGGGAGTTTGTCTGGCTCGTTGCTTCCTAACCAGCGACGTGTAACCCACATATAGGCAATACCCGCCAATAAAATCAGAATACCGATAGGTGTAATTGAGAAAAACTTAAAACCTTCAATCCCCTCACGAACCAATTCACTGTTAACAACCATATTCGGAGGCGTTGCAACCAATGTCATCATGCCGCTCATTAGCCCTGCAAAACCAAGTGGCATCATCAGACGGCTTGGGGAAGTTTTCATCCGGGCAGAAACACTGAGAACGACTGGAATGAAGATAGCAACCACCCCTGTTGAACTCATAAATGCACCCAGCCCCGCAACGGTGAGCATTAAAAAAACCAGCATCTTGCTTTCGCTGCTTCCTGCTACGCGAACAAGCCAATCCCCCATTTGATATGCGATGCCAGTTCGGACAAGACCGTCACCTATAACGAATAAAGCCGCAATCAATAGTACGTTAGGGTCAGCAAACCCTGCCGTTGCTTGCTCAAGTGTTAAAGTATCACTCAGAACAAAAGCGACAATCACTAATAGCGCAACCACATCCATACGGATTTTATTTGTGGTAAATAAAACTATCGCGATCAACAGTAAGGTTAATACCCACAGCAATTCTCCGTTCAAAATATCCCCTTTCGACGAAAAAATACATTGCTAAAGTTTTTCTTTAGTTAACCATGTTTTACGGAGAATTTCTTTGATTAGATCATCATTAATCCGAATTAGACACTAAAAGTTCATAATCCCCATTATTGTCGGGGCCCATAACTGAAATTTGTGCCAATGAATTGATGATTACATTAATTTCATCACGACGGGCCATTTCTTCTGGCGCATGGACTGCAACGACTTGGCAGCCAGCACTAAGTGCAGAATGAATGCCTGCCGTAGCATCTTCGAAAGCAATACAGGATTTTGGCGATAAAGAAAGTACATTTGCACCTAATAAAAATGGCTCTGGATCTGGCTTACCTTTAGTTACCTTTTCAAAGGTTACCCAGTGTTTTGGTTCCGGTAGACCCGCTGCTTGCTGACGACCATGAGCGATTGGCACTGTTCCTGAAGTCACGATTGCCCAAGGTGCACCTATTTCATTTAAACGCGTTAATAGCGCTACAGCCCCCGGCAAGGCAACCACCCCTTCCATATCTTCACTTTCCATTTTCTCTAACCAGCGGAAATAATCCATGACCTCTTCTTCAGTCGCATCGGGTAAAAAATGACGTAAACTGGTTAATGCTGGCTTCCCATGAATATAGCTAATAATTTCCTCAGCACTTTTACCGATATGCTCACCAAACTTACACCAACAACGCTCAACCACTGCGAGCGAATCTGCTAATGTGCCATCTAAATCAAATAGAAACCCTTTTGCCTTTAATTTCACGTCTACCCCTTTCTTGTTCTTGAATCGATTCTATCTCTTAGTTAACGCTAAATAGACGCCAATGCGCAACCTCAATAACAAAAATAATCAAGATTTGCGTTAATGGCTTAGATTTGAGTGCACTGGAGAGTTAAAACAGAAAAGAAATGTTAATTTAAGTTTGAGTTTGAGTTTGAGTTTGAGTTTGAGTTTGAAATTTTTATACTTATTAATTTCATTTGCTCTAAATTATTCGCCTTGACGCCAAGTAGAAGTATGACGAACAAATTTACTCTAAGAAGTTTGTGCTGTAGCTAAGCGACCAGAGACGAGTAGCCGAACGCAGTCAACAACGCTACAGCGCAAAATACGACGAGCACTAAGCATTGAAGATCTGGGAAATCTCTACCGCTGAAAGATGATACTGGCGTGGACAAGCATGCCAAATCGCTAACATCCGTACATATTTATCCCACATTGGCGTTTGTGAGTTAAACCCATGCGTCCCGCTGTCGAAGTGGGTATAACGCCCTTCTGTATTTACCATAAAGCGGACGTAGCTCAAATAACGTGCTTCTGTTGCGGCATCAAAGCCCAAAAACTGCACACGGCGGCCATCAATCTCTTCCTTGTTAGCCATGTTGCTATAAGAAACTTGCAGTGCATGGTACATTTCCATGATATCAATAACAGTACGGCAGGTATCTTCACTTAAATGGCCGAAGTCTCTGTCTAACTCACGCATTTGTAACCCATAACCACGTTCAATAATGGTTTGTAGACGACGATAACGTTCTGCATTATCAGGGTCAAGCATGGTCATCATTTTATATTGATTCGATAAGATCAAGCGTTGTGCGTTAGTCATTTCCATCATGGTTCTCCCACTAAAAAGTATGGCTTATCTTCGCATTCAACATTAATCATAGACAGTGAAAACACAACTTTTATTGATCTAAATACCCTTTTTACATTACTTATTGTTAAATCTACCTTTTAATAGAAATCATCTCTTAAATATCTTCCATAAAGGAACGATCTAATTGGTTAAATGCGCGCTTTAGCAAGTCAGCTAACGCCATATAATCAGGTTGCTGCTCAATCGGTGCCATGGCAATTCCTGCTTCAGTAAATTTATCACGGATCTCATGAAACCAGCTCAGCAAGCTAGATGGTAGAGGCGTCGCAGCACGTTTACCTAACCACCATAGGCCTTGCATTGGCAAACTACAGGCAAAAAGAGCCGTAGCAATGGCGGGTCCCAATTGCCCACCTAACGCGATTTGCCATGCTAATGTAAAAATTGCAATGGGCGGCATAAAACGAATACCAAAGCGAACTGCTTTGTTGATACGAATTTCGGGGAAAATTGGCGACAGTTTTTTCTCCATAGGAAAGGTCTTCAGATAGCGGTTACCTAATCTAAAGCGTTTAAAAAAACCGGGCGGTGTACTTTGTAATGTACTCATGAAACGTTTCCTATCGACTTCTGAAAAACTGAGGCAATAATTTGTAGATTGCACCATGGTAAAATGATAGCACATTTAAGATAACGAAATTATTTCATTACATTTACCTTAAGTTAAGTCACTTTACTAAATATCAGCTATTCTAATAGCAATGTAACCCTGTGCTATAACACCACTTTATACGTCACTTATGATTTTAATCAATCAAAGTCTCTATTTTTAAAAAAAACGTATAAAATATAAAATAATTTTAGTAGAATCTGCCACATTTAGAATTGCTGTTGCATTTGTTACTTTGTAACTTTATCCATCTTCGAAACTGAAGATAGACAACAGTTATATATATTGGGGTTTTTGGTCGTTATTTCAACACTAGGTGCAGAGGTTTACTTTTATATGCCTTTGCAAAAAAGGATAGCGCCTGCTTTATCAACCCCTAAAGGTCTCACGATCTTTAACTTTTTCGCCTTTAACATGATATCAATCATGATGTTTCAGGTCATAAATACGCTAGGCTCTAGCAATATATTTTTAATCTGAGTCTTTTCATGTTTTTCAAAAGGCTTCACAACAACAATTAACGATAGGTATTTCCATGTCAAGTAAGCTGGTACTGGTTTTAAACTGCGGTAGCTCCTCACTGAAATTCGCCATCATCGATCCGACTAATGGAGATGAATTTTTATCCGGTTTAGCGGAGTGCTTCAACCTCCCTGAAGCTCGTATTAAGTGGAAAATGGACGGTGCTAAAAAGGAAGCTCCTTTAGGTGCTGGTGCGGCGCATAGCGAAGCATTGGATTTCATTGTTAACACCATTCTTGCTGAAAAACCAGAGTTGTCAGAGCAGATCACTTCTATCGGTCACCGTATTGTTCACGGCGGTGAAAAATTCACGTCTTCGGTTTTAATTACTGATGACGTTATTGCCGGTATTGAAGCGGCTATCCCATTCGCACCACTGCACAACCCTGCTCACCTTATTGGTATTGAAGAAGCAAGAAAATCATTCCCGCACTTGGTCAATAAAAATGTTGCTGTCTTTGACACCGCATTCCACCAGACCATGCCGCAAGAATCCTATCTGTATGCATTGCCATACGAACTCTATTCAGAGCATAGTATCCGCCGTTATGGCGCGCACGGTACAAGCCATTACTATGTTTCCCGTGAAGCTGCAAAAAAACTGAATAAGCCTGTTGATGAGCTCAATGTTATCACTTGCCACTTAGGCAACGGTGGTTCTGTGACTGCGATTGTTAACGGTAAATGTGTTGATACCTCCATGGGCTTAACGCCATTAGAAGGTCTGGTAATGGGAACACGTAGTGGTGATATCGACCCTGCAATCATTTTCCATTTACATGATTCTTTAGGTATGAGCGTTGAACAAATCAATAAAATGCTGACTAAAGAATCAGGTTTACTTGGCTTAACAGGCGTGACCAGCGACTGCCGTTATGTTGAAGACAACTATGGCACTCAAGAAGACGCAACTCGCGCAATGGATGTTTTCTGCCATCGTTTAGCGAAATACGTGGGTGCATATAGTGCACTGATGGAAGGCCGCCTTGATGCTATCATCTTCACAGGTGGTATTGGTGAAAACTCAGCACAAGTTCGTGAAATCACCTTGAAGAAACTGGCAATCCTTGGTTTCGAATATGACCACGAACGCAACTTAGCGGCACGCTTCGGTAAAGAAGGTTTAATCACTACCGATCAAAGCCGCCCAGCGCTGGTTATCGCAACCAATGAAGAATTGGTTATTGCCCAAGATACTGCGCGTTTAACCGCATAAGCAACTTCTACCGCCAGCAACCTGCTGGCGGTATCGTTTTGTCATTAGAGTAACCGAAATAAAGAGGTTCCCGTGTCCCGTACAATTATGTTAATACCTACTGGCACCAGCGTTGGCTTAACTAGCGTTAGCCTAGGTGTCGTTCGCTCAATGGAACAAAAAGGTGTTCAATTAAGCGTTTTCAAACCTATCGCACAGCCACGCGTCTCTGGCAATAAAGACCAAACTACCGAAGTACTTCGTTCGCATTCAAGTATTACTACCATTGTTGAACCATTAAACATGGAATACGTTGAATCGCTGCTAACCTCGTCGAAAAAAGACGTCTTAATGGAAGAAATTGTTGCTCGTTATCATGAGCACACAAAAAATGCAGAAGTTATTCTTATTGAAGGTCTTGTTCCTACCCGTAAGCACTCATTTGCTCAATCATTAAACTATGAAATTGCAAAAACATTGGGTGCTGAAATTGTTTTCGTTACTGCTACTGGTAATAGTAACATTACACAAATGCAAGAGCGTTTAGAACTTGTCCGTAATGAGTTTGGTGGTCAACGTAATAAAAATATTATCGGTGTTATCATTAATAAGGTAAATGCACCTGTTGATGAGCAAGGTCGCACGCGTCCTGATTTGTCTGAAATTTTTGATGACTCCACCAAAGCAACTGTTGCTAATCTTGATACGAAACAGTTAGCGTCATTAAATTTACCTGTGCTCGCTTCAATTCCATGGAATTTTGATTTAATTGCCACTCGTGCAATTGATATGGCAAAACACTTAGGCGCTGAAATTGTTAACGAAGGTGAAATTAAAACTCGTCGCGTTAAATCAGTCACGTTCTGTGCGCGCAGTATCCCGCACATGCTTGAGCACTTCCGCCCAGGCTCTTTATTAGTGACCTCAGCAGACCGTCCTGATGTACTGGTATCTGCTTCGCTTGCCGCGATGAATGGTGTTGAAATTGGTGCTGTACTACTCACTGGTGGTTACAATATCGATGCACCAATCCGTCAACTGTGTGAACAAGCGTTTGAGACGGGTCTGCCGGTTTTCATGGTAAAAAGCAACACATGGCAAACATCCTTGAATCTGCAAAGTTTTAGCTTAGAAGTTCCCGCAGATGACCATGAACGCATTGAAAAAATTCAAAACTACGTTGCTCGTCATATTAGCAGTGATTGGATTGAATCACTGGTTGCAGATTCTGAGCGCCCTAATCGCTTATCACCACCTGCATTCCGCTACCAATTAACGGAATTAGCGCGCAAAGCAGGTAAACGAATCGTTCTACCTGAAGGTGATGAGCCACGTACAGTCAAAGCGGCTTCTATCTGTGCAGAGCGCGGGATCGCAACATGTATTTTATTAGGTAACCCTGATGATATTCGTCGTGTTGCTGCAGCGCAGGGTATTGAGTTAGGTACAGGAATTGAAATTGTTGACCCTGTCAAAGTACGTGAAGAATATGTCGCTCGTTTGGTTGAGCTACGTAAGAACAAGGGTATGACTGAAGTTGTTGCTCGTGAACAACTCGAAGATAATGTCGTCCTAGGGACACTGATGCTTGAAAAAGGTGAAGTTGATGGCCTCGTTTCAGGCGCGGTCCATACCACTGCCAACACTATCCGTCCACCGCTGCAATTAATTAAAACAGCACCGGGCAGTTCATTAGTTTCTTCCGTCTTCTTTATGCTATTACCTGAACAAGTATTTGTTTATGGTGACTGTGCTATCAACCCAGACCCAACTGCAGAGCAATTATCAGAAATCGCTATTCAATCTGCTGATTCTGCAAAAGCGTTCGGTATTGACCCACGCGTTGCGATGATTTCTTACTCTACAGGTGATTCAGGTGCTGGTAGTGATGTTGAGAAAGTACGTGAAGCAACACGTTTAGCACAAGAAAAACGTCCAGACTTGATGATTGATGGCCCATTGCAGTACGATGCCGCAGTAATGGCTGATGTTGCTAAATCCAAAGCGCCTAATTCACCAGTTGCAGGTAAAGCGACCGTATTTATCTTCCCAGACTTAAATACCGGTAATACCACGTATAAAGCCGTACAACGTTCTGCTGACTTAGTCTCTATTGGTCCAATGCTGCAAGGTATGCGTAAACCAGTCAATGACTTGTCTCGTGGTGCATTAGTTGATGACATCGTTTATACCGTTGCGTTAACTGCTATCCAAGCAGTACAAAACGAAAATGCCTAATCAATAAATAATTGATGTTAAAAAGCCAGTCAGGTTACTTTCAACTGACTGGCTTTTTTATAAAAAAATTTAATCTCTAATAGCAGCGCAATACGGCTTGCAAATATATTCTTGATAATGACATGTGTGCAACACATTCCGTTTTTCACCAAGATAACAAACAGCAACCAAATGAAAATTCCCTCACTCAATACTCATGTATCAACTGAATGAGAAACACCTTATCTGATTTGTCGAAGATGAAGGCTGTAGATATATTCATAGGCTTCAGCTTGGTTAGGATAAACTAACTGAATTTGTAATGGGAGTTCAACACCAGGGTCAATTGTATGCCCACTAGTATTACTCAGTATCACATTCCCACCAGACTCCCTCTTATTTAACCAATTTTTCTGGCTTTCATACCAATTTTCGGAGACTTTCGCTCCAGGAGGTAATTGGAAGGATAACTCCCATAAAGTGACCCGTGTATTTTCTGATATTAATGTCAGCATATAACTATAAAGATAACCACCTTCCCCAGCCCAACTTGCCTGATATTTCTGTAAGACCTCTAAATCTTTTTCTGCAGTGACTATGATATTAGAACTAACATTATGGTCGCCTTCATTTTCATAGCCGGCAGGAGGCGTTATACTGCAAATTAACCTTGTGCTTCCCACTCGTGATGCACTTGTATTGAGTGGGATATCAATCACTGTCGAATCATTTGCATCAATATTGACTATCGGGTCAATGTCACTCACTATCATAAGTAATTCATTCTCTGATTCAGCTTCAATGACAGCACCATTAACTGGTATTTCACTTTTATTAGTGATCTTTAATGGTATGCGCTTTGTGATCCCCCTCAGTAAAGTAACTTGCCTATCAACCATCAGTGTTAAATTCACAACGCCATTCACTTTTGCTGTCACACTATAAGTATTATTGTTTTGATTAATAAAACCGATTGGCGTATTAATTCGTACGCTTAACTCAGTATTACCCAGCCCCTTTCCATCGACTAATACCTCAACTGTCGTTATGGCTCCTGCAGGGAGATTAACCGTATTAGGATAGGAAATAATTTCAACTACACCACTATTCTTAGACGTAATATCCAACGTTACATCAGGGACATCGACACCGCTTTTATTTTCTATTTTAAATTCAAAGTGCTCTTGTTGGCCTAATTTTAATTCAGCTGGATTTTGAGATGATATCACAAGCTCCACTAGTTCAACGGGAGCAGAAACCACTGAGCGGGTCGCATCATTCCAACCGTAATCAACAAGAGAAGGGATTGATGTCATCGCAAGGACTTTGAGTATTTCCCCATCAAGATTAAGCCCAGCAACGAGAGTGGCTGACTGACCCATATTATTAACAACACAAGAAACCCCATCATGATGACCAACATCAAACCCATACGATGCTAACTCTTGTTGATCAAGTTGAATGTTGGGAGAGATAAGAAGAATATCGCCAAGTTCTGAATTGTTATAATTAATATTAGTGTATAAAGCTAGCTTATTAGGTGGGCACTTATCTTTTCCTTTCTGATTCTTTAATAACTCAACTGATTTATTATTTGGCATAATTATATCTTCTATATTAATGTTTACTATTAAGGAAATAAGAAACTGTCAGATGACATAATTAATAATAAAGCTAAGCCTTGTTTATACAACAAAATAAAACCATCAAATTTAATATCGCACCATTATTTAAAATAGGTTTAAAACTGATGCCAAACTTAAATTAAAACTCAATTAATAATTTAGATGTTAAATGCCAGTTAATTATTTAACTGGCATTTAATTGTAGCAATGAAAATAATTATAATTTTTTACGCGTAAATACCGACACAGCACACGCAATAATAATATTCAGAATAAATGCAGCAATACCAATATTCATATAGCTTAAGCCTTCCCCTAACCATGGGAACAATTGAGCTAACGAAATTTTTTCAATATACGTCACTGCAAGGAATAATACCCCTGCCATAATCCCACAAATTGCACCCGCAGGGGTCATTGGATTATGTTGTTTAAAGCTCATCAGCAGCGCAGGGAAGAACTGTGCCACAATATTAACCCCTAATAGCATGATTGCGACCAGCGTGTCATTACTGTGGAATATAAAATACAGACTCACTAATGCAACAAATGGCACCATAAAACGTGCATACATCCCTGATTGTTGTTTTTCCTCACTCACCCCTAGTGCTTTTTGCACCACACCTGCAAGCATGTTAGACGTTGTGAGTAACAACATTGAGCCCGGCACTAAAGCGGTCAACATCCCTGCTGCGCCAATAAACCCAACGACAACAGGTGAAAACGTTTCTTTCGATATTTCAAACAGGGATAAATCTACAGCGGCTCCTTCAAGATGCGGAATTTGTAGAATTGATGCGTAACCCACAAAAAAAGCAAATAACATAATCAAACTGTACGCTGGAATTAAAATACTATTTCGCTTCAGAGATTTTTCATCTTTTGCAGTAAATACCGCCGCCATATAATGAGGCCAGCAAAAATAAGCAACCACTGACAGAAATACAGTCGAAATATACCAAGGAATATTGAGCCCTGTATCTGAGAAAGTTAAGAAGCTTGGCATTGCAGTATCAATGGCTTTAAACATCTCACCAAAACTACCGTAGTAATGTAATGGAATATAAATACCAATAAACACAACCACAATTAAGATCATTAAATCTTTAAGTGCCGATGTCCAAGCTGAGCCATGAATACCTGAAATCATTACAAATAAGGTGACAGCAATAATACCAATCCAAATCGCCATATCTGCGGGGATAGCACCATAAGATGCTTGAGAAACTATAATGCCTAATCCTTTAAGTTGTAAAACGAATAAAGGCACCATTGCAGCAATAGAAATTAAGCTAATCAGTAGCCCTAAGCCTGCACTTTGGTATTTTTTAGCAAATAATTCAGAAATTGTCCTAACATCATTATCTTTTGCAAAACGCCAAACTCTCGGGTGTACCCAATATAAAAAGATCCCCATAAATGCATTGACGGATAATGTGTATAAAATAGCAGGGCCTTTGCCATATGCCCAACCACTCCCACCAAGGAAAGTAAATGTTGTGTAGATTTCCCCTGCACTCAGTAAAAAAACCAATAGAGCGCCATAACTACGCCCACCGACAGACCAACCTTCGTGATCCATCGTTTTCCCTTTTTTAGCCCGAATAGCAAGATAGATACTAAAAAGGAAAAAAATGGTAATAATAATTAACGCAGAGCTCATGATGTTTCCTTAGTATTTTTATTATCTAATACATTTATCAGTAACATCACTAAGGCGGTAATAATCACCCATACAACAATCCAAAACATTAAAAAGGGTAGCCCCATCACAAAAGGTTCTACTTGGTTAGCATAATAAATGCCCACCGTTAATGCTAGGATCGGGAAAATCACTAAATAATGGTACCATTTCATAGAAAATTCCTTATTCCATTTACCCTAATGAAACCAATTCGCGAGGCAAATGGCTTAACATCTCAACACCATCTTCAGTAATTAGCAGCATATCCTCAATCATAATACCGCCAACACCAATCCCGTAATATGGTGTTTCTAAACTCATTACCATGCCAGCACGAAAGACTTCTGTCGTTGCTGCACTCACAAAAGGGGCTTCTTCTAACCCAACGAATACCCCATCACCATGACCTAGGTGCCCACGGTTATAATACGGTAACCCTGAAGAACGGATTAGTGCCATCGTCTCATTAAAAACGTCACTTAATGCCACGCCGGGTGCTATGCGACTTAGCATATATTGATGACCTTTTAAAATAGTTTGATAAATACGGCTCACTTTTTCATCCGGCTTACCGACGACAAATGTGCGTGCTATGTCAGCACCATAGCCTGCAACATCTACCCCGCAATCAAATTTAATGAGATCACCCTCTTTGGCTGGCACGTCATCGGGTAACATTTTCGGGGAGAAATCGCTGCCAACTGAAATAAGGTGAAAACGACTATAATTAGTCTCTGGATATTCCATCACTTTAGCTTTAAATGCCGCAGTCAATTGCGCAGAGGTGCATCCCACTTTAATTAATTGGCTTGCTGCTGCGATCCCCGCCTCTGTAATTTGTGCAGATTTTCTTAGGTGAGCAATTTCCCACTCACTTTTAATCATCCGCAACTCATTAAATAAAGCGGATGAATCTACTAAGTTTAAGCTTGGGATAACTTTATCTAACCATGTTTTTCCCATATGGGTTATTTGGTTTAGTTCAATCGCAACCGGTTTACCATAAACATCAGCTTCAGATAACGCCTCTTTTAAGAGCGTAAAAATGGTTTCTATCGGGCTATTTATCGGCCGTGCTTTTACCACTTTACCGTTATCAGGATTATAAGGATCGTCAACATCGACCCATATTGGGAATGTTTTAATTTTAGCATTTGGCATTTGAAGCGATAAATTTGCGGCTTCAAATTCATTCATGATCACCAAAGATTCAATTGAAGGGTCACGAAAAATAACAGCAATTGCAGAGCCAGTCTGCCTAAAGGTATACATAAAGAAGCTGGCAAAACCGGTTAAGTGATAAAAATTATCCCCTACCGTTGCAATTAAAGCTTCAATACCTTCACGCTCCATAATTTCACGTGCTTTGTTTGTTACATTCTCAAGGTGTTGGTGTTTCAAAAGGAGGTCTGCTTTATGAATTGTCATTTTTATTCTCTCGAAGCGTTATTTTATACATCAAGCAATTACATAATATCGCAAGCGATAAATGCGAAGCTCAATCATATTATATCTAGAGTTGAAATGAATACATCGTGTAACGTGCAAGTTTTATATAACTAATAATTATATACTAGTCAGAAATATACCTTGCTAACGATTTGAATATGATAGAAATAATTAAAAGAGCTAAATAAAATAGCCCTTTTAAAATTTAAAACTTATTTATTGAGAGTTTTCAGCACAAGTAATGGCTTTTTCAGACTCGTTATTACGAGTTAACCATAAAGAAAGTGCTTTTAAAGAATCAGGGGTAAATTCATCACAACGGGCACTGATTTCTTTAGCCGTTAACCAACTCACTTCAGCCACTTCTGATTCTTGCAATGCAAAAGGGCCATGGCTCACACAACTGAATAACCCACCCCATACACGGCAGTGCTCATCTTCAAAATAAAAATGGCCATGCTCGGCAAAAGGCACGCCTGCTATACCCAGCTCTTCTTCGGCTTCACGTTTAGCAGAATCAAGAATATTCTCACCTTGTGTAACAACGCCACCCGCCGTTGCATCTAAAAAACCAGGGTGAAAATCTTTAATTTCAGTACGTCGTTGCACCAATATTTTCCCCATGCCATCATGCACCACAATGTAAGTTGCACGGTGGCGTAAGTTCTCAGCTCGCATTTGGCTACGGGTTGCCTGAGCAATCACGATATTATCTTCATCAACAATATCTACCCACTCAACGACTTCGGTTTGTTGTTCCATCCTGTAAACCTTTTCAAAATTGCCTGAAACAGCTTATGCCATAGATTGATTGCCGCAATAAAAGGCAATACAAGATATGCTTTAACTAACATTCGGTTTTCGATCCTAGCTGAATTTGCATTGAGTTGCTATCACAAAAAAGATCATCGGACGAGAAGATGTGTATTGGTAACAATATTTTTACATTCGTGTCGCCGGAATACACAAACTTAGTTTATAAATGCTATAGTTAGAAAATAAAAACCATACAATCACTGAATTACAGCGATAAAATTGATAATGTAAACATTCATCATTGGCGAGGCTTTAAGGGGTGCAAAAAATGAATATACTCATCACTGGTGGTACGGGGCTCATTGGTACGCCTCTTGTCCAAAAACTCATTTCCCTTGGTCATCAGGTCACAGTATTGAGCCGTTCGCCACAAAAAGTGTATAGCCATTTTTGTAAGGCTGTTGAATGTTGGACAACGTTAAATGACGTCAATCATCTCAATGACTTTGATGCCGTCATTAACTTAGCTGGCGAACCTATTGCTGAAAAACGCTGGACTGATGAGCAGAAAAAACGCCTTTGTGATAGCCGTTGGAAAATCACCCAGCGACTCGCTGAACTGATTGCTGCTAGTGAAACACCGCCTTGCGTCTTTTTATCGGGCTCAGCCGTGGGTTACTATGGCGATCAAGGCCAATCTGTCGTCACAGAAGATGAACAACCCCACGACGAATTTACCCATCAACTCGCGCAACATTGGGAAGCCCTTGCTGAAAATGCCGCGTCCGACAAAACACGCGTGTGTTTATTACGTACAGGCCTCGTATTATCCCCCAATGGTGGGGTTCTAGGTAAAATTCTGCCCATTTTCAAAATGGGGGCTGGTGGCCCAATCGGTCACGGCAAACAATACATGCCATGGATACATATCAACGATATGGTCAATGCGATTTACTTTTTGCTGACTACTCCAACACTTTCAGGCCCTTTCAATATGACTGCACCTTATCCTGTGCATAATGACCAATTCACTGCTGTTTTAGGGGATGTACTTAACCGCCCTTCTTTTGTCCGCACGCCAGCTTTTGTGATCAAAACTATTTTAGGCGAATCCGCGGCTTTAGTATTAGGTGGGCAGCAAGCCATACCTAAACGTTTAGAAGAAGCGGGATTTCAGTTCGAATTTATCGAATTAAAAATTGCATTAGAAGACTTATTGGTTTCCAAAGAAAGGTAACCCTTCTTAACGCTACTCATATCTCTAGACGAAATGGTTTTTACCTATTTCGATGGAAAATTTTAACCTTAATACTGACTCTAGTGTTATGTTTGGCTCAAGAATACTTAATAACCAAGCATAACTACCGTACTAAATTATTTAGCTCCTTGCCAACGATGAAATAAATCGTGTTCAAGGGTAATATCAAACTGGTCGATAACGCGGTTAACGGTTTGGTCAACAATATCTAAAATAGTTTCAGGCTGATGGTAAAATGCAGGCATGGGGGGCATGATCACGGCTCCCATTTCAGCCGCTTGCACCATTAAACGCAGGTGGCCGACATGTAATGGCGTTTCCCGTACCCCTAGGACGAGTTTTTTCCCTTCTTTGAGTACAACATCCGCAGCTCGGGTCACCAAAGTATCAGTATAGCTGTGCACAATCCCAGAAAGGGTTTTCATTGTGCAAGGCATTATGACCATCCCTTCAGTACGAAAAGAACCTGATGAAATTGCCGCTGCAATATCACGGCTATCATAATAATGGTCAGCTAATTGTTGTACTTCTTTTACGCTAAACTTGGTTTCTAACGCCAATGTTTGCCGTGCGGCTGCACTCATCACCAAATGGGTTTCTATCCCTTTGACAGGTTTTAATACTTCAAGCAGCCTAATGCCATAAATAGCACCACTTGCCCCAGTTAACCCGATGATCAGTTTTTTCATTTAGCAGCCCAATTCGCGATTTTTTTGCGATTATATACCAAAGGCTTCCAGTTGTCGCTTGGCGGCAAATGAAGGCATCCCAAGAATATACAACTTGGTTAGAAAAGCGCTGCCAACACGACAAAAGCCTATAGGATATTAAGGATTTTGGTGATCAGCCACAGTCCCAGTTATACACTACTCGACTAAAATCTCTTTTTTTCAAGTCATCTGGGTGAATAAAGAAATTACCGACGCCCATATCCCCCCACATAATACCGATTTCATAATCCGTATTTATTTGCAGTAATAGTTCGTATTGCTGGATATTTTCTTCATATTCTCTTGGGTCAGATTGAGTAAAAAATGGGTAGCCTCCAATACAGTGCGCACCCGATTCAAATGAATCACTGTAAGGTTCAACCCATTCATCATAGAAGTCTTCACCTTCAAACTGTTCTTCATAATCATAGAGGTTATCAACCCCAAGGATTTTCTGCCCGAACTGGAAATCATCGATACTAATGTATTGTTCTGCAGGTGTGTATTCAATACTATATTGATGGTCGATGGGCGTGTAATAGTCATCAGTATGTGCGGCAATTACTGAGGAAAAATCTTGTGTTAACTGGCTAATATCTTCAATAATATTTTCCCAATAGATAACTCTAAAATCCTCTTGTTTTTGCTTATCTTCAAAATCAGCCCCATACAAATCATCTCCACCAATAAAAAACTGTAACAGCCCTTTTTCTGGGTAATTTTCTAACTTAGGCATTTGTGCAAAGTTAATTTGCGCAAGCAGTTTTAGTGGTGTCCCTTCACTATTTGTTGGGTATTTTTCACCAAGCGGCAAATAAGGCATTCCGCCCACACGGCTTTCCCACCACACATACTCTTCAACGGGGGTTAAGGTCATTTCAACAAGGGATTTTTTAGTGGCTTTGATTTTATCTACGAAAGGTTTAATCACATCAGGAAGGGAGTTGAAATCAGCCATATATAGCTCCAGATAGGCAGTTAATGTCCCTCTAGTTTACTCGAATTTTGCGCATTTTAAATCAGATATAACTGTAACTTACGCCTTCATTTAACGTTATAATTTTCTAAATAGTTTCGGTTACAGCTAGGCGGCAAATGAAGCTATCCCAAGGAGCCTACAAAAGTAGGTAACTTGGGTAACTGAATGAAGTCAACAACGTTAGAAAATTAAATAATGATAAAAATAGCATCACGATTAATTTTCTAAATAGTTTCGGTTACAGCTAGGCGGCAAATGAAGCTATCCCAAGGAGCCTACAAAAGTAGGTAACTTGGGTAACTGAATGAAGCTAACAACGTTAGAAAATTAAATAATGATAAAAATAGAATCACGATTAATTTTCTAAATAGTTTCGGTTACAGCTAGGCGGCAAATGAAGCTATCCCAAGGAGCCTACAAAAGTATGTGACTTGGGTAACTGAATGAAGCTAACAACGTTAGAAAATTAAATAATGATAAAAATAGAATCACGATTAATTTTCTAAATAGTTTTGGTTACAGCTAGGCGGCAAATGAAGCTATCCCAAGGAGCCTACAAAAGTATGTGACTTGGGTAGCTGAATGAAGCCAACAACGCTGTAACCGAAACTATGACGAAAATTTAGCCTTCGTTATAAATTTCGAGGTCTTCAACCTCACTCTTATCTTTCAATTTTAGCTCGTCATCTTTACGTAAGTTTTCCAGATAATCTAAATAACTTTGGTCGATATCCTTAGTGACGTAAATACCATCAAACACAGAACATTCGAACTCATTAATTTCTGGATTTTCCTCACGAACCGCATCCACCAAATCAGCTAAATCTTGGAAAATTAACCCATCTGCACCAATTAATTTACGAATTTCATCCACTTCCCTACCATGAGCAATTAGCTCATTAGCATTTGGCATATCAATGCCATAGACATTCGGAAAACGCACTTCCGGTGCCGCTGAAGCAAAGTAAACATTTTTTGCTCCCGCTTCACGCGCTAATTCAACGATTTGCTCAGATGTGGTGCCACGCACTATTGAGTCATCAATCAATAAGACATTTTTGTCACGGAACTCTGCTCGGTTCGCATTGAGCTTACGACGGACTGATTTGCGACGCTCTTGTTGACCAGGCATGATAAACGTCCGACCCACATAACGGTTTTTTACAAACCCTTGGCGATACGGTTTATCAAGGATATGTGCTATTTCCAGAGCAATATCACACGAAGTCTCAGGAATAGGGATCACAACATCGATGTGTAAATCTTCCCATTCACGGGCAATTTTAGCGCCAAGTTTTTGCCCCATGCGCAACCTTGCATTGTAGACCGAGACTTTATCGATAAAGGAATCTTGGCGAGCAAAATAAACGTATTCAAAAATACATGGCGTCAATTGTGGGTTTTCTGCGCATTGACGGGTAAATAATTGGCCTTTCTCAGTGACATAGACCGCTTCACCGGGGGCGACATCCCGTAAAAACTCAAAACCTAGTGTATCAAGTGCGACACTTTCAGAAGCCACCATATATTCGTGCTCACCCTTCTCTGTGACCCGACGCCCTAATACTAGGGGACGAATACCATGAGGGTCACGGAATGCTAACATCCCATGGCCAATAATAAGTGCCACACAAGCATAGGCGCCGCGTAGTTTTTTGTGCATCGCTGAGACAGCACTAAACACGTTATCTGGCTCAAGAGGGAAATGGTCAAACCTATCTAGCTCATAAGCTAATACGTTGAGTAATATTTCAGAATCCGATGTGGTATTGACATGGCGGCGTGCTGTTTCAAATAAACTCCGAGTGAGTTCATGAGCATTTGTCAGATTACCATTATGAGCAAGGGTGATACCAAAAGGTGAGTTTACGTAGAAAGGTTGAGCTTCAGAAGCACTTGAACTCCCCGCAGTTGGGTAACGAACATGCCCTAACCCCATACAGCCTTGTAACCTGAGCATGTGACGTGTTTCAAACACATCCTTAACCAGACCATTCGCTTTGCGTAAACGAATATTATTTTTGCCATCAATAGTGGCAATACCTGCTGCATCTTGCCCACGGTGTTGTAACACCGTTAAAGCATCATAAATCGATTGGTTTACCGGTGTTACACCGGCGATACCGACAATACCGCACATTTAGTCTTTCCTCATCAGCCAGACGGAGAAATATTCTCCGGTAGGAAACTTGACGCATTTTGCAGGTAGTCAAAAAACCACCTGATGATATGACTGAACTGCGGAATAAGTTCCGAACGCTGCCAATCCTCACTTTGAGGAAGTGGTGTAAATGTATCGAGAAAAAACAATAAGGCCGAAACAATTAACACACCACGCAGCGCACCGAAGCAGATCCCCAGAACCCGATCTGTGCCTGATAACCCCGTTTTTTGTACTAATGAGCTAATCACATAGTTCACTACTGCCCCCACAATAAGGGTGGCAATAAATAATGCAGCGATAGCAATGCCATTTCTAACAAGTATATCCTCAAAGCGCGTAAAGTAGCTGGCTAAATAAGGATAAAAGGTACTTGCAACAAAAAAAGCACAACCCCACGTCACTAGTGATAATGCCTCACGTACAAAACCACGGATCAAGCTAACCAGTGCCGAGAAGCCAATAATGGCGATAATTGCGTAATCTATCCAGACCATATTCCATTCCAAAATTCGCACTCACGACATCAGCGAAGTGCATTCTAACAGAAAACGAAAACGTTTGCGTAACCATTTTTCTATCAAATTTAAAAAAATAGCGGCGAAAAGAAAAAATCATAATCGCCGCAGTAAGTTACTAAATCCCCTTACCTTTTAGGGATTATTGGATCTTTAATTTTAAGGTTTATAGGTTTGAATTATCCCTTTAGTCCCTGTAATCGAATTTAGCTCTGGTAACGCGGCCTCTAGCCTTTGCCTAGAGGCTTCTGGCCCCACGTAAATACGTGTGAGTTTATTATTCACTGGCTTAGCGGGAACCGTATACACTTGGTAACCAGACAACCTGAGTTTTGCCACAATTTCTTCTACCTTAGCTGCATTGTTTAAGGCAATAACTTGCACAACAAACGCTTTACCTTGCGGAGCTGGTTTCACTTCGGGTTTAGGCTCCGGTTTTGGTTCAACTTTCGGTTGTGGCTTAGGCTCTGGTTTAACTTCTGGCTTGATTGGTTTTACTGGCTCAACAACAGCAGGTGGATTATTTTCAGCCGATGTTGCCGCTTCAACTTGTTCATTTTGCTGCTGTGTTATCGCTTCTGACAGCATCGCTTCAGAAGCCCCTTCAGAAGAAGCTGTTGATGTCGTACTGGCGATAGGCGCTATCGCTTCAATATCTTCTTCATCACCCGGTTTAGGGATAATAGGAATGGCCGCAAATTCATTTTCATTATATTTCTTATCGCCATCAAGCAGTGCAGGGAGAACGATAACCCCTACAGCAACAAGAACAATGGCGCCAGCAAGACGATTCTGAAATTTACTAGCCACCGGCACTATCCTTTTTGGTTTTCTAATAACATCATAACATGGGCGACAGTATGAAATGACCCACACACAACAACCACATCTTGCTCTTTTGCATCGAGACAAGCTTGTTGCCATGCTTTTTCTACGGAATCAAATTCATTCGCTTGCGCTAAATGTTGGCTAAGCGTAGCGACATCAGCCCCTCTAAATTCAGTTAATGGCGCAATATACCAATCAGTAACTTGCTGTGACAGGCAATCAAGAGTGCCTTTAATATCTTTGTCACCTAACATACCGACAACCGCACGAATATGACGCCCTTCCATAACAGGAAGTTCGGCTAATTTACTGACTAAATAGCCTGCAGCATGCGGGTTATGTGCCACGTCTAAAATCATCAATGGTTTTTCACCGATAACCTGAAAACGCCCTGGCAATTGAGCCGATTTTAACCCTTGATGAATTGCGCTTTCTGTAACTTTTTGGGCGATATCAACATCAATCAATAATAAGCAGCTAATAACACCAAGCGCGGTTGCTGCATTCGCTAATGGGACATTCGGTAATGGTAAATTATGCCACTCATGTTGAGCACTTTTCCATGACCAACTTCCCGCTTGTTCACTATATTGCCAATCCGTACCACGACGAAAAAGCACCGTACCTAGTTTATCCGCCACTTGAGCAATAGACGCAGGCATATCAGGTTCACCGACTACACCATAGTGACCAGAACGGAAAATACCCGCTTTTTCATAGCCAATATGTTCTCTATCAGCCCCAAGCCAGTCTGTATGATCTAACGCAATGCTGGTGATCGCTGCAATATCGGCATCCACAACATTTGTTGCATCCAAGCGGCCGCCTAGCCCCACTTCTAAAATAACCACATCCAGTTCAGCTTGCTTAAATAACTGTAATGCAGCCAAGGTACCGTATTCAAAGTAGGTAAGCGAAATGTTTTCACGTTGTGATTCAATGGTCGCAAACGCTGCGCAAAACTCTGACTCTGCAAGTTCTTGGCCTTGAATACGCACACGCTCTGTATAACGAACAAGATGTGGTGAGCTATAGACCCCAACCTTGAGCCCTGATGCCATCAGAATAGACTCTAACGTATGGCACGTTGTCCCTTTACCGTTAGTTCCAGTGACAGTGATAACTCGAGGTGCAGGCTGTGTGAGGTTCATTTGCCTAGCGACTTGACCGACTCGTTCCAACCCCATATCAATATTTTGGCTATGTAAGTCGGTGAGGTAAGAAAGCCAAGTCTCCAATGGAGACTTGGCATTAGGAATGATTAAATTACTCATCATCTTTTTTATGCTTTGCAGGTTCCTTTTCTTGTACGTCTACCTCAAAGCCATCAGTCTCATCAGTAATATCAATGTCAACTTCTACATTTTCTGCAACAATAATTGGCGCCTCAGTAAAACTAGGCTTATTCGTTAACATTGCCAAGACTTCAGCCAAGCGGTCACGCATTTCAGGGCGGCGGACTATCATATCGATAGCGCCTTTTTCGAGTAAAAACTCACTGCGTTGAAAACCTTGTGGCAGTTTTTCACGTACCGTTTGTTCAATAACACGCGGGCCGGCAAAACCAATCAGGGCTTTAGGCTCAGCAACATTAATATCCCCTAACATTGCAAGACTAGCAGAAACGCCACCCATAGTTGGGTCAGTTAGTACTGAAATATACGGTAAGCCGCGTTCTTGCATTTTTGCCAACGCTGCACTGGTTTTTGCCATTTGCATCAATGATAACAACGCTTCTTGCATACGAGCGCCACCACTTGATGAAAAACACACCAATGGACAGTTATCTTCCAAAGCCTGTTCCACTGCGCGGACAAAACGAGCACCAACAACCGATGCCATTGAACCACCCATAAAGGCGAATTCAAATGCCGCAGCGACAACCGGCATCCCTTTTAGGGTCCCTTTCATGACAATAATGGCATCTTTTTCGCCCGTTTCTTTCTGTGCGGCTGAAAGTCGGTCTTTATATTTTTTTGAGTCTTTAAACTTGAGGAGGTCTTTTGGCTCAAGTTCACTACCTAATTCGGACGTTGAGTCTTCATCAAGGAAGGTTTCTAAACGTTGGCGTGCATGAATACGCATATGGTGGTCACATTTAGGACACACTGATAAGTTACGCTCTAATTCAGCACCGTATAACACCTGCCCACAGCTATCGCATTTCGTCCAAACCCCTTCTGGGATATTGGCTTTGTGTGATTGGGTCAAGTTACCTTTCTTTAATATTTTTTCAATCCAGCTCATTAATGGACCTTTTTGTCTGATTCACTCTGGTTATCACCAGTAGGTATTTTTTGCCATTAAACCACAATGATATCTCACTGTAGATAAAAACTTTTTAAACCGCTTAACGGTTATCGATTTTTTGCGCTGTAGCACGCTTTTCTTTCGCGGCCTTACGGCGATGGCGAATAATTTCAACCACACCCGGCAAAATTGAAACAAAGATAATCGCGACTATCAATAATTTCAAATTCTTTTGTACAATCGGTAAATCACCGAATAAATAACCTGCATAGGTAAATAATAATACCCATATAAATGCACCTGCGACATTATAAAAGGCAAAATGACGATAAGACATTTTCCCCATTCCTGCAACGAAAGGCGCAAATGTTCTTACTATCGGCACGAAACGAGCCAGTATAATCGCTTTACCACCATGTTTTTCATAAAATTCATGGGTTTTTTCTAAATATACGCGACGAAAAATTTTTGAGTCCGGGTTTTTAAATAACCTTTCGCCAAAAACACGTCCAATGGTGTAATTCACTGCATCACCAATAATCGCAGCAGTAATCATTAATGCGACCATTAAGTGAACATTTAAATCATTGCTGTCTAATGCTGAAATTGCACCCGCAACAAATAATAACGAATCCCCAGGTAAAAATGGTGTGACCACTAGACCTGTTTCACAAAAAAGGATCAGGAATAAGATCCCGTATACCCATGTACCGTAGTCTCTAACGAGTTCAGCAAGATGCACATCTATGTGTAAAATAAAGTCGATAATAAAAGTGATGAATTCCATATAATCCTCATTAATGATAGCGTCCATGCCATTCCCAACAATGATGGGACAAATAAAAATTTTGCTTTATATCAGTTCATCTGCAAGAAAAAGAGGCCCCATAACATTCTGCGGCAATGCAAATTGTTCAGGGTAATCGACGCTCACCAAATACAAGCCTTCAGCTTTTGCCGTTGCCGCTGCTTTGGTGCGATCTTTTAGCTCAAGAAGATGTTGTATCCAATCAACACCTTGATTGCCACACCCTATCTCCAACAGACTACCAACAATATTCCTAACCATGTGGTGAACAAAGGCATTGGCTTTAATATCCACCACCACATAATGACCATGGCGACTCACATTCACGTGCATTACATTACGCCATGGAGACTTTGATTGGCACTGGACTGCTCTGAATGAGGTAAAATCACGCTCACCTAAAAGTGACTGAGCCGCTTGATGCATTCTTTTTTCATCTAATGGGTAGTGAAAATGAGTTACACCATTAGATAAAATTGCAGGCCGATAGCGATGATTGAAAATCACATAACGGTAGCGGCGAGCGGTGGCACTAAACCGTGCATGAAACTCATCATTCACAGGTTTACACCAACGAACTGCAATATCCGCAGGCAAATGTGTATTTGCCCCCATAGTCCAAGCCGCTTCTTTGCGATTGGCTGAGGTTTCAAAATGCACCACCTGCCCAGTGGCATGAACACCTGCATCCGTACGACCCGCGCAAAATACGTTGATCGGCTCTGCGGCAATCTTTGACAAGGCGATTTCTAAGCACCCTTGCACACTTTTCACTTCTTGTTGGCGTTGCCAACCAAAATAGCGACTACCGTTGTATTCGACCCCTAACGCAACCCGATACAACTTTGTTGGTTCTGACATCAGTAGAATAGCTCCTGAGCTAATTTTTCAGCGGTTTCTACTGCCATCAGTGCCCCACCGAAGCGCACATTATCCGCCACCGACCAAAACTGTAATATTTCAGGAACGCCATAATCATTACGAACGCAGCCGACACTTAGTTGGTCATTACCAGAAGCATCCGTTACCTGAGTTGGATAATCCCCTTCTTCTGAGACCTGAATATCCGCAAAACGTTCAAGTTCTTCATTCGCTTCTTCTGCACTCAAAGGGCGTAACGTTTCCAAGTAGACAACTTGAGCATTTCCATAAAAAACAGGCGACTGAATAAAACTAACAGCAACAGGTAAACCTTCATCTTGGAGTACTTTGCGCACTTGTTCAACAAGACGGCGTTCTTGAACAACACTCCCCTCCATGTCTGACAATAAAGGCAACATATTGAAAGCAAGTTGCTTACTAAAACGCCCTTCTTCCGCAGGAATACCATTTAATAAACGTGCACTTTGCCCTGCAAGTTCATCGACGGCTGCTTTACCATAACTCGACATGGATAACATATTCGTTAAGGTAATTCGCCCTAAGCCTGCTGCGTCCACCAGCGGTTTAATCGCTGTGACTAATTGACTCACGGAGCTATCTGCCAAAGAAATAATATTACGATTGCGGTAATCAGCTAAAACTTGAGGATTCACATTTGGTACCACTAATGGCACATCAGGTTCTTGAGCAAATACGCCACTTGTATCAATAACAATACAACCTTCCTGTGCCGCTAATTCTGCATATTGCATGCTAACCGCTTCATTAGCCGCAAAAAAAGCAATTTGCGCTTGCGACCAATCAAAACCATTCACCTCTTCAACTTGAATACTTTTGCCACTAAAACGTACGCTCTCCCCCGCACTACGCTCACTGGCTAGTAAATACAGTTCGCCAACTGGAAACTCCCTTTCTTCTAGCAGTGAGATAATGGCCTCACCTACAGCCCCAGTTGCGCCTAATACTGCAATATTCCAACCTTCAGTCATGGCTATTCCTCTAGTAATAAAAACTAAACGACCCCATTAATGAGATCGTTTAATGATAAAAAATTATACCAATTAATTTGCTAAATAAGCACTGAACCCTAATGCATTAAGCTGCGCGACAACATCGGCGTTATCACAAGCCACATTGAGTGATGACCATTCGCGACGTTCTTGGTAGTTTTTACGCAGCTTATCAAATTCCCCTTTAATACCTGCTACCTTGCGCAGCTTGGCATCGTCACGGCGTACATCATACACAAGATGGGCTAATCTTTTGAGTTGGCTTTGCGTTAATTTACCATTGAAGGTTAACTCGCTAATATCTGGTTTTGGCAACAATGATGAAAGGGAAATTTGCACGGATTTACCGATAAATTGACAGTAAGCTTCATAAACTTGCGTCGTTCCCCTTGCTTTACCTTCTAGGGTGTAACCTGCTATATGCGGTGTACCAATATCGACCAAAGCTAATAGCTCAGTAGACAAATCAGGTTCCGGTTCCCAAACATCCAGTACCACACTCAACGGTTTCCCCTGTTGCAATGTTTTTAATAATGCTTGGTTATCAACCACCTCACCCCGGCTAGCATTAATTAAAATGGTGCCATCACGTAGGTTTTCTAAGTGGGTTTGGTTCATTAAATGAAAAGTTTGATATTCCCCTGAAAGATTCAATGGCGTATGGAAAGTTAACACATCCGCCTGCGCTAATACGGTTTCAAAAGACACAAAATCTTCTTGTTGGCCCATAGCGGCACGTGGAGGATCACATAATAAGGTTTTTACGCCCCAAGCGTTTAACCGCTCAGCTAAACGCCCACCGACATTCCCTACACCAATGACCCCTACTGTTTTATCACGTAAATCAAAGTTATCACGTTCCGCAAGGAATAATAACGATGAAATAACGTACTCCACTACCGCAATAGCATTACAACCGGGTGCAGAAGAAAAACCGATATTTGCCGTTGCCAACCATGCAGTATCTACATGGTCAAAACCTGCTGTTGCCGTTCCAACGAATTTAACCGGCGTATTTTTCAATAGAGATTCATTCACCTTGGTGATCGACCGTACCATTAATGCGTCCGCGTTTATTAATTCGTGTTCGGGTATTGGACGCCCCGGTACAGCTTTAACTTCGCCCAGTTCACTAAATAATGCCTGAGCATAAGGCATGTTTTCATCAACTAAAATTTTCACTGTTTTGTCCCAATCTATTGACGATACGGCTTTGCATCGCAATATTTTGCCACGCTTTGCCCCAGATGCCTATGAGAGTTAACGTTCCAATGTAAACTAATCTTCTGTCACAAACTCTTTCGCTCGAAAACGGTCGGGGGTTACCCCTGAAATTTGTTGGAACATCGCAATAAATGCCGACGCAGAGCTATATCCAACATCAAGTGCCACTTCGTGTACACTTTTACCACATTCAAGACCCGCTACCGCATGAAGATAGCGCAAGCGCTGACGCCATTCACTAAATGACATACCGAGTTCCTGTTGGCAGCGTCGTGACAATGTACGCTCTGAGGTATAAAAACGTTTTGCCCACCCAGCCAAGGTCGTATTATCCGCAGGGTCATTTTGCAATTCCAGTAAGATTGGCGCTAAAAACTTGTCTTTAGTGTTAGGCAAATAAGTATCTTGGCAAGGTGATAATGAAAACTGGTCAATGAGTACATGAGCTAACCGTAGATCTTGTTCAGTTTCTGGTTGTACAATGCCTCTTTGATACATATCGCTCATGATGGATTGAAATATAGGACTTAATTTAATCACGCACGGCCGTTGAGCTAATATTTGATTGTATTGATGTGAGAAATCAATAATACGAAATTTGACACTTTCTTTATTAAAGCTAGCATGGGAAATATTTGCAGGTATCCAAATACAAAACTCAGGTGGCGCTAAATAGTGCTTACCCGCAACTTCCATTTCCATAATACCGCAAACCACATATAACATTTGCCCAAATGGGTGTGAATGGGATTTGTACTCCGTCAGCGCGGCGGTTTGCTCGTGGCGAAAAGCAATAAGTTCAGGCTCAATAATATTGCATTCACTGACTTGCCAAATATCTGATTTTGAAGTTTCCATGATACCTGTCTGAAAAGCGTTATCGATTGTCTGAATATCAGTATATATAAAAAACCAGACAGATGTATACTACTGCGCATTCGATACGGGAGAGTGTTTTAATGAAAAGTCTTCTTTTTCCGCTAATTGCGGTTTTATTATGGTCTATCAATGCGATTGTTAACAAAGCAGCATCCACGGCTATTGACCCTGCAGCAATTTCTTTTTACCGCTGGGCGTTGGCGCTAATCGTCATGACCCCATTTGTATTACGTTCGGTGCTACGAAACCACAAAGTCGTCATGAAACACTGGTGGCAATTAGCCATTTTAGGGGCTCTGGGTATGATGCTATACCAAAGCTTAGCCTATTACGCTGCCCATAGTGTCAGTGCGACCTTTATGGGGATAATGAACTCACTGATCCCATTATTAACCGTTGTGATCAGTATTTTCGTATTACGTGTTATCCCAACTGTTGGTATTGTATTGGGCTCCGCCCTATCATTATTGGGCCTGTCGTGGCTCGTTAGCCAAGGTAACCCTATCTCATTATTTTCTCATGGCTTAGGCCAAGGCGAAATCATGATGCTAATAGCATCAGCAGCTTATGCCCTCTACGGTGTATTAACTAAGCGTTGGTCAATCCAATTATCTAGCTGGGATTCACTCTATGTGCAGGTGTTCTTTGGGGTTATTCTGCTATTACCTAACTTTTTATTAGCTGATGATGTGTCACTCAATAGCCACAATATTGGGCTAGTCGTATTTGCTGGGATAGCCGCCTCCATCATTGCGCCTGCGCTATGGATCCAAGGTGTAATGCGGTTAGGGGCAAATACCACGTCTATCTTTATGAACCTTGCTCCGGTCTTTACCGCCATTATTGCCGTTTTTGCTCTTGGCGAAGAATTAAAAAGCTATCATTTAATAGGTGGAGGTGTTGTATTATTAGGGGTAATGTTAGCGCAACAATTACGTACCCCACTGACGCAAGTATTTAGCCGTAATAAAAAAGTGGCACAGCAAGAAGATACTTGTCAGTAACCTGCCGCTACAACTTATAACTTAAAGCAATAAAAGCAATGTCGTGAACTCATATGCCCCACTCTGTGGGGCTATGTTTTATCTATTTTCCTCAATATATTTCTTCCCACACTCCTGCACGGTTTTTCGTCATTTATATTTTGTAACGCTCTAAAACGTCTCAGTCACCCTTTGTCTGTCATTCGCTGATAAGCTTGTGCAAAGCTAATCTGAGCAATAAAGGGAAATTCTGATTGAATCTTCTTCTTAAGCAATTAGACTTAACTAAAATCATTCTACCCATTAAGTAGTATTTTCACTCAAGACCAAATATTGACTCGATGTGCACTGATGGAACACGTCATGTCATACATGACCTTTAATAAGGAATAACAATGACTAAACAACTTAAAGTTTGGCTTTGCATATTTATAGTAATTGCTATTGCAGTTGGCATTTACTTTATCAATGCATTAGGCCATTCCAATTCTGCACAAGCCGGTTACGATTTCTATCAACAAGGCGATACCGAAGCCGCTTTTAAGCAATTTGAAAATACGGCTGATGTTGACTCCCAATCCGCTTATGCATTAGCCACAATGTATAAAGATGGAATAGGTACTCAACCTGATGAGAGTAAAGCACTAAGTTGGTTGGTTAAATCTGCAGCACAGAACAATAAAAATGCGCTCTATAATCTGGGCTTTTACCGTTATGATCAACAAATAGAGGATACCCCTGACGATAAATATGGCGTAACCTCTTTAACTAAAGCTGCAGATCTTGGTGTAATTGAGGCTCAAGTGATGGTTGGCGGTATTTATATGGAAGCTAAATATGAAGATATTCCGCAGAATACCGAACTAGCTCGGAAATACTTTACACTGGCTGCGGAACAAGATTCACGTCTAGCTAAATTTGCACTCGGTTATATTGCCCATAAGGTTGATAAAGATAATAAAAAGGCAGTCGAAATCTTAACCCCCTTAGTCAGTAAAGACTTCCCATTACCGGCTATGTTATTAGCATCTATTTATAAAGAAGGCGGCAATGGTATTACGCCAAATAAGATTTTTGCAAAAAAATATGAAAGTATGTCAATGGCATCAGCTTTCGAATTTATTGCCGATGCTGAGAGATTTGAACCTGCGCCATTATCAATTTATGGCTCACTAACGCCAGAAGAAAAACAACAAATAATCGCTAACCTTGAAACCCGAGCCAGTCAAGGTGATGAAACTGCTATGTATATTTTATATCAAAAATACATGACAGGCGAAGATGTCCGTAAGAATAAAAATAAAGCTGTAATGTATTTGCGGCCTTTAATACAACAACGGGCTCCCAAAGCGCTATATTTTAATTACCTCGCAGATAGAGATAATATTAAAGATTTGACAGAGGCCGCTGAGGGGCAATATCCCGATGCATTATACCAAGCCTATCAGGTCTATTCAGGTAATACCTTTAATTATGATGTAAAACGCGATGATGAATTAGCGAATAAATATTTAATTAACGCCGCAGATTTAGGCCATCAAAAATCGTTAATTACTATTATCGAAAAAGCTATTTACAGTTACCGTTTTCCAAATAAACAATTAGTAGATACTATAAAAAAATATACTCCGATATTAATCGAGAAATACCCTAATTCTCCAGAAGCTTTGATCGTTGTAAGCCAAGTATACCGCAATAAAAATAGCCCATTCTATTCACCAGAAAAATCCTTTGAAACACTCGCAAAAGCTAACCGAATTGCACCCGATTATGAATCACAAATGCAGTTAGCTCGTTACTATATCAATGGGTTTGGTACTAAGCAGAATTTGCCAGAAGCCGTAGAGATACTGAAAAAAGGTTTAAGTAAAAATAGCTACAAGTCGACAGCTGACCGCCTGTTAGTTCAACTCTATTATCAATATGATATAAAAGACTACGTCGACGAGAAAACGATCATTGATATTCTCAAAAATGATGTCATTGAAAGAAAAAACTATACATTAGCGCATTTCTATGCGGATTATTTATTACGCGAAGATGCGGAGAAAAATAGCAATCTAGCCTTTGAACTGTATGAAGAATCCAGTAAAAATAATGATAGCAGCCGTATTCATTATGCAGCCTCATTATTAAAATATAAGCCAGAAGAAAACAAACGTGCTGTGAACTTAGTTGTTGACGTACTCGCTTCACCTGATAGCAAGTCACGATTGTCAAAAGAAGACTTTAATACCGCCAATGACATTTTATTAAAACTTGGTTTGGCTACCATACACGCTAAGCGTTTATTAGTCGATTTAGCCCTATCCGAAAATAACACTGAAGCCTTAAAGCGTATCGAACCACAAATTGGGGTTGATGCGGATATCACTTACTTTTATGGCATCAAGCAACTTACCCAGTTGACCCAAGTTGATACCCTAAGTGATGCCGAGCTAAAACCTTATTACGATACCATTATAAAAGCCGCAGAATTAGGCAATACCACCGCGTCTTTATATATTGCTCAAAATTTGGATGGCGTTAATTATTATAATGACAAGCCCTACTATAAGCAGCGTTTTCAGAAAATCACAGGGTTAACACCGAAAGACCTCGTCCCACAATATAAAAAGTGTGCAGCATTAGGCAGCAACCGCTGTTTATATGAGCTGGGGGAAATTTACCAAAAAGGTAATTATGGGGAAGATTCTGACTATGATCTCGCAATGGAATATTACAACAAAATCTCTGACCCAGATTTCAGTTTTTTAAAATCACGTAAAAGAGAAATTGAAAAAGCAAGAGCCTCGTTGATTACTATTCAGGAAAAGGCAAAAAATAATGACTCTGATGCCATTCGTACCCTCGCCAATGCTTATAAATTCGGTAACTATGGGCAAAAAGTCGATGAGAAAAAATGGCTACAATACTTGACCGCTAGTGCAAAGTTGAATAATAAAAGCGCTTTAAAAGAATTAGTGGATTATTACAGCCAAGACACACTCATTGATGCTAATAAAGCAAAGATTCTTGGTTATTACGACCAATTAGCCGCTATCGGTAGCAAAGACTACACCCGCAAATTAGCACATCAATATTTAAACGGTAGTCGCCTTGTTGCACCAAATCGCCAAAAAGCCCGTGAATATTACATTAAAGCAGGAAGTTGGGGGAACGAGTTCATTAAGTATATGAATGACTATGACATCAGCATGAAAATGCTCAATGAAAGTTCAGAGGCTAAATATAAAGTAGGCCGAGCCTATTATTATGGTAAAGGGATCAAAGAAGACAAATTAGAAGCCTTAAAATACTTAAAGCTTGCTAGCGATGAAGGAAATGATAACGCAATTAGCCTTTATACAAAAACCCTGTATATGGGGATACTCAACGAAGACAAAATGTCTTGGTTGAAAGAACCAGACTGGGATCAAGCTATTGTTTATTTAAAAAAACACTCAAACCCTAAACGTGTTGATAATTATATCGAAACCTATAACTCCATCGTTGTTCCTGCGCAAAATGGTGATACTTCAGCCTATATGAAACTCGGAGATTGGTATAAGGATTACAGTCGCGCATTAGCCGCCCAAACTTGGTATAAAAAGAGCATTGAAGCAGGCAATTTAGCCGCTTATCAAGCTCTTGACCAAGTCACCAGCGATAAACAAGTAAAACACCAAAATTACCTTGAAGGTGCAGCAAAAGGTGACTTATTTTCCAAGGTCCAACTAGCCAAAGACTACCTGTATGACAGCGACGTTCTAACCAGTTCAACGGACTATAATTCAGCCATTCAATACCTACAAGAAGGTATCAAATCAGCTGATGATGAAATTTCTAGTATGGCATTCAATACATTAGCCAATTTGTATCAAAAAGGTATTCGTAATAACAAGAAAAACCTTAACCGCCCTAAAGATGATAAAAAATATTTAGAATTGCTGCAAAGCGAAGAAAATAACCGTACAGATGCATTGCTTAATCTTTATAGCTATTACGCAAGAACCGATGCGCCGAAAGCTTTGGGTTACTTACAGCGTGCTTATGAAAAAGGCGACTTAGATGCCATTGAGAAACTGTATGAAATAAACTACCCTGGTGAATATTGCAGTAATAGCGATAATGCCGATCTGGATAAGGCAAGCACTTACTTAAAAGAGTGGCTAAAAAAGAAGAATTTCGAGAAGAATACTGCGCGGAATTATATTCGTTCAGCTGAAAGTTTAAGTAAAAAAATGGGGGATACATACTTAGCTGGTGAATGTGATATGAAAAAAGATATCGATAAGGCTATTGAATGGTATCTAATTTCATTGAACTATCATGAGAGTCATGCGCTAAGTAGCCTGTACAAAGCCTATGTGGAAAAAGGGGATGCGAAACAAGCCTATTACACGGCATTGCGTCTGAAAAAAGACCCTAAAAATATTGAATTATTAGAGCAGTTATCACCACAGGAGCGACAAGCGATTGAACAACGTTTCAATGATGAGCAAACATTCCAAAAATATGGTCGCTTTGCTAAACAAATTGAAGAACAACGTGTGAAGGCTGAAGCGGGTGATAAAATGGCAGCTTTCTCCTTAGGTATCGCTTATGCTCGGGGTGAAAGAGTACCGCAAGACACGCAAAAGATGATCTACTACTATGAATTAGCAGGTAAAAATGGCTATCCTCGTGCTTATAATATTTTAGGTAACCTTTACCGCAAAGACAATGAGCGCGGTATTGAGAAAGACTTTCCTAAAGCGCTTTATTACTTTGACTTAGGCGCACAACAAAATGACAGTAATACCGCGCACCAAGCCGGTGATATGCTGTATTTTGGCCAAGGAGTACCAAAAGATTATGTTGGTGCAGCCAAATATTATGATATGACAAACCTAGAGCAAGGGACTCATCATGGAATGGCAAAATACAAGCTGGCCTACATGTATTACAATGGTTGGGTCGGAACAAAGAGCAAAGCAGACCTGCAAAAAGCCCATGATTACCTTGAACTCGGTGCTAAATACCAAGACGAGGACTCAATTAAAGCACTAAAAGAGTGGGATTTTAAACTCATTAATAAATAATTAACGATAACGGCGCTAATTTGCTTTAGCGCCTTTATTGAATCATTTTTATTATTATCAGTTATTATTTGGATACTTCAATATATCAGTCGGTTATATTGTTTAGTTCCGATTACCATTTATGGATATAACATTTAGTCTTTTCCTAGTTGATTTTCAATAAAACACAAAAGCTTATCAATATATCTAATAATATATTCCTGATAAATATAGAATTCCGCTTAAAATCATCTAATTATTAAAAAATTAGTCATATAATTATTCCAATAATAACTATTTAGAACTCATTTTAAATAAAAATTAGTTATCTTTGTTTAGTTGGTTTATATTTTATTGATTACGGATTACAAACGTTAGAAAGCCCCTAATTAATATGGAGTATTTATTGTGAATTCAAATCTAAAAAATAATGCATCAAACACATCTATAGTAAACAGAGAAAAATCAATCACTAAAAACACAAAAAACGAACAAAATGAAATTAATAATCCCCATCTATTAACTCCTCGACAATCTGATAAAAAAAATATCAATATATCGGAGATGCGGCGAGAAAAAGAATACTTAACAGCAGTGAAGAATGATTTTATTTCTAACATTCATAATTATGTTCCATTAAAATCTGCCATATCTAATGTTAGCGAGAAAACTTATTATAAAACAATTGGAAATGCATTGTTAGAGATTACTGAACAACGCCATCAATTAAACGAAAAAAAGAAATTAGAATCTACTGATAAGATCTATTTACGGGAAGAAAAAATAACTAATTCAAAAAACAACCTTGCAAAATACCTTTACGACCATTCAGAAAATAAAGAAAACAATTTAATTTCACAAGATTTATCGACTTTACTTGACGAAATATACAATACAGATGTAAAAATAAAATCAATCGAAGCATCCTTAAATGAAAAAGAAAATAATGAGAAGTTGACTAATACACCTTTCAATAACAAAAACCAGTTAGATACGGAATCATTATTATCATCCTCAATGGCAAGTCTCAAACAAAACACAATGGCTAGTGATTTTAAACACAGTTCTTCAAATAACAAACAACTAAATACACTAATACCAATGCGAGACTAAACACATCCAGTTTTTACTGCGTTTAAACTTTGGCACCAAAGCGCCCAAATAAGGGCGCTTCTCTTACCGTGGTGCTTGACTAGCTTTAAATGCGATTCGAACCAACAATCCATTGAGTAATTTACTTTTTAATAGTTGTGGTTCAGAGCCATGGTAACTAGCAATATCTTTAACCAAAGCCAAACCTAAACCAGCCCCTTCCTTCCCTAAGGCATTATTTAAACGAGTAAACGCTTCCATAGAACGGTTAATCTTTGCATCTGGGATCCCTGGCCCTGAGTCCTCGACTTCCAAAACAAAATGCGCCTTGTCATCACTATTTACAACACGCACTGTCACCACGCCATTTGCTGGCGTATATTTTATTGCGTTATCGATTAGATTTGCGCACATTTCTGCCAATAAAATGGGTTCACCTTTGATCCAAGCCACATCGAGCCCTTCATAGCCCAAATCCACACATTGACTTTCTGCATGAGTCAGCCGCGTAAAACAGGTTTGATGAACAATTTCGACTAGATTAACAGCACGGTACTGCGTGACGGCTTCTTTTTCATGCGCTTTTAACCGAGATAGTTGCAAAAGCCTATCAGTGAGAATAATCGTATTATCGAGGGTTTTATCGATAGCTTGTAAACTCTGTTGCCGCTGATTAGCATCTTGACTGTTAATCGCGACTGAAACCTGTGTTTTCAACACCGTTAATGGTGTTTTCAATTGATGGGATGCATCCGCACTGAAACGCTCTTGTCGCCTCACCATCCGCTTTAAACGGGAAATATAGCGGTTCAATGCATCAATTAATGGCGATAAATCAGACCATGGCAGTAAATCTGGCAATGGTGTTAAATCATTAGCGGAACGGCTTAACATTAAGTTGGACAATTTTTTCAATGGCGCCAATAATTTACTAAGTAAAATATAGGCAAGAACTAAGGTTAAAAGCACCACCGTACCTTGGCTCATCAGCGCGGAGATTAATAATTGATTAGCGAGATCTTGTCGTGAATAAACGGTTTCTGCAACACGGATCTCAACCATTCCAGTGATGCCACCTTCATTAATGGGTTGATAAAACGCTGCAATGCGAATAGGTAAGCCCTTATACTGTGCATCATAAAAATAAACTAGCGCAGTATAGTGCTGTGAGCGCATCCAATAAGAGGGAATTGGCGGTAAGTCATCATAACCAGAGATAGTCTCACCGTCAGGGGAAATAACTTGATAAAAAATTCGGTCATTATTATTCAGTTCGAAACTATCCAATACCACATAAGGTACGCTAACAGATAAATGCCCATTTACCACTTGTAGCCTTTCTGCCACAGTACGAGCAGAGGCGAGTAGCGTTCTATCATAAGCTAAATTTGCAGCGTTCTTAGCACTATAATAATGGGTATAAACCGAAAATCCCCCCAATAAAATGAGGGGGATACCGAAAAAGAGCAGCAACTGATGAAAGAGAGAGCGTGGATGAGAGACTAATTTCATACACTACACTGCTCTAATCGGTATCCCAATCCGCGTAACGTATTGATGTTAACATCCGAACCTGCGAGTTTTTTTCTCACTCGGTGAACATATAATTCAATACTTTGTAAACTGGCTTCATCGGACAAAGAAAACACTTGTTCAAATAATTGCATCTTTGAAACTGGGCGTCCTCGTCGGTGAAACAAGGTATTTAATACCGCATATTCCCTTGGGGTTAACCCTAATGGTTCTTGACCAAGTAAAAAATAACCTTCTTCGTGATAACACAGCGCACCAAAACGCTGCGGTTCATTGACTTGCCCTTGGCTACGCCTTAGTAAGGCACGAATCCTAGCTTCTAACTCAGCGATATCAAAAGGTTTTGTTAAATAATCATCCGCACCTGCATTTAAGCCTTGAACACGGTCAGCCACATCCGAGTTTGCCGTCAACAGCAAAACAGGGATCTCTTGATGACGTTTTCGCATTTGCGCCAATACTTCCAACCCACTCATTCGTGGAAGAGATACATCAAGCACAACAAGGGCATATTGTTCTGTTTGTAATAATTGATCTGCGATGGCGCCATCACTGGCAATGTCAACCGCAAACCCTGATGACGATAATGCCTTTTGTAACCACAATGACAACTCGTCATGGTCTTCAACCAATAAAATTCTCATTCCGCATACTCATTATAATTACTTATCTGTATACGTTGGCATTACCTATCGTGATTGAAAAGCAATTGTCATCGTTTTTACTGTATCCATCACAACTATTACGGTTAAATGGAATCAATAATTTAAATTTAACATTAAATTAACATAACAAAAAAGCAGAAATACAAAACAATCTGATATATATCACATAAAAATAATAATATTTGTTAATGAAAGGTAAATGAAAGCTTTGTCAGACAATGATGCAACATCTACACAACAAGAAGTAAATAACATAGTTCTTTAATTATTGTCTTAGTAAGGAAAGAAAAATGAAAAAATATACAATCAAGGCCTTAGCAACAGCAATATTTTTAGTTGGCGTTAACCAAGTAAGTGCTCTACCAGAGCGTACTGAATGTATCGCCCCAGCCAAACCTGGAGGGGGGTTCGACTTAACCTGTAAATTAGTCCAAGTTTCCATGCTTGAAACTAAAGAAATTGAAAAACCAATGCGTGTTACTTACATGCCCGGAGGCATTGGTGCGGTAGCCTATAATGCCATCGTAGCGCAGCGCCCTGCTGAACCAGGAACGATTGTTGCCTTCTCAGGTGGCTCATTACTCAACCTAGCGCAAGGTAAGTTTGGTCGCTATAACGAGAATGATGTCCGTTGGCTAGCCAGTGTGGGCAGCGACTATGGGATGATTGCTGTACGTGCAGATTCCCCTTATAAAACCCTTAATGATTTAATGGATACCTTTAAAAAAGACCCGAATAGCATCGTGTTTGGAGCCGGTGGTTCTATTGGCAGTCAAGACTGGATGAAAACCGCACTACTCGCTAAAGCTATCGATATAGATCCAAGAAAAATGCGTTACGTTGCTTTTGAAGGTGGTGGTGAAACCCTAACAGCTCTACTTGGAAACCATATTCAGGTGTTATCAGGGGATATTAGCGAGATGACCCCGTATATCAATGAAGGCAAAATTCGTATCCTAGCGGTCTATGCCGATAAACGCCTCGGTGATGGCTTATCCGAAATCCCTACGGCGAAAGAGCAAGGCTATGACATTGTTTGGCCAATTATTCGTGGTTTCTATATGGGGCCCAAAGTGTCCGATGAGGACTACAACCAATGGGTCGAGGCATTCCAAAAACTCCAACAAACCGAAGATTTCAAAAAGCAACGTGAACTTCGTGGCTTGTTTGAATATAACTTAACTGGGCAAGAACTCGATAGCTACGTAAAAAAAGAAATCGAACAGTATCGTGAGCAAGCCCGTGCATTTGGTTTAGCCAAATAACGGAGAAAACGATGAGTCAACGCATATTCGCCATAGTCTGGCTAATACTGTGTGCTATCGGGATCTATATCGGCTGGGGGATCCAAAGTGAATTTTCATACGAACCACTGGGCCCCCGCCCTTTTCCGGTCGCCATACTATCTTTAATGGCTATTTGTGCCCTTGCCTTATTATTTGGCAAACAAGAAGCTGTTGAATGGCCGAAACCTTATGTATTGCGCCGCTTAATACTCTTAGTCATCGCACTAGTTATCTATGCATGGGCATTTGAGTGGTTAGGGTTTCCTATTGCTACCAGTTTATTGACTATCAGCATGGCCCTACTATTTGGTGCGACACCAACGGCAGCCATTATTTCAGGCCCTATCCTTGGCATCTTCTTATTTTATGCCTTTGATAAATTGCTGGATGTCACTTTGCCTATTGGCAGCCTGTTTAATTAAGGAGCAAGCTCATGGAAACTTGGATGTATCTATCGCAAGGTTTTGAGGTTGCGCTCGTCCCTCAAAATATCTTGATTGCCTTAATTGGCTGTTTTATCGGAACCGTAGTTGGCATGTTGCCCGGCCTTGGTCCTATCAATGGGGTCGCTATATTATTGCCACTCGCATTTGCGCTCAAATTACCAGCAGAATCTGCCTTAATTTTACTCGCTACTGTTTATTTAGGTTGTGAATATGGAGGACGGATCTCATCGATACTACTTAATGTTCCGGGTGATGCTGCGGCTATAATGACCACATTAGATGGTTATCCGATGGCAAAACAAGGAAAAGGCGGTGTTGCTCTTTCTATTTCAGCGGTCAGTTCATTCATTGGCTCAACAATCGCCATTGTGGGTATTATTTTATTCGCACCTTTGCTTGCTCAATGGTCGTTAGCTTTCGGGCCTGCTGAATATTTCGCTTTAATGGTTTTTGCTATTGCCTGTTTGGGCAGTATGATGAGCCAAAACCCTATTAAATCATTACTTGCCGCATTAATTGGTTTGTCACTCGCCACCGTCGGTGTCGATGCCAACTCAGGGGAATATCGTTTTACATTTGATAGTGTCCATCTTTCTGATGGAGTGCAATTTATTGTCGTTGTGATTGGTTTATTTTCAGTCAGTGAAATTTTATTGATGCTTGAAGGTACCGCTACAGGCCAAGGTTTGATCCGCAAAACGGGTAGAATGCTATTTAACCGCAAAGAAGCCAAAGCTTGCGCAGGGCCCGCACTGCGTTCGTCTTTCGTCGGTTTCTTTGTTGGAGTTTTACCCGGTGCAGGTGCCACTATCGCCAGCGCTATCACTTATATGACTGAAAAGAAAATCAGTGGTGAAAAAGGCGATTTTGGTAATGGTGATGTACGTGGTGTCGCTGCACCTGAAGCCGCAAATAATGCCTCAGCATGTGGCTCATTTATCCCTATGTTAACACTTGGCGTTCCAGGCTCAGGGACAACTGCGGTGATGATGGGGGCGCTAACGCTCTATAATATCACTCCTGGACCGGGAATGTTTACCGAACAACCGGAAATTGTCTGGGGGCTAATTGCTGCATTACTTATTGCTAACGTCGTGTTGTTAATCATGAATATTCCATTAATTGGCCTATTCACACGTATGTTGACTGTCCCTTTGTGGTTTTTAGTTCCCGCAATTGCCAGTGTTTCCGCTGTTGGTGTATATGCAGTTCATAGCACTACTTTTGACTTGCTGTTGATGATGGGGTTAGGTGTTTTTGGGTTTATTCTACGGAAAATGAATTTCCCGCTTTCCCCACTTATATTAGGTTTTGTATTAGGTGAGATGTTAGAACAAAACTTACGCCGTTCATTATCTATCAGCAATGGTAATTTCGATATTCTTTGGAGCAGTACTATTTCACAAAGCTTATTGATCCTCGCCGTTGTTGTTTTAATCCTGCCGCCTATTGTGAAATTACTCCGTAAACGCAAACAGGCTACAACGTTATAATTTTCAAATTGTTAAGCCATCTCTGTAGAATTTGCCCCAATGTGATTTTGGGGCATTTTTTTATTAAAAAATAGGGAGCTTTATATAACTTAACAAAACCACAGAGTTATCATGGACTCCTTCGCCATAATAGACATATTTTGATTGTAAATTAGGGACTATATTTGTTCTCTTTTGGTCATACTTATACAGTGGAAATGGTTTTTCAATATTATGTATTTTACTCATCCTCCCACAAAGTTTATCGTGGATAGAGCGAGATAACGCCTTACCTAAAATTTTAAAATCCTGTTTCCAAATAGCCTCATGAAATCTGGTTACACACATATGACTACCTCTATTCGACTAAAAATCAAGTCAATATCATGTCACTATTTTGGACAAAACATTCAATACAATGATGTATATTTATTCAGTTGTTAATAAACCACTGAATCAGACAATGATGATATATTAAATAATGCCAATCAATTATGGTACTCACCTGACTTATTAAGAAATAAAACACAATGTTCGATAGATTACTTTTTGTCCTTTTTAATATCCAGCCGAAACCATTAGCGTATACAGTCACCATCGATATTCATGGTGACCGTTACACCATCCATAGCCAGAAACCCGTGACTATCACAGAAAAAGACAGCGGTTATATCCAAATAAAAGCACTGGGTAAAATGCATATTTTTTGTGGAAAAATGCTGCATATCAGCGTCAAGAAAAATACGACGCTTGTGACTATTGGTTGGTCGAAAGGGAAAAGCCAAATATTTGAAGTGAAAAAAAACTACCAAGACATTGCTTCCCACAGAACGTCATCCTCATCAAATACCCGTTATGTCCCCCCAGTTTATGAAAGTACCACTAGTGACAATTCCCATCGTGCTAGCAATCATTTTTGTTCAAATGATAATTCCAGTACTGATTGCTCATCATCCGATTCAGGGGGAAGTGATGGCGCTAGTGGCGATTAAGTAACAATACCTTTTAGATACTGCTTAAAAACTTATCTTTTATATCATGCTTATTGTCAAAATATCTAATATTTGAATCAAAGGATTTTTTTAATTTACTCAATAAATCATTTTTAATTTTTTTATCATTAATTGTTAATACTGACTGGAATACATTATTAGAATAGTGATTATCATCACCAAATAACGCCAATAAATTAAGTTGACTTAACTCCCCACTAGGGATATCTAATTCAATCCTTGTATTATTCAGCTTTGCTTTATCGAAATTATAATTAACATCTAATTTAATAGGTAGCTTAATATCTACATTATTAAGCGTTGCATTAGAAAAACCCGCTCTAATTAGTGGAGTTTGTTCACTTGATGCAATTCTCATGTCTGATAATGTAGAGTTAGAAAAGTCTGCGTTAATACTGCTAGGTTTGAAGGTTTTTTTGTCCTCCCAATTAAAAATAATATTATTTATATCTGTTTTCTCCAATTGACAATCTGAAGAGTCATAATGTAATGCTATACTATCCGACATACTATGAGACTTAACTTCCATAGAGTTAATAATATTATTACCGCTTATTTTAGATTTAACAGGCCCTATATTAAGCACATCATTCAATATATTAATCTGTTTATTGATTTTTAACTTATCTTTTATCTCGACATCCAAAGCACATTTCTTATAAACATTTTTCACTTTTGAAATTACTGTCTTTAATAAAAGTTTCTTATTTGCATCACTGTTGTTTTTTTCATACTCCTTACTTATTTTAGTCGAGCTATTACTTAACGTTAAGAAAAAAGATTTAACATTCATATTTACACACCTCTAGGCTATTTGTTTTCAGAAATTGGCTAGAGTATCTCATGTTAATCATTTCTATAATTTAATAAAATGACACAGCTATTCTCCTTTTTATATTTATAAAAAAAGCGAGAACCAGAGTTCTCGCTTTTTTCTAATTGTTTAGCCTAAAACAAATTACGCTTTGTATTTGCTCATCACCAATGTGGCATTAGTACCACCAAAGCCGAAACTGTTTGACATCACTGTATCCAACACTTGTTCTGTTGGTTTCGTGACGATATTCAGGCCATGGGCTTTTTCATCTAAATTTTCGACATTGATGCTTGGTGCAATAAAGCCATGCTCTAGCATTAATAAACTGTAAATTGCTTCGTGAACACCTGCCGCCCCTAATGAGTGGCCACTCATCGCTTTTGTCGCAGAAATCGCAGGGGAATTACTACCAAAAACTTCTTGGATAGCTTCCAGCTCTTTGGTGTCGCCGACTGGTGTCGATGTACCGTGTGTATTGATGTAATCAATTTTATCGACACCCTGCATCGCCATTTGCATACAACGTACCGCGCCTTCACCTGAAGGTGCTACCATGTCTGCACCATCAGATGTTGCACCATAACCGACAATTTCAGCATAGATATGTGCACCACGCGCTAAAGCGTGCTCGAGTTCTTCAACTACTACAATACCGCCGCCGCCGGCAATAACAAAACCATCGCGGTCTTGGTCGTAAGTTCTTGATGCTTTGTCTGGCGTTTCATTGAACTTAGTTGACAATGCGCCCATTGCATCGAATTCACAGGTCATTTCCCAGCTCAGCTCTTCACCACCACCAGCAAAAACTACATCTTGTTTGCCTAGTTGGATCAATTCAACTGCATGACCAATACAATGTGCAGATGTTGAGCACGCTGAACTAATTGAATAGTTAACACCTTTAATTTTAAATGGTGTGGCTAAGCAAGCTGAAATACCTGATGCCATTGCACGGGTCACCATATAAGGACCAACACCACGTAAACCTTTCGCACGCATACCATCAGATCCAGCAACTTGGTTACGCGGAGAACCACCGCCAGAACCGACCACAATACCCGTACGTAAATTTGAAACTTGTTCTTCTGCTAAACCCGAATCAGCAATTGCTTGTTCCATAGATAAATAAGCATACGCAGAGCAATCACTCATAAAACGAAAGATTTTACGGTCAATCAGGTCTTTCAGCTCTAAGTTTTTGACATTACCCCAGACATGGCTACGTAGCCCTGCCTCTTTGAATTCTTCTGAGAAAGTGATCCCGGAACGACCTTCCTTCAGAGAAGCCAGTACTTCTTCCTGGTTATTACCAAGGCTGGAAACAATACCTAGACCAGTGATGACTGCACGCTTCATTCGTTACCTCATGTCTATAATTATATGATTGCGGGATTACAGGTTGTCACTTTAGCTTACACTTGTACGCTGAACAAGTCCGATCAGGGTAAATATTTGTATTTTTTTTCTTTGTGACTGTAATAAGACTTTTTTATGAAGGTAGCCTTACACTCATAACAGCGTTAAAATTTACTGATTATTAGGTCATAGTAGGCTTTATCGTGAACAAACGTGCTGTACAAACTGCTCGCCTTAGCTGGAATGAAGAAGGCACACCGATGTCCGAACAATTTGAAGACATCTATTTTTCTAACCAAGATGGCTTAGAAGAATCTCGTCATGTCTTTTTGCAAGGAAATCTTTTTCCTGAACGTTTCAATACTCACCCATTCAAAACCTGTGTTATTGCCGAAACAGGCTTTGGTACAGGGTTGAATTTTTTAGCATTATGGCAATCCTTTAACCAATTTAAAGCCGAGCATCCACACGCAAAATTGCAGCGTTTACACTTTATTAGCTTTGAAAAGTACCCCTTATCAAAGCCCGATTTAATCACAGCTCACCAATGCTGGCCTGAACTTAACGACCTATCACAATCACTGTGTGACAACTGGCCTCAAGCATTACCCGGAAACCACCGTCTGACCTTACAAAATAGCGATGTTGTACTGGACTTATGGTTTGGTGATATTAATGAGCAAATATCTAAGCTAAAAAACAATCTAAACAATAAGATAGATGCATGGTTTTTAGATGGTTTTGCCCCCTCAAAAAACCCACAAATGTGGAGCGAACACTTGTTCGCTACAATGGCTAAACTAGCCCGTATTAATGGTACATTTGCGACCTTTACCGTCGCAGGTTTTGTCAAAAGAGGGTTACAGCAAGCAGGTTTTACTCTTCAAAAAGTCAAAGGCTTTGGTAAAAAACGTGAAATGCTAACTGGCATAATGATAGAAAAAGAAACTGAAAACTTAACACCTTGGTTTGCAAGAGAAAAAGCCAATAACCCAACAGACATTGCAATCATTGGTGGTGGCCTTGCAAGCCTCACCGCAGCTTACACCTTGCTAAAACGTGGCGCAAAAGTCACCTTATACTGTAAAGACTCGCAAGTCGCACAAAATGCTTCAGGCAACCGCCAAGGCGCAATTTACCCATTACTAACAGGTAATAATGACCCACTTGAGCGTTTTTTTATTAGTGCCTTTCCTTTTGCTTCACGCTTTTATCACCAATTGGCAAAACAGGGAGTTAAGTTTGACGGGCAATGGTGTGGAGTCAGCCAATTAGCTTATAACGATAAAGTTGCTAATAAAATAGCGGGCATGCTAGAAACCGACTGGCCCACCGATTTTGCTATTGGTAGAAACCGCCAGCAACTGAGTGACCTTTGTGGTATTGATGTCAACCATGGTGGAATTCACTATGCTACCGGTGGTTGGTTGTGCCCTGCTCAACTCTGTGAAAGCTTACAACAATATTTACACCAACAGGGTGTCACATTCCATTTTGAACACGATGTTAACGAACTTAAGCCTGATGGTGATAACTGGCAGTTGCTGATAAACACCCCCCAACAGACGTTAATATCTACTCATTCCACCGTTATTATTGCCAATGGGCACAAACTGCGCCAATTTTCGCAAACTGTTAATTTACCTATTTCCCCTGTTAGAGGGCAAGTTAGCCACATCCCAACCAATGAAACACTACAACAATTAAAAAATGTGTTGTGTTTTGAAGGTTATTTAACCCCTGCTGATGCTTCTGGCCAGCAACATTGTTTAGGTGCAAGTTACCAAAGGGAGCATCTGGATTTAAACTATAGCGAAGAAGAACAACAGGGGAACCGCCAAAAACTGATTGATAACCTGCCGGATGTTACTTGGCCTAACGATATTAATATTTCACACAAACATTCACGTCAAGGGGTACGTTGTGTTATCCGTGACCACTTCCCGCTATTAGGGAATGTGCCTGATTTTGAAAAACATATGGAAGTCTACCAAGATTTACCCTCTCAGATAGCCAAAAATCAGACTATTTGCCCTGCACCTATGCACCCAAATTTATTTATTTTTGGTGCCCTAGGCTCCCGAGGCTTATCAACTGCCCCACTTTGTGCTGAACTTCTCGCCGCACAAATTTTTGCTGAACCTCTACCTTTGGATGACGAAACCCTCGCAGAGCTTCATCCGAACCGTTTTTGGGTTAGAAAGTTATTATTAGGGCGTAAAGTAAAAACCCCTTATTGAAACCAATACCTTGCAGCCTGCCATTCATTAGCTAGCTGCAAGTTCATTTAATGAGATAACCATTGCACAGCGATCTTCCCGTGCAAACCCCATATCAACTTCACTCTGTAAAATCGCTTTCAACTCAATGGTTAGCTTGTCATTATCAATGATATCAAAACCTAAGCGTTGATAATAAGGGGCATTCCAAGGTACGTCACGAAAGGTTGTCAATGTCACAAACTGTAGCTGTAAAGACAATGTGGCTTCAAATACCCGTTTGATTAATTGCCGACCAATTCCCTGACCTTGCCAGTTTTGGCAAACAGATAACTCACAAATATGTAAACTATTTCTGTGCTTTTCTGCATTGATAAACCCCACTACTTCACCATCGTTATTGACAGCAACCCATTCAAGCTGCTGATGAATAAAAGCAAGGTGTTCTTGTTCCGTTTGCCCTTCCCCCTCAGCAACCCAACGGTATTTTTCATGGTTAGCGAATGTTTGCCCTGCGGATAATTCCACTGCGGGGAGATATTTGGCATCGTCTGGTACAGCTAAGCGGGTCATATACATATTATAAATGAGGAAAGTGATAGTATTAAAGTGTGAACCAAAAGCGGGTTCCCCCGCTTGTGATCATAAATCGATGGGTTATATTGCGTTATTCAGTAATTTTTTCCACATGTCCAAGACCAGCACTTGGTCCGGTGGTGTCAATTCACCCGCTTTGATTGCAGTGTGAATACTTTCTTCAACGCGTTGGAATAAAGCGTCAGAGCCAGTTTGGTTTTCTTCCTCCAGCTCTGCCACAGCAAGGGTTAAGTGACCACGCAAATAACCACCAGCGAACAATTCATCATCGTTAGCGTGTTCAACCATATCATCAATTTTTGTCAGTATGCGTGTTTCTAAATCCGCAAGCATGCTTAATCCTTACTGTAATGTATTTTCATTAGGCAAAAATATCTTCCGGATAAGGGAAGTCTTCTGCACAAATAGGTGGCGTATTGTAAAACGATTGTAACGCATTAATAAAGCATAATGGTCGTTCAGGGATACCATTTTCTAAATAAACCATCACTTGTGCATGCACTTTACGCATAAAGGCAATACGATCGGGCTCAAAATCCCCTTCCAAGTTATCGCAACTGACATTAAATGGAATACCAACCGCAACACAGAATAACCAATCTAAAGCTTGGGGTTTAATTTCAACCACTTCAAACTCACTCTGCGTTTTTTCATCTCGTCCATCTGGGCAATACCAGTAGCCATAATCGACTTGCTGGCGTCTGGCTTCCCCTGCGATGCACCAGTGTGAAATTTCATGTAACCCACTAGTAAAGAAACCATGCGCAAAAACAATACGATGATAAGGAACAGACTCATCCGCAGGTAAGTAAATGGGTTCATCATCCCCTTTTACCAATTTGGTGTTATAACTTTCACCAAAACATTTATCAAAAATATCAATTAGATCTTGATAGTTATATTTACTCATGAATAATTTAAATCATCTTAAAATAATGAGAGAAACCAAGCTTTTATCACATCGCCATGGCTATCATGGAGTAACTTAATACTCATTAATAACGAAATAACCACAATCATTGGCCTGATCAGTTTTTGTCCTTTGGTCAATACTAACCGTGCACCTAAGCGTGCACCCACCATTTGGCCAATAAGCATAACAAAGCCGAGTACCCAAAGAACATGACCTCCGATAATAAAGAAGACTAAAGACCCAAAGTTGGAAGCAAAGTTCAGTAACTTAGCATGAGCCGTTGCTTTAGCGAGGTTATAACCAAGTAATAACACGTAACCCAATGCTAAAAATGACCCCGTACCGGGCCCAAATGCACCATCATAAAAACCTAGCGTCATACCGATGGCAACACCAAAAAAAGGCATACTAATACGCTGTTGACGGTCTTGTACCCCAATCGATGGCGTTAATAAGAAGTATAAACCGACACAAATGACAAGAACCGGTAGCAGTTGCTTTAAAAACGCAGTATCAATCATTTGAATAACGATGGCGCCTAACATCGCACCAATCATCGTCATAATGAACGGAAATATTTGCTCTCGTAAATCTATCGCTTTACGTCTAACAAAATAAAGGGTTGAAGAGAATGACCCACCAACGGCTTGTAATTTGTTGGTTGCTAATGCTTCAACAGGAGTGATCCCGACAGATAACAGGGCTGGAATGGTTAACAAGCCCCCGCCCCCTGCTATTGAATCAATAAAACCAGCGAAAAGTGCAACAAAGAAGAGTAACGCATAAACTTCAGGCGCAACGGCGGTTAGCCAATCCATTTTACAATCCAAAGATGAGAAATATCATGATGTTGATATGTAGTATATCACAACCCAGATGAGGTATTTTAAGTAGGCTTCATCCAAACCTTTCTCACCCGTAAGCGACTAGACCGCCCCGCTCACGGGTTATAGCATCAACCTTTACTAATTAATCAAATGCTTGCATCGTAGGAGTAACATCAGCACATTGCCCACGATGACGTAAGTAGTGATCCATTAAAACAATGGCCATCATCGCTTCTGCAATAGGTACAGCACGGATACCGACACAAGGGTCATGACGCCCTTTGGTGATCATTTCAACTTCTTCACCAGAACGGTTCAACGTCTTACCTGATACCGTGATGCTCGATGTTGGTTTCATCGCAATATGGGCAACAATCGGTTGGCTACTGCTGATGCCGCCTAAAATACCGCCAGCATGATTAGAGGTAAAACCATTACGGGTAATTTCATCGCGATTTTCACTGCCTTTTAACGCAATAACACCAAAACCGTCACCAATTTCTACGCCTTTAACCGCATTAATACTCATGAGAGCATGGGCTAAATCTGCATCTAAACGGTCGAATACCGGTTCCCCCAACCCCGCAGGAACATGTTCAGCAACCACAGTCACTTTAGCGCCGATTGAATCCCCCTCTTTCTTTAAACCACGCAATAATTCATCAAGTGAATCTAACTGGTTTGGATCAGGGCAAAAGAACGGGTTTTCCTCAACGATGGACCAATCTTTAATTTCACATGCAATCGGGCCCATTTGTGTTAAACAACCACGAATTTGAACCCCTAGCTTTTCTTGTAGATACTTTTTAGCAATAGCCCCCGCAGCAACGCGCATTGCCGTTTCCCTTGCAGACGAGCGACCACCACCGCGGTAATCGCGTTGGCCATATTTTTGCTCATAGGTGTAATCCGCATGGCCGGGTCGAAAAACATCTTTAATTGCCCCATAATCTTGGGAACGTTGATCCGTATTTTCAATCAATAAACCAATACTTGTCCCCGTCGTTACCCCATTAAATACACCTGATAAAATTTTCACTTGGTCAGGTTCACGACGTGCCGTTGTATAACGAGATGTCCCAGGACGACGCCGGTCTAAATCTTTTTGTAAATCAGCTTCCGTTAGAGCTAAACCAGGGGGAACACCATCGATAATACAACCTAATGCCACCCCGTGTGACTCACCAAAGGTCGTTACGCGAAACAGTTGCCCAATTGAATTTCCTGCCATCGAAGTTTCCTATTCTAAGCCGCTCTTGTATTACCAAGACGTGTGTTGTTTGCTGTTAATCGTTATGTAATTGTTATTGATTACATGATTATGAGAAATCACGCAACCCTTGATTAATCAATATAAAGCGCAAAGTGCTCATGATGCTCAACAAGCTGTTCACGCGTTAACATAAACACCCCGTCACCACCGTATTCAAAGTCCAGCCAAATAAATGGAATATCAGGGTACTGTTCAATTAAATGCACCATACTGTTGCCAACCTCACACACTAATACCCCTTCTTTCGTTAAGAACCGTGGGGCATTAGCTAAAATACGGCGCACTAACTTTAGCCCATCACTGCCAGCTGCTAAGGCAAGTTCCGGCTCTACACGAAACTCTTCAGGTAGGTCATCCATATCTTCTGCATCCACATAAGGTGGATTAGTAACAATCAAATCATACTTAACTTCAGGCATATCGCGGAATAAATCGGAGCGAATAGGCACAACCTGATGCTCCAAACCATGGCTAGCGATATTTTGCTCAGTGACCGCGAGCACATCCGCCGAAATATCAACGGCATCAATTTCTGCTTCGGGGAATTCATATGCACAAGCAATTGCAATACAGCCACTACCCGTACATAAGTCTAATATCGCTTGAGGTTCATCAGTTAATAGGCCAACAAAATGGTTATTGATAAGCTCCCCAATAGGTGAACGAGGGATCAATACCCGCTCATCAACATAAAATTCGTGCCCACAGAACCACGAACGGTTAGTTAAATAGGCAACAGGAATGCGTTCATTAATACGGCGCAGAACACGCTCAATAATCCGATGGCGTTCTGTTGGTGTCAGGCGAGATGTCAGGAGTTCATCTGGTAGGTCTAGAGGCAAATAAAGTGTCGGTAACACTAATTGCAACGCCTCATCCCACGGATTATCTGTACCGTGACCATAATACACATTGGCAGCATTAAAACGACTCATCGTCCAACGTAAAATATCCTGAATGGTATGAAGTTCTGCAACAGCTTCATCAACGAAGATCTTTTCCAAGAAGGGTTTCTCCAGCCTGTTTTTTGAAAGGGAATATTTGAATAACTAAAGTTTGCCACGAAGTGAAAGACAAATCAGCAGATTAATGCAATAAAATCACCAACAACCTTTAGCTAGCACACCATTTTCGCTATAAATTAAAAATAAAAACGCCCTTTTTAATTAAAGGGCGTTAAGTAACCTAGTCTTTTAGATGAGAAAAGTGATATCTCTAGCCTTCATTTTGCACAAGCTTCTCAACGTCCTTAGCTGGTTTCTTTACCCAAACCGCATAAGCAATAGCCAAAAGTGCCAACCACACAACCCCTACATATAAGGCAATACGCGTGGATTCAAAATACCCGAGCACACCAAAAATAAAGACCATGAAAGCTATCGCCAAAATAGGCGCCACAGGCCACATAGGAACAGGGAATTTTAATTTACTCACTTCTTCTGGCGTCATTTTTTTACGCATCGCAAACTGAGCTAGTAAAATCATTAGCCACACCCAGATGGTTGCAAACGTTGCTATTGATGCAATGATAACAAAAACATCCTCAGGAATAACATAATTCAATACAACTCCGACCAATAATACCAGCACCATGACTAATACCGTCATCCAAGGCACACCGTTTTTTGTCAGTTTGGTAAAGGCTTTCGGTGCTTGTCCCTCATGTGCCATACCATACATCATGCGCCCTGCGCCGAAAATATCACTGTTGATCGCAGAAATCGCTGCGGTGATCACCACAACATTTAAGATATTGGCAGCAGATTGGATACCTAAACTGTCAAATATTTGTACAAATGGACTACCTTGCTGGCCAATTTGATTCCACGGATAAATACACATTAAAACGAAGAGCGTTAAAACATAGAATAACAAAATACGGATAGGAACAGCATTGATGGCGCGTGGAATAGTCACTTCAGGGTTTTTTGCTTCACTGGCGGTGATCCCAATCACTTCAATTCCACCGAATGCAAACATCACTACCGCAAAAGAGGCTATCACCCCTCCAACCCCATTAGGCATAAACCCATCATGGATAAATAAATTAGACACCCCAACCGCATGGTCAGCCGCTTGGCCAAAACCAAACATCATGATGGCAGCCCCACCCACTATCATCGCAATAATGGCGACCACTTTAATGATGGAAAGCCAAAACTCCATTTCACCAAACGTTTTCACGTGACACAAATTAATAGCACCAATAAAGAATATGATACTTAGCACCCATATCCATTGAGCGACATCAGGAAACCAGAGTTTCATATATACGCCAAATGCGGTGACATCAGCCAGACAAACAATAATCATTTCAAATATATATGTCCATCCAGCAAAAAAGCCAGCTCGAGCACCTAAATAATGGCTAGCATATTGTGAGAACGACCCCGCAAGCGGACGATGTACCGCCATCTCGCCCAATGCGCGCATGACCATAAACACCGCGGCGCCCCCTATTATATAAGCGAGCAGTACCGCCGGGCCTGCTGTTTCTATTGCTTTTGCTGAACCATAAAATAAACCTGTACCAATCGCTGAACCTAAAGCCATAAATCGGATGTGACGCGCAGAAAGCCCTCGCGCAAGTTGTGATGTGCTTTGCATGATTTATCCTTCGTATTATTTTATTAGTCGTGTAGATAAATACTTCAGGCGGCCGATACGTTGCCGGCCACCTTTATTGGCTTGATGTACTACCAGTGCTATTTAGGGAAAACAGCACCTTTCGTAAATAATTTTGAAAGTTTATGTTGATTAATTAAATCAATGGCAGCTTCAATATCCGGTGCAAAATAACGGTCTTTATCATAATAAGCGACCTGTTCACGTAACGTTTTACGCGCTTTTTCGAGTGCTTCGCTAGATTTTAACCCTTCACGAAAATCTATCCCTTGGCATGCAGAAAGCCATTCTATCGCAAGAATACCAGTGACGTTTTTCGCCATCTCCCACAAACGACGCCCCGCAGCAGGTGCCATAGAAACATGGTCCTCTTGGTTTGCTGAAGTCGGTAAGCTATCGACACTCGAAGGGTGTGCTAACGCTTTATTTTCACTTGCCAATGCAGCTGCAGTGACTTGAGCAATCATAAAGCCAGAATTCACGCCGCCATTATTCACGAGGAATGGAGGAAGCTGTGACATATGGGTATCCATTAATAACGCTATACGACGCTCGGATAGAGCCCCGATTTCGGCTAATGCCAAAGCAAGGTTGTCTGACGCCATCGCAACTGGCTCAGCGTGGAAATTGCCCCCAGAAATGATATCGCCGTTATCCGTAAACACCAGAGGGTTATCTGATACCGCATTTGATTCGATTAAAATCACCTCAGCCGCTTGGCGAATTTGAGTTAAGCAAGCTCCCATAACTTGTGGCTGGCAACGCAGTGAATAAGGGTCTTGTACTTTCACGCAGTTTTCATGCGACTTTGCCAACTCACTGCTTGATGATAATACCTCTCGGAACATGGCTGCGACATCAATTTGCCCTTTTTGCCCTCGCACTTCTTGTACTCGAGCATCAAAAGGTTTACGCGAACCTAATGTCGCTTCTACACTCAATGCCCCACAAATAATCCCTGAAAGTAGTAGTTTTTCAGCTTCAAATAACCCTTTAAGGGCAAAAGCAGTGGAGGTTTGGGTTCCGTTTAATAAAGCCAAGCCTTCTTTTGCTTCAAGCGTTAAAGGCTTCAGCCCTGCTTTTTCTAACGCTTTTTTGGCTGATATCCATTTACCTTCAAAACGAGCCTTTCCTTCACCGAGTAAAATCAAGCTCATATGGGCTAAAGGTGCCAAATCACCTGATGCACCGACTGAACCTTTAGCAGGAATAAACGGGTAAACCTGTGCGTTGACTAAGGCAATTAAAGCATTGATTACTTCGAGGCGAATTCCTGAAAAGCCACGCGCTAAGCTATTAATTTTTAACACCATGATCAAACGTACTAGTTCGTCATCTAAAGGGTCACCCACACCAGCCGCATGTGACATCACGATAGAACGCTGTAATGACTGCAAGTCCTGCGTAGCAATACGCGTATTGGCTAGCAAACCAAACCCAGTGTTAATACCATAAGCAGTTCTATCTTCAGCAATAATTTTATTAACTGTTGCTACACTTTTTTCAATCACGGCATGAGCACGTTTATCTAATGTGACAGTCACTGGCTGTTCAAAAACGATGCGCAAATCTTCGAGTGTCATTTTTCCTGGGTGGATAGTTAGTTTAGTCATTAATGGCACTCCTTAACGTGTTTTAATCATAGGTAAATTGAGATTTTTTTCTTCTGCACAAGCAATCGCGATGTCATACCCTGCGTCAGCATGGCGCATCACCCCTGTTGCGGGGTCATTGTGCAGTACTCGAGCAATACGCTCAGCCGCTTCGTCGGTTCCATCACAAACAATCACCACTCCCGAATGTTGTGAGAACCCCATTCCCACACCACCGCCATGATGCAAAGAAACCCATGTCGCGCCACTGGCTGTATTTAATAAAGCATTGAGTAGCGGCCAATCTGATACCGCATCAGAGCCGTCTTTCATCGCTTCTGTTTCACGGTTTGGGCTAGCAACTGAGCCAGAATCTAAATGATCACGACCAATAACAATTGGGGCGGAAACCTCACCACTTCTGACCATCTCATTAAAGGCTAAGCCTAATTTAGCTCTGTCCCCTAAACCAACCCAACAAATACGCGCCGGTAACCCTTGAAAGCTGATCCGCTCACGTGCCATATCCAACCAACGATGTAAGTGCTTATCATCAGGTAATAATTGTTTAACTTTAGCATCAGTTTTGTAGATATCTTCGGGATCTCCTGATAACGCAACCCAACGGAATGGGCCAACGCCACGACAAAATAGAGGGCGAATATAGGCAGGAACAAAACCAGGGAAATCAAAGGCATCTTTCACCCCCATTTCCAGCGCCATTTGGCGAATATTATTGCCATAATCAAATGTGGGTATACCTTGTTTCTTGAATGCCAACATGGCTTTAACGTGTTCTGCCATGGATTTCTTTGCCGCTAAGGCAGTGGCTTGTGGCTCTTTGACACTGAGTTCTCGGTATTTTTCCCAACTCATGCCAATGGGTAAATAACCATTGAGTGGGTCATGGGCACTGGTTTGGTCGGTAACCATGTCTGGCTTCACACCACGTTTAACTAATTCAGGTAAAATTTCAGCAGCATTTGCACACAGTGCAATAGAAATGGCTTTGCCTTCTGAGGTGTATTTTTTAAGACGTGCTAATGCATCATCGAGATCAGTGGCTTGTTCGTCGACATAATGCGTTCTTAGGCGAAAATCAATGCGGCTTTGTTGACATTCAATATTCAGTGAACAAGCCCCTGCAAGTGTTGCGGCTAATGGCTGAGCGCCCCCCATTCCACCTAACCCCGCCGTTAATACCCAACGACCAGTTAAGTCACCATTAAAATGCTGACGAGCGGCTTCAACGAATGTTTCATAAGTACCTTGGACAATCCCTTGGCTGCCGATATAAATCCAACTTCCTGCGGTCATTTGCCCATACATCGCCAAACCTTTGGCATCCAGTTCGTTGAAATGCTCCCAATTGGCCCAATGAGGCACAAGATTCGAATTAGCAATTAAAACGCGTGGAGCATTAGCGTGAGTTTTAAACACCCCGACAGGTTTACCGGACTGAACAAGTAAAGTTTCATCGTTTTCGAGTTGTTTCAAAGATTCAATGATTTGGTCATAACATTGCCAATTACGTGCCGCACGACCAATACCACCATATACAACTAATTCATGGGGATTTTCTGCAACATCGGGGTCAAGGTTATTCATTAACATACGTAGTGGCGCTTCCGTCAGCCAGCTTTTTGCACTCAATGAATTACCACGCGGCGCCCTAATTTCGATATTTCTATATTTATTATTAAGTGCTGTCACTTGTATACCCTCTATTTATCGATTCATTGGATACTCACTCTATCTTTCTATAGATATAGTTGTATATACATGTACGATCAATCAATTTTTTAACATAAAAATTAAATTATTTTTATATAAAAAAGAGGGTTTTCATTAAAAAACAACAAGATAATTATCTTATGTATTTATTGTTCTATACTTTTTTATTCTAAATTTGCCTGTGAGATCACATTAAATTCACAATAATTTTACATGAAAAAACAAAAAAACGTGATGGAGAGAGTGTGTAAGGCGCAAAGCGGAAATTTGTATTAATACAACCCCGCCTATTTTTTAATAAAAACTAAGAGGAAAAACTGCCTTTGAGTTTATAACGATGACCGGGGAACAATAATTTTGTACTGGTGACTATAAATGACTGAGACCAAGTACGACGAGTAATCAGCAAGCAGGATGCACCTACATTAATTTGCAATAACCTTGCAGCCCGCTCATCTGCCTCGATCGCTTCCACAATGTGCTCACCTTGGGTCAATGGTGCGACCTGAGATAAATAATCATGGGGAGTAATAGATAAAAAGTTTTGCTGTAAGTAATCAGGCGCCGCTAGAGCATTAACATACCTATCTTCGATTTGAACAGGGACATCATTTTCTAAATGTACAATGATAGAATGAAAAACAGGGGCTCCTAGACTAATATTAAGTTCACTCGCCAATGCTGATGACGCTTGTATTTCTTCAAGCTTAATTATACGGCAACTATATTTATGATCCCTCGCAAGGATCTCCGCTTCTATGCTGTGTATTTCGAATAATGCGGATTGCCCCTTAGGCTCTGCAACAAAAGTCCCAACGCCTTGCAAGCGAACTAATAACCCTTCAGCTGTTAATTCACGGACAGCACGGTTTGCTGTCATTCGGCTACATTGAAATTGGGAGACTAGCTCAGCTTCAGATGGAATACGGTCATTTGCCTGCCATTGTGCAGTGTGAATTTTCTCAATAATAGACTGCTTAACTTGCAAATATAAGGGAACTGGCGTTCCTGATTTATCTTTTTTATTGGCTGTCACAGTGTTTTCCAATTTAATCATTAAAATCTGAAGGATGTATAGGCTATTTTACGTCACAAAATGTAACTTTAGCTTAGTACTATCGGGCATTTTTTATCCTGACAGTCGTGAATAAAAGCATCACATTTAATACCCCATTAACGGTATAAATACGCGATGAGATTTTAATAACAACAAACAAAAATAATCATAGAGTTGCTATACATAATGAATACATACATTACATACAGCAACCAATATATTATTAATTATGGCTATTATTAGCTCAATTTAAATGATTTTTTATATTAATACTGACCAAGATTATGGATTACGGTGGGTAATTTCCCCTTCATATACTCGTAAATACAAGGGGTTACTGCCTTGCTCATATATCATTTCCACAGGTTCTTGCGCATTCCACACCACAAAATTGGCAATAAACCCCGGCGCTAATTGCCCATGAGTATCTTCTCGCCCTAACGCTTTTGCAGCATGGCGGGTCACGCCTGCCCAAATTTCTTCTGGTGTTAACTTAAATAACACAGCCGCCATATTCATAATCATACGTAATGATGCAAATGGGCTTGTTCCTGGGTTAAAATCGGTTGAAACAGCCATCGGAACTTGGTGTTCGCGTAATAATTCAATAGGTGGCAGTTTAGTTTCTCTTAGAAAATAAAAAGCACCTGGCAATAATACTGCAACTGTCCCGCTCGCTTTTAGCGCACGTATTCCTTCAAGATCTAAATATTCAATATGATCAACAGATAGACCATGGTAGCGAGCAACCAATTCGCTGCCACCTAAATTTGATAGTTGTTCAACATGGCCTTTTACTGGGATACCCAACTGCTGAGCGGCGGCAAATAACTTTTCACTTTGCTTAAGAGAAAAACCAACGCTTTCACAGAATACATCAACGGCATCAAATAGACCTTTTTTCCACAGCTCGGGCATGATTTTTTGACAAATTAATTCAATGTATTGATCAGACTGGCCTTTGTATTCTTCAGGCACAGTATGCGCAGATAACAATGTTGAACTCACTGAAATTGGATATTCCGCGGCTAAGCGCTTAGCAACTTTTAATTGTTTCTCTTCATTTTCATAATCAAGGCCATAGCCTGACTTCATTTCAATTGCCGTCACACCCTCGCGAATTAATGCTTCGAGCCTCGGTTTAGCACGGCAAAACAACGCGTCCTCACTCATTTTTCGTGTCTCACGGACAGTGGAGTTTATTCCACCTCCTTGAGCACTAATGGTTTCATAGGAAACGCCATTCATTCTTTGTTCCCATTCCGCGGCACGGTCACCACCAAAAACTAAATGAGTGTGGCAATCAATTAAACCAGGGGTAATTAACCTACCCTTAACATCAATAATTTGGCAGTCGTTAATTTCAGTATCTTTAGTAGGGACAATGGCAATAATTTGCTTATCACGAACAATTAAATCATGATTTTCGACTAGCCCATACGGTGCTGCTGATCCTGTACTCATTGTTGCAATGCGGCCATTACGCCAAACTATATCTTGCGGGAGAGTTTTAAATACCATTAGCTTTTCCTATTGTTGCCAACGTCGGTTTTATTCATTTCATTAATGAAAGTATAGATATGTATATACAATTAGACTAGCTACCCCCCTGTTGTCAATGCTTACTCGATAAAAGGTTATAAATTTGTTACATAACACCAATAATTTGCAATTGTCTCCATTGACCGAAAAAATGGGTTACACTAACGACCAGAAAGATTAATCGCCAAAATGTTATTAAAATTATGAAAAACAAATTTGGACTTGAAGATGAAGATATTCGTCTCTTTAAAGAAGCCATTAATGGCGCAAAAAAAATTCGTCAGGACCAAGTCCTACACGCGCCTATTCGAGCAAAAGTAACCCAACCCTCAAGTAAGAAGGTTATCCAAGAGCAAGTTGATGCTTCATTTTATTTTTCGGATGAATTTCAGCCTCAGCTACAAGAGGAAGGCCCAACCCGTTATTTAAGGCCAGATTCTAACCCTTATGAACTAAAAAAATTGCGGCGTGGTGACTACGTCCCTGAATTATTTTTAGACTTGCATGGCCTAACACAAATGGAAGCGAAACAAGAAATTGGCGCTTTGATTGCCGCCTGTAAACGTGAAAATGTTTATTGTGCTTGTATCATGCATGGTCATGGGAAACACGTTTTAAAACAACAAACACCATTATGGCTTGCACAGCACCCTGATATTATTGCTTTTCACCAAGCCCCTAAAGAATGGGGGGGAAATGCTGCTCTATTATTACTTATAGAAACGATGGAGAGCGCTCGTCGTTAAGCGCTCATATTATATTTTACTTTGCAAATAATAATTGCGATGGGCTCAACATCCATTCAACGTGGCTTTTCTGGTGTGCCACATCAATTTCAATACAAGCAATAGTTGATGTGGTAAACATTGGTGGTTCTTTGTGTGGGCACAATTCAGACACCAAATAACCCACCAATGGCAAGTGAGAAACAACTAATATAGCATTGGCACCGAGCACCGCAAGGTCACGGATATGATCAGCAACAAAAACGGCATTCCCTCCTGGTGTCAATTGCTCTAACACTTCAAATTTGCTTGGTATGTTAAGATATTGGCTAACCACTTCACGTGTTTGCTCAGCCCTTAAATAAGGGCTCACCAATACACAATCAATTTTGACCCCTTGATTTTGTAACCACTGAGCCATTAAAACTGACTCATCTTTTCCCTTTTGTGTTAATGGGCGAGCAGCGTCGCTTGCTGCCTGTATCGCTGCATCGCCATGACGCATAATATAAACTTGCATAATCCACCATCTGAGTAGCCTACTTAATTAAAGTGACTATTCTTTTTGTTAAGGTAATTGTTGTAAAAATAACCATCAGTTGGGGTAAAGTGTGATTCTGCATGAAATGGCCAGCAAAGAAAATGATTTGGGTAGATTTTTGTTGATGTTTTATCTGAAAAATATGCATAAAAAAAAGTTATATCTTAAAAACAATCGGTTATAAATCACCTTATACTATCTCTACCACCCATTAGGTAATTAACACCTCTCACCTTATGCCCCAAAAATAAACTTGCCTCTTTTAGCCTAACTTTTGCGATAAAGCCCATTGGAAAATAAAGGGTATGACACGCATAATAAAAAACCTGACACCAAGCAAAACGTATTAGTATCAGGTTTATATTATTATCTTATTAATTTTTAAAATATTTTTACACCACGGGGAAAACCATAATTCAGTAATCGTTATCCCATCATGTAAGCGAAGCTACTTGTCAGTGTTAACTGAGAAAAAAGTATGGTTTTTTTCAGCCATTTCACACAATAGCTCACAAGGTTGAAACTTCTCACCATGACGCGCGGCGAGAGAACGTAATGTTTCTACCGTTTTAGCGATACCTAAGCTATCCATATACCTAAATGGGCCACCAAAAAAAGGTGGGAAACCAATACCAAATACAGCCCCTACATCACCGTCACGTGCATTTCGAATGATATTTTCATCTAAGCAACGGGCCGCCTCATTGAGCATCATCATAACACAACGCTGTGCAATATCCGCTTTACTCAATCGGCTGTTTGGCGTTACCCCTATTAGTGAATAAATGGTTTTATCCACTTGCCGTTTGCTGTTTTTTTTCCAAAACAACAGTTTGCTTGAAGAATGACCGTATTCATAAAACCCTTTGCTGTTTTTCTTACCTTTACGCCCGTCTTTGACAACTTTATCAAGTAAATCAGGTGCATTAAAACGCTCACCAAAGCGCTCGACTAAAATAGGTAAAATTTTGGTTCCGACATCAATACCGACCTCATCCAGCAAATTAAAAGGCCCCAAAGGGAAACCGAACTCAACCAAAGCGCGGTCGATTTGTTCAATAGACTCACCTTCAACAAGACATTGAGCTGCCTCACATAAATAAGGCGCTAAAATCCGGTTCACATAAAAACCGGCATCGTCCCCGACAACAATCGCTGTTTTACCTTGGCGTTTCGCAAAGGCAACCACTGTCGCTATGGTTGTTTCATCCGTCTGCTGGTGAGGGATCACTTCCACCAGCGGCATTTTATCGACTGGGCTAAAATAATGTAAACCAATAACCTTTTCAGGGTGTGCTGCATTAGCCGCAATCTGATGAATAGGTAATGATGATGTATTAGATGCAAAAATTGTTTGTTTGGCCGACATTTTTTCAACATCAGTAACCATTTTTCGCTTTAATGCTAAATCTTCGAAAACAGCTTCAATAATGATATCTGAGTTTTCAAGCCCTTGATAACTTAACGTCCCTGATATTTTAGCCATTACAGCCGCTCGTTCTCGTGCTAATAACCGCCGCTTAACTACCCTCTGAGTGAGTAGATCCCAGCTATAACGTAGTGCTTGGGCAACACCTTTCTCTGAAATATCTTTAATACGGACAGGTAATTTCCCCTGAAATGCACTAACGTAAGCTATCCCTCCCCCCATGAGGCCACCACCCAATACCCCCACTTTATTAATTGGCAATGGGTTGGCTTGTGCACCGGATTCATTTTTCAATGAAGTGACGGCAAAAAATAAACTACGCAATGCAGCCGACTCTGGTGTCATCACCAGTTCGCCGAAAGCTTTCGCCTCTTCTGCATACCCAGCTTTCAAGCCTTTATTCATCCCTGTTTTCACAACATGAATTATTTTTTCAGGTGCAGGATAATGGCCTTTTGTTTTACTTAATACTTTTTGCTTGGCATTTTGAAACACTTTATTACGCAGTAATCGGCTGCTTAATAACCGTTGTTGCCAATGAATAGCAGGACGTTTAATGCCCCCTTTTTTAACCATGTTAACCGCGACATCTAACAATATGGATTGCGGCACAACGTCATCCACTAACCCCATTTTTAGTGCTTGTTTTGCACCTAATTGCCGACCTGTTAGCATTAAATCCAAAGCATGTGGGATACCGATTAACCGAGGTAATCGTTGGGTTCCACCTGAGCCAGGCAATAGCCCTAATTGTACTTCAGGCACCCCTAGCTTGGTTTTACTATCATTCGAACAAACCCTAGCATGGCAAGCCAATGCAAGCTCTAACCCACCACCTAAACATGCACCATGAATAGCGGCAATAATAGGTAAAGGGTAATTATCAATTTTATCAAATAATGTATGGCCTTCCTTTGACAACTCGCTTGCTTGCGCTTTAGTTTCACAATTCGCAATCATGCTGATGTCCGCACCAGCAATAAAATTGTCTTTTTTCCCTGAGGTAATGACTAAACCTTTTAACCCCGAAGTGGATTGTGCTTTTTGTAAAATGGCAAGGAATTGTTCAGCAAATTCAGCTTTTAATGTATTGACCTTTTCTTCGGGCACATCAATGAAAATAACCCCAACATTTTCATTGTAAATTTCTAATTTAAACGCGGGTTGAATAGCCCCTATCGCCAATTCAGTAGTAGAATTTTGTGTCATTATTCCACCTCTAAGATCATTGCAGTACCTAAACCACCAGCCGCACATGCAGTGGTCAACCCAAAACCACCACCCCGTCTACGCAGCTCATTTAAAGTTTGCGTAACCATCCGCGCCCCTGTTGCCGCAAAAGGATGCCCATAAGCAATAGAGCCGCCCAACACATTAAATTTATCCATATCAATTTCACCAATTGCATTGCTCATTGCTAGTTTTTCTTGTGCAAACTTACGGCTACCAAACATTTGTATATTCGCCAGCGTTTGTGCAGCAAAAGCTTCATGCATATCAATCAAAGATAAATCTTGTAAAGACAGCCCTGCCCGTTTCAATGCAATGGGTGTGGCATAAGATGGGCCTAATAGCATGTCTTCCCATACATCAATTGCAGCAAAGGCATAACTGCGAATGTAACCTAAAGGGGTGTAACCTAGTGCTTTTGCTCGTGACTCTGTCATCATTAATACTGCTGCTGCGCCATCAGTCAGTGGTGTACTATTAGCCGCAGTGACACTGCCATGCTTACGGTCAAACGCAGGTTTTAGCTTAGCGTATGATGATAGAACTGAATTAGCGCGAACATTATTATCTTGTGAGTAGGCTTGTTTAAAAGGCGGCATATATGCCGTCATAACCTCATCATTTAAAGCACCATTTTCCCATGCTTTTGCCGCTAATAAATGCGAACGATGCGCGAGTTCATCCTGTTGTTCCCGACTGATATGATAGCTTTTAGCCATTTGTTCAGCAGTATCCCCCATGCGAAGCCCTGTGGAGTACTCTGCAACCCCCGGCGCAACAGGCAGTAGGTCTTTTAAGCGTAATTTTGCTATTAGTGACAGTTTTTGCCCAACAGATTTAGCTTTGCTTAATGCTAATAAGGTCGCTGCTAATTTTTTCGATACCCCGATAGGAAGAACAGAGGATGAGTCAGCACCACCAGCAACCCCAACAGAGATATCCCCTACCATCATACTTTGAGCTACATTAACGATCGCTTGAAAGCTTGTTGCGCAGGCACGAGATACACTATAAGCATCTGTTGAGACACTCATTCCCGTTCCAAGGACTATTTCCCTCGCAATATTAGGGGCTTCTGGCATTTGAACAACTTGCCCAAAAACAAGTTGTTCAATTAGGTTTTTATCTAAGTCACTACGCGCTAATAACTCGGCAACAACCGCTTTGCCTAAGTCAACAGCTGCAATCCCTTGATATGCGGTAGACTGCTTTGCAAATGGTAAGCGTAAACCACTCACAATGGCGATCCTTTCTTTTGTTGGATATGTTTTTTCACCATGGTGGGAATGTTGATTCATGGTCGCTCCTGCTAAAAGCAAAATGAAATATAGTTAGATTATTCACTACCGACCCAAAGAGGTCTGACCTGTAATAATTGTTAACATAATATTCACATTTATCAATGGCTATTGATAAAAAATGCGAGCAAACACGCAACTTAGAGTAAAAATAGGATGGAAAAGATGTGATAAAAAAGACAAGATAAACCTTTTACCACACTGAATCTGCCTAAAGGCTATATTCTTGGTGATAAAAGGTCAATTAGGATAGATTCAAACGTTTGATTAACGAAGGCCTAACTGAAAAATCAGACTTTCTGCTTCGCAACTAAAAGTAAATTCAGCATTCAATTCAACGCCACCCTCTACCGCATTGATAGAATGGGTAATAACACAAGGGTCTGACTCAACAGATTTTGCTTTGTCTGTGAGTGTTTTCAACATGGACTCCGCTTCTCCCTGTGTGGCGAAAACATGCTGATACGATGCGGTACAGTCTTTGTTATCTAACACTGTTCCTACATCCACACAACAGCATGCTGCTGTCTCATCCGCGCTACAACGGTTAATCGCATCAGTCATTTTACTCTCCAAATAAACAAACTGTTAAATTGCTATCATAACGCTTAAAAAGTGCTAAAAACTAGTGTGTATCAAAATATATCACTAAAAATTAAACATAAGTTTGATCTTACCCCGCGCTTGCTTGTTTATTACTCTTAATTGGTCATTTTATGTTGCCATTTTGTTAAATGTGTCGCATTTTTGCAAACGGAATCGAAATAAACACAAAACAAGCTTGCAACATATCAGGTGGTCAGACCTATACTCTAGTAACTGGTCTGATTTGTCATAGCGGCAAGGGACCCTACAATTCTGCGCTTCTTGCGATAGAAGTCGCTTTATTCAAATAAAACATAAGAGGGTTTTGGTCATGAGCCAGAAAAACCTGTTTTCTAGATCAGCTTTAGCAATAGCAGTGGCAATCGTCTCCTCCAACGCAGGTGCAGCTGGTTTTTTGCTTAATGAATATTCCACATCTGCACTGGGGCGCGCGTTTTCTGGGGCTGGTGCAATGGGCGACAACGCAAGTGAGGGAAGCCGTAACCCTGCAGCCATGATGTTGTTTGATCGCCCTTCTCTGTCTGTCGGTGCTGTATATATTGACCCAAGTGTTGATATTAAAGGTAAAGGCGGCTCACCATTGGGTAGCAATACGACAGCAAATGATATCGCACCGAGTGCTGTTGTACCGAATGCTCACTTTATTTTTCCAGTTAATGATAAATGGGCAGTTGGGACTTCAATGACCACTAACTTTGGTTTAGCAACTGATTTTAATAAAAACTATGCTGCGGGCCCTATTGGCGGTAAAACAGATCTAAAAACTGTTAACTTAAATTTAAGTGGCGCATACCGTGTTAATAACAATTTCAGTTTTGGCTTAGGTGTTAATGCAGTCTATGCTGATGCAGAAATCACTCGGCATGCGGGTGATTTAGGTGCTCTAGCACCAATTATTAGTAAAGGGAAATTACCGGCCTTTCCTGGCAGCACCACTATGGCAAAATTAACAGGTGATGATTGGGGTTATGGTTGGAATGCGGGTATCTTATACGAAATTAATGATGATAACCGCTTAAGTTTAAGCTACCGTTCTAAAGTTAAAGTTAAGTTTGAAGATGGAAAATTCTCAAATGATATTCCTAAAGGAATACCAGACCTATACGGTACGGGCGGCGAAAAAGTTAAAGGTAAATTAGACCTTAATCTACCTGACGTTTGGGAATTCTCAGGTTACCACAAAGTCGCACCTAAATGGGCTCTACACTATAGTGTAGCTTATACAGGCTGGAGTGAATTTAAAGAATTAACCGCCTACCAAAAAAGTGATGGTAGAGAGTTATTCCATAAACCAGAGCATTTTAAAGATGCATGGCGTTTAGCATTAGGTACTACTTATTTCTATGATGATAACTGGACATTCCGTACCGGTATCGCCTATGACCAGACACCTGTACGTTCAGAATACCGTTCAATTTCTATCCCAGACCAAGACCGCTACTGGTTAAGTGCTGGTACAACTTATGCATTCAATGAAAATGCCTCTGTCGATGTGGGGATTTCTTATATGCATGGTAAGAAAGTCAATATCAGTGAAAAATTGCTGGAACGACCTGGTTCCCCTGTTTATAACTTCAAATCTGAAGGTTCCGCTTGGTTATATGGTGTAAACTTTAACTACGCTTTCTAATTTATTAATTTTAGTGAGTATCAGCGGAAACATCCCTGATACTCACTTACCTCCCACACCTTCACTCCCTAATTAAAATTTCATCTTGACCTCAGCTGTCATTACATGTAAATTAATTGTTAAATAGGTTAGTTTCATTCTATTCATTTCGTCATCTACAATTAGCTTTCAAAACTTTACAAGTTTAAGATAAATCGCTTTATATATCATAAAATTAACAGTTACTCTCTGAATGTTCTTATTTGCAAGCACAACTTAAGTATGTATCTTATACTTACTCATACACACAAAATATGAGCTGTTTCATCAAACTGTATTAATAATGCTATATCTTAACGCTAGTAATAGCTGTGAAAATACAAAGAGGCAACAATGACAAAAACGTAGGGGGTTTTTATGGGAACACTATTTACTATAGGCTTTATTGGTGTATTAGGGGTAATCGCCTTGATTGACACCGTCTCTCAACGAGGAAAGCAAGACAATGATTAGTTTTTTATTTATCACTCTCTAGTATCAAACGGATACAAGAGAGTGATAAACCTTCCATGACCATATCAATCTATTAGTCTATAGAATCGAGCTGGTCCTCAATTGCGGCTGCATTTGGGTTTTCTGTCGCATTCAATGCCCCACCACTCGATAAGAAATCGTTCCGTTGGAAATACGCTTCACGTAACATCAAGTACGGGTCTGAAGAATTTTTCAACAGCCCATCAGAATCCAACAATCTCGCTCGAGTTTCAATACCTTCAAGTGCCCACTTACCCGCCGACATCCAAAATGTCAGATAACTTAACATTGGGTATAAACTATCAGCAAGGTCACCACCTTGTTCTCTCGGTGTAGCACTACCATAGCCAGGCAGAACTACATATGGCCCATAACCTACATCATAATAACCTAATGTATTACCAAAGCGTTTAGGCTCTTCTTTTGCTAATTGCGGGTTAGCCATCGACGCGACGTCAATTAAGCCCCCCATCCCAAACACGGTGTTAAGGAAAAACCGGTTAAAATGTTTAAAACCTTGGGTGACTTCACCACGCAAGAAACTATTCAACATACTTGCGGGTTCTTCAAGGTTGACAAAAAAGTTAGTTAATCCATTACGAGCAGGCATTGGTACATAATCATTCCAAGCAACAGCAACCGGCCTTAAGACATAAGGGTCTAAGACGTTATAGTTGAAATTAAACATCGCTCGGTTAAAACCTTCTAATGGGTCTGAACGCTCATGAGTTTCTGGATCAATGTTACTTGCACAACCTGCAATTAACACTCCAGCCAGAAAGACGCCCGTCATGCGAAACTTCATAACACTTCTCCATTCCCTGCACCGTCCTGCTACGGCACTTTCCACTGTAATAATGAATACGATTATAGTAAGGCTAAAAAAGGGATTTTGTTAACCTTTTTGAGTGATTTGATTACTTAAATATAAATTATACCTTATTTAATCATCTTGTTATTATAAGAATATTGAACAATTAGTCCAAACTACAGATAAGCATTATTATATTTTATAGGGTAATCAAATTATTATATATAGAAATACGATTTATTACGCCTATCAATCGCATTATAAGTTAAAAAACATACTCAATATTTAGCTTCTGCCCCCATTATATTTAATCGTCTTTTTACGACCAACCAAACCAATATTCATTAGTATAATTAATGCACCTAAGACAATTACTATATCAATATTATACCAATGGGACAGTGATTAGTGCATTTTTTATTCAGACAATAACTATTTGAGTTAAACCATATCATCTTGATTTATAAGACCGCGATTATAACTAACTACAATACATTCAATCTATGTTGAACACTAACCATAGCCACGATATTAGAGCTTGTATCTTTATTGAAAAACATTCAATTAATTCATTAGAAGCATCGAAAGAAATTTTGCTTGTATGCTGATATATAGAAAAGGCTAATCCGTAATCATAAACAGATAAAATTTAGCATGAAAATTGTACAAAAACGCCATTGTGTGCAATTAATTCAATTTATTATACGTAACGACTTGATTCAATTAGAAGTGAACAGTAAAATGCCAAACTCATCCAGTGACACGTCGAAAGTCCCCTTAGTTAAATGGATATAACGAGCCCCTCCTAAGGGCTAGTTGCAGGTTCGATTCCTGCAGGGGGCACCATAAACAAGAGATCCCTCCTTACCGCAACCATAAAAAATCTATATTTACAGCAAGTTAACACTAACCTCAGTGAAATATAGAAAGGGTAAAGTGAGTTTGCATAGTTACATCAGATAGCCATTATAAGGGCACTAACTACTCAATTTAGCTTTAGTAAGATAATGCCTCTGCATACCTGCTTCTGGGAAATCGGGGAGTGACATTTGTTTTACATAGCCAAGTTTTTCGTAAAATGGCAAGGCTTGGAAACTGAATGTATCAACTAAACCATGAAGGCAACCTACTTTTACAGCCTCTTGCTCAGCAGCGCACATCAACTTTCGGCCTAACCCTTCATTTCTTGCCTTTTCACTAACCCATAAAAAATCTATACAAAGCCAGTTAGCTTTAACCTCAGCAAGCAAACCGCCAACCATTACACCATCATTATCTTTAAAAAAAACGCCTAATGAACTAAAACGTTCTGGGTTTAAAAATTGGACATTAAAGCTGCGTAGACCATTAAGAAGTTCATCTTTATCTGCAGGAGTGACGTCATGCGTAACAACAATATTCATTTAATACATCCTAATAACCATTTAATAAAAGGATTATATAATCATATTAATTTCAATTGATAAATAATAAAATGTAGCATAGTAACTAAATAAATATGCGGATATTGATTCATTAGCTTAAAATACATCCGTTTCTATTATTTGAGTAATAAGTGCCGTCACTGATAATACAAGTGATGATTTAATCATTTGCTGAAAACGTTGCTTTTGTAATTCTATAAGCTGTGTATCAACCATATCTTCTGGTTGATCAAAGCGCATCATTTCAGGTAAAGGCCCCATGCAATGAAGCATTTTAATACTGCCTAAAATTTCATCATCAATATAATCTAAATTTAAATCACTTGATAATAATGACTGATTTAAAGCAAGAAATAACTCAATATCCTCATAGGTTTCTCGAGTAATTGCGCCTAAAGCAAATAATAACTTTAAACGAACAGATAGTTCACCTAATGGCCCACTCCCTGTTAAAAGAGGCTCAACTGCATATTTTACTGCATAATCATCCTTTCTAAACACTTTTAACATTAATTTATCAATAGCTTGTGTAATTAACGAAACAACCTCTTGAAAAAAAAGATGTACTTCAGGGCGCCCATTTAATCGCTCAAGAATTTGATTTTCAATGTTTTGTTTATTTTCCATAATAATTTTTTGTCACTTTACAGCTATACAGCTCGTTACTAATTTACTGATAGCTATAAAGTGAACGAACCTCAATAATTAATTTATTATCCGTAATATTACTGGTTACTCAACATCATTAATTGGTATTGAGAACAAATTTTTTCAACAACCTGTGGATATTGCGCTAATGCACAAAATTCAATAACTGCTTGGTAAACCCCGTTTTCATTGATACGTTTTGCCATCTCATTCGCTTGCGGGTCACTATCACACCTAAAATGTAATGCAGCAGCAATACCTATAATCAGATTTTTATTAGGTAATTGGTACTCAAGTGTACCTAATAGTGGCTTAACTAGCCTATCATTTGGACTCAGCTTACGTATTGGTTGACGCCCCACACGGTTAACATCATCTTTTAAATAAGGGTTTGCGAAACGAGTTAATATTTTATCAATATATTGGCAATGGGTTTCTTCATTAAAGCCATAACGTTGAATTAATACTTGCCCACTTTCTTCCATCGCAGATTTAACCACAGTATAAATCTTTGGTTCAGCAATCGCATCGCTAATTGTTTGACAACCATATAACTGCCCCAAATATGCGGTAATGGCGTGCCCTGTATTTAATGTAAATAACTTACGTTCGATAAACGCCATCAAATTATCAGTTAGCTCCATTCCATTAATGGTAGGGATCTCGCCAATAAACTGAGTTTGATCGACAATCCACTCACTAAAAGACTCAACAGTAACATCAAGGGGGTCATCATTAGCCGCCTCCATGGGTGGCACAATACGGTCAACAGCTGAATCCACAAAACCAATATGTCGTTCAACCCATTGGTGTAGTTTCTCTGGTAATTGTGCCAACACATGCTGTTTTAATTGACTACTTCCCCTAACCATATTTTCACAAGCAATAATGTTGAGTGGTTGGGTGTTCCCTAATTCTTCACGATAAATAATACCTTTCGCTAATGTCGAGGCTATTTTTTCAAGAACTTGGGGGCCTACTGCCGTTGTCACCATGTCAGCCATAGCAATAAATTCAATGGTTTTTGGATCATTACTATTAACAGCATGGACATGTTGAACTTTTTCAATACGATTTTCTTGCCCAACAATATGAACTTGATAAGATTGTCTGTGGGCCAATTGGTCAATTAGCGGCTGGTTAACATCGGTAAAAGTCACTTGTGAATTCGCATCCGCTAGTAGTTTGCCTATAAAGCCACGACCTATATTTCCTGCTCCAAAATGAATGACTTTCATTGCTATTCCCCCTTACGCTGCACTTTGAGATGCTAAAATTTCGAGCACTTCTTGAACATCTTGCGTTTCACATAAACGTTCAATAACACCCTCTTCATCAAGTGCGGAAGTGATTCGCGTGATCACTTCAATATGCTCATTATTTTGCGCGGCAATACCAATGACTAAACGAGCAATCTCATCAGGTTCTTCACCAAATTGCACCCCTTCAGGGTATTGGCAAATCACAATACCGGTTTTTAAAACACGATCTTTAGCTTCTATAGTGCCATGTGGCACCGCAATAGATTCACCAAGGTACGTTGAAGTTAATTTCTCCCTTGCTAACATGGCATCAATATAATCAGGCTCAACATATCCACCTTCAACTAACTTTTGCCCCGCAAAGCGAATGGCTTGCGTTTTATTTTCTGCTGTTAGGTTTAAATGAATATGTTTAGCACTTAAAGTAAATAAAGCATCTTCATGTTCAGCAATTTCATAAGATTCATCATTTGCTGCCATAATAGTCTGTTTAATTAAACGCCCATCATTGGCTGCCTTAGGATTTTTTTTAGCAATTAAATTCGTGACTAAATTATTATATGTTTGGCTATCTAAAAAGTTTGTTAAAGAAATGTGCATCGCATTGGGTGCAAATAATTTAGCCCTTTCTGTTAAGTCTTTATGAGTCACAACAATATCAACATTATCGGGTAAATCATTAATAGCCATATTCGTGACTGAGATATCCAATAAACCTGCATCCTGTACTTTTTTAGCTAATACACCAGCTCCCATAGCACTGGACCCCATCCCTGCATCACATGCTACGACGATATTACGCACTCCCATAAAATTAAGTGGTGCGTTTTGGTGACTAGAAACCTTTACTGGTGATTTTGATTGCGTTTTCATATCACGCATCTTTTTGGTTGCGTTATCAAGCTCATCTTCATCACCAACTCGGGTTCTTTTCAATAAAATGGCTGAAACTAGGAAAGAAACTACCGTAGCACTTGTAACCGAGAGAATAACCCCAACTAATGATGATTTCGGTGTCATCAGTAGAACTGCAAATATAGACCCTGGTGAAGCAGGAGAAACTAAACCAGCATTAAAAAGGTTCATAACAAATACCCCTGTCATTCCACCTAGAATAACAGCAAGAATTAACCGAGGATTCATTAATACATATGGGAAGTAGATCTCATGAATTCCACCAAAAAAGTGGATTATTGCTGCCCCAGGTGCTGATTGTTTGGCATTTCCCTTACCAAAAAACATGTAAGCTAATAAAACACCTAGCCCGGGCCCTGGGTTTGCTTCAATTAAAAAGAAAATCGATGAGCCCGTTTCGGCCGCTTGTTGGATACCGAGCGGAGAGAAAATACCATGGTTGATTGCATTGTTTAGAAACAATATTTTTGCAGGCTCAACAAATATTGACGTAAGTGGTAGTAAATTGTTTTCTACCATTACATTCACACCCGCAGCTAATATTTTAGACAAGCCAGCCACTAATGGGCCAATAGCAAGATAGGCTAATATAGCTAGCAACATACCGATGATGCCAGAGGAAAAGTTATTCACCAGCATTTCAAAACCTGTTTTGACTTTTCCATCAACCCAGCGGTCAAAACGCTTAATTGCGAAACCACCTAATGGCCCCGCAATCATTGCCCCCATGAACATTGGCATATCCGCCCCAACCACCACTCCCATGGTAGTGATTGCACCGACAATCCCACCCCGCTCACCACCCACTAAACGCCCCCCGGTATAACCGATTAAAAGTGGCAATAAATAAGTGATCATTGGGCCAACAAGTTGAGCTAGTGTTTCATTAGGCCACCAGCCTGTAGGGATAAATAACGCTGTAATTAAACCCCAAGCGATAAAAGCACCAATATTAGGCATAACCATATTACTCAGGAAACGCCCAAAATTCTGTACCTTTAATTTGATATTTGATGTTACCATGATAGAACCCCGTGGTACGAGAATGATAAGGTCATAACGTTATCGCCAAATAACGTCAGTGATTTTTTCAACACTTTCACTCTAGCATGCCGTTTATCAGATGCGTACCACGCGGGCTCTCTGTGACCCCGATCACGCTTATACCCCCACCTCCCCCACCTTTATAGTGATATTGATCACGCAAATCACATGTAGCTTAATTACACTGGCTATTTTTAACGCTAAAAACCAGAAATTTGTGACTCACATCACGCAATAAGAAAGCGTGTTTATTTTAAATTAGTGATCACTATCACTAAATATAACTAGATTGTGGTACACCCATCATTTTTTCAATCTGATAACTCTCCAGTTTGTAATAAAATTACAAACTACTGTCCTTATTCCTTAGGCTAAAAATTAGCAATGAGCTAATAGGTACTAAAACTCATTTTCTATCAAAGTTTATTATCTCACCATAAACTCTAACAATAACTCTTACCACAAATATATTTCCATTATTTAACCCGTAAATTTCAATTATCAAATTATTTAAAATTCTATCGAAAAAATACATATATGAAACATATAAAATATTAAATTAAGTAAAAAAAATGTGAGTTAACACTAACTTAAATTAATGAAACCACTATTTATCATTGCAAATTTATTTTTTGTTTGTTAAAAATCTTAACGCCATTTATTAATCAGGTTTATATGGTCAAAAATATATCAATTTTGTTTTTTCTGATAATAATACATTATGAGGGATTAGACTTTGAGCACTGAGTTTTGCTTTACCCGCACCTATTCAGAAAATAAATTAAGTCGTTTAAGTAATGAATTCCATATTACAAATATATCAACTGGCATTTTAATATCTAAAAATAACACTACCATCATTCAATATGAGACAGCTTATTACACTGCATATTTGTTCGGTAATATTTATAATATATCAGTGCTAAAATCAATTCTCGGTAAAATAGAAGGAAGTACTTGGGCACTTAACGAAATTGAAATACTTTGCTTATTAAGAGAAAAGCTAGGGGATACCGCTATTTATCTAGCTGAAGGAGATTTTTGTTTATTTATCGAATATCATAACGATACGATTGAAGTGATTACCGAATCACGCGGCTTAAACCTTATTAATGTAGTAAAAGCTGAACAATTTTGGATTACTAATTGCTTAAAAATTGTAGGTAACTTAGAAGGAGAAAAAATTTTTGATTTTTCTCCTGAACATGAAATCATCGAAAATACATTCAAAACAGATACATTCTCGCCAATTAGAAATGTTATTCGGTTAAAACCAGGAACGATAAACACAATCACCCATGATGAACAAAATTACCCTTATATTGAAAGTAGACAACTTGCTACCCCAACAAATAAAAATATCATAACACTGAAAAAAGATGTTCTATACCATTTAATTGATATGGAAATGAGGTATTCCATCTCTAGACTTGTTGATAATAATGAATCTATTGGTATTCCACTATCTGGCGGGCTAGATTCTAGTCTTGTCACTGCTTTAGCCTGCCAATACTTTAAAAAAGTAAAAACTTGGTCTATTGGTAGCGAATTAAGTAATGAGTTTGAATTTGCTCAAATTGTTTCTAACGCCTTAGGAACGGAACATGAAGTTAAAATATTGAGTGACGATGAGATAATTAATGGTGTAATTAACGCTATTTATCATAATGAAATTTTTGATGGTTTATCATCAGAAATCCAATCAGGGTTATTTAACGTTTATAAATTGGCACAAGGTAAAGTTAACTCACTCTTAACTGGATATGGCTCCGATTTACTTTTTGGGGGAATATTAAACCCATTAAAAGATTATCAAAACCCCAATAATATCCTTGCTGAACAAGTTTATAGAACCAAATGGACGGGGGAATTCTCTACTCATGGAGCCAATAGTTATGGGCTAAACGTATATCATCCATTTTGGAATAATGGCCTAATATCCCTATGTAAAAATTTAAACCCTGATTTTAAAATCAGAGATCAGGAGGTTAAAAATATCCTCCGCGAATATACCGATAATCTGCATCTTATTCCAAAAGAAATTGTTTGGCGTAAAAAAATAGGTATTCACGAGGGCTCCTCTGTCAACCAATCCTTTGCCAATATCATTGGTACCAGCGCCACCAACTACCAAGCAAAAACTCGATTTAGCTATGCGGTTTATAAGGAGTTTTTGACTGGGAGACTCACCATTGATGAAGCCACGCCAACGAAACTACGTGAAATAATGAAGAGGATTTAAAGATGATTATTGAGCAAGATTTTGAATCGACTCGTTTATTAACATTGGATCATACAAATAAACATAATCCATTCAGTGAAGAGCTAGAAAATGCAATTAAACATGCGCTGGTTAAAGCCGAAGAAGATAGCCGCATTAAATCTATTGTCGTCTACGGTGGTGTAGGTCGCTCATTCTCATCAGGAGGTGACTTCAATGAAGTCAAAGCACTTTCTGGAGGAGTTGAAGTCGAACGCTGGATAGACCGCGTAATCGATCTGTATCAAGCTGTTTTAAATGTTAGCAAACCAACTATTGCAGCTATTGATGGTTATGCCATCGGTATGGGGTTCCAGTTCGCAATGATGTTTGACTATCGTGTTATGTCTGACCAAGCGCAATTTATCATGCCGGAGTTAAAACATGGTATTGGCTGTTCTGTTGGTGCAGCAATACTTGAGTTTACACATGGTCACTCTTTGATGAAAAAAATTGTTTTTGAATGCGAAAAACTTTCCGCGACCCAATGTCATCAATATCACATTGCCAATCAAGTAACACCAAGCTCGCATCTTTTAAAAACTGCCTTATTGCAGGCTAATGCATTATCGAAATACCCATCAGCAGCTTTCGGTAATACTAAGAAATTGATGAATAAGAGCTTTATTAAAGTATTAGAAAAAACCAGAGAGCAATCTAAGTTAGTACATAAAAACGCCTTCGCTGCGAAAGATGCTCAAGAACATTTCCAAAAAATACTCGGTAAAAACTATTAATTTATAAGGGATTTTATGAATAATAATCTGCAATGGTTACCTGCTATGCCAACTGGCTTCGGTGCAAAAATGTCGGCAAGTCATTTTATTAATTCGGATACCAACAGTATTAAACATCTGTTAATGCGCCAAGGCTTCTTAATTGTAAATAAACTGAATATCGATGCTAATGAATTTCGTGATATATACAGCAAATATGGCACGATTGTTGAGTATGCAGATGAAAAAATAGATGTCGGATTTGGCTACCGCGATACCCTAAAACTAGATGGTGAAAAAGGAAAAATAGTTACCGGTCGTGGGCAGTTACCCTTCCACGCTGACGGAGGCTTGTTACTCTCACAAGTAGATCAAGTATTCTTATATGCGGTAGAAATTAAAAATATGAAGTTTCGTGGCTCAACAACAATTTGTGATCACGTCCTTGCCTGCAATGAAATGCCGAACCATTTACGTCAAGTACTCGAAAATGAAACTTTCGAAGTCAGAGTATTGGAACATGGCTACTATGTTGATGTTTCACCTGCGGGATGGTTTAAAGTCCCTGTCTTTACCGATTTGGGATGGGTGAGAAAAATGCTAATTTACTTCCCATTTGATACCGACCAACCCGCTAGCTGGGAACCCCGAATCGTTGGGTTTACTAAGGATGAAACTCAAAGGTTTTTTACTGAGTTAAGCGCATTTATGAAGTTACCACGTTACTACTACAAGCACTATTGGGAAAATGGTGATTTGCTCATTATGGATAACCGAAGAGTTATTCATGAACGTGAAGAATTTAATGACGATAAAATTATTCGCCGCCTCTACCGTGGACAAACGGCAGATCTTTAAGTTTATTTAAACGCTAGCTAGGTGAATAACTGGCTAGCCAATATGGAAATTAATGAAATGAACTCAAAGACATTATCAATTTATTTTCGCTATACCACTACGACACTTTGCATAAAATATATAGTAACACTACTTTTAACCTACAAAATAACTAAACGCCTTTCTATCTATATACTAAAGCTAATGGTCAAAAGAAATATAAAAATAATTACCAATAAATTAAATGGGATCTATTTTTGTGGTGAAACACTCGAGCAAGCCAAGGATGTCACTGGTATGTTAGCAAAAAACAATATATCAAGTGTCCTAGACTATGCTGTCGAAGGTGAAGAGGATGCTTCATTTTTTGATGAGGCCGTCAATTCTACACTTAGGTTAATCGAACTCGCCAGTAGTACAAACCATATGCCCTACGTTGTAGTAAAACCATCATCGCTGGGGTCAATCACCGTATATCAGGCTAAAATTAAAAACGACCATGATTTTCTAATATATCAACCTGCTTGGGAAAAAGTACTCAGCAGATACAACCAAATTTTTGCTTATGCAAAACAAATGTCAGTATGTGTCATGATTGATGCTGAGCAATCATGGTTCCAACCTATTATCGATAAAATCGCTATAGAAAATATGCTCAAATACAATAAGGAAAAAGCTGTTATTACACTAACATTACAATGCTATAAAAAATCATCTTATGAGTTCATCCAACTAATGAATAAGTTGGCAATAAAACACAACATAAAAATAGGTATAAAATTGGTCCGTGGCGCCTATTTAGAAGAAGAACTCCAACGAAACGATTCTGCAAGCAACCATTTCTTCACCTCAAAACCGGCTACAGACGACAACTACAATGCTATCATTGAGTTTATTGCGATTAATATTGAAAATTTCACCCCCTTCTTTGCAACCCATAACAAAGCAAGTATCTCCAAAATATTAGAGAATACGCGGCTAACAAACCACCATTACTGGTTAGGGCAATTGTATGGCGTAGGCGATCACATTTCACTCAATGCCGTTAAACATGGCGCTAGAGTATGTAAGTATTTGCCATATGGGCCATTTGAAAAATCTTTACCTTACTTACTTAGACGAATAGAAGAAAATGCCGTGTCTATAACGACTTTTCGTCATGAGAATAAACTTATTCGAAAAGAAATAATATCCAGAATTGTAGGTAAAAACCATGAGTAAAGCACCTTATCACTTAATTATTGGTAATAATAACTTTACTATTATGCCTAATGAAACCATTCTAGAATGTGCTTATAAAAATGGAGTAAAAATAAAATATCATTGTGCTGCTGGGCATTGTGGTAAATGTAAAGTTAAATTAATTTCAGGTGAAGTAAAGCTTGATCATTCTGGTGGTATATCCAAAGAAGATATTGCCAACGGCTTTATTTTAACTTGTTGCTCCTTTGCAAAAGGTGATATTCAGATTTAACCGCGCTTGCTATTAAGTATTTTTTATTAAACTTTAAAGATAGGAATTTAAACATGAAATATTTTTTGCTTGCCTGTTGTCTAATTTTTTCAACCTTCAGCCAAGCTGCTAGCACAGATAAATATATGATGTTAATTCAGCAAGCTTTAGATAAGCAACCACCTTTATGTTTAGGGGAAACTCAATGGCCAGTATCTATGAATAAAGGAGGGTCGATGTGGGTAAATGCGCAAATGGAAGCACTCGTTGATGCAGGCCTAGCTAAATCGCAATGGATATCAAATCAAAAAATTTGGCAGCTAACCACGAAAGGACAAACTGAATTTAATAAGCATGGAGATTTCTGCTATGGTCGTGTACGCATTAACAAAATTGAGAATATCATTGATGATGGTAACGGTAACACTTCTGTCATTTTTTACTATTATATAGACAAACTTCCTCTATGGGCTAAACATAAATCTATCAGAGTGGCACATACAGATTTAGACAACCTTGTTACCGGGGTTAATAACGCACGTTATCAAGCAGACTTTATGACTACCCCAGCAGGTTCAATAAAAGTTATAGGTGAGCCTTATCAATTAGATCTATTTTATTAGATCTACTCATACTATTCTAAAGTTTTCAAAAATAGCTAATTTCGTAAAAGTATTCACTTTTTAGTTTAAATATCTCTCAATAGAGTGCCCCTTAAATTAAACATATAGGATTTTAATACAGTATGAAATACTTGGCTTCACTAATTCTATTTATCTTACCAATCTGGAGTACCCATGCATCCTCCTCTTTATTCCAAGAAGTATATATTGACCAAGGGGATTATTACGTAGGTGCTGTTTTTGGTGATCATGATTATAAATCAAATTCAAATGTCAAGCTTAATGGCTATTTTATTATGAATACTGAAGTAACCTACAAACTTTACGATGAGATTATTAATTGGGCACACGGACAAGGTTATAAGATAAATGAGGGTTGTAATGGTTCCTTTTATGATGACTGCCGTACATCTGACTTAAATAATAAAGACCATCCAATTACTAATATTGAATGGTCTGATGCGATTGTGTTTGCTAATGCATTGAGTGAAAAAATGGGGCTAGAACCTGCCTATATAATTGCAGATAATTCTATTTTGCGAGATAGCTCACAATATAGTTTTTCAATAAATAATAATGCCAATGGTTATAGATTACCAACAATTGCAGAGTGGATGGTCGCAGCGAGAGGAGGAAATAATGGCCTAATTGATGGTACATATGGGCATTATTATTCCGGAAGTAATAATGCAAAGGAAGTTGCCTGGTTTCCCGAACCTAATACAGAGCTATTCGGCACCAGTCCTGTTGGTAAATTAAAAGCGAATGCTCTAGGAATTTATGATATGAGTGGTAACGTATATGAATGGGTCTATGATAGCGAAACCGTGTTAGGCACAGAAATGTATTATTTCTGTGGTGGAAGCTATTTACAACCAGCAGGCTTATCAAGTTGTGATATTCACAGCGCGGGTTTTGTTATGCCCGACATTGGTTTTAGACTAGTTCGGAGTGCGACCAAATGAAACTTAAGAAACTCATCTATTTATTATTATTAGCTAGCTTTATGAGCAACAGTAGCACATTAGTCATGTTAAAAGATGGGCAAAATAATATAGACCTTAATAATAATGGTATTACTGACATCATTTTTTTAGCTAGCTTTGACAATAATACATCACACCCTAATCGCACTGCGACTATTTTTATGAAAGATAACAAAAAATGGTCAATCATTCCCACTCCAGATGATAATGGGTTTATTTGGAGCGATTTTAGCCTATCTGCATCTATGGTTAAAATCTCTGATTTTGAATTACATCAGTATAAAAACCATTATTATATGGTTAAAGGAACAAAATTTATAGATAATAACAACAGTGGAGATTTAAGTGATAATACTCAAATAAAATTCATTCGTTATAAAATAGCAAATAATGAGGTAGACCCTGGAGTCTCTAATTTATATTGGCAACCAACTGGCAGCTACATTACAATTGAGAAATACCTTAATGTAGATGATGCTTTCAAATTTTTAGATATGGCGCTATTTAAATAAGATCATCATATTACGGCGTACTTAAATTAATTATTTTCTGCGTCGTAATAGTTTTAGGCTGTAAGCTTAGCTTAACGCATATCGTGAGTATCATAATTTCACGATATCAATCATTTTATTATTACTTACTGGTTAAAGTCCCCTAATCCTTACTACCCCTCTCTATAAAACCCGTCAAATATTATTGCGATTATCAAAAATGGTATTTAACTCACTTTATTATTAAGACACTATTTTGATTTACTACAAGGGGTTTCCGTGGAAAAACATTTCTAAATTAATTAAAATATAAATGCAATGACTTTAACAATAATTTTTTATTTATATTGCCATCGGCTTTAGGAAACTCTCCGAGTTTAAAGTATAGGTTTTTTAATTATTTTATAACTATTTGCCATTTAACGCTCCCCATCAAACTAAATGGCTATAGATGGGGAATGTTATCAACATATTCTAGGGTAGAATTGCAAAAGAGCGTACCGGAAAACCGCTTGCATTGTTTGGTTTAGCTACGATATTAAAAATAACAGCGCCCCGAGTAGGCACTTGGTCTAGGTTAGCCAGTAACTCAACTTGGTAAGTATCCTGTTCTAATACGTAATATTCCCCCAATAATGCATTATTTTTCCGAAAATCTTTCGCTGCGTCAGTGTCAAAGGTTTCATGACCAATCGCTTTAATGCCTCTCACTTCAAATAAAAACTTAAGTGCATCCATTCCCCAGCCAGGTATTTGGTTATTACCTTCTTCGTCTTTGTTATCCATAAGTTCTTGCGAGGGCCATCGTTTGCTCCAATCTGTACGTAATGCAACAAAGCTGCCTGACTCAATTTGACCGTGTTGTTGTTCAAACGCTAAAACATCATCAAGATTAAATGCAAAATTTGGGTCTTTCTTTGCTCTTTGTGACTGATCAATTACGATTAAAGGTAAAACAAGCTCTTTCAATTCTAATTCGTGTAAGTAGCGCTTTCCTTCTACAAAGTGACATGGAGCATCAATATGTGTTCCATATTGCCCAGGGAAAGTAAATTGCTGTGCAAAAAAACCCTCAGGGTAGCCAAATAATGTTTTAAATTCAGCTGAATCAAACATAAAAAAATGGGGTGAATCCTTATCAAAGCTATGAGTCAAATCAACCCATTTTTTTGCCTTTATCACATTAAATGCATTTATTAATTCATTATTCATATGTTCCCCTGCCTGATTAACTTTTTAAACTGAGTTTACTCTACGCGGTTCTTATCGTACTTTTGTTTCCTATTAAATATCTAAAAAACATAACGTTGTCTAGCAATTCAACACGAATAATTTTCATACTAAATCAGTAAAATAATATAAAAAAGCCACTAATAAGTGGCTAAAAGATGTTGAACAATAAATAAAATAGACTAGGTTTTTATTTTGGATACTTACTCCAGCTTTCTGGTTCAATAAAACCATCATAAATACGCTGTGAGCGAATATAATCTGCATATTCTTTTGATTCAAAAGCATCTTTTAAATCTTTAGCCCATTGAGAATCAAGGTTTTCCTGCATCACAGTAACAATAACACGGTGTTCCAAAGGTGAATCTTCTACCACCAATCCATCCGCTATTCTCTGCCCTGCACTCGCAACATAATTTCCATTTACCACAACAAAATCAACATCATCTAATAAACGTAAACCTTGTGCTGCATCTGTTTCTCTAATATCAAGCTGATATTTCGCTGGTGAAATATCATTCACACTAAAACTTAACGTACTAACATCAGGTTTAATTTTAACCCAGCCCAGTTGCTCTAAAATCCTAGCCCCTCGTTCTGCATTAACAGGGTCGTTCGATAACGCAACAATCATGCCATCTCTGACTTCATCGAGTGATTTATGTTTATTTGACCGCAAACTTTGTGGTGCACTAGGAGAGTCGGTCAGCGCTACCATATTAATATTATTTTTTTTATTATAAGCATCCATATAAGCGCGACTTTGGTTAACAGATGCATCTATTGATCCCTCTTCAAAAGCAGGGTTTATTTGCCTATTTTGTGAAAACTGACGCAAATTAACGGTATAGCCTTTCTTTTCTAGAATAGGGACAATACCTTTCTCAACTTGGTCAATATAATTTCCCACGCCAAAGCCTATCGTAATGTGTTTTTTATTTGGATTATTTTTTTCATTATTATCGCCACACCCAGCAAGTACGATTACCGCTGTAGCCATTAACGATAAATTTATTATTTTTTGTTTTAACATAGATAACAACCCTGTAAAGATATTTTGGGCAGTATAATCATAATTTGTAAGTTCTACTTAGATCATATCGTTATACCTTAATACAAAAGTAATATAACAATCTATTTTAATTCTTTTTTGCTATAAGGATATAACAAATAGATCGTTCGGTTAATGATGAGCTTGATATGTAATAAAGGAGATAAAAAAACGTTTAAAAAAAGTGAGTTACTTTATGACTGTTTTCAATGATGATTTAATTAATTACCTGACTGATTTAACACCAGACTCCAATTTAGCTAAAATTCGCGAAGAGCGCGCAGCAGCAACAGATAATACTCAAGCTTGTTTCAATGCTATTTTTTCTGTGCCATCTACTTTGCTTTCAAATGATGTGAAATATTATTTTGCTTATCAAGTCGCTGAACTAACGGGCAGCCCACGCCTTGCGAAATTCTATTTTAAGTTAGCTGGGTCTGTGCCAGAAATAACTCATTCCCTCCCTTTTCAGGCCGCTAAAGAATATCTACAAATATTAACTCAATCACCTAAAGAGACAAATTACCATTTAATTGAACCATTAATTGAACATGGTTGGGGCGAGCATGACATTATTTTACTGGCGCAGTTAGTGACTTATGTCACTTACCAAGCCCGCCTCATTGAGGGCATATTGTTACTTTCTGGTAATAGCGATAGTACAACTCACCCAAATAAAGTTGTGGCTGGTAAATGGAATCAACAACCAATAACTCAGCAAGGCCGGCCATCACCAACAGCTTTTACTCAAGACAATTTAGGTTGGGAACCATGGCTATCGGCAAGGCTGCCAGACTCTTTATCCGCCGAAGAAGCACAAACCATGAAAAAATTCGGCCAATTAAATTCAGAATATTTTTTACTACTTGCTCACCAAAGCAAAATTTTAGAATTACGCACATTAGTTGACCGCGGAGTATTTTACACAACGGATGGCCTTCCTCGTTGGGAGCGGGAATTTGCTGCCGCTGTTGTGAGTAAAGTCAATGGCTGCATTTACTGTGCTTCCGTTCATGCACGAAAAGCAAGCCAATATGCTAAGGCACGCCGTCCCGACGTTGAAAAACTATTATCGACAGCGCCAGGCTCAATACTTGCCGAAGGTTTTGATGAAAGATTAACCGCGATCACGGATTTAGCCGCATCTTTGTCTGCAACACCAATTCAAGCAGATACGCAGCAAATTGAAACCCTACGAAAACTCGGTTTATCCGAACTTGAATTGCTTGATCTGATTCAATCTAGTGCTTTCTTTTCGTGGGCAAACCGTCTCATGCTGTCCTTAGGTGAACCATTTGAAATTACAGAAGATAAGGAGTAATTAAATGGCATTACCTATCGGCTTAGATGCATTAGAGGCACAAGTAAAACAAGATCTGCAATATCTAAATTTACCTATTAGCTCCTGGTCGTTATCAGGAAATAATAAACATAAAACACAAGTTGATGTGGCTATTATTGGTGCTGGTATGTCAGGGATTACCGCGGCGTTTGCACTTAAGTTACAGGGTATTGAAGCTATCGTTTTTGATCAGGCTCCCATTAGAAAAGAAGGCCCATGGCAAACACCTGCGTTGATGGAAACACTACGCTCTCCAAAACATGTTGTTGGCCCAGCCTTAGCTTCTCCATCTTTAACCTTTCAAGCTTGGTTTAAAGCGCAATTCGGTGTCCAAAAATGGGAAGAACTCGATAAGATCCCTCGTTTACAATGGGGGGAATATCTACAATGGTTTAGAACCATGACAGAACCTTATGTCCTAAATCAGTATCAATTAATTGATATTTTACCAACTAATGATTACCGCGAATTAATATTTGATACGCCTGAGGGCAAAGTCACTTATCAAGCGTTACATGTCATCTTGGCGACAGGAATGGAATCATTTAGCGAAGCTAATATCCCAAGTTTTATGGATAATATTCCTACCGCTTATTGGGAGCATTCATACGCAGGCTCCGATTATCGCCGTTTTAAGGGGCTAGATATTGGTGTTGTCGGCTATAGCGCAGGCGCAATGGACAGCTCTGCGACCGCATTGGAAAATGGCGCTAACTCGGTCGAGATTTTAATTCGAGCAAGTGATATGCCACGCGTAAACCGAGGTAAAGTAGCTGGTAGCCCAGGTTTTACTAACGCCTATAGCTATTTTACCGATGCACAAAAATGGCACTATGCTGACTATGTCGCTAAAGCAAAAACGCCCGCTCCACATGGTAGTACACTACGCGTATCGCGCCATAAAAATGCTTATTTCAACTTTAATACTGAAGTTAACTTTGTTGAGTTGAATAATAAAAAATTAGATATCACCACAACGAGTGGCAAATACACCGTAGATTATCTAATTTTAGCAACTGGCTATCGTATAAATTGGTCTAAAAATAGCGCTTTCAACCGACTCACTCCTCTGATTAAAACATGGGGAGATGTTTTCATTCCCCCTGCTAATGAGCAAAATTCAGAGTTAGCATCACACCCTTATTTAGGCAATCACTTTGAATTAGTCGCTAAAAATAGTAATGATAACCATAAAATCAATCAGTTATATTGCTTTAATTTATCAGCGTCACTCAGTATGGGACCTGTTATTGGTTTAATTCCTGGTACTAATGTCGGCGCTGAGCGATTGGCTGGGCATATTGCCGCAAAATTATATCTTGCGCATCGCGAACAACATCTTGAATTAGTCAAAACGAGCCAAGAGGCTGAATTATTAGGTGATGAATGGCGAGCTGCCTCTCCTCAATCAGAGCGTATACAACTAACTGATAATGTGGAGTAAATTATGATTACCTTTCAAGATGTACAGAAGATATATGAAAAAGATGGGCAATCTTTAGTTGCATTGCAAGGTATTAATTTGCATATCAATCAAGGGGACATCTTTGGTTTTATTGGTTATAGCGGCGCAGGTAAAAGCTCCCTTATCCGCTTAGTTAATCAATTAGAAAAACCTACTAATGGCGCCATCATTATTAATGAGCAAAATATTGCGCACCATACCCCTGCTGAGATACGTGCGCATAAAAAAAGTATTGGTATGATTTTTCAGCATTTCAATTTATTAGAAACTAAAACTGTCGCACAAAATATTGCTATGCCTCTGTTACTCTCAGGCGTCGATAAACAAGAAATCAATCGTCGAATTGATAATATTCTTGAATTTGTAGAGCTTAGCGATAAGAAAAACCAATACCCGGGGCAGTTATCTGGCGGGCAAAAACAACGCGTTGGTATTGCCCGAGCACTCATCAATAACCCACAAATCTTATTATGTGATGAAGCGACCTCAGCACTCGACCCACAAACAACCCGTTCAATTCTTCAATTACTAAAGAAAATTAACCAAGAGCAAAATATTACAATTTTGCTTGTCACCCATGAAATGGAGGTTATCGAACAAGTTTGTAACCGTGTTGCAGTTATGGAATCAGGCAAAATTGTCGAAGAAGGTACAGTGCTCGATATTTTTGCAAACCCACAACATCTGACAACACAAAAATTTGTTGGAACCGTTTTGAATCAGGAGATCCCCGAACGTGTTCTCCATAATTTAGAACATCAACAAGATGTCTACCGATTAGAGTTTTTAGGGGCTTCCGCTCAAGAGCCTGTTGTGAATGAGTTGATACTGAAAAATATCGTCAAAATCAATATCCTGTTTGCCAACATGAAAGAAATCAGCGGTGTAGTACTAGGGAGTATGTTTGTACAAATTATTGGTGACAAAGAAAAAATCAATGACGCAATTTTGTTTCTTCGTCATCGAGGGGTCGCAGTCAATAAGGGGGCATTATGACACCATTATTCGAAACAGCTTTAACAAGTAAACAGTTTCTACTCGCCATGTCCGAAACATTTACTATGGTCAGTGTTGCCCTCATTTTAGGAGCCGTATTCGGTATTTTGTTAGGAATATTGCTCGTAGTGACTCGGCCTGGAGGTATTTGGGAAAATAAATCCATTTATCGGATTGTAAACCCAATTATCAATGTCATTCGCTCATTACCTTTTATTATTTTATTGGTCGCAATGATCCCATTAACGCGTTTTATGGTAGGCACATCAATAGGGACAACAGCAGCAATAGTGCCTTTAGTCATTTTTATCGCCCCCTATACCGCTCGCTTAGTCGAAAATTCATTGCTAAGTGTACATTCAGGAATTATTGAAGCAGCAGACTCTATGGGAGCAACTAATTGGCAAATTGTTTGGCATTTTATTTTACCTGAAGCAAAATCATCACTGATCCTTAGTCTAACAGCTGCAAGCATTACTTTAGTTGGAGCAACTGCAATGGCAGGGGCCGTCGGTGGCGGTGGTGTGGGTGACTTAGCGCTAAATTATGGTTATCAAAGATTTGATAATGTAGCAATGGCCATAACGGTTGTTACATTGATAATCATTGTACAAAGTATGCAATTTATTGGTGATTATTTAGCTAAAAAAGCACGATATCATTAACTATAGATAATACAGATAACACTGGAAGCAAGTATATATTACCGGTCAGTTAGTAATTAACTCATCCAGCATTATCTATGAATCAGTGTTATTTATTATTTATCTATTATTAAGTTAAATAGTTTAGTTCCGTATTTATATAATAATAAAATAAAAGCCCAACTCGGGCTTTTATTTTTAATATCATTCGATATGAGAGATAAATAATATAATTATACTCTTTTTGAAATACGCACATCAGTGCATTAATTTATGTTCTTAATTGAAACAATTAAGAATAAAAATTAAATTAAGTTTCATTTTGAGACAAAATAATTATTTGTATCATACAAGAGTATAGATTGAATCATCAAATCCTTTTGTGTCCCTTCTCTCATCTATATGTTCGTCATCTTGTAGTATTTCACTAAAGAATTCACCCATATTGACGTCTAATATTTTTAGTACGCGAACAAGACAATCTATGTCAATACGATTAACGCCACGCTCGTAACGAAATAATTGCTGCTCACTGATATCTATCTCTTTGGCTAACTGAAAAACCGTATAACCTTGAGCTTTTCTTAGTGCTTTAATTTTTTGTCCAACTGCACAAGCGACAGGATATTTTGTATTCATAAACATTCTCGCTTCAATTTATATTAATGAAATAAAAGTCTGCAGATAGTTAACTGCATTTTTTATTTTTATCTTTATTTAATTTGTGTAACTTTGATAAAGCTAAAGACGACTCAGCCAATATCGGAAAGAATGATATACTAGCCTTCTAATTACTTTCAACTAGTCTTAAAATGACATTGCAACTATGTAACAAATCATTTCACACTCTTAAAGTAACAATAAAATATTGTAATATCAATCAATTATAATGATTAGGACTCGTCGGTTTATGCCTATCCCCTTCAGTCACTTGGCTGATATCAGAATATTAATCTAAAAAAAAACCTTCACACCGATGTATAACCTGAAAATAAAGGAAATAAACAGAATAATTTAACACTGTAACATTATTAATGATATTAAAGTAGTACAGGCACTTGGAAGTGAAAATATGAGCATATTTGCTAGTTTTATGTAAAAAATAGTAAAAACAATAAATTTTACCTCTAAAACTATTTGGTAATATTAAACATCAATGAGTTACAAAAAGCACCATTCTGTTACAATTAACCAAAATGCTAAATTTTTAAAGCAGCAAGGTAAATACCTACCAAATCATAACTATCAAGATAACAAAACATTAACGTTAAAAAAGTTTATTATTCACTTTACTTGATGAACATCACAAAATTATGAATAAATAATGCTAATTGATAATCTAAATTTAATATTGTTATTTTTATCGTCCCAAGAGCATGGTTGGAATTAAATATCAAAAAATAACACTCAAACAGAGTTTAACTTCAGATGATAATATCATTGCATTATTGCATAATTAAGACAGATAGTGAAACTCGATATCCCACCTTATGTTACTACAATACTATTATTTTAATTAACCAATGCTTATTTAAGCCTATCAGATTATCTATCATTATTGCCAACCTCTCCAGATAAAAAATACAATTATGACTTTACATCAAATGGTTATGTAATTTTTAAGATATTGTCTCTAACCATGCAAAAATACTGTTTCAATGTTCACCTACATTTCAACAAGTTTATCTTATGTATGGTGAATAAACATTGCAGATGCCGGTTTTATTCCATAACCGCTATCTTCAAGATCAAAGTACTGCTTAGCGACTGAGCATTTACGGGACGGTGAATTGGCTTGAATTGCTGTTGAGATGGTGGGTCGTGCAGGATTTAAATTCTACGAATTTAGCCTGCGGCCTGAACCTGCAACCAGCTTGCCGAGGTATGGATGGCGACTGAGCGTTTACGGGGCGGTGAATTGGCTTGAATTGCTGTTGAGATGGTGGGTCGTGCAGGATTTAAATTCTACGAATTTAGCCTGCGGCCTGAACCTGCAACCAGCTTGCCGAGGTATGGATTGGTGACTGAGTATTTACGGGGTAGTGAATTGGCTTGAATTGCTGTTGAGATGGTGGGTCGTGCAGGATTTAAATTCTACGAATTTAGCCTGCGGCCTGAACCTGCAACCAGCTTGCCGAGGTATGAATTGGTGACTGAGTATTTACGGGGTAGTGAATTGGCTTGAACTGCTGTTGAGATGGTGGGTCGTGCAGGATTTAAATTCTACGAATTTAGCCTGCGGCCTGAACCTGCAACCAGCTTGCCGAGGTATGGATGGCGACTGAGCGTTTACGGGGTAGTGAATTGGCTTGAATTGCTGTTGAGATGGTGGGTCGTGCAGGATTTAAATTCTACGAATTTAGCCTGCGGCCTGAACCTGCAACCAGCTTGCCGAGGTATGAATTGGTGACTGAGTATTTACGGGGTAGTGAATTGGCTTGAACTGCTGTTGAGATGGTGGGTCGTGCAGGATTTAAATTCTACGAATTTAGCCTGCGGCCTGAACCTGCAACCAGCTTGCCGAGGTATGGATGGCGACTGAGCGTTTACGGGGTAGTGAATTGGCTTGAATTGCTGTTGAGATGGTGGGTCGTGCAGGATTCGAACCTGCGACCAATTGATTAAAAGTCAACTGCTCTACCGACTGAGCTAACGACCCATCTGAATTGCTTGAATTGTTTGTTTCTTTAGATGGTGGGTCGTGCAGGATTCGAACCTGCGACCAATTGATTAAAAGTCAACTGCTCTACCGACTGAGCTAACGACCCATCTGAACTGCTTGAATTGTTTGTTTCTTTTAGATGGTGGGTCGTGCAGGATTCGAACCTGCGACCAATTGATTAAAAGTCAACTGCTCTACCGACTGAGCTAACGACCCATCTAATTTCGTATTTTTAATGCGAGTAACAAATGAAGTGGTGGGCGATAGCGGGCTCGAACCACTGACCCCCTCCTTGTAAGGGAGGTGCTCTACCAACTGAGCTAATCGCCCACTTCATGACTTATTCCACATTTTCATAAATAATTGGTGGGCGATAGCGGGCTCGAACCACTGACCCCCTCCTTGTAAGGGAGGTGCTCTACCAACTGAGCTAATCGCCCAATTATTTATTTTCATCGTCAACGGTGGTGGGCGATAGCGGGCTCGAACCACTGACCCCCTCCTTGTAAGGGAGGTGCTCTACCAACTGAGCTAATCGCCCCGTCGTCGATGGAGGTGCATTATAGGGATACTGAGTTCTGAGTCAACGATTTTTCAATAGATTTTTTTCGTTCGTTGCAAAAATAATCAAGATGTTTCAATATTCGCCATAAAAGCTGCCTTTTTAATCAATTACCTATATATTTCACCCTTATTTTATCGCTCAAAAAAGTGAAAATTGTTTTCCTCCACATTTATTTTTATTTTTATCGGCAAAATAATCATTTTCTTTCCTTCTATTTTGATAACTTGATTGAGGAATCACTACAGGATGATAGAATAGAGTCACATTTTAGCAATGCTTATAAATATCACTAGCCAGAACGTCCTGCACAAACCCTATTTAATGATGTCTTGTTTCAGTTCTTCGATTGGCTAGCGAGCAAATAAGCAATTCAAAAACAATGTTTTGCAATTAAGGCAATCTCGATGAGTAAAATCAAAACCCGTTTTGCACCTAGCCCAACTGGCTATTTACACGTTGGTGGTGCTCGTACTGCTCTGTATTCCTGGTTATTTAGTCGCCACAATCAGGGCGAATTTGTCCTGCGTATTGAAGACACCGACTTAGAACGCTCAACTCAGGAAGCTATCGATGCCATTATGGACGGTATGAACTGGTTGAATTTAAATTGGGATGAGGGTCCTTATTATCAAACTAAGCGTTTCGACCGATACAATGCTGTCATTGACCAAATGTTAGATGCAGGTACTGCATATCGCTGTTACTGCTCAAAAGAGCGTTTAGAAGCGTTACGTGAACAGCAAATGGCAAACAATGAAAAACCTCGCTATGACGGTTGCTGCCGTGATCACGCTCATAACCACACTCCTGATGAACCTCACGTTGTTCGTTTCCGAAACCCACAAGAGGGTTCTGTAATTTTTGATGATAGGATTCGTGGGCCAATTGAATTTAGCAACCAAGAACTCGATGATTTAATCATTCGCCGTACAGATGGTTCACCAACTTATAACTTCTGTGTAGTTATTGATGACTGGGATATGGAAATCACTCACGTGATCCGCGGTGAAGACCATATCAATAACACGCCTCGCCAAATTAACATCCTAAAAGCATTAGGTGCACCAGTTCCAGAATATGCACACGTTTCAATGATTTTAGGTGATGACGGTAAAAAATTATCAAAACGCCATGGTGCAGTAAGTGTTATGCAATATCGTGATGATGGTTATTTACCTCAAGCACTATTAAATTACTTAGTTCGCCTAGGTTGGTCCCATGGGGATCAAGAAATTTTTACTGTTGATGAAATGAAAGAGTATTTTACTCTAGATGCGATCAGCAAATCAGCAAGTGCGTTTAATACAGATAAACTGCTGTGGTTAAACCATCACTATATCAACACACTACCTGCTGAAGAAGTAGCGACTTACCTTGCATGGCATATTGAACAGCAAAATATCGACACGAGTACAGGTCCTCAGTTAGTTGATTTAATTAAGCTATTGGGTGAACGTTGCAAGACCCTAAAAGAAATGGCCGAATCTTGTCATTATTTCTATCAAGATTTTGAAGAGTTTGATGCCGATGCGGCGAAAAAACACCTACGCCCTGTCGCTCGTCAACCATTAGAAGTAGTTAAAGACAAACTGGCTGCAATCACAGACTGGAATGCTGAAAATGTCCATAAAGCGATTGAAGCTACCGCTGAGCAACTTGAAGTCGGTATGGGGAAAGTGGGAATGCCTTTACGTGTCGCTGTAACAGGTGCAGGCCAATCACCAGGCCTTGATGTTACTGTTCATGCAATTGGCCAAGCACGCTCTATCGCTCGTATTGACAAAGCACTCTCCTTTATTAGTGAACGCGAAGCAAGCGCACAATAATAAAAACTAAAGTTTAAAAGCTCCATGTTATTTATTAGGCATGGGGCTTTTATTTAGATATGTATTCATGCCATATAAAAAATGACTTAACCCACCCATACCAATCAATTTAATCTAGGTGCTCTACCATTACGCTCAAAGCTCTTAAATAAAAAATTAGCCTAGCGGAAATAAGGAAAAGCAGCCTATCTCATCAAGCGCTTTAAATCATAACTGCAACCTAACCGTGCCAATTAGCCACTTCAATCATTTGAATTAACTGATGTTTGCTTTATATTTAAGCAGTCAGTGTCAAAACACCATTATTTGATTGACACTCCCCCTAGCCTTGAATATCATCCCAACGTCCAAAAGAATTGTATTTGGGGCTATAGCTCAGCTGGGAGAGCGCTTGCATGGCATGCAAGAGGTCAGCGGTTCGATCCCGCTTAGCTCCACCATCTAATTCCCTGTTAGGTGGCATTAATACAACATCAAAATTATTCTATTGGGGCTATAGCTCAGCTGGGAGAGCGCTTGCATGGCATGCAAGAGGTCAGCGGTTCGATCCCGCTTAGCTCCACCAATAATTTCCTCTGATTACTCGTTTCTTCTTACTAACATCGCTTGTTTTTTCATTAATGTCGTAAAACATCAATTTACTTTTACCTCATTTGCACTCCATTATATTTAATACTTACTACATTATTGTGCTGTATAACCACCATCAATAGGAATAAATGCGCCTGTCATAAAGCTGCTTTCATCTGATAATAAAAAGGCGACCACATTAGCAATTTCTTCCCTTGTCGCCATCCTGCCCATTGGGTGTGTTGAAGACATCCATTCCTGAGTTGCTTGCGGTAACCTCTCAATATTAGGCGTTTGTACATAACCTGGGCCAACAGCATTAATACGAATATCTTTTTGCGCATTCTCTAACGCCACAGAGCGCGTAAGCCCTAACACTGCATGTTTTGCCGCCGTATAAGGTGCAATCCCTGCGATCCCTGTCACCCCATTACAAGCAGATAAATTGACAATCGCTCCGCCTCCACTACGCAAAATACTAGGGATGCTATATTTTAAACCATGGAACGTCCCCGTGATATCTGTTGCAACCACATCATGCCAAGCCTTTAATGGGTAATCCTCTACATTGACACCATGTGGGCCAGTGATACCCGCATTATTCACCAGATAATGCAAAGCACCGTACTGCTGCTCAATTTTTTCAATCGTTGCTTTGAAATCTTGCGCATTTGCAACATCCATTTTGATAGTGCTGATGCGTTGACCCGTTGGATCTATTTCTTTCGCAGCTTGTGTTAATGTAAGCTGATTGCGCCCTGTTATAACAACAGTCGCTCCGAGGGAATGTAATTTCTGAGCAATACCAAAGCCAACGCCTGTTGATGCGCCCGTTATAAGCGCTATTCGGTCGTTAAATTTCCCCATGATGTACCTCAATTATGATTAACTAAAGTTAACTATAAACAATTAACTTTAGTTAATCAATGTATCGTTTTATCTAAAAAGTCAATGTATACTTGAGTGATTGAATATTAAGGAACATTTTTTATGTCAGATGCTCTTGAAGATGCGCTTTCATTATTACAATGTACATTAGTGGCTCGCAGAGCGAGCTTTACCCCCGAGCAAATAACTTGGGGCCAATATGATGTACTAGAAATATTAAGGCTTAAAGGTGATTTGACGCCGAGCCAATTAAGCCAATCCCTTGGACTTTCCCGCCAAAATTTATCGAAATTTCTTCGAGTCCTAAAATCCTATGATTTTGTTGAACAGTATCAATCTGAAGAAGATAAGCGGGAACTGATCACCCACTTAACAAGAAAAGGGCATGATTTCTTACAACGTGCAGCCACTGGCCGTGCTGAAAATGCCTTAAAGGTTAAAACAGTATTAACTCAACAAGAGCAAGAACTGTTTATTAATTTGAGTAAGAAAATTACTGATTCCCTAAGCCACAAATAGCCTTAGCTGCTTAACTGCGTTTAAGTGGCTTCACAAGGCCTTCAAGCCCTTCAATTTTTAACCCTAAGGTCATTTCCATTAATTGCCCTAAACGCCCCGCAGGGAACTCTCCTTTCTTATAGAACCAAAGTAAATATTCCTCTGGCAAATCTATTAGCACACGCCCCTTGTACTTACCAAACGGCATATAGGTATTTGCTATGTCGATGAGATCTTGTTTTTCCATTTGTTCTCTTACATTTTTAGTGTTGTGTCTTTGACTGCGTTTTATCTGTTCTTTTAACAGTTTTCTTTTTTATATGAAAGCAAAACGGCGCTCATTTGAACGCCGTTTTGCCAATTTAACACTTTTTTATTGATTACAAAACTAAGCCAACAACAGCTGCCGATAGGAAGCTCACTAATGTTGAACCGTATAATAGTTTCAAACCAAAGCGTGCTACTGTATTACCTTGTTTTTCATCTAACCCTTTAATTGCACCAGCAATAATACCGATAGATGAAAAGTTAGCAAAAGAGACTAAGAACACCGATAAGATACCGACAGAACGTTCTGATAAGCCACCAGCAATCGCTTGTAAGCCATCCATTGCGACAAACTCATTCGTGACCATCTTAACTGCCATGATGCCGCCAACTTGTAAAGCTTCATCCGCAGGAATACCAAGGACCCAAGCAAATGGATAAAACACGTAACCTAACATCGTTTGGAAATCAACGCCGAATACTGCAGAGAAAATACCATTAACCATCGCAATTAGGGCAATAAAACCAATCAACATAGCTGATACTATAATTGCGACTTTAAACCCAGCAAGGATATATTCGCCTAACATTTCAAAAAAGCTTTGCCCTTCATGCAAATTGCTCATTTGGATGTCTTCTTCACCTTCTGGTGGGTACGGGTTAATTAATGATAAAACAACGAAAGTACCAAACATATTAAGCACTAATGCCGCGACCACAAAGCGAGGTTCCAACATGGTCATATAAGCACCAACGATAGACATTGATACAGTAGACATTGCGGTTGCCGCCATGGTGTACATTCTGCGCTCTGACATTCTATTGAGTTGGTCTTTATACGCGATAAAGTTCTCTGACTGCCCTAACAATAATGAGCTTACTGCGTTAAATGACTCTAATTTCCCCATACCGTTCACTTTCGATAATACAGTACCGATAATGCGGATCACGATAGGTAAAATTTTGACGTGTTGTAAAATACCAATTAATGCAGAAATAAAGATGATTGGACACAAGACTTGTAAGAAAAAGAACGCTAAATTGCCCTCAATCATGCCGCCAAAAATAAATTTCGTCCCTTCCGCTGCATAGCCTAGCAAGTGAGTAAACACCCCTGCTACACCCATTACAAAAGATTCGCCGATATTAGATTTTAAGAAAAGGTAAGCCAACGCAATTTGAATAACAAGGAGTTGAATAACATAGCGGGGGCGGATCGCGCTACGGTTACTACTTGCTAAAATTGCAAGAGCAGCAATTACTACTAAGGATAAAACGAAATGCAGGATCGAGGTCATATGCGACTCCAACAAATTTAAGAATCAGTCTATGTGCATATTCTATGTAATAGACAACATTTAAATGAGACGGTGGTCACATTAATATGAAAGCTTACTAGGTGTATTTTGCAAAAAGAAGAAGGCGGTCACGTTTCAACTATGACAAAACCCTGTAATCACTTTTTTTTGCACAGAAATCTTAATGAAAATTTAAGTTAAGGCTTACAACGACCTAAGTATTATTTTGTTGCTTACCACCTTGTAAGCAACAAAATTAGATTGAATATAGTTCACCATTAAATATTCAGCAAACGTATTAACTCATTTTCATCTATAACCTGAATACCCAACTCATTCGCTTTCACTAATTTAGAACCTGCCGCTTCCCCTGCAATCACCATATCCGTTTTCTTAGAAACACTTCCAGCCACCTTTGCACCTAAAGCGACCAGCTTGTCTTTTGCTTCATCGCGGGTTAATACACTCATTGACCCAGTTAATACCACTGTTTTGCCAGCAAATGGACTATCAATTTCAGCACTGTTCACGACCTTCACTTCTGGCCAGTGAATATTAGCCTTAGTAATCAGGTCGTTAATAACGGCTTGGTTATGTTCTTCGCGGAAGAAATTCACGACATGTTTCGCCACCACATGACCGATATCTTGAACAGTTTTCAGTGACTCTTCGTCTGCACACATTACCGCTTCTAATGTTGCATAATGCGCTGCAAGATTAGCCGCAGTAGCTTCTCCAACTTCGCGAATACCTAATGCATAAATAAAACGTGCCAGTGTTGTTTGTTTCGATTTTTCTAGTGCAGTGACTAAGTTTTGAGCTGATTTAGGCCCCATACGGTCTAAACCAGTTAAAATACCTGCACTCAATTGATAAAGGTCAGCTGGCGTTTTGACATATTCTTTTTCAACCAGTTGATCGATAATTTTATCCCCCATGCCATCAACATCCATGGCACGACGAGAAACAAAGTGTTTTAAAGCCTCTTTGCGCTGTGCGCCACAAATCAACCCCCCAGTACAACGCGCTACGGCTTCGCCTTCAATGCGTTCAATATCAGAGCCACAAACAGGGCAATGGGTTGGAAACACGATTTCACGGCTATTAACAGGACGTTTTTCAACCACGACACTGACAATTTGCGGGATCACATCCCCTGCACGGCGGATAATAACGGTATCACCAATGTGAACCCCAAGACGTTCAATTTCATCGGCATTATGTAGCGTCGCATTGCTCACGATCACCCCGGCAACTTGCACAGGTTCAAGACGCGCAACGGGCGTAATAGCCCCAGTACGCCCGACTTGGAACTCAACGTCTTTCAATTGAGTTATTTGTTCCTGAGCTGGAAATTTAAATGCCGTAGCCCAACGTGGCGCTCGTGAAACAAAGCCTAATTCCTCTTGAATAGCAATTGAGTTGACCTTGATAACGACGCCATCGATGTCAAAACCAAGACTTGGTCGAGCTTGTTCTATTTCGCGATAAAAATCTAATACAGCTTGCGAGCCAACACACAATTGAACATAGTCACTAACAGGCAAACCCCACGCTTTAAACTGCATCAAACGCCCATAATGAGTATCAGGTAATGTTTCTCCCTCAACAACCCCAACACCATAGCAATAGAAAGTTAATGGCCTTTTCGCTGTAATGCGTGGGTCAAGTTGACGTAAAGAGCCCGCTGCGGCATTACGCGGATTTGCGAATACTTTGCCATCTGTCCTACGCGCTTCTTCATTCAATGCTTCAAACCCTTTTTGTGGCATAAAGACTTCACCACGGATCTCCACTCGATCTGGGATATTATCCCCAGTCAAACGCAAGGGGATAGCTCGAATGGTCCGTACGTTGGCAGTAATATTTTCACCAACCGTCCCATCTCCACGCGTCGCAGCCTGTACTAGCTCACCATTTTCATACAATAAACTAACTGCTAGCCCATCAAGCTTTAATTCGCAACAGAATGTAAGCTCTTCATGGTTTTTTAAGCGGTCTCTAACACGTTTATCAAAAGCTAAATAACTCGCTTCATCAAAAACATTATCTAATGACAGCATTGGAATTTCATGGCGAACCGTTTCAAACGCCGATAAAGGCGCAGCACCAACCCGCTGAGTTGGCGAATCACTCGTAATAAGCTCTGGATGCGCCTCTTCTATACTTTTCAGACGTTGCATAAGTTTATCGTATTCAACATCTGGAATTTCGGGTGCGTCTAATACATGGTACTGATATTCATGATGACGTAACTGTTTTTTTAATTGGTCTATTTCTTGCTTGGTAGTCATGATCACACTCATTAAAGATAAAAAACCCCCAGTTAAGGGGGCCTTTATAAAACGATTATTTAGTTTAACGTGCTTCTGATCCGCGCGTGGTACACCTCTATTTTTTGAGGTGTGAGCATCTTGCGCTCATCATCAAGCACAACACCACCCGCATCGGATGCGATACGCTGAGCGGCTTGTAACATCAATTTGAAATTCTGCCCTGCATCACCATAAGATGGCACCATCATAAACATGGAAACACCCGGAGTTGTGAAATCAGACATCGTTTCAGGATCAAAGGAACCTGGTTTAACCATATTGGCTAAACTAAATAATACAGGCCCAGTACCCGACGGGTTGACATGACGGTGGAATATTTTCATTTCACCAAACTGGAACCCTGCTTGAAGGATGCTTTGCAATAATACTTCACCTTGTAGCTCTTGCCCATGATGAGCTGCTACATGAAGTACCAAAACTGTCTCCTTGCTATTTGTTGTAGCAGAATCTTCCTGCGGCTCAGCTTTCGTTTCAGTGTTCGCCGTTGTTTGTTCATGTTGTATCGACTGTGGCTCTTCTTTCAGGTTATTTGAATCAATGTGTGGCTCAATCGCAGTAGGCCGCACAGGTTGGGTGCTAACTTGTGGCTCAGTAACTGACTCATCATTCATATTGATAGTCAATTGCTCTGGAGCATGAGAGGGTTCAGTGCGTACAGTCACCACAGGTTCTTCATTAGCCAGATGTTCAGAAGCCGCCGCCAATTTAGGTTCAGGCTCAACCGGAGCTACTGGCCGTATGTTTGGCTCAACTTGAGATTCATTTTTTGCTGAATCAAGTGGGTCTGCTACTGCGGGTTGAATCGCCCCCTGCTGAGTGGGTTTGTCCTCAGTAAATAATACAGAATCATCATACTCAGATGATTTATCCTGCGTTTCGCTTTTTCGACGTTTTACCGGTCTGTCGCGAAATAACGTTGACCGCTCTTTACGGCTGGTCCATAAACCATGCAGTAATAAAGCGACAATGGCTATCGCACCTACGACCACTAATATCAGACGCAAATCCTGCATCGCTGTTATCTCTAGTTGATGAATGATTATGCCAACACGGCGGAAACTACCTTAAGATTATTTCTCAATTGCTCTAAGTGCAACCCTCAGAACGATTTTCTTACAAGAAAGAGAATATTCCGCTTTCGTTTGCTGCTTTTTTAAGCAAATAATGGCTAGTCAGCCTAGTTTCATACCTATATGATACATAGTCAACCGAAAAGGAGAGAACAAGAAGTATGACCCAATCGACATTTTCGCCACAAAAAGACCATTCTGGCTTTTATTATTTTACACAAGGGTGGCGACTAGTTACACGTCCTGGTATTAAACGCTTTGTCATTTTGCCCTTATTAGCAAATATTATTTTCTTAGGAGGTGCTTTTTGGTGGTTATACACTAAGCTTGGCGGCTGGATAGACCAAGTGATGAGTTATATTCCGAGTTGGCTACAATGGCTTGATTATGTGTTTTTTCCATTAGCGGTGATTTCTATCTTATTAGTTTTTACCTATTTTTTCAGTACCATTGCAAATATTATTGCAGCCCCATTTAATGGTTGGTTATCTGAAAAACTAGAAGCCGAACTGACAGGGAAACCCGCTCCTGACACAGGAATGGCGGAACTACTAAAAGATGTTCCACGCATGATAAAACGTGAGTTTGTGCGTATTGGTTATTATTTACCCCGCGCACTTGGTTTATTGATTTTATTTTTTATTCCGGGTATTGGCCAAACCATAGCACCTGTTTTGTGGTTCCTATTTGGGGCTTGGATGATGTCAATTCAATATTGTGATTACCCATTTGATAACCATCGCGTTGGCTTTAGTGAAATGAAACAAGCGCTTGCGAAAGAACGCATGAGAAATATTCAATTTGGTGGCGTCATCAGTTTACTCATGATGCTACCTTTCGTAAATTTAGTCATCATGCCTGTTGCTGTCTGCGGCGCGACACTCATGTGGGTTGATAGGTATCGCGGACGTTACGCCCGTTACTAAGTATTTTCTAACCGATAAGCGCAGGCTTCATCGCCTGCGCATGCCAACACACACATTCACACCATCAATTTTTTGCTTTAATTTCATTCTTAGAACAATTAGATCTAAAATAGCATTTTGTTATAAGCTTATATTCAAATCATATTTGCATTAATTTGTTGTTCACGTATGTTGAATTCATATTATTTTTTGTCTTGACTGAGTGACACAATTTTACTCGCTAACCGATTTTTAAGGATATCCCATGAGCAAAATCTATGAAGATAATTCGTTGACCATTGGACACACTCCTCTTGTGCGTTTAAAGCATTTTGGTAATGGTAATATTTTAGCAAAAGTGGAATCACGCAACCCAAGTTTCAGTGTAAAGTGCCGTATTGGCGCTAACATGATTTGGGATGCGGAGAAAAAAGGTATCCTAAATAAAGATAAAGAGTTAGTGGAACCAACGAGTGGTAATACTGGGATTGCTCTTGCTTATGTTGCCGCGGCTAGGGGGTATAAATTGACCCTTACAATGCCAGAAACCATGAGTATCGAGCGCCGTAAATTGCTCAAAGCCTTAGGGGCTAACCTTGTCCTTACTGAGGGTGCAAAAGGCATGAAAGGCGCCATTGCTAAAGCTGAAGAAATTGTCAATAGTAACCCTAAAAAGTACCTTTTACTTCAGCAATTTAACAATCCTGCCAACCCTGAAATTCACGAAAAAACAACCGGCCCTGAAATTTGGGAAGATACCGACGGTAATGTTGATGTCGTCGTTGCGGGCGTCGGAACAGGCGGTACTATCACAGGGATTGCAAAGTATCTAAAAAATACCAAAGGCAAAGAAGTTACCATCGTTGCTGTTGAGCCTGAAACTTCCCCAGTTATCACCCAAGCATTGGCAGGTGAAGAAATTAAGCCAGGGCCTCATAAAATTCAAGGTATTGGTGCTGGTTTCATCCCCGGTAACTTAGACCTAAAACTACTCGATAAAGTCATTCAAATCAGTGATGATGAGGCAGTTAAAACAGCCCGTGAATTAATGGAAAAAGAAGGTATCCTTGCGGGTATTTCATCAGGCGCTGCCATCGCAGCCGCAACAAAAATTGCTGCAGACCCTGCATATAAAGGCAAAAATATAGTCGTAATTTTACCTTCATCAGGTGAGCGTTATTTATCAACTGTTCTGTTTGCTGACATTTCTGCTGACTAACATAATTTCGTTGCAAATTCGTTAAAAAAGCACCTTAAAGGTGCTTTTTTTGTGGTGCAGATCAAAGTTTAGCACGGATGGAGATGATTTCTAATTCGGGGTTTAGTATTAAACATAGTAATTATTTTGCACCTCGAAATTAATCACTTTTTAGTCACCTCCACCGCAAACATCTGGTAGTTGCAAAGTGGCTAAAAAAACATAACTTCAGAGGCAAAAACTGAAAAAGGGTTGATACCGCACAAAGTAGGAAACCTTTTTGCAAGTTAATAATCTAACTATACGCAAACCTAGTCTATTTCATCTACAATAGGCTGGGTAATTAAAAAAACTAAAGTTATTGAGGAAATACTATGTTCCAGCAAGAAGTCACTATTACGGCACCAAATGGTCTACATACTCGTCCTGCAGCTCAATTTGTGAAAGAAGCAAAAGCATTCTCTTCTGATATTTCTTTGATTTCTGGCGGCAAATCCGCTAGCGCAAAAAGCCTGTTCAAATTACAAACTTTGGGTTTAACTCAAGGTACAGTGGTCACCATTTCCGCTGAAGGTGAAGATGAGAAAGAAGCCGTTGAACATTTAGTTAAACTGATGGGCGAATTAGAATAATTTCGCACGCAAGAGAAACGTCTTACCGATCTCATTCGCTGTCCCTGAATGATATCATTCGGGGATATTTATATAATCGGTATAACCATAGCGGTCTCTGCAATATCAGAACTCCTAGCACTAGCAGCAGTAAGGTAATATTATGATTTCAGGAATTTTAGTATCCCCGGGTTTTGCTTTTGGTCAGGCTTTAATCCTCAAAGAAGATCCTATCGTTGTTAGCACAAAAAAGATTGCTGACGATCAGGCAGACAAAGAAATTGCACGCTTTATTGAGGGTCGTAACAAATCAGCCGAACAACTCACTTTAATTAAAGAGAAAGCCGAAAAAAATCTTGGAGCCGAAAAAGCTGAGATTTTTGAAGGTCATATTATGCTGCTAGAAGATGAAGAGCTTGAACAAGAAATAATCTCTTTGATTAAAGGCGACAAAAAAACGGCTGATGCTGCCGCCTATTCCGTTATTGAAGACCAAGCCCAAGCACTTGAGTCCCTAGATGATGAGTATCTGAAAGAACGTGCTGCCGATGTACGCGATATCGGTAAGCGCCTACTAAAAAATATTTTAAATATTCCAATTGTTGATTTAAGCGCTATCGACAAAGAAGTGATTTTGGTTGCTGCTGATTTAACGCCTTCCGAAACCGCACAACTGAACTTAGATAAAGTTCTGGGTTTTATCACCGATTTAGGTGGTCGTACATCACACACCTCAATTATGGCTCGTTCTCTTGAGTTGCCTGCTATTGTCGGCACGAGTGATGCAACCAGTAAAATTAAAAATGGTGATTTTATCGTATTAGATGGTGTAAATAACACTATCTACTTAAACCCATCAGAAGCTGAAGTTGATAAGTTAAAAGCTTTCCGTGATGAATATCTGCAAGAAAAAGAAGAGCTCGCAAAATTAAAAGATTTGCCAGCAATCACACTTGATGGACATCAAGTTGAAGTCTGTGCAAATATTGGTACTGTACGTGATGTCGCAGGGGCTGAACGTAATGGTGCAGAAGGTGTTGGCCTCTATCGTACCGAATTTTTATTTATGGATAGGGATTCATTCCCAAGCGAAGAAGAACAATTCCAAGCATATAAAGCCGTTGCAGAGTCAATGGGCAGCCAAGCTGTTATTGTTCGTACAATGGATATTGGTGGTGATAAAGACCTGCCGTATATGAATTTGCCAAAAGAAGAAAACCCTTTCCTTGGTTGGCGTGCAATTCGTATTTGTCTTGACCGCAAAGAAATTCTACACTCACAATTAAGAGCTATTTTAAGAGCGTCTAAATTTGGTAAACTGCGTATTATGTTCCCAATGGTCATTTCCGTTGAAGAAGTTCGTGAACTAAAAGCAGAACTTGAGATACTAAAAGCTCAATTACGCGAAGAAGGCAAAGCCTTTGATGAAGCAATTGAAGTTGGTGTTATGGTGGAAACACCAGCAGCAGCAGTTATTGCTCGTCATTTGGCAAAAGAAGTTGATTTCTTTAGTATTGGGACGAACGATCTAACTCAATACACTTTAGCGGTTGACCGTGGTAATGAACTGATTTCTCATCTTTACAACCCAATGTCACCAGCTGTCCTAAACTTAATTAAGCAAGTGATTGATGCATCACATGCAGAAGGTAAATGGACAGGGATGTGCGGGGAACTCGCAGGAGATGAGCGTGCAACCTTATTGCTACTTGGCATGGGGCTGGATGAATTTAGTATGAGCGCAATATCAATTCCACGTATCAAAAAATTAATTCGCAATGCGAACTTTGTTGATACTCAGGCTCTGGCTGAACAAGCACTTGCTCAACCAACAGCAGATGAATTGATGAAACTTGTAGATACCTTTATCCAAGAAAAAACGTTATGCTAGGAACAGCACATTAGTTCGGTCCCATATAAAACGATTAGGAGAAGGTCCATGGGTCTGTTTGACAAACTGAAATCACTCGTTTCGGAAGACAAAAGTAGCAGTGGTAGTATTGAAATTATCGCCCCTTTATCTGGTGAGATTGTCAATATTGAAGATGTTCCAGATGTTGTATTCGCAGAAAAGATTGTTGGTGATGGTATTGCGATTAAACCAGCAGGGAATAAAATTGTCGCTCCTGTAGATGGTACAATTGGTAAAATCTTTGAAACTAACCATGCATTTTCTATTGAATCAGATGATGGTATAGAGCTATTTGTTCACTTCGGAATTGATACAGTTGAACTCAAAGGCGAAGGTTTCAAACGTATCGCTGAAGAAGGCCAAACCGTCAAGAAAGGTGATTTAATCATCGAATTCGATTTAGCACTGCTAGAAGAAAAAGCCAAATCGGTTCTCACTCCTGTTGTTATTTCTAACATGGATGAAATTAAAGAACTGAATAAACTAACGGGTTCAGTGACCGTTGGTGAAACAGTTATCATGCGTATAAAGAAATAGCCTAGCTATCCGCTCTATTCGCTAGACAAAGCCGTCAGGCCCTTGCCTGATGGCTTTACTCGTTCTTAGCCTGAGTTAACCTTACTGGTTAAATACCCCAGTCGATAAATAACGGTCTCCTCGGTCACAAATTACCGCAACAATCACCGCACCTGGGTTCTCTTTTGCTACTTTTAAAGCCCCTGCTACTGCTCCACCAGAACTGACACCACAGAATATCCCCTCAATTTTTGCCAAAGCCCTCATGGTTTCTTCGGCTTCTTGTTGGTTGATATCTAATACACTGTCAACTAATGAATCATCAAAAATACCGGGAAGATACCCCGGCGACCAACGTCTGATCCCTGGGATTTGGCTTTTTTCTGCGGGCTGCAACCCAACAATCTGTACATCGGTTGATTGGGATTTTAAATAACGGCTGACCCCTGTGATAGTCCCTGTTGTTCCCATGCTAGAGACAAAATGGGTGACCCTCCCCTGTGTCTGCCGCCAAATTTCTGGGCCGGTTGTTTTAAAATGAGCTAATGGGTTATCTGGGTTATTAAATTGGTCTAATACAGTCCCTTCCCCCCTGAGCGCCATTTCTTTAGCGAGATCTCGAGCACCTTCCATTCCCACTGCGGTACTCACTAAAATAAGCTCCGCACCATACGCTTGCATAGATGCTTGGCGCTCTTTACTCATGTTATCTGGCATCAGTAATTTTAGTTTATAGCCTTTTAGTGCAGCTATCATCGCTAGTGCTATCCCTGTATTGCCGCTCGTCGCTTCAATAAGCGTATCCCCAGGTTTAATTTCCCCTCGTTCTTCAGCTTCTTTGATCATCGAATAGGCAGCCCTATCTTTCACTGAACCCGCAGGGTTATTACCTTCTAGCTTAACCCAAATTTCAGCATTAACCCCTTGAACCAAGCGCTGAAGTTTTACTAAAGGTGTATTACCGATAAACTGTTCCAGAGTTGACACTTTACCATCCTTATAATTTTTATTTATAGATAGGAGCAAATAGAAATAAGATATTACTCCAATATTAGCGCGTGAAAAATGAAATCTATTCACATTAATATTAGAAAAATAGATTATCTTTATTACCATTATTGATATAGCTAATTGATATAATATATTACTATAAGTTTATATGATTACCAGTTATATTTAACAGAAAAAACAAAATAATACATATAAATATCAATGAATTACAAGAAAATCGACGTGATTGTTGGGCTAAATACTATTCATAAATAGCCCAACAACAGAAAAGAGAGATACTTAAGATGTCATAAAAATAAATAGCATTTATTATCTATTTATATAAATGCTATCAACAATAACAATTTATATTCATGCACTTTCCGCTAATTGAGGAAATAATAACTCCGTGTTTCCTTGGTAAATTTTAACCTGCTTGCTACCTAAAAAGTAACGTTCACCCCGTGTCGGTATTGTTGCTGCGGACTGCCAAACAACAGATATTGGGTCATTTCCCCACCCTAATGGTTGAACTGTTAATTGCCAAAAATGACCTCTTGGACCAGATTCTGTTACCCTAACAGGTAAACGGTGTTGTTCATCCACTTCAGGTTGTAATGATATTTCCCAAGGCCTAAGAAATACATCGACCTCTCCTTGATGAGCACTGCTATGATTAAGCGAAAATTCATAACCGCCGATATTGAGCATTGCCCCCCTGATTTGTGCTGAGATTTGGTTAACTTCCCCCATAAACTCAAGAACAAAGCGAGTCTCAGGGCTCTGCCAAATAGCACTTGGCGTCCCAACCTGCTCAATATGCCCTTCACTCATAACGACGACCCTATCTGCCACTTCCATGGCTTCTTCCTGATCATGAGTGACAAACACACTAGTAAATTTTAACTCGTCATGTAATTGACGTAGCCAGCGGCGTAGCTCAACACGAACTTGCGCATCAAGAGCTCCAAAAGGCTCATCAAGCAATAAAATTTGCGGGTCAACCGCCAGTGCACGTGCTAAAGCTACACGTTGCTTTTGCCCACCAGAGAGCTGTGCAGGATAACGGGAAGCCAAGTGAGATAATTGCACCATCTCCAATAGTTGCATGGCTTTTTGTTTGATAGCTTGTGTGGATGGTCGCTGCTTACGCGGTAGAACTGTTAAGCCAAAAGCGACATTATCAAATACCGTCATATGACGAAATAATGCATAATGCTGAAAAACAAAACCTACATGCCTATCCTTTGCATGTATTTTACTGACATCTTGGCCGTGGAAACGCAAAGTACCGTAACTTTGTTGCTCAAGCCCTGCGATTATCCTTAATAGCGTTGTTTTACCTGAACCAGAAGGCCCCAATAGCGCCACCATCTCACCCGATGCAATATCCAGTGAAATACCGTTGAGTACTTGGGTTTTCCCAAATAACTTACCGATTTTTTCAATTTCAATACTCATGATCAATGGACTCCTGATTCAGACTGCTGACGATTTAAATGCCATTGCAATGCGCTTTTAAGGATTAATGTAATGATGGCCATTACAGCGAGGACCCCTGCGGCAGTAAATGCACCGACAGTGTTATAATCCTGATGTAATAATTCAACTTGTAACGGTAAGGTATAGGTCTCACCACGAATAGCACCGGAAACCACGGATACCGCACCAAATTCCCCAATCGCCCGAGCATTGGTCAGTACAACACCGTATAGCAACGCCCAACGGATATTCGGTAATGTCACTCGCCAAAACATTTTCCACCCTGAAGCCCCCAGCAATACCGCGGCTTCATCTTCTTGGCTGCCTTGGCTTAACATCAATGGTACCAATTCACGCACAACAAATGGGCAAGTCACAAAAATCGTCACTAAAGCCATTCCAGGCCATGAAAACATAACTTGAATATCAAACCCTTCAAGCCAACCACCAAACCAGCTATTAGAACCATAAAACAACAAATACAATAAACCTGCGACGACGGGGGAAACCGCAAATGGGATATCAACTAATGTAAGCAGTAACTGCCGACCTGGAAAATGAAAACGCGTGACGAGCCATGCCATCATTGTGCCAAAAACCAAATTTACAGGTACGGTAATTAAGGCAATTAACACAGTTAGCCCAATCGCATGTAACATGTCAGGGTCTGCTAAATTCAGTAAAACGGTATCTAAGCCTTTTTGAAATGCTGTAATAAAAATCCAAATAATTGGGATAACCAATAGCAAAACTGAGAACAGAATACCAATGGCTATTAATAACCATTTCCCCCAGTTGATTTGGGAACGATTAGCAGCATGAATAGGTGTAACTTGTGCCATTACTTGCCCCCTAATCGTTTACCAAAACGGCTTTGTACTAAGTTAACACTAAATAAAAGCAGCAATGAAACCGCCAAAATAACGGATGCGACAGCACTCGCCGCAGGGTAATCAAATTGCTGTAATTGACTGAAAATCATTAATGAAACTACTTCTGTTTGCCAAGCAATGTTACCTGCAATAAAGATAATGGCACCAAATTCCCCCAAACTACGAGTAAAAGACAACACTGTACCCGCTAAAAGAGCTGGGGAAAGTTCAGGTAATACGACTCGTCTAAATGTTTGCCAGCGGCTAGCACCGAGCGTTTGCGCCGCTTCTTCATATTCAGGCCCTAACTCTTCTAAAACAGGCTGCACGGTACGCACTACAAATGGGATACTGGTAAACGCCATTGCTACCGCAATTCCTAACCATGTATTCACAACTTTAATGTCGAACTGGTGAAGGTATTGACCATACCAACCAGAAGTTGCAAACAATGTCGCGAGTGTCAAACCAGCGACGGCGGTAGGTAATGCAAAAGGCAAATCAACTAAACCATCTAAAAACAGACGTCCAGGAAAGCGATAGCGAGTCAAAATCCAAGCTAATAATAGGCCAAAGACGGCATTAAATAGACTGGCAACCAGCGCTGACAACAAAGTTACTTTGTAGGCGGCAACCACTTGCGGGTAACTAATCACCGCCCAATATTGCTGCCATGTCATATCTGACAGTTGTATTACCAATGCACTCATGGGTAGCAGCAAAATCAAACAGGTATAAAATAAGCTGCTCCCTAATGTCAGCCCAAAGCCTGGTAGAAAGCGCTTTCCTGAACGGCTCATTAACGGCGCCCTTGAGCCATTAGTTCGTCAAACTCGCCACCTGTTGCAAAATGCACATCCATCACTTTTGGCCAGCTTTCAAATTGAGACTCAACTGTAAAAAGTTTTGTCTCTGGGAATTTAGCCTTATTCGCTTCCATTACGGCTTTATCATTCACGCGATAATTAAAGCTAGTAATAATTTCTTGGGCTTGAGGGCTATATAAATAATTCAAATAAGCTTTAGCGACATCTTCTGAACCATTTTTTTGTACATTTTTATCAACCCAAGTCACTGGAAATTCAGCCAAAATATCAACTGGTGGTACAATCACTTCATAATCAGACTCACCATATTGACTACGAATGTTGTTCACTTCTGATTCGAAGCTAATCAATACATCACCTAGCTCTCTTTCAATAAAAGAGGTAGTTGCACCACGGCCACCAGTGTCGAATACTTCGACATTTTTTAGGAATTGCTTCATTTGCTCACGTGTTTTTGCTTGGTCACCATTGTTTTCTTGGTTAAAAGCCCCCCATGCAGCAAGATAGGTATAGCGGCCATTTCCAGATGTTTTTGGGTTTGGAAATATTAATTTTACGTCTTCACGTACCAAATCATCCCACGTCTTAATTCCCTTAGGGTTTCCTTTACGCACTAAAAACGCCATTGTGGAGTAATAAGGTGAACTATTATTTGGTAATCGAGCTTGCCAGTCAGCAGGGATCAATTTGCCTTTATCGTGCAAAATTTGCACATCTGTAACTTGATTATAAGTGACAACATCGGCTTTCAACCCCTGCAATATTGCTAGCGCTTGCTTCGATGAGCCCGCGTGGGATTGTTTAATCGTTAATTTGTCGTCTGGATGTGCTTCATTCCACTGTTTTTCAAATGAAGGGTTTAATGCCACAAATAACTCACGGGCAATGTCATAAGAGCTATTAAGGAGTTCTGCGGCAATTAATGGCGTGCTGCCGAATAACGATGCCGTCGCCAAGCTTGCTAATGCTGTTTTTTTCAAAAATGATTTTTTCATTCCACACCCATTCATAACTAAACCAAAACGACTAAGATTAAAAACACTGTATCTGTTTTGGTTATAACTGTGTAGCTATCAATCACCTTTTGATATATCAAATTAGAATAACAAAGAAAATATCGACATAAGAGTAAAAATACTGTTTTATTTTAATGAGTTAAGAAATGAATAGTTTTCATGAATAAACCAAATCGACAAATCTATATACCGTATTTACGGTTGTTGATGGCTTAATTCGTTTGGGGTGAGAAAAGATTGATATTCACTTAGGCAGGGCATCAGCATATTCATGATAACAAAAGAGCGCCGCATCCATGCGGCAAACAGTCATTTATAATGCGAGTAGTTTCTCAAGAGAAGGCGCATAGTAATAACTACCTGAAACGGCTTTCGTCATACGCAGTAAATCATCGTATTTACCGTCTTTTTCACCAAACATACTAAGCAATTGTTGTTCAATATTGTGTAGCCTTGCACAATAGGCGACAAAGAATAAACCATGTTTACCACTTGCTGTGCCATACGGCAGGCTGTGACGCATGATGGATAGCTCTTCACCCTCTTCTTCTACCACGACTCGTGAAACATGCGAAGTCACATTACGCACATCTTCATCAAGCTCAACGCTATCATGTTTAGTACGGCCAATCATTTTTTCCTGTTCATGTTCAGTAAAACGATCCCATTTCCTTAAGTCGTGTTCATAGCGTTGAACTAAAACATAACTACCACCCTTGTCATCGCCTTGTTCGACTAATGTCACTTCCGCAATTTCTTCACCTTGCGGATTTTCTGTACCATCAATAAAACCGCTTAAGTCCCTATCATCTACCCAGCGGAAACCATGAATTTCCTCAACAACATGAATAGATTTACCAAACACTTTTAGTGCCGCTTGCGCTAAAGAGAAATTAATATCGTGGCGAAGAGATTGAATATGAATAAACATATCTCTTTGTGTGGCAGGCGCAAGCCCCTTACCTAATGTATGGAATGGTTTCAATTCAGGTGCGCACTGAGCATGCCCCAATTGCTGCCAAATATCAGAGCCAAACGCAATTACTGCACCAAGACGGTCATCAGGATATTGCGCCTGTAATTTGGTCAAAGCATCGACAAAGCCTTTACATCCAGATTTAACTTCATCCAGAGATCCTTCTTGCACTTGTGCTTCAATAAAAATACCAAAACGGCTATGTTCTTTCAAAATACCACTTTGAGAATGAGACATACGGTAAACCTCGTAAAATGAGTATGTTATATAACCTATTTTTTATATAAAACGATATGATTATCCTATCTTATCGTGATGTTTTTCACCTTGTTTTAACGCAAGGGTTTATAGGTTTCGATGCCTATTATAGGAAAGAAAATTTAAGAAAGGGGAAATTTATTTGTGTACAATAACGAGGTTCGATAAAAGAGGGGATCGCCAGTATAACTAAACCTGACGATATACCTTAAAATCAGCTTACTTATGCCAAATTATCTGCGATATTGTCCATGATTGAAGGTCATTATCCGAAGGCATCATCCCTTCTGGCCCTTGCCATTTACCCGTAAAACGGTAAATAACTTTTGTTGATTGTGGCGAATTACATTCAATGCTTGGTACATCATTGATTCGCTCACCAAGGCTACATACACCAAATGCTTTTTGGTATATTTCACTAAATTCAGTGCCAACTTTTGGCCCCCACTCGGTAACAATATCAGGGTCATTGACTGTAATGCGCGACACATAGCCATGCTCAGGCCCCATTATCTCTAATTTTACCTCGTCATCATTAATGCCTTGGAAAATAGCGACCACATCACCATTGTCCATTTGCATTCCGCTACGGATGTTATAACGGTCATTAAGCTGCGTTTTAATAGTATCAGCTTGCATCCGGGTAAAATTGGTTACTTGACCAACCCCTGAGCTAGAGATCACTAGTGGGCTACTAAACCAAGTCGATGGCGAAAAAATTTTCGTGCCAGCACAACCTGACAATAGTGTTATTCCGCATAGCAGAGTAATTTTCAACAATGGCGTTAAGCCGCTATTGTTATTAAAAGTTGCATGTTGGGACATATCATCCTCTTTAATCCGTCGCATAATGCATATTGTGACAACCTATTTGCCAAAACATTCACATGAATGATTAAACAAATAGTCAATTAACCTAAAAATCCGTTTCGTGAGTTAATTTTTTCGAATAAATCAAACGTTCAGACTGTTCTTCTTCATAAAGCATTTTTTCAAACATACAAATAGCGGCATCTGATTCTTCGCTCACTAAAAGTTCAATTCTGCCACACCCTCTGGCAATTAGTTTTTTCTCTAGCCGGCTGACTAAAGCATTTGCTATACCGCGCGCACGATATTCAGGATGTACAGCAAGGTAAACGGCTGTGCCGCGGATACCATCGTACCCGCCCATAATGGTACCAACAACCTCACCTGCGACCTCAGCGACTAAGAATAAGTCTGCACCGCATTGTAATTTACGTTCGATGTCGAGTTCAGGGTCCCCCGAAAACTCATTGAGAGAACAACGTTCCCATAACGTCAGTACATCTTCATAATCACTTTGGCGAAAGATGCGTATTTCCATAACATTTGCCCGTTTAAACTAATCTTTCTGTCATTATCACTGCTTTTGCCACACAATCAATATTCAATATGCCTTTTTTACGACAAAAGGGTATACTTTGGTTATTATTTTTCATCTATGGTTCTATTAGAAAACAATGAATTACCCAGATATCGGTCGTGTAAAAGCTTTCTTGCAAAGCTTACAAGATACTATTTGTCAAAAAATCACTGAGCTAGATGGTAAGGAAACTTTTCTAGAACAAACATGGGAACGTTCTGAAGGTGGTGGGGGCCGTAGCCGAGTATTAACTAATGGGGCTATATTCGAACAAGCAGGGGTCAACTTCTCCCATATTCAGGGGGAAAAATTACCTGCATCTGCCACAGCACACCGCCCTGAACTCGCAGGTCGTAGCTACCAAGCAATGGGCGTCTCTCTGGTTATCCATCCACTCAACCCATATATCCCAACTACCCACGCGAATGTGCGCTTTTTTATCGCCGAAAAAGAGGGAGAAGCCCCTGTTTGGTGGTTTGGTGGTGGGTTTGATCTAACCCCCTTTTATGCCTTTAACGAAGACGTCATTCACTGGCATACTGTAGCTCGCGATTTATGCTTACCTTATGGCGATGATGTTTATCCTAAATATAAACATTGGTGTGACGAATACTTCTTTTTAAAACATCGTAATGAGCCTCGGGGTGTCGGTGGCCTGTTCTTTGATGACCTCAATCAATGGGGTTTCGATAACTGTTTTAACTTCACACAAGCCGTTGGACATGGTTTTTTACACGCTTATGTACCCATTGTTGAAAAACGCTGTGGCCATTCGTGGGGAGAACGCGAACGACAGTTTCAATTATATCGTCGTGGTCGCTATGTCGAGTTTAACTTAGTTTGGGATAGAGGCACCTTATTTGGTTTACAAAGCGGTGGACGAACTGAGTCTATTTTAATGTCAATGCCACCACTGGTGCGTTGGGAATATGACTATCATCCTGAGCCTAATAGTCCAGAAGCGACTCTCTATAGTGAATTTTTAATCCCCGGTAAAGACTGGTTAACCCAATAATTACTGTTACAAACTTATTCATTAAGGTAGAAACATTCCATTTCTACCTTTCTAATAAAATATAACAAAACCTAACTAAATTCATTAAATATCAATAGGTTACATAAAACAAGAAAACAATTATGATTCCATTTCATCCAATAGAATGGAGTTATAATATGAGTCAAATTTTAGGTCGTTCCTTATTATCGCCTTGTCTAATATCAAGTTTAATCTCCGAAACTGGAGTGACTAAACTCAACCCTACACTCATTCATATCAATGATGTCATGAGCAGAATCTATTCAGATGAAGATGCACAATTACATCGTAATAGCCTATCTGCTTGTTCTATTGATCCTGTTAAAAATTACAGCCGCTTTATTCGAGATGCTCAGCGCCCTGTTCCCTATAAGATCCATCGACACTCAGATTTACCGATTTGCCAGCGTGACCAACTTTCCCTTAATGAGCATATGCCACATGATGATTATACTGTGATCATGAGTGAAGGTGATGATAAAGCCCCTTCAGCACCGGCAGGCTATGTCTTCGATTATATTGGGAAAGTACGTGCTTTCTTTAAGGAAAAATTAGATATTGACCAGATGTTTGGCTGTTCTGCAGACATCAATGCGGTTATTCATTATGGAACAAACTACGCTAATGCCTTTTGGAATTCTCAGGCTATTTTCTTTGGTGACGGAGATGGTAAAGTCTTTGGCCCCTTTTACAATGACATTGACATAATTGCCCATGAATTAGCCCATGGTTTCATTAGTTCAAAAGCTAACTTTAGATATGCATTTCAATCTGGTGCGCTAAATGAATCCGTTGCTGATGTTTTAGGCATTATGGTCAAACAATTTGTACAAAATGAGACAGCTTGTGAATCCAATTGGCTTATTGGTGAAAATTTATTTATCGACCAAATTAATGCCCCAGCCTTACGTTCCATGAGTGCCCCAGGCACTGCTTATGCATTGAATAACAAAAATGTTGACCCACAAGTTGGTCATATGTCTCAATATCGAGATTTACCTATGCGGATTGATAATGGTGGTGTCCATATTAATTCAGGTATCCCGAATAAAGCCTTTCATTTATTAGCAACTAGCCTAGGAGGATATACATGGGATGTTGCTGGTAAAATATGGATAGCGGCAGTATCAGACCCTATTGTTACCTCAATGGCGGATTTCAAGCAATTTGCCACAGCAACTGTGAGTAACGCCCAAAAATTATTTGGTGAACAAATCGCATCACAAACACAAAAAAGCTGGGAAAAAGTTGGATTAGTATTCGATAAACACTAATCTTTTATCATATGGCGACATCACCATGCCAAATAGCTGTTCTTAGTAGTTAGTCATTTTCATCTATAAAGGCCGATGTTAAGCAATTCAAATGCCTAATCATTCAGCCTTATAAGCAAAGGATTTTTAACTAAACCCGCACGTTAACGTTTTTTCTTTTTACGACCCGGTTGGGTAAATTTTTTACGTGTAGGGTTTTCAGGTTTCGCCTTTGGCTTATTCCCTGTATTTTGTTTGGCTCCACCACCATTTTTACTGGTTGCTTGGGTCTTTGCCTGTTTTTTCGGTTTAATATCCGATTCTGATTTTTCCATCATATCAAATAATTCAATCAGTTCGTCTGCTGTTAAGTCACGCCACTCTCCAACTGGAAGCCCTGTTAACCGAACATTCATAATACGAATACGTTCAAGCTTAGTCACTTCAAAACCAAAGTGCTCACACATCCGCCTAATTTGACGATTCAGACCTTGCACCAAGGTAATACGGAACACAAAAGGCGCTTCTTTTTTCACCTTACATTTCTTAGTCATCGTACCTAAGATGGGGACTCCGGCTCCCATGCCTCGAATAAAATCATCTGTAACGGGTTTATTCACCGTAACTAAATATTCTTTCTCGTGAGAATTCCCGGCACGTAAAATTTTATTAACCAGATCGCCGTGATTAGTCAAAAAAATCAGCCCTTGAGAGTCTTTATCTAGACGCCCAATAGGGAAAATCCGCGTGCTATGGTTAACATAGTCAACAATATTGTCTTTTTCGCCGCTTTCCGTGGTACTGACAATCCCCACTGGTTTATTCAACGCAATTAATACTAAATCATCTTCATTACGCGGTTCAATCAATTGACCATTAACTTTAACCACATCACCTGCAAAAACTTGGTCACCGATGGCTGCACGTTTACCATTAATAAAGACATTACCTTGCTCAATATAACGATCAGCTTCACGTCGTGAACAAATACCACTTTCACTAATATATTTGTTTAGACGTGTAGAAGAACGAGTGTCCATAATTTACCTCAATCATTTGTGCCCCACCGCGCCATCGTTGTTAGTTTTGGTTGTGTGAAAGCAACGTTTAATTATTAAACTATTTAAATCGATAATATAATAAAAAGCCGTAACACAATAATTTTGTTACGGCTTTTTATTCACTAAGGTTAGTAAACCCTTAGCTGATACTTTGACCCACTAACGTTTTTTAAGATGTTGCATCAAACGCTTACGTTTACGTAATTGGGTTGCAGTTAGTTTATTTTTCTTATCTGCATATGGGTTTTCACCCTCTTTAAACAGAATACGAATTGGCGTCCCCATCACTTGCAGTGAGCGACGGAAATAATTCATTAGGTAGCGTTTATAGCTATCAGGCAAATCCGACACTTGGTTACCATGGATCACCACTATCGGTGGGTTATGCCCCCCTGCGTGTGCATATTTCATTTTAACTCGACGGCCACGAATCAACGGCGGCTGGTGTTCGTCTTCCGCCATATTCATAATTCGAGTTAACAATGCCGTTCCCACACGACGCGTAGCGGATTCATAAGCCTCTTGCACCGATTCAAATAAATTACCTACACCGCTACCATGCAACGCTGAAATAAAGTGAATACGTGCAAAGTCAACAAAACCAAGACGTAACTCTAGCATGTCTTTTACATGTTCACGGTCTTCTGGTTTCATGCCATCCCATTTGTTAACCGCAATCACCAGTGAACGCCCAGCATTTAAAATAAAGCCAAGTAACGATAAATCTTGGTCTGAGATACCTTCTCTTGCGTCAATCACTAGCAACACAACGTTTGCATCTTCAATTGCTTGCAGTGTTTTAATTACAGAGAATTTTTCTACTGTTTCCGTTACTTTCCCACGTTTACGCACGCCCGCAGTATCAATCAGAATGTACTCACGGTCATCGCGTTCCATTGGAATATAAATACTGTCGCGGGTTGTACCCGGCATATCAAACACAACAACGCGATCTTCACCTAGGATACGATTTGTGAGTGTTGATTTACCCACATTTGGGCGACCCACAATCGCTAATTTGATGGGTAATGTGGTTGGGTCAAAATCGTCTTCTTCATCTTCAGCAAGTTGGCCTTCTGCTTCTAACTCAGCCCAGTAAGCCGCATTTGCTTCTTCTTCCGTTAACTCAACTTGCTCTTCTTCTTCACCAATAAACGGTTTCAAAGATTGTTCAATTAATTGTGTTACACCACGACCGTGGGAGGCAGCAATGGGGTGTATTTCCCCTAACCCAAGCGAATAAAAATCACCAACTGCGGTATTTACATCAATACCATCAGTTTTATTTGCCACTAAGTAAGTTTTTTTCTTGCGGCTACGAAGATGTTTGGCAATTCCTTCATCTGCTGGCATCAACCCGGCTCTCGCATCGACCATGAACAATACAATGTCAGCTTCTTCAATGGCTTGTAAGGACTGTGCGGCCATATGCGTTTCTACGCCTTCCTCAGTCCCATCGATACCACCCGTGTCAATAATAATAAACTCATGCCCTTCCACTTCGGCACGACCATATTTGCGATCACGAGTCAGACCGGGAAAGTCCGCTACTAATGCGTCACGGGTACGGGTTAAACGGTTAAATAACGTGGATTTTCCTACGTTTGGACGCCCTACCAGCGCTACGACGGGTATCATTCTTAGATGCCTCACAACTTTTATTAACTAAAGGAATTCTGAAGCTTTCACTCAGAAAACAAAAAACGAACGGCTCCTGTCATCAGGAACCGTTGATTTTATCGATAAATTGTCGGTTTGTCAGAAAATTAACGCGTTAACAGATAAACTGTTCCGTTTTTCGTCTGAACCATTAGTTTATCACTTGCAACAACAGGGCGACTGTGAATACCGGAGCTGTTTAATTTATTTTGAGCAACAAACTCACCCGTATTCATATCTAACCAATGTAAGTAGCCTTCTTTGTCACCGACAACAATATAACCATTAAACATTTCAGGTGCTGACAAACCACGGTTTAGTAAGTCTTCTTGTGTCCACAATGTCACACCATCACTTTTACGGACGGACAACACGCGGTCATTTTGGTCAACGAGATACAGGTTTTCACCTGACATCACCATATCATTAATTGAACCTAGTTCGCGTTTCCATAAAATTTGGCCTGAGCGCATATCAAGTGATGCTAATGTGCCATTATAAGCAATCGCATAGACTTTGCCGTCATCAATAATCGGTGTCATATCGACATCATTCAAACGGCCGATCTCAGTTGAACTAGTGACTTGAGAAATGCGTTGTTGCCAAATCAGTTGCCCTTGTGATAATAAAACGGCGTTTACACGCCCGTTATCACCACCAACAATTGCAGCCCCAAATGCGACCGCTGGTGCAGATTCACCACGTAAAGACAGTGATGGCGTGTCCATGTTAACAGTCCACTTGATTTCACCACTATTTACATCTAACGCTTGCAATTGGCCATTGCTAGTATGAATAACGACTAAATCGTTACTAACAACCGGTTTAGAAAGGGCTTCACCAGCAACTTCAACATCCCAAATAACTTGACCATCTTCTTTGTTTAAGGCAATAACGGTACCACGCTCAGTACCAATAAAGATTTTATCGCCATCAACAGTTAAACCACCTGATAATAACGCGGATAAATTCGCAGAAAGGAAACCGGTACGCTTGGACAAGTCAACAGACCAAATCTCTTTACCACTGTCTAGCTCAAATGCTTTCACTAAACCTTTACGGTCTGCCGCATAAACAGCTGAGCCATCCCAAGCAGGCGATAACTCGGAGTAAAATTGTTCAACGCCATTACCAACAGATTTATCCCAAACAATTGATGGAGTAAATTGATTCTCAACCTGCGGAAGTGGCGCCATAATGATAGAATCAGTTTCGCTGGAACAACCGGCAAGTAAAGCTGAAGCGACTAGGCCAACCAAAAGAGTTTTGCGCAACTGCATGTTTGTCGTTTCCTTTCTTCTTATGAATTAGATACGTTGTTCAATTTCAGAGTTAAAATACCTCTAAGAGATTGAGAACCTTCACTTTCTAGCCCCTGAGTGTATGCGGCTTTTGCACCAGCTTTATCACCCTTATGGAGTAAAGCATCACCACGGACATCCTGTGCCGTCGCTTGCCATGACTTACCTTTGATATTCGTAATAGATGCTATCGCACCATCAGCATTACCTTGAGCCAATTGTACACGAGCCAAACGCAAGTTGATTAAATCTTGCATATCAACCGTTTTCGCTTTAGCTAATGCATTAGTTAGCGCAGTTTGTGCATTCGCTAAGTCGCCTTTATCAACGGCGATTTGCGCTAACTCTAGCCCCATCATTGCGCTGTAAACATCATCAGTTTCAGCAGCAAATTTTTGCGCGGCAACGATACTTTGTTCTGAGCCTGAACGCAGTTGGGTACTCACTGTTTCAAATTTTTGGGCGCTTTCTTGCAATATATTGGTTTTATGTGACTGCCAGTAATTCCAACCAAATACACCACCAACACCAATAACAAGGCCAACAACTAATGCAACACCGTTGTTAGCAAAAAAGCGTTTGATCGCATCAACTTGATCATTTTCGTTTGTATAGACTTCCACTTGTCTCTCCTTAACCTAATAGCTCAGCGATGCGAGATGCCATTAGTTGCTGTGAAATAGTTTCTTGTGCGCCTGTGCGCAAATCTTTCAAGGTTACTTGACCATTAGTCATTTCGTCTTCCCCCAAGATCAAAGCAATTTTAGCGCCTTGTTTATCTGCTCTTGCTAACTGTTTCTTGAAGTTCCCACCGCCGTGGTTAGCCATTAATCTCAAAGTAGGTAGTTCATCACGTACTTTTTCAGCCACCAATAAGGCAGCTTGTTGGCAATTTTCACCAAAAGACGCTAAATACACGTCAGCCACTGAAGTGTCTGCGGTAAATGCTGGATTCACTTCTTGGACTAGCAACACCATGCGTTCCATACCCATGGCAAAACCAACAGCTGGGGTAGCTCTGCCGCCTAATTGCTCGACAAGGCCATCGTAGCGGCCACCGGCACAGACTGTACCTTGAGAGCCTAGTGCCGTTGTAACCCATTCAAATACAGTACGGTTATAGTAATCAAGACCACGAACTAAACGCTGATTAACACGATATTTGATACCCGCAGTATCTAATAGTTTACACAAACCATCGAAGTGTTCACGTGATTCGACATCAAGGTAATCAAACAGTTCAGGTGCATCATTCAATAACGTTTGCACCCCTTGATTTTTAGAGTCCAAAACGCGAAGTGGGTTAGTGTACATCCGGCGTTTACAATCCTCATCCAGCTTATCTTTATGTTGCTCTAAAAATGCAACCAAAGCCTCACGATAATTTGCACGCGCGTCTAACGAACCAATTGAGTTTAGTTCTAGCGTCACATGTTCGCTTATACCTAATGCTTTCCACCAGCGCGCTGTCATTAGGATCATTTCGGCATCGATGTCTGGCCCACTCAAACCAAATACCTCTGCACCTAATTGGTGAAACTGGCGGTAACGCCCTTTTTGAGGGCGCTCATAGCGAAACATTGGCCCTAAATACCACAAACGTTGTTCCTGATTGTACAGCAAACCATGCTCAATACCTGCGCGGACACAGCCTGCGGTATTTTCTGGGCGTAATGTCAGACTTTCTTCATTACGGTCATTGAAGGTATACATTTCTTTTTCAACGACATCCGTCACTTCACCAATCGCTCTACGAAATAGCGGGGTCTGCTCTACAATCGGGGTACGTATTTCACTAAAACCATAACCCTGTAAAATATTTTTCAATGTTGCTTCGATTTTTTGCCATACACGCGTGTCAGCTGGTAAGTAATCATTCATGCCGCGAATGGCTTGGATATTTTTTCCCACTTTATTTCTCTATTTTCAGAATTACATAAGTTTGATTATAAGAGCGAAATATCATCAGGTTCAATCAACAAACACCAATTACTGATACGAATCGGGAATTATCTGTTTATTTGCCCGATGAGTGTTCGATTTTAGAAAAAAACACGGATAATTAACACCATTAATAGCCTGATAAATGTAAAAACTGGCTCTATACGAGCCAGTTTATTTACCTAATTAATTTTTTAGGTTAATTTCGATCCGGTTACTCTCATCCATCATCGCCGCTTTAGCACGGATTTTCGCTTCAAGTTGGTCAATAATATTATCATTATCAAAGCGTTCTTTTTGCCGCTTACCATCTTCATAGAAACCGCTTTTAGTTTTCGCCCCTGCAACACCAAGTGTTGAAACTTCGGCTTCACCTGGGCCATTAACCACACAACCGATGATCGAGACATCCATTGGCGTAATAATGTCTTCTAGACGTTGTTCTAAAGCATTAACGGTCCCAATGACGTCAAACTCTTGACGTGAACAGGTTGGGCAAGCAATAAAGTTGATACCGCGAGAGCGAATTCGTAATGATTTTAGAATATCAAAACCGACTTTTACTTCTTCAATTGGGTCTGCGGCTAATGAAATTCGCAAGGTATCACCAATACCTTCCGACAATAACATACCTAAGCCAATTGCAGATTTAACCGAGCCTGAACGTGCGCCACCAGCTTCGGTGATCCCCAAATGTAAGGGTTGATCAATTTTATTTGCCAATAAGCGATAAGACCCCACGGCTAAAAAGACATCAGAGGCTTTCACGCTGATTTTGAACTGATCAAAGTTCAGTCTATCCAAAATATCCACATGGCGCATCGCTGATTCGACTAGCGCTTCTGGTGTAGGCTCGCCGTATTTTTCTTGAATGTCTTTCTCAAGGGAACCACCATTAACACCGATTCGAATGGGGATATTGTAGTGACGTGCACAATCAACAACTTGGCGTATTCTTTCTTCGCTACCAATATTACCTGGATTAATGCGCAAGCAATCAACGCCGTATTCTGCAACTTTAAGGGCAATGCGATAATCAAAATGAATATCTGCCACTAATGGCACATTGACCTGCTGCTTAATCAATTTAAATGCTTCAGCTGCATCCATAGTGGGGACTGAAACACGAACAATATCTACGCCAACGCGTTCAAGGGATTTAATTTGCTGTACCGTTGCATCAACATCCGTTGTGCGGGTATTCGTCATTGATTGAACTGCGATGGGTGCGCCATCGCCTATAGGCACATTGCCTACGTTAATTCGAGTGGATTTACGTCTTTTTATCGGTGATTCATTATGCATTTTTCTTTAATTCTCCGAACGTCCATGTGCTCTTTTATACCGTGTTATAGTGTTAACAATTTCGTCTTACTGGTTTCACTATACACAAGAAAGCAAACTATAAACTATCATAAAAGATGTTTTCGGATATAGTTTGCCTCTTTTTATTCGTCATACTTTAAGCTTCAGGTAATTTCAATTTAGCAGGGCGTTTCGCTTTGATGAAACGGCTTAAATCCACCGCATTACCTTGGAATTGTACTGTGACATTCGCAGGGGCACCAATATTTAAGCGATAAGGCTGTGCGCCATCGAGTTCGAGCTTATCACCATTATTTTTAGTACCACTAAATAAGATTTTATTATTCGCATCACGAATTTCTAACCAGCACTGCCCCGTGAAATTTAACACTAGCGCACTACTGCTAACAGGTGCAATTTCTGTATTTTCAGCCGAATGCGTTCGGTCTAACGCATTCGTTGTTTGGGCCGCATTCGGTAGTGGAATAGTCTTCACTGGCGCATTTTCTTCCACTGGATTAACCGATGAAGGAGCCGCCGTCGACGGTTGCTGAGCCAATGTTTCTGGGGTATTTTCTAATATTGCAGCCCCGATAGGTGCTTCACCTGTAGGACTTGGTAAGTCAACAGGGGTTGTATTGTTATCTTGCTGAGACAATATCAAATCGTTCTGACTCGCCATCGAGACTAACTCGTCTTTTTGCGCGTTGTGATCTTGCCACCACCAGATACCGACCATCGCAATCAGTACAATTACGATTAACCAAGTCAGTTTCATTAACCAGCCTTCACGTTTTTTACGTCGTTTGCCTAGTGAGTAGCTTTGCATTGGAGAAACTTTTGCTAACGGAACAGGCTCTTCCGTTTTCATTAAGTCTTTAATTTCGCTTTCAGCCACACCCACCATACGTGCGTATAGACGAATATAACCGCGTAAAAATGTAGGTTCCACGCCAGCGGGGGGAATATCTTGTTCTATCTCATTTACCGTACTTACTTTGAGACATAATCGTTCTGCGACAATATCTTGTGTTAACCCCATGCGCTCACGAGCTTGCACCAATAATTGTCCTACAGTCACAGTGGTTTGTTCGGTATTATTTTCGATAGTCATTTGCTGGCAACACTATTTCCAAGTTAAAAAAATATAAAGCAACTATTCAGTAGCTTTATTCGTCAGAATTTATCATAGTTTTGAAACAACAGTTAAATTTATCATATTGCTTCAACTATTGTAGGTGAACAAAGACGTTTTGCCTAACTGTAAAACGCCTCGAAACATAACCTAACTCACTGATTAGATAATATCTATAAATCAGACTGTTTTTACCTTGATAGGTTCCCCTGCTATACGTTTTTTCAAAGTCCTTTTTGTCCTATCGATCACATCACCCGCTAACTGGCCACATGCTGCGTCAATATCATCACCACGAGTCTTACGGACTATCGTTGTAAAGCCATATTCCATCAGCACCTTAGAGAAACGGTCTATCCGGCTATTTGAGCTGCGACCATATGGTGCACCAGGGAATGGGTTCCATGGGATCAAGTTGATTTTACTTGGTGTGTTTTTTAAACATTCCGCCAGTTGATGTGCTTGTTCAACACTGTCATTAACGTGATCTAACATCACATACTCAACCGTAACCCGCCCAGCATTTGCATTCGATTTTGTTAAATAACGGTTTACACTGTTGAGGAATGTTTCAATGTTATATTTCTTATTAATTGGAACAATATCATCACGAATATCGTCTGTCGGAGCATGTAATGAGATGGCTAAAGCAACATCTATCATATCGCCTAGTTTATCCAAAGCAGGTACAACACCCGATGTTGAAATCGTAACTCGGCGCTTAGATAAACCAAAACCGAAATCATCTAACATAATTTCCATGGCTGGGACCACATTGTTCAGATTCAGTAATGGCTCGCCCATTCCCATCATAACAACGTTAGTGATTGGACGACGACCACTGGATTTCAACGAACCAATAATTTTCGCCGCTCGCCATACTTGACCAATGATTTCTGAAACACGCAAGTTACGGTTGAACCCTTGCTGTGCCGTAGAACAAAATTTACATTCCAGCGCACAACCAACTTGTGAAGAAACACACAACGTTGCACGGTCTGCTTCTGGGATATAAACCGTCTCAACCAACTGATCTCCTACTTTTATCGCCCATTTAATGGTGCCATCAGATGAACGTTGTTCCTCAGATACTTCAGGAGCGCGGATTTCCGCGACTTCTTTCAGTTTTGCTCTCAGGACTTTATTAATATCGGTCATTTGATCGAAATCATCATAGCAATAGTGATAAATCCACTTCATGACCTGATCCGCACGGAAAGGTTTCTCACCCATCTGTGCAAAAAATTCACGCATCTGCTTGCGATTTAAATCAAGTAAATTCGTTTTTGGGTTCGTTTTTTCTGGTGTGACAGAAATAGCGGAAGAAGTTGCACATTGTGCAGCTGTCGTCATATCAGACATGATGTATTGCCTCGTTATTACACTTTCGGCAGTGCTAACATTTATTATAGCACGACGTAATTTTGCAGTCTTAAAAAGATAATCGCCCCGCTAATAATAGCAGGGCGTCGCATTGTACAAACTTTACAACAATAATGCTAATGCATTATGTAAAGTGTATTAGCGTGGGCAAATTTCGTCAGCAGTGAAGAAATACGCGATTTCACGTGCAGCAGATTCTTCAGAGTCTGAACCGTGAGTTGCGTTTTCAGTGAAGCTGTCAGCGTAGTCTGCACGTAAAGTCCCCGCTAATGCGTTATCTGGGTTAGTTGCGCCCATCAGGTCACGGTGACGTTGAATTGCATTTTCGCCTTCTAACACTTGCAGCATGATTGGGCCTGAAGTCATAAATTCAACCAGACCTTCAAAGAAAGGACGACCTTTGTGTTCAGCGTAGAAGCCTTCAGCTTGCTCACGAGTTAAATGCATCATTTTAGCAGCAACGATAGAAAAACCTGCGCTTTCGAAACGGTTGTAGATAGCACCGATGACGTTTTTCTTCACAGCGTTTGGTTTAATAATAGAAAATGTACGTTGAACAGTCATAAATAACCTCTTAGCGATTTATTAGGCCTTTATTCTTTGCTCTTCCCTGTAAGTTAGGATTCAAGAACGTGAAATAGGGGCATGTTGTAGTTTTTTATATTATTTCTATTTCTGATATTAGGTTTTTAGGCTTTAAAATTAAGCACACCTAGGAAAAAGAAAAATAAGGCGATGATTATAGGGGCTCTGATTACAATTTCCTACAGTCACATCAACATTTTGTTAAACTTTTTATAGCAAAAAACACTATTTTTTCGGGTAAGTCACGTTTTTCAACTATTATCGAACTCTAAAGTTAATTGCCGCCACTTGACCGCTTAGATCTAATACAGAAACTTGGTAGCTCCCTGCTTTATCAAGTGTCAGCAAAATTGAACCATTTTGCTCTGTCGTGTTAACTTGCTCGCCATTTAGGAACCACCATTTTTCACCCTGCCCACCTTGAGTGACGAGACGTAAATCCAAGCTCGTTTTTCCGGGTAAACGTTGTAAAACTTCGCTATCTCGCACGCCTGAAATTAACAAGGGTGGCATTTCCAATTTGAGGGGTGGGCAAGTTAGGTCTACTTTTGGTAAACGATTAACTCGTTTCTCACTTGCTGGTAACCATGACTCTACCGTAATGGGCCATAAGTGGACTTCTTTTTCTTGCGCATTCGGGCAATCGGCTGCGACTTGTAACCCTTTGTCATTAACCCAGACTTTTTGTCTTAAACCTAATAACGATTCTTGGTCCCTCGCCATCAAGGTTGGCGGGATGGTATTATCCAAAATCCAACTTAACCGCCGTTGACGGCAATTACTGTCGTCTTTCAATAATGATGTCCCTCCCGGCCAACAAATCACAGCTTGGCTGACACTGGCGGGTTTAATATCTTTTGGCAACGGTTGATGGGATGAATATATTTTACTCAGCAACATGGCATTTACTTGGTTCATTATCGGAATCGCGGTCGCAAAACCCAACTGCCCCGCCACGGGTGTCGCATCAGGACGCCCAACCCAAACACCGATAGTATAACGTGGATTAACCCCTATCGCCCATGCATCACGATAGCCATAGCTAGTCCCTGTTTTCCAAGCTAAATTCAATTGCCCTGATAAATTCTCATCAGGCACTGGGCGTGCTTCTCCCCCCATAATGCGTCGCACTATCCATGCCGCCCCCGGTGACATTAGTACCCTATCTCGGATTTGATCTGACGGTTTAAACCGCAAAGGTGAGACATGACCTTTGCGGGCAAATGCACTATATGCAGAGACTAAATCTTCCATGCGAGTTGCAGTTCCGCCTAAGATCAACGATAAGTTAGGTTCGCTTCCCAATGGGAAACGTAACTCAGTTCCAACATTACGTAATTGCGCTGTAAAACGTTTACTACCGTAGATATCCAATAACTGGACTACCGGTAAATTTAAGGAACGAACCAGCGCATCACTCACACTGACTGGGCCATTAAAACCACTGTCAAAATTTCCCGGTCGATAATCATTAAACCGCCTTGGAACATCTTGTAAGAGTGATTCTGCGTGAATTAAGCCTTCGTCCATCGCTAACCCATATAAAAAAGGTTTCAGCGTAGACCCCGGTGAACGCCATGCACTAATCATATCGACGTGACCAAAACGGCTATCATCTAAGAAATCGATTGACCCAATATAGGCTTTTACACTCATATCAGTATGATCAACCACCAAAATCCCCAGCGAAGTTTGCTTGGGCAATTGGTTTTTCCAATTCATAGCCATATCTTCCAATTGCCTTTGCAAACTGGCATCAATGGTAGTTTCAATAATTGGTTCTTGGGTGTCTTTAGTGACTCGTCGAGCCAATAGAGGAGCCAAATGCGGATTTTTCCGCGGTGCTAACCAAATTTGTTCTTGTTTAATATCAGCAACTTTTTCCGCACTCCACACTTGGTATTCTTCTAGCCTATCCAGCACTTTATCACGAGCAGCTTGCGCTCTTTCTGGGTATCTGTCTGGTCGTAAACGGCTTGGAGCCTGAGGTAAAACCGCAAATAATGCAGCTTCACTTGCCGTTAATTTGGCAGGGGCTTTGTTTAAATAGACCCAGCTAGCAGCCCCAATACCTTCTATCGTCCCACCGTATGGTGCGCGATTTAAATACATCTCAAGAATTTCGTCTTTAGAATAATGATATTCAAGTTGAGCGGTACGCCAGAGTTGTTTTAATTTTCCGCCAAGCGTTCTTTCGTGAGGGTCGATTAGCCTAGCAACCTGCATGGAGATAGTACTCCCACCGGACACGATACGACCTGAACTCACCAACTGCCCCGCAGCTCTTACTAATGAAAACGGGTTTACCCCAGGGTGACGATAAAAATAACGGTCTTCATAGGTTAACAATGCTTCGATAAAATCTGGCGAAACCTCTTCCAACTGGACAGGAAAACGCCAAATCCCTTCTTTATCCGCAAAGCGCCATAAAGGCGTTCCGTCCGCCGCCACGACTGTTCGTGCCATTTCTATTTTTTTAATTGGCAAAGGCCAAATCTTGTCTGCAATAAAAAATAGTAATGGCAGAAAAATAACTAACAGTAACAGTGTAAAGGTGGTGCGACGTAACCATTTTTTCATTGATGGATGTACCAAGATGATGAAATAAAAAAGCCCTTATATCTTAACTCCAATATAAGGGCTTTAGGTGACAATTAACGAACGATTTCTAGTTGGCCATCAGAATAACCTGTCGCACGCCATTCAGGTACATACATTGATTCAACCTGTGGCACAGGGATGCTATACACACCCGGTGTCACTGCGCGCGCTAAATACACCAATGTTGTCGGCCGATATTTCTGAACTTCAACGGCAGCAACAAAGCGATCATCACGGTATTCCATATGGCGGATTTGTGATTGTTGCATATCATCAATTAATTCTTGAAGATTTGGTGCTGATTCACTTAAGTTAGCGCTGCTGTTTGCTAAGTTTTGGTTTTCCAATTCTAAGCCTGCTGGCAGTAAGTCAACCACCAACGCATCAGGCACACTTTGTGACGCTTGAACTTCAAGTTTAACCACCACCATTTCACCACTTCTGAGTCTATCTAATGAAATACGGTTACCTTTCATGTCGTAGTAACTGCGAGAGATACCTAACACATTTGAGCTTGGTTTTGGTGACTGCTGCGGATAACCCACTACATTTAAACGCGTATATAGGGTGTTAGTGCCACTATTTTCAATGCTATAACCAGTCTGTAGCTGATCTTTGCTCAAGAACTCACTTACGGGTTTATCTGAAACCATTGGTGGTTCCTGACCATTGACCGTCGCTTTCCACGGAGATTCGCTTTCATTTAAGTAGAAACGCCCTGCTAAATACAATGCATTGCTTTCTTGAGTTGAGAAGTAACGCTGAGATATCAGATTATTAGATAAAACCTGCAATTTTTGATCGCGTGATTTTGGCATTAAATTATATTCATTTAATAACGCAACAATCATCGCATCATCGCGGATCACCGAACCATAATCACCAACATAACTATAACGGCTACGCTGTTTTTTCAACCCATCAATAACAGCGCTTTCGCCTCGTGCTTTATCGCCCATTAGATTCAAAGCAACACCAAGCTGAACTAACGGTAAACCACTTGCAGCATGGCTACTTTGGTTATAAAGCTGACGTAATGCGCCTAAAGGTGCTTTTTGTTGCGATGCCAACACTAAACCTGCGTAGGCCTGGGTCGCAAAACGAGCTCCCGCTTGATTCTCTGTATATGGGTAATTGATTTGATTACCATCTTGCAAATAACTTAACAAACGCGTATTAGCATTACTTAATGCTTCTTGAGGTACGGTAAACCCGCGCTGATTGGCTTTATTTAAGAAATCTGCAGCATAGGCCGTCAACCAATACTCTTCACGCCCATTTCTATCCCACAGTGAGAAACCGCCGTCATTACGTTGCATACTCAATAAGTGTGGAATACCAATTTCAATCGCTTTATGGCGGTCGGCATCGGTTTGTGTTTTGATCCCTAACTTATTCAATTCAGCTTGAGTTGAGAACAACGATGGATATAACCCACTAATCGTTTGTTCCAAACAGCCGTATGGATAAGCAAATAATTCCCTGATATAGCGGGAAATATCTAATGGAGGACGGCTGGTTAACAAGACTTGCCCTTCAATCGTATCCGGCTGTAGGCCTGCGATTTGGTTAGTCGGTAACGACCATACATTTCCCGGTTCAATCGATGTCGCGAAGGAAATAGTTTCAGCTGGCTGTGCTGGACGTACCCCCACTTTCCAACTATTGCTATATTCTTTATTGGCTTCACCATCAATCGTCATGCCATTGATGGTCATAGAAACCTCACCCTCACCAAAACCATAGTCAGCTTTTACTGGTAACGTTAGTGTTGTACGTTTCCCTTTAGGAAGTTGCAATTCACGGCTACTAGCACCATCAAGTTTCACCATTCCTGATGCCTTGAAATTGACCGTCACGTTTTGCGTGTTGTCAGTCATATTCGTCAAATCAAGGGCAAAGTAAGACTTATCGCCTCCGGCCATAAAGCGTGGCATCGACATCTGTGTCACTAAAGGCGCTGCAACCGTGACTTTACTATCTGCGTGCCCGAAATCCTTTTCATTCCACGCTTGCGCCATCACACGTAATTCACCGTTAAAATCAGGGATAGCCAAACTCACTTCCCCTTCTCCGTTTTTATCTAGGGTCACAGGTGTTGCTTGCTCAGCAATGATTTGTACTTCGGTTAGTGGCTTCATCCCACCGCGCTCTATCGCAGCGTCTTCGCTATCCCCACCAAAACGTAGGTTGGCAATTTTACCTTGCCCTTCAATCAAGTGGCCATAAACATCGTATTGGTCCACGCTATAACGTTTACGACCAAAAAAAGCATCGTATGGGTCTGGCGTTTTAAAATCAGTGATATTTAATACACCCGTATCAACCGCAGATAGCAACACATTCACTTTTTCAGGTAATGGCTTGCCGTCTTGTGCTGTCGCTTTGATTTTTACCGTTAAATCTTGATTTGGGCGCATTTTATTTGGTGCACTTAGTGCCAATGCAATCTTACGGTTTTCATCTGCAATAGGGAGATGAAGCACGCCTACCGCACGTTTCACGGTTGCTTCTTTAGAATCATCCCCAGGGCGCACGACAACCGCGGAGACATATAAATCATGGCGAGCCCACTCTTTATTGACTGGAATTTCAATATCTAAACCTTTTTCAGGCACGTCAATTTCTTGCCACCATAATGGGCCGTTGCTCGACTCCAACAATACATAGCCTTTCCCGGCTTTTGGTGATTCGATGCGCACTTTCGCCTTTTCACCCGGTAAATAAGCTGGTTTATTCAGGCTTAGCTTCACTTGGTCAGGTCGAACGGAACCACTGCCGCCAGTGTTATCTTGCCATGAGTAACCGGCCCAAAACTGAAGGCTAGTGACCAATTTATTTTCTGGGTTAACGACTTCTAAACGGAAAGCACCCCAATCCACTGGAAATGATACTTTTGCAGTACCATCTTTAGCTATCGTGATGTTTTCATTCGCCATCACTAAATCTTTTTGATCATAATTTGATGACCAGCCACCACTTTCAGACCAACTCCAATAATAATCACGGCGCTCATACACTAAACGAGCTGTTAAGTTTTCTGCAGCCAATTTATTACCCGCCGCATCTGCCATGACTAATTCGAATTCTGCTAATGAGTTTTCATCCACATTATGGCGTTTTACATAGCGGTCAGTGCGGTAATCGTAAATTTCTTTTTTAGCAAATAATGGGCGTATACCCACCAGCTTGTCTGCTGGCCAAATAGCCTGCTCAGCGCGGCGCGTTACTGGGCGGCCACCCGCTTCTAATAAGCTGGCTTGTAAAACAGCTGAAATCGGTGAACGAATTGAACTCCAATTACTGTTTGGAATTGAGATGACCGTTTCCCCATTGCTATCGAGTGTCAGGTCAAACTCATCCAGTTTACGCGGTAAACCTTCCTCATTGACGGCACCAAATTCAAAACCGGGGAGTTTAGCTACAGCTTCGCGATCCGCTTTTAATACAATTTGCCCTTGCAGTTGGTTATCTGCTGCTGGCGCACCGTATAAATAACGCCCTTGAATATCAAAATCTACTGACTGATCCGTTAAACGAGGAACATCACTACCTTCGATTTCTAATGCCATCCGTTCAGGCATAAAATCTTCAACATTGAATTTATAATAGCGTTGCGGTGAACCATCTCCTAAATCAAAGCGTAATGACCAACCACCTGTTTCTGCATTTTTAGGGATTTCAAATTGGTACTGATATAAGCCATTTTGCTTTTCATCCGGTTGCCAAACAAAGCTTCTTACAACTTGCCCATCCGTTTTTAATACGTCCACCTTGACGGGTTGGCTTTTAACGGGATTACCATCCCCATCACGTAATAACCCATTGACTAATAATAGTTCGCCTGGGCGGTATAAATCACGAGGTCCAAAGGTGAAAAATTGCTTTGCGTAGCCCTCTGGCCCTGAAATGTCGAATTCCGATAAATCAAGCGCAGGTTGTGTTAAATCAATCATGCTGGTTTGCCCATCATGGGTTGCCAGTAATAATTTTCCACCCGCCAATTTGTCTAATTGCGCATGACCATCTCCATCCGTTGTCCCTTTTGTGACTAACTGGCCTTTGTCATCCAAAATACGTAACTCTACGCCTTTAATTGCAGAGCCTTTCGCTAATGATTGAGTGAAGATATCGACACGGTCTTGGTAGCTGTGTAATGACACTCCAATATCACTTAATGTGAATACCGTAGCTGGGAATTGGTAACTGTAGCTCCCCGCTTTTTGCATGATGGCTAAATAAACGCCATCTTGCTGTAGTTCTTTGATGTCTTTTAACGGCAATAAAATCGTTTGTCGTGTATTTTTATCCGGGTTTAAATCAAACCGACCGGTGTAAGCCAGTTCAACTTTGTCAAGAAACTCTTCTGAATACCAATATTCATAATTACTGCGGTATTGCCACTTCGCCAAAAATTGCGGTAGTTGTTTTTCGTCTACACGGAAAAAATTCACATCAACTTTATCAACATTCAATGCAATAACTGGCAAGCCTTGAGCAACCTTACTTGGCAATAAAGAACCTTTGCTCGCAAAGCCAACGGTTGGAATGATCTGGGCAGTTGTCAGCTTTTTATTAAAACTCTCAGAGAGTGTGCGTTCGTTAACCGCTTTAATACCTGGGTTAATCGATAAATTTAATTCTTTTGAAGGTGGAAGATGGCGAAAACGTAATTCCATCTGGTTATCAGATAGTTCCCAAGCACCATCCAGCTTACCTGTTTTCACATCAATTAAGTTTAAATACTGACCAAAGTCTTGGTCTGCTTGTAATGGTACAGAAAAAGTCACCACCATGGCGCTAGCACCATCAAGCTGTAATTCAGATGCATCCAACACTGTTAAGTCTTTCCCTGCGTATTTTTTTACCATTTCTTCAGTAGAAAGCTTTGGTGCTGACTTTTTTTGTTCTGCAACAGGTGCTGTTTTGGTTTGGTTTTCTGGTGCCGTAGATGACACATTTTGCTCATTTTTAGTGGTGTCTTCTGTATTATCGCACCCCACTAACGCAATGACTGATGCTAATGCTATTGCAAGATAACGTTTTTTCGTTTTTAGACCCGCCAATGAAGCCCAACCTGATTGTTGTTTCATTACCGCCCGCCCTTTAATAAGTTAATTTTTTCTATTTTTTTATGGTTTTAACAGGAAGTTAAAACCCACTAGATACTAGGAAATGACTAAATTTATGTATTAGTGATGTTTTCCAATAATTATTTCTTTCATCAATATAATTTAACAGAGTGTTATAAAAACACCTATCAGACAAAACGGAAAAAACCATTAGGAAAAAATACCGTAAGAATGTGGAATGTTTATCAATAGAAAGCAGAAAAAAGTTTATTCAAGACTATTTTTTATTTATGAGTGAGAAAAAACTACTTTCCCACTCAGATATTATTTATCAGGTATTTTTGACAGGGATAGTATCTCGTAGAAAACTGCCTAAACGGCGTTGATAAAATGGCTGGACATGCTGCGTAATAAAATGACTAACCCCTTTTTCATGTTCATTAACGATACAAAAATCAATCGATTCATTATCTGCTAAGAAATCACACGCTAATGTCCCAGCATCATGAATAATTGCATCAATATTTTCAGCACCCGCGGTAAATTCCAATGCAACCAACAAAATTGGGTTTTCTTCGCTAGCTTCATCCTCAACTGCCGATACTATAAACCCACGTCTTACGACTTTGTGTTGTTTAAAAAACTCAGATAGTGCATCGACAATTGCTTGTGGCTGTTCTTCTAAAGCACTTAGCTTAAGTGATGAGCCTTTTGGTACGGTTAACTCAGTATATTGGATCTCAGTTTCTTGGATAGAACTGTTATTATTCGATTGCTGCGACATTGCCATCCCCTGCTATTAAAAATAATTGCTGATTATACTCGCACTTTCATTGAGGTAAAAATCGCTTAGGTAAAAAATAGGCACGAAAAGTATTCTTCTCGTGCCCATTGTCAACCCGTGGGGGTTATTTTGATTTACTGATTAACAAGTTTGCCAGTGTTCTCACACCAATACCTGTTGCGCCTTCTGCCCATAAACTAACAGGAGACTTACGGTAAGTTGCCGAGCAATCAATATGTACCCAGTTTTGGCGATAGTTTTCAACAAAATGGGATAAAAATGCCGCCGCTGTACTTGCCCCAGCAGTATGAGATGGCGCAGCAATATTGTTGAGATCAGCAAAACCTGACGGTAGCTGCTGACGATGAAATTCAGCTAATGGTAAACGCCAAAATAATTCAAATTCCTCATTTGAAGCACTCATTAAATCAGCGACTAACTTGTCATCGAAACTTAAAACTGAATGGTAATCCCCACCTACTGCCATTTTCGCTGCACCAGTTAAGGTTGCTGCATCAATAATCAGTGTCGGGTTTTCTTTGCTCGCATCAATTAAGCCATCAGCTAACACTAAACGCCCTTCAGCATCTGTATTCATGATTTCTACGGATTTGCCATTACGGTAACGGATAATATCGCCTAACTTAAATGCGTTGCCACTCACCATGTTATCTGCAATACACAGGAACATTTTCACACGTTTTTGCAAACCGCGTGAAATCGCTAGAGCCAATGAACCTGCTAAAGTGGCAGCCCCGCCCATGTCCGCTTTCATTGAGTTCATCGAAGCAGATGGCTTGATACTATAGCCCCCCGAATCGAAGGTAATACCCTTACCAACTAGAGCTGCAAAAACTGGCGCGTTAGGGTTTGCACCTGGGTTGTAATCTAAAGCTAAGAATACTGGTGGGCGACTTGAGCCACGACCAACAGTATGAATACCCGTATAACCTTGAGCTAATAAGTCATCACCTTTGATAATGCGATAGCTAATATCTTGAGCGCCCACGGTGCAAAGTAGGTCAATAGCGCGTTTTGCTAATTGCTCTGGCCCTAATTCTTCAGCCGGAGCATTAATGACGTCACGTACCCAATCAACAGTACGAATACGGTTTTCTAATTCTTTACGGTCTTCTTCTGGTAACACAGGCCATTCAATAGTTCTAGCCCCTTTCGGTGCACGAAAACCTTGCCAAAATGCCCAACTTTTTTCTAAGTCCCAGCCCTCACCGGTTAAGGCAACATTGCGAATACCTTGCCCATCTAATTTACGGCCAGCACTTTGCACAGCACATAATTTCCCAGCGTGTTTCAGGTGGATTGTCATGCCGTTATCGCTAGAGCTTAACAATGCGCCTTCACCCCAACATGGTGCTGCTGGCTCACAAGAAATCATTACTGGCATAATTTGTTTTGTCATCGTTTTTCTCACTTTGTCTATTTTTGCGGACAGCAAAAGCCCAATAGATTGCCCGCACTTGCTGTTACCTTAACTGATAAATAATACTAGGGATATCATTATAGTGCTGATGCAAAATAAAAAAACCGAGCACTATTCTTAATAGCCACTCGGTTTTTAGATGAAAAAACCACTTATTCGAATTCATCCAGCCAAACTAACAAGATCGCTTCTAAAATTTTCTCATTCGATTTTTGCGGGTCATCATCAAACTCTTCTAAGTCGCAAATCCACTGGTGCATATCCGTAAAGCGCACGGTTTTCGGATCAACGTCAGGAAATGCATCATATAATGCTTCACCGATTTCACGGCTATTTGACCATTTTAAGCTCATACTCCCTCACTAATTTGATTATCAAGCTTTCATCTACACTTCAGTGTGCAAAATAATTCGCTCGCTCTGCTACCTGTGATTGAAAGCATCAATACCGCGACAGCATGAAATATTAACAAATAGTTCAATGCTCTAAATAGTTCGCGTTGTCGCTAGGCGGCAATTGAAAGTATCTCGGGGAGCATACACAAGTATGTGACCCGAATACTTGAAAGAAGCCAATACCGTGACAGCGCGAAATATGACGAGCATTAGTGTTCACGGGCGTGGTTGATCGTATATTTTGGGATCTCGACCACTAAATCTTCATCAGTCACCAGCGCCTGACAACTCAGTCGGCTCTCAGGTTCTAAGCCCCATGCTTTATCTAGCATATCGTCTTCTAACTCACTGCTTTCTTCCAATGAATCAAAACCTTCACGAACAATACAATGGCAAGTCGTACAAGCACAGGATTTCTCACAGGCATGTTCGAGTTCGATACCACTGCGTAATGCAACATTTAAAATAGACTCGCCTTCTTGTGCTTCAACAACCGCACCGTCTGGGCATAAATCACTATGAGGTAAAAAAACTATTTTAGGCATAATTATATCTCATCCACAGAATGGCCTGACAGCGCTTGGCGTATAGAGCTATCCATACGACGCGCAGCAAAATCCTGCGATTGCTTATCCAGTTGTTTAATGGCATTTTCAATTACGGCCGGGTCAGTCCCCTCGACCGCTTTAATTAACTCATTGACTGCATTATCAATTTCCGACTCTTCTGTTGGCGTCAGTAAATTGGCATCTTGCGCTAATGCACTCGTTAAACTTTCAAGCACTCTTGCCGCTTCAACTTTTTGCTCCGCTAAGCGGCGCGCATTAAGATCATCTTGCGCGTTTGACATTGAATCTTTAATCATGCTTGAAATTTCATTATCCGTTAACCCATAAGATGGCTTAACTTGAATAGAAGCTTCTACACCCGTGGATTTTTCCATCGCACTGACACTTAATAACCCATCCGCGTCAACTTGGAAAGTTACCCGAATATGTGCGCCCCCCGCAGCCATTGCCGGGATATCACGCAAGGTAAAACGCGCTAATGAACGGCAATCGGCAACCATTTCACGCTCACCTTGTACTACGTGCACGCTCATTGCCGTTTGGCCATCTTTAAATGTAGTAAATTCTTGGGCACGAGCGACTGGGATAGTGGTATTGCGCGGAATCACTTTTTCTACAAGCCCCCCCATGGTTTCTAAACCAAGGGACAGGGGAATAACATCTAGCAATAACATATCACTGTCAGGCTTATTCCCAACTAGAATATCGGCTTGGATAGCTGCGCCAATGGCCACAACCTTGTCAGGGTCGATTGAGGTCAGTGGTTCTTTTCCAAAAAAATCACCCACTTTCTGGCGAACTAATGGCACACGCGTTGAGCCCCCGACCATCACCACATTCAACACTTCTTCTGCCTCAACTCCCGCATCTTTCAATGCTCGACGGCAGGCTAACAATGTCCGTTTAACATGATTTTCAATCAATGCATTAAATTGCTCACGGTGAATTTCACCATGCCAATTAGCAACATCAATGGTCGCAGTATTTGCATCACTCAACGCAATTTTTGTTTTGGTCGCAATATTCAATAATTGACGATTTAAATGATGATCACCTTGCAGTGAAACGCCAGCTTGATTGGCAATCCACTCGGCAAGAAGTTGGTCAAAATCATCACCGCCGAGCGCTGTATCACCGCCAGTCGCTAATACTTCAAACACACCACGACTTAAGCGCAAGATAGACACATCAAATGTACCACCGCCGAGGTCATAAACCGCTATTACCCCTTCTTGCCCAGAGTCTAACCCATAAGCAATCGCCGCAGCCGTCGGCTCATTGAGTAAACGTAGCACATGTAAACCAGCAAGACGTGCGGCATCTTTGGTACCTTGACGCTGTGCATCATCGAAATAGGCAGGAACGGTGATCACGACGCCATCCATTTCACCACCGAGAGTTTCTTGTGCGCGTTTAGCGAGTGTTTTTAAAATATCAGCAGAAACTTGGATTGGGTCAACTTGGCCCGCAGCAGTTTGAATGAATGGTAAACCATTTTCACTGGCACTCAATTGATAAGGTAAATCAGGATAGCGTTTTTGAATATCTGCTAATGACCGCCCCATCATACGTTTTACTGAAATAACCGTATTCACCGGGTCCTGCTCAGCTAGTTGTTTAGCTTCCCAACCAACTTGTTTGCTATTTGCTTGATAATTCACAATAGAAGGCAATAAAAAACGCCCTTGGTTGTCAGGTAATGCGGCGGCTTCACCACTTCGTACCGTTGCAATTAAAGAGTGAGTGGTTCCTAGGTCAATCCCCGCTGCTAATTTACGTTGGTGTGGAGCAGCAGTCATTCCCGGTTCACTGATTTGTAATAAAGCCATAGTCGTTTTCTCTTAAAATTCGCCTAGTAACCGTTCTTCGAGTTGCTCAGCCTGTTGCTGTAGCTTATCGAGAAAACGCAATTTACGTACGGTATCAGCGGCTTTTTCCCACTGCATGGCATCCAGTTCGGTTACCATCAACACACTTCTTGTTTGTTGCATTTGCTTGACGTTTTTCATAAACGTGCTCAGTAGTTCAAGTGCATCAGCATTATTTTCGATATTGTCTAATTCTTCACGTAATTCAAGCTGCTCCATCAAAAATGCAGTGTCATGCATGGTATGTTGTTCATTATTAATATCGAAACCATGCAATGAAAGCATATATTCCGCGCGCTTAAGCGGGTGATGAAGGGCTTGATAAGCCGCATTAATCGTTGCAGCCTTTTGAAGTGCTTGCATCTTTTCCTGTTCGGAACAAGTTGCAAAACGGTCAGGATGGTATTGACGCTGTAAATCTTGAAAGCGCTGCGTTAGCTGTTCGCTATCAATAGCGTAAACGGGAGTTAACCCGAAAAGAGTAAAATAATCCATAAGTGCTCAGTTTCTCGAACCGGTAACCAATGCCGCCAGTATTAGCAACATCGGTCGAAAATCATGCTTATATGAAGGAATTATACGTGAAAACTTTCACCGCATCCGCATTCACTGTTGACGTTAGGGTTATTAAATTTAAACCCTTCGTTTAAGCCTTCTTTTACAAAATCCAGCTCGGTACCATCAAGATAAACAATGCTTTTACCATCGACGATAACTTTAACACCTTTGTCTTCAAAAACCGTGTCTTCTTCATTGATTATATCAGCAAACTCAAGGACATAAGCCATTCCTGAACAACCAGAAGTTCTTACACCTAAACGCAAGCCTTCACCTTTCCCTCGGTTTTGTAGGAAAGATTGAATTCGCTGCGCCGCACTTTCTGTAAGAGAAATAGACATTGCAAACCTCACTTTAGAAACAAATAAGGCAGATGCTACCGATTAGTCGCATCCGCCTTCAAATTATTTTATATCCGTCATCATTGAGCTGATGAGTGTTAACTTCCCTCAGCGATATTCACCCCAAATGATTACGGATAATCTGTCAGATATAGGACGATAACTTTTGTTATTTATTAATATTGGTTGCCCTATACACTAACATTTATACCTATTTGCTTTGGCGTTTGCTTTTGTAATCAGCAATAGCAGCTTTAATGGCATCTTCAGCTAGAATTGAGCAGTGAATTTTCACTGGCGGTAATTCTAACTCTTCTGCGATTGCTGTATTTTTGATTGACTCAGCTTCATCCAAGCTTTTGCCTTTCATCCACTCTGTAACCAATGAACTTGAAGCAATAGCTGAACCGCAACCATACGTTTTAAAGCGTGCATCTTCAATAATGCCGTCATCATTTACTTTAATCTGTAATTTCATGACATCACCACATGCAGGTGCACCTACCATACCACTGCCTACGCTTGGGTCGCTGTTGTCAAACGAACCAACGTTGCGTGGATTTTCATAATGATCGATAACTTTTTCACTGTAAGCCATTTTTTATACTCCTGAAACCGTCTGATTAATGGTGAGACCATTCGATGCTGTTAAGATCTACGCCGTCTTTAAACATTTCCCATAAAGGAGACAGCTCGCGTAAGTGGCCAATTGCGCCATGAATCATTTTGATTGCATAGTCAATTTCTTCTTCTGTCGTGAAACGACCTAAAGAGAAACGGATTGAGCTGTGTGCTAGCTCATCATTCATCCCTAAAGCACGTAGTACATAAGAAGGTTCTAGGCTTGCAGATGTACATGCAGAACCTGAAGAAACAGCCAAATCTTTCAAGGACATCATCAGTGATTCACCTTCAACATAGTTGAAGCTGACGTTCAGAATGTGCGGCGCACCGTGTTCTAAATCACCGTTGAGGTAAACTTCTTCGATATCTTTAATGCCATTCCATAAACGTAAGCGTAACCCGCGTAAACGCTCGGACTCAGATGCCATCTCTTCTTTTGCAATACGATACGCTTCACCCATACCGACAATTTGGTGAACCGCTAATGTACCAGAACGCATACCACGCTCATGACCGCCACCGTGTTGTTGTGCCTCAAGACGCACACGCGGTTTACGACGAACGTATAGTGCACCGATGCCCATTGGGCCATACAGTTTGTGAGCAGAGAATGACATTAAATCGACTTTTAATGCGTTCAAGTCGATAGGTAATTTACCTACACTTTGAGTCGCATCAACGTGGAAGATAATCCCTTTGCTACGGCATAATTCACCGATTGCTTCGATATCCTGAATAACACCAATTTCATTATTAACATGCATAATTGAAATTAAAATTGTGTCTTCACGGATAGCATCTTTGAGATCTTGCATGGCAATTAAACCGTTGCTTTGTGGTGACAAATAAGTCACTTCAAAACCTTCGCGTTCTAATTGACGGCAAGTGTCTAAAACGGCTTTGTGTTCCGTTTTACACGTAATAATGTGATTACCTTTCTTTTTATAGAAATTGGCAGCGCCTTTAATCGCTAAGTTATCAGACTCTGTTGCACCTGATGTAAAGACGATTTCACGTGGGTCAGCACCCACTAATTCAGCTATTTGGTTACGAGCAATATCAACCGCTTCCTCGGCTTGCCAGCCAAAACGGTGAGAACGGGATGCTGGATTACCGAAGTTCCCATCCATTGTTAAACATTGCATCATTTTTTCAGCAACACGTGGATCGACGGGTGTTGTTGCTGAATAGTCAAGATAAATTGGTAATTTCATTGCTCACATACTCCAAAGGTCAATATAGCTTGCCTTTAATTTTTAAAGGTACAAATAGCGGGTGCTAGCTCTTCGTCTAAAACCTCACCAAAATGTACCGACTGCAATTTTTAATATATTTTTTAAGCGCGTACATTGATAATAGATTCAGGTGTTATTCCATTTGGCATGGTTTTACGCTGTTCATTATCTTGTCTATCAGCAACAACCATGACTTCTTGGTTTTTAACCAATTCGTCAAGACTAATGCTGCTAAGGAAACTTGTGATTCTATCGCTTAAGTCACGCCACAATGCGTGGGTTAAGCAGCGGTCACCATTTTGGCAACCTTCTTTATTACCTTGACAACGAGTCGCGTCAACAGATTCATCAACCGCAGCAATGACTTCAGCAACAAAAATTTGGTCTGCGTCTCTGCCAAGCAAATAACCACCACCCGGACCGCGGACGCTGGAAACTAGCTCGTTTTTGCGTAAACGAGAGAAAAGTTGCTCAAGATAAGAGAGGGAAATTCCCTGACGTTCAGAGATATCAGCTAAAGGTACTGGACCTGACTGAGAATGTAACGCGACATCTAACATCGCTGTTACCGCGTAACGCCCTTTGGAAGTGAGTCTCATAACATATTACTCCGTGGTAAATTATAGCAAGATTGTGACATTCCTGACTAATTTAGTCAACTATTTACCTGACTATTTTACTCAAGTATTATTCACCTACTTTTACCACGAGTTTAGCCTCACTTTTTCGCCCATTTTTCCATCGACGTTAGGATACCCCTTAAGATATGTAACTCTTGAGTTTCAATGTGCGCACGGGTGAACAAGCGACGTAATTTATTCATAATTAAGCCTGGATGTGCCTTACGAATAAAACCTGACTCATGTAGAACACTCTCAAGATGGACATAAAAACGCTCAACATCTTCTGATGGCGGGTATTCTACCTCATCATCCGGCGATATTACCGCATTTTTTTCATCCATAGCCAGATAAGCCATACGAATTTCATAACTCACCAACTGAACAGCCATCGCTAAATTTAATGACCCATATTCAGGATTGGTGGGAATATATAAGTGATATTGGCATTTTTGTAACTCTTCGTTAGTCAAGCCAACACGTTCACGACCAAAAACAATCGCCACTGGCGACTCTTTTGATTGGTTTACTGATTTTACACCACACTCACGAGGCTCAACCATGGGCCACGACAATGTACGAGAGCGAGCACTAGTACCAATGACTAATTTACACCCTTCTAAGGCTTCATCGAGCGTTTTGACGATCGTGGCATTACCGATAACATCACTTGCCCCTGCGGAAAGTGCGATTGAGTGTGAATCAGGCTCAACAAGAGGATTAACAAGATAAAGATTTGAAAGCCCCATGGTTTTCATTGCACGGGCAGTCGAGCCCATATTACCAGTGTGTGAGGTCTCAACAAGAACAATACGGATATTATCTAACATGGTTTATACGTTTAATGAAAAAATTATCGGCACAGTTTAACACAAAATTGCTTATTGTGACGAACATCTATATAATTCGGCTCTCTTGTTTTTCGTTCTTTAACATTCCAGTGGAAAAAGCCCATGCATCCGATGCTTAACATCGCCATACGTGCCGCACGTAAGGCCGGTAATCACATAGCTAAAAACTATGAAATGCCTAGTAATATCAAAGTGACTCAAAAAGGCGCTAACGATTTTGTCACTAACGTTGATCAAGAATCTGAGCAGTTGATTATTGAAATCATCCGTAAGTCATATCCTGATCATACTATTATCACTGAAGAAAGCGGTGAGTTATTAGGTAAAGATAACGATATTCAATGGGTAATCGATCCACTGGATGGCACGACTAACTTCACAAAACGCCTTCCCCATTTTTCTGTTTCTATCGCTGTGCGCGTTAAAGGCCGTACTGAGGTTGCCGTTGTTTATGACCCAATGCGTAATGAACTGTTCAGCGCAGTTCGTGGTCAAGGCGCGCAACTTAATGGTTACCGCATTCGTATCGATGAAAAACGTGGCCTTGACGGAGCTATTGTCGCAACTGGCTTCCCTTTCAAACAAAAGCAACATGCTCCTGCCTATATGAAAATTATGACGGCTATGTTTGATAAATGTGCTGATTTTCGCCGCACAGGCTCCGCAGCGTTAGATTTATGCTATGTCGCATCAGGCCGTGTTGATGCATTCTTCGAAATTGGTTTAAAACCTTGGGATTTCTTAGGTGGCAAGCTGATCATGCGTGAAGCAGGCGGTATTGTGACTGATTTTGTCGGTGGCCATAACTATTTAGCTTCAGGTAACTTGGTTGCTGGTAGCCCACGAGTGGTTAAAGATATATTATCCGTTATGAAAGACGAATTATCAGAAGCCCTTAAACGCTAATTACCCCCCGTTTGAAAAAAGCCCACAACAAGTTACAGTTCAAGCTGTCTTAAGTGGGCATTTTTTTGCATGTAATTTAACGAATGCGACTTAAAATAAAATAACCCCTTTAATTAACTCACGATTATTAATAACATCTTTCTCATAGCGCTCACCAATGGTATTAAAATCAAATTGATGAGTTAACATCATCTCACTTGTTAGCTTACCTTCCGACATCAACTTCGCTACTTTATTGAAATCTTCAAGCGTTGCATTACGGCTTCCCATCATTGTGGTTTCTTTCTTATGAAAATCGGGATCTGAAAAAGATAAATTGCCTTTAAACAAGCCAACAAATACCACTATCCCACCGTGGCGAATTAAATTAACGGCGCTATTCATCGCATGCGGGTTCCCCGTCGCATCAATGACTTTTTCCGCTAACTGCCCTTGGAAATTTTCTTCAATGACAGATAAATACATTTCATCCGCTGGGTCACAGGTTGTGACTCCCAGCACCTTTTCTACGTGCTGGCGCCTTGCTGCACTGGTATCTGCAACTAACACGTTAGCACCATCTGCTTTAGCAATAGCAGCAACACCTAAACCAATTGGCCCTGCGCCCACGACCAAAACCGTATCTTGAGATTTCACTTGCGCACGCCTTACCGCGTGAGCACTAATAGAAAATGGCTCAATTAACGCCCCATCAATATCACTAACAGTATCGGCGATTGCCAATACATTATTCTCTGGGACATTTAAATACTCACAAAACCCCCCATCTTCATGTACACCTATAACTGAGATTTTTTCGCAGCAATTCGTTTTACCACTTTTACAAGCTCCACATTCGTAGCAAGCAACATAAGGCATTACCGCAACACGTTGCCCTACTTTCCACTGAGTTACATCAGAAGCGACTTCACAAATGGTCCCCGAAATCTCATGCCCTAATACGCGAGGATATTGGAAAAAAGGTTGATTTCCTCCCCATGCATGAATATCTGTGCCACAAATTCCAATAGCATGGATTTTAATTTTTACCTGACCGGCTTTGACCACTGGCTCTTCAACTTGCTGATAGACTAGCTTTTTAGGTTCCTGACAAATCAATTGCTTCATATCATCCTCCATCAATTTATCTGTCTTTTTTAATTTAAAAAACATAATCTAGATATTAAACAAGCAGATTTTGTGATTAAATGTTTTAAAATCGGTTTTAAATCGGTTTTTTAAGAATAAAAATCAATTAGAGGGACCTCAAAATGGTGAGAAGTAAAAATTTGCGCTACGCTTCTATTAATGAATTTTTAGATGCTATTCATAAAAATTTGTTAACTTCGCCTTTTCCTTCTCAATCTTCCTTAGCGGAAATGTTTAATATCAGTCGTACAACTGTCAGGCACACGATTGAATATTTACTAGAGAAAAAAATTGTTGAAAAACAAGGTAATGAATATCACGTTATTCGATACCCAAACAAAACTGATTTCTTCCCAGTTGAATCAAGCCTGCCAGATCAGCAAATTGTGTTATTCGAAAAAGCGTTTTACCAAATGATTAAACGCAAAGAACTGATGCCTGGGGATACTTTTACAGAGTTACAACTCGCCAAGAAAAGCCATGTTAACTCCAGTGTGGTTAGGGAATTTTTGGTTGAATTTTCTCGATATGGGTTAATTAAAAATACCCATAGAGGCAACTGGCACATGATGAAATTTTCTCGCGAATATGCAGAGAAACTCTTTGAATTTAGGGAGTTGCTTGAAACAAATGCACTTACGCATTTTTTAAATTTACCCGCGGATGACCACCGTTGGATTTTAGCCAAAGAATTATTACTTAAACATAGGGCATTGCGCGAAACAGTCACGATTAATTATCGTGATTTTTCCCAGTTAGACTATGAATTACATAGCCTTATTTTATCGGGAGCCAACAATCCCTTTTTTAACCAATCACTTGAAATTATTACTGTTATATTCCACTTCCAATACCAGTGGGATGAGTCAGACTTAAAAGAAAGAAACGTCCTTGCTATCGAAGAACACATGACTATTTTAAGTGCTTTAATTAGCCGTAATGATATTGTCGCGATGAATGAACTTCGTCACCATTTAGATACTGCTAAACGGACTATGATCAATTCGATACAACAGACATATGAATAACCCTATTCAATCCAAGCGCTTGATTAAAAACTAATTGAGCGCCCTATGACTTACTATTATTATTCCCTCCTCCACGTTTAACCTGAATTTTTCACTAAAAAAACAATAGAATCATAAAAAACCAATCATCCTCACTTACCCAAAAAATAATATATTTCTTAATTATCATATAATTATATAAAAAATAATAATAACCACCATTTTAACAAAGATAAAAACCATGTTTTTAATTGATAAAAAACACATTAAAAACACCAAAAAGCCATTGACCCCACAAAATTGATGCAATTAATAGTCCGTAAAAAAAAATACTTCTAGTCTGAACCCACACCAGATGAATAATACACATAATAACTCGAGGAATAGTCATGGATAATTACCTGAATCGGCAATCAATGGCTAATAAGCAGTACCCAGAAAAAATTCTTCAGTTTGGGGAAGGTAACTTTTTACGAGCATTTATTGACTGGATGGTTGATCAACTGAATGAAAAAACAGACTTTAATAGCGGCATAACAATTGTCAGGCCGATTGATTCAACACACCCGTCAATCAATGAGCAAGATGGTTTATATACCGCCATCACCAGGGGAATCAACGAACAACAACAAAGTGTTTCAAATGTCAGGATCATCAATTCCGTTAATCGCGAAATTCTTATTTATTCTGAATATGATAAATTTTTAAGTTGTGCGGAAAACCCAGACTTACAGTGGGTTTTTTCCAATACGACCGAAGCGGGTATTGTTTATAAACAAGATGTTTGCTTGGACGATAGGCCTGCAAGTAGTTTTCCTGCAAAATTGACTCAATTTCTTTTCCACCGTTATCAGCATTTCAATGGTGATAAAAGCAAAGGATTGATAATCATCCCTTGTGAATTAATCGATTATAATGGTGAAAAATTAAAAGAATTTATCAATAAACACGCAGAGGACTGGAATCTACCTAATGATTTCATCATGTGGCTGAATAACCACAATACCTTTTGCTCTACGTTAGTTGATAGAATAGTGACAGGTTATCCTAAAAATGAAATCGGTAAATTAGAAAAAGAGTTAGGTTATAAAGATAAGTTTTTAGTTACCGCTGAATATTTTTATCTATTTGTTATTCAAGGACCAAAAGAATTAGAGAAAAAACTGAAATTAAATGAATTGCCATTAAACATAAAGATTGTCGATGACATTAAACCTTACAAAGAGCGTAAAGTCGCTATCTTGAATGGCGCACATACCTCAATGGTACCTGTCGCTTATTTAGCAGGAATTAAAACTGTACGTGAGGCCACATCTAACCCCATTTTATTATCCTTCACTAAGGATTTAATCGGTAACGAAGTGATCCCTGTGTTATCTCAAGACCCTACGGAGTTAAATGCTTTCGCATCCGCAGTTATCGACCGTTTTAACAACCCATTTATAGAGCATGAATTACTCTCTATCGCTCTTAATTCATTAACCAAGTTTAAAACTCGGCTATTACCTCAATTAATCTCTTATTCTAACCAATACAATCAAATCCCTTATTGCATTGCATTCTCACTCGCGGCATTGATTGTTTTTTATCGCGGGCAGTTTAATCAATTATCAATCCCATTGAATGATGATGATTATTTGCTCAAACGTTTTAAAGAATGGGATAGCCTCTATGATTCGGATACAAGGCAGTTAACCCAAAATGTCTTAGCAATGTCTGATTTATGGGGCTTAAATCTCAATGAAATTCCACAATTACAGGAAGATGTTTGCCAAAAAATAAATGCTATTCTGCATAATGGCACTGAATCCACTTTACGTGAAAGATATAAAAAAACTATTTAAAACAATAAATCCCCCTACAGGAGATACTTTTATGAAACTGAGCACATTGAACGGGAAGAAAATTCTTAGCTTAACACTCAGCACTATGATTTTAATGGGCAGTATGGCTGGTTCAGCTTTTGCTGATGCTAAATATAAATTAAAAGTTGCCTACGAAAATAATCCAGGCGAACCTTTTGACTTAGCAATCCATGAATGGGCAAAAAAATTCAATGAAAAAACAAACGGTGAAGGTGAATTAATCCCTTACCCAAGTTCACAATTAGGTTCTAAGAAAGATGTCATAGAACAAATGAAATTAGGTAGCCCATTAATTACTCTCGCTGATGGCGCTTTCTTCTCTGACTATGTCCCTGACTACGGCATTATGTTTGGTCCTTATTTAGGCCTTTCCTATCAGGATATTTTTAAATTAAATGCTTCACCTTGGTATGGCAATTTAGAACAGCAGTTGGATAAAAAAGGCCTGCATGTTGTATCTAAAGATTGGTTATATGGGTCACGTCATATTCTCGCGAATAAAATGATAAAAACGCCGGATGACTTAAAAGGTTTAAAAATCCGTGTACCAAATAATAAGATCCAAATTAAAGGCTTAGAAGCGATGGGAGCAACTCCAACACCATTACCTTTAGCTGAAGTTTATACCGCACTTAACCTTAAAATTATTGACGGCGCAGAAAACCCAATTCCTGTTTTATATGGCCAAAAACACCATGAAGCAGCGAAATTTCTTATCCTAACGGGCCATGTAGAAAACGTCACTAACTTAGTCATGGGAAGCAAAACCTACAGTAAATTACCTGAAAATATTCAACAAGCTTTGGTTGAATCAGGAAATGAAGCAGGCCAATATTTAACTGAATTAGTTCTAAAAGAAGAAAAAGAAATTATTGAAAAAATGAAGAATGAAGGGGTTACCGTCGTTGAAGTTGACCGTGAGCTTTTCAAAGAAAAATCTAAGCCATTCTATAATGAATTCCCAGAGTGGTCTGCAAATTTATACCAGCAAACACAAGATATTATTAATAATTAACCATCATGATTGGCGGTATATTCCGCCAGTCTTTTCACAATAATAAGGTTAGCTATTATTCTTGCAAGGATCTTCTATGTTTAAATTTCTGGGGAAATTAAGTGATATTGTATCATCACTCGCCGTCGCAGCGATTGTGATGATCACTATTCTTGCTGTGTTCATGCGTTGGCTTCTTAATGACCCTTTAATGTGGAGTGAAGAAGTTTTAATTATTTGCTACATCTGGCTTGTCATGATCGGTGCCGCTTCGGCCGCAGGTAAAAGAATGCATGTCAGTATTGATGCCATCACCTCTTTATTTCCTGAAAAAATACAGTTAGTTATCGCAGTATTCACCCATATTATGGCTATCATTGCTTTATCAATTTTCGGTTACCTTGGATACGAACTGTCTATTATTGCAGAAGATAAGATAACCCCAATTATTGGTGTTTCTTATTATTACATCGACCTCTCTGTTCCTATTGGTGCATCCATCATGGTGTTATTTTCAATTCAACATTTGTTGGAAGATATGAGCAAATTAATTAAAGGGGATAAACCATGTCAGTAGTTATCGCCTGTATTGTATTAATTTTCTGTTTTTTAATTAACGTCCCTATATTCTTAAGTGTATTAATCGCTTTACTCACTTATTTCTTTTCTGTTGGTGATATTTCTCCATTAATCGCCGTACAGAGAATTATTGGTGCAGGGGAAAACGTAACTTTACTAGCTATTCCTTTTTTATTTTATTAGGAAATTTATTAAATTACACTGGAATAACCAGTCGAATGCTAAAATTCACTGGCACTTTATCCGGCCACTACCCTGGAGGTCTTGCTCAATCAAACGTATTGTTAAGCACCATGATGGGTGGGCTCTCAGCATCTAACCTTGCAGACTGTGCAATGCTGTCTAAAATGCTAGTGCCTGAAATGACGAAATTAGGCTATGGAAGGAGTTTTTCAGCTGCTGTGACAGCCGCTGGTTCACTCATAACCCCAATTATTCCCCCTGGGATAGCCCTTATTATTTATGGGTTTGTTGCTGACGTTTCCATTGGCAAAATGTTTATGGCTGCAATTATTCCTGGCCTTATGTGCTGCCTTGCCTTAATGGTTACTATTTATTTGATTGCCAAGAGACGTGGCTATAAACCAGCGAGAGAAAAAGGACCGACTTGGTCAGAGGTATACCAAACCGGTAAAGGCGCAATGTCAGCTTTCTTGTTGGTTCTTGTGATCATTGGTGGAATTAGGTTTGGTATTTTTACCCCAACAGAAGCTGGTGCAATTGCTGTACTTTATGTCATCGTTATTGGTACCTTCTTTTATCGCGAAATGAAGTTAAAAGATATCGCCGCTTCGTTTCTCGAAACAGCTCGTTCAACCGCGAGTATTATGCTAATCATCATGACATGTTCCGCATTAGCATGGGTATTGACGAATGAGCAAGTGGCACAAGATGTCGCGCGAATGATGACCAATTTTTCTGACAATCCTTATGTATTTTTAATGATAGTCAATGCGGTTCTGTTAATTCTAGGCATGTTCATTGAAGGTAATGCCGCGATTATTGTGCTCGTTCCTCTATTAATGCCAACGGTGAAATTACTCGGTATCGACCCAATCCACTTTGGTATTGTGATGATATTGAATTTGGCTATTGGTTGTTTAACGCCACCAATGGGAACAGTGATGTTTGTCGCGACGTCTATCACAGGTGTGCGTATTGCTGACTTTATTCGTGAAGTATTACCGTTATTCTTCGCATTAATTGTTGTTTTATTACTAGTGACATTTATGCCTGTATTTACAACATTCTTACCAAGCTTATAAAAATAATACTAACTTTAGATGGCAAGTAGCTCAGAAAGCTACTTGCCCATTTTAACTAAGTGTTTTTATTTAAATTAATATAAATGAAATGCAGCAAGAATACGCATATTCACTTCACTACTTGACAACAGACTCCCTCGTAACAATTCACCATTACGGCTGAGCAACAATTTTGGGTCGAATAAATATGGCAGGAATAGCAAGAAGAGCCATTAAATAGAAAACCACACCATGATGGGCTGGAACGCGCTCATAAATATAACCAACAATAATGGTAAGCACAGCTAACCCACCACCGGTGGCTAGGGCAGAATACACCCCTTGTAACGGAATGATTTCATTTTCTTTACGCGCACTAATAAAACGCATCGCGGCTAAATGGCAAACCGTAAAGGTACCACTGTGCAGTATTTGTATAATGATTAATACTGGTAAACTGGTAAATGCCCCCATTAAGCCCCAGCGAATCACCCCACAAAATGCAGATAAGAGTAATAGATTACGAGCACTCCAACGCCTAAATAAACGGTGGCTCAACATAAAAACTATCACTTCTGCGACAACACCCAGTGACCACAAATTACCTATTACTAAATCTGAATAGCCCGCTTCTTTCCAAAATAGGGACGCAAACCCATAATAAGCTGCATGTGCACCTTGCAGCAGCGTTACGCAAACTAAAAACTTCACGATGTTCTTATCTGCAATTAATTGCTTAAAGGAAAGCTTATCATCGCCCTCTACTTTGACAGCTCCAGTCGGCATGATAGCGGGTTTTAACATTGACCCTAGCAATAATGCTAAGCAACTTATAATCAAAGCAACCATAATGGACTGATGACCCCAGACTCCCGCCAAATAGCCCATTAAAGATGAGCCGATAATAAATGCGATAGAGCCCCAAACACGGATTTTGCCATAATCGAATGAAAATTGTTTTTGCCAAGTGCCAGCCAACGAATCCCCTAATGGAACCATTGGTGCAAAGAACAAGTTAAACCCTATCATCACAAATAATAACCATGCCCAATGGGAACCAAAAGCAAAACCAACAGAGAAAATTAATGAGAGACCTGCTAGCAGTCGTAGTGCCATGATGAGTTTTGAGGGCTCTTTAACGGAAGGAGTAATAAACATTGCACCTAGGAAGCGAGCTGTTAGCCCGACACCGAGTAAAACCCCTATCATTTCTGCATCAATACCCTCGCCCTGTAGCCACACAGACCAAAATGGTAAAAAAATACTATACGCAAAAAAATAGGTAAAATAGTCAATAGCTAACCAACGTGTTGATGGAATGACCATCACCCCTCCCTTTTTTCAATGCAAAAAACCCGCTCATACAAACATGTAGAAGCGGGTTTAGGTAATTAAATATTGTTTATATTATGCGTAAACTGGGTATTTTTTGCAGATTGTTAATACTTTTTGTTTCACGCTTTCAATGGTCGCTTCGTCATTGAGGTTGTCTAGAATATCACACATCCAGCCAGCTAGCTCACCTGCTTCCGCTTCTTTAAAACCACGACGTGTAATTGCTGGAGAACCAATACGTACACCAGACGTTACGAATGGGCTTTTCGGGTCGTTTGGTACGCTGTTTTTGTTAACAGTGATATTAGCGCGGCCAAGAGCTGCATCAGCATCTTTACCAGTAATACCTTTATCAACTAAATCAACTAAGAATAAGTGGTTTTCAGTTCCACCAGACACAACTTTATAGCCACGTTTTTGGAAAACGTCGACCATGGCTTTCGCATTTTTCGCCACTTGCTGCTGGTAAACTTTGAACTCTGGCTCCATAGCTTCTTTCAACGCAACCGCTTTACCTGCAATCACATGCATTAAAGGGCCACCTTGAGAACCTGGGAATACCGCAGAGTTGATTTTTTGTACATCTCTTCGTCGCCACCTTTAGCAAGGATCAAACCACCGCGAGGGCCTGCTAAAGTTTTATGGGTCGTTGTTGTGACAACATGAGCGTGAGGAACTGGGTTTGGATAAACACCAGCTGCAATAAGACCTGCAACGTGAGCCATATCAACAAACAGATAAGCACCAATGCTATCTGCAATTTCACGCATTTTAGCCCAATCAACCACACCTGAATATGCAGAGAAACCACCGATAATCATTTTAGGTTGATGTTTTACTGCTTGCGCTTTGATATCGTCGTAGTCAATTTTACCGCTCTCATCAATACCATAAGGAACGATATTATATAACTTACCCGAGAAATTAACTGGCGAACCATGCGTCAAATGCCCACCGTGTGCAAGGTTCATACCTAACACTGTATCGCCCGGTTGTAATAAAGCCATGTAAACAGCAGCGTTTGCTTGTGAACCAGAATGCGGCTGTACGTTTGCGTAATCAGCGCCAAATAATTCTTTTGCACGGTCAATCGCTAATTGCTCAACGACGTCAACGTACTCACAACCGCCGTAATAGCGTTTACCTGGGTAGCCTTCTGCATATTTATTGGTTAGCTGAGAACCTTGAGCCTGCATGACTCGTGGACTGGTATAGTTTTCAGAAGCAATTAATTCAATGTGTTCTTCTTGACGTTGTACTTCTTGCTCCATTGCTTCCCATAGTTTTGGATCATAGTCTGCAATATTCATTTCACGCTTTAACATTCGCTTCTCCTGCCTCAGCAATTCAATAGGTTGAAAATCGATTCATCGCAATAACACACAGTGTAAACTCTTTTTCTCTGTTGAGATAGCCCTAAAGAAAAAATATACGCAAACGATTGCATTAATTTTTTTCACTTCATTTGCTTCTTAAGGCTTCACTATAAAATAGCCCAAATTTTATTTTTTGACGCAGAGATCGCTGAATTTGCAAGCCCCTTCTCATTATGTGTTTATTTCAGTCATATTTTCCACGTTTGAGTATTTACTTGTTACCTTAAATATTATAAGTTGTATTTAAAATACATGTTTATAAATAAACTTTGTGTCTCTCAAATAAAAGTACGTTTATTACGGTGAAATAACGCTATCTAAATGAAAATATGCAATATATTTTCAAGTAGCTGAAAAATACATCATCGCGATGAACACTAAGGGAACATGAAAATAATTCAGGAGCACCTGTATGTTAGATAGCCAAACCATTGCCATTGTCAAATCAACTATCCCTGCCATTGCTGAGACAGGCCCCAAACTTACCGCCCATTTTTATGACAGAATGTTTAAACAACATCCTGAACTAAAAGATATTTTCAATATGACTCACCAAATGAATGGTGACCAACGCGAAGCCCTATTCAATGCTATTTGCGCTTATGCCGTCCATATTGAAACACCTGAAGCACTGGTTTCTGCCGTGGAAAAAATCGCACAAAAACACGTGAGTTTAAATATCAAACCGGAGCACTACCCAATTGTTGGGGAAAACTTACTGGCAGCTATCGATGAATTACTTAACCCAGGTCAAGAAGTGCTTGATGCATGGGGAAGAGCTTATGGTGTATTAGCGGATATTTTCATTGGTCGTGAAGCCGCAATTTACCAAGAAAACTCAGATAAAACGGGGGGATGGGAAGGCCTACGGGAATTTAAACTAAAACAAAAACAGCCACAAAGTGATGTCATCACCAGTTTTGAATTTGTCCCTGTCGATGGCAAACCCGTCGCAAATTACCGCGCAGGGCAATATATTACAATCTATGTAAATAGTGATGATTTTGAAAACCAAGAAATTCGCCAATATTCATTAACTACTGCACCTAATGGTCATAGCTATCGTATCGCCGTAAAACGCGAAGACCAAGGCGCTGTTTCTAATTTCTTACACCAGCAATTAAATGAAGGTGATAGCGTATTATTGGCCCCTCCTTGTGGTGATTTCTTTATCGATGTTGATAACCAAACCCCTGTCACGTTAATTTCTGCAGGTGTAGGTTTAACCCCGATGTTAAGTATGCTTAACCACCTCACAGAACAAGGGCACGATGCACAAGTTAATTGGTTACATGCGGCTGAAAATGGGGCTGTTCATGCTTTTAGCCATGAAATACAACAACTGATGGCAAAACAAAAAGCGGGGCAATCTGCCATTTGGTTTAATCAACCTCGTACAACTGATCGGGCTGGCTTTGATTATCAATTCCAAGGTTTAATGGACTTAGAGCAAGTTCGTGAATGGATTGAGCAACCAAACATGCAGTTTTACTTCTGCGGCCCAGTCGGTTTTATGCAACATGTTGGTAAACAGTTGGTTTCAATGGGGATTGATGCCAATGCTATTCACTATGAATGTTTTGGCCCACATAAGGTTCTGCCACTCAACTAATTGATAAAAAAATGCTCTTCTCGTGAGAAGAGCATTTCTTGAGATGCATTAACGCATTAAAATTGCTTTAATCACGTTTTAAAGCTCAAGCGGCTTAGTTTTCTCGCAATTTAGCGGTAACGGGTTCATCTAACAAATACACTGTTTTAATCCCATTCCTGTGTATTTTCCGTTACCGCTTTTTCCTTCTATGTTTAAATCGCTTCTTCGTCCTGTTCACCCGTACGGATGCGGATCACCCGGGCAACGTCATAAACAAAGATTTTACCATCACCAATTTTACCGGTTTGCGCGGTTTGCATAATGGTTTCGACGCAGTTTTCGACTATATCGTCCGGAACTACAATTTCAATTTTTACTTTAGGGAGGAAATCGACCATATATTCTGCACCGCGATACAGCTCGGTATGCCCTTTTTGGCGACCAAAGCCTTTCACTTCAGTAACAGTCATCCCAGTTATTCCTACTTCAGCCAGAGCTTCACGAACATCATCAAGTTTAAATGGCTTTATAATTGCATCAATTTTTTTCATAAATAGTCCCTGTTATGACCAGTTTTTACGGCCAAAACCTGAGGTGATCGGATAACGGCGATCTTTCCCAAAATTACGCATGGTAATACGCGGCCCAATAGGAGCTTGACGGCGTTTATATTCGTTAATATCAACAAGGCGTACAACTTTACGCACCATGTCTTTATCAAAACCTAACTTAATTAAATCATTAACGGAGAGATCTTTTTCGACATAACCTTCAAGTATCGCATCCAAAACGTCATAAGGCGGTAGGCTGTCTTGGTCTAACTGGCCTGGAGCAAGTTCCGCAGAAGGAGGCCTATCAATGACACGTTGAGGGATAGCTGGCGATATTGTATTACGATATTTAGCTAACTCAAAGACGAGGGTTTTAGGCACATCTTTTAATACATCAAATCCCCCAGCCATATCGCCATATAATGTTGAATAGCCCACGGCCGATTCACTTTTGTTACTTGTGGTCAACACTAAACGACGGCGTTTATTAGACATTGCCATTAGAATAACAGCTCGGCAACGTGCTTGTAGGTTTTCTTCTGTTGTATCAGCTGCTGTACCTTCAAACATAGGTGCTAATTGTGCCATGAATGCATCAAACATTGGCTCAATAGAAACAATATCAAATTCAACTCCGAGCAGCTCAGCTTGTTCTTTGGCATCATGGATGCTCATTTCAGAAGTATAGCGGAAAGGCATCATCACTGCCTGTACATGCTCTTTACCTATTGCATCTACGGCAATAGCAACAGTCAGCCCTGAGTCTATTCCTCCAGACAACCCTAAAATGGCACCGTTGAAGCCATTTTTAGTGATGTAATCACGTGTTGCCAATACCAACGCTTGGTAAACTTGAGCCACTGAGTTCGTTTCTTCTTGAGCCCCACCATCAGTCACCAATACCAAATCTTCAAAATGGACTGTCGCTACTTGTTCTTCAAACTCAGCCAACTGGTATACTTGTTTACCTTTATTCGCCAATACCTTAGAACCGCCATCGAATACTAGTTCATCTTGACCACCGACTTGGTTGAGATAGACGATAGGCATATTAGTACGTTGGCAATGATCGACCAGCAAGTCACTACGAATATGTTCTTTGTGAATATCATAAGGTGAAGCATTTATCGTGAGTAATAACTCAGCACCGGCGCCTTTAACGGCATCCACTGGCTCGTCATACCAAATATCTTCACAAATCAATAACCCAATGCGATAACCTTTAAATTCGACTACGCAGGTTTTTTCATCAGCCGTGAAATAACGAGGCTCATCAAATACACCATAATTTGGCAGTTCTTGTTTAAAATAACGTGCGTGTAATTTGCCTTGGTAAAAAAATGATAACGCATTATAGATTTCATCGTTTTCATACCATGGGTGACCGACGATAATTGCTGTAGCAGAACTGGCTTTTTGTAGGCGTTCAAGTTGTACGAGGCAACGGTCTTCAAAATCACCACGGAAAATCAAATCCTCCGGAGGATACCCAGTCAGTGATAACTCTGAAAACATAACGATATCAGTGTGACCTGCTTGTTCTTTTACAACTTGCAGCATGCGTTCACAATTGCCTTCAATATCACCGACTAGCCAGTTAAGTTGTGCTAGCGAAATGTTAAGCTTACGGCTCATAAGGTGTTTTTTCTCCCGAAGCATGAATATGGATTGCTCTATTGCACATAATTTGTTCGATAAAATTCATGCGGTCAATAATTTTCATTTATTCTTTAAAATCATTGGCTTCTAAATCATGACGACCAAGTAATTTATAAAATTCTGTACGATTTCTCCCTGCCATTCTAGCAGCTTGAGTCACATTCCCCTTCGTCATTTGTAATAACTTACGCAAGTAATTTAGTTCAAACTGATTACGCGCTTCAACAAAAGTCGGGAGGGCCGTATTTTCCCCTTGCAGAGCCTGACTGACAAGCGCTTCACTAATAACAGGAGACGTGGTGAGTGCAACACATTGTTCAATGACGTTGACTAGCTGACGCACATTTCCTGGCCAACTCGCGGTAATAAGGCATTTCATCGCATCACTGGAAAAACTGCGTACAAACGGTTTATGGCGAGATGCTGACTCACGTAATAAATGATTAGCTAATAATGGGATATCTTCAGAGCGTTCATTCAATGCAGGAATACGTAGATTAACTACATTCAAGCGGTAATAAAGGTCTTCTCTAAACTCATTTTTTTCCATCGCTTTCGGTAAGTCACGATGAGTGGCAGATAAAATTCGTACATCAATATCTAAATCACGGTTACTTCCTAAGGGGCGTACTTTGCGCTCTTGCAACACTCGCAATAATTTGACTTGCAATGGCATTGGCATATCACCAATTTCATCCAAAAATAAGGTCCCACCACTAGCAGCGAAAAATAACCCCTCACGATTACTCACCGCGCCTGTAAATGCACCTTTAGCATGGCCAAAAAGTTCAGACTCTAATAATTGCTCAGGTAATGCGCCACAGTTAATCGCAATAAATGGCTTACGAGCACGAGGGCTTGCTTTATGGATTGCTTGAGCCAATACTTCTTTACCTGTACCACTTTGCCCATTAATTAATACGCTTACATCTGACTGAGCAACCATATGGGCTTGCTCTAGTAAACGGATCATTAAAGGGCTGCGAGTCACAATACCAGAGCTCCATTCCTCATCACTTATTGGGGTTGATGAAAGCGCAAGAGCTTCGTCGATGGCTTTATATAGTGCATCTTTATCAACAGGTTTAGTTAAGAAACTAAATACCCCTCGTTGTGTAGCCGCAACAGCATCAGGAATAGAGCCGTGTGCCGTTAATATAATAACGGGCATATTCGGATGGGCTTTTTGAATTTCATCAAATAACGCCATGCCATCCATTTCATCCATTCGTAAATCGCTGATCACTAAATCTAATTTTTCTTTTTGTAATATTTTTAGTGCTTCAGGCCCGCTTTCTGCCGTAATGACTTTAAAACCTTCACTACTTAAACGCATTCCGAGTAGTTTAAGTAGACTTGGGTCGTCATCCACTAACAGTAAATTTGCCGATTTACGGTTTGTCATTAGGTTCATTCTCCGATGAAGGCTGTTCTACAGATGAGCCCGATGTGTTACTTGGCTGCTGGCTCTCTGAAGATGTAGGTTTTTCCCCTTCTACTGCATTCTCGACTTCTTTTTCTGTTTCATTAGTACTTTTTTTGCGTGAAGAAAGTTGGCGTTCAATATCCGTTAAGTTTTCTAATTTTCGCGCAGTCGTGTTCAATTCAAAAGCCAGCTTGGCATTGTCTTCCTTTAGGCGGTCGAGTTTACTGTCCATTTCTTGCTGCAAACGCTTATAACGCGAACCTGCATCAGAAAGGTTAATAATTTGCACTTGTTGTTCACGCCATAGCTGCAATAAGGGGCGTACCCCTGTTGGAAAACTCAAACTATAGGTATTAATGCTATCAAGCATTTTTCGCCTTTCAGCAATGCTGGGGTCTGCTGAATTTAATAAGATATTTTGTTGAAATGCCGTCGACCAATCCGTCACCGTTATTTGATTAGCATCAGTTCGAGCCTGAGTCATATCAACCCTATCAGCACAATCCATCATACGTAACCAAAACAAGGCGTTTTCACGAGCTGCTAGCTGGTCATTATCCCAAATAGTTTCACAAGATGCATAGCGATAGTCAGTCACTTTAACTTCAGGTACAACAACTTGTGACAGTGTTTCAAGGGGGGATTGCCCATCTTTCGTAACACAACCTGTTAAAAAAAGGCCAAATAAAACCACCCCAATATGTGTAGTTGTACGTCTCATCACGTAACTAACCACCTGCTTTTGTTTATTAAACGCGACTTTATTACAAAGTACGGTTAAAAGTTCTGTAGACCGATTTACCATTATTCATTCTCTGCTGTTAGAGGCAGTTCAATTCTAAAACAAACATCTGCTGATTTATGAGGCACCAAGGAGAGCTCTCCCCCCATTTGTTTGATGCAATCCTGTGCAATACTTAGCCCTAATCCACTTCCTTTAACAGCACCTTTTCTTTGTAATGAACCTTGATAAAAAGGCTCAAATATCATGCTTTTTTCAGAATCTGGGATTGGAGTACCTGTATTAGCAACTTCAATCAGAAGTTTATTGTCTATCCTACGACTAGAAACCCAAATATTACCTGATTCGCTGCCATAGTGCACCGCATTGGAGTAGATATTATCGATTACACGCCCAAGAAGTGTCGGTTCTGCTAAGCAACTTTCAACTTTTAGACGCACGTCCGTTTTAATATTTTTCGCTCTCGCCGGTAAATTATGTGCATTTACAATATCGTCAATCAGCTTTTGCAAATCGACTAATTGTGCTTCAGGTGGGTTATCTACCAATTTGCGATTATAATCAAGAAGTTGTTCAATAAGTTGCTGAAGGTGCTTACTGCTATGATCTAAGATTTCGACAACTTCCCTTTGGGAGACCGTTAATGGCCCAGCAACCTCATCCGCAAGAAGCTCTGTTCCCTCTCGCATACTGGCTAAAGGCGTTTTTAATTCATGTGAAATATGACGCAAAAATTCATGGCGTTGAGATTCAAGCCATGCCAAACGTTCGCTCAACCAGATGATCCGCTGAGCAATAGTACGCAGCTCTCGAGGGCCTTTAAAGCGTTCTATATTGCTCGCCAAGGTTCGACCAGTACCGAGGCGGTTAATCATTCGCTCAATAACCATCACCGGACCAATAATCATCCTTGTGAATAAAGTGACCAGTAATGCGCTCAATAAAAAGAGGATTAAACTTTGCCAACCAAATAATTGCCCTTTATTGGCAATTGCTTTTTGTAATTGCTCTCCACGACTAAAAATCACATTTCTTGTTTCTTGAATTAAAAGTGCATTTTCAGCGGAAAATTGTTCCAATGCTTGAACAACTTTCTGGGTTGGTTCGTTATTTTCACAAGTAACTGCTTTAAGTTGCCCTAATATTTTAGACAGGTTAGAGGTATCTGAGTCTTTCGGTAAAATCGTCTTTTGGCGCTCAAGCATCTGTTCATAGTCAACAAATTGCTTTTGATACTGTGTCTGTAGTGTCGCATCTTGTAAAACACAATATTGCCGATAACTACGCTCCATTTCCAAGGCGAGACTACTCATGACCTCACTGCGCCTTGCGTCAAGCAATGTGGTCTTATTGATATCGGCTGCTTGATTACTCAGTTGCTCTAAGCTTTGGTAAGCCTGATAAGCTAACACTAAGAGTGGTAATAATACCAACCAGAATGCCATAACAACCAATTGGCGCAAGGAGCGCGGGAAAAAACGCCATTTACTCAATGCATTCATCTCATACTCATTAAACGTTTTTTAATGGTAACAGAACTCTTTGTAGGACGGGTAGTTGAATCACAATTCTGTATACCGCAATGTTGAAATCAGACTAAGTGTATAATGTGATAGCAATCAACATGCCAACCTCTCTAAATAAAGGTCGGGGCTTTTTAGCCACGCATATCTATTGATAAATAAATAGCAAAAGCGCATTTCAACAACCAATCACTTAAGATGATCTTTGGGGAAACTACACTGAGATAGCAACACAGCGGTTCGATAGATTGGGGGAGATAAACAGGAAGGCGGGATAGAGTATTGGACTCTACCCCGCCAGCGATGGATTACTTCTTTTATATGACTATGTCTTTACAATAAAGATAATCATATAGGTGGTGCCTCACTCAACGTGTCGCCCTGTGTTTGATAAGGCCCGAAGGCGAGTATCTGTGCTGTTGGACGGTAGGCACCTTACTTTGGCGTCATTCTTGCTTTATGTGGTATGTACCCAACTAATTATGGACCTACATAATAAATTGAATGAGCAACTGAGTATTATTATGCACAAGCCATGCCAACTTTTCAAGAAAACACTCATCACTTTGAATAATAACAAAAAATATATTAAATCATTCTTTTGCGGGATTTAAGTACACAAAAATAGTGTTCTCCATTCATCGTATTGTCGCTAATTTAAGACACTCTAGCACCAAAAATAAAATAACCTTAAATATCAACAAGATAAGTGTCTCCATTTGGCGACAGTGGCAATACTGGTCTGTCGTTAATTTTATACACCCCGTATTAGAGGGGGAAAAACCTAGTTAACCCTATTGATATTTCAGTTAAGTTACATTAAATATATTTATATTTTATGTGTGAAATAAAATATTGACTCTAATTTGACAATCCATAACAAAGCAGATAATCAAAAAAATAATTACTTATAATACATTAAGATAAGAAATTCTCGCATTTTCTTTTTATATGGTTTGCTTTTTCCGCAAAGTAATATAATACTTAAAAAGAACAAATCAATTGACCTTTTTTTAAACAATAATAGGATGTCAAATGAAAGACTCTTCAACGGTAACTAACAAACCAGATGACCTCAGTGCTGGCGTATACGTTTTACAGCAAACAATTGGTTTCATGTTTCAAGCTGCATTACGTGCAGCTGCAAAACTTAATTTAGCTGAACACTTAGAGAGTGGCCCCAAAACGTCAGAGCAGCTAGCACAAGAACTCGGTTGCAGAGAAAGAACAATTCGCCAAATACTGCGCCTGCTTGCCAGCCACCGGATTTTTACCTCTCTAGGTGACTCGCGTTTTGCCTTAAACCCTGAAGCCGAATTTCTAAAGGCTGATCATCCATTTTCATTACGCCAAGCGATACTCATGGTAACAGACCAAACATTTTGGATGCCGTCTTATCAATTAAGTGATATCGCATTAAAAAAACCGGTATTTGAAGATTTATTTGGCGGTAGTTTCTTTGAATATTGGGAGAAAAATGCCAACTTACCCGACAACTTCCATAATGGTATGTCATCATTTTCAGCGATAGAAAATAACTCTGTAGTTAGGCATTATGATTTCAATGAAAATATTGTTGTAGCTGATATTGCGGGTGGCTTTGGTGGTTTACTTCTCGAAGTACTGAAAAACAACCCAACAGTTCAAGGTATTCTATTTGATAGGGAACATGTTTTAGAAAATAATATCTTACACTTATTAGAAGATGACTCTCGTTGGGAAACTTGCCCCGGTTCTTTCTTTGAAAAATGCCCAGAAGCCGATATATTTTTACTTAAGTATATCAGCCATGACTGGCCAGATGACAAAGTTGTTGAGATCCTAAAAACTATCCGCCGTGCCATGAAGCAATCATCTAAATTACTCTTGATCGATTGTGTTATTGGTGATGATGACAAACCCTATTTTGGCAAAGAATTGGATTTACTCTGTATCAACCTTTCCGCGGATGGCGGCGGGCATACAAAAGCAGAGTTTGAAGCGCTATTTGCCAAGTCTGGGTTAAAACTTAACCGAATCATAGACACGGATACCCACGTTTATATCATTGAAGTATTGCCTGTTTAATCATCTAAGTAAGGGCTAACTCTTCAGGTAATAAAGCATTAAGCCTTAGTTTTATTACCTTGTACGATTAAGTCATTGCCTATTGTGGGCTCGCCTTTCCTCCTCCTTTTATACTCTGCTTTTCTGATGAATATCAGAATTCTAAATGATGTTTATAGATTATCCTTTCCCATCTTGATATAAGACTGAGTAACACACTACACATTAAAATAATAAAGCCAAATGATAAAAATCGCCTTAATTGATGACCATATTGTTGTACGGTCTGGGTTCGCTCAATTGCTTACCTTAGAAAGTGATATTTCAGTGGTTGGGCAATATGCAAATGCCCAAGAAGCTTGGCCAAACCTAATTAACCTTGATATAGATGTGGCCATTATGGACATTTCTATGCCTGATGAAAACGGCTTGCAATTACTCACGCGTCTACGCCAGAAAAAGCCCGACTTCCGTACAATTATTTTAAGTATTTATGACACGCCGGCTTTTGTTCAAAGTGCGTTAGATGCGGGGGCTAGCGCTTATTTAACGAAACGCTGCGGACCAGAAGAATTAGTCCAAGCTGTTCGTTCTGTCCATCAGGGAGGTTGCTACCTATGTTCAGATGCCATGAGAGCTTTACGCCATTCACCGCAGCAACAAAAAGGAATTCAAGAGCTTACCCCTCGTGAACGCGAAGTATTTGATTTATTAGTATCAGGGTTAAGCGTTAAGGTCATAGCTGAACAACTCGAATTGAGCCATAAAACTGTTCATGTGCACCGTGCTAATGTACTCGGTAAATTACAGTGTGAAAATACCATCGATCTGGTTCATTATGCATTAGAACACAACCTGATTTCTCGATAATTTATGATGAATAAAAGCCTGCGATTAACACTGCAATCCACATTTCTACTTTTTACCTATTCATTATTGTGGGTTGGGTTGTGGATCATCGGTTTTTATTTGAGCCAAAATAGTTTTCAAGCAACATTATTTCTTCCTCAAGGGTTAAGACTCGCTTTAATGATCATCCTTTGGCGACGCTATTGGCCAACACTGCTACTCAGTGAAGGAATACTCAATCTTTGGCTATCAGAAGAACAATTACTGTTTCAACCTATTTTATTACTCTCTCCATTGCTCAGCCTTGGAGTCGCTTTTATTATTCAAGATATCTGGTGGCGATACACTTTATATTGGCAACGTTTATTACTGTTGCTCGCCGGTGTGGCTGCAAATAGCATTCTGCATGCGTTATTATTTGGTTGGTTATCCCCCTATTCCGTTAGCCAGTTATTTTTAACGACATTCACTGGCGGAATTTTGCTATCCCCATTTGTTTACCTAATTTATGAATATCTACACGAACAGCACTACCAAATGTTACTTGACTATGGGACTCCTGATAAGCAATTACGTACTTCATTGATTGTCTGGTGCTTTTTGTTTTGTGTTGTCGGTTTAAGCGCTCAAGTCTTTTTTGCGCCTGAAATAGAGCGTTTAATTGTCCTACTGGTATTTATTCCTAATGTTTTTATGGCCTATCGCTATGGCTGGCAAGGTGGAGTACTTTCCGCTCTATTAGGGAGTTTAATTATTACTTTTGCTCGGCAATTCCACGGTGCCTTCGCTGATTTAGAAGAGCTAGAGATGTTCTTAAGTACCCAAGCCCTTATTGGTATTGGATTAGGGATTGCCATTAGCCGTCAAAAACAACTTGCTAGCAATTTACAACGTTACCGCCAACGTTTAGAACAAGAGCTAAAAGCTCGTCGTGATTTAATGCGCCAATTAGTCCATACCGAAGAAGATATTAAAAAAGCGATTGCCCGTGAGTTACACGATGAAATCGGCCAAAATATTACCGCCATCCAAATTCAATCAATGTTAGTCAAAAAAACTGCCGCTGATCCACTTGGCCAGCAAGCAGCGAGCCAAATTAATGAACTCGCGCAGCAAATTCACCAGTCTACACGGCAATTGTTGCGCCAGTTACGCCCGCCCGTGCTAGAAGAAATGTCCTTGGAAAAAGCGCTTAAACACTTAATTGCTGAGTTTTCCTTCCCTGAAAGGAATATTCAATGCCATTTTCATTACGGTTTACAAGAAACACCAATAAACGAAACGGTTTTATTTACACTATATCGGCTAGTCCAAGAGTTACTTAACAATATCAGTAAGCATGCGAAAGCCACTCAAATCCATATATCACTTGAACAAGTAAATGACCAGATCCAGCTTATCGTTGATGATAATGGCGTTGGTATTCCTTTTAGTAAACGAACCAGCGGCTTTGGTTTACGTGGTATTGAAGAACGAGTCAGAGCCTTAGGCGGTGATTGGACGTTAACTACCCAAAATGGAACGAAAATAAGTGTTAACTTGCCCACATTTTGAGATAAAACATCGCAAAACTAGGAATTATTCCTACCCCTCTAATACCTTCTCTCATCCTTTTTGTTAAAAACTTGATTACATTTGCCAAACAAGAGAAACAACACCATGACAGGTAATGACACGTTGAGTCTGGATAACACTTATCGTTTTTGGCGTCGCCGCTTAATGCTATCAATGATTATTGGTTATGCCACTTTTTACCTTACACGAAAAAGCTTTAATTTCGTGATGCCAGTTATGCAAAGTGAATTGTTTCTCGATAAAAGCGATATCGGCTGGATAGCCACTGCGTTTTACCTTACCTACGGTATTTCAAAGTTTTTATCGGGTATTTTTCACGATATTACAGGATATCGCTGGTTTATGGGGGCAGGCTTAGTGATGACTGGGTTGCTAAATATCGTATTCGCCTATTGCTTATCGTTCCCTGCTTTATTAGTGGTGTGGACATTAAATGGTTTTTTCCAAGGTTGGGGATGGCCTCCTTGCGCACGTATCTTAACCCATTGGTATTCACGCAATGAACGTGGCTTTTGGTGGGGGTTATGGAATATCTCGATTAACCTTGGTGGAATGCTGCTGCCTTTATTGACAGCGCTATTAGCCACCCAATATAGCTGGCAGATGGCTTTAATTGTTCCTGGGGTAATTGGCGTGGTTGTTGGTTTATGGCTATGTAGTCAGTTACGAGGAACACCACAAGAAGAGAATCTTCCTAGCGTGGGCCAATGGCGAAAAGATGTGCTGGAATTACGCCAAGAGCGTTTGTCTCCGCCAATGCCAATGCTCTTGATTTTAAAAGAGAGCATTGTTTTTAACCGCATGATTTGGTTATTAGGTTTCTCTTATATCTTAGTTTATTTGATCCGCATGGCAATAAATGATTGGGGAAACCTATGGTTAACAGAAACACACGGTACCAACTTACTGAGTGCTAACGCAACATTATCGTTATTTGAATTAGGTGGCTTATTAGGGGCTCTTTGTTCTGGCTGGGGTTCAGACCTTTTGTTTCGCGGCCAACGCGCCCCCATGATTTTACTGTTTTCATTGGGCCTGTGTGTTTCAGTCAGCGCCTTATGGTTAACGCCAATTCATCATTATGCATTATTGGCTGTATGTTTTTTTGCTATCGGCTTTTTTGTTTTTGGACCACAAATGTTAATCGGTCTAGCTGCAACAGAATATTGTCATAAAAAAGCAGCTGGAGCGGTAACAGGCTATCTTGGCTTGTACGCCTATTTAGGTGCCGCAATTGCTGGATGGCCACTCTCTCAGGTCATTGCACGTTATGGTTGGTCAGGGATGTTTACCTTGCTCGCCAGTGCAGCGGCTCTGATGGGGCTACTGCTAATGCCTCTTTTGATTGCCAATGTCAGCAAACGGGAGCACTTAGCAGGCACTGTTTCACCCTCTGATAATAAAACCTGAAAAAAGGACTGACAATGAAACTGAAAACTCTCTCTACGCTTATCGCTGCGGGTTTGTCACTTGCAGCAATCACTACCACTGCAAATGCCGCAGGCCGTCTGGTGGTTTACTGTAGCGCAACTAATGCCATGTGCGAAACAGAAACCCAAGCTTTCGCGAAAAAATACGATGTCAAAACCACATTTGTTCGTAACGGTTCTGGCAGTACTTTAGCTAAAATTGAAGCAGAAAAACGCAATCCACAAGCTGATGTATGGTATGGCGGTACATTAGACCCTCATTCACAGGCGGGGGAAATGGATTTACTCGAACCCTATAAATCGCCAAAATTATCTGAAATCATGCCTCAGTTCCAAGACCCTGCGAAACGTAAAGGGAACTATTCTTCCGCGGTTTACATTGGTATTTTAGGCTTTGGCGTAAATAAAGACCGCTTAAAAGAAAAAGGTTTACCTATCCCAACTTGCTGGAAAGACCTGACTAAACCTGAATATAAAGGCGAAATTCAAATTGCTGACCCACAAAGCTCAGGGACAGCTTATACCGCACTGGCCACTTTTGACCAGCTATGGGGAAATGAACAAGCTTTTGATTATCTGAAAAAACTGAATGCGAATATTTCACAATACACCAAGTCAGGGATTGCACCGGCACGTAATGCGGCTCGAGGTGAGTCTGCTATTGGTATCGGGTTCTTACATGATTATTCATTAGAAGTCGAAAATGGCGCACCATTAGAGCTTATTGCACCTTGTGAAGGTACAGGCTATGAAATTGGCGGTATCAGTATCCTTAAAAATGCGCGCAATATGGATAACGCCAAACTATTCGTTGATTTTGTCCTCTCTAAAGAAGCGCAAGAACTTAGTTGGAAAGAAGGTAAATCTTACCAGATTTTAACCAATACCACTGCGGAGTCTTCCCCAGTTTCATTAAAACTCAATGACTTAAACCTAATTAACTATGATATGGATAAATACGGGGATGCAGATGTCCGTAAAAATCTGATCAATAAATGGGTTACTGAAGTAAAAATGAGCAAATAACAATTTGGTGCGGCGTTAATACGCCGCATTGAGCACTTACTTAACTAAAATAAAAATTAATTTAATTAAGCTCAAAATAGTTTGTGTCATGGCTAAACACCCTGCTTACACAAAATATAATGAGCTTAGGGGGATCTATGTCTCAAACCCTAACACTGACACCACCTAAAAAGCGAGATAGCACCTTTTTCTGGTTGTTATTAGCTTGGATTGGTTTTGCTTTGCTACCTTCTTGGAGCCTTGATTATGGCTTACTTGATTCTACGCAAGATGAAATCCTTGCCGCGTATGGTTGGAGCAGCTTAAACATTAGTTGGCTTTGGTATTTATTGCCTTCTATTTTATTTATTCGCCCGTTAACACCTGCGGATCGCTATCATAAAACTCGCCATTATTTGGATATTGGCATTGCAGTAGCAACGGTTGCTGTAGTCATTTTGACCTCTTATCTTGAAGGAAAAGGCTTAGGCTACTCTTCGATAGTGTTATTTATCGCCCTTGGCATGGTGATGACTCTCGCACTAACACGCCTTGAATGGCTTGGTGGCGACCAGTTTGTTATTGGTTCACTCATCACTGTTGTCACCCTGATTGCGCTGTTTATTGTTTTTCCGAGCGTAGCTATTTTTATTCCCATGTTCACCGATGGTAATGGCGATTTTGCTCCCTTTGCGTTTGTAGCGATTTTGACACAATCACATATTGTTCAAGTCATTATTAACTCAATCTTTTTATCATTGGCGGTCGGTGCTGGCTGTACCTTCTTTGGTTTAATTTTAGCTATTTACACCACTCGTATTGCGAAACGCTCCGCAATTATTGGCCGTATTTTCTCAATATTACCCATCGTAACTCCGCCATTCGTTGTCGGTTTGGGTGTTACGTTGATGATGGGGCGTTCTGGGTATATCACCGAATTTCTCGCGGCCTATATGGGGTTAGAAAATACCAACTGGTTATACGGTTTTACTGGTATTTGGCTAGCTCAAGTCCTCGCCTTTACCCCTATGTCATTTATGATTTTGGATGGGGCAATTAAAACTATTCATCCATCATTAGAAGAAGCTTCGTATACCTTACGAGCTAACCGCTACCAAACCTTTTTTAATGTGTTTATGCCATTACTGAAACCTGCACTGGCTAACGCATTCTTAATTGTCATCGTTCAGTCATTAGCCGATTTTAGTAACCCATTAGTGTTAGGCGGTAACTTCGATGTTCTAGCAACACAAATTTATTTTTATATCACAGGTTCTCAGCTCGATTATCAAGCAGCAAGTACCTTGGGTGCATCACTATTAGTTTTCTCACTATTAGTGTTCTGCGTTCAATATATGTGGATAGGTAAGCGTTCCTATGTCACTGTTTCGGGCAAATCGTATCGCGGTGATGTACAACCATTACCTGTGTCATTAATTGCTACTGTAACTACCTTCTTAGCTATTTGGGTTGCCTTTAACGTATTGTTATACGGTAGTATTTTCTATGGTAGCTTCACGGTAAACTGGGGCGTTGATTACACATTAACCTTCGATAACTTTATTAAGTTATTCGGTCAAGGTATGAGTGACGGCGCATGGCCATCCTTATTAGATACTCTTCTGTACGCGGGTATTGCTGCACCAATCACCGCCATACTCGGCTTGTTAATTGCTTATATCGTCGTTCGCCAAGATTTTCGTGGTAAAAAAACCATCGAATTTACCACCATGCTGTGCTTTGCCGTACCGGGAACAGTGGCTGGTGTGTCATACATTTTAGCCTTTAATGACTCGCCATTTTACTTAACTGGTACCGCAGCTATCGTCATTATATCGATGACCATGCGTAATGTTCCGGTCGGTATCCGTGCCGGTATTGCGGGCTTAGGGCAAATTGATAAATCGTTAGATGAAGCCTCACTCAGCTTACGGGCAGGCTCCATGCGCACCATTTTCTTTATCCTGTTGCCATTACTGCGCCCTGCGATTTTATCGGCTTTGATTTATAGCTTCGTGCGAGCGATCACGACAGTAAGTGCCATTGTATTCTTGGTAACCCCCGATACTCGCGTAGCAACTGCCTACATTCTTAATCGTGTTGAGGATGGTGAATACGGCGTGGCAATTGCTTATGGTTCAATACTGATTGTCGTCATGTTGGCCATTATTTTCTTATTTGACTATTTAATTGGCGAAGCCCGTGTTTCACGTTCCAAAGCCAAAAATGCACAGTTATCATGGAGTAACTGACATGACACAACATAATTTTGTTGAATTAAAAAATGTGACTAAACGCTTTGGTACCAATACGGTCATCGACGATTTAAGTCTTTCTATTCCACAAGGTAGTATGGTGACCTTATTAGGTCCCTCTGGCTGTGGTAAAACCACGGTATTACGTTTAGTCGCAGGGTTAGAAAAACCCACAGAAGGACGGATGTTTATAGATGGTGAGGATGTTACCGATCGTTCAATCCAACAACGTGATATTTGTATGGTTTTCCAATCATATGCCCTATTCCCTCATATGTCGTTAGGGGACAACGTCGGTTATGGTTTGAAAATGTTAGGCTTACCTAAAGCTGAAATCAGAAAACGTGTTGACGAAGCACTAGAATTGGTTGATTTAGCTGGCTTTGCTGACCGTTTTGTTGACCAAATTTCTGGTGGCCAGCAACAGCGTGTTGCTTTAGCTCGTGCCTTGATCCTCAAACCTAAAGTGTTGTTATTTGATGAGCCATTAAGTAACTTAGATGCCAATTTACGCCGTAGCATGCGTGAAAAAATCCGTGAATTACAGCAACAGTTTAACATCACCTCGTTATACGTGACCCATGACCAAAGTGAAGCCTTCGCCGTTTCCGATATGGTTTTGGTGATGAACAAAGGGAAAATCATGCAATTAGGTTCTCCACAAGAACTGTACCGTCAGCCTGCCTCAAGGTTCATGGCCAGCTTTATGGGAGATGCGAATATTTTCCCTGCCACACTGACTCATGATTCAGTAAATATTTTTAATTATCACTTACCTCGCCCAGCACAACTAGCAACGGATAATACGGAAATCACTGTCGGTGTACGCCCTGAAGCTATCACACTTAGCTTACAAGGTGACGATAGCCAACGCTGTACTGTCACTCATGTGGCTTATATGGGGCCTCAATATGAGGTCACTGTTGATTGGCATGGTCAATCCATGTTGTTGCAAATTAATGCCACACAATTGCAGCCAACAGTAGGGGAAAACCTTTATTTACAGATCCACCCCTATGGCATGTTTATTCTTGAGTAATGTTCCACTCTTTAAATAATGCTTAATGTGGTTAGGCAACAGGTAAGTGAAATACCAGAGTAAAGTACAAGGAAGTAACCACGTTAAGGAGCATTAAAGACTAGCTTAGCTAACAACAGAATAACTTGGCATTTGTGAATAACTCGTCGCCCCTCCGCCCTTTAGGGTGGAGGAGTACGCAGCACCGATAGGAAGTTTAATCACTAAAAGCATGTAAGCCGTTATTTGAATATCAAACTTTATTTTTTTCTAAAAAAATAATTAACATACTTAAAAGAATAAATAACATACCGATTATCATTGAAATTGTCATAGACTCATCTAAAAGATAAGATGAGATCATGACACTAATGATTGGTGAAATAAGAATTGAGTATGATGACAGTTTAACACCGCCGAGCCCTATCATGTAATACCAAAGAATATAAACAATCACCCCATTAGCCAGCCCCATATAGATAATTGGAATATATACAGTCCAAAGAAATTCAGGATGTATATTACTCAATATGTTTACATCAACATCTAAAAATGGCATTAACAATACAAGAAAAATCAATGAGACTATATTTTGGTAAAATACTTTTGAAGTTAGGTTTATTTTTAAGACGATTTTTTCAGATAAAATGGTTCCTATCGCCCACATGAGTGCACTTAATAGAATTATCGCTTCGCCAATGCTTATGCCAGATGGCGCTATAAATATAAAAATACCACTAATACATAATAAAGACACAATTATTGAACGAAATTCAATATGTTTATTCATTATGCCCAGCAAGAGTGTTGCCATTACTGGCATTGTATAAACAAGTACAGACGCCTTTACCGCTTCAGTATGCTTTAACGCCAAACTATTTAATATAGGAACCAAAAAAACATTCAAAAAACCAAGTGGGATACTTTTTAAAAAGCATTGAATATTAAACCGATATCGACCAATAATGAAAAATACAAAACACAAAAAACAACTGAAATAACTAATGAATAGATTCTAAAACCCCAAACACCTACTTGGTCAATTGCCAGTTTTGATATTGGAAATGCACTCCCCCATATTAATGACATTAAAGTAGCACAAAAAAGCACTTTAATCTTTTTCATTATACCTCACAACTAATGCCATTCTTTTGCTTATTTTATTAGATGTTACTGTAGAAACAAAATGTGGGATTTTTCTTTTTTTTGTGTCAAAAATTAAAATGTTTAGATATGATGGGATAAATGTTTCTAAAATTTCTTTTTTTTCGTTATCTAATATCATCGTTAACCCTCCATAGTTCGCTTCCCATTCCTTTGTTAAGTTAATCACGATGCCTATACCATCATCGGAGTCACAATGTGTAGTTAAAAAATCATTTTTATCAAACTTGCTTAAATATATGTTTGATATCATGTTTACTTTCTTTCCAGTTATACTCCATAAAAAATCTTTAAATTTAACATCATCAACAACCGCAATTAAATCAACTAAAATTATTTTAATTTCATCAAAGCATATTCTTCTAAATGAAAATGAAAACTCGCCATTATCTCTATCCTCAAATGCTATTGTTTTTTCATAATTGATACTCTCTATATCAGTGTCAGAAAGATAAAAATCGCTTACCCCTCGCCTATTTTTTATAATAAAACTCCATTTATCCTCTTCAATATTATTAATTAAATTTAAATTAACTTCAAATTCAGGAAAAAAATCTTTTATTGAAAAACTAGTATACCCATTACTTAAAAATTCTTTGTTATGCTTACTTATCCCCATTAAACAGATTCTCCTCTGAAAAACTCAAGTCCCTAAGTGAGATTGTAACTTTCCTTCCTTCCAATGAGATAGCATCATATTTAGTAATAACTTTAATTACTTGGTCAACCACTAACCCTGACATTACAGCTAGTGATGGTGAGCTTTGCCAAGCATTAACAGTTCTCACCCCATTTAAAAACTGTTGCTTCATTCTTGCTTCTTGAAACTCTTTCACTGTCGGGTCATCACTATAGAATGTTTTTTTAATTTGATGTTTAACATCAAAGTATGTTTTCCCTATTTGATTATTTAAATAAATAGGTCCTATGGATATTTCATGTGGGTCCCCACCAAGTTCAATGATAGGTATCGATTTATCAATAGCAACTTTGTGTATTACCTCCTCTACCGTATTTTTTTTGTAGTAGCCTAAACTTGCCCATGCAAGTAAAATCATATCAACATTATTAAGTAAATCATTAATTCTATTTTCATTTGGCGTTAAAAATTCAAAAAACTTTTCTATTTTAGTGTGTTTATTATGCTTATATATCCCATTTTCAGCTGAGTCAACTTTTCTTTTTCCGATATCCTCCTCTGTATATAAGACTTGTCTATTTAGGTTTGATAATTCGACAATATCACCATCAACAATCCTTAACGTTCCAACCCCCATTAATGCAAGTTGTAATGAGCACCATGTTCCCCATCCACCCATTCCCAGCACTAAAACTCTGCTTTTTTTCAATCTTTACGACTCTAATATAACTTCTTCATCTTCATTATACATCGCAATTTCTTCGCTAATTGAAGATATACGCTCAGTTAAATCATGTAATATTATTTCATTTTCCATATTTTCACCTAGAATAAATGTAATTTTAATTAAATATTATCCACATTGATAACATTAAGATTAAAAATGATTAAATTAAGACAGTCAATATCAATAGAGAAACAAAAAAACTAACCATATAACAATAAAAAATACTGATAATTCATATTATTTAAATATATGCATGCTATTTTAAACCTCATAAAAAAACCAGCGCTTAAGTCTCCTTAAACGCTGGTTTTTAATAGCAGGATTAATTATAAGAATGCTTTATATGGCAGTTCAGGTTCATTTTTAAAAATATCATTAAAGCCACGGAAATGCTGATAATGTATGCGGTCTTTATCTGTTGGGTAAGTATACTTACCACCTACCTGCCAGAAAAACGGCGCAAATTTGTATTGTAAACGCTCTTTTTTCATATTCCATAAAACTTCTATTTCACGTGGGTCATTTTGGAAGTTGGCCCAAATATCATGGTGGAATGGAATAACTCGCTCGCAATCAAGTGACTCCGCAGCACGCAAAATATCAGATGAAGTCATTTTGTCCGTGACTCCACGGGGGTTCTCTCCAAAAGAAAGCAATGCCACGTCAATATTATAACGGTTACCATGTGCTGCGTAATAATTTGAATAGTGAGAATCACCTGAGTGATAAATAGAACCACCTGTTGTTTCAATTAAATAATTCACCGCACGGTAATCCATACCATCTAGGATTTCTTTATCATAAGAAGACACGCCTTGCGGTAGCGTAACCAGTGCTGTACGGTCGAAAGAATCGAGTACACGAATTTTCATGTCTCCGACTTCAATCACATCCCCCACCTTTGCCACAACACAACGCTCTGTAGGAACGCCCCATTTGGTCCATAAATCAACACAAGCTTGCGGGCCAATAAATTTAACGTGTTCACCGCAATTTTGTAATACTGCGGCTGCGACATTGACATCAATATGGTCGGCATGGTCATGGGAGGCTAATACCGCATCAATTTGTTTAATTGCAAATGGGTCGAGAGGAAAAATAGAGGTTCTTAGGTTAGGCTGTAATGCTTCTACCCCTCCCATGCGCATCATTTGGTGTTGCTTATTCATCAACGGATTTTTCTGCGTTTTTTTACCTGTCCCACACCAAAAATCGATAGAAATATTGGTATTACCTGCACTTTTCAGCCAAATTCCTGTACAGCCTAACCACCACATTGAGAATGTGTTTGGCTCAACAGCCGTTTTTTCAATTTCTTCATTCAACCAAGTTCCCCACTCAGGAAACGTACTTAAAATCCAAGATTCACGTGTGATTTCATTTACTTTACTCATAGTATTAATACCTTTTTCCAGAATTTTGAATGTAGGGAGCTTGGAGCCTTAATAGAGCATTAAGGCTCTTAGCAAGATAGGATTAAATTCAATAAACCAAATATATGAAGGAATTAGACCAGTATGACCCGTGTTCCCTGTGCTTCAATGGCTTTAATAACTTCAGGGTTAGCGTTTTTTCCAGTAATTAAAACATCAATTTTATTTGCTGGGCAAAAGAGCATTCCTGTTCGATGCCCCACCTTAGAACTGTCAACCACCACCACGAGCTTATCGATTTGGTCAAGCATCTGTTGTTCAGCCACCGCCGTTAACATATCCGCTTTATACAAGCCGGCCTCTGTTAAGCCTTTGCCCGATGTAAACATCCAGTTACCTGCATAACCCATTAAGCTGTTCAGAGCTGGGTTTAAAAAAATATTTTGTGCCTTGTTGTACTGGCCACCAATTAAAATAACATCGTCGTGGTCTTGGTCTATTAAATAGCTTGCTAGCGGAAAATAATTGGTCACTATCTGTACGTTTTTCCCGCACAATTGCTGCCCAAGAAGGAACGCTGTTGAACCGCAGTTAATTACCGCGCTCTCACCGGGTAAACAGATTTCTGCCGCCTTAACCGCTATTTGTGATTTTTCCTCGTAGTGGTCAGTACTGTTAATATTTAACGGTGTCCACTTACGCTTTTTATTTTCAATTCTTTCTGCACCATTACGGACTTTTCGTAACTTACCTTGCTCATCTAACTTAGAAATATCGCGACGAGCCGTTGCAGGAGACACATTAAAGTGATCGGTAATATGAGAAACGTTGATCACCCTATTTGTTTCTAATAAAGACAATATTTCATTGTGTCTTTGCACTTCATTCATAACTATCGTCCTGTTAATAAGTAATCACCCTATGATTAAGTTTGATTACTTGTGATTGGTTTTGATTCTATTTATCTCGCTATTAGTTGTCAACCTTTGTCGCAACAAAAAACAAATATTTACTATGAATAAAAAAATAGCATTGATTTTATTGATATTTTTAAATTTTACGTGATCAAGTCGCCATTTATTTATTTTTTTGCTGGTAAAAAAACAGACAAATGCAAACAATCATAAAAGATCAGACGGTGATTACATATGATTACTTTTGGTTTTTTAACGACATTTTATAGGTTTAAAATGATTATATCGCAAGAACACCAGATACGATCAATATGATTAATCTCTACCCCATATAAATTACAAAAACAATTTGATTAGAGGTAAAAATATGGATTTTTTATACGACGCTTTCTATATTTTTTACAGCCAGGTAATGACAAAAGCGCCTCTATTATTAGGCTTAGTCACTTTTATTGGTTACTGGCTTTTGAAGCGTGACGGTACCACAATTCTTAAAGGAACAATCAAAACCATTGTCGGCTTTATGTTAGTCAGTGTTGGTGCCAGTACTCTGGTCTCCAGCTTCAAACCCGTGATTGAAAAAATGTCTGAATATCATGGCCTCACCGGTTCAGTCATTGACCCTTATACCTCCATGATGGCCACTATGGAAACCATGGGGGATGACTATTCATGGGTGGGTTATACGGTATTGTTAGCACTTGCACTTAACATCCTACTGGTACTCTTTCGCCGTATTACCGGTATCCGCACCATCATGCTGACGGGACATATCATGTTCCAGCAAGCAGGATTGATTGCTGTTTTCTATTTTGTACTTGGCGCAAGTATGTGGGAAACCATTATCTACTCTGCGGTTTTAATGGCGTTATATTGGGGGATTTCCTCCAATATTATGTTTAAACCTACGCAGGAAGTCACTGGTGGGGCTGGTTTCTCAATTGGCCACCAGCAACAATTTGCCTCATGGATAGCCACTAAAGTCGCACCAAAATTAGGAGATAAAAAAGACAGCGTAGATAATTTAAACTTACCAAAATGGTTACACATCTTCCACGATAGTATTTCTGCAACAGCGATTGTGATGACCTTGTTCTTTGGGGTTATCCTGATTTCCTTCGGCATTCCAAACCTACAATCAATGGCAGGCACAACACACTGGACCATCTATATTATTGAGACTGGGCTAAAATTTGCGGTAGCCATTCAAATTATTGTAACCGGCGTGCGTATGTTTGTGGCTGAATTATCGGAAGCTTTTAAAGGTATTTCAGAACGAGTGATCCCAAATGCAGTGCTCGCGATTGACTGTGCGGCTATCTACGCCTTTTCACCAAATGCAATGGTATTTGGCTTTATGTGGGGGGCAATTGGCCAATTTGTTGCCGTACTCGGTATGCTGGCATTTAGCTCCCCTATTATGATTATCCCAGGCTTTATCCCGATGTTTTTCTCAAACGCCACTATCGGTATTTTCGCTAACCACTTTGGGGGCTGGAAAGCCGTGATGAAAGTATGTTTTGTCATGGGAGTCATAGAAATATTAGGCTCGGCATGGGCGATTGATTTGATTAACCGCCAAGGCACTGATTTCAGCGGCTGGATGGGTATGGCCGACTGGGCATTAGCCTTCCCTGTTATTATGCAAGGGTTATCATTTTCAAAAATGTTTTTCTTTGTTGTCGTGGCGTTAGCCGTTGTCTATATGTACTTTGCGGCTAAAAAACTACGCGCAGAGGAAGATGCACAAGCCGCTTTAGGGCCTATTACTGAGCTAGAAGAAACTGAAGAACCACCCGAAGCTACATTTGAAAACCCCAGTGTTAAACCCGTTAGGATTTTAGCCGTTTGCGGTAATGGACAAGGTTCATCAATGATGATGAAAATGAAAATTGGTCAATACCTTGAGAAAAAAGGCATTCCCCATGTAATGGACTCCTGCGCAGTATCTGACTATAAGTCAAAATTAACGGCAACAGATATTATCGTTTCTTCAAAACACCTAAGTGCTGAGATGGACCCAGGTGAAGGCAAGTTTGTTTTAGGCGTACAAAATATGCTCAATCCACATTCGTTTGGTGATGAACTGCTCAGTATTATTCATACTAATTTTCTAGCAAATAAATAGCATCACTGAGGAATTATGACCTTAAATGTTCATTTAATATTAAAAGGAAGACAATGATGGGGTTTAAACAGTCATTAATTGATAATAATTCAATCCAGCTACAAGCATCCGCAACCAACTGGCGTGATGCCATTAAAATCGGTACGGATATGCTGGTCGCTTCTGGCGCAATCAAACCCGCCTACCATGATGCGATTATCAGTAGCGTCGAAAAACTCGGTCCTTACATTTGTATCGCGCCCAATCTCGCACTTCCCCATGCTAGGCCTGAAGATGGTGTGATCCGCACGGCTTTTGCCCTTGTCACATTAGAAAGCCCCATTATTTTTGATGGGGAAGAGGAACCCGTCGATGTGCTGATCACTCTTGCTGGCAGTTCATCAGATGAACACATGGAAGGCTTAATGGAAGTCACTCGCGTTCTTGATGATGAAGACAGTGAAACAGGCGTTGACCTCAATAAATTGCGCCGCTGTCGAACGATTGATGATGTTTATCAGGTTATTGATCAAGCATTATGCTAATTTAATGATAACAAAAGAAAATCACTAATTAGCTATAGAGGTAATCCACTATGTATAAAGTATTAGCACTTGATTTGGATGGCACCGTACTCACTCAGGATCACACAATTCACCCTGAAGTCAGACAAGCCATTCAGGCAGCAACAAAGCAATGTCACGTTATGATTGTAACGGGACGCCATCATACCGCTGCTCGCCCTTATTATGATGAGCTAGGGCTAACCACGCCTATTATTTGTTGCAATGGTACTTATATCTATGATTACCAAAACGAAAAAGTTATCACGCACAATGCACTCACCAAACAAAATGCACTCACTTTTATCGAACTCGCGCAACAAGACAAGCTGAAAATGGTGATGTATATCACTGATGCCATGGTGTATTCAAAAGTCGATCCTATCGATTACATGAATGCAATGGAGCAATGGGCTAACGACCCAACAATGGCCCATCCACCCAAAATTTATCGTATTGATTCATTTGAAGAACAAGTCCAGCACGCTGACTATATTTGGAAGTTTGTTGTCGAAGGTGAACCCGCTACATTACAACGTTTCTTGAATTCCCCTTGGATAAAACAAACTTTTAATGCAGAAAAGTCATGGTCAAACCGTTTCGATTTCGCCGCTAAAGGCAATAATAAAGGAATACGTTTAGCTGAACACCTTAACTCTCTGGGGTATCAACCAAACCAAGTTATCGCTGTCGGCGATAATCACAACGATATCTCCATGATTGAGCTAGCGGGCTTAGGAGTTGCAATGAAGAATGCCGATGATACCGTGAAATCCCACGCAGATGTCGTTTGTGCTACAGATAACAATGGTGATGGCCTTGCGCGTTTGATACGTGAAAATATTCTAGGACAATCACAATGACCAAACCTTTGATCCAAATTGCATTAGACCAAACTGACTTACAATCCGCTTTAAACGTCGCTGAAAATGTGCACTCCTTTGTCGATATTATTGAAGTAGGAACAATTTTAGCCTTTGCGGAAGGAATGAATGCCGTTGCCACGTTACGCAAACAATACCCAAACCATATTATTGTTTGTGATATGAAAACTACCGATGGCGGTGCCATTCTTTCCCGTATGGCCTTTGAGGCTGGTGCAGATTGGATCACCGTTTCCGCGGCGGCTCATATCGCCACTATCGCCGCCTGTAAAAAAGTCGCCGATGAATTTAACCGGGAAATCCAAATCGAAATCTATGGTAATTGGACATTTGAAGATGCTAAAAACTGGGTTGAACTTGGTATCTCACAAGCCATATACCACCGGTCTCGTGATGCTGAACTCGCTGGTATTGGTTGGACTAACGAAGATATTGAAAAAATGCGTCAGCTTTCTGACCTTGGGCTAGAACTGTCTATCACTGGCGGTATCGTTCCTGAGGATATCCACTTATTCAATGGCATCAAAGCGAAAGCGTTTATCGCTGGGAGAGCCTTAGTTGGTGAAACAGGGAAGCAGACCGCAGAAGCATTGCGTGAACAAATCAATCGCTTTTGGAAATAGTGTTTTCGCCCCCACTCGCTAAAAAAACAGGCCAGAAGAAAAATCAACTGGCCTGATAAACAACCTTAATTAACTATTAACCTAATTGTTTACGTGCATTACGGAAAATTCGCATCCATGGGCTATCTTCTCCCCAGTTTTCAGGGTGCCATGAGTTACTCACCGTACGGAAAACACGCTCTGGGTGAGGCATCATAATAGTGGCTCGCCCATCTTTTGTGGTAACCGAAGTGATCCCATTAACTGACCCATTCGGGTTAGCTGGATACTGCTCAGTCACTTGACCATAATTATTCACAAAACGCATGGCTACTAGCCCATTGTCTTCTAACTGCTGTAAATGTGCCGCACCACGAGCCTCTACCTGCCCCTCGCCATGAGAAACCGCTATCGCCATGCGAGAGCCAGCCATATTTTGCAGCAATAATGACGGGCTATTCGCAATTTCAACTAAACTAAAGCGGGCTTCAAAACGTTCTGAGCGGTTACGAACAAAACGTGGCCAGTACTCTGCTCCTGGGATCAGCTCATGTAAGTTTGACATCATTTGGCAACCATTACAGACCCCTAAGGATAAGGTATCAGGACGATTAAAGAATGCCGCAAACTCATCACGAACTTTATTATTGAACAAAATTGATTTTGCCCAACCTTCCCCCGCCCCTAATACATCACCATAAGAGAAGCCGCCACAAGCTACCAGTGTTTGGAATTGACTCAGGGATAAATTCCCCGCTAACAAGTCACTCATATGAACATCAACCGCATCAAAACCTGCACGGTCAAAAGCGGCTGCCATTTCAACATGAGAGTTAACACCTTGTTCGCGCAATACCGCCACTTTTGGACGTACACCTGATAAAATATATGGCGCGGCGACGTCATCTTCAATATCAAAAGTCAGATGAGCATGTAAACCAGGGTCTTGGTCATCTTGTTTCATCGCGTGCTCTTCATCAGCACACACTTCGTTATCACGCAGACGTTGCATTTGCCATGTTGTTTCAGCCCACCATTGGCGCAGTTGGCTACGAGAGCCATGATAAACCACCGTATCGCGACTATTAATTATCACCGCATCATCTTGCGTCGCCGTCCCCAAATAATGAATACAAGAGGCCAAGCCAGCCTGAGCAAAGCATTCTTCTACATAAGATTTATCCGCGCCATTAATTTGGATCACAGCTCCAAGTTCTTCATTGAATAACGCGGCAAGAGTGTCTTCATCGAATGAGCTAATATCAACATTGATCCCACAGTGCCCTGCAAAAGCCATTTCCGCTAATGTGACAAACAAACCGCCATCTGAACGGTCGTGATAAGCGAGTAATTTTTGCTCTGATAATAATTTCTGCACAGTATTAAAGAAGCCGAGCAGCAACTCAGGGCTGCGTACATCAGGGGCTTTGTTGCCTAATTGGCGATAAACTTGTGCGAGTGCAGAACCACCTAATGCATTGTGGCCTTGACCAAGGTCAATCAATAATAATGCGTTATCTGTCGATGTTTTTAATTCAGGAGTCACTGTTAAACGCACATCTTCTACACGCCCAAATGCAGTGATCACCAATGAGAGTGGTGACGTCATTTCACGTTCCTCACCCTCATGTTGCCAACGTGTTTTCATTGACATTGAGTCTTTACCAACAGGGATGGTTAACCCTAATGCAGGGCAAAGCTCTTCACCGACGGCTTTAACCGCTTCATATAACCCAGCATCTTCCCCTGGATGCCCTGCTGCTGCCATCCAGTTTGCTGACAATTTGACGCGTTTTAAATCTTGAACGTAAGAACAGGCGATATTTGTTAACGCTTCACCGACAGCCATACGTGCAGAGGCCGCGAAATCTAATAGTGCTACCGGCGTTCTTTCGCCGATAGACATCGACTCACCATAGTAGCTATCTAAGCTTGCTGTTGTTACTGCGCAATCTGCAACAGGGATCTGCCATGGCCCGACCATTTGGTCGCGAGCGACCATCCCGGTAACGGTACGGTCACCAATCGTAATTAAGAACGTTTTCTCAGCCACCGCAGGTAAATGAAGTACACGTTTAACCGCTTCATTTAGGTTAATCGTTGTTCTATCTAATGCATCGGCTTCTGCTTTCAGGGTTTTCACATCCCTAAGCATTTTCGGCGTTTTACCCAGTAGCACATCCAACGGCATATCAATAGGTTGATTATTAAAATGCTGGTCATTTAGCGTTAAATGGCGTTCTTCTGTTGCTTCACCAATCACTGCAAATGGCGCACGCTCACGCTCACAAATTGCCGTAAATACAGGAAGCTGTTCTGGTGAAACAGCCATAACATAGCGTTCTTGTGACTCATTACACCACACTTCTAATGGGCTCATTCCCGGCTCATCATTGAGGATTTTACGCAGTTCAAAGCGACCTCCACGGCCCCCATCACTGACTAGCTCAGGCATAGCATTTGACAGACCACCAGCGCCCACATCATGAATAAATAAGATTGGGTTATCATCACCAAGCTGCCAACACCTATCGATAACCTCTTGGCAGCGACGCTCCATCTCTGCATTATCACGTTGCACGGAGGCAAAATCTAAATCAGCATCGGATTGACCTGACGCCATAGATGATGCAGCACCTCCCCCTAAACCAATATTCATGGAAGGGCCGCCAAGTACTACTAATTTAGCACCTACGGTGATCTCACCTTTTTGAACATGGTCCGCTCGGATATTACCAATACCGCCCGCTAGCATAATTGGTTTGTGGTAGCCTCGTAATTCTTCACCATTATGGCTGTTAACTTTTTCTTCATAGGTACGGAAGTAACCCAATAACGCAGGACGGCCAAACTCATTATTAAATGCCGCCCCCCCAAGAGGCCCTTCCATCATAATGTCCAGCGCAGTAACAATCCGCTCAGGTTTACCGAAATCCTCTTCCCATGGCTGCTCAAAGCCCGGAATTCGTAAGTTAGAAACAGAAAAACCAACTAAGCCTGCTTTTGGTTTTGCACCACGACCTGTGGCCCCTTCATCACGAATTTCACCACCAGACCCTGTTGCAGCACCAGGCCACGGAGAGATTGCCGTTGGGTGGTTGTGTGTCTCTACTTTCATTAAAATATGTGCATCTTCTTGATGATAACGATAAGTGCGCCCTTCTGGATCAGGGAAGAAGCGGCCAACTGATGAGCCTTCCATTACCGCAGCATTATCTTTATATGCAGATAAAACGTGATCAGGTGTTTTCTCAAAGGTATTTTTAATCATTTTAAACAGCGATTTCGGCTGTTCTTCACCGTCAATAACCCAATCTGCGTTAAAAATTTTATGGCGGCAGTGTTCTGAGTTTGCTTGTGCAAACATATATAATTCAACGTCTGTTGGGTTACGCTTCAAGCCTGTAAAAGCATTTAGCAGATAATCTATTTCATCATCAGCCAATGCTAACCCCATTTCTTTATTTGCTGTTTCTAATGCAAGGCGTCCACCAGCAATAATATCAACCACTTTCATGGGAGCTGGTTGTTGCTGCGCAAACAACGCACTGGCTTGTTCAAAAGAAGAAAAAATAGTTTCCATCATGCGGTCATGCAAAATAGTGATTACATCATGCCATTGTTCTTGGGTTAAGTTGTCCCCTTGAACATAGTAAGCAATTCCGCGTTCAATACGTTTCACTTGAGTAAGACCGCAGTTATGCGCGATATCCGTTGCTTTAGAAGACCATGGAGAAATCGTCCCCGGACGTGGGGTCACTAGAATCAGCTTACCGAATGGGTCATGCTCCGCCAGAGAAGGACCATACTTTAACAAACTGCTCAGTTTGCCTTGCTCACTTTCACTTAACGGCGCTGACAGCTCAGCAAAGTGCATATATTCAGCATAAATATCCGTAACAGGGAGCTGTTTTTCTGCGAACAGCGCCAAAAGGCGGGTAATACGAAATGCTGATAGAGCAGGTGAACCACGCAAAATTTCCATAGTCTTAATTTCTCTCTTTTAAACGCCAGCCCTGAACATAAAGCAGGGAAACCGAAGGACATTATAGAGCAATGTTCATCAATACGAAACCGTTTGCGTGATTAAAAATGAAGCGGTTAGTTAAATATTATTATGTGCTAAATACGATAATATAGGTTGCACCGATCTTGATTGTTGAGCAAAATAGCCAACCACTGGAATTATAACCATTACTTAGCCATACTCTTTTTAGGTATACCAGCACCAGTTAATGCACGAGAAACTATTATTTGAATAACTTAAAAGTTAACTATCTAATCATCCTAGTTATCACGCTACTGGCTACAATGGTCATTGGTTTTAACGTCCGTTGGCCAAATACACAAGATTCACAAATTAATAGAATTATATCTCAAGGTGAATTACGTATTAGTGCTGTTAGCTCACCACTTATCTATATAGATGAGCAAAAACAGTTGCGCGGATTTGACTATGAACTCGCCCAAGGGTTTGCCTCATATCTTGGTGTTAAACTAAAAATCACCATTCGCCCAAATTTTGAGCAGATTTTTGATGATCTTGAAAATGGGGATGCAGATATCGCTGTCGCTGGGCTACTTTATAATAAAGAAAGGTTAGCAAAAACTAAAACTGGACCAAGTTACCTTAATGTCACCCAGCAACTCGTATATAGAAAGGGAACCACGAGGCCAAAATCTTTCAATGATATTGATGGCAAACTACTGGTCACCTCTGGTACCGCCCATGCTAGCACGCTAAAGGAGCTTGCTAAGGAATACCCAAATCTAAAATGGGAAGAAACATCTCAATATACTACAAATCAAATACTTGAGATGCTAGCTGATGGTGAAATCGATTATACACTAGAAGATTCTATCGCCATCGCTTTACAGCAGCGCATCCATCCTCAAATTGCTGTCGCTTTTGACCTATTAGATGACCATGCTGTTACCTGGTATATGCGACGTAGTCAAGAAAATAGCTTAGATGCCGCATTACTGGACTTTTTCAATCTCAGCAATGAAAGTGAATTATTAGCACGGTTAAATGAAAAGTATTTTAGCCACGTAGAGTCATTCGATTACTTTGATACCATGGCATTTATTAAAGCTATCGATAATAAACTACCTGACTACCAACCTTTATTTGAAAAATATGCCCAAGAGATAGATTGGAAACTACTCGCAGCAATTGCATGGCAAGAATCTCACTGGGACCCCCTTGCAACTTCTCCTACCGGGGTTCGTGGCTTAATGATGTTAACAAAGCCAACGGCAGCAACGATGGGAATTGCCGATAGGTTAGACGCAGAAGAAAGTATTAAAGGCGGTGCTGCTTATATTGCTTATATAATGGACCGGTTACCCGAAACCATCGCAGAAGATGACCGAATTTGGTTCGCTCTTTCAGCTTATAATATGGGATATGGCCATATGCAGGATGTGCGTAAACTAACGGAAATGCTAGGTGGGGACCCAAATCGGTGGTTTGATGTTAAAGCACGGTTACCATTACTGACCCAAAAGAAATATTATTCACAGCTAACCTATGGCTATGCTCGTGGGCATGAGGCTTATCGCTATGTTGAAAATATTCGTCGATATCATCAAAGCCTAGTCGGTTATTTGCAAAGCCGAGAAAGAAAACAACATACGCTTGATATTGCTCAAAAGTCATTAACTTACTTGATTTCGCCTGATAACTTAAAAACTACAGGGGCTAACCCAACTGAAAATCAGTCACCTACTACAGAAAAAGTTAGCATTAAAAACCTGGGGGCGATGAGCTCCTCTAACCAAACACCTAAAATCCATAACATGGAAAAGCTATCCTTAGGCCATTATTTGATTTCGCCTTATTCATTACAAGATGAAACAGAGACTGATAACCCAGTACCAGTTCCACCACTTAAATCCCCAGATAACCCGCTTTAAACCTACGAATTAATAGCAAATCGGATAGTGAAATAACACCGCTAACTCTGTTGACGCTTTTGTGCTTTTTTCTGCTCTCTGCGCATTTTAAAAAAAGCACTAAGCATTGAAGAACACTTTTCGGCTAAGACTCCGCCAGTCACATCCACATAATGATTTAACCCAGCTTGCCCCATAATATTAATATAAGAACCACAAGCCCCTGTTTTAAAATCTTTAGCGCCATACACGACACGACCAATTCGGCTGTGAATTATCGCTCCTGCACACATGATGCAAGGCTCTAATGTGACATATAATGTGGTATCTAATAAACGGTAGTTGCTCAGAGCTTGCCCTGCTTGTTGCAAAGCAATAATTTCAGCATGGGCTGTCGGGTTGTGGTCAATAATGGAACGATTCCAGCCTGAAGCAATTAGTTGATTATCTTTAACAAGTAACGCCCCCACCGGGATTTCGCCTATCTCTTGCGCTTTCAACGCTAGCTCTAGGGCTTGTTGCATCCAAAACTCATCAATTTCTATTTGCGTCACTCTTACCTCTGTTCAATACATTTTATGTATTGATTATCCCGAAATGTTAGAGTGACTGCAATTTGAAATAGTCGACACCCGTATCATCTTCAGCTAATTGCTAAAAATAGCTAATTTTGCGGCAAACCCCATGAAGAACGCCCCAACCGTACAGTTTCCTAACTTCGCCAGCACTTGTTTTTCACGTAAAAAACGCGCAATTAAGTAACCACTAAAAATCAGTAAGCTCAGATATAAAAAGCTAACAGCTTCCAAAATGGTGGCTAATACCAAGTAAGGTACCCATGCATGAGAATAATTAAAATCTATAAACTGAATAAAAAATGAAATATAAAATAAAATGGCCTTAGGGTTAGTTAAACTGAGTACTAAAGCCCGAGTGAAATATTTCTCAGCTTTAATTTCTATCGTACTTTGTTCAGAAGACATTGATTTCTTTTGTAAAAAAGTAGCATACAAAATTTTGCAGCCTAAATACAATAAATAAGCAGCCCCTAAGTAACGAACAATGGTGAATAGAGTCGGTGATGCTTTAATCAGTGATGCGACACCAATAAAAGAAAGGAAAATCAGGATTGCATCCCCAGTAAATACCCCTATTGCAGCGCGGTACCCTGCTCGAGTACCATGTGATGTACTTGTTTTTAATACATAAAGCGAGTTTGGCCCCGGTACAATGATAATTAATATTAACCCTGCCAAATACGTCCAAAAATTCAATACACCTAGGTTTTCAAACATAGCCATACCCTAATAATTTTTTATTATTACTACCATAACTTTTGTTGTCTGAAAATATTTATTCAAGTGAATGTTATCGGTAAATATTAATCACTTAATTTTCTTTTACATTCAAGGTTAATAATTCAACTCAATTTTTATCAGCAATTTAATTGGCGATATATCAATAACTACTTCATGCATAACAAGTTATTTAGGGGAGGTCGTTCCTCATAATTAATAACTTTAGCCACTTCGTCAGATAAAGGAGCATAGATTATGAGTAAGCAGTCCCTCAAATTTGAGTGAAATACCTGACAACAGGTAAGGGCTAAATTACTTGTACATTGCTTCATTTATAGTACCGGACACATTGTCCAGATCAATACAATTGAATGTTAGTGTTCTATCCTCCATCAACACCCTAATAGAATATAACTTCTCCATTGAAGCCCCTATTTTCTGTGGATACACAGCATAAGGTATTAATTGTTCTTTTTGCCACTCTTTGCAAGATTTAAAATCACCTAGCCCTTTAACTTTTATGAGTTGCTTATAAGGGCTTACTACTTCTGGCTTTTTATTGTTATCTAACATCGCCTGTAGTTCATCCAAGCTGTAGGTAGTCGCCATTACAGACGATTGAAAACATATGAACAACACAACTGCTAGTATCCTTTTCATCTCACACCATCCCATTAATTAATTTCAGTGATGTTAGCGTAGAGGAAATGCAAATTGAAGCAAACCTGCCGAGTTTCGCTAGACACACTTAAACTAACTACCTTTACATAACTTGTAACCCATTTAACCTTCATTTGATAGCATCCCGTTTTATACATCACAATGGAGTGTTTTTTTATGCGCAAATATATTGCACCTTTAGCTGTAATTTCAGTCACACTATCTACGTTCGCTATGGCCAATTCCATACAAACTTCATCTGAATCGGTAGAAGTCAAAGAGGGTGTTATCAATGCTCCTGAAATCACTATCAAATTAAACGGGAAGCAATCTAGCAATGAACCACAGGAAAAAATTATTGTAGAAGCTGATTCTATCGAAATTGTCGATGGAGAACTTCGAGCTAAAGGCGCTAAGTTATATGAGCAGGATAAGAAAATAGAATCGAATAAATAATTTATTGCCCAAGCTAGCTAGATCATCTATGGCTTGGGCAACAAAAACCTGCCAAAGCAGGTTCACTTTATCTTTTAGTCTTGCCAGCATTATTCTGATTAGTTTTGTTTTTTCTCACACAATTGACAGAGACTCGCCTAACTTACTACCTTTTAAATTCATCTGTTTCAGAAGCTCCGCATATATAGTAACCTTACCTGCTTCACTGAAATCAATGCATAGATAGTGTGATTCTTCGTATTTAGATCGACGTAGCTTGTTAAGATGATTTAAAATGATTTTAGCGGCAGTAATACAAACCTCATGTGTGTACTTGTATAAGTGGGCTTGCATGGCTCCTAGCGCAGTAAAGCACCTAAATATTCATCAACTGATGGTGATTTTAAGTTTTGTGTTGCTTTATCCGACATTACTGACATTGAAATGCCCCTATATAACAAAGCACTCTACTTTAAGTGCACTCACTAGGTATTTTCTAAGCTATAAAAAGGGATGCGTTGAGTTTTGTGTTACGAATTTAGATTTTTCAATATGAAATATACTGTATAAAATCACAAATACCAGACGAAAGTAACGAATAAGTGCAAGGTATAAGTTGCTAATTATTAACTTATTTAAGTGTAAATTATTGATATGTCATTATTAATTACTAAAAAATGTATCAACTGCGATATGTGTGAGCCAGAATGCCCAAATGATGCAATTTTTATGGGCGATGAAATTTATGAAATTGACTCCAGCCTGTGTACTGAATGCGTAGGCCATTATGACAAACCTACGTGTCAATCTGTCTGCCCGATAACAAACACAATCATCACCGACCCTCAACATATTGAAACTGAAGAACAGTTATGGGACAAATTTGTTGCAATTCACCACGCTGATAAAATTTAACCCCAATTAACCTCCCCTCGCTATTGAGCTTTAATGCTTAGAAAGCTGCCAGTAGATTTTCTGGCAGCTAGGCATAGCATTATTTAAAGATTACTTTCAATAATGACTGTAGCAGCGGCATAGTGGCGTTCGTCTGTAATCGAAACATGGAAATGTGTTGCTTTTAAGCTACCTGCAAGTTCCAGCGCAGCGCCATTTAAATTAAGTAATGGCTTACCCAATTTATCATTTGTCACTTCGAATTGGGTAAATGCTAAACCATTGCGTATTCCTGTGCCTAATGCTTTTGCAGCAGCCTCTTTGACTGCAAAACGTTTTGCCAAAAAACGCGCTGGCTTTGATTGTTTTTGGTATTGAACGAACTCGCTTTCTGTCAGTATCCTGTTCGCTAGGCTGTCACCTGTGCGTTCAATTGCAGACTCAATGCGTGCTATTTCAACAATATCTGTACCTAACCCTACAATCGCCATTATTTACGCGCTTCTAATAATATTTTTTTCATATCAGCAACGGCTTGTGCTAACCCGCTAAATAAAGCACGACCAATGATTGCATGACCAATATTTAGCTCATAAATTTCCGGTAATTGGGCAATACGCTGAACATTATGGTAAGTCAACCCGTGACCTGCATTCACTTTAATACCTTTACCTGCGGCATATACCACACCATCACGAATACGACGAAATTCTAACTCTTGCTCTTGTTCTGTTTTCGCATCTGCATAAGCCCCAGTATGGATCTCAATAAATGGTGCCCCACACTCTTGTGCCGCATCGATTTGCTCGTGATCTGCATCAATAAATAATGAAACTAAAATACCCGCTTCAGAAAGGCGCTTAACGGCATCAGCTATTTTTTGTTTTTGACCTGCGACATCCAAGCCACCTTCAGTGGTGACTTCTTCACGTTTTTCAGGGACTAAGCAACAAAATGCAGGTTTAATACGGCAGGCTATCTCAACCATTTCATCCGTTACTGCCATTTCAAGATTCATTCGAGTTTGAATGGTTTCATTTAAAAGGGCGACATCTCTATCGGTAATATGGCGACGATCTTCACGTAAATGCACCGTGATGCCATCAGCCCCTGCTTGCTCAGCGACAAAAGCAGCTTGTACAGGGTCGGGATATTGAGTGCCTCTTGCATTCCTAACAGTTGCAATGTGGTCAATATTTACACCTAACAAAAGCTCAGCCATTTTTTTCTCCCAATAAATAAACGATAACAAACAACTCTCCCTTCTATCCTACTGTAATTTGCCGTCTTGAGGGAATAAATCTCTCATCATTCGAGGTGAATTCCAGCTTAATTGCCCTATTTCAATGGTTACACTTTTATTTTGCGAAGCGCTTCGTAGAATTTTATTGAAATGATAAATTCACGTTGTTCAAAGCGAAGACTTTCAGTAAAAATAATAAAAAAGGGGCGAATAACCATAATCAATATATTTAATATATGGGGTCATTCAATCATTAAAATAACAATATATTTAATTGGGCTTATTCTGCACTTTAGGCGAGTAGGTAAATTGGCGAAATAGCTCGCGGCTTTTTAAGGGCTTTCCACCTAAGTAGGGTTTAAGGGCAATGCGAGTGAAGCGTTTGGCTGCTTTCAATGTATCAGCATCTGGGAATTCTCTACTAGCCAGTGCTTTAAGTTGCTTACCTGTGAAACTGAGCTGGTCAACAATTAAACTACCAATAAAACCTTTTTCTTCACGGTAACGGTAAGTCATAGTATCGGAAACTGGTTCTCCACTGCCTGCACAGTGTAGAAAATCCACCCCATAACCAAGGTAGGAAAGCAGCGCCAATTCAAATTGGCGTAAAGCAAATTCTGGGGTCTGTTCACTTGCTGCGAGTATTTGCAAACAAGAAAGGTAATCAAAAAATAAGGCTGAATAAGGTGTGCCAAATTCTAATACTCGAGCGGTTAATTCATTAAGGTATAAACCGCTATATAAAACCGTCCCCGTTAAAGGTAAAGCCAAGGAAACAGGGTCAGCATTAATGAGTGTTTTGATTTCACCTTTGCCTCCCCAACGGATCAGCAAAGGTGTGAAAGGCTGTAAACAGCCTCTTAATGGTGAGCGGTTACGGCGAGCACCTTTCGCAAGCAAGCGAATTTTCCCTTCACCTTCAGTGAAAAAATCAAGTAATAAGCTTGTCTCACTGTAAGGCCTTGAATGGAGTACAAACGCACGTTGCCAACCACTCATTCTGCCACCAATTATTTGAGGTCGTCGACATAACCAAGGCTGCGCAATGCTCTTTCGTCATCAGCCCAACCAGATTTAACTTTAACCCAAAGCTCAAGGTGTACTTTATTATCAAACATTCTTTCCATATCAATACGTGCTTCAGTACCAATGGTTTTCAGTTTGCTACCTTTGTTACCAATCACCATTTTCTTCTGGCCTTCTCGCTCAACCAGAATCAATCCATTGATATGATATATACCCGAATCCGTCACTTTAAATTGTTCAATTTCTACAGTCACTGAGTATGGCAATTCATCCCCAAGAAAACGCATTAGCTTTTCACGGATGATTTCCGATGCCATAAAACGCTGGGAACGGTCGGTGATATAGTCCTCAGGGAAATGGTGAGTCGCTTCAGGTATATGTTGCTTCACAATCTTAGCAATTGTATCTACACCCGTGCCTTTCTCCGCACTGATAGGAACAACATCCAAAAAGTTCATTTTCTGGCTAATCATACCGATATGCGGCAACAATATCGTTTTATCGACCACATTATCAATTTTATTGATCGCTAAAATAACAGGGCAACGTAAGCTAGATAGCTTAGTCAATACCATTTCATCATCAGGCGTCCAATTAGTGCCTTCAACCACAAAAATAACTAATTCCACGTCACCAATTGAGCTCGATGCGGCTCGATTCATTAAACGGTTAATAGCTCGTTTTTCTTCAATATGTAACCCTGGAGTATCTACATAAATAATTTGGTAATTATCTTCTGTATGGATCCCCATAATACGATGGCGAGTCGTCTGAGGCTTTCTCGATGTAATCGAAACTTTTTGCCCCAGTAATTGATTTAATAATGTTGATTTACCAACATTTGGCCGCCCAACTATAGCCACAAAGCCACAGTGGGATTGTAATTCACTCATTCAAGCTCCAAAATTTTCAATGCTTGCTCTGCGGCGGCTTGCTCTGCTTTACGGCGACTTGACCCAACCCCATTAATAGGCTGTTCAATACCGCTGACTTGACAGTGGATCGTAAATTCTTGATCGTGAGCTTCACCTTTTACCTGAACAACTAGATAGTTAGGTAATGGTAAATGACGCCCTTGCAGATATTCTTGTAACCTTGTTTTCGGGTCTTTTTGTTTATCACCCGGACTGATTTCATCCAGTCTACTTTGATACCAATCTAAAATAATTCTTTCGATCGTTTGAATATCACTATCTAAAAAAATACCACCGATCAGTGCTTCAACAGTATCAGCAAGGATAGATTCGCGACGAAACCCACCGCTTTTTAATTCCCCCGGCCCTAAACGCAAGCATTCACCGAGTTCAAATTCACGGGCAATTTCCGCTAATGTATTTCCACGCACAAGTGTTGCTCGCATTCGGCTCATATCACCTTCATCCACTTTAGGGAAACGATGATATAAGTCATTTGCAATAACAAAACTTAATATTGAGTCCCCTAGAAATTCTAGGCGCTCATTGTGTTTGCTGCTTGCGCTTCTATGTGTTAAGGCTTGGATTAATAACTCATTTTGATTGAATTGATAACCAAGCTTACGCTGTAATCTTTCTAGTAAAGAGGGGTTCATGTGCGCCCAACCATTTTTATTTGATAAAAAAGCACACGCAACAGACCTGTAAAATAAGCCATTTTACAAAACTGTTGCGTTTGCACTGACTCCCGAGTCAACCCACATTTTATACAGCTCAGTAGAACTAATTATAAAATACCATTAGTTACCATGCATTATAAAGGAGGGTTAATAATTGGAGAGCCAATAATATTAATTAAACTATATTGTACACTGGGTAAAATAATAATGCTTCGGATTATGCGGATTTTCAAATGAAAACCCGCACAACCACCGTTTGGCAGATCCAATTAATAAGATTATAGTGGACCAATTCGGCTAAAGCGAATACCTGTAGGCCATTCGTTTTCTTGTTTATCCAAACTTAACCAAATAAACACAGCTCGACCAACTAGGTTTTCTTCAGGAACAAAGCCCCACATACGGCTATCTGAACTGTTGTCCCTATTGTCACCCATCATAAAATAATGCTTTTCAGGCACAATCCATTCATTCTTTGGCATACCCGGTTGCAAATACCTTGCTTCAGTAATAGCTTGGCGAATAATTAGGATTTGATGCTCAACGGTGCCTAATTTTTCGCTACGCTCATACTGGCGCAGTGCATTTCTAGGTAATGCTTCGTCCAATGGGATTTCATAATTACCCTTTTGGCTGTCAACAACAGAATCAACATCAAAAAACATCGTCCATTCACTCGGTGCCAATGGACCATAAGTAATAGGGAGTTTTTCCGTGCACTTGTTATCAGCACAATTTGGGTAAATAGTCAGTTCTTTCGCATCTGGGTTATAAACGATTTTATCCCCAGGCATACCAATCACACGTTTTACAAAATCAACATTTGGATCTTTCGGGTATTTAAATACCGCAATATCACCACGTTTAGGTTTACCAGTTTCGATTAATGTCGTCTGCGTAATTGGGTCTTTTAGCCCATAAGCAAATTTCTCAACCAACATAAAGTCGCCAACTAATAAAGTTGGCATCATTGACCCTGAAGGTATTTGGAATGGCTCATAAATAAATGAGCGGACAACCAGCACAATAGCTAACACAGGGAAAATAGATGACCCTGTTTCAAGCCATGAAGGACGGCGAACTGCATTCGCAACATCCGCTTCACTCACTGCACCGTTAGTCGCATCCTGTAATTGCTTTAGCTTCGCTTTACGAGCAGGTGCAAATTTAAACTTGTCTAAACACCATATAATCCCTGTGATTAATGTTGCCAGTGTTAGGATCAAGGCAAAGGTGTTAGCCATTGAGTCTCCTTGTAAACTTAGTTGTCTTTACCAACATGCAATATAGCAAGAAACGCTTCTTGTGGTAATTCAACATTACCTACTTGTTTCATCCGCTTCTTACCATCCTTTTGCTTCTGTAACAGTTTCTTCTTACGGCTAACGTCACCGCCATAACACTTGGCAAGCACGTTTTTACGTAGTTGTTTAACTGTAGAACGAGCAATAATATGGTTACCAATCGCCGCCTGAATCGCAATATCAAATTGTTGGCGAGGTATTAGTTCTTTCATTTTTTCGACAAGTTCACGCCCACGATGTTGTGAATTTCCGCGGTGAGTAATCAAGGCGAGGGCATCAACACGTTCGTTGTTAATAAGAACATCGACCCGCACCATATCCGATGGTTGGAAACGTTTAAATGCGTAATCCAACGATGCATAACCACGAGAGGTTGATTTCAAACGATCGAAGAAGTCCAGAACAACTTCAGACATTGGAATATCATAAGTAAGCGATACTTGATTACCATGATAGACCATATTGGTCTGAACACCACGTTTCTCAACACACAATGTAATCACATTACCTAAATACTCTTTAGGCATCAGCATGTGACATTCTGCAATTGGCTCACGCAGTTCTTCAATATTATTCAATGCAGGTAGCTTCGAAGGGCTATCTACATACACAATTTCACCGTTGGTTTGTTTTACTTCATACACTACCGTTGGTGCAGTAGTAATCAGGTCAAGGTCGTATTCACGCTCTAAACGCTCTTGGATGATTTCCATGTGTAATAAGCCAAGGAAACCACAACGGAAACCAAAACCGAGTGCCGTAGACGTTTCTGGCTCATAGAATAATGATGCATCATTCAGGCTAAGTTTACCAAGGGCGTCACGGAAAGCTTCATAGTCATCAGAGCTTACAGGGAATAAACCTGCATAAACCTGTGGTTTTACTTTTTTAAAGCCAGGCAGCGCTTTTTCAGCAGGATTACGAGCACCTGTTAAAGTATCACCTACTGGTGCCCCAGTGATATCCTTAATCGCACATACTAACCAGCCTACTTCACCACAATTTAATACATCGCGGTCAATTCGCTTCGGTGTAAAAATACCAAGGCGGTCAGCGTTATACACTTGACCTGTACTCATGACTTTGATTTTATCGCCTTTTTTCAAGGAGCCGTTTTTAATACGGATCAATGAAACAACACCTAAATAGTTATCAAACCATGAGTCAATGATTAAGGCTTGTAAAGGCGCATCCGCATCACCTTCTGGTGGGGGGATCTCTTTAACCAGACGCTCAATCACATCTTGAACGCCAATCCCTGTTTTTGCTGAACAGCGAACAGCATCATGTGCATCGAGCCCCACGATATCTTCTATTTCATCCGCAACACGCTCAGGGTCTGCCGCAGGCAAGTCGATTTTGTTCAAAACAGGAACAACTTCTAGGTCCATCTCAATAGCGGTATAACAGTTTGCAAGTGTTTGAGCTTCAACCCCCTGCCCTGCATCAACCACTAACAGGGCACCTTCACATGCTGCTAATGAGCGTGATACTTCATAAGAGAAGTCAACGTGGCCAGGTGTGTCAATGAAATTTAATTGGTATGTTTCACCATCCGCAGCGGTATAATCGAGTGTAACACTCTGTGCTTTAATGGTGATCCCACGCTCACGTTCTAAATCCATTGAGTCTAAAACCTGCGCCGCCATTTCACGATCTGTTAAACCACCACAAATCTGAATAATACGATCTGATAAGGTAGACTTACCATGGTCGATATGAGCAATGATAGAAAAGTTTCTTATGTTATTGATTTTCAAGGTAATATCTTCTTTTAAATTGCCTTACAAAATCAGCTTTGTGCAAATATCGCGACAAAACTAAAATGCTATGATTATCACAAGATTGTTAATTAGCAGCATTTTACATACAAGAACCCACTAACACAAAGATTCAATGTAAAACAACTGTAAACCTGTATAAGGTTAATAAGTTAGTTATCGTAATTTATCGCTAACTCCCCTGTAAAATATACTGTTTTATACCACCGTGCTTATACTATTTTCATTCCTGCTCAAAATAATCTAAAAAGCCAATGAATTGCTAATCATCCATTTATTAATAAGCTTTAAACCGCAAAAGGGAAACTACATGTTTCCCTTTTTAGTGATAGTACCAATTTATATTTCGAATACAAGCCATTGAAATTTAGCAATTAACTTGTATCGAAAGCTCTGTCGGAGGTAACCCAATTTGTAAAACCACAGGTTGAAAAGCTTCGTCATCACGCCATTTTGACGCCAACTTACGTGCTATAAAAAAGCCAATTACACCACCAGCCACACCAGACATAGCTATCCAAAACTGTTCTAAGCTAAATGATTGCGCTAGACCTGCAAAAATAAATAACCCTAAAATAGGCGTTAAATAAACTAATAGTGCAGAGCGGATCAAGCTACCTTCTGGAATACCGACCTCAATCTTTTGCCCTACCACCAGTGGCTGTTCAATCGCAATTTCTAATTCATGTTCCGTATTTGGCCCTATTTTACTTAATGCGTAAGAACCACAGGTTTTACGAGCACCGCAACTTCCACAGCCAGATGAAGAACCATAGCGCAATAACGCCCTACCGTTTTGCCAACGGACTACTGTTGCCCACTCTTTTACCATAACTTACTCCCGGAACTGAATACTACCCGCCACGACTTGTGCGGTTGCCAACGGTAATTCACCGATGATAGTGACCACATGTTGTTTTTGCGCCATCGTATAAATTGTCCGACGCCCATTTTGTAAGGGTTGATCTAACAACGGGCCTTTTGCAGATTTTGTCACATTAACAGAAAAGGTAAATAGACCATCACTAAACATCGCCGTTTCGACTATATCGTCTTCAGCTAATTTACGTGAAGAGCGCGATATTTCTTCGAAGCCTGGTGGCAACATACCGATTTGCCACTTAAATGAGGGATTGCCATTTTTGGGCGAAATCAATAAAGGCGGCATATTTACCTTGCTCAAGGTAAGCAACGAATCTTTCACTGTTTTGCTATCGAGTACCGTTGAGATCACACGAAATTGTTCAAGTGTTTGACTATTATTATCGAGAAGATCGATACGTAATGGTAATTTCGTTTCTTCATCGATCAATACTACATAGTTAAAACGTGAATTGTCTTTCGATATTATGCGGATCACTAATGCAGGTCGGTCACCAATATGAGTGCGCCCTGCATCAATAAAATTATAATACGGTTTAATTTGTTGATAATTAGCAAAAATTACCGAAGGTAAGTTATCAACAATATTTTTGCCATTTAAGCTAAATGCATCAAACCCTGGCTCAAAATAGCTAATGCTGTCACCTTTTTGCACAATTTCACGTCGTGACGAATCCATCTGGATCATCTGAGAAACAGGCTTACCATCAATAATAGTATGGCGATAACGTACAGGAGTAATTGATTGAGGGTTAAATGTCACAAATGACATTTCATAAGAGAGAGCTTGGGCAGCATTTCCCATTTCTTTAAAAAGAACATCGGCATCTTGTTCAGATGCCGAAGCTTGATTAGAAACAATCAGGCTGCCCGTCAGGCAGATGACGGATAACCATTTATTCATTATTGCAATTTAACTCCTGCTGAAGACGCAGCTTGTGCAGGTTCTTGATATTGCTGATTCTGATTCAACATTGAGCGTCTTTCAATTTCATACTGCTGCAACATTGCATTAATACGTTGATTTTGCTGCTCAACTTGTTGCAGTTGTTGCTCGTTACCAAACAGTTGATTATCAGATATATTTAAGCTTACTGGCGCACCACTTCCTACTGGAATTGTGTTAAACATAGGCTCATCAACTGGTGAATCAACAGCATCACTTTGATTATATTGTTGAACACCAACAATCACAGCCAGTGAAACACAAGCTGCCACACCAATTTGGGTTAATTGGCTCGCCCAAGGACGAATTTTGCCCCAGAATGGGAAGCTTCCCCAAGTCGCAGGTTCAGGCTGCGATTCAACAACTACCTGAGGATTAATACGCACAGCTTCATTCTCTAGTGCTGCCGCAACTTTACTAGCAATATCAAAATGCATGACCTCGCTAGTTTCGTTACGTAGAGTATCACGAATAAGATGATAGCTCTCCCAACGTTGCTTTAACGTTGAATCACGTGAAATGGCGTTTACTAGTTCTAAATCTAGAACTTCGCCATCCATCATTGCGGAAAGTTTCTCTCTTTGCATGCCCAATTACCTTCAGTTAATTGCATCACAATTATAGTTAATTGACTGATTTAACAATACTAATACTGTTGAATCAGAGGTTGTACTTTATTATCAATCGCTTCTCTTGCTCTAAAAATACGCGAACGTACAGTGCCAACAGGACAATCCATAATTTCTGCGATTTCTTCATAGCTCAAACCATCTAGTTCGCGAAGCGTAATTGCCATTCTTAAATCTTCTGGCAATGATTCGATGGTTTTAAAAACGACTTTCTTTAATTCATCAGACAACATTAAGTTCTCTGGGTTCGAAATTTCTTTTAAAGCACCAGCGGTTTCAAAGTTTTCTGCATCACTCGCTTCGAGATCTGACGCGGGTGGACGCCTATCTTGAGCAACTAAATAATTTTTAGCCGTATTAACCGCAATACGATAAAGCCAAGTGTAAAATGCGCTATCACCACGAAATGACCCGATGGCACGATACGCTTTTATAAATGACTCCTGAGCCACGTCAGGGACGTCGGCCTGCGGCACATAGCGAGAGACTAGACTTGCAACTTTATGCTGATATTTTATTACCAGTAAGTTGAAAGCTTGTTGATCGCCTTTTTGCACCTTCTCAACCAATATCTGGTCAGTTAATTGCTCGCTCATTCCAGGAAGTATCTCCCGAATTCAGGCTGATAATATGTTAACTTGATCATGTTCTCCCTTCCTAAAGCAAGCACTACTTTGAGTAGTAGAACTAGTTGAAGTTCAATTAAATCTAAAAAAATAGTCAATAATTTACAAAACGGCCAACGTTGCTGTTTCGATGATCCTAAAAGATCTTCATTAAAACAACTGTATATAACATTTCCGTCTCTCATGAATACAGCATACGAATTTTGTAAATAAATACTATTACCACCACACGAAACCAATTTGAATATGTAAATAGACTTAGGTCAATACATGTTTACTAAACAGCAATCCATCAATAGCAATAGACAATCCAATAGGCTAACATAAAAAACTCAATACATACTATTATATACACGCAAACACTTATGAACGCATCCACACAGCATTACACTGATATCTTAATCATTGGGAGTGGTGTCGCAGGACTTTCAGCTGCCTTACGGCTCGCCCCCTTTCATCAAGTGACTATTCTCAGCAAAAGCAACCTCAGTGAAGGGGCTTCCTACTACGCACAAGGTGGTATTGCCGCCGTTTTTGATGATACCGACAGTATTGAATCTCATGTTGAAGATACCCTCATCGCTGGTGCGGGTATTTGCCAAAAAGAAGCGGTTGAATTTATTGCCTCAAACGCTAAGCATTGTGTTCAGTGGCTGATCGACCAAGGTGTTTTATTTGACACCGAAATCACCGAAAGCGGCGAAACACAATATCATTTAACCCGTGAAGGGGGTCATAGCCATCGGCGGATCTTACATCATGCGGATGCCACAGGTAAGGAAGTTGAAACAACTTTAGTCGATCTTGCCATTGCCCACCCTAATATACATATTAAAGAACGCTATAACGCCGTTGACCTTATCCTTTCTAATCCAGCCAACTCTTCTCGTATTTTAGGTGCCTACGTCTGGAACCGCCAAAAAGAACAAGTCGAAACAATCCGAGCAAAAACAGTTGTGTTAGCAACGGGAGGTGCTGCTAAAGTTTATCAATACACGACAAACCCTGATATTTCTTCTGGCGATGGCATCGCAATGGCATGGAGAGCCGGCTGCCGTGTTGCTAACCTTGAATTTAACCAGTTCCACCCAACCTGTTTATTCCACCCGCAAGCACGTAATTTTTTACTAACAGAAGCATTGCGCGGAGAAGGGGCTTATTTAAAACGCCCTGATGGTAGTCGTTTTATGCCAGATTATGACGAGCGATGCGAACTTGCTCCTCGTGATATTGTTGCTCGGGCAATTGACCATGAAATGAAGCGCCTTGGTGCTGATTGCATGTATTTGGATATCAGCCATAAGCCTGATGATTTCATAAAAAACCACTTCCCAACCATTTATGCGAAACTAATGACTCTAGGGTTAGATCTCACAAAAGAGCCAATCCCAATTGTGCCTGCGGCTCATTATACTTGTGGTGGCGTCATTGTGGACAAAATGGGTATGACCGATATCACCAACTTATATGCTATAGGGGAAGTGAGTTACACCGGTTTACACGGTGCAAACCGTATGGCCTCAAATTCACTCTTAGAATGCCTTGTATATGGCTGGTCAGCAGCAGAAAACATCAATAAAACCATAAAACAGATCGATGAGATCCCTTATTTGCCTGAATGGGATGAAAGCCGAGTGCATAATTCGGATGAACAGGTTGTAATCCAACATAACTGGCATGAATTACGCCTATTTATGTGGGATTATATGGGGATCGTTAGAACCACCAAACGCCTTGAGCGCGCCTTACGTCGTATTCATCTATTACAGCAAGAAATCCATGATTACTATGCGAATTTCCGTATTTCAAATAATTTACTGGAATTACGAAACCTCGTTCAAGTTGCTGAATTAATGGTACGTTGCGCGCTAGAGCGCAAAGAAAGCCGTGGGTTACACTATACACTTGATTATCCAGACCCATCACCAAATTCAGGGCCTACCGTTTTAATACCTGAATAGAGGGTCACAAAGCCGGCACTGGTGTCGGCTTTTCTTTAGCTAGCTTCACGGTATATAGCTTAGTACTTTAAATAAAATGGCTGAATAAGTTTACGAAATGCTTCGGTATATTCATTATTTTCATTTTTTAGCGCTAAAGATGTTTGTTGTACCGATGCTTCCTGTAATTGAATACCCAGCAGCATACGGTGATAACCAGTTTTAGGTTTATCGCTAATATCGACGCGAAAAGCTGTAAACCAGCCAGATTTCCCTGCCATATCCTGCAATCTCTCCCCAACTTCGTATGGTAAGACTAAACAAAACAGCCCATGGGGAGCAAGACAGGACTTCGCACTTTTTAGCAATACATCATGGGTTAAAGCACATGTATACCTTGCTTGGTCTCGTTTTTTATCACGGCATGCGACCGCAGGTTCAAAATAAGGCGGGTTACTCACAATCAAGTCATACTGAGTCTGCGAATGCTGGCTATAAGTAATAATATCTTGGTTAATTATATGTAAGCGTTCCGCCCAAGGTGATTCATTAAAGTTTTCTTGTGCTTGCGCCGCTGCCTCATGGTCTAATTCGACGGCATCAACACGCAATGTTGGGTTTCTTTGGGCTAACATCAGGGCTATCAAGCCACTACCACTGCCAATATCTAAAGCTGCTCTAACCCCTTTTACGGGTGCCCAAGCCCCCAGCAACACGCCATCAGTCCCCACTTTCATTGCACATCGGTCATGTGCGACAAAAAACTGTTTAAAAGTAAACCCACCTTTGCGGTAATTTTGTTTTAGTTCACACATGCAAACACTCTAATTGGACAATATTTATTCTATCGTACTCATTTTGAGCAAATAAAAATGATAATTTAACCTATTCGCTACAATATTATTCTTATATTATGAGAATAATATTTGAGACGAATTTTTTTTACTGCTAAGTTCAAAAAAAGGAGATGCAATGAATAGTATAAATCGAACCCTAGACATCTTGTCATATATCACAACCAGTGCATCTCCGGTGACGCCTCAGGCTATCTCATCTGCATTAGGCATCCCATTATCGACAGTTTATCGGTTGCTGGCAATTCTCATAAACTGGGAATTTGTCTCTTATGCAAAACAATATGGCACTTATTGTGTCGGTTCGCAGAGTATCAAAAACCAAGAAAAATACTATCACCACAGTTTATTGATGGGAGCTTCTAAACAAGAGCTACAAAAGCTAGCGAAAAAAACGCAAGAAACCGTGGCGATAATTACTTCAAACTTACGGGAAACTATTTGTGTAGACATGATTGAAAGTGAACAGGCCTTACGCTGCTCTTTTATTATTGGTCGTGGTAATACCTTAATAAAAGGAGCAAGTGCAAAAACGTTACTGGCCTTTCGTCATGAACAATACCAAACCCATGTATTTGAAACACACGCGAAACAATTAGCACATGAGCAAAGTAAATTTAAATTACAACAAGACCTACTGCAGATACAAAAACAAGGCTATGGCGTGTCTATCAGTGAAATTGACGAGGGCGTATTGGGGGTTTCTGCCCCTATTTTCAAAGGAAATGATGTTTTAGCTGTAATTTCAGTTATGGCGCCTGAATTCCGTTCCACTCATCGCGTCGATGAATTTATTACGCATACTTGCCAAACAGCCCATAACATTACTAAATTAATTAACCTGGAGTAACTATGACACAAGCTTTCCAATGGCAAGGGCGCACAGATGGTGAAACACAAGAACATTTGCGCATCCATCAGGTCATTAACCAACACGCTCCTGCTAAATTTGCCTTAATTGGTTTTGCGTCCGATGAAGGCGTTAGACGTAATAAAGGCCGTCAGGGGGCCAAAGCGGGTCCAAATGCTATTCGCAGCCAACTTGCAGGGTTGCCAATTCATCAACCACTTGCCATCAAAGATAACGGGACAATTAGCTGTGATGACGGTGATCTCGAAGCCGCACAACGCCGTCTATCTGATGAATTAGTAGCTATATTATCTGCTAACCAAAAACCTATCGTCCTAGGTGGTGGTCACGAAGTGGCATTTGCCAGCTTCCAAGGCCTGTTTGACTATGTTGAACAATATCAAGCGGGTAAAACAATTGGTATTATTAACTTTGATGCGCATTTCGATTTACGCGAAGCCCCTATTGCCACTTCCGGCACGCCATTTTTGCAATCTGCCATGTTATGTCAGCAATACCAACGTCCTTTCAAATACTTATGCTTAGGCATCGCAGATCATGGCAATACAAAAGTCCTATTCGATACCGCTGATACGTTAGGTTGCCAATATATCCGCGATAAAGAATTAGCTTATACCAAGCTACCTCAAGCAATTGAAAAAATTAAAAAATTCATTGACGATGTCGACTATTTATATGTCACCGTCGATTTAGATGTATTTTCTGCTGCCATTGCGCCAGGCGTTAGTGCACCAGCACCGAAAGGTATTTCTACTGAAATTTTTGATGAACTATTTGCCATTATCAAAAGTAGCCAAAAAATTGCCGTTTTTGATATCGCAGAATGTAACCCTGAGTTTGATATTGATAACCATACCGCCAAACTCGCAGCTTATTTGATTTACCAATATTTATTCTAATAAAACAACACAACAATTCGACTGATAAATACACTGTTTCTCACGCTGTTAAGATAACTTACTTTCGAGCACCACAATAAAAATAGCTTTGAAATTGATTATCAAATTAGCTGTAGCGCAATATCTTAATGGTTTTTAACTATTGAATTTCCCGTTACAGCTAGGCGGCAAGTGACGTTATCCCTAGGAGCATACAAAAGTATGTGACTAGGGTAGCGGAGCGCGGCTAACAACGCTGTAGCGTGAAAGACAACAGTTAAAAAGGGAAAAATATGATTCTACACCTCGACACGCTCTCCACCCTATTTCTAACAGTAATCTGCCTATTGATGGGGATCCACTTAAAAAAACGTATTGATTGGCTACAACGTTTTTGTATTCCCTCCCCTGTTATTGGCGGTTTTCTGGTTAGTTTGATTATCTGGGGACTTAAATCATTCAATCTAGCCGAGATTAATTTTGATACCAGCTTACAAACCTTTTTAATGGTTGCCTTCTTTACCACTATTGGGATTGACGGTAGCTTCCGTATTTTGAAAAGTGGTGGTCGGTTACTATTTATCTATCTTTTCATCTGCTGGTTTGTGGTTATCTTCCAAGACACTTTCGGTGCAGGGCTTGCCCATTTATTAGGTGTTGAACCTGTTATCGGCATTATGGCTGGCGGTGTTTCTCTAACAGGAGGGCACGGTGGTGCGGCTGCTTTTGGTGGTATGGCAGAAAGCTTAGGGGTGCAATCAGCGACAGTCGCCGCTATTGCCGCCGCAACTTTCGGTTTAATAACGGGAAGTCTACTCGGTGGGCCAGTCGCTTCATTTTTGATCAAGAAATTTAACGTTCGCATTCAAGCTGATGAAAATGTAGAACGAGTTCAAATACCTGAAACCATCGCAGGGAAAATCGAATCTATCGATGCCCATGCTTTTTTAAAAATGCTCGCGTTAGTACTGGGGATCATGGTAATTGGTCAATTCGCCTCGGCACAATTTACTAAGGCAACAGGCTTTTCATTACCGAGTTATGTAGGCGCAATGATCATCGCTATTGTTATCCGCAATATTAACGACCAAGTTGAATTATTCCGCATCAACCAAAAATCGGTTGACCTGATATCAGAAGTCTCCCTTGGCTTATTTTTAACAATGGCGATGATGTCATTAAAAATTTGGGAGTTGAAAACAGTTGCACTACCATTATTTACCATCCTATTAGCGCAAGTTATTATATTAACGTTATTAGTTGTCTTTGTTATTTTTAGACTGCTAGGTAAGAATTACGATGCCGCCGTGATGTGTGCTGGTTTAATGGGCCACGGGCTGGGAGCTACGCCAAATGCGATGGCTAACATGTCTTCCGTTTGTGAGCGTTATAAACATGTTTCCATGAAAGCCTTTATGATTGTCCCATTGAGTGGTGCAGTACTCATTGATTTAGTCGGGATACCTTACCATACTTGGCTTATTAATATGTTTAGCTAATCATTTCGAAAGGGAGGTTCTCCTCCCTTTTCAATGGTGTTATCCAGCCTAAACCCTACCTACTTTCATTGATATATCACTCCCTGTCTACTTTAAAAACAGTTACAATTGAGGAAAGCTGATTTTTCAGGTGAACAATTTTGCTAACCTGTTTATAATCAGCGCCCCAAATAGAGGTATATCATGACTGCATCCACTTTTTCTGAACTTGAACTTGACGAAAGCCTAATTAATGCGCTTTCGGATAAAGGCTATCAACGCCCAACGGCTATTCAAGCCGCGGCTATTCCTGCTGCAATGGATGGCCGAGACGTTTTAGGTTCAGCCCCTACTGGAACAGGTAAAACCGCCGCATTTTTAATCCCTGCGATTCAACATTTACTTGATTTTCCAAGAAAAAAATCAGGGCCACCTCGAGTTCTGGTTGTTACACCAACTCGTGAATTAGCCATGCAAGTTGCTGAACAAGCAAAAGAATTATGCGCACATAATCACCTAGATATTGCAACGATTACTGGTGGTGTCGCTTATATGAACCATGCTGAGGTTTTCAGCGAAAATCAAGATATCGTTGTCGCCACAACAGGTCGCTTACTCCAATATATCAAAGAAGAAAACTTTGACTGCCGGGCCGTTGAAATTTTAATCCTTGATGAAGCAGACCGCATGTTAGATATGGGGTTTGCGAATGATATCGAAACCATTGCTGGTGAAACGCGCTGGCGCAAACAAACTATGCTCTTCTCTGCAACTCTGGAAGGCGAAGCAATCCGTGATTTTGCAGAAAGGTTATTAGAAGAACCCATTGAAATTGATGCAGACCCTTCTCGTCGCGAACGCAAAAAAATTCAACAATTTCATTACCGAGCCGACACACTAGAACATAAAACAGCTTTACTATGCCACTTGTTAAAACAAGAAGAGGTAACAAAAGCGATTGTGTTTGTTCGTAAACGCGAACGCTTACGTGAAGTCGTTCAATGGCTGCGTGAAGCAGGTATTGAACCATGTTACCTTGAAGGTGAAATGCCGCAAACTAAACGTAACGAAGCTGTTCGCCGTTTAGTTGATGGCCAAGTTAAAGTATTAGTTGCAACCGATGTAGCTTCCCGTGGTTTAGATATCGATAACGTCAGCCATGTGTTCAACTTTGACTTACCACGTACAGCTGATGTGTATTTACATCGAATTGGTCGTACGGGTCGCGCAGGCCGCAAAGGGGTTGCAATTTCCTTAGTTGAAGCTCACGACTTTCCACTGCTGGGTAAAATAACTCGCTATATTGAAGACCAAATTAAAATTCGTGTTGTTGACTCTTTGCGTCCGACCACGAAAGCCCCTTCAGAGGCAATGCTGAATAAGCCTAAACCGTCGAAGAAAGTCCTTGCAAAACGCAAGGAAAAGAAAAAAGAAGAACAAACTAAAAAGAAAGAAAAAGTACGCCATCGCGATAAGAAAAATATTGGGAAACGCCGTGCTCCAATTGCACCGACAACACCTGAGCAAACTAAGTAAATAAAAACGGGTTTCGACCCGTTTTTTTATTATTTCATCATATTAAACACTTTTTCACGCATAAATTTTCCCTCATGGGTTAACAATTCTGGTTTAATAATATGATTATTGAGAATGTCTTTGCAGTCTAAGCCTTGATTGTTTTTAACTCGCCAATCAGCTCCATTTGCTAACAATAACTCTGCCACCTCAAGTGCATGGCTATTCACTGCATCATGTAAGGGAGTATTGCCTAAACTATCCCTAATATTTACCGTTACACCATTCTTTAATAAGATTTGAGATTGCATGACTTGGCCGTTTTGTGCAGCTAAATGCAAAATACTTTTTTGTTCTTTTGATTGCATACTTTTAATTAATTGCCCATATTGAGATTCAATTAAAACTTGCATAAATTGCCCATTCATTGCACTAACTGATTGCCGAGCTAAAAAGTCAATATCGCTAGGTTTATGATGTCGAACTAAAATAGCTGAAAACTCATTAATATCCCCTGCTTTAATCGCTTTCTTACACCCTTCTTGCCAATTTAATACTTGTTGTTCTTCAGGGTTAGGGAATACAGTTAATGGTATTTCTTGTATTTTATTATATTCTCCAGTAAGGGCATTCCAATTATTCCACGGTTTATGCATACACATCATTTTAATAATTTTAACCATTGTATGTGCAATAAAACTTCTTGTTAATAAACGGTGTGGTAGCCAATTTTTCCAAGAACTCTGTTCGCTATAAGGCATTTTAATACAATTTCCCAACGCAGAAGGGATTGGTAAAGAATTTTGTAATGAATCAAGCCAGTCATACTGCACAGTATAAAAACGTATTAGTCCTTCCTGAGCCACTTTTTCAGCCATGTGGTAATCTATGCCGACTTTATTAACAGTGCTCTTAGATAGCCCTGCTGGGCTAAATGCAATACAAGGAGAATTGCTTGCCAATGCTGCAATAGACGATAGCCCTCCACCTAATGAATGCCCTGTACAGATTGTATTTCCATTAACTGCATTTGATAAAACATTCATTAAACTCACGGCTTGAAAATATTGAGATTCATACAAACCAATTCCTTGGCGGATATTTGCATAAAAATCGCTGATATCATTGCTACCACTAAAACAAAGAATATATAAATCATGAAACCGACAAATATTAGCTTGGAACCCTGTCTGCTTATCACTTAATAATTCAGCACTTATTCCCAGTTTATTCAATTCACTATCATCTAATCTTTCAATCTCTTGTATTGTCTGCCAATTTTTATTGTAAGCCCCCTGTGAAAGTAACGCTAATATATAGTCTTTCGGCTGTGCATCCCGACCTAAAAAGTCATTTTTTAATATTTTTGGGGGCCACAAATTTCCCCCGCAAGGCTGATTTTCTACATGCTGATGTTGTAAATATATATCTAAACTTTCTTGAGCAAGAGAAAGCTCATCTCTAGAGGATATCGTTTCTGGCGTTAAAAAAGGCATAAATTCCTCCTAACAAATATATTGTGTTGGAAGAATATTGGAATACAAATAGCCAAGGAGAGAAATAATCTACTTTATTAGTCGCAAATAAAAAGCCATTGATAACAATGGCTTTAGAATTTATTACACAGTATTTAACGTAGTTATACTAAATTTTATTATAAGCTTTCAGTAAAAGTACGGGTAATAACATCACGCTGTTGTTCAGGGGTTAATGAGTTAAAACGTACTGCATAACCTGATACACGGATGGTTAATTGTGGGTATTTTTCTGGGTTTTTAACCGCATCTTCTAATGTTTCACGGCTTAAAACATTCACATTTAAGTGCTGGCCACCTTCGACACGAACTGTTGGCTTCATCTCCAAAGGGACTTCACGATACTCAAAAGCACCTAATTCGTCTTTCGCGACGATTTGGCCTTCGTTATAATCCGCTTTTGCACAAACACAACGAGCCTCATTTTTCTCGTTATCAAGTAACCAGAAAGAATTTAATAATGCTGCATTATCTGTTTTAGTAATTTGAATACCAGTAATCATGTCGACCTCCACGTTCGAACTTGATTGCAATCGGTTTTTATTAACCGAAACTGCATTAACCATCAATCTTATAAAAACTAGCAATTGGATATTTGGTCTAACCAATGTATATAGTCATTTTATACCAGTTGAACCCCTGAGTTTCTTTGATATTTATCAATTATTTCGCGCAGTAACTAAACAGATCAGTTCAACTTTATGATTTAAATCAAAATTAATCCGTTTGTTTTTTAATTTTTTTCATAAACTTTAAAAAATATTTTAAATACTATAATCAATATCAGGGCTTTATCTCTTGCCTATGAACCAGTAAGCTTAGGGTATCAACTGGTTCAGTTATAAATTGGACTGTCATAGATTCATTATTATGGAATACTTCATGTCAGAACCTATCACATGGCACGATGTCATTGGCCCAGAAAAATCCAAGCCTTACTTCAAGGAAACACTTGCTTACGTTGCTGATCAACGTAAAAAAGGTAAAGTTATCTATCCACCACAAGATGATGTTTTTAATGCTTTTCGTTATACAGAACTTGCCGACATCAAAGTGGTTATCTTAGGTCAAGACCCCTATCACGGACCTGGTCAAGCCCATGGCCTATCTTTTTCGGTACTCCCAGGGGTAAAACCGCCACCTTCTTTAGTTAATATGTATAAAGAACTGGAGAAAGATATCGCTGGTTTTCAACGCCCTGATCATGGCTATCTACTGAGTTGGGCTAAGCAAGGTGTCTTATTACTCAATACCGTACTGACGGTAGAGCAAGGTAATGCACATTCCCATGCTCATCTAGGCTGGGAAACCTTTACAGATAAAGTTATTGAAGCTATTAATGAAAATACTCAGGGGGTCATTTTTCTATTATGGGGCGCCCACGCACAGAAAAAAGGCAAAATAATTAATACTAAGCGCCATCACGTCCTTAAAGCCCCACATCCATCGCCACTTTCAGCGCACCGTGGTTTTTTAGGTTGCGGACATTTTTCCCAAACAAATACCATCTTAGAACGGGAAGGCAAAACACCTATTGACTGGAACCCAGTCATCAACGAATAAAATACGATGTAATGGGCTAGAAAAGCAGAACAAGAAAACAATAAAATCAAACAATTGATTTTCAATAATACTAGTAATTAAATGGGATGCCTGTGCATCCCATTTAATTATCATTATCGTTATTTCGACACGATGACCATTGCTGGTCTTAATAGACGGTTATTTAACGTGTAGCCTTTTTGCATCACATCAATAACATGACCTGCTTGATGATCAGGCGATTCTATCATCGTCATTGCTTGATGAACCTCAGGGTTAAACGGTACATTCGCTTCGCCTACTGGTTCAATGCCAAATTTCGCCACTGCATCTAAGAATGTTTTCAGCGTTAAATCTAACCCTTCTACCATTGCTTTAGATTGTTCATTGTCACGGTCTGCCGCATCAATAGCACGCTCTAAATTATCAATAACTGGTAATAGTTCATTAGAAAATTTTTCAAGAGCAAATTTGTGCGCCTTTTCGATATCTTGTTCCGTCCGACGACGAATGTTTTCGATTTCAGCATGGGCGCGCAACATGGCTTCACGCTCAGTTTTTCTTGATGCTTCAAGCTGTTGCTCAAGCTCAGCAATACGCGCTGCTAACGCTTCTTCGTTTGCTTGCATTTCATCAGCTTGCTGAACTTCAGCTTCTTGCTCTTGTTGAACTTTTTGTGATTCATTTTGCTCAAAAGCTTGCTCATCATGCATGTTTTGGTCTTTACTACTCATGAATATCTCCGCGTATTTAGCATTAATCCCCTATATGAGAGTATTATGGGGATCTAATACAGGGATTCAAGGGAAGTCATACAATGAGAGGCCAAAAAAGTATGCGAAAGGGCAATAATACACCACAATCACAATTTAAAACGATAGGCATTGTCGGGCACCCAAGGCATCCGGAAGCATTGGCAACTCATGAATTAATTTATCATTGGCTAATTTCAAAAAATTACCATGCAATTATTGATAAACAAGTTGCCAAAGATCTGAAGCTGGCTAATGCCAATACAGGGTCATTAACCGATATCGGCCAACAAGCAGACCTCGTCGTCGTCGTTGGGGGTGATGGCAACATGCTGGGTGCTGCTCGCATTTTATCCCGCTATAATAATAAAGTTATCGGCGTAAACCGGGGTAACCTCGGTTTTTTAACTGACCTCGACCCTGATAATGCCTTACAGCAGCTTTCTCGGGTCCTTGAAGGTGAATATCGCGAAGAAAAACGTTTTCTATTAGAAGCTCAGGTTATCAAAAGTAATCAAAAATCACGGAAAAGTACTGCAATCAACGAAATTGTTCTGCACCCAGGTAAAGTCGCTCATATGATCGAATTTGAAGTCTATATTGATGAAAAGTTCGCATTCTCTCAGCGCTCTGATGGCTTAATCATTGCAACTCCAACTGGCTCTACCGCCTATTCACTTTCTGCGGGAGGCCCTATTTTAACGCCTAATTTAGACGCCATTGTCTTAGTCCCTATGTTCCCTCATACCCTATCATCACGGCCACTCGTTATTAGTAGTGATAGCAGTATCCGTTTAAAGTTTTTACGCACAAATATCGACTATGAAGTCAGTTGTGACAGCCAAATTATGCTGCCAATTCAAGATGGTGAAGAGGTTATAATTAAACGCAGTAATAAAAACCTTAACCTAGTTCACCCCCAAGACTATAACTATTTCAATACGTTAAGTTCAAAATTAGGATGGGCTAAAAAAACTTTTTAATTTTTTTGCGCTACCTCTTTACTGTATAAAAAAACAGTTTAAACTGTATGAAAACACAGGTGTGTATTTTTACAGGAGAGCGCAGATGCTTACTCAATTAACCATCAATAATTTTGCTATCGTTCGTGAATTAGAAATTGATTTTCGTAATGGCATGACCACCATCACAGGTGAAACAGGTGCGGGTAAATCTATCGCTATTGATGCGCTCGGCCTGTGTTTAGGGGAACGTGGGGAAGCCAATATGGTACGCTCTGGCACTCAACGTGCAGATTTGTGCGCCCGCTTCTCCCTTGCAGATGCAAAAATGGCCGCAAATTGGTTAGCTGAACATCAACTTGATAACCAAAATGAGTGCCTATTACGCCGTACAATATCTTCTGATGGCCGCTCCCGTGGCTTTATTAATGGCATATCCGTACCTCTTTCGCAGCTTAGGGAACTCGGTGCTTTACTAATCCAAATCCATGGTCAGCACGCTCATCAATTATTACTTGATAATACTCACCAAAAATCACTACTAGATGCCTATGCAAATCAACAAGAACTACTCTCGCAAATGAAACAAGCTTGGCAGGTTTGGCATAACTCTTGCCAGCAATTGGCCATTTTTCAAAAACAAATGCAAGAATATGAAGCTCGTCAGCAGCTATTAGAATATCATTTGAAAGAATTAAATGAATTTATGCCCATCCAAGGGGAATTTGAAGAAATTGACCAAGAATATAAACAATTAGCAAATTATGGTCAGTTTTTAACGCTTGGGCAAACTGCGGCTCAAATATTATCAGACAATGATGAAGCCAACGTGATGGGCCTGTTGAGCATGGCAAAAAATGAGTTATCTGAATTAGTCACTCTCAATCCTAAGTTTTCAGGGTTACTGGATATGCTCGAAGAGGCTTCAATCCAAGTCAGTGAAGTCAGTGATGAAATAAAACATTATTGCGATCAGTACGAACTTGACCCCAATCGCTTGTTTGAACTTGAACAACGCATTTCTAAACAAATTAGCCTAGCGCGTAAACATCATGTTACTCCTGAAGCACTACCAGAACTATTTCAACAGTTACTAAAGGAGCAAGAACAAATTTCCAATCAAAATGAAGATTGTGAAGCATTAAATGCTCAAGTTATTAATGATCACCAAAAAGCATTAGCTTGCGCTAAGCGCTTACACCACATGCGCCTGCATTATGCCCAAGAGTTAAGTTCATTAATTACCAATAGCATGCACCAACTATCTATGCCCCACGGCCTGTTTACTATTAATGTAAAATTTGTTCCGGAACAGTTGCAAATCGACGGTGCTTGTAAGATTGAATTCAATGTTACGACTAACCCCGGTCAGCCTCATCAAGCTTTAAGTAAAGTTGCATCCGGCGGTGAATTATCACGCATAGCATTAGCTATCCAAGTTATTACCGCTAAAAAAATGGACACCCCAGCCTTAATTTTTGATGAAGTCGATGTTGGTATCAGTGGGCCAACAGCAGCGATTGTTGGTAAATTATTACGTGAATTAGGTGAGTCGACGCAGGTTATGTGTGTAACCCATCTACCGCAAGTTGCTGGTTGTGGTCATCATCATTTTTATGTCAGTAAAGAAACCAATGGCGTAGAAACTGAAACACATATGCAATTACTGGACAAAAAATCAAGGTTACAAGAACTTGCCCGACTTCTTGCCGGTTCAGAAGTCACAAAAAATACACTGGCAAATGCAAAAGAATTACTCGCAGCGTAATTTTTGACAACTTTTTTACGCTCATGTGGTCTTAGAGTCGATAAGGAAGGTTTTAAAATGTATCAATGTCGATTATCATTGATGTTCTGACTCCAAAAGGAATGAGATATCCATGCGTTATAAATTGTTAACTGCTGCTGCACTATCACTCGCATTAATGTCTACGGGCTGTTCAATGATGGAACGTCTTGTCTATCACCCTGACATTAACCAAGGTAATTACCTCACAGCGAAAGATGTTGCCAAGATCCAAAAAGGAATGACACAGCAACAGGTCGCTTACACTTTGGGCACACCAATGTTATCCGACCCGTTTGGTACTCAGACTTGGTATTATGTTTTCCGCCAAGAGCTCGGGCATGACCCAGTTCAGCAAGAGACTTTAACTCTAATTTTTGATCGCAATGGTATTTTAACTGATATCAAAAATGAGAAAAACCTTGCAGCCCAAGAGTCAATGGAAGCCGCTGAAACTAAAGCATCCGAGACCAAGTCAGCTGACTAATCATATAGTTAGGGCTTTATGAAACTATCTACCTGTATCATTAACTACATATTTGAACAGGTAGTTATTTTGAATGAACATTGTTATACCACTCTTATTTCCAAAGCAATTTGAAGATATTAAGTCTACATAACAAAAAAACCGAGCTATCGCTCGGTTCATCAAAATCATATTAGCTCTATCAACTATTTTTTGTTTCTTTAGATTTTTCAGCGCGCTTTCGACGTAATTCTTTCGGGTCTGCAATTAAAGGCCGGTAAATTTCAATCCGATCACCATCTTGCACTTTATCTGTCAACTTTGCAGGGCGGCTATAAATACCCACTTTATTTTTCTTTAAATCGATATCATCACGCAACGCAAGAATTCCAGAGGCAATTATTGCATCCTCAATTGTTGTACCATCAGCAACCTTCACTGATAACAAAAATTGTTTTTCCGGCAATGCATAGGTTACTTCGATACTAAGCTCAGACACTGTAAACATCCTTAGCTCTTAAAGTAAAGGCTTGAACCATGTTGTTCGCCAATTCCTTAAAAATTTTACCGAATGCTAACTCTATTAATTTATTAGTAAATTCAAAATCAAGATGAAATTCGATTTTGCATGCATCAGCACTTAAAGGAATAAATTTCCACCCTCCAGATAACTTGCTAAATGGCCCTTCGACCAACTGCATGTGAATACACTTGTTATCCTCAAGTACATTTTTAGTAATAAAGGTTTTGCTGATCCCCGCTTTTGACACTTCAACTGAAGCTGTCATTTCATCAGAACTGTGGCTAATAATTCGGCTACCTACACACCCAGGCAAAAAACTTGGGTATGAAATAACGTCATTGACGAGTTTATACATTTGTTCTGCGCTGAAAGGGACTAACGCAGAGCGACTAATCTGTGGCATATCAATTCCTATCCCCAAAAACTGAGCATATAATACCATCATTGACTGGTTAAACAAAAAACAAAACCCATACAGGGCAAGATTTGCACAATCAGAAAAATATCAGCTTAGAAAGATTTCTTTCAACTCAGCTTACAGTATAATGATTGCACTATGACAAAGAAAAAACCATATAAACCCGGTTCAGCAACAATTGCTATGAACAAGCGTGCTCGCCACGAATATTCTATCGAAGAGGAGTTCGAGGCGGGTTTGTCCCTACAAGGTTGGGAAGTTAAATCACTACGCGCTGGCAAAGCCAATATTGGTGATAGCTACGTGCTTTTACGTGACGGTGAAGCCTACTTATTTGGTGCAAACTTTACACCACTTACTGTTGCATCATCCCATGTAGTGTGTGATCCAACCCGTAGCCGAAAACTACTTCTGAATCAACGTGAATTAGACACACTTTACGGCAAAGTTAATCGTGAAGGGTATACCGTTATTGCACTTTCCCTCTATTGGAAAAATGCATGGTGTAAAGTCAAAATTGGTGTTGCAAGGGGTAAAAAAGCCCATGATAAACGTTCTGATATCAAAGATCGTGAATGGCAACTCGATAAAGCACGTATAATGAAACATTCTAATCGCTAAGTTCTAGCTTTATAGGATAATTTTCTGTTATACTGTGCTCAACAACTTGGGGCTGATTCTGGATTCGACGGGATTTGCGAAACCCAAGGTGCATGCCGAGGGGCGGTTGGCCTCGTAAAAAGCCGCAAAAAAATAGTCGCAAACGACGAAAACTACGCACTAGCAGCTTAATAACCTGCTTAGAGCCCTCTCTCCCTAGCCTCCGCTCTTAGGACGGGGATCAAGAGAGGTCAAACCCAAAAGAGATCGCGTGAATGCCTTGCCTGGGGTTGCAGCGTTAAACTTAATCAGGATAGTTTGTTAGTGGCGTGTCTGTCCGCAGCTGGCAAATGAATTTAAAGACTAGACTAAGCATGTAGTACCGAGGATGTAGAAATTTCGGACGCGGGTTCAACTCCCGCCAGCTCCACCACTATCTAACGGCCTGATTCTTAACAAGTTTCAGGTCGTTTTTCTTTCTATCATGTCGAAATTGTGCCGCAGGAATGTACCGCATGACGACATTAAAACTCCCCCACTACCTTTACCAACGTGCTAATACGTGGTGGTTTCGTAAAACCATCCCGACCACAAACACCCGCTATGACATCCGTTTAAGCCTCAAAACTAAGCAACTGCATGCAGCTCGATCATTAGCCTTAATCCTCAATAGTCAATATAATCACTGGCAAGTCCAATATTCAGGAAGCCCGAAAATGACCAAGGAACACATTGCCTTTTTTCAGCAGCAACTCAAGTTATTAGTCAACAGATGGTGGCAGCGTGAAATGGATGATTTTCATGGCAACCTTGATAAGGGCATCGATGAACTCAATGATTTACAGCACGTCTCTACAGGGCTTATCGAGTTTCATCACAAACGGATTATTAAGAAAGAGTATCGGGATAATGCCAAAAACCAGAGAATAGCCGCCACCTTATTAGATGAAATCCAAGGGCAACAATTGGATGTCACCTCTAATTTAACCGAACAAGACTATCAACAACTGGCTCTTATGGTTGACCAAGCCTCTTTGCAGCACTATCAACGACTCAATACGTATTTATCAAACCCAACACCTGACTGGTTAACTGCCCCACAGCCTTTGAGGTTGAATCAATCATTAATGATAAGCCACGTTACCCCCTATCTAAACTGATTAGCGAATATAAAGAAGAAAATCAGGAAAAAAAACACAGCCAAAAGACCAAAACCAAGTATGCTCACGCCCTCTCCTTAGCGATTAGCTACTTTGGTGATGTGCTTGTTGATACGATTACACCCGAGCAAGGTAGACACTTCCGAGAGTGCTTGAAGACTCTCCCGAGCGGCGTTACAGCAAAGGAGATGCAGGCTCAACCACTAAGTGAAATCATAAAAAAATACCCCAATGTTCCAACCATATCTGTAAAAACGGCGAATTCACACCTGCAAAAAGTATCCCTGTTTTTTGATTGGACAGTGAAATTAGGGTATTTAGCCCGCAATCCTATCCCTCAAGAACCGCTTCCGGCTCCACGCGTTAACCATAAAGACGATAGAGCCGTCATCACTGACGAGGAAGCCATACAAGTTTTTCAGCATCCCCTGTTTACGATGCATAAAGGCGTCAAAACCAAGAAGATACAACAGCCTTACCACTTTTGGTTACCGCTATTGTGTTTATTTACCGGCATGCGTCCCGGTGAAGCTTGCCAGTTGTTCATTAATGACATTGAAAAGGTAAATGACATTTGGTGTATTCGTGTGGATAACCGATATGAAAAGCAGCGGTTGAAAACACCGAATGCCAAACGCTACATCCCTATCCATCAACAACTTATTGACTTAGGCTTCTTGGTATTTGTGAACGATAAAGCAGGCACACACCGTGAAGATACACGTCTGTTCCCTGAAATTACGCTCATTCAGGACTCTTTTGCCACCAAGCCCGGTGAATGGTTCAACCGTAATTTACGAGACCGTCAATCGCTCCCTGAGCACGTCACACTCTATAGTTTTCGTCATTACTTTAGAGATAAGCTGCTCGCACTGCACCCGTCTGATGAATATTTGAATAAGATTATGGGGCATCAAACCAGTTCTTACGGTAAAGCCTTACCAAAGGAACAACAAGCCATGCATGAACTCGTAAACAAAGTTGATTTTTCTGCCATTATTGCTCAGGTAAAGCCTTATGAAACATTCGATATCTTCCACTGAAACAAAGTCACAAGCTGACAATTCTTTATGCTTTATAATTTCGCTGTTACCACATAACAAAATAAGGCGTTACAGATGGAATGGGGGCAATAACTGATGCGACAAGGCTATTTAAGATATCGACCCAATTTCCGTGATGGCAAAATAAAGATTAGAGACCTCTATCAGTATGTTGAACCCGATAGACAACGCCCGCAACAGTGGATTGATAGACTTCGAGAACAGGCGGCTAAGGCTCCAGACGAGGTTAAACAGCTATGTCGCCCTGAAATTTTCGACAGTTTAACGTCAGATGATACCGTAACAGCCGAAGAAGCCTTGGTATTGCTCACATATAATTCTAAAAGTGGTCGATATCAGAAGGCGATAGAAAAGATAGAAGAGCATACGCAAACATGCCTTCCAGTCAAAGCGTATCGCTCTAAGTTCGAAGATGCGTTTTATGCTCAGCTAACGGAAATTCTACATGAAATTTATCCTAATGAAGGTACGTGTACGATTACGCCTCAAAAAACCATAGGGCGATACCGTACCGATATCCATATTAAGCTAGTAACTGATAAACTTTATGAGTATGTCATTGAATTTGATGAAGCTGCTCACGAAAAGAAAGCATACTATCAACATAATGACCCCATAAGAGACCGCTGGTTTAAGAAATATCATCCTGAAATGACTTACTTTCGGGTCAAACATAGCGAATCTGGCATTTGGCTAAATGCGGTAAGGCAAACACAAGAAATTTGCAGCCTATCAACCTTCTATGCAAAATGCATTCGCCATGCAGTAGAATCACGTTCGACATCAAGGTTAAAAATTACCCGTGAATCTTCAAAAAGAGCCTACAAGATCAATCATAACCCATACGCTTTCTTGCTCCTGCATCCAAAGCAGTATATGAAGGAGATCAAAGGCATTCTTAATCGGCTGCAAATTGAATATTCAGGGGAAAGAAGTATCAACATAAGCCAGTCAACCTTAAACCGTCGATGTCGTAGCTAAATGTTGCAAGAAGATCGCCGCCACGATGCGGCTTTCTTCAAAATTCTACGTTTCAACACACTTACAACTGAAACATATACCCTATATAGTCAACTCCCTCCCTATCTATCTATATACTCATTTTCCCGATCTTAAGTATATGCTTTCCTTCGATTTGGTTGATACCATCAAAGTATTCACTAAGATCCCCTCTAGCCCAAAATTGCACAGCCATAAGCATTCCCAACGCAAGAAACCGTGAAGCTCTCAACAAAATCAACCAGTAAAGGTACAAGGAAAGTACATTCACACTACTAAGGTTAAATTATGTACGATTCAACTAATCAGGGGTCATGGAGGCTACAAATGGTTTGGGCTTTACTACTTCAAGCATTAAAACAAGCAGCGATAACCTTTCTTACCGCAACCTTTCGAGCGTTTACGGATTACTGTTCAACTAACGCAAATACCTAACACTTTCCCCCTACCACTGTTCATGCATCAAGTGCATGAATCTAGATAAACAGCAAAATGCAGCTCAAAGTCCTGCCTCAGGGCTAGTTCGACATATTTGGTCTGTCGTACAGCTTAGCATGGTCTATTGGGTCGAATGGAGAACAACAATGGCAATTATCGGATACGCCAGAGTATCAACCCGTGGTCAAAGCCTTGACGCTCAGCTCAACGCTTTACAGGACTGCGAGAAGGTTTTTAAAGAAATCATCAGCGGTGCGAAAGATGACCGCCCAGAACTCACAGCAATGCTGGAATACGTGCGTGATGGTGACACGGTCAAAGTTACCAAGTTAGACCGTCTAGCACGCAACACAAAGCATCTGCTGGAGATCTCCGAGTATTTGGATGCTAAACATGTCCGACTACAGATAATGAACCTAGGGATCGATACAGGAACGCCTACGGGCAAACTTATGCTAACCATGATTGGTGCAATTGCAACCTTCGAACGTGAAATAATGCTTGAGCGTCAAGCCGAAGGTATCGCACTGGCTAAACTAAAGGGGAGATACAAGGGGCGGAAGCCCACTGCCAGAGAAAAAACCGATGAAATTATCGAGCTGCTTGAGCAAGGGTTAACTAAACCCGCCATATCCCGCCAGCTAGGCGTTGGGATTACAAGCATTTACCGCATCATCAGGACAAATCGCCCTGATTTACTGGAAAGTAAGCGATGAAGAAAATCATATTCTGTCTAGTTTTGCTCTATAGCGCTTACGGGCTGGCACTTCCAGCCCCAATTAGCATGTGGTTGCAATGTGAAAACGGCATTCATGCAACATTAGATAAAGACATGCTGCTTTCAATTGAGGGAATTTATAAGTTACCACTCATAAAAACCGAGAATGATAAACACGACCGAACAACGCTTGTATTCGCTGATAGTCAAGTATCCGCCAAGGTACTGATAATTCATACTATCCCTGCATTCTTCATAAGTGATAGCAATGTATGGGTGCCATGTAAGGCAAGAAAATATCAATAGGGGTCAACTAAATGAACAAAGCATCAAAACTATGGGTAATCATTACCTGCTTAGCTGCTATCGGCTCAATATTCTATATCCAACAAATAATAGGGGTTCATAGCTTCGACCCTTATTACTCCAATAGTAACGCGACATTTGCCAGAATCTCACTGTTCATTACTTCACTGTGTATTTCAGCATGTTTCAGTCAGGCATTTGCTGATAATATCGAGTCAACAACAGGGAAATTCCAAGGAGTATTATACATTATCGTTGGTGTCGCTATCTCTCTGTATTACATGTTCAAAATCAATGACACACTACTCTATATCCTAGTGATTGCTACTCCGATCTGCATTAGTATTGGCGTTAAAACGCTAACTAAAGGTAAAAAGCCACATAACAAATCTACAATGCTATTTCTGTTAATTATCATGTTATTAGCTGCAACCCCATTTGTGACCATGAACTTGTTTGATATTGAAAGGCATTCACGCTATAGGGACTATTTAATCTACCATGGAGCAACGGGCATCTATGTCATAATTGCTTCAATCATTGGCTCTATTAGTATGATTTACCTTACAGAAAAGCATAAAGACAAAGAAAGGCTGTTTGACCCAGAAGAGTTCATATCAACACTAACAAAGCTGACCTCACTAAGAAATGCTGACATGTTGAGTGAAGAAGAATTTAACCATCAGAAAGGCAAGTTAATCAAAAGCATTACTGGCAAGAACATAAATGATGATCACCTGACATTTCTTGCTGAAATAGCTAAGCTAAAACAGCAAAATATGTTAACTAATGAAGAAATAGCCAATATCAAAGCTACGGTGATGAATTAATAACTAACAACGTGCAGCTTACTATCTATTTTCCCTCACGATGAGTTCAGTTCCTTAAGTGGGAGTTAAACTCATATCCAATAACTTCTTTACACATCAAAAACGATATAGATCACACTTTCAAAATATTACTTAAGTTGATGCTAACTTGACCTTGAAACTAACAATATTCCCCCAATTAAACCATATACACTCATCATAAATTCAAGGTTTAATTATGTCCACATGTCAAAAACCTCATCGCTATAACAACCTATTTGCAGCACTTCCTGAAGATCAAAGCCATCCATTCAGACATAGGTGTGCTGGCTGTGCTTATGAATTAGGTTATGACGCAGGTATTAAGAATGGTGACCCAAGCGCATCTGATGCAATAGATTCAATATTGGAAAGCCAAGCGGGTCAAGTTCGCCATAGAAGCCCGAAAGTTGCCTATTATCAAGGTTACACTGACGGATTGAATGAGTATTACAAACAAAATCCTGATAGTTAACTAAATTACAAAAAGGAATTGAATATGATTATGTACGCCTCTGACTTTGAAGAAATACCTAGTGCATTGAAAAATAACGTAGAACTAAGAAACCATATCATCTCATTAATTAAAACAAAGAATATTGTAGGAAAAGTGACAGAAGGATCAGGACGGTTAGATAAATTTAGAGTAATACTGACTAATTTAGTTAATGGTCAATCAACTTTAGCGGATGCTATTGCAACTACTGAGTCAGAGCTTGAACGCTATACATCTAATTATCCTGATAATAATAGAGTTTTTGCAAAAGGCTGGGCGGAACGCCTAGTGAGAACACAATTAAGCCGATTTTATAATCAATCCATTATGGAAATGGAATTAAGTAAAGGAAGAACAGAATGCTATGTTCCGCCATCAAGGAATGAGGATGCTTCATCAAATTGCTCACAAATTCTTGCTGGAAAATCACACGATATTAGTCACTTACTAAATTTACTCGTTTCTTCTTATGAAAATGGTGTATGGGGGGATAACACTCCTAAAATTCCTGACCACCCGCATTGTACTCATGTTGTAAAACCTATTAGTTGATTTTTCTTTATTCTGTGCCACACTATTGTGACATTAACTTCATCGACATAGATAGAAGAATCAAATAGTTACATTGGGGAGGAGCTTCAAGCCAGCTCCACCAAATTATCTTCTAAGGACGTCCAAAGAAGACTGAAAAGCCCGCTAACTCAATGAGTTGCGGGCTTTTTTATATCCTGCGCTGTCCTATTTTATCCCACCCAAGCTAATTCCTTTAGGCCCATTGATAGGCCCAACGAAAAGAACTAACATCTTTGTTGGGCCTAAACGCATGGAGATTTTTCATGGCAAGAAAAACTAAGCCATTAACCGATACCGAAATCAAAGCAGCTAAACCGCAGGACAAGGACTATCAGCTGTATGATGGTGATGGACTCACACTGCTAATCAAATCTAGCGGAAGCAAGTTATGGCAATTCCGTTACTACCGCCCTTATACAAAACAAAGGACTAAACAAAGCTTTGGGGCTTACCCTGCTGTCACACTTTCAGATGCTAGAAAACTTAGAGCAGAGTCTCGCTCATTACTGGCAAAAGATATTGATCCTCAAGAATACCAAAAAGATCAAATAAGGAACTCTCAAGAGGCCAAAACCAATACCTTTCAACTTGTCGCTGAACGTTGGTGGGAAGTGAAGAAGTCCACTGTAACAGAAGACTATGGTAACGATATTTGGCGTTCACTTGAACGAGATGTGTTTCCCACTATAGGTGATATCAGCGTTACCGATATCAAAGCCCATATATTGGTTCAAGCAATACAACCGGTTCAAGCTAGAGGTGCATTAGAAACCGTTCGTCGCCTTTGCCAGCGAATCAACGAAGTGATGATCTATGCTCAAAACACTGGCTTAATTGATGCCGTTCCAAGTATCAACATTGGTAAAGCTTTTGAAAAGCCCAAGAAAAAGAATATGCCAAGTATTCGCCCTGAGCAATTACCGCAACTCATGCAAACAATGCGTACAGCTAATATTATATTGCCTACCAGATGTTTGTTTATGTGGCAGCTACTTACCATTTCCCGCCCTGCCGAAGCCGCTGAAGCCCGTTGGGACGAAATCAACTTTGAAACCAAGGAATGGAAGATCCCCGCTGCTAGAATGAAAATGAACCGTGAGCACACTGTTCCGTTATCTGACGCTGCTTTAGCTATTTTAGAGCTAATGAAACCATTAAGTGGTAATCGTGAGTTTATCTTTCCTAGCCGAATCAAGCCTACCCAACCGATGAATAGCCAAACCGTCAATGCAGCATTAAAACGCGCTGGATTCGGTGGTGTCTTGGTTTCTCATGGTCTACGCTCAATTGCCAGTACCGCACTCAATGAACAAGGTTTCCCACCCGATGTTATCGAAGCCGCCCTCGCCCACGTTGATAAAAACGAAGTGAGACGTGCCTATAACCGCAGTGATTACTTAGAGCAAAGACGCCCAATGATGCAATGGTGGGCTGATTTTATTGAAGAAGCTGACAAGGGAAGTATTATAGAAGGCGGGATAAGGGGAATATCGCTAGTTGGGTAGTTTATGTGTATCGGCTCAAATTTGGGCAGGCACTATTGACGCATAGCTATAGCTATGCGTCAATAGTAAGTCATAGTCTTAAATAAATGTTATGAGCTTATGCCGAAGTCTGATAAATGAATCTGATTTCATTGAAAAAACTCTTGGATAGAAAATGAGATAGAGCTTACTCTTAAAAATTTACTAAACAGTAAGTCAAATATTTTGAGCAAAACCCCACTTCTGTACCAGAACCCATATAAGACTCAAAACTAAATCAGTAGTGAAATAAAATAGTACAGATAAATCAGCATAGTTGGCACAGACAGCAAGATGACCTTACTAGCTAAGCTATAATCATAGTGAGTTTAATTCATCTTTAACTAAGCAGACCTCCATCTAGTATATTTATTGCTCCAATAGCTGAATACATTTCAGATTGCAGTAATGTATCCCAGATATCTAAACAGATATTAAGAGCCTCTTTATCTTGGTCTTCTGTGGCTTCATCATATAATTTTTGTAGAACGGCAAGTAGACTTGACTCTTGAACATCCATTCTTAGTGGTTGATCATTTACACTGTAATTGCCCGTGATATTTTTTACTAATCGTAAAATAGGGTCGCTTAAGTTAGATAAATTTTTGGGATATTTTTCTAATGAATCAAATAGTTGATATAACGAATGCTTAACAGACTTTGATGTAACAAAAAGATTAAATAATTTATCTGCGTTAGGTTTGAGCCAATAGCTTTCATGTCCAACACATACTCCTATTTCTCTTAGTATTTCATCATTATCATCATTGATTAATAATTGATAGGCACACTCTATTCTATCGATCTTATCATTGTATTTATCTTCTCGAAGAAACTGACAAACGACAGATGCATATCCTTGTTTTAGAATATTATCACCTTGAAATATCGTGTTAAGTTGTTCCTCAAATAGATCATTAAAAAACCAGCGAGCATATATTTGTATAGCGGCTTGTTTCTTTACTTCATCATAGGATGAGTTTAGCATTGATAGCACTAAATCTATATATTGTGATTGATGCTTTCCTTCAAAACCTTGATTAAAGAAATGATAAGCACCATGCCCACATGTCATACGTAGATCTTGGTAACACAGCTCAATAAATTTTTCATGGGCGTAATGATTATGATAATTTAGTAATGGAATTAAAAGAAAAATAGCAGCGATTTTTACTGAAGGATGTTCATCATTAATTGCACAATCGACTAGTTCAAGATTGTCTAATGCAAATATTTCGTTGTTCCAAAAAATATCAGCAATCCCTCGGTAAGCAATACCTCGAACGCAATTAATTGTTGTGCTAAGCAATGAGTTAGCATCAGCGAGATCCGTCATTTTTCCTTTTTTAGGATCCCAAACAGTTAATTGATCAGTTTCAGGATTAGTTGAATATTTTGCGAGATTTACTAGTATATCAATAATCTGTCTAGACCAACTAACAGATCTACTGCTTAATAATCTAACCAGAGAATACTCGCAATCTTTATTATTGAAATGAAGAATCACTTTCTCTATTAATTCTATAGGACAAGTTTCCTTAGATTCTTTATCACTATCGTTTACTTGTTTATTATTTGCCTCGGCTAGGCCATAAAAAAAAGCATCAATATACTCTTTATGAATGGTTTGAGGTAATGAAAGCGCAAATTGAGCAAAACGAACAGGTTCATTTATCACACTCGACTGTAAATCACGAGCAAACGACCTAATATTGGCTTGAGAAGCAACATCATCACTGACTTGAGTTAACTTATGAGGCGAAAATCTAAACTCCGGTGTTAATATTAGCTTGCGCCATGTTTTATTGGAAAGTTTATTGCCGTCAGGTAACGGCGAAATAATGTGTCCTCCTGTATAATTATCAATAAGGCAAAAATCAGCCTCAGTATATGAGCTAAATTTTCGCAAAAGTATTGACATTAAATTTTTTGATTCACTCAATATGCGTTGACAATCTAATGTTGGTAATAGAAAATATTGCAACTCCCCCCAATAACTATAATACACTCCTCTTCTTCTATCTTCTAATCGCCACTTTATCTGCTCGATTTTTTTTGTAGAAGGAAAAAAATAAATTGTTTTTTCTAGTTGAATAAATAACTCATTAGAACAATGAGGGGAAAATTTAGTTATGAGTTTTCCTGGTAAAACCCAGACAGGTTCAATATATTCATTGCCACAGGCTAAACGGATTGTCGGAGAAGCCAATAGCCAACTTATGACCAAATCTGCATATTGGTTTGGTAAATTCAATAACAGTGTCGCAACCAAATGTGTTATGACAGCATTTGATTTTTCCATATAAGGTGTCATAAGATCTAGCAATGTGTCAGGGCGAGCCTCTAACTGTTGCCCTGCCGCCACAATAAGTGTAAAGAGTCCATTTCGAATACTACTTACATCATGATAATTGATATGCCTAGATCGATCAAACCATTGATTAATGGCATATTCATTCTGTTTTGAACTAAAAACACTATCTATATATTTAAGAAAACGGTCAATCGTTTGTGTTGGTGCTACTACTGCCAACCTTTTAACCTCTTTAAGATCATCATCAGTCCAACCGTCACGATGAGTTATCTTATTAATATTTTTTATATTAGAGGAGTATGGATATTCACAGATAACGTTTCTATAATGTTCCAATATTAATTCAATGAAAAAGAGTGCACGTAATGGATGTGTTTTGCTCAATGACTTCCAATCAATATAACTTGCTGTACAACCTAAATTAAGTAATCTCTTCCGAAGTTCAAAGATATCATCCGTATCATCTTTAATGTCCCATGGTAATGCAGAGTATACCCTTTGATTCCACTGCTCCGATTGCCCAACGAAGGCCGATAGCTCTTTGGTAATTAATTTGGGCTCAATTGTGGCTATAGAACGGAGTAAATTGATAGTAAGGTTAATTAAATTATCATCGTTACTATGTAGCCATTTTAAAATATTCTGGTTTTCACTAAGGTGGCGAATAATAGCAATATTTGAATAGCAACTTATCGTGAGGAACTTTCTAAAAAGCAGAGGGGCTGTGATGATTTTATCAATAAGTAATTTTGCGGGTTTTTTGATACTGTTAATTTCTTTAATTGAGTTTAAGACTAAATATTTTAGATGGAACCTAATATTATCATTGAATAAGATGACTTCAACACAGTGACAAAATGCAGCTTGCCCCGAGTCTAATAGCATATTTAAAGCATATTTGAGGTGCTCTCTTTTTGTTAGCGTTTGTTCCTCATAAGAACCAATTACTGCCAAGAGACCTTCTGGTGATTCACTTCCAGCTTTAAAAAATTTGGCACCTACTTGATAATCGAATAAAGCTTGATGTCGAAAGCTAATTCTTTGATTTTGCTTGCTGAGTAACCCAATAGAAATTAGTGCCTCAACCTGTTTTTTCGTTCCTGTTGATAGTACATTTTCAGAAATTGATAATTGTGATTGATGAATCATCAATGTTACAACTTCGTCAATAAGAAATGTCGCTTCTTGTTCTGTTATTCCACACTGATTGATTTGATTTAGCCTATCCTCCCAAAAATTTTTGACTAGCTCTAATTTATTATTAAATTGAGGGGCAGTTTGAGTACGCTGAGCAATAGATAAGTAAATACCCAACCATAAAGGGATTTTAAGTATCTCTTTTTTTTCTTCCGCTAAATAAGCATAAGTTTCATAAGGTGAAACTAACGGGGTTATTGTGTTTTCATCTAAAAGAGTTAATTCGATATCTAAACGATCGTTGTTAATACTTTCTAACCAACTGGATAAGGCAATATCTTCATTTAAGTCAAAATTTCTCGATGCTAAAACAATACTTATATCTTTTCCTTCTTTTCTTGCGTTAATAACTTGATTAACGACTTCTCGGCAGATATTTAACGCATTATTTGAGTGTGATGCAGTCCATCTTATGGCATCGAGTTGATCAAGAATAAACACTATTTTTTGTTGTGATGTAAACTTATTTAAGCTATGAACAGGAGAATAAGGAAACCCTAAAGATTTTCCAAACTCATTTATGTTATGTTCAGGGCGTCTTCTATCTAATCTCACAGGAACCGAAATGATATTGTTAGCTTTTAAATGGTTATGCAATTCCAAAAGTAAAGCACTTTTTCCTCTTCCTGCTTCTGCCTTAATTAAGGTTACTGCATTGTATTCAATTGAGTTAGTAATAGAATTTAATTCATTTCTCGGAATTAATGTGTTGCAAATAAGGAAAGGTTTGATTGATTCTTCAAACTCGGTAGAAAGAATATCAAGCACAGTTGAAATTCTATGATCCTCGGGTGCAATCTTTTGTTCAAAACCACTCGTTTTTAAATCTGCTAATAACTCAGATAAGGTTATTTTCTTCCTTAGTTTGTTAAACTCGACTGGATAATTTTTAAGAAAACTGAGTAGCTTTACTGGATTATCTAAAAATAACATAGAAGCTTTATCTTCAAGCTCATATTGAGTATAACGATTAATGATATAAGGGGTAATCTTGAATTTTTGAAGAAAATGAATGGCTCTGTTTATATCCGAAGGAATATTTACATCCAATTTCAAATAACTACAAATGGCATTAAAGTCTTTTTCACGTTCTTGGCTAACTTTAATTTGGTACTTCATAAAATCATCTGGAATCATGTTGCTATTAAGCGCACTATCACTGAGATCACTCATTTTTTTACTGGGTAGGGGGGAGATAAGATGAAACTCGGTGATTCCACGTTCAATTTGAAATAGGGCATTGTTAAAAACATTGGATTCATTGAGTTGAGATAAGGTCCAATGTTCGTTATTACCTACGCCAGCTTTACATTGATGATGCTCTGTTTGATTTTGAAGCGTACCAATTATTACATCAACACCAACTTCGTCAGCTCCAATAGGTTCGATCGTAATCCAATGAATTTTTTCTTCAAGTAGGCGAAGCAGTTGGTAGGCCACCCAGTTAGCTTCATATCTATTGCCAAATTTTTCGGCATAACCCCCTGCTTCCAAAGCCATCTTATGTTCCCTGAAATATTATTAATGATATATGTGATTAGTTTAATCTTAAGACAAAAATTATCAATGGCTTGTATGGAACTCTCTTCAATTGTCAAGATATCACTATTACAAAACTAATGTCCGCTCAAAGCTGACCGCCAGTTTTTAGTATGTACTACGCTGCTCGAATATAAACTAATACAAGTCCAGTAAATCGCTTACCCAATTACTGACTACATGCTCTGACTTATCATTACTTCATACCTGCATTTATTTGCCTGATAATCTGAGTCAGTATATTTGTCTTGAGCAATTTTCATTACACCCATTGAACTAAGTAACTCGACCGAAGAACAAACACTATACAAAATGTCTTAGTCAACTCTTTCTATATCCTGTTTATTCAAATCGCTGTTCACGTCCTTCAGTATCCTTACGTTCACGGACTCTTTCATTCTCTATCCATCGAGTCAGGTTTTCATTTACCGACTTTGTAGCTATAGAAATGTCGGTACGCTCATGGGTAATTAGCTGGCTAATTGCATCTGCTCTAGATTGCATTATATTTGCCAGACTACCAGACCAACTAGAAGGAGCTGTACGCGCAGCAAAAGCTTCTAAAACAATTTTTGGTTCAGGTGCTAGTTCTAATAATTTGATTGCCACCTCAGACAAGATCGTTGCTGATGTAATCTCATCTTTTACCCAAAGGTTTATGCCCGTCGCTACAGCCGCAAATATACTGCTATCATTTTTGTCACAGCACCATTCAAGTAGTACATTCTTATCTATCTTTTCAAGAACAGATCCATTCCTATCATCACTACGGATAAAATATAATCGTGACTGTTTTTGCCTATCTGTTCCCTCAAAAACACGACTAAGAAATTCTTCTGGCATCAGTGAAGCTGTCTTCCCAATAACATTTTCAAATGAGTAAAGACAACCATAGCTATTGTCAATTACATCAAAAATAGTATTTAACCACTCTAGTTTTTCCGATTCGTTACCATCAAAACGTAAAGCAGCATTAATCACATGCTCCATGTTATAATCGCTCATACCGCCAGAGTCATTATCATTCCCCTTAAGTCGCGATATTCCCGCTTTCAGACCAAGTAATCTAAATTCAGCACCAAGAGTATCGATTACTTCATCTGTGTCATGTAACCTCATGCTAAGGCCATCTAAAACTACATCATCACCATTTGGTTTATTTAAAAGCCTTAAAGTAAGATTAAGAATACACTCACTAGGTAAATCAGCGTATTTAGCAGCCCACAAGATCGCTCCATACATGAATGGGCTAATGTCTGAATCATTTAAAATTGCAATACAGCGATTAAAATCATTTATAGCGAATCCCTTCCAAGGATGTAAATCGACCAATACTTTTCTAAGATCACTATGTTGTGCACATTGATCCAGTATCTCCTGTGCCAATTCCTTATTTACAAAATCAACTTCTTCAATGAAGCCACTCAAAACTGAAAAATTTTTATTAAGGTCAAGATGTAGTTCCAATTCGTCAATAAGTTGCTGCCAATAGACTCTTTGGTCGCACGTTCCTTTAGCTAACCCTTTCCCAAACGCAGCTCGATAAGGCATCCACTCTGAAGAAAACAAATTAGAACCTAGCTCATAAAGCTTATGACTTGAAATAGCAAAAAGTTCACCTAGTCGTTGAGCATTAGCGTCAAGCCGTTTTCGAGCGTCAGTATATTTATCTCCAGAACTATGATTAAAATCATTATCAAGAGCCCAATAATCCCGCCCTCCACTGAAAACAAATGTTATTGTTTTTGAAATTAAGCTATTAGGCTCTAACTCTTTCTCTAAGGCTACGAGATTATCTGGTATCTGTTTTAAATTTTGACTATCTTGGCTCTTAAAGTAATCAAAATAAATAACTGAACGGATCGCCTTCCAACCTTCTCCCCAAGGAGAGTCATTATGCAATTTACGAGCTACATCGATAAGTATTTCTCTCATTGCTTCTTGAAACCACATTCCTCTAAACTGATTCGCCAGAATTTGTCGGGCACAGTTTTTCAACTCAAGATCACTTGAAATCCCTAATTGTAATGCAAAATTAATAAAAGTATGACGCCACTCGACCAGTTCATCGTAGTCAGGTTCGAATCCAAAATCTCTAGGCTTAGCACCAAATTCATACAACCCAATACCTGACCATAAACCACCATCAAGAGCAGTTGAAAGCATTTTAAGCCCTAAAGATCTACGAGCAACGATATCTGAAGTAAGGCATTCATTCATAATCTCAATACGCTGCTCTATAGAAGCATGAGTGCCTGATAAATATGCCTGAAAGAATTTAGTGAGCTTTTGCCCTGCATCATCGTGGTTATTACTTTCTTTTTCATTATCTGCAATTCGAATTAACAATTTAGCACATTGCACAAAGTTTCTAGGCTCATAAGCTAATGCTTGCAGTAGTTTGATAGTCGTTGTTCGACGAGAGTCATAGCGCTTTAACTCGTTGAAATTAGAGTTAGTGAGTTCTACCTGAATTCGGTTCAATAACGTATCAGGCGCCACTGGAGCGATATATTCCAACATTCTTATTTGCGAATCATCTAGCTCTAGAATTTTCCCTAACAGTCCTTCAGGTTGTAACCAACCTTCAGCAATCTCGATGGCTACAGGATGGTCATGTAACAATCCTAACCGATGAGCAAATGACATTAATAAACGTTGATTGTTCGATGCTTCAAAGGTTGCCCTAAGCTGTTCGGTGGGGATGCTATCAAGTGCTGATGATGCTAATCTGTTCGCAATAGCATGAGGTAAAATAGCTCGCCAATGAGCTCTTTTTTGTACAATATGCCTATCTATTAATTTTTGACTGTACGGAATAATTGGTTTTTAGAATACCCAGAAAGAGAGCCCAATACTTCTAATTCACTTTCCCCAACATCAAGATCAGAAATCGAAAATGAATATGCTAAAGATAATATTTCAGCTTGCTCCCTTAAATCATCATTTTGGTGATTACGCTGATCGAATAAACGGTTAAACAATTGAGCGTCAGATAGTTGAGCCAAACTTTCCCCCTCTTCCACCCTCTCCGCTATTGCCAAAGAGACTCTTGCATTACCATCTGCAAACTCTGCAATCCTACGGGCATTATTCTGGCCTATATTAGGAAAACGACGGAGCAGTAATTTTTCAGCGACTTCGGATCCAACTGTCTCTATGTGAATTACCTCTGTGGTCTGTGGCTTATCATCCCTAATATCGTACTCAATAGTAATGAGTTTTACATTGTCACATGCAGTAGAAACCCTTTTAGCCAAATCTGCATGGAGGTCTGACGGACAATTATCAAGGATCATAATTGAATGTCGGTTTTCAGAAATAAGCCTCTCCAACATGACTGTAGCCGACGGCTCTGGTTCAGCACCAGTATCAACATAAACAGCAATTGTTCTATTAAGAGCATCTGTTCCAACTGTATCTACAGTTTCATCAAAAAGTGCCTGTACGATACGCGTTTTTCCTACCCCAGATAACCCAGTAATACGAATTGCTTTATTAGTCGTTCGTACAAGGTCTCTCATCGGTCCGATTGCATCTTCAATACTAAGATTCTGACCTTTTCCTGATGGCAATGAGATCTTCACACCTTGTGCGAAAATTATAGTATCTTCAGCTCCTTGCGGTGGATTGCTCCATGCCCCATACGGCTGCCAGCCAGAGTATCCTCGCCCCAACTTCCTTTTCACCCATAACATCACTGACGAATGTTGGCGTACCCACTGAGCTAGCTTAGAACGGTCATAGAAGTTTAAATGCAAATTACTGCCATTAGGATCTCTGCTCGCTGCATCCTGCATGGCTTCAATACGGTCTTTTAGCATTGGAGGAGAGCAATCATCAGCTAAGCTGACAATAATGTAACTTCCCCCTTGTGCGGCTAATAAAGAAATCGTTGATGATAATTCACCATCAATAACCATTTCTTTTGTAATAGCAGTCTTCGGCATTGAATGTTTTTTTGATTGAAGGATTGTATTCGGTCTTTCAATAAACCCTGTAGTTAATTGCCCTACAGGAACATTAACATGAATATCAATACCATCATCTGGAGCATTGATTGATCCAGACCAATTTACCCTAGCAGGACTATGACCATGTGCTGCTACTTCGGCCTCTGAAAGACGAGCGATTAGTTCTTCTAACTGAACATCAGATAACCCAAGTAATTCATCTTTTTCAATATCAAAAATTGCCATGGCTTAGACTTTTTAACGAAAATATTGGCACTTAAATTGCCGGAAGTGAAACTATTATATCGAGTTGAGCTAATAGTGCATGTATAAGGTATAGAATGAGTAGAACAATCACAGTAAAGACTAATAAATTTATGATCAGCCTAACTGTCGTAACACTATTGGTTCAGAAAAACCAGAACTAAACCAATAGCATAACAGCATGGCTACAAAGTAGACTTTATCTAGCCGCGGTAACCTTTGTAATTTTCTTTGTTTCTTTCTTTGAATTTGAGTTTTTTCTTATCTGAACTGTTTTTTCCATTGCTAATTTTACTTCACCTTCTTTTTTAGACCATCGTACAATCGTCTTATCTAAACTCTCACAAACAAGATCTGTTTTTTCACCGTTCTCTTCCAATTCTTGGATAAAACTCCATAGTTTACCTTCAATTTCTTGAGCTGCTTCAGTTTTACTTTTCCATTTTTTATCAGGCGGTTGATGTAGATAAAGTAAATCACTTGCTTCTTTTTTTATCCGATTCAGTAAGTTGGTTCGAGCCTTACGCCCCTCTTTAGCAGCATCACTACGCTGCATCCTCAATCGATTTAAATCTTTACTGTAATAGCTATAAACACCTAAACCAAAACTTTCGCTAACTATCTCCAGGCTTTTAAGTAAGCACTGCATCGCCATTACTTCAAACTCAGTAGAGCGATTTAACTTATGAAACTTTACTGCGAGATGAAAGGTAACGCAGGACCAAAATATGGTATTTAAAAGATATACATTAGAACCATAATGCACTCTAGTTAATTCTACATGATCAGTTGATAGGTATTTTTCTAGACGTTTGTATGGATTCGAACTCTTCATTATTTTCTCATAGAGCTCATTTGCAGTTTCAGAAACTCTCGGATCTTTCATTTGTAACATGTCTATTGCATTTTCTTTCGACGTTGCGCTTAAACCTCGCCACCCTTTTTTGTAAATTTCGTCATGTAGCTGCCACTGTTTCGCTTCAACAAAAACTCGCGCCTGATAAAACACTTCTTTATTATCAATCAATTAACACCTCAATAAAAATTATGTCTTTCTTAAACAAGAATAATTTTGTTTCCTGTATATTTACGTCCTCTTATTTTTACTAGACTGTTCCCCATCGAGACAGCACTTCAATTTAAAGAGGAAATCACACTATGAATCAATCCAATATCATGATTCTTCGACTACCCACTGTAATCGAACGTATTGGTATCGGTCGTTCCACCATCTATGACTGGATCAACCCAACATCACCAAGGTATGACCCAACGTTTCCTAAACAAAAAAAATTAGGGAAGCAATCTGTTGGTTGGATCGAATCCGAAATCAACGATTGGTTACTTCAACGAGAGTCAACCTAGCTAGTCATTATTTTATCATTAACGATACTAATGTTTTATTGAGAATGTTTATTATTGTGAAGAAGTTAAAGAAGTAAAACCAAAACAGGCCTAAAATATCGAATATTGACTATTCAATAACGTTAAAAATTATTTATACAAAACTTAAGAGAGGATAATTATCATGTCTCAACGGATAACTATTACTGTAAAAAATGAAAACAGTTTAAAACAGATAGATGAGTACTGCTGTAAGCATAAAACTTCACGTTCATCTTTAATATCTAGTATATTAAAGAGTGCTTGCCCATTACTTTCAGAGATAAACCAATACACTCAATTAACTAATGAGCTTGAAAGTAAATTATTTTCCCCAGATAAATCTTCAATGAATTATCAAGGAAAAGCATCTACATTTTCTTTAGCTGAACATCTTTTAGATATATGGCAAACGCACATAATAGAAAAAGGTGTCATTATTGATCAACATGCTTATCCTCATGCATTTAAAAGTCCTAAAGTTGGTATCAAAGAAAAAATAAGCATTCAAGAAGAACTAGAACACTACATTAGCGAACCAAATATTAAGAAGGCTATCTTTATTTATACTGATAGGCATGTTCACTATAAGCTACATAAAGCAGGTGGATTATCAAATACGATTTTAATTAAAAACACTGAGTATAAAAATTATGTTTTTGACTTTAATGGGATCATTAACATACCGATGAATGATATTGTTTTCTTTGGCACTGAAGAAGCGATAAAGAAAAGTAAGGTACAGTTAAAACATACCTATGAGGCTTTTATACCCATTTATCACACAAATCATCAGTGCATTCTAATTGGAGTTATTGATAGGAACAATGCCAACAGAAGAATAGACACAAGCTCAAACACCATAATCATAAACCCACTATAACAGGTCATTAATACGTTTTTTGATACCTAAGGGAATAAAATGAGCCATTATGCATATATCCGAGTAAGACATGATGACAGTGACGCCTTAGCAAATCTTGAGCAATACACACAGGAAATTGTCACGTTTTGCCCTGAGGTTAAGGATAATATTATCATTGAACGTCAATCATTGCTTGATGTGAAACTTCCTCCACCACAACTTATGGAGCATATTGACCATATTTTAACACCAGAAGACACTTTAATAACAAGGAGTCTCTATGATATAGGAAATAATACTCAGCAGGCTGCACAGATTTTATCTCGATGCCACGAACTTGGTATGGCTGTTATCATCCTTAATCAGTCTATCACGAATATATTTGAACAGAAGTTTTTCTTGCTAGACGTACTGAATCTATTAAATGATTTAGAAGAAAGCTATGAAGCACTAAAACTAAGCAGGCGACATTATATTTCGTTATCCCAAAATAAGTCATTAGGTCGACCAGCAGGAAGTAAGTATAAGTATTATATTTACGAGCTGAAGTGCAAAGGATATAAACAGCAGGAGATAGCAAATAAACTTAATATTAGTCTTTCAACTATAAAGCGACACTGGAATAAAGATATTTTCGAATAGGGCTAACTCCAGAGTCATTAATTAATAGGAAATGCAGTTACAGTGCGACTCTAAATATAGTTTTCGTGTTGGATAGGTATTATATATACCATCTATTATAACTAGCAAATAATAAAAATACAGTAGGGATGCATTACATAAAAAACCACCAAGGAGACGATATCTAATTTAATAAAAAACCATTTTAAACCTTATTAGCTAAATTATACAAAAAGGGATAACGCAGCTCCTTTGCCCTATCCCTATATTACTTTAATCATATTAAAGGGTAAGTTAATATTACTCTAGGGAATACTCATGTCTAAAAATGAATATAATAAATTTTATCTAGAATGCATTGCTGATACATTGAATTATGCTTTAAAGGAATACTCTCGTATCACTGTAATACGAGTTGACCTTCACTTTCCGCCTATTATCGATAATGGAGATATGCCGACATGTTTCCCTTATTTAGAAGGAAGTCCTATATCCCGATTTACTGATTCCTTAAAGGCTAAACTTAAGCACGATCAACACCGTAAAAAGCTTCAAGGTAAACGTACTTTTGAAAACAACATGCGTTATATGTGGGTAAAAGAAATTGCAACCGCGACATTCCCTCACTACCATGTATTTTTAGTCTTCAATAAAGACGCATACTACCACTTAGGGGACTACAATTTGTCCGAGCCTAGTTTACGGACCATGATCACCACAGCTTGGTACAATGCATTACAGCTCGAATTTGATCCTTCTTTTGATACAGGCACATTAGTACACTACCCGGAAAACTGCCGATATTGCTTAAATAAACTTTCATCATCATTTTCTGACGATTACCAATTAGTCATGAAACGTTTGAGTTATTTAGCAAAAGAATACTCCAAGCAGTACAGCCCTGTGCGTCGTAGTTTAGGACGTAGCCAGTATTAATAATACTTATGGTGGCCTTCGGGCCACCTATACAACATATCGATACTAATAGACTATTCAAGCGGTGGAGCTAATACTGAATAGCCACTGTCTCATTAGTCCACTACCCAGCTAACAGTAGGTATTGCTTAAATCAAAATTCATTAACGTTTGAACTAGACCGAACTGCATTAATGAATAGGCTAAGTTGCTTAACGACAAAACGCTAAAAACACTACAATGCAATTCACGGAGTATTAGCTATAGCCAGAAATAATTATGAATAGGTTTGGTGGCGATTTAAATCGCCACTGGAACATGGTTATATATTTATATCTACTTAGCTAAATCTTTTAATGCAAACAGACCTCGTTCTGCTACTGCGGCTGTTTTATCGGATGCCAGCAATTCTGCTAATTTAAACGCATCATCCCCAATATTTTCTAACTGCTTGATTAGCATTTCTCCAGCAATACGGCGAACCATAGGAGAACGATCAATTGCCGCCATTCTTAAATACTCAATAAAAGGAATTTTAGTCTCTATTCTTCTTTCCCTTAAAACAGGAATTCGTTGCCGTATGCCATACCTTTTGTCTATCCATTTAAATTCACATCCTTCAGCCCAAACAAATTTGCTTTCTAATAAGCAACGATAGGCTTTAGCTCGCAAGGCAGGCTGCACCGATAATTCAGCAATTTCAGTCAGAAATTTATCTAATACATCAACACGCCCAGACTGTGCAAATATGGTCGCAGCGGGTCCTGAAGTAGATAATATCAGTCGATTTTTAAGAGATTCTGCAACCTTATTCATTGCAATAATACTCAATAGAATTTGTTTTTCATCATCCCCTATCCTTCCCCACGAGTTCCAATAGGGAAGCATGATAAATAAGACATCAACGATAATCTCTGGATCTGTTTTTTCCGCAATTAATGGCAATGCATTACGTGCAGCAACTCTGACTTCAGGCACCCAGTCATTCAGTTTTCGAAACATCAACGCAAGTAAAAAACTGTTTGGTGCACCACCCGTCAGTATCTTTAGTGCTCGCTCTCGCTTGAAGCCATCAGCATTACATAAATCCAGCCATCTGAGAGAGCCAATTAATTGGCTATTAACTTTAGTCAGTAGAGCGTTATTTTGCAGGAGAAATGCATCAATCTGCCAACGAATTAGACGTTCCCACTCATCAAGGTTTTTGAGTAATAACTTCGACGTTGCACTAATGAATGGCGAAATATCAGGTCTAATTCTGTGGTAAAAATGTTCAACATTTAATGATTTTTTTACAGATGCAATAACATCCTGTTTAAGGCTATCTTGTTGTAACATAATCCCTCCCGTTATCCATAGTTGATAATGTTCACTTCCATGCAAGGTAATACACGCTAAAACCATCTAGTCACAGTTGTTCAGAACCGCATTAGCATAAAGATAAATCATAGTTAAATATTCAAAGGGGAGAACTGATAATCAACAATGTATGCGCCGATAGGGCCCGTTTTTGTTGTAACCCATACCATACCTGTGTTTTCTTTGGTTTTCGATTTTGGATTGCTAATGCAAAGTAATTTCCAACGACCTGTATAGGTTTCTTTGATCCATATACCGTGGTCACATCGGCTAAATCGGCTAGTACTGGGGCCCGGTGATGTAATTTCATATTCTGTTTGGTAGCGAATGGTTTTGTTTGTTAGTAAATACGTCAGCACATCAAACGCAGGAACGATGAATACAAGAGCCATAAATCCAGACTGAAGAACGTTTTTAAATGCATGCTTTAGCGGGCGGCGTAAAATGCTCCAAACTCCACCGATTACACTTACAATAGCAGCAAACGTAATAGAAATAGTCCATTGAGGAAACCATTCAAACATAACTGTTCTATGGCCTAATATTATTGACCAATACATGAACGCTATCCAAATGACAACAAGAACAACGCCCCAGTAAACAGAAATTATTTTGTTCTTGTTACCCTGACTGTATGATTTGAATTGATATTCCATAGGAACCTTAATTATTTCCCTAACTTAATGACAACCCAGCTGATTATAGTTACTTATATTCTTGTATAGCAATATCGTGTTGACTGGGGTACTTAGTTCAATTTGTTACCCATACTCCAGACCAGCTATCTATTTACTGGCATAATCGATTGTAGAAGTAAGCAGAAGTATTAACCTTAGCGTTCATTACTCTGAAATACACAAGTCATCAACAGGAATTATTCCGAATGGATAACTTAACGGAACATCGCAATTCATCTCTGGCAAGTTGGCTTCCAGATTTTTTTAAGCAATGGCCAAAAAATATCGATTGGTCTAGAGAAAGAAATCGCTCCAAAATAGATATTAATACTGCGGAGCTAACTCAGTTTTTCAACCAACTTTCTGAACCACTGAAATTAGTACAACATCGTGCTTTGTCTTTTGATCCATGGGAAGTCGCAGGCCTTGAACGTAAAGAAGTTCGCAACACTGCCATCCTTGCTTGGCTTCTTGATCCTGAGGGAACCCATGGTTTCGGTAGATTACCGCTGCAAACATTCCTACAGACGATACGGCACAACAGAAATGATATTCCAGAAGATTATCATTGCTATTGTCGAGTGCAAGTTGAAACCAATCCAACTGGCGATTGCACCAATCGTGTTGATATAGAAATCGACGCAGATAATTTTCTTCTATTCATTGAAGTAAAAATTGATGCCAATGAACAGCCGGAACAAATAGCCCGATACTGTAGGGAAGCAAAAAAACGAGCCATACCACGCCCATGGGCTGTTGTCTTTTTAACGCCACAAGGAAAAGAATCACAGACCCGTGGTAAAGACTTTAAATCTGAAGATGTACCATGTTTATCATGGCGTCAACTCGCTAGTAGTTTGGAAGATCCCTTGCAATCGCACTATAACGAATTCATTTCTGCTGATAGCTACTCTCCGTCACGCCAAATGGCGGCATATGCCGTGTTTTGCTTTCTTAATCGAATTCGTCAATTTTAACGTAACGGAATAGATATGAATAAATACAGTGATGCAGAACGCCAAGCGGGCAAACAACTTCTTTCACAACTGAAAATGTTTAACGAAGCAGTTGTTTATTTTGATCAACATATAGAACCTGCTTTCTGGAAAAGTTTTGATAAGTGTATCGACAGATTTATCAAAAACAATAAGTTGGCAGGTGATGCCGATTATGAAAATAAACAGTATTGCTGGCTAGCGAAGAATGATTGGGTCATTGAAAATGAAAACTATAGATATTGGTTTGGGACGAGAACAACTGTTGATGAAGAACTCGACTATACCTTAGCCGTTCTGACAGGTCAGGGAATCGAGCAAGGGAATTTTGGTTTCGAATTTAAATTGAATGCCGCGCATTTCGGAGGGGCTAGAAAGCTGACTAGTTATAGTAATTCAATTTCTAAAAAATATAACGAAGATAAAAAAAGCTAATAAAAATGGGCTTCGAGGATCAAGGAAAGGGTAACTATTTTCTCCCCATTATAATTGATTTAAAATTACTTGAGGATTGTTGGGGACTCAATGGTGAATTCCCAGTAGAAGATGATGTTTTTTCTCCGCTGAGAAATGCCCTTGAGACGCTATTAGAATCAACTGAAATACTGGATACTATGTTTCGAGATGCCATTGAAATGAGCGAAAAAGCTTAGATGATGGTTATCATTTAATATGATTAGGCCTTTCGTCAGTAGGAAGGCCACATTGACTTAAACTTGCTACACTGAATGTTTCTTGAGCTATCCAATTCAAAATGAATGACTGGGTAAATCAATAATGCATTTATAACAATGTCACCGAGTACTAAAAAGTGATTATTGGAAAATTAAATTGGGGTCAGTTCAAGTAATGGCAGGAATTTTTAGTAAAAAATAGATGCATACAGAAAAGGTCGAGTTGAAGGGAGAAAAAAGCTTAAATGATGTTAGGAATGATTTTGCAAATCGAATTTCCAGATAACTTATTGTTTAGTAAACTAGAACAACAGGAAAAAATACCTTGCCACATACAAGTATCTAATAAATTTGAAATTGTTTTTGAAATTGAATCAACAAAAATTATTGGAGAAGTGAGTGAGTATGATAAAAGATTATTCGAACAAAGAGTTATAGCCCGAGTTGGTGGTAATTATATCTATAATGAACCATCGTTAATAACATTACATCGCATTAGTAAAGGTGTATACAGAGTAGCTGATCTCTTCGTTTTTTATAGCGATTTTGGATGGTGTTCAGTCATTGAAAACGGCGATTATATGGAACCCCACCCGTTTTGGGATGATGATGACGAAGATCCAGACTTTAAGCCATAAATGTTGTAGATCATAACTTTGTGTTCCCATACCACTGTACGGCCTGTCGTAGGCTAGTACATATAGTGATACCGAGACCAATAAGATATAGCTAAATTTTATTGACCACTTCATACCCTTAAAGTCAGTCATCAAGAAACGAAAAACATAGTAACCATCGCTAATCGCAAAGTAGTACCTTAAATGCTGAACGAAACTGACCGGAGTTCTACAGGAGAAAATGAATGATAAACAATGAACTAATTGAATACCTACATTCTGTTTATCCAGAATTGCCGATCAATACTAACTACATGCGAGGTTATTCAGTTGATGAGATCCAGAAAATTGAGCGATTATATGATATTGAAGTAAAAGGACAATTATATGATTTCCTCTCAGCTATTGGCCGTTGTAGTGGGGGTTTATTCGGTGATGACTCTCTTATTTTCTATAGAAATGGGCAAACAGTTAGGGGGAATGTATTATATCAAGATGCTCTACGATATGAGCTTCCCTCAGCTCAGAGATATGATTTGATGAAACAAAAATCATTTTTTATCTCAGTAGAAAGCTATACACAGTATTTTTTTGTTTTAACTGCTTCTGATACCCCTAACCGTGTTTATCAATATGATGAAAATGAAGAAACGGTAGAGGCGACTAATTGGGAGCTTAAAAACTATTTAAGGCATATTGTTAATGTGTACACTCGAAATTACGATGTAAAGGCATCTTTCGAACAATATGGAGAACTTATTATTATTTAATAAATAATAAAACAGCAGCTCATACAGAGCTTCTCTGACCTACCTCACATCCTGTCAGCCAGCTCTATAATCAATTTCCCGTCTTGGCGAGTGAGGGCAAATTGCTGACTACAATAAATCATTATTTATTGAGTTAATTACAGACAGTTCGAAACTAGGACTGATCGTTGCCAGTCCCTTTTTATAACTTAGCATTATTTCAATAAATCTCAGATATATATTATATCCTTGAATAGCTATAATTTTCTTTTATTTCAAGGAGTAATATGCCTCAAGACTCTCACTTTAAATCCACATTATCTGTTCTACCTCATTTATTCCAAACCTCTTTTTTCAACCGACTAAACCACCTAATCAACTATTCCCCCACCATCGGCCTAATGGGTAAAACAGGTGCTGGCAAATCCAGTCTGATCAATGCACTATTTCAATCGTCATTATCACCTGTGAGTGATGTTTCAGGCTGCACACGGCAGGCTAAGAGCTTCAGTATGACGATGAACAACCATACACTCATCTTTGTTGATTTACCCGGCGTGGGGGAAAGCCTTGAGCGAGATAAAGAGTACCACCAGCTCTACCGCAACTTATTACCAGAACTGGACTTCATCATCTGGATACTCAAAGCCGATGATAGGGCATGGTCTTCTGATGAACAGTGTTATCGCTTTCTTACGGAGCAATGTGGCTACCAATCTGAACGATTTCTGTTTGTATTGAATCAGGTCGACAAAATAGAGCCCTGTCGCCAGTGGGATGAACTGTGCCACCAGCCATCCCGTGAACAAGCTGCTAACTTAGAATTGAAGCAACAAGCCATGATAACAGCCTTTAAGCCTCACCACCCTGTGATGACAGTTTCTGCGGTCGAAAACTATCAACTCGCTGAACTAGCAGAGCAATTAATACAGGCGTTACCGGCGAAAGCCAGTAGCGGTGTCACTAGGCAGCTGAACAACACTTACCGGACTCAATCTGTGGAAAATTCTGCACGTAACGATTTTGGGCAATGTGTCAGCGATATTGTCGATACCTTAATTGATATCATTCCATTACCTCCACTGATAAAACATACGTTCAGCACTGTCAAAAACAGCATCGTTTCCGTTGCTAAATCCCTGTGGAGCCTGTTCTTTTAACTTCTTACGTTAACTCATTATTTATCACTCTCAGCGCCAGTCCTTAACGGGATTGGCGCTTTTTTATTTCTTTTTATTGGAGCTACAACTTATGAGCAACACAACTGAATCTACTATCACAATGGAATTAGTCCCTGATGAACAACGCCTTGATTTTTGGTTCAACCATTTTGGTACAGTGAATGGCTGGGCTACCTTTGAAGTGGTGATCTTTACCACGATGGGCCAATTCTGCGATGAATACCGTAGCGGTTATTGGGAGTACGGCACGCTCAGTAATGGTGGTGCTTTTATTTACCCCGACCTCAACGTAGACACCTTAACCTTATTCAACATGCACAACGGCAATGAAGCCACCGTGAGCCAAGAGGCGGCAGGCATTGCCGTATGCCTTATCCTGTACAGCCTCTGGTCATTCCAAACAGAAAGCGAAGTGATATGCGACCGCTTTTATCAGCTGCGTGACTACGCTTCACAATATCCCGAATCCGCTGCCATTTTCCATTTAATTGATTAATCAGGAGTCTATCATGAGTTTATTAGCTTCGCGTTTTGGCTCTGCCAACAGTATTCGCCGTGACCGTCCACTGACCATTGAAGAATTATTCCGTACTGTACCGAGCGTATTTTCTGAAGAAAAACACGATTCACGCAGTGAACGCTATATTTACATTCCTACCATCAGCTTGTTAGACAGCCTGCAAAAAGAAGGCTTTTATCCATTCTTTGCTTGCCAAACTCGGGTACGTGATATCAGCCGTCGAGAGCACACAAAGCATATGTTGAGGTTGCGTCGTCATGACCAAATCACGGACGTACAAGTCCCTGAAATTATTTTGCTCAATAGCCATGATGGCTCAAGCAGTTATCAGATATTGCCGGGACTCTTTAGAGCCGTGTGCTCCAACGGTTTGGTGTGCGGTGATGTATTAGGGGAAGTACGTATCCCCCATAAAGGGGATGTGGTGGGTAAAGTGATTGAAGGAGCCTATGAGGTACTCGATACGTTTGAGCAGGTCGCTGAAAAACGCGAAAATATGCAGTCGTTATTGCTACCTCCGCCCGCTCAGCAAGCCTTTGCTGAAGCAGCGTTGACTTACCGCTTTGGTGAAGAGTTCCAGCCCGTCACGCGAGAGCAAATTCTACAGCCTCGACGCTTTGAAGATAAGAAAGAAGACCTTTGGACGGTGTACCAACGTTTACAAGAGAACTTGATTAAAGGGGGATTATCAGGCAGAACTGCAAAAGGTAAACGCGCTCGTACTCGTTCGGTGAATGGAATTGATGGCGATATCAAACTCAATAAAGCCCTGTGGGTGATGGCGGATACCTTATTTAACCAACTAGCCACTCGCCAACCCAACTAATTTTCCCGCCCTGACAGGTTGTGTCGCTACGCCTTGCTTTCTTATCGTTTAAATAAACAGCATAACCTTATTTATCAATGAATTACTTATAGTGATTTTTCATTAAAATGCCTAATGAGAATTTTTCCCAACAGACATAACCTGTCAATCCCCTAAGTTAAACTTCCTTACTTCTTAATTTCCTAACGTCCGTTATTGAGAACAATACGTTATGTTTCAGACCAACCGAAAATATGACCGCATGGCTGTGCGACTCTCTGCACTGATTGCCCGTTTAATGGCGGGTGAAAGCCTTGTGCTCTCATGTTTAGCCCAAGAGTTCAATGTTTCTGAACGCACGTTACAGCGCGATTTACGTGAACGTTTGGCTTATCTGGGGGTAGAAGGTCGGCAAGGTTGTTATCGCTTACCTATCAATACGCTAAAAGCTTATCGAGACAAAGATGTTCTGACCTTTGTGAAACAGATTGGAATGACGCGATTGTTTCCGGGGCTAGACAGTCGCTTACTGGAATTACTGTTAACCCAACAACCCCATGCACCTTGTTTGATTTGGCATCACGCCCATAAGATTTCGGCTTTGCATGCCGACCATTTCTATCAATTGGTGTATGCCATTACCAGTAAGCAATCTATTAGCCTGCTTACGCCTGAACGTCGTTTTAATCCACTACAACCTTATCAACTGATTTACCGTGAAGGCCAATGGTATTTATTGGCTGAATATCATCAGCAAGTGCATGTCTTGTTGTTGGAGGATATCCAACAGGTTCAGCCGCTCAATATCCCTTTCACACCGAAACATACAGTGATGCAGCTGTCACAACAAAACAGTTTTATCGCGGCATTACCGCATTTTAGATTGATATCACAAGTACTTACCTCTCTTCCATCCCACAAAGAAAGGAGCCGACCATGACGCTATTAACCCCACCAGCATCGCATCCCACACATTGCCCTCACTGTTCTTCTGAGCAAGACATCATTGCATGGGGTACGGGCTGGATGTGCCGCGATTGCGGTCACGAATGGATCATGCCTATTCAAAATAACCCTCACATCGTGAATTCATCATCACATAAGGAAGCTTAAAAATATGAACACCGTTTCACACTTACAATTGGGTTTAGAACGAATAGCTATCGTTATCAGTATCTTGTTATGCCTTTGGATCACTGGCGTATTGCTAACACATATCCAACTTATCGCCCTCATCATGAACCCATATGGGATCACATTGATGTACTTCGTTTTATATCTCTTGGCGTTGGTTATTCCACAACTCTTGGCGCAATTAGGCTTGTGGGTTTTAAGTGCCTTTAAGGGGATTGATTATAAAATCCATTTCAACCCCAAATTAATTGCCATTATCTCTACCATCATTATCGGATTAGCCCTTTCTAGCCTACTGATTATCATGTCATCAGGTTGGCTATACGGTTTTACTGAAAGTATCGCCACCACGATATTGCTGGTTGATTTACTTATCGCCAGCGGCATTGCCTTTTATCTTCATCGACGATTTCGTCACTGGATTTCAGTGCGGTTAAACCATCAGCCATAACATTAAACATGGTCTGTAATTTTATTGTGGATACCTTACTCACAACTCACCAGATAACCATCGAATACACCATATCAGGGAAAACCAAGCACCCATTAGACGGTGTTCATCAAGCGTCAATCTGACGTTTCTATTTATGTTGATAGGAATTTATAATGAAAAGATATGTAGTTGTAACTGTATTTGCCTCACTGTGGTTGATGACATCACCCGCCTCTGCCACCAGCCACCCCCCCTAAAAATACCATTTGGGAATATAAAGGCGATGGCGGTAAAACCTTATGGCAAGTGTGTGGAAACCAAAACAGTACCTGTAGGATTGTGGGCTCAACCAAGCATTATGTTGCTGTACTGAATCATAAATCCGCGTCAGGTTGCGCATTTGGTGATTTTTATATCGTGGCAAGAACTGACGGAAACTGGCAACAACGCGATACGGGCACTTGTAGCCCTAACGCCTATGTCCAAAAAGGGACGATTAATAATGGTCAGTACTCTTCGGTCGATATTGGTGTTGGCGGGACGATTGTAGCCCGTTACCCCATTGGATATTGGAGTATGCAAAAAGAGTTCTCAGGTAAGAACCGACCGCGCTGGAAAGAAAAAGACCGTACTAAAGGTGGATTGCAAACCAACCAACAATAAATGACATTCTCGCTACCGTTACTTGCGGTAGCGAAGACGATACAAGATAACAAAAGGTAACGTAATGAATAAGATAAAAAGCCTATTTGCGATGAGTTTATTGGCAGTCAGTACATTTAGCTTGGCTGAAGAACAACAGCGACAGCGTTATGCAAGCATCACACATACCAGCTCAAACTTTATTAACCAAGGCTACTGTGGTTATTCATTTACCCTCGATAATGGAGGTAACCATATGGTTCTAGACCACGCCGAATTTGGCGCACTTGAACTCACGCTGCGAATGAAAGATGGAAAAGGTAAAGTATTAGGGGATACAGTACTGGAAGTTGAACCTTTCGGCGATTCTAGCGCAACGCGTGCTACCTTTGCAGGATTGGAAATTCCGTGTGAGGATGTTGCTGAGTTTCAAGTGGTTAAAGCGGTGGAAGATCAGAACGAGCGTAAGGTTGAATTGCCGCTATCGATCTTTCAGGCGAACAATCCAGAGTTAGCGAAGATGTCAGTGGCTGGGGGAAAATAATTATTTTTTAGCTTTCTACCAAAATAACGTGTGGCAGACTGTATGATCTGCCATCTTTGTTTACCATATATCTACCATTACTCTAACCCTAATTATTTATGATAATAACGTAATAAAAACCAATTAATTTTGTTAGGTTTTATTCTTTGTATTGTAAATCTCACTTAAGTATAAAATAATGCTGGCATAAATTTTATCGTAGGGACAAATTATGGCTATAGGATATTTTTTGCGGGTTGGCGATAGAACAACCTGCGGAGGACAAATATTAACAGGAGACAATACCATGCAATGGTATGGTGTTGCTGGTGCTCGTGAAGGTGATATGGTCAGTTGCGGTAAACATTCTGGAGCATACCGAATTCTCGGGGGTGTAAATAGTGTATGGCTTGAAGATAGGAAACACGCTGGAACACTTGAAAGCTTTAGCTCCTGCCCTTGTCATGCACGATTTATTAATTCAATTCATGATTGCTATAGCGATGAAAGTGGGTCAGCCTCTCCGGAAACAGCTTCAACTATCTTTCCAGCTTTAACAAATAAAATTTGTATTAGTTGCTTAATGAAAGCAGCTGAGTCTGGGCAAATGCTAGTTGTTCGAGAAGGATAATCATAAATGCATAATCTGCATCCTATTTTTAACTATTTTGAACGCTATCCTGATGCAAAGCATTATTGTTTAATCTGTGGTCTGCAATATGAACGTTACTTTGGTCAAGAACTTCAGAGTCGTTATGGAACCGCTAGTCCACTCTTTAAACAACGTCCAGATTCGGAAATCGCATGGGCGGGTCCATGGATAATTGACGTGACCAAACGAGGTGATTTCCTGACCGATTTAATTCAATTAGAAACTGAATCGCCGGCACTATCATGGCTAGTCAGTGACTCATCAATTGAGAAATTGTCGACTCACTTCTCTGAACGGCTTAATGTGAGTTTGCCTGATGGTAAAACCTCTTTATTTCGCTTTTATGATCCTCGTGTAACCCACAATATGCCTCAAGTTCTAACAACCGGACAATTCCATGAAATAACCACGCCGCTCATTGCATGGTATTACCGTTTTGAAGGACGATTTTATGCATTACAAGGAGGCGGGTTAAATGCAGTTTAGCGAAGAACAATTAAAGAAAATTCAAAGTATTGAACAGAGTGATTATGTGGTTCAAGTGAGTGCTGATTTTTATCAACATCATTTGGATAAGCTCCAGAACATCGAAACATTGAATAAACGTTTAGAATCCGCATTTCAATATGTTATCTCCCTCGGTTTCACTCAAGAGCCATTAATTAGGTCATTTTTATTTTACGAGGCTTGCTGTCCCGACTTTCATTTAAAGCCAGAAATTAGAAATATGCTTGAGGAAAAAAATCGCGTGCCAGAGCAGCAGTATCAAGATTTTTTACGGATAGCCATGAAATTAATTGAATGGAGAACTTAACATGCCAATTCCATTAATAGTTGCCGGCGCAGGGTTAATGACTCTGGGCGGTCTAGCCGCAGTGACTCAAGAAGCCTCAAAAATCGGCTTTCCCTCTTCGTCAGGAAGCAGTGATGATGAATGGGGTAATGAAAGTATTGCGATTGGTGGAGGGATAGATGACGACGGTGTAAATGGTCAACGAGGGAGTGGACAAGGATCAGTGACAGGAGCCGTTGCTGGTTCATCGATTGGCGTTGCCGCAATTGAAGCTAGTAAAGGGTGCAAAGACTGTCCTGCTATCCCTTATATTATCCCTCATAAAAATTATATAACCAATACACGTTCTCCAAATGCTTATGAGTATCAGGCGAGAATATGTAATACGGTGATAGTAACGGCTGATTCTCCAGAAGGACAACTTAAATATATTGATGAATGGAAGTGCACAATCCCAGTTCCAACAAGAACCAAAAATCCTTTAGTGGAGTTTGACGGTTGGGTGCCCAGTGAATGTAACTTTATTGAAACGAAAGATAATTATGATTTTTTCTTCAATAGCCAAGGCGAGCCAAATATATTTATGGGTGAGCATAATAAAATCCTTAAGCAAGCCGGAGAACAAAATTGGTTATGCTTTAGCCAGTTTAAAAAAAGGTCATTTATTGATTGGCATTTTTCACATAAAAAAATGTTTGAGCTTTGTGAGGAATTATTAGAACCATTACCACAAGTACGAACACACTTTTCACCATAATTTTGAGGTAGTTATGAATTTATCAATTAAATTAGATATCGAGCTACATGAAGAAATGTCAATCCCCCTATTAATTGATATTTTTAGTCATATGATTTTAACCTGTGAGTCGATCACTCATGAAAATGAAGACGCATGGTATTTAACAGGCGATACTTTAGAAAAAGCATTACAAAAGAAAGCTTTTAACCAATATACACCAACCGATTTATTGAAGAATATTCCTTATTTTGATTGGGCAGAATCTATATGGGCTAATGAAAACAAAGCATTAGATATAAAATATACCAGTTGTGGGCTGATATATAATCTAGAGTTTAAGCTACGTAATATTAATGTACCTAGCCAAGCAGCTATAGTTAATGCACTAAATTATTATTTAGATGCATATAGAATAATTTGCATACGAATTGATACGAATAAATATAGATACAATAAAAAAATGTATTCCCTGACAGATTACCTGTTGGTTGGATGCTTTTTCTGAATAAAAAAATAATACCAGAACAATTACCTATGGCGACTCAACTTATCGATATTGAAAATGATAAAAATAGTGGCACACTGATTATCAGTACTGACCACGTATTCGATGGTTCAGATAAAGAGGATATCAAAAAAGCCAATGAGATAGAGATTCAACTAACAGCATTAGGGTTATTACCTTTAGTCAAGGAAATTTATAGCTAATACAGTAAAGAGAATATAAACACTGAATCTACAAAATTCTCATTAATCTCTTACTATATGTTAAGATGGCAAGCGAAATTTTGAGCCTGCCATCAAAAAAGTAAAATAAACTTTAGGCCCAACAATAGGCCCAAATTAAAAGTTGAATTGGATTTTATTATTTTATAATCAATGTACTACAAGCCTAATTCAGACTCCGCCAGCGCATAGAAGATTTCAAAAAATCTCAATGACCTCTCAATGATGGCGGGAATCTATTTCGCACACTATCAGCGATACGGGATCTTTATACGGGAATACTTCTACTATTTAAATACAGAATCATCATATCCGTATATTCATAAAAAGATGCTTGTCAATTAATATACTCACCTCCACATAAAATATTACCTCATCCTAACGGGCGAGGCGGGCTATTTAGAAACCCGACGGAAAATTCAAACAACAATTTGAAAAATTTAAAATTGTTGTTAACACGGGTACGATTTTAAAATTACAAAAAAGTTGTAATGATTTAGAGCATCTACACCCTAAAAACGGTCATGCATTCAATATGTAGACCATCATAATAGATCGTGTTCGCGTTCAATAAATATGCTGGGGGGTTCTGGCAGTATCACAAATACCTGCATTATTCACCGTGAGGTCAATAATTTTATCCTTTTTCCCAGATTGGCAAGCCCGATATTCATAATCTACTTGGAATCTTTGGCGCAGGCTTGGCAGCGATAGCATTGATGCTCAACAATTCGCTATCCATGTTTTTTAACTAGATGCGTTGATTGGCAAAATGCGCATTTTACATCGACTTTGAGCATAAATATATCTATCTTACAGACTGTTCACCGAATTGAATACGTGCTCCAAAAACACATCTCTCATAAAATATCAGTAATTCAATTATTCTCATTGAAACTGAAGAGTGAAAACTATAGTGTATGAAAAAAGTATTTACGCTATTTATTGGAAATAATAGAAAATATAGTACTATACCTTTTAACAGGCTCTTTTCATGTGTTTTTTGATTTAGTCATAATTTGAACATCGAGCAAACTGAGCCCTTGCTTTTTCATTTAGTAACTAGGTAAATCTATGATTAATTTTTTAGAGAGCTTTTATTTCACATTATGCCTCGTAGTAAGTTTTATTATTACTTATTACATTGCTGGCATTGATGCAACACTATGGAGTTCACTCTCAACCCTGCATGGCTACACGATATTTAATAAAGCTAGCCAATATAAAAATATCACCTATTCACTACTGTGTTCTTTTTTTGTCTTTATAGGATCTGCCTTAGGCTATTTTTTGGGTTTCGGCAGCCTATTTTTGGTAATTCTCTTCATAGCACCTTTTATTTACTACCAGTTTTACAATATAGACTCCTCATTGGATATGTCATTTAAATACTTCATGATTTTTTATATCATAGGGGCGACACTCAACAAATCGAGCTTTGATGGCCTAGTAATAGGCTTGCTGATAGGAACAATCATAACTCTTGTATTTTGCTACACCATCAGTAACCGTAAAAAAATTACGATGTTCCAAATAAAAAAGTATATATCACTAAAAAAAGACAAATTATCATATAGCCTTATTTTTCAATCACTAATCTATTCTTTTGGGTTGCTTTTATGTGTTTTGACCTCTAGAGCAATTAATATTGACCATTTCTTCTGGGCACCACTGACATATATATTTGTGTTAAATCCTAAATTAACTAACATCATTAAGTTAACTAGAGATCGAGTTATTGGCACATTACTTGTTGTTTTTATTTTATATTTTACGTTTAATTTTACTGCCTTTATGCCGTATGTTGGCTTTGCTTTGATATATCTATTTGCTTTTCTAATCCCAATAAGTAACAGCAAAAAAAACAACGTTTTTGGCACATTTTGCCTTACAGGACTTGTTTTATCCTTAATAGAAATGTCAATTTACTTTAACCATATCGATTACCATCTTTTACTTGAAAGAATAATGGAAACATTGATTGGTGGTATATTTGCGATTATATGTAGCTATTTCCTTAAACTAGCAACACAAAAACAATCCGTTAGCCATATACGAAAAATACATAAATGAATATCTAAAAATGACTAAATTAAAATTACTCAATTTAAATTTAGAATTAAATTGCTATTATTAATAACTATGCCAAATTAAAACCCATTATTATAGACGCAAAGGTAATTGTTCAAGAATACTATAAAATAACAAATAAGTGCCTCGGTATAACAAGGTAATTTTAGAATTTAAAACAAAAATTCTTAGATTAGAGGAAGGTGACGCTCGTTAAACTAGATAGCAGGCAAGACGGTATAAATAGACATAAAAATAACCTATCGGTGCGTTGGGATTTACTTTAACGTTTTCGATAGTTGTTGAACCATCAGTCTTGGTAACCGTGGTGTACAGCACATATCAGATCTACAGACGTCGCCTTTTCTCCGGGCCAACACAACCAGTTGGCTTTGTCACTATCATCGTTGTCACTATCACATTATCATCGGATGATTGAGCTTGTGCTGATAGTGTACCTATGCCCAAAGCCAATGAAATCCCTATCGCGAAGTGGTGATTATTCATGAAGGGCACCTTAATATTTCATGCAGTAAGATAATACCTTACTGCATGATTTTATGTGATTTTAAGTTTTTCAGAGTGTTTTAAAGGTCTTATAAACACAGGCTAGAAGCCGTGATTTACATTGCCCTTACAAGCCCCCTAAAATAACAATCTCATTGCCAATAAAGGTACAGGATGTATCCGTTTGACTGAAATCTATGATGCGGCTTCCTTATGAGTTGGGTCAGAAGCGGGTGATTACACTTCGTGCAATGCCGCCATTTTTAAGCTCCTGATAAGCTTCGTTAATTTCATCGATATCGATCTGTTTGGAAATGAGGTCATCCAAGTTAAAACGTCCTTGTAAATAAAGATTGGCATACATAGGAATATCATGCTTAATATTCGAAGACCCCATGTAAACCCCTTTAATAGTTGCCTGATTAAGCAACACGTCCTCCAAGGCATCAACACTAATGGGGTTATCTGGCTTCGGCATACCAATCACATAGGTAGTACCTCCCTTTCTTAACATCTTGACAGACTGCTCAATGGTAGATTTTGCACCTACCACCTCGAAAGCATGTAAAACTCCGCCATTCGTCATGGTACGAACCGTTTCAACATGATCACCATCTCCCGCCAATACGAAATCAGTCGCACCAAACCGACGAGCGAGTTCCTCTTTAGCCGGTTGAGTATCAATGGCAATAATACGTGTAGCTCCAGCAAGCCGTGCGCCAGAGATGACGTTAAGACCCACGCCACCAACACCAATCACAGCGACCGTATCTCCTGGTCTGATCGCAGCGGTGTTAATCGCAGCTCCGGCTCCTGTTACGCAACCGCAGCCTAGAACTGAAGCTTGAGGAAAAGGTAACTCTTTGGGAACCTTGGCCAGCTGATTCTCATGTACCAAAGTGAATTCTGCAAAAGCAGCAGTACCAAACATCGGTAAAACTGGCTCACCATTAAGGGTTAGACGCTGTCCCTCCCCTGCACCTCGCATAGTTTCCTCAGGATGTTCGCATTGGTAAGTTCGTCCGTCCAAGCAGGCTTCGCAATGGCCGCAATATTGAACCAGAGAACCAACCACATGGTCACCAATAGCGAACTCTCTGACCTCAGGGCCTATCTCTTTGACAATTCCAGCTAGTTCATGCCCTAGTACGGCTGGCAGCGGAAAGCCGTAGTTATTCTCTGCAATATGTAAGTCCGTATGGCAAAGGCCAGATGCTTTGACCTCCACCAGAACCTCGCGCCCTTTCGGGTGGTCAATCTCAATATTCTCAATCGAAAAGAGCCCGTTAGGCGTATTGAGTACAGCGGCTTTCATCATGGATTCTCCTATCCAAATTTCAAATCACTCAACACTGCTTTTGAGCTTGTTCGCGGCGAGCAATAGCCGCGTTTGCCCACATAAACAGTTTTTCACTCTTCCACGTATTCGACTGGGAAACTATCTACCTTTTCAAGATAGAAAAAGTAGTACTTGCCGTTATCAACAATATCAGGGGAGCCCTCCAACGATTTACCATCCATGACGCCGAGCAGTGTGTTTTCATCAACTTTACGTAAATGATCGAAGATAGGCACACCATCGTAGATCATGGTAGTCGAGACTTTTCCACGGAATTCTACATCCCAAAGCGAGGCTTCACCCTTCATTGCCTGACTTGAAAATAGGCGATTTTGGTCGTCATAACAGATAAGTGGCACTGCGTCCATCTTGCTACGATACCACTTTCCGTACCATTTCCTTTCTATCAGAGCACGATTGCACCAGTGCCCTGTATTGAAATCACCGCCTTTCCAGCGCCCCAGAACTTCATCTGTAGAAACGGGTGAAAGCGAATCAAAGAATTCAAACAGAATTTCGTCATTGAGGCGTTCCGTATTCTTAAGTTGGTCGAACCTCTGTTTCGTGTCCATGCATTCCTCCAAATTTGTTTATTTCACACTAATGCTAACAATTGTGGCCGTACGCCAAACCAATTTACCAGTAGTGGATTAGTACAGATTTCGATGGAAGTATCCCTCTATCAAGAAGCCATGTCTAAGACGAATTTTCTCGTAATTAAGTCAAATTTCGTATAAATAACAATATACATGCTAACAGTATAGCGGTTAAGATTTCGTTATAATTCCAATAGGATTTAGTTAAAATGCGACGGTCATTAAACATTACGCTACAACATGCAGATCTCTGCGATATAAATGAGGAATTGCTCAATGAAGCTTGATCCGCGCCTTGTGGTGCAGTTTGCGATAATCGCTGAGGAAGGTTCATTCACTCGAGCAGCTGAGCGTTTACATGTAGCTCAACCGTGGCTGTCTGCCCGATTGAAAAAGTTTGAGGAGCAGTTAGGGTTTCCCCTATTTACTCGGAACACACGTAATATTGCCTTAACCAAACAGGGCTACGAGCTACTTCAAGCAGCACGCGGCGTACACGCATCAATGATGCTGACCGAAGCTCTTGCGTCCCAATTGCAACATCGAGATGAGCGTCACCTTAGGCTTGGTTCTCCTCCTTACGGCAACCACATTGTTCGCAGACAAGAGCTGGTCGAACAATTTGCGTTAATTTATCCCGATATCAGTGTTGAACTCGATATTGGCTGGAGCTCAGGGCTGATTGATCGGGTTCTGAAGGGGGGTTTAGACCTTGCTTTTGTGTTGGGTGAAGTACACCATTCTGAAATTGAGACAATGTTACTCTGTGAGCTCAAGCTTGAACTACTGATGTCTGCCAATCATCCCCTCGCGAAGGTCAATAATCTGAAGCCTGCGGATCTTAAGGGCCAGACTATCGCAGTGTTTACACGAGCACTCCATCCGGAACTGTTTGATTCTATTTTCACTGGATTAAAAGCCGCAGGTGCCACGCTCGTTCAGTTTATCGAGTTCAATCAAGCACTCTTAGATCGTACTCACTCAGCGGAACCTACTATGGTGGCCAGCTTTGGACTGAGATATGACTACCTAAATGCTGCTAATATTATCGGAAAGACTCTCGATGAGAGTAACTCGATTCCTTTTTCCCTAATACGAAAGATTGGTCATGCGTCTGAGGAAAGTCAGCTTTTTTGGGATCTTTCACTTTAAGTCTGCAAAATCTAAAGGACAATCACAGTTTAATTTAGAAGAGCCTCAAAGTTTTACATAGTATTTATTTCTATTCTGGATCAGTTGAGTACTGTGTGATTAATGAAGGGCAGCCGAATAGTAGTATTAAACTAGCTTGGCTGCTGGATTTCAACATTTCAGTTCCCATCTCTATGCAATTGGCTGATCAGCCTGAGAGGCAGGTCAAACAAGAACATGTTAATGTTATACGTTAATAACGAACAGGCTTACTGGCATCTTATAAGTAAGATAGGAAATGTTGACATTCAAAATAATTTAAACCAACTTGCTTAAATATTAAATTTTGCGAGTTATATTATTACCATCAATTTTCTGCATTTTTTCTTATCGCATATAAACCCCAAATACCTTAGACTTAATCATATTAAATTTAAGGGGACTCAAAGTGGCATTCACCATTACTTATCTTTTGTTTTTTGCTTTTTTATTACTCGTTCTTGCTTATTGGAGTTTTTCAGCGCTACTCCCTAAATCGCCGCCAACCAGCCTTAGCTGCCTTTTTGCTAGGACAATCATTGGTGCTGTTTTGGTCATAGCTGCTTTATATGTGATTATTGTTGTTACCTCAATCTCTATCTAACCGATTATAATAAGGTTACTTTACCGAGAGTGTCGTTATTTCCAATAGCGCAGAATAGGAAAAAACAGGGTCTATAGGCATAAAGATAATAAATGTTAACCAACCTATGTTTACCATATCATAAGCAAAATTAATATACATAATATCTCCTTGTATTTGGCAACGGTATTTCACTGTATTAAAGTAATTAAAACAATAAGACAAACACTGAATTAATCATTTATATCTCGATTAATAGTCAATAATACGTAAAATTAAGGAGTGGGAAGTAGAAAATAATATTAACGACTGGATGCACTATGATGAAAAAAATTAATATTATATAAAGATGAAATATTCAGGCTATTTTAAAATATCGCACAATATTCTCTAATAGAAGAAAGTATACTAAATTTTATACGTTTTTAATCATTGATTCCTTACATGTGATAGAGCATCCCATATTAATATTTGTTCAGAATACAATTACGACAGTTTTAAGTTCATAGTTGATACAAATGTATTTGTATCTAAAATTAACAGTGAATGATTAGAATTATTTAGTCAACTAATTGATTTATATAAACAGCAATCAAAAAGTGGCACTGACTGCGCCACTTTAGCTTCAATAATTACTTATGAGATACGATACCACCCCATTAACATAATATAGGCGTTGGTTACTGTAATTACAGCAGCACTACCTTTATTACCTGTTGTACCTGATAGAGTGTGATTGTGAGCACCAATCGCGACTGTATGCGTATGAGCGCCAGCTAATCCCATCGCAGATTGATTAATGGCTCGTCGATTGTTATTACCCCGCCCGAAATTACCTGATCCCGAACCTGCATCATCTGCAATAACACTATGATTGTGATTACCATTCGAGTTTGTCGTTTTCGTCCCATAATCAAAACTACTGGTTGTTGCTGAGAAGCTATGATTATGTGCAGGTAATTGTGCTTCCGTTAACTTAATCGAATCACTACCACCACTACTTAACACGTTATTACCACTCGAATTGGCTAATCGAATCGTTTTATTTTCACCAATATATTGCCACTTCGTGCCAGGAAATAATGTATTTGGGTTTTTATTTTGAGCAAACCACACCACAATACCAACTGGGTAAATTGTATTAAGATTAACCGCATTTTGTAAGGCGTCAGTCACTGCTTTTTGACTCATGACCGCCGTTGTTGAACTGCCCGTTGCCTGAACAACACTGCTGATATTAAGCTTAGTATTTAGGCCGTTAGTTAAAGCACTATTCGTCGCATAATCCCCCGCAGGCTGATAACTGCCTTTGGGTTGATATCGCCCATCTGCTTCTGCTTTGGTGTAGCTTTCCCCCTTAAGTGCGTAGTTCCCAGCAGGGGCATAGTTACCTTTAGGTTGATAAAGAGTATCGGACTCCACTTTTGAATAGCTATAACCAGCAGGAAGATAATTACCTAATGGCTGGAAACGCTTGTCGGATTCGGTTTTATTATAAACATTGATATCGCTGGCAGTTAAATCTGCTTTTAATTCATGCCATGCTGCTCCAGCAGCTGGTTCATTGCTATTATTCTCAACTTTCGACTGCCATGCCTTATTTTTATGATAAACAATGGCGCGGATCGGGTATGGTTTAGCTTCTGCTGCCCATTTAGGCAGCCCCAAACTTTGCAGCTCACCAATCGCCTCCGTAATATCGTGAAACATACCGTTCATCTTTTCACGTTCAATATCTTTCGCCGCAGGGTCCGTTATTTGGTCGCGCTCATAATCATAACTATAGCCCTGCGTGTAAGATACTGCGCCATCCGCTTGTACATCATCAGGAATAGAAGTTCTGTCCCCTTGTGTTGCAAAGGGGATTTTAAATATTTTTGTCATGGATTTTATGCTCCGAAATTACTACTGAGGAAGTTTTTACGATGTTGGCCGTGACCGAACGATTTCTTCGTCACGATACGATATTTAACCCCAACCCCAGATGGGCGAGGCATTAGGTCAAAATTTTCAAGAAGCACCCGTAAACGTTCGTCAGGATTGAAACTAAACACATAATACAGATAACTCATATCCAGCGGGTCTAGCACGAACACTTTGCTATCTGCTTGCCAGAAAAACTGTTTAAGGAACTGATTTATATTGGTAACCGTTGGGCTTCGCGTCAGGTTAAAATAACGCATACGCACAACCAGACGCTTTTGCTCAACTGTCAGGGATAAGGTGTAATCGGTATTACGCCGAAAATTAGCGTTAAAATTGGCTTTCTTTTTGCCAAAACCAAAACCAATTTTCGTTATATCACTAGGAGAAACATCAATCCCCAGTGGTACATCAAGAATACGTGCCCAAATATTTAAACCTAACTCATTAGCGGTATCAATATTGAACACATCACGATACCAACCACTCCAAAACTGCGTTGTCGCACGTTCAAAGTAATTCGCTTTATATTGTGCTAATGCCTTAAGATTTTCAGCATCTTCATACTGCCAAAGAATGGCACGCAATAAATCTGAATGGAAATCAAACGATTGGATTTTCGTCATACCATCACCACTTGTACTGCACTGCGTTTGATTCTTGCCACCTCATTCATATTTATTTTATAGTTATTCGATGACCAAGCTTTGCCATCGGTTGAAAGCTCAACATGCGTAATAAATAAGCGAGGCTCAACCGCATTAATACCCGCTGATATTTCAAATGGCGAAACATCTCGCCCAACCACTAAACCCCCCTCACCATCGATATCCCCATTAGCCCATGACTCAACCGCAGCTGGGATAATGGTTTGTGCATCAACGGTAGCTTTTTTTACTGTCACACGACAAAACAACACAATCTCTTTCGCCCGATCAAACTTAACGGGATAAGTTTGGCCGCTGATTGTGTCTAAAACATTAACTTCTTCATTGCCATTAAAAGCTGCTCCTAGCGTTTTTGTACGTAATAGCGAACGAGCAATCGCATCTTTATCTCCCCCTTCAACACACACATAAATACTATGAGGCACTAGGGTGATCCCCTCAAAAACCATCGGCTGACTGGTATGATTTTCTCTATAAGCAAGGGAACGCACACCTTCTAGTTCATATAATGCAGAGGTAATCGCTTCACCCACGCTGACCGTGTTCTTAGCTAATGTCTGCTTACGCCGCCGCCTTGCCTGTAAGTCTGATTCCGCATTTCTCCCCAGTATTGCATTACTCGGGTTATAAACGGTTTCCCAACCTAATACGGAGCTAGCCACTTTATTCAGTTGCCCAATCCCACACTCAATCGCCCCCGTTTTAATGGCGCGCATATCCCCTGTAATAGTGCCATCCTTACCAATAATCAGAGTGTTGGTGGTTTCAAATAAATCACCACTCAGCGTTGCTGCTTGCGACCCTTTAGGGATCAAGGTGTCGGCAGTACCGGTGAATTTAACCTGTGTCAAAAATGAATGGGTCGCATCAAAACGCTGACCGCCCATTAACGCCCATATTGCATCGAGAAATATACCACCGGCTAAATCAGGGTTAATTTGATTGGCTAGCTCGGCATTATTTCGTGCGATTGCATCCCGATTCTCAACTTCCATGGTGATAAGTGCACCTTGCGGCGTTTCAGGTGACACATCGAGTTGTTGACCAAAGAGGTTTTTAAATTCATTTTCGACCTCATCACGTAAAGTGCTGGTATCAGGCACAATGACACCTTGTGATGTAATATATTGATAATCAGCCATTAAGTGTTATCTCCCCATAAATAGTTTGGATCACCGCGGTATAATTCAATGTGTTATCCGCCATCACTGCCGAAAATGACACCACGGAGGTCACATCATCCAGTTCCCCCATTCGGCTGCGAAAAGCAGACTCAAACAAAGGCACGTCCACTTGCCGCCCAAAGGTTGTTTTCCAATACGGGAGCCCCGAATTTAGCTTATGTAACATTTCACCGCGTATCGCTTTGGCGTAATGCTCGCAACGGTTTTGCGTTGCTTTTTCAGCGTTTGCTATCGCTAAGTCGCCACTACTGCCAATATAAATATCGTTATTGTCGTTAACATCGAAGGTCATCATATTGGGGCTCCTGTGTTGCTATTACCGCTTTGAATACCACTATGTTTATGCGTTGAGCCAATATCCTTACCATTATGTTTCATCGTGCCACCGTTTGAGTCGCTGTTTCCATTCACCGCCTGGTTACCATTGATCGTGACATTACCGTTAAAGGTGGTTTCAGGCACATTAACCTCAAAAATGGGTGAATCTAATACAGCTTTTCCTTCATGTAATGACAAACATACTGAGCCATCCATAGACTGAATGACTAGCGCATCGGTATTTTTTCCATCAATCAGCCAGCCTTTAAGTGTGTCCGGATAAAACATAGCATCACTAAAAGTATGTAAGCGCGCTGTATTCGGTTCATCTTCTAAACCGCCCCGTTGAAAGACTAAGCTGATATCGCGGTCATTGGCTTTGAGCCAACCAAAATCCCCTGCTTTAATGGGCATTCGGATAAAAAAACCTCCTCCTCCAAAGCGGAAAACCGGGATGTTCGCTACCGAAGCACGCCCAATTTTTTTCCCCTCGGTAGAAACCATCATCACTAACGGTTTGATAACAGCTCGATTGGTTTTATCGTTATAACTCACCACTGTAGCCGGTAGCATGTCATCAATATTCATCAATAAGTTACGAAACGCAGCCATAAACTGCCCTGCCAAGCTGCCTTCGCTAGCAATATCATTATTTGGTTGGTTCATGGTTTATACTCTTTTGCAGATCGCTTGATAAAAGAAAGGGTCGTCATGGGAAGCAATATCGAACTTGAGTTGCTCAATAATATAATCACCGTTTAAAGCAGGGTTAAACTGACTTTCAAGGCGTAACATTCCCCCCAATATGGAGCCACTATCAATCAAATAAGTGACATCGACGCCTTTTTCATTAGCTTTAGGAATACCTACCATGCCTGTTTTTTGATTGAGAATACGCAGACGGCCGTTTAATGCTTTATCCCTATCTTTCACATAGAGAGTGTCATCATCAATAAACGCTTTAACATTCGCGGCATCTTGTAACCGCTCCACTTGCTTTAACGCGGAGCCACAAAAATACCAATTAGCAATATTCTTATCGGTAGCCTGGAAATCCAATTTAACGCCACAATCTTGGGCGATATTCTTGGCTAGTTCACTCATTTTGCTCATGGCACCGGCCGATGAAGACACGATATCCCGTGCGTTACCATTGTTAGTTTTCGCTTTTAAGGTGAGAGTTACCTCTGGCGGAGAGGCAATTTCTGCGCTGACGATATCCCCGACATAAATGCGAAATACCCCCGTACTAACGCGCCCTGCTTCTAAAATTAATCGGTGTGGTTTTTTCGCTTTAGCATATGGGCTGGTTTCCGTAAGTAACATATTGCGCGTATCCGCATTCAATCCGTCAATATTCACCGTACATTCATTTTGTAACGAATTAGCATACTTGGTGCCATTAGCACGAATACGCAGCCCTTCATACCACTGTAGTCGCTCATTGACTTCAATGCCGATACGAATACGGCGTAAATCAATCATCGTCATTCCCCCACCACACCAGATAGTGAGATTTTCCAAACTGTTCCCACCACGGGTATTCATCATTATCAGTGATAAACACAAAATTGCCGCCAGCAGATAGATAGCGATAAGGGATCAAAGGTTGATTAGGTATAGCTCGAATGCCTCGCAATAAAACGACATCATTGCGTTTAATATCACAACAGATTGTATTTCGTGCCACCTTGAAAGTGAGTTCCCATTCCTCTCCGCTAAGGCTAATGCGTACGCGTTGATTCGGTACAGTATTTAATGGAATTTCTTGCATTATCCTCCCCCTAGTTTTAAATCACCGTCGACCATTTTTGCCGCTGTCGATTTTTTCTTTTGGTCAGATACTGTGACCGTTTGAACTTTCCCTCGATTTACTGTGCTAGATTGCTCTTTTTTAGTCACTTTTCGTGGCGGTAAATCCCCATACTCAGGCTCAACCGTTCGCCACTCAGTAAAACGTAAAGTGAGCTTAATTGCGTCTGCCATATCTGGAATTTCAGTGTGATTGAAATTGACTAACAGCATGGGTTGATAAGTTTTAACGCGAGTCTGAACCCCCACTAATTGATGTTTATCATAAGCTTGCTGCATGATTTCAAAGGTGCTTTTCATCTCGCCAGTCAGTATGAGATCCATGCTAATCTCAACGGGTTGCTCCACAATATGGTCACTGCGCGTTTCTCCTGATTCAACCGCAAACTGTGTTGCTTTATGTCCATCGCTCACATTAATTTGCATTGGATTAACCGTTTCAAATAATGCCGTGAAATTATCTGTATTGAATATTTTAACTTCAGTGATCATTTGCCTAGCCCCGAATTCATTTGATGACCAAGGTCTTGGCAATGAGAGGCAATAGCATCCTTGCTATCTCTCGCCATACCTTGAGCATCTGTAGCTTGTGTTTCCACTTTAATCTCACCAATTGAGATGTTAGTTTCATTGGTCGAGTTGGATGTGTTATTTATAGCCTGACTGGTCATTGAGTTTAGTGGATTAGATGAAATGCTACTTATGTAGTGATTTGCCCCTTGCAGCAGTTTCATCGCATCCTCTTCCGATAACTGAGGCGATTCTGGCAGTCGGTGTTCAATCGTACCGTCCGCTGACATTTTACGTTCAACCGTTTGGGTGACTTCGGCATCATCAAAACCAAACCAACCTTTAACTGTGCTCCAACCTTTTTTAATGGCATCAAGACCGTCATTGATCCAGCCAAGGTACTGCTTAATTTGAGCCCAAAGCCATTTAAAAATCCCGACAACGGCATCAGAAGCAGTATCAAACACATCTTCAAACGCCTTACCCCAGACTGAAAGCCCATCAATAAATTCATTAAGCCATGTCCACAGTTGTTTAACACCACCAATAATCAAATTAAAGGCAGTAACAGCCGCATCGGAAACTGCGTTAGAGACAGCAATAATAAAGTCAAAATACGCTTTAAAGGCTTCCCATAACGCCATAATCACCGTTTTTAAGGCAGGGTATTTATCCAATATGCGACCTATCATGGAATCATTACCGTCAATAAAATTCATGATATCGTCATAAACCAGTGCGAAGGCAGCGGCAAGGAGCACGACAACTGCGCTAATCGCTAAGATAGGCCACATAGCGGCTAATGTTGATATTCCTGCGGCAGATGCTGCGGTACCAATGGCAATAAAAAACCCCGTAACAAAACCTTGATTGTCACGGCAAAAATCTACAAAAGCTTCTCCCCAAGCAAGCACTTGGGTAAGTGCAGGTAAAGCCGCATTCATAATGCTGACCATCACACTATTAAATACCGTTTTTAACCCGCCAGTCACTTGCTTGTATTTTTGCGCTTGTAATACTAATTCCTTAGTTACGACGCCATTTTCTTTTTGCTTTTTGGTTAATGCTTCGAGTTCAGTCCGCCCTTTTAAGATGGATTCAATGATTTTATTATCGGTAATACCGACTTCTTTAATGCGCAATATGGCTTCTTTTTTGCTCAGTCCTTGTACGGCATCTGATAAACGATACACCCCTTCCATCGCATCAATAGAATCACCTTGCATATCTTTTAAGCTGATTTTTAAACTGTTAAATACCTCAGCTTTGCCCGACGACGTATCTTGTAAGGCTACACGGATACTGTTAGACATATCCATCAAGGTATCGCGGGCCCCTTGTGCATCTCCTCCCATCGACGTGACTACCTTGCCAAAAGCATCAACCACTTCAACGGGCAAATTTAATGCATCTGCTGATTGCGATAATAAATTAATGTCTTCAGCAGCCGACTGAATAAAGGAGGCAATATGACTAATGGTTAATCCCCCCCCAAACATATTGGCTATTTTGCCTAAAAACCCAGATAGTGAGTGGGCTGCTTTATCATAATGGTTCGCCACACCATCGGCTGATTTAGCAAGCTGATCATTGTTATTAGCAAGATTTTTCGCTTCGTTTGCCGCCTTACTCGTCACCATGACCTTATCAGCCAATGAACCTTCCGTGCGTTGAATATTAGATTCCAACGCTTGTATGCCGGTGACCAATTTCTTGTTGTTTTCAATAGAAAGCACATTTGATTGATGAAGTGATTTGACATATTCAAGATAGTTTTTCATTTCATCCAAATAGGCCACCATTTCTTTTTTAGGCGCATCAAGGTGGAGCTCTACTTTTGCACTCTGCGCCCCCACTTGCAGTGACAAAGTTACTTGGGAAAGAAAATCGGTTAACGAAGCGATCCCGCCTTTTGCATTTTCGCTGACTCGTTTCATATCGGCGATAATGTCATCCGTAGAACGCCGGATTTTTTCAAAGGCACTATCCGCTTGCTTTGTATCAAACTCAAAGACTTGAACAAACGTATCCATTAACGACATAAATCACCTTTTTTAGACATAAAAAAACCGCCTGAGAGGCGGTTTAAATTGTTATATATGGCAATTATTCCTTCAATTGTGTGAGCAGTTGTTCTAAATACTCTGCCTTCACTAAAACTGACGTAATCTTGCCACTTTCAATCATCGAATTAGAAACATCTGATAATCTGAGTTTAATCTCTTTGGCTTCAATTTTAACTCTGCCTATTGAGATCGGTGAATTTTTAGACTCTATACCGGTCATATATACACCAATTGCTGCAATGTTCGGAATGGGTTGTTTCCCTTTTTCCAAAACCAGCGTCATCGCAAGATTTAATTCGCCAGGAGAGGTTTTCTTTGCACTTGCTAATCTCTTTGCTGCATCATCGTCTAAAACAATACCTGCATAAGTAATTTTATTAGAGAAAACATAAATTTCAGTATCTACTGTTTTTGCTTCCCCAACAAAACTACCAATACCAACTGGTACAGAAAAACTAGCATAAGAATTAAACTTCTGCTTATAACATTCTTTAAATTCAACGGTTTTAAATATAGTGGGAAGCTTTTCCTTTATCTGGATTAAGCTCTTAGACTCTTTTCTCGAATCCTCAAAGTCATTACATGAAGGAACCTCTACATTAATATTTCCCTGCACTATTTTGTGATCTAAGGAAAGAAGATCGTCCGTATTAACTTTAGCCACCACATCCACTTTACAACCAGAAAGTAATACGATAGCCGCTAATACTGCAATAGACTTTTTCATATATTCACCAATAAGTTAATGACATATTAAGTAAAGCACACTATGGAGAACTTTAAAGTCATATCACTCATTTCTGTGATGTTGCTAAAGCTTCGTTATAACGATTCGTGATAGCAATTTCCCACAGATCCAGTGCTTCTTCTAAATCTACTGAGTTTTTGAGTTCGGTGAAGGTGGCGAGTCGCTCGCTGATGATGACGGCAAAGAAGCCATCAGCGTTTTTATAATCGACGGGAGTGAACCACTTACCTTGCTGAGTAGGTAATGGAGGAAACCTTGACTCCCGTCGTTGCCGAAAAAACTGGTGTTATATTTCAGCATTTCCAACTCTAGGCGGATCAACGACTCACCATCAGGTATATGGTTATCAATCAATGTTTGGGTTTTAAGCAGAATTTCCTCATCATCGATAACTACACACACATAAGCCATCATTTTTAACATGGCTTCTTTGCTGACCTCATAGTCACCAATTTTAGGGGCATTAGATAATGGGTATTTGGCTAGGATTTCACGACCAACCGTAGCAGGTAACCGACTAATCACAAAAATTTTTTCAACGCCATCAACATCTTTGATGGCCACTTCTTTAGGCTTTATTAACATGGTAAATACCGATAAAAAAGGCGGGATTCCCCGCCATAAATGGATGAAAAATTAACGTACGCGTGTACTGTCAAAATCCTGAAACACAAAGGTATAGGCTTTGGATTTCAAACGCCCTGCCGAGGCGGCTGAGTTGCCACGACTACCGTTCGTAATTTTGCCGTTACGCGCTGTCACCGTTGAACCATCACCATAAGATGCGACAAAAGTAATGACATCCCCTGCATGGCGACGACCTTTTTTGGCGATGTTGGCCTCGAACAAAATAGACAGGTTTTGGTCTTCTTCACTACCCGCTAATACGTTGATGGTGACCGTTTGTGGGGTCGGGGCAGACCAGCTCACCAAGTTGCCATTAATATCCATACCCGTTTGTGCAATATCCACCGCCGGTAAATCTAACGGGTCGGCATCATCCGCAAAAGAGGTAATTAAAATTCCCGCAGGAAAGGTTTTGCTCGCTTGAATAGTGAAACTCAAGCCTGTTGCAGAAATATCACTCATTATCAATTCCTTATACTAAGTTATGTGAGCCTTCGACTTTACGTACCCAATCACCCTTTCCGTAAATCAGCACGTATTTCATGACGTATTCAGGTAAACCATTTTCCCCTGTACTTTCAACAATCTGTGCGTTGTACCAATAACCTTTGTCCTGCACGTCATACCATGCAAGGTCATCCCCAGACGCATCAGCAATCGCCAATATTTGTACTTCAGTCAGCGTTTTACCCGCTAAAATTGTGCCGTTATCCAATGCCTTAGTAACAGCCCCTGCAATAACCATCAGTGCACGAGCTTCACCATCTTTGTTGGCTGGTACACCGCGAGTCGCGAGTAACACACTAAACCATTGCTGCGCAATATAAGCTTTTAACCACTGCTCATTGGCATGCACACTCATATCCAGCGGGTTCGATGGCCCGCCACACAGAAAACCACGTTGATAAAAGCGAATCTGTGAACCAGCAACCGCGGTTTGACCGTAGTAGTTCACACGAAGCTTATCGTAGCGATCCGCATCTTTATCGGTAGTGACTTGGGCAGGAAACGCAATACTAAACTGGCGGAACATGTAATTTGTCGTCGCATTAGTGCGGTCGTAATCCGTTGCCGCCATAACTGCCATGGGTAGGGCTTGGATAAAGAAACTATCATCCGTTTTGAGGTTTAACCCAACAGAAGCCGTTCCCATCAAGGCTGCACTAAAATCTTCAACCTTATTTTTACTAACATTAAGGTGTAACTGGTACTTGACGTTTTCACCCGAAACATACTGAGCTAAAGCAACCGCTTGTTCTAATGGCATTTCGTCAAGGAATGTCGCGCTACCAAACGAATCTGAAACTTGCTCGGCAACAATGAAAGCCTCTAAAGGCGTTTGCGCGGGATTCCCCTCCGATGCCGTACCGGAAGAAAGCCCCATGGCTTCAGCCAGCGCAGAATACTCGACACTTATCGATGCACTTTCCTGAACACCGCCACTGAGTTCAAACGCGCTTTCCAGTGCATTAAACGTCAGATAGCTACTGGAAAACTGCGGTTCACTCTCAGCATTAAGCTTGCTTTGAATTGTAGACGCGATATCCGAATACGATTTTGCTTCTGATAAATCAATATCTTTATAGCTTTTAGTTACAGCCCCTATCGTGACCGATAGCGTGCCATCGGTAATGATTTTTAAATCCACTAATGCGGCCGCTTTTGCACCAAAGAGCGTAGGCGCACGCCCTACTGGCTCATAGGCGGCAATTTGTAATTCTTTGGGTTTACTGACTGGTGCAGGGCTGACATAGCTAAAATATTGCCGCGCAAAGTGAGCCTCTGGCGCATCAATACCTAATAGCTCATCGACTTGGCCACTGGTAAATTCCAATACTTTACCCGTAGGAATTTTCGGGTTGGTGGAAAATAAACGTGCAGTCAGTTTGCGCATCGGAACAGCAGACGCACCAATGACCGCCGATGCAATATCAACGTATCGTGTTTGTTTAATTGGCATAGTAAAAACCTTATATGCGGTGGAGATTAGGATACAACGCACTAATGGCCGCTGTATCAGGGAAGAGAGAACGTTTAAACGTCACATTAGCGGAGTCAGTAGGTCTGGCGGTTGTTCCATCATCCACGCGGGAGGTGGAATTGGTTTCGACTTTCGGACAACTGGCTCTGATGTACACCCGCTCAGGATTGCGCTCAGCAGCAATACGCAACTTATCAATTTCAGCATTTGCATTTGTTAGCTCTTGGATATGTTTAGTATCGAGTTTATGAAGCGCTTGAACGCGCTCTTGGTAATCTTCATTTATTTTAACTTGCTCAGCTAGTTCAACGAGTAGTTCAGCATTTTTGGTGTTTAGCTCACCTATCCTTTCGTGTTGTTTCCACATTCCCCATATGGCTACCCATGCAGCGATAAATAACAATGCTCTGACTTTATTCATGGCGGTTACCATAGAGAAGACTAATAATTAACTTGCTGACCTTTATAGTGGTCGATAGCTTTTTGGCAGCGTTTTTCTAAACTGGCTTTATCAATACTGCATGTGTTGTCTGTTAGACGATAAGCACCGAACGCAATCATTGCTATCGCAAATAGCACAATGCAAATTGCAGCGACTACAGGTTTCCATGACATATTGCAGCCTCCGCTTCTCTGCGGTTCACTAACCCGCGCCATACCTTGCCCCCCGCGTAAACCCATCTTTTTAGTTCTTCACAAGCACCGTATTGGTCACCTGCGTTAAGCTTTTTCAACATGGTCGACTTAGCAAATGCGCCAGTGCCAACATTAAAAGCAAATGAATAAAGCGCGGCTTTTGTATGCTCATCAACAGGGACTTTAACTAGGCGGTCTACCTGTAATTTGGTTCTCATAAAATCCAGCTCTAACAGCTCATTGCATTCTTCTTTGGTATAAGTTTTATTGGGAACAATATCTTTCCCTGTGTGCCCATAGCAGACCGTCAGTACACCAATAACATCCTCGTAGGGCTCATATCTAACCCCCTCATAATGCGCAATCACGGCTAAACCGATAGCCGAAGCCCCTGCACCAACAAGCACAGTGAGTTTTTGTTTGAGTGACATTAGATATCCTTAGGCGCTTTCGCCATAAGTTCGGCAGCTTTTCGTGCAGTGGCTGAGGGGTTTTGTGGGTCAGTTTTATTAACGAGTTCTTCAAATAAACGTGTTCGCTTTCGCTGCTCTCGTCGATTCATAAAAAAGGTAATAAGACCAAGAATAATGCTAAACGCCATCCCGATAATAAAGCCCCACTCATAAAGTGATAGACTTGCAAAGAATGCTGTAAGCCCAGCACTGCCGTAGGCTGCGTTGCTGTATTTATCCATACGCATGATTTCACCCCCTACGGAGTGCCTGAGGTTGAGTTAATAAAAAAGGCCACCTAAGTGACCTTGAAGAATTTAATAGAAAAGCAGCACACAATATACTAATTAAAATATTAGTTATACTCTGTCTCAATAATACCCGTTAAATTAAAGTCATAACTACCACCATTACCTTGTGTTTCTGCTAGCCTTATTAAACTAACTTCAACTGGGATTTCTGATGCTCCTGCTTTAGACTTAAACTCTAGTTTTTCATTGGGATTTAATATTTGACCATTTATTTTAGTTTTAACCCCAATATGGCTCGCTGTCGTTTGATATGCTGCACTAGAAAGTTTATGGGCAGCATCAGAAAAATAAACTTTAACATTAACATCCTGCATACATTGATAACTTACTCTGACAAACTCGGCTTGCGTTTCGTATCCAATATTTACATATGTTGGAATGGTATCAAAACCCAAATTAAAGCTCGACTCGCTTGTCAAATTACACGGAGGAACAACCTCTTCAAAAGAACCGTGAATGTGAAATTGTAACGGTGGATTTGCAGCAAAGCTTGAAAATGAGCAAGAAAAGATAGTGATAGCCATTATTTTTTTAAATTTGAAAATACTCACAATAAAAACATCCTTTTTTTAAATAAACAAGAAAGGAAATTATTACATTTAATAAATTAAAAGGCATGAATCTTAATATCAATTAAAAACTAACTATTAGAATAAAAAATTTAACCCACTCAATTTTAGCTTAATTTAAGAATTGCTATTTTATCCATAAAAAATTAACTAGAAATTAGCTTTTTACTATAGACAAAAAAAGCCGCACTAGGCGACCTCTTGAATATAAGCTATCCACAAGACTAGATCACTGAACTTGTAAGGGTTACCTTACATATTAGTCGGTTAAACATAGAAAATGGCATCACTGTCCCCTTTAAATTATGAAGTTTCATTTAAATGTTTTTTAATTTCTAGTGAACACTGCTTAGTGTTATTAACTTCAACTATCTTATGCATAACAGCTGGGTTTGAATCAAAAAAAACATTTAATTGGTTATCAAATCGCTTTGCAAAGCGAAGTAATTCAATGGTATTTAGAATCGTTTCCTTATGTCTTGTTTTTGTTATTTTTGCAAGTAGGTAACGCTTTATTATTCTTAACACACATATCCGATATGGGATCTTCAATCTAATAATCAAAGAGCAGTCTTCAAAGAATGGGAGCATCCGACGATCATACGCGCCTTCAACTATCCAATCTCTTTCCGATTTTATGGCAGAAACAAGTGAATTAATTATCTCAGGAGTATTTTTAATATATTCTCCACTCCTTTTATTCCAATATATATCATCATACGCATAAGTAGGGACATTCAGTTCAATGGCTAATTTTTTAGCTAACGTTGTTTTCCCTGCGCCAGAAATGCCTATAATGCAGACTTTCACTTAAAACCTCACTTATCGTGCTAAACCACAGAAGATCACAAAATAAAACCCTGCCGAAGTGAGGTTCTACTCTTAAGAAAACGAAACACTTGTTGAGGTTTTTAGATATAAAAAAACCCCGCAATCGCGAGGTTTTGAATTGGTAAAATGAGACATCGATTTACTTAATTAGGTATAGAATGTCCATTGTGGAAAAATAATAAACCAGCTTCGGACAAAATGCAAGCTTTTTACTGTTTATTTGATCAGTTTATTTTATCGCTTTGCTAAACGCCTGCTCTGCAATACTTTCCTCAATGAAACATTTGCTGGCCAATGTTTCATAAAACGGTTTCCAATTTCGGCGCCATGTTCTTTCGTTAAGCTCTGGTACCAAGTGCTTTATTGCATTATATGCGACAGATGAGGGAACGCGCTTAAAACCGAGGCCTGCACACCGTGGGCAATCTTTGAATACTGGGACGCCCTGTCGTTCTGTTTGTGCTTCATCCAGTACTTTCCCCCGCCCCTTGCATCGACAGCGCTGTGTTAACTGGCCTTTTCCCTTACATGACTGGCAAATCACTTTTTCAGTTTCCACGATCTCACGCTCAGTATTTGTATATCGTTTGGGCTTGTCCTTGGTAAAGGAGGAAAAGACAGCGTCTCTTGTTGAATATTTTGTTGTAGTGACTTGTTTATCAATCATCCCTTTGCCGCTACAGGTTGAACATGGGAAAACGGAACCTGCCGAACGAGCGTAGTCCTCAAATGCGATTTTGGCCAATATGATTAAACAATGACCTAGTTTTTTACCTGCAGCTTTTGCTACCAGCTTTGGGGTCTGTTTTTTCGCATATTGCGTCAAGGCTTCTATGGTAGAAATTTTATCCTCTTCGCTGACATCATTTTTAGCGAGAAAAGCCGTCATGCCAAACTTAGCCTGAGGATCAATCATCCCCATAGCAGCTATGATGTCCGTTCCAGTTAAACGGTCGGGTGATGTACTGCTCGCAGTATCGCTAAATATCGGTGATTTGGGGTGAAAGTTTTTCAGTGCATTTTCGAGTTTCATTGGTCTTGCCTCTAAATAAAATCTAATAACTGAGCTGCCACATTTTCAGCAACCTGTTGGGTGGGAATTTTACGAAATAAAATACAGTTCCAAAGTACATCGAGGGTGGCTTTGTAGAGTTCACCAAAAGCTAGGTCGTTCATTTTGGTAAAACTGATTAATTGGGTGATACGGCGTAGGCTGCCATCAGACATTTCAAAGGTTTCATAATGGCCCAATTGTTCTACTAACCAATAACGGAGAGCATTAAAGAATTTATCAATTGGAGTATTGTCGCCAATTGGCTGCCAATATTTATCCCCTAAATTGAGTATTGCGGAGTAGTTGCGATGGCGTCGTGAATCGCGGTCTTTCTTGAAATCAGCCGAAAGCACACCACCACACTTGATTTTGACGTGCATGAATTCCCTTGCTGGGCGGGAAGCCGAAACAAGAGAGCCGTTAGATATTTTGATAAAGCTATACTGTGCCATACTTTTTCTCTCAGTAGACACAGCGAGTATTTAGATTGGGTGTTCAAGCCAATAAATGGATTATACACAAAACACTGTTTAAATAAACAGTGTTTTGTGTGTTTAACCTACCTATTCCACAGTCGTCTATGATAACAACTTAGATATCCTATTGTTTCGTTTAGAGCCGAATAGCATCACAGTATGTCATCCATTCGAATCAAATTCGCATTCTTACAAGGCTCTCTACTGGCTCTACGTAATGCACAATTTCTTTGAAGCATTTTTACCCCCCTGCTTACCAAGAAATAACTCAGCCTCAGTAATGCCTGATTCTTTTTGCCGCTTACGTTATTCAGCTTTACGTTCTGTTACTGTTTTTTGTCATTGGCCTGCCACTTCATCTTAGTTTGGTTAATGCACTGAGCAATAACGCTCGATAGATAGCTCATCGACTCGAGCGCCACCAAGATTTGCCCAAAATACGATTGTTGAAAGTACATCTTTTTCGCTTGTTGCGACAAAAAGAGTTATGAAAGATTCTTGGTTCCATAAACCACTTGCTTTATAAACCGATTTTTTCATTTTCACTCCAACTAACGACATCTAATAACCTTATGACAAGACGGCCTTATATCCGTTATAAAATATATAACCATATGATGGGAGCGATTTTCTTTTTTCCAAGTGCATATATTTCAACTTTTAAGCGATGTATTAAACGATTAAAAGATAAATCAAATCACCTCACTTCGGGTTATAAAGAAAGTGGTCTAATAACCCGCTTGTTTTTGATGCCCAGCCAATGCCTTTACAACATTTTGGAATGGAGTTACCTTTGATGACTTAGCTGATATAGCCCTGTATCACGCCAATGGTTTGAGCAAATTCAGACTGATTAAGTTACTGTTATTTTTTAGGTAAATATTTAATCTTATTTGTTAGCTCCTTTTTTACTTAACGATTCAACATTAGCAGTACTAATGACGAAAAATAATAGCAATACTAGTGGCATAATATTAGCAATACAAATAAAATAGATGATATGAATAGAAAAATTTCAGAATCAGACAAAATAGCAGCCCAAAATTTACGTAATATCTGGGAAAGCAAACGTGAATCTCTCAGCTTAACTCAAGAAAAAGCAGCTGAGGCACTTGGCTTTTCTACGCAAGGAGCCGTCAGCCAGTATCTCAATGGCCGTACTGCGTTAAATACAGATACCACATTAAAATTTGCCGCTTTACTTCGTGTTAAGCCTGAAGATATCAACCCCGAATTAAAAATTTTACTCGATTACGTCAGGTCAACAAATAGAAGTGAAGATACCACTCACCCACAACAATCGATTAGAAGCGATCACAACACATTGAGATTAATGGATATATATGCAAAAGCAGGTCCCGGTGGTTTTATTAATAATGACTTCCCTGACACCATAAAATCAATAGAATTCTCTTCCGAAAAAATTTTTGAGTTATTTGGTCGTAAAAGTCTTAAAGGAATTGAGATGATTAATATCAGCGGCGATAGCATGTCTCCGGCAATTAATCCTAGGGATGTTGTTTTCGTTGATACACACAGTGACTTTTTTGATGGGGATGGCGTCTATGTATTTAGTTTTGAAAGCTCCCTATTCATAAAACGATTACAGCGAGTTAAAGGCCGGAAGCTTGCGGTCAAATCTGATAATCCTGCCTATGAAACTTTTTATATTGAAGAAGCTGAGATGCATGATTTACGCGTAATAGGTAAAGTCATAAAGTCTCTTCCAATAAAAATGGTTGATTTTGCTTAACCAAAACAATCAATTAAATACTATCGCTAATATTTTCGGTTTTTTATCGCCCAGAGAAATTAGCAATGCTATTGAATGATAAAAATATCGATGCTAATATTATTTCTACTAATACAAACACAGCAAGTATTTAGATAAGTGTTCAAACCTAAAAATCAGCCTACCTAGGGAAAAGAGTTAGGCTAACGTAAGAGGCAAGACCAGCCAGTTAGGGCTGACAAGCGTTGATTGATAGGCGTAAAAAAACCCACCTAAATGGGTTTCTTTACCTCGGGTCGCCGACCAAAGCTAACCGAGTATTCTGCTAGCGCGACCAAACGCTAGAAGAGGCAAGACCAATGATAAATCACTGATCAACTTTATTTTAAAGGAGCCGCAATAAAAGCACAACCTAAACGGTCTATGCCCACGCTCTATATGGTGAATTTTAAATTTCATCGGTTTAGGGTAACATTTTAATTGCGTTAGAAAACGTTAGGATATATAGCAAGGATAATGAAAAATAGATTGATAAATGGTACAGTTATTACTGCTTATAGCCCTAGATATCCCCCCTCATCAACTAAATAAACTTGTGTTAAATACCACCTGTTACCCTTAAAATTAAATGATATTCATAAATAGATGAGCAACTTTCTGGCTCGATATATTACATAGTAACAATAATAGATAGCCCTATTGTCTATAATCAAAGCCTATAGGTAAGAAAAAGCCTTTGCAATTAGGCCGTTATGCAGGTTAGTTTTACTCCACCCAAATAAAAAAACGCACTTACCGTGTCATTTCATTGATATATAGTTACCTAAAACATGGTTGATAAGGGGTATCACTGATGCGCAACAAGTACATTAAGTAAAATTTATCAACATGCACAGAGAGATAATAGCCCCTTACTTAAGGTAAATAAGCATTCTTTTCTATATCGATACTTTTCCTACTGATAACCGCTTAACCCTATTATCTTTTTCTATTTTGACAAATGACAAATGACTATAGATAAAAAATCTATAATATCAAATTTAAAGAAATAATTCCTTATGAAAATAGGCGTAACCCTATCTATAAAGTCGCCATGGCTTATATATAAACTTTCATTAATAAGTACTGCACGCAATTGTTTTCGTTTATTCCAATCAACATCGGATTGCACAGTGATTGTCACCCTATTTTCTTTATCATTTAATGTTGAAAGAGTGATTTTTATTTCTCTTTTTTCTTTATCACATCCATATATCACTCCCAACTTAGGGTATAAGTCATAGTTTATATTTTCAAACAAACCGCTGCTATTTAACTCTCTTAAAAACTTACTAAAAATAATAATCATAGTTATCCAATAAAAAGGTGCCATCAGTTAGCACCATAAATTACAATATAGAATATAAAGTTAAATTTAATAGCTATGTGAATAGTTTTTGTATCTATACCCTTGAGACTTCATACATTCAGCGATGAGTTCTGGCCTTTCATTTGAACTCACTAAAGCAATACCAATATCATATTTACATTTTGCCAAGACATTTTCAGAGTCTTCATAATTTACACCTTCTTTATACCAGCCTGGGCCTACAACACATCCACATAATAAAAACACTGATGCATATATAGTATATTTAATATTTATTTTCATTTGCATGTTCTTTAAAATGTATATGAGAGACCAATTATATTGACTAGCCCATATTTTTGTTTTGTAATTGGGCTATCAGCCGCATCACCAAATAGATAATAACCTCCAGATTTTAAATTAAGGAAAAAATTCTCACTCAACCTATAGTTCAACCCGATTAGAATACCTGCATCTTTAATACCTGCTTTGGGGGTATATACAGCGTAATCCGTCTTAAGAGACTGCTTTTCAGTCACGCCGAAGTAAGCTTGGTTATAATTTTTATTTACGTATCTTGTGGATATATTGGTATCAATAAACCAGTCATCATTTAATTCAAAATGCGAGTTAACCCCAAACTCAACCCTTGTTGCATTATCAACATCTACCCCGCCATAATCCCTATGTCCAAGTGCCGTCAATGAATTAATATAGATAGAATGCTCTTCTATACTATAACTCACTTCAAAACCCGCAGCTATAGCACCTTTAAGGTCTTCCATTCCCTTTAAGTCTTTATTTTTACTACCAGAAAAACCAATTTCCTCTTTTCGACCTTGCATATAAGCGCCAAGAACACCTATATGAAAATTATCAAACAGACTATATTGCCACTTTGCACCACTAGTGCCCAAACTAAATATACCAAAACTGTTTGTATCTACTGTGTATTGGATCGTCGCATCCGGTATTAAAATATATTTATCAGACCCTTCATAGGGTGATGACATTCCAACACCTGCACCTAATATTAATTCATCGGCAAAAGAATTAGTGCATAAAATAGCACCCAACATTGGGACTAAATATTTAACTGTCATGATTTTCACTCTTTATTTACAGGATTATAAATGTAATTGGCTTATTAAAGACATTTTGGATTTTTCAACATAACGTTTAAGGCCATTTTCATCATAAAATGCCTTATCATTTCCATTATTTAATTCTTTAAGTTTATCTATAAGGTCAAACTTATCTCCCTTACTTGCAATAAATATATCTACCTTTTGATCATACAAAACCTGATAGCTATACTGGAGGTCTTCAATAATTTCTGGATAATTCAGATTATTAATTAAATAATAGCCAGGAGTTGCTAGGCTATCTGCATATATCAGTGTGTCATTATTATTTAGTTTTATCTTCCATGACGTACTTCCCGGTAAATGCCCCTGGCGTTAATAATATAGTAAAAGTTACACCATCAAGACTAAATGATTCATTATCATTTAAGAGTAAATCTGTTTTAACTGAAGGAAATAATAATGCATCACCTAATGCAAAATCATCTGCACCACCTAAAGCCAATTGCTCAGCATTGAGTTTATTCGAAACGACCTTTGCACCACTTATTTTTTTTAATTTAGCTATCCCACCCGCCTGATCCAACCTAGCATGGCTGTTCAAAATATATTTGATATCCCTAATATTAAACCCTAGTTTTTCAATATTACTTTGAATTAACTCTGCGCTTTCATTTAAGCCCGCATCAATGAGTACATGACCTTTATTTGTTGTGATCAATATAGACGTTAAATTTGTCGTTCCAACATACCAAACTTGAGGGGCTATTTTGAAAGGTGCAATAGGCTTTGCCCATTCCATAAAGACACTTTTAGGTGGAGCTACAGATAATGGTTGCTCAGGATGTAATGAAGCATAAGCCATAGGTTGCACGACTAACCCTTGCATGCAGAGCAATACTATTAATTTTAACTGTTTCATGAATACCGTTACTTGTTTATCATCGAAACAAGATGATAGTATAAGTAAATTGAATTCTGCTCATTAATATTGGTACAAAATGAACCTAGCTCAATTTGATTTTAATCTTCTCAAAGTTCTCTATGCATTACTTTTAACAGGAAGTACCAAGGAAGCAGCTTCTAAACTGGGTATTTCATCTTCCGCGGTCAGCCACGCATTGAGTCGGCTACGCTCAGCGTTGGGTGACCCGTTATTTAAACGAGAAAATAATCTTCAAGTTCCAACCCCATTTGCTTTAACACTTAAAGCGAAACTCGTTCCCCTTTTTATTTCCTTGAATGATGATTTATTTACAGATTCCATTGATGGCTCAAGAAGTTTCAAAATTGTCTGCCCCCCAGCATTGATGGATATTATGACCTCTCCTTTATCAGAACTGTCTTTCAAGTTAGATTTTTACGCGGAATGTATTCCATACCAAAGGCGGTCTTGGCGTGAAGAAGTGCTTGATGGCACCATTGATTTAGTCTTTGCTGTCGGTGGAGATCAAAGCCCTGTATCGTCGCTAAAATTTGAAACTATAGGTATTAGCCGATTAGTCATTATCTACGGAGCGCCATTAAGACCAGCTTTAGAGCACGTTAAAGAATTAAGCCTTGAACAACTCGTATCTTATAAACATGTCTATTGTTTACCTTGGCCCCAAGATGACAACGAACTAGATAGGCAATTACGTCGAAGAGGTTTATTTAGAACTATTGGCTTTAAATGCCCAGAATATTCGCAAGTGATATCAGCAATAAATAGCAGCCCATATTTAGCGATTGTGCCAGAACCTTGGCTAGAAAATCAGTCACTAAAACATACCATTTACCAAACGAAGCTTACTGATAGCCTTGCCATTGGTAATTTATTTATGATGCACAGAAAATCAATGCAACCTTGGAAGAAAAAAATTGTTGCGTCACTTAAATCCAAAATAGAATCGTATTATAAGACGACTAATTTATAACGATATCAGAGCATCTGTTAATAAAAGTATATAAAATCGCTATCCAAGCGAGTAAAAATAAGTAAGGCGGGAATATCCCGCCTTTTGTTATCATTTTAATGGTGAGTTTAATAATGCTATGGCGTTACCAGAAAAGTGCGTATAAAACACACAAAACAACCATAATAACGTAAGCGGAAATATTGAAACCTGTTGACGTTTTAAAGGTCTCGGAAGTTAAAATAATAGCGCCATCACAATCATCCCCTTTTGCCGTTGTAAGGCTAATCAACCCGATCACTACAGCAGTAAAGAAGAAGGTGTACATCATTTGATCAAGGAAAGGCATACCTAATGGCATTAATTTCAAGAATAAAGCAAATGGAATAGACAATAATACCCCGATGATCGCGCCTTTCGCATTTGTTTTCTTCCAGAATAAACCTAACAAGAATACCGCTAAGATCCCAGGGCTCACTAAGCCTGTATATTCCTGTATATATTGGAAAGCTTGCCCGATATTACCCAGTAATGGTGCAATAAAGCAGGCGATGATCAATGCAACAACCGCACTGACTCGGCCAACATTAACCAATTTATGGTCCGTTGTTGCAGGTGCAATATATTCCTTATAGATATCCATGGTGAAGATAGTCGCTACAGAGTTCAACATAGAAGCTAAAGACGATACGATAGCGGCTGCTAATGCTGCGAATACTACCCCTTTCGCGCCTACAGGTAAGAACTGGGTTAGCCACGGATAAGCTTTATCCGCTTGCGCTAATGTCGGTATATGTTCTTGTGCCATAGTCCCCAAACCAGCAAGCAATGCAGGGTCTGAAACTATCACAAAAGCAGCGATACCAGGCACAACAACTAAAATCGGTACAATAAGTTTTAGAAACGCAGCAAATACTAACCCTTTTTGAGCTTCATTGATGGATTTAGCGGCTAATGCACGCTGAATGATATATTGGTTAAAGCCCCAATAGTATAAGTTGGCAACCCATAAGCCACCGATTAACACGGCTATCCCCGGTAAATTACTAAACTGAGGGTTATCTTGGCTTAGGATCATTTCAAAATGAGTAGGCGCTTCGCTTGCCATACGGCTCATTCCAGCAAATAAACCGGCGTCCCCACCAATATAACTCACAGCCATAATTGTCGTTAACAAGCCACCTAAAATCAGGAAGAATACTTGCACGACATCGGTCCATGCTACTGCGGATAAGCCACCATAGAGGGAGTAAATTACCGCAAATAATGCTAAACCAAAAATAGCATAATTCATTGGTATACCTAGGATTGTTTGTAACGCTAACGCACCTAAATATAGGACTGAGGTTAAGTTAACAAAGATAAATAATGCTAGCCAGAATACCGCTAAAATGGTTTTTAATGTTTTATTAAAGCGTTTTTCAACAAATTCAGGAATAGTATAAATACCTTTATCAATAAACACAGGCATAAAATACTTAGCGACAATAATCAAGGTAAGTGCCGCCATCCATTCGTAGGATGCAATTGCCAGACCAATCGAAAAGCCTGATCCAGACATGCCGATAAATTGTTCTGCGGATATATTTGCTGCAATTAATGATGAACCGATAGCCCACCAAGGCAATGTTTTACCTGCCAAAAAATAATCTTTAGTTCCTTTTTTTTGCCCGTTTTTATCTCGTGATACCCAGAGCCCAACACTAATAATAACAAGCACGTACAGGATGAAGATCCCGTAGTCTAAAGTGCTTAGTCCAACCCCTTCTGTCTGCATAATAAAATTCCTTCGCCAAATGATAACGAAGTTAGTGTAAACGTTACCACAAATAATCACCGTTACTTAAATCACATATTTTCACAATATTCTTAAGAATATTCACTGAATTAGCTAAACATTAGATTTAAACCTAGAAATCGCGTCATAAAGGGCATAAATAACAGAGAGAATCTGAAAGTCAGCAGGCTAAAATCTAAAATACGTGATGACCATCAAAAATAAATGATAACGTTTACATGAAAAGTGAATGAATGCTCAATTCATGGCTCTAATGGCATTACCACTAAGAATGCAATGGTCGAACGGAATTGCGCTGAACTAAGGTCGGGGAGTAAATTAAGCTATCCCCTAAGATTTTTTCACCCCGAGCTAAAGAGAGGGCTAATTGCGTTGCTTTTTCAGCCATCATTTGAATAGGATAACGTACAGTGGTTAAACGCGGGTGAATATACCGAGCAATCAAAACATCATCAAAACCAATTACTGAAACCTGTTCTGGTGAGTGAATTTCATTTTCATCCAATACGGCAATCGCCCCTGCTGCCATAAAATCGTTATAGCCAACCACGGCGGTGATCTCCAATGACTTGGTTAGCAAATTAGTCATTGCTTGTTCCCCGCCTTCACCGTAAGGGACACCATATTCGACATAACTTTCTGAAAGAATAATACCATTATTTTTTAACGCATCGCGATAGCCCATTAAGCGCTGCACCGCATCCTCAATTTGATGATTTGAAGAAATATAAGCGATTTTAGTATGCCCATGACGAATTAGATGTTCAGTCGCTAAATATGCCCCTTTATAGTTATTTAATGAAATACAACGGTGAGCGATTTCATCAATATGCCGATTAATCAGCACCATACTCGGAACTTCTTTCGCGTATCCAATCAGTTCATCATCCGAAAGGGCTTTTGAATGAATAATCAATGCATCACAGCGGTTATTGATCAATAACTCAATAGATTGGCGCTCTTCTTTGGCATTATGATAACCATTGCAAATCAAAATATGTTTGCCATTTCGATGAGCAACGCCATCAACGGCTTTAACCATTACCCCAAAAAATGGGTCGGATACATCATTAACCAGTACACCTATTGTATTAGAACTTTGGTTCACTAATGCACGAGCAGCAGCATTTGGCCGGTAACCCAACTTATTCATTGCACTTTTTACTGATGCAATAGAAGCTTGACTCGCTTTCGGCGATTGGTTGATCACCCGTGAAACCGTTGCAACAGAAACGCCGGCTTCTTTTGCTACATCTTTGATTGTCGCCATCGTATACCTCTACAATTAGGATGGCTTATTAAACAATGAGCTAGGATTAAAAACAATGGCATAACGCATATTAAAATCATTTAAATGAAAACAACGGATTATTCATGCCTAAATAGCAAAACACCGCATCACTGCGGTGTTAATAATTATGCGAAATAATACATTAAAAAATAAATTGATAGCATGTTTCGCTAGTATAGCGTTGATTTGAGTATGAAATTGGGCTGTATTTAGCCCCCCATTCAGGGTGGTTTACCGCATCAGGTGGAAATTGAGTTTCAAATGCAACGCCAGAAAACGGGGTATATTCCTTTGTTTTTCCCGCGACAGAAGTCAAATAATTCCCTGTATATAATTGCATTGCTGGCATGGTTGTTGAAATATTCATCTGAATATCCCCCGCAGGTGCACGAAGTGAAGCGACCGTTTGCTTCCCATCAATACGAGTGCTATCAAGGATAAACGTATGGTCATATCCCCCAACCATTATTTGGTCTTCATCTTGTAAAAAACCACGGCCAATTGGCTTTCCTTGGCGAAAATCAAAATAGCTGCCAGTAACACCGCGCCACGCCCCTGTTGGCACCCCGTCTTTGTCTGTCGGTACATAATCGTTACTGTGGATTTTAAGCTCGTGCTCAAATAACGTTTTTTCCGTATTTTCCCCAGCAAGGTTAAAGTAGGTATGGTTAGTCAAGTTCACAGGGCAAGTAGCCGATGTTTGGTACTGATAACGAATAATGACCTGATTTTCATCTGTTAATTCATAACTCGTATCGACTCGCAACTCACCGGGAAAGCCTTGGTCACCATGAGGGGAAATCAGAGTAAACACCACCTGTTGAGCATGACGCTGTGAAATGGCCCAAACCCGATAACTGAAATTATCTTCCCCCCCATGTAAACAATGCATTCCTTGATTACTAGACACTTTATAATTTTCACCATCAATCGAAAATTGTGCGTTCGCGATTCGGTTGGCAACACGGCCCACTGTAGCCCCTAAATAAACCGTCTGCTGCATCTGCTGCGCAATATTTGGCGAACCTAAAATAACATCACGCTGACCACTTGCTAAGGGTAAGATACAGCTCATCCAGCTTGCCCCCAGGTTCGTCAAAGTAATTTTCATACCATTTTGATTGGTTAGCTCAATAATTTTAGCGGCTTGTAACGCAAGACGTTGCTCGTGAGTAAATTGCATTTTTTCCCTCAATTTGTCAGGTTCTATGATCAACTCAAACTCACTACGCCAGCGCCGGCACTTGGCTGACAAACATAAATATCCGCCTGTAAGCCTGTCATTTTAGAATATTGGGCTTCAACAGCCTCAATCACTGGTTGCACAAGTTGTTGTTGCATTAAGGCCACCACACAGCCCCCAAAACCACCACCGGTCATACGCACACCACCTTGAGCCCCTAAAATAGATTTCACAATGTCGACTAATGTATCAATCTCTTTTACGGTGATTTCAAAATCATCGCGCATGGAAATATGTGATTGCTCCATCAATTGGCTTAACAAGGGTAAATCATTTTGTGTCAACGCGATTGCGGCTAACTGTGTACGCTCATTTTCACTAATCACATGCTTAGCCCGTTTGGCAACTAATGGCGGTAATTGATGTTGTTTTTGCAAAAACTCATCATAGGTCACGTCACGCAATGCCTTTACAGCCAAGCGCTCAGCAGCTTCTTCACATTGTTTACGCCGAGTATTGTATTCACTTCCCACTAGCCCCCGTTGTTTATTTGAATTGATTATCATCACAACTAGGTCGTCAGGGATAGAAATTGCCAGTAAATCCAAACTACGACAATCAATCAATAAGGCATGCCCCTCATCACCACAGGCTGAAATTAATTGGTCCATGATGCCACAGTTACAACCGACAAATTGGTTTTCCGCCTGTTGACCATTCAGCGCAATATCTTGCTGACTAATATCTAATTGATACAAGGCCTTCATTGTTTGCCCTATAACCACTTCTAATGAAGCTGAAGAACTTAACCCCGCTCCTTGCGGTACATTGCCACTGACTGCGATATCACATCCGTTAAACTTAAACCCACGTTGCAGCAAGAACTTAATTACACCGCGAATATAATTGGCCCACATTTTTTCAGGTAAAAATGTAATTTCTTGGTCTAGGCTAAACTCGTCACAATCATTATTATAATCGGCAGCAACTACTCGAATAATACGGTCATCACGTTTTGCCGCCGCAGTCATTGTTAGGTAATTAATGGCACACGGCAGCACAAAACCGTCATTATAGTCTGTGTGTTCACCAATCAGATTCACTCGCCCTGGAGCCTGAACATAAATATTCGCTGGATAACCAAAGGTTTTCTCGAATGAATTAGCAACCGTTTTTTTCAGCATTTCCATTGTTTGCTTTCCTTAATCGTAAAATTGATTTACTCGAACAATAAAATCCAAGCAAATATTAATTTGAATAATTCCTTAGCTATTTCGTTAGGTTTAGCGTTGTTTGTAATGTATTTCGCTAACCTCTCTTAAACGCTGGGCTGCCTGTTCTGGCGTTAGGTCACGCTGGGTTTCAGCTAACATTTCATAACCCACCATAAATTTTTTGACCGTTGCAGAACGCAATAGCGGCGGATAAAACAACGCATGTAATTGCCAATGTTCAATATCTTTATGTGGTTTAAAATAAGGGGCAAAGTGCCACCCCATCGAATAAGGGAAGGAACACTGAAATAAATTGTCGTAGCGGCAAGTCAGTTTTTTTAGCGCCAAACTCAAGTCTGTACGGACGGTCTCATTCATTTCATCCATGCGCCTAATCGGTTGTTTAGGTAACAGCATCGTTTCAAACGGCCAAGCGGCCCAATAAGGTACAACTGCTATCCAATACTCTGTTTCCACCACAGTACGCGCACCAGATTTTTGTTCTGCATTGACATAATCCATCAGTAGATTACTGCCATGGCGCTGATAGTATTGTGCTAAAAAATGGTCTTTTCGTTCGATTTCATTTGGCAGAAAATCACTCGCCCAAATCTGCCCATGAGGGTGCGGTTGAGAGCACCCCATGATTTCACCTTTATTTTCAAATACCTGAACCCAAGTAAATTGTTTACTGAGTTCCGTAACCTGCTGTTGCCATGTTTCCACCACCTTTTCAATTTCTGGAAGTGAAAGCTCAGGTAGCGTTTTACTGTGATCTGGTGAAAAACAAATGACTCGGCTAACGCCTCTGACTGATTGAGTTTGAAATAACGCTGACTGGTTTTCTGGCTGAACACAGGCTTGCTCTAACAAAGCACCGTGATCATTTTGAAAAACATAAGTACCTTGATAGTTAGGGTTTACCTCGCCTGAAACACGAGTATTTGTTGGGCACAGAAAACAATTTTTATCGTATTCAGGCAAGTCTGTTATTGACGGCTTTTCATCTTGACCACTCCATGGGCGCTTTGCTCGATGAGGTGAAACCAAAACCCATTGCCCCGTCAACGGGTTATAACGGCGATGAGGGCAATCTGAGGGGTTAAATGGCATCTTATTCATGCTATCAATCTCCTATTTATTGTATCCATTAGGGTTATTTACTTGCCAACGCCAACTGTCTGCGGCCATATCATCAAGGGTACGCACCGCTTGCCAACCTAATTCACGATACGCTTTTTCAGGGGTAGACCAATACTCTGCGATGTCCCCAGCACGACGAGGTTGGATAGTATAAGGAATAGGCTTCCCAACGGCTCTTTCAAACGCCTGCAACACTTGCAGTACACTGAAGCCATTTCCGGTTCCCAAGTTATAGATATGTAACCCTGCTTGCTGACCGACTCCTTGCAATGTAGCAACATGCCCATCGGCTAAATCCATTACATGGATGTAATCACGAACGCCAGTCCCATCAACAGTAGGGTAATCGTTTCCATAAATTGCTAGTTTATCCCTTTTTCCTACCGCAACCTGTGTAATATAAGGTGTTAAATTATTTGGCATACCTTGAGGGTCTTCCCCCATCAGGCCTGATGAATGTGCACCCACAGGGTTAAAATAGCGTAATAAGGAAATCGACCACGAATTATCGGCGTGATAAAGGTCAGATAAGCAACGCTCAACCATGTATTTACTGGTGCCATAAGGGCTTTGCGTGTTACCTGTTGGGAAGTTTTCTGTAATGGGTAATGTGCTAGGTTCCCCATAAACGGTAGCCGAAGAGCTGAAAATTAAGCTTTTTACGTTAGCTTCATTCATACAACGAGCTAAAACCAATGTGCCATTGACATTAACATCATAATATTCAATGGGTTTTTTAACTGATTCGCCAACCGCTTTTAACCCTGCAAAATGAATAACTGAACGAAATTGATGGGCGCTAAAAATAGATTTAATAGCCGGTTCATCTCGAATATCACAGTGATAAAAAACCGGCCTCACCCCAGTTAATTGTTCAATGCGATTAAGCACTTCCAATTTAGCATTATGTAAATTATCAACAATAACAGGAAGTAATCCAGCTTTTATTAATTGGACACAAGTATGACTACCAATATAACCCAATCCCCCAGTGACGAATATTTCACCCTGCTGCATGTTTCACTCCTTAGTACGCCTTCAATTTCATATTTGCCTTTCAGCTTGCCGTTGTGGGCGAGTATACCAACGAGTTGATATCCAATTCTGTGATCAAACTCGATTTAGTGTAAACGTTTACACAAAAATAGCAAAGAACCGATGAATGTCATGAGAATTGAAAAAATAAGATGCCAATCGAGGATAATGATTTGGATAAAAAAGCACAGAGTAACTTTGTGACTCTAATAAGTTACTTTATGAATATTATTATGACGAAAAAATATTCAACCGCGTCGAAATCAGTGTATTAGGGTTCCCCCCCAACCACATTATGAATAACGTTTAGTCACCACCATTCTTGTTTGATGATTTATGCCATTCATCTCATATATCAACGCTCCCACTCACTGTTTCGCTACTAGGAACAGTCTACAACCATATAATTAAATATAAAAATCAACATATTACATAAAAATAACTCTTGTTTTGATGAATAATCACAATTGATTCAGTGACCAACTTAACACTGTAGCAACAAATCATTTACTTTGTATGTTATTTCATCTAAATATATTTACATCGATAAGCGGAACACTGTTCCTGATAAAGGAACGAAAAATAACAATAATACCGTTTAATTTAATGCACACAGGGGGAAGCATGAGTAATCAGTTACAATCCGCAGGGTTTGTTTTAACTCTGCTAGACCATTTTTCAATTGATAAACCAATATGGGGAGTGCGTGAACTGGCTCGTCATATCGGTAAAAGCCCCTCAATGGTGCAACGTGGGTTTAACCTTCTAGAGGAGCAAGGGTTTCTACAAAAAAATAACAGTAAAGAGTACTTATTGGGCTTACGCTGCATCGAAATTGGCCACATAGCAAATAATACACGGCAATTTTCTCAGTTGGCTAATGATTACCTCCAGCCATTAGCCAGCAAAACGCATGAAACTATTTTTATTTATCGTCGCTATAACGATATCGCCATTTGTAATTTTATTTTAGAAAGTGACCACCTAATACGCTTTACCTCAAAAGAAGGTGAGGCCTTGTCATTACACGAAGCGCCTTTTACACAAATTATCTTAAGTTCAATGGATGTGACTTATATTGAGGATTATCTTTTAAAACACAATTTACAAAATGATTTGGAATTAAAACATCAATTGAAACTTTACGCGGATGAAGGCTATGCCTATTCGAAAGAAGCTTACCTTGCAGGGACTCAAGGGCTATCAGTACCTATTTTTTCATTTGAAAAAGGGGTGTTAGGCTCTTTATGTATTGCTGCCTCAAGCCAAAGTAAAAATTTAACTGAATATTATCCATTATTAAAATCTACAGCAAGTAAGTTATCTGCCATATTTTAAATATGGAGAAATATAAAAAATAAATATAATTCAATATTAAAATAGGTAACTCTATGAATATATCTCATGATAAAAATGATACTGAGGTACGTGTATCTATTTTTTCTCCAGCACTGCTTATTGCAATAATTATATTATCATTTGTTGGTGCTATTATCGGTATACAAATTATTGTCACACTAGGAATATCGGCGAACACCTCAATTATTGGCGCTGTATTAGCTATATTATTATCAAGATTACCATTTTCAATTTTTTCTTCATTTAAATTTATAGATGCTCAAAATTTAATTCAAACCAGTATTTCAGCCGCCACCTTTGCCGCAGCGAATGGATTGATGGTCTCAATCGGTGTCCCTTGGGTGCTCGGTATGCCTGAATTAATTTACCCTATGATGGCTGGTGCATTTGTGGCTATTATTATTGATGGCACAATATTATACGGATTATTTAATACTCGCGCATACCCAGCGAGTGCCTCTTGGCCTGCTGGCGTTGCAACAGCAGAAACACTATGGGCAGGAAATAAAGGTGGCAAAAGACTAGGTGCTCTATTAACAGGCTTTGCTGCAGGCGCAATCGGTGCGGGATTTGGCATCCCTATGGCCTCTGCAGGTATCGCTTTAATCGGTAGTATCTTTGCATTATTCATGTTTGCTATTGGCTTACTTATTCGTGGTTTTTCTGAATCGGGTCTAATTAGTTATAATTTATATGAACACTATGTCCCTCACGGTGTAATGATTGGGGCAGGAATTGTCGCACTCATTCAAATAGGTGCCATTGTTTTTCGTAATAAAAAAGAAACGGATCAGCGAATTAAAGAAAGTGAAGAACTTATTCAAAGTAGCCGCCGTATTAAATCAACACTAATTAAAGGGGCTATTTTCTACTTTCTCACCGCCCTCGCCTTAACCTTTATTAGCCAAATTTTTGTGACGATGACATTGCCACAACTCATCGGATTCCTTATTTTTGCTACCCTAGCAGCTTTGATTCAAGAGATGATTGTGGGGATGGCTGCCATGCATTCAGGTTGGTTTCCAGCGACGGCAGCTGCGCTTATCTCATTAATGATAGGTATCCTTATTGGTTTTCCCCCTGAAGCATTAGCCGTATTAGTTGGGTTCTGTGTCGCCACTGGCCCTGCATTCGCAGATATGGGGTTTGACTTAAAGACTGGGTTTATGATCCGCGGTAACGGCAAAAACCCAAATGTTGAACGCTATGGCCGAAAACAACAATATTTTGCCTCTATTATTGGTTTTTCCTGTGCCTTAGTCGTTGTTGCACTGACTTATGATTTCTATTTTCAGCAAGACAAAATTGTCCCTGCCTCTCGACTCTATGCGGCAACAATTCAAGCAGGCAGTTCATCTGATGTCGCAATGATGTTGTTACTGTGGGCCATTCCTGGGGCTGTTATTCAATTAATTGGCGGGGCAAAAAACCAAATTGGTGTTCTTTTTTCAACAGGCTTGATGATCAACTACCCCATTGCAGGTTGGACCGTTCTCGTAGCGCTCGCCGTGCGGGTCATCATACAACGCTTCTTTAATATTAGCTCAGATAAAATTTCAACTTTCGCTGGAGGACTCATTGCCGGTGATGCGCTCTATTCCACCGCCAAAGCCTTTCTTCCAACGATAAAAGCAAAACTGCTTTCCCTATGGGCTCGATAGTTTTCAATAGGAATATAATTATGATGAATATATGGCAACAAGCACAGCAAGATACCCTAGTCTCACAAAACTACGTCTATTTCGATACTGGAGCCGCAGCCCCCCCACCCAAACCGGTCATTGATGCGGTAAAGGCCTACCTCGACAAAACAGCAGAACAAGGTATCTATCTGCCAAGTTTTCGCAAAGCAACATACCAGCAGGTCGAAGTTTGCCGGAAAAAAATGGCCGCGTTTATTGGTGCTAAAGAAAGTGAAATTGCATTCACTAAAAATGGTACAGAGTCCATTTGCTTAATTGCTAGAGGTATTTCATGGCAAGCAGGTGATGAAGTTATTATCCCGGATACCGAAATGCTCAGTAATATTTCAATATGGCAATTGCTAGCAGAAGAAAAAGGAATAAAAATTGTTACTGTTCAAGCCGATAAGCAAGGGGTTATTTCTCCCGCATCCATAGAATGCGCCATTACCTCCAAAACGAAACTCATCAGTTTTGTGGCATTATCTAATATAACTGGCGTTATGCAACCTGTGCAGGCTATCTGTGAAATAGCCCAAAAGTATAGGGTATTAAGCCATGTCAGTGCCTCTCAGGCTATTGGAATGTATCGTGTTAATGTTCAAAATTGGCAATGTGATTTTATGTCCTTTTGTGGACGAAAAGGCTTAAGAGCAATCGAAGGCAGTGGGATATGTTTTGTCCGTGAGTCGTTAATCCCCTTATTAACCCCAATGCTAGTTGGTTGGTGGAATAGTAGCATCGACCCTAAAACAGGTACGGTGATATTACCCAAGACCGCTAAACGTTTTGAAGCAGGTTGCCCAAATATCCCTGCAATTATCAGTTTGAACTCTGCATTAGACTATGCATCCCAATTAGGTATTGAGCAAATTGAAATACGTAATCAAACCCTCACACAATATGCTATGCAGAAATTAGCCACAATTCCAAATATTGAAATATATGGTCCAGATAATAGCAATCAGCGTATAGGAATAATTCCATTTAACATTAAGGGTATTTCCTCTGATTTATTAATGCAAAAATTAGAAGCTAAAAATATCATTATTGAATCAGGGCATTTTATGGCAACGGCAATTTTGCAGTTCTATAACATAGAAAAAATGGCTCGATTATCATTGCATTATTTTAATACTGAAAAAGAAATAGATTTATTTATTAACGCAATTAATGATATTACAAAGGAATAAAAAATGACTAAAGCATTATTAATGAGTAGTTCACGCATGGGAAACATGAATTATTTAGAACATGCTGATGAGCAAATTCATCGATTATTACAACATAAAAAACAAAATATTTTATTTATTCCTTATGCCGCAGTGACTTTTAGCTTTGATAAGTTTGAAGCCATTGTACAACCTGTATTTAGAGCCTTAGGTTATGAATTAAAATCCATTCATCATTTTAGCGACCCGATTAGTGCAGTGCAGGAAGCACAAGCTATCGCAATTGGTGGGGGAAATACATTCGCTCTACTAAAACGCCTATACGATGCCAAAATTGTTGACGTAATTTCCCAGCGCGTCAAACAGGATGGAGTACCTTATATGGGGTGGAGTGCAGGAAGTAATGTTGCAACCCCTACGATCCGTACAACTAATGATATGCCTATTGTTCAACCACCTTCATTTAATTCACTGAACATATCACCATTTCAAATTAACCCACACTTTATTTCTGGCAAACCAGTTGGTCACAATGGGGAAAGCCGCGAAGAACGTTTAAATGAATTTTTGACGATTAACCCAACCGAAGAGTTAATTGCCCTCTACGAAGGTACCGCGTTATTTATTGAAAATGAACAAGGCACTATTTTAGGTGACCAAAATGCATTATGGCTACGTGGCCCCGATAAAATTGAAGAAATTACCACTAACCAACCTTTCCGATTAGATATGATTAAAGGAGCATAATAATGTCATTGAACTATGTTAGCCAAGTCTATGAGTTATTGGACAGCCCCCATGTTGATGGGGAAAAAATGTCCTCGTTATTAAGCTCTGTTAGCCCCGACCATGCTCAAATCACGGTGACCTCAGTCAACTACGAGGCTCCTGAAGATACTCGTCAATTATGCCATTTTATTAAGGTTGTCATTCCCGGTACAGAGGGAAAACTATCTGGTGGAAATTACCCAACACTTGGTATTATTGGCCGTTTAGGGGCACAACAAGCGCAACCTAATCGAATCGGGTTAGTGTCTGATGCTGATGGCTCTATTGTTGCCTTTGCAAGTGCGATGAAACTACTTGATATGGCAGCAAAAGGTAGCCGGCTTAAAGGGGATGTGATTATAACCTCCCATATTGCAACCCATGTTTCGATAACCCCTCATGACCCTGTCGACTTTATGGGGATGCCCGTTTCCTCAGCTACGATGAATAAATACGAAGTCGATAAACAGATGGATGCCATTTTATCTATCGATACATCCAAGGGAAATAGTATTATTAAACACCGAGGAATTGCGATTTCACCAACTGCCAAGCAAGGCTATATTTTGCGAGTTTCTCCAGATTTAGTGCGTTTAATGGAATATGCGACTGGTGATGTAGCAAAAACATTCCCAATTACCACGCAAGATATTTCCCCTTATGAAAACGGTGTTTATCATTTCAATTCCATTATGCAACCCCATGTTGCTACCCATGCTCCTGTAGTTGGCTTAGCCATCACAGCCAAAGCACTGGTCCCCGGTAGCGAAACCGGTGCAAGTTATGAAAGTGAACTTGTTGATGCTACAAGGTTTACTGTTGAAGTTGCGAAGCAGTTTTGTTGGAACAAAATACGCTTTTACCAACAAGACGAGTATGATGTGTTGTATAACTTGTACGGCTCCCTTGCACAAATTCAAGGTTAATTTAGCGAAAAAAGGTCACTATCAAAGTGACCTTTGGGTTTTATGATAAACCGTTATGCATCATTACTGATTTTCTTTTTTGTCATCGCCATCGCAATTATCAACAGTAGGATCAAGAAAATGGATAAGGTTAATAATAACGAATAGAAACCATTCCATTGGTATTTTTCAATCACCAACGATAGCGGATAACCTGCAATTGATGCCCCAATATAAGCAAATAAGCTAACAAAGCCTGTTGACGCACCCGCAGCATTTTTATGTGAATTTTCAGCAGCGGCCATCGCAATAAGGAACTGTGGACCAAAAATAAAGAAACCAGTCATAAAAAATAAGAATGAAAATACATATTCGTTATCAACTGGCACAATCCATAAACAGAATGACGTTATGATAATCCCTAGCGCATATATGACATTCATCTGCGCACGATTACCTTTAAAGATTAAGTCAGAACCCCATCCAGCTACGATAGCCCCAAAAAAGCCACCAATTTCAAACATCATAACGACGGCGTTCGCAGACAGTAGATTAAAACCATGATCTTCAATTAAGTAAAGATTAGCCCAGTCGTTGATCCCGGTTCTAATGATATATATTACGGCATAAGACAGCGCTAATACCCACAATACCTTATTTTTAAAAATATACTGATTAAGGATCTGGCCTAGTGGTAACCCCGCCCCTTTGGCTTCATATTTTAATTCTTCAATGTCATTGCGCCATTCACCAACTGTCGGTAGCCCCATCGTACGCGGCCTATCACGTAGCAAAATACACAAACCAATACCAATCACAATAGCAATAACACCAGGGATAATCATTCCGTAGCGCCACCCTAATGCTAATGCAACACCACCAGACAAAATTGGAATTATGGCACCGCCAATATTATGCGAGGTATTCCAAATCGCCCACCATAGACCCCGCTCATTACGTGAGTACCATGTATTGAGGATTTTCGCACAAGGTGGCCATCCCCACCCTTGGAAGAATGCATTTACCATCCATAACACAATAAACATGGATATGGATGATGTTAAACCGAATAGAATATTCACGACCCCAGTGGCAATTAACCCAACCCCCATAAAGTAGCGTGGATTAGAGCGGTCACCGATGATCCCAGACAGAAACTTAGAAGCGCCGTAAGTTAGGTAAAAAGCTGTCCCAACCATTCCGATATCACCCTTTGTGATCCCCAAATCAGTTAGCATTTCAGGCATAACAAAGTTAAAACTTTTGCGTGTGAAATAAAAAACAGCATAACCAATATAACTAACAATCATTAAATGCAGACGCCAGTATTTATATTTTGCGTCGATTTCCGATTTTGACATCGTTACTGGCACATCTGGTTGTTCCTTAAATATTGACATATTGAATCCTACTAAAAGTATTAGCAGGCAAAAATATGACAATACATTGATAGCAACAATAGGTGAATTTACTTAAATGTTACAGTTTTATTACATTTTTATTTCAATTTGTTACCGACATCAAAAAAACTTAATCGATTAAGCTTCATTTTTTAATGAGTGAATTGGTTATGCCAATTGTTTTGATGACACAATATTCACACCCTGAATAGGATTGACTGCGCCTTCGAGTAGCGCTGAGGCTATATTAGTTGCAGGGCTAATTTGGCAACTTGCAGGAAGCAAACGAGATAAAAACGAAATAACCCGTATTACCACCACTTCACCAAGGCGTTCTTGGCTTCTGTGACCACTAATGACATTTGGACGCACTATTGTTAAAGAAGAAAACCCCAATGATATTAAACGCTTTTCAAGCTCCCCTTTCACTCGGCTATAGAAAAAAGGGGAATTAGCATTAGCGCCTAATGCCGAAGTCAAAACAAAGGTTGGACAATGCCATTTTTTAGCGAGCTCAGCACAGGCTAACGGGTAATCATAATCAACTCGGCGAAATGCAGCCTTTGACCCTGCTACTTTCATTGTTGACCCTAAAGTACACACCACCGCATCAACTCCCCAAAGATCTGCCTCATCTGGCAAATGATTAAAATCAACCGTTGGCGCCCATAACTTAGCATGCTCAGGTAAATCACGGCGCGTAGGCGCAATAACCTGCGTGACTCGAGGGTCAGCTAAAGCTAATGATAATACATGGCTACCGACTAGCCCTGTTGCCCCAACAATGAGTAATTTCACTTTATTTCTCCATGAGTCAGCAGTGAACCCTAACTATAGCTTAGCATTGCATCGCGCTTATTGCCTTTGCTAGCTCTCCCATAATGAATAATTTTCTTCCCGACTCAAAGGTTTGTATCCCTTTTGTTGTTTGTTTGTGAAAAACGCTTGATATTGACAATGATTCTAAAGATAATCATTCTCAATATCATTTCTATTATCAACAAATTTAGTGTGGTAAATAATATGACAGCGCCAGTTGCAGAACACAACGTCGAAACGGCAAAGCAAACCGTTAAAGCTGACGTAATAGAAAGCCAACAACTCTTGGGGCCTAATGGCAAGGTCTCAATTCAACATAATGGCGAACTTTATTTATTAAGACAAACACGTACAGGTAAATTGATTTTAACTAAGTAGTCTGTGCCAAAAATATAAATCGCAAGCCACCTAGGTTATTATCCAGGCAGCCAGCTTAACCTAAGCATAGGAAAGGTTTCTTATGGAGTTTAAACTGACGTCTGTATACCCTATTTTTGCCTCTGGGCACCCTGTATACATAAATAACTATTCGATCCACCAACATGGTTTTACACCATTCTATTTGCGTAAAATGACAGATAACGTTACTCCGTTATCACAACCAAACTACGCCTATCTCAGTGATCTACAGTCATTAACTCCCCTTTTTTCTTATGCTAGCGCACCACTTACACTCAATTTCCCCTGTGTGATACCAAAGTCAGTTCCCCCTGACCCACTCACTTTTATTTAGCCATAAGCTGCTAATTAATAAATATTTAACTCATTCTGTTTAATACAGCGAAAAATAAAATACGTTATGGAGTCTCACAATTATGTCCCATGTTTTACGAGTGTCAGTTATAACCAGTGCGATATTGGGGGTTATAGCCAGTGCACAGGCCCAAACCACTGAAGTCTCATCCAAAAAGAATGCCAACGATATTATGACCGTCTATGCCACTGGGACTGAGCGCGATAGCTTTGATACACCAATGATGGTGACTGTAATCAAAAATAATTCCCCAGAAACCGAAACTGCAAATAACGTGAATGATATTTTACGTAAAGTGCCTGGAATTGGTGTGACAGGAACCGCTCGCACCAATGGCCAAGATATTTATATGCGTGGTTTTGATCGCAATGGGATTTTGACGCTTGTTGACGGTGTACGACAAGGTACTGATACGGGCCATATTAATGGTACCTTTATTGACCCTGCCTTGATTAAGCAAGTGGAAATCATTCGAGGCCCTTCAGCTTTGCTATATGGTAGTGGTGCCATGGGGGGAGTCATCGCGTGGGAAACCGTTGATGCGAAAGATTTATTACGTGAAGGGCAAAACCACGGCTTCCGTGTATTTACCCAAGGCTCAACTGGAGATCATAGTATTGGCTTTGGTGGTACCGCTTTTGGTCGTAGCGACAACCTTGATGGCGTATTCAGTTTCGTGACCAAAGAGACTGGCGATATTCGCATGAGTAATGGCGATGACATGGATAACAAAGAGACTATTGGCAACCTATTAGCTAAAGGAACATGGCAAATAGACGATACGCAAAAATTATCAGGCCAACTCCGTTACTACAACAACGATGCTCACGAGCCAAAAAACCCTCAAGAGCTCACTAGTACACCTAAAAACTTAAAAGTTAACCGCACGACTCGCCAACGTGATGCACAAGCGACATACCATTTAAAACCGTCTTCACAGAATTGGCTCGACCTAAAAGTGACGCCTTATTATTCAGAGGTCAATATCACAGCCAAAGGGCAAGGCACCCCTTATGAGGGGCGTACGCAAAAAACCTCTGGTATAAAGATTGATAATAAAACTAATTTCTACGACTTACCTGTTGCTTCGCATAACTTAACCTATGGCAGCGAAGCTTATCAGCAAAAACAAACCCCTTACGCGGCAGCCACTCAATTCCCTGATGCTGAGATCACCTTTGCTTCTGGCTTTTTACAAGATGAGATCACCTTAAAAGATTTACCTGTTTCGTTCATTATCGGCACGCGTTATGACCATTATAAATCGAAAGCGAAAGGTAATGAAAAAGTCAAAGAAGGTAAATGGTCATCTAAAGGAGCAGTCAGTATTACGCCAACTGACTGGTCAATGCTGTTTGCTTCATATTCTGAAGCATTTCGCGCACCTACCATGATGGAAATGTATAACGATAGCATTCACTTCCCTATGGGACTGAATAAATTTAACAGATGGCGTCCTAACCCAAACTTAAAACCAGAAACAACTCGGACAGCTGAATATGGCTTTGGTTTGCGTTTTGATGACTTAATGATGGCTCGTGACAACCTACAGTTTAAAGCGAGCTACTTTGATACTAAAGCGAAAGACTACATCAATACCGACGTTAATATGGTGGAAAACTACACCACCTCTATCAATGCCAAGCGCGCCAAAATTTGGGGTTGGGATGCTTCTCTCGATTATACAAATGATTATGCCAAATGGAGTTTAGCTTACAACCGCACTGAAGGAATTAATGAATTCAATGGTGAGTCAATTACCTCCATCAAGCCAGAATCCGTCACAAGCAACCTGTCAATCCCTGTCGCCAATAGTGGGTTCTCTGTAGGCTGGTTAAGCGAATTTACACGCCACACCAATTTCAATAAAGCCTCAAAAGCCCCTAAACAAGCGGGGTATGCAGTTCATGACTTTTACGTCAGTTACCAAGGTGATGGGCAGCTCAAAGGGTTAGGAACGAGTGTGGTACTAGGCAATGCCTTCGACAAAGAATATTACTCATCGCAAGGCATTCCGCAAGATGGTCGTAATGCCAAGCTACTTGTCAGCTTCCAATGGTAATTCACACAATTTAAGGAGATACACGTGAATTCAACACTTTTCGAGCGTTACCAACAAGCTAAAGCAGAGAATAAAGCCAGATACGCTCGTGATCTTGCCGCTTATTTAAATGTTTCTGAAGCACAACTGCTACACAGTCGTGTGGGTCATGATAAAGCTGTGCGCTTAGATATTGATGCACCTACGCTTCTGACCGAATTGGCTAGTGTTGGGAAAGTCAAAGCTATTACTCGCAACGAATACGTGGTTCATGAGCAAGTTGGTCGCTATGACAATGCCACATTTAGCCCGCATGGTGGGTTAATTTTGAACCCTCGCGCACTTGATTTGCGGATGTTTTTTAGTCACTGGGATGCGATTTTTGCCCTGACTGAAGAAAGCAAACAAGGTGAACGCCACAGTATTCAGTTCTTTGACAAACATGGTGATGCTCTACATAAGGTCTATACCACTGAAGAAACGGATATGGCGGCTTGGTATGCGCTAATTGACAAATACACAACCCAAGATAATGCAGAATTAGTTCATCAGCCCATCGTTCCTTTTACCAGTCAACCTATTAGCGAAGAACTAAAGCGCCAGTTAGAACAACAATGGCGCGATATGACGGATGTCCATCAGTTTTTTGTGTTGTTAAAGAAAAATAACTTAAGCCGCCAGCAAGTTTTTGCCGCTGTTAGCGATGATTTAGCTTGGAAAGTCCCTAATGATTCCTTCAATCAGCTGATTAATACTGCATTTAAGGATCAGAATGAAATCATGATTTTTGTGGGCAACCGCGGATGTGTGCAAATTTTTACTGGTGAAATAAAAAAAATCATGCCATACCAAAGCGAAGGTTCAGACTTAAAGTGGCTAAACATTTTCAACCCTGATTTCACCTTGCACATGATTGAAAATGGCATTGCCGAATGCTGGGTAACTCGTAAACCCACACAAGATGGCTTTGTAACTAGTCTTGAAGTCTTTGATAACCAAGGAAATCAAATCGCACAAATGTATGGGCAGCGTACCGAAGGGACTCCAGAGCAAGAGCAATGGCGCCAACAAGTCACCGCATTACCACGCATTTAAAACTAGGTAACTTATTATGAAACAATGGCTTCTAACAATTGCAACGCTGGTCATATCTATGAGTGCTTACGCAACAGAACGTATCGTCACTTTAGGTGGTGACGTCACTGAAATTGTGTATGCCCTAGGAGCGGAACAACAACTCGTTGCCCGCGATAGCACCAGCCTTCACCCCGAGCAAGCAACCAAACTTCCTGATGTTGGCTACATGCGGATGCTAAATGCGGAGGGCGTGTTATCCATGCGCCCAACACTCGTACTAGCGAGTGAGCTCGCAAAACCTTCGATGGCATTATCACAAATAGAAAAAAGTGGTGTAAAAATCATCAAGGTAACGGGGAAGCCTAATTTAGAAGCCATTCCCAAAAAAATTGAGACTATTGCTAACGCCGTGGGAAAAACGAGCCAAGGCGAGCAACTTATTAATCAATTTAATCAAGCACTAAGCCAGGTCAATACAACGCCTATTGATAAAAAAGTTCTATTTATCATGAGCCATGGCGGAGTCCTGCCCCTTGCAGCAGGGAAGCAGACTGCCGCAGATAGTGTTATCAGCGCCATCGGGGCAAAAAATGCGATGTCTAACTTTGAGAGTTACCGCCCTTTATCTCAAGAAGGGTTACTCTCAAGCCAACCTGATTTAATCGTGTTTACGGAAGAAGGCGTTAAGTCACTAGGGGGGATCGATAAAGTGTGGAAATTACAGGGAATGTCAATGACACCAGCAGGGAAAAACAAAGCTCTGCTCGTTGTTGACGATGTCGGTATGCTCACCTTTAGCTTAGGTACCCCTCAAGTCATGCAACAACTACGTGAGGCATTAGAAAAGTCCCAATGAGCCGTTTTAAAAACCCATTTTTGGTGATTATCGTTTTATTTCTAATGCTTTGTGGCCTGACCGTTCTCGCATCTAATGCAGGTGCAATGAACTTTTCATTTAAAACGCTGTGGCAAGCTTCTGCCACAGATACCGACTGGCAAATTTGGTTAAACATTCGCCTGCCGCGTATTTTAATTGCAATCCTAGTCGGCCTTGCACTCGCTGTTTCAGGTGCAATTATGCAGGGCCTATTTCGTAATCCGCTTGCGGACCCAAGTTTATTGGGGATTAGTAGTGGTGCTGCTTTATCCGTTGCCGCTTTTATTGTTTTTTCCATTTCATTGCCGACGGTTATGCAGGGCTATGGTCACGTTGCTGCCGCATTCGTGGGTAGCCTGACCGTTTCTTTCATTATTTTTAGTTTGAATCGTTCATCAAATGGCAATCTAGCACGGCTTTTATTAGCCGGAATTGCCATTAATGCATTGTGTATGTCATTTATTGGGGTTCTTAGCTATATCAGTAATGACCAACAACTCAGAACATTTAGCTTATGGATGATGGGAACACTCGGGAATGTTGACTGGCCTTCATTGGCTATTGCCGCTTCCGTTATTTTGCCCATCAGTGTTGTCTGTTTAGCACAAGGGAACAAGCTTAATATCTTACAACTCGGCGATGAAGACGCTCATTATCTTGGCCTAAATGTTGAACGCGCTAAATTTATTTTACTCTTCCTTAGCGCCATGTTGGTCGGCTGTGCTGTTGCGATGAGCGGTGTCATTGGTTTTGTTGGCTTAGTCGTTCCGCATTTGATCCGCATGACACTTGGCCCTGATCACCGCTGGTTAATCCCAGGTTCTGCGATAGTCGGTGCTTCACTACTCTTAATTGCCGATACTATTGCGCGAACAGCTGTTGCCCCTGCAGAAATACCTGTTGGTTTACTCACTGGCCTTATTGGTGGCCCCTATTTCTTATGGTTGATTCTACGGCAACCCGCGGGGAAAATTTAAATGACGCAAATGAAACCAACATTGTTAGAAGCCAAAAATCTATCTTACAAAATCCACGACAAAACCTTGATCCAAGATATCAGTTTATCGATAGGACAAGGGGAAATGGTCGTTATTATTGGGCCTAATGGTGCAGGTAAATCCAGTTTATTGAAGTTACTCACCGGCTACAATACTCCAACTCAAGGTGCTTGCTTTTTAGAAGGCAAGGCACTATCCGATTGGGATCACAACCACTTAGCACGTAAACGCGCTGTCATGAAACAGCATAGTCACCTGCAATTTGCATTTACGGTTGAAGATGTAGTTGCTATGGGGAGAACACCTTATGGCTCTGAAAACAAGCACCTTGCCATTGATGAGGCGTTATCACAAACGCACTGCCAACCATTGCGCCAACGGGATTACCGGCAGCTTTCAGGGGGGGAACAACAGCGAGTCCAATTAGCGCGCGTGTTAGCCCAATTATGGCAGCCAACCCCACAACCGGCTTGTTTATTTCTTGATGAGCCAACCTCTGCTCTCGATTTATACCACCAACAGCATAGCCTACGGTTATTACACCAACTCACTCGTGAACAGCCACTAGCAGTTTGCTGCGTATTGCATGACCTTAACCTTACAGCATTATATGCGGATAAAGTCTTATTAATCCATGATGGTCAACTTGTGGCGAAAGGTTCTCCTACTGATGTATTAACCACCGAAAACCTAACGCGTTGGTATCAAGCAGATTTAGGCGTCACTCTACACCCTGAAAATAACACGCCATATATTTATTTACGCCATTGATTTATTTATAATATTAATTACCCCATAAGCACTTTAACTCATAACTTGCTAAAGTGCTTTTATTTACCCTTTAATCTAATTATCTGTCACTATTTAAAATAGCCCTACTCTTATAAGTTGTTGCTGTGATCATTTATTTCCTGCATAGCCTATTGATTTACCATTATTAAATATACAACGTGGTTATTATTCTAAAAATGAGTAGAATCAAAACAATACGTTAATAATAAGCCTAAATTAAAAAATAAATATCAAGTAATTTCACTTAGAATGCATGTGTGATTTAGTAAAGCTGACAAGGAAGCACATGGAAAATAATATCATAACAACATTAATAGAATTAACACACCGAGGAAATGATGATGTAAAAATAGCGGCCATATCTGCATTGGGGGATTATCGAGCCACAGTTGAGCAGCAGACGGCTATCACTCGGCTACTTGCATTATGCAAAGACCCAAATAAAGATGTTGCGGTATCTGCAATAAAAGCATTAAGTAAACTTTCTGACCACTTTTAATCTATGGGTAATACTATTTTTTCGAGTCATGCTATTGTATATAGCACTCACCTTCTAGCTTATTGTCATAAACTTTAACAGGCTTTCTTATTCCCTGAAAAATCACCATTGAACCTGATACCGACGAAGATAAACCCCTATGATTTATTAGGTAATTTGGTGATTAAACCCTCTCATAAAATAGCACACAGCAGCCGAGTTTTTTTAATATTATTTATAATTTTATTTTGCTAATATCAACGTTCCTGTACTTTAATAATTAGGAAATTAATAATATTAATATATTTTTCCCATCTATTTTTAATAATAGTATTTTTTAGGATAAATTATGGATCATAGAGTGTTAGAAACATTTCTTCGTTTAACTAAACGAAAAAATGATGACGTCAAAATAGCCGCCATTTCAGCTTTAGGTAACTGTAAACTACCTATTGAGCAAAATAATACAATTAACCGATTACTTGAACTCTGTCATGACCCAAATAGAGATGTTGCAATAAGTGCAATCAATGCTGTGAGCAAATTATTAAACCAACACTTTGAATAGAATAATACTCTGAAATTTGTTATCTAAATATTTCTAATTTTTATAATAAAAAAGTGAAACTCATTATCGAGCCCCACTTTTTGTGTTTTAGCTATTTTATTTCAAATGTAATGCATGGAACGCAATGTGCTCACCAATAAAACTACTAATAAAATAGTAACTGTGGTCATAACCATCGCGTAAATTTAATGTATATGCATGCTGTTTTTTATCGCAAATATCAGCAAACAATTCAGGCTTTAACTGTTCTTTATAAAAAGGGTCCGCCGTACCCACATCGACTAATATTGGGGGAATAGAGTCCGCGTTTTCAAGCAAATTTACCGTATCGTATTGAGACCAACGCTCCCGTTCATCCCCTAAATATGCCGTAAATGCTTTTTGCCCCCATGGAACTTGAGATGGAGCCACAATAGGTGCAAACGCAGATAAACTACAATAACGGCCCGTATTACGTAAGCCAATCATCAGTGCCCCATGCCCACCCATGGAATGACCAAAAATGGAGCGCTTATCTGAAGCGGGTAAATGAGCTTCGACCAAAGTGGGTAATTCCGACACAATATAATCATACATTTGGTAATGGCTATTCCATGGAGCTTGCAGAGCATTAATGTAAAAACCTGCTCCTTGACCCAAGTCATAAGCCTCATCATCCGCCACTTTAGCCCCTCTAGGGCTTGTGTCAGGGGCTACCAAAATAACACCATGCTGAGCAGCAAACTGCTGCGCACCCGCCTTAGTAATAAAATTTTGCTCATCGCAGGTTAACCCTGACAACCAATAAATCACTGGGCAAGGCTGAATTTTTGCCTGAGGCGGTAAATAGGCAGCAAATTTCATTTCACAGCCAAGCACCGTAGATTGATGTTGATAAACATCTTGCCACCCCCCAAAAGAGGCATGGCGTTCAATTCTCTCCATGACTCCCTCCCTTAGTCGTAGTGAATAACTGTACGAATTGATTTACCTTCATGCATTAAATCAAATGCTTCATTAATGCTATCTAATGGTAAGGTATGTGTCACAAACGGCGCGAGTTCGATATCCCCTTTCATTGCATCTTCAACCATTTTTGGTAGTTGACTACGCCCTTTCACACCACCAAATGCAGTGCCTCGCCATGAACGACCTGTAACCAATTGGAATGGGCGAGTCGATATTTCCTGCCCTGCACCAGCAACACCAATAATAATTGATTGCCCCCAACCACGGTGGGCACTTTCCAATGCTGCTCGCATCACATTGACATTACCGATACATTCAAAAGTATGGTCAACCCCCCACTCCGTCATTTCAATTAATACCTGCTGGATGGGTTTATCATAATCTTTAGGGTTTAAACATTCCGTTGCACCAAACTGACGTGCTAATTCAAATTTTGCGGGGTTAGTATCAATCGCAATAATGCGCCCAGCTTTTGCTTGTCTTGCCCCTTGAATGACAGCAAGGCCAATACCACCTAGACCAAATACAGCAACAGAATCACCTTCTTGTACTTTCGCCGTATTGTGAACTGCGCCAATACCAGTTGTTACACCGCAACCTAGTAAGCAAACCTCTTCATGATTGGCTTGCGGATTAATTTTCGCTAAAGAGACTTCTGCAACCACAGTATATTCACTGAAGGTTGAGCACCCCATATAATGGTAAATAGGTTGCCCGTTATAGGAAAAACGCGTTGTACCGTCAGGCATTACGCCTTTACCTTGTGTTGCCCGTACAGACACACACAAATTGGTTTTACCTGATTCACAGAAAACACACTTCCCACACTCCGCAGTATAAAGAGGAATAACATGGTCACCTACCTCAACACTTGTTACCCCTTCACCAACTTCCACAACAACCCCAGCACCTTCATGCCCTAAGACAACGGGGAAAAGCCCTTCTGGGTCATCGCCTGACAAGGTGAAAGCATCCGTATGACAAACACCCGTGTGGCTAATCTTAATTAACACTTCCCCAGCTTGAGGAGGCATTACATCAATCTCTACAATTTTCAGTGGTTCGCCTGGACCAAATGCGACGGCTGCACGTGATTTCATCATTATTCCTTATTTATTTATCGCAAGTATGTTCGAATCAATGAAATAGCATCATCCACTGAATCTTTTTGCAATTGTGTTGTTGCTGACTCTTGAAGCCCTTCGCGTAAGTGACTTTCTAATACCCCAGCCATCAAACCATTAACTGCACCGCGAATTGCCGCTATTTGCTGTAAAATCGCGGCGCATTCAGCTTCATTTTCCAAAGCCGACTCTAGAGCTAATAACTGCCCCTTTATTTTCCTGACTCTCGTCAGTACCGCTTTTTTTTCTTTTGGTGAATGTGGCATATTCAAGCCCTTCATTATACATAGGGGGAGTATAGTATCTAAGAGATTATCTGTACAGGGCTTATCTATTTGTTAAAATAAAAACTCAAAATTTCCCTTAGGAAGAAAATAAGTTATCTATTTGGTTTATAGTTTATAATTAACTTATATGCAGAGAAAGAAAGGTATAAAAGGGTTAAATACAGGGCTGAAAAGTAATTTTCCTCGCCCACTTAGGCGTAAAAAATTTTCGATAAAAAAATGCAAAGTAAATATTCCAAAGATGGGTTATCTACTTTGCAAATTAATAACCGCTATTTAGATTAGTTGTTCAAGGCTTTTAATCGGTTAATTTCTTCGCGAAGAATATCTATTTCTCGCTCTAATTTCTCAGTATCATCAAAGTGATACTGATTATTCAACCTCGTAGGGCCTGTCGCACCCGAATAATGGTCATAACAATTATTTTGTACCTTAGTAATCGCACGTTCTAACCCAGCAACTCTATTTCTATTCCCATGCATTTTGGCATATTTTAATTGCTTTTCTAATTGGTAAATTTTATTTTCACAACCATAGTATTTATATCCTGCCGAAGAAGATAATGGGATAAATAATATTGATAAAAATATTAACAATACTTTTTTCATTCAAGACTCCTACATACAAAAATTTTAATCGCTAAAATATAATCATTTTTGTACATTATTAAATATAGGCAAACTCCTAATTTAACTTAATTCAGTATAATATTACAAACAAAATACTAAAACACCATAATGATGATAAAGATTATTTATCATAAATACTGAATGAAGCTAAAAACATTCTTTCTGATGCTTTATTACAGACAGACATACTTTTCTTTGTTACTTTATGTTCAACGGACTATTCTACAAGGATGTAGCTAAAAATTTGTTCCTTAACCTTATCAATTTTCTCTGGTTAAGCATTATCCACCCAATCAAATCGATTAGTTTAATTCAACTATTATCGTTATATAGTCGTTTCCTGCCCTGATTAAACTGGCTTCTTAAACTTCTCATCAATTAAGCACTATTGGCTAATAGCCAGCGAATTTAATAAAAAACAGGATATAACGAATACTTTTTCTTGATTAAGAATAGGTCGAAACCATCACTGCTTTTCATTTTTATTTTGCGGCTATTTACGGAGTAACGCTATAGTATAGATTCTAAAGAAAATTACCCCCACAGAGAGTAGTAATGCACCCTTCTGAATTCGAATTAATATTTGCAAATGCTGACGAGCAACGTTTTCATAACGCATTAAAACAGGCGAGCCAAGCGTACCTGCACGCAAAACAAGATCATGTGTATGCAGGGAAAGTTGACCTAATAGCTATAGTGACCTTGTTTGCTATTGCTCTATTGAGTTACCTGCCAACACTGTTTACCTCGTCCACTTTGGTTTACGTATCCGCTTACTTTATATTCGTTCTACTTATTATGTTATTAAATGTAATAGGCCAACATGACGCTTGCCACAATACCCTGTTTAAAACACGCTGGAAAAATCGTGTATTTGGGCGCTTCGTAACCTTACCTCTAGGGCTAGAGCCTGAATTTTGGCGTACACGGCACGTTCATTATCACCATCATTACGCCAATATTGAACACTATGATCTAGATACTGAAGAAAATGGGGTTTTTCGCCAAACGCCATTCCAGAAATGGCGTCCCTTTATGAAATATCAACATATTTATTGGCCTTTTGTTGCCTCACTCTCATTGACATGGATTGCATTAGTATTTGATTGGTCAGATAGAACTGGGAAAACACGCTTAAAAACTCAAAAAGTTTTAGAGGGTAAGTTAGGATGGAGCCTCTTTCTTGCTAGCAAATTAGGCCATTTAATCTTAATGATAGGGTTGCCGTTATTCTTTGCTCATAGCCATGGGATCAGTTATACCACAATATTTATTACTTATTTATTAAGCCAAATGGTCGCCTCTATTTTTGTCATTTACTTGCTCCTCGGTACTCATTGGGCAGAAGCACAATTTTTTACCGCTCCTGATGACAAACAAATAAAACATGGTTGGTACCATCATAATTTTGTGACGGCTTGTGATTGGGTCCCTTCACCTCATTATTTGTGGCGCTTAACCGGTGGGTTAAATTACCACCTCACTCACCACCTTTTCCCTAATTGGCACCACCGTCATTACCCTGCTCTCGCCAAGATTTTGGCAACGCTCGCACAACAACATAACATGCCGTATCGTTGCATTAATTACAAACAGCTTGTTGCTGCGCAGTTACGTTTCTTACGACAAATGGGGGAGCCTCCCTTATCATAATTCCCTAAACAATGTTGTCTTATTCCCCCTTACTTTCGCAATGCCAGGCATATCCTAAATAAATTAATTTAGGATATGTCACCATTAAAATAATTACTTAAGAGTAACACGTTAGACTTTTGCTATTTTATTACTAAAAAAACATTGTTAATAACAATCAATTAAAACAATTGATTTAATTATTGATATAAAAATAAGCAACCCATTATCCTTCATTACAACCAACACCTTTTATTTATCATTTATTTAGCATTAATTTATTAAGAAATTATTAAGTCGGACATTACGTTTATTGATGATTTATTTAAGTTATAAAAAATATAATCGAAGAAAAATTATATTTAAAACTACACACTACAATTTTAGAATGGTTAAAACTCGCATGAAAAAAGCAGAGTATTTTATAAAACAATTACGCACATTTGTTGTCAGTGATAAAACGTATCTGGCTAATAAATTCACTAAAAATCTTAATTATCGTCCTGATTTTAAAGCCCCGAAAAGCTTTAATGAGAAGGTGAATTTTAGGATGCTACGTGACAAAAACCCACTTTACACTCAGTTTGCAAATAAACTAGCCGTACGTGATTATGTTTCCCGTACAATAGGTAATGAATATTTAGTCCCTATTTTAGCGACCTATAAAAATGCCAATGAAATCATTATTGATGACCTACCGGAACGTTTTGTTTTAAAATGTAGTCATGATAGCGGCAGTAGCGTTATATGTAATAATAAAGCGGAATTTAATTGGCCTAAAGCAAAGGATAAATTGGCATTTCATTTAACCAAAAACCTTTATTACATTACTCGTGAACGTCATTATAAAAATATTCCAGCACGCATTATCTGCGAGGAATATATTGATTTATTTGCCAATAAAAACAAAAAACTCGTGCCTGAAACATGCCGTGTTCACTGTTTCTCTGGTAAACCTGTTTATGCTGAAATTGATTATACTGATGAGCTTGGTAATGAATTTATTAACATCTATGATGTTAATTGGCAGTTGCAGCCCGTTACCTTTGGCTACCCGAATATGTTGGACCCTGTTCCTGAACCACCATTGTTTAAAGAAATGTTACGTCTAGCCGAAATCCTGGTCACTCCTTTTGACTACTGTCGAGCCGACTTTTTAATGTCAGATGAAAATACACTTTATTTTAGTGAGTTGACCTTTGCACCAAATGCAGGCAGAACAGAAATATCGCCTCTTTCATGGGACTTTAAACTGGGGGAATTGTGGGAGCAGCGGATCACACCAGCAAAAAATGATGTTCCTGTAGGGGCTAAACTCGCCACCCCTGCCGCTAACAAGAAAAAATAATACTAAATAAAACAAAAGGCTCTGTACTAAGTAACAGAGCCTTTTTGTTGTTGGCAAACTGAGTAAATTTAATTCGCCAAAACACTCGCTTTACGGCGTAAGCTAGCAATTAACATATAAATTGCCGTTACCAACAATACAAGGAAGAAGAAATCCACTAGCCCATTCTGCTGGTTTAAAAAAGTCCCAGCTGCTATCGGCCCCATTGCTGAGCCAATACTATAACTAAATAGCATAACCTGAGTTGCTGCAACAATATAGGACGAATCAAGGTTGTCACAAGCTAAGGTAATTGCAACAGGATATAGCGCAAATGTTGACATCCCTAATAATGCTAGAGCCACAATCATGACTAAATAATCGCTAGAGATATAAATCACCCCCATCGCGAAAACACCTAACAAAGAAACCATCGCCAATAATAATGTTTTACTCATCATAACAGATAACTTGCTGACGACTGGCTGAATTAACATCCCACCTAAAATAATTGAAGCCATCAAAACACCCACTTGGTCAGTGGTAAATTGATCTTTTTTCAATGATAGTGGCATTAACCCATAGATAGTGCCCATCGTCATACCCGAAACCATGCAACCAATAATTGCGGGTTTACTTAAACGAGATATTTTCTTTAATGATAATTTTTGGTGTGAGCCACTTTCAGGCTGGCCTCCACGCACAAATAATGGCGGCATAACAGCTAATAATAATAACCCTAAAACCACCATAAAAGGGTATGCACCATGCGTACCAATAACGCCAATCGCCAATTGACCGAGTGTTGTCCCGCCATATAATGAAGTCATATAAAAACTTAGGCGTTTTGCTCGTTCTTTAGGGTTATCACCAATCAATAACCAAGATTCAACAACGACAAAAATACCGGCGACAGCAACCCCTGCGATTAAGCGGTTCGGCAGCCAAGCTTCAATGGTAGGAACCCAAGGTAGTACAATCACCGTTGCCGCTAACATTAACAGAAAACCAATAAATGCTAAGCGATGGCCTATTTTTGCAATAACAGGTTCAATCAGCATTGAACCAATTAATAAGCCAATATAATAAGCGCTGGCTAACCACCCGGCATATTGTGTGTCAATGCCAAAACTCCCCATCGACAGAGGAATTAAGCTCATTAAATAACCCGATGCAATAGCAAAAATCGTTAACCCTGCAACAGGAACGAATGCATTGTCGCGTTTGCGCATGATAGTAGTGGACTGATTCACGCCCCACTCTCCAACTAACAAAGTAAATAATATGCGCTGCAACTACATCGTAGAATACGACAACGTTGTGTTCTTAAAAAAGGAACACAATTCGGCGATTAGTGCAGTAGTAAAATAACAAAGGTAAGACTAATTTGAGCGCAATATAGATCGTTCAATCGCTAAGTTAAAATGAGAAAATCTAATGGTGACTAGCAAAATAATTTATGTGAGAAAAATCACGTTTTTTACGAGGGATAACTTAGATAAAACACGGGTACAAAAAATAAATTATCACATTAAAAACAATAAGTTAAACAAAACTAAGCTTAAATAGTTTCTGTTACTTTTTGATACAACTTAAGTAATATTCCAAGTAGCGAAAAGTGCTATCCCACAAAATAATTCATTTATTAATTTATTCATTACAATATTGACTATATAAAACCAATCACCCCCAACTATTTTATATTCAATAACCCCATCACTTTTTCTTTTTATATAAGCGTAGGCATTAGATGATTCGTTTCCAAAATAGCCAACACTTAACTTATAGCTCATAAAATAATTACGGAGTGTTTAATCAATGCCAATGATAACTGACCGACTTAAGTTGAAAGACGACGCCAAAGTGTTGTTCTACTAATCCCTAAATACTGAGCTACGGCTTTGCGGTCCCCATTAAACCGAGCCATCACTTGCTCTAATGACTCATCAAGTTTATTTTCCGTTACTATTTCAGTGCCGTCATCGATATGCCTTTCTGGTGACAAACTCATTAACATCGTTTTTGTAATTGCTTTTTCTGGATAAGCGCTGCAATACAATGCCACACGCTCCATTAAATTTCTCAATTCACGTACGTTACCAGGCCACGCATAATTGACAAAAAAATCACGGCTATCCAACAATTGCTGGACCCGAAATGAAGGTAATGGCAGCATCAAACCTGCAAATGCTAGCTTTAATAACCTTTCAGCTAGCACCAAAATATCGTCTCCGCGCTCATTGAGAGCAGGCACTCGCATTCTTAGCACCCCAAGTCGGTAAAAAAGATCAGCTCGAAAACGCCCTTCTTTTACCCAGCTATCTAAATCACAATGTGTCGCACAAATAACTCTCACATCCACCTGTAGAGGTTTATACCCCCCACCCGTACCACAGAACGCTCTTCCAGAACCCTAAGTAACCGAGTTTGTAATGCAATTGGCATCTCACCTATTTCATCTAAAAACAGCGTTCCACCATTCGCGATCTCAAATAACCCAGCACGACCACCGCGTCGAGACCCTGTAAATGCCCCTTCTTCATAACCGAAGAGTTCAGCCTCTAGCAATGTTTCCGGAATTGCGCCACAGTTTACAGCCACAAATGGCATATGTTTTTTACTGCGCTTATGTTGATTAAATAAGGTAAACTCATGATGGATTGCTTGTGCAACCATTTCCTTCCCTGTTCCACTGTCCCCTTGAATAAGTACAGTCGCATCTGAACGGGCATACAGCATAATCGTTTGCCGCACATGTTCCATGGGGGATGAAGAGCCAATCAAGTCATTGATAGTATAGCGAACTTTTGTAGGGTTAACGGGCAAATACTTATCTTGGGAACGACTATTTTGCTGTGATAATCTGCTCAGTTCAATCGCATCAGAAAATGCTTGTCGTATCGTTTGCGTCGAGTAAACAAAAATCCCTGTCATGCCCATTTCATCGGCAAGGTCCATAATCAAACCCGCACCAACCACGACTGATATTCCCATCGCTTTTAGAGCTTTAAGCTGCGATCTCGCATCTTCCGCTGTCACATAACTTCGTTGCTCAATATGCAAACCGAAGCGGGATTGAAACTCATCCAATGAAGGAATGATATTTTTATAATTGATAATTCCTACTTTATCGCTTATTTCTCTGGCCTTTGCTAATGATTGCATCACATCAAAGCCGCTGATTTTGACAATAATAACCGGAACTGAAACATGACTTTTCAAATAAGCCCCATTCGAACCTGCGCTAATAATGGCATCACAATGCCCTTCTTTTAAACGCTCACGTACGGCTTCTGCCGCCTGCTCAAAGCCAAGGTTTAATGGGGTAATGTCAGCTTGTTCGCTAAACTCAGGGCTAATATCCCGAAAAAGCGTGAATAATCTTGATACTGAGACGGTCCAAATAATCGGTTTATCCATAAAAACGATACCTTTCTCATGTTTCATTTTATGTTTCATTTAACAATATAATGTTTCAATGAAACAAAATAGCCTATTATTTAAAATCTGCTCTTAATGTCACAATTTAAATAAATTCTTAATCAATTGATTTCTAATAATTTTATAAAAAATATTTTTTATTTTTCAAACTGGCATACCAATTGCTATATGACTACCACTACAATAAATTTATTACATATCATTAACAATTAATGAGGCTACTATGTCATCGATTTCTGCTGGACAAAAATTTCGTGATGCAGTCACGCAAGAATCTCCATTGCAATTAGTGGGAACAATTAATGCCAACCACGCCTTACTCGCTAAACAAGCAGGTTATAAAGCTATCTATTTATCTGGTGGAGGGGTCGCTGCTGGGTCATTAGGCATGCCTGATTTAGGTATTTCAACATTAGATGATGTACTGATTGATATTCGTCGCATCACAGATGTGTGTGATTTACCGCTACTGGTTGATGCAGATATTGGCTTTGGCCCTTCCGCTTTTAATGTGGCTCGTACAGTAAAATCGTTCTGTAAAGCAGGAGCCGCTGGCTTGCACATTGAAGATCAAGTTGGTGCAAAGCGCTGTGGTCATCGCCCTAATAAAGAAATTGTCTCGACACAAGAAATGGTTGACCGTATTAAAGCGGCAGTTGATGCACGTACAGATGATAGCTTTGTGATTATGGCACGAACAGACGCCTTAGCTGTTGAAGGAATAGATGCCGCGCTTGAGCGAGCACACGCCTATATAGAAGCCGGTGCTGATATGCTATTTCCAGAAGCCATTACTGAACTATCCATGTACCAGCGCTTTACGAGTAATACATCCGCCCCAGTGTTGGCTAATTTAACTGAATTTGGCCAAACCCCGCTGTTTACCCTTGATGAGCTGCGCAGTGTCGGCATCGCAATTGCGCTTTACCCGCTTTCTGCATTTCGCGCGATGAATAAAGCAGCAGAACAGGTTTATTCCACACTACGTAAAGAAGGCACCCAAAAAAGTGTTATTCCTCTTATGCAAACACGGGAAGAACTTTATCAAAGCATTCATTACTACGATTATGAACAAAAACTTGATGCTTTGTTTGCTCAGAAAAAACCTTAATTCGTTAGGCCATCATATTTAACACAAGTTGCACCTCCTCTATCCCCTACAAGGAATAAATGATGAATGAACAACTTAATCGCCCTGAAGCATCTCAATTTAAACCTAAAAAATCTGTTGCGCTTTCCGGTATCGCGGCTGGAAATACCGCTCTTTGTACTGTAGGCCGTAATGGCAATGACCTACATTACCGTGGATTTGATATTCATGACTTAGCAACTCAGTGTGAATTTGAAGAGGTCGCTTATTTGCTGATCCACGATAGGCTTCCTACCGCAACCGAACTAGTCGCTTATAAAGAAAAACTAAAATCTTTTCGTGGGTTACCTGCCGATGTAAAAAAAACGCTAGAGTCCATTCCAGCTAATGCACACCCAATGGATGTCATGCGTACAGGGGTTTCAATGATGGGCTGTGTCCTTCCAGAAAAAGAATCCCATTCCTTTTCTGCTGCTAGAGATATCGCTGACCGCTTACTGGCGTCGTTAGGCTCAATGTTACTGTATTGGTATCATTTTAGTCATCATGGACGCCGCATAGAGACCCAAACCGATGATGACTCTATTGGCGCACATTTTTTACATTTATTACACGGTAAAAAGCCCCCTGCACAGTGGGAAAAATACATGCATATTGCCTCTATTTTATACGCAGAGCATGAATTTAATGCATCCACTTTTGCAGCCAGAGTTATTGCAGGTACAGGGACAGACTTTTATTCCGCAATGACCGGTGCTATTGCTGCACTTCGAGGTCCTAAACACGGTGGAGCAAATGAAGTTTCATTAGAAATTCAGCAACGTTATGCATCGATGGATGAAGCTGAACAAGACATTATGTCTCGTGTAAAAAATAACGAGGTGATTATTGGTTTCGGTCATCCCGTTTATACCCTCGCCGACCCACGCCATCCCATTATTAAATCGGTGGCTTTACAGTTATCTGAACAAAACTTAAATCGTCATTTATACACGGTTGCTGACCGCATTGAATCCGTGATGAAACGCGAAAAAAATATGTTTCCTAATTTAGATTGGTTTTCCGCAGTGGTGTATCACTTGATGGGCATCCCAACCGCCATGTTTACCCCATTGTTTGTCATGGCACGTACTGCGGGCTGGTCTGCTCATATTCTTGAACAACGACAAGACAATAAAATTATTCGCCCTTCAGCCAACTACATTGGCCCTGAAAATCAACTATTTACTCCGATAGAACAGCGCTAATAAAGGTAAAATAATGACAACTCAAACCGTTAATTCGCAGAAAATTGAATTTGATAAAGTGATCAGCGACATTGTTGATTATGTAGTGAATTACCCCATTGTCTCTGATTTAGCTTACGATACGGCCTATCATTGCCTGTTAGATACATTAGGTTGTGGCATGGAGTCGCTCGAATACCCCGCTTGCAAAAAATTGCTGGGCCCTATCGTCCCCGGAACAATCGTACCTAATGGCACAAAAATTCCTGGTACACAGTTTCAATTAGATCCTGTTCAAGGCGCATTTAATCTCGGTACAATGTGTCGCTGGTTAGATTTTAACGATACTTGGCTTGCCGCTGAATGGGGGCACCCTTCTGATAACCTAGGGGGGATTTTAGCAACAGCAGATTGGTTATCGAGAGAGAACATCAGCAAAGGAAAACCGCCATTAGTGATTAGAGATGTTTTAACCGCAATGATTAAAGCCCATGAAATTCAAGGTTGTATTGCGCTAGAAAACGCCTTTAACAAAGTGGGTCTCGATCATGTTATTTTAGTTAAAGTAGCATCAACCGCCGTTGTTGCTCACATGTTAGGGTTAGAAAGAGAACAGATCCTAAATGCAGTTTCTCAAGCGTGGATTGATGGTCATAGCTTACGGACTTATCGACATGCGCCCAATACGGGCTCGCGTAAGTCATGGGCAGCCGGTGATGCCACATCACGAGCAGTTAGGCTTGCGTTAATGGCTCAAAAAGGTGAAATGGGCTACCCAACCGCTTTGACTGCTAAAACATGGGGCTTCTATGATGTTTTGTTTGATGGGAAACCACTGACTTTTCAACGTCCTTATGGTTCATATGTTATGGAAAATGTTTTATTTAAAATTTCCTTCCCAGCAGAATTTCACTCACAAACAGCAGTTGAAGCGGCTTTACAGCTCTACCAAACGCTATTGAAATTAGGCAAAACGGCGCAAGACATTGAGTCTATCGCTATCCGTACACATGAAGCATGCATCCGTATTATCGATAAAAAAGGCCCATTGCATAACCCTGCTGATCGCGATCATTGTATTCAATATATGGTGGCAGTCCCATTAATTTTTGGTCGCCTCACCGCTGCTGACTACGAAGACAATATTGCAAATGATAGTCGTATTGATGAACTACGGGCAAAAATGCACTGTTATGAGGACCCTAATTTCACGCAGGATTATCACGACCCAGAAAAACGTTCGATCAGTAATGGGGTAACCATCACCTTAAAAGATGGCCAAGTGCTAGAAGAGGTCGTAATCGAATACCCTGTCGGCCACAAACGTCGTCGTAAAGAGGGAATGCCATTATTATTACAGAAATTTAGAATAAACTTGGCAAGACAATTCCCTGAAGCCCAGCAACTACGTATTCTTAAAGCATCCCTTGATAAACCACTATTGGAAAAAATGCCGGTGAATGAATATATGGATTTATTTGTTATTTAATATTGTTTTTGTAACTGTTTCCGTCCTCTAATGTGAACAGCACCTCAAAAGTTGGACGCCATTAGTCTGACTTTTGGGGTGTTTTTTAATCTATTAAATACCGTAAAATTAGGCTATTACGTATAAGTATCAAAATAAAAATTGGTAACAGGTTTGGCTGGTATAAATTTTGTTAGGTTGAACAAGTGAATCATATTGCTCCCCCCATTCTGGATGATTTACCGCATCTGGAGGAAACTGTGTAGCAAGTACCACACCTGAATAGGTTGTATAGGTCTGGCTTTTTCCTGATACTGCAACTAAATGATTGCCACTATAAAGCTGAAGTGCTGGCATAGTGGTCGCAATATTTAATTTCACATCCCCATTAGGTGACCCAAGTGTTGCGACAGTTTGCACTCCATCCGTAAGGGTTTTATTTAACACTAATGCGTGGTCATACCCTCCGACGTGCTGTTGTTCTTCATCTTGTAAAAAATGAAACCCAATACGCTTACCCTGACGAAAGTCAAAGCTGGTTTCTGTTACATCACGCCACTCCCCCGTAGGGATACCATCATGAGTGATTGGCAAATAGGCATCGGCATGCACTTGTAAATCATGTTCGAGTGCTGTTCTTAGCGAGTCTTCCCCTGCTAAGTTAAAATAAGCATGGTTAGTGAGGTTAACAGGGCCATAATCTGTTGATTGATATTTATAGTCGATAATGACTTGATTTGTTTCGGTTAATTCATAACTCACTTCAATATAGAGACGACCAGGAAAGCCTTGATCTCCCTCAGGAGAGGTCAACACAAAAACCGCTTTCTGTGGACTAGGTTGAAGAATTCCCCATATACGATAACTAAAATTATCTTTTCCACCATGCAAGCAGTGATTACCTTGATTATTCGATACTCGATAATGTTGCCCATTAATAGTGAACTGTGATGCACAAATCCGGTTAGCGACTCGCCCAACTGTGGCACCGAGGTATACACCTTGCTCCATATGCTTTGCCATATTGGGGGCTCCCAAGATGACATCCCTTTTCCCTGTCGCTAAAGGCACTATACAGCTAACCCAACTGGCACCGAGGCTCGTTAAGATAATTTTCATCCCATTTTTATTGGTTAGAGCGATAACTTTTGGCGTTCGGAGCATCTGACATTGTTCTTGAGTAAACTGCATTTTTCCCTCAATTATTCAGTATTAACCCGTATAGTTCGCTAGGCGGGTGTCATCATTAATGCATATTGTTTGGAAACAACCTGCTGATTTTCCATTTGTAACTCATAAAGTGCAATAACTTATTGTTAAGTTTCTAATTCATATTAGCAACAAAAAAGCCGAGCTATTAAAAGCTCGGCCTTATATAAAAATAGATTAATTCATGGTGGTTTAGTGCTTATGGTTTTTATCATATGGGTCAAGATGGGTCATAACATCTAATATTTGCGGGTTTTCCATCAATTTTTTCCGCACATTCACGGCAATATCATGGCCTGCGGTAATACTCATATTGCCATCAAGTTCTAGGTGAACATCCACTAATAAAAAATCACCTGATTTACGGGTTTTTAAATCATGATATCCAGATAACTCATTAATACCCTCTAAAACAGTGCGAATTTCTTGTAATGTTTCTTCATCAGCGCCTTTATCCATTAGGTCTTGCATCGATTGATTGGTGAATTTAAACCCCATACGAAAAACGAATGTCCCAACAATCAAAGCGGCTATTGGGTCAAGGATCCGCAACCCACATAAGCTACCAACAATACCAACTGCAACAACTAATGAAGAGGCAGCGTCAGAACGCGCATGCCATGCATTGGCAACTAACATATTAGAATTCACTTTTTTCGCCACATACAACATATAACGAAATAAGCCCTCTTTCGCGACTAAAGCCACTAAAGCTGCAACTAATGCAATCGTATGAACTTCAGGGATCAGTGCTGGGTTCAACATCTTTCCAATCGCTGACCACACCATTCCCACACCGACCACTAACAAAATAATCCCTAAAATTAATGAAGCTCCATTTTCATAACGAAAATGGCCATAAGGGTGGTCTTCATCCGGCTTTTTGTGGCTTTTTTTATTCGCAATAAGTACAACAAAATCTGCAACCAAGTCAGATAATGTATGAATACCATCAGCAATTAACCCCGAAGAGTGTGAAAAAATACCAATGATTATCTGCCAAATCGACAACAGCGTATTCACCACCACACTGATTAGTGTGCTTTTCTTTGCCGCTTTGAATTTTGCTTGTTGCGTTTCAAACTCACTCATTTTATTAGATGAAGTATTTTTTATATTCATAAAATATATTCTTTAATGAAAAACAAAATAATTATCATTCAGATAAAGCTTTTAAATCAATAAGTTAAAAATGATTTCTCTGTATATTCTCACATTCTTCGTTTAAAGTCCCATTATTAATTGTAAATAAAGCTTTTAACTAATAATAATTACCCTTTCTTTTTATTAAGTTAATAATATTAAACTTGCAAAAACACGATAAATGCGCATTTAATAGCATTTGTTACTTTCTATTTAACTTATAGTATATTGTAGGTAAGCCACTATAATTAATTTTAAATGACACTAAATGAGGTAGCTATGTATCAAAAAATCCTAGTTCCTATTGATTTGTTAGAAGATGAATTGAATCAAGAGATCCTCAAACACGTAGAAGCGTTAGCGCAGCTAGGCTCACCTGAAATTCACTTTCTGTCTGTAATCCCTAGTGTCGAGTTGTTTTTTGGTATTGAAATCGCAGCACTACCTGAAAGCCATAAAGATTCCGCTGAACGTTCAATTCTGGCGATGCGCGCACTTGAAGAAGTCATAAAAGACATCAAAGTTTCCGATAAGCAAATTAACTGTAAAGTCAGTATCGGCTCAGCTAAAGATGAAATATTAGATTATGCGCAAGAAATTAACGCAGATTTAATTGTGGTCGGTTCACATCGCCCAAGCACTTCAACCTATCTATTGGGCTCTACTGCATCCGCTATTGTGCGCCATGCTAAAACTTCGGTATTTGTTATTCGTTAAATATTTTCTGATAAAAAATGCCGCAATATGCGGCATTCTTTTAATTATTTTTTGATGGAATCCATTAGCTTACCATCGGTTGACCAAACTCGGTATTTAACTTGCATATCTGATGGCGTATAAACCACGATTGGCAGCTTACTGTTATAACGCATAAAAGCGTCATCGCCTAATTGTGTGGAAACAAAACGGTCTTTCGCAGGTTCAGGGCAGCCCATCATAGTAGAGGCAGGGCCTTTGACTTCATCTAGTTTATAGTAATCATATCCCCAGCCTTCCAATGTTTTTTTATCCAGATCTCCCATAAACCATTGGCGGTTACAATCAGCTTTGATGGTTTTCCCAATGACTAATTCAACCATAAAGTCATTTTCATTTTGTTGATTGGCAAGTTGAATGACATGACGTGTCATACCTGATTCTGCTTTTGGATATGGCGCGATCTTTTCCAACTCTTCCGTTGCTACTGCACAAGATGAAATCAGTGCCGCTGCCATTACAGATAAAATCGCTTTCTTCATTATTTATTCCTATTTCAGAAGATAAAACCAATTAAAAAAACCATACTTGGCTATATGTTAAGTTATTTACACCATAATTATCACTATGGATGATTCTTAATTACAAAAAAATAAATCACCCCCAGTATTAACGTAATCATACTTAATTTTAGTAGAGTGATCATAAAAATGATAAAAATTATGTAAATTACCCCCTATTTTAATGCACAACAGCTAGGCACTGATTATACTGAACTTGAGGCTTAATACATTCTGAGGAGGTAGTATGTTATCAGCAGATCAAGATTTAGTTTCAAAATTAGTATCTACACATCCCCGTTTTCAAACTCTTTATGAAAAGCATCATCAACTCGACAAAGAAATCAGTAAGCTCGAGGGCCCTTCAGGCGCAGGTTATAATGAACACGTAGCCAAACTGAAAAAAGAAAAATTACATCTTAAAGATGAAATGCAAAAAATAATGTTGTCGAATAGGTGATCAGCCACCTCACCACAACGATACTAGCTCAGCTTTCTCTGCCGCTTTTATAAAAAAGTGGGACTTTAGCTAAGCAGTTAATATGACTTTATTTGGCTGATATTTTAAGCCGCCATTAAGTTATTAATACTTTCTTATTTAAGAGGGTAGCTTATTACCCTCTTTTTCAGCCCTCAGTAAAATCCACCGCTTTCTTGAACACCATCAATAAATTACTCAATAATTTATCGTTAACTATTCATTACACCAATAAAGTTGTATATTAAATGTATGTTTACTGTAATAGAGGACTTGTTATGGCTGGCAAACGTATTAATCGGGAAATTAAAACAATTGAAAAGATGATAAAAATCTATGAAAAAGCACACCCAGCAACCAATGATGCCCCCGATTATTATCAAAAACTCTATTTTTATGCCGTAAATCGACTAGAGAAATGCCGTTATGGTGAAATAAAGCCCGCCTGTAAACAATGCCCTATCCATTGTTACCAACCAAAAATGCGTGAACAAATGAAGCTAATCATGCGTTGGGCTGGCCCAAAAATGCTTATTCATCACCCAATACTCGCGATACGCCACCTTCTCGATGACCGTAAACCCGTCCCTGATTTGCCACCTAAGGTTAATAAGAGAGCAAACTCTAAAGAAAGTTCATAATAAGCGAATACAGTAGATTCCACTTCATTGCATTAAAAAAGCAATATAACCCCCATCGGCAGATTATCACTAATCTTCTTATAATGATTAAAGAGCCTTACCATTATCAGTTTGTATCTATAATCCCCCCTTTAGCAATATCCTACTGTAATTTTTGAAATTTCTTCAGTGGGCTATTTGTTGCTAAAAATCTCCTTAATAGGCCATGCCCTATGCAAAAATTTATAAAATGTATTTTTTTTCAGTAATGATGGATATCTAAAAAATAGTAACCCTTAAAAACTATTTATTAAAATCTATATTTATATAACCTATCAAACCTATCAGTTTTGCCTATTGATTAAAAAACAAGATTAATGTCTCAATTTCATCCCTTTTACCCCACTTTTAATAAAAAAAATCAATCATAGTGATTAATGTTTTTAATAACTCAATGTAATAACATTAGTATTAATAAAATAAACTTATCAATACTACTTTTAACGAGTTTTATAGTCATTATTAACATACCTATAATTAACACTAATTCCTATAAAATGACAAACAAGCATTAAATTGAAAAAAACTCACGTTACGCGTAACAAAACAACAAAATATTAACATCCAGATGACTTTAATAAATTAGAATAATATTTCAGATAAATAACAAAAATATAGAATATTATAAAACCCCCTCCCACGAAACAACGGAAATACCTCTCAAATAAAAGGAAAAGCTCGAAAAAACCATGTTTTGAAACATTTTTTAATATTTAAATTTACAGTGTGACATAAAAACAATCGATAAATATAATTTCAGCCTTACTAGTAGTAGCGACTTTAGATATCAATAGAAGAAATAGCGTGATGTTTAATTTCGCTAATTACATTTGGAATATTTAAATGAGATTAATAAGGTGTCAATTATGCAAATTGAAAGTAACTTAAACCAACAGGTTATCAAACGAATAAGTGTAAATAGTAGTATGTCTCATAATATTATGGATTTTGCGACAAAAGGTATTTTTATTGTAGAGAAAGGTTCACTATTATTAGAAACTCCAGCTAACTTACAAACCTTAAACGAAGGGGATATCTTATATCATAAGCAAGGTTCATATTCCTTGCAAATGACTGATCCTTCAGTAGATTGCCAATTACTTTGGATAGCTTTAGATGATAAGTTTTTACGTGATTTTATTGCAACACATGGCTCTCAATTAAGCGAAATAGAGCGAAATGAGACATTCTCAAGTGACATCATTAAATTTACCTCATATTCATTAATTGATGATATTAAAAATAGCCTGAACTCATTTATCGATCATGAATATCCTGAAGTAATTGTTTCCCTTCGTGTAAGTGAATTACTCTTATTATTAAGCTACAGTGAGCAAGGCGCTTTATTATTATCTAATTTTAGGCAACTCAGTAGCCGACAAGCGGAACGCTTGCAATTATTTATGGAAGCCAATTACCTTAAAGAATGGAAATTAAGCGAGTTTGCACGAACGTTTGGTATGGGGTTAACGACCTTTAAAGAATTATTTCATACTGTATATGCTACATCACCACGCTCATGGATCAGCGAAAAACGAATTATGTATGCACACCAATTATTAGTTAACACTGCAATGAGTATTGTGGAAGTGTCAATGGAAGCTGGCTTTTCTAGTCAATCCTACTTTACACAAACTTATCGCAAGCGGTTTGGATATACGCCTAGCAGATCAAGAATAGCGGCTTAATATCGCAGCATATCGCGCATAGACACATGCCCTGTCAGTTATAGAAATTTCAGCTTTAACTATAAACTGGCAGAAAGGCACCCTCCGTCGTCCCCCTTTCTAATTAACATCCACTGACTAAATTCCCCCCTAGATTACTGATACCATAAAAAAAGTAGCCTGCCTTTTAATGACAAACTACTTCTCAAGATAATCTTAGGTAGCCGCTAAATTATTTAGCTTTAATAATTTTCAAATCAATAATAGACATTGAATTAGGTGGCACTTCGCCCGGTATCCCTTCAACGCCATAACCGCCTTCTGGTTTGATGTACACTTTAACCATTCCGCCTTCTCCAGCCCGTTCAACAAATGAGTTCAACGGTGTCGGTAACTGGTCATAAGGTAATGTGACTGGGTTTTGCTCAGTATACATTACAGTAACCTTACCATCCGTTAGTTGCTCCCTCATAATAAAAGTAACATCTTTACTCTTAACATTTTTTATCGGTGAGCCGGCCTGAATAATTTTATAATAGGTATTACTATCAAGTTTACTGTATTTTTGAGCGGTAATTTGCTCAATTATTTTCTGGTTTTTCTTCGCGTTTTCTGCAGCTATTACTTTTAAATCTTTACTAGGAAGGACTCTTCCAGCTAAACCTGCTGTTGAACTTGTTCTTCCCTTCGCTTTTAACGCATCGTTTTCAACTTGTAACTGAGTAATGCGACGATTTAAATCCATTATTTGTGATTTTAATGCATTATCACCGGTTACAGAATTGAGCGAATCTAATTCTCTTTGCAGTTTTTTCAATTTTGTTTGGGCTGCAGCCAACTCTTTTTGTGAATCCACTTTCAAAGTACTGATAAGCTTATTTGCATCAGTGAGTTGCTGCTCAAGCTTTTTACTTTCATTTTGTTGAGTCGCCAATTCTCCCTGAATTGATTTTTTCTCTGCATCTAACTTCGTTAAAGCAACTTCCTTTTGTTTCAACAAGGTAATTTGTTTATTTAGATCAGCAGTTAACTCTTTAATCTGTTTATCATTTGCTTGACCGATCAAAGCGGTTTGTTTTTCCACGTTCGCTTGCAGTTTTTGCAGCTCTGCATTGGCTTGTTTTAACTGCGCCTGTGCCGTGGCGTAATCCTGCTCATTTTTCTGCAAACGCGCTTGCAGCGCAAGTTGCTGCTTCTCGCTGTCAGTAAACTGTTTCGATAATGCATTTTGCGCCGCTTGGTGCTCTGCCAGCTGTTTCTTCGCTGCCGTCAATTCGCTTTCTAACGCCGCTTTCTGGGCTAATTTCGCGGTTTGTTCCGCCAATGACGCTTGGATTTTATCGGCTTGCTGCGCTTTGTCTTGTAACTGCTTCGCCAACTGCTGGTTCTGCTGCTCTAAAGCTTTCGCTGCTGCTTGTTGCTTGGCTAACGCTTCGCGCGTGGTTTGGCTTTCTGCTTGCGCTTTTTCCAACCCAGCTTCTTTTTGTTTCAATAACGTAATTTGTTTATTCAAATCCGCCGTCAGCGCTTTCACTTGCTCATCGCTGGCTTGGCTCATCAAGGCAGTTTGTTTTTCCACGTTCGCCTGCAGTTTTTGCAGCTCTGCGTTGGCTTGTTTTAACTGCGCCTGTGCCGTAGCGTAATCTTGTTCATTTTTCTGCAAACGCGCTTGCAGCGCAAGTTGCTGCTTCTCGCTGTCAGTAAACTGTTTCGATAATGCATTTTGCGCCGCTTGGTGCTCTGCCAGCTGTTTCTTCGCTGCCGCCAATTCGCTTTCTAACGCCGCTTTCTGGGCTAATTTCGCGGTTTGATCCGCCAATGACGCTTGGATTTTATCCGCTTGCTGCGCTTTGTCTTGCAACTGCTTCGCCAACTGCTGGTTCTGCTGCTCTAAAGCTTTCGCTGCTGCTTGTTGCTTGGCTAACGCTTCGCGCGTGGTTTGGCTTTCTGCTTGCGCTTTTTCCAACCCAGCTTCTTTTTGTTTCAATAACGCAATTTGTTTATTCAAATCCGCCGTCAGCGCTTTCACTTGCTCATCGCTGGCTTGGCTCATCAAGGCAGTTTGTTTTTCCACGTTCGCCTGCAGTTTTTGCAGCTCTGCGTTGGCTTGTTTTAACTGCGCCTGTGCCGTAGCGTAATCCTGTTCATTTTTCTGCAAACGCGCTTGCAGCGCAAGTTGCTGCTTCTCGCTGTCAGTAAACTGTTTCGATAATGCATTTTGCGCCGCTTGGTGCTCTGCCAGCTGTTTCTTCGCTGCCGCCAATTCGCTTTCTAACGCCGCTTTCTGGGCTAATTTCGCGGTTTGTTCCGCCAATGACGCTTGGATTGTATCGGCTTGCTGCGCTTTGTCTTGCAACTGCTTCGCCAACTGCTGGTTCTGCTGCTCTAAAGCTTTCGCTGCTGCTTGTTGCTTGGCTAACGCTTCGCGTGTGGTTTGGCTCTCAGCTTGCGCTTTCTCCAACCCAGCTTCTTTTTGTTTCAATAACGCAATTTGTTTATTCAAGTCTGCCGTCAGCGCTTTCACTTGCTCATCGCTGGCTTGGCTCATCATGGCGGTTTGTTTTTCCATGTTTGCTTGCAGTTTTTGCAGCTCTGCATTGGCTTGTTTTAACTGTGCCTGTGCCGTGGCGTAATCCTGCTCATTTTTCTGCAAACGCGCTTGCAGCGCAAGTTGCTGCTTCTCGCTGTCAGTAAACTGTTTCGATAATGCATTTTGCGCCGCTTGGTGCTCTGCCAGCTGTTTCTTCGCTGCCGCCAATTCGCTTTCTAACACCGCTTTCTGGGCTAATTTCGCGGTTTGTTCCGCCAATGACGCTTGGATTTTATCGGCTTGCTGCGCTTTGTCTTGTAACTGCTTCGCCAACTGCTGGTTCTGCTGCTCTAAAGCTTTCGCTGCTGCTTGTTGTTTGGCTAACGCTTCACGCGTGGCTTGGTTTTCAGCTTGTGATTTTTCTAAGCCTTCTTCTTGTTGCTTGAGCAAAATAATTTGCTTATTCAAATCCGCCGTCAGCGCTTTCACTTGAGCATCGCTGGCTTGGTTCATCATGGCGGTTTGTTTTTCCACATTCGCTTGCAATTTTTGCAGTTCTGCGTTGGCTTGTTTTAACTGGGCCTGTGCAACTGAGTAATTCTGCTCATTTTGGCTTAATTGAGCCTGTAATCGTGCTTGTTGTTTTTCGCTATCTACTAATTGTTTTGCGAGTGTGTTTTGTGTGGTCTGGTGATTGTTAAGCTGTTCTTGAGCTTCTTTTAATGCAACTTCTAAAGCGGCTTTTTGTTCTGCTTGAAGTGTTTTTTCTGTTAATGATGCCTGGATTTTCTCAGCTAACTGTTCTTTCTCAACTAATTGCGACTGCAACTGTTGGTTTTGTTGTTCTAATAATTTCGCACTATCTTGCTGCGCCTTCAAAGCCACTTGAACATCATCTTTTTGGCTCTGTACTGCTGCTAATTCACTTTCTTTCTGCTTAAGCAACTCTTTTTGCTGCAACAGTTCAGCAGTGACTGATTTTATTTGCTCATCAGTATTACCTGCCATCTGTAATTGATTTTTCGCATCTAACTCTAATTTAGCAATATCCGCTGTAAGTTGTTCAATCTTCAGATTTGCTGCAACAAATAATTGTTCTTTCTCAGCCAATTGCTGTTTAAGTTTTGATTGCTCAGTAATACTATCATTCAGTTGATTTTCAAGTTGAGCAATGGTTTCTTGTGTTTGTTGGTTTTCTTGGCTTAATTGTTCAAGGCTATTTTGTTTTTGCTCAATAGCTTTTTGCGCTTCAGCTAATTTAGTATTCAAAGTATCAATTAGCGATTGATCATCTGATGAATCTAATACAGCCTGTAATTGTGCGATTTGCTCTTTATTTTTAAGCACCTCAGCATTCAGTTTATCAATCTCAAATTGTTTCTCAGTGATTGTATGCGTCAACTGAGCAATACTCTTATTATGATTAATAAGTTCTGCGACTAATTGATCATCGTTCAACAAGTTGTTATACGCAATTAATTGCCCTACCCCTTGCGCAATACCAAATTTATATAAATTGGTTAATTGCTGACGTTCAATAAGTTTAGCTAATTGCTCAAGGTAAGCTGAAGCATCAATACCCGTTGGTTTCGTATATTTAGATGAATACAAACCCAGTGGATCGAGGACAAGTTGATATTTCGCAAAATCTTTCGCGAGATAGGCCTGATTCCATTGATTACTTTGGAAAAAATAAGGATAGGACGACAATAAAACAGGTGCAACCACATTTTCGGTTGTCACTGCACAAACTTCAGGAAAGGTTGTTGTATCTGAATTTTCAGCCTCAGTTTTCGCTACATCATTTTTCTTGTTTGATGCCGCAGCTGATTTTTTCTTCCCTGAGTTCTTTCCTTTGGTCCCTTTGTTGGCTGCCGCAGACTTTTGTTTTTCATTTGGCGCAGGGACCGTAGATAGCGAAGAAAAGATATCATAACCTTGGTTTTGTGTATTAACTGGTAATTGTTGTTTTTGCTCTTGCACCTTACCTTCTTTTTCTAATTGAAGGTAAGTATCAAAATCATCAATAACATTGTTAAAGCGCTCTGCTTTTGGAGCATGACTAAAAAAAGTCGTAACAAGTGCCAGCGACACACAAAGCCTAAGGTTTATTCTCATAATCCACTAATTTTCTTCAACGTTGATTCGGTAGACAATACTGAGTTATAGCGAACTTTTGCGCACAACACTTTAGTTTTAGACTCTATTGCCATTTGTAATAGTTCAATTGTGTCGGGGCTAGCAGTACCTTCAACTTGTCGATATAGGCGGTTGATTTCGCTAACCTCTTTAAATGAACCTACTAAGCGATTGTAATCTTTAGGTGAGAGCGTTTTTAATGCGTTTAATTCTTTAACACACGTATTTAGATGAGCAAATGTTTGCTGGTTAGCCGCATTATCACCATAACTTGTGGATGCTATTGGTGTGCGGTCGATAGCATTATTTAGAACTTTTTGAGATTCAGGGTAAGAATCATCAACCTGCCCTTGAGTTGCGGTTGCATCCGCTACTGGTTGAGCGGTATTAGTATTGACTACCTGCTTACTTGGGGTGTTCGGTGTTGCTGTATTGTATGTGTCTGAGCCAAATGTACAACCTGAAAGAAGAGCTGTACTTGCTATAAGCAAAGATGCAACATAAAATTTATTTTTTAAAAACATATGGTTACCTTAACAGCACTTTTCTTCGCTATTATAATGATGTCCAAGAAACCTAGTGTAAGCTAAAAATTAGCTATTTTCTATAAGCCCGAATGTAGAAATAGAGTGTTCTCATAAATTTATGATTAAATTAATTTTAGTTTCAAAATAATTTTATCGCTACATTTTAGTTATTTTTATGAGCTTATTCTCATTAATACGCCAAATAAGTGATAACTCAACACCTATGAGTAGGCTTTTTAATTATATTATGTTAGCAAAAGATTATTTAAACCGTTAACCTAATCGTAAATCAAACAGTCTAATAACATCTTAGGTCAAGCCTAATTCTAAGTATTTCTTTGTAACACTTGCTAACAAATAAAGCAGTCATCCACTTTGCAAAACAAATCTATTTTTCATTTTTATTACAAACAACGGGTTAAAGAATGCTTTAGCATAGCGAAGAGCTATCCATAATAAATGCAGTTCACTTTAAAACATTAGCTACAAACCTCGCAAAAAAACAATAAAACTTATACTTAATCAATATGTTGCATAGAAGCACACATTAGTATAACAGTAATTTTGCGCCATCAATTATACCAGCTATCTGTCAGAATTACTTATATTAAATTGATACCATTCGTAACTCAAATTTATTTTTGATTTTAATATATGTTTCATTCGTCGTATTTAGCAGAGGCACAGCGATTAAATGTGCAAACTTAAACGAGACATTGCAATATAAAACAAACAAGGTAGTAATTTTACAACTAAAATGATGAGCTTGAATAAAGCATAAAAAGAGTATAAAGGATGGGGATAAATAAAATGCCCAGATTTAACTGGGCATATATAGTATTTAAGCTTTACTTGGACGTAATGCAGGGAACAAAATAACATCGCGAATTGTATGACTGTTAGTAAACAACATCACCATACGGTCAATACCAATACCAAGACCAGCTGTTGGCGGTAAACCATGTTCTAATGCAGTAACATAGTCCTCGTCATAGAACATCGCTTCGTCATCACCTTCATCTTTTTGACGAACTTGTTCGGCAAAGCGCTCTGCTTGGTCTTCCGCATCATTTAATTCCGAGAAACCATTACCGATTTCACGACCACCGATGAAGAATTCAAAACGGTCAGTGATGAATGGGTTATCATCATTGCGACGCGCTAATGGTGATACTTCAGCCGGATATTCGGTGATAAAAGTTGGTTGGATTAAATGACTTTCCGCAACTTCTTCAAAAATCTCACATTGAATGCGGCCAAGACCCCAGCTCTTCTCAATTTTGATACCAATTGATTGAGCAATCGCAACCGCTTTATCCATATCGTCTAAGTCAGCAACATTAGTTTCTGGACGATATTTACAGATAGCTTCTTTCATTGTTAATTTAGTAAATGGTTTACCAAAATCAAACTGCTGCTCACCATATTGAACAACCGTATTCCCTAACACTTTTTGTGTCAGTGTACGGAAGAGATCTTCAGTTAAAGCAATCAGATCACGGTAATCCGCATACGCCATATAGAGTTCCATCATAGTGAACTCTGGGTTATGGCGTGGAGATAGCCCTTCATTACGGAAGTTACGGTTAATCTCAAATACACGTTCAAAACCACCAACAACTAACCGTTTTAAGTACAGTTCTGGTGCAATACGTAAATACATATCAATATCTAACGCATTATGATGAGTAATGAACGGACGAGCAGATGCCCCGCCAGGGATAACTTGCATCATTGGTGTTTCGACTTCCATAAAGCCATTATCCACCATGAAATTACGGACTTCTGCAAGGATCTTCGAACGAACAATAAATGTATGACGTGACTCATCGTTAGCAATCAAATCAAGATAACGTTGACGATAACGTGTTTCTTGGTCTGCTAACCCATGAAATTTATCAGGCAAAGGGCGAAGCGCTTTAGTTAATAAACGCACTTCGTGACAATGAACCGTTAATTCACCTGTTTTGGTTTTAAATAAACGACCTTTTGCACCAAGGATGTCACCTAAGTCCCATTTTTTGAATTGCTCATTGTAGACGCCTTCGGCTAAATCATCGCGAGATACGTAAATCTGGATGCGCCCACCAACATCTTGTAACGTGGCAAATGACGCTTTACCCATAATACGGCGAGTCATCATACGACCTGCAATCGACACTTCAATATTTAAGTCTTCAAGCTCTTCTGATGTTTTATCATCATATTGAGCATGAATTTTGTCAGAAATATTTTCACGACGAAAATCATTGGGGAATGGAATACCCTTTTCACGCAATGCCACTAATTTTTCTTTGCGGGCTTTAAGTTCGTTATTCAAATCAGGTGCTTGTTCAGCGCCTTGTTGTTCCTGAGACATTTTTTCCTCACAGGCCAGCTTTTAAACTAGCTTCAATGAATTTATCCAAATCACCATCCAGTACGGCTTGCGTGTTACGCGTTTCCACACCAGTACGTAAATCTTTTATTCTTGCATCATCAAGGACATAAGAACGAATCTGGCTTCCCCAGCCAATATCGGATTTGTTCTCTTCCATCGCTTGCTTATCTGCATTTTTCTTCTGCATTTCCAGTTCGTATAACTTAGCTTTTAACTGGCGCATCGCTTGGTCTTTGTTTTTATGCTGCGAACGGTCATTCTGGCATTGAGTCACAATATTCGTTGGAATGTGTGTGATACGAACCGCTGACTCTGTTTTGTTAACGTGCTGACCACCAGCACCAGAAGCACGGTATACATCAATACGCAGATCCGCTGGATTAATGTCGATATCAATATCGTCATCCACTTCAGGGTAAATAAACGCAGAACTAAAAGAGGTGTGACGGCGCCCACCTGAGTCAAACGGGCTCTTACGCACTAAACGGTGAACCCCGGTTTCCGTTCTTAGCCACCCGTAGGCATAGTCACCAATAATTTTGACCGTTGCAGATTTCAGCCCAGCAACATCACCATCAGATTCTTCAATAATCTCGGTTTTAAAGCCCTTTGACTCTGCCCAGCGCAAATACATGCGTAACAGCATACTTGCCCAATCTTGCGCTTCAGTACCGCCAGAACCTGCTTGTAAGTCAATGTAGCAATCAGCGCTGTCATACTCACCTGAGAACATACGGCGGAATTCGAGCTGCTCTAACTTACCTTGTAGTAGCTCTAACTCAGCACCGGCTTCGTTGAAAGTATCTTCATCGTCGGCCTCAACAGCCAACTCCAATAAACCTTCTACGTCCTCAAGGCCTTGAACCATCTGGTCAATCGTTTCTACGATAACTTCAAGGGATGAGCGTTCTTTACCAAGTGCCTGAGCCCTTTCTGGTTCATTCCAGACATCTGGTTGCTCAAGTTCAGCGTTGACTTCTTCTAAGCGTTCTTTCTTGGCATCATAGTCAAAGATACCCCCTCAGAACCTCTGTCCGTTCAGACAGGTCCTGAATCTTACTTTTTACTGGGTTTATTTCAAACGTCATTTTTCAATATCTTATGGTTAGTCAAAAATAAAATTTTTATTTACAAACCGTTTAGTATAACGGAATTTATCTCAGGTTTATAGCGGCATCAAACGCTATTTCTCTGGCTATTTGTTAGCTCAATCCGGCCAAATATGTTCAACCATTAACTGGACATTTTTTTGCCCACGGTATTCATTTACATCAAGTTTAAACGCAATTTTTGCTTTCTTGATGCTGTTATCAGGCCACCGGCGAACATCAATATTAAACATGATGGCATCTAGCATAGGCCCACCACAAACAGGTTCTAACATCAATTTAAGGTGACGCTCCCCAACTAACCTTTGTTGTAGCAACTGGAAATGCCCGTCAAATACAGGTTCAGGGAATGCTTGCCCCCATGGGCCACTTTCACGAAGAAGCTCAGCTGTTTCTAAACAAAATTCATGGCGCGATAACTCACCATCGCTCCAAACTACGCCTGAAAGCTGCTCGGGCTGAATGAGTTCACCCATTAATAGTTCAAAATGATGTTTAAAAATATCAAATTTATCGACGTCCAAAGTCAACCCAGCCGCCATGGCATGGCCACCAAATTTTTGCATCAGCCCAGGTTGTAAGGTATTTAGCCGCTCTAAAGCATCTCGCATATGTACACCTTGAATTGAACGCCCTGACCCTTTTAATATCCCATCCCCTGCCGGTGCAAAAGCAATAACCGGGCGATGGTATTGTTCTTTTATCCTTGAAGCCAAAATCCCAACAACACCTTGGTGCCATTCAGGATGGTAAATCGCTAAGCCATTAGGCAATGGGTTATTACCGTATTCAAGTTTATTAAACAGAACCAATGCTTCTTGTTGCATCCCTGCTTCAATATCGCGACGTGTTTGGTTTAAACCATCAAGTTCGTTAGCAAGCTCCCGAGCATGGGCCATATCATCTGTTAATAATAACTCAATACTCACGGACATATCGTCTAACCTACCCGCAGCGTTTAGCCTTGGACCAAGTGCAAAACCGAAATCATTTGCGACTAACCTAGATAAGTCCCGTTTAGAAACTTCAATTAATGCTTTAATACCAACACAGCAACGGCCTGCTCTAACACGGTTTAAACCTTGATGAACTAAAATGCGATTATTGGTATCAAGGGGAACCACATCTGCCACAGTCCCTAATGCGACTAAATCAAGGTACTCTGCTAAATTAGGCTCACTAAGACCTTGTTGCGTAAACCACCCTTGTTGGCGTAAATGTGCACGCAATGCAGACATCAAATAAAAGGTCACGCCAACACCAGCGAGTGATTTGGACGCAAAACGGCAATCATTTAGATTTGGGTTAATAATTGCATCAGCTGCAGGTAAAACTTCGCCGGGCAGATGGTGATCCGTAATAATGACATTTATTCCATATTGGTTAGCTACGGCAACTCCCTCATGAGATGAAATACCATTATCAACAGTAATAATTAAATTTGTCCCGCGTTTATAAGCTTCTTCAACAACAAGCGGCGTTAAACCATAGCCATTTTCAAAACGATTAGGAACAATATAATTAAGGTTTGCATAGCCCATCGCTTTTAAGGCGCGGATAGCTAATGCCGTGCTCGTTGCCCCATCTGCATCAAAATCACCAACGATGGTGATCGCCTGATGTTCAACCAATGCGCGATAAAGCAGTGATAACGCATCCCCAATACCAGCTAATGAACGATAGTCCAATAAATTAGACGCTTTACGTTCTAATTGCGTTATGTCCGTGATCCCCCGATGCCGATAAATGCGCTGTAACAGCTCCGGTAAACCAGGTAATTGGACAGCCGAGTTATCTTGGGTTCTTTGTTGTAATAACGTTTCTACATTCACAATAATTAACTATTTTTGGTCAAGTAACTGGATAAGAGCATCTGGCTTAAGAAAACCGGATAACATTTGGCCGTCTGGTAATATGATGGCAGGCGTCCCTGTGACTTTAAATAAATTGCCGACATTCATATGTTTGCTTAAGTCAATTTTGCAACCATCAATCATCGCAATTTCGTCCCCTTTAAATGCCTGAGTCAAGGCTTTTTGAGGGAGACCATTACACCATATTGATGCCATTTTTTTACCTACGTCGCTATCAGCGCCTTGACGCGGATATGCAAGATAACGAACCGTAACCCCTTTACTGTTTAACTCACCAACAGATTCATGCAATTTTTTACAGTAACCGCAGCTAATATCGGTAAAGACAGTAACAACATATTTTTCTCGAGGCGCTTTGAAAATAATCATTTCATTTTTTAGTGCTTCAATTTTTTTCATCAGTGGCTGATTACTAATATTGACTGGGTTTTTGCCACTCATGTCATAAATCGGCCCTTGCAGTAAATATTTACCGTCGTCAGTGATATAAACAATACCAGTTGTTGTTTCAACGACATTCAAGCCGACTATTGGTGAGGGTTTAATTGCCTCAACCGACATATCGTATTTTTCTAACGTATCGCGGATCACTTTTTCTTCGGTTGCGCCATATACTGTCGCTGTAAATGCCGTAATACACGCGGCAGCCAATAATAACAATTTGCGTTTCATAGATAATCCTTTAATCATACATCACCCCCTTGGGTGATGTTGCTCATGTAACATGCGTAACCGTTCTGTGGCAACATGGGTATAAATTTGTGTTGTGGATAAGTCACTATGACCTAATAACATTTGCACAACACGTAAATCCGCCCCGTGGTTCAATAAATGGGTTGCGAATGCATGCCTCAGTACGTGAGGTGAGAGTAGTTCAGTATCAATATGAGCAAGTACTGCATAATATTTTATCCGATGCCAAAAAGTTTGCCGTGTCATTTTAGTGCCACGCTTACTGGGAAATAAAATATCGCTGGTTTTGCCATTCAATAGTTCAGGACGACTTTCATCAATATATTTTTCTAGCCAGTATATTGCCTCTTCTCCCAATGGAATCAATCTTTCTTTATCACCCTTACCTACCACACGGATGACACCTTGACGTAAACTGATATCTGAAAATGTTAAGCCTATCAATTCAGATACTCGCAAACCACAAGCGTACAACACTTCTAACATCGCTTTATCTCGTAACTCAAGCGCATCCTCTGTTGCGGGTGCATTCAATAAATCTTCGACTTGCCGCTCACTTAAATCCTTAGGTAAACGCTGAGGAATTTTGGGTGCTGCAATAACCGCAGATGGGTCATCGAGACGTATTTTTTCACGATACAAATACTGAAATAACCTACGCATAGCACTTAATAGGCGAGCAGAGCTGGTCGCTTTATAACCGCCATCAATGCGTTCTGCTAAAAAAGATTGCAGGTCAATTGACTGAACACTTTCTAAATACAATTGGTGAGCATCAAGCCAGTTGTCTAACGACTGAAGGTCATTACGATAAGATGCCAAAGTGTTTTCGGCAAGATCTTGTTCTAACCAAATGGTATCAAGAAATTGTTCAATTAATGGATTAAGTTGTTTTATTTCCACGAAAAATGAGCTTCCTTAGGGTAAGACCACACAATTCTATTATGCCTGAATGTAGTTGCTTCTGTTACAATACATCTCTTGTGATGAAAACCATAGCTGGACATAGTAACAATATATATGAAAATAGGTCTTTTTTACGGTTCTAGTACCTGTTATACCGAAATGGTTGCAGAAAAAATACGTGATATTCTGGGCGATGATTTCGTCACACTGCATAACGTTAACGATACACCGCCAACTGAAATGGAACAGTATGATGTTCTTATTTTGGGAATACCAACGTGGGATTTTGGTGAAATACAAGAAGATTGGCTAGAAATTTGGGAAGCGCTTCCCACTCTTAACTTAGCAAATAAAATTGTTGCTATGTACGGGTTAGGAGATCAAATAGATTATAGCGAATGGTTTCTTGATGCCTTGGGCATGTTATACCACCAATTAAAACCAACAGGTGTCAAATTTGTCGGTTTTTGGCCTACTGATGGCTATGAATTCGAAAGCCCAAAACCCTTAAATGAACAGGGTGATAAATTTGTTGGGCTAGCATTAGATGAAGTTCATCAATTTGAGCAGACCGATGAGCGCATTGCGCAATGGTGTGTGCAAATTTTGCAAGAAATCGAAGCTTCCCTGTAATACATGAACATAAGTGACTAAGGTTCTTTACGGCTACTTGTTTTTCAGTAGCCTTAAATATCAGGGTATTGAAGTAATAATTGGTTCAAATTACGCCAACTTTCCTCAGAAACAGAGTCTTTAGCAACCCATAGGTGAATTTTTTGTTGCTTACCTTGTAAAGCTTCTAATGACAATAAGATGCCATAGCGGCTCAACCAAGGTGCTTTCACAATATTCCATTCATTCTTTTTCCATTGGACTTTATTACCATTAACCAACACAGCAACCCCTTTTATTTTGCTGATGTTCTTTTGGCTTTTTGCCCAACTAGCCACCACAACCGCAAGAAGTGGCAACCATATCATTGAATGAGCCGGTGCCCATGGTGCAACAAGCAAAAACATGCCTACTGCCCCATGAACACAGGTTGAAAAAAACTGTGTTTTCCATGAAATGGAAAGATTAGATTTCCACAGGACCACGATTTTTATTTTTTTCCTGAATCAGTTTTACCATACGAAATAGCTCGTCGTCATCTGGGCGACCGTGATTCATTAACCAGTTAAATAAATCAGGGTCCGCACACTCCAATAAACGGACAAACACCTGTTTATCATTGGTTGTCAGACTATCATATTCATACTCAAAAAATGGCATGATTGAAATATCTAGCTCACGCATACCGCGGCGACAAGCCCAATGAATTCGCGCCTTGTTCTCAATATCCATTCCACTACGACCTTTTGTTGCAGTTAACTGATAAGATTGATTATTTTCAATACTCTAACAGATTATCTACTGAGAAAACATGCCATAGGCTACATTGTTGTAATTTTAGTAGTAAAATGCCGTTTTTCTACAAACAGATAACAAAAAAATACTCGATAATACCCGTGGTATCATAATAACTACTTGCAATGTTATCTAGCTATTTTACCATTAAGCACCTTTATCTATCAAAGAACAACAGGTGAAATCATGACTACCCAAATTGATATTGATAGTACACAACAATTTCCCTTTGAATCACACTCTTTACCGCTCGTTTTGATTTCACTGGAAAACTGGGAACTTATCCACCTTCATGGCCTAGACGCAGAAAAATATTTACAAGGCCAAGTGACCGCAGATGTTGCCACACTCACTCAATCACATGCATTAACTGCCCATTGCGACCCAAAAGGTAAAATGTGGAGTGACCTGCGGTTATTCCATCATTTAGAAGGGTTCTCTTATTTATTAAGAAGCAGTATTGCTGATACGCAACTCGCTGAACTCAAAAAATATGCAGTTTTTTCCAAAGTAACATTTGAGAAAAAAAATGAGCTTAAGCTACTTGGGGTAGCGGGTAAAGGAGCAAGAGCAGCACTTTCAGCAGTCTTTAGCATTTTACCTGACGAACAAAACCAAGTAGTCACTGACGGTGATTCGACTTTACTCTATTTTTCATTACCTACAGAACGTTTTTTAGTGGTTACAACAGAGGCAACAGCACAGACAATAGTGCAGACACTCGGTGCCCCACAAGTCAGTGATGAACAGTGGTTAGCACTCGATATCGAAGCAGGCTTTGCCGTTATCGACCAAGAAAATAGCGCTCAACACTTACCTCAAGCGGCTAATTTACAAGCTCTTCCTGATGGAATTAGCTTTAAAAAAGGCTGTTACACGGGTCAAGAAATGGTCGCTAGGGCCAAATTTCGTGGTGCCAATAAACGCGCAATGTATTTGTTAAAAGGAACAGGTTCAACACCCCCAAATATTGGTGAAGGCGTTGAATGGCAACTCGGCGATAAATGGCGCCGTACTGGGACAGTTCTTGCCACGGTTCGCTTAGGGGATGGCAAAATATATGTGCAAATCATTATGAATAACGATATGGAACCTGACAGTGTTTTTCGCGTTATGGGTGATGAGCAAAGCCATTTAACTATCGTACCGTTGCCATATTCATTAGAAGAAAAATAGTTGGGGTTTTTATGTCATCTGTATTAGGTAACGAGCCTATTGAGGTTATCAAGTTTGGGGCTTTTACCGAGGTCGTCCAATTTTTAATGGAATTAGATAAGCTCAAAAGTATTTACCGTAAAAATAAGTTATTGAATCGCGAACGCCAAGAAAATACTGCCGAACATAGCTGGCAGTTTGCAGTTGCAGCCATGAGCTTCGCCCCTTATGTTCAAGGTGTTAACATTGAGCATGCGATTAAATTAGCATTAGTTCACGACATAGTTGAAATTGACGCAGGTGATGTCATGGTATTCGATAATGCTGCTCGTGACGCTATCCATGAAGAAGAAGTTAAAGCGGCTAATCGTATTTTCAACCTATTGCCTAACCCGCAAGCTGAAACGCTTTTAGCATTATGGAATGAATATGATGCGCTTGAAACTCCTGAGTCCATTTACGCCAATGCGATTGATAGGGCTATGCCAATGCTGATGAATTTACATAATCAAGGGCAAAGCTGGGTTGAAAACAACATCCGTCTTGAGCAAGTAATCAGTAAATGTGATTATATAGAGCAAATTCTTCCTGATTTTTATCAACAACTTAAATTACAGTTAGAGCAAGCCCAGCAAAAAGGCTGGTTACTGTAATTCCCGATAAGCGGCTTAACGGTCGCTTATAAAAATCCTATAACCTCCTTCAAAACTAATTTTTAATACATTTAATAGTTTGCTAATTAATAAGATGTTACCTATGGTTTAAACAAACATTCACGTGATGTATTGATTATCAATTAGGTGACATATGCCAATGAATAAAATTAGCTCATCCCCTTATCTATTGTTACTTGATGTCCATTCTCCAGCCATTATTCAGTTTAATAAATCAACCTATCAAATTACATGCCTAATAGAACAATTAGGTGGAACACCAGATGGTATCGCCGTCGACCCAACGAATAAATTAATTTATTGGAGTAATATGGGAGAGGATTATGACGCTGATGATGGTTCAATTAACGTAATGAACTTCGATGGTAGTGGGCGAAAAATGTTGTTAGGTCATGGAGATGTCAGAACACCAAAACAGCTACAACTCGATTTAATCAATCAAAGGCTATATTGGTGTGATCGCGAAGGGGGAAAAGTTGCTTCTTGCCATGTCGATGGCTCAAACTTGCAAACTCATGTGGCAAGGCCCAGAAATAAGCAAAACCAAGTTGATATTTTAGACCAGTGTGTCGGTATTTCTTTAGATATTCCCAACAATTGGGTTTATTGGACACAAAAAGGGACGCCAAAAGGTAATCTTGGTCGTATTTTCAGAGCACCACTAAAACCAAACATTCAGCAACCACCCGAGAACCGAACTGATATTGAACTATTACTTGATCGCCTACCTGAGCCTATTGACCTATTACTTGATGAAGAAGCCTGTCTTTTATATTGGACGGATAGAGGTGCCGAACCGGATGGTAATAGTTTAAATTGTGCAAATGTGACGGCGCATGGCGTCAATAATCACAAAGTTATCAGCCGTGGTTTCAAAGAAGCTATCGGTCTCACTTATGATAAACCTGCTCAATTAATGTATGTCGCAGACCTAAATGGCGGGGTTTATCGCGTAACAATACCGACCGGTGACGTTGAGAAAGTTTATCAAGGTAAAAACTATACGGGGATCACCCAGTATTCACCTTAATTTATCATGTGAATATATTAAAGAAAAAGGCCTGACTCAGTCTAATATTGAGTTCAAGCCTTATAACTAATTTATTGATAGTGCTCAACATGATATGAGCACTTTAAATTATATCTTACATATACTCTTCAATCGGAACACACGAGCAATGTAAATGACGGTCGCCATACACATCATCAAGACGTTTAACCGCTGGCCAATATTTATTAGCTTTGGTTTGCGCCGTCGGGAACACAGCCAATTCACGGCTATAACTGTGAGGCCATTCTTGCGTTAGCTCGGTTTGGACATGAGGAGAATTCACCAGAGGGTTATCCTCAAGCGTCCACTGCCCTTCAACCACTTGGTCAATCTCATCCCGTATTGCTAACATCGCCTCAATAAAACGGTCGATTTCAGTGATACATTCCGATTCCGTTGGTTCTATCATCAACGTGCCTGCCACAGGGAAAGACATGGTTGGGGCATGAAAACCATAGTCAATCAACCGTTTAGCTATATCAAGCTCACTGATGCCGGTATCCTTTTTAATTGGGCGTAAATCAACGATACATTCATGAGCAACGTAACCATCTTGCCCTGTATATAAAATGTCATAGCGGCTGGAAAGGCGTTTAGCAATATAGTTCGCATTCAAAATAGCCACTTGGCTCGCTTTGCGTAAGCCATAAGAGCCCATCATTCGGATATACATCCAGCTAATGGGCAAAATAGAAGCGCTACCAAATGGAGCAGCAGAAACTGCACCTTGGTCTGTGACCATTTCTTGTTCAACTACTGAATGCCCTGGTACAAACGGAGCTAAATGTTTTTTCACCCCAATTGGACCCATACCTGGACCGCCACCACCATGAGGAATACAGAATGTTTTATGTAAATTTAAGTGAGACACATCCGCGCCAATAAAGCCCGGTGTCGTTAACCCAACCTGAGCATTCATATTTGCTCCATCAAGGTAAACTTGTCCACCATATTGATGAATAATTTCACAGACTTCGCGAATACTTTCTTCATAAACCCCATGTGTAGATGGATAAGTCACCATGACACAAGAAAGTACATCACTATATTGCTGCGCTTTATCGCGTAAATCGTCTAAGTCGATATTCCCTTCATCATCACAACGTACAACCACGACTTCCATACCTGCCATATGGGCAGACGCTGGATTGGTTCCATGAGCGGAAGCTGGGATCAAACAAATATTCCGCCCCCCATCATTACGGCTTTCATGATAACGGCGGATAGCGAGCAGCCCTGCATATTCCCCTTGTGCACCTGAGTTAGGTTGCATACAAACCGCATCGTAACCCGTTAATTGCACCAACCAATGAGAAAGCTGTTCAATCATTTGATGATAGCCTTGTGCTTGGTCCACAGGGCAGAATGGATGTAGCTCCCCAAATTCTGGCCATGTAATCGGGATCATCTCCGCGGCTGCATTAAGCTTCATCGTACACGACCCCAGCGGGATCATCGCTTGGTTCAACGCTAAATCTTTACGCTCAAGGCTATGCATATAACGCATCATTTCTGTTTCGCTGTGATAGCGATGAAAATTCGGATGAACTAAGATTTCATCTGCCCGTTGCATAGATTTTGGAATGGCGTGTTCTTGATTTGCAACAGATTGGTCTAATTTTTCAAAATCCAATTTAGTGTCAATACCCGTGATCACCGTAAACAGCTCATTTAAGTCCTGGCGAGTGGTGACTTCACTAAAGGTGACCCCCACGGCTCCACGAATATCCGTCCGTAAATTGATGTTTGCTTTTTCTGCTCGGGCTAATACTGCGGTTTTATCTTCCACTTCAACTGCTAAAGTATCAAACCAAGTTTTATGGCGTGATGAGAACCCCGCTTCGGCTAAAGCTTTAGCAAAGATTGATGTGAAGCGATGAATACGCCCAGCAATCATTTTTAAACCTTCAGGACCATGATAAACCGCATACATAGCCGCAATATTGGCTAACAAAACTTGTGAGGTACAAATATTTGAATTCGCTTTTTCACGACGAATATGCTGCTCACGGGTTTGCATCGCCATACGCAATGCTGTATTCCCCGCGGCATCGCGTGACACACCGATAATACGCCCCGGCATTGCACGTTTAAACTCATCACGGCAAGCAAAGAAAGCTGCATGTGGACCGCCATAGCCCATAGGTACACCAAAACGCTGCGCTGAGCCAAATACGATATCGGCCCCTTGTTTACCCGGTGCAGCTAATAACACTAATGCCATCATGTCTGCAGCAACACAGCTAACGATTTGGCGCTGTTTTAATGTTGCGAATAGTTCACTGTAATCATGGATATTACCGGTTGTGCCCACTTGTTGTAACAAGGCCCCAAACACCCCTTCATGTTCAAGAACTTTTTCTGCACTATCAACAATCACTTCAAAACCAAAGGTACCGGCTCGTGTTTTTACAACGTCAAGGGTTTGCGGGTGAATATCATCAGCAACGAAGAAACGTTCAGCATTCTTTAACTTACTAATTCGTTTTGCCATCGCCATGGCTTCAGCCGCCGCAGTCGCTTCATCTAATAATGAGGCTGATGCTAAGTCTAATCCGGTAAGGTCAATCGTTAACTGCTGGAAATTAAGTAATGATTCTAAGCGGCCTTGTGAAACTTCAGGTTGATATGGCGTGTAAGCTGTGTACCAACCGGGGTTTTCCAATAAGTTACGCAAAATAACAGGGGGAAGCACCGCGGGTGCATAACCCATCCCAATATAACTTTTAAAGCGTTTATTCAGTGATGCGATAGCTTTCAATTCAGCTAAAGCTTCCTGTTCAGTTGCCCCACCACCTACTCTTGGTGGCTCTGAAAGTAAAATTGCTTTAGGAACAATTTTGTCCATCAAAGCATCTAATGAGGTTGCACCCACAGTATCTAACATGGTTTTTATTTGTTGTTCTGATGAACCAATGTGGCGTGAAATAAATTCTGAACGGTTTTCTAATTGACTCAGTGACATCGACATATCTGTGTTCCCATCCTTTGTCTGCTATGCATAAGTTGTAGGGCGGTTATTACGGAACTTGCGAGGTAACGACTTGTTGCTTGCTAATTATATTTTTCAACTCTCTAAATAGTTCATCTTGTGACTAGGCGGCAAGCGGAGACAATCTTGGGGAGCATACACTAGTATGTGACCCGAGTTGTCGAGTGCAGTCAACACCCACAAAACAAACGTATTAATAAACCCTATAAATAATTCATCTTATAACTCATACTGAAAGTATTTATTCTAAATAGTTTGCGTTGTGGCTAGGCGGCAAGCGGAGACAATCTTGGGGAGCATACACTAGTATGTGACCCGAGTTGTCGAGTGCAGCCAACACCCACAAAACAAACGTATTAATAAACCCTATAAATAATTCATCTTATAACTCATACTGAAAGTATTTATTCTAAATAGTTTGCGTTGTGGCTAGGCGGCAAGCGGAGACAATCTTGGGGAGCATACACTAGTATGTGACCCGAGTTGTCGAGTGCAGCCAACACCCACAAAACAAACGTATTAATAAACCCTATAAATAATTCATCTTATAACTCATACTGAAAGTATTTATTCTAAATAGTTTGCGTTGTGGCTAGGCGGCAAGCGGAGACAATCTTGGGGAGCATACACTAGTATGTGACCCGAGTTGTCGAGTGCAGCCAACACCGCCACAACACAAAATATGACGAATAAATTATTCTTCAACTTCAATCATTGAGATATAACCCGCCGCATCAATTAAGTCCGCCAGCTCAGAGGTATCCGACGCTTTAATTCGGAAAATCCAACCTTCTTGATAAGGCTGTTCATTTACTAGTTCAGGTGAATCATTCAGGTCGCTATTAACTGCAACAATTTCACCGCTCAAAGGTGCGTAGATATCAGATGCCGCTTTTACGGATTCCACAACAGCACAGTCATCACCTGCGCTAACCACGCTACCAACCTCAGGTAAATCAACAAACACCATATCACCCAGAGTTTCTTGCGCATGCTCAGTAATACCAACGGTATACTCACCGTTACCTTCATCACGCAGCCACTCATGTTCACGGGTATACAATAATTCTTTAGGTGTATTGCTCATTATTTGCCTCTCAATTTTAAAATTTGTTTATCGGGTTACCCCAAATTACACTAAGCAGTTACCTTCGCGGACAAAGCCCGGTTTAACCACTTCAACTGGCATTTCTCGATGTCGAATTTCAACAATCGCTTTGTCTTGAATTCCGTTAGGGACACGCGCCAACGCAATACTAAATCCGAGAGTTGGAGAGAAAGAACCACTCGTGATTACCCCCTCTTGTAATTTACCCAATTCATCAGTAAAGCGGACCACTTGCCCTGCTCGCAGTATACCTTTTTCACGCATCACAATACCGACGAGTTTTTCAGTTCCTTGTTCGCGTAATTGTTCTAATGCCTCACGCCCAATAAATTGGCGGTCTTCCGGTTTCCAAGCAACCGTCCACCCCATATTCGCGGCTAGAGGGGAAATACTTTCATCCATATCTTGGCCATAGAGATTCATACCTGCTTCTAAACGCAATGTATCACGTGCGCCAAGGCCAGCAGGATGGACACCCGCTTTTAATAACTTATGCCAAAAACCAACAACTTGATTTTTCGGCATCGCAATTTCATAACCTTTTTCACCGGTATACCCTGTCGTGGCGATAAATAAATCCCCTGTTTGGACACCATAGAAAGGTTTCATGCCAGCAATGGCTTTATTTTGCTCATCACTGAGCAAGGAGTGTACTTTTTGCTGAGCTTGAGGGCCTTGAACTGCCAATAAGGCTAAATCATCCCGTACACGAATTTCGACAGCATAACCCGCTGCGTGCTGCTCAATCCATGCGATGTCTTTATCCCTTGTCCCAGAGTTAACCACCAAACGATAGAAACCCTCTTCCAAATAATAAACAATCAGGTCATCAATAACCCCACCGGATGCATTTAACATACCCGTGTACAAGGCTTTACCTTTCTCTGTAAGTTTATTGATATCGTTAGCGAGTAGATAACGAAGAAAGTCACGACAACCTTCACCATGTAAATCGACAATAGTCATATGGGAAACATCAAACATCCCTGCATCGGTTCTGACGAAATTATGTTCATTGATTTGAGAACCATAATGCAACGGCATCATCCAGCCATGAAAATCCACCATCTTTGCGCCGCAGGCTATATGCTCTTCATATAGTGTTGTTTGCTTTACCATGAATACCCTCTTTACATTATTTATATGACAGGGTGATTGCGTGGTTAAGAATACCTATTATCGATTAATCAATTGGCATTACTAACCTGACGCAAACGATAACATTTTTAAAAACCTACCATTGTTCGCGGCTAGATTCTATAAAAAAAAATAGGGCTACTGCTCCACTGTATTACTGATTACATCCTACTTTTACCAGTGCTTTTTGTTAAATAATTGAGAATGATCACTCAAAATGCTTACAATCAAGGCAGAATAGATTAAAAAGCAACCAGATTATATTCTTTATGAATAAAATTGGAGAGCAAAACCCAACGAGCAAAATAAGTAAAACTAATGCGAAATGTGGCTGCAATTAGTTTTTTTCAGTCATACTGTGAAAATAATACTGCGCCCAAATAGCAAATTAAACGAAAGACCATGGCAGGATCAGGGATTAAACAATACGAGTTATTTCTGGCAACAGAATATGTATTAACAGACTTGGAATTTAATATGACAAGATAAAGGTATAACTGGCGCTATACCTTTACTGAACAAGAAATTAGAGCGACTCTTCTAATGATAGTTTTTCCAACCATTTAGGCATATCAGATAACCCCATAGCATGGTTCAATAACTGGGGTTTAACACCCGGCAAACTATCAGCCAAAACTAGACCAATATCACGCAGCAGTTTCTTCGCAGGGTTATTCCCCTCAAATAGCTCTCGGAAACCTTGCATCCCCGCTAGCATCAATGCAGCACTGTGTTTTCGACTACGCTCATAATCACGCAAGTAGAGATATTGGCCAAAGTCTTTACCCTCCCGATGTAAGCGTTTAATTTCACCAATTAACATCGCCACATCCATAAAACTAAGGTTAACGCCTTGACCAGCCAATGGGTGGATAGTATGTGCCGCATCACCTAATAAAGCTAAGCGTTGAGCGGCAAATTGCCTAGCATAACGCCCTATTAATGGTATTGTTAGCCTGTCACTTTCTAATTGGCAAAGACCAAGACGTAAATCAAACGCCACTGCGAGCTCTTTATCAAAACTTGCCTTATCTAACGTTTGTCGCCTTGCAGCCTCCGTTGCCCCTTGTGACCAAACAATAGAACAAAGGTGTGGGTCACTTAAGGGTAAAAACGCTAAAATGCCTTCACCATTAAAAGCTTGCCTTGCGATCCCTTCATGGGGTTTTTCGGTTCTGATAGTTGCAACAAGCGCAGTATGCTCGTAATCCCAAAAAGTCAGCGGGATATCAGCATGGCTACGTAACCATGAGTTTGCCCCATCAGCCCCAACTATTAGCCTTGCCGTCAGCATGTTTTCATCTTCTAATGTGATAAAAACATCATTTTCCCCCCAAGCCACTTTTTTTATCGCTACAGGCGCTAATAACGTTACATCCCTTAGTTGAGACGCTTTATGCCATAAAGCATCTCGCACCACATTATTCTCAACAATATGACCTAAATGGGTCAAATTTTGTTCGTTAGCAGAAAATGTAATACGGCCAAAGCTGTCGTTATCCCAGACTTCCATACCACCGTAAGCTGAGGCTCGCATTTCTTTAATAGCTGACCAAACACCTAAGTGAGTAAGTAATTTCTCACTCGCTGCATTAATTGCCGACACTCTTAATGCGTAAGGTTCTGCCGCTGAAAATGTGCATTTAGGGGGGGTATTTTCAACCACAGCGATACGTAGGCCACTGCCTTCTAAACCACAAGCCAGCGCAAGTCCAGCCATACCCCCGCCAGCGATAACCACATCAAATGATTGCATGTTATTAATTTCCTCTCTATTTCGTGGTTATTGGTGTGTAACCCAACCCAATGTTTGGCGCGCCAAAACATCGCGAGCGGGTGGCAACATTTCCATTGCCATTAAGCCTAAATTACGGCCAACAATCAGTGGTAAGCAACGGTTAGCAAATATGCGTACTAACCCATCGGTCATTGTGACGGTTTTGTCCCTATCGAGAGCCCGTATTTGTTGGTACTGACTTAACAACGAATAGCTGCCGATATCTTGATTATCAGCATGTGCATTCACCACCGTTTGAGCTAATTGCATAACATCACGGAGTCCTAAATTAAAGCCTTGCCCTGCAATAGGGTGTAATGTTTGTGCTGCATTACCAACCAATACCACTCGGTGGCTGACCGGTGTCAGTGCCTTGCGTAATACTAATGGGTAGCAATGACGCTTACCGGCCATCACAACCTCACCTAAACGCCAACCAAATGCTTGTTGTAGCCTGTGAATGAATGTTGCATCATCCCATGCATTAATGGCATCAGCTTGTTCTTGATGGTGGCACCAAACCAAAGAGCTACGCCCTTGTGACATAGGTAATAGTGCAAGGGGGCCAAATTCAGTAAAGCGTTCAAAGGCTTGGCCTTTTGGGTCAACCGCCGTTTTCACATTAGCGATGATGGCTACTTGCCCATAATCATCTTGTTGCCATTGTATGTTACATGCTTTACCAATCGCAGAATGGCTACCATCAGCGGCAACCAATAATTGACCAGTTACTGTATCACCATTGTCCAAAGTCACGCTAACAGAGCCTTGTTCACGATGAACACTTTCGACTTTGGCGGGGCAGTATAATGTCACCCCCGGCGCTTTACGCAGAAGGGAGAATAAACGGGTTCCAGCCTCATGTAACTCAATCACATTACCCAATGCGGCAATATGATAATCTTTTGCGGCAATATTGACAAAACCCGCATGCCCTCTATCAGAAACATGAACGTGATTAATCGGTGTCACACAATCTGAGAATGCAGGCCACACCCCTATTTTTGATAAATACTGGCAAGTACCATGTGCTAATGCAATGGCTCTAGCATCAAACCCTGGGTGCTTGCCTTCCGGTAAAGCGGCCTCGATGAGTGAAACCGATAACTTTCCTTGGCTAAGGGAAGAAATAGCGAGTGCTAACGTCGCGCCCGCCATTCCGCCCCCCACGATAATCACATTCATGCGTTATTTCTTACCTTTATTAATAACTCTTTTTAAACCAAACGCTGTTTTGCTTGCAACATTAAAGCTTCTATTTCATCTGGGTCTTTCACGACCAGATCTGTCAGATTTTCGTTGCCCTCTGCAGTGATCACAATATCGTCTTCAATACGTATGCCGATACCACGGTATTGAGGAGGCACATCAGCATCTGGTGCAATATATAAACCAGGCTCGACGGTTAATACCATCCCAGGCTCAAGTATACGGTCTCTATCGGTCCCATAAAAACCGACATCATGCACATCTAGCCCTAACCAATGACTTAAACCATGCATAAAGAAAGCTTGATATGCTTTGTTTTCGATCAATTGATCGACATCGCCTTGTAAAATACCTAAGGCCACTAATCCTTCGGTTTTGATACGCACAATCTGGCGAGTAACCTCATGTATACTCGTTCCCGGGAGATACAATTCTAATGCGGTATTTAGAGCTTTCAGCACGATATCGTAGACTTCGCGCTGAGCTTGGCTAAATTTGCCATTAACAGGAAATGTACGCGTAATATCCCCCGCATATCCCTCAAACTCTGCCCCTGCATCAATTAATACCAGCTCACCATCCTTCATTTGGCATTCATTTTCGGTGTAATGCAAAATACACGCGTTTTCACCGCTTCCAACAATAGAATTATAAGAAGGGAAACGTGCACCATGACGGGTAAATTCGTGCTCTAACTCACCGCATAACTGGTATTCATACATATTTGGCCGACAAGTTTCCATTGCTCGGATATGTGCAAGGGCTGAAATCCGCCCTGCCTCGCGCATCGTATTAATTTCTGCTTCCGATTTAAATAAACGCATTTCATGCACAATCGGACGCCAATCCACCATAGTTTCTGGCGCACGCAGATTACGACGGCTTCCCTTACGTAAAACATCTAGTGCATCAAAAACGAGTTTATCTGCGTAAGCAAATTCACCTTGAGCATGGTAAACCACATCTAATCCGTTGAGTAACTGATACAACTGCTCTTCAACTTCGTTAAATGGTAAGGCTTTATCAATGCCTAGCTTTTCAGGAGCGGCCTCTTGACCAAGACGACGCCCAAACCAAATTTCAGCTGTTAAATCGCGGACCCGATTAAAAAGAACAGTATGGCTATGTTTTTCATCACTTTTAATTAAGACTAATATAGCTTCAGGCTCGCTAAAACCGGTCAGATAAAGGAAATCACTGTGCTGACGATAAGGGTATTCACAATCCGCATTGCGCTGTGCAGGCGGGGCAGAAAAAATAATTGCTGCACTACCTGACTGCATTTTTGCCAATAATGCGTTACGACGAGAAATAAATTCCTGTTTATTCATACCGTTTTTGCCTTATTATCTGAATTATGATGTTGCTAATATTATGCTAGCGAACAATACGCGCTGGCGACAATGACCCAAAGCTGGATAAACCAGCTCTAAGTTCCCCTATTTTAGTGATAAAACAGAGCTCATGTGTAAAACTGACGCGATTAGAATTAATGAAGGATAGGCTTATTATTCTCAACCGCTGTTGGGCCTTTATTTGGCTCAACTAATGCGATATAACATAGCTGTACCGCAACCCTGACGTACTCAACCACTTCTTCTAGCGCTTGCTCAAGCTCTTCTTGGTCTTCGTCTTCGTCATACCCAAGCATTCCGATATTACGTAAATCTGTAATAACTTCTGCAATCTCTTTTTTATCCGCCAGTTTGGGTTGAGCCACCCCAACGCCTAATAAAAAGTGATTAACCCAACCCGCTAATGCGTCTGCATGGTCAAAAATAGAGGCGTCTTCATCAGGGAATAGCATAGTAAATGCAAATTCACTGTCATCTAGCGACTCAAAAGTGGTGTCAAATAAATCACGTAGTGGCTGTGAAATTGTTTGAGGAAATGCTAAACCATCGTTAGCAAGGTCATGGACTAATGTTTGCCAGCTATGATCACGGCTACCACCACAAATTAACCCCGTTATTAGACCATGGATTTCAGCTGCGGTAAGTGCTATTGAGTGCTGTTGTAACAGTTTGTCCAGTGTTTCATAGTTTGGTAAAGATTTTTGTATAGACATCTGAATTCGTCATGTTAGCTTATGATTCGTGATATGCTACCATCAAGGATAGCCGCTAGACCAGTATGCTTTTGTCTTATCTATTAATTGCGCCAAATATGTTGTATTTATGGCGAACATTATTCAGTATGGAGGTAACATGTCCGCACAACCTGTCGACATTCAAATTTTTGGGCGCTCACTGCGAGTCAACTGCCCTGCAGAACAAAAGGAAGCCCTTCTTGAGTCGGCTAAAGAATTAGAACAGCGCTTGCAGAACCTAAAAGATAGAAGCGGTGTCACCAATATGGAACAACTTATTTTTATCGTAGCATTGAACGTCTGTCACGAATTAGCACAAGAAAAGACAAAAACGCGTGATTATGCTTATAATATGGAAGAAAAGATAAAAATGTTGCAACATACTATTGAACAAGCGTTGCATGATCAGGTAAAAATTACTGAGAGGCAAGTATTGCCCCTAGAGTAAATTCGCTTATTAATCAGACACTAGTAGAAAAAAATATCCAAAATTAAGGTTGCATTTTAAATCTAGTTTTGTACAATGAAATCACTGGGTAACGAAAGTACTCAAACCAAATTTCTCTGAGATGCGCGTGAGTGGGCGAGTCCCCTGAGCCGATATTTCTACCAAACAGAATGTGGTTATTGCGCTGGTGAGCATGCCTGATTCGTTCAGGAAGCCTAAAGGTTGCTAAACTGCGTTCACCTTGAACCAAGGGTTCAAGGGTTACAGCCTACAACGGCATCTTGGAGACCCTCTACTGTATTCCTATTTACCTTTAATAACACACACCAATAATACAACGTCGTATTGATTCAGACGATTTACTTTTCTACAATAATTTTCGCCTTGCGATATACTCTAAATAGTTAATTATTTCCTATTGCTGATAGAGTAGGTTTTCATATGCAAGATGCCCTTTCCACACAACGCCAGCAAGTACGCCAATCCATCCGTCAGGCTCGTCGTCAATTAACCACGAAACAACAACAGTTAGCCGCTCAACTGGTCATGAAGAATGCCTTGCAGCACCCAAAGATTAACTCAGCGAAATGCATCGCCCTATTTCTCTCGTTTGATGGTGAAATTGATACTAGGCCATTAATTAGTGCACTGTGGGAACAAGGCAAACAGGTTTACCTTCCTGTTTTACACCCTTTCAGCCGCCATCATTTACTTTTTCTTCGCTATCACGCAAAAACACAGTTAGTCAAAAACCGCTTTAATATTGATGAACCCCCACTCAATGTACAAGATGTACTCCCTATAGAAAAACTGGATATCATGTTCATTCCCCTTGTGGCTTTTGATAGCCAAGGGCAGCGATTAGGAATGGGGGGTGGGTTTTATGATAGGACATTAGCTCATTGGCAACAAACCGGTTTTTACCCCATCGGCTTAGCCCATGATTGCCAGCAGGTCGAGGCACTTCCCGTAGCGCACTGGGATATTCCGTTACCTGAAATTATTACGCCACAAAAAATATGGCGCTGGTAATTAATACCTGCGCCATCATCAAGTAAAAGCAACCAATGCTAATTTAGAACAGCAAACGTGCTCGGATAGTGCCTGGCAGTGCTTTTAGCTTAGCTAAGGCATCATCTGTTTGACTTGGGCTCTGCGTTAACACATCGATCACCACATAGCCAACATTACCAGCTGTACGTAAATACTGCCCAACTACGTTGATATTATTCTCCGTAAATACTTGGTTAATGCTATTAAGAATACCTGGGCGGTTTTCATGAATATGCAAGAAACGGTTAGTATCCTCGGTATGTACTGGCAGTGAAACCTCAGGGAAGTTAACAGCAGATAACGTTGAACCATTGTCTGAGTATTTTGCTAATTTACTTGCAACTTCTAACCCGATGTTTTCCTGAGCCTCTTCAGTCGAGCCACCAATGTGCGGTGTTAAAATCACATTGTCGAATTTAATTAATTCAGAGATAAACGGGTCATTCGGGTCATTATTCGCCGCTGGCTCTGTTGGGAATACGTCAACGGCAGCACCTGATAAATGCTTGCTTTCCAGCGCAGCTGCCAATGCTGGGATATCCACCACTGTACCTCGAGAAGCATTAATAAAAATAGAACCCGGCTTCATACGGTCAAACTGCTCTTTAGCAAACATATTTTTGGTGCTTGCTGTTTCAGGTACATGTAAGCTCACGACATCACTCATATTAAGCAGTTCAGTTAAAGAACGGACCTGAGTTGCATTACCTAATGGCAATTTGTTTTCTATATCATAGAAGAAAACATTCATACCGATCCCTTCAGCTAAGATCCCCAACTGAGTACCAATATGACCATATCCAACAATCCCTAAACGCTTACCACGAGCTTCAAAGCAGCCTTTAGCTTGTTTTTCCCATATCCCACGGTGTGCTTGCATATTCGCTTCGGGAATACGGCGTAATAACAGTAATAGTTGACCTAACACCATTTCTGCAACGGAACGAGTATTGGAAAATGGCGCATTAAATACTGGAATACCGCGTTTTGCCGCAGCATCTAAATCAACTTGGTTAGTCCCGATACAAAAACAGCCGACTGCAACTAATTTCTCTGCTGCCGCAAAAACCTCTTCAGTAAGGTGAGTACGGGAACGGATACCAACAAAACGTGCATCTTTAATCGCTTTTTTTAATTCTTCGTCGGATAACGCGCTTTTGTGGTATTCAATATTGGTGTAACCCGCTGCTTTTAGGTTCTCAACCGCACTTTGATGCACACCTTCTAGCAGTAAAAATTTTATTTTGTCTTTTTGCAAAGATACCTTGACCATTTCCCCTACCCTATCGTGAACGTACTAATAATTTATAACCGATGAATTTGCATGTTTGCTTCGCATTCTTCAAAGCACCTGTAAAAATCGACATCCACCCACCTTGAAGTATGCAGCTATACCAACATAACAAAAAACGGCGCAGTATCAATACAACCGTTTGCTTTATGGATACTAAAAATAGCAAAGAAAAAGAAGTTAAACGGTAGAAAATCAGGAGCAGTAACACAAAATAAGTTTTTTTCCTGCACAATGCGCATTAGTGTGAGATATATCACCAAAATAACGGGGTGTTAAAAAAAATGAAATAAATTTCAAATCATCGATATTTATAAAACTGGTTAATTAATTTAGTGCTATCTCAGAAATAACACCCGCTCAATTCACAATCAAACATAAAAAAAGCCAGTAAATATGACATCTACTGACTTATTTTAAGACGCTGAATTTATCTATTTGTTATAACATAAATTATAACTTAATAGTTTTAACCCCTTCATCAGAGGTTCCCATTAATACGACATCTGCACCACGGTTAGCAAATAGCCCAACAGTCACCACGCCAGCAATACCATTGATAGTATTTTCTAATGCAACAGGGTCTACAATGCTTAAATTATGGACATCTAAAATCACATTTCCGTTATCAGTTACGACATTTTGACGATATTCAGGGGTCCCCCCCAATTTCACCAACTCACGTGCCACATAGCTACGAGCCATAGGGATCACTTCAACGGGTAATGGGAACTTACCTAAAACATCAACTAATTTGGATTGGTCAACAATACAGACAAATGTTTTTGCAATAGCTGAAACAATTTTTTCTCTTGTTAAGGCTGCCCCGCCACCTTTAATCATATTCATATGATGGTCGACTTCATCAGCGCCATCGACATAAACATCTAATGAATCAACTTCATTACAGTCAAATACAGTGATCCCCAGTGATTTTAGCTTTTGGGTTGATGCTTCTGAACTGGATACCGCCCCTTCTATTTGCCCCTTCATCGTTGCCAAAGCATCAATGAAATGAGAAGCTGTTGAACCCGTTCCAACACCAACAATAGTACCCGGTTTAACGTAATCGAGTGCAGCCCAACCTACCGCTTTTTTTAATTCGTCCTGAGTCATGATCATGCCTTTTGCTAATTAATTGAGTCGTGATTAAGGTTATGAATAGCTAGTATATACCGGACACTGGCTAAGTTGCAGTATTGTTCTTTACATTTATGCCGTTGTTTTTGGGATTTATCTAGCAACAATAATATTTTCAAGTGTTATCACTAAAAATATGGCATAGTGATTTAAGGTTACTGCTCTTTGTTAATAACCCTAGCTGAGCTTTTACACTGAGTTGGAAATTCGCCTTGTGTGTTTTCCCCATCTATTTTTATGGAACAGCAAAGGTCAATAGCCTCGAATAGAATAACAATAAGGAGATCTTTTCGATGAAGCGCCCTGATTATCGCGCGTTACAAGCACTGGATGCCGTCATTCGTGAACGCGGCTTTGAGCGTGCGGCTCAGAAACTTTGCATCACACAATCTGCTGTTTCACAACGTATCAAGCAGCTAGAGAACCTGTTTGGGCAACCTTTACTTGTCCGCACTGTTCCGCCTCATCCAACAGAACAAGGGCAAAAACTGCTAGCGCTACTTCATCAAGTAGAACTATTAGAGGAACAATGGCTTGGCGATGAAAATGGGGGCTCAACACCACTTCTTCTGTCCCTTGCCGTTAACGCAGACAGCTTAGCAACTTGGTTGCTACCCGCGTTAAACCCAGTACTGGGTAATAGCCCTATTCGGCTAAATATACAAGTTGAAGACGAAACTCGAACTCAGGAAAGGTTAAGGCGTGGTGAAGTCGTGGGTGCTATCAGTATTCAACCCCAAGCATTACCCGGCTGCTTAGTTGATAAACTCGGTGCTCTCGACTACATTTTTGTCGCTTCCCCTGACTTTGCCGCTAAATATTTCCCTGATGGTGTAACTCGTTCTTCATTACTTAAAGCCCCCGCGGTTGCATTTGACCATTTAGATGATATGCACCAAGCCTTTGTGCAACAAAATTTTGGGCTATCACCGGGGAGTGTTCCTTGCCATATCGTGAATTCATCCGAAGCCTTTGTCCAACTGGCGAAACAAGGTTCAACTTGCTGCATGATCCCTCATTTGCAAATAGCAGATGAGCTGAAAAATGGTGAATTGGTTGATTTAACGCCGGGGTTATGCCAAAGGCGCATGCTGTATTGGCACCGGTTCGCACCTGAAAGCCGTACAATGAAGAGAGTAACCGACGCCCTATTGAAAACAGGGCGCCAAATGTTAAAACAAGAAGATGATATAGCCTCTGAAAATTAACGTTTCAACTCAAACACCACATCCACTTGGTCATTAAAATCAATACTCTGTTGTTCATAGGTCTCATCAACTTTGAGGTCTTGAGCAACAGAGGCTTTCATTGCCCCACCGTAATTTCTTGCAGCGATTGGATATGGCACCGCAGCTGGCGCATTATAGTTAATGCTATACACTGGGCCTAACTGAACATTAAAACCTTTCGCTAAGATATTGGCTTGTTCTGTCGCATTTTTAATCGCTTGAGACCGTGCTTCATCACGGTACTGTTGCGGGTTAGCAACACCAAACTGTACTGAGTTTATTTCATTAAGACCAGCTGCTAAAGCGCCATCTAATAAAGTATTCAGTTGATCAAGTTTTTTAACCTTAACTTCCACTGAGCGTGTTGCAGTATAACCTTCAATCGTCGATTTTTGCTTCACACTACTGTAATCGTATTTTGGCTGAGTACGCACATTAGCAGCATTAATATCTTGTTTTTCAATGCCATTTTTCTTCAAAAATTCAAAATACTCAGCGACTCGTTTATCAACACCCGCTTTAGCCGCAGCCGCATCTTTTGCTGTTACCTCGACCAAAATATTCAGTGTTACCATATCAGGGGCTGCTTTTACGATTGCGTTCCCTGATGTCGTAATATGTGGGCCATTCGGTAGTGGATCGGCGAATGAGAAGCCCGGAACCGCAGCACCAGCTACCATAGTAGCAAAAACTAAAGACTTTAATTTCACAGAACCTCCCAATGATATTATTTATCGCTAAAAAAAGGATAGTTCATAACAAACTATCCCTCAATACAACTTAACAATATCACACTAAATAAAAAACGTAGTTCAGAATAATAAGAAACTGAAAGGCGTTTTCAATCTGTTGATGTAATATTGTCTTTTAAAACCCTTTTAAGCCTTGCAATGCTAACTGAACAGCAATAAACCACATAACACTACCAACAAATACGTTGATCAAGCGTTGTGAACGAGGTTTATTAAGTACAGGTGAAAACCATGCAGCTAATATAGCTAAAGCAAAAAACCATACAAAGGATGCCGTCAGTGCACCTGCGGTAAACCAAGGCCGTAGCTGGCTTTCTAGTTGGCCACCTACGCTACCTAACACAACAAAAGTATCTAAGTACACGTGTGGGTTTAACCATGTCACGGCAAACAAAGTTACAATTACTTTCCACCGAGTAATCACTCGGTTTTCAACTTGAAGAATTGTCTCATCTGGGCTCATTGCAATACGGAATGCACCATAGCCATACCACAAAAGAAACAATACCCCAGCCCAAGTTATCAATTGCATTAATATTTCTGACTGACTCAGTAATGCACTACCACCAAAAACACCAGCACTAATTAAAACGGCATCACTTAAAGAGCATAACAATGCACTCATTAAATGAAACTGCTTACGACTTCCCTGCTGTAAAACAAATGCATTTTGTGGCCCTAATGGCAATATCATTGCTGCACCCAATAATATCCCCTGAAAATAAATCGTAATCATGCATAAATTCCAAATAGTTATTCAATTTATATGCGGGATATTAGCGAGAAACAATTATTAGCGGAAATGATTTACTCTAATGGGTCATAAGTCAGACTTATGGCATTTAACTTAATTAAGCTAGATTTTCTGTCATAAATGCCAATGCCATATTGGTATATTAAAAACAAAAATGGAGCCAAATTGGCTCCATTTTTAAATATTAATGCAAATTACTCTGCTGATACTTTATTCGTTGCTGTATCTTGTTTGTATAAATGGACATCCATTTGTGGGAATGGAATACCAATTTGGTGCTTATCTAAGGCACGCTTGAATTCTTCTAGCAGATCCCAATACACTGGCCATGCATCCCCATTTGTCGTCCAAAAACGCACTACGTAATTTAATGAAGATGGCGCCATATCATGTAAACGTATCGTGACCCCTTTGCTGTGCTGAATACGTTCATCAGCCGCAACAATATCACCTAATACTTTTTTCACGGTATCAATATCAGAGTCATAAGCCACCCCGACAATGATATCTTGACGACGGTTAGGTTCACGTGAGGTGTTAATTATGTTATCAGCAATTATTTTGCCATTTGGAATAACAATAATGCGGTCATCAACTGTTTTTAGTGTAGTTGAGAATATTTGCACATTTTGCACCGTGCCTTCAACCGCACCTATAGTGACATACTCCCCCGCTTTTAATGGCCTAAATATTACCAGTAATACACCAGCAGCAAAGTTACCGAGTGAATTTTGTAATGCCAAACCAACCGCTAAACCTGCCGCACCCATTACCGCAATAACAGAAGCTGTCTGTACACCAATTTTGCCTAATACCGCGATTAAGGTAAACGCAACAATCGTATAGCGAACTATTGCAGATAAAAAATCACTCACTGTAGCGTCAATGCCTTTCATCGTCATTACGCGATGCAAACCGCGCCCGACTGCTTTTGCTACCATCATACCGACTATGAGGATAACAATAGCTGACACGATGTTCACCACATACTGAACTAACAGATCTTGGTTTGCCACAAACCAATTCGTTGCATTATTCAACGCCCCTGTAACATCATCAGTATTCATATATATATGCCCTTTTGGATCTCATTATCAATATCAACCCTAGCCATTTAAGTTTCTAATAAAAAGTTTAATAGCTAGCTATACCCTGAAAATAATAGCGATAATTTATAGAAATACAAAACAAATCACTAAAAAAATTATTTTTTCCCATTTTCAATAACAAAAACACGGTAATCTTTTAACATTAAAAGAAAGTCATCGATACCGCAAAATGCAATACTTTCATTATCGTAATAACTCATTCCCTCTTCTAGGCCATCTGTTTCAAAGAATAATTGATTAGCTCGAATCATCACCTCTTCATCATCAAGTAACAGTGTATATTCATGACCAATAAGCTCCCACTGCTTTTCACTGCCTTTGACTTTTTTATAATTATCTTCGATAGCATCTAACAGACTAAGGTTATTTTTAACCTCTTCATTAAGCCAATATCCAATAGCCTCATGATCCATCGAGAATTTAGCGGAGATAGCTCCGGTGATATCTTGGAAAAATTGGTAGTCCATATGCAATACCTCTACTCTTTGCGTCATTATGACCAGTATAACGTGAGACAATCACGTTTGTTGAGAGGTATTACCTGCTCGCTGAAAGAAAATTCGATAAAACACCAATTTCAACACTATAATTTTTATATTCACTTAATATTAAATGACTAAAAAATGATAATAACCTCTGTTTAGATTATAGGAGTTCCAATGATCAACCGCTTAGACCATTTAGTCCTAACAACCACTCACCTTGATGCCTGCCTTGATTTCTACCAGCGTGTATTAAAGATGTCAGTGATGACCTTTGGTGAACAACGCTATGCCCTGCAATTCGGTCAGCAAAAAATAAATATTCATCAATATGGAAAGGAATTTGAGCCGAAAGCACATTTAGCCGTTCCCGGCGCATTAGACCTGTGTTTTATTAGCGATATCCCCCTTGAACAGGTACAGGCACACATCGAACAACAAGGTGTAAAAATTGTAGAAGGGCCAGTGAAACGTACTGGTGCAGTGGGGCCAATTATGTCAATTTATTTACGCGACCCTGACTTAAACCTAATTGAAATTTCACAATACATTTAACTCAATATTCTGCAATAGAGACAAAAAAGGCCCCTAAATTAGGAGCCTTTACCGTTAATATAAAAAGTGGCTTAAACCGCTGTTTGGAAAATCACGCCATCCGCTTTTTCGGTATATTGTGATAATTGGTCAAAGTTCAAGTAACGGTATGTATCCGCTGCTGTTTCGTCGACTTTATCCATAAATTGCTGGTACTCTGCAGGCGTTGGTAAACGGCCTAACAATGAAGCAACTGCAGCAAGCTCAGCTGATGCAAGATACACATTCGCCCCTGTTCCTAAACGGTTAGGGAAGTTACGGGTTGATGTCGAAACAACCGTTGCCCCATCCGCCACACGCGCTTGGTTACCCATACACAGTGAACAGCCTGGAACTTCAATCCTTGCACCACTCTTACCAAACACACTGTAATAACCTTCTTCGGTTAATTGTGCTGCATCCATCTTAGTGGGTGGAGCAACCCATAAGCGGGTTGGTAACTGGCCTTTGTGAGAATCCAGTAATTTACCTGCTGCACGGAAGTGACCGATGTTTGTCATACAAGAACCGATAAACACTTCATCAATTTTCTCGTTTTGGACATCAGACAGTAAACGTGCATCATCAGGGTCATTTGGTGCACACAAAATTGGCTCTTTAATATCGTTTAAGTCAATTTCAATCACTGCTGCATATTCTGCATCTGCATCGCCTTCGAGCAGTTGCGGATCAGCTAACCAACTTTCCATACCTTTAATACGACGTTCGATAGTGCGGCGGTCGCCGTAACCTTCAGCGATCATCCATTTCAATAAAACGATATTCGATTGCAAGTATTCAGTGATTGGTGCTTTATCTAATTTAATAGTACAACCCGCGGCTGAACGTTCTGCTGAAGCATCAGCTAATTCAAACGCTTGTTCAACTTTCAGTTCTGGCAAACCTTCGATTTCTAAAATACGACCTGAGAAAATATTTTTCTTACCTTTTTTCTCAACAGTCAGAAGGCCGTCTTTAATCGCATACAAAGGGATGGCATGAACAAGGTCACGTAATGTGATACCTGGTTGCATTTCACCTTTGAAACGAACTAAAACAGACTCAGGCATATCCAGAGGCATTACCCCTGTTGCCGCTGCGAACGCAACTAGCCCTGACCCTGCTGGGAATGAAATACCAATAGGGAAACGCGTATGTGAGTCACCACCTGTACCGACGGTATCAGGCAAGAGCATACGGTTTAACCAAGAGTGGATAATACCGTCGCCCGGACGCAGAGAAACACCACCACGGTTCATGATGAAATCCGGTAATGTATGGTGCGTAGTAACGTCAACAGGTTTTGGATACGCCGCAGTGTGACAGAATGACTGCATCACTAAGTCAGCAGAAAAACCAAGGCAAGCTAAGTCTTTTAGCTCATCACGTGTCATTGGGCCTGTTGTATCCTGTGAACCTACTGACGTCATTTTTGGCTCACAATACTCACCTGGGCGGATACCCGGGCGACCACAAGCACGACCAACCATTTTCTGTGCCAATGAGAAACCACGGTTACTTTGAGCTACAGATTTCGCATGACGGAATACATCAGTTGCTTCTAAACCTAATGATTCACGAGCCTTGTTAGTTAAACCACGGCCAATAATCAATGGAATACGGCCACCGGCACGGACTTCATCAATTAAAACATCCGTTTTTAATTCAAATGTTTCAAGCAGCTCACCTGTTTCATGGTTGCGTACTTCACCTTTAAATGGATAGATATCAATAACATCACCCATATTTAGTTTAGACACATCCACTTCAATCGGTAACGCACCAGCATCTTCCATCGTATTGAAGAAGATTGGGGCAATTTTGCCGCCTAATACTACCCCACCACCACGTTTATTTGGCACAAATGGGATATCATCACCCATAAACCACAGCACGGAGTTAGTGGCTGATTTACGAGAAGAACCGGTACCGACTACGTCACCCACGTAAGCTAATGGGAAGCCTTTCTTATTTAGCGCGTCGATTTGCTTGATTGGGCCAACATTGCCCGCATCGTCTGGTTCAATACCATCGCGCGCATTTTTCAGCATGGCTAAAGCGTGTAGAGGGATATCAGGACGTGACCATGCATCCGGAGCTGGAGATAAGTCATCAGTATTCGTTTCGCCAGTGACTTTAAAAACAGTCACGGTCATTTTTTCTGCTAATGCAGGGCGCTGTTTGAACCACTCAGCATCAGCCCATGATTCAATAACTTGTTTCGCATGCGCATTTCCAGCTTTCGCTTTTTCTTCTACGTCGTAGAAGTTATCAAACATTAATAATGTATGGGAAAGGGCTTTCGCTGCGATAGGCGCTAATTTAGCATCATCAAGAGCTTCAATTAGTGCATGGATGTTATATCCGCCCTGCATGGTACCTAGTAATTCAATGGCTTTTTCAGGGGAGATAAGAGAAGAGGAAGTTTCGCCTTTAGCAATTGCGGCTAAAAATCCAGCTTTTACGTACGCTGCTTCATCAACACCAGGGGGGACGCGGTTGGTTAGCAGGTCTAACAAGAAATCTTCTTCACCTTTGGGTGGGTTTTTTAGTAACTCTACCAGTGCAGCTACTTGTGACGCATCTAATGGCTTAGGGACAATCCCTTGAGCGGCACGCTCGGCTACGTGCTTACGGTATTCTTCTAGCACGACGTTCTCCTCGCTTCTTTGTTATTTATATACCCGGCTGTCTGCACCTTATTGATAAAATTATCATCCGGTGCCAGGTCAGAGGAATTTGCTCGCATAATCTCAATGGCGGTAAAATTATGTCCAGCTTCGGGCTCTCAGCATAGCAGAATTTAAACGCAATGTTAATTCATTCACAAGAAAGTAACATTTATCTACTAACTTCATGCCTTAACACTTAATTACGGGTTATTTTTTAGCTTAAGAGATTATAAATCTTTATAAAAAGCTGAAAAAACCATACTTTTTATAATGCATTTCGCTGATTAAAGCACCCTCTTTTATGGCTTTTTCCTTTGGGTATCACAAATTATATTTATTATCGTAATTTTATTTACATTACTAATTGATAAGGTAAATCATTACGATTGGTTTTAATCTATTTAAAGGATTTTATTGATTTTATTAACCTTTTATTCCAAGTAAATTTCCGAAGCGGTCAATAAACTGGCACATGTGGTTGTTATCATCGATTAACATTGGCCCTCGATATAATTTTGCTCCTAACTGAGTGAAATGTTCACAGGCCAAATTAAAATTATCGACTTGCCAATAAAGCACAGTGCCTTTACTGCTTAATTTCTACTTCTGATGCTCCATTAAAAACCTTTGCGTTACCTTTATTTGGCATTTCAATTAAAGTCCTATTTCCTATTTGAATGCCATTTTTATGTACAAGGATATTTTTGTGGGTCAATTAAAAATTTCCAGCCGAGCGGTTTTTCAATCTCCGCAATGTTTTTTCTGAAGGTAATTAAATTATTTTCAATTAATATTTGTTTAGATTTTAATAAATAATTGAACTGAAACATGTGACTAGTTGTTTATATTCACAAAAACAAAAAAAAGCCAACATGTTTCCACATTGGCTTCAATTCGCTTTGGTGATAAACAGCATACTAGAGATACTGTTTATCAGTGCAGTTAAAGAAAATTATTTTTTCTTTTTCGCTTTAGCGTTTGGTAAATCAGTAATGCTACCTTCGTAAATTTCAGCAGCCATACCGATTGATTCGTACAGTGTTGGGTGCGCGTGGATAGTTAATGCTAAATCTTCGGCATCACAACCCATCTCAATTGCTAGGCCGATTTCACCCAGTAATTCACCACCGTTGACACCGACAACAGCACCACCAATAACACGGTTAGATTGCTTGTCGAAAATCAGTTTAGTCATACCTTCTGAACAATCAGATGCGATTGCACGGCCTGATGCTGCCCATGGGAAAGTCGCAACTTCATAGCTGATATTTTGCTCTTTCGCTTCTTTCTCAGTTAAACCAACCCATGCAACTTCTGGCTCAGTATAGGCAATAGAAGGAATAACTTTCGGGTCAAAGTAATGTTTCAGACCAGAGATAACCTCAGCGGCAACGTGACCTTCATGCACACCTTTATGCGCTAACATTGGCTGACCAACGATATCACCGATAGCGAAAATATGTGGCACGTTAGTGCGCATTTGTTTATCCACATGGATAAAGCCACGATCATCAACTTCGACGCCTGCTTTGCCTGCATCCAAGTTTTTACCGTTAGGAACACGGCCGATAGCCACTAATACCGCATCATAACGTTGTGGTTCTGCGGAAGCTTTTTTACCTTCCATCGAAACGTAGATACCGTCTTCTTTCGCTTCAACTGCTGTTACTTTAGTTTCTAACAGTAGGTTGAATTTTTTACTGATTTGTTTGGTGAATACTTTAACCACATCTTTGTCAGCCGCTGGGATGACTTGGTCAAACATTTCAACCACATCGATTTGAGAACCCAGTGCATGATACACAGTCCCCATTTCTAAACCGATAATACCACCACCCATCACCAGCAGACGCTCAGGAACTTCAGTCAGTTCTAATGCATCTGTTGAATCCCAAATACGTGGGTCTTCATGTGGGATAAATGGTAATTGAATTGGACGGGAACCTGCAGCAATGATTGCGTTATCGAAATTGATAGTCGTACTACCATTTTCGCCTTCAACAACCAGAGTATTAGCGCCTGTAAATTTACCGAAGCCGTTAACCACGTTAACTTTACGGCCTTTAGCCATACCAGCTAGACCGCCAGTCAGCTGATTAATCACTTTTTCTTTCCATAAACGGACTTTGGAAATGTCAGTTTTTGGCTCACCAAAAACAATACCGTGCTCAGCTAAAGCTTTTGCTTCTTCGATCACTTTTGCAACATGCAATAAAGCTTTTGAAGGGATACAGCCAACGTTTAAACAAACCCCACCAAGCGTTGAATAACGTTCTACTAAAACAGTTTCTAAACCTAAGTCAGCGCAACGGAAAGCCGCAGAATAACCTGCAGGGCCTGCACCAAGCACAACGACTTGGGCTTTAATTTCAGTACTCATCATGACCTCTTTTTGTTTTGTCCAGCGGTACTGCTGAATAAACGATTTTCCACTGGAAAAGTACACACCGAGAGCAGTTTACAGAATTGTTAACACCCTGAAAAGGCTCATTTCGTGATGTAACTCCCAACCTTTCGTAGCAGCAGCAAAAAATTCTGTCTCAGCCTAAATAAAGCAGACCGGCCTATAAGCCGGTCTTATTATTTACATCACTAAGCGGCGAATATCGCTCATTAATTGCCCTACTAAGGTAATGAAGCGAGCTCCATCAGCGCCATCAATAACACGATGGTCAAAGGACAGTGACATAGGCAGGATCAGGCGAGGAACAAACTCACTACCATTCCAAACTGGTTTCATTGCAGAACGTGACAGCCCCATAATCGCAACTTCTGGTGCATTCACAATTGGTGCAAAGCCGGTTGTTCCGATACCACCAAGGCTAGAAATAGTGAAACATCCGCCTTGCATATCAGATGCAGTCAGTTTACCTGCACGTGCTTTCTTAGAAACTTCCATCAGTTCGCGAGATAACTCTAAAATGCCTTTTTTGTTAACGTCTTTAAAGACAGGAACAACTAAGCCATTTGGTGTATCAACTGCAATACCGATGTTGATGTATTTTTTCAGGAATAAACGCTGCGCATCTTCAGAAATCGAGCTATTAAAGCGTGGCATTTCTTCCAGTGCGCGAGCAACGGCTTTCATGACAAATACCAGTGGGGTAATTTTCACGCCAAGCTGTTTTTTCTCTGCTTCTTTATTTTGTTGCTTACGGAATTCTTCAACTTCTGTGGTATCTACTTCTTCCATTAGCGTAACATGCGGGATCATCACCCAGTTACGGCTCAGGTTAGCACCAGAGATTTTTTGAATACGGCCCAGTTCAACTTCTTCGACTTCACCGAATTTGCTGTAATCCACTTTTGGCCACGGCAACATGCCTGGTAAACCACCACCAGCTGCTGCTGGAGACTCTGCGCGTTTAACCGCATCTTTCACGTAAGCTTGAACGTCTTCACGCAGGATACGACCTTTACGACCTGTACCTTTTACTTTCGCTAAGTTAACACCAAATTCACGCGCTAAGCGACGAATAACTGGCGTTGCATGTACATATGCATCGTTTTCAACGAATTCATTTTTGCTATCAGCGGCTTTAGCTGGAGTAGCCGCCGCAGGAGCTGGCGTTGCTGCTTGAGCAGGTGCTGATGCTTGAGGTGCTGGTGCCGCAGCTGGCGCTGCACCCGCAACTTCAAAAGTCATAATCAGCGAGCCAGTTTTCACTTTATCGCCAGTCGCAATTTTGATTTCTTTAACAGTTCCCGCAAATGGTGCAGGCACTTCCATTGATGCTTTATCGCCTTCAACCGTAATGATTGATTGCTCAGCTTCAACGGTGTCACCCACTTTAACCATCACTTCGGTAACTTCAACTTCATCGCCACCAATATCTGGAACATTAACATCTTTAATTGCTGAAGCTGCTGGAGCAGCTGGTGCCGCCGTTTCAGAAGCTGGAGCTGCTGCTGGCGCTGCGCCTGCCACTTCAAAGACCATAATTAGCGAGCCAGTTTGTACTTTGTCGCCAGTCGAGATCTTGATTTCTTTAACAGTACCTGCAAATGGAGCAGGTACTTCCATCGAAGCTTTATCACCTTCAACAGTAATCAATGATTGCTCAGCTTCAACGGTGTCACCGACTTTTACCATGATTTCGGTAACTTCAACTTCATCACCACCGATATCTGGTACAGCAACGTCTTTTGACGCTGCTGCGCTTGGTGCTGCCGTTGGAGCCGCTGCAGGTGCTTCTGCTGGAGCAGGTGCTGCTGCACCCGCTTCTGCTTCAAACAGCATAATCAATTTACCGGTTGTGACTTTATCACCAACTGCAATTTTAATTTCTTTAACCACACCCGCTTGTGGAGATGGGACTTCCATAGAAGCTTTATCACCTTCAACGGTAATAAGCGATTGCTCAGCTTCTACTTTATCACCCACTTTAACCATCACTTCGGTGACTTCAACTTCATCAGCACCGATATCTGGCACTTTGATTTCAATAGACATTGATTTTTACCTCTTATGCCAAACGTGGGTTAACTTTATCTGGGTTGATGTTGTATTTTTTGATCGCTTCTTCAACGACCTTAACATCAATCTCACCACGTTTAGCTAATTCACCTAATGCTGCAACGATCACATAGCTAGTATCCACTTCAAAGTGGTGACGTAAGTTTTCACGGCTATCTGAACGACCGAAGCCATCTGTACCCAGAACACGGTAGTCACTTGCTGGTACATAAGTACGAACTTGTTCAGCAAACAGTTTCATGTAGTCAGTTGACGCTACAGCTGGTGCATCGTTCATCACTTGTGCGATATATGGAACACGTGGAGCTTCAGATGGGTGTAGCATATTCCAACGCTCACAGTCTTGGCCATCACGCGCCAATTCAGTAAATGAAGTCACGCTGTATACATCAGAGCCGATGCCATAATCTGCAGACAGAATATCCGCCGCTTCACGCACATGACGCATCATAGAACCTGAACCTAACAACTGAACTTTGCCTTTACTACCTTCAACTGAAGCCAGTTTATAGATACCTTTACGGATACCTTCTTCTACACCTTCTGGCATTGCAGGCATATGATAGTTTTCGTTCAGAGTCGTGATGTAGTAATACACGTTCTCTTGTTTTTCACCGTACATGCGCTCTAAACCGTTTTGCATGATTACAGCAACTTCATAAGCAAATGCTGGGTCATAAGAAATACAGTTAGGGATTGTCAGTGATTGAATATGGCTATGGCCATCTTCGTGTTGTAAACCTTCACCATTTAGCGTTGTACGACCTGAAGTACCACCAATCAAGAAGCCACGTGCTTGTTGGTCACCCGCTGCCCACATTAAGTCACCAATACGTTGGAAACCAAACATTGAGTAGTAGATATAGAATGGGATCATCGGCAAGTTGTTAGTGCTGTAAGATGTTGCAGCAGCTAACCAAGAAGAACCTGCGCCCAATTCATTGATACCTTCTTGCAGGATTTGGCCTTTCGAATCTTCTTTATAGTATGCGACTTGTTCTCTGTCTTGTGGTGTGTATTGCTGGCCTTTCGGGCTATAAATACCAATTTGACGGAATAGACCTTCCATACCAAAAGTACGCGCTTCATCAGCGATAATTGGCACTAAACGCTCTTTGATAGACTTGTTTTTCAACATAACGTTCAATGCACGAACGAAAGCGATCGTGGTCGAAATTTCTTTCGATTGTTCTTCTAATAATTGGCTGAAATCTTCCAGTGCAGGGATTTCCAGCTTCTCATCAAAAGTTGAACGACGAGCTGGTAAATAACCACCCAGCGCTTGACGGCGCTCGTGCAGATATTTGTATTCCTCTGAATCTTTTTCAAAAGTAACGTAAGGCAGTTTTTCGATTTGCTCATCAGCGACTGGAACATTGAATTGATCACGGAAATGACGAACGCCATCCATGTTCATTTTTTTCACTTGGTGCGCAATGTTTTTACCTTCTGCTGTTTCACCCATACCATAACCTTTAATGGTTTGAGCTAAGATAACAGTTGGTTTGCCTTTGGTTTCTTGTGCTTTTTTGAATGCTGCATACACTTTCTTCGGATCATGACCACCGCGGTTCAGTGCCCAAATCTCATCATCAGTCATATCTTTAACTAATGCAGCCGTTTCAGGGTAGCGGTTGAAGAAGTGCTCACGGACATATGCGCCATCACGTGATTTAAAGGTTTGGTAGTCACCGTCTAAGGTTTCGTTCATCAGTTGAACAAGTTTGCCACTCGTATCTTTACGCAGCAGTTCATCCCAACGGTCGCCCCACATCACTTTGATAACTTGCCAGCCAGCGCCACTAAAGACACCTTCTAATTCGTTAACAATTTTACCGTTACCTGTAACTGGGCCATCCAGACGTTGCAGGTTACAGTTAATAACGAAAACTAAGTTATCTAATTGATCACGTGTTGCAATAGTAATTGCACCTTTAGATTCTGGCTCATCCATCTCACCATCACCAAGGAATGCATACACACGCTGAGCGGATGTATCTTTCAGACCACGGTTGTTTAGGTATTTCAGGAATTTAGCTTGATAAATAGCATTAATTGGCCCCAGCCCCATTGATACGGTTGGGAACTGCCAGAAATCAGGCATTAATTTAGGGTGCGGGTAAGAAGACAGACCATTGCCGCCAATTTCTTGACGGAAATTGTTCATTTGCTCTTCAGTTAGACGACCTTCTAAGAAAGCACGTGCGTAGATCCCCGGAGAGATATGACCTTGGAAAAATACTAAGTCACCGCCATCATTGTTATTATGAGCGCGGAAGAAGTGGTTGAAGCATACTTCATATAAGGTTGCTGATGACTGGTAAGAAGCCATATGGCCACCCAGTTCTAAGTCTTTTTTAGAAGCCCGCAGAACAGTCATTACTGCGTTCCAGCGAATTGCCGAGCGAATACGGCGCTCTAAATCCATGTTACCAGGGTATGCCGGCTCATCTTCAACAGCAATTGTGTTGATGTAATCAGAACGACCAGATGCACCAGCGGCAATATTAACACCGCCTTTACGCGCTTCGCTTAATACCTGTTCGATAATAAACTGAGCACGATCAACACCTTCTTCACGGATGACCGATTCAATCGCCTGTAGCCAGTCGCGAGTTTCAATCGGATCCACGTCATTTTTTAGCATATCTGACATGGTGTATTCCTTATCTGTTATCTATTTTATATGGTTATATGGAGCCTATCTTCCTGCCATTTTCCCAATATGACTAAAAATAGCGGGAAGATAGGCCCTGATGTAGTTGCCGCTTTAACTCTCGTTTAGAGTATTCACAATAATATAGACGCAGCAGTCAGGATCTATATTATTAATTTAAATCAGGATGTTGCTGTAACCGACGTAAAGAACGTTCTCGTCTTGTCTGTTCACGGCTGATATCCAATAACAAATCTTCGATAAAAGCTAAATGACGATGAGAAGCTTCACGCGCTTTTTCTGGCTCTCTTGCCATTATAGCTGCAAAAATCTGGGCTCTATGTTCACTAACTGCTTTATACATTTCTTTACGGGTATATAAGAACTCAAAATTCTGACGAATATTTTGTTCTAGCATTGGGATCATGCAACGCAATAGGTGTAATAGCACAACATTATGGGCAGCTTCCGTCACAATTAATTGATATTGCAATACGGCATCTGACTCAGCTTCTAGGCCGCCATTTTCTTGTGCTGTCTTAATTAGTTCATAGCTTTGCCGAATTCGTTCAAGATCCTCTTCTGTGCCGCGAAGTGCAGCATAATAAGCTGCAATACCTTCGAGAGCATGGCGAGTTTCAAGCAGATCGAATTGAGATTCGGGATTACCTTCAAGTAGTTGGGCTAAAGGATCACTGAAGCTTTGCCACATTTTCTTTTGAACGAAAGTGCCGCCACCTTGGCGACGAGATAGAAGCCCTTTAGCTTCTAACGTTTGAATTGCTTCACGCACTGATGGCCTAGATACGTCGAATTGCTTGGCAAGTTCACGCTCAGGAGGCAGCTTTTCGCCGGGCCGTAGTGTCCCTTCGAAAATAAGATGTTCGAGTCGTTGCTCTATCACATCTGATAACTTTGGTTGGCGAATTTTACCGTAAGTCATAATCTGCCATATTCATTAGTGAGTAATTATTGATTAGGTATTACCCAGTGTTAATTGGTAATACCAATTTTCTTATGGGGTAATAAAGTAACAAAGTATTCACTATCTGTCCATAAAGACCTTGCGCTAAATCATAAAATCCTGCAAATCTTAACAATTTTTTTTAATATTTAGCATGATTTGATAACTTAATAACCAATCACATATGAATATTTTTAACATTAAAACCGATTTTTTATGCTAAAAAACAAAAGCTGAAGCGTTAAAGTAAGTCATTCTTTAAATTTAAATTCATATTTTCTGAATAAGTAATCGACAATAAAAACCAACCTATATTCAGGCTCTAAAAAACACTATCTATTGTAATGAAAATGTTAACAAAAGAGTTAACCCTGACTTAAGTGAAACACAGTGTGTTGATAACACACTTTTTTTACCATAAAACTTCAGAATAAAATGGAAGTAATGAATAGAATAACACGCTAATATTTCAATATTGCGGATAGGCGCAAGCCTATTTATTTAGTTTAATCATGGGGCGACAAAAATAATGACATTTTACCGCCCTCCGATTCTACTAACCCTTTGATCTAATTAATTTTAACAGTAAAAGAAAGGCCAATTTATACTTTACTTTCAACAAAGCGCATTGATAAATCCATTGCTTTAATATGCTTAGTCAATGCCCCTACAGAAATAAAATCAACCCCTGTTTCCGCGAATTCCTTTATTGTATTTAATGTAACATCCCCTGAGACCTCAAGTGCTGCTTTCCCTGCGGTGAGTACTACGGCTTCTTTCATCATCATTGAAGTGAAGTTATCTAACATAATGATGTCAGCCTCTGCCTTCAAAGCACGTAATAGCTCAGCTAAACTTTCAACTTCGATCTCAATCGGTACATCAGGGTGAGCTTGGCGAGCTAACTCAACAGCGCGCTCAACAGACCCTGCGGAGATAATATGGTTCTCTTTTATTAGATAAGCGTCAGACAACCCTAGTCGATGGTTAAAACCACCGCCCATCAGCACAGCATACTTTAAAGCGGTTCTCAGCCCAGGTATGGTTTTACGGGTATCAAGCAGTTTAGCTTTCGTCCCCTCGATTTGTTTCACATACTGCGCGGTTACACTTGATACCGATGAAAGTGTTTGAATAAAGTTCAACGCAGTACGTTCGCCAGTTAATAAAATTTGTGATGGGCCATGCATCTCACACAATACTTGGTTTGGCGTAACAACTTCGCCATCTTGTACTTTCCAGTCAATTTTGACTTGCCCCCCTAGTTGAAGAAACACCTCTTCTAACCATTGTTTCCCGCAAAAGACCCCATTTTCACGGGTGATAATGAGTGCAGTCGCTTGAGTATCCGCATTCAATAACTGACCTGTTATATCCCTTTTATAATCAATGACCTGACCTAAATCTTCTTTCAGAGCAACACCAACCATAAATGGAATATCCGTATCCAATCTTGCCTGAAGAATTGTACGTCTTTGCTGTTCATCATAACGTCGTATAGGCATTTATAACTCCAAAATATGCACCCGTCTTATTTTATCTATGCTAATCTTTTCATTCGCAGATAACGAGTATTAACCAAAAAGAAAAGAGAATACTATGGATAACGATATGAAAATACATGATGGTTGGCTAAATAATGTGACTCATATCCCTTCCCCACACCACGACCAACGCCCTGAGAATGTTATTCCTTCTCTTTTGGTTATCCATAATATTAGCCTCCCCCCCGGTAGGTTTGGTGGACCTTATATTGATCAACTCTTTACAGGGAAGTTAAACCCTAAAGAACACCCCTTTTTTGAAGAAATCAAACACCTTCGTGTTTCTGCACACTGCTTAATACGCCGTGATGGTGCGATCGTTCAATATGTACCTTTTCATTTACGAGCTTGGCATGCAGGGCAATCTAGCTACCAAGGCAAAGAAAAATGTAATGATTTTTCAATTGGCATTGAGCTGGAAGGTACAGATTTTGAACCATTCACTGAAGCGCAATACCAGTCTCTTGCCCAACTAACCCAGTTGCTTATTTCTGTGTACCCATTAATTAAACATAATATTACTGGTCACAGTGATATAGCCCCTGAAAGGAAAACAGACCCAGGCCCATTTTTCGATTGGCAAAAATATAAAAATAAATTAAAACGTTAATAGTTATTATACTTAATTAACAGCTAATATTTTTATTTTAATATATATTAGCTGTTAATAGCACCGCACTTATCTTATATAACAATTCATTACCTAACGCTGTTTTAAAAGCAATTCTTTTTTTATTGCGAAGCCACTCGAAAAAAATAATGTAACGCATCCTTTCACACTACAAAACTTACAAAACGCTTTCTATTTTTTTATTTATCGATAAGTTTATTAAAAAAAATTAATTATGATTAAACCTCACTAAACAAAAGAGGTTTTAATTATGAATCAGCAAGGTTTTTCTCTTATCGAAATAATGGTAGTCATCGCAATCATTTCTATACTTAGTGCTATTGCTATTCCTGGTTATCAAGGGTATATGCAAAAAGCTGCGATGACAGATGTACTACAAATGGTGCTCCCCTATAAAAGTAGTATAGAACTGTGTAGTTTTGAGCAAGGAAGTTTATCACAATGTAATAATGGAAATAATAACATACCTACTAATATAACAGGAAAGTACATTAGTAAAATAGAAGTAAAGTCTGGGGTTATTAAATTAACGGGTGATAAGTCACTATCAGCACTTAATATAACCTTAACACCGTCAATCCCAGCAAATAGCATGCCTTTTAAATGGTCAGTTCTTTGTGAAAGTAAAACTGATGCAAATTTAAAATCATTATGTGAAAAAACATTTGTATTTTAATTAGGAGTTTTCATGAACACACTCAAGGACAAGCAATATATTTTAAAAGAGTTAAAAAATATATGTGATAGAAACTATATGATCATAATTGATTATAATCACAAAAGGTTATCTATCGCTGTCGCAAAAAAGCCTAATGACAATTTAATTGCCACACTAAAATTTATTGCAAGTGTACCCGTTTGCTACGATATTTGGCCAAAAGAGAAAATCGACCATTATTTCAACAGTGAAATACATCAAATAAAAGAAGAAGAGACTCAATATCAACCTAAAGAGGCTGAGTCCCTTAATGTTAGCTCACCCGCTGTTGATTTTGTTGAGGACCTACTAAAAACCGCTGTTCATAAACGTTCATCGGACATCCATCTTGAACCTACCAAACAAGGGTTAAAGATTAGGTTACGGGTTGATGGGAAATTATATTTTATCCCTTCCCCACCATATGAAATTAACAATGAAATCATTGCTCGTATAAAAATACTCGCAAAAATGAATATCGCAGAAAAACGGCGTCCACAAGATGGGCAAATGAGTTGGCATTTTGATGGGAAAAATTACAGTATCCGCCTATCAAGTATTCCAACTCTTCATGGTGAAAAACTAGTATTACGCATTTTGAATACACAGTTAAAATATTCTTTAGAGCACATTGGGATGTGCTCTTCCCTTCTTTCTTCACTACAAGACTATCTAAATCAGCCACAAGGGTTAATTTTAGTTACAGGCCCTACAGGTAGCGGTAAAACAGTAACGTTGTATAGTGCCCTTGAATATTTAAATAAGTCCTCTAGAAATATCTCAACCATCGAAGACCCAATTGAGATCCCTTTACAAGGGGTCAATCAAACTCAAGTCAATGAAAAATATGATCTTAGCTTCGCTTTTATTCTGAGAGCATTACTAAGACAAGACCCAGATATTATTATGATTGGGGAAATTAGAGATGAAGAAACCGCTAAAATTGCCACGCGTGCCGCACAAACAGGGCATTTAGTTTTATCAACATTACATACTAATTGTACCTTTAGTGCGATAGAGCGCATGAATCAGCTAGGTGTTAGTCATATTGAATTAAAATCGTGTTTAAAAATGGTAATAGCACAAAGGTTAGTAAGAAAGCTTTGCCCTTATTGTAAAGGAATTACAGCGCAGCCCGTTAAACTGAATGATGATCTAATTATTAATCAGTGGTCGTCTAAAAGGTGTGAGCTCTGCTTCTCTGGCTTTATGGGCAGAACCGCTATTTATGAGTATATCGATCAACCAAAGATAGGCAAATTATTTTCTGGTCAGCCCTCTAGCATAGAGGGTTTCGATAACTTATTTAAAGCAGGCCTAACTTTAGTTGAATCAGGTGAAACAACTCTGCAAGAAATTTATTCTGTTATTGGGCATGGAAAACTATAATTATGTTTATTTATTCATATATTGCTATTGACAGTAACAACAATTTAATTAAAAAAAACCTTTTAGCCAGTAGTAAGAAAAATGCTTTTTTGGCAATTACTAAAAATAACCTAACCCCATTAAAAATTAAATTTAAAATGATTTTTATTTTAAATCGTGAGAATATAGATTATCGAATACATTTCTTTCACCAATTAAGTATATTGGCATCTTCAGGTATTAACCTAGTTCAATGCCTAAAAATACTACTATCTAATTGCCACCTTCCTTATTGGCAAAACATGATAGAAAATTCAATTGAAAACCTAGAAAAAGGCGATAAGCTTTCACAGCATCTAAATAAGCACCCTCTTATTTTTAATAACACAATAGTCAGCCTAATAATTGTTGCCGAAAAAACAGGGCGTTACGATGAAAGCTTTCAAGTTATTAGCACAATGTTAGAACACAATGAAAAAAATGCATTACTTATCAAAAAAGCAATACGTTATCCAATCGCACTATCACTATTTTCAATCTTACTATTAATAATTATGATGTACTATGTTGTCCCTCAATTTGAAAATATATATGGTAATTTTCAACATGAATTACCTTTTGTTACTAAAGTTGTTATTTTTACCTCTGAATATATACAAGAAAAATCAATCATTCTGTTATTTATATTTTTCACTTTATCAGTATTAACAGTTAAATTTAAATTTACACTTAAATCTATTTTAAATAGAGTCATGATGCGCATACCATTACTCAAAGATTTAATACAAACCCATTACTTAAGCCTTTATTTTTTAACCATGCACTCAACATTAAGAGTCGGATTATCATTATCTGAATGCTTAAGTTGCACTATTCAAACTATCAGCAATTACCAATACAATAAAGATTGTAGGCAAATACAAACCTCTGTACACCAAGGGGAATTACTTTCTTATGCAATGAAGCACACTAAATTCTTCCCTGATTTATCTGTACAGCTACTCTCTATTGCTGAAGAGTCAGGAAAGCTTCAGTATTTCACCCAATATTTATTTAAATATTATTCAGAGCAATATCTATTTTTAACTGAAAAATCGCTCAAAAACCTAGAGCCTATTTTATTGGTTTTTATTGCAATTTTAGTCGGTACGATTATGTTAGCGATGTATTTGCCGATATTTAATTTAGGTAATGTAATAACTGGGTTATAACTTATTTTAATAAAGATACAATTGTTATATTTACAGAATATCAATATCATATGGCGTACTTTCACTAGTTATTTTTAACTAGTGAAATTAATACAAAATTGAGTAAAGACAAACTGATTGTTTCAGTGTAATCTATTTTTCTTCGATGAATAAATGAATAATTTTATGCCCTATATAGTAGCTTTGACAGGTGGTATTGGTAGCGGAAAGACAACGGTTGCAAACGAGTTTGCAAAATACGGTGTCCCTCTTGTCGATGCGGATGTCATCGCGCGTCAGGTCGTAGAGCCAAATACACCAGCATTAGAAACCATTAAATCTCATTTTGGTGAAGAGGTTATTCTCCCTAATGGCTCTCTCAACCGGCGTAAGCTCAGGGAAATTATTTTCTCTAACCCTAATGAAAAAAAATGGTTGAATGCACTGCTACACCCCCTTATTCAGCAAGAAACACAAAAGCAATTCCAACAAGCAAATTACCCTTACGTGCTCTGGGTTGTTCCATTATTAATTGAAAATAATATTTATCATTTGGCTAATAGAGTGTTAATTGTAGATGTAACACCCGAAGAACAAATTCAACGAACCCTGAAAAGAGATAATACCAGTCTTGAGCAAATAACGAATATACTAAATGCGCAGGTAAGCCGTGAAAAACGTCTATCTTATGCCGATGACATAATTACAAACCATACTAACGACACAGATATTTCAGATAAGGTAGCAATTCTACACAATCAATATTTAGCATTAGCAAAAATAAAAAAATAGGAATAAAAATGGGCGAATTAATTGCAACAAATTTTATTACTTATGAGTATCCGATGAATGAAAAGATCCGTTCATGGTTGCGCCTTGAAACACTTTTATCTCAAATTTATGAGCTTAGTAATATTACCTCTTATTCTTCAGGTATCGCTTTTTTTCGCTCTGTTTCAGAATTAATTGAAATTCTCGATAGAGGGGAAGTTCGTTCTGAGCTAATTAAAGAACTTGAAAAACAACGGACTCGGTTATCCAATTGGGCTGAAGCCCCTAACGCAGATAATGAATTGATTTCCTCATTATTAGAACAATTATCCGGTAAAATTTCCCATTTAATGTCTGCGCCTCGTTTTGGTCATCACTTACGTACAGATAAAATTATTAGTATGGTGCGCCAACGCCTAAGCATTCCTGGAGGATGCTGTAGTTTTGATCTTCCTACATTACAACTCTGGTTAAATATCCCTCAAGTTGAACGGGATAAAGCGATTAACGGCTGGCTACAAAGTATTGAGCCTCTAAATGACGCATTAAAAACTGTTCTTACTTTAATTCGGCAAAGTGGAAAATTCGAAGTCAGAGAGTCTAATAATGGCTTCTACCAAGATAATGTAGAAGGCAAAGAATTGTTGCGTATCAAGCTATCTACAGAATACCTAATTTACCCGCAAATCTCAGGGCACAAAACACGGTTTGCTCTACGTTTCCTGCATATTGACAGTGAGAATGGTATACTACCAGACGTAATTAATTTTGAATTATCCTGTTGCTAGCTAGAGTTATAATTTATGAGTGAAATTATTGAGGTAAATTGCCCCACATGCAAAAAAATAGTGGTCTGGGATGAAACTAGCCCTTATCGACCTTTTTGCAGTAAACGTTGCCAACTTATTGATCTTGGTGAATGGGCAAGTGAAGAAAAACGCATTGCGAGTCAAGGTGACATATCTGACAGCGATGATTGGAGTGAACAACCCGATAAGTAATATCTATAATTTAGGTGGAAAATACAAAATATGGTGATTATCCCCTTATGTATTTTCCACTTATTATGCTTTCAGGTACGATTCTTTATGTTTAGGCCTCAATTAGTACCGGGCTAAAAACTACCCGATTTTACCTTAGCATATCAACAATAACACGGTTTGCTGGTGGGAATTCATCCGCAACCAGATCTTGTTGAGCAACCCAACGTGAAACCTGCCCTTCTTTACCATAAGGTTCATTATCCCATTCGGAAACCATAAAGAAGTAAAGTGTAATAAACCGATCATCAAACTCATGGTCAACGCGGTGAAATAATTCACTTTGAGTGACAATAATGCCAACTTCTTCTTCAAGTTCACGGATTAATGCCGCTTCTGGTAATTCTCCTTTTTCAAGCTTGCCGCCCGGAAACTCCCAAAAACCAGCCATGTGAGTACCTTCTGGGCGTTTAGTAATAAAAATTTTCTGCTGTGAATTGCGTATAATCCCAGCTGCAATATGCAAATGTTTTTTTTCCATTATTTCTTCACCAAAAAGGCGGGTACCCCCGCCTTTTTTATAGTATTGATATTTTTAACAACGAATTAGTTTAAGCGGCCATGGCATTGCTTATACTTTTTACCTGAGCCACAAGGACATGGGTCATTACGACCGATTTTATGGCCTTGTGTTGCTATTTTGGCTTCAGTTTCAGTCATTAAAGATTCCGAACCTGCTTCGTGACTAAGTTGTTGTTTCTTCGCTAAACGCTCTGCTTCTTCACGGCGCTGTTGTTCTAAAGCTTCGACCTCTTCAGGTAAACGAACTTGTACTTTAGATAACGTACTGATCACCTCATATTTCAGTGCTTCAAGCATATTTGCAAACATGCTGAAAGACTCACGTTTATATTCTTGTTTCGGGTCTTTTTGAGCATAACCACGTAAATGAATACCTTGACGTAAATAATCCATTGAAGCTAAATGCTCTTTCCATAAGGTATCTAATGTTTGCAACATTACCCCTTTTTCAAAGTTACGCATTGCTTCTGCACCGACAATTTCTTCTTTGCGATCATAAACTTCAATGGCTTTTGCCATGATACGTTCACGCAATGTTTCCTCGTGCAGTTCTGGTTCTTTATCTAACCACTCTTTGATTGGTAAATCGAGGTCAAAATCATTAACTAAACGCTGATGTAGCCCTTCAATATCCCACATTTCTTCTAATGATTGCGGAGGAATATATGCATCCATTGTTGTTGTGAATACATCTTCACGAATGCTATCAACGGTTTCCTTGATATCACCACCATCCAACAATTCATTACGCTGAGTATAGATAGCACGACGTTGGTCGCTCGCTACATCATCATACTCAAGTAATTGTTTACGAATATCAAAGTTACGGCTTTCAACTTTACGTTGCGCATTCGCAATCGCTTTAGTGACCCATGGATGCTCTATTGCTTCACCAGGTTTCATCCCCAGTTTTTTCATCATCCCAGTGACACGGTCAGAGGCGAAAATGCGCATAAGTGCATCTTCCATCGATAAATAGAAACGTGATGAACCTGCATCCCCTTGACGACCAGCACGGCCTCGTAACTGATTATCAATACGGCGAGACTCATGACGCTCTGTACCAATGATATGTAAACCGCCGGATGCTAATACTGCATCATGACGAATTTTCCATTGGGCTTTGATTTCATCAATTTGTTCTTGAGTTGGGTCTTCCAAAGCGGCAATTTCAGATTGCCAGCTACCACCCAACATAATATCAGTACCACGCCCCGCCATGTTCGTTGCAATGGTGACAGCACCCGCTTGACCCGCATTGGCGATAATATCAGCTTCCATTGCGTGGAATTTAGCATTAAGAACATTGTGCGCAATCTTAGCTTTTTTCAATGCATTAGAAATTAGCTCTGATTTTTCAATCGAAATAGTACCGACCAGTACTGGCTGACCATTGGCAGTTCTTTCACGGATATCTTCAATAATTGCAGCGAATTTATCTGCTTCATTCATATAAACCAGATCAGGTAAATCTTTACGAACCATTGGGCGGTTAGTTGGAATAACGATGGTATCAAGTTTATAAATAGAGCTAAATTCAAACGCTTCTGTATCTGCGGTACCCGTCATACCGGCTAGTTTTTCATACAAACGGAAGTAATTTTGGAATGTTATAGACGCGAGTGTCTGGTTTTCATTTTGGATTTCAACACCTTCTTTCGCTTCAACAGCTTGGTGCAAACCATCAGACCAACGACGCCCTTCCATTGTACGACCTGTATGTTCGTCGACAATAACAATTTGGCCATCTTTTACAATATAATCAACGTCTAACGTAAATAAAGCATGCGCACGTAAGCCAGCCATAACATGGTGCATTAACATAATGTTAGATGGAGAATATAACGACTCTCCTTCAGCCATTAAGCCTTCTTTTGCCAATAACTCTTCGATTAATACTAGCCCACGCTCAGTAATGGTAACTTGACGTGCCTTTTCATCAACCGAAAAATGACCTTCCCCTTGGAAAGTATCGGAGTCTTCTTTTTCTTGGCGTTGCAGATGTGGAATTAGTTTATCCACTTTTTGGTACAATTCTGAGCTATCTTCAGCAGGACCTGAGATAATTAGAGGTGTACGAGCTTCATCGATAAGGATTGAGTCAACCTCATCCACTAAAGCATAATGAAGCTTACGTTGAACGCGTTCTTCAGGACTAAACGCCATGTTGTCACGTAAGTAGTCGAAGCCAAACTCGTTATTAGTTCCATAAGTAATATCCGCAGCATACGCTTCGCGTTTCGCTGGAGGAGCCATACCCGGTAAGTTAATACCCACCGTTAAGCCTAAGAACTCAAATAATGGGCGGTTATTTTCCGCATCTCGTTTTGCTAAGTAGTCGTTTACTGTTACAACATGGACACCTTTGCCACTTAATGCGTTAATATATGCAGGTAACGTTGCGGTAAGTGTTTTACCTTCACCTGTGCGCATTTCAGCGATACAGCGTTCATTCAGTACCATCCCACCAATTAACTGTACATCAAAGTGACGCATACCAAATACACGTCGACTCGCTTCACGTACCGTAGCGAACGCTTCAGGAATGATGCTTTCTAAGCTTTCGTTTTTCTCTAGACGCTCACGAAACTCAATTGTTTTAGCTTTTAGTTCATCATCCGATAACTTTTCGAAATCAGGCTCTAAACGGTTAATTTTTTCAACTTCTTTGCGTAAGCGGCGTAGTGTGCGGTCGTTACGGCTACCAAAAACTTTGGTTAGGATCTTTGTTAACATATCTTTAATCTCTAATATATCAATTAGTTATTTAATTTTTTATTCATTGTTATGCCATAAAATAATACAGCGATATCTGCTGATACTTTATGAGGGAGATTAAGAAGTTAACGGCCCTGCACGAATACCATGGACTTGTGCCACCCACATCGCAGGTTGGTAGGAAATAAAGTGAGGGTAATCATAATGATTAACTTGAACAATACGTTCATCCCATTGAAGTGAACGCTGAGCCAACATGGCATACAACGTATCTAACATCAATTGTGGTACAATAAGTTGTTCTGATTCTTTTTTGGCCGTACTTGCATCGTCATCTTCGGTTGCTGAAAAGGCAAAAGTTAACTGACGGATGACATTTCTTACCGCATGTTGCTGCCAATAATTAACCGAAAAAGAGGATGAGGATGAAGAACGTTGAGAATTTTGCTGAGCAAATAAATTATCAAACGCATTAACCGCCTGACTTTGGCGATTAACTGGTGAAGAGTTAATTTGTGTTAATTGAGACTCAGATAATGCATTTAAAATTGTAGGCAAGCCGACACCCGTGGCAACCACACCTAATAATAGGTGGGACCAAAAGTATTTTCTACCAAGTTGTCGCCAAAAATTTAAAATGCCCATTAAACTCTTATATCATCAATTCGTGACAATGCTATTATCTGTCTATACGTTTTATCATTGCACATTGTTAGCTGGAGCCAAAAATGAGAGATAGTCATCCCCAAGCACTTTTTGATGTTCTTGAAGGGTCATTGGCAACATCATCGAACACGTTGCAGACAATTCAGCGCAATGCAAAAGCCATTGTTAAACTGAACCGTGCAGTAAAAGGCTTACTTCCTAGTGAAATCAAACCAATGTGCCGTGTTGCAAACTACCGTAACAATGTTATGGTCCTCGAAGTGGCTAATGCCAGCTGGATGACCCGCCTTAATTATGAAAAAATAAACCTTCTTTCTGCATTAAGGACATCTATTCTACCATCTTTATCTTCTATCGACATCAGAATCAATCCCGATCTAATGCGAAAATCGAAGCAAAATAGTTCAGTAACTAAGCAAACAGACTCAGCAAGTCAAAAAATGAACAACCGTCAGATAAGCACGCAAACAGCACTAACATTATTAAAATTAGCGGAGAATAGCCCAAAAGGGTTAAAAGAAAGGTTTGAGCGGCTGGCTGCACTAGCCGGAGAGAGTACTAGCACAGCCAACAGAAAGGGCTAACCCCGATTATTTTCGGTGATAGCCGCATAACCAACGTTATGCGTATACAGCTGAAGGGGCTTTAAATGCCACTGGCAATTGAGCTTCATCTTCAAAGGTAACAAGATCCCAAGCGGACTCTTTCGCTAAAACCGCTTGTAGAAGTTTGTTATTCAGTGCATGACCAGATTTGAACGCAGTAAATGCGCCAATAATGTTATGCCCACACATGAATAAGTCACCTATTGCATCCAACATTTTGTGACGAACGAATTCATCTTCAAAACGTAAGCCATCTTCGTTAAGAACTTTATAGTCATCAACAACGATAGCGCAGTCGAAACTACCGCCTAAGCATAAGCCTTTTGATTGCAGATATTCAATATCACGCATAAAACCAAAAGTACGTGCTCGGCTGATTTGATTAACAAATGATTCCGCAGAGAAATCAAGTGAATAGCGTTGTGTGCTGCTATCAATAGCCGGGTGTTGGAAATCAATAGTGAAATCAAGACTAAACCCATTATAAGGTTTCATCTCTGCCCATTTATCACCATCTTCAACACGTACAGTTTCTTTAATACGCAAAAATTTCTTTGCACAATTTAACTCTTCGATACCGCCATCAAGCAGTAAGAAAACAAATGGTGCTGCACTGCCATCCATAATAGGGATTTCAGGCGCATTGACTTCAATAACAATGTTATCGATACCTAACCCTGCTAAGGCAGCATTCAAATGCTCAACAGTTGAAATACGTACGTTATCTTCGTTGACTAAGCAAGTACATAACATAGTATCGCGAACTGATTTCGCATCTGCCGGAAAATCAACCGGTGGATTAAGGTCAGTACGACGGTAGATGACCCCGGTATTGGCCGGCGCTGGACGTAAAGTAAGCGTAACTTTTTTGCCGGTATGTAAACCGACACCAGTCGCTGTAATTATACGTTTTAATGTCCTTTGTTTGATCATCGTATTTTTCTCGCAATGTTATAAGTCCTACTGATTATCTTACAGGATAACCAGTAGGAAATTTTAGCACAAAAAGCGGAGAAACCAATATAAATTAAAATTAATCGGCCTGCTTACGCAAGAACGCAGGAATATCAAGATAATCTGGTTCTTTATTTGTTTGCGTATTTTGGTCATTAACCGCTTTAGCTGCTGGTTTCTCTTCTGTTAATGAAGACATGCTATTTTGCATTTGCTGATAACGTTGCTCCATTGACGTCTGCTGAGACATCTTATTGCTGACTAAGGTAATTTCAGGACGTTTGTCCATACCAATACCCGTAGCAACAACAGTGACGCGCAGCTCTTCGTGCATTTCTGGGTCTAGAGAAGTACCGATTACTACCGTCGCATTATCAGATGCGAAAGCACGGATAGTATTACCTACCGTCTCAAACTCATCCAAGCGCAGGTCGAAACCAGCGGTGATGTTAACCAACACACCACGCGCACCAGACAGGTCGATATCTTCAAGTAGTGGGCTAGAAATGGCCATTTCAGCCGCTTCTTCTGCTCTATCTTCACCACGAGCGACACCTGAACCCATCATCGCGTAGCCCATTTCTGACATGACTGTACGTACGTCAGCGAAGTCTACGTTCATCAAACCTGGGCGTGTAATCAGTTCAGCGATACCTTGTACTGCACCTTTAAGTACGTCATTTGCCGCACCAAAAGCATCTAGTAACGAGATACCACGACCAAGTACTTTCAATAATTTATCATTTGGGATGGTGATCAGTGAGTCTACGTGTTTTGATAACTCAGTAATCCCCGCTTCTGCAAATGCCATGCGCTTTTTACCTTCAAAATTGAAAGGCTTAGTCACAACAGCAACTGTCAGAATACCCAGTTCTTTGGCTACCTCGGCAACAACTGGAGCAGCCCCAGTTCCTGTACCACCGCCCATACCTGCTGCGATAAAGACCATATCTGCGCCATCTAATGCATTACGCAGAGCTTCACGATCTTCTTCAGCGGCATTACGGCCGACTTCAGGGTTTGCGCCAGCACCCAGACCTTTGGTAATACCTGTACCGATCTGGATAGTTTGTCCAACTGCGGTTTTACGCAGTGCCTGTGCGTCTGTATTGACAGCGAAGAACTCAACGCCTTCAATACGTTCACGCACCATGTGTTCAACGGCATTACCGCCGCCGCCCCCAACGCCGATGACTTTAATCACCGCATCGTTGGTTAGCTCCATTGGTTCAAACATAATGTCTCTCCGTTTTGTGCTTACTACTTTTGAAGCTAATAATATGCTTCTTTATAAAAATTAAAATTCTTTTCTCAGCCAGCTAGTTATTTTACTAAACCACCCGCTCACTGATGCTCGTTTTTCTATTTCGGTATCATCGCCTAAATGGCTTTCTTTACCGTAGTGCAGAAGCCCAACCGCAGTTGAATAGTATGGCTCCTGTGCATAATCCGTTAATCCTGTGATGTTGAGCGGTGTACCAATTCGCACTTGCGTATGGAACACTTTTTGAGCACATTCGACTAAACCATCGATTTGAGCTGCTCCACCAGTCAACACGATACCAGCGGCCAAATGGTGTTTGACACCTTGTTGGCGTAACTGTTCCTGTAAATTTAAAATTTCTTCATTTACTAAGTTTAACAGCTCAGTATACCGTGGCTCGATAACTTCTGCTAAGGTTTGACGCTGTAAACTTCTAGGTGGACGACCGCCCACACTAGGCACTTCTACGGTCTCATCTTTACTGACAATCGAACCTACTGCACAACCATGACGCACTTTGATTGCCTCTGCATCTGTTGGCGGTGTTCCGAAAGCATAAGCGATATCACTAGTCACCACATTACCTGCGTATGGAATAACCTTAGTGTGGCGTAAAGCGCCCCCCGTATAAACTGCCATATCCATTGTACCGCCACCAATATCGACGACACAAACGCCTAACTCACGCTCATCTTCAGTTAACACGCTATAGCTTGCAGCAAGACCCGCAAAAATAAGCTGATCGACTTTTAACCCACAACGCTCAACTGCTTTGACTATGTTCTTCGCCATATCATTATGGCAGGTGATCAGATGTACTTTGGCTTGCATACGTACACCCGATAACCCAACCGGGTTTTTAATCCCTTCTTGGTAATCTATCGCGAACTCTTGTGGAATTACGTGCAATATTCTGTGTTCATCACGAACACGAACTGATTTTGCAGTATGTACCACACTATCAACATCTTCTTGTGTCACTTCTTCTTCTGAAACTGGCACCATACCAATTTCATTTTGGCAGCTAACATGCTTACCCGATAACGCAAGATATACTGAAGATATTTGGCAATCTGCCATTAATTCGGCCTGATCAATCGCTCTTTGGACACATTTTACCACTGATTCAAGGTCGTTTACGCCACCTTTGTCCATTCCGCGAGATGGACAACTTCCCACCCCAATAATATTAACCATACCATCGGGCAGAATTTCGCCAACAAGGGCTGATACCTTGGAAGTTCCAATTTCAAGGCCTACCACTAATTTTCTGTCCGTTGCTTTAATCATTTCTTCTGCCTAATTAGAGTTATTAGTCATTATTGTAAACTCGGTGGAGCATCGACCAATAGTGGTGCCCAACCCACCGCAGCACCACTGGTATAACGTAAGTCAACATAATCAACTCGTTTATCCGTCGTTTGCTGCAAAAGCGGATAAAGTTCAAGGAACCTGTTTAGCCGCTCTGAAACATCTTTTTTACCCAGTTCAATTCTGACATCGTTGTCTAAAATAATTTGCCATGCATGCCTAGCAGTCATAGAGAGTGACTTTAGCTTTAAGTTATGTGCAGCTAACGTATTCTTAAATACTGCAAATTCTTTAAGAACTTCTTTTTGGCTACCTTGTGGGCCATACAGCAACACATAGTCGCCTTTCCCATTTTCGCTGACCGGTAAACTAAATACCCGCCCCTCTCCATCTACCATGTTTTGATCATTCCACCTTGCAAATGGACGATACTCAACAATGTGAATCTTTAATTCGTCAGGCCATTGTTTGCGCACTGTAACTTGGCGTATCCAAGGCATCATGCTTATTTGATTTTGGATAGCATTGACATCAACTGTCATAAACGTACCCGGTTGCCCTAATGCTAAAATTGCCTTTCTAACATCATCATTTTTGGTGTAATGACGCTCCCCTGTTAGAACCAACTTAGACATTGGTAGCCTATCTGCATCTTTCATCCATGTCGTTACCATCCAACCACTCCAAATGATAGTACTTACAACAATTAGGAAGAAAAATAACCCACCTAAAAATGCACCATTACTTGGCCCTGAACTTGGGTCTTCATCGTTCTTATGGTTATGATGTTTAACGTTTAATGCTGCCTGCGACATATCAACGAGCCAATTTCAAAATTTGCACAACTAACTCAGAAAACTCCATACCTGCTTGACGTGCGGCCATTGGTACTAGGCTATGGCTAGTCATGCCTGGTGAGGTATTCACTTCTAATAAATAGAACTGACCGTCACTATCTTGCATTACATCCACTCGCCCCCAGCCTTCACATCCTACTGTCTGATATGCATTCATTGCTAACTCAGACAACTCAGATTCCGCTTGTTCATCTAAACCACTTGGGCAAAAATATTGCGTTTCATCTGACAGATATTTTGCTTCATAGTCATAAAAAATACCCGGTGGTTGAATACGGATGGACGGTAATGTCTTATCACCTAATATTGCAACCGTAAATTCTGGGCCACTAAGCCATTTTTCTATCAACACTGTATCGTCAAACTGAAATGCCAATTCTAGTGCTGAAGACAATGTCTCTAAACTGTCGACTTTACTCATCCCAACACTGGAACCTTCTAAACTTGGCTTAACAATAAGTGGTAAACCGAGTTGTTGAACCTTTTCGATAACTTGTTCATGGGAAGCTTGGGTATACTGCTGCTGAGTCAAGTATACATACGGAGACACACTTAACCCTGCCCCTTCCCACAATTGTTTTGTTCTTAGCTTGTCCATGCTGAGTGCCGAGGCCATTACACCGCTACCAGTATAAGGTAGGTTTAAAAATTCCAATAACCCCTGTAATGTTCCGTCTTCACCGCCACGACCATGTAACGCAATAAATACTTTATCGAAACCTGCATTTCTCAGTGTTTCAACAGGAAAATCTTTGGTATCAATAGGATGAGCATCAATACCTGCTTGACGTAACCCTGTCAGCACAGCACTCCCTGACTGAAGTGAAACCTCACGTTCAGCGGATGTCCCTCCTAATAAAACCGCAACTTTCTCTGCCATATTTATTCCTCAACCATCGGCGGCTGTAATTTCGTTTCCGCTAGGTTTTTTGCTATTTTACCAATATTTCCTGCGCCTTGAACTAAAATTAAATCATTTTCATCAAGAGTTTGAGCTAGGATGTGTGGTATTTGTTCAACGTCGGCAACATAAATAGGATCAATCTGACCGCGACCACGAATTGTTCTACATAATGAGCGGCTATCAGCCCCCGGAACATGCTTCTCACCAGCAGAATACACATCTAACATCAGTAATATATCAACTTGCCCCAGCACATTAACAAAATCATCGTATAAATCACGCGTACGTGTATAGCGATGAGGCTGAAAAATCATAACAATACGTTTATCTGGCCAACCTGCTCTTGCTGCTTTAATGGTGGCGTCAACTTCTGTTGGATGATGACCATAGTCATCAACTAACATCACTTCGCCTTCCTTACCATTCACATTGCGTAATGCGAAATTACCTAGGAAATCAAAACGACGCCCAGTGCCTTGGAACTCTACCAGCGCAGACAAAATATGTAAGTCATCAATGCCTTCCTCAGTTGCCACAGCAACCGCAGCCGTTGCATTCAATGCATTGTGACGCCCCGGCGCATTAAGTACGACAGTCAGTTCTGGCATCCCTTCACGCGCAATGGTGAAAAAACCTTGATTACCTTTTTGTTCATATTTTGTGATACGCACATCAGCATCTTCACTAAAACCATAAGTCGTTATATAACGACCAATTTTGGGTAATAATGAACGAATTACAGGGTCATCAATACACATGACTGCACGGCCATAAAATGGCAAATTATGTAAGAAGTTAATGAACGTATTGGTTAAATTATCAAAGTCACCTTGATAAGTATCCATATGGTCAGCTTCAATATTCGTGACGACCGCAACTAACGGTTGTAAGTGCAAAAATGAAGCATCGCTTTCATCAGCTTCAGCAATTAAGTAACGGCTACTGCCTAAGCGAGCATGTGTCCCTGCTGATTTAACTAAACCGCCATTCACAAAGGTTGGGTCTAAACCTGCTTGTGCATAAATCCCAGAAATCATTGCTGTCGTTGTTGTTTTGCCATGAGTCCCTGCAACAGCAATACCATGACGATAACGCATTAGTTCAGCTAACATTTCTGCACGGCGAATAACAGGAATACGTAACTCTTTTGCTGCTTGAATTTCAGGGTTCTCACTGGAAATAGCTGTAGAAACTACAACCACACTCGCATTTTCAACATTTTCGGGGCGATGGTTAAAATAAATTGTTGCGCCCAATTCGGTTAACTGTTGAGTCACTGCATTTGGTGCTAAATCAGAACCACTAATTTCATAACCTTCATTTGCCAACACTTCAGCGATACCACCCATGCCGGCACCACCGATGCCAACAAAATGGATGTGCCTAACTCTTCTCATTTCTGGCACTGATATTCTTAATTTCGCTAATTGTTGTGTATTCACTATATTTCTTCGCTTCTAATTAAATCGGTATCAATTATGGCTAAAATTATTTAGCCACTTCGCAAATAACAGCAGCAACGCGTTCCGTTGCATCAGTTATTGCACAATCATGGGCTTTTTGCGCCATCGACAGTAACGTTGCCCTATCCCACTGTTCAAGTAGGTTAGCCACAGCATCAGCCGTAAATTGCGGCTGTTCTAATATTTTAGCGGCCCCTGCTTTTTCTAGCGGCAGTGCATTCCAATATTGCTGGCGGTCTTTATGCTGAAAAGGAACAAAAATGGCAGGTAAACCTGCGGCTGCAACTTCACTTACTGTCAATGCACCTGAGCGGCAAACAACAATATCTGCCCAAGCATAAGCTTGCGCCATATCGTCAATAAATTCAGTAACTTTATACTCGGAATTACCCGAAACTTGCAGGTGTTCATTATACAATGCTTCAGTAGAACCTTTACTACCTTTTCCAGCCTGATGCCAAATATTTAACTGCTTGCTTGTTTTTTCAGCCACTAAAGGCATAACTTGGTTTAAAATTCGCGCCCCTTGGCTACCACCGATAACCAATACACGTATTGCGCCATCTCTACCCGCCAAACGGATTTGTGGGGCCGGTAAAGCTAAAACATCTTCACGGACGGGGTTGCCAACCACAGGTGCATTTGGAAATGCCCCCGGAAAAGCTTGTAATACACGCTTAGCTATTCGAGATAACCATTTATTCGTTAAACCAGCGATGCCATTTTGTTCGTGCAAAACAACCGGAACCCCACACTGCCATGCTGCAATTCCACCCGGACCGGAGACATAGCCCCCCATCCCTAAGACTGCATCGGGTTGATACTGTTTAATAATGGCCTTAGCTTGACGGATCGCTTTGTAAATCCGCCAAGGTGCACCGACCAATGCCGCAATCCCTTTTCCCCTTAAACCCGATATCTGAATAAACTCGATATCAATGCCATGTTTAGGTACTAATGTAGCTTCCATACGATCGGCGGTGCCTAACCAACGAATTTCCCAGCCCTGAGCCTGCAAATAATGCGCCACAGCTAGACCAGGAAAAACATGTCCCCTGTTCCACCGGCCATGACGAGTAGTTTTTTTGCCTGACTCATTTAACGCTCCTTACAAACGCCTGTGCTTTTTCAAGACGTGTTTCAAAATCAATTCGTAATAATATTGCTATCGCAGCAGCCATAACCAGTAAACTTGAACCACCATAACTAATTAATGGTAATGTTAACCCTTTCGTTGGCAGCATACCGGATGCCGCACCGACGTTGACAAGTGCTTGGAAAGTAAACCAAATCCCAATTGAGCACGCTAAATAACCACCAAACAGTTGATTTGACATTAATGCGCGGCGACCAATCATCATCGCCCTGAATGCCAACATAAATACCATTAGCAGAACCAGTACCACGCCTAAATAACCCAGCTCTTCGGCTAAAACTGAAAAAATAAAATCCGTATGCGCTTCGGGCAAATATTCCAATTTTTGTACTGAATTACCTAACCCCTGACCAAACATTTCCCCACGACCAAAAGCCATCAAGGATTGCGTTAACTGATAACCACTACCAAACGGGTCATCCCATGGGTTTAAGAAAGAGGTAACACGTCGCAAACGATATGGTTCAAACCAAATCAATGCTAATACCCCAACTGCACAAGCAGCGATCCCAATAATAAATGGTGCGAGCCTTGCCCCAGCTAAAAACAATAAACCAAGTGTCGTGACCACTAAAACAATGACGGTTCCTAAATCAGGCTGTAATAACAGTAAAGAGGCCATAACGACCAAAATACACATTGGTTTGATAAAACCGAGGAAGCGTGTACGTACCTCATCTGATTTACGAACTAAATAACTAGATACATAGCAAAATAATGTAAATTTTGAGAGCTCCGCAGGCTGGATTTTTACCAACCCGATATCTATCCAGCGTGATGCACCATTAACCGAGCTGCCTGCGACAAGTACTACAACTAGCATGGCTAATGATGCCATCAGTAATATAAAGTTGTATTTTTCCCAAACCGCCATCGGAATACGCATTACACCTAGCGCTAAAATAAATGCAATGACGATATACACAACATCACGTTTAGCAAAATAGAATGGGTCTTCCGTTAAACGTTGCCCTACGGGCATCGACGCGGATGTCACCATAATGAAACCAACCGCAGCAAGACCGAATGCCAACCATACTAATGTACGGTCGTAAAGCGTTGAGCCTGAAATCACGCCATTTCTTTCACCAATGACCCAGTTTTTGATACGCAATGCACCCGGTATTGTCATTAACCTAACTCCTCGGCTAATTGAGCAAAGACAGCACCGCGCTGCTCAAAACTTTTAAATTGATCCAAACTTGCACAGGCAGGAGATAACAACACCATATCACCGGCTTTTAAATTTGGTGCAATTTGGCGTAAGCTTTGCTCCATGGTTTCTGTCAATACTGATTTTTCCGGCGCCAGCGCCGCCAATGTTTCACCATCGCGACCAAAACAATACAAACGGTAGTTATCCGCAGCAATATAAGGTTTGAGTGATGAAAAATCAGCAGACTTACCATCGCCACCTAATAATAAATACAAAGTGCCTTCAACATGTAACCCATTCAGCGCCGCTTCTGTACTACCAACATTAGTTGCTTTAGAGTCGTTAATCCAACGAACACCATGTTTAAATAGGACCAATTCAAAACGGTGTGCCAGCCCTGCATATTCTTTCAAGACTTGTACACTCGCTTTACGAGGAATATTAACTGCATCTGCCAAGGCTAATGCGGCTAACGCATTGAGGTAATTATGTTGGCCGGTCAGATGCATCTCGTTAACATCCAACAGTTGCTCACCTTTAGCCACTAACACACGTTTTTGGGTATCAAAGAAATAATCACCGTTATTTAAACCAAAACTGATGCATTCATCTTGTGTTAGGTTTTCGGGTAATGTCAGCGCATCTTGCCCATTCACAATGCAGTTTTCAGCTTGATGATAAATTTTCAATTTTGCTGCGCGATACTGCACTAGCCCCAATGGATAGCGATCCATATGGTCTTCACTAATATTCAATACCGTTGCAGCAGCCGCTTTTAAACTGGATGTCGTTTCCAGTTGAAAGCTTGATAGCTCTAAAACATAGAGAGCATGCCCTGCATTCAGTAATGAAAGTGCAGGAATACCTATATTGCCACCAACGCCGACTGAAATCCCGGCGGCTTTTGCCATTTCACCCACAAGTGAGGTAACCGTACTTTTACCATTCGACCCCGTAATAGCCACTATCGGAGCATCGGCTTCACGGCAAAAGAGTTCAATGTCACCCACAATTTCGATGCCGTTTTGTGCAGCTTGCTGCAATTGCGGTGTTGCTAAAGCAATACCAGGGCTTGCAACAATTAAATCCGCTTCTTGTAGCCATGAGTTATTCAAACTACCGCTATGGCACGCCACATTTACAGGAAGTTTATCAACACCGGGCGGTACGGTTCGGGTATCCATCACACGCGGCACAACGCCACGCTCAATGAAAAAATGAACGCAGGATAGGCCTGTTACCCCAAGACCTATAATAACTACATTCTTACCCTGATAATCGACCATGTTAACGCACCTTCAAGGTTGCTAGCCCGATCAGGACTAACATTAACGAAATAATCCAAAAGCGCACGATCACTCGTGGCTCTGGCCAGCCTTTCAATTCATAATGGTGGTGAATTGGTGCCATGCGGAAAATACGTTGACCGCGTAATTTAAACGAACCAACTTGTAAGATCACCGACAGTGTTTCAACCACAAACACACCACCCATAATCACTAATAAAAACTCTTGGCGTAGTAGCACCGCAATGGTACCGAGTGCACCACCAAGCGCTAATGAGCCAACATCGCCCATAAAGACTTGTGCTGGATAGGTGTTAAACCACAAGAAGCCCAAGCCAGCGCCAACAATGGCGGTACACACAATCACCAATTCACCTGCATGAGGTAAAAATGGAATATGCAAATAACCTGCAAAGTTGACGTTACCTGTCGCCCATGCCACTAAAGCAAACCCAGCTGCAACGAAAACAGTCGGCATAATCGCTAAGCCATCTAGGCCATCCGTTAAGTTAACCGCGTTGCTAGTCCCGACAATCACAAAGTAAGTCAATAAAATATACAGCACACCCAGTTGCGGCATAACATCTTTAAAGAATGGAACAACCAACAGTGTTGCTGGTGTGTCTTTACCAATCGCGTACATTGAAAATGCAACGACTAATGCGATAACGGATTGCCAGAAATATTTCCAACGCGCGATTAACCCCCGCGTATCTTTACGAACCACTTTGCGGTAATCATCAACAAAGCCAACAATACCGTAGCCGACTAACACCAGTAATACACACCAAACATACGGATTATCTAAGCGAGCCCATAACAGTGTTGAAACTGTAATTGAGAATAAAATCAATAAGCCGCCCATGGTTGGCGTGCCGCGTTTACTAAAGTGTGACTCAGGCCCTTCACTACGAACGACTTGACCAATTTGCATTTTTTGCAAGTAAGTAATTAGATGTGGACCCATCCATAAAGCAATAGCGAGTGCTGTCAGCAAACCGACAATGGCTCTGAACGTCAAATAAGAAAAGACGTTCAACACGGAAAACTTGTGGACCAACATTTCGGCAAGCCAGACTAACATTCAAAGCACTCCTTTAATGCATTCACTACATCTTCCATCGCGGAGCTGCGTGAACCTTTAACTAAAATGGAAACAACATCATTCTGCTGTGCTAGCGGAATTAGTCGGGACAATAAATCTGTTTTGGTGGTGAAGTGTTCACCGCACTCACTTAATTGGCTGATCAGCTCACTCAGTTCACCAACACTTAATACTTTTTCTAAACCTGCTTGCTTAGCTGCGATACCAACACGTTGGTGACAATCGTGAGCGTAATCGCCTAGCTCGCCCATATCGCCGACAACCAGAATGCGATATCCCGGCATTTGTGCTAGCACATTAATAGCAGCAATCATTGAGCCATCATTTGCATTATAGGTATCATCGAAAACCACTTTATGCTCAGCTAAACTGACAGGGTATAAGCGCCCCGGTACAGCTTGAGTTTTCGCCAAGCCATTTTTAATGTTTTCAAGGCTAGCCCCCACTGAAATGGCTAATGCACTCGCAGCAAGGACATTCGCAATATTATGCATCCCCGGAAGTGGCAATGTGATATCAGCACGCCCCACTGGTGTGTGTAAAACAAAATCCGTTGTCAGTTGCTTAACTTGAATATCTGAAGGGTAAAAATCCACGTTAGCTTCTGGCGCTAATGAATAATACCAAACCGTCTGGCGTGGCTGAAACCGCCATTTATCACTGTAGCTATCAAGATTAACAATCGCAGTGCCTTCTTCTGCCACACCTTGATAAATTTCACCTTTGGCCTTAGCAACCCCTTCAGGTGAACCAAAACCTGCTAAATGCGCCCCAAATAAATTATTCACTAGTGCCGCTTCAGGCTTCACTATATTCGTCGTATAAGCAATCTCATTGGGGTGATTGGCCCCCATTTCTATGACGGCAAAATCGTATTCGTCAGTCAAGCGAAATAACGTTAACGGAACACCAATATCATTATTCAAATTACCCGCGGTATATAGTGTTTTGCCCCGCTCTGACAAAATTGACGCCACCATTTCTTTCACCGACGTCTTGCCAGAAGAGCCCGTTAAGCCAACAACTTTCGCTCGGCTTTGTTGACGTACCCACGCAGCCAGTTGCCCCATAGCAATCCGAGTATCTTTCACGATGACTTGTGGGCAATCCACATTCAGTTTACGTGCTACCAATAAGGCTTTTGCACCCGCCTCAACCACCTGCTGTGCAAAATCATGGGCATCGAAACGCTCACCTTTTAAAGCAATAAACAAGCCGTTTTCTGGAATTTTCCGGCTATCCGTACTCACTGCGGTTAGCTGTAATTGGTTATCTGCCGTGCATTCAATCTGCCCAGCTGTAATTTGTGCTAATTGTGCAAGTGTTAGTGGGATCATGCGATTACCCCCAATAACCTTGCGACCGTTAAGCGGTCTGAATAATCCAATTTTCGCTGGCCGATAATTTGGTAGTCTTCATGGCCTTTACCCGCGATCACAATCACATCATCTGGTGAGGCTTGCAAAATTGTACTGGTCACCGCCTCTGGACGGCCAGGGATAGCTAATGCTCGGCTTGAATCTAACAAACCCGCCATAATGTCATTAATAATGTCAATTGGGTCTTCACTACGAGGGTTATCATCTGTAATGACTATTTTATCAGCCCATTCTTCCGCCGCAGCCCCCATTAGTGGGCGCTTGCCTTTATCACGGTCGCCGCCACAGCCAAACACGCACCAGAGTTGCCCTTTACAGTGTAAACGAGCCGCAGCTAATGCTTTTTCTAAGGCATCAGGTGTATGGGCATAATCAACCACCACTGTCGGTTTGTTAGGTGCACTAAATACTTCCATGCGACCACACACTGGCGATAATGAGGATGTTGTCGCCATCAGTTCGCCCAATGGGTAATCCATCATTAATAAAGTTGCCATCGCCACTAATAAGTTACTGACATTAAAAGCCCCCATTAATGGGCTTTCGAACACCCCATTCCCCCACGAGGAAGCAAAGTGGATCGTCGCGCCTTTATCATGGTATTCCACCTCTGTCGCAGCTAACCATGGGCCCTGCCAACCATTAGGTATTCGATTTTCCATCGTTACCGCACAGGCCTGAGGTAAACGCTGTAACCATTTCAACCCGACATCATCATCTGCATTAATGATTTGCGATTTTGTATTATGAGTAGAAAATAATAACCATTTTGCGGCTTCGTAATTTTCCATATCACCATGATAATCAAGGTGATCACGGCTTAAGTTGGTAAATACTGCCGCATCAAATTGTAATGCAGCCACACGGCCTTGAATTAAGCCATGTGAAGATACTTCCATCGCAGTTAAACTCGCTTTTTTATTTAATAATTGTGTAAGTTCAAGCTGGATATCAACTGCTGAGCCAGTGGTGTTTTCACTTGGCGTAACCTGCCCTAATAGCCCATTACCCACAGTTCCCATTACGGCACTGGTTTCACCTAAGCCTTTTGCCCACTGCGCAATTAATTGTGTTGTCGTCGTTTTACCGTTTGTCCCAGTAACACCAACTAATTTCATTTTTGTTGATGGATGTTGGTAAAACTCACCAGCAAGTGCCGACAAGCGATTATTAAGGTCATGCAGATAAATAACAGGTACGCCGTGGATAAAACGCACTTCGCCTTCTGCCGCTTCTCCCTGTGCCTCAGCAATAACAGCGGAAACTCCTTGAGCAATTGCTTGAGGAATATAGTGTCGACCATCCGATTGATGACCTTTTATAGCAATGAACAGATCGCCCGAGGCAGCCTTTCGACTGTCTAGTGTCATCTCACGTAGTGAGACTGGAGCTATGCTCACACCAAAAGGTGAGAGAAGATCACAAAGATTACGATCTGCCACTTTTAACCTCTTTTTTGCTATTCACAATTTCGTTTTGTTCGTTCGGTTGTAATGCATCAGGTTCAATATTCATGAGTCGTAAGACCCCGCCCATAATTGAACCAAATATAGGTGCAGATACCGCACCACCATAATATTTGCCTGCACTTGGTTCGTTAATTAACACCACCAATGCATAACGCGGATTACTGGCTGGCGCAACGCCAGCGGCGTAGGCTAGATATTTTTCGACGTAACGCCCTTCAGGACCGACTTTTTTCGCGGTCCCTGTTTTGATTGCAATGCGATAGCCTTTAATGGCTGCACTTGCACCACCACCGCCTGGTAAAGCGACGCTTTCCATCATATGAACCACTGTTCGCATAATCGGCTCGGGAAATACACGAGTCCCTGGAACAGGAGGGTCTACCTTTGTGATAGATAATGGGCGATAAATACCAAAACTACCGATTGTTGCATAGGCCCGCGCAAGCTGTAACGGAGTTACCATTTGCCCGTAGCCAAAAGAAAAGGTGGCCCTTTCAAGATCAGACCACCGTGTTTTTTTACTTGGGAATATGCCACTACTTTCCCCGACTAACCCCAGATTAGTCGGCTTGCCAAACCCAAAGCGGTTATACACATCCACCAGCTCTGTGGCAGGCATCGCTAACGCCAGTTTAGAAACACCAACGTTACTCGACTTCTGTAAAATCCCAGTGATTGTTAACTCTGCATAACGCCCAACGTCTTTAATTTCATGACCGCCAACACGATATGGATAAGTATTTATCACTGAGTTTTCTTTAATAATTTTATTATGCAACGCGCTCATGACGACCATTGGTTTCACGGTCGAACCCGGTTCAAAAATATCGGTAATAGCACGATTACGCATTGCATCCATTGGTGTACCAGCAAGGTTATTAGGGTTGTAGGATGGGCTGTTAGCCATCGCTAAGATTTCCCCTGTATGCACATCCACTAAAATTGCCACACCAGATTCGGCTTTATTTTGTTGAACACCACGAGTTAACTCACGGTATACAATAGACTGAATTCGCTCATCAATACTCAACGTTAAGTTATGAGCTGCTTGGCTATCAACCGATGAGATAGTTTCGATAACGCGTCCATTACGGTCTTTACGCACGGTACGCTCACCCGGCGCCCCTTTTAACCAACGGTCAAAGCTTTTTTCGACCCCTTCAATCCCTTCACCATCAATATTTGTCACACCAAGCAAATGCGCGGTAACTGGGCCTGATGGGTAATAGCGGCGGGATTCTTTACGTAAATAGATCCCTGGGATTTTTAATTTTTTAACGTAATCACCGATAGATGGATTAACTTGGCGCGCTAAATACACAAAACGGCCTCTTGGATTGGCCGATATTTTGTTGGTAATTTGTTCCAGTGGTATCTCAAGTGCATCAGCGAGTGCTTTCCAGTGCTCATCATTGCTGATCCCCCCTTTTTCAAACACTTCTTTTGGGTCAACCCAAATTGCATTAACAGGCACACTGACGGCGAGTTGGCGCCCTTCTCGGTCACTAATCATTCCTCTTGAGGTTGCCACTTCTTGCACACGCAAAGAGCGCATGTCGCCTTCTTTTACCAGTTTTTCTGGCGCTATAATTTGTAGATAAGCCACACGCGCCAATAAACCAGCTAACGCTAAGACAATGCATCCACACAGCAAAATAAAACGCCAGCGGATAAAGCTGGTGCTTTCATCTTGTTTCTTATTTTTCGCTGTTTTCGGTGCTTTCATTAGGGACCTTTTTATTGTTTAGAAACAATAATTTTTTCTTGTGATGGTTCAACTTGTACCATCTGTAATTTATCAATAGACAAACGTTCTATCCGGCTATGGCTCGCTAATGCATTTTCCTCAAGGATCAGATTGCGCCATTCAATATCTAGCGAGTCTTTCTCTTCGTAGAGCCTGTCTTTCGCAGCAGTTAACAAACGTGTCTCATGTGCCGTGGTCACCACAAATATTGCACTAACAATAATTGCAGCTAATAAAATCAAAGGAACAACGCCATAACGGAATAAATCGCGCCCAATCACGCGTGCTAGGCTGTGCCTTTCAGGAACCATTATTGCCCCGCCTTTTCTGCAAAACGCAGCACAGAGCTACGTGCGCGTGGATTTTCGTTTATTTCCCTATCTGAAGGCTTCATTTTCCCTAAGTCGCGCAATTTCGCAGCACCGAGTTCCTTTATTTGACTCTCCGTGAGGGGTATCCCCGCAGGTACAGTAGGCCCTTTGCTATTTTTGCGAATGAATCGTTTAACTAGCCTATCTTCCAAAGAGTGGAAACTAATTACAGATAAACGCCCATTTGGAGCAAGTACATTCATCGCCCCCTCTAATGCCTGTTCAATTTCTTCCAATTCGCTATTGATATAAATACGAATCGCTTGAAAACTGCGGGTTGCTGGGTGCTTATGTCGGTCTTTCATTGGACTAACTTTGGCAATTAATTCAGCAAGGTGCCGCGTACGAGTTAATGGCTCTTCTTCTGGATTGTGATTACGTTCAACGATCGCCCTTGCGATACGCTTAGCAAAACGCTCTTCACCAAATGTTTTAAGTACCCAAGCAATGTCATCTGCCTCAGCGTTCATCAGCCATTGTTGTGCTGACTGGCCTTTCGTTGGGTCCATTCTCATGTCTAATGGCCCATCACGCATGAAGGAAAACCCCCTTTCTGGGTCATCTAATTGCGGCGAAGAAACACCTAAATCCAACAAGACCCCATCAACTTTACCCACTAAACCTTCTTCTTCTACGTAGGCTGCTATATCAGAAAACGGCCCATGTTTAATCATAAAACGAGGGTCATCAATACTTTGTGCTGCTTTTATGGCTTCTGGGTCACGGTCAATGGCTATCAATCGACCATGTTCACCCAGTTGGCTTAAAACCAGACGGGAGTGCCCACCGCGACCAAATGTGCCGTCGATGTATACCCCATTAGGCTGAATATTTAAGCCATTAACGGCTTCATCCAATAATACTGTTACGTGCTTAAATTGCTGTTGCGTCATTGTTATAGTGACAAATCCTGTAAGCGGGCTGAAAGTGGTTCATTGGTAAGGCGTTCAGCGGCAATATCGTCATCCACTTGCTGATACCAAGTTTGTTCATCCCAAAGTTCAAATTTATTAATCTGGCCAACCAACATGACCTCTTTGGTTAGCCCTGCGTGTTGACGCAATGTACTGGCTAACAAAAGACGCCCCGCATTGTCCATTTGGCATTCACTTGCATGGCCAAGCAAAAGCCTTTGTACGCGCCGTTCTGCAATGTTCATGGTCGATAACCGAGAAAGTTTTTCTTCGATGATCTCCCATTCGGGTAAGGTATAAAGCAGCAGGCATGGCTGGTGAAGGTCAATGGTACAAACCATTTGCCCTTTTGATTCCTCGTTCAGCATTCCTCGATAACGAGTAGGCACGGTTAAACGCCCTTTGCTGTCGAGATTAACCAGTGTTGCCCCACGAAACATACCCGATTAAACCCCTTTTATTTCCAAGCCACCCACTTTACCCCACAATTCACCACATATAAAGTTTACGAATGGTATGAAAACCTTGTCAAGCCAGTCAGATTGAGCTTTAGCTTTATTTACAGAACAATTCAGAAAAAATAATGGCGGGTAAAATCTTACTGGGAAAGAAAATAAGAAATAACAGATTGATATAATTGACATATTTTATAGAACACAGTCTAAATAAACTAAATTATGATAATTTGACTAAAAATCAAACAATTTGTTATAAGTCTGACCTATGTTTTATTTTTAATCCGTGCATCTCTCACCAATTTTTTGGGTTTACTTGGTCTTAAAACAACCACTAATATATAATCACAGCAAAAACACCCCTGTAAAAAAATAAAACCATTATATTTCAACCCAATAAATAACTGTTTTAATAAACAGTATTAATTAATAGAAGATTTACAAACTAATTTTTTATAAAACAGTCAGACTCGAATTCTCACTCTAATCCGCTAATTTAGCTTTCACTGTTAAATGGTTAATAAATATTTTAAGATAATTCCCAAAGTTAAATATTTACCTATTTTTGCATATAAAAAAAAGCCCCTACTGTGTAGGGGCCGTTATCTTACTCATTTTTGTGATTAACATCACTCATTATCGCATAAATAATTAACTGTTCGGCTAAAGTTAAAGCGAGTAATTATTGCTTACGACCTAAACTTCCACGACGACATAAATCACGACGAATACGGGTGACACCCGGTTCCGGTTTTTGTTTTTCATCTAGGCTGGCTAATACCAACTCTAAGATACGTTCTGCTATGTCTCTATGACGCTGAGCTAGGGAAAGCACAGGGCACCCCAGAAAATCTAACAGTTCGTTATCACCAAAGGTGGCAATGACCATGTGTTCCGGTAAACGACCGCTGCGTTTAAGCGCAATATCAAGTACCCCTTGTAGCAAGGAGAATGACGTCGTGAACAACGCATCAGGCATTTCATTACCACTATCAAGCCAGTGGGCAAAAACTTCCGCTGCTGAATCCCGTTCATAGCTATTTGCATATAAATAATCAACTTGGCGAGGGTCTTCGTTCCATGCTTTACGAAAACCTTGCTCACGCAAATAGCTGACAGATAACTCAGGTAATGCCCCTAAATACAATACCGATTCAGCTTTAAACTTACGCAATTCTGCTGAAATCATGAAAGCATCTTCTTGGTCATCCCCTACTACGCTAATAAAGTGCTCTTTTTCAAGGGCTCTATCGAGTGCAATAATAGGTAAAGAACGGTTTGCCCAGCGCTGGTAAAACGGGTGCTCTGGGGGTAATGCCGTTGAAACAATAATGGCATCAACTTGCCGTTGCAGAAGGTGTTCAACGCAGCGGATTTCGTTGTCTGGTTGGTCTTCTGAGCACGCAATGAGTAATTGGTAACCACGCTGGCGTGCCTGCCTTTCAAGGTAGTTCGCTATACGGGTATAGCTGGTATTTTCCAGATCAGGGATCACTAACCCTATAGAACGGGTACGACCTGCACGTAAACCCGCCGCGACTGCATTTGGATGGTAATTGTGCTCTCTGACGACTGCCATCACTTTTTCTACAGTTTTATCGCTGACTCGATACTGCTTGGCCTTGCCGTTGATCACATAACTAGCCGTTGTGCGGGAAACACCCGCTAGACGGGCTATCTCATCCAGTTTCACGTTAACCTCTTTACAATTTTGGGAATAGCTCCGAGTCATTCGGAGCCTTAAACGCGAGTATTCTACCTTTGGAAGATAAATTTTTCATCGCATAATTTTATCACCACGTGAAACACCGACGATCCCTGAGCGCACAACTTCAACAATTTCAGCAACACCGCGTACAGATTCGATAAAAGCATCGAGTTTTTCGCTTGTTCCCGCTAGCTGAACGGTATAAAGCGTTGGAGTCACATCTACGATTTGCCCACGGAAAATATCAGCACAACGTTTCACTTCATCACGCCCATAACCGGAAGCTTGTAGCTTCACTAACATGACCTCGCGTTCAATATGTGCTGACGCTGTTAGCTCACTGACACGCAAAACATCAACCAGTTTATGCAATTGCTTTTCTATTTGCTCAAGCACCTTTGCATCACCTTTAGTTTGGATGGTCATCCGTGACAAGGTTGGGTCATCCGTTGGTGCGACGGTTAGGCTTTCAATATTATAACCACGTTGAGAAAACAGACCTATGACGCGGGACAAAGCACCTGATTCATTTTCTAATAAAACGGATAAAATACGACGCATGATCAGGTCCTCTCTGTTTTGCTCAACCACATTTCATCCATTGCCCCACCACGGATTTGCATTGGATAGACGTGCTCAGTTTCATCAATATTAATATCAACAAATACTAACCGTTGATTTTCGTTCACCTCAACGAGGGCTTGTTGCAACTTGGTTTCAAGTTCATCAGGTGAGGAGATTGAAATCCCCACATGACCATAAGCCTCTGCTAACTTAATAAAGTCAGGTAATGATTCCATATAAGATTGTGAATGGCGACCTTGGTAAATCATGTCCTGCCATTGTTTCACCATACCTAAGAAACCGTTATTTAAATTAAGTACGACAACTGGCAAACCATATTGCAGCGCGGTTGAAAGCTCTTGAATATTCATTTGGATGCTGCCATCGCCAGTCACACAAATAACCGTTGATTTAGGGTGTGCTAATTTCACCCCTAATGCAGCTGGCAAACCAAACCCCATCGTGCCTAAGCCACCTGAGTTAATCCAATGACGTGGTTTATCAAAAGGGTAATATAATGCAGCAAACATTTGATGTTGCCCTACATCAGACGTGACATAGGCTTCCCCATTCGTTAAACGATAGATCATTTCAATCGCCTGCTGGGGCTTAACTTTTGTTGAGTTAGTTTCATAACGCAAACATTGTTTAGTACGCCATTGCGCTATATCTTTCCACCAATCTTTGAGCGCTTGGCTGTCTTGTTGTGATGATGTTTGCTCTAACTGACCCAGCATTTGTTTTAGTGTTAATTTGGCATCTCCGACAATAGGAATGTCCGCATTAACCGTTTTTGAGATAGACGTTGGGTCAACATCAATTTGAATGACCGTCGCGTTTGGACAGTATTTTTCTAAATTGTTGGTTGTACGGTCATCAAAGCGCACACCAACTGCAAAAATAACATCCGAGTTATGCATAACCTTATTGGCTTCATAGGTACCATGCATACCTAGCATACCAACAGACTGCTGGTGAGTTTCAGGGAAAGCCCCTAACCCCATTAGTGTGGATACTACCGGCAATTGCAGTTTCTCAGCCAGTTCAATAATTTCTGCGGAGCAATTTGCATTGATGGCACCCCCACCAATATAAAAAACCGGTTTTTTTGCTGCGACTAGCTTAGATAGCGCTTTTTTTATTTGGCCTTTATGCCCTTGCAATGTTGGGTTATAAGAACGCAAAGAGACACTGTCTGGATAACGGTAAGCAAATTTTAAAGCCGGATTAACGGTATCTTTTGGAAAATCAATGACCACCGGACCCGGACGACCGCTGGCTGCAATATAAAAAGCTTTTTTGATTGTTTCAGGGATCTCTTGTGCATCTTTAATTAAAAAGCTGTGTTTAACTATTGGACGAGAAATCCCAACCATATCGCATTCTTGGAAAGCATCATTGCCAATTAGCGAACTAGCAACCTGCCCTGATAACACGACCATCGGAACAGAGTCCATATATGCTGTCGCTATCCCTGTGATTGCATTCGTTGCACCAGGACCCGATGTCACAAGCACCACGCCGACATCCCCTGTTGAACGAGCGTAACCGTCTGCCATATGCACCGCAGCCTGTTCATGACGCACTAAAATATGTTCTACCCCACCAACAGTGTGAAGTGCGTCATAAATATCTAATACTGCACCGCCTGGATAACCAAACACGTGCTTTACTCCTTGGTCAATCAATGATTTGACGACCATTTCAGCTCCCGACAACATCTCCATGAGTTTGCCCCCAGACATTATTTGCAAGTTAAGAGGTATCAATTACCCCTTTATTTTTATCATTAAAATAGGTGAATTAGTGCTATTAACATATCGCTCCGGCTGAAACGAAGCAAACATCATTTTCAGCACCAAGTACATTAAACTTTCAGATAATCTTGAACATCAGTTGTTGGTAGGTAGATTGACTATATATGAAAAAAATAGGAGGTTGAATGACTAGTTTAGCTAAAAAAACAGTGGAATTTCCCTTCGCATTGTCAGTTGCAAAAATCACAAGGTTCATAAACAAAAAGCCACCCAAGTAAGTTAGCTTGAATGGCTTTAGTTTCTATATCTATTATTCTTTATACATAGTTTCAATTTCTAATTGGTAGCGCTCAGAAATAATTTTACGGCGCAACTTCAATGTGGGGGTTAATTCCCCTTGTTCCATCGTAAAAGTAGTCGGTAATAAGGTAAAACGTTTAACTTGATGAAAATGTTCTACATTCTTTTGTAAGTCTTTTAAGCGGGACTCAAACAACGCCACAATTTTTGAGTCTTTTAAGAGCTCTAAACGGTCACGATATTTCAAATTAATTGAATTAGCGTACTCTTCCAAACTGTCATAGCAAGGTACGATCAGCGCAGAAACAAATTTACGTGCATCAGCAATAACGGCTATATGTTCAATAAATTTGTCTTGCCCTAAAACGCCTTCAATCATTTGTGGAGCAATATACTTACCGTTAGACGTTTTCATTAAATCTTTCAGTCTATCTGTAATATAGAGGTTACCGTGGGCATCGATTTTCCCTGCATCCCCAGTTTTTAACCAACCATCAGATGTAAAAGTGTCTAAGGTCTCTATTGGCCGATTATAGTAGCCTTTCATGACGACAGGGCCTTTGACTTGAATTTCGTCATCTTTACCAATACGTACAGAGACTGCTGATAATGGTGTGCCAATAGACCCTAACGGGTATTTACCTTCTTCCCAGCAAGATACCGTGGCACAGGTTTCTGACATGCCGTATCCATATTTGATATCGACACCTGCTGAAAGAAAAAAGGCAATCACGTCATCATCTAGACGAGCACCTGCTGCTGGCATAAAGCGAATTCGCCCACCTAAACCAGCACGAATTTTACTCAATACTAGTTTATCTGCGAGAGGGAAAAGACCCCGGTTAAACAATGAAGGTTGGCGACCTTTTGCTATGGCATTGACGCGGCTTTTACCTAGCGAAATTGCCCAGTTAAATAACCCCCTGCGTAACCACGGTTGTTTAGCCGCTTTACTTTGTACCGCGCTATACACTTTTTCATAGAAACGCGGTACCGCACACATGACGGTTGGTTTAACATCGGCGAGAGCTTCACGTACATTGTTGGTATCGGTTAGATAAACATTTAAAGCCCCCACGTGCATCACATAAAAGCTCCAAGCACGCTCAAACACATGGGAAAGCGGCAAGAAGCTCAAAGAAATATCATCCGCTGTTAATTTTAGCCGTTGGTCATGAAGGTACAATTGCGCCGCCATGTTGTAGTAGTCCAACATGACCCCCTTCGGCTCACCAGTGGTCCCTGATGTATAGATTATCGTAAATAAATCACTAAGATTATGCGCCGCAATACGGGCATCTAACTCAGTTTGAAATTCAGGCTTAGCTTGAGACATAAATGCCGACAAATGCATCGTTTCTACGGAGCTACCGATCAGCTCCACGCTCTCATTCATCACGACAATCATTTTTAACTGTGGACAAAGTGCTGGTAGCTGGCAAGCGACCTGATATTGAACGTCTTCCCCAACAAAAAGAATGTTGATATTTGCATCATTAACAATATAGGCTGCTTGCTCAACGCTACTGGTTGCATAAAGTGGAACGGTGACCGCCCTAATTTGCAAAGCCGCAAAGTCAACAAGCGACCAGTCCATACTGTTATGAGCAAAGAGACCAATATTACCTTGCGTTGCAACTTGTAACGCCAAAAGGCGGCGAGAAATCGCAGAAGTGCGTTCACCAACCTCACTCCATGTTAACGAGCTTTGTTGCCCGCAATCCCATTGACTGAAAGCTATCCGGTTCGCTGACTCTTGTGCATTAATTCTGCTACGTAAGCGATTAACCAAGTGGTATGGATATAGATTTTCAGTAATCAAAGTTAATTTCCTATCGGCCATTATCAATATAAGTTGCTCGGTTTGCTCACAAGCACTTAGCTATCTTACAATTTCAGCTTACAACTGTTAGCTGAATATTCGAAGTGTATCGACTAAAGGGAAGCGTGGAAAGCATTTATATGTAAATTTTTTGCAAATGTTATATGCACTACAAAACTCATCATAGTTCTCACTATAATGAGTTAGTTATGCTGTTGTAGTGCCTATTCTGTTTTATAGGTAGTTTTTAGAAGGGAGATTAATCGTGCTTGTTAATACCCTTTAGCTGCATTGGCCTCACCCTGACAACTGACTGAAAACCATTACGTCTGTTCCTCTAGCTTTAGTTAACGCCCAAAATAATTATGCCGCTGCCGCCTGCTCAGTTAGCCCTGCAATCATTTGGTTGAATTGAGACTTCATCCATTGGTGGCCTTTATCCCTTGCCGTTGACTCGTGCCACGTTAAATAACAAGGGCGTGTGTTATTTTCCCACGGTAATGTTAGCGAACGTAATTTGAATTGACCTGAGTAATGTTCAACCAACCATTTTGGTGCAAATGCCACTAAATCAGTTTGAGCAACAATATTAAGCACGCTGTTTAAATCAGTTCCTTGATAACTCACGTTGTCAGATAATTCAGTATTATAATAATAAGGCTTACTGAATGAGCCAATATTATCCATAGCAACAATAGCATGACGCTCATTGTTTATTTCAATAGCAGAAATAGTATTTCCAATACGAGGGTGATGGTTTGATGCAACTAATACTAATTCATCATCAAATAAAATTTGTTGTTGATATTCGGGTTTTTCGAATTGGCTATAGCCAAGGAAAAAATCTATTTCTTGATATTTTAATTGATGAGCAATGTTGTTATCCATAAATGAATGAATAAAAATATTAATATTAGGTGATACTATTTTAAATTTCGCGACAATAATTGCAGCTAAGCGAATATCTAATGGAGAACAAATAGACAAATTAAACATTCGTTCGCTATCTTGTGGGTCAAACCCCGCGCCAGGTAATTCATTATGTACTAACTGCAACGCTTGCCTAACGGGGCCAAACAACTGTTTAGCACGAGATGTTGGTTGAATACCCCGACCATACCGAACAAACAGCTCATCATTAAACATGGATTTTAAACGAGAAACCGCATTACTTACAGCGGGTTGAGACATCCCTAAAACTTGAGCCGCTTTTGTCACGTTTTGCATCTGCATGACAACATCAAAAACCGTTAATAAGTTTAAATCAACATTACGCAAATGAATATCACCATTGTCTTTTTTGGCTGTTAAAATCGTATCAAAATCAGTCATTTTTTACTCCACTAAATATATTTATCATTTTTCATTAATGAAAAGGCTCATTCATCGAGAAAAAACCGACGAATATATAAATTCATTAAATATTATGTTTAAAACAACTTATAGATAATAAGTCATTTCGCTTTCCCTGCATTTATTAAAACGACGTTTATATTATTTTACCCATTAATTAGATTCACAGTATAAATATCATTATTAAAACGTAAATATTCACTAAAGTAATGAATGATGGTTACTTATTAAGCGAACAATCACTCTCAGTAAAAATAATAAAACAATTTGTGAAAGAAATCATAATAAATCGTGTGTGAATTCAAGAAATATTCGCATTATCAGATTATTTTTTAATTATATATTTATTAGATAATTAATTTAATTGAAAACCATCAGTGAACATGATTCATTTCCCTCTTTTAATCCATCACCCACATACAAAAACAAAGAAATAGTTAAAAAACAATAGATTACATGAATCAATCCGCACAACTATTTCACCAAAAGAATTTTACCCTTATTTCAGCCAGTAAATATAGGTAAAAACGTCATATAAATTATAAAATTTAGTCACAACCCCTAGTTTTTAGAGGTAATTCATGATTGGTAAAAATATGTGAAAAATCTAAGATTGACATTAACCATGAGATCACGTATCAATAAATACAGTTAATTAAGCAACACAAGAGAGACAGTTTAAAATGATGTTTTCTATCCGCCTACTAAGCCTACTACTACTCGCATTAAACTTGCGCGGTATGCTTATGGACGGAAAATAGCAAGACACTGTCCACAAACATTAAGAACCCGCGCAACCCGCGGGTTTTTTTATGCCTGCGGCTTTAAAAGAACATAACGATTGGTTTAATAAAATAAAATTCGAGATGAGGAACACAATATGAGCAACCAAGTTATTATTTTCGACACCACCTTACGGGACGGTGAGCAGGCATTGCAGGCAAGCTTGTCAGTCAAAGAAAAATTACAAATTGCCTTCGCCTTAGAGCGTTTAGGTGTTGATGTTATTGAAGCGGGTTTCCCTGTCTCCTCTCCAGGTGATTTCGAGTCAGTCCAAACCATCGCTCGTGAAATTAAAAATAGCCGAATCTGTGCATTAGCACGTTGTATTGAAAATGACATTGATGTTGCAGCCGAGTCATTAAAGGTTGCCGAAGCCTTTCGTATCCATATTTTCTTAGCCACCTCCAATTTGCATATGGAGAAAAAATTAAATAAATCCTTTGATGGCATAATGGATATGGCAATCAATTCCATCAAGCGCGCTAGACGCTATACCGATGACGTTGAATTCTCCTGTGAAGATGCGGGCCGTACTGACCCTGACAATTTATGTCGCATTGTAGAAACGGCTATTAATGCAGGTGCAACGACAATCAATATCCCAGATACTGTCGGTTACACAACGCCTTACCAGTTTGGCGGCATTATCACTGATTTGTATAACCGTGTGCCCAATATCGACAAAGCCGTAATTTCTGTTCATTGCCATGATGATTTAGGGATGTCCGTTGCTAACTCAATCAGTGCTGTGCAAGCCGGTGCCCGCCAAGTTGAAGGGACTATCAATGGCTTAGGCGAGCGTGCTGGCAACACAGCATTAGAAGAAGTGATTATGGCAATTAAATTGCGCGAACAAATGTTAAATGTGCATACCAATATTAATCACAAAGAAATTTACCGTACCAGCCAATTAGTTAGCCAATTATGTAATACGCCAATCCCAGCCAATAAAGCGGTTGTAGGTAGCAACGCATTTGCTCACTCATCAGGAATTCACCAAGACGGTGTCTTGAAAAACCGTGAAACCTACGAAATTATGACGCCAGAGTCTATCGGCTTAAAAGAACAACAATTGAATTTAACCTCGCGTTCAGGCCGTGCTGCCGTTAAACACCGTATGGAAGAAATGGGGTATCACGAAGGTAAAGACTTCAAATTGGATGAATTATATACTGCATTTTTGAATTTAGCCGATAAGAAAGGTCAAGTCTTTGACTATGACTTAGAAGCCTTAGCTTTCTTTACGAAACAACAAGATGAAACTGACCACTTCGTGATGGACTATTTCAGTACACAATCAGGCTCTAGCATTGTCGCAACAGCAACAGTCAAAATGCAGTGTGGCGATGAAGTGAAGTCTGAAGCGGCAACCGGCAATGGCCCCGTTGATGCCATCTACCAAGCCATCAGCAACATCACGAAATTCCCTATGAAATTAGTATCTTACCAGTTATCAGCTAAAGGCCACGGTGAAAATGCATTAGGCCAAGTGGATATCGTGGTTGAATGCCATAACCGTAAGTTCCACGGCATGGGGTTAGCGACAGATATCGTCGAATCTTCAGCGAAAGCCATGGTGCATGTGTTGAATAGCATTTGGCGTTCAGAACAAGTCGAAATAGAAAAACAAAAAATAAACCAAGAATCACAATCAAACACAAAGGAAGCTGTTTAACAATGTCTAGTTATAAAATTGCCGTATTACCGGGTGATGGCATCGGTCCTGAAGTTATGGCGCAAGCACACAAGGTTTTAGATGCCATTAGCAAACGCTTTGCTATCACTATTAATACTAAAGAGTATGACGTTGGTGGTGCGGCTATCGATAAACACGGAGAACCTTTACCACAAGCAACAGTACAAGGTTGCGAAGAAGCAGATGCGGTGTTATTTGGCTCTGTCGGTGGACCAAAATGGGAGCATTTACCACCCGATAGCCAACCTGAACGCGGTGCGTTATTACCTTTACGTAAACATTTTAAATTATTCAGCAACTTACGCCCTGCCCGTTTATATCAGGCACTGGAAGCATTCTGCCCTTTACGTGCTGATATCGCAGCCCAAGGTTTCGATATCCTTTGTGTCCGTGAATTAACAGGTGGTATTTACTTCGGTCAACCAAAGGGCCGTAAAGGTGAAGGCAGCGAAGAGTATGCATTTGATACCGAGGTGTATCACCGCTATGAGATTGAGCGTATCGCACGTATTGCATTTGAATCAGCTCGTAAGCGAAATAAAAAAGTGACCTCTATTGATAAAGCTAACGTGTTACAAAGTTCAGTGTTATGGCGTGAAGTCGTTAATCAAATTGCAAAAGAATACCCAGATATTGAAATCAGCCATATGTATATCGATAACGCGGCAATGCAAATGATTAAAGCACCTTCACAATTTGATGTGGTGTTATGTTCTAACTTATTTGGCGACATTATTTCTGATGAATGCGCCATGATCACTGGTTCTATGGGTATGTTACCTTCTGCAAGTTTGAATGAATCTGGGTTTGGTTTGTATGAACCTGCTGGCGGCTCTGCCCCCGATATTGCAGGGAAAAATATCGCAAACCCAATTGCTCAGATCCTATCAGCCTCTATGCTGTTAAGATTTAGCTTAGACCAAGCTGACGCTGCAGATGCTATTGAGCGTGCAGTCAATAAAGCCTTAGAAGAAGGCTATAGAACATCAGATTTAGCTGGTACAGGTAAATCAATTAGTACCAGTGAAATGGGCGATACCATTGCTCGTTATATTGCAGAAGGGGTGTAACATGGCTAAGACTTTATATCAAAAATTATATGACGCGCACGTTATTCGGGAAGTCGAAAATGAAACCCCGTTAATTTATATCGACCGCCATCTGGTACATGAAGTGACTTCTCCTCAAGCTTTTGATGGGTTAAGAACTAAAAACCGCCCGTTACATCAGCCGAGTAAGACCTTTGCTACTATGGATCATAACGTTTCGACACAAACAAAAGATATCAATGCTTGTGGCGATATGGCTCGCATCCAAATGCAAGAATTAATGAAAAACTGCCAAGAGTTTGGTGTGACTTTATATGATTTAAATCACCCATATCAAGGTATTGTCCATGTGATGGGCCCTGAGCAAGGGATCACCCTGCCTGGAATGACAATTGTCTGCGGTGACTCCCATACGGCAACACATGGAGCATTTGGTGCGTTAGCTTTTGGGATTGGAACTTCTGAAGTTGAACACGTTATGGCAACTCAAACGCTGAAACAAGCGCGTGCCAAAACCATGAAAATTGAAGTTGTCGGTAAAGCCCCAGCAGGGATTACAGCAAAAGACATCGTATTAGCTATCATTGGGACGACGGGTAGCGCAGGTGGTACAGGCTATATTGTTGAATTTTGTGGTGAAGCCATCGAAAATTTAAGCATGGAAGGCCGTATGACGGTGTGCAACATGGCTATCGAATTAGGTGCTAAAGCTGGGATCATCGCACCAGATGAAACCACCTTCAATTATATAAAAGGGCGCCAGTTTGCACCTAAAGGCCAACAATGGGATGACGCAGTCGAATATTGGAAAACGTTGAAAACAGATGATGATGCTAAATTTGATAAGGTCATCACTATTCAAGCAAGTAGCATCGCACCACAAGTTACTTGGGGAACCAACCCAGGGCAAGTTATTGCTATCAATCAGCCTATCCCTGCACCTGAGTCATTTGCAGACCCAGTTGAACGCGCATCTGCAGAAAAAGCGTTGGCTTATATGGGGTTACAATCAGGCATTAAATTATCAGATGTAAAAATTGATAAAGTGTTTATTGGCTCATGTACCAACTCACGGATTGAAGATTTACGGGCAGCGGCTGCAATTGCTAAAGGTAAAAAAGTCGCAGACGGTGTTCAAGCGATTGTGGTTCCGGGTTCTGGTCCTGTTAAAGCACAAGCTGAACAAGAAGGTTTAGATAAAATTTTTATTGATGCCGGTTTTGAATGGCGCTTACCGGGCTGTTCAATGTGTTTAGCCATGAATAATGACCGTTTAAATCCAGGTGAACGCTGTGCATCAACCAGTAACCGTAACTTTGAAGGTCGCCAAGGTCGTGCTGGTCGTACACATTTAGTTAGCCCAGCGATGGCTGCTGCCGCAGCGATTAATGGCCATTTTGCTGACGTTCGCGACATTCAAATTTAAGGGGAAAAGCAATGGAAAAATTAATTACCCACGTAGGCATTGTTGCTCCTTTAGATGCCGCAAACGTTGATACTGATGCCATTATTCCTAAGCAATTTTTGCAGAAAGTTACTCGTACTGGTTTTGGTCAACATCTGTTTAATGACTGGCGTTTTTTAGATGAAAATGGCCAGCAGCCCAACCCTGATTTTGTCTTGAACAAACCCGTGTTTAAAGGCGCAAGTATTTTACTGGCGCGTGAAAATTTCGGTTGCGGCTCTTCTCGTGAACATGCTCCATGGGCACTGACTGACTTTGGCATTCAAGTCGTTATCGCCCCAAGTTTCGCCGATATTTTTTATGGCAACTCGTTCAATAACCAATTATTGCCAATCAAATTAAGCGAACAAGAAGTGGATGAAATGTTTAACTATGTGAACAGCCATGAAGGTTGCCAGTTCACTGTTGATTTAGAAGCGCAAACAGTCACAGCAGGCGATAAAACGTATCATTTTGAGATTGATAGTTTCCGCCGTCATTGCATGATGAATGGGTTGGACAGTATTGGGCTGACGCTGCAACACGTCGACCAAATTAAAGATTACGAGCAGAATATCCCCTCTTTTATGCAATAAACCCGTCTCTACGCCTACTTCAGTAGGCGTAGTTTCACGATATAAAGTGGAACATCCCCTCACTAACGCCGTAAAGCCTCATCATTCAAGACGAGGAACATCTTCAGAAGGCTTAAACCAAGCAGATTTAAAATCAAACCAGCCAAAGGTATTCATGCGAACGCCACGCATTGTGCGTTGACCTTGTAATTCAAGCCAATGATGAAAAATAGGATGGAAAATTTGTGAGTCAATTAAACTTTCACACCAAGATTCAACGTCTAATTGGTGAGTTCTCCATAAACAAAGTTCATTTTCCAGTGTATTTCCAAGACATTGACGTAATAGCGGCATTTCATATAGGGTAGCAAAAATTGAAAACTCCAGTGGCTTAAAAAAGTTTGCCGTGGCTAACCAAATATCGCTTGGCGCATCCCCATTAAACCAATCATCATAATCAATAATATTGATGTTAAGCTCAACACCTTGTGTTTGTAGCACCCTTTTCATAATTTGGCTTATCGCATAAAACTCATGGTGATGATGATAAAAGGTGACTGTCAGTTCAGTTAGGTCAGCAGGTTTAGGAAATAAAGTCAGCATTTTGCTATGGTGCCAATGTAATAACAAACCATAAGCAGGCGCCCAGTGACGCTGGTAAAACGGCTCGCAATGAGCAAGTAAGTTTACTGGCGTTAAAAAGCTGCATAGCCACTTGCGGACATCTTCACGTTGAGCAATTTCTGAACGCTGATCCATCAGCAAGAAATAGCACCCCTCCTCCATGCGACTTTCCAATGAATCATTGTGATGTGTATCGCCATCCATTTTTAATGTGGTACACACCATTTGCTCTGATAGCTCAGGAACCACCCATATAGTCACTTCATCAAGTAGCGCTCGATAGCCAAAATAGCGGTCAAAAGCCGAAATAGTCAGTTTTTGTGGCAAGTTTTTTTCAACTTGGTAAGGGCCTGTACCGATAGGGCAACGACTAAAATTTTCTATACTTTCCCATTCTTTAGGTAGAATAGCGGCATGATGGCTACCTAATAACCAAGGCAACTGCTTATCGGGCTTGCTGAGGGTGATATCAATGACATAAGGCTGGGGAGACGACACAGATTGAATATGAGAAAAAAGCGGCCAGCAGCTTTTTAAGCGTAATAGTGACGAAATGATATCATCTACCACCATTTCTCTTCCATGGTGAAAGTAAATTGCGGGGCGTAGATAAAAGCGCCATCGAGTATCACTAATGCTCTGCCAGTGATGTGCTAAACCATCTTCGACTTCCCCTTTTTCCTCATTTATATGGGTTAACCCATTAAAAATTTGGCTCATTAAGTGAATTTCTGAGCGACGCATTGGCGCACCAGGTAAAAGCGCCGGAAAATCACGATAATAGATAATGCGTAGTAAGTTTTTACCTTGCCGATAACTGCGCTCTAATTCAGATAGTACCATTTGACGAATAGTTTCTTTATCACCGACAAGAGCCACCAGCTTTTCTATACTTTCCTCTTTTAGTAATTGCTCAGCCTGCGCCTGCTGTAACTCTAAGCCATTTACATGGAAGATTAACGTAGAGCGTTTACCTCGGCCTGATTCTGCTCGCCAACTAAGCCAACCATTAGATTGCATATTATTAAGTAGTGTACGAACGTGACGTCTAGAGCAAAACAAGGTATCTGCAATATTTTGCAGAGTAGTTTCACTATCTTGCCCCTGAAAGTGTTGCCAAAGGCGGATGAATTGGTTTTGTAAGCGTGAATTAGACATAAAAGAGGAACTCCGGCAAAAAATGCATCAATTTTAATTTTCTAAAACCAAGCGATAATAGTTAGCAGTAAGTAGCTCGTTTGGTTTGCATATTGCTGACCAACTCCCCCATTTAGAGTAATGGTGTTTTATCACCAAGCCGGTTCGCCGGCTTTTTTTTGCCCTGTTTTTTCAGGCTTCACTCTCTCTTCCAATCAGATACTTGTGTTCGCCCCCAAGCTACCTTCCCTCGTCATCTCGCTATGGCGCAAACTATTTAGAGGTTAGCTATTTGTGTATTATTTATTATCGATATAGTCACAATTCTACACTTCACTTAAATAATTATACCGTAAGAAACTCACTGGCAAGTAGTCTTTGAAAAGTAAATCATTCATAGTTATAAACAGCCAAAGCCAATAATATGGATGTTATTCACTTTTTCTGTGGATATCTATGTTAACAACCCTATGGTAATCAGGGTATATCCCCAGCGCCTTTTTTTATCAAAAAAAAACAGAAACTAATAAACATTGGTAAATCAATCAAATAAAATCAAAAACACCACTTTATCCACTGGTTAATTTTTTAACTAAATCGCTTAGGAGTCTAACTGAACAAAGATCAAACAACGAGGTATTTATCCACAACATATGCGCTTAACTCACTCGTTTTTTGTGATAAACTTCAAAAAAAACGTTTCGTCAAGCCTGTAAATGCACACAGTGCTCCCTATTTTTAACAGTTATCCAGAAATCCTGTGGATAACCTAGTGCATGATCCTGTGATTATCTTGGGAGGAACTTTAATAACCTCTAAAATCGTTTTTAATATACGTAAATAACTAATGATATTATCATATATTTCATATAGTTAAAATTTATAGCTATAAAGTGTTATACTCACCTCATTCAGCAATTTATTTTTGTTCGTTTTTTACACACTAATACCCAAATCATGATGCCATTTATACCACCGCAACCACCTGAAAACGAAGCAACCCTTATGAATAGGGCTCAAGCACTCGCGGGCTATACACTGGGTCAGCTCGCTCAAATAGCCAATATCCCAATTCCCCCTAATCTTAAACGAGACAAAGGTTGGGTTGGGATGTTATTGGAGTATTTTTTAGGTGCCAGCGCAGGTAGCAAAGCAGAACAAGATTTCGCTCATATTGGTATTGAATTAAAAACCATCCCAATTGACCGCCACGGCGTTCCATTAGAAACCACCTTCGTTTCTGTAGCACCATTAACGGGCAACAGTGGTTTAACATGGGAAAATAGCCATGTACGCCGTAAGCTATCGCGAATTTTATGGTTCCCAATCGAGGGAGAAAGACAAATCCCTCTTGCCCAACGGCGCGTCGCTAACCCCTTAATTTGGAGCCCTTCTCCTTTTGAAGAACAATTGCTACGGCAAGATTGGGAGGAGTTAATGGACCTCATCGTGTTAGGTAAAGTAGAAACCATTACGGCACGGCATGGCCAAGTACTACAAATTCGCCCCAAAGCAGCAAATAATAAAGCACTAACTGAAGCGATTGGTGAATTTGGTCAACCAATCATGACATTACCACGTGGTTTTTACCTTAAGAAAGATTTCACTGCGCCTTTATTAGCGCGGCATTTTAATCTTGCTTAACAACCCCCATCGCCTGTACCAAAGCAGACGATAAACAATTATCACTGTTTATTTATTTGATTTAGAAGGTACAAAGATGTTTGAGTGGATATTGGACCCTAATGCGTGGATGGCACTGGCTACACTAACAATATTAGAAATTGTATTAGGCATAGATAATATTATTTTCCTCAGTATTGTCGTCAGCAAGCTCCCTGCCCACCAACAAAATAGTGCAAGGCGCACTGGGCTGATAGCAGCAATGGTAATGCGTCTTGCGTTACTTGCCTCAATAGCTTGGTTATCACGACTCACCACACCACTTTTTAGCATTGCTGAGCATATGGTATCTGCCCGCGATTTAATCTTGTGTGCAGGAGGCATTTTTCTCATTTGGAAAGCTAGCCAAGAGATTTTCGACACTATTGAAGGGGAAGATGAGAATAGTTTTGCCAGTAAGCGCATTAGCTCATTTTGGGGGGCTATCGTACAAATTGCTTTGTTAGATATTATTTTTAGTCTAGATTCTGTGATCACGGCCGTTGGGCTGTCAGATCACTTATTCATCATGATGGCGGCGGTAATTATTGCAGTATTAATTATGATGGTTGCCGCCAAACCTATTGGGGAGTTTGTTGACCGGTATCCGTCAGTGAAAATTTTAGCCTTATCCTTTTTAATATTAGTCGGTTTTACGCTGATACTCGAAAGCGTCCAAGTCCATGTATCAAAAGGCTATATTTACTTTGCTATGTTCTTTTCAATGGCAGTACAGGTACTTAATATTTTACGCAGTAAAAAATGGAAAACAAAACATCCCCCCCATTAACTTGATGTTCCAAGCGCTTGCTTTGCTGCCAAGATAGCCCCCTCAACGGCTTTCTTGGCCTGAGGGCTATTTTTCCAACAACTTGAGCCTGTTAATGCGGCTCCTGAAATTAAAATTTCATCATAAGAAGCTTCACTTAATTGAGCTAATGAGCTAAACCCCATTTGCTCTAAGCGGCTTATCACCATGGGACCAACCCCTTTAACAGCCAATAAAATTTTCTTTTCTGACTCGGAAAATGCCATATCACCCTCTTTATACTAATTACCCAATAATTATTTAAGCTAATATTTTGCAATTTACCTCTTTAATACTTTAAAATCGCAATTATAACAATGCCAGTTTGAATAATTATTAACTGACCTATCTTATCACCCAGCCCAAACTTGCTTTATCTTAGGAATTCATATGTATAACGTTCCAGTGACCAATCTACATCAACATACGATGACGTTAGCCGATGGCCGTCAATTGTGTTGGTTTGAATCAGGCCCCAAAACAGGTTTCCCCGTGATTTTTTGTACTGGAGCAGGTATGAGTGGCACATTGGGCTTTGGGTTAGATTTACTGCAACAATTAAATATTCGCTTAATTGTTCCTGAACGCGCAGGGCTTGGGGGCTCCACCTTCCAAACAAAAAAATCATTAAAAAGTTTTGCTATGGATATCCAAGCGCTTTTAAATGAGCAATCTATTGATACCTTTTCTGTAATTGGCTTTTCCCAAGGTGCGGTCTTTGCGATGGCCATTGCCTATTATTGCCAGCCAAATTCACTGTCTATTGTTTCTGGGCAAGACCAATTTGAATACCCAGATACTCGCGCAAAATTAACGGCCGATGTTGTGAATATGCAGGAACAAGCGCTTAATACGCCTGATAATTTATCCGATTGGCTACTTAAGAATGTAACAGGAGAGTGGCTATTAGCTTTTATCCTCAATTGCAGTGCAGAAATAGACCAACAACTGTACAATGAAGAACAATTTCTTGCAGCCTATACAAGTTGTATTCAGCGCGCTTTTGCTCAAGGTAACCAAGGATATGTACAAGACTTATTAATCACCTTGCAAGAATGGGGCTTTACCCCTGAAAATATTCAATGTCCTACCTCCTTATGGTACGGCGAGTTGGATATGAGCACAGTACATTCCCCTGATTTTGGTGAAGTGTTGGCCAGCCGTTTTTTAAACTGCAACCGCTACTTATATCCTCAAGAAGGCGGTTCATTGCTTTGGACACAAGCAGACGCTATTTTAACTAATATTAAGAAGCAAGCCGCTTAATGAAAAAAGCCGCGCTGAATAAATCAACGCGGCTATCAGTTCAATTTTGATATCACATATGTGAATTAGCGATAAACAATCCCGCCATCAGTCAAAATTGATTGACCTGTAATATAATCAGAGTCATCGCTGGCTAAGAATGCCACTAAACCTGCTACATCATCAGGGGTTTGAGCACGACCCAGTGCGATACCCTCAACATATTTTTTGTAGGTTTCGCCTTTTGGTGCCCCAGTGATTTCTGCAAAGCGTTCGTCAATCTCAACCCACATATCTGTACCCACAATACCTGGGCAATATGCATTCACCGTAATACCTGAACTTGCATATTCTTTTGCCGCCGTTTGAGTTAACGCACGAACCGCAAATTTAGTTGCTGAGTACACACCTAACATAGCGAAACCATCGTGGCCTGCAATCGAGGAAGCATTGATGATTTTACCTTTATGCTTACGCTCTTTGAATTTCTCGCTAGCCGCTTGGATGCCCCACATAGTGCCATCTACGTTAATTTTGAAGATTAAATCCATATCTTCTTGGCGAACATCAGCGATTGGCTTAACTTGAGCAATCCCTGCATTGTTGATCATTACATCGAAACCACCTAACTCTGCTTCTGCATGAGCTACCGCAGCAAATACTTGGTCACGTTGACTGATATCTGCGGCAAATGTTGTCACTTTACGACCTAAGGCTGCAATTTCTTTTGCAACATCTTCAAGTTTATCTTTTTTCAAATCCACCAGTGCGATATTGGCACCTTCTTTTGCTAAACGTAATGCAATACCGCGACCAATTCCTTGTGCCGCACCAGTAACTAAAATGACTTTATTATTTAACGCCATACTGTTCTCCTACTGAATAATAGTCAAAATGACTAGTCCACCATTAACAATAAGTTAGCAATAATAACAATAAGTTACAAAGTAAAGATTTTCTTCTGTCATTCTCTATTTATTAGATATATTTAACTATTAACTTGATAAATACTTTTGATTTTCCAAAGAAAAAGGGATAAATAATGAAATTCAAAGATGATTGTTAATAAAAATCATTATCAATATAATAAACAAAAAATGCGATTTCTTGTATTATGTTTAATTAATACACAATTAATTGAAATTTAAAATCGAATTGGGGCTCATACGTTTCAATTATTCTCTCAGTTCCACCCTGGCGTTTCCCTATATACCGATTAATGTTAACGATTTCAGTAACATTAATCTTCTTTGTCCCTGCAAGGCGAATAAATTTCACACAACAACACATTGTTTTAAACCAAAATAAAAAGCAATAAGCCGAGTTTTTCCTGATTTAAAACCCTTTATTTTGAGGGCTCCATAGAAAAATGAGGGATAAACATGCTACTCAACGGTAAAACTGCAATTATCACTGGGGCATCTTCTGGTATTGGCCGCTCTATCGCAATAATGTTTGCTCAAAATGGAGCTTCAGTGTGCCTGACCGGTAGACGAAAAGCGGAGCTTAGCGAAGTGGCTAATGAGATCAATGCCACAGGAGGAACTGCAATTTATTATGCGGGAGATATCTGCTTAGAAGAGACACATTTCAACCTGATAAACCTAGTTTCAAAAGAATTTGGACGATTGGATATCGCTGTAAATAATGCTGGCATGGTAGGCCCAATGAAACCAGTAGCAGAGTTCAGCCTTGAAGAGTGGGTACAGGTTCAAACTATAAACTCTACAGCCGCATTTTTGGGCGCTAAAAATCAAATACCTTTAATGGTTAAATCAGGGGGAGGGTCAATTATATTCACCTCAAGTTTTGTTGGTAATAGTATCAGTCTTCCTGGGATGTGCAGTTATGGAACAGCCAAATCCTCTTTACTGGCGTTAGCTAAAGGTATCGCGGTGGACTATTCAGATAAGAATATTCGGGCAAACGTCATTCTACCCGGTGGGGTAAATACCGATATGGCAGGCAACCAACAACAACGTGAATGGGCAGCAAATTTACACGCGATGAAACGGTTAGCTGAACCTGAGGAAATCGCATCCTCCGCGTTATTTTTAGCATGTTCACTATCAAGTTTTATAACCGGAACATCATTATATGTGGATGGAGGCGTTTCCGTATGCAAATAAGACTTGTTAGGAGAAAAAAGTTAATCCGTTTTAGGAAAAAATGAAAAACCAAACCGCAGCGCCATTTTAAATAAAACCTCATGCAAGCATAGCATTGGTTCGCAACCTAAAAAAAGCCACCGAGTTGGTGGCTTTGATTCTAAAATAGAAATAAATACATTATTCTTTAGATGCTTGGATATATAACATTTCCAATGCAATGGATGCCGCCGCTAATGCAGTAATCTCAGATTGGTCATAAGCGGGAGCCACTTCCACTAAATCCATACCCACAATATTTAATGGCTGTAAACCGCGCAGCAATTTCAATGCACGGTCTGAGGTTAAGCCACCCACAACAGGTGTCCCTGTTCCCGGTGCAAACGCAGGGTCAAGACAGTCAATATCGAATGTCAAATATACTGGCATGTCACCAACAATATCTTTAATCTGCGCGATCATGTCATCTACTCCACGATCGTTGACTTGCGCTGCATCTAACACTGTAAAACCGTTGTCACTATCGTGCTCAGTACGAATACCGATTTGCACTGAACGGGTTGGGTCAATTAGCCCTTCTTTCGGCGCATGATAGAACATAGTGCCATGATCATACTGGCTGCCATTACCATAAGTGTCAGTATGAGCGTCGAAATGCACTAATGCCATTTTACCAAAGTGTTTTGCATGAGCACGTAACAGCGGCAGTGTCACAAAATGGTCACCGCCAAATGTTAAGCAACGTTTACCCGATTCAAGTAGCTTTTCCGTATGAGCTTGCAGTTTATCGCACATGTCTTGAGCATCACCGAAAGCAAACACAACATCCCCACAGTCAACCACCTTTAAACGCTCGGTTAATTTAAATTTCCACGGCCAACGATGGCTTTCCCATGCAAGATTAGTAGAAACTTGGCGAATTGCCGCAGGGCCATGACGACTTCCAGCGCGCCCTGACGTCGCCATATCAAATGGTACACCTGTGATCACCCACTGGGCATCTGAACTATAAGGTTGAAAATTCAGCGGAAAACGTAAGAAACCAAATGCGTTAGAAACCAGTGAATTATCAACTTGATTGCCTAAAGTACTATTAATCATTTCTGTTCCTCAAAATGAACCTGCCTATTAGCAAGCCCTTTTAATATTCGATTCGAATGGTTTTTATCTAATTAACTTCGCACAGTATAAATAATAAACAAATCATGTTATTTGCACAAAGTTATTATCTGCAATACTCTCAACTCATGCGCTAAATAGTTCGAGCTGTCGCTAGGCGGCAAACAAGGATATCTCGGGGAGCATACACAAGTATGTGACCCGAGTAGCCGAGTGCAGCCAACACCGCCACTCTACAAAATATAACGTGCATAATGCTCTAAATAGTTCGTGTTGTGGCTAGGCGGCAAACAAGAATATCTCGGGGAGCATACACAAGTATGTGACCCGAGTAACCGAGTGCAGCCAACACCGCCACTCTACAAAATATAACGTGCATAATGCTCTAAATAGTTCGTGTTGTGGCTAGGCGGCAAACAAGGATATCTCGGGGAGCATACACAAGTATGTGACCCGAGTAACCGAGTGCAGCCAACACCGCCACAGCACGAAATATGACGAGCATTAGATAACTTATTCGTCTTCGAGTACTATCAGTACTGGATCCTAATCCAAAAAAATTAGTTATTACAATGAATTATAATTCATACTCACATGCTAATGAGTTTAGTTTTACATGAATATTACATGATTATATCAGGCTCCAGTACTGATATGGTAGCGTTATGATAAGTACAAAACTGAAGCTCAATGTGTTCTCGCGACAAAGTTACTTGCCTTTAGTACTCGAATTATTGAGAGTCAGGGGGAATATACTGATTTTATGAATACTTAAAGTAATCCCTTACTGAAGTAAAAAATGATGTGGTTTTTATATCATTGAAGTAAAAGTTCAGTACTTAATATAGATAATTAGTAATGAAAATAAAAATAACTGAATTATAAATTTATACTACTTTTAAAAGTAAAGTAATTGTATTCTTATTCTATTTAAATGAAATGCATAATAATTTAAATAGAACTTGAATTATATCCCCTCGGTATTGCTTTTATTTTATTGAGTTTAGAATTCAGTACCTTATGCTTGTTAATAATTATTTTACGATATTATCGTGATAAGAAAATTGATATGCAAGAAAATTTATTTAAAGAAATTATGCTAAAAATGAAAATTATGCGTTATAATAAGGTCGTTAGAACGATTATTTGAGAAATGGTTTTATGTAATGAAATTATTTTCAGGAATGATGTGAAAAATTTAAAAGCATGCGTTATAATTCACTCAGTACAGTTAGTTAAAAAAATTACTTTTAAGTAACATATTATTAAGTGAAATGCATAATTAATAGTTCATGTGGTAACATGGATATGTGAAATTGATCTTATCATAAAGAATCAGATGGCATTTTAACAACACTATTTTTATAAAACTTTTATTGGAGGAATATATGAAAATAGAAACAAAATATTTAATAGCGAAATTACTCAAGGAGAAAACATGATAGAACATAATCGTTATAATAGAAGAAGGAATAAAATACTTACAAATAGAAAAACACTAAACAAAAGCGTAAGAAAGAAGAAAAGATTAGATTCTATTTCTCTTACATATGAACAGTACCTGAATATTATAATCAGTGACATATCTTACTGTAGGATCTGTAATCTTCTTAAGATGAATATAAGTAAAGCTTTCTTTCGTGATCTGATTAGTAATAAAATCCCCGAATACTCGGGTTGGTATGCCAAAGCTAAATCTATGTATTCTATAAGGAAGTACATATAATACTTTTGATGTAATACATTTCAACATATAACTTTTACAATCTTTTTTGTTAGAAATGGATTGTAAAAGTTATTTAACGACAACAAGGATAAAAAAGTTGAATAAACTTAAATACGTATCTGCACCTTGTGGAGCAGGTAAAACGCATTACATATGTAATGAAATTAACAATAGTAATGATAAATTTTTAATTGTTCAATGTACTCAAGAACTAATACGAGATACAGCAAAAAAGATTAAAGATTGTAAACCTATCACTACTGACTCAATATCTAATGGTAAGCGAGTTATTGATCATGTTATAGATTTCATGAATAGTCCAAGTAATAGAACACTAATCATTTCAGATAAAACTTTTTTTAAAATACCTATAGAACTCTTATCTGGATGGGTTATATATTTAGATGACGTAACTAACTTTCATGAATTTAAATTAATAAATGAAGGTAACACCAAGATAAAGGAAGTAATAAAAGATGAATTGATATGTAATATTAAAAACCTCGATGGTAGCGAAGAGTATATAATAGCAGATAGTAAATTAAAGTCGCATGGAGATATTGTTAGTAATATTTCCAATGACTTTTCAATTATGAAAAACAATCATATTTTAATAATGAATAAGAGTTATTTTTTAGACTCGGATAAAACGCAATTAAGCATAACAGGTTTTAAAGACCTTAATAGATATGTTGAACTAGATATAACATTCTTTAGTGCTAATTTTGAAAACTCATTGATATATAAAAAAACAAAAAAATTTTAAAAAAGGAAAACATTCAAAGCTTACTTACTAGAAAAATTCCTCTTAAAGATAGAATTAAGGTTTATTATTTTTCAGAAAAGATACAACTCTCGAAAACCTGGAAGAAAAATAATCCTGAAAAACTAAAGAAAATATATAATTACTTGAATGATAAGCTTAAATATGAAGAATTTTATTGGACAAAAAACAGAGCTGACATTCAAAAACTTAATGACGGTACAAAGATAAGCCCAGATCCTAGAGGCTTAAATCAGTATAGTAAGATTAAAACCTGTGTATGGCTTGCTTGCATGAGGCCATCAGATGTAGAAGCAACTCAATGTAAATTATTTTTTGAACTATCTATGGCAGAAGTTCATCATGCTAGAGAATATGAAAGTTTGCATCAGTTTGTACTTAGAGGGATATCAAGAGATTATAATAGTACTGAGATACAGACTGTTTATGTTTTCGACAAATTTCAGGCAAACTATCTCACTGATAATATTGAGTATATAGATCTTGGCCTTGATGACGATGAATGTGCACTGAGAGGAAGACCAAAAGGCTCTACAAACAAAGAAAAACGTTTTACTCTTTCTAATACAAAAGCTAGCCGCTTCAGTCGCTGGAAAGCAAATAACCCAGAGCTTAATGTTTCGGAATTTAATAAATTTCTATCAAGCCAAATCAATAAAGATCTCAATGAAGAAGAAAGAAATGAAATGTACAATAAGTACGAGAAAGCAATTCAAAAGAAAAATAAATAACCCTGCTCTTTGTCAGAAACACTATCAGACATTCAAAATGTGTCATAAAAATAATCCCTATAATTATATAAGGGAATAAATTTCGGACATATCAATGAGGAAGGGCAATTTAAATTCTTTTTATTGCTCATTTAGTAAACCGCAAGCTCGCTGCGGTGAGCTATGTGAGCAATAAAAGGAATTTATTGCGTGTCTAGGTCTCGCAAGAGACTAGACTCAGTTACCAAACGAATAAGAATGTATATTATTTTTCTTCGCAGAAGATTACTCTCTTGGCGAGAGCAATCACTGGTATTTCTTCTTTTATTTCGTTTTTTTCGCGAAAAAAACTCATAACGAAAAAATACCTGCACTAAATCAGTACTGAACTAAAAAGTACTATTACTGACCTTAGAATATGCCCATGTCGAGCGTTAGCGAGTACATGGCTAAGTGAGCTAATTTAATTTTTTTTCGCAGAAGATTACTCTCTTGGCGAGAGCAATCACTGGTATTTCTTCTTTTATTTCGTTTTTTTCGCGAAAAAAACTCATAACGAAAAAATACCTGCACTAAATCAGTACTGAACTAAAAAGTACTATTACTGACCTTAGAATATGCCCATGTCGAGCGTTAGCGAGTACATGACTAAGTGAGTTAATTTAGTACTGGATTAGTACTGAACTGAAGAGAACTATCATCGATCTTAGAATATGCCCATGACGAGCTTTAGCGAGTACATGGTATTTCAAAGATTATATGACCTAATAACATTGATCGTTATCTCCTATTGATTGAATAGTTATCGATAGGCTTAATAGATTTTAACGATCGTTTTTGTTTAATTGATCGTTTTTATCGATCAATATTTTAGAGTGTGATATAATTGCTTCAATTAAATGTAAAAATCTAATCAAGGAGAATTAGGTGCCTCAACTAATAGCTATTGTTATCACTACATTTTTAGCTGTATTAGTCTATAAAAAAATGTCTAGATACTTTAAGGGGAAAGGATTAGGCAAAGGTTCCATATTTTTTGTGGCTTTTATTCCGTCTGTATTGTTATATATTGTAATGTATTCAGTACTTCATAATCTTACATCTCCTACTATCGTTCTTAAGTATAAGAATACAGATAATGAAATTGTATACTTAGAGTTTAATGATAAAGATCCATTAGAAATGTCACTTTATAAGAGTATAAAATCTTATCCTATTGGTAGTGTTGAATTTGCGAGAGCAGTTAATATATATTTAAGCTATGGAATAAGTTTGAAAGATTTTGATGAAAAAATTCGTCCAGATTGCCAAAAAGATTTTAATAAATTAAGTTCATGGTATGGTGAGCAAGTGAAGTACTGGCAGCAATTTCCCGTGCATGTGCGAAATGTTGAAATACAAAAAGCATTGGAACTACTAACCAAAAAACAGAAAATAGTTATACCGAAAATGGAGGAGTGTTTCTATACTGAATCTCAAAAATTAACCAATCGCATCCCAAGAAACCCTGACGCTTTTAAATTTAAATATATGGCAACGACATTTTAGTTGGATTTAGTCTGAACAATAGTTAGGTGGGTGTCAATACATTTTATTTAATTCATTAAATAATAAGATGATACAATTTAATTGATTAATATTTAACCAGTTAAAAACACAATCTTATCTAATAACCACTGTTAATAGTCATTTAACATAGAATGGGGTTTTTTATGAATCCGTTAGTACTATTTTTAATTAGTATGTTAATAGGAATATATTGTTATATAAAGTTGAATAAATGGTGCATTAAAAGTAATATAAATGGATTTATTAAATATATTTTTTTGATTGGAATTAGCTTTATTGGATTTATACTAACATTTGTAATGTTAGTATTGGTATTCAATACAAACAAGAATACAGAGAATAACATACCAAAAAATAGTTTGAATAATTCCAGTAAAGTCCCAGTATCTAGGGAAGTTGAGCGTTCGATAGTAAAAGGAAGCTCAGAATATGAAAAAGAAATATTTTATGTTGCTTACTGTTACGGCTACTCAACTGCGGTTCCGAATAATCGAAAAATGGCTAAATTTTATAGTGAAAAATTTGATATATACTTTTATCAAGTATTAGAGCAAGCAGACAGGAATCCATATCAATTTATCTCATGGCGAGATGGAATGGTGAAATATAAAAATATAGGTATAAGATCATATTCTAGTAATAAAAATAAAACAGTAGATCAAAAAATGTGTGATACGTATTACGATCTTGCAGGTAATATATAATAGTCTTCCAATAAATTAGAGTGAGTTGCATAAACTCACTCTTTACTTAAAGTAAAACCTTTGAATGCTATGATATCAATAGGATTTTCCTATATAGATATAATAAGTAAAAAAAATAAGCTATGTTTGTTGGTTAACTGATCGTAATTTCTTGACTCTAAAAACTGTAGCTCGACCACAATCACAAAGCTTAGCTATTTCATCAGCAGTATATTTTCCAGTTTCTAGCATTTCACCTATTTTACTATGCAGTACTGCATTTTTTTGTTTTCCTTTGTATTTTCCAGCCTTTTTAGCAATAGCAATACCTTCGTCTCTTCTAGATGCAATAATACCTCGTTCAAACTCTGCCACTGCTCCCATCATCGTCAAAATTAGCCTTGAAGCGGGAGAATTATCAAAACTCATGTTATTGTCTAAGAACCTAACAGTGATTCCTTTTTCTACTAACTCATCCACTAGCGATAAGAGTTCTTTAGTATTACGGGCTAATCTATCGATAGACTTTATAATGAGAGTATCACCTTCCCTTAAATGCGATAATAGTAATAGTAGTTCTGGCCTATCGTTAATATTTTTCCCTGATACTTTTTCTTGAATCACTTTGTTGCAGATAGGTTCAAGTACTGAAAGCTGCCTTTCTAGATTTTGATCTTTTGAAGAAACTCGAACATAGCCGAATATCATATTAAGCCCTTTAGTATCATTTACTATACCAAAATGATACTAAATCATATAGATGGGATCAAGTACTAAATGATACTATTTTAGTTGAATTAGGCGGGTATCATTAGGGAGTAGTTAAAAGACTACCATTAGAATAGTTATGAAAATCAAAACAAGCTATACTCATTGTTATTTGATTACAAGGAAAGAATATGAAACAAGAACATCTAAAAAAACTAGAATCCTTAGAATATGAAGTTAGGGATTTTCATCCTATACTTAAGCAACTATTTTCACGTTTACCATCAATAACCCAAGTAGAGTATAAGCAGGGGCCAAATGAAAAAGGGGCTGACTTTGTTTTAATAAAAAGAGATGAATCATTAGACGAAGAGCGATACATTGGCATAATTTGTAAAATTGGTAAAATTACACAGTCAAATAGTGAAGTCGATAGGCAAATTGAAGAATGTCAATTATTTGAGAGATTCATTCAAGGTGCGGCAAAAAAAATCTATCTTAATGAAATTTGGGTTGTTAGTAATACTACTATATCTAGCAACGCTGAAGAAAAATTTTATCAAAAATATAAAAATACAAATATACGGTTTCTTAGTGGTGAAAAAGTTGTAAGTTTAATTACTAGGCATTATCCTGAGTTTTGGGATTATAATAGTGTTAACTTTGGTCAATACTTTTCAAGTACATTATCTTTAATGTCTAAAGGAAATGACTCTTCATTTTTTGGCCCTGTAGGGATTAATGAGTATATTGAGCAAAGAATAATAAAAGAATCATCAAAAAAACATAAACAAAAACCAATTACTTTATATAATGCAATTCAAAATGAGCGTTATATATTTCTTGAAGGTACTGTTGGATCAGGGAAGAGTACAATATTAAAACAGCTGATATCAAAACTTCAAATTGATGTCGAAAAAAATGAAAACTATATGATACCTATATTATTTCAATATTCTGATATCATTACTAATAATTGTAGCATTGATGACTTAATAAAAAGCACGCTTAAATCCAATAATTTACCAGAAGATAAGCCATTGATTTTTATTGTGGATTCAGTCGATGAGGTAAATGAATCTCTCCCAGAAAGATTACATAATTTCACAAATATTGTTAACTGTATATCAAAGCTAGATAATGTTAAATTAGTGGTAGCATCTAGAACAATGGACTCTGTTCAAGATTATGACCTTATTGATAGAATGTTTTCTAGATTTTCCATATTACCTCTTAGTATTTACCAAATAATAAATTTTGTAGATAAGATATGTAATGATATGGATATCTCAAACAAATTAAAAAATGGGATAGAAAAAACACCTTTATTTAAATGTATACCACGGACTCCTATTAGTGCTATTTTATTAGCAAGAATATTGAAGGATGAAATTAAAGAGTTACCATCTACTATGACTGAATTATACTCTAAATATACGGAGATAGTACTGGGACGGTGGGATACTTCAAAAGGATTGTTATCTCAAATAGAATATGACGTCATGAATAATATATTATTAGAGTTATCTAGTTATATGATGAAAAATTCTTTAACATGTGTTTCTATTTCAGAAATAAGAGATATTTATTTAAGTTATATAGAAAAAAGAAAAATAAATATTGATGAGGATAAGCTTTTCAATCGCTTGATCTACAAAAATGAAATTGCCTTCGTAAATGAAAAAAATCAAACCTACAGCTTCATTCACCGCTCTTTTATGGAGTATTTTTATGCTGAGTTTATGAGGAAAAATAATTCAGCAATAATTGATGAAGAAATTTATGAAATTTATTGGTCAAATAGTTACTTTTTTTATTTTGGATTATTAAGAGATAGTGAAGAAACATTAACACTGGTTAATAATATCAAAGCTTCTTCTAATAGAACTAGATTTTTGAAATTGTTTTTTAATGGAAGTTTTTTGTTAGCAGCCTACTTAACACCATATAATAAGATTAAAGAGGGAGTTTATGATGCATTCATGGATGCTGGTAAGCTATTAGAAGATACATTATGTGGAAATACTGATACCCCTTTAAATAATTTAACACCTATGTCCTTATTGTGCATTTTTACTAAATGTTTGAATAATAATTATAGTTATGATTTTTTTAGAGAAGCATTAGAATATTCAATAGAAAGGATCTATAATTCTAGAGATGTGGGAGCATATGTTAATTATGCAAAATATTTTATTGCATCATGCCTTAATGAATTAGGGGACTCTGAATCATTTGATGACCTAATCCAAGATAAAGATTTAAATATATTAATCACTCTTGGAATTAGGCATAACATTGAAGATTCAAATAACTCAAGTAAATCTGTAGATAAGTATTTGAAGAAACATTTTAAGACAGTAAGAAAAAACCCAATAATGAAAGACTACATATATTCTTTATATGAAAAGCCCACTCAAGAACTAACTGCTAATAATAAAATTGACATGAATAAATGATTTTAAAATAGAAATACCCATTAATTGGGTATTTCTATTTTATTTACTATTCTATAATTCATATTTAAAATCTTGAATGCTGCAAAATCCACATTTGGAATCGCTATAACAATTTTTTTTGCACCTTTTTGCCTTAGCCAACAAGTTCTATGCCTACCATTCCATATGCTAAATTTATTATTAACCATTGTCACTAAAGGAACAAAAAAATAATTTTTATAAAACCATACATTTTTGGTTTTTTTTCTTAATTTAGACTGTACGTTTAGCTTTTCATATTTATCCATTAAATCATATACATGCTCTATTTTAACTCTTAGGTATATTACTTGTGATACACAGTCGTTAACAAAAACTTTGTAAGTTTTCGTTTTCGTTTTCGTTTTTCTTTTTAGCATTTTTTTTATTTTCATGGTTTATCTCCTTTGGATTTTAAAAATTTGCGTTTTAATGGGGGTTAAATATAATTTAATTACTTAGTTAATATTATTTACTAATGAAGCCTATCGTAGGCACTAGTGGATAGTATCTAATAGATATTATTTTAGAGTATTTATTGAAAATCAACATTTGGTTATTTCAACCACATTATAACGCATGCTTTTAAATTTTTCACATCATTCCTGAAAATAATTTCATTACATAAAACCATTTCTCAAATAATCGTTCTAACGACCTTATTATAACGCATAATTTTCATTTTTAGCATAATTTCTTTAAATAAATTTTCTTGCATATCAATTTTCTTATCACGATAATATCGTAAAATAATTATTAACAAGCATAAGGTACTGAATTCTAAACTCAATAAAATAAAAGCAATACCGAGGGGATATAATTCAAGTTCTATTTAAATTATTATGCATTTCATTTAAATAGAATAAGAATACAATTACTTTACTTTTAAAAGTAGTATAAATTTATAATTCAGTTATTTTTATTTTCATTACTAATTATCTATATTAAGTACTGAACTTTTACTTCAATGATATAAAAACCACATCATTTTTTACTTCAGTAAGGGATTACTTTAAGTATTCATAAAATCAGTATATTCCCCCTGACTCTCAATAATTCGAGTACTAAAGGCAAGTAACTTTGTCGCGAGAACACATTGAGCTTCAGTTTTGTACTTATCATAACGCTACCATATCAGTACTGGAGCCTGATATAATCATGTAATATTCATGTAAAACTAAACTCATTAGCATGTGAGTATGAATTATAATTCATTGTAATAACTAATTTTTTTGGATTAGGATCCAGTACTGATAGTACTCGAAGATGAGTAACCAGTACTGAAAGGTTAGGTGCTAATATAGTACCTAACCTTTATTTTCAATGTGTTATGTGAATATTCGCGTGCTGATGGTAAAAACTTAGCTATGTTGGAACAACATGGCTAAGTTCGGTCAATTGCTTCTTTCATCAGAAAAATAGGCTCTTTCCCTCTGTATACGCTATCAGTCATAGTACTACTACTGTGACCAAGTATGCTAAACCTTATATGGTCGGGAAGGTCTGATATATCTCTTAGCCTATCACTCATAGCGTATCGATAGTCATGTGGGCTATGCTTTTCATCTATTTTTTTAAATAGGTTTGCTACAGCATTAGATACTGGATTATGAACAGTCCATGGAAATACAGGCTTCTCATTCATAATTCCGCTTTGAAGTAAATTTTTATGAATTGGTATAGTTCTTATACTACTTGAATTTTTAATCCTCTTACCATCCCTATCATTAACACTTATACAAGCTATTTTTTGTCCTTTATCTGCAATGTAGACATAATCCTGCTCTGTTAACTGTATACATTCGGTAACTCTCATACCTGTGTAATATAGTACCTGTATAAGCCACCACAGATGAGATTTGTGCTCTATAAGTTCAAGTACTTTTTTGTGTGATTCAGTGGATACTGAGATTCTAGGGTTAATTTTTTTAATCTTCTTATATCCCATATTACTAAAAGGGTTTTTAGTAATATAATCCCTTTTATCAGCGGCAAAGCTAAAAAGAGCTGATACTTTCTTAAACATGGATTGGCTAGAGAATTCAGACTTATACTTATTCTTTAAAGCTTTTTTAAAACTAGCTACCTTTGGTTTGTTAAATGATTGAATATCTTTATCACCATATAGGCTAATTAAGTAATCAATCGCAGCCTTGTTACCTTTAAATGTTAATGGCCTCCATTCAGATTTCATTTCGTTGTACCACTCATCAGCAACTTGGCTAATTTTATGCCCTTTAGCTTGAAAGCGGCTATCATTCTGCTGTCTATTAGGTAAATTCCCGCTATTAATCCAATAAATGTAGTTTGCCTCTAAATGGATCCCTTCTTCGATGAACATATCTCGCTCATTCATTAAATGTGCTCTGATCTCATCAAAATCAGTGCATTCTTTTTTTAATCGATGAAAAGTACTAAGTAGAATTTTTGAACGTTTATGAGCGATTTGTAGATCTCTAGTTCTCAAGTCAAATCGAATTAGCTTTCCTACATATGACTTTTGCCAAATATAATAACCACGAGAATTACATGAAATATACATGAAATGTACATGTGCCATTGGTGCCCCTTGATTTACCATCAGCACGCGAATATTCACATAACACATTGAAAATAAAGGTTAGGTACTATATTAGCACCTAACCTTTCAGTACTGGTTACTCATCTTCGAGATAAGTATACCCATACAACCCGTTCTCGAACTCTGCCACAAAATCTTTCTGTAGCTGCTCACTCAGCCCCGTCCCTTTAACTTGCTCAGTAAAGCTTTCTAATAACACTTCAGGAACCAGTTTAACGTATTGCAGCATATCAGCCACGGAGTCGCCTTCTTCACTTTGTAAGTAACGCACATTACCTTGGCTATCAACCCATACATCTATCGCAGCGGTATCACCGAATAAATTATGCATGTTGCCTAAAATTTCCTGATATGCACCAATCATAAAGAAACCAATCATTGGTGGGTTTTCTGGGTCATAAGCAGGCATTGGCATGGTGGTTTCAACCCCATCGCCATCGACATAATGGTCAATAATACCGTCAGAATCACATGTTATGTCTAACAATACAGCACGGCGGTCTAATGGTTTATCTAGCCCCTCAATCGGCAATACAGGGAAAACTTGGTCAATACCCCATGAGTCTGGTAATGACTGGAATAAGGAGAAATTAACATAGAACTTATCTGCCATACGTTCTTGAAGTTCATCGATTATTGGACGATGAGCACGGTTACTCGGGTCCAAATCTTGTTGAATACGGCGGCAAATATTAAGATACAACTCTTCAGCCCATGCACGTTGAGTTAAATCTAAAACACCATGTGCGTATTGGGTATGCGCTTCTTGTAAGTCAAACTGACTATCATGTAACCATTCACGCAACGAGCGGCTATTCCCTTGATGTTGCATCGATTCCCATGTGTCCCACAATGAAATAAGTGAGCGCGGGGCATCTTCATTTGGTGGTGATGTCTTAGTAAATTCGTTGCGCTCTACACCAATCACATTGGAAACTAAAACGGTATGATGCGCCGTTAACGCACGGCCAGATTCAGTGATAACCGTTGGGTGTGGTAACCCAAACTCTTCACAAGCATCACCAATAGCCCAAATCACGTTGTTAGCGTATTCATTTAAACCATAGTTAACTGAGCAATCAGATTGGGAGCGAGTCCCCTCATAGTCAACACCTAGACCACCGCCCACATCAAAACATTGAATATTGACGCCTATACGATGTAGTTCCACATAAAAACGCGCGGATTCACGAACACCCGTGGCAATATCACGAATATTTGCCATCTGAGAACCCAGATGAAAATGAAGCAGTTGCAAGCTGTCTAAACGACCTGCATTACGCAGGATTTCGACTAACTGTAATACTTGAGTCGCAGCCAAACCAAATTTGGATTTTTCACCACCACTAGCTTGCCATTTACCAGACCCTTGCGAAGCAAGACGGGCACGTACCCCTAAGCGTGGAGTGACATCGAGGCTTTTAGCTTCTGCGAGTACCATCTCAATTTCGGACATTTTTTCGATCACCAGATAAACTTTGTGACCTAATTTTTCCCCAATCAGAGCTAAGCGAATGTATTCACGGTCTTTATAACCGTTACAAACAATCACTGTCTGTGTTTTGCCTGCATTGGCTAAAACAGCCATTAACTCTGCTTTAGAGCCCGCTTCTAGCCCTAATGGTTCCCCCGAATTGACTAAAGATTCAATCACACGGCGTTGTTGGTTGACTTTGATAGGATAAACAAGGAAATAATCCCCCTTGTAGCCATAAGATTCACGAGCACGTCTAAACGCCGCATTTATTGAGCGAAGGCGATGCTGTAGAATTTGTGGGAAGCAAAACAAAGCAGGTAAACGTAAATGCTGTTGTTCTTCTTTGACCTCGTTTACAAGGTCAGCTAAATCAACAAAGGTGTCAGGGTTTTCAGGATTAGGGCAAACACAGACATTTCCGCGCTCATTCACCTGATAGTAACCACCACCCCAATACGCAATATTGTAAGTCTGGCGCATTTTGCGAGCGATATTATCATTCATAACAAACTCCTAATATGGAGGGGTGAGTGACGCGTTCTCCTTCCGATGCATGTAATTACGACATGGCACGACAAGACAGTTATGTCGGGGAAACGGCAATACTCAGATTTTAATAAAAAGTGCTTAGAACATCTAAACAGTGACAATATACGACCTTAAGCTGACAAATTAATGACTCAGCCTCAAAGGTGTATTAGAGATGTGACGGTAACTTCGTGATGAAGTAAAGAATGACAGGAAAGTAAACGCCAATGTCACGCGGCGATCCGCAAATGACGGTTGGATACTGTTATTCAGTAGATTATGGTTCATTCCCCATTAACCCCCAATATAACTGTTTAACCCTTTAAAATTTCAATGTTGTAGCACTATTTTGGCAGGTTGACCTGTTGATTTAAGCTATATCACCTTGTTTTTTATTGAAATTCAAAAGTTTATAAACATTCCTGATAGATAGCAGGGATTTTATTTTACCTGCTGGTATATAACGGGAAATAACAACCATCCGTTACGGTCGCTGTTTATACATCTATTACGCTCAAAAAGCAAAACCAAAATAACTAAATTGAGATAAAACTTTATGGGTCGTTGTTTTGTGCTCTAGCCGTTTTTTGTATAAATAGAGGTAGAAATTTTTGCTGTATGAGACTAAAATAGACGTCTAGATGTTAAAACATCCAATTATAAATCTGCGAATTCTTAAGGTATTAATCTCATGGCTACACATCTCTTTACTTCTGAGTCTGTATCAGAAGGGCATCCAGATAAAATTGCTGATCAAATCTCTGATGCAGTACTTGATGCTATTCTAGAACAAGACCCGAAAGCTCGCGTTGCCTGCGAAACCTACGTCAAAACAGGTATGGTGATGGTTGGGGGAGAAATCACCACCAGTGCTTGGGTTGATATTGAAGAAATCACACGCAAAACGGTTCGCGAAATCGGTTATACCAGCTCCGAAATGGGCTTTGATGCCAATTCATGTGCGGTCTTAAGTGCCATTGGTAAACAATCACCTGATATCAATCAAGGTGTTGATCGTATCGACCCATCAGAACAAGGTGCAGGTGACCAAGGTCTTATGTTTGGTTATGCCACTAATGAAACTGATGTATTAATGCCAGCGCCAATTACTTATGCACATCGCTTAGTTCAACGCCAAGCAGATGTACGTAAAAATGGCACCTTACCTTGGTTACGTCCAGATGCAAAAAGTCAGGTTACCTTTCAATATGACAACAATAAAATTGTCGGTATTGATGCGGTGGTTTTATCCACTCAGCATTCTGAAGAAATTCAACAAAAAGACCTGCATGAAGCCGTAATGGAAGAAATCATTAAACCTGTTCTTCCTGCTGAATGGTTAAGTTCTGCAACTAAATATTTTATTAACCCAACAGGTCGCTTTGTCATTGGGGGCCCAATGGGTGACTGTGGTTTGACTGGCCGTAAAATCATCGTTGATACATACGGTGGTATGGCTCGTCATGGTGGTGGTGCTTTTTCTGGTAAAGACCCTTCTAAAGTCGACCGCTCCGCGGCTTATGCTGCACGCTATGTTGCAAAAAATATTGTGGCTGCAGGGCTTGCAGACCGCTGCGAGATCCAAGTTTCTTATGCTATTGGTGTCGCTGAGCCAACCTCTATTATGGTCGAAACATTTGGTACGGCTAAAGTAGATGAATCGTTATTAATTAAATTAGTACGTGAATTCTTTGACTTACGCCCTTACGGTTTAATTAATATGCTTGACCTTCTACACCCAATTTATCAGCAAACTGCATCATATGGCCATTTTGGTCGTTCGCAATTCCCTTGGGAAAAAACGGATAAAGCTGAATTATTGCGCAGTGCCGCTGGCTTATAATTTATTTAGTTAATACCGTAAAGTAAAAAACCCATCTGCTAATGATGGGTTTTTATTGTCGATAATATCGTCATATAAATGGCTTAATTTTTTTGTGTAAATTGGAAAATTGCCATTCCTGCTATCATAGCTAATGTAAATATAACCCCTTGAGTAACCCCCATTCCTGTTAATAGCAAGGCAGGTCCTGGGCAAATACCTGCAAGCCCCCATCCAACACCAAATAACACGCTGCCCGTAATCAGCTTTTTATCAATTATTTGGTTAGTTGGTATTTGTAATGGACAACTCAGGATACTTACTCGTTTTCTTTTGATAAAAACATAGGAAACCCCACTAATCACCATTGCCACTGCCATTGTGACAAGTAAGGACGGGTCCCAATTCCCCGTAATATCAAGAAAGGATAGAATTTTAGCCGGGTTTCCCATCCCCGCTATCACCAAACCTAAACCAAATAATATTCCTGATATCAGTGCAATTATAATTGGCATTCACTTATCCCCTTAGCCCGTACTGGTTAGCAAGCGCTACGGTTACAAAAGCCACAAGCATAAAAATAATTACGGCAACAATGGAGCGACGAGAAAACCTCGACATACCGCAAATGCCATGGCCACTGGTACATCCCCCCCTAAACGCGTGCCAAAGCCAACAAATAGACCTGCTAGAATTAAAACTGGTACGCTAGCCGTAATATTTACTTCTGGCGTATAAGCAAACCAAGTGAATAACAACGGGGCAATCATCAATCCAATGATAAAAGCCGCCTTCCATGCCGTATCACCTTTTATCGGTCTTAGTAAACCACCTAAAATGCCGCTAATCCCTGCTATTCGTCCGTTAAAAACTAATAAAATTGCCGCTGCCAACCCAATCAGCACGCCCCCTATCGCAGCGGATATCGGGGTAAAATTAGCCCAATCAATCACCATGTTAGTTCTCCTTTGCCGGGCAATAAAGTTGATATAACGTATTAAGTAGCGTGAATAGTTTTTCATCTGCTATTGCATAGTAAATGCGTTTACCCTCACGACGAGTTGTCACTAAGCCTTCATTTCGTAACACAGTCAGTTGTTGTGATAAGGTGGGCTGTTGGATACCCAGTTGTTCCTCTAATTCACTGACGCAAGCTTCCCCCTGTGTTAATTGGCAAAGTAGGATTAAGCGATCAGGATTCCCCAGTGTTTTTAATAATGATGCAGTTTGTGTTGCTGCTTGCTTCATCGCAAAAAGCAATTCTTCTGGTGTATTATTCATATAGTCACGTTAGTTATCTTTATTATGTATTATTATAATATATATTTTTATATAATAATCGTCAAATTTTACTTGTTTGCCTTGCTCACCTTCACGTATCCTTAACTTATGAAAACGATTAGAGTCCCTATTTTTTTACAGCAACGAGTCATGAGCACCCTACGGGAAAAGCTCGCGTTGGCGGAACAAAAACTTGAACAAGCTTTTCCAGAACCCAAACTCAATTACAAACAACGCGGCACAACAGCTGGTAGTGCTTACTTAAAAGAATGGGAAATTCGTATTAATCCAATATTACTAATTGAAAATACACATCTTTTCATCGATGAGGTTGTTCCTCATGAACTGGCTCACTTATTGGTTTTTAAGGTGTTCGGTCGACAGGGAATTGCGCCCCATGGCAAAGAATGGAAATGGATGATGCAACATGTGCTAGAAGTGGATGCAAACCGTACTCATCGTTTTTCAGTCGCAACAGTAAAAAGTAAAACCTTTAATTATACCTGTGCCTGTAAAACAACCCATGAATTAACAATACGTCGTCATAACAAAGTGATGAGAGGTGAAAACCAATATTTGTGTCGTCGATGTGGGGAAATTTTAAAACCGAAGGAAGTTAGTGCCGCTACGGCAGAAAATTAACCTTCCGCCGTAGCAAATTCAACATGTCTCTTAAGCAAACTCCGTCATCACTAATTTGGCAATTTCGAAGTAGATAATCAAACCTGTGCCGTCAATAAAAGTCGCAATAAACGGTGCCGATACGACTGCTGGGTCTACTTTTAGTTTCTTTAATACCATTGGTATAATTGAAGAAACAATCGCACTCCACATAGTGATAGCGACAATTGTTAAGCTTACAACAATCGTTACTTCGTGACCAACGCCTAAGATCCAAGCACGAATTAAAGCAGCCCCACCAATAGTGACAGCAACTAAAAATGAAGTAGAAACCTCTTTTTTCAGCACTGCACCAAGGTTACGTAAGCTAACTTCTCCCAACGCCATTGCACGAACTAGCGTTGACGTAATTTGAGTACCGCTGTTGCCACCAGTACCAATCAATAATGGGATAAAGAACGCAAGTGAAATTGCTGCTTCAAGTTGTTCTTCAAATGCTTTTAATACTGTCCCTGTATAGGCTTCAGCGACAAATAACATTAACAACCAAACTACACGTTTACGCCACAGTGTTACTGGACTAGTCGTTAAATAAGGCTCATCAAGCGGTGTCGTTGCGCCTTGTAACTGCGCATCAAGTGTATTCTCATCTTCAATCAGTTCTGCGATATCTTGCGGACGCAAAACACCCATTAATTTGCCAAATTGCACAACAGGGATCATATCTAGACCACTATGGTTAATCAGGTCATAGACATCATGACGAGATTGTTCTGGTGCAACCGAAAAATAATTGTGCCGCATAATATCAGACACTAATAAATCTTCTGGAGAAGCTAACAATGATTTAACTGAAAGAATTCCATTTAAATAATTGTCGCTATCAACAACAAATAAATAAGTCGGAATTTGTTCGCCATCAAGGTGTTCAATAAGGTTTTGTTTTACACAGGCGATTGAATCTGCGACAGAAACTGGTAGATATGATTGGCTCATATATGCACTAACAGTTGCGTCATCAATTTTAGGCTGCTGTGTATTGTGGTTTTTAAGGCGCGTGCCTTTCATCGCGGATTGAGCAATTGCAACTGCTCCCGCTTTGTTTTGAGAAGTGAATGTCATTTTTTTAGTCCCTATTACTGTTGGTTACTCAAACAGTACTCAAATAGGGGCGAAACCAGATGAGAGAATGCAAAAGCTATCTCTTCGTCTCGGTTTTAGCACTATACAACGTATCCTGTATTGAGCAGGAAGTTACATGGGGATATACCTTCGGTCGATATATCCTGTCCTAATCTTGGGCGTCTCTCGACGTCGTCAGATCAGTAACCTATGTTTGTATAGGAGCCTCGCCTAACGAGATACTGCACTTTGGATGCGGCGCGAATTATACCCATTGATAAATTAATTACTAGTCTCTATCTACGTTTTTTTACGCATAGTAAACTTATTGTTTAGGGTTTGTTTAAGTTTATATTTAATATAAATTCATCAAGTAACAATTTGTAAAAAACAATAAATTATAATGTTTTTGTTATAAAAACATTATAATAAAACAGTAACCACATCAATAATAACCAAGAAAACAAAAATAACATTAAAGATATAATTTAATAAAATTAATTAAATTCACCCTTATTCCTTGCCTTACAGCATAAATATCAAAACCCATGACTCCAAGCATTATTAAATAAACCACTCACTCTTTATTGGTGTATCATAAATTACTAACACTAATTATTTGAGTGGTTTTTAAAACCAACAACAATCAAATTTAAAAATTAATTAGTAAGAAAATACACTTAAAGCGATATTTAATTCGAATATATTAACAAAAAATGAATTATTAATTCTTAATAATAATTTTTAGATGTCAATTCAGAATTAAATATCACTAGAATTATCTTAGAATATTTTCTAATTTATTTAACAGTGAAAGTTTTATTATGGATAAAGTAATTGTAGGTATGTTAACAAATTTAACATACAGAGTGAATGATGAAATAAAAATCGCAGCAATTTCAGCATTAGGCGATTTTAAAGCAACAATTGAATATCATGATGCCATCATACGCATCATAGATTTATGCCAAGACCCAAATAAAGAAGTCGCAGTTTCAGCAATTAATACATTGAGTAAATTGTCTGTTTATTTCATACATAGTCCAAAAATAGAACACTAAAAACCCTTATTATGCGTACGTTAAATTTATATTATTTCGTATTGTGTAGCACTGCCCCATTATTTTTATAATGAGACAGCCTAACGACGTTAAATAACCTTACTCGATTTCAGTGTCGCCTTGTAATTGGCAGCTGCAGGCTAAAACATAACCTTCGGCAATCTCTGCTTCAGTCAATGTCATCGTACTGGATGTGGTGTAATTTCCTGATAATACCTTTGTTTTACAACTACCACAGACACCTGCACGGCACGCCGCGATAACCGGCTGTTTATTTTGTTCTAATGCAGACAATAAAGAGGTACCAACTGGTACTTTAAAATTCACTAAACGCTGACGAATTTTTAATGTCAGAACATCTTCGCTATCAATAGCCTCTGGTTCGGTAGAAAAGCGCTCCATAAAGAATTGCTCAGCAGGGACGCCTAAATTTGCAGCAAATTGCTGCGCATTTTTCATATATGGAACTGGGCCACATGTCATTACGATACGTGAATGAATATCGGGTACTAGTACTTTTAGTTTTTCTTCGGTTAAACGACCCTGTGCAACCTCCCCATTATCTGGAGTTTCAGCCATTACACACAGCTGTAGCCTATCTGGATATAATTGGGTTAATTGTTGCCATTCTTGTGCAAAAATGACTTGTTGGTTATCGCGAACATTGAATAATACTTTGACGTTTGCCTCAGGACGATTTGCCATTAGCCAACGAGTCATAGACATAATCGGCGTCACGCCACAACCTGCCGCCAGCATTAAATATTGTTGGTTTTCTACATTAGCGCAAGTGAATTCCCCTTGAGCGGCTGAAAGCCAAAGGTAATCACCCTCTTTAACAGAACGTGTGAGCCAATTTGACCCCATACCATCTGCTAATCGCCTGACTGTAATCGAAATAAAACGACTTTGCCCTGGTGATGATGAAAGAGTATAAGCACGCATGACCTCATCACTATTTTTAATACTAACCAAAGCATATTGCCCTGGTGAATACATATAGAAATCGTGATTAATAAGATTGATAGTCCAAACATCCGCTGTTTCTTGAATAATAGAATGAATTTGCATCCTATTTGGACATAAACTGCTTGGCATTGTCATTGCTTCACTCCTTTATAGGGGGTCACAGCCCCCTTCTCTCATATCGGTATTTTAAACGGGTTCAGTCGTCTTACTAATTATGCAGGTAAAATTTCAGCGAGATCTTGCTCTACCGTGGTGATGCTACGCATACCAAACTTCTCATTTAACACATTTAATAAGTTTTCGGTTAAGAAACCTGGGGCTGTTGGACCGGTATAAATATTTTTCACACCTAGCGCCAATAGTGTTAATAGAATAACAATCGCTTTTTGTTCAAACCAAGATAGAATCAAGCTTAGTGGTAAGTCATTGATACCACACCCAAGTTTCTCTGACAGATTGACCGCCAGCATGATTGCGGAATAAGCATCATTGCACTGACCAACATCCAATAAACGTGGTAAACCTTCTAATGTACCGAAGTCCAATTTATTAAAACGATACTTACCACACGCTAATGTTAGGATCAGGCAGTCCTCAGGTACGCTACGTGCAAAATCAGTGTAGTAACTTCTTTCACCACGGCTACCATCACAACCCCCTACTAAGAAGACATGACGCAGTTTTTTCTGTGCGACTAAATCAATCACCGCATCAGCAGCGCCTAATAAAGTTTGGCGTCCAAAACCAACCGTGATTTTGTGTTCAATTTCGGTATATGGGAACCCTGCTAGTGATTGTGCTTGCGCTATCATGTCAGAAAAATCATCACCAACTAAGTGTTTAGCTCCCGGCCAGCCGACAATGCTGCGCGTCCAAATTCTGTCTTTATATTGCCCAACATCAGGGTCAATAATACAGTTTGATGTCATCAAAACAGGCCCAGGGAATTTAGCAAATTCAACTTGCTGGTTTTGCCACCCACTGCCATAGTTACCGACGAGATGAGCATATTTTTTCAGTTCTGGATAACCATGTGCGGGTAACATTTCACCATGGGTATAAATATTGATCCCTGTACCTTCTGTTTGCTCGAGTAACATTTTCAGATCTTTTAAATCATGGCCTGAAATCAAGATACATTTACCTGCAACAGGGCGAACATTAACCTCAGTTGGCACTGGATGACCAAACTCACCGGTTTCACCCGCATCTAATATTTCCATGATTTTAAAATTCATCAAACCAATTGCCATTGAGTTATCAAGCAATTCATTCATGTCTGATGGCAACGTACCTAGCCAAGCCATAATGTTATGGTATTGGCCATAAACCTCATTATCATATTGGCCTAGTACATGAGCATGTTCCATGTAGGCCGCAGCCCCTTTTAAGCCATAGAGGCATAACATGCGTAATCCATGGATATCTTCGCCTACTTCTGCCTTATCGATATCCAAAGAGAATTGTGCTGCTTGTGCCTGTAAGGTAGGAATATCGGTACCGGCTAACTGCAAGTGGATCAAGGGGTGATTAAATACCACAGCACTATTTACTGACTGGCAGTGTTTAATTAATTTATCACGTAAATAAATAGCTTCGCGTGCATAACCAATAATACGGTCTGAATCAAAATTGACGTTAGTTAATGTGGAGAAAAATGCGCGTGGAGCAAAACTATCAATATCATGATCGATAATACCGAGTTCACGAGCCGTAACTGCACTGGCCGATAAGCTTTGCAATACAGCAACTAATAAATCTTGTAGGTCAGAAGTTTCTGCTGTTTTACCGCACATACCCTGCGCGTATGCACAGCCATTACCAGCTGGAGTTCTAATTGTTTGTTCACATTGCACACAGTACATGTTATTCGCCTCTTAAAGTTGCATTTCAAATACAACATTAAGATTACGCTCTTTATTAGAATAAAAAAGTGGAATTGTTAGCTATCTAACCATTTATTGATCTACATTAATGTTTTGTATGAATGAGAACTATTATCAATACTAGAAGTATGATAAACCATCTGCTGCTGGCCTTAGTGTTTATTCATTATTTCAGAATGAATAAGCTGCCCTCATTTTATTTTTTGAAAAATAATCACTATTTATTCCAATATAATTTTCCTATGATAAGGTTTACTTTATCTCTTGCTATACTATGAATGTAAGTTATTGTTATGTAATCACAAAAAGAGAATCAAAAAAAGATGGCACAGGAAAAATTAACAAGTAAGTCCGTAATGAAATATCGTTTCGGTGTACTTAGACGGTTAAAAGAATCAGATAAGACTCCCATAAAGATCTTACTATTAGCCGCAATTATTGGCGCTGCCGTTGGGCTTATTGGCTCTCTATTTATGTTAGGCACCACTTGGATCAGTAACTACCGTACTCAATCTGTTGGCGACTTAGTCATAGATAAATGGTTAGTTATTCCGACTATGTTTGCTGTCTCAGCTATTCTGGCAATGATAGGTTATTATCTTGTTAAACGTTTTTCCCCTGAATCAGGGGGCTCTGGTATCCCCGAAATCGAAGGGGCTCTGCAAGATTTACGCCCTGTTAGATGGTGGAGAGTCATCCCCGTAAAATTTTTTGGTGGCTTAGGAACACTAGGCTCTGGGATGGTATTAGGGCGTGAAGGGCCAACAGTCCAATTAGGGGCTAATATTAGCCAGATGTTCTATGATATTTTTCGCTTAAAAGATAATGAATCTCGCCACACTTTATTAGCTGCGGGTGCAGCCGCTGGCTTATCAACTGCATTTAATGCGCCTCTTGCAGGGATATTATTTATTATTGAAGAGATGCGCCCTCAATTTAAGTACAGTTTAATCTCCATTAAAGCTGTATTCATAGGTGCAGTTACAGCCACTATTGTTTTTAGACTAATTAATGGGGAAGCCGCCTTATTAAATATCGGGCAATTTTCCTCAGCCCCCATGAACACACTTTGGCTCTATTTAGTTTTAGGGCTGTTATTTGGTATTGTAGGGATCTGCTTCAACCGTTTTTTATTATTTTTACAGGATAAATTTCTCGCCTTTTATCAAAATAAAATCTCTCGTTTCGTCTTAATGGGAGGGCTGATTGGTGGGGCTTTTGGTGCTATTGGTGTTTATACCCCTGAAATTGTTGGCGGTGGTTACTCGGTGATCCACCAAATGGTTGCAGGGCAATTTACGATTACCTTAATATTCCTCTTTTTTGCATTACGCTTTTTAACCTCAACAATTAGTTTTAGCTCAGGCGCACCTGGAGGGATTTTTTCTCCCTTACTCGCTCTGGGAACGTTATTTGGTGGTGTTTTTGGCTATGCTGTACTCGAACTATTTCCCCATTACCAAATAGAAGTGGGGACTTTTGCCATCGCAGGCATGGGGGCTTTATTTGCTGCAACGGTAAGGGCCCCTTTAACGGGTATCGTATTAGTTTTAGAAATGACGAATAATTATCAACTTATCTTACCTATGATTATTACTTGTATCGGTGCCACTATGATGGCCCAGTTTTTAGGTGGCAGGCCCCTTTACTCCGTTATATTAGAAAAAACACTTGAGCGTAGTGCAAAAGAAGAGTCAGCAGCGAAAGCGACCATCCCCCCTTCTGCTTAACGTTAGCCATAAAAAAACGGGTTGTTGAAACAACCCGTTTTTTATCAATCAGATAGTTTTATCTTTTTTTGCAATTAGCGTTGCGAAATTAAGCTTAATTCGGTTTCCTTGTGCATCTGTGCGATGCAGATGACCTGGGTTTTCATTATATTTTAAAATTTCCCAGTCTTGATAATAATGTTTTAATTCGCCTGGCTTCAAGAAACATTTAAAAGGAACTAAATCTAATGGAGCATCTGGTGTTTCAACAGCACAGACAATCACATTAATACCACCTGATAACGTATGCTGTTGCATGTTCGCCACCACATCCGCAATCTTTTCACGCTGCAAAAACATCAGTACCACAGTAGAAATAATTAATTGATAATCATCTTGAATTTGGTGGCTATTAATATCGTAAATAGCAGTATGAATATTATCTATACCTGCTTGTTTTTTCACAAAATCAATCGCTTGAATATGTTGCGGATTGATATCGACGGAAGTAACGTCATAACCTTGTAATGCAAGGTAAAAACTGTTCCTTCCACGACCAGAGCCTAAATCCAACGTTTTACAAGGGGCTGATAATTTATTTTCACATAAATACCGAACTTCTGAATGGGGGATCGTTAAACCATACTGCTTATAAAATTTAATTTCTGGTTGGCACAAAAAGGCGAGTTGGCATTCCATATCATCACTACAATTGGAAATACGATGCCAAATTTGTGGTTCGATTATTGGCGGCTGGTTATGAACATCAAAGGTGAAGTGCTGTTCGCTGCCATCTTCATTAAAAATGATAAAATCAAGAGAGCCTTTCAATACCTTTAACTGGGCGTATGTATCCTCTTTTGTATTATGGCGCTCTTGAAACATGAGCGGTAAAGAGGTTTTATTCCAGACCGGCATGGTCTTGTAGCACACAAGTTCATTCATATCATCACCAATAAGTTGCATTTTAAATACATCTTATACCGATAGCTTGAACACTGCAAAGCTTTCATTAATAAAACAATCAGGGTTTTGATACAAATCAACCGCCAGTCAGCACTAGCGGTTGCCCTATGATTCATTACCTAATAATAGATAATTAATAACCTAATTGCTTAGCACTTAACCCTAAGAATTCAAATGGTTTTGTTACCACATAACTGTTGGTCGCATCCCCTGAATAGATATTGCTTTGCTCTACTCCTAAGTCAAGCTTTTTGACTTTCCCTGTTTCAGCAGAAAAATCAATTTTCTTTAAATCGGTCCAAAAAATATTTGGCGTTAATGCGGACTCGAAAAAGTAAAGTTGACGCTTATGATCCACCAAAGTACGCCAACGAGTTGATGATATCTCTGGTGAGTTTTCTGATGTCAAACCATATGGTACAGACACATTGCGAACGACACTAAAAACACTCGCTACCGCTTTGTTAGCTGTTGTTTTTTGAGGGATGGCGTTGATATAGAATTGGGCCCGGGCAAACCTGTCTGCTGAGCGGTTAGTTCCTGGTAACATCACTGTACCACCAATCCCTTGCCAATATTCCTGCATTGCTAATTGCTTTTCATAAATTGGTGAATTAGTCATCACTTGATATTTTCGATTGTGATGAATAACTTGCTTACCATCAATATATTCAATAATAGCGCTATCGCCACTAGCATCTGATAAAGATAAATGTAAGGTCGCCAAACGATCTTGCCCTGGCACATTATCAGTAGCGACGACTAGCGGATTTTTTTCTAAATCAGCAACCGCTTCTTCGACCGTTGCATAGTTATCTAAAACATACTGTGCCCACAATGAAATAGACAATGCAGGTTGTTTATCGTCCACTTGAGGGTATTTTGATTCCGCTAGCCACAAGAGATTTGCTACTAAGCCTTTTTCATTGACCCCATCAGTCGTCGAAATATCATAACCTGAAGCGATCACGCTACCGTATTTTGACTTCCATTGTAGAGAATTTGGCCCAGCAACCCCATTACGCTCCATTCCCCGAGGGAAAACCCAAAGATTGGTACCAATATCGTATTTCCAATCCATTGTTCTACCAGTCATGATTTGCTCGTTGTCACCCAAGTAAAGTACCCGAGTACATGCTTGGCTCACCATAATAGGCATTGATATTGCTGCGATTGTCGCTAGTGCTACGATGCTTTTTTTAACAAACTGCATGCCATCTCCAAAATAATCAAATTAACGTACTATAAGCATAGTATACAGATGGATATTATTTAGTCTTACTAGATAAAAAATAAAATGAGATATGGATATAGTAAGAAATACAATAAATGATAAACGTTAATGGCACTTCTTTGTATCAGTGCCATTTTTTACAGTGAAAAAACTAGTTATTTACTGAAGAAAACAAAGAACGTAATAATGCTGCTTTTTGTTTGTTATCTGGGATAGCTAATATTTCATCATAGAAGCTAATCGAAATACGACAAGCTAATGCAGGCGATTTTTTACCCGCTTGTAAATTGCCAAGAATTGCTGTATCTGCACCATATTTTGTAGAAAGTTCGCTGGCTAGTTTAGTCAACATCTCAGTATATTCAGCAGGTGACATTAAAGCTTGCTTCGTACCCGCTTCACTCGAAATTAACAGTTCATTCGTTGCTTGAATTTGCTTTAATAATACTACTTGGCTTTTTTGGGGTGGGATAATTTCCGCCGTCTCTCTTAAATGTGGGAAAAGAGAATAAAAACATGTTTGCCCTGTTGGGTCTTCTTCTAATAAGATTTTAAGATAATCATTCACTTTACTGGTGAAATTAATAACAGAATCATCAGAGGCGTATTCCATACGCTCCAGCACCAGTTTCATTACGCTGCCAACAACCTGATCAAATAATTGACGACGCAGGTCTTCATTCGTCGGGTCATATTGTGTAATAAGGTGCTCAAAACTTTGGTAGGTCTCAGGGCTTATTTTCTTTACTGTGGCAATTATCGGCAATTCTTTTTCAACTTGAGCAAGTGCTTCTGAATGAATAGCACTATTATTTTCAGTTGATAACACGTCATTATCTTTACTTAACCAATAAAAACCGAGCGCAAATGCAATAAAAATAATGCATACAATTAATGCGGTTTTACGTGAGTTATTTGTTTTCAAAATTGCCCTGCCTTTTCTCTATAAAACGGATCACCACAAATGCCGTCAAACTTGCCTATATCACCTAAACAATGAGATATATTGCCATACACCAAATAATAGTGTTCAAGACGATAACGTCCTATGCCTACTATTTTAGCTTGCATCGAAGCTGTCTAGCTATAGGAATAAAGGAAATTGCGAAATAAAGATAAGAGGGATTTAGTACAGAAAATAATTTAGTTATTCATAAAATAAAAAACCTCCGGAGCTTAGCAGCCCGAAGGTTTTGAATAATAAAACTTATTTAGTTTGAACGCCTTCAACAGAAATCAGCAGTTGTGCTTCTTGAGATTTAGGCCCTAAATCAGATTTAATATTAAATTCTTTCAATTTAATATTACCTTGGGCTTCAAAACCTGCGCGATATCCACCCCATGGGTCTTTACCTTCACCCATCAGTTTTGCATCTAAGGTAATTGGTTTTGTCACACCATTTAAAGTAAAATCACCTGTAATTTTATAAGTTTCACCGTCTTTTTTCACTTCTGTTGAAACGAATTTCGCTTCAGGGAATTTAGCTGCATTTAAAAAGTCTGCGCTGCGTAAATGCTTATCACGCTCTGCATGGTTAGTATCAATGCTTCCCGTTTTAATCGTGACTTCTACTTTATCTTTTGATGGGTCTTTTGCATCATAAGTGAAATTGCCATCAAAATCTTTAAAGCTACCATATACCCAGCTATATCCTAAATGCTGAATACGGAATTCAATAAACGCATGTTGGCCTTGCTTATCAAATTGATATGTTTCTGCTAATGCAGAACCTGCGGTTAAAAATAAAGCACCAGTAGCCAGACCAAGAACCGTTTTCTTCAACATAATTATCTCCACGTTACTTATCGGGATTAAAACCCAACATTCTTTTTAATGTAATATCACGATCAAAAAAGTGATGTTTAAAAGCAGCAAAAGCATGTAAAACTGACAATAAAACTACAGCCCAAGCTAAATATAAGTGAATTTCACCTGCGGTATCCGCTTGTGTTGCAGCGCCAGTAAATATTGCGGGTACTTCAAACCAGCCAAATACACTAATAGGCTGTCCATCAGCAGTCGAAATTAAATAACCGCTAATCAAAATACTGAATAAAATAATATAAATCAGCACCTGTGCAATCAAAGAGCTTGCTCTCGTTAATTTGCTATAACTTGCTAATGGTTTCGGTGGGGGAGAAATAAATCGCCAAATCACACGAAATGCCATAACAATAAATAATAATATTCCTATACTCTTATGTATCTCAGGAGCTTGGTGGTACCAACTGTCATAATATCCCAGTGTCACCATCCATAAACCTAAAGCAAACATTCCATATACGACTATTGCGACCAACCAATGCACGAGCAACGAGATATGCCCATAACGGGTTGCACTATTTTTCCATTGCATGATAAAAAACCATTTAGAGGTGAAGGTGATATCGTATTAACTAAGCCGTAATAATCATAAGGTGAAACTAATATTATTCCTATCCCTAAGTTAAACAAATAATTTGTTGTAGATATTCAAATACAATCAACATAATTAAAAATAGTTTACTATTTTGTTTTGTCTATATTTAATAGTAAAAGTTGAATAAAGATTCTTCCAGTTTTGTAAGCAATCGTAACTGGATAATTATATTTCCATTTTGGTTAATTTCAATTTGTTCTACCTTATAGCAAATAGATATAACCTTTTCTCATAAAAATAAAATTTGTCGGTCAGGCATTTTCCTTTTACATTGGTATTCTCCATTTTTACATTTTTAATTAACTAGCAGGTTAGACTCTATGTATAAACTTTGGATAGCGAATAAAAATTACTCTTCGTGGTCTTTACGTCCTTGGGTTTTATTAAAAGTATTGCAAATCCCGTTTGAAGAAAATCTGTGTTTTTTTGAAAATGGTAAAAGTAGCCATAACAAATTTAGTCGTTTCTCCCCAACGGGCTTAGTACCTTGTTTAGTTGATGACAAACTCACTGTTTGGGATTCTCTCGCTATTTGTGAATACATCGCTGAAACGCACCCTCAAGTATGGCCAAAAGATAACAAAGCAAGAGCTTGGGCTCGCAGCGCTAGTGCAGAAATGCATTCTGGGTTTACTTATCTACGCCAACAATGCCCAATGAATGTTGCGCTCAAAGCAACTACAGCGACGATTTCTTCCGAATTACAAACGGACCTAAACCGCCTTCAGCAATTATGGCAAGATGGGTTGAATCAATTCGGCGGGCCATGGCTTGCGGGCAATGAGTTTAGCGTTGTTGATGCTTTCTTCGCACCTGTAGCCTTTCGCATCCGTAGCTATCAGTTACCAATAAGCCCAGCAGCACAACATTGGGTAGCCCGCGTTTTAGATTTACCGGCAATGAAAGAATGGCACGAAGCAAGTCTACATGAACCGAATATCGACCACTAACCGATAAGATAGGGGCGCTTAGTTGTATTGCCCCCTAATTTATTGATTAGGAAAAAATCACCTGCACGAACATCAAAATTAAATATTAACCAATCTGATTAATATTCAAGCCATTACCCCTATTTTATAAATAAAAGATTACAATCTTTCATCCCAAGGGTTAGCAGTCATTACATCGCCTGTAGGAGTATGTAATGTAACTTGGTCGTTTTTAAACCATTCCGCTAACGAAAAGCCCCCTTTTGGGGTTTCAATGTGAATATCAATTGGGCAATACGGGGTATTTGCTTTAATGGCGAATTCGGCAAAATCTTCTTTTTGTTGAGGAGTTGAACAACGAATAACTACATCAAGGTCGCAGTCAGATAACATACTTTGAATATCGGTTGCCAAGGTATAGGCACAACTCCCCGTGACGCCCCACTGCCAAGGCCATTTATCCTGTGAGATTATCCATAACACCTGAACAGGTGGTAACGCGATAAACATAGAGCGTTGTAATTCAACTGAATTTGCTACCAAAGACTCTACATTCATAATATGGGTTATCGCTGATTTCTCAATTTGAGTCGTGACGCGTTGATGTGGTTTAATTCCCCGAATTGCGACCGTCAATTTATTATTGTCCGCTTTATCTCTATAAACGGTCAGTGGCAGCTTACTATTCCACTGTGAGGCAACCCATTCAGGAAGCGATTCTACCGCAACATCATTATCATTGCCGACCCAAACAAAATCATGCGGATTAATTATTTGCATTTTATTACCTTTATGATTGCTATGAATGCTCCTTCTATTATGCCTTTTTTACTGCATAAAAACAGAATTTACCTTTTAACCATGAATATCGTGCCATTAATTAACAATCTAGCCAGATATTGTTTTCTATCCTTGAAACATCAATGAGATTGCTATCTAATTACCTTAATAATTAATAAGTTAAGCTTCTATTTATGAGCGTCGTATTATGAGAAACATCCCTGCTATTTACGATGGGTTCCTTTTTACCAGCTGCATGTTGTTTAGTGCAGTCGCGGCCTATCTGATTTTAGATGCGCAAGCAGCTATGTGGGCAGCATTTTCCACACTTTATTCTTTTAATCTGTTCAATGCTGCAAAAGAGTATAAAAATTATGCCTATACCGCTTTTTGGCTATTGATGATTTTAGTCGCCATATTTATAGGTGATACCCTGCGATTAAGCATGGCGTTTTATGTTTATCTCTTCGTGTTTTCTTTTATTTATTATCAGTTATATGGCACTGACCCTGTGATGGATTTAACCATGAAATTTATGATTATCATGTCAACCATAGGGACAATTTTACCTGATATTTCTAGAAGCTTAGCGTTGGGCTTTATTATTGGAAGCGGTGTTACTTTAGTAACTTACTATACCTTAAGCCACAAAATGACACGACATAGCATTATTACCGGTGCACTGGTTGAGAAAAATTTATTCACATTACATAAGAATATTATCCCGCGTTCCATGATTTATGCTGTGGGGCTTTTATTAACATTAGCCATTCCTAGAATGCTCGACCTAGGTCATTTTTATTGGACATTGCTCACATTTGTATTTGTTTTACACCCCAAAACTAAGGGTATCATTCATATTACAGGGCAACGCGTTTTAGGGAGCCTTATTTCCGTACTTTTACTGTACCTTTTATTTAACACCCCTCTGATGCCTTATATTGGCTTATTTGCAATGGTGGTGTTCGCATTTCTCATGCCTATGAGCTTTCATCATGGCTACACTTTCATGACTTTTGTCGTTACCAGTTTAATTTTATCCGTTCTTGAACAAGTCATTTATTGGCGACACCCTACCTATGAATTATTATTTGACCGAGTCTTAGAGACCGCCTTAGGAGGTGCTATCGCTATTATGACAAGTGTTATTTTAAAATTATTCAGGCAAGAAAAATAACTAAGGGGAATAAATCCTCAAAAAACAAGCATTGTTAAGTTTTGTCGAATCTCTAGGGTACTTCACGAAATAAAAACTAACTAGATTACGTAATGAATAAGTCTGTTCTATACTTTGATAAGGATAAAAAACACTCAAGTCAGTAATTTTGGGATCATTATTGATGCATTTCACATTCAAGTAACGCGAGGCTCAAAATGAAAATATCCATCATTGGCGCAACAGGGTTTGTGGGTAAGGCCATCGTAGCTGAGGCGTTACTCCGTCATCATCAAGTCACGGCTATTTCTCGTCACAGCAACCAATTGTCTCAACATGCGTATTTAATTACCGCATCTGGTGATATCACCGATGTTGCTTGGTTAACTTCTCGGCTCAAAGGGCAAGATGTCGTCATTAGTGCTTTTAATGGTGGCTGGCAAAACCCAAATTTATATCAAGATACCGTGGCAGGTAACCAAGCAATTTTACAAGCTGTACAAAAATCAATGGTAAAACGGTTTATCGTTGTCGGTGGTGCGGGGAGTTTAAAAACCTCTTCGGGTGTTGATTTAATTGATTCTCCTAATTTCCCAACTGAAATAAAACCTGGGGCTCAAGCCATGAGGGAACTCAAAAGCCACTTACAATCTATCGATTCTCTTGATTGGACCTATGTTTCCCCTGCTGCGGTACTTGAACCAGGAGAAAGAACCGAAACATTCCGTTTAGGTGGGAGCCAGTTACTCATGAATGGCCAACACCCCGCAAAGATTTCCGTTGAAGATCTCGCTGTCGCCATCCTTGATGAAGCTGAACATGCACAATTTATTCGCCAACAGTTTACCGTTGCATATTAAATTAAATAAAAAAGCCGGTAACTATATACTTACCGGCAAAATTGATAACAGATTTGGTGCTTACTTAACTTAATTCACGTATAACTTTCACTTACTTTTCACGATGTTTTGCTGCATAAATCTCACTATTAACCCAATTGTGGTCTTTTTCCCACGTAAATAACCATTTACGTGTTGGGCCAGCCATCACATTAAGGTAATAGTTGTCATAACCTGCCATTGTTGCCATTGGGTGATACCCTTTTGGCACCATAACCACATCTTTGTTATACACCGCCATACACTCGTCTAATTCACGATCATCTGTATAAACACGCTGCATACAAAAACCTTGAGATGGATTTAATCGGTGATAATAGGTTTCTTCCAAATACGTTTCATTTGGCTCGTTATCAGTATCATGCTTGTGGCTTGGATAGGAACTAGTACAGCCTTCATCCGTATAAACTTCCACCACTAACAAGCTATCTGCCGCTTTATCATCGGGTAAAATATTATGTACATAGCGTTTATTGTTGCCATAACCCCGTTGCTCTGCCCCAATATCATCAGGGCCAATTAAGCGAGTTGGGTAAGTGCCCTTTCCTTTTGCACTGCAAACTGCGAGTTCCAATGCTGTTTCAGCTTTAACTTCAGCAAACTCTTGGGCTGTGACATAAACTGCATATGGTTTTTTACGTTCAAAAGGGTCCATGCGGTCGCCAATATTATCAAATGTTTGATTTGGCGTTTTAATCGTCGCTTTACCTGCCACTAGCACTAAGCACATTTCATTTTCACAAGCGGGTAAAGAAATCGACTCACCTTGTTTTAATTCATAAACATCAAAGTGAACATATCCCCAGTTAGCGATTTTCGGAGTGATATGCTGAGTTCGCTTATGTGCATCTGGAGCATGATATTTCGACAGTAATTTTGACATAATTTTCCTCTGACACTTTAAGATTGCCTACTAACACCTGCAATCTGTTTTATTGACCTGTGGCCATCACTCAAAATACAGCCATCTAACTTTTTAATTCTTTTGAGCCTTTCGCTCTAAATACACTAAATAGTTCAGTTTGTGGCTAGGCGGCAAACAAGAGCATCGCAGGGAGCATACATAAGTATGTGACCTGTGTGGTCGAGTGCAGCCAACAACGCCACAGACTGAAATATGACGACGATTTAGATTAGCCTGGCTTCTTTGGCTAACCTATGTAAATTGTTATAGCCCAGTGTCGCGTAAGTCAACGGGTGGGCAATCGCTGGGTCTTGCTCCGCTTCTACCACTAACCAACCATTTTCGTATTGGCTATTTTTTAATACTTTAAAGACTTCTGGGTAGTTAACACAGCCATCACCGGGTACTGTAAACACCCCAGCTAACACTGCATCTAAGAAACTTGTTTTGCGGTTTTTAACATCTTTTAATACATCTGCACGCACATCTTTGCAATGCACATGATTAATTCGTTTTGCCCAACGTTTAGCGACTTCTACTGGGTCCGCACCTGCAAATGTTAAGTGCCCTGTATCCAGTAATAAGCCTACTTCATCACCGGTATGTTTCATCAGGTTATCAACATCTTCTGCTGACTCGATAACCGTCCCCATATGGTGGTGATAGGCGATTTTAACCCCTTGAGATAAGGTATATTTCGCAAACTCAGTCAGCTTCCTGCCGTATTCTTCCCATTGGTCATTTGGAAATAGTGGTCGCATATGAACGGGTTTATTTTGATCGCCATGAATACAGTGAGTCACTTCGGCAAATACCATCACTTTCGCGCCTAAATCACGCAGTAATGCTAAGTGACCTTGTACCGCTTCAATTTCCTCTTCCACGCTGCGAGTCAACAATTCACCCGAATACCAGCCTGAAACCAGTTGTAAATCATGCTGTTTTATAATTGGCCCTAAGATTTCCGCTTTACGTGGAAACTTATTTCCTAACTCAAAACCAGCAAACCCTGCTTGACGACCTTCAGTTAAACATGTTTCTAGAGACGTTTCTGCCCCTAAAGTGGGTAAATCATCATTGGTCCATGTCAAAGGGTTAATACCAAGTTGGATTGCCATGATGAAGCTCCTGTGTAGGTAAGAGTAATATTATTTACGCTGACGCCATAAGGCGATCAGATTTAAGTAATTGCTTTTTATTTTCTGAACCAGCTCGTCGTCATTGATTTCACCTTTCATCCACTCATAAGAAGGCTTACCAAATAAAGTACGACCAACGGCAAATCCTTTTACGATTGACTTCCCAGCAGCGGCATTAAAGCCCGCTTGTAATTCTGCTTGTGGCGCATCAAGCCCTAGTAATACAACACCACGACAATAAGGGTCACGCTCTTGGATCAATGCATCAACCTCATCCCAATTTTCTGCCTGTAGCGGTGGTAATTTCCACCAGTCTGGCTTGATGCCTAAGTTATAAAAACGTTTAATGGCTCGTAAATACAGCTCATCATTACGCTCCATATCAGCTGGTAATATTACTTCCAGTAATAATTCATGGCCTGATTGGCAGCATGCGCTATACACCTCTTGAACGGTTTTCTCTTGCTCTAAACGCAGCGGATGATTATCTTCAGGGTGGAAAAATACTAAGCATTTCACGATATGCTCTTTCGGCCAGCTAATCAGCTGCGAACCAATATTGCCATGCTCTAAACATAGTGGTCTGGACGCTGGTAGCTCAATGGGTCGCCCTATCCACCAACCACGCCCTGTCACATCATTCAAAACATCCTGACCAAAAGTGCTATCACACAATAAACCTGCTTTACCCTGTAAGTTTGCCTCTTCAGCTACTTCACGGCTGGCACGGAAAATCAATTTTTTCAAATAAGGGATACATGAAATATCTGCGCCTGCATTACGTGCCATATCGACAAATTGGATCCGATGGTCAAACGCCATTACACATAATTCATCCCACTGAGTGCTACGTGATGTCACTCGGTGCAAGTGATTAAGCATTGGGTCGAGATCAGGACGCGGTACAGCCGCAGCGCGCTCAAGGTAGTTATCCAGTTCAACTTTCGTTGGCATCGCGGGCGCACAACCGTGGCGCGAAACAACTAATGCCCCACATGCGTTAGCAAAAGCGCAGGCTTTTTCCCAACCATCTCCATTCAAATAACCGCGTAATAGACCAGACATGAAGGCATCACCTGCACCTAATACATTAAGGACTTCCACCCTCACGCCATGTACTGTAATCCCTTCGTCTAAGGTCTCTGGGATCTCACCACTGAACACTGAACACCCTAAAGAACCGCGTTTACACACTAGTTCAGCATTTGTTAATTGACGAATATTTTTAAGGGCTTGAACAGTATCCGTTGTCCCACCGGCAATATGAAACTCTTCTTCGGTTCCGACAATCAAATCAAACAGTGACAACACGTCTTGTAATTGCTGAGTTACGCTTTGAGAAGCAATAAAACGCGTTTCACCATCACCTAGGGAAGTTAGCCCCCATAAGACTGGGCGATAATCTATATCAATGGCAGTTTTTACATCATTACGTTTGGCATATTCCAATGCTTTTAGCACAGCGGCACGGGTTTTAGGGTTAGATAAATGCGTCCCTGTAATTGCCAGACAACGAGAGGATGCAATATATTCTTCCGTAAAATCGTCTGGACTAATTGCCATATCAGCACAATTATCACGATAGAAAATCAATGGAAAAGTGTCTTGATCTTTGATCCCTAATATTACCAATGCCGTTAATCTATCTTTATCAGTAATAAGATGACTGGTATCGCACCCTACACGCTTTAATTCCTCACGTAAAAAACGGCCCATATGCTCATCACCAACACGGGCAAGCATTGATGACCTTAATCCTTGTATCGCAGTTCCAAATGCCACATTCCCCGAAGAGCCACCTAAATATTTGGCAAATGTACTCATATCTTCTAAACGAGAACCTATCTGTTGTCCGTACAGGTCAACGGCAATACGGCCCATACAGATAACATCTAACTTCTTCTGCTTATCCATTAATCACCCCTTAACTACAACAGAATCAATTGATTTCTTTGACTTTAACCCAGCGCTGTTCTTCATATGAGCGCGCGATTGCATCTAAAATTCGCGATACTTTCCAGCCTTCTTCAAAATCAGGCCACATTGGTGTGCCTGTGGCTACCCCATTAATGAGATCGCGCACTTCTACGGTTTTTTGATCGTTAAAGCCAATACCATGGCCTGCACCACCACAAAACGGTGCATAATCTGGATGTTCAGGCCCAACTAAGATTGTTTTAAAACCTTGACGGTTACTTGGGTCGTCGTGACGATATAGTTTTAGTTCAGCCATTCTTTCTTGTGTGAAGGTTAATGTCCCTTTAGTACCCGTCACCACATAGGTCAGCCCCATTTTACGTCCAGCTGCAATGCGTGAAGTTTCGATAACCCCCATCGCTCCGCTTGAAAAACGTACCATCGCATGTGCTTGGTCTTCATTTTCAACAGGCACCATCACAGATGAGCCTTCTTTCTCTGGGCGTTGTTTAATAACAATTTCCATGTCGCCACAAACGGTTTCAATATCGCCAACTAAAAATTGTGCCATATTGATAATGTGTGCAGATAAGTCACCCAGCGCCCCTAAACCCGCTTTTTCTTTGAAACAATGCCAATGAATGGGGGCATTGGGATCTGCCATATAATCTTCATTATGGGTACCATAAAAATGGATAACCTCACCAATCTCACCATTAGCAATAATTTCTTTTGCGAGTTGTGATGTTGGGTTTTTCATGTAATTAAAACCCACCAAGGTTAAAACACCGGCTTTATTTGCCGCTTCTACCATTTTTTTTGCATCATCAGAGTTAAGCGCTAATGGCTTTTCACAATAAACATGTTTGCCATGTTTAATTGCTTCCATTGCCATTTCTTTATGCAGAAAATTAGGGGAACAAATATCCACCACATCAATATTTGGGTCAGCCACGAGTTTGCGCCAATCATTGGTTGAACGATTGAATCCCATTTCTTGAGCCCGAGCTTGAGCTAGCTCTGGTGTAATCTCGGCAATCATTTCGCGAACCAATTTTCCTTGTAGTGGAAAAACAGTAGGTGCCTGTGCATAAGCAATGGCATGAGCTCGCCCAATATAGCCAGTACCAATCATACCGATACGGATTTCCTTCATTTGTTCTTCCCCTCGCTCATTTTTAGTGGCGCACTGGCTAACCCAATGCGGGTCTGATTTATTCAGAAGTTGATAATAATGTTATACGGAATATTCATTTCATTTTCAATGAAATTAAGAACATTAGTTTCATTGTGTGATCTAGCGTTAATTTTTTATGTAATTAGCTAATATATAAAGAATTAACTCTATTACTCAGGAACCTAAAGAGGTAAGGCGGAGATAAATGATGAAATAAAAGAATAAAAAATGGAATGAAAAAGCAAAAAATGAAATGAAATGAAACATTGCACCTCAGTTGTTCATTGTTGTTTTACACAGCTAAGTAAATAAACAATGTGTTTATTCCCTGTATGTTTGCAGACCATACCGTTCCTTGGGCTCGTAAGTTATCATCGCTGGTTTGTTCTAGGTGTACATTAACTTAGTTAGTTGGTATATGAAATGACATCAATGACTTCCTATCAATTAAGGTAAAGGAGCAATATCATTTTATAAAAAGAGCGACTATCTTCCCAATATTGTCCCTATTCTTACTTTTTCAGTGAATATAAAAAACCGTCATGAGTATGTTATTGTTCTCATAACGGTTTAAGATGAAAACAGTATAATTAGCGATGTAAAATACTGAGAAACTCTTCTTTACTCGACGTTAAAGATAATGCATTAGCAATAAACTCATCACTGAAAATCAATGCAATCTCTTTGAGTACATCAATATGCTCCCTTGATTTAGCAATCACACCGATGGCAATGAACATCACATTGGTTCTATCCCAAATCACCCCATCAGGGAATTGAAAAATTTCCACTCCCGTATGTAAGATGATGTCATTCGCTGATTTAGGTAAATGTGGCAGAGTGATACCATTGCCTAAAAAAGTCGAGATTTGCTGCTCTCTTTCAGTTAGAAAATGGACACAGTCCCTATCTACGTAGCCTTTATTTTTAAACTCGGTTCCTACCATCTTTAATACTTCAGCTTTATTTCTGGCCTGACACCCTAAATGCAGATTATTTGTGGTCAGTTGTTCAATCATATCTAACCCTCTTTTAAGTTAACTAGGTACATTCGTATCATGAATGGTTAACAACTACATTGATGACAACTCTTCTTCTAACTGCTCTAACGATTTATTCGATGTTTCAGGAAGTAGTTTCACCACAAAGACAATTGCTAAGTAGTTTATTACCGCGAAAATTAAGAATACAGGTCCTAAACCAAGTTCGGCTTGCAATACAGGGAACAAGTAACTCACGATCGCATTCATAATCCACATAAAGAACACAGAAATCCCCATCGATAACCCACGGATTTTTAATGGGAATAACTCGGCTAATACCACCCAAGTTAAAAAGCCCATTGTCCCTTGCATCACACCAACAAATACCGCACCAAGTAACCAGATCAACGTTGCTTTAATATCCCCAGTTAAGAAATAATCCGTTGCTGCGATTAATAAATGTAACGATGCCATTAAAGCAAAACCACCGACAATTAATGTCTTGCGCTTAAAGCGGTCAACTAAGAACAGTACCCCGATAACCATTCCCCCAACAGAGAACACACCATTTAATACGTTAAAAACCAAAGAAGTTTGTTCAGAAAAACCAGCCGTTTTCAGTATTTCTGTACCATAGTACATAATTACGTTAACCCCTGTGGTTTGCTGTAAAGCAGCCCATACCATCCCAATCAAAACTAATTTAAAAATCCAAGGGGTATTGAAAATTAAAGCTAGATTTTGTTTTTTTCCATTTGGGTTTTTCTTTGCTTCTGCGGCTTCAACATCTAACAATGTGACAATATCTTCATATTCCTGAATAGCACGTTTTTCTGGGCGAATTTGTTTTAAAATGTTCAATGCTTCTTCACGACGATTTTTACTCATCAACCAACGCGGGCTTTCCGGAGCTTTCCACATACCAAAAAGTAAGCATAAAGCAGGTACAGCTTGCACTAACAACATATAACGCCAAACGTCTGGTAAATGCCCCCAAATAGAACCAATAATCGCATTAATCGCAAAGGCAGCAAGTTGACCTATCACAATTGCCACTTCGTTTAACCCGGTGAGTTTGCCTCGCATTTCTGTAGGCGCAACCTCTGAAATAAATGTTGGTGCAGTGACTGATGCACCACCAACAGCAAAACCGAGAATAAATCGAGCTACAAGGAGAATTTCAATATTCGGTGCAGCGGCAGATAAAAAAGCGCCAAATAGGAAAAGAAACGAAAGGTAAAGTAAATAGGTGCGTCGCCCGATAAAATCAGCCACTCGCCCGCCGCAAACACTTCCAAGTGCGGCACCAACCAACAAGACACTCATCACAAGGCCTTCAGTGGTCGGTGTTAACCCCATGTTTTCTTTCAGTGAGGAAAATGCCCCGTTGATTACACCAGTATCATAACCAAAAAGTAACCCACCAAAGGTTGCTACCAAGGTGATTTGGTGCAACCTTTTTCTCTGTTGTTCATTGAGATTCATTATTAATGACATATTATTACCTTATTATTTGAATCATTATGTCTACCAAAAAAGCAAATTTTCAGTATTTAAATAAATTCTTTACATGTTAAGTATTAAATAATGAAAAATTTTTGGCGCTCTTATTGAATCACTACTTGCAAGCTTCAAGGCTATTTTATAAATCAAAATTCACAAATGAAAACAAACACTTAAATTGAATTTAAAAATTAAACAGTAAAATAGCCACAAATTTTATAGAAGCATTACTGCTTGTAGGGTATTTAATTAATACGTAAGACAAATATTAATGTATATATTTATTAAATAATCGGATGAATATATCTGAATTCTATTGCGGGCGAAAAATCATTTTTTCGTCCGCATATTAATAATCAATTAAAATATAATTTAAAAATATAAATTAGAGTTTAACTTCTTTTCCTGTTTTTAATGATTCAAGTGCTTTGTCTGCAAGATATAATGCAAACTCACCATCGGTACCTGTGGTTTCTGATTCAGCACGTCCAGCTAAAATATCAACAAAATGTTCCCATTCAGCTTTGTATGCCTCATGATAGCGTTGTAAGAAGAAATATTCGGGTTTAGCAGACAAACAACCGACTTCGCTTAATAACGCAACGCTATTTTCTTTTATATTCCCAGCTGTCAGCAGCCCCTTCTCACCATGCAGTTCAATGCGCTGGTCATAACCATACCCTGAGCGGCGGCTATTCGATATGGTCGCCATGGCCCCTGAAGGGAACTTCAAAATAATGAATGCGGTATCGATATCACCCGCAAGGCCAATCGCAGGGTCTACTACATTACTTCCTTGGGCAAATACAGAGCAAGGTTCTTCACCAATCATAAAGCGCGCCATATCAAAGTCATGAATCGTCATATCTCTGAACATACCACCGGAGACTTTGACATACTCTGCTGGTGGCGGTGACGGGTCTCTAGATGTAATAATTAAAGACTCAGCTTTACCAATCGCCCCTTGCTGGAATAAATTTTTGAGATGGCGAAATTGCGGGTCATAACGGCGATTAAAACCAATAAACAATGGGACATTGTGTTGTTTAACACTTTTAAGGCATTGTCTTACTCGTTCAAGATCGAGATGAACTGGCTTCTCACAAAAAATGACTTTTTTATGTTGAGCCGCTAACTCAATTAAATCAGCATGTGTATCTGTGGCAGAAGCAATTAAAACGCCATGCACATTTGGGTCTTGCATCGCTTCTTCTGTGGTTTGTACTTTAGCTTGGTACTTTTCAGCCAACGCAGATGCATTAGCTTGGTACGGATCAATAACAGAATAAAGTGCGGTTTCTTTATGGCCGGCAATATTAACAGCATGAACCTGTCCAATACGTCCTGCGCCGAATAGTGCTATGTTGAACATTCAAATGCTCCTTGATACCTTAAATCCACTATTTGGATATTACGAAATATACCAAATAAAACATTCATTTCAATTTATAATTTTTTGGAAATTATGTTTTTGGGCTCTAGGTAACAAATGTTGCATTAAAGTGTATTTTTAGTGTTATTTAGATCACAAAATAATAATGTAACTCATCACTATCTGACAATAAAGTATGTACTTTACTGCAACTTTATTTTCTGTTTCTGTTTTATTAATTCCGACCAACTTAAATTTAAAACATACATTTCAACAAAAAGAAAATTAAACTATTAAAACCATAAAAAAACCCAGCAAACGCTGGGTTTAAAAATACACATGACGACAACTCATAAACACAATAAGTGAAATCCTTGCGGATATTCACAATAATACCCGACGAAATGAGGCCTACACCATCACTCAAAATAAAACACCTCCTCAATGGCATAACACCATCGAGTTATTTTGATGATACGTAAACCACCAATAACACGTTAATTAATAAAGCCGTACCTTATGTTCAACTTTATGTTTAATTTCCTCAGCCGCCGCAACAATTTCAGGCTTTTTAGCAACTTGAGCTGTTCCTGTACGCCACCACGCTTCATAACCATTAGTCATGGTTTTTGGAAGCACTTTAATATCAATCAATACACAACCTGAATGCGTTTTAGCATCCTCCAAAGCAGAGATCAGCTGAGCTTCATCATGAACTCGATAACTTTTACAACCATAGCTTTCTGCATTTTTAGCGAAATCCACTTTCACTAATGGCCCATCCAGTAGGCCTGTTTGTGGATTGCGTTGGCGATTTTCAGTCCCAAAACTCCCCATGCCTTGGCTCATTTGTAAATTATTGATGCAACCAAAGCCCGCATTATCAAATAATAAAATAGTGATTTTAATATTTTCTTGAATTGCCGTTTGCAACTCACTGTGTAGCATCAAATAGGAGCCATCCCCGACCATGGCATATACAGGTTGTTCTGGAGCCGCAATTTTCGCGCCAACAGCCGCAGCAATTTCATACCCCATACATGAATAACCATATTCTAGATGGTAAGTATCCCGCTGCTTTGGTAGCCAAATACGCTGTAAGTCCCCCGGTAATGACCCCGCTGCCCCCACAATAATCGCGTCACTCTCCATGTGCTGCTGCATCAAACCTAGAACCCGAGTTTGCGCAAGTTCAGTGCCGAGTGTTTTACTGTATTCTTCAAGTTTATCATCAAGGTGGCCTGCAATTTCTGGGATAAAATCCAACGGCCGATACTGAATGCTAAACAACCGGTCTAATTCGTTCTTCCATTGTTGCTTCGCCAGTTGAATTTCATGTCCCCATTGGGCCTGATAGCCTGACCCCTTCATTTTTGCATCAAGAGCTTGCAAAGCTTCTTTTGCATCTGCTACCACTTTTAATGCATCTAACTTACTGGCATCGAATTCAGCAACGTTAATATTTAAAAACCGCACACCTTCTTTACTAAACAATGACTTAGATGCCGTGGTAAAATCAGTAAAACGAGTCCCAACACCAATAACCAAATCAGCTTCTTTTGCAAGTAAGTTTGCCGCAAGCCCACCTGTCGTGCCTATTCCCCCTACATTTAAAGGATGGTTGGCAACAACAGCACTTTTACCCGCTTGAGTTTCACCAAACGGAATACCGTAAGCCTCCGCAAATTGAACGAAATCATTATGTGCTTCTGAATAACGCACACCACCACCACATATCAGAAGCGGCTTTTGCTTACTTTGAATAAGATGAGCGGCTTCCTCTAGACTTACACTTGTTGGCGGCCGACGTTCAATGCGATGAATTCGCTTTTCAAAGAAGTAATCAGGGTATTCCCATGCTTCCCCTTGAACATCCTGAGGTAAGCAAATGGTAACGGCCCCCGTATCAGCAGGGTCAGTTAATACACGCATTGCATTAATCATCGCTGCCATTAGCTGTTCAGGCCGCGAAATCCGGTCCCAATAACGAGATACAGGGCGGAAACAATCATTCGTGCTGATTGTCCCATCACCATATTGTTCGACTTGCTGCAAAACAGGGTCTGGTTGACGAGTGGCGAAGGTGTCTCCTGGTAGTAATAACAACGGAATACGGTTGGCTGTAGCTGTTGCCGCCGCCGTTACCATATTAGCTGCCCCCGGCCCTACCGAAGAAGTCACTGCAAAAATTTGTTTCCGTTTTTTCTGTTTGGCAAAGCCAGTCGCAATATGCGCCATACCTTGCTCATTACAACCTTGATAAACTCGCAGATGTCCAGGCGCTTCTTCAAGCGCCTGACCCAAACCGACAACGTTACCATGGCCAAAAATCGTAAATATTCCCTGAATAAACGGATACTGCTCACCATCGACATCAACATATTGTTGGTTAAGAAACTTTACCAATGCTTGGGCTGTAGTCATTTTCTGCTTATTCATATGGGTCTCCATTTATTCCATGGTTGGCATTGTGAAACTACTTTCATGATGTTCTAAACGTACGCTAGCAGGCCAACGACTAGTCACTGTTTTCATGCGAGTATAGAAGCGAACACCATCATTTCCATGAACATTGAGAGGCCCAAAAATTGAACGTTTCCAACCACCAAAACTGTGGAAAGCCATTGGTACTGGGATTGGGATATTAATTCCGACCATTCCAGCTTGAACATTTTCTTGGAACTCACGGGCTGTTTCACCATCACGTGTAAAAATTGCGGTTCCATTGCCGTATTCGTGTTGGTTAATTAGTTTCAACCCTGTTTCAAAATCAGGTACTCGTACAACAGCTAATACAGGCCCAAAAATTTCTTCTTTATAAATATCCATTTCAGGAGTCACATTATCAAATAATGTTGGCCCAACAAAATAACCCTTTTCAAAACCCGTTACTTTGAAATCACGACCATCAACCAATAATGTCGCCCCTTGTTTTTCACCACTCGCAATATAGTCGCAGATTTTCGCTTTATGCTGTGCTGAGATTACTGGCCCCATATCATTTTCTTTGCCATCTGTAATACCGGGTCCCACGGTCATTTTGGCTATCTGAGCTTTCAAATTAGCAATTAATGTATCTGCCGTTTCATCCCCTACGGCTAATACAACAGAAAGTGCCATACAACGCTCACCCGCAGCCCCAAATGCAGCGCCCATTATTGCATTCGTAGCCTGCCCCATATCCGCATCAGGCATTAAAATACAATGGTTTTTTGCTCCACCTAACGCTTGGCAACGCTTACCATGCTGAGACGCTGTGGTATAAATATATTCGGCAATCGGAGTTGAACCAACAAAGCTTACCGCTTGAACTTCTGGTGCAGTTAGCAGCGTATCAACAGATTCTTTATCCCCTTGAACGACGTTAAATACACCGTCAGGTAAACCAGCTTGCTTTAACAATTTAGCCAATTCAAGAGCCAAAGACGGGTCTTTCTCAGATGGTTTTAAAACAAAAGTATTACCGGTAGCAATCGCCACTGGGAACATCCACATCGGTACCATAGCAGGGAAGTTAAATGGGGTAATACCAGCACAAACACCTAGTGGTTGCATTAATGAATGACTGTCCACACCTGTGGCGACATTGGCCGAGTGTTCACCTTTTTGTAAGTGAGGAATGCCACAAGCAAATTCAACAACCTCTAGGCCTCGTGTAATCTCACCCACCGCATCAGAAAACACTTTACCGTGTTCTTTAGAAATAAGGCGCGCTAAATCATCCATGTTATCTTCAAGTAACGCTTTAAATTTAAATAAGATTCGAGAGCGCTTTAATGGCGAAAGTTTCGACCATTTTGGAAATGCTTTATGAGCAATCGCTATGGCGTGTTTCGTTTCATCAGCACTGCTTAATACCACCTGTGCAATTTGCTCGCCCGTTGCTGGGTTGAATACAGGTGCAAATCGACCGCTTTTGCTCAAAACTATTTCACCACCGATGAAATTATTAATCTGTTCCATGTTGCCTCTCTTTAACTGACAGGATTACGTTGTTACCCAATGTATATGAAATATTTGTTTCATTTGCAATGAAATTTGAAATAACATTCAATTTATGTGATCTAGACAAAGTTTTTATGAAATTTCTAATTCAAGATAGAAAATGCCATTTTAAAAAGTCTCCTAATCACTTATTTAATTAGGTATACACGTCTATTGCAGTGCAGACAGAAGCACTTACCAACTAGGCACAATAAGAAAAGCAATCAATGTAACTCATTCAATTTGCTAACCGAAATTCAAATTATTTTAGATATATAAAGATAGAGAATGTAGAAATATGAACTAACCGTTTCAAAATAATTCGACTAACCGTGCAAAACAACTACAATTAGAGCCAAATCATGGAGGTTATATGTCAAGTGCATCAAATTTAAATGAGTTTCAAGAGCAAGTTCGCTCTCGTTATGATGAGCTAAGTAAACGCTTGCAACAGGTGGCTAGGTACGTACTCGATAATACAAATAGTGTCGCATTTGATACCGTTGCCGTTATTGCAAAAGAAGCCAATGTTCCACCATCAACATTAATTCGTTTTGCAAATGCGTTTAATTTCAGTGGCTTTAATGAAATGAAACAATTGTTTCGTATGAACCTTGTTGAAGAAACAGCAAGCTACACTGATAGAGCAAGGCTATTTCGCGAAATGGATAGTGCTCAAGAATTGAGTGATGACCCCGCTCAAATTTTAAAAGAATTTGCTCACTCCAATGCACAAGCCTTGCAGCAAATGGCAGCTAGGACCTCTGCCGAAGATTTAGAAAAAGCAGTTTCATTATTAGCTAATGCACAAAATGTCTACATAATTGGCTTGCGTCGCTCATTTAGTGTCGCGACCTACCTCAGTTATGCATTAAGCCATTTGGAGTGCCGCCCTGTTCTGATAGATGGTCTTGGGGGAATGTTTAAAGAACAGATCAGTAAAATTAGTGAAAACGATGTGGTTATTTCAATTAGTTTCACCCCCTATGCATCAGAAACAGTAATGGTTAGTGAAAAAGCAGCACAGTCTGGTGCTAAACAAATCGTAATTACTGACAGCCAGATTAGCCCACTCGCCAGTTTTAGTGACGTTTGCTTTGTGATTAAAGAAGCGCAAGTGGATGCATTTCGTTCCCAGTCAGCAACGTTATGTTTAGCTCAATCATTGACAGTCGCCTTAGCCTACCGTCAAGGAAGTAAGTTAGTTTAACGCTACTTTGGCTCGAAAACTAAATACCTCCATTAGTTTAGAGCCCCTATTTGGCCGTTTCCATTACTAAATTGATTTCTCTTTGCTACATACCGCCGCTCAAGTGGGTTTACATAAATGATTTCTTTAATTTGTGAGTTTCATCAGAAAATACAAATTTCGACAACACATTAATATGAAATTATTATTTCATCCTGTTATGTTGGGAGCACATGAATTTCTGATTTAAAACCGATAATAAGGAACGACCATGTTAAATACACACTTTCTTTATTTACTGGGCCATCTTCGATTGCTTGAAGAGCAGCACTCTGTCACTTCTCTTCATCGCTCAGGGATTGGTTTAATCGGAACGTCCATTCATAATCAACCTTATATTCATGCAGTAAAATGCAGTGCTCATCATAGTGAGTTGGTATCTGTTTGTGATATCGCTCCCCCACTTCCCTCTATGTCTTATTTTATGTATCAAAAACAACAAATAGAGGCACTGGTCAATAACGATGACGTTGATTGCATCATCATGACAGCAGTCTGTAGTGATGAGCTATTGAAATTTACAATCAATGCCGCAATTGCAGCAGGAAAAGATATCTTACTCAATAATATCCCAAGCTTTAATGAAAAAGAGCTTGAAGAATTATTCATAAAAGCAATACGAAACGATGTTTTAATTGACTACAGTCAAGCACTCACTTTTGAGGACTCATTTAATCAAATAAAGCATGTCTTGCACACTCAAAACAAATTAGAAACAGGGTTATTACGCTTATCCGCTCACCGGGTCATTGAGCCAGAAAATAGGTTACCATTCAATATACTAAGAGGTACGATTACACAAAAAATTGAACTGTTATTAACCTTACTCCCTGATTTTTCATTTTCTACAGCGTCAATTCAGTTTTCACACCCTTTCGCAAAAATGGAAGATGGGGATGTGCTAATAATCAATTTGCGTCATAAAGGGGGGTTGTTAATTTCATTTGAGCTATTTTTTAATACGGGGAATATTTCAGACAAATTATCTCTAAAACAGTGCAATCAAAGTTATGAGGTTGAAAATAAAGTACTATTTAACCCACAAAGACAACAACTTAATGAAAAAAATACTATTTTTAAACAAATAGACCAATTCATTCTAAAACTGCACGGCGGTACTAAACTTACACAACCAGCTCATTGGGCACGTACTAATGAACTTACCAATGAAATATTAAAACAATTATACGATGAGGGGTTTATTTAAGTACGATAATGACAAATTAAGAGATACAGCAGCTCTGTTAACCTATTTTTTAACTTACAGAGTTAAGTTTTCCAACATTATCGTGTGGATACGTTTAACCAATTGATCATTAAGTTTTTTATTCAGCCAATACTAAACAATGTTAGTGTAGAGTACTGCGCATCCCGCTGTTAACATTCACTACGCCATATAAGAAAGAGGCTGGCTCAATATTGAATAAGTAGGCAAACTGAAATAATGAATCTACATCAATACAACTTTCACCGTTTTCGAAACGTCTCATTTCATCTTCAGTTACCCCAATTAAATTCGCAGTTTGTTTAACGGTCATTTTATGACTTTCTCGTTGATTACGAATTTTTATCCCCAACATCTTAGCGATACTGTCTTTACTCATAATACCCCCCTGGGTTACATACGTATAAGCTATCTAATTAAGCGACGCGTAAATTAACACCACTTTTCAATTTATAAATTGACTTAAAATAACTAAATTCCGATTAAACCAATCATTAAAAGACTATTTCTATCGAAGGAAAACACAATAAAAACATAACATTATGATATTATTATTTTTTATTATTTCATTGTTGCAGATAAGATTCGATTGGTACTACATTACCCCCCCAATGAAGAATGGGTTAATTTACTCACCTATCCCTAATCGTGAACAATGTATCTATCAGATTACAATAATATTTTAGCTTATTTTTTAAATTTGATGAAATAAACTCTATACATTTAATGTTATTTACTTATGGAAATCGTGACAATTTGTAGTTAAGCGTATCAATAAGTTTCCATACGGCTATTGTATAAAAAAAATAATATTTGTGGTTATAAAAAATAGCCCTATTTTTTATAACTAATCATCGTTTCAGCAACCCATTAAAGATAAACGGCTTATATTTTCATTATAAATCACAACAATCCAAGCTGGATCTGTTTTTTATATCAATCCATTTACAATCATCTCAAAAGGATTATCGGCATTTAGCAATAATAATATTAACTGTTCTTTATCTATTTCTATAGTTGTACGTTTATTTACTTTAAACTTAAATAGTTATTAATACATATTTAATGTTAAACTAACAACAAATAATTGTATTTCAGTCGGTAACAACAATACTTTTAGAAGAAAAACTTACTTAACTTCACATCTTTTTAATCAAACTGTCTGTAGACATGGTATTCTATTGCGAGCATCCATGAATTCTTATCTAGTATCATTGTCAGTATTAAGCATTATTTACTTTATTGATCTAGGTAATAGCAACTTGAAAGGATAATCATGCTACAAGAAAGCGTTATCAGGGAAATCATTCTCTGGATAGAACAAAATTTAGAATCTCGCCTATCCCTAGATACTGTTGCCGATAAATCAGGATACACTAAATGGCATTTTCAGCGCCTATTTAAAAACCAAACTGGCTTGGCACTTGGCTCGTATATCCGAGCAAGGCGCCTTTCCTGTTCAGCGGTAGCATTACGATTAACTAACGACAGCATTATGGATATCTCACTGAGATACCGATTTGATTCGCAACAAACATTTTGTCGCGCTTTCAAAAAGCAATTTAACCTTACCCCTTCTGAATATAGAAAGCGCAAAGGTTGGAAGGTCGATGGGTTCTGTCTGCCACTTCGTGAAAATAAAGAACTTCAATTCCAAGTCAGACTTACTCAATTGCCCGCAATAAATTTACTTGGTATTAAGCATCGATATACCAAGGATATAAATGGTTGGAACCTTAAAACCGATGAATTACGCAGACAATATTGGAAAAAATTTCTTGATAAAAACCAATATGTGACGCAGCACCTATATGCTATTCATGGTGTAGACTTGAGCTCTAATGAAGAAGGGACTTTCTTATATATTACTGCATTAGATGAAAAAGATGTTGATATCACCCCACCACAAGCAACAAACTTTCAACTACCGAGTGGAAATTATTTGGAAATTAAATTAGATGGTAGTCTGCAGGGGATTGATTACAACGATATTATCTATACTGCTTATGGTAAAGTTCTAGCTGAAATGGATATTGTCCGTGGAACTGGTTCGGATATAGAAATGTATGTTTTAAACTCCAAACCTACTTACGAAGCATTTATAAATAACCCCCATCACTACATCCAAGAATTGAATTATTATATTCCAGTGCTTGTTTAACTACTCACAAACAACCCGCATTACTCTGCGGGTTGTTTGCAAATTTAATTGAAATTAAAAGGTCACATTAACTTTTGCCCAAAAAGTTCTTCCTGGCTCATTAACAGGCTGGTTTGATGAATAACCAAATCCACTGTTACCCGCTAAATTCAAATGCTCGCTATATGTTTTATCAAATAGATTATCAACCCCTGCACTTAATTTCATATTTTGATTGACAACATACGCTGTATTTAATGAGAAAATAGTGAAACCCGCACTCTGACTAAAATCTTTTCCAACAACATTACCATCATTAATCGCAACACGGTTTTGACGACTCACAACACGTAATAGACCAATTGTTGTCCAATCCCCTTTTTCCCATGACAACCCTAAACGCCCTTCTAATGGGGGCATTTGTGGCAATGCTTTACCATCTGTACGGTTTTCTCCCCATGAATAAGCGAGACTCGCATCTGCTTTCCATTCATCATTCAGTTTTTGGGCAATACCGAGCTCCCCGCCCATAATAAGCGCATTTACATTTTCTATCTGGCTCATGCGTGGGTTTGTTGGGCTATAACGAAACAAAATAAAATCATCCACATGACCAATATATGCAGAAACCCATGCATTTGTATTTTCATGTGCATATTTAGCTCCAATATCTAACTGGGTTGTTTTTTCAGTTTTCACCTTATCAAATACATTATTGGTACCATCCGGTCCCAATTTAGGTGAAAATAACTCCCAATAATCTGGGAAACGCTCGGTATATCCTACACCGGCATACAGCATAACAGGGGTATCAGATAACGAATGTTCATAACGAGCAAAGCCTGCTGGCATTACTGTATTACGCCCAGAAGCCCCTATACCTGTATTATTATCAACGATCACACGATCTAACCGTGCTCCACTGACCATTTTGCCTTGTGTGGTTGCATGCCAAGTCAACTCACTAAATACCCCATAGTCTTGGAATTGAGCATCCTTTTTCCAACTATTATTCTGATTTTTTCGGTGCTTATTTGTTTGCATATCCGCACCGCTACGTAGCTCATAGTCAGTCCATAACCATGTACCCATAACACGCCCACCCATGGTTTCACGGTCAACTCGCATTTTCATTGGCATATTCATCATGCCATGACCGCCATGTCCCATATGCCCCATTCCCCCACCTGAAGGTGAACGCAAAGAGTAATTATCCATAATATGATCAGCGTAATTGTAATAAACATTCGCTTCAACCTTATCAAGAACATCACCAATATTGCTCTTTTCAAAGCGCAAACCTAAACTTTCCCGTTTAAATTGAGAACCATCCATCCCTCTTCCAGCATAACGGGCCTCCCCGTCACCTTTCCCTGCGGTTAATTCTAATAAAGTATACTCATCTGGCGTCCAACCCACTGCGACATCAGCATTCCATTTATCCCATTTAGAGGGTACTTTATGCCCATTACCATCTTTATAATCATTAGAACGGGATTTATTACCAATGACTCGAATGTAACCTACTTCATTACCTAAACTGATATCAGCATTACCATCCCAGCGGTTATTTGATGCAGTTAATGCACTTGCATTCCCTTTTATACCAGCTTCAGTAAACAAAGGTTTTTCTCGTTCAAAACGGATCGTGCCAGCAGAATTCCCTGGTCCCCATAAAACGGTTTGTGGACCTTTAATCATATTAAGAACATCGAAGTTTTCTGGCGAAATATAGGATGTTGGAGCATCCATACGGGAAGGACAGGCGCCTAACATTTCACTATCGTTAGTTAAAATACGTAAACGCGAGCCAAACATCCCGCGAAAAACAGGGTCGCCATTTGTCCCACCATTACGAATTTGCGAAAAACCAGGGATAGTTTTTAGGTAATCTGAACCATCACTTGCGGGAACTGGCTGCCTTGGGGTTTTAGGCGATGTAGTGATAGTTAATGGAGAATCAACAGGTGCAGTAACAATCATCACTGAGCTATCTGTAATGAGACTCTGATTAGCCTCATTTTTAGCTGCTGTAGATTCGCTAATAACCGCACTAACCACCAACGCTGCAACGGGGGCAATTTTAAAAAATTGAGTATTCATTTGCTACCTATGTATCGATATCAACACTAATATTTCTGCTATTCACCTTTGTGTCTAAAAATTTGCAACAGGAATACCAATCCTGAAAATAGTATAAATTCAAGATGATGAAAAACCTTCTGTGCAAAAAAACACAAAATAACAGTCTGAAAAATAATTAATTTTTAGATAAGCATAGGAATTGAGGAGGGGCTCTAGCTAAATGTAATGACCATGGCCTATACAGCCAAAATTGAATACAACGCTCAAAGGGGATAAAAATTGCCAGGGTTGCCAGTTGACGGATTACCGCAGCAACAAACAGAATTAGAAATGGGAAATGAATCAATAACTGGCAGTAACCACAGGCTATGTCTTCCATAGGCGACTGACCAACCCCTGTCATTAACATATGATTCATGGGTACCGATAGCTCACAATTTTCAGGCATTACTTCCCCCTGATGCTTATGCATCAAAGGCGCAGCCGTCTCACTATGTGCTTCTGTGCAAGCGGTTGCATGTTCCATTGATTTTGAAACCAAAGGAGCAATAAACAGCATTGCGACAGCAAGTAAAGCAAGATAAGCAGCTAACTGTCTGATAAAAGGACGCAGGTGCAACGTTTTTCCGTTATTTTCAATACCCATTTTTATAGGGCGAAAGTGTATCTTATTTGGATGCCTAATGTTATTGATTTTCACCATTAATGTTAAATCGCACGACAATTTTGTACTATTTGTACAGTGAAAGGAGGCTTTTCGCTTTTATACAACTGTTTGTTTTAGGATTTACCTATCCTATTGGCATCATTTGTTGGATGAATATTATTTGAAAGCGGTAAATGAAAACTAGCAGATAGAAAAGACATGATTGCAATCATAAAATAATAAGTAAAAATATAAATAAGTTACCTTTAATATAATTAAAAGCTAAAACCATATTAAAATAATGATTATTAGCTTTCTTTAATAAGCAACTGAAATTAGAAAAAACTGAAGTGAACGATAAGAAATGAATGTTATACAGACTTTCGCCTGTATAACATTATCAAGAAGGATATTACTTACCTGTCGGCGTCCCTTTCTTTTCATGTACCATCATCAAAGCCTGCTCAACACTGCGCTCGATAATCGGCCGACGCTGATCATTTTCAGGTAATAATTTTAACATCATTTGCCAAGCTGAAATTGCCTCTGCATAGCGCTCTTGTTCAAATGCATTGAAAGCAAAAATGCTCAGCGCTTTCACATTCGTGCGATCTTTAGCAATTAATTTTTTGAGCAATTCAGCACCTTGGCGGTTATCTTCAGGGTCAGACGAGCGAGTAAGAACCTCGGCATACCCTATAATGACGTTTTCATCTTTAGGCGCAAGACGATAAGCTCTGCCATAAGCATCTGTCGCCATGGTCGCATTATTGAGTACCATGCCAATTCGCCCTAACATCACCCATGCCTCGATATTTTGAGGGTCTTCTTGTAAACGTGTCCGTAAGCCTAAAGCTAAGTGTTCCATTTCCGCATTGTTCAACGGGGGCTCAGAAGGGTCTAATGCTCTATCTAGTAAAGCTGGGGCTTGTTGGTAAGCATTATTCCAATCCGTGACTTTAGCGTAACTACCCACTTGATAATAGGCGCCGCCAGCTACACCTAAAGCAATCACTAACCCTGGAAGGTAAACCCAATTACTGGCACGGGAGGCTTCTGGTAATACGCCATCATTACCCTGTTCCACCTGCTTGATGCGCACCCGTTTTCTCGAACGGGCAAAAATAATCCATCCCCCCAATGCGATGGCGGCAAAAGGTAAGCCCCATAACATCATGGTGAGTGGCGTTAATGGCGGGTTATAAGTCACAAAATAACCATAGCGGGCAACCATGTAATCAACAATCTCGTCCCGGCTTTTACCTTCTTTCATCAACTCATACACTTTTTGACGTAAGTCCAGCGCAATCATTGAGTTAGAGTCCGCAATACTGTTATTTTGGCACTTTGGACACCGTAATTCTTCCGTTAACTTGCGAAATTGTTGTTCCTGCTGTTCGCTATCAAAAGTAAACACTTCAGTAGCCGCATATGTGACTGTTGAGCTGAGTACTAACATGAATAAACCGAGTAAATACCTCATTGGTTCGCCTCCTGATTATAGCGTTCCCAAAGGGGTTTAAACTCTTTTTCCCAAACACGTTCGTCCATTGCCCCTGCATGGCGATAGCGGATCACACCATTGCCATCGATTAAAAAGGTTTCTGGTGCGCCATAGACACCGAGATCAAGGCCCAACATCCCCTCCCCATCAAATAAACTCAGTGCATAAGGGTTACCAAGCTCTCGCAGCCACACAATCGCTTTATCACGCTTATCTTTATAGTTTAGCCCCACAACCCGTACACCTTGTGCAGACAGTTTATTGAGATACTGATGTTCTGCACGACAAGTCGGGCACCATGTCGCCCATACATTAAGTAAAATCGGTTGCCCCTGTGTTAATACATCAGATTCATAATGTTTCCCGGGGTTTTCTAATGATTCGAGCCTAAATACAGGAACAGGTTTACCAATTAGAGCAGATTCAAGTAAACGAGGATCATCCCCCTCCGCATTACGCATTAGCTGCCATAATAAGACGGCGGCTATCCCTGCAAAGATAATAAAAGGGATTAAAAAGACTTTGCGATTCATGCCGTTTCCCTCTGTAATTTACGACGACGGTAGCGTGGGTCAAACATGCAAAACAACGCACCAACTGCCATCAATACACCACCTGACCAAATCCAGCGTACAAAGGGTTTATAATACAAGCGCATGCTCCATGTACTTTTTGATATTTCTTCACCCAAAGCTGCGTATAAATCACGGGTAAAACCACCATCAATAGCCGCTTCTGTCATTACAGCACGACTAACGTTATAAAAACGTTTTTCAGGCATCAAAATACTAACCACTTTGCCTTTTTCTGTTACAGAGATGCTACCTATAACGCCTTGATAATTAGGACCATCGGCTTCTCTGACGCCATTAAACGTAAAGGTGTAAGCCCGAATATTAATGCTATCCCCTGGCTTCATTTTGACATCACGCTCAACACTGTAGTTTTGGCTGAAGGCTATCCCAACTATCGTGACGGCTAAGCCTAAATGCGCCAAAACCATGCCCCAATAACTCGGCGTTAGTTTGATTTTTTTGCTTATACGAACTTTCATTTCAGCAAAAGCTAAAATTGCAATCCAGCACGCCATCATCAAGCCAACAACGGTTAACGCCTCAATACGATCTTCCATTAATAGCGGTAAAACAAATGACAACACTAATGTCATTATCGTTGCAATAATAAGCATTTTTTTGATAGCAGCAGGGCGATCTCGCCCCCAGCGTACTAACGGCCCAATCCCCAATAGCAAGGCAAACGGCACCATCAAGGCGATAAACATAGTATTAAAGAACGGCTCACCAATCGAAATCGTCCCCAAACCAATTTGTTTATGCACTAAAGGTAATAATGTCCCTAATAAAACAACCAACATTGCTGCCGTTAAAATAACGTTATTCCCTAATAGCATGGACTCACGTGACCACAATGCGTTGTTGACCCTTGAACGAACCTTATGCCCCCTTAATGCGAACACTAATAAAGAGCCACCGACCACCAGTACCATGAAGGCAAGGATAAATAGTCCTCGGGATGGGTCTGAGGCAAAGGCGTGTACAGAAACTAGAACCCCAGAACGCACTAAAAATGTGCCAAGCAAGCACAAGGAAAAAGCAAAAATCGACAATAATAATGACCATGCTTTAAATGTGGCTCGCTGCTCAGTGACAGATAATGAGTGGATCAGAGCTGTCCCCACTAGCCATGGCATGAATGAGGCATTCTCAACTGGGTCCCAGAACCACCAGCCGCCCCAACCTAATTCATAGTAGGCCCAAGCCGAACCAAGCATAATGCCAAGGGTTAAAAAGAACCATGCCGCCATCGTCCATGGGCGTGCAAAGCGAGTGAAAGAGCTATCTAAACGCCCGCTAAGCAATGCCGCAATGGCAAAGGCAAATGCCACAGAGAAACCAACATACCCCATATACAACAATGGAGGGTGAAAAATTAGCCCAGGGTCTTGTAATAACGGGTTGAGGTCTCGCCCTTCAATCGGGAAAGCCGGCAACGTACGTGAAAATGGGTTTGAGGTGAAGATAATAAATAACAAAAAGCCAACACTGACCATCCCCATTACCGCGAGTACTCTAGCCACAATATCAAGTGGCATACGATAACTTCCTATTGCTACGGCAAAAGTCCAACCGCTCATCAACAATACCCATAGCAATAAAGAACCTTCATGAGCCCCCCATGTTGCGGCTATGCGGTACCAAATGGGTAGTTGTGTGTTGGAATTATTAGCAACATAAGTCACAGAGAAGTCGTTAACAATAAAGGCATTGACTAATACTAAAAATGCCCCTGTGACACATAAGAAAAGTAACCATGCTAATGGACGAGATGATGACATTAAGCGTGCGTCATTACGTGCCACTCCCCATAAAGGGTAAAACGACAGTAAAACCGCAATACCTAATGCTAAGCAAAGCAGAATGCTACCAATTTCAGGGATCATGATGCATTGTCCTTATAGGCAGCTGCTGGCCTGCGGTGATTTTCTTGCATCGCTTTTTCAACTTCTGGTGGAGTGTAGTTTTCATCGTGTTTCGCCAAGACTTCTTTGGCTAAAACATGGTTGTTCGCTTGTAATTCGCCTTGAACAACAACCCCCTGCCCTTCTTTAAATAAATCGGGCAAAATACCGTCATAGCTCACATCTACCTCACCTTCAGCATCATAAACCGTAAAGGTGATTTTTAATGAGTTTGGGTTTGAGTCATCGCGTACAACACTGCCTGGCATTACCATTCCACCCACACGTAAACGCTGCCCAACCTCTGGAATTTGATGGGTTTCCCGTTTACCATAAATAATTTCACCGGGTGTATAGAAGAGGTCAATACTGGAGCGTAGCGCATATAGGATCAACGCCAATGTTAAACCGACACCGACAAGTATGGAACAAATTAACCAAAGCCGGTTACGACGACGAATATTCACATCCCCTCCCTACGCGCTCTTGCCGCTTTTTGCCTTACTTCACGAGCTTGCTGTTTAAGAATTGCGTTTATAATCATTTTTCTTTGAAAAAATGTATGCAAACAGAGTAACAGAATCGGTATTAAGGTTAGCGCAACAGCCAGCCATACATAAAAACCATAGCCCCCCATCGCAAAAAAATCACTCCAAGATGCAAATGCGGATGTCATGACTTGCGGCCTCCCTTATTAACTATGTCTAATACCCATGGGCGATTGCGTTCTAGAATCAATAATTGATTACGTAAACGAATTAATGTCAAAGAAATAAATAAAAATAAGTAACCCAAGATAGCTAAACGGAGTGGTGTGCGCATTGCAGGGTTAATACTTTCTTGCATACGAGTAGAAGGCTGATGCAGCGTTTGCCACCATTCAACAGAGTAATGAATGATAGGTAAATTTATCACCCCGATTAACACTAAAATAGCCGCTGCTTTGCCCGCCATACGACGATCATCAAACGCATGCCATAAAGCAATAATCCCCACATATAGAAAAAGTAAAATCAGCTCTGAGGTTAAACGTGCATCCCATACCCACCACGCGCCCCACATTGGTTTACCCCATGTTGCACCTGTCACTAATGCAATAAACGTAAACACTGCTCCTATGGGAGCCATTGCTGCTATGGCCAATTCCGACACTTTCATTTGCCAAACTAAACCCACAAAGGCCGTGATCGCCATGGCTGCGTAAATCCCCATTGACCACATTGCAGCTGGAACATGGATATACATAATGCGATAACTTTCACTTTGAACTTTATCTGTTGGTGCGAAACCAAAACCCCAAATCCAACCGACAGCTAAACAGACTACACTCAATATAATAAACCACGGTACTAGACGGCCGCATAACCGGTAAAGGTTGACTGGAATGGCAAGTTGATGAAGCTTTTTCCACATAGTTTAGTTACCTTGATTTTTTATATTGTTAGTAAATTCTGCATAACAGCACATCATACAATACACGTTAAAAAAGCAAATATATTGATTTAACACAAATATAACTTAGGCTGATCATACTCAGATGTATAACCAGCCTATTTGTTAACCATTGTTTACAAATCATAGTTATAAGCAATGGTAAAACGACTCTCTAAGGTTAGAAGCCCGGTTCAACTTCACGCATATCCGGTAATTTATGTGCGATCCCTTTATGGCAATCAATACAGGTTTTACCTTCAGTTAAAGCTTGGTCATGCATTTTTGCCGCGACCCCTTTTTGCGCAGTAAAATCCATATACTCAAAGTTGTGACAGTTACGACATTCCTGAGAGTCATTATTTTTCATCCGGCGCCATTCGCTTTGTGCCATTGCCAAACGGTGGTCTTCAAATTTTTGTGGTGTATCAATAATGCCAAAAATCTTACCGTATAATTCTTTACTGGCTTGAATTTTGCGTACCATTTTGGGGCCAAATTCATGGGGTACGTGGCAGTCTGGACAAGTCGCCCTCACACCACTACGGTTCGTATAGTGAATGGTATCCATATATTCTTCATAGACATTTTCACGCATCTCATGGCAACTAATACAAAACTCTTCTGTATTCGCCATTTCCATCCCCGTATTAAAGCCCCCCCAGAAAATCACGCCACCCACAAAACCGATCAGCAATAAGGTGCCTAACGCTAAGCGACTTGGTCTACGCCACCAACGCCATATTCGTCCAATTAAGCCAAAGAGCCCTTTACGCGGCTGTTTTTCGCCATTGACCTGCTTATCATTGTTATTTGCCATGTCTCCCCCTTATTTCCCAAAGCCTTTGGATGGGGTAAATGTGTTATCAATGATAGGTGCCGTATCTGACTGCGGCACATGGCACTGTAAACAAAAATAGCGATTTGGTGCGACTTCACCAAGCACTTTACCTGTTGCATCCATAAAGTGTGTTGGACTCACTCTTGGCGCACCTGTTGTCCGGTAATTCTCAACACCATGGCACTGTAAACAGCGGTTAGTATTCGTCGTAATTTGGTAACCTTCAACGCTATGTGGGATCATCGGCGGTTGGTTCACATAGTTTAGCGCCATTCTTTCCTGTTCTTTCGGAATATGAATGCTTCCCTCTGTCGTACCAGACACTTCCGGTGATTGAGACAAATCGACACCATTAGCAGCCCAAACAAGACTACTAACAACAAGGGCCATACCTGCAATTGCGCGGCTTAGCGTCTTTTTCAGGACAGGATTTTTCATGATTTAGCTCCCGAGCTCCATCGTAGTGTTATTTTAAAAACATCCTCAGAACAGACATCAATACAACGACCGCAAGTAATGCAGTCTTTATCTGTAATCTGCGCTGGGGCTTGCTTATCTAAGACCGGGGCACGCAGTACTTGCGGCTCCGGACAAATGTGGAAACAATCCATACAGCGGCTACAATTTTGTTTATTTTCCGCTGTAACAACTAATGCGCCTTTACAACCCGCGATGCCATACAGGGCACCCAGAGGGCAAAGGTGACCACACCATCCATGTTCCACAACCAATAAATCGAATAAAAACAGTGCAACGAGGACTAATGCACCGCTACCAAAACCAAAAATTAAACTGCGCCCCATTAATGAAACTGGATTTAACCATTCCCAAAGAAGAGTCCCTGTCACCGCTGAACCAATGAGGATCACTCCGAGCAATACATAGCGGATATAACGCGGTATTGTTGCGGACTGGCTTAACTCAAACTTACGGCGCAACCAAGCTGCCGCATCCGCGATCGGATTCACAGGACAGACCCAACTACAGAAAATACGCTTACCTAATAGTGCATATACCCCGAACACAATAACTGCACCTACCAGTGCCGAAATACCGGGTAAATATCCACTTGCTAAGCTTTCTAAGGTAATGAGTGGGTCAGTCAAAGGCACAGTATCTAGCAATAAGCTGCTACTGTAGTTCCCATGTAAAACCCAAACACCGAACCATGGCCCACTGAGAAACATAGCGAGCACAAGCAATTGGCTCACACGTCGAAATACCAACCACTTATGGCTATGCCACCAGCCCTTTTTAGCCTGAGCTTCACGTCCGGCATCACGCTTACGATTTGCCATTGTTGCCCTCCAGCCAGCCAAAACGGTAATGATGACCTAATTCACCTTTCGCTAGCGACCTTGGTAATACCTTGATAGCAGCTTCTTCCAGTACACAAGCCTGTTCACACTTACCGCACCCTGTACAGTAATTGCTATTGACTGTTGGTAAGAACCTCGCATGTTTACCTGTTCGGTGATTTTGTTCCAATTCCAAGGTGATTGCTTCATCAATAAGTGGACATACTCGGTAACAGACGTCACACCTTAACCCTTGAAAATTAAGACAGTTTTCCTGATCTAACAAAACTGCCAATCCCATTCGTGCATCATTAATTGATTCAATGTCTTTATCCAGCGCACCACTTGGACATACCTTGGCGCACGGAATGTCTTCACACATTTCACATGGGTTTTCACGGGCGATGAAGTACGGGGTTCCTGCTGCTAAGCCTGATGCTAATGTTGCTAGTTTCAACATGTCATAAGGGCAAGCTTGCACGCATTGACCACAACGTACACAAGCACTTGAAAATGCCTTTTCATCAAGAGCGCCCGGTGGGCGGAGCCTAACTCCGCTGGCCCGAGACGTTTGTTGCTGAAGCCCCAGTACCACACCAACAGCCGCTAACCCGCCCGCTGCGCGAGCAACATCACGCAAAAAACGACGGCGACTGTTCTGGGACTTAGCCTTTTGAGCTTTCGCTTTCTGGGGCATTAGCTATTACACCTTTTCTAATTTAACGGCACATTTTTTGTAATCCGTTTCTTTTGAAAGTGGGTCCGTTGCATCCAGTGTTAAGTTATTCACTAGCTGCGCAGCATCGAAGAATGCCATGTACACTAAGCCTTTCGGTGGTCTGTTACGGCCACGTGTCTCCACAATCGTCGTCACATCACCACGGCGTGAAACCACTTTGACTTTGTCTCCACGACGTAACCCTCTGTCTTTCGCATCTAATGGATGTATAAAGACTAATGATTCAGGGAAAGCTCGATGTAATTCGGGAACACGGCGAGTCATACTTCCAGTATGCCAATGTTCTAATACACGTCCGGTTGATAGCCACAGGTCATATTCTTTATCTGGAGACTCTGCCGCAGGTTCAAATGGCAATGCAAAAATAACCGCTTTACCATCTGGCTTACCGTAAAATTGATAACCAGCACCGGCTTTAACGTATGGGTCGTTCCCTTCGCTATAACGCCACATGGTTTCTTTGCCATCGACAACAGGCCAACGAATACCACGTGCTTTATGATATTCATCGAAATCAGCAAGGTCGTGACCATGACCGCGTCCAAAGCCTGCATATTCTTCAAACAAGCCTTTTTGCAAATAAAAACCAAGTTCACGAGATTCGTCGTTTAACTGGTCTTCAGCGAGTTCGCTAACAGGGAATTTAGTCACCGCTTCATTGGCAAATAACACGTCATATAAGGTTTTTCCACGTAGCTCCGGTTTTTTTGCCAATAGCTCTTCAGACCAAACCTCATCCGTTTTAAAACGACGAGAGAACAACACCATCTGCATTAAATCTGACTTTGCTTCACCCGGTGCTTTAACTTGTTGGCGCCAAAATTGAGTGCGACGCTCTGCGTTACCATACGCCCCTTCTTTTTCTACCCACATCGCCGTTGGCAAGATCAGATCGGCGGCTAACGCACTGACTGTTGGATAGGGGTCAGAAACAACAATAAAATTACGCGGATCACGCCAGCCTGGCATGCGTTCTTCATTAATATTTGGGCCTGCTTGCATATTGTTGTTGCACATTACCCAATAGAAGTTCAGCTTACCGTCTTTGAGCGCTCGGTCTTGAGCAACAGCATGTAAACCGACTTTTTCAGGAATAGTGCCAGCAGGTAAGCCCCAAACACCTTCCACTTTTTCACGGTGTTTTTCGTTAGTAACCACCATGTCAGCAGGTAAACGGTGAGAGAATGTCCCAACCTCACGCGCAGTACCGCATGCTGAAGGCTGGCCAGTTAAAGAGAAAGGACCGCAACCAGGCTGAGAGATTTTGCCGGTCAATAAATGTAGGTTATACGCTAAGTTATTTGCCCAAACGCCACGAGTATGCTGGTTAAAGCCCATCGTCCAGTAAGATACCACTTTGGTATTCGGGTCAGCGTAAAGTTTCGCTAACTCTTCTAATTGATCTTTTGGCACACCAGTCATTTCTGCCGTTTTATCTAACGTATATTCTGCGACAAATGCCTTATATTCATCCCATGTCATTGGCTCTGATGCATCGGAACCCGCATTTTTTGCACTTTTTTCTAATGGGTGAGTTGGGCGTAATCCATAACCGATATCTGTTGCACCACGACGTAAATTCACGTGTTTATCGAGGAATTCCTGATTAACTGCATTATTTTGAATAATGTAGTTTGCGATATAGTTTAGGATCACAAGGTCAGATTGCGGCGTAAATACAATCCCGTTATCCGCCAATTCAAAACTACGATGCTTAAATGTGGAGAGTACCGCAACACGTACATCTGGATTAGATAGACGGCGGTTAGTAATGCGTGACCATAAAATTGGGTGCATTTCTGCCATATTCGAGCCCCACAGAACAAATGCATCTGCGTGCTCAATATCATCATAACAACCCATAGGCTCATCCATACCAAAAGTACGCATGAAGCCAACAACCGCAGACGCCATACAGTGGCGAGCATTCGGGTCTAAATTATTCGAGCGGAAGCCCCCTTTAAACAGTTTCGACGCTGCATAGCCTTCCCAAACTGTCCATTGACCTGAACCGAACATTCCGATGCCTTCAGGGCCTTTATCCTTCAATGTGGTTTTGACTTTTTCTTCCATAACATCAAAGGCTTGTTCCCAAGTGATTGGAGTAAACTCACCATTTTTGTCATATTCACCGTCTTTCATACGCAACATCGGCTGTGTTAAACGGTCTTTTCCATACATGATCTTCGGTAAGAAATACCCTTTGATACAGTTCAGACCACGGTTAACAGGAGCCTCAGGGTCACCTTGACTTGCTACAATACGGCCATTTTGCGTTCCCACCAGAACGCCACAGCCTGTACCGCAAAAACGGCAAGGCGCTTTGTCCCATTTGATACTTTCCTGTTGACCAACAACAGCTTTCGCAATGCTGGGTGCACCAATACCGGCCGCCGCAGCAGCGGCCGCTATCGCATTGGCTTTCATAAAGCTACGACGACTGAGTTTCATAATCTTCCTCACCTTGCTCATCCTGCTGGTGATACACCAGCGAAACATCTAGTACACCATCAATATCGCGTACTAAATCAATAGTATCTAACAATGCTCTGCTATCTTGACCTTCAACCACAACGATCAGTTTTCCGTTGTCTGGAGAACTTAACGCAACTTCACAATTCGAAAATTGTTCTATTTTTTCGGTCACAGCAGACATTCGTTCACTTTTTACTTGTACGATTAAACTGCACACTTGATAGTTACTGTGCATGTTCATGCTCCACGGTAATGGCTGATACTGGGCAACTTGCAACACAAGCTCCGCAGCCTGTACAGCCTTGCGTTTCTATTTTTGGCTGGTAAATACCTGCCAGTGACGGACGAAAAGAGATGATTTCTGGCTCACAACTGTCTTGGCAACGACGACACTCGATCGAAAGATACGCAAGGCAATTCTGGCCAATCGAAATTGAGATATCCCAAGGTTGGGAATGTTTTGATAGGAAAATAGGTTCAGGGCATGATGCCGCACACGCGTAACAGAAAGTACATTCTCCGCGTTTAAAATCAACAACGGGATAGCCGCCCGCGCCTGGTCGCAAAATTGCAGTTTCACAACTTTCCACACACGCGTTGCAACGGGTGCACAATTCGATAAATTGCACTTCACTACCACTCCATGGCGGCCGAACCACTGGAGCTGCGTTACGCCACGCACCAGTTAATACTCCCCGACGGGTGAGATCAACCATGTTTTTTCCTTTACATTGCCAACAAGAAAACTAAAAAGTACTAATAAACCGCATTTTTTATATGTGTATTTATGAGAAATATTAACGAGAGAGGTTATAAAAATACATACTACCTAGGAGGTAACAGGAGTAATAACACGACTTACGCCCTAAAATGATGACATTGGTTTTATTGATGGAATTGACCCTCAAAATAGAGCCAAAAGAGGTAATTAAGACAATTTATTAATTATTTTTTAACAATCATTCAATATGATTTTTTAAATTAAACCTAACTTTTAATGTTATGGGTTTAAATTAACACCAAAAACTACTACTAAAGTGGTATATGCAATGTCATTTTGCAAAAAAATATATGCAATATTTTTGATATTACGCACATTTTACTTTTACTCTTTTATTATAAAAATAATAAAAGAGTAAATAAAATTTAAAAAAACACATAAAATCAACGAATTAAATTAAAATTAATTTTATTTTAAATAATAAGAATCATTACGATCCATTTCATTTAAAACAGTTTGAAAACTAGTGACTAATAACTATATCAGATTTAACAGTACCTCATTTTTATTATTTCTCTGCATTCTATTCCTTTAATACAAATTATCTTTTGATCAAAAACAATATTTTTAGTGTGGTTTTTTGTTACACATATAGGCTGGCAATGTCTTGATAGCATCTGTGCGCTTACTATCAAACTTATATAACAAAAATATATCCAAATTCGTCCGAGTTACAGGCTACATGCAAAAAAAACAACTCGAACAATGAAGGGATGGCTGGCTAACATTACTCGAGGCCCTTTATGGCAAACATAAGAAATAATGCACTATACTTATTGAGTTTGGTGGCAGGAATATTTCTATTTACCTCTGTGCATGCACAAACCCCTACCACTAAAGATACGACTTCCACTATTAATGCTCGAAATGAAACTTTCGAGGCGGCTCACCCAGATCAATACCATTCATGGAGAGCAACTTCAGAGCAATCCAACCGCGAAGATGCGCTCGCTGAAGATCCTCGCTTAGTGGTACTTTGGGCAGGATACCCATTCTCTCGTGACTATAACAAGCCACGAGGCCATGCTTATGCAATTATCGACGTTCGTGAAACGTTACGAACTGGTGCGCCAAAAGATGCTCAAGATGGCCCATTGCCTATGGCATGCTGGAGCTGTAAAAGCCCAGATGTTGCTAGGTTAATCCAAGAACATGGCGAAGATGGCTACTTTGAAGGCAAATGGGCAAAAGGCGGTCCTGAAGTTGTGAATGTTTTAGGTTGTGCCGACTGCCACAAAACAGATTCACCCGATTTTGCTAAAGGCAAACCGGAGTTAACTCTCTCACGCCCATATGCAGAACGGGCAATGGAAGCCATTGGTAAACCATTTGCTACAGCCAGTCGCTTCGACCAGCAATCCATGGTCTGTGGTCAATGTCACGTTGAGTATTATTTCTCTGGCGATAAAAAATCAGTGAAATTCCCATGGGATAACGGGACAAAAGTCGAGGATATGGAAGTTTACTACGATAATATCGGTTTTTCTGATTGGACAAACTCCTTATCAAAAGCCCCCATGTTAAAAGCACAGCACCCTGAGTATGAAACTTGGAGTGCGGGTATTCATGGTAAAAATAATGTGACCTGTATTGACTGCCATATGCCTAAACTGCAAAACGACAAAGGTGAGCTGTATACCAGTCATAAAATCGGTAACCCATTCGATAATTTCGAACAAACCTGTAGTACTTGCCATACTCAAAGTAAACAACAACTGCAAGATGTTGTCGCTGAACGTAAACACGCTATCCAAGAAATGAAAATCAAAGTTGAAGACCAGTTAGTTCGTGCTCACTTTGAAGCAAAAGCAGCTTGGGATGCAGGTGCAACCGAAGATGAAATGAAACCAATTTTAACCGATATTCGTCATGCGCAATGGCGCTGGGATTTATCTATTGCCTCTCACGGTATTCATATGCACGCACCAGATGAAGGTTTGCGTATGTTAGGTGGCGCGATGGATAAGGCTGCGGATGCACGGACTAAATTAGCTCGCTTGCTAGGTTCCAAAGGGATCAGCTATTCCCGATATTTCGACTAAAGAAAAAGCACAGCAAGCTATTGGTTTAGATATGCAAAAAATTAATGCAGAAAAACAAGAGTTCTTAAAAACAGTCGTGCCACAGTGGGATGACCAAGCCCGTAAAAATAACCTATTAGCCAAATAAACTAGATTCGCCCGCAACCTAAGGGCGATTTAACCAATGGAGTGAATATGAGCGTACTACGTTCGTTATTAACTGCTGGGGTGCTGGCAACAGGCTTATTATGGGCAGCGGCTGCATCCGCGACACCTCAGATTGCACAAGAAAATGCAGAAGGCCGTTGGGTTGTTACACCGCAGCGTAGCGCAGATAGCGCTTGCATCGACTGCCATAAACCTGACAAAGAAGGCATGCACGGCACGCACGCAGAAGTTATTAACCCCAATAATAACTTACCGGTAACTTGTACCAATTGTCACGGGAACCCTGGACCAAAACACCGCGAAGGCGTTAAAGATGTTATGCGTTTTAACGACCCAATGTACGGTGTGGAACAGCAAAATAGTGTGTGTTTGTCCTGTCACTTACCCGAACAGCTACAAAAAGCGTTTTGGCCACATGATGTCCACGTCACCAAAGTAGCCTGTGCTAGCTGCCATGACCTTCATCCTAAACAAGACACTATGAAGGTACTGACAGATAAAGGGAAAGTGAAAATTTGTGTCGACTGCCACTCTGATCAACGCAATAACCCTGACTTTAACCCAGCAGCGGTAAAATTGCGTAAGGAGCAACCATGAGTTGTTCTCGTCGTCAATTCATCATCTACTCAGGCGCACTGGCGGCGGTGGGGGGATAGCGAGTCATACTCTAGCGAATACAATGAAAATAGACGGGGTTCGCTACGGCATGATCCACGATGAAAACTTGTGTATCGGCTGTACGGCGTGTATGGATGCGTGTAGAGAAGTTAACCAAGTCCCCGAAGGTGTTTCTCGGTTAACGATTATTCGTAGTGAACCTATTGGTCAGTTTCCTGATGTTAAATATCGTTTTTTTCGCCATTCCTGCCAACATTGTGAGAGCGCCCCTTGTGTTGATGTATGCCCTACAGGGGCCTCTTTTATCGATAAAACAACTGGAATTGTGGATGTAAACCCTGACTTATGCGTAGGTTGTCAATATTGTATTGCAGCCTGTCCTTACCGTGTCAGGTTTATTCACCCCGTGAGTAAAACCGCCGATAAATGCGATTTTTGTCGTAAAACCAATCTAAAAAAGGGTAAACAACCCGCTTGTGTCGAGTCTTGCCCAACCAAAGCACTGACATTTGGTAATTTAGATGATCCTAATAGCGATATTTCGTTAATGCTAAAAGAAAAACCAACATACCGGTTCAAAATAGCGCTCGGCACACACCCCAAAATGTATCGAGTTCCCTTCAAATATGGGGAGGTTAGCCAATGACAACAGCTTCAGCTTTCCATTTTGAATCTCTCGTTTGGGATTGGCCAATTGCTGTTTATCTATTCTTAATTGGTATTTCGGCAGGGCTAGTCGTACTGGCGGTATTACTACGTCAGTATTACCCCAAAGCGGCAGGCAGTGACAGTACTCTAATGAGAACGACACTGATACTTGCGCCAACAACCATCATATTTGGGCTACTGATTTTGATCCTCCACTTAACTCGTCCGTGGACGTTTTGGAAACTGATGTTCCACTACAGCCTAACTTCAGTGATGTCGATGGGGGTCATGCTATTTCAGCTATATATGGTAGTTCTGGTTATTTGGTTAGCAAAAATATATGAAAAAGAGGTGATTACATTACAACAAAAGTGGCTCCCTAAATTCAGTTTTGTTCCTCGTATATTAAGCTTATTTAATCGCGTTGTACGCTTTCTCGATATCATCATGTTAGTACTCGCGGTACTACTTGGAGCCTATACTGGCTTTTTACTCTCAGCGCTAAAATCGTACCCTTTCTTAAATAACCCGATTTTACCCGCTTTATTCCTATTTTCAGGGATATCGTCGGGGATCGCAGTCGCGCTAATTGCTATCGCCCTACGTTATCGTAAAAATGTTCATAACCCTGAAAGTGCATTTCTACATAAAGTTGAAGGCTATGTGATTTGGTTAGAAATATTCCTATTAGCTGCATTTTTTGTTGGGTTAGCACTTGGCGATGACGGGAAGATACGTTCCTTAACTGCGGCGCTGGGTGGCGGTTTCTGGACCACTTGGTTCTGGATTGGTGTCGTCGGTTTCGGCTTCATTATTCCTTTAACATTAAAAAAATGGGCTGATAAAGGACTAGGGGCATCTCGAGTGTTGATTATCAGTGGTGCCAGCTTATTAGGTGTATTTTGCTTACGCTTTTTTGTGTTATATGCGGGGCAATTAACAGTTGCATAACTCATTCAATCATAAAGGTGATAATTGGAACTAATACTCCCTGAAATCGGCTTTCTCTGCCTTGTATTGGCTTTATGTATCGCTAGCTTTCAAGCTTTGAGTGGAGTTATTGGTCTCATCCAACACGTTCCGAGGCAAATGCCTCAGAACGTGCTTTGGACTTATTCACAGTTTTTTCTGCTACTTACTGCCTATATTTGTTTGACCGTCAGCTTTATCCAAAGTGACTTTTCCGTAGTATATGTTGCACAGCATAGTCATCGTTTATCCCCTTTATATATCAAGATTGCCGCAGTATGGGGAGGACATGAAGGGTCAATTTTCCTTTGGTTACTGTTTATATCGGCTTGGAGCGCATTATTTGCTTGGCGCTATCGCCAGCAAAATCATCTTGTCTTCCCACTGACATTAACCTTTCTTGCCATGATCAGTGGCGCTTTATTATGGTTCATTATTTTTTATTCAGACCCTTTTGAGCGGATTTTCCCACCCGCAATTGAAGGGCGTGATCTCAACCCAATGTTGCAGCATTGGGGGCTTATTTTACATCCTCCATTGCTGTATTTAGGCTATAGTGGGTTAATGGTTGTGACCGCCTTAATTCTCGCATCAATACTCACAGGCCAATTTAATCAAATCACGGCTTGGTTGTGTTGGCGTTTCACCGTACCAAGTTGGTGTATACTGACTCTCGGAATTACGCTGGGTTCATGGTGGGCATATAACGAATTAGGCTGGGGGGGTTGGTGGTTTTGGGACCCTGTTGAAAATGCATCACTACTTCCTTGGCTAAGTGCCACTGCCCTGCTTCATAGCTTATCCGCATCGAGGAAAACTGAAGGATATCGGCACTGGTCAATATTACTTGCCATTCTTACCTTCATCTTATCTTTATTGGGTACATTAATTGTACGCTCTGGCATTTTAATGTCTGTACATGCTTTTGCCCTTGATAATGTGAGAGCCGTTCCCCTATTTTTACTATTTAGTATCTTAAGCCTTATCGCTTTGTTTATTTATGGCTGGAAAGCAAAAAATGTAGAAAGTAAAACCGCTAAGGTGAATAAACGTGATACTTACTTATTATTAACATTAGTCCTATTTGCTACAGTATTATTTATTGTTCTTACTGGTACGCTTTATCCAATGATTTATGCCCTCTTTGGTTGGGGGAAAATTTCTGTTGGTGCGCCATATTTTAATCAAGCATTACTCCCATTCGGCATTTTAATGTTACTTATTATGGCATTAAGCGTGCTTAATCTACCGAAGAAAATCCCTTTCATCACCCAATGGCGATTTCCGGTTATATTGCTCCTCAGTACATTACTCAGTATTGTTCTATGGTCACACGGAATAATTATCGCCATTTCGTGTGGGTTTTTAATGGCTATTTTATGCATTTTTTGGTTACGTCCAATTCGTGTAATTAACCAACAATTACCCTCTCTTCTTGCCCATACTGGGGTAATTATTTTTGCTGCGGGTATTGCCCTTTCCGTTGGTAGCCGGCAAGAAATTAGTGTCAACCTTTCCATTGGGCAGTCTGTTTCTTTAGCAGATTATCAGTTCCAATTTAAACAGCTTAAACTCCTTGCTAAGGGGAATTACACAACTGAAAAAGCCGTTATACAAGTTGCCCAAGCCAACCACCCCTTACACCAATTAATTACTGAACGCCGTTTTTATACGGCACGTCAGCAATTAATGATTGAACCAGGAACCTATTGGGGCTGGGTACGTAATTGGTATGCTGTTTTAGGGGAGAAAACAGGTGCAAATAGCTACGCAATACGCTTTTATGTGCAAGATGGCATTCAATGGATTTGGGGAGGTGCGTTATTTATGTGTTTTGGGCTGCTAATTGGTTGGGTAAAAGGAAGAACAAAGCATGAATAAAGCTTTAGTCACTTTCATTTTCTTATTTGCTTCGTTTATGGCTAAAGCACAAATTGTAGACGTGTGGCAATTTAATTCGCAGGAAGAACAAGACTATTCTTTGCAAATTGCCTCATCACTACGTTGCCCACAATGTCAAAATCAAAATTTATTAGAGTCAAATGCCCCTACTGCGGTCAGTATGCGGCATCAAGTATTCAAAATGGTAGCTGAAGGTAAAAATAAGAGCCAAATCCAACAATATATGACTGATAGATATGGCGAGTTTGTTCTTTATAACCCACCGCTAACGCTAGGAACTGCTTTATTATGGGGATTGCCCATCATTGCTCTGGCGGGGATTTTAAGTTTAACATTCTACTTAACTCGCCGACAAAAATATCATTATCGCCATGATAGCGCCGAAGTAACCCAAACTACAAAACAACTTTTAGTCTCCGTGACTGATGAATCTCCTTCTCAACAGAAACGAAACACGGTGTTTATCATTGTATTATTCTTCGCCATTATTGGTTATTTCTTTATACCCCGCTTTGAACTGACGTATCGCGAATATTTACGTATCTCTGATCCTCTTTTATCATTCACTCCGTTACAACAAGAACAAAATGACTTGTTACGTTTACAAAATGATATTCGTCAGTCACCTGAAAATAGTGAACTATGGGCAACACTTGGTGAATATTATTTATATCAAAACAGCTATGACAACGCACTAATCGCTTATTATCGAGCACTAAAATATGGCGATGAGAATGCACAAATATACTCCGCAATTGCAACTGTATTATATTATCAAGCAGGGCAGCACCTGACTCCAGATGCCCATGCTGTAATTAATAAAGCCCTAGCTCTTGATAACAATGAGGTCACAGCCTTAATGCTAGTTGCTTCTGATGCATTTATGAATGCAAATTACGAGCAAGCAATTGATATTTGGCAAAAACTATTAGATAGCAATAGCTCCCGTATTAATCGTTCACAACTAATTGAAGCCATCCATATGGCAAAAATAATGGGAAATAAAAAATAATTAAAATATATAAAATTAATATCTTTACATTAAGTGTTAATACATACTAAATTATCACTATAGTAACAAATATACCCCCCTAATTAATGTCAATTCATTTTAATATGTAATTTTTCGTTTCTTACTGCTCATCATTATTTCATCTCTATATTACATTAAATAATTTTATGCTACATTCGCTATATTAAACTCCTAAAATTAAACCTGTGTATAATAACGTAAGTAAAATTAACGCTCTTAATCTTACTTATATACGATTAAACATTTTTCTTTTACGATGTTATTTTAGGAATGTAAAACAATCACATAAGAAATAAAAAACATGAAAAATAAAATATTTTCATTCTTGGTTGTTGGCCTTATTGCTGGCGCGTCCTTTATTGGCGGTGTCGCAAGTAACTATACACCTGATCTAGATATTATTGAAAAATCACAAAAAGCAGTTGAGGATTTTTTAGTTGACCCTAAAACAGCAGAGTATAAAAATGTTAAATATCATGAGATAAGAGAAACTCTTGACCACGGAATGTTAGGTTATGTTTGTGGAGAAGTACTCATTTTTACCAGTCAAACACCATATTCATTTAAACGTTTTATCGTCAAAACATATCGTCATGACGATGGTCGTAATGTTGTCTCTATCCCAATTATTGATGATAAAGACAAAGAGTTCCCTAATGATGATTTTAATATAATATGGGGTAAATATTGTAATAATTAATCCGCCGGATAAAAATACAATCAAGGTTAAATTTAACACATTAATAATATAAAAATAATATTTAAATTACGTCTAAAACCATCACTCAATCTTACACATTTCAAACGAAATAAAGTATGTTGTTTTTATATTGATTCAATTACATATAATAAAAATATAATAAATGGTCGAATAAACCAGCATAAACAATATTCTCATATTCTCAACTTGTTTATTTCTGCATTCAAGATAAGTTAGAATTAAGATGAGCACTATATGTTAATTTTCTATCTACCTCCATATACTATAGTGCATACATCTGCTTAAGAAAGGTTAAAAATAGTTCCATAACCTTAATCACACAACTGACTTTGAGAAAAGCGAAGTCATGCCTATCTTATGATTTTCTAATCTTGCAACGTTAAATTAACTAGCTATTTTGGTAGTAATTCTTGATTGCTTGATATAAAGTCACAACCCTTTTTTTCAAGGTTACTATTTTGGAGGCGAGATGTTTATAGGCTTTGATTACGGTACATCCAACTGCGCTGTCGCAATCATGAAGGACGGAATACCGACACTATTACCATTAGAGGGCCATAGTAAATATATTCCATCAACACTGTGTGCGCCAACAAGAGAATCTGTATCTGAACACCTATTTCGTCATTGCAAAATCACACCTTCAGATGAAATTGGGCAGCAAATATTAAGAAGGTCGATAACTTTTAATCAAGATGAAGGGGTCGATTTAATGCCTGAAGATATTGTTTTCGGGCAAGCTGCCTTAGATTTATATTTAAGTGACCCAAGAGATGTTTATTATGTAAAATCACCTAAGTCGTTTTTAGGCGCTTCCGGGCTTCATGAAACACAAATTAGTTTTTTCGAAGACCTTGTTTGCGCCATGATGAAAAATATCAAAGATACTGCTGAACATACCTTACAACAAGTTATAGACGATACAGTGATTGGACGGCCAATTAACTTCCATGGTCGCGGTGGAGAATTAGCTAACCAGCAAGCAGAATCCATATTATATCGTGCCGCAAAACGTGCAGGCTTTCATCATATTACATTTCAATTTGAACCTGTCGCTGCTGGCCTTGAATATGAATCAACTTTAAATAGTGACCAAATAATCCTAGTTGTTGATATTGGTGGCGGAACAACTGATTGCTCATTAATTCAAATGGGGCCAAGTTACCGAACCGCACAAGATAGAACCCCTTCCTTATTAGCCCATAGTGGCCAAAGAGTGGGTGGAAATGATCTTGATATCTATATTGCGCTAAAACAATTGATGCAACTTTTTGGGATGGAAAGCCAGTCGCTTTCAGGTATTAAAATGCCATTTTTACAGTTTTGGAACCCAATTGCGATAAATAATGTTGAAGCCCAAAAAGAATTTTATTCGCGGCAAAACCTTTCAGCGCTGACTCGATTAAAACAAGAAGCAAAAGAGCCTAAAAAATTGGCTCGCTTACTAGAAGTATATAACGAAACCCTTGGGTATAGCCTTGTCCGTAAAGCTGAAGAGGCGAAAATTGCCTTATCTGAAGATGCTAATTATTTAGCTAAAATTGCGCTATTGAATGAAACGCTTGAAGTTAATATTCAACGAGAGCATTTAATTGAATCAATAGAATCACCAAAGAATAAAATGATTGAACTAGTTAAAGAGGCTGTCAATCAAGGGGGAGTGCAACCTGATGCTATTTACATTACGGGGGGAAGTGCTCGCTCACCCATATTGCATCAAGCTATCTCCCAAGAATTGCCTAATATCCCTATCGTACGCGGAGATGATTTTGGTTCCGTTACCGCAGGGCTAACTCGCTGGGCTGAAACCTGTTTTAAATAAAAACACATTATTTTCTAAGTGACTACTTACAATAAAAGGTAATGTTTAACATTGCCTTTTAACCTTACTTCTTCAGTTGCTGGTAGTCACATGAAAATTAATAATATTCTCAAAAAATTTAAGCTAACAGATATTAGTCAGATCGAAAGCATCTATCCTTATTCGCCAGTATATAAAATACATAAGAATAATCATGATTATGTACTAAAACAGACTTGCTCTAATATTGATGATGCCAACAGATTAGCAAGCTATTTATCCAATTTAAATAATAAGAAAATAAATATTGTCACACCAATTTCAGTAGTTACCCCAAATCCACAAGAAATAAATAATGATGTTTGGGTGCTCTATCCGTTTATTAAAGGAAGTAAATATAGCGCTTCTACACATGAAATTATTGAAGCAGGCCGTTTACTGGGGAAAATACACTCGGTTTCCTCTATCAATAATCAAGAAAAACTCAGTGAGTATAATGAATATGAGCTTGAGGATAGCGATATAATCAATGATATCAATATCATACATGACCATTGTATAAAGCATAAATTAGCTATAGATATAAATCAGTTTAAAAGATTAATGCTAGAGACTATTGAAAACCAATCGGTTTTAAGAAAATATAATTTACCCGCTGTTGCTACGCCTTATGACTACAAAGCTGATAATTTAATTTATTTAGAGTGCAACCAAGCCTTTATTATAGACCCCGATAATGCAACTTATATTCCTAGGATTTTCGATTTAGCCTTAACATTGTTACTTTTCCATAATGTATTAGAAACAGCACCAAATCGTATTTTTACTGTAGATGAATGGGAATTGTTTAAACTCGGTTATTCTGAATTCATTACAGTTACCCCTTTTGAAAAGTCTTGTTGGCAACAAGCTATCAAACATTTATTTTTAGATGAAGTGATTTGGTTAATGTCTGATTTTGAACAAGGATGGGAAAATACACGGCAACGAAATTTATTTATTTCATTGTTATCATTAATATTAGATGAAAAATTGTTAAAAAAATACACGCTATAATTTAAAACAGCACGTTGCTAGATAATATGGATGCCGCTCAAAGCGGCATCCATAAGAAAATTATTTTTTAACTTTATGTACAATATCAAAGTACTTATCTTTGTTATCTTGCTCTGGATAAATACGATAAGTATATTCTTCAGGTGTTACAGTGACATTTTCTACAACACGAGTAAATAACACTTCCCCTTGATCATTTTTTGCAGTTAATGAGCGGGTTTTTCCATTCTCATCAAATGACCAATCACCTTTCATTTTTGGTTTCCCATCAAATGTAGTCATATTAAAGGTGCCATCTGGATAATATTCAGCTAAGCCAAAGAAGTTAGAAACTTGCTTATCATCGGCACTGACTTCTTTTTTGTTTTGGTCTAAAGCTTCCGTTGTTGTCCAGACTTTACCAACCATGATTTCTTCGTAAGCATTTAATTTATGCTCAGCATTTTGTGATTGCGTTGCTGCTGGAGCCGTAGCGGCTTGAATACCAAATGACATTGTAGATACAACAGCAAATAATGTAGGTACTAATAGTCTTTTCATTTTATTTCCTTTAACTAACAAGCTCAAACAAGCATTTGATTTAACTTAAGGGTAACTACATAAGACTTATTATCATAATGTTATTACGTTTATTTACATGGAAATGTTTTGTTACATACGAGGAGGAGTTCTAAATAAATTACAGTTATACCAACAATTACAAATTAATTAGAATAAATATATTCAATCCTAACTATTTAACAATTTATTGATCAACCAATATCCCGCTTTACCCGGTGGATTATGCTTAGACCACACTAAATCTACATTAATTTTACGCGGCCATAGGTCATAATTAAGGCTCACCAATAGACCATGACCGAATTGCTTGACTAACCAAGTGGGTAGTATTGCCCAGCCAGTCCCTTGTTCAGCCATTTCTAGTAACAACAAATAATTGGGAGCCAGCCAGTTTTTTTCGCTGTTAATGACGGTTTCACTGCTGCTACTTAACCGTAGTTGACGTGTCGTCGTGAGATGTTGATAGGTAATTTGTTTTTCTTTTGCTAACGGATGGCTAGCTAACACATACAACCCTAGCTCCCCTTGAACAGGTAAACGTGAAAATGAAATATCAGCAGGATATTCGATTCGTGACTCCATCATGCCAACATGAGCCTGCTGATTTTGGATCATTTCAATGACATCATTGTTTTCGGCTATTAAGAATTCAAATTCAATATGAGGAAATTGTCTATCTAATATTGTTAATACATGCTCTGCGTGTGGAGGTTGATAAATATCTGAAAAAGCACAACTTAACCGTGGTTCAATATCAGGTGACAATTCAACTCTCAAGGCTTGTAATCGTTCATCAGCTGATAAGATATCCTCAACTAGACTTAATACCTTTCTTCCAGCAAAAGTCAGTGTTGATTCACGCCCTTGCCTATCAAATAAAGCAAACCCCATATCATCTTCAAAACCACTAATAGTCGTACTCACTGTCGATTGGCTTTTATTAAGCTTTCTCGCTGCCGCAGAGAACGATTTCAGTGCAGCGGCTTCCACAAAGGTACGCAATGTTTCTATAGAATAGTTCATAAGGTATCGATTTTTCCGATGGCTGCCATTTTGTATATATATATAAAATAGCAAATAATTGCACCTGTTTTTTTTATAACATATTAGATAGCTATATATTTGAGGTAGTTATGAGCAAGCAGACAAAAACATTAACTGAACGAATTTTTCATGCAGTTTCATTTGAAATCATCGCAATCGCGATAACTGCTCCGGTCAGTGCATGGATTTTAGGACGCTCAATTTTCCAAATGGGTACCGTCGCGATTATATTATCGACACTCGCCATGTTATTAAACCTATTCTATAACATGCTATTTGACCTCTACTGGCCTCTTTCTAAAGGGCTACGCCCAACTAAAGTACGTATTGCCCATGCTGTTGGTTTCGAATTAAGTTTTGTGATCCTCGGCCTACCGATACTGGCAGTACTCCTAAAAATGACTTTATGGGATGCATTTTTACTTGAGATTGGCTTCTTCGCTTTTTTCTTATTTTACACTTATGCATTTAACCTACTCTATGACATTTTGCGTGACCGTTGGTTTACTAACCAAGAAAACCAATCAAACTCGATTAAGCCAGCCATAAAACGTACATAGTTCAGCAACGACACCGAACACGAAACATGTTCGGTGTCGTTGTCAAATAGTGACCCGATATTAGCTATCATTGCAAAAAACTTTGGAGAAATGGATAGCCATGAGAAAGCAGCGGTAGCGCTTAGTTTTACACAGAATAACCAATCCTCTGCGACAATTTATGCCATGGAACAACATTTAATCCGGAGTAAAACTAAATAAGATAATAAGATACTATTAACAGTCATAATTTATCATATAAGTCATTTCATCAAGGTTTAGTTATTTGCTAAGCCTTTTTGTTTTAATAGAGAAATAAATATCCCCACTTTATCTGCTGTTAATTACTTTAATGACACTATAAAACTGAGAAACCACGACGTACCTCACGATAATGACAACAACTTGCATTTGCAATTGATAATCATTAACATAAAATAAAACATCATATTATCTTATGATTTATAACCAAATGAATTCTTTTACCCCTTATAACCTTAAAGCAATGTTAGCAATTACTTATCTTAAACACGTTTAGCCGTTACCTTTTTGGCTTTAACTGAAAGAATACCGAGGTCTTATGATGAGTCAAAAACTACTTACTTTTATTCTGTCGATAACATTGCATATTTTAGTTATCGGGTATTTTATTTATATAACGACTCAATCATTATCTCAATCTCAGAAAAACCAAGCGTTGCAGGATGCTCCAGTTATTTCTATTGCACTGACTCAGGCCGCTCAAGAAACTCAACCTGAAGAAATAGCACAAGCCCACGCTATCCTTAGTAAAATAAAGTTAGACACTGTGGTGGAAAAAGCCACTATTGTCGTCCCTAAAAAACAAAAAGAAATAAAAAAAACCGTCAAAGAACCGGTTAAACCAACAACATCTACAATGGTTAAAAATACAGAGACGCCTAAGAAGCCAGTAGAGAAAAAAACACCTCTACACACTGAAATTGCCCAACAGCAAAAAGCAGGTGGTCAAGTGACGTCCTTATCCTTGGGAAATAAAAGCCACAAAACACAACAAGCCCCTAGTAATATAGACAGTCAATTAATAAGTTCCTATCGTGAAAAATTACGTCAAGAAATTGAACGCAATAAACAATATCCACGTAGAGCTAAAAAAATGAAAAGTCGAGGTGTCAGCACAGTTCAGTTCCAATTAAGCCAAACGGGAGAAATTAGTTTAGTACGCTTAGCGAGTAGTTCTGGAAACGAATTATTAGACAATGCCGCATTAACAGCGGTACAAAAAAGCCGCTCAGTAGGTAAGCCACCAGCGGGCTTTGCTCAATCAATTACCCTTAATATTGAATTTAATTAACGCTAAATAAAGCTAATAACCCGCTATCGTGATATGAGTTACTATGCTGTTAATGCCTGCAATATATTGAATAGTGAACAGCCTGATTATCATTGGGTTTAGCTGTTTGGCTTTACTATACATAAAAATGAAAAAACCGTTGAGAATAGGCTTTCTAATGCTGTTTTATTAATCGTGTATGATGAACTAATCAGTAGTGAAATTCTCTACAGGCTACAGATGATTGTTGCCAAGGCTATTGCGGGGTAATCATTACCTAATACTGTTTATATAGAACGAGAAAAAGCTTATTTCTTGTTATCATCGACAAAAGCCTGATGTTTGGTTACGATCGGCTTAAAAAGCGAAATCAATATATCAAGTGGATCAATATGGAACAAAAACTACTGGCGGATTTTTCACTTTGCGCACAAACTCTTGGCGCATTATTTAGTTATAACCCTTCTGATGCCCGTGTAAATAAATTAATTCACTTATTTAGCTCAAGTGAATGGCAATCTGAGTGGCCTTTCAATAATATCTATGATTGCCAACGTATTGATAAACGCTTTCAAGATAGCTTAAATGAGCAAGAAACATTACAAGAAGCTTATCAGCGCTTATTTATTGGCCCTGATGCGCTTCCCGTACCACCTTGGGGCTCTGTTTACCTTGATAAGGAAAATAGTGTTTTTGGTATATCCACCCTTGAACTAAGGGCTTGGCTACGCAATAACCAAATTAATATTGAATTAAATCAAAATGAACCAGAAGATCATATTGGTTTATTATTGTTACTCACTGCTTGGGTTGTTGAAAATAAACCCGAGCTATTACGGGGCCTATTAGAAATGCATTTGTTACCCTGGGCTTATCGTTATTTAGAGAAAATGCAATTACAAAGTGGCCATGCTTTTTATGAAGCAACTGCACTATTAGCGAATGAAACTTTAAAATACATACAGCAAGCTATCCAATTAAATCCGATAAATAAAGAAATTTACCTTTAGTTGTTTCAATAGCTATTTGAATAGAAAATAAATACGTGTGAATAATAGCCCTAAATCAGGGTATATTTAGGGCTATTATTATACTATGGGTGTTTTTTAGGTATATGGTAGGCATCATTTAAGAACAGGATAATTTTGTCCAAGTCAGAAATATAAGCAGTATTATTGTAAACCCCCGTTTGATGTACCGAACTAATCCCTTCAGGCAATACCAGCACAGGCAAAGATTGGTTCACATCCCCGATAACAGTGATCAGTTCTTGTCTAGGTTTTTCAAAACCAATATAGACCACATCAATAAATTCCCTTAAATTAGTGTTCTTAGCAAGAATGCCTTCTAACATTGTGCAATCAGGGCAATAAAATACTTCACCTTCATAATTTTTATCTGAAAAACCCATATTTAAAAGATATAATTTACATTTCATAATGTTACCTAATTGAACTGATGAGTAAACCAAAATAAACTATTAGGCATTATTGTTACTTTATTTGAGCAAGTGCAATATCAACATCTGCAATAATGTCTTCAATATCTTCACAACCTAATGAGAAACGCAAAAGCCCTTCAGTAACACCTTGTAATAGGCGTTCTTCTTCAGGTATGCAAGCATGAGACATGATCCTAGGATAAGAAACGATAGATTCTATCCCCCCTAAACTCACGGCAACTAATGGTATGCGAATTGTATCTAAAAATAATTTCACATTCTCATAACTGCCTAAATCAAAAGAAACAACCATTCCCCCATTTTTAGATTGCCGCATATGAATATCATAATTTGGATGAGAGGGTAGACCTGGATAAAATACTTGCTCAACTTTAGGATGTTTATGCAAATATTCAGCAAGCTTTTGTGCGTTTTCACTAGATCTTTCAACTCGCATCGCCATCGATTTCAACCCACGCATGGTTAACCAGCTATCAAAAGGTGCAGCAATACTACCAATAGCTACCGCAGATTTATGTAGCAATTTAGCATATTCGGGGTTGTTTGTTGCTGCCGTTCCTAAAATCACATCGCTATGGCCATTAATAAACTTTGTAGCGCTATTAATCGAATAATCAATACCTAATGAAATCACATCAGACAATAACGGTGTCATAAACGTATTATCACAAATTGTGATGAGTTGCTTTTCTTTTGCAATACGGATCACTGAGATTAAATCTATCACCTGTAATGTTGGGTTTGATGGAGTTTCAATATAAAAAGCCTTGGTATTCTTTTTAATTGCATCCGCATAATTTTGCGGGTTTGTTGCATCAACAAATGTCACTGAAATACCATATCTTGGTAAAAATTCAGTCATTAATTGAAACGACCCGCCATAAATACTTTTGCAAGCAACAATATGGTCACCATGGCTAAAACTCAACAAAATAGCACTAATTGCTGCCATTCCGGAGGAAAAAATTTCAGCATACTTGGCATTTTCAATCGCACAGATAGCATCACTTAATGCATCTCTAGTAGGGTTAGAAAAACGTGAATAAATATAGGAATAATTTTCTTCAATATCCGATTGAGAATAAGTCGATGATTGATATAACGGAATAGACGAACTTCCAGTATATTTATCTGTCATCGGGTAACCATGTATAACTTTGGTATTAATTTTCATAAGTAAATCGCATTATTAATAAGTATATTTAAATACTTGCCACATTAATTTCAGAGTAAGCAAACATAGCGGGTGAACCGCCAGTATGAATAAAGAGTAATGGCTGATTGCCACCAATCGTTTCTTTTAAAATATTATCAATTAACCCTGCCATTGCTTTGCCTGTATAAACAGGGTCAAGTAAAATCCCTTCTTTTCTCGCCAATAGTTCAACTGCTTGTTGGCCTTTATCATTAGGCATTCCATAACAAGGGGCAAAATATTGATCCCATAATTTAATTTCAGGTAATGCTGAAAGATTAAATTGCACGGCAAGTTGATTAAGTAAATATTCAACTTTAGGTTTTTGTTGTTCTACCGTGCGAGAAACTGTAACCCCTATGACTGGGGTATGTGGTAAAAACGCTTGTAAACCAACTGCCAACCCCGCATGTGTTCCAGCACTCCCTGAGGCCACAATTACAGCCGCAAACTCGATTTCTTTTGGTTTTTGCTGCACAATTTCTAAAGCACAATTGACATAACCTATTGACCCTAATACGTTTGAACCACCTACAGGAATAATATAACTACCTTGCAAATTTAGTTTTTCAATAAGTTCCTGCAGTTGTGTATTTGGGTCTGTCAGTTCATCACAAAAATAACAATCCGCATTAAATAAGTCGGTTAGCAGCTTATTTCCATTATTCAAAAATAGTGAATTATGGCTTCGTATTGGGTTTTCTAATAGTGCAACACACTGTAAGCCATACATTGCAGCAATAGCTGCTGTTTGGCGAACATGATTAGATTGAATAGCCCCCGCGGTAACGATAACCTTGGCTTTTTTACTCAATGCATCTGCAAAAAGATATTCTAATTTACGAAGTTTATTTCCCCCCATAGCAAGGGGGGTCATGTCATCACGTTTAATATAAATATCACGGCCTAGATACTCTGAAATATTATGTAATTTCATTAAGGGAGTTACCCCATGAAGTAAATCTATTTTGGTAATAGCCGAGATTTTTTCTTGAAAATTCATTTTTAACGTATCCCGCTAATAAGTAAAACCTAAATAGAGATAAACCATTAACGCAAAGACAGCTGTTACGGTGGCATAAGGCATTTGAGTACGAATATGTTCAATATGGTCGCAATCCGTTGCCATTGAAGCCACAATCGCATCACTGGATATTGGAGAAGTCATATCGCCATAAATAGAACCCGCAATAGCTGCACCAATCATATATTCAATAGGCATACCGACGGAAATCCCTAGTTGAACGCCAATCGGGATCATAATGGCAAATGTTCCCCATGATGTTCCCGTTGCAAGAGACATCACCGCACTAATTAAGAAAATAAACCCTATTGAAAATGCAGGTGAAATAACCCCTGATGTAATTTCTGCAATATAGGCCCCGGTATTTAAATCTGAAGATACGGTCCCCATTAAAAATGCCAAAATCATCACAGAGCTAATTTTGACCATGCTGGCATAGCCGATATACAGTTCTTTAAAAAAAGTCTCAATGTTCAATACACGACGAGCTAAGAACCAAACAAAAGAAACTAAAGTTCCAAACATGACGCCCCAATATACCGAAGTTGAGCCACTACCTTTGCTAAAATCGCCATTACCAGTGATATAAAGCGCAAGAGGTACCATTAATACTGTAGATAGAATAGGAATAAAGAAATTAAGGGATGTATGGCAGTTAGGGTGGTCAATAATATCTTCATCATCCTGTTCTGTTTCTTCTGCCGCCAACATTGTCAAAGCCTGTTCTTGCGCACGTAAATCGGCTTTTTTCATTGGCCCCCAAGATGTATTAGAGAAGATATAAAACAATACTGATGCTAAAGAAAACCACGCCATGATATTAAATACCATTGAGCTCGCTAAAATTTCAAATGGTTCTCCTGTGATGAAACCTTTGGATATTTGTACGCCAATCACCCCCATCATTGCCGCCCCCCAACCGTTAATCATGGCTGAAGAACAAACTGAAACACAGGATGTTTGAACAATATATGACATTTTCTCAGGCGATACGCCGTATTTTTTAGCTAGTGTTTTAGTTGAAGCCCCTGCGATTAATTGATTAATCGAACTTTCGATAAAAATTAATGAGGTTATAATCATCGCCATTAATTGAACGGCTTTTTTATTTTTAATTAATTTTGTTTTATTCGTTAATAACCTAACCAGTGATTTTACGCCCCCAGTAACAACAACCAGTCGCATAATACCGCCAATCATTACCATAAATAGAATTGTTTTTGTATTCCCTGGTGAAGCAAACGTATTAATAATACCATCAAGTGTCCCATTCACACCTAATAATATATTGTGATCATGTATAACGGTAAAACCGACTAATATTCCCAGTAATAATGATAATATAACTTGTCGTGTAAAAATGGCTAAAAGTATTGTCACCATTGGCGTGACAATAGTCCAAATCCCATAATCATTCATTAGATGCTCTCTTATTATATTTTATTGTGATTTTAATAAATTAAGATAATGCGTTTTCTAAATCATTTAATAAGTCAGTAATATCTTCAATGCCTACAGATAAACGTAATGTCGTATCATAAACACCAATACTTTCTCTTTCTTCTTTTGTCATTGAGCCATGGGACATAGTTGCAGAATGATTCACCATACTTTCTACACCACCAAGAGACTCAGCTAATACAAAGTACTTCACTTTAGATAAGAAATACTTTGTATCTTCAATATCGCCTTTTAATTTAATCGTGACGACCGCCCCACCAGTACGCATTTGTTTTTTACATAGTTCATATTGTGGATGCGAAGACAGCCCTGGGTAATAAACTTGTTCAACCTTTGGGTGTGTAGATAAATATTTTGCAACTTGTTCTGCGTTACAGCATTGTGCTGACATGCGAAGTGCTAATGTTTTAAGTCCACGTAAAGCTAGATACGCATCAAAAGGAGAAGCAATCGCGCCTAGTGTGGTTTTCAAAAAATCTAGACGATTCGCTAGCTCATCACTCTGAGTAATCACTGCACCACCAATTAAATCAGAGTGGCCACCTATATATTTACTCGCCGATAGCATCACTAAATCAGCACCTAATTCCAACGGTTTTTGATTCCATGCCGTAGCGAATGTATTATCAACACAAGTTAAAATATGATGCTTTTTAGCTAATGAACAAATTGCTTTAATATCAACTAATTCTAATAATGGGTTTGTTGGGCTTTCTATCCAAATTAAACGGGTGTTTTCTTTTATTTTTGCTTTAACTTCTTCCAGATTATTAAGGTCAACATAGTCTATTTGGTGCCCACAATTTAATGTTGAGACGCGTTCAAATAACCTAAACGTTCCACCATAAACCCCTTTCATCGCAATAATATGCGAATCTTTAGGTAATAAGTTTAATACTAAGCTCGAAGCGGCAACACCTGAGGCGGTTGCCGTTGCATAAACCCCACCTTCAATTTCAGCTAGTAAGGTTTCATATGCATAACGTGTTGGGTTACTACAACGTGAATAACAATATTCTCCATGATCTGTTAAGCTTTGTTGAACAAAAGTACTGGCCGTTGTAATTGCAGGGAAAATAGCGTGATTAACTGCATCTTGCTGCTTTCCACCATGAATTAAAATTGTAGCGATATTCTTAGTCATTATCTAAACCCAGTAATAGTAAAATAAAGAACGATATATTTATATTTGTTGCTAAAAGGAATATGCCACAGAGAAATAGAAAATTTTTTCTAAAAATTGATGACATGTTGCAAATTAAGAGAAAATTTTTCTAAACTGAGTTTAATAACATTAAAAATCAATAAATTACTATAATTACAATAAATGAGTTCAGCGTCACAATATTATTATTTAGTCACTTAACGAATAGAAAAAAGGCAGCAAATAAGCTATAACCAATTAAAAACAAACAATAAATGTATGTGAGAAGTTAAATATATCAGTGTCACATGTAATCAATCAGTATCAATATTTAAATAAATTTAACTTATTTCTTAGGGGATTTGCTTATTCCCCCTCTATCAATACTACTGAACATGGGTTTAAGAGAATTTTATTCTCTTTGCTTTAAAATTAAAATAGATCATTGGATTAACTATTCTAGTTAAGTATTCAGAATTAAAAACAGACAGCGCAACGCTAGGATAGTATCATTAGCATCATTAGCCTTTTATTCTATTTGAGATTTTATAGTGACTTCATTTGCTGACCTTAACGCTCTTTCTGCTGAACAACTTTCTAACCTACAAGAATTAGGTTATCTCAGTATGACCCCTATCCAAGCCGCCGCCCTTCCGCCAATCCTTGCCGGAAAAGATATTCGAGCACAGGCTAAAACGGGGAGTGGCAAAACCGCAGCGTTTGGTCTGGGGTTATTGCAACATATCGATGCTAAGTTGTTTAAAACACAATCATTAGTCTTATGCCCTACTCGTGAACTCGCAGAGCAAGTGGCAAACGAACTACGTCGGCTAGCACGTGCAATTCCTAATATTAAGATTTTAACCCTGTGTGGTGGCGTCCCATTTAGCATACAACGGGATTCCCTCGCCCATGCTGCACATATCATTGTCGCAACGCCGGGCCGTTTACTTGACCATTTAAACCGTGAAACCGTTCAGTTAGATGCTTTGCAGACTCTAGTGTTAGATGAAGCTGATAGAATGTTAGATATGGGTTTTATGCCTGACATAGAAACCGTGATTGATTACTCCCCAGTGAATCGTCAAACCTTATTATTTTCAGCAACTTGGCCAGATGAAATCGCACGTATCAGTCAGCAAATCCAGCACGAACCACAAGCTATTGAAATTAATAGCATTGACGAATTACCCGCTGTCGAACAACAGTTCTATGAAGTTTCACGTCATGGGAAGATAGCCCTATTGCAAAAATTATTAAGCCGTGAGCAACCTGCATCCTGCGTAATTTTTTGCAATACTAAAAAAGATTGCCAAGCCGTATTTGACGCTCTAACAGAGAGTAAACAGAGTGTTTTAGTACTACATGGTGACATGGAACAACGTGACCGCGACCAGACTCTAATACGTTTTGCCAATAGCAGTAGCCGCGTTTTAGTCGCAACAGATGTTGCTTCCCGTGGGTTAGATATCAAAGCATTAGAAATGGTGATTAACTATGAATTGTCATGGGACCCAGAAGTGCATATTCACCGCATTGGCCGAACTGCAAGAGCAGGAGAAAGCGGCCTAGCAATTAGCTTATGTGCACCTGAAGAAGCTCAACGCGCTAACGTGCTCGAAGAAATGCTAAATATGAAGCTCAATTGGCACGCTGAGCCTGAGGGGCTTCATATCACACCATTAGAAGCAACAATGGCAACATTGTGTATTGATGGCGGCAAAAAGGCCAAAATGCGCCCAGGCGATATTTTAGGAGCACTAACTGGTGATGTCGGTTTAGTAAGCGATGATATTGGTAAAATTGTTATCCATCCTACCCATGCCTATGTTGCCGTCAAACGCTCTGTTGCTCAACAAGCATGGAAACAATTGCAACAAGGGAAAATTAAAGGCAAAGCGGTTAAGGTTAGGTTACTAAAATAATATTGGGCAATTTGTGTTTCCTTCCGCAATAAAAAAGGAAGGAAACACGCTATTTGTTTTATGATACGGCTTTATTATCTTGTGGCAGAGCTGATTTAGGCAACCCAAAAATTTTATCGAAAGCCCAATTAAAAAAGAAAGTATAAATTGGGATAAAAATAATTAATGCAAAATCAAGTATTAACGCCTGTAAAAGACTAATCGAGAGCCACCATGCAATTAACGGTATTAAAAAAATTACCAGTGTTAATTGAAATAATATGGCATGCACAAACCGGCGCCTAAAGGTTCTAATTCGTGATTTTTGTTTTGACTCCCAATATTCAAACCCTGTATTAAAAATAAAATTCCAACTAACAGCAATCGTAGTTATCACCAATGCTAATGGCCCTGTTGTTCCCGCTGAATTCCCTGAAAGAAAGGCCAGTGCTAGCGCTGAAATCACCCACCCAACAACTTCATAGATAGTAACAAACACAATTTTCCGTTTAATTCCCTGCATATCTCCACCTCTAAATATATCGTCATCAATAGGTGGTAAAATAAATATAATTCAATGATAATAAAAGTCAGCTACTATCAATTTTATTGAAAGGTCTACCATGTCATTCAATAGTGACAATCTTATTATTTTCCTCACTGTTCTAGACAAAGGCTCATTTTCTGCCGCTGCAAGATCATTACAACGAGTCCCCTCGGCAGTCAGTATGGCAATAGCTAATCTTGAAGCAGAATTGGGTTTTGAGCTATTTGATCGTCACTCCCGTGAGCCCAAACCGACAGAGAAAGCCCTTTCATTAGCCCCCTATGCACGCCATATTATTGAAAACTTATCACAACTTAATACATTTTCCAGAGAGTTGACCCAAGGGGTAGAAAGCACTCTGGCTATAGGTGTTGCGGCAGGTATTAATTCAAATATACTCTTTGATGCTCTACGTGTTTTAAGCCAACGATATCCCTTGTTACATATTGAACTTGTCACCGCGCCCCAAGATGACCTATTACCACTACTACATAAAAAACAACTCCAGCTCGCTATTGTATTTGGTGGAATACATGTTAACTCTCAAGAACAATTTCATTATATTGGCGAGGAGTCTATTATTGCGACTATTTCGACAAAGCACCCTTCTTTGCAAGAAAGAACTTCACTTTATATTGAAGACCTCGTCGAAAGCCGACAAATTATTATTGGTAGCCGGCAGCACGAGCTCAGTGATATGCGCATTGTTGTTTCCAGCAACTATTGGAAAACAGATAGCTTTTCCCTAGCACTAGGCTTAGTCGAAGGGGGCATGGGCTGGGGGAATTTTCCCTTGTCCCTGATTAAAGATAAGCTAGCGACAGGGACTTTAAAGCCGTTACAGTTTAAAAATACGCCTAATGGTTTGAAGCTCCCTATTCATGTGGTTAGCTTAAAGAGCCATGCACTTAAACGCGGCGCACAAGAATGCATTGAATTACTGAAAAAAACACATCTTACATAAAAATTTTCATGACCCCTTCTGACTTATTTCCTTAAATTAAATTGCTTTTTAATAGATTAATTATTTTAATACCACCAACGAAAACGTTTGCTTTTTATTTTTCTGGCTATAAAATGCGTCGGATTTTTTTGCCCTGAAAAAATAATTGGAGACTATCGTGAGCGAAGATAAAAATTATAGTCATGGCCCCGTGCCCATATCCGCGCGAAAAGGCGGGCTAGCATTAACCTTTGTAATGCTAGGATTAACCTTCTTTTCCGCCAGTATGTGGACCGGAGGCGCTCTTGGTACCGGTCTTGATTTTCATGATTTCTTCCTCGCAGTACTCATCGGTAATCTTCTTCTTGGTATCTACACCGCATTTCTTGGTTTTATCGGTTCTAAAACTGGCTTAACAACCCACCTCCTTGCACGCTATTCTTTTGGTATCAAAGGTTCTTGGCTTCCTTCTTTCTTATTAGGCGGCACCCAAGTCGGCTGGTTTGGTGTTGGAGTTGCTATGTTTGCAATTCCTGTCGGGAAAGCTACTGGTTGGGATATTAATTGGCTAATTGGTATTTCAGGGGTCTTAATGACGGTGACTGTTATTTTCGGTATTTCTGCACTTACGGTTCTTTCTGTCGTTGCTGTCCCTGCTATCGCCATACTGGGCAGCTATTCCGTTTATCTTGCGGTTACTGATATGGGGGGCATGAATGCTTTACAATCAATTACCCCGACAAAACCAATTGATTTTAACCTTGCATTAGCCATGGTCGTAGGGTCTTTTGTGAGTGCAGGCACATTAACTGCTGATTTTGTTCGCTTTGGTCGTAGGCCAAAAATCGCCGTCCTCGTCGCCATTGTTGCCTTTTTCCTTGGTAATTCATTAATGTTTATCTTTGGCGCGGCAGGAGCCGCTTCATTGGGTATGGCAGACATTTCTGATGTTATGATTGCTCAAGGACTTTTATTACCCGCAATTATTGTTTTAGGGCTAAATATATGGACTACCAATGATAATGCCCTCTACGCATCTGGCTTAGGCTTTGCAAATATTACGGGGCTATCCAGCAAAACCTTATCTATCATCAACGGCTTAATAGGTACTTTATGTGCTTTATGGCTATATAATAATTTTGTTGGTTGGCTCACTTTCTTATCTGCCGCTATTCCTCCAATTGGGGGAATTATCATTGCAGATTTCTTAATGTATCGTCACCGTTATAGCACCTTCGATAGCAATAAAATGCGTGATGTTAACGTTAGTGCATTATTGGCCGTTGCTGCTGGTGTCATTGCAGGTAATTATTTACCTGGGATTGTCCCAGTTAATGCCGTGCTCGGTGGCGCATTATGTTACGCTGTTCTTAACCCATTATTAAATCGCCGCCGCACAACAGACTCGGAGATGACACGTGCTTAATCAAACTTTCAAACATATTCATAATGCCCATTTAGCAGAACGTGATGGACTATGGCGCATTGATATCGAAAACAAAAAAATTCAAGCCATTGTGCCACAACCCGCCGGGGAAATATTGCCTGAAAGCTTGGATGCTGAAGGTGGTTTAGTGACTGCTCCCTTTGTTGAGCCACATATCCATTTAGATACAACGCAAACTGCTGGGCAACCTAGCTGGAACCAATCAGGCACCTTATTTGAAGGTATTGAGCGCTGGGCTGAACGTAAAGCAATGTTGACTCACAATGATGTTAAAAGCCGAGCGTGGCAAACATTAAAATGGCAAATTGCTAATGGAATTCAACATGTTCGTACCCATGTGGATGTTTCTGACCCCACATTAACAGCCCTGAAAGCCATGTTAGAAGTTAAGCAAGAAATCGCCCCTTGGGTCGACTTACAAATTGTCGCCTTTCCACAAGAAGGGATTTTGTCATATCCAAATGGCGAAGCCCTATTAGAGGAAGCATTACGCTTAGGCGCAGATGTGGTAGGAGCAATTCCACATTTTGAGTTTACCCGCGAGTATGGTGTTGAGTCGTTACATAAAACCTTTGCACTGGCTCAGAAATACGACCGCTTAATTGATGTGCATTGTGACGAAATCGATGACGAACAATCACGCTTTGTGGAAACCGTAGCCGCATTAGCGCATGCACAAGGGATGGGGGCTCGTGTGACTGCTAGTCATACAACTGCCATGCATTCCTATAATGGCGCTTACACTTCGCGTTTATTCCGTTTATTGAAAATGTCAGGGATTAACTTTGTCGCGAACCCACTCGTCAATATTCACTTACAAGGCCGATTTGATACTTACCCTAAGCGCCGTGGTATTACACGTGTTAAAGAGATGCTAGCAGCAGATATTAATGTTTGCTTCGGTCACGATGATGTATTTGACCCTTGGTATCCTCTCGGTACAGCAAATATGCTGCAAGTGCTACATATGGGGTTACATGTTTGCCAGTTAATGGGTTATCAACAAATCAATGATGGGCTGAAGTTAATTAGTGAATACAGTGCGCGTACATTGGCTTTAGCTGACTATGGTATTGGTGAAGGGAAGCGGGCTAACCTGCTAGTTTTACCTGCCGAAAATGGTTTTGATGCGGTACGCCGACAAGTCCCTGTTCGCTATTCTATCCGTGATGGGCGTGTGATAGCCAATACTCAACCTGCGGTAACACAAATCCAGCTTGAGCAAGCCGAAATTATCAATTACGGTTATTCAGATCGAACTAAATAAGTTATTTAGCCGTTTAAATGGTTCTCTGTGGCCAACAGGTGAACCATTTAAGCTGTCTTCCTATATTTCATTCCCCCCATTTTAAATTTGCTGTTCATCTTTCATACCATTGCCATATTTATATACTAAGCTTATTATTTACATAGTTGATTTCTATAAAATATTGACAATTTTTGATAAGCAATAAACGTCTAGTTACCCCTTATTTTTGGTTATAAGTGCCATTTATAAAAATTAAGTGCAATTTTTATTGAAATTAAACCTGAAGGTTTTATATTTTTTAAAGAGTTATCTAAAACTGGATTTGAGCTTTATTTATAGCAACAATAACGCTAATACACTGACTGTCATACCGTGGTGGTCAATATTCCTGTTTTGCTGTACCGCGAATACGTCACAAATAAAGTTCTCTGAATCCCACTTTGACAAAAATTGGAGATCAGATGAGTACTGAAAATGTAGTTAACCAGAAAGCCTCTATCGACTCTTGGCGGCGTATTGCTTCAGAGCTATTAAATGAAGCAGGCATTGAAATTAATGGTTCCCGCCCTTTCGATATACAAGTTCATAATAACCAATTCTTTAAACGTGTCCTACAACACGGTTCAATAGGGTTGGGTGAAAGCTATATGGATGGCTGGTGGGATTGCGAGCGGTTGGATATGTTTTTTCAGCGCGTTTTACGCCATGGGCTTGATAACAAATTACCCCATCATTTCAGTGATACGTTGAAAGTCGCTGTAGCACGAGTGCGAAATTTACAAACCCTAAAACGGGCTCGTATCGTTGGTGAAGAGCATTACGATCTAGGTAACGATTTATTTTCTTTGATGCTAGACCCTTACATGCAATATTCCTGTGGTTACTGGAAAGGCTTAGACCATAGCCCTGAAAACCTCCCTCTAGCTCAAGAACAAAAATTAAATTTAATTTGTGAAAAATTACAATTAAAACCAGGTATGCGGTTACTTGATATTGGCTGTGGTTGGGGGGGTCTTGCTGCCTATGCAGCTAAACATTTTGGCGTTTCCGTCACTGGTGTCACAATTTCAGCTGAACAGCAAAAATATGCACAGGCTCGTTGTGCTGATATGGATGTCAAAATTTTATTAGAAGATTATCGAAACCTTAATGACCAATTCGACCGTATTGTTTCAGTGGGTATGTTTGAACATGTTGGGCCAAAAAACTACGCAACCTATTTTGATGTTGTCCAACGTAATTTAGCCTCCAATGGTTTATTTCTCCTTCACACCATTGGGTCTAATCGCAATAAAGTTAATGTTGATGCGTGGATCAATAAATATATCTTTCCAAACGGCTGTTTACCCTCAATACAAAATATTGGCGAAAGTAGTGAAGGCAAATTAGTGATGGAGGATTGGCACAATTTTGGTGCGGATTACGACCATACACTGATGGCGTGGTATGCTCGTTTTCAATCAGCTTGGCCTGAGCTTGAAGCTAATTATACACCTCGTTTTAAGCGTATGTTTTCTTATTACCTCAATGCGTGTGCTGGTGCATTCCGAGCTCGCGATATTCAATTATGGCAAATTCTCTGGAGCCCACAGGGTGTTGAAGGTGGCTTACGTGTTGCCCGCTAAATGTTGAAATTGAATTAGGATTGCAAAAATAAGCTAAAAGAAAGTTCTGTCATCAGAGCTTTCTGGCTTATACCTATTTTACCCATTCAACCATTGTTCAACCAGTTGCAAGCTTTGTTGTATATTCTTCCTTATCATGTTGCACTTTAATGACCAGTAATGCCTAAAACCCTACTGTAATGAAACCAGTACTTCATAGCTTAACCCCGTGCTTTCCATAATAATTTCTAGGCTAATGCCTTGTTTAAGTAGCTTACTTGCCAAAACAATTGTTGCCTCTTGTCGTTCTTTTTTCTCGCCCTCGCTCAATGCCTTAAAGTAGACCTTCTTGGCGACCTTTATCCTGTAACCGCTGTGCAATATTCATTATAGTTTCCTTATGTTTTTCGGTTTGCTCCCCCAATGCCTGCACAATATGTTCGAAATTAGTGGAGTCCAACACAATGAACAAATAATTCACGATAGTCACGATATCATTATCGCTATTACAGTGTTGAGTGACCAAGCAAGGCCACTATCTGTTTAAGCTAATGCCAGCTCTGGCTGAATTATGCTATAGATTTGATTTTTAAGCGTAGTTTGTTGGGCTAGAAGATAAACATGTTCTGCTACGTCTGCCCGCATCACTAAACCGTGAACATCATCTACTTGTTGTAATATCGCTTTTCCTGTTGCTTGTCCGTGCAGTAAACCACCAGGGCGAACGATGACATAATCGAGAGAGCTCGTTTGTAACCATGATTCAGCAAGGGATTTTTCACGCACGGCTTGACCAAAAACGGTACGTGCCCGTAAAGACAAATATTGCCATGAATCACCGCATCCAAGCGATGTCACGAGAACCATGCTAGATATACCAGCCTGCTCGGCACAATCAATTACAGTGCGGTGAGCTAAATAACCCTGTGTTCCCCCCATCGTAGAAATAACCGTTGCTGAGGCGCCAGCTGCTTGGCAAGCTGCCGAAACGACGGCCTTATCACAAGCATCACCCCTAAACACCTGTATGCCTTGATCTTCTAGCATTTCGGCTGATTGAGAATTACGCACTATTGCGATAACAGGACGTTTATCCGTAACTGCCAGTTTAGCAACCATATTACCGACGCCTTTACCACCAGCGCCCAAAATTAACCAAGGACTCATTCTTGTACCCCTATCAATCTTTATGCCTGTAACTCATTAATATGCAACTTTGATTTAATCAAATTATCAATCTACTGCTCCTAGCCCGTCTATTTCATCCTATCCCCCACAATAAAACATTACTTATTTTAATGTTTTATTGTGAAATACTATTTTTTACATTCATTAAAATGTGACTAATCTAACTTTTTTATTAAAAATTTTTTAAGTGAAAAATAAATAAAACAACAATTAATTTACAAAAAAATTTTTAATATCAATAGCTAACACACCAAATACCGAGCCTATCATATTGATACCCATAATAATATCAATGTTAATGCGAAGAATTATCATTTGCATTTATATTTTTATTTGATTTAATGACACCCGTTATATATCAGAAAAATGATAATTACCATACTAGTAATATCATTATTATCTTTAATTAAAATGGAGTATTCCGATGAAAAAGTTAAATGTTATTGCTCTAGCATTCGCAGCATGCGGAATGTCTTTTAGTACCTTCGCCGCTGTCGGTTCTGATCAAAGCCAGCCTTTTGATCCATCGGGCCCTTCCGTACAAGTAGGTGCCACAGAAGGTACTGCTGGAGGCCATGGTGGCGCAATTGGTGACCCTGGAATAGGAGTTCAAGCTGTCTATGGCGGCAAAACTATTTCTTTTTCTGGTTTAACAAAAATGGCTCCAAAACAAGCTGGAAATGAAGCCCATGTGATTTCAATGCCTAATACTCCTGGCAATCCAGCTACACACAACAAAATGGGCGTATTCAATTTTGCACAAGTTGCCAACGCTGAAATTTACTTTGGTGAATGGTCATCAACAGGCCAAGTCAATGACACCACACATACTGCTTATTACTCAGGTAAAGATGTTACTAGCAATATGCCAACGGCAGGAACTGCGGAATATTCAGTGAAAGGGATTAGCCAATACAACGGCGGTGCACTAGCGACGGGAACTTTGACGGCTAACTTTGGTAGCAAATCATTAGCAGGGAATATCGGTAGCACAAATATCGATGCCAAAATTAAAAATAACGCAACCTTCGCAGGGGATGCAACGCTAAATGGCGCTGTCGGTGAAGCTCGCGGTCACTTCTTTGGCGACCAAGCGAAACATATAGCGGGTGTGACTAAATTTAACGACCAAAGTAAAGATATGGCCTTTGGTGGGAGCCGAGGAGATATCTCCCAGTAACGTGTAAATCAATTTAGGTGGTCAACAAAGCATGATTGACAGTTGGCTGCCTACCTTTAATGCCGAAAACAACCTATGCAATATTTTTTACTTTTTTCCGTCACAACTATATTAGTACTTTCTTTCCCTACATTCTCAGCAAGTCTGGATACAGACCGAGAACAATTATTATGGCAGAAAGACAAACAAAACTATCGTGATAAAAGCGCCGTTGTTCCCGGCAAAGACCAACAGTTACTCCCTGATGACATGTCTATTAATCTTAGCGGTAAAACTTACACGCTGAGAAACAATGCCCAAGATTTAGGGCAAGCAATTTATTTAGCCATTAACCATCGGCAATTTCAGGATGTACAGCGTTTATTAAAACGCTATCAGGCTTTGTCTGACGCTGATCCGTTATTAATTTTATTTGCTAAAGCCGAAATAGAAAAATCGCAAAATCACTACCCTCAGGCCATTGCGTATTATCAACAGATATTAGCGTTATCCCCCCAATTTCTACGAGTCAAGTTGGAATTGGCTCGTGCCTATTTTGAAGACAACCAAAATAAAGAATCATTAGCGTTATTCCAAAGCCTAATTAACGATGAGACCCTCGCTTTGCCTGCTGGGGTTCAACAAACTATTCAACAGTTTATTGGCGCGATTGAAAACCGTACGGCTTGGACAGGAAGTTTATCTTTTGGATATAAATACAACAGTAATATTAATCAAGCCCCTAATAAAAATAAAGTTTGGCAAACACCGGGCGGCACATGGAAAATGGCCAACCCAATCGCGTCTTCAGGGCTTACTTATGATGCTAGCCTCAGTAAAATTATCCCAATAACAGGAAACCATTCCCTTCAAATCAAGGGAACATCCTATGGTGATCGCTATCCACATTATGCTGAGTATAGTGAAAACACCTCATCTTTCGCTGCCTTATATCGCTTTAATAATGCAAATACAACCGTATCTTTGGGCCCGCAACTCGAACTAAAAACCGTCAATGAAAAGCGTCGATATTTAGGAATGGGGGGACGAATAGACGCAGATTATCAATTCACCCCTCAAGTGATCCTGACAACTTCAGCTGATTATCAACAACTTCATTATCAGAAACCCTATGACAGCGCTGATGGCTCGCGAACAGCACTTCATATGACGGGGATTTACGGTATTACACCTAATAGTTCCATATTTTTAGGTGCTGATGCCACTCGCGTAACCACTGAAGTTCGCAGTGACAACTATGACCAACTTGGCGCACGGGCTGGCTTTTATACGGTATTAACACCCGATATTCATTTCTTAGCATTAGCAACTTATCGAGAAAGCCAATTTGGTGCCTTCAACTATTTGCTAAATGTTAAGCGTCATGACCGTGAAACTATGTATTTTGCGCGATTAAATTTTCCAAATTACACACTACTGACCTTCACGCCTTATACCAGTTACCGCTTTCGAAATAATAAAAGCTCGGCAGATGGGATCTATTCCTACCATCAGCACGAGGTTTCAGTTGGGTTAGAAACCCGCTTTTAAGTGTTATGGCATAGAGAAAAACAAAATGTACAAATACAAATTAAAACCTATTACTACTGCAATTATTACCACCCTCTTTTTCCCAGCAACGACTCAAGCGGAAAAGAAAGAACATATTGGCACTATTACTGTTCAGGATTCCGCAAAAACCATCAAGGAACGAGACCAACAAGGCTACGATGATCAATATGATGCCAAGGGTTCTAAGGTATATTTAGGTAAAGATCTAGTTGAACGCTATAAAGGAACCAGCACCGCTGACGTACTAAATAGTGCAATTGGTGTATACAGTGGCGATGCGCGTAATAGTGGTGCATTAGACCCTAATGTCCGAGGTATTCAAGGTCAAGAGCGCGTCCCCGTCACAGTCGATGGCACAGAACAATCTTTAACCGTCTATCGTGGTTATAATGGCGCCAATAACCGTAATTATGTAGACCCTAACCTCATTAGCAGTATTGATATTGAAAAAAGTGGTTCACTGGTTAGCGATATCAAAACATCCGTTGGTGGTGGGATAGCAATTAGAACTATAGGAATAGATGATGTTGTCGCCCCCGATGAAAAATTTGGCTTTAGTTTAAAGCTAGAAACCAGTAGTAACTCGACACGAGAACGAGTACCAAACTTTGGATATGGTAGCGATTATCGAGATCACCCTGAGATCTATAAAAACAATAACTATGTTTTTTCAGACCCCGTCGTTAATATCACCCCAAAATCTCGCGGTAATGCGCAATTTTTCAATTTTAAAGATAACGGTGGGAGAATAGCAGTAGGTACCCGCCAAGAAAAATTTGATGTTATGGCGGCCTATGCATACCGCCGACAAGGCAACTATTTTGCTGGCAAAAAAGGCGCTCATCGCTACCAAGAAGCAATTCAGCTCAACGAACAACAAACAGTGCAACAGCAGCTAGGCCCAGACCCATACCTCCCTTTCGCAGCCAAAATATATGGTCCCGGGAAAGAGGTCACAAATACATCTAATGAATTAGAATCTTATTTAGTTAAAACAAATTTGTATCTCACTGAAAACCAAACATTACATTTAAGTTTTAGGCGCAGCGAAAGTACCTATGGTGAAATTATGCCTTCGCGTATCGGCTTTAAAGAAATTGAAGGGAAACAAGTGCTTCCTCAATGGCCATTAACCCACTTTACGGTAAATGCCTATAATGCAGAATATGCATGGAAACCTGATGACAATCCATGGATTGATCTAAATGCCAATATCTGGATGACACACTCTGTTGGTGATACAAATACCTCAGGGGGTTACCCTCGTGAACCTAAAGAACGTGATTGGGGGTTTGAATACGGCTATGGAAACGGTAAAGACCCTAATATTGACGGTTCTTTAATTAATACTGCCGCAACAAACTCTGAAAATGACCGCATCGGTTTCAACTTGCGAAATACAATGGCACTTACACCAGATCTGGACTTAACGCTACGCGGGTCAATGCTTAAAGAAAAATTAGACTCTAATGATGTGCCCCCCTCCCAATCAGCTAGCCCCTTTATTGCTCTCCCCCGAAAAGGGCATCGGCAAGAGACAACCATTGCTTTTAACTTTAACTATAGGCCAACAACATGGTTAGAGCTTGATGCAGGCGCAAAATATATTGATGGTTGGACAGAAGATGATTACTTAAAAGAGCAAATGAGAAAACGCGCCAATGGTTTTCAAAACCCTGATGAACGCCTTGCTAGAAGGATCAACTACAACCGAATTTTGACACAAGAAGAATATGACAAAGCCGTCGCTAAAGGTTATCAACCCTTTGGCGGTTCTTATCGTAATAAACAAATTTTAACTGAGGTATTAGGGCTTGATGATGCAGATTACCATGTTTATATCACCGAGAGAAAAGACCCTCAGCGACCAAACGAAAATGGCGTTTTAGACGTCAGTTTCCGTACTGACTGGAAATCGGATAAAGATGGTCGTTACACAACAAAAACGAACCCTTTCCACAATGGCACTATCGATCCACAAGCACGCGCAATTGACCCCGTCACAGGTAAGGAAGTGTTTGTTTATAATAAAGCGTATGAACATCCAGCAAGCGAACTTAAGCGAAAACTCACAGAGGAAGAAAAATGGCAGTTTCCCGGCAAACAAAAAAGTCATGGCTGGGCCCCTGCTTTTGGTGCAAATATCTGGTTATCGGATAATGACCGAGTTTATGCACGCTATATCGAAACAATACGTTTACCAAGTATTTTTGAAAACAGTATCGGCTTTGCAGGCTCAAGTGAAGCCCGCAAAGAAAAAATGGTTTTTAAACCAGAACGAGCTAAAACCATGGAATTTGGCTATTCTCGTAACCTTCAAAGCTTATTAGGCGCTGAACGCCATGCAGATATAAAAATAGGTTACTACCACACTGTAATCGAAAATGCGTTTGACCGTGATGGTCGCCTTAACTTTATTCAAGTAAAAGAACATAAAACCGCAGGGATTGAAGCCCTCGCTCGTTATGATAATGGCGGGGTATTTATGGATATAGGTATTGATTACCGCTTGAAAAATGAAGTTTGCGATGACTCCGAGCCTGCAAAAGTAGACATTGGTAATCAATATAATATTTCCCAATGTACAACAGCTGGATTTCCCGGCGGCTTCTTGAGAACGCAGTTACAGCCCAAATATGCGATTAACTCGAACCTTGGGATGCGTTTTATGGATGAAAGCCTTGAAGTAGGAACTCGTTTACGTTACACCAGCAGCGTGCAAAATAAAGATGAAAAGAAAATGATGCAGCGTTACCCCGGTAGTTATTCAATGGCGAATAATAGCCCTATGCACTGGACTCCAACATTAACCGCCGATGCCTACGCTCGCTACCAAATAGATAAAAACATCAATGTTGAGTTTTTAGTTACCAATTTAACTGACCGTTATTATATCGACCCATTGACTCGTAGTATGATGCCAGCGCCTGGGCGCACATTACGCTTAGGATTAAATGCACAATTTTAATATTGGTTAGTTATTTATCATAAAAGGATACCCGTATTAATATGTAACGGATATCCTTAACTTATTTAAACGCCTTAACTCAAGTATCAATCTTTTTATCAAAGACCTGATATACCTTACCGCTCTATTATTTCTCTTATTCTAAAACGCATCATGATTCGACAGTAAGCCAAAGCCATCTTTACTTATTATTCTCGATCACCTAGGCGTTATTTAGTCTCTATAACCTTGAATAAACACACCTCATACTCCCCTCACCAGAACCAATGAAAGCAAATGAAAAATAAAAAGCTCACCTTATGCCAAATGAAAGTAAAAATGTAAAATTTGCAACCCTTATCACAAAATATCAATTAACAGTTCTAAATCATATAGATGAATATAAATCACCACACTTACACTATTTTGTTTTTCTTTCGAAACAAATCACAGTAGCTTTCGATTGGTCATTTTTTGTGATCATGACTTCAATTTCGACATTTTCGATCACTTACTTTTTGATATTATGCAAAAGTATAAATAATATATAAAAACACAAAACGAAAGAAAACGTAAACAAAGAGGAAGAAGCAATGACTGTTTCGCGCAGAAGCTTTATCAAAGGATTAGCAGCCAGCGGTGCAGCAATGTCGGTTTCTAGTCCCATTTTAGCCAACTCAGGGAAACCTTCTAATGGCATGCCAGCCCGTCCTGATAATGCTCCAAATTTATTGATCATTTTCCCAGATGAAATGCGTGCACATGCATTGCAATTTATGGGAGAAGATCCTTCGATTACACCTAACCTAAATAAGTTTGCCAAACAAGCTAAAGTAATGACACAAATGGCGTCTAACTACCCATTATGTTCACCATTTCGCGGCATGTTTATGACAGGTCAATATCCTGTTCGTAACGGCATAACAGGTAATGCTCATGACTATGGCGGTAAGGTCGGTATTGATTTATCTCCTTATTCGAAATGTTGGTCCGATGTATTGAAATCACTCGATTATAGTACAGGCTATATTGGAAAATGGCATTTGGATGCACCTTATGCCCCTTTTATTGAAAGTTATAATAACCCGATGGAAGGCCGTTATTGGAATGAATGGGCAGCACCTGATCGCCGCCATGGCTTTGATTTTTGGTACTCCTATGGCACTTATGACCTACATATGAAGCCTATGTATTGGGGAAATGATACACCACGTGAGAAGCCAATTTATGTCGACCAGTGGGGGCCTGAACATGAAGCTGATATGGCTATCAAATTTCTACGCAATGAAGAGGGTAAATACCGAGATACATCGAAGCCATTTGCTTTAGTGGTTTCCATGAACCCTCCTCACTCCCCTTATGACCAAGTGCCACAAAAATATTTAGACGCTTACAAAGGAAAAACCTCACAAGAACTTAATACCAGACCAAATGTAAAATGGGATACTGAATATCAAGAAGGCTATGGTCCCCAATACTTTAAAGAGTATTTAGCGATGGTAAACGGCGTTGACGACCAATTTGGTCGCATCGTTGACGAACTAGAAAAACAAGGTCTTGCAGACAATACGTTAGTCGTCTTTTTCTCTGACCATGGTAGTTGTCTTGGTGCTAATGGGCAGGCAACTAAGAACAACCCTTATGAAGAGTCTATGCGCGTACCAATGATGTTCCGTTTACCCGGAAAAATCAAAGTAGGACAAGATGATGCATTGATGTCTGCGCCAGATATATACCCAACAATATTAGGGCTACTAGGGTTAGAACACTGGATCCCCGGCTCAGTTGAAGGGAGTAATTTAGCGGAGCGTATAGCAACAGGTGAAGGCGATACCGCTAATTCACAGCTATACCTGTTTATTCCTTATGGCGAACCTTCATTTGGTAAACGGGGGGTAAGAACTAAAACCCATACATTAGTTATTGATCGCCAAGATGGCCAGCCTCTGAAATATACTCTTTACGATAACGTAAATGACCCTTATCAAATGAAAAATGTCGCTGATGAGAATAAACCGCTTATCGATAAATTAATTAAAGAAGAGCTAGTTCCTTGGTTAGAAAAGACAGGTGATTCTTGGAGACCAAGTGAATTTATTACAGCAACAACAAATAAATTAAACAAAAAAGTCACAGAATGTGAAACTAAATAATTAATATTAATTTGCCACCTCTCCTTAGGTGGCAATTTCATAAAAAATAAAACAATAAATTCTCTAATAAAACAGGGAACTACTACCATCATGCTTAAAGCATACAGCTTGGAATAAAGATAATGAAAAAACTATTTATCACTAGTGCCGTATTATTTGCAGTTTCTTCACAATATGCACTCGCTAATAACTATAAAACGACAATTGAATACCGTCATCAATATTTAGATGCTTCTGGGAAAAGTGGCGACCGTATTAAAGCCTTTTTGGATACTGGGAAAAATATTGGCTTTGAGTTAGATGCTCGCTATGGAAATAAAGATGGCGCATATGATGCAATGAAAATTGATGGTTCTGAGTTTTCTGCATTTTATTATAAAAAACTCAATCCAAACCTCGTTGGCCTTGTTGGTGCATCTCTTGATTTTGATAAGCTCGGTCTAGTTTATGTTCCTTACGTCCGCTTAAACTATACGTTTGATAACGGTATTCGCTTACAAGGTCGTTATAAATGGAAGGTTTGGGATTATGGGCAAGTTGGTGAAAACGGCAGCAACTACCACTCTAAAGTTCAAGAATTTGATAGCTGGATTGGTTATAAATGGAATAATTTAGACTTACAATATCAATTAGACTTAATGTGGGAAATGGCTGATAACGCACAACCTATGTATAACAATAAGAAATTTGATTATCAACATAACGTGCGCCTACGTTATGATATTAAAGCTGATGATGGCGCATTATGGCGACCATTTGTTGAAGTAGGTAACGTGAAAGAAAATCGTTTCTCAAGCGACCGTCAAACCCGTTTCCGCGTTGGTATTCAATATACTTGGTAATTAAGCAGCGGTTATTATTAATCTAAAAACATTAAGACCTATTTCTGAAATATTGAATAGGTCTTTTTATTTAAAAAAACATTGAGCACCCTACATTCTACAATAATAACAATAAAAAAAACCGGTTATGTTTTATTACTAACAACATAACCGGTGAAATAACAAATATAGTATTAAAAAGTAATAACAATGAGCAATGCTAAATGAATTTATAACCTAACAAAATAAATTGATAACTTCACTACCCGCTAATAAATAAGCTCCCGCACCATAATCCATATTATGTTCAAAATTAACATCTCTCGGGTTAAATGCAGGTAATTGTACATAACCTAACATACCATTAGGGTGAATACAGCCGCGTAATGCGACCCAAGCCTTTTCTAATACTGGGTAGAAAGTCTTTTCATCTAAAATATTATGATTAATTCCCCATGCTATTCCATAACAAAATAACGCTGCCGCACTACTTTCAGGCGCCGGGAAACTTTGTGGGTCAAGCAAACTCGTACGCCAAAAACCATCTTCTTGCTGATAAGGAATGATTGCAGCCAATAATTCTGTAAACAAATCAATATAACGTTGACGATCGGGATGGTCACTCGGTAAGTGTGGTAAAATCCGAGGAATTGATGCGATAACCCAACCGATCCCTCTGCTCCAAAACACTTTCTCGCCATTCGCCTCACGTAGCTCACTACCTTGGCCATCTGGGATATAACGATAATCACGATAAACAAGCCCAGTCTCAATATCGCGTAAATGCTCAATTGCATCCCAATAAGCTTGATTCATGTAGTTTAAATAACGTACATCTTTTATTTTTGCCGAAAGCGCGGCAAATGCTGGGGGCGCCATAAATAAGGCATCACACCACCACCAATCTTCGCGACCCGCTTTGGGCTCTGCTAACATCAAATCAAACGCTTTAATCGTTGGCTCAAGAACTTCCGGTTGTAAAAATTGGCTACTCGCCACTAAATAAGCTTGCGTACAAACATGGTCATCCGCAAAGCGTGCATTAGGGCCTGGGCGAAACCCGGTATGAAGTGTGTAATTCATCACACCATCAAGGTATTCCTTATCTTGTGTCGCTTGCCATGCCGCAGCAACACAAGACCACAGAACGCCACGCTCCCAATCCGTATCTTTAATAAAACGGGTTTTTCCACTACGGCGGATCACACTACGTACCTGATTCGCAGACTGAAAACGGTATACTCGTTTCATATCCTGCAAAACAGTATTTCGTTGTAGCGATTGAGGTAATAATGATTGTTCCATTCTTATTCTCCTGATGGATTAACGGGCCAACCATCCACCATCTACCGCAATGGTATAACCATTAATATAGTCACTGGCTTTTGAAGCTAAGAAAATAGCAGGCCCTGCGAGATCATCTGGAGTTCCCCAACGGCCGGCAGGTATGCGCTCCACGATTGCTGCATTACGAGCCGCATCAGCGCGCAGTGCCGCCGTATTATCTGTTGCCATATAACCAGGTGCAATGGCATTAACATTAATATTATATTGAGATAACTCTGTTGCCAGTGCGCGAGTCAGCCCCATTACCGCGGACTTACTGGCCGTATAAGATGGCACCCGAATACCACCTTGGAAAGATAGCATTGACGCAATATTAATGATTTTGCCACCATTGCCTTGTTTTACAAACTGACGGGCAACGCGTTGTGATAGGAAGAATAATGTTTTTTGGTTAATGTTGATCACATCATCCCAATCTTTTTCACTAAACTCTAATAAGTCTTCACGGCGAATAATTCCCGCATTATTAACTAATATATCAATATGACCCATTGCCGATACTGCTTCGTCAACTAAATCTTGTAAGCCTGATTGTTCCATTAAGTTCATGGTAATGTAATGAAATTTGCGCCCTAATGCTTCTATCTGCTGTCGTGTTTCAGGTGCATCTTGTACACCAACCCCAACAATATCAGCTCCTGCTTGTGCCAAACCAATAGCCATACCTTGCCCTAACCCAGTGTTACACCCCGTAACGATGGCAACTTTCCCAGTTAAATCAAATAAATTCATGATGAGTTCCTCTAACGATGTGGGAATATCCCACATCGTTTTACTGTATAAGAAAAAAAAAGAGTGAAAGGAGTAACTATTTCAGATCTTTCATTGCGACATGGTCCATATCATGGAAAACTTGATTTTCCCCAACCATGCCCCAGATAAAGGTATAAGCCGCGGTACCTACACCGGAGTGAATCGACCAGCTAGGGCTAATCACCGCTTGTTCGTTGCGGACCACAATATGGCGAGTTTCTGTTGGTTCACCCATATAGTGGAAAACCACATTATCTTCTTTCATATCGAAATACAGATAAACTTCCATACGGCGCTCATGGGTATGACATGGCATGGTATTCCACAAACTTCCCGGCTCTAATACCGTCATCCCCATTGATAACTGACATGTTGGTAGGATTGACGGGTGCAAAAATTTATAAATAGTACGGACATTGCAGTTTTCAGCATTACCCAGTTTCTCAGGCGATGCTTGGTCAATCGTAATTTTACGGCTTGGATAAGCATGGTGAGCCGGTGCACAATTGATATAAAAACGAGCAGGTTCTTTCGCATCAATACTCATAAATTCAACTGTTCGAGTCCCCATACCAATATAAATGGCTTCACGCGGGGCTATCTCAAACACATCGCCATCGATAATAACTTTACCTGCCCCACCAATATTGATTGCGCCTAATTCACGCCTTTCTAGAAAAAAATCAACACCTAAGGCTTTCCCCGCCATTAACGCTAATGGCGCACTTGTTGGAACAATACCACCGACAATAATACGGTCGATATGGCTATAAGTGAGATTCATTTCCCCTTCACGGAACAGATCCTCAATCAGAAACTGTTGACGTAACCCTTCGGTATCGAGCGTTTTAGCATGCTCACTGTGAATTGGTTGACGAATTTCCATTATAAATACCTCATAAATTTACTGATGGGTTAACCATCTTAGTGATCGGCTTTCCCGAATACAGAGTGAACGTGTTCACCTCTGATGAATGTGTCTGTTAAATAAAAATTGTTATCAACAACAGCAAAATTGGCTTGAGCACCTTTACGGATATAACCAAATTGCTCGCTAATACCGAGATATTCAGCCGGTATTGCGGTTGCCATCTGAACGGCTTCCCATTCAGGTATGTGAGCTAAGCGCACCATATTGCGCAATGCACTATCCAAGCTACATGTACTCCCCGCTAAAGAACCATCGACAGTTCGAGCTTGGCCATTCGTGACTTTGACCATTTGTGCGCCAAGTGCGTAGTCACCATCAGGGAGCCCCCCTGCCCGCATGCAATCAGTAATCAATGCAATCTGTTGGTAACCTTTTAGGCGATAAGCCAGTTCCATCATGACAGGGTGGACATGAATACCATCGGCTATCAATTCAGCGAGTACATTGTGATATAACACGGCACCACAGCAGCCAGGTTCACGGTGATGTAACCCCGTCATCCCGTTATAAAGATGCACGCCACAATCTGCGCCACGCGCAAAAGCTTGGCTAGTCTGCTCATAATCCGCCGCAGTATGTGCAACACTGGTTTTAATTTTATGTTCAACAAGCCAATCAATAGCTGAAGTGGCGCCTTCGGCTTCAGGGGCTATAGCAACACGCAGTAAAGAACCTTCTGCACATCGATAAAGCTCATCAAGCTCAGCAACTGTAGGCGCTTTAAGGTATTTCACTGGATGCGACCCACGATGCCTTTCTGTGAAATAAGGGCCTTCAAGGAAGCTTCCTAGCAGTTGTGCACCGGATGTTTGTGGTTTGGAGGTAAAGTCTCGGATGCTGGTTAACGCTTGCTGGATATCATCCATTGGGGCTGTGACCGTCGTGCCAACCCACGCCACAACTCCCGTTTGGACTAATTCATCTGAGATAGTTTGCAAAGCAGATTGACTTGCATCCATCACATCACAGCCGGCTCGTCCATGAATATGAATATCGACGAATCCGGGTAGCAAACTGCGGTCTTTAAGATGGATAATCGGGCAGTTTTCAGGCGCGATATTCGTAACTTCCTGTACAATGCCATCATTTATCACCACATACTGCTGGTAACGGATGCCCTCTGGAGTGAACGTCCTATCCGCTAAAATTGCATATTGCTGGTTCATAAACCATCTTCTTCATTTTCAGGTTCAGACGACATAGCAAGCTGCTCACGGAGGTCTTGGATACTTGTCATACCAATCTCTCTCAGAACCGACAGTAACTCACTGGCGGTGGTATCTTCACGTTCAAATGCAGCATTAACAATCATAGGAAGGTTGACGCCAGCTAAGACTTCAACAGAGGGGTTTTCCATCATAATTGCCATGGCACGATTACATGGAGTGCCACCCGGAAGGTCGGTGAGGAAAACAACTTGCTCACAAGACATCGATTGAATAGCGGCACGCATTTGCTGCTCTAATTCATCGGGCGATATTGATTCAATGAAATCAATAAACACCATATTCTCCTGTTCACCTGCGATAGCTTTTACTGCCGATGCCATACCACTTGCAAAATTGAGGTGACCCGAAATAATCAAACCAATCATTCGTATACTCCTAAGCGGGCAAACCCATTTGCCCGCAAATATCTAACTTACTTACAGAACACCCAATACGTGACCAATCACACCGAATGCCAACATTGAAAAAATAAGTACAGGAGGTTTAGCCCAAAAGCCTGTGCCCTTGACCATTTTGAACATCAGGAAAACCAAGCCTAGCGGTAGTAAATTCGGCATAATTTTGTCGAATAATGCACTTTGCAGCTCAACAACCTTGCCACCTAATTCAATCGAGGCCGTTGTTTGCACCTTTATGAAAGTAGCGGATAACGCACCGATAACAAAAATCCCCATAATGTTGGCGGCTTTCGCTAATTTTTCAGTCGCATCACTCATATTGACCATCGCAGCTGTACCTGCGCGATAGCCCATAAACATCAAACCGAAATACACAAAGAAGTGGATTATTTGATAGAGAAAGAAAAAGACAAACGGCCCTGCAATAGACCCTTCCATTGCAATAGAAGCGCCTAATGCTAACGTCAATGGCATTAATGTCATGTGGTCGATAGCATCACCAATCCCACCAGTAGGCCCCATACCTGCAACTTTCATCACGTTGACCGTTGAAGGCTTCTCTTTGTTTTCCTCCATAGCAACCGCTGTGCCGAGCAAAAACGTAAACAACTTTGGACTCGCATTGAAAAATTGCAGATGGTTTTTTAGTGATGTCGCATAGTCCCGCTTGTTGTTTCCATGGATTTTGCGCAAAGCAGGGATAATTGAAAAAGCAAATCCACCACCTTGCATGCGTTCGAAGTTAAAATTACCTTCCATAAATAAACCACGAAACGCACATTTCCAAAGATCGCCTTTCGTTATTACCTTACGAACCGTTGTATCCTGATACTCATCAACACCATCAACATAGGACTCAACAGGGAGGTTTTTCGTTTGTTCGATTGCTTTGTTATCAGATACCATCTTCAAAATCCTCATTTTTCTGTGAGTTATTGTTGTTACTGTTACCGCTGAAGAAGTAATACAGTGCTGCTGCGGATGCGCCAAGTATTGCTACCGCCATGATGGGAAGCTTCAAGTAAGTTGTCATAACAAATCCAACGAAGAACACGCCCGCCACTTCTTTTGACCACATGATTTTTAACAACATAGCAAAGCCAATTGCTGGTACCATTTTCGCGCCAATACCTAAACCTTCTAGCAATACTTTTGGCGTGTTTTGATCTATCCATTCCGCAGCATGTTCACCAAAATAAACCGTGACGAATGCAACAATGGAATACAGTAATGAACGAACAGTAATAGTGGCTATCAACAGTCGAGAAATACCCGATGCATCGGCTTTTTCTGCATAACGGTCTGCTTTACCCATAGTAAATGCAGTCATGGCGAAGAAACCGATAATGATCATTTGCATTAGCACTGCGATAGGCATCCCAATCCCCATCGCAACTGCAGGTGATTGATTAGTCATGATGGCAAAAGCAACGGCCGCTATAGTCCCTAATGTGACATCTGGTGGCTGAGCCCCTGCATTAGGAACTAACCCTAACCATGCAAGTTCCAGCGTAGCGCCTGCAATCAAACCGACTTGCATATCACCCATAATCAACCCAACAACAGGGCCTGTAATGAGTGGCCTGTGAATGTTTAGCGCAACATCATACTTATCTATACCGCAAAAGAAGGCCCATAAAGCCACAAGAGAAGCTTCATAAATCATAATAATTCCTTAAACACAGTTGTTTTAAGTTATGCCTCAAGCAGCCTTAAGCCGTTGCAAGCGCTAACACATCCACTGGAGATTGGTCAGGTGTATTTTGCACGGTACAGGTGACGCCTTTATCCACCAAACGGCGAAATGCCTCCAAATCACGTTCATCAACAGACACCGTCTTCGCAATCTGTCTTTTCCCTTCATGGAAATGCATATTGCCAACATTACAGTGCGTTATAGGAACACCACCTTCAACTAAACGAGCAACGTCAGTTGGGTTATTGCAAAGTACAAAAATTTTCTGGCGAGGAGATGCTTTACTAATCACATCAATGGTTTTTTGAATAGAGAAAAAGCGGACCGCATATTCTCCACCTGCTGATGCTTTCATGCCAGCTTGCATAAAAGCAGAATTGGGTCCATCAGCAGCGTCATCATTCGCAACAAGAATTAAATTTGCTTCCGTGTGTTTACCCCATGTAATACGAATTTGCCCATGTAATAAACGTTCATCGATTCGGGTCCAGACAATATTTGGTGTGTGCATAACTTGCTCTCTTATTATTTGTTGTGTTTATCTCAAGATAGCGATTCGCCATCTTTTTGATATGAGAACGGGTAAATAGTAACACCTTGAACAACCCGGTTAATTTCTCCTGTTGGAGAAGGGTTATCCGGTGTATTCCCCAGTGCAATAGAGCTATGAAAAGCAAATGCTTGCGCTAACATTAGATAAGGAAATAGTAACGCTGCGTCAGAACAATGCTCCAGTTTTGAAATATAAATGAAATTATCTTTCAAAAAAATATCTTCAGAGGACGCAGTGATCCCGATCACCTTGGATGATGCATTATCGTGAATTACCTCTCGTAATAAGTCAGTTTCATACTGTCTGGTATACGGGTCATTCGAAAGAAATAAAACGACTAGCGTGTCTTTGTTAACGATTGATTTAGGGCCATGACGAAATCCTAATGGGGTATCAAAACTAGCCACCACTTTACCTGCGGTAAGCTCTAACATTTTCAAAGCCGCTTCCTGTGCAAGCCCCTGAAGCCCCCCACTACCTAAATAAATCACACGTTTGAATTTACCTGCATAGCTCTCACGAATTATTCGGTTAAACTGCTGATAATTCTCATGATATTGAGTGAAAAATGGTAAGATTTGTTTATTAAAGAAAGTATCATCTAAGAAAATGGATAGTGCGGCCATCATCATAGATGAAAAACTTGATGTCATGGCTAAAGAGCGGTCATTCGACTCTTCTGGCATCAAAAGTGCCAATGCATTAGGGTTATTTTGGCAATATTGGAATAATTGCCCCTGTGAATTGCAAGTCAGCACTAAGTGGTAACATTGAGATAAACACTTTTCAGCGACATCAAGAGCTGCAACACTTTCAGGGCTATTTCCAGAGCGAGCAAAAGAAACTAACAAGGTCGGCACATCTTCAGCTAAATACTCTTTCGGGTCAGAAACCAAATCTGTTGTTGCTATTGCATCAACACGACGCTTAAGATGCCCAGTTAATATAGGGGCCAGTGCACGTCCGGCAAATGCAGAAGTGCCTGCTCCAGTCATAATAATACGAGCATCTGGTGCTGATAAAACTTTAGCTAAAAACGCATCAATTTCAGTACGTAATGCTTTCACTGATAACGCCGTTTTTTGCCAACATTCAGGTTGCTGCTCAATTTCTTTTGCTGTCCAGAACGCATTAAGTTGTTCTAGTTCAGCCGGTTGATAACTTAAATATTCCATGTCAAACCTCAGTGACTGAATTTACACGCATCGGCGTACACCGATAACACATCGCGAATTTTTGCGAAAACAAACGACTTAGGTGAGCTATCAATCAGACCCTCTCTCAATTGTTTAAATTGATGTGGCAGATATTGGCTAAGTAAAGGTAATGGGATTGGTTTAGCAGATAAATTATTCATTAGCTTATCTATTGCATCGCTAATTTCTTTATCCGGCCAATAGTAACGAATGCGGTCGCTGAAGCTATATACCCGAGCAAATGCTTGTTGGTGAATATCGCCATGATAATACTTCTGCCAGAAATGCGGCTCGCTACACATCAAGCGCTCCATTTTTTCTTTTAAATGAGAACATTGCTTGGCAGGAAACATTTCATTCTCAATTTCGCACAATGAATACAGCGCTTCGCGCATTGCAAACGTCAATGCGGGGCCTACTTTCAAAATAGCAAAATGGTCACGAACCAATTGTTTATAAGCATCTTCTGTTTGGTAATCAGTTGAGTGAGCTTCGAAAACCAGATGTGAATAATCATCAACTACTTTACTCAATGCCTGTGCTTTTTCGGGTTGATAATCAATCACACCGGTATGATCAAATTCCACTCCAGGTTGAACGACCAATCCGATAACCCGTTGCCAACAATCCCCCACACCTGCTTTTTCGAATGCTTTCGCATGACACTCTAAGGTTTTGCGAGCGGCATCAGGAGAAGTGACCTCCACACCCTCTAAAGCTTCTGTGGCTCCGCCGGGAACAGGAACTTCAGTACCAATGACATACACAATATCGCTACGACCGAATTGTTGTTTTGCTGTTTTTTCTGCGATAACCGCAAGGCGAGCCGCCCGCTCAGCAACAATTTCATCGGTTAAAGGAACAGGGTCATCAGCGCAAGACATGCTGCAATCTAAATGAATTTTTTTAAATCCAGCGGCAACATAAGCTGCGATTAAAACATCGGCATTATCCATAGCATCTGCAGCAGGGAGGTCTTGCCAACGGTTAGGGCCTAAATGGTCACCACCAAGAATTAGCTGATTGAGAGGAAAGCCAACTTTCTCTGCTTTTTCAGTAACATAATGATAAAAATCAGCAGGTGTCATACCGGTATAACCACCGAATTGATCAACCTGATTAGAAGTGGCTTCAATAAGAAGAAAGGAATTATTGTCCAACGCTTGCTGCAATGATGCTTCAATAACAAAAGGATGAGCAGAACAAACAGAATAAATACCGTTCTGTTGACCTAACTTATTTTGCTGAACAATTTTTTCTAAAGGATGCATTAATACTAACTCCACAATCAACACCGGCAGTGCTGTTAATGGAGTTAGTCAGCTATAAATCTTTATCGACGATAATGACTTCGATTTTATGGTCCTTTAACTCTTGGACATATTCATCAGGAATACCAGAGTCTGTTACCAAAATATCAATATCACCAAACTCACGGATCATATGACAGCTGCGTTTACCGAATTTCGTAGAATCAGCAACTGCAATAATAGTCTCTGAGATATCACACATTAAACGGTTGAGGCTCGCCTCTTGTTCATTGTGTGTCGTGATACCAACACGTAAATCGAATCCGTCAACCCCAAGAAAAACCTTATCAAATCGGTAATTTCTTAGGCTGCTTTCTGCTTGAGAGCCAGAAAACGATAAAGCATTCTTTCGCAATGCACCGCCTGTCATTAATACATCAACGCCTGCGGTATTCGCCAACTCCATTGCAACATCTAAACCGTTAGTCATGACCACTACGTTTTCACGCGATTTTAAATGTGTCGCGATTTCACGCGTAGTTGTCCCCGAGTCTAAAATAACGGTATCCCCATCCTTAATTAGCGTGGCGGCAGCTTTCCCTATTAACGTTTTTGTTCCCGCATTTTGCCCACGTTTTTCGTGGATACTCAGTTCTGCAATAAACCCTGTATTCGGTATTGCAGCGCCATGAGAGCGAATAACATAACCATTTTTTTCAAGAAAACTTAAATCGCTGCGAATGGTGACACTTGAAACTTTAAAAATTTCGGCTAGATCCTCAACTCTGGCTTTACCATGTTGGTTAACCATGTCGAGTATTTCCATACGCCGCTCAACTGCCGCTTTCACTTTCGTCTCCTTACGAAACCAAACAAAAGACTTTCATTTGATTTCGAAATTAGTTTACTACGCCAAAAATTACCGACAACGTAAAAAAACAAAACTTTTGATCTCTTTCACAAAGTTTCGATTTGTTCACTATTTGCTTACGGATATTTTCATAATTGAAATATCATAGCTTCGAATGAGAAACTATCCAATATATAAAGTGTTAATCAGTGTATTTTAATTAATCTAATCGTCAGACTGTCGCCTCTAAGCCCAGATTCGTGAAATTTTAGTAATGAAATGACTCTAAAATTAGCAAAACGTGCTGAAAAAACTTTTTCTATTCGAAAGATGTCGGGTTCCGTTTAATTAAAAAGTATATTTTGGAATTTTAACGACAAAATACTTTATCGTGAATCCCCCATTTATTCCCCTCCCCCACCTTTCAAAATCTTTCATTTTCCATTTTTGTGATTTCAATCTCTTTTGATTTTACGAAAATTGCGTAATGCTATAAAAATAACCTGACTTCTTTCGGATAAAAAAATGGCTTCTAACCAACCAACTAACTTTCATATGATGGCGAAACCCACTAGCTATCGCTGTAATATCAAGTGTGAATACTGTTTTTATCTCGAAAAAGAGAATGTATTTAACGAAGAAGTAGCAGATAACCATCATGACGTGATGCCTGACAATGTATTACGTCGTTACATTAAAGACTATATTCAGTCTAACGCGAGTGACCAAATTGATTTTTCATGGCAAGGCGGAGAACCAACACTCGCTGGGTTAGCGTTTTTTGAGCGTGTTGTGAAGTATCAAAAACAATACGCACAAGGAAAAACGATCACAAATAGTGTCCAAACCAATGCAATTGCAATAAACCGTCAATGGGCACAATTTTTTGCCGATCACCAGTTTTTACTCGGGGTTTCTATTGATGGACTTGAAGCGGTGCATGATAAATATCGTATTTCAGTCAATGGTAACCCAACCTTCGAACGCGTTAAAAAATCAATTCAGTTACTCAACGAATATGGTGTTCAATTTAATACACTTACCGTCGTGAACGATCAGAATTGGCGTAAAGGAAAAGAAACGTATCAAGCACTAAAAGATATCGGCTCGACATTCTTTCAATTTATTCCAATTGTTGAAGTAGACCGACGTTTTCCACATATGCAAGGGGGGCACTATGCGCCCGGTCCGAATGCTGTTATGGCGTCTTTCTCAGTTTCAAGTGAAGGATACGGACAATTTATGGCTGATATTTTCGACGAATGGATACGCCAAGGTGATGTAGGAAAAGTATACATCCGTTTGTTCGATAGCTTACTTGGTACATGGATGGGTTATCCTGCGTCCACTTGTATTCAATCCAAAACCTGTGGACAAGCATTAATCATTGAATCTAATGGTGATGTTTACTCCTGTGACCACTACGTTTACCCTGCAAACCGCTTAGGTAGCGTCCAAGAAAACACCTTAGCTCGTTTAGTTTCTTCTAAGCAACAGACACGCTTTGGTCAAAATAAATACGACAAACTCACCAGTATTTGCCAACGTTGTGAAGTCCAAAGCTTATGCTACGGTGGCTGCCCTAAACACCGAATTGTGGCAATTGATGGAGAAAAATATCGCCACAATTACTTGTGCCGTTCTTATAAAAAAATATTTCATCATACCGCACTAGGCATGCAGTTAATGCAGCAAGCTATTTCCCGCGGGGGATTGGCTAGCGATGCACTCCCTGCCTTAAAAAAAGCTTATTTTCAATAAATTAACCTTTCTGGAGAGACTTTTGTGATCTTACCTACTGTAAAAAAAAGCCTACTTGCTGGCCTTATAGCCACTAGTTGCTTAAGTTTTCCCTTAGCTGCAACTGCTGGAGGGACCCCTGAAAAACCCAATGTTTTACTTATTGTTATGGATGATTTAGGGACTGGTCAGCTTGATTTTGTGTTAGACAATCTTGATGTTAACGAGCTAGCAAAACGCCCTACCGCCCAACGTTATGATGGCGACATAAATAAAATGGTCGAAGCCGCGAAAATTGCGATGCCAAATGTCACTGAAATGGCAGCCGGCGGAATTAAAATGACTAACGCCTTTGTTGCTCACCCAGTTTGTGGGCCATCTAGAGCAGGGATTTTTACTGGTCGCTCCCCTGCAAGCTTCGGTACCTATAGTAATGATGATGCTATGTTAGGCATTCCAGAGGACATTAAATTATTACCCGCTTTATTCCAAGCCGATGGTTATGCAACTGCCAGCATTGGGAAGTGGCATAATGCGAAAGTGATCAAAAAGCCCAAGATAGCTGAAGATAAACAAACTCGTGATTATCATGACAACATGATATCAACACCAGAACCTGGGTTTGCCCCCCATGAAAGGGGTTTTGATTATGCCTACAGTTATTATGCCTCTGGCGCAGCGTTGTGGAATTCACCAGCGATTTGGCGTAATGGGGAAAATGTCCCTGCTTCTGGCTACCTGACTCATTTATTGACGGATGAAACTGTCAAATTCATAGACAGTCATAAAGATAAGCCTTTCTTTATTAATTTGTCGTATAGCGTGCCTCATATCCCACTTGAGGAGGCTTCACCTGCCAAATATATGGATAAATTTAATACAGGTAATGTTGAAGCTGATAAGTATTTTGCCGCTCTGAATGCCGCAGATGAAGGGATCGGAAAAATAATTGCCACGTTGAAAGAAAATGGAGAATTACAAAATACGTTAATTTTCTTTATTTCAGATAACGGGGCTGTTCATGAATCCCCAATGCCAATGAACGCAATGGATAAAGGCTTTAAAGGCCAAATGTTTAATGGCGGAGTGCGTGTCCCTTTTGTTGCTTATTGGCCGGGCCATATCCCAGCAGGTAAACAGAGTGACATCATGGTTTCAGCTATCGATATCCTGCCGACGGCGCTGAAAAGTGCAGGAATAACTATCCCAGATACCCTGAAAGTAGAAGGGAAAGATATTATGCCCGTACTAACAGGCAAAGACGATAAATCTCCACACCAATACCTTTATTGGACAGGCCCAGGGACTAAACACTACAGCGAAGAAAATCAGGCATTCTGGCACGGTTACCATGAATGGATAACATACCAACGTAAAGAAATCCCTAATAACCCTAACCTAGAAAAACTATCAAAAGGCTCATGGGCGATCCGTGATGGCGAATGGGCTCTGTATTTTTATGACGATGGCTCAAACCAACCTAAGCTATTCAATGATAAACAAGACCCTGCTGAATCAATTGATTTAGCACGTCAGTATCCAGAAAAAGTTAAACAGCTAAAATCTGCTTATTATCATTGGGTTAAAGACAAACCAAAACCTGTTGTATGGGGACAAGACCGTTACCAAATACTTGTTGATTCTGCACGATAGAATCGGATCTTTGGCCAATTAAGTGAGCATGGAGGCTCGCTTTTTCTAACAATCGAGAATAAATATGACTACACCTATTATTCCTACTGAACGTCCAAAACTCCCCTATGAACATCCTAATATAGCCATCTATCAACGACTGTTTAAAGAAAATATTATTAGAAGATGTATCCGAAAACGGGCTTACCACCACCATGACCAACTTATTGCCGATACCTTTCGCGATAATCAAAAGCCATTATTATTTCTTTGCGAAACACTCACTCGCTATGTCACGGAGGCTTTTCATCATTATCAAGTTTGGGATTATACCCATGCTTATTACCCCGGAAGCCCCGGACAACAAACCGTCAAGACAGATGCTATGGAAGGTGTTAGCCGAGTATTACCCCTGCTTGCAGCATGGTTAGTTCATCATCAGCAACCGATAATCAAAGGGCTAAACCAACAACCATTTAATATTGCAGAGATGATTAAAAGCGCATTTGTGAATGGGACAAACCCTTCCCATAAAGGCTATTGGGGGAAGCTTGAAAACTACGACCAAAAAATATGTGAATCTGCAGACTTAGCTCTCACCCTTTGGCTCAGTCGTAAATGGGTATGGGATCAGCTTGATATTAGCTTACAACACCAAATTATCACGTGGTTCGAACAAGTTAATCACTGCGAAATCGTTGATAATAACTGGCATTTATTCCCACTCACCGTCCAATTTGTTATCAAAGCATTGACGGGAACTGACCATATTGCCCATTGGCGTTATAACAGAATTAAACAATTTTATGCTGGCGACGGTTGGTTCCGTGATGGTGCAAAAGGGAATTTTGATTATTACAATGCTTGGGGTTTTTACTATGGGCTTTACTGGCTAAACCAAATTATTCCAGGCTTCGATCATGAATTTATAAAGCAATCCCTTAACCAGTTTAATCGCAGCTATCTACCATTTATTACAACCAAAGGTATTCCATTTTTTGGGCGCAGTGCATGTTACCGTTTAGCGGTGTCAACTCCATTAATCGCAGGTGTTGATTTAGGTTGTGATTCCGTCAGTATCGGTCAAGCCAAACATGCCTTAGAAAGCACACTTCGCTACTTTATTAGTAATGGTGCATTAAAAGCGGGAGCACCAACGCAAGGCTTATTCGCGCAAGACTCTCGTCTTGTCGATAATTACAGCGGACCTGCAAGCAGTTTCTGGTCATTGCGGTCTGTGGTCATCGCTTTATATTGTGGTGAACGGCTACAGCTTTGGCAAACTCCCACCAGCGAACTTCCAATCGAAAAGGCCGATTTTCGTTTCGAAATTCCATCGATTCATGCTTCGGTAATAGGAGTTAAAGATACGCAGGAAGTTACGGTGATATTTCGGCAGGAGTATACTCAACAGCAGTCTCCTTTAAGTCGCCGCTTAGATAAACAACCTCTCACTCAAAAGGTAATTGAAACAATTATAGGTCAATCAAAACGTCCTAAAAACAACCTATTACGTAAAGGTGTGACAACTTATAGTTCTAAAATGAGTCATTTTTTTTAGTTTTCTTTCATTACCTTTCGGTGTGAAACAAATAAAATGTGATTTAGATCTTTTACCTTTCTTTATCTTTCGATTATTATAAATCGAAATTAAATGAAAGAAGAGGCAACTATGTTTCTCGTATCGACCCGTAGTATGTTAAATAAAGCCCAACAAGGTGGCTATGCTGTGCCTGCATTCAACATCCACAATCTCGAGACTATTCAAGTTGTGATGGAAACTGCCGCAGAAATGGGGTCTCCAGTGATCCTCGCAGGAACACCAAGTACCTTTGCCTATGCGGGGAGTGATTATCTTATTGCTATCTGCCAGCAAGCGGCTGAACGCTATCATATTCCTGTCGCATTACACCTAGACCATCATGAAGATATTCCTGATATTTTCCAGAAGGTGGTCTCAGGAGTGCGTTCCGCAATGATAGATGCATCCCACTTTCCTTTCGAAGAAAATATTCAAATTGTTAAACAAGTTGTTGATTACTGTCACCAATGGGATTGTACCGTAGAAGCGGAACTTGGACGCTTAGGGGGCCAAGAAGATGATTTGGTCGTTGATGCTGCAGATGCTTTATTTACAGACCCAGAGTCTGCCGTAAAATTTATCCAACGCACTGGTATTGACTCACTTGCGGTCGCAATTGGTACAGCTCATGGTATGTATAAAAGCGAGCCGCACTTAGATTTTGACCGTTTACAAGCAATCCGTCAAAAAACAGAAATACCACTAGTATTACATGGTGCATCAGGGATACCCGATGCAGATGTACGCCATTGTATTGATCTAGGTATTTGTAAGGTAAATGTGGCAACTGAACTGAAAATAGCCTTTTCCGATGCCATCAAACACTACTTTCTTGAAAACCCAGATGCTACTGACCCTCGTCACTATTTAGTTCCAGGCAAAGCTGCAATGAAATCGGTTGTCATGGATAAAATTCGCGTTTGTAAAAGTGATGGAAAGTTATAATTCATTGAAATAAATAATAAAGGAATGACATGAAACAAGTTGCTGTATTACTCGCAGATGGCTTCGAAGAAGGTGAAGCCGTCGTTTTCATTGATATTATGCGTCGATTAGATATTCATGTTGATGTTCTTTCATGTATGGATACCCTGACACTAAATACTTATTTTGAAACTAAAATTAGTGCTGACTACTTGTTAACAGAAAAACTATCTCACAGTTATGACGCAGTAATGATGCCTGGCGGCCCAAAAGGCACCGATCGCCTTAGTAGCTCACCACAAGTTATTGAGTTTCTTCGCCGTCATATTTCTGAAGATAAATATATTTGTGCCCTATGTTCCTCTGGTGCCAAAGTACTCGCAGCTCATCAGTTACTTGAAGGTAGACATTATAGTACTGGTGATAAACTTGCTGAAAAATATAATGATGGGCACTACGTTGATCAAGACGTTGTTGTGGATGGTAAATTTATTAGTGCAAAAGGGCTAGGTGTCAGCTTTGAATTTGCATTTACTGTCGCTCGCTATTTACTTTCAGACAATACTGAGAAAGTAGATTGGCAAGCAAAGCATATCTACTTTAAGCACTGGCCATTGCCTTATTTGTAATCCCTTAATTAACGGGATAGTGCGCTGTAACCTCAACTCGCACTAAAGGCGGCCTTCAGCCTTTAGTGCTTTTTAAGACCGAGCAATATAAAAAAACCGTTTTCACTGGTAATCGCAGGGGGTTTTATCGCCCATTTCATTGAAATAGAGCTTATTTTTCTCATTATTTCAGACGTATTCACGTAAAAGAAAACATAATAAAACCACTAAATAGTTACCTACTTTAGTCTGTTCCCCAGTTTATCAACGATAACCTCACCATCTTCTTTGATAAACACCTTTTGCTGCGGATTTGGCAATATGTCTAATACCACTTCAGATGGCCTGCATAATTTCACACCTAATGGCGTTACCACAATCGGCCTATTAATCAATATTGGGTACTGCAACATAAAATCAATTAATTGGTCATCGGTATAAATCGTTTTTTTTAAGCTTAGTTGCTCATACGGTTCCACATTTTTGCGTAATAGCTCTCTTACCGTAATGTTCATATCTATAATCAGTTGAACTAATACATTTTTAGTGGGTGGCGTTTCTAAATAATAAATAATCGTCGGTTCAATGCCACTATTGCGGATCATCGCTAGAGTGTTGCGTGAAGTACCACAATCTGGGTTATGGTAAATTGTAATTTCATTCATGGAGTTGCCCTTAATTTAGCAGTGAAAGCCTTAGCACTAAAGCAATCAATGTGACGGTGAGTACAGGAATAGTCATAATGATCCCCGTTTTAAAATAATATCCCCATGTAATGGTCATATTTTTTTGTGATAACACATGCAGCCACAGCAATGTTGCTAAACTCCCTATAGGGGTAATTTTCGGGCCTAAATCAGCACCAATGACATTGGCATACACCATCGCCTGTTGAATAACTCCCGTTGCTTGGCTACCTTCAATGGAAAGAGCGCCGATTAATACTGTTGGCATGTTATTCATGATGGATGATAAAAACGCAGTGATAAACCCTGTTCCTAGTGTTGCTACCCATAACCCTTTATCGGCAAGGTAATCAAGCGTTTCAGAGAGGTAATCCGTTAACCCTGCATTTCTTAAACCATACACGACCAAGTACATACCTAACGAGAAAATAACAATTTGCCACGGCGCACCACGCAACACTTTTTTGGTATTAATCGTATGACCTCTAGCTGCAATTCCCCATAAAATTAAAGCACCAATCGCAGCAATCACACTAACAGGAATACCTAATGGTTCTAAGACAAAAAAACCGATGAGTAATAGCGCTAGCACAAACCAGCCTGCTTTAAACGTCGTCATGTCCTTGATAGCTAAAGCTGGTTCACTCAGTTTAGTGACATCATATTGTTTAGGAATATCTTTACGGAAAAACCAATGTAACATCACCAGTGTCGCAATAATCGCAGCAATATCCACCGGCACCATAATTGACGCATACTCAGTAAAACCAATATTAAAAAAGTCAGCTGAAACAATATTAACGAGGTTAGAAACAATAAGTGGCAGGCTCGCTGTATCTGCAATAAAACCAGCAGCCATAACAAATGCTAATGTCGTGCCTTTGTTAAAGCCAAGTGCAAGTAACATTGCAATCACAATCGGCGTTAATATCAATGCCGCACCATCATTGGCAAATAAAGCCGCAACAGTCGCACCGAGTAACACAATATAGCTAAATAATAGTTTTCCTTGGCCACCACCCCACTTGGCAACATGTAATGCCGCCCATTCAAAAAAGCCACTTTCATCTAACAGCAAACTGATAATAATCACGGCAACAAATGTCGCGGTGGCATTCCACACAATATTCCAAACAACGGGAATATCTTGAAAACTAATCACCCCCAAAATAAGGGCTAATACCGCCCCTGCCGTTGCACTCCAGCCAATACCTAGCCCTTTGGGTTGCCAAATAACGAACGTAATGGTCAAAATAAAAATTAATGCGGCAATAAACATAACAACCTCGTTTAAAAGGTGCTTTTCTATGCACCTTTTTCCAAAAGTAGAACTTATCCTGCGAGCTGACTTAATGCGGATATCCCCACAGGCTCTGTCTCAAGTAAAGGGACAATAGCAACACGCTTTGCCAATGTTGATGCCACCTTTTCAATCTGAGAAACCTCCTGCTCTGCCCTTGAAAGTAACAATGGTGAGGTTGTTTCTGTGATAGATAGGCTATTATTAATCACCCATGCCCACGGGTGTATATCTGCACGTATTAAATCATTTTGTAAGTTTTCCGCCTCAAGCACAGGTGTTGTTTCAGCAAGTGTCGTAATAATCACTTTTGTCCTTTCAGGATCTTGCAATTGCATCATAGGGGTTAAGAAGTGGCCCTTCCCTCCCATTTTCTTAGCAATTTCTTTATGGTATGCCCCAGTTGCATCAAGGAGTAATAATGTATGCCCTGTTGGAGCTGTATCCATCACAACAAAACGTTTTCCAGCATCCCTAATAATGCGAGAAAAGGCCTGAAATACCGCAATTTCTTCAGTACATGGGGAGCGCAAATCTTCCTCTAGTAATGCCCGCCCCTCTGCATCTAAATCTTTCCCTTTTGTTTCTAAAACATAACTACGATAACGTTCAGTTTCGGCGATAGAGTCAATTCGACTAACTTGAAGGTTGGGTAAAACACCATCGAGTGTTGACTCAATATGAGCAGCAGGGTCGGATGTGGTCAGATGAACATCTAACCCTTTTTCTGCCAGTTTCACCGCTATTGATGCTGCAATCGTTGTTTTCCCTACACCGCCTTTTCCCATTAACATAATCAACCCATGCTGTTGTTGAGATATTTCGCCAACCAGTTCTGACAAAGTAGGTAAAGAAATAGGTTGTTTTGTCGGGGGAGTAGTTGGAACTTGTGGCATGTCATTAGATAACAACTGCTTCAGTGCATCGACTCCAACCATATTGATATTTTGTAAATAAAGAATATCGACAGGTAACGAGCGTAGTGCTTCAGGCATAGACGCTAATGCGGCTTGTTCACGAGAGTAGAGCGCATGGGATAACTTATCATTGTCAGTTATCGCCGTTTCGGGGAAAACACCATTAACGATCAATTGCTGATTTTTAATCCCCAGAGAAGATAACTCATTGTAGGTTCTCGCAACTTCTCTTAACGCAGCTGACTGAGGACGTGCAACTAATAGTAACCTTGTTAGCGAGTTATCACTCAGCGCTTCCACAGCCATGCTGTACTGCTCGCGCTGTTTTTCAAGGCCAGACATTGGCCCTAAACATGTCGCTCCGTCAGGGTTATCGCTGATAAAATCACTCCATGCACTCGGGAGTTGTAGTAAACGAATGGTATGCCCCGTTGGTGCAGTATCGAAAATGATATGGTCAAACTGACGGGTAATCTGTGTATTAGTCAACAACCCAGTAAATTCATCGAAAGCAGCAATCTCTGTTGTACAGGCACCTGATAGCTGCTCCGTAATACTTTGAATTACCGCTTCAGGTAAACTTTCTTTGATGGGATTAATAATTTTATTTCGATATTCTTCGGCAGCGGCTTGCGGGTCTATTTCAATCGCAAATAGGTTTGGCACTAATGTTATTGGCTTAATGTGGTTTCCAATTGATTGAGAAAATACTTGCCCCACATTAGAAGCCGGGTCAGTACTTACCAATAAAACTTTTTTTCCTTCCTCTGCCAATTTGATTGCTGTTGCGCATGAAATCGAGGTTTTACCGACCCCACCTTTTCCTGTAAAAAATAAATAGTTAGGTGCGTTATCTAAAAATTTCATTGTATATCCCTCGTTAACAACATGTTTTATCGTTACCACAGCACGGCTTAATGACCTCAACCTTCTCAATATTCATACGAATTCCAAACCATCTAGCAAGCTCATGGCGTTTAGGGTATCGACCAGTCAACACAATCTCACCATCAAGAATAAATAGAGGGAGTGATTCCGCCCCCGCGGTTTCCAAAAATGTTTTCACTTTTGTATTGTCAACAAACGCTATAGGTTCTTGTGCTAAGTTAAAACGCTTTACATTCGCCCCTTGTTTTTTTAACCAATCTACATCTGTTGCGAAGTCTACTAATACTTGGTCGACTTCTGTTCCACAAACACCAGTGCTACAGCATAGCGCTGGGTCAAATACTTCTAATCTTTTCATATCTCAACCTTATATATGTTTTTTCGAATATGTTAATTTAAAAAATTTTATGCCGAACAATGACCCACTGACACTTTTGTCTCTAGGCTCTTGAGCAAATCTGCGATTCTATTTTTCTCGGTTGCATAGGTGACATCAATGATATTTTTTACCCATGGAAGTAATGTTGGAGATAAGCGATAGTGAACCCATTTACCCTGTTTAGAATCAAGCAAAAGACCGTATTCTCTAAGCATCGCTAAGTGACGAGATGTCTTGGGCTGTGATAAATTTAATGCGGTATAGATATCACAAACACACAATTCACCTGATGCTTTTAAAAGCAACACGATGTTTAGCCTTGTTTGATCGCCTAAAATTTTAAACAGTTGTAATGGTTCCATACATGCTCCTTTACTCTCTACTATGTATAATATATACACGCCAAACACATACGTCAAAGCATATGTGTTTTTTAACTATAGGTTATCCTAATCCCCCCTTCAGGCAATGAGCCACCACGCTATGGCAATATTTCATACAGAATATGATTAGCATCATTGAGAGTTAATACTAAAAGTTGTTGTAATTCTTTTTACTTTATTTCACACTCAACTCTAATCTAACCTAAATTAACGAGATATTATGAAAAAGGCATTAATCGTTATAGATGCACAAAATGACTATCTTACTGATGGGCGGTTTCCTTTATGGGATATTGAAACGACCTTAATGCGTATATCTGATAAAATTTTAGAATTCAAAAAAAATGACTGTGCCATTATTTTTATACAACATCTATCACCTCTAGGCTCGGCCTTTTTTGACGAAACAACAAAAGGTTGTGAACTTATATCTCAACTGACTAACCTGTCCCAAGATCATTTCGTTGTAACTAAAAGACATGGCAACTCATTTGATGAAACGCACCTTGATGATTTGCTTATAACGCATAATATAGAACATATTGAATTATGCGGAATGATGACTCAAAACTGCGTACTATTTACCACGATTGCTGAACAAGCAAAGAAATATAAAATAACAGTATTAGGGAATTGCTGTACAAGTGTTTCACCCGTGATTCATGCTGTTGCACTAAAAGGCTTATCGAGAATAACAAATGTGATTTAAAGCGGTAATTGGGTTATTTTTTCTATAGATATTATTGCTAGCAAAAGTGTCAAAAGTGATAACCTATACCTATGATTTATTTAACTTTATTAAATATCATAGGGAATAAAAATAACCTTCACCAACTTCATTTAAAATGGAATTGTTTGTTTTTATTAGTATTTAGAGATTCATAAAAAATCATTAAATACATAGGAGCAAAACTAACCACCCATTTTATTATTTTTTTTCCAAATTATAAAATGGATAACCCCTAAACCACCATGACCATAAATATAAATCTCAATTAAAATAGTGAGTGACTTATGAATACTCCTAGCCTCTAAAGCAAATGGAGACTGCTGTAGCCATAAAATAAACCATGTTATACCTGACAAAATAACAATTGATAAAGCCCCCAACCCCAACCCTTGAACTGTTGCAGCAAGTCCTTTAGGAGAGCTATCTGGTAGCTTTTTAGCTAAAAGAGAATTTATATCTTCTTTGATTTGTTTAAAATCCCCCCAGAGATAGGGATAAAAATATCTAAAACCGCGTTGATTAAAACAAGATACGACTAAAAAGAACGTTAAAAAAAAGAGCACAAAACCAGAAATAATATGAATCCAAGTGAATAAATAAGCCATATCAAAAAAAGGAGGAACGACTGACTTTGTTCCTGTCATCCAATTACTAACAATGATTTGCGATATCACTAAAACTAAAATTAATAAATGTAAAATTCTTATTTTTTTAGTCTGATACAGGCCAAAAAAATCCCAAATCGATTTAAATATGCTCACAGTATCTCACCTTTCTTTTTATAATATTTCATTTACACAAAATTTATTAGTTTATAACTCGACTACCTCGTACTGCCAAACCTTGACTGCAGAATATTATATATGAAAAATAACATACATATACTGTTCAATTATGACTCTCTTTTTGTGATAATTATATTTATCATTATAAGGGTGATTCAATTAGACAAGGGTTTACAGACTTTTTACTAAAATTTCAGAAGATAATAAATTACAGAGAAAGGTGTCATTCGCCCAACAAAAAAATACCTTATCTTATTGAAATTTCATTGAAATATATTTTCACCATAACTATTTTTTATAGTAAAACTATAAACAGTTTACGATTTAAATTATTACAAGATTTTTATGCGCGGGAACTATTAGCTTTGATATTTCAAAGTTACGATAGTAGCGTTAAACAAAGAATGACTTTATATGTTTAACGCTATATTTTGGAAAAACCATCCATTTCCGATAGTTTTAATTACCCGAGAAATTACTTATAACTTCATACGTCAATGAATCATTAGAACTATTTATAATTTTTAGTTTTACATTCCCATAAGAAATAACATTGCTTTTTTTAAGGTTATATTGAAGGTTATTTCCAAACCCTTGATTTTCAATGTTTGAGCCTATTTTTCTGTAGCTAATATCTACTATTTGATTATTTATCCCATTAAAAATCAAAGCCTGCTCAAATGAATTACCATCAGGGTTATTTAACTCAAGATATTCAATTTGGGCTTTATCACTACAAACAGCAACATTTAAGTCAGTTACAATACAAATTTCATTAGCATTGGCTCCTTTCTTTATTAAAATTGAACTCCATGGCTGACCAAGAGCCTCAACGACAACAGAACCGGAGTCAATGGTTTGAGCTGGCATATAGAAATCACCTTTGTCACTTGAACCAACTTTTTTGAACACACCAGGAATAATTTTATAAGCCAAGTCTATTTGTATTGGGTTCAATACCTTAATCGCTTTCAGCTCGCTTATATCACCTTCCCTAACTAAACTTTGACCTATGATGGCACGATTAACACTACCTACTTTCGGCTCACTTATTTTATGTGAATCTGGCGTGTAATTATATTCGGTCACTGCACACCCAGATAATGAAAGAATACAACTAACAGAAACTAACAAATTTTTCATTTAATAAGACCCGTGGAAAAAAACATATGTGGACATCAAAGGTTACATTTATAAACAAATTCTAACAAGCAATTCTCTGCGCTCCTGTTAGCGGATAACCACTAAATCACTCATAGTAACCTGTAACTTTCTTCCTTTCTGGCAGGTCACCCGCTACAACGCGTTAATTTAGAGGTGGCTTGACTTTTTCAGCATCCTGAATAGCTCTGATTCTTTCCATTTGAGTCATTATTACCATTACAGGTTTTAAAAATTACTGGTAAGAAGTTATCCCACCTTATACCTATAATGAGTCTGTCGTCGTTTCAGTGATCAATTTAGTACTATCATAAGGCATAGATAACGGGCGCATTATCGCTGTACGAATTCATGGGCTTAGCTATCAAGCTAAAGGCGGTAAAGTATGGGATAAGGATATTGTAGGTAAGCTTATTTAATTATAAAACAGGTAGAGGGGCGGTTTTAGCTAACTAACTCGCCCTTCTAACAAAAAAGGATTAGGAGAAACTATATTAGCTATGTTTAATAAAGGCAGTTAGAAGATGACCAGTCTTTAATTAATCCATTTTTATCGGTAATAAAGTTATCTACGCATAAGCGAGGGTTATTAAGGTACGGGTCATTAGAACTGTTTTGGGTTTTCTTAAAGGTATACTGAGATCCCCCATCCTGTCTCTTATGAACCCCAAAAGGGCTGCCCCTTTGCATTATTAGGTCATCTATAGATTTACCAATCCAACTTTGGCGGCGATTTTTGAATTCATACTCCTCTTTTTCTCTTTCTAATTGTGCTTTTGATTTCATTGTAGTGGTGTTATTTCCATTGTTTTTGTGCTTTGCACCAGGGACACCCGTTAATGCATAAGTTATATCTGATATGGTATCTCTATGTTTCTGAGTACAACCACTTAATATGATCAGTGAAACTAAAATTATACTTAAATTGAATTTTTTATTCATCGAAGATAGCTCAAAGTTAATAATTAGTAATTATTTCATGTAGATATGAAATTTAAGTGTATCTTATACTAACTATAGTAATTATTAGACATATGAGAATCATCCGATATTGAAATAAACACAACCTAACCCCCAAATATTGCGCCGTTCAAAACGGTACGAAAGATATCGCATGGCTATTTTTTCGCTCTACCAATTACAATCTCTTACTAAAACTTTTGTATCATAATAATCTATTGACCTAATCATTTTTATACATCTGATATTGTGAACAATAATTAATTTCAATCTGAAGTTTTCTGTGGTAGTAAACTGAGAACAACAATTAATAGTAGGCAATTATTGGATAAATACAGCCATTAATAGGCTTCAATACTCTATTCCCCTTCAAGGCCAACTACGAATTCACTCTTTTTCTCGCGATTTAAGCACGGTTTTTCTTGGTGATATTCACGATCACATACTGTGATTACTCAATCCTGAACGCTGTGTCAGTCGGTCTATTCTTATCCACGTTTTGTGGTTACGAGAACCATTCAGGATAGTCGGTTATCTCCATGAGATATCCATAAAAAAGCCCCCTATATGTTGAATGATATGTCCAACTTTTTGGGTGCAATTCATAAGCGGGTTAGTTTTTGATGGCTACTGAGCTCTTCCTAAATGAAACCCATCAACCCTATCAATACGTATTCTCCATAAGAATAGTGGCATATCTGCGGATGGGTGGCTTAGTATTTTAACGTCTTTCATGTGTAGTATTGTTACTATTTTTAATGGATTTGCGTCAAAGTCAGCAATTAAATGGTTGTAATAAAACTGAATAATTTCACCACATTAAGAGGTAGCTTATCCATAGGATATATTATCATTACCAATTTAAATTGTATTTCTGATTAATTGCACCAATGTAAATATCTATTTAGTAAATTATATCGTGTTCTATTTAGTTGTCTTGTTATTAAAATAGTACAGACTTAATTAATAAAAATGCATGAGATTACTAGTTACAATGCACATAATTAAGATAAATTCATTTATCTGCACAATAACCAATCATGATTAATTTTGGCATTTAACTCTGACAAGTTAACTTTTGGTGCTTTCAAGTTTTACATCGGTATTTATTGGTAATATAATCGGCTAAATTCATTATTCCTATCATGTAGTAAAGTAGAAATAAGAAAATCGTAACATTTTACAGTTTATATAATTAAAGCAATTGTTTGGGTTTGTTATATTTTAAAAATTATACTGCGATGTAAATTTACTACCTACAATAGTTAATGTCGCCAAATATCTCTTTATAATGGGATAGTCGTATGAAAGATTTAATTCTAGGGGGTACGGTTTTTATACCCGGTATTGCTTTGGTATTTTTTTTAGGTTTCTTTTTTTGGTTATTGATTAGGGTGGTTTACGCAAATTTAGTGTGCAAATATGAATATGCGGGGAGTTTATTCGATATTTCCATACTATTTTTCTGCGTTTTGGCCGTTCATTCATTATTAATTTATAGTTGGTAATATAATGAATATAAAGAAATACTTATTAATTATTATATCTGTTTTTATCATCATTTCGTCTATATATTTATTATGGAACCATTATGCATTAAGTCCATGGACTCGTGATGGTAGAGTGCGCGCTGAAATCAACCAAGTGACAGCTGAGGTTTCAGGGAAAATTGAACAATTGATGGTCATTGACAACCAAGAGGTCAAACAAGGTGAATTGTTACTCATCGTTGACCCTACTGATTATGAAATTAAACTACGTCAATCTGAATTAGAACTTAATGATTTAGTAGTTCAATACAATTTTGCAAAGAACCAATTAGCAAGGCGGACTAAATTAAGTCAAGTTGCAATATCTAAGGAAGAGCTAGATGATGCTAGAGCCCGCCAGGAAAGCTTAGCTAAGAAAATTGAATTAGCAAAAGTGAAGATTGAAAAAGCTAAACTTGACCTATCAAGAACACAAATTCATTCACCAGTAAATGGTTTTATTACTAATTTGAATTTACGTTCAGGGAATTATATTAATGCAGGTTCCCCTTTATTTGCGATCGTTGATAAAGACTCTTTCTATGTGATTGCTTATTTAGAAGAAACTAAAATGACCAATGTTGTGGTTGGTGATAGTGCAAGTATAAAGTTATACAGTAACAATCATGAATTAAAAGGCAAAGTACAAAGCATTGGTAGAGCAATTGATGATAACAATTCCACGACAGGGAGTCTGTTACTTGAAAATATACAGCCTAACTACCCGTGGGTTCGATTAGCGCAAAGAGTACCAATTAAAATATCATTAAATGGCACTCAAGGAGTTACACTTATACCGGGTACGACTTGCACTGTATTTATTGAAGACTAAGTGATGAAACTAAACTGGATATTCGCAGTTAAATATATGCTAGCGATTTTATTGGCTTGGTATATATCTTCATATTTTGGTTTTGATAAGCCCTATTGGTCAATGATGACGGTCGCAATCATTGGCTATCCAGACCCATCATTAAGCTTGGCTAAAATGGTGGCACGGCTTGCGGGAAGTTTTATTGGCGTTATAGCAGTAACATTAATCGCTAATATTAGTATCAGTGACCACTGGCTGTTTACCGCCCTGATTATTATTTGGCTGTCAGTATGTTTATTTATGGCGCTGACCTCACGTTATATGATGCCTTATATGTTTTCACTTTCGGGGTATACTTCTGCAATTATTGCTTTTGGTACTTCAGTTTATCCATTGCCTATGACTATATTTAATTTGTCTCAAGAAAGGCTAATGGAGGTCATGATAGGTATCATTATTTATACATTTATTAGTTATGCTTTGCCAAATAGAACGAATAATCTACAAACAGTTCTACTGAAAAGAAAAATAAGTACGGATAGAAAAGATGTGTTATCAAGTGTGTTCAAAGGAAACTATGATAATACGATGAAAAATCTATCTATTATCATTGCTGATAGTATTGCCCATGATGAAGTGAGTAAATATGAAAGTCATTTTTTATCTTTTAAAAAGGCACACAGTAAGGTATTAAAATTACCTATGCTGGTCACTATATCTATTATTGGTTTAGTCGATCGAGCATTTTTACAGTATGAAAAATATAATCAAATATTAAGCTTGAAGAACAAGGTTGATAATCCCTCTACCTCTCAGTTTTATGTTTTTTTTGATTGGAAAGATGCTTTTTTAAATACATTAAGGTTAGTTGTAAGCCTAGTGATTAGTGTCATTTTTTGGCTTAATACTGGTTGGGAATATGGCTACATATTACCTGTGCTAGTGAGTATTTCTTTTACTTTTGGGGTTACTATTCCCAATGCTAATAAGCTTGCTTTTATTGTATTTATTGTTGCTCTCTTGGTTATCGCACTTAGCTATGTATTGAAGTTTTTCTTTTTAATACAAGCATCAAGCTTTATGCAAGCAGCTTTGATTATGACCCCTGTTTTCATCCTTTTAGGTGTCCTGAAAACAGTCGGTAAATTAGCATTTCTGATTTCACATATTATGTGTATTTCATTAATATTTTTAATTAATTTTACTAATCCAATGAGCTTTGATTTTGTCTTTTTTGCTAATACAGCCATAGCACTTATTTTTTCTATCATTATAGTGATCTTGATGTTGTATATCATCCCATTGAGTAATACACAGCAAATAGAATCTCGTAAAGTTAATTTCATTTTACAGAAGATAAATACAATACCGTTAAATGAATTGGCTCTCATAAAAATCCGTAATACCTTACTAATGAATGTGAATTCATTATATGAACATAAAAATATTAACCAATTTTACGTGTTAATTGCATTGATTAGCCTATATGAATTATCCGAATCTGAGCAGGTAAGAAAGCTGATAGTAAGTATCATTAATGCAGTATCAATAAAAGATGATAAAGATAATATATTGAAATCTCTTAATGGTACTGAAAAATTTTATTCTGATATTAATGTAAAGTATGCCAAAGACGTTATTGGCTTGTTGTTATAACCATAAATATATGAGGTGGTCATGTTTGAATTATTAACTGCAATAGGTATTGGGTTAGTGGTATTGTTGCCATTATCAAATCCACTAACTACAGTTGCATTGTTTCTTGGTTTATCAGGTGGAATGACAATTGAGGCTCGTAAAAAAACTATAAAAATGACGCCTGTATATGTCTTTTTTATTATGTTGGCCTCATGGTATTCAGGGCAAGCGATCATGAATACCTTTGGTGTTACTATTCCTGGTTTGAGGATTGCAGGTGGTTTTATTGTTGCCTACATTGGTTTTCGTATGTTGTTTCCTATCGCTGAAAATAGCCGTAATGTTGAAGAGGGAAAAGCGGTAGATAATACATCTAGTATTGCATTTGTTCCTTTAGCTATGCCAAGTACTGCAGGGCCAGGTACTATAGCGATGATTATTAGTATGGCTTCATCAGTAATCACCAATGAAAGCGCTTACCCACATTGGGTTGTTATTGTCGCGCCACCGCTGGTATTTTTAATTTTTTCTGTGATCCTGTGGGCCAGTCTAAAAAGCTCAAATCTTATTATGAAGTTTTTTGGTAAAAGCGGTATTGATGCAATATCTAGGCTGATGGGATTTTTACTGGTTTGTATGGGCGTGCAGTTTATCATTACGGGTATAGGAGAACTCACACGTTCTGGTTTTTTTAGCTAGTTTTGATCAATGTTATCGTGTATTGCTCTGATTTAATATATAAATAACACCTTATTCAGCTCTTACTCCTCAACTGAATAAGGTGTTATAGCGTTTTATTTTTCATCGCCAGTCAACAAAGGTGATAAATTAATATCGAATAGTATTAATTATCTTTACCATCTCTAAATCCTTTTAGAATATACAAAAAACACATTAGTGAATATGTTATTACTTAATTTTTAAATATAGTTACTAACTATTTGAAATTACAACGCCTTTTCATATTTACATGAGAAGTGGATATAATTTAAATATAATGTTAAAAAACTATCTAACTACCTTTGTTAACGAGCCCGAAAATCATCATTCTTATTCCCCTACCAATAATCAACTATTCCCCATAAAAACTAATTACTTTTAGGTTTGTATTTAGCCCTGTAAACCCGTTTTTCATCATTAACACACTCCAAGGTAAACACTTCATCTATTGATCCGACTCTTACTTTAAAGTGTGTGCTGCTATCAACATCAATTACTGTTGGGTAGGCGTTACTGAAATTAGAAATTACAATCTTTGCTATTGATTTACATTCATTAAATAGCATTTTAGAGCTATCAGACTTATCCAAAACGGGGGTTTCACTATTCGGAATTTTATTGGTAACGGTCATCTCTAATAGCTCTAAGGGAGTATAAACAACGGTAGGCTTCTCCTTAGCGATACCAAAAACTGGAATTAACATACATAACCATATTATTTTCTTTATATTTTTATATCCATTAATGTTACCAATAAATGATTTAATCAAAATCGCTATCATGTTGAACGGACCTATTTTTTGTCTTATAAAAAGATATGGTCGACACTACTCGATTGTTATCCACTAGAAAACAGAAAGCACTGCGCCCTATGGTGTGTAAGAATCTCACGCTATCAGCTCTAATGTGAATATCTACCATATCAATGACTGGCTTCTCACACATTACAATTATACATATAAAGCCAGCCTTTTATCTTTACCAGCATATCTATATTTTATACGCCAATACTTAGAGCCATTCGGGGTAACTTCTAAATACATGGCTAAAGCCGCGACAGAAAAACCCATCAATTATCTACAAATATCTTTTCAGCAAGACTGATACAGTAAGTATTGATATCGTATTTGAAAGAGCACTAATTCACCACACTAATGATTACAATAGTAATTATAATGAAATCCATAGAATTCTAAATGATTATGGGTATTTTATTATTCAGGATAGAAGCATGAAAATGTTGCCCTATCGGGTGGAGAACAACACTTACGTGGTTTCCTCTTTGAATGCTTTTCAAACTGATTGAAATTGGAGCTATACGCAGTCCAATGCAGCAACAAATTGAAACTGTATTACAGCAATATGGCTTCAAACTTGTTTCCTCACAGTTTTTTTGTGAGGCACAACGTGTTTATGAAAACTTTTCTTCCCTAGAGCGAGATATTAGCGCTCGTACAAACCGCTCCATTTGCATGAGTTAGATAATAATGAAATTACCTTTTTAACAAACACATTAACCCCACTTATCCAAAAATTATTAAATAATATTATTGGTATATTTGGGGCGCCAAAAAAATTATTGATTCTATTTACTTTTATTTCTAGCACTTCAAGAGACTCTATGACTATCCAATATTTCAGTCGCCATACATCGCAGTTATCTAATGACCAAAAAGAGGTTATCTACACTTTGTTATATCAAAGCTTTGACTATGATTTTTCTCGAGATGACTTTCAGCATGCTTTAGGCGGCATGCATATTTTAGCTTACGACCAAAAACATGTTGTTGGCCACGTATCCATTGTTCAGCGCAATATGGCATTAGGTCATCACCCAGTCACTGTCGGTTATGTTGAAGCCATGGCAGTATTAGAAAGTTATCGCCGCCAAGGTATTGGTCGACAGCTCATGCAGGAAACCAACAAAATTATAGAAAACTGTTATCAACTCGGCTTACTTTCTGCATCTGAAGAGGGTTTTCCTCTATATCAATCAGCAGGATGGCATGTTTGGGAAGGAAAGCTGTATGAACTCAAACAAGGCTCTTATATTCATTCCATTGATGAAGAAGGCGGCGTTCTTGGGTGGACAAAAGATAAAACGATTGATTTTTCCCAACCACTCTATTGCGATTTTCGCAGTGGTGATCAGTGGTAACAGCTTGAAGATAATTTATAACGATACTGAGACTATCTATGAAAGAACAGAATATTTATGATAACCCCATTTTTTTTAAAAATTATCAAACATTAAGGGTCAATGATACGGGCCTTAATGGCATCATAGAAGAACCTGCATTAAGGGCTCTATTACCTGATTTAAAAGGTAAAATAATTCTCGATTTGGGATCTGGCTTTGGTGATTTTGCACGGTACGCACACAGCAAAGGGGCGAAAAAAGTTTACGGTATTGAGCTTTCAAGTAACATGATAGAACAAGCCAGAAAACTGACCCAAACCGATGATATTGAATATATTCATGCGTCAATGACTGACCCTATGACTTTCGATGAACGTTTTGACTTTATTATTTCCTCCCTCGCAATCCACTATATCGAAAACTTTAATCAGCTCGCAAGCGAAGCATATTCTCACCTCAAAGAGGGTGGGAAATTTGTATTCTCTGTGGAACATCCGATGTGTACCGCACATGCTTCTTCATTTATGAAAAATGAATCTGGTGAATTTATCTGTATGCCTGTCGATAATTATCAGAATGAGTCTATACGTCATACCTCATGGTTTGTCGATGACGTTATTAAATATCACCGAACAGTCGAAAGTTATATTATGGGATTACTCAATGTGGGATTTGTGATTGATGCTCTTAAAGAGCCTAAAGTCATCAATGAAGCCCTATTGGAAAAACCGGAAGCTGAAATTTTTAATCGATATTCACCTTTTTTAATTATTAGCGCACACCGTTTGTAATAGCAAAGTTGTAATATCCGCTCTGAGTTAAGTTAAGGTGTCCATCACGTAGGATCACCATCAAGGGGTTCACATGACGGCTTATAGAGCGGAGTTTTTTACATTGGAAGATGAACAAAGAAAGCGTAAAATCAGTTAACCCACTGAATTTTAGGCATAAAAATAGACATGATTTGAAGTCTACAGGATTCAATATAAAGACATACCTCATTAATTATAAACATTTTATATTCATTCAATTTCGTATCATGCTTCCAATTATGTCCCCTTTTTATTTTGTGACTCAAAAATTAAGAGGTTCAGGCTTCAGTTTTCCCAAAGCCACCAGCATTGCAAAATATCATCAATTGGTAATTTCATTGCAGATAATGAAATACCAACCGGAAATAGTTCTACTCGTGTTTTCCACGACTTCGTTTCAAACGGAACTGTAAAATTAACACAGGTACGACTTCAAATTTAATCAGCTATTAATCAATCTTATTTAAACTTTACTTTCAGGGTTTAGCTTGAACATGATGGTTGTTGATTCAAGGTCGCCATGAATTGATTGAGCGAACTCAGGGATTTCACCACTAACCTGCCATCCTAGAGAGGTATATAAGCTAACAGTTATTCCTTTGGTATTTGTATCTAATGTTAGAAGTGTCAATCCTGTTTCCCATGCTATTTGCTCAGCCGCTAGCATTAATCTCCTTGCGAGACCTTTGCGCCTGTAATCAGGTAATACCAATAATTTACAAATTTCTCCTCGGTGTTTGCCATTTGGCTTTGTACACAAATCAAGTCCAACAACACCAACGATTTTATTATCTACCTCTACTGAGATAAGCTTAAAATTGTTTGTTGATAAAGAGTGATTGACACCAACCCAATAATTTTTCATATCACCTATTTGATCTTTTGCGTCAGTATATCCAACACTAGCCCCACCAAGGACGCATCTATACAATAAATTGGTCAGCTCATCTATTTTGTTATCGCTTATTTTGTCACTATAACAACGTATAATCATATTTGCGCCTCAATAAGGGTCTCATTGCACAATAAGTTAGTAGATTAACTATGAATTAATTGAGCACACAAGTAACTAAAATTTTATAGATATATTTGAAACTCCTCGGTAACTTCGGAGCAGCTGAACTGGTCATCTTAAAGAGGAACAATGAAAGGTAGGTAACTAATTGTGGGTTAGTCTAAAGATGTGAAATGTCCTCTTTAGATTTTCCGATTTCAAATCGGCTTATGATACTAACTTTTACTAAGCAGTAACTATCTGCGCCCCTGTTAGCTGATAGCCATTAAACCTCTGTAGCTTTATGAGTAAATTATTAAAATAATAGTTCGTAATTAATTGTTAAATATCAGACTAAGAGGATATTATAATTTTAATTACGAACTATAGTAACTATTCTAAGAAAAATGAAACATCAATACTCCCTCGATAGCTTCCCGCTTTGATATTTCCATTATGACAAAGGTTGAAATATAATGTTTCTTTAGTGCTACTATTTGACATATTCCCTAACTTAATACGGTCATAATATGGAATAGCATCACCATTTCCATTTCTACAAATATCTGGGGTAGATGCTGCTCTTGAGGTTACAATATATGGCCTTTCTGTTGAATCCGCTGTATTGCCACTAAGTGAGTCCAAGGCCATTCCAGCCAAATTTGTGCCTGAATTATTTCCCGAACTTGTTTCCCTATGTAATTGCTGATTAGCTGAAACTACCATTAAAAGCTTACCTGCTGTTACACAATTAATATGCATACTCGCAAGTTTAGTTTCAAGCAATTGATTCTGTTTTCTCCCCGCAAGTTGATTACCAAATTTAATATCAGTCGAGCTAAGAGGAGCCACGGTACAAGAATCTAATGCCTCAACACTTAAACACTCGTTATCTAAAAAGTAGGGGAATAAATGTGCCCACCCTGAGATTTTTCTATATAAATCAATTTTATATCCAAAAGCAATAGACTCACCAGGCAATAATTTATATCTGCCTTTAACCACTGAGGCATCTCCATTTATCGAATGCTATACGTGTAAACTCTTTAGCGCTTATTCATGAACTATAATCACGAAAATCTGAAAATTGACAGATATTTGCTACTCCATCATGCCAATTAGATATCATAGAATTCAGTTCTTTGTCATTTTCGATTGTGCCATTATCAATCTTGCTAGTTATTTTCTCTAGCAACTCCTGCTTTTTCTTTATTGTGATACGACTAACTTTAATAGGTTTCAAGCGTTCAGATAATGACATTAAGGCCTTCTAATTAAATTAATACATCTTAATTCTATTAAAATACCCCCACGAACATATATGTTCTAGTTTTTTCATTTTATGGAAACGGGTAGTAGGTAACTTATTGATATTTAAAAAGAGTGCTTGTTTTCACTGTGGAATTAATTCCCAGAGGACAAATTTGTCTTGCGGTTACTTTTGGTGGTTATTTGTTCACCCTGAATCCAAAAAGAGACCAGACGGAACATTAACGCCAAGCGTTAGAAAAATGCGAGTTGATTCTAACACAGCATGGAGAGCAGCACTCAAAAAAGCTGGAATAGATAACTTCCGCTTTCAGTTCTACAAGAAATGGGCGGATGGGAATCGGTTGATATGATGAGAAGATATGCTCACTTAGCACCTAATCATTTAAGTGAACACGCGAAGCAAATAGACACTATTTTCGGCACTTGCGTCCCAAATACGTCCCAGTTAGCAAAAGTGGAGAATTTTAAATGATGGTAAGTGATTGAAAATTAATGGCCCTACAGGATTCGAACACGAGTCAATTAACATTGTTTTATAATGAAAATATCGTGTTCGATAAATTTTATACCAACAAATATACCAACAATTATTTTTCTACAAAATAATTAAGGTTTTCAATTTAGAATACCTATAGATAGCGCGATCAATCACGCATTTATCTTTTATAGTACAGCCTAATAATCCACTTTTGAGCAAGTGCTCTTATAGACGGTGGTACACTATCACCGATGCTGTAAAACTTGCTTTCGTATTACCAAAAGAAAATATAATCGAAAAATCAAATATTAAGTCAAATGTAAAAATAAAATTTCTACTTTCACCTTACTAGTTCTCTATTTTGAATGAGGGTAAGTCTGTGAAAAGGTTCTTTTTCATGATAAACTTATATTGAAAATATAAAGAGTTAGGTTGATTCAGACTTAGTATAAACATAAGCTCAAAACTGGATTTTAGTCATGAAAGAAATCAAAAAAATGTCAGAAAAAGACTTTGTTGATACACTGATACAAGAGTGGCTGGAAACCGTCCCTACATTAGACCTGAGTGGTTTACCTATTATCGCCCGCATAGTGCGCATGAGCCACTATATCTCTCAATTTATTGATGCTAATCTCGCTCGCTATAATCTCAATGTAGGTGAGTTTGAAGTACTCGCAGCACTTGCTAGAAATCCTGATCGTCAGCTTTCACCCAAAGAACTGCAAAAGAAAATCCTTATTTCCTCTGGTGGATTATCTAACCGAATTAACCGGTTAGAAGAAAAAAAATTTATTGTTAGAATTCCAGATCCTGCGGATAGACGTGGAGTCATTGTAAAAATAACCCCTGAAGGACGGAAGTTAACCCTTGAAGCAGTAGAAACCCACGTAGCGATTGAAAAATCCTTAGTTCAAGGATTAGATGCCGAAAATAAAGACCAACTCGCCATGCTACTGAAGAAACTTATACAATCACAAAAATCTGAGCTCAACGAAAAAAATGGGGCTAAATAAAAAAACACCCCAAAGTTGGACTAAACCTCAAGGTGCAGCTCACATTGAGCTGTCTTCATTTTGACTTAATCACTTCAATTAAGCTGTTTGCTGGCCTTCAGACTTTAAAACTAACCATAAACCCGCCAAAATCAAACATAATCCTATGACAGCTAACATATTAACGTTCTCATGAGCGACAACGATCGCAAGGAAAAACGCCACAATCGGTTCAATTAAGCCCAATGCCACACCTGTAGGTGCGCTAATATGTTTCAAAGCTTGGGTATATAAAAGGTAAGCCACTCCAGTCGTTAATAATCCAAGATAAAATATAACAGCAATGCTTACCCAACCGACGGTTGGTGTTCCGGCTAGTACCCAAGCTATTGGAACAGCAATAAATATAGCAATACTAAATGTATGCTTAGTAATGGTTAATGGAGAATCAATACTGACCAATTTTTTACTCATCAACGTATAAAGTGCATAGCAAAAACCCGCACTCAAACAAATAAGCAAACCCCCCGTATTAATTTGCCAGCTACTACTTTGAGAAAGAACCATCCATGTCCCCCCAGCCGTTGCACAAAAAGTACCGAGCCACCAAAGCAAAGACGGTGATTTCTTTAAAAGGAGCGCCTGCATTAAGCCCGCCCAAATAGGCGCACTACCAATCGTTGTAGCAGTTCCAATTGCGATCCCAGTCGCCTTAATACCTGCAAAAAAAGTTAAGTTATATAACCCCATACAGATACCTGCGATAGTTATATATCGCCAATATATCATTGATTTTTTGGCAGAATTATCTGTTTGTTGTTGCTCATTTACTTTTAGCGCTTGGCGGTTTGTAATTCGATAAAAAAACAACAAATGAAAGAATAAACACGCAACAAGCAACCTAAATGCCCCAATCCAGTAAGGAGCCGTTGCTCCTTGCACAAAGCTTTGAGCTGTCCCAGCCGTTCCCCATAAGAAGGCCGCACATAAAGCGAGAGTGATACCCACTAAAGATATTTTTTTCATCGTCATTGAATTTTCTACCACTTTTTCAATAAAAATATATCTTCATGCTAAGATACTTTTAGTGAAGAAACAAGGCAGAAAGATAAAAACAACCACAAACGCTGTGAATTGATGATTAAAATCAATGTTTGTACGTTTTTAAATTGATATTAAAAAACCATTAATTAATACTAATTATATCTTCTCATGAAGATACTTCTAATAAAACAATAATGATGCGAGGCAGCTATGACTGTTATAATTATCAGTGTAATAGTGTTGATACTAGCGGGTTATGCAATTGCGAAGAACTTCGAAGCAAAAATTGTATTATTCACCGCAGGTATTGCGCTGATGCTCAGCGCAGCAATGTTAGGGATGCCTATTTTAGATATAAAGCAAAGCACAGGGAATATTTGGCTTGATCCACTAAAACAAATACAGCTAGGGTTTATCAAACAATTTGGTGGCGCAGGGATCATAATCATGGTCCTATTCGGTTTTTCTTCTTATATGTCACGCATTGGTGCAAACGATGCCGCGGTTCATTTAGTTGCAAAGCCTATTTCAAAAATCCGGTCTCCTTATATCCTAGTTCCAATCGTTTTTTGGCTAGGAAACTTACTGTCGTTAGTGATCCCCAGTGCGGCTTCCTTAGCCGTTATTTTAATGGCGACCTTATACCCAATATTAAGGGCTGCTAAAATGTCATCAATGACCGCCGCGGGTATTATTGCCACCACTGCAACTATTATGCCAACACCATTAGGAGGAGATAACGTTGTCGCCGCTCGGTTACTGGGCTTTGAGCATGTCGTCGACTATGTCACCTTACACCATGCCGTGATCTCCCTCCCCGTTTTATTATTAATGGGTTTTGCGCATTATTTCTGGCAAAAATATATGGATAAGCGCCAAGGTGCCGCGGCCTTTACCGAAGTTGATAAGAGTAAGCTTGAAGGTAATAAAGATCTTCCTCCGGCTTATTATGCCCTCTTTCCACTTGTTCCACTTATCTTAATTATTGTATTAGGGCTGTGTTTTAGAGAAATCAAAGTCGGACTAGTTGAAATTACTCTGTTCTCTTTTGTTCTTGCATTTGTCACTGAGCTTACCCGTAAAGGCAATCCAAAAGAACAAATGGTGCAAGCCGGGTTATTTTTTAAAGGCATGGGGGAAGGGTTTTCTCAAGTCGTTGTCCTGATTGTTGCTGCGGGTACTCTGGTTGCGGGTCTGAATGCCATTGGTATCATCGACATGATTTCCGGTGTTGTGAAGGACGTCAATAACGCAGGGGTTGGGTTAATGTTTATTTTCTCTGGCTTAACGGCATTGATCACCTTCATTAGCGGTAGTGGTAACGCAGTATTCTATTCTTTCATTGAATTGATCCCATCTATTGCTAATCAGGCTCATGTTGACCCAATTATGGTTGCTCTACCAATGCAATTTACCTCTAACCTAGTTCGAGCAATTTCTCCAGTTTCTGCTGTCGTCATTATTGTCGCATCGGTTATCAAAGTGAGTCCTGTTGAAGTAGTGAAAAGAACCTCTGTACCTTTAGCGGTAGGCACGATAGCAACGTTAATTTATGCATATTTTCTGTATGCGTAGAATGGGTTATTAAAAGGAAAATCAAAATGACTACAATAGATAATGCCTCATTAGTTGCGTGGAGGCGTCAGTTCCACTGTTACCCAGAAACGGGTTGGGGAGAGTTTTATACCACGGCGATCTTAATTAAAACACTTGAAGAAATGGGGCACCATGTATTAGAAGGGGAGCAGATTATCAACCCTGATTTCATTCGTGGTCGCAATCCATCCATTGTTGAAAAAGCCAAGCGCGCAGCCAAAGAACGCGGGGTCGATGATGCGCTACTCGAAAGGATCGGTGACTACACTGGATGTGCGGCAATCTTTGATACAGGACGACCGGGGCCCACTGTCGCATTTCGTTTTGATATTGATTGCGTCAATGTACAAGAAACCGATACGGCAGAGCACATCCCAAATCAAGAAGGGTTTAGCTCAACGAATCAAGACTATATGCATGCTTGCGGCCATGATGGACACATGGCTATCGGCCTCGGTGTGGCAAAATGGCTAATCGAGAATAAAGACCGTCCACTTAAGGGGGTTATTAAACTCATATTCCAACCCGCAGAAGAAGGTGTACGGGGAGCAAAGCCTATTGCTGAAAGTGGCATTTTAGATGATGTTGATTACTTTGCCTGTGGCCACCTTGGCTGTGATATTCCGAGTGGAGTGGTCGTTGCTGCACCTGAACGTTACCTTTCCACCTTAAAAATGGATCTCCGTTTTAAAGGTAAAGCCGCTCACGCAGGAATGGAGCCCCATGCAGGGAAAAATGCCTTACTGGCTGCCTGTAATGCCACTATCCAGATCTTAAGCTTGCCAACCCACGGTGAAGGAATGACACGAGCCAACGTCGGAGTCTTAAATGCAGGTGAAGGCCGTAACGTGATCCCTTCATACGCACAGATGCAAATTGAAGTACGGGGTGAAAACGAAAAAATTAACAATTACATGACCGAAGAAGCCTTAAGACGTGCACGCGGTGTAGCACTCAGCTTTGATGTTGAACTCGAAACTGAGGTCATGGGGGAAGCCGTTGATTTCATTCCTGACGATGAAATGACTGACTATATCACTGAAGTAGCTCAAACCATTCCAGCCGTAGAAAAAGTACAGCGCACCATGAATTTTAATGGCAGTGATGATGCCACGCTGTTGATTAAACGTGTACAAGCCCATGGCGGAAAGGCCGCTTATTTTGTGATTGGCTCTGACATCAAAGCGGGCCACCATCAAGCCAAATTTGATATCGATGAAGAACAGCTATTCACTGGTTTTTCAATCTTTACAGGGTTACTACAACGTTTATCCGTATAAAAACAACAAATCAATATAAGCCAATTATGAAACCTTATAACGGATAATGTTATAAGGTTTTTTAAGGAAATATGATGAAAAAGACATTATTAAATACGCTACTTTCTAGCATAATCTTATATACCTCTGTTTCACTCGCAGCCGACGCCATTAAACCCAACGTAACCATTTTAGCCACTGGGGGCACCATCGCAGGAAGCTCCAAGTCCAACCTTGATACCACCGATTATAAAGCGGGCTCACTGGGTATTGATGTATTAATCAATGCCGTGCCAGAAATCAACGATGTTGCTATCGTCAAAGGCGAACAAGTTTCTAACACCATTAGCGGCAATATTAGCAGCGAGATCCTCTTAAACCTCAGTAAGCGTGTTAACTATTTACTGAATGAAGGAAATCAACAAGGTGTAGTTATCACTCATGGTACTGATACAATTGAAGAAACAGCATTTTTTTTAGAATTAACAACTAACAATAAAAAGCCGACCGTTATTGTCGGAGCAATGAGACCAGCCACGGCTATCAGTGCAGATGGCCCAATAAACCTGCTTGAAGGCGTAGTACTTGCCGCAGACAAAAAAGCAGAAGACCGTGGGGTTATGGTGGTTTTAAATGACCGTATTGGCTCTGCTTTTTATACCACTAAAGCAAACTCCACAACACCTGATGCATTTAAATCTTACGAGCCTGGTTATTTAGGTGTCTTTGTGAGTGGAAATCCTAAATTTTACTATACCCCAGCACAGCCTATTGATCGTGCTTTCTTTGATATCAGTAAAATAGATGATCTACCGAGTGTTGAAATTATTTATGCCTATCAAGATCAAACTCCAGCCCTGCTAGATGCTGCTATCAGTAACGGAGCAAAAGGAATTATTGTTGCGGGAAGTGGCAATGGAAATGTCTCTAGCAATATGGAAGAGGCAATTAAACAGCTGAGTGATAAAGGTGTTCCTATCGTGATGGCAACGCGTACAGGATCAGGTTATGTAAGTAGTAAATCATTTGCGATAGGAGCAGGATTTTTAAACCCACAAAAATCCCGTATTTTATTACAACTAGCGCTCGCAAGCGGTGCCGATATTAAACAAATCTCTAATTATTTTGATAGCCAACGTTAGCCGAATACCGAATGGTTATATTATTAAAGGTGCCTAATATATTGGCGCCTTTTTATTTATTAATGATTTTAATGCATGGTCAAATAAGACGATTATCTATCTAAGATTTAAAGATTTTCTTTTTTAGCTAACAGGTAATAAACAATCGCTGTAATAGGGAATGTAATAAAAAATGCAAAATTATAGCTAATCATACCTGAGACCAATCCAATAACAAGCGCAATGATATCCGGTTTTCTCCAGTTAAGAATATAATCACTATTATGTCGGGAATATCAAGTATATTCGACATTATAGTAAGTGGATTTACTTAGCCCGTATGTTGAATTTAGTGTCCAAAGAAATTATTGGCTATATCTTATCAACAAAACCGGATTCGGAATTAGCGAAAGAAGCCTTAGATAACAGCATTGAAAGGCAATTACCGGATACGACAAGTTTGATGTTCCATTCAGATTAAGGTTGCCAATATTCATTGGAGGAGTTTAAGGAGCACCTCATTGAAAGGAAAGTAACTCAGAGCATGAATCGGCAAGGTAATTGCCTCGATAATGCAGTGATGGAAAGATTTTTTAGGAGCTTAAAGACTGAAAGATTTAACCACTTATCGTTTATAAATCATCAGTCTGTTATCAATAAAATTGAAGATTATATCCAGTTTTATAATTATTATCGACGCTATTCAACGATTGGCTATTTAACACCCCATCAAAAATATCATGAACTAAAAAATGCCGCTTAGATCTTCTACAGAATTTGTTGACCATTACAATTTCAATAGACGTGACTAGACCTTGGAATACTATGGATTCTTGTGATAGCTGATTTTATAAGGGCTTTATGGACTATTGTGGACGTTGAAATACTTGAGAATGGCCCCTACAGGATTCAATATAAAGCCATACCTCATTGATTATAAACACCTTAAAATCATTCAATTTCGTGTCATGCCCCCAATTATGCCCCCTTTTTATTTTGTGACTCAAAAATTAAGAGGTTCAAGCTTAATTTTTCCCAATGCCACCAGCGTTGCAAAAATATCATCAATTGATGATTTCATTGCAGATAACGAAATACCAACCAGAAATAACCCTATCCGTAATCTACATGTGTTTTTTACTACCGCCTTTTCAAACGGAACGATAACAACCGAAAAATATTTTTCACATGCAGAGAGCTACCCAAAGAAATAGGATGAATCATCTTCATCAACTATCTTAAGAGCTTCTTCTAAAGAATATGTGCGTGTTTTGTCATAAATTACCCAATGGTCAACATTAAACCAAAACAGCCGCCAATTGGACTCAGTACAATCGAACTTTATTTTTATAATAGGTATAGATTGCTTATCACCACAACAATTACCGCTTTGCTTAATGATTACCTCCTTATTTCGAACGCTGTAGGTTAAGTTGAAAACACTCCTTGCATCACCTGAAGGCATCCATATATTAATATATTGCTCAATAAGATACTTAATCTTTGATGATTCCATCATTCGCTATACCTGCACAAAAATAATTGTTCTCATTCCAATTGAATTCTAATCGTAAAGCAATACTTGAATGTAGCTTACCAAACTGCCCCGATATTTTCGGGTTAGTTGAACTGGTCATCTTAAAGAGGGTCAGTTAAAGGTAGGCAACTAATTGTGGGTTAGTCCAAAGAGGTGAAATGTCCTCTTTAGATTTCCCGACTTCAAATCGGTTTATTGATACTAACTTTTACTAAGTAGTAACTATCTGCGCCCCTGTTAGCTGATAACCATTAAACCATTCATAGCGACCTGTAGCCGTGACTTTGTTTCCTTTCTGGCAGGTCATTATCTCCAGCGCGTTAATATCGAATGCCACTATCTTTAATGGATACGGGCTACGCTTGTCACTCTCAGCCTGAATAGTCATCGTGGCCATAACTTTACCTGTAGCTGTTTTCACTCGCTCAGGGGCTTTTATTACCGTTCCTGATGTGGTGATCCTAATTGATTTTTCTTTTCTCATTTCTGGTTTATTCATCTTGATACCATCACAATATAAGCCATTGGTTAAAATAAAATGCTGATAGGATTCTGGAAGATTGGGTAATAATTCCAATTTCTAGGGGTGATCTAAATGTTAATTTAACCATGATGATACGGGATTATCCCGTATGTAACTATAAGTTATTGATTATACTTAATTCCATTAAATCGACGGAATCAAAATACAATTGACCGCCTGAAACCTTAGCGTAACCTTAGTGTTAGTTTCCATTTCCTAAAGTGCGTTTTCACTGGAAACCATTGTGGAAACCTCACCGTAATCTCACCGTTATCGGCTTAATCCTCACCGTAATCTCACCGTTTAACCTTGCCGTTCAATCGCATTATACGGACCGTAATAGGACCGTTATTTTAGCTTTGGTTATTCATGTTCAGAGTAGATAAACTATTGATTTACTCGGTAACGCATATTTGCGTCACGGTAACTTATTGATATTTATTCAGAGGACAAAATTGTCCTGTGGGTATCGCAATGCTTATTTGCATTGTGGTTACTTTTGATGGTTACCAAAGTGGTTACTTTTATCTCATGGCCATGATTAGAATATTGCCAGCCAGTGACGAGCCTCCAATTTCAGAGCCTCATGACTCCTTAATATCAAGGAGTCCTATTTAACCGCCTTAAGTGCCCTTGATTTCAAGGCAACCTATAGCCTGTATACCGTCACACTTTTTCTTGCATCGCTTAATATTTAACCATTGCGATTATCTTCGCATCACCGTTTTGGTGCTGGCTTAGTCCACTGGTAGGTTGGTGCTGTCATTCTCCGTCTGTGACGTTCTTTAGCCTGTATGGTCTGGGCTACACCTGTTCTAATGGCTAATCTATCGCGTCCGTTGAGTGATTGCCCTTGCTGGTGGGCTAACTCCATCATAACGGCTTCTATTGCTTCACGTTGTAACATGGCTATACCTCAAAGGTGTTGTGATTATCGCTATACCTTGATTGTGCTGAATTGGAACAATCAAAGTCCATCATGCCACTCGCATAAAACATGCTGTTTTGCTGGCAACCAGAGTGGCAACCGTCAAAATGGCAACCACGCTCACGGGTTAAAATACGCAATCTAAAGGCTAACCCAAAGTGACGGCCTCGGGTAAATCAATGGGTTATGTTTTACAGTGGTAATTGTCCAGACTAGTCCAAACTTATTACCCTTGTTTTGCTGCGTACCATTCTGCGTACTTTTACACAACATTATGATTTTATTTGATTATAACGAAATGCGAGAATTAAACACATACCTACTGCGTACCTATTTAATTTTGGACGGGCTTATAAATTTGTTTGACACGATGTCTGGTTTTGTCAGGTTCTGATATCAACAATTAAAAATATTTGCTTCAGCCTCATCCCACCCTGACCTGAAAGTTTAGTAGGCTTCGATGTTAAATTTTCAGGCACTTAGGAAGAGAGTTTGTGATAACCCCAATGAAGCTATCACAACTAACTCACCAGCTAAATTAATTCTACGACATAACATTTAAAATACGTTAAATCCGTCGATTCTTTAGGCTCGCACTCCGAAAGCTACCAACAACAATAAGTACTTTGAACAGTCATTCCATTGATATCAATTTTAGTAACGAATCTATTTTTTCTATTCTTGACTCCACTTTTTTAGCAGCGCCATCAAGAGAGTATCCATCTTCAATTAGCTCTTGAATTAAAATGATTTTTTTGATATTTGCTAAATTAAATTGACGAGATTTGGATTCTAAATCCACTGTATTGATAATCCCTTTTTCTTCCCAATAACGAAGTTTTCGAATTGGGACGTTCGTTATTTCAGCAACCTCGCTGATACCTACTCTTATATTTGTCAAAAACTCAGAGTATGTTTTACTTGCTTCATCTTTAGCCATGCTACCCCCCTAAAACACACAAATAATACCTCGTTGAATTGTACTGTAAATAACGTCAGCATACAAACACACCAACACTTGAACTATTGCTTCACATATTGTAGTATAACTACAATTATTGAAGAAAATGAACGCAAGGGGCACATGTCATTACTGAAACTATTAATACCTGCAATTATATTTTTCACGCCATCAATATATACCATTGATACTTTAGATAAAAAAAGTAAAGAGACCGAAATGAATAACAAACAAGATACAATGAAACAAATTATTAATGATGATATTCAATTGCTAATGAGCCAAGAGGAATTAATGTGGCCATTAGCCTTTTCTAAAACTGGATTACATGGCGAAGTGCCAGTTACCCTTTTTCGGTTTGAACCAAATAATTCATTTGAATTATTTGCAGAACACAGCTCTATACTTATCAATGATAAGACTAATGAATTACAGGGCTTTGTTAGATTACGCCCTCAATATAATAAAAACTCACCTCAAGTAACAAAATCAGAAGCGGAATCCATCATGGTTAATTTTATTAGCCAATATGCTCCTAATTTAAAAAATAATTATAAAATACAATGGATTGATTCGCATGATGAAAATATCATAATTAATAATCAGCCTATAATTATTCGAGGAATGAAAGTTAAATGTCGTGACTTAAATACAGGTCTTTATTTCTGGACTATTATCGCCCCCGATGCCTCTATCATGGTTTTTGAAAAAGATATCAAGTGGGACTTCATCCGCGCAGGTAGGCAAACACAAAAGTGGCTTCATGATGAATGGCTTGCGAAAAATAATAAATAAGGGGTTGATAACATGTATTCTATTCGAATAAATCATTTTAAATTACCAAGAGCTTTTTTACATTTCTTGATTCCTTTATTTTTGTCTTGCGCTATGTCATCTATTGTTTCAGCAATTAGTTTAATGCAAGCGCAAGGCATAGGTAACTTACCAGTCTCAATTTGGTTTTCATCTTGGATGCTATCTTGGTCTATTGCTTTTCCATCAGTACTTTTATTACTGCCATTAGCTAGAAAACTAGCTCTTAGACTAGTAAGAGCGGAGAATTAAAAATCGTAAATAATATTAAAATCACTTAGTTGTGGTTTTAATATTAGAGCCTCACTTCAAGCCATTCTCAGTATCAAGGGTAGCATTTCAACTGTTACCCTTTCCGACTATGGCCATAATCACAATCGTTAACCCTCCTCAATTTTGAGGGCATTGTTTCTATTGACAAATACAGGCTCAAAAATGAGCCGATTGATTCTATTGGTAAAATTAGACCGTGCTCAAATTTGAGCTTTGCCATGTATTCAGTCAGTTACAAGGCGCAATAATACGCTTTGCTTGTTTTACAGTAAGTTACCCTGACTTTGTTATATTAAGTTATACAATTACTCGTTAAATCCACCAGCAATTTTACATTTTCTAATCTGTATAACACTGTTATACGCTGATATAATAAGCACTCACTGAGCTAATAACGGACTATTATCATGAGTAAATCTAATCTTATTGCCTTTCGTCTACCTGCTGAACTGCAAGCCCTGTTTAATGATGCTGTATCGAACTCTGGTACCGATAAAACAGCGTGGATAGTCTCAGCTATCAAAGAGAAGTTAAACCGCCCAGACAGCAATCCTGACGCTCGTATGTTATCGCTAGTGGAACGCCTAGAATCGTCTGTGGCATCTTTAATTGCTGGTAAGGCAGATATCCCACCGTATACCTATAATGAGTCTGCTGTCGTTTCTGTGGTTAATTTGGTGCTATCAGAGGGTATAGATAACGGACGCATTATCGCTGAACGAATTAATGAGGCTGGATATCAAACTAAGGCTGGCAAAGCGTGGGATAAAGATATTTATTCAGCGTGGAAGCGCCACAAAGATATTATTGGAAAACTAAGATAAGCAGAGCAGTATTATGCGAGCTTAACTCTGCTTAAATACTCAATAAGTAGTGATTGGCATTAACTGCCTTTCTTGCTCTCAATTTCTTTAGGGTAACTGAGGTCAAACCAAGGTTCGAACTTATAGCAATAATTTTCATTTTTTCTTAAATACGAAACGCTAGGCTCAATTTTTCCACAATCTGACACTGCATAAGAGTCCATCCTTAAACTTACCATTAATATTTTAGTCTCTACTACTGCTAGCCCCACAACCAAAGGGAAGAAACCAAAAAATGTACAACACAAGGTTAGCGCGATACTTTCGATTTTTTTCTTTTTAACTACCCTATCCCACGCAAATATTATTTCCTTCTTACCCATAAATAAGGATAAACCAAAAGCGATAAACACTATGATTTCTAGTAATATAAATGAAAATAAAATACTAAAAAGAATCGACGCTATCCATGGTGAAGTATTTAAATAATCAGGCTCTATTTGAAAGCGAAAATTTAGATATTTCTCTGCAAAAAAGTAGCCACCTGAAAAAACAGCTCCCCAAGTCCAAATAATCAATTTAGTTTTTACAAAATGAACTAGTATTTCTCTTTCTAGAAATATCCGAAACCAACAACCTAAGACAAAAAATGTTATCGCAACCATATCGGCGGAATAGAAAAATAAAGCTACACCTCCAATCAGAAACATAATCCACATGAGGAGATTTAATATACTATCCACTGTATCTTTTTGTTTCATTTAGCCCTCTCAGTTAAGTTCTTACTAAATTAGTGCGTGAGCATTATTTATAAACATAATGTTTTATTAGGTTATCGTTATCTTTATACCCGATGTTAATTTGTCTACAAATGGTATAAACGCCTGCCAGTAATAATCCTCTAATCTTGCCTGCTCTGCCACTTTCTCCCTGAATTTCTCCCATCTCATGCCTTTGGGTTTATCGAAAGAATACACATGCTTGGTTAGGTTGCTAACATCAGGGCTGTAACCCCAAATAGCAAAGCGGCCTACTCGTACCTTGCGCCTTAATCGGTCAAGATTACTTTCACTCTGGCTAGCATAGTGAAGTTTCCAACATTTTCTACAGCCGAGGTCTTTACTGCTAAAATACAGCTCAGCCCTGCGCTCATAGCAGCAAGGGCATAAATACCAATACCGAACGCCATAGCCAGCCTGAGTGGTATCAAGCAATAATGAGAGCCTTTTACCCCCGATAATCACTATGTATCTATCACCGTCCTTGCTGATAACTAGCTTCCCTACACTAGTGTCCCATTTCAAGCCGTGCCCGTTGATGTTTAGCTTTCTAATTGCCGCAATGGTCTTATGTCCAATGACAGGTAATGAATCGGTGTAATGCCTTGATTGCTTTCTCATGAGCGCCTCGTGTTTTTCAATCCGAAATAATATGAGTATTTCATCAAAAATAGGCTGTTGAGTTGAAGTGAAACTTTATGAGGATTAAACGAGGAATAGCTGAACTCGTTGAGTGAATCCAGCCAATTATGGCATTACTTGTTAATTACTCGACTTTCCACTTTAACCCGGATGTTTTGAATTTGAATTGCTGCGTACCTTTGCCTTCAATGGATAGTTCGATAAAAACCACATCTGAATTTTTAATTTTACTGGCGAATTCAATATACTCTACCGGAACAGCAACATTTTGCTCAATGGTCACATTCACATATTCAAAAACCCCTATTTCTCCATTATCAAACTTAACTCGTGCTTTACAAGTATCTCCCGGATAACAATTAATCTTAGCATTTTCTGTTTTTAGTACAGTTGAGCTAATAGCTTTCTCGTCCGAGCTGGATAAAATAATGGATATATCATCATTATTGGCAGCTTTTAATATTGCAGAGTGATTAGTTTCACACCACGCTTTTCTAATTTTCTAAGCACCTCTAGCATGTCTAGAGGCTTAATTTCTGTAATGCTAGCTTTACCAATGTAAGGGAAGATATCTTTCTGGAAGGCTTCTAATAAGTCATCAGCGTAGCCTTGCGACCAATTCGGCTTTTTATAGTCGTGCCATTCAAGCGTGATTTTCTCAAAGCTATTATTGACCTGAGACTCTTTTTCTCGCTTTTCGGCTTTCTTTACCAACGATGGATCATCCCCTAACGCTAATATGCGCTTGGCTTCTTCTCTTTTCGCCCTAGCTTGTGCGAGTGATATTGATGGGTATACGCCTAAAGCCAGCCTTTTCTCTTTACCAGCATATCTATATTTCATACGCCAATACTTAGAACCATTCGGAGCAACTTCTAAATACATGCCCCCACCGTCAGAAAGTTTATAAGCTTTCTCTTTTGGCTTGGAAGTATCTACTTGTCTGGCTGTTAGCTTCATCTGGGGGCACCGATTTTCATTGAACGGGGTAATGCCCCCAATTATGCCCCCACATAGTTGTAGATTTCAATAGACGTGACTAGACCTTGGAATACTATGATTTCTTGTGATAACTGATTTTATAAGGGTTTTATAGACTGTTGTAGACTTTGAAATACTTGAGAATGGTACGCCCTACAGGATTCGAACCTGTGACCTACGGCTTAGAAGAGCGTAGAATTAATACTTTATAATCAGTTAATTACAGTCTCTTTCAGTGTTCACAAGCTACAAAGAAGATAAAGTAATTCAAAGTTGTTTAAAGTCGTTCAATCACATTTAAACTTGAACGCCCCAACCACGTCCCATCATCCCCCTTTCATTTTTGCGTCACAATTTCGGCACAACTCGTCACAGTGATTTTCCTCTTATATAATTAATAAACGCCTAGCGTGTGGATAATCCGATTGGTCGGGATATTCAACCCTTTGTCAGAGCGTGACTCAATTCCACCACTGTATGTTGTGCTAAACTTAAATACGTTAACTAAGTGTCCATCATTATTTTGATAGGCTTGGTGAATGATACTGGAGTCAGCAGGAGCCGATAAAGAAACGTTATTCATATTCAGTGTGACCATACCAGAGAACCCAGCACGCAAACTTGATAACTCATACTTGGCTAGGTTGATATTAGCGTTCCCGAGATTTAAATTAACTACCCCACCTTCAAGCCAAAATGCACCTTGGTCATAAACACCATAGTCAACATTTGGCCTGTTCATGTTAATTCCCGTACTAGTTACATCGATATTGTACAACCGCAAACCCGCATTAAATGAAATTGTTGGTCTACTTGCTGCTGTTGTGACTATCTCTAATTCCCCGCCACGCATTTGATTCCCGTAACTTAACGTATAAGACGCAGAGTCTGATATGATTATCCGTCTTGCGCCCGTATTCGTTAACGCCCTGTCTGATTTTGTATAGGTTATGCGCAATAGCTCCAATGCCCTATCAATTGTCTTAACGGGCGAAGTCGGCGTGCCGACATAATCATCATTCCCTGATGTTGAGTTTACAGTGACAATATTGAAATCATGCCCATCAACACATATGCCTCGTGTATACTCTTTGAATGCCAGCGGCACTTTTATTCTATTACCGAATGTATCGACATATTTAAAACGTTTGGATACACCTGTTTGCGTGTCTTTTTCAAGAGTCCAATCATTATTGACGCCCATGCAAAATGTGCTTTCATCATTGGCACCTGTTATCTCCCCAATCGTCAATTGGCTATTGTACCCAACCACAGAGCTCGCTTTGTTCTTCTCCGTGTAAAGACAGCGAACATCTGCGGCACCTTTAGCAACAGCCAGAGAATGGTCATTCCCTTCGCTGGTTAGATTTGTGCTTGTTGTCCCCTGCGACCAGTAAAAAATAGCACCAATTTTAGAGTTAGGGTCGGATATTTTTTGAGTTGATAATCCGGTTGATGGGTCTAAAGACTCAATCGGGTTTAGGTATGGATTCCCAGCTAATGGTGTACCCGTTCCTCCTGTATAATATCCGTCAACGTGAGAGTTGTTGCCGTCTTGTCCAGAATAAACGCCAAATTTAATGTGCTCAGTCCGAACATCAACTTTACTGCACCATGAGCAGTTTAAAATAACACCACAGTCTATTTTGTTCGCGAAGATATCATAGACCTCTGATGTAGGGCTTCCTACTAATCTAACGCCGCCTAGAATTTGATTCTTGGGCTCTATGCTGTAGCCATAGGTAACAATACCGTGTGTCGCTGTCATTTTCTTTGTATCCAACCAAAGAACACCAGAGAAGTAACCCTGACCAATCAAATCACCCGTGTCCACAAGGTAATTCGCTGATTGCACTGCAAACTGTAATGGGTTTTCAAAGTCTGGAATTAAGACGCTGTGCGTTAAGCCTGAAAAATACCAACGCGAACCCATTCCATAAAACTTCATATAAGGAGGGAGTAATATTTGCTTTGTTATGCGGTAAGATCGGCGACTTAATCTAACATTGAATTTAGGATTTCTTCTCGATGTTTTTTCCCAATCTCCTTGGTATTCCGTCGATAAAGATGCATTGATTGCCTTATCTATCGCCCACCAATCATCATCAATACCATTACCTTTAGCCCCAAACCAATCCACACAGGCATCACCATCTATAATAATATTAGCCCACAACCCGTTGCTTAATTGAACGCCAGTGCCATCATCGGTATCACTGATAACTCGAAAGTGCTGAGCGTCTATGTTTCTATAATACCCACCAAGAGAAACGGTCACCCCAATCTGCAGGGATATAAGTTTCATATCTTCCACTGACTTGAACCCGTATTGAGCTTTTTTATCTAACTGGTCAGGGTCATACTTCAGCACATTCGGATAATAGAATTGTTGCGCTCCGTAGCTGTCATAAACAGCCATACTGTGACCTTCCACTGTCACAAACTTAGCAATCTGACCGTTGTAAACAGGAAATCCAGCTTGGTTGATGATTAGCGGCTGAGCGACAGGAATTGTGCTGCCGCCCTCATTTTCCAAATAAACTTGGATTTGATTTTCTGGAATGGTCGGATCGGTATCAATCTTACCAATATAAATTTTGCCATTACTCGCCGCTTGGAATTTCCTTGCGAGAGTGAATTGTTGCGAAGGCATCGAGACGACGACATTAGGGATAATATCTGACATTGCTTTCTCCAAGCGTGAGTAGTCGCACCAGTGTTAATCTGGTGTGTTGTTAAAATTAGGACGTAAAAAAACCGCAATTAAGCGGCGTGGTTGGTTTTGTTAGCCCATCCTTGGGCTATGCGGTTAAGCTGGCAATGAATCCAATCTTAATCTATTTAGAATTCTAGAGTTGTCTGTTTGCTTTGGTTCGATGTGGCGAGTTAATCTATCAAGTAGTTTTCTTATCTCACCATTCGCCCTGCTAGCCTCTTTAGGCATATCGTAATATCTTCCCTCTAATCTATGTTCTGCTGCATGAAGTATCGGGTAAACCTCGCTCATGGCTGCACAACACAGCGATAAGTAATTCCACTGCCAGCAAAGAGTGATTAACTCATCATCTGTTATTTGCTGATTTGATAAAGGTAACTCGTCCTGCTTAGGAATATATTCACCTTCCATCACTAGCTTGTGAACATACTCTACGGCCATTGGTATCTGGTCGGCTGTTAGCTCGTCAATTCCGCTAACATTAAATTGCTGATGTACCAGTGAATATGCTTCGGGGTACATAATGCCCTTTTTGCTCACCAGTAGATTAACAGCGTTCTTTAATGGGTTGCGTTCCTGAACCGTTGACTTGTGTTTAGCCTTAACTTCGCCAGTAGTCCAATACTCATAAAGTACGTCGTCGCATTCTTCTTGATACTGGATTACTTTGTCGCGGATTTCAGGTTTAACTTTGTTAGGGCTGATAGTGTGAAGCCAGCCAGCAAGTTTACGCAGAGCTAGGCAAATCATTGATTGCTCACCGCCTTTTGTGGGTATAGACATTTCCTCTATACCTTTAGAAAAGCGCTGAGTTAGCTTTCTATACTGCCCCATCCAATCTAACCCCATCCCCTCGACAATAGGTTTCATAGGTACATATGGCTCACCGTTATAATTTACGATACATAAATTGTTACCGTGGAAAGGTACGTTAATTGTTGATATAGTATTCATGTCGGTTACTCCTTAGTTCCTGACAAATCCGAAGCCTCACCTGTTCCCGCAGTTGGGGCTTCACTATTTTTTCTCTCTTTCAATGCATTTGCAGTTTCTACGATGCAGTGTTCACACATGTTAACGTTCATCCCGCCTTTGCTGCTAGTCGCAAAAATCATACCTTGGTTTGTAATTGAGTTATTTTTACAGCAAAAATCACACCATATACTCATGCTTTGGCCTCTTCATTTTCAATACTCCTCATTAAACGCTGAATAATCTCTGAGTTAAGAGAGCGACCTTCTTTTTCAGCTAATTCTTTTAGCTTTTCCTTTAACTCCGGTTTCATTCTTACGCCAAATGGCGCTATATCCCTTACTTTCATTTTAAACCCTCCATTTCAATTACATTATAATTACACGGTGAGAGTATTAAGTCAAAAAAAATTTCACTACACTGTGATATCACGCACATGCAACAGTGGGATTTAATATGAAAGGCATGAGAAGCATTGCACCGTTCGGTGTGAGAATGCACGATGACTTAAAAGAAAAATTAACTGTCAGAGCTGCCCAGAATGGTAGGTCTCTAAACTCTGAGATTGTTATGATCTTACAAGAAGCCGTTGACTCCGCGTCATCAAAGCCAAAAAGTAATGCTGAGCATCAAGCTGCGATACAAGCTGAAGAGTTCAAAAAAGCCGTTTATGATACATTAGTTAAACTATATAATGATAAAAAATAAACAATTGTGAGGTTGTGGTGAAAAAGTTACTTATTTTTTCTTTTTTACTTTTCCCAGTATTTAGCTCAATAGCTTCTAGCGTTAAGTGCTCTGAGAAGGCAACGAATATTTATTTTTCTAAATTGATAACTTATGACTCTACTTTATCTGCTCTCAGGGGGATAACCCAAGTAAATTAAGTAAAACTGAAATTAAAATAATAAACGATCTAATCTCCTTCTGTGAGCGAGGAATAACTGACAAGGATTATGATACAGAGAAATTATGGAACATGATGTATGATGATTTTTCATCGAAAGGATTTGTATCTCCTGAAGGAGCAAAAAAGTACGCTGATGCATTCATTAATATGTATAAATATGGCACCACTATAAACAAATAACGAGGTGATGGTGAAAAAATTTATTATCTTATTGCCCTTCCTCTTGATTGGATGCGCAAAAGTTAGTGATTATCAGAATAAATGCGAAATTCAAAACGAAAAATTATCGCAAGTTGCAACATGTCTCAATAACTCCGTTCTGTCAGATTCAAGAATGGCTAACTCACCACAAGTAAAAATGTATATTTTAGCCGCAAAATATCTCGGCGAAAAAGTAGATGCTGGTGAAATAACAGAAACACAAGCAAGATTGGAGTTACAAAATTTCTATATCGCGCTACAGAATCAAGAAGCTTACAATTCAGCAATGCAAGGTCAAGCTATCCAGCAGGGCTTGCTAAACTATCAAACATTACAGACGATGCAAGCGATACAGAACAAAGCCAATAGGCCTGATATTTACTACCCTCCAGCTCAACAGCATGGAAATATATCAACCAACTGTTATAAGTTAGGCAATAACGTTAATTGTAATAGTTCATATTAAAAAAGAAGGGCTATAGCCCTTCATCTTCACCTGAAAACCACCCAATAATACCAAGTCTTGCAACATTCCTCTTTTCATCTGCTGGAAGTTTGTTATATATCTCCCTCCACCATCTTGATTTTGAAATGTTTTCCTCCACTGATTTAACGGTGGCTTGTTGTGCTTGCGGCGAGCCTCTTGATGACATAACAAGCCTTTTCCATTCTGGTGAGGTCATCATTTCCGTTACCGCATTGTAACCTCTACCCTTTACGTTACCAGACGTTTGCTTTAAGGCTTGAGAGGCAATGAATGAACCGCCACCAGTTTTAGCAGCCGCCAGTGATGCAAGTGTTTTACCTATCCATCCTCCACGCTCACCAGATAACAACTCTCCTATGTAGTTCATTCTCCCTGAGAATCCAATATTGTCATTGAATTTTTCGGTGAATCTAGCTGTTACACCAGTTGGTTTCCAGTATGTATTCGCATCTTTGACGTTTTTAGACAGTAAGTACATTGATTCTAATGACTTTCTAGCCTCTGGCGATAGGTATCGATAAAGAGTTTTTTCTGTGCCTTTGTCTTTCATCGCCGCCCAAGTGTTAACCATTCCAGTAAACATATTATCTGATGATTTTTGGGTTCCTTTACTAAAAATATCATTTAGAGACGTGGCTATTACTTGCTGCCTTTGATTCTCAGGTATGGCATTCATCACCTTGTGAAACTGCGCCCTTTCACCTTTAGCTAAATTTGATATTGCGCTAGTCACCTGATTGGTTATGGATTTATCCAGCCCTTTTCCTGCAACGTTTTCAAATGCCTTTTGAACTTTAAAGCGTTGAGCACCAATCTGTTTGGCTAACCTAGCTTCATTGCCAACATCAAATTTGTTTGCTATGGCATGCATGTCATCAGACAGTGAAGCATATAGCATTTTCATTCTTGACTCATTTTCGTTTCCAAAAACAGTGCTAGCTTTATCGTACTCTTTCCCTACTCTTTTTCTTAAATAATCAAGGCGGTCATAAGTTAACCCTCCGCTATTTTTAGCGCCACCTAAAGGAGCTACGGCCTCAAAAACTTCTTTTTCTATTGGTGATAAGTATTCCCAACCGCCACGGTCATCCGCCCACTTATTTAACTGAATTTCCGTCAGGTCAGCATTAACAGGAGTTCTGCTTGGCACTGCCCTGCTAACGCTTTTATATAGTTTCTTCTCTTGGTCTTTTAATCCTTTGATTGTGGAGTTATATCTCCCGACTAAAGCATCGTCCATATCTGACAGGTTTCTTTTGCCTAAGTTATTTAGCAAATTTTCGGCACTGTCATTAAGAGCAGTTAGTGAGTCTCGTCTAATAACAGAAAACTCACTATCAGGGACTAAAGCCATTTGAGTCTGAAACTCTTGTCCTGCTTTATTTTTAGTCAAATAAGCATCAAACATTTGCTCTGGCTCAATACCTAGAGTCCTTGCCGCATTCGTTAATTCTTTATCGTGACTAAAAGCCCCAGCAACATCATCATATTGCTTATTAACTGCTGCTATTGTTGCATTATCCACCCCTACAGGTGAATTTCCCGAAGCTACGCGATCCGCTTGCTGTGCTGTTTGTTGAGCTGCCTGTTGCGCTTCTTTACCAAACTTACTAGCAACAGTATTGTAAGCACCTTTAAGTAATGGAGCCGCAGCCCTAGCAATGCCACTACCAGCAACACCCATTCCTAAATCAGTAGCTAGGCTACTTGCGTTATCTTTGTCGCTATTTTGAGCTAAAGCGCCTACTGTATTCTCGGCAACCATATCAGCACCACGAACGGCGGCACGTTCAAGCTTGCTTGTTGTTCCTGCTAGTGCTAACGCTGCTTTTTCCTGACTTAGCAACGGAATTAGATATGGACCAATTTCAGCGGCTAATTTTGCATATGGATCTTGAGGTTGTAATTCATCAGGCAATTGTAGTCTAGGTGCTGGCTGATATGTACCGTCACCACCAAATGCCTGACCAGCCCATGAGCCAAATGATGCAAAAGTATCAGCCATCTCTGGCACAATATTAGCAACTTTAGTTCCAGTTAATAACAACCCTTTACCAGCCTCTACAACTGGATTGCCCATTTCAGGTTGCTGTTGTGGCTTCTGCGCGTTGTGATAGGCTAAGATTTCATCCGTTGGAATATCTAAATTAGCCATTTGCGCATCAGATAATTGCGGTTGCTGGTTGGCTTCTAAGAATTGCCTGCGTTTTTCTTCCCATGAATTTGACTGCGCTTGCGGCTCTTGGCTTTGATTTGCTTGCGAACCACCAGAAAACTGTTTCCTTCGTTCTTCCCATGAAGCGATTCTATCGTTAGTTTCAGTCGTCATTATTTACCACCACGTTTTAACTTGTAGTAATCATCAGGTAAATATCCATAGGTTTTGATGTATTCACCAACTAAGGAAGGGTCTGACAATAACATTTTAACATCAGTTTCCTCATCACTTGATTTTGTTACAGGAATGCCAAGACTCTTTATTTGCCGCTTCTGCATACCAATGATTACGTCTTGTGACTTATTCAGTTCCCTTAAATACTCTTCCTCTGATGGTGCATTTTTCATATTGTTAAATGATTGCAACAATGCCGCCCTTTCGCCCTCTGTAGGGTTTGCTCCCACAGTGCCTTTTAACGCTGGCAAGATAACTTTCATATTGTATTCATCAGTCTTGGCAGATAGGGTTTTGGTATCATCAGTTAGATTAGGAAAATGCCCCAACAGACCGCCTTGATTCCTAGAAACAACCGTTGGATGCTCATCTACATGAGCTTGAATTTCAGCACCAACACTTAATGCGGATGTTAATGTATCAAGACTTCCGACTACTGAATTTAATTTTTCATTCTTGGCAGCCGCTGACTTTTCCCTAGCCTCTCCGATTTGTTGCTGTAACTTTTCTCTTTCGAGTTCGTTTTTCTCACGCTGTAATTTGCGATCAAGAACCTTTTCTTGTGTTTCAGCAATCCTTATTTCTCTATCTAATGCCAATCTCTGAGCCGCGATACTATGACCTGTCATAGCTGACTGATAGCTAAGGTTTTGTCCCCTTACTTGATTAGCCTCGCTAGCCTGATTACTTCTAACAGTTTCGGCCAGCTTATCTCGCTCAATTACTCGACCTTCCATCTTGTCACGAACATCATAATATTTATCGATGCCAAGCGACGATAACCCTAGATGGTCTGCAAGTTCCATGGCTGCTTTTGGGTCATTCAATGCCATATCTACAGCACCTTGCGGATCAATACCAAGACGGCGAAATTCATCTGCATTCTTACGGGCGTAATCTTCTACAGTCCCAGATTTGACCGCTAGACTATATCCTGATGATAGGTTTCCCAATGACTCCCTAACATCATCTGATATGCCTTTCATACCGCCTGTAATACGCTCAGCCTGATCTGGATATTCAGCCATCAATTGGCGCATTGCCGTTCTATCACCATTGGCGTATGCCTGACCCCATTTACCTTGGAACTCCTTCAGGCGTTCTTGTTGCTTTTGTTCGTTCATAACCTGAGCAACGCCAGATAATCCAGCAAGACCTTGCAAGCCCCAGTTATTAGCACCAGAACGTTGCAGGTCGTTATTTTCACGAATAAGGCCAAGAGTAGGGTTGATGTCACTAGCGCTAGGTGCGTTACTGTTTACTTGACCGATTCCACCAAGGAACCCGCCTGAATTAATATTTGGATTCCATGTAGCCATTAGAATAAGCTCCCTAATAAACCTAAACCACCGCCTATTGCAGCGCCAAATCCAGTACCTAAACCCGGTACGATACTACCCAACGCGGCTCCAGATGCAGCACCACCGAAAGCGCCACCAATAGCATTCTGAAAGCCAGACGGTCTATTAGCATTTGCAGCGGCTAAAGCTGCGTTTTGCTGTGCCAATTGACCAGCGTTATTTGCAAATGTTTGCCCAGCGTTTGCTTGACCTTGAAGCGCACCAAGGCCAATGTTTGCTAGGTTGTTATAGTTGTTCATTTGACCATTCAGCCAGCTTTCACCAAGTGCAGGAGCAATTGAAGCTAGACTGTTGCTTGTGGCCGTTGAACCTAAGCCGCCCATCGCTTCGGCCGCTGCTAGGTTTTGGTATCTCGCCTGATTTGAGTAATCATTGAATTGTTGCGAGTTGTAATAACCATTCAATGCTTGAGATTGGCCTTCAGGGGAAGAAAGATTTTGTAATTGGTTAATGTACTGACTAGCAAGAGGCGTCAATGGAGCAAGCCCATTCATAACCCTCTCAAACTGTTGGTTTTGTCTGTCAGTTGCATACTTCATTGCTGCGGCCTGTTCACCTGAACCACTGCTACCACCGCCACCTTTCCCACCTCCACCTTCAGGGAATAGAGGTTCTTCACCATGCAGCTTTCTGCCTAGTGCAAAAATATTTCCGATAGCCATTGTTAACTCCGTTATTTACTGATGAACTCGGCTAGTTCTTCGCGAGTTGCTGAATAGAAGGTGACGTCATCAACGCCTTTGAAATACTTTTTGATAGTGCCAACTCGTTTAAGGCCAATCATCGTGCAGTAGATTTGACCGTGCCGAAACTTACGAGCAGCGAATGAGGTAACACATTGAACATGAGTTGTTGAGAGAATGAATTGCCAAAACGCTAGGCCAATGTCTTTACTGAATCCCCTTACTTCTGGTAGATACATAGCATGGCAGTCAAACGTCATCGGCTGTACTTCTTCGTAATACACGATGCCACCAAATTGACCGTGAACATTAACCTCAAAGTATTTCTGGTTAGCATTGTAATCGAACTCATCACCATTATTACTGCCCGCGATAATATCTTTGTGATTTCCAACCGTTTCAATCAAGTCGATATTTCTCGTTGGTTTGAATGTGATCATGATTACCTCAATCGATTAATCCATGCGACCGCGCCATATCTTCCAGCGCTTTGAGTGATTTACGAGTTTCTGTGAGAGCATCAGAGATTGCCTTAACTTCAGCTTGTGAGTAAGTAGCGCCTACGCTGTAAGTTTGACTGGCATTGATGCCAGACTTTGAAGCTGTTCCTGTTGAAGCGGTGAAGCCAGTAACGCGAGTTCCTATAACTTTCACACCGTTAACAGAGTACGATTCTTTGACAGAGACAGGAGAAGCTAAAGTTTGCGTAGTTGTGCGACCCAATGAGACGTAATCAGCGTCGATTTCAGACACCTTCTCTGCAAGGTAGTCAATATCACTCTCTGCTGTAGTTAATCGCTCCTCATGGTCGTCTAGGCGTTCTTCGGCTGCTTCAATTCTTATTTCATGGTCAACTATTTTTTCTTCTGCTGCGGTAATGCGTGTTTCGTGATTGGCTAGCTGTGCAGTGTGCTGCTCTAGAGTTTCTTCTGCTGACTTTAAGCGCAGTTCGTGGTCATCAAGAATGATATCCTGCTCATCATTCCGTAACTGAGCTTGATACGCCTCGTTTCCAGCCTCATTCGCACGCCCTGCAACCTTAGCCATATCCTCCGCGCCACTAAGAACAATACGTGTATACACCGCACCAAAGTTACTCGGTAGTATCTCAGGAACGATATAAGCCGCTTGAACTTCAATAGGGGTTGATAGATTTTCATTAGCCATCATTCAACCCTCATAGACAAGTCAGAAAGAGTTACTGGCGACTTAGTGATAACGCGAATCTTGAAACCAATATTCTTTCTCACCCTGCCAACCCTGCGCCAGATAGCGCGCATGTCGTAACGAAATGGTGCGTTTTGGTCTAGCATTTTCTCTGCCCCAAAGTTAATACCGTCTGTAGTTGCAGATAGAAATAGGCGATCAGCTATTTGAGCAATACCCGTTGATGCTTCGAGTTCTAGGTCAAAAATACGTGCATTATCCGCTTTCACCATTGGCGTGTATAAAATGTGCTCAGCTTGTTGGTCGTACTGTGAGGATTTATCGAAGGCTAACTTGCCGACTAGGCCAGCCTTTTTATCACCAACGGTTATCTGATTATCTTCATACATGAAGTCAATGGCGCGGTATGTCTCATCGTATAAGCCAGTTTTCAAAATGCACCATTGCGGATATTGCTGGCTACCTGTGCCATCAAAGCAAAGTGTATGGCGTGGTAAGTGGATGATTGCCAACTCGTGACCATCAAACTTAACGGACTCCATAACAGCGCCTGATAACTCATCAGCGGTATATGTGCGGATAATCTTATCAATGCTTGCTGTCGATATTGCGCTAGCATTACCAGAACCAAGTAAATAGACAGACGGTGCGCCGTTTGCTGGATTGCTGATAAATGCGTATGAATCGCCAAACTTGCATTTGGCATCACGGCCAGCAATACCCATTTGCACCATGTATGAGGGCTGCATTGCATAAATTGGTTGAGTTGCAGATGTAGAACCAGTTAATGAGAAGTATTCGATAGTTGAAGCACCAAAGCAGATAACCATGTCACGCCAAGAGCTAACAGAAATGATACCGTCAGGCTGTGATTCAGCTGTGTAGAATGGCGTATACCTATCAGGCTTTGATTCGTCCTCAATGTCAGTTATACCAAAACGAGCGCCGCCCTTCTGCAGCCAAATATAACGACCACGATTACGAGCAACGTCGATAACTTCTCCTAAGTCGTACTGAGGATATTTGTTAACGACCTCTAGCACTTCCTGAGTCATTAAAAATTCAGTCGTATCAGTTGGTTTAACTGTGTTATCGGGTATCGTTTTATCGTAATTGAACTTGTATTCAATCGTGATTTTATTCCCTGTGCGCTTCAGACCATTAACGATAACATCCGTTAGATATGGCTTTTCTGTTTCAGGTTTATCTTGTGACTTTTTAGCGCCAAATTGATACTCGGGTATCTCAATAACCTCACCCGCAACACCATCTGATGCCTTTGGGGTTATCTTCAGCGTTAACGAACCGTCGATATCATCTTTAGTCAGCGATACAAAATCATCATTACCAGCTTTGTGAGTCCACTTTTTAACATCACGAGTGTAGCCCTCTTTGACTACTTCCTCTTCAGTCCAGTTAGTTAACTCTTTAACTTCACCATCGTAACGATAAAGTTTTAATTTACCGCCAAACGCCACAGCCTGACTCACACCAGAATGTGCCAGTGACACTCTATCTTTACCCTGAATATCACCTATGGCATTTGCACCCTGATATAACTTACCGCCACACACACGATACACAGTGCCATTTTTCGTGTTGAATTGTACGCCTCGCGACACCCCGTCAGCATCACGAAGTTTTACCAGCGCAGGGAATGACCGAAGATAACCAGCGGCATTCAATACTTCTTTCGGTGTTGCCAGCATATTAACTGGCAAACCATCGATATAATCAGCCGTGTGCGGGTCTTTGCGTAAACCTCTAGCAAGAGGGATCTGAATCCTTAGCATGTGGTTTACTCCTATGGAAGAATCGATATCCGTTCATGGTTGCTAGGTGATTACCAGAACCAATAGGGAATCCGTTTGGATGGTGCGCTCTGGCTTCTTTTGCTCGTTTCATTGCACAGCTACGCATCAGTCTTTCTTTGCCATAACGAGCTGTTGTAATGACTTTATCAAGTGGCGTGATTTGATAGTCAGGAGCAATGCGAGTGGCTAGGTTGTAGATAACGGCGTTAATGGCTTGCTTATACAGTCCGTGCTCATCACCTTGGTCGATCGGTGTATCTTCATCAGCGAACTTATAGCCAGTGTGAATTCCTGCTCCATCTTCAAACCATTCGTACATCATTGATTCTAAATCAACTACGCCATCTTCTAATGACTGAGGCTCAATATCGGTTAGCGTGGCATCCGATGCGACACCGAGTTTACGCAGTGCCGCGATGACTAAATCACCCTTCGTTGTTATCTGCATCTTTCACCGCCTTTTTCTTGGTAGCGGGTTTCTTTTCTGGCTCTGGCAAGATTTGTGTATCTTTTGGGTTTTTATGCCAACCATCATTTAGATAATCTTCAATTTCATCATCGCTGACAGTGACAATCTGAAGGCTCATACCCCAGATTTTTACATTACCATCAGCCTTATAAAGCATCGTGCTCATGAATAATCTCCAAAAAAAGAAAGGGAGCCGAAGCTCCCAGTGTGACAACGAGGTTTATTTTTGGCCAGTAAGACCAACGCCAACAGCTTCAGGGCGCTTAGTGCATGCTGAATACCAAACAGCAATACGACATTTTCCTTCAAAGGTATTGATATCACCCTGATAAGCTACAACGCCATTCAGTCCAACCGATGGGATGCTGAATGACTCCGTTTTCATACCGCTGAACAATGCGTGATTAAGAGGGATAGCCTGAGACAGTAAGGTGATAGAATCATCAGCCCAGAAGACGTTCGACTTCGTTGTTTTTACGTTAATAACACTAATTGCCGCGCCTGATGCTAATGATGTGTTAACGTTGGCGTATGCGCGCTCCTCTGGTTTAAGTGCGGCATCATCAAGTGCAATTGGTTTGGGCATAATGGTCAAGTTGTTACCATCAACACCAACAACCGCAAACGTAGCATCTTGAGTTAGCAGGTCTTTAGCCATTTGAGAGATAAACTTAACTCCAGCAAAGCTGATTTTATCGCCGCGCTTAAATGCTGATCCATCACTAACTTTTATAACAGCAGTACGGTTATCAACGTTTTCCTGATTTCCATCAGCATCTAATTTCCACGCTTGTGGCTTAAACTTCTGAGCGCCATCAACTGTTACCCCAGTAGCCGTAGCCGCTAACATAGTCGGTAGCTTAGGTGATCGAAGCACATCATTAAAACCCGCGACTTGTTTCTGAATAGTTCCTGACTTGTATGCTTCTTCTGGGATACGCCCATACATATCTTTTCCAGCTAATGTCATGCCCGCTTTTTTGTAGTCGTCAGCATTAAAGAAGTAGCTTAAACCTTGGCTGCGATTTAACTCACGAGAGAATATTAGTGCCTCAGCATCAGACATCATATCCCACGCTTTATTTTCAGCAGATACATGATCAATATCAGTAACAATCAATGATGCTGTTTCGGCAGCTTGCTTCGCAATAGAGGTTTCTACGTTATTTGCCAACTTTAGACCAGAAGCGTTGATACGACGGCGCAATGAGGTTTCATCACGAGTATCATCAGCTCGCAAGCCAAAGAAGTCATTATCAGGAACGCCGAGGTTGCACTTAACAGACAGCTCCAAAATACCGGTTGCTTTGTCAGTTAAATCCCATCCGGCCTGAGTTGGTGCTTCTTGCTCTACTGGCATCCAGACAGTGTTTTGTGAGCGTTGCATGTCCCCTGCTGGAGGCGTGTAATGACTAACACGCTGAGCCATCGGGCAGTTGTTTTCAATTGTACTTACTACTTCATCAACCATATAGGTGATGATTTGACCTTCACTTAAAGACATTATTTTATTCCTTGTAATTTAGCCTTGATAGCGCGGTACTTTTGCACATCGCCTTTACTTGCTGCGTCGTCCATTTGCTTTTGTAATGCCGCGACATTTGCCGCTGAAACATCACCGCTAATTGGTTCGTCGGCAGGTGGTGCGGATGATCGTTGTGTGCCGCGAGGCTTGAGAGTTAAACGATCAGCTAATCGAGTTAGTTCGATAGTGACCTGAACAGGGTTTTTGCTAAACAACTCTTGCGCTTTCTCAGGGTTAGACCCTAGGTAGTAAATGATGGCGGCTGATTTCTCTGGGAAGTTTGTTGCGACTGCCTCATAAACACCTTGTGGCAATACTTGCAATGCAGAATCTTCCTTTTCCTGATAGTCAGGTAAGTTGAGTTTTTCAGCCGCATCATAGTGCGCCTTCATTGCGTTAGCGATTTGTTGGCTTTGCTGCGTAAACTCCTGAGTTTTACGACCCTGATCCGCTACAGCCTTGCTTCGTGCGTCAAGGGCTTTCATCTGCCACTGTTGCAACTCAGCGTTAAATGCGGCCGTAGCTTTGTGGGTGTCGTAGTTATATTTCTCCAGCGCCTCATCAGATAAGAAATCATCTAACTTAGGCATGTCTGGCAATTCAGGATTAACTCGCAAATTATCAGGAAGTTGACCATTCTCAATAGCTTGCACTTGCTGCTCAATTTCTCGCTGACGTTTGCGAGCGATACGTTTAGCTGCTTGTATTGCGTTATTGCTAGGCTTATCTTCCTGCGTTTTCTCATCGTCTTTCAGTACAATGTCGAAGCCTTCTTCTTGTCCTGCGTTACCGTTGGCATTATCGATAACTAAGCCATCTGCGGATGCCGCCGCCTGATCGCCAGACAGGACTAATTCTTCAGATTGATTCTGAATTTCGGTGGTTGTGCTCATGATATTTAACTCTCTTACATGGATTGAGGATTATTCTCGACGTTATTGTCGGTAGGAATATTTTGTTGTTGCTGTTGTGATAGTCTACTAAGTAAATCAATAGCCTCTCTAACAGCTTTCTCGTCTATATCTCTAGCTTGAGCCATTTTATAAACGGTATTAGCTTGTGACTCTTGCGCTTGTTGTTGCGCTGTAAACGCTTTGATTTGCGTTTCCATCATTCTGTTTTGTGAGTTTTGCATTTCAGCCTGAGCCTTCACTGTTTCAGCTCTTGCCATTTCTGCCATTGGGTCTTGGTTACTCTGTGCGGCTTGTTGAGCTTCCATCAACCATTGTTGTTCTTCCTCGGTTTCTGGTTTCTTCAGACCCTTAGTAATTAGCTCCTTGTTAGCGTAATCACGAATAGTCTCAATGCCCTTACCTTCTAGCATGTTTGCATAAGTAAGCATCATTACATTCCAGATAGGATGCTCAGGTGGAACCTTAGTGATCAGCTCGCTTATTTCTGCTCTAGCTGCATCCTTTTGTGATTGAAAAGATGGTCCTACATCGGTGAACGTTTCGTACTTGCCTCGGATATCATTGTGAGTAACCATTTCGCCTTTGCTGAAGTCTAATTCCTCATGCATTAATTCGATTTGATTCTCTCCTCCATCCTCGGCGGTAGTTGTTACCGTGCGTTGAGTGTCGTATATCTCAGCAGCTATTGATGCGTAGATTTCACCATCACGGCGCATTGCGATAGCTAAGTTATCCTGAAACACATACGTTTCTAAATCGATGCGACTATTGAGCTGGTTAACAGTATCAAACGCCACTTGCCCATTAGCCGCCTCAGTATCGACACCGACACGAGCAGTTGATTTAGCCGCTTCCGTTGCAACCTCTAGGAGCAGTGCGTCAGCTCGTGAAACCTCTGCATTCTCCATATAAGCAACAGGTGAAGGAGGCAGGTCAGCATTATTTTCATCAGTGCGATTGAGTAGATAGTAAGGGTAGTCATCCTCACCACTAAACATGTGCTCATACCCTGCTATCTGCTCAGGGAAAAAGAAAGGTTTCTTCTTAGGTGATTTTGCAGCGGTGTCGGCAGACTTGGATAAAATAAAGTTACGCAGCCTTTGAGCATCTTTCGATAACCTAACTACACCTTCGTATAACTCGTTATCATCAAAGAATGACCATTCGCCATACACAGGAACAATCGGTATGTGCTCGCCAGCTATTGGCATTTTATCTTTCAGAATGCCAGTGCTAGTGATGATTGACTTATAGACTCTACGCTTTTTAACTCTGCGCTCACCTACTTTCTGATAACCAGCATTTGCCAGCTCATCAATCTTTTCTTTCGCTTCTTTTGCCGAGTAAGTTTGAAGATCATTAGTTAGCGGGTCACGATAGACAAACACTAACTCTTTCTTTTCTTCAACCTCATAATACTCAGCGATATGAATTGTTTTCCCACTCGACCAAGTGAACAATAAATCATTGTTAGGTGATTGGAATGATGGCTGAATTTCAGGGTCAAGCCCGTACTGTTCAGCGAATGCCTCCCATCCATCAATATTCATCGCGTGAATTATGGTGCAATTCTTAGCATCCGCCTTATCCATTGCCTTAGCGTTACAGTCCCAGATAACGTGAGTACAAGACTCATGCATTGGAACGCGTCGGATAATCTGATTATTGCTAGTTGGGTTATCATCCTCATATTCAGTGACGAGTCGCCAAGCACCGTAACCACATTCGATTTGCTCTCTTACTGCCACGTTAACAGCAATCTTTGAGCTATTGTTTCGCATGTCAGTTCGATACATGCCCATAAGAATATCAGCGGCATCATCTGGCGCGTTATCCTTTGGTCGATACTGAACCTCAATAGGATTCTTACGCATCTCAGCGACTAGCTTACGAACCATTGGGCGCACTACATCAAACTGCCCTCGATATTGCAATGTGACGTAGCTTTCAAGCCAGTCGTCCCACTGACTAACGCGACTAAAGAATAAATCGTTTCTCGCCTCCGTTCTGGCATTTTCAGATGCAGAGTAATCGAGGTCGAATTTGCGAAGTATTTTCTCAAGCCGCTCGTTTCTATCGACCATTGTTATCTCCTAATCGGCCTAATCGGTGCGGGAATTACTCGCTGCTTAACTTTTCCTATCTCGCCAAATCGTTTTGCGAATCTGCGCATCATGTAGGCGTATCGAGTAGCATCAAGTAAGTCGTCACGAGTTTTAACAATCTTTCCTTTCTCGTCGCGATGATAGAAGTTGTATTCTTCAAACCAATCACGCAAACCACGGAAAACTTTAAATCGTCCCGTTCTCATTAGGTCATATATTTCAAATAGACCAGCCTCAACAGATCGGGATTTATCAGGCCACTGAGCAGGATCATTAAGCATCTTAAATCCTGCATCTTCGTAATATTCTTTTTGCTGTAAACCAGAGCCTTTTTCAGTTTGCAATCCATCTTGTGGCCATGCGGTAGGAATATCTTTAGCCCACTTATTTACAGCGCCCCACGCTTCAGCTGGTGAAGTCTTACTAGCCTTCCATGCCCTAGTAACATAATAGGCATCATTGTCTAAATCGATAGCTAGCTGTATGTGCGCTTGAGGGTGATCCCAACCAAAGTCCATGCCATCAATGACAGCCCAATACTCAGGGATAGGGAATGGGTCGCACGTTACAAACTCTTCGCCAAAGTCATAAATACGACCATGACCGAGCATCGGAACACCCTTAGTTCGCATATCACGCTGATGAGGCGGGAACGAAGCCAGTAATTCAGTTTTAACTTTTTCGCTCAAGTGTGGCGCATCATCCCATCCAACATTCATACATGTTTGAGCAGATGATGGAGTATCCATAAAGCCGATAACTAAATCAGTCCTACCGTTCTCTGGTGTAAACGTCAAAATGCCACGACCACCGCGACCTTTATCGCCTGTTGCGGTGCGAGTTAACACCTGCGGATAGATAGTAGGGTCTTTTGGTTCTTCATCGATATGAAACCAATCAACACTATCACCCATTAAAGCGTGCTGACCTTGAGAGTATGACCAGAATTGAATCTTTGCTAAGTCACCTGATTTATGTCTGATGTATGCAGAGCGAACAGCGTTAGGCGTACCAGCCATTGGTTCAGTATCAACAATTAACTCACTCGGTATTAATCCACCTTGCCAGCCGTTATCTGTTTTCCTACCAATGATAGGCGCTTGTAATAAGTCTCTACATTTTTCGCCAGAATATCCAAGACACCATACAAGCGGTGCGTGGTCGAACCTATAACCCTCCCATTCATCAGGGTAATCACCCATGGCATGGACAGCATCCATATAGGTCGCAGTGTCTGTTTTTCCAACGCGGTTGGCGGCAATTAATCCAACCTGTGCATATTCAACACTAAGCGCAATGAATTTTTTCTGCCAAGGGTAGCGAGTTTCGTAATAGGTTTTGTATCGATAGACATTTGCGCGGCGGGCTTTTTCTTCTAGTAAAGCGATAAGCTCTAGTTTCTGGTCACGATTTAACTGATCCATTTATTAGCCTCGCCAACTTTGCATTTAATTCTTCGTCTGACATTGTTTCAATTGAGCCAGAATGCTCTACCTTGTCAGTGAATAGCTTGAGGTGCTTACCTAGAAGCTCATAACCTTTTAGCACTGCCGATGAGTCATAACGATAAACAGCGCTTAACTCTCCATCGTCCGTTTCATGCAGAACAGGATCGCCATTTGGATAAGTAACCTTCTCGCCTTGTTCGCACCGACGAATATTTTTAATTATTCCCTCAATGACAAACTGAGAACTTAGACCAACAGCCTCATTACGCTCTGCTGCTAACGTCTTTATGTGCGACCTAATATGAGGTTTTCTAAGGTTTTCACTTGCTATCTGTGCGGCTGACTTTTCACTATACCCAGCCCTAATTGCTGCCTGAGTACCGTTTAAATCGACAATGTACTCTTGGCAGAATCTTGTTTGTTGCTCATTTAAATCATCTGCCATATATCCCCCTTTAATCAATTAGAAAACCAATTCATCAAATAGGCTTTGTAATTGGCAATAAAAAAGGCCACCGAAGTGACCTGTTATTTGTAAGGATTTTGTAGCCTAGATATTTCTTCTATCTTGCTAGAATCAAGAGACTGGTTGTTAATCCTAACCCCTGTATTTCTTTCGTACTGCTCCCTAATGAAGTTTTGTTGCTCAATGTATTCTTGCTCGCTTCTAGGGAAAACAAAACCCCACTGCTGTGGTGGAATTGGCGGTGCAAATCTATTATTCATAATCCCCTCCTTTGCGTTGATTGTACATCAAATCGCAAGACCTTTAATCAATTATCCACCCACTCGTAAATGAGCTGTGTAATTAACTAGCTCGGAAATAGGTCTAGTATCTGCTTTACTTCTCGGACGGCTTTCTGTGCACGGGCTAAGAATTGAGATTCAGTTTGACAGGTGTTGTACATATCCTTGAATAGCTCAAACTTAATTTCACTATCACCAATAAATTCCATTGCTGCCTGAGTAGCTGATGAGTCTTTACCAACTAATCGGTAAATATCTAATGCCAGTTTCTGTGTGGGTGTAATTTCTTTCATTTAGTTACCTTATCTATGTAAGTTATTCGCAACCATCATCACGTATCACTACGTTACTTTGGTCACTTACGGCTTACCCGTCAGCAAGAAGGATTACCTCCTGTTACCTTGTCGGGGTTATTCTTCAGATAACTTTTGCTTTAACAAATAACCTTCAAGCATCCAGATTTTGTTAACGGCATTTTGTCGTGCAATTTTGCGCCCAATTTCTGCATCAAAGTTTTCAGGACTTGCACATGCCGACTCACCTGTAACAGTAAAGCCATTACTCAGAACCAGAACACAGAAAGTAAGAATGCCCAATGACTCTGGAAGCTCACTATCTTCTGGGTAGCGCTTTGCAGTCGGAGCATGAACACCGATAACACCATCTTTAGCTGTAAAATAATGCTCACTAGCAATTACACCTTCAATGTGATCTGGCGTGATACGCGCTGCTGTTTTACCTTTGGCTTGGATTTCTTTTTCAATATCTTTATCTGTCATTTCATCTCTCGCTATTAATTAAAAAGCCCCGCTATTGCGAGGCTCGTTGTTGTTCAATTTCCCGTATTGCTTTCTTAAAGCTCTGTTAGATATCTTCCATATTTAAACTTACCACACTTTGCACATCGCCATTCACTACGCTTTCCATTCAGGTATTTGATTTCATCGCCGAATATTTGACGCTTCAAAATATATTCGCGCTTGCAAAATATCTTTTTGAATACGCTCATTGTGAACACTCCGTTCTAATGTAATCTTGCAAGCCAAGTATCATTTGCTTGGACTCTGTGATTCGTTGTCTGAGTATCCAATAATTTCCGATAGCGGAGTCAGTAGGTCTGGCGGTGACTGCATCATCCAAGCTGGAGGTGGAATTGGTTTCGACTTTCTGGCAACTGGCTCGGATGTACACCCGCTCAGGATTACGCTCAGCAGCAATACGCAACTGGTCAATTTCAGCTTTTGCATTTGTGAGTTCCGTTGTGTGTTTTGTGTCGAGTTCGTGAAGGGAGTTAATGCGCTTTTCGTAGTCTGCTGTAATGGCTACTTGCTCATTGAATTTATTCTTCAGTAGTGAATAATCACCTTTCAAGTCACTATAACTACCCATTACCCACCAAAGCCAGAAAGCCAGGATAGCGCAAACACTACCAAAGACTTTAGTTAGCGAACCCATATCACGACTCTTTCACTGACAATGCAGCATCACCGATTGGCAGAGGTCGATTATCTACTTCAACGCCATCAGGCCAGCGATAAGCAACAACTCGGTCAGTCCCAAACGCTTTGATGTTTACTGCGTCTGATTGATTGCCACCCAAGATAAGAAGTGAACCATTTGCAGTTTTACCAACGCAGAAACCAACATGCCCACCGCCTGAACGCGAGAAGCGAACTATGCAGCCATATTTAGGCTCTGTTAGTTTTTTCCCGAAATTATCGTATGAACTTGAAGCATCTTTGCGAGGAGATTTAATATCGGCACGCTCTAACATGGCGTTGACGAAACCTGCACACCAAGGAACTTTTCTTGCAGTACCAACCAAGCCGCGTAGCTTACTATCAATCCACATCTGATCGACTGCTTTCGAGCCCTCAGGGGTATGCTCTGACACACCAATTTCTTTTCTGGCTTCAATTAGCCATTTAGGTTCGCTCATTTTTCACCTTCTTGAATACCTGCATGATGTTGCCTTTAGCCGCGAAAACCAAAACGCAGATGAACACATCACCGAGTAAGTTAGATAAGCTCGTATCGAAATCATTAGGCTTTATTAATTGGTAGCTTTGCCATATACAAAGCCAGATAAGCACCATGCCGATAAATGAATCTCTGTGGCGAGCGTAATTACATAGAAATACACGAATAGCCATGAGAATTAACACAACGACATTCGTATAGTTGATAATCTCTTGATAACTCATTTTTTGCCCCTCCACTTTTCAGTTAAGGTGCTCATCAGTACGGAGAAATTATTCTCAATGAGTCTAGGTAACCATCTAATGGCCTTTGTTAGTGTTTCGCTACTTGCGATAATGAGAAGCAATGAAATAAATAATGCTGAAACCAGAATGGCAGTTAATGTTTTACCTATCTCATAACCTGTCTCAGCTACAATTATTCGCTCTACTGATTCAGAGATAAGAACGCCAGTTAAAAACGATAAGATAAATAACAGAACCTTTTTCTTGTTGTTATCTTTAGAGGCTATAACCGCAACAGTTGCGCCAATAATCGCACCTGTAATTACTCCGTAGTCAAAGCTTCCTGTCATTAATCCGATTGCACCACCGCCTGCCGCGCCGACGATAGCACCAGCTGCGGTACTTGGCATATATAACACCTGTGTTTTTAGTTAATAGATAGCCGCGCACAATCTCTATGCGTCAATTAAGTGTGTGTGATTAGAATTCTGTGGCGGCGTATACGAAAAAGGCCTCCAATAAAAGGAAGCCTTACTTATTTGTTTTACCGATAAACTAACAGGTAAACTCTACTTCAAGCGATGGGTTCTCATCAGATCGGCAAGATGGGCACCAAGACTGAACAATATTTCGCCCGTCCCCCATATCCCTCATCCCAAAATCTTCATATCTATAAAAAATATGAACGCCATTCCTGTCTGAGCAATTAGGGCATGATTTGTATACTTCACCACTTATCTCGACAACCTGAGAATCAGATAAAGATTGACTACACTCTGAACAAACTGCCATTCATTACCTCCATTCAACAATGAAGATAATTTAATAACATTTAGCTTAAGTTAATTCGGTGATTATTGTCGCGTTTTTCATTTCTATACTATTTATGCATTCATTACCCCAAGCATCCCACCCTTGAATGTTTTCACGAGAAAACAGCTCTATTTTCGGAACATCGCCTAGCAGAGAAACTAGATTATCTCTAATGATATGTGGCTTTTCACTATGAGCAGTTCTTGGCGCTGTCACATGCTGACAAATAGATGCGTTAATTCTTTTTGGTAGCCGACCTCTTACTGCAAATAAACAATCCTCACTATTTGCTCTAGTCAGATGCCCCATGCCAATAGCGCTATTTCCTTTTTTCTTATTTGTTTTATGCCAAGTAAAGCCTTTCATTGTCATTAACCTGAATCCCCACGATTTAACTACTTCAAGAGCTTCAGATGGCATGGTAGGCACCCACCACATTGCCAATAAACATGATTCTTGGTTAGCTATTTCCCACACAGGGAGCCTGCAAATATCCTCTATCTTCATTACGGGATATTTAAATTCAGCACCTCTATTTCCTGACTTGCATTTATCTCGGTACATCCACGGAGGGTCGGCGTAGATTAAATTATATTTCATAACGACCTCATGGATTAGAAAACAAAAAAGGCCGCACTAGGCGACCTCTTGAATGTGAACTTGTAAGGATTACTTACAGGTTGAACTATCGATATGGGGATTCCCATAACGGAACAATATCAATACGTTAGAAACAACAAAGCCCCACCGAAGTGAGGCTCCATTTTCTTCGACCTCTCAGCCGATGTGGTTGGAGTTCCAGTCCAAATAGACGAAGTGACCAACTAGGCGGGGTCGATAACAAGTGCCGCCTCTTTTACCTTGTTACCCGCTCTTGGTTTTACTGCCGTGAGCTTATCACAAACTATACATGTAAATTTCGCAATTGCAATAGATATTAGAAATATTTTCTATTTTATTGTTATTTTACATTAACTACATTCTCCTCTTCGCGTTTAATTGCATAGAAAAGCTCTTCTTCCAGTAAATCCAAAGCCCATTCAATGCGCCTTGTGCTTTGCTGTATGCTTATCTTTTTCTTGAAGGTTAATTCACGAGCCATCTTTTGCGTGTATTTGCAGTCGCAATAACGTTTAATTGCTACGTGACGGATTGGATTGTTTAGTTTGAATGTCTTGTTAATTACTGATTCAATGAAAGCGGCATCATCTGATTCTTTGGCGAGAGCGATGAGGTCGCTTATACTTGCTTTTGGATTGAGTATTTCATGTGATTTTTTAAATAACTCATCCCCCCTGTACCCCATCTTATGTAAATCATTAACAACACCAATAATCCTTTTCCCTTCGTTTTCACTCCAATCAGAACGGATCATGAGTCGACCGATTACACTACACTCACCACCTTCTGCATAATCATCGCCACCATAAACCTTACCCCAAGTCATCAACATATAACGAACCCATGCTCTTTTGCTTTCTAGTGCATTCTTTCTTCCAGAGCCCCACACGCGCCGCAGTTCGTTTTTACTTGAATAATGAGCGAGTAAATAAAACGGTTCATCGTTTCTCATTTAGCCCCCTTCGCATGTTTATACTTAGTCATCAGTCGACCATTTATAATCGCGTGGTCAAAACTAAATACATCACCAGAATATTTCTTGACTGTTGCCATATTGCAATTGAGTCGTCTTGCTACTTCGCTCATATTTCCGTGCGTCTTGACAAGTAACGCTGGAATAGTTGTTATTTCAGTCTGCATCGCCTATCTCCCATATTGTGATATCCAAGGAGCCGTCTTTAATTCTCTCTCCGCGCCTTATTCGGAAATCATCTATCTGCTCGTCGTCATCCCAAAAATTGGCGTGAGTAAGCGAATCGAAAACAGCTTTAGGCAAGTTATCGAGGTCTCTTTTGCGTTTATCTGGGGGATTTGCGGTGATGACTATTTTGATACGGGAAGTGGTTTTAATATCTAGGTTTTGCTGTTCTATATAATCTATGATTTGTTCTCGGTAGGTTTCGCCTTTTTTTGATATATAGTGACGTCCTTTACAGTGTCGCCAATACGTATTTACTGAAGGTGGCCACGGTAATTTGAGGTGATATTCATTCATGACTTAATCTTCCCCTCACTCTGCAATATGGCCTGAGTTCGCATTACACCCTCTAAGTGACATTGCTTTGCGTATTCAGCGTCCGTGGTTCGCGTTCTGCGGTCTATTTCGTCATGACAAGCGCCACATGCCCACGCTATAAATAAATCGCTAGGCTTGCATCCTGTGCCACATAATCCAGACATTCGATAATGAGCGCCCACTACGGTTTCAGAATTGCCGTTACACACTCCAGGTATTCTGACTTGGCATTCTCTGCCTTTTGCTTCTTTGCGTAAGTTAGCCATATATCACCTCAATAAATATCCACGCTGATGCAAATAGACAAGCAAATATGGCCACAAAAAACAGTTTGGCTCCGAGTGTTAAGTTTAGGTGTTTACGTTTCATCTCTCTTGCTGCTCCTTGAGTTTCATATATTCCGAATTATTTGGGATTGTCACGAGACAACCTATGCCCGCCGCCCAGCATTCAACCTGCTCCATGAAGTGGAACATTTCACCTGTATCAAGTTTTGATGTTTTTCGAAGTGTCCTTACGCGCTCTGTAAGCTGTGTAGTAACGTCAACCATATCGACCACCTCGTAACCTAGGAATGTATGCTTAAGCATCTCCTTGACGGTTTCTGGTGTGTAATTGGCATTGTTCTTACATAGGTATTTGCTTATCTCTGTGCACCACATATGAAAAGTGGAATTCTGAGACAATGAGCGCTTATTTTTCCAAGGCTTAATGATGATTCGGTGTGGTTGGTTTGTTGCTAGAACTTCTTTGAGGTGTTGCCATGCGGTATTTTTGGTTGATTCGTGGAAGAGAAAATCTGCTTCCAAGTTAGCCTCCTAGTTTTCCTTTGCTGTAAAGTGGCAACCAAACACACCGATAAACAAACGGGATAAAAGAGGTAAAGAACTCATTAAATTGATGCTCTCTAAATCCCGTCGCTTCATCGACCATTGCAATTAGTGGTGAGGTTGGCTTTCTTGGTAAATCAACGCCATAGATACGGCTAAAATTACTAACTAACTCGCTTTCATCTAAACAGCGTTCTACCACCTCGATAAACATCGGTTCAGTTGCTAGAGTTTTTAAAATTTCATCTGGTAGCTTATCACTCACTGTTAGCTCTCCTGTTCCATGCTGCTATAGCTGTTTGCCTTACAGCATCCCAATCAATAGCGTCTGATTCTGCCTCGGATTGTGGCTCAGGTACTCTCTCGCCGATTACAGTGCAACTACAATCATCATCTTGACATTGAACATACCAACCTAAACGGTTATCTATTAATTTAGCTTCACCGCCGCAAAACGGACATTTCTTGAGTTTGTTCATCATTCACCCTCTGGCATTGGTGGGAGCGGGATGCTGTCTACATACATCCAGTGAGTTACAAGAAATTTAGATACCCATGAATCTTCATCCGCAAATTGGAAAGAACGGTATGACTCTGCGCAATCAACAATATCCAAGTAGTAAGTAAATTTTCTCAACTTGCCGCTAGCAATAATTAGTAACGGCTTCCCTAACTCGGGCATTTTGTCGGAACACTTAACCCAATTAGTTCCCTGCATTCTGATCCCCTTTAATTTCCATGCACTCCTCATCAAATCTCTTCTTGAAAAATGCATTGTTAATATTTTTTATTTTTTTAAATGCCTTGCCTCTTGGAGTGAGCTTCTTGTAGCTTTTTCGGTATTCTGAAACAAAATGGTTAACGGTAGATTTTCCGTTTCTTAGCGTTCGACTGGTAAGTCTTAGAGCTTGAAATCGGTACGCAATGTTCAATTCGATTAAATTAGTTCCCTGCATTAGATGCCTCCCGTTGGCTAGATTTAATAGCTTTGAAAAATACAGCAGCATCTAGCTTCATGAGTCGATTTAAAACTCGCTCGCTACGATATGGCTTATGCAGTTTTCGGTTGTAATCAACTTTGCCTCTGCCGCTTTTCACATATTTTAATTTTCTATTCATTCTTTCCGATGCGTATATCCACATCAGAGCGGTACTAGTTGTTCCTTTCATCACTCAACACCTCGCTTAATTCCCTCTGGCTCAATCCCTGTTTCAAAGAAACTTAATTTCCCTTTCATTTGGATAAACTCAAGCGGCCTTGCATCAGCTAATACGAAACCTTTTTCACCGAAAAACCAAGGTGATTCGCTTTGCTCTACACAATCAATAATCGTGGCCATACCAACAATACCGCCTGTATCAAATGCGTCGATTTCTGGAAGTGTTATTCCTAACCTGTTAGCCAGTGTGGATGCTCTAACATATTCAATAGTTTTAACGCCTTGAGATGCATGAATTAATACTTCGCCTCGGTATTTTGTGCGCCAGCTTCGGTTCTCAATGTCCTTATGACCATTGACTATAAGCCACGCCCAAGGCTGACGAATTGATATTGCTTTCATCTAGAAGTCCTTATGATTTGGTGTGTTACACGTCAGCGCCTTGGAATCGGCGTTGTTGAGGTTTGCTACTTTGTAGACAGGCGTTAGCGGCTTCCATTTGGTCCACATCCATAAAGTGACCATTTTTAAATCTCTGGTATACGGTCCCTGTTTTGCCGAATCGGTTTTTAGTCACGATAATTTCAGCATATGGGGCTGCTGATGAGTTCTCGTTATAAACCGCATCACGGTAAAGCATAATGATGGAGTCTGCGTCCTGCTCAATGCTTCCTGAATCGCGTAAGTCGCCATTGACGGGCCGTTTGTTTGGTCGCTTCTCAACATCGCGTGAAAGTTGGCTGAGTGAGATAACTGGCGTTAGCAACTCTTTGGCCATTCCCTTGAGGTTTGATGAGATATAACCAATTGCAAGGTCGTTACGCTCTGCTTTCGGTTTTTCTATCAGGCCCAAGTAATCGACCAGAATTAATGCCAATGATGGGTATTGCTGTTTGTGACGCTTCGTTATGGCCCTGATTTGGTCCACATCGAGTTTGCTTGCATCGACAACCCACACATCCAAATCTTGAACCCGACCGATACCATTTGAAACTCTGGCCCATCCTTCATCATCCATTTTTGCAGGGTTTCTCAGTGAGGAAACAGATAGGCCCGACGCCCCAGCAATTTGACGCTCCATGATTTGGCGTGAACTCATTTCCATTGAGAAAATCAGAACACCCTTCTTGTAGCCCGTTTTTTTATCGACTTGTGACGCCACTCCTTCGGTGACTCGTAATGCAAACTCGGTTTTTCCCATTGCAGGACGTGCGGCAACGATAACGAGGTCCACTGCGTTGATACCGCCAGTGATTTCATCAAGTTCAGGAATCCCCGTTTTCAGCGTGTCTGATTCATCGCCATTGGTTAGGCGCTGTTCTAACACTTCCGTAAAATCGGCTATCAGGTCCTTAGTGTGTACTGGTTTAATCTCATCGTTAGCGGCCCGTAGTTCGTTAGCCTTTTTGATGAGTTGGTCCATTGCTTCGGCGGCTGCGTCAATCGTGCCTGATTCGATAACGTGGCGGTGTTGGTCCATCAAGCTAATCATTTCACGTCGATTGTGGTTATCAGTCACCATCGTAGCGTAGCCTTTCAAGTTTGCTGCGCTTGGGCAGTTCTTTGCTGCTTCCATGATGTCAGCGAAATGTTTGTCACCCATTGCCTCTGCAACCATCATTAAATCAATCATGCCGCGGGTTTTGGCTTGCTTCTGAATGACTTTGTAGGCTTCACGGTAGAAATGAGAGCCGAATGCTTCTGGTTTTAAAGTGGCCAGTACATCTGATGCGTTGAGTGTTAATCCGTCTTTCAGCAAGCCACCAATCACACTTGCTTCGATTTGGTTGTTGACCATTAGAATCCCCTGTCAGCAAATTTCCCTTCACGAACCCCTGTCAGGGTTGTGTCTCTCAGTAAATAATCAATGTCTGCAGTCCATCCTGTATTGTTTTCACCAAAATAAAATGGCTTGGCCATTCTCACAAAGGCTCGAACATAGGCCCGCCACCCATCAACATTTTGCGTTGCGAGGTTTTTGATTATTTTCCTGATCCGAGTTTTACGTTTCTCGTTGGCCTCAACAGCATGAGGTAATCTATCTCCAACTTCCTCGTTGTAGGCATTGAGATATTCGTCATAGTTAACTGGTTGAGATTTTCGCTTAGAAGGCTTAGTCAATTCTCCCCCTTTCACCTCTTGAGGGGTAAGGGGTGTATTACTTTCTTTCTTTTCTTTTGAAAGAGTTTCTTTTGTGTTTAGCTGACTTGGCTTATCCTCGTTAGCTAACTTGGCTAATCTTTCATTAGCTGACTTGGCTAATGTTTCGCTAACTTGGCTAATATCAAATTTCCACTCATTAAACGCCTTGTTAATTCCTATTTGATTACCAGATGAAATAACAATATTCATAGCTATCATTTCATTTTTGGCCTTGCATACATGAGTGTGATGAATGCCTGTCATTGATGCTATTTGAGTATTTGTGATGCGGTCCAGTTTTTTACTAAACCCGTATGTTTTTCTAACTATCGCCAGAAATACTTTTAATTGCCTAGCTGTCAAATCAGACGACATAGCAGCCTCAAGAAGGTCATTAGCAATTCTGGTGTAGCCATCTTCAAGGTTTGCCACTTTCGGCCTCTCTTGCTGTCGTTGGTTGCTAAAATCAGCGTATGCAACGTTACTCATGCCGTTTCCCTCCAGTGACTTCCTGACGATGCTCAAGCCGTAATTTTGCATCTTCGAATGCAGATTTGAGGGCCTTCATTCCCTGCTCAGTGACCGAGCGATTAGCCCGATCACGCATGACGTTTTTATGCACAGCGCTGTAATTAAATTTGTTTCTCATGTATAATTACTCCTGCTTACGAAAATTAAATTAGCTCCATCTGAGCCTCATCGGTTGCCGCCTTTGAGGTTTTTCTTTTTGGGTATCTGACATGCTCTAGCATCTGAATTAATGCCCTAGCCTCATCACCCTGAATAATCACATCTTGAATTGGCGCATCGAACCCTATTGCGTCCAGCAGTCTTGCTGCCTTCTCAACAAAGCCGTTCTCTGCTTGCCATCTAGTGATTTGGGATTCGTGTACACCGACAGCCTTAGCAACTTGCTTCGGTGTAGTTAAGATGATCCCTTTGCGAATACGAGCCTCAATAGCTCGCACGTTGCGTGAAATTGCGTAGTCCATTTGTTAAATTCCTTTTGACGTAGTTAGTCCGTTGCTCACGATCCTGTGAGTGTGTTGATAAATATTGTCGAGCTAGTGTCTCTTTCGCTCTCATTCGACTTTTAGCCATCCAACTTGGCAGATCCTCGAGGCCGACAATATACTGTGCCGTTCAGTTAACGCTTTGTTTTTAATCTTTATTACGCCGCCAGTTCAGGCCAGTTCTTTTCCCAGTCATCTGGGTAGAGGTCTTTTCTGGTTACTTTTGAATTACTGTTAACTTCAATTGCCACACATAAAGCGGCTCCTAGTTTTGAGCCCTTTGTTAAAGCTTTTCTGAGGTAGCCAATTGAAGTTCCGCATTTTTTAGCGAACTTCTCTTGCTCAGAAACAGAAAGGGAATTTAGGAATATCCGTAATTGTTCCATTTATTGTCCTTGTTTACCTAAACATGAAATAAATATACCTGTAGGTAAATTAAATATCAATACCCACAGGCAATTTACCAGCAGGTATTTTTGATAGATGATTTACTTATGAACGCAGAAACTGAATTATTTGAAAAAAGACGCCAAAAACTGGCTGAGCTTGTTGCTCGTTATGAGACGCAAGAGGAATTTGCACGCGCCATTGGTAAAGACAAATCCTATGTATCCAGAATGCTCTACCCGCCTAGTAAATCTGGATATAAGCGAATAGGCGATAAGATGGTTTTAGCTATTCAGGATGCTTTAGGATTGCCTGCTGGGTGGATGGACGGCATTATTGAATCAGAAATCCCGCAACCATCCAGATCATATAAAGTGGAAGTTCTTGATGTAGAAGCTAGCGCAGGAACTGGCGTGATGGTTCTTGATGAGTTTATAGAAACCATCACCGCTATTGAGTATTCCGATGAGGAGGCTAAGCGCCTATTCGGAGGTAGACCCGCAAGTACGATAAAGATGATCACTGTAAAAGGCGACTCTATGTCTGAGACTTTCGAGCCTAGAGATCAGATATTTGTTGATATGACCGTTAATCATTTCGACGGTGACGGTATTTACGTTTTTGTTTTAGATAACCAACTCTACATTAAGCGCCTTCAAATGCAGTATAAGAAGCTTGCTATCATCTCAGATAACCCAAGATACGAGACATGGCACCTGAGCGAAGCTGAAATTGACGGGGTTTTTATTCAGGCCAAAGTACTCGTTAGCCAATCCATCAAGTACAAATTCCACGGATAGTTTACCTATCTCTCATAATTAAGCCCTTTTCAGGGCTTTTTTTACGCCTAAACAAAAATAATTAAAAATAAATTACCTGAAAAATCATAAAGGTAAACTAATTCCGTATACAAAGTTTACCTTTGGGTATTTACAATTAAATTACCTGCAGGTATATTTAATCACATCGAAGGGCAACCAGAGATAAAAGATAGTCGAACGGCGCGACTTTAAACCATGCGTCGGGCACTCGGCGGGCTCAGGGCAGTATGCGAAGTTGGAAGAGCGGCAATGAGATGCACTACAGATTACTTATGAAATAACAGTATTTGCATAAGTCATTTGATAGGAGCAGCGCATGAAAACGAAAGTTACCTGTCCGTTGTGTCTAAGGACATTTGACCCACGATTACCAGTTATGCACATCAGCAAGTATCACAAAGATGCTACTGACGCGCAGTTAGCAAAGATTAGAAACGTTCGCAGAAATGCGACACACGAAAGCAACCTCGGCTACGCAAGCCGATTATGAGTGATGGAAGTGTTACGGCAAGGGGATGAATATGAAATACGAAGAGCAACGTGAGCGAGTTATAAACATCCAAAACCTGCTATCTCGCGTCAATCACAAGCTTGAAAATCCAAAAATAAGATTGCTGGATAGCTTGGAATTACAAGACGAAAAAATTCGTTTGCAAGTTGAGTGGGATAGAGAAATTAGAATTATGTGGGCCATGCCTGAGTATAACGGCTGATTTAAATTACAAGCATAACATCTTTAGCATTATTTAGTTTTAGCCCAAGTTAAGCCGGGACGGCGAATAAAGTGGATAGTTGACAAAGGAAATATAGGGAACCGCGCACGAAGCACGACTATGCGTATCTGGAAGGCTAGCAACAAAGGCAGATAGCTTCCACCCTATGTAGACATGGCGAGTTCCACCGCGGGCAAATTAAATTGTGCATCAGGCTCATTCTGTTGGCTGTGGTGAGTTGATTAATAGATAGGAGATAGAGATATGTGTGACTGCTTTACGAAATTAGGCGATGACATGGAAAGTCGCATCAAAGCAAAACTACCAGAAGGCGCAAGCCTACGGTCTACTGGCTGGAAACAATCAGGCTTGTTTATGTCTGGCGGCGTTATGTCAGTTAATTATTTCATTGAGTACAACGCCAGTTATCAAGAAGTTAAAAAGGACGGCACACCGAAAGCCCGCCTGACAAAGCAGGATTTTCCCGTTACGTTCTCATTCTGCCCTTTCTGTGGCATGAAGTGTAACAGCAAGTAGCATCGTGTTTAGTTAATAACGGAGGGAGTATGACAGATAAAACAGGTGGAGCGGCTTTTCCAGTCGCATACAACAGAGAAACACAATATGCTAAGTTCGGTATGACATTGCGTGACTATTTCGCTGCTAAGGCTATGCAAGGAATTTTAGCCAATCCTGCACAGCTTGATAACGTTAATTACAAATCAGCTGAATGGGTATCGCGGGATGCGTATCTTGTTGCAGATGCAATGTTAAAAGCTAGGGGGTGATATGGAATTTAAAGGCACGCCTGCACCTTGGTTTATTGAGGAGTACGACATTAATGGAAAGTGTGATGCCAAGTATTTTGATATTCGCTCTATGTCGACAGATGGTTATGAATACATGGATTTACTTGACTCAGTAAGAGTTGGCGATGAAAAAGCATTAGCCAACGCCCATCTAATCGCAGCAGCACCAGAGTTATTTGATACTTTGCAGGAGTTAATTCAGACTCACGAATACTCGCTTAGAATTGGCTACGAAAGAATTATCGAACTTGGGGGTGACTGCGATTCACCAGAAATCATGATTAATAAAGATTCATCACTCAACAAAGCCAAAGCAGCAATCACAAAAGCCCTCGGTCAGCAGTAACCCACCACTTAATCATTCATATCGCTATTAATAGTGAGGAATACGCACACAAGGAACATAGGAAATGGCAAATGAATTAGTCGTAATCGAACAAGCAACGGCGCTGGATTTATTCACGGCACCAGAAAAAGTAAGTCAGATGCTAGCTCACATTAAAACGCTGGCTGAGGAAGAGCGAAAAGAACTCGACGGTGATTTATCTGTAGCTAAAAACCGCAAGGCATTCGCGTCACTGGCATACAAAGTTACTCAAACAAAAACAGCCATTGATAAGGCTGGCAAGTTGGTTGTTGATGACCTGAAAGAGTTACCTAAGAAAGTAGATGCTGCACGTAAATTATTCCGTGATGAACTTGACTCATTGAGTGATGGGATTCGCAAGCCACTAACCGAGTGGGAAGAACAAGAAAAGGCTCGTGAAGAAGCTGAGGTACTTAAAAAGCAAATCGAGATTGACCACGAAGAAGCTTTGCAAATGAACGAATTGTTTGATTTACGCAAAGCCGAAGAAGAACGCCAGCGAATCGCTCGTGAAGAAGAAATGAAGCGACAAGCTGCGGAACAGGCACGACTCGAAGCCGAACGTAAAGCGCAGCAAGAAATCGAAGCAGCAGCACAGCGAGAGCGGGAAGCAAAAGAAGCCGCTGAGCGCGCAGAGCGAGAAAAGCAGGAGGCTATTCAACGTGCCGAGCAGGCAGCGAAGGAGGCCAAGGAAAAGGCTGAACGTGACGCTAAAGAAGCTCAGGAGAGAGCTGAGCGCGAGAAACAAGCCGCTATCGAAGCTGAGCGCAAGAAATCTCATGAAGCTGAACAAGCGCGATTAGCTGAAGAAGAGCGCAAGCGTCAGGAAGATGCAAAACGTCAGGAAGATAAAGAGCATCGCCGCAAGTATAACCAAGAAACATTACGAGCCTTAGTCAGTAACGGATTTGATGAAAAACTAGCGACTGAATTTATTAAGCTAGTTGCAAGCAACCAAATCCCCCACATGACAATGAATTACTAACACCCACCGCACCAACACCAGAACCTAAACAACAATCGCTATCAATCGATAGGTGAGAGTTTCGCACATCCAGAGGTAAGCATGAATATTGATAAATACAAACTTTGTTTAGCTCAACAGCAAGCTGGAATTGCTCGGTATCTCAAGGATGAGAACGGATGGAGCGAAGCAAACGAAACATTAAAAACAGCATACGGAGTACAGCATGAACGCAAAGCAGAAACACGCAAAACAGCAGATATTCACCCTACTTCGCGAGTCTGAAATGACAAATGAGCAAATCGACGACTTGGTTTTCCAATGGAAAATGAAAGCATCGATGGAGCGTACAAATCTCATTCAGCATGAAATTAATAACCGTGGAGCAAAAGCATTCACGTAAGGAGATAGTCATGCGTCCTATTCTGGATATGTGCTGCGGTAGTCGCATGTTTTGGTTTGATAGGCAAGACAACAGAGCAATTTACAGCGATATAAGGGTAGAAAAACACATTCTATGTGATGGCAGGAAGTTAAACATAACACCAGATATTATCGCTGATTTTAAAAACCTACCCTTCCCTGATAACTCATTCCATCAAGTTGTATTCGACCCACCTCACTTAATTCGTGTTGGCCATAACGGTTGGATGTTTAAAAAGTACGGTCGATTAAATAAAGAATCTTGGAAAGAGGATTTAGCCAAGGGGTTTAATGAAGCATTTCGAGTACTGCGGACAAACGGAACATTGGCTTTCAAATGGAACGAAACTCAAATTCCTACAAAGCAAGTGTTAGCCCTTACTGACTATAAGCCAACGATAGTTCAGCGAGTTGGCAAGAACGACAAAACTCACTGGATATTATTCATTAAGGACGCAGCATGAGAATTTCAGAGTATGAACTCAAGCAACGGCAGGATTCCGAAAAGCGACGCAGGGAGCGCGAGGAAGAGGCTGAATACTATCGCATGGAAAGCCTCGGCATTCAGCCTCAGTCAACTCCTAGTAGGTGGATGAGAGGTGAATATGGGTAAGTATTTAATACCTGCATTTCCTAGTCATAAAGGCAAGGATGCTGCCCTGAAATATGCTTTATCAATGATTGATGAAGATATCGAAAGGCGAAGAGTGCGTGACCTAACGGGCAATGAAATTCAACCAGTTGAAAGGATTTCAACACTAGAATTAGCTCTCGCCGCACTAGTTAAAAGTCAAAACTTAGAAATGCTAGTTTTCTACCCTCCTCTACCTGAACACATTCAAGCGCAACGAAGACAGGCTGACTTGGAGCGATACGCAAGGCATTTATCCAGAGGCACTTTTGACCCTTATCGTGGCGCCACAGAGATTCCATTAGGCGGCAGGGTTGTAGGTGACTAATTTTCGGAGGTAATTATGAAATTTGCAAAAGCATTGCGAAAAAAAGCAAAGCTACGACTTGCATTAACTGGCCCTAGTGGCTCAGGAAAAACATACGGAGCACTAGAAATAGCCAAAGGACTTGGCGGTAAAACAGCCGTGATAGACACGGAGAAAGGAAGCGCATCACTCTACTCCGATCGATTTAATTTCGACGTACTTGAGCTAGACCCTCCATTCACCCCCGAGCGATTTATTGAAGCTATCGTAGCTGCGCAGGAAGCTGGTTACGACAATTTAATAATCGACAGTATCACCCATGAATGGAGCGGTTCAGGCGGCTGTCTTGAATTGCTAGATGGTTTAGCAAAAGCTAAGTATCGCGGTAATACGTGGTCAGCATGGAGCGAAATAACACCTCGTCACAACGCATTTCTAGATTCAATTCTACGGTCTGACCTGCATATTATCGCAACCATGAGAAGCAAAACGGAAACTGCTCAGGTTGATAAAGGTAATGGCAAGAAAGGCGTGGATAAACTAGGCATGAAATCAGAGCAACGTGACGGTGTTGAGTATGAATTTACTACCGTGCTCGACCTTAATCACGAAACTCACACAGCAATGGCAAGCAAGGATAGAACAGGATTGTTCAGCAATGCCGAAGTCACCCAGTTAAATGAATTAACGGGCAAAAAGCTAATGGATTGGCTTAATGATGGGCGCACGAAAGCCGAGGTGGATTTATCACACTTCACTGATATTGCAATGGAAGCACAAGATATGGATGAGCTTAAGAATGCGTTTCGTGAGGCATACAATGCGCTTAGGGATACATCAGAACAAGCGGAAGCTCAGAAGATATATGAGCTAAGAAAAGAAGAGCTAACTAAACAAGAGGCAGCGTAAATGGCTGAGAGAGGCGTCAATAAATCCATCATTCTAGGAAATTTAGGCGATGACCCGAACGTGAGGTATTCACCGAACGGAACAGCATTTGCTAATTTCTCGGTCGCCACAAGCGAAACGTGGAAAGACAAAAACACAGGTGAGAAACGAGAGCGCACTGACTGGCACAACATTGTCATACAAGGAAAGTTAGCCGAGGTGGCAGGTCAATACCTGAAAAAAGGAAGTCAGGTATACATAGAGGGGAAAATGCGCACTCGTAAGTATCAAGGTAATGACGGGCAAGATAAGTACATTACTGAAGTCATCGTTGGCATTGATGGAAAAATGCAAATGTTAGGCAGCGGTAATCAGACTGAAAGTCAGAATCCGAAACCATCAACTCAGGGGGTTCAGCGCCCACACCAACAACCGCAAACTCAACAACCTGAGCCACCATTAGATTTTGATGATGATCTGATCCCGTTTTAGAAGGAATCAAGCATGGATAATACGCAATTATGTATAGAAAGTTACTCTCGACATAAAAACCTTAAGTTAGTTGGCATGGAGCTAGGTATACCGTGGCAATCGGTATATAGCACGCTAAGGAAGGCGGATTATCCAGTGACTGGAGATAAAGCTAGATATGGGTCAGTTACGGATAGAATAGCAGTTATTGGTGAGCAAAAGTTTAAGAATGCAGTTCCAATAGCTATAGATAATAATGACTTGAAGTATCAAGCAGATATTGATTTCACCATTGGAAACATAACGGTAGACGTTAAAACTTCACGAATTAGACGTTACCAGCAAGGAAAAGGAATTCGTAATTCAGCCCCAAGGTGGGGTTATTGCATCAATAAACAAAAAGACACCGCTGACTTTTTTGTCTTGTACGCTCTTAATGATGACAATGAAACTGAGCATGTTTTTCTCATGCCGAATGAAATTGTTACCACTGTATCAACAATATCGATTCCAGAAACACTAGCTAGTAAATGGGCTGATTACAAAATAGAAGAAAGTGAATTATTGCCATTCTTCCAATTTTTGTAATCCACACTACCCTTCAACCCTTCCCTATGTGATTTAACCAAAGGATATATTTGCAAGGATGCAAACAGGAGATAGATATGAAAAACAAAACTCAACACTCGTGCAACTATGGAAGCCATAGGACAGGTAAATGCGTCGGAGGTCGCTTATATATCGACAATCATAGTGACTATTACGATTATTCAGATGAAAGCAGGCCTTGTCCCAACTGCAATTCAGACGAATGGCTAAAAAAATATCGCAGTGAATACATTAAAGCTGGAATTAATTGTGGCACGAAAAGAAAGCAATTGAATTTAATAGAGTATACATCATGCATTCCTGACGAAATTAGAGCTAAACACGGGGTGGTAAAGAAAATAGAGAGATGGTTAAGGCGAGGCTATTACTACGGATTAAAGAATCGCCATTAACTCGCAGGGATGCAATGAATAAAAAAGCCGCCACGGAGCTGACGGCAAGGGGACGTGCAGGAATGAAACTTATAATTTATCTGTGTAAGCAATTTAAGAATAGTTAAGCCATGGAATTTAGCAAGGAAGTAGATAAAAAAATGCCGACACAGGGAGAATCGGCGAGGACTACAAAAATAATTAGAAAGTTCAAATTAACTATAGGTCATAAATTAAAAACAATGATGAATTATTTTAATCATATCGATTAAATAGATGCAATAATAGGAATGAATATGAATGATTTTATGTACCAAGGACAAATTATGAAATTTGTTGTGCCAGAGTCAGACCCTAAGAATGTTTGCAACCTTTGCGGTGGGAATGTCGGAAAAGATAATTTAATCCAAGGCCAAGCGGCAAATATTTGCTTTGACTGCTCGGATTTAGCAAAGGTAATAGTAGATAAAGAACGCGAAAGATTATCGAAAAAAGAAATAGAACGCATAGCAGCTGTTATTTCCGCTGACGATAAAGGTTTAATTGATATGGGTATGGCGAATGCTTATGCGTATGCAGAGCGCTTATATAAAGCTGGATATAGAAAGGTGGAGTGATGGATAAATCAAGGCAGCAATTTGAAGAGTGGTTTAATGAGAATGGCATTTCAGCAGGGTGGTGTTCTAAACGAGATTTAGAATTCATTAAAAATAAAACGTATCAGTGCTGGAAAGCATCACGCGAGAGTTTAATTAATAACTTACCAGAAAGCATTAATTGCCCTACTGCGCCAGAATTAATATGGCTACAAGTTGACCCCGAACCAGAGGTAATAAATAAACCTGAATTTCCAGTTAATTTACGTAGTGATGATGTGACTTGGTGTGTAGATAGAATTCATACAACTGACACGTTATATATTCGTGCTGATTTAATTCAAAAGTAAATAACCATGTAAATAATCGGATATGTATTACTGCTTGTAATGCAGGGTTCTGCTGTGCCTGTTACAGAGCAAATATACACACAGCAAGAATGCGAGAGCCGTGCCAGTCAATTAATGCAGGTGCGGGATGTTGAAATTAAATGTGGTGAGGTGATGAGGGAGTGAATAAATTAAGAGAGAGAATAATGGAAGCTCTTCAATGTAATCAGCTTACCACGGACGAACTATATCACTTATGCAGTCCTGATTATTCAAGGAGTCAGGTTAGTTGTGTGATTGGTCACTTGGAGGCGGGTGGGATTATTAAGAAAAATACTTGTAAATATTGGGAGTTAATTAATGAAACAAGTTCAAGCAATGACGACGCCAGTATTAATTGATGGCGTTACGTATCAAATAGCATTGCCAAAACAATATGTATCCCTTCAGGCAAAGCAAGCATTGATGTTCGCCCAAGAGTTTGGCGGTGGAATCATCCCATGTACGTTTACTCACATAGAGCCAATGGAAGCCGATGGATTGCCTTTTAATATAAGTGATAGCGGAGTGGAGAATGAAAAAGTATGACCTAATATTAGCTGACCCACCTTGGCAATATAATAATAAAGCATCAAATGGCGCAGCAACCAATCATTACAACACCACCGATTTATATTCCCTCTCTCGATTGCCAATAGAAACTATAGCTTCTGAAAACTCCGTTCTGTGCATGTGGTACACAGGTAATTTTGCACTTGAAGCAATTAAGCTATCCGAAGCGTGGGGATTTAAAGTTAAAACTATGCTCGGCTTCGTTTGGGTGAAATTAAATAAATTGGCTATGGAAAGAATAACAAAGCAAATACAAAACGGTGAGTTATTCGATGCCTACGATTATATGGATATTTTAAATAACGAAACGAAAATCAATGGCGGTAATTACACTCGTGCAAATGCGGAAATATGCCTAATAGCTGTTCGTGGTAATGGCCTACCGCGTCAATCGGCCAGTGTTCGACAAGTAATTTATTCATGCCTTGGTGATCATAGTGAAAAGCCGAAAGAAGTACATCACAGGCTAGAGGAACTATATGGAGACGTGCCACGCATCGAATTATTCGCTCGTGAAAAATTTGGTGATTGGGATGTGTTCGGGGATCAGGTAGAAAGCAATATTCAATTTAATAATGTATTGAAAATAGCATAGGTGGTCTATGACACCGCAGGAGCATGAAAACGGATTGCGAGCAGTGGCAAGGAAATGCCACACGGAACTAAAGAAATATAAAAAAATAACAAACGAAATATCAACCAAAACCCTACTCAAGCACCTTCCCGAATTCACTAAGTATTTACCATCCGATAAGAAACTAAAGTACACACCCAATATGTGGCTCAATCACTATGTTATGACGATAGATAAGGAGATTAATGGTGACTGGAATAACCATATCTAGAAAAGAAGCAGCAGAAATAATTGGTATAACTGAAAACACGCTATCACAGTGGTGCAAGCAAGGAATGATCGCATTCACAAAGAAAAACCCGCTAAAGAAAAACTCCCCTTACTTATTCACTAGGTCGGCATGTATTGCAGCGGCCAATAAATCAATTCACACTATACCAGTGAACACTGGTGAGACAGGAGAAAGGAAACCATGTCAATATTCCAAAGAGGAAAAATCTGGTACGGGGACTACACGACGCCAAGCGGCAAGCGTATCAAGGAGTCTCTTGGCACAACGAACAAGAAGCAAGCACAGGAGCTACACGACAAACGAAAGTCTGAATTGTGGCGCATAGAAAAGCTCGGTGACTTCCCTGATGTCACATTTGAGGAGGCGATTATTCGTTGGATAGAGGAGAAAGCCGATAAAAAATCACTGGATGATGATAAAGGTCGGCTTTCCTTTTGGTTAGATCACTTCGAAGGTGTGAAGCTGAAAGATATTACAGAAGCAAAAATTTATGCAGCTGTAAGCAAGATGAGAAACAGGAAGGTTAGAGAACGATGGGAAAAGCAAGCTGAAGCAGCTAAGCGTAAGGGAAAGGAAATCCCTGCTTATTCAGAAGCCCAAGTAACCACAGCCACCAAAGCAAAGCATTTGGCAATTATGAAGTCATTGCTAAGAACTGCTGAGAGAGAATGGAAATGGCTGGAAAAGTCACCAGTTATTAAAGTGCCAACAGTGAGAGAAAAGCGGGTTCGGTGGTTAGAACATCACGAAGCGCAAAGGCTGATCCGTGAATGCCCTGAACCACTGAAATCCGTAGTTATATTTGCATTGGCTACTGGACTGCGACGTTCCAACATAATCAATTTAGAGTGGAATCAGATTGATATGCAAAGAAAAGTCGCTTGGATAAATCCAGAGGAAAGCAAATCAGGTCAGGCTATCGGTGTTGCATTGAATGATACATCTTGTCAGGTTCTTAAGGAACAAATAGGAAACCATCACAAATGGGTATTTGTTCACACTGAATCCAAAAAGAGACCAGACGGAACATTAACGCCAAGCGTCAGAAAAATGCGAGTTGATTCTAACACAGCATGGAGAGCCGCACTGAAAAGAGCAGGAATAGAAAACTTCCGCTTTCATGACTTGCGGCATACATGGGCGAGTTGGTTAATTCAGTCTGGCGTCCCACTTTCAGTTTTACAGGAAATGGGCGGATGGGAATCAGTTGATATGGTGAGAAGATATGCACACTTAGCACCTAATCATTTAACTGAACATGCGAAGCAAATAGACACTATTTTCGGTACTTGCGTCCCAAATACGTCCCAGTTAGCAAAAGTGGAGAATTTTAAATGATGGTAAGTGATTGAAAATTAATGGTACGCCCTACAGGATTCGAACCTGTGACCTACGGCTTAGAAGGGCGTTACAGCTTGATTTCATTGAGTTTTATATGATTTCATAATATTTCATCCAATTGATTTTTAAGGCTTTATATAGCTTGCATGATTTCACCTAGTTTCATATCATTTCGTCATTACTTGACCCGTTACTTGACCCGTAACCAACCTGCAACGGAATTACTAAATGGCAAGCGTATTACTAACAGACAGTAAAATACGAGGATTGAAGCCTAAGAAATCTGCGTACTATACTTGGCAAGCATCAGCGACTAGGGGTACAGGCAGACTTGGTGTAAAAACATATCCATCAGGAAGAAAGGTTTTCGTTTACCGTTACTTCAAAGATGGAAAAGAGAAATTTATTTCACTTGGTGACTACCCAAATTTATCATTAGCTGATGCCGCTGTAAAATCTGTAGCTGCCGCTGCAGAAGCATCATCACCTGAAAAAATTAAATATGAGCATGCAACTGTAAAGCAACTCTTTGACGACTACATTGAAGATCAGAAGCGACAAGGTAAGCGTTCGTACGATAAAACGCAAAATAGGCTAAATCAGGTTTTAGAAAGCAAGCATATAAATCCATCCATGGCTGCTAAAGATGTTACTCCCGATCATATTAAAAGAATACTATCTGAGTTTATTAATCGCGGTGCATTGGCTGGTTCAAACAAGGTTAGGGCTAATTTACATGCAGTGTTTAATTTCGGCCTATTTGCTGACAATGACCCAGCAAAAATTAACGAACGAGTTATTTACGGTTTAGATAGAAACCCTGTTGCAGTTGTCCCTAGACAAAAAGGTGCCGACAAAGCATTAGATAGATTCTTGTCATGGGATGAATTAAAACACTTGCTGGAGTTATTTAATAAGCCTAGCAATGAATGTCCTATTAATCCCGACTATGCTAGGTTATTTTTATTCTGTGTTTACGCTGCTGGACAAAGGCCGTGGGAAATAATAGCTAACACTCGGGATAATTGGGATAAAAAGAATAATACATTGACTGTACCTCCGCATATTTCAAAAACAGAGGACTATCACGTAATACCGTTAACAAAACCTGCTATCGATATTTTAAATATTCAGGAATTGTTATACCCAACATCCAGTTTTCTATTCCCTGCTGATACTCAAGAAGGCCATTTATTAACATCGGAGTACGCAAAACAATTAAATAAGTTTTGCAAGCGTAATGAGTTTGAAAAATTTACACCAAGGGATATAAGACGGACATTTAAAACATTGGCTGGGGAAATGGGGATAAGCTCAGAAATGAGGGATATGGTACAAAACCATAAAAGACCAGGAGTGTCTAAAAAACACTATGATAGATATGATTACTTAAGGGAAAAACGCGAAATTCTCGACGCTTGGCACGAAAAGCTATCTTCTTTGTTTGACTAACGTTCTAAAAATGCGCCAACCACTCGAGCTGGCGCATTAGTTTTTATTGTTGCTCTACCTGTTCCGCCGCTTCCTGCTCTGCCCTTTCCGCTTCCTCTGCTGCACGTTTAGCTTCTTCTTGCGCTAATCGCTCTGCTTCTAGCTTAGCGAGTCTCTGTGCTTCAGCTTGCTTCTGATTGTATAGTGAGTTAGGTGGCATTTCGACACGCATGTCTATCCAGCGCGATTCAGGTACGTCGCAAGGCTCGTAGTTTTCGAAGTAAACAGGCACGCCTTCTTCATCAAAGTGCTTAATGCGCCTGTTCTGGAAACGCTCTGGCATATCTGCGTTCTGTTGGTGGAAAACAAAAACTTCAATATCACCATCAGGTCTCACCTCGTAATCAATGAGAACCATGTTTTTACCGTTATGGTCTTGAGGAATGACAAAGCCGTTATTGATACCCCATGCACCATCTGCATTAAAACCCACAACACCTTTAATGAGGTAATGGCCAACACCAAGGTGCTCCATTTCAACGCCTTCAGATTCGTCGTTAAGCTCAATGTTATCAGCGAAGAGTTTTACCACCGGGGATGCAGCTTTTAAGTTGCCGTTAGTGTCTTTAGTGGTATTTGTCACATTATAGTTTTCAATCCATGCAGACCACACGTTTTCACTTCTAAATCTAGTCCCTATGCTGCCGTTAGCCTTTGCTTGAATTTGCAAAACCATGCCCGTTCCTGAGCCCCCGCCATTTCTGGCCGCTGAAATGCAGGGTGATGTTTGATTGAATGTATTCAATGAACCCGCCCCTGAAGCACCGTAAAATCCACTCGTTTCTAAGCTATTCATATCACCTACGGTTGGCGCAGTTGCTGCGACACTCGCAATAGCACCAATGCCAAAGTCTCGCACATGCATTAGTGTTCCTGTTTTATCTTGAAAGTAGTGCTGGTACCATGTCGAATTAGTTCTGTAATTGATAAACGGTTTTGGTACTAATGCCCCTGCTTTGAGTTGCAACACGCTTGCATCTTTCCCAACAGTAAAATTTGTACCCGTAACAGATAAATCACCTGAAACTTCGCCTCCCGTTTTATCAAGCTTCCCATCGAGCTGCTTATCCATTTATTTTGTGGTGCGTAGCTGCTGAGTGGTTTGGTCGGGCAATGTGACCGTGATAATGCCTTGTTCTGTCATCCAGCGCGTCAGTATGTCGCTGAACTGCACATTTGAACCATTCATGGACACTATCTTATTCATTGCATCTGAAACAGAGTGAACCATGGTGGTGAGAATGACGTATTTCGCATCTTTGGCTGCTGTAGGGAATGGGAAGTTAAGCGTTAATTCCGTATCAGATTGAATCGATTGAATGCTGTTGTTGTGAACTGTGGCGCCGATTTGAATTTGTATCGCTTGCTCTGCAGAGACACGATTAATGTTATTGAGCCATTTTGTGCCCACTCCAGTTAATTTTGTGCTGTTTGCTGTTGTTGTAACTGTGCCCGTACTGTACATGTTATTTCCTCGAAATTTGGACGTAAAAAAACCGCAATTAAGCGGTTTATTGATTATTCTGTGGTTTAAATTGTTAGTGCTTTGACAGTCGATGTACCAACTTTGAAAACCTCCACTCTCTTAAGATTTGAGTAGCTTAAAACAACTCTTGCTGTTGCGTTTGTGTTTGGGTCGTTTTTTGTGGACACTGCACGAATATAGATATAACTCTTGCCGCCTCGTGGGGCGATAGGCAATTGAATAGGGCCTGCATTGACAGTTAAATTAAGCCCACCATTTCCTAAATATTTTCCTGTTTCACTGTATGCAAGCGCAACCCCTCCACTCCCATCATCAACGCCGACTTGAATCCGAATATATGCAGAGTATTGCCAACCCCCCTCTACTCTGTCCATTTTCAAGCTACATGCCAAATCAGCATCAAATACTCGGCTAAAAATTTCAGAGTTGATTTCAACTGCTTTTATCCAGCCTGTGTTTAGTGTTCCAACATGCAGCGTTGCATCATGAACTGTCCCTGTAATTTTCGTTGCTGTTGAATAATACACGTCCCCCAATATTTCTTTTGCATCAACGGTACCACTAAAATAACCATCAGCCCCCTCAATACGCCCCCTGAAAACGGCATTATTGAACTCAGCATCACCTTCTTTATCAATTTTCCAGCCACTCTTACCTGCTTTGTAACCATTGGCTTGAATGACATTGCCAATCTTGGCATTGGTTATTGAGCCATCCTCGATATACGTTGGACCTAAAAACACTTGATTATTTTTTATTGCAAATGGGGTTTCCATTTTCCCGCTTACATTATTAAAAATAGCAAACGTGTCTGCACTGAAACCAATTAACGTCTCAACTTTCCCGTTTTTAACGCTAGCTCCCATCATGAACTTGGCGTCATAGTATTGGCCATTCCAATTAATACCGGTCTTAATTGTGTAAATCGCAGAGCCATTCCCTTCGTGATCGAAAACAGTTTGCCCCCGCAACTCAATTGCAGCTTTGTTATCACCTATTTCTGATTTAATGAGTTCGTTAACTTCCGCTTGTGACTTCTGGTTATCAGCGACAACTTTTTGTAATGAGTTGATACTTGAATTCATAGCGCCATATTGAGCATCAAGTTGTTCCACTTTTTGCGCCAAGGCATGCGTTTCAGTCGCTATAACAGTTTCCACACGTCGAATGGAAGCCTTCACACTCAACACTTCTATGCCTTGAATATCATGCTGAACTTGCAATTGACCAACTGCCTCAACGGTTGCCCCTTCAATATTGGCTACCGTTTGCTGCAGACTCGAAATTGAGGCTTCGGTTTCTTCGAAGCGGGATTCTGTTAAAGCTTTCTCCGTTGTCATCGCTTCATCAAGGCTTGTCGTCGTTTCTGATAGCTCATTGATGCTCGCTTTAGTTTCGTTGTATTGGCTCTGCTGAGTTTGCTTAACCTGCGTGACGGTTTTATCTAAATCAGCAATTGCACTCTTGTGCTCAGTCACAACGCTGCTAACTTCAGATAGCTCACGACCTTGCTCGGTTAACTGACCTTGTAGCGCCTCATCGCCGAGGTTAATTTCAGCACGTAGCTGTTCTTCAGACTTTGCAATCGCTTCACCCTGTTGAGCCTGAACCTCCTTAATCGTGGTAATCGCGCCTTCTGCGTCATTGAGACGTGCATCAATTTGTACTTTATCTTCCGCTCGCGCTTCTGTTTCAGTGGCTAAGGCTGTCTCCGTACGGATAATACGGGCACGCGAGACTAAGCTTTCATTATGCAGCGAAAGAAACTGCGCTTGGGTTTGTCCTATGGCCTCCACTAAGGCTTTGTTATCATCCGTTGTGACTTGCCCTAGGTGTGTTAGATACCCTCTCATTTCGCCAAACTCAGCAACAACAGACGCTTCATGTTTTGCTTGAGCCTTTTCCAAATCAGTGGTAGCGGTAGCGATATCCGTTACACGGCCTTTAATCGTACCGACTTCATCGTTAGTCTCACCTAAATCAGCACGAACTTGCCTAATATCCTCTGCGAAAGCTTCATTTGATTTTGCTAGCGCATTTTGAACATTCAGAACATCAGCAGCCGTATGTTCAAATTGAGCCGCAACTTCTTGCTGGTACTTTGCCTGAGAGGTAGTGAAGTCAGCTTGAACTTGCTCTAACTGCTTAATTGACGCTTTACCTTTAGCGGATTCCTCCTTGAGCTCATAGTAATTTTCAGTAGACATCTGGGTTACCGTCATCACGGCTTCATTAACCGCCTCTAATTCGCGATCAATACTGATAACTTTTTGCCTAAAGTCGTCACTATCAATTTTTAAATCAGTGAGGTTATCTTTATTGAAGTCGATTTGCTCCTGCATTCGCTGGCCAGCTTCATTGCTGAGGAAATTATTACCCAATTCGTCAATCATATCCTTTGGCGTTCCGTCAGCCTTTCCTACGGCTTCAACAAACGGTGACTTGCCATAGCTGTTAACCGTACGAACATAAAACCAATAATTAGTATCGGCTTTTAAATTCTCCTTAGTCCAGAATTGCCCCTGCCCTTGGCGGTTGGCTTTTGTGGTGACTTCGGTGTCATTCGTGCTGGCCAGTTTTTTGTCGCTAAACCAAAACTCAAACGTATAACCATGCTGTGCGGTTTCGCCACCGTGCGGAATGCAGGTCAGAGAGAACATACCACCGACCATTTCAACGCTGACTGGTTTAGGTGGAGCTTGGATATCAAAATCAACAATGGCAGGGGCAGACATTGCGCCAGCCGCATTAATAGAACGAACCTCCGCACGATAAGAACCACGCACAAGGCCTGATAAATCTACTCTGTCTTGTGGCACCTGAATGGACTGAATAACTTTGCCATTTTCAATGATGTTTACTGTGTTATAGCGAACATCAGCAGCAGCTGATTGCCAGCTCAAAAACCCTTGGACGACTTCACCAATATTCGTGGCCACAAAAGCAAGGTTAAGCGGTGGCGCTACCCCACCAGTGGGTAAAACCGTGAATGGGGGTCGAACAAAAGGCTTACCTATAATGTCTTCATAAATATAAGCTCCGTCCTCCTCGAGGAGAATATCAACGCCCTCTTGCGGGTGAAACTTCCATTCAGCAACACGAAATTCAAGGTTTTGAATACCAATTTGAGGCAGGTTTAATAAAATCACCTCTCCTGGTCTGTAGGCGTAACCATCCATATTCATCCGTAATTGAACACGACGCCCTGCCCGTTTTTTACGTAGATATAAATTAGAGAGACGTGCCGCTTGGTATGGGCTAGTGACAAAGCGGTAATCCATATTCTCTTTGATTTCTAACCCATCTTCTTCAATCCATTCATCAACAATAACAGGCTCAAAATCGGTTTTAATGTACTGCTGCTCTGCATCGACAAACGTACCGTAAATGGCGTTAGTTGCGTCACGTAGCGCCAGTTCTGGTGTGATATTAACGGTATCGATGATTTGATTGGGTTCAATGCGTAATACTGCTGGACCATTATAAGCCTGCATCAAAATGCCGTGCTTGCCCGCAACATAAGTCGGCTCAGCAGCAATGCATTTATGCATGTGATCCAGAATTGCTGATGGAGACTCAGAAAGTTCATAGGCCCCATTAATCGTATAGCGAGGCTCTGTGTTGCCTTCGGGCGTTGTTACCGGTTCGCTACATAAATCAGCCGCAACTTTGAACGCATTAAAATCAATATCTGAATCGGGTACACCCAAATAGCTACGGTAAAAATCAAGAATAATTAATGCCCCGTTATTGCTCCAAGCCGTTTTATTTGTGCGCGGATCATAGACAGGCTTCCCCCACACTTCGACTTTGATGTTAGGAACGCCGTATGGGAATTTTTCAGCATCGTATTTCAGAGTTAAACGTAGCCATGCCAAACCATCGCCTATCATATCCGATTTCCACGATGGCGCATTTTTCAACAAGTAAGGGTCACAGTCCGTTCGGCTATTGTGAAACTCATAAGCCGCTTTATCACCAAAGGTACCGATTAAATCATCGTTCAACCAAATCTGGCCAATACGGTCAACTTTATGAGCAGCAATGGCTAATGCCATGAATAATCGTTCATTTTCTGTTTGGTCGCCCTTTTCTTCTTCGGCGAAAAACAGTAACCCAGAACACACAGTTTTCCCCACGATAATCGTTTCTGGTGCAACCGCAGAACGTAACATTTGTTTTCGCTCAGATTGGTCGCGGTACTGCATTGCAGGTATTTTATCTTGAAAAATAAACGTACCTGCAGCCTGAACAGCTATCCCTGCAACGATTAATGCGGTACCTAATCCCCCCGTAGCAATAACACCCGCAACCATTAAGCCAGCAGAAACGATATTGGTGACTGTCTTACCCATTTATTCGACCCTCCACGCTTTAACTGGTTGAAAATTAACAGGGCGTGCGCCGTCATCCGTTACAGCCCATATTTTATTCGCCCACAGAACACCAAGGGTTTTCCCGTCATCTCCGTTGAACATAACAATATCGCCGCGCATTGCATCAATTGGGGCTATTTCTTGAAAGAAGCCTGATAGACCAGTTTCCAGATCCCCAAAATCGGACTTTAAAACTCGCATAGCCCCTGATTTTGTCTTATAGCGACCACGAACTTTTTCAGCAATATCAATACCGCAAACAGCAATTGCGCAATCCGCAGCAAATAAACAACAGTCATGTTCACCCCATGAAAAAGGCTTATGCATCGCTTGTTGTAGGGTTTCAGGTAGTTGAGATGTCCAGTTTGAGTGTCGCATTGCTGATCTCCGCGCATAAAAAAACCCGCCGAAGCAGGTTTATGTATTAAATTGATTTAAAAAAGGTTATAGGTGTTATCGCCCAGATCTTAATTGCATAAATTATTCCATTCATTGGCAAAATCTTTTGTTCCATCATCTATTAATGATGTAGTTCCTATTTGCACAAAATTCTTATAGCCTGTGTATGCCCCAAAGCTATTTTTTGCATTTACCTGTCCGCATACCACCCCTGACTTTCCAAGCTTACTATTTCTTATATCTGCAGAGGATGGATCTTTAAGCGAATTTTTCAATCGTTTTTCACCAAACGATATTTGATTCATTTCCTCTATAGCTTCCTTTCTTATTCTATCTTTATAATCTTCAGCCTTAATCCTTGCTTCATATTTTTCACCAAATATAGGTGTAGATGAATTAACAAATATCAGACTAAAGACACAAATAACAATAACGCCGATAGATGAAGCTATGGCTCCGACCTTATCGCAAAGAGCCGTAACCATTAATGACAACGGTATAAGTAATAATAGAGAGATTGGTGATCTAAAAAGAAAATAAACGGATACAAGAAAAACAATTAGCGCTAACAAAGCGAAATATTTCCCTGCGCCATTTGATTCTTTTTTATTATATTTAATTTGCGTTCTGGTATATTTACTTGCATTGTTTATTGCCAAAAAATCACTATGAACATATTTATCACTAACTTTATATATTCCATCATCACTAATATCACCTACTACCCCATTAATGACCATTGTGGTGATAAGTTCACTGCAGGTGTATTCGTCCAATTCAAATACTTTGCATAGCAATTCACTATCAAATGTCTTTCTATTCGAACAATACATAACAACGTCATCGTAAATTCGCTCTATGTGACTTGCCATATCACTATCAATATATTTTGTGTTTGACTCTGCCACGGCTATCCATCCCATTAATTAGTTTTAATATGTTAACTTAAGTAATAACCATACCAAACCAATAAGAACAATAGAATAGATGTAAACTAAATAACAGAGACACAGATCACTTATAGATAAATGTTGGGGCATCTTTTTTACTTCCCCAGTAAATTGCCCTTTCAGCCATCTGAGCAACATAGCGGAATATGCGATCGCCTATATGTCGCTTTTGCCATGATTCATCAGTAAACCTATCAGGTAACCCCTGAGACCAACGTTCAAAGCGATTTGATACTGTGACCGCAACTTCGCACTTATCACCTACGCTCACACCGATATTGCTAATTTGACCTGCAAATAGCACTTCAGCGAGAATAGGCTGTCCATCTTCATTGAGAGCCACCATCATTAATCGCACATCCCGCCCTCGGCTCCGCTCATTCATCACATCACCGAGTAATGAGGAATCAAAACCACTGAGCGATAAAATAAGCTGCTGTGGGCCTGTCGTATTTTCTTCTGAAACCGTTTCTATCGCACCAAACTGACCTACACCTTGATACATCTCACCAGCAATAACTAAATTACCCGTCGCGGTGTGCACGCGTGTTACACCAGATTTGAGATCAAGTTTAGCTGCAGCGACGACATAACAACCATCATTAATGGCTTGGGTCATTTCATTTGAAAAAGGATGATAGATCATCAATAAAGTGCCTCCTCAAAAGAAAGCGTAGTAGATGTAAATACGCCTGGCGTTCTACGCAATCGCCCTTGATTGTTGTCAGTTAACTTAAAAATGCCATAAGGATTTTGCACTTCAATTTTATCCCCCATTACAGGGGAATAGCGTAGCATTGGGGAAAATGAGATTGTTGCATTTCCTTGTGCATCACTCATTACATCAGAAGTTACTTTTTTAAGTTCATGATTAATCGTGATATTATCAGCCGCTTTTAGTACCAATGAATCTGGTTTCCAACCCTTAGTTAACAAGGTTCGTCCCATTTGATTTGGCTGATTAACGATAGGAACTCCGACACCATTAACGCCCATTCGAGCCCAGTCAAACAATTTAATACGCCCAGACTCACCGTCCAGCTGTGCCAGAATAACTTCCAGTAGGCGCGCTTTTTCATCTATTAAATTATTGAGGGTTAAATCACAACGCCATCGGCTACCTGGGTAACGCACAGTTTGTGCGCTCCCAGTAAAAACGGAAACAAATGTCTTAGAGTTGCTAATCAGCTGCCAATCAAGAGATGACGGCTCCAATTCTTTAGGCCATGTTAAAATATCCATGATTATTTCCCTAGCGTTTTACGTAACTTACCGTTAGTTTGAAAATCTCGCATAATGTCCGCCTTGGCCTTTGCCGCGCCCTCTTCCGCCCCTTGTCGTGCTGCCTCCCTTAAGGCACCTTCCAGTGCAGCATCTCCATTGCCAGATATATAAAAATCTTGATTAAACACATTACCGCCAGCAGGCTTTTCATTAACTGGCATATCAATTTTAGGAAGCTGAGCGCGAACACCTAGTGAGCCATCTTTAGAACGAGTTAACGGCATAATAGCCTCTGGCCCCGCTTCCCCCATTAACCCCAGCGAAGGCACTCCACCTTTAGCGAATGGGAAAAATGTCGGTGCATCAATAACCTGACCGCTATAAGCACTTAGACCAGGAGTGTTATACATCCCTCCTTTGGCGTTTGGCACATAACTTTGCCACCCCGTTGACATACCCATCGCTCCAGTACCAGAGGCCGAAGCTGCCGAGCTCGCGCCCGATGCACCGCCACCAGCAAACCCACCAAATAACCCAGTTAAAGCATTGGTGATCATCGCCTGCATAGCAATACGAATTAAATCCTGAATAATGGATTGTGCTAGTGATGCGGAAAGCTCTTGGAGTGTTTCTGAAAATGATTTAGAACCCGTTAAAATACCCGTTAACGCATTGCTGGTGCGCTGTTCAACGGTTTCGAGTAAGTTCATCTGCATTTTTTGCCAGTTACCCTGAGCACCATACAGCTCTTTTGCAGCTTCTAATTGCGCTTCTTTTGAGCGATTAGTTGCTGCTATCATGAGTTCCTGATACCGCTCCTGACTGATTAGGTCATTGCTACGATAAGCCTCATACAATGCCTGCTGCTCATTGAGTTGGTTTTGCAGCTTAACAACAGGGTCAATTTCACCCGCAAGATCATAACTGGGTAAAGCCTTTTTATTGGCCTCCTCGGTTAACTTTTGCTTGGTGTAATCATTGTGTAACTGCAAACTAGCGGAATAATACTGCTGTTCGCTTAATAACTTGGACTGACGAAGCTCATTTAACTCCCTTGCAGCCTCCTTTTCTTTGCGAACAATAGTGGCATAAGGATCATACTTTTCGGCAAGTTCTAAGCGTTTTTGCTGGTGATTTTCTGTATTAAGCAAAATCAAACGCTGCATTTCGGTTTGACTGATGTAGCCTTTCTTGTGAAGACTAGCTAACTTGTCATTATTTTCCTTTTCACTCGCTTGAATTTTCTGAAGGCTTGAAAAATGCTCTGACTCAATCGATTTGCGCAATTGCTGATAATCATTAAGCGCTTTAGTTTTGCCTTTATCCTTGTCAGTACTACCTGTTAGTTTTGGTGGCGGTAAGTCTTTTGGTTCCGTCTCAGATGGTGAGTTAAATATGTTTCCCTTTAAGACCTGTTCTTTATTGGAAATTTTCTCCCTTAATTTCTGTAGACCTTTCTCTCCATCTTCAATATCAGATAAAATCTGATCTCTTTCCCTACGATAATCATTGGGATTTTCATAAGCAAAAGAAAGTACCCCTTTACTCCGCCGTTCTAACTTAGCCAGCTTCTCATCAGAGTAGTTCTCTAGCCGCCTCGCATCAATTGCTTGCTGTTCAATTAACTTTTCTAAGTTTTCCCTATCCTCATCAAGAGATAACTGAACTTTTACTTTTGATAACTTTTGTAGCTCAGCTATGGTTTCCACCACAGAATCTTTTAGCGACAAAGCACTTTCTCTAGCTTCATCCGATTTTTGTGAGAAATAAAACAGTGCTCCACCTGCTAGCATTGCTGCACCAACTGGGCCACCTAATAGCGCTAAAGTCCCTCTGGCTGCCCTAGCTGCAAAATTCAGTCGTTTTTGAGCTTCGGTCAATTGGTTCGTACTAGCTTCCTCTGCTTTATTTAAGGCAATAATCGTCGCAGAGTTTTTTGCCATTTGCTGGCGAATGGCATTGCGTTGGGTTTCGGTTTGAGCTGCACGTAGCTGTGCTGCTAACGATTCCTGAGTGGTAATAGCAAAGGCTTTTTCTGCTCTAATTTTAGACAGGCTTATTTCAAGACCTTTTGCTTGCGCGCTATTAAGAACATAGTTATCTTTAGCTGCACCAAGCATTTTTTTACCCGCTTCATAGGCACTTAGTGATAAGTTACCCATGTAACGAGATAAACCAATCCCCCCAATCGCGGCACCTGCTATCGCAAAACTGCTAAAGTTTTCGGTTAGGGTTGCCAACCCTGCTGACATTGAACGAGTAATACCCCAGCTGGCGTTTATCTCACCAAAATAAGATTTCGCCGCATTCGTTGCCTTAGTGAACCCATCTGCAACGGTATTGTCCATAGAATCTGCTAGTGCATTATTAGCCTCTTTGGCGTTAATCACTGCATTGGCAAAGAGTTGCATTGAGATACCACCTTTGGTGGCCATCAACTTAACATCATTTTCAGTGACTTTAACACCGCCACGCATGCGAGAGAGTTCTTTAGCAATATCACCCACAACAGAAGGCATGGCATTTAATACAGAATGCCAATCGTTGCCTTTTAAAACGCCTGTTACCATTGCACGGTTTAGTGCCGTGAACGCCGATTCAGTTTGCTGTGCACTCGTTGCGTTTGCAGTGAATGTGGATGATAACGATTCAATATAATCTAATGTGTGAGCCGTAGAGTAGCCCAACTCTTTCATTGCTGAGGCTGAACCTACATACAATTCTTGGGTAGTTTCTATCGCTTTACCATTGCGATTACTCACCGTTAAAAAGCGCTGCTGAAGCTCTTCATAGCGACTGACATCACCTTCAGCAGAAGTCAAGGCCATTTTAATTCGAGCTGACATTTGCCCCCAATCATCTACCGCAGTGATCAGGGTTGAGACAGAGAAGAAACCCGCTAATGCACCCGACATCATTTTTGCTGTGCTAGTCACTGTCGCAAGTTGTTTGTTGATATCATTAAGAGCTTGCTTCTGCGTTCGGAGGTCACGCTCAAAACGACGGCTATTTGCGCTCATCGTTTTGTAATACTCATTACCCGTTCGGGAAGCCTTAGCGATCTCAGCTTGATAGCTCGTTGAGTTGGCAGAGATTTTAATAATTAATTCGCGGAGTTTTGACATAATACATAGCTACCGTTGGGTAATGATCACAATCACGATAAGGAAGCAAAAAAATCTTCTAGCCCCGATCCCGCTTGCTCTTCTGCCTGCACACTCTCACTATCCCATTGAATTAATGTGTCATTAAGGGTTGTTTTCACGCCTTGTGCATTAAATATTGCAGCAGTGACTTGTGCGGCATGTACATCTAAACGCGCATCACCAATGGGATTTATCGAATCAAATGCCCACCAGAGTTGTAATTCACTGGCGGGCATGGTGCCAATTTCAGAGAGGGTTTTTCCTAGCCGCAATGCTAGGGTGAGCAAGAATTTTAGTGCAGGTTCTCGGACTTTTTTTCAGCTTCATTTGTACTGGTAATAAGCTCAAATGCTTGATGCACTAATCGTGCATGCACAGGACCATAAATTTTCAGTACTTCGGGTTTATCTTCTGGCGTAAAAACGGGACTTAAATCCTCTTCAAGTAACACGTTGATCAAGAACTCCACATCTGTTTCAAGATTTCGCTGAACAGTTTCTTCTGTACTGACACCTTCCGAATCCCCTAAATCACGATGTTCTTTAAGCCATTTCAGCCAAATAGAAACCGAGGGTTCACGCAACACAACATCAACGCCCCATTCAGCTACAGTCACCTTTTTTGTGCGAAATGACTGGGCTGGGTTTAATGCGATATCACGCAGTTTATTGACTTTTTTAGCCATTATTTACCACCCCCTGTTGTTTGTGATTGCGTTTCTGGGGCTGACTCCCCTTTCACAACTGGTATTGTTTTACCTTTAAGGCGTAGTGTGAATGATGCAGTGACTACACCATTAGTCGAAACGGACCAACTGTTTTGGCGCACTTCGGCTAAAAAGGCATAACCATTATTGGAAGGGAAAACCACTTTAAATGCATGAACCGTATCGTCGTCATAAGCTTGGCGTAACACCTCTTGCCCTTCATCAGGTGCCCAGTTACCACTAATAGTGACTTCAGCAGGAGCTGCTAACCCGTTTATCATTTCTTGCTCAGTGGAGCATAATGTCGTGACATCAATGTCTTGTTTTTGACCACCCGTGTAGCTAATTTCCTTCGTTGTGCAATCAATCGACAGCGAATCTGTTTCGACTGCAGCAATATCTGTTGCCGCCAATTTAGAAACGCTGATTTTGGTACCTTGCGTTTTTTCATGTTTACTCGTCATATCAGTTTCCTATAGACATAAAAAAACCACCCGTAGGTGGCTGATGGTGTGAGTTGAAATTTAATTCCAGACTTGGAATTCTAACGTTTTACGATACAAAGCCGTGTCAGATTCATAATCCGATTTTCGGGAGACATTTGTAGGTGCTAATACCTTTATGGCCATAAATGCTTTATCCCGTATTTCGCTAGCTTTATCAGGGCTTTTCGCATAAATATCAATTTGAATATTAGTCATTGTTTCAGCCTGTCCAGCGAACACATCCTCGTCAACTTCATAGAATGAAAATATTAACCATGGCGGACTGATAGCGGGCACATCTTGCGGAACAACGAGCGGAAACACCTTATCAGGCAATACAGGGTCTAAGAGTTTGAGCAAGTCGGCATCAATCATTTATTGAGCACTCCATCAATCGCCTGATTCAGTTTTTCGATTGCTGCACTAGCGGCTTCATCGGCTTTACTATCGAATGCAGGACGGATAAAAGGTACCGGTGGCATCTTTGAAGTGCCTTCTTCCAAAAATCGCCAGTAATAAGCATTTCTTGGGTCTTTGGCTTTCATTGAATTATCGCTATTAGTCCCCTCTTTATTACTACCCCGAACATAAACACCCGCCGAAACTTCGCCATTTTTGCGACTGCGCTGGCTGCTGGCCATAATATTTCGGGCTAGCTTTCCAGTACGCCTTGGCGCCTTTGCTCTCACTTCATCACGCAAAACAGCAGCACCCGCATAAGTCGCTTGTCGCAATACCCTCGTACTCTCAGCTTTGCTGAGTTCCTCAAGCTCTTTACTCACATCAAGGAACCCGCTGAAATCAATATTAAAATCATCCATCAGCCTTAACTCCCTGTTTACACAGCAATTCAAGCCGAGTCTTTTTCACATCAGGAATAACGGACTGAATATCATAGTTGAGCCCATTAAATACCATCCGGCAGGTTGAGTTAATATCAGATCGATAACGCATCCAAACGCGAACGGTGATTTCTGACATTTCGGCACCTGACGCAAGAAGCTCACGACCTGAGATGGGTTTAACTTCTGCGCGTGTTGTAGCTATATCAACCCACTGATTTTCACGAGCACCCGAGGGTAATTTAACTAGTTCCTTACGCTGGAAAGTCACCTTGTGACGTAAACGCCCAGCTTGCATAAAGCCTCCTTACAGCCCATAAATACGATAAGGTTGAAGCAATGCTGTAACAGCAAAGGGTTGGGTCGAAAAGGACTGCCCACTAATGACATTCTCACGGCTTTCATACCATTGACCAATCAATAACAGCATGGCATTTTTGACATCATCACTTAACAACAACGACTCAGGATCGTCCTGATAACCGTCTGATGATTCGCTCTCATACAATTTCCGACGTGTGTAGTTTTCGACATACTTCAAGGCAGAGCCTGTATAAATCGTTAGCAACTTATCATCATCAGTAAAATCAGCATCGATATTGCAATGTTGTTTAACTAGTTCAAGAGAAAGCATTATTTCTCCTTTTTGCCTTTAGTTTCTTTTTTTGGCTCTGGCTCTGGCTCTGGCTCTGGCTCTGGCTCTGGCTCTGGCTCTGGCTCTGGCTCTGGCTCTGGCTCTACAAGATTCTGTTCACCTTCAATTTCAACTGCATAGCCTTTTAAAACGAGTTCACGGCCATGTTGCTCCAGTGTTTCTATTTCTTCACCTTCTACAACTACCTTATTACCAAAATAAATTGCACGTAATATCTTTAGTTTCATAGATCACCCCAAAAAGAAAAAGCGGCCTATTGACCGCTTTCATGGATTATTCACCTGTTTTTGGTGCCGTAAAATCACCATAAATAAAGGCTTCAGGTCGTTTTACCGCTAATGCCAATCGTTCCTCGCAACGAATGGAAATCATGTTTTTCTCGAAGTCATCAGTATTCTCAGTAGAAATGACAACGTTAGTTTCCTCACGGTCAAATAACTGAGCCCCTGCATTGAATGCCCCAGTTAAAAACTTACCTTTGAAAGCGGCAGTTTCAGTGGCAACAACAGGTAATCCCCACAGAGTAGGTCCCGTTAGTGCCGCTGGATTCGCTAAAATATAACGGCCTAAGGTATCTTTCATTAACTCAATTTTCGCCCAATCAACAAAGTGCAACACATGACCAGAGGCTGGGAATCGCGCTAACTGAGCCTGCAACATGGCAAGTCGCAGATCATCAATGCCATTTTGTTTTTCTACCTCAAACTCCGCTTTAAATTTAGATGCCTGCGGAATGATGCCGTGTAAGTGCGCTCCAGACCCATCACCAAATAAGATTTCCTGCTCTTCCACAAACTTCAACCCGTAGCGCATTTCTGCGTCAACCAGTGACTGCAACTGTGAAAAGTCATCTAAGATTTGCTTAGATGCTTTAAACAAATGTGCAATGGTAGTTACTGCGGTAATTTTTGGCTCGAATTTAATATCACTGTAGGGTTTAGCTGTATTTTCAGGCACAACAGCAGCATTGTTAGTAAATCCAGTTTGCTGAACCCAGAAAATTGCAGGTGATTGTGTTTTGCCCGGAGCGATAAGCTCACGGATAAACAAACGTTGCTTTGGTGCAATATCGACTCCTGGTAATCGCTGAGGAGGAACAACCCCTTCGGCAACGTCAGTAGAAATTAAGGCAGCATTAACAGGCACAGAAATTCGTTTATTTCCCTGAATACTAGAGTTGATATCTTTTAGTACTTCAGCTGAAACAAATTGCTGACCAACACTTTGAACCACTTTCAGAGCATTATTAAGCGGCATCTGAGCAACATGTTGTTCCAGTTCATCTAATGCGGCCTTTAAAGTTGTTTCCGCTGACTTTAAAGCATGCAATTCGGACGCCATTTTATCAACGGTGTTTTTAGTTGATGCACTTAAATCACCAGATGCTTTTGCTTCTTTTAGAGCCTCCTCCGCTTTAGCAGTAAATTTTTCGTTGGCTTCTTTGATTGTTGCTGACAAGGTTTTCAATAATTCATTTGTATCAGACATAATGTCTCCAATAATTAATTAGTTTTTGCAAAGGCTCTTACGGCCTCTTGCAAATCAGATAAGGTTTTTGGGTTTATTTCGTTGGTAGCGCTTGGCATACCATTAGGATCGGAAGTAGCGCCCGGCATACTTCCCGTTAAAGCACTAATCAGTTTTCGTCGCTCAGAACGCGGCATTTCCGCTTTAGCCAAGGCTGCATCGAGCTTACGTATAGCGGCTTGAGGGCTTTCATCACCATCATTAATTTCATCAGCAGCAAGCAACCTGTCAGCAAAACCTTTTGCTATTGCATCACTTGATGCGATATAGGTTTCATCATCCATCATTTTGCTAACAACACTTTCAGGCTGTCCACTTCTGGCAACATAGATATCGGCCATTGATTTATCAAAAGGCTCTAAGTCTGCCGCTAATTTTGCAAAGTCGTGCCGGTTACCAACCCCTATTGACCAGCAGTTATGGATCATCAAAAAGGCACCACGGCCCATTTGTATTTCATCGCCCGCCATAGCAATAATGGAAGCCGCTGAAGCCGCAATACCTAAGATGTTTACGGTAACTTTTCCTGAGTGAGCACGGAGTAAGTTATAAATCGCAAGCCCTTCAAACATATCCCCCCCGGACTATTGATATTGACGACAACATCATTGTTCCCAATGGCTCGGAGCGCACCAGAAATACGCTTAGCTGTGACGCCTTCGCCCCAATAATCTTCACCAATCACGTCTAATACCGAAATGGTGTTGTCAAAACTGGCTGCACGAATACCACTATTCCACTTATCCAGCGCTTTAGGTTTAAGTTCATAGCTAATCGATGCGCAGGGGCGATCCTCCAGCGCAACTGGCAAATGACTTTTTTTCATTCGATTTACTCCTCGGAATGAGGTTTGTTATATTCAGGGGAAGGTTTATTATCTTGAGCTGATGGATTGCCTTCAGGAAATAACCAGTTGCTTAACTGTGCCTTGAGTTTTTCTGCTTCATTACCCGCGCTATCTTTCCCGAGCTGGTCAATCGGCGTAAGGTTAAGTTGAACGGTATAAATATCACCACCGTCAATAGGCGGTAAATTTTCTAACCGTCGTACATCATTTCGACTCATCCAGCCATTTTGCAATGCCGTGGTATAGTAAGCTGAGCGACCTGCACTATCTGCGCGTAATAGCCCCTCAACAGAAAACTCCGCGTAATAATCGTCATCACTGTCAAGCAAGCAACGATTGATCTCTTGCTCAATATTGACCAATAAGGGACGCAAAGTATTGGTCAGGAATTGCATATTCATCCCCTCCACACTCGATGCCCAGCTACTCTGTTTATCCGCATGGCCTACCATAAAGGGCGGCACACGAAACCAGCGACAAATTTCCTCAATACTGAACCCTCGACTTTGTAACAACTGAGCCGTTTCGGGATTCATCGTGACATTTTGAAATGATAAGTCCGCTTCTAGGATCATGACCTTACCAGCATTCTTAGAGCCGGAAAATGCCGTCAAATGCTTCCGCAACCGCTCGCGTTGGTCAGATTTCAACGCAGTTTTGGAGGTTAGCAAGCCACTTGTCTGTAATCCGTTTTCAAAGACTTTACCTGCGGCTTCATCAGTAGATAACGCCGTTCCGAACACATCTTTACCAATTTGAATAGGTATCATGCCGCAAACACCATCCATACCAAACCCTCTGATATGCATCATGTTTTTTGAGTCAATGACCCGCTTTACGCCTTTCGATGCTGTGTAGGTATACTCTAATTTTCCATTTTCCAACCGCTTTACAGTCATGTTTTGAGGTAATAGCGGGTTCAATGACACCAACTTTGGACCAATATAGAGCTTTTCTACAAAAGCATTACCCCGCAAACATAAACTGGCCACAACCATCAACATAAACCGCGAGGGGGTCATTTCTGAATTTGGCTTGCGGCAAAGCACCCGATATGCTGGATGATCTTTAGCTAGCACACGAGAACCATCCTCCTTGGTTTGGTATATTTTTAGCGGTAATGTTGAAATTGACTCACTCAGTAATCGGACGCAAGACCAGACTGCAGAAAGCTGCAATGCATTATCCGCAGTGACGATTTTCCCACTACTACTTTTGCCTGACCATTCAGCCCAAAAGGTACCATCGGTGAGGCTCATTGGAACACCCATCCAATTCAGTATTGCCGATTTGATTCGCCCCGGCTTTTTCATTTTGCTCATTTAGATCCCCACTATAATTGGATCATCAAAGAAACCTTCAATATCCCCGTCGTCTTCGTATTCCTCTTCTGATGCACCGATTGCCATTGCGGAAGCTACAACGCCATCGATACGCCCCGTACTCTTCCTTTTTGCAAATATACGGTTTTCTTTTTGGTCTGCTTCCGTCACAGCCGAGGCTGCGTTCCAGCGTAAACAGGGATTTGCATGAATAATAATGGTCTGGTCATCAATTAACCCTTCAAATAATTCAATTGAGTGAGGCATCCACAAGCCAGAATCTTTCGCCTTATAATAACCTTGCCCGTGAGGAACTAAGGGTACTGTGACTGCCGCCTCATCTAATTTAGGCTCTAAGTATTTGATCCTGTATTGGTCAAATGCAATCGCGAGCAAATTTACATGCGCTGTGATTTCAGCAATTCGCTCAGCAACAAACTCATATTTAACGGCATTACCGGGTGGTGTGTGGATAAAGCCTTTTCTAGCCCAAGCATCATAGGGAACGCGGTCAGTTTTAGCCCTATCTAACAGGGTGTCTTTCGGTGTCCAGAACTCAACATAAAGATGTTTAATTCTTGGAAAATAAAGCGCTAACGCGGTTAAATCTCGCGTTCCTGATAAATCTAGGCCGCCATAACATTCCTCGCCTTGTAAATCCTCTAATGTGAACGCCTTCTCACAATTCATCCATGTATCACCATTTATCCATGGATTATCGGCATCCACCCACTGGCAGAAATTAAGCCGACGGACAATGCTTTCTTTAGCTGGCATGCCTTGGGCTTGCGTAACTTGCTCCCGTAAATAACGGTCAGTAAAGGTATAACCTAAAGAGGGGTTGGCTTTTCCCCAGCACGATTCATCTTTAAAGGGGTCGTCACCCTCATCAAGTGAACAGATATAAGAAAAGAAACTGTCATCTTCAATCGAACCTTCAGCGACCTTTCGACCGTATTCATGGTAGTCATAACATACGCTGGTTTTATCATGGCCACTGTTAGTGATCATAAATATCAATGCTTGCCGTCGACCTTTAGTTCCAGCACGCATCATTTCAACAACGTTATTATTTTTATGCTCATGAATTTCATCAATTAATGCGCAATGAGGGCGTGGGCCTGACTGCCCATCGTCAGCACTAATCGGTCGGAAAAATGACCCTGTTTTTAAAAAGGCTAAGTTCCACTCTTTACCTGTACCACCTGATTTTGTGATCCGCTGGCTCAATGCGGGTGATTGGTCAACCATTGCAACCGCATCACGGAATAAAATCATAGCCTGGTCTTTCTTCGTTGCTGCGGCATAAACTTCAGCGCGCGGCTCACTGTCAGCCGTTAAGCAATAAAGACCTACTCCACCTGCTAGAGGTGATTTGCCCGAGCCCTTCCCTGACTCAACATACACCATGCGAAAGCGACGAGTGCCATCTTCCATTTGCCAACCAAAAATCGAACCAACCACGAAACATTGCCATGGCAGCAAAATAAAAGGCTTCCCCTCGTGCTCACCACCATTAAGTTTTAGTACCTTTGCAAAGAAACCAATTGCACGCTGAACTGCATCAATATCCCACACTAAACCTCGTTGTTTAGCTTCTTTCAGGTCTTTAAGGTGTCTAGCACAAGCATTTCGAATGTCGGGGCCAGCAAGAATTTTACCGTCATGAACGTCTTGGGCATATTGCGTTGCAGGGTCAACCGAAGTACGCGTTGAGCGGGTCTTCCTCTTCTTCTCCACCATCGATTTTCACCTTTGAGCGAGCTGCCGGAGTCAAACCGAACTCGACTAAATAACTTTTAAAACGGCGATCCGCATCAGCCAACATTGCTACTGCTGGGTGCGCTTTAATCAGAAAATCACCCAATTGGGTTTTTGTTGTATAAGTGCGACCTTCAATTGCTATCGTGTCGCGTAGCTGAAGAATATCAGCGTAGATATCACAAAGCCTTTCCAAAGCCAAAGCATCGGCAATAGTTAAAACGCCCATACCATCAAGTAGCAAGGTTAATTTTGCCCATGCGATTTTTCCCCAATCCGTTAAGTGTTCGGGTGGGCTTGGAATTTCACGCCGAGGTTTGGGTTCTTTGTCGTTAAGTTTTCGTTTCCCCGGATTACCCGTTACCAATTTCAAGTTGGTCGGTTTCGGGCGTCTTCCTGCCATCGGAACCTCCCAGAAAAAAACTTTTCATTTCGCGGTTGTGCACACGAATGACTACGGTCGGTAATTTAAGGCAAAGGTTTTGAACTTTTACCCCGCCCCTACCGTTATGATTTCAGATTGAAACTATTTCAAGTGAATATCAGGCGCATCAGTAACCATGTCATTAGTGCAGGTAAGCTTGACCGTAACCTCTACCGAATTAGTTGCTCCATTGGTGGGTGGTAGGATGACCGAGGTTTGGTTACTCAATAGCTGTCCATCCACACTCAATGCATGGCCGACGAAGTGACCATTTTTAAATAGCTTAGATAATTTCACTAACTTTTGATTAGTCATGTTATTTATTCCAATGTGAATTAGGGTCAAGCGGAATACCATCTTCACTGCAGCCGACAACAACACCACTCTTCTCCATGCGCTGCTTAGTAGAGTTATGATGTGACGCACATAGGCTTTGGTAGTTATTGGTATCCCAGAATAACTTTTGGGCTTTGGCTATCTGTTCGGCACTGCCTGAGTCAAGCGCGTCCTTCAGTCGGTGTGGAGTGATATGGTCGACCACAGTTGCTGCAGTAATGCGACCTTGCTCTTGGCACATCACGCATAAGGGATGCTTAGCAAGATGGTTAAGCCTAACCCTTGCCCACCGACCACCGTAGACATTGGTCTTCTTTACCGTAGGGCGCGACACAATGGACCGCCTCTCGCTACATCTTCAGCAATAACACTTTTGATAGTCTGGATCATCAACTTCTCTTGTTGCTCCATTGTCTGTTTTATGCTGATAATATTCATTGCATTAAGACTACCTTTCAGCCTTGCCTCTTCAACCTCTTTACCAAGTTCAGTAACCTGACGCTGTAGACCAGATAGGTGTTGCGCTGTCGATTGCTCACTGACAGCAGATGCACATTGAATACCATTTATTTGAGCTTGCAATTGACTAAACTCAGATTCAACCTGCAGCTTAAACTTTTCGAATTCTGACTGCTCAGTGGAGATAGCTTCACTTGTTCGTAGTATGGCTGCTGGTGAAGTCAGTGCCTTTTCAGTGTGTTCTTCTGGCGGCAGTACTATTTTCTCTAGTTTGGCTTGTTCAATGCATTCTTCATTAATAAGCACCTGACCATTTGTAATAAAGAACTTATCAGCACTAAAACCTACGCTTGTTGGCTGCTTTAATCCTGTGCTAACCATCAGCCTTTCAATGCGCTTTAGTTGCGCTTCCAGCTTATCTAAGTCAGTGCTATCGACTGATATCTTTATAGATAGGGTGGCTATTTCTTTTTTATCTGACATAACTGTCTCCATAAATGAAAAAGCCACCAGTGATTAGCTGATGGCCGTACTCCGATTTGGATTAAGTAATAAGTAGTGATAATATCTCGCCGCTGGTCAAGGATGACTGGCCTTACTACAATAATTATAAAGCTACATTTCCATTAGATATGCCCTTCTATAGAGGGCTTTTTTTATGTCATTTGATAATCACCAATATAATTGCGCATTTGAAATAACCTGCTAGGCTTAACGCTGATATTCATCGTAAAGCAATACTTTAGCCTACCGCTGTGTAGGCTTTTTTTTATTTGCATACGCGTTTTTCAATATTCTTTTCCGTATTTCGTAACAATTTATACCTAGATTATTTAACTTATATTGGTATCATGCTCACGCCCTTACGACATTTGGGTATTCATAATCAAAAATTAGTTCAATAAACTAAATAAATCCTTTCCCCTTTTCGCAAAAGGGGATTTTTTTATTACAACTAACCTAATTTAGCTCGCACAAGGCAATCTTTAGCCTCAAGTAACTTGCGAAGTCCCGCTGACTTCTCGGCACCATCTGGTAACTGTTCATCCATCTGCTTAGCTAAATCACCAATAGGCTTACTAACCTCTTGCAAGTGAGCTGGTAGATGTTGGTATTCAAAATATTTCATGATTGGATTAGGCATTTAGTACTCCTGTAGATATTAAAAAGCCCCTGATTTCTCAGAGGCTCAATATTGATTTATTGAATTAGGTTTTAAGATGAGTGCTTTTCTTTAAAATAATAACCGATGATAAAACCAAGTGAGGTGCCGAGAGCGCTGATTATGAGTGATAAAACCTTATCCAGCTCAAGTAAAGATACCTTACTCGCGGCCTCAACAAGCCCGCGATCACTTAATGACTCAATCCATAAAATGGCGCAATAATTATATAAGAGGACAAATAAACCGCCGCCTGCAATGGAAAAAAAGAAACCACGAACAAAAAACGTTGTTAACCTTCCTCTTGCTTCATTATCAGCTCTAGAAATCTCTTTCTGCTGACCCTCATTTATTTTTGCAAATGTTGGCTCATTACTATGAATCGAATTATTTAATCCATCTAGCGCCTTACGTACAGAGTTTGTCATGCAATGTACCTCAACTATTCCCTATTTTCTTTAACGCTTGCCCGTAATCTTTTAGTAAGGAGGTTGCGTATTCATTGGAATGAATGGTTGCTTCCATAACTCTTTCAGCAAACTTGTTTATTTCATCGATGAGTCGTAGATCTTCTTCGGTACCATTCTGCCGCAGTCTCATCTCCAATTCAGACATAAGCCTTAACGCTGACGTAGATACATCATATAAATCCTTATATAAAGCATCTCCTTTTGACCTATACCTAGCTAAATCTTCGAGTATTTCCTTTTTACTGGACATATTTATTTTCCATAGCATCCATAATGCGAACAATGGGAAAAATATAGCACGAAAAAGGTTAACGATGACCATCTTAAGACTCAAATGATAGTTAGATCCTGTTTTTGATGTGTACATAGCACCTCACTAGTTATTTCTAGCCGCTTCAATCTCTCTAATGGCTTTTTTATCTAAATTGCACTGCTCAATCACCGTTAGTAGCGACTCATTTATCAATAGAGAGTCACCCCAAGGAAATGTCTCAGGGATGTACTCAGGCAAACAATCATTGAGTAAATGAGCTGGAATGGGCACTGATGGCGTTTGAACGTATTCTATTCGCGTGGTTGTGCAGCTCGATAGTAGCATCACGAGGAGCATCAATAGCGGCACACTTATCATCCACAATAACGGTTTTGATAATGGTTTTAACCGTTTCAGAAGCCACTGCTGCCGCGTCGCGTTCCCTAAGGTTATTTCGTGAGATTTCATTGAATGTTACCGAAAGTTCTAAAACGGTGGACAATATGAATTGATTGGCGGCTAGCTCATTTGCTTTTTTATCAAACTTATCACTTAATTTGTCATAGTCATTCACAACCCAAACAAGCCAAAATAATAAAATGGCACAAGTGGCCATTAATGCTTTGGTTAGTATGCTTAATTGCTGCCCCATCGTGCTTTATATCCTCTCACATCGATATGTGTGAATGTCTTATAGCGACCAATGCCGTAGCTATCAGGAAAGATAGATTCAAGATAATCAGCCACTATTTTAGGCGCTACATCCTTGACTTTGATATCTGCCGCAGTGCCTAACAAGTGTTGTGATCTAGGCGCGCCACCTACACTTTTATTATGGTTGGTGCAGCGACGGCCACTGACAATAATTACTGGCTTACTAAAATGGGCACGAACACTTTCAAGTATTTCAACCAACTTAGGTTCAACTTGATTTGCTCCGCACCCGTCTTTACATGCAAATTCATTACTATCGAAATGTTTACTTAATTTCATTTCTTCACCATAAAAGTAAAAGGCCGCTTAATTAGCAGCCAGATTGATTTGATTCGGGCTATTAATTTACTAATGACAACAACCGACATGATGTTTCCACCCGCAGAGAAGATAACGGTAAATAAAACACCACTAAACAATACATCTGATGATGCTGCTATACGCTCGCCCACCGCCGTTTGATAAATTTGATAAACCCAACAAACAAATAAGACTGTGCCGATAATCGAATCTCGGCGCTTAGCATAACGACACAAAAACACGGTGATTGCTGAGGCGGATTTAAACAAAATATCAGCAACCCCTAATGGATGAGTATCTATCCAGCAGGCTATGTCAGTAAAAATCGTTAAGAAGGCATCCATCAGTTACCCCCTTTATTTCGCCAATCTTTAATAGCTTGTACGATACTGCTAAAGTTTCGGTCTATTGATGCGGCAATACGACTAAACAACTTTCTAAGGTTGTCTTTGTTTGCAGCAAGCACCAAAACGGGGATTAACAAAGCCGAAATAATAATGGCTGTTATCTTAGGGCTAATTTCCCACTGCCATACCTGAGCAATAAAATCTGAGGCTTCTTTAGCAATGAGGATCCCCGCACCTAACGCCAAAATAAAATGAAGTATCTTTCGTCGGTTATTATCTTTAGATGCAATGACGGAAATTGAAGCGCCAATAACTGCCCCTAGCACAACACCATAGTCGGCACCAATAAGGAAACCGCCCATCGCGCCACCGCCAGCAGCACCGAGGGTTATCCCTATTGATGTGCTCATAAATGATTTATTCTCTTGATTTAATAGAAATCCACCAGCTACAGAAGCTAATGTGGGTTAATGAATTCAGTTGATATTTAGGTTAAGTTAGAGGTTCAGCCCTATGTGACTTACCGAAGGGATGGCTGATTAACTTCGGTGTGAGGAAATTTATGCAATATAGTAATAATTTAGATACTAGCGCGAGATTGTATGCTATTGAATCTGCCCTTGCTTATACAATCACGGCTATATCCCACAAGACCCCGTCAGTTAAAAACAATATAGTTAATGCGTTGAGATTTGATTCAGATAATAATAATTCAGCTACTAAAGAAGCTCTTTTAGCCCTTGCCGCACTCATTGAGTCATTTGAAGTTACACAGAGTTAGCTTCAATAGTACCTCTGACGTTCATGGCACAGCTCGCTTTCGCTTGCATGTCAGTGAGCTGTTTTTCTAATGCTATTACGCGCTCTTCTAGGCTTGGACCACTAGTGACAATAACGCCTGAAAATTCAGCTTTATTTTGATGTAAATCGCCTTGTACGGCATCTTCCGCAATATCTGCAATGACTGCTTTTGCCTTCTTAATTGCTTCAGCACGGTAATAATCAATATCTTCACCGTCTTTCTTTTCAACCCGTACTGTTAGTGTAAAAATCGGCAGTAAATTAAAATTACTTGGCGCAACACAAACCTGAACATTGATAGCTGAATCAGTGTGGGTGAAGTCATTTGCACTATATTCATACTTTTTACTCATAACCACCTCTCTCACTTTTAATTAATAAACTTAGCTGTAACACCTGTATTTTCACCCTCACTATGAGTGATAGTGACAACCAAATCATCAGATGTGCCGTTAACACGATATTTCCGAGCAAACTGAGTGCTTGTTTTTCCATAAAAGGCATCTTTGACCAGGCGCTCTCCGTTTTGGTGTACTTCAAAAGAGACGGAGCCATTGAGCTTCGTCACCGTAACTTGGATTGTTTTCATTTGGCGCCCTCTTAAATAGAAAAAGGCCACGCAATGCGCAGCCCTTGGAATAATTTTTGGAATATTTTGTTGTTCGAAATGGTGTTGTGGAGGCATACGCTGAGAGTGTATGCATTCAGGCTCCCCATGGCGTGTGTGCTTCTATCCTGATAAGTACAGTTAACCCATGCGAGTTAGCCAATCAGCCTTGGCATTCTCCACAATGAAAACCCTACTCGCTTTAATGCCGCTATGTGCAAGATAGAAGCTGACAAATAGAGTTTTCATTGCCTAGAAAGCAAAAAACCCGCCATTGCTGACGGGTTTGATTAGGGTTGATTATCTTACAACTGATGTAGTTCGCAAATTAAATATAGTTCACAGTTTAAATTGCGCAAGCTCAACTCTTCAGCTACTAATTACTTTACCCAATGTGGAATAGCGACAAATAGAAGAACTAATACCAGTGCAGCTACCGCTACCTGTAATACATGAAAGATCCCCATAAATACAATCCCTTTATAATCAGCAATTAATCAATCACTTGTTATATAAAAGTAGCTATATTTTGTGGATTGTAAAGAAACTATGCGCTAAAAAGCAAAAACCCCGCACAAATGGCGAGGTTTCATTCTATAAGTTAGGTGACAACGTATTCACTCTTATCACAATATATTGAGTTTTGTAATTACGCAAGCCCATATATACACTCTTTTCTAACTTCTCTGTCCATTTCCAGTGTTATTTCGGCAATTGCTAGGCACCCTTCCACAAAACCCTCTGCATACTGTAGCCTCTTTGCAACTTCGTTATGGGATATCCCTAATTTTTTTTCTAGCGTTCTTAATGTGCAGTTTTTTACGTAATAAAGAATAACTAATTGAAATAAATATGAATTACTCTTTTTCAATCTATTAACGGCGGCATCAACCGCAATACCATCATCATCACAGCAGCTTTCTCTCGTTTTTTTTGTGCTTGGAAGTAAACCTTTAAAGCCAGCAGCTACGGAAGAATAATCAACGTCACTATTCCCCTCATGAGCCCATGTGCCCCATTTCTGTAAAACTAACTGAATATCTCTCATGCAAAAAGTCTCCTGCGTTCCGCACAACGCATTAACCGAAAACACCTAATGCCGCTGAACGGTCTAGGAATCGAAATAAAAAATCTATTTGGCTTCCATGCTCCCTTTCCCATTCCCTCGGATCTTTATGCAACTCGCTGTGGTGAACTCTACACAATGGAATAGTGAACAAATCATGAGCCTTAGTACCCATTCCGCCCTGACCATGACCGATTAGGTGATGTGCATCGTCCGATGTAGCACCGCATACGCAACATGGCTGTGATTTAACCCACTGCAGGTATTTATCATTTGTCCAGCGCAGTAGTTTTGGCTTTAGCATAAAACTAGCTGGTGGCTCCGGATCGATGGTTAAATTTAATACAGGTTTTGATACCCGTTCATCACCAACTACGCCGCTGAGGTATTGGTCAGAAAGAGAGATAAGGCCTGATGGTTTATGTTTTAGCTCCTCAGGTAAAGTCATGAGCAACATTCTTCCACTGAATGTATTTAAATGTGCTCCTGGTCTAAATATCACCGCACTAAGCTCAGGTATTAATATTGGAGTTAATATCCATTGGTGGCTCATGATATTTTCTCCAATTCTGCATTGAAAGGCCTTATCTCAATTTCAAATCGACCACCTTTAACTACCTCACACCAAGTGATATCAACATGCTTAACTTGCTCATCGTCTTTCCAAATATTGGCATGGGTGATGGCGTCAAATGGTGCTTTTAGATAGTTATCAATATCTCTTCTGTGATAAGTGGGTGGGTACATCTTCACAATGACGGATACATTTTCAGTAATTACCCTAGGCCTTGGTCTTAATTGGGTATAAATAGCAGCTATTGCACTAGCCCGAAATGCACGCCCTTTTGCACTGATTAACGTTTTACCGTTGATATTCCGCCAGCAAGCATTAACACTAGGTGGAAATGGGAGTATTAAAGTAATTGAAGAATTCATTTTGATACCACCTCATTCCAAATTCTTACCGCTTCTGTCCTATCATTTATTGCAGGGCTTTTTTTCCCGCAGCTATGACAATAAACATAAAACCAAGTGCGGTATTCGAGGGTAAGAATATGCAGATCTTCACTGCCGCATTTGCACTGATGAATTTCATCCACGACTGCCTCCCGATTTCTTTTTCAGTAACATGGGAATGCAGATATAAATAGCAAAGGGAATAATTAGATAAACCATGAATGAAGCTACTAGAAAGCTGACAGGTAAATAAATCAATTCAAATCCCACAGCGGCCCATCCTGAAATCATAGTTATTAAAAACAGTAATCTAGTATTCATGAAATAACCGATAATCACGCTCTCACCTCCGCCAGCAACTGATCTAATTGCTTTAGTGATTGGTTTCCCATATCGCCTATGTAAGCCTTTTCGACAACTTTAATGCCACACTCGAATCGAGGCTCAGGCTCACACTTCTTGATTTCGTCCACTTTTTTAGGCTCAGCTGGTGGCTGCGCTTTAAGCTTTTCTGCCCTCTTTGGTTTTTCCTTCTCCTCTAACTTTGTCTCCCACGCTGCCTTTAGCTTTGTAATTGCATGGGGATCGATGCTGTATTGCTTTGACCTCTGCTTAGTTTTCCCTGCAGGGAAATTGCCGACATATTTTATGCAGCCAATTTTTTCCAGCATTTCAAAAGTTCGGTGTGCAGCGGATGGTGAATAACTAGCAACATTTTTTAGGATCGCTGCATTTATTGTTTTAAATTCGCGTCCAATCCTAATGACTTCAATTCCTTGCGTGTATTGGTATTCAGTTATCATTTTATGCAGCCACCCTCTTCGCTAACCACCTAACTTGCTCTATGAATATTCTGCCTCGTTCCTCTAGATCCTCACGCTTGATATAATCAAATGGTTTACCTGTCCATGACTTATCAAAAACGACAATAGCGCCAGCAAAGAATGCCCCCGTTGGCTTCTGTTTATCATCTGATGGGTTAAACCACGCAGGGAGCTCAAACCCAATACGACCGCGAATAAAGCAAACATGATCTGCATTTTCTGGCCACCAGCTTTCACTTGTTGCCGCCTTCAGAAGAAAAACATAGCGACCGCCTTTCTCTCTCATTGCAAAGGCGTGGTTCATTATGTGGCCAACACCCGTTATAGCCTGTTTTTCGTGATATGAACTGCGTGAATATGGTGGATTACCAAATGCAGCACCGCCAACTTCTTTTAGCTTTTCCGACCAGTCTTGAGTTAAAGCATTATCTTCTGCAGTGTAGAAGTTAGGTGCCTTAGTGTTTTTACCGTCAGTAAATAAATCGAGTTTGAATAGCCCATATATCGAGCTGATACCCCAGTACAACTCATCGGGTGTACACCACTGATCCCCAATTTCATTAAGCTTATGTCGTGGTTTAGCTTTAAGTGCCTCGAGGCTTTGAATGTATTTATTCATCAGATAGCCCCTCGCTGCTGGTGGGATTTAACATACTCGCGCATATGCTTATAACGCTGCTGAACTTGAAAATGGTCAGCATGATGGTCTAAGTGGCGAAACTTCCTGCAGGTCACCAAGTCACGACGAGATTGATTCCATCTGTTACGAAGCTTGCGAATAGTGCTCCATTTACGTAGCTGTTTGAACATGGCAATCATGCCTAGCACGTCAACGCCATAGATTGTTTTAGTTTCACTACGCATCATGCTGTCACCTCTTTCGCTGCTAGCTCTGCTGCCTGTTGCCAAATACCTAACCATGCCTTGCGACCTACAAAATCCGACATGTTACGAACACCCTGTTTACCCGCTAATTCAGCTGCGATTTCTTCCGTCCGATTTTTAGGGGTTAACCTAGAACCAATGATCCGTGTGTAAGCATTGTCACGTTCTACCGGATCGATACTTACAGCAACTTCACCAGGCTTGAGCCATTTGCCGTTAACACAGACGGGGCGACCAGCCTCACTCCATTTCTGAGCTTTTTCAAAGTACTCCATGCAGTTTTCAGGGCTAAATAATGTTTTCGGGCGTAGGTAATCACTCATTCTTGAGTCATTTAGCCACTTGGCTGTGATGTAGTCAGTCACCAGAATTAAATCCTCTGAGGTGTAATTTTCAGCTAGACGGGCTCTGATATGACCCATAGTTGTTTTACCATCGCGATAACTTGAGTTAGTGACCTTGTTGAAATGATCTAAAACAGCTTGCGCATGGTCGGGCTCAGCATGAGCCTGACAAAAAGAGTTACTCTCTGTTGTAATCTCTTGTGTATTCTCTGTAGTACTCTCTGTAAGATCAGGGCAATTTGACCCGTTCGATGAGGTCATTTTGGTACTGTTCGAACATTTCATTTTGCGCTTATCGATGGGTTCATTTTGACCTGTTCGAGAGGCTTCGGCTGAACTGTTCGATGAGTTCAATTTGACCTCATCGGATAACAACGCATGTTCATAATTTATAGAGTAATAATTTGTGCGGTCATGGGTGCGTTTATTGATTTGCTCAATATTTAATACGCCCAATTTTTTTAAATTGTTAAATGCACGTTTAATTGTGGATTCGGAAAAATACGGGAATTGTTCACGCCATTCTTCAATAGTGTTATAAACCCAGCGCCTACCGTCATGATCAACACCTGACGAGGTTTCAGATAGCCAGTATTGAACTTGCTGAAGCAATAAAGCCTCATTCAAGCCCAAGCGAACCGCCAGCTCAGGTATAACAATTTGTGGGCGGGTTTTAAGGAGTAATAAGCTACTCATACAGCCACCTTACTTAACTTCTGTGTAATATTTTTTGAATTGTTCGAGGGGCTCGAAACAGGGGTGCTCATAGTCATCGAGCATGAAAACAACCCGTTGCCTTGGTTTGTCCCACTCAACAACATGGACAATACGACCTCGCTTATCTCGGAAGTAACGATTAAGGTTTTTATGCTTTTCATTGCTCACTAACCTCTCTCCCACTGCGGAAATAGTATTTAGCCCAGCTATCTCTTAGGGCTTTGCTATCTACCAATTGTTGTTCGGTCTGGTAGTTGCCCGACTCGTCAGCTGAGGTTATGATTTCTACATATTGAAACGGACCACATTTCGATACAGGTAAGCATCTAAATTGCTTTTTTGATTGAAATTGGTTTACACTGCTCATGCTAGTTACTCCACACAAGTTGTTATTAGCACCCGACGCCTCGGACCGCATATCTGGGGCGTCAACCTTTCTAGCTATGCTCATCATTGTTTAATCCCATAAACACTTTCCAAAGAACCAACAAACCCCAGCGCATAAGCAAAGACTTTTTCCATCTTTCGGTAGATAGCCTTTGTTTCATCTGGTGTTAGAACACCGTCAGAAATGCTGTCTTGAATCAATACAGATAACGCACCTTGCATAGCACCAAGGTTCATTCGAATTTCAAAGAGCTCGACTGCATCTAAATTCTCAGGCTCAACTTTTGTTGCAGGAACCATCGAGTGACGATCCATGTGATACTCCACCAGCGCTTTGGTACCTGATAATTCCTCAATTGCTTCAAGCTCATCGTTTTCAAAGAAACGACAGCCGTTTTTCTCATACAACTTGTTATTGAAAGTAGTTTCAGAAATACCCAATGCACCCGCCATCGCTGAACGACCACCAGGGAATGCTTTACACATTTCTTTCACGACTTCTTTTAATGTTTGTTTGCACATATCTACAATTCCGTTGTTTTGTTGGTAGTTAACTCAGTTAGTTGGTTTTGGTACTTTTTAATAGAGCGCTGGATTAAACTTAAGCCCACCTTTAGTTCTGTAATCAGCTTCGATAGCCCTACCTTTGGGTATCAATTGGTTAGGCCTTTTTTTCCATTGATAAAAAGCTTCTGGGCTAATACCGAAAAAATCGGCAGCTTTAGTCCCGCTTCCGAAATATTGTTCAACTTGATTTGTTGTCATACGACCCCCTTGCACTAAGAATACTTAGATAATAAAGCCGAATTTTATGTTGGTCAATAAAAAATAAGATAACTTAGGTTTTTAATGACTAATGGAGAGCTAATGGAAACGGTAGGAGAAAGAATTAAAAAAATGAGAAAAATATCCAAAACATCCCAGAAAGATTTAGGGAGGTTTTGTGGTGTCTCTGACGTAGCTGTTGGTTACTGGGAAAGAGATCTTAACTTACCCAATGGAGAAGCATTAATTAAGCTGGCAAAATATTTCAATACATCAGAAGCTTACATCCTATATGGTATACCAACCAGAGATGCTGATGCTGTAGTTACTACAATCCAAAGAATACCTGTGCTGTCTTACGTTCAGGCTGGAATGTTTACTGATTACCCACCAGAAGAAATATTTAATGACGACCTAGAATATATTGAAACTAGCATGAAGGTATCGCCTATGGCGTTTTCGTTAATAGTAAAGGGTGATTCGATGACCAACCCATTGGGGATGCCATCAATACCGGAGGGAGCACATATTATTGTTGACCCGAACGTAGAGCCTATTAGTGGAAAGTTTGTTGTTGCAAGATTATCAGGCTCTAATGAAGTAACCGTTAAAAAATTAGTAATAGATGGACCGAGTAGATTTTTACTTCCTTTAAACCCCAGATATCCAAGCATCCCTATCAATGGAAACTGTGAAATAGTAGGCGTCGTCAGAAGTGTTCAGTTTGAACTCTAACCCTCCCAAGCAAAAATACTAAGATTATTTAGATTTCTTATTGACACAACCCCTAAGCTGGATTAGATTTATACCAAAGACAACTTAGGGGGTGTTCAATGCAAACTAATTCAAATGAACCAATCGTAACTTTTAGTGTGCCAATGTCGCAGGATGATGTGCGCGAGTGGACACTAGAAAAAGCCAAACAAATTAACAACCTGCAAAAACTACGTAACGAGCGTGATGAGCTGCAATCTAAACTCGAAAAGCTCGACGAAGAAATTGCAGAGTGCATGGATATGTGTGCGGTTACTGTTAGTGCTTAGCTAAATTTTAAATGTGTGGGGTATTAGGTATGTGTGACGCGGCAGATAAAAGCAAAGGCAACATCATTGAGCTAAAAATCAATGGCGCCACTGTGTGCTACTTGAACACTAAAGGCGCCGTATCTGTTGACTACTTATCATTTTTAGCGGCAACAACTGAGACTTTATATCTGGATAAGGTATCCCTTGAAAGCGAAGCTAATGCAAACGGAAAAACTATTCATCATAAAAATAAGGCATTTTCAACAACTAAAAATCCCAAAGGTTCTCAATAAGAACGTTAATTCTTATTATGTTTGCACCTTTGCCTTCTTTTAAATATTTATTAACAACACTTGATGAAAGATTTGTGTTCCATTCATCAAAGGAATGATCAGGAAAATGCTCATTGAAGATATTTTTGACCGCATATTCGCCACTTTTTACATCGGCAATCATGCCGCATTGAAAAAGGCATTTAGCAATTAACGTAGATTTAAGCATTAAAATATTCTCTTGGTTGTGTAGGGCTTCCAAGAATACCACAGCCGCCTGATGTGGATAAGTTAGTTCAGGCAACCTTATTAACTGTGTGGAGTGCTTAGTATGGGAATGCTTATTTTAACTCGTCGAGTCGGTGAAACTTTAATGATTGGTGATGATATTAAAGTCACTGTTTTGGGTCTGAACGGTAACCAAGTGCGGATTGGTATTGAAGCCCCAAAAGATGTTGCTGTACATCGTGAAGAAATTTATCAGCGTATCTTAGCTGAAAATAGTATTGCCACTGCTAGTGATTGACCCTTGTAGTTTTTGGCGGTATCGCACCGCCCTTTTTCATAATACATAAGGCCACTGACTTTATGTCAGTCCATACTAGGTAATATATCTTTATATATTGTCAGTGGTCTTATTTATTGTGTGGAGTTAATTATATTTGAGGAAAAAAATAAATGAAACGTTTTCCAATTACTAGCTGTGTTATTTTTAAGGCTGAATTACCCAGCGCTGAAGCTTTAGAAAATCATTTAAAAAAATTACCTTTTGTTGATATTTTAGAATCACACTCTATCAGCTATGGTTTTATTCCTAATAAAATCACAGGTGAATTAGTTACGCCAATTGAAGGTGGCTATATTATTACTTTTCGTATTGATGAAAAGATAATTCCTAAAGCTGCTATTACATTTGAAGTCAATAGACGCATTGAAAAATTGAAAGAACAAGGTATCGATGACTTTCTTGAAGCGGAGCTAAAACATGTTGCAATAGAAGAAATGCTAAAGATTGCTTTAACTAAAACAAAAATCATCACTGCTCTGTACCATGTTAAAAAGGGTTTCCTGTTTGTGTCCACAACGCGAAAGCCAGACCACCAAGCACTATTAGGTAGTTTAGTGAAAGCTTGCGGTACTGTAAAAACTGAAACTTTTCACATTGATGATGCAAAGAATGGGATTACAACACGGTTATCTAACCACATTGATAACCAACCACCAGCAGAGTGCTTTGGTCATGACCTTTATCCTGGCAATTTCCTTTTGCTGCAACGTAAGCTTGATAAAAAGCTAGAAACTCTAAAATATGATGCTGAACTTAATTTAATCAGTGAGCAAGTTAAAGATTCAATTGATAATCATTTTAAAGTTTGTTTAATTGAATTAAGTACCTTTGATATTAGCTTTAAACTTACTGATGATTTTGATTTTAAAAATATCAAACCGTTAATGGAAATAGACTATGACGGGGATAAAGTTTTTCGCTATCGATACACAAACGCTGTATTTATGTTTCACATGGTTAATACCATCGAGCTATTAATCGAATTATTAAAATATAAAGAAAAAACAGAATAACTATTTAACCAACACCAAGGAATTTAATTCTCTTTATTAAGAGACGGAATCTTATTATCTAAATTTGTGTGGAGTATTAATTATGTCTAAAGAATTAACATTACGTGAATTATTAACTCAACGTTGTGTTGAGTTTGCTAATAGCGAACAGGCCGTGGAAATTATTGATAAAGGTATCACTAAATTATTTACCAGTGTTGTTGATGATGCCTTTCGTTCCTATGGTGATTTTGGCAAAGCACTTAAAAAAGCAATGGAAAGTGCCCTGCCAAACAATATAGAAGATATGGTTGATTTGAAAAAATACAACACGCTGGTTACTGAGAAAATGCGCAACTCTTGGGAAAACTCAGGAATCGAAATGGACTTACAGGAAAAAGTTATTTCTTTAGTAAAAGACTTCACTAGTGAAGAGGAGTGCCCTAAATACATTAAAGCCTCTGATTTATGGGAAGCGTTTATTGAAGATAATAGTGAATCAGCAATGGAAAACCAATGGGAGTCACCGCAAGTCTTTATTAATGATGAGCATGATGGGTTTATTCAAGTCGGCATACATCCAGAAGAAAAGTCAACATCAAGATACTCGTCTAATTCAGTTAGCGCATATAGCTGTGATTATAGTTTCCATTTAAGTATTCAACGTACAGGGGGTTACCGCAGCGAACCTCTACTGCAGGATGGTAATAATGTTTATGAGTTAATTGGGGGTAAGGTAAATGACAGGATTTTAGGTAAGAAAATAGTTAAAGCATATTCCCGTTTCGACAAATTAGTCTTAGCTCTTTATTACGGTGGAAGTTTCTTGGTGTGGGATGAGTCACCAGAAGGTATTTGTTATAGCAATGGTTGGGATTAATGAGGGTATAAATTATGCAGCTTAGCCAAATTAATTTAATTTCCGCTATTTCTAATGAAATAGAAAAACAAATACCCGGCATACCTGCTGAACCTCGTTATATGAATGCCATTATTAAGGCTGCAACATTGGTTTGTGATGAATTCAAAAAGCCGCTTGTTAAAGCTTCTGAAGGTATGGGCCTTGCTGCATGGCTTGCTAGTGACGATGTAGGTTTGAGTTCTAAATATATGGCTTCCGTTCTTTCTGGTCAATTTAGCGCTCCACATCATTACCCTTGGGATGGTGCTGATTTAGGCCGCTGCATTCGATTACTAGAAGCCGTACCTGAACTAGCAAGCCAATTACATGAAATGAAAGCATGCTCACCTCAGTGGTCTGCTGTTATTGATAATTGGGAGAAATGGAAAGACCTCTACGAAGCTGGCGAAGGCAAAAAACTTTATCAAGAAATGAAATTAACTTACGAATCGTTAAGGGATTAAGCATGAAAGAGCGCGGAATTATTTTTAACTCAGAAATGGTACGCGCCATCCTTGATGGCCGTAAAACTCAAACTCGTAGAATAGTTAAACACCAGAGACACCCCAGCCAAGAAATAAAGCTTTGTGATGATGGTTTCTTTCACTGGTCAATGATTGGTTCTGAAAAGCCGCTAAGTACAATTAATTATGAGTATGGGCGAGTTGGTGATCGCCTTTGGGTTCGTGAGACTTTTGCGTTGCTTGGCAACGAAGATGGGATTTGTGTCGATTGGAATGACCAAATTGTTTATGAATCAGAAGAAGCAGCCAGAATTTATAAGGCCTCTTGTGAGCAAAAGAACGGTGATTACGGTTTATGGTCCATTCCTGATGATGCCGAATGGAAGCCCTATACTGATAATCATAAATATGATGGAACATGGCGACCATCAATACACATGCCTCGCTGGGCTTCACGTATAACGCTAGAAATTACTGATGTTCGAGTAGAGCGATTACAAGCAGCTAGCGACGATGATTTAAAAGCCGAAGGCTACCCGCTGGAGAGAGAGTTAACTGGCGGCAGTACAGATGCATTTTGTTGGTTTCGTCATTTATGGGATTCAGTTAGTAAACCTGACTGTAATTTTGAAAGTAATCCGTGGGTGTGGGTTATTGAATTTAAGCGAGTGTGATTATGAATAATAAAATGCTTGAATTAGCTAAAGAATTGAAGGCCGATGCGTTATTAACCCGTAGATATCAAATTGCAAAATGTTCTGTATGGAGTGACCAATTAATTGATCTGTGTGAGCATGTTGAGAAAATATCTCAAGCAAACGAAGATAGCACTAAATTAATTGAAGCCTTCTGTGCTGATGATGCTGAATGGCATAAGTTACTTAATGTAAGGGAGCAAGAAAATTCAACCTTAATTAGTTTAGTAGTTAAATTGGCTGACAAATGCACCAAAATGCAACAAGAAATTAAGCAATTACAGGGAGAACAATTCAACAAAGAACAAATGAAACTTGGCGTTCTGTTTGCGCGTAATCATTTAATTAGTGCTTATCGAGCTAACTTTATTGATTGCGATTTAAAAGAATTCGCTAAATTCATGAGTCTGTTATCTCACGTAGCAAATGAGTCAATTGATATTGAATTAATGATGGGTGATGTTCTTGCATGCAATGAACAAGCTGAAGAATGGATTAAAACTGAATTGGAGCGACGTAATGAAATTTAAACACTTAATGGTAGATCTGGAAACGATGAGCAATAAAGGCAATGCCGCTATTGTTTCTATTGGTGCAGTGGCTTTTGAACCCTCAACGGGTGAATTAGGTCCCGAATTCTATTTGACTGTTGATCTGGTTAGTTGCGAAAAGCTCGGCCTACATATTGATGCAGATACAGTTCTTTGGTGGATGAGACAAAGTAGTGAAGCAAGAGCAGCTATCGTTGATGAAGATTCTAGAACTATTCAATCGGCATTACTCGCCCTATCCGCTTTCGCTGAAGAGCATTTATCTGACAATGTATGTGTGTGGGGTAACGGTAGTGATTTTGACAATGTTGCCTTAGCTAGCGCTTACGCTGCATGTGATTTTAACCCGTTCTGGAAATTTTATAATAACCGTGATGTTCGTACCATTGTAGAACTAGGCCGTAACGCTGCTATTGATCCAAAGAAAACACTTCAGTTCGAAGGTGAGCAACACAACGCATTAGCTGATGCAATCCATCAGGCTAAGTATGTGTCTATTATCCACCAGCATTTAATTAAACCAGTTAACGACGATATTTAATTTTTAAATCTGTATGTGGCAGATGTGGAGATAATTATGAGTGATAGAATTCAAAGTAATTCGACCCATACAACATCAAGATACATTAAATGGAAAGAAATGATCCAGTTGACAGGAAAGAGTAAACCTACAATTTGGAGAATGTACGCTAAACGAAATGAGTTTCCTAAACCAGAAAGAACTAAAGGCGGTACGTTTTTAGGTTGGCCAGAACACGTTTATGAAGAGTGGGTCAGGAGCGAAAAGCTGTAATACTAACTTGACCCGTTACTTGACCCGCATCTCTTGCGGGCTTCTTTTTAAAATTACATAACTCATTGATTTTAAATGGTACGCCCTACAGGATTCGAACCTGTGACCTACGGCTTAGAAGGCCGTTGCTCTATCCAACTGAGCTAAGGGCGCATTGATAATGCAGGTAGCCTATATGGCTGATGGCGTTGAATTATACGGTTGCTGAGCGCCGAGTCAATGGCTTTTCGCTACTAAAATTACTAGATGCTCAATTTATGTAACAGTTTGAACTGACAATAGTGTGAAGTTCTGACAAAATAGAGATATTACCGTGTCTCATATATGGATTAAGTTACAGATGTTAGCAAAAATTATTGATGGGAAAACGATTGCGCAGACAATTAGGCAAGAAGTTGCCCAAAAAGTACAGTTACGTTTAGAACAAGGAAAACGCGCTCCAGGGCTTGCCGTTATTTTAGTCGGTGCCAACCCTGCCTCGCAAATCTATGTTGGCAGTAAGCGTCGTGCTTGTGAAGAAGTCGGTTTTATTTCGCGTTCCTATGATTTACCTGATACAACGTCAGAAGCGGAATTACTAAAACTGATTGACGATTTAAACCAAGATACCCAAATTGATGGGATCTTAGTTCAATTGCCATTACCTGCGGGCATTGATAACGTTAAAGTTATTGAACGCATTCATCCAGACAAAGATGTTGATGGCTTCCACCCCTACAATGTGGGTCGCCTTTGCCAGCGAGCACCTCGCTTACGCCCTTGCACACCAAGGGGCATCGTTACGTTGCTAGAACGCTATAATATCAATACACACGGTTTAAATGCCGTTATTATTGGCGCATCTAACATCGTTGGTCGCCCAATGAGCCTAGAGCTACTATTAGCAGGTTGCACCACAACCGTTACCCATCGTTTTACCCAAGACTTAGAACAACATGTGCGCAATGCAGACTTACTTGTTGTTGCGGTTGGTAAGCCTAATTTTATTCCAGGAGAGTGGATTAAATCTGGTGCTATCGTTGTTGATGTTGGTATTAACCGTTTAGAAAATGGTAAAGTAACAGGGGATATTGATTTTGATGAGGCGTCAAAACGCGCATCTTGGATAACCCCCGTTCCCGGTGGAGTTGGGCCAATGACCGTAGCAACCCTGATTCAAAACACGTTACAAGCGTGTGAAGAGTACCACGATATTTAATGTAATCTGGAGCAACAATGGAAATTTTCAATCTTGATGGGCATCCGCACGTCGAACTGTGCGATTTGCTAAAAATTCAAGGCTGGGCTGAAAGTGGCGCAATGGCTAAAGCAATGATTGCTGATGGCTTAGTACAAGTCGACGGCGTCGTTGAAACACGTAAACGCTGCAAAATTTTGGCTGGAAAAACCGTTTCAATGGGTAGTGAAACAGTCAGAGTTGAAGAATAGTTTATTTGGGTAAGCTGAGCCATTCAGCTTACCCACCTCCCTCTTTACCCCCATCATAACACCCCTTTATCTGTTAGCTCATTTCCAAGTAAACCATCAACAATTTATTTTGAGATATTTTTTATCCCCTGCCTTTTTAAAAAAACATTATTCTTTGTTTTTGATAAGAAAATAATTTCAGCAACACTTCAGCTCGCAATAAAACTCTCCTTATAAAACGTATTTATTTAAGTTAAAAAATTTAACTTAGATCTCAATTTCAACATGATTTTCTTCTATTCCATAGACAAGACTAAACGATTCAGCTATCGTTGTTAACGATAACATGATTAACAAACAATCAGATCTGCTCGTAAGCATTCTTTCTGGCTGGTCCGGTTATCACTAAATAATCAGGAGAAATTATGTTTAGCCTATCAATTAATGATATCCATCTTGCTGCATCAGCAACTGACAAAAAGAGTGCCATTGAACAAGTGGCTCTAGCATTAGAAAACTCAGGTTATGTTAAAAGTGGTTATGTAAAAGGGATGCTTAATCGAGAACTGCAAGCCCCCACTTTTTTAGGCAATGGGATTGCTATTCCTCATGGGACAACAGACACTCGAGACCAAGTATTAAAAACGGGTTTCTCTGTATTCCAATTTCCTCATGGTGTTGAATGGGGCGATGGGCAAACTGCTTACATTGTCATTGGTATTGCAGCTCAATCTAATGAACATTTAGAATTGCTTCGCCAATTGACCCACGTTATTAGTGATGAAAATATTGCGCAAGCAATGGTAAAGGCAAATACACCTAAAGCACTAAAGCAATTATTAATGGGAGAAAGCCAAATTCAGCCATTAAAATTTGACGATACGATGGTTACTATTAATGCCCATGCAGATAATATTAATACACTGAAAATACAAAATATTATTAACCTACAAAATGCCCAAATAGTGAGTACTGACTTTATTACGCAAGTGCTCACTGAAACACCTTATTACCTTGGACAAGGTATTTGGCTAAGTGATAGCCCTGTTGGGAACATTCAAAATGGTATTGCGTTATCGGTCGCCAAAAACACCTTTCATTTTCAAGAGCATCCAGTCAAAGCCTTAATCACCATTTCTTATGCGAATAACCAAGTTGAGTCATTTCTATCAAAAGTAAGTCAGTTATTACAAAACCAACAAATCAGTCATATTTTAAAAAATGATAACGTTAACTCTTTAGTTTCACGCTTTACAAATGAACAAAACACAAACTCCCCTTCCCCCTCCGATTCACTTATAGAACCAAGCCAGTCTGGGATCACTCAAGATTTTACCATTATGAATCCACATGGCTTGCATACTCGTCCAAGTACCCTGTTAGTCAGCACTATTAAAAAATTCGAAAGCACAATCACCGTCAGTAACCTTGATGGGACAGCAGTACCTGTTAATGGGCGTAGTTTAATGAAAATAGTCAGTTTAGGCGCTAAATGTGGCCATCGTTTACGAATTCACGCAGAAGGAGTTGATGCACAGCAAGCGATAAGCACGATTGGCGAAGCCATTAATTCCGGACTTGGAGAACAAATTCCATGAGTAGAAGAGTTGCAACTATCACTTTAAACCCAGCTTATGACTTAGTTGGTCTGTTAACTGATATCCATCGTGGTGATGTGAATTTAGTTAAAACTGCAGGTCTTCACGCAGCAGGAAAAGGGATCAATGTCGCCAAAGTACTTAAAAATTTAGATATTGATGTCACCGTCGGTGGTTTTTTAGGAAAAGAAAACCAAGATGGCTTTCAAAAAGTCTTTAGTGAAACGGGTATCGCGAATCGCTTCCAAGTCGTTGAAGGACGTACACGAATTAATGTGAAACTCACAGAGCAAGCTGGGTCTGTGACTGATTTCAATTTTTCAGGTTTTAGCATTACCAAAGCAGATTGGCAGCGTTTCGTAACAGACTCACTAAGCTGGGCTGGGCAATTCGATATGATTTGTGTTAGCGGAAGTTTACCTCAAGGCGTCGACTTAAATGATTTTACCCAATGGATGCGCCGCCTGCGTGAACAATGCATGTGTGTGATTTTTGATAGTAGTCGCGAAGCCTTTGTCGCAGGCTTAAAAGCATTACCTTGGCTAGTCAAACCCAATCACCGTGAATTAGAAATTTGGGCAGGCAGAGCACTATCTACCCATCAAGAAATTGTTGAGGCCGCGAATCAGCTCCGGCAGCAAGGTATTGCCCATGTTGTCGTTTCTTTGGGTGAAGAAGGTGCTATGTGGGTTAACGCATCAGGGGCTTGGTTTGCAAAACCACCTAAATGCGAAGTTATCAGTACTGTTGGTGCCGGAGACTCCATGGTTGGCGGGCTAATCTATGGCTTATTAATGAGCCAAACTAGTGAACATACCTTACGTCTTGCTACAGCGGTATCCGCACTCGCAGTCTCACAACCTAATGTTGGTGTTACTAACAGAGCTCAACTTGCACGCATGATGGCTCAAATTGACTTACAGCCGTTTACAGTAGAATAAGGGTAAACATGATGAAAATACTAATCGCTCCGAGTCATCAACAAGGTCCTGCTATTGTCTGGCTGGCTATTGATGCCTTAAAAAAAATATCTGCTAGCCAAAATATTACGTTTACAGAACAACTTTCAGATGCCGATATTATCATTTGTTTTGAAAATCAACTACCTGATAACTTTCCTTGCATCGATAAAAAAGTTTATTTTGGCCTTCCTGAGCACGCAATTAGGCAACCTGCTGAATTTCTTTCAGCAGCTCTTAGCCAAGCTATATTCTTAACAGAAAATGCTTCAGCACCTTCTCATTCATCTCCTCTATCTGTTCTGGCAGTTACCGCCTGCCCTACAGGGGTTGCACATACCTATATGTCAGCAGAAGCTCTTGAAACTGAAGCCAAAAAACGTGGCTGGCATATAAAAGTAGAAACTCGAGGTTCCGTCGGTGTAGGAAACGAAATTACACCAGAAGAAATAGAACGGGCCGATCTTGTTATCGTCGCGGCAGACATTGAAGTCAATGTTGATAAATTTGCGGGGAAAAAAATGTACCGCACCTCCACCAGTGCGGCATTGAAAAAAACAGCTCAAGTAATGGATAAAGCTATAGAAGAAGCGAGTCTATTCACGCCACAATGTGGAACCCCCTCCTCGCAATCACATAAAACCAATGAAAAACGTGGAATATATAAACACTTACTCACTGGAGTGTCTTATATGCTTCCGATGGTTGTTGCCGGAGGTCTGTGCACCGCACTGTCATTTGCTTTTGGTTTGGACGCTTCCAACATTGAAGGGTCACTGGCTTGGGCACTTAGCCTAATTGGTGGACAAACAGCTCTCGCGTTGATGGTGCCAGTGCTATCCGGTTATATCGCCTACTCTATTGCTGATAGGACTGGTTTAACGCCAGGTCTAGTCGGCGGTGTACTTGCAACCACTTTAGGTGCTGGGTTCTTAGGTGGGATTATTTCTGGCTTCCTTGCGGGTTACAGTGCTCATTTTATTAGTACTCGATTAAAATTACCGCAAACAATGGAGGCACTAAAACCAATTTTAATCGTGCCACTAATTTCTACCTTAGTGACCGGCCTAGCCATGATCTATGTAATAGGGCATCCCGTCGCTTGGTTAATGGATTGGCTAACAAACTGGCTAAATACGATGGGAACCACCAATGCCGTGATCTTAGGGGCGATTCTCGGTGCAATGATGTGCACTGATATGGGAGGCCCGGTCAATAAAGCTGCCTATGCTTTTGGTGTGGGCCTGTTAAGTTCACAAACTTATGCGCCAATGGCAGCGATTATGGCAGCAGGAATGGTTCCCCCTCTTGCAATGGGTATTGCAACCTTTTTGGCTCGTCATAAATTTGTTCCAGCGGAACGTGAGGCAGGCAAAGCTTCATTTGTTCTAGGATTATGCTTTATTTCTGAAGGAGCCATTCCCTTTGCAGCAAAAGACCCTATCCGTGTTCTCCCTGTTTGTATCATTGGTGGCGCAATAACTGGAGCGTTATCCATGTACTTTGGTATTCAGTTGATGGCACCTCACGGGGGTCTATTTGTGCTGTTAATACCCGGAGCCATTAATCATGTATTGATGTATTTATTCGCGATAGTAGTTGGCACAGTGGTTTCAGGTGTGCTTTATGCCATTGTCAAAAAAGCAACCCCTAAAGAAGCTCAACAAGAAATGGCAAGTATCGCTTAGTCATACCAATTTAAGTTCCATTCCTAGTCCCTGTTGGTAGTCTTATTCCCCCCTTAATTGGGGGGCTTTTATCTAGAACAAAATAAAAACGGTTAGATATCACTACCTAACCGCTTAAATATCTAACGCTTTATTTTTAACTCAATTTATATTTGAAATAAAACTTATATTAATATGCTGAATATTTAATGTTATTGCTAGGCGCTGAACGCGGATAACTTGGGGAGCATACAAAAGTATGTGACCCAAGTAGCCAAGTGATGGCAACACCGCCACAACGTGAAGTTGATTCTTATTAATACGCTAAATAGTTCGTGTTGTGGCTAGGCGCCGAACGCGGATAACTTGGGGAGCATACAAAAGTATGTGACCCAAGTAGCCAAGTGATGACAACACCGCCACAGCGTGAAATTAACACTTATTAATACGCTAAATAGTTCGTATTGTGGCTAGGCACCGAAAGCGGATAACTCGGGGAGCATACAAAGGTATGTGACCCAAGTAGCCAAGTGATGGCAACACCGCCACAGCGTGAAATTAACACTTATTAATACGCTAAATAGTTCGTGTTGTGGCTAGGCGCCGAACGCGGATAACTTGGGGAGCATACAAAGGTATATGACCCAAGTAACCAAGTGATGGCAACACCGCCACAGCGTGAAATTAACACTTATTAATACGCTAAATAGTTCGTGTTGTGGCTAGGCGCCGAACGCGGATAACTTGGGGAGCATACAAAAGTATGTGACCCAAGTAGCCAAGTGATGGCAACACCGCCACAGCGTGAAATTAACACTTATTAATACGCTAAATAGTTCGCGTTGTGGCTAGGCGCCGAACGCGGATAACTTGGGGAGCATACAAAAGTATGTGACCCAAGTAGCCAAGTGATGGCAACACCGCCACAGCGCGAAATATGACGCGTATTATTTGCGACGCCACGTAGTGCCAGCCGCACCATCCTCCAACACCACCCCCATTGCAGTAAGTTCATCACGCGCCGCATCCGCTTGTGCCCAATCTTTATTCTGACGCGCATCTAACCGTTGTTGAATTAATGCCTCAATTTTTGCCACTTCCGCATCATCTTCAGTCTGTGAGCCACCTTTTAGGAAACTTTCTGGGTCTTGTTCTAACAAACCTAGAACACCGGCTAGCTCACGAAGTTGTGCCGCCATCCCATTGGCCGCTGACATATCTTCTGATTTCAAGCGGTTTACTTCACGCACCATATCAAACAATACAGAATAGGCTTCTGGAGTATTAAAATCGTCATTCATCGCTTCAATAAAACGAGCTTTAAATTCTTCACCGCCAGCTGGTACAGCTGATTTATCGGTGCCTCGTAATGCGGTATACATGCGCTCAAGTGCTGTACGAGCCTGCTTTAAATTTTCTTCGGTATAATTGAGTTGGCTACGATAATGACCAGATAACAAGAAATAACGTACCGTTTCTGCATCGTAATATTCAAGCACATCACGAATAGTAAAAAAGTTATTGAGAGATTTAGACATTTTCTCTCTATCGACCATCACCATCCCTGAGTGCATCCAATAATTAACATATGGGCCATCATGGGCACAGGTAGATTGTGCAATTTCGTTTTCATGGTGTGGGAACATTAAGTCAGAGCCCCCACCGTGAATATCAAAATGGTTACCTAACGTTTTGCTATTCATCGCGGAACATTCAATATGCCAGCCTGGGCGACCTAAACCCCAAGGTGACTCCCAACTAGGTTCACCTTGTTTGGACATTTTCCACAACACAAAATCCATTGGATTTCGTTTAACATCCGCAACTTCAACGCGTGCACCCGCTTGCAGTTGTTCTAAATCTTGGCGCGACAATAAGCCATAATTCGGGTCAGTTTTTACCTCAAACATGACATCGCCATTACCTGCAACATACGCGTGTCCACGTTCAATTAAACTTTGGGTTAATTCAATAATTTCACTAATATGGCGTGTTGCACGTGGCTCGCTGTCTGGGCGCAAGATATTTAAAGCATCGAAATCTTTATGCATTTCAGCCAGCATACGCGTTGTCAGCGCTTCAACGCTTTCATTATTTTCCGCCGCACGTTTAATGATTTTATCGTCAATATCAGTCACATTACGAACATAATTCAAGTCATAACCTAAATAACGTAAATAACGGCTAATTGCATCAAACGCTACAAATGTACGGCCATGACCGATATGACACAAGTCGTAGATAGTGATGCCACACACATACATCCCAATCTTACCTGCGTGGATGGGCTTAAACTCTTCTTTTTGGCGACTTAGTGTATTAAAAATTTGCAGCATCTGAACTTTTCCATTTTATTTGAAAAATGATTATCGATTTCTATCGATAAAATATCATGTTATTGAACCCCGTTCACCTTAAGAATGCAAGGGTTTAACCTACCTTTACTATCGGTTTTTTCATTGTATTTAAGACGCACCTATTATGCTATAAAACAGCTACAATGCGTACTGCTGCTTCAAGTCAGGTTTTATCTGTGATATAAACTTGCTGATCTCAACGCTTTCGCAAGATAGCGCATAAAAAACAATTATTCAGGATAGCTATTATGGTTACATTTCATACCAATCACGGTGACATTGTTATCAAAACCTTTGACGATAAAGCCCCCGTCACAGTCGAAAACTTTTTAACTTATTGTCGTGAAGGTTTCTACAATAATACCATTTTCCATCGTGTTATTAATGGTTTCATGATCCAAGGTGGTGGTTTTGAGCCCGGCATGGAACAAAAAAACACTAAAGCTCCTATCAAAAATGAAGCTAACAACGGTGTCAAAAACAGCCGTGGTACATTAGCAATGGCTCGTACCAACGACCCACATTCTGCAACCGCACAATTTTTTATTAACGTTGTTGATAATGACTTCTTAAACTTCCGCTCAGAGCGCCCTGATGGCTGGGGTTACTGCGTATTTGCAGAGGTTGTTGAAGGCATGGACGTTGTCGACAAAATCAAAGGGGTATCTACTGGTCGCAGTGGGTTCCACCAAGACGTTCCTCGTGAAGATGTAATCATTGAGAAAGTGACAGTTAGCGAGTAAGCCTGAGCGCATGTCCACTTATATCATTGCAGATTTGCATTTGAGTGAAGATGAACCGGCGATCACCGCCGGTTTTATTAATTTTATTCAACAGCAAGCCATCCACGCCGATAGCCTGTATATCCTCGGTGATTTTTTTAATTATTGGGTGGGTGATGATGATCAAGGCCCGCTTCATCAACTTGTTGCTAACGAATTAAAAACACTGACAAGTCAGGGAGTCCCTTGCTATTTCATTCACGGAAATCGGGATTTTTTGATGGGTAAACGTTACGCCAAACAATGTGGCATGACTATTTTGCCCCAAGAAACATTGCTGGAACTTTATGGTAATCGCATTTTGATTTTACACGGTGATACTTTATGCACTGATGATGCCGCTTATCAAAACTACCGTAAAAAAGTCCATACTCCATGGGTTCAACGTATTTTTCTTGCACTTCCCTTATTTATTCGCCGCCGCATTGCCCAAAAAATGCGCCAAAATAGCCAGTATGCAAGCAGTATGAAAGCAGAATCCATCATGGATGTTAATCCTCAAGCGGTTATTGACGCACTAAAAAGGCACCAAGCCCAATGGATGATCCACGGTCATACCCACCGCCCTGCTATTCATGAAATCAATATTGGTGGTAAAGTTCATTTTCGTGGCGTGTTAGGTGCATGGCATCATGAAGGTTCTGCCTTTGTTATCAATCAACAAGGTATCGAACTCATTTTCTTCCCATTCGAATAACGCTTCTGCAACTTCTTGGTTGTAAACACAACTGATTGCCTATTTATTAATCACGCAAACGTTTTCCTTGCTGCTTTGTCGTGATATGATCGGCACAATTCAATTCTCCGCCTTCGGGTGACGTTTTTTTCAATACAGGAAAGCACCAAATGACTGCCCAAGCTTCTGATCAATCTGCGGCAAAAATCGCCATTGTTATGGGTTCGAAAAGTGACTGGACAACCATGCAGCATGCTGCTGATGTGTTAACCGAGCTCCAACTCCCTTTTCATGTCGAAATAGTCTCAGCACACCGCACCCCAGACAAACTGTTTTCTTTCGCTGAAAATGCGAAAGAAAATGGCTTTGATGTGATTATTGCCGGTGCTGGCGGAGCCGCTCATTTACCGGGTATGTTAGCAGCGAAAACCTTAGTTCCTGTATTTGGCGTTCCTGTACAAAGTGCTGCACTCAGTGGCGTCGATAGCCTCTATTCTATCGTACAAATGCCCAAAGGGGTCCCCGTTGGGACCTTAGCTATAGGCAAAGCAGGCGCTGCCAATGCGGCTTTATTAGCCGCTCAAGTACTCGCAATCAGTGACTCCGTCGTTTTCAATCGCCTCGCTGCATGGCGTGCGACGCAAACTGATGATGTGTTAAACAACCCAGATCCGAGGGAAGCCTAATGAAGCCCGTCTGCGTTCTTGGTAATGGCCAATTAGGCCGAATGCTTCGCCAAGCGGGCGAGCCATTAGGTATCGCTGTTTTTCCTGTTGGCCTTGATGCGGAACCTGAGGCGGTTCCTTATCAACAAAGCGTGATCACTGCGGAAATTGAACGCTGGCCTGAAACCCCATTAACAAAAGAACTCGCACGTCATAACGCTTTTATTAATCGTGATATTTTTCCACGCCTAGCGGATAGGTTCCCACAAAAAAGCCTATTTGATAGCTTGCAGCTTGCAACGGCGCCTTGGGCACGGCTTGAGTCACCAGAACAATGGCCTGAGCTATTCGCTACGTTAGGGGACTTTCTCATCGTCAAGCGTAGAACTGGCGGTTACGATGGCCGAGGGCAATGGAGAGTGCGCCCCGGCGATGAAACTCAATTGCCCGCAAAAATTTATGGTGAGTGCATCGTTGAGCAAGGCATTCCCTTTGATGGCGAAGTGTCTGTGATTGGCGCACGCAACCAAACAGGGGAGTCCGTTTTCTACCCAATCACCCATAACCTTCATCAAGAAGGGATCTTGCGTACCAGCGTCGCTTTCCCTAAATCTGCTACTCCATTACAAGCGCAAGCGCAGGCGATGTTAAGTGCAGTCATGGATGAATTAGGTTATATCGGTGTCATGGCAATGGAATGTTTCGTGGTTGGCGATAACTTACTTATCAATGAGATTGCCCCTCGCGTTCATAATAGTGGGCATTGGACTCAAAACGGTGCCTCCATTAGCCAATTCGAATTACATTTAAGGGCAATTTTAAACTTGCCGATGCCATCCCCTGAGGTTTATAGCCCTGCGGTTATGGTCAACCTTATTGGCACTAATATCAACCTTGACTGGCTTAAACTACCGCTTATTCACCTACACTGGTATGAAAAAGAAGTACGCCCTGCCCGTAAAGTTGGTCATTTAAATTTAGCCCATAATGATTACCAGCAACTTATTTCAACCCTTAATAGCCTAATTCCGCTTTTACCAAATGAGTACAAAAGTGGCATTGAGTGGGCAAATGCAAAATTAGACTGGCACTCTCAGCAATAAATAGCGAAAATAACGCTTAATCGATGCCCGAACATGTTTTCGGGCATTCTGCTATTTTTGGCCGTCACCCAATCAATACGTATCCTGGTTTCAAGGTGTGCGGCATTACCGGAGTTAATATGTCCTCGCAGCCTTTTAGTCCGCTTTATCAATGGTGCATTCTCATCCTTTTAGGGCTGGTTTACTTTTTAGCCACCGCAACAACCTTTACCTCTTTGGGTGTGGTACTACCGGAGATGATAAGCGAACTTAAATGGAGCTGGAGCGAAGCAGGCTTCGGTTTTACTTTACTCGGGTTAACCTGTGGTCTCGCCAGTTTTCTCCCTTCACTTCTTATCCGTAAAATGGGGGTACGCGCCACTTTACTGTTGGGAACATTGGTCTTTATCACGGGTTTTTATAACTTATACTCCACACATACCATCAGTACTTATTTTCTTGGCACAGCACTAATTGGGATAGGTTTTACCCTACTGGCTACCGTTCCAGGGACTTATGTCCTCTCACGGTTATTTGAAAAACAATCTCTCGCCTTTGGGATGTATTTCACCATAGGCGGGTTAGGTGGCGTAGCAGGCCCATGGATCTACTTTTATGCCTCTAATCAGCTCGGCTCATGGCGTATGCATTGGGTACTTTGCGCCGTTTACCTGAGCATTGTTACTTTAATCACGATTTTTATGTTGCGCGAAGGCAAACAAGAACAAGCTCATGCAAAAAAAGTGATGCAAAAACAAGTGAGTGATGCCAATAAACCCATTTATCGTACTGCTGAAGTATGGACTGTCGGCAGAGCACTGCGTACATGGCAATTTTATTTAATTGCAGCAACCTACACCTCTTTTTTATGGTGTGGCATTACTGTCAACAGCTTTGCCGTGGCACATATTGAGGAGCGCGGGTTTGGTATGACCGTTGCAGTTTCATTACTTAGTACAATGGCATTTGTTAATGCATTCTCAAGGTTTATTGGTGGAGCTGCTGGTGAATGGTTAGAACCTAAAAAACTATTAATTGGTAGTCTAATCATTATGGTACTTGGCGTGGTTTTCCTGAGCATTGCGACATCTTGGTTATGGCTCATTTTATTCGTACTGTGTGTCGGTGTTGGGTATGGTATGACCTTCCTTGCATCGAGTGTTCTGCTGTCTAACTATTTTGGTCGTGGCCCTTATTTAGAATTGTTTTCCGTGGTAAATTTAATTTCTACTATTGCCTGTTTGGCCCCTTTTATCGCCGGCGCAATAAAAGATTTTACAGGCAGCTTCACCCCAGCATTTTTAATTATTGCTACCCCTGTTGTCGTTATTTTACTGCTAACATTGATGATGAAGCCTCCTGTACTCAATACCCAATAAAAAATCCCGAGACTCTAGCTCGGGAAAGATTAAAACCAAGGGAAAATAAGCTAAAAGACCAGATATTGGATCAACACATGCGTATCAGTTTATGCCACCCAACATCGTGTTAAAGTGGCATAAAATAAATTAAGGTTTTAGTAACTCAGGGACTTTCAGTAAAATAAATTCGTTGTCATCCGCTTTATTAGGGTCACGGCTCGATGAGAATGGGAAATTATTGTCATTCCCCACAATAATATGTTCATCATCCACAATATCCACATTTTCAATAGTAAAGAATGGGAAGGTAAATACGCCCTCGTTTAACGCCTTTCTTGCTTGGTTATTCGGGTCTTTAATCTGCATCAAATCTATATATGCTTGCTTATCGACCGCACCGCCTACATTTTTATCCGAGAACTCAATGCGATATACGCGTTTAAATTTCGCTAAATGACTAAAACAATTTTCAGTGTTACTACTACCCGCTGCACATGCCTTGTCAGCTGTCCCTTCGCCATTATCACGCTCAATAATTAAACCGTGGGTATCATCAATTAAATTGAAATCACCAATCGCATTTTGGTTATCTTCAAAGACATACAACCAACTTCTGCCTGTCCAACCTTGTTTCTTGACATCAAATTCCAAAATGCGAGCGGCTCGCTTACCATCCACACTTTCATAGTCTTGCTTTTTATCGTCCCAAATTGCCCCTTCTAGCATCGGATATAATTTTGAGCCATCCGGTGATGATGCCATCCCTTCGAAACCTTTTGAGCGATTAACTTGAAAAGCCACTGTATCAGATGGTTTGCCTGGTGTTGTTACTTGGTAGTGATCTGGAGAAATCACTTTTCCCCCATTCACTTGGGTTTCAAACAATGCCAAGACTTTACCATCAAGGTCCATCTTGATTAAATAAGGGCCAAATTCATCACCTACCCATAACGCACCATCAGCAAACTGAAAGCTTTCTGGGTCGAAATCACTCCCCGTCAAATAACGTTCTTTTGAGTCTTCATTAATAATATGAAAAGGAATAATTTTATTTGGGTCATGGAAGAAAACGGTTTTCAATGGTGTCGTTTTACCTGATTTAAAATCAATATCATATTGCGTGATATATAACATAGAATCTGGTGAATTTACTTTGTTACCAAAGCCGTTATCAGTCAAAACCCAATAAGTACCATCAGCCATATGCTTGATACCTGAATGACCTTGCCGCGGTTGACCTTTAATTGGAATAGACATCCCTGTTGGTCGATCAGCAGATTTACCTTCGACTTTACCGAGAGTATCAACACGAGTCCCCGTAGTAAATTTACCGCTAACTTGTAAACCTGAAGGCGCATTGTGTGGCGCTGAAACCGTTGAATCAACAGGCAAAATAGAATGCCCAGCCAGCGTTGCTGGTACTTCCTGTTGAGCGAACCCTGAAATGCTAAAAGTAATTAAACCTGCCAACAAAGATAAAGAACCGAACTTACGCTTAATAGAATTGTTATATTGCATTGTTATATTTCCACTGTATGACCATCAATAATAGACAGCGGAATCATAACTATAGTGAATGACAATTTTGTGATGAATTAAAGACAGTTATTTGACTAGAGACACCAACAAACGGCCTACTATGATTAAGGGCAAGCAAACAGCACTCATACTTGCCCCTTTATTTAAGTTAACTTTTAGCATTACAGACCGCCTAACGCTAAAAATCACCCTGTTAACTATTTGGTAGCCGCCTGTGCTGGTTTCCTGTTCCAACCAGACGCAGCCCCAGCCACCCGCCACAAATAGATAACAATAAGGCGGCACTTAAAGGGAGTAATACCCACATACGCCACTCGGGTTGCCATGGAAAATCAAATACTTTACTTTGCAGTAACCATAACGCGATTTCTGCGCCAAATGCAGCCGCAAGACCCGCCATTAAACCAAGTAAAGCAAATTCACTCCACAGTGTTCTTCGCATCAGTTTTTTACTTGCACCGAGGGTGCGATAAACAACCAACTCACGTTCACGCTGGCTCATTCCCACTTGGATCTGCGCTAATAGCAACAGTATTCCACAGAAGATAACCAACACAACCATTACTTCAAGAGCTTGGCTGACTTGCTGAAGAATTTGCTGGATCTGTGTGATAATCGCCCCAGTATCAAGGACATTAATAGTTGGATACTGACGACTAAGTTGTGTCAATAACTGACCATCGCCTTCGTAATGGAAGCTACTTAGCCAAGTTGCTGGCATGGCCGATAACGTTTCTTCTGAAAAAATAAAATAGAAGTTTGGCCGTAAACTTTCCCAATCAACAGTACGAATACTGCTTACTGTTGCCGAAAACACCTGAGCACCTGCGTTAAAAGTAAGTTTATCGCCGATTTTTAAACCTAGCTCTTTAACCACCGTCTGTTCAATTGAAACTTCACCCGCTTTAGGTGGCCACATCCCTTCATCCACTACATTCGCAGGGGCTAATTCCGATTGCCATGTTAAACTTAATTCACGCCTAACCGTATTATTATTGGGATCTCGCTCATCTGCCCATTCAATAGCAGATTGATCGTTAATATCCGTTAAGCGTGCAAGTACCACAGGGTTAAACTCTGTCGGTTTAACTTGGTACTGTGCAAGTAATTTTGTCACAGGCTCAAGCTGTGAGTGATTCATGTTGATCAAAAAATAATTAGGGCTATCCGCAGGAAGTTGCTGCTGCCAACGATCAAGAAGATCACCGCGCACTAAGATCAATAACGCCAATAACATAAACGATAATGAAAATGCACTCATCTGAGTAATCGTTTGTAGTGGTTGCCTTAGTAACCGGCTCACAGAAAGACGTAAGCTAAGCTGGCGGAATTTAATATGTCGAAGCCCCCATAGCCCTAGCCAACCAATTAAAGCCAATAAAATAGCAACAACCACAATCCCTGCTAGAATCGACCATAACAGTGGGTTTACCCCCGCAAAGATAAATAAACCACCAACAACAATGAATACTACGATAGGTAAATAATAATATAGTGGCCAAACAGGAGACTGAGCATCATCCCGTAATACCCTTGAAGGCTGAGTTGCCATAAGTTGGTAATAAGGCCGGCTACCAACAATAATAGCAATAATAAATAGGGTACCTACAGCCCAAACCCAAGGCATTAAGCTTGCTGATGGAAGTTCTTTCGGTAACATGGCCCCAAGGATTTGCATTAAAATGCCTTCAAAAGCCAACCCTAATAATGAGCCGAGTAGTGCCGCAGCAATTAAGATCACCAACCATTGGCCAATAATCCATTTCCGTAACGCATTTCGCCCTGCACCTAAGGTTTTAAGCACTGCTATTAACTGGTGACGGCTGCGACAATAATGGGTCATAGAAACCACTACCGCGGCAATGGCTAACAATAAGGTTAATAAAACTGACAGTAACAAGAACTGTTGCGCCCGCTGGAAGGTTTTTCCGACCGCCCCGTTATTCTCACTTAAAGTATACCAACGTTGGTCACTTCGGAGCTGTTGATCAAATTTTTGTTGAAAACTGCTGACCATGTCGGTATCACCAGCAAACATATCGCGATATGTTAAACGGCTCCCCAATTGAATTGCCCCTGTTAATGGTGCATCTTCAATCGCAATTAATACCCTTGGCGCTATTTGAAATGGGTTAAAACCGCTATCAGGTTCTTGGAGCAATTTACCTGAAATTTTAAGTGTGGCATCACCAATATCGAGGCTATCTCCAACTTTAAGTCCCAATAACTCAAGTAGCCGTGGTGCAACTAAAACCTGCCCTTGTCTAGGCTGTAAGCCTTCAGGTTCAGTTACTAACCCACCATAGAGTGGGTAAGCGTTATCTGCGGCTTTGACTAGTACCAGTTGCGGCCTTGCATCTTCATCTTCGGTTGCATATGCCATCGTCGAAAATGAAATCTGCTGGCTCAGCTGTAGCCCTGTATTTTTCGCTTCTTGCAACCATTTTGGGTCAGCGGGGTGTGAAGAACGTAAAACTAAATCACCAGCCAGTAACTCACGGCTTTGGTAACTCATACTATTTTCAATACGATCACTAATGCGCCCCAACGCTAATACGCAGGCAACAGCAAGCGTCAATGCAAGCCAAACAATAAGTAGCGATGGTGTTTTCCATTCACGCCAAAACCAACGCCAAATCATATTTCTTCCCTCAATTGCCCATCAACTAACCGTAAACGACGCTGGCAACGAGCGGCTAATTCGTTATCATGAGTGACTAAAATTAAGGTTGTGCCATGGTCTTTATTCATAGCAAATAATAAATCAGCAATTTTATCCCCAGTATGGCGGTCTAAATTCCCCGTTGGCTCATCTGCAAACAAAATTTTCGGGCGCCCATTAAAAGCGCGAGCTAATGCAACCCGTTGCTGCTCCCCTCCTGAAAGCTGAGCCGGCATATGATTAAGGCGTTTCCCTAGCCCTAATTCAGCCAGTAAATCAGCGGCTTGTTGGTAGCTTTTTGATTCAGATTCACCACGTAATAAGGCAGGTAGCTGCACGTTTTCAACCGCATTTAATGTTGGAATAAGCATAAAAGACTGGAAAACAAAACCGACACTTTCAGCACGTAAACGCGCACGTTGTTCTTCATCCATACGGGTTAGCTCTTGCCCTAGTAAACTAACCGTGCCACTAGAACCATCATCTAAGCCTGCGATGATCCCCAATAGGGTCGATTTTCCAGATCCAGACTCGCCAATTAAAGCAATTGTTTGACCGGGCTCGACAATTAGCTCAACACCTTGCAATATAGTCAGTTCATGTTCACCTTGACCAACACGTTTAATGAGATGATGAACTTCAAGAATATTATTCGCCGACATATATTGGTTTTTCTCCTGTTACTAACCGCGAGTGGACACGCACTGGCGTCAACTAAGTTATTGATCTTAGGGGATAGCCTGAGTGCAGGCTACCGTTTACCGGCTGAGCAGGCTTGGGCCTCGCTACTTGCCGACCGTTGGCAGAAACTGTCACCGCCCATTGCAGTTATTAATGGCAGCATCAGTGGGAATACCTCAGCACAAGGGCTTGAACGCCTTTCTACCTTACTTACACAAAACAAACCAAACTGGGTTCTGATTGAATTAGGTGCCAATGATGGCTTACAAGGCCTCCCTGTTGAGGATCTCGAAACTAATTTACAGCAAATTATCGACCAAATAGAGCAATCTGGTGCAAAACCGCTCTTAATGCAAATTCGTATTCCACCCAATTATGGAAAACGTTATACAACAAGCTTTGAAAAAGTTTATCCCAAACTTGCTGAAAATAATAAAATACCTTTATTACCATTTTATATGGAAACGGTGATTACAAAGCCTGAATGGATACAACAAGATGGTATTCATCCTACAGTAGAAGCCCAACCATCAATTGCTGATTTTATGGAAAAGCAACTTTCTGCGCATATTTTACCGCCTAAGCAGTAAAATAATGGCTAAACTCAGAGTATAAAAGCCCTCTTTTATACTCGAAATAATTTAAATTGCATGGAATCAAGGTAAAGTTATGCAAACATCAGCACGAAACAAAAAATCAATCTTGGTTACCGGAGCATCGAGTGGTATTGGCTTTTGTGCTGCACAAACCCTACGCCAGCGTGGTTACCATGTTATTGCCGCTTGTCGAAAAGAAAGCGATATTTTACGCCTTCAAGCACTTGGCTATGACACGGTCTCCCTTGATCTTAATGATAACAATAGCATAGATGCTGCGGCACAAACTGTATTATCTCTCTGTAACCATCGGCTTTTCGGATTATTCAATAACGCAGGGTTTGGCGTATATGGGCCTTTAAGTAGCATTAGTCGCGAGCAACTCGAAGCGCAATTTTCCACCAATTTTTTTGGTGTCCACCAGCTTACCTTACAATTACTCCCTTCCATGCTAGAGCACCATGAAGGCCGAATAATTCAAACTAGCTCCGTAATGGGCATTATTTCGACCCCTGGCCGCGGGGCCTATGCAGCCAGTAAATATGCCCTTGAAGCTTGGTCAGATGCATTACGATTAGAGCTAAAAGGTAGCGGTGTATTTATCAGCTTAATTGAACCCGGCCCTATTCATACTGCATTTACCCAAAATGTCGAACAAACTCAAAAAGATAAACCCATTCAAAACCCAGGGATTGCTTCTCGCTTTACATTAACGCCAGAGCATGTGGTTGAGAAACTAATCCATGCTTTAGAAAGCCCACGCCCCAAAGTACGCTATTCAGTCACATTATTAACCGTTGCCGTGCGTATACTTAAACGTATTCTACCCGACAAATTAATGGATAAAATACTGGCAAATCAGGGGAAAAAGGCTTGAAAAAAGCAAAATCAGCCCCACTCTACTATTAATGTTAAAAAATTCTAAAGAGATACCTTATGTTTGCTAACGCTCAAATTATCGATATCAACGAAACTAACCTGCATCAAGTCATTGAACAATCAATGAACTTACCTGTCATGTTTTATTTTTGGTCCCCTCGCAGCCCACACTGCCAAGATTTTGGTACCCTGTTGGAAAAAATCACCAATGACTATGCAGGTTTATTTATTTTAGCTAAAGTTAATTGTGATGAAGAACAAATGATTGCAGGTCAATTTGGCTTAAAAGCAATCCCAACCGTCTATGTATTGCAAAATGGTCGCCCCGTCGATGGCTTTGAAGGGCCACAACCTGAAGAGGTTGTGCTAGAAATTTTATCTCGGGTACTCCCTAGCCCAGAAGAAATGAAAGCGGCACAAGCCGCGGAGCTAATCGCGGAAGGTAAAGCACAAGAAGCATTACCATTATTAAAAGAAGCTAACCAACTTAACCCTAAAAATAGTGACATCACACTATTATTGGCAGAAACACAAATTAGCTTAAACTTAGTTGATGATGCCCAAATCACCCTGAATAGTGTTCCATTACAAGATAAAGACAGCCGTTATCAAGGTTTAGTTGCTCAGATTGAATTGCTGAAACAAGCTGCAGATACCCCAGAAATTCAACAATTGCAGGATGAATTTAACCAAGAACCACAAAATACAAATTTAGCGGTACAATTGGCATTAAAACTCCATGAAGTGAACCGTAATGAAGAAGCACTGGAATTACTATTTGGCTTCTTACGTAAAGATTTGGGTGCTGGTGAAGGTGCCGTTAAAAAAACTATGATGGATATCATGTCAGCAATGGGTACTGGCGATGCGTTAGCAAGTAAATATCGCCGCCAAGTTTATTCATTACTTTATTAATTAAGAGGTCGATATGGACTTGTTCGCCTATGGTGCAATACCGATTATCATTTTTGTCGCTATCGTTATTGTTTTTACCTGTGTTAAAACAGTGCCTCAAGGTTTCCAATGGACTGTAGAGCGCTTTGGTCGTTACACCCGTACCTTACAACCAGGCTTACATATCATCGTGCCATTTATGGATAAAATAGGCCGTCGTATTAATATGATGGAACAAGTCCTTGATATCCCATCTCAAGAAGTCATTTCTCGGGATAACGCCAACGTCACTATCGATGCCGTGTGCTTTATTCAGGTCGTAGACCCTGTTCGTGCAGCTTATGAGGTCAGTAATCTAGAGTTATCCGTACTGAATTTAACCATGACCAATATTCGTACTGTATTAGGTTCAATGGAACTTGACGAAATGCTGTCTCAACGTGATTCTATCAATACTCGCTTATTACATGTCGTTGATGAAGCAACTAACCCTTGGGGGGTTAAAATCACCCGTATTGAAATTCGTGATGTCAAACCACCAAAAGAACTTATCAGCGCGATGAATGCACAAATGAAGGCTGAACGGACTAAGCGTGCTGATATTTTGGAAGCTGAAGGGGTTCGTCAAGCGGCTATTTTAAAAGCCGAAGGTGAAAAACAATCCCAAATCCTAAAAGCAGAAGGTGAACGCCAGTCTGCTTTCTTACAAGCAGAAGCGCGGGAAAGAGCCGCGGAAGCCGAAGCGAAAGCGACTCAAATGGTGTCCGATGCTATAGCCGCAGGGGATATGCAAGCGATTAACTATTTCGTTGCCCAGAAGTACACTGATGCGCTAACCAGTATTGGTTCCGCTGAAAATAGCAAAGTGATTATGATGCCATTAGAAGCTAGCAATCTAATGGGAGCAATCGGCGGAATTACAGAGCTGATCGGCGAAAGTAAAAAAGCCAACAATACCAAAAAACAGGTCGCAGAATGATAGAGCTTATCAGTGCTCAGCCGGCATGGTTTTGGCTGTGTCTTGGTGGGCTATTGCTAATTGCCGAACTACTTGGTACTGGCGGTTATCTACTATGGTCAGGAATTGCCGCTGTTGCCGTCGGGTTACTCACTTGGTTACTGCCATTTCTTGGTTGGGAATGGCAAGGAATTTTATTCGCCGTATTAACGGTTGTGTCTGCCGTTTTATGGCGTAAGTGGTTAAGTGGGCGAAAGAAAACGACTGCCGATGACGTCAATCAAATTAGTCACCAACTGGTTGGCTTCAAAGCACGTTTATTAACCGATACTGAAGAGGGCTATAGCCGCATACGCCTTGCCGATGGCAGTTGGCGTGTTTATAGCGACGTCCCTCTTTCTGTAAACACTGAAGTGGTCGTCGTTGCCGTTGATGGTATCACTTTGAAAGTTAAGCCTTCTGAAGGTGACAACAACTACGCGCCAAATGGTCAATAATTGGGCAGTCAGCACCATCATCCCCGGGGCACACATCGACAAGCTCTTGTAATGTATCTCGAATAGCAGACAATTTTACGATTGTCTGCTCTATTTCATTTATCTTAGCAATAGTTGTGCTTTTTACATCCGCACTATGTCTGCTGGGGTTACGGAATAACCCTAACAGCTCGCCACATTCATCCAGTGTAAAGCCAACATCTTTTGCTTGTTTGAGTAACACAAGTTCATTCAAGTGCCTCTCTTGATAATAGCGGTAGCTATTCTCCCCCCTTTCTGGTGGAGTAATTAGCCCTTTCTCTTCATAAAAACGAATCGCTTTTGCAGTTAGGCCAGTTTTTTTGGCAATTTCACTAATATTCATAATTCCTCTTGACCTTAACCTTGCTGGAAGGTGTAACCTTTGCATATCGACGAATTATAGACCAAATTAAAGATAAAATTATAGACCCATTTACTAAAAGGGTTTGGAGGCTGGAAAATGAGTAATAAAGTTATATTGAAATTACAAGGGCTAAGCTGCATGCATTGCGTCAGTTCAGTCACTAAAGCATTGGAAAGTCGTGATGATGTGGCTAACCTTAAAGTTACCATCGACTATGCTGTTTTTGACAGTGATACCGATGCAACTGATTTTATTCCTACAATCACCGACGCTGGCTATGAAGCTACAGTCGCAACAACCCCTGACGTACAATTACAGCTTTCCGGTCTAAACTGCATGAAATGTGCAGGTAAAACCCAGCAAGCACTTGAATCCGTTGATGGTGTTGCCGTCGCAATTGTTGATACCACGCATGCAAAAGTCTATGGAACCGCTGATCCACAAGCTTTAATTAGCGCGGTTCAGCAAGCCGGTTATCATGCGGAGCTTGCACTACCTAATACAACAACACTAGCTCTTTCTGGCTTAAGTTGCATGAAATGTGCAGCGAAAACGCAACAAGCTTTAGAAGCCGTTGAGGGGGTTGAACGTGCTAAAGTTGATACTAAATCGGCTGTTGTTCACGGTCATGCTTCCGTTGATGCACTAATTAGTGCAATTGAAGGAGCAGGATATCAAGCATCCCTCAGTCAAGAAGGTTCTGAATCCCCAAAAACTGAGCCGCTGACGATAGAAACTGAACAGCCGGAAGCTGATTCAGCGGCAATATGTGATATTCCGGCACAGCAGTCTGATTTAGATGAACAACCTGACATAACACCAACCGATGACAGTGTTCAATTATTATTAGACGGGATGACTTGTGCCAGTTGTGTCAGTAAAGTGCAAAAAGCATTAAATAGCGTCCCAGGTGTTGAGAATGCACGTGTAAATTTAGCTGAACGCAGTGCGTTAGTTACAGGAACCGCAGTCCCTGAAGACCTGATTAACGCCGTCATAAAAGCCGGTTATGGCGCTGAAATTATTCAAGATGAAGCAAAACGCCGCGAACGACAGCAAGAAGTGGCGCAGGGAAATATGCGTCGTTTTCGCTGGCAATCAGCGTTAGCACTCGCTCTTGGTATCCCAGTGATGGTCTGGGGGATGATGGGCGATAATATGGTGCTCACTGAGCAAAACCATACTATTTGGCTAACCATTGGTCTGTTAACCCTTGCCGTCATGGTGTTTGCAGGCGGCCACTTTTACCGTAATGCATGGCAAAGCCTAAAAAATGGCAGTGCCACAATGGATACCCTAGTTGCACTAGGAACAGGTGCAGCTTGGTTTTACTCTATCGTCGTCAATATTTGGCCAGAGTGGTTTCCTGATCAGGCAAGGCACCTTTATTACGAAGCCAGTGCAATGATTATCGGTCTGATTAACCTAGGCCATGCGCTAGAGCAACGTGCTCGTCAGCGTTCATCAAAAGCTCTCGAAAGGCTATTGGATTTAACGCCCCCCACTGCCCGTGTCGTCACAGAGCAAGGCGAAGTGGATATGCCATTAGAGCAGGTGACAAAAGGGATGGTGTTACGCTTAGCGACGGGCGACCGCGTACCTGTCGATGGTGAAATCATTGAAGGAGAAGTCTGGCTAGATGAAGCAATGCTAACTGGTGAGCCAATCCCTCAGCAAAAAAGCAAGGGTGACCAAGTCCATGCAGGTACTGTAGTTCAGGATGGAACTGTGCTATTTCGCGCAGCAGCTGTGGGGAGTCAAACTACCTTAGCTCGTATTATTTATCTTGTTCGCCAAGCACAAAGCAGCAAACCACAAATCGGCCAACTTGCTGACCGTATTTCTGCGGTGTTTGTACCTATCGTCGTGGCTATTGCTTTGATTTCAGGTGCCATCTGGTACTTTGTTGGCCCTGCCCCACAAATTACCTACGCACTGGTCATTACCACCACGGTACTTATTATTGCTTGTCCTTGTGCCTTAGGTTTAGCGACGCCTATGTCCATTATTTCAGGCGTAGGTCGAGCTGCTGAATTTGGTGTCTTAGTGCGTGATGCAGATGCGTTACAACAAGCCAGTGAATTAGATACCATAGTATTCGATAAGACAGGTACATTGACTGAGGGTATGCCACAAGTTACCGATATCCATGTATTTAATGGTTATGAACAAGATACCGCCTTACAACTGGCGGCCTCATTGGAAAATGGTTCTAATCACCCATTAGCACGTGCGGTATTAGCCCGAGCAAAAGGCTTAACATTACCAACCAATGAGCAATTTAGGACTCTCGCAGGCCTTGGTGTCAGCGCCATCATTAATGGGCAAACCATTTTATTAGGCAACCAAAAGCTGTTAACACAAAATAATATCGACACCCGCGATATTGAAGAGACATTGCATCAACAAGCAACTCAAGGTGTAACACCTGTCATGTTAGCGGTGGATGGCAAAGTCGCTGCACTATTATCTATCCGTGACCCATTACGTGAAGACAGCATAAGTGCGCTGGCGCGTTTACATAAACAAGGTTTCCGTTTAGTCATGTTAACTGGCGACAACCCAGTAACCGCCAATGCGATAGCCAAAGAAGCGGGTATTGATGAAGTTATCGCCGGCGTAATGCCTGACGGTAAATCAGCAGCAATCGAAGCCTTACAAGCCAAAGGCCACAAAGTGGCGATGGTCGGTGATGGTATCAATGATGCCCCTGCTCTAGCCCGAGCTGACGTTGGTATTGCGATGGGTGGCGGTAGTGATATCGCGATTGAGACCGCATCCATTACCTTAATGCGCCAAAGCTTACATGGCGTTGCCGATGCAGTGTCTATTTCAAAAGGAACACTGCGTAACATGAAACAAAACCTGTTTGGTGCCTTTGTTTATAACACATTAGGCATTCCAATCGCGGCGGGTATTTTATACCCAATTACGGGGACTTTACTTAACCCTGTCGTTGCAGGTGCAGCAATGGCCTTATCATCCATTACCGTGGTCAGTAACGCCAACCGCTTATTACGCTTTAAACCTGAGAAATAACCCTGTAAGGAGAGGAAATTGATTTCCTCTCCTTTTATCCATTCTCACAGAAAATGCTTTATGCAGTAAAATCTTATTATCTTATATGTTATTAATTGAAAGCGAAGTCTATAATGTTAAATATCCCGTTATTTAATATTTGGAGTACAAAATGCTTAATATTGATAGTGATAAGCTCGCAAAACTCGCTAGTGAAGAGTTTAAAAAACAGCGCACCATTTTGTTAATATTATCTTTTTTACTATTAGCAGGTGGGATTTTTTGTATTATTAACCCAATGATATCTGGTATCGCCGTCAGTACAGTACTAGGTGTTTTGCTTATTATTGGTGGTGTTGGCGCAATTGTGAGCATCTTAAGCACCGTTATTTACACGGGGTGGTCACGCTTATTTGGCTTTATTATTGGGCTAATCTATATCATTGTTGGCTATTCCTTTATCAAAGACCCGCTCCAAAGTCTAATTGCTCTCGCCATTTTTGTAGCCGCTCTTTTTATTATTGGTGGTGTTATTCGGCTATATGTTGGCTTCCAACAAATCAGCTCCGCTAGCGGTTGGTTGCAAATTATTATTGGTCTTTTAGATTTCTTTATCGCCTATTTACTCATCGGAAACGGCCCAATTACGTCAATCACTTTACTGACAACATTGATTGGTATTGAAATGGTATTTAGTTCCTTTAGCTTATTTACGTTGTTAAGCGTGTTTAAAAATATCAATAAGCAAAGTTAATCACTGATAATGCCTCTATTATAGAGGCATTATTTCCTCGGTTTTATCCACCCTTTATTTAATCACTTTTAATGACAAACACACTAAAAATGCGCAATTGACGTTCAACATTCGCAAAATGACCAAAGATTGTTTAACCTAGTTGTCTAACTAAGAATTGGGTAGGGAACATGGGAAAACTTATCGAAAATTTAAAAAATTGGCTCCATATGGAAACTGCGCCAGTCTATCCTTATCCCGCCATTGATGTTCGACTATCAAAGCACCTCAAACTGCACATAGTGGGCAGTATTCATATGGGAACAGAAAATATGTTTCCCTTATCTAGCGTACTATTAGACAAACTTAACCAAGCAGATGCATTGATTGTTGAAGCGGATATTACTGATACCCACTCACCTTTTTCTGACGGTAATACTGAGCTACCTCCAGTCCAACAGCGGTTAACTGATAAAGAGTTCAGTCTTTTCTTACAGTCTTGCCAAGAAATACACCAATCACCTGAACGCTTTGACGCACTACCTTCATGGCAAATCGCATTGATCTTACAAGCAACACAAGCCCAAGAACTGGGTTTGCGCGGTCATTATGGCATAGACTATCAATTACTCCGCAGTGCCCAATCGCAGAATAAACCTATTATCGAGCTTGAGGGAACCCATTCCCAAGTTGAATTGTTGCTTTCCTTGCCTAATAATGGGCTTACGTTATTACAAGACTCACTGGTTCACTGGCGAGAAAACGCACGTTTACTGCAAACCATGATAGGTTGGTGGCTAGATTACCAACCCAATAATCGAACGATTCTCCCAAATACCTTTAGCGAAGGGACATATCAAGTATTAATGAATCAACGTAATGCAGATTGGGGAAAGAAGCTCAAAGCGCTCCCTGATGGAAATTATGTTGTCGCCGTGGGCGCATTGCATTTATTTGGTGAAAATAGTCTTGTTGAATATTTGCGTTAGTAAGTCATAACTCAATAAAAGGCAAAAGAATGACTCCAGCCGTTAAATTACTCGAAAAACAAAAAATTCAATTTACACTGCATCCCTATGAACATGACCCCAATGAAAGTAACTTTGGTGATGAAGCAGTGCGTAAGCTCGGGTTAGATGCCAAACAGGTATTTAAAACACTCTTAGTCGCCTTAAATGGTGACCAAAAAACATTAGCCGTTGCTGTCACCCCTGTTTCAGGTCAATTAGATTTAAAGTTAGTCGCCAAAGTATTTAAAGTAAAAAAAGTTGAAATGGCCGACCCTCAGATAGCCCAAAAAACAACGGGGTATTTGCTTGGGGGATTAGCCCATTAGGCCAAAAGAAGCGTCTGCCCACCGTTATCGATGACCAAGCACAACAATATGCGACGATGTTTATTTCTGGGGGAAAACGTGGATTAGATATTGAACTCGCCCCCACAGACCTCGCTAACGTACTGAATGCCACCTTTGCTGAAATTCGCAAGTAGCTGCTGATTTAATGTTTCCCGTTACTATTGAATGGGTATTAACTAAAAATGGTGGTAGAAAACAACTACCGCCAATCGGGCTCTATTATGCAGTCGCTCACTTCGATATCCCTAACAGTAAAAATTGGAGTGTAGTATTTCAACTTGAAATCCACTTAATAAATAGCCATCAGTTGTGGTTAACACAAGGAAAAGTTCGTTTCCTTGTTGACCATGCACCTAATGACTATTTTAAGCACTTATCTACTTTCAAGATCTTTGAAGGACCACGTTTAGTGGCAAATGTATTTTTGCGATAAAAAAGCCCCATATAAATGGAGCTTTTCTACTGGTTTTATGAATTATTTATTGTTGTAAATAATTTCACCTTTAGGTTCATAGTCCGCGGCCTTCAGAGGGGAATGTTTTTCAATATACCCCTTGAGGACTTCTGCATCGACAAAACCTGTATTGACGTAGTTTGGATGGTTGTCGATCTTCGGATAACCATCTCCACCGATAGCATTGAAGTTTAATGTTGCCATGCGATAAGTTTTGCTAGGGTCAACAGGCTGACCATCAATTTTAACATCACTGATAGTGCCATCTTTATTCAGTGTTAAATTCACATTATAAAACTGACCATACGCACCCGCATCAGGCTTCATATTTGCCACAGCTGTCAAATAAGGGATCACTTCATCCCCTTTAAAATCAACATACACTAGCTCATTAGCAAACGGTTGAACTTTAAGGACATCTTTGTAGGTAATATCACCACTTTCAATAGAATCACGAACACCACCACCGCTCATGATGGCGAAATCGGCCCCTGCTCGCTCTTTTTGTGCAGCTAACAGAAGATGCCCCATATTGGTTTGAACAAAACGAACTTTACTGCGGTCACCTTCAAGTTTACCTTCAACTGACCCCACCTTCACACTAAGTTGCTTATCACCTTTTTCTTGGTAAGGCGTCAGAAGCTTGGTCATTTCAGGGTTGTGAGCTATTTCTTGCGTATAATAAACGCGCTCACTCGTGCCGTCTTCTTTCGTGATTTTTTTCTTTAAGTTAATTGGAATTAACTGGTAATGTTTCAGGGTAAACTTACCATTTTTAAATTCAAAATCAGCACGTCCGACATATTTACCCCATTCGTGTGCTTGAACAATCCAAGTCCCATTTTGGTTATCTGGCGCACAAGGCGTGCCTGGCACATAATCAGCTTGCTTGTAGTTTTTATTTTCTTGAGACATACAAACAGGGTCTTGTGAATGCCCCCCAACAATCATATCTAAATAACCCGCGGGTAAACTACGAGCCATTTCTACATCACCCGGCGCATTTGAACCATGATTGCCATCATCATAGTGCCCCATGTGGGTTGCGGCGATGATGATGTCTGGTTTTTCTGTTTCTCGTAACTCTTCGACGACTTTTTTCGCTTCATCAGCAGGTACGCGAAACTCAACGTCAGGGAAGTTTGCTGGGTTACCGATACGAACTGTATCATCGGTTGTTAGCCCCATCACGGCGATTTTTACGCCTTGCTTATCGAAAACTTGGTAAGGCTTAAATAAACGCTTACCTGTGCTTGCCTGATAAATATTGGCAGATAAGAAAGGAAACGTTGCCCATTTTTCTTGCTGGCGCAGAGTTTCCAAAGGATTATCAAATTCATGGTTACCCAATGCCATTGCATCGTAACCTACAAGGTTCATACCTTTGAAGTCAGGCTCTGCATCTTGCAGATCTGATTCAGGAACACCTGTGTTTATATCACCACCAGATAGCAATAAAACGCTACCACCCTGCTTTGCTACTTCATCGCGAATTTCATCAACCACTGTTTTCTGAGCTGCTAGCCCGTATTCGCCATGGTCATTATGCCAAAAGTGCCCATGATGGTCATTGGTATGCAAAATAGTGATATTATAGGTTTTATCTTTTTCCCACGCATTTGCCATAGTGGCGGGTATTAACGCTAATGATACCGTCAATGCACATGCGGATGCCTTAAATGTAAACCTCATACATTTCTCCCTGCTGGTATAGGAATTTTAATTGACTAATATTAGATTATAGCTTGTCACGACCCTCAGTTTTATAGCACAAAAATATGAACAGGATTTGATACCTATTGCAGAATAAGAAATTCGTTTCATAAAAATGAGATCGCCATCAAATAAATCACTGGTGTTATTTTTTCATGTGACTTATTTATTCATTTAAATAAATTGTATTTCAGCTATATTGATAACAATTATGTAACACAGAAAGTTGATAATTATGAGTGAGCAAACCACAACCCCAAATAACACGAATCCATCAAAACCACTGAATAAAACTGGGAAAACTGTTTTTAGTATTCTAACTGCTATCAGTGTTTCTCATTTACTCAATGATATGATCCAATCGTTGATATTAGCGATTTACCCTTTGTTGCAAGCTGATTTCTCATTGAGTTTTGCCCAAATAGGGATGATCACCTTGACCTATCAGATTACGGCTTCATTATTGCAGCCTATCATTGGGTACTATACCGATAAGCACCCACAGCCGTATTCATTGCCGATTGGAATGACCTTTACCCTAACGGGGCTTATTTTGCTCGCAATGGCTGAAACTTTCCCTACCATTTTGCTCGCTGCCGCTTTAGTCGGAACCGGCTCTTCGGTCTTTCACCCTGAGTCTTCGCGTGTTGCTCGTATGGCATCAGGGGGGCGTCATGGCCTCGCTCAGTCCTTTTTCCAAGTTGGCGGCAATTTAGGCGCTTCTTTAGGACCATTACTCGCGGCTTTAATTATAGAGCCTTATGGGAAAGGGAATATTGGCTGGTTTTCATTAGCGGCATTACTCGCCATCGTCATTTTATTACAAGTCAGTAATTGGTATAAGCAACAGCACCGTGCTGCAAGTAAAAAGCCCGCTTCTACCGCTGATATTAACGTGTTACCACGTAAAGCGATTATTGGTTCACTAGCAGTATTGTTAGTGTTGATTTTTTCCAAATATTTCTATTTGGCCAGTATTAGCAGCTATTACACTTTTTATCTGATCGATAAGTTTGGTGTTTCTGTGCAAAACGCCCAGATCCACTTATTTGTTTTCTTATTCGCAGTTGCAGCAGGCACCATGATTGGCGGCCCTATTGGTGACAAAATAGGGCGTAAATACGTTATTTGGTTCTCAATCCTCGGAGTTGCACCTTTTACCTTAATTTTACCTTATGCCTCACTGTATTGGACTGGTATCCTTACCGTGATTATCGGGATGATTTTAGCCTCCGCTTTTTCTGCTATTTTGGTCTATGCGCAAGAACTAATCCCCGGTAAAACAGGCATGGTGTCAGGGTTATTCTTTGGTCTCGCTTTTGGAATGGGAGGCGTCGGTGCTGCCGTCTTAGGGCATATCGCTGACTTAACCAGTATAGAACAAGTTTATCATTATTGTGCTTTCCTACCATTACTTGGCATTTTTACAGTATTGCTGCCGAATATCGGTCACAAATAGATTTATTTTGTTATATTTCCCACACTTACCTAAAAATAAGTGTGGGTCTTTCTCACCACATTAGAGATAAATTCCAGATAAAAATCCCATAATCTTATCGTTTGTAACGATTTAGCACCCTTAAAGCGTCTTTTTTTTAAAAACATTTCATTTTTTTAAGGAAATTTTTCTCAAAAAAAGTTAAAATATAAAAACATCGCATTTGCATTTTAAAATGAAGGCCTCATTTTAAAAGTCAACGGCATGTACCCACCTATTATTATTTATACTAATCAGAGGAGACTAAATGGAGCATTCAACGCCCTTAATCACAACCATTGTTGGTGGTCTCGCCCTTGCATATGTGTTAGGTATGATCGCACAGCGATTAAAAATCTCCCCTTTAGTTGGTTACCTTGCAGCAGGTGTTCTCGCAGGCCCATTTACGCCAGGGTTTGTTGCGGATGCGGCTCTTGCACCCGAGTTAGCTGAAATCGGTGTTATTTTACTGATGTTTGGGGTTGGCCTACATTTTTCACTGAAAGATTTACTCGCCGTTAAATCCATCGCCATTCCTGGGGCAATTGCACAAATCGCAGTAGCCACCTTACTTGGTCTTGGGTTGTCCCTATTGTTCGGCTGGGGGATCTTTACGGGTATTGTTTTTGGTCTTTGTCTTTCGACCGCCAGTACTGTGGTATTACTTCGTGCATTAGAAGAACGGCAACTGATTGAAAGTCAACGTGGGCAAATTGCGATTGGCTGGCTGATTGTGGAAGACTTAGCCATGGTATTAACCTTGGTCCTACTCCCCGCAGCCGCTGCCATCATGAATACCGATGACGCAAGCTTTAGTGAATTAGCATTAGGCCTAGCTTGGACTATCGGGAAAGTTGTTCTATTCATCTTCATTATGATAGTGATTGGCAGAAAGGTCATTCCATGGATTTTATCGCGCACCGCTTCTACGGGGTCTCGTGAACTATTTACCCTTGCAGTACTTGCGCTAGCATTAGGTATTGCCTACGCAGCAGTCGCGATTTTCGACGCTTCATTCGCTCTTGGTGCTTTCTTTGCTGGGATGGTATTAAACGAATCAGAATTGAGCCACCGCGCAGCACAGGATACCTTACCATTACGTGATGCATTTGCTGTTCTGTTCTTTGTCTCCGTCGGGATGCTATTTGACCCAGTCGTACTTATTGAACAACCTTTAGGCATTCTTGGTGTACTCGCCATTATTATCATTGGTAAATCTGCGGCGGCATTAGCACTAGTCAGGATGTTTGGCCATTCACGGCGAACCGCCTTAACCATATCAGTTAGCCTTGCACAAATCGGTGAGTTTGCATTTATCTTAGCAGGTATGGGCTTAACACTCGGTGTCATGGATAAAGACGCGCAGAACCTTGTGTTAGCAGGGGCAATTGTCTCTATTATGCTTAACCCTGTGTTATTTACTTTATTAGATAAATACCTCGAAAGTACCGAAACCATTGAAGAACAACTTCTGGAAGAAACGCTGGAAGAAGAAACTCAAGTGCCTGTCGATATTTGTGGCCATGCCATCATTGTCGGTTATGGGCGTGTAGGCGGTATGCTAGCAGACAAGCTACGTAGAAAAGAAATCCCTGTTGTTGTCGTTGAAGATACTCGAGCAAGGTTTGAAGAGCTGGCCGAAAATGGCTTTAGTGCGATTTTAGGTAATGGCGCGAATAAAGACATTATTAGCCTTGCCCGCATCGAATGTGCCAAAACGTTACTGCTAACCATTCCTAATGGTTATGAAGCAGGTGAAATTGTGGCAACAGCTAAAGAAATGAACCCTAACATTACTGTGATTGTTCGTGCTCACTATGATGACGAAGTCAGCTTTATCAAAGAACGCGGTGCTGACCATATCATTATTGGTGAACATGAAATTGCCAAATCAATGGCGACACTCATGTGCCACGATGTAGAGGAATTTGGCTGTTCTGTCGATGATTTTATTGATGGTGACAACGATAAAAAAGGTGAAGGCAAGAATTTAGCGGAATACCTAAAACCTAGCCACTAGAGCCTTATTCCCCCTTTAAAGCCGTAACTCGAGTTACGGCTTTTTTACACAAACTTTTTGATTACACCTTCTATATTATTTCCTACTCGTTAAAATTCAGGAAAATAATAAATGAAAAAAAACCACCTGCTTTGCTTATTGTCATTATTTATTTCATCGGCTTATGCAGTAGATGACTGTCGTGATGAGTTACGAAACACACATCGTGAAAACTTGCATTTAATGACTCAAAAGATAGTCTATGGCCCTATTAAATCAATAAAGTCAGTAAGCTATGCATCAACTCCCACAGGCTCGCCTCTAGATACAAAAACGCTACAAATGCAGTTTTCAACTTGTGGTGCTTTAGAAAGCTATCAAAGTGAGTCAAAATGGTTTTTAGACAAAGAACTAAACTCATCACTAAAGAGAACCATCCAAAAAAATCCAACCTATGAAATGGTAAATATTATTTCATTCGGCCAGCCAATACAGAGTATCGAAGGTAAGTTCACCTTTGAGCAAGACCCATCCGGGAAAATATCCACAATCAAAACCCATGACCAAGCAGGTAATGACTATACAGTCAGTACCACGTACAAAAATGGCAAAATAGATTCCACAAAGGGCTTTACTGAAGGAGTCGAGGTATTTTACCAATATTCCTATGATGACCAAGGAAAACTGGTCTCAATGGTCGGTAATTCAGGGAAAGATATCCGCCAGTTTAGTTATGACACTCACGGTTTTTTTAAACAAGAAATACGTAAAATCAAACTCAATAATGAGGAAGTCTCCACCACTATTGAGTGTTTAGAAACTGATAAATTTGGTAACTGCCTAACAGAAAAGTTAACGAATTCACGTAGCAATCTACCTGATACTTTAATTGAAACGTTCAAATATCAGTACGAATATTATTAAATAATTGACATAAATAAAAAGTCCATAACAACAATAGGTTATGGACCGATTTATTTTATGGCTGGAAATTATTTTTCCATTTGTGCCTTAAACTCGTCGCCAGTCCAAACAGGCAAGCCTTTATCTTTAAAAAATTGAATTTCTGCCGCAACACCACCACTCTTTTCCCAGCCGGGTAACGTCAATACAATTAACCCATCACAACGTTTCAAGAATTCCATATCGATGGAAGACCAAGCCACTTTTTGTCCTTGTGTTGCAAGAAATTGATTTATTGGATGAGTCATTGTGATCTGGCTATAAGTTGCAATCCCTTGAAGGGCGAGTTCAGCGGCAAATTTTGTACACTCCTGAAAGCGCATTTCCACAACATTGCTATCAGGGTCTGAGTAAGGGCAAGCAATAAAATAAAGGCTCATAATAATTCCTAGTGTTGGCAATAACGTATTTTGGATAAAGTAACCCTATAAAAAATAATTCATTATTTTCCATAGGGAGAACTAAAATTTAATTTTTAAAACTACAGCTTATTCAAGCTCTGCAATAATAATCTTTGTTTTTGGTCGTTTTTTATTTTCAGGTAATTTAAAGTCTTTGCTGGTTGTCACTAAATAATCAATATTATCCCAACCTGTAACAAAATTAATGGCATGCTTATTGGCTTTTGTGCCGTCCGCTAATACCATTAATTTGTCACTATTTTCCATCATTTTTTGCGCAATAGCAGCCTCATCAACGTGTTGATCCATAACCCCATGTAATGAATGAATAGCCCCTGCACCTATAACCGCATAATCAGCAAAAAATTCAGCAATATTCTTTAGCGCAATAGCCCCTAAGCAGGCATTTTGCGCTGCATTAAATTGCCCACCAATTAAAATAGTTTCAATTGTTGGGTTTTCCTGCAATATATTCGCTAATAGCGGTGAGTTAGTAATTATTGTTAGGTTATCAATTAGCTTTACTCGCTGGCTAAATTCAAATGTTGTTGTACCAAAATCGATAAACAACGTATCACCCGGTTTAATAAATTCAGCCGCTTTCGCTGCAATCGCTTTTTTTTCATCAACCGCGGCTTGAGCCCTTTCAGTAAAATTACGTTCAAACTTTGACTGAATATTAACTGCGCCACCATGAATTTTCTTAAGTAATTTTTGAGTTTCGAGCTTACTCAGATCTCGACGGATAGTTTCTTGCGCGACATTAAAATGCTTTGCGAGCTCTTGTACATACACCTGACCCTGAGTAGAAAGTAACTCAATGATGGTTTGATGACGTACTTTTGAGGAACGCCCCTCACACATAGTTTAACCCTTCTTGACCATTTACATTTCTAGCACTATACAACAGCGATACTAATTTCAGTAGCATCTCGTTGTATTTTTGTTAAATCGATATTTTTCAGCAAAATACGCCTAGTTGGCAAACCTCGATGGTGCTTTTCATATAATAATGTACTGCCAGCCATAACCTTAATAGTGCCATTCACCGCGTGCTCGACTTTAATATTAAAATTAATTTTATTTATTGAATTATCATTAATATCAATGCAAGCAGGCACACTAAAGCAAATTTTATCATCCAGATGCACTGGGAGCCGTTGAGTCTCTTTTAGTTGCTGTTGGTGATGATTCGCCAGTAGGTCATCTGCAATCTGTTCACCTACCCAAAGCCCCTCTTGGTAACATTGATCACCCATATCTGCAGGGTGTAACATATTACCAGCAGCATAGTAACTCGTATCAGAGCAACGACCCCGTTGGTCCGTTACAGGTTTGCCTGTCGCCGCATCATAATCAAGGTGGCTTTTGCGAATTAATGTATTTTCCCCAACAAATTGCCCAGTAAAAATGACCGAATCACACATAATTTTGTGAGTTTTACCGGCACTTTCAACTACCACATACTCTACACGCTCTAATCCACCAATTTCAGTAATTTGGCTATTAAGAAACACTGGCGTTCCCATTGCTTTGGCAAATAATGTGGCTGGCTTAAAGGCCAAAATGCGATCACCACTTTCAATCATAGCCTGCGCTTTAACGCCTGCATTTTTTAGTGTCCATAAAGCAGAAAAGCTTACCAGTTCGCTCCCCACAATAACTGGGTTACGACACGGTTTTTTACCATTAAGATACACAAATTGCTGTAATGCACCCGCAGTGATAATACCTTGGGGACGCAACCCTGATACCAAGCGTGGATGCCTTGGTGTCTCCCGCACTCCTGTTGCAATTAAAACACGTTTTGCTTGCGCCTCTACAAGCCCATCAGGAGTAGAAATGGTTAAATGCCCATTAGGGTGAAGCTGAGTCACCGTACTACGGGTAAAGATAGGCGTGTCTCCCAGTTGAGCTACAATCTTTTTAGCGAACTGGTTCCCTTTCATTGGGCGCTTAAAGGCAAGTACCCCAAACGTTGGGTGCTGACAATGACGCGGGACCCCGCCAGCATCAGCTTCACGTTCAATGATAGCAACACGTTGAATACCGCGACGGCGCAACGAATACGCAGCAGCAACCCCAGCAGGCCCTGAGCCTATGATAACCACATCATAATTCAAACTCATTTTACTGCCTCCACTGCTAATGTATGGTCAAACCGGCCATTGATTATTTCTGCTACCTGACTGCTACAATAAAACCCATTACAACGCCCCATCATCACGCGCGTTCTACGTCGCAATGCCCCTAAGCATTCAGGCGGAATATCGGAGTCAAACGCAGCTTCAATTTCTCGCTGCGTAACAAGCTCACAGTGACATACGATGCCACCATTACTTTTACACTGATAATCCCGTTGGTGATATTCGGATATCATTGGCATTGTTGGCCAAATTAGCGTTTCTGGAGGAGAAAGCTCAAATAATGGCGTAAAGTGTTGTTGGTATAGTTTTGCCAAGTAGTTAGCAACACCTAAAGCAGAGGTTAACCCCGTTGAGCGGATCCCGCCTGCGCATATCCAGTGTTTTTCAGGATAATCATTTATACGATAATGTTTTTCTTCTGTTGCAGGGCGCAGTCCCGCATAAGTTGCCGTTACACTATAATTATGTAATGAAGGTAACATCTGAGAGCCTTGGGCGATTAACCCCTCTAGCACTTCTTGTTTCACTTCCGCTTTCCAACGGTCATCCTGTTCTTCTGCTGTTGGGCCTAATAATAAGTTACCAAAAATAGTTTTTGATAATAGTACGCCTTTAGTTATTGCGGTTGGCACTGGTAAAATGATCGCATTAATATCGGCAGCGGCGGCTTTGTCATAAACCAAAAACTGCCCTTTGCGTGGTTTTATTTGGAATGGTGATGGGTGGCAGATCGACTCCACAATATCACCGTTAATACCAGCACAATTAATTACCAAACGGGCAGAAAACTCACCTTTTGATGTGGTTAAATCCCACACCCCATTGTTTAGCGAACCGTTTTTTACTTCACAATGAAAACGATATTCAGCACCATGTTTCACTGCTTGAGTTAAATAAGACAGTGGCGTACTCCAAGGGTCGATAACCGCTTCACCGGGGACATGAACCGCAGCCAGCGCGCCCTGAGCCAAATGTGGTTCTCGGCGATATAACTCCTCTTTATCGATGATTGCCACATCTAATACATTGTTAGTGTGTGCTTGCTCAACAATCGCAGGGAGTTTACTCAATTGCTCTTCATTCCATGCAACAACTAATGCTCCGGTTTCGAGTAACGGTAAATTCATTTTTTCTCTGATTTCAATGAATTCACGATACCCATCTTGCATACATTCAAGTTCCAGACTCCCTGGTGTGGCGTCAAAACCCGTATGTAATAGTGCACTATTTGCCTTACTTGCTCCCGAAAGAATGTCTCCACCACGCTCTAACAGCAGTGTTTTGGCACCCATTAGTGTAAATTTACGTGTCACAGCACAGCCAATGACACCACCGCCGATGACAATGACATCCCAAATTTTTTTATTATTAATATCCATGGCTGAGATCCTTAATTTCTAACTTGCACACATAAAACCACATAATTCCCACAACCACAACAAATAAAACAACACAAACCACAACATTAACAAAAATATTATTCACATTGTTACAATATTGTGAGTTTTATCACATTAGTGAAACTTATTGTGAGTTTTTTGTGGATTTTATTTCCGATTAAACGATAGTAAGCAAAAAAACAGACTAATTTACAACATTTACAACATTTACAACACTGGGAATATTGCGATGCTCAATCAACGTTATGCGGCTATCGATCAGGGAACAACGGGAACCCGGGTCGTTGTCTTTGAAGAAGGCGGCCATTATCACTCCCCAATGAGCATTCCTCATAAACAAATCACGTTGAACAGTGGTTGGGTAGAACATGACCCTGAGGAAATCTTGGCAAATATTATTAAATGCTTAAATAGCTGCGAGGTTGTTGATGCGATTGGTCTTTGTCATCAAGGTGAAAGCATTGTCGCATGGGATGCTCAAAGTAAGCGCCCTTTATACAATGCGATCGTTTGGCAAGATTTACGCACTGAAAAAACCATTTCACGACTGAAAGAAGCAGGCTTGGAACCACTAGTGCAATCTAAATCAGGTTTGCCACTAGACCCTTATTTTTCCGCCAGCAAAATGGGATGGATTATTGAGAATGTGGTGGGAGCGAAAACGCTAGCGGATAAAAACCAGCTACGGATAGGCACAATGGATGCTTTTTTCCTCGACCGTTTATGTGGTGTATTTGTCACTGACTATAATTCCGCATCACGAACCTCACTACTCAATATTCACACTTTAGAGTGGGATCAACAACTATGTGACATTTTTGGTGTGCCTATTCATTGTTTGCCACCTATTAAAGACAATATTGGTGATTTTGGTGCCATCAACCTCGATGGGCATTTAACCCCTGTCACGGCAATCATTGTTGACCAGTTTGCCGGCACATACGGTCATGGCTGCCGTGAAAAAGGGGATGCAAAAATTACTTTCGGTACAGGCGCTTTTTTACAAGCACTGACAGGGGCTGATATTCCTAAAACTCACGAAAGTGGATTATTACCAACCTTGTGCTGGAAATTTCCGGGTACACCTGCCGTTTTCGGATTAGATGGAGGGGTATATAACGCAGCATCAGCCATTAATTGGGCGCGTAAAATTGGCCTTTTCGACTCATTCGATGAACTCACCGATTTTAGAACTGAACCAGCAATTAAACGCGGCCTTGCATTCGTACCTGCATTATCTGGCTTAGGCTGCCCTTACTGGGATCGGAGTGCCGCGGGGTTATGGGCGGGGCTTTCTCTAGATACCGATAAAAAAGATATGATGCAGTCCGTTCTTGAAGGAATAGCAGCTCGTTCAGCGGAAGTTATTTTTGCAATGGAGCAAGTTTCACCTTTAGGTCAGTCAATTTCAGTCGATGGAGGGTTATCTTCAAATCAATACTTTAAGCAGTTTTTAGCCAATTTATTACAAAAAAATATTGAAGCACCAGCAAACCGTGAAGTAACAGCATTAGGCGCAGCCTTATTGGCTCGTAAAGGCCTAGGTATCACTCACGAAATGGCAGTTAGACGCAATGCAACCATAACACGCCCAGATGGAACCAACATGCAAGGCGTGATGGAACAGTATCGCGACATCATTGCCCGTTCTCGCCAATTAAGACACTAAAATAATAAAAGGACCCTACCATGGCTGAATTCGGAAATTACATTATCTATTTAATCATGTGCGGTGCGATTATAGGCGCAGTCGCATCTATTGTTAGACCAACAAGTGACCTCGGAAAAGAGTTTGTTAATGGTATATTCTCTATTGGTCCCGTTTTCCTTGCACAAGCAGGGATTATGGCAGCCGTACCGTTACTATCACAGTTAATATCCTATGTGCTTGGCCCTGTTTTTTCATCTGTAGGGTCAGATGTTTCAATTGCTGCATTGTCAATTATTGCAGTCGATATGGGTGGCTATCAATTAGCTGATGCACTCACAACAAACCGCGATATGTGGATCACGGCCATGTTGATCGGCTATACCTCTGGTGCCACCATTGTTTATTTGATCCCTGTTGGTTTAACCATGTTAAATCGTAAAGATCATAAATATCTAGCACTGGGTGCGATGGCAGGTCTGATCTCGATCCCCTTTGGCGTACTGGCATCCCTGTTGTTAATTACATTCAATAATATTCCAGTTAGAGACATTATTTCGACTAACTCACCCGCAGCGCATCAATTAACCTTAGACTTCTTCACGATGTTGCAATACTTGATGCCACTGTTTGTATTCTGTTTCTTACTCGCTGCTGGGTTAAAATATCGCCCAATGCTAATGGTTACCGGTTTTTTAATTTTCGGTAAGATTATGGATGCATTTGTGAAATTAGTCTTAGCATTCTCTATTGTTGAGCATTTTACTGGCGTATTTAGTAAAGTCTTCGGTGCATGGGGCTTTGACCCACTGTTTGCAGATCAAAATGAGCTATTCCGTGCAATCGAAATTGCAGGTTATATTGGTATCATGCTGGCAGGGACATTCCCAATTTGTTACCTGTTCCAACGTTACTGTAAACCATTAGTTCGCGCATTAAGTAACCGTTTAAAATTGAGTGATACCGGTTCGTTAGGTTTTATTATGGTAATGGCAAACATCATTGCAACTTATCACTTATTCAAAGATATGCGTGCAAGAGATAAAGTATTATGTGTTGCATTCGGTGTTTGTGCACAGGCTACCATTGGTGATCACTTAGCCTTTACCGCAAATTTCCAACCCACACTTGTTCTCCCCATTTTACTTGGTAAATTGGTCGGTGGGGCCTTAGCCGTATTTATTGCAATCAAAATATCAGTCCCTCAAGCTATGCGCTATGAAGAGGAAGATGCAAAAGAATCTGAAAAGGTGGAGGTAGAGCACCAACTTGCTACCACTAAATAAAAATAATTCACATTAGTTATGTTTATATAATTATTATTAGAGATTAGCTGCATTTGAAATATCTATACCCATAAAGTAGGATGCAGCTTTTATTTATTCGTCGCTTTTAAATGCCAAAATTCATCCATTAACTACATTTAGTTAATGCCCCATGATTTATTTCTTGTCATCATTATTCACAATTTATCTCATAATTTGTTACTAATTAATTAATATATTAATCAATTAATATATAGATGTTATATATTGATATAAAAAACCCCAATATTTATATTGGGGTCAATTAACTTAACATACTTCAATAATATAAATATTGAATATCATTTTTAACTTAGCGATCCCAGTAGGATTCTTCCAAACTATCTTCTTTTTCAGGTAACCCGCGAGTTAACCGTGGTGAATGCTGTGTTAACACTTGATAACTAACACGATTAGCATACTTACACACTTGAGCTAAAGATGAATATGTTAAGTATTGGCGTTCATGTTTACTGGAGTTTGGGACGTTTGAACGATGATAAGAATTTGCTGTGATATCATGGAGTAATGCAGATAATGCGCCGTCTCCTGCACCATTCGTATTCATTATTTTTTCCGGCCCCCCCATATAAGGTTCAATATGAGAAAAAATCCGTAATGGTACTTGGCAATCTTGCTGGCGCATTGCACGACTAAACTCATACAAATTAAACTCTGCAATCGCCCCTGGTAACAATGGGTGCTGTGTTGTACGTTTATAGCTTTCTTCTGTGTACCCAGCCATATACAACCCTGACGGCCCAGCGGTACAAAGCACTAAATCAACCCAATCTAAAGCCATATTCGAGGCTAATAGAGGATCACTTAAACCGGTTAGTTCTTGTGCTTCATCTTCGTTCATCGCGACTACTGAAATATGTTCGGCGAGAAAATCACGCCAAAACTGTGGGTCCTGAGCAATAACGAATTTAGTCCCCAAAGTTAATACCACTGGCACATTATGTTTTTTCGCATATGTAATGGCTTGCATCGTCGCTTCAGGCATGGTCTCACCTGGCTTACAACGTACTAAATAGGCCGTTAATACTAATGCAGAAGCCCCTGCAATAATATCTTCAGGGATACTACTAGGCTGTAAGCGGTTCATATGGCCAGGGCTAATAGCAAACGTCCGCTCACCATTTTCAGTAATTAGCGTGAAACAACGCCCAATAGGGCCATCAACACCTTGCAAGAAATTTAAATCCATACGGCTAGAGGTATGACATAAATAACGATAAGCATAACTGCCAATTTGGATATTGTTACACATTGTGCCTAACAGGACAGAGCGATCATCCGCTAAGACAGAATAATTATGCAATGTATTACCAATCGTACCACCCGCAAATTCATGTGTAATCAATGCGTTATCTGTTAATTCTTTATATAACGCCTCAGCAATAGCATCTTCTATAACCAGTGAGTGCCCTTTGCTTAATTGATAGCGTTGAATAAACTCATCATCCACTTTTGCTTCGATGTCGACCAAAGTTTGGTCGATACCAACAATATAGGATTTACAGTTTTCTTCATCAGCCAACGTTTCTTTTAGGGGCTGTAAAAGCGGATCTCTGAGACTAACAGGGAAGTAATGTTTTGACTTACGCTGACCGGGGAATTTCATAATTAGGAGATTAAAAATGGAACATCTCCCTATTCTAACACGATAAAGCTAAGCCAGCACCTCAAAAGAAAGAGCTGGCTTGATTACTATCACCTAGCTGAATAATTACACATTTTGCTGTTTATAATCACGATATAACTGGCGACTCAATACAAATGAACAGCTCAATATAAAGCCGAGAACTGCGCTCAATGCCACAATAAGCGATGATTTAGGTGAATCTTTTTGTAGTGGGAAATCCGGTGTCAAAATAAACATCACGGGTGCAAAGTCTAACTCCTTGCTCGTTAACGCATTAAGTTCATCAATATAAATTTGACGGTTCTGCAAGGTTTCGCTCATTAAAGCTAAATCACGGTTTTGTGTCTCAATGAGTAATTTCTTTTCTAAGGCTTCTGTACCAAGCGCAATTGGGTAGTCAGGGTCATCGTTGATCGTTACAGAATCACTCGCAATCGGTTTTTCTATCCCAGCAGCCTTCGCGATGTCAACAGCTCGCTTTAAGCGTTCAACTTTAACATCATATTCCGTTTGGATTTTACTGACTTCGCGTTTCAGTGATTCGCTAGCAAAGATCAACCGCTGAGAAACAGTGTTATCTATCTCAACTTTAATTTGCTGCCTCACTTTTGATGCACTATAGCGAATATACCCCTCAAGTAAGTCTTGTGCTTCGATAGGTAAAGACGCCGTAAACTTTAAAACAATGTCATTGGAGGTACTGTTTTTTTCTTTCGATTGGTCTTGAATTTGGATATCGTTGGTAATGATTTGATTCACTAACCGTTGTTGACTAGCAACATCATCTTTCGGTTCGATATTTTGCGCTAACTGCTGAAAATACCGTGTACTTTTTACATATTCGCTCTGGTTAACTTTTGAACGAAACTGATCAACAAACACGCTAAAAATGCGCTGAGCACTTAAATCAATAGGGATTTCTAGTGCGTCTAATTGCGCTTTTAATTTGTTTACTTCTTGGATGTTTTCAGATGTAGGAGGAATAACAATTGCCGTACTACTCCATTTTTGGGGTAAAAAGCTGACAATCCCCGCGCTCAACACAATACAGAAAGCAGTAAAAATAATAATTAAGAGCTTATGCTTTAATAAAATCGAAAATAATGCCATGAGGTCAATTTCATCATTCTGCTGTAAATGAAACTGAGGAGCAGTATTTGATTTCTGCTCTATATTATTGCCTCGTGGCGGTTGCTCATTGCTCATATTAATTCCAAAAGACATAAAATTTGTTTAATCGTTTTTAATTTCAGATAAGTTATTATAGTCTATAATCGAATTTTTGATATATCGATAAGCTAACTTTTTTGTATTAATTGTATGCATTGACTACTTTAATGCATCTTCAATTATTAAATTAATCATGCTAATACTATCTTGATTATCATTTAAAGCTGATATGTAATTATATTTATGACCACCACTGCTAATAAAGAACTCTTTATTTTGTTCGCTTATCTCTTCTAATGTTTCCAAACAATCAACTGAAAACCCAGGACAAATAACCTGAACTGATTTTACACCTTGGCTGGGTAATTCATGCATTGTTTTATCCATGTAGGGCATGAGCCAAGGCTCTCGTCCAAAACGTGACTGGTAAGTGAGTAACACGTTATCACTTGGATAATTTAAGGCTTCACGCAATGCCTGAGCGGTTTTTTCACATTCTTGCTGATAGATATCACCTGTATCACAATAACGCTTAGGAATGCCGTGGAAAGACAATACCAGCCTATCTGGTTCACCGTGCTTGGCAAAACTAGCTTCAATAGAAGTTACCAGTGCTTTAATGTACGCAGGATGAGTGGCATAACTCCGAATAAATTGAACTGACGGAATAGTACGTCGACCTTGAAATGCCCTTGTAACTGCATCATAAACCGCAGCAGTTGTGGTACATGAATATTGTGGATATAAAGGTAAGACCACTAAATCAGTAACCCCTTGCTCCATCAGGTTATCAATCGCAGTTTTAATTGATGGTGAACCGTAGCTCATCCCTATATCTACTGGAATATTAGGCAACAAAGCGGCTAATTTTTGCTTTTGGCGTAAAGAGTAAACCAATAATGGGGAGCCGTCTTCTAACCAAATAGATTGATATAATTTCGCGACTTTCGACGACCGAATAGGCAAAATTGCACCATATAGAATAGGTTTCCAAATTAGACGAGGTACATCAATAACGCGAGTATCACTAAGAAATTCTGCTAAATAGCGTCTAACTGCTGAGGTTGTTGGGGCATCAGGTGTTCCTAGGTTAGCCAATAAAATGCCGTATTTTTTTTCTGACATGAAACAACTCCTAATTGATAATCATTCCCAACATTAACATAGTTAAATAACTATTTTTATCACCAAGTGGTATAACAATAAAGGCAGCGATCTCGCTGCCTTATACTTGGCTTACACCCTTAATAATGCAAGTTACTGTTATACAGTAACAAGAAGCATAAGGAGTGCCAATATTAACCTAAAATTTTTGCTAATTCTTCACTAACTTCAGAAACTTTACGTGTACCATCCAATTTGAAGTACTTCGTATTACCTTGTTTTGCTTCATTTTGATAATAAGCAATTAAAGGAGCCGTTAATGCATGGTACTCAACTAAACGTTTACGTACGGTATCTTCTTGGTCATCTTTACGTATCGTTAATTCTTCACCGGTTACATCGTCTTTACCTTCCACTTTCGGTGGATTAAAGTTGATGTGGTAAACACGACCAGATGGTGCATGTACACGACGGCCAATGATGCGCTCAACGATGATTTCGTCTGGTACATCAAATTCAAGGACGTTATCAACGGTAATACCCGCTTCTTTCATGGCATCCGCTTGCGGAATTGTGCGAGGGAACCCATCTAACAAGAACCCATTACGGCAATCATCTTGTTTGATACGCTCTTTAACTAATGCGATAACCAATTCGTCAGTCACTAATTTACCGTTATCCATTAATTCTTTAGCTTGCAAACCAAGTTCGCTCCCTGACTTAACAGCTGCACGTAGCATGTCACCTGTTGAAATTTGAGGGATCCCAAACTTTTCCATAATAAATTGAGCTTGAGTGCCCTTACCAGCGCCTGGAGCGCCAAGCAGAATGATACGCATTGCGTAAACCCCTTGCTATTTAGATTTTTATAATTTGAAAAGAAAACAAGCTACCATACCATTAGCATGGCGCTTTACTCAAGAACACACGTAAACGTTTTCGCATTTATCTTTTTTCGCAAAAGAAAAAAACCACGCTAAAGCACAAGCAAAAGCGTGGTTTATGTTCAAAAACGAAAGTACAAAATTAACTTATTTTAAAAGCAATTCGTTGATTTTTCGTATAAATAAATTTGGATCTTCCAATGTACCACGCTCGGCCAATAATGCTTGATCCAATAACACATCAACCCAATCAGCAAATACAGACTCATCTGACACTTCAGACGCTTTTTTCACCAATGGGTGTGCTGGGTTTAATTCGAAGTTGTATTTCACTTCTGGCGCAGCTTGACCAGCCGCAGCGAATAATTTCGCCATCTGAGTGCTCATTTCATCAGCATTTGTAGTGACAATCGCTGGAGTATCGGTTAAACGATGCGTCAGTTTGACGTCTTTAACCCTTTCACCCAAGAATGATTTTACACGCTCAACAAATGGTGCTAATTGTTTATCCGCTTCTTCTTGTTCAGCTTTGTTTTCATCCGCAAGTTTATCTAATGACTCATCAGCTTTACTGACTGATTGGAATTGTTTGCCATCAAACTCAGACAAATAGTTCATCATCCATTCGTCAATACGGTCGGATAACAACAATACCTCAATACCTTTTTTACGGAATAATTCGAGGTGTGGGCTACCTTTTGCCGCCGCATAGCTATCTGCGGTGATATAGTAAATTTTATCCTGCCCTTCCACCATACGGCTAACGTAGTCTTCTAAAGAAACATTTTGCACGCTGCTATCTGTTTGAGTGGTCGCGAAACGCAGAAGTTTAGCAATGGTTTCACCATTTGCCATATCTTCCGCAGGGCCCTCTTTCATCACTAAACCAAATTGTTGCCAGAAAGTTTGATATTTTTCCGCATCTGTTTTCGCCAATTTTTCAAGCATTTGTAGAACACGTTTAGTCAATGCACTACGTAAACTGCGTGTTAATGCGCTATCTTGCAATATTTCACGAGAAACGTTCAATGGCAAATCATTGGAATCTAATACACCACGAATAAACCGTAGGTAATTTGGCATAAACTGTTCAGCGTCATCCATAATAAATACGCGTTGAACGTATAATTTCAGGCCATGCTGTTGGTCACGATTCCATAAGTCGAATGGTGCTTGAGAAGGAACATACAGTAAACTGGTATACTCTTGTTTACCTTCAACACGGTTGTGCGTCCAAGTCAAAGGGTCAGCATAGTCGTGGGAAATATGTTTATAGAATTCAACATACTCTTCATCAGAGATCTCAGACTTACTACGTGTCCATAGTGCTTTAGCTTGGTTAATCTTTTCCCACGTTACCGTACCGTCTTCTTCATTTTTATCTTCAATTTCAACAGGTAAAGCAATATGGTCTGAATATTTACTAATTACTGAGCGTAGACGCCAGTTATCAAGGAATTCTTTTTCATCGTCACGTAAATGCAACGTAATTTCTGTACCGCGTTCCGCTTTTTCAATATCGGCAATAGTATACTCACCTTCACCCGCAGATTCCCAAAAAACACCTTCACCCGCAGGGGCTCCTGCTGCACGGCTACGTACTGTGACTTTATCTGCGACAATAAAAGCTGAATAGAAACCAACACCAAATTGACCAATCATTTGGCTATCTTTTGCCTGATCAGTACCTAAAGATTCTAAAAATGCTTTCGTACCTGATTTTGCGATAGTCCCCAAGTTATCAATAACTTCTTCACGGCTCATACCAATACCGTTATCACTAATCGTTAATGTACCTTGGTCTTTATCTGCGCTAATACGTACACGCAATTCACCATCATTCTCATACAGTTCTGGTTTAGATAACGCACGAAAACGCAGTTTATCCGCCGCATCTGATGCGTTGGAGATCAATTCGCGTAAGAAAATCTCTTTATTCGAATAAAGAGAGTGGATCATTAATTGGAGGAGTTGCTTAACTTCTGATTGGAAACCACGCGTTTCCTGTCCTTTCATACTCATTAATCGCCTCTATTTCATCAATCTAATTGGATAGGTTTGACTTATCGATGCAGATTAGTTGGGGGCGAAAAACAAAAATTCAAGCGATAAAGACAAAAAAATTTACTGAAGAAAAAACCAAAACCAATGATTAGAAAGGAAATAATAACAACCGCAATCATTTTAAAGATAGTTAATGAAAGGAATAATTCTACTCATCTCCAATCATATACTCTAAATAATTTGTGCTGTAGCTAGGCGTCAAATACGTTAATCCCTAGGAGCATACACCAGTATGTGACCCAAGTCACCGAGTGTAGCCCCCACGACTCAAATTAGTAACTGAATTCTGTAGGGTGATTTTAGAAAAACGAAATCAATACTATCCTCTAAATAGTTCAAGTTGTAGGTAGGCGGCAAATGAGGAGATCTCGGGGAGCATACATCAGTATGTGACCCAAGTCACCGAGTGTAGCCCCCACGACTCAAATTAGTAACTGAATTCTGTAGGGTGATTTTAGAAAAACGAAATCAATACTACCCTCTAAATAGTTCAAGTTGTAGGTAGGCGGCAAATGAGGAGATCTCGGGGAGCATACATCAGTATGTGACTCGAGTCGCCGAGTGTAGCCCCCACGACCCAAATTAGTAACTGAATTCTGTAGGGTGATTTTAGAAAAACGAAATCAATACTATCCTCTAAATAGTTCAAGTTGTAGGTAGGCGGCAAATGAGGAGATCTCGGGGAGCATACATCAGTATGTGACCCGAGTCGCCGAGTGCAGCCAACACCCCTACAGCTTGAAATATGACGAGGATATTACAATCGAGAGCGGCCGGAGAGCGAATGAGACAGCGTCGTACTATCGACTAACTCTAATTCCCCACCCACAGGCACCCCATGAGCAATTCGGCTCGCTGCCACCCCATATTGTGCGCACATTTCCCCAATATAGTTTGCTGTTGCTTCACCTTCTACCGTCGGGTTTGTCGCTAAAATCACTTCTGTGATCGTCTCTACCGCTAAGCGTTCTTCTAACCTATCAAGGCCAATATCTATCGGACCAATACCGTCCAATGGCGATAAATGCCCCATAAGAACAAAATAGCGCCCTGAAAATTGCCCAGTTTGTTCAATGGCATAGATATCTGCTGGGCTTTCGACAACACAAACTAAACCATTTTGCTGACGACGCGGATTCGCACAAATATTACAAACCTCTTGTTCGGTAAACGTTCTGCAATCACGGCAATGACCAATTTCAGACATTGCACTTGTGAGAGATTGCGCTAAACGCATCCCACCGCTCCGGTCACGCTGTAGAAGATGGAAAGCCATACGCTGCGCTGACTTTGGCCCAACGCCGGGAAGACAGCGCAACGCTTCCATTAATGATTCAAGAAGCGGACTTGTTTGCATTAGAATGGCATCTTAAAGCCTGGTGGTAATTGCATACCACTAGAAACGCTCGCCATTTTCTCTTTTTGTGTCTCTTCAATGCGTCGAGCCGCATCGTTAAATGCCGCTGCAATCAAGTCTTCTAACATTTCTTTGTCATCTTCTAACAAGCTAGGGTCGATCTCAACACGGCGGCAATTATGCGAACCATTAATTGTCACTTTCACTAAGCCAGCACCAGACTCGCCTGTAGCTTCAAGTTGAGCGATTTCTTCCTGAACTTTTTGCATTTTATCTTGCATTTGCTGGGCCTGTTTCATCAGGTTACCCAATCCACCTTTACCAAACATAGTTTTCTCTCACAACTGAGGCTACAGATTAACCAATATACTGTAGCGTTAAACGGGGCGAATACTTTCTTCATCCAACTGCGCATCAAACATAGAGCGAAGTTTTTGAATCGTCTTATCCGCAATAATTGACTGACGAGCTTGCGCCAGTTTCTCTTCATAAATCGCCTGTCGCCATTCTAGTGGTGTTTTCACATCACTATTATCATCATGAACGATTTTCAGTTCAACAGAACGACCATACTGCTCGCTCAGAGCTTCCTCTAGCGCTTTATGCGCTTGGGGCTTATCGAGGTGCTTCTGAGATGAACGCAAATGTAAAACAATTTGCGACTCACTTAATTCTTCTATATATGAATTCAAAGCTAATTGTTCAACCAGCTTAGGAATATTTAATTTTGCTATTGTCCCGGACCAGCTGTCTCGCTCCCGCCCTTCTTCAATAATTTTTACTGCTAATTCAGGGGTTTTCTCATATTCTAACGCTTCTTTGATCTCACTTGGCGTCGTAACGGCATCTTTTTGAGCCATTGTTTCTTTGTTCTGAGCTTTCCACTGATACGGCTTTGGTTTCTGAGCTTTCACCCCTTGTGAAGCTTTGTTTTCCACATTTTGTTGGTGTTTGCTGGTCACGGCGGCCAGCCTTTCTAGTGCTGATACCGCCGGCTTAGCCTTTTCAGACGTCGCCGGTTTAGCCTTTTTTAGGCCAGGGTCCTCGCTTTGGGGTGATTGCAGGGTCTGCCTAGCTTTTAATAACTGCAAGGTTGGGCTATTTTCTGGCAAATTCTCTGCACGAGTTTGTGGCGGCGCTCCCCTTTGAGGTGCACTCTGTGTTACCGTTTGTGTGATCACCCGAGGAGGCGCTTCAATTTCTTCGATTACACTTTTAGGGTGAAATGCCAGTGCTCGCAATAAGGCCATTTCTACCCCCATACGCCGCTCAGGTGCATAGGGCAATTCTTTTCTTCCTACCAACAAGGTTTGGTAGAAAAGCTGTAAATCTGCTGGAGAAATAACCCTTGCAACTTGCCGCAAGCGCCCGTCTATCGAAGATGGGTCTGTTTCTTGCTCCGCAGGAAGAAGTTGGATCATCGCGATGCGGTGTAACTGGGTTAAAATTTCAACCAGTAAATTCTCCCAGTCCGCACCTCGGCTAGCCGCTTGCTCCACTTGGGTCATCACGGCGATGCTATCAGCACGGACTAATGCCTCAATGATAGCTAATGGTTGCTCATCATCCAGTGTGCCAAGCATTTGACTCACTATGTCAGCAGTTACCTTGCCTTGCCCCATCGCGATGGCTTGGTCTGTTAAACTTAATGCATCACGTAAACTACCATCAGCGGCTCTCGCTATCAGCTGGCGAGCACGCAGGTCATGTTCAATATTTTCAGCATTAAGAATTAATTCAAGTTGTTCGCTAATTTGAGTGACATCTAACGCTTTTAGATGGAACTGCAAGCAACGTGACAAAATAGTCACGGGAAGTTTTTGTGGGTCAGTCGTCGCCAAAAGAAATTTTACGTGTTCTGGCGGCTCTTCAAGGGTTTTCAACAAGGCATTAAAGCTATGACGTGACAGCATGTGGACTTCATCAATCAAGTAGACTTTGAAGCGACCGCGTGCTGGTGCGTATTGGACGTTATCGAGTAATTCGCGGGTATCTTCCACTTTAGTTCGTGAAGCTGCGTCAATCTCAATTAGGTCGACAAACCTGCCCTGTTCAATTTCCAAGCAGTTGACACATTGACCACAAGGGGACGCCGTGATCCCTTTTTCGCAATTAAGACCTTTGGCAAAAAGGCGAGCAATCGTCGTTTTCCCTACGCCTCGTGTGCCCGAGAAAAGATAGGCGTGATGAAGTCGCTGGTGCTCCAGCCCATTAGCAAGTGCAGTCAAGACGTGTTGTTGGCCAACAACGTCTGAAAATTTTTGAGGTCGCCACTTACGGGCAAGTACCTGATAGCTCATGGTTCCCACAGTAATTTAACATGATACGTGAATAAATATAATCTTAGTACATGCTACCACAGCCTCAACCCTTACGGCGAGGTTGTGATAAAAATAGAGGGAAAATAAAGATTAGTGCCCAGGGAATTCAACTAAGCTGTAAGAAGATACGCCTTCTTTTTGTAGCCGCTCCACACCACCAAGGTCAGGTAAGCTAATGATAAATGCGGCTTCAACCACATTAGCACCGAGCTGCTTGATCATTTTAACTGTTGCTTCGACAGTGCCACCAGTTGCTAATAGGTCATCAACAACCAATACATTATCATTTGGGGTAATGCTGTCTTTGTGGATTTCAAGGGTATCGGTACCGTATTCAAGGTCATAAGTCATACTTAATACTTCACGCGGTAGTTTCCCTTTTTTACGTACAGGAACAAAACCAACACCTAAACGTAATGCGACAGGTGCACCGAATAGAAAACCACGTGCTTCAGTCCCTACAATTTTAGTAACCCCTTTATTTTGGTAATGCTCAACTAACATATCAATGGTTGCTTGGTATGCTGCTGGGGTGTTTAACAAAGTCGTGATATCACGAAAAATCACACCTTCGATTGGATAATCTTGAATAGATGCGATACTTTCTTTAATCAATTGCAGTTGTTGCTCTTTAGCGGTCATAATAAAAGCCAATATAGTAAACACGAAAGTGTAGAATTTATGTAAAGTACCATAAAAATGCAACAAGAAGCCGACTATTTGCAGTTGCTTTTGTTGCTGAATATCAATATTACGCTATTTTTCACATTTAATGAGAATAAAAAATGAAAATCCCCGCTCTTTTAGATGCGTTAAAAAAGCAGATTGATGAATTAGAGACGCGAGTGAGCCCAATAAAGGACCTTGAGTTTTCGCATTCCCGCTTTGATGTGCAATTATTTAATCGTAAGTCGACGCGCCTTGGTGATTGCCAAAACGAGTTAAAAGCGCTTTATCTACAGCTTTGCCATAGTGTCACGCTAAACCATGCAGAGCAGGTCAATTTCCTCACAGAAAAAATCGTTCACCAGATACAGGCAATTTCTCGTGAGATTTCGACACAACCCTTGCGGGAGAAAGAATCAACATTTACCAAGAAGAAAGAGCAGATTGATTTATATGAACGTTTATCACAACATCAAGACTACGAACGCCGTTTGCAGTCAATGGTCAGTGAAAAAGAACTTCACCTAAGCCAACTAACGGATCATCGTTTACAGCACCAATGCCAAAAAGAACTTGCCGTATTGGCAGGCCGTTTATACCGTTGCCGACAAGCACTGTTACGGATAGAAAAAGCTATTGAGCACCAAGAAAACCAATATTTTGATTAATCAACATTAACGACAAAAGGAATTGCCATGTCTTCGCTTAAAGATGCACCGCTAGAAATACAGCTTGCCGTTGATTTGATTTATTTATTAGAAACCTCAGAAATAGACACAGATATCGTACTAAAAGCCCTTGATATTGTTAGAAATGACTATATTTCGAAGCAAATGCAGGCGGCCCAAGCCACCTGCACGAAAGACCGCTAATTAGCTAAGTTGCCATCACCGTCTTTTAATGTACGCTTGACTTCTTGCACTTCATCCCCTTGGCTATTATGCAAATGAACTTCTAGTTGGTTGAAGGCAATATCAATATCATTTTCTCTACATAGTTTGTCTATCGCTCGGTTTATTTCATCATTCGTTACAGACCGATCACCAATTTGGCGTACGTAAAAACGCAATTCGTGATCTAAAGTACTCGCGCCAAAACTAGTAAAATAAACATTAGGTGCAGGTTCTGTCATTACTTTGCTGTTACTGGTCGCCGCAGATAATAAAACTTGCTTAACTTTGTCGAGATCTGACCCATAAGCAACACCAATTGCTATCGTTACCCGTGTGACGGTGTCTGAAAGCGACCAGTTGATCAACCTTTCAGTCACAAAAGCCTTATTGGGAATAATGACCTCTTTACGATCAAAATCAACAATGGTAGTCGCTCGGATGCGGATCTTACTCACCGTCCCTGAATATTCGCCGATCGTCACCGTATCACCAATACGAATTGGCCTTTCAAATAATAAGATGATCCCAGAAACAAAGTTAGCAAAAATTTCTTGTAAACCAAACCCTAAGCCAACGGTTAAAGCAGCGGCTAACCACTGTAATTTATTCCAAGTTACGCCAATCATCCCCAGCGAAGCAATCGCTCCTATACCAATAATACTGTAAGTTAATATGGCTTTAATGGCGTAGGTTGAGCCCTGACGCAACTTCAAACGAGATAATACCAGGACTTCCAATAACCCAGGTAAGTTATGCGTCATCACCCATGACACAACAATAATCACTAACGCTAAAATTAAATTGGCAAGCGTCACGTATTGTAAAATATTGCCACCTTCCGCCGAAGTCGCCGTGTAGCCCCACAAATTCACGCTGTCTAAGAAGGAAAAAATCGTAATAAAGTCAGACCAAATAGCATAGAACGCTAGTGCAAAGATAATAAATAAGACCATTGTCATTAAGCGCAACGACTGTTGGCTAATTAAATCAATGGCCATAGGGGGTTCTTTAATTGGCTCATTTTCTGTCTCTTCTTGCTTAGACATCGCACGTCGTTCAATAGCTCGTTGATACGCAAGCTTTCGAGCGACTAATGTCAACCCCCTCAAGCAGGCATTATAAGTGATATGCCACAGCAACAATAAATATAAGCTGTCTATCCAACGATTCGTCAAACGTAATGTGGTGTAGTAGTACCCCGCCATCATCAACCCCACTAAAATCAATGGTGAAAATGTCAGTAGTGCCACAACAATACTCCGAGTTAAATGACTGCCCCTTTCTTGCCAAACCCGCTTACAAAATGGAGTGGTAAAAATACACAGTAGCACTAAGGAAATTAACACTACTAGCTGACCAATCACATCTTCTGACACTTTTAATGGATTGCTAATTCCGTAAGTCGAAAAGAAAATAAGCGGTAACAAAGGGATAGATAATCTGAACAGACCACGTCGAGCAAGTGTTATTTTCTCTTTTTCGATAGCAAAGTGTTTTTGCGCGATACCTTGGGGTTTAAGTACCCGATAAGTTAGCTCAAATAACACCCAGAAGATGGCTAATTGCTGACAAAATTTCCAAACAAAGGGCCCTTGAGCATTACCTGTTTTCAAAAACCAATAACCAATAGCTAATAAAAACAATGATACTGGCAAGGTCTGCATTAACGTTAATAATAAGGCAAATGGTGTACTTAATACGCTGTCACTACGTAAACTTGAAAGGTGCTGGCCGATATCCTGTAATCGTCGATTAATCTTACGGTTAAACCAAATAAAAATTAGTGCGACTAACACTAACGGAATAACCACCAGCAAAGAGTTACTGACGCCCTTCATAATGCTACGACTTGAAATGGATAAATCAACATTGTCCAATTGTGCAGTCGCCGCTTCGGGAAAGGCTTTCAGCCATTCTAAATCAATCGGTTTATTACTGTTCACCCAAAATATTTGCTGTGCCAATATGTTTTCAAGAGAACTCACAACACTCAATAATTGGTTTTGATCTAACTCTAAATTAATTGCTTGTGAAATTTGCCCTCCGAGTTGTTGATTCAGCTCATCTAACAACCCTCGGCGAACTTCCAACAGTTTTATTAAAACCGCTTTGTCTTCCTCTGATAATAAGGTTGACGCTTCTGGGTCATCCCCCGTTTTAACCTCTAATTGCTGTTCTAATTTAGTGATGTAATCACTGGGTTGGTATAGTTCATCACGCTGCTGATTAATATCAAATTGTTCAAGGCGCAAATCAGCAATTGTCGTAGGTAAGTTTTTAGTTAAAATATTAGCGGGTAAATCAATTTGTTGTTGAAATAAAATTCGAGATAACAACAAACTACCTCGTAATACATTGATCTGTTCTTTTAAGTTTCGCTCTGATTGTGTCGCTCTTTCAAGCCACGTTTTAACTCGTATACCATTTTGTACTAATTTATTACTGTCTTCTGTCACCGCAATAAGCCGATCACTTAATGTATTATTAATCGCAATTTCTTTTTGAATAATCGGGTTTTGTTGAACGTTAATATCTGTTTCAGAGGTACTCAATGCTTCACGTACCGTCGATTGGGAATCATTAAGCCGCCGGTGGCTAATTTCAGCTTGGATCTGTTGAATGTAGACTTCGAGCTGTTCAATATAAGCCGCGGTATAATCGCGTTGTTTTTGCAATACATCTTGCAATTGGGTATTGCTTTGTAGAATGCGTTTTTGATACTCATTTTGCTGCTGTAATAGATATTGTTCTACCAGTAGCATATTGATTTGGGTTGGCCTTAAGCTCACCACATCGTCTTGTGTATTATTTAATTCATTACGAATATCTTGCAAACGCTTCGCATTTTCTAGCATCAGCGCTTGGGCTCGTTCAGGTTGAGTTTGTAACCCTATCAATTGACTACTGTAGGTAGCGAGGTCACTGTGTTCAACCTGAACGTTTTCTAGGTAAGATGATTTCAATGCTTCTAATTGGGAAAGTGTGCTTTTTTGAATTTGTTCAGTGAAGTTTGCTGCAAGTTGTTTATTTTCTTTTTTTATTTGCTGTAAACCTTGAACCGCTTTTCTCGAATCTTCACTGGTATTGTTGAGTTTTTCTTGTAGTTCTTCAGTTCGTTGTTCTAATTTACTCAGTTCCTCATAAAAATCAGATGTTTTTTCTAAATCCGCTAACGCTAATTTATCATCTTCATTCAAGGCACTTTTTTTATTCAATGCATCGAGTGCACTTTTAATCTCATTTTTACTCGGTAAATGACTCGTGGTTAATGCGTTAACAGGATAGGAAAAAAGCACTGTGGCAAATAATAAGATTATGCTAATTAAATGTAGCCAATTCCGTTGTTGTTTCATCATAACAACATCCCTATATACTCACATAATAAGCTTTCACATATTGTTTTATTACACAAAGTGCTGATAAACAACTATCAGCACACTAGGTAAATATTGCACGACCCCAGACTAGAACGTTAATACTTTCTCAGCACTTAATGTCCAACTGGCGAGTTCAACAAGCGTCCCAACTTCAACACCGTCCGCTAAAGCAAGTTCGCTAATTCCTCGTGCATCCGTACATGTTTTACACAATTTCACGGGAACATTTTGTGCGGTTAAAATTTCTAACATCTGTTGAAGATTATAACCTTCTTTGGGTTTTTGCGCAGCCAAGCCCGCAGCCACTGCATCTGACATTAAGAAAACTTTTAAATCCAACTGTGAATTTTGCTCTTTTAAGGTGATCGCCAAACGCAATGAGTTAAATAATGTTTCACTGCCGTAAGGTGCGCCATTGGCAATAATCAGGATAGATGACATTTTACACTCCAATTATTCAGTTTGAATTGGTTTAAGCCGTATTGCGGCATTACTTTTTAAAGTCTCTAATAGTGTATCAACCAATGTAATGGTGTGTTGATTTATATTGAAGTTTTCTGTCTGGAGTAGCCAGTTTTCCAATAAACCTGACATCAAAGAACGGATCATAATAGCAGCGCAGTCGACATTTAAGTCTGCCGGTAATTGCCCTGCCGCAATACACGAGTGTAAGTTTTCAACAATTCGACATTGGCTAGCAACATAATTAGCCCGTTTAAAATCAACTAGCGCCGCCATTTCACCGACTAATTCGCACTTCAAAAAAAATATTTCCATCAGAGCGCGGTTTTTAGGGCTTTCAATGAAATCAGTTAAAATAAAAACTAACAATTCTCTTAGTATTGAAAGTGGATCATTGGTATATTTAGAACGATAATATTCTTCAGCTTGTACAATTTGGTTATCACCAAACTCACAGGCTTGATAAAAAAGATCAACTTTATTTTTGAAATGCCAATATATCGCCCCACGGGTAACCCCGGCGGCTTTTGCAATATCGGCTAATGATGTGGCAGAAACGCCTCGTTCAGAGAATGTTTTGATAGCAGCATCTAATATTTCCTGACGAGTTTCTTCAGCCTGTTGTTTAGTTTTTCGTGCCATTGTGACCCGTTTCTATCGAAAGCTGATTTACATACAATCGTGTATGTTTGTACTATAGCACAGTGATAAATCATATTGTTTACCATTTTTCTTATTTTTGTTTTGAACTCATATTGATTAATTGAGGTTAACTTATGCGAAAAAACAGAGGGGTGTTACCTCTGGCTCTGTTGGTTCTTTCAGGTGGCTTAGCTTTATCCGGTTGTAACGACGAACAACAAGGTGGCGGAGAACGCCCGGCGCCTGAAGTAGGAATTGTTACGCTTAAAGCCGAACCTCTGACGCTCAAAACCGAGTTACCAGGCCGTACATCTGCATTTCGTATTGCTGAGGTTCGTCCTCAAGTTAGTGGCATCATTTTGAAGCGCAACTATAAAGAAGGTAGCGATGTCGAAGCTGGCACATCTTTGTACCAGATTGACCCTGCACCATTCCAAGCAACCTATGACAGTGCAAAAGCTGAATTAGCGAAAGCGCAAGCAAATGCAAATTTAGCAGGATTGACAGTTAAACGTTATAAACCATTGTTAGGCACTAATTACATTAGCCGTCAGGAATACGACCAAGCAACATCAACTTATGCACAAGCTCTTGCTGCTGTTAAAGCGGCTGAAGCCGCAGTTGAAACTGCACGTATTAACCTGAACTATACCAAAGTAACTGCGCCAATCAGTGGTCGTACTGGTAAATCGAATGTCACTGAAGGGGCATTAGTTTCTACTGGTCAAGCAACTGAGTTAATGCGTGTTCAGCAACTGGACCCTATCTATGTAGACGTCACTCAATCAAGCGATGATTTTTTACGTCTAAAAAATGAGATAGCCAAAGGTGCTGTCCAAAGAGAATCTGGTCAAGCCCCTGTAAGCTTAATCAGTAATGATGGCCTAGAATATGCACAAAAAGGTGTTCTCGAGTTCTCTGATGTGACTGTTGATGAAACAACAGGTTCTATCACAATGAGAGCCGTTTTCCCTAATCCGAACAAAGAGTTACTTCCAGGTATGTTTGTTCGTGCAGTATTAGAAGATGGCATAATTGAAAAAGCGATTTTGGTGCCACAACAAGGGTTATCCCGTACAGCTCAAGGGACCTCTCAAGTTATGGTCGTCAACGCTGAGAATAAAGTTGAAGTCAGGGCGGTTAAAGCTGGTCAAGCTATTGGCAATAAATGGCTGATAACTGATGGCTTACAAGAAGGTGATCGCATCATTGTCATCGGCTTACAAAAAATCAAACCAGGAATTGTTGTGAATCCTAAGGAAGCTAACTTAGAAACGCAATCCATAGACAATCAGGCAAAACCTGAAGAAAAGTCTAAATAAGGGAGCGGCTGATTAATGCCTAAGTTTTTTATAGAAAGACCAATTTTTGCGTGGGTAATTGCAATTATCACCATGCTTGCTGGTCTGTTGGCAATTATCCAGTTACCTGTTTCACAGTACCCAACCATCGCGCCACCGGCTGTTTCTATTTCAGCTAACTATCCGGGAGCGGATGCTGAGACTGTACAGAACACCGTAACTCAGGTTATCGAACAAAATATGAACGGTATCGATAACTTGGTATATATGTCATCGAGCAGTGATTCATCAGGTTCTGCTAGCATCACAATAACGTTTGAAGCAGGTACTGATGGTGATATAGCGCAAGTACAGGTACAAAATAAATTGCAACTGGCAATGCCATTGCTGCCACAAGAGGTTCAGCAGCAAGGTATTAGTGTTGATAAATCAACTAGTTCCTTCTTAATGGTTGCCGGTTTCGTTTCTAATGATGGCTCAATGGGGCAATACGACATTGCTGACTATGTTGGGTCAAATATTAAAGACCCACTTAGCCGAGTAAATGGTGTCGGTGAAACGCAACTATTTGGTACGCAATATGCGATGCGTATCTGGTTAAAACCAGAACAGCTCGTTAAATACAACATGACCACAACGGATGTCATTAATGCTATCAAGGTTCAAAACAACCAAGTAGCAGCAGGGCAACTCGGTGGTTCACCTTCAATTGCTAACCAGCGTTTAAACGTTTCTATCATTGCACAAACACGTTTAAATAATGCTGAAGAATTTAGCAATATTTTGCTGCGTGTAAACCAAGATGGTTCACAAGTACGCATTAAAGATGTTGCTGATGTCGAATTAGGTGCAGAAAACTACAGCACGATTGCCCGTTTTAATGGTAAACCTGCTGCTGGTATTGGTATTAAGTTGGCGACAGGTGCAAACGCATTAGATACCTCTAATAACGTGCGCGCAGCTCTTGAAGATATGAAACCTTTCTTCCCTCAAGGGTTAGAAATTGTTTATCCATACGATACAACCCCATTCGTTAAAATTTCGATTAACGAAGTGGTTAAAACGTTGGTTGAAGCAATCATGCTAGTTGTTGTGGTAATGTATTTGTTCCTACAAAACATTCGTGCAACCTTAATACCTACAATTGCCGTTCCAGTCGTATTATTGGGTACTTTTGCTATTTTATCGGCATTCGGATACTCGATAAATACCCTGACGATGTTCGCCATGGTTCTTGCCATCGGTCTTCTGGTCGATGATGCCATCGTTGTTGTTGAAAACGTTGAGCGGGTAATGCAAGAAGAAGGCTTGTCACCAAAAGAAGCGACCAAAAAATCAATGGGTCAAATCCAAGGTGCATTAGTCGGTATCGCAATGGTACTTTCGGCAGTATTTATCCCAATGGCTTTCTTTGGAGGGTCTACGGGGGCTATTTATCGTCAGTTCTCAATCACGATTGTATCATCAATGGTATTCTCAGTTCTGGTGGCAATGATTTTAACGCCAGCACTGTGCGCAACCATGTTGAAGCCGATTGAAAAAGGCAGTCACGGTAGCCAGAAAGGGTTCTTCGGTTGGTTTAACCGAATGTTTGAAAAGCAAGCTCACCATTATACTGACAGTGTAAGCCGCATGCTTAACGGTACAGGCCGTTATCTTGTCATCTACCTGATATTAGTGGCGGGCATGGCCTTTATGTTTGTGCGTTTGCCGTCTTCTTTCTTACCAGCAGAAGACCAAGGGGTATTCCTGTCAATGATCCAATTACCACCTGGATCAACCCAAGAACAAACGCAAGCGGTATTGGATGAAGTTAACAACTACTACCTTACCGAAGAAAAAGCAAACGTTGAGTCAGTCTTTACCGTTGGGGGCTTTAGCTTCGCAGGTCAAGGACAAAATATGGGTCTAGCCTTTATCGTTCTGAAAAACTGGAGCGAGCGTAAAGGTGATGAAAACCACGTCGATGCGATTGTACAACGCGCTAATATCGCGCTGTCACAAAAACAAGAAGCGCTAATCTACGCATTTAACCTACCGGCAATTGTTGAGTTAGGTACCGCCGACGGGTTCGACTTCGAGCTTGTAGATAAAGCTAACTTAGGGCATGAAAAATTAATGGAAGCCCGTAATCAGTTACTTGGATTAGCAGCTCAGCACCCAGAAATGCTGCAAGGTGTCCGTCCAAATGGTCAGGATGATACCTCACAGTACCGTATTTATATCGACCAACAAAAAGCACAGGCACAAGGTGTTGCGATTAGTGATATTAACGCAACATTAAGCTCGATCTTCGGTGGAGCCTACGTGAATGACTTTATCGACCGCGGTCGTGTGAAGAAAGTTTACGTACAAGGTGACGCAGAAAGCCGTATGCTGCCAAAAAATATCAGTAACCTGTATGTTCGTAACAACCAAGGTAAAATGGTTCCATTCTCTGCATTTTTGGACACATCCCAAGACCCTTGGAAGTTTGGTTCACCACGTTTAGAGCGTTATAACGGTGTCCCATCAATGAACATTCAAGGTCAGGCTGCCCCAGGTAAAAGTACCGGGGATGCTATGCTGCTAATGGAAAAACTCACGACTGAAAACCTGCCAAAAGGAATTGGTTATGAGTGGACGGGGATGTCTTATCAAGAACGTTTAGCAGGTAACCAAGCCCCTGCTCTATATGCGATTTCCTTGATAGTCGTCTTCCTATGCTTGGCAGCACTGTATGAAAGTTGGTCAGTTCCGTTCTCTGTTATGTTAGTCGTTCCGCTAGGTATTATCGGGGCATTAATCTTCACCTCAGTTCGAGGCTTAGATAATGACGTTTACTTTAAAGTAGGTCTACTAACAACCATTGGGCTCTCGGCGAAAAACGCAATATTGATTGTTGAATTCGCCAAAGACTTAATGGAAAAAGAAGGGAAAGGGTTAGTCGAGGCAACACTTGACGCAGTTAAGATGCGTTTACGACCAATCCTGATGACATCACTGGCATTTATGCTAGGTGTTATTCCACTGGTATTTAGTAATGGTGCAGGTTCTGCATCTCAGAACTCAGTAGGTACGGGTGTTCTGGGTGGTATGTTCGCAGCAACTTCACTGGCTATTTTCTTTGTCCCAGTCTTCTTCGTGGTGATCCGTCGCCGTTTCTCTAAGAAGTCTGAAGATATTGAACACAGCCATCCACCAGCTTCGCATTAATTACCTATAAGACTTAAAAAGAGCCACTTACGTGGCTCTTTTTTTTAACCTGATCACTATTTAATGTTGATTCACTGTATCGAATAATAATGTATCGGAATAACGTTGCCCTTGCCCTAAGGCTAATTTCTGCAACGTATTGACTCCATCATCCACAGCCATTTGAGTTGTAAATCCCCCTAATAGCGCAATTTCGTCATTTATTCTTAGCTGCTCATTAAAATAAGCGGATAAATACATTAAGCCATGACGAACCTGAGGGCGTTCAGCAAGAATACTAATATCAATAAATTGTTCAGTTTCACCAATTTGAATTTGTAGGTGACGGTAGGAGTCAGCCTGTGAGCTATAAGCTTTATATATACATAACGATGTATTGTTTATTGGGTCCGTAATGATTAAATCCTCCCCTTGGCGACTAGCATATATATCCCCCAGTTGAGCTTCTATGGGGAGAACTAGCCGATCAACAACCCGATCTGCCGAGTAATTATTGATAATAATCGCTTTATAATACTGCCAATCTGCTTTCTCGAAATTATACGTATCTGAGCCTTCACCTAAGCTAATAATCAAAACAAATGTATTTCTGAATTCCTCTAACTTTAAATTATCATCGCCCCTTGTTCCTTTTATAATTAACGATGAACTTAGCTGTTTATTATTCTGCAAAATTGGGTGATATATAATTTCATCACTATCTATTTGTAGCATTAAACCACCAGCTATTTTTTTTACGGACTTAAAGCTGAGGTTTGGGTATAAATCCATATATTCAGGTAGGTTCTCAGGGTGTATCATAACCCTATTCTGATCAAAAATGCGGTCAAATTGAGCAGAGTCAATTGCCTTTACTTGATATAATTTCTTTGATTTTGTATCAAAAATTATGCCCTGCTGTTTAGCATCATCAAACCCCATGATTTGTAATTCACTCTCCGATGAAAATGATGGTGATATGATAATTTTACCTTTTAAATACCATGCAGGTAATATACGTTTCCCATCAGCACCTTTTAACCCAAATAACGCAATAGGGTGTTTTTCATTTGAAAATTGGTTGAAATTACTCCACTTAAAAATTGACTTATTAAACCAATTTTTATTAAGGGCAACTGTATCAGCAGTGCCATCAGCATTAAGTTGCTTTACTGTGCCATCATCTTGAATAATTAAAATATTATTCTGCCAGTTAATAACGTTCTCTATCTGGCGGAAATTTAAACGTAAAGCCGTTGGGTTATTTGGTTCAATAATATCTTGCCCAAGCCCCTCTTGGTAAAAAACTACATCTTCTTTTCGACTATAAAAAAAGAATACTTCCTGTCCACTTTGATTAAACAGTCTACCAACCAATATTAAATCTTCAGGTGATTGCCATACCCACTGGTCGCTTCTCAAGTCATAGAGATCATGAACTACCCCCAAAACCTTGGCTAAGGTTGCTTTCTTTCCACTAATTTTAAATAAATTCTCAGCTCGTATTAAGTGTTCTTGTGATATACCCAAATGAGAACTTTCCATAATTGTTTTTAGTGGTATACCTGGTTTAGCTAATAGCAAATCAATTTCGACTTGTTTTTCTGCCGTTATGGAATATCGCCGTAATAACTGTGAACTTAGCTGGCTATCATAATTATCAGGTCTGGCTAAATTACACTTAATTAATGTCCCACTCTCACTTCGTAACCAATAACGGTAAGTAAAACCTTTGTCTGTCCCTATTAGCTTTACGATTTTCCCAACGGAAGTTTCGGTCTGTGAACTAGGGTTTCCAATATGTTCAGGATGATAAGTAAAACCTTGTTCCCTTTCGTGGTTTTGCTCCTGTTCTGTGAGTATGACGACTTTCCTAACATTTGGCTCAATAGGCATGTATAAATCTGAACTAGAGTTTATTACTTCATCAGAAAAAACTAAGTAGTCATGTTGTAACAGTTTTTGACGTTGTTCTTGAGATAATATAGTCGGGGTATTATGAAGCATATTAATTAACTTTCTATTATTAAATACCTTTGTTAGCTCTAATTTATCTCTAAGCACTCGATAAGTGCTATCTATTTTCTGCCCCAGATAATTTTGACGTAATGTAATATTAAATTGATTATATTCTAATGAAGCATGAACAATTTCTGCTCCACTACCTAAAACTGATGAAGCCTCTATTTTATGGGTAATATCGCCGGTCTTAACATTGGCTTGCCAAGCTATCGCTTTTTCTCTCGAATAGAAATAAACCACATCACCAATAACGCCGATTAATTCTGCTGTTTGGTTTTCTTCTGATAATGAATTCGTAAATAACATACGTTTTGTTGCAACGTCATAAAAAGCACGCCCAACATCTAAGCCATTATGCTGATAACCATTAACTACTACATATTGCCCATGTAACTCATGTTTATCCGCTAATTCATTAAGGTGTTGTTCAATAGATTGGCCTTTTACATTCCATCGGTGTCCATCTAAACTAATGGGTTCAATTGTTTGAGCACTAAAGTTAATTATATTAAGCTCATTCTTACTATTAATAATTTTTATCAGGCTTGATTTAGCTGTAGCATCAATTCCAATCGTAAACCCATTTATTTTAATATGGTCATCATAAAATGAAACGTTAAGTTCTTTACCATCATCAATCAGACTTGTATCAAGTATCCATTGGGATAGCTTATCACTGCTTAAGTCTTCCATTAGCCGCAAGGAAGCACCATGGTTAACTGTAATTTGATATTCCCCGCCATTCCCTTTAACAACATGTTCTATATGACCTCGCCATGGTTCAGGCATTAGTGGAACAACCAAATGTTTATTTTCAGTGTTAAGCGTAACTTGGATTTTAGTATTGACATACTCATGCACTAATTCTGAGATTATGTACTCGGCACTACAATAGAGAAAATCAAAATAAAATTGGTAGTCTTCCTCCATTTTCCGCAATATTGAAAAGCCATTATCATCACGTACTGTTCCCCCGAAAAGAACACTGTAGTTATAACGAATATAAGATTGCGGAACGACGGGCAACACAATAATATGAGACTGTCCCCCATCAAAGCTGACCTGATTATCTACAACGCCAACCGCTTCCCTAATATTAATGGCATTCTTTCTATCAATATCTGCTCGTGGCGCTGACTGAAAATCACTCATACAACAATGCGGAATAGTCCATGTCATGTTTTCACCACGGTAGATATATTGACTCCCCAGTTTAAAAAAACCTCTTTGAAAGTTAATTTCTTCTATTACTACTCCATAAGTTGGGATTAAAAGTTTTTTTTCATCATCATAAGCTATTGCCGCACTCTGGTAACTTTGCTGATAAGCCGTAAATTCCAGACCAACAGCAGTTGCTTTTTGTGCGTGGCGTTCATTAATATTGATTAAAGCAGTAAAACCAACCCCTACCCCCATAATCGGTACAGATAATGGCCCAGTAATACCTGCGACGGTTTCAGCACCGAGTATAGAGGCACCTATACCGACAAGACCAGCTCCGAGTGACGCTGAGTCAAAAGCCAATTGCGTTCCGAACACGGCTCTTTGTGCTTCATTTTGTGCATTAGCTAACTCATAAATATCAAATACAACCATTGCTCCTTGGAAAAGAATACCAAGCCCTTCATTTGCCATACGTACTAGCGATAAAGAAAAGTTGTTCATCATTGTTTTAGCCGCTACGCTTCCTTCTCGCCACAATGAGTAAGCTATTTTCCCTACTTTAGCAGCATCATTGATCACCCCATGTGCCATCATTGAATAACTAATGTAAGTATGAATACGTAATGCTGTTTCTAGATTTGATGGCTGTTCCGAAGAAGCCGCTGCCTTGCGATTTCGATTTGCAGACCATTGAATTATTGCTTGTATACCCATTGCTATATTGAGGCCATCTACATGTTCCGCTTCCCCAATACCACTTTTTCTTTGTAACTCCTTACCATTAAAAGAATAATTTTTCTTTAGTATTGCTATCTGTTTATGAAAATATTCTTTAAATTCAAAAAATGTTGCGTTTTCTGTTTCAATCCACCGTGTTTTTGCTTCTACGTCTTGGTGAATAAATTGAATGCGGTATCGGTCATCGCTCAATTTCTCAACATTTTCAAAAACGGGTAACCACTTTTCATCTAATTGATGTTTATTAATCACTTCATAAAGAGCCGATTCAAGGCGTTCTCCCAACCGCTCTGACTCTAAAATGGCTAAGGAAGCCTGTATTTGCTTGTCTCTTGCGATTAAGTCTTGACGAGCAATTATCTCTGCTACCTCCTCGCTTTGGTGAATAGACTCCGTTAAATCATCCGACTGAACTAAATCGGCAACAGTTAAACGGCTACCAATTTGAACATCAGACATTTGCTCTGTGTCAATTGATACCATTTCAAATTGACCACCGACGACCGAATAGTGCTGAGCCATGTTATTTTCAAACATAAATTTATTCAAAGCAGAAAATAATTTATCAGGATCATCAAAAGCATAAATACCAAAGTTAGGATCATAAAAATAATAATTTGTTTCATCATTAATTATCGTTTTCCCTAATAGCATCGAGTGTGTAACACTATTAAGTGCATACATATTTGATCCTTTAGAATCAACCAGAATTTCTTTTACCTTATTTAATTCAAATGTACCAAGAACTATTGATGCCTGAGTCGCCTCTATATTTAAATGGAGATTCTCCAGTGCAAATTTTAATAAAATTGAGTTTTTATCTTCAGGTGATGCTGCTGCAAAAAACATTTTATTAAGAAATTTATTTGCACCTATCATCCCCTCTGACTTTAATGCAACAGACATCGTCCTAACTAAAGGATAACAACGCCCCCCCGAATTATCCCCCATTAAAGGCAAGTAAAAATCTTGGGGAGCAATTCGTTGGTCAATCCCCCCCGCGTCTCGAAACAATGAATTAGATTTCAAAGTGAAGCTTAAAATATTACTTTCAAACTCTGCTTTCTCCTTTCTAATTATATGTTGGTATAAAGCCCCCCTCTTTTCAATACTTAATTCACTCTTAATATATAACTCTTTCATTTCTAATGATGACATATCATCATTAAAACCATCAATAACTATCTGATCATATTGTTCAATACCCTCATTAAATTTAACATTATATTTTACTATGTCATTATATAACACCAGCTCATAAAGCTTTTCAATTGGCTGGGTTTTAAAATTAATTCCACTCTGGATACTCGGGTCTTCCATTTGAATAATTGAAGATTCCCCATGTTGTTTTTTTATTTGTAACCATAACCAATTGCGTTCAACGACTAATGCTTCTGCCAAAATAGAACCATACTTCTGCCTATAGTATCCACGTGTAATCTTATGTTCCTCAATAGATTTTTTAAATTGTGCAATTCTAATCGAATCCTCATTACTATGTGTTTCTTTTCTATTTAACGCTGTCAATTCTAAATTTATTTCTTCTATTTTATTATTTAGTATATTAATATTTTTAGCAATTTGAATTTTTATCTCATCACGTAAATTTAACCAAGGCGTAATAGCAGGATGCTGTAATGAAAACTCCCCTTCAAAATACACGCCATCTAAAATATTATCAGTATCAATACCAAATTCACTTGCAATTTGTTTTAATTTTTTATGTATTTCATTACGATGAAGGTTAAATTTATCTAAAACATCATGAGAAAGCCGCTCATTTGGGTATAAAGCACTAATCGAGGCACTATTTCTACGCAATATAGGGGTAGGAGTGCCATTAATGACTTCATATTCTTGGCGTTGTAGTAATAATTGCCACCCACCATGATTAAACTGCATATAAGCAACGGCAAGCCCTTCTTCAGTGCCAGATATTTGATAGTCTTTAAAATCAAATGCCATTACTACGTTATCATATAATACTGAACTGTTTACTCGGCCATCATGATAAACACGGTATGTTGTCTCGTTTAACTTTGTGACAATAACAGAGCACCCTGTCAAAGACCCTGTAAATAAAAAGCTATTTTCAGTTGCTTGTATAGGTATATCAACATAAGCAGGTGTTTTAATTGACTGATTAGCCCCATTATAGCCTAAAAAATAGGCTTCAACGGCTAATTTAGGGTCCATTCTTGAAGGCTCATACAGATATTCAGCTGCATAACTGTTTGGTGCTAGCTTGACTAATTGAGCACGGCCGTGTGGAGGAAGCTTCCCCATTTTTGTCATGTTATCGCCACTAATGGCATTCAGTCTAATAAAGGATAATGGGTCTGTGGCTAATTGCTGAATATCATGGCTTGCAAGACCATTTTTTGTTTGTATCCTTCGCCCCAAAAGGCCCGTTTTTAAAGATCTATCCCGAAATACTTGAGCTATTAATTCGGGGCTAACTTGCATTATTTTCTGCGCTAATACATTCCCTACATATATTAGCTTAATCCCAAAATGTTTTTTTATAATTAAAAAATCTAGCAAACTATATTTATCATTCAACATTTATATCATTCCTTTGATGTAATAATCTATTAATTAAATAATCATTTATTAATTAACACTATAAATTTAAATAATTTAACTAAAAAACAAAAATAAACAAATAAACCCCATACAGTCACCATGGGAAATAACTGATATTTTTTATTATAATGGTGTTTTTTTTGTTATTTTAAAAACCTTACTTTTAAGTATAATCAACACTGTTCAGGAGTCATTATAATAGCAAGGAAGTTATATATGAAATTAATAATTGTAAAAACCGCCACATATCTAAGTTTATTTCTACCTTTTATTTCTAACTCAACCCCTCCCAACATCGATAAAGCAAAAGTCATTAACATTGAAGCTCCACTTAAAAACCATATTTCATTCAATACTTTTGAGAGTTTATCTTCCAATGAAGACGGTTTAGTTTTTAACAATGATATAAACAGCAATAGCAATCTTAATAATAAAGCTGCCAAGCTTATATTTGCTGAAGTAACAGGAAATGAAGAAAGCCAATTACAAGGAGTTTTAGGCATAAAAGGCCAACGGGCTAACCTAGTTATCGCAAACCCAAATGGTATTTCATGGAAGAATGGCATAACTAATAATATAAATAGTTTGTCATTAGTAGCAGGAAAGTTTGAAAGGCAATATATCAAAAATAAAGAAAAAGATAACCAACTTGAACCAAAAAAATTAGAGGACTACAGCCAACTAAAGTTTTCAACCCAGCCAGATAGCCTTGTCACCATTACTCAACAACAAGGTAACCCTATATTATTGTCAAAAATAAATGTATTCGCTGACCAAATAAAGCTACAAAACACTCTCAATATCAATGCAGCTATACAAAATTATATTAGTGCATCCGGTATCGGTACACTGTCACCTAGTGAAGCAGTCATTAAATATAGCTCAAAGTTTAAAACAGACATTCCTTACATCCAAGGAAATCAATTTGAACTGGACGAACAAGCAAAATTAACTGGGAGAAATATTACACTTGAGAGCCATCAGTACCAATGCCAAGATAACTTCCTTTGCCCACAAAATAAAATTGATATTAAAGGCCTTATCAGTGCAATGAGTCTTTCAGTACGTGGAGACGGTGATATTATGCTTTCAGATAAAGGTGCTATAAAGATAGGTAAAAACCAACAAATACTCATCGCTCAGCCACCCCAGTAATACCAATCTTACGAAGTAACAAACAAAACGGCCTCCGAATAAGAGGCCGTGTGTTAATTCAAATTTGGGCTTAAGTTACATCCAAACGAACCATGCAAACAGTGAAATCACTATGATACAAGCAACGTTCAACACTGCCCCAACCCGCACCATTTCGATTTGCCTAATATAGCCAGAACCGAACACAATCGCATTTGGTGGTGTCGCAACTGGTAACATAAATGCACAAGATGCACCAATACCAATGATCATTGTTAATACAATAACTGGCATACCTAATGCCTCAGCAACTGTCGCAAAAATAGGCACTAATAATGCCGCACTCGCTGTATTACTGGTAAATTCGGTTAAAATGATGATAAAGGCTGTGACGGCGATAATAATCACAAACCAGTGACTTTGGCCAAATGTTAATTGCATCCAATCTGCCATGATGCGGCTCGCACCTGAAGAGCTTAAAATTGCGCTCAGGGTCAAACCTCCACCAAATAACATTAGCACGCCCCATTCAGTATTCTTTTGAATTTGCGCCCAACTAGCTACGCCAGAAATACCAATTAGGATCGCGGCACTGACTGCAATAATAGTATCTAAGTCTTTAACACCACCGAATGCATCACTGATAAATGTACTGGTGATCCAACATACAACAGCTAATAAGAAAATAACCATTGTTGTTATGCGTTTACCATTCCATTCCACGTGTTCTAATTCAATTTCAAAACGGTGTTTAAGATTAGGACGCAGCATCATATACATCAATACAAACATCATTGGCAGTAATACCACCATGATAGGAATACCGTATTTCATCCATGATAAGAAATCTAACCCTAATGCAGCAGCTGCGATCGCATTAGGTGGGCTACCAACAATGGTTCCCAAACCACCAATACTGGCACTATACGCAACACCCAATAATACAAATACAAAAGTGTTACGTTCATGGCGAACATCTAGGTTAGATAAAATACCCAACACTAACGGTAGCATCATAGCAGCAGTTGCAGTGTTACTGATCCACATCGACAGTAAAGCTGTAACGCCAAATAATAATAAAACAGCAACAGACAAGCGACCGCGAGCTGCCATCAGTAAACGATTAGCAATTAGCCTGTCAAGACCTTGAATGTGCAATGCTGTTGCTAATGCAAACCCACCAAAAAATAAAAAGATAATTGGGTTCGCAAAAGATTTCAGCGCATCACCTGTATTCATTAACCCAAGCACTACAGCGAGAATTGGAATACATAAAGCAGTGATTGTAACGTGAATAGCTTCGGTCAACCAAAGCACGCCAATAAAGACCATCATAGCGAGGCCTGCATTAGCTTTGTCATCAAATGGCAAGTATTTCAACAGTAACAGCAATAGTACGATATCAACCGCTAAGATTATCCAACCCCGCTTGTTTGATGGACCAGGCCCTACTGCTGGTGTTAAAGATTCAGAAGCATCCATGTAAACTCCATAGCTCGGAAGCAAATTCAGTTTCGAGTTTTATTGTTAATATTTATTTACGAGAAGTGAAATATAGAGTTAATTTATTAGGATGAAAATGTGGATACTCCAAAATTGCGATCTATGTTGTGTAATTTAGCTATTTTTTCATTGTAATGACAATAAATAATCGACTTTATCGATTAAAGTAGCTTAGATATGCTGCCCTAAGTCCCCGATAGAAACAAGCCTCGCTAAGCTTAGCATCTTATGTCAGCCAGCCTAACAACACTGGCTGTATTTTAATCCATAATTAACAATTACTGTTTTTCATTAAATAAAGAAAAAACCTGTTCAGATGTATGTTTTTGAAGATGTTGATTTGTTGCGTCACTGGTTAAAAATGATTTCTCACTGCTAAAAGGCGCCATCACTTCAGTTAACCTAGATATACTAAGATCACTAAACTCCCCTTTATAAGGGGCACTCTCAAGCTTTTTTCTTAAACTAACTTCAGTACTCAATCGACTTTCAAATGATGCTTTCTGAATCAGTTCATCCACGTTGTACGAAGCAAACTTATTAATACAGTTTATCTGTAAATGTTTATGAGTTTGAGATTGTTCTCCGAAAACTTGGCGTAACATTAATATTGTCCCCGTACTGGGGTCAGTTAAAAGCAGATCATCATTGTACTGATTTACTAGTAAAGAATCTAAATCATCAACAGGCAAAGAGATTGTATCTATTAAAGAGTCATTTGCGTAATTATCAATAACAATTACCTTATAGTGCCGCCAAACAGATCTGATTAATACATACCTACCTAGTCCCTCACCTCCGCTCAATACTAAATTTTTAACATTAGAAATGACTGGAGGAATAAGTATTCCATTCTCTTTTTTTGCTTGGATAATTAATGATGTCCCCACAGGGCTAGGTTTATCCTCACCATTTAAAATTACATCATGATAAAGTATTTCATCATTTTCTGTAAAAAGAAGCACCCCTGAATTGACTCTTTTGACACTTTTAAACTTAGTATTAGGATGTAATTCAATAATAGAAGGCAAGCTAGAAACCTCCTTAATTTGGTAACCGGAACCAAACGAGTCTCTTAACTGCTCAGGAGTTGCGTACTTTTGTATGTAAATTTTACGACTAACTATATCAAAAATAAGTACACCGGAGTCGTCCTTATTTCTACCTAATAATTTTAGTGTGTTTCCTGTTAACAATTCTTGGGCGATAACAACTTTGTTATCTACATACCATGCAGGTACCGTATCCTTACCATTTGACGATTTAATACCGAATAATGTCAGTATAGGCAAGTCACTGAATAATTCATTCAAACTATCCCACCAAAAAGGGTGTTGCTCAAACCAAAAAGTATTAAGTGCGACTTGATGTGATTTCCCATCTGCATTTATTTGATAGACTATTCCATAAACATCTATGGCTAAAATACTTTTTTTCCAAAGAATAACATTTTTTAAATCAGGTATCTCAATACTCTCCATAACTGATGACGTTGAGTTTAAATTTTGTTTTTCAAAACTTTCTTGGCGATAGATTATTTTATTCTTATCATTATAAAAATAAAATACTTCATTTCCTTTTTCATCTAACAAGCCCCCCACTAAAAATAAATTAGAAAGTAGAGATGTATCTTCTTTAGTCGGATTTAATGATAAACCACCTCTTTCTCTTATAGAATTATAATTAGGAATTATTATTTTATCATTTTCTATAAAATACCAATAACGCTGTGATACCTTACCTTCACTTTCTTCTGATATCATAACTACTTTTGCTAATTCAGAAGTAGTAGAGTTTGATACCCGACCATTGTCTGTAATACCTACCATATGTTCAGCTAAAAAAGACACCGTTTTATTTGATGATATCTTATCAAATAATTCAGAGGGGTTTTCTTGTGATATCACATCAATGGTAATACTCAACAATTGTATTTTATTATTATAAAATAAGTGAGTAGTTTTAACTAAATTACCTTTTACCATTATTTCACATGAAATATAAATACTTTCATCCTCTTGCCATATATCAATAATTTCAATTGAAGCAGTTTCCGGATAGGTCATTTTATACTCAGACAGAATATCTCCGGAGCTAATATCAACCCCCAACATTACATTACTTTTTAATACATAAAAATATGCCACTTCGTCAAGTGCCGTTCCAAGAACCATATTATTATTTCTATATTTTTCTGAATTAATGAATATAAATCGTTCTTTATCCATTTCAAAAAAAGCACGCCCGACGTTTATCTCATTGTGTTTATAATTTTCTATAACTATATATTTTTCATATAATTTATTTTCATGAGATAATTGCCTAAGATGACTAACAAGCGTTTGCTGACTATTTACCCATTGACTCGCATCTTCACTGACAACACTCACTGTTAATGCTTCAAAATTTACTTTGCTCAACTCATTATTTTTATCTAATACAAAAATATTATCTTTATTTAAATAAGATGAAATTTCTATTTCAACACCACCGATATTCAGGCCATTTTCCAGAACCTTAATGCTTGGGTTATTCAGTTGCTCTGTATTTATCACCCAACGAGATGCCTTCCCATCATCATCCATTAACTTAATTTTAACGCCTTCTTGTATGCTTATTTGATATTCACCCCCACCACCTTGGATTTCATATTTTATATATCCATGCCATTCCTTGGCTAATTTTGGAACAAATAAATACCTATATTTTTTATCTAACCTAACTTCAATTGATGTATCAACATATTCATGGTAAATTTGTGTAATTGTATTCTCACTCGGGAATATATAAAAATCATAATCAAAGTTATCTTCATTTTCTAGGCGCCTAATCACATCAAAACCGCAATCATGGCGCATTGTTGCTCCTGGCCATAAGTTATAATTATATTTAATATACGACTTAGGTATGACTGGCAAAATTAGCGCTTCTACATTTTCGGTCTCTAATTTATGTACCTTATTTTGATAGCCTATCCCATCACGAATATTAATCGCCTTATCTTTATCAATTACCATTGTAGGGAAATTGCCACCCCAAAAAATATAATTTCGCCTTCCACCACCGGCTGATACTGAACTGGTTCGATAAATATATTGGCTATCAAACTCAATTTGCTTCGACCTTAAATCAATTTTTCTAAATACCGCACCAAAACGAGGCACTAACGCTTTTTTGTCACTTAAATAATCATATCCATTACCTTTATAAGCTTGATCAAGAGCATAAAAATAACGACCAACTGCTTTTGCATTATCACCTATAATAGCAAAATTACGTGCTAGCCCCGCAAACCCAATGCCAAGCCCTGCGAATATAACACTCGCATCTCCCAAAGCCATCGAGGTACTCGCTGCACCTAAAAAACCTGCCCCCGCACTACCAGCCCCTGCAATTAGCCCTACTGAATCAAAAGATAATTGAGTACCAAACACCACTTTTTGAGATTCATTTTCTGCATGTTCTAGTTCATAAATATCAAAGCCAACAACTGCACCATTAAAAATTAGCCCTACACCTTCATTTGCTACATTAGCTAAAGAAAAAGAAAAATCACTAATTACCATCGCCGATGTATCGGATTCTTCGATTAATACTGTTTTAACTAATTCCGTTATTTTCACTGCATCGGTCATTGTCCCATGAGCCGTCATCGTATAGTTAACATAGCTATGCAATTTAAGTGCTAATGATAAATTAGAGGAGTTCTCGTTATCTTCACTCAACTTTTTCGTTCTATTTTCAGCCCATTGAATTATAGATTGTATTGCTATTCCCGCATTTAAGCCTTCAATAGGTACTGTATTGATATCCCCCCCTTTTGGAACCACTTTATTTTCATTAATATAATAATATTGCTCAAATGCCAGCATATTTTTTTCATAGTAATTTTTAAATGCCATTAATGAGCTGTCTGTTGTTTCAGCCCAATAGGTTGATTGTGGATCATCTTTATTAATGAATTGAATCCGATAGTGGTTATCTTCAATTTCCTCGATATTTGAAAATAAAGGAAGCCAACTTTTCCCTAACCGATGTTCAGATGATATTTTTTCTATCGATTTACTTAGTGATTTCCCCCACTGCTGTGCATCTAAAATAGTAAGTGATGTTTTTAACTGAATATCTACTTCGACTATATCCTGTCGTTCAATTAGTTGAACAACCGATTGTTGGCGCTCTGAAGCTGTACTGAGAGACTCTACATCACTTAAATTGTCAACATTTAAATAATTACCAACAGGAACTAATGCCATATCATCATTGACAATTGTCAGCACTGAAAAAGTAGGCGTACTATCTGTACCAAAGGCAGAATAATACTTCGCCATTTGGTTATCTATCATAAACTTATTTACCGCAGAAAAAAGAGATTTGCTTTTATCAAAAGAGAATAACCCAAAGTTAGGGTCATAAAAATAATATAGTGTATAACCATCCGTAACTGTTTTACCAATCAACATGGAATGTGTTCTTGTATTTACTGCAAACATCATGTTTTTTTCTTTTAAAGTTAATAAATTTTTTATGTCATTTAAGTCCATATATCCATGGGGAATTGAAGCCTCTACTGCACTAATATTAGAATGTAATTTAGCTAATGCTGATTTAAACAAAACAGAATCCGTTTCGTTGGGGGTTGCTGAAGCAAAAAATAACCTATCAATTAATAAATTAGCGCCCTTTGTTCCTCGGTTTGATAATGCAACTGACATGGCTCTAACTAATGGATAACACCGCCCATTAGATGTATCATCAGCTAGCATCAAATAGAAATCTTGTGGTGCAAGGCGATTTGTTATACTACCATTTAAATAAAAAAGCTCGCTAATTTTTTCCGTTTTATTTAATATATTATCGATATATTCTTTATGCTCAGACTCTTCTATTTTTTTATATAACGCCCCTCTATTTAATGCAGTTAAATTTTGATTTACATATATTTCTTTCATTTGTAGAGATGTCATATCATCCCTAACTAAAGCTATGCTAATCTCACTAAATTTTTGCATCCCATTATTAAAATCTATTTTAAATTTTATATTAGCTGAGTTTTTGTGGATATAAACCAAGTTATGATAACGGTTTGTAATTAAAAGATCAGACTCGATATTTCGTCGTTTAATTGACTTACGTTCAATTACCCAATCCATCCCTTTTTTTTCTTTGACTTGATACCATAGCCAACTCCGCTCCGCATCCCTAGTTTCTAAAAGAAGCGATTCATATTGTTCTTTTATAAATAATAAATACATTCTATTTTTGGCTGTTTTTGTTTTTAAAACATTAATTCTATTTCTTTCTTTTACCTTGTTAAGACTTTATGATTCTAAATGTTTTAATTCAGATTCCCATTTTTTTAAAAGCTGTTTAAGTAAGATTGAGTCCGACTTAATTTTATTGCTTATATTGTTTATTATTACCACCCAAGGATTAGATGCTAAGTTATCTAATGAAAAATCGTCAAATTCAAAATTACCTTTATTTATATCATTTGTAGGAACATTATATAGCTTTGCTAAATTCAATATTCTCTTGTGTAACCTACCCCTATATTCTATAAATTTTCGCTTTTTGTATGATAGAAAATTAACACTTGCATGATAGCTATCTAATGGTTTGTTTTCATCTCGAAAAATAGGGATAGCAATATTGCCCTCTATTTTATATTTTTGCTTTTGTAATAAAAGTTGCCATTTACCGTTAATATATTGCATATATGCTGCGGCAATTCCTCCGTGACTCCCTTCTACTCTATAGTCATTATAGTCAATAGCCATAACGACATTATCATAGAGGATAGAACTATTAGTTCGCCTATCTTGATAAACCCGATAACTCTCTGAATTTAAGTCAGTTACTATTATTGAGTGACCTGAAAGCGTCCCTGTAAATAAAAACTTTATTTCTTTTGCATTTTTAGGGATGTCTATATAAATAGGTCGCTTATTATTATCGTTTATTCTGTTACACCCTAAAAAATAACTTTCAATACTTTCTCCATCCCTAAGTACGTCAGAACCACTGGCATATTCCATACTATAAGCGCCATCCGCAACCTTAATGAATTGTATTCGACCTTCTGTAAATGGCTGCTCAAAATGTGTTATACTATCAGTATTAATGGCATTTCTTTGAGTAAACTCGATAAAATTAGACGTAATTAAATTAATATCATTGCTTTTAATTAGTTCTTTTCCTATTTTTTTTTGCGCATCATTTATTACAATCATTAAATACCCATCCCTATTGAATACAGGTTAAAATTAATATAAAAACAGTTAAACACTATTAGTTATAAAAAATTTAAGCAATAACTCATTAGGTAATAGAACTAAAATAAGAACTAATTCAGCTGGTAGAAAATAATATATTAATTATTTAAATTTATTATCTATGAATAGTAGATAAAAAAGGGAAGCCTAAGCTTCCCATGTAATAATATTATTGAGGTCAAACTAAATTAAGCTTGGCCTTTCACTTCTTTCAGGCCATTGAATGGCGCATTTTTGCCTAATGCTTCTTCAATACGAATCAGCTGGTTGTATTTAGCAACACGGTCAGAGCGGCTCATAGAACCGGTTTTGATTTGGCCTGCTGCTGTACCTACAGCTAAATCTGCAATAGTTGCATCTTCAGTTTCACCTGAACGGTGAGAAATAACCGCAGTATAACCGGCATCTTTCGCCATTTTAATTGCAGCCAAAGTTTCAGTTAACGAACCGATTTGGTTGAATTTGATCAGAATAGAGTTAGCAATACCTTTATCAATACCTTCTTTTAAGATCTTAGTGTTCGTTACAAATAGGTCGTCACCAACCAATTGGATTTTGTCACCAAGTACTTTAGTTTGGTATGCGAAACCGTCCCAGTCAGATTCGTTCAGGCCGTCTTCGATAGAAACGATTGGATACTGTTTAGTCAGTTCTTCTAAATAGTGAGTAAACTCTTGTGAAGTAAAGGTTTTGCCTTCACCTTTTAACTCGTAGTTACCCGTTTCTGCGTTATAGAACTCAGATGCTGCACAGTCCATCGCTAGAGTAACGTCTTTACCTAATACATAACCAGCTTGTTCAACGGCTTCTTTAATTGCGGCTAAAGCTGCTGCGTTTGATTCCAAGTTAGGAGCATAACCACCTTCATCACCAACTGCTGTATTCATACCTTTAGATTTAAGTACTTTAGCTAAGTGATGGAAGATTTCAGAACCCATACGAACCGCTTCTTTCAGTGTTGGTGCACCAACAGGCTGGATCATAAATTCTTGGATATCAACGTTGTTATCTGCATGCTCACCACCATTGATGATGTTCATCATAGGTAAAGGCATAGAATATTGACCATGAGTACCATTCAGATCAGAGATATGCTCATACAGAGGCATGCCTTTTGCTGCTGCTGCTGCTTTTGCGCTTGCTAAAGAAACAGCCAGAATTGCGTTTGCACCAAATTTAGATTTGTTTTCTGTGCCATCAAGGTCAATCATGATTTGGTCGATATTGGCTTGATCTTTTGCATCTTTACCAGTTAGGGCTTCTGCGATTGGGCCATTTACAGCGGCAACTGCTTTCAGAACACCTTTACCCAGAAAACGTGCTTTATCACCGTCACGCAGTTCCAGTGCTTCACGAGAACCTGTAGATGCACCTGATGGTGCAGCTGCTAAACCAACAAAGCCGCCTTCTAAATGAACTTCAGCTTCTACAGTTGGGTTACCACGAGAGTCAATGATTTCACGGCCGATCACTTTAACAATTTTGGACATTAGGTTTTCCTCAGTACAAGTTAAATTTCGGGAAGCTGGCACACCTGCACCGACTTCCCCATATCTTATTTCAACTCACCTTTCTGGTACTTACCAGCGGCTTTAACAAAACCTGCAAACAATGGGTGACCATCTCTTGGAGTAGAAGTAAATTCAGGATGGAACTGACATGCCACAAACCATGGATGATTTGGATTTTCAATAATTTCCACCAATTTGTTATCTACTGAACGACCTGCAATTTTCAAGCCTGCATTTTCAATGCGTTTCAACAGTAAATTATTTACTTCGTAACGATGGCGGTGGCGTTCAATAATGGTTTCTGAACCATACATATCACGCACTAAGCTACCATTCACTAAGTGACATGGCTGACCGCCTACTCGCATGGTACCCCCAAGGTCACTCTCCTCAGAGCGAACTTCAAGGTTACCCTCTTCGTCACGCCATTCTGTAATCAACGCAACAACTGGGTATTTACAATCTGCTTTAAATTCTGTTGAGTTTGCATCTTCCATATTGGCAACGTTACGAGCAAATTCAATCAACGCAACTTGCATTCCCAAACAAATACCTAAATAAGGGATGTTATTTTCACGTGCATATTTTGCCGTCAGAATTTTCCCTTCAATGCCACGTTCACCAAAACCACCTGGAACTAAAATAGCATCCAAGCCTTTTAGTAATTCAACACCACGAGTTTCAATATCTTGTGAATCAATTAATTTAATGTTCACTGTTAAACGGTTTTTCAAACCACCGTGTTTTAGTGCTTCAATAACTGACTTATATGCATCTGGTAACTCAACATATTTACCTACCATCCCAATAGTGACTTCACCTGCAGGATTAGCTTCTTCGTAAATAACTTGTTCCCATTCAGATAAATTCGCTTCTGGGCATTCGATACGGAAACGGTTACAAATATATTCATCCAAACCTTGTGATTTTAACAATGCTGGGATTTTATAAATAGAATCAACGTCTTTTAAGGAAATAACCGCTTTTTCTGGTACATTACAGAATAACGCAATTTTTGCACGCTCATTCGCAGGGATAACACGGTCTGAACGACAAATTAATACGTCAGGCTGAATTCCAATTGATAGTAACTCTTTCACAGAATGCTGCGTTGGCTTAGTTTTCACTTCACCCGCTGCTGCAAGGTATGGCACTAAAGTTAAGTGTAAGTATAAAGTACGCTCACGACCTACTTCTGCCGCCATTTGACGAATAGCTTCTAAGAATGGCAATGATTCAATATCACCAACAGTACCACCAATCTCGACAAGAACGACATCATGGCCTTCACCACCACGGATAATTCGGTCTTTGATTTCATTAGTGATATGCGGGATAACTTGAATTGTCGCACCTAAGTAATCACCACGGCGCTCTTTGCGCAGAACTTCGGAATAAACACGCCCAGTCGTAAAGTTATTGCGACGTGTCATTTTGGTACGGATAAAACGCTCATAATGACCTAAATCTAAGTCAGTTTCAGCGCCGTCTTCTGTAACGAAAACTTCCCCGTGTTGGGTAGGGCTCATTGTACCTGGATCTACGTTGATGTAGGGGTCCAGTTTCATAATCGTCACATTGAGTCCACGGGCTTCGAGTATAGCCGCCAAAGAGGCTGCGGCAATGCCTTTACCCAGAGAGGATACGACCCCGCCGGTCACAAAAATATAATTAGTTTTCATGCTGAACCTGAAAGTTTAGGTTTAAAAGATGATGGATATAACAGGACGGGAAAACAGTATACCCGAACCTTAATTTCGCTACAAATGTTCTAAGCATAATAAGGCTAAATTTCATCAATACTCTAATATTATCAGCAAGTTAAAAACGAAAATTATTTATCGCTTTAAAAGTAGTCATCTATGTCTGTTTTTATAGATTAACACAGTTTAAAGGCAAAAGCTAAATCCTTTCAGCTGATTATATGGCGTAAAAAATGCGATTCTGCACTAACTTTGATTTTGAATAACTATTTACTCTATCACCCGCTATTTAACGCCCAAAAATGCCACGTTATTCATTGTTTTTGAAGCTTTGTTTGGGAATGTTGAATAAATTACTTTTAGAATAAACCAACAATATCCAAATCTTAAAACGACAGATAGTTTCAATACTTACATATAATGGCTCTAAATAGTTCGCATTACAGCTAGGCAGCAAGAGAGGATATCTCGGGGAGCATACATAAGTATGTGACCTGTGTAGCCGAACGCAGCCAACAACGCTGTAGTGCGAAATATGACGAGACATTTTATTCTTGGCTTTTAACCTGCAGCCAGAGCGCTTCCATCTCCTCAAGTGTAGCACTTTCTGTAGATTTACCACTTTCAGCTAAACATTTTTCAATTTGACGAAAACGAGATTCAAATTTGTTGCATGCTTTTTGTAGCGCTATTTCAGGTTTATGCCCCAAATGGCGAGATAAATTTACTGTGGCAAATAATAAATCACCAATTTCTTCTTCAAGGCGCGTTTCATCGACAACAACCTGAGTTGCTTCCTCCATAACCTCTTCTAATTCTTCATGAACTTTACCAACTACAGGACCCAGTGTATCCCAATCGAAACCCACTGATGCACATCGTTTTTGAATTTTATACGCTTTCATCAGCGCGGGTAATGAGCTTGGAATATCATCCAGTACAGAAAACTGGGATTTCTCAGCTCTCTCTTTCGATTTACGTTTTTCCCACCCGTCAATCACCTCTGTACTGCTCAGCGTATTATCGGCATCAAAGATATGGGGATGGCGGTGCTCAAGCTTATCACTCACGGCTTGGCAGACATCATTAAAATCAAACAATGACTTTTCATTCGCCATTTGTGCATAGAAAACCACCTGAAATAATAAGTCCCCTAATTCACTTTTTAAGTCAGCAAAATCTTCGCGCTCTATTGCATCTAACACTTCATAAGTTTCTTCAAGTGTGTATGGTGCGATAGTTTTAAACGTCTGTACTTTATCCCATGGACAACCGCTTTGAGGGTCGCGTAGCTGTGCCATAATAGACAATAAGCGTTCTATCTGAGGATTGGCCTGACTCATTTTTATTCCCTTTTTTCTTTGATTTTGTACGCGTTGGTTTTTATCACTGACTGATTACAAGATAGAACCAACTGAAACGATTTTTACAATGGCAGTTTTATATTTTAATTAATGCAAATTGCATGTAGACGACAAACAAAAATAGTCTGATAGGCATACACCAATGCGTAATGCAGTTACCTGAATGCCCGTTCCATGCAACTTGAAGTATGACGAGTATAATATGGGAATTCAATAAGCTATCTCCCCTTCATCAACTATCAATGACGATAAAAAAACAAATTCGACATTTTTACCTTCATTTATGAAAAATACTGCCCAAAAAATAAGTATGGTAAGAAAAACATTAAAGAGCTAATAGCATGTTTAATAAAATTACGTATCCAGTCAGTGAATTAAACACAACGGATATCACACCAAAAAATCGCCTTAAATCTTTGTTTTCAAAAAAAGTAAAATTAATTAGCAACTCTTCAATCAACCTTCATCCGAAAGGAGTTGGTAAAGGGTATGAAACTTGCAAAGCCTTTAGCTTTGAGAAAAGTACTCGATCAGATATCTACTTTAAAATCGGTTATATCAGTGATTTTAAAGGAATGAAGGAAGAGGCTTTAACCATACACGGAACTCCTAATGGACAAGTTTCAATGTATTCGAATAATACGGCCAATAGAAAATACTTAACGGTAAAAGAGGCGATATCTCATATAAAATCAGTTCACAATGTTGACCTTACGGTTTCCCAAAAACCACTGCATGTCCTATCATGCTTTGGTGTTACTAATGGTGTCTATCAATCATTTGCAAATGAATTAAACAGAGAAGTCATAGGATATGGGGATGGAGGTGTGCTAAGAGGTAATGATACCTCTGAATATTTATCTAATCCCAATGTTGACCCTCTACTTTCGGTCATTGACCACAATACACCACAAGAAAAAACGATGATCGCGAGTGTTCATAAGTATTACCCTGCTCACGCAAAAAAATAGTATTTGGCTAAAGTAAAAGACCGCAGCCAACAACGCTGCGGCTCAATATCTGACGACAACCTATGATGAATGGCGTTTTGCTTCTATCACATCAGGTAACTGATTTAATTTTGCGAGTACCCTGCTTAGTACCTCAATGTTATAAAGCTCAATTGTCATATCTATTGTCGCTAGTTGCTGTTTAACATCACTACGACTACTGACACCAAGGACATTAACTTTTTCGTTCGCTAAAATTGTCGTAATATCGCGTAATAACCCACTACGATCGTTTGCGACTACCCTGACGACTAAAGAATAACCACTTGAATAGTTTTCCCCCCATACGGCATCAATAACACGCTCAGGGGCATGGCTTTGCAATTCAGCCAACTGTTCACAATCCGCACTGTGAATGGAAATCCCTCGCCCTTTGGTAATAAAACCGACAATTTCATCACCCGGGATTGGCTGGCAACAACGCGCAATATGGTGCATCAGGTTACCCACCCCTTCGACGACCACACGACCACTTCCATGAGATGGTGCCCTTGGAACTGAAGACTTACTTTCCAGCGTCTTCATCGCTGCACGGTCTTCTTCTTCTGCTGTCGCCTTATTAAACTTACTTTGTAGGAAGTTAACTAATTGGTTGATACGAATATCACCACCACCAATACCCGCTAAAACTTCATCTAATGAATGAACGTTATACCGCGCTATCAACAGCTTTTCTGCTTCTCTAAGACTAATATCGAGGTGAGATAACTCGCTATCCAATATTTGGCGACCCGCAAGGATATTTTTGTCTCTATCTTGCTTACGGAACCAGTTTTGTATTTTCGCTCGTCCACGGCTAGTGGTAACATAGCCAAGGTTAGGGTTTAACCAGTCACGACTAGGATTTGGATGCTTTTGCGTAATAATTTCAATTTGATCCCCCATTTGTAGTTGGTAACTAAATGGCACGATGCGACCACCAATCTTAGCCCCTATACAACGGTGACCCACATCACTGTGGATATGATATGCAAAATCAAGTGGCGTCGAACCCGTTGGCAAATCAACGACATCACCTTTAGGTGTAAAGACATAGACTCGGTCATCAAATACTTGGCTACGCACCTCATCCAGCATTTCACCAGAATCGGCCATTTCTTCTTGCCATGCAATTAACTTACGCAGCCATGCAATGCGGTTTTCATAGCTACTGCCCTTGCCAACACCCGTTGCGCCTTCTTTATACTTCCAGTGCGCTGCAACCCCTAACTCTGCATCTTCATGCATTTGACGAGTTCGTATTTGAATTTCAAGGGTTTTACCATTTGGCCCAAGTACCACCGTATGAATCGATTGATAACCATTTGGTTTTGGATTCGCCACATAATCGTCAAACTCATCCGGCAAATGACGAAAGTGGGTGTGTACAATCCCTAGAGCAGCATAACAATCTTGCAAGCGTTCGACGACAATACGCACTGCACGCACATCGAACAGTTCATCAAACGCTAAAGATTTTTTCTTCATTTTGCGCCAGATACTGTAAATATGCTTAGGGCGACCGTAGATATCAGCTTGAATACTCTCTTTTAACATATACTTTCGTAATGTCCCTACGAAGTTATCAATGTATTCTTCACGATCGATACGGCGCTCATGGAGTAATTTAGCAATTTTTTTATACTCATCAGGGTGCAAATAACGGAAACAAAAATCTTCTAGTTCCCATTTTAGCTGGCCTATCCCCAAACGATTTGCTAAAGGCGCATAGATATTTGAACATTCTTTAGCGGCTAATACGCGCTCATCTTCTGTTGCATCTTTTACCTCACGTAAATGTGCGATGCGTTCAGCTAATTTTATGACAACACAGCGGAAATCCTCTACCATCGACAGTAACATACGACGGATATTATCCACTTGTATCGAGCTTGTTTCACTCGACTGCGTGGCTTTGAGCTGGCGAATTGCGTCCATTTCCAACACGCCCTTAACAAGTTCGTTAATAGAATTACCAAACTCATCAATCACATCTTGCTCTTTTAGCTCCCCTTCTTCGACTAAAGGGAAAAGCAAAGCTGCTTGTAAGCTACCGATATCCATACTCAATGTAGAGAGTATCTCGGTCATTTCAATGCCGCGCCATAGCAATAAAGGCGCTTTTTCTTGTCCAGCTAATTTGTCATGACAGTATTGCCAGGTATGGATGAGCTTTTCTTCTGATTGCTTATTGCCCAAACCTAAACCATTAACCCAATTTTCTGGGGCAAACTCACCTGCTGGGGTAAGATGTGCACTTCTTACTGCAACCATATATTCTCCCTACCGATTAAACCTCTGGGCGACGGATAAATAATGCCATTGACTCTAAATGGCTAGTGTGCGGAAACATATCCAACATCCGCAAATGTAATAATTGATAACCCCCACCAAGCAAAACCTTGCTGTCCCTAGCTAATGTTGTGGGGTTACATGAAACATAGACAATTTTTTCTGGCATCAGTTTAATTAAATGTTCCATTACACCAGCAGCTCCAGCCCTTGCAGGGTCTAATAACACTTTATTAAACCCTTGAGCTGCCCATGGCTGTGTATGAATTTGTGCTTCTAAGTTCTCATTATAGAATGCTACATTATAAATAGTATTGAGCTGAGCGTTGTTTCGTGCTTGTTCGACTAAATTTTCAACACCTTCAACCCCAACGACAGATTTCGCTAGCCGAGCAATAGGCAGTGTAAAATTACCCATTCCACAAAACAGGTCTAATACCCTGTCTTCACTGTTGATATCCAACCATGCTAACGCCTGCTCGACCATTTGTTGGTTAACTTGCGCATTAACTTGAATAAAGTTTGACGGATTAAATCTCAACCTTTCCCCTGCGACTTGATATTCAGGTAATGGGGAAGCCTCAGTCAGCGTATGTAAGTTTTCATCATTACCTGCTAACCAGATAGACACTCCGTGCTGATTTTCAAAATCAATGAGTTTTTGCTTATCTGAAGATAGCAAAGGAGCCAAATGCCGGATCAATACAACTTTGCAGTTATCCGCATAAATTAATTCAACATGCCCCAGTTTCGCGGCAATACTGAGCTGGTTGAGACATTGTGAAAGCGGCTCAAGCAATATGTCTAGATCGGGTGATAAAACAGGACAATGTTTTATATCAACCAAAGTATTCGATTGAGTTTTTCGAAAGCCCATGACTAACCGATGGCTTTTAGAATGGTATTGCAAACCCAAGCGTGCTCGTCGACGGTAGCCATATGACTCACCGCTGATAACCGGGGTTGCTGGTTTATCTACCCCCGTTTCGCGTAACATTACATACTGTAAAGCAAGGGCTTTACTTTCCCTTTGTAGTTCAATATCAACATGCTGTTGTTGGCAACCACCGCATTGTTCAAAGTAACCGCAGCGTGGCTTAACCCTTTGTGGATTGGTACTCAACCGCCTAATAATCTTCGCTTTTGCAAAATGACGTTTATCTTCTGTTAATTCAATCTGAGCTTCTTCATTAGGCAATAAGCCTGCCACAAAAATCGTTTTGCCATCGACACGAGCGACACCTTGCCCAGCAGCATCAAGGCTTTCAGCAATAACCGTTATTTGACGGCGTGAAGTAGTACGGCGGTTCGGAGAGTAAAATTGAGCCATAAGTAGTCACTACGGAGTATTAAGTTATAAAAATAATGATTGCCGTTTTTCCCGTTTCAACACGTTGCTTTTTCCGCCTATTAATAAGGAAAAACCTGTCCCCTTAGTATACCTGTTTTTCCTATCATTTTATTGAATACTTTGCGAATTTATTACATAACATCAATATAATGTTAGTTGCTGACCATAAATTTTCTATATTCTTCATAGGCATAGTGATCTGTCATCCCACTAATATAGTCTTGTATTAAACGTGCCCGGTAATAAAACTCGAGGATTGAGCGGTCAGACTCATTGGTCGCAGAAATTTTTTCAAGCGCTTCAGTATAAGATAAGCGGTGCTTATTAGATAACTTATGGAATAAACGAGTTTCAATAAAAAAATGCTTATGATAGTTTTTGTCCACTAGTTCCGCAAAATCTGTTCTGCTCATCATTAATAATGGGCTATAGAAATCGAGTAACCCACTAATAATGCGATACCCTTGAAGTTCTAGTTCCTCAACTTCATGGTGGTTAAAAACATGCTTAAATGCCACTGTTTTTAATACTTTCAATAACCTATGCTCAGGGCTTTTATCTTCCAGTAATGCGCTATTAAAATTACCATGGTAAATTTCAGGTAAGTTTTTTATAAACTGTTGAGCACTGTAATGGCATAATTTACTCGTAATATTGACGCGTAAGTACATAAAAAACTGATCTTGTTGAATGCGCCTTGTGTGATTATCACTAATATTGTTATAAGCACGCATAATGGTTTGGTCAAACAAATCGTTTGGTTCAATAGGACCCCATTCTGCCTTTAAATAATCGATTAATTTTTCGACGGTAAAAATACCTTTTTCAGCAGCGTCATCCAGATCAGCAATGCAATATGAAATATCATCAGCCGCTTCCATAATATAAGAGAGAGGGAAGCGACAATATTTCTCCATATCGAGTTTTTTTGTCAATTCACTGACAAAATCTGATTCAGACCAATAATAACCCGGTTTTTTCATTAAATAGTCAAATTCTGCAGGGATCGGAGCTAAATCATAAGCCCCGCGAGTATATTTCAAAATTGAACCAATCTGTGCGTAGGTCAAATTTAATTTGAGCAACCGATGAGCCATACGCAACCCTTGAGCATTGCCTTCAAATGAACACAAATCGTGCTTCAATTGACGACGAAAAAGGTCTTGCTTTTCATTACCTGTCAATTGTAAGGCGTGTATTTGGCATGGATCAGGAGAGTCTGGTGTATAAAGATAGCCGGGAGCCAATAATTTACTGAACCAACGCTGTATTGCAGCTTCACCAAAATGACCAAAAGGTGGGTTGCCGATATCATGCATTAAGCAAGCCATTTCAACGAGGCTTTCAAAGGCGTCACACCTTTCATCTAACCCATAGGTTTCTAATAACTTTCTCTTTTTTAATTCACCCAAAACGGTTTTACTAATGTAACGCCCCACTTGCTGAACCTCTAGTGAGTGAGTCAATCGGCTACGTACAGCAGAATTTTGTTCTAACGGAAAAACTTGTGTTTTTTGTTGTAAGCGACGAATGGCAGCAGAATTAATGATACGCCCCCGATCACTTTCAAATAAGCGATTAACGGCGTCTTCATCTTTTTCCGAAACTTTTTGATTCTTTGCGCTACTCGTATAATTACGCTGAAAGCTTAGCTTTTTAAGAAAGTTAATCTCCCCCATTCTTTCCTCTCCCTTATCTAAATTTATTAGTCATTATATAACCAAAGTGCAGGAAAAATACTTCACGCCTCAACTTTCAATGCTACACTTCGTACAGCTTTGTAATTTCATTGCTTAAACATGAGATATTGCAATATTAGTTGCGATAGCGCTCGAAGATCAAAGCAATAACACAACAAAATTCTATTTTCCCTAAATAATGTGTTGTAAACACTAAGTAGGGGAATATGGTGAAGGAGACAAAATGAAAGTTGGGGTCATTGGTGCAATGGAGCAAGAAGTTGCTATTTTGCGCTCACAAATTGAAAATTGCCAAACGATCAGCCGCGCAGGCTGTGAAATTTATACCGGAAAAATTAATGGTGTTGACGTTGCTTTATTAAAATCAGGTATTGGTAAAGTTGCGGCTGCAATCGGTACAACATTATTACTAGAACATTGCCAACCTGATGTAGTTATCAACACTGGGTCCGCAGGTGGGTTAGATCCTCGTTTAAATGTTGGTGATATTGTTGTCTCTACTGAAGTTCGTTATCACGATGCCGACGTCACCGCGTTTGGCTATGAGCCAGGCCAAATGGCACAATGCCCACCAGCTTTTGTCGCGGATAGCAACCTGATAAACGTTGCGGAACAGTGCATTAATTTATTGGATATGAATGCAGTACGTGGTTTAGTCTGTAGTGGTGATGCTTTTATTAATGGAGCAGAACCATTAGCTCGTATCAAAGCCATGTTCCCTCAAGTTGCTGCAGTTGAGATGGAAGCGACTGCGATAGGGCAAGTTTGCCACCAGTTTGGCGTACCATTTGTTGTCGTTCGCGCCATTTCTGATGTAGCCGATAAAGAGTCTCATACCAGTTTTGATGAGTTTTTACCTATTGCTGCTCGCCAATCTTCACTGATGATCAACGCGATTTTAACAAAACTCGCTTAATTTTCTCCTATGAAAAAGCATAACTAACATTCCGTTATGCTTTTTCATTGCAGCTAAGATAAATGATAGTCATGAAAAGAATTCCTCATTTTTATTCCTTCACTGTTACCTTGTTATGTACCTTGTTGGTTACTTTTTCTGCTCTAGCTACCCCCAAACAACGGGTTATTAGTTTATCACCAGCAAACACCGAACTCGCCTACGCGGCTGGATTAGGTGATAATTTAGTTGCAGTTAGTGCTTACTCCGACTATCCAGAACAAGCAAAAAAAATAGAACAAGTTGCTGATTGGCAAGGGCTAAATGTGGAGCGTATTATCGCACTTAAACCAGATTTAATTCTTGCATGGCGAGGAGGAAACCCACAGCGCCCTCTCGAACAACTCACATCTTTTGGTATTCCTATTATTTATTTCGACCCGCAAAGCATCGATGAAGTGATTAATTCAGTAACTGAATTAGCACAATACAGTCCTAACCCCAAAATTGCACAACACAATATTGAAATGATGCGGGCAACCTTAGCCTCTTATCAAAATAAAAAAGCCTTAATCAACAAACCAAAACGTGTGTTTATTCAATTAGGTATCCAGCCTTTATTTAGTACTGGTAATCAGACATTGCAAAATGATGTTGTGGAATTTTGTGGTGGTGAAAATATTTTTGCTAATAGTACAGTGCAATGGCCGCAAGTCAGCCGTGAGCAAGTACTCACCCGCAAACCAGATGTGATTATCATGACAGGTTCATCAGAACAGGAAAAAGCAGTGAAAGAATTTTGGCATCCCCAACTCAATGTCCCTGTTATTCGGTTAAACGAAGATTGGTTTCATCGAGCAGGCCCAAGGATTGTGCATGCAACCGAACAACTGTGCGAACAGCTAAACTCACTATCTAATTGATAATTAGGAACTAAAATCCGAGAATTATAGGTTACAGGTTACAGGTTACAGGTTACAGGTTACAGGTTACAGGTTACAGGTTACAGGTTACAGGTTACAGGTTACAGATTACAGATTACAGATTACAGATTACAGGTTACAGATTACAGATTGCAGATTACAGATTACAGAAATTTTCTAAATAGTTCGAGTTGTGGCAAGGCGGCAAATGAAGATATCTCGGGGAGCATACACAAGTATGTGACCCGAGTAGCTGAATGAAGCCAACACCGCCACAGCTCGAAATATGACGAAAATTTGGCAAGGCGGCAAATGAAGATACCTCGGGGAGCGCACACAAGTATGTGACCCGAGTAGCTGAATGAAGCCAACACCGCCACAGCTAGAAATATGACGAAAATTTGGCAAGGCGGCAAATGAAGATACCTCGGGGAGCGCACACAAGTATGTGACACGAGTAGCTGAATGAAGCCAACACCGCCACAGCTCGAAATATGACGAAAATTTGGCAAGGCGGCGAATGAAGATACCTCGGGGAGCACACACAAGTATGTGACCCGAGTAGCTGAATGAAGCCAACACCGCCACAGCTCGAAATATGACGAAAATTAGACGCTAAAGGACGACCCACACCCACAAGTAGACTTAGCATTCGGGTTCGTCACAATAAAGCGCGAGCCTTCTAAACCTTCAGTATAGTCAACACTTCCGCCAACTAAATATTGTAAGCTCATTGGGTCAACCACAAGAGCAACACCTTGCTTCTCAATGGTCATATCACCTTCATTGATTTGGTCATCAAATGTGAAACCATACTGGAAACCACTGCATCCGCCACCGGTAATATAAACACGTAAACGCAGATTTGGGTTATCCTCGTCAGAAACTAGATCTTTAACTTTTATTGCTGCCGCATCAGTAAATTGTAAGGGCAGAGCTGAATCATCACTCATTTTTAGCTCCAAACCGGTAACCGGTAAATTCATGGGAAGCAAAAGCCGCCCCAGATCAATTAATCTAATTATCCGCCACTTGACTAAATCGTTCAAGTGTTGTTACACAATTAGACACATTGTGCATATCTTAGGATCAACATTTGGTTTAATTGAGACAGTGCTTTAGAATGGAGGCAAATTTCTATTTAGCCTCTTTTTGGAGCCCTGCCATGTCGCAATCTGAAAAACTTTATGCACTAGCAAAAGAACAAATTCCTGGTGGTGTAAACTCACCAGTTCGTGCCTTTAATGGTGTTGGCGGAACCCCTTTGTTTATAGAAAAGGCTGACGGTTCATATATTTATGACGTCGATGGCAAAGCCTATGTGGATTACGTTGGCTCATGGGGGCCGATGGTCTTAGGGCATAATCACCCAGTTATTCGTGATGCAGTAATTAAAGCTGTGCATAAAGGTTTAAGTTTTGGAGCGCCAACCGCAGCGGAAGTTGAAATGGCTGAACTCGTCTGTGAACTAGTGCCCTCTATGGATATGGTACGTATGGTGAATTCAGGAACAGAAGCTACCATGAGCGCTATCCGCCTTGCTCGGGGCTACACTGGACGTGATAAAATTATCAAATTTGAAGGTTGTTACCACGGCCATGCAGACTGCTTATTAGTAAAAGCAGGGTCAGGGGCACTCACTATGGGGGAGCCGAATTCTCCAGGAGTCCCTGAAGATTTTGTTAAACACACCTTAACCTGTACTTATAACGATCTTGCCTCAGTTCGCCAAGCATTTGAAAACTACCCTGAAGATATTGCTTGTGTGATTGTTGAACCTGTTGCTGGCAATATGAACTGCGTCCCTCCTACTGCTGAGTTTTTACCGGGTTTACGTGAGCTTTGTGATGAATTCAATGCTGTATTAATCATTGATGAAGTCATGACAGGCTTTCGCGTAGCTCTGGGCGGCGCACAAGACTATTACGATGTTCAACCTGACTTAACTTGTTTAGGTAAAATTATCGGTGGCGGTATGCCTGTTGGCGCGTTTGGTGGCCGACTTGAGATCATGGAAAAACTCGCGCCAATTGGCCCTGTTTACCAAGCTGGTACATTATCGGGTAACCCTGTCGCGATGGCAGCGGGTCTCGCTTGCTTAAAAGAAGTCGCTCAGCCAGGCGTCCACTCACGTTTAAATGAGCTAACAGAAAAATTAGCCCGTGGTTTAAAACGCGTATCCCAAGAACAAGGTATCCCGATGGTAATCAACCATGTGGGCGGTATGTTTGGGGTTTTCTTTACTGATGCACCGACTGTAACTTGCTACCAAGACGTGATGAAGTGCGATGTAGAACGGTTTAAGAAATTCTTCCATTATATGTTAGAACAAGGCATTTACCTTGCACCTTCGGCTTTTGAAGCTGGTTTTATGTCTATCGCTCACAGTGATGAAGACATTGAAAAAACGATCAAAGCCGCCGAAACTGCACTGATGAAAATTAAAAACAATTAATTTACACTAACATTATAGAGGTGAAGCTATCTCCACTTTCACCTCTATTCTTCTTATAGTTAACGATAGATAACTATATCCTCATGCAATAACTCAAACTGTACTTAGTAATTCTCTAAATAATTCAGCCCGTCGCTAGATGATTAGTGAGCTAGAACTTAAGGTATACAACTGTGTGGGGCTAAATCTAGTGAATACAACCAACAACGCTAAAAAGTGAAACGTTACGCGGTAATTCTCTAAATAATTCAGCCTGTAGCTAGGCGGTAAGTGAACTAGAACTTAAGGTATACAACCGTGTGGGGCTAAATCTAGTGAATACAACCAACAACGCTAAAAAGTGAAACGTTACGCGGTAATTCTCTAAATAATTCAGCCTGTAGCTAGGCGGTAAGTGAACTAGAACTTAAGGTATACAACCGTGTGGGGCTAAATCTAGTGAATACAGCCAACAACGCTAAAAAGTGAAACGTTACGCGGTAATTCTCTAAATAATTCAGCCTGTAGCTAGGCGGTAAGTGAGCTAGAACCTAGGAGCATACAATAGTATGTGACTAGGTCTAGCGAGTGCAACCAACAACGCTAAAAAGTGAAACGTTACGCGGCAATTCTCTAAATAATTCAGCCTGTAGCTAGGCGGTAAGTGAGCTAGAACCTAGGAGCATACAATAGTATGTGACTAGGTCTAGCGAGTGCAACCAACGACGCTAAAAAGTGAAACGTTACGCGGCAATTCTCTAAATAATTCAGCCTGTAGCTAGGCGGTAAGTGAGCTAGAACTTAAGGTATACAACCGTGTGGGGCTAAATCTAGTGAATACAGCCAACAACGCTAAAAAGTGAAACGTTACGCGGTAATTCTCTAAATAATTCAGCCTGTAGCTAGGCGGTAAGTGAGCTAGAACCTAGGAGCATACAATAGTATGTGACTAGGTCTAGCGAGTGCAACCAACAACGCTAAAAAGTGAAACGTTACGCGGCAATTCTCTAAATAATTCAGCCTGTAGCTAGGCGGTAAGTGAGCTAGAACCTAGGAGCATACAATAGTATGTGACTAGGTCTAGCGAGTGCAACCAACAACGCTACAGGTTGAAGTATGACGAGAATTTAGGGATTATTGCCAAACATATCCTTAACCCAATCCGGTGCATCATTTTGTGGCTCATCGTTATTGCCATTTAGGTTCCAAACTGGGTCTTGGTTTTCTGATGCTTGGCATAAAGCATCGGGGTTATCCGTCCAGATTGGTAGCATTCTACCCCCACCAAAATTTGAACAGCTTAATTGCCCATCGGCAGTCACTTGCATATCTACAACCCCTTCTGGGGCACGATTGATTAATGCCAAAGGTGTTTGATTATCAAGATAACGTTGATATACCTTCAGTGCTCCTGTTGCGCCTGTTAATTGCGTAGGGCCATTGTTATCACGACCTACCCATACAATCGCGACTTCCTTACCGTCAATGCCGGCGTACCAGCTATCGCGCAAATCGTTAGTTGTCCCTGTTTTACCTGCTAAGTTATATTTGCCATATTTAGACAATAATACACGGCCAGTCCCTTGCTTAACCACTTGTTGCATACCGTATAACGCTAAGTAGGCAGCTTGTGAAGGTACAGCACGCTCTGCAGATGGATAGCTTTGATAAATCTCTTTACCATCACCATCAATCACTGAACGCAGCGCAGATAATTTAGCGCGATTACCGCCGCCGCCAATGGTTTGATAAACTTGTGCGACTTCAGCTGGTGTCAAATTTACCGCCCCTAGTAGCATCGCAGGCACTTTTTCCATTGCTGCAGCTGGGGTTCCTAGACGTACAAAGGTATTAAATACCTGATCTAGACCAACTTCCAACCCTAAGTTTACTGTTGGGATATTCTGTGAGCGAGCAAGTGCATCGACTAACATCATACGTCCATTAAAATTACGGCTATAATTCCTTGGGCTCCAATTTTGATTACCCACCTTAACAGTGAGTGGTTCATCTTTTAACCATGTATTTAAACGATAGCGATCAGGCTCACTCAGTGCAGCAAGGTAAACAGGAGGTTTCGCTAACGAACCAATACTACGGCGTGCATTCAATGCTCGATTGAAGCCAGAAAACTGAGGTTGAGAGCCACCAACCATGGCACGAACTTCACCATTAATACGGTCAACGACCACCATTGCGCCTTCGATATCGTCTAACTTACGAGCCTTACGTAAATCAGCGACTCCATTTTCCACCGCATTTTCCGCAGCCGTTTGAGCGACAGGGTCTAAGGTTGTAAAGATTTTTGCACCGGATAACTCTTTAACTTGATCACCCAGTTTTTGATTTAACTCTAAACGTACCATTTGCATAAAGGCAGGCTGAGAAGCCACCAACCCTTCTTTATTTTTCACGCCAAGAGGCCTTGCACTGAGCACTTGGTACATTTCTTGGTCGATTACGCCACGTGTTTCCAAGATTTTCAACACAATGTTACGGCGTTTAATTGCATTTTGTGGCTTAGTCCATGGGTTATAAGTTGATGCCCCTTGTACCATACCCACTAACAGTGCCTGCTGGTCAAAACTTAACTCATTAATTGGGCGACCGAAATAATACAAACTTGCTAGCGGGAAGCCACGAATTTCATCATTACCATTTTGGCCTAAGAACACTTCGTTTAGATACAGCTCTAAAATACGTTCTTTGCTGTAGTTATAATCCAGCAAAATAGCCATGTAAGCTTCATTGGCTTTACGTTTTAATGTGCGTTCATTAGTTAAAAATAAGTTTTTTACTAACTGCTGCGTCAGGGTACTGCCCCCCTGAACCGAACGCCCAGCCGTTAAGTTGGCAACAACAGCACGGCCAATAGAGTATAAACTGACCCCATCGTGCTCATAGAAGTTGCGATCTTCGGTTTCCAGTAAAATTTTGACCAACGATTCGGGGAAATCAGACAATGGCAATACTAAACGTTGTTCATTATTCGCCGATTGCATCATCGTGATCAGTTTAGGGTCTAATCGGAAAAAGCCAAATGAACGGCCATTTTCCATATTTTCAATTTTACTTAACCCATTATTTTCAAACACCATACGCGCTAATATTTGCCCTTCTTTTTGGTCAGGGAAATTAAAAGGACGGCGTAAAATTTCAATGCTATTACCGCGAACCACAAATTCGCCGGAGGTGGTGATTTTACTCACTTTTCGGTATTGCATACCTTCGAGCAGGCGAACCATTTCAGCTTGGCTATAGTCCATTCCCGGTTCAAGGTTAACCATCCTGCCATATACTGCCGCAGGTAAATCCCACACCTTACCATCGAGACGTTCTTTAATTTGTTGATTTAAATAAAAACCGTATGCTGCTAATAAAACAGCAAACACAATCATTAGTTTGACTAACAGCCAGAACCAACGCCATTTGCTTTTCACTTTACGTGGTTTGTTATTTTTCGAGCCTTTTTTAGCCATTTGCTCTTCTTCGTCTTCATCATCGAGATATTGTTGGTCAATATCATCATTTTCGAATAAATCTTCATCGTCATAATCATCGCGGTCTCTGCGACGGCGGGATGAAGATTGTTTTTTCCCAGCAGATTTTTTGTTGCGTCTGCCTATTGGTTCAAAATCTTTACCTGACATGGTCGCTCCATATCACCTTACAAAATAACTTAACAACATAATCATTCACTATTTGAATAGCTTAGTGGTTAATTTTGGCTCATAACCTTAGAGATTTCACCAAAGAAAGCTCTTAATTACATTTCCTTACTCACATTAAGCAGGGATAAGCCATTTTTATGAACCTGCTATTAGAGCATAAAAATAGTTTATTTCGCACCCATCATCGCTTTTTTTGTTTGCCGCGTTGGTGCTGTATTTGCTGGGTCATCGGGCCATAAATGTTTTGGGTAGCGGCCTTTCATTTCTTTTTGTATTTCTTTGTAGCTTCCATGCCAAAATGCGCTGAGATCTTGTGTAATTTGTAATGGGCGCATCGCAGGGGAAAGCAAACAAACCGTTAACGTCATTTTCCCTTGCGCAACAGTTGGATTCGTTTTCTCACCATACATTTCTTGCATACGAATTTCTATGACAGGCGGCTTATCCAATGCATAGTGAATACTCACATCATGTGAAGAAGGTGCGCGGTAAGTTGTAGGGAACATGTTCGCTAGCCACTGCTGTTGTTGCCAATCTAACCGGTTTATTAGCAATTCTGCTAAATTAATTTGCTGCAACTTTTGTTTATTGGTTACCTCAATAAGATAAGGCTCAAGCCATTCATCTAATGTTGATAACAATGTACTTTCATCAAAGGATGGTAATTCAAACTCAGGGAAATATTGCTGTGCTAACGTACAACGAATACACAGTTGCAACGCATCCTCTTGCCAATTCAATTGTTGCAGCCCATTTTGTTTTAGCCAATAAACCAACGCTTTACTGATATCAGCTTTATCTGGGTTACTCATGCGTTCTGATTTCACCACTAACTGGCCGCACTGCAAGCGCTTCCATGCTAGCAATGTCCCTTTTTGCTCATCCCATTCAACGGTTTCTTGCTCATTAAATAATTCAGTACAATCTTTTTGCAATTCTTGTATATCAATGGGGTACGCAAGTGCCACTCGTGCATCTGCGCTATTTTCTGGTTGCCACAACAATGGCACGATTAACCAAGAAGTTCCCAATAGCCTATCCGTTTCGTGTAGCGATGCTCCAAGCCTACTGGATAACTGATAACGCAATTGATTGTCCCTCGTTTTTGCTATTTGGTCGGGAAAACCGGCTGCTAATAAGGTTGGTAACCACTTACTTATCAGTGCGGTTTGCTGCCCTATACTCGCGTTAACTTTTCGCCCACTTAAAATGGTCGCACGCCGGCACCAGCTTTCGCTTGGCCGGTCTAAGTAATAACGTAAGTCGCACTCACCACCTCTTGGCGGCTCTTCAATAATAGCCACTAATAATGCGGCTAATTGCAAAACTGACTCATCTTTAGCGACTTGTGCTTTATACAACATCGCGGCAGTACGTACTGAGCTACCTAGTTCTGCCATCTTCTGTCCCATGATAGACAGTTTCCCTTGTGCATCAATCGCGCCAAGTTTAGCAAGTAGATTTTTTGCCGCCCCAATCGCGGGGGCTGGGGGTAAGGTGAGCCATGATAATTGTGTCACATCATGGCAGCCCCACTGTAGTAAAGAAAGCCATAGCCCACTGAGGTCACTTTGGTTGATTTGTGCTTCACTAAATTGAGCCGCACGCTCCGCTTGCTCTTCACTAAATAGATGCCAACATACCCCAGCTTCTAAGCGCCCCGCTCGTCCAGCTCGCTGTGTCATTGATGCTTGGCTAATGCGTTGCTTAACTAATTTTGTTATCCCTGAACGAGGGTTAAACTGCCCTACTCGCTCCAAGCCGCTATCCATCACTAAGCGAATACCTTCTATAGTTAAGCTGGTCTCCGCAATATTAGTCGCTAGCACAACTTTACGTTTCCCTTCGGGGGCTATTTGGATTGCTTGCTGCTGTGCTTTAAGAGGTAAAGTCCCATATAAAGGACACAAAAGTATGTCCTCACTCACTATCGAAGCTAATTCAGCTCTTACTTTTTCTATTTCCCCCACGCCCGGGAGAAATAATAATAGTGACCCTTTCTCTTGCTGCAAAAACAGCCATGCTGCCGCCGCGACTTCTTTATGAAATAATTTATTAGGATTTATGGGATGATATTCACGAATAACGGGGAAACTGCGTCCTTGTGAAGTGATCACTGGAGCATTAGGGAACAACTGGGAGAGCCCTTGGTTATCAAGGGTAGCAGACATCAATAACACCCGCAGGTCATCCCGTAGAGCTTGTTGTGAATCAAGTAATAATGCAAGGCCAAGGTCTGCTTGTAAGTTGCGTTCATGAAATTCATCTAAAATCACCAACCCAACCCCTTCAAGCATAGGGTCATTTTGTAATAGTCGTGTTAAGACGCCTTCCGTTACGATTTCTAACTGAGTATCACGACTAACTTTAGTTTCTGAACGCATACGTAAACCAATGGTATGGCCAATTTCTTCCCCAAGTTGCTCCGCTAAACGCGCGGCAACTGCTCTAGCCGCAAGACGCCTAGGTTCCAACATAATAATCCGCCCATTAACCACCCCGCTTTTTAAGATTTCCAATGGCAAAACGGTGGATTTACCGGCTCCCGTCGGTGCATGTAATAGCACTTGAGGGGATGATTTTAATGCGGTAATTAGTGATTCTCTGACGTCTAATATGGGGAACACTTTGGTTATCACTCCATGCATTTAACTTTTACTATCAGACATTGTAGCATTAGCCACTTTCAATCATATTAAAATCAGTGTATTGACAACTCACCTCGTATGACAGCGGAGAATATATGGAGTTTAATCCTTGTTTAAAATCGGCCACGCTAATTAAACGCTATAAACGCTTTTTGGCTGATGTCACCCTGCCTAATGGTGAAGAAATCACTATTCATTGTGCTAACACCGGCGCAATGACTGGCTGTGCGACACCGGGTGATACTATTTGGTATTCCACATCTGATAACCCAAAACGTAAATATCCCTACAGCTGGGAACTTACCCAAACAGCTAATGGCGATTTTATTTGTATTAATACGCTGCGTGCGAACCAATTAGTTGCTCAAGCTTTAGCCGAAAAACACATTCCAGAATTATCCGAGTACAGCATAATAAAGCCAGAAATGAAATATGGTTCAGAAAATAGCCGAATTGACTTTTTTCTCTCAAACAGTGAATTACCAGATTGCTTTATTGAAGTTAAATCAGTAACTTTACTTGAAAATGGCCACGGTTTTTTCCCTGATACCGTCACGCTAAGAGGGCAAAAACATTTACGCGAGCTATCACAGATTGCTAAAGAAGGAAAAAGAGCCATACTATTGTTTGTTGCTTTACACACAGGTATTCACGTAGCATCTGCGGCTGCACATATTGATAAAAAATATGCGCAGTTATTAGAGGAGGCACGGCAAAGTGGTGTTGAAGTACTTTGTTATCAAGCTGATATAACTGTTCAACAAATGGCGTTAGGGAAGCAGATTTGCTTTAACTCTATTAAATAAAGTTTTTTTAACCAATTTTTATACGAGGCCGCTGAGTTCTGGGCGCTAGAAAGGGAATAAACACGCTCGCCCTCACAGCATTACAAAACTCATTGCAGGAACGATTGCCAAGAGAGCTCTCTTCTGCTATTTATAGCGACCTTAATTTTTCCCCTTTGGGGTTTTTGTAAAATTTGCGTGTGTAGGAGAAGCATTATGCAAGAAGGGCAAAAACGTAAGACATCGTCCTTAAGCATTCTCGCCATTGCTGGGGTTGAACCCTATCATGAAAAAGCTGGCGAAGAGTACATGAACGAGGCCCAGTTGGCGCATTTTAAGCTCATTCTCGAAGCATGGCGCAATCAACTCAGAGATGAAGTGGACCGGACTGTTACTCATATGCAAGATGAGGCAGCTAACTTTCCAGACCCCGTTGATAGAGCCGCTCAGGAAGAGGAGTTCAGCCTTGAATTACGTAACCGGGATCGTGAGCGTAAACTGATCAAGAAAATAGAAAAAACCCTGAAAAAAGTTGAAGATGATGACTTTGGCTTTTGTGAATCATGTGGCGTAGAAATTGGTATCCGCCGTTTGGAAGCCCGTCCTACTGCTGATTTATGTATCGACTGTAAAACATTAGCTGAAATTCGCGAAAAGCAAATGGCAGGCTAATAGCTCAGATGGAGTCCTAAACGGCGCATATTACGTGCGCCGTTATAAGGTTTTGTCACCGTGAAAACTTGCTCTCCCAGCATTCTCCTCCCCGTTAGTCATGGTTTATATTGGTTACCCCCTGCATTTTTATGGTATTTTTAAGCTATCTTGCTGTTTTATCTAAATTTAGTATTATCATTAATACTAAATAATACTCATCCATTACACCTAAAATTTTAGAGGGCTTAAAATTAGCCATTTTTTTGGCCAATGATTAAAAAAAACAAATAACCTAACGCCCTAAAATAGCTTAAAATAAGGCATTGCAGGTCATATCTTACGAAAGCAAAAATAAATTATGCTATTTTTTGAGTTAATTTTATTGGTAAAATTAATGATTAGACATGACTTTTATGCGTTTAACCATTCTCAAAGAAACTTCTGTGAGCTATGATTAGCCGCTTATTTTGTTTAATGAATATTGGTAATCACATCGAGGTGTACTATTTTTAACCGTGTAGCAAATTTCTGCCGTAATATTTTATCTCGCAATACAAATGCATCAGATGAAGATGCATCACAGCATCGTGACATTTTACGAGATACTCAGGCAGCCGGTAAAAGGCCAGTCACTCATTCTGCTGATGCGCAAACTGCATCAAAAGAACAGAACACTAAGCAAACTCATAAAACAGCGCCTATTAAAAAAACGGTTCGTCAATCTCAACGTGCCGACCCTACGCCTGAGAAACACACCATAATGACAACCGTTAACGACGAAAACATTACTGTTATTCCCCGTGCGGAGCACTCTATTTCCCGTAGTGATATTAGTGATAATGCTCTAAAAGTCCTCTATCGATTAAATAAAAGTGGCTTTGAAGCCTATTTAGTCGGCGGAGGGGTTCGCGATTTACTTTTAGGTCAAAAACCTAAAGACTTCGATATCACCACCAATGCAACACCGGAACAAATTCGTAAGCTATTTCGTAATTGTCGCCTAGTCGGCCGCCGATTCCGTTTGGCTCATATCATGTTCGGTCCTGAAATTATTGAGGTGGCAACGTTCCGGGGGAATCATGACCAAAATGCTTCAGAAGATAAAAACCTGTCTTCTCAAGCACAAAACGGCATGTTGCTGCGTGATAATATCTTCGGCTCTATTGAAGAAGATGCGATTCGTCGTGACTTCACAGTGAATAGTCTCTATTACAATATTGATGATTTCTCCGTACGTGACTACGTTAATGGGTTAAAAGACTTAAAGGATGGGGTTATTCGCTTAATTGGCGACCCTGAAACCCGTTACCGTGAAGACCCAGTTAGGATGCTAAGAGCGGTACGCTTCGCATGCAAACTCAATATGAGTATCGAGCCAAAAACCGCAGATCCTATTTATTCACTCGCTCATTTATTAAAAGAGATACCGTCGGCAAGGCTGTTTGAAGAATCACTTAAGTTGCTACAAGCTGGGCAAGGTTATACCACTTATATGATGCTCAAAAAATATGGTTTATTTGAGCAGCTATTCCCTGTTGTTGCCAGCCGTTTCACTGAAAACGGTGACTCACCAATGGAAAAAATCATTGAGCAAGTCCTGAAAAATACCGATTTCAGGCTTAAAAATGATAAACGCGTTAACCCTGCTTTTTTATTTGCGGTTATGTTATGGTACCCCGTAACCGAGCATGCTGAAAAGCTTACTCAGGAGGGCGGATTGGCTTATTATGATGCCTTTGCGCTGGCCATGAATGACATTTTAGACGAACAATGTCGGTCGATTGCAATACCGAAACGTATCACAACCACAATGCGTGATATTTGGTTATTACAACTTCGATTACCTCGTCGTCAAGGCCGCCGTGCAAATAAACTAATGGAGCACCCTAAATTCCGTGCTGCGTTTGATTTATTAGAACTAAGAGCCAATGTCGAAAACCGGAATGAACTACAAGAATTAACATTGTGGTGGGCGGATTTCCAACAAGCTAATAATAGCAAGCAGCGTGAGATGATTTCCGAATTAGGCAATATGCCAACGCGTCGGCGTCACCGCCCACAACGCTCATCAAACGCTGGGGCTCGCAAGCCTAATAAGTCATAGTAATACATAGAGAGAGTACCATGGAACAAGTCTATATTGCTGTAGGAAGTAACCTTGGTAAGCCACTACAACAGGCTCAGCAAGCTATTGCAGCATTAGATGCGATCCCTAACAGTCGTGTCGTTTCAATCTCTTCTATTTATCGAACTAAGCCTTTAGGGCCACAGGATCAGCCAGATTTTCTCAATCTGGCTGTATTACTAGAAACAGATCTCGAGCCCGAAGAGCTACTTGATCACACACAAAAAATCGAATTAGATCTTGGACGAGTGCGTAAAGAAGAACGTTGGGGTCCTCGCACTCTTGACCTTGATATCATGCTTTTTGGTAACCGAGTTATCCATACCCCCCGGTTAACCATTCCACATTACGGGCTAAAAGAGCGGGAATTTATGTTGTATCCGCTCAGTGAAATTGCCCCCACCCTAGTTTTTCCTGATGGCGAAACGCTTTTGGAAAGACTCACACAAGTTCCTCGCAATGGCCTGACGCTTTGGGACATTACCCCTTAAAGTGTGCAACCTCTTATGAGGTATGGTCGCAAGGAGATCATTTCCGGAGGTTATTATAATGAAACCAATTTCTCTGGCTGATTTATGTCAGTTTAAACAAGACAAACGCAAGTTCGCAACCATGACAGCCTATGATGCTAGTTTTGCTCAATTATTTTATGAGCAAGGAATTCAAGTCATGCTCGTTGGCGACTCACTTGGCATGACTATTCAGGGCGAGTCTTCCACATTACCCGTTACCGTTGAACAAATTGCTTATCACACACGTTGTGTTCGTAAAGGGGCTCCAAACGCCTTTATCATCGCTGATATGCCTTTTATGAGCTACGCCACACCAGAACAAGCTTGTGCAAATGCCGCTATTTTAATGCAAGCAGGCGCCAATATGATAAAAATTGAAGGCGGCAGTTGGTTGTGTGACACCGTAAAAATGCTATGTGAACGCTCTGTTCCTGTTTGTGGCCATCTTGGTTTAACACCACAAGCCGTCAATATACTCGGGGGCTATAAAGTCCAAGGGCGTGATGAAGTGACTGCTAATCAAGTCTTGAAAGATGCAATCGCCCTCGAAAATGCAGGAATGCAATTATTAGTACTTGAATGTGTTCCTACTTCATTAGCGAGTCATATCACTGAAGAATTGCTGCTCCCCGTTATTGGTATTGGCGCAGGAAATGAAACTGATGGTCAGATTCTCGTTATGCATGATGCACTTGGTATTACAGCCCGCCCACCAAAATTCGCTAAAAACTTTTTAGCGCAAGCGGGTAATATCAATGATGCTATCCGCATGTATATTCAAGAAGTGGAAGATGGGATTTACCCAAGTGAAGCTCACTCCTTTTCCTAATTGACTACAAAAAACCATAAGGAACACACGTATGCTTATCGTTGAAACGGCACTTATACTACGCCGTGAAATCCGTCGCTGGAAACAAGAAGGCAAACGTATTGCACTTGTGCCAACAATGGGCAATTTGCATGATGGTCACTTAACACTCATTGACCAAGCTAAACAGCAAGCTGATATTGTTATTGCCAGTATCTTTGTTAACCCAATGCAATTTGATAGGCAGTCTGATTTAGCAAATTACCCGCGAACGTTGCAAGAAGACTGTGAGAAATTAAAACGTCTTGGTATCAATTTAGTTTTTGCACCTTCTCCTCTCGAATTTTACCCTGACGGGATGGAAAAGCAGACATATGTTGAAGTCCCTGAACTATCAACGATACTAGAAGGCGCAAGTCGTCCGGGGCATTTCCGTGGTGTCGCAACTGTTATTACTAAGCTGTTCAACTTAGTACAACCTGATATTGCGCTGTTTGGTAAAAAAGATTATCAGCAATTACAATTGATTCGTAAATTAGTTAATGATTTATCATTCGATACCCAAATCATCAGTATTCCAACAGTTAGAGCAAAAAATGGGCTAGCCTTAAGTTCTCGCAATAATAATTTATCTGCTGAAGAGCAAAAAATAGCCCCTCAGCTTTATCAAATTATGTTACAAGCCGGGCAAAAATTAGCAGAAACCCCTAGCATTGCAAATGACCTTGTCAATGAAATGGAAGAGTCTTTACGCCAAGCTGGTTTTACACCAGATGAGCTATTTATTCGTGATGCAGAAACCTTGTTACCCCTTAATGGGTCGAGTAAACGAGCCGTCATCCTGATGGCAGCATGGTTAGGGCAGACTCGACTAATTGACAATTTGCAAGTTGACCTTCCCGTCGATATTGCATAGAAACAAAGTACTTATAACAATAAAACAACACACTGCAATTACAGAGTTTACAGCTAGGCGTTCAATAAACAAATCTCTAGGAGCCTAAGACTAGGGAGGGAGAACGCCAACAACGCTGTGGGCCGAGTGAGGAAGAAAAAATGTTAAGAAGAATGTTGCAAGGAAAACTACACCGCGTCACTGTTACTCAGGCTGACTTACACTACGAGGGCTCCTGTGCTATCGATCAAGACTTTATGGATGCAGCCGGTATCCTTGAATACGAAGCGATTGATATTTATAACGTTGATAACGGGGAACGCTTTTCAACTTACGCGATTTCAGGTGAACGAGGTTCGAAGATTATCTCTGTGAATGGCGCGGCTGCACGTCGTGCCGCTGTTGGGGATAAACTTATTATTTGTTCTTATGTACAAATTGAAGATGAAGATGCTCGCCTTCATAAGCCTAAAGTCGCTTACTTTGATGAAAATAACGTTATGAGTCGTGTGGCAAAAGCGGTACCCGTACAAGTGGCTTAACATAAGACTAAAGCGTCATCATATTAATGGCGCTTTAGTTTATTCAATATCTATTATTTATTGGTAAGTCACGTCTATATCCATCGAAGCATTCGCGATACCAGGAGTAACTACACTATCTGTTTGTACATAATACGATCTAAGTATAAGTGTTCTTTTTCCTTCAACGCCACTATATGATGCCAATATACTGCTATAAAATCCTATGGTTACACTGCTAGTTCCGAAATCCAATTCCGTCTTTATTCCGACCCCTTTAGCACTTCCAGGCAAAGGACTCAACATTAGTAATTCACGATCTCTACTAGAATTATTTCCCCGAAAATTAAAGTAAATGGTAGCATCTTTATCGCAGTTAAAATCAATCCGCCAATCTACCTTTTTAGATTTCGTATTGATACCAGAACCAAAACCACTCCAACCAATTATGTTGTCACCAAGATTAACATTGAATGTTTTCGCAGATTGAACTGAACACGTGTTTGCAGATACTCGCCCTGTAATATTAAAAATAGCATCATAACTCATAGATTTTGTAGAAAAAAAGAGCAGTGCTATTGCAAAAACATAAGTCGCATATCTAATATTTTGATTCATTGCTTTTCCTTAGTTATTTCGCACAACAAATGTAATAGAGGCATTTGCATCTCCTCCTGTTGCACTGTCTGCTAGTTGCTTATAACGTGCGCGCAATTGAACCGTATTCATTCCTGATGTTGTTCCCGCAAAACTAATTAATGTGCTCACTTCATTCGCATTTTTTTCTTCCCAACGCTTATTCTCTGGTGAATAAGCTTCAATTTGAATGGCCATTCCGCTTGCTGAACCAGCTGATTTATCTAACTCAAATAGTTTATTATCTAACTCGGCTGGCGTACCTTCTAATACACCGACCACTTGCCGCTTGTCCGGTGAACAATTAAACGCCAAATCAAATTCCACCCAATCAGTGACTGAATCGCGAGCAAAGTTACGCCCATTTCCCTCTAAAAACCAAGTCCCTAAATCAATATTCTGTGCTGCAGAGAACACGGTACACGACTTAGCTTTGATTGAGCCGCTAAAATTCACCTTGATATATTCGTCCGCGACAAGAACATTCATATAGGTTAAAGAAAATAAAAAAACGAGCAAATTAATTATATAATTCATTGATAATTTACCTTTTCTATTTATACACAAGGGTAACCGTGACCTGTGCATTACCATTAGTCGCTTTCACTTCATTAGACGTTTTGACGTACTTGAATTCAAATGTCTTTGTAATAATCGGGCTTAGACTCGTTTTATCTAGCAGAGAATATACATAACTATTAGATAATGAGCGATCTCCCCCCAACCTCAACGGAGATGACTTCCCAGATTCATATACACGTACAGCAAATCCTGGGTTCTCATTGTTATTTTCCAAATAAATGATATCTGTATTGATGTTACTGGGGTGCAAATTATCTGCGATCGTATAGGCAACAGACATTATTTTTGGACAATTAATCGTGATCGACTGCTGAGCATGACCAAAAGTATCACCTATATTAAGTGAACGAACTTTAGCAATATCGTGAACTCCAAGATCAACAGATTGACGAACAGATGAAATAGAGCAAGTACGCTGTGCCCATGAAATTAAAGTTGATGCAGGTAATATTTCGCCAACTGATGATATCCAATTCATATCACCAGTGCATTGCACTTTAATTGTGCTAAAATGTGTAGCAACTTTTTCTGACCCTTCAATATCCCCTTGAACCGTTTTGATATACATCATCCGCGTTTCAAGTTGTAGTGCCGATGAGCCATCAACTGCATTAATTTCGCTATTACTTCCCGTTAATGGATACCATTGACTCGTTCCTTTTTGCCTTACACCAACCACATAACCAACACCATCAATCCCAGTACTAAAAACAGGGTAACTACCTGAACCATCATTAATAGTCATTCCGGTCGGCTGACTATTAGCTTGTAACATAAATTTAAAATTTCCCGCATTTTCTGCAACACATAATTCATGGTTAGCGCTAGGTTCAAATTGCTTCCATCCATTACCGAGTATAGATTCACGGGGAAGTTTATGTGCCGCTGAATCAATTTCTAAATCCCCTAAATTGACACGAAATTGCCCAATACTGCATGCACTAAATGAAAACAATGTAATACCAATCGAAGTAATAATCTGTTTTATATTCATATTAAAAACCTATTCTCAGTGGCAATTAACAGGCAATATAGGTAAATGCTGTTTTAATTGTTCCGCGGTTAATTGGTATTCTGCAATGCATTGTTCTTGTAAACTTTTACCCCATTTTATCTGTAATTGCCCTTGTTCCGGCATTCCACTGAGATAAACATCACCATTATCGCCCACAATACCTGTACTTATATTTTGATCATCACTTTGAGAGAATTGTGCCATTGCACCAAAAGGCACAGGTTTGCCATTATGCGTTACAGTAAATAATAGTCTGTAACCCACATGCGTTTGATAACTTGCCAGAATCGCTGCACCTTTCGTTGGTACGACACTCACGGTATTCGTTTTTAATTCAACATTATCTGGTAATGAATCTATGTTGAGCGTAATTTCATTTTTCGTATAAGGGTTTAAATAAGGAATAATTGCATAACCACGAGAGTCCGTTGAAATATTTGCTCGGTTTGAAACTTGTACATTTTTCGCCCCAGGAGCACGGACAATAGCAAAAGTATCATTGATTGGCTGAGACAATGTGATTCCATGTGGATGAGCGACAACGGCCCCCGTTAGACCATAGTTCGCTCGTTGTGAATATTTATCATATCCATAAGCCGCATTTGCAACCCCATAGCTTCCCCGATAAGATGCTGATGCATTTCCGCTCGCACGTGTTTCTTTATTCCCATAGGATTGTTGAATAGCATAATTAAAATTATTACTCTCACCTAAAGTACCACTTATCCCCATCATTGCATCCGTATTACCACTGTTATCAGCTGTAACGCTGCTGTTTATCGATGTGTAGTTGCCTGATGAATCATTCAAAGGAATAGTCATTGAAAAAGAAAAATAGTTATCCGCTTTACGTTGATAAGCACTATCAGTATAACTGTAGCTAAAATTGTAAGTGATCCCGCCAATATTATTATTATAACCTGCATTCAATGAGCGTTCTTTACCTGAACGGTTCCAATAATCTTGCTGATAACTCGAAAAATAGACATTACCGAATTCATTTAGTGATTGGTTAAGCGAAACCTGAAAACGATTTTTTTTATTATTACGATAGATTTTAGGCTGATTGCTATTTGCTTCACTAAATGTATAAAACCCTTCAGTTGAATAACGATAGTTTGCTAACGTTACTGAAGTACCTGTAGACGTGACATTTTTAGAATATTGAAAACGATATGACTGCCCGCTATCAGTATTGTCTTTCCCTAATAAGTTTTGGCTATTAGCTTGTGTTATATCTGCCGATAATGCCCCAAAACTTCCTAAGTTAATCCCCATTCCTGCCGCATAAGACTGGTAGTTTTTGGATAATAAAGTCCCTGCATACCCCGTAATACTTTTGGGTAATCCATAAATAAATGTACTTTGCAAAAAGTTTGGCTCAACCTCACCTGAAGTATTAGACTTATATTTCCCTCCAGTTAGTGAATATTTGAGCTGTCCTTCACGTTGCATTATGGCAATTGATGAAAAAGGAACTACAAATGAACGTTCAGAACCATCTGCTTCTTTAATCAAAACAGTCAAATCACCGCTGGTTCCTGTTGGGTATAAATCATCAATTTCAAATGCTCCGGGCGAAACATAAGATTGGTAAATAACATAGTTATTTTGTTTAACTGTAACTTCTGCATTACTTTGTGCTATACCACGAATAACGGGTGCAAATCCCCTCATTGAACTAGGTAGCATAGATTCATCACTTCGTAACTGTACGCCTCGAAATTGAAATCCTTCAAATATTTCACTTGGTGTAGCAGTATCACCTATTGTTAATTGTGATTTTAAATAATTAATTCCTCTTTCTAAACTGGTTTCAATGTTCTCCCACTCACGCTTCCCATTATTATCTGTATAGGTTGAGTAGTTTTTTAAACGCCACGGACCTAGGTTTCCAGTACTTCGCAAATTAAAGTAATGAGAATTGGAGTCTTTAGACTTATTGCGGCTCCAATTATTTGAACCACTATAATAATAATTTAAGACCAAAGCGGGAACACCGTTTTCCCACTGACTTGTTGGCACAGTACCTAATGCTTGCTTGTCCATCGCAATTTGAGGGATCGAAATATTTAACTTTTGTTGATTCAATTCCAATATAGATTTTGCATCAGGTATATATTCGCTGATAGGAACAATTTCTTGTTTCTCAGGAAGAGCTTTTAACGCAGGAATCGCATCAACTTTAACACCCCAAAGTGCTAATTCTTCTTTCGTTAATAGGGGAATTAGCTGATTTGACGACTTATCCTTAATGAACTCAACGACCTTCGATTCCATTAAAATACCATTTACAATTACATCAACATGGTATTCCCCTGCAAGCTGGCCACCCGGATTAGCAAATTGATTTAAATTCGGTAAATCTGCAATATTTTGACCATCAACCACACTTAATGAGCTTGGGCTAAAATAGTCATCAGCAAATGCATAATTAACATTCATACCAGTGAAAATAATTGCAGCCACTGCCTGACATACTTTCTTTAACCGAAAATACATTACCCAATTATGCGAACAGGTTATAGCATTAGCACAACAAATTGATAAGAGTTGTTTTCTTGGAATACAACGCATAATGTATATTCTTCCAACGAATTATTTTAATGTCTGAGTTTTTGTTTTTGTTATCGTTCCATGATCATTAACAGCACTCCAAGTCACCTGATTTGCTTGGATTTCTGAAATATTCCAAGTTGCTTCTCCCATTGGAGGCACCATGCCAGGATCAGTAATTTTTTTATTGCCAATTTTTAGTTCACCAAATGACACATAATAAGGTGTTGGGTTTTTAGATTTTAAGCTATTTCCTTTCTTTTCAAAGGTGAGCTTTTCATAGGCAGTAAATGCATCTGCTGTTGGTAAATCCACTGGGCGATAAATTAACTTAATTTTATTATTAATTGAGATAGTTAAATTATTTGTTGCATTAGGGTCAGACGGCGGTATTGATTTAACATTTAACCAATAAATAGACTCTTTATCTGATGGTAATTTAGGATCCGTTAATACAATTCGAATTGCATTTACTGATTCAGGCTCAATACGAAAAAGAGGCGGTGTTACTGTAAATGGTATTTTCTGTTTTTCACTATCATCAAAACTATTCACCCACGACTGAACAAGAAAAGGGATTTTTTCATCGTTCCGAACTGATATAGAGGCTTCTTTTTTATTACCTTCATAAATGACGCGCGTACCACCTAAAACCACACTAGCATTTACGTTAACTGCTGTCATACATAGAAGTACTAGCAAAATAAGAGATTTTTTCAAAATTTTCCCCTATCAAAAAGAGGGAACAATCGTTCCCTAATTAAGTTAATTATTGGTTGTATTGAATAGTTACTGTGACATCAGCATTCGCTTTACCTGCTGTAACTTCATTCGCAGTTGTAACGTAGCGTGCGTAATAGATTTTCTCACCGCCATTACTCGTTAAATCAATACCATCAGCTTCAGTGTCTGGAGTATAAAAATTTGTTCCATTTACATCACCAGAAATACCAATACCAACACCTGTTGCTTCACTAACCGCATATAGTTTGTTGTCATCAGCATGTGCCGTCCCACCGAAAGTAACTCGTGCCCGAGTTAATGTTGCAGGGCAGCCACTTAAGCCTATTGTTAAAGGAACAGCTTCTGTTAATTCACCGATTTTATCAAAGGTATTTGTCATCCAAGTACCCAGTTGCACAGTACCTTCATTTTTATTTGTATTATTAACTTCAATAGTGCAAGTTGTATCAATAAATTGCCCTTTAAAATTTATCGTACCTCTAGCATTACCACTATCAACCGCTGCATGTGCCATGCCCGATAATGACACAATAATAATTGATGTCATTAATACAGATTTTTTTAAAATCATATAAACCTCTTATATACCAGTAAATAATTATTAATTATGTACAAGACTAGTAGTTAAATTACTTTTAAATACTTAATACCCCATATATTTAATTCACAAAAAGTATATTAGCTTTTTTAGATAAAATCCATATTAAGAGTAAACTCGCAAATTTAATTTAAGGAAAGAATTAAATCCATAATTAAACTTATTGACAATGATCATTTAGAGAAATATATCAAAAAATAAAGAAAAACCATTTGTTAACGATAACAAAACAAGCTAATTAAGTTAAAATATAATTATAACCAGCTATAACAACTACTTTGTCTACTTATAATAAGCACGAGTTAATAATATAAATACTTTAATTGTATTTTGAGTCTTTAACTCTAAATTTTAATTACATCAGAGATAAATAACTATATATTTTGAAGGGGGTGTTATAAATAACCGTTTATTTATTGAAAAAAGCTATAGATTTAGTTCGGAATATTCCGAATGAGATGTTATAAACCTTGCAGTTTCCCAATAAAACTATTTCATATGTAAATAATCGCTAAATTTATTCCAAAATTTATACTACCAAACTTAATCTCTAATAAACTAAGTATTTTTACCAGTTAATTTAATTTTAAATCACCTGCGTATTTATACTTAAAAACTGACCATATCTAATTAATTAAATAACAAATTTAGATATGGCCTTAAGAAAAATAAAATATGCTAAGTTAGCTGCGTAACCCTCTACCTTGCTCAATTAAATACCAAGTCAGCAAATAGAAAACAACCAAGAAAATCATAAGCACCCCAAGGGTAATTCCGATAGAAACATCAGCAATACCTAAGAAACCGTATCTAAAACCACTAATCATATAAACGATGGGATTCAGCTTGGATACTGCTTGCCAAAATGGCGGTAGTAATGACAATGAATAAAAAACACCCCCCAAATAAGTTAGTGGTGTTAATACAAAGGTAGGAACAATGCTAATATCATCAAATGTCTTGGCAAAAATAGCATTCAATAACCCAGCTAATGAAAACACAATTGCAGTTAATAGAAGTGTCACTATGACCATAACCCATGAGTGAACCTGTAATGGAATAAAAAATAGTGATACTAAAGTAACCAAGAAGCCAACTAAAATCCCTCTTGCAACCCCCCCACCAACAAAACCAGCAATAATAATATGGGTTGGAACTGGAGCAACAAGTAATTCCTCAATGTTTTTCTGAAATTTAGACCCAAAAAATGAAGAACATACATTTGAGTATGAGTTCGTGATCACTGCCATCATTATCAGACCTGGTACTATAAATTGCATATAGTCCACGCCCCCCATATCACCAATTCTAGAACCTATCAGGTTACCAAAAATGACAAAATACAATGACATTGTAATAACTGGTGGTAACAAGGTTTGTACCCATATACGACCAAATCGAGTAACTTCTTTTATCCAAATGGTTTTCAATGCAACCCAATATAATGAGATCATGACACTATCCCCTTTTCAGTCACATTATTTTCTTTTTTAACCAAGTTCACAAATAACTCTTCTAAACGGTTAGCTTTATTACGCATACTTAAAATCTGAATACCTTGCTCACTAAGTTGACTAAAAACACTGTTCAGCCCTTGTTCCCTTTTGACATCAACTTCAAGAGTTGATGTATCAATTAAACGGGACTCATACCCCAATAACTGAGGGATAGGACTTTTGGGTACTAAATCGAAAATGAAAGTTTCTGATTCCAGTTGGCTTAACAATTGTTTCATACTGGTATTTTCAACTAATTCGCCATGTTGAATAATACCAATATTACGGCACAACATTTCAGCTTCTTCCAAATAATGTGTCGTTAAAATAATGGTTGTCCCTTGCGCATTTAAACTTTTTAAAAATGTCCACATTGAGCGGCGTAATTCGATATCAACTCCAGCGGTTGGTTCATCCAAAATTAACAGTTTCGGTTGGTGCATTAATGCTCTAGCAATCATTAAACGGCGTTTCATACCCCCAGACAAATTACGCGCACGCTCGTTACGCTTCTCCCATAAATCAAGCTGCGACAAATATTGCTCGGCACGTTGTACAGCCACGGGCCGAGCTACGCCATAGTAACCCGCTTGGTTAAGCACTATTTGTAATACTGTTTCAAATGGGTTGAAATTAAATTCCTGAGGGACTAAACCAAGTTGCTGCTTAGCTTGAACAACTTGTTTTTCTAAATCGTAGCCAAAAACTTTTACAGAACCACTAGTTTTATTAACTAATGAACTGATGATGCCAATTGTTGTAGATTTACCCGCGCCATTTGGCCCTAACAAAGCATAAAAGTCTCCATCTTCAACGCTTAGGTCTATTCCTCTTAGGGCTCTCACTCCACCAGGGTAGGTTTTGGTTAACTGTGATAACTCAAGTGCATATGTAAAAAAAACCTTTATTCTTAAGACGGTTTACAGGCAATATAATCTTATGATGCCACTTTTTTCTGTTCTATGTTATGCAGAAAAGAGATAATTGATTTATTTAAAATAATTCAATGAGTTAGTAATTAATGGTTGTCTTGTCTAAAAGAGAGGTTCATCATAAGGATACTGTAATTAGTATAACTAATTATTATTTAATCAATAAATGTTGTATAAGATTTTATCGCAAAGTAACACAACTAGGCTATAAGTCATGATGAGAAAAATCGAAGAGCTGTTTGCTAACAATGAAGCATGGTCAGCATCAGTAAAAGAACAAGATCCTGAATTCTTCAAAGAATTATCAAAAGCGCAAAAGCCGAGATTCTTATGGATAGGCTGCTCAGACAGTCGAGTACCTGCAGAAAAATTAATTAACGCAGCCCCTGGTGATCTATTTGTTCACCGTAACGTCGCTAACTTGGTTATACACACAGACCTCAATTGCTTGTCAGTTATACAGTATGCGGTTGATGTGCTTCAAGTCGAACATATTATTATCTGCGGTCACTACGGCTGTGGTGGGATTGAAGCTGCTGTTGATAACACCGAGCTCGGTTTAATTAATAACTGGTTGCTGCATATACGTGATATTTGGTATCGCCACAGCTCAATGTTAGGTGAACTCAAACCATGCGAGCGCCTTAACCGCTTATGCGAACTAAACGTAGTTGAACAAGTTTATAATTTAGGCCATTCAACAATTATGCAATCAGCTTGGAAGCGTGGACAAAATGTTATGATCCACGGTTGGGTTTACGGGATTAATAATGGTCGTTTACAAGATTTACATATCACTGCAGACAGCAGAGAAAAACTTGAACTCTGTTATAGAGAAGCTATTGCAACATTAACTCAAAAAAAATAATTTAAATTCAAAGCTCTCATATGAGGGCTTTTTTATTTAATCCAAAATTAGAGTAATATAAAAATAAAATAAAATAGAGATTCATTAAAGGTAATAAATAACAAAACAAAATATATATATTCAATGAAACTTAACATTAACTCCAAATAAGAAAAATTATGTAAGTATAGACATTTAAGTATTAACACATAATTATCCTGCCGCAGAGTAAACCTTATTCATTGATACTAAAGGACTTAGTAAAAAAAACTACATTTTAATCCATATTTAGTTTATTAATGGTATTTAATTTTATCAAATAAAAAACAAAGTCAGTTAAACACTTTTAAATATACTTATTTTTTAATTCTATCATAATTTACTGGCTATAATGGAATATTATTAGTTTATAAATATCAATCTCCAATTATATTTAGGGATATTTCTATGAGTTTGCCTATTAAAAGTGGGTCATCAACCCCCACGTTAAAACTAAAACCAATCGTTTTATGCGTTTCAGCAATTTTAGGAGTTACCTCTATTGCTCACGCAGAAATAATCAATACTAACGGTGCTGGTGTCATGAATCAAAACAATGGTCCTACCATTGTTCATATTAACAAACCTAGTGATAAAGGTGTTTCTCACAATATATACAGTAAGTTCGATGTTGATAAAAACGGCGCTATTCTAAATAACAGTAAAGATAATGTTAATACACAATTAGGCGGTTTAATTAACGGGAACCTTAATCTATCAGGTGGTGAAGCAAAAGTTATCCTAAATGAGGTTAACTCTAATAATGCAACTACCCTGAATGGTATGGTTGAAGTTGCGGGTAAGAAAGCTCAAGTTATTGTCGCTAACCCATCAGGTATTACTTGTAACTCATGTGGTTTTATTAATACTGAAAGTACAACATTGACGACTGGTAAGCCTTTGGTTTCAAATGGTGAACTCCTTGGCTATAATGTTGCCAAAGGGCAAATCATTGTCAATAATAGTTTAAATTCAGACTCACCAACAGAGCTTATTTCTCGTTCTGCGCTCATCAATGGGCGGTTAAAAGCTGAAGAAATTAAAGTGGTTACCGGCAATAATTTTGTTGATGCGAATGGAACTGCAGTAACGTCTGTTGCGGGTACAGGAAGTCGTCCATCTGTCGGTATTGATGTCTCTGCGTTAGGTGGTATGTATGCGGATAAAATTACCTTAATTACCACAGAAGGTGGAGTGGGTGTAAAAAACCAAGGAACTATCTTAGCCGGAGATCAAGGGCTATCCGTTAACACGGCAGGTGGGTTGACTAACTATAAGAGAATTGAATCTTCTGGTAATATTAATATCAATGCTGACACCTTGGATAACAGTGAAGCTGCTATTACTGCCAAACAAGATCTTAATATAATCGCTAGAAAACCTGGTGAAATTGATACGACTTTTAATAATCAGGGAGGCCGCCTTACTTCAACCTCTGGTGATATCAATTTAACATCCCATAGCCTGATATCAAATACCAGGGGTGGCATAATTAATGCTAAAAATAATGTTGGCATTAAGTCCAATGTTATTCAGAATGGTGGTGGTTTAATTAAAACTGAAACAGGCGATATTAATGTCGATACTAGAGACACTCTTTATCAATGGCGTGATACTTCAAGATCTGAAGATAGAATTATTGCAGGCAGAGATGTCAATATTAATGCTGGCCGTATTTATAACGAAAATGCAAAAATTAAAGCAGGTAGAGATGTCAATATAACTGTAGGTTATAGTGAAATTACTAACTCATCCATTACTGCCAATCGTAAACTAGCACTTAATGCTTATACACTAAAAAATAAAGCATCATCAATTACTGCGAAGAATGCTAAATTAGATTTAATCGTTTCAGATGAAATTAGTAATGATGCAAACTCAATTATTAGTAGTGGAAGAGGATTAAATATTACCGCTAATAAGCTTACCAATAAAGGAAAAATAGTTTCTGCGACAAATACAGCTAGCACCACACCAACCTATATATCCAATATTAAGGTCAATAATATTCAGAATAACGGTGGGCATATCTCAGGTGACCAGCTAAATATTGAGTCAAACACCATTGATAATGGACTGGGTTTTATTAATGCAAACAAACTCAATGTTGATGCTAACTCACTAAGCAACAGTGGCGGATATATTCGTTCATATAATGATATAACGCTTAATGTTAATCAGTTATATAACACATACTCGAATAATTTCAATCAAGTTGCATACAAATTTGGATTAGCTAATAACGTTGGTGGGATTGAAACTTTAGATGGCGGTATCACTGTCAATGGTGATATAATATCCAGCGACTATGGTTTCTTTAAAAGCGAAATAAGAGAAAGAGCTGCTAGCAAAGGTGGAATAGAGTTTAATTTAACAGGAAACTTTGATAATAGAAGAGGTGAACTAAACAGCGATAGAGATATCGTTATTAATGCCAAAGAGATATATAACTATGATGCTAAAATAAATTCAGGTGCAAAAATAAAACTGAAAGGCTCTGATGGAATCTATCACCGCTATAGTGAGCTTAATTCTAAAGATGTAACAGAGTTATACACTCCTTATTTTTCATCTACTGATTACAATCAAACTTATAGTCTAGATGGTACAGGTATCATTTATAATACTAATGGCCCTAATATTATTCACATTAAAAAACCAACTGATAAAGGTATTTCACATAATACTTTTGACAGCTTCAATGTGAGTGAAAAGGGTGTTATTTTCAATAACAGTAGTTCAACGACTAACACTCAATTAGCAGGAAGCATCTTCGGTAATAGTAACTTAACTGCTGGTAATGAAGCTAAAGTTATTTTAAATGAAGTAGTTTCTAACAAAACTAGTGTTATAAATGGGATGATGGAAGTTGCAGGCAAAACAGCGCAAGTGATTGTAGCTAATGCTTCCGGTATTACCTGTAATAGCTGTGGGTTTATTAATGCATCACGTGGTGCCTTTGTAGCAGGCACCCCTCTTATGGCTGGTGATAACTTAATTGGATATAACGTCAATAAAGGCAAAATCACAGTTAATAACCACCTAACATCCAATAATACTATTGACCTTATTTCCTCTGCTGTATTGGTTAAGGGTAAGGTCGAAGCCAATGAGCTAAATATATCAGCAGGCGCGAGTCTGTTTGACCCAAATGGTAAGACACTTTCTACCTTGTCGGAAGCTTCTTATGATCCAAATTTCAATGGTATCACTGTTGACTCTAAAGGCAGCTTAAATGCCAACAAAATAAACCTGAATGTTAATGTTAAACACAATTATTTAAAGAATAAAGGGTTAATCAATGCTGGAAACGGTGGGTTAACTGTGGATTCTTATTCGATAAATAATACAGGAACCATAAAAAGTAAAGGGGATATTAATATAACTGGCACCCCAGATGTCAACTACCTTCATGGAACTGAAATGGCGCTTCTGAATGATAAAGGAACCATTATTTCAACTGATGGAAGCATCACTATTACCGCTATTACTGGTTACATAGCTAATATGTATGATGGCTTAATCAGTGCAAAGAAAAACGTCAACCTGAATCTTCACTCCACCTCCACCATTAACAATACAGGCGGTTTAGTTTTAGCTGAACAAGGCGATATTAATGTTAAGAACGGTCTTGTTTATAATAGGCAAAATAGCAATAGTAAATACGGAAAAAATAGGCTGATCGCAGGCCGAGATATCAATATTACTGATGCTCGGATAATAAATGAACATTCAGCTATAACAGCTGGGAGGGACTTTAGCTTTACGGGCACTGAATTAGAGAATCGTTCTAGTGCCATTAATGCTAATCGTCGTGTGAATATTGACGGTACTTACCTATCAAACAAAGAATCGGTAATTAAAGCGGAAACGGGTCGAATGGACATCACCGCCAGCAGAGAAATCATCAACGATACTGTATCGACTATTAGTAGCGACAAATTGATGAATATCACATCACCGAAGCTAACCAATGTTAAGAGTAGTACTATTGTTTCTAACAATGGTAAGTCCACATTCAACATTGGTAATTTGGTAAACAATTTAAGCTATATTAAAGGTTTTGATCTTAACTTTATCTCTAAGTATCTAGATAATAGTAGTGGATTAATTAAAGCTGACAATAATATAGTGATGAATGCTGAATACGTTAGCAATACCAATGCTGCCGACTTTAAAAGAGGTACCTTCCACCTTGGCTTATCATCATCTCAAAAAGGCGGAATTATCGCTAATGATGGTAGCATTAATATCAAAGGTTATCAGCTGAATAATAAGTCAGGGATTATTCAGACAAATGCTATCTTCCCCGCAGCAGGGCAAGCTGACATTGATATTACAATGGGCAACGAAATCATTAATAACTATGCTCAAATTAATAGTGCAGGAAATCTAAATGCGAGTGCGAACGAGATTTCTAACTATGACGGTATTATGAGTGCAGGTCTTGATTTAACGGCTAAAGCAGACTATTCTATTTCTAATTATTATGGAAAAATCAGTTCAGGAGATATCACTACACTGATTACGCCTTACCTTGATAATAAGAATGGAAAGATTACTGGTTATCCTGTAATTATCGAGAATAACTAAAAATAATTCATTGAAATTTCAATGAGAATAAACAAAAGGACAGCATTGCTGTCCTTTTTAGTTATTCGTTGTTTATACCTTAATCTTCAAGTAAGGTTACATGACCAATATAAGGTAAATGACGGTACTGTTGAGCGTAATCGATACCATAACCAACCACAAATTTGTCTTCAATTGAATAGCCAATCCACTCGACAGGGACATCCACTTCTCGACGTGAAGGCTTATCAAGTAATGTACAAATTGCGACTGATTTAGGGCCACGTAATTCGAAAATCTCACGGACTTTATTTAAGGTATTGCCTGAATCGATAATATCTTCCACGATCAAGACATGTTTGTCACGAATATCTTCATCCAAATCTTTGACAATTTTCACATCACGACTCGATGTCATTGCATTGCCATAACTTGAAACAGTCATAAAATCGACTTCATGGGGAACATTAATTTTACGGCACAAATCAGCCATAAAAATAAAGGAACCTTTTAGCAGACCAACAAGGACTAACTCACCATCAACTTGTTGATAATGAGTGCTAATTTTATCTGCTAATTCACTGATTCGTTGTGCAATCTCTTCTTCAGAGATCATGACTTCAAGGGTATGTTTCATCTTCAATTACGCATCTATGGAAATGGAAAGCGCGTAATTTTAGCATAGGCAGAACCTAGATACTAATAAAGGAAAATGCAGTACTAAAATTTAGTACTGCATTTTGTCCTAAAAATTAGGATATCGCTTAACTTACAGTAAAGCCCATCATCATGCCGGTGTCTTCATGCTCAAGTAGATGACAGTGAGCCATAAAAGGATGCTGCTGTGTTGCAGGGTGATTAAATTCCACCAAAATTTCACTCACTTGCCCTTCAACTTTAACGATGTCTTTCCAACCTTGCCGGTGTGGCGCTACCGCTTGGCCATTTTCTTTCAAAATACGAAAACGCGTTCCATGCACATGGAATGGGTGTAACATCATGTCACCACGCCCTGAAACAACCCAAATCTCTTGCTTACCTATTGGGGCATTAAATGCAGGATGCGTCATTGAGAAAACTTGTCCATTAATAGTATTTGCATTGTGAATGTCTAAATCACCTGAATTAGTTCCACAATGGCCTCCATTTCCCATCCCACCACGTTTATTTCCTTGTCCCATGTTCCCATGGTTCATTTCTCCATTATTCATCATCGCCCCATGACCCATATTTCCCATCATAGCGCCATGTCCGCCCATATTGCCCATCGCTTGCGGACCATATTTTTCACGTAACATCATCATACCTTGCATATCCAAACGCATATCCATCATTAAATGGAACCGGCGGCGATTTAAACCAGCAAGAGAAGGGATAGCCGGTATTGCAGCAAGCGTTGAAGGCAGTTTTCCTTCACTCGGTGTTAATGTTGTTTCGATACGTAAAACAGGTAATGGCTGGTCAAAAGGTGCGATAGTCATACCCATTTGCCCAACAGGTAAGGTCACAAGATCAAAAGCGCGACCATCTGAAGCATCAATAAGTACTTCGAAGCGTTCGCCCATTAAAATAGGTAATTCAGTTAGAGCAACTGGCTCAGCGAGTAAACCGCCATCACTGGCAACAACATACATTTTACGCCCATCACTGGTCGAAATATTTAAGCTACGAGCATTACAGCCATTCAGTAATCTCAAGCGTAGCCAGCCTTTAGGTGCCACATGTTTTGGATAAACAGCCCCGTTAGTTAGCATCATATCGCCAAACCAACCCACCGCAGCACTCATCACATCGAGTTGATAATCAATCTGACCATCATCTTTTAAACGTTTATCTTGTAAAATAACAGGAATATCATCCACTCCCCAAGAACTTGGCAGCCCCTGCTTGGTGCTATCATCGTCTTTAATTATCACTAAGCCCGCTAACCCCATCGCCACTTGGTGGCCTGTTTTTCCATGAGTATGAGGATGGAACCAGCAAGTTGCTTCGCTTTGATTAACCGTAAAATTGACTTTACGGCTTGCTCCTGGTTGGATAATCGCTTGCGGACCACCATCTTGTTCACCTGAGATTTCTAAACCATGCCAATGAACAGTGGTTTCTTCCGGTAGCTGGTTAATAATATTCACATTCACACTTTGCCCGTTTTTCAAACTAACCGCAGGCCCCAGTAAATTTCCGTTATAGCCCCATGTTGTCGTTTTCTTTCCAGGGACAAATTGAGAAACACCTTGCTGAATTGCTAACTGAATATTTCCCTGCTCATCAGGCTCTAGTAATGGCGGAATAGCAAGAGTTGGGTAATTTTCGGCTGCGACCGCGATGCGGCTCCAAATAGGCAGCGCACTTGCAGCGTATGTGATAGCACTTAACTTAAGAAAATCGCGACGTAGCATTGATAACCTTCCTTTTGTTTATCAAATAAATAATCATTATCAGAGTAATTTATGGCAAATTACCCTTTCTATGCAAAACATGGTTTAATAAAGGAATGATAAAGCCTCCCCTTACAGGAAGGTCAATAAATCCACTCTATAATTGTGGGTTTATTACATGGATTTAAGAAAAATATAGTTGACTAACAATTCTATTCTTATGCTAACGTAACTTGACATAGAAAACAGATAGAATAACGAATGCGCAAATTTATATTGATGTCATGCCTGATGACTCTGTTAGGGATAACCAATTCTTCCAGAGCACTTTCTAACAATGAAGCTGAAGATCTCGCTGATCTGACGGCTGTTTTCATTTATCTAAAATATGACTGTGGGTACTCCCAAATCCCTGACAGGGAAATCGAACGGGCTATTGTTTACTTCGCTAAAAGTAATAAATGGGATCTGAGCAATTATAATTCTGAAAAAATGACCGTTCTCAATAAAGAAAGTTATAAAGACTTAAAAGGAATACCACTGACAACCGAGTTTAAATGCCAATCACTTGCTCGGGATTCCCTCGGCCTTTTTGCTTACGTTAAATAACCCTAAAATGAATTAATACAGGTTGTTTAAAACCAAGTATAACAAAAGAAAGAAAACACACCCGTACCTTTTCTGTCTGTTTTCTTTCTTTTTACCACGCTACATTAACCTTGCCTTTTAGCCTTTTTTTCCTGCCAAAATAAAGCAATCGATGGAATACTTTGGATAATAACCATTCTGATAATATGGTTTGACATAACAAAGCCAGCATCAAGGTTCATCGTAATCGCAGCAAAGGTCATTGCTTCCATACTACCTGGAGCCCAAGCCAGTAAGAGTACAGAAATATCATAACCCGTTACCCAAGAGGCAAATACAGTAATCAGGAAAGTTAATGCGATATTAATGATAACCACTTGTGCAGAGGAGTAAATATTTTTAATCAATGAGGAAAGTGGGAAAACAATAAAATGATTACCAATGTTCATCCCAATTAATACCATACTCAGTTCAGTTAACATCAATGGGAAACTTAATGGGATATCTAGAAAACTTTGAATCAACGTTGCTGCAGCTAATGACGTTAGCATAAAAGGGGCTGGAACCCTTAAACGCTGCAAAATAAGCCCTGCCCCCAAACCAACCGCTATAATCACCAATAACCATAGCGTTGAGGTTAAAGTTAGTACTGGTAATTCTATGATAGGTTGCGGATCACCATCACTACCTACAACAATCCCTGCTAATAGAATCAGGATAATTAAGCGAATTGTATGTGAAATAACAATTTTTTGTGGTGGCGTATGGGTATGGTCAGTTAAGGCTAAAATAGCGGCCATTGCCCCAGGCACTGAGCCAAGCATTGCTTCTTGTTTCGTCCAACCAACTTTTCGATAAAACCAAAAAAAACTAAATGAAAATTGTACCGCTAAACATACAACTAACATTAATAATAAAAGAAATAAATTATCTGCCTCATTAAGGGAAACCTGATTAAACATCAAGCCAACAGAAGTCCCTAAGGTAACTTGAACGAAAGTAATCGTATGCTTAGGTACAGCAAAAGAAACACCAAAACGATGAAAAATAATAACAGCGATAATCGGCCCAAACATAAGTGCAAGTGGGATACCTAGGTAAGTAAGCCCACCGCCGATCAATGAACAGATGGCAATCCCACCTATCATTTTCAATAACTTCATCATATGGCATTAACCGTTCAGATTATTTATAGCCTTAGTTTATATCATATTAACGATGCCATATGGGGCTAGTATCGATTTAATTATCACCATAGTAATTATTCACTACTAATTGATTATTTATCAGACTTTGATTTTATCTTTTTGACTTCAGTCGATAAAAACCAGTTAAGTCCGTTAACGAATATTTACTTATTCGCATTATCTGCAACGGCTTGGTTCATGATCGCTTTTGCCATCCACTGCGCTAATTCGGTGACTTGGGAATCTTCCATTTTCCAAATATCTTTCAACACTAAAAATATTTCAGAGCCGTAAATAACAGAAAAAGCACGGATCACTTTATCAATAATTTCTTGCGGAAATTCTGATTTCATTGGTGACGTCACCATCGTTAGGATATCTTTACGGTTACCTCTTTCCAGCCGTTTGTCTTTTATACTGAGTGGGGTAGACCGACCTTGAGCCCATTGTTGTAATGATGCTTGTAACGCCGCTCGCAATACTCCTTCATGTTCAAACATTCGAGGAAAAGCATATGTTAATAGCTCATCAATGCGCTCTTCCGTTTTTACGCTTTGTGGGCGCCAAGTTAAAATAGGCCCTAAACTCTCATTAACTACTGCGGTAATTAAATCAGTTTGTGTTGGAAAGTATCGATATGCAGTTGCACGAGAAACTCCTGCTTCTAAAGCGAGTTCCGAAACAGAAGGCATAGCTCCCTTTTCAAATAAATCTAAAGCCGTAGTGACCAATAGTACATAGGTACGTTTTCGAGTGCCCTTATATTGTAGTTCTGAATTAATCTTCGGCATTATTTACCCTTAAAATACTGTTTCTTACCACAAGTTTAGTCAATGTCACTAATAAAGCACAACAACAAGCAAGTAACCATCTCTATTAAAAAGATGAATTTACGCTGTCACCTCGAGCTTTTCCTTGCTCTCCATAAAACAAATTATCATTCATGATAAATTATACTGTAACTTTGTATTACCAACCTAATCATTGATTCACCATCATAAAAACAATTACTAATATTTATCAATAAGATATAGATACTAACAACTATTTACCTCTACAACAAACCTAAAAATGAGACGATAGTCTCATTTTACATTTATCCAAAATGATACTATAGTCTCATTGTGATGGGAAATTCAACGACCCGCTTCTATCTGAAAGGATTTTTCAATGAAAAAAAATCAGGGTTTTATCTATGTTGCAACAACACTTGATACCAAAAGCGCTGAAGTTTTTTATGTCAGTGAATTAATAAAAAGTGCCGGATTAGCTGTGCGTACTGTTGACCTGACAACACAAAAGACTCAATTAGAAAAAAATGCAGATGTCAGTGCAAGTACTGTAGCAAGTTTTCACCCTCTTGGTGCAAACGCCGTATTCTGTGGCGATAGAGGTAAAGCAATAGAAGCGATGGCACAAGCCTTTAGCTTATATCTTTCAGCCCAAACAGATGTAGCTGCAATTCTTGGTTTAGGCGGCTCAGGCGGTACTGCGCTAATCACACCAGCAATGCAAGTATTACCCGTTGGTATTCCTAAGCTCATGGTATCCACTATGGCCTCAGGAGATATTTCTGGCTATATCGGAGCCAGTGATATTTCTATGATGTACTCCGTAACAGATGTATCAGGATTAAATGTAATTTCCCGTAAGGTATTAAAAAATGCCGCTAACCAAATCGCTGGGGCTGTTTGGTTTGATCAAGACACCGAAGAAAACATTGATTTGAAACCAGCAATTGCCTTAACTATGTTTGGTGTCACCACCCCATGTGTTCAGCAATTAACCGCGCAATTAGAAGAACAATATGACTGCCTTGTATTCCATGCAACAGGCAGTGGCGGTAAAGCGATGGAAAAACTGATTGATAGTAAGCTACTTCATTCCGTATTAGATATCACGACGACTGAGGTTTGTGATTACCTTTTTGGCGGCGTGTTAGCCTGTGATGAAGATCGTTTTGGCGCTATCGAACGCACTCAGACACCTTGCGTTATGTCCTGTGGCGCTTTGGATATGGTCAATTTTGGCCGCCCTTCTACGGTTCCCGAACATTACCAAGACCGCTTATTTTATCATCATAATGCCCAAGTCACATTGATGAGAACAACAAAAGAAGAAAACCAACAGATGGGCCGCTGGATCGCCGAAAAATTAAATCGTTGTGAGGGAGAGATCCGTTTTATTGTTCCAACAGCAGGGTTTTCAGCATTAGATATCGATGGGGCTCCTTTCTGGGACCCAATTGCTGACCAAGCCTTTATTGATGCGCTCAATGAAAATTTAATTAAAACAGAAAAAAGACAGCTTATTTTGAGTCCTTATCACATTAACTCCCAAGAGTTTTGTGAGCAGGTTATTCAACTACACCAGGATATTTTGAACAAATAATAGAGGTTAATTATGAAACATAACCGCGCAGATTTATTAAAAAAATTCAGAGCAATGATTGCTCGTGGCGAACCAATTATCGGCGGTGGTGCTGGTACGGGTCTATCTGCTAAGTGTGAAGAGGCTGGCGGTATTGATTTAATTGTTATTTATAATTCAGGCCGTTACCGTATGGCGGGTCGTGGGTCACTCGCAGGCTTACTCGCTTACGGCAATGCCAATGAAATTGTCATGGATATGGCAAAAGAAGTATTACCAGTAGTTAAGCACACCCCTGTTCTTGCTGGTGTAAACGGTACTGACCCATTCTGCCAATTTGATAAGTTTTTAGATGACATCAAAACAACAGGCTTTGCGGGCGTACAAAACTTCCCAACAGTTGGCTTAATCGATGGTAATTTCCGTGCTAATTTGGAAGAAACGGGAATGGGTTATGACCTAGAAGTCGATATGATCCGTATGGCACATGAAAAAGACCTCCTGACAACGCCATACGTATTTAGCGCTGAAGATGCTGTAGCGATGACTGAAGCAGGCGCTGATATCATCGTGCCACACATGGGGCTAACAACAGGTGGTAATATTGGTGCAGAAACCGCACTGACACTGAAAGATTGTGTGCCACTAATCAATGAATGGGCTAAAGCCGCTAAAGCAGTACGTGATGATGTTATTGTGCTTTGTCACGGTGGCCCTATCGCAACACCTGAAGATGCCGAATATATTTTAGCAAACTGCCCTGACTGCCATGGTTTTTATGGCGCAAGTTCAATGGAACGTTTGCCTACCGAAGTCGCACTCACAAAGACTACACAGCAATTTAAAACAATAACACGTTAATTTTTATTATTTTTTTGTTTTGCCAACACCAGGCGCCTATTTCGATAGGCGCTTTTTTATTTTTTATGCCGTTTTAAAAAACGCCACAACACCCAAAGCAGAGAAGTAGAATAGTACAAAACGCCAAATTGAATAATGATTAATGGGTTTTCTGTCATGCCTGTCATTTTTAACATGCCATAATAATTATTCTCTTCAAGGTATTGCTCAGTGAGCCCCCCTTGGGGTAAATAATGCGTTAGAAATACAGCAATGATAAAACACGCAACATAATGGCGTAATTTTGCAAGCCCTTCATCGAAGGCATTAAAATTATCAAATTGGCTCCCTTGTTGGCGTCCAATGATAATTCGATTAATTAACGTAGCAGCGTAAATATAAAGAATAGCAGAAGAATTAATCTGTGTTGTATGAAAAATATAGGCCACACCGCCTAAAATAGCAGCCACAAAAACAAAGAAAAAACCACGTTGTAACACTGCCATCATCGTGCCCATATGCACTAAAATAAATTCGAACAGCAGAATCAACACCATATTGTAAACAACTTCAACCCCCGACCAATCGGGGAAAAACCATAAAGACAATAAAAAACCGATATAAAAAATAGTTAAGCCGTGATCCACTAACTCAGGTAAAAAACTCATCATTCCTTGCTGTTTGTCTGATGCAACAAAATGACGTTTCCCTTTCGCTGTAAATGATGTCGAGCGTTTATTGGCATGTTTTCTATTTCTGATCTTCCTTGCCACAATATTACTTCTCTTTTTTTTGGTAAATAGAGTGCCCTTTACACAAAAAATGCATTAGGCAGGCCATAAATAACGGCATTCCAAAGTAAAGAACACCAAAAGCAAAAGCCACATGAGGTTTTTCTGGAAATTCACCGCCTGAAGAAATACTGGAATAATAATCAATGGACCTTAAATACTCTGGCGTTAATCCACCATAAGGAACAAGAAAAGACAAAATAATTACAAAGAAAATACAAAACATAAAATTTAATGCCATCAAAGCCGAATAGCCCATATTTTCTCCGCGTTCTTGTTCTGTACGACTACTGATACCAAAAAGCATTCGGTTCGCCACAGTAGCACTATACAAGTATAAGATTAGCGGAGAGTCACCTAATACTGCCATATTAATTGCTAATGCAAATAAACCATATAGCAACGCAAATAGCATTAATATCCGCCAATCACGAAATACCGCCATAAATACACCGGAGTGAACTAAAATAAATTCAAAGATCAGGATCAGCGTTAGGTTATAGATAATTTCCACCGTGTAATACTCAGGAAAAAACCACACTGATAAAATAAAGCCAACATAGAAAAGAGAGAAACCATAATTAATTAGCTTTGAAAAAACGCGAATAAGACTAAAAGAATGTGAACTTTCTTGCACACTTTTTACTGCTGGTTCTTTTGGGAAAAAACCTTGGTTTTTATTTGTTTTGGTTTCCACTTGTCCATTCCCTGACGACTTCGCCATTATCTTACTCCGTTTTCAACAATATATTTTTTCTTTATAAGCTACTTGATAATACAAATAATAAACAGTGCCTTAAATCTGAATAACAAATTTAGCGTAAGAACAACTGTAATAAATTAAGACAAGATGACATGGAATGAACCTCCATGCCATTAATGAAAAATTACCTATTGTGATTAAACCAATTTGGCAATTAATGTATCTAAGTCACCTTGCAGGAAATTCACTGGTGGGATTTCAATCACAGTATAAGCACCCGCAGCTTGCTTCATGGTAGCTCGAGCAGCAGAAACCATAAACTGTGAGGTTAACGCCGGGTTATTAATGCGCATTGAGTATTCAAATAACTGATTATGTGTTGCCCCTGAAACCCCTTTGTGGGTCATATGAACGCCATGACCAACATCTTTTAGTGCATCAATACTATCGACTTGGCGAATATGCGTCTCATCTGATGAAAAATAACTATCCGCTTTAATGGCTTGAGCCACATCATCAAACTTTGCACCCGCTTCAAGTTCAATGTATACCATGCGGCGGTGAACCCCTGTTCCCAACGGAATAGTCACAGATAGAGCATCTTTTACCCCATCAATGGCTTTGGCTGCCACACTGTGCCCCATGCTCATACCGGGACCAAAGTTAGTATAAGTCACACCTTTTGGCGCCATAGCTAACATTAAAGTACGCATGATAGAATCTGAGCCGGGGTCCCAGCCAGCAGAGACAACCGCCACACTATTATGCTGTTTAGCCACGTCATCTAAACGATGTTTTAACGCCACAATATCTGAGTGAACATCAAAGCTATCAACAGTATTAATCCCCTTGGCCAGTATTTTTTCTGCTAATGGCGCGATCGCACGCGTTGGCGAACACAGTAGAGCAACATCTACCTTCCCTAGCTTTTCAATATCATCAACCACTTTATAAGCGGAAAGTTCAGCAGGAATATCTTGTGTATTACGACGCACGATGCCAACCAGCTCAAAATCTTCAGCGGCTAGAACAGCTTCTAGTGCATAGCGACCAATATTGCCATAGCCCACTATTGCTGCTTTAATTTTTGTCATTTTTACTCCTATACAGTTCTGATGTTGCTTATTAATTAATTTATAGCGAAATTAAATCTAACAGAATAAGTAAAAGTAAACAAAACATTAGCTTTATTCAGATGGAAGCATTTTAACCCTATTTTCATTGTTGGAATCCATGTAGAATTAGCGGTTCAGAATACTTTCCCAAATACTTATGAATATAAAGGTTCTCAATGCATCAATCCGATGTGACTGAGCGATCACTCTTTTCGCTCAGCTGGCCAATTTTTATCGATATTTTTCTCCATTTGGCCACTTTATTAATTAATACCTATATGGTCAGCCACGTTTCTACTGCCTATTTAGCTGCAATGGGTGTAGGTAACCAAGTGTTTGACCTTTTTATTACTATTTTTAACTTTATTAGTGTGGGGTGCAGTGTTGTTATTGCTCAATATTTAGGGGCTGGACGCCGTGAAAAGGCAAGCCAAGCGATCCATATTTCTATCGCATTTAACTTTATTCTTGGCTTTTCTAGTGCCCTCGTCGCTTTATTTTTTGGTTACAGTATTTTAACCATTATGAATATGCCATCACATTTGATGGCTGACGGTTATACTTATTTACGTATTTTAGGTATTTGCTTAATTCCTGAAGCCATTTCCATTATTTTAGCCGCATGCTTGCGGGTTTATGGAAAGGCTCAGCCAGCCATGTGGGTTACATTGATTGCCAACGTAATTACTGTTTTTGGAAATATTATTGTACTTTATGGTTTCTTTGGCTTACCTCAATACGGTCTTGAAGGCGTTGCATGGTCGACAGTTGTCGGTCGTGTTGTTGCCGTGATCCTACTCTTTTGCCTGCTGTTTTATGGCCTACGTATCAAATTTGTGCCGATAATGTTGGTCCACTGGTCACGTAAAATGCTGGGCAAAATCTTGCATATTGGTCTCCCCTCTGCAGGGGAAAACCTTGTCTGGATCCTACACTTTATGACGGCTTCTGCCTTTATTGGTTTAATGGGCGAAACCTCACTAGCAGCGCAGACACTCTATTTTCAATTATCCTTATTTATCATGCTATTTGGTATTTCTATCAGTATTGGTAATGAAATTATGGTTGGTCACCTTGTTGGTGCAAAACGTTTTGAAGATGCCTTTAATCGGGGAGTGAAAAGCCTCAAGATGGGGTTCTACGTCACTATTGGTGTGGTGATCGCCTTTTGGTTATTACGTGACCCTATCCTAAATAACATTACTGATGACCAAGGTATTATTGAACTACTATTGCCACTGTTCTTACTGTCTGTCTTTTTAGAACCAGGTAGGACCATTAATATTGTGATGGTGAATGCATTACGCGCATCAGGAGATGCCCGTTTTCCACTGTGCACTGCAATTATCTTTATGTGGGGTGTCGCCATTCCGTTAGGTTATTTCTTAGGCATTAAAATGGAAATGGGCTTACTCGGTATTTGGCTCGGTTTCTTCGCCGATGAATGGTTACGTGGTTTAACCAATGCATGGCGCTGGCGTTCACGCAAATGGCAAAGCAAACGCCTAGACCTTGAAAGTTAGTAACCTACTATGATCACTTTGTCTTGCTCATTTTTAAGCAGCAAGGCAAAGTGACCGAGTTCAACATTGGGAAAATTTATTCTTTATAAATTAAATTAGGGAAAATTTTTCTCTTTGCATCTTATATCCCCCCAAACATAGCGAAGTTTTTCTCCAGCTTGTTGTTTAAAATAACAAAATCAAAAAAGATTTTATTAAGGGGGACTTGCCATGCATGCTCAATCACAACCATTACTTTGGCAATATTTTATCAATGCGGTAAAACAAGAAGTCAAACCAGCCTTAGGTTGTACTGAGCCAATTTCATTGGCATATGCAGCCGCTAAAGCGGCGTCCCTCCTTGATGGGCAAGTTATTCGTGTTTGTGCCTTTGTTTCACCAAACTTAATGAAAAATGGTATGGGTGTCACCGTTCCTGGAACCGGTATGGTGGGTTTGCCTATCGCAGCAGCATTAGGCGCCATTGGCGGTGATGCAGAAGCAGGTTTAGAAGTTCTAAAATCCGCATCAGCGCAGGCCATTGCGCTAAGTAAAACGATGTTAGAACAAGGAGCTATCACCGTTGATATTAAACATCCATGCAGTGACGTTATATATTCAGAAGCAACGGTGTATACACAAACGGGTTCAGCTACCGTTATTATTGCGGGTTCTCACACAAATATCGTTAAAATCATTCATAACCAGCAAATATGCTTCGATGCTACATTAAACAAACCTCAATCCGATGATGCTGCTGACTGTGCAGCAGATGTTGCCCTTCCCCCTGTCACCGCGAAGTCAGTTTATCAATTTGCGACCCAAGCACCATTGGAAGATATTCGTTTCATCTTAGAAGCCGCACATTTAAATGAAGCGTTATCTCAAGAAGGGCTACGTAATGTCTATGGTTTACATATTGGTAAAACACTGCAAACTCAACGTGACCGTGGCTTGCTGTCAAAAGATCTAATGTCAGAAATTATGATCCGCACCTCCGCTGCCTCTGATGCGCGAATGGGAGGGGCCGTTTTACCCGCGATGAGCAACTCAGGTTCGGGTAACCAAGGTATTGCCGCAACCATGCCTGTTGTTGTCACCGCCGATTATTTACAGTCCTCTGAGGAGCAACTGGCTCGTGCATTAATGTTGTCGCACCTAATGGCAATTTACATCCATAATCAACTCCCAGCCCTGTCGGCGCTATGTGCAGCAACTACCGCTGCAATGGGTGCTGCCGCGGGGATAGCCTGGTTATTAGAATCCCGCTATGAAGTTGTCGCTATGGCAATTTCTAGCATGATTGGCGATGTCAGTGGGATGATTTGCGACGGTGCATCAAACAGTTGTGCAATGAAAGTTTCCACGGGTGCAAGTGCAGCCTATAAAGCCGTACTCATGGCGTTAGATAATAGCTGTGTCAAAGGGTCTGATGGGATTGTTTCTGACGATGTTGACCAATCTATCGCTAATTTATGCTCACTTGCTGCTGGTTCAATGAAATATACGGATGTGCAAATCATTGAGATTATGGCGGCTAAAGCACGTTAACTCTTCGTCTTGAACGCTGATGGTACCTTAAAATTCATTGCTCCCCATCAGCGCTAATGACTTTTCGTTGAAATAAACCGCTTTAAATCCGTTTTTCAGCCATGCTTTATTTGGCTTCTAATGCCGCAAATTTTTCACGGATCATCGCTTCAGGAAGGTCGATGCCAATAAAGACTAACACACTGCTACGTTGTTCACCCTCTTCCCAATCTCTATCCCAATCTGCACTATAAAGACGCTGAACCCCTTGAAATAAGAGCCGCTTAGGTTCATCCTTAATGGATAAAATACCTTTATACCGCAATAGATTATCAGCAAAACTGAGCAACAAATCTTCCATCACTTGGGAAACTTCCATCAGTTCAACAGGGTAATCAAATTCAAGTACAATCGACCCCACCTCGTTTTGTTGTTTAGGTGCAAAACGGAAAGTAGGTTGTTTCACATTCAGTGTTGAATCGAGTAAAAAACCTTCAATATCTAATAATAAATTTAAATTGATGTCCCCATGAATAACAGGGTAAATCGGAGCTCTCGCATTGATCCGTTGTAGGCGTTCAATTAAAGCTTCAGTATTCGGCTCAATATCTGTTTTGGTGAGTAAAATGCGGTCAGCATAACCAATTTGCGCTTGAGCAATAGCAAAATCATTCAGTTGTTTCTCTGCATGAACGGCATCCACTAAAGTAATAATACCATCTAACAAATAACGTTCACACAATACCTCATGGGAAAAAAACGTCTGAGTAATTGGCCCTGGATCTGCCATGCCAGTACATTCAATCACTAAACGGTCAAAGTCTAATTTCCCACTATCCAACCCATCTAATAGGTCTAATAATGCATTTTCTAATTCATTGGAACGACTGCAACAAATACATCCATTACTTAATGTGGTAATTTGTGTCGCTCGATCGCCAATTAATGCATTATCGATAGGCACTTCGCCAAATTCATTTTCAATCACCGCTATTTTATGGCCATGCTCTGTATGAAGAATATGACTAAGGAGTGTCGTTTTACCTGCACCGAGAAAACCGGTTAAAATTGTGACATTAATTGGTTTCATTATTACCCCCACCGCATTCATTTACCGAAGTAATCATTAACAGCAGCGAAACCCGCCTTTGCCACTGCCACCATATCGTGCATCCTGCCTTTCACGAAAAAACTCGTTATACGTCATCACCGGTTTATCGGAATGATTATCTTTCATATGCTGCACATAAGTATCATAGTCAGGGATACCGATTAACATACGCGCAGCTTGCCCAAGGTACTTACCTGTTTTGCCGAGGTTTCCAAACATCAGCCTCTCCAATGTAAATGCCCTACATTATGAATACACAATGTAGGGCGACCTTTCAGTTGCCGAGTACCTTTCGGTAACTCAGCATGATTGAAGGGTGACTTAATGTGAAGATGAAACTTTCACGCCCTCTTTCGGTACAGGAACATAAGGTGTTTCTTTATCTGTACGCTGCGGATTTTTGTGTGCTTTCATCCCGACGCGGATACCATAGAAAATGATACCGTAAACAACCACTAAGAATAGAACACTCAAGCCAGCATTGGTGTAGTTATTAATAATAATGTGATTCATATTAGTAATTTCTTGTGCCGTTAATTCCGCACCACCCGCTGCAATCTTATCTTTATAAGATTTAGCTAAATACATGAAGCCTTCTAATTGTGGATTATCACTGAATAGTTTCAGACCTAGCGCCCAAGTAGTACAGATTAATAACCATACTGCTGGTAATACGGTAACCATTATATATTTACTGCGCTTCATCTTAATCAGAACAACTGTACTTAAGACTAATGCAACCGCAGCTAACATCTGGTTGGAGATACCGAACAATGGCCATAAGCTCTTAACACCACCCAGAGGGTCAACAACACCTTGATACAGTAAGTAACCCCATAGACCAACACACCCTGCGGTACCGATAATACCCGCAACCAATGAGTCCGTTTTCTTCAGGAATGGAACAAAGTTACCTAACAAATCTTGCAGCATAAAGCGGCCAGAACGAGTTCCTGCATCAAGTGCAGTTAAGATAAACAGCGCTTCAAACAAGATCCCAAAGTGATACCAGAAGCCCATATTTGCCGCTGGCATAATTTCATGGAATACAAATGCAATACCGACAGCTAAAGTTGGCGCACCACCCGCACGGTTCAAAACAGACGGCTCACCAATATCTTTCGCCGTTTGCATAATTTGTTCAGGTGAAATTACGAAGCCCCAAGAGCTGACTGTTGCCGCCGCATGAACAGAAACATCTTTCAGTTGAGCCATAATAGCTGCGCCGTCAGGCCCACCGAGTTCATGCAAGTTAGGCATTGTAATACCTAAAGCCGCTGGCGGTGTATTCATAGCAAAATACAGACCAGGCTCGATAATTGAAGCAGCAACCAGCGCCATAACAGCAACGAAAGATTCCATTAACATGGCACCATAACCGATATAGCGCGCATCTTTTTCGTTTGCTAATAATTTCGGAGTTGTTCCCGAAGAAATTAATGCGTGGAAACCAGATACGGCACCACATGCAATGGTAATGAACAAGAATGGGAATAATGTCCCTTTCCAAACTGGGCCAGTTCCATCAACGAATTGTGTTACTGCTGGCATTTTCAGTTCAGGGTTAAGAATAACAATACCGATGGCTAAACCCACGATGACCCCAATTTTTAAGAAGGTCGCTAAATAGTCACGTGGCGCTAAAATTAACCAAACAGGTAATAATGCAGAAATGAATGCATAGCCAACTAATGCGTAGGTAATAGTTGTATCTTTAAAGGTCAGTGCAGGTCCCCAATATGGATCATGAGCAATCACCCCACCGAACCAGATTGATGCGACAAGTAATACAATACCAATAACCGAAACTTCACCCACACGTCCCGGCCGGATATATCGCATATATATCCCCATAAACAATGCGATTGGTACTGTAGAACAAACAGTGAATACCCCCCATGGACTTTCCGCTAGAGCTTTCACCACAATCAATGCTAATACAGCAAGAATAATGATCATAATAAGGAAGCAACCAAAAAGTGCTAGAGTACCTGGGATTGGCCCCAACTCTTCCTTAACGATCTCCCCTAATGATGCCCCATTACGGCGTGAAGAAATAAACAACACCATAAAGTCTTGCACCGCGCCCGCAAGCACAACCCCGGCCAATAACCATAACGTACCGGGTAAATAACCAACTTGAGCAGCAAGCACCGGTCCAACTAATGGCCCCGCCCCTGCAATTGCAGCAAAGTGGTGACCAAAAAGAACGTTTTTATTTGTTGGTACATAATTTAATCCATCATTATTAATGACGGCGGGTGTTGCACGAGTTTCATCCAACTTCATCACTTTTTTAGCGATGTATAAACTGTAATATCGATATGCAATGAGATAGACCGCTACAGAAGCAACAACTATCCATAGCGCACTGATGTGCTCGCCACGTCTAAGCGCGACTACACCTAAACAGACTGCACCAATAATTCCAAGGATCATCCACGGAATATGCTTTAAAATGCCATTTTTGTTCATAGAACACCCTTCTGAGGTAAAACGAACATGCCTTTGATTTTGTATTTACCATCAGTGAAAAATGGATAACTATTTATTGCTAGCGTGTCATTCATCACTGATGATTTTTTATTGGCAGTGGTTGAACGGTAAAAATAAAAATGAGTTCTGCCATGGGGTCTATGGTAATAAATTATACGCCGTCATTGTTTAAAGTTATGCTAAGCGGTGTTATACAGACTTAAGCGGTTTATTTTTTGCTGTGAATGGTTTTTAGGGGGGTTAAACAAGATAAAAACTGTGATCTAAATAACAATTACAATTAGTTTTCAATTAGTTAATTACTATAAATTAATTAACTAAAATGAGTATTATTGTAAATAAATGGCAAATAAAACGTAAAAACAGCCAATCATTCGTAATTAATGTGTTTAAATATCAAAACACGTTACTAGTGAGTAATTGTTGTCCATTTACCACCTGCCCACCAACTGTGCTCGCCATCCGTTTGTGTTTCACAACCAATACCGACTTTCGCTTTCCCACCTTTAAAAGGGTAAGCACAATCATAAATAGCATCGAATACAATTTTCCCTGTGACTTCGTCTGCAAAACCTATTTTGTTCCCTTTACGAAACCGATATAACCCCTCTTGAGGTTCATCAGGCCAATTATCAAAATAATAAAGTTGATAAACCTCATCCCCCTTCTTATCGACCACAACTAACCCCTTATTCGGTAGTTTGCGTAAGCAATATTGAAAATAAGATTGGTTGTCAAAACACTGAATATTGTCTTTCTCACCAGAAACCCATAAACGAAATTGTTCATCAAGGCCTTGCCCAACAGACAAAAAAGAGACAAAAACTAATGAAAGAACACTTATAAAATAATGCATCATGGTTTTCCCTTGTTTTAAGTCAGCCTGTATCAATTGTTCTTTATGATAATCAGACACTATCGCTTAGTGATTTCACTTATACACTAGATACTATAACGAGTATCTCCCCGTGTGAAACTCAGAATAAACAGAAATAGCAAATTTTTATAAGAATAATCCCAGAGAAAAAATAGAAAAACATTGTTTTCACATTTCCCTCTATTTCGATGAGGCTAACAACTATCTTCTTTTAATTAATGGTGTTCTATGTAAGTTACCAAAAAAATGATCAAGATTAATTTAAGTGTTAATAGAAAATAAATAATAGGCATTTTTATCACACCTCGTAGTTATTCGTAACATTTAGCCCGCATACGCATCTTGTGTGTTATTTTTAGCGACAAATTGTGTGTAAATGTTAATTTCAACATTTATGCCTGAATTAACATGTTAATTAAATTATTTTTAGAATATATAACTGAATCACAACTCGAAATATTAGTTAAGCTACACATAAAAAACATAACCTATTGATATTAATTGAAAATAACAATTTGAAAACTATTTAAAAACCCTAAAAATGGATTTTTCACCAGTTTGACAACCTATATGAGTAGAATTAATATTATCCACGAACTCTGGTAGACAAGAGTTAATTAAATAGACATGAAGATATTTTAAAGTTAAGTTTTTACTTATAAGCTAGTTTAATTTTTATTAAATGGCCGAATAAATATATTTATTTGTTTGGATTTAATAATGAGATAAATCATATTAAATCTACATTAATAAAATAAAAACTTAATCTGTAATTCTAAAATTTATATACCCATTAATTTAATCTTTAAATTAAGGCGTTCTCACATACTTAGGAATGATTATTATGAAATTGAATAAACTTGCTTTAGTTGGTGCATTCGCGGTTGCTACTCTTTCTTCTCAAGCTTTTGCTGCACAAGATGCAACTGTTAACTTTAATGCACGTTTAGTTGCTGCAACTTGTGATATCAGCGCTTCTAAAGATTTAGTTAGCTTAGGTACACACTCAACTGAAAACCTAGACACTACTAAAGCATTATCTGAAGCAAACTTTAACTTAGTTTTAAATAACTGTACTAAAGTTTATGACGATTCTACAAACCAAACTGCTGATGCAACGACTGTTTCTATCTTAGCAACTGGTGAAGCATTAACTGGTCACTCAGATATGTTTGCTGACGCTCAAGCATCACAAATCGGTGTTAAATTAGCTGCTGGTAAAGCAAAAACTGAAGTTAAACCTAACATCGCAACTGAAATTACTGACCTGAAAGTAACGGGTAAAAATGACTACGTCATCCCAGTTGTTGCTGGTCTGTACGCAACGGCTTCTGATGCTGTCGCACAAAACTTAAATGTGCCAGTAACATTCAGCGTAGCATACGACTAATCACCGTCGTGCGTTAATTTAGCTAGTAAAGCAGGCAGTGATTTATTGCTGCCTGCAAATTATAAGAGAAAAAAAGAATGCTAAAATTAAAATCCTTACTTTTTATCTTATTTGCTTTTTCGTTTTCTTCTCAAGCGGGTGTCGGTTTAAGTCAAACGCGTATTGTTATTGATGAAGCAACAAACTCTGCTGCAATTACTGCACGAAATGAAGACAGTAAATCGTATTTAGTCGCCAGTTTTATTACACAAAAATTAGACAGCAAAACACCTTCTGAAGGTTACTTTGTCATTACACCTTCTATTTTTAAATTAGCGCCAAAACAACGTAATATTATTAAAATAAAAGCGCTCACACACAAGTTTCCAAAAGATCGTGAAAGTATGTATTACTTTCACTCAAGAAATGTCCCTGAATCCGATAAAGCGGATGGGGTAAAAGTCGGGTTAGAAAGTGTTATTAAAATTTTCTATCGACCGGCTAATCTGCCGATGCAGCAAGAAGAAGCATTTAAAGGCATCAAAACTAAAAGTACCTCCAATGGCGTTAAGGTAGTCAATAACTCGCCTTACTATATCAATTTGGCTGGTTTATCTGTTAATAACAAAGCGATTAAGCTTAATAAACAAAATAATGTTATTGCCCCATTTGCTGAAATGAACTTTGTTTCTCAATCAAAAGTGGGTGCTGTTAAGTGGGCTGTTATCAACGACCTTGGAGGATACAATGAATATCATGGGACTGTTGAGTAAAGGGATATTAGCGCTAAGTGTCATTGTATTCTCAGGCTCAATTATTGCTCAGAATGGGCAAATACAGTTCAAAACCAAAATCATAAAAGGAACTTGTGAGTTTGATGATAACAGTGAGTTAGATAAATATATTGATTTTAATAAAAGTGGAATGCTAACAGCATCTGATGTTGACGAAAGCCCAATTAATCAACCGATAAAAACTGAAAGTTTTTCTTATACCATTACTTGTCAGAATTTCCCGGCAGGTACTGAAAAGAAAATTAAAATAAAATCTAAATCGGCCGCATCAACAACATTTAATAATGGTATTTTTTTTGGATTAGCAGATACAACTAAAACGGGTTTTTTACTTGAATCCTGCGACAATAACAACCAAAATTGTCAGGCGGTGAAAGATGAAGGGATTTCCACATTTCCTTCCACAACCAGAGATTCAATTGTTGTGAATTACCAAGTTAGCCTTGTCAAACGAGAGAATAACGTTAAGCCAGGCGATGCTAATGCTGCGGTTACTTTTGAATATTATCAGGATTAAGAGCCATGAAAAAAATAAAACAGGGGTTACTGACTTTTTTAATGCTCCTCATGCATTACCCCGTGATGGCGGCAGATGATTACAAAGTAGAATACCAATTTTCTGTTTTATTTTTAGCTAAGACCTGTGAAATCGATGTCCCAAATGAAATTATATTTGGTAATGCATCTGGTGTCACAACCGTCAGTGAAATTAAAAAGGATACGGTGGCAAAGAACTTCTCGATTGGTTTAAGAAATTGTACTACGACGGATCAAAAAACGGCGGCGGTTTATTTAGCATCAGGTAATACATTAAATGGCAGCAAAAACTTCTTCAATGATGACCCAAATGGTGTCATCGGTGTTCAGTTATTAGAAGGAAATCGGGTTATTGATGTTAATCAGAGCTCATTATTAAAGCCAGATGCAGCCTCAATAATTTGGGATAATATTCAAAGTGTCAGTGAAACAAAAATGGTGACAGCCAAATTACGTTGCGCTGAAAGCAATTGTAGCCCTAGCGATGGTGATTTCTCTGCAACATTAACTATTGGCTATTATGCCGATTGATATATAGATAATATTTATTGAACATAACCATTTATAATTATATTTCATTATAAATTTCCATTAAGAAATAATCTTGTTATTGATAATAAATTAAAATAGAAAATAGATTTCAACTCGCTATTAATTTCTATTTTAAATATCTATATCGCCTTAAATCGATTAAATAAACAAAAAACTATTTAGCGAAACAAATGAAGTTCACTCGCAAACTGGAAAAATCGAATGGCGATTTACCGATGAAAATTTAATGGAGTTACCTCCTCAATCCATAGAATAAACATCGATTGAAACATAAATAACAAGAATAAATAACGAAAGGTGATGCAGTGAAAGGGATGAAAATAAAATTAATTGCATTAGAGGTCTTTATTTGTTGCTATGCAATGGCCCCCTCTTTTATGCATGCCGAATCGTATTTTGACCCCGGCCTATTAATGCACGGCAGTGGGATAGACGTTTCTCAACTCGATTTAAATGACTTTGCGGATAACAATACATTAACGCCCGGCGTCTATGACGTGCTCGTTAATGTTAACATGATCCCGTCAGGGGAATTTAATCTCGCATTTGAAAAACAGCAAGATGGTCATGTTGCCCCCGTCTTTACAGTCGGCGAACTGAAAAAACTGGGTGTTAATACGGCATCTCTGCCCAAGTTAAGAGATTTGAGTGAAGACACGAAGATTGAAAACTTATCCAGTTACATTGCCGATGCTGCCATCACCTTTGATGTACAAACGCTGACGGTGAATTTATCCGTACCTCAAATTGCCATGGTGCCAAACTTTGCTGGCTATGTACCGCCTGAATTACGCGATGATGGTGTTACCGCGTTAGTGATGGACTATGTCTTTAACTACAGTAATAACCGCCAACTGGGCAAATATCACCAAAAAGCAGGTACCAGTGATTCTCTGTTTAGTAATATCAATGCAGGGATTAACATGGGGCCATGGCGCCTAAGAACGAGCTATTTATATAACTACAGTAAAAGCAGTGGGTCTTCCAGCACAAGTGACTCCAACTTTTCCAATACTTATATCTATCGCACCATTAATGCGATTAAATCAACGCTAAAAGCCGGGGAAATCTCGACCGGTGGGAATATTTTTGACGCCATTCCTATGAAAGGCGCCACGCTAAAATCAAACCCTCAGCTTGACCCTAGCAGCATGCAAGGGTTTGCACCTATAGTGGAAGGGGTGGCGAACACCAATGCGACTGTCACTGTGCGCCAGAACGGCAGTGTGGTCTACCAAACTTTTGTGGCGCCAGGGCGTTTTATTATTCGTGACATCCCTGCCAGCGGCTTAGCCGGGGATATGGAAGTCACGGTTGAAGAAGAAAATGGCAAACAAACCGTTTTCACTCAGGCTTATTCCTCGCTGCCAATGATGGAGCGCCAAGGCGCTTATAATTATGAAATTTCCGCGGGTCGTTACAATGGCGGAATTGCCGTGGACTCTGAGCGGAAAAACTTTACGCTTGGTTCCTTCAGCATCGGGCTACCACATAACATTACCACTTATGGTGGGGTGTTAGTTTCTAATGGGTATAACTCCTTTGTGGGTGGGGTCGGCTTATCGTTGGGTGTATTAGGGGCGTTATCTACCGATATTACCCACTCGGATGCTCGGTTTTCAGGGAAAAGCCTCAAAGGGCAACCCTATCGTATCCGTTACTCAAAAAGTTTGTTGTCAACGGGGACCTCATTTGACTTAACGGCATTACGTTATACCTCTGAGAACTTCTATTCGTTCTCAGATTACAATAATGCCGGTTATGCGATTAAAGATGACTTAGCGCCTTGGACGGGAGCGCGTCAACGTTATAGTTTCCAAACCTCAATTAACCAATCTTTTGACTCTTATGGTTCCCTTTCTTTAAGAGCGTCAAAAAATACTTATTGGGGCGGCCAAAACTCAAATACCTCGGTTGGGGTGTCTTATAACAATAACTATAAAGGGGTTTCTTATAGTCTCAGTTATATGGTTGACCGCGTGAAGAGCTATAACAATACTTGGCCTGAGAACCGCGTGGTTTCCTTTGATGTGTCTGTGCCGCTCAGCTTATTGACGAACAGTGAAATGGCACAAACCATGAGCGCGCGTTATGGGGTCAGTGTAGATCAGCACGGTGAAACTCGTCATCAAGCAGGGTTAACTGGTAGCGCGATGAAGAGTCGCTTTAGTTATGGTATCTACCAGAACTATGACAGTTACAATAACAACTACGGGGGAAGCCTGAATGGGACTTACTCCGCGAACAACGCAACATTATCAGCCGGTTACAGCTATTCAGATATGAGCCGCTCAATGAACGGTACCCTAAGTGGCGGTGTAGTTGCGCATTCAGATGGGGTCACATTGTCGCCAAACGTGGGGGATACGATTGCGATTATCACCGCAGAGGGGGCAAAAGGGGCGTCATTATCCTCTGGCGCGCAATTTGACCGCTTTGGGAATGCCATTATTCCTCAGTTATCCAGTAACACGGCTAACCAAATTGCGGTTAATGTGAACACATTACCGGATGATACGACCTTTAAAGACACCTCGATGATGGTATATCCAACGGAAGGGGCGGTTATTAAGCGTAAGTTTAAAACCAAAATTGGTTATCAAGCGATTATTAATCTGAAAGCTACGGGGAAAATCCCACCTTTTGGGGCGATCGCGACGTTAGTATCAGAAGACGATGAAAACGATATCAATACCGGAATTGTGGGTTCAAATGGCCAACTTTACATGAGTGGGTTACCAAATACTGGTCGTATTAACGTTAAATGGGGTGGTCAATCGGGTCAGTGTACCATTAACTATTCTGCATTAGACACGATTGCAGTTACTGCAGATTCGCCAGTAAGAACTTTAACGGCGGAATGCCAGTAGTCGCCTAAAATAAAAAAGTATAACCTAATGCAACAATTAAATTCTTTTTTAAAATTATGCAGGTACCGTCATATTAGTGCAAGCTTATGACTTATACCATTTATCAGAGAGATAACCACTGCTGCTTTACAACAAAATTTTTCCTTGAATAACCCTTCGTTATCATTTTAATTCTTAATAGTTAAAAGCTCATTCATATAATGTGAATGAGCTCTTTTTATTAGAAATCAACCTGATACTTTAACTTTATCAGCCGCAGTCTTAGCCATTTCCAATGCTTGTTCAATAGAATCAGCAACAGCTAAAGCAACCCCGAGTCGACGAGTTCCTGCTATTTCAGGTTTACCAAATAAACGTAACTGGATATCCGACCCAAATGCAGTATCAATATGACCAAATACTACATCGCTGCTATGCAATTCAGGTAAAATAACCGCAGAAGCACTTGGCCCATATTGACGAATTGCGCCTATTGGGTACCCTAGGAAAGCCCGAACATGTAAGGCAAATTCAGATAAATTTTGTGAAATTAACGTCACCATTCCTGTATCGTGAGGGCGGGGTGAGACTTCATTAAAAATGATCTCATCTGCGCACACAAATAACTCAACACCAAATACCCCATAGCCTCCCAATGCGCTAACTATTTTTTGGGCAACCTCTTGTGCTTTCCTCAATGCAATATCACTCATTTGTTGCGGTTGCCAAGACTCACGATAATCCCCTTTCTCTTGGCGATGACCAACAGGAGCACAAAAATGAATGCCATCAACTGCACTGACTGTTAACAAGGTGATCTCAAAATCAAAATTAACCATTTTTTCAACAATAACGCGGCCCTGTCCCGTGCGCCCACCTTGTTGAGAATATTCCCATGCTTGTTCTAATTCTGCTGCCGAGCGGATAACACTCTGCCCTTTTCCTGACGAACTCATGACTGGTTTTACAATACAAGGAAAACCGATTTTCTCTGCTGCAGTAATAAAATCCGCTTTATTTTCAACAAATTGGTAATTAGAGGTCGGTAAATGAAGCGTTTCCGCTGCCAAGCGACGTATCCCTTCTCTGTCCATGGTAAGAAAAACGGCTTTCGCAGATGGCACGACTCTTTGCCCTTGTTCTTCCAGTTCAACTAAGGTTTTTGTCGCAATAGCTTCAATTTCAGGGACAATAAAATCAGGTTTTTCTAAGGCAACAAGCTGTTTTAATGCTTCGCCATTAAGCATGTTAATTGTGTAACTGCGGTGAGCAATGTGCATAGCTGGCGCATTATCGTATCTATCAACAGCAATCACCTCAATGCCTAAACGTTGGCATTCAATAGCGACTTCCTTACCCAGTTCACCCGCCCCAAGCAACATGACTTTGGTTGCTGAAGCGCACAGCGCAGTACCCAATTGATTCATGATTAATGACCTTATCCGCAAAAATAATAAATGTGATTATATACGCAATCGTTTGCTTTTACTATCAGAGGAAACAAAGTTCATGAATGCTGAGCCTAGTATCTAGCCTAATGGTGTCTTATCACGCCCAGTAATAAAGGGATCTTTATGAGAGAACTTAGTATATTGCTTGCGCAAAATCGCTAAAATACAGAACATCAAACCAATCCATATTAATGAGAAGCTAACACCTTTTACCCAATCAAATAGCTCATTAAATAAAAATACCGCAAGTAAAAATTGGATTGTGGGTTCTATATACTGTGCTAAACCAATTACAGTCAATGAAGTTCTTTTAATTGCAGCCGTGAAAAATAGCAATGGGATAATCGTTACCGGAGCCGCTAGCATATAAAGAATTTTAACTTGCCAATCCCCTTCTGCTACCGCACTTAAACCATTTGAGTTTAACCACCAAGTTATTCCTATTGCTATTGGCAATAACCAAAGAGCTTCTAAAAATAAAGAAGTAATGACATCAAACCGAATAAATTTACGTATTAATCCATATATCGCAAATGCGCTCCCCATCACTAACGCTAGAATAGGTAGTTCGCCATACTGCCATATTTGATAACCGACACCGGCACATATAAAAATAACGGCCATTTTTTCAGAAAATACAAGTCGCTCTCTGAGAAAGATAACCCCGAGTAAAATTGAAAATAAAGGGTTAATAAAATAGCCCAAACTTGCCGCTAGAACTTGTCCATGAGTTAACGCATAAGTGAATGCAGTCCATGAAATAGCCATAATCGATGAGCTAAAGAAACATAAAACAATTGATTTTTTGTCAGCCCAGACTTGGCCCCATAAAGATTTATTCTTAATAATTAAACGAATAAAAAAAAGTATTGGTACTGACCAAATAAGACGTTCAGCAAGTAGTTCTAAAGGTTCGGCGCCAGGAAGTAAACGGTAAAATAACGGTGTTATACCCCATAGAATATAAGAAAAAATGGCAAGAGCCACTCCTGAACGCAGCAACATAGTTTACCCGCAATAAAAACTAATTAAGTGAAATTAGCTTCGTATCATACGCCAAAATATAGAAAATAAAACTGATTGCACCTCCAATATTGGTCGATTTATATCGAAGTAAATATAAATAAAAGAGGATTAGACAACCATCTTCTATTTACCTTCCATATAGATACTTTTCAAAGGATTTCTCTTTGGGATAATAGTGGTTGCTGTTGTATAAATTCGATTAATTCTTGTTGCGTTGGCGCTGCTGAAATCGCCCCTTTTTTAGTCGTTGCCAAAGCTCCACAAGCTGACGCTTGAGAAATAATTTTCATTAAGCTGTCGCCAGTATTTGACAAACCATGTTGAGAAACTCCCGCAAGTAAACCCGCCATAAAAGCATCGCCAGCCCCTGTTGTATCAATGCTATCAACTAAATAGGCACTAACTGCTATAGATGTGTAGGACGTAAATACTTGGCAACCTTTAGCGCCTTGAGTGACTATTTTTAAACTGGCAGGATACTTTTGTAATTTAGAAATCGCATCATCAAAACAGCTCTCCTTTGTTAGCCACAATAATTCATCATCCGATAGTTTTAAAATATCTGCTTGCGTTGCAAAAGTATCGATAACACAATGCATTTCATCGGGATCAGCCCACATTTGTGGGCGAATATTGATATCAAAACTCAGTAATCCCCCCGTTTGCTGTATATTTTTTATTGCTGTTGATAACGATGCCCGACAGGTTTCATGTACCAATGCTAATGAGCAAAAGTGCAAAATATCATTACCAAATTTAGGTAAGTTTTTTGCAGTTAAAAATTGATCTGCTGAAGGGGAAACTAAAAAAGAAAATTCACGTTCACCATTTTCATGTAATGATACTAAAACGGTACTCGTTTTATATTTGTCATCAAACTCCATCGCACTGGTATCCACTCCTAGTTCAAATAAGGTTTCCTGCATAAAATGCCCAAAAGCCTCTTCCCCTACCCTGCCAATAAAACCACTGTTTTGCCCTAAACGTGCAACACCAGCGGCGACATTAACGGGGGCTCCACCAGCACAAGCTTCATACTGCATCCCTTTAAGGGGGAGCAAATCAATTACTGCATCGCCTAAAGCCCAGACTTTCATCATATCTCCTTTACTGACTACGTGTTTTTATTATCTATTAATGAATATATACATTACCTACTAATGAAATTTTCACTAGCAAACTGTTAACGTTAACATTAATATAAATACATCATTAAAGAAACGCACGAGTTATCTCATCTTATTTATCCATTTCGGTATGGGGAAATAACTAAGGAAGCACAATGAAAAATCAACTTGAATTAGCGAATAACACCATTCAAACATCAAGAAAAAACCTAGATTTTCAATTCTATCCTCAATATCATCTCGCTCCTTTTGCTGGCTGGATGAATGACCCAAATGGGTTGATTTATCACCAAGGTCAATATCATGCTTTTTATCAACATCATCCATTTAGCGCTAGCTGGGGGCCTATGCATTGGGGGCATGCAACAAGTACTGATATGGTCCACTGGCAGCACCAACCTATTGCATTAGCACCTAGTGAAGAGTATGACCGTGATGGCTGTTTTTCGGGTTCCGCAGTTAGCCATAACGGTGAACTCTATCTGTTCTACACGGGTCATATTTGGTTGGGTAATCAAGGTGATGACAGCCAAATTATTCAGTCTCAATGCGTTGCGATTAGTACAGATGGTATTCATTTTGAAAAAAAAGGAGTTGTCATTCCGCCAATTGAAGGGTTTATGCATTTCCGTGATCCAAAAGTTTGGCAGCAAAACAATAAGTGGTGGATGGTGGTCGGTGCAAGAGACCCCCATAATCATGGTCAAATACTCTTATTTAGCACTTCAGACTTATTAAATTGGGATCAAAACTACCAAGTGCTGGCTAAAACTGATGATAAGGGTGTTTATATGTGGGAATGCCCTGATTTTTTTCCTCTAGGGAAACATTTTATTGCTTTATTTTCACCTCAAGGGAAAAAAGCTGAAAAGTACCAATATCGTAATCTTTTTCAAAATGGTTATTTAGTCGGGAATTGGTCACCAAACTCCCCTTATACAATTACTCACCAATTTACCGAATTAGATTTTGGGCAGGATTTTTACGCACCACAAACTTTTTTATCGAAAGATGGTCGCCGTATTGCAATAGCTTGGATGGATATGTGGGAAAGTCATATGCCATCCCAAAAAGATGGGTGGTCAGGCTGTTTTACTTTACCCAGAGAGCTTACTCTTAATGAACAAGGCAAAATTATTTCTAGACCTATTGAAGAATTAAAGTCTTTACGGCAATCCACTACGCACTTACCCACAATAAATTTAGAAAAGAACACAACGGTTTTAGTGAATGAAGATGCCTCCAGTTGTGAACTAGAACTTATTTGGGATTTACAACAGAGCCCCGCGGAGAAATTTGGTTTTTGGATTGGTTACGGAGTGCAATTTTATATTGATAACCAAAACCAACGATTAACCTTAATGCGCCATTATCCTGAATATACAATTAGTGATAGCCGCAGTGTTCCATTACCTGAAACCCAGCAGCTAAAAATACATGCTTTTGTTGATCGCTCCAGTCTTGAAATATTCATTAACGATGGTGACGTTAATTTTAGTTGCCGTATCTACCCACATGAAGGGGAGCGAGATTTAAAACTATTTGCAATAAATAACCAAGCAAAGTTAGAGAAAGCAACCTATTGGCATCTCGAAAAGGCTATCGTATAAGTAGAGAAGTTCTGTTGGAAATATTAAGAAGCTGTTACTACACCACTAGCCAACAACCTCTTGAAATAGCTAAACATTTTCATATTAAAATGAGTTACGTTCTAACAAGTCGCATGCAACGTATTGAACCCCATCTAACTGGCGTTCTTCTATAATATGTAAAGCGGCTTGTTGCCCCAATTGATAATGCGGTAATACCACAGTGCTTAATGGTGGGTAAAATAATTCCCCAACACCAATCATATTATCATAACCAAGCACCGCAATATCTTGAGGGATGCGTAATCCACGGCTAAGCAACACTTGATATGCTAAGAATGCAATGCGGTCGTTTCCACAAATGACGACATCAAAATCTGGTTTCTTATTTTTAAAGTGGCGATTGATTAAATTTATAACATCCAAATAATGTTCATCACCTAGTTCTAAATGATATTGTTTTAAAGATTGTTTAGGTAAATTAGCATTATTCCACGCCGCCTCAACTGCTTCACTGCGAATTTTCCCAGCCAATGTTTCTTGTGGGATATAAAGACACAATGGATGGCGATATCCCTTATCAATTAAACGTTCAACTGCATTATATTGGCCATTAAAATCATCTGGTATATAGGCCGTAAATTTATTTTCTTTATCTACACAATTAGCTAAAACAAGACGGTTATTATGTAGCGTTTCTGGAATAGAGACTTCTCGAAGCCCCATTGTGGTATAAATAATACCATCAGGACGTTGGGACAATAGTTGGCGAACCGCTCTTTCGCTGTCTTCACTTGATGTGATATTAACCACAAAACTGCTCCAACCAAATTGCCTTGCTGTTTGTTCTATTGAAAGGATCATTTCTACTGAAAATGGAGTTGTCGCTGTGTCGAGCGCTAAAACACCTACTGTAGAAATTTTTGAACTTTTCCCCCTTATCTTCCGAGCAGAAAAATCTGGGACATAATTAAGTGACTCAATAGCTTGCTGAACCTGTTTCAATGTTTCAGGTTTGAGCAAGCCAGGGCTATTAATTGCCCTTGATACCGTCATCAATGAAACATTTGCTAGTCGCGCTACATCTTTTAAAGAAGCCATTAAGTATATTCACTCATTAAAAAAGGTCGAGGATAAATTTTAGCATGTTAGATATAAAAAGCACCCACTGTTAATCAATCTAAAACAGGTATAAATACTTAACAAAACTTCGCTCAGCCCCACATTTTAGACTTTTTATGATTAGCTATTTGCGATATTATTGGAAGAACTTATAAATTTTTTATATATTTTGTTAGGGAAAAAACTCGTTAAACAAGTAAAACCACCTAATATGTTACATAACATTAATCGAATCTTACGCATTGACACAAACTTTAACCATTGTTTCTATTTTTATATTAAATTTAACTAGATGATATTTTTAATATAAATTAAGGTCAGTAATACATTAATAAAAAGAACAACGATCAGTAGAAAATATTACCGTCAAATTCATTTTTCGGTTTATTTACCTACGTATTTTATCAAATTAATATGAATATCAAATCAGTTTAACAGGAGTATGGTGATGAATAACACCATTCACGTAATCATAGATAGTGATAATGTCTTTAAGAATAAGCTGAAATTAATGATGGAATCTTTTGGTTTCCTCTTTAAATTTTATAATAACGAAGAAACATTTATGAGTAATTATACTTACCCTTTCGAGAACAATGTGAAAGAATGTATTTTATTATTCTTAAATAATGATGAGAACCGTATTAATAGATTAAACAATATAAGTAGCAATTTCGGCATTGTACCATTTATTGTACTTGCTGAAGAGCCTTCTATCAATCTGTGTCGCGAAAGCTTTAAATCTGGAGCTTTTGATTTTTTTCCTTTTCCTTTCAAAGACACTGAAATTTTGAATGCTATTAGTAATGCAACAGAACTGTTCGTCTCTATGCATGAAGAGCACAAAAAATATACCTATCTATCTGATAAGTTTGCTCGCCTCTCGACTAGAGAAAGAGAAATCATGGATATGATATTAGAAGGTAATACGAGTAAAGAAACGGCAGAAAAACTCTCTTTATCACCTAGAACTGTAGAGGTTCATCGCTCTAATATTTATACAAAACTAGGTATTAAATCACTTCCTCAGCTTATTCAAGAATACGACTATATCAATACCTATCCTAAACATATTTAATCTATATGATATGTTTCCTTTCTTATGTAAATTATTATTTCTGATGGTTTGATATTAAACCATCAGAAATTCTCTCCCTTAAAAATGATTAATCTATATAATCTAAGATAAATATAGATTAAAATCCTGTATATTTAAAAATAATAACTAAAATTTATAAATTACAGAAAAAATATAAATACACTATATTTGACTAAAGAGCCACTTAAGTTAATTAATAATTTCAGTCGTAATGATAACCTTCCGAATTTATCTAATAAGATGATAGAATTAAGCTTTATTAAGCTACTGTTCAAAAATATTTTATACAACATATTTTTATGAAATCTGTTGCTTTTTTGCTAACAATTCCTTCGAGCGAAAATATAAAAAAATAAAGCTTTTTACAACATACATACCTCAACTACTTCGTCATAATGAGCTTACTTTTTCATTTCTCTTTATCCCAATACATCTGATAGCAGTACAGGGAGGTAAGCTAAATATGCCTTTCCATACGACCGATCACAATATTGGCTAATTCTTTTGCGCTTCACTATTTTTATGGCTCATGACTGGCCATAAGAGTAGTCAGAAGCGCACTCTTTTTGGCTTTATGCAGTGATACAACTAGGCTATAGATTACTTATATTCTTTAATATTGATCTCATATTGTTTTAGCTTACGCCACAGCGTTGTTCTCCCCATATTGAGCACCTGATGCATCTGTTGGATTTTACCTTTACAGGCTTGCGCGACTTCAATAATCAATTCTTTTTCAACAGATTGAATATCCATGTTAGCAAAACGTTGTTCCCCTTTCGCTTCATACGGTATTTTCTGCAAATAATAGTGACACTTTAGTTTTTCACTTGCTTCTCTAGCAAGAGATTGAGCTAGCGCGAGCAGAAGATTACCGTTATCTCCAACGGTTGAAAAAGCCACGATCAGGAATAGTTCATCGGTAGGCCAATATACAGGGGCTAAATAATAGAATGTACCATGTAACTCAATTGGGCTGGCAAATAACCTTGTTCTCGCACCTTCAGTCATATCCCCTAATAATAGGTTTGCAATTTCAAAAGCGCCTTTCGATTCATTACTTAGCCATAGCGTTTCGCCCTGCGTGCTAATGCATGAAACATCGATGTTGAAATTATATAATGGCGATAATCCATCCATGATGGTCCCACTAACAAGGTTCATCATAAAATCATAATCAATTGAATTATAATGATTAAATTTATTCGATATTGCTGTTGGAAATATTAAATGAGCCGACATAGTCATCCTTATTCTTCGATAAGAGTTATTTGATTATGTCAATTTCCCATTTAATTTTTATATTCTAGATCAAGTTATTTATTGATAGTTTTTTCACCATTGATCTACATCAATTTACCACACGCAATCGAATAGTTCGCCATCAATGAATAAAAATAGCCTGCTTTTTTTATCTTTAAGCAGGCTATAAAATGTACTAATCAATAAGTTATTAATCGGTAACTATCGAGCCCCATAAATCATATTCATCAGCATGTTCGACCTTAACTTTAACAATATCACCGGCCTTAACATTAAACTCACCATTTAGATAAACCATACCATCGATTTCAGGTGCATCTGCCATACTACGCCCAACAGCCCCTTCATCATCAACTTCGTCAATAATCACTAAAATTGTACTGTCAATTTTATCTTGTAAACGCTGCGTTGAAATCTGTTGTTGTAATTGCATAAAACGATGGTAGCGCTCTTCTTTAATTTCTTCAGGTACTTGATCCTCAAGCTCATTCGCTTTCGCACCTTCTACTGGGCTATATTTAAAGCACCCGACTCTATCTAGCTTAGCTTCAGCTAAGAAATCCAATAGCATTTGGAAATCTTCCTCGGTTTCCCCTGGAAAGCCAACAATAAAAGTCGAACGCAACGTTAACTCAGGGCAAACTTCTCGCCAACGCTTAATCCGTTCCAATGTCCTTTCCACTGCCCCAGGACGTTTCATTAATTTGAGGATTTTTGGACTAGCATGTTGCAAAGGTATATCCAAATAAGGTAATACTTTTCCTTCAGCCATCAATGGGATCACGTCATCAACATGTGGATATGGATACACATAATGTAAACGCACCCATACCCCCATAGAAGCAAGTTGTTCACATAAACCAACCATGCTGGTTTTTACTGGCTGCCCATCCCAAAACCCCGTTCTATGTTTAACATCAACACCGTACGCAGAAGTATCTTGTGAAATCACGAGTAATTCTTTTACGCCAGATGCAACTAAACGCTTCGCTTCATTTAATACATCACCAATTGGACGACTATCTAAATCCCCTCTCATTGAAGGAATAATACAAAAAGTACAGCGATGATTGCACCCTTCCGAAATTTTTAAATAAGCATAATGTTTAGGCGTTAGTTTAACCCCTTGTTCGGGAACTAAGCTAAAGAAAGGGTCATGTTCTGGTTTAGGGACATAGTGATGAACATGGTTTAGTACTTGTTCATAGCTATGTGGGCCTGTGATTTCTAAGACTTTTGGATGAACTTCACGAATTTGATTTTCTTTTGCGCCGAGGCACCCAGTCACTATAACTTTGCCGTTTTCGTTTAACGCCTCACCAATCGCCTCTAACGATTCTTGTACTGCGCTATCGATAAAACCACAGGTATTGACGATGACTAAATCTGCATCATCGTAACTTGGCACCACTTGGTAGCCATCTGTGCGTAACTCAGTCAAAATACGTTCTGAATCAACTAGGTTTTTCGGGCAACCAAGGGAAACGAAGCCAATTTTAGGCACCGAATTAGTATTTTGCGACATAACTCACTTCTTTTATTATTTTAGAAAAATGGGCGAAATTTTACCTGAAGAAGAAAAGGAATTGTATAAATTTTTAGCGATAATAATGAATTTTTAAAGCTAAAAGAGCCAATCAGAATAGCCCTTTTAACTAGAAAATAAATTGCACTAACGATTGATTGAACGGGCAATACGCGAGTAAGTATGCCTAACACCACGGATCACAATACCATAATTTAAAATATTTTCTGGTAATGCAATTCCGTTGTAGCCCGAATCGCCAATATGATGTAAATCAGTCCCTGCCATTTTACACATTAACGCAATTTGCCTAATCGTTTGTAAGTCAGCTCCCTCTTGGGAGGTTCCAATTGCTGTCATTGTCATAACCCCTTGAGAATGACAATAACCAACCATTTTTTGTACAAATTCTAATGAAATCCCAGGGACGGTACCGGGCGCTGGTAATAAAATAATGTCAGCACCACTGGCAATAAATGCCCGAATATCATCTTCCGTAATTAATTGTTCAGCAGAAGCATTCAAAACACCCGCTGCATGCATTTTCCCTGTAATAAGAACAATATCTTCGCCTACCACGGCTTTAAGCTCTTTAAGGCTTTGGTTAATTTCTTCATTGGTAACACCGTTCCCGGGGTTGCCCGTTAGAACAATAATATCAGCCCCCATTTCTTTTAATTTCAGTGCATTTTTTACTGTTGCCAAGCGCCCTTCCGATATTTTCCACTGTGCATCTTGCGTTGGGTTATTAAACCCTGCTGGAACTGGTTCGAGGTTCACACCGATCGCCCGACCCGTTAAATGCTTAAGAGTGCGAATCACCGCCTCAGGAGCCGTTCCTTCTGGTAACCCTTGTAGGATAGGTTGATTAACATCAAAAACATTTAACAGCAAAATATCGGCACCTTGGCTCGCGGCTAACTCCGCATTCGTGACTGTCATTAATACGGGTTGAATAGTGCCAATGGTTTCAGAAACCAATAGCCGCCCCTCACTGGCCTTAATTGACTCTAATAGCGTCTTTTTACTTAGCTTGGCAATCTCTGAGGCTGAACAATCAAGATAACGTTTTTGCATAGTTGTCCCTTTCTTTATCAATCAAAAGAATTTATTAAAAGAACTTTAACTAATTTCATAACAATCAGCGAAATATATCATGTATAAAATTATAAACTGCCTAATAGAACACATTATGAATAAGTTATTTTTTTAAGAATAATAACTTTTTCTAACATATAGATTTTTATAAAAAAAGTGTATTTTTACCCTTTTAATGCCTATTCCATTAAAAATTACTGCTTGTTTTTTACCAATAGTAATGATTATCATTACGACTCAATATTACTTATGGTAAGGACGAAATAATGAAACTCGCATACAAAGCTGCTGTTTCGGGTCTCACGCTATTTTCAATCGCTGCATTCGCTCAAGAATATCCACTTGGCCACCCAGTGATCAAAAATGGAATGGAAATCCAAGGGGTCTATTTACAACCCATCACAATGGATACTGAAGAAGGTCACCATGCAATGTCTCATTTACCCGCAGACAAAGCAGATGTTCATTTGGAAGCTGATATCCATGCTGTTGAAGATAATCCGAATGGCTTCGCCGAAGGCGATTGGGTCCCTTACCTAACAATCGAATATTCCGTTACAAAACTTGGTGATAAACCACAAACGCAAACAGGTACGTTTATGCCAATGGTAGCGAGTGATGGCCCTCACTATGGGGAAAACATCAAATTAGACGGCAATGGTAAATATCGTGTGGTCTACAAAATTTATCCACCTTCACACAATAAAGATGTTGCCTTTGGTCGCCATATTGATAAAGAAACAGGTGTCGCTCCTTGGTTCCAGCCTTTTGAAGTCTCTTGGGACTTTGACTACGCGGGTATTGGTCGTAAAGGTAGTTACTAATTTCTCACCAAATTAGTTAAGGGCTTAACCGGGGAATCTTTCCACGCAAGCCCTTTTTTATTTGCGCTTAAAATGGATAAGCCAAGATGAAAACAATACTGAGCTTTATACTGCTTATTGCTTGCACTATTACGCCGCAATATTCACTTGCGGCAGAAAAATTCACAGTCGAATTAGAAATGAAAAATGGAGACCTCATTCCTCGAGTGCTCGAAGTCCCCGCCAAAACAATTATTCGCATTAAAATCACAAATACGGGTACAGAACCTGCTGAATTTGAAAGTATTCAATTGAGAAAAGAAAAAGTTTTAGCGCCAGGCGCAAGTTCTGTTGTTGTCATTGCGCCGCTAAAACCAGGTACTTATAGCTTCTTCGATGACTTTCACCTTTCTCACCCGAAAGGCGAGATCATTGCTAAATAAAAGGATGTAACATGGGGCAAGTTCTCTTTGTTGTGTGGCGAGAAAGTTTTGAAGCGCTTTTAGTTATCGGTATCATCTATGCGTGGATAAAACGTCACCCTGATGCTCGTAATGGCATGAAATACCTATGGGGGGGCGTTGCCCTTGGGCTAGCAATGTCCATATTGCTTGCACTGCTTATCTATGGCGTATTTAACGTCCTCGATGATACAGGCCAATCATTGTTTATGATCTTTATGGAATTACTTGCCTGTGTTCTTATCGTCCAAATGGTTTATTGGATGAATAAACACGGTAGTTCTATGAAAGCAGAAATTGAGTCGGGGATTAACCGCAATGCTGCACACCATAACTGGTGGGGAGCTTCACTCATTATCGCCATCGCAATTGCCCGTGAAGGGAGTGAAATTGTGGTATTCCTTTCTAGTTTTATTATGTCATTAACAACCAATAATGCATCTGAATTCTTTATCGAAGTCGCTGGCGGAATAGCAATTGCTGCCCTGACCCTTTACGCTTTTTTATTGACCAATCGCTTAATCTCTTGGGCTATATTTTTCAAAGTTACAGGGGTGATCCTACTTTTCCTTGCATTATCACTTCTACTAAAAGGGGTGGAAGAAAGTGCTAACCTGCTGATTGAGTATGATTTTGCTATCCCCGAGTTTTTAATTTATCCCGCTTGGGATACTACCGCTTTACTGGATGATTCAGGTATTGCGGGGAATTTTATTTCCTCTTTCTTTGCCTATCGCTCACAACCGATATGGCTAAGTGTAATAACCTTTATTCTCTATTGGGTAATTGTGATACCGCTATTTGCAAGGAGCAAAAAAAATGTGCAGCTTGCTAAGGTATAAATTCAAATGGTTATTTTTTAGCTTAATATTAGGGGTCGTTGTTCCTTCATTAAGTTATGGCAAAGCACTAAGGTCCCCAGTACAGACTGGGGATAACATCATTATTGCTAAAGGGGATATCCCCACTCCAGAGAAATACCAAGATTCAATCCATACCTACATGAATTTTATCACTGCTGAATTAGCAGAAATGGTTATCCAGCTAGAGTTACTACAGCAAAATTTACAACAAGGGAAGCTATCGGCAGCTCAACACGCTTACATCATAGCCCATCAACACTACGAGACTGTTCGTCCAATTATAGTGTTATTCGGTAACACAGATAGAACCATTAACCCTAGGGCAGATTATTTTCTCGATAAAGAAAAAGACTATCGCTTTACTGGGTTTCATCTTGTTGAATACCAATTATTTGCTGCAAAAGATCCAACACAAGCATTAGCGGCTAATGAAGAGTTACTCATTAAAGGGCGCGATTTGCATAAACGAGTCACAACAGAAACTATTGAGATCCCTAAATTAGTACAAGCTTCCGCTGACTTTATTGAAATGATCCTAGAAACAAAATTAGAGGGTAAAGAAAATATCTACAGCTTATCTGATTTAACCGATATTGCTGCTAACTTAAAAGGTTCGCAAGAAATCATCAACGTTATTCAACCTTTTATTGAAAAGAATACACTTAAGCAATTACAAGAAAATACTCTACGGATCAATAAAATCATGCAGCCATATTATATGGCTGATAGCACATATCAACCTTATAGCCAGCTAAAACAACAAGACAAAATGGCACTTTATTCATTACTCACTCAACAAGCCGAAACTTTAGCAAAGTTACGGGCTCAGCTCGATGTTGATGTTTACTATAAATATTAAGGCATAAATTTATGCAAGCTAAACCTAGAAGTATTTTGCAAGTAACAGGAATGTCACGAAGAAATGCATTAAAAGCTTTCGCTATTGGTAGCGCGGTTTTAACTATTCCAACTTTAAAAGCTAAAGAAAAATTCGCTGATTGCCAACCCACTTACAATAAAGCGGTTAATTATCTTGGAGAACACCAAGCCGGTGTATTAACACCCGAGCCTAAAAATGCCTCATTTATCGCTTTCAATATTACGTCGAATACTGTTGAAGAACTACAAACTATTTTCGCTTTGTTAACCGAGCGCATTGCATACCTTACCCAACCACAAACAATACCTTCAACAGAAAATGATAAAATGCCTCCAGCTGAGTCCGGTATTCTCGGGACACATTTGCAACCTGACCTACTCACTATCACTGTGGCACTAGGAAACTCCCTTTTTGATAACCGATTTGGTCTCAACAAAATTAAACCTAAATACCTCAGTGAAATGACGAGTTTCCCTAACGATAGGCTAGAGAAAAAATGGTGTGGTGGGGACTTTTTACTACAAATATGTGCCAACAGCCAAGAAAGTGTTATTTATGCATTAAGGGATATTTTACGCCATGTATCTCCCTATTGCTTCCCATTATGGAAAATTGACGGTTTCTTACCTGCACGAGATATCGACAATCACTCGACTCCAATTAACTTGTTCGGTTTTAAGGATGGAACGGGCAATGCCCCCTCTTCTGACACATCATTGATGAATAAACTGATTTGGATAACAGATGGAAGTAAAGAACCTTCTTGGTGTGATGGCGGTACATACCAAGCCGTGCGCTTAATACGCTTCAATCTTGAATTTTGGGATAGAACGCCATTAGAAGATCAAGAAAACGATTTTGGACGTCATAAAGACTCCGGAGCACCAATAGGGATGAAAAATGAACATGATGACCCAGCCTTTGAAAAAGACCCACATGGCGATCGTATATTGTTTGACTCTCATATGCGCCGTGCTGAGCCTCGTAATCCTGAACGTTATACTGCCAAGCTTAGGCGCAGAAGTTACAGCTATTCTTTAGGCTTAACAGAGTCTGGTGCTCTAGATATGGGGCTAATCTTTGTATCTTTTCAACAAAATTTAAAAACGGGTTTTATTGATACTCAAAAACGTCTCAATGGTGAACCCCTAGAGAGATACATAAAGCCTTTCGGTGGTGGGTACTACTTCGTCTTGCCGGGGGTAAAAAATTCACAAGGTTATCTTGCTGAAAAAATGTTTACAGCATTAAAACAAACCAAATAAAGTGATTTAACTCTCCTATCATGTAAAAGGCCCCTCAGTGGTTAGACAATCAATTACTGAGGGGCTTTTACCATTTACAATTAATATTCTTAATCACTAGCCATTGGCTATATCACCTAAATATTATCTATTCATCACTGTTGTTTAGGCTTTACTGCATTTATTATTTTTGGCGTTCCTTCACATCCGCTTCAACTTCCTGTTTCCAATCCTCTGATATTGGTGCAGACATCTGCTTTGATTCAACCGCTTTATTGACAGCACGATAAGCTTTATCATATCCCGTACCATCTTGGACATACCCCGTCGCATTAGCACCTTTAATGCCAATGTTTTCAGCTTCAGAAATTGCGTCAATATTTGCACCTAAGAAAATAAAATCCCATTTATCTTCCGTTTCCGCTGATTTAATCATCGCTTTAATTTTAGCTTGAGAATATTTACGACTGCTATTTTCTTGACCATCCGTAATAATGATAAATAGAACATTATTATTTTTAGTCACTTTTCTATTTTCACGCATTTTTTCGATGCCTTCCCCAATTGCATCTAATAGTGCGGTATAACCGCCAACTGGGTAATCATCCAGCGTTAAATTAGCTACTTTATCAATAGGTTCCCTATTGTAGAGCAGGTTTGTTTTATCATTAAATAGCAGTGTCGTAATGTAAGTTTTGGCTTTTTTGTCTCTATTTTCAGCAAGAACACTGTTATAGCCGCCAATAGTATCTGATTCGAAACCAGACATTGATCCACTTTTATCGAGAATAAAAACGAGATCTAAAACATCAGGTTCTTTCTTAATTTCGACAACTGATTTGCTACTTGCAACAGTAGTGAACAACAATAAAAATGCTGCTGATATAACAGCAAAAACAGATTGCTTTGATAGGTTCATTGCCGAGTTCCTTGGTATGGTTGATATAAAGACTTCCATATCCAATGTCTCTTTTCCTACTATTATTTCAAATAAGATTACTCTGCTTACTTAATAAGCTTTTTCTTAATTAAGAATGAGACGAACCATTACTAAATAATTAGCTCTTATGTGTAGAAATATCACTGTAATTAGAATAAGTTAAATTTACCTTACCCAAATACCATTTTCCCTGAGTAAATTAATTTGTTGGATAAATTCATTATATTTCACATTTTCAGAAACGGTATTAGATGCAGAACTCTGCGCATATTCATGAACTAATTCAGTTGTCGCTTGATAGAATTCTTCATTCAGCTTTTTATGTATATCAGCATCATCAGAATCTTTCAGCTTTCTAACCAATTTTACTAGTTTTTCTGCTTTTAATTGCACATTAGCATTAGCAAAATCAGCGGTGGGTTCTACATACATAAAATCTATATTCACGGAATCTAAAAAACCATGATGATTTTTCTGAGGTAATAGGTTTTTGTTATATTCATTTTTTATATATTGAATTAATTCAAGCTTATCAAAGCACTTAGATTTAATATTCCCATCTAAATTATCGTCATAAAGGGTAATTGACTCAGGAAATGCTTCCCCTACAGGGTAACTACATCTAAATATATTTGCATCAATGATCGTGGCATTTGAGCTTCGAATAGGCATTTCTAACTCATGACCATTAATGGTCACAGGGTAACTAGCAGGCTGAAACCTATTTTCTTTACCATCAACCGCATACACTTCAGATAAAGTATAATAAACAAACTGATTTGGGTTAATAATCCCACCTGAATTATTTTCAAAAACAAAAAAGTCAGTTATATGCCCTTTTTCATCTTCTAAATGATGTAACCCACTAGAAATTAAAATAACCCCTTTCCCATCCGGTAAAATATCATAAGCTTTACCATCTAACTTAAAGGTCATTGTATCTGTACTAGGATTAGTGTAATAGAATTTACCTTTTCCATCTAACGCCTGAAAATCATCACAAGCAGAAATAGATATGACTGCGGCAATAAACCAAATAATTTTTAGGATGATTTTCATAATATTATTTCCAAATGATAATTTTATAGTTATTCTAAATAATCAGAATGTTACACCTGAATGAGGGGGGGTTATCTCTCACTTTAAATATTACCAGCAATGCTAACAGTATATTATTAATTGATATTGATAAAAATAACTTTACGATAAGTGCTTTAACTAACTAATTTACTGTTAACTATCTATTTTGTTGCAATCAACACCCTAAAATAGTTTAAATATTATCCATTATGACCACGTAATACTTTTAATAATACTTGATAAACATCCTCCATCATTGGTGTAAGAGGCTGATTATTACGCATTAAAGCGACTGTACGAGTTAATTCAGGTTGCTGAAGTTGTAATACTTTCAGTTCAGGGTCACGTAAATGAACAGTATAAAGTTGAGGTAGGATGGCAATAGCTAGTTTAGAACGAACTAAACCATATAGAGTTTCAATATAATCAACTTGATAACGAATATTTAATTTGAGCCGATGGCTTTCTACTGTTGCAGCAACTAAACGTTGAATATTCCCTTTAGAAAATACAGCAATGTCGCGATTATTCAGTAATTTCCAAGGTAAATGAAATTCATTGTTCGCTAACCTGTCATCATGATGAATAACAGCAACAAAAGGGTCATCTTGTAATGGGGAAATACTCAGCTCTTGTGGAACTGAACTGTCTAGAACCCCTATGCCAAAATCAACTTCATGATTAATTATCTGGTTCACGAGTGAGTCATTAGTTTGATCATAAAACTCGGTTTTTAATCTAGGAAATAATTGGTTTAATTGTTCAGGAACAGATGGAAATACTAATGAACTCACAGAAGGAACAAGCCCTATACGCACTATACCATCACCACCATCCTCGATAATTTTTTGAATATCACTAAATGCACGATGCGACACACTGAGGATTTGCTGTGCATGAGGTAAAATAGCAGCACCTAGTTCCGTTAATGTGACTGATGATGCCGTTCGATTAATTAGCTTTCCACCTAAAACAGATTCAATTTGCCGTAAAGCACTACTAAGTGCAGGCTGACTTACAGCTAAACGATTAGCTGTTTCAGTAAAATGACGCAGCTTTGCCAAAGTGACAAAATACTGTAATTGTTTGAGCGTCAGTGCCGGCAGCCGTTGCCAAGGTTCTGTCATAATCGTTAATTGTCTGCAGATTGAATAATCATGGAATATTCATCCTATCATAACCTTCTCTTATAGCCTGATAAATTTTATCATCTTGGCAAACGTTTGCCTTGCTCATAAAGTAGCAACCATAAATCATATAAATGGTATTTTTATGAACATAACAGAGCAAACTCGGCGTAATGCTATTCAAGCCGCAAAAGGCAATATTCCTTTTGACCTTTTACTCACACAAGCCAATATCGTTGATATGGTAACAGGCGAGATACGCTCCGCAGATATCGGTATCGTAGATAATTTGATTGCAAGTGTCCACCCAACAGGTTCACGCACTGATGCAAAAGAAGTTCATGATTTATCGGGTTATTTTATTTCACCTGGGTTAATTGACACTCACGTCCATTTAGAAAGTTCTCACCTTCCACCAGCTCGTTATGCAGAAATCGTTCTAACTCAAGGGACAACTGCCGTCTTTTGGGACCCCCATGAACTTGCTAATGTATTAGGATTAGAGGGAGTCCGCTATGCAATTGACTCTAGTCGTAATTTACCTTTAGACGTTATGGTTGCTGCACCATCATCCGTCCCATCTACGCCAGGGTTGGAAATGTCGGGGGCAGATTTCGCAGGCAAAGAAATGTCAACTATGCTTAGTTGGCCTGAAGTGCGGGGGGTCGCCGAGGTTATGGATATGCATGGCGTACTCAATGGCAGCGAAAAAATGGAGGAAGTGCTGAATGCAGGGCTCCAATCCGGTAAATTAATAGAAGGGCATGCTCGAGGGTTAAAAGGTGCCGAATTACAGGCTTACCTCGCGGCAGGCGTTACTTCAGACCATGAGTTAACTTCCGCTGATGACGCGCTGGAAAAACTCAGAGCGGGCCTTACTTTAGAAATTCGAGGCTCCCATCCCTACTTACTCCCTGACATTGTGAATGCACTGAGATCATTGCCCCATTTATCATCGCAAATCACAGTCTGTACCGACGATGTTCCACCCGATATGCTGATAGAAAAAGGTGGTATTATCGCTTTACTCAACCTATTGATTGAATATGGCATGCCAGCAACTGATGCACTGCGCTTTGCAACACTCAATGCGGCTATTCGCTTACAACGTAATGACCTTGGTTTAATTGCCGCAGGCAGAAAAGCTAACTTCGTACTCTTTGACTCACTGACAACGTTAAAAGCACAAGCCGTTTATGTAGCAGGTAAAAAAATTGCAGAAAAAGGCAAATTAATACATGCCATTAGTTCTCCATCAGATATTTTACCACCTCGAGATACTATGCATCTTTCCCCAATTACCGCGGATGATTGCCAACTTAAAATTGATGGAGTGAATAACGGAATAGCTAGATTGCGGCATATCCATGGCGCCCGCTTTACTCAATGGGGAGAAGTTGATGTGCAAGTTACTAATGGCATAGTACAACTTCCTGATAATTTTAGTTTTATTCGCGTTCAGCACCGCCATGGGCGTCATGATGCACGACCACAGATTGCCCTGCTCGAAGGTTGGGGTGAATTACGCGGCGCCATCGCTACTAGCTATTCACATGACTCTCATAACCTTGTCGTGCTCGGTCGTGACCCACAGGATATGGCGATTGCCGCCAATTTATTGATAGAAAGCGGTGGAGGCATGGCCTTAGTCCAAAATGGACAAACTTTAGCCCATGTAGCTATGCCAATTGCGGGCATGTTATCGGATTTACCCGCCTCAGAACTCGCCGAGCAGTTCCGTCAATTACGTGAGTTAAGCCATAAAATTGCTGACTGGGAACCGCCTTATCGTGTTTTCAAAGCGATAGAAGGAACTTGTCTAGCCTGTAATGCAGGGCCACATTTAACCGACTTAGGATTAACAGATGGAACAACACGTCAACTTGTTGATGCCGTTCTTCATTTTTCCGAGCACTAATGACCTAAAAATACGAATATACCAAAAATAATGACAGGAGAGCCTATTAATGGCTGAAAATTCAATAAATACGCCAACATCAGGGAGTTGGTTAGAAAAACGCTTCGCATTAAAAGAACGCGGAAGTTCAATTAAAACTGAGTGTTTATCGGGTATCACGGGCTTTTTAGCTGCCGCTTATCTATTGGTGGTAATTCCTGGTTTATTAGCCGCGGGTGGAATGGATAAAGGCGCTGCAACAACAGGGACCATTATTGTCTTTGTGCTTGCCAGCTTATTAATGGCTTTTTATGCAAATTTACCTTTTATTGTGGGTCCTGGAATTGGCGGGTCGGTACTCGTTGGTATTACCCTAGCGGGCAGCGAAGGAATAGATTGGCAAATAGGGTTAGGTATTGCGTGCTGGTCTGGTATTTTATTTTTTCTGTTAACCAAATTCGGCTTACGTGAAGTAGTAACTCGTTCAGTACCTCAATCAATTAAACTCGGATTAACTGCATCAATTGGGCTTTTTGTTGCTGTATTAGGCTTTCGCAATGCTGGGCTAGTATTAGCCAATCCAAAAACTAATGCATTAATGTTAGGTGATTTCCTTTCACCGGGTGCTTTAGTTGCCCTTGCAGGTTTTTTTGTCGCTATCGCATTACAAGCGCGTAAAATTCCCGGTGGAATATTATGGGCCATTTTATTTGCGACTATTTTAGGTATTCCATTTGGTGTCACAAAACTACCTGAAAGTTTTATTGGTGTTCCTCATTCTATCGCACCAGTTCTTGGGCAAGTTGATTTAATTGGTGCGTTGAATATTGCATTTTTACCCTTCTTATTTGTCTTTTTTGCTGCTGAATTTTTCTCTACCATGGGAACAACATTAGCCGTTGGCGGCGAAGCAGGTCTATTAGATAAAGAAGGTAATATGCCGAATATAAACCGCCCATTTATCGTTGACTCAATCGCAGCAGCATTAGGGCCAATGGTCGGCATTCCAGCTGCAACAGCATTAATAGAGTCGTCGGCAGCCGCTGAAGCGGGTGGTAAAACAGGAATGACAGCTCTTGCCGCAGCATTTATGTTTTTATTAATGTTATTATTTACCCCTATTGCATTAATGATCCCAGCACAAGCCACCGCGCCCGCATTAATTTTGATTGGTCTAAATATGTTTAGTGGTCTACGTAAAGTTGATTTAGGCAACTTTACTGATGGGTTACCTGTTTTAATGATGGTGATGATCACCTTAATTGCCAATAGCTTTGGAACAGGGATTGCTGGCGGGTTGTTATTCTATATTTTAATTAAAGCTGTTGCTGGTAAATGGCGCGAGATCCCTATCAGTTTATGGATTCTAGCAGTCCCTCTCGTGTATTATTTCTCAACACTAGTAAAACACTAATACTCACTGAATGATAAAAAGGCCAGAGTTTAAATAATGACGTGAACCCCAGAAATTGGTTACCCAATGACTGGGGTCAGCTCATAATCAGCGGCCTTTTTTAATTAAGCTAACACTAATTTAATACCGCTTGTGCTTCTATTTCTATTAGCCATTCTGGCAATGAAAGGCCTGTCACAATAATCCAAGAAGAGGCGGGAGGCATTTCACCAAACTTTTCTTTTAATGCATTTGTAATAGCAAGCTGCTCTTCGTCACTATCATAACCTGCTTTAATATAGATACGTAACATCACGACATGGGATAAATCCCCACCCGCTTCACGTAATACATGCTCAATATTAATCAGTGACTGAACTGTTTGTTCATACATCCCACCAGTTACAGTCTCTTGTTCAGCATTTACACCAACCTGCCCCGATAAAAATAATTGGCGTGTTCCACTCGTTTCTATTGCTTGGCTAAAGCCATACTGCAAAGAGTTAAATACCGTTTTAGGGTTAATTAATTTTTTTGTCATTTTTTATCCGTTTTAAAATATCAACCAACTGTAAATTATAAAGAAAATTCTATTAAAGTATCTAAGTATCAGACAAATTCTATCTGTTGAAACAAATAACGTATTTAAAGCTACATATATTGATAAAGTTTATTTAAAACTATTCATGACACCGAGTTCCATAAACTTTGCTAGCTTCTGTATTTCAATTTTTTTCTTTATCCAATCAGTTGGGATGCCATTTAAGTAAGCCATTTTGGCACCTATTAGGATGGGTTGTAGTTCATCCGGAACCCGGTTTATGACCCAATCAACGGCTTTATCTTTTGTCACAAACTGCCCAGTTTCCATGGTTTTCCACATTCTAGCCAATGTCAGTAAAACATTTCTCTCATCACTGTCTAAAGATGACAATAAATTAGGGAGAGAATCTAACATCGCTTGCTTTATTTGCTGTTCATTAACAACAGGGAGTTGATATTCTTTTGATTGCCATAAACTAACAGCTTCTTGCTGTGCTTGCGCTAACATCAAAGTAAATTCAGGATCGTAAACTTGACCTTCCAACTGCCCTTGCTCAATACTTTGCCGTAACCATTCCCCATACATTAGTTCACATTTTGCTGGGTATGAAAGAGAGGCTAACTCGCCTGAAACAAAAACAGCTATTTCTAATGGCCGACGCCCTTGAGGATCGCTAGGATAAAGCCCAGAAATTACCATAAAATCAGAAACTAGTAGCGTTCTCTGGTCATGAGTCATTTCTTTATCAATGACAACTAATATATCAATATCACTTGCCGGCTTTAAACCGCCAGACACGCCTGAACCATGAAGGTAAACGGCAATCAATGAATCGCAAAGATGCCGTTGTAAAATCGACAATATTTGCGCTACCTGATATGAATTTTTCATAACGCTCTAAAAACCTTTTTATAATGTTTTCTAACTCCACATGAGTGACGCTAATTTAGCTATTATTACAATAAAAGATAGGCAAAAATAGCCCCATTCTAGGGACTATTTTTGTTAATTAGATAAGTGGAGGAATAGACGGTAAAATAGGAACTTCAATCACCGTGGGTCCATTACGATTAAATGCTTCTTGGCAGGCTTTTTTGACTTCATCAACGGTTTGAGCCCTTACCGCGCTGCAACCGTATCCTTTACCCAATGCAACTATATCCAGGTTTGGAATATCAAGCCCCGGTACCCCCGGTGTTTTCTCAAGTACCGCAAATGATTTTAAAATCGCATACTCATTATTTTTAGGTATCACAAAAACAATCGGTAAATTATGTTGAGCTGCGCTCCATAAACCCTGAATAGAATATTGCATTGAACCATCACCAATAATTGCCATCACAGGACGATGCCGCCCACTGTCTCTCTCTGCTAGTGCAATACCAACACTCGCGGGTAAATTCCAACCTAACGAACCACTCGCAAATGTATAAAAAGAGTCGGGTAACGTTATCGGCCATTCTTGGTGTAACTCGCCTAAATTAGACGGGGATTCTTCAACAAGTACAGTATCTTCTGGGGAAACCTCTCTCAGAGCGCGGAATAACTGAGAGGCACTTAATATTTCCGAAGTGTTCTGAGTCTCTGCTGTAGAATGAGGAGCCATACCATGCGGTTGCTTAACCACTGTTTTAGCCATTTTTCTTGGCATCACCAATTGGTGCAACCCTTCCAGCGCTAAAACGGCATCACTTAATAAACTATCACCAACAGGGGCTCTCCCCGCCTCAATAGGGTCATCTGTAATATGCAATAAGCGCATACCATCAGGGATATAGCTTCCCGCAACATAAGGGTAGTAGCGAAAAACGGGTGCACCGACCACAATAGCTAAATCATGACCTTTCAGTTTTTCTGATAATGGCTTTGTCGCAAAAGGCAATCCACCAGCATATAAAGGATGATCCTCAGGAAATGGAGGCCGTTCGGATGCAGGAGCAGACCAGACTGGTACATTGATTTTTTCAGCCAATTGAATAGCCACATCCCACCCTTGTCCCCTTGCAATTGCTGAACCGTAAATCAAAACGGGGTTTTCAGCGTTAGATAAAGCAGTTGCAAATTCCTGTAAACGAAGAGGATCATAACCAATACGCTCCGAAACTGAACGAACAGTTGGCATAGTCATTTGTGTCTCTTTATCCCAGTCATCCAGCGGAATTGATAAAAACACAGGCCCTGCGGGTGGTTGCAACGCCATAGCATAAGCCCGCATAAATGCAGCAGGGACATCTTCAGCACGTACAGGCTGATAGCTCCATTTCACCCACGGTTTCGGAAGTGTTTCGGGTTCGATATTTGTCAGCCAAGGTTCCATTAATAACATTTCTCTCGTTTGGTTGCCGGCAGTAATAATCAATGGTGTCCGGTTCATATAGGCGGTTAATATATTACTCATCGCATTACTTAAACCTGCTGATGTATGTACATTCACCATAGCAACCTTACGCATACCTTGAGCATAACCATCAGCTGCGGCAACAGCCGAAGACTCATGTAAAGTTTGGATGTAACGAAAATCACTCGGAAAATCTTTTAAAAATGTTTCTTCTGTTGAGCCTGGATTGCCAAAAACGGTTGTTACACCTAATTTACGTAATAATTCGAATGTTACCTGCCGAATGGTTTTTTTCATTTAAAACACTCCATAAAAATCATCATAACTAAGTGGGCTACCGAGTAATCTTATAAGCCTTGATCAAACTACATTCTCCATTGATTTACATAAGCTTTAGTAATACATCATAGCAAAAATTTTATTCTCACTATATTAAGAAAAAATAAGACTTTAAAATAAAAATGAGTGTCAACAATCTTTTATTAAGATAAAAAACAAATAGTTAAACTATTAACCTATTATGATAATAATAAAAAGATGCTGAAAAACACTAAATAACAATATACAAACAAAATTAAACTGTGATTTTTGTTAATAATAATGTTATTTATTTAATTCTAAGCCATAAATTTAAAATCGGTATTGTCACTATTTAAAATGCTAATTTTTTGATACAAACCTTATATTATTCATACAGATTACTATTTTGTTTTCTTACTAGTGGCGGTTTTCTTTTATGTCACACATCACACTTCTTATCATTCCTTTCGATTATCTCTTTACCTTTCTCAGATAAAAAAACACCTCATTTACACCATTATCATTACGATATAAAAACGGCACAAAAACAAAAAAAACCATAAAAACAAATAATTAGTGATATTCTCACAAAAATACTCAACGACGAAAAAAACAATATCTAAATAGTGTTATAGATCATGGTTAACTAAAAGTTATAGATACCCAAACAAAACTCATTGTTAAACAAAAGTTAAGCAAAGTAATTTAATTTGTCGCTAATGTTAAATAACAACAGTGAAAGTTCTGGTAAACTAACTTGAGGTAAAATAATGATCCTAGATGCCAGCTACACTTTATTAGTCGCTTGTTTGGCGCTATTGATTGGTATGTTTGTCGTTAAATACACACCATTTCTTCAAAAAAACCATATTCCTGAAGCCGTTGTCGGTGGGTTTATTGTTGCCATAATTTTATTAATCGTTGATAAAACAGTAGGTTATTCATTTACTTTCGATGCTTCACTACAAAGCATTCTAATGATCACCTTCTTCTCATCAATTGGGTTAAGTTCAGATTTTTCTCGATTAATAAAAGGAGGGAAACCTCTCGTTTTATTAACCATCGCAGTAACCATTTTGATTACCATTCAAAATACAGTAGGAATGGGAATGGCGGTTTTATTAAATGAAAGCCCATTTATTGGTTTAATTGCGGGGTCAGTGACGTTAACCGGTGGGCATGGTAATGCAGGAGCTTGGGGGCCAATACTGGCTGATAAATACGGTGTCACAGGTGCAGTTGAATTAGCGATGGCTTGCGCTACCCTCGGTTTAGTCTTAGGTGGGTTAATTGGTGGTCCTGTTGCTCGTCACTTATTGAAAAAAGTCACTATTCCAAAAGCCACTGAACTTGAAAAAGAAACAATTATTGAGGCTTTTGAACAACCTAGCGTTAAGCGGAAAATTAATGCAAATAATGTGATTGAGACCATTTCGATGTTAATTATCTGCATCGTCGCTGGTGGATATATCAGTGAATTATTTAAAGATACCGTGTTGCATTTACCTACTTTTGTGTGGTGTTTATTTGTTGGTATTATTATCCGTAATGTATTAACCCATGTATTTAAGCATGAGGTTTTTGAGCCAACCGTTGATGTATTAGGTAGTGTCGCATTATCACTATTTTTAGCCATGGCATTAATGTCACTCAAATTTGGTCAATTAGCGAGTATGGCTGGGCCTGTTTTAATCATCGTTGCCGTACAAACTATGGTTATGGTGCTATTCGCTTGTTTTGTTACCTTTAAGATGATGGGTAAAGATTATGATGCTGTCGTTATTAGTGCAGGGCATTGTGGCTTTGGTATGGGGGCAACCCCTACAGCTATTGCCAATATGCAAACAGTTACCAAAGCTTTTAGCCCATCACATAAAGCCTTTTTAGTTGTTCCAATGGTTGGAGCCTTTATTGTTGATATTGCAAATAGCATCATAATTAAGATCTTTATTGAAATCGGTACTTACTTTACTTAACACGATAGTATAACTTGCGAGCCTATAACAAAAAGCTATAGGCTCGCTTCTCTGTTTCTTTTCAGTTACCCACGTTTCCCCTCAAAGACTATTGAACTTTACTGGTTCCTTTGCGCTAAGAAAAACTTGATTAGCGAAAAATAGAGTAATCGCTCACATTCATCGTAACAACGTGATGACTTATCCGGATTAATTTAAATGATTTCGCTAACATAGTGATATAGCGAAAAATAGTAGGTTTTATACAATGAAATTAAGGCATCTTGATATTTTTTATGCAGTCATGACCTGTGGGTCTTTAACTCGTGCAGCAGAAGTTTTACATATTTCACAACCAGCAGCCAGTAAAGCCTTAAAACATGCAGAGCAACAACTTGGGCTAGTGTTATTTCAGCGGATAAGAGGGAAATTGCTCCCTACTGATGAAGCCAATTTGCTGTTTGAAGAAGCCAAAGAAGTTTATCACAACTTAGAAAAGCTAAGAATTTTAGCACAAAACTTATCACGTAACCCTCAGGGTAAACTTGCTGTAGGGTGTCTCCCCAGCTTGGGGTTAAACCTCGTTCCCGAAGTAACGGCTCTGTTTATAAAAAAACATCCCAATATTAAACTGACCATAGGAACACATCACACAACAGATATTATGCAGTTATTAACTCAGCAAGACTTAGATATTGGCATAGGCTTCAACTTAAGTATTGAAGGTGGGATCACAATGCTGCCGATTGCTAATATTCCGTTGGTCTATGTAGACAGTAAACCACCATCACACTCACCTGTTTCTCTTATCGATATTGATCAACAGCGTTGGATACACCCTGGCTCAGATTCATTGGCTCAATTATTACAAGAACGCCATGAGTTTTTAGAGTCAAACATTAGCGTTCATACTTATCATATGGCAGCTGAATTCGTCCAAGCTGGGTTGGGGTGTAGCATCACCGATATTTTCTCAGCTGAGCATACCTTACCCGAATCAATGATTTACCCTCTCAAAGAAGATTTACAGCTCGCAGTCTCCGTCTTTCATCGCGCGGATAGACCATTAACGAAAGCGGCACAAAATTACGTCAATACATTGACGTTAACTTTGGAAAAAAGGAATAAAACAGTTAACCAAAAGTTATACTCTGGTAATGAAAACTCAATTGTTTAGTTAACCTATTCACCGTTAAATAATAACTCCTTAGTGATTATTGGTTATAGAATATTATGGCTAAACATGTGGTGATTATCGGTGCCGGTGTGATTGGACTAAGTACCGCATATGCATTAATTAAAGCGGGGCAAACTGTCACGTTAATTGAGTCTGAAACAGATGTTGGAATGCACACCAGTTTTGCAAATGGTGGTCAGCTTAGTTATCGCTATGTGTCCCCACTCGCCGATGCTGGTGTGCCTTTACAAGGTTTGCGTTGGATGGGGAAAAACGACTCGCCTTTAAATTTAAAGATAACCCCGTCTGTGCACCAATGGTCTTGGTTAGCACAATTCACATTAGCTTGTAACCGAAAAACCAATAGAATCAACGGAGACCATCTTTTACGCTTATCATTATTAAGCCAAAATATGATGAATTTATGGCGTCAAAAAGGTGATTTAGGCGATTTTGCGTGGGAAAAATCAGGCAAACTGATTATCCACCGTGATTCGAAAAGCTTTCTAAAAGCCAGCGAAACCGCCGATAAACAATTCCAAAAAACATTAACACCCGCTGAAATCATCGAACTGGAACCCTCTTTAAAACATATACAGTCCCAATTAGTCGGTGCCATCTATGCTCCTGATGATGAAAGTGCTGATTGTTATTTGTTCTGTAAAAATCTCCTGCAATATTTGCAAACTCAACCGCAATTTAATCTTTGTTTACAACAATCAGTCCAATATTTCATTAAACAAGATAACCGTATTACAGGCGTAGCGACACACCAGGGAATAATTCAAGCCGATGATTTTATTGTTTGTGCAGGTAACGGCAGTCGTGAATTATTGAAGTCGCTCAAAATTAATGTGCCAATATTAGGTCTTAAAGGGTATAGCTTAAGTGTGAAATATCCACAAACAGAAAATACAGTACCTAAAATTAACGTGACTGATTACGGAAATAAGATTGTCTATGCCAAACTTAATGACCAACTCCGTATTGCTGCCATGGTCGATATTGGATATGACACGGCTGGCTTACGCGAAAATAGAATAAAAGCGCTCAAAAAAATCATAAAAAAAACCTTTCCTGAGCTACCACAAGTTGATAGCGCCGAAAGTTGGTTTGGTTTACGTCCATCAACACCTAAAGGACCCCCAATTTTAGGAAAAACTGCATACCACAATTTGTGGCTAAATATTGGTCACGGAAGTTTAGGTTTCACACTCGCTGCTGGTAGTGCAGAAATATTAACTAAACTTATTACAGAACAAAAATCACCTATTTCTTTAACTGGATTCACGAGGTAACTATGCCCATTAAACGTAATAACCCAAAACCACGCTTAGCTGATAGTGTTGAACATGCAGGCATTGTTTATTTATCAGGGCAGGTACCGAATGATTTAACTGGCGATATTACGCAACAAACTGAAGAAGTTTTTGCGAAAATAGATGCTTTATTAGCAGCAAGCAACAGTGATAAAACCCGTATTTTATCTGCTCAAGTTTGGATTAAAAATATGGCGAGAGACTTTTCCGCCTTTAATGCAGCATGGGAAAATTGGATGCCTGTAGAAAATAGCCCTGCGCGTGCAGCGGTTGAAGCTAATATGGCTCGTGACCAAGTACTTGTTGAGATTATGGTTATTGCTTCCCAGTCCTAATATACTTTAACTGTATACCTCGCTATCAATAAAAACAGTGAGGCCTAAAATTAAAGGCTCACTGTTTTTTCATCCAAGCCATGGTTAGGAAACTTTAGTTTTCAATATCACATGCTATTTAAGCTGTCGTCATCAACTTTTTCTTATCACATACCTGATTAGACAAATTCACCCCATTTTTATAAGCAACAATATCCGCCATAATAGCTAATGCTATCTCAGGGGGGGTTTTGCTCCCAATAGGAATACCAATAGGTGCATGAATACGCTTAATTTCATCGACTGACATACCGCCCGTCTCAACTAAACGCTCTCTTCGACGAGCGCTTGTTCTTACAGAGCCCATTGCACCAATATAGAATGCATCTGTATTTACCGCTTCCATTAATGTCAAATCATCGATCCGCGGGTCATGAGTTAATGAAACTATTGCACTATTAGGAGAACACCCCTTTTCTTCTAAATAACGGGCAGGAAATACAGGTATAGTTTCTATCTGAGAGGGAATTTGCTGCGAAAAACGTGATAACTCATCATTTCTATGATCACAAATAATCACTTCAAAGCCTAAAGTGAGTGCAAAATTAGCACAATAAGCGCCAACTGTTGAAATGCCAGCAATAATCAGTTTTGGGGGAGCTGCAATGTATAATTGAATATCGTGACCATCTCGTTCTATCTGTGTTGAAAACTCAATATCCTTTACCGTATTAATCATTCCGGGCTGCGGCAATGTCACTTTTTTGATAATTGCAGAATAACCCAATAATGCATTTTGAATTTCGATTAGATAATTAAGTGATTTTTCATTATTTGGTAAATATTCTATTAAAACATCTAAACTCCCCTCACAGGGTAAATTTACTTTGGCTTCGATGCCACCTCGCCCATAACGTACGACTTGGCTGCTATCCGTATATTCAGTCTGTTTAATTCGTTGAATAAAGTCTTCCTCAATACAACCTCCAGAAAGCGAGCCTGAATACTGACCATCACTTCTTGCAACCAAAAGAGAGCCAGGGCTTCTAGGTGAAGAGCCATAAGTATTCAATACGGTACATAGCCAGATAGGCCCTTCTTTTATCCAAACAACCGCTTGAGAGATAACAGAAACATCTTCACGCAACATATTTGCTCCCTATTTGTTATCAAAACTTGGATAGTCAATGTCCTTAATAACATTTTTATCATTTATATCCATTTCATAAACAACATTATGGTGTAATAGCGATTTTGCACCTTCATCCCCCGTCAATCTAATTAAATCTAAATAGTATTTAGCAGATATCCCCACAGGATGACCAGGGCACCCCTGATATATAGGTCTTACTAATGAATGATAATTTAATTCATTAGCTACACATACAAATAACTCACTATTTATATATGGCATATCCGCCAAATGAATCAACCACCCATCTAAGTGCCATGTTTCTTTAACACCTAATGCGATAGAATCACCCAGCCCATCACTATTTAACAATGAAAATGAAATGTTAAACTGTAAGCAATTATTAATAACATCAACATTATTTGGGCGAGTAACCACATGAATCGGAAGCCCACTACCCATTGAATTATATAAAGTTTTCTCAAAAACTGTTTGCTTATCAAGCACGAGATTTAATTTACTACCTTTACCTCCAGCCTTTTGAAAACGTTCACTTTTTCCTGCTGCTAATATTAAAATGCCAATATTCATAGGTTACGTTATGTGTATATATATTTATTGCGTATCTCATAGATAAGGTATATTCAATAAGATAACAAGCTTTAGTTTTCATTAATTTGCTAATTATTAGTAGTTGAACAATAGTTAAATGGATATAGAATAAATATCAATGCAATTATAAAAATAAAAACACTGATACAGTAAAAATAAGTGTAAGGGTGTATTATGAGCAAAAGCAATGTCGAACTCTCCCGCAGACACTTTCTAAAATGTGCCGTTATTGCTGGGATATCTGTTTATTTAGCGCCTTTGTATAGCCGTGCCTTTGACGTGCTATTCGAGGAAAAAATCCTTCAATCTCCAGATTGGAATCCCGTAGATAAGCAAATAAAATTTCGAATTGATGGTTTTTCCAAAGTTCAAGGAGAAAAAGTATTTGCTCGAGATATACGCGCTCGCGATATCCCTCACTGGCCCAAAAAACAGGGTCATGCATTTCTACTTCGAGTTACTCAAGCCGATAAAATCTATCAAGGTTTTGACCTCAGTCGTCTTAAAGATGGGTTAATGCCTGATCGCCTTGTGACGGCAGCAGATTTAGAAAAAGATGGTGTCGCCTTCCCTGACTTTTATGGTGATGACATGTTGTTACCTACAGGGAAAACCCCCGCATATCTAGGTCAAGCGGTCGCTTTATTGATTTATCATGACTTCGCTAGATTTAACTTCGCGAAAGAAACGCTAAAATTCCGTGATGATATCATTCAATATGGCGCTTATACTGGCCCTCTCGAACGCAATCCTTGGGGAACTTACCGCGGTGTAAGAATTGGCGGAGAAACGCCTTATTCACCAGATGTATACTCTAGTTTAAAAGACATGCCAATTTCCCCTATCGGGATGAAAAAACATCTACCAGTTTGGCCCGAAGGGCGTGAAGGCGGAAAACTGGACGAAGAAGGCATGTTTTATGCTGATGAACTCGCCAAGCAGTTAGAAAACCCACCTGAAGATTGGCTAATTATTAAACGTAACTATTTCTCACAATCTATTGATACCGCAGCACTTGAGCCTGATAATGCTAATGGTTGGTATGATGCAAAAAACCAATCATTCCATTTAGTTATTCCAACTCAATCTCCTCAAGAAGTCGCAGCTTCGCTACCTGAGATGTTGGCAAAATCAAAATTTCCGATTAAACAAATTTTCTTACATCCTTGTTTTACCGTGGGTTATGGTTCCAAAGACCATGCACCATTTCCATACTATGGTGCTATGGCAACACTCTATGGTGATGGTGTACCAATTCGGTTAGCCAATGACCGCTATGAGCAATTTCAATCCAGTATTAAACGCCATGCTTTTGATATGGATTACACGTTAGCCGTTAATAAAAAAACCCACAAAATCGAAGCGCTTTCTGCATCATTCATTGGCGATGGTGGCGGGCGCTGTAACTTTACCCCTTCGGTTGTTATGGTCGGGGCAACTGGCGCCCAAGCAATCTACTACGTCCCTCGTAGTGATCTCTCAGCAGTCGGGATTGCGTCAAGGGCTGTAGATGCTGGCTCAGCTCGTGGCTATGGGACTTTGCAAGCAATGGCTGCCACCGATATGTTGATGGAAGAAGCCGCAAAATTACTGAATGCAGACCCTATAGAGTTTCGAATGAAAAACCTGATTAAATCAGGTATGAAAAATACCCAAGGCGCTATCCCTGGCGGCGCAATTCGTGCCGATGAAGTGCTATCCCGTTGCGCTGAGCACCCCATGTGGCTAGAAAGAGCCAAACGTAAAGCCGACTTTGAAGCAAAAAATAGTGGAAAACTATTTGGCACAGGTATTTCATGCGTACAAAAAGACTTTGGTACAGGAGCTGAATCTTCATTTGCCCGCGTCGAGCTAACTCCTGAAGGTAAAATTGCTATCTATCACAGTGGAGCGGAAATTGGCACAGGTATGTCAACCTCTCAGTCGGTGGTTTGCGCTAAATGGCTAGGTAAACCTGCAGAAGAAGCTCATTTTTCTGTCGTTGATTGGTCTGTATTACCGATGGTTTCGAGTGGTAATCCATTCGCTATGTCACAAGAAGAACAGGAACGCTTAGCACAGAACCCTCTTTGGACACCTAATTATTGTTCACCAGCAAGTGCGAGTAATTCCGCTTATTATTTCACTCAAAGTACGAATGAAGCCGCTCGATTAATATTCGAATATGGTTTATGGCCTGCTGCGATGTCTATTTGGCAAGAAGGTATTGGTAATGGACAAGCCGCTCCTCTCGTTGTTCGACGTGAAGATGCGCGTTGGGTTGAAAATGGCTTAACCGCTAATGGATTAGAAGTACTGAGTTTATCTCGCTTAGTTGAACGAACTTTTCAAATGGGTGGGGTTACAGGCGCTGTTTGCCACGTATTTAACCGCTGGCAATGGGCTGAAGCTGACTTCAAAATTAATGGTGAGACACGTCGTTTATACATTGATGGTCTTTCTTTACGCTTTGCAGATCAAGATTACCAAGTTTGGCATCGTGAAAAAGCCTATTATCCTGACACACAACGTAATAATGCAGGTGTCACCTACTACAGTGCTGTTGCTACACTTTCTGAGCTCTCAATTGATAAGGCAACGGGACATGTTGAACTTCTAGATCATCATACTGTTGTTGAATGTGGCAACCTTATTGTACCTCAGCTTGTCTCAGGGCAGATCCAAGGTGGACTCGCGATGGGGATAGGCCACGCATTACACGAATATTTACCTCTCTATGAAGATGGACCGGGTAACGGAACATGGAATTTCAACCGTTATCATATGCCGTTAGCCAGTGATGTTGCCGTCTGGAAGCAGACAAATGAAATCCTACCGGGGCTTTCAGAAACAGATCCCCCTAAAGGTGTCGCAGAGGTCGTAATGATCCCTGTCGTTTCATCTATCGTTAACGCCATTGCTGACGCAACAGGACATCACTTCCTGCGCCTGCCAGTTCGCCCTGAAGACATCATAGAGGTAATATCATGAGCATAAACTTCCTTCCTCTCACCCTAACTATCAATGGCCAATCCTATGGACCGATAGATGTCCCTGCTGGCCTAATGATGATTGATTTCTTACATGAATACCTAGACCTAACAGGCTCAAGGCTCGGCTGTGGGCAAGGTATTTGTCACGCTTGTGTCGTGATATTAGACAACCCATCCGGTACAAGTGAAGAAATACGAACCTGCATCACAGGGGCTCATTTTTTTAATAATAAAAGTATTCGCACAATTGAAGGCACTGCAACTAAAGAAGAAAACGGCGACATTACTTTATCCCCAGTGCAACAAGCTTTTGTTGAACACTTTAGTTTTCAATGCGGTTATTGCACCCCCGGCTTTGTTAATGCTGCAACTATTTTTATTGAGCAACTGCAGAAAAACCCAATTGCCGAAGAAGATTTAGAAGAAGCGATTAAACAAGCCCTTAATAATCATATCTGCCGCTGTACCGGTTATGTGCGTTATTACGAAGCCGTACGCGATGTGGTCCTCAGTACTCCAGGGTTACTCAAGGAGACCATAAAATGATTAAACGCATTCTATTATGGCTTATAGCCATCATTGTTATCGTTTGGGCTGTGCTGTATTGGTACGAAAGCCGTACATTAGATGGCCCAGTGCAAAAAGTTACCGCGACAGCACAAGAAATCGAACGAGGCCATTACCTTACCCTTGCGAGTGACTGCGCTGCATGCCATACAAGTGCCAATGGCGCACCACTGGCAGGCGGTTTCCCTCTGGATACGCCATTCGGGACAATTTACAGCAGTAACTTAACGCCATCCGCTGATTTCGGTATTGGTCGTTGGACAAAAGACGAGTTCTATACCGCTTTGACTCAGGGTATTTCTCCCCCTAGCAAGCACCTTTATCCGGCCATGCCTTATACCTCTTATAAAGGAATAACGCGTGAAGATTCTGATGCTATTTACAGCTACCTCATGAGCCAACCTGCTGTCGATGTCGCTCCTCCTGAGAACGAACTGCCCTTTCCACTAAACCAACGTATGGCAATGATTGGCTGGAATTTATTGTTTTTTAACGATAAGCCCCTACCAAATAGTTCACAAGGTAGCTCTCCTGAATGGTTGCGAGGAAAGTATTTAGTCAATGTGTTAGAGCACTGCGCTGAATGTCATACTCCAAGAGGAAAACTTGGTGAAATGGATTTAGATAACTTTATGAAAGGTGGGTCTTTAGGCCGTTTTATGGCGCCAGATATTACACCTGAAGCTCTCGCAGCTCGCGGTTGGACAACAAAGGACTTGCAACAATTTTTTATGACCGGTATCGCTCCGCAAGGGTCTGCTTTCAGTGATATGCACCCGGTGATTTATCTTAGCTCACAACATCTCACACCTGAAGATAACAAAGCCATTGCGACCTATTTAATGGGCGACAACCCACCCGCAACTTCACCATTAAATATAGGTGAGGGTTCTCCACAGGGCCACCAAATTTACTTGGAAACTTGCTCTGGCTGCCATTCATACGATGGAGAAGGAAAACCTAATGTCGCTGTTGCGCTAAAAGGTAATTCAACGCTTCGTGATGTAGATAGTACTAATTTAATTAATACCATTTTGGATGGTTTACCTGAACAACCATTCCCAAATAACCAAAACATGCAAAGTATGCCTGGATTTGCAGGCCAACTTACAGATGAGCAAATCAGTGATTTGGTAAATTTCCTTCGGGTCCAATGGGGGGGACAACCCGCAGATGTCACCCCAGATAAAATTAAAGCATTACGTCAGTAACAACTAAAAAGCAGCTATCGAGCTTGTAGCAATATTAACAAGCTCGATAGTTCGCCACCAAATCAGCGCATAACAACTGATTCTATATCATTAAATACATGTTGATTTTATGTATTTATTAATAATATTTCATTTGATTTAATTAAATCATACCCTGATAAAACTCAGTGACTTTATTCAATACTGTCATATTAAGATGACTCTAACAATATTATTCACTTTCTTGAATAAATCCCTTTACTCATTCTTGATATACCTCTATAGATAACCTTACTATTTACATAATTTCTTATCTAACTTACTGAGCAATCTGATATTAATCATCAATTTTAGAATAGATATCATCGAAACAAAATAATATTACTATTAACAATTAAGATGAATTATTTATCTCCATCACTAATAAAATCTCCTAAGAATATAATCAGGGAGCACTAAATGTCGGGACAAATTTCTAGACGCAATTTTATCAAACTCGGAACCATTGCAGGTATTGCTGTTATGGTCGGTAAATTACCTTTTGCTAGTGCAATGGAGCTTGATTCAGATTCACCCCCAACAGCTTGGATCGGTCAAAATGGTAAAGCTCGTTTTCGTTGGGACGGTGTGGAGAAGATAACAGGACGCAAAAACTTTGCACGCGATTACCGAGCAAAAGATATTCCTGGCTGGCCTAAAAAACAAAGTTATGCCTTTATGTTAAAAGCAACGGAAGCGAATAAAACCTTTGAAGGCATCGACATTTCAATGCTAGGGCCAAATCTACAACCCGATAAAATTGTTTTGCAAGAAGACCTTATACGAGATGGTTTAAATATTCCTCAAGATACTAGTATGGGAAAAGGGTTCTATGGCACCAATATTTTAGTCCCTCTTGGTGAGACGCCCCCTATTATCGGCCACCCTGTTGCCATCTTAATTTATCAGGATTTTGATCATTTTAGTGCTGCACAACGAATGCTACGGTTTGCAACGAACACGGTAAAATACGGTGCCGTCACCGGCCCCAAACCGCCAGCTAACTATGGAGCAGCCCGTTACGTTCGCATTGGGGGTGAAACACCACTTTCCCCTTCCATTTTTTCTCCTTACCAAGATTCAGGAATTAAAGGCGGTTTTGATGGTAATACCCCCATTTGGCCCCCTTATGACCCTAAACATGCACTAACCATTCCACCCGTCATTCGAAAAGATCGCGGGGGTGGTTTTATTCAAGCCTTACACCAAGCAGAAAAACACCCCGATAAACAAGAAAAAGCCATGGATTACGCACGGCAAATTGAGCAAGAGGTCGAAGCTGCAAAACAGGACCCCAATAAATTTGTCATTGAACGCCACGGTTTTTCTCAGTCTATCGACCCCTGTGCTATGGAGCCAGATAACTGTAACACTTGGTATGATGCACAAACCAAAACACTGCATATTTTAACCGCGACACAATCACCTGCTGGTGTAGTAAATGCAGCAGCAGAGTTATCTAAAAACAATAAACACTTTTCAGTCGAGAATATTGTGCTATTAACTGGCTCTACGGTAGGTTATGGCTCAAAAGACTATTCGGTTTTCCCGTTCTATTCTATGGTGGCAAGTTTCTATGCCGATGGGCTACCAGTACGTATGGCAAACGACCGCTATGAACAATTTCAAATGGGGATGAAACGCCATTCCATTGAAATGGATGTCACCATTGTGGGTGATAAAAAAACGGGTAAATTTGATGTATTAAAAGGTACTTATAACTGTAATGGAGGAGGTCGTGAAAACCTTTCCGTTGCCGTATCTCACGTTGCTGTCCGTGGAGCCCAATCGATTTATTATTTCCCTAAATCGGACTTAACAGCCTTAGCAATGGCGACCCCTGCAGTTGAAGCCGGCTCTATGCGTGGTTTTGGGTCATTACAATCTATGGCGGTCACCGAGTTAATGGTCGATGAAATCGCCCATGATCTTAACATTGACCCTATCGAGTTACGCCGCCGTAACGCTATTTTAGAAGGTTATCCAAATACTCAAGGTGGTGTTATTGCAGGCGATCCTCGCAATGTAGAAATGTTAAACCTAGCAGAAAACCACCCAATTTGGGTCGAACGTAATAAAAATAAAGCAGAATATGAAGCAAAAAACCCGGGGAAACTCTACGGTGTTGGTTTTGCTCAAGTACAACAAGTTTACGGCTCAAGTGGCGTTCCTACTATCCTCTCCCTAGAATTTGACGCCAATGGCAAACTCACCATGCGCCATTGTATGCAAGAAATTGGTACTGGCGGCACAACCGCACAACAAGTGATGGTATGGCAGGCGCTGAGTAAAGCCCCTGATGTTGTCGAGTTTGGCGTCACTGAATTTGAGGAGTTACCCCTTAAAACCAGTTGGGCAGACCAGAAAAAACAAGATGAGTTATCTAAAACTGATCCTTATTGGACGCCCGCTCTTATCCCTGATATGAGCTCATCTAGTGGCGTTTACTACATTGGTTTCGGTACTCGCCAAGCCGGGCATTTTCTATTGGAAAACACACTCTGGCCTGCCGCAAAAAGTATTTGGAGTGAAGGTCCTGGTGGTGGAGCTTTCAATGGCTTAAATGTCGAATTCGCAGATATCCGAGTAGGGCCTGAAGGTATTGGCGGCGGAGGCATGAAACCAATTCCCTTCGACAAACTTGCAAAAAGAGCTCATGAAATGGGGTTAATTACAGGCGTCGCCGTACATGGATACTCAAGCTGGCAATGGGCTCGTGCAGAATTTGATATTCCTACTGTTGGCTTAAAAAACCTCCCTCTTGATGCGATATCTGTACGTTATGGTGATGGTGCATCACAAAAATTGAAAAAACAAATGACAACAGGCGGTTATCATTTCATTAAACGTAATATTGCCTACTACCCGCCGACACAGCGCGCAAAAGCCGACCCGACTACAGTGACGCCCGCATCCTGTTTAGTTGAGCTCAATGTCAATACCATGACTGGCGAAGTCGAGATCATGCGTCACCATATGATTATGGACCCCGGCACTATGATTGTACCTGAATTAGTATCTGGGCAAATCCAAGGTGGCACCGCAATGGGGATTGGTCACGCATTAATGGAAGAGCTCCCGTTATATGAAGATGGCCCCGGTAATGGAACATGGAATTTTAACCGCTATGTTCTGCCTCGAGCTAAAGATGTCGCCGTATGGCAGCAAACCATCGATTACTTACCGCCCCTTTCTGAGACCTCACCACCAAAAGGTATGGCTGAACTTGGAATGATCCCCATCTTACCAGCGACTAGTAATGCATTAACCCACGCTACAGGCAAGCGTTTCTACGAATTCCCGATTACGGTTGATAAAATTAAAAAGGCCCTCTCATGAATATCAAAAATGCCGTTCCGATTATTGAGCGCAAGCCATTAACACTGACCATTAACGGCAAAAAAATTGGTCCTATTGATGTCCCTGTTGGTATGCCAATGATTGAATTTTTACATGAATATTTAGACCTCACTGGTACTCACTTCGGCTGTGGGCAAGGGATCTGCCACGCTTGCACCATCATGGAAATTCAACCCGATGGCTCAACGATTGAAAGCCGCACCTGCATCTTTGGTGCTCATTACTTTAATCATAAAAATATTGTCACCATCGAGGGGCAAGCTAAACTTGATGAACAAGGCAACGTCATTGAATTAACACCAATCCAGCAAGCCTTTATCGAAAACTTCTCTTTCCAATGTGGGTATTGTGCCCCTGGTTTTGTCACTGGCGCGACGGTATTTCTTGATAAGCTCAAGAAACACCCAATTAAACGCGCAGAGCTAGAACATGCAATAGAAGAAGCTCTCAACGAACATATTTGCCGTTGTACCGGCTATGTACGTTATTATGAAGCGGTGAGAAAAGTTGCTCTCGACACCCCCGGCTGTGTAATAGACTAAGGGGAAAGACAATGACTAAATCTAGCTCCATACGTAAAACGTTCTATATCATCATCGTAATATTCATAGCGCTTATGCTTGCTATCCTATTCGGTGCATTTCGAACCTCAAGTATCGCAACTAATATCGATAAACCACTGACCTCAGAAGAAATCGCAAAATTACTGCCTAGAGGCCAAGAATTGGCAACAGCAGGAGACTGTTTTGGTTGTCATTCTTTGCCTGAGGGGCCGCTAGCGGCAGGAGGACGAGCCATTGAAACGCCATTTGGGACCATTTATTCCACCAATATCACCCCCGACAAACAATTCGGCATCGGTAACTATACGCGTGCCGATTTCCATCGAGCATTAAAAGACGGTATTGGCAAAGAAAGAGGGAACCTCTATCCTGCGATGCCTTTTGTCTTTACACATATGACAACATCAGAAGATATTGATGCCTTATATGCTTATGTGATGTCACTTCCTCCCATGGCGGTGCCAAACAAAGAAAATACAGGGGTTTTTGTCCTCCCAGTTCGTCCGTTTATGAATTTTTGGACACTACTGAACTTCCCGAAACGAAATGCACCACATGACCCGCAACGTTCTGCCGAATGGAACCGCGGTGCTTATCTTGTCGAAGGGTTAGCTCACTGTGGCGCCTGTCATTCACCACGTAACCTTATGATGGGCGTAGAGTTTTCACGTTCACTTCAAGGTGGAGAGGAAGCAGGTTTGGCAATTCCTAATATTACTGCCGCAGCACTGTCTAAGCATGGTTATGATACTGCCTCACTAAGCCAATTTTTACTCACAGGTAACGCACCACAAGGCTCTGCTTTTGCAGATATGAGCACTGTCACACACTTTTCCACTAGTCAGATGAAAAAAAGTGATGTCGATGATATGGCTATTTATTTAATGACCGATAAACAAGGAAAAGTACTTGGCAAAAAAGAGCCGCCAGCTCCACTTCCTGAAGCTAATAGCCAACAAATGGCTGATACCGCAGGGACTATGGAGCAAGGGCGTCTGATGTATATGTCGACCTGCGCAGGCTGTCACGGCATCACAGGGGAAGGCGTTCCTAATGGCATTCCAGCCTTAAAAGGTAACGCTATTTTAGCAATGGATAGCCCCGAGACTTTTATAAGTGTGGTATTAACCGGTATCCCGACAACAACGTTCCCTAATGGCCAACGTATGTACGCCATGCCAAGTTTTGCAGATGATTTAACATCACAAGAGATAGCCGATTTAATTTCATGGGCGCGAGCCGAATGGGGAGGACAAAGTACCCCTGTTACCGTTGAGCAAGTTGAAAAGCTGAAAAAGGCAGCGCAATAACCAACAAAGCCCCTTAATACGAACTTAAGGGGCTCAAATTGCCAGTCATAAGGGTGAATTCCCATATTGGATACATTTCTTATCTTGTTTATCGCAACCATGACGAAAGCAATTTACTGCCATATGCATAAAAAACTTAAGGCACCCCGATAAGAACAACTTTTATGGGTTAAGCGCTTCAATTCGTGAGTAAGTTAGCTGCACTTTACACGCTAGCATTACATCCCCCATTCCGGTTCCACCGAGTAATGCATCTGCCTGACGTTGGCACTCACTAACTCTAAATGCAAGGAAATCATCCTGCGATTTTTTTAATGATGTAATCGCCTGTGTCGTCGCAGATGAATTCAACTGTTTTAGATGTGTTTCATTGTCGGTAAGTGCTTGCTTCATTAGCTCATCGGCTTTATCTAATTTACTTTGCAAACAAGCTTGAACCGCAGTTCGTGGAGCATCTGCAATTTGCTCATAGCATTCTTTGAGAGGGCCCTCTGTGACTTTAGTATCTGGGGTAGCATCAGCATAAGAGAATGCCGGTATAGCAATTGCCGTAGCGATAATTAGCGCTTTTGATGTGCTAAATTTCATGAAAACCTCTCAATTCGTATATGAATTAACTTTTTAACCCATTCTAATATTAAGGTCTACACAAGTACCTGATTTATGGATTAGTCTTAGTTATTTTTGTGAACCTATATTTAAGCGATTCTTCGTAATAAATCCATTCTGGATAAAGGTCAGCGCCCATCCATAACCAGTTGATTAACATTAATAAAAAAATATTAGCTGAGATTTATCGTCTACAAATAACCATATACATTAAATTAATTTAGCTAGCAAAGCTAACTCCTTCCTCTAATATAATTCTAAACTAAATTGTTCTTGAATATAAAACAATCATAAGATATTCACCGGATCAACATCCCGAGAGAATACACACATTTCAGAGCTTTTATTTCCCAATACTGTTGCCCCTGCTCATAACCACGTCATACTATAGCGAATTATGCGACATGTACTTTTATCTACACTCATTTATTACGATCTGTGGTATTTTATTACCTGAATACAATCTTCGAATAAACTCACAGAATTTAGTTAACTCAATACGTTAGAACAGACAATATTATGACTGATAAGCAAAGTTTCGAATCCCACACCCCCATGATGCAGCAGTATTTAAAACTAAAAGCACAACATTCAGACATACTGCTGTTTTATCGTATGGGTGATTTTTACGAACTCTTCTTCGATGATGCAAAAAAAGCCTCTCAATTATTGGACATCTCGCTCACTAAACGCGGGCAATCTGCGGGGCAACCTATACCAATGGCTGGGGTTCCTCACCATGCCGCCGAAGGCTACTTAGCCAAATTGGTGCAAATGGGTGAGTCTGTCGCAATTTGCGAACAAATTGGCGACCCAGCAACAAGCAAAGGGCCGGTAGAGCGCCAAGTCGTACGCATTGTCACCCCCGGCACCATTACTGATGAAGCTCTTTTAAATGAGCGGCAAGACAACTTACTGGCCGCGGTTTGGCAAGACCCACAAGGTTTTGGTTATGCCACTTTAGATATTACCTCTGGGCGTTTTATTATTAGCGAAATTGCCGACGAAGAAGCACTGCAAGCTGAACTTCAGCGCACTCGCCCTGCTGAGTTACTGTACCCAGAAGACTTCGCTAGCATGTCACTTATTGAACATAATAAAGGGTTACGTCGTCGCCCATTATGGGAATATGAACTCGATACGGCAAAACAGCAGCTTGGCTTACAGTTTGGTACCAAAGACTTAGTCGGGTTTGGCGTCGAAAATGCCCACAAAGCCCTTCGTGCAGCAGGCTGTTTACTGCAATATGTGAAAGATACACAACGTACTTCGTTACCCCACATTCGCAGTATTGTGATGGAAAAACAAAATGATAATGTCATTTTGGATGCAGCAACTCGTCGAAATTTAGAGATCACACAAAACCTAGCCGGCGGTACAGAAAATACCCTTGCCGCAATTTTAGATATGTGTGTCACCCCAATGGGTAGCCGCATGTTAAAACGCTGGCTGCATACACCTTTAAGAAACATTCAAGTCTTGAATAACCGCCAGCAAGCTATTGGGGCTCTACAGGAATGTGGTTTTGAACTGCAACCTTTTTTACGTCAAATTGGGGATTTAGAACGTGTATTGGCCCGTCTTGCGTTACGTTCTGCACGGCCTCGTGACTTAACGCGCATGCGCCATGCTTTCCAACAATACCAAGATATTCATCAAATCTTGGGGCAATCCAATAGCGCCTACTTGCAAGATTTACAACAACGGATTGGCCAATTTGACGAACTACAAGCGTTACTTGAAAGAGCTATTATCGATGCTCCGCCAGTCTTAGTTCGTGATGGCGGCGTCATCGCCCCAGGGTATAACAGTGAACTCGATGAATGGCGTGCACTCGCAGATGGTGCTACAGATTACCTAGATAAACTGGAAATTCGCGAAAGGGAAAAACTGGGGATAGACACACTTAAAGTTGGTTATAACGCGGTGCACGGGTACTATATCCAAGTCAGCCGAGGTCAAAGCCACCTAACTCCAATCCACTATGTTCGTCGTCAAACCCTAAAAAATGCAGAACGCTATATTATTCCTGAATTAAAAGAATATGAAGATAAAGTACTGACATCAAAAGGGAAAGCGTTAGCAATTGAAAAAGCATTATATGATGAGCTATTTGATATGTTACTTCCTCATCTTGCTGAATTACAAACCAGTGCAGAAGCACTAGCTGAGCTAGACGTATTAGCAAACCTTGCTGAACGCGCAGATACTTTAGGCTATGCTTGCCCACAACTCACTGAAAAAGCAGGTATTCAGATTACTGAAGGCCGCCACCCAGTTGTTGAGCAAGTACTGAGTGAACCCTTTATATCTAACCCTCTATCACTGTCACCGCAGCGTCGCCTACTGATCATCACAGGGCCAAATATGGGTGGTAAAAGTACTTATATGCGCCAAACTGCATTGATCACATTGCTAGCCTATATCGGTAGCTTTGTGCCTGCGAGTAAAGCGGTTATTGGTCCAATTGACCGGATCTTTACCCGTGTTGGGGCTTCCGATGACCTTGCTTCTGGCCGCTCAACCTTCATGGTTGAAATGACTGAAACAGCGAATATTCTCCATAATGCAACTGAACATAGTTTAGTATTAATGGATGAAATAGGACGAGGGACTTCCACCTATGATGGGCTTTCACTCGCTTGGGCTTGTGCTGAAAACTTAGTGAATAAAATCAAAGCAATGACATTATTTGCTACCCACTATTTTGAGTTAACTACACTGCCAGAAAAGCTCGAAGGTGCTGTCAACATCCACCTTGATGCCATTGAACACGGTGATACTATTGCCTTTATGCATAATGTCCAAGATGGTGCCGCCAGTAAAAGTTATGGCCTAGCAGTAGCCTCTCTTGCTGGTGTCCCTAAGGATGTCATCAAGCGAGCTAAACAGAAATTGAAAGAACTTGAGGTTATCTCCAATAATGCCAATACCAGCCATGTTGATAGTGCGCAACTTAGCTTCTTAACCACAGAAGAAGCCGAGCCCTCACCCGCACTAGCGGCATTAGACAGTATTGACCCGGATAAACTCACACCTCGCCAAGCCCTTGATTGGATTTATCGTTTAAAGGACATGAATATATAACATGAATGAGTATCAACAATTACTGGCGCCAATCCGCCAGTTTTTGCAATGTGAAACACCCGATGCTTGGGTGCAAAAAGCATGTTTACCTGAAAGCTTACCCATTATTTTAAAAGACCACCTATTATGCGAACTAAAAGCCGCGCAAAGTGCCATGTTTTTAATTCGCAAATATGCGGTAGATAAGCAAAGTGCTACTGTATTACTTGAATGGTTTAAACCCTATGAAGCATTCGCTTATGATCGAATTGGCGATATATATACGTTAAAAAATAAAAACCAAATTTCCAAGCAAATACTCGCGAAAAAACAATCGCCTTATAGCCAAGACTTAATTGATAAAATGGTATTGCTTATCAAAGAAGAGCTTCACCATTTTTATCAAGTTCTTGAAATTATGCACCAAAGGAATATTCCCTATGATGGGATAACCGCAGGGCGTTATGCAAAAAGCTTATTTAGCTATATTAGCCCTCATGACCCTAAAACCTTGGTTGATAAACTCATTATTGGTGCTTATATTGAAGCCCGTTCATGTGAACGCTTTGCGAAACTGGCACCTTATTTAGATGAGCAACTGGCTAACTTTTATATTTCATTATTGCGTTCTGAGGCACGTCATTACCAAGATTATTTACACTTAGCGCAATTAATTAGCAAACAGGATATCACTGAACGTATTAATTACTTTGGTATTATTGAAGCTGAACTAATTTCTACCCCTGATGATGATTTTAAGTTTCATAGTGGTGTACCAATCACTTTAACTCGTGCATATTGATATAAAAAAATCCCTATAAACTTTCATCTATAGGGATTTTGAATAACTAACCTAGTTAGTGCTCTACATGTTGAATAATGCTTCTAATGTCAGCTCTTCACCATGTAAAATATCTTTTAACCGCCTTAAACCTTCGACTTGGATCTGACGAACCCTTTCTCGAGTGAGCCCAATTTCGCGCCCAACCTCTTCCAGAGTTTCTGCTTCATAACCTAAAAGCCCAAAACGTCGTGCTAAAACCTCCCTTTGTTTTGGGTTCAATTCAAATAACCATTTAACAATATTCTCTTTTAAATCATTATCTTGAATTGTATTTTCTGGACCTGAATCATTATCATCAGACAATACCTCAAGCAAAGATTTTTCTGAATCCCCTGCAATTGGAGTGTCAACAGACGTAATACGTTCATTTAAGCGCAACATCCGGCTGACATCTTCGACAGGTTTATCTAACTGTTCAGCGATTTCTTCAGGGCTTGGCTCATGGTCCAGCTTTTGGGCTAATTCACGTGCAGTACGAAGGTAAATATTGAGTTCTTTAACGATATGAATAGGAAGGCGAATTGTACGAGTTTGGTTCATGATAGCACGTTCTATCGTTTGACGTATCCACCATGTTGCATACGTCGAAAATCGAAACCCTTTTTCAGGATCGAATTTCTCAACAGCACGGATCAACCCAAGATTCCCTTCCTCGATCAAGTCGAGTAAAGCAAGACCTCGATTATTATAACGGCGAGATATTTTTACAACTAAACGAAGATTACTTTCAATCATGCGTTGACGCGACGCAAGATCACCGCGCAATGCACGCCTTGCATAAAAGACTTCTTCTTCAGCTGTAAGGAGCGGTGAGAATCCAATTTCACTGAGATAAATTTGGGTGGCATCCAGAACACGTTGGTTTGTGTTCTGGAGTAAATCCATTTCTTCATCCTGCTCTGAAACTAGATCCTCTTCTTTAAACTGACTCTCATCAAATGCATCATCTAAATTGCTTTCGTCGAGGTCATTATATAACTCGTTAACTTTCAGCGAACTTTGGCTCATCAGTGACTCCTACCCTTGATAATGCGGACAGAATGTCAAAGCATTCCGCCCAGTTTATCGCTGCGGCAAATAGCGCAACGGGTTTACTGATTTTCCCTTGTAACGAATTTCAAAGTGTAATCTAACCGAACTTGTTCCAGTACTACCCATGGTGGCTATTTTTTGACCTTCAGTGACATCCTGTTGATCACGCACAAGCAACGTATCGTTGTGTGCATAGGCACTCAAGTAGTCATCGTTATGTTTTATAATTATTAGATTTCCATATCCACGCAAAGCATTACCTGCGTAAACGACTTTTCCTGGAGCAGCAGCAAGTACAGCTTGACCACGAGAACCTGCAATATCTATCCCTTTGTTCCCGCCTTGAGCATCTGAGAAACTTTCAATCATTTTCCCATCTGCCGGCCAACGCCATTTTATTGACGAATTATTTGTACTACTAGCTGCGGTTGAAGCAGTTGTGGTCGTCGGAGCTGTTGTCGTCGTTGAAACTTGCGTTGCAGGTTTCTTATTATTAGGCAACATCTTACCCGTAGTTTGACCACCACTATTTTCAGGATACGCATTAGTTGTTCGAAGATCAACCGGTTGCTGATGACTATTTGATGAATTTGAGGCTAATTGAGTGCTCGAGTTCACATTTGTGTTACCAATATTAATAACTTGCCCTACATTTAAGCTGTATGGCTCAGGAATATTGTTTCGAGATGCTAACTCACGGAAATCATTACCCGTTATATAAGCAATGTAAAATAGCGTATCACCGCGCTGAACAGTATAACTATTACCGCTATAACTGCCTTTTGGTATATTGCCGTAGTCACGGTTATACACAATACGCCCTTCTCCATTGGTCGTAACAGGCCCTGAAGATGAAGTACGACTAACCGGTTGTGTATTGGTATTACTTGATAAATTTGGGCGTGCAGACGGCATTGCCGTACTCACCCCCGTATTTGATGACGATACGGGTGCCACTCTTTGCGTCGTTGGCTGGCGAGATTGGCTATCATTCACACTGGAAATAGGTGCTGCCGTATGATAAGGCGTGGAACAGCCTGCCAATAGTGCTCCGCTAAATGAAAAGATGACTGCCCATCGAATTCTGCTTATAGGGCTAACAATTTTCATGCTTCTTCTCCCGTGAAGAAAAATCTGACGTGACAATGCAAAATAATGTCAGTAATAGAGATACCATAAAATATTTCACTTATTAAAACAGAAATACAAAATAGTGAACAAGTTAAATATATCAAAAATATAACAATTTGAGATTATGACTCAATAGTTTGAGCCTATTATCCAATTTAAGAGGGTTAAACTATCATATTTAGAATAGTTTTACTGCTATTTGAGTTAATGAAGTATTCGCAATAGTATTTATGTAGACTAATGATACAAAATTACCCAGTGCGGTGATGGATAAATACCATTGCAAATAGATTAAAGAAGGTCACCCGCAACTAATGGAACAAAACGCACTTTCTCGATGACATTAGCATGGTAATCATTACCACGACGGGTAATGAGCTTTAAAGATTGTTCTTTATCTCCAACAGGTAAAACCATCCGCCCACCATCTTTCAATTGCTCCAGTAACATGGTTGGCACTTCAGTCGGCGCAGCTGTCACAATGATAGCATCGAAAGGGCCCTTTGATTGCCACCCTTCCCAACCATCACCATGGCGAGTTGACACATTATGTAAATCAAGCTGTTTTAAACGCCGCTTTGCGGACCATTGCAAACTTTTCACTCGTTCAACAGAGAAAACATGCTCAACTAAATGAGCAAGTACTGCCGTTTGATAGCCAGACCCTGTCCCTATTTCAAGCACCTTGTCATTCGGTGACAAAGACAGCAAGGCGGTCATTTTAGCCACTATGTATGGTTGCGAAATAGTCTGACCATAGCCTATCGGCAATGGAATATTATCGTACGCTTTATGTGAAAGAGCTTCATCCACAAAGCGTTCTCGAGGCACGAGTGAAATTGCGTCTAATAGGCGCTCATCGTGAATTCCCTGTTGGCGTAATTGAGCCAAAAGATCTTTCATGAGCCCTGTTATCATTTTACTAGCACTCCTGATTTTTCTAGCCATTCTTCCACTAACGTGTGCGTTTTATAGGCTGTTAAGTCAACTTGCAATGGGGTTATCGAAACATAGCCATGTTGTACAGCTTCAAAATCGGTCCCCGGACCAGCATCTCGAATTTCACCAACAGGGCCTAGCCAATACAGCATATTACCTTTCGGGTCTTCTAAGCTATATACCTCAGATGCAGCATGCCGGCTTCCACAGCGAGTCACTTTGATACCTTTAATATCCTCATAAGGAATATCAGGTACGTTGATATTTAAAATATTACCCGCACGCAGAGGGCTCTTTTGCAGCAACATCAAGATATCACATGTTACCCTTGCCGCACTTTCATAATGAGTATCTCCATCTAATGACACGGCAATCGACGGTAAGCCTAAGTGACGCCCCTCAGTAGCCGCAGCGACTGTACCTGAGTAAATCACGTCATCCCCCAAGTTCGGCCCACAATTGATACCTGAGACCACAATATCAGGCCGTGGGCGCACCACTTTATTTACCCCGATATACACACAATCTGTTGGCGTGCCTTCTTGTACCGAAAGGTCACCATTACTTAACGTTTGAATTCTCAAAGGCTTATCTAATGTTAGTGCATTCGACGCACCACTGCGATTGCGGTCTGGGGCAATCACTTGAACATGATAATATTGGCGTAGCGCAGCCGCTAGGGTTTGGATACCCGGTGCATTTACGCCATCGTCATTACTCAATAAAATCTTTAGCATCGGCATTATCCTGCCCATTTTGATTGATAATTTCTCTTACTACACTTGTCGCAAAACTACCTGAGTTTAAGAAAAATGTTAGCTTTACTGTCGTGTTATCTAACCATTGCCACTGCAATCCCTGAGGCTTGATAATAACGGCTCTTCTCACCAAAGATGCGCGTTCACTTTTCATTAAAGCCATAAATGGCTGATAATCTTCTAAGCAATGAATTTCAAACCCTAATGCGTCATCTTGCGAACCTAACTCGCCATCACCAGGAAGAGGGGCAGTAATACTTAACTCTGTTGATAACACACGTTCTTGCAGTGTTAATAACTCATCCGAAGTTGCAACAAACCAACTCCCCCGACCCGTTAGCTGTAATGCATCCCCTAATAGCACTTGATGTACCGTATTATTCGCAATACGTTCACTCGCGATATGGTTAAACATTGCACTGCGAGCCGCAGAAAGATAAAAACTGCGTTTATTCCGCTCACGAACATGAATCTCTTGGTTTGCCCAACGTAATGCTTGGGTCAGATTCTGCCCACCACGACCAAAGCGTTGCTCACCAAAATAATTAGGTACTCCAGATAATGCGACTTTTTCTAAGCGTTGTTCAACATCTTTCGCATCTGAAATATCACGCAAAGTGATTTCAAATTGATTTCCTTTCAAGGAACCAATACGTAATTTCCGTTTTTGCCGTGTAGTGGCAAGCACGCGGCATCCTTCAAGCTGCCATGCAGAAAAATCTGGCGTTTCCTTACCCGGCATTTGTAAGCAAAACCACTGCTCAGTCACCGCATGCCTATCTTTTAAACCTGCATAGCTGACAGCTCTAGCTGAAATTTTAGCAAACTTTGCTAATTGCTCAGCAACAAACAGCGTATTACACCCTGTTTTTTCGACACGAACCATGACATGTTCGCCTTCACCATCGAGCTCAAAGCCTAAATCTTCTTTGACAATAAAATCTTCAGGAACACTTTTTAGCGTACCAGAAGACAACGGCTTACCATGCAGGTACTGAACATTCATTGCTTTCATTACTATTATCTTTGACTAAAAGAACAACCGCGGCGCAGGCAATGCCTTCTTTACGCCCCACAAACCCCAACTGCTCCGTCGTCGTGGCTTTCGCATTAACATCATCCATATGACATTCAAGGTCTTCAGCAATATTGACCCGCATTTGAGCAATATGCGGCAACATTTTAGGCGCTTGAGCCATAATGGTAATATCAATATTACCAATACGATAACCTTTAGCACGTACATGACAAAAGGCTTCCCTTAGTAACACACGGCTATCAGCCCCTTTAAATGCAGGGTCAGTATCTGGAAATAATTTACCGATATCTCCTAACGCAGCAGCACCGAGTACTGCGTCAGTTAATGCATGCAATACAACATCACCATCCGAGTGCGCGAGTAGGCCTTGCTCGTAAGGGATGCGCACGCCACCAATGATGATAGGGCCTTCACCACCAAATTTGTGTACGTCAAAACCGTGTCCGATTCTCATTTTTTTTCCTTAATTGTTCATTCTTGAAAGATAAAACTCCGCCAAGGTGAGATCTTCTGGGCGTGTCACTTTTAGATTATCTGCGCGCCCCGGAACTAATACCGGTTGATAACCGCAATATTCAAGTGCAGAGGCTTCGTCTGTGATCACTGCATTTTCTTTCAAGGCTTTACTTAGACAGTCCCGTAATAATAATAGCGGGAAAAATTGTGGTGTCAGCGCATGCCATAGAGCCTCACGTTCAACAGTATGGTCGATTAACTGGCTGGCTTTTAAACTGCGTTTCATGGTGTCACGAACAGGCGCCGCGAGTATCCCACCACAGCAGTTTTGTTCTGTTGTTAATTGAATAATTTTATTTAAATCTGACTGGTGGAGGCAAGGACGAGCAGCATCATGGACTAACACCCAACAATTTGAGAGTTCAGGTTGCGCCGCTAAAAAATTGACACCGGCAAGGACCGAATCTGCACGTTCCTTTCCACCAATAACCGCAGTAATTCGAGGGTTTGTTGAAATAGCTAGCTGCTGAAAATATTCATCTTCTGAGCTTAGTGCAATGATAATATGTTTAACATTATTATTTGCTAGCAATGCACTCAGTGTATGTTCAATGATCGTTTTGCCAGCCACCCGTAGATATTGTTTGGGGCAATCGGCATTCATGCGGCTCCCTATCCCTGCCGCAGGAATTAGCGCAACAATTTGAGGGTCATTGTTTTGTAGGGCTCGGGTTTGTGGGGTATTGTCTGGATTTATCATTATTAGATTCTTACATCAGAAATAATCAGGCTAATGGGCATACCATTTTTGCATCGTTATTATTGTGTGGATTTTTGGTTATTACTTTCTTTAACCACCCGATAAAAAGATTCCCCAGGCTTGATCATCCCAAGCTCACTACGAGCTCGTTCTTCAATCGCATCCTGCCCATCATTTAAATCATTAATTTCCGCAAATAGCTGTTCATTACGCATTTTCAAGCGCGAGTTAACAATTTCCTGAGCAGCAACATCATCTTTGACCTGTACGTAATCATGTATGCCGTTCTTACCTAACCATAAGGAATATTGTAACCATGCTAATATCGCGATTAATAGTAGCGTTAATTTACCCATCTTGCCCCCTGAAATGATTTGCTAATCATCCCATAACTCAACGAATGACGCTACTGTGATACTAAAATAGTGATAAAAAGTCAGAATAAGTCTGGTTTAAATGCACTAAATATTCCCTCTTATTTTACCATTTAATAAAAAAGAGGGATATTTAAAGGCAATTAATAATCCACTTGAATGATTTGATTGCGCAATAATAACGCAATAATTTGAGAAAGGGAGTCTGAAATCGGTTGTTGACCATTAAGCTGTAGCTCCGGATATTGCGGGGCTTCATAAGGGGAGTCAACCCCTGTAAACTGCTTGATTTTACCTTCTCGGGCTTGTTGATATAAACCTTTTGGGTCGCGCTGTTCACAAATACTGACAGGAGTATCCACATACAATTCAAAAAATTGGTTCGGCTCAAATAAATCGCGCACCTTTTGCCGATCATGTTGAAACGGGGAAATAAATGCAGTAGCAACAATTAAGCCTGCATCTACCATTAATTTAGCCACTTCCCCGATCCGCCGGATATTTTCTTGCCGATCCGCTTCGCTAAAACCTAAATCACGACATAACCCGTGGCGAACATTATCACCGTCCAATAAATAGGTTTTATTCCCCATTGAAGCTAATTGATGTTCTATCGCCCCTGCAAGGGTAGATTTCCCTGAACCCGATAACCCTGTAAACCACAATACTGCACCTTTGTGCCCATTATTGCTTTCCCGTAGCTGTCGAGTCACAGCATGTTGATGCCAAACTATATTATTTGCTTTTGTCATCATAGTTATTTTCCACCAAGAACATCACGAGCGCCCCAATGCGGAAAATGACGACGAACTAATTTATTTAATTCAATTTCAAATTCACTAAATTCACTAGTTGGCTCAAAAATAGGGGCTTGTGTCTCGCGAACTAGCCCTGCTCCTACGGTGACATTAGTTAACCGGTCAATCAGGATCATACCGCCAGTATCCGCATTACGCTGATAATTTTCTAACAATAGCGGCTCATCAAAAGAAAACTCCACTAAACCTATTCCATTTAGAGGTAACTCTGTGGCAACTTTTTGCGTTAAATTATTCACATCAACTTGATATTGAATATTTTCAACCTTGGCTCGACTACGCTTACCAGCCACTTTTATATCGAGTTGCTGCCCTTGGACTAAAGGCTGCTCAGACATCCACACAACATCAACTGACGCATGTTGTGTCGCTTGTAAGGTTTCATTTTCTGCAACCAATAAATCACCGCGGCTAATATCAATTTCGTCCGCTAAAACGAGCGTGATAGCTTCCCCCGGAATAGCAAACTCTTGTGGACCAGAAAAAGTCACAATCTGTTTAATTTGAGATGTCGCCCCCGACGGTAAGACTTTAATGTTTTGCCCTACCCGTACAATACCTGACGATAACGTTCCACTGTAGCCTCGAAAATCTAAGTTTGGACGATTAACATACTGCACTGGAAAACGCATTGCCTGTTCTACGGCCTTTTGTTCCACTTGAACATTTTCTAAAATCGATAATAGTGTTTCGCCTTGATACCAAGGTAAGTGATGGCTGCTATTCACAATATTGTCGCCATCAAGCGCTGAAATTGGCACAAACCATACATTCAATTCAACGGGTAATTCTGTTGCAAACTGTTGATAATCCTGTTTAATCTTCTCAAATACAGCTTCGCTGTAACCTACCAGATCCATTTTATTTACGGCGACAACAAGATGGCGTATCCCCAACAAAGTACTGATAAAGCTATGGCGTCGAGTTTGCTCTTGTACCCCTTTTCTCGCATCGATCAACAAAATAGAAAGTGAACATGTTGATGCGCCTGTCGCCATATTACGCGTGTATTGCTCATGACCAGGTGTATCGGCAATAATAAATTTGCGTTTTTCCGTGGAAAAATAGCGATAAGCAACGTCGATGGTGATCCCTTGCTCACGCTCTGCTGCGAGCCCATCAACCAATAACGCAAGATCCAGTTTTTCGCCTTGCGTACCTATACGCTTACTATCACTTTGCAGTGTTGAGAGCTGATCTTGATAAATTTGGCGGGTATCATGCAGTAAACGGCCAATTAAAGTACTTTTGCCATCATCTACATTGCCACAAGTTAAAAAACGTAATAACCCTTTTTGCTGCTGAGCCAGTAAATAAGGTTCCACACCACCTTGCTGCTCAATTTGATGTGCAATTGATTCGTTATAAACGGCCTGTGCCATGATTTTTCTCCTGACCTTACGTATTGACCCTGACGTTATGTATTAACCTTCCCCACAGTCCTTAAAAATAGCCTTGGCGTTTTTTCAGTTCCATCGATGCTGACTGGTCGCTATCGATTAACCGCCCTTGCCGTTCACTGGTAGTAGAAACCAACATTTCTTCAATAATTTCAGGCAGGGTTTGCGCATTTGATGGTACGGCTCCCGTAAGAGGCCAGCAGCCAAGAGTTCGAAAACGTACTGTTTGCTGGCGAATAACTTCCCCCGTTTGTAAATCAATACGGTCATCATCAACCATCAACAAGGCCCCTTCTCGTTGAATAACAGGCCGCTCTTTTGCAAAATACAATGGAACAATATCGATATTTTCCAAATAGATATATTGCCAAATATCGAGTTCAGTCCAATTTGACAATGGAAATACACGGATACTTTCACCTTTGTTTATTTGCCCATTGTAATTATGCCAAAGTTCTGGGCGTTGGTTTTTCGGGTCCCAACGGTGAGATCGGTCACGAAAAGAATAGATCCGCTCTTTTGCTCGAGATTTTTCCTCGTCTCGTCGTGCCCCTCCAAATGCCGCATCAAAGCCATATTTATCTAAAGCCTGCTTTAGCCCCTCGGTTTTCATGATATCGGTATGTTTTGCACTGCCATGTACAAATGGGTTAATCCCTAATCTTTCCCCTTCAGGGTTACGATACACCAATAATTCAAAGCCATATTTCTGTGCTGTTGCATCACGAAACTCATACATTTCGCGAAATTTCCATCCTGTATCTACATGCAACAAAGGAAAAGGTAATTTCCCAGGGTAAAAAGCTTTCCGAGCTAAATGCAGCATGACAGACGAATCTTTTCCAATAGAATAAAGCATCACTGGGTTAGCAAATTCGGCGGCAACCTCTCGAATAATATGAATACTTTCTGCCTCTAATTGCTGTAAGTGAGTCAATGTTTTTTCGTTCACAAGCGCCTCCTAAATTAAGCCAATTCCAGTACAGCACTACGCCAACTGATATCTTCAGTTTGTGTGCCAAACCATGCTAATTGTTTATGTAATGCCGCAACTTCACCTATCACGATCAAAGCAGGTGATGGTGCTTGCTGTGCCAATGTTTCCAGCTCAGATAAACTACCTGTAACCACTTTTTGCTCACGCCTTGTCCCACAACCTACAACAGCGACAGGGGTATCACTCGCTCGCCCAAATTTAATCAGTTGTTCACTAATATTGGCTGCTTTTACTGTGCCCATATAAATTGCTAAGGTTTGTTGACCACGAGCAAGTGCCTGCCAATCCAAATCAGCGCCATTTTCACGACAATGCCCAGTAATAAATGTAATACTCTGAGAGTATTCCCGATGCGTCAGCGGGATCCCTGCATAAGCAGTTGCACCAATCGCCGCGGTCACCCCTGGTACCACTTGAAATGGGACCCCTGCCTGAACAGCAACTTGTAGCTCTTCACCTCCGCGACCAAAAACAAACGGGTCCCCCCTTTAAGGCGAACAACTTTTTTGCCTTGCTGAGCAAATTTCACGATCAATGCGTTAGTTTCTTCTTGAGAAACACTGTGATTGCCAGCTCGTTTACCCACACAAATTTTGTCGGCATCACGACGTACCAATTCCAGAATTTCCTCACTAACAAGGTGATCATATAAAACCACCTCGGCACTTTGTAAAACACGCAACCCTTTTAACGTAAGTAACCCCGCATCACCGGGCCCGGCTCCTACAAGAATTAACTCACCATGGTTATCGGGTTCATAAAGTTGGCGTTCTAATTGCAACTCTGCTTCGCTTAATTGGCCTTTTTCAACTAGTGATGCAAAGCGCCCACTAAAACTTTTTTCCCAAAAGCGCTTTCTTTCCCGCATATTGACCAGCGTTTCTTTGACTTTACCGCGCCAACGCCCAGCAATTTCAGCCATTTTCCCCAAAGAAGCAGGAAGCATTGTTTCCAATTTTTCTCTCAATAAACGGGCTAAAACGGGTGCTGTTCCCCCAGAGGAAACCGCCACAATCACCGGAGAACGGTCAATAATTGAAGGAACAATAAACGAGCATAAAGGTTGATCATCCACTACATTGACAAAAATTTTTCGCTCATTAGCATCGTAAAAAATGGTTTCATTAAGTTTCGTGTCATCCGTCGCCGCAATCACTAAAAAAGCGTCATCCAATAAAGAAGAGCGATATTCCTCAGCGAACCAAATAAAATGGTTTTGTTGGCACTGAGCTTGTAATTGAGGACATAACGACGGGGAGATAACCACAAGTTGAGCTTGTGCTTTGATGAGCAATTCAGCTTTGCGTGCAGCCACTATGCCACCGCCAATCAACACTACTTTGCGCGTACGCACATCGACAAATAACGGTAAATAATCCATCTTGCTCACCCATCTTTATATAAACTTATTATATGAAATATAAAATTGACTATATGGTGTAAAAGTTAAGGTTTGAAATGCTAAAAAAACATGACTTGTAACTGAAAGGAATAAGCCAAATATTCATTAACTAGCAAAAAATAAAGACCAAAAGTATCAAATCAACCAAACTTAACTAAAACTTTATTTTAAATTTAGTTTTATAAAAATTAAGGGATATCTATTTTTTAAATAAAAGTATCCCTTTGTAATTAAACAAATATTTTATTAAATCTATAACTATTTAAACCCTAAACTAAAACCACGAATTGGGTTACGAATAACCCATACTTTAAATAATTCATGTTGTCGCTAGGCGGCAAGTAAATGAGTCGCTAGGAGCATACATAAGTATGTGACTAGTGCGAATGCACGCAGCCAACAACCCTACCGCTTGAATTATGACCAACCCATACTCTAAATAATTCATGTTGTCGCTAGGCGGCAAGTAAATGAGCCGCTAGGAGCATACATAAGTATGTGACTAGTGCGAATGCACGCAGCCAACAACCCTACCGCTTGAATTATGACCAACCCATACTCTAAATAATTCATGTTGTCGCTAGGCGGCAAGTAAATGAGCCGCTAGGAGCATACATAAGTATGTGACTAGTGCGAATGCACGCAGCCAACAACCTTACCGCTTGAATTATGACCAACCCATACTCTAAATAATTCATGTTGTCGCTAGGCGGCAAGTAAATGAGCCGCTAGGAGCATACATAAGTATGTGACTAGTGCGAATGCACGCAGCCAACAACCTTACCGCTTGAATTATGACCAACCCATACTCTAAATAATTCATGTTGTCGCTAGGCGGCAAGTAAATGAGTCGCTAGGAGCATACATAAGTATGTGACTAGTGCGAATGCACGCAGCCAACAACGCGACAGCTTGAATTATGACGAGTATGACGAGTATTTAGTTTTCATGAAGCCCACACTCACGCTTTAAACCAAAGAAACGAGTGTCTTCCTCACTCATCCCTTCCTCCCATTTACGGGTTGTATGGGTATCACCGACTGATAGATATCCCTTTTCCCATAATGGATGGTAAGGTAACTTATACTTTATTAAGTATTCATAAACTTGCTTATTATTCCAATCAATGACAGGTAGGATTTTAAAAATGCCTTTACCAACCCCCAACACTGATAAATTGGCTCGGCTCGTTGATTGCTCACGCCTTAACCCGGAAAACCAACTCTGAGCCTGTAATTCATGTAATGCTCTTTCCATCGGTTCAACTTTATTAAGTTGATTATAACGTTCAATCCCTTCAATACCTTGCGTCCAAAGCTGCCCATAAATCGCTTCTTGCCACGCAGGGGTTCGCTGAGCTCGATATACTTGTAAGTTCAAATTTAGTGTACTGCTTAGGTGCTCAATAAATTGATAGGTCTCGGGAAACAAATAGCCTGTATCCGTTAAAATGACAGGGATATCAGGTACAATTTGTGTCACCATATGCAGCGTTAACGCTGCTTGTATTCCAAAACTGGAAGACAACACAAATTCTGCTGGCAAATGTTCAAGCGCCCATTCAATACGCTGTATTGCACTCATTTTTTCTAACTGCACGTTGAAGTCAGATAAATACGCCGTTTGCTGAGCTTTATCTAAACTTAATACTGCCGCTAGTTGAAGCTGACTCATACTGCCTCCTGAACCTCATAAAAATCGACAGCAGAATTTACAACTGGCTTTACAACGTCAGTGCGGACTAAAAAGTCTCCAAAACCTTCTTGAGTTAAGCGGTTTTTCGACCAATTACCAATTAATTCATCCAAAATAGCCAAAATTTCAGCACTGCTGATATTTTCGCGGTACATGCGTGGAATTCGCGTTCCAATACGGTTACCACCCAAGTGTAAATTATACCTATCAAGCGCTTTTCCAACTAACCCCACTTCCGCCAGCATTGCTCGACCACATCCGTTTGGGCAGCCTGTAACGCGCAAAACGATATGCTCATCAGCCACTTGATGTGATGCCATAATATTTTCAACGTGGCTAACAAACTCAGGGAGAAAACGTTCCGCTTCAGCCATCGCTAACGGGCAAGTTGGAAAAGAAACACAAGCCATTGAATTTTCACGCTGTGGCGTGATTGCATCACTCATTAACCCATGGGCTTTCGCTATCGCTTCAATCGCCTCTTTTTCACTTTCAGGCACACCAGCAACGATCAGATTTTGGTTCGCTGTTAAACGAAAATCACCTTGGTGAATACGCGCTATTTCCGCAACCCCAGTTTTTAATGGTTTATCCGCTAAATCAATCAACCGGCCATTTTCAATAAACAACGTTAAGTGCCAACGATTATCAACCCCTTTAAGCCAACCAATTTTGTCACCGCGTTCCGTGAATTGATAAGGTCGGATTGGTTCGAAATCCACGCCGGAGCGCCTTTCAACTTCCGCCTTAAAGGTATCGACCCCCACTCGCTCTAAAGTATATTTAGTTTTCGCGTTTTTACGGTCAGTCCGATTCCCCCAATCACGCTGAGTTGTCACTATCGCTTCTGCAATGGCCAATGTTTTATCTAATGGAATAAAACCAAATTCACTGGCTAAACGTGGAAAGGTCGCAGTATCACCATGAGTCATAGCTAAACCACCACCAACCAACACATTAAAACCAATGAGCTCATCATTTTCAGCAATAGCGATAAAATTCATATCATTAGCATGTAAATCCACATCATTGAGAGGAGGAATAACCACCGATGTTTTAAACTTTCTTGGTAAATAAGTTTGCCCTAAAATAGGTTCTTCATCGGTTGTCACAATTTTTTCTTTATCTAGCCAAATTTCAGCATATGCGCTGGTTCTAGGTAAAAGGTGCTCAGAAATTTTCTTTGCCCATTCATAGGCTTGCTGATGTAACTCCGATTGCACTGGGTTAGATGTGCATAGCACATTACGGTTAACGTCATTTGCCGTTGCTAATGCGTCCAAGCCGACATGGCTTAACATTTGGTGTGCAGGTTTCACATCCCCTTTAAGGATGCCGTGGAACTGAAATGTTTGCCGGTTAGTTATGCGCACACTGCCATACAGCGTGTGCTCAGTAGCAAACTTATCAATATCTAACCATTGTTTTGGGGTGATAATTCCCCCCGGTAAGCGGCAACGCAACATCATTGCATGACGTGGCTCAAGTTTTTGTTCTGCACGCTCTGCTCGAATATCACGGTCATCTTGTTGGTACATGCCATGGAAACGGATCAATAAAAAGTTGTCCCCATTAAAACCACCAGTTAAGCCGTTTTTCAAATCTTCCTTAATGGTACCGCGCAAATAGTTACTGTCTTGCTTCATGCGTTCGCTGTCAGCAAGTTTGCCTTCGACGATTAAGGGTTTTTGTTGTTGTTCATTGCTCATTAATAAACATCCCTCTGATAACGGCGCATTACGCGCAGCTCACTTAAAAATTCATCGGCCTCCTCACTATCCATGTTGCCGTATTGACCGATGATATCCAATAATGCCTGCTCTACATCTTTTGCCATACGATTTGCATCACCGCAGACATACAGGTGTGCACCTTCTTGTAACCATTGCCAAACAGCTTCGCCTTGTTCACGAAGTTTGTCCTGCACGTAAACTTTTTCTTTCTGATCTCGCGACCAAGCTAATGAAATTTGGGTTAATAAACCGTCTTTAACATAACGCTGCCATTCAACTTGATAGAGAAAGTCATCAACAAAGTGAGGGTTACCAAAAAACAACCAGTTTTTACCTGTTGCACCGTCGTTATCCCGTTGCTGTAAAAAAGCACGGAATGGGGCGATGCCTGTTCCAGGACCAATCATAATCACAGGTGTTGTTGGGTCAGCAGGTAGGCGGAAGTTATCATTGTGCTCAATGAAAATGCGCAGTTCATCCCCTTCTTTGAGTCTATCTGCTAAAAAACCCGACGCCCCACCAGTGCGAGGACGCCCATCGATGTCATAACGAACAACACCAACGGTAGCATGTACTTCGTCTTCTGATTCCGCTTGAGATGAGGAAATTGAGTACAATCGAGGCGTTAGTGGGCGTAGTAAATCAACAAATTCTTGAGCACTTGGCTGCGCTGCGGCTTGGCGCACCATATCAACGATCGGCGTCGTTTGCGCGTATTGCAAAATAGCTTGTTTATCGCTAATTAATGACAGCAACTCATCATCTTTAGATAGTTGTGCATATTTCTCGACAATTACGTGAGTATTTTGTGTCAGTTCTAATTGATAAATCAGTGCATCACGTAAAGAGTGCCGCTGCGAGCCAATAAAGACCTCTTCATCCCCTTGTAACCAAAGTAAAGCCACCAGCTCATCAACTAATTCGGGGTCATTATCAAACCACACCCCCAGTGAATCCCCCGGTAGATAACGTAAACCAGAGTCACCTAAATCAATTTCAATATGACGAACATCTTTTTGTGAATCCCGCCCTGTAATTTTTTGATTACTGAGTAACGTGGCGGTTAAAGGTGCTGTTTTGGTATAAGGCGATGAGTGAATTTCATTCACACTTCCCGCTTGAGCTGTTAATAATTGACTATCAGTTTGTGCCGGAACTCGTGCCTTTAAGATTTGAGTGAGGTTTTCAACCCATTCATCTGCAATGGATTGATATTCGACATCTGCATCGACTCTCTCAATCAATGACGTTGCGCCTAATAATGCCAATTGGGAATCAAAGTCTTTGCCCGCTTGGCAAAATTTTTCATACGATGAATCGCCTAAAGCAAAAACGGCATAACTGGTTTGTGCCAAATTCGGTGCTTTTTTCGAATAAAGGTATTTATATAATGCGACAGCTTCTTCTGCTGGCTCCCCTTCCCCTTGAGTTGATGCCACAACAACCAGCACTTTCTCTTGGTTTATTTGCTTAAACTTATAGTCACCCGCATTCACTAGATTCACGTTAATTTTTTCGCTAATTAAACGTTCTCTGAGTTGCTCTGATAGGCGGCGTGCATTACCCGTTTGTGAGGCTGAAATAATCGTAACGGTTTCCTGCGCAGCGACTGGCGCACTCATTGACATGTCAACAGGGGCATTTTGATTTACCATCCCCCATAAATAACCGGAAAGCCAAGCGAGTTGATGTGATGAAAAATCATCAACAACTGTCTGCAAACGTGTTAATTGCTCAACAGATATTGGCAGCGCCGCTAATGGCGGCTGTTTTTTTGTCATTATCCTGTAACCCCAGCGTAGTTCATTTTTGAATTTTAAAAAACAATGCTATGTCACTCACCCAGAAAATACCCACAACAGACTGTTCGCTCATTTACCTAAATAATTAAACTAGTAAAGCAAAAAATACCGCTGTACTTAGAATAAGTAGGGTATGCGATTAGGTTATAACAACCATCAATAGCGGGATAAGAAACTATAGCCATAAATAATAACTAAAAAGCCTAAAGCAATTAGCAGATGGATCATATCCATAAAAGCGGTTAGTAATAATTTGGCAAATAAAGACATTTTTAGCTAAAAATACAGTACAATGCGCTGTTTATTAACAATAAGGAATGATATATGAGCACAACAATCTATAAGGATTTTACGTTCGAAGCTGCACACAAACTTCCCCATGTCCCCGCTGGTCATAAGTGTGGTCGTCTGCATGGGCATTCTTTCATGGTGCGTTTAGAAATTACTGGGGAAGTTGATAAACAGAGTGGTTGGATTATTGATTTTGCTGATGTGAAAGCGGTATTTAAGCCTATTTGGGAACAACTAGACCATCATTATTTAAATGAGATCAAAGGGCTAGAAAACCCAACAAGTGAAGTATTAGCACAATGGATCTGGCAACAAACTAAACCACATTTACCTTTATTAAGTGCAGTCACCGTTAAAGAAACTTGCAATGCAGGCTGCGTTTATCGCGGGCAGGCTTAAAAATACAAGTTCTAAAAAGGTAATAGTATTTCCCGTAACTATTTTGATAGCTGGGTAAAAATAAAATTCATTTATATAGGGATACAAGCCCCTCAGGCTGCTGGTTTAGTGGCAAGCCTAATCGGTTTTGAAAATAAATGAGGGGCAAAAATCTCTATATCCTTCTCTTCGACTTATCGCTAATTATACAGTAAATAATAATCCCCCTCAGATAAAGCACTCCCTAACACACCATATGAAAAGCTTTCCAACCGCTATCAAGTGGCAGTGGTTAATCTGGTATCAAGACCTAAGATTAAGATAAGAAGAGTTGCCGCTAAAGTATAAGCAAGAAGTGAAGCAACCACGGGCATTTTCTATCTTCGCAAAAAATGAAGTCACTGAAAAGTTTACATTTTTGCAACAATATAAATAAAAAGAGGCCATTGACGGCTATTTTAAGTTTTCTGGCATAAAGAATATAAAAACTTTAATTTGACATAGTGCATCAAATTATAACCTGATCTATTATTTACCATTATTTACTTTTAATAAGGCAGGGAAAATGAATCTATTTCAACAAACACCCAAATCCAGAAGACGTTATGGATTAGCAGCATTTATCGGTTTAATCGCAGGTATTGTCTCATCGTTTGTCAAATGGGGCGCTGAAGTTCCATTACCGCCAAGAAGCCCAACAGATATGTTCAACGCGGCTTGCTCGCCTGAAACTCTGATCCGCGCAGCAGAACAAATTGACTGCTCACGTAATTTTCTAAATCCACCTTATATTTTCTTAAGAGATTGGTTAGGAATTGCAGACCCTAATTCTGCGGTTTACACCTTTGCAGGGCACGTGTTTAATTCAGTGGGTGTTACTCACATCCTATTTTCTATCGTGTTTGCTGTCGGATATTGCATTGTTGCTGAAATATTCCCTAAAATTAAGCTATGGCAAGGGTTATTAGCGGGTGCACTGGCGCAATTATTTGTCCATATGATTTCATTCCCTCTTATGGGGCTCACCCCTCCACTTTTCGACCTCCCATGGTACGAGAATGTTTCAGAAATATTTGGCCATTTAATTTGGTTTTGGTCTATTGAGATTATTCGTCGTGACTTACGTAACCGTATTACTCACGAGCCCGATCCTGAAGTGCCGTTAAACCAACCATTTAGATAATGTTAAAGCCCCCAATGATTGTTTTTCAACTATTGGGGGTCGATGCAAAGTCATCGTTATTTTTTTATTATTGAATATCCAAATACTTATGCGTTTGAATCGATAAACGCCAATTACGCTGTATACAAGTGTCAATACACAATTTCGTTGCTGTCGCCTTTTGGCTAATCGGTTGTAATGCAACGATAGGTGGAGCATCCACAGTACGTAATGCTAAAATTCTTTCAAGCGCTTCAATATCTTTTTCTCGCGCAACTGGGTGCTTAATTTCATTAGCCCTATCCACCGCTTGGCTAAGTACTTTCAATCCGCCTTTCATACCTACTTTTGGTGATACCGTCACCCAAGTCTCTTCTGTGCATTGAACTGGGTAAGTCCCACTCGTTTCAATTTGGCATTGATACCCTTGCTTCTCCAAAGCCTCGGTCAATGATGTTAAATCATAAATACAAGGTTCTCCGCCCGTGATCACAATATGTTTCGCGGTAAAACCACTTTTTTGCATCAATTGGACCAACCCATCCGCATCAGACATCGCCCACCAATCACTATCTTGTGTTTTCAATGCAATATCGCCCAAAGTGGTTTCTTTTGCAGGTTCCTTATCCCAAGTTTGTTTAGTGTCACACCAACTGCAACCAACAGGGCAGCCCTGCAAACGAATAAATACTGCTGGGACACCAGTGAAAACACCTTCCCCCTGTATTGTTTGGAAGATTTCATTAATTGGGTACTTCATACTGCTCCTAGAATAATCCATTTAGCGCATATTATATTGCAGATATCTATCTCACGGGCAATGCACTTTGTGATAATGTAATCACCTTGCGTTCAGGAAAGTACATCAATTAAATCAACGAAACCGAAACTATATTCGGTACAATATATTAAAACAAAGTCAATGACAGGAAAAGACATGCAAAGTAGTGAACAAAATCAACTCAGAAAGGGGCTGAGTGTTCGGCACATTCGCTTTATGGCCTTAGGCTCAGCGATTGGTACAGGGCTGTTTTACGGCTCAGCATCAGCCATTCAGGCTGCTGGGCCTGCAGTATTACTTGCCTATATGTTAGGCGGTGCAGCCGTGTTTATGGTAATGCGTGCCCTCGGTGAAATGGCGGTGCATAACCCCGTCCCAGGCTCTTTCTCTCACTATGCAAGTCATTATATGGGCCCTCTAGCTGGCTTTCTCACTGGCTGGAACTATGTATTTGAAATGCTGGTTGTCTGCTTAGCTGATATTACCGCCTTCGGGATGTACATGGGGTTCTGGTTCCCACATGTCGACCAGTGGGTATGGGTATTAAGTATCGTACTATTTATTAGTGCGCTCAATTTATGTCATGTCAAAATCTTTGGCGAAATGGAATTCTGGCTTTCTATCATAAAAGTCAGTGCCATCATTGGTATGATAGTTGGTGGTGCATTCTTAATGTTCTATGGTTTTGGTCAAGAAACCAACCACGAAGTTGGGCTACAAAATCTGTGGGAACACGGTGGTTTCATGCCAAACGGCATTGAGGGGGTCATCGCCTCTTTAGCTATCGTCATGTTTGCGTTTGGCGGTATTGAAGTCATTGGTATTACCGCAAGTGAAGCCCAGAATCCAGAAAAAACCATTCCTAAAGCCATCAATGCTGTACCTATTCGCATATTACTATTTTATGGTTTAACACTATTTATCCTGATGTGTATTTACCCATGGAATCAAATCGGCCAAAACGGTAGTCCATTTGTACAAATTTTCGATAGCTTAGGTATTCAATCAGCAGCCAATATCTTGAATATTGTCGTTATCACCGCCGCAATTTCTGCGATTAACAGTGATATTTTTGGTGCTGGCCGCATGATGTACGGCATGGCTCAAGATGGGCAAGCGCCAAAAGTCTTTACCAAACTAACAAAAAGTGGTGTTCCATGGGTAACTGTACTGGTTATGTCTGTCGTAATGTTATTGGGCGTTTACCTTAACTACCTATTACCAGAAAAAATCTTCGTGATTATTGCATCTATTGCAACCTTCGCGACCGTCTGGGTATGGCTCATGATCTTACTATCTCATGTTGCTATGCGCCGAAAAATGAGCCAAGAAGAAGTAAAACAACTAAAATTTCCAGTACCGTTCTGGCCTGTAGGCCCTGCTCTCACTATTGCATTCATGGTGTTTGTTATCGCATTGCTAGGCTTCTTTAAAGATACTCAGGTCGCATTAATCGTCGGCTTTGTTTGGGTTGCTTTACTCAGTATTGCTTTCTTTATTATGCGTTCTTACCAAAAGCGCTAACCTAAAAATATAATAGCCCTATATTTATTCCATATAGGGCTATTTTTTATTATGGCTCAATAGCTTGACGAATATCGTCTATTAACTCATCCACGTTTTCTAAACCAATAGAAAGCCGAATCAACCCATCGCTAATACCATATTTCAACCTTTCTTCTCGAGTATAGGTCGAGTGGGTCATGCTAGCAGGGTGTTGAGCTAATGACTCACAATCTCCCAAACTCACCGCTCTTGAAAATAGCTTGAGGCGGTTCAAAAACAGTTTGCCGGCTTCGATTCCGCCTTTTAACTCGCAGGCAATAATCCCCCCAGCTAACTTCATTTGTCTTTGAGCTAATTGGTATTGTTCAAAGTTCGGTAATCCTGGATACATTATTGACTTTATCTGCGGATGAGACTGCAAATATTCAGCAATTTTATGCGTATTTTGAACAATCCGTTCCATGCGAACAGGTAGCGTTTTCACCCCTCTAAGAATTAAATTCGCATCATGAGGAGATAAGCATGCCCCCGTCATGTCTTTCAATCCAACTAACCTTACTTGTTTCGCATACTCTGCGGAAGTCGCTATTGCCCCACCCATTGCATCCCCATGACCATTCATATATTTAGTCAAAGAATGAATAACAATATCAGCACCAAGTGTAATTGGCTTTTGGATATAAGGCGTACAGTATGTATTATCGACAGCCACCAATACTTTTTTTCGATGAGCAATTTCACTCACGGCTGCAATATCAACTAAGCGCATATTTGGGTTAGCCGGTGATTCGAAAAATATTATCCGAGTTTTATCAGTGATCGCTTTAGCCACATTATTTGGATCGCTCATATCAATATGACGCACTTTTACACCAAATCGAGCTAATCCATGATGAAAAAAAGCATAGGTACAACCGTAAACGGTTAAGTCCACTAGTAGTTCATCACCAGGGTTTAACAATGTCCAAAAAGTCGCTGTAATCGCCCCCATACCTGAAGAGAACACAACAGCAGCCTCTGCCTCCTCAAGAGAAGCGATCCTATTTTCTAGTAAAGTTAGCGTCGGGTTATTAATCCGAGTATAAATATACCCCTCTTTTTCACCACTAAAATAGGCACCTCCCTCTTCCACACTTTTAAATACATAAGTTGATGTTTGATAAATGGGTGCTGCTAATGAACCTAAATGTTGGTTTGCATCATAATGGCTATGAATTGCCCGTGTATCAAAAGAACTTTTTATATCTAAACTCATACCACCTCCTAAAAATCACCCTCCTTGGGATTGAGATAATCGAGATCCGACAATTTGCAAAGTCCGTAAAACCGTACTAATTCCACGTAATGTGTCAGGATCTTTTAATAAAGCATACACTGAACGAAAATTTGGGTTTTTACTATCATATACACCTTCCATTTTAGCCATGTTATATGCTGTACCTAATTCCCATACAGGAACCAAAGTATCTTCAAATGAATTTGACAATCTTTCTACTGTACTGTTATCTAAGATATCAATAAGGTCAGAAACTAATGACAGTAAATCAACAATATTATCTAAGCGATTTAATTGTAATAATGGTGCTAATTTTTCAGCAAGATGATTACCTGATTCTGAGCTAAGTAGCTCAACAAGCTTACTTTGAGTTTCATTATTCGACATTTTAAATTCCTCATTAAACTAAGCCACGAATAGCTGCCCAATAGATACCCCTATTGAAGCCATTTCTCAGTAACCCTCCTAATTTAGTTGGAGGAGTCGGAATAACATCGTGTTTATAATCATATTGCAAAGGCATTCCTGCTGTTAACCCCATTTGAGCAACTGCCTGAACTCGTCCATCATATATAGCCGCCGGATAACCATAAATTAATTCACCACAAATGTTATCTGCAATAATTGCAGCTTGGTTATGGCAACTGCCTCCTGCTTTACTAATCGGTAAATCAACGGTATCCCCTATAACATAAACACCGTCTATACCATATACTTGCATAGTTTCATGGTCTGTAGGTAACCATCCCTCACCATTATTGTGTTCACTTAATCCTGTATTAATTACTGCTTCTACTGCGGTGATTGGCGGCGTACTAATCAATAAATCAAAAGGCTGTTCATCCCCTTCTTTTGAGTATGCAATTTTTTTATCGGGATCGACTTTATTTAATGTAAATCCCCTCTGTGCTTGAATATTTTTAATAGTAAATATTTCTGGAATAACTTCACAAACAGGCTGTTGCATAAATAAACAGTTACGTAATAATTGTGACACGGTTGGGTAGGTATAAACTATTTCAATATTATCCCTAACCCGGCGTTTACGTAAGAACTCATCAATCATCAGTGTTGTCTCCATAGGAGCAATGCCACACTGGTGAGGTACATTCGGCGTTTCAGGAAAAGAAACTGTAATAAAAATACGACCTTTTTCAATTTTACTAAGTTGGTCTGCTAATTTACGAGAAGCATCATAGGCATAAAAGTGATTACCAATATCTTTTAGCCCTTCAATTCGTTCAGGTTTAGGTACACAACCTGTCGCAACCACTAAATAATCATAATGGTATTTTTTATTATTTATCGAATATAATTCTTTATCTTTAAAATTAAATGAATCTACTTTATCAATAACTAATTCAATTTCAGGCCTCAATAATTCACGCTCTGGACGACTTAACTCATCTTTAAAAAACATATTGAAAGCCACATACATAAATGCCGGCTTATAATAGTGTATAGGGTTATCTGTTATTAAGGTTATTTTTATTTTTTTCGAAAAAATTTCTTTATTAAGTTTTCTAGCTAAAATATTAGCTAGCATGGTACCACCTGTACCACCACCCACAATAACTATATTTTTCATGGCATTTAATCCTTAAGAAATAAAACAACTCGACAAATAAATCGCTTATCACCGTGCTTTACACTTAATAAATATAGTTTAATTCCAATAATAACTTATACAATAAATTGCATATAATTGAAAAAACAACAAGAAAAACTAATTACTTTCATATATTAAATAATTTTATCCGATAAATTCAAATGTTATTAATTGACTGTTTATTTAAATAAACAGTCATCAGTGTCACTAACCATTTGATAAAAAGATGCTAATACGAGTAGTGCCCTACAATCTTCCACTTAAATAGCACGTCTTCTGCCACCTGCCCATAACCAATGTTATGCATTACCAAATACCGTTGGCTATCAGGTAGCTTAATAGTGGTCACAATTCCAATATGCGGTCGACCATCATCTAAACGCCACGAAACAATATCACCTGGAAAGTAATCTTGGCCATTATTGGTAATTTGTTTTACAGTAGCTTTTCGTGTAAAAAAACGTTCTAAATTAGGGACTCGTCGATGATCAATATTTCTATCTGGCTTGCGTAAACCCCAAATACGCTGACTTGGATATTGATTAAAATTAGTTTTAATATCTTCATGTAATAATTTTTGTAAATCAATTCCGATCTTCCGATAACTACGGATAATCACATCAGAACACACCCCATAATTTTCAGGGACATCACCATTAGGATATTCAATCTGACGATAAGCCGGATCATAAATAACCAAACGGGGTAGTAGTTCTGCTTGTTTCGCTAGCTCGATATTATTTTTTCCCATAACATGGTATGCACAAAATAATAAGGCTATAGGTAATAATCGCTTCAATGAACTATCTCCAGCTATAGTTGATAATAAAATCTACAATAGTTTCAGAGATAAATAAGGTGGGAAACTCTTAAAAAGATCTTACTTAAGCAAATCAAATTGAGTGATGATTGGATTATGGTCAGAAGCATCTGTTTGTAACACTCGACTTTCTTTAAGCTTCAAACCTCTATAAAACATAAAATCTAATGGCCGACCAAAAGCTTTTGTCCGTAAATCTAAATTATAGGTAACTTCTTTTAAGCCAACAGAACGAATAAAGCGTTTTAGTGCATTAATTCGCTGACGACTCCATGCGTTAAAATCACCAGCAAGGAGTACCGGCCCCATATGCTTACTAATATGCGTTCCAAGCTTATTTAGTTGCTTAGTGTAGACATCTACCCCAAAACTAAAATTAATTGCGTGCACATTCGCTACCATCAATTGCTTACCATTCGGTAATGGATAAACCGTAATCAAAGCTGATTTTGCTAAACGTAATAAAGGCTCTTTCTCCCTCAATGGGCAGCAATAAATTGGATGTGATGTTGCCAATGTCATTACACCCGCAGGATGAGGAGAAAAAGGTAAAGCAGGGACTTGGTCAGCGATCAATTGATGTGAAGCAGCAAAAGAAATTAACTCTGGGGACATTTGAGCTTCTTGCAGTAAGATTAGTTTTCTATCGACCACTAACTCACGTAGCATTATTTTCCAATTTGGACGCTGCTGTTTATATATGTTCCAAGTAACGACATCTAAGGTTTCCCCAGCAGCAAATAACGGCATACCAATTGGAAGGGATTCCCCTAACATATGTACAGGTGTAGGTTGAATACGTTTTGCAGGTTCACCTGCAATATATCGAACAGAATAAGTTCTTTTCGCCACGTCTCATATCCCTACATTGCAATGAAATAATCAATACCCTATTACAGCTTGATAAGATATCGCCTACCAGTATATCAAATCAGGCGCATCTTATCTTATCAAATTTGTAGTTTGTACTATTGCGAGGGGTCAACTCGAGACTAAACAATAATACTTATCGCAATCAGGCTACACCGCCTACTAGCTCAATCCCTCAGTGGACTACTGATTACTTTATCACCTTTAACGATAAACACACGATGTAGGCCTCTCTCCCTAAATTGCGTGATTTCGGTTTCCCCAAACGCAAAAAAGCCACCCAATGGGTGGCTTTCTCACTAATTTAATGTCTGGCAGTTCCCTACTCTCACATGGGGAGACCCCACACTACCATCGGCGCTACGGCGTTTCACTGCTGAGTTCGGCATGGGGTCAGGTGGGACCACCGCGCTATTGCCGCCAGACAAATTCGGTTTGTTCTCGTTTAGTACATTTCGTCACTAAACCAGAACTATAATCTTGAACAAGCTGCCATGTCCCTCGCCTCTCGGCTTCTCACGCTCATTGAATCAACGTCATCTCTCAATCTCTAAAACACCTTCGGTGTTGTCAGGTTAAGCCTCACGGTTCATTAGTATTGGTTAGCTCAACATATCGCTATGCTTACACACCCAACCTATCAACGTCTTAGTCTTAAACGTTCCTTTAGGACCCTTAAAGGGTCAGGGAAGACTCATCTCAAGGCAAGTTTCCCGCTTAGATGCTTTCAGCGGTTATCTCTTCCGCACTTAGCTACCGGGCAATGCCATTGGCATGACAACCCGAACACCAGTGGTGCGTCCACTCCGGTCCTCTCGTACTAGGAGCAGCCCCTTTCAATCTTCCAACGCCCACGGCAGATAGGGACCGAACTGTCTCACGACGTTCTAAACCCAGCTCGCGTACCACTTTAAACGGCGAACAGCCGTACCCTTGGGACCTACTTCAGCCCCAGGATGTGATGAGCCGACATCGAGGTGCCAAACACCGCCGTCGATATGAACTCTTGGGCGGTATCAGCCTGTTATCCCCGGAGTACCTTTTATCCGTTGAGCGATGGCCCTTCCATTCAGAACCACCGGATCACTAAGACCTACTTTCGTACCTGCTCGAGCCGTCACTCTCGCAGTCAAGCTGGCTTATGCCTTTGCACTAACCGCATGATGTCCGACCATGCTTAGCCAACCTTCGTGCTCCTCCGTTACTCTTTGGGAGGAGACCGCCCCAGTCAAACTACCCACCAGACACTGTCCGCACCCCGGATAACGGGGCAACGTTAGAACATCAAACATTAAAGGGTGGTATTTCAAGGTTGGCTCCATGCAGACTGGCGTCCACACTTCAAAGCCTCCCACCTATCCTACACATCAAGGCTCAATGTTCAGTGTCAAGCTATAGTAAAGGTTCACGGGGTCTTTCCGTCTTGCCGCGGGTACACTGCATCTTCACAGCGAGTTCAATTTCACTGAGTCTCGGGTGGAGACAGCCTGGCCATCATTACGCCATTCGTGCAGGTCGGAACTTACCCGACAAGGAATTTCGCTACCTTAGGACCGTTATAGTTACGGCCGCCGTTTACTGGGGCTTCGATCAAGAGCTTCTCCTTACGGATAACCCCATCAATTAACCTTCCAGCACCGGGCAGGCGTCACACCGTATACGTCCACTTTCGTGTTTGCACAGTGCTGTGTTTTTAATAAACAGTTGCAGCCAGCTGGTATCTGCGACTGGCTTCAGCTCCATGGGTAAACCACTTCACCTAGCGCCAGCGTGCCTTCTCCCGAAGTTACGGCACCATTTTGCCTAGTTCCTTCACCCGAGTTCTCTCAAGCGCCTGAGTATTCTCTACCTGACCACCTGTGTCGGTTTGGGGTACGATTAATGATAATCTAGAGCTTAGAGGCTTTTCCTGGAAGCGGGGCATGAGCTACTTCGCCACCGTAGTGACTCGTCATCAGACCTCAGCATATAGTGAACCGGATTTGCCTAATTCACCTGCCTACATCCTTAAACCGGGACAACCGTCGCCCGGCCAGCCTAGCCTTCTCCGTCCCCCCATCGCAATTATCACCAGTACGGGAATATTAACCCGTTTCCCATCGACTACGCATTTCTGCCTCGCCTTAGGGGTCGACTCACCCTGCCCCGATTAACGTTGGACAGGAACCCTTGGTCTTCCGGCGTGCGGGTTTTTCACCCGCATTATCGTTACTTATGTCAGCATTCGCACTTCTGATACCTCCAGCATACCTCACAGTACACCTTCACAGGCTTACAGAACGCTCCCCTACCCAACAATATTTACATATCGCTGCCGCAGCTTCGGTGCATAGTTTAGCCCCGTTACATCTTCCGCGCAGGCCGACTCGACCAGTGAGCTATTACGCTTTCTTTAAATGATGGCTGCTTCTAAGCCAACATCCTGGCTGTCTGAGCCTTCCCACTTCGTTTCCCACTTAACTATGACTTTGGGACCTTAGCTGGCGGTCTGGGTTGTTTCCCTCTTCACGACGAACGTTAGCACCCGCCGTGTGTCTCCCGTGATAACATTCTTCGGTATTCGTAGTTTGCATCGAGTTGGTAAGTCGGGATGACCCCCTAGTCGAAACAGTGCTCTACCCCCGAAGATGAGTTCACGAGGCGCTACCTAAATAGCTTTCGGGGAGAACCAGCTATCTCCCGGTTTGATTGGCCTTTCACCCCCAGCCACAAGTCATCCGCTAATTTTTCAACATTAGTCGGTTCGGTCCTCCAGTTAGTGTTACCCAACCTTCAACCTGCCCATGGCTAGATCACCGGGTTTCGGGTCTATACCCTGCAACTCATTCGCCCAGTTAAGACTCGGTTTCCCTACGGCTCCCCTATACGGTTAACCTTGCTACAGAATATAAGTCGCTGACCCATTATACAAAAGGTACGCAGTCACCCTGATAAATCAAGGCTCCCACTGCTTGTACGTACACGGTTTCAGGTTCTATTTCACTCCCCTCGCCGGGGTTCTTTTCGCCTTTCCCTCACGGTACTGGTTCACTATCGGTCAATCAGGAGTATTTAGCCTTGGAGGATGGTCCCCCCATATTCAGACAGGATAACACGTGTCCCGCCCTACTCGTCGAGTTCACAACACTAATATCTTCAGATACGGGGCTATCACCCTTTACTGCCGGACTTTCCAGACCGTTCTCCTGATACTAATGCTGATTAAGACTCTGGGCTGCTCCCCGTTCGCTCGCCGCTACTAGGGGAATCTCGGTTGATTTCTTTTCCTCGGGGTACTGAGATGTTTCAGTTCCCCCGGTTCGCTTCGTTTGACTATGTATTCATCAAACGATAGTGCAACGAATTGCACTGGGTTTCCCCATTCGGAAATCGTCGGGTATAACGGTTCATATCACCTTACCGACGCTTATCGCAGATTAGCACGTCCTTCATCGCCTCTGATTGCCTAGGCATCCACCGTGTACGCTTAGTCGCTTAACCTCACAACCCGAAGGTGTCTTCTTATCAGACGACACTTAACGTCATGGCTGTGCGTGGTGAACTTCTTCGTTGGGTAGTGCTCGCAATGCTCACGTACTATTGTACGCTGCGCTTGCTGCGCGCTAGCCGCCTTGAATTTCACACTGCTCGCTCATGCCACTCGCTTGTGTGTTTGAAAAACACTTCAAGTTGAGATTTTTGAGAGACTCTCACATTGTTTAAGCGATAAACAATGTGCGTTGTTTTCAATTTTCAGCTTGTTCCAGATTGTTAAAGAGCATAATTATTCGCAATAGACTATTTGACTAATCTATTCTGAATAATCAGAAAAATTTATGGTGGAGCTAAGCGGGATCGAACCGCTGACCTCCTGCGTGCAAGGCAGGCGCTCTCCCAGCTGAGCTATAGCCCCATAAAGGTAATTTCAGTATCAATGATAAATAATAAAATTTATACTTCTCGCTTTTAGTATGCTTAAAGTTACCAATTTTGTTTAGTCTAGGCGCGGATTGGCGAAGTTTACTTTTGGGTAAACGAGCTAATCTGCAACAACGAATAAACAAAATTTGGTAGGCCTGAGTGGACTTGAACCACCGACCTCACCCTTATCAGGGGTGCGCTCTAACCACCTGAGCTACAAGCCTATTGATACTGCTACTCTATTTCATCAGACAATCTGTGTGAGCACTTCACAAAAACACTTCAATGGTAAGGAGGTGATCCAACCGCAGGTTCCCCTACGGTTACCTTGTTACGACTTCACCCCAGTCATGAATCACAAAGTGGTAAGCGCCCTCCCGAAGGTTAAGCTACCTACTTCTTTTGCAACCCACTCCCATGGTGTGACGGGCGGTGTGTACAAGGCCCGGGAACGTATTCACCGTAGCATTCTGATCTACGATTACTAGCGATTCCGACTTCATGGAGTCGAGTTGCAGACTCCAATCCGGACTACGACGTACTTTATGAGTTCCGCTTGCTCTCGCGAGGTCGCTTCTCTTTGTATACGCCATTGTAGCACGTGTGTAGCCCTACTCGTAAGGGCCATGATGACTTGACGTCATCCCCACCTTCCTCCGGTTTATCACCGGCAGTCTCCTTTGAGTTCCCGACCGAATCGCTGGCAACAAAGGATAAGGGTTGCGCTCGTTGCGGGACTTAACCCAACATTTCACAACACGAGCTGACGACAGCCATGCAGCACCTGTCTCAGAGTTCCCGAAGGCACTAAAGTATCTCTGCTAAATTCTCTGGATGTCAAGAGTAGGTAAGGTTCTTCGCGTTGCATCGAATTAAACCACATGCTCCACCGCTTGTGCGGGCCCCCGTCAATTCATTTGAGTTTTAACCTTGCGGCCGTACTCCCCAGGCGGTCGATTTAACGCGTTAGCTCCGAAAGCCACTCCTCAAGGGAACAACCTTCAAATCGACATCGTTTACAGCGTGGACTACCAGGGTATCTAATCCTGTTTGCTCCCCACGCTTTCGCACCTGAGCGTCAGTCTTTGTCCAGGGGGCCGCCTTCGCCACCGGTATTCCTCCACATCTCTACGCATTTCACCGCTACACATGGAATTCTACCCCCCTCTACAAGACTCTAGCTGACCAGTCTTAGATGCCATTCCCAGGTTAAGCCCGGGGATTTCACATCTAACTTAATCAACCGCCTGCGTGCGCTTTACGCCCAGTAATTCCGATTAACGCTTGCACCCTCCGTATTACCGCGGCTGCTGGCACGGAGTTAGCCGGTGCTTCTTCTGTCGGTAACGTCAATCGTTGATGATATTAGCATCAACGCCTTCCTCCCGACTGAAAGTACTTTACAACCCTAAGGCCTTCTTCATACACGCGGCATGGCTGCATCAGGCTTGCGCCCATTGTGCAATATTCCCCACTGCTGCCTCCCGTAGGAGTCTGGGCCGTGTCTCAGTCCCAGTGTGGCTGATCATCCTCTCAGACCAGCTAGGGATCGTCGCCTAGGTGAGCCATTACCCCACCTACTAGCTAATCCCATATGGGTTCATCCGATAGCGCAAGGACCGAAGTTCCCCTGCTTTGCTCCTAAGAGATTATGCGGTATTAGCCACCGTTTCCAGTGGTTATCCCCCTCTATCGGGCAGATCCCCATACATTACTCACCCGTCCGCCGCTCGTCAGCGGGAAGCAAGCTTCCCCTGTTACCGCTCGACTTGCATGTGTTAGGCCTGCCGCCAGCGTTCAATCTGAGCCATGATCAAACTCTTCAATTAAAAGTAGCTTGATGCTCAAAGAATGTCTTACTGACCGTAACGTTCTTTTGTTCGGCTAACGTTGTCGGCTTCACATCGCTTCCCCTCGCCGTACCTAAGTACTGTCTCGGGTTATCTCTGCTTGCCTTCGCGTTATCCTTCCAAAATAAGCGTTACTACCTTATTTCATATATATGAATTAACGTGTTAGTCACTCTTCAAGACTTAAAATCAAATATTTTTTTGATAGTGTCCTGTGAGTGCCCACACAGATTGTCTGATAAATTGTTAAAGAGCGTTGCGACTAAATCTGTTTGATTTTCGACTTCGAGGTCGTTGTCGCGAGGAGCCGTATAATACGTTTTCCTCTGTGAGAGTCAAGCAATTTTTTGCTTTTTCTTTTCAGAATCTCTCGCTGCCGTTTCAGTGTTCATCGCGCTTTGCGTTGTCTTGTTCCCGGTCAGTGGTGGCGCATTATAGGGAGTCAGAAAAATCTGGCAACCCTTTTTTTGCATTTTTTTTCTGACTGCTTACTTAACACTCAAAACGACTATTTTTTGATTCTTTTTAGGGCTTCTGGTAACTCAGCAATACTATTAATGACAATATCTGCATTCTCCATAGCCTCATCAGTGACCTGCTCACCACTTTTCACTAACACAGTGGTACCAACTTTAGCCGCTTTTCCCGCTAGTATATCCGCGAGTTTGTCGCCAACCATAATAGAAGCAGCCATATCTATATTTAAGAATGATTGCGCATCTAGTAACATCCCTGGCTTTGGTTTGCGGCAGTTGCAGTCTTGGCGATACTCTTCAATTTTCGCATCGATATGATGAGGGCAAAAATAGATACCATCTAAGTCAACACCGCGGTCGGCTAACGACCAATCCATCCACTCTGTTAGCTGCATAAACTGGTTCTCGGTATAAATACCACGACCTATGCCAGATTGATTAGTTACAATGACTAATGCATAACCCATTTTTTTTAATTCTAACATCGCTTCAATCGAGCCTTCGATAAATTCAAAGTCATCGATTTTATGAACATAGCCATGATCGATATTGATTGTTCCATCTCTGTCTAAAAAGACTGCGGGGGTCCCGTTACTCACCGATTTGCTCCTCAAATTTAATATCTTTTTAGTATCTCATGAAAAGAAAAGAAATGAGAATAGAATAAATAGAACAATCTTTATTGACTTAGACGTCTAGACGCCTTAACATCCAACAATATTAGATACACTATCTAAAAAAACAATTCAGATAAAAGTTAGAAAATATAAATGATAAAGCTCTCAAATATTAATAAGGTTTTCCAGCAAGGAAACCGTAACATTCAAGCGCTGACTGACATTAGCTTGCATGTTCCTGCTGGTCAGATATATGGCGTAATAGGCGCATCAGGTGCAGGTAAAAGTACACTTATACGTTGCGTAAACATGCTCGAACGCCCTACTTCAGGCCAAGTCGTCGTTGATGGGCAAGATTTAACAGCAATGACAGAAAAAACGTTGACGAGAGCACGCCGTGGCATCGGCATGATTTTCCAACATTTTAACTTATTATCTTCACGTACTGTTTTTGATAATGTGGCGCTTCCTTTAGAGCTTGATAATACGCCTAAGGAAAAAATTAATGAGCGCGTTAATGAATTACTCGAACTGGTTGGTTTAACCGACAAGAAAGATAGTTATCCTGCTAATCTTTCTGGAGGGCAAAAACAACGCGTTGCTATTGCGCGAGCCTTAGCAAACTCACCCAAAGTTCTATTGTGTGATGAAGCGACCAGTGCATTAGACCCTGCGACAACACGCTCTATCCTTGAGTTATTAAAGGATATTAATCGTCGTTTAGGATTAACTATCTTATTAATTACCCATGAAATGGATGTGGTAAAACGCATCTGTGACCAAGTTGCAGTCATCAGCGGTGGTCAGTTAATCGAGAAAGATAAAGTCAGTGAAGTGTTTTCTCATCCGAAAACACCGGTTGCCCAAGCATTTATTCAGTCAACATTAGTGATTGATATTCCAGATGACTATAAAGCTCGTTTAAAAGCTGAATCAGGCAGTAATTTATCGCCATTAGTGAAATTAGAATTTACAGGGCAATCTGTTGATGCTCCTTTAATTTCCATGGCTGTACGCAAGTTCGATATAGATATTAATATATTGAGCTCCCAAATCGACTACGCAGGCGGCGTTAAGTTTGGTGTAATGTTAGCTGAACTACATGGCATCAATGGTGGAGTAGAGTCCACAATTACATTTTTAAAAGAACACCATGTCAAAGTAGAGGTTTTGGGTTATGTCTGAGGGAATGATTTCACTACTTATAACAGGAACGATTGATACTATCATTATGACTTTCGTATCAGCGATCCTCGGTTTTTTATTAGGTGTACCGACAGGTGTTTTACTTTATGTCACTCGCCGTGGGCAAGTGATGGAAAATACAGCTCTTTATAGTGTAATTTCAGCGGTAGTGAACGTATTTCGTTCAATCCCGTTTATCATTCTATTAGTATGGATTAGCCCATTCACTAAATTCTTGGTTGGTTCGGCCATTGGTATTGAAGGCGCTATTGTTCCATTGACAGTTGGCGCAATTCCCTTTATTGCTCGTATGGTTGAAAATACATTATTAGAAGTACCAAGTGGTTTGATTGAAGCTTCAAGGGCTATGGGGGCAACACCGCTACAGATTATTCGTAAAATATTGTTACCTGAATCATTACCGGGGATTATCAACGCAGCAACTATCACATTAATTATGTTAGTCGGCTACTCAGCAATGGGCGGTGCTGTGGGTTCTGGTGGTTTAGGGCAAATTGCAATGCAATATGGGTATTACACCTACAATCCATTAGTGATGAATACCGTACTTGTTTTGTTAATCATTTTAGTTTTCATCATTCAATACACTGGTGAATACTTAATGAAAAAAGTATCACATCGATAGTAAGTAAAATAGCTGCGCCGTTAGGGTGCTTATAAAGTCCGTTTTAAAGGGGTATATCAATGTCTATTAAATTAAAATCTATCGCAGTTGTCGGCGCGCTATTAGGCACTCTAGTTCTCACAGGTTGTGGTGAGAAAGAAAAAGATGCCAACAGCATTAAAGTTGGTGTGATCATGGGCAAAGAATTAGAAGTTGCTGAGGTTGCACAAAAAGTTGCTAAAGAAAAGTATGGCTTAAATGTTGAATTAGTTTCATTTAATGACTTCGTTTTACCTAATGAAGCATTAAGCAAAGGCGATATTGATGCTAACGCATTTCAACACAAACCGTACCTTGATCAACAAATTAAAGATCGTAACTATAAATTAGTTCCTGTGGGCAATACTTTTATTTACCCAATTGCAGCTTATTCTAAAAAAATTAAATCAGTTGATGAATTAGCCGATGGTTCACAAATTGCGCTACCTAATGACCCGACTAACTTAGGCCGCTCTCTACTATTGTTACAACAGCAAGGTTTGATCAAATTAAAAGAGGGCACAGGTTTAATGCCTACTGTTCTGGATGTGGTTGAGAACCCAAAAAACCTGAAATTTGTTGAATTAGAAGCACCTCAATTACCACGAGCTTTGGATGACCAAAAAATTGCTCTAGCCATTATCAATACCACTTGGGCAAGTAGCGCAACACCAAAATTAACACCAGCAAAAGATGGTTTATTCGTTGAAGACAAAGATTCTCCATATGTGAATGTTATTGTTGCCCGTGAAGATAATAAAGATAACGAAAATGTGAAGAAATTTATCCAAGCATATCAATCGGATGAAGTATCTAACAAAGCTAATGAAGTCTTTGATGGTGGTGCAGTTAAAGGCTGGTAATCTTTTTTATTATTAAAAAAACGATTAAAATACTAGGTGGCGTAATGCCATCTAGTATTTTTTGCAATTTATAGACTACAAAACATAGCAACTTAATTTTAGTAACCATATAAGAAAGGTATAACTTATGAGACTGTTATTGCTCACCTTGGTGGCTTTTACGCTAGCCGGGTGTGGAATTAACCAATACACAAGTCCAGGGCAAAACAAAGGTTTCACTAGTATGAAATTGTCTAAACCTGTACCTCGTGTCACAGAACCAGACACCGCAAATGTCAAATTAATGAATAGCCCTGAAGAGCTGTTAGGCATGCCTTTCAAAGACTTAGGTGTTGTTTCTGGGGAATCTTGCCGTGAAAGTGTTCAAAGCCCTCCGGCAAATCTAAACACAGCAAAAAACAGCATGTTAACCCAAGCTGCTTATATTGCCGCCGATGCAGTGCTTTTACATCAATGCCAAACAATGACCTCACCGGGCTGTTATCAGGCAACCATTTGTGAAGGCAGTGCATTACAAATTGTTGAATAATAAATCAATGCAATCTTTTCAATTTAATGTTATTGGCCATATTGAATCACCTTATAAAGAAAAGTTTGCCATCCCGCGCCAGCCTGGACTCGTTCTAGGCGGTGTAGGACGCCTACATTTACACCCGCCTTATAATGACCCAAACACTGTTCGAGGGCTCAAGCAATTTAGCCATATTTGGGTTTTATTTATTTTTCATCAAACGATGGAAGGCGGTTGGAAGCCTTTAGTTCGTCCGCCGCGCCTTGGTGGCAACCAGAAAATGGGGGTTTTTGCGACGCGTTCAACTTTTAGACCAAACCCTATCGGTATGTCACTTGTTGAATTAAAAGGGATAACGGAAAAAGATAATCAAGTTATCCTTGACCTAGGTAGCCTTGATTTACTTGATGGTACGCCAGTGATTGATATTAAGCCTTATTTGCCCTTCGCTGAAGCGTTACCAGAAGCCATTGCAGGATACGCACAAGAGGCGCCTACAGACGATATGCAGGTTATATTTACTGTACAAGCCCAACAGGAATTAAATCTCTATCAAAGACAATACCCTAAATTGAAACAATTTATTGAACAAGTACTAATGCAAGACCCTCGTCCTGCTTATAAAAAACAATCTACTGAAATTCGTGACTACGCTGTCCATTTATTAGATTTTAATATTCGCTGGCGAGTAATTCGTGGTGTGACTGAAGTATTCGCTATTGAACCGTATGAAAAAACGCGTTAACCCCTTTTGGCAAATGTCAGTCACTGGTAGACTAGCTCTCTATATACCTTGGTAAGCAAACGACTTATCATAATTTGTTGTTCTAATGGAACCTATACAATGCGTACTAGCAAATATCTGCTCTCAACTCTAAAAGAGACCCCTGCGGATGCAGAAGTTATCAGCCATCAGCTGATGCTGCGTGCAGGAATGATCCGTAAACTTGCTTCTGGTCTGTATGACTGGTTACCCACTGGCGTGCGTGTACTACGAAAAGTAGAAACCATTGTTCGTGAAGAAATGGAAAATGCAGGTGCTATCGAGGTATCTTTACCCGTAGTTCAACCGGCAGATTTATGGCAAGAAAGTGGGCGTTGGGAACAGTATGGTCCTGAATTGCTACGTTTTGTTGACCGTGGTGAACGGCCTTTCGTTCTAGGCCCAACTCATGAAGAAGTCATTACTGATTTAATACGTAATGAAATCACCTCTTATAAACAACTGCCTTTGAATTTATTCCAAATTCAAACTAAATTCCGTGACGAAGTTCGCCCACGCTTTGGTGTCATGCGTTCACGTGAATTTATCATGAAAGATGCATATTCGTTCCACATCAATCAAGAATCGTTACAAGAAACTTACGATGCGATGTACGACGCGTATAGCAAAATTTTCACTCGCATTGGCTTTGACTTCCGTGCAGTCCAAGCGGATACCGGCTCAATTGGTGGTAGCGCTTCTCACGAATTCCAAGTACTTGCGAAAAGTGGTGAAGACGACGTTGTTTTCTCAACGGAATCTGATTTTGCTGCAAACATTGAATTTGCTGAAGCAGTTGCACCTACGGCACCACGTGGAGCAGCAACAGAAGAAATGCGTTTAGTCGATACTCCAAATGCAAAAACTATTGCTGAGCTGGTCGAACAATTCCATTTACCTATTGAAAAGACAGTTAAAACATTAATTGTTCACGCCAAAAAAGATTCTGGTCATACATTGGTCGCGTTGTTAATCCGTGGTGATCATGAGCTTAATGAAATTAAAGCGGAAAAACACCCCTTAGTTGCGAGCCCACTTGAGTTCGCTTCTGAAGAAGAAATTAGAAATGCGGTAAATGCAGGTCCGGGTTCTTTAGGCCCTGTTAATATGCCATTACCTATCGTTATCGACCGTAGTGTTGCAATAATGAGCGACTTTGGCGCGGGTGCGAATATTGATGGTAAACACTATTTCGGTATTAACTGGGAACGTGATCTACCGACTCCTGACACTTTTGATCTGCGTAATGTCGTTAATGGTGACCCAAGCCCAGATGGTAAAGGGGTACTACAAATTAAACGTGGTATCGAGGTCGGTCATATTTTCCAATTAGGGACTAAATACTCTGAAGCGATGAAAGCTTCTGTCCAAAATGAAGAAGGCCATAATCAAATCGTGACAATGGGTTGTTATGGTATTGGTGTAACTCGTATCGTTGCAGCAGCTATTGAACAAAGCCACGATGAGCGTGGGATCATTTGGCCGGATGCGATTGCACCATTCCAAGTTGCAATTTTGCCAATGAATATGCATAAATCTTACCGCGTTAAAGAAGTTGCAGAAAAACTGTATGCTGATTTAAAAGCCAACGGTATTGATGTTATTTTTGATGACCGTAAAGAGCGCCCTGGTGTGATGTTTGCCGATATGGAATTAATTGGTGTGCCATACACCATTGTTATTGGTGATCGTAATTTAGATAATAACCAAGTTGAATACAAATCTCGTCGCAGTGATGACAAAGACTTGGTTGGTCTAGACAATGTGGTTAGCTTCTTAAAAGAAAAGTTAGCAGCTCGTTTAGTTAAATAACCAAAACAATAAAAAGCCCCCAGCCATTGGTTCTCCAACTATTGGGGGCTTTTTTTAAATATCTCGATATGAACCAATTTTAAAGCCACGCTCTAAGATCCGCATCTTTAAATTCTCTGAGGTCAGCACTTCTAATTCATTCAACCGTGGATAGGCATAATTGCTTTTTAATAAAGCATTATCAATAAATGCAGGATGACTCATTATCTCAATGGAGCGATTTCCATGTAGTTTCGCTTCGTCTAAAATCTGCAAAAATAATGACTCACTAATTTTATCACCATAAAACTCACTACTAAAAGAATCAGTGCTAGCAACTTGATATGACAAAGGCGGCCAATTTTTTTCTAATTGACGATCAACTCGCAATGCAATACCTTTTTCCTGTGCAAAGTTAACAATGATAGGAAAGACCCCTTCTATCATATGCACATGGTGATGGCTATCTATGTGACTTGGCTTTCGACCGAAAACCTCAATAAATTTCTGGTATTGCTGATTTAGCTCTTCTTCAATTTCATTTAATGGCAATTCATTTGTGTCTATATCCCACAACCATTTACCAAGCAAACCATCACGACACAAAGATGGCATCGATGAAAAAGGTTTGCCCGCGGTTAAAACAAAATGCATACCTACCGCTAAATTAGGGTAATCATGACTTAATTTTGCGGCATCCGATATCGCAGGCATATTCATCATAGCCGTAGTTGAATGAACAACTCCATTTCGATGGGATTCAATGATCCCATAGTTTACAGCGCGACATAATCCAAAATCATCAGCATTAACAATAAGTAATGAAGACATAGTATTTCCCTTAACCCTGTATATAATCGCCCTATTTACTTTCCTGCTCTAATTTTTTTATCACTTCATCAAAGTTAGGCAGGTATTTTTTATGAGCAATTAACAATTCTTTTGAAATTAAACGAGCATCTTTATCAGAGTGAATTAATGGATTTAGATTCATAGCCAATAAGACATCATTAAAATCACCATTGGTTGCAGCTCTACTTGTTGCTATTTCAAAATTTTTCAATGTATAAATTAACCCTAGTACCTTATCATCGAAATGCGTAATTCTTGGATGAGGCATAGCACCATCACGTCCAAGTATACAGGTCATTTCTACAGTCCAATCGCTTGGAATATTATCAATATGGCCATGGTGTGGGATATTTACATAGTGCTCTGTCTTTTTATCATTGTAGATTGCATTTATCACTTCACAGGCAGCATCCGAATAATATGCTCCCCCCCGCAGCTCTAATTCCTTAGGTTTAACATCGAGGGATGGGTTTTTATAAAGCTCGAAAAGTTGATGCTCAACTTTTTGCACAATTTGTGCTCGAGCCCCACCTTTATAATATTCGCCAAGCTCTATTGCTAACATTTCTTTAGGTTTAAAATAGTATAATAAATACGAGCAAGGGATTAGATTTAAGCCTCTAATTAACCCTTCTTCAAAGGCTAGGTCAGTAATGTTTTTTACTGAATTTGCGCTTAATGTCCCTGCGGCAATTCCTTCTAATAGTTCATCAAAGCGTGATACACCATTTACAATAACATCTTTGATAAAAACCATATGGTTTAAACCAAATAGATCTATTGATAACTCATCTTTTTCAGATAGTTGCAAAACATCTGTAATAAACATTTTCATACCTATTGGAATATTACAGACACCAATGAAGCGTTTAAAATCAGTATGACGATATACTGCTTCTGTCACCATACCTGCTGGGTTGGTAAAATTAATCACCCATGCATTTGGGCAAATCTCTTCAACATCTTTAATAATATCGAAAATAACAGGAATGGTACGTAACCCTTTAAATAACCCACCAGCACCGTTAGTTTCTTGCCCTAAATAACCATGTTTTAACGGAATTGACTCATCCAGCTCACGCGCTTTTAATTGACCAACCCTTAATTGAGTCGTAACAAAATCAGCATCTATTAATGCTTCTCTTCGATCTAATGTTTTATATAATTTTAAAGGGACTCCTGCATGTTTAACCATACGCTCACATAAGTTAAAAATAATATCTAACTTTTCTTTCCCTTCTTCAACATCAACTAACCATAATTCCGTAATAGGTAATTCGTGATACCGCTTAATAAAACCTTCTAACAATTCAGGTGTATAGCTACTACCACCGCCAATAGTGACAACTTTTAATTTCTGAGTCATATTAACCTCATTGAACCTTATAAAATGAATATAGAAAAGCACACCATCTTTATCAAAAGATGGTTATGCTTGAGTTTTCTTAAAAGAAAAATTAACTTAAATAAAAAATTAACCCACCATTTTTTGCTCAACACTAAATAGATTTTTTCTATAATCACTTGGTGTTAATGATGTTAACTCTTTAAATTTTTTCACAAATAAACTGGGGCTACTATACCCTGATTCAAATGCAATATCGGTAATTGAATAATTAGTTATTTCAAGCTGTTTTTTAGCAAAATTAATTCTTATATCATTAATAATTTGCATCGGCGTTTTGCCATAATATCGTTTTGTTGCGCGAGTTAAATACTCTTGTGATTTGCCAGTAATTGTTATCATATTTTGCAACGCACTTTCACTAAACATCGCGATATCATGCATTTCTTCCAATGTACTTTTTAACCATTGGGGGGCATCATCCCGCATGCTTTTCTCACGAAAATGGCGTAACCGATTAACTACGTTAAATGTAACTAATTCAATAAATTCATTAAATTCACTATCGCGGAAGTTCAATGATGCGATTACCGATTCGATATAAGCCATAAATTCATTTTTTAATTGGTAGCTTTGTGATGCAACAAAGCAATTTGGTAATAATGGCAAATAATGCTTATCGAAAAATGATTTACTGATACCCACATTTAATATCCGTGTAGGACCAAAGTCATAAGCACTTTCATGGTAGGAGCCAATTGGTAGAAATACAAAATCCCCACGCTCTAATAAAACTTTTTTTCCATTTATAATTTGATAACAACGACCAGTTAGAACAATCATATATTCATAATAATCGTGTTGATGCAGTCCACTTGCACTCTCAACTTTATTATAAATAAAGACATGAAAGGTTTTATTATTAAAAAGTTCACTTTCTTGAACCAATTTAATCTCAGCATTAGTGTCGGTTCTATTCATCAGTGTCTGCATCATGAGCCTCTCTCTAATGATTTATTTTTTCATGTAACTCAATTAATTCTGTAATTAATTCACGGGCTAACATAGCATTCATTAAGTGATCTTGAGCATGAACAAGAACTAAACTCACTTTGATTCTCCCTTCTCCCATATCACTTTCAATCAATTGAGTTTGTACTTTATGAGCTTCATTTAATGAAGCATGAGACTGCTCCATTAAACTTTTCGCTGTCACGAAATCACCCGCTTTGGCTTTTTTCAGCGCAGTGTAGGCTAAACTTCGAGCTTGCCCCGCATTAATAATTAACCCCATGACAACTTCTTCTAGTTCATTGCTTGCGTCTTCTTGGATATCATCAAGTTCAAACATATTTTTATCTCGACTTAAATGGGAGGAGCAAGCTCCTCCATATTTTAAAACTTCAGTGCATTCGCAATATCTTCTTCACTTTCTTCTTCATCTATCGTGTTTTGGGCTTTATTCGAAATGACCACAAACGGTAGATAAACAAGAACAGCAACACCAAGGTTGAATAAGGCAAGTAATAAGGCAGCAATACTTCCATTGGTGTTAAAGAAAGCAGCCAAACCTGTTGGCATCGTCCACGGAGCAATATTTGTCACCGGTGGGATGATCCCTAAAGAATATGCTGCCACCATTATTCCTGCCAATAATGGCTGAATCAAAATAAAGGGGATAAACATCACAGGATTCATAATGATCGGTAAACCAAAAATAATAGGCTCATTAATTTGGAAGATACCTGCAGGTAAAGCTAACTTAGCAACTTGGCGATGATCAGCACGACGTGAAGCAATAAAAATTGCAATAATCAGACCTAATGTCGCCCCTGTTCCACCTAAAAACACATAGGAGTCAAGCATAGGCTTCGCCCACATATGGAAGGATTTACCAGCTGCAATTGCTGCGTCAACTGAGCCATACTCTGCATATAAAGAAACGTTTTCTAATGCCCAAGGCGTCATAATACCGCTATCTAACGCCGTTAATGCTAATGAACCATGGATACCAAAAAACCACAGCAGCGACGTAAAGACCACATAAGCCCATCCAACCACATTTCCCATCGATGCTAAAGGCGTTGAAACACTATCCATGATAATTTGATGAAAATTAGTGCTAATCCCCGTTAGCGCCCATGACACTATTCCCATAATAGATAAGATAATAAAACCAGGAATAAGTGCAGAAAACGAACGTGAAACTGATGGCGGAACGCTATCTGGTAATTTGATAACCCAATTACGGCGGACAATAAAAGTGAACATTTCAGCGACGACTAATCCTAAAATAATCCCTGAAATGATATTTGCTCCACCCAACCAATTCGCCCCAACGGCATAGGCACCATTTACATCATAAGGTGTTACTGTCATAAAAGAAGCTATAGCAAGTAACCCTGCGGCTAGCGGGTCAACTTTGCGTTCTTCTGCTAATGCCATGGCAATAAAGAAAGGGGCCATTAGAGACATAATACCTAGTGTCCCATTATAAACATTTCCCCCTATCACTTTAAAACCGTTTAATGTTTCGATTGTTGAAGGTTCTAATCGAACACCTAAAGAATAAAAAAACGACCCTGTATCAAAACTAAGAAAAACATTATTAATTAGTACAAACATAGCCCCAACGAGTGTTAGAGGCATTATTCTAATAAAACCATTCTTTATTGCATTAACATGAGGCTGCTTTCCCAATCGAACCGCGAATGGAAGGAGTACCTTTTCAAGCGAAGTGATAACAAGACTCATAAAAATACCCTCAATTTTTTGAGTATGCTCCATTCTTAATTAGCTAAAGATCGTATTAGCACCAATATCGATGGAGTTATTATGTAATAGAGGTAGTTAGTAGCGCTCTAATATTAACCTGCTGTTTGGTTTTTAATGATTGCCACGGCCGCTTTTAACACTCCTAATCCATCAACCTTGCCGTACAAAAGTGAGTCAATCACCTCAACGGGTTTGTTCGGCAATAATTTTTGAATATCAGATTGCATCCAAGCAATTTGCGGCCCAAGTAATACCAAATCAGCATCGACACCTTTTTCTGCTGCTAAGCTTTCAGGGAAAGCTTCAATGTTGACTGGTACATCATATTTCTCTGCCTGTTGCCTCATTTTGTTAACTAGCAGTGAGGTAGACATCCCCGCAGAACAAAATAAATAGATATTTTTTTTCTTCATTCCTTATCCTTAGATTCGTTCTATCTTTTAATTACCGCTGTAATTTATAAGTTTTTTTGCAGACTTACAGCATTTACTAACACTACAAACTAAAAATAAAAATTCTTTCTAGTTGAATGAAGTATACGTACTTCCCCTAGTTTTCGATATTTCAATGTCATCAAGAATTGTCTCTCATTGACTAATCGTTATGACCCCCCTCACATTTATACAAATATTTTGCGTTAATAAAAAAGTTATATTGATATCAAAAAAGCAAAGGCTGGTGAATATATTGATAAATCGAAGGGATTTTGGCTGATATTTTAGATAGTTAATAAAAGAAAAAGGCTCAATATAACTATTGAGCCTTTAATAGAAATGGATGTACTAAGATTAGTTACAAGAAGCAGATTTATCGAAATTGATGTTACCTGTAGGAACTAATGCAGGATCAAATTGACCATCTTCCATTGATGGACGAACAGTATAATAACCTTCTAACTCAACATACACCGGTGTTCCACCATCAATACCTGTTTCACTATATGCTTTTTCTAATTCAATACCTGATGCTGAATATTGGCGCCCACTTTCACATTCAGTGAACACAGCAGCGTCCGCCATATAACGGTACTGACCTATTTTTTTGCTTGGCTTAACTTTCTCTAACGTATAATTCATTTGCGATTCAATCGGATTACCTTCTAAATCAAGTAAAGTAACCGACTTCCCATCCGCAGCTTGAGAGAAATAAGTATTCTCACCTTTTGGGTTAGTTGTGCGTAATTTGTTATCTTCAATAGCCCATTTACCTGAATCATGGAAAGCACTATCGCCATCCTTTGTTCCTAAATAGATCAATTGCTCAACATAGCTGCCATCTTGGTTAACTAATAAGGTTGCTTCAATACCAGAACAGTCTGCACAAGGTAGTACACCTGTGTAAACATTATCTACTGGTGATGATTCTGTATTTTTTGCAACTGTCTGACAGCCAGCTAACGTGACAGCCCCAACAGCCATTAATACTAACATTAGTGATTTTTTCATTATAATACCCTTAAAATCATACATTTTTATTCGTTAACCGATTTCTCAATCATAACATTTCAAAACTTAAAAAAACGGCAGGGATAAGAAAATTCGGACATTACTGATAAAATACGTTATGAATTAATTTAATGAATAAGAATTGTCTTTTTCCTCTAGCTACGATTATAGTTATTAAATTTACTGTGCTATTATCGTAGCAAGCGCTTTTTTGCTTGATACAACATGTTCAAGGCGGCAATAACCGCCACTAACACAGTGGTGAGGGAATATGTCTACAGATACTGAATATCAACCTATCAATTGTGATGATTACGAATATCTAGAAATTGCATGCCAACGTCAATTAAAGTTACAGATAAAACTTAATGACGGCGAGAATATTGAAGGGCAGGCCAGTGATTTGCTCCTGCGAAAAAAAGTCGAGTACCTGATTGTTGAAACGCATGAAGGAACCAAGGAACTACGACTGGATTGCATAAACTCCTTCAGTCATCCAGAAATCGGCACAATTGTTGTCGACCACTCTCACTAATACTCACATTATTGAGTCCTTCTATCCCCCCTTATGATAATCACAGTCATAAGGGGTTTCTCTTTATAACAGCGCCTTAAATACACTGCCTTGCTGCCAATCAATCGCTATCCCTAATTGTGTCTCATCAGCCAGCCCTTCAGGCGTAATAAAACAACCTACAGCCGTGATAAGCTGGTCATTATAATAAACTAGAGGCACTCGCTCACGCATCCACGGAGCAACCCCCAGTTCTTGCCATAGCTTTTTGCTACTTCTTGAACGATGGCGACCCACGATATTCAATGTGCCTTGCAACCCAAAGCGAATAGTTGCTGTTTCATGAGGCAACGGAGGGCGTATTTGCCCTTGCCCAGCCATAACATGAAGTACACCAAGAGATTCTGGCAATTCAAATGGTTTTGGATAATGCCATTGAAACTGCTTGTTCGCTAAACTATTAATACGCTTAATAACCCATAATGCCCCTTGGTACCGACGAACTTCAAATTGGCCTAATCGGCAAATTGGGTCGGCATCTTGTCGAGCTAAAGCAACTTCTTGCCAAATTCGTTCTAATTGGTTAAAAGGTGGCATCGGGAGTTGATGCAAACCTATCCAACGGCGGATTAATGCATTACGCTTTGATAATGAACAATCTTGTAGGTCATCAATAAATAGCCCACCTCGATAATCCATCATGCCTTCTAGCGTTTCCTTCAATAATTCATCAAGTAACGTTTCTTGTTCAGCACATAAAGCTGCGCTACGAGCAACAGCATGCGGAAAGTGCGGCCAACGTTCTGTTAATGCAGGCATGATATGTAGACGAAGAAAATTCCTATCATAGCGATCATCTTGGTTACTATCGTCCTCAACCCACGCAAGTTGGTTTTCCTGCATGTAAGTTTCTAACTCAACACGTGGCGTTGAAAGTAACGGGCGCAATAGCCACGTAGCCCCACTCAAAGCAAGAAATGGTAACGATTCAGGCATAGATGATAACCCTGCGGGGCCACTGCCTCTCTTAAGCGCCAACATAAATGTTTCTGCTTGGTCATCAAGATGCTGTGCCGTCACTAGGATTTCATTTGCCATTAACTCTTCACGGTAAGCTTGATACCGCGCATCGCGTGCGGCTGCTTCAACCCCTTTTTGGCTGGGGTCAACCGTCACATGTCGGCAAATAAAAGGGATATCCCACTGTGAGCATAACTGAGCACAATGTTGTTCCCACGCATCCGCTTTATGGTTTAGCCCATGATGAATATGTATTGCGCGGATACTCAATGTAGGAAGGTGAGTTTGCCGAATTTGAAAAAGGGCATGCAATAACACCGTTGAGTCAATGCCGCCACTAAAGCCCACCAATAGCTGCTCAAAACCCTGTATTTTATTTAAAATACGCTCAATGATGATATTTGATTGCTGCACTATTAGCCTACCCTTATTCACGATTTCTGACTTTCCCTTTTATACCAACACATAAAACACCTGAAATGATCACAAGCAACACCCCTATGATATAGGCGATTTCAAACGGATCACTTAAAATTAATACCAACCACAGCACCGATAGTACAGGGGACAAAAACACGACAGAGGCGATTTTTGCCGAATGGCCCGTATTCATTGCTTTAAACCATAGAATATACGAAACGCCGTTGATTAAAATACCATTAATCAGTGTTGGCCAAAAAGCAGCTTTTGAGGGTAACTGTACTTCGCTAAACAGTAGCAGTAGCACAAGCGAGGTCAGTGTGGAGAAGATAAATAGCCATACTGTACTGATATAAGGGTCGATCGAATATTGCCGAGAAAAAACGGACATTAGCGCAAAACAAAAAGCACCACTAAAGACTAATAATAGCGCCGTTGGGTTTTCTACATGCAGCTGAGTAATTTGCCCCTTGGTAAAGGTAATTATCACGGCAATAAACCCAATAATAATGCCAACTATTTGCCTACCCGCTAACTTATCCTTTAATAATACCACTGACAGCAAAATAATAATTAATGGCCAACTGTACTGAATAACTAAGACTGCAATTCCATTTTCGATGGAATAACCGTAATACAATAGTAAGTAGAACAAACAATCCAAAAAACCAAGAATAAACACTTTTTTTATCGTGTTTCTAGGTAAAATAAACAGCTTACTCACTTTATAGCCAGAACCTAAAGCAACAATCACGACAGATATTGCTGATATCAAATTAGACCAAAATAGAAACTGAAAACTATCCATTCCTGCTTGCCCTAAACGGGAAACAATAGGAATAAAGCTCCATATCAATACACAAGCCAAAGCGTACATTAGGTAATTATATTGTCTCACTTTAGTTCCTATCTATTGTTCTTCTTAGCAGATAACCGAATGGCAATTTAGACCTTAACTTATCGGTTATATTAGAAAATAAAAAACGGGAGCAAGCAAAAGCAAACTCCCGTTTTTTTAACTAATTAACGACTCGCAATTAGCAGTAACCGTATTCCATTAAACGTTGGTAACGACGGTTTTTCAACGCTTCCGCGTCTAATAACTCTAATTCGTTAAGGTCTTCAGTGAGGCGAGCTTTTAAATGCTCTGCAATCTCATCATAATTACGATGAGCACCACCTAAAGGTTCAGCCACAACATTATCAATTAGTTTCAATTCTTTCAGACGAGGTGCGGTGATCCCCATCGCCTCAGCCGCTAATGGGGCTTTATCAGCGCTTTTCCACAGAATGGATGCGCAGCCTTCCGGCGAAATAACAGAATAAGTACTGTATTGCAACATGTTGACTTTATCGCCAACACCGATTGCCAGTGCCCCACCTGAACCACCTTCACCAATAACGGTACAAATAACCGGAACGGAGAGGCGTGACATCTCACGTAAGTTACGAGCAATAGCTTCTGATTGACCGCGCTCTTCAGCACCAACACCAGGGTATGCGCCTGGAGTATCAATGAATGTAATAATCGGTAGATTAAAGCGTTCAGCCAATTCCATCAAACGCAAAGCCTTGCGATAACCTTCAGGAGCTGGCATACCAAAATTACGACGGATTTTTTCTTTTGTTTCACGCCCTTTTTGGTGACCAATAATCATCACTGGACGACCATCTAAACGTGCCATTCCGCCCACAATAGCTTTATCATCCGCATAGGCACGGTCGCCCGCTAATTCTTGGAAATCGGTAAAAATGCGCGGGATATAATCCAAAGTATAAGGACGACGTGGATGACGAGCAAGTTTAGCAATTTGCCAAGCACCCAGATCAGAGAAAATTTTACGTGTCAGTTCAACACTCTTTTCACGTAAACGAGCAACCTCTTCATCTAGGTTGACTTCTAAGTTGTTATCTTGACGGCTAACCGCTGTTAGAGAATCAATTTTCGCCTCTAATTCCGCAATTGGCTGTTCAAAATCAAGAAAATCCAGACTCATAATATTCCTATTTTAGTCAAATTCTAATTCTACCTGCTCACTACCCAGCAGAGTTCGAAGATCGTTCAGAAGGGGATCTACGGGTGTCACACGCCAAACAACGCCAAATTTAAGCTTAGCTCTGGCATCATCCTTCTGGTAATACAAATGAACCGGGATCGTTCCTGAACGGTGAGGTTCAAGAGTACTACGAAGCCGATTCAGTAATTGATCGTTAATTTGTTTGTCTGACAGTGAAATTGCAAGCCCTCGTGCATATTTTTCCCTTGCTTCACCAATATCCATTAACTCACGCACTGTCATTTTATTACCACCATTGAAATCATCAAAGCTGACCTGACCGGTGGCTATCAGGATATTGTCTTTTTCCAGCAGGTGCTGGTACTTATCGAGTGCATCTGAAAATAGCATAATATCCAGACGACCGGAACGATCATCAAGCGTACAAATACCTATTCTATTACCACGCTTGGTTGTAATCACTTTAGCTGAAAGTACTAAACCTACCACAGTTGTCACTTGACCACGAGGGGTTGGGTTCACATCTTTTAATCTAAGACCGTTAGTATAGCGTTCTATTTCGCTCAAGTATCGTGTTATTGGATGCCCTGTTAAATATAAACCAAGCGTTTCCCTTTCACCATCCAAAACCACTTGCTCGGGCCATTTCGGTACGCTAGCGTAAGAACTTTCCACCTGCTCTGGTGCGTCCGCTAATACGCCAAACATATCAGCTTGGCCAATAGCTTCTGCTTTCGCATGTTGATCGGCGGCTTTTAATGCATCTTCTAATGAAGACATTAATGCCGCACGATGAGGGCCTAATCGGTCAAAGGCCCCCGCCATAATCAGTTTTTCCATCACCCGTCGGTTAATTTTTTTTATATCAACACGGGCACAGAGATCAAAAATTTCTTTAAAGAAGCCACCTTGTTGACGAGCTTCAACAATCGCCTCAATCGGGCCTTCACCAACCCCTTTAATCGCGCCAATACCGTAAACTATCTCACCCTCGTCATTGACATGGAAATGATAAAGCCCACTATTGATATCCGGTGGCAATACTTTTAATCCCATTCGCCAACATTCGTCAACTAAACCAACCACTTTTTCTGTATTATCCATATCAGCGGTCATTACTGCGGCCATAAATTCGGCTGGATAATGGGCTTTTAACCATAAAGTTTGATATGAAACTAATGCATATGCAGCTGAGTGAGATTTATTAAACCCATAACCGGCAAATTTCTCTACCAAGTCAAAGATTTTCATTGATAGCTCGCCGTCAACACCATTTTTGATTGCGCCTTCTTCAAAAATGGACCGTTGCTTGGCCATCTCTTCTGGTTTCTTTTTCCCCATAGCTCGACGCAGCATATCTGCACCGCCAAGTGTGTAACCAGCCAAAACTTGCGCAATCTGCATAACCTGTTCTTGGTACAGAATAATGCCATAAGTTGGTTCTAGAACAGGTTTTAATGACTCATGTTGCCACTGTACATCAGGGTAAGAAATTTCTTCGCGACCATGCTTACGGTCAATAAAGTTATCTACCATCCCTGATTGTAAAGGGCCGGGACGAAAAAGAGCAACTAAGGCGATCATATCCTCAAAACAGTCTGGACGTAACCGCTTGATCAAATCTTTCATTCCACGGGATTCTAACTGGAATACCGCCGTGGTTTCTGAGCGTTGTAACATATCGAAGCTTTTTTGATCATGCAATGGGATCGCTGCGATATCAATCGGATCTAAATTTTTCTTGGCTCGACGTGCGTTGATCATTTCCAACGCCCAGTTGATGATTGTCAGTGTGCGTAAACCAAGGAAGTCAAACTTCACTAACCCTGCGTATTCAACATCGTTTTTATCGAATTGAGTAACAGGGTTATTTCCTTCTGCATCACAATACAGCGGCGCAAAATCAGTAATTTTCGTGGGGGCAATAACGACACCACCCGCATGTTTCCCTGCGTTTCGGGTCACACCTTCAAGCTTACGCGCCATATCAATAAGCGCTTTAACTTCTTCATCAGCTTCGTATATTTCTGGCAATTGGGGTTCAGCTTCAAAAGCTTTTTCCAATGTCATACCTGGATCAGGTGGCACTAATTTCGAAATTCTGTCAACAAAACCATAGGGGTGACCAAGCACGCGCCCTACATCTCGGATAACCGCTTTTGCAGCCATCGTACCGAAAGTGATGATTTGCGAAACAGCATCGCGCCCATACATATGAGCAACGTGTTCAATCACTTGGTCACGTTTTTCCATACAGAAATCGACGTCAAAGTCTGGCATCGAAACACGTTCAGGGTTAAGAAACCGCTCAAACAGTAAGTCAAATTCCAAAGGGTCAAGATCAGTAATTTTTAAAGCATAAGCGACAAGTGAGCCCGCGCCTGACCCCCTGCCCGGCCCTACAGGGACACCATTATCTTTTGACCACTGGATAAATTCCATTACGATCAAGAAGTAACCGGGAAACCCCATTTGGTTAATAACGTTTAGCTCAATATCTAAACGCTCATCATACTCGGGCCTCTTTTCTGCCCTAACTTTTTCATCTGGAAAGAGAAATTCTAAGCGCTCTTCAAGCCCTTCTTTTGAGCGTAAAACCAGAAAATCTTCCGTTTTCATATCCCCAGTAGGGAATTGTGGTAAGAAATATTCACCAAGACGGATGGTCACGTTACAACGCTTAGCAATCTCTACACTGTTTTCTAACGCTTCAGGGATGTCAGCAAATAGCTCACACATCTCTTCTTCAGAACGTAAATATTGCTGAGGGCTATAATTTTTAGGCCTTTTAGGGTCGACAAGTGTAAACCCATCATGGATGGCAACTCGGATCTCGTGAGCATCGAAATCACTACTTTCAATAAAACAAACGTCATTGGTAGCAACAACAGGTAAGCCTTTTTTAGTGGCTAGCTCAACGGCTGCGTGTAAGTAGCTTTCTTCATCCGGTCGACCAGTTCTTATTAACTCTAAATAATAACTGTCTGGGAAATGGGTTTCATAAAATTCAAGACATTCATCGACAAGCGCCTGATTACCTCTTAAAAGAAATTGACCGACATCTCCTTTGCGCCCACCTGAAAGTAAAATCAGGCCTTCTTTATGTTTTGCTAACCAATCACGGTGGATTGTTGGGCCTATTGCCCCATAACCTTTTTGATAGGCTTCAGAAATCAGCAAGGTTAGGTTCTGATAGCCTTCATTATTACGCGCTAAAATAGTTAAATGTGAAATTTCATCGCCTAATAATTCACTTTCAACATAAAAATCTGCACCAATAATTGGCTTAATCCCTGCACTATGGGCAGCCCCATAGAACCTAACTAACCCACAAAGGTTAGTAAAGTCTGTGATTGCAAATGCGGGCATTCCCATAGCGGCCACTTTTTTAACTAATGGACCCGTTTTAGCTAACCCATCAATCATGGAATAGTCACTATGGACACGCAAATGAATAAAACGAGGAGATGCCATCGAATTTCTACCTACTGTGTTATATCTAAAGCTCGTCTCACTGGAGCAAAGCTTTTGCGATGGAATTCGGTTGCGCCATATTGCGCTAATTTTTCTAAATGGTAAGCCGTAGGATAACCTTTGTGCTTAGCAAAGCCATATTCAGGGAAGGTTTTATCTAGTTCGACCATTTCGCGATCTCTAATAACCTTCGCCAATATAGAGGCGGCACTAATTTCCTGTACAAGGCTATCCCCTTTGACAACCGCCTGTGCTGGCATCGGTAATTCAGGGCAACGATTGCCATCGATCAAAACAAACTCAGGAACAATTGCTAACCCTGCGACTGCACGTTGCATGGCTAACATAGTTGCATGCAGAATATTTATTTTATCAATTTCTTCAGGTTCTGCACGACCAATGCACCAACACAACGCTTTTTCCTGGATTTCATCAAATAGTTTTTCACGTTTTCTTTCCGTGAGCTTTTTTGAATCAGCGAGACCAATAATTGGATTGTTAGGATCGAGGATCACGGCAGCAGTTAACACAGCCCCGACTAATGGACCACGACCTACTTCATCCACACCAGCAATCAAATTGGCTTTTGGATAGATAAATTCCATTAATTTTTAACCAAATCTAGTACTGCCTCAGCAGCTTGTTTATCTGCATCACAACGAATACGCTGATGCAATTGCAAAAAGGTTTGTTTCAAGCTATCAACCTGCTCTCCGCCATCTAATAATGGAATAAGCTGTTGTGCTAATTGTTCAGGTTGACACTCTTCTTGTAGTAATTCTTTTACTATCTCTTTTTCGGCCAGTAAGTTAGGCAAAGAAACATAGGGTGTTTTTACTAAGCGTTTTGCTAACCAAAAAGTAAAAGGTTTCATACGATAACCCACAACCATTGGGCATTTTGTCAGCATACATTCAAGCGCAGCAGTGCCAGAGGCTAATAAAGTTGCATCTGCAGCTATCATTGCATCGCGTGCTTGACCATCAAGAATATGAACCTGTAATTCAGGCGCAGTACTTTGCTTGATAGCATCAAATTGCTGACGGCGTTTTTCATTCACCAACGGAACGACCACATGCAAGTCAGGAAACCGCTGCTGTAAAATTTTAGCTGTATTGAGAAAGTCTGCGCTGAGCATTTCCACTTCTGAATGGCGACTCCCCGGCAATAATGCTAAACATTTTACACTTTCAGGGATATTTAGACGAACTCTAGCTGCGTGCTTATCTGGATGTAATGGGATTGCATCTGCCATTGTATGACCGATAAAGCGACAAGGGACATTGAAACGATCGTAAAACGCTTTTTCAAATGGTAAAAATGCTAATACTAAATCAGTGGAACGACCGATTTTAAATACCCGTTTTTGGCGCCATGCCCAAACCGACGGGCTTACGTAATGGATCGTTTTGACCCCTTTTGACTTTAAACGACCTTCTAAGGTGATATTAAAATCAGGCGCATCAATACCAACAAAAACGTCAGGTTGCAACTGAGTAAAACGCTGAGTTAAATCTTTACGAATGGATAATAAGCGAGGTAAACGACCAAGGACTTCAACCACGCCCATCACAGCAAGCTCTTCCATTTCATACCAAGCTTCACAACCTTCAGCTTGCATAAGCGGCCCTGCAACACCGACAAAACGTGCATTAGGGACTTGCTCTTTAAGCGCTCGTATAAGGCCAGCGCCAAGAATATCACCAGAAGTTTCTCCGGCAACAAGGCCAATAGTAAGTGGACGGTTGCTATTCACCGAAATTCGCTCCTTAATAAAGGCCTAAGCTCGTTAACCCCAAAGTAGGGATTAACGGATAATACCACGTTTAGATTGCGCAGAATCTTCCAAGAAATCGCTGAATACTTTAACGTACTCATTAAGCTTTGCAGCTTCCGCGATTTCTTCACGAGCTTCCTCTAACGATTTCCCTGAACGATATAACGTTTTGTATGCATTACGAATTGCATGCAACGAGTCTTTTTCAAAACCGCGACGTTTTAAACCCTCAAGGTTTAAACCAAATGGGGTCGCATGATTCCCTTGCGCAATAACATAAGGAGGGACATCTTGTGCAACACCAGAGCAGCCACCGACCATAACATGTGCACCAATTTTACAAAACTGATGTACAGCTGTCATCCCACCAATTATGGCGTAATCACCTAATGTAACATGACCACCTAATGTCCCATTATTGGCAATGATGCACCGATTGCCAATCAGGCAATCATGAGCAACATGGACGTTAACCATTAACAGGTTATCATCACCGATTTTGGTCAGCCCTACGTCTTGGACAGTGCCTCGGTGAATAGTTACGCTTTCTCTAATACGGTTTCTATCACCAATTTCAACACGTGTTGGTTCACCTTGGTATTTAAGGTCTTGGTTTATTTCGCCAATTGATGCGAATTGAAAAATGACATTATCACAGCCGATCTTTGTATGGCCATTGACCACAACGTGGGATTTCAGCTCTGTACCTTCGCCAATTTCAACATTCGCGCCAATATAACAAAAAGGGCCAATTCTAACATTGGCTCCAATACTAGCCCCATCTTCTACGATAGATGAGGGATGGACATAGGCTGTTTTGTCAATCATATCAGACCTCACGACGACGGGCGCACATCATTTCTGCTTCGCAGGCCACTTCTCCATCAACTTTTGCAACACCTTTAAAACGTGCTACACCACGGCGTTCTTTAATGAATTCAACCTCTAAGACCATTTGGTCTCCAGGTAGAACCGGACGTTTAAAACGTGCATTATCAATCGCAGCAAAATAGTACAGTTCACCAGGTTCTAATTTACCGGCGCTTTTAAACGCAAGAATACCTGTGGCTTGAGCCATTGCTTCTAAAATTAACACGCCAGGAAAAATAGGTTTGCCTGGAAAATGGCCTTGGAAAAATGGCTCATTAAATGAGACATTTTTTACTGCGCGCAAAGATTTGCCTTCTTCGAAATCTAATACACGGTCAACCAAAAGAAATGGATAACGGTGCGGAAGCAGTTCTAAAATTTCTTCTATATTCAGAGTATGATTATCACTCATCGAAATACTCTTCCTGTCTATTAATACGGTTTAATTAATGAATCGGCCCGCTTTAACCATAAATTAGGTTAACTGGCAGGCCGGAAAACGTAACTCAGATGACTATTTTAGCCTGAATTACAAAATGATTACTGATTTTTTTGATTTTGGCTATCTAATTCACGCTCAACATGTTTCAGCCGTTTATTCATCTCATTGATATTTAAGACTAAAGCAGCTGTTTTACGCCAAGCTTTATTAGGCTGTAAAGGAATACCTGAAGAGTAAACTCCCGGCTCAGTGATTGGTCTCATGACCATACCCATTCCCGTTACCGTTACCTTATCGCAAATTTCCATATGGCCATTGATTACACTGGCACCACCAATCATACAATAACGGCCAATTTTTAAACTGCCCGCCATGATGACACCACCAGCAACTGCTGTATTATCACCAATAATGACATTGTGTGCAATTTGACACTGATTATCGATGATAACCCCATTGCCAATTATTGTGTTATCCAATGCACCACGATCAATCGTTGTATTTGCGCCGATTTCTACTCGTGAACCAATAATTACGGTGCCTAATTGGGGGATTTTGACCCAATTACCACGATCATTTGCATAGCCGAACCCATCGGAACCAATCACTGTTCCGGATTGAACCAAGCATTGCTCGCCAATTTCAATATTGTGGTACACACTCACATTTGCCCACAAGCGGGTCTCTGCACCTATACGTGTGTTTTTACCCACAAAGCAACCTGCGCCAATCACCACGTTATCGCCTAGGATTACACCACTTTCGATAACGGCATTTGCACCTATTGCCACATTCTCACCGAGTTTTGCGTCTTCTGCAATCACTGCGGAGGGATGGATATTTTCAGCTGGGCTCGGAGTTGTATCCATAATTTGAGCCATGTGCGCATAAGCAAGGTATGGGTTATCCACAACCAATGCTGCGACTTTACAGGCTGCAAGATCTTTTGCTGTGAGAACAACCGCTGCAGCTTGGCAATCAGCCAATTTATCACTATAACGGCTATCAGATAGAAAAGTAATCTGTTGATTATTCGCTGAATGCATTGGAGCAATACTGGTGATGACAATATCGCCATCACCATGTAGTTGCGCATTCAACTGCTGAGCAAGGTCAGCCAATCGAATTGAAGACATCTATTATTTAACCTGTTTTTGAACCTGACTGGTGATGTCTACGCTATCTTTTGCATAAGCAACTGCATTTGCATCGATAACAACATCATAGCCTTCTTTAGCAGCTACAGATTTAATAGAATCCTGAATACGTGTTAAAATTTTAGTACGCTCTTCACCTTGACGACGACGGTTGTCTTCTTCAAATTTTTGAGCTTTTTCAGCGAACTGGTCACGTTTAGTCATGAGTTCTGCTTCAAGTTTTTCACGTTCAGTTTTCTTCATAGTTGCACCATCACGGCGCAATTTATCAACTCGAGCTTGTAAATCTTTCTCTAGATTTTGTAACTCAGTTGCGCGACTTTTGAACTCACTCTCAAGCTGTTTAGCAACGGCTTCACGTGCAGGCATTTTTTGGAAAATTTCACCAACATTTACAATAGCGATTTTCTCAGCATAAGCACCCGCAGACATTGCTAAAGCAATACTAACACCCGCTGCACACAACAATTTTTTCACACTAAACTCCTTAACCCATATGTATGGCTGGAAATTTTGGTTGCTCCCACAAAATTATGGGAGCCTTCATAGATAGAAACTAGAGTAGATTACCACGTTCTACCAATATTAAATTGGAACTGTTCTGATTTATCCCCTTCGTAGTCCTTAATTGGCTGCGCATAAGAGAATACCAATGGCCCAAGAGGAGACATCCATTGTAAAGCAATACCCGCAGAAGCACGGACATTACTTGCTTTACCATAGTCAGGCATACCTGCACGCCAAGCAGCGGGAATACTGTTCCAATTTGTGTCCCATACCGTACCAGCATCGACAAACAAAGAAGTACGAACAGAATTCGAATATTTCTCGTCAATAAATGGTGTAGGGGTAATTAACTCAAATGATGCTGCGTACATAGCATTACCACCGACCGCATCACTTGATGGACTTCCAGGTTCAGGTTGATCTTTACCATTAATTTTCTTCAGGTAAACCGCTTTCGGACCGATATTGTTCGAGCGGAAACCACGAATGGTGCTAGAACCACCCGCATAGAAGTTTTCATAGAATGGCATTTGCTTACTACCGATACCATCCCCATAACCCGCTTGTGCACGGCCAAGAACCACCCACGATTCGTCTTCATCCAATGGGTAATACTGTGCTGTATCAAAACGCAGTTTATAGTATTCGTTATCAGAACCAGGAATAGTCACTTTAGCAGACAAGTTAGTTTTATTACCTGATGTCGGGAAGAAACCGCGGTTTAACGAGTTGTAAGTCCAACCTAAGTTAAGCGTGAAGTCATCTGCATCAAAACTTTCTTTATTACGCCCATTTTCTGTGACTGGTGGGTTTTTACCCATAGAATCAAGGTAATCCCACATCGCAGCTTGTGCACGCATATCAGAAAGTCGGTTATGTACATAACCGGCACCAACACGGAAAGAGTTATTCTCATTGAATGGGAAACTTAAGAAACTATCTAAACCATACGTTTTGTTGTTATAGCCTGATAGATCTGCATCTTTCGCACTAAAATCATTATAGAAAATGCGCCCACCTAAACTCACACCGTTAACGGTGAAGTAAGGATCAGTAAATGAGAATTCAACGTTTGTTGAATAGTCATTCTTACTTGCGTTAATACCAACCGCATTCCCCGTTCCTAACCAGTTATCTTGTGTTACACCGACTTGGAAACTTACACCACTCTCAGTACCAAAACCGATACCAAAGTTCATAGAACCCGTATTACGTTCTTTAACTTTGTAGATAACGTCAACTTGGTCAGGGCTTCCTGGTACACGTTGAGTTTCAACATCAACAGTTTCAAAGAAACCAGTACGATTGAGGCGTTCTTTACCTAATTCGACAAGGTCATTACCAAGCCAAGCGCCTTCCATCTGACGCATTTCACGGCGCAGAACAGTATCTTTACTGGTATCATTCCCTTGGAAACGAATTTCACGTACATAGAAACGGTTACCAGCATCAATGTTGAGATGCAACTTAACTGTTTTATCTTCATCATTGATTTCAGGTTGAGTCATAACCCGAGGATAAGCATAGCCATAGCGACCAAACATTTCTTTAATTTGGTTTTCCATGCGTGTCACTTGCGCACCGTTATACAGCTCACCCGGAGTGATAGTGATTAGCTCTTGGATTTCAGCTAAGTGTTCTGCTGTATTACCATTAACCTCAACACCAGAAATTTTATACTGGTCGCCTTCGGTAATGTTAATCGTAATATAAATTCCTTTTTTGTCTGGTGTCAGACTAACTTGGGTTGAATCTATATTGAAACGAGCGTAACCGCGATCAAGGTAAAAACTGCGAAGTGTTTCTAAGTCACCCGCCAATTTTTGTTTCTGATATTTTTGGTCAGCAGCAAGGTTCCACCATGGTACATCATCACGCAATTGCAGTTTATTGACTAATTCTGCAGTCGTGTAATTTTTGTTACCAACAATGTTAATTTGCTGAATTTGCGCAGAAACACCTTCAGAGAAAACAAATTTTAGGTCAACACGATTACGTGGTAAAGGCGTTACAACCGCTTTTACTGTCGCGTTATATTTACCTACACTGTAGTAAAAGTCTTCTAAGCCTTTTTCAATATTCGCAATTGTTGTGCGGTCAAGCGCCTCACCAACACGGATATTTGAAGCTTCCAAGTTCTGCTTAAGCATGTCATCTTTGACAGATTTATTACCTGTAAAAGTGATACTTGCGATAGTTGGGCGCTCTTTAACTTGAACGATCAGCGTGTTTCCATCACGCAGGACCCTAACATCTTCGAAGTTACCGGTTGAAAATAGGGAACGAATCGAACGACTGATATCTTCGTTATCAACCGAATCACCGACCCTAACTGGCATGTTCAATAATGCTGCACCAACGGCGACGCGTTGTAGACCTTCGAAACGAATGTCTTTAACTACGAATCCGTCTGAACTGTATGCAGTGGCGCTGCTGAAAAGCAGCGACGCTATGAGCAACTTTTTCATCGCCATCGTTGTTATGCGTATTCCTTACTGGTCCCCAGCTTATAAAAATTAGAAGCGAGAGAAATCATTAAAAAGTGCAAGTCCCATTAACAGAATCAATGCCATTGCACCTATCCGAAAACTAAAGTCTTGTACTCGCTCAGACACTGGACTTCCTTTAATTTTTTCAATTAACAAGAAGAGCAAGTGCCCCCCATCTAAAACAGGCAGTGGAAACAGATTGATGATACCTAAATTGACGCTAATAAGCGCAATAAACATCAAATAATACACCAAGCCTGATTCGGCTGATACCCCCGCACCTTTTGCGATAGATATCGGACCGCTTAAGTTATTGAGTTTGACATCCCCAACAACCAGTTTACCCATCATGTTGACCGTTAATTTCATTAACTGCCACGTTTTATCACTGGCTTGGTAAAACGCAGAAAATGGCCCATACTGCTGTACCATTTTATATTCATCCGCTAACGGTAACACTGAAAGTTCAACGCCCGCAAACCCAATTTTTTCACCACGCTGACCATTTTGGCTGTCAGGGGTTAGAGTGAGAGGGATCAAATGTTGTGACCGCTCTACCTCAAGTTTCAATGGTATTCCAGGGTTATTACGAATAATACGCGTCACTGGATTCCAAAGACCCAATGCCTCCCCGTTAACACTAACAATTCTATCACCCGGCTGTAAACCCGCACGTTCACCAGCCAAACCTTCAGTGACTTTTTGAATAACAGGGTCAATTCTCACAGATACTGGCATAATGCCAATAGACAGTATCGGGTCTTGTTTTTCTGGATCAAATTGCCAATTGGTTAAATCAACCGTTTTTGTAATCGGCTCACTGTAGCCCTGTGGCAATACTTGAGCCGTTAATTCACGATCACCAATTTTACCGACCAATGCCAAACGCACTGAATTCCAATCAGGTGTTTCGATACCATCAATGGCTTTTAGTTCCATTTTTGGTTCAAAATTTGCTATGGCGGCGATAGAACCGCTTTTTACATCCTCAATAATTGGTTTCACCGAAGGAACACCAATCATAAATACTACCCAGTAGACAACAATAGCAAGTAAAAAGTTCGCAATTGGCCCTGCACTAACAATGGCAGCCCGCTGCCCAACCGTTTTATTGTTAAATGCTTGGTGCCGACGCTCAGGAGAAACTTCGCCAACTCGCTCATCAAGCATTTTGACATAGCCCCCTAGCGGGATCATTGCTAATACAAACTCAGTACCCTGTTTATCTACCTTACGCCATAACGTTTTCCCAAAACCAATGGAGAAACGCTCAACATAAACACCACAACGGCGAGCAACCCAAAAGTGCCCAAATTCATGTACTGTAATCAGCACACCAATCGCAATAATAAACGCCGCTAAGCTCCAAATAAATCCCATTTATCTTCCTAAAGACCAAAACCGTTAAAAACTAACAAATTTAGCCCAGCAAAAACTGGAATCGCTGCTGTCAGGCTATCAATTCGGTCAAGAATACCGCCATGCCCCGGAATTAAGTGGCTACTGTCTTTAATACCTGATTGACGTTTAAACATACTTTCTGTTAGGTCACCAAACACAGATACTACAACAACAATAATCGAAGTCACTAGCAAATAATCAGGCATCACAGGGATTGGTGCAAATGTGCTAAACAACCACGATATCACCCCTGCGGTAATCAAGCCCCCAATTAAACCTTCCCATGTTTTCCCAGGAGAAACTTTCGGCGCCATTTTATTCCGCCCAATGGTGCGGCCAAATGCATAAGCACCTGAATCAGCCCCCCAAACAAGTAACATAACGTACAATAACCACCATGCACCAAAGGATGTATCACTTTGATAACCAATAGTTCTAAGTACCATCATGCCGCAATAAAATGGAATAATAGTTAATGCACCGAACAGCAAGCGGACAATGACCGATTTACCCCACGATGCCGATGCAGGATAAGTCACGACTAAAAGAATTGCGACAACCCACCATGCCAGACCGGCCCACAAGCCGTAGAGGATCATCGGCTCAGAGGAAAATGATGTTATATCAGGAACAGCTAATTGAACCGCAAGTAATATTATTGCAAAAACAATAGCTAGCCCTATACGTTTAACTTGCGAATGCCAGCCTGCGAACTGCGCCCATTCCCAAGCACCTAATGCACAAACTGCAATCACGACAAAACCAAAATTTGCTGGAGAAAGCAAAAACAAAGCTGCAATAACGATTGGTATTAATACTATTGCAGTAAGTAAACGGTATTTCAGCACATCTTTCCCCTATTATTTGACGAGTTCATCATCTGATTCAGCTCCACCATAACGACGCTCGCGCTTACTAAAAGCATCAACTGCATCCTGAAACACCATTTCATCAAAATCTGGCCACAAAACGTTGGTGAAATAAAATTCCGCATAAGCGACTTGCCATAACAGGAAGTTGCTGATGCGATGCTCCCCTCCTGTTCTTATAACCAAATCGACATTTTCTTGGTCATGCATACAAATTTCACTATTAATGGTTTCTTCATTGATATCATCAATAGAGAGTTCACCATTTTGTACTTTCGAAAATACCTGTTTCACACTGTTGGTTATATCCCAACGGCCACCGTAATTTGCGGCAATATTCAGTTTCAAACCTGTATTGTTTTGCGTGAGTGCCTCTGCCTTATCGATTCTTTTTTTGAGACGATCACTAAAACGACTTACATCACCGATAACCTTTAATTTTACATTGTTTTTATGCAGGTTTTTAACTTCATTGTCGAGAGCAAAAACAAATAATTCCATCAAAGAACTCACTTCTTTTTCTGGCCGTCTCCAGTTTTCACTACTAAATGCATACAGTGTAAGGGAGCTAATTTTATTTTTTACCGCAAAACGCACTGAATTACGAACAGATTCAACACCTGCCTTATGACCTGTAATTCTGAGTTTTCCTCTCTGTTTAGCCCATCGCCCATTACCATCCATAATGATAGCGACATGCTTAGGTATCATCGAATCAGAGAGATTTTCACCACTAGAGTTCATTAAATGTTAATCCTTGTGAGTACTGCTTTAAAAATACAGCCCAATAATAACCACTATTATTAAGTTTGCTGATAAGACACATCCTTAATTCGCTACAAAATACTATGTTATCTTTCTTTTTTTAAACACATCACATATTAAAGATATAATGTGGCTATCAGCAACTAAATAAATCACATACTGAGGTTAAACTGCCTGAGCGATTATTTTTACCGCATTTTTGCGGGCTTGCTCATCGATTTCTAAGACCTCATCAATAGAAACTGGTTCAGAAAAAACTTGTGCATCTAGTACTTTGTGGTTAATTTTTGCTATATCTGTAAAACGAATTTTACCGTTAAGGAAAGCAGCAACGGCCACTTCATTTGCTGCATTTAATGCAGTTGTTGCCGCTTGGCCTTCATGGCAAGCATCTATAGCTAACTTCAAACAAGGATAACGTTGATAGTCTGGCTGAACAAACGTTAATGATGAAAGAGTGGCAAAATCGAGAGGTTCTGCACCAGACATTATACGTTGAGGATAAGCCATACTATATGAAATTGGTGTGCGCATATCAGGCGTACCCAATTGAGCAATCACACTGCCATCTTTATACCGTACCATTGAATGGATAACTGACTGAGGGTGAATAATGACCTCCATCTGCTCAGCACTCGCATTGAAGAAATAACAAGCTTCAATATATTCTAGCCCTTTATTCATCATTGTCGCCGAATCTACTGAAATTTTTCTTCCCATCGACCAATTCGGGTGATTGCAGGCTTCATCAGGTGTCACGTTATCAAAATGAGATAATGGGGTATCTCTAAAAGGGCCGCCTGAGCCAGTTAAAACAATACTTGATATACCAGAAGCAGATAGATCAGCAAACCCTAAATTAAGCTGAATAACTTCAGGTAAGCTTTGAAAAATAGCGTTATGCTCACTATCAATAGGAAAAACTGTCGCATTGTGTTGACGAATCTCATTAAAGAATAAACGGCCACTCGTAATCAGAGACTCTTTATTCGCTAATAATATTCTTTTGCCTTTTCTGATCGCGGCTAAAGTAGGAAGTAAGCCCGCCACACCAGTAATCGCTGACATAACTTGGTCAGCATCGTCAAGCCCTGCGAGCTCAATTGCAGCTTGGTTTCCTGACAACACTTCCGTTTTATTGTTATTTTCAGTCAAAATAGCCCGTAATGCTTTGGCTGAAGACTCATCCGCCATTGATACATATTTCGGATTAAACTCAAGGCATTGTTTAGCCATTTCAGCAACGTTTTGCCCTGCGACTAAAGCAAGAATTTGAAATTTTTCGGGGTTTTGGCGAACAACAGAAAGTGTATTTGTACCAATTGAGCCTGTGGAACCTAGGATTGTCAGACGTTTCATAGTGATTGGTTACTCTGTATTAAATCAATACTGAGATTATATCAGCTTAGAGGTTAGAAAGGATTTTTTAATAGATATGAAAACAACAAAGCCACACTAACACATACTTTTTACGGTATGCTTTGGTGGCTTTATATCAAGATGGATTAAAACTCCATCAATTCCGTTTCTTTTTGCGCTAATGACTCATCAACTTTCTTGATGTAGCTATCAGTCAGCTTTTGGATTTCATCCTGTGAACGGCGCTCGTCATCTTCACTAATTTCTTTATCTTTCAGTAAAGCTTTGACTTTATCGTTAGCATCACGGCGAACGTTGCGAACTGCGATACGGCCTTGTTCTGCTTCACCACGAACCACTTTGATTAAGTCTTTACGGCGTTCTTCCGTTAATGGAGGAAGTGGAACACGGATAACTGTACCTGCTGATGAAGGGTTCAAACCTAAATCAGAAGCCATAATCGCTTTTTCAATAGCCGGTGACATGCTACGGTCAAAAACAGAAATTGCTAATGTACGGGAGTCCTCAACCGTCACGTTAGCTAACTGACGTAGAGGTGTTGCTGAACCGTAATATTCAACAGTGATGCCATCTAAGAGGCTTGGAGATGCACGGCCTGTACGGACTTTGCTAATTTGGTTTTTAAATGCTTCTAGGCTCTTTTCCATACGGTCTTGAGCATCTTTTTGGATTTCATTAATCACGTTTTCAACCCTTAAGAACTGGTTATTAAAGGCCGCGATGCGACCTCGCTTAAATAGTCTGAATTTATGTTAGATAATACATTTAAACTCAGGTTATGTCTCTGAGTATTAATTGTGAGAAATCAGGGTACCTTCATTTTCACCCATTACGGCACGGCGTAATGCGCCCGGCTTATTCATGTTAAAAACACGAATAGGTAAGTTATGATCGCGCGCCAGAGTGAAGGCAGCTAAGTCCATCACTTTAAGTTCACGTTCCAGAACATCTTGATAGCTCAGGGTTTCATAAAGAACTGCTTCAGGGTCTTTAGCTGGATCTGCTGAATATACACCATCAACTTTAGTGGCTTTTAATACCACATCCGCTTCAATTTCAATCCCACGTAGACATGCCGCTGAGTCCGTTGTAAAAAATGGATTCCCTGTTCCGGCAGAAAAAATAACAACACGGCCGTGGCGTAATAAGCTGATTGCTTCAGCCCAGCTATAATTATCACAGACACCGTTTAGTGGAATTGCAGACATTAACCTTGCATTCACATATGCACGGTGTAACGCATCACGCATAGCGAGCCCGTTCATCACTGTCGCTAACATCCCCATGTGGTCGCCGACAACACGGTTCATACCAGCTTGTGCCAAACCAGCACCACGAAACAGGTTACCACCGCCAATAACCACACCGACCTGTATACCCAGTTCTATGAGTTCTTTAATTTCCTGAGCCATACGATCTAAAACGCTAGCATCGATACCAAAACCTTCTGCACCTTGTAAGGCTTCGCCACTTAATTTAAGCAGAATACGTTGATAAACGGGTTTTGCATTGGTTGCCATGGTGTTCTGTCCTAACAGATTATTTATTGGGGTAACACACGTAGAATAATGGTTTTCTACGTACCTAAATTTAAAATTAGAATACGACAGTTATACACTAAATAGTTCGAGCTACATGTTGCTGTTATGCCAACGGCTCCGAGGGCGGAGTTATTCTCCGTTTGCAGTCGTAAAACAAGGCTAATACAGCTTGAAATATAACGTGTATAAAACAGAGCCGCCAATCGGCGGCCCTTAAGTTGCTTACTTGCTCATTGCAGCAACTTCTGCTGCAAAGTCAGTTTCAACTTTTTCGATACCTTCACCAACTTCATAACGGATGAAGTTAGAAACAGTAGCACCTTTTTCTTTCAGTAAGTCACCAACAGATTTGCTTGGGTCCATTACGAAAGGCTGGCCAGTCAAAGAGATTTCGCCAGTGAATTTGTTCATGCGACCAGTAACCATTTTTTCAGCGATTTCGCGTGGTTTACCAGATTGCATTGCGATGTCTAACTGGATTTGATGCTCATGAGCAACAACATCCGCAGGTACATCATCTGGAGTCACATATTCAGGTTTGCTTGCAGCGATGTGCATAGCAATGTGTTTTAGTAATTCTTCGTCTGCGCCTTCGCCAGCGACTAAAACACCAATACGAGCACCGTGCAGGTAGCTACCTACTTGTGCGCCTTCCAGAATATCAACACGACGGATATTGATATTTTCACCGATTTTAGCAACTAAAGTTGTACGAGCTTCTTCGAATTTTGCTTTCAGCGCTTCGATATCTGCATTTTTGTCCGCAACAACAGATGCTAAAACTTCTTTACCAAATGCTAAGAAACCAGCATCTTTAGCAACGAAGTCAGTTTCACAGTTCAGCTCGATCAGAGCGCCTGTTTTGCCATCGTTGAAAACTTCGGTCAGGATAACACCTTCAGCTGCAACACGACCTGCTTTTTTAGCCGCTTTTGCTTGACCTGATTTACGCATGTTATCGATCGCTAATTCGATGTCGCCATTAGCTTCAACAAGTGCTTTTTTACATTCCATCATACCTGCGCCAGTACGTTCACGCAGTTCTTTTACCAATGCAGCGGTAATTCCAGACATGTGATTTATTCCTCGATATTCCCCGTGAGAGTCTTCCTCACGTGGATAGTTCTGATTCATATATAAAAGGGGCCTTTATCAGGCCCCTTCTAACATATAGCAGTACCTGTATAGCAATACCTATAAATAAGGACTTAAGCCTTATTATTCAGCTTCTACTAAGCTTTCTTCTGCTTGAACAGCCAGATCTTGTGAACGGCCTTCACGAACGGTGCTTGCTACAGCGCCCAGATACAGTTTGATTGCACGGATTGCATCATCGTTACCAGGGATAACGAAATCGATACCATCTGGATCAGAGTTAGTATCTACGATAGCAAATACTGGGATACCCAGATTGTTTGCTTCTTTGATAGCAATGTGTTCGTGGTCTGCATCGATAACGAACAGAGCGTCAGGTAAACCGCCCATATCTTTGATACCGCCTAAGCTGTTTTCTAACTTACCAAGTTCACGAGTACGCATCAGCGCTTCTTTCTTGGTCAGTTTATCGAAAGTACCGTCTTGCGACTGAACTTCTAAATCTTTCAGACGTTTGATTGACTGACGAACAGTTTTCCAGTTAGTCAGCATCCCACCTAACCAACGGTGGTTAACGAAATACTGATCACAGCTGTTAGCAGCTTCTTGAACGGCTTCGCTTGCAGCACGTTTAGTACCGACAAACAGAATTTTGCCTTTACGAGAAGCAATTTTAGTTAACTCAGCCAAAGCTTCGTTGAACATTGGAACAGTCTTTTCCAGGTTGATGATATGAACTTTGTTACGAGCGCCGAAAATGAAAGGTTTCATTTTTGGGTTCCAGTAACGAGTCTGGTGACCAAAGTGTACGCCCGCTTGTAACATATCGCGCATGGAAACAGTTGCCATTTAATACCTCTGTATATAAGTAATTGGGGTTATGCCTCCACAAATCCCATGCTACCGACTCTATGGCTGCGTTTAAACGCATAAGAGCACCCCGGAGCACGTGTCGATTTGTGTGTGTTATTACACAATTGAGTTTAAGTTTATCGCATATCCAATTTTCTATCCGACTAACAACATTTGAGCAGCATTCATTGATGCACAAAAAAGTGAGAAGAAATAATATGGATTGCCGGCGCGCTTTATACCATAAATCCAACTTAGAAGCCAACTTTTGTTGTTTTTTTCGCTAACAAAAATGACAAAAAAGAAGATTGATTAAAAAGCGGTTCACTCGGGAAATATGATATTCCCATTAATCAATTATAGACGCTATTTGGGCAGGGTAAAAACGCTGGTAGAGTAAAAATCTTATTTTCTATCGGTGTTATTTCTCCGTTCAAGATATCTTCATCATTACTGTGCATTTTGTGCTATAAAACACTTAGGTTCGTATAGCCTCAGCGCCCTACTCACCTATCTAAAAAACACTTAATCTATCGGTTCCTATCGATAGCTAGTTGGCAGGAAATGCGGTGGCTGTTACCATAAGTGTTATTGATGTAAAAAAGGTACCAAACCTATTTTCACCCCCCTTTATTAAACATGCCATTAATATATGTGGCATGAATGGATTAAACTCATGGCTATTATTATCAAAACTGAAGAAGATATTCAGAAAATGCGTGTTGCGGGTAGGCTAGCAGCGGAAGTGTTAGAAATGATTGCGCCACATGTTGTGCCGGGCGTCAGCACTGGTGAATTGGACCGCCTCTGTCATCAACACATCGTTGAAACGCAGCAAGCTATCCCTGCCTGTCTTAACTATCACGGTTTCCCTAAATCCGTTTGTATTTCCGTCAATGATGTCATTTGTCATGGAATTCCTAGTGAAGATAAAATTTTAAAAGATGGTGATATCGTTAATATCGATGTTACGGTGATCAAAAATGGTTTCCACGGTGATACGTCTAAAATGTTCATTGTTGGGAAACCGACTATCCAAGGCGAGCGTCTTTGCCAAGTCACATTAGATAGCCTGTACTTAGCCCTACGTCTGGTTAAACCGGGTATTCGCTTACGCACCCTAGGAAAGGCCATCCAAGAGTTTGTTGAAAAACAAGACTTTTCAGTTGTACGTGAATATTGTGGCCATGGTATTGGCGAAGGGTTCCATGAAGAACCACAAGTTCTACATTATGATGCTGATGATAGTGGAGTGGTGCTACAAAAAGGCATGGCATTTACCATCGAACCTATGGTTAATACTGGCGATCACCGCATCCGTACCATGAAAGATGGTTGGACAGTCAAAACCAAAGACCGAGGTTGGTCAGCACAGTATGAACACACTTTAGTCGTTACTGATAACGGTTGTGAAATCTTAACATTACGTAAAGAAGAAGAGCCATTTATCTCAGCGGTTCTGGTTAACGCCTAATTCCAAGAAGACCCCCTCACATTAGGGGGTTCTTTTTCTGTTCATTTTTACTAAAAAACCGTAAGCTGATATAAGTTTTTCTATCGATATCACTACGGAAAGATAAAGATGACGGCACTTCCTACTCCCTATCTCTCACCAAACCAATTTGGTCCCCACGACCTTGAACTCAGTGCCTTAAGGCAACATGTCGATGATTTTGACCATTGGCTAGAGGAAGCATTCAACCAAGGTAAAGATGTCGTTGACCTAGTTCATATTCGCAGTGACTACCTCGATGCTTTACTGACTCGTCTCTGGCAATCATTTAAATTTGAAAAACAGTCAGGGATGTCACTGATTGCGGTTGGTGGCTATGGCCGTCATGAGCTGCACCCACTTTCTGATATTGATATCTTAGTGTTAAGTAAAGAGCCACTACCTGAGACATTAGCAGCTCAAATTGGGCAATTTATTACTTTATTGTGGGATCTTCGCTTTGATATTGGTCATAGCGTTCGTTCTTTATCTGAATGTATAGAAGCCGGCAATGCAGACCTCACAACCGCAACAAATTTAATTGAATCAAGGCTAATTTGTGGTGACATCGCCCTCTTTTTACAGTTACAAAAAACGATTTTCAGTGATGAATTTTGGCCTTCCGCTGTCTTTTTTGCCGCTAAAATTGAAGAACAACAAGAACGCCATCAACGCTACCATAGCACTAGCTACAACTTAGAACCTGATATTAAAAGCAGCCCTGGTGGCTTGCGGGATATACATACCTTACTATGGGTAGGTAGGCGTCACTTTGGGGCAACAACCGTCGATGAAATGGTGGGTTTTGGTTTTTTAACCGAAGAGGAACACCAAGAACTCAAAGAATGTTTAGTCTTTTTATGGAAAATTCGCTTCGCCTTACACTTAGTGGTTAAACGCCATGATAATAGACTGTTATTTGACCGCCAGTTTAGTGTAGCCAATCTATTGGGTTATCAAGGTGATAAAAACCAACCTGTTGAGCGAATGATGAAAGATTTTTATCGTGTCACTCGGCGCGTTAGAGAACTAAATCAAATGTTATTACAACTATTTGATGAAGCCATTTTGACCCTCAACCCCGATGAAAAGCCTCGTCCTATTGATTCTCAATTCCAGCTTCGTGGCTCGTTAATTGATATGATTGATGATGACCTATTCATTAACCAGCCTGCCACTATCTTAAAAATGTTCTACCAAATGGCCCGCTATCCCAATATTACAGGGATTTACTCAACCACATTACGGCAATTACGTTTTGCGCGACGAAATCTTGTGAAGCCGCTCTGTGAACTGCCAGAAGCACGAAAACTATTCCTAAAAATATTATGCCATCCAAGAGCAATCAAAGGTGCGTTTGTCCCTATGCACCTTCACAGTGTCCTAAGCGCTTATACGCCTCTTTGGAGCAATATTGTTGGCCAAATGCAATTCGACCTATTCCATGCTTATACCGTCGATGAACACACAATTCGCGTCTTGCAAAAAATTGATAGTTTTACCCTAGAAGAAAACCGCCGCGATCACCCGCTTTGTGTCAGTGTTTACCCTAAATTACTTCAACCTGAGATTTTACGGCTAGCCGCTATTTTCCATGATATTGCTAAAGGGCGTTCAGGAGATCATTCTGATCTTGGAGCCGAATTTGTGTATGACTTCGCCTTATTACATGGTTTTTCGAGCAAAGAAGCAGGTCTTGCCGCTTGGTTAGTAAAAAACCACTTACTGATGTCAGTAACCGCTCAAAGGCGTGACATTCAAGACCCCGATATCATTAAGCAGTTTGCAACTGAAGTAAAAACAGTTTCGCGTCTTAATTATTTAATGTGCTTGACCGTCGCTGATATTTGCGCGACCAACAGCACATTATGGAATAGCTGGAAACAAAGTTTAATCCGCGAGTTATTTTTATCCACTGAACACCAGTTAAATCAAGGGATGCAAAGCACGCCTGATTTGCGCCAACGTATCCGCCATCACCGTTATCAAGCTTTATCATTATTACGGCAGTCCCCTATTAACGAAGAAAAATTGCAAGCGCTTTGGTCCCGTTGTCACGCCGACTATTTTTTGCGTCACACCCCATCACAACTGGCTTGGCACGCCAAACATTTGCTAGCGCATGATTTAAGCCAACCGCTTGTCCTGATAAGCACCCAACCTAAACATGGTGGCACTGAAATTTTTATTTGGTGCCATGATAAACCCCATTTATTTGCAGCTGTTGCTAGTGAACTTGATAGGCGTAATTTAAGTATTCACAGTGCGCAGATCTTTACTAATAAAGATAATATGGCAATGGATACTTTTGTGGTGTTAGAGCCTAACGGGAATGCATTGTCGAAAGATAGATATGAACATATCCGTAAAATGTTGTTGCTAGCGGTGCAACAACCTGAAATTTCGCTACCAAAACCACGCACTATTCCATCTAAATTACGTCATTTTACGGTTCCAACAAAAGTCAATTTTTTACATTCAACGAATGATCGCCGTACCTATATGGAATTATTTGCCTTAGATCAACCAGGGTTATTAGCGCGAATTGGGCATGTTTTTGCTCAAATGGAAATTTCGCTATATGGCGCACGGATCACCACTATTGGCGAAAAAGTTGAAGATTTCTTTGTGTTAGCAGATAAAGAGCACCAAGCCTTAAGTAAAAATATGCAACAAGAGTTATCAGAAAGGTTGACAGAAGCCCTAAAATCGAAGGATAAAATATAGCGCTCATCGCATTATTGCGGTCAACGCTTACTTTCATGTCATTCAAGAGGGAAATACAATCAATGCAGCATTTACAGGCGATCATTGAACAAGCATTCGAAGATAGAAGCAGTATTACACCAAATACCGTCTCTATCCCAGTAAAACAAGCCGTTTTAGAGACTATTGCATTACTTGATAGCGGTAAATTACGTGTCGCAGAAAAAATTGCTGGTGTTTGGGTTACACATCAGTGGCTCAAAAAAGCCGTGTTGTTATCATTTCGTATTCAAGATAACCAAGTCATTGATGGTGCTGAAAGCCGTTATTTCGATAAAGTCCCAATGAAATTTGCCGACTACGACCAAGCTCGCTTCGAAAAAGAAGGTTTTCGCGTTGTTCCACCAGCCGCTGTACGTAAAGGGGCTTACATTGCTAAAAATAGCGTCTTAATGCCATCATACGTCAACATAGGGGCTTATGTTGATGAAGGCACCATGGTTGATACATGGGCGACAGTCGGCTCTTGTGCGCAAATTGGTAAAAATGTTCACTTATCTGGCGGCGTTGGCATTGGTGGTGTTTTAGAACCATTACAAGCAAACCCGACAATAATTGAAGATAACTGCTTTATTGGTGCTCGCTCAGAAGTGGTTGAGGGTGTGATTGTTGAAGAAGGCTCCGTTATTTCAATGGGGGTTTATCTGGGACAAAGCACAAAAATTTATGATCGCGAAACTGGCGAAATCTTTTACGGTCGTGTACCTGCGGGGTCTGTCGTTGTTTCCGGTAACTTGCCTTCCAAAGACGGTAGCTATAGCCTTTACTGTGCTGTTATTGTTAAAAAGGTCGACGAGAAAACACGGGGTAAAGTAGGGATCAATGAATTATTAAGAAGTATTGATGAATAATTCCTATCAGCCACTACTTACTATCTAAAAACCTATTACTCAGTTTTTGTAATCATTTCATAGTAATTAGGTTAAACATGAAGCTATCCCGAAGCGCATACCTTGTATGCAAATCGGGTGGCCATATTCAATACACTTTCGTTAATATTTCATTTTGTGGTTCATCTGAGCGCATTAATTGCAAAGAGAAGTTTGTCAATTTCAAGAAATCGCGCATAATATGTCCGTGACTTTTGCCGTTTACCATCAATAAAACTGTATTATTTTATTTTTCATTATAATGATGCTATTGCAAAATGACGTAATAGGGTATTTCCAACCTACGTCTTTAAACCAGTAGTACCATAAAGGGAAATAGACCGATATTGTTACGGCCTTGCTCACACTATCACTTTGTTTACCGACTCTGTTCCTACAGTAAAGCGAGCTAACATGTACGATAATTTGAAAAGTTTAGGCATCAGTAACCCCCAAGACATTGACCGCTATTCCTTGCGTCAAGAAGCGAATAATGACATTTTAAAAATCTATTTTCGCAAAGATAAAGGGGAGTTTTTCGCTAAAAGCGTAAAATTCAAATACCCACGCCAACGTAAAACGATTGCCGATGGCGGTAATAATTTCAAAGAAATTAACGAGATCAATACTAACCTACGTTATGCGATTGAAGAACTAGACCAAATTTGCCAAACAGAGCAAACTGATATTGATTTAAAACACAAAATTCTTGATGACTTACGCCATTTAGAACATGTTGTTTCAAATAAAATTGCAGAAATTGAAGCTGACCTCGAAAAACTTACCCGTAAATAATTTACAGGCGAAGTGATTATATACTGCGCCGTAGCATTACCGCTATTTATTATAAATATGGGTAATCCCACGGTGCAGGCATTTAAAGTAGCTCAGCCCAAGCTTCAATCCAACTCTTCGCATATTCTTCTGGCGTGTCCACTTCAATTGCATCAATAAATAAAATATCACCAATACGTGTAGCTGATTGTTCGGCTAATAGCTCATCAAAACGGACCCCAGCCCCGCAAAAACTTTCATAACTGCTATCACCTAAAGCAATTAGGCCGTAACGTAAATCAGGTTGATAACCAACAACATCGTTAATTTCACTAAACAACGGCGCTATAGTATCGGGCAAATCCCCTTGGCCTGTAGATGAAGTCACAATTAAGGCAATTTCTTCACCTGAATTGTAGTGTTGCCAATCATTCAAGGTAGGTTCGTCAAAGACAACCACTTCATGCCCTTGCTGTTCTAAAATTTCTTGTGCCGTTTCTGCAACAGCCAAAGAGTTACCATAGACAGTTCCAACAAAAATGCCTATTTTTGACATAACACCCCCTCTATTTCTTATTCATTTGACGAATTAATAACGTTTATTCCTAACTTTACAACCTTATCTGACCACCCAAATTGTTCAATTAATGACAACCATTGTGTGTCCCACGGCGCAACTAGTGATATATTTTCTTTTGTTATCGGGTGATTTAAATTTAATAAACTGGCATGCAACATCAGTCGTGATACTGAAAAATTCGCATTAACTCCCCGGTTCTGCCGCAAATCACCATGTTTACTATCGCCAATAATAGGATGACGAAGGTGAGACATGTGCCTTCTTAGTTGATGCTTACGGCCTGTTTCCGGCCTTAATTCAACCAAGCTGAACCTAGATGTGTCGTAGCGCCCGATAGCAATAGGGCATTCAACGGTGGCGATTGGCTTACAATGAGTAATACATTCCTGTAAAACGGGCTCACGAGACGCGTGTTTATCCGCAATTTTATCTAACTCTTCCAAGAGTGGATAATCGATGGTTTGCTCTTCGGTTAAATAGCCACGAACGATAGCATGATATACTTTTTCTAACTGGTGGCTTTCAAACTGTGCAGCTAACAGCCTTGCAACCTCACTCGACAACGCAAAAAGCAATATACCTGATGTAGGCCTATCAAGCCGATGAATGGGATACACATATTGCCCAATTTGATCTCGCAGCGTTTGCATGACAAACACCGTTTCTTTGCTATCTAACCAACTGCGATGCACTAGCATACCTGCCGGTTTATTCACCGCAACCATATACTCATCGTGATAAATGATTTCCAGCATTAATTATTCACCCGCTCGTTTTCGCTGAAAAAAGGCCGTCTAGCTCACGCAAGTGATGAATAACCAATGTATAACGCTCTTCTTCGTCATGCTTATAAGCCTCTTCAAAATAAGGGGCAACTGCAAAGCTTGTCGGCAATACCGCTTTTTGCTCAATCAGTATCTGCAAGCGAGGGATCAAAACCCATTGTAACCATTCCGAAGCTTCCATTGTATCAATACAAAAGGGTTCAACACTTTTAAAAGCTTCAGGACTTGGTGGCTGTTCATTCCAAAGGGATTTTAATTTCATTTCCTCTTCTAGATGACAAAGTTTTTCAATAATGCGTTGTTCAATATTCATGCTTAAACCTATTTAATTATCACAAAGCAAATATACTTTATTTTTCATCACAATTCTGTCGGATAAATGGGGTTAAAAACGAGGAAATACAAGTTTATTGATATCTCTATACCATTATTTTCTGCTTAATTATCTGCTCGACTTAACTTGATAAGTTTCGTTGATGATTTGTTTCGATTGATAAAAGTAAAATCAAATGTTTTTCAATTTAATACAAACAAAATAATTAACAATAAAATGGTTTATCTATGGGATTACTAAAGCAGTGGCGTAAGGAAAATAAAGTTTGGCGAGCTTTTAACTCAAAATATGTTGAATTAAAAAGAAAAATTCGTATTACTAAACTTCCTACTGAGCAATATAAACACTATCAGGTAATGTGCCAAAACTACCGTTGTGCTCAATTTTCGGCGGCAATTGAAGGTGTTCCTCATTTCATTGAACGACCGATTAATAAATACCTTCATAAGGCTTGGACTGGAAAGCAAAAGTTGCTTACGGCTAGCTATACACTTAATTTAGTTGAAACAACATTTAAACCTGAAGCTATCGAAGCCATGTTTTGTGATAAACGTGAAGGGCTTGTTGTGGCTAATATTGAGTTAAAATCAGGGGATTTTGCTCAATTAACCTTAATATATTCACAATACCCAAGAGAAGGTGACCTCACTCTACACCTGAAAAATGAAACAGGTGATGAGATCTATTTAATGAGTTTTTCTTTCGGCCCTGAAGGCCAACTTTATGTATGCTCCTTACAAGGGCCTTCAACCGAGCAAAGTGTTGACCAAGTTAGGTTAATTACTAAACAAATGCACGGTATGAGACCTAAGAATTTATTAATGTCCGCAGTTTATGCTGTCGCTACTTTTTTCCATGTAAAATCAATATTAGGCGTTTCTAACCAATGCCATATTAAGAGCCAACATTTAAAATCAAGTTATGATACTTTTTGGTTAGAGTGCAATGGGACGCAAACCGCAGACGGCTGGTTCCAATTGCCAATTCAAGAGCCTGTACGCGATATAGAATCAGTCAAAAGCCAACGCCGAGCTGAGTTTCGCCGTCGCGAAGCGCTGCGCGACGCAATGACCCAAGAAATTATTATGTCATTAACTAAAAACTCCCAGCATAACAGCCATTAATATTTCGTTCGCAGGCCTTGCGTTAGCAAGAATGTAAATGATAACTAGCCGTTAATAAAAATGCCTTGAAGAACCATAACCAATAAAGCCTATTATTAACTCTATAATATTTATCAGGAAAAAAGCCAGTCAACCTTGGTTGACTGGCTTACGCTTTAGGACTTATGCATCCTGCAAAATGACATCCTGTCACTCAACATCCTGTTGAATAAAAGCATGTTAATAGGTGTTTTAACCTATTTAGCAATCCCTCGCCTTACTTTTAAAAATTTTTACACCCTATAATTAGGTATAAAAAGCTAAACTGACTTACCCTGTCCAGCGAGATAAGAATGTATGAAACCGCTTACTAAAACAACCTAGTATGGCTTGCAATAATTCAATAATATTAAATGAAATATCACGTACGGTAGTAACGCCATGAAATAAAAAGTTAAATAATTATCATTCTTATAAAAGAAGAAAACTTTAAGATATTGCTTAACTTAATTGTAAGCTTTTACCTACACCAAGTTGTAATAAAATGCTTACCCCTTTGGCTCCACAATGACAGTCAGCTCTTCAAGAAAACAGGTTAAATTCGAAGAAAGTACTCGTCTTTCTTTACTACCAAATTTTTCTAGGATTATTTCACCACTAAGATTACACATTGATATCATTTCAAGTTCAGAATCTAAGGTTGCAATAAACAACGTTGGCGGCAGCTTTAAACGCTTTTGAGTGACCAAATGGCCAATTAAATTTTCCTGTAAGCGAATAAAGTCATCCTCATTCCAAACTTGCACTAAATTAAGGGTAATATCACGAAATGTCGCTTTCATATCACCAGCTAACTGAGTGGTATAAAAAGTGTGGATATCACTTTGCAAATTGATATCTAATGCAGTAGCGACTTTATCCAGGGTTGCACCCTTAATTGGAAATGTTTGAGGCTCCCAATACACCCAGTTTTCGCCAGTGCGAACAATACAAGGGGATGGAATACCATATAAATCCGTTGAAGCGGGCGGTAAACCAGTTTGTTGTTGCCATTGAGAAACATATTTCTCAGTAAAGTTATGCAATGCGACAGAAAGTGTTGTATTCATATTTATATGGTTTTATAGCTGCGTTAAATTGAAAGACGTCAACAAGGTGGATAAATGGTATTATGGCAGAAGTTTACGGGCGAATAAAATGTACCAGTTTCTGCCTTTTAACCTCATTCTCGTTTATGAAGTACAAGGACCAATATGTCACACTACCAGAATAATCCCGCACTTGATAATTTAACGTTAGGGAAAAAAACGGCTTATCATGACCAATATGATGCAACATTACTCCAAGCCGTTCCTCGCAGCCTAAATCGCTCTCCTTTAGCGATCTACGCCGATGCTCTTCCCTTTCATGGTGCAGATATCTGGACAATGTACGAGCTTTCTTGGCTAAACCAACGTGGTGTCCCTCAAGTTGCGATTGGTTCAATCAGTGTTGATGCCCATAGTGAAAACCTTATTGAATCCAAAAGTTTTAAGCTATATCTCAACAGCTTTAACCAAACATGCTTTGAAACTTGGGAAAATGTGCGAAGCGTTTTGCAAAATGATTTAAGCCGCTGTGCTAATGGTAAGGTTAGCGTTACACTTTATAAATTAGATGATTTTTCCCATCAACCTATCCAACCATTGCAAGGGATATGTATTGATGATCAGGAAATTGATATCAATAATTATGAATTTAACCGTGACTACTTAGCAAATAGTACGCAAGAAGATATCGTCGAAGAAACCTTAGTTAGCCATTTGTTAAAATCAAATTGTTTAATTACTAATCAACCTGATTGGGGCTCCGTACAAATTCACTATTGCGGTGCGAAAATTAATCGTGAAGCCCTATTACGTTATTTAATTTCATTTCGCCATCATAATGAGTTTCATGAACAATGTGTTGAACGTATATTTAATGATATTACACAACTGTGTAAACCCGATAAATTAAGTGTTTATGCACGTTATACTCGCCGTGGAGGGCTTGATATTAACCCATGGCGAAGTAATGAGGATTTTACGCCTGAATTAGGTCGTTTAGCACGGCAATAAGTATCCATGTAGTTGAAAAACAATTGAAAGTAAATGTTACCCATGCATTTACAGTACAATTCACATATCAAGAACCCACTGGGTAAAGGAGTACTACTTGATTACTCATATCAGTCCATTAGGATCTATGGATCTACTATCTCAACTTGAAGTTGATATGCTAAAACGTACGGCCAGTAGCGATTTGTACCAATTATTTAGAAATTGCTCTTTAGCCGTTCTACACTCAGGCAGCCTTACTGATAGCAGTAAAGAGCTATTAGAAAAAAGCAAAGATTTTGATATCAATGTATTACGTCGTGAGCGCGGTGTTAAACTAGAACTTATAGACCCGCCAGAAAAAGCCTTTGTTGACGGTAAAATCATCCGTACATTGCAAGCAAACCTATTCTCAGTATTACGTGATATCCTGTTCGTTCATGCACAAATTACCTACGCAAAAGAACAATTCCATTTAGACCTTGAAAATGGAGCTCATATTACTAATATGATTTTCTCCATTTTGCGTAATGCCCGCGCATTACATATTGATGAAGACCCAAGCATGATTGTGTGCTGGGGCGGTCACTCCATTAATGAAATCGAATACCAGTATGGTCGTAAAGTTGGTAACGAACTTGGCTTACGTGAGCTCAATATTTGTACTGGCTGTGGGCCAGGAGCAATGGAAGCACCAATGAAAGGTGCTGCTGTAGGGCATGCTCAACAACAGTATAAAAATAGCCGTTTTATTGGTTTAACAGAGCCATCAATTATTGCCGCAGAGCCACCTAACCCACTGGTAAATGAGCTGATTATTATGCCTGACATTGAAAAACGCTTAGAAGCGTTTGTTCGATTAGGCCACGGCATTATTATTTTCCCTGGGGGGTAGGAACTGCTGAAGAGCTACTTTACTTACTGGGTATCTTAATGGACCCAGCCAACAGCGAACAAGTTCTGCCGCTTATCTTAACGGGTCCAAAAGAAAGTGCTGAATATTTTACCGTTTTAGATGACTTTATCCGTCATACCTTAGGTGAAGATGCCAGTAAGCATTACCAAATCATTATTGACGATGCCCAAGAAGTCGCCCGAGTAATGAAGCAAAGCATGCCAAAAGTTAAAGAGAACCGCCGTAGCACCGGTGATGCCTATAGCTTCAACTGGTCAATTAAAATTGCTCAAGATTTACAACACCCATTCGAACCAACGCATGAAAATATGGCTTCATTGAACCTTCATCCTGGTCAAGAACCTGAAAAACTGGCCTCTGATTTACGCCGCGCTTTCTCTGGGATTGTTGCTGGTAACGTAAAAGAGTTTGGTATGAAGGCAATAGAAAAGCACGGGCCATTTAAAATCCACGGTGATACCGAACTCATGAAACGAATGGATATTTTACTGCAAGGCTTCGTAGAACAGCACCGCATGAAGCTACCAGGTGGTACAGCTTATGAGCCTTGCTACGAAATTGTAAAATAAGTATGGTCTACAAGTAAGGATAAACATTTTAGGTATGGCGTATTTATGATCCATTTATTAATTATTGATGCACTAAACTTAATACGCCGCATCCATGCGGTGCAAGGAAGCCCGTGTGGTGAAACCTGCTTATCTGCCATATCCCAATTATTAAATCATACCGCTGCAACTCATATTGTGGCGGTATTTGATGAGGAAGGGCGGCATCAAAGTTGGCGTCATGAAAAACTACCCGATTACAAAGCGGGTCGACAGCCTATGCCTGAGGATTTACAAGCTGAACTGCCAACTCTGATTGCTCTTTTCCAAGAAAAGGGGATACATTGCTGGCAATCTGAAGGAGATGAAGCAGATGATTTAGCGGCGACCTTAGCAACACGCATTGCTGGGTCGGGGCATACAGTTACCATCGTATCCACAGACAAAGGTTATTGCCAATTATTATCTCCGAATATTCGAATTCGTGATTATTTTCAAAAACGCTGGCTCGATGTTCCGTTTATTGAAAAGGAATTTGGCGTTACACCTGAGCAACTCCCTGATTACTGGGGGCTTGCCGGTATTAGCAGTAGTAAAGTGCCTGGAGTTGCAGGGATTGGCCCTAAAAGTGCAACGCAGCTTTTACAACAATATCATTCAATTGAAAATTTATTTGCTCATTTATCGGAACTAGAAGAAAAATGGCAAAAAAAGTTAGTCGATCAGCAGCAAATTGCATTGATTTGCCGTGATATTGCAACATTAAAAACAGATATAGCTTTGCAAGGTAATTTAAATCAACTACGTTACTACACTAAATAAACACACAAAAAAGGCCACACTTGGCGGCCTTTAGAATGGCAGTACACTAACTAGTAATATTCACGCGCCATTGGGTTGGCAGACCAAATTCTCATCACATGTACAGTGACTTCTTCTCGGTCATGATAAAGTTGCTTAGCTTGAATTAACACATTCACACCTTGCTCTTTTAGCTGTGTTTTCATCTTTTCCAGAATATGTGAAACTTCTTCATAACGCTTTTTCATTGGCAACTTGAGATTGAAAATAGCTTCCCGACACCAACCTTGTGCTAGCCAATCAGTCATCAGTGCAGCCACCTTCGCCGGTTTTTCAACCATATCACATACTAACCAAGTAATGTTTTGTGAACTTGGCTGAAACTTAAAACCATCAGCTCGGTGGTGTTTAACTTGCCCAGTATCCATTAAGCTTTCTGCCATTGGGCCATTATCTACGGCATGGACCATCATACTGCGCTTCACTAATTGGTATGTCCAACCTCCCGGACATGCCCCTAAATCAACTGCGTTCATACCGCTTGCTAACCGCTCTTCCCACTCTTCATAAGGAATAAATACATGAAAAGCTTCTTCGAGTTTTAATGTTGAGCGACTTGGCGCATCTGATGGAAATTTTAATCGCGGGATACCCATATAAAAATTCGAACTATTATTGGTATAGGAATACCCTGTATAACAGCAACCCGGAGCAATAAAAAATACATGGATCACTGGGCGCTTAAAATTTTCAAGAGGAAGTAAAATTTTCTCTTTACGTAATGCATTACGTAAAGGCACCGTAAACTTACGGCAGAACTTCATTAACTCTTTAGATTCATTCGTGTCTGCCACTTCAACACGAATATCACCCGCTCGAACAACTTGCTGGCTCAGCGCGTTTATAATCGGGGTAATACGATCCTCTGGCGGCAGATCTTTTAGTAAATCCCCCACCACAATCATTTGACGAGCAAAAATTAACTCTCGAAAAGGCAACGTCCGCGCGAGTGTATCTGCATCTTCTGCTTGGTAACACTCAAAAATAACATAACCACTATTTTCTTTTACCCGAGCAAAACCATAAATTTCTTTTTGCCCGGCTTTGTCTGTAATCTCTGCTGCACACTCTTTCTCAAAGCCTGGACGGCAATATAGTGCAATTTTATTACTCATTACGTGACGCCGATTTCCTTAGACGCATAGCGCCAATTACTACTAACAGCCAGCCAATCAGGAAACATACTCCCCCTATTGGCGTAAAATAAGAAAAGTATTTTACCTGCAATAGGGCCATACAATAAAGACTACCGCTAAAAAGAAGTATGCCAACTGAAAAAAATACCCCTGACCAGTAAAACCATAGAACCACTTTACGCAATAAAACTGCACCTAACACCATAAGCGCAACAGTATGTAACATTTGATAACGTAAGCCTGTTTCAATCCAGTCCATTTGGTGGACACTCATGATTGACGACAACGCATGAGAGCCTATAGCCCCAAAAGCAACAGTAAAGAAGCCACTAATCCCAGCAAAAATTAACATCAAACGACTATTCACAGTAACACCTTTTTATTTAACTACTTGATTACTGAATAAGCGCCACATCTTGGTCACCCGTAATAAAGCCTAATTTTTCTTGTTCACTCGCTGCTTGCCCTAAGATCCACTGGCGAAATGCCGCTATTTTGCCCAAATCTGCTTGGCTTTCTTGGCAGACTAAATAAAATGCATTTTTACTCACCAATACTTCACTGAAGGGGCAAACTAAACGCCCTGCATCAATTTCATTTTTGGCCATCACATTATTTGTTAATGCAATACCTTGCCCATGTACAGCAGCTTGGATAACCATAGCACTATGACTAAAAATAGGCCCTTGCTGTACATTGACCACATTCTGTAACTCTAGTTGTTTAACATACGCTTGCCAGTCTCTTCGAGAAGAATCGTGAAGTAACGTATGTTTTGCTAAATCTTCGGGATTTTTAAGTTGGTTATCACCTGTTAATAACGATGGTGAACATACTGGCATTAGATATTCAGCATACAGCCGATCCGTTCTTAACCCTGACCAATTTCCTCTACCGTAGAAAATAGCGACATCAACATCATCTGCCAATTTATCTTCTTCTCTATCCACAGCCTGTATTCTTACATCAATACCAGGATAAGCTTGGTTAAAGCCTGAAAGCCTTGGTACAAGCCATTGGATAGCAAAGCTTGGTGACAAACTTACTGTTAGAGCCCCTTTCGCGCTTCGCGCTTGAAGCTTGCGTGTCGCCTCATTTAAAGAAGAGAAAATTTCTTTAATATCAAGATAATAGCTCTGGCCTTCTTCCGTTAATAATAATGAGCGATTACGTCGGCGAAACAGCTTGAGCCCAAGAAAATCCTCCAAACTTTTCATTTGGTGACTAACAGCAGCTTGCGTTACAAATAATTCTTCTGCAGCCTTAGTAAAACTTAAATGACGAGCTGCTGCATCAAAGACTCTCAGTGCATTCAGGGGCGGTAATCTTTTAGACATAATCACTTCTACTTGGCATATTGTTATTCATTAGTTTTTTTCATCCGAAGCATTATAATTTGTCCCTTGAGGATACGCCAGTAAATACCTATAGTATGCACACTTCCTAAGCCGGAACGAAAAGTTACAGAGTTTAGTTACTTTGGAACTTTTGGCTTTGTGGTTGTGATGTTGTGTTTGCAAGTTGTCTGGTTCAGCCAGACTTTGTAGCTTTGCTACTGTTTTTTCACTTCCTGTACATTTACCCTGTCTGTCCATAGTGATTTTTATAGTGCACCGCCAACGCGCGGTGCTTTTTTTTGCTATTTATTTAAACCACTAACAATAAATACCTAAGCAATTTAACGTAATAAATACAATAATCTATAGATAACTACTAGTGTACCGAAAAAACTTTCAGTTAGATATTTAAGATAATTCTTGAAATATGTTCGTAAAGGATATCAATAAAATAATTTCTGAATAAAAAGGATTGCATTGTAATGCAAAACGCTAAATCATTTTAAAAAACACACTCTAGATAATTGATAACAATTAATACCAAACGTAACAAAATATTTCAATGCTTAGGTTGAAAATGATATGTTTAAATTAATCAAAAAAATAACTATAAATGTACTAATAAATGTACAATCAAATTACACCACACTCAGCAATAGCCAATAACAGATAAATTTTGACTAAAAGAAAGAACTCATGGACCATTTTAGCGCCGCTTCATTTCGTCTCGCATTTCCTGCTTTAGACTCATCGACTCTATTTTTTGATAGCGCAGCTACCGCATTAAAACCCATAGCCATGATCGATGCTTCAAATAATTATTACCGTTTATCAGGTAGTTCTGTTTATCGGGGCCAATCCCCTGACGCCTTAAAATTAACTCGTGACTATGAACAAGGCCGTGTCCGCACTGCCAAATTGATTAATGCCCCCAGCGAAAAAAATATTATCTGGACGCGTGGAACTACTGAATCAATCAATTTAATTGCTCAGTGTTATTTTCGCTCAAGATTACAACCCGGTGATGAAATTATTGTAAGTGAAATCGAACATCACTCAAATTTATTACCTTGGATTATGCTAGCTCAACAAACTGGCGCTAAAATAATTAAATGGCCTGTTGAAAAAGACTTAACATTAAGCCTTGATGTGCTCAAATCAAAGCTCTCCACAAAAAGCAAACTTGTTGCTATCACACAAATGTCCAATGTAACGGGATATCAAACTGATTTACATGCTATAACTCAGTTGGCTCACCAAGTTGGGGCACTTGTTCTGGTTGATGGAGCACAAGGTGTAGTACATAGCCCAATAAATGTAAAAAAGCTGAATATTGATTTTTACGCATTTTCAGCCCACAAATTGTATGGCCCTACAGGGCTTGGGGTTTGTTATGCGAAAACTGAGCTATTAGAACAAATGAGCCCTTGGCACGGAGGAGGTAAAATGCTGACTGATGTCACATTTGACCATTTTACCCCTGCGCCTATCCCACAGCGTTTTGAGGCTGGAACACCAAATATTGCTGGCGTCATTGCCTTTTCTGCTGTCCTTAAGTGGCTAGAAGGTGTCGATTTAACTTCTGCTGAAGCTTATGCATGTTCCTTGGTGGAATACGCCTACGAGAAGCTGTCATTACTCCCCAACTTTATGAGTTATCACCCTTCTCACTCCCCTTTATTATCATTTAATTTTAAAGATATTCATCATAGCGATTTAGGTACCCTCTTGACCGAGCAAAATATTGCATTACGCTATGGTCAGCATTGTGCCCAACCCTTAATGGATGCATTGAATATTAGTGGGTGTTTGCGCATTTCAGTAATGCCTTATAACAACCAGCAAGACATCAATAAGTTTATCGATGCAGTCACACTCTCACTTTCTATACTAAATGATTAAATGAAGACTAAAGATACAGAAGGAAGCCTAATGACTTCGACTAAACATGATTTTGCTCCGCACCCTTTTGGTACAGAGATTGGAATTCAAGAAATAGTTGAACAATTTTCAACGTACAAAGCATGGGAAGATAAGTATCGTTTGCTCATCCAGCTTGCTAAAAAGTTACCACCATTAACTGACGATGAAAAGCAACAAACTCAAGAGGTTAAAGGCTGTGAAAACCGCGTCTGGATAGGTGCACTGCTCAATGATAATAATACGTTCCACTTTTATGGTGATAGTGAGGGGCGTGTAGTAAAAGGTTTATTTACCATTTTACTCGCGGCGGTAGAACAAAAAACAGCGCAGGAAATCATAGATATTAATTTTAATGATTTACTCACCCAAACTGGCTTACCGGCACAGCTAAGTGAATCCCGCCAAAATGGCATTCAATCACTCATTAGTGCAATTCAAAATATTGCCAGTGAAATGACGCCAGCATAATCAATGCTAGAAAGAGGCTATTTTATGGCCTCTTCCTATTCTTACTCACTTTGACTTGCCTGCCTTTGCGCTTTTGCAACCATTTTTTTGAGTGCATGAGAAACTGCGATAAAGCCAAAGCTCGCAGTTACCATGGTTACTGCGCCAAAACCTGCTGCGCAATCCATACGCTTAGAACCCTCGGCGGTGCTTTTAGCGGCACACACCGTCCCATCACTTTGCGGGTAAACTAATTGCTCAGTTGAGAAAACGCAATCAATACCAAGCTTGCCTTTGCCATTTTTCACGACATTAAAATCAGATTTCAAACGTTCACGTAGTTTGGCAGCTAATGGGTCCTGTATAGTTTTTGCGAGATCTGAAACTTGGATTTGCGTGGGGTCAATCTGCCCCCCGGCTCCCCCGGTCGTTACCACAGGGACTTTAAAGCGCCTGCAATACGCTAGCAGTGCAGCTTTTGGCCTAACACTATCAATCGCATCAATAACATAGTCAAACCCCGTACTAAGGTATTGAGCAGCATTATCAACAGTGATGAAATCATCAATCACATTCACTACACATTCAGGGTTTATTTCCAAAATGCGATTTTTCATGACTTCAACTTTGGGTAAGCCCACTGTCGATTTTATTGCATGTAATTGGCGGTTTGTATTGGTTACACAAATATCATCCATATCAATCAAAGTAATATAACCAATACCTGAACGAGCTAGCGCCTCAGCTGCCCATACACCAACCCCACCGACACCAATAACACAAATGTGAGATCGTGCAAAAAGATGAAGGGCTTGTTGCCCATATAAACGCCCGATCCCAGCAAAACGCTGCATCCAAGCATCTGAAAGCTTAGCTTGCATAATAACAAACAACCTTAGTTAAAACGTTAACTACATTGTACCAAAAAGCGGTTGGCTTTTTTTCAACACCCAAACTCGCCCATAATGATTATAAAAACCTGCCATTTTCCCAGCTTCATGGCCCGTTCCATGGTAAATATCAAAATGATGTCCTTTAATTGCCCCTCCGACATCTAAGGCAACCATCATACGCATTTCATACTGCCCCGTAAATTTACCATTACCGTCTAATACGGGGATTTCTGCAAGTAATGCGGTCCCAGGCGGAATTAATGTTTTATCTGATGCCACTGAAGCTTTAGCAATTAAAGGTACTGCACTCGCCCCCCTAACAGGGACAAATGATTGAGGCTTAAAGAAAACAAACGATGGGTTTTCTTCTAATAATTGGCGAACTTCTTGCTCACTGTGGTTATTTGTCCAATCATGGATAGCTTGCAAAGACATTTGGTTTAATGGTACTTCTCCACGATCAACAAGCACTTTACCGATACTTTTGTATGCATGACCGTTTTTACCTGCGTAACCAAAGAAATTCAGTGGGCTGCCATCACCAAAGTCAACATAACCACTTCCTTGTACCTCCATCATAAAATTATCAACGACAGAGTTACTATAAGCTAAAATTAAATTATCACTCAATGCACCATTGTAAATAGCTGCTCGGCTAGGTAAGCGGGATTTTCTTTTCGGTGGCATACCATATAGAGGGTAACGAAATTCACCTTGTGGGACGCGTCTAGCCTCGATAACAGGCGTGTAATAACCAGTAAATTGCACATTCCCATAATTATCAGCTCCTTCCATTTGAAAAGCTGTTAAATTGAAATTAGCTAATTTCGCAGGTTCTCCCCCCGCCATTAACCAATTCTCGATAGCATGGTAGGTATCGCTGTTATTTTGAAATAAACGGGGTGATGCATTTTTGATCTCAACAACTTGTTGATTAAAATCAGGTGCATTAATAGGCCGACCTTGAACATTCACTTGGTTAACTTTTTGCAGGTCTTGTACTAAACGCCCATCTTTATATTGTTGGCCTTTATCCGTTGGATGAGTTTGGCATCCTGCCAATAAAGAAAAAAACACACTGATTACCAACCCATTTTTTACTGCTCGCTTATTTACAATTTTTGTCAGTCCTAAATTCATTCTCCACCACCCAAGCGCATCCAACAATCCAATATGAAACGCACAATAGCAAACCCAAATTGGGAATGAAACGAGTAAACATATTTAGTTCAGTTATTTTTCTCAATACTCCCACCAAAGATTAAAAAGTAGACATTCAGTGCGGATTTTGTTCTGTAGATGCTGAAATTTGAAAAAAAAACACGAAAAAACTTGCATCAGATCTCATCCCGAGTATAGTGCCCGAATCGGACGCGGGGTGGAGCAGCTTGGTAGCTCGTCGGGCTCATAACCCGAAGGTCGTTGGTTCAAATCCAGCCCCCGCAACCAATTACTGATTTTATCAGTAAAGTATTAAAAGTAGTCAGCAGTATAAAGATGTAAAAATTCAGTCGCGGGATGGAGCAGCATGGTAGCTCGTCGGGCTCATAACCCGAAGGTCGTTGGTTCAAATCCAGCTCCCGCAACCAATTTTTTACTTCTTCAGTCGCGGGGTGGAGCAGCATGGTAGCTCGTCGGGCTCATAACCCGAAGGTCGTTGGTTCAAATCCAGCCCCCGCAACCAATTCTTTCTTAGTTTCCTTCCTTGAATAGCAAATCACCTTTAGTCTTTATCCTGTATAAACCCTTATTTTTTTATTTATGCAAATAAAAAAGGCGACTCACAAATTAGTTCATCACCTTTATATCAACATATACCTAATAGCTCACTCGATTAGTTACGAATAGCTAGCTCTCCACCATTGCGGAAATAGGCTTTAACCCCTTCAAAAATAGATTCAGCCATTTGTTGCTGGAACTTAGCTGTTTTAAGCTTTCGCTCTTCTTCTAAATTACTAATGAATGCGGTTTCAACTAGAATTGATGGTATTTCAGGCGCTTTAAGTACCGCAAACCCGGCTTGGTCAACTTTGTTCTTATGCAATTTATTGACTTTACCCATGAGTTTTAATACTTCATCACCAAACTTCAAACTATCATTGATCGTTGCCGTTTGGACCAAGTCAAGCATTGTATGGTCAAGATATACATCTCCACTCTTACTTACCCCACCAATTAAGTCAGCTTCATTCTGAGTTTGCGCAAGATAACGAGCCGTATTACTGGTAGCCCCTTTCGTTGATAAAGCAAAGACAGAGGAACCGCGTGCTGAACGATTAGTAAATGCATCAGCATGAATAGAAACAAATAAATCTGCTTGCATCTTTCTTGCTTTCGCAACACGAACCTTCAACGGAATAAAAACGTCTTCATTTCGTGTCATATAAGCCCGCATTTTAGGGTCTTTATCAATTAATGCTTTTAAACGACGTGCGATTTGCAGGACGACATCTTTTTCTCGCGTTTTATATTTCCCTATCGCACCTGGGTCTTCACCACCATGTCCCGGGTCTATCATAATAATAATCGGGCGATCCCTTCCCGCCTTCCCTGGTTTTTTAGCTTGAGCTGGCATGTTTTCTTCGAGATCACCTTTATTGTAATCCTCAAGTAATGCCAACAGTGGGTCATCATTGGTATCGACACCTTTGCCCGGATAAAAATCAAGCACTAAACGATGTTTAAATTCACCAACAGGCGTTATCGTAAAGAACTGAGGGCTAACTCTATTTTTTACTTCAAAAACTAAACGAACCGTTTGAGGATCAAACTGCCCTACCCGAACCAACTTCAAATACGGGTCACGAGTTTGGATCTGAGTCCCCATCTGTTTAAGCACATTATTTAACTGCACCCCTTCAAGATCGACAACAATGCGCTCAGGGTTATTAAGCACAAACTGGCGATACTTTAACGGGACGCTGGATTCTAGCGTAACTCGGGTATAGCTTGATGCAGGCCAAATACGCACAGCGATGACGCTGCTATTTGCAGAAAAACCGAATGGGCTGACGCTCAGTAACATAACTGCAGCTGCGCCCTGTATAAAACGGCGCTTCGATGGGCTGTGATCTTGATGACTCATCAATAATTCCGAACCTAGAACTGAGAAATAAAGTGATTTAAGAATAACTGCCAATAGCTTGACCAGAAATAAGCACTCTAACTAATCATTTGTGCTCTGTCATTAAGAATATACAAGACATCTATAGACTTACCACTATAAGCATAACTTAATCATACCTAGAGAAAATGTTTTTGAGTGACTTTCTGTGTCAATTTTAAGCAATTTAATTTCCGTAGAGTATATATAGTTAAATTTAGAGATATGTAAACGTCAAAAATAAAATTGTTACTTTTTTTATACCATCTTTTACTTGATATTCTGCGCCAAAAAGAATAAAAATACATTATTAGCGAATAAAAATTCATTTAAGAGGGTCGTTATGAAAGAGCGCAGTACCGAATTGGTTGATGAGTTTCGCCATTCGGTCCCTTATATAAACGCCCACCGCGGCAAAACTTTTATTATTATGCTTGGTGGTGAAGCAATTGCCCATGAAAATTTCCCTAGTATTGTCAATGATATAGGGTTATTACATAGTTTAGGCATAAGGATTATCGTCGTTTATGGCGCTCGGCCTCAAATCGAAGATATCCTAGCAGAGCATAACTATGACGCTGTTTATCACAAACATACTCGCGTAACTGATGCCAATACACTTGAATATGTCAAACAAGCCTCAGGTGCTTTACAATTAGATATTACAGCTCGGTTATCCATGAGCTTAGGTAACACTCCGTTACAAGGCGCGCATATTAATGTAGTTAGTGGTAATTTTGTTATTGCTCAACCATTAGGTGTCGATGACGGTATTGATTATTGCCATAGTGGTAGGATACGCCGTATTAATGAAGAAGCGATTAATAACCAACTCGATAACGGTTCCATTGTACTCATTGGCCCTGTTGCCGTTTCTGTTACTGGGGAAAGCTTTAATCTCACCTCAGAAGAGATAGCCACCCAACTCGCTGTAAAAATGAAGGCTGAGAAACTTATCGGTTTTTGCTCTTCGCAAGGGGTTGCTGATAAGAACGGTAATATCCTGTCTGAGTTATTCCCAAATGAAGCGGAAAACCTCATTCAACAGCTGGAATCTGAAGGGGATTATTACTCAGGAACTGTACGCTTTTTACGCGGTGCAGCAAAAGCTTGCCGTCGTGGTGTTCGCCGTAGCCACTTATTGAGCTACCAAGAAAATGGGTCTTTAATCCAAGAGCTGTTCTCCCGCGATGGTATTGGTACCCAAATAGTAATGGAAAGTGCAGAGCAAATCCGCCGCGCAAATATTAACGATATTGGGGGCATTTTAGAACTTATTCGCCCACTCGAGCAGCAAGGCATTTTAGTACGGCGTTCACGTGAGCAGCTTGAAATGGAAATCGACAAATTTACCATTATTGAACGTGATAGCTTGGTGATTGCTTGTGCGGCTCTCTACCCATACCCAGAAGAAAAACTTGGAGAAATGGCATGTGTTGCAGTTCACCCTGACTACCGCAGCTCTGCCAGAGGGGAAGAACTACTTAATCGAGTGGCAGCTCAAGCAAAACAATTTGGCTTAGACAAATTGTTTGTATTAACAACACGCAGCATTCATTGGTTCCAAGAACGTGGCTTTACCCCTGCTGAAATTGAAATGCTACCATTGAAGAAACAAGCATTATATAACTACCAGCGGCGTTCTAAGATTTTAATATTAGATTTAAAAACCCAATCAGATAAATAACTATTTCGACACTATTTGAAACCATAGCTGGTTAATTATCCTCTCCCACCCAAATCATATGGATGTATAATTTGGGTGGGCACTTTTACAACTTTAACTCTAGCTAGGAATAAATTACACAGTTAAGCTATTTGTACAACCCTTGCCTTTTGGCATAATGGGATTGTATCTAAATGGGGTTTTAATGCAGCTTCCATTTCAGCAAAAGAAGTGCCGTAAAAGTAAAATGCTGTTTCTGTTGGCCCATCCCAAACACCATGGATACTACCAATATCTTCAACTGCTTCATCAAGTATGTCAAAGACCTCATTGATATCTCCGTTTTCATAAACCTCATCGGCTAATTCTGTTCCATTAAAATAAATTGCCAGCCCTTCATCTGTACCAAAATCAATCCGGACATCTTCACCATGAATAAATAAACGAGAGCCCTTCGGCGCTAACATTGAAGTAAATAGCTGGATAATTAAGCTGATATTTTCGTCACTAGCATCCGCAATAGCGATTTCTATATCGCATTCTTGTGCCTCACCATTATCATCAAGTGACGTACCACCACCAGTAACATGGATATCTTTCCCCATGCTTTTCATGACTTCATCAAATGCATCTTCTAAATCTGCACGCCTAATCGGCTCAAGCCTTGCATTTAATGTTAGGGTTATTGCGGTCATTTCTTGCTGGTTATCCATCTTATTACCTTTAATCTATGGTTATAAATTATTTAAATATAACTGTCACTTAAGTATATCTTAGTCACATTAATTGTATCGCCAAACCACTGCGCCGTTTTGTCGGCGTTTCAATTGCTCGACGTAATACTTTTGGGCTCCCATAAAGGGACAATTCTTTTTTTGCTCGGGTTATTGCGGTATAGACGAGTTCACGTGTAATAACAGGTGAATATACCTGCGGTAACACTAATGCGGTATGAGCAAACTCCGAACCTTGTGATTTATGAACCGTCATCACATAAGCGGTTTCATGCTGTGGTAGACGGTTCGGTTGTATTCCACGAATAGTGCCATCTGGAAATTGAAAGTAAGCTCTCAGGCTATTATTTTCATCAGGTAATATGACACCAATATCCCCATTGAATAAACCTAGTGGACTATCGTTGCGGCTAATCATGATTGGCCGGCCAGCATAGTGTTTATTTAATAAATTATAGGGACGGTTTATTAACCCTTGCCGATGTAATAATTTTTCTAATTTATCATTCAGGCCTACTACCCCAAAAGGGCCTTCCCGTAAAGCGGTTAATAAACGATATTGATTAAACTTTTTTAAAACCTGAGCCGGCGTTTCCTTTGATTTTACAGCCAATAAATAATCTTTATAATTTTCAGAGGCATTTAATAAAATTTGTGCATAATCATCTGCCGTTTCTTGCACATAATTATGCACATCAAAACAGCCTTGCTTTAATAACTTTTGAACACCAAGTACATTTCCCGCATTTACAGCAAAAGCAAGTTTCCCAATTCCTGAATCAGCAGAAAAACGGTAGCTTTTGCGCAATAAACACAAACTATCGCGAATTATCGGACCTGTTGTCGAAGAGTATTGATCGATAGAATAACCCGATATTTCAGAAAGCTGAGCCGCTCGTTCAAGGCTGTAGCCATTATCTGCAAACTGGCAAATATCCCCGAGTACAGCCCCTGCTTCAACAGATGCAAGTTGGTCCTTATCACCAAGAAAAATAAGTTTTGCATTTTCAGGCAGCGACTCAAGTAATTTACCCATCATCGGTAAATCGACCATTGATGCCTCATCAACAATTAAAATGTCTAGCGATAATCGGTTATCTCGGTTATAGCGAAATTTTTGGCTTTCAGGCTGAGCACCAAGTAAACGATGAAGTGTTTTCGCTTGATGTGGTAATAACGCCCTCTCATCATCGGTTAAAGGCATATGTTTCATTGCCTCTCCTAAAGATTCGGTTAACCTTGCAGCCGCTTTACCTGTAGGCGCCGCAAGCTCAATTCTGACCCTATACTCATGCTTAGTTTCCAGTTTAATTAATGCAGCGAGGATACGCGCGACCGTTGTTGTTTTCCCTGTTCCCGGCCCCCCAGAAATTATGGAGACTTTACTCGTCACGGCAACAGCAGCTGCAATTTTCTGCCAATCAATCTCATCTGAGATCGGAAATAAATTATCTAAAACCACCTTGATTTGTTGGTTATTTTTATCATCTATTGGGGTGTTAGAAAAATAATGCGCAACATACTGCTCATATTGCCACATTCGTTGAAAATATAAGTAATCTCCCGACAGAACCAACGGGGACGTTTTATTTTCATTTCCTAACGAAACTGCATTTGCTTGCAGCAAAGTTTGATAAACCGTTTGCTCATCTGGCTGCCCCATTTTGTGCCAAAACTCCGCGGCCAGTTCAGGATGCCGACCTGCAAATAACTTTTCAGGCATGATGTCAGATAACGCTAAGCAAACATGCCCTGCCATCGTTTCCGCACTAAGAATAGCAGTAACCATCAGTAGTATTGGGTTTTCATCCTCTGATAGGCTATAGGCAAATTGCACATCAAGTGGAGTAAAAATACGTTCTTCAATTCCCCGATTAAATAGTGCTTTCATTCAGCACCTCCCCTTGTTGCCTACCTTGAAAAAGGAGATCCAATTCCCCAATAAAAGCTTCTAAAGGCCGATAAAAAAAGACCCCATTATGCGAATTTACCTTATCAATCCCTCTTAGGAATAAGTAATACACACCACCGAAATGCGTTTCGTAATCATAATTAGGTAACCTTTGTTTTAAATAGCGGTGTAGTGCCAAGGAATATAATTGATATTGTAAATCATATCGGTGATCGATCATGGCTTCGGCCATTGCTTCTTGAGTATAAAAGCTGGCATCCTCACCCAGGTAATTTGATTTATAATCAAGAAGATAAAATTTTCCACCCCAAAAAAAAGTCAAATCAATAAACCCTTTTAAAATCCCTTGTACCTTTTCAAAATTCAACGGAGGGCAACGCTGAGATAGCGGGTCATATTGATGGGCAATTTTATCAAAATGATTAGCCGTGAGTTCCGATTCTATAGGGATATAAAATTGCATTTCATCTAACTGATCTTGTGGCTGTAATGCAGATAAACATAAGCCATCATCTGCTAACGGAGCCTGAACAATCGCATTTAACCACTCTTGCAACATAGGTGCCCATTGAATACCAAACCCTGCCGCTTCTAATTTTTCAGTTAACCATTCAACCGAAATTGCTTCAGAGAAATCAATCTCTTCCATCAGAGTATGTAAAAAGGTCCCCGGCAATGCCCCTCTAGGGAATTGATGTGGCGTTAAAAATTCAGCCGAATTTTCACCTTCTTGTTGCTCAAGATCAACGCTGACTTCAGTATCCATATTTGGTGCTAGTGAATTTGCAAATTGTAGAGCGGATACCGCTTGCCCGTCTTCTGAATGGCTAGAACCATAACTTAGCCCCGAATAGCTGGTAACACGCCAGTGGTCATCAAAATAGCGAGTGACTTCCCTTGCCGCTAAGTTTTCATCATGATTTGACTCAAGAGTTAAACGTTCAAATTCAGGTACATCAATGACAGTAACATTAATTACATCGTTACTGAGTTCATCGAGCATCTCATTTAACAGTTGGCTATCTCCTGCCTGCCCTTTTTGTATGACGTATCCAAGCGCAGATAAATGTAAGTCCGTTTCACCACTTTTCTTTCTATTCCCTTTAATCAGCGGCGCAACCCCCACACTACAGTGATAGATAGCCCGAGTTAAGGCTACGTATAATAAACGCAAATCTTCAGCTAATCGCTCTTCATCAGCCAAGGCCACGGTATCTTCACCATCAGACAAGTCTAGCCTTGTACCGAAATCTGTTCTGTCGTGATATAACCCTTTGGACTGAGGTAAAAAATTACTGGCAAAAGGTAACCAAACAATTTTGTATTCAAGACCTTTAGATTTATGAATTGTACTAATTTGAACCAGATGTTTATCACTTTCAAGGCGCATTTGTTGCGCATCTGATTGATGGTCTGGGTGTGCAATCTGCTGCGCTAACCATCGAGTAAGTGTGTGCTCACCTTCAAGTTGTAGTGACATTTCTTGCAACAGTTCACCAATATGCATTACATCCATCAATCGGCGTTCGCCATCAATTCCAGATAATAATGTTTCAGCGATATGCCTCTGAGCCATCACCATGCGAAGCATTGGGAGTACACCACGTTTTTGCCACACTTGTGCATAACGAGCGAATTCATCTACTAATTGTTCCCACGCTTTCTCATCGTGATTAAGGTCATCTATTTGCTTTGCTGATAAACCTAATATCCCTGTGGCTAATGCACTACGCAAAACGCGTTCTTTTTCAGGGGATAATACCGCCTGCAATAACCACAACAGATCCCTAGCTTCGGGGGTGGAAAATACGCTTTCCCTATTGGATTGAAAAACAGAAGCTATATTCAGTTGATTTAAAGCATCGCGAATTAATACGGCCTCTCGCCGGCTACGTACCAAGACGGTAATATCTGAAGCTGCAACAGGAGTACACTTACCTTTATTATCAAAATAAGTATCCCCTCGCAGCCCACCTAGTAAATACTGAGCTATTTGTGCCGCACATTGTGACGCTATTGCTTGCTCATATTCCGCGACAGAAACCCCCTCAGCACCCAATTGCCAAAAAGTGAGAGCGTTAACTTCATCACCATTATGGACCAATTTTTTCCCACTATTTTGTGGGGCAAAGTTAACTGGTTGAAAAGGTATTTGATCAAATATGAACGGAGATTCGCAATGACTAAAGATATGGTTAACGGCCTCAACCATACTTTGAGATGAACGGTAATTAGTCTCTAATGTGTAGTGAGCACTAACTTCTTTTTTGGCTTCAATATAAGTAAAAATATCTGCACCACGAAAGGCATAAATAGCCTGTTTAGGGTCACCGATAAAAAGTAAGGCGCTGTTTTCAACACCTTGGTAAATCCGTTGAAAAATACGGTATTGTTGTGCATCTGTATCTTGAAACTCATCAATCATTGCCACAGGAAAACGCTGGCTAATAGCATGAGCTAAAAATTTCCCACTCTCTTGGCTAAGAGCACTATCTAAACGAGTTAATAGGTCATCAAACCCCATTTCTCCCCGATTGTGTTTTTCTCGAGTAATAGTTTGCCTAACTTCAGAAATCGCGAGTGGAATAATAAGGTCTTTAAGTGTTAATGATTGAGAAAGTAGGTTGTCTATATGTTGAAAAACAATATGTTCTGGCCCAGAACCGCTTTTAGATTTTTCATGCAATGTAGTTTGTGAAAAACGAACGAGATCCTTTGGTAACTGATAATCCTCAGTAGGCTCTTGCGCCCACTGAGCTATTTTTGTCAACCAAGAAGGTAAGAAACGGGAACTATAACTTCGTTTATCAACATCAGAATCTGTAATCAGCTTTTCGAAATCAGCGGAATGTTCTAGCCAAGATGCTTTAACTGAATCAATTAATGAGATTAACCGCTGGTGTCGTTCCTCTAGTGTTTCTATTTGTTGAGGCTGATTAATAATAACTGGAATATCACCTTGCAAAAAAGGTTTTATCTCTGTTAACAATGACTCAGGGCTGTTCCACAATGACTGAATGACTTTCGTCATCGAATAATTTAACGGATAAAAATGACGACGCCAGAAATCTGCACAAGCTTGCTTTTGAATCGGAAATTCGTCTTGAACCATTGTTTGCTCAAATAACACACCTGATTCAAATGCATTATGAACCAACATTCTTTGGCAAAAACCATGAATAGTGTAGATAGCAGCTTCATCCATTTGCCTTTCTGCCGCCAATAGCCATTCTTGGGCAAATTCCCTTTGTAAACCCTCGGGAAGTTCACTTAATAGTTCAAGATATTCTGGCTGTGATTCAAAACCAACGCCATTTCTTAAACACACTAAGCGCATTTCATGTATCCGCTGACGAATACGACCGCGTAGCTCATTCGTTGCTGCTTCAGTAAAGGTTACAACTAAAATTTCCTCAACACTCAAAGGCCTAGAGAAAGCATTCGCCCCCCCTAAACCTAATAAAAGACGCAGATAAAGTATACCTATTGTGTATGTTTTACCGGTTCCTGCCGATGCTTCAATTAAACGCTGCCCTTGCAACGGTAATGAAAAAACATTCAGTAATTGGGACCCTATCTGCGCGTTATTCACTCAGCATCTTCCTTTATTGGTAAACTCTTTTGTAATTCTGAAGCTGTTGGGTACAGCCGCCAATTTTTCAATTTAGCGTACCCTGCTTTTCCATCAACACCATGCCCTATAACCTGAGAGCTAAGTGCTAGCCCTTTGTGTTTGATAACTGCATCTTCATAGTATTTGATTACCTGTTGTTTAGTCGCAGAACCAAGCGTAGCTATTACTTTTTCTCGAGTATCAAAGCTGAAAATATTACGTGAGAAATCGGAAGAATAGCGACCAACCTCCTCATAGAACGTTTGTGGTGGTTGTTTCATTTCAGTAATCATCGATTGTTTATACTGATTAAACTCATCTGTTGGTAATTTTTTCAACCTTTCCAAGGCATTGGTATAAAATTCCTGATAACGAGTATTCAGGTAGTTCGGCGTTTTAGCATTACTTTGCAATAAAAAGCCAATTCCCCACTGATCGCCCAGGCCCGCTTTAAAAGCAAACACGGCATAACCAAGCTGTTCGTTTGTCCTCAGTTGGTCATAAAACCAAGGTTGGATCACCTTCGCGAGAATGCCACCAAAAACAGCGCCATCAATGCGATTATAACCATCTGGAATAAAGATCTCCGCTAATGCATTATCGGAGCTATTCCCTTGTTTATGAAAATCAGCTAAATAGCTTTTATCAATAACAATGATATCCCCACGCCACCAGTTTGTTCCTTCGCTTTTGAGTAGCTGTTGAGCATCTTTAATGGTCTCAATACTTTTTTCTTCCGTGATATTACCGAAAACAAGTGCTTGTAATGCAGCACTCTTAACCAGCATCTCACGATAATCAGTAATTTCTTTAAGCGTAATTTTATCTAATTCAGCAAGACGCTGTTCTTGCTCAAAATATGGTACGCTATTGATGCGCTGCAGGGGCTGCATTGCCAGTTCATAAGCTTTAGCATTGTTAGCAACCGCTATTTGCTCTTTGTACCAAGATTTTGCTTGAGCTAATTCCTGCTCAGTCGGTTCAAAGCTAAGATACAGCTTAGTCATTGACAAAAAGAGTTCAGGTAAGTGTTGCGTATAGCCACTCGCATTTAACTGCAATCCAACGCCCTGAGAAACAGAGACAGACATACCTGCAACAGACGCCTGATATTGCAGTTCATCCATTTTTAATGATGAAATATATTGCAACAAGGCCCCTGTAACTTGTTCTTTAGCATCCTTGTCACCTTGGTTTGAGCGTAATGATAAGGTAATGCTCGCTTTGGGTTCATCTGCAAAATATTGACTTGGCATATATAAAACACGCGTATTCCCATCCTGATAAATAAACTCAGGGTGTTTATAGGCTTTATCTGTTTTTATTAGCGTCAATTTATCCGCAATATATGGGTTTAAAACCGGTAATTTAAAACCCATTTTAGATTCTAAATTAGACCAATGATTAAATTGTTTTTGTGTGATTTTATCAACTTGATAAGGCGCATCAACAAAGTAAGCCTTTTTGTTACTAGGCTCATCCGGGCCAATAAACCAAACTCGTGCATTTTGTGCAGTTAACTCCGATAAGCGTTGTTTAATCGCTTCTGGATCATATTTGTCTGCAATATAGTCTGAATCAAGAACATGTTTAACTGGAACATCAATCATCTGGTCAGAGAGCCATTCAATATAATTCATATCCCTTACAATCGACCCATACTTAAATGACAAATTGAGCACGTTTGCTATTTCGTCAAAGTAATTTTTATTGACCCCCTCTTTCTTGATCAGATCAAGATAGGCAAAAATAGCGGCAATAATTTCGTCTCTGTTCTCTAAGCCTTTATCAGTCAATGTGACATATATGGAAAAAGAACCATAATTTCTATCTGCATTTGGTGAGGCTGATGCACTAATACCCTCAGCAAAGCCTTGTGATATCAACCAGTCCGCTAATGTCCCAGGGCTTCTATTCCCGATCAAGTAACTAATATAGCTATCACTTTTGCTACGAAAGTCTGCCATATTATTTTTGATGCTAAATTCAATTTGTAGCGCTTTTTGTGGTTGTGCGGGGACATAATGAATAATGATGCCCTTTTCTTTATCTGTTACTGCTGGAATATCAAGAACCGGTACGCTCGCATTAAAATTAGGGATACGACCAAATGTGTCTTGGGCAATTTTAGCTAATGATTCAATAGATTGATCACCGTAAAGAACACCATTCATTAAATTTGCAGAATAATAGTGCTTATAAAAGCCCACTAATTCGTCTTGTAATTTACTATTCGCTTTATCTTTTAATGTATCAAGATTCCCCCCAGAAAAGCGTGAATTTGGGTGTTGGGGATTTAATGTTTCCGAGCGCACTTGCCATAGACGCATGCCATCACGAGAACGCGCCATTGTAAGCTCTGCATTGACCGCATTACGTTCTCTATCGGCATTTATAGGGTCTAAAAGTGGTTCTGCTAAAGCATCAGCTAGTCTATCTGTCGCTTCCTGCAATGCCCCATTTTCAACTTCAAAATAATACGCAGTACGGTGAGGTGCAGTACTCGCATTGTGGCTGCCACCATGCTTTTGTAAAAATTCCGAGAAACTACTTGGCTCTGGGTATTTTTTAGACCCCATTAAGACCATGTGCTCTAAATAATGAGCTAGCCCTAACTGGCTATCTGGGTTTTCAATACTACCAACAGGTATCGATACAGCAGCTAGCGATTTCGTTGCTTTGGCATCTGAAACCAACAAGACAGTCATGTCATTGCTTAGTTTTATTGCTTTATATTCCCTAGGATCACTTTCACTCTTATTAATCGTTTCTGGTAGTAATTCCCAGAGTGGTTGCGCTGCTAATGCACTACCACACACCAAGATGGTGAATAATAAGAACAAATGAGCGATTTTTTTGGATAAATGTTGCATCCTATGGTGCTCTCCCGTTATTTCAAGTATTTTGTCATCGGCAATAAGAACCGCTGAGTGTTTAATAAAAGCGATTGGATCATAGCGCTATCAATATTTCTGCATGCTCGCAACACATAATCATCTTCCATCTCACCTTTTTTCATTTGGCTTCCTTGCAAACTTTGAAGCAAAGCCGACAGTGCTTTTTGTTGTGTTTCTTCATTTGAAAAATCATACTGCTTTGTCTTTTTATCAAAACAAGCCGTTATCCAATTCCAACCACTTTGATTTAGAAGGATTAGGGGCGAATCAAAACCCTCACAGTACCCTGTTATTAGGTCTTGTAGATACCCCAAGGCATCCTCTTTGCTAATAGATGAAAATTGCCAAATACTATTATCCCTACCTAGTGATAGGCTGTCCCCTTCACCAATTTGCGAGTTAAATAATAAATGCTCAATCCATAACTGGACCCCATCATTAGCGGTTAAGTAAGCTGGTCGATAGCGTAATAAACCTGTCTCGTGAACATTTTTAAGTACCCCAGTAATTTTTACCCTATTTATTTCAAAATCAATAGGGTAGTCAAAAAGTTGCCTGTCATATTCTTTAACCTTTTCAGCTAATGGTAAAATCTCAGTTAACTGCTGCTCCCAAAAAAGCTGGCCAAATTGCTTAGCCGGTAACTGACCTGAAGCTTTCAAAGCGAAATAAAATGGATCTGGGCTTTCATCTTTGACAAGCAAATCTAAAATTTGATCATTAATTTTATAACGTTGTAACCGACCAAGGGTAAATGGCTCTTCTTCTGGCAACTCTGTTTCTTCAATTGAAAAATGCACTTTTAACCGTTGTTGGAAAAACGCCCGAATTGGGTGACGATAAAATCGTAACAATTGTTCGAGAGAAATATCCGTAATAGGTTCTCGAGTTTCAAGTACAGAGCAAAATGGTTCATCAACTCTATTGGCTGTTTTTGCTGCGAGTAACCACTCACTAGCAAAGCTTTGGTAAGGTGTTTTAGGGAGGAAATTTTCTTTTGCGAATGGTACTCTATTATGTTGAATAACTAACCTTTGATTTAAACGCTTAGCACTTTCATCGATGGTAAGCGACTCATCGCCTACCAAACAAAAACTTTGGCAAATATAATCAAGCAATTCCGTCACTAATACTGATGGATTACAAGGTTGATTATCACGAATAGATAGCCCTATATAACTAATATAGAGTTGTTTAGCTGCTGAGTTCAATGCCTCTAAAAATAGATAACGGTCATCGTCCCTCCGTTTTCTATCCCCTCGGACTGATTTTTCAGCCATTAAATCAAAGCCTAGCGGTGGAATATTTCTAGGATAAGCACCATCATTCATGCCTAATAAGCAAACAACTTTAAATGGGACTGAGCGCATTGGCATCAAAGTACAAAAGTTAACCGAACCTGCTAAAAAACGCTGGCTTATCTTCTCGTCATCAAAACGCACTGAGAGTTCATCACGGATTAAACGAAGTGGAATGAGCTTGTCGTATCCTGATGTTATCGCATTATCAATAATTTGATGCCATTGTTCTGTTAATAACGTTAATACCAACTCAGTTTCGCTATCAACCATAAAACAGCTATCCAGTAATAGCTGACAAAGCTCCTTCCATTCACTCAGTGAACGTTCTTGCTCTAATAAGGTTCGCCATTCCCTTAATGTATTTATTAATAATGCGAGTTTGCCAGCAAGTTGCGCGGCTAACCCACTACATTCATCATATGGTAAAATACCATTCCAAGGACCATTTCGGCTATCCATTGCATAACCAAGCAACATCCTGCTTAAGCCAAATTCCCAAGTATTCTGGCCAATAACAGGGAGAGCAAAAGAGCGTACATTATCATCATCAAGCCCCCAGCGGATCCCCGATTCATTAACCCATCGACGCAATAAACTTAACTCGCCTTCATCGATCCCAAATCGGCGGGAAAAAGAGGAGACTTCAAGCAAAGAAAGCACCTGTTCCGTCGAAAAACGGCTTTGAGGTAAATCGAGTAGCGTAATAAATGCTTGTAAGATTGGGTGAGCTTGTAGTGCTTTTCTATCTGAAATTGAAAATGGAATATAGCGAGAGGATGCCGTATTACCAAAAACAGCCTGAATATAAGGTGCGTAGCTATCGATATCCGCAACCATCACAATAATATCACGCGGAGTTAATGTCGGATCTTGCTCAAAAAGTGCTAATAACCGGTCTTGTAATACTTCAACTTCCCGCTGCGCACTATGGCACGAATGAAATGTTATAGATTCATCCAGCTCACTTATTGGACGTTTGCCTGAACTCGTTTCATAACTTTCTAATGTCGTTCCTAGCTGTGCATGATTTTCCAGATCTAAGATATCTTGCTGTATATTTTCTAATAAATTTGCACGCTTTGTATCTACATACGCAGAAATTTCATTGGCGTTATCAAGTTGGGCAATAAAATATAAATTGTCTCTACCAAGTTTCCCCCACGACGCTAACAATGGGTTAGCAATATTTTGCTCACCATTTTCATTAAATAAGGTCGGGCTATGTTCTTCGGCCTTAAACCGAGAAATTTCATGTTTATCAAGATAATGACGTAGCTTACGCTGTTGTAACTTAGCTAAAAATGATGCACTTTGAATATCCCCCCAATAATAGCGGCAGGGGTTATTAAACATTAAATGAACGTCCGTATGTTCTGCAATAGCATTAAGAGCCTGCAAATACGTAGGTGGAAGTGATGAAATGCCACAAATAAAAATACGTTTTGGTAGCATTTTTCCTAAATCAGGTACTTCTAACAGCTTATTAATGAAGCTTTGGTATAAATTTGCCCTGTGCCAAGGCGGTTGCTTTAATTCGTTTGAATAATCAACAAGGCATTGCCACAAGCGCTTTTGCCATAATTGATTCGAGCTTAACCCTTCAATCTCTTCATTTTGCTGCCATTTTTCAACCCATTGAGGACGATAAACTAAATACTGGTCAAATAAATCAGCAATTCTCCCTGCAAGCTGATGCAGCTTGCGTTTGTCTGTATCTTGCTGAAGATAATGCCTTAAAGGTTCAAACTCTTCTTCATCAATCACGGTTGGCAATATTGTCATCAATTTCCATGTCATTGCTTGTTTCGTATATGCACTTTCTTTAGGAATATCAGGGAGTACCCGCCTAAACATGTCCCAAATAAATGTTGCTGGCAATGGATAATTAATATTTGCAGCAATGCCAAATTGCTTTGCTAACTCGATTTGTAGCCACTGAGACATACCTGGGCTTTGCACCAAAATAATTTCTTGCTCAAAAGGGTGAGGAAGTGGTTCATTTTTCATTAAATGAGCAATTAACTCTTTTAATAAATCTAATTGATTAGAATGATAAACCTGAAACATGATGCTCTCCTATTGAGCAGTACCAGCGGCTTAACGAAAATCGCTGCCTTGAAATTAGTAGTGAAGCCATCGACTCTGTACAATATTTAACAGGGTGCGTAAGAGTTTGCTCTATTTTCCATTCAGGGTAACGTAAAACCTCCCCAATGGAAGAGATTTCCTCAGAATAGGTTTCATCACCGACTGCCCCCTGCTTTTCTAATCGACTATGCAAGACCCTTACCGCCGTTGAATCTTTATACAATTGATTAAAATTCAATACGATATATTGCGTATAGTTTAGCAAAGCTATTAATAAGATAGCAAAAACTGCGGTTGCAATGATTGATTGTATTAATGCAAAGCCTTGCTGTTCTATTTTCACTGGCAAAACCCTTTTTTTGTCACAGGGCAATAGTCTAACCAGCCCTTCGAACGCGGTATAACTTGCTGCTTATTAACATCCAATATAACCCAACGATAAACTTTTATTTCTAAACCAAACTGATAATCACTTTGCCCCGATAAAATAAAATTTGAACCTTTGTAATGTTTTAGGCAAGTTTTCCATTTCCGGTTTGTATTTTGCTGGCAAAACCAAGTTTTATAGTTACGTGAATGGATATCCCACAATAGTGTAGCTCCCCAAGCAAGTGCCGATTCTGCTCGATTAAACCCGCTAAAATACCGAACTTCTTTGCGCCATTCTTCGAAAGCCCGCTCTTGGTAAAAATGCAGTGATTTAATGAGTATCAACCCCATGGTCATTAGCACAACCACCATCACTAAAGCGACACTCCCATTTTGCTGCTTTATTAGCCCCATTATAGATTCCTAAGAAATACAGCAAACTGGTAATTAAATACTTGATTAGGTAACAACCGAGTTTCTACTGCTAAAAACACTTCTAATATTCGCTTGTTTTTCAACAAATTGAACGATAGCCGTTTGACCTTAACAACATTAGGGTCGAACAATGATTGCCAACGAGTTCCATCACAGTTTCTAACATTTCGGTTAGATTCTAATTTCTCACCATTAAAACGATAGCTAAAATAATCAGTCTCTGTCTTTTTTGATTTAATATTTTCCCACTGCCCAGACAGGTCTTGGTCATAAGCAAAAATTATGCACGAGTTATTAATTTTACTCAGGAACTTAGCACTAATTTTTATTGGCTCACCAGTACAATGAGCACTGCTACAGTAACCAATACGCCTGAAGTCTTTTTCCATATTCAGCAAGACCTGCCTAACTTCTCTATCAAGTTGATATTGGAAATAAGCGCGATAAGTTTGCTTAAAAATGGCGGGGATACTATTCATAGCAGCAACACATACAAAGCTACTTATTACTATTGCTATTAACATTTCAATTAATGTAAAACCACCTTGGTTTTTATCTGGTGTTTTATTTCCATCAATGCTAGCCCTGTTTAACATTTGGGTAACCCAACAATATTTTTCTTACTGCAAGCCCTAATCCGCCCTAAGGCCGAAATATAAATAGAAATATCAGTATCTTTATTTCTTAATTCGAAGCTAAACGCGCGGCTTGTACCTTGCTTGCCATATAAATCGACTGAGTGACGACTAGCCCTAATAAGTTCAATTCCTTGATACTTATCTGCTGTTATTTTCCCTATTTCTTGGCGGGTATTCGCATCCTTTACAGATATCCCCCAGCCCTCCTTACCAATCTTGATTGATAACAACTGATGCCTATTTAAGTAAACACCTTCCATCATATGACTATAAATAAACTCAGATAGTTGCCTTGCAGCATCAATTAACCGTTGCTTTTCTAGATGCTGTTTCCACTGATGCATACCAGATAAAGTTGTTAAAGAACAAATAAATAACACTGAGAGGATTTCAATTAAAGTGAACCCATGTTGGGTATGACTTTGCTTCTGTTTCATCGCCTTTTCTTCCATGTTTTATACACAAAGTGGATATTGGCGAAAAAAAACTATATAGCGAGTTAGGTTGATCCATCTTGCGTAGAGCTTCGCAACCTCATATGGAATTCACACAATGTTTAGCCATGTTTGCGAAGCTTTTCGCAAAAAAGTAGTCATGTAGAAATAAACACAAGAAAAAATTTTGATAGCCAGACAAGATTGGATTCAACGAAAGGATAGAAACAACCAAAGGAGGGAAATGTGGTATGCACGAATAAAAACACTAAGGTGACTTTTACTTTCAGGCCACCTTAGCTATCAAACAATTTATTTATTACACAGTGAAAGGGTATTTAATTGCTTCATGGCATTGGTACCCTTCCAAAGTAAAATCATTTGTGGTTACCCAAGTTTCAATATCATCCAATGACTTAATTTGAGGGTTAATAACCAATGAAGGAGACGCAAAAGGTTCACGTTTTAGCTGAACATCTCGCATTAAAGGCAACTGATTTTCGTAAATATGTGCGTTTACAATTTTATGGTAAGCCTTACCTGCTTTATGACCAGTAATACGAGCCATTAATGCAAGTAAAACAAAGCATTGAACTTGATTAAAATTAAGACCAAGCGGAACATCACAACTACGTTGATAGGATGTCAAATAAAGGGTGTCACCTAACAGTGAAAACGTATGAGTGTGCATACAAGGACGCAGGCAACCCATTTCAAATTCGCCGGGGTTATAAAAAGTGATGATTTCCGCGCGGTCATCAATGCCATTTTTTAAATTATTAACGACTTTTTTCAGTTGGTCTAAATACGTACCATCGGGACGTTGCCATGAGCGACCTTGAACACCATATACTCGCCCCATGTCATCTTCCCCTTTACGATGGGGGTTATTTAACCATGCTTGGTTTTCATTGGCATTAGCATTCCAAGTATTGCAACCAATTTCGCGGAATTGAGCTGCATTATCATAACCGCGTAGATACCCAAGGAGCTCAGCAATTGCAGCCTTATAAAAGCTTTTACGAGTCGTAATCAAAGGAAACTGGTTATTGCCAACATCGTATTCAAGGTCAGCATTGATAACCGTTAAGCAGCGAACACCTGTCCGCTCGTTTTCAACCCACTGTCCTTTATCAATAATACGTTGGCATAACTCAAGATACGGCTTCATAGTCACTCTCTTATTCAAAATAACTTAAGTGGCTAGCTAGCACCCTACCCTTTTCCTTTAATAAAAGAGTCGTTTTAAGGTGTACAGCTAGCCCTTACAATCGGGTTAATTAACTGTTTTTAGGCTCTTTTAATGGCTTGTGTGCTGGGATGTTTTTACCATATTTATAAGCCCATACAATCATCAAAATACCAACAATAATCATTGGGACTGATAGAATTTGCCCCATACTGATCCCACTAAATAACCCTAATTGGGCATCTGGTTGCCTAAAGAACTCAACTATGATCCTAAATGCACCATAACCAATTAAAAATAGCCCGGAAACACTCCCCATTGGGCGAGGTTTACGAACAAATAAATTAAGAATAAGGAATAGGACAATACCTTCTAAGAACATCTCATAGAGCTGAGACGGGTGCCTTGGTAGCACACCATACTGTTCAAGAATAGGTAATAATGACGGGTCTTGGGCTGCAAGTTGAATATCTTCACTGCGCGAATGAGGGAATAAAAATGCCCATGGCGTATCCAGTGTCACTCGTCCCCATAGCTCCCCATTAATAAAGTTACCTATACGGCCCATACCTAAACCAAATGGGATCAATGGAGCAACAAAGTCTGAAACTTGTAAAAAACGGCGGCGTGTACGGTGGGCAAACCACATCATGGCGCATATTACACCAATTAAACCGCCATGGAATGACATCCCGCCATCCCAAACTTTAAACAGATAAAGGGGATCATCAAGAAAAACAGGAAGATTATAAAAGAAAACGTAACCAAGTCGGCCACCGACGAATACACCTACGAACCCAACATAGAGTAAATTTTCAACCTCATTTTTTGTCCATCCACTATTAGGCTTTGCAGCACGTCGCCCAGCCAACCATAGTGCAAAAACAAAACCCACAAGGTACATAAAACCATACCAGTGCAGCGATACTGGCCCAATTGAGAACATAACAGGATCAATTTCCGGAAATGCTAAGTAGCTGTTACTCATCGTTCCCCACTTTTAATAATTAAGCCAATCAGTCATCGGCTATAAAATATTCAATAGACTTCAATTTATTCGAAGCACACGAAAGCATACAATAAAAAGTATAGTAATTTATACTCAAAATTATTTGCTCCCACCTAATTTAAACACTTAATTAAAATAGCGCTCCCTTGGCTTCATAAGCGCCAATAGCAGAGAGGCACTCATCATTGACGTTAGTCCAGACATGATGACTGAATTAAATTCCACCACGTACAAAGCCACCTAAACGATGTTTCTCCATAAACTCACTTGCCTCCTGTCTGATGCTATCACAGGTTTCTGCGGCCAATAGTTTTGGCACTAGCTCAGACATCAAGGCTGGGTCTAGCTGACGGATTAAGTATTTCATACGAGGAACGCTACGCCCGCTCATACTTAAAGAACGATACCCCAGCGCAATCAATATCATGGCACTAAGTGGCTGCCCCGCCATTTCACCGCAAACACTTACAGGCAGCTGAATACGTTGACATTCTTCACTCACTTTCGCTAAAAAACGCACGACCGCGGGATGAAGATTATCATATAGTGCCGCCACATGTGTGTTGTTGCGGTCAACAGCAAGTAAATATTGTGTAAAGTCATTGGTACCAATCGAAATAAAATCAACCCGCTTTTTTATTTCTGGTAGTAAAAATAATAGGGAGGGAACTTCCAGCATTACCCCTATTTGCGGCATATTGATAGGTGTTCCTAGCAACAGGCTCACTTCTTCTTTTGCTCTTTTGATCAAGACAATAGCTTCATCAATTTCATTTATACTGGTTACCATCGGCAATAAAATACGCAAATTGCCTGAAAGCGCGTTAGCTCGCAGCATCGCCCTTAATTGGATCAAAAATATTTCTGGCTGGTCTAGCATGATCCGGATCCCTCGCCAACCTAAGCTCGGGTTCTCTTCACTAATTGGCATATAAGGTAACTGTTTATCTGCACCAATATCCAAAGTTCTTAGTACCACAGGCTTTGAGGGAAACAGTTGTAGTACTTCCTTATACAGCTGTTTTTGTTCATCTTCTGAAGGAAACCCATTATGTAGCATAAAAGGAAGTTCAGTACGATATAAGCCAATACCATCAACACCAGTATTAATTTGTTGCTCATAACGGGGGCTTAAACCTGCATTGAGATAAATACAGACCTGTTCACCATCTTTCAGTATTGCATCTTGCTCAAGGGTGCCTTCCGCCAATCGGCTAATAACATTTTCTTCCTCAATGATTTGCTGATATTCCTGAATAATCAGGTTTTCCGGCTCAATGAAGACTTCACCACGATAACCATCTAAAATTAAATGGCGATTGTGCAATAACGAAGGCTCAATATCTGCCCCCATAATCGCAGGTATCCCCATTGCGCGGATCAAAATAGCAGAGTGTGAGTGTGTTGCCCCATCACGCACTATTACACCCATTAGTTGCTCAATCGGTAATTCAGCAAGTACGCTAGCACTGAGTTCATCCGCAACTAAAATAAAACGTTCTGGCCACTGTTCGTTCAGTGTTAATGAGTCATCAAGGTGGAATAATAAACGCTGGCCTAACGCTTTCAGGTCTGCGCCTCGCTCTCTTAAGTACAGATCACGTAAGCGAGAAAATTGCTCGACATAATTTTCAATGACTGTTTTTACGGCCCATTCTGCGGTTGCTTTATCTTCAATAGCTGCAAAGAGATGTTTTTTAAGTTGAGGATCACTTAACAAGTGATTATAAAGATCAAATATTGCAGCGCTTTCTTTTGCAGAGCTAGCCATAAAACGTTTACTAATACGACGGCATTCCGCAGTTGCACTTTCTAAGGCAGTAATAAGGCGCTGTTTTTCCCCTTCAATATCAATAGCACTAGCTTGACTGATACTTTCAAAAGATGGCTGAGAGTTATCTTGCCAACCATAAGCCATTGAAATCCCCTGTGAGACGGGTATGGCTTTAATTCTATTTTGTCGATATTGCCCAAAAACACCTTTTGTTTGAGCTTGCGATAGGATCACCGCGAGTTGCATCGACAACGTCACCATGAAAGATTCTTCAGTTTCGTTAAATAGCCTTTTCTCTCTCTGTTGCACGACAAGAACGCCTAATAGCTGACGCCGATAGACCACAGGTACACCTAAAAAAGCTTTGAGCTGTTCTTCTTTGAGTTGAGGAAGGAATTTATATTGGGGGTGCTCACGGATATCAGCCAAATTGAGCATTTCAGATTGACGCCCGACAGCGCCAACCACGCCTTCATCAAAACCAAGGCGTATAGCAATCCCGCTAGGTTTTTTTAACCCGCGGGTTGCCATTAAGTAATAACATTGGCGAGGGTGATCAGCTAAGTAAATTGAACAAACATCCGTCCGCATCGCTTTGCAAGTTTCATTCACCAATATTTCTAGTGCATCTGCCAAACTAGTTGCCATAGCAACTTTTTCGACAATGTCACGTAAACGCATCAACATCGGCTACTTTGCCCCACGCCTACGATTATTAAAAACAGGCCGTTGCGGTAATTTTTGTTCCTGTAGAGGCATAACAACTGGCGCAAACTCTTTCATCACACGGCGATAAACTTCCCGCTTGAAAGAAACTACCTGCCTGACAGGATACCAATAACTGACCCATCGCCAGCCATCAAATTCTGGCGATTTACTGCGCTGCACGTTTATATCTGCATCATTGCATTGAAGTTGAAGTAAAAACCAACGCTGTTTCTGCCCGATACAAACAGGTTTTGTATCCCAACGCACCAAACGCTTGGGTAATTTGTAACGTAACCAATTACGGGTAGATGCCAATAACCTGACATCTTTACGCTGTAGCCCGACTTCTTCGTATAACTCACGATACATCGCCTGTTCTGGCGATTCCCCTGGATTGATGCCTCCTTGAGGAAACTGCCAGGAATGCTGACCATAGCGGCGGGCCCATAGAACTTGCCCTTGCCGATTACAAATTACAATTCCTACATTCGGGCGGTAGCCATCATCATCAATCACAGACTACCTCAATAACCAAATTTGAAAGATGCCTAATTGTTTCACACATACCCAAACTGGTAAACCTATATCAATACAGTTTGCAGATATGTCTGAAGTCTCTACAATAGTGAACGTCTCAACGGGGTGCCAAATATGTTTAGGCTGAGAAATAACCCGTAGAACCTGATCCGGTTAATACCGGCGTAGGGATTTGAGCTACCGATATGCATCGGTTTCCCCTCAAATCCTGTGTCACTATCTTTTTAGCGCAGGAAAAAGCATGTTAAAAAACAAAATTATAGCATCAGTTTTTACGCTTAGTGCACTTAGTTTTAGCCAACTCGCTTGGGCCGAAAAACCTACACTCACTGTCTATACCTATGATTCCTTTGCTGCGCAGTGGGGGCCGGGCCCACAGATTAAGAAGAATTTTGAAGCACAGTGTGACTGTGATTTAAAAATAGTCGCATTGGGTGATGGTGTTGCTTTACTCAATCGCCTAAGAATGGAAGGCAAAAAAAGTAAAGCTGACGTCATTTTAGGCTTAGATAACAACTTGTTAGATTCTGCGGAAAAAACAGGTTTATTCGCACCCGCTGACATCAATACCAACGCCTTAAAACTGCCTATTGAATGGGATAGCTCAACCTTTATTCCTTATGATTATGGCTATTTCGCATTCATATACGACACAAATAAAATAAAACAACCACCAACCAGTATGGATGATCTGCTAACTAGCGATAATAATTGGAAAATTATTTACCAAGACCCACGAACCAGTACGCCAGGGCTTGGGTTAATGCTATGGATAGAAAAATTATATGGTGATAAATCTGCCGATGCATGGCAAAAAATGGCGGCTAAAACGTTAACGGTCACTAAAGGCTGGAGTGAAGCTTACGGTTTGTTTTTAAAAGGGGAAGGTGACTTTGTCCTAAGTTATACTTCATCTCCCGGTTATCAAATGCTAAATGATAAAAAAGACAATTATGCAGCGGCATTATTTAGCGAAGGCCACTATATGCAAGTTGAGGTGGCAGCAAGGCTTAAAAACAGCCCTCAACCTGAACTAGCTAAGCAATTCTTACAGTTTATTTTAACACCTGAATTCCAAGATACATTACCAACCACAAACTGGATGTATCCGGTTATTGATACCCCATTACCTGAAGTGTATAACCAATTACCACTCCCTAATAAGGCGCTGCAATTTAGTTCGCAAGAAGTTGCCAAACAACGTCAGACATGGACTCGTTTATGGCAAGCCGCCGTCAGTCGTTAATGAATCGGTCCTTACTGCCGGGGGTACTCGCCTCCGGCTTATTAATCACTGTTGCACTTCTTAGTCTTGGTGCACTTTGGTTTTTCGCGCCTGAAGTATCGATTAATGAAATTATTAGCGATAGCTATTTATGGCATGTGATTGGCTTCACCTTCTGGCAGGCTTTTTTATCTGCCGTTCTTTCGGTAACCCCTGCTATTTTTTTGGCTAGAGCCCTTTATCGCCGCCGCTTTGTAGGAAGAACTTTATTCCTACGTTTGTGTGCGATGACTTTAGTATTACCAGTTTTAGTTGCAGTATTTGGTATTTTATCGGTCTATGGGCAAACTGGTTGGTTAGGAAAATTAGCCCAATTATTCGGTATCAACTACCAATTCTCCCCTTATGGCTTAAAAGGCATCCTGTTGGCTCACATATTCTTTAATATGCCCCTAGCTACTCGTATGCTATTACAATCATTAGAAAATATAGCTATTGAGCAGCGGCAAATTGCTGCACAACTTAGGTTTAATGAATGGCAGCAATTTACGATTTTAGAATGGCCTTATTTGCGTCGGCAAATTCTGCCTACTGCAGCCTTAATTTTTATGTTGTGCTTTGCCAGTTTTGCTACAGTTCTTGCCCTCGGCGGTGGCCCCGCTGCCACAACCATTGAACTCGCGATTTACCAAGCACTCAACTACGATTTTGACTTAGGAAGAGCCGCTATTTTAGCGCTTATCCAGCTTTTTTTCTGTGTCGGCCTGATGTTTATTTGCCAAAAAATTAATGGTTTATTTTCAGTTGGTTTTAGTCAACAAGCTCAATGGGTTGACCCAACAGATAATTGGTTTCGCCGTATTCGTGATGCATTGTTTATCATTGCGGCCATGTTATTGCTACTCCCCCCGCTTTTAGCCGTTATTTTAGATGGCTTAAATGGGCAACTTTGGTCTGTTTTACAACAATCAGCGCTTTGGCAAGCCACCAGCACTTCCTTATTCATCGCACTATGTGCCGGCTTTGTTTGCGTTATATTGACCTTAATGCTGCTATGGAGCAGCCGTGAATTGCGTTTACGTCAAGCCTTACGCCTTGGTCAAGCTATCGAACTGAGTGGGCTAATTATTCTGGCTATGCCAGGGATCGTATTAGCAACAGGCTTCTTCATTTTTTTCAATGAAACGATTGGGTTACCAGAAACACCCTACCCTTTAGTTATTATGACAAATGCCTTACTCGCTATTCCTTACGCATTAAAGGTTCTCGAAAACCCTATGCGGGATATGGCAGAACGTTATAATCCTTTATGCCAGTCATTGGGTATTTCAGGCATCAACCGCTTTAAAATCATTGAATTAAAAGCATTACGCAAACCTATTGCACAAGCTCTCGCATTCGCTTGTGTTATTTCCATCGGTGATTTCGGTGTTGTCGCCTTATTTGGTAATGAAAACTTCCTTACCCTGCCTTATTACCTGTATCAACAAATTGGTGCTTATCGAACAAATGATGGTGCAGTCACTGCGATGTTACTATTACTGCTCTGTTTTTGCTTATTTAGCTTGCTAGAACGCATTTCAGGAAAACATTATGATTAAACTGACCCAACTGAACTACCAATACGATAACCTAACTATGTTATTTGATTTTTCAGTAAAATCAGGGGAATGCGTCGCTATTATGGGGCCCAGTGGTGCAGGGAAAAGTACGTTATTAAGTTTAATCAGTGGGTTTCAATTTGCTAAAACTGGGGCAATTGAATTAAATGGCGAAAACCATACCTTTACCCCCCCTGCAAAACGCCCTGTTTCCATGTTATTTCAAGAAAATAATTTATTTGCACATTTAACCGTTAGGCAAAATATTGGTTTGGGGCTACACCCTAGCTTGCGGCTTACTCAAGCACAAATGCAACAAGTAGAGCTGATGGCTGATCATGTTAGCCTGCGCGATTGTTTAGATAGATTACCAGCACAGCTTTCCGGAGGGCAGCGTCAGCGTGCTGCCCTTGCCCGTTGCCTTATCCGTAATCAACCAATCTTACTGCTTGATGAGCCCTTTTCTGCTTTAGACCCTGCCCTACGCAGTGAAATGCTCTTGTTACTTAAATCAGTTTGTGAAGAAAAATCAATCACCTTATTAATGGTTTCACATAATATTGATGATGCGCTACAAATAGCACCACGCTCATTGGTCATTGCTGATGGTGTGATTGCCTACGATGGTACGACTCAACAGTTATTGCAGGGTAAAAGTCCTGCCTCAACCTTACTTAACATCTCGACACGAACTCACAATTAATACTGTATAAATTCACACTATTCGCGTATATTTATAGGATATTTTGTCACGCGAGTAGCTAAATGTCTCAACTTATGACCTCCGCAGAAAAAGGCTTTATTCTTAGCCGCCACTGGCGAGACACCCGTCAAGGTGTCGAGGTCACTTATTGGTTGCTTACCGACACACGCCCTCAAAAAATTACTATTCCTTATCAAAAAGCGATTGGTTTTTTACCCGAATCTAAACTTTCTATTGTAAAGCCTTTGCTAGATAGCCAACCTAATGTCACCTATCGGCGGGTTGAATTGGCCGATTTTCAACGGGAAAAAGTGTATGCCATTTATTGTCATCAATACCGCCAATTACAAAATCTCAGCAAAAATTGCAGTGAATTAGGCGTCGAATTATTAGAAACAGACATTCGCCCTTGTGAACGCTACTTAATGGAGCGCTTTATTACTGCGCCAGTCTGGTTTTCTCAGACTCAACAAGGTGAGTATCAACTTAAACCCTGTGAAGGTTATCGTCCCGCTATCAAAGCAGTATCTCTTGATATAGAAACGAGCCAACATGGCGAGCTATATTCAATCGGCTTATCAGGGTGCAATGACAACGTCGTATTTATGTTAGGCCCAGTTCAAGGGCCAGCGCGAGGGGGGGATCACCGCCTAGTCTATGTGAATAGCCGGCCTCAATTAATTGAGAAACTTAATGAATGGCTGAAACAATACGACCCTGATGCCATTATCGGCTGGAACTTAATCCAATTCGACCTACAAGTTTTACAAAAACATGCTGAGCGTTATGGCATTCCACTATTACTTGGCCGGCAAGGTAAAAAACTCGAATGGCGGGAACATGGTTTTAAACAAGGGGTATTTTTCGCTTCCGCTGAAGGCCGGTTAATTATTGATGGCATTGATGCCTTAAAAGCAGCCACTTGGAGCTTTTCGTCATTTAGCTTAGAATTTGTTGCCCAAGAATTGCTTGGTGAAGGTAAAGCGATTGATACTCCATACGACAGAATGGATGAAATTAACCGCCGCTTCGCCCATGATAAACCCGCTTTGGCTCACTACAATATTCAAGACTGCATTTTAGTGCATCGCATCTTTGCAAAAACAGATTTAATGGCATTCTTGCAAGAACGCTCAACTGTAACAGGCCTTGCCGTGGATAAAATGGGCGGTTCAGTGGCTGCATTCTCTCACCTGTATATTCCACGTTTACACCGCCTTGGTTTTGTTGCTCCAAATTTGATGGAACAAAAATCCCAGCTAAACCCCGGGGGCTTTGTCATGGATTCTCAACCTGGGTTATATGACTCCGTATTAGTTTTGGATTTTAAAAGCCTATACCCTTCAATTATTAGGACTTTTTTAATTGACCCCGCAGGGATGATCGAAGGGTTAGCACACCCAGACCCACAACATTCGGTTCCGGGTTTCCGCCAAGCATGGTTTTCCCGTAAAACACATTGTTTGCCTGATATTGTTAGCCATATTTGGCAAGAACGCGATAAAGCCAAACAAGAACATAACGCTCCGTTATCTCAAGCGCTTAAAATTATTATGAATGCCTTTGCTGGGGTATTGGGCGCAGAAGGTTGCCGTTTCTTCGACCCAAGGCTAACAGCGTCGATTACCATGCGTGGGCATGAAATTATGCGTACCACAAAACGCCTGATTGAGTCCCAAGGTTATCAAGTTATTTATGGTGATACCGACTCCACATTTGTCTGGCTACGTGAGGCTCACAATGAAGAACAAGCGCAAAAAATAGGGTTTGCCTTACGTGATTACGTGAATAACTGGTGGAAAAACCATTTAAGGGATGAGTTGCAATTAAATGGTGTTTTAGAACTGGAATATGAAACCCACTATCGCCGATTCTTAATGCCAACTGTACGTGGTGCGGAAATGGGCAGTAAAAAACGCTATGCGGGGTTGAGTAAAGACACTATGGTATTTAGGGGGCTGGAAACTATCCGCTCTGACTGGACGCCATTAGCCCAGATATTCCAAAAAGAGCTGTACACCCTCATTTTCCATCGTCAGCCATACCATGAGTATATTCGCGAATATATAAAAAACATTCGAACAGGGAAGTATGACGAGCGGTTAATTTACCGTAAACGCCTACGGCGCAAACTAACCGATTACCAAAAAAATGTGCCCCCCCATGTTCGAGCAGCCCGCGCTGCGGATGACTATAATTTAAAATTGCAACGCCCTTTACAGTACCAAAATGGTGGCTGGATCAGCTATATCATTACCCAAGCAGGGCCAGAACCCCTTGAAAAAATCACTGCAAAGCCAGATTACGAACACTATATTTTGAAACAAATTAAGCCGATAGCTGATGCCATTCTCCCCTTCTTACAAGATGACTTTGATGCCTTACTCACTGGGCAAATTACACTTTTGTTTTAAAATTTAATATCGCTTTGGTGTTTTTTTAACAGGTGACGATAAGCTCTGGTTGAATTAATATATCGCCCCTTTGATGTATCGCACATCTGACTGCACAAATAATGCGCGATAATCAACGATACTCGTTATAATTCAAATGGTATGCCTTGTGATAAACCCACAACAGCCTTTCCACTTAACGATATGGGTCTATTCACTCACATTGCTGCAATTTGAATTATTAAATGTGTATAATTAATCATCAGGTACTGACTTTTTTTAAAAATAACTCGAACTCTTCCTTGTGTGACTCATAACGGGTTATACCAATAATGAGCGAAGATACCGATAAAAATTGTCTTAAAAAATCTAAAAATAAACTCTCAATTTTATGGAATTAAATTAAATCTATGCCATTTACTCTTGGTCAACGCTGGATCAGCGATACAGAAAGCGAACTTGGATTAGGTGCCGTTGTGGCGATTGATGCCCGTATGGTCACGTTACTTTTCCCTGCAAGTGGAGAAAACCGCCTCTACTCACGCAGCGATGCCCCTATTACCCGAGTAATGTTTAATGAAGGTGATACCATAACTAGCCATGAAGGCTGGCAGCTTCAAGTTGAAAGCATTGAAGAAGACAAGGGATTATTAACTTACATCGGCACTCGCTTAGATACACAAGAAAAAGATGTAAGTCTTAGGGAAGTGTTTCTTGACAGTAAGCTCACGTTTAATAAACCGCAAGACCGCTTATTCGCTGGCCAAATTGACCGTATGGATCGCTTTGCCTTGCGTTATCGTGCGCGTAAATTCCAAAGTGAGCAAGTTAAGCACCAAGCGACAGGGTTACGTGGCATTCGAGCCAGTTTGATCCCACACCAATTACATATCGCAAATGAAGTGGGTAAACGCCACCACCCTCGTGTGTTATTAGCCGATGAAGTTGGCTTAGGAAAAACCATCGAAGCAGGGATGATTATCCACCAGCAATTAATCGCTGGGCGTGCTGAGCGTGTATTAATTATTGTACCAGATAGCTTACAGCACCAATGGTTAGTCGAAATGCTACGCCGCTTTAACCTACGTTTTTCTTTATTTGATGATAGCCGTTATAGCGAAGCACAACACGATAGTGATAACCCATTTGAAACTGAACAACTGGTGCTTTGTTCACTCGATTTCGTGCGTCGCAGTAAGCAACGCTTTGACCAACTCGTTGAAGCTGGCTGGGATATGATGGTTGTTGATGAAGCACACCACTTACAGTGGAGTGAATCAGCCCCTAGTCGTGAATATCAGGTTATTGAAACATTAGCTGAAAATGTTCCTTCTATTCTGCTACTTACCGCCACACCTGAACAACTAGGCCAAGAAAGCCACTTTGCGCGTTTACGTTTGCTGGACCCTAGCCGTTTCCATGACTATCAAGAATTTATTGCAGAACAAGAAAATTATCGCCCTGTTGCCGATGCCGTTTCATTACTGCTCTCTGGTGAAAAACTGACAAACGACCAGCAAAACTTGCTCAATGAATTAATTAAAGAGCAAGACATCGAACCGCTATTAAAAGCGGCAAATGTTGAGAGTGAAGATGGTACGGCTGCGCGCCAAGAGCTAATTAACATGTTAATGGACCGTCATGGGACTAGCCGGCTGCTATTTCGCAATACGCGTAACGGAGTAAAAGGCTTTCCTCGCCGCGAATTGCATTCTTTAAAAATGCCATTGCCAACCCAATACCAAACAGCGATTAAAGTTGCAGGTATTATGGGAGCAAAAAAAGACACCGAAACACGCGCCAAAGAAATGCTTTATCCAGAGCAAATCTACCAAGAATTTGAAGGTGAAAATGCAACTTGGTGGAACTTCGATCCACGCGTTGAATGGTTGATGGGCTTTTTAACCGCTAACCGCCATGAAAAAGTATTAGTAATCTGCGCGAAAGCTGCAACCGCACTTCAATTAGAACAAGTCTTACGCGAACGCGAAGGTATCCGTGCAGCCGTATTCCATGAAGGGTTATCACTATTAGAGCGCGACCGTGCAGCAGCTTACTTTGCTTCCGAAGAAGAAGGCGCACAAGTGTTACTCTGCTCTGAAATTGGTTCTGAAGGCCGCAATTTCCAATTTGCAAACCAATTAGTGATGTTTGATTTACCCTTCAACCCGGACCTCTTAGAACAGCGTATCGGCCGCTTAGATAGGATTGGCCAAAACCGTGATATCACCATCAACGTCCCGTATTTAGAAAATACGGCACAATCCGTTCTACTGCGCTGGTATCACGAGGGTTTAGATGCCTTTGAGCATACCTGCCCAACGGGTCGAGCAATTTACGATAAGTACTATCAGCCATTATTACAATTTATGGCCGACCCAACGGTAACCGACGGTTTCGATGAGTTTATCAAAACCTGTCGTGAAGAACATGACAGCTTAAAATTACAATTGGAACAAGGGCGCGACCGTTTACTGGAAATGCATTCTAACGGCGGGGAGTCTGGTAACCAATTGGCTCAAGAAATTGGTGAAGGTGATAATGACACTGAATTAGTCAATTTCTCACTAAACTTATTTGATATCGTTGGAATTAACCAAGAAGATAAGAGTGATAACTTAATTATTCTGACGCCTTCTGACCATATGTTAGTCCCTGATTTCCCTGGCCTTCCTCAAGATGGCTGTACCATTACTTTTGATAGGGAACAGGCACTTTCACGCGAAGATACGCAATTTATCAGTTGGGAGCACCCAATTATCCGTAACGGCTTGGATTTAGTGTTATCCAGCGATACAGGTAGCTGCGCGGTTTCTTTATTAAAAAATAAAGCTCTCCCCGTAGGTACTTTGCTGACAGAGTTAATTTACGTTGTGGAAGCTCAAGCGCCTAAGCACCTGCAAATTAGCCGTTTCTTACCCGCTACGCCTGTGCGTTTATTAATTGACCTAAAAGGCAATAACTTATCGTCTCAAGTTGAGTTTGAAAGTTTTAACCGTCAATTAAATGCGATTAACCGCCATATGGCGAGCAAATTGGTCAATGCGGTGCAAAATGAAGTGCATTCTGTACTGCGTTTATCTGAACCTATGGTGGAAACAGAAGCCAAAGCCTTGATAGAGAGCGCTAAAGAAGCCGCCGACAAAGCACTAACGTTGGAGTTTTCTCGTTTAGAAGCCCTTAAAGCGGTTAACCCTAATATTCGTGATGAAGAACTGGATATTATCGAGGAAGAGCGCCAACAACTGATCACTAATATTGACCAAGCAACATGGCGTTTAGATGCTATTCGCTTAGTTGTGGTGACGCATCAGTAAGATGTATACACGGCAGCCCATTCATATCGATTATTATTAACGGTTTGAATTATAGCTAACCTAATTTAAAATCATGACTGACTTCTCCCTCATCTGAGGGAGAATTTTTTAAGAGCTTTGGGAGCTACATATTTTATGATGGAACCCTATCATCCCGCCATTGAACCTTGGCTATTTGTGTTATACCAAGATGACCACATTATTGTGGTGAATAAGCCAAGCGGGCTACTCTCTGTGCCGGGAAAAGCGCCAGAGCACCATGACAGCATTATGAGTCGTATTCAGCGTGATTTTCCTACGGCAGAATCTGTCCACCGTCTGGATATGGCGACGAGTGGCGTAATGGTTGTTGCCCTGCATAAAGCCGCAGAACGGGAGCTTAAACGCCAATTTAGGGAACGGGAGCCGAAAAAAGTCTATATTGCTCGAGTATGGGGCCATTTAGAAAAAGAAGAAGGCTTAATTGATTTACCACTAATTTGTGATTGGCCAAACCGCCCTAAGCAAAAGGTGTGTTTTGAAACGGGGAAATCAGCTCAAACGCAATACCAAGTTTTGCAATATGAAGAGCAAGCAACTCGCGTTAAGCTTTCACCAATTACAGGCCGCTCCCATCAATTACGGGTACATATGTTGGCTTTAGGGCACCCTATCCTTGGTGATCGCTTCTATGCTCACAATGAGGCAAAATCCCTAGCACCACGCTTACAGTTACATGCTCAGGAGTTATATATCACTCATCCTGAATATGGCACACCAATGCATTTTACCTGCCAACCCGATTTTTAACGCTAAATTTATTTGATCGTTTGATTAATCCCCCCTCTGCCATACCCTAAATAGTTCATGTTACAGCTAGGCGGCAAGAGAGCAAATCCCTAGAGCGTAGATAACTACGTAACTAGGGGTTCATGGATGAAGACAACAAAGCGAGGTTTTTTGGCTTTTCTTCGTTAACCTGACTTCCTCTAAATAGTTCGTGTTGCAGCTAGGCGGCAAGAGAGAAATCCCTAGAGCGTAGATAACTACGTAACTAGGGGTTCATGGATGAAGACAACAAAACGAGGTTTTTTGGTTTTTCTTCGTTAACCTGATTTCCCTTAAATAGTTCGTGTTGCAGCTAGGCGGCAAGAGAGCAAATCCCTAGGAGCATACAGTAGTATGTGACTAGGGTGCGCGAGCGCAGCCAACAACGCTGCGGCGCGAAATATGACAGGGAAATTTATTTGAAGCCCAGCTCCTTCTTGACTAGGTCATAAGCCGCTTGAATTGATTGGGCTTTTTGTTTAGCAATTTCCATCATTTCAGGGGGTAAACCTTTCGCCACCAGCTTATCTGGGTGATGTTCACTCATTAATTTACGGTAAGCACGTTTAATTTTTGTAGGGTCATCGCTAGGAGACACACCAAGCACTTTACAGGCATCTTCTAAGGTTGGGCCATTAGATTGTTGATAATAGCCCCCAGATTGCTGCTGAGAGTACCCTTGGCCAAATTGGCGACCACTTTGAATCATATCTAAGAACTGCTCAAATTGGGCTTTTGAAATCCCTAACTCTTCCGCGATAATAAACAACACTTTTCTTTCATTCGGATGCAACTGCCCATCCGCAAAAGCGGCTTGTAATTGAATTTCCAGAAACATCTGAATTAAGTCAAAACGACCATAGCAGGCCATACGTAATTGCTTTAATACATCACGTAATGGGAAGTCAGGAGATTTACCTTCTCTAAATGCCTGTTGGGCAGCTTTTCGGGTCTCTCCATGCAATTGCATTCTATCCATCAAATTTGATGCAAGCTGAATATCTGTCTCAGTTACACGGCCTTTCGACTTCGTTAAATGACCTAAAATTTGGAAGGTACTCGCAAAGAAAATGATTTGCCGATCACGTTTGTTCATCGCCCCAGCGAACTTACGTTGTATCGATGCTTTATCAAAACCGTGCCCAATAATTAGCCCTACTAGCGCCCCCCAAAAGCCCAATCCAGAGACGATTGCGAGTACAACGCCAATAATTTTACCCCAATAGTGCATATATCCCTCAATTCTTCAATGCTCAGAATGCAATTTTGCATTATCATACTATTCATTCTGCTCTATGCATAACTACCCGCGCGTAAAGTTTTTTACATTATACTGGCGCAAAGTGGTTGGCTAAGTTAGTCTTTGAGCGTTTGCTGGCTGTGCCAATTATGACGGAACCGCATATTTAATGATGAAAAAAAGCTATCCAACACTACTTGCCACCATGGTATGGGCGGCAATTTATAGTCAGCAAGCACATGCTGACCTTGCACAGCAGTGTATGCTGGGTGTCCCTGTATATACAAAACCTATTGTAAAGGGTGACCCCAACAACCTGCCTATTCACATAACTGCTGAAGATGTCCGTGGCGAATACCCTAATTTTGTTGAATATGACGGTAATGTCGATATTCAACAAGGGAACCAGACATTAACCGCTGATAACGTCAAACTCACCCAAACAGAAACGGCGGGTGAGCCTCCTGTACGTGAAGTGACCGCAACCGGTAATGTTCATTACGATGATCCGCAAATTATCTTAAAAGGCCCTTCAGCATGGTCGAATTTAGATAACAAAAATACCGATGTAAATGATGGTAACTACATGATGGTAGGCCGTCAGGGACGTGGTGACGCAACAAAAATGAAGATGCGTGATGAAAACCGTTATTCCATTATGGAAAATGGGACTTTCACCACCTGCTTACCCGGCAATAATAGCTGGAGCGTTGCTGGTTCAGAAGTAATTATCGACCGAGAAGAAGAAGTCGCTGAAATTTGGCATGCGCGCTTTAAAGTTGGTGATGTGCCAATTTTTTATAGCCCATATATGCAGTTGCCTATTGGTAACAAGCGTCGTTCCGGTTTCTTAATTCCAACAGGTAGCTATTCAACTAATGACGGTTTAGAGTTTTCTTTACCTTATTATTGGAATATTGCACCGAACTACGATGCAACTATCACCCCACAGTTTATGACACACCGTGGTGTTAAGTTAAATAATGAATTCCGTTATCTAATAACACCAGGAACAGGTACCGTTGCATTTGACTTTCTGAAGCATGACAGAGCCTACAGTAAAGATAAAGAACGTGGTAAACGTGAAAAGCGTGACAGCGATGACCGCTGGTTATTCTACTGGCGCCATTCAGGTACCTATGCAGGGCATTGGAATTTTAGCTCAGACTATACCAAAGTAAGCGACCCAAGCTACTTTACAGATTTTAGTTCCCAATACGGTAGTACCACTGATGGTTATGCCACCCAAAAATTCAGTGCCGGTTATTCAGATACTAACTGGAATGCTAAAGTTACCCATAAGCAGTTCCAGATCTTTGCTGATAACCCAAACAAACGCGCATATAAAGCGGAGCCGCAAGTTGACTTTAATTATTATAAAAATAATTTAGGCGCTTTCGATTTTCATACCTATGCGCAAGCGGCTCGTTTTACTAGTGTGGGTAAAAACAACCCTGATGCAACACGTTTACACTTCGAACCTGAGGTGAACCTGCCATTATCAAATGGCTGGGCAAATATGAACAATAGCATTAAATTGTATGCTACCCATTACGACCAAGACATACCCCGCTCTAATACTGATAAAAATTTAGAGAAAAATGTAAGCCGTGTTCTCCCAATGTTCAAAAGTGACGCAAAAGTCGTTTTTGAGCGCGACCTCTACCAAGGAAGCGATTTTATACAAACATTAGAGCCACGCGTACAGTACCTGTATATTCCGTATAAAGATCAGGACAATATCAATAACTTCGATTCCTCATTATTACAATCGGATTACAGCGGTTTGTTCCGTGACAGAATATACAGTGGTCTTGACCGTATAGCCTCAGCAAATCAGCTCACTACGGGTGTTACAACTCGCCTCTATGATGATAGTTTAGCTGAGCGCTTTAATTTCTCCGTTGGGCAAATTTATTATTTCGAACGCCCTCGTGCGGGTGACTCTAACCGCCCAATTGATGATAAAAGTAATACCGGTTCCTTATTATGGGCCACTGATACCATGTGGCGCATCAATGATAATTGGGGAATGCGCGGTGGTTTACAGTATGACCGTCGTCTAGGCAATGTCACTATGGGGAACGCTGTTGCAGAATATCGTTTAGATGCAGATAGATTAGTTCAGTTGAACTACCGTTTTGTTGACCGCGATTATATTCAAGCAACCTTCCGTGATTTAGACCAGTTAGGTAAAAATCAAGAATTACCTGAATATCAACAAGGTATTTCACAGGTAGGTACGGTTGTTAGTTGGCCATTGAATGATCGCTGGGGTTTTGTCGGCTCATATTATTATGATACAAAACAAAAACAATCCGCGAGCCAACTGGTTGGGTTGCAATATAATACCTGTTGTTGGGCAGTCAACCTTGGCTATGAACGTAAGATTGTCGGTTGGCAAAAAGAAAAGTTCAGCAGCGAATATGATAATAAATGGTCAATCAATGTGGAACTTAGAGGCCTAAATAACAATCATAGTTTAGGTAGTCAGGAAATGTTGAGCCGAGGTATTATGCCTTATCAACGTGCTTTCTGATAACAAATAGCATCGTTTATTCTGAATAATTTGAGATGCATTTACTCTAAATACTTCGAGGTGCAGTCAACAACACTGCAACTCGAAGTATGGCGAGTAAACACGTATTAGCCCGCATTTTGCGGAATCAAAGTCAATATTATAGGACCATTATGAAGAATTGGAGAACGCTTATTCTGGGACTGATGTTCGCAAGCTCTGCTGCCTTGGCTGCGCCGCAGCAAATGGATAAAGTAGCTGCGGTCGTCAACAACGGAGTTGTGCTGGAAAGTGACGTCCAGAATATGATCAATACGGTAAAAGTGAACGCTCAGAACGCACGCCAACAGGTGCCTGATGATCAAACCCTGCGTCATCAGATCCTTGAGCGTCTAGTTATGGATAACATCATCTTGCAGATGGCTAACCAGATGCAGATAAACATTCCAGAAGAAGCCGTGAATGCGACCATCGCTGATATTGCTCGCCAGAACGGTTTAACTCTGGAGCAAATGCAAAAGCGTTTAACTGCTGATGGCATCAATATGGCTCAATATCGCAGTGAAATTCGTAAAGAGATGCTGATCGCTGAAGTGCGTAATAATGAAGTACGCCGCCGTGTGACAATTTTACCGCAAGAAGTTGATTCTCTTGCTGAACAAATGAGCTCACAAGCAAACTACGAAATGGGGGTTAATCTCAGCCATATCTTAATCCCATTATCCGAAAACCCAACTCAAGAGCAATTAAAAACAGCGGAAGCCTTAGTAGACAAAATCTTAACTGAACTGAAAAAAGGTGGGGATTTTGGTAAATTAGCGATTGCCTACTCAGCAGACCCGCAAGCGCTGAAAGGCGGCAATATGGGTTGGTCACGTTTACAAGAATTGCCAGTTGTCTTTGCTGAACAATTAAAAAATGCGAAAAAAGGCAATATTGTCGGCCCAATTCGCTCTGGTGTTGGTTTCCATATTTTGCGCGTAAATGATGTCAGTGGTGGTAGCCAACCGATTTCTGTAACAGAAGTAAAAGCACGCCATATTTTGATTAAATCATCTCCAATTATGGATGATACTCAAGCTAGACAGAAACTAGTGAAAATAGCCCAAGATATCCGTTCTGGCGCAATCACATTTGAAGATGCGGCAAAAGAGAATTCAGAAGACCCAGGTAGCGCCTTAAAAGGCGGTGAATTGGGTTGGAACATGCCGGATATCTATGACCCAGCATTCCGTGATGCTCTGATGAAATTAAACAAAGGTGAATTAAGCCAACCTGTTCCTTCAAGTTTTGGCTGGCACTTAATTCAATTAGAAGATACACGTAAGGTAGATAAAACAGATGCGGCACAAAAAGACCAAGCGTACCGCCTACTGTTTAACCGTAAATTTAATGAAGAAGCGCAAAGCTGGATGCAAGAGCAGCGGGCTTCTGCTTACGTAAAAGTCATCGATGGTCGTGACAACCAATCTAATGATGAAAAATCTAATTAAGCCTATTGTTATCACCCCCGGTGAACCTGCCGGGGTTGGTCCAGATTTGCTAATCCAACTCGCTCAGCAGGCATGGCCTGTTGAGTTAGTTGCATGCGCTGATCCAAACTTACTTCTTGAACGCGCTAAAACGTTAAACTTACCACTCACTCTGACCGAATATGAATCAAGTAAGGCAGTAAAAGCCCATACTCCAGGTCATCTATCCATTATACCCGTTGATTTAAATACCCCGGCGAAAGCAGGCGTACTCAATGTGGCAAATGGTAGTTATGTGGTTGACACATTAGCACAAGCCTGTGATGGCTGTTTAAAGGGTGAATTTTCAGCGATTGTAACGGGGCCAGTGCATAAGGGCATTATTAATGATGCCGGTGTTCCCTTTAGTGGTCACACCGAGTTTTTTGCAGAACGTAGTGGTTGTGAGCGGGTCGTTATGATGCTAGCAACCGAAGAGCTTCGTGTTGCCTTAGCCACCACACACCTACCACTTAAAGATGTTTCAGGTGCCATCACGCAACAAAGTCTACGTGAAGTGATCACCATCTTACATCATGATTTACAAACAAAATTCGGTATTGAAAAACCTACAATCTATGTTTGTGGCTTAAACCCACATGCAGGTGAAGGTGGCCATATGGGTACCGAAGAAATTGACACCATCGAACCCGCACTTGAAAGCTTACGTGTAGAGGGGGTTCATCTCGTTGGGCCATTACCCGCGGATACCCTTTTCCAACCTAAGTATTTAGATCACGCAGATGCAGTTTTAGCAATGTATCATGATCAGGGTCTTCCTGTGTTAAAATACCAAGGTTTCGGCAGAGCGGTGAATATTACCCTCGGTCTGCCTTTTATCCGTACCTCTGTCGATCATGGCACTGCGCTTGAACTCGCGGGGACGGGTCATGCTGATGCGGGGAGTTTTATCACCGCATTAAAGTTAGCTATCCAAATGACATCTAAAAATACATGAATAATCGAGTCCATCAGGGGCACTTTGCCCGCAAACGTTTCGGGCAGAACTTTTTAACTGACCAGTTTATTATTGACAGCATCGTAGATGCAATGAACCCGAAACCGGGCCAATCCATTGTCGAAATTGGCCCTGGCTTAGGTGCCTTAACAGAACCGGTTGGTAGCCGAATCGACAAAATGACCGTCGTTGAACTCGACCGTGATCTCGCGGCACGGTTACACGTCCATCCGCAACTAAAAGATAAACTCACTATCATTCAGCAAGATGCGATGACTGTGGATTTCGGCGAGCTAGCAAAACAAGCAGGTCAACCCCTGCGGGTATTTGGTAACTTACCCTACAATATTTCTACCCCATTGATGTTCCACCTATTTACATTTACTAACTCGATTGCAGATATGAATTTCATGCTGCAAAAAGAAGTGGTTAATCGGCTGGTAGCAGGCCCTGGGAGTAAGGCTTATGGTCGTTTAAGTGTCATGGCGCAATATTATTGCCATGTGGTTCCAGTACTCGAAGTGCCGCCAACAGCATTTACTCCAGCACCAAAAGTAGATTCTGCGATTGTGAGGTTAATCCCTCATCGTGAAAACCCTTATCCAGTAAAAGATATTAAATTCTTAAGTCGTATTACTACCCAAGCTTTTAACCAACGCCGTAAAACGATCCGCAATAGCTTAGGGGATTTATTTAGTGTTGAAGAGTTAACCAATTTGGGTGTTGACTTAGGTACCCGTGCAGAAAATATTTCTGTTGAACAATATTGCAAAATGGCAAACTATCTTTCTAACCGGTCAGAATAGTCTGTTGAAGGAGGCACTATGCTTAATGAACCAAATGTAAGCATCCAAGTTCAGAGTGTCTACATCGAAAGCCAATCTCAACCCGATATTGCAAGGTATGTGTTCGCTTATACCATCTGTATTCGCAATTTAGGGCGAGAACCCATCCAATTAATGAGCCGCTATTGGCTCATTACTAACAGTGATGGCCATAAAACTGAAGTTCAAGGTGAAGGCGTGGTGGGTGAACAACCCGTCATTCCTCCTGGAAAAGAATATCGTTACACCAGTGGTGCAATTCTTGAAACACCAATGGGAACGATGGAAGGTTATTACGTGATGCTAAGCACTCAAGGGGACCATTTTCACGTTGATATCCCCGCTTTTCGTCTTGCAATTCCAACATTGATTAATTAATTATGTCGACATATTTAGTAGGTGATATCCACGGTTGCTATCGTGAACTTCGTGAACTAATGGACAGGGTCAATTTTGATCCAAACCAAGACACATTATGGCTTACTGGTGACTTGGTTGCCCGAGGTTCTGGGTCACTGCAAGTTTTACGTTATGTTAAAAGTTTAGGTCCCGCGGTGCGTTTGGTTCTCGGTAACCATGATCTCCATCTTCTCGGGATCTACTGTAAAATCAGTCGTAATAAACCTAAAGATCACCTTGATGAATTATTGCATGCCCCTGATCTAGACGAACTAATCAATTGGCTACGTCGTCAACCTTTATTGCAAATTGATGAAGAAAGAAAAATAGTGATGACGCATGCAGGTATAACGCCACAGTGGGATATTGAAACCGCACGGATGTGCGCTAGGGAAGTCGAAGCCGTCCTTTCCAGTGATGCTTACCCGCTATTTATCGATTCAATGTATGGCGATATGCCAAATAATTGGTCGAGTAGTTTAATGGGGTTAGCACGCTTACGTTTTAGTACCAATGCTCTCACACGTTTACGCTACTGCTTCCCGAATGGGCAGCTTGATATGATTTGCAAAGAAAACCCTAAAAAAGCGCCCGCACCATTAAAACCTTGGTTTGATTTACCAAGTCAAATTCCTGAGGATTATTCGGTGTTCTTTGGCCATTGGGCATCCCTTGAAGGGAAATGTACACCAGATAACGTTTATGCTTTAGATACTGGCTGCTGCTGGGGTGGTGACCTAACCTTATACCACTGGGAAACAAAACAATTTTATCGCCAAAAATCACACCAAAAAAGCCGTAAAGAATAGTTTTGGCTCTATTAAAAACAAAATGGCGCATTAAGCGCCATTTTTGTGAAATGAAAATTTAAACTCTTTTGGTTAGTATCTCAAAACAATAGCCGTGCGTATTGTTTTCATCCGCTTCGTGATATTCGGTAAAAATCGAATCCCATTCATCTGGCTCATAAACTGGGAAATGAGTATCCCCAATGACTTCTGCATCAACATGAGTCAGGTATAATTTATTCGCTAGAGGTAAAAACTGCTGGTAAACCTTACCGCCACCAATCACCATGATTTCCTCAACATTCTCTACCGTTTGTGCAGCAGCTAGCGCTTCTTCCATAGAGGTCACCCAAACAACGTTAGAGTCTGCCCCTGGCTGGCTAGTTAATACGATGTTGACGCGTTGTGGTAATGGACGCCCGATTGATTCATAGGTGACACGCCCCATAATAACAGGCCTATTTAACGTATTTCGTTTGAACCACGCAAGATCACCGGGCAAATTCCAAGGCATCGCTTTTTCCATGCCGATAACCTGATCGATCGCCATTGCTGCGATTAAGCTAATATTCATCTACTCACCTTAGAAACTAATATAAAAATTGAGCACACTATACGGAAAGAGAATTGCTTCGTCGACTAAATTTAAGCTTCCTTAAACAGGTTTGAATCACTTATACTCGAATTGATAAATTTAGGACTAAAAATAACATTTAAAAACAAAAGAGATACCTCATCCTGCCTCAATTTACGGGTATTTAGCAAGGTATTGCAAATTCTAAAAATTGGGTTAGTAAGGGGCTATAGAAAAGAGAATATCCCATGTACGAAACCAGTATTATGATTGCCACCATAGCAACCCTAGGGATGCTATCGCCAGGTCCTGACTTCTTTTTAATTGTTAAAAATGCCGCACGATACCAACGTTCAGCGGCTCTCATGACAGCCTTTGGTGTTATTGCTGCAATTGCATTACATATGACTTACTGTGTCGCAGGCCTTGCAGTGCTCATTACCACCACCCCTTGGTTATTTAACATTTTAAAGTATGCAGGTGCAGCGTACTTAATTTGGATTGGTATTAAAAGCCTACTGCCACATTCAAGTCATTTAGTTGATTTAAATACTCGTAAACATGAGATTGTCTCGTTCAAAAAAGCCTTTATGCAAGGCTTTCTCTGTAATGTCCTGAACCCGAAAGCAACCCTTTTCTTCCTTGCTGTGTTTACTCAAGTATTGGACATCAATTCAACTGTTGGCGAAAAACTATGGTTTGCTTTTATTATTTGGGGGCTCGCCGTTATTTATTGGCCAATTTTAGTCTTTTTAATTCAAAGTGCCCCAGTTAGAAAAGGGTTAGCGAAAGTGCAAAAATATGTTGATAAAGTGCTGGGAGTTATTTTAATTGCTTTTGGAGTTCGCGTAGCGCTTAGTTAGTTCATTAAGATAAAATGCAAAAAACAATAGCCTAATTTCTCTGTCTATACTGTTTATTGATTAACGATAGCTTATAAATTCCTTTCCTTTTTCAAAGGAACACAAATTCAATTTCTGATGACTTCCACTCTATTTAATAGGGTGGGAGACCCTTCGTACTATTAAAACGGCATAACTTTGTGTTACCGAATAAATTATTCTTTGATAGTTCAAGATAAAAAAGAGCCGCAATTTCCATGCGGCTCGCTGATTTTTAAACTAAGCAATATTGAGCTAAATTCTCCCCCCAATCTGCTAAGCCTTGGGAAACAAACCCTGTGCTTTGATAAAAATAGTGCGCAGTATTATTTTCTGAATGATAACCAACCATCAAAAAGGGAATATTCGCTGTATTTTCCTGCTGAATATCCGCTATCAACAAAGCCATTGCCTGCTTTGCATAGCCCTTACCTTGATGTTTTTCATCAATCATAAAACGATAAATCCAGTAATTACCATCATCGGGGTCAATACCATACATTAACATCCCAATCATCTCATCACGATGGCATATCCCTTTCACGACAAACCCCGTTAGAAATTGCACTTCAGCAATAGAATAAAGGTTCGACGCAATAAATGCGGATTGCGCTGGTGAAACCTGTAAATCTGCGCACTCTTCCCAATTTTCAGGGGTTAAAACAACCAATGTTACCATTAACTTCTCCTAGTGTTAGAGAAGCAAATACCTCTCTAACTAATGATTATTATACAATTTAACGCTCTAGCTCTTGTGTTTGGCATAATAACCTCCTTAATAGTTCTTATTGATGACATTGCTATTTCATTTAACTACTCTTGTGGTGAAACCACCAACTGACCCGCTGAACCTAAATCCGCTTTTTCCAAATTTTGGCTATAGAATAAGAATGGAAAATGGTTATACGAAGGTTGCATCATTTGAACTAACAACTCGGTACGACCATCTACCCATACGGTGTCTTTCCAACCATAATCTTCAGGCGGAGTCGGTTGACCATTGCGGTTCAGCACTTTAAACCTCACACCTTCAATATGAAACGCTTGCGGAACATTTGTTGTAATAACCCAACGTTCCCAATTTCCTTGACGGCTTGTCATATCGACTCTATTAGTATCAAGAACCGCATTATTAATACCAAAGCCGTCATTAAGGTGGATTTCACGTTGCATTATACTGGATGTAACTTGCGTTTTGTCTTCAGCTAATTGCGTTGGTAAGCCATCAGTCACTAACGACATTAAGCCTGTGGCTTTAATCGTCAACACATTAGTAGAGATTAGGCTATTTGACGGCTCAAATAACCCTTTTACTCGGTCCATAAATGTTGCAGACTCGCCTGCTGTGATGGTCAACTCTTGAGTTTTCGCCATGTCAATCAGCACTTCTCGCCTTTCACCTGGGGCGAGTGGTAATGCTTGAACATTAACAGGCACAGTGAGTAAGCCTTGGTCTGATGCGATCATCGAAAATGGGCGACCATCACTAATTTTCATTACATAATGACGTGAATTCGATGCATTTAACAACCGTAAACGCACCCATCCGCGAGAAACTTCGACATACGGGTCCTGAACACCATTAACTAATAAGGTATCGCCAAGAAAACCGTCTTCGCTCGCTTTATATTCAGGCACACCAAAGTTATCTAGCCGCTTGTCTTGAATAATAATAGGAAAATCATCGACACCATAGTGCTTAGGCAAACGCAAATTTTTAGTCACATCATCTTCTATGATCCACATGCCTAATAACCCATTGTGGACTTGTTCACCCATTTTTCCTTGGGTATTTGCATGATACCAAAGTGTCGCTGCATTTTGACGAATAGGGATCACGGGGGACCAATCTGCATTTGGTGAAATCAGCCTTGCAGCCCCACCGATCTGAGTCCCCGGGATTTGTAACCCACTGATGGTCATTGAAACAGCTTCAGGTAATCTATTGCTATAAATTAGCTTTAAATCATCACCATTTTTGACTCTTATCGTTGGTCCTGGTGAAGAACCATTGATTCCCCAAATATCGGCTGAGTATTTCCCATCAAAAGACCAATGGATTTTTTGTAATGTCAAAAAGAGTGGCTGACCAGACCGAGATTCTAATAACGGTGGCACAGGTAAAGCTATCGCCCCCTCTGCGCTTACATTCATTGGCACATAGGACATACATAGAGCCAACCCTGCCGCTACAAGGGTTTGGCATCGATTGAATGACATAAATTCTCCGCTAAACAAAAATTCCAGCGCATTTTATTATTTAATATTAGAAACTTTCAGCCAATAATGCGGCTAATTTTGAATTGGCGCTAGTAAAATAACTACTTAGATACAACAATATAGTACCGTAATATTATGTCAGCCATGATATCGCGAAAAAAGGGGAAATTCTAAAAATATCTTCTAATATATAAAAATATAATTAATAGCTTTACAAGTAGTAGGGTTAATTAATTAAAAAGGAAAAAATTATACGAAATGCGATTCAAGTTTGATGAGCAAACTCGGTTTTGGATAATAATGCGGGCAATAATTTTTACTGACCGCATTATTGAATATTAGGCTTAATAACGCACTATTTTTGGGATTGCTTCGCCATTTCAGCGACTTCTAAATCTAACTCTTTTATTTTAGCTTCCATTAAGGAATGGCAGAGTTCTGACAGTTCGCGAACCTGTTCACGGCTATACACTGACGTATCGATAGGGTCTAGCATCTCAATGATCACATTGCCGTTATTCCAACGGTTTAGTTTAATCTTGCCTTGCGTACTAGAAACACAGACTGGCACGATAGGTACCCCAGCAGCGATAGCAGCATGAAATGCCCCCGTTTTAAAAGGCAATAGACCGCGCCCACGGCTGCGCGTCCCTTCTGGAAACATCCACACTGAAATTTTACGTTTTTTTATCTGATCCGCCACTTGAGTAATCGTATTATGTGCTTTAGAACGATTAGCGCGGTCAATTAGAATATTGCCAGTGATCCAATATAAAAAACCGAAAAATGGAATATAAACTAAACTTTTTTTGCCCACTGTTACCGTTCTTGGCTGCACACCATTTGACATGGTCACCATATCGTAATTGTTTTGGTGATTACCAATATAAATGCTTGGGCCATAGCTTTTGGCTTTTTCAGGGACACGGTTGATCACGTTAATCCCAAAAACTACAGATAACCGACCAAACATATGGCCAAACGTCATCACATGTTTTGGATTGCGTGGGCTAAATAGACAGTAAATACCGCCCCCGATACAAACAGCAAGCGTGTAGATAATAACTATAATCGCTCTAATCAGCGCTAACATACTAACCCCAAATTCAACGGGGCCATACAGCCCCAATCTATTAATATCACCCACTTATTCACCAATCAAATCTGACTGAGCAGTGAATAAATAGGAATTTATTACTTAACTAATTATTCAGCACCTAAAGGCTCAATATCAATACGTTCAATATTGTGCATTCCTCGCGGCAAGGAGGTCCCTTTGCGGCCGCGCTCTGAACGATATTTTTGCAGATCTTCAGCTTTAAATTTCAATTTTCGCTTACCAAAATGCAAAGTCATTGATGCACCTGTAGGTAAAATCATAAGCCAAGTCAACAAATCATCACCACTTGCAGCTTGAGCGCCAGCTATGTTGATAATTTTATTCCCTTTACCTTTCGACAGCTGTGGTAAATCTGAAACAGGGAATATTAACATACGCCCTGCTTTGGTTATTGCCAACAGCAAATCTTCTTGTTCATTATGTAGCTCAATGGGGGCTAACACTTTTGCGTTATCTGGTAACGAAATTAAAGCCTTACCTGCTTTGTTTTTGGTTACTAGGTCATTGAAAGTACAAATAAAGCCGTAACCAGCATCAGACGCCATCAAATATTTTTGCTCTTCAGGTGCCATTAACACATGTTCAATGGTTGCACCTGGTGGCAATGACAGTTTCCCTGTTAATGGCTCGCCTTGACTACGCGCTGATGGTAGTTCAAGCGGGTCAACAGAATAACTACGCCCTGTTGAATCAAGGAATACTGCGGCTTGGTTCGATTTGCCTCGAGCTGCGCCTTTAAAACCATCGCCAGCTTTGTAATTGAGGTTCGTCGGCTCTATATCATGGCCCTTAGCACTACGTACCCAGCCCATATCAGAAAGCACAACGGTAATAGGCTCTGAAGGGAGAATTTCATGCTCACTCATGGCCTTAGCTTCTTCACGCTCATGTAATGGTGAGCGGCGATCATCGCCATAAGCTTTAGCATCAGCCTGAATTTCTTTTTTAATTAAGGTATTTAATTTACGCTCTGACCCTAAGATACCTTGTAACTCATCACGTTCTTTTGCTAATTCATCTTGTTCACCACGGATCTTCATTTCTTCAAGCTTCGCTAAATGACGTAGTTTTAACTCTAAAATAGCTTCTGCTTGTGTATCCGTAATATTAAAGCGAGACATTAGGACAGCCTTTGGCTCGTCCTCTGTACGAATAATTTCAATAACTTCATCAATGTTAAGGTAAGCGATTAATAAACCATCTAAAATATGTAAACGCCTTAACACTTTGTCTAAACGGTGATTTAATCGATTACGAACTGTTTGGCGACGATAAGTAATCCACTCAGTTAAAATTTCAACTAACCCTTTAACTGAAGGACGATTGTCCAAGCCAATCATATTCAGGTTAACACGATAACTTCTTTCTAAGTCGGTAGTCGCAAATAAATGCGTCATCACTTGGTCAATATCAACACGATTACTACGCGGAACAATAACCAAACGAGTTGGGTTTTCGTGGTCAGATTCATCACGTAAATCTTCAACCATGGGTAGCTTTTTCGCGCGCATTTGGCTAGCAATTTGCTCTAATACTTTCGCGCCAGAAACTTGATGAGGCAACGCTGTTATCACTGCATTGCCGTCTTCTTTTTCCCACACAGCACGCATACGAACAGAACCACGGCCGTTTTGGTAAATTTTACGGATATCACTTTGTGAAGAAATAATTTCAGCTTCGGTCGGGTAATCAGGACCAGGAACAAACGCCATGATATCGTCAAGACCCAGTGTTGGTTTCTCCAACAATGCCACTAGCGCATTTGCCACTTCTCGGGCGTTATGAGGCGGAATATCTGTCGCCATCCCCACTGCAATGCCCGTTGTGCCATTTAATAAAATATTTGGCAGACGCGCCGGTAACATTTTAGGTTCGTTTAACGTACCATCAAAGTTAGGTACCCAATCAACCGTGCCATGAGCTAACTCGCTCAGCAAAACTTCCGCATACTTTGATAAGCGCGATTCGGTATAACGCATTGCTGCAAACGATTTAGGGTCATCCGGTGCTCCCCAGTTCCCTTGCCCGTCCACTAGTGGGTAACGGTAAGAAAACGGTTGAGCCATTAATACCATCGCTTCATAACACGCTCTGTCACCATGTGGATGGTATTTACCTAGTACGTCACCGACAGTTCTTGCTGATTTCTTATATTTTGCTGTGTTGCTCAAACCAAGTTCTGACATGGCATACACAATGCGGCGCTGAACAGGTTTAAGCCCATCGCCAATAAAAGGTAATGCCCTATCCATGATGACGTACATCGAATAGTTTAGATAGGCATTTTCAGTAAAGGCATGAAGCGGTAGGCGCTCCACACCATCATGAGTAATTTCACTCATTTAATTAATTCCTTACGCTTTCTCATCGCAATTCGGATGTTAGACATCAATTTCAGCCATATCGCCTTTTTCTTGTAACCAATTACGGCGGTCTTCAGAGCGTTTCTTCGCTAGAAGCATATCCATAACGGCAAGCGTTTCTTGGTAGTTTTCATCATCGATGGTTAACTGAACAAGGCGACGAGTATTTGGATCTAATGTGGTTTCGCGTAATTGTGGTGGGTTCATTTCACCCAACCCTTTAAACCGTTGAACATTCGGTTTACCACGCTTACGGCTAAGACGCTCTAGTACCGCATTTTTTTCGCTTTCATCAAGGGCATAGAAAGTTTCTTTGCCTAAATCGATACGGTACAGCGGCGGCATAGCCATATATACATGCCCCGCTTTGACTAAAGTCGGGAAATGGCGCACAAATAAAGCACACAATAACGTTGCGATATGTAAACCATCGGAATCCGCATCCGCAAGAATACAAATTTTACCGTAACGTAGTTGGCTGAGGTCTTCGCTATCAGGGTCAATACCAATTGCCACGGAGATATCATGTACCTCTTGGGAAGCTAAAACTTCGTCAGAAGACACTTCCCATGTGTTTAGGATTTTACCACGTAATGGCATGATAGCTTGGTATTCACGGTCGCGGGCTTGTTTTGCTGACCCACCCGCCGAATCCCCTTCGACAAGGAAGAGTTCTGTCATGCTAAGGTCTTGCGAGCTGCAATCTGCCAGTTTACCCGGCAATGCAGGGCCACTGGTTAGCTTCTTACGCACTACTTTTTTCGCCGCACGCATCCGGCGTTGTGCGCTCGATATTGCCATTTCCGCCAGTTGCTCAGCCACTTGCACATTTTGGTTTAACCACAGGCTAAAGGCATCTTTAACAACACCGGAAACAAATGCAGAACATTGACGCGATGAAAGGCGTTCTTTCGTTTGCCCTGCAAATTGAGGGTCTTGCATTTTTACGGAAAGTACATACGTACAGCGTTCCCAGATATCATCTGCCGAAAGCTTAACACCACGAGGTAAAATATTGCGGAATTCACAAAATTCACGCATCGCGTCCAATAACCCTTGGCGTAAACCATTAACGTGGGTTCCACCTTGCGCGGTTGGAATAAGGTTTACATAGCTTTCGGTTAACAATTCACCGCCTTCAGGTAACCATAACAGCGCCCACTGAGCACCTTCAGTTTCCCCTGAGAACTCCCCAGTGAAAGGTTTTGCGGGTAATGCTTCTAGCCCGTCTATGGATTCCATTAAGTAATCAGTTAACCCATCACTGTAACACCAGCTTTGCTCTGTATTATTGAGCTTGTCCTTAAACGTGATTTTCACGCCAGGACATAAAACGGCTTTGGCTTTTAAATTATGAGTTAAACGCGAAACTGAAAATTTTGGGCTGTCAAAATAGCTTTCATCTGGCCAAAAATGCACGCTAGTCCCTGTGTTACGCTTGCCACAGGTACCGATTACATGCAAATCTTCTACTTTATCGCCGTTTTCAAAGGCAATTTGATACACTTGGCTATCGCGACGCACTGTAACTTCAATACGTTTTGATAACGCATTGACTACGGAAATACCTACCCCGTGTAGGCCCCCGGAAAACTGGTAACTTTTATTGGAGAATTTCCCCCCTGCGTGCAGCTGCCCTAAAATTAACTCTACGGCTGGCACTTTCATTTCAGGGTGGATATCAACAGGCATACCACGCCCATCATCGATCACCTCAAGGGATTGATCGGCATGTAAAATAACTTCGATGTGCCCCGCATGCCCAGCAAGGGCTTCGTCGACACTATTATCAATTACTTCTTGAGCCAAATGGTTCGGTCGGCTGGTATCAGTATACATCCCCGGACGACGGCGAACAGGCTCCAAACCACTGAGGACTTCAATGGCCTCTGCGTTATAACTAGATTGAGTCATGTTGTCATTCTGCGGTAAATAGGTGGCTAATTGAACTATTCAATCAGTGAGTTACTGTTGATAATAACAGTGTTCATGTGTTTTGACACTATTTCTCTGCCAATTGTAAAAAATGAACAATTTGAGGAAAGTATGCTTCAAAACCAACAAATGCATGATTACCGTCAGGTTCTACAGTCTGTTTACACTTAGAAAGATAGGTAACAGCTTCACGATAATCAAGTACCTCATCCCCCATTTGCTGTAGTAACCAAATAAGATGAGGAGATGTTAACTTTTCAATGTATAAGGATTTTAGCTCATGAATATGTTTGTTTTCCAACACATATTTTTCGTAAGTATAGGGGTTTGTATTCTCCCCTAAATAGTCTTGTAGTAAGTCAAAGGGTCTTACAGCAGGGTTGACCACCACTGCAGGAAGTTGATAACGCTCACTGAGCCAAAGAGAAAAATACCCTCCAAGGGAGGAACCTACTAGGCCAATCTTCCCCTGTTTATGTTGTAAGACAATATCTTCTAACATGGCTTGAGCTTGCCGAGGAAAATTCGGTAATTGCGGCACAACCATATTGATATGTGGGTAGTTTGCATCAACCCATTTCTTTAAGCTATTTGCTTTAGCTGATAAAGGTGAGCTATTAAAACCGTGAATATAAAGTAAAGTAGACATAAGGTGATTAATAACCGTCGGAGTCTAAATCAGGGCTGAATTCTCTCGTCTCTAAACGATGCACACTCGTTTTGATATGCCTATGCCCTTGTTCATCCACACTGAGTTCCAAATAGCGCCAACCGGGTGCTACGGTATCTAGCGCAAAGTTAGTACAATGTGGTTTGAATTGCACGCAAGTTGAAGGCGTGGCTAACAAACGTATTCCATGCCAAAGCACATCCATTTCTTGATGAATATGCCCACACAGCATGGTTTTAACATTTGGATAGCTTTTTAGGTAATCCGCTAATATGTGCGAATTTCTTAAGCTGTGTTGATCTAGCCATGTACAGCCCGAAGGCAATGGATGATGGTGTAGCATTACTAACGTTGTACGGTCAGGTTGCGCATCTAAGCTCTGCTTCATCCATTCTAATTGTTGCTCAGAAAGTTCACCATGGGGGACGTCTTGCAATTGGCTATCTAACATTAGAATTTGCCATTCATCGCCAATTAAAATTTGTTTAGCGCTTGAGATACCAGCCACCCTAAGGGTTTCAACCATGGCTGGCGGATAATCATGGTTTCCAGGAAGCCAAACACAAGGCGCAGGAATACGCTCAATACCATCTGCAAAATGTTGATAAGCTTGTGGCGATTGGTCTTGAACCAGATCCCCTGTCGCAACAATCAAATCAATTGGGAGATTTTCTTTTGCAATAGCGCCAAGCACTGCTTGATAGCTATCATAAGTATTTACACCTAAAAGGGTGTTCTCAGTGTTAGCAAAAAGATGCGTATCCGTAACTTGTAAAATTCTCACGATCTTCGAGTTCTTTGCAGTCACTTCAAGCTGGCTGTCCAAAAGTATTCCTTATCCGTAAATATTATTTATGCCTAATTAATTATATTCATTACAACTATACACAAACTCAACACACTGCCGCTTGCTGTAAAATACACCGTAATTATTCTAAAGGGTAATTTGCCAACGCGCCAACTTAGCGCTGTATTACTTTAAATAATTCGAGTGGCAAGCTGAGCTACCCCAAGGAGCATACATCAGTATGTGACTTGGGTAGCGAAGCGCGGCCAACACACTTGCAGCTTGTTGTACTCCTTGCTTTAGTGCGCCTTGCCTCGCTGCAATCACCTTAAAGCATAATTTTTAACTTACTCGAATTACTCTAAATAATTCGAGTTGCAAGAAGGCGGCAAGCTGAGCTATCCCAAGGAGCATACACCAGTATGTGACTTGGGTAGCGAAGCGCGGCCAACACACTTGCAGCTTGTTGTACTCCTTGCTTTAGTGCGCCTTGCCTCGCTGCAATCACCTTAAAGCATAATTTTTAACTTACTCGAATTACTCTAAATAATTCGAGTTGCAAGAAGGCGGCAAGCTGAGCTATCCCAAGGAGCATACACCAGTATGTGACTTGGGTGGCGAAGCGCGGCCAACACACTTGCAGCTTGAAGTATGACGAGTAATTAGTTAAATATCTGCTAATTAGCACACACTTCACTAGATTAATTGTTATTTAAAACTGTTTCATCCATTTTCCACGAAGCTTGTGATAATTAAGCTGCAACCATTGAATGGCGATTACTGTCGCCGCATTATCAATAACCCCGTTTTCCACCCACTGATAAGCTTGTTCTCGGCTTACTACATGCACTTGAATATCTTCATTTTCTGATGCTAGCCCATGGACACCTTTTGCTTGGCGGCTATCTACCTCGCCAATAAATACATACATACGCTCAGTTGTACCGCCTGGGCTAGAAAGGTAGCTTAGCGCTTTTTCGGCGCGGCCAATCACTAACCCTGCCTCTTCCATGGCTTCTCGACGAATAACATCTTCGGGTGATTCGTTTTCCTCAATCATCCCTGCGACAGCCTCAAGTAACCAAGGTGTTGCGCTGGTTTCTATGGCAGGGAAACGAATTTGTTCAATTAAAACGATATTATCCGTTTGTGGATCATAAGGTAAAACAACCCCTGCATGGCCACGCTCAAATACTTCGCGACGGATTTCATTGCTCCACGAGCCAGCAAAAAGACGATGACGAAATCGGTACTCAATCATTTGAAAAAAACCATTAAATAATTTACGCTTGGATATAATTTCGACATCATTTTTGCCATATTTAATTGGCTGTTTTATTTTATTTGTCATTGCATTTCCCAAAACTATTAATTTCCATATTAAGGAAATAATTGTGGATTAAAACTGTTTTTAAGGCTTTTTAACCTCAGATGAGGTAATGTTTAATGAAATTAAGACAAAATGGCACAAAAGGCTACCGTTAACACAAGTGATACTCTGTTACAATGTGCGCCATTATTCAAATCGAAGAGCAACAATAGGGTCTGTTTTATTGGCTCTCTAAAACGCATAATTTGATACCTACGACTCATTTAGGCATGGTACGTTTTAGACCGCAGACTCAACTTAATTTGCTGTTTAATCAAGGAATCAAAATGAAGAAACTGCTTCCCCTTTTTATTGCGATGAGTTTTGTGGGTCTCAGTACCAATAGCTACGCAGAAGATTTACTGCAGGTTTACAAAAAATCTAAAGAAAGTAACCCCGAATTAAGAAAATCATTAGCTGAACGTAACCAAGCTTTTGAAAAAATTAATGAATCTCGTAGCCCATTACTACCACAATTAGGGTTAGATGCTGGTGCTAGCTACGGAAGCGGTTACCGCGATGCGCGAAATACTGAAAGTACGGGCTTAAATGCGACGTTAAAATTAACGCAAGTCGTCTTTGATATGTCGATATGGCGTCAATTGTCGATTCAAGAAAAAACAGCGGGTATTTCCGATGTGACGTATCAAACCAGCCAGCAACAACTGATCTTAGATACCGCAACCGCCTATTTTAATGTGTTAAAAGCGATTGACGCATTATCATACATCGAAGCAAATAAAGAAGCTGTTTACCGTCAATTAGATCAAGTAACACAACGTTTTAATGTTGGGTTAGTGGCGATTACGGATGTACAAAACGCTCGTGCAAACTACGACAGCGTGATTGCACAAGAAGTTGCAGGCCGTAACGACTTAGAAAATGCGATTGAAAAACTGCGTCAAGTCAGCGGCGTATATTATAGCCAACTTGCTTCTTTGAATATTGATCGCTTTAAAACCACTGAATTAGGCGATATCAACGCGATTTTAAAAGAAGCAGAAGAACGTAACCTTAATCTGCTAAGTGCACGTTTAGCACAAGATGTTTCGCGTGAAAATATTCGCTTAGCAGAAACTGGTCATATGCCTACAGTTGGTCTGAGCGCATCAACCAGTGTGACGAATAACTACCAACATGGTAGTGGCTATAGCGACCCATACACAGGTCTTTCTGGTGCACGTAATAGTTATAACGGGCAAAACAGCGTTGGTTTAACCTTGAGTATCCCACTGTATAAAGGTGGTGCGACTAGTTCACAAGTTGAACAAGCGCAATATGGTTTCCAAGGTGCGAGTGAACAACTCGAAACAGTATACCGTAACGTCGTTCAATTAGTTCGCTCATCATTTAACAACGTATCTTCATCAATCAGTAGCATCAATGCATATAAACAAGTCGTTGTTTCTGCACAAAGCTCATTAGATGCGATGGAAGCTGGGTATCAGGTTGGTACGCGTACTATCGTTGATGTATTAACAGCCACCACGGCCCTATACCAAGCAAAACAGAATCTATCTAATGCACGCTATGATTATATGATTAACCAACTCAACATTGAATTTGCTCGTGGTACTTTAAATGAAGATGATATTGCGCGTCTAAATGCAAATTTAGGCAAAGAAATATCAACTGCGCCAAGTAGTATCATCCGTAATACCAATGCGCCAGCTATTAACTAAATTTTTGGTTGGTGCTTAAGTGGTACAATGACCCGCTATTTTAGCGGGTTATTTTTTATCTGCAAAAGGCCATATATTTCCGGTACTAATCTGTTAAATTGCCCGTTTTAGCCAGCTTAGGTGATTTATAACTACTTTTAAATTACCTTAATTAGAAATTTCAGCCTATTCTCACTAGGGTTATTGCACAATAGCACAAAAAACAAACAGTAATTAATGTACTGATATTTAATGAAATTAGCTAATTATTACTGTAACTGTGTATATTCAATCCTCAAAAAATAGAGGGGAAGCGACAAAAATGATAAAATCAGCTTATTTCCCCTGTATTTCTGCTTTAATTTTCAGCGGTTATCCCCTATCCTAGAGGTAACCTAAATAACATCTTACTTAATTATATTCAGGGTAATTACCATGACCATGAAGCGTACCAAAAATATTAATCAAAGCGCATTCCGTAAGTCTTGGCGCTCATATCGTATGGCACCAGTTGCCGTTGCCGTCAGTGCGGTATTTATGCTTTCAGCTTGTGAAGAAAGTGATGAAACCGTATCACTGTATACCAATGCACAGGATTGCAGCCAAGCTAATCCATCACAAGCAGAACAATGTACTCTTGCTTACAACAATGCCCTACAAGAAGCAGCCAAAACAGCGCCAAAATATGAAACCCAAGCTGATTGTATTGCTGAGTTTGGTGAGTCAATGTGTACCCAAGCTCCTGCTCAAGCAGGTATAGCAGGGACGGGTTCTACTAATGGTGAACAAACCGCACAAGCACAAAGCAGCGGTGGCAGCATGTGGATGCCATTAATGATGGGTTACATGATGGGCCGTATGATGGGTGGTAGCGCGGCTTCCCAACCATTGTTTAGTTCAAAAAACCCAGCTAGCCCAGCTAACGGTAAGTTTGTTGATGCCACGGGTAAAAGTTACGGCCCAGCCGTTGCTGGTGGTCGTTCAATGAGCGTACCTAAAACGGCCATGGCACCTAAGCCACCAACAACATCAACCGTCACACGCGGTGGTTTTGGTGATACAGTGAATAAACAAGCAATGGCACAACGTTCATCTTCTTCTGCGAAATCAACTTCATCTTCCCGTTCAATGGGTGGTTGATAAGTAATGAAACGAGTTCCTATTGTCGAACGCCCGAATTGGCGTGAAAAAGCCTCTGAGTTTGGTTTCGAATTCCATACTATGTATGGTGAACCTTACTGGTCAGAAGATGCCTACTATCAATTCACAATGGCACAAATTGAAGAAATCGAAGATGCAACGGCAGAGTTGCATCAAATGTGCTTAAAAGTTGTCGAACGCGTAGTAGAAAGTGATGAATTAATGGCTCGCTTTCAAATTCCCAAACATTGTTGGGAGTTTGTTCGTAGCTCTTGGAAAAGTGAACAACCGTCCTTGTACTCAAGGTTAGACCTTGCTTACGATGGGGTTAACCCACCAAAGCTACTTGAAAATAACGCAGATACGCCAACTTCATTATATGAATCTGCATTTTTCCAATGGATTTGGCTTGAAGATCAAATCGAAGCTGGCAAGTTACCAGAAAATGCAGATCAATTTAATAGTATTCAAGAACAGTTGATCGAGCGTTTTACTCAACTTAAAGATCAATACGGTTTCCGTCTACTGCATATGTCTTGCTGTCGTGATACCGAAGAAGACAGAGGTACTGTTCAGTATCTTCAAGACTGTGCTAACGAAGCTGGCGTAGCCACTGAATTCTTATATATTGATGAAATTGGCCTAGGTGAAAAAGGTGAGTTTTCGGATACTCAAGATCAGGTTATTAGTAATCTGTTCAAATTATATCCGTGGGAATTTATGCTAAGAGAAATTTTCTCAACCAAACTACAGGATGCAGGTGTTCGTTGGTTAGAGCCTGCATGGAAAAGCATTATTTCCAACAAAGCCTTACTCCCAATGTTATGGGAAATGTTCCCTGATCACCCTAATTTACTACCGGCTTATTTTGCCGATGGTAAAACACAACCTGAACTCGATAAATACGTTATTAAACCGCTTTTTTCTCGTGAAGGAGCCAATATTCGTATCATCGAAAATGGCAAAGAAATTGCTGCTGCTGATGGCCCATATGGTGAAGAAGGTATGATTATTCAGCAGTTCCACCCTCTTCCACAATTTGAAGGTAGCTATACCTTAGTGGGCAGTTGGCTAGTGAATGACCAACCTGCGGGGATCTGCATCCGTGAAGATAAAGAACTGATCACTCAAGATCTATCGCGTTTTTACCCACATACGATCATCGATTAGTTATCATCAATCACTAAAACGCAAAAAGCTCAAACTTTCTAATATAGTTTGAGCTTTTTTATTATGCGAAGATATAACAACAAGTTAACCAATTTGAATTGACATCATACTCAATGATCCAGAAACAATCCCTTCTATAGGTATACTAATTTTTTCTTTTCCATCCCATGTTCCCAGTATTGGCAAAATAGGTAAATAATGTTCTGGCGAGGGATTAGATAGCTTACCGTCCTCCCGCTCTAAACCATTTGTTAATGGATGTGGCAGCTCACGGCTTTGTAGGTTGTCATAGACAAACTGCTCAAAAGAAATAGCCCATGGATACGGCTCTGCTTGTGCATTCTGCCAATTCATTGCTCGTAAGTTATGGACAATATTACCGCTTCCCATAATTAGCACCCCATGCTCCCTTAAAACAGACAGTTTTCTGCCTAATTCATGGTGCCAAGCCATAGGTTTAGTTGCATCGATACTCAGTTGAACCACAGGAATATCTGCTTTTGGATACATACGCACTAAGATTTCCCATGTCCCGTGATCCAGTCCCCACTCTTGGGTATCAAGGTAAACAGGTTCAGGGGATAATAAGTCAGCAACCTGCTGCGCCAATTCAGGTGAACCCGGAGCAGGATATTCAACCTGATAGAGCTCTTCAGGAAAACCGCCAAAATCATGAATCGTTTTAGGTTTTAACATCGAAGTAATTGCTGTCCCTCGTGTATACCAATGCGCTGAAATCACCAATATCGCAGTGGGCCGCGGTAAAGTTTTACCAAGATGTTCCCATTTTTGAGTATAAGGGTTGTCTTCAATCGCATTCATTGGACTGCCATGACCAATAAAAATAGCAGGGAGTTTAGTTTGTACGACAGACGTATTTACCGACATGATGATTTGACTCCACCTCAATTAGTTTCTTATTACAGCATACGCCGTTTAGTAAAAAACACAGTGGGCTAATTATGAGGATGATCATCAAAAAATTTGAAAAGGCCATCAAGGTGTGCAACTCAATGGCCTCAATATGATTCTATATGCTTAACAGACTACTTATTACCTAAATAACCAATATCGCTATTTAGGTGATATTCGAAATTTACCTACTCCTCGAAATATGATGAGGATTAGCTAGCTTTCTTTTTTGCTCTTGCTGCAAACGGTACTGAACTAAATCTTCAATCGTCACAACGGTTAAACCATGCTGCCTACCAAAGACGACAACATCTGGTGTACGTGCCATAGAACCATCGTCATTAGTTAACTCACACAGAACACCCGCGGGTTTGAAACCAGCCATAGTGGCTAAGTCAATAGATGCTTCTGTATGACCACGGCGAGTTAATACGCCGCCTTCTCGACCGCGTAATGGGAATACATGGCCTGGATGATTTAAGTCTGAAGGTACTGCTTTATCTGCAATTGCTGCGCGGATAGTTGTGATACGGTCTGCGGCAGAAACCCCAGTGGTAACCCCTTTGGCAGCTTCAATTGTTACAGTAAAACCGGTTTGATTTTGGCTTGTGTTATTTTCCACCATCATTGGCAGCTCAAGCTGCTTGCGACGTTCTTCAGTGATACAAAGGCAAACAATCCCACTGCTATAGCGAATGGTAAATGCCATTTGTTCTGTTGTCATAGTTTCTGCGGCAAACACTAAGTCCCCTTCATTCTCACGATCTTCATCGTCAAGAACAAGGACACCTTTACCTTGGCGCAGAGCCTCGATAGCGTTTTCAACACGTTCGATAGGATTACCGAATTCGGAAAGTAGCGTATGATCCATGGTAAAAAACCTCTTAAATAGTTATTAACTAGTTACCAGAATCAAGGCAGTCTTAGGAGTACGAGAAATGATGAATAAACAAATAGCCAAGATGGCTATCAACTCATTCAGGTATGCAGAACAATATTGTGCAACACCGCACAAACATGCAGATACAGTTAATTCTCTCCCATCCGGACTATAACCGTCGGCTCCAGATTCACACTGGATCTGCTGACCTTTACCACAAAATGATAAAGCGCTCGCGGGCTTCATGCGCGTTGCATGTTACCGCCGGTGGGGACTTACACCCCGCCCTGAGATAAACGCAATTAATATAACGCCAATAATTCAAGTGCGCAACGATGAAGATCAAAATTGGCGAACAACTCACACTTTTAGTCAAAAAACATGAATAAAAACTTAGCGTTATAAAGGTTAATTTCACTGCTCTATTTATTTTTCCATTCTCTGTGACTAAAAGAGAAAAGGGCATTATCACTTGGGGGTAGAGATTGTTTGTGTTTAGGGTCGCAGAAAGTGACCAACACAGTGATAGCTCTCAGTATGGCGTGGAAAAAGGTTTATTACCGCGACAAGAGGCATTACACTACTAATAATTATTTTTTGATTAATTAAGGACCCGCGAATGCTCGATCCGAAAAAACTGGAACAGGTGGCACGCCAAATCCAAGGTGCATTACCACAAGGCGTACGTGATCTAGGCGAAGACTTTGATAAAAAGCTGCGTTCTCTTTTACAGTCACAGCTCGGTAAACTGGATTTAGTCAGCCGAGAAGAATTTGATATTCAAACTCAAGTTTTATTACGCACCCGTGAAAAATTAGCCAAAATGGAACAGCGCGTCAGCGCATTAGAAGCCCATTTTAGCGAAGACAAAAACGAATAATCATTAAAAAACAAAAAAACCTCACTGGGTTTCAAACACCCAAGTGAGGTTTATCACTCGTAAATAATCAATTAGCTGGTTTTCATAATATTTTTAATGATATTGGTTGTTGAGATACCATCTTCAAAATTAAGCACTTTAACTTCACCTCCCGCAGCCCACACCTCAGCACTGCCCGCAATATCTTCTGGTTGATAATCACCACCCTTGACTAAGATATCCGGCAATACCTCTGCAATTAAGCGTTGTGGTGTATCTTCTTCGAAGGGAACCACCCAATCAACGGCGCCTAATGCTCCAAGTACTGCCATGCGTTGCTCTAATGGGTTTACAGGCCGAGTCTCCCCTTTTAAACGACGAGTAGATGCATCGCTATTTACTGCAACAATCAATCTATCACCTAATTTACGTGCATTTGCTAAATAAGATACATGCCCCGCATGCAAAATATCAAAGCAGCCATTGGTCATAACAACCCGTTCACCACGCTGCCTTGCGTTAGCAACTGCTTGTTTTAGTTCGCTTTCGGTCATTACGCCAAAACCAGTATCCGCACGACCACGGATAGCATTTTCCAATTCAATTGGTGAAACGGTTGAAGTCCCTAATTTCCCGACTACAACACCTGCCGCAGCATTAGCGAGTGCGCACGCTTCATGTAACGGACGACCAGAAGCAATTGAAGCAGCTAATACCCCAATCACTGTGTCACCCGCCCCCGTGACATCAAACACTTCTTGCGCTTGGGTTGGTAAATGCAATGGGGCTTCATCACGACGAATTAAGCTCATCCCTTGCTCTGAACGAGTGATTAATAAAGCCGTTAGATCCAGAGATTGAAGCAACTTCATACCTTTTTCTTCAACATCTTGATTGTTCTTACAAGGCCCTACGATGGCCTCAAATTCTGACATATTTGGTGTCAGTAACGTGGCACCTCGATAACGCTCAAAGTTATTTCCTTTTGGGTCAATCAAGACAGGCACGCCTGCTTTATTTGCTAAAGCAATCATCTTTTCGACATGGGTTAAAGCCCCTTTTGCGTAGTCTGATAACACAAGCGCCCCAATATACGGTAGCGCCTGTTCAATACGCTCTAACATCGGCTGAGCATCAACATTGTCAAAACCTTCTTCGAAATCAAGGCGGATCAATTGCTGATTACGCGATAATACACGCAATTTGGTGATCGTCGGATGCGTTGGGATCGCAACAAAATCACAACGTACTTGCACTGCATTTAAATTTTCAGTGAGTGCTTTCGCAGCATCATCAATACCCGTCAAACCAACAAGACGGGAATTTGCGCCTAATGACGCAATATTCATAGCAACGTTAGCTGCACCACCAGGGCGCTCTTCTACCATGGTCACTTTAACTACAGGAACAGGGGCTTCAGGTGAAATTCGGTTTGCAGGACCATGCCAATAACGGTCTAACATCACATCACCCACTACTAGCACACCGGCTTGTTTATAATCCGGAAGAGTTACTTTCATCCTGCACTCCAGTTTTCAAAAAGTCTGATAATAATTTGCAACAATACTAGCATATTGCGCTGTTTAGCTAAATAAAATGCCGTAAACTGCTGTCAGTGTTTACTCACCTAACCATTTTTGCCAACTGACTAAAACTTGCTGGCGTTCTTCAGCAAACTGGCTGATGTTGACTCGGCTTGGCAATGACTGCAAGGCTAAATGGTGTAATTCATTACGCATTGTGACATAGGCATAAGTTAACGCCGCCGCTTCATCTTCTGACATAATGTTATATTGGGTCATTAGTTCGAAAATACGGACGTTATCCGACCAACGCGTCAATGCTGCATTTTGCGAAGCAAACCGTAAGACTAAATACTGAGCAATAAACTCAATATCGGTGATCCCTCCAGGGTCCGCTTTTAAATCAAATTCATCGTCTTGGTGGCTACCTAAGTGTTGGTGCATTTTCAATCGCATATCACGTACTTGCTGTTGCAAGACTTGTGGTTCCCTAGGCATACAAAGAGTTTCATGGCGAGTTAACGCGAATTGTTGCTGTAAATTAGCATCACCAAATACCATTCTAGCGCGTATTAATGCTTGATGTTCCCACGTCCAAGCATCATTTTTTTGGTAATCATCAAAAGATTGGATTGTGCTTACCAACATCCCTGACTCACCAGACGGCCTTAAGCGCGCATCAACTTCATATAAAACACCTGAAGCGGTTCTAGTACTAAATAGGTGAATAATGCATTGGGCAACACGTAAATAAAACTGCCGTGCATCAATGGAACGATCACCATTTGTGACCACATTTAATGGGCAGTCAAATAAGAAAACCAAGTCTAAGTCAGAGCTATAGCCTAATTCCCATCCCCCTAACTTCCCATAACCTAACACAGCAAAACCATATTGTTTTTTATCTTGCTGCGCTAAATGCGCAGGTTCGCCATAGCGCCTTACCATCTTTTGCCAAGCTTGATGAACAACCGCATCAATAATCGCTTCAGCTAAGTAAGTTAAGTGATCACTCACTTTCATGACTGGCAATACACCTGAAATATCTTCGGCTGCGATACGTAATAACTGTGCTTGCTTAAATTGGCGTAGCGCTTCGAGTTGCTGTTCCTCATCTTCTTCAGGAATTCGCATTAAATATTGGCGCAATTCATCACGATAAGCGGTTAATGGTAGGGGTTGATATAAAGATTGTGGGTCAAGTAGTTCATCCAGTAATAATGGGTGACGAGCAAGTTGTTCTGCTATCATCGGCGATGCTGCGCATAAGCGAATGACATGCGTCAAAACTTCATCAAATTCAAGCATTAGTTCAAGGTAAGTAGTACGGCTGACAATACTTAATAGTAATGGTGTCATCCGTTCGATCACCTGACCTGCATCGTCACGCTCACCAACTTTAGCTAATAATTTAGGCATTAAATCATCAAGCACATCACGCCCTCGAGGGCCAATGGTGCGCTTGTTAAGATCATGACGAAACATTAAAATGCCATGGATTATTTTTTGCGCGACATCTTCATTTTTAGATGGCAAATATGTCGCTAACTCTTCTTTCGATAACTCGCTTTGCCAAAGTGTAATATAAATCTCATTGAAGGTATCTGAACCTTCATCTTCATCGTCCTGACCGATTTGCTCGGCAAATATGAGATGGACGGCGGCCATTTTTTGGCTCAACACATGATAAAATGTTTGCCAATCGCTGTAACCCATTCCCCATGATAAACGCGCTTGGTTTAAATCATCATCAGGAAGTGTTTGAGTTTGTTGGTCATCAATACTTTGCAGTAAATTTTCGACTCTACGCAAAAAAAGGTAGCTATCTTGCAGAGTATCGACTTGATCGTCGGTTAATAGTGCTAATTCGCGTATACCTTGCAAAGTCGTAAATAAGGATTGCGACTGCAAAACAGGCTCTCGCCCTCCGCGAATAAGCTGAAAAACTTGTGAGATAAATTCAACTTCACGTATCCCCCCTGCACCTAATTTGATGTTATTCACCAACCCGCGACGCCGAACTTCCCGTTCAATCATATTTTTCATATTACGCAGCGATTGGATCACACTAAAATCAATATAGCGGCGATAGACAAAAGGACGCAAAAGCTTACGTAAACTTTGAGCATAATGAAGGCTGTTAGCCCCCATAATCCGAGCTTTGACCATCGCATAGCGTTCCCAATCTCGCCCTTGTTCTTGATAATAATCTTCAAGGGCTGAGAAACTGAAAACTAACGGGCCACTCTCACCAAATGGCCGCAAACGCATATCAACCCGATACACAAAACCCTGTGCGGTGACTTGGTCAAGTACCCGAATTAATTTTTGCCCTAAACGCGTAAAAAACTGTGCATTGTCTAGCTCTTTTCGGCCACCTTGGGTTACACCGTTTTCAGGATACGCAAAAATCAGGTCAATATCAGATGAAAAATTAAGTTCCCCGCCACCTAATTTACCCATGCCTAGCACTAATAATGGCTGCGGCTTTCCTTCAAGGTTACAAGGCGTTCCCCAAGATTGGCTATATTCCCGATACAGCCAATCCCTAGCAGCAACAACCAGTGTTTCTGCTAATACACTTAATTGATAAATTGTCTCTTTTTGGGTGCTTATCTCTAATATTTGCATCCATGCGCAACGCACTAACATATGATGACGAAATGTGCGTAACACCTGCATCAAATGCTCTTCCTCCGTGACGGGCAACATTTCTTGCGCTAACCATGTTGCGTAACTTTTCCATTCATCGGCTTTCGGAGGTTGAGAACGAATTTCAAGTAAAAAGCGCGAATGCGCTAAAACCTGCTGAAATACAAAATCACTGAACGTAAGCACTTGGGTTTCTTGCTCATTTAAGGGCAGTAACTCATGAGCTTGTTCGGCTATTTGACTTAAAACACGTTCACTTTGGGCTCGCAGCAAATTAGGAAAAGAGAGCATTTTATCAATACCTTATTGAGCTTCTTGATAAGTTAAAGCACTTAGCCATTGAATAAAGGCTAATTTGCACTTTAACCATTGGCTACTATAGCAAAAATCCTCAGCACTGATGGCTTCATTCGCAATATCTAAACGCAACTGTTCTAACGGCGTATCGTGCACAAAGTGAGGCGCAGAATTTTGATAATGAACTAAAAAGGCTTGCACAAAACGCAAAAACTCAGAAAAACCCTGCCGAGCATCACTTTCACCAGCTAACCAATATGCTTCGTGTTGCTGGCAAAGTAACTGCATATGAGTCAATGATTTTTCAATAGGTTGTTCTTCGTAATCAAATATGGCATCCGGCCGTGTTAATGGTGTAGTAGTCGGGTTAATCAATGAGTAACCTCGGGCTGCTTTGCTGACAGATGAGAGGTGAAGGCCATCAATATCGGCAATTTTTTTGGCTAGATTGAGTACGTCTGCGATAAAGCCTTTTTTAAGTTCCAATTCAAACTCTTGAATGGGTAGATCTTTTGCCCCAGCAGAAATCTCACCTTGGTCTAAAACAACCTCAATTTCACTATCTTCAAACGTGACAAGCCACTTTTCACGGGTAAAATTAGTACTAAAAAGTATACTAAGTTCAGATTGTAGCTGAGCGACATCCGTCCCTTCCGGCCAAATTTCCGTTGGAAATGCCGCTAAGTTAAGCTCTGGCGAATCAATATCAACATTAAATTCAGGGCGTTGATGTAGCCCACCAATTGCCTGCCCCGCTGTTTTAATCGTCATTTCGTAGCGACCATCACAACCGCGGATGCGTAACCCCATATCCCATTGACGCAATTGTCTTTTTTCTGTATCAAAATAGATATTGGTTAACTTAGTTGGCTCACTGTATTGGTGGGAAAGTGTAGAAATACACTGGCGAACAGCCTCGATTGCACACCCTTTTGCGGCTAATTTGAGTTCAACCTCTACGTGGCTCATACATATCCTTAATTGATTATTTCACTGCCATCATATTACCCCAATCAAGCCAAGCAGAGAAAAGAAACTATCTATAAATCAAAAATTCTACCTATTACATTTCTTTCAGAGAGTTATATTGTAAATGAGATAAAAAGAAGTGTAATTTAGACAGTTAGGATAGTTCTCATTATCCTTTAGAGCATGAATACATCGATGTTTAGAGTTTGCACCTACACACTTTACTTATTAGTATTCAATGAATATAAAATTCACTCACCACAAAAGACTGTAAATACCATGCGAAAAATTCCATTATTATTAATTTCACTCATGGGGCTAGGCCTTTCCTTAAATGCACACGCAGCAGAAAAACGTTATGTATCAGATGACCTATCAACTTACGTTCATAGTGGCCCTGGTACAAATTACCGCATTGTTGGCACACTTAATGCGGGAGAAACGGTTGAGCTGATCTCCACAGATAATAAATTTGCGCAAATCAAAGATCAAAAAGGCAGAACTGTTTGGCTACCTGTAGACCAATTAAGTAATACCCCAAGCATGAAAACGCGTATTCCTGAATTAGAGGCTGAAAATCAAAAACTACGTCAACAATTAGATAGCATTGACAATACATGGAATACCCGTACCGCAGAAATGCAACAAAAAGTGGCGGATAACGACAATATCGTTAACCAGCTAAAAGCTGAAAATGAAAAACTAAAAAATGAATTAATTAAATCAGGTAAAAAACTGGAAATAGCAGAGGTCAACTTGGATGATCGCCGCCGTGAGTTGATTTTACAATGGTTTATGTATGGTGGAGGCGTTGCTGGAGCGGGGTTAGTTTTTGGTTTGATTTTACCTCACATCATCCCTCGTCGTAAAAAACGTAATAATGGTTGGATGTAACAAAGGTCATTAATATGCAAGTTTATCTCGTTGGTGGCGCCGTGCGGGACCAACTCCTTGGTCTTCCTATTTCTGATAGGGATTTTGTGGTAGTTGGTACAACCCCAGAAGCTATGCTTGAGCAAGGTTTTCAACAAGTAGGGAAAGATTTCCCCGTTTTTTTGCATCCGAAAACTCATGAGGAATATGCGCTAGCCAGAACTGAGCGTAAAACCGGCGCTGGCTATACTGGCTTTAGTTGTTATAGCGCCCCGGATGTCACCATTGAAGATGACTTATTACGACGAGACCTAACCATTAATGCAATGGCACAAAGTGATTCTGGCGAAATTATTGACCCGTTTAACGGTATCAAAGACTTAGAAAACCGGTTATTACGTCATGTATCTAGTGCATTTTCAGAAGACCCGTTACGGGTATTGCGTGTAGCCCGTTTTGCTGCACGCTATTTCGAATATGGTTTCTCTATCGCACCTGAAACTTTAGCACTAATGCAATCTATGGCGGCAACGGGGGAATTAAGCCACTTAACCGCTGAACGTGTTTGGGCAGAAACAGAAAAAGCACTGAAATCAAGCTCACCCCAAGTTTATTTCGACGTATTGCGTCAATGCGGTGCACTTCGCGTCCTTTTTCCGGAAATTGATGGCTTATTTGGTGTTCCCGCCCCCGAAAAATGGCATCCAGAAATTGATACAGGGGTTCATACCTTGATGGTCATGAAGGTTATCGCAACCTTATCTGATGATATCGATATTCGCTTTGCTGCGCTCTGCCATGATGTAGGTAAAGCATTAACGCCCCCTTCCGTTTGGCCCAGTCATCCTAATCATGGGGAAAATGGAGTCGTACTCATTGAAAAACTTTGTGATAGATTGAGGGTGCCTAGTAGCGCCCGTGATCTGGCTCGCCTTGCAGCTCGCTACCATGATAAAATTCATATTATCAATAAGCTACCTGCAAATGATTTAATTGCGGTTATGGACGGATTAGATAGTTGGCGCAAACCTGAACGAATTACGCAATTAAGTTTAATCAGTGAAGCCGATGCAAGAGGCAGATTAGGCCTTGAGCAACAAGCCTATCCACAAGGGGAATTTCTTAGACAAGCATTTGCCATTGCGCGTGCTGTTGAGGTCAAACCGATTATTGAACAAGGGTTTACAGGGCCGGAAATTCGCCAAGAACTAACACGGCAGCGTATTCAAGCTGTGCAAGATTGGCAGAAACAACAGCAAATAATGGTAATAGCTTAGTAAGCCATGGTCATACTGGCGGTATAACACCGCCAGTCGCCGTTTAAGCGGTTTTAATTCCCCTTTCGATTACTACCCCCACTTGGCGTGCGCGAGCGACTGCGCCCGGCTTAGCCACCCTGATTCGTACCCATGGGCTTTTAAACTGAGTCAATAAGAGCTGAGCGACTTCTTCAGCCACTCGCTCGACTAAACCAAATTTATTTTCCTCTACATAGCTGATAATGGCTTGGCTGACTTGTGCATAATCCAAGCAGTACTCAACATTATCGCTCATAGACGCGCGTTGGTTGTCCCATCCCATTTCGATATCGAGCACTAATTTTTGTTCAATATCTTGTTCCCAGTCATATACACCTATCGTGGTGATGACTGATAATTGTTCAATAAATACGATATCCATCACGTCATTTTCTCATTTATGTACTGAATTGATACCACTTCGGCAAAAATATGCGTATTATCCAAGGCTGAAGTGAATATATGGCCTTAACCGTTTTTGGAGTTAGCTATGAGTGCAACCGCGCTTGGCATGATAATCTTCGCCTATCTATGTGGATCAGTTTCGAGTGCGATACTGATCTGCCGTTTGGCGAGACTACCCGACCCCCGTCAACACGGCTCTGGTAACCCCGGTGCAACTAACGTATTACGTGTCGGTGGCAAAGCTGCCGCTGCTGCTGTTCTTATTTGCGATGTATTAAAAGGTATGGTCCCAGTTTGGCTTGCTTATTATTTAAATGTGCAACCATTCTATCTTGGGTTTGTCGCAATTGCAGCTTGCCTTGGGCATATTTATCCTGTTTTCTTCCATTTTAAAGGCGGGAAAGGCGTTGCTACCGCTTTTGGCTCAATTGCTGCTATTGGTTGGGACTTATCTGGGTTAGTCGCTGGTACATGGTTACTCACTGTACTGCTAAGCGGCTATTCCTCATTAGGGGCAATTGTGAGTGCGCTACTGGCACCATTTTACGTATGGTGGTTTAAGCCTGAATTTACTTTCCCTGTCGCAATGTTATCTTGCTTAGTCCTTGTGCGCCATCATGGCAACATACAACGTCTTTGGCGCGGTCAAGAAAGCCGGATTTGGCAAAAACTAAAAAATAAAAAGCAAAAAACCAATAAAGAAATTGCCCAAGAAGCCAAAGAACAAGAACTCGACGATTAATCCCCCCTCTTTTCTATCATGATAAAAACGAGCTGAAAATTCAGCTCTTTTTTTATCGTTTCATTTTCATCACAGACTGCCTAAAACACCGAATAATAACAGCAGGGTTATATCTCACCTTAAAACTGTACTGGCAGCAATTTGTGCTGCGTTACATTTTTGCCATAACTAGCGCACACTTTTAATAAAAAGTTAATTTATTGCAAATTTATTACTAAGGAATATTTAAAAAGTGTCGACTATATAAAAGCAAAATTAAACAATAATAATGGTATTTATATGAGCAGAACCCCTTATATCACTCAAAATGAACATATGTTAGACGAAAACATCACGTTAATGACTACTAGCGATTTACAAGGCAACATTGTTAGTGCTAATGATTTTTTTGTGCAAGTCAGTGGCTATGAATTAGATGAATTATTAACACGTCCTCACAATATTATTCGTCATCCCGATATGCCTAAAGAAGCTTTTGCTGATATGTGGGCCACATTAAAAAAAGGAGAACCTTGGACCGGCATTGTCAAAAACCGACGTAAAAATGGCGATCACTACTGGGTTAGAGCCAATATCGTCCCGATTAAACGTCAAGGCAAAATTACAGGTTATATGTCGATCCGAACACGCGCGACTCGCCAAGAAATTGCGACTGTTGAACCGCTCTATGCCGCAATGAATCGAAATAAATGTCAGCGTAAAATAGTTAAGGGGCTTGTGCTTTCCAAAAAAATGCCGTTTCACTTTTCCACTTTTTCTACACGTTGGCGCATTCGATTAACCATGAGTTTACTATTGATATTTTGGCTAGTCATGGCGAGCTTAGCTGGGTTACAAGCGCTGCCATTTACCATCGCCAGTGCTTGTACACTTATTACGCTAATTATTGGCAATATTGCCTTTGAAAGAATGCTCGCTAAACCACTGGAAAACATTGCGACACAGGCTTTAAGTATTGCTCGAGGCGAACGCCATAGCATTCACCATATGCAACGTACCGATGAAATAGGGCTGGTTTTACGCTCAATCGGCCAATTGGGGCTAATATGTCGCTGGTTAATCAAAGATGTCTCTGCACAAGTGGATAGTGTACGAAAAGGCAGTGAATCTTTAGTTTCCGATTGCCATGAGCTAGATACCCATACCCAGCAAACAGTCGGTTATATGCAACAAACTGTTGCTACTATGAACCAAATGGCAGTTTCCGTAAAAATGAATGCAGACAACACGGTTCAAGTTGATCAGCTTTCTAATGCAACCAGCGAAACCGCAGTTAGCGGTGGCGCGATGATGGAAGCTGTTGTTGATACCATGGATGAAATTGTCCGTAGTACAAGTAAAATTAATTCAATCACCGATGTCATCAAAGATATCGCTTTTCAAACCAACATATTAGCACTAAATGCCGCTGTAGAAGCCGCTCGCGCAGGTGAGCAAGGCAAAGGCTTTGCTGTGGTTGCTAATGAAGTACGTAGCCTAGCAAGCCGCAGTGCTAGCGCAGTGAATGATATTCGTGAACTCATTAACGATTGCGAAAAGAAAGTTAACTCAGGGAAAGAACAAGTGCACACCGCTGGTGACACGATGAAAGATATCGTCGACCAGATACAAAATGTCACTCAATTAATTACGCATATTAGCCAAGCCACTTCTGAACAAGCCGCTGGCATTGCTGACATTACACAAGCCGTTAGTGAACTAGAAACCATTACGCAGCAAAGCACATTGTTAGTTGAACAAAGCACAGAAACGTCGAACATGGTCAAAGGGCGTTCAATTCGATTAGAAGAAGCGGTTACTGTCTTACATTGATATTTGAGGGATAACAAATGGGCTGCACAGCAGCCCTAATATTATTTTTCTAGCGGAGGTAGTTCAGCAAGTGGCCAACGTGGGCGCACTGTAATACCTAACCCTGTGCTTGCCCCCCCTTTCAAGCGGATAAGACCGGCTAGTGCAATCATCGCGCCGTTATCGGTGCAAAACTCAGGACGCGCATAAAACACTTCGCCCCCACGCTGCTTCAAGACCTCGTCCATTTTTGCTCTTAACGCTCGGTTGGCACTCACCCCACCTGCCATCACTAAACGTTTGAACCCCGTTTGCTCCAGCGCGCGTTTGCATTTGATTGCGAGAGTGTCGACTACCGCATCTTCAAAAGCCCTAGCAATATCAGCTCGGGTTTGGTCGTCATCCGCATTTTCACGGATCGTATTTGCTGCAAAGGTCTTTAAACCTGAAAAGCTGAAATCAAGCCCAGGCCTATCCGTCATTGGTCTTGGAAACACAAAACGCCCTGCGGTGCCTTGTTGTGCCATACGAGATAAAACGGGGCCACCAGGATAGTCTAAACCTAGTAATTTAGCTGTTTTATCAAACGCTTCACCTGCTGCATCATCAATAGATTCACCAAGAAGCGCATATTCACCGACCCCTGTCACGCTTATTAATTGGGTATGCCCACCAGAAACAAGGAGTGCTACAAAGGGAAATTCAGGGCTTTTTTCTTCTAGCATCGGCGCTAGCAAATGGCCTTCCATATGATGAACGGCTACCGCAGGCACATTCCATGCAAAAGCCAATGACCGGCCAACCGTTGCCCCCACCATTAAAGCACCAACCAGCCCTGGTCCAGCAGTATAAGCTACCGCATCGATATCTTCACGAGTCAGGTTAGCTTCTTTCAGCGCGGCCTGAATCAGAGGGACTGTTTTACGGATATGATCACGGGAAGCCAACTCCGGTACTACGCCACCATAATCGGCATGCACTTTAATTTGGCTGTATAATTGATTAGCCATTAGGCCAAGCTCATCATCATAGATTGCGATACCAGTTTCATCGCAAGAGGTTTCGATACCTAAAACACGCATTGCACTACCCTTGTTTATTGCATGACCGCAAGTCTATCACTATTTTCGCTCAATCGCGTAATTAATGTTGTCAAAAGGCTGACTTTCATTGCTGTATAGTCTATAATCAGCCCCCTGTAATAAAAATTTCGTGTGGCTAATTCTCATTATTATCTGGTTTTGTTTACTTTTTCATCGAACAAGCAACAAATCAGGTGATCTTGTGTGATTCAATTTTATACGGCACTTTACAAACCCGTACTCATTGAAGTAAAATTCCGCACCATTTTAAATGAAGGCTGGTGAATCAATACCAGCAACAAACCGATTTCTATTGAGGTGAGAGGCACATGCCGGTAATTAAAGTACGTGAAAACGAGCCATTCGACGTTGCACTACGTCGTTTCAAACGTTCCTGTGAAAAAGCAGGGGTTTTAGCTGAAGTTCGTCGTCGTGAATTCTATGAAAAACCAACGACTGAACGTAAACGCGCTAAAGCATCTGCTGTAAAGCGTCACGCTAAGAAACTGGCTCGCGAAAACGCACGCCGTACTCGTCTGTACTAGTTGATTGCGGTGAAAACCGCATTCATAAGTAGACGATAGCTAATACAAAACTTTAGTTTCTCTCGTAGTCACTCAGTTTCGTAGTAGTAAATAGCTAAGCAGTTAAAGGCCGTGCTTTCCTCAAGGAAGCGCGGCTTATTATCGTTCATCAACAGGCGAAAAAGAGGCTTATGGCTGGACGAATTCCGCGTTCATTTATCAATGACTTGTTAGCAAGAACAGACATCATTGATTTAGTCGATGCAAAAGTCCCGTTAAAAAAACAGGGTAAAAATCATCACGCTTGTTGTCCGTTCCATAATGAGAAAACCCCTTCTTTTACTGTTAACAGTGAAAGGCAGTTTTATTATTGTTTTGGTTGTGGAGCCCACGGCAACGCTATCGATTTTTTAATGAATTATGACAAACTTGATTTTGTCGAAGCAATTGAAGAACTATCAGCACTGCATGGTCTTGATGTACCTTATGAAAAAGGGACTGGAGCAAGCCAAATAGAACTACATCAACGGCAAAACCTGTATCAGTTGATGGAGAAAATTAATCAATTTTACTGCGCTGCCTTAAATCATCCCTCGGCTAGTAAAGCCATAGATTATTTAAGCCAACGTGGTTTAAGTGCCGAAATTATTGAGCATTTTTCAATTGGTTTCGCCCCTGCTGGGTGGGATAATTTACTCAAGAAATTCGCAGTAAACCCAGAAAGTCGCAAACAGCTTGATGATGCAGGCATGTTAGTGACCAATGATAACGGCCGAATCTATGACCGCTTTAGAGAGCGGGTCATGTTCCCAATTAGGGATAGGCGCGGTCGAGTGATTGCATTTGGTGGGCGGGTTTTAGGGGATGCATTACCTAAATACTTAAACTCCCCCGAAACAGATATTTTCCATAAAGGCCGTCAGTTATTTGGCCTATATGAAGCGACACAAAATAATAATGAATTAGCTAAGTTGTTGGTTGTTGAAGGTTATATGGATGTTGTTGCCCTTGCCCAGTATGATATCCGCTACGCGGTTGCCTCATTGGGAACATCGACAACATCAGAACATATTCAGCTACTTTATCGTTCTACAGATACTGTTATCTGCTGTTATGATGGAGACCGAGCTGGCCGAGAAGCTGCATGGCGGGCGCTGGAAACAGCTCTTCCTTATCTAACTGACGGCCGCCAACTTCGTTTTATGTTTTTACCCGATGGTGAAGACCCCGATTCATTAGTACGCAAAGAAGGTAAAGAGTCTTTTGAGCAACGCATGAAAGATGCTCAAACACTTTCTGCATTTTTATTTGATTCACTTGTGCCACAAGTTGACCTGAAAACTCAAGAAGGGAAAGCAAAATTTAGTAAACTTGCTATCCCATTGATTAAACAGATACCGGGCGAAACTCTGCGCCTTTATATGGCTCAAGAGCTAGGAAATTTTATTGGTATACCGGATATTTCTCAGGTTCTTGCTATGATTGATAGAGAGAGCAAAGAACCAGTTAACTATCAGGCACCAAAATTAAAACCAACCACAATGCGAATATTAATCGCGCTGTTGGTACAAAATCCGAACTTTTCGGAACTCGTTCCCTCATTGGAGGGAATTGCCCATATTCAAATGCCGGGGCTTTCTCTATTTCAGGAATTGGTTGATGTATGCCGTTCCACCCCCGGGATGACTACTGGGCAGTTGCTAGAGCGTTATCGTGATAATAAATTTTCGAAACAGCTTGAAAAACTAGCAACATGGAACGATATAGAAATAGAGGAGATAGCGGAAAATACCTTTATAGATGCCTTAAATCATCTATTTAATAGCGCACTTGACGAACGTTTCGACTATTTAATAGCAAAAGAACGAACTGAAGGGCTGACCCCAGAAGAGCGCGAAGAAGTCCGCTTAATCACTCTCTCAAGAGTGAAAACATAATATAACCAAGACAGAATTAATATTTAAAACGGCTTAAGTGCCGATAAACACAAGGCAGATGCCTGTAAAACGCTACGAAAAATAAAGGGCGTAGCGAAATAATAAATGTTCCCTTTGTATGTTCTTGTTGGCCGAATGTTTCGCCGACCGACACCAATCTAAATACTCAGAAGTGTGGATACCGTCTTATGGAGCAAAACCCGCAGTCGCAGCTTAAGCTACTCGTAACCAAGGGTAAAGAGCAAGGTTACTTAACCTATGCCGAGGTCAACGACCATCTGCCGGAAGATATCGTCGATTCAGATCAAATCGAAGATATCATTCAGATGATTAATGACATGGGCATCCAGGTCATGGAAGAAGCACCTGATGCCGATGATTTAATTTTGGCTGAGAATACTTCCGATACTGATGAAGATGCAGCAGAAGCCGCTGCACAAGTGCTGTCCAGTGTTGAAAGTGAAATTGGCCGTACAACTGACCCAGTGCGCATGTATATGCGTGAAATGGGAACTGTCGAGCTTCTCACCAGAGAAGGCGAAATCGACATCGCAAAACGTATTGAAGATGGGATTAATCAGGTTCAGTGCTCTGTGGCTGAATATCCTGAAGCTATCACTTATCTTCTTGAGCAATACGACCGCGTTGAAGCAGGTGAAAGTCGTTTATCTGACTTAATCACTGGCTTTGTTGACCCTAATGCGGAAGAAGACCTCGCACCAACAGCAACACATGTTGGTTCTGAATTGCCACAAGAAGAATTAGATAAAGACGAAGAAGACGAAGAAGAGGAAGAGGAAGAAGAAGAGGACGATAACAGCATCGACCCTGAATTAGCTCGCCAAAAATTCTCTGACCTTCGTGAGCAATACGAAAAAACGCGTCAACATATTAAGCAATATGGTCGTAGTGATGCGAAAACAGCGGCAGCCATTGAACAGCTTTCAGAGGTGTTCAAAGAATTCCGCTTAGTACCAAAACAATTTGACTACTTAGTCAATAACATGCGTGAAATGATGGATAGAGTTCGTACTCAAGAACGTACCATCATGAAACTGTGTGTTGAACAATGCAAAATGCCAAAGAAAAACTTCATCACTTTATTCAGCGGCAATGAAACAAGTGAGACTTGGTTAACCGCTGCAAAAGCGATGAACAAACCTTGGTCTGAAAAACTGATTGAAGTTGAAGAAGAAATTCTGCGTTGTTTACAAAGATTGCGTCATATTGAAGAAGAAACAGGCCTGACGATTGAACAGGTGAAAGATATCAACCGTCGTATGTCTATCGGTGAGGCAAAAGCGCGCCGTGCGAAAAAAGAGATGGTTGAAGCGAACTTGCGTTTGGTTATTTCTATCGCGAAGAAATATACCAACCGTGGCTTGCAGTTCCTTGACCTCATTCAAGAAGGTAACATCGGTCTGATGAAAGCCGTTGATAAGTTTGAATATCGCCGTGGTTATAAGTTCTCAACTTATGCAACTTGGTGGATACGTCAGGCTATCACGCGTTCAATCGCTGACCAAGCACGTACTATCCGTATCCCGGTTCATATGATTGAAACTATCAATAAACTGAACCGTATCTCTCGTCAAATGCTGCAAGAAATGGGCCGTGAGCCATCGCCAGAAGAACTGGCAGAACGCATGCTAATGCCGGAAGATAAAATTCGTAAAGTCCTGAAGATTGCTAAAGAGCCAATCTCAATGGAAACGCCTATCGGTGATGATGAAGATTCACATTTAGGTGATTTTATTGAAGATACCACTTTAGAACTGCCTTTAGACTCTGCGACATCGGAAAGCTTACGCTCTGCAACTCATGAAGTATTAGCAGGTTTAACTGCTCGTGAAGCGAAAGTTCTACGTATGCGTTTTGGTATCGATATGAATACCGATCACACCCTTGAGGAAGTCGGTAAACAGTTTGACGTTACCCGTGAGCGTATTCGTCAGATTGAAGCAAAAGCATTACGTAAATTACGTCATCCAAGCCGCTCAGAAGTGCTACGCAGCTTCCTTGATGAATAATTTATTATTTAACACCTGCTTCGGCAGGTGTTTTTTTATGCATACTAATTCACCATAAAACTATTTAGCCCACCTCACTTTTACCATTAGGCATAATGTTGCCAGAATAGCCATTGCTCCGCCTAACATCGCCAAATTAAAACCGGACACAAAGGCTGACCGAGTAATTTGCTCAATAAACAAAGATGGAACGCGAGAGGAAGTTTGAATCAACTGTTCGATTTCCTGTACCGATAGAATACCAACTAGCCTGTCATCATGGCGTAATTTACCAATGGCATGCTGGGTCATTAATGTCCCTAACAAAGCAATTCCTAACGTCATACCAGTTTGCCGCAATGCATTCATAACCGCGGATGCAATTCCCGAATAGGCTTTTTCAACACTAGCCATCACTAATGCACCAATTGCAGGCGTCGACATTCCCATCCCTGCACCTAATATAAATAATATCACCGCAATCGGAGGATAGGCTGTTTCAGAATTAACACGCGTGAATAATAAGGAAGCGAAAGCAATAAAAATAAAGCCTAGGATCATCAGATTTCTGACGCTCATATAGCGCGAGAGTTTACTAAATGAGAATGAAAAAATGGCCATAGCAATAAACTCTGGCGCCATTCTTATTCCCGCATCAAACGCTCCCCACCCCTGTCCTTTTTGTAAAAATAGGGCGATAAAAAATACATTGCTATAAGTCGCAAAACCGAGCGCAAAAGAAGCCATATTATATTGAAAGAAAAAAGGGTTCTGTTTGAATAGAAAAATCGGCAATAATGGCCTCTCTATGCGACGTTCAACATAGATAAACCCGATACTCGCTATTACTGAGATAATTAATCCGCTAAGTGTTATATAATTTCCCCAGCCTTGCTCACCAGCTTCTATCAAAGCAAAAGTTAATCCACCTAAAGCCACAATGCTCAAACTTTGCCCTATTGGGTCTAATGCAGCTTTGTCAGGGTCAGCACTTTCTTGAATACCTAACCAGCCTAATAATAATGTCAGCAACCCGATTGGAATATTGATCCAAAAGATCGTTGTCCAATTGAAGCTATCAACTAAAAAACCACCTAAAATTGGGCCAATGATCAGAGACAGTGCACTCACTGCTGACCAAATGCCAATAATTCTTATCCGTTCAATATCATTGGTAAATGCTTGGGAAATTATAGAAAGAGCCCCGGGAATTAACGCAGCGGCTGCTATCCCTTGTATTGCCCTACCTGTAATCAATATTTCAGGGGATGTTGACAATGCACAGATAGCCGAGCCTAAAGTAAAAATGACAATGCCTATTAACCATACTTTCTTTCGCCCATAACGATCACTTATTGGCCCTACAGAAAGAAGTAATGCCGATAAACATAGTGCATAAGCATCAATAACCCATTGTAGCATCGACATACTCACGTTTAATTCACGCCCAATAGCTGGTAATGCAACATTCACGATACTGATATCTAGCGTTGCCATAAAGGTGCCTAAACAAACTGCTAAGATCAAAAAAAGCCGTCTCATTTTATTTTCCTCGTCCCGATCATGGCAACATGATAATACTCGACCGACCGACGGTCAATTAAAATGAGAACAAATATCATTTGAATGTTTTATCTTTTTTACTTATAAAAAAACGACCTTAAGGTCGTTTTATGTGAACATGAGTTTTAATCTTTATGCTACTGGTGTTTCATGAAGATAAACCCAATAGCATTTCTCTGCTTCAACTCTAATACATGCAGTTGAAGTTCTTAATGTTTCAACCCCATCATTAAGCTGTTTTTCTTGATATTGCACCCAGCAATACTGGTTATCTTCGCGTAACGGAAGCATATTAAGGCACCTTGTACTAAATGAAGTTTTGTTGCCTATATTACTGCTAAATAATGTGTTCACTTTATCAAGCCCAATACTTTGCCCTTGAATTGTGACCATTTTAAAGTTGTCATCAAAACTGGCTAATAGAGGGGCTAAACTTTTATCGTCATCACGGCCAGTAAATACATTTTCAATTAAAGTATGTAGGTCAACCACGCTTTGCAGCGCTTTTTTCATTGTTTCGCTCATTTATTTTTCCTTTATGACTGAAATTAACGAGAATAGCCCAAGTATTGAAGCAATTAAAAATGTATATTGGTAACGTAGTAAATCACTAGAAAAAGTAGTTAAACTAAATATAGAAATTAATACCACCGCCCCAACACTAAACGCCACTTGGCGATTAATATTCCATAACACACTGCCTTGTAGTAAATCTTTATCTTTAAAGTCCATCAATGAGCTAATTTGTGCGGTATTCGTACATAAACCTCCACCTGTTCCCATTAATAGATAAGCAATAACAAGTAAGCTTAATTGATCTAAATTCGATACCCAGTAGAGAAAAAATATTCCCAAACTGTGTAGTAAAATTCCAATAACAAATAACTGCTTTTTCCCGATACGCTGATACAGTTTCCCGCCACTAGTCATTGAAACTAAAGCGCCTACAGCATACAGCACCATAAATAGCCCTGTCTGCCCCGCACTAAACCCAAGGTTCACTTGTAAGTTAAATATATTCAGTAAATTTACGCCTGTAAAAACCCCCGGTACTGCATAATAAACAATAAAAGCAGTACGTAGGTTCGCATTCTTTAATAACTGAAAATTTAGAATAGGTTCACGGCATTTCTTTGCGTATTGTAGGTAAAAAATAAATACTAATACTGAAACCGTAAAGCTCAATATGGCTAATGAAATACTGTGATAATCGTTGTAGAACGAAAATGACAATAATAAACATAATAAACTGATACTCACCATTAATAGACCTAAAATATCAGGTTTTTCTCTGGTTTTCTTACTCTCATTTTTTACCCATATCCAAGCAAGAAATGCAGTTAATAATGAAAAAGGAAGATTCGAATAAAAAATCCAATTCCACGATAAAGAATCAATAATTAAGCCACCTATTGCAGGTGAAAATGCAGGTGCTATTAACGCAACCGTCATTATCAAGGTAGAGATCCGTTGGCGATCATTATTTGGAAATAATGCAAAAACTAATGCCTGACCGACCGGTATTAATAATCCCCCTGCCATTCCTTGCGTAAAACGCCAAAAAATTAATTGATAAATTGATCCACTCGCCCCACTTAACCACACAGCTAAAGAAAAAAGCAGCATTGAATAACACAATAATTTTCGGTGACCTAGCCTACCCGCAAGCCACAAACTCATTGGCATCACCAAAACGAGTCCTAAAATATAAGCATTTGCTACCCAAGCCACCTGAGATTGGCTGGCTGAAAATGAAAATGCGATATCAGGTAAGGCAATAGCCGACATAAAAATGTTAATACAATCAATAAAGAAACCAAGTAAAAAGACTGTCGCTATTTTGTATCGATAAGTCATACACTTCCTCCGGTGGCAAAGAATAGAGTTAGGGTCTTTCTTTGTCGATGCAAAGGAAGTAAAATCATTGTTTAATAAAAACAAACAATCGACTCTATTATGCAAAAAAATTTCAAGCAGATTATTAGCTTTCTACAAGTGGTTGATTCCGGTTCATTCACTAAAGCCGCAGATATTTTAGGGCTAAGCCGTTCTATGGTTAGTGTCGATATCAAGCAATTAGAAGCTCAGCTTAATGTCAGCTTGTTAACACGAAATACACGAAATATTGCATTAACAGAGGTGGGAAAACATTTTTATGACGACTTTAAACGTATTCAAAGCCAAATAGATGAAGCTTTCGAAAGAAGCCAAAATTTAGGCACTAATATTGCGGGTCTATTGCGTTTTTCATCAACGAGTGAATTTGGCCAACGTTTTATTTTACCGCTACTCCCTGAGTTTTGCCGCCTTTATCCTAAACTAAGGTTACAATATTCATTTAACTCATCCTTAGACGACCTCATCACAGAAAAACTCGATTTATCCATTCGATTAGGTAATTTAAAAAACTCATCCCTTAAAATGAAAAAATTAGGTGAATATGAGATTTTCTTAGTCGCCACCTCTGAATTTCTAAAAAAATACCCGATCAAACAACTTACGGATTTAGCCAATGTTCCATGGATTAACCATGCATTATTAAACTGGCAAGATCCTCAATATTTTTTACAGAATTCAAAAAATGAAAAATATTACTTACCTTTAATTAAAAATCAGTATGAGTCTAATTCTGCAGCTGTTATTCACCATATGGTGTTAGCTTCTTTAGGTATCGCAATATGCCCTGCTTGGATGGTTGATGATGACTTACAGCATGGTCGTTTAGTCCATGTATTACCCGAATACCGCTTACCGAAACAAAATATTCAATTACTTTATCCAAATACTTTTGTTTTACCTGCTAAGACACGGGCATTTATCGATTTTTTAGCCGATAAATTAGCCGTAAATAAATAAAAGTATAAAGATTGATTCGATATTTCGAAAATATAGTTTCTAATCTACCACAGTATCAAAACTCATTTTTCTGGTTGGTAATAACTATTATGCCCTCCATGGCATAATAGTTTGCTTTATTTCTTAGATGCTAAATAATCTTGCAGAGTGCCTTCCGGTTTTTTCTTACAAAAGTCAACAATTTGAGGGACTTCAGCAACACTTTGCTCTGTTAACGCAACATAATCTCCACCTTTAAATTGCGTTTCTTGGTTTGTTACCCATAACGCAACAGGTGCCCAGCTTTGAGGGTCTAAATTAATAAATTGCTGACAAGTCATATTTTCAGGTGTAACTGTATTGTTGTCTGCAGCCATTGAGTTAAATGAAATTGTAGACACTGCAAATAATACGCTAGATATAATAACCTTTCTCATTTTGAACTCCTTTAAAAAATTTAAAACACAGAATTATGTGGCAAGGTATTATTAGCATATTATTTATGAAAATTACATATTCTAATTTTGATAGTTAAAATAATACTGGATTGAAAATTCAAACAATAAATAATAAAAACAAATAATCACGAAGGTAAATCTTAATTAGAGCATCTGTATAAGATTTATTTTTTATAAAAAAAGCCACTTATAAAAAGTGGCTATAATATTGCATTATGCTGTTTTTACCTCCATTTCCGCGGGGTCTTTAATAGGTTCGTTTACAAAGAAGAAATAAACTAATGAAGCAAGAAATGCGACAGTTGCACAAACCACAAGCGCTAAAGTGAATGAATGGGTTTGGTCAATAATAATACCGGTAATAATCGGAGCAAATGACCCCCCAATAAAACCACCGAAGTTTTGAATGCCGCTTACAGAGGTGATTAAGCGAGAAGGAACTGAAACTAAAATCAGTCCCCAAGCAGAAGTCCCTGCAAAGTGAATAGAAAACAATGCCATACTAATACAAGCAACTGCAGAGAATGTGCTGTCTGTATAAGCCGCTGGCAATGTAAAGATTGCCGCAAATAATAACCCTAAGCAGATCATCCATTTACGACTTTTCATTTTATCTGCGCCACGTTTCACAACATAATCTGCAACAACGCCATTAATTAACATTCCCAACGCACCAAATAAAAATGGTATGGCAGCTACCCACCCAGTTTTCTCTAAACTTAAACCACGAGAATTCTCAAGGTACGCTGGCAACCATGTTAGGTATAACCAGACCATATAGCCAACACCATTAAACCCAATAATCATGCCCCATAAAGAACGCTGTTTAAATAATGATGCCCATTCCTTAAAAGAGACTTTATTAGTGGATGACGGCGGTGCTCCATCATTTAAATATGCTAATTCATCGTCTGTTAGTTCTAATTGTTCACGATTACGATAGAAAATAAACCATAGAATTGAAAGAATAATACCGCTAATACCAATAATGATAAACATCGTACGCCAGCCAAATGCTAACATTAACGCAATTAATAATGGTGGTGCTAATGCTTGAGCCAATGTTGAGGACATATTAACAATCCCCATAGGTAAACCTCGCTCACGGATGTTATACCAATCATTAACAACTTTAACGCCTGTCGGTAAGTGAGGAGCCTCACCAATTCCTAAAATAACTCGGGCGATAATTAAATGAGTAAATGAAGATAATAACCCTGTTACTGTTTGAGCTAATGACCATAAAAATAGCCCAAAGCCATAAATCTTTTTAACGCCAAAGCGCTCCATAACCATACCAATAGGTAATTGGCATAAAGCATAACCAAATGAGAATACAGATAATAACAACCCCATTTGTGTCGCACTAAACCCTAATTCTTTACTTATGGTTGAGTTAGCAATTGAAAGTGATGCCCTATCTAAAAAATTAATAATACCTGCTATCAGCAAGAATGTGAGCGCAATGAACTGCCAGCGCTTTAGTCTTTTACTCGCGTGTAGTGACATAGTTAAGTACCTTTAAGACGTAACAGGACCCTGCGGAATAATATTCACTCCGCAGCTTTATTTTATTAATAATCTTTAATTTTTTATCTATTACTTATGATTTTAATTTTACTATTAGTTCTATTTCCACCGGTGTATTAAAAGGCAGTGTGTTAGTACCTATAGCTGAACGCGCGTGCTTTCCTTTTTCTCCAAGTATTTCAATTAAAAAATCTGAAGCCCCATTCATAACTTGTGGCTGGTTTTTAAAGTCATCTGTACTTTGTACAAACCCGAGTAATTTAATGCACTCATCAATTTTATCTAGATCACCTAAATAAGCTTTAAGTGTCGAAAGTATATTGATAATACATTGTTTAGCCGCTTCCTTTCCTTCTTCTACCGAAAGCTCCTTTCCTAGTGTTCCTGTATAGAGTAATTCACCATCTTTTTGGCAATCATGCCCTGATGTATAAAGTAAATCACCATATTGCTTAATTGAAACATATGAAAATTTAGGAGCCCCTGGTGTAGCTAATTTAATTCCCTTTTCTTCTAATTTTTTTTCAATATTCATTGGTTATTCCTATTTATTTAGCAATGTATTTGCCATGTCATAATAAATTTCTGCTGCGAGGTATAACTCACTTATTTCAACAAACTCATCCTTCACATGCGCTTGAGCTAACCCCCGGGCCCCATAATTAATGTTGGGATTTTGCTAGTAACAGAGAAAAAAGGCGCTTCACATGTTGCTTCAAATATCTGAGGTTGTGATGTTTTCTCAGTAAAACGGCTTACTGTTTCTAAGGCCACCTGAGTAAGTTCATGGCCAACAGGAATATCTGAAGCAGGAATAAATAAGTAATTATCTAAGTGATATTCAATTTCTTCGCCTTGGTTATATTCAGCTATTACCTGGTGAATTTTTTGCTCAATATCTTGTTTATCTTCCCCAGGAACTAAACGCCTATCAATTTCAATATCACAATGTTGAGGAACAATATTTGGAGCTGTACCACCATTAATAGTGGTAATAATCATGGAAGCATTGCCTAATAATTGATGCTCTATTTCTTCAACAGAAGAACGATGCAGCTCTAATGCCGGTAATATTTTTGCCATTTTGGATATTGCACTATCTGGGTAACGGGTTTTTGCTGCATGCCCTGCTGTTCCTTTTGTACTCAGGTTATAACGGCTTACCCCTTTGTGTGCAATACAAACATCAAGGGAAGTAGGCTCACCAATAATGGCATAATCAGCACTGATTCCATCTTTAATATAGTGCAACATTCCCAGATTAATTCGTTCTTCATCAACGTTAAAAACTAATGTTAAATCCCCTGAAAATGTATCTTGATTACGCTTTAATAACGTCGCCGCATACATCATAGCGGCAACCCCTGATTTCATATCTGCAGCACCACGACCAAATACTTTTCCATCTTTAATCACTGGGTCAAAAGGTTCAGTACTCCAACCACAACCGCAAGGAACCACATCAATATGCCCATTAAATAAAAGATGTTTTCCTTTCCCTGTTCCTTTTAAATAAGCAATCACATTTGGTCGACCTGAAGCAACCTCTTGCATTTCAACATCAATATTTTCTTTTTTAAAATAACGATATATATATTCAGCAACTTGTTGCTCCTCCCCTGGAGGATTTTCTGATTTATGCCGAATTAAGGCACAAAGAAGCTCTAGCAACTCATTTTGTTGCTGTTTATTTAATTTATACATTTTATTCTCCGATAATTAATATCGTGCGTCTGGTATAATGATATGGTCTATTTCATTATTATTTAATGCGTATATTTTATTAGTTAAATTCGGAATAACACAGCTATGGTTGGGAATAATATTTAATACATCACCAATATTTAGTTTTATTTTTTCAGGATCATAACGGAGATAACCATGTTCTTCATTTAACTTAACCAGTTTGATATTTGGTTCTTCAACAATATAACCAAATCCTGATTCAGCAGATTGGTCTGATGTTAATGTTTTAGTCCCTGCATCCACAGTCGCATACCCAGCAATTGGAATACTTACCACTGTCGTTCTAATCGTTAAGGCACAATCTATTGGCGTATAAATACCACCATAGATTGCATTCATATCCCCAAAAATAAAATTGCCCGCACGGGACTCCGTAATACCCTTTAATTCATCTGCATAAAAGGATGAAAGTGTTGAGCCTCCTGATGTACGTTGTACCTTAATGCCAATATTCGCTAAACGTTGCTGGCAAGATAATAAAAGATCGGCTTCTGCTTTAGCTGCTTTACGTATTTCAGGTTCAGTTCGATATTGGTATATTGTCCCTGCATAAGTAAATACACCAATAATTTTTAAGTTAGGTAGCTCTTGCACATTAAGAGCAAATTGCTCTAAATCGTCTAATTGAATACCTTCTCGGTGAGCGCCATAATCAACTGCAATATATATTTCAATTATTTGGTTTTCATTCACTGCTGCCGTTGATAATTGCTTAGCCCCTTGCAAACTATCAACAATCGTCCTTAAGTTAACTTGTTTAGCCAATGCGACAAATTGTTGGCATTTTTGTTCACCAATCATAGGATAGGCTAGGAGAATATGATTAATCCCCCCTTGTGCCATTACAGTAGCTTCCTGTAATGTCGCGCAAGTAATCCCTTTTGCGCCACATTCGATTTCGAATTTAGCCAACTCCACCGATTTATGTGTCTTAATATGTGGCCAATGTTCAATTCCCTGCTGAGTTAACCTGCCTGTCATGCCCCTGACATTTTTTTCAAGTTGCTGTAAGTCTAATGCAACATAAGGCGTTATTGGCATAAAAACCTCTCTTAATCTTCATTATTGTCATCCCCTTTTAATTCCGCTAAATAGGTATAAAGGGTATATTTGGAAATATTTAAAAACTCACAGATTTTCTCACCTGCTTTTTTAATTAAAAAAGCCCCACGGTCATCGAAAAATTTAATGGCATCCATTTTTTCTTTTTTAGCCATATTAATGACGGGCACTTTAATAACTTGCATACATTCTTGAATAAGATGATCTAAGATTTCATTTACATCAGTGACAAAAACTTCTTTAACTGTATCTTGCTCAATATTATTGCGTTGTGTAATACCTTGAATCGCCTTTTCTGCTGCAATAAATTCTGAAATATCTTGATTGATACAAAGTGCGCCTGACACTTTACCGTTTTCATCCCGTAAATAAATAGAGGTTGAGCGCAGCATTTTCCCATCTTTAGTTTGGGTAAAATAATTATATTTATCGCCATCGACATCTGTACCACGTAACACTTCAAGCCCTAAATTACTACTTGGATCACCAACCTTTCTTTTTGTCACATGACCGTTAATAATAGCCACGATACTACTTTCTAAACCTTTGCTATGGTCATGTAACACCACCTCACAGTTCTCTCCAAATTGGCCAGCAATGCCTTTCATTACAGCTAATAACATTTCAAAATTATCTTGAATTATTTTCATTTTTTACCAAACTTATTTTAAGCCTAACTAAATATTAGTTAGATCATGAAGGAGACTCAATCAAGATTTGAACAATTTGTGATCTATATCTTGATTATAGCTAACAAAAATTTTGCTACTATCATAATAACAATCATCATAGCATTTTATAAAACAATGAAGGAGCCCGATATAACAAGGCTTAGAGGTATGTCACTTGATTTTATAATGATAAAAAATGACCAAACTTTTTGTTAGCTATCCTTGCTAACAAAAAGTCAGATGTGATGATAAGTTATAATGTAACCCAGAAAACGCCTTCCGAGCGCAATTGAGTAAACTGCTTTTGAAAATCCGTTAAGTTCTGCTCTGGGTTTAACTTAGTAAATATCTCAGGGTGCATAAATTTTGCCATTGCTTCAATAGCAAATATATTCATTGGGTTATTGTAAAAGTTGTGGTAAATCGCCATCACCCGTTTTTCTTTTACCGATGTTAATGAGGAGATGCCTTGCCTATCGACTAATACCGCCAATTGCTTTTGTGCATCAGATTTATTTGCGCGGTATCCTAAGCTGACTGCAATTGAACGGCGGTTAAAATTATGCCAATCCGCCCCTGTTAAGAGATAAAAATCAGGGTTTAATGTAATAATATTCTCAATGGAACTTTCTGCCCCTTTAGCTGGAAAGCTATCAGCAACGAGGTTATTTCCCCCCGCTAACGATGCCAAAACGCCATAGCCTGAACGACCATATAGCTGACAGCAGTTATCTGCAAATAGCCCTGCATTCGCTTCAATTAACACGGAAGGAAACGGCTGAACCAACTGAGACTCTATCGCCTTTAATTTTTCTTGGTACAACGTTGCAAACTGCTCTGCTCTTTCTTGCGTACCTAACAATTGCCCTAATAATAAGATACTTTTCGGGGTGTTTTTCGCAATATCCATTCGAAAATCAATAAAAATAACCTTAATACCCGCGGCTTCTAATTGTGGTAAGAATTGGCTATCACGCATCGACCCATAATTAGCCTTATGCATAATCACGACTTCAGGCGCGAGTTCTATTAATTTCTCAATTTGGATGCCCGCTTCTCGTGTTTTTTTCAATGTTGGGATATTTTCGAGCTCAGGAACCGCCGCAAAATAAGCTTGTTTTAAGTCTGGCGCATATTGTGTTAATGAATCACTCCACCCCGAAATACGTGAAATGCCCTCCTTACCACCAGCAATATCAATTGGCAAAATATCGCGACCATCAACTAGAAATAATTTTTCAACCGGAAGATTTACCATCACCTCTCGGCCTTGTAGATCGGTGATCAGCGTTGGCGTTTTAGCCTGTACCCAAACGCTAAATAAGCACAATAACCCTGCCAGAAATAATTTCATAGGATATCTCTTTACCTTAAATCTGCATCATTCTATAAGCATAAAGCCACTCTAAAGTGGCTTTATGTCAATCATTTAAAATGTCACGCTATAATTAAGCGCAAAGGTTCTACCGCGACCTTTATAATCATAAAGGTTCGGAGCTCCGTATTTAGGGCTATACAATCCTTGAGCACGCTGCCCCCAAATTGTAGAGTAATTTTTGTCGAGTAAGTTCTCTACAGCAAAGCTGACCTTACCGACTGGCAACATATAACTTCCTAATAAATCAACGGTATTATAACCATCTAATTTTTTGCCTGCTGCATCCGTTAAGTTAAATGTCTGCTGGCTTTGTAAACGTAATGCCCAGTCATTTGGCTCCCAGCCAACGTAAGCGTTAACCTTAGATGGGCTAGCAAAATCAACACTCCATTTTTCCCAACTACCATTAACTTTCGATTCTGATTTTTGTAGATTGAAGTTGCTTCCTACACTCCAATCTGAATCATCAAAGAAGTAATCAACGGCACCTTCTACCCCATAAATACGACGTTTATCGGTCTTCATATAGATGGTCATATCATCTTTATTGATACCATAGCTTCTATCAGATAGGGAATAATAGGTGGCTATTTGCGTGCGTAAGTTTTCACCGGTATAGCGCCAACCTAACTCAAAGGAGTTAACCTTGATACCTTTAACTTTGGTATCATTAATATTCACACTATTCTTTAAATTCCAATGGCCATTTGCATCTGGAGTAGATGAATAGGTACCTGTACCATAATATTTAGCAATATCAGGAATTTCAAAACCTTGTGAGAAGTTAAACCATGTTTGTTGCTCTTCCGTTAGGTTAACTAAAACCCCCGCATTAAACAGTAAGTTGTTATAATCCGTTTTCCCGCCCGGAACCGTATCTGCGGATTTACCGTTACCATTCGCAATAGCTTCTTGCTGTGAATAACCAATAAAATCATCCACTTTATTTTCAGTATATTGGTAACGCACGCCACCGCTTAATGTAAACATTGGCGAAATGTCATAGCTGCTTTGTAAAAATGTCGCCATGTTCGTGGTGGTATAACTCGGATATCGGCCAATTTGGAAAGCTTTGGTTAAATCCATTCCCCCCGATTCTTTGGCTTTGTCTAAATCAAAGAACATTTGATTGGCACGGAATTGCTCATGTTCTGCATCCACACCATAAGTTAACGTTAGCTCATCCATTGGTTGGCTATTAAATGTCAGCTTAGTTCCATAGAAATTGGTTTGCTGGTCGGATGAACTAATGCTTGTCACCTCTTTCCCTTTGAGGGTTGGGAATGGATAAAACTTTTGTGATTCATCACGATAATAAACTTGCGCTACAAAATCTTGCCCGAATACATCTGCATTTGAATATTGCAAATTAAGTAAGTTACGCTCAGTACCCGGTAAACGGTCAGAATTTAATTTACCGCTATTGTAGGCATCACTTTGCCCTTTTACCGCAGAAAAATCTTTCCCTAAATATAGGCCATGTTTACCATCAGACTCACTTTTATAATGTTGATATACAGCTTGAATCTGCTGTTTTTCATCCACATTAATCGTACCTGATGCCATGATATCTAGACGGTCAGAAAATTGCAGACCTGTTTGCGTATTATCGATATTGATCGCATTCCCTTTTCCATCATACCAACCACCATAACGTTGATAAGCTACAGCAACACGTCCATGAGCGTTTTCATTACCACCGCTGACAGCCGCTGCAACATTTTCATCATGATCTTTGCCATTGTTAAAGCCTGTTTTTCCACCTAACTGAAGAGAAACTTGTTTTTCTTCTTGGCCTTTTTTCGTGACAATATTAATCAAACCACCGCTGCTACCACCGCCGTACATCGCAGTAGCGCCAGAGATCACTTCAATATGATTGATATTAAAAGGGTCGATAGAGTCTAGTTGGCGGCTATCACTACGAGAAGAGTTTAAACGCACGCCATCTACCATGACAATCATCGAACGACCACGCATGTTCATACCATAATTCGTACGACCTTGGCCACTAACACTCATCCCAGGGATTAACTGAGCTAAAATATCTTTTAACTCCTTCCCGCCCTCCGCTTGTTGCTCAATTTCAGCATTATCAATCACCCAAGTGGTTTGTGCCATTTCGGAAACAGCCTTATAACCACGAGTTGCAGATACCGTAATTTGTTCTTCTTTTTTATCGGCGGCGAATACTGAGGGGGAAACGAAAGGGAGTAAACATGGTGAAAGAATGAAAAGGTGTTTTATTTTCATTAAATTAGGCCTTTAAATGTGGTCATAAAAGTCAGCGTGATCAATTTACAAACAATTCACAAAGCATGATTAAATCATTGCTTATTATTTTGTATAAAAACTATCATCAATTATAACTAATAATAAAGATGTATATAAGTATTATTATCATTACCAATACTTAATAAGAGAGAGAATGATGACGGAAGGGGTTAATCACGCATCCTTGCGCTTAACGGCTCCTTTTAATTATTTCATGCTAACCACGGCAACGTAGTTTAACTTTCCACGGTTTCGACGAAAATGGCGGAACATCTGCAAAAATTGTGGGCGGTTTTCTTTTTTTAACGCATTTTTAATAATTTTCATCGCCCCTAATAGCCCTTCATCATAGATTAGCCCCTTCGGAGACAATAATGTCATTGGCCCCGTTATCGACGTCACATTTTGAAAGCCTGTTTGTTTGAATAAGTTAACCCACTGAGTTTGTGGCAAAGGTTGCGCTTTAACATGAATAACTTGCTGCATTTGAGCTGCTACTTGCTGGACATCCTGTTCATCTTTCAAAGCAATATCATGGGTTAATAAACGGCCCCCCGGCTTTAATACACGATAGTATTCTTGTAATAGCTTTGTTTTTGCTTTATCACCATACATCGTTAGCATTGCCTCATTAATCACCACATCGAAGCTGTTATCTGCAAATGGTAATTTTGAGGCATCTGCCATTTGAATGGTAATCAAATCAGTTAAACCATGATCCGCAACATTTTTTTTAGCTTGTGCCAAAGCTTGTTTGTCCATATCAATACCAGTGATGTGGCAACGAAATTGTGAAGCAATTTCAATAGCAGTTGTCCCCATATTACAGGCAATTTCAAGGACGTGGCTTTCTGCATGTAAGCCAGACTGACTAAGTAGCCATTCAGTTGCTATTTTCCCGCCGGGCCGCAAGCGTTTTTTCCCTAGGCGAGCTAAAAATTTATGTCCAGCCTCATGAGCTGTAAATGATTTATCCATAATCGCCTCTAAGTTAATGTGTACAATCAGTATTAGGTTCGCGTAGCATTACCAGTAACATTTTTGCAGGCTCAGGTGCATCAACTGCATGGGGAATATTTGCTGGCATTCTGACAATTTCCCCCGGCTTTGCGGTGACAGGCTTCCCTTCTATGGTTAATAATAAACTTCCTTCCACAACCATGACGATGGCATCAAAGGGAGCGCTATGTTCTGAAAGTGCTTGGCCTTTATCAAAAGCAAACAAGGTCATATTGCCCCCAGTATTTTTAGCCAGAACACGACTGGCAATCCCCTGTTCTGTATAATTAATTAATGTGCTGATGGTAAGCGCTTCTGATGGAGTTATTGTGTTATCACTCATTGTTTTATATTCCTCAATTTAATAATTTTATTTATCTTCGAAAATAATCACCTAAATAACGGAATGACCCCATGTGTCTGTCGACCTTGATCATTAATAGCCGTTATAGCCACCGGTAATTGGTAAAGCTTTGCGAGGTTTTCTTCCGTTAGAATGGTTTGAGAACCGCCAAATAAAAAACTGCCATTGTTAAACAGTAGTAAGGAATGGTCGGCAATATGCAGGGCATGCTGAGGGTAATGGCTGGTAAATAAGATGGTCATTCCTCGGTGCGCGGCTAAATCACGCAATACGCTAAGCACATTGTCTTGATTTGCTAGGTCTAAAGCCGATGTAGGCTCATCAAGAATGAGAATTTCTGGCTCACTAGCTAACGCTCTAGCAATCATCACCATTTGTTTCTCGCCCCCACTAAGGCGGTTAAACGGTTGATCAGCAAAGTGATTCAATTCTAAATAGGTTAAACATTGCTCAACTATCTGATGGTCTTTTTTGCTGGGCGAGGAATACCAAGGTAAGTGGCGAATGCGCCCAAGACTCACCATAGTCCGCACTGAATAATGAAATAATGAACTACTAAGTTGTGGCACATAAGCAACAGGAGCATTTATCCGTACTTTCCCTGTCGCACCTTGTTGTAAACTGAGTAATAACCTCAATAACGTGGTTTTCCCGCGGCCATTTGGCCCCAAAATTGCACCAATACTGCCTTTTGGCTGTTTAAAGCTTAAATCAGTAAATAGTTGGCGTTGACCTATCGTGAAATTGAGCTGTTCAACATCGATCATAAGTCAGCCACCCTTTTATTTAGCGTGTGAATAAGTAAGGCAAAAATAGGGGCTCCAATTAATGCAGTGATCACACTGAGCGGGATCTCCGCATTGGTAATACTTCGAGCGAAGGTATCAACACCAACCATATATACCCCACCAATCACTGCACTCGCCGGAAGTAAGATACGATGATCATGCCCTACCACAATCCGAGCAATATGTGGAACAATTAGGCCTACCCAACCAATCGTTCCAGATACCGCAACGGTTGCACTGGTGATCAAGGCTACACAAAGTAAAACCGCCCAGCGTGTACGGTTAATTTTCATCCCCAAAGCCTGTGCATTTTCCTCACCAAGAGACAACACATTGATGCGAAAACGAAGAGCAAAAATGACCAGAACAGCAACTAGAACTACTGGAAAGATGATGGATAGTTTTAAATAGGACGCGCTAGCAAAGCTGCCCATTAGCCAAAAAACAATTGTTTGTAAGGTATTATTTGGGTCGGCAAAATACGTAATTAATGAGATCAAAGCAGCAAAAAAAGCGTTAATAATCACACCAGCTAAAATCAACATTAATAACTGGCTACCTTGGCGATTCAACCCTAACAAGAAAACCAATACAATCGCCAATACCCCCCCACAAAAGCAAAGGAAATAGTTATAAATAATGAAGAAAACAGCAAGATAGCTAAGGCACCACCTAACGCCGCACCCGATGACACCCCGATAATTTGCGGGCCAACTAATGGGTTGCGGAAAATACCTTGTAGCGCAGCCCCTGCCACAGCAAGACCTGCTCCTGCGACCCCCGCAATCAAAACCCGAGGTAAACGGACATTTAATACCACATTCTGTTCCGTGCGACTGTATGCTAAACCAGTGTCATTGCCTAAAATGGTGTCATAGAAAATATGAAAAACAGCAGAAAACGAAACAGGATAACGCCCACAACTCAGCGCCAATAAAAAAGTGAGTAATAAACAAATAACTAAGCCACCCCACAGAATTTGCGAATTACGCATCAGGTTTCCCCATCAAAGAAAGGTAGTGCAGGCTTTTTTTGTTCATTCCCATTTGCAAAATACCATCGATTTGTTGCTCTGAAACGTTATAACCGTAAAGTTGCTGATAACGTTGACGAATTTCCTCTCGTATTGGTACTTTTACGGTTTCTGGATGGAAGATCATTGCTAGCCACTGCCAATACAAAGGCGTTTCTTGGTTAGGCGCATCCCAAATGAACCCACCAATCGGTAATTTATAGACTCGTTGGTTTTTCACCGCAGTCACTTCGCTTAGCATCGGATTTTGATACACATCCTCGGGGGATAAACCCTCTTCAAAATTGCCCAATAAAATGATATCTGGGTTCCAAACTAAGATTTGCTCTATATTTAAGGTTCTTGGCCCAGTGAGGTCGCGGTTTAAACTCACACCACCTGCTAAAGCAAAATCTGCATTATTATGTGAAGTTGAGCCAAAGGTTTGAATACTCTGCTTAAAATGAGATAGATATAAAACGCGAGGCTGTTCGGATTCTGGAATTTTGGCGGTGGTTGAGGAAAGCAATGCGATGACGTGTTGGCGCCACTCGATCATCTTTTGCGCTTTTTCATTATGGCCTAACGTTTGCCCCATTAGGCGGACCCATTCTTGGGTATAACTTTCTTGCCCATAATCAAGTGTAGCAACCGTCAACCCTGCATTTCGCATTGGTGAAATAATGTCATCCCCTCGATGCCCCCATTGCCATACTAAATCTGGTTCAACATTCAACAATGCCTCAATATTTGGTGTAAAACTATTCCCCACCACATTAGAGTTCACCTGTAAGACCGGTGAAAACATTTGACCCAGCATGCCCTCTCGTGCGGCGACCTTCGCAAACGGGTGCATCCCCACCAGCTTCTCACTACTTTCGTCCATCCCCACTAGCATCGAAGCGGCAGGGATCGGGATCACCACAATACGTTTTGCAGGGGCAGATAAATGAACTTTATCACCTGACATATCGGTAAAATCAATTGATTGGGAAGTGGCTGGGCTTAGCATCCCCAAAAAAGTTACGAAGACTGTCACTATTCTAAAAGCATTATTTATCATAAGGTTATTCAATTCCCCGCCAATATCTTAATTGATAATGTGTATGATTATCATTTATACTCTGACTATTCTAAGGCGGCAAAAGAGGAAGACCTATGACATTTGTCAAAAATATTTTCCCCCATACACAATCTTTAGACTCGCTAAAAATATGTTCTTTATTTCAATCAGTTGAAGATGAAAAATTATCTTTATTGCTGGAAAATTGTGGCTATATACGGTTTAAAAGTAGTGAAATAATTAACCACGAAGGGGAACCATTCAAACATTGCCCTTTGATGATCAGTGGCCAAATAGAGGTATATCGGCACACCTATTTAGGCGAAGAGAAAGTTTTTGGTTTGTTTGATGTCGGGGAAATCGTCGCAATTGCTGCCGTGTTTATGCCTCACAACCGTTACCCTATGAGCTTACGAGCCAAAACTGATGGGGAAGCTTTATTACTAGATAAACGTGATATTCTGCGCCTTTGCCATGCATGCCCACACATCATGGAAAAGTTACTCATGCGTTTTAGCAGTAAGCTTTATGAAAATATCAATCATATTGATTGGCTGACTTCCAGCTCAGCAGAGCAAAGACTTGCCGCTTATCTTATTGATTTAAAACACAAACAATTAAGCCTAAATATTGTTCTGCCATTATCTCGAGGGCAATTAGCAGCAAAATTAGGAATACGTTATGAAACACTGAGCCGTTTAGTCTCTGGCTGGCGTCAAAAAGGGTTTATTGGTATCGAAAAAGATACGGTGCACATTTATAACGAAAATTACCTGACACAGTTATCTATTTCTGCGCAGCGCCCATTTTAAGGAAAACGCATTAACTTGCGCTAATGCGTTTATTAATTATCAGAAATTAAAGGTCACTCCACCATTCACATTAAAGCCCATTCCGGGGAATAATGTGCTGTCTCTCGCTGTTACCGTTTGGTTAGCAACTGATGTTGTTGCATAGCGTTCATCCGTCAAATTATCCATTGATAAGTAAAGGGACCATTGTTCGGTTGGTTTATAGCTCCCTTTGAGCCCCAATATCGCATAGTGCTTGCGTTTTTGAATATCAAGATTGTTTTGATGATCAACTGCCATATCCGTAGGCGCCCAATGGATATTCGGGCCTACGCTCCAATCGCCTATCTCATACAAAACCTCGGCAGCAATGATATTACGGGGGATACCTGCGATATAATTGCCATTATATTCTCCCCCCATAAAACGAAAATCATTGTAAGTCCAAGAAACTCGGTAATTAAAATCGCCAGGGCCTACTCCAATGCGCCCAGCCAAGCCGGCTTCTAAACCTTGATGACGTGTTTTAGCTGCATAGTTGAATACCCCCACAACCGTCCCTGCACTGTCATAGGTTGTTATATATTCATCCTTAATTTGGCTACGATATAGCGCAAGGTTCCACTTCAAGGCTTCTGTTATATCGCCCTCACCACCAATCTCATAAGTAACCGCTTTTTGTGGCGAAAGTTTGGTTAGCTTTCCATTACCCGAGTTGATAATCTCCCAGAACGTCGCAGGCTCTTCGCTAGCACTAATATTCGCAAAATAGCGCTGACTTTCCGTTGGACGCCAAACAATACCGGCCTTTGGTGTCCAAAATGTCCAGTTTTGATCAAGTGAAAGATGGCTTTGCCGCTTTTCAACATCACGACGTGCATGTGTCCCTTTCATATCTAAATTCACTGTCACGGCTGGTGTAATATGGATATCGACACCAACACTACCATAGATATTTTGCGCACGTCCGTCATATTTACCTATTTTTTTCTTATCCGCTGGCGTACCTTTTCGATTTTGCATCAGTTCTGTTTGCAGCGTCATTTGATCCCACGCTAATGCCGTGCGATAGGTAACAGGCTCAGTTTCAATATTATACGTTAGCTGTAAACCTTCACTGTGACTACGGCTAAAACGGTAATATGCAGGCGTAGTGAAGTTATCATGAGTACGAATATGCCATAGCCCTGCCCCTATGGCTTGGTTACCTACCTGCCAATCGGAACGGTTAGCAACCCGAAATTGTTCAACATTACGATGCGGATCACGTAGCCATACCATCGGGTAGACCTCGGTAGGGTTATCGTTTAGTACTTCTTCAGAAACAGGCCCAGCAACATCAAAACGTAAGTCCGTCCAATTTAACCACGTTCTATTCTCAAAATTATCAGTAATATAACCAAAATTACTACGTAATGTTTTTCGTTGAGAGGAGGAATGTTTACGATAACCATCAAAATGGTCATAGGTAAAATTAACACGCCCATCAAATAACCCATTATCAGATACACCACCAAAAGCCGTTTGTAGCGCTTCGCGCCCATGAGAGCCGTACTCATAGCGTAAACGACCTTGTTCATTTCTTCCGGTATAAGACAGAACATCTAGTTCCCCCCCAAGGCTATTACTTTGAGGGTTAAGGCTATTTGCTCCTCGACGTACACTGACCATGCGTGCATCCCGCATTTCTAGTGTACTAATATGGAAACTACCATCTGCATCAGTTGCTGGTAAGCCGTCTTGTAATAATAAAACACCGCGAGCAAGAGGAGCACTCTGTACCCCAGACCCCCGGATATTTAGTCTTGGCTGATCAATCCCACCGAAAAAATTTTGAATAACTAACCCTGGCTGGTAATCAAGCGCATCCTGTAATGTGGCAAGGCGGGAGTCTTTCTCTATCATCACGAGGTTTGTTCCCCCAGCAACTTTTTCAAGTTTCTCTTTCTCTTGCTGTTCGCTTGGGGTTAAGCGGCTGTGCTGCGTAGAAGAATTGACAATTATTACCTCTGGTTTTGTCGGTTGCTGAGCAGCCACCACTTTAGTAGTCGCTAACGTGCTGATACTGAAGGTTAAAGCAATATAGTACGTTAATTTATGCTGTTTTAATGGATAAGGCATATATTCACCCCATAAATAGTAATGGTTATCATTTTCATTTGTGATGGGTAAAATAATTGAAGGAGGAAGATATCCCTATGACATTTGTCAAAAATAAAAATAAATAAAGCATAATTAATATTGTGAATTTTTTTTCATTAATAACTAGTAAATTATTAATATTGCAACAAGTAAAAAACAAACCTTAAATAGAATACCAATTCAATGAACAACCAATAACTATTAATATAAAGAGATACGATGAGTATAAAAATTTATAAATATATAGACTTTAATTTAAGTGGGATTTTAGTTAATTTTAATAATACAGAAGAAACTAATGTTGAGGTTGGTTTATTTTTAAATAAAAATAAAATAGACTCTATAATTACCAAAGAAAATCACCACCTATTTAATATAGATAAATCAGGAGATTACCATGCTGAGGTTACATATGAAACGCTAAGTGAAAGTAAGCAAAAACTTAATTCAAAAGCGATCACTTTCAATATAAACAGTATTCAAACTCAGGTTAAGGAATATAACAACCCAGTAAAGACAAAAACAATTAATCAAAAAGTAGCGGGGGTAAATAATTATAAGTTAGATATCAAAGTACTAAAAGGCAAGTATACTTTACTTGAAACTAAATTGTTAATAGACTTAATACCTATTAATATAGCCCCAGTTAATTCAACTAATAGCCAGCCCATCAGCCAATATGATTATGTAACTTATGACAAGGAAACTGATTTTGAGAGCCTATTACAACTTGCTAATCTAATTGAAACTTTTGAATATGTTGAATATTGTTGTGTTACCCCAAATACGGCGTTATATACACCTCCGCAGTTACCATTTAATCAGAATCCCCCAGAAAATACCGAGCAGGTAGATAATGTTGATGACATAACACCAAATTTTAATCACTTACAAACTTATTTAGATGCCCCAAAAGGCATGAATATTCGCAACGCATGGAATAAACATGTCAATGGTTCAAAAGCGGTAGTTCGACATTTAGATTTTGGCGTATATAAAAACCATGAAGATCTAAAAGATTCAAAAATAACAGTAGTCTATAGCCGCCCTGAAACTGAAGACTGCAACCATGGAACTGCATCAACAGGTTGTATTGTCGCCACCAATAATGCATTCGGTGTGACGGGGATCGCCTATGATTGCCAATACTACTTTTACGATACTGGAGACCTCGATATATTAACTAAACACGTCGCCCCCGGAGACATTGTTAGCCTAGATATACAATTTAAAATTAATGAGAAATTGCTTCCGGCAACAGCCATTCGAAGTTGGTGGGAACGCATTAAAATCATGGTTGATAAAGGAGCAGTTGTAATCCTTGCTGCTGGTAACGGTGGTTTAGACTTAAATTTACCGGGCGTGATGGCTGACTATGGGGATAGCGGCAGCATGTTAGTGGGCGCTTGTAATCATCTTTCGGGGACACGCGCTTATTTCTCAAACTACAACCAAAAAACCTCATTGATAAATTCATGGGGAGACTGGAGTGTCACCACCACGGGGTATAGCTCATTGCAGAAATTACCCGGTAATAATCGTAATTATTCAAAAGATTACTCAGGGACCTCAAGTGCAACACCTTTGTGTTCTGGCGCCCTTGCATTAATCCAAGACTACGCCAAACAAAATGAAATCGTTTTATCTGCGTGGGGAATGCGAGAAATTATCAAAAAGTCGACATATACCGAGGGGGTTGATTATGGGATCGGTTATCGCCCTAATGTAGATGATTTATTAGCAGAAATTGATAAGCTTAGCCAAATCACTGGGGCCAATTAACCCATCATTTTGATAATTGACCTAATGTGATGACACGGCAGCAAACTTTCTCTAATAGCGCTCTGTTATGGCTAAAAATAATCATAGCTAATGGGCGCTCTTGCGATAATGTGATTAAACGCTGCCAAATCTGTTTTTGTAAATTGGCATCTAATTGAGCCGTTATTTCATCTGCGATTAAAATTTTAGTTCGAGGGTCTAAAGCACGTAATAGTGCAATCCGAGCAAGCTCCCCACCAGAAAGCTCGTTTGGCCGCCTGTCTAGCCATTCGGGCTTTATTGAAAATTGTGCTAACCAATCAGCTTCTGGTCGCCATGCATCATATAAACTGGCACCGACAGTACGGTAAGGATTAAAACTTTTTTCAGGGTGTTGAGGAACTAGCTGGATTGGGCAATACCCCTGGTTATTTAATGGCTTGCCTTCAAATAGAATATGCCCTTGGGTTGGCTTTTGCCACTTCGCTAATACCCGCCCTAATGTCGTTTTTCCAAAACCACTTGGCGCTGAAATCCCAAGGCGTTCATGATGGCCAAGTGAAAAGCTAAAGTTATCCCATAATACTTGGTTACCTTGCTCAATACATAAGTTTTTAACATCTAAAACGCTTTCAATTACACTCATTTCATTGCCATAAATTGGTGTTCAGGTAGTGCATTCCATAGTGATTGCAACCACTTGCCACCACCACCTTGCTTTAATTTTTGGCTACTCAATACTTCTTCCATCTCCCCATTGCGCAATAGTGCAATGCGGTCTGCAAAACGTACTGCCATGGAGAGATCATGAGTGACCCATAAAACACCTCGCCCATCGTGACAAAGCGTTTGTATATTTTCAAGAAGTTGAACAGCATGTTCATCATCCAGCCACGATGAAATTTCATCAGCTAAAATATATTCCGCACAAGATAGCGTGGCGCTGCTCGCTAACACTCGCTTTGCCATTCCGCCTGATAATTGGCTTGGATAATGGCCGACTAACGAGCTTTGTAAGTTATATTTCTGTAGATGGCGAGCCACATCATGCATTTTAATATGCTGCCCACTGAGTATAGCTGCACGCTCTAACTGAGGGCCAATTCTGATCAACGGGTTAAGGGCACTCACCCCCTGAGGTATATAACATAAGGAACTCCCACGATGTTGTGGCTTATTTTTTTCTGTTAGCCGTTTGCCATTAAGATTAATATCGCCACGACAACGCATATTTTCAGGGAGTAACCCTAAAACACTTTGCAATAACAGGCTTTTCCCTTCCCCACTCCCACCAACCAGTGCTACCATTTCACCCGGTTGAATATCTAATGAAATGCCTTTTAATAAAGGTGACCAGCGCTTACGCCCTAACCAACGGAATTGAGCCACATCAATCGTTAAATTGTCTAAACTCAACATGCAACCCCCTTTAACCATAACTGCTGCACGGCTTTAGCGAACTGGTCAAATAACAGTACCAACCCCATTAAAGCAACACCAGGGAATACCACCAACCACCATGCTCCAGTGCTCAAATAACGCAGTGCATCAGAAAGTAAAATGCCAAGAGAAGGCTCGTGGGGGGATAAACCAAACCCTAAAAAGCTCAATGCCGCACTGTGCAACACCGCATGAGGAAACATCAGTAGAGTCCCAACTATCCACTGAGGTAAAATCATAGGTAAATAGTGATAACGCCAGCGGTAAATAGCGCTGTTACCAATACGTTGAGAGAGCATAATGTAGTCTGATTGGCTTACACGCTGCAATTCAGCACGTAAAATTAGCGTCAGTTTTGGCCAATGTGTCAGAGCCACCGCCCAAATCACCCCCATTTTACCGCCACCTAATGTAAAACAAATTAATACCAATAGGAGTAAATGAGGCAAAGCAAGTAAGGCATCAATTATGCCTCGGACAGCGTAATCCATTGTTTTATTTAAAGAGGATAAACCTGCCATCACCACAGCAATTAACCCACTTGAAAAAGCGGCAATCAAACCAATTTGCAAGCTTGTAGCAACACCTTGAAAAGTTCTCTCGAATAAATCACGCCCTAAATTATCCGTTCCAAAGACATGTTGCCAAGAAGGTGCTTGCCGCCTATCGAGTAAGCTCATTTCAACATCATTGATGGAAAACCCAAAAGCGTAAATAGCCAAAATAGACAATAAAAGCAAAGAAATGACCAACTTAAACAAAGCACGATTTGGGTTATATGTCATGAGGTTCTCATCACTCCCTTATTCACCTTTTTTAGCAGTACATCAGCAATCGTGTTACTAAAGAAAATCAGTGCTGCACATAACATAACTATCCCCATCAGCAAGGGGATATCCCCCCGTAACCCAGCGTCGATGGTTGCCTGACCAAGCCCTGGATAAGCAAAGACTTTTTCTGCTAATAGTGCTCCGCTAAGTAACTCCCCTACGGAAGCGAACTGTAAACAAATTGCTGGGGTAATCGCATGTTTTAACACATGAAAGCAGATCATTGACCAACCTTTATCACCCTGTGCCTGTGCATAATGAATAAACTCACTATTCAATACTTCAACAACTTTCGCACGCGTATGTAGAGCTATGTTACCAATGCCTAGCATACCCAAAGCAATAACAGGTAAAACTAGGTGATGAAGCTTCTGTGTAAAAGTGGCAGTTTGTTCATCCAACCCTATCGGCCATGCACAACAAATTGGCGCCCATTGTAGTGAAACCGCAAATAAAGAAAGTAATAAAAGACCAACCCAAAAAACAGGTAGTGACGCAAGCAAGTAACATAAGGTTGAAATCAGCTTATCAGGCCAACGGTTTAAATAACGCCCTGCAATAACCCCTAAAGCAAAACCCACAACCCCAGAAAAAAGCCAAGCACAAATTAGAAGGGCAAGGGAAGGCACAAGGCGGTCTGATATCACTTGGACAACAGGGGTATTATAAAGCATGGAATACCCCATATCCCCTTGTAACATTTGCGAAAACCAGCGCCAAAATTGCAGCCATAATGGTTGATCTAGCCCCCAACGAGCTGCAATTAACGCATATTGTTCAGGGGGGACATGCATCAAATCATTGCCAATATAGGCTTTTATTGGGTCAATAGGCGAGTAACTCAGTAGGATAAAAATCCCCGCTGCAGTGACGGTTAACAAACAAATAAACCGCAATAAAAGCCCAAGTGTGGTTCGCATTACTGGCAAGTCCATGCCCATTCATCAACGTTATTTAATACTGACCAAGAACCGTGAATTTCGGGTGCACTCGCGCCTAAATCCACACAATTATTCAGCAAGTAAATATGTTGTAGATTCATTAACCAAGCCCAAGCTGCGTCCCCTTTAACCCCCACTCCTGTCGTGCCATTCCAGTCAACTTTTTGCCAAAGAGGGATAGCGGCTGTTTGGTCAGGTTGACGAAGCGCGTCTTCAATCAGCTCATCAACTGCGCTGTTTTTATAATAACCTGGGTTATAAAACCCAACACCCGCCGCTTTACTGCTGTAATTATGCACCAATTCCATAGGGTCTAAACTCCCCCACCCAAATAAAGTCGGGTTAGCGTGCATATAACGTTCAACAGTTTCCCAGCTACCTGATTTTAAATCCATTTCAATACCGAGTGGTTTCAAACTTGAACGAATAGCCTGCGCTAAATCACGGCGTGTGGTATCGCCACTGGCATACCATAAAGTCAATTTAGCAACCTTACCGTCTTTTTCTCTTAAGCCATCTTTATTTAGTGACCAACCTGCGGCTTCTAGAATCGACTTAGCCTTTGCTAAATCACCGTCTTTAAATGCTGAGTCTGGGTTATTCCAAGGTAAACCCGCAACACCGGTATAAGCCGGCACAGCAAACCCTTCAAGTACAGACTCTGCTAATAATTTACGATCAAGGGCATAGTTTATAGCCCTACGAATTGCGATATCTGACGTAATATCGTTACCTATAGGGTTACCTTGGGCATCTTTTTCACCTCCTGGTGGAATTGGGAAGGAAATCCCCCTATTTTCCACACTATAGCGCTCAATCAGTTTCATGTTTTTTACGTTATTCGCATTCGTAGCAACCGCAGCAGGAATACGGACAATGTCTAATTGATTACTTTGTGCAGCAGCAAACGCAGCATCTTCATCAAGGAACACAAATACCATTTTGCCAAAATCATTTTTTGGCCCCGCATAGTATGGGTTTCGTTCAACAATCAACTGCTGACCCGGTTGGAACGCAACCAAGCGATAAGGACCTGCCCCAATTGGGTTATGAGCATAGGTTTTCGCATCATATTTATCGGCACAAACAATCCCTAATGAACCGAGGACGTTAACAAAAGTGCTTTGGGGAGAAGATAAGGTAATTTTGACGGTTAATGGGTCAATTTCTTCTGCTTGAGCAAAATTCCCCATATCCACCTTACCCCCACTTGCCGCCGCATTATTATAGGTAAATACCACATCTTTAGCTGTTAACGGTGAGCCATCAGAAAATTTTAAATCTTTTTTTAGTTTTAGCGTCCATTGTTTACCATCAGCATTATGTTGATAGCTTTCAAGCATATAGCTATGCCATGAAAGGTCTGCTTTTTGTTTTAATAACGGGCTATGCAGTAAGAGGTAGCTACCGTGACTCCACCCCAACATTGGGTCAAAACCTTCTGTGGGTTCAGCACCGATTGCTAAACGTAAGGTTTGCGAGTGAATAGGTTCTGCGGCTTGGACTTGCAGGCTTAGCCCCATAAGGCACATTGCTGCAATGATATTTTTAATCATACATCCCTCTATAGACTGGTTTTATTTTTTATTTCATACAATTAATGAGCTTTATTTCATTAATTATTGCTATTGGTGAGATATTCACTGTGTGTAGTGAGTCATATTAAATTTAAAGCCATTATTTTCTACGTTCTATATCAAGAGAACTTCGAATTTAATGAAAAACTTATTAAAACGGTAACACACCTTGGCTATGCCGAATAAATTCGGTAATGGCTATTCTTCAATTTCTTTATCAAATTCAATAGGATTTGAACTCGACAATAAGGTAGTAATAAAAGCTGGGTCATTAGATTGCCTTGATTGCAAACGAAATTGAGAAGGCGTCATATTATATTTTCTCTTAAATACATCACAAAAATAGGCATTACTACCAAACCCGCAACGATGGCTAATTTGATATACAGAGTAATTCGAAAACGTTAAATAATTAAGAGCCATCCCCATTCGAACATCTAATAATAATTGGCGAAATGACACACCTTCACGGTTTAAATGACGGCGTAAAGTTGAAGGGGTTGTAAATAACGCCTTTGCAACATCATCCAAACTCCATTTCTTCTGGGGTTCTTGGGTGATCAAATGGGTAATTGCTTGGTTTTTCGGTTCATCATAATTGAAACGAAAAATAGTAAGGATATCAACACCCTCTTGATATATCGCCATTAAAATAAAATATAGGCTTTGCTTCATCAACAGCGCTTCTTGAGATTCACTTTGTTTTTTCAATGGTAAGCATTGTTTTAATAAACTAAAGTTATCTCTGACAGTTTCAGGGGGTGAAACATGGTAAATTGGCTGATGGCTCGTCAACGGTGCACTAGACTTCATCAAGGTGATCAGTAATAAAAAAACGGCTTGTAACTCAAACTCTGTCATCGATAGAGTATGAATTTCAATCGGTTGATTCACAGTGTTACAAACAATATTACAAGAAACTTGGCTGTATTTAGGCATAATTAATGTGATATCCGATGAAATATCAATAGATTGCCCATTGATCACCACATTCCCTTTCGCGCCACACAGCATGGCAATCATCGCGCTTTCAATATAAAACGCTTTTAGCACCATTTGGCTCTCTGAAAGAAAATACTTGTATTCCATAATCTCAATACACTGCAGTCAACATGTGAAAAATATCCCTAGAAAAAGGAGCGATTGAATAAGTCAGAACATAACATTTTTGATGAACAGTAAAACGCCATAAATTGATTGTACACATACCCTACCTGCTTGCGGCTCAGAATATAGTCCTGTTGCTGAAAAATCGCAATATAGATATACGTTCATTTTTTACTGTTATTTTTATGCTTGTTACTTTTTCTAAATAAATTGCTATTTAATTGAAAGGTAATTTTCACTATAAGGTGTAAAATCGCGCGGCAGATGAATCTACTCCGGTTTAAAGAATCACTTTTCTGGCGTTTATTCACACCCTACCCTACTTGCATTAGCTTATATTCTTAATGATCCAAGTTGTAGCTAGATGACAAGCGAACAGGCTTTTCGTCGCATACTTAAGTGTGTGACAAGGGCAAAAGTACCTCGTTAACGACGCTCAGGCTTGCAGTATCACGAGTATATACTTCATATACACCAATCCTTGAGATTAGGGGTATAGCTAAACATGTTCGCGTATTTTTAGTTGGCTGATTTGCAGGAGAAAGTATGTCTGATTTTTCAGGATCAGGCTGGTTAGCTGAAATTTTTTTACGATATGAATTAAAACGTGGAATAACCCGTTTAACGGATAAACAACATATCGGCCCTTTAATGGTACAGCGGCCATTCTATCCCGAGCAAGGGATTGCACACACGTATTTACTTCATCCCCCAGGAGGTGTCGTCGGGGGGGATAAACTACTTATCAATATTGATGTTCAACCCAATGCTCATGCACTACTTACAACACCTGGAGCGACAAAATTTTACCGTAGTGCTGGTGGCGTTGCGCGTCAAGTACAGACGCTAACTGTCGCCAACGATGGTTTTCTTGAATGGTTACCGCAGGAAAATATTTTTTTCCCGAAAGCCCAAGCTCGGCTAGAAACCCATATTCACCTTGGTTTACAGGCAAGGTTTATTGGTTGGGAAATGCAATGCCTAGGGCGACCAGTATTAAATGAGTGGTTTGAAGATGGCGATATCAGAGGGCGACTAAATTTCTATATTGATAACAAACTAACGCTAACTGAATCCTTATGGATCAATGGTCTACAAAACCAATTAGCGATAATGCATGAATATCCAATGCTCGGTTCATTATATATATACCCCGCAACGGATGAATTGAAAGAAGTTATTCATCAAAGTTTAAACCCGCTTTTCGTTTCAAAGAATAAACCTATCGAATATGGCTTAACGGATGTTGATGGCATTTTAGTATTGCGGTTATTAGGTTCTCAAACTGAACCTATGATGGCTTGCTTTGTGCAAATTTGGCAAGCAACAAGGCAGCACTGGCTAGGTTATTGCCCTGAACCACCACGAATTTGGGCAACTTAAACGTTATTTTTAGGAGCAAAAATGGAACTAACACCAAGAGAGAAAGATAAATTATTGCTTTTTACCGCCGGGCTTGTTGCGCAAAAGCGCTTAGATCGTGGATTAAAACTCAACTATCCAGAAGCGGTTGCGTTGATCAGTTGTGAGATTATGGAAGGCGCTCGCGATGGTAAAACCGTCGCACAATTAATGAGTGAAGGCCGTACCATCTTAACCGCCGATCAAGTCATGGAAGGTGTCCCCGAAATGATCAAAGACGTCCAAGTGGAATGCACATTCCCTGACGGCACTAAACTTGTTTCCATTCATGACCCAATTGTATAGGTAGCAATATGATCCCCGGTGAAATTAAAGTTAACTCAGCTTTAGGTGACATCGTACTCAATGCAGGTCGAGAAACCCAAACCGTCCAAGTCGCTAACCATGGTGATCGCCCTATTCAGATTGGCTCTCATTACCATTTTTATGAAGTGAACGACGCCCTTAAATTTGAGCGGGAAGCGACGTTAGGCTTTCGTTTAAATATCCCTGCGGGTATGGCCGTTCGTTTTGAACCAGGCCAAAGCCGTACGGTTGAGTTAGTCGCATTTAGTGGCAAAAGAGAAATTTATGGCTTCCATGGCAAAGTCATGGGCAAGTTAAAGAGTGAGAATTAATAATGAAAACTATCTCACGGCAAGCTTACGCTGATATGTTTGGTCCAACAACAGGTGACCGCTTACGCTTAGCAGATACCGAGTTATTTTTAGAGATCGAAAAAGATTTCACCACTTACGGTGAGGAAGTTAAATTTGGCGGTGGTAAAGTCATCCGTGACGGCATGGGGCAAAGCCAAGTCACGAGTGACCAATGTGTTGATGTCCTAATCACCAACGCCATTATTTTAGACCATTGGGGGATAGTCAAAGCAGATATCGGTATTAAAAATGGCCGTATTGCCGGTATTGGTAAAGCAGGTAACCCTGACGTTCAACCCAACGTAGATATTGTTATTGGCCCGGGAACAGAAGTGGTTGCCGGTGAAGGTAAAATTATTACCGCAGGCGGTGTCGATACCCATATTCACTTCATTTGCCCACAGCAAGCAGAAGAAGGTTTGGTATCTGGAGTTACTACATTTATAGGCGGTGGAACGGGCCCTGTAGCTGGTACCAATGCGACGACAGTAACGCCCGGTATCTGGAACATGTACCGCATGTTAGAAGCAGTAGACGAGTTACCCATCAATGTGGGCCTGTTTGGTAAAGGCTGCGTAAGCAAACCTGAAGCTATCCGCGAACAAATCGAAGCAGGTGCAATTGGCCTTAAAATCCATGAGGACTGGGGCGCAACCCCAATGGCAATTGATAACTGCCTAAATGTCGCAGATGAAATGGATGTGCAAGTCGCTATCCACTCAGATACCTTAAATGAAGGTGGGTTTTATGAGGAAACCGTCAAAGCCATTGCTGGACGAGTGATCCACGTATTCCATACTGAAGGTGCTGGGGGTGGTCATGCCCCTGATGTGATCAAATCTGTGGGTGAGCCCAATATTCTACCCGCTTCAACCAACCCAACTATGCCGTATACCATCAACACGGTGGACGAACATTTGGATATGTTGATGGTTTGCCATCATCTCGACCCTTCTATTCCTGAAGATGTCGCTTTTGCCGAGTCGCGAATTCGGCGTGAAACCATTGCAGCAGAAGATATTTTGCATGACATGGGAGCAATTTCTGTCATGTCCTCTGATTCGCAAGCAATGGGGCGTGTTGGCGAGGTTATCATTCGCACTTGGCAATGCGCTCATAAAATGAAATTGCAGCGTGGCACCCTAGAAGGGGATACACCGGAAAGTGACAATAACCGAATTAAACGCTATGTCGCTAAATACACAATTAACCCCGCTATCGCCCATGGCATTGCCCATGAAGTCGGGTCGATTGAAAAAGGTAAACTCGCGGATATCGTGTTGTGGGACCCTGCCTTTTTTGCCATTAAACCGGCCTTGATTATGAAGGGTGGCATGGTGGCTTATGCCCCTATGGGGGATATTAATGCGGCTATTCCAACGCCTCAACCTGTCCATTACCGCCCAATGTTTGGCGCATTAGGTAAAGCCAAATACCACACTTCGATGATTTTTATGTCGAAAGCCGGTATCGATGCAGGCGTGCCTGAGAAACTAGGCTTACAAAGTCAAATTGGCCGAGTTGAGGGCTGCCGTAACATCACCAAAGCATCCATGATCCACAATAACTATGTGCCTCATATTGAGCTCGACCCACAAACTTACATTGTCAAAGCTGATGGTATTCCATTGGTTTGTGAGCCAGCCACTGAACTCCCCATGGCACAACGTTACTTTTTATTCTGACCCCTAATTGAAGAGCCAGTGCATGAAGAAATTTATTAAAGTTATAGATAACCATGAGGCACCTGATATGCATTTATTATCATTGTGTTTAACCATGGATGAGCGCACTAAGAGCCGTTTAAAAGTCACCTTAAGTGATGGACAAGAAGCGGGGTTGTTCCTTCCCCGTGGAACAATACTTAAGGAAGGTGATGTATTAGCCACGGAAACTGGGGAATTCGTCACTATCGAAGCCGCAAAAGAGCAAGTTTCGACGGTTTACAGTGATGACCCACTGCTGTTGGCGCGTGTTTGCTATCACTTAGGCAACCGCCACGTTCCTCTGCAAATTGAAGCGGGTTGGTGCCGTTATTTTCACGACCATGTGTTAGATGATATGGCCCGTGGATTAGGTGCAACGGTCAGTGTGGGGCTGGAAAAATACCAACCTGAGCCGGGGGCTTATGGTGGGTCATCCGGTGGGCATCATCATCACCATCAACATGACCACGATGAACATCACCACCATTAATAACACTGGAGAAGTTTATCCATGTTAGCAGATTTGCGCTTATATCAACTTGTCAGTCCCTCTTTACCTGTTGGGTCATTCACTTATTCCCAAGGCTTGGAATGGGCGATTGAAAACGGCTGGGTCACCACGCCGGATACTCTTGCAAGCTGGTTAACAGCACAAATGACCCACGCAATTGCGACATTAGAACTTCCTGTTTTGCGGCAAATTCATACACATTTGCTATGTTCCGATATAGAAAAAGTTACCTATTGGTGTGATTTTATGATCGCCAGCCGTGAAACGAAGGAGCTACGCTTAGAGGAGCGCCAGCGAGGTATTGCTTTCGCCCGCTTGCTACCTCAGCTAGGGATTGAGCTTGATACAACCACACAGACCTGCGTTAAGCAAACACAGTTAATGGCGTTTGCTCTTGCGGCAGTCAGTTGGAATATTGATATTGAAAAGCTGTGCAGTGCCTATGCATGGGGTTGGCTGGAAAACACCGTCATGTCTGGTGTTAAGCTAATCCCTCTTGGGCAAAGTGCTGGACAGAACATCCTATTTACCCTGACAGAACGCATCCCAACCATTGTCGCGCAATCAGCCACTTGGCCTTTAGAAGATATCGGCAGTTTTACTCCTGCCCAAATTATTGCCAGTAGTCGGCATGAAACCCAATACACACGACTTTTTCGTTCATGAGAAATATACAATGCAAGAATATAACCAACCCCTACGAATTGGTGTCGGTGGGCCAGTAGGCTCAGGAAAAACGGCATTACTCGAAGTTTTATGTAAAGCGATGCGCGATACCTACCAAATTGCGGTCGTCACCAATGATATTTATACCCAAGAAGATGCAAAAATACTCACGCGTGCAGAAGCCTTAGACGCTGACCGCATTATCGGCGTAGAAACAGGCGGTTGCCCTCACACTGCCATTCGTGAAGATGCCTCCATGAACCTTGCGGCAGTTGAGGAACTGGCAATGCGCCACAAAAACCTCGATGTCGTCTTTGTGGAAAGCGGTGGCGACAATCTAAGTGCAACTTTTAGCCCAGAGCTCGTCGATTTAACGATCTATGTTATTGATGTCGCTGAAGGGGAAAAAATCCCACGTAAGGGCGGCCCGGGTATTACCCATTCTGATTTATTGGTGATCAATAAAATAGACCTCGCTCCGTATGTTGGGGCATCATTAGAGGTTATGGAAGCAGATACCGCAAGAATGCGCCCAATCAAACCTTATGTTTTCACCAACTTGAAGAAAAAAGTAGGCTTAGAGACCATTATCGAGTTTATTATCGATAAAGGTATGCTAAGGCGTTAGTCTGTTAGTTTGCCCTATAGTTTTTTGCCTATAGGGCATCTGATTAACAAATACGTGGTAATGGCTCACTGTGTGGTAAATCTAATAGCCTTGAGGCACCAAAAACCCCGACTAATTTCACTTGTTTTTGCTCTGTGACACAACCAATGGTAGCAGCATTTTCGCCTAATGGATGGCTGCGCAACGCACCGAGTACTGCGCTTTCTGCGTCAGGTTTAACCACAATCACCAATTTACCTTCATTAGCGAAGTTAAGTGGCTCTAAACCTAATAGCTCACAAACCCCTCTAACAGCAGAAGAAACGGGTAAATCCCCTTCATTCACCGCGATTCCGCACCCACTGGCCTGTGAAAATTCATGCAAAATAGCAGTAACCCCGCCACGGGTGGCATCCCGTAATGCACGGACCCCCTCAATATTGCGCAGTGGTTCAATCAATGGCGTTAATACCGCGCAATCACTATTTAGCTCAGCTTCCAAACCAAGCTGTTCTCGTAAGTTTAAGATGGTTGCGCCGTGATCGCCCAAAGTGCCACTCACTATTACCTTGTCACCCGCTTGAATTTGCTGGGCCCCCCAACGGATCTCACTTGGGATCACCCCAATACCAGCAGTGTTAATAAAGACTTTATCGGCAGCTCCACGCTGCACCACTTTAGTATCTCCGGTCACAATCTCTACGCCTGCGGCGGCAGCTGTTGCTGCCATGGATTCAACAATAGTTTGTAATTCAGATAGAAGGAAACCTTCTTCCAATATAAAACCGCAAGAAAGATATTTAGGAATAGCGCCACTCACCGCTACGTCATTAACCGTACCACACACGGCAAGCTTACCAATATTGCCACCAGGGAAAAATATAGGATCAATCACATAGCTGTCAGTACTAAAAGCTAAACGGTCACCTAAAGCCGTTAACTCCGCCAATGATAACCGCGCTTGGTCCTCCCTTTCATTAAGTGCTTGATTGGCAAATGCCTGCAAAAACAACTGTTCTATCAGTTGCTGCATAGCCTGCCCGCCGCTCCCATGTGCCATCGTCACCACATTGTTAACATCACGACTCATTTATGCCTCCCGACGATATTGATAATAAGCCGCACAAGCGCCTTCTGAAGAAACCATTAATGCACCAAATGCTGTTTGAGGCGTGCAACGTTTGCCAAATAGAGCACATTCATTCGGTTTACAACGCCCCGTTAAGACATCACCACAACGAGCTTGCGGATCATCAGCCACTTGATGAGGCTGTATTTGGAAACGTAATTCTGCATCAAAACTTTGATAAGCTTTCGAGAGCTGAACACCTGAACCCGCAATCTCCCCAAGTCCACGCCATTCGCTCGTTGTTTTTAATTCAAAAACATCACCCAATGCTTTTAATGCCAACATATTGCCATGATCAGATACAATACGCTTATATTGGTTTTCTACTTCACAGCGGCCATCTGCAAGTTGGTCAACAAGCATCGCTATGGATTGCAGAATATCAAGTGGTTCAAACCCCGTTACCACCAGCGGTTTATGAAAGTCATCCGTAATAAATTGATAAGGCTGAGAGCCAATCACCATGCTGACATGCCCCGGTGCTAAAAAGCCATCAATACGTACATCAGGTTGTTCTAACAGGCTTTTAAGCGTTGGGATAATAGTAATATGTTGACAAAATACCGTAAAATTATTGAGCTGACGGCGTTTTGCCTGCTGCAAGGTGATCGCCGTACTCGGCATGGTGGTTTCAAAGCCTAAGCCAAAGAAAACCACTTGGCGTTCAGGCTGCTGTTCAGCTAACGCTAGCGCATCAAGAGGAGAATAAACAATACGTACATCAGCCCCACGTCTTTTGGCATCTAATAATGAGCCTTTTTGACCAGGCACTCGCATGGCATCCCCATAAGTACAAAAAATCACTTCTGGGCGCTCCGCAATTTCAATGCAGCCATCGATACGCCCCATCGGTAATACGCAGACAGGGCAGCCCGGCCCATGCACAAATTCAATTTCATCAGGTAAAAGTTGGTCAATACCAAATTTGAAAATAGCATGGGTATGGCCGCCGCACACTTCCATGAGTTGTAATGGGCGGAACTTCGCTTGTGGAATGTCACTCACTCGTTTACGGATATGGCTTAATAATGCCTGCGCTAACGTTGGGTCTCGAAACTCATCGACGTACTGCATCAGAGTCTCCTACTGTTAACCCACTAAAATCGCTCACTTCATGATCTAATTGGCTCATTGCCGTTAAGGCATCTAACGTCGATTGTGCTTCTTCTTCATTAATGATACTCATGGCAAAGCCGACGTGTACTAATACCCATTGGCCTAATAAATCTGAAGTTTCCCCTTCACAAATTAAACCAATATTAACGTCCCGCTTTACACCACACACATCCACTTGCGCCAATTGGTGAATATCTTCACCCACTGCGACAATTTTTCCCGGAATGCCTAAGCACATAACTGAGTCTCCAGCCACGCTAGCCATGCGTCCATACCATCTCCTTGCGTCGCAGAGACTTGGATCACTTGGATGTTTGGATTCACTTGTTTGGCATTGGCAATACAAGCGTCCACATCAAAATGTAAATAAGGCAGTAAGTCGATTTTATTCAGTAACATAATGTCTGCAGCCGCAAACATATGTGGGTATTTTAAGGGTTTATCTTCCCCTTCCGTTACCGAAAGCACTGCGACTTTATGACGTTCCCCTAAATCAAAACTTGCAGGGCATACTAAATTCCCCACATTTTCAATAAATAACAAACTATTATCTTCTAGACCTAAACGTGCGGCCGCATCATGCACCATTTGTGCATCTAAATGGCAACCTTTACCTGTATTCACTTGAATAGCAGGTACTCCCGTTTCACGGATACGCTGCGCATCATTGGTGGTTTGCTGATCCCCCTCGATGACTGCGCAATTTACTTTGCCCCGCATTTTTAATAGGGTTTCAGTTAATAACGTTGTTTTACCCGAACCGGGGCTGGAAACTAAATTTAACGCTAAAATATTTTTTTGGTTAAACCCATCACGGTTATGCTCTGCAAGATGATTGTTTTTATCTAATACATCCATTTCGATTTGCAGCATGCGTTTTTGACTAATCCCCGGTGCATGAGTCCCTGCCTCCCCGTGGCCATAATCCAGATCGTGATGCTCCCCCGCAGGTTTAAAGCTTGATTCTAGAGTTTGATAAACATGTTTGTGCTTATGCTTATGTTTATGTTTTTTTGATTTCGCCTCGACGGGAGCCGGTTCATATTGGTGATAGTGATTATGCACATCACCTTGATGGTAATAATGATGATGGATAATAACCGTTTGCCCTTGGTTATCGTCTTGGTGCGAAAGCCCATGATCATGATGATCGTGTCCATGATGGTGATCATTGTCGTGATGATGATCATGAGGGTGGTCATGGTGATGATTATGGTCGTGATGAGGGTCATCGCCCTCGATCTTGCGCTCCCCTGAAGCACACCCACAAGTACTACACATAAGTTTCACTCCCAACAATGAGATTGTTAAATTAGGTTAATACATAATCCATTGAGACTGGTTGATGCACCTCAAACCCAACCTGAAAAACTATTCAACTTCGAGCTCTTTGATGCGTAAACTGTCGCCATTCTCAACCTTTAAATTAAAACTCTGACATTGCGGGCAGCCTGATTGGTGGCTTTCGACTTCCACCATTTTACTGCAATCCCAACACCAAGCCTGCGCAGGAGTATGGATAACATGAAGTTGACACCCCTCCGCCACCGTACCGCGGCAAGCAATATCAAAACAAAAGCGAAAAGCCCCCTCTTCAATACAAGAGAGCGCTCCAATTTCTAACCAAACCCCTGAAACTCGTGTTACCGCATTTAGCTTGGCTTGCTGCTCAATAATGTCTACTGTGCTTTGGCACAGAGCAACCTCATGCATTATGCCCCCTTCAAATGACGAGCAAATAAAGCGCGACGTGCAGGTGATTGCGGAATATTTGGGTCGCTAACAGGCAATGACAGCAAAATCCGGCGGCAATCATCCACAAGGTGAATACCTTGCTCAATGCTCAAGCCTTTATCTAATGGTGACATTAAAGAGCAAGCCAAATATTGCGTTAACCCCTCAAGTTCCCCTACGGTGTAAGTCATTTCACCGTAAGGCAGAATTAACCCTAATTTGTCCCCCACACTACGCCGCTGCCAATATTGTTCAGGGCCGGGCAAAATAACAGCGCTTAACATCCATGGAGTGATAACAACGCCTACCCATTGATGTTCAAACAAGACAAAATCACTGGCGTAAACAGGCATAGTCGGATGTAAAAAAGATAAATCATGCATCGATTGCTCTACAACACGCTGAAATGCGGCCTCAACAAGAGGCCGGGGATTGGCTTCATAGCCTTTAATATCATCAGACATGTAAACTCTCTTCTTTGGCAATCACCTCTAGGCCTTCGCTGCGCAGCACTTCAACCACTTTTCTCAACGCGGGCTCAAGGGCAGCTTGCCCCGTTAACGTTAAGCCAATATGCGGTTCAAGGGATTCAGGTACCACACCGACTAAGGTTAGACGTTGGGGGAATTCATCCGTTAAATGCAAAGCCGATAGCACATCTGATAGACCAAGTTGATGAGGGGAAATTTTTCGGGTAAATAATGCGGGCACTTCGTCATCGCGTAGTACTAAAATTGAGCCAGCCTGCTGGCTCGATAACACCACATCCGCAATAATCAAATGGTCACGGTCGGCCATTGGGCCGATCAATTCCATACCAGCAGTACCACCATCTAGCACTTCTACACATTCGGGCAAGTGATAACGTTCTTCTAACGCTTCCACTATACGCACACCTATCCCTTCGTCACTCAATAAGATATTGCCAACACCCAAGACTAAAATACGCATTACAGCACCTTAACCTTAGTGACTTCACCACCTTCAGTGTCCACAATATGTACAGCACAAGACATACAAGGGTCAAAGGAGTGAATGGTCCTGACTACTTCTAAAGGTTTTGTTGGGTCAGCAACGGGTGTTCCCACAAGGGCTTGTTCGTACGGACCCGGTTCATCGTTAAAGTTACGTGGGCCTGAGTTCCATGTCGATGGCACAACGGCTTGGTAATTTTCAATTTTACCGTCTTTGATAACCACCCAGTGGGAAAGTAGCCCACGAGGTACTTCCCCAAAGCCAACCCCTTTGATGGTGGCATTTTCTGGGAAGTTCGGTTTAACAAAGGTGGTAAAGTCCCCTTTGCCGATGTTATCCACCAGCGCTTGCCACTGAATCGACAACGTTTCATTCAATACACAGCAACGCACGCTACGACCAATAATACGACCTAATGTGGAATGCAGTTGGTCGATGCTAATACTGTTACCTGACAGAGTTTGGTACAGGTTCACTACATCGTTAAAATGTTTTTCCGTTGGCTCATGTTTTGCTGCCAGTTTGCACAATAAGTCTGCCAACGGTCCCACTTCAACAGTTTTATCGTAGAAAGTCGGTGCTTTTACCCATGAATATTTACCGTCATCATCCCAACCAGTGTAGTCAGGGTTAGTGGTTCCTTCCCATGGCGCTTGTGGTTCGTTTTCTTTGTACCATGCATGTTTGCTACTTTCTTTAATACCATTGATCAAATACTCATCTGTATGGCTGGTAATTGGGCGATAAGTACTAAAGTCACTATTTTCTAAGTAACCACCGGGCAATAAGAAGCTACCATTTTTACCATCCATTGGCATTTCAGGCATGCACATATAATTTTGAGCACCTTGACCAACTTCTAACCACTCAGGATAACCCGCAGCAATAACAGCCGCATCGATTTTGTACACTTGCTCAATAAAATCCCCCAAACGATCGATAAAAGATTTCACATACATCAAGCGTTCAAGGTTAAGTACACCAACCCCATCAAGGTTGATTGGGTTTGCCACACCACCAACAGCAAGGTTTTGAATATGCGGTGTTTTCCCCCCTAACAATGCCACAATACGGTTTGCATCCCTTTGGCACTCAAGGGCTTGTAAATAGTGAGCCACCGCAATTAAGTTTACCTCTGGCGACAATTTCATCGCTGGGTGCCCCCAATAACCATTAGCAAAAATGCCTAATTGACCACTTGCGACTAATTTTTTAATTTTATCTTGCACGCGTGTAAATTCTGCGGCGCTATTGAGCGGCCAAGTTGAAATACCGCTTAAGATTTCAGCGGCTTTATTTGGGTCGGCATTTAATGCGGAGGTGATATCCACCCAATCTAATGCAGATAACTGATAAAAATGGACAATATGGTCTTGAATAGTATGCGCGGCTAAAATCATATTACGGATGTACTGCGCATTAACAGGTACATCAATATTCAAAGCGCTTTCAATCGTGCGGACAGATACAATACCGTGGACAGTCGTACAAACCCCGCAAATACGCTGCATGATCATCCATGCATCACGAGGGTCTTTCCCTTTGACGATTTCCTCCATACCGCGCCACATAGTGCCTGAAGCCCAAGCCTTAGTGACCTTTCCATCTTCAATTTCACAATCAATGCGTAAGTGACCTTCGATACGAGTGACTGGATCTATTGTTATACGTTGGCTCATGCTTTACCTCGGGCCTGTGAATGGCTCATCGTTGTTTTTTTCAATGCTGGGATAACAGGTAGTAAGCGGACCAATAAGATATAAGCGCATACCTCAATTGCCACAAAACCTATTGAAATTAAAAGTTCTTCTGTTGTTGGGAAGTAGTCGTAACCGCCCCCCGGATTGAACGCGACAAGGGAGTAGCTCATCCGCCACATTGCCGCCCCGATTAACATGCTCAACCCACTGATATATAACCAACGCGAGTCATTTCTCAGCGATGGAATACGGAAAATAACCAGAGGGATCACCATTAACACGGTTTCTATCCAGAACATCATGGCGTAAAAATCACCATTAAAAATGTGATGTAATTTTTCGCGGTAAATCAACTCACCAAATCGGCAGGCTAAGAACAATATCAAGAGCACTTGCAGAATTTGCGTTAATCGCACAAATAATGGTCGCTCGTCAGCCCCCTGCCCCTTTAAGGCAGCTTGCAGCAATGAACCTTCAAAAATAACAATCGAAAAACCCATAATGAACGCGGTCAACAGCGAGAGCAGCGGCAGCATTTCATAACTTTGCCAAATAGGATGAACTTTATATCCCGCAGAAATCATCAATGACCCCATTGAGGATTGGTGCATCATGGGTAACAAGGCTCCTAATGCAATAATGAAAAACATGACTTTATTCAAGCGTTTTAACGAGACCTTCCAACCAAAACGCTCACACAATGCTGGGGCAAACTCTAAGGCCATGACCCCGATATAAATCGTCATGCATACTGCCGTTTCAAACAGCACCGAATTGGTATTGAAGAAGCCGGGAATATAGAAATAAGGTAAGTTCCAGTAACGCCCCACATCGATAGTTATCGATAAACCACCAAGCGAATAACCGAACAAACTAGCGAGTAATGCAGGACGTACCAACGGATGATATTCTCCGCGATTAAATACGTACACTGCCCAAGCCAGTGCCCAACCGCCACAAGCAAACCCTGTACCAATCAGCAGATCAAAAGCAATCCAAATTCCCCATGGATAGCCGCCATTTAAGTCAGAAACGGAACCGAGTCCAAAAACCAGACGTTTTATAATCAGAATGACACAAATTAGAACCAACGGCCCAAAGACCATTATTGGCCAACTGACTAAACGCCCACCGAGCGGCTGTTCTTTATGATGCGTCGTCATTTGAGTCATCTCCTTCGTGTTTGTCATTCTTGGTATTGCGGTATACCAAGAAGCTCAGCCCTGCTAGTGCGGCTAATGGCAACACCATGCCTTTATAAAGGGTATGCTGCACATATTCAGAGCGAGCGCCGGTAGAAAGCTGGTCTAGTTCAGGTAACCCAAGATTCTGATAAGGCACCCCTGAAAGCACTATCACCTGCGTACCGCCACCTTCAAGCTCGCCATATATGTGCGACTCATATTTAGGTACTTTAATGACATTCGGGTCATTACTATGCAAAGTTTGGCGAGGGTAACCGTATTCATCCCCTGCTTTGAGTGTTAAACGTTTTTTTGCTTCTGCCAGCAGTTCTTCACGCGTACCGAAAATCACTGCTCCTGTAGGGCAAACCTCTACACACCCCGGTAACCCCCCTTTATCTAAACGCTCTACACCTTTTTGGTTACATAGCTCACATTTATGAATTGCACCAAATTTGTCATCGTAGGCATATTTAGGAATATTGAATGGACATGCCACCATGCAATAACGGCAACCGGTACACACACTAGCGTCGTAATGGACAATGCCTGTTTTCGGATCTTTCTTTAATGCTTGAACAGGACAAACCGACACACAGTTAGGGTCAACGCAATGCATGCATTGTTTTTTGATGTAAGCGTAGCCGTCTTTTTCCTGATCTTTATTAACCCCAGTCCCGCTACTCCAGACCTGAATAATATTATTGGTATAAGGGGTCAGTTTGTCGTTATTTGACCACGTTTGCTCCCCAACAGGGTTGCGCTCAGGGTGGTTAATATCTTGGCACTTAGTGACACAAGCCTGACAACCAATGCATAGCGTCGAGTCATACAGCATCCCAAGAGAATTCGGAATTGGCGGCCGGTTCTCTGCCCCAGCTAAACTAGGCGAGCTACCAGCTAATAGTGCTCCCCCAGCGGAGAGTTTAAGAAAATTTCGTCTATTCACGGTTATTCTCCCCGTGAGTCAGTATCTTGTTGGCGTTTTTGACGACCTAATTCACGCACAGCCATCACACTCACACCAGCCACTAGCCCTACAACGCCACCAATTAACCCCACTGCGGTTGATGATATTTGCCCACCTTCACGGTTATTCACATCAGGCTTGTCCGCACGCGGTGTTGGGTTTTCAACACTCGCAAGTTGGTGGATAGCTTTATGAAAACCCACATTTTCCTCATTACAACCATAGCAAGGATGACCAATTGCCACTGGCCACACGCCACCGACATCACAAAATTGTAATGTGGAGCAATTACCGTAAGTTTCGGGCCCTTTACAACCTAAATGGTATAAACACCAACCTTCACGGTGACCATCATCCCCGAACTCTTTTGCGAAGCGTCCCGCATCAAAGTGAGGACGACGTTCACAGTGTTCATGAATTAATCGACCGTACGCGAACATTGGGCGATTTTTACTGTCTAGTTTTGGAGGTCTGTTAAAGGTAATTAAATGAGCAACTGTCGCAAGGAAGTTATGTGGGTTTGGTGGGCAACCAGGGATATTAATAACCGTTTTATCTTTAATTACTTGATTGAGGCCAACTGCACCTGTTGGGTTATCCCCAGCAGCCGCAACACCGCCCCATGATGCACAAGAACCAATAGCAATTACCGCCGCCGCATGTTCAGCCACTTCACGGATATGCTCAACAATCGGTTTTCCTGCAACCATGCAGTAAATACCACCATCTTTCAATGGGATAGAACCATCAACGACTAATACATACTTGCCTTTATACTTCTCTATCGCAGCATGCTTGTTCTGTTCGACCTGTTCTCCAAAAGCGGCGGACAATACCTCATGGTATTCCAGTGAAATCGTATCAAGAATTAAGTTTTCCAAGGTGGGGTGAGTAGAACACAGCAAAGACTCTGTGCAGCCCGTACACTCTTGAGCCCCAATCCAAATAACGGGGGGACGTGATGGGTCACTAATAGATTCAGCAATTTGAGCGGCCGCATTCGCGCTTAGCCCCATTGTTGCTGCCAATGCTGTACATAACTTCATAAAATCACGGCGGTTTATACCATGAGAAGAAATAATAGAGTTATCTCCTATCATTCTTTTTTCCTATTATTATGGGTGGCTTAGAACCTATTCATTAGGCAAATTTTGTTTATTATCTTGAGGTTATAAATACCACCACGCCTATGCCCTAATGTGCATACGCCTTTGGCTAGTATTGTTACCGTAAGATTGAAAATAAAACCATGCCTAATGAAATAAGTTCTTATTTAAGTAACCTGATGCATAAATATAAAACAAGATCCTATTCCTACTTGCTTTTTATCGCTTGATCTTTATCAATAGGTAATAAGAAAATTTATCTTTTTTATATATTTGTTAGAAAAATCGATTCAGTTCGTGAGGATTAAAAAATATAACCATAGAAACAAATAGTCTGTTTAATTCAATATTGCGCTACATATCACATTAATTTAAATATAAAATTTATTTATTTTCATAAGGATAATGAAAACCATTATTTTAAATTAAATTAATTAACCGAAATTTGCGTATTAATAAAAAGCCTATTTTTAATACAGAGAAATAAAGTAAATAAGAATCAATATCAAAAAATAATAAAGATAATAATAGAATATGGGTGTATAAGAAGATATTACCATCCACTTATATAATTTCATTATCATCGTATCTATATTCAATTAAACTTTTAATCTTGCTGCTGCAATAGCTACTTGCCCTAATGATAACCCCCCATCCCCCATGGGTAATTGTTTAGCATACAGTACATCAAATTCGTTCAAATTACTGACCAGCAACTGCCTTAATAACTGATTATGAATAACCCCTCCAGACAGCACTATCCGGTGAATACCATATTGGTGAGCTGACTTTCTAGCAAGTTCGGCAAAACCTTGTGCTAGAGCAACATGAAATGCATGGGCACGCTGCACTTTAGGGGCTTGATAAGCAACCCATTGTTGCCAAAACGTTTTTAAATCCAATTGCTGGCCAATTAAAGGCATACTGACTGGGTGCGTCATAACATCACATTGCGAAGCTAATGCTTCGAGCTGACATGCAGCTTCCCCTTCCCAACTGGTCGCCGCCGTACAAATCCCTAACGCAGCGGCAACTGCATCAAACAACCGACCTACCGATGAAGCTACGGGGCTGTTAACTCCTCGTTGAATCGCTTTTTGCAAACCCTGCCAAGGAAATTCCTTTAACTGCAATGCCATTTCCTGTTGCTGCCACTGTGGAACAAACTGTAACCAATGGGCCAATAAATTGCGCCAAGGCTGCCGCGATGCTAATTCACCTCCGGGTAGCGCTACTGGCGGTAGCCCCCCTAAATGCTGGCTAGTGTTGTAATCGACTAATAAACATTCCCCTCCCCATAGTCGATTATCATCGCCATAACCTAAGCCATCTAGGGCTAAGCCAATCACTTTACTACCATCTAACGGCAAGCCATGTTCTACCATTACAGCAGCGATATGAGCATGGTGATGCTGTACCTTAATGAAGGGAATTTGTCGTTGTTGCGCCAATGTTTCTCCGTAACGGTAACTCACATAGTTTGGGTGCATATCCCCCACAATGACACTCGGTATAAAGCGATAAATTGACTCAAATAAAGTAATCGTATCTTGATATTGTTGGCAAATATCCATGTCATCAAGATCGCCAAAATGCTGGCTCATCACTGCACTATTGCCCCGCAACAAGCAAAAAGTATTTTTTAGATCCGCACCTAAACCGAGTATTGAGGGCGCATTTTCAAACCCTTTAGGTAAGGCCAATGCATCAGGGACATAACCCCTTGCACGCCTTAACATTTCAGCCTGCCCATCGTGGTAACGGACTAAGGAGTCATCAGCTCGCTGCACAATGTCTCGGTTATGTGTCAACCAAAAGTCAGCGACATTCGCTAAATCAGTAAATGCGTCAGCCTCAGTTAATACGGGGGGTTTTCCAGAGGCATTACCAGAAGTCATAATTAATGGCCGTTTCACTTTTGCCATCAATAGGTGCTGTAAAGGGTTGGAAGGTAACATCACACCTAACTCTGTCAGTTTAGGAGCAACCGCTGCACTCAGTGAGTTATTCGCCCATTTATGAATTAAGACAATAGGTGCCGCAGGACTTTTTAATAATGCCTTTAACCCATTGTTAACCTTTATATTTTTATCCTCTAGCCAACCTATGGACGGGACCATCACTGCAAACGGTTTTGTAGGCCGCCGTTTACGTCGGCGTAATTGTTTCACCGCGTCATCGTTCGTCGCATCACAAGCTAGATGAAAACCGCCTAACCCCTTTATTGCAATAATTTTGCCAAGCAATATTTGCTCCGTTGCCAATAACAGAGCATCCTCTTTTTGCGCTAAAGTTTGCCCTAAACCATCGCAAAGCTTAATTTCTGGACCACACTGCGCACAAGCATTGGGTTGAGCATGAAAGCGCCTATCGGCTGGTGATTGATATTCAGATAAACAATGTGCGCATAATGGGAAGTTAGCCATTGCCGTGTTTGGTCGGTCGTACGGCATATGGCGGATAATGGTAAACCTTGGACCACAATGGGTGCAGTTAGTAAATGGGTAATGAAAACGCCTATTTGAGGGAGTAAAAAGTTCTTGCAAGCACGCATCACAAGTTGCCGCATCGGGGATCACTTGTGTATCCATTCGGCCTTCGCCACTACGGCGAATAGTAAAGCTCTCAGGTAATATCTGCCATTGAAATGAACTTGATTGTACGCTTTCAATGTGTGCTAAAGGCGGGCAGTGTTGATGTAGTAATTGTATGAACTCGCTTAAATTAGTGCCTGCACATAAACGAACTAGCACCCCTTCACCATCATTACAAACGTCACCATAAAGATGGCATTGATGAGCAAGTTGCCAAATATATGGCCGAAACCCTACCCCCTGAACCTTACCTTTTATACGAAGCTGTATTCCGTTTTCCACTTACACACCCTCTTTATTACTAAGGGTATATTTTCACGCTAATAGTTAAAGAAAACTTCACTTAAGATCAAAAAAGTATAGAAAAATATTAACAATACACGCTCAATAGAAATAGCCACAAAACAACTTTTGTGGCTATTTTAGCTAAAAAATGAGTTTACTTATTTAATCGCTGATAAAACCATCTTCCATACGGTTGAAGTTATAGAAAAACTCGGATGGGTCGACAACAGCAGGATCACTGTATTTTCTCGCTTCATCCCACCATAATTGCTGTAACTCTTTCAATTTTTCTGGGTACTTTTTCGCTAAGTCGGTTGATTCAGAAAAATCTTCAGCTGTATTGAACAACTGCCATTGGTCATCATCGTAGCTAGTGTTATAGCGGTGTAATGCAACTGCACGCCAGTCACCTTGGGTGATCGCTCTTTGACTACGTAATTGGAAATACTGAACATCACGTGTTTTTGCATCAGCAGAATTCAATGTAGCTAAGAATGATTTTCCAGCAACAGGAACTTGTTTAACGCCATCAATTTCAGTGGCAAACGAGGTTCCAGCAGCGTCTAAAATAGTAGGCGCAATGTCAATCACACTGACATATTGGGAACGAATACTATTTGGTTCTTGGATCTGACTTGGCCATGAAACAATCAGAGGTGTGCGAATCCCTCCTAAATAAGGCCACAATTTATAACGCTTAAATGGCGTGGCACCCGCATATGCCCATGGGCGTTGATACAACATATCCGTTTTTGGTCCACCCGCATCGTTAAGGTTATCATACATTTCCTTAACCGTGGTTTTATCCATATATGCTGTTCTAAAACCGCCATTAACTCCGCCTTCTGGTGCGGCTCCATTGTCAGATAATAGAATAATTAGCGTATCATCGTATTGACCTGTTTCTTTTAAGTGATCCACTAAACGGCCAATTTGTTCATCCGTATGCGTCATGAAACCTGCATAGGTTTCCATAAACCTCGCATAGACTTTTTTCTGCTCAGCATTTAATGAATCCCATGCGGCATCCCCTTTTTCCCTTGACGGCAAAATTGTATTTGCCGGGATAACACCGAGTTTTTTCTGTTTCTCAAAACGGTCTAAACGTAGCTTATCCCACCCTTGATCATACTTGCCATTGTAGTCTTGGATATATGATTTTGGTACATGATAAGGTGAGTGAGCGGCTCCTAAAGCCAAATAAATAAACTTCGGCTGCTCTGATTTTTGGTCAATACGTTGAATCGCATGATCAACTAAATCAACCGACAAATGATATTCAGGGTTATTAGGTGGTGTAATCTTTTGATTATTTTCAACTAGTGCTGGTTTATACTGATTTGTATGGCCACTTAAAAAACCATAAAAATAATCAAATCCCCGCTGCCTTGGCCAAAAACTTTGACTACGCGCTAAATCATCTTTATAGTTTGGTGCTAAATGCCACTTGCCTAGCGCATAGGTATCGTAACCCGCAGACTTCAGCGCTTGTGCAATGTTTTGTGCATTTTCAGGAATTTCCCCACTGGTGGCAGGTCCTGAACCTTTAGGTGTTTCTTTCGATGGTGCATTGACGTTATCAGGCGGTAAATCTTCCATATTAACGGTTTGGTTATTACGCCCAGTCACAATAGCTGCTCGTGTTGGAGCACTGATAGCACTGGTATCAAAACGGTTGTAACGAACCCCAGATTCAGCTAATGCATCAATATTTGGCGTTTTAATCTCTGAACCAAATGCCCCAAAATCAGCAAACCCAACATCATCAAGCACAATTAGAATCACGTTCGGCTGCTTTTTAGCCGCCACAACGTTATCCGTAGCAGCGCTGGCAGTAACTGATGTTGACAGTAGCAATGCACCACCAAATGCAGCACTCACACACTGACTAAGTATTTTGTGCTTATGTGGTAGCCGCGAAAGAAACTGTTTCTTAATTTTTCTTTTTTCTTTGTTAAACATAAAGCCTCGCTTATAAGACATTCGCTAACGAAAAGTGCTAACTTATATTTTTAATGAAAGGTATAAAAACAAAAAAACCTGAGACCTATAACTGCAACGCTATAAGTCTCAGGTTTTTGCCTAGTCAAGCTAGTAACACACCCAAAGTATATCTATCTAATCAAAATAAATTAAATTCACAATCTATAATTTAGGTTTTTGTGAACAACATCAAGGTCTCATATAACCAAATTATTTAAATAAGAATAGTTGTGATTAGTGTCAAATAAAACCTACTATTTACCTAGAAACGAATATAAAAAAATGAAAATAATTAAATATAAAAAATAAATTCATGTAGTTACAATTAAATTACTGCAGATTTAACATAGCAGATATATTTATAAAAACAGGTATCAGATCACAGTTCTCATAAATTAATATTGTAAAAAAAATCAACCCGTTTTAAATATATAGCGAATGGTGTGTTACTAGCTTGACTAGGCAAGAACCTGAATTTTTATGCGTCTTTAAAACGTATAAAAATTCAGGTTTTTTTTTACCTAAAATTTCTGCTCAGTAACTCAATGTCAATTAATCTATAAAAATAAAATTAACAATAAAAATTAAATACTAATAAATAAAGGTTGGTATATGAAAATAAGTCGACTACTAAAAGGCTCACTACTCATCCCTATATTATTTTCCTCAGTATTAAAAGCCCAGGAATATAAGCTGGCTGATACCCTAAATGAACCATTAATAAAAGATAGCAAACTAGAGTTATTCCTTCGGAATAGACTAAAATATCTGAATGAAAACGAAGTTGGTCCAACGTATATTCATACAGCTTGGGCTCAAACCATCGGGCTAAATTATGAATCAGGCTTATGGAAGGAAACTCTGGGTTTCGATATTTCTTACACTACTGTGACTAAATTAGGAGCCAGTGATTATTTTGCTAGCCGCGACCTATTATGGAATGATGGCCCTGGATTTAAATCATCAAATGCCAAAGGTTTCACAAAATTTAATAAGCGCAATATCAAGTTGCATTTAGGTGATGAACAAGGGATAAATTATAAAGCAAGATATGGCTGGCAACCCGCACATATGTATACGGTATTAAAAAGCCCTTATGAATCGGCACAAAATAGCTATTTAGGTTATACGGGCACGCTTACTTACCATGATTTCTCAATCGATACATTGTACGTTGATAGTGTTATGGAACGTTTTTCTCCTAACAAAGAAAATCTTCGTAGCAGAAATAATGAATCTGTTGAGTATATTGCAGCAGGTGGCCTCAACTATAAAACTAAAGCACTGAAAGCGACCTATAATTACGGATATGCTAAAGACTATATCGATCGCCATTTTATTGATTTTAACTATATGCCATATTCCGACATTACTCTTGGTTTTCGAGCCGTTGGTAATGTCCCTCAGGAAATGTATAAAAATATGCCGGCATCACGACAAGCTGCAAATGGCAGCTCGTGGGTATATGAAGGAACCGTCAAATGGCAATATGACAGCCTAGGCATGAAAGTTGGTGTTGGATACACCGATGCGGCTAAAAATAATGGTTCGCTTGGTTATTTTGACAGGCATCCAGTTAAAAACGCTCGTTGGCGTTTAGACCCTATGTCTTCAGCCGCTTATCATTACCAGCGAGATGGTGAACTCGCCCTCACTGGCCTCATTGACTATAAATATGCTGAAGATTTTTATTCTGCAATACAATTAAATTACGGCCAGTTTGATTTTAAAAATAACAAAATTAAAACTGGTGAGCTTAATCTTATTAATGCATGGCAACCGAATGATCCGAGTTTAAAAAACTTTACGGTATTTACTAAATTAACTAAAGCTTGGCTATACCAAGCTGAAGGAAATAGAGTTCAACCTGTTTTTGATGATAACGGGCACTATATTCGTAGAAATGCTATCGCCGTAGATATTATTTTTGACTATAAATTTAATATATTTTAGTACTGCTGAACACACATAGAGGTAAAAAATGAAAAAAACAATTTTAGCTATTAGCCTATTATCTTTATTTGGACTTCAAGCCCAAGCTAGTAACGATAAAATGCGTATTCTATTAGTTAATGACGACGGATGTGAAGCATTTGGTCTCACTGAATTAAAATCGCAATTAGATGCAAAAGGTTATGATGTTTGGCTAGTTGGCCCTTCGACCAACCAAAGCGGAATTGGTACTGCAATTACATTTAAAGCAGGCAAAGAGTTCGATATAAAAAAAATAAATGAGCGCACTTATTGTTTCCCTGGTACACCTGCTGATTCACTGGATTTTGGTTTACAGGCGTTATTACGAGAAACACCGCCTGACTTAGTTATTTCAGGGGTTAATGATGGGCCAAACACGGGAACATCACAATTAAATTCAGGAACGGTATCAGCTGCATCGCGTGCCGTACGCTTAGGCTACCCAGCCATTGCGGCTAGTATTGGCTACATCATGACTGAAGAAGAAATGAAATCAGGTTGGCCTAGCACTCAGAAGTATTGGCCTGATTCAGTCACTTATGTTGTTGAGCTAGTTGATGATTTAAATAAAAAATGGATACCTGGTGAGACAGTGCTACCCATTAGATCTGGGTTGAGTATTAATTACCCCGCATTACCTAAAGATAAAATTAAAGGCGTAAAATTTGTTGAAAACGAGTATGCGGTTTCACCACAAATTTTATATGAAATAACTGCTGAAGGAAAAGCTAAACAAGTTATTAACCCTGAAGCATTAAAAATGAGAAATGATAATTCTGATACTGGATACCTTGATAAAGGCTATATTACCTATACTGTATTCGATGGTGATTGGAATGCACCTGAAGAAAAAGTGAAAGAATATAAAAATATTCTCAACAAAAAATAATCTTATCATTTTAATAAGTAGAGGCGTAAGGCATGAGTAATGCAAACCCAAATTTCCAATTAATGGCTAAACCTTCTGGTTCAGTGTGCAATATTGATTGTACTTATTGCTTCTATTTAGAAAAATCAAAACTTTATCCTAATAGAAAAAACCAATGGCGAATGAATGATGAGGTTCTAGATCAATACATTCGCACTAATATTGAGCAGCAACCTACTGATGTAATTGATTTTATTTGGCAAGGTGGCGAGCCGACTTTACTTGGACTAGGGTTCTACAAAAAAGCTGTTGCACTTCAGCAAAAATATGCAGGTAAGAAAAGGATCAATAATTCATTTCAAACAAATGCTTTAAACCTTGATGATGACTGGTGCCAATTCTTTAAACAGCATAATTTCTTATTAGGGGTTTCCATCGATGGCGATCAATCTTGTAACGATCAATACCGACTAACACGATCAGCAAAAAGCACGTTTGATCGCTTAATTGCCAGTATCGAGAGACTCAATAAATACCGGGTGGACTTTAATACGCTAACCGTTGTAAATAACTATAACGTAAAAAAGCCGATTGAAATTTATGAGTTTTTAAAGAGTATTGGCAGCTATTACATGCAGTTTATCCCAGTAGTTGAACGGCAGGCACAACAAACAACGACGGAAGGGCTATCACTCATTTCCCCTGAATTTACAGGAAATGCGGAAGTGACAGACTGGTCAGTCAACGCCGCAGAATATGGCCATTTTTTAAATACCCTGTTTGACCACTGGCAAAAAAATGACATTGGTAAAGTCTTTGTCATGAATTTTGAACAGACTATGAGCCAAAGCCTTGGATTCCCAAGCAGCTGTGTCACGAGTGAAACTTGCGGAGCAAATTTAATTGTCGAGGCCAATGGCGATATTTATTCTTGTGATCACTTTGTTTATCCTGAAAATAAAATTGGCAACTTGATGGTCGATAGCATTTCTCATATGTTGGGATCAGAAAATCATCAACGTTTTTCATCGCTAAAAAAAGAGAAGATCAGCCAAGACTGTTTAACCTGTAAGTTTAAGCCACTATGCCATGGCGGTTGCCCAAAGCATCGTTTTTTAATTGACTCGAAAGGGCTTCCTCGAAAAAACTATTTTTGTGATGCCTATAAAATTCACCTATCGCATTCGTTAGGGAAAATGAAAGGGATACTAAAAGAAATTCATGGAAATTAAGAAATAATAAATTAGAGTAAAATTAAAAACCGAGTGGCAACGCTAAACTCGGTTTTTAATGAAAAAGAAACCTTATAGGGCATATTTTTCTATCGCCCTTGCAACCCCATCAGTATCATTACAGCTTGTCACACCAGTAGCCCGTGACTTTAATTCATCGGTTGCATTTTCCATCGCAATACAAGTTCCAGCCACATCAAACATAGGCAGATCATTATTTTGATCACCAATGCACATAATTTCATACTTATGTAAATCCAATTGTTGTGCCAGTGCTTGTATTGCCAAGCCCTTATTCGCATTTTTATTTAACACTTCTAAAAAATACGGGGTACTTCTGACTAAAGTGTACTGTTGAAAATAAGAAGATGGTATTTTTTTGATAATACTCGATAAATAGTTCTCTTCAGAAGAAATCATCAATTTAGTAAATAAGATATTAGTAGGCATTTCATTCATTGGGACATAATGGATTAACGTATTCGAAAGATAAGCTTCATGTGTCGTATAAAAACCAATAATCTTATTTGCAGTGAAGATTTTATTATCTCCAAGAGCATGTAATGAAAGATCTAACTCTTCAGTTTGAGCATAAATTTTTTTATAATCATCAATATCTAATAAAAAATCGATAAGGTGGTTACCGTTAGAAGCATCGTGAATAACACTACCATTGTTACTAATACAGTAGTTACCAGGCTTATCTAAAGCTAACTGTTGTAAATAAGGTTGTATTCCTGAGTAAGGCCTGCCTGATGCAAGGATAATATGTATATTATTTCTTTGAGCTTGTTGAAGAACATTTTGAACATTATCACTAATTTGATGATGAGTATTTAATAACGTGCCATCAAGATCGATAGCAATGAGCTTTATCGCCATACAATTTTCCTTTTTTATTCCCATTTTTAATGGCAATAAAAGTTTTGCCAAGGGATAATTCCAATTAGGTTAATGCCTAGTTTTGCTAGTGACACACCCATGCTAAATAATAGTTAAAATTCAGCCCTAAACTGCATTTAAAAGTCTTTCTATATGTAATGCTAAATAAATAATTTCCTCACGAGAAACTGGAAGGTTATATTCAGATTGTATCAATTCCGCTATTTTTTTTGCACATACAAAATTTTTCATTAATTCTTTCTCTACCAACTCTTCAAGAATAGAATTAAATTGACTACTTTTGTCATGATTTGCCTGACAGCGGATCAATAAATATTTTAAATGATTAATAAATCTAGAGAAAATATCCGACTCAGTATTGACTTGGATATGAAATGAGTAATTTACAATATTAACAATTTTATAAACTATCTGTGTAAACCTGAGTGTATCTCCAACACTTTTGTTATTTAATTTTGCATTAACAAAATGAAGTGCAATAAGAGATGCTTCACTTGCTGGTAAACTTACATCAAATTTTTCATTAATATAATCAACTGCAACCTTTCCTGCAATAAATTCAAGATGATATAAATAAGGCACTTCATACAGAGAAACATTCATTTCCCGACTTTTGCTTCTCTCAATGGCAAAAGTTATATGTTCAGAGAGTGTAATAACTAAGCTATCACTTAAATCCGCATTTAAAATGGGCTTACATTTATTGATAACTTCAATAGTCAATTTGATAATATCAATAGGAATATTATCAAGAAAATTATGGATATCATGGTCTTGAGGCTTGATAAAAAGCTCATCGCTTTCATTACAATGGTAGTTTTGACCTGCTTTAGAGTTAAAGCCTATGCCTTTACCAATAATAACAACCTCTTGTTGGGCTTCGTTGTCTACAAGTATCACATTATTATTTATAACTTTTTTTATTAGGTACATATAGGCGACTTCCATTATTATACGTTATAAACGAAAAAAAACCTGAAATGACATGAAGTAATACTTCAGCATTTTCAGGTTTTTGCCTAGTCTAGCTAGTAACACACCAATTGATATAGATATATCTTTTCTACAAAAAAGGCAAGATTTATGCCTATATTTTGTGATCAATACCGAAGTAAGCAATCGGTTCTTCTTGCTCTCAAGAACGGCGATTATTTTAATAGCACTTCATTTTTGAATAAAATAAAAACTAAATAATTTTTTATTTCTTGAATCAAAATGATAACACAAACTTAAGGCAAATGTATATCTCTGTCGTACAGATCACAAATCCATTATTCTCACATTGTCTTTCAGGTATAAAAATTCTATAAAGTAATGGTAGGTCTGTAACTAGTTCGACTAGGCAATAACCTGAAATGTATTGAATTTTATTATTCAATAGTTTCAGGTTTTTTTATGTCTACATTTTGAGTTACAGACTCTGGAATCGTGAATAATAATGCTTTTATATGTAAAAACGTATTATTATTCATCAATGATTTTAGCATTACTCATTGGATTATTTATAAAATAAAACAAAATAAGTCAGGCATAAACTTCGGCTTGAAATATAACAGGTGTGTAACTGGCAAGACTAGGCATTAACCTGAACAACACTTCCAAAATTAAATTGGAGGCCGTTGTTCAGGTTTTTTTATAGGTATACTTATGGAAAGTAGACAAGTCGCAGAACAAATTATCACTCTTATCGGTGGGAAAAATAATATCAGTCAACATTGGCATTGTATTACACGCTTGCGTTTCAATCTTCATAACAATGAATTAGTTAATGTAGATAAACTCCGTGACATCCCATGGGTACTAGGTGTTAATTTCCTAGGTAATCAGTTACAAGTTATCTTAGGCAGCCACGTTACACATGTTTTCACTGAGCTACATAAAATAGTTGAACCTCATGGCTCAGCAATAACCAATGAGGCGTCACCACCAGAAATATCAGAGACTAAACAAAATATTGTTAATACATTTTTTGATTTTCTGTCGGGTATTTTTACCCCAATATTACCGGCTATCATTGGAACGGGGTTACTCAAAGGGTTGCTAGCTCTATTTGATATGTCCGGCCTTATTCCAAATGGGAGCTCAGAGTACCGAATCCTTTACACCATTTCAGACTCGGCCTTCTATTTTTTACCTATTTTGCTGGCTTTTTCCGTTGCTCGGAAATTTAAAACCAATGAATATATTGCCGTAACCCTAGCCTTCATTCTGGTTTACCCTATATTCCAAGGTGAACCTACGCTGTCTTTCTTTGGTATTACTATTCCTAACATTACTTATAACTTTACTGTTATTCCAATTATTCTTGGGGTTTGGTTATTAAGCTATATCAATCGATGGGTTGAAAAAATCATCCCCGCGAGTATTAAAATTATTTTTGTGCCGCTATTGGTGCTGATAATCTCTTCAATTATCACCCTTTCACTACTCGCACCGTTAGGCTATTACGTTGGTGAATATTTACAGCAAACATTCTCAGCTTTATTTAATATCGCAGGCCCTGTCGCAGGCTTTATTATGGGGGGCTGTTTATCATTATTAGTGATAACTGGTATGCACTATGCCTTTTTCCCGGCCACATTTTCCAATTTTAAAACATTAGGTTACGACTTTGTTTTATTACCTATTAGCCTATCCAGTAACCTAGCCCAAGCAGGGGCAACACTGGCTGTCGCTATCAAAAGTAAAAACACAAAATTGAAATCTATTGCGTATTCCTCTTCCCTTTCAGCCATTTTTGGTATCACTGAACCTGCAATTTATGGTGTCACCATGTGCTTGAAGAAACCTTTTTACGCGGCATTAATTGGTGGCGCAGTAGGGGGCGGAATCATAGGCTCATTCGCCGTAAAAGCCTTTGCGTTTAGTATTCCGGGGATCACTGCCTTGCCAACCTATGTTGAAGCAGGCACGAATAACTTCATGTTTATCTGCCTTGCGGTGATATCTAGCTTTACTTTGGCCTTTATTATCACCCTATTTCTAAAACTAGATGAGTCAGGACTTGAGCCGAGTAAAGATAGTTTGCCAACTTGCCGCGACAACACGCCACCTCATCAAGAAATACCAGAAAAAACACAATCAAAAGAAACAAACCATAATAAACAACCACCACATTTATGTTTATTCGCGCCAATTTCCGGGGAAACTTTACCGCTTGAACAAGTTCCCGATACCGTTTTTGCCAATAAAATCATTGGTGATGGCGTTGCCATCATCCCTTCAGATAACAAAGTTTATGCACCTATCGATGGCACCATTTCAATGGTCACGCCAAGTAAACACGCCATCGGAATTACAACCCCAGATGGGTTAGACATCCTTATTCATGTAGGCATTGATACTGTTTCATTAAATGGTGAAGGATTCACCCTCCATGTTAATGAAAAGGATAGCGTTAAATCCGGTGACCTACTCATCGAGTTCGATATTGAAAATATAACTAAACATTCATTATCAACAATCACCCCGGTTTTGATAACCAACTTTGACGAATTCAGTGAATTACAAGTGATAAATCAACCATATGTCACGAGTAATAAAACCACACTGCTCACCGTTAATTGATTTAGAAAGAGGAAATTATGAAATTAAATACTAAAAACACAAGTACAATTGGCTTTCCTGAAGGATTTTTATGGGGCGGTGCTACTGCTGCAAACCAAATTGAAGGGGCTTTTGACCTTGGTGGAAAAGGGCTTTCTACTTCAGATGTTGCCGCTTATAAAGACCCTTATGCAGATGGCGGAGTCAATAACTTTACTTTTAACGTCACATCAAAAGAACTTGAAGAGTATTTAAAACCTGAATGTAAAGCGTTATTCCCTAAACGTTGGGGTATCGATTTTTATCATCGTTATGAAGAAGATATCGCATTATTTGCTGAAATGGGCTTTAAAGTATTTCGCTTATCTATCTCTTGGGCGCGTATATTTCCAAATGGTATTGATGAGCAAGCCAATGAAGAAGGCTTAGCATTTTATGATCGCGTTTTTGATGAGTTAGCAAAATATGGTATCGAACCACTTGTTACGCTATCTCACTATGAAATGCCATTAACGCTAACGCAAAAATTCAACGGTTGGCAAGATCGCAGATTAATCGACTTATTCGTTAAATTTGCCACAACTTGCTATAAACGCTACAAATCGAAGGTTAAATATTGGATCACGTTCAACGAAATGAACATGAACCTCAATAGTTTATATACCGGTGCAGGTACGCTACCAGACACAGTCAAAAATGTCGAACAAGCGGCATACCAAGCCTCTCATAACCAGTTCGTCGCCAGTGCAATTTCTATTAAGCTAGGCAAACAAATGATGCCTAACGCAAAAATTGGTTGCATGATTTGCCGACTAGAAACTTATGCAGAAAGTTGTAATCCAGAAGACCAATTACAAGCATTGAAAGAAGACCAAATCAATCTGTTCTATCCAGATGTCAGCGTCCGAGGTGTATATCCGACTTATATGCTGCGTTATTTTGAAGAAAATAATATTCATATTCAGGTAGAACCGGAAGATTTCAAAGTGCTTAAAGAAGGTGTAGCAGATTTTATCTCGCTAAGCTATTACATGACTTATGTCACCAAAGGCGGACCTGATGCAAAAGAATTATCAGGTCACTTAGTGAGTAAAATCAAAAACCCATACTTAAAACAATCTGAGTGGGGCTGGCCAATTGACCCAACGGGATTACGCATCACACTGAATAAGCTGTGGGATCGCTATGGTATCCCCCTGTTTGTTGTAGAAAATGGTTTAGGAGCTCGTGATACGCTCAATCCAGACGGTACGATTTCTGACCCATACCGTATTGACTATATTAAAGAGCACGTTATAGCGATGAAAGAAGCAATTCGTGATGGCGTTGATTTAATCGGATACACCACATGGGGCTGTATTGACCTGATTAGTTGTGGAACATCACAAATGACCAAGCGTTACGGTTTCATCTATGTAGAACAAGACGATGAAGGTCATGGTTCGCTAAAACGTATTCCGAAAGAATCATTCTATTGGTATCAACGCGTGATCGCTTCAAATGGAGAAAATCTTGATTAATCAATAAATTGAAATATAAATGCACCTTAAATCATTAGTGATAACAATTAAGGTGCACTCTTACTTTTATAAGCCATGAGTTTTAAAAATCATAAGAATTCAAGTTATACGCATTTATTTTTCAGGTAGTTGCCTATTAAGAAAGCGAATCAAGAATGTTGCCAATTGATCAGTTTCTCTGTCTCCACAAGGTGAGATCGATTTTACATTCTTATTATAAGTGAACTATTTTCGATCAATGAGGAAGCATGTCTATGAGTAAAATTAATGAATTGACACGCCGAGATTTCCTATTAGCGACTGTCTTAACGCCCATGATAGCTCCTGCAGTAATGGGGTCAATTACTTCAGCTCAAGCGCAAGGGACCACGTCGAACAATAAACGTCCTAATTTTTTATTTATTCTACCAGACCAACACCGCTTTGACTGGATAGGCGCAAACCCTAACCTCGAAGTTAAAACCCCCAATTTAGATTCATTAATTGCTCGGGGAACACGCTTTCAGCAAGCGTTTGTTCCTTCCCCTGTGTGTGGCCCTTCTCGTGCTTGCCTTGCCTCTGGTCGTGAGTACGACCGGTGTGGCGTAGGTGATAACTTTACTGTTTATCCAACAACACAAGCGACCTATTATGAAAAACTACGCGATGCCGGCTATTACGTAGGGGCTTGTGGGAAATTAGATCTCGCGAAACCGACATTTGATAACGGTATTGATGGCCGCAACCATATGTCCGAGTGGGGCTTTTCAGACATGGTGAACTGTGCAGGTAAAGGTGATGCCGTATTAGAATGGGATAAATTTAAAACACCATTTGAACCTTACATGGCTTACATGCTTAAGCGTGGTGTTGCAGATATTCATGCTGCAGATATCACCTCTCGAGGAGGTGGACGAGCAAAAGGTCCAGAAGCGTACGCAAAAACTTACCCGACACCTATTGACGATGAAGACTATGCTGATAACTGGATTGGACGTACTGGAATTGAAATGATACGCCGTTTTCCTAAAGATCGGCCATGGCATATGGTAGTAAATTTTGCAGGCCCTCATGACCCTGAGGATATCACTCAAAGAATGGAAAAAACTGTTCGCGGACGTAAATTTCCTCAACCCTTTAATTCAACCCAACTCGATCCAGAACAACATGAAGCTATTCGACAAAATTACACTGCAATGGTAGAAAATATTGATCGCTGGTTAGGGATCTACCTTGATGAGTTAAAACAAAGGGGGGAACTTGAAAATACAATCATTGTATTTTCAAGTGATCATGGAGAAATGCTCGGTGATCATAACCGATGGGGTAAAAACGTCCCTTATGATGCATCTGTTGGTGTTCCATTAGTCGTTGCAGGGCCTAATATTCAACACCGCACTAGTGATGCATTAGTTAGCCTTATTGATATTGCCGCAACATTTTTAGATTATGCTAAGGCAGAGATCCCTGACGGCATGACAGCCCTCTCTTTTAGGCCTTTATTGGAAGGCAGAACCAATGATCACCGAGAATATGTAACTTCTGGCCTACTTAATTGGCGTATGGTACGAGATAAACGTTATAAACTCATTGAGGGCTTTGACCCATCCTTAATGAAAAGCTATGGTAGCGTGCCTAAAGGTACCAAGCGCCCCATTGTCCTATTTGATCTTCAAGAAGATCCGAATGAAAGTAATAATATAGCAAGCCAGCAACCAGAAATAGTAGCGAGTATGAAAAAGCGCCTTCCGACTCGTAATAGTGACCCTAGTTATGGATTTCCTAAGCCTGAAGACTTCGCTAATTATGGTAAACGAAGCTAATAACACTAACGCTTTAATATATTATTAATTAGTCAAAATAGACAATTTAGCCAAAACCATCCCCCTTCATAGTAATATAAGTTATTGAAAAGTATGTAGGGGGTTACAAAAATACTGACATTCTCCCCTATTCTCTGTACTAGATCTTCATGCCATACAATGACTTTATTATTTAATATTCTGAGTGTTCTCAATCATTTTTTACTGACATTAATCTAGAAATAAGTCCAGTTCAATTATTTAATAATTCCCCTACCTATAAACTCACCTATTTTATTAGATTAAGCCTAAGTCAGATATTTTAATGATTATTATTGTTTATTCAGTGAAGCTAATATAAGTTTATAGTATACGTCATTATTATTTACTAATTTACTGACATGTTATCAATAAGAGACTAATAAAATGTGCACAAGCTTATCAATAGTAGATAGTCAAAATCATATTTACCAAGGACGAACACTAGAATTAACTGAAAACTTACCTTCTTGGATAACATATTACCCAGTAAATACCTTCTTTCAGAAAAAATCACCTGATGGTCAAAATGGTATTAGTTATACATCTAAATTCGACATTCTTGCTATAACAACTGAAATTTATTTTGATGGTGATAACCATAATATGTTTCAAGGTTTAAATAGTGAGGGGTTAACTTTTAGTGCCAATATGATCACAGAAGCAGAACTCTCACCGATTGAACCTGAAAATTATTCCAAGTCATTACCTGTCACCTCGATAGGTGAATGGGCTTTATCTAGTTTTAGCAATGTTAACGAAGTGAAAAAAGCTATTGAAAGTGGCTTCTTTTGGTCCCCAATCCTCGTCAACTTTAGGAATTTAAAATCACCATTCCATTATGCTTTTTATGATAAACAAGGTGGCAGTATCGTCGTTGAAGCTGTTAACGGCAAATTACAAGTCTTTGATAACCCAACTCGTGTAATGACTAATGGGCCTGATTTTCAATGGCATTTAAAAAACCTCAATAATTATAGCCAATTATCTAACCTTGATAAGTCAACCAATCTATTAGGTAATATCCGAGTGACTCAGCCAGATAGCGGAATTGCAACTGCAAACCTCCCTTCTTCAGATACCTCGGTTGGGCGTTTTGTTCGTGCCGTTTTTTATAGTACTTACGCACCGCAAGCTGATAATGCAAAAGAGGCAATAAATACCCTTGCCCATATAATGAATAACTTTGATCGCACTAAAAATATCACTGTTGATAATATCGGAGAAGGTGAAGGGAAAGGTGATATTTTACTGTCTGAATATACTGTCTGGACTTGCTTATCTGATTTATCTAATGGAACTATCTATATTAGAGGGTATGGTGAAATGAATTATACTCAATATTCGATTGACCAATTTAGCCATGAAGGTAAAGCTATTTTTAAACAACTCGATATTTATTAATTTAATCACCAATTGTAGAAGATAGTAATCCCTATCTTCTACAGTTTAAAACTATTTATTTAGCTTTAGCCTGTTCATAACGAGGTAATGCTTTTTCTATTTCCCCTAATGAAAAAGCTAAATCAACAGCAGCAATAACTGAGCCAGTATAAGCATCAATACGGGCAAGTTCTGCTGTAAATAATGCTATTTCTGCCGCATTAATTTCAGTCACCGTGCCTAGCCCATTATGATAAAAATCAACGCTTGCGGTATAACTTAACTGAGTTGTTTCAACTAAATTTTTTGCCGCTTTATGCGCTTCCAATGCTGATTTTAACGCGTTCTCAGTTAAGCTCATTTCTCGGATCGCTAACTCTTGGCTTTTTCGTAAATTTTCTTGAGCAATCAGAATATCTGATTGTGCATTCTTCATACGGGCTTGCCTGATCCCCCCTTCATAAAGCGGAATACTCACCCCAAGTAAAATATTTGAAGAGGAAGTACTTTGATTGATACCGGGTAACCCCTGTACATCTAAGCTACTATTTCCCCCAGCAACAGCACCGGCCAAATAGACTTTAGGAAAATAATCAGACTCAACGGATTGAGTCGTTTTCATCGCTGCTTGCATAAGCTCATAATTAGAAAGTACATCAGGGCGTTGAGCTAATGCATTCCTGATCCTTTCATGGGTCAATGGCGCGATATCATCAGGGAGAACATCTTTGTCGCTATATTGGATGTTGATAGACTGAAGTGGAGACATACCAATGGATGATAGCAATAATTGGTACTGGTCTTTTTCTTTCCCTGCGGCTAATACGCTTTGGAATTCTAATTGAGCAACCTGTTGCTTAGCTAATGCAACATCAAGCACGGTCGCAAGACCTCGCGCCTTTTTCTGTTCCACCGCATAAAGGGCATTTTTACTGCGTGCTAAGGATTCAGCAGTAATTTTGTTTTTTTTCTGTGCGGCTCCGTAAGTATAGTAAGCCGTAGTAACATCATGAATGACCTTTTGATGAAGTAAATTAAAGTTCAAATCGGAAGCTAGAGCCGCATGTTTTGCTGCATTCGCGAGAGATTCACGCTTACCGAAATCAAACAACAACCACTGAAACGTCACCGCTGGGATAAAAACATGGTTAGAAACATCGATTTTATCAACAAGATCATTATGCGGAAGCTTTACAGTCCCTCGTTGATAACCACTTAATGCTGTTGCTGTAATAACAGGCAAATAGGTGCTTTCAACCATTCCAACATCAACCGCCGCCTTTTTGGCTAATTCCCAAGCAATACGTGTTTCAGGGTTATTTTTTTGCGCAACATCGATAAGATCAGCCAAGTCATACTGCTCTTTAAGTGTTTCATTATGTTCGGCATACAAATTCTCTTCAGGAGAAGAAAGGTATTTTTCGGATTCATATCGTAGCGGCTGCTGGGCTTTTTCCATAAATGAGCGGCTGGTATCGACACATCCGACAAGAAATACGCTCAGAAAAGTAGTGAGCAAATACTGTTTGTTTTTACTTTTTGTTAATTGTGCCGTCATTATTACTTCTCACTAATGAGTTCTTGCATGACTTGCTCTTTTTCTTGAGCTGATAATATTATCGGTAGCGAATTTAATACATCACGTTTAAAGTCACTAATTGATTTAGCGCATGCATGGGGAGCTAAATTATCTTTATGATTAAAATAGATAAATTTAGAAGCATAATTTTGATAACTGTCCACTGAGGCTTCAGCTAACAGCTGTTTAAAGAAGCGAGTTAAAGCATCACCTTTATCTTTAGAGTGAGTTTCAAAGATTAACAAGTCTATATCATCTTTTGCTTTTATTACGCCTTCATTAATTGTTGAGACTAAACTGAGCGCTTGCACATTATTCTCATAATTGCCTAATTTAAGTGCCGCATAACTATCTAAGATATTCTTAATTTGCTTATTAATCGTGGTCATGATGGATACGGGCCACACTTTAGTGAACATAATATACATCACTATATTGCCTAATAAGATGCCTAAAATCCTATCGGAAGCGACATCCATATCAAAACTAGGTTTAAACCCATGTAATACCGTTAGCAAAAATGCAAGTCCAACTTGGACTCCTGCATAGGAAATACGCTCATTACCGGCAGCCACCCATGCTGCGGGTAAAATACAGAAGAAAATCAATACCATTAAGCTAAAAATATCGGATAAATGAGGAATAATATAAAGTAACGAAATAATCCCAATCAGTGCACCAATTAAACACCCCGTGATACGCAGTGTCAGTTTATGCACAGTTTCACCAACTGATGTTAATGCGACAACATAGCAAGTGATCATCGCCGTATGGATGCCTTGCCATTCAAAAAAGTCATAAAGAACGTAACATATCAGTGCTGCGCAAGTGGTTTTTATTGCAAAATATTTATGATTAGGATTAGTAAAAGCATCCTCAACAAAAAACGGCATTTTCGTTTTTGGGTCACTGAATGTTTTATTCTTAAATAAAATATTTAGGAAATCATCCAATAACTGTTGATTGCTCTTATTAGTTGGTTTGCTATCTTTAAGGTTTTCTAACTGTTCAAGTTGATTTGTAGATAAACACTGTGCAATAAATTGGCATTTTTCTGATAGCTCAATACGCACTGCTGATGATGTATCATCCGGTAAATTCAAAGACATGATCAGTATTTCATAGGAATTATCAATCATGCTATCTAGCCATTGTATTTCTTTTTTCCCTTTTAGGAAAAAAAGCTTAATAAACATTAAATAACGTTTGCATTCAGACTGAGTAGCTAAAGCTTCGGTTATTTTAATTGGCTGGAGCTTATCCCCTAAAAAAAATTGATGCGCACTTAAAAAGCGCTCTGACAATTTATTGAGTAATAATTTTCTTGGGCTAATACCAAAAAAATAATTAAAGATAATAACCAGTAACATAGGTGATACTGCCATTAAGAGAGCATACAGCAGCCCCCTAGTTGCAGCATCGCCAAAAGGAATATCATCAATTAATGTCATTAAAAATGCGATCACAAGCGCGATTAAATTACCAATATCGCCCAAACTACTGGCAGAAGATAAATACATAAATAAGCCAGAAAATAACGCCATAAAGAAAAAGCGTAACATCACATTTTGAATGGTTAAGTTAAATAATATAAAAATCACACAAACAGCAATACTGCATAAGACTATGACACCGATACACAATAGTATGTTTTCAACTGCGTCAGACTTAACAAGGTAAATGATCAGGTAACAACTGATCGCCGACTCTGGTATTTCGTATAACATGGCAATACCTGCCATTAATGCGCAGAGTAGAGAAATACGCCACGCCGTCGAAAACCGAAACTCGAATGGCAACAAATCCTGCTTTATTTGTTGAAAAACTAGTGAAGTTTTAGCAGTCATCATCTTTAGATACTATATTAACAGTAGCTGTGGCACCTATTCGCATTAATTCCTTAGGTGGATTATTTAAAATCACCCTGACAGGAAAACGTTGTTCGACTCGTACCCAATTTAGTGATTTAGGCACATAAGGCAAATCCCTAGGAATATTGAGTAAATCAGTAGACATAACCCCCCAACCTGTACCTTGCACTTTACCTTTAATTGGCTGCTTATTATTGATCATAGAGTAAACTACTGCACAGCTCCCCATCTGAATATTGCCTAACTCCGTTTCTTTAAAGTAAGCAGATGCAAACCATGTATCAGTATCTATTAATGTAAATATAGACTGGCCTGATAACACAAACTCACCAGCAGACATGGTTAACCCGACGATATAACCATTACTCGGTGCTTTGATTTCCGTATTACTTAATTCCCACTCCGCCATAGCCAATGACATTTTTAATGACTGAACGAGAGCCTCTTCGGATTTGGTATTATTAATTAATGCTTCAGAAGCTACATTTTGTTTTTGGGCTTGTTTTAAGCTGACTTCTGCATCACGTTTTAAAGTACGTGCATCATCAACCTGTTGAGCAGTCACGAAACCTTTAGCTAATAAAGGCTCTAAACGTTTTAATGACTGTGTGGCAAGAGCAAGATTAACTTGTGCACGTTTGATTTGTTCTTCTGCTACTTCAGAATTTGAAGTTTCAGCAACGATGATCCTCTTTTTATTACTGAGGGCTGCTTCTGCAACAAGTAATTCAGCTCGAGCTTGATCCACTCGCAACTGGTACATGGTAGGGTCGATCGTAAATAATAGGTCACCTTCCTTGACCTCCATGTTTTCTTTAACATGAAATTGGCTGATCCGCCCAGGTACCACAGAAGATATATTGATTTTATTTGCCTCAATCACCGCATCTTCACTTAATGGGTTCAAAACTGATGATTGCAGGCTTTTCCATAGCAAAAGCAATAGAGCCACAAACACACCGATTGTGATAATGATTGCGAGCTTTTTTTTATTTTCTGTATTCATAATTTAATGAGAGAAATAAAGTAAAGATATTGTAATGGCAATCGATAGCAAGACACCAAAGTAAAACAGCAAGGGCAACGGTAACTTATCATCGATTTCTAAGCGGACCAGAAGAACACGTAATAACACTGCGCCTATTAGTCCAATTAAGACACACAACATCCAATAAGGAAAATAAGCACCTAGCATGGGAAATAGTGGAGAGTTTCCCTGTGTACAGCCTACTAATAAAAAAGCTAGCAAGCTAATGCTAAAATGATGACAATATTTTTTAAGCAAGTTCACATCAATATTACCTATCATTATATGATTATTAATTGATTACTTATTACTATAGCGTTTTTTTTATGATTATAAAATAAATAAATTTCAACTAGATAAACATTGGTTTTATTTTTTATTAACTGAGTTTCACCGACTCCCCACCCGTCAAAAAAAAGCTCAATAACAACCCAATACATTGATTAATAAGCATATACATTAATCAAATCAGTATAAGACCATACTGGTTATAATGTTGAACAAGTACAATATTATGCAAAGTTCAATATCAAATTAACCGCTTAAACTGATTAACTAAGCCTATTAAACGGAAATATGAACTAATTTAACTATCTCGATATGATTTAACACTAGAAATTTAAAACAATTTTACTCTTGGCCTATTTCAGGTAACAATTAGACTGTCTTATTATGACAATCAAAAATAACCGCTCCAAAAATTAACTTTAAAACTTTATTAAAACGAAAGTCGACCACATCAATTTATATATCATCGGTATATATTCCCCCCTAAAAGTTTAATTCATATAGTCGAATTAGATAGTTATATTAATACCATCGAGTCATTAAACAGCGTTATCCGTCATGCTATAAAGAAACGTAAGGTCTTCCCCAGCGATGACTCTGTGCCGAAAGTGATTTATTTAGCAATTGAATCTACCTCTAAAAAATGGAGTATGCCAATTCAAAGCTGAAAATAGGTAATGAGGCGTTTTATTAGTTGTAAAAATTAACTGGCTAAAACTAAAAAGGCAAAATAAAGCAATATGGGTCTCACGTTGCCTGCCTTGGTGCTTCTACAGCATAACAAGCCTTAAATAATAAAAATCCAACTCAGAATGCTTCCATCATACAAGCAAGGCTTTCAATCATCAGCACCATGTTGGTTGATTTGATAATCACTACGTTTCACAAATACTCGCTCAACCATAGTAAATGTTATACTTAATAGCCATGATGATGGATCGCCCTGCCATGAGAAGGCCCCACGATTAATCAAAGAGTAATGATGAAACGTATTAAGATCATTATTAAATGTTTCCACGCAATATCTATAAAATTTTTCCGACAGGGCTCTCACGGTTAAAAGGACACCAGCTTACCTTAGAGTTTCTTCTGGACTCGGTTATCGGAACAATATGTCTTTTCTAAACGACTCTGAACACCTAGCGCTAATACCCCAAGTATAAGCCACAGCCAAAAGTAAAGCATTAAAGCAAACGGTTAGTTAAACCTGCCACATGCATATAATTTAACTGCCAAAAAAACTTATTATGCGTGTAAAACCATTCAGATAAATCTATTTTATGCTAAATGCGTCAAAATTTTTAAATAATAAATTTGTTTTTATTTATAACAATCGGTTAGCTTAAGGTAAATAAATTGGCATTAGCGTGGATAACCTTACTCTAGCATTTCATTTTCGGTTGCCACAAAGCATCTGAAAGGAATACGTCATGAGCTTGTTCGACATTGTCATTAAGCCGTTTCAATCCCATAATCGCTACCAGCTTGCTGTACAAGGTTGCCAGACCCACTTAGATGTTGAACACTTCACTGGACGTGAAGCCATTAGCGAAACTTATCGTTATCAGATTACCTTTACCTCCCCAAACAAAAACCTGCAAGCGCAACAATTTCTACGCCGCAGTGCTGATTTTACCTTTTCATCGCCTACCCTGCCATTGGCTATGCTGAACACATTGAATGAGCCGCAAAAACGTGTTCATGGCGTGATCACCCACTTCAAGCGGCTGTCTGGCTCCGCTGATGAAACACAATACCAAATTGTGATAGAACCGTTTGTCTCCTTATTACGCCACCAAATGCGCACTCACCGCTTCTTCTTAAATAAATCCGTGCCAGACGTCATTGACCTCATCTTACGTGAGCATGACATGAAAGGCTGGGAATTTGAGTTTCATTTGCAGCGTCAATACCCAAAGCGGGAGCAAATTAACCAAATCAATGAGAGTGATTGGCAGTTTATTGAACGCCTGCTAAGTGAAGTGGGGATTTTCTATTCGTTCAGTTTGCAACCGGATACCAAAACCGAAGTTATTCATTTTGGGGATAGCCAACGAGCCTATGTGTATGACCTCAAGCTACCTCTCAATAGCCCATCAGGGATGAATGACGAGGGTGTAGAAAGTGTCTGGGGGTTATCACTACGTCATCAAGTGGTTGAGCGCAGTGTCACCACCAAAGATTACAATCACCACCAAGCGATGCAAACTCTGCAATCGATTGAAACGGATATGACTCGAGGTGAGGGAGAGGACATCCACTACGGCGATGTCTACCATTATAAACCTCGTCACCTTGAGCGCGGTGAGAAGTACCAACCTGAAACGGAAACCGCTCACTTTTGGTCACGCCTTGACCATGAGCGTTTTCTGGTTCGTCAAACTCAACTGCACGGTAAAAGTAATTCACCGATGCTAACGCCGCTATTGGTGCTCAAAATTACCGATAACCAACTGCCTTCAACATTACCGTCTGACTTTCAATCTGAAATCCTCCTGAGCCGCCTGCGATTTTCAGGTAGCCGCAGCAGTGCCTTAGTCGTGCAGTTTGAAGCAACGTCGTACACCGAAGCTTTGTGCTGGCGACCAGCTCTTAAACCTCACCCCGTGATTGCAGGTACGTTAATGGCGCGGATTACTAGCGCCAAGCCACATGATATCTATGCCCATCAAAATGAACATGGATTTTATTGGGTTAAATTCGATGCCGACCGTGATGAAAAGCCCACTGGGTATGAAAGCATGCCTGTGCGGCTGGCGAAACCCTACGCAGGCGATACCTACGGCATGCACTTCCCCTTAATCCAAGGGACAGAAGTTGCCATTGGGTTCCATCAGGGCGACCCGGATAGGCCGTATATCGCCCATGCGTTGCATGACTCGCATCGTCCCGACCACATCACCGACAAAAATAATACCCGCAATGTCATTCGTACTCCGGCAAATAATAAGCTACGTATGGAAGACAAACGCGGGGAAGAACACATCAAATTCAGCACCGAATACGGGGGGAAATCGCAACTCAATTTAGGGCATCTGGTTAATCAAGGGCGTGAAAAGCGCGGTGATGGCTTTGAGCTGCGAACCGACAGCTGGGGCGCTATTCGAGCAGGAAAAGGGCTGTTTATCAGCACAGATTTACGCACGAAAGCCTCGTCTGAACAACTGGATATGCGCGAAGCCAAGCAACAGCTTGATGATGCGCTGAATTTAGTCAGTTCGCTACGCGAAGCGGCAGAGGTGGCAAAAGCCGAACTAGCAGATTTAAAAGCGCAACAAACGTTACTGACTCAATCTATTGATAAATTGCAGCAAGCGGCGTTATTACTCAGCGCCCCTGCAGGTATTGCTCTCACCTCCCCGAAAACGGTGCAGGCTCACAGCGGTGAAAACATTACCCTGACGGCCAATAAACAGACTGATATCTCGGTAGGTAAAAAAATCACCTTAGCGGCAGGTCAAGCGATTAGTTTGTTTGCCCATACTTTGGGTATAAAAGCCTTCGCGGCTAAAGGCAAGGTGGAAATCCAAGCGCAAAGCGATGAAATGCACCTCACCTCACTCAAAGACATGACCATCACCAGCACGGGCGGTAAAACTGTCGTCGCCGCTAAAGATGAGTTATTGCTGACCTGCGGTGGTGCTTATATTCGCTTGAAAGGCGGGCAGATTGAGTACGGCAGCCCCAGCAACCAAACCGTCAAAGCAACTAACTGGGTGGTTGAAGGAGCGGCTTCAATGGATGTCACTCATCCACAGTTTCCGCAATCAATGCCAAAACAAACCTTGCGCTTTCAACTGAGCTCCTCTCCGCAGAGTCCGATGAAGGCGCGTGCGTTTGAGCCGTATACTTTATATGGTAATGGAGCGCTATTAGCGAAAGGATTCACCGATGAAAATGGAAATATTCAGATTGAACATGATACGTCCATAGAAAAATATCGAGTAGAGTTATTGGACGGTGAAAAATTCACCATCAATCTTTTAAAAGCAGACTCAGAAAACACTCAAGAAGATGAGGCTTCAAGGGAAGGATTTCGTGCTCTCAAACCAATGCCGGGCATGGAAGGCAAAAAACTTTCAGGTATGACACATAGAGATATTTTCAAAAAATTATTGATGAGTGAATCACTGAAAGATAACCAAGAGGAAAAATAGTCATGAGCGATGCAACGGAACAAACCATCAATCTCGTGTTAGGGGAAAATGATAGTGCAATACTGACACCTCAATGGTTTATCAGTGGTAAATATGCACCTGTTGCTGCAGGTTTTGCCCCTTTAATTAATGGTGAACGTGCTTTTGCCACAATAGCTAAAGCGATTGAACAGGCACAAAAAAGTATTGATATTATTACATGGGGATTTCAATCATCCATGTATTTTACTCGGGGGAGTAAAGACGAAGCCAAAAGAGTGGGAGATCTACTTGTTGAAGCGGCAGATCGCGGTGTTAAGGTGCGTATATTAGTCTGGTATACATTAGGGGGGATAGTCAAGATCCTAACTTTCCGGGATGGAAAGCTACTCCTAAAAACTTTGGTTATGGTAATTTTGCTGTTTATACACCAGCTACGCCTGCTGTTTACAGTGCTTCCGGTAACCAGTTACCATACCAAACACCTGAAGATTATGAATATGACTGTCAGTGGCATTGGGAGATTTCAATCAAGAAAAGAGGAAAAGGGAATATCCTTGTCAGACATCGAGAATTAAATTGGACCAATGATATTCAAGAAGCGACTGAACGACAAACAAGCCATCACGTAAAAGAATATGGCGATATTGGTTATATTCAAGGGCGGCTACTTGCTTTATACCCAACTCACCATCAAAAAGTGATTCTGGTTGATTATGAAGTGCCAGATGATGCTGTCGGATTTGTCATGGGGCACAATTCCCTCTCCACCTATTGGGATAAGGATTCTCATTCTGAACACCAGTTTTCAGCAGCTATTGGTCGAGATGCTGATACCGCATGGCAAGATAACTCATCATGTGTTTGTGGTGCCGTTTTGGCGCATATCAATCACAATTTTGTCGAAGCATGGGAAAAAAATGTTGGGGAAGATGCTGAACTGAGTCGACGGTCATCTTTTACCGAGGAAGACCATCAATTCACCCAACAGCGAATGGATAAAATTAATAACAGATTGATTCATTCAGTTACTGTAGGTGGAATGATCCCACTAAAAAAAGTGATGGCTCAAATTTGTCGTACTCAACCTCAGTATAATGAATTTGATGTTTTACGCTTATATAAGCATACGTTAGTAAGGGCAAGGAAATATATTTACATTGAAAACCAATATTTTCGTTATCCTCCTTTTGTAAAGCTATTACAAGAAGCGGTCAATGAGCGAGTTAAAAAAGGCTATGATATAGAACAAAACCCACTCTATCTCTTTGTTGTCACTAATAGCTCTAATGATGCAGCGATACATTCCGGAAGTTATCAAACGTATAAAATGATTGAAGCGTTACAACGACCAGACATGGTGCCTAATTATCATCGTAAAGAGCATAAATTGGGTGATGAGGAACCAATAGCCGCAGGTTCGATTCCCGGAATAAAATCGCATATTTGCACATTAGTTTCACCTGATTCAACAACACCGCATTGGAAATCTGTTTATGTTCATAGCAAAGTGCTAATGATTGATGACACTTTTATGACATTAGGCTCTAGTAATGTGAATTTACGCAGTATGTTATTTGACAGCGAATTTAATATCGCCATTCAAGATACTGATGTGACAAATATTATACCGCCTATCCGGCAGCATTTATGGAAAATGCATACAAAACGGGCTAGTGATGATTTTAAAAAAGAATTTAAACATTGGAAAGAAATCATTAAAAGAAATAAAGAGCTTAGAAATAGTGAAATACCAACCACACCTTCTGCATCGTTAATTGAGTTTTTTGATGGAAATAAAAAATGGGATAACAAGGACTAGTTATGGAATTTAAAAAAATACTTTTAAGTTTAATGGTGATTTTTTTTCCATTGTTGGCAGGATGTGAACAAAAGGAAGTAAATAAAATGAATGATACCTTAAAAAATTTTCAATTTACCTGTGTACAAGAAAAAGACAGTTTTCCACCATTAGATCCCGAAGCTGATGCTTGGTTTAAAGAAGCACGTCGCTTAGAAATTAAAAAAGGTCCTAAAGATTTTGGTCATATTGCTACATTGTATCGTCAAGCGGCTGAAAAAAAACATTACAAAGCTATAGGTAACTTACAGAATATGATAGCAACAGGTCAAGCTGAACCTATGATAGGTAAAAAACGCTCTGAAGAGGTGATTGATTTAGTTGAGCAACTGATACAAATGGATATTCCCTTTGGTTATTACATTATGGGGACTTATCTCCAAAGAGGTTTCGGAGTAAAACAAGACTCAGATGCAGCGATGCGTTATTTTTTAAAAGCCGCAATAATGGGGAATCCAGAAGGACAACTTGCCATTTCGGAGCAATTCCTTAATGCAAGAACTCCGTTGTATCGTTTGGACTTAGGCAGAAAACTACTCGATTGTGCGGCTAAACAAGGTAATACAGACGCAGCTTATTCTCTTGCGATGAATTATGAAGTTCGTGATAAAAATTATAGTCAGGCACTGAAATACTATCAATTAGCTATCCGATATGGTAGCGATCAATCAGCTTATAAGTTATCTGAAAGTTTTAACACATCAGACCCTAAGAATGAAATATACTATATGGAACAACATGTTGATCCTGAAAGGGTTCGTCGTTATAAATTGATAGAAAAAGAGCTTTCACTTAATCCTAGAGCCAAATTCCCCGATATTGATAAAATCGTTCCTCTTCCACCTGCTGAACTCCCTGAATGGGATGGCACGTTTGAATATAAAAAACAGGCAGAGGGGCAATAACCAAGATGAATCTCTCTTTTTTATTTCATCATCAATCTGTTGCTCGTCGCATATTTAAATGCAGTGCATTGATTTGTAGCATGTTGGTGCTGAGCGCTTGCAACCCGATGGATAAAAAGGAAAAGTTGCCGATTCAAAAAACTGAACCCGATTTAACCTTCACCTGTGTGTATGAAAAAGACACTTTGCCCCCCGTTGATCCTGAAGCCGATGTTTGGTTCAAACAGGCGCGAGAACTTGAAAAGGTCAATAAATCTCAACGCGATTATGTCAAGATTGGTGAGCTATACCGTAAAGCCGCAGAACGTAATCACCCCAAGGCCATGTTGAATCTCAGTAACTTAATCAGTTATGGAAAAGTCCCCCCGGTTGAAGGTAAAGGCCCAGCACAAGAAGTGTGGGATATTATCCGAAAAATGGCTAAATTAAACATCAGTTATGGTTATTACCAAATGGGGCATTATCTCGATACGGGTTATGGCGTAGCTGCTGATCGTACAAAAGCGTTAGCCTATTTTCGTCAAGCGGCAGATTTAGGTAATCCTGAGGCTCAATATGTGATTGGAGATATACTTGTTTCTCAACGCTTATCGGACAGAGATAACCCTGCCTATCAACCCGAAATAGGAAAAAGTATGTTGGATTGCGCAGCTAAACAAGGCAATGGGGAAGCTGCGCGTCGATTTGCTACATACTCTTTTAATGTGGAAAATAATGTTGATACTACCTTAATATACTATCAACTAGCAGTTAAAAATGGTTTGCGTAGTGCTGCATCTAGGTTAAATCAAGTTTTTGCCCCAAATACAACTCCCAAAAATTATTACTACCTAGGTGTAAAACCAGATCCTGAACGTTCTGCTCGTTATGAAGCTATTGCTGATGAAATTAGAAATAACCCCGAGGCACGCTTTCCTGATATCGATAAAATTGTTCCTCTTCCACCAGCTGAACTCCCTGAGTGGGATGGCACCTTTGAATATAAAAAACAGGCAGAGGGGCAGTAATCATGACCTTTTCCTTTTTATCCTCTAACCATCTAGCCAGTCAATATGCTGTTGTCGTATTAGGCTTGCTATTGATGGGGTGTAAACCCATCGATAAAAAGGACGTCACTGTGACTCAAAAAACAGAACCTGATTTAACCTTCACCTGCGTGTATGAAAAAGACACTCTTCCTCCCGTTGACCCTGAAGCGGATGTTTGGTTTAAACAAGCCCGTGAACTTGAAAAAGTCAATAAACATCAACGAGATTATAAGCAAATTGGTGTTCTATACCGTAAAGCCGCGGAGCGTAATCACCCCAAGGCCATGTTGAATCTCAGTAATTTAATCAGTTATGGCAAAGTGCCCCCGATTGGCGGGAAAGGCCCAGCGCAAGAAGTGTGGGATATTATCCAAAAAATGGCTAAACTGAATATCAGCTATGGTTATTACCAAATGGGACATTATCTCGATACGGGTTATGGTGTACCTGCTGATAGAACGAAAGCGTTAGCTTATTTTAGGCAGGCTGCCGATTTAGGCAGCCCAGAAGGGCAATATGTTATTGGTGATATTTTTCTCGCTCAACGTTTATCAGATAAAGACAATCCTGCTTATCAACCTGAAATTGGAAAAAAAATGCTTGCTTGTGCTGCTCAACAAGGTAATAAAGAAGCTGCATTTACAGCAGCGATGTTTTATAAGAGTGTGGAAAAAAACTTTGACATAGCATTAGAGTTTTTTCAATTAGCATCGGAAAATGGACATAGAATCTCAGCTTCAATACTCATTGATACATTTAAAATAGACACAACACCAAAAGACTATTATTACCTAGCGGTTAAACCAGACCCAGAACGCTCAGCCCGTTATGAAGCAATTGTCAAAGAAATGGATGCTTCTGACGAAACCGCCAAGTTCCCCGATATCGATAAAATCGTTCCACTTCCCCCTGCCGAACTCCCTGAATGGGATGGTACGTTTGAATATAAAAAACAACAGGATAACCAATAAAAGGATCTTAACATGCGCGCACTTGTTCGATTAGGTGACAAAACTACTCATTGCGGCGAAGTGATTTCCGCTTCTGGCTCGATGATGTACGGTAAGCCCATTGCCTTAGTGGGAGATAAAGTCAGTTGTCCTAAAAAAGGACATGGTGTCAATGCCATTTTACCCGGCTCAACGCGCATTTTAATATCCGGTCGCCAAGCGGCATTGAACGGCTTTCAAACCGAATGTGGCTGTACCCTCATTGCGAGCCTTTCCTCGTCAGGTGAACAGTCATGATAAGCTGGAAAATTCCCTCTTTAGAGCACCCACCTAAGCCTAAATTACCTCGCTTGATGCTTTGGTTGTTTTTAGTCGTGATTATTGGTGTTATCGGATTTGGCATAGGTGCTTATTTATCTTCAATTGGGGTATTGTCTAGTGAAGTCAGTAACAACCAAATAATTGCTTTATTTGTTGTTCTTCCGGTGATCATTATCCTGTTCGTCCGATTACTTGTTTATTCAATCACGGCTTATCGTCATCAACTTTTTACGAATATGTTAGATGACGCCCACAATGAGTGGCGTTATTGGGCGGGTCAGCACATTGGATTATTAACGCATTCACGATTAACTCAAATCGATGAAGAGAAAAAAGAAAGTGTTCCTTTATCTTCATTACCAATCAATAAAGATAATATATTGACACTAAACGCCTTGAAATCGCTTTCTTCATGGAAAAAGCAAGAAATAATAATACAAAAATTGCTTGCACCCATTGCTGAATATTACCATCAACATTCTCTCTCCCAACCTATTACCCTATATTGGCAAGCTGAAGATAATGAGCCTAATTGGCAGGAACTGATTGAGCAGGAAGCTGCTCGCCTATCATTGCCACTTGAATCTGTTGAAATATTACCATACATGTCTCTCAGTGAATGGCTATTGGCAATGTATGAAAACTCCTTTGAACCTAAGTTATACGCTATTTTAGCATTTCAATTAGACTCAACGGCGAGTGAAGAAGCCGCGAGTCTATTACTCGCCCCTCAAGGATTCTACGAGAGTCTAAGAGCACCTATCAAAGCGAAGCTATTACGCCCGATATCCACCGAGGTAAAATCCTTCGATGATGCATTGAAAGCACAATGTGAATTTCAATTACCGGGTCACCAATTAAATTCAGTGTGGCATAGCGGGGTCACAGATAAAAACAAAAGCCAATGTATTGAAAGCTATGTACAACAAGATATTCATTGTCTCTTAAACCAATTTTATGATGCCGATGCCTTTTTCGGTACGAGTGGGATTGCTCGGCATAGCACAATCTTGTCATTGGTCAGCGATAATCACGAAAACCAACTAATTGTATGCCAAGAAAACGATAACTTATTGTTACAACAAGTAATATGTTAATAAATGAATAAGAGGTGCCTGTTATGAGTGATAAAATTATTCATGCCATTGAGTGCTAGGCTAACCACCCTACATGGTTTAGTTCCCACCCTATTGGATGCCAATACAAAAACAAATAAAAGCCAATACATTTATTTGGATCATAATACAGGTATAGTCAACCTATCCAAAAATAAGACTGGCGTTCTGGTAATTTCTAGGGAAGACGAAACGGATCGGATTATGTCTACTGAAGAAGTCAGCGTGGATGTATTGAATTAGATAACTTGAGTCATTCTGACCCAAAATCAAGTAAAAACAAAAAGGAGTTAGATGATTAACACCTAACTCCTTAATAAATTTGGTGGCCCCTACTGGACTTGAACCAGTGACCAATCGATTATGAGTCGACTGCTCTAACCAACTGAGCTAAGGGGCCAAAGTGGAAAGGATTATACGTGCAGTTTTCTCTTAGGTCTAGTGTTTCAAAACTGTATGGCGAAATTGTGTTCAAATCAATCGCATCACTTATAATTCAAAGTGATAGCATCACCAAAAACTATCATTCTTTCATACTTGCCATAAAGCCTCGTTTATTTTTGTCATTTTTAATTCAACCAATGCTCATAGTATCCATGACATTAAAAATCAATCTATATCAAATTAAAAATATAAACCACAGCATAAACACAATCAGGCTTATTAAACATTCTTCCCCCAATCATTTGATATAGAACAACAATTTTCTCATCAAGATCTCACAATATGATTTATAGATAATTCGCTGATAGGACAAAAATGATGAAAAAAGTACGTGCAGTTCAATATGGTTGCGGAAAAATGGGTAAATACCTAATCCGTTACTTACAAGAACATGGCGCTGAAGTTGTGGCAGCTTTTGATATCAATGAAGCTGTAATCGGCAAAGATATAGGCGAAATTGCAGGAACCACACTAACTGGAGTCAAAGTCCAAGCACTCCATGAAGCAGATAAAACACTCGAAACCTTAAAACCTGATGTTGGGATCATTGCCACACTGAGCACGATGGCTGATTTAGAAGATGCATTTTCCTTATTTGCCCGCCACGGTGTTAATGCAATTTCAACTGGAGAGGAAGCGCTTTACCCTTGGAATTCATCACCAGAAATAACCCAAAAGCTTGATACATTGGCCAAAGAAAATAATTGTACCTTAGCAGGGAGTGGCTACCCAGATATGTATTGGGGAGTGTTGATCGACACCTTAGCAGGTTCAATGCATAAATTAGTAAAAGTTAAAGGCTCTAGTTGCTATAACGTTGAAGATTACGGTATTGCCTTAGCTGTTGGTCATGGCGCAGGGTTAACTGTTAATGAATTTAATCAACAAATCGGTAACTACAATGATTTACCATACGACGTTATCTCACAAAAAATTGAAAGCGGTGAATATGCACCTCCGTACATGTGGACGCAAAATGGTTGGTTATGTAGCCGCCTAGGGTTAACCATTACAAGCCAAATTCAGCGCTGTGTTCCACAAATCGCCAAACAAGATACCTATTCAGACACCTTAAAAATGACTGTCAAAAAAGGGGATGTACTCGGTTTATCAGCTGTTGTGATCACCGAAACAGCAGAAGGCGTTACCCTCGAAACAGAATGTATTGGTAAAATTTTGACCGCTGATGAATGTGATAAAAATAGCTGGCAATTAATTGGTGAGCCAGATACGTCTATTGAAGTAAATAACCCAGCGACAGTTGAGTTAACTTGTGCCAATTTAGTCAACCGCATCCCTGCACTGATTAATAGCCCTGCGGGATATACTACGACGGAAAAAATGCCAAATAACGTCTATATGACCAAACCAATGCACGAATATTTATAAGCCTATTTAGCCCACCCCAAAACACAGTGGTGGGCTTTTTGGCCGATTTAATGGCAATCGTTAACGGGGCTTGACCATTTGCCACTCTAAATGCCGTTTTATCGCGGGCCATTCTGACTCAATAATGCTGTAAATACAGCTATCACGCAGTTCCCCTGTACGAGTGAGCATATGGTTTCTGAGGACCCCATCAAGTTTTGCTCCCAGACGTTCAATCGCTCTGCGACTTTGTTGATTTAAAAAGTGCGTTCTTAACTCCACAGCAACACAATTTAATTGTTCAAAAGCATACTGTAATAACAGGTATTTAGCCTCAGTATTAATCGCTGTACGCTGCACTTCTTTACCGTACCATGTCGCGCCAATTTCAACTCGCCTAACCACACTATCAATACGCAGATAGGAAGTCATACCAACTGCATTACCTGTTTTTTTATCAATAACAACAAAAGGCAACATTTCTTTTTGTTGAAACCGCTTAAGACGGTTATCCACATCTTTAGCGACATTTTCAGGTTCAGGGACAGAGGTATACCATAACTTATGTAGCCCATCCTTTTGGATCATAGCAGACAACGCTTGATCGTATTGATGAGATAAAAACTCCAAGCGAACGTGTGAACCTTCTAAAGTGATAGTTTGGCAAATTTCTTTCATAGGCTGTGAGTTCCTGACAAGTAAATGTTGATTGTGCGTGAATATTAATTTGAATGTTATTGATAATTTATTTTTATGACAAAATAATAAATTTCTCCGCTATATTTAGATTAACTCCGCACTTTTAATTAAAAGTCATGATAAAAATCACAAAAAATTAACATTATTACCAATTCATCATCCCATTAGGCTACAGTTAACTCATCTGACCTGTTAATAGAGCCCGAAATGGGAGTATAATAATGAGCAATTTTCCACACCTTTTTACCCCTCTAGATTTAGGCCATACCGTTCTAAAAAATAGAATATTAATGGGCTCAATGCATACTGGGCTCGAAGAGCATCCTGAAGGAAGTGAAAGACTCGCACATTTTTATCGTTTACGTGCAGAAAATGGGGTCAGTCTTATTATTACTGGGGGAATAGCGCCAAGCCCAGAAGGGGCACTAACTGCTCATGGGGCTGTACTCAATAACCAAGAGCAGCTCCCCTTCCATCAGCATATTACAAACGAAGTTCATCAAGCAGGCGGAAAAATTGCTTTACAAATCCTACATGCAGGCCGTTATGGCTTGCACCCCGCATTAGTTGCCCCCAGTGCTATTCAAGCTGAAATTATTCCATTTCCCCCTAAAGCACTGACATCTGATGAAGTAAAAAAAACCATACAAGATTTTGTCACTACTGCAAAATTAGCCCAACGAGCGGGATATGATGGTGTTGAAATCATGGGTTCTGAAGGTTACTTAATCAACCAGTTTATTACCAAGCGCACTAACCATAGGGACGATGAGTGGGGAGGAAGCTATGCAAACCGCATTCGTTTTCCCATTGAAATTGTTCGTCAAGTACGAGAAGCCGTTGGGGATAATTTTATTATTATTTACCGGCTTTCCATGCTTGATCTCGTCGAGGATGGCTCCACTTGGGAAGAAATAGAGTTACTAGCAAAACAAATTGAGCTTGCCGGCGCGAGCTTAATTAATACAGGGATTGGTTGGCATGAGGCCAGAGTTCCCACAATTGCAACTCAAGTCCCTCGCAGTGCATTTAGCTGGGTTACTCAAAAGTTAATGGGTAAAGTTAATATTCCATTGATCACAACTAACCGTATCAATGACCCATATGTAGCTGAGCAAATTATCGCTAATCAACAAGCGGATATGGTTTCCATGGCTCGCCCTTTTCTTGCTGACGAGTCATTTGTTCGCAAAGCTGCGGAAAACCGAGCAGATGAAATAAACACCTGCATTGGCTGTAATCAAGCCTGTCTAGACCTCATTTTTAGCGGAAAATTAGCCAGTTGCCTAGTTAACCCTCAAGCCGTCAGGGAGTTTGATTATCCTAACGAAAAAGCCACGATTAGCAAATCAGTGGCAATAGTCGGTGCAGGCCCCGCAGGGCTTTCTTGTGCTATTTATGCCGCTAAACGTGGGCATCGAGTCACCCTATTTGAAAAATCTAATCATATTGGTGGGCAATTTAACCTCGCAAAGCAAATTCCCGGTAAAGAAGAATTCCATGAAACGATCCGTTATTTTTGCCGACAGCTACAATTATTGAATGTGGATGTACGCCTTGAACAGCAAGCCGATGTAGACAACTTGTCAGGCTTTGATGATGTGATTATTGCAACGGGTGTTGTACCACGCCAAATTCAGCTTGAGGGGATAGACCATCATAAGGTCATTTCCTATATAGATGTTATTACCCAACAACGCCCTGTAGGGAAAAATGTCGCTATCATTGGTGCTGGGGGGATTGGTTTTGATGTCGCAGAGCTATTAACCCAAACAGGAAAAAGTAGCAGTTTAGATACTTCGTTATTTAACGAAGAATGGAATATTGATACTTCAATTCACTCTAAAGGTGGTATATACCCTCCACAAAAACGGCCAATAGAGCCTGCTCGTCACCTCTATTTATTGCAACGTAAAAATAGTAAAGTTGGCGCTAATTTAGGGAAAACAACTGGTTGGGTACATCGTTTGTCTCTTATGAAGCGCGGTGTAAAAATGTTGAATGGCGTTGAATACATGCGAGTTGATGACAACGGGCTACATATTCGTTATCAAGATAAAATACAGTGCCTTCCCGTTGATAATGTCATTCTTTGCGCAGGGCAAGAACCTTATCGCCCGTTGAAAATACAGTTAGCAAAACTCGGCATTAATGCGCATGTTATTGGTGGTGCAGATATAGCAGCAGAACTCGATGCACGCCGAGCCATCGAGCAAGGCATGAAAATAGCTTACCAACTTTAACTTCTTCCCCCTTGTGCTAAGCCATTAGCTTAAGGGGCTTTTCTGTGCCCCAACTTTAAGCTCAACCTGACTATCTACTCTTATCTGACTTTAATAATTCAAACTGTTATGTTATAACATCTCATTATTTCATGGATAATTTGAGGCTTTATGACACTTTCAACTGAATTACTCTCTTCTGTTTTGCCTGACGCACAAGCACAAAATGACACTCACAGTAATATCAAGCTTGACTGGGTTGGAATGACAGGGATTGCTTTGCCCATTGAAATTGAAAGCCGCCCAGTTAATGCGACTATCGATATTGGCGTTGATCTACAAGGGCAAAAAGGGGTCCACATGTCTCGTCTCTATCAAATATTGGATGGCCTAACACAAAATGAACTGACGCCAGATTTAATAAAGCAAACATTAGAACAAGTATTATTGTCGCATCAAACTATTTCATCGAAGGCTCATATCCGATTTTATGGTGATATTTTATTATCGCGCCGTTCGTTAGTATCAGCTCAATTTGGTTGGAAAGCCTATCCGTTTGAAATTTCAGCATCATTTGATAAGTCACTATCCCTTTATTTGAAAGTCGGAGTCCCCTATTCATCAACTTGCCCAAGCTCTGCCGCACTCAGCAGCCAAGTTATGCAACAACAGTTTGCGATTGATTTTGATGATACAGAACAAACATTAACTCAATCTCAAGTCCTTGATTGGTTGATTAAACAAGGGGTCCCAGCAATACCACACAGTCAACGCAGTTGGGCATGGGTAACCATCAAGCTAAAAACAACTTATAAAGAGCTTCCTATTATTGAGTTAATCAACCAAATCGAAAATATTCTTTCCACCCCAGTACAAACGGTGGTGAAACGTAAAGATGAACAAGCTTTTGCTATTGTTAATGGGCAGAACTTGATGTTTTGTGAAGATGCCGCTCGTAAACTAGTGAATGCCTTTCGCCATCAATGCCAATTTGACGAAGCGACGATCCACATTGATCACCAAGAAAGCTTACATGCCCATAATGCGATTGCCCACACACAATGGAAACGGAGTCTGTATGTTGCGTAAAAACCCATCGGGGCACTCGCCTGTTGTATCGGAAAAAGCATATATTGACCCTACCGCCATTATCTGCGGTAAAGTGATTATTGAAGATTATGTTTACGTTGGTCCATATGCCGTGATCCGTGCTGATGAACTCAATGAAAATGCAGATATGTCCCCCATCGTGATCGGCTCACACTCAAATATTCAAGATGGGGTGGTAATTCACTCAAAAAGTGGCGCGGGTGTACAAATTGGCTCACACACATCGATTGCGCACCGAGCAATTGTCCATGGCCCTTGTGAAATTGCTGAGCGCGTGTTTATTGGCTTTAATAGCGTTTTATTTAACTGCAAAATTGGTAAAAACAGTGTGATCCGCTATAACGCAGTCGTCGATGGCTTAACACTGCCGGATGGTTTATATATTCCGTCATGCATACATGTGAACGCATACAGTGATTTATCGGCATTCAACCAAGTTGATCACGCTTCATTGCAATTCTCTGAAGAGGTCGCAACTACGAACATTCAACTTGTTGAAGGCTACCGTCGTCTACGTAATGAGTTTTAAATCTATAAGCTGTTAAAACAATAAGGGTAGAGTTTGCTTTCGCAGCCTCTACCCTATTTATCTAAATTCAGGAACACTTAATCACGATGAGATAACTGCGCTTCTGAATTTGCCAGTCTATCATCTTCGGCTAAGCAGACTGCAGCTGTGAAAAGGACATCAGTTGAAGAGTTAAGCCCCGTTTCCACTGAGTCTTGCAATACCCCAATCATCACACCAACAGCAACGACTTGCATGGCAACTTCATTCGAAATCCCAAACATGTTACATGCTAATGGGATAAGCAATAACGACCCGCCAGCAACCCCAGAAGCACCGCAAGCACAGACAGCAGCAACAACACTTAGCAACAGAGCTGTTGGAATATCAACAGGGATACCGAGTGTATGTACAGCGGCTAAAGTCAATACAGTGATTGTCACTGCAGCACCCGCCATATTAATGGTTGCACCTAATGGGATCGAAACAGAATAGGTATCTTCGTGAAGGTTCATACGGCGACACATTGCCATATTAACAGGTATATTGGCCGCAGAACTACGCGTAAAGAAGGCAGTTACACCACTTTCACGCAGGCAGGCAAATACCAAGGGGAATGGATTACGCCTAATTTTCCAATAAACAATCAATGGGTTAACAACAAGTGCCACAACTAACATACAACCAACTAATACCGCTAGGACATGGATATAACCTTTTAAGGTTTCAAAACCAGTTGTTGCGATGGTAGAAGCGACCAAACCAAAAATCCCCACTGGTGCTAAACGGATCACAACGCGTACTAACTGAGTCACCGCATTAGAGAAATCATGCACTAAATTCTTTGTTGTATCGTTGGCATGACGCAATGCAATACCAAGCCCAATCGCCCATGCCAAAATACCAACATAGTTACCTTTAATTAATGCATCGATAGGGTTAGCAAAGATATTGATCAGTAAGCCTTTTAAAACTTCAGCAATATTACTTGGGGGGTTTAATTGAGAGTCTCCCACCACTAAAACTAAGTTAGATGGGAAAATGAAAGAACCAATGACTGCGACAACCGCGGCAAAAAAAGTCCCCAAGATATACAGAACCAGTATCGGTTTTATATTGGTTTTTTGCCCTTGACGATGATTCGCAATTGACGACATGACTAATACCCAGACCAACACGGGAGCGACTGCTTTCAACGCGCTAACAAATAGGTCGCCTAGTAGGGCAACATTTTTCGCCGCTGAAGGCCATAACCATGCCAGTAAGATACCTGCGATCAAACCAACCAGTATCTGCTTGACTAGACTACCTTGGCTAATTACTCGCCATAACCCTGTTTTATTTGTATCCATAGTAGACCTATATTAGTTATCTTTATTAGGAATTAAATGTGTTTGCACAGCAAGTATAAGGAATAATAGTCGCCTGAAAAGGCAATTATTCAAAATATACACAATGATTGACTTTATTTAACAAACATTTTACACATCTGTGATCTCAATAGAGTTTTGTTTCTTAAAGTAGAATAGAGAATTTTAAAATGAGTGAATACTTTCAGAAGGTTAAAACAAAAAAAGCCCCCGACTTTCCAGCGGAGGCTTCAACTAAAACCACTAAATTAACTTTTGGCTTCGTTTCGTTTATTAACAATTGTATTAATAATTAACGTTATAACTAGTATGGACGCAATAACCCCAAGAGAAATAGCCGTTGGAATATGAAAAATATCAATTAACAGCATTTTTATACCGATAAAGCTTAAAATGACCGCTAAACCGTATTTGAGCATTGAGAACTTTTCTGCCACACCAGCTAATAAAAAGTACATCGCACGTAGCCCTAAAATAGCAAATAGGTTCGATGTTAAGACAATGAACGGGTCAGTTGTTACCGCAAAAATAGCGGGTATGCTATCAACCGCAAATATCACATCACTAATTTCAACTAAAATTAGCACTAAAATTAATGGGGTTGCGAACAATATCCCATTCTTTTTAATAAAGAATTTTTCCCCATGTAATTCATCGGTCATACGTAAATGTGAGCGCACCCATTTGACCAGAGGTTTATCCGTAATAGGGGAATCGTCCTCTTTAGCAAATGCCATTTTAAGCCCGGTAAATAATAAAAACAGGCCAAATACATATAAAATCCAGCTAAATTGCGTAACTAACCAACTACCAGCAAAAATCATAATCGTACGCAATACGATGGCACCCAGTACACCGTACACAAGGACACGACGTTGTAAATTTGCTGGAATAGCAAAATAACTAAAGAGCATTAACCAGACAAATACATTATCTATCGCTAATGCTTTTTCTAATAAATAACCGGTTAAAAATGCGATAGTTTGGTTATCAGCAAACTCACGCCCCACGTTATCATTAAGATACCACCAAAACCCTGCGGCAAAGAGTAATGAAAGTGTCACCCATACAATACTCCAAGCAGCCGCTTGCTTCATCGACATGGCTTGGCCTTTATGTTTTCCCTGCCAAAACAAATCGATAAGTAACATGAGTAAAATAATAACTGCAAAACTACCCCATAAAACAGGGTTACCGACTGAATGCATTTTCCTATCCCTTAAAAAACAAAAAACGGCTGATATCCAGAAGACATCAGCCGCTTAAAATTGTTTAACCTCAAGGAGTTATCTATTGGTTGTAAATTATGAGCAAACCTCGCCTTCTGGCAAGGTCTCACTTACAACACAAATTACCTGAGATTAGGAAACTGTGGTGCTCGGCTACCGGGTGTAATTTGTACACCGTAATGACGATAAACCGACAAGAAGAAGTTACTCCCCTTTGCTATGGCGATAAGATACGGTAAATAATCTTAAAATGCAATAATTAGCAACGAGGGTTTTATCACTCTTTTTTCACATTAAAAAATGAAAGAACAATCATATTTCACATTTATCATCTAAATAATAGGTTAAAAGCGGGTTTTAAGCACTTTAAACCTGTATACAATGAGCGATAAATTGTAAAAATAAGCCAAAACTTAAATGAATTCTAAAAATAAGCTTAAAATTTACTGTTTAGTTATTTTCTGTTTTGTTAAAGTGAGCGTGCTTTACACTAACAGCCTGAGGAAACAACACTTTCACTTTGGCATTCACTTAATCCATTTCTCCCTGCCCAACAACAAGTTTGTTGCTGTTATTGCCGTTTAGGAAACATTAATGGAATTAGTTAAAGAACTTTTTTTTGCCCTTTGGCACCAAGATTATGTCACCCTGTCTAACCCCGCGTTAGTCTGGTCGATTTACTTCATGCTGTTCGCTATCTTGTTTCTTGAAAACGGGGTTTTGCCTGCGGCTTTTTTACCTGGCGATAGCTTATTGATTCTAGTCGGTGTGCTCATCGCTAAAGGTACGCTAAGTTATCCACTGACGATCGCAATTTTAACTGCCGGGGCAAGCTTAGGCTGCTGGGTTGGTTATATACAAGGGCGATGGTTAGGGAATACACGCTTAGTTAAAGGGTGGCTTGCACATTTACCAGAACACTACCACCAGCGCGCATATGGGCTTTTCCATCGCCATGGCCTCGCTGCATTATTAGTTGGCCGTTTTTTAGCCTTCGTCAGAACATTATTACCCACCATCGCGGGCCTTGCAGGTTTGCAGAATGGCCGTTTCCAAGTCTTTAACTGGCTAAGTGGTCTACTATGGGTTCTGATTTTAACCGCTATTGGCTATGGGTTTGGTAAAAGCCCTATTTTCCTGCAGTATGAACATCATATTATGAATGTGTTGATGTTAATCCCTGTGGGTCTGCTGATTATAGGTTTAATCGGTAGTATTGCTGTTGTTGTAAAGAAAAAACTCTCAAGCAAAAAAGCAAACTAAATCTACGATGGGGGTCTATTAGCCCCCATATTTTTAGTTTTACTTTTATTTACCCTCTGTTAATTTATCAAAGAGTTACCTCCTTAACTCCTTGATAAAAAACTATTCTTAATCATTTCATTATGTAAATTTTCCTTTGTTACATACACTTGGCCTAAATAATCCATTGCACTTAGTACAAAAAAAGCTATTGTTAATACAGCAATTACGATTTTTCTATTAACAGGAGGTTGTACATGTCAGCTAACCATTCATCAGAAGACTTACGTGCGGAATTACGGGCTTTAGCAGATTCTCTGGAAGCGGTACTCAATGATACCGGTGAAAAATCGAAAGAAGAGATTGAAAGCCTAAAATCCAAGGCAAAAGATGCATTGTGTTCATCACGCGCTAAACTCAGCCAAACCACTGAGCGGATCACAGAACAAACCAAGGAAATCGCGGGACGAGCGGATAACTATGTGAAGGAAAACCCGTGGACAGGCATCGGTATTGGTGCAGCCGTCGGGGTTGTTCTTGGCGTATTACTCGCTAAACGTTAATCGTATATGGAACAAAACCAACAACGTCAGGGCCCCGGGAAAGGGGTCCTTGAAATATTGCAACGTATCGCAAGTATCACTGTGAATGTTGTTGAAACTCGTCTTCAGCTTATTGCCGTTGAGCTTGAAGAGGAGAAAATCAACTTTATTCAACTATTACTGTTAGTTGGGCTAGCTCTCCTATTTACTGCTTTTGGTTTGATGTGTTTAATCGGTTTAATCTTTTGGTCAGTCGACCCCGTCTATCGCTATCAAGCACTGGCAATGACAACAGGGAGTCTGATCATACTCGCTATTATTTTTGCCCTTTGGGCATTAAAAAAAGCGAAGCAATCAACGTTATTGGGTTCTACTCGAGAGCAGTTAAGCCAAGATGCTAATGCTTTAGCGGGAAAGGATAATGAGCAGAAATAAGCGCCAATTATTAGCCACCAAAAAACAAATGTTAATCAAAAGGATTGAGCAGCAACGGAGTGACCTTGCTGCTTCTTCTAAAGATTGGCTACAAACCACTGAACGCTACGACCGCACATGGAAATTTTTTATTACCTTCCGCCCTCTGTTTATTGCCGCAACAGGAATACTGTCAATCTACTCATTGAAAAAGCCTCAAAAACTTTTACGGTTAGGTAAAAAAGCACTCACAATTTGGAGTTTGGCTCGAACAGTACAAAGCACCCTCAACGCAAGTAAAAAATAATCCTCTATTTTGAAATCAATTAATCGCTATAGGTTAATAAAAACCCCCTTTCCTGAAATCAACTCCAACAATTTATTTATCATTCAATTTTTTTGTACTTGTTTGTTAATAAGCTTTGCTTTTTATTGAATAAATAAATCACTACTATAAGTGCATCAAATGTTTTCTTACCTATTAGTGCTGAAAACAACACTACAAAGCGACATATATCGCAATTTAATAAAATTTAATAGCTTATTAGTCTGGAGAGTCTCGATGAAAAATTTAGAAAATGGTGCGATATTATTGGCTCGTATCATGATGCCAATCCTATTTATTGTCGCTGGGTACGGGAAACTAGGTGATGCTTATGCAGGAACACAACAATATATGCAAGCAATGGGCGTCCCTGGGTTTTTATTACCTTTAACCATTTTATTAGAATTTGGCGGCGGCTTAGCAATCCTATTTGGTTTCTTAACCAGAACTGTTGCCTTGTTTACAGCAGGCTTTACTGTACTAACAGCATTGCTGTTCCACATTGACTTTAGTGTTGCACCAAACAGCCTAATGTTTATGAAGAACTTCACGATTGCGGGCGGCTTCTTACTGTTAGCAGTCACTGGTCCGGGTAAATTTAGTATCGACCATTTATTAAATAAAAAATGGTAACTCCGATTTCATTATCACCCTTGTGAATTTATTTGATTTTTTTGTCCAATTTATACCTCCTTCGGGAGGTATTTTTTTATCTAAAATAAAGGTATTGAATCAGTGAAGAGAAAATCACTTAGTGAGGTGTCCTCGGTAGGCAGCAAATTGAGTCATCCCGTGAGCATACATAAGTATGTGACTCGGGTGACTCAATGAAACCAACACCCCTACGGCTCAAAATATAACGAGTTTACACCCTAAATAATTTGGGGATTTCTCGGAGACACCACGACTTAGCCTCCCCCATACTATCTCTGCGCCACGCCATAATAATATTCGTCTCATGACTAAATTCAGCCCCGACAACTTTTAAGCGCCCTTCTCGAATATCTTGTTCAACCATTGGATATGGCATAGTTGCCACCCCTAACCCTGCCAACAATGCATTTCGTTTATCTTCAATTGTCGATACTGTTAATCGCTGCTGTTTATCCAATAATTGTACGGTGATCACTGGGCGTTCTCGCGCAGTATCTGCAACCGCGATCCCTCGATATTTCACTCGTACCGCATCTGAAAGCGGCTCGGGTTCTTGATGAATAGGATGGTCAGGGCTCGCAACATAAATATGGTTAATGGTATATAACGATTTCGAGTTAATTTCAGATGAAGAACGAAAATGCATATCAGGGGCAATCACAATATCCGCTTTACCACTTTCAAGGCGTTCCCATGCCCCTGCTAACACCTCAGTAATTAATGATAATTGTGTTTCTGATTTCTCAGCCAAACGTTCAACCAGAGGAAATAATGACTGAGCTGGAATTAATGCTTCACACACTATTGTCAGGTGTGTTTCCCACCCTTTTGCTAAGGCCTCAGCATCCGAAGTCAATTTATCGGCCGCCTCAAGTAGAATCCGTCCTCTATCCAGCAACATTCTACCGACATTGGTAAATTTGGTTCTATGTCCTGAACGGTCGAATAAAATGACATCGAGCTCTTCTTCTAATTTTTGCATGGTATAACTAAGCGCGGAAGGTACTCGACCTAACTCTTCTGCCGCTGCTGCAAAGCTACCACGCCGGTCGATTGCATCCATCACCCTTAATGATTCAAGCGTTAATGCTCTCTCTTTACTCATGACGTATCTCTTTCAGGAAATTTGAATAAAGGAAACAGATTAACTGGCTAACAATTCAACGTCCAGCTATTTATTATAACAATATAGTATTAATTTATTAATTTTAGCTGAGGGGTAACCATTATGATGACACTTAGACCCGCTAACCATTGTGGAAAAGCAGACTATGGTTGGCTACAAGCGCGTTACGCCTTCTCATTTGGCCACTACTTTGACCCTGACTTTATGGGTTTTAAAACCCTACGAGTGTTAAATCAAGAAGTTATTGCGCCACAAAACGCCTTACAACCTAGAATGTACCCTCATGTTGATATATTAAACATTATTCTTAAAGGGCATGCGCAATACCGTGATAGTCAAGGTAATACAATACAAGCCAGTGAAGGGGAATGTGTGCGTTTCTCACCCCGTTCAGACCTCAGCTATAGCGAGCAAAACATTTGCCCACAAACACCATTAACTCGCTTACAGCTTTGGTTAAATGCTTGCCCGCAACAAGAATCGCTTCCGTTACAAAAAATAGCGATTCAACAGGATGAAAACAAGCTCATTGCGTCACCTGATGGTCAAAATCAAAGCATTCAATTACGTCAACAAATTTGGATAAACCATATCCATCTGGAGCCCCAAGAATCAGCTTCCATGACATTAAAAGGTAACAATGCATTCCTGCAATCCATACATGGCGGCGCAACTATACGCAGTCAGCAAGGTGAGAGTTTAATTATGGGCTGTAATGATGGCGTTTTTATCCAAAATGATAATGAAATCGTTATTACAGCAGATAAATATTTTCGAGGGTTATTGATTGACCTCGGCGACCAAAGCTAAACCGTTTTTTATAGCTATCTCAACATCATATTCTTTCCTTTAAGACTCAATTTTTTTCAATATCATGATTAAATTTGCGAACGGATTCGCAAATTTAATCATTTACATGTCCTACATATTGACACCCTTATGATAGAGTCCTGCCATTAGAGAGAAAGAAAATACGTTCTTTTCTAACTCAAATACTTTTTGATTTTGATTTTAAAGGTGTTTTAGTGGCCCTATTTACGCAACAGCGACACAACCAAATTTTTGCACAAATACTCAATGAGGTCGTTCCTCAAGATGAGCTAGCAAAACTTTGCTCAGTTTCAACACGAACCATTCGTTCAGATATCAATGAAATCAATGAATTGATTCAGGAATATAGCGCACACATTGTGTATGAACGTGGTCATGGTTATCGGTTAAAAATTGAGGATGAAGCCCTGTTTGCCACTTTCACCAAGCAAACTGAAGAGGAAAATAGCATTCCTCGTACGAGCAAAGAACGCATTGACGCCTTGCTTCTCAAATTACTAATGCAATCCCTGCCAGTAAAGCTTGATGATATCGCTGAAGAATGGTTTATCAGTCGAGGTACTTTACAGCAAGACATGGGAGCGGTCAGGGAACAATTACATAAATATCAAATTTCATTAGAAAGTATTCCCCATCAAGGTATTCGGTTAAATGGTAGTGAATGGGCCGTTCGTGCTTGCATGACCGAAACGTTATGGCGCCGATATTCCGCACAGTTAACCCCAGACTTAACGTCTTTCCGCCCTGATTGCCTTGATAATTTAGACCTAACATATATTGACAAAGTCCTACATAACAGTATGAATCGGTTCGATATTCGTATTAGCAATGAAGGCCATTTGTACCTTGTTTTTAATTGTGCTGTAACTATTTTGCGTATTACTCGCGGCCATGAACTAACGACAACGGTAAAAAATGATGATAGCGAAGAAGTGATCCGCAAGGCATGTGATGAAATATCGAAAGGCCTAATTTACTTTCTTGGCAATGACCTTTCAGGGGCTGAGCTCAGTTACCTACACGATCAAATCATAGCTCAACGCATTAGCAATCAAGACCCGAGCAGCCAAAAAGTAGGGAGCCACAATGAATTATCCGAATATATTTTAAGCTATATCAACGAGTTATATAACTACGATTTGCGTAATGATGAAAAACTTAAAAAAGACCTCAACACTCATCTTGCTGCGCTAATCACCCGCCTGCAATACCATATTTCTACGCCAAATCCATTACTCTCTGATATTAAACAATATTATCCTTTTGCTTACGATGTCACCTTAAGTGCTTTAACGAGTGCAAGTAAGCAATTACTTCCCCACCCTATTAACGAAGACGAATTAGGTTATTTAGCCGTACATATTGGGGTTAGCCTTGAGCGAAATTACGGTGCAGGTTCAATTCGCCAGACCGAGGTACTCGTAGTCACTGATGCAGGGAACTCAACCTTCCGAGTCGTTGAATCAAAAATTATGCGTGAATTTCCACAACTTAAATTTAGTCGGGGCTTAACACTGCAAGAATATGAATCGCTAAATGAAGTTACGGAAGATTTTGTCATTACTACAGTTCGTGTTTCGGAAAAAAATAAACCCGTCATCAAAATCGCGCCTTTTCCTACACCTTACCAGCTAGAGCAAGTGGGCCGCCTTGCCATGGTAGACCAAACACGCCCCTACATCATTGAACGCTTCTTTGATGAACGCTTTTTTATGGTCGTTAACGAAAAAATTAGCCAAGCAGAGTTATTTCAAACCGTGTGCCATAAATTACAACGGGAAGGTTATGTCACTTCAGATTTCTATCCTTCTTTGCAAGAACGCGAATCCATTGTTTCCACGTTACTTGGGGAAGGGATTGCACTGCCGCATTCATTAGGGTTATTGGCGAATAAAACCGTCGTTGCCACTGTCGTTGCTCCACAAGGTATTGAATGGAATAAAGAAACGAAAGAAAACGCTTATGTCATTTTTCTATTGGCTATCAGCAAAGCGGATTATGAAGAAGCCATGGCAATCTATGATTTATTCGTCACCTTTGTGAAGGAAAAAACCACTCGCCGCCTAATAGGCGTCAAAAACTTTAATGAATTCCAAGTGATCGCTAAAGATAGCCTAGCGCGAATTCTTTAGGTTAAGAGCAACTTCCACTTAGTAATGGAAAAATGATGATTGATGGTTTTTACGTGATCCTAACCACAACTCCACCAAATGTTTTCCTATCCAAAACTGGTGATTTTACACGCTAAATGGCTAAGTGGAAGTCATTATCAGATACATTAGATGGCTTCCATTTAGAGTTTCCACTTTACCCTCCGATTCTATTTTCCATTTCCACTTGTTTATAAAAAATCATATCTATTTGATAGATATAAAATTTTAAAGAAAACCCCATAATTTAATTATTCAACAATAGTTGATAAACATCCGTTTTTTTCCACTTATTTTCCAAATGGTCTAAAAAACGAACCATTCTTGTAAGTTCTAACTTCCAAATAATTTCCACTTATAAGTGGAAATTCATTGCCTGCAAAAATGAGTATGGACGTATTAAGGTATTAAGCATGAAGGAACAGAGTGGTCTAACTTGCAATATTACTTTGGATTTTAAATAGTTATGAGTGAATCAGTTGTAGTTTTTAAGATGTTAGAACATAACCTCGATATCGATGAGGTGACACAAAAACTGCTGGCAGTGATTACTGACTGGCTCAAGCAGGAGGACTGCTACACTACAGATGTACAACAACAAATGTTGCAATCTCACTTACGAGCCATGGTGGCAAGAGCAAAAACGGGTGAAGCCTTACCAGAAATCGATATCAGCCTGTTTGACGAAATATCAGCACATTCAATTGCACTAGCACAACGCGTTGTCGACACGTTACCCGGCTTGGCACAAGAAGAGACCTATTTACTCTCTGTTCACTTTGAAGTCGCTCGCGCGAATGATTAATTTTTAACATTGTAGAATTTGGAGAATATTTTATGAAACAGATGGTTGTTGTTATCGGAGATCGCTTAGGTAAAGGCCAAAAAGTGGCTGCAGGTGTGGAAGCTGCGGGTGGTAAAGCCATTGTCGTTCCTGGTGTTGCTGCGGATATGAAACTCGGTGATGTTATGAATGCAGAGCAAGCCGATTTAGGTATCTCTTTTTGTGGTAGCGGCGGCGCAGGCGCTATTACCGCTCAAACTAAATATGGTTACAAAGCTCGTTATGGGATGCGTTCTATCGAAGAGGGAGAGACCGCCATTGCGGATGGTTGCAACGTGCTAGGTTTTGGTTTTATGGACAAGGAAGAGTTAGGTGAGCGCTTAGTTAAAGCTTTTAATAAAAAATACGGCAACGCTTAATGAAAAAATCTATCGAAACGGTTGTACGGGTAACAGGGCAAGGCGATACCAAACAAAAAGCCATTGCTGACGCCTTAAATTCAATTCAAAAAACCGTACTGAAAAACAATACAGATATCATCCTGCGGATAGAACCAAAGGATGTTGAGGTTGTTAGTGCTCACTCACAATCGCGAACAGAAAAGTTTCTTTTTATCTTTTTGCCACGCAAGCGTGAACATTTTCGTGTTGTACTCGACGTTTCGCTGGATGTCACCTTACTTTCTGTCAACGAAATACCATTTACAGAACAATAATAGCAATCAGGTCTGGAGTTAATTCCATGAGTGAAACTGCATCTTTTTTAGAAATATTGGGCATGTCCCTAATTATCGGTGGGCTCTGCGGCTTCGGTTTAGGAGCCGGGGCAGCGCGGATGTTCCACGCACCAACCGTACAAGGTATGGGGGCATTTCGTACTTTGGGTGAACTTAACGCCTGTGAAGGCGACCCAGCTTCACACTTTTCTTTCGGCTTAGGGTTCTTCTTTAACGCATGGGCTTCATCTGTTGCAGCTGGTGCATTTACCCAAGATGTCGACCACCGCATCATCCCAAACTGGGGCGCGGCCGCATTGTTAACCAAAAACCGCAGCGTAGCAGACACACTGCATAACCCGAAAAAAATGGCGATTGCTTGTGCCATTATCGGTGCGGTCGTGGTTGCGTTCTTAAATACCACCGCCTCTGCTGTTCCAGCGGCATTACAAACCACGGCGGTCAATGTATTAGTCCCCGCCGCTAACTTACTCGTCAACACCGTAATGCCAGTCATTTTCTGGTTAGCTGCGATGGATGCGGGCCGTCGTTCCGGTTTCTGGGCCACCCTATTTGGAGGCTGCGCACAGTTAATTATGGGTAACGCTATCCCTGGTTTAGTTTTAGGTATCTTGATTGGTAAAGGTGTTGATGACAACGGTTGGAACCGTATCACTCGTACTATGATGATCACTGTCGTGTTGTTGTTTGTATTAAGTGGTTTCTTCCGTGAGTTTGACCTGAAGATGATCACCTCCTTCAACCTAGATAAACCATTATGGCTTGAATACGTCCACGGACTGCTAAGCGGGAAATAATCATGACAACTGAAATTAACAAACAAGATTTTTGGTACGCTGAATGGTCCTTCCCAATCTTTGTTGGGCTGTTATCCGCAGGGATCTTTGCAGGTACTCACATGTATGTCGTCTATGGCTTCGGAGCGTTTAACGAAGTGGCCTTCGTAGCCATGCTGCGTGCAGGGTTAGATACTGGTGTTTACGGTGCAGTAGCGGCTTTCGGTGCTAGCTTCCTATTCGCTCGGATCATTGAAGGCTCATTAGTCGGTATCTTAGATATCGGTGGCGCATTACAAACGGGGATTGGTCTAGGTGTTCCTGCTCTATTCTTAGCCGCGGGCTGGGATATTTTAGTGACCAACTTCTGGATGTCACTGCTTACGGGTTTACTCCTTGGCGTGTTAATCGGTCTGTTAATCGTATTTGCACGTAAATTCACAATTGCCCAAGCCAACTCAACCTTCGGGGCTGATGTCATGATGGGTGCAGGTAACACATCAGGTCGATTCCTTGGGCCATTGATTATCCTTGCTGCAATGGCTGCATCCATCCCAATTGGTATTGGTTCTTTAATCGGCGCATTGGTTTTCTATGTATGGCAAAAACCTGTTGCAGGCGGTGCAATTTTAGGTGCGATGTTATTCGGTTATTTCTTCCCAATCGCCGCTTAATCCGCATTCTCTCGGAATATAGGTTAACGAAAACGCTACGGTTTATATCATTTAGAACAAACAGTTAGACATACTCTAAATAATTCAAATTGCAGCAAACGACGATATCCCTAGGAGCATACACCAGTATGTGACTAGGGTAGTGAAACAACAGGCAACAACGCTGCGGTTTGAAGTATGACGAGTATGACAAGCATCGAGTATGAAGAAGGCAACTTATGTACACTCTAATCATCAAACAAGCTAAACGTATCGATGGTGCAATTATCGATATTCTTATCAAAGATGGAAAAATCGACGCCGCAGGCCCAGAGCTGGCCAACAATCAACAAGCAGACAAAGTTATTGACCTGAAAGGAAAATGCTATGTAAGTGCGGGGTGGATCGACTCTCACGCACATTGTTTTGTTGAATCGCCTATCTACTTCGATGACCCCGACTTAGCAGGTGCTGCGGGTGGAGTCACCTCACTGGTTGATGCAGGTAGTGTAGGCGCTGATGATGTTGATAAATTTTATCAACTCACCCAAAAATCGAAAACCAATGTCTTTTCTTTATTGAATATCTCTCGTATTGGCATCATTGCACAAAATGAACTGTCAGATATGAACAATATCAATGAAACTTGCTTCCAAGAGGCCATTGAGCGCCATAATGGCTTCATTGTTGGTATGAAAGCGCGTATGAGCAAAAGCGTGGTGGGTGAAAACGGAATTACCCCTTTAATCAAAGCAAAAGAAATGCAGAAAAAACATCATCTCCCGCTAATGGTGCATATTGGTAATAACCCCCCAAATATTGATGAAGTTGCCGATTTACTCACCCGTGGGGATATCATTACTCACTGCTTTAATGGCAAGCCAAATAAAATTTTAGGTGATGATGGCTACCTAAAACCCTCAATTGCCAGAGCACTGGCGCGTGGTGTTATTTTAGACGTTGGTCATGGCGGCGAAAGCTTTAGCTTTAAAGTTGCAGAGCAAGCCATGCGTATTGGGACTTATCCAGACATCATCAGTTCAGATATCTATCACCGAAACCGCGTAAATGGGCCAGTGTATAGCCTTGCTTTTGTAATGACGAAATTCCTCTGCATGGGCTTTAGTGCTGAGCAAGTTTTACGTTGTGTCACAGAAAAAGCTGCTGACTTGCTGTCACTTCCAGCGAAAGGCTATCTAAAACCGGGCTTCGATGCAGATATTACGCTATTTGATTTAAAAGAAGAACCGACTGAACTCACTGATGCAGAAGGTGAACATCGCATAGGGACTCACCGCTTTGTTCCTATTGCCGCAATTGTCGGTGGAAAACATATTATTCATGCAGAAGGCGAATCTGAACATGCAATCAATCTATGATAAATATCAGTTAAAACACGTTATTAATGCTTCTGGCCGTATGACCGCCCTTGGTGTATCGACCCCAACACCTGAAGTGGTTGAGCGAGTGGCTTATGGGTTAAATCACTATTTTGAAATTAAAGATTTAGTCAATAAAACAGGCGAATACATTGCAAGTTTATTAGATGTTGAAGCTGCTGTTGTGGTGTCTTGTGCATCTGCCGGTATTGCCCAAGCTGTTGCCGCGGTGATCGTGCAAGACGACGATGATTTACTACTCAACCTGCATTCATCCGACAAAGTGGTTCCTCGCGAAATTATTTTACCTAAAGGCCATAATGTTAACTTTGGCGCCCCCGTCGACACCATGGTGACACTCGGCGGAGGTAAAGTCATTGAAGCTGGTTTTGCTAATGAATGCAGTGCTGCACAACTCGCGGCAAAAATCACCCCTCAAACCGCAGCCATCTTATATATCAAATCACATCATACCGTACAAAAAAGCATGTTAACTGTGGAGCAAGCGGCCAAAGTCGCTCATGACCACCAGCTACCGCTGATTGTTGATGCTGCGGCAGAAGAGGAATTAACGGCTTATTATCACACTGGTGGCGATATTGTTATTTACAGTGGTGCCAAAGCTATTGAAGGCCCAACCAGCGGTCTCGTTATTGGTAAAAAACAATATATCGAGTGGGTTAAACGCCAAAGCCAAGGTATCGGCCGAGCAATGAAAGTCGGTAAAGAAGGTATTTTAGGGCTCACACTTGCTATCGAACAATATCTGAGTGCCACAAAAGAAACTGGCGCTGAAATGGTTAATCGAATGAGTAAATTTATCAGTGACCTAAATGATATCAACGGCATCTCTGCACAAGTGGTATGGGATGGCGCAGGACGCGATATTGCACGTACTGAAATTAGCTTCGATGAAAATGTTATTGGCAAAACGACCTATCAGATTATGGCTGAGTTGAAACAGGGGAATACCGCCATTTATTTCCGTGAATACAAAGCTAATGAAGGAAAAGTTGAAGCGGATATCCGTAGTGTAAGCAATGAACAACTTGATGTCATTTCAAAGAATATTCGTTTGCTAGTAGAAGGATTTTAAAATGAAATTGTCACCGAATTTTTACCGTGACCGTGTCTGTTTAAATGTGTTGGCTGGTAGCCACCAAAATGCTAAAGACATTTATGTCGCAGCGGAAACCTTTGTCGTTGTCGGTGTATTATCCAAAAATTACCCTGACTTAGAAAGTGCCATAGCTGATATGCGCATCTACGCGCAAGAGACGGATAATGCGTTATCGGTTGGTCTTGGGGCTGGCGATCCAAACCAATCAACCATGGTGTCTTTAATTTCACAGGAAATTCAACCACAGCATGTAAATCAAGTATTTACAGGTGCTCCCATCAGCCGAGCCTTATTAGGCCAAACCGAGACCTTCGTTAACGCATTAATCTCACCGACAGGTACGGTTGGCATGGTAAAAATCTCTACAGGCCCATTAAGCTCACAAGCCCCAGATGGCATTGTCCCCATTGAAACCGCAATCATGATGCTTAAAGATATGGGCGCTGACTCTGTTAAGTTCTTTAATATGAAAGGGTTAAAATATATTGAAGAATATAAAGCCATTGCTAAAGCTTGTGCTGAATTTGATTTTTCTTTAGAGCCTACTGGCGGTATTGATTTAGATAACTTTGCGGAAATTTTGCAAATAGCCCTTGATGCAGGCGTGAAGAAAATCATTCCTCATATTTATAGCTCAATCATTGATAAAAATACGGGCAATACTCGCCCAGAAGAAGTTCGTCAATTATTGCAGATGGTTAAGCAAGCGGTTAATTGATGCGTTAAAGCAGTAAAAAGAAGTCGGAAAATAAATATAAGCGAGATGTTATAAAAAACAGTCATTGTGACAAATGACAAAACAACAAATGCCCCACTCATCTAGTATGTAGTGGGGCTTTTTTCATTATATATTAATGACCTATCATTCATGCATTTGGTATAATATGAAACCAATAATTATCGGGGACAGGGCTATCCCACACACCAAAGTAAGCAGCAACCCCGATGGCACTAAATAACATTCCCAGAGTTAAAACTAACATAATTACCCCAGACAATGGGACTTGGCGTTTTTTTCTTGGCACTTGTAATGAAAAATTTAGGGTTGAAGAAACAGGGCAGGACTCCACGCACGTCATACACCCTGTACATTCCACCGTTCTTACCTTAATGAGCTTGTCGACTGGAATACGCGACGGGCAGTTCTTGGCACATTTTCCGCAATCAATGCAGCTTTCCACATCTCGACGAATTTTTACGGGGGAAAATAACGAAAATAGCCCCAACAATGCACCATAAGGGCACAAATAACGGCACCAAGCATTGCGAATAAACAAACTAATCACCACAAGAACAATAACACTCACCAAGGTAACACCGCTAATGTAGCGAAAGAAATCGAGCATTTTAACATCAATGATGATCCCATAAGGCGACATCATAAAATACTGGATCATCTGTGCAGGCATGGATAATGCTATATAGAGAAAAAAAGCTAATAGTAAATATTTTAAGCCTTTTAGAGGAATATCTAACCATTTAGGTAAATCGATTTGGTTTTGATAACGAAACAGTTTTTGCCCTATTTTCCCCGTGTATTCAGAAATTGTCCCTATTGGGCACATCCACGAACAAAAGGCTTTTTTCAATAATAAGCTAATAATTATGAAAGAAACCAAAAGAAACATTGAGGCCGCATGGATTACCGGAAAACTGCCTGTTTCTAATGTGTATTTTAAATTCATTAACCCAGCAATAGGTAGCCAACCCTCAATCCCACCCGGACGAGGAAGATAAAGCGTTGCCCCACCAGTTTCGTAGTAACGAACCCAGTAATAGAAAGTAATACCGATATAAAGGTTTATCGCCAAGAGTGTGAATTGTACAACTTTCCGCCAAGTTGATGCGTTCCGCCAATCATTCCAAGGAAGCTTTCCCCCTGTCGTACCGGGGCGGCGTTGATACCTTATACGTGGTTTTTTGGTCATATACGCCCATCTCTTTAACATGCATTTTAAATACCATTATTGTATTTACATATTCAGAAAACATATTGATTTGCATCAGGGGGTTGTGACGTTGATGGTTTGATACAACAAAATGGTGAAGGTTGACCAGAAAAATAGAAATAGAAAAATATTATCGTTGGTTTTTGCTAAATAATTCGAGTTGTGCCAAGGCGGCAAAATGAGGAAATCCCTAGGAGCATACAAAAGTATGTGACTAGGGTTGACGAGTGACGCCAACACAGGCACAACTTGAAGTATGACGAAAAAAAGGAGCATACAAAAGTATGTGACTCGAGTTGACGAGCAACGCCAACATAGGACAGCTTAAAGCACTACAAACTGAGATTTTTTCTAAATAGTTAGTGCTGTAACAAGGCAGCGATGTGAAGACAGCACGGGGAGCATACAAAAGTATGTGACCCGTGTGGCTGAATGAAGCTAACGCCGTGACAGCGCTAAGTATGACGAAAAAATGGGAGTTGGCCGATAAGCCGGGTTCTGTCGTGGACAACCATTCATCTAGGCCAGCACTTGCGCACTGGCTCCAGCAACCTACCCGAGTTCAATGCGGGCCGCACCATATGAACCCCTATTTGGTCTTGCTCCGGGTGGAGTTTACCGTGCCACGAACTGTTGCCAGTCGCGCGGTGCGCTCTTACCGCACCCTTTCACCCTTACCTGATCCTGTAAACAGGCCATCGGCGGTTTGCTCTCTGTTGCACTAGTCGTAGGCTTGCGCCTCCCAGACGTTATCTGGCACCCTGCCCTATGGAGCCCGGACTTTCCTCCCCTTTACCCGTCTCCCGAAGGGACAACGATAAAGCAGCGGTTGTCTGGCCAACTCCGCGGCGAATTATAGGCACTTTGTTGTAGCTTGTACAGACTCTAGCACCTGCAATTTACCACTTATATTAATGTAACCGTTTTATTTGCCTAAAAATCATTCATTGCTTTGATTATCAAGCATCAATTTATACAACATATTTTTCTTTAACCCATAAATTTCGGCTGTAATCGCTGCCGCTTTTTTAGGGGGAAGCTCTTTTTGTAATAAATTTAACGTGCGAACCACATCAGGGGAAATAGCCGAATCATCCTCTGGCTTCTTATAGCCTTCAACAATTAACACCATTTCGCCGCGATGGCGGTTTTCATCCTCTTTTACCCACGCCAACAATTCACCTACTGGACGGCCTTCAATTGACTCCCACGTTTTAGTCAATTCCCGAGCTAAAACAACATGACGTTCTGGTCCCCAGACTTCTACCATATCTGCTAAACTATCTAACAAACGGTGGGTTGACTCATAGAAAATCAGTGTCCGAGTTTCTTGTTCAAGTGATTGTAAAACGTCTTTACGGCCTTTTGTTTTAGCAGGTAAAAAACCTTCATAACAAAAACGGTCTGAAGGCAAACCGGCAGCAGACAGCGCAGTAATCGCTGCACAGGCGCCGGGTAAAGGCACAACACGGATACCAGCCTCACGACAACGATTGACTAAATGATAACCTGGATCATTAATTAAAGGTGTACCTGCATCAGAGACTAATGCGATACTATCGCCTTGTTGAAGTTTGCTAATTAATTGATCTGCCTTTTGCTGTTCATTATGATCATGTAGAGCGAACAGTCGTGCATTAATCGCAAAATTCTGTAAAAGAATGCCTGAATGCCGAGTGTCCTCTGCCGCAATAAGGTCAACATGTTTAAGAACATCCAACGCACGTTGCGTGATATCACCCATATTACCAATTGGGGTTGGGACGATATACAGCGTGGATGCCATAACCACAGCTTGATTAGGTTGGTTCATTGTTTCATCCGAATAGCCGGTTTAAAATTAAGCAATTGAAAAATACACCATTGGATACAGTATGCGTCCTTCAATTTTTTTGCATTTGAAAAAAGGGTTAATCTGCACAGCAATGCTATCTATATTTGCATTGTCAGGGTGCCAAATGGTATCGGATTACTTCCCGCCCACCCAAAAAACACCTGAGCAAAGTACGTCTGATGTCAGCAGCTACCAAGCCATCATTGATGCTGCTCAAGGCAAGCCCTCAATGGAAGCCCTGCGAGCTTATATTAGCCAAGAGCCTTTATTAAAAACAGCTGCTGAGCGCCAAGCCAATATTGATGGCCTCTGGAAGATGTTAACACAGTTAACGCCAGAACAAGTCCACGGAATTGAGGCTGATGAATATATTCTCCAAGGTTGGGTCGATCTTTTAGATATTTATCAAAACAACCAAGATGACCCTGATGCGCTACGCACCGGTTTCAACGACTGGAAAATGCGTTATTCAAATAACCCAGGGGCCACAATTCCCCCGACCCAGTTGCTCCAAGCAATGTTACCGCGTGTTGGCACAACCCCGAAAATAGCCCTATTTTTACCGATGAGTGGGCAAGGTCAGGTTTTCGGTCAAGCCATCATGCAAGGGTTTATGGATGCTCAAAAAGGGCTCCCGCAAACCACATCTCTTCCGGCTAACACAGCGAACGCTCAAAGTAGCGGTAATGATATACTCGACCAAATTTATGCAGAAGTCGCAGCGACCACGGGTGAAGCGCCTGCCACCACCGATAATGACTTGGTAACCTCCGCTTTACGTATTGATGCTACTCCGACAAATACACAAACGATCAAAGTCTTTGATACCACCAATCAACAAATGCCTCAACTGCTTGAACAAGCTAAAAATGAAGGCTTTAACCTTGTTGTCGGGCCGCTGCTGAAAACAGATGTAAATGTGATAGCACAAATGGGTGCTCCTGTTAGCGTTCTTGCGCTTAACGAACTCGATAGCAACCAATTACAACCTCGTCCAAACCTCTGTTATTTTTCGTTATCTCCAGAAGATGAAGCGCAAAATGCAGCCGCTTATATGAGGTCTGAAGGCAAACAAATGCCTCTCGTATTAGTGCCAGCAAATGCCTTTGGCGATAGAATTGCCAAAGCCTTCGCTAAAGGTTGGCAAGAGAAAGGCGGCTCGACCGTGTTAATGCAAACCTTTGGTTCAGTACCTTCGCTAAAAGAATCCATTAACCGCGGTGCTGGTATCCGCATGACTGGAACACCTGTTAATACAGGGGAAACAGTTAGCCCACAATTAAGCCCTCAAATTGAAGATTCAACAGGTGCTATTGATGGTGTTTATATTGTGGCGACACGTGACGAGCTGACGCTTATCAAACCGATGATAGAAATGGCAATTAGCACCCGTTCACGTCCAGCACTTTATACGAGCTCACGTAGTAACCAAGCAGGTTCAGGGGCTGATTACCGCTTCGAAATGGACGGTGTTAAGTTCAGCGAGGTCCCTTTATTAGCTGGTGCAAACAATAGTTTACGCAAACAGGCTCAACAAAAGTTAAATAATGACTACTCACTATTTCGCTTATATGCAATGGGTATTGATGCATGGTCATTAGCTAATAATTTCGATAAATTACAGCAACCAGAACAATTACGTATTAATGGTGCATCCGGAGTACTCACAACAACACCTAATTGTGTTGTTTTCCGCGAATTACCTTGGTTACAGTTCAAGCAAGGGAAGATCCTTCCTGCTCAATAGGGTATAAACAAGTCATCGAGAAGGTGACTTTTCAGACAAGGACGTCATGAAAACAATCCAGAAACCCTTAAAATGGTTAACAGGTCGGTACTATGAACACCAAGTACTCACTTTCCTGAAACAACAAGGGCTAACGTTTGTCGAACGTAATGCAAGAAATCGAGCCGGTGAGATCGATTTAATAATGCGCGATAATACTGGTTGGGTATTTATCGAGGTACGTTTTCGTAAAAATGGTGATTACGGTAATGCACTTTTATCAGTAAACTGGCATAAACGTAGAAAATTATTAGCCGCTGCAAAATTATGGCTTGCGCAAAGGCAAGAAAGTTTCGATACCAGCTCGTGCCGTTTTGATATCTGCGCAATAACGGGTAACCAATTTGAATGGATACAAAACGCATTTAACGAAGATGGCTAGTATTCGTAATCTGAATGACAAATAAGCTACCTGAATAAATTAGCGAGTATAATCAACAACGCTACAAATATTACTTTTCGTTGTAGCAAGGCTGCAAGAGTGTAGCCAACGCCGCTACAGCATGGGATATGACGGGATTACCCTAAATAATTCGTGTTGTAGCAAGGCGGCAAGTAAGCTAATCCCTATGAGCATACATAAGTATGTGATTAGGGTTAGCGAGCGTAGTCAACGCCGCTACAGCATGGGATATGACGGAATTACCCTAAATAATTCGTGTTGTAGCAAGGCCGCAAGTAAGCTAATCCCTATGAACATACATAAGTATGTGATTAGGGTTAGCGAGCGTAGTCAACGCCGCTACAGCATGGGATATGACGGAATTACCCTAAATAATTCGTGTTGTAGCAAGGCCGCAAGTAAGCTAATCCCTATGAACATACATAAGTATGTGATTAGGGTTAGCGAGCGTAGTCAACGCCGCTACAGCATGGGATATGACGGGATTACCCTAAATAATTCGTGTTGTAGCAAGGCGGCAAGTAAGCTAATCCCTATGAGCATACATAAGTATGTGATTAGGGTTAGCGAGCGTAGTCAACGCCGCTACAGCATGGGATATGACGGGATTACCCTAAATAATTCGTGTTGTAGCAAGGCGGCAAGTAAGCTAATCCCTATGAGCATACATAAGTATGTGATTAGGGTTAGCGAGCGTAGCCAACACCGCTACAGCACGAAGTATGACGGGTAAATTTTGATAGGAAAAAACCAGTGCTAGACCGTATAAAAGTTTGTTTCACTGAAAGTATTCAAACTCAAATAGCAGCTGCTGAAGCGCTGCCGGATGCTATATCCAGAGCTGCAATGATGATGGTTCAATCATTGCTAAATGGTAACAAAATTTTATGTTGTGGTAATGGTGCTTCTGCTGCCACAGCACAACGTTTCGCCGCGAGTATGATCCACCGTTTCGAAACTGAACGTCCTAGCCTGCCTGCATTGGCACTTAATACCGATAATGCTGTATTAACCGCTATCTCAGGCAGCAAACAACCGTCCGAAATTTATGCTAAACAAGTTAGGGCATTGGGGCAGCATGGTGATGTTCTAATGGCAATATCTACTCATGGTAATAGCAGTGATATAATTAAAGCTGTTGAAGCGGCGGTAACGCGAGATATGACCATTGTCGCTCTCACTGGCTATGACGGTGGAGAGCTCGCAGGGTTACTTGGCCCACAAGATGTTGAAATTAGGATCCCATCTCAAAGAAGTGTTCGTATCCAAGAAGTTCATTTACTTACTGTAAATTGTCTGTGCGACCTCATAGATAATACCCTTTTCCCTCATCAGGACGATTAAGGAGACAAAATGCGATTAATACCAGTTTTTGCCATAATCATGAGTACTATTCTTTTACAAGGTTGTATTGGTGCTGCTGTTGTCGGCTCTGCTGCTGTTGCAACGAAAAGCGCTACAGATCCTCGCACAGTTGGTCAGCAAGTTGACGATGGCACCTTAGAAGCACGTGTTAGTGGACAACTTAATAAAGATAAGGAAATAACAGGTAAAGCACGCATTATCGCGACTGCGTATAAAGGAAATGTGTTATTAACGGGGCAAAGCCCTGACATGGCTTGGGCTGAGCGTGCGAAACAAATCGCCTCGAATGTTGAAGGAACTACTGCTGTTTATAATGAGGTTCGTAGTGGTGAACCTGTTGATTTAGGCACAGCCTCAAAAGACACTTGGTTAACAACCAAAGTAAAATCCAAAATTCTTGCCAGTGACAGTGTTAAATCGGGCAGTGTAAAAGTCATCACAGAAAATGGTGAAGTCTTTTTATTGGGGGTATTAACAAGGCAAGAAGGTGATGCAGCAGCAAAAATTGCGAGCGAAACAGACGGTGTTCGCCGAGTAACCACAGCATTCACTTATCTCAATTAATCATAAACAATAATATATTGGTATAAAAATAAAAGCCATGAGTTAAAAACCATGGCTTTTATCTTATTCCGAAGCCAATTGGTTTATTTTCAGAAAATTCTTACCGCCTAATAAGCGCATCTGATTCAAGATCCACGCTTGCCTTTTTAAAACATAAGAAGAGGGTGATTTTACGCTATACCTATGAGGATTAGGTAAAACTGCTGCTAATAATGCAGCTTCATTCATTGTAAGCTTGCTAGCAGGCTTATTAAAGAATTTATTTGCAGCCTCTTCTACCCCAAAAACCCCCTCTCCGAACTCAGCAACATTCAAATAAACAGTGAGTATTCTTTTTTTAGACCAGAAGAGCTCCATAACTGGAGTCATTGCTGTTTCAAACCCCTTTCTTATCCAGCTTCTTCCATCCCATAACCATACGTTTTTTACAGTTTGTTGAGAAATGGTAGATGCCCCTCTGACTGACTGTTTATTGATCATATTATGTTGATAAGCCCTCTCAATTGCATCAAGATCAAAACCCCAGTGATGAGGGAAATTTTGATCTTCAGCGGCAATTACAGCCAAATAAACATACGGAGAAATACGATTTTCATCTACCCATTTAGAATGAGATACATAAGAAAAGTTTAAGTTTAACCATGCGGTAATTTGTCTTTCTGCCATTACTGCTGAAAATGGCACTGGTACATATTTAAAAAGAATGACGGAAAAAAGCCACACCACAAGTAATGAAATTGTGATCTTCTTTAACCAGTGCCACAATCTAGAAACAAAAGTTAGCATTTAAATAATCACGCCATTTCTAATACTTTCTTAACGAGCTTGTTAATACCTATATTTGCTTCAGAAATTGATTGAGCCAGCATATAAGCAGGTGTTGTAACAACTCGATTAACCTCATCAACTACAATGTCATCTACAGTACATTTGACGTGCTTCCCTCCCATGCTCTCTATCTGAGCAATCGTTTCACTATCATCACCAATAGTTAGTTCTACTGATGTATTTAACATTTTAGGAAGCATGACAGGAGCAATACACATCAGCCCTAGTGGCTTTTTCTGCTGATGCATTTCTCGTACTAAACTTAATAGTTCTTTATTAATTTCACACTCACTTCCTTTAACTGCGAAATTACATAAGTTTTTTGCAGCACCAAAACCACCAGGAATTATGAGGGCATCTAGCTTTGATGCATCAGCTGACGACAAAGGCGATATTTTCCCACGTGTAATACGAGAAGATTCTTCTAATTGGTTACGTTTCTCTGATTTTTCTTCACCAGTTATATGATTAATAACAGTAGGTTGATTATCATCAGGAGCGAAAAAATGAACTTCAGCATTATTTTGACTCAAAGCCAACATAGTTAATACAGACTCATGGATCTCGCTTCCATCAAAAACACCACAGCCACTTAAAATAACCGCAATTGATTTCATATCTTCCTCCATTTGTAGTAAATTATCTCTCAAGCGCTAAAGGGTAGAAACATCAATCTTCATCACAGATTTTAATGAATCTTGTAACAGATTCGCTAAATTTTGGTATCTTGATGTTGCCCTTTACGGTGATATACCTAATTTAATGATTTGCCAAGAACAAAAAATACATGCAGATCAACGATTTCCCTGGTGTTGGCGCAGTATTCGCGCACCCCAACTTCGGTTGGGGTTATTTTTTTGTACGCTCATCAACCCAGTTTCTTAAAGTTTCTATATCTGCTTTCCAGTCTTGTTTTAATTCATCAACCCATTCCTGAACATTATCCCACCATGCTGGTAAATCAGGAGATTGAATTTGCTGTGCGATTTTCTGTAAATTCTTTAAACCAACAGAGCCAGCGGCACCTTTAATTTTATGGGCCTCTTCAACAATACCTTTTTGGTCCTTAGCCACCATATTCGAATCAAGAATAGCTAAATAACCCGGCAACATTTTTTCAAAAACATCTAACCCATCATAAATCAGTTTGGGGCCGACTAATTCAATGTACTGCTCTAACATGTCACAATCTAATATAGACTCATCAACTTGTGATGTGACATCGCGGTTTTCAACTTCCTCATTTTGGGAAGTATGCTCCCCCCAAAATTGTTCTATAACTTGAGTTAAAGCAGGAACCGACAACGGTTTACTCAATACGCCATCCATTCCCGCATCAAAATATTCTTTTTTATCCTTAAGGACATTTGCCGTTAAGGCTATTAATGGTGGTAAATCTTCTTTGTCATACTGTTGTTTAAGCTGCCTAGAAATATCTAAACCTGTCATATCTGGTAATTGAATGTCTAATAACACTAAATCATATTCACCGGGAGCAAACATTGCTAATGCATCTTTACCATTCATCGCTACATCAACTGTATTGCCAAGGTTTTCTAATACAGAACACGCAACAACAACATTGAGTTCAATGTCTTCCACTAATAAAATATGCAAGGCTGGTAGTGGGTAATCATCATCACTGTCTTGATGTTCAGCGACTTCTTCTTCAACCACAGGCGCTGTAATTGATAAAGTAAAAGTAGAACCTTGGCCTATTTCACTCTCAACCTGTATGTCGCCCCCCATATTTTGTGCTAACCGACGTGATACAGAAAGACCAATCCCCGTCCCTGTTGCAGGTTTACCACCAGCAGAATCTGTTACTTGATAGTACATCGCAAAGATTTTATCTAACTCATCCTGAGGTATGCCAATACCACTGTCTTTTACCCTAAAAAAGATTTTGTTTTCAGGCTCTTGCCAAATACTTACTTTGACCTCACCTTGTTGCGTGAACTTAACCGCATTCCCAATTAAATTCCATAATACCTGCCGTAAACGCGTCCCATCAGTTAACACCGTTTTTGGCAAAGTAGGTGCCACATCCATAACAAATTTAAGCCCTTTAGGCTGAACTAATAACCCACTTAGATTCTCTAAATCATTCACAAACTCAGGTAATGCGACGGGTTGGTTATCTAGTTGGACTTTACGACGCTCAATTTTATCCATCTCAATGACATCATTAAAAATATTCCCTAATGTCACTGCACTGACATGAATCGTTTTTAAATAGCTAGATTGTTCTGAAGTTAAATTCGTATCGAGTAAAATACGACTAAGACCAACGATGCCATTAAGCGGCGTACGAAGCTCGTGGCTTATCGTTGAGATAAAGGTAGTCTTTTCCCTGCTCGCGTTCTCTAACGCCTCCTGGTAGCGTTTACGCTCTGTTATATCGCGACCAAAGCCCATAAGGCCATGTCGTTTACCTACTCGGTCATAAAATGGGACTTTTCGTAACTCAAAACAGGCTTTTCTGCCATCAGGGTAAACCAGCCACTGTTCATAAGTGAGGGAAACATTATGGCGGAAAACTTTTTCATCGGTCTCCATTACTTTAGACGCAATTTCGACATCATAAATATCTAGAGGTGTTAACCCAACTAAGTGTTTTTCACTTTTACCAGTCAACAGTTCCATTGCTCTGTTACAACCTGAAAACTCGTTATTTTCGTTGCGGTAATAAACTAAATCCGGTGATGCATCAAGGAATGAGCGCAGCAACACCGATTGTTGTTCAAGTTCAACCTGTGTTTGCTCTCGATATTTCATTTCTTGTTTGAGTTGTTCAAGCAGTTCCAAGTGCGCTCTTTCAGCTTTTTCGCGCTCTTGTATTTCAAGATTTAGTTGCTCAATATTGCCATGTAATTGAATGTTTAATTCCGCATCGCGCTTACGCATGACTTCAAGTTTATCGACCATGCGCGACAAACGTTGCCGCGACTCTTCTAACTGCTCAACGACAACCGAAAGAAAATAAACCGCTAAAGGGGTAATGATTAAGCCAAAGAAAATCGACCCGACCATATCGAGGCTATCAACATGCCCTCGCAAAAAGATTGTCACGGCCATCTGCATTATCATGGCAAGAACAACCAGCGCGGATGCTAGTAATAGTGAAAACCGCACCAGCCCTAGTTTCATCATCAAATCGACATAGTATTGCGCAAGGCCGCGAAGTACTTTCATAACCACCCCTTAGTTAAATTCTCTTTGAATCATATATCAAACAGGACAGTTTCGGATGTTTATTAATACAAAATGTCGATCCTGCTCATTCAATAGCCATTTTTTATTATTAATGATAAATAACAATCAGGAATTTTCTTTGCTTCTACTCGGGTAAAAACTCATTCTGAGTAAATCTTAATCACAATCAATTGAAAAACAAAATATTAATGCTGTTTATCTTTAAATATGGGCGATAAACTTAAAAGAAAACGCCAAGTTTTACCAAGTGAAATCAGACAAAGTTCATTAAGGAACACCATGAATTCTAACAGTTTCAACCTCCAACGCCGCGAGCCACACAAAAAAGCACTGGCAACCCGTAAAATAGAGTTTGTTGAAATTTATGAGCCTGATAACGTTTCTGATATTCAACAACAATCAAGTCGTTGTCTGTCTTGTGGTAGCCCTTTTTGTGAATGGAAGTGCCCTTTACATAACCCAATCTCTAGTTGGCTTAAACTTGCAGCTGAAGGGCGTATCATTGAAGCCGCTGAATTATCCCATCACACCAATAGTTTACCCGAAATATGTGGCCGTGTTTGCCCCCAAGATAAGTTATGCGAAGTCGCTTGTGTACTACATGACGACCATGGTGCAGTGACTATTGGCCACATTGAACGCTATATTAATGATACTGCCTTTGCATTAGGCTGGCGCCCCGACCTTTCTCATGTTTCTCCAGTCAATAAGCGTGTTGCTATTATTGGGGCTGGCCCCGCTGGGCTAGCTTGTGCCGATGTTCTTGTTCGTAATGGTGTCGAGGCTATCGTTTTTGATAAACATCCCGAGATTGGGGGACTACTGACATTTGGTATCCCAGCATTTAAGTTAGAAAAACACGTTATGATGCAGCGACATGAAATTTTGGCAGAAATGGGGGTACAGTTTCAGCTTAATACTGAAATAGGTGTTGACCTCTCGTTAGATGCGCTTCTTAGCACCTATGACGCTATTTTTATTGCTACAGGTGCCTATCAGTCAATTAAAGGGAACCTCTCAACTGAATCAATTCAAGGCGTGTATGAGGCTCTGCCCTATTTAATCGCGAATACCCGTCATTTAATGGCACTACCTGCATCTACAGACCAACCCTACATTGATTTACATAAAAAACGCGTGGTTGTTTTAGGTGGGGGGGATACCGCGATGGATTGCACTCGGAGTGCTATTCGTCAAGGCGCTGCACAGGTTAATTGTGTCTATCGTAGAGATAAAGCAAGCATGCCCGGGTCGCAAAAAGAAATAACGAATGCATTAGACGAAGGTGTTCAATTTTATTTTAATACCCAAGCGACCAAAGTAGCCACCAATGAAAATGGTCAGATTACTGGCATTTATGCTTCTCGAACCCAAAAAGGTGAACTCAAAGATGGGCGTTATCAAGTAGAACTCATTGAAAATTCAAATACTTTTATCGAAGCTGATGTGGTTATTGTTGCTTTTGGTTTTCACCCATACACTCAATCTTGGTTAGCAGAGCAAGATGTTGAGCATAATCAGCACGGTCATATCTTAGCTAGTCATCATACGGGTTTTCCATACCAAACATCCAATCAAAAGATATTTGCAGGGGGAGATGCCATTAGGGGTTCTGACCTTGTAGTCACTGCGATTGCTGATGGCCGCGGAGCAGCTGAAGGAATTTTGCTTTTTCTCGGTGTTTAATTACCGAATAATACTTTAAAAAAAGAAAAACAGAGGGATTATCCCCTCTGTTGATCGTTATTACTTGATTTCTAAAGTAATGAAAACTGATAAGCCTGTTATTTGACAACTCTTAGTGCAGGTCTACCTTTCGGAGGCCTAGGTGGCTCATCACCTGATGGTTCTTGCGAACTTTCATCAGGAAGGTCAGCTTCATGAACTAAAGTAATATTATCTTCTGGTTCTTCAATATCTTCGACCCCTGAGGATAACTCTGCATCATAAGCAGTCTCAGGTTCAAACATCATACCAGCCCCATTTTCACGTGCATATACCGCCATAATTGCTGACATTGGAACATACACTTGACGCGGCACACCACCAAAACGGGCATTGAAACGCACTTCTTCGTTGGTGATTTCGAAATTACCGACGGCTCGAGGCGCTACATTCAAAACAATTTGCCCATCCCGAGCAAACTCCATAGGAACGTTTACATCGGGAACGGTGACATCAACCACCAAATGCGGAGTCATATCGTTATCAAGTAACCACTCGTAGTGGGCACGTAACAAATAAGGACGACGTGGTGACATTGGTGTCATTTCCATCATTTTTAGCCTCTTCTAATAGGCTGTCTAGACTCGCGCATTTCTTTTTCAGCATCCGTCAATGACGCGCTGAATCCGTCACGGTCAAAAACGCGATCCATATAAAAATGTAAGTATTTGCTGATTGATGGGTTAATTTCAATACCGAGTACAGGTAAGCGCCACAGCAATGGAGCCAAATAGCAATCGACGATGCTAAATTCTTCGCTCATGAAGAAGTCCATTTCAGCAAAAACAGGAGAAACTGCGATCAGCTCTTCAGATAATTGACGGCGGGCATTTGCAGCTTCTTGTGCCGTGCCTTTCTCAATTTTGTCCATCAATGAATACCAGTCATTTTTAATGCGATACATTAATTGACGGCTTGTACCACGTGCAACTGGATAAACAGGCATTAATGGTGGATGAGGAAAACGCTCATCAAGGTATTCCATGATAATATGTGGGTCATAAAGCGTTAGATCACGATCAACCAACGTTGGAACGCTATGGTATGGGTTGAGGTCAATCAAATCTTTATGTTGCTGACCAGGTTCAACATATTCAATTTGAACACTAACTCCTTTTTCAGCCAGAACAATACGTACCTGATGGCTAAAAATGTCAGTTGGGCTAGAGAACAATGTCATTACCGAACGTTTATTAGGAGCGACAGCCATTAAAACCTCCAAAATACAAAATGGACGAAATGTAATTAAGTATTTAATTACCGATTACCCATTTTAAAATCCCCAGTGTCCGTCTTTCATTTATCCATACTGAAAGCCAACACAACCCTCCCGCACAATAAAGGCGAGAAATCCGAAATAAAAAACAGGCACATATTCTAACAGATTTTGTACAGCTTAGGGGGGAAGCATCGAAAAAATCATAAGTATATTTCAATGACAGGTTAAATCACAAAAAAAATAGTTTTATTAACTAAAAATATACTTATATATGGATTTAAATCCTTGGAGTTGAATCCATACTTTGGTTATTTAATAATAAATAAATGAACTAAATAACACCCAACTAATAATAATTTTAAATTCTAAACTAAATAATTCTTTTTTCTACAAATTATATCAATTTCTTTTTAATCGCTATATTTAATCAAGTATTACCAATATTAATTAATCAAAAACAACAGACAATAAAAAACCCGCCATAAAGGCGGGTTTTTTCATTAATTTCATGCCCAAAGGGCAATAAATTAACGTTTGGAGAACTGCGGACGACGACGTGCTTTGCGCAGACCCACTTTTTTACGTTCAACAGAACGCGCATCACGGGTAACAAAACCAGCTTTACGCAGATCAGAACGAAGAGTCTCGTCGTAAGCCATCAGTGCACGTGTAATACCGTGACGGATTGCGCCTGCTTGACCTGAAATACCACCACCTTTAACAGTGATGTACAGATCCAGTTTTTCTAACATTTCAACCAGCTCTAACGGCTGACGAACAACCATGCGCGCAGTTTCGCGACCAAAGTATTGTTCCAGTGTACGTTGATTGATTGTGATGTTACCGCTACCCGGCTTAATAAAGACACGAGCAGATGAGCTTTTGCGGCGACCAGTGCCGTAGTATTGATTTTCAGCCATTGCTATAATCCCGATTAAATGTCAAGAACTTGCGGTTGTTGAGCCGCGTGGTTGTGCTCATTACCTGCGTAAACTTTCAGTTTACGGTACATTGCACGACCCAGAGGTCCTTTTGGCAACATGCCTTTAACCGCGATTTCAAGCACACGCTCAGGACTGCGAGCAATCATTTCTTCGAAAGTTGCTTGCTTGATTCCACCTACATGGCCAGTGTGGCGATAGTAGATTTTGTCTTCGCGTTTATTGCCGGTAACAGCAATTTTCTCTGCATTCAGAACGATGATGTAATCACCAGTATCCACGTGCGGAGTGTATTCCGCTTTATGCTTACCGCGTAAACGGCTAGCAATTTCAGTTGCAAGACGGCCTAAAGTTTTGCCATCTGCATCAACAACATACCAGTCGCGTTTTACGGTCTCTGGTTTAGCTGTAAAAGTTTTCATTAAAACTTACCCAATATTGAAGTTACACGTTGGTGAACACTCATGTTCATAAGCTTTCTGAGGTTCACACGACTCTTTGTCCAGTAAACCTACCCCTTCGAGCAGCCTAACTGGCATTAATGCATTATTTTTTGGGAAATAAAAAACAATGCTGTAACGTGGGGTCGCAAGATTATAGAGAAGTCAGCAACAAAAATCGACCCCAAATGCATTTTTTTTACGTTTATTCGAATAAACACCCTAATTTGTACTTAAATTGTGCATTCCAAGGCGTTTGCTCGATAAAATACCAATGGTTTATCGACTTAAGGGTTTATCCACTTAAGCCAAATGTGGGATTTTAAGGTATTCTTCACTTTGCATTTCTTGTAAACGGGACAAACAACGTTGGTATTCAAACGCCAGTAATTGCCCTTGATAAAGCGATTCCATCGGTACTGCTGCATTAATAATTAATTTAACTTTACGCTCATAAAACTCATCAATTAAGGCCAAAAACCTGCGAGCGGAGTTTTCATCGTTCGTACCCATGGCAGGTACATTATATAACAAGATAGTATGGTAACAGTTCGATAAATAGATATAGTCGTTTTGGCTACGAGGCTCTTCGCAAAGCACCTTAAACTCTATTGCTAAAACCCCTTCCGCGGTACGGATCGCCTGCATTTTGCGGTGATTAACTTCTAACACCGGTGATTGTTCACCTTGCTTCCCGGCCAATTTAACAAAAACGTCATCCAAATGTTGACGATTTTCACTATTAATTGGCGACAAGAATAGGTGAGCTTGAGTTAGAGTCCGTAAGCGATAGTCAATCCCTGCATCGACGTTCATTACATCGCAATACTTTTTAATTTGCTCGATCGCAGGTAAAAAACGAGCACGCTGCAAACCATTACGATACAAATCATCAGGAATAATATTCGAGGTAGCCACTAACGTTATACCCCGAGCAAATAACCCCTCAAGTAAAGTACCTAAAATCATTGCATCAGTAATATCAGAGACAAAAAACTCATCAAAGCACAACACGTCAGTGTGTTTTTTAAATTCATCGGCAATAATATCTAACGGGTTTTCTTGCCCCTGTAACGCCATTAAATCTTCTTGTACTTTTTTCATAAAACGATGAAAATGCAAACGAAGTTTACGTGTTCCTGGTAAACTTTCGTAAAACATATCCATTAGCCATGTTTTTCCACGACCCACTCCCCCCCACATATATAACCCTTGTACAGGCACTATCGATGTAGTCGGAGTTTTGCCTAATAAGCGGCTAAAACGTTGCTTTAAACCAGAAGGTTTTTCACTAGGAACAATTGAAGGTGCATTAACGAGGTTCTGATAAATTTTATCTAGGCGTTCGACAGCAAGCTTTTGTACGTCATCAGGCTGATAATTCCCATCAGCTAACGCTTGTTGATAACGCATTGTAGGGCTCATTGGTGACATTAACTGAATAATCCTTAAAAATTTCGGTTTTTTTACCGTTATTTGATATACACTGCCTTTATTATAACCAGATTCAGTTATCATTTAACTTTCGGTTAACGAATCGATATAGAGTAAGGAAATTCAACTTAAGATTCTACCTTTAAGTTCTGAATAACTTTAGTTTAGCTAGTTCAAGTTTTGTGGGTTTTCTCATCACTTAATTGTCAAATTACAATATGTTGAAATGCTTTACTTGACGCTTACATGCAACTTGAATTATTTAAGGTATAGTAACGGTAACGACACTTAATTTCTGCGAACATTGAATCTGTGAACATTGAAGTAATGAAGGAGTCAGCATGACCTGGGAGTATGCATTAATAGGATTAATTGTTGGTTTTATCATCGGCGCACTAGTTGTCCGTTATGGTAACCCAAAACTTCGCCAACAAAAAACAGCGCAAGCTGAGTTAGACAAAAAAAGCACTGAACTTGAAGAGTACCGTAAAGAGCTTGTTAGCCATTTTGCTCGCAGCGCAGAACTATTGGATAAAATGGCGCGTGACTACCGTCAACTGTATCAACACATGGCACAAAGTTCGTCTGAATTGATGCCTGATATGCCTGCACAAGATAACCCATTTAACTATCGCTTAACGGAATCTGAGGCAGATAACGACCAAGCACCAGTTAAAATGCCACCAAGAGATTACTCTGATGGCGCATCAGGCTTGTTCCGCCCTCTTGAAGAGAAAGAAAAGTAATTTTCTTCGTTTATCACCAGTAAGTGCCACTTACTGGTGATTCCTTATAACATTCACTGAATTTTATTATTCCACCTGTATCTTCTGCTTTTAAATACTCATTTAATAAATCTGAACAAAATTTCCATCTAAATGTAACTTAATGATTTATTTAGCAACTGTATAGAAGTTAAAGTTTCACTTAAGTTGCATGTAAATAGATGTAAAAGAATGGATATTCGCTACCCGTAAAGGGAACTTTTGCGCATAATCTATAGTCATAGTCTTCAGTAAAATTGAATCTGATACCAACCAATATCTCAACTCATTGTGTTACCCCCAAAAATGTATCCACAGTGAATTGATAATTATTTTTGAGAGAATCGACTAAATTATGAAAAGAAAAAACTTTTTTCTTACCGCTGTAGCAATGAGCCTAGGGTTATCATTAGCCGCTATTCCTGCCGTTAGCAGTGCAGCATTACCCGCTTCATTACCCGTAACAGCACAAAGTCAAAATTTACCAAGCCTAGCCCCAATGCTTGAAAAAGTATTACCCGCAGTGGTTAATATTCATGTATCAGGGACTCGTGTACAAAATCAACAAATCCCTGAAGAGCTAAAATTCTTTTTTGGCCCAAATGTTCCATCACAACAACAAAGCGTGCGCCCATTTGAAGGGCTTGGTTCCGGTGTAATTATTGATGCAGAACAAGGGTATATTTTAACTAATAACCATGTAATTGATGGTGCGGACAAAATTCAAATCCAATTAAATGATGGCCGTGAAATCGCGGTAAAATTGATTGGTAAAGACCCACAAACAGATATCGCATTACTGAAAATCACGAATAACAAAGATATTAAAAACTTAACGGCTGTTAGCATTGCAGATTCAGATAAACTACGTGTTGGTGATTTTGCTGTCGCAGTTGGTAACCCATTTGGGTTAGGCCAAACGGCAACTTCAGGGATTATCTCAGCATTAGGTCGTAGTGGATTAAATCTTGAAGGTTTGGAAAACTTTATCCAAACAGATGCCTCAATTAACCGTGGTAACTCAGGTGGTGCATTAGTTAACCTAAATGGTGAGCTAATCGGTATTAATACTGCAATATTAGCCCCTGGTGGCGGTAATATCGGTATCGGTTTTGCTATCCCAAGTAATATGGCTAAAAACCTAAGTGAACAACTGATTAAACATGGGGAAGTTAAACGCGGTATTTTAGGAATTAAAGGTACGGAGATGAACTCCGATATCGCAAAAGCATTTAACATTGATGCACAACGCGGTGCCTTTGTAAGTGAAGTTATTCCTAAATCATCTGCGGCTAAAGCGGGTATTAAATCTGGTGACGTCTTAGTCTCAGTTGATGGTAAACGTATTAACAGTTTCGCTGAGTTGAGAGCTAAAATTGGTACTAGCCAAATAGGTAAAGAAATTACCATTGGCTTAATCCGCTCTGGTAAACCAATTGATGTCAAAGTTGTATTAGAGAACGATGAAGGTACGGCAACTAAAGCAGAAAAACTAAGTGAATCCTTATTAGGTGCAACTATTTCTAATGCAATTATCAGTAATACCAAAGGTGTCCAAGTAGATAGCGTGGCTCCAAAATCACCTGCGGCTGCAATTGGCCTAATGAAAGGTGACTTAATCTTTGGTGTCAATGACTCACGTGTGGAGACCATTGACCAATTCCGTAAAATTATTGACGGTAAGCCACCAGTGCTGGCAATGAAAGTATTGCGTGATGGGGAAACCTTGTATCTATTAATGAAAAATTAATTTATTAAACTCCATCTTAAAATCAATAAAACAGGTACAGTATCACTCTGCTGTGCCTGTTTTTTTATGTTATGCTCAAGGGTACGTTGAAAAAATAACTGAATGTTCGATATTTTATGGTTAAGAAGCTAACTTTATCCGTCATGCTTGGCCTGTTAACTGCATTGATTATTATCGTTGCGGTTCCTTCGTTGCGTCCTCAAGGCTTAGCTGACTTACTGTATGGTAAAACAAATAGCGAACCCGTCAGTTATAATAAAGCTGTGCGCCGTGCGGCTCCAGCTGTAGTGTATGTGTATAGTAGTTCCAAGGGCAGTTTTTCCCAATCTGGTCGTGAACTAAAATCTCTCGGTTCTGGCGTAATCATGAGCCCAAATGGCTATATCATTACGAATAAACATGTTGTTGATAACCCAGACCAAATCCTTGTAGCCTTACAAGATGGCGCTATCTTTGATGCCTTGTTAGTCGGTTCGGATTCATTAACTGACCTCGCTGTGCTTAAGATAGACGCAGACAACCTGCCTGTAATCCCCATTAACACCAAGCGTGTTACCCATGTTGGTGACGTCGTTCTTGCTATTGGTAACCCCTATAATATTGGTCAAACCGTCACCCAAGGTATTATTAGCGCAACTGGCCGTGTAGGGCTAAGCTCAACACGCCGACAAAACTTCCTACAAACTGATGCTTCAATTAATTCAGGTAACTCAGGTGGTGCATTAATCAATACTGAAGGGGAATTAGTTGGTATTAACACGCTTTCATTTACCGCAGGCCAAGGTATTAGCTCTGAAGGGCTAAGTTTTGCTATTCCAACGGCACTAGCGACTAAAATCATGGATAAACTAATCCGTGATGGTCGGGTGATCCGTGGTTACATTGGGATCACCGCCCGCGAACTACCACAAATTAGGTCAAACAATAATAATATCAATCAAATACAAGGTTTACGTGTTTTCCAAGTGGCTCCGAATGGGCCTGCCGCCAAAGCGGGGATTTTGCAAGGTGATATTGTTTTATCCGTTGATGGTAAGCCTGCCATTTCTGCGGCAGAAACCATGGATTTAGTGGCTGAAATTCGCCCCGGAAGTAAAGCCGCAGTACAAATATTACGGGATGGCGAAGTCAAAAATATTGATGTTATTATTGAGGAAATCCCTGAAGGCCAAGCGGGTTAATTTATTCATTCTCTTTGTAATAAAAAAGGTTGTTCCATTCGAAGAACAACCTTTTTTTGGGTTTAACTAAGTCAATAGGTTTACTACCGACCTGTGCTAACAATATGACTAATCGTCAGAATGTACTCGCTGAATATCGGCACCTAAACCACGTAATTTATCTTCAATGTGCTCATAGCCGCGGTCAATATGGTAGATACGGTCAACCGTCGTAGTCCCCTCGGCTATACAACCCGCAATAACTAAACTTGCTGAAGCGCGTAAATCTGTTGCCATCACTTGGGCGCTGGTCAGTTTTTCAACGCCATGACACAACACAGTATTACTTTCAATTTCAGCATGAGCGCCCATTCGGATCAACTCTGGAATATGCATGAAACGGTTTTCAAAAATCGTTTCGGTGATCATCCCTGCACCATCAGCAACAAGGTTGAGCAAACTAAATTGTGCCTGCATATCCGTTGGGAAACCTGGGTGTGGTGCTGTACGTAAAGTAACTGCTTTCGGGCGTTTACCTTCCATATCTAAGCTAATCCAGTCATCCCCTAATTCGATTTTCGCACCAGCTTCACGTAATTTAGCTAATACAGCATCAAGTGTATCTGGGCGTGCATTACGACAAATCACTTTCCCACGAGAAACTGCGGCGGCGATTAAAAATGTCCCTGTTTCGATACGATCAGGTAGAACTTGGTAGACACCGCCACCTAAGCGCTTAACCCCCTCAATCACAATACGGTCAGTACCTGCACCTGTAATTTTGGCACCAAGGGTATTAAGGAAATTAGCAGTATCTTCAATTTCTGGCTCACGAGCCGCATTTTCAATCGTTGTCGTACCTTCAGCCAACGTTGCTGCTGTCATAATAGAAACAGTCGCACCCACACTGACTTTGTCCATCACAATGCATGCGCCTTTCAAACGGCCGTCTACTGTTGCTTTTACATAACCATCTTCTAGAACAATATTTGCGCCTAATTGTTCTAAACCAGAGATATGTAAATCAACAGGGCGCGCACCGATAGCACAACCACCTGGTAAAGAAACTTCACCATGACCAAAACGCGCGACTAATGGTGCCAATGCCCAAATAGAAGCACGCATCGTTTTAACCAAATCATAAGGTGCACAATAAGTTGTCACAGTGCTGGCATCGACATACACAGAACCATTACGCTTAACTTTCGTACCAAGCTGATTCAGTAATTTAATGGTGGTATCAATGTCCCTTAAATGAGGGACATTCTGAATTTCTACTGGCTCTTCAGCCAATAAAGCAGCGAACAAGATTGGTAATGCCGCATTTTTTGCGCCAGATATAGTCACCTCACCCTCTAACCGGGTTGGCCCTTTAACTAAAAACTTATCCATTCAAGTGTTCTCGTATGTCGAATTTTACAGGCTGTTCGCTTAGGCTTTGAAATCAAAGACCACTAAGTTTACGATCGCGCTCCCATTGCGCAGGGGTGTACGCTTTAATTGATAAAGCATGAATGCGGTTATCCGCAATATACTCCATCAAAGGCGCATAAATTGCTTGCTGTTGCTTAACACGACTCATGCCGTCAAACATGTCACCGACGGCAATAACCTGAAAGTGGCTGCCATCACCAGTAACAATAGCCTCATCCAGAGACAGCTTATCCATCAATACTTGCTTAATTTCGTTGGTATCCATAATGACTCAATTTTATTAATTATTTGTGATTTATAATATTACCCTAACTCACCATGTTTCGTTGCCTATATCAAAACATCGTAATCGGAGCAGTCAAGGCAAGACCCTATCCTAAAGGATTAAGCTTAACACTTAAACCAAAGAAAACGCCTCTCGAGCTGAAAAGCACATAGAGGCGCTTATTTTTACATAACTTGACTTAGTTTAGGACATTTAACCTAACTCGCAATCACCGTTTGAACCCCATATAGTTCAATCAATGTTTTCAAGTTCTCACTAATACCAGTAATACTCAGCGAGCGGTTCTTAGCTTGGAACTCGCCTTTTAAACGAACTAGCATCGCAAGACCTGCAGAGTCAACATGTGTTAAACCGGATACATTGATATTACCTATGCTTTCTAGTAATACCGTCTTTTTATCCCAAAACACCATTAAAGAATCGCGGTCTAACGTCCCCGTTAGATGCAATGTCATTTCTGTTTGTTCCCATGCTAACGGGTGGCTCATATTACTTTTTCTCTTCTAAAGTAATCGGGGCTTTTGCGCTAGCTTCTAACTGTTTTGTTAGGCCATCAACGCCTTGCTTACGTAAAATATCACCCCATTCGTTTTGTTTGGTGGTGATCATGCTCACACCTTCTGCAATCATGTCGTACGCTTGCCAGTAACCTGTTTTACTATTTTTACGCCATTGGAAATCTAGACGTACAGGTGGGCGACCATTGGTGTCAACGATTGTTACACGGATAGCAACAATGTTTTTATCCCCGATAGGTTGCTCTGGTGCAATCTGATAAGTTTGCCCATGATACATCGCTAATGCCTGGCCATAAACCTGTTCTAGATAAGCTTCGAATGCTTTGAAGTAAGCTTCACGCTGCGCTGGGGTTGCACCTTTATAGTAGGTGCCTAACACTAAAGCGCCCGCATATTTAATTTGAACATAAGGCAAAAGCTCTTCACGAACAATCGTTCTTAAATACTCAGGATCTTGCTTAATTTTCGGCTGTTCTGCTTTTAATCGATTAAAAGTTTTCGCTGCCGCTTCATCCATTAATTTATAAGGGTTGGTTTGGTCTACCGCCATAGCAAATGGAGCAATAACAAGCATGGCAACCATCATTAAACGTTTAAACATAATTAATTCCTTTACTATTCAAAGAGAGCTTCAAATTACTCTGTCGCTGGCTCTGTACCTTGACTATCACCACTCTTATACAAGAACTGTCCGATGAGATCCTCTAGCACCATGGCAGGCTTAGTGTCTTCTAGACGCCCGCCATTTTTCAATATTGCAATACCTAACTCTTCATCGTCTGGGCCAATATTCATTGCGATATATTGCTCCCCTAGTAACCCAGAAGTACGAATTGAAAGTGAGCTAGAGTCAGGAATATTGTCGTACTCGCTCAATAAATCAATTTTAACTTCGGGAATATAGTTTTTTTTGTCTAAAGTGATACTGGCAACTCGACCAATAACCACCCCACCGACTTTAATTGGTGAGCCTTCTTTTAAACCTCCAATGTTTTCAAAAGAGGCAGAGATTTGGTAGGTAGATTGGCTCCCAATCGACTTCAAATCAGCAACTTTTAAACACAAAAAAATGATTGCGGCTATCGCCAGCAACATAAAACAACCCACCCATATTTCACTTTTTTTACTTTGCATGACTTAGTTCCCAAACATCAGTGCGGTAAGTACGAAATCCAGTCCTAAAACAGACAATGATGCATGCACAACGGTTCGTGTTGTTGCTTGACTTATCCCTTCAGAAGTGGGGATTGCATCATAGCCATTAAATAGCGCTATCCAAGTTACTGTTAAAGCAAAAACTAAGCTTTTAATCACACAGTTAACCAAATCTAGCCGCCAATCAATTGAGGATTGCATTGACGCCCAGAAAAAACCTTCATCGATACCCTTCCAATCAACACCAACCAATGCGCCGCCTAAGATACCGACAGCAACAAAAATCAGTGATAACAATGGCATACTAATAAAACCAGCCCAAAAACGCGGAGCAATGACTCGCCTTAAAGGGTCAACTGCCATCATTTCAAGGCTAGAGATTTGTTCAGTTGCTTTCATTAGACCAATTTCGGCTGTTAATGCTGACCCTGCCCGCCCAGCAAATAATAGAGCTGTCACAACAGGACCAAGTTCACGTAATAGGGAAAGCGCCACCATCATCCCTAAGCTTGCCTCTGCACTAAATGTTGTCAGGACAAGGTAACCTTGTAACCCAAGAACCATTCCAATAAACAAACCTGAAACAGCAACTATCAGTAAAGACTGTACGCCAATGGCATACAATTGTTTCATCAATAATGGCCACTGTTTACGAAACTCTGGTTTGCCAAGTAAAGCGCGAAACAGCATATAACCAGCTCGACCAAACGCAGAAAAAATATCAATCCATCGGCGTCCGAAGGCTGCGATCGCCTTTATTATCATCTTATTTTACCCTAATAAATCAGCCAGATAATCATTGGCGGGAAAACGGAATGGTACCGGACCATCGGCAATACCATCAAGGAATTGCCGCACACGGGGATCTCGATTTTCACGTAATTCATCCCCTGAGCCATGTGCAATAACATGCTGCTGCGCAACAATATATGCTTTATCAGCGATGCTCAACACTTCTGGAACATCATGGGATACAACGACACATGTTACCCCAAGTGCTTGATTAAGCTCATCGATCAGTTTGACTAAAACCCCCATTGTTATCGGGTCTTGCCCCACAAAAGGTTCATCAAACATAATTAAATCAGGATCAAGAGCAATTGCCCGAGCTAAAGCCGCACGTCGCGCCATACCACCAGATAACTCAGACGGCATTAGCTTTGCTGCGCCACGTAACCCGACGGCTTCTAATTTCATCATTACTGTAGTATGAATCAAAGATTCCGATAAATTAGTATGTTCACGCAGTGGAAAAGCGACGTTATTAAATACGTCCATATCCGTAAATAAAGCACCTGACTGGAATAACATGCTCATTTTTTTACGTGATTGGTACAGCTTTGAACGTGACAAACTAGGAATGTTATCACCATCAAACCAAATTTCACCTTCATTTGGTCTTAATTGACCACCAATCAAGCGCAGCAGTGTGGTTTTACCGATCCCTGATGGCCCCATAATCGCCGTAATTTTCCCACGAGGAACTGTTAGGTTAATATTTTCAAATATTTTCCGACTTCCTCGAGTAAAGGACATGTTCCGAACTTCAATTAAGTTGTCTGTCTGTGCTTGCATTGTTAAATAACTCGTTATACATCGTGCTTGAATATTTTTTATCCGTTCAGATGTTACCGAAAGATAAACTGAAAATCGTCAAATATCACAACCAAATAGAATTTATAGTATTATAGCGTCGAAAATGTGACTTTTAGTGTTACAACTGTATATTTATATAAATGAAACAGGCTATAAACAATAGTATTTACTTATAATCAGTAAAAATTATCAGTAAAAACAGCAGACAGCTCTTAGAATTCCGTAATTTATTGTACTTAAGAATACGCGAATTTACCCATGTTTTTTTGGTCCAAGATGCTATGGGATCTCACTTTACATACCAATTAAACATCGTCTCGCAATGAAATAACAATTAGACGCAAAACTATCCTTAAAGATAGCTTAACAGACAAAATACTTACTGATACTAAGTATTCGTTATACAATTTAATTCCGCTTATCCGATTAACTTAAAAGCTACGCATGGAACTAGAAATGTCAAACTTCGATTTTCAGAAAGTAGGTAAAGAAGTTCTCCATATCGAACACGAAGGTATAAAAAACCTTGAGCAATACATCAATACAGACTTTGACCGCGCTTGCCAGCTTATTTTTGGCTGTGAAGGGAAAGTCGTCGTTATGGGGATGGGAAAATCGGGGCATATTGGCCGTAAAATTGCCGCTACACTCGCAAGTACAGGGACACCTTCGTTTTTTGTTCACCCCGGAGAGGCCAGCCATGGTGACCTCGGGATGATTACCCATAAAGATGTCGTGTTAGCTATTTCCAACTCCGGTGAATCAGGGGAGATTTTAGCTTTACTTCCTGTTTTAAAAAGAATTAAGGTTCCCTTAATCTGTATGACCAACAACCCTGATAGTAATATGGGGAAATATGCTGATGTCCATTTGTGTATAAAAGTGCCACAAGAAGCGTGCCCTCTAGGACTTGCACCAACCACGAGTACGACTGCAACACTGGTCATGGGTGATGCACTCGCGATAGCCTTGTTAACCGCTCGAGGTTTTACAGCTAATGACTTTGCACTTTCTCACCCAGGCGGCGCACTAGGGCGCAAACTTTTACTCTTAGTTCGTGATTTAATGAATACGGGTGATGATATCCCCCATATTCCTAAAAGCGCGTCTTTGCGTGAGGCTTTAGTCGAAATTACACGCAAAAAACTTGGAATGACCGTTATTTGTGATGACAACATGAATATTGAAGGCATTTTCACTGATGGGGATTTACGCCGTATATTTGATATGGGTATTGACTTAAATAATGCTAAAATTGCCGACTTGATGACCCCTGGAGGTATCCGCGTTTCTCCAAATCTGTTGGCTGTTGAAGCCCTTAATTTAATGCAATCTAAACATGTTACATCTTTATTAGTTGCCGATGGTAATCAATTAGTGGGTGTGCTACATATGCATGATTTGCTTCAAGCGGGTGTTGTATAACATAAGGAAATACAATGAATTCGGGAAATATAGAAACCTGCTATGGCCCTGTTGCCAGCGCCATACTCACAAAAGCAGCAAAAGTGAAATTACTGATCTGCGATGTGGATGGTGTAATGTCTGATGGTTTGATTTATATGGGAAATAATGGCGAAGAGCTTAAAGCTTTTAATGTTCGTGATGGCTATGGTATCCGCTGCCTATTAACATCAAATATTGAAGTTGCCATTATCACAGGTAGAAAAGCCAAACTCCTTGAAGATAGAGCACAAACACTAGGCATTACATATCTTTACCAAGGGCAAAGCGATAAGCTTTTGGCGTATCAGCAACTGTTAGATACACTACAACTATCAGATGAACAAATAGCTTATATTGGGGACGATCTGATCGACTGGCCAGTTATGGCAAAAGTAGGCTTATCTGTCGCCGTAGCGGATGCACATCCGTTGTTACTGCCAAAAGCTGATTACATCACCCGACTTGGTGGTGGCAAAGGTGCAGTCCGCGAACTTTGTGACCTTATTCTTCTTTCTCAAGGTAAATTAGAAGAAGCGAAAGGTTTATCAATATAACGAATAGATTAAATTCATGAGCAATGCGAAGAAGTGGTTAATCATTATTTTATCCTTGATTGCATTAGGGCTTATTGGCTGGAACTTAGCCGGTAATGATGCTATTAACCCAGAGGATAAAGTAATTAATGATGGGCAACCTAATTATCAAACTGATGATTCGGTGACTTTTGTCTATAATCCAGCGGGAAATTTAGCTTATAAGCTCGTATCAGATAAAATAGATAACTACACTGAAGGGAAAATCACTTGGTTTTCAAAACCTGTTTTAACCACTTATAACGAGGCAGGTCAGCCTACATGGACGGTCAAAGCCTTCAAAGCCAGATTAACAAACGATAGAATTCTCTATCTATATAGTGATGTTCAGGTCGATAGCTTAACTAAAGAGTCACAGATCCAACGAATTACAACTGAAAGTGCAGTTGTCAATTTGACAACACAAGACGTTTCATCTGACGATAAAGTGACCATTATTGGACATGGTCTAAATTCAACGGGCTTGAAAATGAAGGGGAACCTCCGTACAAGAACGGCTGAATTAATCGAAGATGTAAAAACTCATTATGTGTTACAACCAGAAGAGCATTAAAATGAATCAAGTAACTAAGAAGCGTTTTATTCAAGGGGCTGTTGCCAGTGCAATGTTAGCTCTTAGCCTACCTGCGGTAGCACTGAAAAGCGATACACAGCAGCCAATGACGATTAATTCGGTCAAACAATCTCTTGATTTAGAAAAAAACGTCACCACCTTTACAGATGACGTGATCATTAAACAAGGCTCAATTGATATTCGAGCCAATAAAGTGGTTGTGACTCGTCCAAGCAGTGACTCTGATAAAATAATTGTTGAAGCGTTTGGTAGCCCAGTCACGTTTTATCAATTACAAGATGATGGTAAACCAATTAAAGGGCATGCAAGTAAGGCACGCTATGAGGTTGATAAGCAGCTCGTTACACTAACGGGTAATGCATACCTCGAGCAGTTAGATAGCAATATCCAAGGTGATAAAATCACCTATTTGGTGCCGACGCAACAAATGGAAGCATTTAGTGATAAGGGCAAACGCGTAACAACTGTGTTACTCCCAGCACAATTGCAAGAAAAAGGCCCAGCGGCGAAAAATTCATCAGCAACTACGAGTAAGAGTAAATAATCGTTATGGCGACACTAACCGCGGAAAATCTGGCAAAAGCCTATAAAAAACGCAAGGTTGTTGAAGATGTAAGCCTTGAAGTTAAATCAGGCGAAATTGTTGGCTTACTAGGGCCAAATGGTGCTGGTAAAACAACAACCTTTTATATGGTGGTCGGCATTGTTCAGCGGGATGCAGGCAAAATTTTGATTGATGGCGAAGACATCAGCCTCCTACCGCTACATGAACGTGCGCGTCGCGGTATTGGCTACCTTCCTCAGGAAGCCTCTATTTTCCGTCGCCTAAGCGTTTATGATAACCTGATGGCTGTATTAGAGATCCGCGAAGATTTGAATTCACAGCAACGCAAACAGCGTGCTGAAGAACTGATGGAAGAATTCAGTATCACCCATCTTCGTGACAGCCTAGGGCAGTCTCTATCAGGAGGTGAGCGCCGTCGTGTAGAAATAGCGCGTGCACTGGCAGCGAACCCCAAATTTATTTTATTAGATGAGCCCTTCGCTGGGGTTGACCCAATTTCAGTGCTCGATATCAAAAAGATTATTCAGCACTTAAGGGATTATGGCCTTGGCGTTCTAATTACAGACCATAACGTACGCGAAACATTAGATGTCTGCGAAAGAGCTTACATTGTGAGCCAAGGGCACCTGATTGCTCATGGTACGCCAACCATGATCTTAGAAAATGAACAAGTGAAACGGGTATACTTAGGTGAAGGTTTCCGGTTATAAATTACGTGTCAGCTTTCTTTTTCAAGGAGAATAAAACACTTTCATGAAGCAAAGTTTGCAGCTTAGAGTTAGTCAACAACTTGCAATGACACCCCAATTGCAGCAGGCTATTCGCCTGTTGCAACTGTCTACACTTGAGCTGCAACAAGAAATCCAACTAGCGTTAGAAACTAACCCGCTTCTTGAACAAGAAGAATTAAATTCTGAAACCGAATCTATTGAATCTCTGAGTGATAATACTGACAGCAGTGAACTTGATACCAAAGACGCACTTGAAAACCAAGACATGCCTAATGAGCTTCCTTTGGATGCTGATTGGGATGAAATCTACACAGCGGGTACGCCTTCAGGCACCACTAATGATTACAGTTATGATGAATTACCCGTTTATCAAGGTGAAACCACACAGACTTTACAAGATTACCTAATATGGCAGTCTGAGCTGACGCCCTTTACTGATACAGACCGTGCGATAGCCACCTCAATTATTGATTCAATTGATGATTCAGGTTATCTCACCACTACAATTTCTGATATACATGAAGGAATTGCTAACCCTGAAATTAGCTTAGAAGAAGTTGTCGCTGTTTTAAAACGAATTCAACATTTCGACCCATTAGGCGTCGCCGCTCAAGATTTAAAAGAATGTTTACTGATTCAGCTTTCGTTATACCCCAAAGAAACCAACGGGCTACAAGAAGCCAAACTAATTATTAGCAACCACATTGATTTGCTTGCAAATCGTGACTTTAGGCAACTCAGTAAATTAACGCGTCTAAAAGAAGATGCGTTAAAAACCGCCATCGATTTGATCTTAACGCTTAACCCTAAACCAGGCCAATCCATTAATACTGGGGAATCAGAATACGTAATTCCTGATGTTTTAGTGAAAAAAATAGCAGGACACTGGCAAGTTGAGCTAAATACAGATAGCATCCCTAAACTGAGTATTAATAATCATTATGCTTCTATGGCTAATAATTCAGCGAATGAGGGTGACACACAATATATTCGTAGCCATCTTCAAGAAGCAAAATGGTTAATAAAAAGCCTAGAAAGCCGTCATGAAACACTATTAAAAGTGGCGACTTGTATTGTGGAACAGCAACAAGAATTCTTTGAGCTGGGTGAAGAGTATATGAAACCAATGATATTGGCTGATATTGCCTATCAGGTCGATATGCACGAATCAACCATCTCTCGAGTGACAACTCAAAAGTTTCTCCATAGCCCGCGAGGCATTTTTGAGTTGAAATATTTTTTCTCCAGCCATGTCAGTACGGATACAGGTGGCGAAGCCTCCTCAACCGCAATTCGAGCGTTGGTGAAAAAATTGGTTGCTGCAGAAAACCCTGCAAAACCATTGAGTGACAGTAAATTGACGAGTATGCTGGCCGAACAAGGCATTCAAGTGGCTCGCAGAACTGTCGCTAAGTATCGTGAATCGTTATCTATTCCGCCCTCAAACCAGCGTAAACAACTGGTTTAATTGATAAAATAAGGAAGGTTGTATGGAATTTCAGATTACTGGACACAATATTGAAGTTACTCCAGCATTGCGCGAAACTGTTGAGAAAAAACTCAAAAAATTAGAGCAATTGTTTGATCGTATTAATAGTATCCAAGTTGTCTTGAAAGTTGAAAAGGTTCAGCAAATTGCTGAAGCAACCGTGCAAGTCAATGGAGCGGATCTCCATGCATCAGCGGAAGAAAACGACATGTACGCAGCTATCGACTTACTTGTCGATAAACTGTCGCGCCAATTAACTAAGCACAAAGAAAAACTGAGACAACACTAATACATTTATCCGGCTAGCAACTGAGCCGATGAATGTTTCGAACCAGATGGTGGCATACACCATCTGGTTTTGTAGTCCTAAGTGAACAATAAAATGAATAGTGATATAGAAATCCAGTTAAGCGTTGTTTTATCATCAGCCTGTACACGTAATAATGTTGTGTGCACGAGTAAAAAAAGAGCCTTAGAAATTATTAGTGAGCTGGCTGCCGTTGAATTGGAATTACCTGAAAATACGGTATTTGAAGCATTATTAACCAGAGAAAAAGTAGGAACGACAGGTATTGGCGGTGGAATTGCCATTCCTCATGGAAAGCTAAGCGAAGGTGATAGCGCACGCGCTGTCGGTGTATTTTTACACTTAGAGGAACCAATTGCTTTTGATGCAATTGATAATCAGCCTGTAGACCTGCTTTTCGCGTTACTGGTGCCATCTGACCAATGTAAAACGCACCTACATACATTGTCACTTATCGCTAAAAAACTAGCAGATAAAACATTGTGCAAGCGCTTACGCAGCGCACAAAGCGATGATGAGCTATACAGTATAATTATAGAGTAAATGATAAATTATGTTTCTTGTCATAGCTAAATGATATTATTATGATTTCTAATGTAGAAATGGCAAGATACCGCTTATCAAGAAACACATCATTAGGAAACAAAAGGGAGTAAGCTCATGGTGCTGATGATTGTCAGCGGCCGTTCCGGTTCGGGAAAATCCGTTGCCTTACGTGCGCTGGAAGATATGGGTTTCTATTGTGTGGATAACCTACCGGTTGTATTACTACCGGAGCTAGCTAATTCATTGGCTGATCGTAATATTTCAGCAGCAGTGAGCATTGACGTGCGTAATATGCCCGACAATCCAGAAATCTTCGAAGAGGCTATTGATAAACTACCATCAAGCTTCTCTCCTCAGCTATTGTTTCTGGATGCCGATCGCAACACCCTTATTCGCCGTTACAGTGATACTCGCAGGTTGCATCCTCTTTCGAGTAAAAACCTTTCTCTTGAAAGCGCGATAGATGAAGAAAATGAATTGCTAGAGCCACTGCGCTCTCGTGCAGACTTAGTTATTGATACCTCTGAGATGTCAGTTCATGAGTTAGCTGAGATGCTAAGAACACGTTTAATGGGCAAACGTGAGCGTGAGCTAACCATGGTGTTTGAGTCTTTTGGCTTCAAGCACGGTATTCCTATCGATGCTGACTATGTGTTTGACGTGCGCTTTTTACCAAACCCACACTGGGACCCCAAATTGCGCCCAATGACAGGTCTTGACCGCCCTGTTGCCGCATTTTTAGATAGGCATACTGAAGTGCATAACTTTATTTATCAGACTCGTAGCTACTTGGAGTTATGGTTACCTATGCTCGAAACCAATAACCGCAGTTATTTGACCGTGGCGATTGGCTGTACGGGCGGTAAGCACCGTTCTGTTTATGTTGCAGAGCAACTTGCCGATTATTTCCGTTCCCGTGGCAAAAATGTACAATCTCGCCACAGAACACTGGAAAAACGTAAATAAATGGCAGTAAAAGCCACTATTACACTAAAAAATCGGCTCGGTATGCATGCAAGGCCGGCTATGTTACTCTATGATTTAGTTAAACAATTTAACTCAAAGGTTATTTTGCGTAATAATAGCCAAATTGAGGCTGAGGCCGATAGCGTTATTGCGATGTTGATGTTAGACTCGGAACAAGGTAGTAAGATTGATATTGAGGTTAGCGGCCCCGATGAAAATCAGGCTTTATCCGCAATTATTAACCTGTTCGAAAGCGGGTTTGATGAAATTTGAGAAACAATAGTCAAGCTAAGCTGTAACAATAAAATTTCAATCTGCGTATTTTTACAAAGGCAGGCTTAGAGATCGTGATCGCGATCTCTTCCCTTTAAAGCGTATAGCGCCTAATATTTTAAACAAATTTATTTACAGCGACACCCCCTACCTTTTGGGTGGGGGGTGTTTGCTTTGTACGTCTCTATTGGAGTGTGGTATGACAAAGCCAACAATTATTATCAATGATTTAGATGCTGAACGCTTGGATGCACTGATGGAACAGCCGGCTTATGCGGGCACACCTGTTGCAGAAGCACTCAATGATGAACTTGACCGTGCGGATATTCTTAGCCCACAAGAAATCCCAGCAGATGTCGTCACAATGAACAGTACCGTTCGCTTTTTAGATTTAATCAGTAATGAAGAGCATACGCGTACACTCGTTTACCCGGCTTCCTTAAAAGATAGCGCTGAACAATTATCAGTAATGGCGCCTATCGGTGCTGCACTGTTAGGTTTACATGTTAATGATGAAATCAGCTGGGAATTACCTAACGGCGTGCAAACCCGAGTTCGAGTACTAGAAATCGTTTATCAGCCAGAAGCAGCCGGTGAATTTCATCGTTAATGTTTATGGCAATAGAATTAAGGGGAGTTTAGCGGGACACACTGTTGGCTAAAGCCTCTGACCTATTCAAGCACTCATCTGAGTGCTTTTTTTGTACTGACTACTTTGCAGAGCAAGTTACACTTGTAACCCCCCTTTCCTACTTTAACCACTAAACCTATATAGCTAAACAGTGATAAAAATAGGCGCTGAGAATAGCGACTGCAATATGACACGCTGATGCTATTCAAATAATAAATTTAAAATCAACTAATTAACAGAATTCTTTATACTAAAATAAAACGCCTAATAAAATATATTAGGCGTTTTATTGTCAAACCGTTAGTAATAAGAGGCGTGTTACTCCCCAGCAATGCTCATTTCGGGGATCAAGACTGAACCACACTGAATATTGCTACGAGTTTCGATATCATCCGCAATAGTCACCATATTTGCCCACATATCTTTTAGATTACCGGCGATAGTGATCTCGCTTACAGGATATTGGATTTCCCCATTTTCTACCCAAAAACCTGAAGCACCGCGCGAATAATCACCGGTAATGCCGCTCACACCTTGCCCCATTAACTCGGTCACGATTAAGCCTGTCCCCATTTGCTTGAGTAGCCCATCAAAAGAAAGACCTTGCCCTGCTATGCGCCAGTTATGAATTCCCCCCGCATGCCCGGTACTTTGTAAGCCCAGTTTTCTTGCTGAATAGCTAGTCAGCAACCAAGTTTGCAGAACGCCATCTTCCACAATATTGCGCTCAACGGTGCGTACCCCTTCACTATCAAATGGCGAAGAGGCTAACCCACCAATTAAATGCGGCTGCTCATTAATGGTTAACCAACTAGGCAGAATCTGCTTTCCTAGGCTGTCTAACAAAAATGACGACTTACGATAAATGCTACTGCCACTAATCGCCCCAACGAGGTGACCAAATAACCCTGTGGCGACTTCTGCAGCAAAAATCACGGGAGCCTTCATTGTTGGTAATTTTCTTGGTGATAAACGTGACAATGTGCGACGGGCGCATTCTTGACCTACCCATTCAGGGGATTGCAGTGCATCTATGCTACGGCCAATCGTATAAGCGTAATCCCGTTCCATCTGACCATTTTGTTCCGCAATTACACAGCTAGACATCGAATAACGGCTCGAACAATAGCTTTGCAGCATACCATGGGAATTACCAAATACACGGACACCGTAGTGACCATTAAAACTTCCACCTTCGGTATTTACAATGCGTGAGTCTGCATTTAGCGCTGACATTTCTGCCACAGAGGCTAAGCGAATAGCTTCTTCAGGTGATAATTCAGTAGCTTGAAATAGCTTGAGATCAGGTGCATCAAAGGCCAATAATGACTTTTCAGCAGGCCCCGCACATAAATCTTCCGAGGTAAAACTTGCGATATCAATTGCTGCCTGTACGGTACGCTCAATCGCTTCAGGGCTTAAATCGGTTGAAGACGCGCTCCCTTTGCGTTGTTGATGATAAACGGTGATCCCTAATGCGCCATCACTGTTAAATTCAACATTTTCAACTTCACCTTGACGAGTGCTTACACTGATCCCTGTACTTTTATTCACTGCCACTTCAGCAGCATCGCAACGTGTTTGTGCAAATTCTAATGCGCGTGCGACCGCTTCTTCGAGTTTTTTACGTTGTTCAGTGACTTGTTCAGTTATACTCATGCAATTAATCCAATAATGTGGGGAAAAGTGATTTTCTACCCTAACAAGCAAATGCTAGGTAGTCATAAAGGGGTTTTCCCAGTTACAATAGATAATAGTCAAATGTTAACACTCACAACGCAGTAAATCATGCTAATTACTCGTAATTACATTACTGTGTTTGGTAAAAAGGAAAATTGATATGGCCAAACAGCCTGATGACTGGCTGGATGATATCCCAGCGCCGCAAGACGAAGAAGAAGAGGAGATCATTTGGGTCAGTAAAAGCGAAATCAAACGCGATGCTGAGATCCTCAAAAAACTGGGTGCTGAGCTAGTCGATTTAAGTAAAAGCGAATTAGAGCGCATCCCATTAGATACTCAACTCCTTGAAGCAATTGAGCTTGCTCAAAAAATTAAGCGTGAGGGACGCCGCCGTCAATTACAACTTATTGGCAAATTACTGCGTTCACGAGAAGTTGAGCCGATTACCGAGGCGCTAGATAAACTTAAAAATCGTCATAACCAGCAGATCGTGATCTTACATAAAATAGAAGATCTACGCACCCGCTTGTTAGAAGGCGGTGATGAAGTGATTGAAGATGTTGTTGCGCTTTTCCCGAGTACTGATAGGCAACAACTGCGTGCATTAGTCCGTAATGCTAAAAAAGAACGCGAAACCAATAAACCACCAAAAGCGTTTCGCCAAATATTTCAATATTTGAAAGAGCAATCTGAAATTTCTTAACCCCTTTTCCCCTAGCCTACCTTATAGCTAGGGGAAATTAAGCAATAGTCTGAAAGTCCCTTCCTTGCTATTGATAGCGTGCCGAATGCCACGTATTATCCCCCTGTTAGTCATACTCTGACCCGTATTATCGCGGCTGCTGAACCACGATAAATAATGAGGAAGATATGGATAATACCCGAGATAGAGCATGGCGCAGAGCCAAAGCTCGCATCAATAAATCACGTGATCAACTTAACGCACGCTTAGTTGACTGTTATACCCCAGAAAAAAACTGGAAACAAATGTACGGTCGAAGTGAAAAAATGGTCCGTGCAGCTCAACTAGGCATGGCTTACCCGCAAGTTAGTCGTAGCCAACTTGTACGTAACAGCCTTGAAGAGATACAAAATAACCAGTGAATATTCTATTCATTTGCAGTAAAAATCAATGGCGTAGTCCAACCGCTGAACAGATCTGGCGCAACCATGAGAGTTGGGTCACCCGTTCAGCGGGAACAAGCCGTAATGCAAGGTGCCCTGTAAATGCGGATTTGATCCGCTGGGCAGATGTGATTTTTGTCATGGAACAAAAACATAAAAACCGCTTACAAGCTGATTTTTCACGCTTACTTGAATACAAGCCACTTCATATTCTTGATATCCCTGACAATTATCAATATATGGACCCTGAATTGGTTCAAATATTACAAGACACTGTTCCGAGCTATCTTTCTTAGTAGCGTAAACTTAGCCAATTATTTTTTTGCAAGTTTTGCACTATTTCAACAATATATTATGAATATAATCAATGAAATGGTTGATATTATGAAAAAATGGTTGTCCTCAATTTTTGGCCAAAAACAATCTGGTTACCCATGTGTATGGGATACAAATAAGCCGTCGATTTACCAACAATTACTCCCGTGGCAAGAGCAACTTTCTCCCTTACCTGAATCCCTCTCTGAGCTTCCTAATACACCAAGTGTGGATGATAACCAAGTTCGCTGGGCAAATGGAGCAGAAGATGGGGTATTAGGGCATCATGGCGGCTTCGGTAACAGTGAAACCGATATACATGAACTCTATTCGCTATTAAAGGCAGCCGTTGAAAAAGGGGATAAACCTTCTGTTAATCAATTTTATCAATATGTGGCTCAAAACACGCCAATTTCTTATATTGATGATTTAATTGAGCTTATCGTCAAGAAACAAGACTTGCCTGCCGCTAAATTAGCCGAATTTACCGACTGGCTGTTACACAATAGCCCCGATAAAAATACAGTGAAACTGGCGATTGCCTTTTGTGTATTTTTTCCTAGCCACGAGCGGCTAAACACGCTGTATACCCTTGCAGCACACGATGAATTTACCCTTTATGCTATCTTTCCCATTCACACCATCATTGAGTCACCTGAAGAATATGAAGTAATGTGGATAAAAATGGCTAAGCGAGTTGAAGGTTGGGGACGAGTGCAGCTTATTGAACGCCTGCCCGAACAGTTAAGTGAAGAAACGCGGCAGTGGATACTCACTGACGGTTATATGAATCAGGTAATGATTGAATACACAGCTTGGCAATGTGCGACTTACTGTCACCTTGCAGATGAACTTGAGACATTGAGCAATATAACATTGCTAACCGCGGCGACTCATATCATCCAAGCTCTACTCGATGGTGGTCCAGCCCGTGATATCCATGATTATGAAGATGCACCACGCTGCTGCTTAAATTATTTACAGCAAGTCAAAAAGCATGATTATTCATTAGAATACTATTTTACTGTTCAAGGAATTCTTGAGTTCTTCCAAAAACATAATAACCAATATGACAACAGTTCTGACATTATTTCATTAGCACAATTAATTTTAGATAATCCATATTGGGATACCTTAATCAATCATGGTCTAAACAGTCATGACAGTTCACTATTTCGCCAAGCCACTTATGTTGCAAAGTCACGCAAACAAGACGTTTTTCCATACCTCTATGAAAAACAATATACTCAACCAGAAAACAATCTATGGTATGAGTTAATGCAAACTGATGATATTGAAAAAGTTAAGCAAGTAGCTGCACTCGCTGAAGAGCAGTTTGCTTTAGATGAAATTGCTACAGGCCCTCGTGATGACTTAGGAATTGGGTCCAACTACCTGCCACACGGTCAACTGGATTTTATTCTACAAGAACTGCATCGCTTTCCAGGTATTGGCTTCCCACTCATTCAGTGCGCTTTGCAAAGCCCCGTTGTACGTAACCGTAATATGGCGTTAAAGGCTTTATTCAGTTGGAAAAGAGAAACATGGCCGGAAGGTTTAGAGGCATTTTTAGCTAATTGCTACGAGGTTGAACCAAATCAGGAAACTAAACAACGATTTGATTCATTGCTAAAAGGCTTGCCATTTGATGACACCTAATTAGGTTTGCAAAGCAAGCACAACACCGTCTGCTTTGCTTTCCCTTTAGCTGAAATGGCGTTTGATTGTCTCTAATAGCGTTGGAAACTTTGTATAACCTTCCCTATCAAGGAAATGGCCTGCATTTTGCTCAAAAATCACCTGCGTTTTTAACAGTTCCGCCAGCGCTTTTGATGACTGAGGTGACACTATTTCATCATTGGTTGATATGATTGAAACACGTTTATCAGCCACACCAATCAATGAAGCGTAATTGAGCGGGCTGGTAGTATGACTGCGCAGTTCAGGAAGCGTCTGCTGCTCTTCATCAAAACCCGACACTAAAATATAGCCGGCAACAGCTTGGTTTTGGCCATCAATAAATTGTAATGCCGTCACACAACCAAGGCTATGACCAATAAAGATAGTATTCTCATCAATATCAAAAGGTAAGCTTTGCAATTTTTGCTGCCATTTTAGCGGATCAGGTGATAATGGCTCAGGCATAGCAGGAACATGAACAAAAGCGCCCAAATTTTCAAGTTCAGATTTTAGCCACGGAAACCAATTCTTTTTAGGTGAAGCAGTATAACCATGCACAATAACAAATTTTTTGTTTTGCAGTGGTAATGGTGTTGATGTGAAATCACTCATTCTAAAATCCCTATCAACTCAGTTATCTTACTTAAACTTTACCATGAGTAATGGGTAGATCAGTTAGAGCTTTTTGTTATATCTAAAGCAAAAATAAACTCTTCTTCCCACATATCTTGCGCATCATTCATAACGTCAATAATGTCTGAAAATTGAATACGCTGTTCAGATGTCATATGTGAAAATGTAATCGTTACAGGTAATTCAATACCTGCGGAAACCATGTCCCATAAGGCATCAAGGTTATATCCAAACCAATCTGGTAACGAAAATTGCTGGGCAAACTGATGATAAAAATCGTCAAATGTATTAATGTGCCTAAAGTCAAAACTGACATTTTTACTCATCATTCGCCCCTTGTCTTATTTTACTTGTTTAAAGCTTTTATAATGATCTTGGGTGATAAAAATCATCCCATCTGACGAGTATAACAAACGGTCAGCCCCTCGATGCCCACAACGGTAATTAATATCGGCTTCAAACCACTGACGTTCTTGTGCAATAGGTAACCTTTTCTCACGATTAGAAAAACGATCTCCCCCGATTGCCCTGCCGGGTAGAACCTCGCAGAGATTACCTTTTTTCGCATTCCACCCTGCTTCACGTGCCTGTTTCTTCGTCATATAAAAGGCTGGAAGCTTTTGGTATTTTTCCATAAAACTGACTACATTATCTTGCGCAGTGAGTTTATCGATGGTTTGCGGAGCTTCCTTTGGCGTTATCGCTTCACGAGAAGGCGGGTTATTTTGAGTCGCCGGTGGTTCCGGTGCCGTTTTGTCCCCGCCATTAAAATAGAGGCTAATCACAATCAAAATAGCCATTAACACTACGGATAAAAGACGTTTATTCATAACACCTCTGTTATTTTGTGCTTTGCAAAGACACAATCGCCCCAGTCACAATAGCGTCACTAGGGCGAACAAAGCCTATTTTATATTATAGTCCTGAAAAATTACGCGGTACCACCAACGGTAAGTTTATCCAGTTTTAATGTGGGTTGACCGACACCAACAGGGACACTTTGCCCTTCTTTACCGCAAACCCCGACACCTTTATCAAGGGCTAAGTCATTACCGACCATTGAGATTTGTTGCATAGCCTCAACACCAGAGCCAATTAATGTCGCCCCTTTCACTGGAGAAGTAATTTTCCCATTTTCAATCAGATAAGCTTCTGATGTAGAAAATACAAATTTACCCGAGGTAATATCCACCTGACCACCACCAAAGTTCGGTGCATAGATACCTTTGTCAACACTCGCAATAATTTCTTCAGGTGTTGAAGACCCCGCTAACATATAGGTGTTAGTCATTCGAGGCATTGGTAAGTGCGCATAAGACTCACGACGTGCATTGCCCGTTGGAGAGACTCCCATCAGGCGTGCATTCAGTTTATCTTGAATATAATTACGCAAAATACCATTTTCTATTAGAACGTTATACTGACCCGGTACACCTTCGTCATCGATTGCAAGAGAGCCACGACGACCAACAAGAGTGCCATCATCTACAACAGTACACAGTGACGACGCCACCTGCTCACCAATTTGGCCAGAAAAAACAGAGGTACCACGGCGATTAAAGTCACCTTCTAAGCCATGCCCTACCGCTTCGTGCAGTAAGACACCCGGCCAGCCAGCGCCAAGAACAACAGGCATCATACCCGCTGGTGCGGCAACCGCAGATAAATTCACCAAGGCCATACGCACAGCTTCACGTGCATATTGCTCAGCAACAACTTGCCCTTGATGGATCTCCAAGAAGTACTCATAGCCATAACGGCCACCACCACCACTTGCGCCACGCTCACGTTTACCATCATGCTCAACAAGTACACTGACCGATAAACGAACTAGCGGGCGAATATCTGCTGCCAGTGTACCGTCTGTTGCAGCCACCAGCACTTGCTCATAAACCCCCGTTAAACTTGCATTGACTTCAATTACACGAGGATCTTCTGCACGAGCGACCTGATCTACACGGTGCAACAAATCAATTTTTTGCTCTCGAGATAGGCTCTGTAGCGGGTCGGTCACTGAATACAGTTTTTTATACTCAACACCCGTTAAAATTTGTGATTTGCCAGAGCCCTGTTCATTGACAATGCTGCGTGCCGCTTTCGCACTTTGTGCCAGCGCTTGCAGTGAAATTTGGTCAGCGTAAGCAAAACCTGTTTTTTCACCACTCACTGCTCTGACTCCAACACCTTGGTCAATATTGTAAGAGCCATCTTTAATGATCCTATCTTCAAGAACCCACGACTCATGGAAACTTGACTGGAAGAAGAGATCTGCGTAATCCAGATGGCGTTCAGATAACATCCCTAAGATGTCATACAGATTTTCTTGTTCAAGGCGATTGGCGGCCAGCAAATGTTCGCTGACAGAAACTAAACTCATATTCGTTACTCTTTGGTTTCTTTTTTAATTAATGATGTCAGTTGCGGCCTAAAGCGGTTATGTTTTACCACTCTGATTTGCTCACGCATGACACCTAAGCTGTCCGTTTTTATATTCAAGACGGTAGATGCGACCGCATCCACATTCTTTTTGATAACTTTACCCCAACCATCGACTGCGAGGCTATGCCCCCATGTGCGACGTGTACCATGAACCCCAACTTGGGCTGGCGCTAGAATGTAGCACTGGTTTTCAATCGCACGAGCACGTAACAGAGGTTCCCAATGTGCCTGACCGGTATAACGAGTAAATGCCGCTGGAACTGAAATAATTTCAGCGCCTTGCTCACGTAACGCTTGGAACAAACCAGGGAAACGCAAATCATAACAAATCGTCATGCCAAGGCGACCCACCGGGGTATCAACAACCGTAATATGTTCGCCACGTTGATAAATTACGGATTCGTTATAATTACCTTGCTCATCTTCAATGTTCACGTCAAACATATGAATTTTATCGTAGCGTGCTTTAATATTTCCTTCGGAATCAAATAATAAACTGCTGCTGGTAATACGCTCAGGGTCTTCACGGCTAATCAATGGCATAGACCCAACTAAAATCCAAACATTATAACGCTTAGCCATTGCAATGACGGCATCTTGAAGCGGGCCTTTCCCCTGAACTTCAGCTTGTTTACGGTAAGCCGCGGCATCTGCAAATAATAATGCATTCTCAGGTGTCAGTATTAACTTAACAGTGTCAGGTAACTGTTTGATTTGTTGCTCTATTTGTGCCAAATTGTGTTTAGTATTATTTCCGCTACATAACTGCAAAAGTGCAACATTACCATTTTTCATTACTCTTGAGTCTCCTTCAGTTGGCGTAATACTTCATCAATTTTTGGCTCGTCCAAGCTACCTGTCACGCGATAACGAATAACAGAAACTTTACTCCATAATGGACCGAGCACTTTTGTCGCTGCGAAAACAGCAGCGCCTGCAAAAGGGTTTAACACAAATGCGGTTGCTACACCTACTGTAGCAGAAATTTCAGGAGTGATGACCGCTTCTAAGTTAATTTGCCGTTTAACGAGGTTGATTTCCCCACTCAGCGCAATATCTGCGACCAACCCATCAACATAAGTATTTTTGGATGCCATCACACCATTATGAATAGTGGCATCACCTTTAATAGAGTCAAAATTAAAGTCATCACTGAACGTATCGCGAAAATCGAGTTGTAACTTACGCAATAACGCATCAAAACTCACTAGACGTAGAATTTGCCCAGCTCGACCTCCACCCATTTGTGCTATTGCACCTTTACCTAATTTCGCTGACAACTTACCATTTAAGGTAGCAATATCCGGTGACCATGGAAGGTTCGCCCAGTCTAAATCGAATTGTATGGTATAAGGTGATTCAATAATAGGCACTAATATCCCGAAATAGGCTGCTGTTTCATCAAATGCGGCCCCCGTCAGAGAACCCGCGATTTCTGTTTTATTACCGTTCTGACTGTGCCAAATTGCATCTAATTTTAACTGTGTCGCACTATTATTTAATGTACCACCCGTTAAGCGTAGTGAGTGCCCCATAGGCTGAATATTGGCGCTGATTTCCCCCAATTTCTGCCCTGCAACCCAGCACTCTTTACAATTAAAGTGCAATTGTGGCCATTGGCTAAAATCAAACTGAGCAGGCCCCGCTAAGCTATCTTGATTACCTGCAAGTGAACTTGGGTTGTAATACAAATAATCAATAGCGACCTGCCATGGTTGATTAGCAAAAATTTGTAGTGACCCTTTTAAATTTTCGCTATCAATGTTGACTTGCTGCTCTGCACGCTGCAAATCATAGGTAAAATTGACATTTTTCCAATCTTGCCCGCCAAGGTTAATTGTTGGAATATGGATATCAAGTGATTCAGGTAAACGGATACTCATATCCCCTTGGCCGCGATTAGATGACATTAATAGCCCTGCAAGGCTCTGCCAATTCTCATCGGTCATAGGCGGTAAATCCACCGCAAAAACTGACTGTTTTGGTAGCTCTGGGAGCTTATTTTGCCATGGTGCAACATGCGCTTTTAATAACTTTAATGGCTCATCACCCAAACTCCACAGCGTGTTAAAACCAAGACGCTTGCCAATATCACCACCTACCGTCAATTGCTCTGTTGTTCCTTTAGCTTGTACATTTATTTCCCCAAGCTCAGCCAGTAATTGGTTATTCAATGCAGGTAACTGGCTTTTGAGTTGTTTTAAGCCCGCGGTGACATCAATTTGTAAACCGACCTGTTGTTTCGCCGACTCGGGTATTGTGATAGCAACATGGCTTTTCCAATCACTATTACCAGAAACCCGTTGTTTTATTTCCTCAGGTAGCATTGATAACTTATTCAGTGCCCAATTCCCCGCAATATCAACGTTTACCTGATAATCTTTAGCCCCGTCTGATGTGTTAAAATCTACGGAAATAGGTTGACCAAACCACTGCCCCTGGAGTTTCTCACCTCGTAAGTCACCATTATTAAAGACGAAACTTCCTGTGAGAGAAGAAATTGTGCTATCAATCGGCTGAATGAATAAATCATTTTTATTAAGGTTAACGCTTCCTGTTGCTACGACATCTTTCCCGGCCACCAGTGGGATAGATAGCCCCAACTGGCCATTCACCGTACCACCTATTTGTAACTCTTCTAGAGTGTCACCAATTGAGTGCTTCATCGGCGTATGGGTAAAATATTGTTGGATTTGTTTTCCAGTTCCACTGATATCAGCATTGATATACAGCATTTCTTTCGTGTAATCAGGGATATTGGCATCAAGGTTAGTTGCAGTCGCATCGGCGAGTTTGACGCTTGGCACATGCATGAATAACCCAGCACGCCTAAAGTCCAAGTCGATATCTAAATCCAATAAGGCTGGCCATTCATGATCGTACTCAAACGTTGCATCACGTAACGGGACATAAACTTGGAATTGACCATCATTATTATCATAAGGGAAATTTGCTGGGTCACCTTTATACACTAAGGTTGCATTATCCACCTTTCCTGCAATAACCGCCTTTGTTAGGTAATCAGCAACATCTTGCCCCATCAGTTTTTGTGGAAAATAACGCCATGCGTCTCCCGCATCATCCAAACGTAAGCCAGCTAAAATAGCTAAATCTGCATAATTCCCTTTCTTCGCTTTGGCATAACGAAACTCCCCGTTTGCCCAAAGTGATTTGGCTTGTACATCTAAAGATGGGCTCCAGAGCTTAAACTCACTGTCATTATCCAACCAATAAAGCTGCCCATTAGCCGTTTTTATCTCAAAAGGAGCTTTAAATTCGTCACGATAATCCACCTGACTATCTTGTAAGCTAACTGAGGCTCCCCCACTTTGCATGCTACCCGCTAAGACACCCGAAAAATGATTAATCGAAGGAAGCGCTTTCCATTTTTTCCAGCTAACATCCTGCCAATCCATACTAATTTGCATGTGTTCTGGCATATTCTGTGTGAGATCAAGGGCAAACTCACTGACGACACCCGTTGGTTGGCGATGCTGCCAATCCTGTACCATCTCGGGCGTTAGAAATGAAAAAGTGGGTAATATTTCACTTAAGCGTTCTAATTCAATATTTTTTGCTCGTATACGCCAGTGGTCGTTATCCTGATATTTTTTTGAAGCGGGTAAATACAAAACAGAAACATTACCTTTCGGCCAAATATATTCATTGGTTTTCAACGTATCAAGTTCAGGGATATTAAATAGCCAGCCATTCCCCTGCCTTTTCATGCGTAGCAATAAATCATTCACTTGCAGGTTTTGCGATAAACTGCCGGTTCCCCAGTTAGCTTCCCCTTGACGCAATTGAACTAGCCCACTTTCAATTTGCTGGTTTTTCAAGCTAATCCATGAAGAGAGGCTAAAGTTAGCATCTCGTAATGACGTGTTTTCTCGTAGCCAGCGACTAAGCCAAGGTTGCATATCAATATTATCGGCTTGCAGGTAAAAAATACCGTCACTTAAGACACCGTTTTTATCCGATACGTCTAATTTAACTTGCAAATAACCATGTTGTTTATTGATTGTTTCGAGGCTGACAAAACCTTGAGCCCTATGACGTTCATTTTCATTTAGCCAAGAGAGTTCAGGTAAAATTAGGGTGGTTTTTTGCCCTGAGGGCGTGAGAAAAGTTAACTGACTTTCTTTTAAGATAAAGTGGTCGAATTGACGTAAAAACAATTCTTCAATGCTGTCTAATGATTCCCCCTCAGAGGAACCTTCGAAATTAAAAGGGACTTTATAATCGACATTGAGCTGATAGAAGGTTAAATCACGAAAGCGCCAACGCAACGATAATATTGAACTCCAAATATCTAATTCGACGTCAATCACGCTCGCGGTTATATCTGTGGTTTCATTTTGTAATTCCACATTAGATAACATGAAGGTTGGGCCAAAATACTGCCAAGCCCCTTCAATTTTGCCAATTTGCACTGTGACATCATTATTTTTTTCAATGTAAGCAATGATATCTTGGCGGTAGCTATCAATATTCGGCAAGAGGAAACGCAAGCCTGTCAGCACTAGTGCGCACAGCAATAAGATAACCGCAGTGGTTACTAGTACTACACGTGGTAGTCGTTTCACTCATTTCTCCTTCAAACAATAATGCTACATCATGACAACATCAAAACGTTCCTGACTGTATAGTGGTTCAATCTGGACTTTAACCTGCTTACCAACAAAAATTTCAACTTCGGCAAGTGCGTGAGATTCGTCCCCTTTAAGTACATCCACAACCGCTTGAGATGCATAAACAAGGAACCTATCTGCATCAATAGTGCGATGAACTCGGACTATTTCCCGTAAAATTTCATAGCACACAGTTTCTACTGACTTAACTGTACCTCGACCTTGGCAAGTTGGGCAATCATCACACAAAACATGTTCAAGGCTCTCTCTTGTCCGTTTACGCGTCATTTCGACTAAACCAAGCTGAGAAAAGCCATTAATGGTCGTTTTAACTTTATCTTTAACCAGTGCTTGTTCTAATGATGCTAACACACGGCGGCGATGTTCTGGATCAACCATATCGATAAAATCGATAATAATTATACCACCAAGGTTTCGTAAACGAAGTTGCCTTGCTATTGCTTGAGTAGCTTCAATATTAGTATTGAAAATGGTTTCTTCTAGGTTACGATGCCCAACAAACGCCCCAGTATTAATATCAATGGTCGTCATCGCTTCAGTTTGATCGATAATTAAATAACCACCTGATTTTAACTCGACCTTTCTATCCATCGCGCGTTGGATTTCATTTTCGACATCAAACAAATCAAAAATGGGTTGATTTCCCTGATAGAGTTCCAATTTTGCCGTCATTTCAGGTACGTATTCTGCAATAAACTCTTGTAATTGAGTATAAGTCAAACGGGAATCAACGCGAATACGATCAAGATGAGCACCTGCAAAATCACGAATAATACGAAAAGCGAGAGCCAGTTCACCGTAGATTTTAGTCCGAGTAACATTACGTTTTTTACGCTCAATCACTTTAGCCCAAAGCCGTTTTAGGAAGGCGGCATCTTGTTTAACTTCTTCCTCGCCCACCCCTTCCGCTGCGGTACGGATAATAAAACCGCCATTTTCATCACAATATTGAGAAACGCACTGTTTTAGCCGTTCTCTTTCTTCTTCACTTTCAATGCGTTGTGAAACACCAACATGGGATGCCCCAGGCATAAAAACCAAATAGCGCGATGGCAATGTAATATCTGTCGTCAAACGAGCCCCCTTGGTTCCTAGAGGGTCCTTAACAACTTGGACAATCAAGTCCTGCCCTTGTTTTACTAATTCAGCAATGTCTCTGACATGAAAGTTTTTTTGCTCATCGCCAGCAATACATTCAGTGTGCGGCATAATATCAGAGGCATGCAAAAAGGCAGCTTTATCTAGACCAATATCAACAAAGGCCGCCTGCATACCGGGTAACACGCGGCTCACACGGCCTTTGTAAATATTCCCTACTAGCCCTCTTTTGGCTTCCCGTTCAACATGTATTTCTTGTAAGATCCCACCATCAATATAAGCAACACGCGTTTCAGATGGTGTAATATTTACTAATAGTTCCGCAGTCATGACTTCCCCTTACCATCACCTAACGCTAAAAATCGCTGAATGAGTTCATCTGTTTCAACCAGTGGTAAACCAACAACTCCATGGTAACTACCGTTAATTTTCCGTATAAAACGCCCACCAATTCCTTGTATTGCATATGCTCCCGCCTTATCCATAGGCTCGCCTGACTGTATATAATCCCGTATTTCAAGTAAAGATAACTCGCGAAAGGTCACATCTGTCACAATCAGTGACTGTATAGTCTGTTGGCGGTTAGATAATGCGATACCCGTCATTACTTGGTGTGTTTTCCCCGATAGCGCGCTTAGCATGGCTTCCGCATGTTTGTTATCTTGAGGTTTTTCCAATATTTCCCCATCAAGCACCACAATCGTATCTGCACCTAATACCGGACAATCTTCAGGGGCAATTGCAACACCAGCCAATGATTTATCGCGCGCAAGGCGTTGGACATAATCTTGAGGGGACTCACCCTGCTGCCACTGTTCTTCTACCTCTGGGCGTAAAATCTCAAAGGTATAGTTAAGTTGCTGAACTAGTTCACGCCTACGGGGTGAGCCAGATGCAAGATAAATTAAATTCATAAACTGTATTCCCTGTCAGAACGGATACCTAAAGCCTTAACACACTGAAAATTGTCGGCGAATTTTTCGTAGAAGCAAAAATAGCCATGGCCACAGAATACCATTCACTAGGCTATTCCAGAATACTTGTGGGTGAAATAATACTTGTGAAGACAGAAACTCAGCCCAAAAAACAGCTAAATCCTGAATGACTGTCAGTAACATAATCACTAAAGCTTGCTGCCACAGAGCCATATTACGCAATAACTGGTGCTTATAAGCAACAAGATAGCAAATTATACTAAAAGAAAGGGCATGAACCCCCAGAGCAGAACCTTGAATGGAATCAACGATAATTCCCAAAATAAAACTTGTGCCTACGCTAACACGATGCGGCAATGCCATGACCCAATAAGTGAGGATCAATAATAACCATGTAGGGCGGTAAAAACTTAGTTGTTCAGGCCAAGGCATGACTTGCAAAATTAAGGCAATAAAAAAAGATAACCAAATGATGGCTCGCCCGTTACCACGATACTCATCCATTCTATTTTCCCCTCCTCACCATACTCAATTCCCCTCTCTATGGTTCTGATACTGGAGACATTGACGGCGGCAGTGGAGGCCCCTGAATTTCACTTGGATTAGGTAATACTTGAGGCAGTACTTTCATTAAGCGTTCATTAGCCGCACGATATACCTCTGACGGCTTTAACGGAGTTTTAGGGTCGTTATCATTTCCCCATAAAAGGAGCAGATAACGTAAACGTTGTAGTTCTGCACTCGGCTTGGCACTAATAATCGTATAAGCGCGTTGTGTATCGTGTTTAACCGCAGAAACAACGGCAACTGGGTAACCTTCAGGGAAACGCCCCCCTAACCCAGAAGTCACTAATACATCCCCTATGCGAATATCGGTATTTTCAGGTAATGGCTCTAATTGTATGTCATCCGTACAACCAGACCCAGCAGCAATAACACGCACATCATTTCGTAGTACTTGTACGGGCAATGCATGAGTTGTATCACAAATGAGTAAAACACGACTATTGAAGTTACTGACGCCGACAACTTGGCCTACAACACCTTTATCACTAATAACAGGCTGCCCTTCGTAAACCCCTTCGTTACTGCCTTTATCTATCACAACTTGGTCGCGATATGGTGTATTCGCCCCTGAGATAACTTGCGTTACCATCATGTGTTCATCTTGACGAAGTGGCGAACCTAGCAACTCTCTTAAACGTGCATTTTCTTGTTTAAGTTGCTCTAGTAAAAGATTATCCGCTTTTTTCAGCAACAATTCTTGACGTAATGCCCTGTTTTCAAACTGTAATTGTTCGCGAGAGGTGAAACTTTCAGAGATGTTATCCAAAAATTGACGTGGCCCATTTGCTAAAAAATAGAATGGGCTAACCGCCGTGTCTAAGTAGGTACGGATTTTATTGAAAGGCTCAAATCGATGGTCAATCACCACCAGCACAAGTGCAATGATTACCGCAAAAATAATGCGTAACTGTAGGGATGGACCTCGCCTAAAAATTGGCTTCATGTGTGGCTAAGTTTCGCTAATGTCAGAGGATCAAAAATAGTCAAAGCAGCTAGGGTTTACTAGCTGCTTATAGCTGGCCATTTAGTCTTCGCTAAACAGGTCACCACCGTGCATATCGATCATTTCTAATGCTTTCCCGCCACCACGAGCGACGCAAGTTAGCGGATCTTCTGCAACAATAACTGGGATACCAGTCTCTTCCATCAATAAGCGATCTAAATTACGAAGCAGCGCGCCACCACCAGTTAATACCATACCGCGCTCTGAGATATCAGATGCTAGTTCAGGTGGGCACTGTTCAAGCGCTAGCATTACCGCGCTGACAATCCCAGTCAGTGGCTCTTGTAATGCTTCTAAAATTTCATTTGAATTCATTTTGAAACCACGAGGTACGCCCTCTGCAAGGTTACGACCACGGACTTCAATTTCATAAACTTCATCCGTTGGGAATGCAGAGCCAATCCCGTGTTTAATACGTTCTGCGGTTGCCTCACCAATCAGTGAACCGTAATTACGGCGCACATAGTTAATGATGGACTCATCAAAACGGTCACCACCAATACGTACTGAAGATGAATAAACAACACCATTTAAAGAAATAACCGCCACTTCAGTGGTACCACCACCGATATCAACAACCATAGAACCCGTTGCTTCAGATACAGGTAAACCTGCGCCAATTGCTGCTGCCATTGGTTCTTCAATTAAGAATACTTCACGTGCCCCTGCACTCAGTGCGGATTCACGGATAGCTTTACGTTCAACTTGCGTTGCCCCAACTGGTACACAAACTAATACTCGTGGACTTGGACGTAAAAAACTGTTGCTATGAACTTGTTTGATGAAGTGTTGTAACATTTTTTCTGTCAGGAAGAAGTCGGCGATTACGCCATCTTTCATTGGTCTGATTGCAGAAATATTACCAGGTGTACGTCCCAGCATCTGCTTGGCTTCACCACCGACCGCCGCAACACTTTTTGGCGAACCGGAGCGGTCTTGACGAATAGCAACTACAGAGGGTTCATTTAATTTGACGCCTTGTCCTTTAACATAAATAAGGGTATTGGCCGTACCCAAGTCAATAGACAAGTCATTAGAAAACATGCCACGAAATTTTTTAAACATAATGAAAGAGTTATCCTGCAAGCTGGGGACGAATATAAACCCGTCTACTCTACCAACCACTTGAAGCTGCCTCAAGGCGTTAATGGGCGACTTCTAAAAATATGGTTAATTCATCTATTATCACGTACTGTACTGTACATGCTTCTCATCAAAACGAAGCAGATAAAAGCCCCAAAAATAGATATTTATTTTACTTTTTCCATCATTAGATGAAATTACGTAAAAAAACCTATTCTTTGGCTGTTATATACTCCATTGTTTGTATTCCCAGTGTGACAAGTAATTATAACTACAAGTTCAAATAATATTGATATCTTTTTATTATTGCTACTCACTGGTTATTTTCACTACAAATTAGATGAATTTCACGAGTGTTAGCTCTATTATCTACCAAAAATAAGGCAAATTTGTATCAGTACGCAAAATGAATTAGTCGCGATGCGTTATTTTGCATGATAAAAGCCTATGTATGCCAGAAAAAAATAAATTTTTACAAAATAATTACATTATTAATAGCTTAAGAACCGTTATTACGTCAATGAAATACCGTTAAATTTTCGGCATTTTTACATGACATATTTAATCATTTTACTAGGAGTGAACGATGAAAGCTCTCGTCCTAAATCAAGCAGATGAAAAAATTGTCGCAAATATTCAATCTCTGACAACAGAAATGCTGCCAGCCGGAGACATTATAGTCGATATTCACTGGTCAACGTTAAATTATAAAGATGCTTTGGCCATTTGTGGGAAAGCAGGCGTAGTGCGCCAGTATCCGATGGTCCCTGGTATTGATTTTTCAGGGGTAGTCCACCACAGTGAAGACCCAAGGTTTCAAGTTGGTCAGCATGTGTTATTAACAGGGTGGGGAGTCGGTGAAACTCATTGGGGCGGGTTAGCCTCCCAAGCGAGAGTTCCTGCGAAGTATTTAACCCCATTACCTGAAAATTTATCCTTGAAGCAAGCCATGGTCATTGGTACGGCAGGCTTCACTGCCATGCTATGTGTTAATGCGTTAGAAGAAGCAGGCATCACTCCAGATAAAGGCGAAGTGATTGTTAGTGGGGCAAGTGGTGGCGTAGGGAGCACTGCCGTGCAATTACTCTCCCTTTTAGGCTATGACGTTGTCGCAATTTCAGGGCGCGAAGAGAATAACGCTTACTTGCAAAGCTTAGGGGCTAAAAGGGTATTACCTCGCAGCGATTTCACCCACGCGGCCAAACCATTAGATAAACAACTGTGGGCTGGCGCCATTGATACTGTAGGCGGGGAATTGCTAGCCAATCTTCTTGCTCAAACCAATTACAACGGGGCAGTAGCAGCTTGTGGTTTAGCCGGTGGGTTTAACTTACCAACCAGTGTGATGCCTTTTATCTTACGTAATGTGCGTTTACAAGGCGTTGATTCTGTTTACTACCCAGCGGCAAACCGCCCTAAAGTGTGGGAACGGCTTTCTCAAATACTACCAGCCTCATTCTATGAACACGTCAGTTCAGAGATTAAACTGGAAGATTCTGCTGAATTTGCACAAAAACTCTTAAAAAATGAAGTAACAGGGCGTACCCTTGTCAATCTACGCACCTAATCACAAATTTGCTGCGGTATTCTCCAAAAATAAGGATTACCGCACAATTCACAAAATAAATTCGGGTAATTTCTCTGATAAGACCAGTATTTTGCTGCTAAATGCCACGAAATAATTATAATGGCTCCCCTTGTCAGCCAAAAAAACATTTATTTTTATGATAAATGATGACAAACCCTCAACATCGGGTTATGTTGTCGGGCTATTGATATATCGTCGGAGTTAGCAGCATAATGACAGAAGATATTCACATTTTGCTCCTGAATGGGCCAAACCTGAACCTGCTAGGAACGCGTGAGCCAGGTACCTATGGCAGCAAAACCCTATCAGACATTGTTTCCAAACTGACGCAGGAAGCCAATGAGTTAGGGGTAAAATTGAGCCATTTTCAGTCAAATGCAGAACATGAGTTAATCGATAAAATTCATGCTTCCCGCAATGATGTTGATTTTATTCTAATCAACCCGGCTGCATTCACACATACCAGTGTAGCTCTGCGTGATGCGTTACTGGCAGTTTGTCTTCCATTTATCGAGATCCATATCTCGAATGTGCATGCCAGAGAACCATTTCGCCAACATTCTTATTTATCCGACCAAGCTGTCGGTGTAATTTGTGGTCTAGGCGCGGATGGCTACAGTTTTGCTTTGCAGGCTGCAGTTAACCGTGTGCGTCTAATTAATTCAATCCAAATATAAGAGTACGGAATCATATCCATGGATATTCGTAAAATTAAAAAGCTGATCGAGCTGGTCGAAGAGTCTGGCATTTCTGAACTGGAAATTTCTGAAGGTGAAGAGTCAGTACGTATCAGCCGCATTTCTGCCGCTTCTCAGGCTATGGCAGCACCGCAACAATATTACTCAGCACCTGTCGCACAACAGCCTGCATTAGCAAATGCTGTTGCTCCATCAGAAGCAATGGCTGCACCAGCGGCTCCAGCTGCAGTTGCAGGTCACCAAGTCCGTTCACCAATGGTAGGGACTTTCTACCGTGCACCAAGCCCAGAAGCACAACCGTTTGTTGAAGTTGGCCAAACTGTCAGCGTTGGTGATCCTCTTTGCATCGTTGAAGCGATGAAAATGATGAACCAAATAGAAGCAGATAAAGCAGGCGTAGTTAAAGCTATTCTGCTGCAAAACGGTGATGCAGTAGAATTTGACGAGCCACTAGTTGTTATCGAATAACGAGGCGTCTCCATGCTGGAAAAAATTGTTATCGCTAACCGTGGGGAAATCGCACTACGTATTTTGCGTGCCTGTAAAGAACTTGGCATCAAAACTGTAGCGGTTCACTCAACGGCTGATAGCGATCTAAAACACGTGTTGCTGGCTGATGAAACCATTTGTATCGGTCCTGCAGCATCCGCGAAAAGTTACTTAAATATCCCTGCGATTATTTCAGCAGCGGAAATTTCAGGCGCGCAAGCGATCCATCCGGGATATGGTTTCTTGGCTGAAAACGCTGATTTCGCAGAACAAGTTGAAAACTCAGGCTTTATTTTTATCGGTCCAAAAGCTGAAACCATCCGCCTAATGGGCGACAAAGTTTCTGCTATTAACGCGATGAAAAAAGCAGGTGTTCCTTGCGTTCCGGGTTCAGATGGCCCGCTAGGCAATGATGCAGAAAAGAATAAATCCATCGCAAAACGTATTGGCTACCCTGTAATCATCAAAGCATCAGGTGGTGGTGGTGGTCGTGGTATGCGTGTGGTTCGTAACGAAAAAGATTTAGAATCATCGATTAACCTCACACGCGCAGAAGCCAAATCTGCATTCAATAATGACATGGTTTACATGGAAAAATTCCTTGAAAACCCACGTCATATTGAAATTCAAGTGATGGCGGATGGTCAGGGTCACGCTGTTTACTTAGCAGAGCGTGATTGTTCAATGCAACGCCGTCACCAAAAAGTGGTAGAAGAAGCTCCAGCACCAGGTATCACGCCTGAAATTCGCCGTAATATCGGTGAGCGCTGTGCAAATGCATGTATTGAAATTGGTTATCGCGGTGCGGGTACCTTCGAATTCTTATTCGAAAACGGTGAATTCTATTTCATCGAGATGAATACCCGTATTCAAGTTGAACATCCAGTTACTGAAATGATTACTGGTGTCGACTTAATTAAAGAACAGTTACGTGTCGCATCTGGTTTACCGCTATCTGTAAAACAAGAAGACATTATTGTTCACGGTCATGCTGTTGAGTGCCGTATTAACGCTGAAGACCCGAATACATTCATTCCAAGTCCAGGTAAAATCACCCGTTTCCACTCTCCTGGTGGTTTTGGTGTGCGTTGGGAGTCGCATATTTACGCAGGTTATACTGTACCTCCTTATTACGACTCAATGATTGGTAAATTAATTACTTACGGTGAAACTCGTGAAATTGCCATTTCTCGTATGAAAAATGCATTAAACGAGCTGATCGTCGATGGTATTAAAACCAATATTGAATTGCACCAGATGATTATGAATGATGAAAACTTCCAAAAAGGTGGGACTAATATCCACTATCTGGAGAAAAAACTGGGTATTTCTGAATAATTTTTTGAAATAGCCCGTTTTATTTATCGTCAAAAAATACCGCGAAGCTGAGCTGCGCGGTATTTTTTATTGAATTTAATTAATATGGCGAATTGGGATTGTATTTTCGATAGGTGCAGCACGCTGGAATAAGTGTAAATTATCCATCACCGAGGCTGGGGGGCGACGAAAACGTAGCTCATTCGCCATATATTGCATATAGGGGTCAATGTGGCTAAAAATTGCCTTATAACCCTCACATAAATGATTATGCCATTTATTCTCAACTTTTTCTGTCCTATGCTTTGGGCATCCCCCATGACAAGCAAACTTAAATTCACATTTTTGGCACAATGAAGAAAGGTTGAGTTTTTGTTGGCCAAAACGTTGCTGCTGCTTACTATAAACTAGCTTATTGAGAGGCTTACTTAATAAATTACCCAGTTTAAATTCGGGATAGACAAAATGGTCGCAACTATAAATATCCCCATTTTGCTCAGCCACTAAACCGTATCCACACGCCGGCTGCATAACACAAAAACTAGGCATATCACCAGACCAAGCCGCAAGAGAGTTATCAAACAACTGGACAAAGACCTTCCCAACATCTTTTCTTACCCAAATATCAAAGACTTTATTAATAAAATTGCCGTATTGCTTCCCTGTTATTGACCATGAGGTTAGCGTTTTCTCTCCCGCTTCTTGTGGGTAGCTCAAATGTTGAAATTTACTATTGTTCATTTCATATTCGACAACAGGAATAAACTGCAAGTAATTAGCTTGAAGTTCTTCGGTAATAAAACGGTAGATTTCTTCTGGATATTTTGCCGTCTCATTATTAATCACCGTCAAAATATTAAAATCAATTTGATACTCTTTGAGTAGGCGAATTGCATTGATAACTTTATCAAAAACCGAATTACCTGAATTGGATTTTCGATAAATATCATGTAGCCATTGTGGGCCATCAAGGGAAATTCCGACTAAGAAATGATGTTCTTTTAAAAACTTAGCCCACTCAGCGGTTAACAATACCCCATTTGTTTGTATGCTATTGTAGATTTGCTTTCCTTTTCCATACCGCTTTTGGTATTGGATCACTCGTTGGAAAAAATCCATCCCCGCCATTAACGGTTCACCCCCTTGCCAAGTAAAATCAATTTCATGGCTTGGTGATAATTCAATGTACTGACGAATATATTCACGTAATGTATTGTCGTCCATACATTTTAATTTTTTACTATTAAAATCAGTTTGGTGTTCTTTTTCTAGATAAAAGCAGTAATCACACTTTAAATTGCACTGATAACTTGTTGGCTTAGCCATTATGTGAAACGCTTTTTTCATAGTAACCTCTTAAGTTTTGGCAACGGACATCTTAGCTGCCATTCACTTTATACTCGTAATAGTTGCTTAAATAACTACCTTCCATATATAAAATGGCTTCATTATCTTTGTTGTAGTCAATACGGCAACGAGAAAATATGGGGGTTTTCTCATCGATATCTAATAATTCCATTTCTTGTTTTGTTGGAACAAGTGCTGATAATTTTTCAGTATAATGGTTTGAATTTAGCCCTTTGGATTCTAAAAAAAGATAAATAGACTCTTCTAAATCCTCTGCTGTAATGCTTTCAATACAAGGTGGAAAATAAAAACAATTGTATTGAATCGGTTTATTTCCTTTTGTAATAACCCTTTCCACTTTGGTCAGAACTGAGCCTTCCGGCAATTTCATAATTTCACTGATATCTTTATTTGCCGCAACTTTGTTTATCGAAATAATATTACGTTTTACTCTTTGTGTTGCAGCTCCCAATACTTGGGTATGGATTGTTGCATAGGCTTTTTTAGAATTTCGAATAACGAGAGTGCCAACCCCTCGAGATCGCTTTACATACCCTTCTTTTTCTAATTCCGAAAGTGCCCTTCTTGCCGTGATCCTGCTGATCCCAAACATTTCTTGAAATTCAGCTTCTGTCGGAAAAGTATCGTTTTTCCTATATTCACCTTTATTTAGCTTATCTACTAAAATATCATACACTTGCGCGTATAACGGTTTTGAATGCGTACTATAATCTAGTTGTTTTTTCATATATTAATCACAATTACCCGATGTTAGCCCACCGGGTAATGCTCTTATTTATTTTAATCGCATTTCCAGAGCTACCCGGTATAAAAGCTCATTATGGTTTTCTACTGGAAAATTATCAATAATGAAATCAACTAGCTGTTTTTGTGTTAACCCACCTTCTAATTGTTTGATAAACCTGTCCTTTATCGTCTTTAAATGACGGGTTTCGATATATTGTAATAATGACATCGCACCATATTTAACTTCCTGCGTGAGCGGATATTGGTCAAATGCAGTTTTCGCTGCTCCAGCCTGCTTATGCTCTTGTTCAATTTGCTCAAGGGAAACTGGTTGCTCTTTCGATAAACCATAACGAGCATACAACTCTTCAGGAGCATCATTTTGTAACATCATTAAACGAATATTTTCGAGTAAACGCTGTTCTATTGCCACATTGAGGATTGGTGACGTTTGTGCCGGGTCTTGCTTAACATGGTATAAGCGATGTCCAAAACGGTCTGAGTCTGTTGTCATCACACTCGTTGCAGGGATTTTTAATACTGAGCAACCTTGTGTGAAATCAAACCCCTCATATAACTCTGTTCCTTGTAACTCTTTAGGCGTAAACCGCCGGTTTATACGTGTTGGCATCAAAGTATAATCATGAAGCCCCTCGGTTCCTTGAACAACAGGAGAGCGCATATAAACATACTCACCATCTGTGATATTAATCTGACAGCCATGGTAGCCAAACAGCGCATATTCGCGAATAGGTTCATCTTTAGCAAGCCCAGCTAATATGCTTTTTCCTTGCATATTTTTAGGGATTGGTGCATTAAAATAATCAAGTAACGTAGCCGGTATATCAATAGTTTGAGCCAACATCTGCCTTGATACCCCATTGGTATCCAAATCAGGGTGGCAAATAAAAAATGGTGTATTCGCGATTTCGTTATAAAGTGGCATGATATTTTTCCCCCACCAATCATGTTCACCTAATAAGAAACCGTGATCCGTATTTACAATTAATAGCGTATCTTCCCATAAATTGTATTTATCAAATATATCAAGAACCTGACCAACATATGCATCGACCATCGTTACTAGTGCTTGATAAAAACCACGGATCACTTTTTGCCTAGACTCATCCTCAGTGACAAAATAATACGGCGGCCAGCCATCAAAATGAGCATTGGATAAACCATAAAGTTGTAGGTATTTTTCAGGTACATAAAACGGTTCATGAGGATCAAAACACTCGAGCTGTAAAAACCAATTATCATCCGAGTGATTAGTTTCAATAAATTCAATACCGTGACTAATTGTTTGTACCAGTGGATGATCTTTTTCATCCTGCATATATTGCTGATTAATCAGGTGCTGGGTACGACTGGCTATTTTACGCTGTTTATTTTCATCAGGTTCACCTGATTCATAATGAACAACTGGCTTATTCACAACACCTTTCCAGTTATCCCCCTCTTGCCCCCGAATAAATTCATATGTTGAGAAACGCGAATGGTAGGTTGCACCGCCATCTCGCCAGTAATGTTTGTGATCCGTAACTAAATGAGTATGAATACCTTGTTTTTTCAGTATTTCAGGCATCGACTCATCAAATGGCTCAATCGGGCCCCAGCTACGATGAAGGAAATTATATCTCCCGGTATGCAATTCTCTCCTTGCAGGCATACAAGGCATACTGCCAACATAAAAATTATCAAACTTCAGTGCGCGTTTACGTAATCGCTCAAAATTAGGAGTAATGGTTGTTTGGCAGCCATAAGCCGACAACATATGTTTATTCAATGAATCAAACATTAACATTACAGCTTTCATTGTTATTTCCTTTTTACTGGTACTTTCTGATACGTCCAACAACATAAGTCAATACGAAAGCAATACTCGCACCGACTAACCAACTAAAAATGTATTGGAGATATTTACCATCCGCTATCAGTGGTAGTGCGGATAGCCCTGCGGCTCCGACCCCATTGGCTGTTACATCCAATAAGACGATCATCATTCCCCCAAAACCAGCACCTATCGATCCTGTGATAAATGCAAAGCCTGCTGGGATGTTTACCCCAAAGATAGTCGGTTCACCTACGGCTAAAATACTGGTCGGGATAGCCCCTTTAGCGACACGTTTCATTACCGGATCTTTTGTCATTATCAAGACGGCAATTGCAGCGCCGACCATACCGGAATTACTCATGATTTGAATCGCAAATAACTGCGAACTTCCTGTTGCTTGAATTAATTCTAAATGGATAGGAATTAACCCTTGGTGTAAACCAAGAGAAATTAAAAATGGGAATAAAGAAGATAAGATAAAACCAGCCGCTAAGCCACCATGCTGTAAAATTCCGGACAATGAGCCTAAAATACCATTAGATACAACGCCAGCTACTGGCATAATACCAAATAGCAAAAGCGCAGTCATAATGATGATTGTCAACGTTGGGGTTGCAATAACATCTATCATACTCGGGATATAGCGGCGTAATCGCTTTTCTAACCAACAGCTAATCCAAACCGCAAAAATAACCCCAATTAACCCACCTTGTCCCGGAGTTAGTCCCAAAATAGCAACTTGAGGCGCAATCGTAATTGCCCCTAAAATCCCCCCTAAGATTTCAGTTCCCTTAAACTCTTTAGCAGCAAAAATACCGGTGAATACAGCTAGTAAGCTAAACAAGCCACTCGCAATAATCCCCATAATAGTACTTATTTCTAACAACCCTTGTTGTTGCAAAACCACTTGGGCTGCTGACATATTAGCGGTTGCTTGAATTCCCTGAGCTAGCGCCTCGGCATGTGCCGAGTTAACAATAATGTTATTGATCCCCATTAAAGTACCAGCAGCAATTAAGCCGGGTAATAATGGAACAAAAATATTCGCTATACTTCTTAGCACGGCTTTAACTGGCGTTTTTTTCTTTGCTTTATTTCTAGCGATTTCAGCTTTAGCTAATACATCGCTTTCAGGTTTATCATCCTGCAATACAGTGCTTTCTGAGTCCCCGTTAGATAGTAGTTGATTAATTGCGTCAGCAATATTGTTACATTTTCCCGGTCCGACAATCACTTGCAATGTTTCATCACTCACCACTCCTAGCACGCCAGGTAGTGCTTTCAAACCTGCAATATCCGCCTTTTCTTCATTTTTTAATGTCATTCTCACTCGAGTCATACAATTTGTGACGTGAATGAAATTTTCAGAACCGCCTGATAATTCTATAATTTTTTTTGATATTTTATCGAGATCCATAGATCCTCTCTTACGGTATAGTAAGGCAAAATGCTTTGTTATATTGTTATAACATTTAGATTAATATATCATCAGAAAAAGAAAGCCCACACTTACATTAATGTTTTGTGATTTTCTTCTCACTTTTTCTAAAAAAGATAGGAATTCCAATGACGATAAAAAAAGAAAACTGGAAAATACTTGGGAAAGCGCCGGATTACCGATTCACATTAGCTAACGAAAGAACATTTTTAGCCTGGATTAGAACAGCGTTGGCTTTTTTAGCTGGTGCAATTGCCATCGAACAACTATTTCAATCTATCGAATTTCCATGGATAAAAATGGCACTGGCATTAGTGCTCGCTGTGGCGGGTGGGCTGACTGCGGCGATGGCATTGTATCGCTGGAAACAAAACGAATTAGCAATGCGGCAAGATAAACCCCTTCAATACACTTCTTTTTTATTGTTAATTACATTGTTTATCATGACCGCAGCCTCTTTCGCACTCTTATATATTTTACTATAGGCAGTGCAATGCGAGACCCCGGACTACAACCAGAAAGAACACAGCAAGCTTGGAGCCGAACGCTACTCGTTTTAGCACTAAATATATTGCTATTTCTGCGTTCTGGGTTACTCAATCATTCATACCTAATGCTAACCGCAGCTGCGGCTGGCGCATTATTATTTTTGATCATTACATTCAAAAGACATAATGCATCTACCTCCCCTAAAATAGGATTAAAAATAAACAATTCTATATTCTTATTTTTTGCGTCATACACCCTTATTTTTATGTCTTTTATGCTGGTTATTAAGATTTTATCTACTTAATTTGACTTTATCTCTCAATATTTAACTAAGTTCATCTTAAATAAATCACTGCCTTTAATCGCTTTTCTCTGAATTTTTCACACTCCACTCCCAGATTATCGTACAATCCCCGATTATTTTTGTGAGAATGAGGAGGAATAACGGATGGACAAACGTTTTCTTCAATCAAATAAAGAGGCCCGTTGGTCACTCTATTTAACGATAGCCTATATGATAGGCTGGGTTATTTGTGCATACCTTCCTAGCAATACGATGGGAGTTACTGGGTTACCATTATGGTTTGAATGGTCATGCCTAATTTTGCCCGTCATCTTTATTCTACTGTGTATTATGATGGTTAAGCTCATATTCAAAGATATCTCTCTGGAGGAGAATGATGCAGATTGAAGTTCTCCTACCATTAATCGGTTACCTTGCCCTCGTCTTTCTGTTATCAATTTATGCCTATAAAAAGCGGAAAACAGGCGAATTTCTGAATGAGTATTTCTTAGGTAATCGTTCCATGGGCGGTTTCGTCCTTGCAATGACAATTACCGCAACCTATATCAGTGCGAGTTCATTTATTGGAGGCCCTGGAGCCGCCTATAAATATGGTCTAGGTTGGGTACTTTTAGCGATGATCCAGCTACCGGCAATCTGGCTTTCCCTTGGCGTACTGGGTAAGAAATTTGCTATTTTAGCGCGCCGCTATAATGCAGTGACCCTTAACGATATGCTCTACGCTCGCTATCAAAGCCGCTTCTTAGTTTGGTTTGCAAGTGTTAGCCTACTCATTGCTTTTTTTGGCGCCATGACAGTGCAATTTATTGGCGGCGCAAGGCTATTAGAAACAGCAGCTGGTATCCCATATACCTATGGTTTGATAATTTTTGGGGTATCTATCGCCCTCTATACAGCTATTGGTGGCTTCAGAGCCAGCGTATTGAATGATGCATTGCAAGGGCTAGTCATGCTTATCGGGACAGTGATCCTACTTGTTGCCATCATTTACCATGCTGGTGGGCTCCCTACAGCCATCGAAAAAATGCATGCCATTGACCCTAAATTAGTGTCGCCCGAAGGGGCTGACGATATTCTGAGTGGGCCTTTCTTAGCTTCTTTTTGGGTTCTAGTCTGTTTTGGCGTGATTGGTTTACCCCACACCGCGGTGCGTTGTATTTCATACAAGGACAGCAAAGCTGTTCACCGAGGAATTATTTTAGGCACTATCGTGATGGCAATATTGATGTTTGGTATGCACTTTGCGGGTGCATTAGGGCGCGCAATTTTGCCTGATCTGACCATCCCTGACCAAGTGATACCAACATTGATGGTACAAGTCCTTCCTCCATTTGCCGCTGGGATTTTCTTAGCAGCACCGATGGCGGCAATTATGTCGACTATTAATGCTCAGCTCTTGCAGTCCTCAGCCACTATCGTAAAAGATATTTACCTCAATGCAGTGCCCACGCAAATTAAAAATGAGAAAAAACTGGCTCGGATCTCTAGCTGTTCTAGTTTGATCTTAGGGGCTTTGCTTTTGATCGCTGCGTGGAACCCACCTCAAATGATTATTTGGCTGAATTTATTAGCGTTTGGTGGTCTTGAAGCGGTTTTCTTGTGGCCATTAGTTCTTGGGCTATATTGGGAAAAAGCCAATGGTACAGGGGCAATTTGCGGTATGGTTGTCGGTGGCGTATGTTATGCCATTTTTGCTTCCTTTAAGATAGAACTTATGGGCTTTCACGCTATCGTTCCATCGCTAATTTTCAGCCTCATAGCCTTCTTGATAGGTAACTTTTTTGGCAAAAATCCAGTACAATTGCCCACAATTAAGACATCAACAAATTAGATTTTAACATAAGAGATAAATATGCCTTGGATACAGATCCGCATCAACTCAACAGGTCCACAAGCAGAAGCTCTTGGCGATGAACTCATCGAAACTGGGGCGGTATCCGTCACTTTTCAAGATAGCCATGATACCCCTGTTTTTGAGCCCCTACCTGGAGAAACTCGTCTTTGGGGTGATACTGACGTCATTGGTTTATATGATGCAGAAACCGACATGAAATGGGTGGTTTCTCAATTGGAAAATAGCCCTCTTCTTGGAACTGGGTTCATTCATAAAATCGAACAATTAGAAGATAAAGACTGGGAAAGAGAATGGATGGATAACTTCCACCCAATGCGCTTTGGTGAGCGTTTATGGATCTGCCCAAGTTGGCGCGATGTTCCGGACCCAACTGCCGTTAATGTCATGTTAGACCCAGGCTTAGCCTTCGGAACAGGGACCCACCCAACAACATCACTGTGTCTTCAATGGTTAGATAGCCTTGATCTCGAAGGGAAAACGGTAATCGACTTCGGATGCGGTTCGGGCATTTTGGCGATCGCAGCATTGAAACTAGGTGCCGCTCATGCCATTGGTATCGATATCGACCCTCAAGCTATTACTGCAAGTCGCGATAATGCGCAACGTAACGGCGTCTCCGAGCGTTTATCTCTCTACTTATCGAAAGACCAACCGGAAGCGCTACAAGCTGATGTCGTAGTTGCTAACATCCTTGCTGGCCCTCTACGTGAATTAGCCCCAATGATAAGCGTATTGCCTCGTGCAGGTGGTTTACTGGGTCTTTCTGGGGTATTAGCCACTCAAGCAGAAGGGGTTGCTGATGCTTATCGACCCATGTTTGAAATTGACCCTGTGGCTGAAAAAGATGAGTGGTGCCGTATTACCGGTGTCAAGCACTTTTGATGGCTTTTTTTATCAAAATTAGGGAATAATTCCTTTGAAAATAACGCCAGAATAGATTATCTTATAGCTCAAATATTGCTCAATAGCTGGTGATAATCTGTTCTGCACGAGATTTGAACAACGCAACAGTTATTTTAATAAATCGTTATCGAGTACGCTTAACTATTTGTTAAATATAACTAATTTTTTAGTTGCTAGAATGCAAGATAAAAAAATTAGTGATAAATAACCGTTTGCTCAAAGTTTGTCCTTTCATATCTCGTAAAAAATGCGTAATATACGCGCCCTTGCAGTCACAGTATGGCCCCCATTTAGTTATGCGAATCGGACAATATCAGTTGAGAAACTGTCTTATTGCTGCCCCAATGGCTGGCATTACAGATAAACCTTTTAGGTCACTCTGTTATGACATGGGCGCAGGTATGACGGTATCAGAAATGCTTTCTTCTAACCCTCAGGTTTGGAAGACAGACAAATCTAGGCTCAGAATGGTTCATCGTGATGAACTTGGGGTACGTTCCGTTCAAATAGCTGGCAATGATCCCGATGAGATGGCTGCTGCTGCTCAAATTAATGTTGAGAGTGGCGCTCAAATTATCGATATCAATATGGGCTGTCCAGCTAAAAAAGTGAATCGTAAGCTTGCAGGTTCTGCACTGCTACGTTATCCAGAAATCGTTAAGTCGATTCTAGAAGGTGTCGTAAAAGCAGTGGATGTACCTGTTACTCTTAAGATCCGCACAGGTTGGTCACCTGAAGAGCGAAACTGCATAGAAATTGCCAAATTGGCCGAAGATTGCGGCATTCAAGCACTCACCATTCACGGCAGAACTAGAGCCTGTCTGTTTAATGGGGAAGCTGAATATGACAATATTCGGGCAGTTAAGCAGACTGTTACCATTCCGGTTATTGCCAATGGCGACATTACTGACCCGCTAAAAGCCAGGGCTGTTTTGGACTACACAGGGGCTGATGCCTTGATGGTAGGACGAGCGGCTCAGGGAAGACCATGGATCTTCCGGGAAATCCAGCATTATCTGGACACAGGTGAAATATTGCCACCGATGCCAATGGCAGAGGTACAACGCATTATGCTAGCGCATGTACAGGAATTGCACGACTTTTATGGTCAAGGCAAAGGAGCCCGTATAGCGCGCAAACATGTTTCTTGGTACTTAAAGGAACATGCACCTGATGACCAGTTTCGGCGCTCATTCAACACCATTGAGGATGCCAGCGAACAGCTGGAGGTGTTGGAAGCATTTTTTGAAAATTTTTGCGTAAATAAAGATAAGAGCTGACAGAACTATGTTCGAACAACGCGTAAATTCTGACGTACTAACCGTTGCTACTGTAAATTCACAAGATCAAGTAACTCAAAAACCGTTACGTGATTCAGTCAAGCAAGCACTGAAGAACTATTTTGCTCAATTAAATAATCAAGATGTTAACGATTTATATGAGCTGGTATTGGCTGAGGTAGAACAGCCTTTGTTGGACATGGTTATGCAATATACCCGTGGAAACCAGACCCGTGCAGCCCTGATGATGGGTATCAACCGCGGTACTCTGCGTAAGAAACTGAAAAAATACGGCATGAACTAATCCTAGTCGGTTAATGCAGTGTTTTTACAGGCACCTTCTATATTTTAGAAGGTGCCTTTTTGTTTAAATGACTGGGCACCAGAAACGCCACAGTACTGCGACGCATGCGGCTAGTATATTTTACTCTTCTATTGCAGGTATTTAGTATTTCTCATTAAATACACAAAATGTACTGCTCTAGACTAACCTAGCTTTACTCCCTACCAGTTAAATTACCATTCCCCCCAATGCCCTTTCAATCCCTAAAAGCCCCTATAAACTTATACTTCACTCACCTATTTTATTAGATAACCTATTTTATTCCCTGTTAACCCTAGGTTGATTTAACTTAAATATAATAAATTTAAATAGCCTCAATAAATCACATCATCTAAAATATAATAATAAATACTATATTCAGTAAATAAAATTCACAGTGCGCTTACCATCACAGCAAACACATCAAAAAATTTAATTATTAATAATAAGCTATTAAAACAGAAGGAAATTTAATATTTAAAGTACTCAGTCATTATTAATAGTTCGCTAAAACACAAAAAATATTAATCACTCACTGAGTTTAAAATATTATTATTTCACCATTCTCAAAATAGTAAATAAAACTATAGCCCAACCTAATAACCCTTGTTCAACTTACATAAGTCTACGCTGATTAAAAATCACATAACTGACTAACACCCTTCCATTTGACTTTATATAATAAATTCTGAACTCATTGTTATACAAGAATTTAAATTATTTTATTAGTAAAGATAGCATTTATTACAGTACCTACTTTTCATAATAGGTCAATGTCATTTCCTGATGTATATACAGATTTATATACCTTAAAAAGAATTAGTTGAACAAGAAAAAACAATGAACAACTTATTGAGGAAAAACTGAATGAAAATTATTACCATAGCGGTTTACTCATAGGATATTTGGTGATGTTAAGTACCTATGCGTTTATTATTATCTGATAATTATGTTAGTTAATATTTATTTTTCACTCACGATGAGAGTTTTCTTTACTTAAACTAAACCCCATGATATTTAAGTATTTTTCACTATATATACCACGTTTTGATTACTCACATTATGTGTTTTCTTTGCTTTTTACACACTTAAACGTTACAAATAAAGATAAAGTATGAAAAAATGTTAATATCGAGTTAATATTCTGTTTTTATCTTTAGAATTGCTTTTTTGTATTGTCATTGATTTATCAGTTTTTGATAAATTAAAAAACACACATCTCGCAGAAAATCACAACACATTGATTTATATATAATTATAAAAACTGTAAAAAGTGTAAATTTATGGTTATTCATTAAAAACTTCAAATTAGTGAGTTTGCTTTTAAATTTCTCACTCTTTATAATTGTAGGAAATCAAGGCAACGATGAATATTATTAGCTTTCTCTTTAATTAAAGAACTAATATTAATAATAAGTTACTAATTTATTAATTTAAATTAGTAGTTTTCTTTTGGAAAATAGTTGTATGAACTTACAAGAACATAAAGATGCTCCAAGTGAGAATTCTGCCAATTGTTTTTCTTCTTATTGTGGAGTTGTAATAAAAAGAATAAGAAAAGAAACTGGTATTACTGGAGCTCAATTAGCAACAAAATTAAATATTTCACAACAGCAAATGTCTCGCTATGAAAGAGGTGTCAATAAGCTAACAGTCGATATGTTATTTAATATTTCAGTAGCTTTAAACATCTCATTTGAAAGTTTAATCAAGAACATTATTATTGAAATAAACAAATCAAATTATGATGACGTGGTAACTTTAAGAAAAAGCATCACGGCATCTGATACCATCTACTTTTATTAAGTAACTTTATTAAGTTTAATAATTAAAGTGGCTTTAAACATTTTCAAACAAAAACACATCAAATATTTATTATGATTCTCTGAGGAATATATGAATAAAGTTATTTTTGCAGTTTTAGTATCGAGTGCAATGAGCGCTTCTGTATTAGCCGCTGATATGGGGCACGGTAAAGTTACATTTAAAGGAGCTATTATTACAGCACCTTGTTCAATATCGCCTAATTCTATCGATCAAACTATTGAGTTAGGACAAATTGCAGATTCAACATTAATGGGCGGAGGTAGATCAACCCCACGTACATTTGATGTTTCATTAGAAAACTGCAAATCCGAAAACTTAAAAAGTGGAGTCCAATTGACTTTCAGTGGTGCAGCTGCAGCATTTGATACAACAAATAAGACATTAGGACTTGTCGGTACAGCTTCCGGAGCAGGTGTTCAAATTACTAACCCAGCTGGCCAAGTAATCACACTGGGCAAACCCTCTCCATTCCAAATAATCCAAAATGGCAGCAACACTCTACGTTTTGCCGCATATTTGATTGGTGATGGTGATAAAGCAAAAACAGGTGAATTTAGCTCTATAGCTGACTTTACACTGAACTACGAGTAAACGAATAAATGGCCTGATGAGATAAGGATATCGCTCAGGCTTTTAAAATTCGGTGAGAGGTACGCATGATAAATAAAATGAGAATTATCAAAGGTACATTTGGATTGCATTGTATCGTCTTGGCCTTTTCAGCGAATGCTGGAGCGAGCATCAAAATGCAAGGCTCTATTATTGAAACAGCTTGTTCTATTGATGTTGGAAGCCGAAATCAAACTATTGATATGGGAAGTTTACCTTTAGCCGCCATTCATAGAGATGGCCAAGGACCTGCTCGTACTTTTCATATTCGTTTAGTTAATTGTGTTTTAGCTAGGCAAAACCCCGCTAAGCCAAATTGGCAATACTTTCAAGTCACCTTTGACGGCTCACAATCGCAAGGGTTATTTCAAGTAGATGGCCAGGCGAGCGGTGTTGGACTACAGATTCAACGCGAAGACGGTGAAATTGCCATCCCAGGAAAAAGTTTATCGCACCAAACACTTTCAATTGGTGAACGCGACCTGTCATACAATTTACGGTTAGTAGCAAATAAAAATGCGTTGATAGCAGGACAATACTCTAGCCACATACGTTTTAAATTAGATTACGAATAGACCGCATAAGTCGTTGTTCATTTCGGTTATTAAATAAACATCATAGATAAAAATAAGAGAAGGTGGGGCAATGACCTCGGATTTCATTCGCACCCCGTTACTTGGGTGGTTTCATCCAAGTGTAGTGGGGCTATGTATTACACTGGTAGTAAGCTTTGCTGGGCAGGCGAAAGAGATTGAGTTTAATACCGATATTTTGGATGTAAACGACCGAGCTAACATTGACTTGAGCCAGTTTTCAAAATCCGGTTATTTAATGCCAGGTGAATATAGTTTTGCTATTTATGTGAATAAGCAGACGTTACCAGAACAACCTATTTATTACTACACCTCGCCTATAGATGAAGGTGATAGTTTAGTGTGCTTAACGCCAAGTATTGTCGAACAATTTGGTCTGAAACCCGAGGTGATGAACAAACTGTCATGGTGGCATGAAGGAGAATGTTTGTCACTTGATAGCTTAAAGGGAACCGATGTTAAAGCTGATTTAGCTAGTTCAACATTATATATCAATATGCCGCAAGCATATTTGGAATATACCGCTGAAAATTGGGACCCTCCTGCACGTTGGGAAGATGGCGTATCAGGGATGGTCTTTGATTATAACGTCAATACACAAGTATCACAGCAAACACGCGGTGGCGAGCAAACTAATTACAACACCAGTGGAAATGGCGTAGTTGGAGTAAACCTAGGCGCATGGCGTGCTCGTGCTGATTGGCAAATGCGATTAGATAAACAACAAAGCCAAAGCGTAACACATTCGTTAGATTGGTCTCGTTATTATATTTACCGAGCCATTAAATCTTTGGGTGCAAAATTAACCTTAGGTGAAGATTATCTGGTGTCAGATATTTTCGATAGCTTCCGATTTACGGGAATGAGTTTAATTACCGATATTAATATGCTCCCTCCTAATTTAAGAGGGTATGCTCCTGAAATTACTGGGGTTGCCACTAGTAACGCGACAGTAATAGTGAGCCAGCAAGGCCGTATTATTTATCAAACACAAGTTGCGGCTGGTCCCTTTCGTATTCAGGACTTAAATGATGCCATGTCAGGTGAATTAAATGTTGAAGTTAAAGAACAAGATGGCTCAATCCAAACTTTCACAATAAATACAGCTACGGTCCCTTACCTAACTCGTCCGGGGCAATTACGTTACAAGTTAGCAGTAGGACGTCCTACTGATTGGCAACACCATGTAAATGGTGAAACTTTTGCGAGCGGTGAGTTTTCTTGGGGAGTCAACAACGGTTGGTCATTATTTGGTGGCGCAATTGGCGCTGAAAATTATGCTTCTGCAGCACTCGGTATCGGACGTGATTTAATGATGTTTGGAGCATTATCGTTCGATATTACACATGCACGCTCTAATTTAAAAGGAATGACTGATGTTGGAAATAAAACCTATAAAGGCAACTCATACCGCCTAAGTTATTCAAAACACTTTGATGCTTATAACAGCCAAGTAACCTTTGCAGGTTATCGTTTCGCGGAAAAAGGTTTTATGAGTATGTCAGAGTACTTAAATGCGCAAATGAGTGGGGTTCAGCAATATAGCAGCAAAGAAATGTATACCGTTTCATATAACCAACAATTTCCGAGTGTCGGATTAAGTGCATATCTTAATTATTATCACCAAACCTATTGGGATCAGCCAGATAATGACCGCTATAGCCTATCTATAGCCAAGTATTTTGACATGGATAAGCTAAAAAATTTAAGCATTAACCTGACGGCGTATCGTAATAGTTATCAAAATACGAATGATGATGGGGTATATGTCTCTTTATCAGTGCCATGGGGAAATTCTGGTTCTCTCAATATGAATAGTAGTTGGAATAAAAATGATAACACTCAAAGGATCGGGTATTACGACCGTTTGGATGAGCGCAGTAATTACCAACTAAGCACAGGGATTTCTCGTACTGGTGCTTTAGTCAGTGGTTTTTATTCTCATCAAGGTGATATTGCATCATTAAATGCAAATGCTACTTATCAACAAAACCGCTACCGCTCTGCTGGATTGTCTTTACAAGGTGGGGTCACCGCAATACGAGACGGTGTTGTATTCCACAGAAATAACCAAATGGGAGGAACACGTATTTTTGTCGATACTGATGGCATAGCTGGCATTCCCTTACGAGGGTACGGCGCAACAGTTGACTCTAATCGTTTTGGGCAAGCAATCTTAACTGATGTGAATAGCTATTACCGTAATCAAGTGAGCGTAGACTTAAATGCCCTACCCAATGATGCACAAGTAACACAATCGGTTAAACAAGGAACATTAACGGAAGGTGCTATAGGTTATCGTCAATTTGAAGTCGTTGCTGGTGCAAGTGCCATGGCCATATTACGGCTCGCTGATAACAGTTACCCACCGTTTGGTGCTTTGGTATTTAATCGACGAGGCCAACAGGTAGGAATGATTGGTGATGAAGGAAGCGCCTATTTAACTGGATTAAACCCAAATGATATTTTGCAGATACGTTGGGATGAGAGAACTCAATGTGAAGTGACATTACCGGAAACTTTACCAACAGGAGAAGCATTGTTTTCTAGCTGGTTGTTACCGTGTCTCTCTGCTGGTAATAAAAACTCAATCAACACAACCTTCGAGGAAATGAATTGAGTAAATATCAATACAATTACAGGCACTTTTTTCATCAAATATGAAATTGTCAATTCAAGACAGCCTACTTTTCTAGTAAATCAATGCGAATGAATAATTTTATTCGTTCGATATTTATGAATGCAGCGTAAATAAAAGACACTGCTTTTACAGAATGAGAAAATAAATAATGAAATTATTAATGACAAATAAATTATGCCATAAATTATTTGGCTCGGTATTACCCTATTCTTCTATTTGGTTATTAGGAAGCATACTCAGCATAATTGGAGTATCTCCAGTTCAAGCTGCAATAGCACTAGATAGAACACGGGCTATTATTACAGAAAATGATAAATCAATTAGCCTAAACATCAGTAACGAAAATAAACAACTGCCTTATTTAGCGCAAGGGTGGATTGAAAATGAAAAAGGGGAAAAGATCAGCGAACCATTTACAGTTCTTCCCCCAGTTCAGCGACTAGAGCCTAGCGCTAAGAGTCAGGTGAAAATACAATCACTTCCTGGTACAGCTGTGTTACCACAAGACAGAGAGTCGGTGTTTTACTTTAACTTGCGTGAGATCCCACCTAAAAGTGATAAGCCAAACACGTTACAACTCGCATTACAAACACGAATTAAATTGTTCTATCGCCCGAAAACGATTATTCCGACACGTGAACAAATGAACACCCCGTGGCAAGAAAAGCTGACATTAACGCGCAAAGATAACCAATATACAGTGACCAACCCAACGCCTTACTACGTCACTATAGTAGATGCAGCACCGAGCACAGAAGGTAAAACCGTTGATGGCTTTGAACCTATTATGATTGCCCCCAAAAGTAGTCAAACGATAAGTGGAGCAGCTGATGCATTGGGTAACAAGCCAGTTTTAACTTATATCAATGATTACGGCGGGCGCCCGGTACTATCTTTCCAGTGTCAATCTCAGAGTTGTTATGTCGTCCCTTCACAAAAACCTTAAAACAAGACGATATCAATCACAATTACTGTGTTTGAGTAGGAGAAATCACCATGAATATAGTACTGGAATTAGAACGATATCGTCATGCGTTAGGAGGGATGCTGCTAGTGTTACTAGCCACTACTGTTAACGCCACGGAATTGGACAAAGTGGATAATTGGGATGTAGATGGGGCAAATGGCACTCTATATGTTCACGGAGCTTTAACTGAAAGTGCTTGCCGATTAGCGATGACTTCTGCAAATCAAACAATCGACCTAGGTACAATCGGGACGGGTCAACTTCAGCAAGTCGGGCAATCAGGCCCCCCCATAGCTGTCGTGTTACGTTTAGAAGATTGTTTAAGTGGGGAAAGCCGTAATCGAAACCAATTGGGTGACTTACTTTGGAGCCCCGATATGCCTGCAATGAAAATCCGTTTTTTAGCACCAGCTGATAAACAAAATCCATCTTTAGCGGCAGTTATTGGAGCAAAAGGAATAGCATTAGAATTCAGTGATGCAACTCACTCTCCCATTGCATTAGGGCAGTATAGCTCGCCTCATTTAGTATCACCTGGGCAAAATCAGTTGACGTATTACGTGACTCCAGTGAGAACAACCATGGGGTTAAATGCAGGCGCCTACTCCGCCTTAATTCGATTTCAATTGAATTATGATTAACAGAAAGGCAATGCACATGTCATTAAAAAACAAACAAGAATTCCGCCTTGCCATATTCAAAGGGATGATGGTAATTGGAATATTGTCAGGAGTACTTAATCAAACACAGGCAGATACTGCAAATTTAAATTTAAAACTAACAATTATTACGCCACCCCAGTGCACCATCAGTAATGGTGATGAAATAACGGTTTCATTTGGGCAAGTTCAACAGGGGTTAATAGATGGCGTCAGCTATAAACGTACTCCAATTGACTATAGGTTAGCGTGTACTAGTGTTGCAACAAATGCTTTGAAAATGTCACTTTCTTGGAGTGCGGTGACTTTCAATGGGTTATCAGCTATTCAAACCAATCGCACTAATTTAGGAATAGCAATATACCAAGATGCAACTCGATTAAGTAATGGAGACAGCCTAAATTTCAACCTACTTGGCGCTCATCCCGCATTGTATGCCGTACCAGTCAAACCGACAGGCACTATGTTATCAGACGCGGGGGCATTTTCTGGTGCCATGACCATGACCTTAAATTATCAATAGGATGAAAAAATGAGGGCAAAAATCCACAGCTGGTTCTACATGTTTATCACATTCAATATAGTGTCATTTCCAGCATCAGCCGCGTTTACGGTGAATTTTAATGGTACGTTAGTTGTCACACCGCCAGAATGTACAGTTAATGGAGGCTCAACAACCGATGTACAATTTGGCGATGTACATGAAACATTGATTAATAATAGCAGTTATAAACGCACGCCAATTATGTATGCATTAAATTGCACACAGGTATACAACAACGCGCTAAAAATGACCTTAACGTGGAATGCCATCACGTTAAATGGCCAAAATGTAGTGCGCACTAATCGAAGTAATTTAGGAATAGCTATTTATCAAGATAATACTCGCTTGAATAATGGAACATCATTGAACTTCACCTATGGTGGGAGCATGCCCGCATTGTATGCCGTCCCAGTAAAACCAACAGGAACAGTACTCACTGACGGTGGTGAATTTAATGGTGTATTAACGATGGTTGTTGATTACCGCTGAGGAAATCTTTATGAAATTAAATCGGTGCTTAAAGTCAATTTTAACTTTCGTTATTCTGATTAATTCTGGTATGGCATTCGGTATCGGAGCTAATTTATCCGGAAACCTAATAGTAACACCTCCAGAATGTATTTTAAATAATGGACAACAGCAGGCTGTGCATTTTAACGATATTTTATTAACGCGTATCGATGGAATTAACTACCAGCAGACATTGGTATTTAAATTGACATGCACACAGCTGGCGAAGAATGCAATTAAACTTACGATTCAAGGTGATGTAACTAGTTTTAATAGCAATGGAGCGCTCAAAACTAGTCACTCTAAACTGGGTATAGCATTTTATCTAAATGATGTACGCCAAGCAATTAATGAGACTATAAACGTGAATTATACTGCATTACCTACAATTAAAGTGGCCCCCATAAAAAATCTAACTGCGAGCTACAGTAATACGGATGGAGGTGCATTTACTGCGTTAGCAACCCTGAAAGTAGATTATCAATGAGGGACATAATGGGAACATTATTACAAAAAATTTGCTTCTTACGTAACGGGCTAGGAGTAATACTCCTCACTATTGTCTCATGGAACTCACAAGCTAATTGGCTATTTGATGGGACATTGATTATTCCGCCAGTCTGTCAGCTAGGACATGAAGACCCGATCAGAGTTTCTTTTGGGAAGGTGGGAGTGCGAAAAGTTGATGGGCATTTATTTAAGCAAAATATTCCTTATCAACTTAATTGCCAAGGAGATTTAAATCAACCTTGGGATATCACTTTATCTTTTAATGCAACTTTAGCAGGTTCAGGATTTGATAATGCAACATTGCGTACTTCTAGCTTACTGAATGTAAACAAGCTAGGCATCCAAATACAAAAAGATGGTGTACCGCTGGAGTTAAATAAGGCATTTGCTATTGATACAGGGCATTTACCAGTACTATCTGCAGTTCCGATTAAGCGAACTGGCGTTGATTTAGTGGGAGATGATTTTACAGCACAAGGTACATTAGCGATTGCATTTCAATAAATACACCATGGACTAAGAGATGAAAATACAACTAGGCCGCTGGCTTCCTTGGGTAATATTAAGTATATCATTCCCAATATTTGCAGATGACGTACTTTTTGATGGCACGCTGGTAGAGGATGCCTGCGAAGTATACCCAGGGGATGAAAATATTGAACTCGATTTTGGGACTGTAATTGATGAATATCTATATCTCAATACACGTACGAATAGTCAGCCTTTTACTATTCGCTTAATTAATTGTGATTTGGTATTAGGAAAAGAAGTTCAAGTTACCTTTACAGGTAATGAAAGCACAACTTTACCTGGATTATTAGCTTTAAATAATGTAAGTCACGCAAAAGGTATTGCTGTGGGATTAGAATCAGCTAATGGTACGCCAATAAAACTGAACAAAATGAAAGGTCACATTCAAGGATTGCATTCTGGTAATGGTAATAATTTGAATTTTAAAGCATATATTCAAGGTGAGCCTAAAGCACTACAAGAAAAAAATATTATTCTGGGTGATTTCGTAGCTACAACTACTTTTACACTAGAATATGAATAAAATTTTTTTATAAAGATAAATATGGAAAGCAATAATGAATAGACTATTATTTCTGTTTTTTTTATTTTCAGGGCAATGCTTATCGGAAGAACTTACCGAATTGCCTGCAGGCAGTTCATTTATTTACCCTAAACAAATATCAACAAAATGGCTTCATTACACACTTTCAAATTGTATTGGCCCAAGCAATCCACATGCAAACTGTAGAGATAATAATGATATTGTTTTAGATGGTGAAATTGAAATAACGATACGCCTTACCCAGGGTACTTTAAACCAAGCGATTAATAATAGAATTAATGCGACAAATAATTCAACCACTATTTCTCGTCAAGGTAAATTTGACTGGGTAGGAGGTGGATATGGTCTGAGGATTGAATGGACTGAAACAGTACCGGGTTTAATCTGTACACCAAATGATAATGCTAGTTATCAAAAATGTCTAAGTCGATATTTGGGAAATACGTATACTGTGAAACATAACTTTATGACTTCACAAGGTGCAGCTGTGTGGAAACATTTAAGTAAATATCCGCTATGCAATAGAGGCATTCTCTTTCAAAACCAGTTATCTACAACAGGTGTTTCTGATATTTATTCGACAGATTTTGAATCAACATGCACAAAAGGAGGGCCAAATGATATAACTCCTCCAGAATTAGAAGATTCTGCAGTGTGTAGCTTAAATAGTCAAAACTTAAATTTAAATTACTCATCAACAAACTTTAATGTTACTGGCCTCACTCAAAATGTAAATTTAATGATTTCGTGTACCTCGGGTAGTGCAAAAAATTACAAACTTAAGTTGACGGGAAGTAATGTAACAAACGGTCGTCTTAATTTTGGTAATGGAGTTTCTGCCCAAGTATCATTTAATGGTACACAAGTTCAAGCTAATGGAATGGGGATCCAATTAGATAACTTAACGAGTAAATCGATTCCAGTAAGTGCGACTCTAATGGGATCTGCTTCGTCTGCTGGAGTCAGCAATGCAACGGGGGTTTTAATATTGGAGGCTCTATAAATAAAAAGTTTTTGAATTCATGTAACTTTAAAAAATAACAGTTAGTCTTAATCTTTTTTCAATAATAGGTGAGCATAAAATATTAATTAATGTGTAAACACCCCAATCACCTTAGACTAAATGATTTTTATTAATAATCTCATGAGCTATTGTGCTAATAAGATTAGCTTATTAGCATAAACTACTGATTCATCAATGGCTTTTAATATATCAAACGTTTAAATCAGTATTTGTCTATAAAGGAGCCATCAAAAATGGACAATTAAATTATTATAATTTCATTAAGATAATTTAAAATCAAGAAACGACAAATATAAATAGCATTAACATGTTAATATGTAAATAGAATGAAATAAACTAGCTCGATAAAGGAATATAAATATGGTCATTAATTCGAAAAAAGAAGTTCAACAGCACGAATTGGATATTCAATTTATGACGAGAACTTTAGCTGTTGCAACTGATGCTGCTAAAAAAGGCAATGAACCTTTTGGGGCAATATTAGTGAAAGCTAACCAAATTGTGATGATAGGAGAAAACCATATTCATACCGAGAGCGACCCCACCTATCATGCAGAAATAGGTCTTATACGAAAGTTTTGTTCAGAGCATAAAATTACAGACTTGTCAGAGTATACTCTTTATACTAGCTGTGAACCTTGCTGCATGTGTTCGGGAGCAATGGTTTGGAGCCAATTAGGACGAATGGTTTATAGCCTTTCACATGATGAATTAGCTGAAATTGCGGGCTTTAATATCATGCTCGGCAGTGATGAAATATTCGCAAAAAGCCCATTTAAGCCCACTGTAGTTAAAGGTATTTTAAAAGAACACGCGACTACGATTTATAAACAATATTTTAAACGAAGCTAATAATATTAGGCCTACTGCTGACTTATAATAATAATCTTAGCTCCTAAATACTGTGCTTTTGTGAGCCCTCATTGTAATACAGTGAGGGCTTTTTATTCTCTACAAAATGGCGCAATCTCACCTTACTATGCGGATAAATTAAACTGTTGCACAGACTGCTGTAGCTCTCGGGTTTGCTGGCTTAATGAATTAGCTGCCGTAGCAACTTGTTCAACTAAAGACGCATTTTGCTGGGTAACGCTATCCATCTGCGTAATAGCGACACCGACTTGTGCAATCCCTTTACTTTGCTCCTCTGAAGCTACCGTAATTTGCTTCATAATAGCAGTGACCTCGTTAATACCTCGCAGGATACTTTCCATCGTTTTTCCCATCTCATTAACTAGCCCCGTTCCTTTTTCCACACAAGCACCTGAACTAGCAATTAACTTTTCAATCTCCATAGCGGCATCTGCACTGTGACTTGCCAATTTACGAACTTCAGCCGCAACCACCATAAAACCTCGACCATGCACACCAGCACGAGCCGCTTCAATAGATGCATTCAAAGCTAAGATATTTGTTTGAAAACTAATGTCATTCATCATGCTGATGATATCTGAGATTTTTTGTGAACTTTGTGAAATTTCACTCATCGTTGTAACGACAGAGTAAACAATTTCATTGCCTTTATTCGCAACCACAGAAGCTTCGCTAGCTAAATGGTTTGCGTGAAGTGTATTTTCCATATTCAACTGAACTGCGGCGGTGATTTGTTCCATACTCGCAGCGGTTTCTTCTAAGGCAGCCGCTTGTTCTTCAGTACGCGATGAAAGGTCATTATTACCATTAGAAATCTCACTCGCCCCCAGATAAATATTCTCACTTCCTTGCCTGATCGAGCCTACTGATTCATGCAGATCTTTTCTCATTTCTTCAAGGATCGGAAATAATCTCCCCACACAGTTGTTACCAAACGGTAGCACTGGCTGGCTTAAATTCCCTTTTGCAATTTCAATAAAGTGCTGTCTCAACACCCCTAATGGCTTTTGCATCATAGTCGCCATATAGCGATCCGTAAAAATGAGCATCAATATTCCTAGTATTGCCGTAATAATCATGACGATACGCGTAATATCCATCACATTATCAACATGTTGCCGAGTATGACTAATCAATGCATCAGCCGTCTGATTAAACTTTTGAATTGAAGCACCAAAAGCGCGGCTCAAAGCAGGAGTAATGTTGTGAGCATGGGCTAAATATTTATTCGGATCATTGTCCATGCTTAGCATAAGTTGAGGTGTTACCCCATCATCGAATAGCGCCTGCCAACTATAAATTACCTGCTCTGATATTTCAGGGTCCATTGGTCCTGGAGAGATAGACTTCATCTGTTCTAAATATTTTTCCATATTCGACAGAGCCTCTTTTACAGGGGCATAATCTACTGTTTTTCCTTCACTTTTACTTTCCATTACCCGAGTCAGTCGTGTGACAAATCGAAAATATTGATCGTTTCCCTGACTAAGTACTGTCATTTGCTGGACTAATTGTCTATCGATATCATTTCCATCTGCAATACGTGATAGTGACCAACCACTGTAAACATTTGTCCCCCCAAAATCAGGCATAAAATACTTAATAATACGAAGACCGCAGTACGAATTGAGTAATCGCGAAGTTTCTGCATGGAATTTCTCTTTCGGTGAGATAAAATGACGATATTTAACTTTATCGGCGATAAAGAGAATAATTTTAGGGTTAACTGAAGTAGATAATCACAGAATCAGGCTGATAATAAGTAAAAACACTTATAATTCAAAGGGGTTACTATTTGGTTATGAGAATTATCGAATATCGATATTGGAATTTAATTCCAGAAACTTGATACAAGTCTCAAAATAATACAATCATTGAAAAAACAAACTGATATAAGAAATTATTTATTTTTGCATAAAAAGAGTTAGTGAATAATATTAAAATTACATACAGTTATAAAAAAGGCACAGCAAACCCTCACTGTACCTTTGCAGTTATTCTACAACTTGTATTTTGAAAAATTAACGGTATATCGGTAACAAATTAAACTGCGCTAACAATTGGCAAATAATGCCAACGACTCCAAAGGCGATAACGGCATAGATTAGCCCTTTTCCGCCCCATACTTTGAATCTAGAATCAGGGAAACGCTCTCTTACTTTTAATGCCATAACTGCCGGGCAAATAATCGCCCAGATACATGCGGCCATACCTGCATATGCAATTGCAATGAGAAAACCATTTGGGAATAACATGCAAAGAACAAGTGGTGGCAAGAAGCATAATAAGGCGGATTTCATTCTACCTGATGGGTTATCTTTAAAGTTTAATGAAGCAAGAATATAATCAAACAACCCAATAGCAACACCTAAAAATGAACAAAATACTGCACTTATTGAAAACCATAGTAAGAATGTCGCAATATTCTTACTATTGAGGACCGCATAAAGCGACTCAATAAACGCATCTAAATTACCACCTTTATTAATAATTGTTAAAAATTCTGTTCTTGGTAAATTCCCCATTGTTCCTAATATCCATAAGAAATAAAGAACAAGGGCTAATACACACCCAATCACACAGCTTTTAACCACTTTCCTTTCATTTTCATGATACAATTTATATAAGCTGCATACATTGCCATGATAACCAAAAGAAGTAATTGCATATGGAATAATAATAAAGATAAAGGGCAATAGTGATGTGTTTCCACCTTCAACTGGTGATGTTAATAACAAATCTGTTTTTACAATGAAAAATAACCCTGAGAAAGCCAAAATAAATAAAACTATTTTAATAAATAAAAATAAAGATGTTAACCGGCTTGCTCCTACCCCACTCCACCAAATACTTGCTCCTAATATCAATGTAAATACAATAAATATTAATCTTAAATTAACATTATAGCCATAAATAGCCGCAGCCTCTTTTATGACTGACCCTGCTGCTGATATATAGGCGTAAATTAATATATAAAGAACAAATATTAGTGCTATATTAGCAATATAGCATGCCCACTTTGGTAATAATTCTTTAGAAATAAAAAAATAATTCGTTCCCGCCCCATACTTAGATATACATTCTAAAATATAAATTCCTGAATGAAACATGAAGAAACAAACGATTAATAAAACAACTACAGAGTTAATAAACCAAGCTCCTGCCATAATAGTTGGCAAGCTAAACATCCCTGCCCCTATCATTGCACCGCCTAGCACAAAACCCCCTACCAATATGGAGGGTTCTTTTTTGGCTGCCAAATTATTCATGGTGTTCACCTTAAGAATAAGGATAAGGTTCCCGCATTGCACGGGAACCATAAGAGCGACCTATTATTTGATTGGTTTTAATCTTGCAGTAAAGTGCCTTAATACTGGAGGTTCATATTCAAAATCAAGCCCTTTCAAAGTAGCAAATTTGTCTTTTAACCCAATCAGAGCATCTGCAATGTAATCCATGTGGTCGTTGGTATAAACGCGTCTTGCAATAGTTAACCGCATAAACTCCATATCTGCATGTTTTTGTTTGCCTGTTTCGGGATCGCGCCCTAATAAGAATGAGCCTATTTCAACCGCACGAACACCAGATTCTAAATATAATGCATTAATAACCGCTTGTGCTGGGAACTGGTCGCCAGGAATATGCGGTACTAGTTTCTTACAATCCACAAATACCGCATGACCACCAGTAGGGTATTGAATTGAAATCCCTCCCTCACGTAAACGGTCTCCTAAATATTTAACTTGACCGATACGATAGTGTAAATATTCTTCCCCAGCCCCTTCTTCAAGGCCTTGAACCATGGCAGCCATATCACGACCAGCAAGACCGCCATAAGTAACAAACCCTTCCATTGGTACACAGCGCTGTCTAGCTAACGTAAATATCTTTTCATCATTCTTAATACAAACTAATCCACCAATATTCAATAATGGGTCTTTCTTAGCTGACATAGTTAATGCATCAGCATATTTGTACATATCCAGAATAATTTCTTTAATTGTTGAATTTTTATATTTAGGATCACGTTCTTTTATAAAATACGCATTTTCACAGAAACGCGCTGAATCCATAACAACAAAGATATTATGTTGTTTTGCTATTTCATAGACTTCTTTTAAGTTAGCCATTGATACTGGCTGGCCGCCGGCACTATTACAAGTAATAGTAGATACAATCGCCACAACATTTTCAGCGCCATGTTGTGCAATGTTATCCTTTAATTTTTGAATATCAAAGTTACCTTTCCAGTCATCATAGGTATCTGAGTCATAAGCTTTTTCTGTAACAATATTAACTGCTTTACAGCCATTTAATTCAACATGAGCAGCGGTAGTATCAAAGTGGAAATTAGAAATAAAGACAGGTTTTTTAGCACCACCTTGTTCCTGTTTTACTTTCAATAATACAGGAAATAACATGTTTTCAGCACCACGACCTTGGTGAGCAGGGATCACATAGTCATAATCGAACATCTCTTTAACTTTATCTTTTAAATCATAATAGTTACGAGATCCTGCATAGGCTTCATCACCAGTGATCATTGCTGCCCATTGATGATCACTCATGGCATTAGTACCTGAGTCGGTCAATAAATCAATATACACAGCACTGCTTGGTAGCAAGAATGGATTGTATCCAGCTTCTTTTAACGCAGCTTCACGCTCTTCTCTACTTGGAATACGGATATTTTCTACCATTTTAATACGGAATGGTTCTACAATTCTTTTAGCCATGATAATACCTTTAATTTTTCATTAAATAATAAATACAAAGGATCGTACTTATAAAAAATAAGCTATAACGAAACTTTTAGTTTAGAAAAACAAAAAAGGTTATTTATTTGGGAAAAAGAAGGCTAAAGAAATATCAATATTGAACCATTTCTTCATATAGAAGAAATGCCTTGATATGAGAGACTTGCTTAACGAAAACATACTATGACTCCTATCAAAAAGGAATTAGTACAACCAACAGCATCATATATATAACAGTTAAAAATATAAAGTAATAGAGATTGTCATATAATTATACCTATATCACATAATCATTAGATAATACTAAGACAAATTGACTCAAGTCACACATTTAATTTTATTCGTTATTTTTTATAAGATTGTAAATATTAAAACATAAAAAAAACAAAAAATAATTATTATTCATATCTGTAATTTAATAATTATAAAGAGTAATTTGGCTTTATTTAAATAACGCTTAACAAAAATAAAATGGGTAAAGTATGATTAGAATACTTTACCCATGATTCAAATAATTAACAATTACTGAGCATCTTTCCCATATTTAGGAGATCTAGGCCCATATAATATACCATTAGGCGTACCTGCAGATAATAACCTTGCACTTGTTATACCTGCAATTGTGTAACTTTTATCTGTCATGGTATCAACAATTTGATTAACAACCGCCGAAACTAAAACACCAATAATGCCATTGGAAGAAGAGTTATTTTCAGCACTCGATGCAGATGCCGAACCGCTCCATAATAATGCCCCTGTCCTCGCATCAACAAGTTTTGCATCCGCTGTGACACGTGTATCACTGGAAATAACCTGATAGCTAGTACCGTACTCTGTTATATTAAGATATAACACAGCATCATTACCGAAAATTTCTCGGGTTTTGGCGGGCGGAACAGATTGGATATCCCCTGCATTTATTAAACCATTTTGCTTAAATGTTTCTTCCACTACCGCTACAGGAAAAACATAGTAGCCAGCCTCCGCTAAAGGCAGGGCTGTTTGTGATAATAAACCATGACTAGCCTGTACTTCTGGAGAGCTATTCTGAGGTAATAACACTAAAATGCTTTTTGGCTTACTTTGATTAAACGCAGTATAATCAACTTTTGTTGGCTGTGCACAACCAGTTAATAACCAAACCATCACCAGCCCGCTGAGTATGAATAAACGCCTCATTTTGCTTTCCCTTTATTTTTCATTAGAAAATCCATATACGCCGCAGATTCTGGATATAATTCTTTTTCAGCGTTGAACTCTTGCATTGCAAGGTCGATGGCTCCGGTTGTGGAATACAATAACCCTAAATGGGCGTGTAACCCCGGAGGGGTAGCAAGACCGTTTGCCTTACTCATTTCAAGGTTTTTTTTCAATGCTTGAATTTGTTCTTGAGGGCCAGTATCTGTTTGCTGGTAATATTGATAAATTGTAGTTTGATAACCATCCCAGTTATATAATGGTTTTGGCTCGTTAGCACAACCATTTAATAAAATGGCTCCAGCAAAAATAAGAAGTAATTTAAATTTCATCATATTCCCTTATTTAGCTGGCTGCCATGCACCACTTTCAATACCAACTACGAGATCATTCACAGCTTCCCTTATTGCTAAATCTAGCACCTTACCGTTTAGCGTAGAGTCATAACTTGCAGTTCCACCAAAACCGACAATTTCCCTATTTGATAATTCATACTCGCCTGCTCCCTGAGCTGAGAATACCACCTCGGAAGTTTGGACATTCACAACATTTAAATTAACTTTTGCATATGCGACTTGTGATTTACCACGGCCTAAAATACCAAATAGCTGTCTATCACCGACTTCTTTTCGACCAAATTCAGTGACATCACCGGTAATAACATATGTTGCGCCTTTTAATTGCTGGGACTGGCCTTTAATTCCAGCTTCTTCTTTTAACTCTTGCATATTAGCCCGGTCTAATACATTAAAGCGCCCAGTTTGCTGAAGATGCGTCATTAAAATTGTTTTTGACTGATTACCTAAGCGGTCAACGCCATCTGAAAAAATGCCATTCATATAACTCGAACGGTTATCAAATTTGCCAATTGATATTGGGCTTTTAGGACCCGAGTAATTAGTATTATAAGTCGCAACTTTCTCTACTGCTAAAGAACGGGAAGATTCCTTTGCACAACCACTTAATAATGCACTAGCAATAAAAATAGATGCGATGCTGATTTTAGATATATTCATTTAGCTGTCTCAATTAAAATTTAATTAGAATTAATTATTGCAGCTTTATTTTGCATCAAATATAAAACAGGGTCTAGTCAATATCACCTATTCAGTGATTTTATCTTTATTTCTATTTCATCCAATTGATAATATTCATAAAGTAACTCAGGTTTATTAGATGAAATCAACTGTTTGATTAAAAAATGGAGGTAACATAAATTATTTAATCAGTAATCTTTAATGATGTAATATTTCATATCATCACTATTATTCTATCCCAATAAAAACATCCAACTGAATTATTCTAAATTATCTACCATTTATATAGCCAAATGGTAGGTAATAATATAACCAATCACTGTTGTTTATTTTTCACTCAAATAGTAGATTATTATAAACATGCAGCTAACCAAAGTATAAAAAACAATCACATTCTATATATCGTTAGCTTATTTCCTTGTCGTACATCATAGCTCTTTTAATTTAACCCAATATATTACTTTATTGGTAGGTTTTGTATGAATTTGCAATAGATCATGACCAAAAAAGGATAAGAGGAATCTTATCCTTTTTTATTAACTATATTATTAATAATCAATAATATATTACAATAGCATTAATGTACTGATTGATAAGAAACAGATGCACCTTTTTCTATGGTGCTTTCATCTGAATAAATACTGCCTATATCAATAAAAGACTGGTCGCTATCATTATAGACTTTGTTATACAGTGATAATTCCGGACGATGACGCAGCGTTTTTGTCGTTAAATCCATCATTAGATATTGCTGAGAACCCCTAACCCACTCTGAAACAATGACACCTTTATGACCAACTTTTAGCTCATGCATATTATTATAACCATTTTCGGCGATCAGTTCGAAAGTCCCATTGGTATGAAATTGCATTAAAGAAAATAACCGGCGAGAAGGCTCTTGAGCAATAACAAAAATATCACCATTAAGGTTTTGTGCTGCTTCATTGATGCGAACAGGTAACCATTTACTACTAACCACCTGTTTCGTTGGTATATCCATAATAACCTCAAGTGACCCCATCTGATTACCGTAGCTGTACCACATCACCACTTTATCTCGATACGTTGCATAGGAAAAATTTGAATTACCTTCAATTTCCTCAGGAAATAACGACTTGGCTAAATTTCTCACATTCATAAAGTGTTCCCAAGTTATACCTTTATCTTGGCTGATAAAGATATTCTCATTACTCGCAACAATATATGCAGGTAGGCCTTTAGATTGGTAGATTTTCCCCGTGATCAACGCAGAGAATAACTCTCCAGATTTATCTTGCCAAGGTATTAACTCACTGATTGAGAAATCAATTAAATTAATTTTTCGGTAGCCATCTCTTAAAATAATTAAACACTCTTTTCTTTCACAGACTGCATTGTAAAAACTATCATCAGCACGAGTAATAAAACGCACACCTTGGTTATCTGCAAACAAAACTTGATAGCTATACTCACTAAAATTTGTATAGTTGTTATACAACGAATAATAGTAACTTTGGTTATTACTTTTTTGAGCAATAATCAACATGCCATTCTCAGCAGGAAAAGTAGTCGCCCAGTCATAATTTGCGATAACAGGCCCATTTTCATTATGTTTTTCCCACTGCCAATCAACTGTACCATCACGCACAAATACGAATACAATAAAAATAAAACTTAGCGCAAAAGCCAACGTTAATAAGATAAAATGCCTACTGAGAAATGGATTCATGACCGAACCTCCGTGACATAATCAGTTTTGCCTTGCTGTCGACGTAAATGCTTCAATAAATACTGAGCTTGATAATACGCATTACCGCGCTTAGATATTTTAAAATAGACCGCCACACACAAACCGATAAGAAAACTAATTCCCAACACAATTGAAACTGCAAAACTGATATATAACCCACCCGTATCAACAAGATTTATCCAATCCCAGTAGTCCCAGTACCCTCCTTTTTCCATAGTTTCAGCAATAGATAGTCCGAGAGCCATTAATACTAAGAAAATAAGAATCAAACCAGTGAATCCCCATAAGCCGTAATAAAACCCTCGTTCTTGGGGCGCACCTTTACCAATAAGGCTATATGCTAAACCATCTTGATGATTGTAGATGCCAAAGACGACTTGCTCTTTTGAGTTCTCTTGGAGATTTTTATGATAAACCTCAAGCTCATCCCCTTGAGCGATAAACAAACTATGGTTATTAAAGAGTGGCTCATTCGCCGACACTAAGACATCCAGATGTTCTTTATTTATTTGTAAGCTGATTTGATTAAGCTTTTGTTCTGTATCTCCTGCTGCAATGGTGACACTGAGGTTAGCAGTAATATTGGTTTTACCACGCGTAGAAGATAAAGAGGTTTGCTCTATGCCAATATTAGTGGCTTTATGTAATTTGGCAGGCTTAGTTTTCGTTTTTTTTATACCTAAAATATCAATTTGCTGGTCTTGGCCATTAGTTTTATATTGTTCATCAATGACTAAATCCAGTGCCTTCAAAATTAATTTACGCTTCGAACTTAAAATATGTTTTATTTCTGCAAGCACTAACACAAATAATACAATACCAGTAAAAGCTGCGCAGCCTAACACTGCCACAAGTATTATCATTAAAAAATTATCATCAGCTTCAATAAAACAGTAATACACTGCAGGTATTAGTGCCATTAAAAACAATGAAATTAAAAATTGTATTCCAAGCTTACGAGTAAAACCGACCGTTCTATCTGGCTCTAAGCGTCCTTTGGTTTCATGGTATACCCAGTTTACCCAATAACTGCCATCATTCATCTGTTCTGCACAAATAATCAGTACATCACCCTTTTTCAAACTATCCAAAAATATTTGGCTGTTTTTAAAGTCATCTTGATTGAAAAAAAACACTTTATCTGATGCTAACAACCTCACCATACCTATCGGGGTGACATTTTTATAATCACACTGTGTTAAAGTCGTTTGAAAATACTGAACGCCCATAAATGATGCCTATTTGTTATAGTAAATTTAACATTATGATATTAAATAAAGGTATATTGCCCTAGAAAAACTTACACTATAATAAAATAATTCAGACAATGACGAGCATCTGTAAATAACAATTACTCGGGGCCTTCCCCTATAAATAGGCGACTCCTACTAGTAAAGCCAATAATTACTGATAAACTTGCATTCAATACAAAATTGGTGGGTAAAATGTAGCAAGAGCGCCATTTTCTCCCTTCTTCTAACAATAATTTTGAATAAAAGCGATGACATCACAACCTGCATACAAGCAAATTCAGTCTTACATTTTACGCAGTATTGATTTAGGGGTTTTTAAGCCAGAAACTCAAATCCCTACCGAACTTGAACTCTGTGCACAGTTCAATGTAAGCCGTATGACGGTAAATAAAGCTATTTCAGAATTAAGTCAGAAAGGTATCCTAAATCGTATTGCAGGAAAGGGCACTTTTGTTGCAACTCAAAAACATGAGCTTCCTGTTACCAAGGCGTTTGATATTTTTGATGAAATATCTGTAAGTGGTAATAAATATAGTGGTCACCAATTGCAACTGAAAGTCATCCTTGCTTCCGCAGAAATTGCATTACAACTTGGTATTACAGAAGGAAGTGAAGTCGGATATTGTAAAGTGCTCCACTTTGAAAATGATATCCCTTTAATGTTAGAAGAACGCTACGTGAACCATGCTATTGCACCTGAATTTGTAAAACAAAAATACGGCGATACGGAAACACCAAGCGGCTATTTACAACGCCATTTTCCTGTCAGTGAAATGGAACATACCATTGAAGCGGCACTTGCGACAAAATCAATTGCACAATCGTTATCAGTAAAAGAAAATTCCCCTTGTTTACAGCTCAGTCGACGCACTTGGACTGGCAATACATTAATTAGCTACGTCAACATGACCTCTGCAGGCTCTCGTTATAAATTAAAATTACATACCCGTATTGATAATAATCTATAAAAAAATGGGGCAATAATGCCCCAAAACGACTGATAAAAATAAAAAAACATCAAGCACATCTACATCACAAACAATAATTTCCCCCTTACATTCCTTGGTAAATTGGCCCCTCTCCCCCTTGTGGTGCAGTCCAAGTTATATTTTGTAATGGGTCTTTAATATCGCAAGCCTTACAATGTAGGCAGTTTTGCGCATTAATTTGCAGTTTTTCTTGGTTAATTTCCCCCAAGACTTCATATACACCTGCGGGGCAATAACGCGTTTCTGGAGCCGCATATTTAGCTAAATTAATTTGGATTGGCACTGTGATATCCGCCAATTTTAAATGGCAAGGCTGGTCTTCTTCATGGTTAGTATTTGATAAAAATACAGATGAAGCCTTATCAAAAGTCAGCACACCATCCGGTTTTGGATATATTATTGGTTGAAATTTACTCGCTTCTTTTATATTTTCATGATCAGCTTGCTTGAGCTTCAGTGTCCAAGGGCTTTTCCCCTTCAACAGTAGCTGTTCAGCCCCAAATAACATTGAGCCAATAACTAACCCTTTTTTCATATATGGCTTAAAATTGCGTGTTTGATAAAGTTCTTGATATAGCCAACTATCCTCAAACAGCTGGCGAAATAATGATTTAAATCGCGAATAATCTACCGTTTCATGATGTAAAGAACCAAACAATGCCTCAGCTGCTAATGACCCACTTTTAACTGCACAATGAGTTCCTTTTATGCGTGCAGCATTTAAAAAGCCTGCATCATCACCAATTAATGCACCACCAGGAAAACTTAGCTCAGGTAATGCAGCAAGGCCTCCTGCTACCATACTTCTTGCTCCGTAGCTAATCCGTTTACCACCAGACAAAAAACCACTAAAAGCAGGATGCGTTTTTAAACGCTGAAACTCTTCAAAGGGAGATAAATATGGGTTTTCATAATTCAGACCAACAACTAACCCAACAGCCACGAGATCTTCACCGTAATGGTAAGCAAAACCACCTCCATAAGTGTGATTATCTAATGGCCACCCTACTGAATGGATCACAACCCCTGGCTGATGCTGTTCTTTTGGGATCTGCCAAATTTCTTTGATCCCTAACCCATAAGTTTGCTTACCGCTGTTTGCAGCTAAATCAAAACGTTCAATTAATTGTTTACCTAGTTGCCCCCGACACCCTTCGGCAAAAAAGGTCATTTTAGCAACTAAATTCATCCCAGCTTGGTACATCGCGGTGGGCGAGCCAGCTTTATCTAATCCCATATCCCCTGTCGTCACGCCAATCACGCTTCCTGCGTCATCAAATAGCACCTCAGTAGCCGCAAACCCAGCGAAAACATCTACACCTAACGCCTCTGCTTCAACCGCCAAAGCCGCGCTAATTTGACCTAGACTCCCAATTAAATTGCCATTATTTTTTAAACTACTTGGTAATAAAGATAACGGTAACTGATTGAATTTATTTTCTTTTAGCCATAAAAAACGGTCTTGGGTTACTGCGGTTAAAGGGGCTGTTACCTTTTGCTGCCAATCTGGTAGTAATTCATCTAAAGCGCGAGGGTCAATTACGGCTCCTGATAAAATATGCGCCCCTATTTCTACCCCTTTATCAATTAAACAAACGGAGAGCTCAGCCCCTTTTTCTGCGGCTAGCTGTTTTAAACGAATTGCTGCCGATAACCCTGCAGGCCCACCACCGACAATCAGGACATCGAACTCCATCGATTCCCGCTCGGGAGCCTCGTTTATATTCTCAATGTTGTCGATAGCCATATGCCCTCTCTTACGCCAATGCTTTATCAAATTCAGGTAAGATCTCAAATAGATCGCCAACAATGCCATAATCCGCCACTTGGAAAATAGGCGCGTCAGGATCGCTATTAATGGCGACGATCACTTTACTTTCTTTCATACCTGCAACATGTTGAATTGCGCCAGAAATTCCAACTGCGATATACAAATCGGGCGCCACAATTTTCCCTGTTTGCCCAACCTGATAATCGTTAGGAACATAACCGGCATCGACTGCCGCGCGCGAAGCCCCTACAGCGGCACCCAGTTTGTCAGCAATGGTTTCTAATAAAGCAAAATTCTCACCAGAACTTAAACCGCGACCACCAGAAATCACGACTTTAGCGGAACTCAATTCTGCACGGCTTACTTGTGTTAACGATTGGCTCTTTAATAGTGCTCGCTGGGGGAGTTGTGCAAGGGTAACATTTTCAATTTGAGCGCTATTTTGCGTTTCTTTTGCGCCAGAAAATGCAGAGCTTCGCACGGTGATCACGACTTGTTGACCATTATTCTGCACTGTTGCCAATGCATTCCCCGCATAAATAGGACGAATGAATGTTTGTGAGTCAATGACTTGAGTAATATCTGAAATTTGAGCAACACCTAGTGTTGCGGCGACACGCGGAGCAATATTTTTCCCAAATGTTGTCGCAGGAAACAACAAATGTGTATAGCCTTTAGCAACCGCAACAATCGCACTGGTGATTGGCTCAGCTAATTGCCCTTCAAGCTCATCAGATTGAATTTCTAGAACTTTATTAACACCTTTGATGCTCGCAGCTAATTGAGCAACTGAAGCTGTCTGGCTCCCAGCAACGAATAAGTGTAGTTCACCACCAGCAGCAAGAATTTCATGAGCAGCGGTAATATTATGATAAGTTGATGATTTTATTGTTTGATTATCATGTTCGACAATCACTAACACTGATGTTTGGCTCATATTCATTTCCCTCTGTTAAATCACTTCTTTCGCTTGCAGTTCACTGACTAATGCGGTTGCACTACTTAGTAATGTACATTGTCCAACACGCTTTTTCGGCTCACTGACCTTGAGCGTTTTAACTTGCCCCAATGGTGAAAAATTCATATCAGCAATATCAATGATATCTAGAGGTTTTTTCTTTGCTTTCATAATATTAGGTAAAGTTGCATAGCGAGGTTCATTTAACCGTAAGTCTGTTGTCACGACTGCTGGCAATGGCATTTCTAACGTTTCTAACCCCCCATCAATTTCCCGTGTCACTTGCAGTGTTCCACCGTCGATTTTAATTTGTGAAGCAAATGTCGCTTGTGGGTAATCTAATAATGCCGATAACATTTGACCTGTTTGGTTACAGTCATCATCAATTGCCTGTTTACCTAACAAAATCAGGTCAGCTTGTTCTTTATCGACAATTTGTTGTAGTAAGCGAGCAATATCCAACGGCTCTAACGCTAACTCAGCGGGTCGCTGAATTAAAATGGCGCGGTCGGCACCAATTGCCATCGCACTACGCAGCGTTTCTTGGTAACTAATATCCCCCACAGAAACAGCGATCACTTCAGTCGCTTTGCCGGATTCTTTTAAACGTACTGCTTCTTCTACAGCAATTTCATCAAATGGGTTAATTGCCATTTTGACATTAGCCAATTCCACCCCAGAGCCATCAGCTTTAACTCTCACTTTAACGTTATGGTCAATCACTCGCTTCACTGCGACTAAAATTTTCATCGTAACTCCTATCCAATTCTTCAACGATTGGCTTATATAAAGAGGATTCAAAATCGTTTTTAGGTTGAGAGAAGCCCTAGCAGTGAAAAATTCACTACTATTGGCTTGCTCAATTATCTTTTAAATAAATCTGTTAATAATTAAATAAGGGGTATTTCACATTATTTTGTTGTAGGTAATATCAATTTATCAGCAACAGACATTGGCCATTTTTTTATCGCGATATAATAAATAATACTGGTTGCAACTAAACCGACAATCCATGAAATATCAACACCACCCAGTTTTTCAACTAAAGGACCGGTATAGAAACCTGTTGAAATAAAAGGTAATTGGATCAATACCCCAACAACATAGGTCACGATCCCTACTTTATTCCAGCGACCATAACGGCCATCAGGGTTTGCAAGTTCAGGTACATCGTAGCGACCTTTTGTCACCCAATAATAATCCACTAGGTTTATCGCACTCCAAGGAGTGAAAAATGCCAGTAAAAATAATAAGAAAGAAGAGAACAGTTTTAGAAAAGAATGTTGCCCTGCCAACCCTAAAGCTGTCGAAAAACTCACCATCAGAATAATGAAAAATAACCGCTGCCCACGAGAAATTTGGCTTTTACCACGGAAGCCACACCAAATCGCAGCCATCGACATAAAACTACCGTAAGCATTTAGAGCCGTTATTGTGACCTTACCAAAGAAAATACTGATATATAACAACGCCGCAATTAACCCTGTACTACCTAAGCCCACAATATAAGCAACTTCATTACCCGCAAATTTATTCCCCGCAAGGGCCGCCGCAAATACACCTAAAATCATAGAGGCTTGCGTACCAATAACAGTCCCTGCACCTACTGCCATAAATGCTTTAATTGTTGGCGTTTTTGTCGGTAAATAACGCGAGTAGTCCGCAACATAAGGGCCAAATGCAATTTGCCAAGATGCTGATAATGACATGGCTAATAAAAAGTGCGTCCAATCAAAATGACGATTTTCCAGTAATACCGAAACATCATTCATATAAAACAGACGGAAAAATAGATAAAAGAACGTAATCACTCCAATCACGCTCGCTGCTTTTCCGAGAATATGAATAATTCGGTAGCCACAAATGGTGATCCCAATAATCACGGCACCAAATATTAAAATCCCCATCCAGTCACTTACATGCATAAGCTGACCAACCGCTTGCCCCGCTAATACCGTGCCACTGGCAGAGAACCCAACATACATCATGCATACTAATAAAATAGGGATAACGGCACCGTATACCCCAAACTGCACACGGCTAGAAATCATTTGTGGTAACCCCAACTTTGGCCCTTGCACTGCATGTAAAGCCATTACTGAACCACCTAGCAATTGGCCAATAAATAAGCCGATTAATGACCAGAACACGTCCCCACCAAGTACTACAGCTAATGCACCGGTTACAATTGCTGTTATCTGCAAATTAGAACCGAACCAAAGTGTAAATTGACTCGATAAGGTGCCATGGCGTTCAGACTCAGGAATGTAATCGATGGAACGAGCTTCGATTAGTGGTACATTCTCCTGCCGACTTTTTTGCCCTGTCGCGATGTCGTTTGATACTGTCATGGTAACTCCTCTTTAAGCAAGGCTGGCCTAAAGAATGAACCAATTAATCGTAATGAACCCGCAATAACTACAATCGTAAGGTACAGTTATTAACCATTACGCTGGATGATGTTTTATCTATTATTCACCCACAGTAACTAATTGAAATACATTCTTAAACCTGATTGTTGTTGTGTTTTAATTCCATGATCCTGTTGTCAGGTAGTGCTCCTATGCTGCCTTATGAACGAGTAGCCGCCTGTCCCGCCTACTCGCTCATTATTTTTAAAATAAATTAAATCGCATCTAAAACCGCACGAGAAATAATGATCTTTTGGATCTCCGAAGTACCTTCAAAAATCCGTAAAATTCGTGCATCACGTACATAACGTTCTAATGGAAGGTCACGAATATAACCATACCCACCATGAAGCTGTAATGCAGCATCAGTCACGAAACCAGCACATTCAGCAGCAAATAATTTTGCTGTGGCTGACTGCAAGCTAAAGCGCTCTCCTGAATCACGTAACTCAGCGGCGCGCCATGTCAACATACGTGCAGCTTCAAGTTGCGTGTGCATATCGGCGATACGCCATTGTGTCCCTTGGTATGCAGCTAATGGTTTTTTACCAATTTGACGTTCTTTGACCCAACCTAAAGCACTTTCCATCGCTGCCCGAGCAATACCGAGCGAGGTTGCTGCCACTTCGACACGGCCTTTATCTAGTACTTCCATTGCCGTATGGAACCCTTTATTTTCCTCACCTAATAAGGCAGATTCAGGTAGCCAACAATTTAAAGCTAATTCATAAATCGTACTGCCACGTAGCCCCATGGTTTTCTCTGGCTGTGAAAAGGCTACGCCTTCTGTGCCTTTTGGGATCATAAAAGCGCTGATCCCGCGGGCTCCTGCCTCAACATCTGTTTTGGCATACAACACGATAAAATCGGCTTCTTTAGCATTGGTAATATAGTGTTTGTTACCTCGGATACGCCAGCCGCTGTTTTCACGTGTAGCGACTGTTCGCATATCGGCTGGGTTAGAGCCAGCAGCTGGTTCTGTTAAACCGAATGCTCCTAACATTTCACCTGTTGCCGCTTTCGGTAGCCAATATGCTTTTTGTTCTTCCGTTCCCCCCACTAAAATTGAATCTGTTGCTAGGAAATGGGCTGTTAATGCAGATGAGGTAGATGCACAAGCTGCCGCCACAGCCTCAACAACCCTACTCATCGCAATACTACCAATACCAAAACCACCATACTGTTCAGGTAAATTAATCCCCCAGCACCCCATTTCTCCCAACGCTTGTAGACTTTCAGCACAGAACGTTTCGGTTTCATCATAACGTTGTGCATTAGGTTGCAAAATGTCGTGACATACTTTTTCTACTGCATCAACAATTGCCTGTTCAGTTTCATTAATTTCAAAGCTCATAACATTGTCTCCGCATTTTTAGTTGTTGTTTTCGCTGGCTTATAAATAGCATTTGCCTCACCTAATACAGGGGCTCGTAATGTTGAATGTGGCTTATTACCATTGAAAAAAACGGGCTGAGAAATCAACGGGGTACCACCATCATTTAAATAAGTGAGTACTTGACGTACTTGTGCATGCTCGCTCTGTGTTGCTTGCTGTAAATCATGGATTGGTGAAGCCGGTACCCCTGCGTTTAACAATAAATCACACACTTCTTCAACGGTTTTTTGGCAAGTCCAGCTTTCGATCTCTTTTCTTAAATCCGCTTGGTGTTGCGTTCTAGTGGGGTCATCAAAATAACGGGGGTCTTGACAAAGCTCAGTTTTCCCCATGCACTCGCAGAAACGTTGAAATAGTTTTTCACTGGCAATCGCTATTACCACTAAACCATCTTTTGCATGGTAAGTATCAAATGGCGTAGAAACAGGATGGCGATTCCCAACTAAATTTGGTGCTTTATTATGAGCAAATAAGTTTGAAAGCCCGGTTAATTGCATACTCAGTAACACATCAACCATAGCAACATCAATGTATTGTGCCGCCTCATTGTGTCGTTCTCGGGCAAATAACGCGCTGCTGATCGCCCATGAAGCAAACATACCAGCACAGACATCTCCGATAGATTCGCCACTACGCGTTGGCCCCGTTTCAGGGAACCCTGTGACACTCATTAAACCTGACATCGCTTGTGCCACAATGTCATACGCGGGGTAACTTGCTAATGGGCTGTTTTGACCAAACCCTGAAATACTGGCATAGATTAATTTAGGGTTATGATTTTTTAAGCTATCAAAATCAATACCGAGCCTTTTAGTGACACCGGGGCGGAAGTTTTCAACAACAACATCGCTTTCTTTAACTAATCGAAAAAGAATAGCGCGGTCTTCATCCGCTTTAAGATCCAGCTCAATGCTACGTTTCCCACGATTAATTAAGCCGTAATAAACGCTTTCACCATCAATAAAAGGCCCTAAATGGCGGCTATCATCACCATGATTAGGCACTTCAATTTTAATGACTTCAGCACCAAGATCAGCCATCATACCGGTGCAATAAGGACCCGCTAATACACGGCTTAAATCGATCACTTTGATCCCTGCCAGTGGCCCTTGTTTTTTCTGAATTGATGCAGCATTCATACTGAATTCCTTATTATTCCAGAATGTTGCCGGCTCAACAGTCGCCGGCAAACAACATTACTTAACCATTGGCAAATTAAGCCCTTGCTGTTTGGCGCAGTTAATTGCAATGTCATAACCTGCATCCGCATGGCGCATAACCCCCGTTGCTGGGTCATTATGTAAGACACGAGCTAAACGCTTATCGGCAGCATCTGTTCCATCACAGACAATGACTACGCCTGAATGCTGAGAAAAGCCCATACCCACACCACCACCATGGTGTAAGCTAACCCATGTAGCGCCTCCCGCAGTATTTAATAATGCGTTCAATAGCGGCCAGTCAGAAACGGCATCAGAACCATCTTTCATTGATTCTGTTTCACGGTGCGGGCTTGCCACTGAACCTGAATCTAAATGATCACGCCCAATCACAATAGGTCCTTTTAATTCGCCACTTTTCACCATTTCATTAAAAGCTCGGCCTAACCTTTCTCTATCTTTTAACCCTACCCAACAGATGCGTGCTGGTAGGCCTTGAAAAGCAATGCGCTCACGGGCCATGTCTAGCCAATTATGTAAGTGCTTGTCGTCAGGCAATAACTCTTTGACTTTTTGATCGGTTTTATAAATATCTTCGGGGTCTCCCGATAAAGCGACCCAACGGAATGGACCGATCCCTTCACAAAATAATGGTCGAATATAAGCAGGAACAAACCCAGGAAAATCAAAGGCATTACTGATACCTTCATCCTTAGCCATTTGTCGAATATTGTTACCATAGTCAAAAGCAGCAGAGCCACGTTTTTGCATTGTCAACATGGCATCCACTTGAACCGCCATACTTTTCTTAGCAGCTTTCGTGACCTCAGTTGGAGCGGTTTCTTGTTTTTCTCGCCATTGATTTAATGACCAGCCTTGAGGTAAATAGCCATGAACAGGGTCATGAGCACTCGTTTGGTCAGTCACAGAATCAGGGGTTATATTGCGCTTGACTAACTCACTGTAAATATCTGCGGCGTTACCTAATAGCCCCACAGATACCGGCTTACCTGTCGCTTTTGCTTCTTCAATGTATTGCAATGCTTCATCGAGTGAAGTGGCTTTTTTATCCACATAACGGGTTCTTAAACGGAAGTCGATACGGCTTTCATCACATTCAACCGCAATCATGCTAAAACCGGCCATCGTCGCGGCTAAAGGTTGCGCTCCTCCCATTCCACCGAGACCTCCCGTTAAAATCCAACGACCCGCAGCATTGCCATCAAAATGTTGTTTTGCAAGTGAAACAAAAGTCTCATAGGTACCTTGAACTATCCCCTGAGAACCAATATAGATCCATGAACCCGCGGTCATCTGCCCATACATCATCAAACCTTTGCGATCTAACTCATTAAAGTGCTCCCAATTCGCCCAATGTGGAACAATATTTGAGTTGGCAATTAGTACACGTGGAGCATCTGGATGAGTAGGAAATACTCCGACAGGTTTACCTGACTGAACTAACAAGGTTTGGTCGTCTTCCAATGTTTTTAATACTTCTAAAATTTTGTCATAACATTCCCAATCACGGGCTGCACGACCGATACCACCATAAACCACTAAGCTTTGAGGGTGCTCAGCAACATCGGGGTCTAAATTATTTTGGATCATCCGGTACGCGGCTTCAGTCAGCCAGCTTTTACAGGCTTTTTCACTGCCTCGTGGAGCGCGGATCACTCGAGTTAAGTCTGTACGGTTTTGCATGGTTGTATCCCCTATCATCCATTTTCAATTAACTTTAAATTAACAATTTTCTACGGTGATAATCTACGAGATACCTTGTTAGCGACAATTCACCTTTATTTTCAGGTCAGTTAACTGATTTAAAATCAATACATTAAATCAATATCAACGTGCTCGAGACTATCTATTCATTGAAATCATTTATCTTGCATTCAAATATATATACATTTAATTCACAAAGTATATACATTTAAATTTGAATTTTTATACGAACAGTGGAAAAAGGGGAGTCAGAAAAGTTATACAACAACAAGTAGCTCTCTGTTTCTATGGAAAAAGTTGTATATACATTTAATTTTATACATAGAAACAAGCAAATAGCTGAAATGGGAGATACTTCACATTCCGTAAAAATAGAAAAATGAACAGATAACACGGCTAGAACTCACTCTAATGAAATAAGCTCTTCACAAAACAGGTCACTTATAAAAGATAAATACCAAATTAATAGTTATCTATTTTTGCAATACATTAAATTTAGGGTGAGATAATCTACCCTAAATTTAAATATATTACTAAGTGACCCTTTATGACTAAAATTACTAAGAATATTGTCTATTCCCTCGAAAATACTCACTGTATAAAAAATAACAGCTCGAATAAAAAATCACTCCCAAGTTCTATTCACAGAATTAAAATAGCGTTAGGATCAATTTTAGAATCATTCAGGTTATCAATAATAAATAAAAGAAAACAGACATTAAATAATAAAAGTAAAATAATTTCCCTTAAGCAATACTTTCAGAATCTTAGTAAATATAAAAAAGAAATTATTCATGATAAAAATTCAACTTCAATTATATTAAAAACTAAAATAGAAAGATTTACTCCAAATAGTGATGATAAAACGACATCTACCGCTCTGGGTCACATTCTTGAATCTGATGGATTTACTTTTGATAGGGAACTATCTGATAAATTCAACAAAGATTTCAATAGAATGAATGTTTATTTACACACCCCATATCGCCAAGAAAACACAGTAAATATTAAAGATGCAAGAGTTCTTACTGCAAAATTCGGTTCAAAAAACGCACAAATAATATCACAAATCACTCATCAAGGCTTTCTCGCCGACCCACTCATTCGTTTACATAAAATAAACAAAGATGATAATTATATTATAGGGAATAACGCTATAGATACAATCCAAAATGATGAATCAATTGATGATATGAGAACTAGTTTTACGATTAAAGAAACAGAAAATGGCGATTGTATCATTACGGCTAATAAAAATTTTAGATATATAAATATAGCTACTAGTTTTGGTCGTGAATTGCCAAACTTATTAATCTCAGTCGAAAGAAAAACCTATTTAACTAAACGTGACGACGGCACACTTGAATTAATGAATAATAATAATGGTGTTTTAAAACATATTAATGATAATAAAGATAAGCTTAAAATTACTATTATAAAAAAATAATACAGAAAGCATTGGTATTAAATACTTCGAGCTATTGCACTCCCACAGCCCGAAGTATTTAATATATTCTCACTAACCGCCTAAATAAGCATTTCTGACAGCCTCATTGGCTAACAAGGCTTTTCCACTGTCTTCCAAGACAATACGCCCATTTTCCAGTACATACCCGCGATCAGCGAGTTTCAAAGCTTGATTAGCATTTTGCTCAACAAGGAAAATGGTCATGCCTTCTTCCCGTAGCTGTTGAATCGTATCAAAAATTTGCATAATAATAATCGGAGCCAACCCTAGTGACGGCTCATCGAGTAACAACAATTCAGGCTGACTCATTAAAGCACGCCCTATGGCAAGCATCTGTTGTTCCCCACCTGACATCGTCCCCGAGCGTTGGTTTCGACGTTCATAGAGCCTTGGAAATAGCGTATATACTCGTTCAATACGTTCTTGATACTCTTGGCGATTAGCGAAAAATCCCCCCATAGCGAGGTTTTCTTCTACCGTCATACGAGAAAATACACGCCGCCCTTCTGGCACTAATGCAATATCTTCACGCATAATTTTCGATGTAGGTAATTGAGTAATATCCACACCTCGGTAGATAACTTGGCCTTCAGATGCTCGAGGGTCGCCACACAAGGTGCTTAATAAGGTTGTTTTCCCTGCACCATTAGCACCAATTAGGGTCACAATTTCACCCTTTTGAATATTTAAGCTGATCCCATGCAGTGCTTGTATCTTCCCATAGTGAGTAGAAACTTTTTTAAACTCTAACATCAGTAAGCTTCCCCCAAATAGGCCTTAATCACATCTGGATGTTGGCGAATTTCATTTGGTGTACCATTGGCTAATGGCGTACCTTGATTCACAACATAAATACGGTCTGAAATCCCCATCACTAATTTCATATCATGTTCAATTAATAAGATAGAAACATTATGATGGCTGCGTAATTCAGCAATTAATTCATCTAAGTCGTTAGTTTCTTTAGGGTTAAGTCCTGCTGCGGGTTCGTCTAACATTAAAATTTCAGGGCGAGTCACCATACAGCGTGCGATCTCTAAACGTCGTTGTTGCCCATACGCTAAATTACCTGCTTGCCGATTAGCAAACGGTAATAGGTCAACTCGCTCCAACCATTTTACCGCATTATCAAGAGCTTCTGACTCTGCACGGCGAAAACCTGGAGTCTTTAAAAGACCAGAAAAAATACCACTTTTCAAATGTTGATGTTGCGCAACAAGTAGGTTCTCAATGACAGTCATTTCTTTGAACAACCGCACGTGTTGAAAAGTTCGGATAACCCCTAAACGCGCGATAGCTTGCCCTGATAGGCCTTCAAGGTGTTTATCATGGTATAAGATAGTGCCACTAGTCGGCTTATAAAAGCCAGTTAAGCAGTTAAAAATGGTTGTTTTCCCTGCGCCGTTAGGCCCAATTAAGGACACTATTTCACCCTGATTAATCCCTAGTTCGACATCATTAACCGCAAGTAAGCCACCAAAACGCATGGTTAAGCCACTGACCTGTAATAAAGGGGAAGTTAATTGACTCATGCGCCCTCCCCTTCAGGTACTTTTTTAACCTGCATTTGTCGACGTTTCATTGGTAATAAGCCTTGTGGCCGCCAAATCATCATCAATACCATCAATGCCCCCAATAACAACATGCTGTATTGGTTAAGGTCACGCATCATTTCCCTTGATACAACTAAGATAATAGCGGCTAAAATCACCGATGTTTGCGAGCCCATTCCCCCAAGTACAACAATAGCCAGTACAAATGCAGACTCAACAAAGGTAAATGACTCTGGGCTAATAAACCCTTGTCTTGCGGCAAATAATGTCCCCGCAAACCCCGCAAAAGCGGCACTAATAGTAAAAGCGGTTAATTTAATTCGCGTTGGACTCAAGCCTAGTGAGCGACATGCAATTTCATCTTCACGCAACGCTTCCCACGCACGGCCTAACGGCATTCGAAGCAGCCGATTAATGATAAACAGCGTCAATACAACTAGCAGTAGCGCGACAAAATAGAGAAAAATAATCCGATCACCAGGGCTATAATCTAACCCAAAAAAGTTATGGAATGTGTCCCATCCCTCTTTTGCTGTACGGCTAAACTCAAGACCAAACAATGTAGGTTTAGGTAACTGGCTAATCCCATTCGGCCCACCTGTGATCTCAGTATTATTGAGTAATAAAATACGCACAATTTCCCCAAAACCGAGCGTCACAATCGCAAGATAGTCACCTCTTAATCTCAGAACAGGGAAGCCTAGTAAAAAACCGGCTAATGCCGCGGTTAACCCTGCAATCGGTAAACTTTCCCAGAAACCAAAACCATAGTAATGATTTAATAACCCGAAAGTATAAGCGCCGATCGCATAGAAGCCTGCATAACCTAAAACCAGTAAACCAGAAAGGCCAACAACAACGTTTAACCCCAACCCTAACATCACATAAATTAGTGTTAAAGTCGCAATATCAACACTTCCACGTGAAACTAGAAATGGCCAAATAATTGCAGCAATAATGATTATGACCGCTAAGATTTTCTGTTTTGTTGTGGAACCATCAAAATCAGGAATAGACCAAGCTTTCTTAGGAACGCCTTTCCATACTTTACTTAACGTTGGGCGGACAAGCTGGTACACAAAAATGACGACAATCCCTGCAAGAATCCAATTCCAACGAACAGAATCCCCCATTGTGACAACCAGTTTTGTTCCATCAAGTGTAAGTTGCATCCCCATCATAAATAACGCCAGCACAAAAAAAGTGGCTGAGGCTACAATGGCGTTAATCCAATTTTCTTTTCTCATACTTTTTCGACCTCCGGGCGTCCCAGAATGCCGGTAGGCATGATTAATAACACACCGATTAATAAACCAAATGACACGACATCTTTGTATTCAGTGCTCAAATATGCAGAAGTCATCGCTTCAGCCACACCAAGAATTAAACCACCTAGCATGGCGCCAGGAATACTGCCTATTCCACCTAATACTGCTGCCGTAAAGGCTTTCATCCCAGCCATAAAGCCAATATATGGGTTAATAACACCATAAAATTGCCCTAACAAAACACCGGCTACTGCGGCCATTGCAGCGCCAATAACAAAAGTTAACGAAATGACTCGGTCGGTATTAATGCCAAGTAAACTCGCCATTTTTAAGTCTTCAGCACAAGCGCGACAGGCTCTTCCCATCTTTGAATAACGAATAAATACGGTTAACGCCAGCATCGCTAGCAGTGTTACCACCCATATTGTTAACTGCATTTTCGTAACTGTTGCTGCAAAACCATCACTTTCACCGAGCACCCATTGCCCTGTAATTAGGCTTGGTAACGCTAAGTCCCGTGAACCTTGTGACAAACTGACATAGTTTTGTAGAAAAATAGACATCCCGATCGCCGAGATCAATGCAATTAAACGTTTAGAATGACGTACAGGCCGATAAGCAACACGCTCAATACTCCAACCATAAGCACTGGAAACAACGATCGCGGCAACAAATGCCGCAGCGACTAAGATCCAGCCAACGTCAATCCCAAGCATCATTAAGCCTGCGATCACAATAAAAGAAACATAGCTGCCTATCATATACACTTCGCCATGGGCAAAGTTAATCATACCAATGATGCCGTACACCATGGTATAACCTATAGCGATGAGTGCGTAGGTGCTGCCAAGAGTCAATCCATTAAGGAATTGCTGAATAAAATAAAGAATTTGATCTGACATAAGACTATCCTTTCGAACTGCTTGTCCTATATAGAGAACAGAAGCCGGAAGAAAGTGACTCTCTTCCGGTTCTTATTCACTACTTTGGAACACGACTCGCGACTATTTTACAGAGGTGGAAGTCCCATCTTTGTGCCATTCAAATACACCAAACTCGAAACCTTTCAAGTCCCCGTTTGGCTGCCAGCTTAGCGTTCCCATTACAGTTTCAACTGGATTTGCTTTCAAATCTTTGACTAAATCTTCAGGCTCAACACTACCTGTACGCTCCATTGCCGTAGTTAAACCTTGGATAGCAGCATAAGTTGTCCACACAAATGGCCCTGTTGGATCTTCTTTTTTCGCTTTAATTGCATCAACAATAGGTTGGTTAGTGGCAACTTGGTCATAGCGCTTTGGTAATGTGACTAGCATCCCTTCCGAAGCATCACCAGCGATATTCGATAATGACGAGTTACCAACACCTTCAGGCCCCATAAAACGGATGTTTAGACCAGATTGCTTCGCTTGGCGTAAAATTTGCCCCATTTCTGGGTAATAACCACCGAAGTAAACAAAATCTACGTTTTCTTTTTTCAGCTTCGCCACTAATGCTGAAAAATCTTTGTCACCAGCGGTAACCCCTTCAAACATCACTTCTTTTACACCAGCTTTATTGAGGTTTTCACGAACAGAGCGCGCTAAACCTTCACCATACTGCTGTTTATCGTGTACCACAGCGATACGAGTTGGCTTAACCTCATCTAAAATATATTTAACTGCGGTAGGCCCTTGGTCAGAGTCTAAACCCGTCGTACGCAATACCATTTGGTAACCACGGGTAGTGAGGTCGGCGTTCGTTGCCGCAGGGGTGATCATAATCACGCCTTCATCTTCATAGATATCCGATGCAGGCTGAGTAGAAGAAGAGCACAGATGACCAATAACATGGCGAATACCATCATTGATTACTTTATTGGCAACTGCAACTGCTTGCTTCGGGTCACAAGCATCATCGTATTCAACTGCAACTAGTGTATTACCATTAATGCCACCTTTTGCATTAATATCTGCAATAGCTTGACGCGCTCCTGTAAATTCCATATCACCATATTGAGCCACTGGCCCTGACATTGCGCCAACAACCGCAATTTTAATTTCCTTTGCCCATCCCGCAGAGCTGAATGCCATCGCGATACAGCCCGCTAATAATGCTTTATTCATATTCTTCATTTTATCGTCCCCGTCTTCATGGTTCTGAGTGTTTGTATTTGATTTGTAGTAGATTATTATGGTTGACAGGTACAATGCCTGATATTTCAAAATACAGCGAATAAGGCTATATATTTCATAACATTAAACAAGATAATTATGCTAAATAGCAAATGGATATGGTAGGTAATTACATTAGATGCAGAATAAAAAACTAATGTGTTTAAGTGGTTTTTATGTAAATACCAGTGTTATATTCTAGTTAAATTTAAATTAATCCGAGCTAAACTCGGAAAATTAAGTCGTACCAAATTTTTCTCTCTAAAACCCAAAAACCAGTTGTAGATCACTCTGGCAGGATCAGTGACTGCAACCCTTACAGGGAAACGGACAAAACATCATGAGACTCACTATTATCCCTTTGGTCATTCCTACTGAACAGCAATACCTAGACTTACATAAAATCTGGCCTGACCAGAGCCAACATGAACTTACTGAAATACTTAAAACTGGGGAACAGTTTTATGCTGCTCGCTTTAATGAAAGGTTACTTGCAGCCGCTAAAGTGAGCGTTGACCATCATCATGCCATTATTCGTGATTTTTGTGTTCGTGAGGCGACTCGTCGCAGAGGTGTTGGCTTATATTTAATGCAAGAAATTTTCCGAGCTCATCCTGATGTAGAACACTGGCAGTTCAATTTCAGTCATGTTTTGCCACAAGAAAAACAACACATGCAATTATTTTTAACCGCCTGCGGGTTTAATGCGACAATACAACCAGACGTATGGGAAAAACAGATAGGCTACCTACATGAAGTTAAATAAAATCCATCATGTTGCGATCATCGCCTCAAATTTTGAAGTCAGTAAAGATTTTTACTGCCGTATTTTAGGTTTAAACTTACTAGCACAATACTACCGTGCTGAAAGCCATTCATGGAAAGCAGACTTAGCTTTTGGGGAACATTATCAAATTGAATTATTCAGTTTTATTGATCCACCAGCAAGGTTGAGCTACCCCGAAGCAGCAGGGCTTCGCCACCTTGCTTTTAGTGTTGATAACTTAGATAAATGGGTCGCTTATTTAGCAAAACAAGGGGTGACTTGTGAAGAAATACGGATTGACCCTTACACTCAAAAAAGATTCACGTTTTTTGCTGACCCTGATGGCCTTCCATTAGAGTTGTATAGCGACTAAGAGTAGGTTGTTTGCCTATTTATAAGGCCAGAAATAAAAACAGAATATAAGATGTGATTATCTGCATTTATACTCCATTTTATTGAAGACAAATGCAGATAATTATTTACCGCAGTTTATTTAACAACAAATTACATCTCGTCGTCATCTTCTTCCATGGCTAAACGCAGTTTTTTCATGGCATTTTTTTCTAACTGACGAACACGCTCAGCTGATACACCGTACTTATCAGCCAGTTCTTGCAACGTCGTTTTGTTGTCATCATCAAGCCAGCGTGCCCGAATAATGTCTTGGCTGCGCTCATCTAAGGAATCTAATGCATCAGATAGCCGATCAGTCGCGTGACTTTCCCAGTTATCATCTTCAATGGAACCTGCAAAATCCGATGATTTATCCTGCAAAAATAAGACTGGCGCAATTGGACCGCCGAAATCACCGCTATCGTCGTCATCTGACATATCAAATGCCATATCCTGTGCGGCCATGCGAGATTCCATTTCGCGGACATCTTTCGTGCTTACTCCAAGTTCTTCAGCAACCATATCCACTTCTTCTTGATTAAACCAACCAAGACGCTTTTTATTTTTTCTTAGATTAAAGAATAGCTTACGCTGAGATTTAGTTGTTGCAACTTTTACGATACGCCAATTGCGTAACACATATTCATGAATTTCTGCTTTGATCCAGTGAACCGCAAAGGAAACTAAGCGAACACCAACCTCAGGATTAAAACGACGCACCGCTTTCATCAAGCCGATATTTCCTTCCTGAATTAAATCCGCTTGCGGCAAACCATACCCCGCATAACTACGAGCAACATGAATAACAAAGCGCAAATGCGACAAAATAAGTTGCTTGGCAGCATCCAGATCACCGTGGTAATGCAGCCGTTCAGCAAGTTCCTTTTCTTCCTCAGCGGTAAGCATCGGGTAAGCATTAGCCGCCCTAACATAGGCTTCAATACTTCCTTGTGGAACAAGAGCTAAGGATTGCATATCTTTGGTCATTCAGATCCTCTATAAACAAAATGGAAAACAGATTGGTTTGATGTCGATAACCGTATTGGTTAATCATGAAGTAAACATAGAGTTTAGCAGTTTAACGGCATTAAATAAATTATATACAGGAATTGTTAACAGTAGGTCAATATAAGACAAAACAATCCAGACTAAGTTCACTTTTAAAATAAAGACCTAATAAAATCAAGGGCTAATAAGCATTCATTACCCATAGCCCTCGATAAAAGCCACTAAAAACAATCTATTACTCTGGTGTAAAATGACGTAAATGTTGAAGTGTCGCCAACCATGCTGCAACCCAACCTACCATTGCAGATAATAAGAGGATCAATAATGACTCTTCCCACAATAGCCCTTCAATATTAAATTGAGTCCCAAACACACTTGCGACTTGCGCAACACCAGCCGATAACTGCCAAACCAGTAAGAAGGTCATAATTAAGGAGATTATGGCGCCTAAAGCCCCTAAAAAAAGCCCCCCATTTAAAAATGGCCTCATGATAAAACCATCAGTTGCGCCGATCAACTTCATCACATTGATCGTATCTCGTCGAGCAAAAATATTTAGCCGCACACTGTTACCAATTACAAGGAACAATGACACAATCATTAAAATACCAATCACGGAAGCAATGCTCCCCACCAAATTGGTTAATGATGCTAAACGCGCAAACCAGCTATCATCCATGCGAACTTCTTCAATACCATTCACTTGACTGACCCGGTCTCGAAGTGTGGTCAGTACCGTTGACCCTTCAAAGTCAATTTTTGGCGTTATGATCGCCACCGCAGGCAATGGGTTTTCTTCAAGCATATCAAGTGCGGTACTAAAACCAGACCAGCTACGAAATTCGCTCATTGCTTGGTCCCTTGAAAGGTAATTAACGTTTTCCACACCTTCAAGAGCCTGTAATTGAGTCACCACATTTTGACCACCTTGTTCATCAAGAGATTTATCCAGATAAACTGTGAGTTGTGGTGTTGGATACCACTGTGCTGCTGCTTGTGAGACGTTTTTCCACACAATATAACAAAGGCTTGGTAAAGCGAGTGAAATCGCTATCACCATCACCGTTAAAAAGGTGGCTAAAGGTTGCCTAAGCATATCGGCAAGTGCATTAAGCCACGAATAACGCCATTGCTCACGCCACCCGCCCTTTAGTGCTTTACTTTTCGATTGCATGGTGCGTTCTGGCCTGCCTTTACGGACATTCTTAGCCATGTTGACCTCCAAGCATGCGGCCTTCACTAAGTGTAAGAACACGATAGTTACGACGTTCAATCAATGCAATATCGTGTGTTGCCATTAATACCGTCACGCCAACGCGGTTAAACTCTTCAAATAAACGCATAATACCTTCCGATAGCTCGCCATCAAGGTTACCGGTTGGTTCATCCGCGAGTAACATCGTTGGCTTATTCACCACGGCTCGTGCAATACCCACTCGCTGCTGTTCCCCACCAGATAATTGGATAGGGAAATTTTTCGCTTTATCCAATAACCCAACTTTATCCAATGCAGCAGAAACGCGCCTACGAATATCTTCTGTACTCGCCCCAGAGATAATCAATGGCATCGCTACGTTATCATAAACAGTTCGATCAAATAGCAGGTGGTGATCCTGAAAAATCATGCCGATCTGCCTGCGCAGAAATGGGATCTCCCGATTCTTCAAGCGGCTAATATCGTGACCATTAAACAAAATGTGGCCCGCACTTGGGCGCTCAATGCCACATATTAGTTTAAGTAACGTACTTTTACCTGCGCCTGAGTGGCCTGTTAAAAATGCCATTTCCCCTGGTTGAATATGAAAATCAACCCCTTGGAGAGCTTGGCGGCCACCGCGATAAGCTTTACTAACGTGTTCAAAGCGGATCATCGAAAATTATTCCTCTCGGGCAAATAGAGCCTCGATAAAGTCATCTGCTTTAAATGGACGTAAATCTTCAATACCTTCACCAATACCAATGTAACGAATTGGAATACCAAATTGGTCTGCAATAGAGAAAATTACCCCACCTTTTGCTGTGCCATCGAGCTTAGTCAATGTGATACCAGTCAAACCAACAGCTTCATCAAAAAGTTTGGCCTGACTTACCGCGTTTTGTCCAGTACTCGCATCTAGCGTTAACATAATTTCATGCGGTGCGTTTTCATCCAATTTTTTCATCACGCGAACAATTTTCTTCAGTTCTTCCATTAAGTGTGATTTATTTTGTAAACGCCCTGCAGTATCAGCAATTAAGACATCAGCACCTTTAGCTTGCGCTGATTGAATTGCATCAAAAATAACTGAGGCGGGGTCTGCACCGGTGTGTTGAGCAACCACAGGGATTTTATTACGTTCACCCCACACTTGGAGTTGTTCAACCGCTGCGGCACGGAAAGTATCCCCCGCAGCTAACATGACGCTTTTCCCTTCCGACTGGTATTGACGTGCTAATTTACCAATCGTGGTTGTTTTACCCACTCCATTAACCCCAACCATTAGAATAACATAGGGTTTTTTATCTTCGATCACGAGTGGTTTATCCACTTTCGCTAAAATATCAGACATTTCCTCACGCAATTTGCCATATAAAGCCTCAGCATCTTTCAGGTCTTTACGGCTAGCATGCGCGGTGAGGTTATTAATAATTTTACGAGTGGTATCTACACCAACATCTGCAATTAATAATTGTTCTTCAAGTTCATCAAATAGGTCATCATCAATTTTCTTACCAGAAAATAACCCCAAAAAGCCTGAACCTAAATTTTGACGGGTCTTCAATAACCCTTTCTTTAGCCTAGCAAAGAAACCCTCTTTTTTGGGTTTTTCTTGTTCTGTTGGCGAATTATTTTTTTCTTCTTCTAAACGTAAGCGCTCGGCTTCGGCTTCTTGGCGTTCACGTTCTGCTTGCTCTTCCGCTAACCGTGCCGCTTCGGCTTCTTGGCGTTCACGCTCTGCTTGTTCTTCCGCTAACCGTGCCGCTTCGGCTTCTTGACGTTCACGCTCTGCTTGTTCTTCTGCTAACCGTGCTGCTTCGGCTTCTTGACGTTCACGCTCTGCTTGCTCTTCCGCTAACCGTGCTGCTTCGGCTTCTTGGCGTTCACGCTCTGCTTGCTCTTCTGCTAACCGTGCTGCTTCGGCTTCTTGGCGTTCACGCTCTGCTTGCTCTTCCGCTAACCGTGCCGCTTCGGCTTCTTTGCGTTCACGCTCTGCTTGCTCTTCCGCTAACCGTGCTGCTTCGGCTTCTTGGCGTTCACGCTCTGCTTGTTCTTCCGCTAACCGTGCCGCTTCGGCTTCTTGGCGTTCACGTTCTGCTTGTTCTTCCGCTGCTTTAATCGTCGCTAAATCAGCTTGACGCTGTTGTTCTAAAGCCTCTTCTGCAGCCTGAATAGCGGCTAATTCTGCTTGGCGCTGGCGCTCCATTTCGACTTCAGCCACACGCATTGCCTCAGCTTCCAAACGCTCACGCTCCGCCTGCTCTGCTATGAGCCGTGCTTCTTCTGCCTCTTGGCGTTCAAGTTCTGCTTGTTCTTGGGCTGCCTGAATCGCCGCTATTTGTGCTTCACGCTCTTTTTCTGCTTGCTCAGTTGCTGTTTCAATTGCAGCTTGCTGTTCCTCATACTGACGCTGAGCTTCATCTTCAGCCGCTTTAATGGCAGCCTGCTCGGCTTGATGTTGTCGTTCTGCTTCTGCGGTTGCGATATCTATTGCAACTTCTTGCTCTTGCGGCTGTTTTTCAGCTTCGTCAGCCGTATTTGTTTGTTGATGGTCTGTTTTCTGAGTATCTTCTTCATTTTTACGACCAAACCCCAACCATGAAAAGAACCCTTTTTTCTTGTCTTTAGCCATTTGCCACTACACTCCTCGCGGTAAAAATATGGCACTCGATAATTAAATCGCGATAAAATTACATCCAGTCTACCATTTCATCGCTCAGCAACACATATCTGAAAGAAAAATCCTGAAAATTTAATCTAAATTTGGGTGTTAAAACTGTGAGAATAAAACGCTATAATTGAAATCCAACCAATAAGGAATAACAACACTGCAACTTATCGTCTGACAGGTATACAATAGTAACAATCAATTTTAAGTACATAAACCAGCTAAGTAGCAATAAATATTATGGCAAAAAAACCACAATCAGCCCCTTTAGGGCAAATTCGAATTATTGGTGGAAAATGGCGAGGCAGAAAACTACCTGTTCGCGATAGTGAAGGCTTACGCCCAACAACAGATAGAATAAAAGAAACCTTATTTAACTGGTTAATGCCTGTTATTCGTGATGCTCGCTGCTTAGATTGCTTTGCAGGAAGCGGGGCTTTAGGCTTTGAGGCTCTTTCTCGCTTTGCCCAGACTGTAACCTTTATTGAGCTTGATAAACAAAACGCACAGCTATTAGCCGAAAATAAAACCCGCTTGCAAGCCGATAATGCCTCTGTTGTCAATAATAATACCCTTAATATACTAAACCAATCAGGGGCCCCTTTTGATGTGGTTTTTATTGACCCACCATTTCGAAAAGGGTTACTTAATGAAACCATTCAATTATTAGAAAAAAACCAATGGTTAGCAGAGGAAAGCTGGGTATACATTGAGTCAGAAGCGGAGTCACCACTTACTGACATTCCAGCGAATTGGCAACTTCACCGCGAAAAAATAGCTGGGCAAGTTGCTTATCGTCTTTTCATCCGAACTTTACTTTAGGGAAAAAAACATGTTTATTAACATTGGACGCCTGCTGATGATTTGTGTTTGGGGCTTTATGGTATTTAACCTTATTCACCCGTTTCCTAAGCCACTGAAATACTTTATGGATATTGCAATGGTGTTTATGGTTTTCATGCATGCACTGCAAACTATCTTTCTTAAAGCGACCCTCCCTAAAGGGGAGAAAATCTCAGGTTTAGTTCAACTACGAATTTTCTTTTTTGGGGTTTTTGAAATGCTAGCTATGCAGAAAAAAACCAAAGCCGCGTTGGAAGAAGCAAAGAAAAAACAGTCCGGCCAATAAGGCCCTAGGCTGGCTCAAAACGAACAAACCGCGTACCTTGCATAATAAGTTTACCTTCGCGGCCTAACTCAACGTCTTGGTATTGTTCTTCCGTTACAATAGTTTTGATTATTTCACCACTTGATAGCGTTTTGAAATAAATTTCATAACGAAAAGTTTCTGGAGAGACAACATCTCGCTCTCTAGAACGCATGTTAGGGTAAGGGTAATCTTTTTTATTATCGACTTTAACTAAATAAGTCACAGGCAAAGAGTTATCATTAATTTCATTTTGCTTGCGTTGGTCAAAAAAGCGCTTTGTTGCTAAAACAGCAATGATCGCAAGAACGATAATCAGTAATATTGGCTTATTCATAATGTGAATTTTGTTTAAAAAGTCAGTAACTGTAGTTTATCTTATTTATATAAATAGGACACGTTATCTAAGTAACCTAATCACTGTAGTTTCACTCATTGAACTTATAAGGATATGTGTATGATTAGTTGGCCATTCCTCGCTGTACTCTTTTCCGGTTGGTTGTATGTCGATGCAGCCTATCGAGGACCAGGGTGGCAACGTTGGTTATTTCGCCCTATTACACTGCTACTCTTACTACTCTGGGGGTGGAGTTCTGAGGATTTAAATATTCAAAACTACCTGATTTTAGCAGGCCTATTAGTTTCTCTAGTAGCGGATCTTTCTCGCATGTTATCTAGTGAACGCTTACTAACTTCAGTCGCATTGATGTTCTTGAGTTACCTGATTTATACCATTAGCTTTGGGATGCAATTAAATTTTGGCCTATTCTTACCTTGGCTAGCTGTCCCTCTGATTATTGCAGCCGTTACTCTTGTTTTCATTTGGGGAAAGCTCGAAAATCTACAGGCTATTGTTTTTGCGTCGTTAATCATGTGTATGATTATGGCATGGGTCGCAGGTGACCAGTACTTTGGGCTAGCTCGTGAATATAATTTTTCCATTATGATAGGGGCATCACTACTGTTCTTATCTAACTGTGTTTGGCTAATAGCACATTTCCGTATTCCATTTAAAGCCTCAAAAGCCGTTGTTGCCGCGCTCTATTTTATTGGACAATTCTTCATTGTTCGTGCCATTTATCTGTAACAACAACTCATTCAAGTCTCACGCCAATTGATAAAAAATGCTATTTGAGAATTTTATCAATTGGCACCTCTCTTTTAGTTTGACTCTGGAGTAGACTCCAAAGTGTAAGCTTATCTGCAATGATAGAATATCTTGTTTGATAAGGGGCACTTATGCACACACATACACATAAAGATACCCATGCGCATACGAGCAGTTGCTGCTCAAGCAATAGCAGCTGTTCATCCTCTATTGCGAATAACAGCAAAAAAGTTAGTAATGACTCACATACTCATGAACATAATAATGTGAAGGAATATCCTGACGATGACGAAGAATCTCATCAGCATTCTTCACATCAACACACAAGTCATGACCACCAACACGGCACCAGCTGTGGGCTTAACACACAAACAATTAACGACGTTGAACCAACTCTAGAAGCGAAACAACGCTTTAGTTGGATCATCCGTGGTATGGATTGCCCAAGTTGTGCAAATAAAATTGAAACCGCAGTAAGACAAATTAGTGAAGTTAAACAAGCTAAGGTGTTGTTTGCCACAGAAAAATTAGTTGTTGATGCAAATACTGACATCAGCACGGCAGTACGTTCTACTGTTGAAGCTGCGGGTTATGAATTACTTGAAGTTGGTAATAACAGTGCTGCGTCCCTTGCTCCTCAACAGAGTTTATTGAGTGAAGCTAAACCCGTCATTATCTTAGCCATTTTAATGGCCATTAGTTGGGGGATTGAGTCTTTCAATCCGCAAATTGGTAACATTGCTTTTATTTTAACTACCCTTTTTGGGCTATACCCTATTGCCCGTAAATCGTTACGTTTAATTCGTACAGGCTCCCCCTTTGCTATTGAAACATTAATGACCGTTGCGGCTGTCGGTGCAATATTCATTCAAGCAACTGAAGAAGCCGCGATGGTTATCTTGCTCTTCATGTTAGGTGAAATGCTGGAATCATATTCTGCAGGTAGAGCACGACGCGGTGTTAGCGCATTAATGGCTTTAGTGCCAGAAGATGCGGTCTTAATCAAAGATGGGGAAAAATCCACTATCCCTGTTGCGCAATTACGACCAGGCGACATTATTGAAATAGCCCCAGGTGGTCGTCTACCAACAGATGCTGTTTTGGTTTCGGGTTTTGCTAGCTTCGATGAAAGTGCACTAACAGGGGAGTCCGTTCCGGTTGAACGCAATGTTGGTGAGAAAGTTGCGGCGGGTTGTTTGTCTGTTGATAGAGCTGTTCAAATGGAAGTGGTGTCAGAACAGGGGCAAAATGCTATCGACCGCATTTTACAACTGATCGAGGAAGCAGAAGAACGCCGAGCACCTATAGAACGTTTTATTGACCGCTTTAGTCGTATATACACGCCAATCATTATGTTGATTTCAGCGTTAGTGATTGTCATTCCACCTATTTTCTTTGGTGCATTGTGGGAAACGTGGATATATCGAGGCTTAACATTGCTGTTGATCGGTTGTCCATGTGCTTTAGTCATCTCAACCCCAGCAGCTATAACCTCGGCACTCGCCACTGCAACTCGTCGTGGAGCATTAATTAAAGGTGGTGCAGCACTTGAGCAACTAGGTACTATAACAACAATTGCTTTGGACAAAACAGGTACACTGACAGAAGGTAAGCCTCATGTCACTAACTTAGTGCCAGCAGAAGGCATGACTGAAGGTGAATTAGTGCAAATTACCGCTTCTGTAGAAGTTGGCTCTCACCATCCTCTTGCCAAAGCTGTAGTTAATAAAGCAGAAGAATTATCTTTAACAGTTCTAGAAGCTCAAGAGCGCAAAGCATTAGCAGGGAAAGGGGTTGAAGGTTTCCTTAACAACAAGCATATTCTTGTTAGCGCACCGAATCGCCTTGATATCCCGTTAAATAGTGAGTGGCAAGGTAAAGTTGAAGCCCTAGAGGCCGAAGGGAAAACTGTCGTTGTCACGCTTGAAGATAGCCGTGTCATCGGTTTAACCGCTTTGCAAGATACGCTGCGTAATGATGCAACTGATGCAATGCATATGCTTAAAGCGCTTAATGTGAACGCCGTGATGCTAACCGGTGATAACCCACGCGCTGCTAGTGCAATTGCAAATCAGTTAGGTATGGAATACCGAGCAGGGCTATTGCCAGAAGATAAAGTCACTGCAGTCATGGAGCTTAACCGTAACCATAGTACCATGATGGTCGGCGATGGCATCAATGATGCGCCAGCAATGAAAGCGTCAAGCATTGGGGTGGCTATGGGAAGCGGAACTGATGTGGCTCTTGAAACCGCGGATGCGGCGTTAACCCACAACCGCTTAACCGGATTAGCTGAAATCATTGCGTTATCCCGTGCGACACGAAAAATCATTCGTGAAAACATCGCTATCGCACTTGGGTTAAAAGGTGTTTTCTTAGTAACCAGTTTATTAGGGATCACTGGGCTTTGGGTTGCAGTACTGGCCGACTCAGGTGCAACTGCACTGGTCACTGCAAATGCTGTACGGTTACTTCGAGTAAAATTACCTCAAGTGAAAAAATAGTGTTTCATCAACTAATCAAAGCGCCCTTAGGGGCGTTTTTCTTTTGTAGAAGAAAAAATAACTCTAACCATTACAATATGTTAATTGCCATCTTGACTAAATATTTAGGACTAACTTCACCCCCATTCCATCCCAAACCCCGCTAGAATATCCCCTGAAAATAAGTCATGGTCATCACATTTTGGGAAGGCTAATTATGGGAAGGTTAATATGGTAAAAAGTCACAGCTCAACACCTCATGACTCTGCATTTAAAGGCTTTATGTCTAAAATTGAGAACGCTCGTGATTTTTTTGATATTCACCTACCAATGCATATTAAACAGTTATGTAATTTTGATACCTTGGCCATCACCAATTCTTCATTTATTGATAAGCAACTTCGCTCTCGGTTATCAGATGTTTTATACACTGTGGAAACACTACAGGGCGAAGGCTATCTTTATATGCTAGTTGAGCATCAATCAACACCTGATAAATTTATGGGATGGAGGATGATGTATTATGCATTTTCAGCAATGAATCAGCACTTACAACAAGGGCATCGTCATTTACCCTTAGTCGTCCCTATCTTGTTCTACCATGGGAAAGTCACTCCCTACCCGTATTCACAGCCATGGACCCATTGCTTTCCTTGGCCTGACATAGCCAATGATTTATATAGCCAACCATTTCCTGTCGTTGATATTACCGTTATTGATGACAATGAACTAGTGAATCACCGCAAGGTTGCCGTGATGGAATTAGCAATGAAGCATAAAGATTTACGAGAAAATGTTGAGAAAGTGACTACACTATTAGCTCAAGCGATGAACAATAATTATCATAACAATGATGACATTATCACAATTTTCAATTACTTATTTCTTACAATGGATTCACCTCATTTTAAAATTGTTGTCAGTCAACTTATCAATCAAATTGAAAATAACCAAGAGGCAATTATGAACATTGCACAACGCTTAAAAAATCAAGGAATGCAAGAAGGAATTGATATTGGTGTAAACCGAGGAATTGATATTGGTGTAAACCGAGGAATTGACATCGGTACAAATAGAAAACAACATGAAGTTGCCCTTAAAGGCTTAGAACTCGGGGCCAGTATTGAACTAATTAGCCAACTTACTGGGTTAAGCTACCAAGAAATATTGGACTTACAGCATACTTCATAAGTTAAATTTCAGTGATATTCTCAATCCCTGCCTTATGGCAGGAATTGGCATACTTAATATTACAACCCGCCCGCCTTTTTACGCAATAAATAACGGTAAGGTGTCGTTTCAGCTTCAACAGCCAATAATTCATGTTCCATAAAGCGGCAAAAACCTGGGATATCGCGGGTTGTTGCAGGGTCGTCAGCAATAATTAACAATGTTTCACCCTCAGCCATATTACGGACTGTTTTACGCACTAACATAACAGGCTCAGGGCAACGTAAGCCAAGTGTGTCAAGGGTTTTGCTCGCATTTGCAAATAAGTCAGACATAAAAACGCTTCTACTCAAAGTAATCAATGAGCCAATTATATAATAAAATTGCTCGCGATGAGTGAACAGTTTTGCTTTTGTTGCGCAACAAGCGTATGATGCGCAATTCCCGATTTAGGGATGTATTTCATGGGTTCCCTCACCCCATTGCGACTAAAAAGGTACAATATGTTTGATTTTACTGTGCGGCAAAAAGCCACCGCCTTAATCTGGCTATCTTTATTTCATGTACTAATTATCACTTCAAGTAATTACCTAGTGCAGTTGCCAATTAATATTTTGGGCTTCCATACCACTTGGGGTGCATTTACTTTTCCATTTATTTTTCTTGCTACAGACCTAACCGTTCGTATTTATGGCGCACCACTTGCCCGTAGAATTATTACTGCTGTAATGTTACCTGCATTACTGATTTCATACGTTATTTCAGCGTTATTTTTCCAAGGTGAATGGCAAGGTTTTGCATCTTTATTTGAATTTAACTTATTCGTTGCGCGTATTGCTGCAGCAAGCTTTATGGCTTATGTCCTTGGGCAAATATTAGATGTTGGTGTATTCAACCGGTTACGGCAAAATGCACGCTGGTATGTAGCGCCTGCTTGTGCCATGTTTTTTGGTAACCTGATTGATACTATTGCATTCTTCTTTATTGCATTTTTCCGCAGTAGCGACCCATTTATGGCCGCAAATTGGGTTGAAATTGCTTTGGTTGATTATGTCTTTAAACTACTTATTTGTATGCTGTTTTTCTTACCTGCTTATGGGGTTCTGTTAAACCTAATCTTAAAGTACTTCTTTAATAATGCAGATAAAAAGCAATTAATTCGTCAACATTGAAAATAAAAAAGGAGATAGCTAAATGCTATCTCCAAAAGGGTTAAACTGAGCTAAAACAAAGAATAACACCCCTACAATTCAATAAATTCCGTGAATATTCCGTATAATTTTTAATTATTGAATATTCTCAATATTTCAATTCACAGTTAAATCACCAACGAAGCCAACACCACACAAGCCTCATTCCTCTTAATTCTCTAAATAATTCGTGTTGTGGCTAGGCGGCAAATGAGCGAAACCCTAGGGGCATACACAAGTATATGACTAGGGGTCGCGAATGAAGCTAACAACGCCACAGCGCGAAGTATGACGAGAATTTTATAATGCGCGTGCTAAGAGCGAAATAGGATGCTCACACTTTTTGCTTGTCGACATTTCAATCTGCCATTTACATGTTTCACAGTCAGTGATCACCATATCGACACCACTGTCTTCAATTTGGCGGAACAGGCCTGCCCCAATACCTTGAGAAACTTCATAGTTTTCTTTTTTAAAACCATAAGTCCCAGCAATACCGCAACACTGTGAATCCAGTACAATCAACTCAACACCGGGTACTCGTTTAATCAGCTCTAATGTGTAGGAAGTCCAGCCCATTTTTTCCATATGACAAGGTGTATGATAGGCTACTTTTAATGGGGTATGTTTCAACTTAAGTTCACGCCCCTCTTCCAGTAGGCGATAAATATAGCGTGTTGCCAGCTCAATATTGTCACGCATCTTAGAAGTATCAACATCAAGAACATGGGTATATTCATCGCGAATAGTAAACGTACAGGTGGAGGATGTTGCAACGACTGGAATATGCTTTTCAAGGATAGTTTCTTGCAATGATTCCAAATTCACATTAGCTTGGCGTTTCGCTTGTTTCATAAAGCCATTAGCAATCAATGCGACACCGCAGCATTTTTCACGTTTAAGAAGCTGTACCCCTATGTTCATACCATTAAACACTTTAATCAGGTCTTTACCTAATTGAGGATGGTTGTAATTTACATAGCAACCATGAAAAAATGCCACCTGTTCTTCAAATTTTGCTTGCTCCGCAGCCTGTTTGGAATACCAACGACGGAAAGTCCCAAAAGAGTATTTTGGTAACTCGCGACGATGGTCGATTTTCAATGCCTTATCTAATATTTGGCGTACAGGTTTCAGGCCAGTGATCGTATTCACAACAGGTGCAAATGGCGTTGATAACGACCCCATTAAATCAGTATGGCTGAGGATAGCATCCCGGATTTTCGGTTTTTGCTGGCTATAAGTGTTGCGCGCACGTGCAATAATGTCACCAATTTTAACATCTGAAGGGCAAGCAACCTCACAACGCTTACAGTTAGTACAATATTTCAGCGCTTCATCATAAAGCATTGGGTCTTTTAAGCGTAAACGCTCGCCATCTGGACCTGCTTGTTTTGGCCCTGGGTACAATGGATTAACTTTTGCAACAGGGCAATAAGTAGTACACACCGTGCATTTAATACAGCTTTCAAAGCTCGTATCGAGAATACTCATTGTGCCACCTCCGCCTGCATGGCTTCATTTTTACTTATTTCTCCAATAATTTCATTTGCAGCAAATAATGCGCTAATCATTGAAACCCCAGCGCCACATCCTTGGGTTAGTGGATCAAAACCACCTAATACAGCACCAGCAACATAAAGGTTGTTAATGGTTATGCCCCCTTTTTGAGCGCGCAATTTACCATCTGTTTTTACACCAAAGGCCATATATGGCTGAGAGGCAAAAAACTGTTTATTTGTCCATTTGGCACGTTCAGAAATATCACACAAATCTAATTCCATAAGTGGCTCATAAACGCGGTCAAACTCAGCTACCAAGCCATTATTAAAAAAGCTGCCGGTGGCTAAAACAAAGTGTTTTGCCTTTAAAGATATATCGCCGTGATTGCGTGTTTGAATAGATTCAACTCTTCCATTAATACAATTCACTGACGTTACCTTGTCCCCAGGCATAACGATACCGCCTTGACGACGAAATTGACGTAATAAGCATTCATGCAAGCGAATCCCCAACAAGGATGGTGGCAATGTTGGCAATAAATACAGGGGCTTACCTAACCTTCTTTGTAGCTCTAATACTGGTTCCTCACTATCAAGACCTATGCAAGCGGGCAAAAATACGGCTTCCGCATCAACAACTAAAGGCGAAATCTCCTCAATAATTTGCGTCATATTTTCGGTTCTATCTAACCAACGAGCAACATTGACAGCTCGAAATTCGCTTGGGTTTTCTCTTAAACGATCCAATAGTGGCAAGTGCACATAATGAGCGTTTGCTGATAGCCCTTCACGCTGCAATTCATCAGCCACCATCTGTGGTTGAAAATCCAAAAAACCTTCAATCCCCACAACCGCAATTTTGCCTATATCCATTTTTTGATGTAAAGAAGCTGTAGGAACAACCTCAGGGCTTAACCACGTCATACGCTTATGACCCAATGGTGTGATGCGATAATGATTTTCTTCACAAGAGCCTTTTAAACGAATACCAGTTTGTTGCAGGATAGACTCTGCCATTTGCGCTAATACAGCAACTTGCGCCTCCCCTATCAGACTATAAGGGTGTGTTGGCGCTTGTGCTTTCAGTGCGCTTAACATCGATAAGGGTTTTTCAGCGACTTGTCCATCAGGTAAATGGGTTAATAAATCGAGTGAACCGGAGGAAAAATGTAAGGCATTTTGCCCTGCGCTCACAATGGCGCATGACAAACCTGATTGAGTGAGGCGAATACCACAAAGTAACCCAGCAAGGCCTCCCCCCATAACAACAGCATCATATTTCATTATCCGCCTCCTCCTTCTGAGGTGCTTTAGCCAGCGTTGCCTCATTCATACCGCACAAACCGTGATAAACCCAACTGGTAAACTCGCTTTCACGTAATGCATCACCCCACGCAATTGGACGAATGCCTTTCCAACGTTCATTTAAGAAATGACCTAACTGTTGCTCAGTTTCATGGGGCGTTGTGACATTAAAGCGATTTAACAGCCCTGCGGCACGACAGGCGCATAATTCTCCTTGGCAAGTTCCCATTCCCACACGAGTACGGCGTCGTAAATCAAGTAGATTATTTACTGTTAGTGAATTAACAGCATAACGAACTTCGCCAGCAGTCACCGCCTCACATTCACAAACTAAACTTTTATCTAACCTATCAGTGCTTAAAATCGCAGAAGCACGATCTCCATGACGATAAACTGCAGAGCCGCGAATAGGAGCTGGAATTGAAACAACATTGCGTAATGCTTCTTCCGCGCTATGTTGTGAGCCTGGAAGCGCCGCTTCAGCAGTCGTACACTTCTCATTATGACCTAACTTTTCACAAACCTTATCGGTAGCCCATTCAGCCATCAACCGATAAGTCATTAATTTACCGCCAGTAATAGTGATAAACCCTTCCAAGCCATCACGTTTTGCATGGTCTAACAATACGATCCCTCGGCTTACATTACGCCCTGAAGGGTCATCATCACTAGCAACTAATGGGCGAACGCCTGCATAAGCACGCAAAATGCGCGTTTTCGCCAGTGCGGGGGATAACATAGAGCCTTCGCGGATCAAAATATCCACTTCTTCAGGCGTGACATACATGTTATCAATTTGGTCATATTCAATATGAGTTGAGGTGGTGCCGATCAAGGAAATAGTATCACCAGGCACAAGAATATCGGCGTCCGCAGGCTTGCGGCAACGGTTTATTACCATATTGTTTAATCGATGACCTAAAATCAATAAAGCCCCTTTTGCGGGGAACATTTTAATTTTTAGATCGCCATATTCTGCAATTTTTTGCCCCCAAATTCCCCCCGCATTAACAACAATTTCCGCATAAATATCGTATTGTTTTTTTGCTTGATGGTCATAAACGGTAACACCGCGCACAGTATCCCCGTTACGAATGAGGCCAATAACCTCATGATAAGTTAATACCTTAGCGCCATGCTCTCTAGCATCAAGCATATTCGCTGCGGTTAAACGAAATGGGTCAACAGTTCCATCTGGTACACGAACTGCCCCAATAAGCTGAGGGTTAACTGAAGGTTCAAGACGGATGGCTTGAGCAGGGTCAATTGCTGTTGCATCGATTCCGGCTGCTTGGCAGGCTGTAATAAACTTTTGCTGATAGTCTAAACTATCCTCAGGTAACGTAATGAACAAACCATCTGTGCGCTCAATACAATGATGCGCAATGCGTTTCAATATTTTGTTTTCTTCAATACATTCTTTAGCTGATTCACTGTCCGTTACTGCATAACGTGCACCGCTATGTAGTAAACCGTGGTTACGTCCTGTCGCCCCCGTTGCAATATCATGCCGCTCAAGTAAAACCGTTCTTAGACCTCGGCGAGCGCAGTCACGAGCGACTCCTGCACCTGTTGCGCCACCACCAATTATGATGACATCCGTTTCAGTCACAGATGAGCCATTCATGTCGCATTCCTCACATTAATAAACATTTCTATAATCAGTACAAGTATAGATTCTATTTTTATAATCTATTACTAAATATAGACCAGAAATGCGACCAATGTTTGATAAGGAACAAAAACGAAAGTGATTGGTACATTTTTAGCGTTGAAAACAACAAATACGTGATGTAAATCACAAAATAATTAACAATTATGGTTCCATTCTATTCACAAATGTCATTTACTATGCAACTTCATAAACAAAATCAATAATTGTGCGTTGGATTACAGATAAATTGTTTTCTAACGACTACAATTTAGAGCAATTAAGAAAATAAAAACTCTTAAATTACTCGATTATTTTCGTTTTTGTTACTTCACCAATAATAAACACTCAATGATTTTCTTAAAAAGAGAAGGAATGAGTGAATAAATAATTTAGCATGCCATCGGAGGCGTATATGTTAAGCATTTTTAAACCAGCACCTCACATACAGAGGCTGCCAGCTGACAAGATAGACCCTGTCTATCGTAAGCTTCGCTGGCAGATCTTCATGGGTATTTTCTTTGGTTACGCAGCGTATTATCTAGTCCGAAAGAACTTTGCGTTAGCGATGCCATATCTTGTTGAACAGGGTTTTTCAAAAGGTGACCTTGGTTTCGCATTATCCGGTATTTCAATTGCCTACGGCTTTTCTAAATTTATCATGGGGTCATTCTCTGACCGTGCGAACCCGCGCTACTTCTTACCCGCAGGTCTGATCCTAGCCTCTTTAGTCATGTTAGTTATGGGCTTTGTACCATGGGCGACTTCTAGCATCATGGTCATGTTCGTTCTATTGTTCCTTTGTGGTTGGTTCCAAGGTATGGGTTGGCCTCCATGTGGGCGTACAATGGTTCACTGGTGGTCACAAAAAGAACGCGGTGGTATCGTTTCTGTTTGGAACTGTGCCCACAACGTTGGTGGTGGTATCCCGCCATTGCTATTCATGTTAGGTATGGCATGGTTTAACGACTGGAAAGCTGCTCTGTATATGCCTGCATTGGCTGCTATCCTTGTTGCGATTATCGCATTTGCATTAATGCGCGATACACCACAATCTTGTGGTCTTCCACCTATCGAAGAATACAAAAACGACTATCCAACAGACTATAAAGAGTCTGATGAACAAGAGCTAACCGCAAAAGAAATCTTCATGAAGTATGTCTTCCCTAACAAACTGTTATGGATGATTGCGATTGCCAACGTATTTGTTTACTTATTACGTTACGGTGTTTTGGACTGGTCTCCGACTTATCTGCGTGAAGTAAAACACTTCGCTATGGATAAATCTTCATGGGCCTACTTCTTATATGAATACGCAGGTATCCCAGGAACACTTCTGTGTGGTTGGATGTCGGATAAAGTTTTCCGCGGTAACCGTGGTGCAACAGGTGTGTTCTTTATGACCTTAGTAACCATCGCAACTATCGTATTCTGGATGAACCCAGCGGGTAACCCAAATATTGATATGGCCTGTATGTTGGTCATCGGTTTCTTAATTTATGGCCCGGTGATGTTAATTGGTTTACACGCACTTGAACTGGCTCCGAAAAAGGCGGCAGGTACAGCAGCAGGCTTTACTGGCTTGTTCGGTTACCTCGGGGGTTCAGTTGCGGCAAGTGCTATCGTCGGTTACACCGTTGACTTCTTCGGTTGGGACGGTGGCTTCGCTGTCATGATTGGTGGTTCAGCATTAGCGGTTGTTCTACTGTTTATCGTGATGTTAAGCGAAAGCAAACATAAACGTGAATTAGCAAACTCACAATAAGCATTCATCAAATGTTCATTGTTAATCGCTAGACTCGTGGGCTATATCAAAAAATGATGTAGCCCATTTTTTTTATCCAATTAAAGTGCCAAGGAGATATAATCATGAACTTTCCATTAAAAACATTGGTGGCAAGTATGGTTTTAGTGATGTCAGTGTCTGCCGTAGCTCAAGCTTCAGGTAAAGTCGTCATTGCACATCGTGGTGCAAGTGGTTATTTACCCGAGCATACTCTACCCGCTAAAGCAATGGCTTACGCACAAGGTGCAGACTTTCTTGAACAAGATTTAGTCATGACAAAGGATAACGAGCTTGTGGTGTTACACGACCACTATCTTGATCGGGTTACAGATGTTGCCGAACGTTTTCCAGATCGTGCTCGCAAAGATGGCCGTTACTATGCGATAGACTTTACGCTGGATGAAATTAAATCTCTTAAATTCACTGAAGGATTTGATATTGTTGATGGCAAGAAAGTCCAGAGTTACCCGAATCGTTTCCCAATGGGTAAATCAGACTTTCGTGTTCATACATTTCAAGAAGAAATTGAGTTTGTTCAGGGCTTAAACAAATCCACAGGTAAAAATATTGGTATTTACCCAGAAATTAAAGCACCTTGGTTCCATCAACAAGAAGGGAAAGATATCACTAAAAAAACACTAGAGGTGCTAAAAGCATATGGCTATACCAACAAAGACTCTAATGTTTACCTACAATCGTTTGACCCAAATGATCTAAAACGGATTAAAAACACATTGATGCCTGAAATGGGGATGGATCTTAAGTTAATTCAGTTGATCGCTTACACGGACTGGAATGAAACTCAAGAACAAAAACCAGATGGTACTTGGGTTAACTATAATTACGACTGGATGATGAAACCTGGTGCAATGAAAGAAATTGCCACATACGCTGATGGTATTGGCCCTGATTACCATATGCTAATCGATGAAGAGTCTACCCCAACTAATATCAAAGTGAATGATATGGTAAAAGAAGCCCATGAAAACAAAATGGCAGTTCACCCATTCACCATTCGTGTCGACAAGCTACCTAAATATGCAAAAGATGGGCAGCAGCTTTATGACATCATCTATAACCAAGCAAATGTTGATGGTGCCTTTACCGACTTCCCTGATTTAGGCGTTAAATTTCTAGAACAACAAAAATAGCTTTTATTGGTTGTAAAACAATAATGCAGCCATCTGGCTGCATTATTAGAAACGGTTTATTTCGCTGTTACGCAATAGTAACGGGAAACGCGATGACATCGCTAATCTTTTCTGCATTTAATGCCATCATGATTAACCTATCAACCCCAACAGCAACGCCTGAGCAATCAGGTAAGCCGTGCTCAAGCGCTGACAATAAATGCTCATCAATAGGCTGAATAGCTAACCCCATTGCCGCACGCTTACGGTTATCTTGCTCAAAGCGTTGGCGCTGTTCACTGGCATCGGTTAATTCATGGAAGCCATTCGCTAATTCCATCCCTTTGTAATACACCTCAAAACGCTCTGCTACCCGGTGATCTTCTGTGCTAATCACAGCTAACGAAGCTTGAGTCGCCGGAAAATGATAAACCACTGCCGGCCTTTCTTTACCAATATGAGGTTCAACCCCCATAGTAAATAACAACTGCAATAAGGTATCTTTATCTTCTTCGTTATCAGCGATATTGCTTAAATCTAAGCGTGCAGCGACTTCTCGTAACTCACTTTTCTCTGCTGAAAGTGGGTCAATATCCAGATAACGTAAAAATGCTTGCTGATAAGAAAGCAGCTCGGCACTTTCGCATTCTAAAACCTGTTGTAATAAGTCATCAACTTCATTGATTAAACGGTACATATCGAAATGTGGGCGATACCATTCAAGCATGGTAAATTCAGGGTTATGGTGCCTCCCCGCCTCTTCATTTCTAAAGCTTCGACCTAATTGGTAGATAGGCCCACTACCCGCAGCGAGTAAGCGTTTCATATGATATTCAGGGCTTGTCATCAAATATAAATTCAGCCCCTGTGCGGCTCCAGGGCCAACAAAACGCGTTTCAAATGGAACAAGATGAATGTCAGTTACAGTTGCCTGACTCATTGCTGGTGTTTCGACCTCAAGTACACAGCGATCAGTAAAAAAACGCCTGATTTCCGCAATAATTTTTGCGCGCTGTAGCAGGTTAGCGATGGGGGCGGTTGGCTGCCAGTTCGCTATATCACTCATGAAGATGACTCCAAAATAAACTTAGTCGTGCAGTGTACCCACCTCACCTGCAACACACAATGAATTTACACTGATAAAGCATAATTATCTGGGTAAAAAAACATGATTGCTTACGGGCCGTGTTAGACACTAAAGGTGAGTAAAGAGATGCTGATTATCACCTGCTTTACACGATTAGGCAAAGTCTTTACTTTTTAGTAGAAATGGTACCGCTTGTACTAGAATGAACAAAAGAATAAAAAGAACACAAAACATGATTATTTCTTATGTTATGTGACACAACTGTTAATAAAAAAACGAAACGATTCGCTTTCTCAACTTATTTTAGAAATTAAACAATAAAATAAAATTTATCTGCAAAATAAATAGTGAAGCCGCTCGCAAATAAATATTCAATATGAATTAAAATATTCAGCGATAATAACAATATTATTCACTTAAAGTTGATAAAACCCGAGTATTCCACTTGGTTTTATATACTATAATAGTATGTAAATTTAATGATAATTATTTGAAATTCCTTTTTATTCACTGTTAACAAACTAAAAAAACATAAAATGTAAAAACAATTTATAAAAAGAAGATCAAGATCACACTTTATTGCTAATTTTGGCTAAAACCCCCCTCTATATCAAATTTATCTTGGGGACTATTCGTTATAATTCACAGCATGATAAGTCATTATTAGCTATTATATTATTTACTATTAAAAAACAGATATTTTGTCGTTTAGCCCAAAGTTAAATGACAAATGACATAGCTAATTATCAAAAGTATTTAAAAGAATTTATCAATTTACACTTGAACAATGGAGAAGCGCAGTGCAAACCTTCAATGCCGATTTAGCGATTATCGGGGCCGGGGGCGCAGGCTTACGTGCAGCAATTGCTGCCGCTGAAGCAAATCCCAATATCAAGATTGCTCTGGTCTCAAAAGTATACCCAATGCGTAGCCACACAGTGGCCGCAGAGGGGGGATCAGCTGCAGTTACTCAGGCTCATGACTCCTATGACTATCATTTTAATGATACTGTTGCTGGTGGGGACTGGCTGTGTGAGCAAGATGTCGTCGATTATTTCGTCGAACATTGCCCTACAGAAATGACCCAACTAGAACTATGGGGTTGCCCGTGGAGCCGTAAACCAGATGGTTCAGTTAACGTCCGCCGCTTTGGTGGGATGAAAATTGAACGTACATGGTTTGCTGCCGATAAAACCGGCTTCCACATGCTCCATACGTTATTCCAGACATCATTAAAATATCCGCAAATTCAACGTTTTGACGAGCATTTTGTTCTAGATATCATTGTCGATGAAGGTCAAGCTCGTGGCCTTGTTGCACTTAACATGATGGAAGGCACCAAAGTTCAAATCCGTGCGAACTCTATCGTTATGGCAACAGGTGGGGCTGGTCGTGTTTATCGTTACAATACCAACGGTGGTATCGTAACAGGCGATGGTATGGGGATGGCATTTCGCCATGGGGTTCCACTACGAGACATGGAATTCGTGCAATATCACCCAACGGGTCTGCCAGGTTCAGGTATCTTAATGACCGAAGGTTGCCGTGGTGAAGGTGGTATCCTTGTTAATAAAGATGGCTACCGTTACTTGCAAGATTATGGAATGGGGCCAGAAACACCGCTCGGCAAGCCTGAAAATAAATATATGGAACTGGGTCCTCGTGACAAAGTTTCTCAAGCCTTCTGGCACGAATGGCGTGCAGGTCGCACCATTAGCACACACCGTGGTGATGTTGTGTATCTGGATCTTCGCCACCTTGGTGCAGAAAAACTGCATGAGCGTTTACCATTTATTTGTGAATTGGCGAAAGCCTACGTGGGTGTTGACCCAGTCACAGACCCTATTCCTGTTCGCCCAACGGCTCACTACACCATGGGTGGTATCGAAACAGATCACAATACTGAAACCCGTATTAAAGGCCTGTTTGCAGTGGGTGAATGTTCGTCTGTCGGCTTACACGGCGCAAACCGTTTAGGCTCTAACTCACTCGCTGAGCTAGTAGTATTTGGTCGCTTAGCCGGTGAACAAGCTGCCCGCCATGCTGCTGAGGCAACGCCAGCCAATGCAAATGCTATCGAAGCCCGTACTCGTGATATCGAAGCTGACCTCAGCAAACTCATGAACCAAAAAGGGAAAGAGAGCTGGTCGAAAATCCGTGATGAAATGGGTATTTCAATGGAAGAAGGCTGCGGTATCTACCGTACTCCTGAATTAATGCAAAAAACGGTTGATAAGATTGCTGAACTGAAAGAACGCTTCAAAAATGTCGAAATTACCGACCATAGCAGCGTCTTTAATACTGACCTACTGTACACCATTGAATTAGGCTTTGGCCTTGATGTGGCGGAATGTATGGCTCACTCTGCAATCAACCGTAAAGAATCACGTGGTGCACACCAACGTTTAGATGAAGGCTGTACTGAGCGTGATGATGTGAATTTCCTTAAACATACTTTGGCATTCTATAACCCTGAGGGCTCCCCTCGTTTAGAATACAGTGATGTGAAAATCACGAAATCTCAGCCAGCTAAACGTGTTTACGGTGCCGAAGCTGAAGCTCAAGATAAGGCGAAGAAGGAGCAAGCTAATGGATGATATGAAACACCTAAAAATGGAGATCATGCGTTACAATCCGGAAACGGATAGTGAACCCCATTTGGTGACGTATGATGTCCCTTACGATGAGCAAACTTCTTTGTTAGATGCGTTAGGCTATATCAAAGATAACCTTGCTCCAGACCTGTCTTATCGTTGGTCTTGTCGTATGGCTATCTGTGGTTCTTGTGGCATGATGGTAGATAAAGTCCCTAAACTGGCTTGTAAAACCTTCCTGCGTGAATACCCACAAGGTATGAAAGTTGAGCCGTTAGGTAACTTCCCAATCGAGCGTGACCTTGTTGTTGATATGACTCACTTTATTGAGCGTTTAGAAGCAATCAAACCCTATATTATTGGGAATGATCGCAAACCATCTGAAGGCCCAAATAAACAAACGCCTGCACAGATGGCTAAATACCATCAGTTCTCAGGTTGTATCAACTGTGGTCTGTGCTATGCAGCTTGCCCACAATTTGGACTGAACCCAGAGTTCATCGGACCAGCCGCGATCACATTGGCAGAGCGCTACAATTTAGATAACCGAGACCATGGTGCGAAAGAGCGCATGACCTTGTTAAATGGTGACAACGGTGTCTGGAGCTGTACGTTTGTAGGCTACTGCTCTGAAGTCTGTCCTAAGCATGTCGACCCTGCAGGCGCTATCCAGCAAGGTAAAGTTGCCAGTGCGCAAGACTTTGTTATCGCCATGCTGAAGCCACGATAAGGAGAATTGAAGTCATGACTACGAAACGTAAACCCTATGTCAGAGAAATGAAGGGCGACTGGTGGCAAAAGCTCGGTTTTTACCGCTTTTACATCATGCGTGAAAGCACCTCCGTTCTTCAGGTCTGGTTCAGTATTTTAGTCCTGTATGGGGTGTTTGCGCTTAAAAGCGGTCCTGAGTCTTGGGCTGGCTTTGTTGGTTTTTTAAGTAACCCAATTATTCTTATTATTAACATCATTACGTTAGCTGCAACGCTGCTACATACCACAACGTGGTTCAACCTTGCACCTAAAGCTGTCAGTATTATTGTTAAAGATAAGAAAATGTCTGATGAGCCTATCGTTAAAGGCTTTTGGGCTGTCACGATTGTCGTCACTGCGGCAATTTTAGCTATCGCATTGTTATTTTAATCGAAGGAGAATCTGATGAATCTAACGCCTAAACGTTCCGATGAGCCGATTTTCTGGGGGTTATTTGGTGCTGGTGGTATGTGGAGTGCTGTAATTGGCCCCGCAATTATCATCCTGTTAGGGATTTTAATTCCACTGGGTGTCGCACCAGAAATGCTTAGCTATGAACGCATTATGGCATTTTGCCAAAGCTTTATCGGCCGCGTTTTCTTATTACTGATGATTATTCTGCCAGTATGGTGTGGTATGCACCGTATTCACCATACACTGCACGATTTTAAAATCCATGTCCCTGCAACTAAATGGGTTTTCTATGGCGGCTCAGCGATCATTAGTGTGATCGCAGTTATCGGTGTTTTCACTCTGTAATTGCGAACCTAACAAAATATACATACCCCATTAGCTATTGAGTAATGGGGTATTTTTTATTTAAATAGTGGCATTTTTAAATCATAGATGAATATATTTATCCATCGCTTATAAACAAGAAAACCTTCTATTTTTACGCCAATACACTCTTTTAGCCACCCTAAACTGCATAATTCCCAAGCTAAAAAACATTCAGAATAACCTGAAGTTAAATCAAAACCTTACTTGCTATGATCAATAATACCTTTTAGAAAAGTCATTAATTATCAAATATCAATGTATTAATCATACCCCTCTAAGAATAAAGGGTAGCATTCACACATTCTTTATTTTTATCAATATTCTTATGTTAGGAGAAATTTAAATGGAATTTAAAACTCTATTTGTTGCACTATTAATTTCGAGTGCATTCGTATTACCCGCACAGGCTGATTCCTTTTCTGTTAAAAAAGAATCTTCCAACCAAATGCCAACCGAAACAGAGTTGTATAATGATTGCATAAAGTCTAATACTTACAGTTACTTACCAACGCCTGGTGAACCCCAGTCTTCCGTAAATAAAAAACGTGCGAAAAGAAAAGCAGCCGTAGAGAAAAAATGTAAATGTGTGGCTCCACGCGAATATAAGCTGTTAAAAGATATAGTAGGAAATGACCTCAATTCTTTTACGGCAAAAATGCAAGCCGATGAACAACTCGCGATGGCAACAGCTAAAAAATTGGTAGAACAAAAACGCCAAATTGAAAAACAATGTTCTAAATAAATCCACCACTCGCACAAATCCCCCCTATTGTGCGAGCCTAAAAACACAGACACCTTATCACTGCTTTTCGAAACCATTAATCAATGCTTCTAAACCAAATAAAAAAGCCTCTGTGCCATCATCTTGATCCATAATTTGCAAAGCATCTTTTAATAGTCGAGGCATCGTATCATCTGCTATTTGTTGCCTATCATTAAGTGCTGCGATATGTTCTTGCTGCTCTAACACAGAACCTAACGTAAAATGACCAACCGCGCTTATTGCATATAACCCACATTTTAATGAAAAACCATTGTCCACCATAAACTGCAACTGCATTTCTACGGTGTCATATTGGTCTGAACTCGGGCGAGTCCCTAAATGCACTTTTGCGCCATCACGGTAACTTAATAATGCATCACGAAAGCTCAATGCATTATTACGTAAAAATTGTTGCCACGTTTCCCCAACTGCGGGTAATGAATGACGATGATTACGCTTTAGCATTTCAACAGATAATGCATCCAACAATGTGCGCTTGTTCTTCACATGCCAATATAGTGTAGGCTGCTCTACGCCCAGTTTTTGAGCTAGTTTTCGCGTTGTCAGCCCTTCCATTCCCACTTCATTTAGCAACTCTAATGCCACTGTGATGATGGTTTCTTTATCTAATCGCGCCATACTGCCCTCTCTTTTTTTCTATTGACACTCTATCACTGATAGGGATATATTCCAACTCTATCAATGATAGAGAAAAAACGATGAATAAATTTGCGATCACCGCTTTAACGATCACCGCCCTAGATGCTATGGGGATCGGCTTGATCATGCCTGTATTGCCTACATTGTTACGTGAATACGTGTCGGCTGAAAATTTAGCAAATCATTACGGTATCCTGCTGGCACTGTATGCCATCATGCAGGTTTTTTTTGCTCCTCTACTTGGCAAATGGTCTGATAAATTCGGGCGCCGACCAATATTACTACTATCTCTTGCAGGCGCTGCTGTGGATTACACTTTGCTTGCATTATCTAGCTCACTTTGGATGCTATACGTTGGGCGATTAATTTCTGGAGTTACTGGCGCAACAGGTGCGGTCGCCGCTTCTGTTATTGCTGACAATACTGCTTCACAAGAGCGTACTAAGTGGTTTGGACGCTTAGGGGCGGCTTTTGGTGTCGGGTTAATCTCTGGCCCTGCAATTGGCGGCTTTACAGGGCAATTCTCAGCTCATCTTCCTTTTATTATTGCTGCCATTTTAAATGCGCTCTCTTTTTTAGTTATTATGTTGATATTTAAAGATAATAAAATCAAAAATACTGAAAAAAACACCACAGAAACAGCAGAAAATTCGCGACCTTTCCTGCAAGTGATCAAGCCAGTCATACTATTGTTATTTATCTTTTTTATGACTCAAATGATAGGGCAAATTCCAGCAACGACATGGGTGTTATTTACGGAACATCGTTTTCAATGGGGCAGTATGGAGATCGGCCTATCTTTAGCGGGGTTAGGCATCATGCATGCCTTGTTCCAAGCATTTGTAGCGGGCGCAATCGCCAAGAAATTCAATGAAAAAGTGACGATTATTGTGGGCTTTGTTGTTGATGGAGCAGCATTCATTATTTTGTCATTATTGACAAAGGGTTGGATGATTTACCCTACATTAATCTTACTCGCCGGCGGCAGTATTGCGCTACCAGCCTTACAGGGGTTAATGTCAGCTCAAGTCAATCAAACTAACCAAGGTAAGCTACAAGGCGTTCTAGTCAGCTTAACCAATACGACGGGGGTGATCGGCCCATTATTATTTAGCTTTATTTTTGGTCAAACACTGGCAAGTTGGGATGGCTGGATATGGATGATTGGTGCGATAATGTATGTTTTATTGATTGTATTTATTTTATCTTTTTATAGAAGCACCAAAAAGATAGTTAAAATAGCGAAGCTACCAGCGAGCTAAGTTTTAGCATATCAATATTAAGTGCTATGATACCCCTATCAGATTTGCTTTTAGCACAAGATATTAAGAGACAAACCCTATGACATTACCCCCTAAAAAACCAAGAACAAAACCTGCGGAAGAAAGGCTAGATGACCTAATGAATGCAGCGGAAAAACTGTTTCTTTCTAAAGGGTTTGTGAGTACCACCGTCAGCGAAATTGTTTTATCAGCTGATGTAGCAAAAGGGACCTTTTATCATTATTTTCAATCTAAAAATGATATCATGGAAGCCCTGCGCACACGCTATATGGACTGGTATTTAGGCCATATTCAAACGGCTTTAGATAGCCAAACAAGCGCCTGTGAAAAATTAAAAGCATGGTGCGAAAATAGCGTCAAATACTATGTCGAAAAACAAAATATTCACGACATGTTATTTCATGACGAATACCACGGCCGCAGCAATGATCATGAAACCCGTGCCGTTGAGCAGATTAAAACTATTTTAGCTTTCGGTGAACAAAACAAAGCGTGGCCAGAGTTGCCTAATGAATTGATGTCGACAATGATTTACCATTCGATGCATGCTGCGGTTGATAATTTATCGACTAGCACCGAATACAATCAACATAATTTAGGCCAAATCCTCTACCAGCGCTTTAGCCAACTTCTAAAATAATTTAGCCATCCATGCAGCGATACCTCGCTGCATTTCTCATATTTCCCTTTCTCTTACATTATCTATTTTTATTTAGATATCAAACTATTACTTAACTCCCTTTTTATAGGCTCATTACACCTCATCATTTAAATGCAAATGATTATTAATTATATTGACCGACGGTCGGTTTACGATCTATGCTAACGAAATTAAACTTTCACATTAACCCATTGGCTTGGATTGTATGAACAACTTTGTCTCCAAAAACAGTACCCTATCAACGGTTAGCATGCTCGTTTGTACGCTACTTTACTCAAACACTGCGTGTATGGCCGCTAAAACCGATGTATTGGTCGTCACTTCCAGTGAAAATAATAATGATTCTCCCAGAGGATATGCCAACAAAACACAATTCACGGCAACTAAAGGTTCTGCATCCTTATTGGAAACTCCACAATTTGTTTCAGTTATCAAACGTGAACAAATGGATACATTACCTTCAGAATCGATCAGCCAAGCCCTACGCTATAGCGCCGGAGTGACTAGTGAGAAGTTTGGTGCGTTTGGTAACGGTATCGATTTTTCAAAAATTCGAGGGTTCGATGCTGACTATTATTTAGATGGGCTACGTGTCATAGGTAACAGCGGAATTTGGGGGCCACAAATCGATTCATGGACCTTAAATAGTATTGAAGCCGTTCATGGGCCTTCATCTGCACTGTATGGTCAAGGGGGAGCAGGTGGAGTCATCAATATGCAATCTCGCCGACCAAGTGCCAACGAATCACATCAAATTCAGTTCCAAAAAGGTAATTTTGATAACGATTCAATAAAATTTGATACAACAGGCGCATTAAATGATAGCGAAACTTTGCTTTATAGAATGGATGGGTTAGCGCTATCCACTGATTCGCAAATCAATTCTTCCAAGCAATCTCGCTATTTGCTCGCGCCATCCCTCACGTGGCAACCCAATGAAAAACTCAGTTTGACTGTCTTAAGCCAATACCAACGCGACCCCCATATTGGCCACTATAATACACTACCCGCTCAAGCGATTGGTTTATTACCGAATCGAAACGGAAAACTGGATTTTACACAAAACTACAGCGACCCTAGACATGAGCAATCTGAGCGAACTCAATGGTCTATCACTTCTTTGATCGACTATCAAATCACGCCATTTATTACTTTTAAACAAAATATACGCTATTCCGATGTTGATACGCATATTAAACGTGACTTCACTCGTGGTTTTTTAGCCGGCGATCAGCGACTCACAGCGGTTTATCAAGACTCGCCAAGCCATTCAAAAACTTGGGTTGCTGATAACCAACTCATTTATCAACTTGATACTGGCCCTATTCGTCATCAACTGCTCTTTGGTTTTGATTACCAAACTGGAAAGCTCGATAAAGACTGGTGGGGATCACAAACTGTGAGCTTTGACCCATGGGTAAAACCTCATCACCCTGAGTTTAGGCCTTATCCGGTATCTCGCACATCAACAACTCAACGCTTTGATCGCTATGGTGTTTATCTACAAGATCAACTCAGTTGGCAACAATGGGATCTGCTACTTAGCGGTCGCTATGATTGGTCGTATCTCAATACCGATAATAACCTGACAAACACCACGCAAAAAAATGATACCTCCGCATGGAGCCAACGCGTTGGGCTAACATATTCCTTTGAAAGTGGGTTTTCACCGTGGGTTAGTGTATCTGACAGCTTTGACCCTGTTTTAGGTACCGACGCAGAGGGGAAACCCTTTATTCCAACTGAATCAAAACAAACAGAATTAGGGATAAAATACCAAAACCAATCTGGTGATTTGATGGTAAGCCTTGCCGCCTATGAGCTTGAGCAAAAAAATGTCACCACTCATAACCCACTAAACCCTGATTACTATAATCAAACGGGTAAAATTCGTTCTCGAGGCATCGATTTTGAAAGCCGGTTTGCTATTACTACTTCGCTAAATATGATGCTCAATTATGCCTATACGGATAACAAAATTACACAAAGCCAAGACCTTTCGGTGCTAAATAAGCACCCTGTTCAAGTCCCTAAACACAGCGGTTCTGCATGGGTAGATTACCGCTTTCATTCCCCTTATTTAGAAGGTGCGTTAGTCGGAGTAGGAGTACGTTATTTAGGTGCAACATGGGGTGACAATACCAACACCTTTAAAGTCCCTGCAGTCTGGCTAGGAGATGTTAGCGCTAGGTACCAAATGGATGCGCTTATCCCTGAATTAACAGGAATGGAACTCGGGGTCACCGTAAGTAACATTACCAATAACCCCTATGTTGCTAGCTGCACCAGTTCTACCTATTGCAGCATAGGTACCAATAGAACGTTATTTGCCACGCTCAATTACTATTTTTAATAGGTTAGTTAAACAGTTATGACCGTTTCCAAAAGGGACTTCATCAAAGCAGGGTTGGCGACCATGGCACTTACCTTAGTGTCATCCCCTTCCTTGGCAGAAAAAAAACGCAGCATCACAGATATCCTTGGGCGCTCCGTCGATTTTTCCAAAAAACCTGAACGCATCTATTTGGCTGATCCTTCACTAATTTTTCTTTACGCTGTGCTAAATAAGAAAAATTTTGTCGAAAAATTAGTCGCCATCCCAAGCAACTTCCGTTCCGCTGATTTGCGTAGTTATCAGCAGTATTGTAAGGCTTTCCCAGCTCTGCAAACTCTCCCTCACCTTCCCCCAATTGGCGGAGCTCAAGCCAATTTAGAAATAATTTTAACGCTAAAACCAGAGATGATTTTCACAACGACAGGGACATTTGCAGGGTTACAAGCGAATGGATTACTGGCGATATTACAACGTGCAAATATACCCGTGATTGCCCTCGATATGAGTATTGATCCTATCGGTAATACACCCAAAAGTGTTGCCATTATGGCAGAGGTTTTTCAACAGCAAGATAGCGCCAAACGTATTAATCAATTTATTAAAACGCAGTTGGAAATGGTCGAAAACCGTTTACGAGACGCAAAACCTAACATGCCTAGCGTCCTTCTGGAGCGAGCAGCGGGTTTTACTGACGAGTGTTGTTTCGCTTATGGAAATGGGAATTTTGCCCAATTTCTCACGTTCGCAGGCGGCGTAAATATTTCTGAACAATATATTCATGGGACTTATGGCATTCTTAATCAAGAAACCATTATCCATACCGAAGCGCAAATGGTGATTGTGACAGGAACGGATTGGAGTGGCTATAACCCAAAAGGTGGCTGGGTTGGATTAGGCCCGGGGGCTGATTTAGCCATTGCGAAGCAAAAGCTAAAACAACTAATGGTACGTAATGCATTTAAGACACTAAGTGCCGTGAAACGGCAACAGGTTCATGCCATTTGGCATACCTTTTATGACAGTCCTTTTGGCTTTATCGCAGTGTTAAAGTTCGCCAGTTGGCTCCACCCAACGTTATTCGCTGACCTTGATGCCGATAAGGTTTTTAAATCCTTCACTGAACAATTCTTACCCATCAAATGGGAAGAAGGCTATTGGGTTTCACTTTAATGAAAAAGGCTAATATGACCATGATTTATTCTCCTGATCCATTACGTCAACAAGTTGAAAAACAAAGTAATGGCCAACGCACCATTATTTATAGCCCCAAGGGGCAACCTAATTATGTTTTTATCGTTCCTCGTTTTAACTTAGAAGATATCGATAAACGTCTGGGCAATGGCCCCCACCCTGCATTTATTATCAATAACCATCTTATTGATGCCTTTTTCTATTCTTGCTACGCCGCCAGCTTACATGATGGCGAATTAGTGAGTCAGCCGAATCAAATACCTGCATGTAATTTTGATTTACTACAATTTCAATTATTAGCTAAACAAAGTGGCAAAGGCTGTCATGTCAGTAGCAATGCAGAATGGTGCGCCATTTCAGCATTAACCAATCAACATAATGGCATTGTTCAAGGCAATACCGATTATGGTCGTAATTATTATTCCCATAATGAATTCACTCCGCGAATAGATGGCCTTGCCACGGGTGATTTACATGGAACGCCAACAACCCGAACCAATGCACAGTGGGAAAACTGGCACCACAATAACCAACTAACAGGGATCAGCGATTTAGTCGGTAACCTTTGGGAATGGCAAACTGGCGTTCGGTTACATGCAGGGGAAATCCAAGTGATCCCAAATAATGATGCCGCCATCAACTTAGAGTGCTCATCAACAAATTGGCGTGCTATCAACATGACTACAGGTGAGTATATCCCGATAAACCATTCAACAAGTGCCAAATATGATTCACCTAACTCTAAAACTGATGGTAATGCAGGAACCCCGATCATTTCACAGAATATTTTGAATTTTAACGGCGAGCCAAGTGATTCCAGTTATCCCGCGGGTCTACTCGATAGCCCTTTTCGTTTACTTGATAGAGCAAGCCAAGAGCAAATCCCTACTTTACTGAAAGTACTAGGCCTTGCTCCTTATAAAGCGAAACTAACAGATGACCAAATTTATCTACGCAACTACGGTAAGCGTGCCCTAATGCGTGGAGGTGCATGGTATTCACGAACTAGTGCAGGTATTGATTCCCTGTGCCTTAGCCACACTGAACACCATAAAAGTACGACGGTAGGAGCTAGAACAGCTTGGATACTCTAGTCTGTAAATTAATATTGCTAGCCCCCATAGGGGAACTAGCAATATATAACAATAATAAAGCAGGTAATATGAAAACCACCCGCTTGTTTTAAATAGTTAACTCGACACTTTTAAGCCAATTAAACCCGTAATAATCAAAGCTAGGCTTAATAAACGGAACATATTCGCTGATTCACCCAGGAAAATAATCCCAACAATTGCAGTACCAACAGCACCTATACCCGTCCAAATTGCATAGGCAGTTCCTACTGGTAGGTCACGCATGGCGTAAGCTAATAACCCCATACTGGCGATAATCGCAATAATGGTAATAATACTGGGTGTTAAACGCGTGAAACCATGAGTGTATTTTAACCCTACAGCCCATACTACTTCTAATAAGCCTGCAAATAAAAGAACGATCCAAGCCATGATTGCTTGCTCCCGTTAATTACTCGGGGCCGTCCCCATATTTGAATGACGTTTATTCAGGTCGTCCTGAATACGTGTGATGTGTGAATACATTATAAACCTTCGTTAGCGCTGACTCAAGCCACGAAAAATAACAAATAAGCGCAAATCAACCATAAAATTCAACATTTTTATACCGTTTTTTATTATTAAGCATCATAACCATCGCACTCAAAATTATACACATGTAAAGTAGATGTTTAATCTGGCAAGTTAATCGAGAAAATAGCATGAGTCTCAGAGACATCTTACTCGCCCTTTGTGTGGTGGTTATTTGGGGTGTTAACTTCGTTATCATTAAACTCGGCGTTACCGCACTTCCGCCGTTATTATTAGGTGCATTACGCTTCATGTTTGTGGCCTTCCCTGCTATTTTTATTTTTAAGCGCCCCAAAATTCCGCTCAAATTATTACTTCTCTATGGACTTACCATCAGCTTCGGTCAATTTGCCTTCTTATTTTGCGCGATTAGAGTGGGTATGCCTGCGGGTATAACCTCTGTCATATTGCAATCCCAAGCTTTCTTTACCCTATTACTTGGCGCAATAATTTTAAAAGAATCATTGCAACCGACTCACTTCATCGGCATGTTTATTGCCATAATAGGGTTAACCATATTAGCCAATGGGGCAACCGCTGGTGGATTAGATGATATACCGCTACTTGGGCTAGCCTTTACACTGATCGCGGGGCTTTCTTGGGCTTGCGGTAACATTACTAATAGGATCATTATGCAACATAAAGGGGCTGAAAAATGCAGTGCCTTGTCCTTAGTAAGTTGGAGCGCGCTAATCCCTATTATTCCATTCTTAATAAGTTCTTGGGTTTTAGAAGGGGAAGATGCCATCGTAGACGGACTTACTGGTTTTAATTGGTCCATATTTGGCGTTATTTTATATCTTGCTTATTTATCTACTTTTGTTGGCTATGGGCTATGGGGGATCTTACTTGGCCGCTATGAAGCGTGGCGAGTTGCGCCATTCTCTTTGCTCGTTCCTGTATTTGGTTTAAGCAGTAGTGCTTTATTCCTTGATGAACATATTAATGGCATACAAATCGCCGGGCTTATTTTAATTATGTTTGGCTTAATTATAACGCTTTTTGGTAAAAAAATTATTCTCAGCCTAAGGCATGCTTAAAGTAGCCGATTTAATTACCGAGAGTTTTATCTTTCGGTAATTAAATCCCCCCTCATAAAGCATTTTATTTCTGACTATTATTTAGTTCAAAAATCCACACTAAATAAAACTTATGGTTTAATTAAAAAAAATAGCAAGTCTTTAGCTTAAAATCCGATAAAATCCAGTCGCTAATGATAAATTAGTGAAGCTCACTGCAATTATAGAATTGTTCTCACAATTTCCAATAGGTGTCTCGTTTTAGCTACTTTTCCTTTAACTTAAATTAGCTATATCTTCCTTGTTCTACTTAAATAAATAGTGATTAAGTAACATTTAAATAGATAACAAAGCGCTGTTAACTGAATAAATGGGGATGGCTATGGGTAAACAATTAATTTGGATTGTACTCGCTTTACTTGGTGCATTTTCACTAGGTTATATTGCCTTAAATCGCGGTGAACAGATCAATGCTCTGTGGATTGTTGTTGCTGCAGTATGTATTTATCTCATTGCATACCGCTACTACGGGCTATTTATTGCGAAAAAAGTATTACAAGTCGATTCAACACGTATGACGCCTGCAATTCGTCATAATGATGGGCTCGATTACGTACCAACAGATAAAAAAGTATTATTTGGTCACCATTTTGCCGCTATTGCTGGAGCAGGCCCTCTTGTTGGTCCGGTTCTTGCTGCCCAAATGGGGTACTTACCGGGTATGCTCTGGTTGTTAGCAGGAGTAGTACTGGCAGGGGCTGTACAAGACTTTATGGTGTTATTTGTTTCGACGCGACGAGATGGGCGCTCTCTTGGAGAGTTAGTTAAGGAAGAAATGGGTAATACAGCAGGTGTGCTGGCATTAATTGCATGCTTTATGATCATGGTGATTATCTTAGCGGTACTGGCCATGATTGTCGTTAAAGCGCTAACCCATAGCCCATGGGGAACTTACACTGTTGCTTTCACTATCCCATTAGCCATTTTCATGGGGATTTATACTCGTTATATCCGTCCTGGTCGTATTGGCGAAGTATCGATTATTGGGTTAATTTTCCTTGTCTTTGCCATCATTTCTGGAGGATGGGTTGCTGAAAGTGAAACGTGGGCACCTTATTTTGATTATACTGGTGTCCAATTAACGTGGATGTTAGTGGGGTATGGCTTTGTTGCTGCGGTACTTCCTGTTTGGTTACTCCTTGCTCCACGAGACTACCTTTCTACCTTCTTAAAAATCGGTACTATTATTGGCCTTGCTATTGGTATTTTGATTTTAAATCCTAATCTACAAATGCCATCACTAACGAAATATATTGATGGTACAGGCCCCGTTTGGGCAGGGGATTTGTTCCCATTCTTATTTATCACTATTGCCTGTGGTGCTGTTTCTGGCTTCCATGCACTGATTTCTTCAGGCACAACGCCGAAAATGTTAGCAAATGAAAACCAAGCCTGCTTTATCGGTTACGGCGGTATGTTAATGGAATCATTTGTTGCCATCATGGCGCTAGTCGCAGCTTGTGTGATTGACCCTGGTGTGTATTTTGCCATGAATAGTCCAATGGCAATGTTAGCCCCCGCCGGTACACAAGATGTTGTTGCCTCTGCGGCTCAAGTTGTAAGTAGTTGGGGTTTCCAAATTACGCCTGAGCAGTTAAATACAATAGCTCATGAAGTCGGTGAGAGCAGTATTATCTCACGGGCAGGAGGAGCACCGACGCTTGCTGTCGGAATGGCCTATATTTTACACGGTGCACTTGGTGGGTTGATGAATGTCGCCTTCTGGTACCACTTTGCTATTTTATTTGAGGCGTTATTTATTTTAACTGCAGTTGATGCAGGAACACGTGCCGCACGTTTTATGCTGCAAGACTTGCTTGGGGTGGTGTCACCGTCACTAAAACGAACAGACTCACTGCCTGCAAACTTAATAGCAACCGCACTATGCGTACTGGCATGGGGATATTTCCTGCATCAAGGTGTTGTCGACCCTCTGGGCGGGATTAACACACTATGGCCACTATTCGGTATCGCAAACCAAATGCTAGCAGGTATGGCATTAATGCTCTGTGCTGTGGTACTGTTCAAAATGAAGCGTCAACGATACGCATGGGTTGCATTGATACCAACAGCTTGGTTATTGATTTGTACTATGACAGCTGGTTGGGAAAAAACCTTTAGTGAAGATGCCCGTGTTGGCTTCTTAGCTGTTGCAAATAAATTCCAAGCAATGATTGATAGTGGAAATATTCCAGTTCAGTACACCGAATCTCAACTCACGCAGTTGATTTTCAATAACCGTTTAGACGCTGGCTTAACTATTTTCTTTATGATTGTTGTGGTATTACTAGCTCTTTTCTCCATCCGCACTGCGTTGAAGGCCTTAAAATCTGACCAACCAACTGCGAATGAAGTACCCTACGAGCCAATGCCAGCCAACTATGAAGAAATCGTGGCAAATACACGACATCATTAATACACCGGAGATTGAAAGTTGAGCAGTTTTGTTTTAAATATTTAGTTTTTAAGTATTTATCAAGATTCACTCTCTTTCTCCAAAATAATTGAAGCTACAACACAAAATATGACGAGGATTTATGTTTGGAGAACTGGGAAAAGCAGCCCGCTACCTCGGCCAAGCGGCAAAAATGATGGTTGGCGTCCCTGACTATGACAACTATGTTGCTCACATGCAAAAAACGCATCCTGATCAAACGCCAATGACCTATGAAGAGTTTTTCAAAGAACGTCAAGACGCACGCTATGGTGGTAAAGGTGGGTTTAAGTGCTGTTAGCGACTTAAAATAGACAAAAAAGCCGGGGTCAGTTCACATCGACCACGGCTTTTTATTTTTAGCGATTCCGTATAGGATACGCTATTATTTTACGCGTGAAACGTATTCGCCTGAGCGAGTATCGACACGGATAACTTCACCGATCTGAACAAACAGCGGAACCTTAACAACTGCGCCAGTGCTCAGTGTCGCTGGTTTACCACCTGTACCAGCAGTATCACCTTTCAAGCCTGGGTCAGTATCGGTAATTTCTAACTCAACAAAGTTAGGTGGAGTTACCGCGATAGGACGACCGTCCCACAAAGTTAAAATACACTCTGCTTGGTCAACTAACCATTTGGCGTTATCGCCAACGGTTTTTTCGTCTGCTGCTAATTGTTCGAAAGTTTCGTTGTTCATGAAATGCCAGAACTCACCATCGGTATATAGGTAAGTTAAGTTCATATCCATGACATCAGCACCTTCAACGGAGTCAGTAGACTTAAATGTTTTTTCCAACAGCTTGTTAGAAATCAGTTTACGGATACGCACACGTGCAAATGCTTGACCTTTACCTGGTTTTACGAATTCACTTTCTAAAACGACACAAGGCTCGCCATCTAACATGATTTTAAGACCTGAGCGGAATTCATTGGTACTATAAGTAGCCATGGTGATCCTCTAATTTATAAACTAAAAATGGCATAGCCAAAAAATGGTCGATATTGTAACTCAAAATACCTCATCCAGAGAAGTCTGGATACAACAACTTGCTGAAGCAATCACTAATCCAGATGAATTGCTGCAAATGCTTAACTTAGAAAACCACCTTTTTTCGAAAGAAGGCAATGAAGCGCGTAAATTATTTCCTTTGCGTGTGCCAATGCCGTTTATCTCGCGGATGAAAAAAGGCGATCCACTAGACCCTCTGTTATTGCAAGTATTAACGGCAAAAGCAGAGTTTGATATACATCCAGGTTTTTCTACAGACCCGCTAGAAGAGCAAGATAACGCAATTCCCAGTTTGCTGCATAAATACCACAACCGCGCATTACTGCTGGTAAAAGGTGGTTGCGCAGTCAACTGTCGCTACTGTTTTCGCCGGCATTTTCCTTATGAAGATAACAAAGGAAATAAAAATAACTGGTTGATGGCTGTGGATTATATAAAAAACCACACCGAACTCAATGAAATCATCTTCTCAGGTGGTGACCCACTAATGGCAAAAGACCATGAACTCGACTGGTTAATTAGCCAACTAGAGGCAATCCCACATATAAAACGCCTTAGAATTCATACTCGTTTACCCGTTGTTATTCCAGAACGTGTTACCGACACACTATGCAACAGACTTGCGCTTTCGCGGCTTCAAGTGATTATGGTTACACATATTAACCATGCAAATGAAATTGATAAACCATTAACTGCCGCCATGTTTAAACTGAAGTCATCAGGTGTTACCTTACTGAATCAAAGCGTATTATTACGCCAAGTTAATGACAATGTAAGCGCATTAGCTAATTTAAGTAATGCCTTATTTGACGCAGGGATTTTACCTTATTACTTACATGTATTGGATAAAGTCCAAGGAGCAGCACACTTTTTAGTCAGTGATTTAGAAGCTCGACAATTAATACAGCAGTTATTAAGTCAGGTATCCGGATACCTCGTACCAAAATTGGCACGGGAAATTGGCGGAGAGCCAAGCAAAACATTGCTTGACCTAAATTTAAGGCAGATTTAAAAAGCAAAACGCCCAAATTACTGTAATTTGGGCGCTATGAAATCATATTAGGGACATTTATATACTTGGCCAACCATTTTGCTATCTAGCGGAATAAAGCTAGATAATACTGTTTCGCTTGGGCTTGTTGCGCCAAAAATAACATTACCACCCATTGCAGCAGCTTTATTTCGCAAGTCATTCGCTGCACTGCGCATTGAGCTGGATTCATTATTCACACCGCTCAACCAGTTGCTTTGTGTCCCTGCAACCTGCCCCAGAAGCTGGCAATCACTTCCTGGTTGATTCTCAACAAAACGAACTTGTGAGCCTGCCGCAGTCAAATTAGTTGTTGTAGAACAACCCGCTAAAAGCAGTAATGCAGCAGCACCAATCAAGACTTTAATTCGCATGTTTTCCCTCATTTTTCATTGTGTTTTTTTTGCAACTGGTTTGAAAATCGTTTTAGTCCCAATACCATATTGATAGCAATATATCATGAAATATCTAGGAGGTGATTAACATACTGCGTCAAAATTACCGTGTAAATACCACAGTTCACCAGCCAAATAGAGTCTATCACAAAACAATCAAGACAACCGCCCTGTTGTTTATTTCTTCAAACCATTTTGCCTTACGCTAAATATAACCTTTTGATGGACCTTTACGCAAAAATAAATGGCATTTAACATTAATTTATATCCACCTAATGGCTGCTCCCATTTTGAGTTAATAACTGTAGCGTCATTTAAGAAGCAATAAAAAACCGGCACCGCTAGTTAAACTAACGGTGCCGGTCTTATATCGGCTAGTAACAACCAACTAAGTTAGCTGTTACCTAAGCTTGATGTCTTTTACATCATGCCGCCCATTCCACCCATGCCGCCCATACCAGCAGCACCTAAGTCAGGTGCATCTGATTTTGGCAGTTCAGTGATCATCGCTTCTGTCGTGATCATTAAACCTGCGATAGATGCTGCAAATTGCAGAGCAGAACGCGTTACTTTAGTTGGGTCTAAGATACCCATATCGATCATATCGCCGTATGCATCAGTCGCTGCGTTATAACCTTCGTTGCCTTGGCCTGATTTAACTTTATTCACAACAACAGAGGCTTCTTCGCCTGCGTTAGTCACGATTTGGCGCATAGGTGATTCCATTGCGCGCAGAGCAACACGGATACCCACGGTTTGATCTTCGTTGTCGCCTTTTAAACCTTCCAGTTTAGCAGCAACACGAACCAGTGCAGTACCACCACCAGCTACAACACCTTCTTCAACAGCTGCGCGAGTTGCATGCAGAGCATCGTCAACGCGAGCACGTTTTTCTTTCATTTCAACTTCAGTTGCTGCACCAACTTTAATAACAGCAACACCGCCTGCTAATTTAGCAACACGCTCTTGTAATTTTTCACGGTCATAATCAGAAGAAGACTCTTCGATTTGCTGACGAATTTGAGCAACACGGCCTGAAATCGTCGCTTCATCACCAACACCATCAATAATGGTTGTAGTATCTTTGTTGATAACAATGCGTTTTGCTTGACCTAAGTCTTCTAACGTTGCTTTTTCTAGCTCCATACCGATCTCTTCAGAGATAACAGTACCGTTAGTCAGAACAGCGATATCCTGTAGCATTGCTTTACGACGATCACCAAAGCCAGGAGCTTTAACAGCCGCAACTTTAACAATACCACGCATCGTGTTGACAACTAGTGTTGCCAGCGCTTCGCCTTCAACATCTTCTGCAATAATTAACAGTGGTTTGCTAGCTTTAGCTACGCCTTCTAATACAGGCAGTAATTCACGGATGTTAGAAACTTTTTTATCAACTAATAAAATAAATGGGTTTTCTAACTCAACAGCACCTGTTTCTGGTTTGTTGATGAAATAAGGGGACAGGTAACCGCGGTCAAACTGCATACCTTCAACCACATCCAATTCATCTTCTAGGCCTGTACCTTCTTCAACAGTGATAACGCCTTCTTTACCGACTTTATCCATTGCTTCTGCGATCAGTTTACCCACGGTTTCGTCGGAGTTTGCAGAAATAGTACCAACCTGTGCGATTGATTTAGAGTCTGAACATGGAACAGAAAGTGTTTTCAGCTCTTCAACTGCAGCAATAACGGCTTTATCGATACCACGTTTAAGATCCATTGGGTTCATACCCGCTGCAACGGCTTTTAAACCTTCAGTGATGATAGCTTGAGCCAAAACTGTTGCTGTAGTTGTACCGTCACCCGCAGCATCGTTAGCTTTAGAGGCAACTTCTTTCACCATCTGTGCACCCATGTTTTCGAATTTATCTTCTAATTCGATTTCACGTGCTACAGAAACACCATCTTTGGTGATAACTGGTGAGCCGAAAGATTTATCTAAAACTACATTACGGCCTTTAGGACCTAAAGTTACTTTTACTGCATCTGCCAGAACATTCACACCACGAAGCATTTTCGTACGTGCATCACTACCAAATTTAACGTCTTTAGCTGCCATTATCTCTTTCCTTCAAATTCTTTTCGTTAGTTGAGAAGTTTTAAGTGAAAATTACGCTTCAACAATTGCCAGAATGTCACTTTCAGACATGATCAGGACTTCTTCATTGTCGATTTTTTCAGCTTTCACACCATAACCGTCGTTAAAAATCACGATATCACCAACTTTCACATCCAGTGCTTTGATTTCACCATTTTCTAGGATGCGACCGTTGCCTACAGCAAGTACTTCACCACGAGTTGATTTAGCTGCAGCAGTACCAGTCAGAACGATCCCGCCAGCAGATTTTGATTCAACTTCTTTACGTTTAACGATAACACGGTCATGCAATGGACGAATTTTCATTAATAGTTCTCCTATAAATAAAGTCCACACTAGGTAAAAGGACGATACCAGTATGTCTCAAATAAACTAGTACCATGTTTGAGCAGATTGGGGCGAAACAGAGGGACTTCAAGGGGGGAGATAAAAAATTTTTCATTTTTATCTCCCTACAAAAAGAATGGATTTACGACTTGGGGCGGTCGTCTTTATCAGATGAGTCCGTTTTATCTGAGTTATCAATTGTAAAAGAAGGGTCATCTTGTTTACGTTGGAATTCCCCCTCAAAAGTGTCTCCATTTTGGTATTTCCCGCCCCCCGTTTGGCCAAAACCATTCCCCGGTTGATAAAAACGGATGTGAGGAATTAAACGCATTACAATGAGTTTTTGAATTGGCGGAAGTAACAACAATAAACCAATGAAGTCAGTAAAAAAGCCTGGAACGATAAGTAAAAAGCCAGCTAAAACCAACGCAACACTTTTGATCATTTCTGCTGCGGGACTTTCACCTGACACTAATTTTTGTTGGATTTGCAGTACATTTTTCATGCCTTGGTTCTTGACGAGTGAAACACCTAGACAAGAAGTTAGAACAACTAAAATTAAAGTCATTAATACGCCAACTTCGGACGCAACTCGCACAAAAATGACAGATTCAATGTAAACGAGAATACCTATCAGAATGAGTGGTAACCAGCGCACAAGTTCTCCTTTATTTCAATAAGCTATCAACTATTTTACGCCCCTTGGAAAACCTTTGTGAACTGTATCTAAGAGACAACTATCAATATTCGCTTTTTTCTTTAGTATAGCCATAATAATTGGGGCAGATATAACGCTTTTCAACTCACAGATTTTTCTCATTAATGATACTTATCTGTGATGAATGTCACACAACGTAAAATCTGTTGCATAAATCAAACTATATAGTGATCTAGGTTCAAGGCAGTACATGATTAAAAGCTTATCATCTACCCATAAATCAGTAGATCATAATGCTGACAACGTAGTAGTTGGTGTTAATCGCTTGTGAAGTTTTATTTCACAATATTAATCACCTGTGAATTTTGCTTTACGATATATTACTTTTTTTGCAAGCGCATAAACGGACAGTAAACTGTAATCTAATTAAGAAGGTTCTCATGTCAAACAATACTCGTATCGAAGAAGACCTGTTAGGTAAAAAAGAAGTTCCAGCTGATGCCTATTATGGTGTTCATACTCTGCGTGCGATTGAAAACTTTTATATCAGCGACCGCACTATTAACGATGTCCCAGAATTTATTCGAGGCATGGTTATGGTCAAAAAAGCGGCAGCTTTAGCCAATAAAGAACTGAAAACTATCCCACGTAATATCGCGGATACTATCATTAAAGCCTGTGATGTTGTATTAAATGAAGGCAAATGTATGGATCAGTTCCCTGTTGACGTATTCCAAGGTGGTGCGGGCACATCACTCAATATGAATACCAACGAAGTTCTGGCAAATATCGGTTTAGAGCTGATGGGCCATAAAAAAGGGGAATATGATTATTTAAACCCGAATGATCACCTTAATAAAAGCCAGTCAACTAACGATGCTTACCCTACAGGGTTCCGTATCGCAGTATATAACTCTGTACTGAAATTAATTGATTCTGTTGAATACCTGAAAAAAGGCTTTGAAGCTAAAGCTGAAGAATATAAAGACATTCTGAAAATGGGCCGTACCCAATTGCAGGATGCTGTTCCAATGACCGTCGGTCAAGAGTTCCATGCTTTCGCGACTCTTTTAAAAGAAGAAGAGAAAAATCTAAAACGTAGCATCGAATTACTGCTCGAAGTTAACTTAGGTGCAACTGCTATCGGTACTGGTCTGAATACCGCACCGGGCTATTCAGAAATAGCCGTTAAAAAATTAGCAGAGGTCACAGGCTTAGCTTGTGTACCAGCAGAAGACTTAATCGAAGCAACTTCAGACTGTGGTGCTTATATCACTGTACATGCAGGCCTAAAACGTCTGGCGATGAAACTGTCTAAGATTTGTAACGACTTACGTCTACTGTCTTCTGGGCCTCGTGCAGGTCTTAAAGAAATCAACTTACCTGAGTTACAAGCTGGTTCTTCTATCATGCCAGCAAAAGTTAACCCTGTTATCCCTGAAGTTGTTAACCAAGCTTGTTTCAAAGTCATCGGTAATGATATTTGCGTGACTATGGCTGCAGAAGCAGGTCAATTACAATTAAACGTAATGGAACCTGCAATCGGTCAAGCTATGTTCGAATCGATTTCCCTGATGAACAACGCCTGTCGTAATCTGCAAGAAAAATGCATTAGCGGCATTACAGTGAACAAAGAGATCTGTGAAGCGTTTGTATTTAACTCCATCGGTATCGTCACTTACCTGAACCCATTCATTGGTCACCATAATGGTGATATCGTCGGTAAGATTTGCGCAGAAACAGGTAAGAGCGTACGTGAAGTTGTTCTTGAACGTGGTTTACTAACAGAAGCTGAGCTGGATGATATTTTCTCTGTTGAGAACTTAAAACACCCTGCTTATAAAGCAAAACGTTTTGATGACTAAAAATTTATGTTTATCATAAATAATACTTAAAAATAAAGGCACGCCTCTCACCAGAAAGCGTGCCTTTTTTGATTCATACACACACAAAAAATTAACATAACAGTTTCATAATTTTAATTTTCATTTTGTCGAGGAGTAAACACTATGTTAGCCGTAGAATTTATTATTGTTCTGCTGGCCATCTTTTTGGGGGCCCGTTTAGGTGGGATAGGTATCGGCTTTGCCGGTGGCCTTGGGGTACTGGTACTCGCTGCAATTGGCGTGAAACCGGGTACGATTCCATTTGACGTTATCTCAATCATCATGGCTGTTATCGCCGCTATCTCAGCAATGCAAATTGCAGGGGGTTTAGATTACTTAGTTGCCCAAACAGAAAAATTACTGCGCCGCAACCCAAAATACATCACCATACTTGCCCCAATCGTCACCTATTTTCTGACCCTTTTTGCAGGAACTGGTAATATTTCTTTAGCGACATTACCTGTTATTGCAGAAGTCGCAAAAGAGCAAGGTGTTAAACCCTGTCGTCCACTTTCAACCGCGGTTGTTGCGGCACAGATTGGTATCACTGCATCACCAATTTCAGCCGCAGTGGTTTACATGGCATCAGTCATGGAAAACCCAGCAATGGTTGGCGCAGGAAATACTGTAAGTTACATCACGCTGCTGAGTATTTTATTACCGGCCACCTTCCTCGCTATCATTTTAATGTCATTCATCATTTCTTGGACATTTAATTCCAAGTTGTCTGATGACCCTATTTATCAAAAACGTTTAGCAGAAGGATTAGTCGAATTACGTGGAAGCCAAGTAAAAGAAATCAAAGCGGGTGCTAAATCTTCCGTCTTGTTATTTTTGTTTGGTGTTATCGGCGTTGTTTGTTATGCCATCATCAATAGCCCTAGCCTTGGTATTGTTGAAACACCATTAATGAACACCACTAACGCAATTTTAATTATCATGCTAACAGTGGCAACATTAATTACTGTACTATGCCGTGTAAACACCGATGCAATCTTGAATTCAAGTACCTTTAAAGCGGGTATGAGTGCATGTATTTGTATCTTAGGTGTGGCGTGGTTAGGTGATACTTTCGTACAGCACAACATTGACTGGATCAAAGCAACTGCAGGTGACTTAATCCACGAACATTCATGGATGTTAGCGGTAATTTTCTTCTTCTGCTCTGCACTACTTTATTCACAAGCTGCAACAGCAAAAGCACTGATGCCAATGGCATTAGCCTTGAATGTAAGCCCATTAACCGCTATTGCGTCATTCTCTGCGGTATCTGGTTTATTCATTCTACCAACTTACCCAACTCTGGTTGCTGCGGTACAAATGGATGACACAGGGACAACACGCATTGGCCGTTTCGTCTTTAACCACCCATTCTTCATCCCAGGCACTATTGGTGTTGCATTAGCCGTTTCATTCGGCTTCCTGTTTGGTGGTATGATCCTGTAGTTTTACTAATCATAATTAAATACACTTAAAACCCGTTGCGATTTGCGCGGGTTTTTTATATCTATACACAACAGTATGTTATTCTCTCTTATCAAAATAAAGTTACATACGTGACTATAAAAATAATAGGTCTCTTATAGGTTATCTATTATTTTTATTTAATATGTATAAAAATAATACCAATATACATATTTAAAGTGCATTACCCTCTTATTTTAGTCGTTAAAATAAAAACTAATTATAATAATTTTACTGGCGTTACATTTATATTAATACTCTCAATATAAGTGTAACAAACAATGACTGATTACATAAAATGATAAATAAAAAAGACATTTTTACGCTAATTTAGCCATAAAATTAAATGCTAAAAATAAAGAGAAAATAACAACAAATTGAAAATTAACCCCAAACAAATTAAAAATCACAAAACTAAACACCAACAAATCCATATCCCGCACTCATATATCGCGTATTGAATATAGAAATAACCTATTGAATCATTAAAACCAATTCGCCATAAATATTGGTAATAACTAATTAATCCTAGTTAAATAGACCGCGGAATTTATTACGATTACCTTTTATTAACCATCATCGTAATAGACGATAACAAAGAATATTTTTGATAATTAAATAGTGTACTATTTGTATCTATTTATTTGGAGGAGGAATGTTAAACGCTCAACGAAATGAAAATACTAATGTGACTATTTATATTGGAACATATTTAAAGCACCGCAGAAAAGCGGTTGGCTTAACGGGGGCGCAGTTAGCTTCCCGCTTAAATATTAGTCAACAGCAAGTTTCTCGTTATGAAAGAGGCAAAAATTCCATTACTATTCAAGGTCTTTTGGATATTTTACAAGCTCTTGAACTAAGAAAACACGATATAGATGATTTTATGAAAAATATTTTTCAGTTCTATTATATCGATGCTGCACTAGAAGCTAAGTTGATTAACTAATGTTTTAATATAAATTAAAAACAATCAGTCAATATCAGGGGGGTTCTCCCCCTCCTGTTGCCCACTTTTTCAGTTTATTTGCTCTCTTCTAATCGACTAAATCATTCCCCCTCATAAGCCCTAGCCATAACATGTGGGCGACTCACATTCTTAAGGCTGTATTATCTATTTTTCTCAATTGGTTGGGGGTAAAACAAACAGCTATAATTCAGAATTGAACATTGTTATGATGGGAGAAAATCAGACTTTACTGTGATGGAGTTAACAATGCCTATCCAACGTGACACTATTCTAAGTCATGCTTTAAACCAACTTGAAATCCAGGGTTTATCTGCATCCACAGAAAATTTACTGCATGAAATTGAATCTGATTTCTCTACTATACGCCAATTTTGGCCCGACGATGAAGCGCTTGTTTATGATTGCCTACGCTATCATGGTCAGCAAATTGAAGTGTGGCAGCGCCAAACACTCCTAGATGAATCATTAAATCCTCAGCAGAAGCTTATGGCCCGTTACCAGCAGTTATCCGAGAAAGTCCGTGAAGGGCGTTTCCCTGGCTGCTTGTTCATCTCTGCTTGTAATTATTACCCTGAATCAGAGCACCCTATTCACCAACTTAGCCGTCTGCAAAAAGAGAATTCCTTTAAATTTACCAAAGATTTGTTAGATGAGCTTGATATAGAGGACTCTGAGCTGGTTGCCAACCAAATGGAATTAGTACTAGAGGGTTGCTTGAACCGCTTGTTAGTTCAGCGAGATATTCAAGATGTTGAAATTGCTCAGCACTTATCCGAAGACATTTTAGCCATTGCTTTATGTCGTAAAAAAGGCGCCTTAAGTTAAAAAACCAACAACCGTTTATTAAACACACATCTTTTGCTGAAAAAGAAAACACTCAGTCGAAAAATATGTTTTTTTTATAAAAACTCATTGACGTAAACGGCTTAATACGGTTTAATGCGCCCCGTTGCCCGGATAGCTCAGTCGGTAGAGCAGGGGATTGAAAATCCCCGTGTCCTTGGTTCGATTCCGAGTCCGGGCACCACGCATTTATAACCCTCGCTTCGGCGGGGGTTTTTGCTTTCTATATCATCAACTTATTGGTTTGTCAGTGAATTCTATCTTTCACTTATCACCGTATCCGCTTCGCGGTGGTACAGAATGGTGGTACATTCATGAGTACGATGATACAGCCAACTAAGAACCGGCACGGGGTTTACACCCTCAGAATGGCAGTACCTGCCGAACTTAAAGACACCCTCGGAAAAGGTGAGCTTAAACGTTCACTAAAAACTAAAGATCTTGCAGAGGCAAAACGTAAAGCTCCAGCCATTACTGCCTTAATGCGTTGTTCAGGCGTTTGTTGTTCAGAAGATTGGGTCATAACTGAACCTCTACAAAGAGTATTAAGGGTACCGCCCAACTAATTTAACCTACCATGCTTACAGTAGAGCAACCTTATACGTCATAGTGCTCTTGGACTTGTTTATACTTCATTTCGCCTTTTTCAACTTGGTCAACAACCTGCAATTTAAAGACAAGGGAATAATCGCGTTGAGTTCGTTTATTGATTGTTTTCATTACGTTATCCAATTTTAGATTGGAAAAGTGTCTACTTTATTTAGGATGGGTCATCTGTTATAAATATAAAGGAATGATATTAGTTATTTTTTTAATTAGAAATACAATAAAAAATAAACACTCGATTAATCACCAGCTTTGTTAGTTTAAAATTTAACATAGGATTAATCACCCCCGTTAAATTACGTCCACACAACTGAAACCCAACACTCATCGTAATTGAGACCATAACCATGAACAATGCGCCATCTTTTCGAGACATCATTTATAGCCTCATAGGAAGCATCCCTAAAGGTAGGGTCGTGACTTACGGAACGCTGGCGAAAATGGCGGGTTACCCAGCCCATGTACGCCAAGTTTGCCAAGCAATTCGAACCATTCCGGCGGGCAGTACTTTACCTTGCCACCGTATCATTAATGGTCAGGGGAAATTATCCGTTAAGGGCGAGTGCTATCTGCGCCATAAACAAGCACTGATAGATGAAGGTATTATTTTTGGTTTGAACGATAAGATAAAATTGAAAGACTATTTATGGGAAGGGCTTGATTAATTCCTAAACAAAAACCTACACGCTGAAATTCACATCCTCCTCACCATAAATTGACTGCACTGGCTAAGCCAAACGCGTATTGTAGCCTATCGCTTAAAAGTAAAAAGGTATAACCCTCTTTAAGACAGGTTATACCTAATAAAAAGACTAACTACCCGGAGTAAAATAAATTGGAGAGCCCGGTCCGACTGGAATACCTAATACAAATACCCAGACAATGAAGAATATTGACCATCCGATAAAAAAGATAATAGAGTATGGCAACATCATTGAAACCAATGTCCCTATACCTGCATCCTTTTTATATTTCACGACAATCGCCATAATCAACCCAAAATAGCTCATCATTGGGGTGATAATATTAGTGACTGAGTCCCCAATACGATATGCCGCTTGGATAGTTTCTGGCGCATAACCCGCCAACATCAACATCGGTACGAAGATAGGCGCAGTAACAGCCCATTGAGCGGATGCAGAGCCAATCATTAAGTTAATAAATGCACAGATAAGAATAAAGCCAATAAATAGAACACCACCGTGAAGGTCGATACTATTTAAGAAGTTAGCACCTTTAACCGCAATAACTTGACCAATGTTTGTCCAGCCAAAGAAAGCGACGAATTGTGCTGCAAAGAAAATAATAACAAGGTATAAACCAAGTGTACTCATTGCCCCTGCCATTGCGTCAACAATATCCTTATCTGAGCGCATGGTTTTGGCAATATAGCCGTACACAATCCCTGGAACCGCGAAGAAAACAAAAATAAAGACCACAATTCCTTTCAAGAAAGGAGAGTTACTAACTAACCCAGTATCTTGGTTACGTAATATTCCGTTTTCTGGTACTACCATTAACGCCAGAATCGCCGCCAATCCCCAAAAAGTCACAGAGGCCCAAAATAATGCTTTTTTCTCTAGTGGGGTGACATTTGCCGAAGCATAGAGGCTATTTTCATCCTCATCAACCGCACCACCGGTATAGGGACCGAGTTGCGGCTCAACAATTTTTTCAGTGATTAAATAACCTAAAATAGTAATTAAAAACGTACTGGCAAACATAAAGTACCAGTTTGCTTCTGCACCCACGATATACGTTGGGTCAATGATTTGTGCAGCCTGCTGAGTGATACCAGAAAGTAACGGGTCAACTGTACCCAATAATAAGTTTGCTGAATAGCCGCCTGAAACCCCAGCAAATGCAGCAGCAAGACCCGCTAAAGGGTGACGACCTAATGAATGGAAAATAATGGCAGCCAGTGGAATAAGAACCACATAGCCCAACTCTGCAGCGGTGTTTGACATGATCCCGGCAAACACAATCGCCATAGTGGTTAATTTTCGTGGAGCTTTGGTCACAACTAAGCGCATAGCAGCAGATAGTAAGCCTGCCCGTTCTGCAATCCCAACCCCTAATAGTGCGACAAGCACCGTCCCTAATGGTGCAAACCCTGTAAAGTTTGTGACAACATTGGCAATAATTTTTCGGATCCCTTCGGCATCCAATAGACTCACAATGTGAATAATACCATCTTCCGCGCGCCCTTTTGCGCCTTCTGGACGAGGATCAACCACACTGACACCAAAGTACTGACCAATTGCTGAAGAAACTAATAAAATGGCAATCAAAATAATAAATAAAATAACGGGATGTGGTAAAGCATTACCTAACCACTCTACCGTTCGCAAAAAACGGCTTCCCTCTTGCTTTTTTTGTTCCATATTTTCTCCTTATAAACAAGAAAAACGGACATTACACAATGTTTTTCTTTTTTGCTATTTACAAATAGATAATTGCAAATCAACAAAATTTATACAAATTAGACATAAGATTCATAAAAATCAGGAGTGCAATCACTTAATCAGCCATTAAAACTATTAATTTAATTAAACTAGAGATATAACACCAAAGAAAGCCTCGTAAATTAATTTCTATAAATGTGCTCAACATAACAATTTACACATTATTAATAACCATTTTTCATCATTTATCACTAAATATATATCAATTTTTAGCAGTTTTATTTTATATAAATAGTTAAACCTCCATTTATCAATACTCGATAAAACCTTATTGATTATTCGTAATAACAACGCTAATGAAGCATAATATACCAGCCTTCATTCAGCGAATATGAAAGGCTATAATGGTATAAAATCAATTTTCGGGGTCACTATTATGTCAGTTATCGATCTTTGGGCTGAACGCCATATTCAAGAAGCGTTAAACAAAGGTGAACTATCGAGTTTAAAGGGAGAAGGTCAGCCGTTGCAGCTTGAAGATGATAGTTTGGTTCCACCAGAGCTTAAGGCTGGGTATCGGCTCTTGAAAAATTCGGGGTATTTACCCCCAGAATTACAGCAAAGAAAAGATGCTCTGACATTAAGTAATATGTTGCAAAGTCTTTCAACCGACGACCCCAATTATTCAAGCATTAGCAAACAACTTGCTTTACTTGAATTAAAACTTAGACAAGCCAATGTAAATACTGACTTCTTGCACGGTAATTACTCAAACTCTATTTCTGAGAAAATAACCAATAATTCAGAAACAAAGTAACTTTACGTAAATAGATTAGTAAATAGCCACTAGCCTTTTATCTTCTTAATATCTTTTCTATTTATAGCTTCTGCATACTGTATTAAGAAAGCTCTGCAATAGTCATATTAAGACTATTTCCCACTGTTTTTATATAAACATATAAGTATTATCAATCCCTATTTTATATTATATATCAACAAGGAATGGGAAATGGAACAAAAACAATACTCTAATAAATGGCAAAAACGTTTCGACTTTTTTGAAAAGTATGGCTCACCGAGTACACCTGAATTTAAAACTGCATTAAAAGCAGCGTCCTTTGGCGAGCGCCTTTTAATTAACATGAATTTTTTTGCTTTTTTCTTCGGTATTATTTACTTCCTAATATTAGGGCTTTGGAAGAAAGGTCTGGTGATGCTTGGTATTTCTATAGCGATAGGCCTTGTCTTAAATATTATTGATTTTATGGTAGGTGGAACTATCCCTAATGGTGCTTATACTGGGTTATCGGTAGGTATTTCAGTGATGTGGGCGATGGTTGCTAACTATGCTTACTATATTAAAGAAACTAAAGGGCTAGATGGTTGGAACCCATTCGAAGGGATACGCATGGTATAGCGGCAGAAAAATAAAATGGCGGCTTAAAAGTAGCTAATTTTTATCATCGTGTTGTGATAATTCGATTTCTAAATAGTTAACCTAAGCCGCTGAGTCGTAACCTACCGTAAGTGAAATTTCTGTATACGATATTCATTCGGCGTTTTACCATAAAATTTACGAAATGCATGACTAAATGCGGAATGTGAATCATAGCCGACTGTTAATGCGATTTGTTCTATCGGAATATTTGTTAGCAATAAGCTCCCCGCAGCTTCCATCCGTTTATGTAATAAAAACTGCATCGCCGTTAATTGTGTTTCAGCCTTTATTTTGCGTTGGAGCGTACTTATCGACATACAAAAAGCTGTCGCCATATCTTCACAGCTAATAGGGTGATGTAAGCGTAGTTCAACCCACTGAGAAACTTCATCAATCCATTTATTTTCAGGCTTTAGTTGAGCCAATAATAAGCGGGCAACCGTAAAATTATGTTCAGGTGCTTGCGGGAAACTTTGCAACCAATTCAAAAGACCGACAGCGGCAGGAGTCAAAGTGAACTGCGTCATTTTCTCACTCAATGCCCACTGAGCTGTGGCGGGCATTTCTAATACATAATTTTGATTGCCGACTTGCCCACTAAAAGCGTGATTAACACTTGGCGGGATCACTACCCCATTGCCTGCATTAAGTAAAAAATGTTGGCGATGCATATTGATTTCCATTTGCCCAGATAACGACAAAACGACTTGCCACTGCCCATCATGTTGATGAGAAATGACTTCGTCTGAATATTGGCGAAAATGAAGTTCAGGCAATAGCAAAAGGTCACACTCCTACTGATACAGATGATAGTAGTATAACCTTTTTACTGATAAATAGCAGCGATGGCGCCGACTATGCTAGGCGGCAAGCAAACGAGCCCCTAGGGGCATACAAAAGTATGTAACTAGGGCGAGTGAGCGAAGCCAACAACACGATAATACAAAGAATGATGAGCATTATGCTAAAAGCGCACCATTCGGTAGAGGCAGGTTAAATTCTGCAAGAACAATCGCCCCTGTTTCATCCGGTGCACCCGTGATTAATACCTCGGATTTGATCCCTGCTATCCGTTTCACCTCAAAATTACAGACACATAGCACCTGCTTACCAATCAAATCTTCTGGTGTATAGTTGACGGTAATTTGTGCGCTGGAACGTTTAATTCCCAACTCGCCTAAATCCACGTCCATTACGTAAGCTGGCTTTTTAGCTTTACTATTCACTTCGGCACGAATAATCGTACCGACTCGCATTTCTACCCGAGTAAAATCATCCCACTCAATAATTTGCATAAATCTATTCCTGAATTAATTCACTTATCTTCTGTAAAGTAACATAGAACGGATTTAGCTTTTTATCGCTAGGCAATCATTTTATGTTGTAGAAGCATCAATAGCTTCGGTTACTTAAAAAAAAGCCCTCACACTAAAATGAAGGCAACGTAATGAGCAAAATAATAATAAAGTTCTGAGAGTAGCAATTAAACTAATGTATTAATTACATAGTGGAGAATGTATTCATAATTATCCCGCCAGAGATAATTAACCCCATCGCAAAGACAGCAGGAAAATCAGGCTTTTGTTTATATAACACCATAGAAACTAACGTTACACCGACAATCCCAAACCCACACCATAATGAGTAAGCGACTCCGACAGGGATATACCCCATTGCGCGAGTCAATGCAAAATAGCATAAGCAATATGCAATAATGACTAATACTGAAGGCCCCAACTTACTAAAGCTGTTGGTCTTTTTAATCATGGATGTGCCTGTTATTTCTGAGCCAATAGAAAGCGCTAACCATAAAAATCCAGTAAACATAATATTCCCCTTAAATTTAAATTAATGAGCTGCTTTATTTTTTGCTGATAATAATGAAGCTTCAGCTTTAGGCTCTTCGGCTTCTTCATCAGAACCCATTTTGGAAAATAGATTCATAATTACAATACCACTTGCTATTACAGCCATGCCTATCATTGCGGCAGTATCTGGATGCTGACCATAAAATAACATGCCAAGAGTAGAAACCATTAATATCCCTGTTCCTGACCATGTTGCATAAGCTAAACCCACCGGAATATATTTAACAGCCCGAGAAAGTGAATAATAACAAATAACATACAGTACGACGATTAATGCCAATAATAACGATTTTGTCATTCCTTCACTATTATCAAACATTTTTAGCGTTGATGTTGCTGAGGTTTCAGAAATAATAACCGCCAACATCCAAAGCCATGATTTTGCTTTAGGGGACATAGATAATACTCCTACAATAAATAGAAAATTAAGATGATTTTTAATACGCTAAATTTATTTTATTATTTCAATGATTTTAAATAATCAATTGCAGAATCTGTTAATTTATTTTCATTCGCGCAATACCCCCTAGGGTTATTCATTACTTCTTTTAAAGTAATATAGCGACTTGGAGTTTCATTAGTTATTTCAGGTTTTAAATATTTAGAAATATCATGAGTTAGTAACTTTTTTTCAATTTCATTTAATGGAAAAAACTGAATACCTAAGTTAATTGCTTTACTGATATTTTCTTTAATAAGATGATTATAATTTTCATTTTTATTTAAACCTAAGATATGGCTTAATTCACTTTCTGGGCAGCAATGGTATTTCAATGCCAATATAGGAATATTTTGTGATAGTGCGTGTAAAGTTAATTCACTTTCCTCACTAACAAATAAACCACTGGCAATTTCACCGACAACTTTTGCATCAATAAAAGGTAAAAATAGGCAGCTATAGCGGCTTAACTTATTTATTGATAACGTATTTTTGTCTATAACATGTCCTAGCTCAGCCCATTTCTCCATATTCGAAGACTGAAGCATTGATGCGGTGGCATAAAAGGAAAAACAAACAGAATCTAGCTGCGCTAACCTTTGGTAAATAGCTTGCTGATAGCCCTCAACCGGTGATAACACAACCAAAACTTGTCGTTTTAACTGACGTAAAACTTGTTGCACAATTTGCTCGATCAGTTTTTCGTTCATTTTGCCACCGTTCCTTAACCCGCAATAAATACGCTATCGTTATTACGTAAACCCGCAGCATTCGCTTCATCTGTATCAATATGAAATTCAAGAGAAAACCGCTCATCCACTCTCACGATAACCTCATCAAATACTAAGCTACGCTCACCCTCAGTACGGATATTTACCTTTTGCCCATTCACCACATTGAGTGACCTCGCATCCATCACACTCATATGAATATGACGCTGAGCACAAATAACTTGCGACTCAAGGTTGACGTGCCCAGCAGGGCCGATCAATAAAGCGTTACCTGAGCCCGTTAAATCTCCTGACTCTCTCACTGGCGCTTTAATACCCAGTGCAAAACAATCCGCTTTGGACACTTCAAGTTGCGTTTTTGGACGAACAGGCCCTAAGACTCTCACTTTGCTTATCGACCCTTTTGGCCCAACCACCATGACACATTCCTTGGCTGCAAATTGCCCTGGCTGCTTTAAATCTTTGAATGGTGTCAGTTGATATCCTTGACCAAACAACGCTTCAACATCTTGCTGTGACAGGTGAACATGACGATTTGAAATACCGACAGGAATTGCAATGTTCGGTTGTATTCCTTGAGCAAAGCTATTGGTTGAAAGACGGGATAAAATTTTGCCCATCAACTGCTCATTAATCATGATTTTTTACCTTTGCGTAGGTCATTTTTGGTCTCTTTTACACTGGTATCCTCTTTTACTTCAGGCGCAGTATGTTGAGGTTTTGCTTCAACCGTTTCACTTTCTGATGAACTTTGTCCTTTTTCTGTCTTTTCAATGCTTTTTTCTAATTCACCCTTTTTACTTTTCACCGTTAACAATTTAGCCGTCACACTTTCTTCTGGGCGAGCAATCACTAATGAGCCGACAAGCAGTTGGCTATTCGCTATCACGTCAATGCCATGATCAACCGCAGTGCGAACTGCACTAATTTCACCTTGAAAACAAACTGATACCAACCCAGAACCTATTTTCCGATAACCTATAATTTCTACACTAGCGGCTTTACATGCTGCATCTGCGGCTTGTATGGCGGATGTCAGCCCCCGAGTTTCAATCACACCTAAACTTTTCATCTGTCTCTCCTACTTTGTGACTTAGTGACGAACCAGTCGAATATCGAAATCGAATTGCTTAAAGAACGCTTCAAGTTGATCTAACTCTTCAGCACTATAGGTTGGGTCTTGTTTAACCGGGTAAATCATCTCTAACTTGTCGTATTTGCCACGACCCAACTGGTGATAAGGTAAAATATCGATGCGCTTTACATTGCCGCGTTTGGATAATTCCATCGCATAATTAATCGCACCAGTAATGGCATCAAATGAATCGTTGTATCCACGGACTAACGGCATACGAACGACGATGTTAGCGCCAAGTTCCACCAACCTTTCAAGATTACGGCGAACATTTTCATTCCCAATACCGAATAAGTTTTTATGCTGTACCGTATCGATATGTTTAATGTCATACAAAAATAGGTCGACAACTTCAGCTAGCTTTTCATAGTTGGCTAATGAGGTTGTTCCTTGTGTTTCTACGGCGGTGTTGATCATCATTTTTTTACACTCACGCAGTAGGGCAACAGCAAAGTCGGTTTGTAGGCTCATTTCGCCACCACCGATTGTTACACCACCACCGGAAGAGATATAAAAATCATAATCTTGCATAATGATTTCCATCATTTCGGCTACCGTGACATCTTTGCCCATAATGTCTAACGCACCGCCAATACACACTTCTTCGCATTTACGACAACCAATACAGTCAATACTGCGATTGACACGGTGAATCTGTTCACCTTGTTCATTAATGGTTTTGTAATGGATACCGGTAGGGCAAACATCGACACATTTCCCACAATTCACACATTTGTCGTGAGAAAACATCACTTGAAACTGGCTACTTAGTCCTTCTGGATTAGCACACCATGGGCAGCGAATATTGCACCCTTTTAAGAAAATCAGCGTTCGAATGCCATCGCCATCATAAATTGAGTATTTTTGGATATTAAATATCCGACCTTTAATCTCTGCCGCGCTCATCATTACACCTCTAAAATCAGTTCAAATTTATTATTGTTATTATGAAATGGCAGGTATGAAGCCATACCTGCCAACGCTGGTTTAGAACTTCTCAATTACAGTACGGCTGATAATCTCATCTTGAACCTCTTTACAAAGCTCAACGAAATATGCGCTATAACCTGCAACACGAACGATTAAATCTCGGTATTTTTCAGGCTCTTGCTGTGCTTTTTTCAGCATTTCGTTATCTACATAACTAAACTGCATTTGCCCGTTACCTAAAATAGAGGCGGTTCTCAGTAACGTGATTAAGCCATGACGCCCTTCCGGTGTATCCAATAAGCCTTTTAAGAACTTAAAGTTATGCACCATACCGATGTTCATCGTCTCAACATTCATCTTGCTGATTGATTTGATGATGGCAGTAGGGCCTTGTTTGTCCGCACCTTGTGTTGGGCTGATACCATCCGAGAGTGGCATCCACGCTAAACGGCCGTTAGCACTTGCTGCGGTCAATTCACCAATTGGGGTATTGTTGGAAATGGATAAGGTTCCGTGACTCAATGTTGAATACAACATGTCATATTTACGGCACTCACGCTCTGTCCACTCGGTGATATCCAGCGCATATTGGTCAACATAGTCATCATCGTTACCAAACTTAGGCGCATTTAAGCAGTCACGACGTAATTCGTCATAGCCTTCAAAGTTTGCGAGTAAGCCATCGCGGATTTGCTCAAGCGTGTAGCGGCCCTCTTCATAAACCAATTTACGAATAGCAACAATGGAGTCAACATAGGTGGCAAGGCCTGAGAAAATCAGCCCTGGGCCGTGGTTGATCATCGCCCCGCCAGCTGCAACGTCTTTCCCTTTTTCCATACAACCTTCTACCAGTAAAGACATCAAGGGTTTTGGAGCTACATCGCGATGTACACGCTGGCTGATAACAGTCCCGATAGCCGATAAACGAACAATGTGGCCAATCTGTGCTTTTACTGCATTATCAAAGTCTTCGAAAGTTTTCAGCTCACGTAAGTCACCCGTATCTAAGCCTTGATAGCTATCAAATAACACCATGCGACCACGGTTTAGCACAAATTCAATCGCAATTGGCCACTGGGTATAACCTGTTGATGTCCATTGATAAATACGGCCTGATTTTTGTGGCTCTACACACCCCATTAAGCAGTAGTCACGCGCATCTTCAAAATCAAAGCCTTTACGTAGCATCATTTTGATGTGGGAATCATCGAAGTGACAGGCTGGAAAGCCCATACCGGCTTTCACCACATCAACGATTTTTTCCATGTATTTCTGTGGTGATTGGTTATGAATACGGCATGCCAGAGATGGCTGATACACTTTCACAAAGCGAACCGCATCCATTATTAAATAGGTCAAATCGTTACAAGCATCACCACCAGAACGTTTTTGTCCACCAACAGTTAAGTTGATAAATGGCTGATAACCTGCGAAGTATTTCGCACCTAGCTCACTCGACATCCACATTAACTCAGCACACTTGATGATAAATGCCTGCATCATCTCTAATGCTTGGTCTTCAGTTAAACGGCCTGTTTTGATGTCGTTTTCATACATTGGTAAGCAATATTGGTCGAGACGCCCTAAAGAAAGACCGGTTTGGTTTTCTTCAATTTCAAATAATGACTCAACCGTCCAAATGCTTTGTAATGCTTCTTGTAATGTCACCGGCGGATTAGCAGGTACATTTTCATTCACCTGCGCGATAGTCAGTAATTCTTCACGGCGTTTTTGGTCTGATTCAAGTACGGCTAATTCACGCGCATGTGCAGCAATACGATGTGAATAAGCAACAACCCCTTCACAGGTTTCAATTGACGCTTTATAGAAATAAATGCGGTCAATGTCATCTGGGTTTTCCATGCTCAACTCAGCTAATTTCGCCTGAGCATCCGCTTTAATGCCATTCATTCCTTTGGTGAATAATAAAACGTCATAGCCTGGGCAGGTATCACCACCACCGTTGATTTGGTGATAAGACAAGTCACTGACAAATGTTTCACCACTGAATTCCCATACCCCCGCTTCACGATATTGTGCTTCACAAATTTCATCCAGAGAGCGCCCTTCCCAGAACGGGGCAATTTCCTCGCGGATCACTTTTTTGTCTTCTTCTGAGATAACAAATGGGTCTTGTGGACGCGTGCTCATGGTATCGAGTTCTTCGACTACCCAACGCCATGCGATATCCGGTGAGAATGCACCCGCACGGGCTTTACCACATGGATGACCCACAATCAGCTCTTCGGGTTGAATTAGGATTGGTGCCGTTTCACAAGCTCGGCGGAACGCTTTCGCACGCAATAAAATTGGCGGTAAACCTGGGTTATTTTTGACAACCTCAGTGAAGGCGAGTGCGCGGTAGATAGACACACTTGGACGCGCTTCTAAGTAGCGATTGCGCAAGCGTTGTAAGCGGGGCGTTAAACCTTCCATAACTTTGAATTCAGTTTCCGCTTGTGCTGTTGGAGCAATATAATTCGCATTTGGCGCTGCGTATTGCGGCTGAACACTGTTTTTACCGCAATATAAACGGACTTTTAACCCATTATTGATAGCACTGATATTTTCATTAGCGGATAACATCATGCCAGACAACTCGTTAATGCAAACACGAGGATCATTCAGATAGATACCGTCTTTTAATGCATCGAACATTGGGTAGCCATCAACTTGCTTGGTTGAGCGAACTTCAGAAAGCTCAGCCAGTTTCAGCCATAAACTTTCTACAATTTCATAAGCTTGCGCCTGAGTTAAACGGCCTTGTTCAATATCGCGTTGGTAGAATGGATAAACGGCTTTATCAAATCCCATTGGATTAACCGCATAGCTGCCATTTTCTAAGTGCAAGATCAGCTGTAATAAATAAAAGGCTTGGCAAGCTTCCTTGAAAGTTTGCGCAGGTTTAGCAGGCACATTGCGCAAAATTGCTGCGCTTTCTTGCAGCTCCGCACGGCGATATTGGTTCGATTCGATTGCTGCCATGCTTTCAGCTTTCGTCGCTAAAGATTGCGCAAAGTGGATTGCTGCATCACACGCATAAATCGCAGAGCGGCAATTATTTGCCTCATCAATGCTATTGCGACTCACTGCGCTACCAATATTTCTCACTTTATTTTCTAGCTGCGCTTTGATAGCTAAAAAGCCTACGTTTAATACTGCTAAGTAATCTGGCGCATCGACGTTACTGTCGCCTGCTAAAAAGGTATAAATACTGTGGCTATTAATTTCATTTTCAGTATGGAAAATAGCACCACGTGGGGTTGATGATTGGCTACCAATAATCAACTCGTCTTGCCCGATAAAGGCTGGAAAATGGCGGATAAACTCATAAAAACGTTGAGCAGGTTTAATCGCCTGCGGCGCACCGGATAATTGGTTACCCAATGCTTCTAAAATATTAGCTCGTTCAGTAATAATTGAACTGTTGCGGGCACTTAAGCGTTCAGCCAGCATTTTTACGCGTGGGGTCAAAGCATATTTATTCATGTTAGCCTATCCTGATGTTCTTTCTAGTTTGTTGTTCATCACATAAAGCGTTAACTGTTAAAAAGACTGTCTATACAGCGCTTCCAGTTGCACCTTGCTCACATCCCGTGGATTGGTCGGCGTGCAACTATCGCGCAGTGCTTGCCCAACCATTTCCCCTAAACGGGCGTTAAAATCGAATTCATTGATACCTGTTGCTTGAATGCCTTTTGGCAGGTTCATTTCATCTTTCAATACGTTGATCGCCACCATCAGGCTTTCAACGCCTTCACGTATTGATGACGCGGGTAAATCTAAATTTTTCGCAAGATTGGCGTAGCGTTTCGCTGCCTCAGTGTCACAACGGCCTTCTAAATCTGCATTGAAAGCAACCACTTGTGCCATTAACAGAGCGTTGGCGCGGCCATGTGGGATATGGAACACACCACCTAATGCATGAGCCAAACTGTGCGTTATCCCAAGGGAGGCATTAGTGAAAGCCATTCCTGCAATACATGACGCGTTGTGCATTTTTTCGCGAGCCACTAAATTGCTTCCTTCACGGTAGCAATCAATTAAATGACCAAAGACTAATTGCACGGCTTTTTCTGCCAATGCATCGGAAAAATCAGAAGCGGTACGCGAAACATACGCTTCCAATGCATGGCACAGCACATCCATTCCTGTATCCGCAGTAATAGAAGCTGGCACAGATTTCACTAGTGCGGGGTCTAAAATAGCTACATCTGGCAACATAAACTCATCAACCAAAACCAGTTTTTCAGACTGAGACTTGATCACGGAAAATGATGTCACTTCAGAGCCTGTTCCACTGGTGGTTGGAATAGCGATAAACTGCGGTTTAACTCGATTGGGGTCTTTTTTCGTGTGCCAAAGGGAGTAAATAACAGCTTTCGCAGCATCAATCACCGACCCACCACCGAGTGCAATCACCACATCTGGGTATTGCCTATCCATTATTTTCATGCCGTTAACGATGGCTGAAATGTCTGGATCTGGCACAACATCATCGTAAATCGAAAAGGTGATGCCACTTTGGGTTAGCCTGCGAGTGACTTCATCAGCTAAGCCAAACTTCACCATCGCTTTGTCAGTGACGATAAATGCATGGTGAGCACTCATTTGTGAGATAAAATCCAATGCGTTAGCACCGAATTGGACTTTAGGTTTAATCAAAAACTGGTTCATGCTGTTTTTACTCCTTGGTATAAACCTTTTCCACAATGGCAACCACTGACATGGCTTTGTAATTGTCTTTATTCAAAGCGAAGTAAGCTTCAGCTAAAACAATGTCATTGATACCAGCACCAACACTGTCGACTGCCACATACGTTTTGTTTTTCAACGGTTCAAGGTCATCCCCTAGCTTTGTTACCATCAGTAAGTTACTGCCGCTAAGTTCTTGGCATTTCTGCGTTGCAACAACATGCCCGACTACCTTTGCAAGGATCATGGTTTATACCGCCTTATTCCAATGAGTTACTTATTTAGGCGTCCGAGAACGGCCTTGATGATCTGCTCAACATTTTCTTCACTGATATCACCGTGAGAAACGACAGCCTCAGTAACCGCAGCCGTTGTCACCGCACCGCCAAATCGGTCATCACCTATTGGATGGACAGCTACGGGTGATGTTGTCGCCGCAACAGGGTTACGGAAGCGGTTATCATCAAAAATACTGACTTGCGGTTGAGTTACCGTTGCTGACACCGCAGGTTGTGCAGTTGTACAAGGCTGAGTGGGTTGCCTTAAATCTTCAATTGAACGTACGCCATAACCCACTTTGCGGATGTTCAGTAGATTCATTGGCCCTACATTATCTGAGCTAGAACCCCCACCCACTGCGCCACACCCCAATGTTAATGCAGGCGTAATATTGGTGGTTGCCCCGATACCACCAAGCGCCGCTGGTGTGTTAATTAAAATGCGGTTAACGGGTTTTTCGAGAGAGAACTGGCGAATAACATCTTCGTTTTGAGTGTGAATAACCAAGGTATGGCCTAAGCCCTCGTTGGTCAGTAAGTCAACCACACGATGACAAGCTGATTGCCAGTCTTCTTCGATATACATCCCTAAAATTGGGCACAATTTTTCACGGGAGTACGGGTTTTTAGGGGAAACGGTATCTTGTAATGCAATTAATACACGGGTATTCGCAGGGACAGCGAAACCTGCTCGTTGGCTTAAAGTAATCGCATCTTTACCTACCACTTCAGGGTTGATAGTGCCGTTCGCTCTAAGCAACATGGATGCCATACGCTTCGCTTCTTCTTCGTTCATGAAGTAAGCACCTTGGGCAAGGAGTTCACGATGGACTTCGTTATAGATACAACGCTCAACAATAATGGATTGTTCGGATGCGCAGATCACACCATTATCGAAAGTTTTACTGGTGATAATGTCACTGACCGCTTGCTTGATATTAGCACTACGTTCAATAAATGCAGGGCCATTACCCGGGCCGCCACTAATGGTTGGTGTGCCTGATGCATAGGCTGCACGTACCATGCCTTCACCACCCGTTGCCAAAATTAATGAAACGTCTTTGCTGTGCATCAGTTCTTTCGTTGCTTCAAGAGTCAACATAGTGACTGCATCAACGATACCTGCTGGTGCGCCCGCTTCTAGTGCGGCTTTTTTGACTATTTCTAACGTACGGAAACTGCATGCTTTAGCATTTGGATGAGGGGAGAAGACGATTGCGTTACCAGCCTTCAAGGCAATCAACGTTTTGTAGATGATGGTTGATGTCGGATTAGTAGAAGGTACTAACGCTGTGATAACACCAAGAGGTACCCCCACATCCATAACTTTGTTGACTTTGTCATCATTAATGATGCCAACGGTTTTTAGATCTTTGATGTGCTCATAAACACGCATTGAAGCGAAGGTATTCTTCAGGACTTTATCTTGCCACTTCCCAAACCCTGTCTCTTCATTGGCCATTTTTGCCAACTCTTCTGCATGAAGTGCAGACTCAATAGCAATGTGTTTAACAATACTGTCGATTTTTTCCTGCGAAAATGTCGCGAATTCTTTCTGCGCTTGTTTCGCGTTTCGAACTAGCTCTCTTGCTAGCTGTCTGGATTGCAGATCTTTGTCTAATGCAACCATGTCTTCCCCCGTATCGGAGTCAAAATTAACTCATTAACTTGTTGTTTTATTGATTTATTAGCCAATAATTACGCTTTGTGTTGCTGCGCAATTTTGCCAATATCGTTGTGTGGTCTTGCGATAACGCGTGAAGTCACCACTGTTCCGATACGTTTTGCAGCCTCAACACCGGATTCAACAGCAGCATTAACGGCACCCACATCACCTTTAACCATTGCTGTCACGAGCCCTGAACCAACATTTTCATAACCGATTAGCTCGACATTCGCCGCTTTGCACATCGCATCAGCCGCTTCAATACAAGCCACTAAACCTTTGGTTTCAATTAGACCAAGTGCTTCTTTCATAAGTGATTTCCTTTTTTATTCCGTGACTTTATACTGGGCGACGATTTTTTGAATATCGCTATGAGGACGCGCGATAACCAAAGATGTCACGACGGTGCCAACGCGAGAGGCGGATTCAACACCTGAATCCACTGCAGCTTTCACTGCACCTACATCGCCTTTGACCATGGCGGTAACTAACCCTGACCCAACATTTTCATAACCAATCAGCACAACGTTTGCGGCTTTGCACATCGAGTCTGCGGCTTCAATACAGGCCACTAACCCTTGAGTTTCAATAAGACCTAATGCGTCACCCATGTTTTTTCCTCCGGAAAAAGTTATGCTTTATGTTTAATAACAATTTTGTTGATGTCATTGTGTGGACGCGCAATCACCAAAGAGGTCACAACTTCCCCAACACGCTGAGCAGACTCAACACCGGAATCGACAGCCGCTTTAACCGCGCCTACATCCCCTTTAACCATTGCAGTTACCAAACCGGAACCGACATTTTCATAACCAATTAGCTCAACATTCGCCGCTTTGCACATGGCATCCGCTGCTTCGATGCAAGCCACCAAACCTTTAGTTTCAATAAGACCTAATGCATCACCCATTGTTATTTCCTCCGAGAAACCTTCTTTGTTTTTCTTTACCACTGATAATTCAAATTGATGTGTCCGAGTACATGTCCTTTGAAATATCGGGGTAATCATTTGCGCCAAGGGTGTCTGCGCGGTGATTTATTGAACGCAGCCTTTGGCTTCAAACTCACTATAGAGCCTAAAAAACAAAACAAAATATAAATCCATGAATGATTAATACTTAGTGTTTTACTCTAAAAATTAGTGTGATTTATTTAATTTTTTATGTAACCTCACTAAAAAAACCAAAAATTCACGTTTCTATCTGGAGATGAAAAAAGGGCTAAAAGTTGATTTACGATTAATCAAAGGAATTGTTAACAAGATATTATTGAGCTGATAAGGCGGGGTAATTTAGGGAGTGATAACTGTGGAAGGGCTCACTTGCTTATAAGCTTAGCTAAGTATTTATTTGTGAGATAGCGATTGGGCAACTGCCAACTTCAATACCAACTTGGCTAATCTCATTCACGAAACCACTATGAGGAACCCTGCATAGGCATAATTAGTTTAAACTAAGTAAAGCTCCAATGAGCTATTGGATAAAACGCGGGGGAGCATCTCTATACGCATAAAATACCGAAAGAAAAGAGCCCATAGCGCCCTTTTCTTTAAGCTATTTTCAGACCATTAATCAAATTTACTGCCAGGTTTAAGTGTGCAGATATAAAGCGGGGAATTTATTGAGCTTAACAATAATGCTTTGTCATTGAGCTTTTGGGCATTAAGAAATAAACCGTCATGGCTATCTGACATCTCTCGCATAAAGTAATCGAAAATAACATCGGGGGATTCATCAATAGAAGATGCTCGTGATTCCCATTGGCTGATATTATAATGCCTTTCTGTTGGGGATACTCGTTGGGTAGTATAACTAAATTTTACGTAACGTTGTAAATATAGCCACCCTGCTTTGGAGTCTGTATAACCTTCCACAACAATCGAGCCCTTGCCATTAGAACCAAAATTGAAATGAATGTTGCCATTAACATTTTCATCTATCATATTTTCAAAGCGCATAATGCCTTTAGTCGAACAGACCATCAAACCATCTTGTTGATTTGAAAATAACACTGACTGAGTATAAACCGCTACTATGATAAATAGTAAACCACTCAGTAAGCATAATACCTTGCCTGAAATCTTCATGATGGATTCCATGAATAGTAGAAGTAATTATCACAATAACTAAATGGGTTATCTTCATTCACAGCACAATGGGCCAGAAAAACTCGCCCTAATCCATTCGTTTGTAACTTATCACCATAGAAAAAAACAAATCGCTCCTTTTCTATGCAGTCTAGTTTCAAGTTATTTCTTACCTTGTCAAAATTTTGTATATAGTTGAGGGCAACAGTGCCATTAATCATTTTCTCATTTGACAAGACATCGCAATTATTGTGTTCCAACACCGTCATACTAATTGGTGATGATGGTTGCTTGGATAGATAAGCCATCACGGCTAATAAAATTGAGCAAAGCAATAAGGCTGCACTAGCTAAATACCAACAAATTTCTTTTTTTTCTGGGGTTAGTGAAGTAATAATCTGTGGTTCTTCAAGGGGATGTGGGGCTGAATTCGCAACAGAAGATAAAACGATCTCTGCGCCATCAATTTCATTAAGATTACTAATTAACTCAAGAGGGTTGATTTTAATATCATCAATTAATTCTAAGGAGACTTCAGAATTGAATTCTAATAAGCCTCTACCAACAGTAACGATAATATTTTCAATACCATATTGACGGAATGCTTTTCTTAAAATACTTAAGTATTGATTTAAATTACTGTTCGATGACACTAAGCCATTATCATCCCATACAGATTTCAATATATCGTCTCGGGATAAAACACCATTATGTTGTATAAAATAAAATAATAATGCATTAGCAGTGATAGACAATTGCGTGTCCACCTCACCTTCTTTCAAAGATAAAGTGCCATCAACTGCATCATATATAATGAAGGCATTGATTTTATATTTCACTATCGCCTCATGTGCTTATTATATTAATAAAATTACACTGCTGGTATTACCGTTACTCCTCAGGTAGTTTTTCAAATGATATTTGTGTCAACCGACTTACAATAGCAGCGCGTTCTTGTTGTAATAATGTTTCCCCTTCAGTCAATGACGAAAGCCATAACCCATCAGCGGCATACCTGACTAATGCCCCTAAATAACTATTATCAAATTCATCCCCATTTGCTAAATGGCCTAACACCCAATCTCGCCAACATTGACGTAATACCGGCTCTGTTGGCATAGCTAAAGACAGCAAAGCAAGTTGAAAACTTTCATCCGATTCTTTAAGTTCACCAATATAGTGCAAATATGCACGAGAGAAACGCCCATACGGATTCGGATCATTCTCCATAATCAAATGAATTCGCTCATCCATAATTCCCAATAATTGGAGAAACAACGCATGGATGAGTTCCTGTTTGCTTGGGAAGTGGTGCATCAACCCGCCTTTACTGACACCCGCTTCTCTTGCCACAGCATTAAGAGATAACGAAGAAATCCCTTCTCTACCAGCAATAATGCGAGCCGCTTTGAGTAACTCAACTTGGAGTTTGGCGGGATCTTTTTTTCTATGCTGTGCCGTTTTATTCATGAAACGAATGATACCGACCAGTCGGTATGTTTCATTTTGACTAAAATCAAGTAACTATGATTTGTCAGTGGGTAAATAGAAATACTGGAAGAGGACTCACAATATCCCATCGTAATAATTCATATCACTATAATTAATTTAAAAAATTCAATTTTTTTGATATTTGTTTCACTTATTCTGTCGTTTTAATTTAACTTAGATTTTGCACCTGTTCATATTATGATGTTTAATAAAAGAAACAACGTTCTGACAAAATACAAATCATATGAAGTATTAATGATCAACTGTCGATAGAAGAGGTTTTATCATGTCAAATCAATATAGTATTGGTGTTATTGTTGGTAGCTTACGTGCAGATTCTTACAACTTAACCGTGGCTAAGGCCATTACCAAGTTGTTCCCAGCAAACTTTACCTTTAAGTTTATCAACATCGGTGACTTACCTCTCTACAACCAAGATGCAGACCAAAGTGTGCCAACTGTGGTCGCAAATTTTAAATCGCAGATTAAAGCTTGTGACGGAATTATTTTTGCTACCCCAGAATATAACCGCTCAATCCCCGGCGTGTTGAAAAATGCCATTGACCAAGGTTCCCGCCCTTGGGGTGATAATTCATGGGATGGCATTCCAGCAGGCATTTTAGGTGTTTCTATTGGTAATATCAGTACCGCGATAGCCCAACAGCACCTACGCAATAGCCTTGCATTCTTAAATATGCCTACCATGAACCAACCCGAATGTTACCTGAAATGGTATGACGGCATGGTGGATGAGCAGGGAAATATCTCACCAAAAAGCAAAGATTTCTTACAACCTTGGGCCGATACCTTTGCAAAGTTTGTGGCACATAATATTGTGAGTAAATAAGTGGGTTGGCAATATGCCGCCCATAAAAAAGGGCACTCAACCAGTGCCCTTTACATAAAATAAACCTAATAATCAGATTATTAACGGCCTGCTTTTAGCTTTTGGAAATACTCTTCATACAGAATATTGGTATTCCCGACATCGCTTTGCCACTCGCCTTTTTTCAGCACCTCTTCACTTGGGTAAAGGGATGGGTCGTTAGCAATTTCCGCAGGTAACATTTTCTTAGCTTCTAAATTTGGTGTTGGGTAACCAATAGATTCAGCAACTTGTGCCGCAATTTCAGGGCGCAGTAAGAAATTAATTAGCTTATGGGCACCTTCAACGTTTTTTGCATTGGCTGGGATGGCTAAGCTATCCATCCAGAAAATCCCACCCTCTTTTGGCCATACGACCTCAATAGGTAGACCTGCTTGCCTTGCCACAAATGCAGAGCCATTCCATAACATACCCACATCCACTTCACCTTCGATAAATGGTGTCGCTGGGTTGTCAGAGTTAAAGGCTAAAATATTCGGACGAAGTTTTTGTAGCTCTTTATAAGCTTCTTCAATTTGTTTCGGGTCGGTCGTGTTCCCTGAATAGCCCAGTTTAGTCAACGCGACTTGGAATACTTCGCGCGCATCATCCATCATTAGTAGGCTATTTTTATACTCAGGTTTCCAAAAATCAGCCCACGAAGTCACCGAGCCTGGATCAACCGCTTCACCGTTAATCCCGATCCCCGTAGCGCCCCAAATATAAGGCACGGAATAATCGTTATTTGGATCGAATTCTTTATGAATTAAATTTGGATCAAGGTTTTTGAAATTACTTAATTTACTTTGATCGATCTTTTGCAGCATCCCTTCTTTGCTCATTTTGGCGATAAAGTAAGTAGATGGTACAACCAAATCATAAGCACCTTCTTTATAGGTCTTTAATTTGGTATACATACTTTCGTTTGATTCATAGGTGGAGTAAATTACCTTGATACCCGTTTCTTTGGTAAATTGCTCTAATAAACCGGGGGGAACATATTCTGTCCAGTTATAGAAATACAGTACGTCTTTATTATCGTCAGCGGCGGTTGCCGTGCCAATACTTGCAGCCATTAAGCCTGCCGCCAGTAGATAGGACCATTTTTTCATGACTGAGCTTCCCTCAACAACGTGTTTTTACCCCCGCATATCTCAAGCAATAACTTGAATTATTTAGGGTATGTATCTTATGGACTCAATTGGAGCCCACCCTCTCGCCTAATGGCATTAAAAAAAATGCTGCAATACAACAAAACACAGCACCATCGTTTAACTTATTACTTGGCTTTTTTTGAGTATTTATCCCGCATCACCCACTGACTTAAACAGACAAGCAATAGGGACATTATCAGCAACACGGTTGCCAATGCATTCACTTCAGGAGAAACACCCACTTTCACCATCGAATAAATTTTTAATGGCAAAATTTCATAACTCGGCCCCGTAACAAATGACGAAACCACCACATCATCCATCGATAATGTGAAACTCAGTAACCACCCAGCAACAACGGCAGGTAATGCTAAAGGCAGTATGATTTTACGTAAGATAGTAAATTCACCCGCACCGAGGTCACGTGCCGCTTCGAGCATCTTCACATCAAAGTCTTTGAGCCTTGCGTATACGGTAACAACCACAAACGGCAGGCAGAAAGTAATGTGAGAAAACAGCAATGACCAAAAGCCCAGTGAAACACCTAGTATCATAAATAGCACTAATAAGGAAATGGCCATCACGATATCGGGGGACATCATCACCACAAACAGCATTCCCCCCACAAAAGGCTTTCCTCTAAAACGGTAGCGAAACAAAGCAACCGCCGTTAATGTGCCAATAACTGTGGCAAAAGTTGCTGACAAGATAGCCATTGTCAACGAATGCCCTGCTGCTTCCAATAAGCTGTCATTATTACTGAGTAATTCATACCATTTTGTTGAAAACCCTTGCCACTGAATACCAAAACGAGATTCATTGAAAGAGTTAATAATCAAAATAATAATTGGAATATAAAGATAAGCGTAAATGATGGCCATAAAGCCACCACGCAAAGTACGTCCGATCATTCTTCATATGCCTTTTTATTCAGAAGCTTAGCCGCTCGATAATACACATACAGCAATAACCCCATCATCACAGTTAGGAAAATGCTGGTTGCTGCCCCGAATGGCCAATCACGAATATTCAAGAACTGGCTCTTAATCACATTACCAATTAACAGGTTTTTTGCTCCGCCCATTAAATCTGCAACATAAAATAACCCCATTGCAGGCAGCAGAACTAATAGACAGCCCGCAATAATCCCAGGCATCGTTAATGGAATGATAATTTTTACAAACCGCTGGAATTTATTCGCACCAAGATCCCTTGCCGCTTCTAAATATGATTTATCCAGTTTTTCGATACTTGAATAAAGCGGCATTACCATAAACGGCAGTAATATATAGATAAGCCCCAATATTACCGCTTCTGGCGTGTACATAATTCTCAAAGGTTTATCAACAATGCCAACCCAAAGTAAAAAGTCATTCAAGTACCCTTTGGTACTAAGAAAAACTTTCAAACCATAGATACGGATTAGTGAGTTAGTCCAAAAAGGTACAATCAACAAAAATAGCATCAGGGGTTGGATACGCTTTGGTAACTTAGCCAATATAAAAGCAAACGGGTACCCAATGACTAAGCAGAAGAAGGTCGCAATCAGCGCCATATTAAGCGAATGAAGCATCACTTCTGCATACATTGGGTCAGATAAGCGAATGTAGTTATCCCATGTGAAAACGAGGTCAACTAAATTAGTATCACTACGTGTCAAAAAACTGGTGCCAATAATCATGACATTTGGCAAAAAGACAAATAGGACTAACCAAGCAACGACACCGGTGATGATGACATTCTGCAAAATTTTATGTTTACGAATGATCATCCAGAACTACCTCCCAGCTTTCGACCCAAGTCACAGCAACTTTTTGGTTAAGGGAGTGGTCAACATCAGGGTCATCTTCATTGAAGAATTCGCTTACCATGATAATTTTGCCATCTTCCATCTCAACCACTGAGTCTAACGTCATGCCTTTGTAGTTACGCTCACGCACGTAGCCAATCAGCCCTGGGTAATTATCGGCATCATTCACTTCTTCAACTCGTAGGTCTTCTGGGCGTAATAACACATTAACATGCTGCCCTTCCTCGACAGAAAGTTCGGTGAAAATATCACATTCATGGCCTTCGACGTTGGCACGAATGCGTTTGTCATCAAGGCGATACAAGACTTTTGCATCGAAAATGTTAATTTCGCCAATAAATTGAGCAACAAATAAGTTTTTGGGCTCCTCATAAATTTCACGAGGCGTACCATCTTGCTCAATCTTCCCTTCACGCATAACAATGATCCGATCAGACATCGCTAAAGCTTCTTCTTGATCATGGGTAACAAAAATAAACGTGATCCCCAATTTCCGCTGAAGGGCTTTTAGCTCATTTTGCATTTGTTTGCGTAGTTTATAATCTAGCGCGGACAATGATTCATCCAGCAGCAAGACTTTCGGCCGATTAACAACGGCACGAGCAATTGCCACGCGCTGTTGTTGACCACCAGACAGTTGGTTGGGTCTACGCTCAGCAAAATCTTCCAATTGAACCATACGCAAGGCTTGGTCAACGCGCTTTTGAATTTCAGCCGCAGGTGTTTTCTGCATGCGTAAACCAAAGGCTACGTTTTCAAACACGGTCATATGAGGAAATAAAGCATAGCTTTGGAATACGGTATTCACAAAGCGCTGCTCTGCGGGAATATCCGTAATATCTTGACCATCAAGAATAATTTTCCCATCATCGACGTCTTCTAGCCCAGCAATAAGACGTAAAACCGTCGTTTTGCCACAACCTGAAGGCCCAAGAATGGTTAAAAACTCACCATTTTGAATAGTTAAGTCAAGTTCAGAAATAATTTGTTTGCCATCAAAACCTTTATTCAAAGATTTTAATTCGACGAGTGGTGTCAGAGAGGTTGTCTCAGTCATTTATTATACACTCTATCCCTAGGAATAATGCAGATAGAACCGCCACCGTTAAAGACTGTATAAGCTTGTCGGAGATATACTCTTCATCCTTCCCCAGCAAAGCCCAAAACCAGTAGCGCCATTTTATAGTTCATAAGCCCTGCATGATAAACACAGTTTTTGTAAATTGAAAGCCATTTTCGCCATTTCGTTTGCCTTTCATTATGAATTATCAATAAATAAATCAGATTTCTGATAAAAATAAGCAACATAGAGGTATATGCTATCAATTTATCGATATCTATAGATTTTCTTAGTATATTCACACACTAAACTTAAGTTAAATTCAATGCTTTTCATATGCTTAAAATATCTAATAGGAAATAGAACTTAATTATGTAAATAATCATTTTCATTTATTTAAAACCCTTGGATTATAAATACCGTATGATTTTAAATCACATATTCCTGCAAAAAATAAAATGAAAATAAGCATTGAATTAACTGAATCGTTTTAATTGAAAAAATGTAGCCATAGCTATTTATCATGATTAAGCACTTAAATAGTCAATAATCGATAACATCTATAACAAATGGTTAAAACCTTAGTTATTAATAATATTATGTGATTTGAATCTAATTTTTATTAATCAATGACTTTTATCCCTATAAATTTAATCCGCGTCATATAATCTCATGCATCCCTTTGAATATAAGGGCCAAATTGATATAATATCAGCTTAAATTGTAACCTTTAGTAACTTGTTTTGTAAGCTTAGTTTTATTATTACACCTATAAATTTTACTTTGTGTCTTTCAAATTGAATTAATTAAGAATAAACATAAGCCTACGGGTGATTTTTTGGATATTCCACTGAAATTAATATGTGAGTGATCAAAATGGCTAATAAAGAGTTTTTTTATCAAGAACCATATCCTTTATCTGAGGATAAAACTGAATATACCCAAGTTTCTGATAAATATGTTTCTGTCGAGCAATTCGCGGGTAAACAAATTTTAAAAATAGAGCCTGAAGCACTAACACTTCTTGCTGAACGCGCAATTTATGAATCACAATTTTTTCTAAGGGCTGCTCATCAAAAGCAAGTTGCAGCTATATTGCATGACCCAGAAGCCAGTGAAAATGATAAATACGTAGCACTACAATTGCTGCGTAACGCTGATATCTCTGCAAAAGGCATTTTACCAAACTGCCAAGATACCGGAACAGTTGCTGTTGTTGGTAAAAAAGGCCAGCAAGTTTGGACGGGCTGCGATGACGAAGAATACCTCTCTCGAGGGATTTATAACGTATTCCAACATGAAAACCTACGTTTTTCTCAAAATGCCCCACTTGATATGTTCAATGAAGTCAACACAGGCACGAACCTACCTGCACAATTTGATATTTTTGCGACTACAGGTGATGAATACCATTTCCTGTTCGTCAACAAAGGCGGCGGCTCTGCTAATAAGTCAGCCCTTTATCAAGAAACCAAAGCAACGCTAACTCCTGCTAAATTAAAAGACTTCTTAATTGATAAAATGCGTAATTTGGGGACAACCGCTTGCCCTCCATATCATATCGCATTCGTTATTGGCGGTACTTCTGCTGAAACTACGCTGAAAACAGCCAAATTGGCTTCTGCTAAATACTACGATAACTTACCGACAACAGGTAATGAGTACGGCCGTGCTTTCCGTGATATTGAGTTAGAAAATGAGTTATTAGAAGCCTCACGTCACCTTGGCTTTGGTGCACAATTTGGCGGTAAATATTTTGCTCATGATGTCCGTGTTATTCGCTTACCACGCCACGGAGCCTCTTGCCCAATCGGGTTAGCCATTTCATGCTCTGCTGACCGTAATATCAAGGCTAAGATCACTAAAGACGGTTTGTGGCTTGAAAAAATGGAACATAATCCAGCCCAATATATCCCTGAATCGATGCGTAACCAAACAGAAGGGAAAGTGGTTCATATCGACCTTAACCGTCCAATGAAAGATATTTTGGCCGAGCTAAGTAAACACCCTGTATCGACTCGAGTTTCCCTCAGTGGTCCACTCATTATTGCTCGTGATATTGCTCATACCAAGCTTAAAGAACGTTTAGATAACGGCGAAGAGTTACCGCAATACTTTAAAGACCATATGGTGTACTACGCAGGGCCAGCGAAAAAACCAGAAGACATGGTCTCCGGTTCTTTAGGCCCAACAACAGGCAACCGCATGGACCCTTATGTAGATTTGTTTCAGTCCCATGGTGGTAGCATGTTGATGCTTGCAAAAGGTAATCGGACTCAATTAGTGACTGATGCGTGTAAAAAACATGGCGGTTTCTATTTAGGCAGTATCGGGGGCTCAGCTGCGATCCTCGCTCAAGAATATGTGAAAAGTTTAAATTGCCTTGAGTATCCAGAATTAGGAATGGAAGCGATTTGGAAAATGGAAGTTGAAGGGTTGCCAGCCTTTATTCTTGTGGATGACAAAGGAAATAATTTCTTTGAGCAAGTTCAAGATAAAAGCTGCCGTAAATGTGTTAAATAAGACTCTCTATACTAAGTAATGAATTACATTCACTTTCGTTAGTTTGTCTCTTTGTGCACCATAGAAAAAGAGCAGGTTCAAAGCCTGCTCTTTTCACATATATGCAAATTAATAGTAGTTAATACGAACAATAGTTGAGGCGTTAAATGCCCCTGTTTTCACTGAGCTAACTTTTTTAATCGACGCACTGTAGTCACGAGTTACAGATGTACTTCCTTGAGGCAAGCTCCCAAAAAATTGAAAGTAGTTAAATTTTATACGGTTACTTTTATCATCCATAATCGTTAGATTGGTTCCGTTTTTTAAATCAATCGCATATTCACCATTTAACGGATCGGTGGTTTCAAAATTAATATTCATGGAAAAATTATCGAGGCAGCCTCTTTTCACAGCTTGAACTTGAAAACTTTTTTTAAACTCTTTACCTTGGTTCAGCTCAGTGATCATCATCTGGCCAAAATCAATCTGCTGTGATTCAGGGTACACTTTTATATCAGCCCCACACTTGAGGAAGCGAATACCACGTAACCCAATAATAGAATACTTCAAGTTTTTTGCACCATTGGTATGATTTATCCCACCACTTCCATCAAACTGGAAAACCGTAAATTGGTTATCCCCTGTGTAGTTACCTGAAGGAGGAATAATACCCGTCACTTTGATATATAGTGTAAAAGTCACTGTTACCGTGACACTCTCTCCACGGCGAATAGGACGAGTCCCTAAGTTGACACGCTGCTCATTTTGTTCTAATTGTTGGCCTTGGTAATTCGCGCCTAGTAATAACCCCGTCCCAAGTTTTTGAGATTTCGGATTAAAATACATATGTACAACGTCAACAGCATTACCAAGTACATTGTCACAATAAACGGTCACAGTTAAAGGGTCGGACTGCCAAATAATAGAGCCTGCAATTGTATCAGCAGGAATAGCCAATTGACCTACAGGGACTGCCGGTTTTTCGACATCTCCTGTCCCCTTTTCCACACAATCTAATGCGAAGGTTTTTGGGCTAATAAAAACAAATAGAAATAAAATATAAAAACCATATTTTTGAATAAACTTGTGTATCATGATTTATACACCTTATATGTAAGTAATATTTAAGGTAATTTGCGTTTTAATATTACCCACTGTTAATTCATTTCTTGGTAGATAACTCTCTAGCATGGAATAAATCGTAATTTGCTGGTTATCATCAAAATAAATTGGATAACTGCGGTATTTACCATTGGGGACAATATTGCCATCTTTATCCATTAATCGAATCCCATAACCATTTAGAATAGTTTTGCCACCAAATAAATTACGGTCTGTACTGCTAGTTGGCTCTGAAATAAACATAAGCTGAACAACAGGGTCTCTATCATCACGGTCGCGTTTGGGAAAAATACAATCATCAAATTTTAATTTGATCTCATGCTTAGGGCTTCGATCCCCGATCTCATTAAAATAGTTCAGAGAAATTGGGCCAAGTTCAATATTTTGATCAATAGAGGAAAATGAGATTTTGCAAGGTAATGAAATAACATTCCCTGTAAAATTAAGGTCTCCTCTCATCATGCTACTGTCTGCGTAAGAATGATTTCCAACCAAAGACAACATGAAAAAACATATTGAAAAGTAACAATTTCTCATTTCTAAAATCCTATTGGCTCTCTTTTGACAATTGGCATGTCGAAGCAACACATCGGTAAGTCAACATCTTCATACCGCCGTAATCATCCATGTACCCGGTGTACAATTGAGTAAACCCTTCGCTCGGTACGACAACACGTTCTTTCGAAAGAGGTGCCACCATAACACTTTCAAAACCGGGGAAATTATTTCTATTGTTGTTACTTAAATAACCTAATGTCACATAATATTTTGTTGGGTTTTCAATGAGTAATTGATTACCTTTATGAGTATATTTCAATTCTTTTGCCCAAACCTTATCGCTATTATTTTCAATCTGAGGTGGACGATAAAACATTTTCAAACGGCTTTGAATCGCAATTTGCACGACATTTTCTTTATCAGCGACAGGCGGAATTTCACGTACATTTAAATAAAATAGCGACTCTCTATCTTGGGGAAGTAAATCAACACCTTCTGTTTTGATGATTTTAATTTGGTTTTTCGCATTTGGTTCAACCCGTTGCATAGGAGGGAGTACCGTAAAAGGCTCTGAAACCTTATTCCCTTTTTCATCTTCCATCCAAGACTGAGCTAAATATGGCATTGTTTTACTTTGATTATTAATAACCAAACTAATCGACTTATCTTTGCCCGGAAAAATAATTCGGGTACGGTCAATATTGATTGCTGCGGACGCAAATTGCATACCGACAAAAACGAGTGAAAGCCCTAAAGCTACTACATACTTTTTACTCATACATCATTCCTTTATTGGCAAGGGATCAGGACTTTCCCCTGGTTTTTTTCGGCAATATTAGGTAAATTTAAACGACACTGATTCGCGCCACTGGCCCATTTAACAAAGTAGTTTTCTTCTGGGTTAACACCGGTCAAATAAGTCACCCCACTATCTGCGATGATGCCTACTTCCCTACCGGTATTCACTTCAATAACACTCGTCCCTAATGGTGGATAATTACCATTACTCAAGCGAATAACCGCTAAAATACGTTTCCCTTGATTTGCTTTTATTTTTTGATAACCAATCGAACCTTCGGTTAATGTTTTACCAATGATATTGTCATTAACATCAACATCATCTGGTAATGTATTCATATCAATATATACATCTGAATTGGAGAAACTGTTCAAACTTGTCGCCACTCCAATCCCGAAACGGTTTGTCACTGACTCGCCATTATTAATAGAAATACCAGCAACATTGTCACTATCAATCATGACTCGTGGCTCATTATTGGTTCCATTGCGGTGCATTGCTGCACCGTATTTCGTGGCTGTCATCGAACCATACCAACTACCACCAAATGCACGATAAGAATTAATATTTTCCGTCGCGTTGACGTTTAATACGCCGTAAGGAGATGAATGCTGATAGCTACCGCTAATATTTGGCTCTGCGCGTCCAAGTTCATGTTGAGAACCGCCAACACGCATACTCCAATAGTTGTTATTCACATTCTCGCTATAGTACGCAACAGACTGCCCAAAACTGTGGTCATTATCAGCATATTGCGCGTCATAACTGATGGAGCTACCGCCTTCTAATGGGATAGAAAATGATAAATAAATTTGGTTATCATCTGTCGTTTCATATTTAATTTTATTAAGTGACAATGTCCCAGAAATATTTTTAATCTGCCCAACACTAAACAATTTACTGAAACTCATCCCAAAGTTAGTTGTAGATTCACTATTCCAAAATTGATGATGTGATGCATTAAAATAAATAGTTAAATCTAATGGGCTGATATATTGATTAAAAGATGCCGTATACACGTTTTTATCGCGTCTAAAGTCCAGCGCTCCATTAGCTGCATCAATATATTGCGGCATAGTTAAAAATTCTTTTTCAGAGAACTTATAGCCAGCGAATGTCACTTGGGAATTCGTAGACTCAAAGCGCTTAGAATAATTTAAACGGTAGCTATTACCTGAATAAGAACCAAAATTATCTAAGTTTGTGTGTGTGCGAGTAATATCCAGTGAGATCGCACCAAACATATTCATATTTTGCCCAATACCAAGGTTTACAGCTTGGTAATTAGTATTATCAATAGTCGCTATTAAGCCCCCAAAAAGAGAGGTATTTCCAAATAACCCATAGGATATCTCACCCGCAATAAACCGCGGGTCGACTTTCTGCGAGCGGCCAAATGAATCGGACTGACCCACCGTAAATTTATACAGAAATTGCCCTTGGCGAGTTAAAAACGGCAATGATGCCGCAGTCACTTGATACGTCGTTTTTGACCCATCCTCTTCCTCGATAGTCACATCTAAGGTGCCTTGTACAGCTTCTGTAATATCTTGGATATTAAATGGCCCTGGAGCTACCCTTGCTTGCTTAATCACTCGCCCATTTTGTGAAACAATCACCATTGCATTTGTTTTTGCAATCCCTGTTACCTGTGGCGCATACCCACGCAAAGAAGGCGGTAACATGCGATTATCACTGAAAACAGAAGCACCAATAAAACGGAAACTATCAAATAGGTTTGTTTTTAAATAAGACTCCCCTAACAATACTTTCGCACCCATTTCTGGTAATGCACGAAAAGCATAAAGTTGGGTCCAATCGAAACGTTCGTTTGTTTTCCCTTGAGAACGATTATATTGATATTGATAGTCTGCACGAAAACGCCAAGCACCTAAATTGATACCAGTGGTACCATTACTACTGGCACTAAATGTTTCACTATTATTTTTAGGAGAGGAATAGTTCGCAAATAGGTTATAGTCAAGAAAAGCCCCTGTAATGCCATTCTCCCATTGAGATGGTGGAACCCAATAAGGGTCGTCATACTCTAACCAAGCTTGAGGAATAGAAAATAAGATATTTTGATTCGCCTTGTCGAAGCGATATGTAATATCTAAATTTTTAGATAGTTCAACACACTGGCCATTATTATTTTGCAGAAGTTCTTCCTTAACCTTCTTTTTTAGTGCAAAAATATCTACCATTTCTGGTGTAATGCAGAGTGTTGAATTATCTTTACTCGTTTCAATAAACTTAATTAAGTGTTGACCAGATAACTTTCGGCCATTCAACGTAATATCAGTCAGATATTCACCGGCTGGAATAAAATCAGGGTTTGAGAACTGACTCAAGTCAATATTATCTCTGTCCTTTGCATCAATAATATTCATATTAAATTCCACAGCATTGGATATTTCTGAAATAGAAAATGCCAATACAATAGAAAATAATATTTTATTCATTTTAAAATGAGGCAATAAAGACATGGAGTTCCCTGCCAAAAAAATAAAAAGCAAATAACAAAGGAAAAATAACAGGCAAATACATGCCTGTTATTAAAAATATAAATTACAGGTAGTTTAAAGCGTAAGTTGCTTGAGAAATGATACTACCTGTTTCAACTTTGTCACCATTTGCTTCAACACGAGCACTGAATGCCAGTTTGTTTGGACCATCAGCTAATGGCATCTCAACACTTGTATCACCTACTTTCATTGTCGCACCATCAGCGTTGATTAAACGAACACCAACACCTTTAGAAGTACCTGTATTTGCTAATAATTCTTTAGCCGTAGTGTCTGGAGTACCTGTGAAAGTGACTTTAACTTTGCTAACCGCAGGGAAAACAACTTGGTCGTTAGAATCTTTAACTTCACCTAAGTCACAGTTTTCTAAAGCAATATTGTACTGAACGCTTTGGCTAAATTTATTACCGGTTTCTAATACTTTATTTGCAACTTGGCCGAGGTCTACATTGATTGTGCCATCACCAGGAAGTGAGCAAGGTGCATTGATAACTTTACCCGTAAAGTTAATAATACCGCTACCTTGGTCTACTGGTGCTGCATTTGCAATGCCAAATGAAGATGCGATAATTGTAGCTAATGCAATTTTGGTTAATTTCATTTATATTTTCCTATAAAAAGACGACAGATGTACCAATCACCTAATAATCAAGATAATTATTAAGTTGATATTTTTTTGCTAAGAGTGTAATAAAAAAGCAGGCATTTACTATATACAATAAATATAGTAATACACCGTTATTAAAAATAATTATTTTTATGAAATGTGAATTTATCTTAATACATCCATACTAATGGATGGTTATTTTAGCATTTATAATTAGACTAATTTTAATATTTATATATGATTATTTTCTTTATTTATAAATACATCATCAATGAAAAAACAAATCATCTCCGTTTCCAGCGCATTAGCGAGAACATGTAAATTTTCGATATTAATGTTACATTCCCCCCTTTCATAGCGTGAAATTTGTTGCTGGCTAACACCAACAAGATTTGCCAATTCAAAACCAGAAAGCCCCAAGTGCTTTCTTCTTTTTCTAATCTCTTTTCCTACTATTCTATTAACGTTTGTCATCAACGATAGCCCAAGATAACCTAAAATATTAAACGGCTAAACTATATAACAGATCAAAAACCTTTAGTATAATAAAATTTGTACTTACAAATGCAAATTAAAATAGAACAAATTAATTAAAACTCGTAATTTGAGTTAATTATAAATTTCAATATATAAAAGTAAAACTGTTTCTAACGATCAATTTAATCAATTCAAGTCAGTGAAACCTATCAATATTTGTTCATTTAAATTTAGCTTTATCACTAAGAAGAAAATCACCTAAATAATACAACTTCACTTTATTATTCATATGATATTTATAATCCTAACACGTTGATTTAAGTAAAATTAGACTATATTACAACCCATGATGGTAATATATAAAAATGAGACTCAAGTAACCTTACTTGATAGTTTCAGATGATTTTTAGGTATTTAATAATATAGCCATTGATTAATAAGTATTTTTATATAAAAAATTATAAATTAATTTAATTTTTACATTGTTTTAGTTTATTTTAAAAAAACCATTGTCAGTGGTATTTTTATTTTTATCATTTTTTATAATGGAATTGATAGTCAATTTTCCATACTCCCATTAAGAGTGCGAAAGATAAAAAATCAGAGAATAGGTTAAAACATCTATTTTTGACTCATAAAAACCGTGTAATTCTCATTTAGCGAGTAATACTATTATCAAATAGTTAAATACCCCATTTTTTAGATTTAATAAATTAATATTGAAAAAATAACCTTTAAATAACAATCGGTTATATTTATTTCCAAATGTAACAAAATAAGAAATATTATTGCCAGAAGAGCTATAAAAAAACAATTTAACAAAAATAAAACATAATAATTATCACCTTAGCTGGTAAAAAGTGCATAAAATCGATGTTTATTCTTGTAAGATATCTCTTAAACAGTAAAAACCATTCATAAAACACAGAATATGGCTGCTCCTCAATGCATTTTAGGGGAAATTCAGTGAGTCAATACTTAGAATAGCTATCACTTTCATCGTTTATTTATAAAATTCATAGCTTGGCAGAAAATATATTAGTCAATGGGTTAAACTAAGATCAATAACGCTATAAAGATATCAACACCAAGAAAAGTCTTTTTTTGAATACTGTACGAAATAATATATTTAAAAATATTTATTTATCGATATATATATTTGATAACAACTAAGGACACCCTTCCGATAACAAATAGTAATTGAACAAGAAAATAACTCATTATTTTTTGTGCGAATAACCTGCTTTGATCTCCTTAACCAAGGAGATTCTATGCAAACACAATCATTACTTCGCGTTGCAACAGTGCAATTCCAACATAAACCTGGCGACAAAGCTTATAACCTAGAGCGTATTCACCATTTCATTACCCAAGCCGCAAAACAAAAAGTAAAAATACTTGTTTTGCCTGAAATGTGCATAACTGGTTACTGGCATGTTCCTAAACTAGCTGATCCTGCCGTTTATGCGCTCAGTGAAACACTACACGATAGCCCATCATTGTCCCTAATCCGCCAGCGGGCTAAAGAATTAGATATGCTCATCGGTGTCGGGTTAATTGAAAGAGGCTTAGATGGGCAATGCTACAATACTTGGGTTGCCTGCATGCCGGATGGGCAATACCATGCTCATCGAAAATTACATGCCTTTGAACACCCCGTTATCCATAGTGGAGATAGCTATACGGTATTCGATACCCCATGGGGGGTTAAAGCGGGGATCTTAATTTGCTGGGATAATAATTTGATAGAAAACCCGCGGATCAACGCACTGCTAGGTGCTGATATTATTCTTGCTCCCCATCAAACAGGAGGAACTCATTCAAGTAGCCCATATGGAATGAAACCACTCGACCTGAACCTTTGGGAAAATAGGCAAAATAACCCACAAGCATTATTTGATGCATTTCAAGGGGAACATGGGCGTGGATGGCTGATGCGCTGGCTACCAGCTAGAGCCCATGATAACGGTGTGTTTTACCTATTCAGTAATGGCGTAGGTTTAGATGATGATGAAATTCGTACTGGAAATGCGATGATAATTGACCCTTATGGGCGGATTATCAACGAAAGCTTAGCCATTGACGATGATATGGTCATTGCGGATCTTGACCTCAACTTACTGCCAACATCAAGTGGTCGACGTTGGCTAACGGGAAGACGGCCAGAACTTTACCGAATGATCAATGAAACAATAGGCAATGAAACGGATATTCGTCGTGTTCGTTTTGCTTGCCAGACACCACCTTCAGTGCCTAACCCAAGTAAAAGCACTAAACCATAAGACCGGAAACTCTATAGTATCTTATTAATAAGGTGGATATTATAGAGTTAATACATTTCAACTAAGAGGTGTGCAGCAAACCATAATGGATACTCGGCTTCTTCGTGCATTTATTACCCTCGCTGATACGGCAAACTATCGTGAAGCCGCGTCACGCCTCTGTATTAGCCAACCGGCTTTAACAAAGCAAATAAAATTATTAGAAAACCAATTAGGTATAATATTATTTCAGCGTGGTCGCCACGGTGCTGTACTCACCGAATCGGGCCAAGCATTATTACCTTATGCAAAACAAGCTATTAGCCAAATAATGGAGTTGCTTAACCAAGCTATCGCTCTTGGAGAAAAACCACCATTGTCCTTAAATGTCGGCTTTGGGATTTCAACTTTTCAGGAAGCTTCTTTTTTTGTTGCACGGCTTCGTGAAAAATTACCTAATATTGCGATTCAACTAGATGATATGCCCTCCCATGAAATGGAAAAACAGCTTCAAGAACATCAACTGCATATTGCCTTTACTCGCCACCTTGATACAGCCGCTACAAAAACACTTACAAGCCAGAAATTAAAACAGGAAGTACTCGCTCTTGCTATAGCCCAAGGTCATCAGAAGAAAAGCACAATAAATGACTACTTAGCGCAATATCCATTACTCACATTGCGAGCTCAACGCGGTTTAGGTCTATATCAGCAAATTCAGCGCTACCTGCAATCTGAGGGGGTTAAAATTACCCCATTGCAGGAAGCTAATGATATTCAGACTCTTATTGCATTGGTTGCCGCTAAAGTAGGCGTAAGCCTTGTTCCATACAGTGCGAGGCATATTAGCCGGGAAGATATCTGCTTTATTCCTATTCAACATCACAAGCAAGCCCAATGGCAAATTGACGTTGTTTGGCAATCGTCATTACCTAAAGCATGGCAAACAGTTATTTACGCGCTAATTGACGAGGTTCATAAAGAGTTTACCGATAACAATAACTCCATAATTCCTATATATTAAATGGTAGAACTCTGATATTTATTACCCCCATCTTTGTTAGATAGGCACTACTTTATATGTCTGGTAATAGCTTAATCACCCCACTTAAAATCATAGCTTCTGGTGTAGCACTGCCTAAGAATAAAATTTTTTCTTCAATGCTTGATGAAAAACTCAATAAATCGATAGGGTTTGTTGAAAAACATTCAGGCATTGAATACCGCTATCATGCCAGTAATACTGATTCGCAAGCCGAGCTGGCAGCTCAGGCGATCCAAAACACACTGGACGCTAGTCATATCAATCCTCAAAGTATTGATATGCTAATAAATGCCTCTGCTATCCCTGTTCAAGCGTTACCCTGCTCCGCAGCGCATATCCTGGAGCAATCAAACTTAAGGGAAGGCATTGCATGCTTTGATGTCAATGCCAGTTGTATTAGTTTTATTACCGCATTACAAGTTGCCGCGGGCTTACTCGCAACCAGTGCTTATCAGCGAATTGCTATCGTCTCTGCAGATATTGCTTCACGGGGAATTGATTGGCAGGACAAGGAATCATCATTGATTTTTGGGGATGGTGCAGCTTGTGTGATCGTTGAAAAAGGCGATGGAACTAGCGGTATTATTTCTTATACCCATACAACTTATACTGCTGGCATTGATTTTTGTGAAATCCGAGCTGGCGGTACAAGGCGTAATCCGCGTTCAGGTATGACTGAGGATGATTTCCTTTTCCATATGCAAGGTAAAAAACTATTCCGCTTAGCCTCCTCTTTAATTGAAGACTTTATGCAACAGGTTTTTCATGAATCAGGCTTACAACTCAAGCAAATAGAGACAGTTATTCCACACCAAGCTAGTCATTTATCGTTAGAGCATATGCGCCAACGTGTCGGGGTAACAACAGACCAATTGATTGATATCTATCGATATCGTGGTAACCAAGTCGCAGCATCTATCCCCTCAGCATTACATGAGGCGATTATTAGCGGTCGGTTTTATGAAAAGCAAAGTGCAATGTTAATCGGAACAGCAGCAGGATTAGCACTATGTGCAATGGTACTTATCCCGTGAAAATATTAGTCACCGGCGCAACCAGTGGGCTAGGACGCAATGCTAGCGAATATTTACTGCAAAGGGGTATTGAAGTCATTGCTTGTGGTCGTAATCAACAAGCAGGTCAACAACTGAGCCAAATGGGTGCTAAATTTATTTCAGTAGAATTGGCCGATTTAACCCAGCAAGATGCCAAAAAACTAATGGCCGGCTGTGATGCAATATGGCACTGTGCCGCACTTTCTTCGCCTTGGGGAAAGCGCCAAGACTTTGAAAAAACAAATATACATGCGACTCAAACCTTAGCAACTGCCGCTGCTGAAGCTAACGTTTCGCGCTTTATTCATATTTCTACCCCTGCAATTTATTTCAATTTCACACACCAGCAAGATATTAGTGAATCGACGGTTAATACCCATTTTGCCAATCAATATGCAAGAACAAAATATTTAGCAGAAACCGTTATCGAACAGTGTGTGAGCCAGTTTCCAACAACACGCTACACTATTTTACGTCCAAGGGGGTTATTTGGACCTCATGACCGTGTACTTTTACCGAGGTTATTAGCACAAATAAAATCACGCCAAGGTAAATTGATATTACCTAATGGGGGAAATAACCATTTCGACCTCACTTATGTGGGAAATGTGGTTCACAGTATGCAATTAGCGACTGTTAAAAATGGACTTAAAAGTGGAGCTGCCTACAATATCACTAATCAACAGCCTCAAGCGCTAAAGCAAACGCTTCAACAATTGTTTAGTGAATTGAATTTAAAGTGTGAAATTCGTTCTGCGCCTTACCCGTTACTGTATGGTCTGGCAACTCTTTTAGAAGCGATTGGCTATATAACAGGAAAAGAACCCTTACTGACGCGTTATAGCCTTGGAGCCGCCTATTTCACCATGACACTTGATAACCAAAAAGCACAACAAGAACTCGGTTATTACCCTTTATATACGATGCAACAAGGGGTCAAATTAACGGCGAAATGGTTAAAACAGCAGGAGAATTTATGTTAACCATCCACCAGTATGAAGTGGGGTATTGCACACACCCAGGTTGCGTCGCCCTTAAAGGTGCGAGCTTTAAATCCTGTAAATTTCCTGCCAGAGCATGGTTAATTAACGATGAAAACCAACGTTGGTTATTTGATACTGGTTATGCGACGCATTTTTATGATCATACCCGCCACGGAATTATGCGGTTATATCGAGCCATTACCCCAGTTTACTTCGACAGTAAACAGGCATTAGTTAATCAACTGGCTGATGATGGAATAAAACCCGCAGATATTAATGCCGTTATTTTGTCTCACTTTCATGGTGACCATATCGCAGGGCTACGTGACTTCCCTGAGATCCCCATTATTTGCTCTGGTGATGGGTGGGCAAAAACACGTCACTTAACTGGTTTTGCCGCCTTAAAAAATGCCTTTGTCAGCGGGTTATTACCCGATGATTTTGAACAACGCACTGTGTTTTATGAAGGGTTTGAGCGTGTTTCTTTGCCTCATGAATTGCAAATATTAGGCGAAGGTTACGCCGTAAATAAGCAAAAGACCTTATTAATTGTACCGCTTCCTGGTCATGCAGCAGGTCACATTGGTTTATGCGTTTTAACGAATACAGGTTGGGTGCTCCTTGCGGGGGATGCCGCGTGGTCACCAACCAACTATAAACAATTACGTGGGCCAATGGCGATTGCTAATATCATCATGGATGATAAGCAAGCGTATTATGAAACGCTGAATAAATTACATGAAATTGATAAGCAAAATATTGTCATCCAACTTTGTCACGAGGGTGAATTGCAGTGATCTTTTCCATGCTTTGGCACTATTGGCGAGCACGCCGTCTAAAATTTGAAAACCGTGAACAACTTAAAGCCTATCAGCAAAAGCGCTTAACACAATTCAAGCAAAAAACATTGGCTAATAGCCGCTATTTTTCCCCGTATATTCATCAACCACTCCATGATTTTCCCATCATGAATAAACACATCATGATGAGTCATTTTGATACGATGAATACCGCAGGGCTTTCTCGCCAAACATTACTCGATTGTGCACAAAAAAGTGAGCAATCTCGCGATTTTGCCCCTAAAGTAGGGAAATATAGTGTTGGGTTATCCTCTGGGACATCAGGTCGCCGCGGCCTTTTTGTTGTTAGCCCTGAGGAGCAAAATATCTGGTCTGGCAGTATGTTAGCCAAAATGTTACCGAGTGGGCTGTTCAACGGTGAGCGTATTGCGTTATTTCTTAGAGCCAATAATAACCTGTATGAAAGCGTCAATAACCGCTGGATATCCCTGCGTTTTTATGACCTTTTCGCGGATTTTCAACAACAATTAATCGAACTAGAAAGATATCAACCTTCTATTATTGTTGCCCCAGCTCAAGTGCTGTGCGCTATTGCCCAAGCGATTAGCCGCCAACAAATTCAATTAAAAGTACAAAAAGTCATTTCAGTGGCGGAAGTGCTTGAACAACATGATAAACAAAAATTACAGAACTGCTTCCCGAGTGTTGGTGAGGTCTACCAAGCCACTGAAGGTTTTTTAGGCTGTACTTGTTCGCATGGAACTCTACATTTAAATGAAGCCTTTATTCATATTGAACCTAACTGGATCGATGATGAACGATTCTCTCCGATTATCACTGATTTCACGCGGAAAACTCAGCCGATTGTCCGTTATCAACTCGATGATGTTTTAGTTGTGAAAAAAACACCTTGCCCCTGCGGTTCCCCTGAATTAGCGATTGAACGTATCGAAGGCCGTTGTGATGACTTACTCCAACTCCCCGACCAAAAAGGGAATACGGTGACTATCTTTGCAGACCCCTGCGCCCGAGTCATTGCCAATAGCATTCCCCTTACCGCTGACTTTCGGTTGACCCAGCAAGGCCAGTTATTAATTTTACAAGCGGAATGTACACAGCTTGAATTAAATGATTGCCAACAGCAACTCGAAAACTATTTCACTCGTCAGCAAGTCGATATCACTCAGTTACGCTGGCAATTATCATCTGAGCCAATTCAACAAGCTCTCTCTATTAAAAAACGCCGGATTATTCGAAAGGAAGAGCAATGAATACTAAAACGTTATTCATTAGGGCGTTATATTGTTTAATCGGCTGGGGAACAGTCGGCATTGTGTATAGTTATACTGGTCAAAATACAGATAATGTCCATCTACTGGCTCCAAGTGCGGTTGATAGCGCGGTGCCGTTCTCCCCTAGTGCGGTTTGGTTTTATCTATCCTTCTTTTTGTTTATCCCATTAGGCTATTTTTGCAGCCCAATAGAACGAACTCGGTCATTAATGTTTGCTATGCAATTATGTGCCTTAGTCTCTGGCGCTGTTTATTTACTGTATCCAACCACAATGCAATATTACGATTATGATTTAACCTCATTTTCGGCTCACGCTTTATCCGCTTTAATCAATATTGATAGCCCTCAAAATTTATTACCTTCTCTACATGTCTCATTGACTCTTGTCGTACTGAATGCATTATGGTCGGTAAAATATAAATTTCGAACACTGTTGTACTTTTTATGGGCCGCAGCCATTTGTGTGTCTGTGTTGGTACTAAAACGCCACTTATTTATTGATGTTATCACTGGAGCAGTAACCGCTTGTGGAGTGCTGTTGGTTGTCCACATGGCAAAATACGGCTTAGAGAGAAAACGCTCATGAATGAATTAACCTTTCCGATTATTTTTATGTTAGCGGTCGTCATTGCTGAAGGCTTAGTGATCGCCAAAACACAAAAGGGGTCGGTAAGTTGGCAGGAATTGGTTTTTAACCTGAACTCTGGTCATATTATGTTGTGGCTATTTAGAGGGTTAGAGCTTTTTTGTTATGGCTTTGTCGTTACACACTACTCATTCAACCTTGTTGAAAACTGGCCAACAGCTTTAATTTGGATATTTGCTATTTTAGCGTGGGACTTTGGCTTTTACTGGCTGCATCGCTTACACCATACTTACCGCCTATTATGGGCAGTACATGTAGTACATCACCAAGGAGAACACTACAACCTATCATTAGGTGTACGTAATTCATGGTATTCATCTCTAACCTCAATCCCATTTTTTATGTTATTGGCTCTTATCGGGGTGCCTTTAGAAGTCTTTATTACTGTTTCCATTTTGCACTATACCATCCAATTTTTTAACCATAGCGCGTTGATCCCACGCCTTGGTTGGTTAGAAAAGTTTATGGTGACACCACAGCATCACCGAGTTCATCATGTAAAGGAAGGGCACTACTCGAACCGTAATTTTGCAGGTAGTTTTATTTTTTGGGATAAGCTATTTGGCACTTTTTCCAAGCTACCAGAAACAGAGCACCATTTTGGTATCAAGGGTGCACCAGCATCCGAGAACCCATTTATTGATAGCAATTTACCTTTTTGGAAAATTATTAATCGCCGCCGGCAGACAACCCAAAAACCATCACCGTTATTTCGCACCAACCAATTTGCTCTTGTGATAGGAACACTTCTGCTATTTATATTAGTAATTGGTTATGTCTACCTATACGGCTACGGTTATCAAGGTACAACACTGCAACAAGTCATTTTATTTGTTTTATTAGCACTGGGAACTATTGCCCTATCAGGGATATCAGATGGCCGTAAAAGTGGCTTAATAAGCTGGTTTTTTATAGCCTGCTTATTACTTATTTGTATTCTATTTATTTGGCAATGGACAAGCCCATTTTGGATAATTTCGACCAGTGCGCTGTGGTTACATAGTTTGCTGATGCTCATTGGCATTGGTCGTAAACCAGTGCAGGTGCTCAATGTCTAATGAGCCACTAAGACCATTAGGTTATCAACATCGCCATGATCAGGCTTTTCAAAAAGCATTAAACAATGCTGCTATGCAGTATTTAAAAGACCGTTCAGATCACCGTTTTGCAGATCTACGCTTCTATTTAAAAAGCCTAGTTTTAGTATTGTGCTGTTTCGGCAGTTACATCGTAGCCTTGTGCGCGAATGCGCAATGGGCTTTTTTCACTTTTTATCCGCTCTTTATCTGTTTTGCCCTGTTGTTGGCGATTAATTTGGTCCACGATGCCTCCCATAATGCGATTTTTAAACATGGGAAAGCCAACTATTGGCTTAATTTCTGGGTCACTATCCCACTTGGCCTAGACCCTGAGTGTTGGCGTGTTAGACACATTATTTTTCATCACGCCCACACGAATATTCGTCACTATGACCTAGACATTGAAGAAAATTTTGTGCTACGGCAGACCCCATACCAACGCTGGTACCCTTTTATGCGGGCGCAACATCTGTACTGGCCCTTGGTTGCAGCCATGACATTTCCGGCGTTGATCTGGTTTTTTGATTGGTTAGATAGGTTTCACTTCACGAGAGTCGCCCCACATATGCGCCATCAAGGGCAGAAAGGGCTTAGTACCTTTTTATTGGCAAAATTTCTCCATCTGTTTATCGCTATTATTATCCCTATCTTAGTTGTTAGTGATATCAGCTTAGGTACATTGCTGCTCACTTATTTGCTTAGCCAAATGTTTGCATCACTCATATTTGTTATTTTGATACTCGGCACACACTGGGCAAAGGCAACCTTCTACACCCCACCCCAAGAAGGTAATATGCCCCACGGGTTTTATACACATACATTTTCAACCACTTATGATTGGCATACCACGCCTCGTTGGCTCACCTATTGGCTAGGTGGTTTAAACTTGCACTTAACTCATCATTTGTTTCCCAACTGGAATCACCGCCACTACCCTGCCCTTGCAAAGATCATCGAACAAACGGCAAAGCAGTTCTCAATGGAATATCACTGTATCAATGCCAAGGAACTGTTTATCTACCAGCAGCGGTTCTTAAAGGAAATGGGAACTGGCAAACAAGCCGATATGCACTGAATACCGATAGAAAGGAATTCAGTGCATTAAACGGGATATCACCTGTCGATAATAATATTTTGATTAACCACATTCTGTTCGCTATTCCCAACCATCTGAGAAAATTTGTCGAGGGGATCGGTACGAAATGCATACAAGCGTTTTAAGGCATATGGGTTATCCCCTAGCTTCACTTTCCCTTGAATTGTCGTCAAAGCTAGGTGTAAGCCCGCTTCTTTTGCGGCATCCATTGCAGATTGGTTATAGCCACCAAAGGGGTAGGCTAAATAGCGCTGCTCTGGCTCAAAATGGCTAAGTAGCCTCATTGAGCGTTTAAAATCCAACATGGCCGTGTGTTGTTTACGGCTAAAAATAATCGGTGAGTTATGGTTATCCAAACGATGTAAAAAGTGCGTATGTGATTGAATATTAAATACATCTTGGCTATCTTTTATTTCTTGTTTGCTCATAAACTGTAACGAATCTGCAGACCACTTTTCTGGATGAGTTTTGACCCTTGAAGAAATAACAAACAAAGTTGCTTGCTGATGATTTTGCCTTAAAATCGGTAACGCATAACGGTATACGGATTTCAAACCATCATCGAAAGTCAATACCACGGCTTTGCCGGGCAAGTTAGCTGATTTATTCAAATAATCTTCCACATCCTGCAAAGAAAGGGTTTGATAACCCGCTTGCTTGAGGTAATTCATTTGTTCACTGAATGCTTCCACTGAAGTGGCTGTCGATGTTTCACGAAACAGTTTATTTTCACTATCTTGTAAAATATGGTGATAAGTTAAGATTGGAATACCTTTATCCAACGCAACATCATCCAGATGAACATACCCTAGTCTGTCACCTAAGCGAATTGTCAGCCAAGCTGTCTTTGTACCTATTTTATCGGTTTTTATCATTCTAGCGACGACCGGATAACGTAAGTTTGCCCATAAAGAGGCAATTTGCCGGCCACTGCTATCAGCTGATTGATAAACAGGCGTTTTTTGCCGTGTGATTAGATAATCATAAACGGGTTTTTGTAAGTCATTTAACCTATCAATATCTGGAATATAACGAGGGGGTTTATTCGCAAGTGCTGTTGCCTTTACAAACGCATAATCATTACCAAATTGCATCGCGCTATAATCCCCTGAAGAGTTATAAGCATAGAACCCATGATTATGGTTAAGTTCAGCCACCGCACGCATTTCACCCGCGACCCTTGAAAAAATAATTTCTGTTTTTTGGGTTTGGATTAGTTTAGGGGGAATATCGGCTAACCGCCAATCCTGCGTATTATGCTCAACAACTGTGGCTAAAGATGGGGAAATAGAATTTATGAATAAGACTAAAAATAAAACAAGTAATTGTTTACACATTTTTTATCCATTACCAACAAAGTTTGCATTAATTATTCTAAACCTACTCAAGAATTAACCCTATACCCCATGAAAAATTTTTATTGAGAGGTCGCCCCCCTGTTACCTCACTTTCTTTATCAAGCAACTAACCCCCCTTACAGCTTAGCCCCAATACTCATTTTAATCAGTGTTTATTTCTTACAAAAGTTATTATACCAATTAGGTAGTTTAACCTTGATGTATCATACAAAATAAAGAGATCTAGCTCATGTTTATCAGTAAAAAACGTTTTCAAGGTACGATCTGTAAATCATTTGACAGTTAATTCCATTTCCCACTGTTAGATTGGCAATCAACCACCTTTCAACACCTGGGAATAACAATGAAAATAAAAGAAATTAGTACCTTTATCATGCACGTTCCGGTCACTAATGATCTAATTGGTGATTCGACGCATAGCATTACCCATTGGGGAATGCCGGGTGTCATGATCAAAACTGAATGTGGGTTAGTCGGTTATGGTCATACAGGAACACATGCGGATATCACTACAGATCGTTTAATTACCACCATCATTGAAGATGTTTTTGGCCCCATGCTGCTGGGTGAAGACCCAACTGAAGTACGTTATTTACATCGTAAGCTCACTCGTAGTTCGACCAATATTTGGGTAGGTCGTGGTGGCTTGATGCAAATGGCTATCTCTGCCATTGATATTGCCTTGTGGGATCTCAAAGCGAAAGCTGCCGATCAGCCACTATGGCAACTGTTTGGCGGTTCAAAACACAATAAAGTGAACGCTTATAATACTGACTGCGGTTGGCTGGTTCGTAGCCAAGACGATCTCGTTGATGATTGTAAAAAAATGATCTTCGAAGAAGGTTTTAAAGCGATCAAAATGAAAATTGGCAAGCCAGATCCACGTGAAGATTTACAAAGAATCGAAGCCGTTCGCCATGCAATTGGCGATGATATTGACCTAATGGTCGATGCTAACGGTAAATGGGATATCAGCATCGCCAAACAATATGGCCACCGTTTAAATGATTTCAACATTAAATGGTTTGAAGAGCCACTGTGGCACGATGACGTGGCAAGTCACAAGCAGCTAGCAGCTTACATGGATACACCAATCGCGTTAGGTGAATTACTGTATCACAATGATTCATTTAAAGAATTTGTCCTTGCTGGCGCGGTTGATTACCTACAACCAGATGCAACCCGTTGTGGTGGTTTAACTGCAGTATGGGAAATTGCGGATTTAGGTATGGCATTTAACTTACCAGTAACACCGCACCATGGCGATATGATGCAAGCACAATTGCACTTAGTCATGGCACATCCAGCCTGTTCATTACTGGAATTTATTCCATGGACATTGGATTGCTTTGTTGACCCAGTTGAAGTCATTGATGGTGTTTATACCACCCCAACGGCTCCGGGAGCCGGTACGACGTTAAGACCGGAAGCATTGGCTAAATTTAACGTGAAATAATAATAATTCCCTTTTTCGCTATTTCATCACTAACACCACGAGAAAGGGAAATAAATAACAAGAATTATTCATTTTAAGTTACTTATTCATTAGCTCTATACTCTACCCTGCTGATAACTCAGCGGTGGGCTAAACACGTAATAAAAATGAATAGATAACATTATTACCTTACAAAACTGGGGTGAACCATGTCCACCAATACTGATCATTTATCATCGGCTACCAGCAAAGCAATACGAAAAATAATACCCATGGTGGTATTAATGTTCATATTAGCGTATTTAGACCGTTCAAATATCGGTTTTGCAAAGCAAGAATTTCAATTAACAACAGGGTTAAGTGACGCCGCCTATGCATTCGGTGCAGGGATCTTTTTTATTGGTTATGCACTATTTGAAGTACCAAGCAATATCTTACTGTACCGTATAGGTGCACGTGTATGGCTATCACGCATTATGGTCACATGGGGGTTAGTTTCAGCGGCAATGATGTTCGCTCACGATGAAACTACCTTTATTGTCTTGCGTTTCTTATTAGGCGTGAGTGAAGCGGGCTTCTTTCCAGGGGTTATTCTGTATTTAACTTTCTGGTTCCCACAAAATATTCGTGCCCGTGTCACTGGCTATTTTTTATTTGGTGCACCATTAGCCTTTATTATTGGAGGACCATTATCCGGTTCATTACTCGCACTAGAAGGCTCATCATTCGCATTCGGTTTATATGGCTGGCAGTTAATGTTTGTTGTCGAGGGGTTACTCGCCTCTCTCGTCGGGATTTGGGTATTTTTCTACCTTGATGACCGTCCAGAAAAAGCAAAATGGCTGACAGCAGAAGAAAAAAGTGCGCTTTCCGCTAAATTAGCCACAGAAGAAAATGCCAAAGCAGGGCATAGTCCAAAAGGCGCTTTAAGTGCGCTATTAGATATGCGAGTTCTCTATTTATGCTTAATTTGGTTCACTGTTCAAGTATGTGGTTACGGTATTTATTTCTTCCTGCCAACCCAAATCGGGACGCTATTAGGCAGTAAAGTTGGAATATTAGTCGGCTTCGTGACGGCAATTCCACCTCTGTGTGCGGCTATCGCAGTTTACTATGTCCCGCGCATTTCTGAACGCCTAAAAGAGCGTCGTAAAGTGGCTGCGATTACCTTTATGTTAGGGGCTGCGGGGATTGCTGTATCCGGCTTGTTCGATAGCATTCCAGTCATTGCCATTATTGCACTGTGTGTGGCAGCAGCAGGTCACTTAGCGATGCAACCTCTGTACTGGAGCTTCCCATCGGCTTACTTAGGTGGAACCGCTGCGGCATCCGGTATTGCCTTAATTAACTCCGTGGGCAACTTAGGCGGTTTTGTGGCACCAAACTTAAGAGTCTGGGCAGAAACGACGTTTGAATCTGCGCGAGCTGGGTTGTACTTTATCGCGCTCGTTGCCTTTATTGGCGGTCTTTTAATACTGACATTAAAACGATTAGGTATTGAAAAACGATTCGAAGATTAAATCTTTGTTCCCGGGCCACCATCGGTGGCTCGTTTTTACTTAATTAATGGCAACATTAGCTTTCATTTATTACACAAAGAGGTTTAATCAAATATTGCGGTGGTTCAGGATTGAACATACCCCTACCAAATGTCATGATAAAGTCAGCTTATTTCATGCAGGGAGCATTCAGATGAACATTGCAGTACAAAATAGCCAGTTAGTTTTGCCCCATGCAAACATTCTTGAAATTTTACAAACCAATAGCTGGTTTAATAACTTACCTGACTATTTGATTAGTATATTAATGGAATGCGCAACGCTACGTTTTTATAACGATGGCGAAATGGTTCACTACCAAGGCGACCCAGCTAGAGGGCTATACGCCGTCATTCAAGGCTCCGTTAAAGTGAGTTCCATCTCTACCGATGGGCGTGAATGTGTATTCCGCTATCTTTCCCCCGGGAACTGGTTTGGCGAAATTGCCATGTTAGATAAATCCGCCCGTACTCACGATGCAAAAGCGATTAGCCCAACAATTTTGTTGACGATTTCACCAAAAGACTTAGCTACAATCTTAGAGAAATACCCTGTTTTTTATCAATCATTGAATATCTTACTGTGTAAGGTCATTCGCAACGCTTTTACCATTATCAATGACAGCGCTTTATTGTCAGTTTCTGCTCGGTTAGCTAAACGGCTGCTTAGCTTAGCCGAAGGGTACGGAGAACCCCATGAGAAAGGCATCCAACTTAGCCTATACCTAACACAAGATGACCTAGCAACGATCATTAATACCACTCGACAAACCATCAATAAGCGCTTGGTTGCTTGGGAAAAATTAGGTTGGATCGATGCAAAATACGGGAAAATTATCTTAGTGAATCTTCCCGCATTAAAGCAAATCTCTGAAGATGATGAGGAATAACTAATCGTTATGATCGACGGTTGGGCTATCCGCAAAAAAGTAACGATCCATGGTAAATTCGAAGTCATCACTAGTGGCATTAAACAACATTTTTTTAGTGTTTTCCAAGTGTTGCCACATTGCTTGCCTTGCCCCCTTTGCATCACGGCGTGCAAGTGCCTGTAAAATTTGGTCATGTTCATCACACCAACTTTCAATCGACCTATTATCAATGTGCTCATGAAGTTTTAACCAGTATGGGTTACGCAAGCGCTGGCTCCACATCTGCTCAACAATAATTACCATGGCGCTGTTATGAGTCGATGCTGCAATTTGCATATGGAATGCTAAATCCCACGTTGAATCACGAAAGCGGTCTTCTTTCCGTGCATTTTTTTGTATATCAACCAGTTTTAAAATATCTTCTTTAGTTGCTTGAGTCGCGGCAAACTCTGCAATATGGCTTTCAATCAATTGCCTTGCTTGTAGTAATTCAAATGGGCCACAACGACTAAACTCGAGCCCGCTGTCCGTATTGACCGAGTTGTTAGACCGATTACTAATAACATGTATACCTGAGCCTTTGCGAACATCCACATAACCTTCGACTTCTAACATAATAATGGCTTCACGGATCACCGTACGGCTGACATTCATTTCGTCTGCAAGTAAGCGTTCTGCGGGGAGTTTTGTCCCTATTGGGTACGCATCATTTTCAATTCTATCTTTAACCAAAGCGGCAACTTGCTGATATAAGCGTGGTTCACTCTCTTGTGAGCTCATCATTTTCTCCTTTCGCAATACAACCCTGTGTAACCAGCATCTAAACGCTCTAAGTATAACGAAATTTACCATGTCTGGGTGAAATAGAAAATGTTAAGAAAAGAAATTACAGTTAAATTGGTATAACACCTTTAAAAGATATAAACCAAATAGTATAATGCCTGAAATTTAGTCAATAAAATGATTGATCACACCTTGATATGATTGGTTGATCCCATTACATCCGATTTCCAGCCCAGGGAACTAAACATGATAAAAGATATAATTAAAATACATGCCAATGACAATGTCGCTGTTACGCTAACTGATAGGCAAGTAGGAGAAACTATCACTATTGATAACCACTCCGTCACCCTAAAACAGGATGTCGCCCGCGGTCATAAAATCGCATTAGTGCCGATTGAAAAAGATCACAATATCTTAAAATACGGTTCCCCAATTGGTCATGCAACCACTGCAATTAGTGCTGGTGAACATGTGCATACTCATAATATTGCAACAAATTTAAGTGCATTAAATGACTATGAATATGACCCAGAATGTAACCTAATTGCGGCAACTCTCCCTGACCCTGAAGTACAAATTTATCGCCGCAATAACGGTGACATTGCCGTCCGTAATGAAATTTGGGTGATCCCAACAGTTGGATGCGTCAATGCCCTTGCAAGAAAAATGATCGAACGCTTCAATAAACAGCACAATGAAGCGACTGATATTGACGGGGTCTATCTTTACAACCATACCTTAGGCTGCTCTCAATTAGGCGATGACCACTTAACCACCCGTACTATTTTGCAAGATATGGTAAAACACCCTAATGCAGGGGGCGTTCTGGTGATTGGGTTGGGATGTGAAAATAACCAAGTGGCTGAGTTTAAAGCAACATTAGGTGATTTCGATACTGATCGCGTTAAATTTATGGTATGTCAACAATTGGAAGATGAAATTGAAGCGGGCGTTGAACACCTTAATGAACTTTATCAATTAGTTAGACAAGATAAACGTGTGTCAGGCAAGCTTAGTGAAGTGAAATTTGGCCTTGAGTGTGGTGGCTCTGATGGGTTATCAGGGATCACCGCCAACCCACTATTAGGCTGTTTTTCTGATTTCCTTGTCAGCCATAATGGAACGACTGTTTTAACCGAAGTGCCAGAAATGTTTGGTGCTGAGCAGATTTTAATGAACCATTGTCATGACCAACAAACCTTCGAAAAAACAGTAAATATGATCAATGACTTCAAACAATATTTTATTGCTCATGATCAACCTATCTATGAGAACCCCTCTCCGGGTAATAAAGCAGGCGGTATCTCTACGCTAGAAGAAAAATCCCTTGGTTGTACTCAAAAAGCGGGAACCAGCCAAGTAATGGATGTATTAAAATACGGCGAGCGCCTAACAAAACCGGGCTTTAACTTATTAAGTGCTCCAGGTAACGATGCGATTGCAACCAGTGCATTAGGTGCCGCAGGCTGCCATATAGTGCTATTTACTACGGGTCGTGGAACTCCTTATGGTGGGTTTGTACCAACATTAAAAATTGCCACTAATAATGAACTGGCCGCCAAAAAACCCCATTGGATTGATTTTAATGCAGGTGCCTTATTAACCGGTAAATCCATGGATCAGTTATTGGCTGACTTTATTCAACATGTGGTTAAGGTCGTAAATGGAGAGCAAACCAAAAATGAAGTGAATGACTTCCGCGAATTAGCCATTTTTAAAATGGGCGTCACACTTTAGAATAAACTGCCCCTATTGTTTTCGCTATTAGGAAACAATAAGGGCGCTTCTAACCTATTCTATTATCTTAATTTCATTTCCTTATAGATAATAATTAATTACCGCCTACTTTCTATTTTAGGATATGGGTATATAAACATTATGTTTAAACTTTAATGAACAGTTTTATGATGGTATCTCTTTAAGGGGTATTATTTTAATAACAGTAATAACCACACTGCATTTCTTTGTGGTTATTTGTATAATAACCCCTTCCTTGACTATAATAAAAATCAAGAAATAGTATTTGTTATTTTTAATCAATTTATTATGTCAGTTACACTACATTTAATTCTTTACTTTTGCCCATAATAGGCATTTTTACCATGCTTACGTAAATAATGTTTATCTAACAGTTCTTGCTGCATTGCCCCTACAGCAGGCTGTAATTGACGAGTAAATAAATTCATATAAGCGATTTCTTCTAAGACAACCGCATTATGCACCGCATTATCAGGGTTTGTCCCCCATGCAAATGGGCCGTGACTGTTAACTAATACTGCGGGAACATCTTTGGCTGTGATACCTTTTTCTTTAAATGTTTCAATGATGACATTACCCGTTTCCCTTTCGTAATCCCCAGCAATTTCATTTTCTGTCATTAAACGCGTGCACGGAATTTCACCATAGAAATAATCTGCATGTGTGGTGCCTAATGCACTTAATGGCTGCCCCGCTTGTGCCCAAATAGTGGCATGACGCGAATGAGTATGCACGATACCGCCAATTTCAGGGAATGCCTTGTAAAGTGCCAGATGGGTATCTGTATCAGAAGATGGTCGAAAATTACCTTCAACAACTTTTCCCGTTTCCAGTGAGACAACCACCATATCTTCTGCTTTCATGGTTTCATAATCCACACCGGATGGCTTAATTACCATTAACCCTGCTTGGCGATCAATGCCACTGACATTTCCCCAAGTAAAGGTCACTAGGTTATGTTTTGGTAATGCGAGGTTTGCTTCAAAGACTTGTTGCTTCAATTGTTCTAACATAATAATCCCCTAGCTATAAAATTTGCTTTAATATCAACAACAAAAATTTATTCTCTGGGTATATTTTGTGTGTTGATAACCTGTCTCTACCTATTAAGGTAAACAGATTTTGCTGATTTAAAAAGCGGTCACATTTACAAACTCGCAACAAACCACAGTCAATCGGTCATAACCGGTCACAATCGGTCATATTAAGTCAATATCGAGGCGTGGAAATATGACCGAGTTAGCCCATTTTTTTTTGTTTCTTATGAGTAACACAGAAAGATACTGCAAATAATGCGCCATGCATCACAACTAAAATGTAACGATTACATATTACTTTCAAATATAGCTATACAAGATCACTTTAAACGGCTTTGTTTTTTTCAAGAATGGAATACTTGAATCTAATCACGACAAAAAAAAAGCAACACAGGCAGAATAAATATCGTGGAAAAAATAGGAGTTAAACATGTTACAAGCCGAACGCCATAAATTAATTTGTTCTCATGTTTCACAAAATGGTTCGGCGTTAGTGCGTGAATTAGCTCAGTTATGTCTTGTTTCCCAAGAAACAATCCGTCGTGATTTAACAGTACTAGAGCGAGAAAACCGAATTATTCGTAGCTTCGGCGGTGCCGTTGCCATTGACCAAGAAGAAATGCCAATGGTCAATGTAATACCTTCTTCGGTCAAACTCAGTCAAATGGTCGATGGTGCAGAATCCTTTCGCAAAAGAACCGAAGAACACCCTGATGCGAAAATGAAAATTTCTAAGGCTGCACTGAAGTTTATCCAACCCGGCGACTGTATTATGCTAGATAACAGCAGTACTTGCTGGTTTTTAGCACGACAAATACCTGATATCGATATTACTGTTGTCACTAATTCGGTCAAAATTATCCAAGCACTGGCTTGCCGTGATCGTGTACGAGTGATTGGGATTGGTGGTGAATACTCAGAACGTCATGATGATTTTCATGGCCCTATTGCAGAAAGTATTATTCGTAGCTTTCAGATAAAAACCTTATTTTTATCATGCCAAGGTTTTAATATTGAAAATGGTATTCGTGATGGTAGCGAAATAAATTCAAAGCTGAAAAATATTATGTTGCAAGTTTCAGAGAATAAAGTTTTACTCGCCGACAACAGTAAACTCGGAAAATATGCTTTTAGCCAAGTTTGTACCTTTGAGGATATTAACGTACTCATTACTAACAAGCTTAATGATACTAATTTTCAAAAACAATTCCCGAATTTAAATATTATCGAGTGTGATAAGTAATTTATTAAAATATAAAAAGTCCGTAACCGTGATGTAAGTAAAATAATAATCATTCATTTATTTTCTGTATTAAAAAGTGCAGGGATATTATGTACCCATAATTCCTTAGCGCTTAATTATAGGCATACCTAAATGAGATAATAACATTGACCCTATGTTGATGAGAGATCTCGATTTAGTATCCATCTACACTAAGGAATACAACTATGAACATGAAAAAATTAGTTTTACCTTGTTTAATGAGCGTTGCACTGTTTTCCAATGTCGCAATGGCCGAATCACAAAAAGCACAAAAGCCATTCACGATGGGCGTAGTCGTTAAAGTCGGTGGTATTCCTTGGTTTAACGTTATGGAACAAGGGATCACCGAAGAAGGTAAAAAACTGGGCGTTAACGCATTCCAAGTTGGCCCTACAACGGCTGATCCAGCAGAACAAGTTCGTGCCATCGAAGATTTAATCGCCAAAAAAGTGGATGTCATTGGTGTCGTTCCTAACGATGCAAAAGTACTTGAGCCTGTATTAAAACGCGCTCAAGAAGCTGGTATTAAAGTCATTACTCACGAATCTCCAAATCAAACCAACGCAGACTGGGACTTTGAATTACTTGATACCCAAAGCATGGGAGCTAACCATATGAAAGATATGGCAGCTTGTATGGGTGAAGAAGGTAAATACGCCATGTTCGTCGGCAGTTTAACGGTCCCTCTTGTTAATGAGTGGGCGGATGCTGCCATTGCTTATCAAAAAGCCAATTACCCAAAAATGCAAATGGTAGATGACCGTTTTGGTGTTGCAGAATCCGTTGATGATTCAATGCGTACCGCTAATGACCTGTTATCTAAGCACAAAGACTTAAAAGGCATTATGTCATTTGGCTCGCAAGGCCCTATCGGTGCAGGTCGTGCTATTGATAAGCGCCGCAAAAATGATACCACCTGTGTATTCGGCACCTTTACCCCAGGCCAAGGCATTAAGTTACTAGAAAAAGGCGCTATTGATGGTGGCTACATTTCTAATCCTAAAGTTGCAGGACAAGTCTTCGTTCAAGTTGCGACTGCAATGATGAACGGTGAAGAAATTAAAGATGGCGTTTCAATCGGTGATATGGGTGAAATTAAAGTCAGTGGCAATACCATTTTAAGTGATAACCCTGTCAATCTGAATATCGAAAACACCAAAAAATTGGTTGAAGTCGGCCTGTAATTCTTCACTAGCAAAATAACATTTAAAACAAAAATACAATATTAATTAGCATTTTGAATTTACTGTTTTGTATAGCGCGAGTTGTAGCCAACAACGCAACAGCTTGCGCTATGACAAACAAGCCAACACCAATTTATTTGCAGTAGGAATTATACCTATGACAACCACCTCAAAAGCTGACAAATCCGACCCACTCATCACCTTACGAGACCTTTCCAAAAGCTTTGGGGGTCATCGTGCATTACGCAATATTGATTTGACGCTAAACAAAGGTGAGGTGCACTGTTTAGCAGGCACCAATGGGTGTGGAAAAAGTACCCTGATCAAAACTATCAGCGGTGTGTACGCTCCTGATAATGGCAGTAAAATCGAGATTGATGGCAAAAGTTACCACCGGTTAACACCCGATAAAGCTCGTGAATTAGGCGTACAGGTTATCTATCAAGACTTATCGCTATTCCCTAACTTAACGGTGGCTGAAAATATCGCTTTTGAGCTGAACCTCAAAGGGTATTTTGGTTGGTTCCAAAAAAAGAAATTGCGCGAAAAAGCGTTAGAAATACTCAATGAACTCGCTTTTTCCATTAACCCAGATACGCCAGTTCAATTTTTACCCATTGCTCAGCGCCAACAAGTCGCTATCTGCCGTGCCTTAGTCGCGGATGCTCGCCTAGTAATTATGGATGAGCCAACGGCGTCCCTCACTCGAACCGAAGTAAATCAATTACTATCGACAGTGAACTACTTAAAAAACAAAGGGATCACCGTCGTTTTTGTCAGTCATCGACTTGAAGAAGTCAAGGAAATATCTGACCGCATTACGGTGATCCGTGATGGGCAAAAAATTGGCACATGGCCTGCTGAAGGCTTAACCACCCGCAAAATTACCGAACTCATGACCGGTTTAGACATCGTTCATGAACGCAAACCCCCAAACAATGCGGAAGATAGACGTACGGTTCTAGAAGTTAAAAACTTCAGCCGCTCAGGCCAATATCAAGATATTTCGTTGAGTTTAAAACGCGGTGAGGTATTAGGTTTATGTGGTTTGCTCGGTTCCGGCCGTACTGAACTAGCGCTCTCTTTATTTGGTATTACTCACCCCGATAATGGTGAGTTACGTATTGAAGGTAAACCCGTTAAGCTGAAGAACAATACCGAAGCGATTAAACACGGTATTGGCTATGTATCCGAAGACCGCCTAACGTTAGGTGCGATATTACAGCAATCTATCGCCGATAATATGGTCATTTCCATTCTTGATCGTTTAAAAACCCCATTGCATTTGATTGATGAAAAACAATGTCAAGACATTGTCCAAGAGTGGATTGCTGACTTAGATATTAAAGTAACTGACCCCAATAACCCCCTTTCCACGCTATCTGGCGGTAACCAACAAAAAGTGGTTCTTGCTAAATGGATTTTAACTCGCCCAAAAGTATTGATTTTAGACTCCCCAACTGTGGGTGTCGATATTGGTGCAAAAGACAGTATTTATAAATTAATTCACCGTTTATCTGGTGTGGGTATTTCAATTCTTCTAATTACCGATGAAGCCTCCGAAGCTTATTATAACTGCGACAGAATTTTACATATGAAACAAGGAACTATCGTCAAAGAAATCATGACAGATTCCATCAATGAGCAACAGTTGGAGGAAATCATCAATGGCTAATTGGCAAAAACTTCGACCACAATCAGTTGAAGGTTGGTTAATTTGGGTCATTATCATTATGGTGGTTTTCTTTACTGCTATGAGCCCACAATTTCTGACTATTCAAAACTTACTCGACCTAAGTGAAAGCTATGCAGTGACAGGTGTCTTTGCTTTAGGGTTATTTGTCGTCTTAGTCACTGGTGGGATAGATATTTCTTTTGCGGCCGTAGCTTCCGTCGTTCAATACGTCATAGCAACATGGTTATTACAAGGAATTATTGCTAGCCCAGCCCTGAGTATCACATTGGCGATTGTCATTGGTATCGCTTTTGGTTTAATCAATGCAATATTAATTTACTCCCTCAATGTGGTTTCCATCATTATCACCATCAGCATGCAATCATTGTTATTTGGCATGCTGATGTGGTTAACAAATGGCCATAGTATTTATGATTTACCCGATTGGTGGGTAGACCCTGTGACTATCTTGCCGTTCGAAGTCGATGGGGAATACTACCAAGTTGGCCTACCTCTTTTAGTGATGCTTGGTATTGCCTTCCTGACTTGGATTTTAATGAATAAAACCCATATTGGCCGCCAGTTATATGCGGTTGGGGGCAGCCAAGAGTCTGCGACTCGTATTGGTATTCGAGTTTCCGTCATTTATTTGTTCGCTTATGGCTATCTAGGTGCTATGGCAGCCATTGGTGGCATGTTGCAAACTTACCGAATGAGTGAAGTGGTACCCAGTGCCCTCGTAGGAGGAGAACTCGATGTACTTGCTGCGGCGGTGTTAGGAGGGGCAAGTTTGTCGGGGGGACGCGGTACGGTGATCGGTACGCTCATGGGGGTTTTCCTGATCGGTATCTTAAAGAATGGCCTCAACTTGATTGGCGTCTCTAACTATTTCGTCAATATCGTCATCGGCATGGTTATCCTCATTGCGATTTGTATTACTCACTACAAAAAACGCAAAGAGACGGACGTAGGTTTTGTTTAACAGGAATATCACCATGAAAAAACACGCTTTTTTTAAAATTGATGGCTCTGTTATCGGACTGCTTTCAATCTTCTTATTGGCGATTGCTGCATTCAGCATCGCTATGCCGGGGCATTTTTTTACGCAAAATACTTTTTTAAGTATTACCTTCCAATTACCTGAGCTAGGTTTACTCACTTTTGCCATGTTTGTCCCGATGTTAAGCGGTGGTTTAAACCTTGCGATTATCAGCACCGCTAACTTAACGGGCTTATTTATGGCGTGGGTCTTTATTAATTACCTACCCGTGGAGGCAGGAACTGGTACGCAATTAATGTGGTTATTATTGGCATTAGTCGGTGCAACGGTCATCGCGGTAATTATTGGCACACTCACAGGGCTAATGATTTCCCATATCGGTGCCCACCCAATTCTAGTCACACTTGGTACGATGACCATTATCAGTGGTATTGGGGTTTACCTTACTAAAGGTGCCGCACTCAGCGGTATGCCACCGATTGTACGTGCTATTGGTGCTGACACTGTATTTGGTGTCCCTATTGCTATGATTATCTTTATTGTCACCGCTATATTGTTAGCCCTATTTTTAGGTTGTACACGCTTAGGGAAAAACATTTACATGAGTGGCAGTAATATCAATGCCACATGGTTCAGCGGTATTCGTACAGACCGCGTAATGATCGCCATCTATACCATTTCTAGCCTTCTGTGCGTACTTGCAGGCCTCATTATGATGGCACGCTTTAACTCTGCACGTATGGGCTATGGTGACTCTTATTTATTACTCACCATCCTTGCCATTGTATTAGGTGGGACTAACCCATTTGGCGGAGTTGGGAAAGTTAGCCGTGTATTCTGCGCTTTATTAGTTTTACAAGTCATCGCAACGGGTTTAAGCCTACTGGGAGTCAGCCTGCACTTTAACCTTGCGGTTTGGGGGATCACCCTAATTTTGGCACTGGCGTTCAAATTCTTCAAAGAAAGATGGAGTGCTAAACGAGCCATGACCCGCAACCAGCGCCTTAATAAAACATCACCACAAAGTTAAATTTTTCAGGGAGAACACCATGCGCAAGCATCCAATTGGAATTTATGAAAAAGCATTACCTAAAGATAGCAGTTGGTTAGAGAAATTAGCGTTAGCTAAAGCCGCTGGATTTGATTTTGTTGAAATGTCAGTGGATGAAACCGACGAACGCCTTGCACGCTTGGACTGGAACCAAGCTGAGCGCCTAGACATTGTCAAAGCCATCCAGCAAACTGGCGTGCGTATTCCAACAATGTGTTTATCTGGTCACCGCCGTTTCCCTTTCGGTAGCCACGATGAAGCAACTCGCATGATGGCTTATTCCTTGATGGAAAAAGCCATCAAATTAGCGCAAGACCTTGGGATCCGGACTATCCAACTTGCAGGTTACGATGTCTATTATGAAGAGCAAGATGCACAGACCATTGCCCATTTTGAAAAAGGGATGCAATGGGTCAGTGAAGTTGCCGCAGCGGCTCAGGTAATGTGTGCCGTAGAGATCATGGATACGCCATTTATGAATTCCATCACTAAGTGGCAAGCCCTATCTGACAAAATTCGCTCTCCATGGTTTTCTGTTTACCCTGACGTGGGTAACTTGACCGCATGGGGGAATAATGTCGAACAGGAATTCACACAAGGCATTGAGCACGTCACGGCTATTCACTTGAAAGATACCTACGCGGTAACAGAAACCTGCCAAGGCCAATTCCGTGATGTCCCTTTTGGGGAAGGTTGTGTCGATTTTGTGAATTTATTCAAACTATTAAAGCGTTTAAATTATCGCGGTACCTTTTTGATTGAAATGTGGACAGAAAAAGCAGAAGAACCATTGATTGAAATCATTAAGGCTCGTCATTGGATAGAAGATAAAATGCAACAAGCTGGTTGGTACAACGCTTAAAGGAGCCCACAATGAATGCATTTTTTATGGGTGTCGACCTTGGTGGTACTGTTATTAAAGCGGGAGTCTACACACCTGAAGGCCAAGAAATTGTTGTTGCAGAGCACCCTTTCCCCACTGAGAGCCCTGAAGCAGGGTTTAGTGAACGAAATATGGATGTGCTATGGGAAGCAGCCTGTAGCGTGATCCGCGAAGCGATTAAAAATAGCCGCTTGAATGCTTCACAAATTTCGGGCGTTAGCTTTTCTTCGCACGGTAAGGGCCTCTATTTACTCGATAAACACGGCAAACCCGTTAGAAATGGGATTGTATCTTCGGATTCCCGCGCTCAGGCCATTGTTGATGAATGGCATAAAAATGGCACGGCAGACAAAGCCTATCCGCTGAGTTTACAGCAGCTCTGGGCTTCTCACCCTGTCGCATTACTACGCTGGTTAAAAGAAAACGAACCCGATAACTACCGGAGTACAGGTCATGTTTTAATGGTACATGACTATATTCGCTATCGCCTTACTGACCAAATTGCCTGTGAAGAAACTAATATTTCAGGTAGCCAGTTATTTAACCAAACTAAATCAAGTTACGACCCTAGCTTATGCAAACTATTTGGTATTGACGAGGTCAATGACAAATTAGCACCAGTGATCAATTCAGCCCAACTAGCGGGGACTGTAACGCATAAAGCAGCAGCAGAATGTGGCCTGACAGAAGGGACGCCTGTCTTTGGTGGTTTCTTCGATGTTGTCGGTGCAGCCTTGGCTTCGGGCGTCAATCAAAAAGATAAACTGAGTGCAGTTGCTGGGACATGGACAATCTCCACCCGTGTTTTTGATGAAATTATCCCATCAGATTACCCGTATGTTTGGAGCAAATACTGTATTCCAGGTACTTATTTTGTCCATGAAGGAAGCCCAACGTCAGCCAGTAACCTCGCGTGGTTTACGCGCCATTTCTTCAATCAACGCTTACAGGACTATGAGGTACTTAACCATTGCGTAGCCGAAGGGGCAACAAGGCAAAATGATATCCTATTTTTCCCTTGGCTATATGGCTCTAATTACCATAGTAACCTGCATGGCGGCCTATTAGGTTTAAGTTCTCACCATACAGATGCAGATATTGTTTACGCGATTTACCAAGGTATTGTGTTCTCTCACTTGCTGCATCAAGACCGCATTGTTGGGCTCGATAATACCACTGAGTCCATTCGCTTTACGGGTGGCCCAACCCACTCCCCATTGTGGATGCAAATGTTCTGTGATGCGAGTAATTTACCGTTAGATGTCGTCAACATACAACAGTCTGGCTGCCAAGCGGCGGCGCTGTGTGCTGCCGTTGGAACAGGTTATTATTCCGGCTTCGATGTCGCCATTTCAGCCAGTACAGCGAAAATGACAACTTACCAACCCAATGCCGTTGGGCATCAGCAATTACGCGATAAATTTGCTCGTTTTAAATCCGTGGCGGATGCTCTGAGCCGCTAATTAAGGTTTTATATCGATAAAAAGGCAGCGCTGACATTAGGCCCTGCCTTTTTTGTTTAGTTAATCCGCAATAATTTTTGTATTAACGGTTACAGGGGAAAGTACTGTGTCCTGCGGTAAGCTATCGTATTTTACAAATTCATCTCGTGGAAAAACAAATACATCAATATCTTTTTCTGGTGTGATGGTATCCGCTACAATGCTTTTATCTGGGGATGTCAGGTTAGTTTCAACCCCTAACCAAGACGCGAAGTAATCAAATAAATTCCATTCACTCAAGGTCTCATCACGGAACTCACGTTGAGTATCATCAGAGTTCATAACCACTAATGGAATTTGATACGCTCCTTTGACTAATTGGCCATGGCGCAAATACAAGTTCCCTTCTTTAATGAATCCGTTATATTCCGCCTCTAGAGCAGCCACGTGTTGCTTATTCGCTTTCACCAAACCTTGCCCATGGTCGGCAAAATAAAGAATGGAGAAAGGATGTTCGCCATTTTTATTATTTTCTTGCAAGGTTTTATAAATATCGCCAATAAAATCATCGCTCAGTTTGATGGCAGAAACATAACAATTCACCAAACTTCCCCAGCCTGTATCGAATTGTTCTGGATTAATGTTGTAGTTATTTTTAACTAGCTCGCAAGCTCCTTTTGGCCAGCCGTCATGGTGAGGTCCCCACATATGGACAAAAATGACTTTTTCTTTATCTGAAGGGTTATTTAATGCAGCTTTAAATGCAGGTAACATTTTAAAATCATTGGTCAGCTTATTTACGCTATCATCAACGACAAATTTTTCTTGAACAAATAGGTTATCAAACCCTGTTTTATTGTCTCTTACAGGTAAAAAATAGTCAGCTTTTAAGAAATAGTTAGTAAACCCTATCTCATCATCCCCAAAACTACCGTTGTTACCAATATAATAAGTTTCATAGCCCGCTTTATTGGCTAAATCGACAATCGAATTATTATTGTAGTAAGGCTTTTCATGATGCTCTGTAATGGTATTTAAATCATTCTTCGCTAAAGCGCGGGTTAATGTGGGCACCGTATTGGACGCTGCACTGATAAAGTTGTTAAAGAAACGTCCATTCACGGAAGATAAAAATGGCGTATTTTCCAATGGGTAGCCATACGTATTCATGTAATTTTTATTGGTACTTTCGCCAATAATCACCACTTTGATTTTATATTTAGGGTCATTTTTTTTGGTGATCTGAATATCGCTAGCCGTTTCCACCCCAAAACATAAGTCCGCATTGGTTTTTGCGCCTTGTATTAATTCTGGAGTACAGGCTTTCTTATACACACCTGTGTTTTCACTGTTATTCGCTTGAGCCAACGAAACGCTGGCTAACAAAAGTGCACTATAAAGTGCAGTCATTTTAATTACTTTCATGTTCAGAACCTCATCTTCATAACTTATTATTTTTTGAGTTGCTGTGGTGTAGTCAGGGCAGAGCTTGTGAAATCAGTTAATAATTGAACTGAAATTTCACTCAAATATTAATATATTGAAATAATATTTCATTGAAAGACTATAAATAAGAAATTGGGATACAGATAACAATAATAAAACACGAGAATTCACACAGTTATCTCATACTTCCCTATAATTTCTTATCCGTGAAAAATAAATGTATTTAAAAACAAAGTGTTATATCAATATATTTTCATCAGATACAGCTTAAAAAACGTTACATCCTTTACATAATGAACTGTGATAGGGATCAGTTATTAAGCATTCATCGGAGTTTGATTAGTGATGTGGCTCTTATTTTTATCTTTCATTGCTAGAAAACAAAATGGAACCGGTTCCATAATGATTTATTCTCAGAAAGACTAAAACCATTACCTAAAATAAGGCAGAGGAAAATCATGAGCAAAGATATTATTGTTGTCACTGCTGCCTATAGCACACAGGCAGTAAAACAGCTGGGTGGGCAGCAAGCTTTGCTGAATATTATTCAAGGGGCTAGCGCTGATGGCGTAGAGATCCGCCAAGAGCTTTTGCTGCCTAATGATAGGCTAGCTGACATTAGCAATCAGCTGAAATCAAGGCAATTAACCGCTGTCTATTCCGTTCCTGATACCCTATTTCAGCAACGTGAACCTATCATAATCAGCAAATTACAAGGTTATTTCGACGAAGCCAAACAACTTAATGCACGTTTCTTAAAACTGTCACTCGGTGAACCACCTGAAAATTATGACTTGTCTGAAGTCATTAACGTTATCAATCGATATACAACACAACTCGTGATTGAGAATGACCAGACGGAAGCAGGTGGTCATATTGCCCCATTAGAGCGCTTTTTTAGGGGTGTTGCAGCACAAAACATCCCCATTAAGATGGCTTTCGATATGGCCAACTGGTACTGGCAACACGAAGATCCTCTCAAAGCCGCCCACATATTTACTAAGCAAGTGGCCTATATTCACGTCAAGGCCTGTCAGTTACGTACTGATAAGCATGTGGCGGTCGCCCTTGATGACAGTGATGGTTCATGGGAAGAAGTGCTACAGATTTTGCCTAATAATGTACCACGTGGCATTGAGTTTCCACTAGAAGGTCACGATTTACGTGCCATTACTGAACACTATGTTTCGCTATTAAAAGGGGTTTAATATCATGAAAAATCAATTAGATGTGGTGACCCTTGGTGAAGCTATGATGATGTTTGTGGCAACACAAACAGGGACATTGCACGAGGTAGAAAGTTTTATTCGTCGTGCGGCAGGAGCAGAGCTAAACGTAGCCATCGGCCTCGCTCGTCTTGGTTTAAAAAGTGGTTGGATTAGCCGTCTTGGTAATGACTCCTTCGGTCGCTTTATTCAATCGACTTTACATAAAGAATTGGTGGATACTCAATGTGTTACTATTGATGCAAATTACCCAACTGGTTTTCAGTTAAAATCTAAAGCTCAAAATGGAACCGATCCCATCGTGGAATATTTCCGTAAGGGGTCAGCAGCAAGTCATTTAGACCTAACTGATTTTAATGAAGACTATTTTCTATCTGCTCGCCATTTACATTTAAGCGGAGTCGCTGCTGCGCTTTCTACCACCAGCTATCAACTGTCACTATACGCAGCAAAGTGGATGCGAAATGCAGGGAAAAGCCTATCATTTGATCCAAATTTACGCCCTTCACTCTGGCAAAATGAACAACAGATGGTCACCCAGCTAAACCAATTAGCATTCCAAGCAAACTGGGTATTACCCGGTTTAAAAGAAGGCAAGATTTTAACTGGTTTCGATAAACCTGAAGCCATTGCTGACTTTTATCTCGCCCATGGTGTCGATGCTGTGATCATTAAAACAGGTGAACAAGGGGCTTACTATAAAACAGCAACTAATCAACAAGGGGTTGTCGATGCAGTAGTTGTCAAAAATGTGGTTGATACCGTCGGCGCAGGTGATGGCTTCGCGGTCGGGGTGATCAGCGCATTATTAGAAGGGCAATCCCTCCCTCAAGCCATTAAACGAGGTAATTTTATTGGTGCTAGGGCTATCCAAGTCATTGGTGATAGCGAAGGCTTGCCTACTAAGGTGCAATTACAGCAAGAAATGGCTTTATTATCCTCACCTACCGTCAACGCGGCATGCTAAGAAGGAATATATTATGACAATCAATACTCCGGCAATGTCACGTTGGTGGCGCATTATGCCAATCGTGTTTATCACATACAGCCTTGCTTACTTAGATAGAGCCAACTATAGCTTTGCCGCTGCCGCAGGGATCAACGCAGATTTAGGTATTTCCAAAGGGATGTCATCCCTGTTGGGCTCGTTGTTTTTCTTAGGGTACTTTTTCTTCCAAATCCCTGGGGCTATCTATGCCGAAAAACGTAGCGTTCGCAAACTGGTTTTTGCCTGTATTTTCTTATGGGGAATATTCGCTAGCTTGACGGGAATGGTAAGCAATATTCCCATGTTAGTGATTATTCGTTTCAGCTTAGGAGTAGTTGAAGCCGCAGTCATGCCCGCAATGCTGATCTACATCAGTAACTGGTTCACTCAACCAGAGCGTTCACGTGCGAATACTTTCTTAATTTTAGGTAACCCGGTGACCGTCCTATGGATGTCTGTACTATCAGGCTACCTAATTCAAGCATTTGGTTGGCGCGAAATGTTTATCATTGAAGGCGTTCCCGCTGTGTTATGGGCTTTCTTCTGGTGGAAAACTGCACGTGATAAACCTAACCAAGTAAACTGGTTAAGCCAACAAGAAAAAGATACCCTTGATAAAATTCTTAGTGACGAACAGAAAAATATCAAACCTATACGTAATTATCGTGAAGCGTTTAAATCACGTAATGTAGTTTTACTGTGTGCACAGTATTTCTGCTGGAGTATCGGGGTATATGGCTTTGTGCTGTGGTTACCGTCAATTATTCGTGGTGCATCAAATCTCGGTATGGTTGAGACAGGTTGGCTTTCTGCAGTCCCTTACCTTGCTGCGACATTAGCGATGGTGTTGGTATCTTGGGCATCGGATAAAATGCATAATCGTAAACTGTTTGTTTGGCCAATGCTTCTGTTAGGTGCTATTTGTTTCCTTGGTTCATACCTGTTAGGTAGTACAAATTTCTGGTTATCCTATATGTTATTGGTGATAGCCGGCGCCGCGATGTATGCACCTTATGGGCCATTCTTCGCCATCATCCCTGAGATGCTCCCCAAAAACGTTGCGGGAGGTGCAATGGCATTAATCAACAGTATGGGTGCACTAGGTTCGTTCTTTGGGTCATGGTTTGTAGGCTATTTAAATGGTGTAACAGGTAGCCCGAGTGCATCCTATATGTTTATGGGGCTCGCATTGTTAGCTTCTGTTTTCTTTACCTTAATTGTCAAACCTAATCAAGAACAAGACGGCACTACTGCCCTCGCTAAACACGCATAATGGGGAACATAATGAAAAAAAATATTATTTTGTATAAAACGATCCCTGCGGATCAACTTGGGCGCTTACAACAGCAATTCAACGTCACTCAATTTGATAGCATTACAGCAGACAATATCGCCAGTTTTAGGCAAGCCCTTGCAACGGCCAACGGTATTATCGGAGCCAGCTACCCCATCACTGCGAGCGACCTTGCTCTCGCCCCTTATTTAACGGTAGCTTCCACCATTTCTGTGGGTATCGATCAATTTGATCTGGAGGCAATGAACGCAAGAAAAATTGCATTGATGCACACTCCGAATGTCTTAACCGAAACTACCGCAGATACCATTTTTACCTTAGTGCTATGCAGCGCTCGTCGCATTATTGAAATGGCTGAAATGGTTAAAAATGGCCAGTGGACGAAAAGTATTGGCGAAAATGTGTACGGTAGCAATGTGAGTGGTAAAACGATTGGTATTTTAGGTATGGGCCGAATTGGTTATGCCGTAGCAACACGAGCCTATGCTGGTTTTGGGATGTCTGTTCTCTATTACAGCAACCATTCGCATTCTAAAGCGGAAAACCTGCTCAAGGCTCGTCGCTGTGATTTAGATACCATACTTGCTGAGTCTGACTTTGTTTGTGTCGTGCTGCCCTTAGTGCCATCAACAGAAAAACTAATTGGCAAAAATGAACTCGAAAAAATGAAACCCAGTGCATTTTTGATTAATGGGTCCAGAGGAAAAATTATCGATGAGGCAGCGTTGATTGATGCACTAGAAAACCACGTGATCCGCGGTGCAGGTTTAGATGTCTTTGAAGTAGAGCCTTTACCCGTAGACTCTAAGTTACTTAAATTACCGAATGTGGTCGCCTTGCCGCATATCGGCTCTGCCACCCATGAGACTCGCTATGCTATGGTGGAATGCGCCGTCGATAATTTAATTGCAGGTCTTAATGGCGATTTTAGCCAAAACTGCGCTAATTTAAATGCCATACAGCCCTAATAGCTTTCTACAGTGTAGTTGAATTTCGAATAATCAACTCACCATGAAACAAATGCTGAGTTGGTTCTTTTTCTGGGTTTTCGAGTTTTTCAAGTAAACATGTAACTGCTTTATGCCCCATTTCGGCAGTGGGTTGTGAAACCGACGTCACCCCCTGCCCAGCAAATGCAGCCCATTCAAGGTTATCAAAACTTAAAAAACCGATATCTGCCCCCCAGCGCAACCCTTGCTGATTCATCGCATAAGCTAACTGTAAAGTTAAAACCCCATTAGCTGCCACAATGGCTTTACGCATTCCTCGGTGAGAAATACAAAACTCAGCAACAATCGATGCTAATTTTTCAGGGTTTGGTAACGTGACTTCATGGAACTCACTCTTGATTTGCGGGTTATCCTGTGACAGCGCTTGAAAGGTTTGTAAGCGTTCTTGGCGAGCGCTGTTATACACGATGGGTTCAGTGACAAAGCAAATCGCTTCAAAGCCTTGCTCAAGTAAATGATTGAAAGCCATTTGAGCCGAAGCAGGATTGTCTAACCCCACCATATCGCAGGGAAAGTTATCAATTTTTCTATCTAATAAAACAAAAGGCAACGTGGTTTGTTTAAGAACATCAATGAATTGTTCATTAACACCCGCTGAATTAATGATTAGCCCATCGACACGGTAACCTTTAAGTAACTGAATAAATTGGCATTCACGCTCAATGCTATTATCCGCATTACAGACAACTGTCATAAAGCCTTGCTTGATGGACTCAGCTTCAACCCCTTTCAATACTTCCACAGAAAACGGGTTGCCGATATCCGCAATAATCAAACCAATTAACCCCGTGCGACCATGTTTTAAGCTCCGCGCCATTTGATTAGGCCGATAATTTAATTCACGAATCGCCGTTTCAATACGTTGACGAAGGTTATCGGAAAGCAAATGAAATTCACCATTCAAATAACGTGAGATGCTGGTTTTCCCTGCCTGAGCTTTGGCAGCCACATCTTTGATCGTTGCAACTTTTGGTGTTTTCGGAACCATAACCCAGTGTTTACCCATCTCGAAGAAATAATTGTTGCTGTTATCTTACCGGAAAAAAGGCTATTTTACTTGCAATATTCAGCTAACCTGCTGTTTTAACCACTGAATAAAAATATCCGCTTTTGGGTGCCGCTTATCATTAAGCATCGCAAAGTAATACCGCTGTTGGCAGGTTAATGGCGTATCGCCAAAAGGCATCACGAGCTCACGGCTTTTAATCCGCTTTTCCACCAACTGCTTGCGCCCCATTGCTACACCTGCGTGGTTCATTGCGGCTACAATAGCTAAGTCTGAACGGTCAAAACACAGGTTTCGGCGGTGGGGAAACAAGGGTAGCTGATAGTATTCGCTCCATGCTTTCCACTCATCATAGTCGGAATTGCTGCTCCATGCTTGCCGGTCATGCAGTAACGTACAGTTTTTTAGTTGATGAATATTATTCAGCAAATCATATTGCTGGGCATATTTCGGACTACACACTGGAACCATCGACTCTGACATCAGGTCTTCACAATAGAGATTAGACCTTGTCATATCATCATAATAAATTGCCACATCAATACCATAGCCGCGAAAATTAACATCATCGTTCCCTGTTAATAAATTTAATTGAATCGATGGGTATTGATTAGCAAAATCTGCAATTTTCGGGATCAGCCAGCACTGGGCAATCGATGGGCGTGAGTAAACCGTTAATTCCCCAGAAATTTCTTGGTTTTTGATATCAATAATTTCTTGGTTAATATCATCCAGATTTTTACGTAACGCCCAATAAATACGCTCACCATCGGAAGTTAACTCAATACGCCGATGAAAACGCTCAAATAATTTAAAACCCAGTTCCCCCTCTAAGGTATTAATACGATGACTTACCGCACTGGGTGTGAGGGAAAGCTCCTGCGCCGCTAGGGCAAAAGAGCTATGTCGCGCCGCAGCTTCAAAGGTATGTAGGCGGGATAATTGATAGCTCGATAACCGCTTATTCCATTGAATAAAACCGGATTGTTCAAATTGATTCAAATTCGATGACACCAACCTCTTCCCCCCTTATTTGAGAAATGACCCAGCTCGTCGCTATCAACAATATAGCGCCTTTAAGGTGAATTTATATGATGCAAATCCTAATATTGGTATTTTATATGACCCATATCACGCACTTGAGTTAATTGAATTCATCTAAAGCTTAGGTTTCATCGTTTGTCACCCTTGCATATTTATTATCCAATAGAAGTACAACAACAAAATGATTAGGGGTAGGATATGGACTCTACAATGTGGATGCTCGGTACTCTGGTTATTAGTATCTTGCTGATCATAGTCTCAATTATTAAATTTAAGTTTCACCCTTTTTTAGCCCTGTTACTCGCCAGCTTTTTTGTCGGTATTGCAATGAAAATGAACCCGTTAGAGATGGTGAATGCTATCGAAAATGGGATTGGCGGTACACTCGGTTTTTTAGCCGCTATTATTGGACTAGGCACCATACTAGGGAAAATGATGGAGATTTCAGGTGCAGCAGAGCGCATCGGGATCACCCTACAGAAAAGCCGTTGGTTAACTCCAGACGTCACCATGGTACTAATTGGTTTAATCTGTGGTATCACTCTATTTGTTGAGGTGGGGGTTGTTTTGTTGATCCCACTGGCATTTTCCATCGCCAAAAAAACCAATACCTCTTTATTAAAACTGGCTATCCCGCTATGTACTGCGCTGATGGCCGTACACTGTATCGTTCCGCCACACCCTGCTGCACTATTTGTCACTAATGAACTTGGGGCAGATATTGGCACTGTGATTGTTGCGGGCTTAGCCGTTGGTTTAGTCGCCTCACTGGTCGGCGGGCCATTATTCCTAAAGTTCTTAGGTGAGCGCTTACCTTTTAAAACGGTACCAGAAGCCTTTTCTGACTTAGAAGTCCGTGAAGAAAAAGATTTACCCTCGCTAGGTGCCACTTTATTTACCGTTTTACTGCCAATTATTCTCATGTTGATCAAAACCGCAGCAGATTTGAACATGAGCAAAGACAATCAATTATTTACCCTTTTGCAGTTTATTGGTAACCCAATCACTGCCATGTTTATTGCCGCATTTGTCGCTTATTACGTACTGGGCATTCGCCGTAATATGGGCATGAGCGTGCTACTCAGTAAAACGGAAGAAAGCTTTAGTTCCATCGCCAATATTTTATTAATCATTGGTGCGGGAGGGGCGTTTAATGGCATCTTAAAAGGAAGTGGGTTAAGCGATTCCCTTGCGCTGGTTCTTTCAGGCATTGATATGCACCCAATCCTATTGGCTTGGTTAGTGGCTATCATTCTACATGCTGCGGTAGGCTCTGCGACCGTTGCCATGATGGGCGCCACTGCAATTGTTGCCCCATTAATGCCAATGTACCCGCATATCAGCCCTGAGATCATGACATTAGCCATCGGCTCAGGCGCAATTGGCTGTACCATCGTGACGGACTCCTTGTTCTGGCTGGTCAAACAATATTGTAATGCCACCTTGGCTGAAACATTTCGTTTTTACAGTGTCGCCACACTTATCGCATCCCTCGTTGCGCTGGCAGGCACCTTTGCACTTTCATTTGTGATTTAAAAGAGAGTAATTATGACTCAGATAAATATTGATAAGTTAATTGCTGACACCCCTTTAGTTCAGGACTTAATCGATTTAAAGCAAGTTACTTGGTTTAACCCAAACTCAACCACCACACAAGCGGGTTTACCCTATGTGGGGTTGACCCTCGAGGATGTGCAAGACGCCGAGGCACGTTTAACACGTTTCGCCCCATATTTAATGAAAGCGTTTCCTGAAACGCAAACCACACAAGGGATCATAGAATCCGACGTGGTTGCTATTCCCAATATGCAAAGTGCTCTTGAAACACGTTATGAAACGCCAATTACTGGGGAAATGTTACTCAAAAAAGATAGCCACCTACCTATTTCGGGCTCAATAAAAGCGCGAGGCGGTATCTATGAAGTTTTGACCCATGCGGAAAAACTCGCTTTAGAAGCCGGTTTATTATCAATTGATGATAATTATGAAATTCTATCCTCAGATAAGTTTCGACAATTCTTTAGCCAATATAGTATCGCCGTTGGCTCAACCGGCAATTTAGGCATGTCTATTGGCATTATGAGTGCAAAATTAGGCTTTAGTGTCAGTGTACATATGTCGGCGGATGCACGTCAGTGGAAAAAAGATAAGTTACGTTCTCACGGCGTAAATGTTGTTGAATATCAACAGGATTATAGCATTGCGGTCGAACAAGGCCGCAAAGAAGCTGAAAAAGACCCGCGCTGCTTCTTTATTGATGACGAAAACTCAACCACACTATTTTTAGGCTATGCGGTTGCAGGTTTACGTTTGAAAAAACAATTTGTAGAGCAAGGCATTATTGTTGATAACCAACACCCGCTGTTTGTTTATCTGCCTTGTGGTGTCGGCGGAGGCCCGGGTGGCGTTGCCTTTGGCTTGAAGTTAGCCTTTGGTGATGCAGTACATTGCTTATTTGCCGAACCCACACATTCACCTTGCATGTTGCTTGGCGTGCATACAGGGCTCCATGATGCCATTTCAGTACAAGAAATCGGCATTGATAACATCACGGCCGCTGATGGCCTTGCAGTGGGCCGCGCGTCAGGGTTTGTGGGGCGTGCAATGGAACGTTTAATTGATGGTTATTACACGATTGATGATACCGAGATGTACAACCTATTAAGCTTACTTAATCAAACGGAGTCGATTAAGCTCGAGCCTTCCGCACTAGCAGGTATGACCGGCAGTGTTCATGTCACCCAAAACACAGACTATTTACAGTCTAAGTCACTGACACCAGAAGTCATGGCCAATGCCACCCACCTTGTCTGGGCGACCGGTGGCGGTATGGTACCGCAAGATGAGATGGATAAATATTTATCGCAAGCCAAACTAAGCTAGTGATACATAGGATTAAAGCCATCTTCTTTTTTTATCAGAAGATGGCTTTAAAATTACTGCCCCGGTAATGGCACTAAATCACTTTCAATATAACGTCGTACCAATGTTGCTAACGCAACCAGTGAATCAATATGCGTTCTTTCCCAACCATGGGAGCTATCTAAGGCAAAACATGCTAATGCAACCCGAATATCCCACCCAGCATCAATAGCTGCCGCACTATCAGAACGGTAATGTTTAAATGTATCGCGCACATGAGGGATGTTATATTGCTGGCATAATTGCAGTAAGTGGCGCGTAATCGCTAAATCAAATGGCCCCGTTCTATCACGAAATGCCAATGTTAATGCGTCATCACGTGTTGTTTGATCAGGCGCTGAAACAGAATTATCAATCGCTAATAATTCCTGAACTTGCTCACCAAAGCCATGAGTCCCTCCAATCCCGACCTCTTCAGAAATCGTGAACATCAATTGGCAAGAAACAGCCGGTAGCACACCATCGTCCACTAGCGATTTTAATGCCGCTAACATCACCGCACAGCCTGCTTTGTCATCTAAATGACGAGAAACAATAAACCCATTGTCAATAAATTCAGGTTGGGCATCAACTGCCACCATATCCCCCACATTCAGACCATGAGATTGTAGATCTTCCGCACTATAACATGGGGCATCAAGGCGAATTTCTAAGTTATCCCAATCAGCCACTTGAGTATCCACTTCGGTATTAAAGCGGTGACCTGATGCTTTTAACGGTAGAATGGTGCCGCGATACTGGTGATTATCACCATACACGGTGACTCGAGCGCCTTCAGCAAAGCGCGCAGCCCAAGTGCCCGTATTACGTAACGCTAACCGCCCGTTAGGTTTGAGCTGAGTAACCATTGCCCCTAAGGTATCCAAATGGGCTGCAAGTGCCCGTTTGGGTTCATCATTACCGAATGTAATATATAACACTCCACGGCGTGTATACTGCGGTATAAAACCCAACTCAGTCAACCATTGGTGCGTTTGTGCGACCGCTTTCTCAGTCATACCCACCGGGCTAGGTGTACATAAAAGTGTCTTTAATACTGAGGTTAGATATGCTTTATCTATCATTATGTTACCTATCTTCACTTAAAAAACGTTCTTGCAGTGTGGCTTGTAGAGCCAACATTGCTTGCTCGGCATAATTCATGTGCTCTTCCATCACCGCCTGTACCTTAGCGGCATCTTTACGGCGTAATGCCTCTATTAATTGATACTGATATTCAATGCCTTGGCATCTATCTACTGGTTCGGGTTTCAGGTAAATGTCTTTACAAACCGCTAAATCTTTAAGTAAACGCTGTAAAAAATGGCAGATAAACACTAAGAGAACATTATCAGAGTAACTGGCAACGACGGCATGGAAATCCAACTCTGCCATTCGCTGTTGCCAGCGTTCCTCTTCATTAGCAGGCTCATGGTCGTAAATCGCAATGGTGTCATACAGTTTTTGAATTCCCGCATTATCGATATTATCAATGGCACTCACTGCAACAACTGGCTCTAATAATTTACGCAATGTATAGATATCTTTAATGGAAATATCTCGCGTGAATAAATAGTTTGATAACAAGCTCATCGCACGGGATTCGGTCATTGAATCAATAAACGCCCCCCCGCCTGGGCCCGTTTTGGTTTTAATTAACCCCTGCACTTCCAATGATTTTAAGGCTTCTCTTACCGTGCTTTTACTCGCGCTATAACGCTCAATTAGCTCTTTTTCTTGGGGTAAGCGGTCACCCGGTATCAGGTTATCCGCCATAATCGTTTCTTTTATCGCATTAACAATTTCATCAGTACGTTTAATGCGAACTGGCTCGATAGCCGCTGTCTTATCCGTGCTCATATTAGGACCCCAACTGATTTTAAATATATTTCTAAGCTTCAACGCGAATACGCGGCGCACTCGCCAGTAAGTTACGAGTGTAGTCGTGTTCTGGTGCCGCAAATAAGTCACAAGTATCACGACATTCTAGCAAATCACCTAAATAGAGTACGGCCACCCTATCTGCTATAGACTCTACCACCGCCAGATCATGGCTAATAAATAAGTAAGACAGTGAAAACTGTTGCTTTAGTTCTTCGAGTAACAACAAAACTTGGGCTTGTACTGACACATCCAATGCGCTCACAGGCTCATCAAGAACTAAGATTCGCGCATCTGCGGCAAGCGCTCGCGCAATCGCTAAGCGCTGAGCTTGCCCCCCTGAAAACTCGTGAGGGTAACAGGCTAATGCATCCATTGGCATATGGACAGCCTCAAGCAATTCAGCCAACCGCCCGTGTCTTTGTGTTTGATTCATATGCTTTAAATATTTTAAAGGCACCGCCAATGTTTCACCGATGGTTTTGCGTGGATTTAAAGAAGCAACAGGGTCTTGGAATACATATTGAATAGCTTGACCGAAAGCACGAGCCCCCTGTTTTTGCCACTGAGCACGAGTTTGCCCGAGTACCGTAATGTCGCCTGAGGTTTCTTTCTCTAACCCAACTAGAATACGGGCTAAAGTGCTTTTCCCTGAGCCGCTTTCCCCTACGACGGCTAACGTTTCCCCTTCGTACAATGACAATGAAATATTTTTCAGCGCCTGAACTTCTCTCCCTCGGGGATGAAATAAGCTGCGAGGGTGACCAAAGGTTTTCACCAGTTGATTAACGTCAATAACCTTGTTCATTAGGCCTCCTGTGCGGAATTATTTCCATAAAGCTGCTCAACCTGAGTCAAAAACGCTCTGCCCTCTCCCAATTTTGGAACACTGGCTATCAGCCGCTGTGTATAAGGGTGCTGAGGTTGTTGTAACACGTCTTGTGTATTACCGGTTTCTACGATAACGCCCTGCTGCATAACGGCCACTCGGTCACAAATTTGGTTAATCACCGCAAAATCATGAGTAATAAATAACAATGCTACCCCTCGTTCACGACGTAGTTGATCGAGCAATTCTAAAATTCGCGCTTGTACGGTGACATCTAGTGCGGTTGTCGGTTCATCGGCAATAATCAAAACAGGGTCATTCGCTAATGCCATCGCAATACCAACTCGTTGGCGTTGCCCACCGGATAACTCATGAGGATAAGCATCAAAACGCTCCGCTGCATCCGGTATACCGACGCTATCAAGTAGTTCAATCGCTTTCATTTTGGCATCATAACTCGATAACGCTTGGTGAGCCGTGATCGCTTCACGAAGCTGTACACCCACGGTAAATTGGGGGTGTAACGTAGTCAGAGGATCTTGGAAAATATATGACACCTTAGCACCACGGCGTCTTTGCATAACGGATAAAGGTAAAGACAACATTTCTTCATGCTCAACATAGATGCCACCTGCGGTGATCACCGCGGGCGGCGAAGCCAAAAGCCCCATAACAGATAATGCAGTTACACTTTTCCCTGAACCACTTTCACCAATTAACCCCAAACATTCCCCCGCACCAACATTAAAGCTAATACCTTTAACGGTAGGCCGTAATTGCCCCCCCTGACGAAAGGCGACAGAAAGGTCTTTAACTTCCAATATCGCCTGTTTTCCCTCGGTTTTGGCAGGAATATTTATACGGTCTGTTTGTGTCATCGGTTGTGAACGATGTAAGGCACCTGATTTTAGGCGAGGGTCAAGGATGTCACGTACCCCATCCCCCAGTAAGTTAAAGCTAATCACAATCAGGAAAATCATAATTCCAGGAACCAGAGCAACATGTGGTGCAACAAACATCTGAGCACGCCCTTGACCTAGCATCGACCCTAAATCAGCATTCGGTGGCTGGGTTCCTAATCCTAAAAATGACAAGCCAGCGGTTTCTAAAATCATCCACCCGATGGTCGTCGACATTGTGACAACAATGATTGGCAATACATTCGGTAAAACCTCAGTCAGTAAGACCTGTAAATGGTTTTTACCTGATAACCTTGCGGCCTGAATAAAGTCTCTATCTCGCAGCCCAACCGTTAACCCACGGATATTTCTCGCAAAAAAAGGAATATTCACTAATGCGATAGCATATAGCGCATTTAATAAACCGGGGCCAAGTACAGCTACAATCGCTAACGCTAATAGGATATATGGAAATGCCATCAACATATCAATACAGCGCATCAATAAGGTATCAGTTCGGTGGCCCACATAGCCGGCGATTAAACCAATTAGGGTTCCAAGTATTGCAGCGATTAACGTCGCTGAAATACCCACCATCAGCGAAACACGAGTTCCCCACAATAATCGAGACAAGATATCCCGCCCTAAATGGTCAGTGCCTAATATATGCCCCGGTGAAAAAGCTGGGAGCAAGCGGTTCACTAAGTCCGTTTCATCTGGATTAGCCAAAGGCAACCAAGGCGCAAGCAAGGCAAGTAGCATAATAACGGTTAAAATAAACAGCCCTAGTGTCGCAAGGCGATTAGCGAGCAATAAAGAACCTATTGATTGACGATGACGATGTTGAATAACTGGGGCGGTATTATGACTCATGATTTCAACCTCGGATCTAACATTGCTTGCACCACATCAGCCAGCAAATTGATAAACACATAGGACGCAGCAGCAATTAACACGCCCCCTTGCACTAAAAATAAATCACGGGTAGCTACCGCTTTGACCAACATTGCCCCTAAGCCCGGCCATTGAAAAACCGTTTCAATATAAACCGCACCACCAAACACAAACCCTGCCTGAATACCAATAACAGGGATCACCGATACCAATGCCATACGAAATGCATGGCGGAAAATGACTTTGCGTTCACTCAACCCTTTTGCGCGTGCAGTACGAATAAAATCAAGGCGTAGAACCTCTAACATTGCTGTTCGCGTCAAACGCGCTATCACGCCTGTCGCAACTAGCGAAAGGGTTATTGCGGGTAAAACAAGGTGATGCAATAAGTCGCGAAAGCCGCCACCCTGCCAAATATCATACATTCCTGATGCGGGGAACCATTGTAGCTGTACCGAAAAAAGCATGATCATCAACAACCCAATCCAAAAGGATGGCATTGAAATACCGAGTAAAACTGCCAATGTGATCGTCCTATCACTCCAACTAAATTGACGGATCGCAGAAATAATCCCAGCTAATAGCCCCAGCACTGAGCTGAGCAATAACGCACTTCCCCCCAAAATTAAGGTGGCAGAAAAACGCTCAAGGACCTCATCAACCACAGGACGATTCAGCACAAAAGAACGCCCTAAGTCCCCTGAAATCAAATTATTCATCCAAATAAAATACTGCTGATATAACGGTTTATCTAAACCAAGCTCAGTTTTCACTCGAGCCACGTTCTCTGGTGTTGCCCAAGGCCCAAGCAATGCTTGAGCTGGCTCCCCAGGGATCATTGCCATGATAAAAAAGACAATTAATGTTAGACCAATCAGTATGGGTATCGTCGCTAACAGGCGTTTAAAGCAGTATAACCACATAGTTTTTCCCCATAAAATCTATTAACCAACTGAAAATATTCACGTTAATTAATCTTTGCGAACATCTTTAAGTAATAAATTAAAATTCGGCTGCAATTTAAAATGTTTAACATGCTCATTCGCGACTGCATTTTGCTTCCAATTAGCAACAAACAGCCAAGGCGCATCTCGGTGAACAATTTTTTGTACTTGTTTATACAGTTGAGCGCGTTCTTCAAGGTCATTCGTGACTCTCGCTTTATCTAACAACCTATCGAGTTGTTGATTACTGTAATAACCGGAATTAAAGCCGCCTTTATCGGGCCAAGATGCAGAATGTAAGGTTAGGAACGGCAAGGTATCAGGGTCATTCGTCATCCATGCCATTTCAGCCATGTGGGCTTGCTGTAAGCCTGAATTAACTTTAGATAAATAGGTATTCCACTCAAAGGTTTGAATTTCAACAGATAACCCAACAGCTTTGAGGTCTGCTTGGATTGCGGTTGCCATCGGGATAGGGTCTAACATACCTGAGCCCCCTTCCGTAACATAAAAAACAATTTTTTGCCCTTGTGCTCCCGCTTCTGCAATTAATTGCCGCGCTTTTTCAGGGTCATAAGGGTAAGCCTCTGTTTCTTGGTCAAACGCCCAGTCAAAAGCAGATGGAATAGGCCCTTCAGCCACACCAGCTGAGTCTTGGAGAATATACTTAACGATATTTTGCTTATTAACCGCATAATTTACCGCTTGCCTTACACGCACATCATCGAAAGGAGGTTGTGATGCATTTAGCATCACGTACCACACATGTGGCCCTACGGCTTCATAAACCTTAAAACGCTCATCCTTGATAAATAAAGGGACGTTATCCGCAGGCACTTCAACCATCGAGTCAATCCCACCTGATAGCATTTCTGCTACCCGTGTATTGGCGTCAGTTATTGGTCGGAAAACCACATTTTTTAAGTGTGGTTTTCCATCCCAATACTGCTCATTTGCCGAGACCACAACGCGCTGGTTTGCCGTCCATTCGTCAAATTTAAACGGCCCTGTCCCGCTTGGATGACGACTAAAGTCCTTGTCATATTGCTTGACGGCTGCCGGTGACACAATCAGCCCTGCGGGGGTAGCTAAATTTGATAAGAACGGTGCAAATGGCTCTTTTAAGGTAAATACCACCGTTAAATTATCTGGGGTGGTAATTTTATCTATCGCAGAGAAAAAAAATGATAAAGGAAATGGACCAGTATGATAGTAAGGATGTTGGCTATCTAGCATGCGGTCAAACGTAAATTTAACTGCCTGCGCATCAAACGCACTACCATCATGGAACTTGATGTTTTCACGTAAATGAAATGTGTAAGTCAAACCGTCATCGCTGACTGACCATGACTTTGCCAATGCAGGTTCAAGTGTCAATGTACCATCGGCATTGCGAACTAACCCTTCGTATATATTCACGAGTATCCGAGAATCATTGGCCGCAGTCGCCACTTGCGGGTCGAGTGATTGCGGCTCCGCAACCTGCCCAAGCAATAGTACATCACTATGGTTTGCCGCCAATGTCGGTGTAGAAATAAAGCAGAAAAACCAAAAACTGGCTATCCACCTGCATAAACGCATCCTCATACGGCCCTCCCCGAGCGTTGACATTGCTATGTGATTTTTAAATGTGATTTGTGTCAATTTTGTTAATTATTTTATCTTTTATCCTATTTATGATGATAAATTATGTTTCACGCAACAATTTATAATGATAAATTTGATCGATGTCTAATTTATGAGGTGTGAAATGACATTTTCAATTGTGGCTCACTGTCCGCAAACAGGGAAAATTGGCGCAGCAACAGCAACAGGCGGGCCCGCTGTCGGTGCCCTTGTTTTGCATGGTGCAAGCCAAGTGGGAGCTATCGCAACCCAAGCCATGACCAACCCGATAGCAGGTTTAAAAGGTATTGAACATTTACGGCTTAGTGACCACGCCAAACAGAGCTTAGATTTCCTTCTGATGGAAGATACCAACAGTGAATTACGGCAACTGATCATTATTGATAAATATGGGGAAAGTGCAGACTGGACAGGAAGTAAATGCTTACCTTGGTGTGGTAGTTTGTCTGAAAAAAACTTCGCTACAGCAGGGAATATGCTAACCGGTGAGCAGGTTCTTCAAGCAATACACCAAAGTTATCAGCAAAACTCACATCTTGAGCTTGCAGACAGGCTATTACTCGCCATGCAAGCAGGGGCAAATGAAGGTGGTGATTACCGTGGGATACGCTCTGCTGCATTAAAAATATGGAATAACCGGCAATATGCAGATATTGATATTCGCTGTGACTGGTCAGAAACCCCGTTAACTGAGCTTTATTTGGTCCTTCAACAGGTTCGTTCCGAGGATTATGCTAATTTCTTTGCTCAAATCCCAACTGGGAATGAATATAAAACTGAAAATTAACATCACGATGGTGTATATTAACTAATAATGTAAATATTCTTAATAATATACACCCAGTAATTAAATGTATATTTAATATTCTAATTACATCTGCATCGTAATATAAATCCCCCAACGACATCAAAATTATCGCCAATTATTATTTAGTACAATTATATGTTTATTTTTATCAACCAGTTAAAATAAATTATTGTCTACATTTAGAATTATATTTTATTAACTAGCCTATCTGACTTATACGACAAGGTAATGTCTAATCTATAAAATAATTTTATCTTATTAAAATGAAATATTATTCTCCATTTAGAAAAACCAACAATAAATTAAATTAGACTCACCACGCCCATCATAAAATAAAATCATAAATATCAATTAATTAACTAAAACTTAAAAACAAAACAGTCCCACAAAGCTATATATTGATTGAAAGGTAACCATAAAGACTAATTAATAATCAACTGACCAAAAAATAGCTCATTCTTTTTAACTAAGCCTTTTTTTACATCATATTTGATTATTAGGACTTAAATGATATTTAGCATTTTCATCTACGATTAATAATTAACCTCTCGCTGATAATTAATTACTAATTATTCAACTTAAGCAAAATACCAATATTTACACCTGTACACTTTTAATGACATTTACATTTTTAAAATAAGAATTGATGTATAGATAAAATAGAGCTACTCGCGACAAACCCTTTACAGCACTGACTATATCAATTTACTTCACTTTTCATTTAATCGACAATTATTAACAAATGCTAACCCTACTTAACAATTTCAAAATATATGATAAGATCATTATCTCAATTTGAAATTATTTACTATATAAAAAACAAGATTGTTATTGAGGTTATAGATGAAAATCTCGAGAAGAAAGCTATTATTAGGGGTTGGTGCTGCTGGGGTTCTAGCAGGGGGTGCTGCGGTTGTTCCTATGATCAATCGTGAAGGTCGTTTCGAATCGACTAAATCACGAGTACCTGCGGTTGCAGGTACCGAAGGCAAACTACCGGAATCTGCTGATGCAGTTATTATCGGTGCTGGTCTTCAAGGGATCATGACGGCAATAAACCTTGCGGAAAAAGGTCTTAATGTTGTTATCTGTGAAAAAGGTGTTGTCGGTGGTGAGCAATCAGGCCGCGCATACAGCCAAATTATCAGTTACAAAACCTCTCCAGCAATTTTCCCTTTACACCACTATGGGAAAATTCAATGGCTCGGTATGAACGAAAAAATTGGTGCTGATACCAGCTACCGTGTTCAAGGCCGTGTTGAAGTTCCTTCAAGCGAAGAAGATTTAGAAATTTCAAGAGCATGGATTAAATCTGCTTCTGAAAACCCAGGTTTTGATACGCCATTACGTACCCGAATGATCGAAGGTACTGAGTTAGCTAATCGTCTAGTCGACGCTCAAACACCATGGAAAATTGGTGGGTTTGAAGAAGACTCAGGTAGTCTAGACCCTGAGGTTGTCACCCCAACCATGGCTAACTACGCTAAATCAATTGGTATTCGCATCTATACCAACTGCGCAGTACGCGGTATTGAAACCGCAGGCGGCAAAATTTCTGATGTTGTCACTGAAAAAGGCGCAATCAAAACCTCTCGTGTAGTTCTAACTGGTGGTATTTGGTCTCGTCTATTTATGGGCAACTTAGGTATCGACGTTCCAACGCTGAACGTTTACCTGTCACAACAACGCATTACCGGCGTTCCGGGCGCACCGAAAGGCAACGTCCACTTACCTAATGGTATTCACTTCCGTGAACAAGCTGATGGCACCTATGCCGTTGCACCACGTATCTTTACCAGCTCTATCGTTAAAGACAGCTTCCTGTTAGGTCCTAAATTTATGCACCTGTTGCAAGGTGGTGAATTACCATTAGAATTCTCTATCGGTAAAGACTTATTTAACTCGTTCATGATGGCAACGTCTTGGAATTTAGATGAGAAAACACCATTTGAAGAATTCCGTACCGCGACCAATACACCAAACAATGATCACTTAGATGGCGTCCTAGAAAGACTGAGAAAAGAATTCCCAGTATTTAAAGAATCTAAAGTGGTTGAACGTTGGGGTGGTACGGTGGCACCAACGGATGATGAAATTCCAATTATTTCAACAATCGAACAGTACCCAGGTCTGGTCATCAACACCGCAACAGGTTGGGGTATGACTGAAAGCCCAGCATCTGGTCGATTAACGGCAGAACTATTAATGGGCGAAACACCATTTATCGACCCAACGCCGTATAAACTTTCTCGTTTTAATTAATAACCGAGAATACGCTTTTTTTTACTGGGATCTGCGAGTCAATGGAATTAAGCTAAACTTAAATTTAGTTTTAAATAACACTAACAGATCCTTTTTACTTTGATAATGTTAAGGAGTTTACATGCGCTATAAAACTTTATTGCTTTCTCTACCGTTAATTTTAGGGGTAGCGAGTGCAAATGCAGCTGAAGATGTTAAACGCGTTCCAGTGAAAGGATTTCCTATCTCTGAATCAGTAGAAATCAGCGCGGGCAATAGCCTTATTTTCCTAAGCGGAAAAGTCCCTTCAAAAATCTCTGCAGATGCTAAAGAAGGCGTTTTAGAGTCTTATGGTAATACCGAAGCACAGACAATCAACGTGCTAAAACAAATTCAAGCAAACCTAGCTGACATGGGTTTGACAATGAATGATGTTGTTAAAATGCAAGTATTCTTAGTTGGTGGTGAAGAAACTCAAGGCACTATGGACTTCGCTGGTTTCATGGCGGGTTATAACAAGTTCTATGAGTCTGAGAAAATTACTAATCTGCCAGCTCGTTCTACTTTCCAAGTCGCTAAGCTAGCAAACCCAGCTTGGAGAGTTGAAATTGAAGTTACCGCAGTTCGTCCAGCTGCAAAAAAATAAGTTATTCTAACGAGTAACAACACGATAATGGGGCATAACTTATTTATGCCTCGTTATATTTTCTTGTTCCTTCCCCTTTCCTTTCATCATACTTTTTCACTATCTTTCACAGATTGTCATCGTAATTTCCGCTATTTTAGGGTTTTGACAAACCATGTTATGCTTCACTGATTGATAGAAAAATAAAAAATATAAAAAGTTACTTATAAAGGCGCAATATGATCAGAGAGTCTCTTAAGATCCACGGGAAAAAGCAATTTGAAATAAAACAAAAAGTTTTATTTCCACGCAAATCTAAAGAGATCCGCTACCAAGTTGAAACATTTTTCTTTCTGCCTTCTTCATTGCAAGTTAACCCTGACTTATACACACCGTCAAACCTTCAACGTAGCCTCAAAAATTATATTCGCCTCAGCCCTCCTGCGATTAAACTGTCTGCCTCACCAGATGAAAACGGGGAGCTAAACGATTTAAAGCGCTGGTTAGAACAATGTGACCCGCTGAATCCCCCATCGCTAGATGAGTATGAAAATAAACTAAAACGCTATGCGCTCACCATCAAGAAAACCGTGCGTCTCAATATCAAAATGGTCAGCAAAAACCCGCAGCGACAAACTCCCGAATATCTAACCGAGCTAGTTGCTGATATTGGGAAATGCCTAAACGCTTACCGTGCCTTGTTACCGCTTGCAGCTCATATAGAAGAAGCCATTCACTCCAATGCATTTTCCTATTGCGATGAGTTTATGACTTATTACACCATCAATTACTTACGTGGTTTATTGGCTGATAAACAAATACCGATACGTGAAGAAATACACCATTTTTGGTATCAAGAAATGCGTTACTTGAAGAAGCACTACCCTGATTGCTTTCCCAGTGACGAAACAGATGCTGAATTGGTTACCTACCGACGCAACCTATTAAAAAAATATATTAATCGCTATCTCTACTTAGAAATCCGCCATAAGCGCGGTTTACCGCTACTGTTGCATTCTATTTATGGTATTGCTGCGGCTATTTCGATGATTTTTGCCACGCTAATTGCCTTTCTTTGGCAGGGCAAATACGGTGCATTAAGTGCAAACTTATTTTTGGCTATGGTCATCGGTTATATTTTTAAAGATAGGCTAAAAGAAATCGGTAGGGAGCAATTGTACCGGCTCTTCCAAAAATGGATACCTGACAGGCAATTACGTATTTATCGCGAAGGCGTTAAAGCCCCTGTTGGGGTATGTAAGGAATCCTTTCGGTTTATCAGCGAAAACATGCTATCGCCAGATATTCGTGAAATGCGCCAGCAATCTCACTGGGTGAATTTGGTCAATGTACAGCGTATGGAAGATATTCTATATTATCGAAAGGACGTATTACTCCATAACCGCCATTCTGTTTTTGAGAAAAACCAGTCTTCTATTGCTGATATCACCCGCTTTAATATTTCTGACTTTTTGAAATACATTGATATTAGCTATGAAGAATTAACCGTTAATGAAGATGAACCCGCTATTATTGGTGAAAAGGTTTACCATATTTATCTCTGCCGCCGCGTCACCATTAACAAGAAAACTTACAATGAGCTGGCGCGTTTGGTAGTAAATGCTGATGGGATTAAACGCTTGGAAGTATTACAGTCTTTGGATTTATTAGCGACTGATGAAGATATTGAAATCACACCACAGTAATTTTCACTGCGAATATTGTAACCAATTGAGCTTGTAGCAAGGCGGATAGCGACGATATCTCGGGTCAGTATGTGACCCGAGTAGCTAAACCACTACCGCCTAAATGAGGACGAATATTTAGTAGTACAGCGCAATGAACTGATCATCAACTCGCTTTATATCCACTGGGGTATCAAAAATATCCTCAATAATATCTGATTTCATAATATCCTCAGGTTTACCATGATAAGACAGTTTTCCGTCTCTTAAGGCAACAATATAGTCAGAATATACCGAAGCGAAGTTAATATCGTGGATAACTAAAATAATAGTTTTCCCCAGCTCATCAGCCGCTTTGCGCAGCAACTTCATCATAATTACCGCATGTTTCATATCGAGGTTATTTAAAGGCTCATCAAGTAAAACATATTCAGTATCCTGACATAAAACCATTGCCACATAAGCCCGTTGGCGCTGGCCCCCCGATAACTCATCTAAATAACGATGGCGTAAATTCGATAAATTAAGAAAAGAGAGTGACTCATCAATTTTCTTTTTATCCTCAATATTTAAACGACCTTTAGTGTAAGGATAGCGCCCAAAGCCAACTAACTCTTCAACAGTTAACCGACTGGCAAATTGATTTTCTTGGCGCAGTACTGACAAACATTTAGCTAGCTGATCACTTGGCGTTGTCGATACGTCTAACTCATTGACTTTGACATAGCCACCATCGTCTGGCACCAATAAGCGCCCAATAATCGATAATAGTGTTGACTTACCCGCGCCATTAGGGCCGATAATTGAGGTAATGCCGCTATTTTTAATTGATGTTGTCACGTCATCTAAGACTTTAGTACCCTGATAACTTTTCGATATCTGACTAATTTCAATCATACTAAAACCTTCTTAACACCATATAAATAAAGAATATCCCACCGACAAACTCGATAACAACCGATAATGTCCCTGCCATATTAAGGCCATACTCTAGGATTAATTGCCCACCAATCAGCGCTATTACCCCAAGTAAAAACGAAACAGGAAGTAAATAACGATGTTGGCTGCTACCACTCACCAAGTAAGCTAAGTTTGCTACCATTAACCCTAAAAAGGTCAGGGGCCCAACCAGTGCGGTCGAAACTGCAACTAATATTGAGATTAGCAATAAAATAACCGTTACTTGCTGACGATAATTAATACCAAGGTTCACCGCATTAGCTTGCCCTAATGCAATAACATCAAAACAATAGCGCATCCGCCATAGTAAGATACCCACCACGACTGTAATCAGTAATGTGAATAAAATCAGCTCCGGCGTCCCTTTAGTAAAGGTTGCAAACATACGACTCTGTAAAATAGAGAATTCATTAGGGTCCATCAAACGTTGTAGCAAGGTAGCCACGCTACGGAATAAAGTCCCTAAGATAATACCCACCATTAAAACTAGGTTGATATTCATTTTAACAGACACGAATAACCAGCGATAAAGCAGGACGGAGAACAACACTAATAATGTTGACTCTAATAAAAACTTACCGATATTCAGTAGCCAAGAGGCAGGAAAGCTATCTGTATAAAAGATAAAAATGGTTTGTAATAAAACAAATAAGGCCTCTAACCCCATGATAGAGGGCGTAAGTATCTTATTGTTTGCAACGGTTTGGAACAGAACCGTCGAAACCCCTGCGGCAAAAGCAACCACAACCATGGTTAGAACAATATACCCGCGGTGCGGTAAAATATAAGCAAGATTACTGCCGAGATTTACCGTCATATAAAGAATGATAGATAACAGCGACAATGCCAGTAATATCCATATTCTTTGCAATGGTGTTACCCCTTTTTTGGGTAATGCCATTGATGAGTTAACTTTTTGCATAACGTTGCTGCTTCAACAATAAATATAAGAAAATCACCGCACCCACAACACCTAAAATCACACTCGCGGGGATTTCAAATGGGTAGCGGATTAAGCGCCCAATAATGTCGCACAGTAGCACTAAGCCCCCACCCGCAATACAGATCCACGGGATAGTTTTGCGAATGTTATCCCCCATCACTAAGCTGACAAGATTTGGAATAATTAAACCAAGGAAAGGTAAAGCCCCAACGACGACGACAACCACACCACTAATTAATGCGATGATGGATAAGCCAATTGTCATTACTTTGCGATAATTTAACCCAACATTAATCGAAAACTCACGCCCCATACCTGCAACGGTAAAACTATCGGCAATCCAGCAAGCAATTAGCGTAAGAATTCCTACTAGCCACAGCAATTCATAACGACCTTGGATAATGCTAGAGAAGTCCCCGCTCATCCATGCGCCTAGTGATTGCAACAAATCAAAGTAATAAGCCGTAAAAATAGTTAATGCACTAATGACTGCACCAAGCATAATCCCGACAAGCGGCACAATTAATGCAGATTTTAAAATAATTCTGCGTAAAAGTACCATAAACAGCATCGTCCCCATCAACGCAAACCCACTAGCAACCACCATTTTGGTCATAATACTTGCAGCAGGAAATAACACCATCACGACCAACAGACCTAAGCTCGCTGACTGTGTTGTTCCGGCTAAAGAAGGCTCGACAAAACGGTTTTGTGTGAGTAACTGCATGATGAGGCCTGCAACACTCATTGCACTGCCCGCTAAAATTAAAGAGAGAGTTCGAGGAATTCGGCTAATAAAAAAGATGTCTTGCATCTCTGGGTCGGTGAAAAGCGAAACGGGTGACACGTCACCCGCTCCAATAAACAAGCTTAATACCGCTAAAACCAATAACGCGATAATTCCACAAAAAAGATAAAGCGTTTTCATGGGTTATTTTGCTTGGCTCTTCTCTAACGCGTTATTGATGTCATCCATTAACTTAGAATAAGTCTGAATTCCGCCTGAAATATACACCGCTGTTGGGTCAAGGTAAGTAATTTGGCCTTTTTGCCATGCTGCTGTTTTTCTCACTAAAGCGTTATCTAATACTTCAGCAGCAGGTTGGGCGTCTGTTTTACCAATCGCGCTATCACGGTCGATAACAAACAACCAATCAGGGTTTAGTTTCACCAGTAATTCCGCATTCACAATATTACCATGGCGGCCCGTATTTTCTGTAAACACATACGCAGGTTCAAAACCTAGCACATCAAAGATAAAACCAAAGCGTGAACCTGGACCATAAGCAGAAATTTTACCGCCGCTAACCAAGATCACCATCGCTTTACCCGCTGTTGGTGCTTTAGTTTTAATACCCTCTATCTTATTATTGAAATTAGCAATCAGTTCTTTGGCTTTATCTTCTTTACCAAATAACATACCAAGTTCATTAGTACGCTCAGTTAAGCTACCAATAAAGTTTTTGTTATCAATATCTAATGAAATAGTTGGCGCTACACCGCTGAGTTTGTCATACGCATCTCGTGCACGGCTACCGCCTAAGATTAGGTCAGGTTTAGCATTACTGAGTGTTTCATAGGCAGGTTCAAATAATGTTCCCCCATTAACAAACTCAGAACCGCTATATTTGGTTAGGAAATCTGGGAAATGAACATTGGTTTGTGGAACACCGGCAACTGGTGCCCCGAGTGCATCCATAATGTCCAATGTTTCCATGTTCATCACCATGACTTTTTGCGGATGACGAGGAATTTCAGTTTTGCCTTGGGCATGTTCAATTGTGATAGTTTGTTGTTCTGCAACCTGAGTTGTTTCTGTCTTTTCTTTAGCGTTATCGCAACCAACTAATACTAAAGCAGATAACAAGGCAATACCTGAAACTAATGATTTTGCAAACATCTGATTTTCTCCATCCGTCTATAAAAATACTGATGATAAAATTCGGTGATTTAAAGATGGGAAGTATATTACACACAATCAAGCGCAAATGATATTAGTTTGCATTTGCATTCACTAAAAAATTGTCAGAACGCACAAAAACATCAATTTGACTGTTTCAATATTTTTTGCACATAAAAGAAGAGAATAAGTCCACGAGGGTAAATATTACAGAGGAAGTTTAAGTTAATAACAGATTGATTTTTATGATTAAATAAAAATAAATAGGTTGAATTTTCGACTGTAGTTGCTTAACTATTTCGATTACAGCAGACCACATAAACCTCAACTTCAACCTATTTACTATTAACAAGCATTAAAATGCTCATTATTGTATATCATCTAATTGACCATTTTCAGTGAGCTGAGAACTGATATCTTCAAGAAACCAATCAATGGGTGTCCTCATTAAAAATGAAAGTTTAAACAAATGAAATAAATCAATCTTAATTTTACCTCTTTCATAGCGAGAGATCTGCTGCTGACTGACACCTAACAATTGAGCTAACTGAAAGCCTGTATAGCCTAACTCCCGACGTTTTTCTAAGATCCTCTGACCTACCATATAATGGATTTTTTCACTACCGTTTTCTGAATACATATTTTCACCATTTATTAAGGTACAGTTAAAATAAGGGCTGCGGCACCATCAAACCTACCGGCTTCAACTCTGCCATTGGTGCCTAATACTGCTTTAAGGTTGACAGTACTTACTCCACCAGCGGGAATATGAATTTTGTAACCATTCTCTCCTGGAGTATCATTTGAGCCCAGATATAAATCAGCATATAAACTACCATCTGGGCGTAACTTCACATGACCATTAGTTACGTTAATCCCTGTAGCAATAACTAAAACGTCCATGTCCAAATTGCATGTCACATCAATATTCACTTGTTTTGTTTGACCTGCAAGATCTGCTTCACTAATGGAACCAAAGTTGATATCTGGGATCGTATTGTTGATCTTACAAGCTCCAATCGGTGGAGGCGCAATACCACATAATGAGCCGGGAATTAACCCACCCTTATCTGTAACCCCTTTTTGATCTTGGTAAAACAGCCCCACACACTCTTGATTATTCTGTAACCTAACTCCGGTATGAACAGCCCACTGAGCTGCTGGAGCTGTCGCCTTTGCCCAAACACCAGGTATATTCTGAACATCACGCATATACCGATACTTAGAAATTTCGGCCAACTCGACTGTTGCAGCCCCCGGTGTTCCAGCAGCTGTATGCTTATGGCTTATGGTGAGATAGCATGTCGGCCACCCATAACAAGGATTAAGCGTAGTTGGCAATTCAGGGTCCCAGCGAGCAATAACATACTTATAGTCTGCATCCCCATTACTTGGGCTATTACCGGGTCTTGATTCCGTGATATAGGAAAAAACAGAGGCTGATGCAGTAGATAAAAACATAACTGCACCAATTAATAGCGATAACAAAACTTTCATATTAGTCACAGCCTTATTATTCATAATCTAATTTAAACGTGGCCACTGCGCTATAAGGGCCTACTTTAATTGACTTATTTGTAATAGCATCTGGCTCACCTTTTAAATATGCATAGAACCGTAACTGATTAGAGCCATCTTGTAGGTTTATCTTCGAACCCTTTTGTTCGAGAGCTAACGGTGTCCTATCTGAGCTTTGTAGGCCAATGGCAAAACCAGAAGCGACACTGCTAGTCGATAAAGCCAAAAACCCTGGAAGCGCAAGATTAGGTGTCCCAGAGAAAGTCACTTCCACAGTTTTCCCGATGCTGATATCACAGTCAGCTAACTTAACCATAAATTCTTTGCCTGGAGTTTCACCATAGGCATAAAAGTTCTTCTCGGGTGTATCAAAAAAATCCATGGTGATGTTTTCATCACCGGGCAAAATAGTGCAAGGTTCTTCCACTAAATTACCTATAATTCTTAGGTTATCAGGTATAGCGAACGCGCTACTGATATTAATAAGTAGAGCACCAGCTACTGCACATTGAATTAATTTGTTCATTATTATTGGTACTCCGCTAGCAATGTCCCTGTTGCGGTAAAGCCTCCTTCAGGCAAAGTCATACCTAATTTTTTTACTGGTACAACTTCAAGAATTGGCGCTTGTCCATAGTCGATTTTAAGTGGTTTGTTTATTTCAAAGCCCAAACCATTTTGTGTAATACGCATGCCAAGATTCGGTATATTGGTTTGTAATGCTGATTTATCAAAATCTGTTGGCGTCCCAATGATCGTTAGCACTAAATCCCAACCTTTTAGGTTGTCTTCACATTTTAAGGCGTAGTTAATTGGCTTCGTAAAATTGACACCATCCACTTTATGTAAACCAATATCTTTATATTCAATAATATGCACTTTATTTTCAAACACAGTACAAGGTGGTGGTATGAGTAACGTGCCAGTAAACTCTACATCATCAGCCATAGCTGGACTTACTGATATAGTAAGTAAACTCATTAACAGAGGAATTTTTTTCATTATTTTTTGCATCATATTTTTCCTCACTGGTAATCGAGTTTAATAGTAACGCCAGCTTGAAAAGCTCCACCTTGAGTCAGTGGTTTCGATAAATCACGAACAGGTACCGCTTCAAATTGGGGGGCATTTGGATAAACAAATTTAATCTCTTCATTTAAATGAAGTTTATTCCCGTTATAACGAAAACCAATCCCTAGCCCTGGAATATTCGTTGCTACTGCTCCCGTTGCGTCAAATATTGCGGGATTTCCTATTAAAGACATTTTCATTTGTGATGTTGGTCTTTTAGAACAATCAATATTATAATTAACTGGTTTTGCGTATGCTAAACCATCGATTCGCGTACTCATCACTTCTTTAAAATCGATTTTGATAATCTGATTGTTATTAATCACACAAGGTGGTGGCGCTAAAACAACCCCTGTAATGGGTATGGTTACCATACCTGGCGTTATTGTATTCCTTACGCTTGCTAATCCACTCATGCGCGAATCGGGCAACCCTGCATATGAAATTGACGTAAAAAATATCCCAGCAAGACATGGTGCAAGCAGGTATCGTTGCTTATTTAAATCACTCATAATCCACCTTAAAGTCCATTACGGCGCTGAAACTTCCTTCCGTCAGTTTTTCGGGAGTTCTCACTGGTGTAACAAAATACTGAAGCGTGCCCTGTGGTGAGTTTAGAAACTGCGGACGACCTTGGCTTCCCAATCTAATATCTTCTCTTTGCGCGTCAGTAATTTCTAATGCCAATCCTGAAACACCTTTTACACTCAACATCTCTGGAAAATGTTCGTCTGATACCGCAATAAATGAAACTGAAATCACTGGTTGCATCGCATCCCAAAGTGGTGTATCAGTTCTAACATCTCGCATTCGGCTTTCGGTACGAATGCAGTTTCTAAATTCTAAATTGAATGAAACAGGTTCCGCCCTATCCCCCGGTTTACGCAATGAGTAAGAAGGGATCTCCCCTAGAGACACTTCTTGGCGCATTGAATTAGTCACATCCATCGTGCAAGGTGCTTCTGTCATCATGCCATTGACTGTCAATTTTCCATGTAAACCATCGATATTCCAGCTATCAAGACTAGATGCAATCACTGGTGCAAAGCTAAATACGATAGCGCTAAACAGGAGAGTCCTTTTCATACGTTATTCCCCGTTATCTGTCAGTTGCAGACTCAACTTTGCAAGTTTTCCCTGTGCAACCAAACGTCAACTTAGGCCTACCACCGTAGTCGTTGATATACGTCAGAACAGGCTTTACACCCAGTGCACTTGCACTTCCTTTAAGTGTTCCGTTACTTTTTGGTGCTACCATTAATGGTTCAAATTGTTTGATCGTATCGCCCCCAACTTTTGAACTTGCATCTATAATAGTCACGAAATAAGCGGTTGGATTTGTTACCTCATACGTATCACCTTTACGGGTTAACGTAATCTTTTCCTGCCATGGGTTTTCTAAATCCGTACGTGTCGCATACAAGGCTTTTGGACGATAAAATAATTTAATCCGAGTTTGTAAAGCGATTTGTAATACGTTTGGTTCCTTACTACGTGGTGGAATTTCACGCAGGTTAAAATAATAAACACTCTCCCTATCCTGAGGTAATGTAGAAACATCAGGAAGAGACTGAATTTTAACTTGGCTGCTTTCCCCAGCCTCTATGCGCTGAACGGGGGGTAATACCGTTAATGGACTTTCAATTTTTTTACCATTAATATCTTCAATCCAACCTTGAGCTAAATAAGGTAGCTCCGTGTTTTCATTCTTAATGGTCAAGCTAATGGTTTTTTCGGCACCATTATAAATAATACGAGTTCTATCCAGTGCAATGGCCGCTATTGCTTGGCCACATAGCACTGTAGATAACGCAATTGTTGTAGTGAAAAATGCAATTTTTTTAATATTCATATGTACCAACTGTTTAAAAATCGAATAGCTCGGGTTACTCGGTATAATCTGTACTGTAAGCAATATCTGGTGGCTTCAATAACCAGCGCTGGCTAGGCTCCACACCTTGTTGGGCTGAAACTGGCTTATAAACTGGCGTCGATTGGCCAACCGGAACCGTTTTTGCAGGCAGATAACCGGGTTCAACGCTTGGGCTATTTGTACAAGGTAATAACAATGAGTTAAATTCTGCCCTCATAATGTTTTCTGGGATTTGGACTTTACATTGCACGCTTCCATCCCAATAAACATCGAGTTCCTCATTTGGATTCACACCAGAGATATAAACAGAGCCGTTATCTGTCACGATACCTAATTCTCTGTTCTTCTCATTTCTTACGGTTGCACCAAATGGTGGATAGCTACCATCCGCTAAAGCTAATCTCACCATTGTTTTCACGCCAGATAAAACTTCAAACTCGCGATAGGCAACTGCACCTTCAGTTAACGTAACCGTTTGAGATGTTCGAATCGCATTTACATTTTCAGGTAATTTAGTGACATCAATTCTGGTATTCGTACGATAGTAATCACTAATATCCGCTACTACCGCCTTACCGAAAATATTGGTTTCTGTATTTGGCCCAAAACCTTGGACCGGAACATTTCTGACACCTTCAGTGCCTACCATCACACGGCTTCCACCAGGGGTACTAATACGGTGTAATGCCGCACCGTGACCTGTAACCGTAGCCCCACCTTGCAAAGAAAGTGCTGCTGAAGAGGTATCACCATTGATATAACTTGTACTGGCGGTAACCGTTGCTAAATCAGCATAACGAGTGTAGAAACCATCAACGGTTCCACGGCCTCGGCTGCTCACCCCAGTTCCAACACGATAGTTCGTCTTGTCATCAACTGAATCGAAATAACTGACAGTATGTGAGTTGCCATCTTTCGTAATCATATTGTTATAACTAATTGAAGCTCTATCTGCCCAAGGGATAGATAAATTCATGTAGACGCCATCATCGTTATTTCTATTATCAAACTTGTTACGGAATGCCGTTAAACTTAAGTTAATATTTTTAAAACGACCAAGATCAAAATATTTAGCAATCGATAGGTTATAACGTTTTGCTGCCGGTTTATTCCAATAGGTCTCATGGCTATAGTTCAAATATGCAGTCAAATCCGCCGAGGTAAAATACTTATTAAAGGTAATCGTATACAACTCTTTACTGTTATCGAGTGCTACACCTCTATAGCGACGATCCAAGTATTGATTCATACTCATAAAGTCGCGTTCAGAGAATCGATACCCTGCGAATGTGACCTGACTGTCATAATCTTCAAAGCGTTTTGAATAACTTAACCGATAAGAAGCACCTGTATAAATTTTGTTTTCGGTTTTTAGTTTTGCGCGTGATTCTGTAATATCGAATGAGATTGCACCAAAGGCGAGTAAATCTCGACCAACCCCCAGTGATAATGCGTTATAATCACCTGCAGTAAGCGCACCACCAAATAATGACCAACCGTTCGAAACCCCCCAGCTAAACTCCCCCGTAACAAACCCTTGGCCCTCAGTTTTATGCTCCATATTATTCGGTCGACCACCTGCGATCTTAAACAGCACAGAGCCTGGACGAGTTAAATAAGGAATAGAGGCGGTATTCATTTGGAATTCTTGTATGGAACCATCTTGCTCTTCAACGCGTACATCTAACTTACCGTTTACAGCATCATTTAGATCCTGAATACGAAAAGGCCCAGGAGCAACTTGGGTTTCATAAATAACACGCCCTTGCTGAGTGATAATCACTTTTGCGTTCGTTTTTGCCACACCAGTTACTTCAGGCGCATATCCACGTAAGTTTGGCGGCAACATTCTCTCATCAGAGACCAAGCTTGCCCCTAGATAACGGAATGAATCAAATAACCCTGAACGTAAAAATTGCTCACCCATCGTCAGCTTAGCGTTCAATTCCTTTACTGCACGATAAGCATAATATTGATTCCAATCCCATGTACGATTAGTCGACTGCCCATTAGTACGATTATAACTTGCTTGCCAATCCCCCCTAAAACGCCAAGCACCGAGGTTAAATCCAGTCGTACCATTACCTGTTAACGACTGGCTATTTGCTGAATCAGCAGGTCTTGTCACATTAGCATTCAAGTTATAGTCAAAAATTAGGGCAGGCACTCCCTCATCCCAGCGAGAAGGTGGCTCCCAGTTATCAGAGGTATACTCAAGGTATGCTTGAGGTATAGTAATCGAAACAGTTTCTTTTGCTAAAGAGCCAAGCATAGTCATACCTGGAACACTTTCTGAGATTAAACATTTCCCCTTATTATCAAACTGGATCTTTTTCTTCCACTCACTACGTAAAGCAATATGGTTAACGATATCAGGTGTTAAACAAGGTCTAGAAATACTCTCGTCATTAGGGTCAGCAATATAAGTAATATCAAAAGTTTCCGATAGATCACGGCCATTTAAGTTAATCTTAAATGGATATGTTCCTGGCATAACATAACCAACACGAGAGAATTCATTTAAGGAAATATTTTCTCTGTCCTGAATATCTAAAACATCCGTATTAAACTCAATACTATCATTATTTGCATTAGCTAAATTTAGCTGAGCAATGGCTATAAACACCATAGTAGCAACTGGCGTTAAAAAATAACTTACTGAGTTATTAAATACTTTATTTTTACTTTTAAATAGCAGAGCCATAATAGTCCCTTAGTAATAACTCAGTAATAATCCATCTTAAAACGGATAGTAGTCTGATAGTTTCCTGGTTTTAAACGCTTATTATTTGGCACGACTCGAACGTTATAATGCAGAATAGAATCACCCACAGTTATGGGTAAGCTAGGCATAGGTTTCCCAGGTATAGCAATATTTCCAGCCATGTCAGAAATTTTTATTGATAACCCATTTGCATGTCCGAAAACATCAAAATTGCGACTATCTGTCGGGCCATCAAATGTAATATTGAAAGTTTGCCAATTGGAGCTTCCAGGCGTTACCGGCGTTAGAACACAATTAATCAGATGAATAGAGAAATTACTTGCGGGGCTTTCTCTGTCATGAATTATTTGGCTAACTGGTACAGTCGTTATGCTAACTGATTGATCTCGGCTGTCTGCATCAATTGCACAAGGACTTTCAATGATTGAGCCGTCCATCGTCACAGTTCCTTCAAACTGGTTTTGTGCCCGAGAAATTTGACTTTGCGCACTTGCTATTGGGGCAAATATCATTCCTGAAAGCACCATGACAAATATGCCAAAGTGATTCATAGTGACTCCATTTCAACTTAATGACCTATTACAATTCATTAAAATTAAGGCCCATACATCCTTGTACGGGCAATACTTATTACTGGTAGCTCAGTGCAAATGTTGCAATTGCAGTAAACTCACCTGGTGTTGCAGGTTTAGCTTGGTCTGCATCGCCTTGTAAATACGCTTGGAAGTTCAGAGTATTTTTACCAGAGAATAAAACTTGAGATGGAGATTTCTCACCTAACTTGATTTTGTCACCGTTAGCATCAGTAATAACGATACCTGCGTTTTTCGCAGTACCAACGATAGCTAAACCATCAGGCACAGATGTACTTGGAGTACCAGTGAATGTAGTTTGTACAGATTTCATAACTGAAATGTCGCACTGCTCTAACTCAATTTTGAAATCGCTGGCAATACCTTTACCGCCATCTTTTAATGCAGCAGTAGAGATAGCACCTAAACCAACTTCTAAATTTAAAGACTCACTAGGGATTGAGCAAGGAGCATCAATGACAGAACCTTTAAAATTGATAACACCTGAGCCTTGGTCTGCAGCTGCAGAACCAGCAACAACAGCCATACCTAAACCTAATACTAAAGCAAGTTTATTTAATTTCATTTTATACATTTCCATTAGATAAAAAGACAACACAAATTAAAATAATGAGTTATCATTAATCCGATTATTTTAATTTTTTCTTAAAATATGTTTGATAAGTAAACATTAAAAAATTGATACCGAGAATTATTCCCTTTTATCGAACTCCATTAATAAAATGAATAATTAAGCAACGTATCAATACGTCGCCATTATTATACCTCATTTTAGTTATGTCAAATTTCAGGTTTAATTAATAACTTTACCCGTAAGCTGGTGATATATATATAATATTCAAAAAAAACACACTAATTAATACACTGCAATAGGATAAATTGATATAACAAATCTAATTGAACCGTAGTTTTTTCATTAAAAAAACACAAAATAAACCCAAATATTATTAATAAAGTTTTTTATACTCATAAAACAGGTTTTCATTAGTGAAAAAAATGCTGTTAAAGAAAAAGTTAAATTATAGAGAAGTTAAGTAAATTAAAACGATATTTATATCGCATAATAATTAATGAGAAACATCTCAAAATCATAAATAAAATAATTTCATAATATTTCTATTTTTACTTTTTGTCACATTTACCAACGCAAATAAAACAAAAAAAAGTAAAAATAAAATCAACAAGTTAAATCAAACAACAAAGAAAACAAGTACTAAATAAAATATATAACAGGAAACAATTCAGTATAAAATTACATAGATTATTAGGTATGTAACTTTAGAACAAAAAATTAACACCATGTCAAATTAAAGGATAGGATTAATATTTAAGATAAATTAAATATGTTACAAGGCTTATCAAAAAGTAATTAAAAGTAATTCCTCACAATCATATATGATACATTATTACTATATCTTTATTAGTGAAAATTTAAAATACTCTATTTTAGCTTAAAATTTTATAATGAAATTACTTAATTTAATTAGTTTCATCTCACTACCACATAATATATAAAACAACAGATAGGCGTAATGTTTATATATTAATTAATAGTTACATGATAAAAATATCAGAAATCATTAATACATATTATCACAACTAAGAAAAAACACGTAACTTACTTTATAAGTCATGATTATTTCATTACCTAACCTTAAACACATATTATAAGCTAATCACATTGAACCTTTAATATACATCAAATTAAGTAATTATAAGTATTATAAAGAGGCTTACTTGTTCAATAGGATTTCTCTATTATCATCAATACGCTAACGATTGAATGGATTTAAAGTAGAGAGCAAATAAAACACAAACAAAAAACCCCATCTCATATGAGATGGGGTGCCAAAATGGCCACATTTGTTGTTGATATAAGAACAAGTTACACAAGAGCAATGTACTGGCTCACATCCTTGTGAAGCCTGAACTTAATGGCGATTTCTCACCAATTGATACCGACGAGTCAGGTATTCGATAGGTGCACTCCAAATGTGCACTAAACGGCAGAATGGGAAGAGTAAAAATATCGTCATCCCCAACACAATATGCAGCTTGAACACGATACCAACGCCTTCAAGGTAATTTGAAGCCCCCCAATGGAATGTCACAATGGACTGCGCCCATCCCACAAGTTTCAACATCTCGCTACCATCCATATGTTGCGCTGAAAATGGAATAGTCAGTAACCCTAAACACACTTGTACCACTAGCAACACCATAATCATGATGTCACCAAAAGAAGATGTTGCGCGAATACGAGGGTTAGTCAATCGGCGTTTCAATAGCATCGCGCCACCAATTAACATCATCACACCTGCAGCGCCCCCACCAATCATCGCCATTAATTGCTTTATATGCATTGGCAAGAAAGATTCATACATCCAATGTGGGGTTAACATCCCTAAAAAGTGCCCTGCGAAAATACCAATAATACCCACGTGGAATAAATTTGATGCTAAGCGCATGTTTTTCTTATCGAGCATTTGGCTAGAACCTGCTCGCCACGTATATTGCCCATAGTCATAACGCAACCAACTACCCACAATAAACACAGTACCAGCAATATATGGATAGATGTCGAAGAAAAATTGATTGAGAAAATTCATTTTTGCACTCCTACATGGCTGCTAGAGCCGAGATCCAAGTATTGTGGGGTGACGGCATTGGCAAAACGATGTTGATGGGCAGTAACTTCCCCACCACAGTTTTTTTCATCAGCAAAAAATTTCACTTGCTCCTCTTCCCAAACTGCATCCAGTGCTTGTGGAGTATCATCACGCGCTTCCAAAGCCACTTTTTCGGTTAATTGCTCGGTGGCAATTTCACTATTTGATAATTCGAGTAATACTTCAAACAATGTGGCAAAACGACTTTCACGTTGCTTCAGCCTTGCACCAAGGAGCGCTAAAATAGGGGCGATATCCTGTAAACCGCCAACGGTCTCTGTTGTGGGTAAGACCGTGAGATACTCCAAATAAATAGGTAAATGATCAGGAAGTTCGCGGCAATCAATCTGTAAACCATATTGTTGATATTGCGCCATTAAATCGACCATAGCTTGGCCACGGTCACGAGACTCGCCATGAACATGCTCAAATAACAATAATGATGTTGCCCGGCCTCTATCAAATAATTCACAATATTGTGCCTGCATATCCAACAATTCTTCATTAAGATATTCACGTACAAACATCATCAATTGGATCGCCCGAGTTATCGGTAATTCATCTGCTTGTTCTAATGCCTCAATCAGTTCATCACGATGTAACCAAAGCGCCTCTGAAGGGTATTCTAATAAACGAGAAATCACTTTTAACGTCATCATAGTGCTTTCTCCTGTGTTGTTTTTGGTGTGATATCAATGGCATCAATACGTTTACTGTTAAACAGATTTGTTTTGCTATCACTACCATGGCAACCGTCACCAAAGCTAAAACCACAAGCTTTAGCTTCAGGGAAAGCTTCACGTGCTAATTCACGGTGACTAGATGGGATCACAAAACGGTCTTCATAATTCGCAATCGCCAAATAACGGTACATTTCTTGAGCCTGTGATTCAGTTAAACCCACTTGCTCTAGTGCACTAGTATCACATTGGTTTTCAACGGTTTCTGCACGTTTATAATGGCGCATCGCCAACATCCGTTTCAGTGCTAATAATACCGGCTCGGTGTCCCCCGCCGTTAATAAATTGGCAAGGTACTGCACAGGAATGCGCAAGCTTTCTACATCGGGTAATACCCCATTACTTGCCAATAGCCCTGAATCTGCAACAGATTGAATGGGTGACAAAGGCGGCACATACCAAACCATCGGCAATGTACGATATTCAGGGTGTAATGGCAGTGCCAACTTCCATTCCATTGCCATTTTGTACACTGGGGATTTTTGTGCGGCTTCAATCACGCTCAATGGTATCCCTTGTTTTTCCGCCTCGGCAATCACTTGCGGATCATGGGGATCTAAGAAAACATCCAACTGGCTTTGATAAAGATCGGTCTCTTTTTCCACATTAGCTGCTGACTCAATTTTATCTGCGTCATATAACAACACGCCTAAATAACGGATGCGACCAACACAGGTTTCAGAGCAAACAGTTGGCATCCCAGACTCAATGCGTGGATAACAAAAAATACATTTTTCTGACTTACCGCTTTTCCAATTGAAATAGATTTTTTTATATGGGCAACCAGTTAAACACATACGCCAGCCGCGGCATTTATCTTGATCAATCAGTACAATGCCATCCTCAGAACGCTTATAAATGGCACCGCTTGGGCACGTGGCCACACAAGCAGGGTTCAAACAGTGTTCACAAAGACGAGGTAAATACATCATGAAGGTATTTTCAAACTGCCCATACATTTCCTTCTGAATGTGCTCAAAGTTTTTATCTTGTGCACGTTTAGAAAACTCGCCTCCCAGATCATCCTCCCAATTGGGGCCCATTTTTACATTGCTCATTCGCTCGCCCGTGATCAAAGAGCGCGGACGTGCCGTTGGCACATGTTTACCTTCTTTGGCATTTTTTAAATGGCCATAGTCATAATCAAATGGCTCATAATAATCATCTAATGCAGGGACATCGGGATTGGCAAAAATTTTGGATAAAACCCCAACTTTGTTACCCATTCGCGGCACTAATTTACCTTTGATAGTACGGATCCAACCGCCTTTCCATTTGTCCTGATCTTCCCAATTATGGGGATAACCAATACCCGGTTTAGTTTCGACATTATTAAACCAAGCGTATTCAACACCTTCGCGGCTGGTCCACACGTTTTTACAGGTCACTGAACAAGTGTGACAACCAATACACTTATCAAGGTTTAATACCATGCCGACTTGAGAACGAATTTTCATTATGCTTTCTCCTTTCCGCTCAAGGTCTGCTGGTAGTCATCACCTTCACCATCCAGCCAGTCAACCTGTTTCATTTTACGAACAACCACAAATTCATCACGATTAGAACCCACGGTTCCGTAGTAATTAAAGCTATAAGCAAGGTGCGCATAGCCGCCGATCATGTGGGTCGGTTTCGGGCAAACACGCGTGACAGAGTTATGAATTCCGCCACGTTGAGCCGTAATTTCAGACCCGGGTAAGTTGATCAACCGTTCTTGGGCGTGATACATCATGATCATGCCATCAGGAATACGTTGGCTAACGATCGCTTTGGCGGTTAATGCACCATTACTGTTAAACGCTTCAATCCAATCGTTATCTTCAACACCCAGTTCGAGAGCATCTTCTTCGCTAAGCCAAACCACTGGCCCACCACGCCCTAATGTCAACATCAATAAATTGTCACTATAAGTTGAGTGGATACCCCATTTTTGGTGCGGAGTTAAGAAATTCAGTGCTTTTTCAGGGAAGCCATTAGGCTTTTTGCCCATTAATGGCTGAGCCGCCCGCGTATCAATTGGTGGGCGATACACGACGAGGCTTTCCCCGAAAGCACGCATCCATTCATGGTCTTGATAAAGTTGTTGGCGACCACTTAGCGTACGCCAAGGGATCATTTCATGAACATTGGTATAGCAAGCATTGTAAGACACATGTTCATCTTCTAAGCCTGACCATGTGGGGCTGGAAATAATTTTACGTGGCTGTGCAACAATATCGCGAAAACGGATTTTTTCATCTTCTTTATAACGCGCTAAATGGGTGTGGTCACGCCCAGTCACCTTACCTAACGCATCCCACGCTTTCACTGCAACTTGCCCATTGGTTTCCGGCGCTAAGGTTAGAATGACCTCTGCAGCATCAATTGCCGTTTCAATTTTAGGGCGGCCTTGATTTGCACCTTCTGGCTGGGTTTTATTTAATTTTTTCAGGAAATCAATTTCATCTTGTGTATTCCAATTGATGCCTTTACCCCCATTACCCAATTTATCCATGAGTGGGCCAAGAGAGGTAAAGCGTGCATAAGTACTTGGATAATCACGTTCAACACACATAATATGCGGTGCTGTTTTACCTGGGATCAGGTCACACTGGCCTTTTTTCCAATCTTTAACATCCAAAGCTTGGGCCATTTCTGCCGCACTATCGTGCTGAATAGGCAGAGTCACCACATCGATTTCCTGACCTAAATGCCCCTCACTAACCGCCGAGAAGGCTTTAGCAATACCCTTATAGATTTCCCAATCGCTTTTTGATTCCCAAGCTGGGTCAACAGCAGCTGACAACGGATGAATAAACGGATGCATATCTGATGTATTCATATCGTCTTTTTCATACCACGTCGCTGTAGGGAGAATGACATCAGAAAATAAGCAAGTACTCGACATTCTGAAATCTAATGTCACAACAAGGTCAACTTTTCCTTCAGCTGCTTTATCTTGCCATTCAACTTCTTGTGGTTTTACGCCTCCTTGTTGACCTAAGTCTTTGCCTTGAATACCGTTTTCAGTTCCCAATAAATATTTCAATAAATATTCATGACCTTTCCCAGCAGAACCAAGTAAGTTAGAGCGCCAAATAAACAAGTTGCGAGGGAAATTTTGTGAGTCATCCGGTTGTTCCGAAGCAAAGCGGATCTTTCCTTCTTTCAACTGGTTAACAGTAAAATCAACGGGAGAAAGCCCCGCTTCTTGTGCTTGTTTGGCAATCTTCAGTGGGTTCACATTCAACTGGGGTGCTGAGGGTAGCCAGCCCATACGTTCGGCACGTACGTTCATATCCACCAAGCTACCATTAAAGGCTTTTTTATCTGCTAAAGGCGATAATAATTCCTCAGTACTTACCGTTTCATAACGCCATTGGCTTGAGTGATTATAGAAAAATGACGTGCTGTTCATATGGCGTGGTGGACGCTGCCAATCAAGTCCAAATGCTAATGGCAACCAACCTGTTTGTGGACGTAATTTTTCCTGCCCAACATAATGTGACCAGCCGCCGCCGCTTTGCCCAACACAACCACAGAAGATCAACATGTTGATAATCGCACGGTAGGTCATATCCATGTGATACCAATGGTTAATCCCTGCCCCCACAATCACCATCGCACGGCCATGGGTTTTCTCAGCAGTATCTGCAAATTCACGGGCAATACGAATAATGTTTTGGCGGCTAACACCGGTGACTTTTTCCGCCCAAGCAGGTGAATAGGCTTTCATATCATCGTAATCAACCGCACAGTTTTCATCACCAAACCCGCGGTCGATACCATAGTTAGCAAGCATCAAATCATAGACACTGGTCACCAAAGACTCACGACCATCGGACAGCTGAATACGTTTCGCGGGTAATTTGTGCAGTAAGACGTCTTTCAGTTCAACGCTTTGGAAATGTTCACTTTCTAAACCACCAAAATACGGGAACCCTACATTCACCAACTCATCATGCATATCTGCAAGGCTAAGTTTCATTTTAATGTCATGAGCATCTTGCCCTGCCCTAGGTTCTAGATTCCATTTCTGACTACCATCCCAACGAAACCCCATCGACCCTTGTGGTGCACACAATTCGCCTGTTTCTTCATCAAAGGCGATAGTTTTCCATTCGGCGTTTTTTTCTTCTCCCAAAGAATCAACTAAGTCAGATGCTCGCAGCATCCGGCCTGCCACATAAGAGCCATCATCACGTTTATCGAGCATAACCAGCATTGGCATATCCGTATATGTGCGTATATATTCACGGAAATACTCGGCTTCACGCTTGACATGGAATTCATTGAGGATCACATGCCCCATCGCCATTGCCATGGCGCTATCTGTCCCTTGTTTCGGGTTCAACCAATGGTCACATAATTTGGCAATTTCCGCGTAGTCTGGCGTCACTGCGACCGTTTTTGTTCCTTTATAACGTACTTCTGCAAAGAAATGGGCATCTGGGGTCCGAGTTTGCGGAACATTAGATCCCCAAGCAATAATATAAGACGAGTTATACCAGTCAGCGGATTCTGGTACGTCTGTTTGTTCACCCCACGTCATGGGTGATGCAGGCGGCAAGTCACAGTACCAGTCGTAGAAGCTCAAACATGCACCACCGATCAACGATAAATAGCGTGCTCCCGACGCATAAGAAACCATTGACATCGCAGGTATTGGAGAGAACCCGACAATGCGATCGGGACCAAACTCCTTGATAGTTGCCACATTTGCTGCGGCAATCAGTTCATTCACCTCTTGCCAACTTGAACGCACAAAGCCCCCGCGTCCCCTCGCCTGCTTATAGCTTTGCGCCTTTTGCGGATCACTGATGATAGAAAGCCATGCATTGACAGGGTCTTGATGTTCAGCTTTTGCTTCGCGCCACAGTTTAAGTAAGCGCTTACGCATCATCGGATATTTCACGCGATTAGCACTATATAAATACCATGAATAGCTCGCGCCACGCGGGCAGCCTCTTGGTTCATGGTCGGGTAGATCTGGGCGAGTGCGAGGATAATCAGTTTGTTGTGTTTCCCACGTGACAAGACCATTTTTGACGTAAATTTTCCAACTGCAAGAACCTGTGCAGTTAACGCCATGAGTAGAGCGCACCACTTTATCGTGCTGCCAACGGCTACGATAACCATTTTCCCAGTCACGGTTTACGTTTAACTCTTGGCCGTGTTCACCTGAGAAGGTATCACCTAATTGCTTGAAATAACGAAATCTATCTAAAAACTTGCTCATTCGGATTGCCTCCAAAGAGACGGCGACTCGCGCCGTACATTGCTTAAAATTAATCTTTATTGCTTGTTATTATTTATGTGTACGCCCATAAACTAGCCAGGTGATAAACACACAGGAAAGATAAAACACAAAGAACACTTTCATTGCATCGGCGGGAGACCCAGTCAACGTTAAGGAGGTCCCAAACGCTTTTGGAATAAAGAAACCACCGATGGCACCTATTGCTGAGATAAAACCCAATGCTGCGGCACTTTCTGTTACTGCTTCTTTTTGTGCTTCTTGCTCTGAAGCACCTCGGGCAATGGCTTTATCCATAGTTAATTTACGAAAGACCACGGCTATCATTTGAAAAGTAGAGCCACTGCCTAACCCAGCGGTTAAAAACAGCACCATAAACACCCCATAAAAAGCGCCAAAAGAACCACCTTGTCCGTTTTCAGGTAGGGTAAAAAATAGCAAGCCAGAGAAAATCGCCATCACAATAAAGTTAAGGAAAGTCACTTTGACTCCACCAAAGCGGTCTGACAGCATGCCGCCTAATGGACGAGCTAATGCACCAAGGAAAGGGCCAAAAAAGGCAAATTTGAGGATAATAATGTCGGGAAACTGGGTTTTAGAAAGCATGGCAAAACCAGCAGAAAAACCGATAAATGAACCGAAGGTAGAAAGATACAACAGGCTCAAAATCCATAAATGGCCGCGTTTAAGCACTGGCAATTGCTGTTTTAATGACGCTTTATTCGCCGCTAAATCATTCATGCCAAACCATGCCATCACTGTAAATAACAATAAAAATGGCACCCAAACCCAAGCGGCATTTTCTAGCCATAAGGTTGAACCATCGGGCTGTAATGCCCCAGTTCCACCCGCAAAGGCAAAAACACCCACCCCGACGATAAATGGTGCTACCAATTGCATTACGCTTACACCTAAGTTACCTAACCCCCCATTCAGACCTAGTGCTCCCCCTTGACGCGCTTTTGGGAAAAAGAAACTGATATTCGCCATGCTCGATGCGAAATTAGCCCCAGCAAAACCACAAAGAAGGGAAATAATGACAAATATTTGATAAGGCGTAGTTGGGTCTTGGATAGCGTAGCCAAGCCAAATACAAGGGATCACCAAAAATAGCGTACTAATGGCTGTCCAGCGTCGCCCACCAAAAATAGGAATAACAAAAGAATAAGGTACTCGTAATAAAGCCCCTGACACTGAAGGCAATGCTGTTAATAAAAATAATTGGTCAGTGGTAAAGTTAAAACCCACTTTGTTTAAATTCACTGCAACGGCACTAAATAACATCCAGACGCAAAATGCGAGCAACAAACAAGGGATAGAAATCCACAAATTACGCTCTGCAATTCGTTTTCCTGTTTGCTGCCAAAATTGCGTTTCTTCAGGACGCCAGTCCTGAATAACACTATTGGCATTTTGCTGTGCAACTCCACTATTAACATTATCTCATTGAGACATAAATCACCCCGATAAACACAATTTCTTATCGCAGTGTGTGGCGAATATGTCGCCGCGAAGCTGATCTAAATCAAGACAGATTTAAATCAAATTTTGTGTGTTTTTTGGATAAACCACCAGAGGAGTATGGGGAGTACAACCATTTAATCATTTGAATTAAATAAATAAAATTCGTTAAATGGCCGTTTTTACTGTTTGAATTTAGGCGAAATGACTCAGCGGGATATTAAGGAGTAACACCGAAGTGGCATATTCAATTTTGCACAATAGAGGAACAATACCCACGTTATAGAAAAGAATGAATAACCAAATAAAAAGGAACGAATTATTTATGCCAACGACTTATCACCGATTTTCAATCATTAACCAAGTCATCGGGTTAATGCTATTGATTGCCGTACTCGGTATTATTGGCATGGCTATTTCTAATAGCATGATTACCAGCGTTCAAGGAAATGCTCACGCAATTAATAAATCAGGCGCATTACGAATGCAAAGTTACCATTTGCTTTCTCTCACCCCATTAACCCCATATTCCGATACCTATTTAAACGAACTCGAAAACAACTTATTAAGCCAAGAATTAACTCAAGTGATCGAGGTAGAAAATTTAACAGACCAATTTACTCAGCTTTATCATTATTGGGAAACAAATTTAAAACCCGCACTTATTAATGCAACGTCACCAAATGATGCCCGCTTTGAAGTCATTACGTTTGTTAATAAACTCGACGAGTTAGTCCGTAATATTGATGAAAAAACAGAGAGAAAAATAACTTATGTCTCAATAACACAAATGGTTTTTATTGCCCTCGTCGCATTTCTACTTTTGCTTACCATATGCCATCTTAGAAAAAAAATTTACTACCCTTGGCTGAAACTATTAAATATGGTCAATGCCATTAGCCATAAGGACTTTAGTCAGCGTTTTTCTGCGGGTAAAAAACAAGATGAATTAAGCTCCCTTGGGCAAACTTTAAACCAAATGTCAGACGAGTTAGCACAAAGTTACCACCAGCTAGAATCACGTGTCGAAGAAAAAACCGCCGATCTCCAAAGTAAAAACAAAGTACTACTGTATTTGTATCAATCTAATCGCATATTACATTCCATTGAACCATTAGCAAACCGATTAGAAAAAGTCTTGGTTGAACTCAAGAACCTAACACCATTACAAAATATTAGTTTACGATTATATGAAGAAGATAATGACCGTTGCTTTCATGAATTCCATTGTGGCGGCCTTCTATCACCAGAAACCATACAACCCACAACAATAATGTCTTGGGATATCTCCGATAACTTACACCGTTACGGTGTGATATTGGCGGAGATCGCAATAGATCAGCAATTATCTGATGAACAAAATAATTTAGTTCTCATGCTAGTAAAGCAAATCGCGGGTATGTTAGCGATGGAGCACCAACTAGAACAACAGCAACAATTGCTCATTATGGATGAACGTTCCGCTATCGCAAGAGAACTGCATGATTCTATTGCCCAATCATTATCTTGTTTAAAAATGCAAATTAGCTACCTGCAAATGCAACCCGGACCACTCCCCAAACAGCATCAAGATTTACTTCATGAAATGCGCAATGAAATTAACTCGGCTTACAGCCAATTACGTGAATTACTCACAACCTTTAGGTTAAAACTAACAGAGCCTGGGTTACTGCCCTCTTTAGAGAGCACCATTCAAGAATTTAGCCAACGCATTGGTTTTGACATTGGTTTAAATTATCAGATCCCAGCAAAAAGTATTTCACCACATCAAGCTATCCATATTATACAAATAATTCGAGAAGCCTTGAGTAATATCCTAAAGCACGCTAATGCTAATTGGTCTCAGGTTTCATTAGTCGAAAATGCAGGGCTAATTACGGTAATGATTGAAGATAATGGGGAAGGCATTCAACTTCAGCCTGCAAAAAATAATCATTATGGGCTGATTATTATGAGGGAAAGAGCCCTAAGCTTAAACGGGGAATATTCTATTACCCCAAGAGCTCAAGGGGGAACCATTGTTAATGTCATATTCCCTGTGAGTGTGTCTTAACCAAATTGGAGCAACTCGTTCATGAAAAATAAAAATACCACCATTGGGCAATCCACCATTTTACTTATTGATGACCACCCAATGCTACGTAACGGAGTTAAGCAATTAATCAGTTTAGAGCCCACATTACGGGTAATTGGTGAAGCTGATGACGGGGTGACAGGTATTAAAATTGCCGAAGAACAAGACCCTGACTTAATTTTATTAGACCTCAATATGCCCGGTATGAATGGTTTTGAAGTACTTGATGATTTGCGTAGCCGAGAACTTTCTGGCCGAATTATATTGTTTACTGTCTCAAACTACAGCGAAGACTTAATTAATGCTTTAAAGCGGGGGGCGGACGGTTACTTATTAAAAGATATGGAACCTGAAAAACTGATTGTTGCCTTAAAAGAAGCCGCCAGCGGTAAAATGGTAGTTAGCCCTACTCTTGCCACCGTATTAGCTGAATCATTAAGAGACAATCGAACCTCTGCGGACCATAATTTGTCGTCGTTGACCCCAAGAGAAACCCGTATTTTAAACTTAATAGCACAAGGCCTTTCAAATAAACTGATCGCTAATAAATTGCAAATCACAGAAAGTACAGTAAAAGTACATGTAAAACATTTATTGAAAAAACTAAATTTAAAGTCACGGGTCGAAGCTGCAATATTTGTTTTACAGCAAAAATAATGCCCATTAAGATCAAGTTAACGCATCCAACCATGGCTGTTGTTTCGGATAACGCCGACGATAGCCATGCATAGCAACAGACAGTTGAATAAGGTCAGTAAACTTTGTCGGGTCTAAGCCTGTTTGCTTTTTAATTTGTTGTAATCGATAACTTAATGTATTTCTATGAATACCTAACTGTTGCGCCGTGCTGCCAACCTCGCCATTTTGCGATAAAAATAACTCTAGGGTTTCAAGCAAGATATCCCCCGAGTCATGTAATAATATTTTATTGCAAATATCTAAGAAAAAATTAAATAAATAGCTATTCTCCAACTCATTAAATAAACACAGAGAGGCCATTTCTTTAAATAAAAACACTTGTTTCTCAGGAACGGTTAACCGCCCTACATCAATGACTGAACGTGCGAAATGAACAGCATCTCTCACATGTTCTTCCGTATCAGCTTGAACCCCAACACCAATATAGTACTGGCTAAGTTGACTATCTAAAATAAAATGTAGATGAGAAATAAAGGATTCGTTTTTATAAAATGTTGATGGAAATAACATCAAAATTTCACGGCTATTTAATAGTAATACATCACTTTTTTCCATTGCTGACAATTCAGTAATAATGGAATCCAGAATTTCTGGCCGATATTGAATCGCTTCTATATTAATAATGACCGGGATTGTAGGCAACGAAAATGAAAAACCCGAATTGTGTAATTTCAATAAAGCACTACGACCTTGCATTGGCGTAGTGCTTTCAATAAATTGCACAAATAGCATATCACGTAAACGATGTTGCCAATTAATACTACGCCGCTCAATTTCCTGTTTAATTAATAACTCTGCTGTGAGTATTGCTAATTCGGCATAACGTTGAATAATAACCGGGTCACCACTGACACCAATCACTAATTCAACGTTATCTGCCACCATAATTGGATGATTAATACCAGGCGCGACATTGGAATAGCGACTCGCCTCATTTTCATTATAAATGGTGATCCGTTTACCGCAGCGAATAACTTCCACCGCGACTTCATGAGTCTCACCAATACGTTTTTTTTCACCTGAGGCGATAATTACACCCTGACTATTAATCACATTGACGTTGTGATGGATTATCCCCATTGCACGAGTGACAATATCATTAGCTAATTTTTCAGTCAGTAGCATATTACCGCCTCATCTTAATGTTTTATTTGCTTACTATGGCTAGATAATACAGTACGTAACAAATTTTCAGCCGTATCAGCTAAATAACGTTCTCCATTAACCATTGCCTGCTCAAGGGAAACTGGCCCCGGACAAAGTGACCACATGGCAGTGATACCATGTTGATATAAAATACGGCTATCTTCACTGTACCCCCCACATAGTGCGATTGTTGGTACCCCATAATGACTTGCCATACGAGCGACACCAACAGGAGCTTTACCATTGGCACTTTGGCTATCAAGCCGCCCTTCCCCAACGATAACAAGGTCGGCTTGCTGAATATACGACTCCGCACCAAGTAGCCCCAACACCAAGTCGATCCCCTTCTCAAGCTTAGCGGAAACAAACCAACGTAGCCCAGCCCCTAATCCGCCAGCAGCGCCGCTCCCCGCATCCAATGAAAAATCCTTCCCTGTAATTTTTGTCATTAATTGAGCATAATGAGCCATGCCTAGCTCAAGCTTATCTAACATCGCTTTATCAGCGCCTTTTTGTGAGCCATAAATATAGGTTGCGCCATTTTTACCTAATAACGGGTTTTCAACATCACAAGAAACATTAAATTCGACATCCGCTACACGAGGATCGAATTTATCAAAGTTAATCTTTGCGATATTTATCAAATTTTCGCCATTAATGGGAAATTCGATAAGCTGTTGGTCATTATCATAAAACTCTGCGCCTAAAGCTTGTGCAAAACCCGCACCACCATCATTAGTTGCACTTCCACCAATACCGATAATAATGCGTGTGCACCCTAAATCGAGTGCATGTTTTACCATTTCACCTAAGCCATAAGTCGACGCTTTTTCAACTTGACGATGTTCTGCTTGAACCAGTTCTAAACCACAACATTGCGCCATTTCAATAAAGGCCGTCTTTCCTTCTAATACTAATAATCGTGCATCAACCTTACTTCCATATGGGCCAGTACAATTAAAAGTATAAGGTGTGACACCTGATAATACTGGGCTGTGCTCTAGTGACTCCAACAAACCTTCTCCACCATCAGAGATAGGTAATAACGTCACATCCAACTCGGAGGATACACGCTCGAAACCCTCTGCAACAGCCTGACACGCAAGCTGTGCTGAACAACTTCCTTTAAAGGAATCAAGTGCGATAACAATTTTCATGCAGACTTTCCTATTGTAAATGGCGATGTTGTATTACTTTACTTGTATTGAGGTAGTAGCTTCCACTTTTGCACTATCCCCTATACTACCAGTATTGACCCGTGAGGCGATAATGGTGCCGATAACAAGTAAACCAACACCAAACCATAATCCAGATGTAGCAGTACCAGTATAGTCCTCAAAAAATCCGAGAATAAATGGGCCAAGAAAACCACCAAATAACCCCAGACAATTTAACAATGCCAAGCTACCTGCCAGCATACTGCCACTCATATAGGTTGGTGGAAGCGAGAAAATAATAGATTGGACAACAAAAAACATAAATGCGGTTAAACAGAATCCAATTAAACCGACAACAGGCCCGCCCATAGCGCCAATCACTAGCCCGATAGCCATAACGGCATAACCTGAAATTAAAATGCGCGATGAACGACGAGGTGTATTGGCTTTTCTTGCCACAAAAATGCCACCAATCGCTGCTGAGATCCAAGGTATAGCTGTTAATAACCCAATTTGAATTGGTGTTAACTTGCCATATTCTCCAATAATTGTTGGTAAGAAATAACTTAAGCCATAAACTGAAAATTGATGAGTAAAATAAATTGCGACAATCATCATGAAGGCTTTATTTTTAAATGCTGCCATCAGTGAAAATTTACTATTACTCACACTAATACTGTTTTTATCTTGTTCATGTTTATATTTAATATAATTGCGATCATCCTCATCTAACCATTTTGCATCTTCAGGTTTATTGGGTAAAACAAACCAGACAACAAAAGCTAAGATCACCGCAGGTAAACCTTCAATAACAAACATCCATTGCCAACCATGGAAACCTAATAAGCCATCCATACTTAATAATAAGCCACTTAACGGCGCACCGATAATATTGGCTAAACAGACACCAAGTAAAAATAGCCCTGTTGCTTTGGCACGCTCTTCTTGGCTAAACCAATATGTCATATACAAGATAACACCGGGATATAACCCTGCTTCAGCCGCACCAAGTAATAAGCGTAAAATATAAAATGAGGTAGGCCCGGTCACAAATGCCATCGCAGCAGATAATAACCCCCAAGTGATCATGATCCGTGTGATCCAAAACCGCGCTCCCACTTTTTCCATAATCAAATTACTTGGGATCTCAAGAATCGAGTAGGTCAGAAAGAACAGCCCTGCACCAATACCGAATGCGGTTGCTGACAGCCCTAAGTCAATTGACATGGCGTGCTTTGCCATCCCAATATTTGTTCGGTCAATAAAACTAATAATATAAGCTAAGATCAGTAAAGGCATCAGGTTGCGATATATCTTTGCGTTCGTTTTTTTACCCTGCGCAACATAATCTAAATTTGCATTTGTAGAAAACATAGATAAGATCCTCATGTTGTGGTGAAACAGGTATAGTTCTTCGTCATAAGTGACTTACCTGTTGTTATTACTTCAGCAACAGCCCGACGCCCCACGTCGGGCTTTCTGCTTGCAATATTTCTTATTCTTTTTCAAACAACATTGATATCCCTTGACCACCACCGATACACATGGTCACTAGCCCAGTAGAAACCTGACGACGCTCCATTTCGTACATTAATTTTACAGGTAGGATTGCTCCACTAGCGCCAACAGGGTGACCAAGGGCAATTGCGCCGCCATTCACATTGACTCGAGAACTGTCTAACGACAAATCATTCATCACTGCGATTGCTTGTGCGGCAAAAGCTTCATTTAACTCAATAAGGTCAATATCTTTGACGTCCATCTTGAGTTTATCCATCAAGCGGCGTGTTGCAGGTGCTGGGCCAAACCCCATAATGGCAGCCTCACAGCCCGCAACGGCCCAATCAACCACTTTCATTCTAGGTTTCAACCCCCGTTTTTCAGCTTCTTCGCGTCGCATCATGACTAACGCAGCGGCTCCATCATTAATCCCTGATGAATTAGCCGCTGTAATCACGCCATCTGCCTTAAATGCGGGACGTAATTTGGCAAGCTTCTCACGTGGTGTATCGCGCGGGTGTTCATCCGTATCAAAAATACGCGTTCCCTTACGCCCTTCTGCGATTTCAACTGGCAAAATTTGCGTTTGAAAATAGCCTTCTTCAATGGCTTTCAATGCTTTTTGCTGACTGTTCCATGCGAAATCATCCATTTCTTCACGGGAAATATGAAATTGTTCGGCCACATTTTCTGCGGTCATACCATTATGATATGGGCCTTCAGGCCAAGTAAGAATTGACGTTAAGCCATCTTCTAAAACATCATTCCCCATGCGATAACCGTAACGCGCTTTGCGCAGGTAATAAGGCAGCATGGTCATATTTTCTGTACCACAAGCCACAACCACATCTGATTGACCAGTTTGTAACAACATCATGCCATCAGCTAACGCTTGTAACCCTGAACCACATTGGCGATTAACAGAATACGCGGTCGTTTCTTTTGGTAAGCCTGCTCGCAATTGGCAAATACGAGCAATAAACCCACTTTCTGCGATTTGCCCCACATTCCCCACAATCACTTCATTAACATCTTCAGGGGCGATCCCTGCACGCTTTACCGCTTCACGAATAACTAACGCACCTAAATCATGTTGGTGAGTGTTCGCAAAGCTACCACCCATCGTCCCAATTGCCGTTCTCACACCACTTACAATCACAATGTCATTTGCTTGTTTCATATTTCCTCCTACAGCACCATGCCGCCGCCAACATTAATCACTTCGCCATTGATATAACGCGCTTTATCGGAAGCCAAAAATGCCACACATTGGCCGACATCACGCGGGTCGCCTGCAAAGCCTGCTGGAATTTTACTGATCATGATGTCCCACACTTTTTCGGGAACACCACGAGTCATATCGGTATCAATAAACCCTGGGCAAATCGCATTCACAGTGACCCCTTTACGTGCCAATTCGCGGCAGGCCGTTTTCGTTAGGCCAATGACACCTGCTTTCGATGCCGCATAATTTGCCTGCCCAACATTCCCTAACCAGCTTGCAGATGAAATATTTACAATGCGTCCGCTGCCTTGTTCGCGCATGAGTTTTGCAGCCTCTTGCATGCAATTAAACGTACCTTTTAGATTGATATCGATAACTTTATCCCAATCATCATCGGTTAATTTATGCAGCATGCCATCACGATTTATCCCTGCGTTATTGACCAATACATCAATGGTGCCAAAATGTTCTTTTGTCTTTGAAAACAACTCATTAACCTGGTCACGCTTCGATATATCGCATGGGATGAAAACAGCTTCATAACCCTTTTCTTGTAATTGCTTCGCACTTTCTTCGCCAGAGGACATCGAAAGGTCAGATATCACCACTTTTGCACCTTCTTCTGCCAATACTTGTGCAATGGCAAACCCTATCCCTCTCGCTGATCCTGTAACAATGGCAACTTTATTTTTGACTAACATGCGTAAATCCCTCTTTAATATTGAGACTATAAATATGAAATCAGATCAAAAGGCGCTTCTTTAAATAATGAAGAGCACATCACTTTTAAATCAGGGGAGATTTCTGGTACAAAATCCATATGAGCAAGAATGTCACGCTCAAGGTCAATTCCCGGGGCGATTTCTACTAACACAGGGACTTTCTCACCCAAGGTAAATACCGCACGCTCCGTGACAAAATGCATAGTTTGGTTAATCTGACGCGCCACATCTGCGTTCCAAGAAATCTGCCTAACGTTATCCACCAACTTGCGGATATCACCTTCACGAATAATCTTTAACTGCCCATTTTCACAACGAATATCTAACCCTTTAGCCGTAAATGTTGAGCAAAAAACGACGTGACGAGCATTCTGCGTGATATCGATAAACCCACCTGCACCCGGGCAAATATTGCCAAGCAAAGTAGCATTAACATGGCCACTGGCATCCATTTCCCCCGCGCCCATATAGGTGATATCTACCCCTGCACCGTTGTAATACAACATTTGGTCTTGGTGGCTGATCATGGCAGAAAGGTTGCGGCCAATACCAAAATCGATTCCCCCCGCTTGAACACCGCCCCAAATACCAGATTCCACAGTGATATCTACGCGTTTGGTCGCATTTTCTTCTTGGATAATTGAACCGATCACATCGTTAGGTATCCCTGTTCCTAAGTTGATCACACAGTTTTCCGTGAGATAACGGCAAGCAATGCGCCCGATCAACTTACGAATATCAAGAGGTAACGGCGTGGTTTGCTGCACTGGCGTTCGAATATCGCCGCACAATGTGGGATCAAAGAACCAACTTGAGGACTGACGATGATCTTCTTCAGGGTTATCACAAACCACAATATGATCAATAAAACTGGCTGGAACAGTGACACGCTTCGGGTGCAAAGTCCCCTCTTCAACACAATACTTCACCTGAGCAATGACTTTCCCACCAAAGCGTTTTGCCGCTAAAACAGCATGCAATACCTCCAACGACATGGCTTCTTCATCTGTGGTCAAATTACCTTTAGTATCCGCATGTGTACCGCGGATCACGACAACATCCAATGGAATTTCGGGATACCATAACCACGCTTCCCCTTTGAAATTAACTTTCTCCACAAGGGACGGAAGCGCTAATGTTTTCGCATTCATTCTTCCCCCCTCTAAGTCAGGGTCGATAAAAGTCCCTAGCCCAACTTTGGACAAGCGCCCCGGTAGACCAGCCGCCATCGCACCATATAAATGCACCATCTGCCCTTGAGGAAGGCAGTAAGCCTCAACCTGATTATCGTTGATCATCTGCATCCAGCGAGGGGCTAACCCCCAATGTGAACCAATAATGCGTTTCACCATTCCTTGATGAGCAAAATGTTGATTACCCCGAATACGGTTACATTGCCCTGCCGCATGGACTAAAGTTAATTGTTTTGGAGAGCCTTCAGATAAAAAACGTTGCTCAATTGCCGATAAAATAGATTCAGCAGCACTCGTTAAGGTCATTCCCACAGTACAAACTGTATCGCCATCATTAATTAATTTAGCGGCTTCCTGTTTAGAGATAAATTTATTATTCATGATAAAAACCTGCCTAAAGGCTAATATTTCGTAGCCTTTTATTTGATTAATTAAAAACTAATTTAGATGTTAGTTATTTAAAGAGTAATATCGTTTTTTCAAATCTTTTTTACTTATTTTCCCATTCCAAGTTCTAGGGAAATTACGTGTAAATATAATTTTTATAGGAACTTTATAATTTGGAACCCGCTCCTTTAGCCATTCAATAACTTCTTTACTGGTTAAACACACTTGCATTTCTGGAATAATAAATGCGATCGGTTCTTCACCATAAATTGCGCTTTCTATAGGGATAACAGCAACCTCATTGACACCAGGGTAATTAGAAATAAGGTCCTCCATTTCAATGGAATATATTTTTTCACCACCTCGGTTAATCATATCTTTGATTCTATCTTGAATATAAAGGTAGCCCTCATCATCCATATAACCGATGTCCCCAGTAAAAAACCAACCATCTTTAAATGAAGATTTATTCGCAGGGCAATCAGGCCAATAACGCTGGATCACAACATCCCCTTTAACCCAGATATTACCGGTACTATTTGCGGGTTGATCATCACCTTTTTCATTACGGATCGCCACTTGAATCCCCGGTACCGGCGTACCAGAACTTGCTTTTTTATTACTGCTACGAATATCGTCACGGTAAACTGTTGCAGGAGACGATGTTTCCGTTAAGCCATATATAGAATGAATAGATGTCTTTGAAAAAATATATGATAATTCTTTAATTGTACCTTCATTTAAATGGCCCGCACCACATGCAATCATTCGCAATGTATTAAATCTTTCTAAATTGATACTTTTATTTTCTTTTATTTTTTGAATTAATAATATAAATACTGTTGGTGAACCATGTAAAAATGTTATATTCGACTTCGCAATTGTGGAAATAATCTCTTGTGCATTAAATTTTTTATGTAGATAAATTGTCCCACCAATATGAATAAATAAGGCTAAAATAGCCGAAAGCCCTGTAATGTGGTAAATAGGCACAGCAAGTATTGTTTTATCTTTCTCAGATAACTGTAATGTTTCCTGATATGCATATATTGCAGATAATATATTTTTATGGGTAATAACAGCACCTTTAGGGGCACCCGTTGTACCTGAAGTAAAAATAATTACAGCAGGGTCATCATTGTCAACCTGATTAATAAAGTTAATTTCATCAGTTAATGTTAAGGCACGCCATTGTGAAAGGCTCATACCTTTTACACTTAATGGAGCTAACCAAGGTTGATAACTGTCATCCCAAAAAATTGCCTTCGCATTGATATTCAGTACATGTTCTTTTCCTTCAAACTCTTTCATTTTAGTACTTAAAGGAATAACTTGCAGCCCTAACCCCACAGCAGCATAAAATAATTGGCAGAATTCAATGGTATTTCCCCAACCTAATACAATGCGGTCACCTTTATTCAATTGCAAACTGGATGTTAACCAATGCATCGTTTGGTTTACTTTAACCAGTAGCTGGTGATAACTCCAATTTTGCTCTTCAAATACAATGGCTATAGCATCTGGTTGTATTTTTGCTCTATTTAATAAGCTTTGATAAATATTTGAATTTGATGCAAGCATGAGACACTCCAACACAACTGAATATGGCTGATATACTATCAATGTATAAAATGCCACCTCATAAATTAGTGCCAATGTTCACATATTGTTCACACCTTTTTTTTATTTAAGTTAGCTATCTGCACAATCGGTTTGTTAATTATTTTTTACTTAAGTGCCTTTTTTGGCGTTAAAGATGATGATAAATTGAACTATTTGACTTTGGGTATGATTTTCAAACCTCAGTCTTAAGTATATTCATCCCATTTATTGACTCGCTATTGTGCGCATGAACAATCCCCCCACCTAAAGGTAATCTTTGTGTAAATGACTAACTGACTTTCTTAGGTGGCTATTTCATGCATTCTGTGCGGTTCAAGCACCTCCCGCAGTAAAATACGATAAAAAGGTGGCGAATTCATCGCAGATTGCTACAGTGAAGATCATTCAACATAAGATTATTGAAGAGAAAAATCGCCCCCTTTAAAACGGTTAAGGAGATAACTCATGGCAAACTCCCCTTATGTTCCCCCTAAAGTCTGGCAATGGGAACAAGGCAATGGTGGAAAATTCGCGAATATAAACCGCCCAATTTCTGGTGCTACTCACGAAAAGGCATTACCTGTAGGTAAGCACCCACTACAGCTATATTCCTTAGGAACGCCGAACGGACAAAAAGTCACTATCATGTTAGAGGAGCTACTAGCCCTTGGCATTAAAGAGGCTGAATACGACGCTTGGCTAATTAATATTGGTGAAGGCGACCAATTTAGTTCTGGTTTTGTTGAAGTTAACCCTAACTCAAAAATTCCCGCATTAGTAGATAGAAGTGGCGAAGAACCTATTAGAGTATTTGAGTCAGGTTCGATTCTGACGTATTTAGCCGAAAAATTTTCTGCGTTATTACCGACAACCCAACCAGAGCGTGCCGAAACCTTCTCATGGCTATTTTGGCAAATGGGTTCAGCGCCTTTCGCAGGTGGCGGTTTTGGGCATTTCTATGCCTATGCTCCTGAAAAATTCGAATACCCAATTAACCGTTTTGCGATGGAAACCAAGCGCCAACTCGATGTATTAGACAAGCGCTTAGCCAACCATAAATATGTCGCCGGTGACAGCTATACGATTGCAGATATTGCAATTTGGCCATGGTATGGTGCTCTAGTAAAAGGCTGGTTATACGATGCGGCTGAGTTTTTATCTGTCCATGAATATAAAAATGTTATTCGTTGGGCTGATGAAGTTTATGCACGCCCAGCCGTGCAACGTGGACGCCGAGTGAACCGTCTACAAGGTGACCCGGCACAACAAGTCCGCGAACGCCACGATGCGAGTGATATTAGCGAGTAATGTATTAAATGACTCTTACGCGCAAGTAAGTACTCACAAACTTAATTGCGCTTTATTTTATGACTTTCTGCTATATCGCTGTTCTACCCATTGTGCGCACAGCATTAAGCTTAAGCTAATTAATACCGCCAAACAGGCCATTGCCATCCCACTACCTATCGAGCCTTGTTCAAACTGACGCCAAACAAAAATAGATACGGTTTGCATACCCGCTGGGGCTAGCAATAATGAAGAAACTAACTCTCGAGAAGCCACGGCAAAAACTAACATCATGGCTGCGACTAAACTCGGTAATACCAACGGGAAAAGTACCAAACGTAATGTCGTGATAGCTGAAGCACCATGTACCCTTGCAGCATCCGTTAAACTTCCGCCGATTTGGGTTAATGCGGCACTGCAATAACGTACAGGGTAAGGAAGAAGCAAACAACTATAGGCAAGTAGTAAGATCCCCCATGTATGATAGGGTGTTATAGGCCAAAAGGGCTGGTTCCAAGCCAAAATCATCCCTACCGCAATAACAATGCCAGGAATAGAAATTGGCAGTAAAGAAAGCGCATCGATAACAGCAGCACCACGAATACGTTGTGATACAACGATCCAAGCCGATAAGAAACCTAATATCCCTGTCAATATTGCTGTTACAGTCGCTAAAGAAACGCTGGTCAACAATGCTGAAAGAGCCTCTGTTTGCGAGTCAATTAGCCCTGAGAAATGCCTTAACGTCAGGTTATCCCAAGCCAATCCACCTGAAACCGTGGCGGAAAATGCAGTACCAAACATCGCTAATAAAGGCATTCCCACCGCCAAAAAAGCAGTAAATGTAAATATCCCAACAACTGGCCAACGCCAGCCACCTAACGAGCGAGTCACTTGTGCTGCCGCTTTTCCTGTCGTCGTGACAACATTTTTCCCAGAAACAATAGAACGCTGTAAGGTATAAGCCAAAATTGCCATACTCGCCAGCACCAGTGATAACGATGCTGCACCGGGTAAATCAATTGGCCAATCCGCTAAGCGTTGTTCAATATCCGTCGTTAATACTCGAATACCATTAGGCGCACCAATTGCTGCTGGGATACCGTATTCTTCAATCGCTAGAGTAAAAATGAGTAGTAACCCAGCGGTAATCGATGGTAATGATAACGGCAACGTCACTTTAAAAAAGGCCTGCCAAGGGGTAGCGCCATGAACCTGAGCCACATCAGCAAGTCTATTACCATTCGCAGCCATGCTTCTCGATACGGCAAAATACAATACGGGGAATAAATTTAAAGCCATAATCCCCATCATGCCACCTAATGAGAAAATGGCACTTCCTGGGCTCAGACCAAAAAGCTGCTGAGAATAGCCATTGGGTTGCAGAGTTAACATCCATGATAACCCCGCAATATAAGGTGGTATCAAAAAAGGGATTAGAAACAGTAAATCCCAGCCTTTTGCGAAAGGGATATTAAATAAGCCTCGTAGTGCCCCTAAAGGGATAGCAATCATTGCGCTGATGACAGCGACCCCACCACCTAACAACAAAGTATTTTGCAATAACAGTGGAAGCTCTGGCTCATTCAGTAAATGAATAATTGGTTCGAATGGTTGTTCAAATATTCCCTGCCCTAATTGGGGGAAAACCGCCTGTAAAATAATGAAGCTCAAAGGGATCACGACTAAAATGATTAATGCAATGAGCACCAATAAAGGTAAAAAACGAATTTTTATCATTAGAAACAACACTCCTGCCGGGTATTATGCATACCCAGCGGTTTGCTAATTAAAATTACCTTGTTGCATTATTTAACGGAAAAGTGCGCTTAAACGCGTTAGCACTTCACTACGTTCTGCGTTATCTACTGTTGCTTCTGGTAATAATTTGAGTGTTGAAAAATCAGGCCGCTTCCCTTCAATATCAGCCCTAGCAGGCATTAACCAAGCGTTAGCGACTATCGTTTGCCCTTCTGGAGATAATACATAATCAATGAAGGCTTTGGCTTCATCAGGTTGCTTAGTACTGTTTAAAATCATCATCGGGCGAGGCGCAATTACCGTACCGCTACTAGGGAAAATGACTTCAATCGACTCACCATTGGCAATACTGCTATATGCCACATAGTCTACCGCACCAAATACTGCCGCTTTTGCCCCTTGCAATACAGGAGTAAGCGCCTGCGCATTCGGCCCAGAAATCACCATTCCATTGGCTTTTAATTCAGAAAATAATGTCCAAGCAGCCTGTTGTTTGGCATTTTGTAACCCTAAGACTAAATCTAATGATGCACCAGAAAGTGCAGGGTCAGGCATCGTGACTTTATCTTTAAAAGCAGGTTGAGCAAGATCCTGCCAATCTGTAGGTTTTGGTGTGCCACTTTGGCTATTCCACACAATACCCAATGCAGAAACACCTTGGGCGACATAATAAGGTGTTTTAAAACGTGCAGGCACTTGCTGGGCATTTGCGCTTTCATAAGGCAACAGCCAACCTCTTTGTTGCAAATCCTCTGCCGTATCCCATGATGCAGAAATCAACACATCAGCACGGGGATTCGCTTGTTCAGCTTCAAGCCTTGCCATTACTTTCCCGGTTGTAGCTTGAAAAACATTCACTTTAGTGCCTGTTTGTTTTTCAAACCCCGCCGCCAATTGTTTCGCCATAGCGCCAGGCCCTGCGGTATAAACCGTAATTGCTTGGGAAGGAATGGAAAATAATGCACAGGAAAGGCCAAGACTCATTGTGATACCCTTTAGTGAAAATCGGTTCTTTGACAGTAAATTTTGCATAGCGGTCTCTCTCTTCATAATGTGGTCAAACTTTCAATATTTCCATTGCGCATATGTGCAACTTGATGTGCTAGTGCATTAGCCTCTGCGGGGTCATGTGTTACGTATACAGCGGTAGTCCCTAATGCTCTTAGTAATTGAGCCATTTCTGCACAAAGTGATTGGCGTAATGCAACATCAAGATTTGACAAAGGCTCATCGAATAACAAAATTTTAGGCTCAGCAATAATGGCGCGAGCTAAGGCAACACGTTGTTGCTGCCCCCCTGATAAATCAGCGGGTTTCCGCTTAGCAAAATCCACTAACCCCACACGCTTTAAAGCTTCCATAACATGATTTTCGATTTCTGGACGACTGAAACCGCGCATACGCAAAGGGAATGCCACATTTTGAAATACGCTCATATGCGGCCATAACGCATAATCCTGAAATACCATGCCAAGATTGCGCTTTTCAGGAGGAACAAGGCGTTGAGAATTCGCCACCAGTTGATCACCAAAATAAATCGCACCGCCAGAAGGTTGTAATAAACCCGCTAATAATTTAAGCAAAGTACTTTTACCGCAACCAGAAGGCCCTAGTAGCGCAAGGATCGTGCCTTTTTCTACAGATAAATCGATGCCATTTAGTACATATTGGTGTGAAAATGCCTGAGATAAACGTTGAATTGAGATCATCGGTAAGCCCCCCGTTTCCTGCCTACATGGCAAAAGACAGGGAGACTCACTCAAGGAAGAGAGAGTTTGTCGCATAACTATTTGTATCCTCTTTGGGACTTAATCGTTATGGATGATGCTACGGCTTGAATACGTCAAATTGATGACAATTTTATGATTGGATGATGACAGCCTAATTCATGCAAAGATCGCATTTTCATATGGCATCATAAAAAATTAATATTCCATTTTGACAGAATAAAAGTACTTTTTACGAATTAAAAGAAACATAAAAAACACAGTTAAATAACAATAAGAAAACACGCAATTTGATATTAATCACAATTTAAACATTATTATTTAATGAGAGTAATATTAACTCTAATGAATTTTTTACAAACCATCTAAAAACAATATTAATTTCTTATTTAATGATGTTAGCAATCACATAAAACCTTGTTTATTGAAAAAAGATCAACAATCACCCACCTTATTGATGAATTAATTTCAAATGGATTCTATTCACTACTGACTATTGATATGCTTGATTTATCATAAAAAAACCAAGAAAAACATTTTTATTACAAGTTAATAAATTTATTTATTAACAATAGATTCTATTTCGCCATTATTAATAAACCATAAATATTAGAACAATAAATATTTAAAAATTTATTTTTATAGGTACTCCAATTATTTTTAATAAAATGAGGTTCACCTAATATGTCAAATAAAGAAAAAGAAAATGCTCTATTAGATTCCGAATATGAACATGTCCCAGTCCCTATTGAACATCGAAAAAGCTTTGCCTCCGTTTCTGCCGTTTGGTACAGCTTCCCTCTAGTATTAACCAGCGCAGTGATTGGCGGTGTCGTTACAGCAATGCTCGGTTTCAAAATGGGGGTCACTGCAATCCTCGTGGGTAATTTACTTTTATGTTTAGTTATTGGTTCCTTAAGTTATTTAGCAGGAAAAACCGGGGAAAACTTTGCTATTTCGGCTAAAAAAACATTTGGACAGCGTGGATATATTGCAGTTTCAGGGTTGCTGGCAACCGTCGTTATAGGTTGGTTTGCTCTGATGGTTGGCCTAACTGGCGACACAATGTTTCGTTCATTTGGACAGAACCTATTACTGATGACTATCTTAGGTGGTGTGCTTTATGTTGGAGCCACATTCATAGGCATAAAAGCATTAGCCTTTCTGGGCTATATTGCAGCCCCGATGTATTTAATCCTCGGCATTATTTCTGTTGTTATTGCTATGAAAAATGGCTCATCAGATATTATTAATTATCAGCCTGCGGTTGGTGCTGGCGTACTTTCATTCGGTGTCGCTGTAACGATGATCTTCTCCACCTTTACCGATTCAGGTACCATGACCGCAGATTTCACCCGCTGGGCAAAAAATGGTAAACAAGGTTTTTTAGCTGCATTTACCGCCTTCCCAATTTCCAAGTTCTTTGCAGAAGTGATTGGCGCAATAATTGTAGCCACCGGAGTGGTATTGCACCCAGAAGTGACTGGCGGAGATTTTATTACGATCCTAGCCAATGCTAGCCCGTTACTTTCTATTTTGGCTATCATTTTTGTTTTTGTTAACTTAGGCGTGGGCTGTACTCATTGTTTATACAATGGTGCTGTTGGTTGGTCACATATTACAAAAGGAAAAATGAGAACCTTAACGATTATCCTTGGTGTGATTGGGATTATCGTTGCGGTGACAGGGATTTGGAATGCATTCCAAACTTGGTTAAATTTACTTGGATTGATTGTTCCACCTATTGCGGCAATTATTATCATGGACCAATTAGTCTTAAAAAGAAAAAATGATGAGTCAAAAAATTGGCAACCTTTAGCTTTTATCTCTTGGATATTAGCATCAGGAATTGCATTAATTGTGAATGCCTACGCTCCTGAGTTATCAGTCGTGGTTGCAGGGTTAATATCTTCTTCGCTCATCTACCTTATTGGCCATAATTTCACTAAATAGATAAACACAATTGGGGGAGAACTATTCCCCCAATCCCCCTCTCAAATCGGATTCATTTAATTATGATTCATTACAATGATGTGGCGACTCTTTTCCCTGTTAAATGTCCCCCCACATACCGTTGATAGCGTGTAGGCTTTAATTTAGTTAAGTCGACTAATATCAAACCATCAAACACAGTCATTAAAAGCTGGGTCTGAACCAAAATCCATAAACTGTACGCCCCCAGGCTCACACAGTTCTGTATATTGCTTATAAAGTGTCGGAATCGAACAGCCGATATTATTGAGTAAGCTCTTTAATTTAATTAAATCTTCTTGGTAGTTATCTCCCGCAAATTGGGCAAGCACTTGCGGTAAGGAAGCGGGATAAGGCTGGCGTGATTGTGCCATTGTCTGTTTTGCAGAAAAATAGAGCCGATAAAATGCAATTAATAAATCCCTTGCAGCTACTGGCATCGCACCAGAAATAGACACTGGACCAAATAAATAACGATATTGTGGGTACTTGGCTAAATAGGCGCCTATTCCCAACCATAAATAATCTAAACCTCGTTTGCCCCAATATTTAGGCTGAATAAAACTTCTTCCTAACTCAATCCCTTGAGCAAGAATAGGTAACATTTTTTGGTCATAGTGAAATAAGCTATAACTGTAAATACCGGCTAACCCTTTCACAGCCAATTGTTTCTCAGTTGGGATAAAACGATAGGCACCCACAATATCCAGCTCATCTTCATCCCAAAGGATCAGATGACAATAGTCATCATCGTAGCTATCTAAATCACGACGTTTTCCAGATCCTTCACCGACAGCACGAAAAGCAATTTCCCGTAATCGGCCTAACTCACGAAGTATAGGCGACCTGATATCTTGATTTCGTTGATAAAGATAAATCATTTTGCCATCAGGCAATGTCCCCAAATGCTCGCAAGCAACTAACGCTTTTTTTAATTCTGAACGGTCTTCAGGTAGTGCAATGGCTGATTCACTAGTAAATAATCCCGCTTTACCCTTACCCAGTAAATACACATGACGACGAAATCGTTCTGCTAATTCATGAGCCTTCATATGCCCATTATGCCAATGTGTAAATGGTATACGCCCACCAATCCGTATTTTTATTTGTTTACCTTGTTGCTTAAACATTTCCCTGACTAACATTAACGTTGATAAAGGGCGATAAACCATCGAGGTGAGATAAAATAAATAACTATTACGCCCTTGAACATGAATGGGAACAATAACAGCTCGGGCTTTCGCTGCTAAACGCAAAAAACCACTACGCCAATGTCCATCACGTATACCTTTGCGGCTAACCCTAGAAACCTCCCCCGCAGGGAAAATAATCAAAGCCCCTTGGTTATTCAAATGTTGTTGCATATTGGAAACTTGTTGGCGACTAGTTCTACTCTTTATATTGTCAACAGGAATAAACAAGCTACTTAGTGGCTCAATATAACTCAGAAATTGGTTAGCTACGATTTTAACGTCGGGACGAACTGTAGCCACCGCTCGTAATATCGCGAGGCCATCCAAAGAACCAATCGGGTGATTTGCCACTAAAACAACTGGCCCCTGAGTAGGGATATTTTCTAAATCTCTTTCGGCAAATTCACTGCGAATATCAAAGTACTCCATAACCTGTTCTATCAGGTCAAAACCTTTTAAATGTGGGTAATTAAGCGCAAATTGATTAAATTCCTTTTCGAAAAGCAAGCGCTTCAATATACGACGCTTCCATACTGAAGGTAGCTGCTGTGGGTAAATATCGTGGAGCAAGGTATCGACACTAAACATAATGCTATCTCCTAGCTTAGTTACAAGGAACTTAAGTCAGGCTCATGACAATGAAATGTCTTTTTTATGACAAAATAATGAAGCGATAAAAAAAGATAATGTCAGTGGGGGTTAATGAATATATTTTACAATTATTCCGATACAACAATAACGAGAGAAAATAGAATTTATTTTAAAAATTAGAAAAAATTTACATATTATATTCAATATTAAAATATGCATTTAATTTACAACAATATCAAAAAAGCATAAAAATATATTTTTCTACTTGCATTTACTTAGATTAATTAAAAATAAAGGGGAAGCCATCATTAAAGGTAACTTGTTTTTAAAATTTAGACTTTCTCACATCATGATGTAAGCTAAAAATTAATTCACATATAATTCAATCAAGTACAATAATTAAAATTGATTATTTTTCTTTTTAGTTTGATTGATAGGCAAATCTTATTTCAGCAATCGTTTAAACCGATGGCCATCGTTGATAAAAATCAAGAACCTTTCAGCTTTATTTATCCATCATAGTCCGGCTGTAGAATTATATTAATTAAAAATATTTAAATATATTTGACCGCAATCTTCCAAGGATAGTGTAATGAAAAAGCTTACTCGCATTACGGTCGCTGTCATATTTTTGCTTTTACTCGGATATTTTGGGTTATCTGGTTACGTTTGGTATCACGATAATCAACGTAGACAAAATAATGACATTCAGACATCTAAAATTGCAGAAAATAATCAAGTCCTCCGTTTTTTTGACGAAAAAGGATGCGATTACTGCCATACTCCATCAGCTGATTTACCCGCCTATGCATCATTCCCCATCGCAAAACAATTGATGGAATATGATATTCAACTCGGCTATAAATCATTTAACCTCGAAGCCGCACGCGCTGCTCTTATCGCTGGAGAACCAGTTCCACAAAGTGAATTAAACAAAATTGAGTGGGTTATGCAGAACCACACGATGCCGCCAACTCGCTATGTCGCACTTCATTGGGCGAGCAGTGTCAGTGATGAAGAACGAACTAAACTTCTTGATTGGATAGCCAAGCAACGAGCAGAACATTACGCAAGTGAAGATATGGCTGCTGAACATCGTAATGAACCAATCCAGCCTATTCCCAAATCACTGGAAGTCGATGACAAAAAAGTCGCTTTAGGTTTCCGCCTCTACCATGATGCGCGTCTATCTGGCGATAGTACTATCTCTTGTGCCCATTGCCATGCGTTAAATGCCGGCGGGGTTGATGGTCGTAAAACATCAATTGGTGTTGGCGGTGCAGTAGGACCTATCAATGCACCAACGGTATTTAACTCCGTATTTAACGTTGAGCAATTCTGGGATGGACGAGCACCTGACTTACAAGCTCAAGCCGGTGGGCCGCCATTAAACCCAATTGAAATGGCCTCAAAATCTTGGGATGAAATCATTGTTAAATTGGATCAGGACCCTGTTTTAAAAAGCGATTTCAATGCCGTCTATCCTGAAGGTTTTACAGGCGATACCATTACCGATGCCATTGCCGAGTTTGAGAAAACATTAATTACCCCAGATTCTCCATTCGATAATTGGTTAAGAGGTGATAACGGTGCACTAACCGCTCAACAATTACATGGCTACCAACTATTTAAAGAGAATAAATGTGCAACTTGCCATGGGGGAATTATTCTCGGCGGTCGCTCTTTCGAACCTCTAGGCTTGAAGAAAGATTATGAATTCGGTGAAATAACTGCACAAGATATTGGCCGTATGAATGTGACTTCCGATGAACGCGATAAGCTACGTCAGAAAGTCCCAACACTGCGTAATGTCGAGCTAACCGCACCTTATTTCCACCGTGGTGATGTGGCAACCTTAGACGAAGCCGTTAAACTGATGCTGCGTTATCAAGTGGGTAAAGAACTCCCACAAAAAGATGTCGATGATATTGTGGCCTTCTTGAAAAGTTTAACGGGTGTGTATACACCTTATGTACAACAAGGCGAAACAACACCCTAAGCTACAATAACAATTAATAGAAACCAATAGCACCAACCCTATAACTGGATGGTGCTATTTTTTTACTCGGCGTTTTCCTTGTAATACACTGTTTTTGCTAAAACAGGCTGTGTGATTTGTTGCTGATAGCCAGCAAGCGTCTCTTTGGTCAATTTCGCTACTGCAATATAAAAAGCACTGTCTGCTGTATCCGCTAAAGTATCCAAAAAATGTTCAGACCAAGGTAAAAGATGCCACGCGAGTAGCTCTTCAAGATCGTCTCGCCTATTTTGCTCTGCTAACCAAGCCGCTAACATCAAGACCAAGCCAATATGGTCTTCAGGCTCTTTTTGGGTCGTCACAGGTTCAATGCCTTTTGTACGCATCCATTGACGAAGCTCAACAGTTGAATCACCGAAAATAATATTTTCTTTATCTAACCAAACTGAGCCCCAAGGGGGAGCTGGTAAAGCATAAGGCCCGATAAATAAACGCTGCCAGGCTTCGTTCAAGGGTTCTTCATCGTGAATACTGGACTGAAAAAATTGACTTATGGTAGTTAAAGACGGTAAGTCAAATGGCCATTCTTCATGCCATGTCGGTTCCTGCAAAATAGCAACAATATCCGTATTATTTTCACTATCTGGGGCGAAATAAAATAAAGAACCGAGAACGCGTCCAGTAATTGCTACCTGTTCAAGAAATCGCGTGTCTTGCATATTCATTGTCTCTGCGGTGGTCAGCGTAGGGACCCCCCTACGCTGAAAAGTTTACTATTAAGCAACAGCCATACCGACTGTCATATGTAAACCATAGAATAGTCCACGTCCAATCAATTCACCAAACAACACCAATAATGTGCCGATCAACAAACTTACCGCAGAAGGTTGACTTTGACGGAAAATTGGCAAGATCCACAACAACAAGCCAAGGCTTGTAGCCACTAAACGGATCATTTGCAATAAGCCGTAGTCAGGGACTAAATCACTCACTTTTTGTACTGAGCTAGCGATTAGCGCTATTTCACCACTTTGTAGTAACACCGATGCGATAGTCACAATATAGGCAATAATACTGATTGCCGCTAACTTACCGCTATGAAGGGGAAATTTAGCGATTCGCAGTAACAATGTCCCTAAGATAGGCCCCACCACAAACACCGTCATAAAGAAGCCGATAGTGGTATGTGGCGTGTCCCATGTCGGTACAGTACTAATCATATAGACGCGAGTCATAGCCCAGACAAAGACTAACCCCATTAGCATTGTAAGGATCAACCAAATTTTACCTAACCCCTCAGGCATTTTCTTCAGCGCAGATAGCAGCCACCAAAGCCCCCCGAGGGCAAAAAAGATTGAACCAAACAGCACTTCATTACTTAATGAAGATGCAAATACACGGTTCATCGAGTTAAAGGCCCGTAATGGTGACCCCATATGCATCATAGAGGCTAAGAAGCCTAGCCCCATTAGCACCCATAGCACTAGCATGGCATTAACAATGCGCTGTTTTTGCTGTTTATCATCAGTCGATAGCCATGCAAGTCCGGTCACAATCGCACCACCTGCTATACTTTGGCCTAAAACGGTGAATAAAATCAGCGGCCATTCATGTAATCCGTTGCCCATCTTAGACCTCCCGTGGATTGGCTAAATGACCCGTCGTATCATTGACAGGGCGACTATTGGCGTTAGGTTTAATCACAATATTTGGCTTGGTATAATGCGCTTCAGGTAATGGCGCTATCTCAGCCAAATTGCCGTGAGTTTTACGTAACTCGTCAATAGGACCAAAATCGAGGGCTCGCAGTGGGCAAGATTCTGCACAAATCGGTTTTTTCCCTTCTGCCACTCGCTCATAACAGCCATCACATTTTGTCATATGACCTTTTTCCGCATTAAACTGTGGTGCACCATATGGACAAGCCATATGGCAATAACGGCAGCCAATACAGACACTTTCATCTACGACCACAAAGCCGTCTTCACGTTTATGCATCGCACCACTCGGGCACACCTTGACACACGCAGGGTCTTCACAGTGGTTGCAGGAGATTGACAGGTAGTAACTAAAGACGTTTTGATGCCATACACCGTTATCTTCTTGCCAATCTCCCCCTGTGTACTCGTAAATACGTCGAAAATTCACTTCAGGAGATAAATTTTTGTAATCTTTACAGGCTAATTCGCATGTTTTACACCCCGTACAACGGGCTGAGTCAATATAAAAACCATATTGGGTTGTCATGATTTATCTCCTCCCTATACCCTAGCCACTTCAACAAGATTACTGTGCTGAGGGTTACCCTTTGCCAGCGGTGACGGACGCTGCGTGGTCAATACGTTAAGGCTCCCACCGTGGTCTATCTTGTTTTCATCTGGTGCATACCAAGCCCCTTCCCCCATCGCCACCACCCCCGGTATAATCCTTGGTGTTACTTTGGCATTGATATGAACCTCACCCCTATCATTAAAAATACGCACCATATCGCCATTTTTGATGTTGCGACGTTTTGCATCAATCGGGTTAATCCACATCTCTTGTAAACAAGCTGCCTTAAGCACATCGACGTTGCCATAAGTTGAGTGAACTCGTGATTTATAGTGAAAACCACTAAGTTGCAAAGGATACTTATCCGTAAGTTTGTCATCATGGCTTTCAAAGCCAGGAGAATACATTGGGAGAGGAGAAATCAGGTCGCCTTCATCCAATGTCCATGTCTTCGCGATATCCGCTAAGCGTGATGAATAGATCTCAATTTTGCCCGATGGCGTATTTAGTGGGTTAGCAATAGGGTCTTGTCGGAAGGCTTGGTGTGCCACCACATGTCCCTGCGGATTCATTTTTTTGTAGATCCCTTGTCGCTGGAAGGTCTCAAAATCAGGGAGTTCTGGCAGTTTTTCTCTTGAAATTTCATATAAATGGCGTAACCACTCTTCTTGTGTTCGCCCTTCGGTAAATTTCTCTTCCACCCCCATACGACGTGCAATTTGCGTACACATTTCGTACACAGTTTTACTTTCAAAGCGAGGTTCAATTGCCTGACTGGCAAAAATGACATAGCCCATATTACTGGCAGCACCATCTAAACAAAAATCCATTTGTTCCGAGGCCGTACAGTCTGGCAGGACTAAGTCTGCGTATTTTGCCGAAGCCGTCATATGATTATCAATCACAACAATCATTTCACACTTTTTATCATCCTGAAGAATTTCATGTGTTTTATTAATATCTGAGTGTTGATTGATTAAACTGTTACTCGCGTAGTTCCAAATAAATTTAATTGGCACATCTAGTTTGTCTTTACCCCGAACACCATCGCGAGTTGCGGTCATTTCAGGGCCGCGTTCAATAGCATCTGTCCATAAGAATACAGAGATACTGGTTTTAACTGGGTTTTCAAGGGTTGGCATGCGTTCAAATGGAATATCGTAATTCCCTTCGCGGGCCCCTGTATTCCCCCCGCTAATTCCCACATTGCCAGTCAAAATCGGCAACATCGCAATAGCTCTCGCTGTCTGCTCACCATTTGAATGGCGCTGAGGCCCCCAACCTTGGCTAATATAAGCTGGTTTTGCTGAACCGATTTCACGCGCGAGTTTAATGATTTTATCAGCCGGAATACCGGTGATTTGCGCAGCCCATTGTGGTGTTTTTTCTACACCATCATCCCCTTGACCTAAAATATACGCTTTATAGTGGCCATTTTTCGGCGCATCCGCAGGGAGGGTTTTCTCATCATACCCAACGCAGTATTTATCTAAGAAAGGTTGGTCAACCATGTCTTCTGTGATTAACACATGAGCAAGCCCCGCGACCAATGCAGCATCAGTACCAGGTCGGATCGGTATCCATTCATCTTCGCGCCCTGCTGCCGTATCAGTATAGCGAGGGTCAATAACAATCATGCGTGCATTCGAACGCTCACGCGCTTGCTCTAATTGATTAAGTAATACCACCACCGCTCATTCGCGTTTCAGCTGGGTTATTACCAAATAGCACCACTAACTTAGAGTTTTCGATATCAGAAACACTGTTTCCTGCCCCACTGCCATAGGTATAAGGCATCGCACAGCTAATTTGTGCCGTACTGTATGTGCCATAGTGGTTTAAATAACCACCTGTACAATTCATTAGGCGTGCAATAGGTGAGTTGGCCGGCGGCCACGAACGAGCAACCGTCCCCCCTAGAGTCCCCGTACCATAGTTCAAATAGACCGCTTCATTACCGTAATCGGCAATGATACGTTTTAGATTGTCACTGATTAAATCGTAGGCCTCTTCCCAACTAATTTGCTTAAACTTCCCCTCACCTCGCGCACCAACACGCAACATTGGGTATTTCAAGCGGTCAGGGTTATACACACGGCGGCGCATAGAGCGACCACGTAAACACGCTTTTACCTGATGTTTGTCTCCGTAAACATCATCGCCTGTGTTGTCGGTTTCGACATACTTAATTTCACCGTCGACCACATGCATCCGTAACGGGCAACGGCTACCACAGTTAACCGTACATGCGCTCCAAACAATTTTTTCCTTGGGTGTCATTGTTTGTGATGCAGTTTCATTCGTATTCGCGGCACTGCAAAAGGGTAAACTTAATGCACCACTGGCAAGCGCTAGCCCACCTGCAGTACCTGTTTGCATTAATTTCCTACGGCTGATTTCCGATTGGAGCAACCTATCAGATAATGCTTTATCCATATCTGCCTCACTTAACATTGCTTCTTAAAGTTTAAATAGCTTTATTAAAATTTTTTTGTATTTAGCTAAGTTATGTAATTTCAATGGTTATTCTATAGACAGGTCAGAATGGAGCCTTGTGCGCGATCAATAATCCATTACAAAATGTAAGGTTTATTGACACAAAAAATAACTAAAGTTAAATTTATAAAGTTAATCCACTTTCTGTTAAAAAGTTAATTTAATATCGATTAATCTATTACCTTTATTAAGAAGTATTAGTTAATATGCCTAACTATACATTTAATTTAAGTCAATTGATTTTATTTTAGATAACTATTAGAATAAAAAAATATAAGAACCCTCCTCAATATTAAATTTTATTTCATTGTGCAAATGAACAAATGATTTAACAATTGAATATATAATAAACATTGCCATCTTCACATTATTCCAGCGTTATTCCCCTACTATTAAGATTCTCTATAACTAATTAACCCAATCGTGTAAGTAATCACACTCCCGAAACCCATTAAATAACCCTAGTTTAAATAATGTCATTAGTAGGATTTGAAAAATGAAAATAAATATATTATTGGATTTAAAAAACAATTTAGGGGAAGGCCCTATATGGGATGTAGAACAACAACGTTTATATTGGATTGATAGCTTAGATGGACGAGTATTTTCATGTACAGAAAAAGGAACTGAAATTAAATGTTGGGATGTTAGGCAAAAAATAGGCTCAATGGCTTTATGCAAAGACGGTCATTCGGCTATAGTCGCCCTAGAAAAAGGAATATATATTCTTGACTTTATAACAGGTGAAACTCATCTTCTGCACGCACCTGAAAGTGACAAACCTAACAATAGGTTTAATGATGGAAAAGTCGATAGACAAGGACGCTTTGTTGTCGGCTCTATGGACATGCAAGAAGATAACCCATCAGGGGCGTTATATCGATTAAATACAGACCACTCACTCCATAAAATAGAACAAAACATTATTGTTTCTAATGCACCTTGTTGGTCACCAAACGGTGATATTTTTATTTTGCTGATACATGGACAGGGGAAATATGGAAATATGATTATGACGTATCGACAGGTAATATTAATAATCGCCAGACATTCTGCAAAGTCGATACATCAACAGGAGGCGCTGCAGATGGAGCAACTGTTGACAGTGAAGGCTACCTTTGGAATGCACTCGTTTATGCAGGGAAAATCGTGAGATATAACCCCGACGGCGATATTGACAGAATTATCGAAATGCCAGTTAAAAAGGTCACCAGCGTCGCTTTTGGCGGCGAAAATTTAGATATTTTATATGTTACTTCAATGGCAAGGCCACCATTACCTCGCTTCCCTGAAGATGGTCAATTAAGAGGAAGCGTATTCTCAATACATAATCTTGGTGTAAAGGGCATAGCTGAAAAAAGATTTGGTGGGTAGATAAACAATTTGCTAATCAAAATTTAATATCAATTAACCTCAAATTATTATACTTATAAAAGAGCTATAATTATGATTAAAAATAATGTTTCAAATAATAAAATATCCTTTAAGAATATACATCGCTATTCATGGGTTTCATTATTCATATGTTGGCTTATTTGGTTATTGAATGCTTATGATAGAGAAATGATTTTAAGGTTAGGTCCGGTTATTTCTCAAGAGTTTAATTTAAGCCCTGAAGAGTGGGGTAATATTGTTGCTATTATCATGATAGCTCTCGCTATTCTTGACATACCAGGTTCTGTATTAAGTGACCGATATGGCTCCGGTTGGAAACGAGCTCGTTTTCAAGTTCCTTTAGTTTTAGGTTATACCGCAATTTCATTTGTTTCAGGTTTTAAAGCAATTAGCCATAACTTAACCTATTTTATTCTATTGCGTTTTGGGGTTAATTTAGGTGCAGGCTGGGGTGAACCTGTTGGCGTCAGTAATACTGCTGAATGGTGGCCTAAAGAAAAAAGAGGGTTTGCTCTCGGTGTACACCATACGGGCTATCCTATTGGGGCTTTATTAAGTGGCGTTGTCGCAAGCTTTATTATTTCTGAATTTGGCGAAGCAAATTGGCGCTATAGTTTCTTTATTCCATTAATCGTCGCACTGCCTATTATGATTTTTTGGGCAAAATATTCTACCGCTGCAAGGATTTCAATATTATATCAACATATTGAAAAGTCAGGGATGACAAAACCTGCTGAGAATAGCAGTACTCAAGTTCAAAAAGGTGAAGGGTTAAAAATTTTCCTGAAAACACTAAAAAATAGAAATATTGCCTTAACCGCCGGGAATACCCTATTAACTCAAATCGTCTATATGGGGATAAGCATGGTATTACCTTCTTATCTATATCATGTTTCGGGGTTATCTTTAGCGGCTTCTGCGGGTTTGAGTATTATTTTTACATTGACGGGCGTGGTTGGGCAAATTGTTTGGCCATGGTTATCGGATATCTTAGGCAGAAAAAGAACATTGATCATCTGTGGTTTATGGATGAGTATCGGGATTGCTTTATTTTACTTCGCAACCTCAATGCCAAAAATCATCGCAATACAACTGTTTTTTGGCTTAGTCGCAAATGCTGTTTGGCCTATTTACTATGCCATGGCATCAGATAATGCAAATGACCAGTCCATATCCACAGCAAATGGTATTATTACCACATCAATGTTTATTGGCGGTGCGTTATCACCGTTATTAATGGGCTGGTTAATCAATTTAGGCGGGGGTTGGAATAGTTCTTTAGGCTATATTTATACCTTCTTTGCGATGGCTGCATGCGCATTATTAGGCGTTATATTACAACTCTTTACGACCCATGCACCATTAAATAACAACCATCAAACCCCAGTAGCAAGTTAACGCTTCATTTTTGACAATAGTAAGTATAGAACCACTTTGTATATAAGTGGTTTTGTACTTAAACGTCATTAAGTTATTTCTTCAATCAGTTTTAACTATACGTGAAACGCTTTTTTAGTGGCGTCTAAATAAGGCGCCATTTTAATTTTATTCCCCCTCTTCTCTCATCCCTATTCTCTCACCTTTTCTAACACGACCAGCTTAGTCTGCACTTTACTCTGCGTATGTCAGCTTGGGTTTCTTATATGAAACAAAACATCACCATAACCTAGACACACCCCACATTTTGAAACGATTATTTTACATAAAACCAACATTTGATTGACTAATAATCGTCCATACAATTAATCTGGTTTTAAATAATAAACAATGTTTTATATATGAAACAAAATGTTACCCACATTTAAAAGGAGAAAACAATGAGCTGGATTGCGGTATGTGATGTATCACAGGTTCAAGAAGAATTTCCTTTTTCCGCCAAAGTTGATAATGCCGAGATTGGGATCTTCTTGGTTGAGGACCAATATTACGCCTTGGAAGATGTTTGCCCGCATGCTTATGCCCTTTTAAGTCAAGGTTTTGTAGAAGATGGAAAAGTTGAATGCCCACTACATGAAGCCATTTTCGATATCAAAACCGGAAAATGTTTACGTGAACCAGGAGGTCGTGACTTAAAAACCTACCAAACGCGAGTTCACGAAAACCAAATCGAAATCAGTTTAATTGAGGAGTAGAAATGGAACCCATTCAGAATTTTAATCCTTATTTACCTGCAAATAACCAAATCATTCCTGCCCGTGAAGGGGGTAAAGGCAGTATTCAAGCACCGGGAAGTGCCCCCAATATTGTTTGGCAAACCCGTTCACGTATACCTGATGAATATGAGACCACTCTAATTTCGGCACTTGAGACTCTATTTGCAGCAGGCACTGAAACCCTTGATGAATTAGTTAGCGCATTAAACCAGCTGCAAATATATGACCGACAAGGTCACCTTTGGTCTTCCAGCAGTTTCCGAGAATTTCTTCTCGTCAATGGTTATTAACACCTTGGCATTACTCAGAAAATATAATTAAAACGCCTTTGATAAACGGAAGCAAATCATGACAACCAATACACAACTTCAAAACTCTCAAGAATATTTAGATGTTGGGTTACGTGGACAATGGTATCCCGTATTATCCAGTTGGGAAGTAAGCAGTAACCCTATTGGCATCACTCGGCTCGAAGAACAAATCGTTTTATGGCGAGATGATAAAGGCCAACTTCACGCACTTGAAGATAGATGCCCACATCGTGGCGCTCGATTATCAATGGGGTGGAACCTAGGTGAACGCATTGCTTGCTGGTACCACGGCGTCGAAGTCGGTGGCGACGGTGTCGTTAAAGATGTTCCAGCGGTCAGCCAATGTCCGCTTGAAGGGCAAAAATGCTTAAAGACCTATCCAGTTCAAGAAATTCATGGGGCTATTTTTCTCTACTTTGCTGTCATTGAAGGTGAAACCCCACCCGCTCTTGAGTTCCCTGAAGAATTAGCGGATGACGAAAATCACAGTCATTTCCTATGTACTGCCTCATGGAAATGCAATTACCAGTATGCGTTAGAAAACGTAATGGACCCCATGCACGGAACCTACCTCCATTCATCATCACATTCAATGGCTGAAGGAGACAAACAGTCAGAGATGATCCTTGAAGCGACAAAAAATGGTTTCATTTTCCGTAAAAATGACCAAATTGGCGTCAACTTCGATTGGGTCGAATTTGCGAGCACAGGCGCAAATTGGATGCGCTTATCCATTCCTTATCAAAAACGTTTTGGGCCGGGTGGGCATTTTTGGATTATCGGTATGGTCGTTCCTGAAGACCGTGATCATACTCGGGTCTTCTTCTGGCGCATCCGCAAAGTCAAAGATTGGCAACGTGATTTATGGCGCTTTATGTACCGCAATCGTCTAGAAGGGTTGCACTGGGATGTCTTAGAACAAGACCGCATTATTTTAGAAAACCTTGCGCCTAACGCACGTAATAAAGAATTCCTCTACCAACATGATGTGGGGCTATCGCGCCTACGCCGGATAATGCAGCGTGAAGCGAAAAAACAATTTGACCTAATAAACAGCAAGGTAGCTGAAAATGCGTGACTTATTAGTGGGCAAACGGATTGTTATCACTGGGGCAGCCAGAGGGCTTGGCTTTAGTTTTGCCCAAGCCGCAGCACAGCAAGGGGCTCATGTTGTCTTATGTGACATCCTAGAACAACGATTACAAGAAAGCGTTGAAACACTCCGTAACCAAGGCCTTGATGCACAAGGTGTTCAGCTTGACCTTGCTTCCCCTGATTCAATAGCGCATGCATTCGATATCATCGGTCAGCAAGGGGTTATTGATGGTTTGATCAATAACGCAGCTCTTGCAACAGGTGTAGGCGGCAAGTTACTGGATGAGTATGACATAGCACTGTGGGATAACGTCATGACCGTCAATGTCAGAGGAACATGGCTAGTCACAAAAGCGGCTTTGCCATTTTTAAAACTCAGTGGCCATGGAAAAATCGTCAATATTGCCTCCGATACTGCACTGTGGGGTGCACCAAAGCTAATGGCTTATGTCGCCAGTAAAGGGGCCATTATCAGTATGACTCGTTCAATGGCTCGCGAACTTGGTACTCACCGCATTTGTGTGAATGCTATTGCACCGGGGCTTACCAAAGTTGAAGCAACAGAATATGTCCCTGCTGAGCGCCACCAGCTTTATGAAAATGGCCGAGCACTACAAGGTGAACAAATCCCTGAAGACGTAACAGGCACCGCGTTGTATCTACTTTCACCAATGGCTAATTTTGTCACAGGGCAATTAATTCCCGTTAATGGTGGCTTTGTTTTTAATTAACTAACCAAGTTGGCTAAGGGGTTAAGGCAATGAGTTCAACATGCAAATATTTAATACCGGGTTTGGAAAAAGGGTTACAACTTCTTCTTCTCCTCGCTCAGCAACATCGTGAGTTAACTTTTGCTGAAATCTTGCGCTTAGTCGATATGCCAAAGGCTACGGCATATCGGGCTATCCAAACATTGGTGCATTTGGATTTTCTCGTCCAACACCCACGCACAGGGGCCTTTTCTCTGGGGCGAAAAGTATTAAGCCTTGGTCTTGGTTATATTGCATCGTTAGATTTAACTCAATTAGGTCAACCCATTATCGAACAATTGAGAGACCGTAGCCAATGTAACAGCCATTTAGTTATCCGCGATGGCACAGATATTATTTATATCGCTCGGGTTAGTGGTGCCGAATCAAAAATTAACCACGTCAGTGTCGGAACACGTTTATCCGCGCATCGTACCTCACTTGGGCGCATGCTACTTAGTGGGCTGAACCGTGCGGAATTTGATGCACTCTACCCTCACGATGAGTTACCCGACAATGCAGGCAGTAAACACGAATTCTGGCAAATGATCCAAGCCGACAAATTGCGTGGCTACGTGATCGGCGAATCATTTTATCGTCGGGGGATTTCATCCATTGTTTACCCCGTCTACAACCAAGCTAATGGCGTAGAGGCGGTGATTAGCATCATGGTACCGATGAACAGTATTCCGGCACAGGAACGCCAGCGATTACAAAATGAAGTGAGTTATGCCGCGCAAAGATTGACTGAATTTATTGGTGGTATGAACCAAGCAAAAGCCGTTTAGCGTTAAGCAATTATCTACCCTACATTTTTAGGTTTATTGCCATAAGCCTCAGACTCCTTTTGCCCAAAAGGTGCCTTTGGCAATAACACCAATCTACAGAGGACTTTGCTATGCCAGTGATTGGAATAGAAAAATTAGAATTTGGTGTCGAAGACATCCCTAACTGCCAAAAATTTTTACATGATTTTGGCCTACAGGTTACCGCGGTCAACCCGTCATTATTTTCGACGCTCTCTGGGGCAAAAATACAACTTTTTGACCATCAAGACCCTACACTTCCACCTGCTTTTGAAACAGGCTCAACCCTGCGTCGAATAACTTGGGGGACGGAAAATGCCACTGAACTCAATAAAATCATCGAAAACATTCAGGGTTGTGATGGTTTCAAACTTACTGGAGATGGCGCCGAATGCCGTGACCCGAATGGTATGACAGTGGCTTTTACCGTCACTCAGCAACAGAGCGTCGAAATAGAAATCTCACCAATCAACCAATGGGGGGATATTCGCCGTATTGATCAACCTAGCCCTGTTTACGAAAAAGCAACGCCAATTAATGTGGGCCATGTGGTATTTTTTGTCGACGACTTACCGTCCACAGAAGCCTTTTATTGCCAAAAGCTGGGTTTTCAAGTCTCTGACCGTTATATCGACCGTGCTGTCTTTTTACGTGCTCAAGTTAATGGTTGTCATCACAATTTATTCCTACTCAAATTACCACACCGTGGCAGCGGCCTTAATCATGTTGCCTTTACCGTACGTGATATCCATGAAGTCATTGGCGGTGGCTTAGCAATGAACCGGCAGCAATGGAGCACCTTTATTGGTCCTGGTCGCCACCCGATTTCATCGGCTTATTTTTGGTACGTTAACAGCCCGACCGGTGGCGCCTTTGAATATTACACTAATGACGATTTCTTGACGGATAAATGGCAGCCTCGCGAACTGGAACATTCACTGGTTTCATTCACCGAGTGGGCGGTGGAAGGCGGTCTAGATTATGAAACCCGTCGTCAAGTCAAACCGGTAAAGGAGTAACCCTATGAATTCCTTAATCCAAGGTGGTATTGTCATTATTGGCGGTGGGCAAGCAGGTGGCTGGGCGGCAAAAACCTTACGAGATGAAGGTTACCAAGGCCAAATCTCTGTTATCAGCGATGAAGATCATGACTTTTATGAACGCCCACCGCTATCAAAGGCCGCACTCACACTAGAAAGCTTTGCGCTGTCGCGGTTATTTAGTGAAGAAGCCACCCAAGCCTTACATTTGCAATGGTTTCGCCCAGTGCGAGCCACTAAGATTGATACAAAAACAAAATATGTTCACCTCAATGATGGTCGTATTGTAACGTTTGAAAAACTGTTACTCGCCACAGGTGGACGCCCCCGTTACCTCTCCAATGATTGGCAAAAACACCCACAAGTTTTCGCATTACGCTCATGGAACGATGCACAACAACTACGCTCAGCACTCCTTGAGGCAAAGAAAATTGCCATCATTGGCGGCGGGTGGATTGGCTTGGAGGTCGCTGCCTCTGCACGTCAAATGGGAATAGATGTCACAATTTTTGAGCGTCAAAGCCGCCTATGCGAACGCAGCGTTCCACAAAATGTCTCTGAAGCATTGGCACAGCGCCATACCCGAGCTGGCGTACATATCATTACGGATTGTGGTGACATTAAGCTTGGGGAGTCAGTGACTCGCTTACAAATCACTTGCCAGAAGCAACCATGGCAAACATTCGACCTAGCCGTAATGGGGATTGGGGTTGAATTAAACCTTGAACTCGCCAAACAGGCTGGGCTTGATATCACCCATGGTATTGTTATCAATGACCAAGGGCAAACCTCACACCCTGATATTTACGCTGCTGGCGACGTGGCTTGTCATCCAACACTTTCTTTATGTCTGCAATCTTGGGCTTACGCACAAAACCAAGCCATCACGACGGCAAAAGCCATGTTAAACCCGCAATCAGAAGGGTTTGATGAGCCAGCTTGGCTATGGTCGGATCAATACCAAGATAATATTCAAATATTGGGCATACCAACTTCGCAAGCGCAACAACACATCCAGCGCTATACACCAAACTCAGAGGTCCATTTTTCCCTGAATGACACTAATGAATTGGTGCAAATGATTGCTTTCAATGATGCACGCGCTATCAAGCTAGGTAAGCGTTGGATGCAAAGTCACCGCAAACTGGATCCTTCTGAACTTGCTGATCCAACATTTTCACTGATGTCACTGAAATAGTGTACAGCAAGGAGAAATAACATGGCTAATCAAAGCATTACCTTACAAGCCAAGGAACATGACCAACAAGCCCAAGACATCCCTGAAAAAATTAATTGGTTAATCCCAATTGGCTTATTTTCCTGTGTATTGCTCGCTTTCTTCGACAAAATCAGTATTGCAGCTCTATTTTCAGATGAAAAGTTTCAGCAGGCACTTGGCATTGACTTTGATCCAACACGTTTAGGTCTGCTGATGAGCGCATTTTTATTTGCTTATGGCGTTTCCTCAATGTTACTTAGTGGAATTGGCGACCGATTCCACCCAACCAAAATGCTACTGTTTATGATTAGCAGTTGGTGCTTCTTAATGATTTTCATGGGGTTTACCCATCATTACGGCACGATGGTTTTTCTGAGGATCTTGCTCGGTATTGCTGAAGGCCCCCTACTAGCCATTGCTTACGCCATTGTACGCCGCACATTTCCACCTAAGATGCAGGCTCGCGCCACTATGATGTGGTTACTTGGAACTCCAATTGGAGCGGCTCTAGGCTTCCCTATCGCCCTATATCTTCTGAATAATTTTGGCTGGCAAAGTACCTTCTTTGTGATGGCGGCCTTTACCGTACCCGTTTGGTGGCTAGTCGTGATTGGTATCCGTCACCCTAACTTAGTAAATCGTCAGGCTCAAACCAAAAACTCAGCGGGTGAAAAACGATCAGTCGAACAGCTCGCGACCATACAAGCCCATAAAAAACGCTTATTCAAAAACAGCCATTTTTGGATTATCTGCCTGTTTAACATCGCTTTTCTTGTTTATCTTTGGGGGATGAATGGCTGGTTACCAAGCTATTTAATTAAAGGGAAATCAATCCACTTAGAGCATGCAGGGGTCTTATCCTCTCTCCCCTTTATCGCCATGTTGTTTGGCGAAGGAATAGGCGCATGGTTGTCTGACCGCTATGACCGTAGAGCTTTAGTGTGTTTTGTATCTCTCTTAGGTGCGGTATTGGGCTTAGCTGGAGTGCTATTCCTCACTGATACCTACAGCATCATCCTCATGATGGCATTTAGCATGTTTATGTGGGGAGCAGGAGCTCCCAATATCTTCGCTCTACTCGCTAAAGTCACACAAAAACAAGTCAGTGCATTGGCCGGTGGCATATTCAATGGCCTAGGAAACCTCGCTGGCGCGGCTGCACCTCTGCTGATGGGGGTGCTGATCACCGCCACTCACACTATGGATAGCGGGCTGTTATTTATCGTAATTATTGGTTTAGTCGGCAGCCTACTACTTCTGCCTCTACTGAAAAAATACTAATCACTCTGTGTAGGAGATAACGCTATGTCACAACCTCAAATCAAACCCCAAGATATCCCAATGGCACAATGGATAGAATCACGAATTGCTCGCCTTGAAGGCCGTAAATATGACTGGAACGCCTTGAAATTCCAAGCTGATTACGACCCTAAATATCGTCGTGCCCAAATGCGCTACATCGGTACTGGTGCAACAGGTGTTGCTAATGACGTGAATACCGTCCCCGCAGAGAACTTCACTTTCTCCACCATGGTATTACCCGCCAAATGTGAAGGCCCCTTACATTTACATCCTGATGTTGAAGAAGTGTTTTTCATGCTGAAGGGCACTATTACGCTATTTGTTCGTGATGGTGACGAAGAGTATGAAACGGTTCTCAAAGAACGTGACCTAATTTCTGTTCCAGCGGGGATTTACCGTGGTCTATTTAATCATGGAGAGGAAGAGGCATTAATGTGCGTGATGATTGGCACACAAAAGCCTGCAATCCCGACTTACCCAGAAGACCACCCGTTATCTAAAGTGAAACGTAACTAACCGGAGTTATCAGTGATGAATTTGCCAATCGAAAAACTTCCTGCACAACAACTGGCTGATTTTGGCCAATACCGCCTTAATTGGCGCTGTTCAGGTCATGGGCATGCCGTCGTTTTATTGCACGGGATCAGCTCTGGCTCGGCCTCATGGGTAAGCCAACTGGCTTCTTCATCACTGACCGACCACTATCGACTGTATAGCTGGGATGCTCCCGGCTATTCGGGCAGCTCAATGCTCAACACAGCGAAACCAACTGCTGTTGACTATGCTACAGCATTAAAAGCTTTTTTAGATAGCCTAAAAATACAACAGGTCGTTTTAGTCGGGCATTCACTCGGAGCCTTGATGGCTAGCGCTTTTGCCGCACAATATTCTCAGCAAGTAAAAGGGTTATTTTTAGCTAATCCAGCTCAAGGCTATGCCTCTAAAAGCCCTGAACAGCAAGCTTCCGTGTATCAACAACGGCAGATGATTGTAACTAATTCAGGGTTACAAGCCTATGCTGAAAACCGAGCCGCCGCCCTACTATCACCCAATGCAACCCCAGAAAAAATCGATTGGGTGAAACAAAATATGGAAAAACTTAATCCCCAAGGCTTTCTTGCGGCAGCATGGATGTTAGCCCATGACGATATTAGTTTGTATTTAAAGGGTTATAACGGGCCAATCGAAATACTGGCAGGCGCTGATGACACCATTACGCCACCACAACAAGTACAGCAGCTCGCGATACAACAAGAGTGCCCTTTTTGGTTGATTAAACAAGCGGGACATGCCAGTTACCTTGATACCCCCACACAGTTTAATCACCATTTGAAACAATTTTTAGAGACGGTATACAACCCAGTCGAATAAAGGAATCCTTATGAATTTACAGTTAAATAACCGTATTGCTGTCGTGACTGGAGGGAGCTCTGGTATTGGTTTTGCAACAGTCAAACTGTTACTCGACGAAGGTTGTAAAGTTGCTTTTTGTGGTCGAGATACTGAAAAACTACAACACGCTCTCAATACATTACGGTCTCTCTACCCTCAAGGGGAATTTATCGCACAGCGCTGTGATGTCCTCGATAAGGCACAAACAGAAAACTTCGCTCAACATGTTTATCAACACTATGGGCAAGTTGATCTTCTGATTAACAATGCGGGTCAAGGCTATGTTGCAAGCTATGCTGACACTCCTGAAGCCGCTTGGTTACATGAAGCACAATTAAAATTATTTGGTGTCATTAACCCAGTAAATGCTTTTTTACCTTTCTTAGAACAATCCAATATTGCGTCAATTACCTGTGTTAATTCGTTATTAGCGTTACAACCCGAGCCCCATATGGTCGCCACATCTGCCGCACGCGCTGCTCTGTTGAACATGACATTAAATTTATCGAAAACATTGCTACCCAAAGGGATACGCGTTAACTCAATTTTGCTCGGTATGGTCGAATCAGACCAATGGCGGCGTCGTTTCGAAAACCGGAGTGATAAAAGCTTGGATTGGCAGCAATGGATTGGCGATATCGCTAACAAGCGAGGGATCCCGATGCAACGTTTGGGGAAACCAGAAGAACCAGCCCGTGCCTTAGTTTTTTTAGCTTCACCGATGGCTTCGTTTACCTCCGGTGCCGCTTTAGATATTTCGGGTGGCTTTAGCCATCACATTTAAAGGGTTAATTATGAAAACATTAATGTTGATTGGTTATGGTGCAATGGCACAAGAAGTGATTGCTCGTTTACCTAGTGGAATAACCCTTCGCTGGGTTGTGGCTCGCCCTCATCACCATAACGCAATACAAGAACGCTTCAAGGGCGCGGTGCTCCCTATTGATAGACTTGATGACTTTAACGAACACCCCGATTTAGTGTTGGAGTGTGCTGGTCATCAAGCGGTACAGCAGTATGCGCCAACCATTTTACAAAGGGGCTGGACTCTTGCCATTATTTCCACTGGTGTACTGGCTGATGCCACTTTCGAAAACACACTAACCACATTAGCAAAGCGTCATCAAAGCCAACTAATTCCTCTCTCAGGCGCGGTTGCTGGGCTTGATGGTTTACGAGCAGCCAAAGAGGCGAACATTACCCACGTCATTTATCAGTCACGTAAAAGCCCTGCCAGTTGGCGCAATGGTGCTGCTGAGCGTTATATCGACTTATCGAGTGTCTCTGAAGCTACCGCCTTTTTTAGTGGTAGTGCGCGAGAAGCTGCCTTGAACTTCCCAGCCAATGCTAATGTTGCCGCTACCGTTGCACTGTATGGCATAGGTATGGATGCAACTCAGGTACAACTCATCGTTGATCCGGACACCACCAAAAATTCGCATCAAATTGATGTAAGAGGGGATTTCGGGCATTTTTCTATTGAGTTAAATGGCAACCCCCTACCTTCAAACCCAAAGACATCTATGCTTGCAGCCCTAAGTGCCGTTGAAATTTGCCGCCGTATTGCTGAGCAACAGGTAAGCTAATAGGAGCCTAATCATGAATAAAATGGATATTTTTGTGGGGGGAAAATGGCAACAAGGTCGTGGACCTGAAATGCAATCACGTTTTCCGGGTGATAACCATGTCGTTGCTACTCTCAACAGTGCCAGCCTTGAAGATGTCCAAGACGCCGTAAACGCGGCGGACAAAGCTTGGCGAGAACCTACCTGGCGCAATATGCCTGCACATCAACGCGCGGCTATCTTATATAACGTCAGCGCATTGATTGATGAGCAGCGTGAAACCTTAACGCAATTACAAACTTTGGACAACGGGAAGCCGTGGGCTGAAGCGCGTGGTTTAGTCATGAGCGCAGCCGCCACCGCACGTTATTTTGCCGCCGTTTGTGAGGTTTCTGGAGGGGAGCTTCCACCTCGACGCCAACCAGACTTGATGACAATAAGCACTTACCAACCCATCGGAGTGATCGCCGCCATCACACCGTGGAACTCCCCCATTGCCAGCGATATGCAAAAAATTGCTCCGGCGCTTGCCGCAGGTAATGCGGTTATTTTAAAACCTGCGGAAGCCACGCCACTAATTTCATTAAAATTGGCAGAACTCTTTGAACAAGCAGGGTTACCAAGTGGCTTACTCAGCGTATTACCGGGAAAAGGCTCTATTGTGGGTGATGCATTGGTTCGCCACCCGTTAGTGCGAAAAATCTCTTTCACCGGGGGGACAAACACGGGTCGCCAACTGGCTCATATTGCGGCTGATAAACTGATCACGACCTCCCTCGAACTGGGTGGGAAATCCCCAACAATTGTGCTAGCAGATGCTGACCTAGACATTGCCGCTCATGGAGTCTGTTACGGTATTTTTAGTTCAATGGGACAAGCTTGTATCGCAGGTTCTCGCTTATTTGTTGCCCGCGATATCTACCAACCTTTTATGGAAAAATTAACCCAATTAACCCAGAACTTGATTATTGGCGACCCAAGGCAAGAACGCATCCATGTGGGGCCTTTAATTTCAGCGGCTCACCGTGATAGCGTCAAAACCTACGTTGAACAAGCCGTCCAACAAGGCGGTCATATTCGCCTTGGCGGTACCGTTCCCACAGACCCCGCACTACAAAATGGCAATTATTTCTTACCGACCATTATTGAAGGCCTCAGTAATCAATCTAGTGTTTGCCAAGAAGAAATCTTCGGCCCCGTCTTAGTGGTGATCCCCTTTGATGATGAAGCCACATTGATCCAAGAAGCTAATGATTCCGTTTATGGGCTGGCTGCGGGGATTTGGACTCGCGACTATACTCGCGCCTTTAAACTGGCGGATGCCCTTGATGTAGGAACAGTTTGGGTCAATACCTACAAAGTTTTTTCCATCTCAACCCCATTTGGGGGCTTTAAAGAAAGTGGCATTGGCAGAGAAAAAGGCTTAGAAAGCCTAAAAGCCTATATGCAACAAAAAAGCCTTTTTTTGGCACTTAACCCACAACCAAACCGTTGGTGTGAATAGCTTATCCGTTAAAGGATTACGGCTGCATTTAGGAGAATACAATGTCTGAAATGATTACAGTTGGCGAAGCTATCGCCAGAACACTTGAACAATACCAAGTCACAACGGTTTACGGGGTTATTTCTATTCACAATTTACCTATTGCCGATGCGATTGGCCGTCGTGCTAAAATTGACTTTACCCCAAGCCGTGGAGAAGCCGGAGCAGTAACTATGGCCGATGCACACAGCCGTTTTAGTGGCTTAGGCGTCGCGCTAACGAGTACGGGGGCTGGAGCAGGAAATGCAGTGGGGTCAATGATTGAAGCTATGAATGCTTGTTCACCAATGCTCCACATTACTGGGCAGGTTGAAAAAGCCTATTTAGATATGGATGCAGGGTTTATTCATGAAACAGCGGATCAACTGGGTTTCTTGCGTTCAAGCTCTAAACAAGCATTCCGTGTACATACACCAGAACAAGCGGTGGCGACACTGCATAAAGCAATCCAAGTTGCGCAAACCGCCCCATGTGGCCCTGTTTCGATTGAAATCCCCATTGATATTCAAAGTGCTCAAGTGCCATTGTCCTTATTAAGTGCCCCGCTTTCTGTGCCAACTTTGCCCGCAATTTGCTCATCACAGATAGAAGCCATTTGGGACAAACTTCAGCATGCACAGCGCCCATTATTGTGGGTCGGTGGCGGTGCATTGCAGGCGGTAGAAGCCGTTAAACGCTTGGCTAATCAAGGTGTCGCCGTAATCAGCAGCACCCATGGAAGAGGTATTTTATCGGATGATCACCCGTTCAGCCTGCGTGCTTTTCATAATGCGGACTCAATTGATACATTAATGCGTGAATGTGATTTGACGCTGGTCGCGGGCTCCCGGTTACGCAGTAATGAGACTAAAACTTGGTCATTACCATTACCTCACCCCATCATCCAAATTGATATTAACCCGTTAGCGGCAAACCGCAATTACTTAGCCGACCTCAATATCACAGGGGATTGTAAAGGCCTGCTTAATGCGCTTGCCGATAAAATTGAGCAAGCTAACCGCCCAGTTTCTTCTGCATGGAAACAGCAAATACAACAAGCCGTTCAGTTGGCAGAACAGCAATTAAGGGCACAATGCGGGCCATACAGTGAACTCAGTGATGCTGTCGAGCAAGCCTTACCCGAACATGGTATTTTTGTGCGGGACATTACTGTATCAGGCAGCTTATGGGGCAGCCGTTTATTAAAAGCTACACAGCCGATGCACAATATTCATTCCTTAGCGGGTGCCATTGGCTTAGGCCTTGCGATGGCCATTGGTAGTGCGAAAGCCAACCCAAATACCGCAGTGATTGGCTTAGTTGGGGATGGCGGCTTGATGTTAGGGGTCGGTGAGCTTGCGACTATGGCTCAAGAACAACTACCGATTGTGTTGATAATCATGAATGACCAAGGTTATGGTGTCATGCGTGGTATTCAGGAAAAATATTTCTCAGGTCGCCAATATTATAATGAATTATTAACACCATCATTTAGCCAACTAGCACAATCGATGGGGATCACCGCCCTAACGGTAGATAAACCCAGCGAATTCCAACCTATACTTCATCAAGCTGTTGCTTTAAAGCGGCCAGTTGTCGTTGAAGTATTAATGAATCATATCGGTAAAATGAATTTCTCGGGCCCCCCGCAGAAAAAACTATTTTAACCTCTAACTTCTTATCGAGCGCGGCACTCCGTCGCGCTTTACAAATCCATTAAACAAAAACCTCTCCTATGTCTGATGCAAATTACTTTCCTAGCTGATTCACCACATTTTGCTCAATATGGCAAAAAATCCGCTCCTGACAACAGGTTAGTATTTGTTAGGTTATTATGTATTTTACATTGAGAGTGGATAGTGGAAATTATATTTAAATAGAAGTTAGGGCATCACCATTTTTTTCCTTATAATACAAAGCATCGTTTATAAATTTTATTGTTCTATTCACGAATTAACCCAATAATGATTTGCCCGCTCAAAAAAGCAAACAACCTTGAGAAAGACTGGCTGTAATATTCTTATAGTTTAAACTAGGCTTTTCCAAATGATGCCAGGAGACAATAATGAGTAAAGAGCAAGTAAACAGCAGCTTGTTCAATGATGATCCTGTATTACACGCAACATGGCTATATTATCAGGAAGGCAAAAGCCAGACTGAAGTCGCTGCCCTAATGGGCCTTTCGCGTGTCACCGTCGTCAAATATCTACAAACTGCTAGAGAAAATGGTTTAGTTCAGATCAATTTAGATACCAATGTCTTTGGCTCAATTGATGCCGCTTTACGTATTCGTGATAAATTTGGTTTGTATCGAGTTATCATTGTGCCTGATGGCGAGCATGCCGGAAAACGAACAGACTCAAAATTGATGCGTTCCAGACTTTCCCGTGCTGGAGGGATGTATTTAAACCAAGTTATCGAGAACAATGACGTTCTTGGGGTTGCTTGGGGAAGAACCATCCATGAGATGAGCAAAACGATGACACCAAATTCATGTAAAAATGTCACCGTGATCCAGATGCTAGGTTCCATGCCTTCTCAGCCAGACCTGACAATCCTCGAATCGTCGTCACAAATAGCGTTTAAACTGTCAGGGAAAGTGGCTTCTCTTCATGTCCCAGCGGTTGTCTCCAGTGCAAGGTTAGCCATGGAATTACAAGCTGAACCCATCATTCGTGCTAATTTTGAAGTATTAACTCACTGCACAAAAGCCTTCTTTGTTGTAGGAAGCGCACTGGATGAAAACCCGTTAATTCAAGTCGGTGTCCTAAGCAAAAAAGAAATGCAAAACTACCGAGATGCAGGGGCCGTCGGCGTCATTTGTGGCCGGTTCTACGACAAAAATGGAGTACCTGTTATTGCTGAAGTTGACCAACGGATACTAGGAATAAGCCTTGCCCAATTAAGGCAAATTGAGCGTAAAATATTTCTGGCTGGGGGCGAGAATGGCTATGCTGCAACCTTAGGGGCATTACTCGGCGGTTATGTCACAGACCTTATTGTTGATGAGGGAACAGCTGAGTTTTTATTATCCTGCGAGCTGCCCAACGTTGATTCATCCCCATCCTAAAAAGCAAGGTGCCGCACTTTTTACGGCTCACCTAATAAAAAAGAATATTTACCCCACTATAGACATAATGGGGCAAAATATTTACTGATTTGCCGCTATGATAAGGACAATACCGGCGATATACAGCAAAAACATAGCTAAGAGTAACTTATTCGTGCCAGCTGGTGCGCTGGCGAATTCACGCCAAACAAATACCCCCCAAATCACGGCAATCATAGTAGCTCCTTGCCCTAATCCATAGGATATTGCATACCCTGCTTGCCCTGATGCGATTAGGCTCAGCCCTAAACCAATACACCAGATGATTCCGCCCAACCAACCACAGAGATGGTCCCTTAAGCTACCAGAGAAATACATTTTCCCTTTAACTGGTTCTCCTACGATTGGTTTTTTCATTACCAGTGTATTAAGGACAAAGTTAGATAAAAACAAACCTAAAGCAAATAATACAAGTGCAGAATAAGGTGTCATCAACCCCGCTTCTGGTTCACTTAAATTACCTGATATCGATTGAGCGAGGAAACGGAAAAATGACCCCATAATGATACCGGCAAAAATAGCAGTTATCAGGCCTTTATTACGGCGACTTTTATCCGATGATTGAGTAACACGGCTGTAAGTAATCGCAGTTAGGATGATTGCGGCGACTACACAAGCAACCCCTAAGAACAAAATAGTTGGGTCCCCCTGAGGGCTACCAATATAAGTTGTGATAACACCGAGAACTAATGCAAGCCCAACACCGACAGGGAATGCAACAGCCATACCAGCTAAACTAATTGAAGCAACAAGAAGAATATTTGAAACATTAAAAATCATACCTGCCAATATAGGAAGAAAGATAATATTGATATCCGCCTGCTGAATATCAGAAATAAAACTACGGCCTTCTTCACCAATTGACCCGAGAGTAAAAGCAAATAATAGAGAACAGAATAAAACACCGAGAGAATAGTCCCAATAAAAGAGAGGGAACTCCCATTTCTTATTACTGACTAGTTTTGTTGTGTTAGCCCATGACCCCCAACAAATCATCGTGATAAAACACATAATTATTGCTATAGGATATGATTCCACGATAAACATGAATAACTCCTTGGGATAATTATAATTAATCGTTATAGGTAGAGGTTGGCAGCCATTTTATAAAATGGCTGCTATCGATGAGAACAAGTTGAATTTAAGCGTCAGTTTTTAAACCGTACGTTTTAAATTTACCGATGACTATTGTCATTTCTTCTTTAGATAAAGTGGGAACTTTGCTGTGTAGTCCGCCTATTTTGATGTAGAGATCTGCTAGAGTTTCTGTTTCTCCAGCAAGCCACAACGCTTTTTCCAGTGTTGTTTCCATCGCTATCATGCCGTGGTGTTGCATCAAAAGTGATTTGCTAGATTTAATTCCCTCAAACACACTGTTTGCAAGCTCAGCACTACCAAATGTATGGTATGGAATACAAGGAATATGGTCCGTCCCTGTCACCGCTATCATATAATGAATTGCGGGGATCGCATGGTTCATTATGGATACCGCGGTACAGTTCACCGCATGTGTATGAATAACCGCATTTAATTCAGGTCTGGCTTGGTAGCAAGCCAGATGAAAGAGCCATTCACTTGATGGTGTTTTTCCAGACTCTGATACCCCCTGACCATCAACAAAAACAATCATATCGGGTGTCATTTTCGAATAAGGTATACCACTTGGTGTAATGAGCATTCCATCAAGATACCTCACGCTGACATTACCCGACGTCCCTTGATTCAACCCAGAAGCATTCATTTCCTGGCAAGTGACGATAATATCTGCCGCTAATTTGAGTCTTTCCATCTTAGTTCCTTAGAAAGCGTGCATATACCCCATGCACACTCAATTAAATAACCGAATTTTTTAGGTCGGCGAACATGTTGGTTAATGCAGGTTCATTCGCTGCACAAACACCACGCTCCGTGATCAATCCAGTAATATATTTAGCAGGCGTGACATCAAAGGCGTAATTACCACATGTGGTGCCTGCCGGCGCAGTATTAACCCAACTTAGTTCACCCTCGGGGTTGATCCCATATACATGTGACTGTTCAGCACCATTGCGTTGCTCTATGGGGATTGTTTTCCCATCCTTAAGCGTCCAGTCGATAGTTGGAGATGGGAGCGCAACATAAAATGGAATTTGATTATCATAAGCCGCCAGCGCTTTTAGATATGTTCCAATTTTATTACAGACATCCCCCTGCGTTGTGGTTCGGTCAGTACCAACAATGCATAGGTCCACTTCGCCATGCTGCATCAGGTGACCACCGGCATTATCAGCAATTAATGTGTGAGGAACTCCGTGTGAACCCAATTCAAATGCAGTAAGGCCACCTTGATTACGCGGGCGAGTTTCATCTACCCAAACGTGAATACGAATCCCTTCTTCATGAGCCTTATAAATTGGCGAAAGTGCGGTCCCCCAATCGACCGTGGCAAGCCAGCCTGCATTACAGTGAGTCAATATATTTACGACACTGCCTGCCGGTTTTTTACTCGCGATTTCCCGAATAATTTCTACGCCATGGAGCCCAATTTGCTCACACAACTCGACATCTTCATCGGCCAGTTTTCCGGCAAGCTCCCAAGCAATGTCCCTACGCGTCTGTTCAGGAGCATCCTTCAAGCTTTCCATCATTCTATCGAGTGCCCACTTTAAATTGATAGCAGTAGGTCGGGTCTTGATTAACAAGTCATAACTTGATTGTAGATTTTTATCACTCGGGTCCTGTTGCATACCTAGTGCCATTCCGTAAGCAGCAACAACCCCAATCAAAGGCGCCCCACGCACCCACATTTCTTGAATAGCAGTTGCTACTTTTTGTGCGGAATCGAGCGTGAGTACTTCAAATTTAAAAGGCAGTTTAGTTTGGTCGATAATTTCTACTGATTTTCCATCTTTAGAAACCCAAACTGTACGATAGTGTTTCCCTTCAATATTCATGAATTCCTCTTACTGTTTTTTAGCTAATTGAATAACTGAAGCCATCTCTTTATAAAGACTGGCATTGACAATAAGCTCGCGAGCCATGGTAAGTGCGCGTTTTTCGCATTCAGCACGAAGAGCAATGTCTTTAATTTGTTTAAACTCTGCCACCCCTGCGAACCCAATTATGCGGCGGTTCATTTCCATTCCCGCATTGACTAAGGAATCTTCAAGTAGTGTGGCAAAGAATTGGTTTTGGGCTTCCTGTAAAGCTTGGCGGCCGAGTTCATGTTGATAGAGTTCTGAAGGCCACGCGTCCCCTTGTGTTTTTGTATTCCATAATTGGCGGAATTCTCGAACAAAAACAGACCAAGTTGAATCGACTTGGTCAAGTAACCAGTTTTGATATTCAACACGACTTGATGGATTTTCATCCCATGCTGGTCTAGAAAAGAAAGCCATCAGTAAATTGCCAATATAGTTACCAATATCAAACGCCATTGGTCCCATAAATCCAAATTCAGGGTCGATAACTTTTGTATCACTCTCGGTGACCATTACTGAGCCTAAATGCAAGTCACCATGTAACAATGATTGTGCTTCAGTCATAAATTTATATTTATAACGCATGGCAACTTGGATCATTTCTTTATCTTGCCACATCTTTTCTACTGCTTGGTCTAGCTCAGGGGATAGCCAATTATTACGTTCGGCATTGAAATATGGCTCAGTGAAGATCAGATCTTCAGTAATTTTACAAAGCTCATGATTCAGAGAGAATTGAGCGGTCAGCGCTTTTTTCTGATCGGCTTTCATACCGATATCTGAGGTATAAAAAAGAGTTTTGGCAATAAATGTCCCAATATCTTCAGCAAGTTTTGGGAATTTTTTACCTGCCATCACTTCTTTACGCAGGATGATATGAGGTGAAAGGTACTCCATCGCAAACAGTGCCATTTCTTGGTCATAAAAATAGACTTCAGGAACTAATTCATGGCCTGCACAGCGAGCTTCTTGAGATAAAATATTGTATTCAAAACCTGCTCGAGTCAGGGACAATGGCCAGCTTTCCCCTCCAGCCCTGACCCATGGTAGTGCCTGTTTTACCACAATTGTTTTTTGTGTCCCTTCAACAAGAAACACCATATTCAAATTACCATCACCAACTTCATTTACTTTCCATTGATTAGGCTCTCCACCTAACTCGCATGACGAAGTCAGTTTGGAAGCTAAATAAATTGGTAGTGTTTCACACGTCAGCGGCTTGTAGCCTGCTGGAATTGAGTCCAACATAACAAATCCCCTTACTGTTGTTTAATCGCCTTATACTTTACATATGCAAAGTATACATTATCAATTGTAAAAGTTAATGTGATCTATGTTCACTTTCTGAAAGCCAATAAATTGAGAAACAGGTAAGATTTAGCCTAAAGACGATAAAAACCACCCTGAGCATGATTATCTTATGTTTTATATACAGTTCATTTGTATAGTTATATAGAGGATAATCCTCACTGCTACAGTGGTTAAATTTTCTCAGTATTGAGCGCTAAATATTTCTTATCTAATTTACGAACGCTTCATTTTTAAGGATAAAACTGAATGTGATTTTAAGGCGGGGTGGTCATGGCTAGGTATATATAGGTTATTAGAGTAAAAAGAGGGGCTTTTAGCTATATTCATTCAGAGTATTTGCTATTTAAATACTCTATTTTTAGTCATTATTTTTATACCCACAAATCTCCCCATATTGAAAATTCATTAGCTACATAAATACACACCAAAATAAATGATTAAGTACTGATATACATCATCCTCCCTAATGAGGGATTTCACATTCCCCCCTCATCAGGAGGGGATCGTAGGTATATTTAGGTAGGGCTGGTTTTGAATTGCATTCAATTTTCTAAATAGTGTTTTTTCTCTAAACTAAACAATATTGAATACAATTACTGTGCTACCTGAATGCTGTCCTGCTGTTGGAGCTGTGCCGCTTAATACCGATTTAATTTTTAAGGCCACTGAATTGGCAACCGAAATACGACTACCGTTTGTGACACTAACACGAGATTTTACACCGCCACCTAAATCAATATCTGGAGATGGGACTTCAATTGAAACTGTTGCGGCTCGATTACAGCTTAGTTGAATAGTTGCTTCTGCTGTATGCCCATTAACTTGCCCAGCATTTAAAGTACCGTGTGTAATATTAGCATCACCATTTACATTACATTGAACATTAACAGGCGGTACTGGTGTACAAGGGGAACTATAAATTGAAAAAGGCCTCCCTAGTCCTAATCCACCAGGCCTTGCAGGGATTGCGCCTATACAAACATCCCATTGGCTTGGTTGCCAATTCCATTGCCATGCTGCTATTCCTGTTGCACCAAATCGACGAATAAACGCATCATTCGCCATCTTCCAGGTCATTCCTGCTGTAACAGGTATACTTCGACCATTAAAATCCGTAACACTTCCATTTTCATAGTATAAAACCACACCATAGCTACATAGAGAACCTGCACAAGGTATTACTGTATTTTCAGCAGGATTATTGCTTCCAGTTGTAAACCACGAAGCGGTAACTAATAAAGCGGCTGATTGACTGACGTTTGAAAGCATCGTACGCTCAGCGTGAGCGATGCCCGAAAATAAAAAAATAAGAATAAAAATAACTTTTGGCATAATAAATATTACCTTCAATTTTCAATAACCATTTAATTATTATTGGTATTCAACCACCAAAGTGGCGCTTGCAGTAAACGAGCCGCCAGTCAATGTGCTATGGCTCATTGTAAAAGGCGCGGCTGTCAACTTGGGTCTTAAGCTGTAATTAAAATTAGCCCAGCCATTTAAATTTAATATATTATTTCCAAATCGGAATATAATTGATAAATTATCTCTACTTGTCCCTAACATTGTGGAATATATGCCATCACTCCCAACTATTCGTAGCTTTAATGCAGGGTTATTTGCACCATCAGAACAATTTAAATTAAAAGGAATTTCCCTTTGATATTCTAAACCATTAATTTTAGGTACAGAAATATCACCAAAATCAATAGTAATAGGTTGATTTGGATTTATCGATGATGTGATATCACAAGTCTGCTGTAAAACAATCACACTAACATTCGTATTAAATATTGCAGCATTAACGTTAAAATTAACAAGAAATATAAGTATGGATGTTATACCATTTACAAATCCCCTTTTACATTTTCTAGATTTATTCATTTAAATCACCTATTGGTCTTTCATTAGAATTAAAATACGACATTTTTAAAATTTACTTGTATATTAATTGAAATCCAAGGTGTAATAGAGCATAGCCGTAAACTCACCAGGTATTATTTTTGTTTCATTTTGACTTTCAATTTTAACAAAGGCATTTAATTGAATCGCCATTGTTCCATTTGAAATGGCAATAGGAGATAACACTGAATTCATAGGTATCTTTTTCCCAGAGCTATCCATTAAACCTATGACAACACCTTTCGCTGTACTACTAGGATTTAGCATTAAATAGCCATCCGAAGTTACATTACCAGCAGTACCCTGAACTGATAGTGAAATTGTATTGGCAATAGATACATCACAATCTTGTAAAATAATAGAAAATGGTTTTAGTGATGTTTTTTCATGTAAATAAAGCTGTTTATCAACAATAACACCAAACTCAACTACAGTTGGCGTACTCTCATCTATTGTACAAGGTAATGAAATTAACGTGCCTTCATACTGAACTGTATTATTATTATCTCCAAATGAGGCTGCGCATAGCATCATTAGAAAACCCAAAAATAGGCCAGAGTTTATTTTTTTCATATTAATTTCCTTATGGGTAATTAATGGAAATTGTTGCTGTTGCTGTAAATTTCCCTTCTATTATCGGTGTAATAGGCTTGGCTATTTTTACGGGTATAGAATATAGCGGAATCTGTAATCTACCATTATTTGTCATAGTAAGTTTTTTCTTATCATTCGGAGCAATAACGGTACTATCTGTTGCGTTATATAAACGAATCCCTATACCAGCTCGGGAAGTTTCTAATGCTTTTTCATCAAATAATACTGGGTTCCCCATATAATTTAGCTCTAAAGACACGTTACTGCCTAAATTAGCTCCACAGTCAATATTTAAAGACCAATTTTTTTGAAACCGTTTACCATCAATACGTTGAATCGCTATCTTACTAAATTGAATATTAACTGGTTTATTGATGCCTTCTGTTCCATAAATATCGCATGGAGGTGTATCAATAAGATTTCCTTTAAATGATAAGCTCGTAGAGTTATTAGAAAAAACATTAGGGCTATTTAATATTAAAAATATAAATAAGAAATAGTTTATCATCTTAGCGAAAATGTTAACTTTTTTTATCATAGGAAAACCTTTATAGATACACTGAATAATAAATTTTAACCTTATTCATACTCCGCTAAAAGCGTTGCAGTTGCAGTAAAACTACCCGCTGTAATATTAGCTGCTTTAGCATTAATTACTGGATTAGCATAGATAGGGTCTCGACGGCTATTTGGAAACTTTATAGGGTCAAGATTTACACGAATTGTAGATAAATTTGTAGATCCACTATAAAATGAAATACCTAAATTTGTATTGCTCGTTGTAAGTAAATTTGTATTAAAACTAGCAGCAGTCCCCTTTATACTTAATGAAAGCCCTGTATTATTTGGCGCATCACAAGTCAATTTATATTTAATCTCCTGTATATAATTCATTCCAGTTATATTTCTAATAACCATATCTTGAAAGTCAATAGTAATTTCATTACCATTTAACCCTGTAATTTCACAAGGTGGGTTTTGAATTAAGTTTCCTTTGAAATTAATCCTTACAGAATTCGCTGCTAATGCAGATGGAATTTGTATACTCAAAATAGATACTAGTGTCGAAATTATTAAAATACTTATACTCTCTTTCATATGAATTTTACTCAGAGTTAATCATAATTTAATTGGAAGTTAATAACCGATGAAAATTTACCTGGCGTCATATTCATCGAGGTTCTAACAGGAATCACACTGTAAGTTAAAATACTTTGCCCTTGTGGAACTAATTTAGGTTTTGTATATTCCCCTAGAGTAATAGTATTTCCTTGTTTATCTTTCAGTACTAAGCCTAAGCCTTCAATACCTCTAATTGAGATATACTTCGACATATTTTCACTTTTAGTTGTGACGAACCTTATTGAAAACCCAGGTTGGTCATTACTCCATGTCATATTACCAGAGTACGGATCTAGCATGTTAACGGGTGTTGCAAGGCAATCAAGTAGTTCAATATAAAACGGATACTCATTTCCCATAGAATGAATACTGGGAAAATCTCCTGTTTTTAAATCGCTAATTTCAATATCTTGATACATTGAATGCATTGCAATACGACACGGACTTTCTGTTAGTATTCCTTTCACATGCACTTGCCCATGCTGCCCATCAACATCCCAATGATTAATTGGAAATTGATTGTCTGCAAATGTCATTCCCGATATAGAAAATAGTAATAGAACAGGATTCCATTTTTTTTGAAAGACATTCATCTTATATTCCTTTTCTTAAAGAGTATCAGGATTTCTGTTCTTCTACTTGACAGTTCATTTCTTGACAGCGGAAATGTAATTCAGGTCTACCACCGTAATCGTTGATATAAATCAGTACGGGGTTATTACCTAAAACACTTGTACTTACACCTAATTTTTCGCTACCAAATGGTGCGATCATTATTGGAGCAAAATCATTTGGATCGGTTTTTAATCTGTCTGAAAATGCATTTAAAATTGTGACGTAATATGCCGTTGGATTTTTGACAATGACCTCATGTCCTGATTTCTCTAATGTGATTTTTTCTTGCCATGGTTTTTCATCATCTTTTGGAACGATAGCTGCTGGGCGATAAAATAATTTTATTCGCGTTTGTAACGCAATTTGCAATACATTATCTTTATCACTTTTAGGTGGCACTTCGCGCAAGTTAAAATAGAATAGGCTTTCTCTATCTTGTGGTAACTCGTTTATCGTTGGCATTAAATCAATTTTAATTTGGCTAGATTTACTAGGCTCTAAACGTTGAATTGGTGGCAACGCAACTAATGGCTTAGTAATTTTCTCACCAGTTTGGTTTTCTAACCAACCTTGAGCTAAGTAAGGTAGCTCAGGATTATTATTGTTTATATTTAAAGTGACAGATTTTTGATTACCGTCAAAAATAATGCGAGTGCGATCTAAAGAAACACCAGCGAAAGACATGTTTGCCAATAAAATGCTGGATAGCCCTATTAATAAACTGTGGGATAATTTATATTTCATAATTTATATACCTTTACTTTTTCTTTATTTAGACATTAGATTATTGGTGATTTTCTCGAACACAAAGTGCCAATAACCCTCCCGATAAGTCATCCAACTTTTTGGGAAAAACAATTTTACATTCTTGGTTAGAAGATAAATTTACTCGCATTACTTCATCGGCATTAATTCCACTCAAATAGGTATTCCCTTCGTCGCCGACAATACCGGTGTTTTGCCCTTTACTATTTTTAACTTGGGAACCAAAAGCGGGATATGTCCCATCTTCTAACCTGATAACGACCATACCTTTTAATCCTGATAACACATCAAAGTGTCTATAACCGACGGCTCCTTCCGTTAATGTTGCTTGTTGCACTGACTGCTGCGCATCTGCATTATCGGGTAAGTTATTTAAATCAATTTGTATATTATTTCGGTTGTAATTACTCATGTCGCTAATGACTGCTTTACCAAATAAATTCGTTTTAACTGCAATACCTGAGCCACGAATAGGAATATCAGGAACACCATCTGTATCAACCAAGAGCCGAGTTCCCCCTGCAAGGCTAGAACCATGGAATGCCCCACCTTCTGGTGTTATTGTTAATCCGCCATTTGCACTAAACCCAGCGGCACGATACTGATTCATCGCATAGCTAACGTTAGTAGAAAGCCAAGCATCATTTCCTTGATATGAAAAGTACCCACTTGTTGTCGCGCCTTTACGATTGTTTCCGATGTTAAATTGATAATTCATTCTTTCTGTTAATGTATCGAAATAGGATGCATTATTTGAAACATTGTCATGACTTATATCCATCGAATAACCGAGGCTTGCAGAGCTTCCCCAAGGTATAGAGACTGAAAAATAAATGCTATCGTCACTTTTTGAGTCTGTTTGCTGCCTATTTGCGGAAACAGTTGCACTAATATTTTTCCAACTGCCTATATCAAAATATTTTGATAGCATTAAGCTGTAATAATCATTGGCTGGTCGGTCCCAATAGGTTTGGTGGTTATAGTTAAAGTACAAAGAAAGACCACTTTCAATAAAGTTCTTATTAATTGATAACGTATATAATTCTTTGCTAGAGCCATAACGCATACCTGTTACTCGAAAATCTAAAAAATCACTCATATTCATAAAATCTCGTTCTGAAAAACGATAACCAGCAAAGTTAATTTGACTGTTATATTCCTCAAAACGCTTTGAATAATTCAGACGATAAGATTTACCTTTTAACGAACCATCGTTAGGAATATTTGCAATAGACTGCGTGATATCAAATGAAAGCGCGCCAAAAACCAACAGGTCACGACCAATACCAATAGATGTTGATTTATAGTCTTGACTACCTAATATTCCACCAAATAATGACCAGCCATTACTGACTCCCCATGAAAATTCTCCCATACCGAAGCTCACGCCTTGACGGTGGCCTTGGTTATCAATAGGTTTTCCCGTTGCAAATTTATATTGAACCTGACCTGGCCGTGTTAAAAAGGGCAGACTGGCGGTATCAACATCAAATGTTTGTGTGGTCCCATCTTGCTCAGCAACTGTAACATTCATTTTTCCTGTAATTGCATCACTGAGGTTTTGAATACGAAATGGGCCTTGAGCGACCTGTGTTTCATAAATCACTCTTCCTTGCTGACGTATAGTAATTGTGGCATTTGTCTTTGCTGTTCCAACTATTTCTGGTGCATAACCACGTAAGTTAGGCGGCAGCATGTTCAAATCAGATTGCAATCCAAGCCCAATAAACTTAAATGCATCAAATACACCTGAATTTAAAAAATCCTCACCTAGAGTTAATTTTGCTTGCAAAGCGGCTATCGCTCGATAAGCATAGATACGATTCCAATCAAAATTATGTTGAGTTGTTTTTTGTTCTCCAGTTGTACGATTGATTTGAGATTGCCATTCACCACGGAATCTCCATGCTCCTAAATTAACACCCGCTACACCATTTCCACTTAAAGATGATGATGTTTGATCTTGTTCAAGCGAATCGTTAATTGCTCCATTTATATTGTAGTCAAATAATAAAGCCGAAATACCATGATCCCAACGACTAGGAGGGTCCCAGTTTTCATAAATTTGTTCTAAATAGGCCTGAGGGACATTAATATTAAGTGAAGAGGTAGATAGATCCCCTTCAACAGACATACCATCTAAACTATTTAAATTTAAGCATTGGCCACCCTGTTCCCATAATGCTTTATTTAAGGCTTCTTTTGTTAACCCTAATCTTTCGACAATATCTGGGGAAAGGCAAGCCACACTACCTGAATCTGAAGTTTCACTTTCATTAAATATAACTGACATTTCAGATAATGAATGACCATTAATATTAATTTTCAAGTTATACGTACCAGGCATAATAAATCCAATACGATTAAATTGTTCTAAATCAATATTGTTTCTATCTTCTACATCTAATACATCAGTATTAAATTCAATTACCCTAGCAAATGTGGTAGTCAGCATACTGCTATAGAGCATTGATATGATCAAGCCTTTTAATATATATTGTCGTATTTTATTTTTCTTAATAGGCATATTAATTTCCTGACTACCCAAAAATAAATTTCAAATATCTTCAGTGATAATCAACTTTAAATTTTATTGTTGTTCTATATCCACCTGACTTTAGAGATAAACCATTTCTCATAAGCTTCACACCATATTTTAAGTTTGATTCCCCAGGTATTATTGAGTGTTCTTTAAGAGGAATACTGGGATATATTAAATTTCCTTTTTCATCTTCTAGAGACAATGATATTCCTTTTGCGTGACCAAATAATTCGAACAAATTATTTTTGGCTGGTCCATCGAATGTTAATGTGAAATAATTCCAATGCTTTCCTGATAACGTTTCTAAATGGCAACCAATTAATTTAATTGAAAAATACTTTATTGGACTATTACCATATTGATTTATAAGACTCATTGGAATTACACCCATATCTATTGATTGGTCATAAGAGTCCATTGAAATAGCACATGCTGTTTCTAAAATGCTTCCTTGCATATTTACCTTACCAATAATAGTATTGTTATCAGCCAAAGAGTTATTGGCTCCTATAATTAATAAAATTAGGAAGCCCGTGATTTTCCTGATAACAATCATTGGTGGTATGTCCTTTATTTAGTATTTAGTGTTTTCCTGATAGGTCAGCACTTAATATTTTGCAGAAACTTAGTTATAAGAAAGAACAAAGTTTGTAGTTGCTTCAAATTTGCCTGGGTTAACTTGTGCACCTGAAACACCTTGCAAAGCAGCTTGGAATCTTAGTGAATTATCTCCTGCAACAAAATTTTGGGTTGTAGAGCTATTCAGGTCAATTTTATTTCCTGAAACTGTCATTAATTTAACACCAGCACCTTGTCCATCACCAGTAATTTGAATTAAACCAGTATTATTACCAGAATTAACCCATTCAGTACCGGTGAATTTTACATTAACAGTATTATTGTAAGTTAATTCAACTTCTTCACCATCTTCATTTGTACCTTTATATTTTGCATTTAAAGTACAACCTTCCAGTTTAATTGCGAATGGTTGAGCTGAAGACATACCACCTGATTCAAGTGTTGTATTAGAAATTTGTCCTAATGGTACTTCTTGGTTTTCATCACCTGGTGCAATTGAACATGGCGCTGTAATAATTGAACCACTGAAATGAACTTTACCAGTACCTGCATCAACTGCTAATGCTGACGCACTCATTGCACCAAAAACCATTGTTGCGATAACTAACTTTTTCATATATTTACCTATATAAATTAAAATAAATTAATAACCGAATGATTATTAACATTGACACTAAGCTCATACCTATTTATAGGCATGAGTAAAACCCTTAATTACTCTAATTAAGGAAATCAATTTTAAAATTTAAAATTTAAAATTAGACAATTAAATTTTGTTCGAAAAATTATTTGCAATAACGTAGTAATAATAATCAGACCAATCCTTGCCAAGTGCATGCAAATAGTTATTTAGCATATCGATCGATATATTACACAACCCATTCTCATAACGAGAAACTTGCTGTTGACTCAGGTATAATAATTTTCCAACTTCAGTACCAGACAAACACTTTTCTATTCTAGCTGATTTTAAAAACTTACCTGTTTCTTTTGTAATATCTAATCCATTGATATATTTAACTTCACTTTTTATCTTATCTACATTTTCTACAAACATAGCCAAGTCTCCTAAAAATATATTTTAATCAATAATCGATTAGCTTAAAACCATAGCCAGATTCTAAATAATAAATTCTAATATAATAATAAGTCATTTAACGGAGGAGTATTTTTTAACTCAACTCATTTGATGTCGCTTACTATAGATTTATCCAATATTGGAGTAAAAGTGTTTTAAGCAATGAAAAGCGAGCCTTTAGATAGGTATGACCTATTGAAAAATATAAAAATATATATTATAACCTATTAAAATTAATTATAAGTTATTATAACCTTATATATCAATAGGTTGAATAAATTTAGTTAATCACGTTATAAATTATGTTTTCGTTAACATTGTCAGATTTAATATTTAGTACTCATATCTTCACCTATCATACTTGCAATTTGTTACAGTTATTCAATAAAAGATATATGATAACTTTATTAAAATAACTTATATAGATAATCAAAATATGACAATTACACTATAGAATAAATATTACCTTTAGTTTTAGTTGATAAAATAGATATTTGTTTTAAGACTACCTACAAAGAAACTGAAGGGGTAAATAAGACTTTTGCTTTTCTGTCATATTAGTACCGTAGCTAAATTTTAAAGCCTAACAAAGCTCATCTATAAAGGTGATTTTACTTACTCGTTCTTTCTGTCTAAAGAAAACAAGGAAATGGAATAAATGAATCATTTCAACAGAAATGTTGGAATGTAGAGGGGATTATTTAGTGTAACTCAAAGTAGATACAAACACGGAAAACAGGTAACCCATTGTTTATTAAACTTTAATTTTCCCCAGAGTAGGATCATATGACTATAGTATTCTAGGTGTAAAAAAGTACTTCTTATAAATCGAATTAAAAAACCAAACTTTATTAAAACTTAAGACTATAAGTCTAAAAAATTTATTTTTTTAGACTAAACAGCTAGCCCACCTCTTTGAAAACCTTCCTTTCTAACTGACATCACTCCATTTTCGTGTAATAATTTGGTTGTTATTCATATTAATTGTTAAATCAATCATTCATGCTTTAGATTAAGAAAACCACAAATCAATGTGTTGTAAAATCGTGAGGTAGTGCTTAATATAATTAACAGACTGACTGTAAGTGAAATTTATAAACTTAAAAATCATTTTTAACAGAGTAAAAATTATAAACAATGATATATATATTGAACAATTGTATAGAATATGATTCTGAAACTGGTGAGATAATTCAGCTAGGCTCAAACAGCGAAGTGGCCAAGCTTACACCTATTTTAAATCGTATTTTCAGAGTATTAGTCGAAAATAATAACATGATCATCCCAAGAGAAGAACTTTTAAAAAAAGTTTGGGATGAGCATGGTTTGACTGCCTCAATTAATACATTAAACCAATATATCAGTGCTCTGCGAAAACTACTTTATCAGCACCTTGAGATAGATAATGCAATTTTAAATATTCCTAAAAAAGGTGTTATTTTATCTTCAGAACTCATTATTACACAACGTAACACCGAGCTTGTTCGCCATAGTGAAGAAAAAGGAGATACAGAAAAATTTGATGGAAGGGATAAACTACCTTTAATTGAGCTTAATACACATAATCAAGTCGCGGTATCTTCCGTTATAGCTAAACCCCGAGTATGTTATACGTTAAAGCGTAATTTCTCATTGAAAATTATACTTGGCTTAAGCGTCATTTTAACACTGGCTTCAATGTATAATTTATTTTTTGGTGCATTAAGCTTTGACAAAGTTAATACGTACCTTGTCAGTACAATAGGGTCATGCCCTGTTTATTCATTTAACAGTAATTTTGACGATAAAAGTAATTCAAAAGATATTGATAAACATGTAAAAGAGTTTAATTTACAATGTAATAACAGTGCCATTTTTTATTACTACAGTAACCATAGTAATGCTCAAGTAGAAAAACAAACCCTACTGACTAAGTGCGAAGATAATAAAATATGTATTTCAACTCGAATAAATTGGTAGGTTAAGAATGAGAAAAATTACTATTTTATTGTGTGTCATTGCATTATTGTCAGTTGGCCTATTTTTTTATTCTGTGACTGTAGAGGACAACAAATACTGTAGTGCACAAATTAACTCAAATTTTGAGTCTCCCTTATACCCTAAAGCTGGATATGAAATTGACTTAAGGATCGTCCATCAAAAGGATAATAGCGGCTATATAAAGTTGGTTGGTTCAATTTCCACGGATAAAACCTATTCCGTGAATAGAGTCGTTCACTATACTAACTCGACTATTGATGAAATCGATAATATCAAAACGAAAATTACATTAGTGAGAAAGGCAAAAAATGATAATGTGAGTGATGAAGTATTCAATCACTATTTAAAAGCATTTTCTTTTGGTACAACCAGTTACTCGAAGATTAATCAAATCTCCCCTGGAAGGTATCTCTTTTCCAGTGCATTTGGCCCTTACTTTATTTGTGGGGAACAAAAAGAAAACGAGTTGCCTCCTATCTGATATCAATAAAGCATATTGAGAGAAGATATACGGACTGAAGTGTCATAGTCAATTGGCTACCTGAATAGAGGTGTTATTAGTTCAAGGTGACCTATATGACAATGCAAACTCGACGTAATTTCAGTGCAGAATTTAATTTGAGACTAGTTTTTCCCTTGACCAGAGCTATTCCGTACTCAAAGCTACTAACGCTATAAGTGCTAGTAAATTTACTATGGATAAATAAGTTAACCAGTTAAAGCAAAGTTTATTTCAACAAGGCAATTGCTGGGACAATGCGCCAATCAAACGCGTTTTAGGCACTTAAAAACGGAATGGGTATAATAAATAGGCTATCAAAGCTTTGTTGAAACTCAGCACCAAATCACCCGATACATGATTGGGCATGCAGGTAATCGATCTGAGTTGATCTTAGCATCAAAAGTAAGGACAAGCCTTGCAAGCACTGGATTTCAGATACAAAAAAGACGTCGATTGATGCCTCTTGATGTTCTTATGGTGCGAAGGCCGGACTCGCACATAATACTTAACCTCATGATCTAAATTAAAATAAAAAAGTATAAATTTATTTATACCAACGCATGTACCAACAGATGAAATTCTTACTTTTCCTGATGGCTATCTAATACAAGTAATCGTGATGCTGGCAGAACAGCACAAGCTTATAAGTTATCAGATATTAGTGTCTGTGCAACATCAATATATTCTCTCCTTCTCGAATACTAAAAAGGTTAACCTGACCTTTATTGGTGGTTAGTTCAGAAAAATAAAAGGAGACAGTAGCTAATACAATTTTTCTTGCTCATCAATAGATAATACTTTTAGCGGAATCCTGAAGTATTTTAATGCAATATCCATGTAAATCCGCCAGCCATTCAGACTATATTGAAAATTTGCTTTGCAGATCACTTGAGTCCTTAAGCTGAAAGTGTATCTTCTATTGTTTAAAACAATTCGAGAAAACAAAAAGTTAAAAAGGATTCATGATGATCAGCAGCGAATTTTTGCGCTTTTTTCAAACCTTAAACACGGCAGATGTACCCGATGGCGTCAGAAAAGTGGCAAATCTTGTGTGGGATAATCTAGATGATATTACGCCGCTGGGAACGGCACAGGGGCATCGAGTTAGACGCATTGTCGATCTGGCACAGTCCAACTGGGATAATCTCAGTATAGAGGTTCAGCCATTACCTGAGCATAACGCCGAACATCTTTCCACTTTTAGTCGGCTCAGAAGAATGTCAGTTGGACCGTTTAGAGGATTTGCTAGGCAGGAAGAATTTGATCTGGACTCACGTCTGGTGCTGATATATGGTCCCAATGGCACTGGGAAGTCTAGTTTCTGCGAAGCGCTTGAATATACATTACTTGGCAGCGTTGCTGAGGCTGAAAGTAAGCGCTTTCGTAATCAAAGTGATTATTTAAAAATGCACATGTCAATCAGTTTTCGGCTCCTGTGATTACTGGTGTAGGAGATCAAGGGAAAGATATTGCAATTGAAGTTAACGAAGCACAGTACCGTTTTTGCTTCGTTGAAAAAAATAGAATCGATAGCTTCTCAAAAATTGCAGCTTTGGCCCCAGCAAAGCAGACCGAACTTATCTCAACATTATTCGGACTCGATGCATTTAATGATTTTGTGCGAAATTTTACTTCAGATATTGATGCCAGGTATATCGATCTAACTGGTGTAAAAGCCGCTCAGCTGGCAGAAAAACGCCGCACTCTCGAAGGGGCTACCCAACAATTGGAAAAGGGTAAGGCAGCTCTGGAAGGACTAACTTCTGAAGAACAAACTCTGGCTTCTGGCTATCGAGAAGGTCAATCATTTCAGCAAATGGTAGCTGAATTAAAAGGAGTTGATCAAACTATCGGGGTCATCCGGCAACTTGAGACAGAGTTACTGACACCCATTTCAAACAAGAGTCACATGACCAGTGTCATATTGAAGGAATTAAGAGACTCTATTGAAATGGCACTTACAGATCTTGATGGGAAACAAAAGCAACTGGTAGAAGCTAGTCAGCAGGTTTCGTTTAAGAATTTATTTGAAGCAGTCGTCCAGCTACAGAGTAGCAGCCCTGAGCAGTGTCCTGCATGCAATACCCCGCTCCAACAAACTGTAAAAAACCCTTACACCCATGCCGGCGAGGAACTGCATAAGCTTGAGTTTTTATCGGTCTTACAGGGCGTAATAGCTAAACTCGAAAAGTCAATCAGCCAGCTAATGTACCGAGTATCACAAGTTGTTAGTACTTGTTGCCAGTTTCTTCCACATGAAAATGTTCTCGATAGATTCCGGGAAGAAAATGGCATTGCTTTATGGCGTGCTCTGCACCAGTTAACAGAAGAAGGTATCTCTCCCTGGACTCTTCTAGAAAAACAGGTATTACAGCTGGAAGAAGGTGATAAAGAAATAGAAGAAGCAGCAAAATTGCGAAAATCCCGACAGCAAGAACTCGAGAGGCTACGTGAATCAGAGCGGCAGATAACTATATTACAGACAAAGAGAAGCACGATAGAAAAGGCTATCGCAGCTGATCAGTTGTTGATTGATAATTTTGAAACAGAAAACAAGCAGCTTATTGATGAGGTTGTTAGTGAGGGAGTGATAGTAACGAAAAACAATGCAATATCAATCGCTTATGCTCAGTTTGTTTTACAACTGAATTCCTATAAAGAGAGTTTACCTCAGCAATTGATAGAGAATCTCGGAGATATCGTGGTTACTCTATATAATGCATTTAACCGTAATGATCCCCCTGGAGAAAAGCTATCGGGAATCAAACTTCCCCTTATACAAAATCAGCGGCTAGAGGTGGCATTCCAAAATAATCCTGAGCGATATTTCGATGCCCTACACGTTCTTAGTGAAGGGCATGTACGCTGCATAGGGCTGGCAATTTTGTTGGCAAAAAACATTAATGAGAAATGCCCACTTTTGATATTTGATGATCCAGTTAATGCTATTGATGATGATCACAGAGAATCTATTCGAAGAACGCTATTTGAAGACACCTTCTTTGCCGAAAAGCAGATCATTCTGGCTTGCCATGGGGAGGAGTTTTTCAAAGATATCCAGAATTTATTGCCAGCACAGATTGCTGCTCAGTCCAAAACTTTCAGCTTCTTACCACGTCAGGACGAATTGCATATTCGCGTGGATTTCCACTGCGCACCTAGGAACTATATTCTTTCTGCGCGGGAACATTACGAGCGCAATGAAATTCGGGAGGCTCTTGCCAAATGCAGGCAGTCACTTGAATCGCTGATGAAGGGGAAAGTTTGGCGCTATGTAAATAAATATGGTGACGGTAATCTAAGCCTAAAGCTACGGTCAGCAACCGCGCCTATTGAGTTGCGCAATCTGTCTGAGCAGTTAAAAAAGCAGATTAATAAAGCTGATTTTAATAATCAAAATAAAAATACGGTATTAGTACCAATTAATGTTCTGACCGGACTTAGTGGGGAATCACGTGAGTGGCGCTACCTTAATAAAGGTACGCATGAGGAAGATGGCAGGGCTGAATTTGACCGAGTAACAGTAGAAACCATGATTTCAGCACTTGAGCAACTCGATCAGGTAGTGAGTTAAGATTAGTGCTAAATCCTCATGAGACGTGGTTCTGAAGAGGTATAGTTATGGGTAGTGGTCGACAAAAGTTGACCACTACATGAGAATTCTTTTAAAACTACGACACTTCAGCTTTTTTCACGGAACAAACTGCTATGAGCGACCAAAGGCGAAAAGCGGCTATTAGTAGAAATCCACCCCATTCAGAAATCAAAAGCCAGGAGAATATTTCACAGGAAATATAGCACCTTTCTTCCTCAGATCATCCGGAATTTTTTTACCTAGATATAGCTGTAATATATCAGGAGATGCTACTCTTCCGCGGAACCCAAAACGGGATCTTTGGGTAGATTCAAACTCATCATCTGCATCCCATGAAGATATCTCAGGAAAATTCTCACGGGTAGATTTGAGCCACTCATCAGCCACATATACCCCCCTTACGATTCCTCTAACTGTAGCCAGTATAACTTCAGCCTTACGGGCACGCTCAACACTTACACGCCAGCTAAAACGTACGGCATCATATAGGTCTACATCCTTTGAACTTCTGTTCACAGATATCATGAGGACTTTATGTTGGAACACGACTGTTTCAGGTTGGTATGTTGCGATTAACTCTTTGATGTGCGCAGCACCATATTCATTGCTGCCAGCACCGTTCACGATGTTAGTTAAACCGGGATAGGCGTCTATAAGTGCGGCTTCAACCTCATAAGCTGTCTTTTCATCAGCCATACCGTGTCGATGGATTACATGGATAACCTCAAGACCAGCCAATCTTATCTCTCGAAGTTGCTTGAGTTTGTTGCTAAGTAATTCATCATCGTCAGCCGCGGCGACCTCACCACGCATATGAGCAAATACACGATTCCCTTTCCCTTTCCCCACGTAGAAGGTACTTCCATCCCGTGGATCAATTAGGCGGTATACATACCAGCCAAGATGTTCTATTACTCCCGATGGAAACTCATTGATATCCATGTCATAACTCCTGTCACTTGATTCATGAGGCATAAGCAAAACATAGTAATGCCGATTAACAATTAATAGTACCCATTAATTTCCCTATGATTGATATAGCGAAAAAAAAGCAAAGTCTACTTCTCATGACCCAAAGCGGTCTGACAGATTAAATTTATTTTTGCGTTACAACTATGCCAGAGCAAATCTGAGCTAATACACATATTAGTTTTCACTACCAAAAATTGACTGGGTAGTATTGATACTATCCAGTCAGACTCTCAACTTAATATAAGAAGCTGATTGTAGTGATCTCCGTTTAGGATAGAATGAATACAACTACAATTATTTTCTCCCTACCACCGACATCTTCGCCAGCTCTGGATTATTAGCCTCAAAGATCGATAGCGGCAATTCAACCTTACGACCATTTTGATCTTCCACCGCTTTAACCACTTCAAATTCAGCAACATCCTCACACGGAATTTCCAATCCTGCAAAAGTGGCACGAGTTGCACTAGAATCGCCAAAAGGTTCCACTCCCAGTACCGTATCCCCTAATACTTTTCCTTGCCCATCTTTCATTCGCAGCGTTAGCTCAAGCGCGCCAAACTCTGCGTGGTCTAGAACCATATGGTTACCGCCATTATCGAGAGTAAATGAGTAACCACAGTAACCTTGGTTAATAAAATTTGAGCTGGTATGTGTGATGCTCGCATAACGCTGTTGTTCTTCAGCCAAACTAAATGCACTGGCTGCCAATAAACTCATCGCAAATATACTTTTTATCTTATTCATTACGTTACCTTTTGTTATCTTTTATTGTCCTCGCTACCGCAAGTAACGGTAGCGAGAATATTATTTATTGTTGATTGGTTTGCAACCCGCCTTTAGTACGGTCTTTTTCTTTCCAGCGTGGACGTTTTTTACCTGATAATTCTTTTTGCTGGTTCCAATAACCTATCGGATAGCGTTTGACGATAGTACCGTTGACACCAATATCAACTGACGAATATTGCCCGTTATTAATGTACCCTTTTTGGACATAGGCATTAGGGCTACAAGTGCCCGTATCGCGTTGTTGCCAGTTTCCGTCAGTTCTTGCCACGATATAAAAATCACCAAATGCGCAACCTGACGCAGATTTATGATTCAGTACAGCAACATAATGCTTGGTTGAGCCTACAATCCTACAGCTACTATTTTGGCTCCCACACACTTGCCATAAGGTTTTACCGCTATCCCCTTTATATTCCCAAATGGTATTTTTAGGGGGCTGGCTGGTGGCAGAGGCGGGTGATGTCATCAACCACAGTGAGGCCAATACAGTTACAACTACATATTTTTTCATTATAAATTCCTATCAACATAAATAGAAACGTCAGATTAACGCTTGATGAACACCGTCTAATGGGTGCTTGGTTTTCCCTGATATGGCGTATTCGATGGTTATCTGATGAAGGGTGAATAAGGCATTCACAACAAAAATTGCTGATCATGGTTAATGTGATGACTGACGGTTTAGTTGCACTGAAACCCAGTGACGAATTCGTCGGTGAAGATAAAAGGCAATACCAGTGGCGATAAGCAAATCAACCAGCAATATCGTAGTGGCGATACCTTCAGTAAAACCGTATAGCCAACCGGATGACATGATAATCAGTAGACTAGAGAGGGCTAATCCGATAATGATGGACGAGATAATGGCAATTAATTTGGGGTTGAAATGGATTTTATAATCAATCCCCTTAAAGGCACTCAAAACCCATAAGCCCAATTGCGCCAAGAGTTGTGGGATAACCAAAGCCAAAAGATATAAAACGAAGTACATCAATGTGCTCCCATATGGGTTCATGATGAGGGCGATAAGCTGGAAATATGTTAACAATGCGCCTGTGATCCAAAGGCATAACAAGATACTGATAACGATAGCGATGCGTTCTAAACCCAGTTGTAAGTGTGAAACGATATTCATATTTTTAAGCTTCCTTATGTGATGATGAATTCACGGTATGAGGGTGATTTTGAATAGGCATGGCCCATTCATGACCGCAATCGCGGCACATCCACCCCGAGCCCCATGCAATGATGTCTTGCCCAGAAGAACAGTGAGGGCAATGGGTTGGATGCGATGCTAGTGGGGCTAATAACGTCATGGTCGGCTCCTTTCTTTGTGTGATGGAAGAGAGGTAAGTACTTGTGATATCAATCTAAAATGCGGTAATGCTGCGATAAAACTGTTTTGTTGTGACAATTGCATCACTGCGTGTTTCGGTGTGAAGGGGGCATTGAGTGGTTGAACTTGCTGGATATCATCTAACAATAAGACATGCACTTGCTGGTGGTATTCCGCCAGTAAATACCACTGGCCTTCACGGTAAATCAGTTGATAGGGTTGTAGCGGATTAAAACGACGTTCAGGCGTAAGTAGGCTAATAGATTGCTTACTGGTAATGGCATACACCAATTGATAGAAATGGTCGGCATGCAAAGCCGAAATCTTATGGGCGTGATGCCAAATCAAACAAGGTGCATGGGGCTGCTGGGTTAACAGTAACCCGAGTAAGCGACTGTCTAGCCCCGGGAACAACCGAGTCATCCCAATCTGTTTCACAAAAGTTAGAACATCTTTGTCTCGGTAAGCTTTTAGCGTATTGATGGGTAAACGATAACAACCTTGCCGACCTTCTACCCCCAGATAAGCCAAGCGTTCACGTAAATCCCGTTGTAACGTGCGTTCAGAAACGTTGAACTCTTGAGCTAAACACGAGAGCACAAGGCTTTCTCCTGCCATTAAGCGGGCAATCAGCGCAGAGAGTCGCACAGCCATGCGGTCATATTTTCGGTTAATCTGAAACATAACGTATTGCTCTCAATAACAGACGTTAGGAAATTAAGAAGTGAGGGAGTTTAACTTAGTGAATTGACAGGTTATGTCTGTTGGGAAAAATTCTCATTGGGCTTTTTAGTGAAAAATGACTATATCTAATTATTTGATAAATAACGTTATGCTTTTTATTTAAACGATAAGAAAGCAACGCGTAACGACATAACCTGTCAGGGTGGGAAAATTAGTTGGGCTGGCGAGGGGCGAGTTGGTTAAATAATGTATCCGCCATCACCCACAGGGCTTTATTGAGTTTGATATCGCCATCAATCCCATTCACTGAACGAGTGCGAGCGCGTTTACCTTTTGCAGTGCGGCCTGATAATCCCCCTTTAATCAAGTTCTCTTGTAAACGTTGGTACACCGTCCAAAGGTCTTCTTTCTTATCTTCAAAGCGTCGAGGCTGTAGAATTTGCTCTCGCGTGATGGGCTGGAACTCTTCACCAAAGCGGTAGGTCAAAGCCGCTTCAGCAAAGGCTTGCTGGGCTGGTAGGGGTAACAATAACGACTGCATACTTTCGCGTTTTTCAGCCACTTGCTCAAACGTATCGAGTACCTCATATGCCCCTTCAATCACTTTCCCCACCACATCCCCTTTATGGGGGACACGCACTTCCCCTAATACATCACCACATACCAAACCATTGGAACACACGGCTCTAAAGAGTCCCGGCAACATCTGATAGCTGCTTGAACCATCATGGCTATTGAGCAAAATAATTTCAGGGACTTGTACGCCTGTAATTTGGTCATGGCGACGTAACCGCAACATGTGCTTGGTGTGTTCTCGACGGCTCGCATCGCGTACACGAGTTTGGCAAGCAAAGAATGGATAAAAGCCTTCTTTTTGCAGGCTGTCTAACAAGCTGATGGTAGGAATGTAAGTATAGCGTTCACTGCGTGAATCGTGTTTTTCTTCAGAAAATACGCTCGGTACAGTACGGAATAATTCTTCAATGGTCAGTGGACGGTCACGGCGAATACTGTTGGCAGAGCCAAAACGCGAAGCTAATAAACTCATGATAGATTCCTGATTAATCAATTAAGTGGAAAATGGCAGTGGATTCGGGATGTTGTGAAGCGTAGTCACGCAACTGATAAAAGCGGTCGCCCATGACTTCGCTTTCTGTTTGGAATGACCAGATGCTGTACAAGATCAGACACACAGCAATGCCTGCCGCCTCTTGGCTCACGGTGGCTTCATTGCCGTTGTGCATGTTGAATAAGGTTAAGGTGTCTGCGTTGATATCGGGGAAGATAAAGGCACCGCCATTACTTAACATCCCGTACTCCCAGTAACCGCCATGATACTCGTCGCAGAATTGACCCATCATGGTGAAGATCACTACTTCAAAGGTGGCCCAACCTTTTACTGCACCAAAATGGTTGAACCAAAAATCAAGGCGTTGTTCATCAGGGACTAATTCCATTGTGATAGTAGATTCAATTGTGTTGCTCATAAGTTGATACTCCAATAAAAAGAAATAAAAAAGCGCCAATCCCGTTAAGGACTGGCGCTAGATGTCATCAATGTTGCGTTAATTTAATAAGCTAAAAGAACAGGCTCCACAGGGATTTAGCGACGGAGACGATGCTGTTTTTGACAGTGCTGATCGTATGTTTTATCAATGTGGGTAATGGAATAATATCGATTATGGTATCGACGATATCACTGACACATTGCCCAAAATCGTTACGTGCAGAGTTCTCTACGGATTGTGTCCGATAAGTGTTGTTCAGTTGCCTAGCGACCCCGCTACTTGCTTGTGCCGGTAACGCCTGTATTAATTGCTCTGCTAATTCAGTGAGTTGAAAACCTTCTGCCGCAGAAATCGTCATCACTGGATGATGCGGTTTAAATGTTGTTAACACGGCTTGCTGCTTCAATTCTAAGTTAGCCACTTGTTCAAGGGATGGCTGGTGGTTGTGTTCATCCCACTGGCGACAGGGCTCTATTTTGTCGGCTTGGTTCAGCACAAATAGAAAGCGACTTGGTTGATAACCACATTGCTCAGTGAGAAAGCGATAACACTGTTCATCAGAAGACCATGCTCTATCATCCGCTTTGAGTACCCAAATGATTAAATCCAGCTCTGGTAATAAGTTATGGTACAGTGAGTGATATTCACGATCCCGCTCAAGGCTTTCCCCTATACCGGGTAAATCAATAAATGTCATCGCATGGCTACCCATCGTCATACTGAAATGCTGGGCTTGGCGTGTGCAGCCAGAGACATTACTGACGGGTGATAGTTGGGATTGGAATAGGGCATTGATTAAGCTGGATTTTCCAGCACCTGTTTTACCCATTAGGCCGATGGTTGGGGAATAGTTGATTAGGTGATTGAGTTGGTTGAAAAACAGATTTTTAAATGAAGCAGGAAAGGCGGATATCACCCTTCCTAATTCGGGTTGTAGGTTCATATTACATCCTTGAAAAATCATTGTGGCTATTCAAGTTAATAATATATATCTGTAGTTTTTTTAATTTGCCTTTTTAGCTGTCAATATTAGCTTTTTTAATGGTTCCTCTGGTAAGTCAATTTGATCAATCATAGCTTCAATAATTTCATTAATATTTTTATTATGAAGCTTTGCTATTTTTTTTAATTTTAACTTTGATTCTTTAGATATATAGGTATTCAATACCTCTTTACCTTTAACGCCATCACGGAATTTCTTTTGACTCCATGCTTTTCTTGTTCTGGAAAGAAAATAATCCACGTGTTTAGGATTTGAAGTGATTGCCCAGTAATCAAAGCAAGAGTTAATTACCTTCCATTTTTCATTCCTTATCAAAAGAGCTATGTCGCGAGAAATCTCCACATCTTCTTTCACCATTCTCTTAATCAACCAATCTAATGAATCATCGGTTTTATTAATAAATGAAAATACATCTTTATATTTATTAACATATGACATGCTTTTATTTAAAAAATCCAAAAACAAAAATTCAAAATTGCTTTTACTCACCATCATACAAATATAGTCAATAAAACAAATTACATATTTTAATAAAGAATCGTTCCCTATCATCTCATCAAGGTCAAATGGAGAATAACTACTCATTGTCATTATTTGGTGATTGTTTTCATTCTCTTTTAGTTTTTCATTATAAAATATCATTAAATAATTCATTACTATAAGTAAAATCCGTTCACTCTTTAAAGATTTTATTTTTCCAATTTCAATTAAATTTTCTTTATAACAAGACAAGCAATTTGCAAAATTTAAAAAAGTATTTCTTTCTGACATATACAATTTTATTTCATCTAACAGATCACGATTAGACTTTCCTTTTCTATTATCAGTAAAATGACCAATATTAAAGTTTTGATCTATTACGATTTTATTTTTTAACAAATAAAACTCTATTGCATATATCTGCCTGTAACCTAAGTAATCATCGTCAATTTTTATCATAAAATTTTATCCTTACCTAGCAATTAACGCAGTATTTTACGTAGCATTTATAGTTACCTTGTATCATGTAAGAAACAGGATTTACGTGCTAAATATCACTATAATAGTAAAATTATAGTTAGAATGAAGGATAATCTTTAGATAAATTAATATCAGAGTTGATCTACTTGAAAAAGCATCAGTTCACCTTTGTTCAAAAGCGCTCTATCACGGTATCGGTGATGAGATAGAGAAGAGCCCAGCCGTGTTGGTATAGTATTATATTAATAAAGAAAACCTATCCCATAACCACACCTAGAATATTAATCATTACCCTGTCACTGACTCACTCATCCATATGTTCATCATTTTTATAAAGTGATGAACTCTTATTTTTAACAACATCCTTTCTAGATATGAAATAAAACTAACCAAAGGTATCAATCATGTCTAGAAACACCCACAACGAGCATTACATTCAGAAGATAAACCACACTATTCGTAAATCACTCTTAACATGTAATCGTATTACAGCTATCCGCGTTGACTTGCGATTCCCATCAGAAGATATATTTTATTTTAGCGACTCCAGAGTTATCACACGATTCTTCGAATCCTTAAAAGCAAAAATAGATGCTGACCTAAAACGTAAAAATAAAGCATGGAAACGTAACCATTCATGCCCCTTGTTTTATGTATGGGTCAGAGAGTTTGGTGAGATAAACAACAAAAAACATTACCATGTAATTTTGCTATTAAATAAAGATATCTATTGGGGTCTTGGCGACTTTATTAAAACCGAAGGGACGCTCTATGTATTCATACAGCAGGCATGGTGTAACGCCATAGGTGTTAACCACCCTGACGAGCGTTATTTAGTTCATATCCCAGACAATGCAGTTACTTGGCTAGATAACAATAATGCCAACAATGAAAGTACGATATTCGAATTAAACCAACGCTGTCGTTACTTAGCCAAAGAACATACAAAATATTATGGTGATGGTGAGCGTTCTTTTGGATGCAGCCGTTAATCTACCAATAAAAAACATGAAGGGGATATCTTTTGGAAGAGAGATATCCCTAAACATTTATCGATATCCCTTCTGCCTTTTAACTTTAAAGACAGGAGCTCAATAATGAGCACTCATGCGATTCCCTTATTAGATGACCAATTCGTTGATATGAAATTTATAACCCGCTTAACCGGATTAACTGATAAATGGTTTTATAAATTGATCCAAGATGGAGAGTTCCCGAAACCAATAAAATTGGGGCGTAGCTCTCGCTGGTTAAAAAGCGAAGTCGAGAATTGGGTACAGGCACGCATTGCCGAATCCAGAGATTAACCATCACATCTCCCTATTCTGCTTTAATAACACCGACATTTAAATCACACTAAAAACTCAACAATGAAAAAGTATCATGACTCTCATGAGGCATCGTGACGCCACGACTAGAACTAACTGGATAGCCTTACCAAACTCGCACTTGCTCTGGGAATGTGCCATCCCTATATCAAGAATAGCCACAAACTGATGGTAGCGAATATACGCTTTCTAGGCACCGACAACGTGCCTGCTGTTGTGCCCGTATGTTTGTACCGTTTAACACACTGTAAAATGCTTCCTGGACCGTTATCTGTCGAAACTGATATGGATGTCAGCTTAATCGTCGATAACCGCCTGCTAAGCTACCATCAGATACTGGAAGGTATTCTGCTCAATGAATATGTGAGGATTGGACAACTTTCATTTGCCAATAAACTGATTAGTCTGTTTAACCAGTTCGATAACCCTGAGCTACGCCCCAAACTGATGTGGTTGTGCTGGTATGATTTGATGTTAGGTTTTCCTTTAGATGATGGGCTGAATACCCTGAAGATGAAAACTGAAGAACAGTTGGTGAAACGGATAATTGGCAGGCAAATGGAGAACTGGGGACTGACGAGGATAATGGATGATTATGTGTTGTTTGGTTGATAAAGAAAACGCCTAGAATATCCCCACAGTAACTTAGTCCGTCAATGAATCTACAGCTTCACTAGGAATAAAAACATTTAAAACAAATTATTAGGGCTTTAATTTTAGGAAAATAGACACTAAAAACAGCGTTACCTAAGTACACGAAAAACAATCCTATATTCAGAAAGAATTAAAAAATATCGTTCATATCTATTTTAGAATGGCAGAGCAGGATAGATATTAAATAATGGCACTCACATTCAAAAGAAAAATGTGAAAAAAAATGATTGAACACATAATCTAAATATCTATCCATGTTGTCGGAGAGACACAAATCAAGATTGTGAATTTTTATACTTGTACTCCCTCACTGACACGGTATGATTTTATGCTTTGTTTCGCCGTATTATGCTTACCGCCTTTACTATTCATAAAGCGCAATGAAAAGCATCATTATCAGCTAAGGATATTGAAAATGAGTTTCTGGATATTTATTTTTGCGCTGTTCGTTATTTGGTCATTATTTTTCAAAAAGAAAAAACCGGTGGCTCCTAAGGTGAATAACAAAAAACCAATTAACAAAGTATCTTCTGGTAAATCAACTAACAACTTATCAAATATACACTCTCGGGCACCTGACGAAGATGAACTAGCAACTTTTACTTTCATTAACGAGCAAGTAGTTGATTTTCACGCTAGGCAAGAACAACCACAAAAAAATTTATCCCAACGCCATACAACACCCGCACGATGGATAAAACCAGATGAAAGCGTAACAATTGAAAATATCGTCATTAATGGTGGTTATTTTTATTTCGGTGGACAGTTAAAAGCGGGTTCATCAAGAGAGCATCACTATCGTTATAACGACAATTCCGATGCATCTCTAGTTAACAGTGCTTTATCAATCCAACATGCTTCGGTACATCATCAGGATGAATCACTGGGATACTGGCCTAGCTTTTCAACACTATCTCCACTTTCTCGAGGGGCTTATCTTAGCTGGTTAGCAAGCGATAGAAATGATGCAAGCTGCCCTATTGGTTATGTTTTTATCTATTTCTATGGTCTTGAACGTCGCATACTGGTAGATGGAGCACAGAAAGCAATACCTGCCGATGAATTCAAATCATTATTTGGAGAAGTTTCACGTTTAAGGTCGATATTTAAATTAAACAACTCCTTCTATCGGTATTCTACTCAATTAATAGAAACCATGTTACTTCTTCGACCTGATGTTATCAAAATTGAAAATGAGAGCGATTACTTTGCATCAGGGAGTTCACTTTTGTTCCGATTCCGCCTAGCTACAGTAGTGGAACAAGGGGAACCATTGCCAGTCGATCTGGCTTTGGCTTGGGTAAAATATTACGCCGAATATGCTCTACGAACTCCAGCAAGACGTTGTGTTAATGAATTTACGGCTCTATTTAAACAACGTTATGCAGATAAATTCAACAATGGCCTTATCATCAAGCCAAACAAGACCCGTTTGGAGTTAAATTATTATCCAGCAAGCAGTACACTACGTGGAATTAACATTGAGCATCTTGATCTACCTGACCCTAGCGTATTAAGAGCTCCGGTACAGAAATTAATACAAATTGCAGAATCTTGTACCGATTCTTTGGATGCTTATAGCCGCTATCTCGGTAAGAAAGAAGCGTCAAGAAGTGATATTGCCGCCATAATGCTTCTCCCTGATGAAGTCCTAAACGAAGATGCAGAACATACGTTTACGAAGTTTAAACGCTGGGCTGATGAACAAATTAGTGAAAATGCAGGATTAGTAAAAGTTGCTAGCTTTTGGGCAATACTTGATATTCCTGCCCCAGATAAGATCAATAAAAAAGAAGCCGAATTGATACAAAATTTTATTCAACGCACAGGTTACGGCGTTGCACCAGATACACGTTATCACCATGTAAAACCTGAGCCTGACGGAAATATCGTTTTATTTTTAGAGGGTCATGGTGAATTCTTCACGCCCTCTACAGAGTTTTTGTCAGTGTCTGTAGCACTTCGATTGGGTGCAATGATTGCGCAAATGGACCAAGATGTAGACATTACTGAACAGATTGTACTGGAAAAAACGATTGATCATAATGGCACCTTGTCACCAACTGAAAAACGCTCGCTACATGCCTACCTAAGATGGTTACTCAATACACCTGCCAATATGGCTGGCTTGAAAAATAAAATTGAACAACTGAACGATAAAGAAAAATCTACTATTGGTAATGTAATTCTTAGGGTCGCTTGCGCTGATGGAAAAATTGACTTAGCTGAAATTAAGCAACTAGAAAAAATCTACTCCAGCCTTGGCTTAGACAGCAAAGCTGTTACTAACGATCTCCATCATCTGTCAATGACAGGAAAAACTTCAGAGCACAGAACACAAACAGTATTGGAAAGAAATAATATTTTCTCACTTGATGAACACGCTCTTGCCCGTCATGAATCCGATACAGCAAATGTTCATCAGTTGCTGAGCACAATTTTTGAAGAAGATAGTGCCACAGAAGAGCGACCAAAAGATATTCCATCAAATTCAACAGTTACTCTTGATGAAACACACCATCAACTCTATCAACTTTTGTTAGAGAAAAATCGCTGGGAAAGAAATGAAGTCGCTGAACTATGTCAGCAACTTAATTTGATGTTAATCGGTGCAATCGAAGCTATTAATGATTGGTCTTTCGAACAGGTTGATGCACCTCTTCTTGATGAAGACGATGATGGCATTTACGTCGACTTAGAAATTGCACAAGAACTCAAAGGATAATTTATGTCTGATATTCGTATTCGACTCAAAGAACGAGACGCCATTATTAACTCATTGAAATCAGGCGTGACCCCTAAAATTGGTATCCAGTATATTCAAGTTGGTCGAGTTAACGAAATAAAAGCTTTGTATCAAGATATCGAGCGTATTGTTGATGGCGGTGCGTGTTTCCGACTAATTATCGGAGATTACGGTTCAGGTAAGACATTTTTTCTAAGTGTCGTTCGTTCAATTGCATTAGAGAAAAAGCTAGTAACTGTCAGTGCTGATTTATCACCAGAGCGCCGTATTCATGCTACAGGAGGGCAGGCACGCAACCTCTATTCAGAACTAATGAAAAATCTATCCACTCGAAGCAAACCGGATGGCAATGCTTTATTAACCGTGGTTGAGCGGTTTATCACCGAAGCTAGAAAGGAAGCCGATAGTAAAAACTCCTCAGTTCCGACAATCATTCATCAAAAACTTTCTGAGCTCTCTGATATGGTTGGTGGCTATGACTTTGCTAAAGTTATTGAGAGTTACTGGCTGGGTTATGAGCAAGATAATGAAACATTAAGATCAAATGCTATCCGGTGGTTGAGGGGTGAATACACGACAAAAACCGACGCTCGTATCGACCTAGGTGTACGTTCCATTATTTCGGACTCTTCCTTTTATGACTCACTAAAGCTAATGAGTCTATTTGTTCGACAAGCTGGATATGCTGGTTTGCTGATTAATTTGGATGAACTAGTTAATTTATACAAACTGAGTAATACCCAAGCCCGGGTTGCTAACTATGAGCAAATACTTCGTATTTTAAATGATTGTCTACAAGGAACGGCTGAGTATATTGGTTTTTTACTTGGCGGCACACCGGAGTTCCTATTTGATCCACGTAAGGGATTATACAGTTACGAAGCGCTCCAATCACGATTAGCTGAAAATAGTTTTGCTCAGCGAGCGGGGGTTATTGATTATTCATCTCCATCACTACATTTAGCAAGTCTGACACCCGAAGAATTATATATCTTGCTAAAAAATCTTCGTCACGTTTACTCCAGCGGAAACATGGATAACTATCTTGTTCCTGATGAGGCATTAACAGCATTTTTACACCATTGTAGTAATACTATCGGTGATGCTTACTTTCGTACACCACGAAACACCATTAAAGCTTTCCTAGACATGCTAGCTGTACTCGAACAAAACCCTTCCATTCAATGGACTCAATTAATTTCAAATGTCACCATTGAGAAAGAGAAGCCGAGTGATATGGATGAAATTATATCAACAGGGAATACTGATGAGGACGGCCTCGCGGATTTCAAATTATGACGGCTGAATATCAGTTGTTAGATCCACGCATACAAAAGTGGATATATCGGCAAGGCTGGACAGATCTCCGAGAGCTGCAAAAAAAAGCAATTCCTTCAATATTGTCTAGTGATAGAGATGTGTTAATCAGCGCGGCTACCGCCGCGGGTAAAACTGAAGCTTTTTTTCTACCAGCCTGCTCTGTGACTGCAAACATTAGGAATGGCTTTGGAATTTTGTATATTAGCCCGTTAAAAGCCTTAATTAATGACCAGTACCGACGATTGGAAAGCTTAGGTGATACACTAGAAATGCCAGTCACACCTTGGCACGGCGATGTTACACAAAGCAAAAAATTAAAGATTAAAAAAATCCTTCTGGGATTTTACTGATAACGCCTGAATCACTAGAAGCAATGCTTATCCGTAATACAGGATGGCTAAAACAGGCTTTTACTCCATTATCTTATATCGTCATTGACGAGTTTCATGCCTTTATCGGATCCGAGCGAGGTATGCAGCTTCTCTCTTTATTAAACCGTATCGACCATCTTCTAGGAAGGATTAATAATCCGATACCTAGAGTCGCGTTAAGTGCCACTCTAGGTGAACTGGAACAAGTACCATTATCTCTCCGACCGAATCAAAGTTTGCCCTGTGATATAGTTACTGACAATCAAACTCACTCTACACTGAAGGTACAGGTTAAGGGCTATTTGGAACCTCTAGTCATTTCAGGCAAGCAACCCCCTATGTCAGCCGAAATACAAATCTGCCACGATATTTTTCGATTTTGCCGTGGTGATTCCCATTTAGTGTTTGCTAATAGCCGTAAGAGAACAGAAAGTATTGCAGCTACACTTAGCGATCTCAGTGAAATGAATATCGTCCCCAATGAGTTCTTTCCTCATCATGGCTCATTATCAAAAGAACTGCGAGAAACGCTCGAACAACGGCTCCAGAAAGGTAATATCCCTACCACCGCTATTTGTACAATGACTTTAGAACTCGGTATTGATATTGGTAAAGTTAGCTCTGTAGTGCAAGTTACTGCCCCTCACTCCGTCACTAGTTTACGCCAGCGAATGGGCCGTTCAGGCCGACGTGGTTCTCCCGCTATATTAAGAATGTTAATTGCCGAGAATGAACTGGTGCCTACATCAGGTATAGTTGACCAACTCAGGCTTCAGCTTGTTCAGTCATTGGCAATGATACGCTTACTTATTGGCAGTAAATGGTTTGAGCCAGCGGATATTCGTCAAATGCATTATTCCACGCTGTTTCACCAAATATTGGCGATTATTGCACAATGGGGAGGTGTACGAGCAGATCAACTCTGGCTACAGTTATGTCAACAAGGACCGTTTCGAAACGTTTGCATCGATGACTTTAAAATGCTGTTACACCATATGGGGAAACATCAATTTCTGACGCAAACTTCTAGTGGTGAATTAGTTCTCGGAGTAGAAGGTGAATATCACGTTAATCAGTACACTTTTTATGCCGTATTCAATACCCCAGAAGAGTTTCGTATTGTTGCAGGAAATAAAACACTAGGTTCCATTCCTGTTGATTCACCACTAATGCCAGAACAGCATATTATTTTTGGTGGGCGACGCTGGAAAGTGACTGATATCGACGATGAAAAAAAAATTATTTATGTCGAAACAACAAAGGGAGGGCAACCACCTATTTTTGGCGGTGAAGGAATGTCTATTCATGATATCGTTCGCCAAGAAATGTTTATGATTTATCAAGAAGGCGACTACCGTATCGCTATTGATGATCGTAAAGCTGATTTTGCTGATACTACAGCCAGAGCATTATTTGATGAGGGGCTACAATGTTTTCGTAGTAATAATCTAGCTTCGGAATATTTTATCCAACAGGGACAGCATGTTTATATTTTCCCTTGGTTGGGCGATCAAACTGTAAATACTCTGTCAGCATTGCTTATCCTACATGGCTTTAAAGCAGGCTCATTCGCAGGTGTTATTGAAGTTGAAAAAACAACAGTTATTGAAGTTAAACAGATGCTAGCTAACATTCTTCGAGAGGGATTACCTACAGAATCAGTCTTAGCGGAAAAAATCTCAGAAAAATGCCTTGAAAAATATGATGAATTTTTACCAGAAATATTACTTAACAAGGAATACGGGCTGCGAGCTTTCGATATTAATAGCATATCCAATTGGATAAAAAAATATTGTTAGAAAATACAATGCCACAATAAAAAATAGCCACAAATCGAAAGTGGCTAGTATAGTTATGACTTGTGACATATATAAATTATATTATCATTTTATAACATATTGTTTTTATAGTTATTCGTCTATGGCGAAACAAATATTTTAAGATCCACATCATTGTCATGAGCTGTCGCTAACCAACTATTGATTAATTGAAAAGCTTGTAATGTTTCACCATTTGCCTCTGGGCCAAGTTTTAATTGATTTTCAAAATGATCAGCAGAAAAACTATTTGCTGATACAATCCAAATTTCTTTCTTAACGGCAGTAGAACGTCTTCTTGCAGCGACAGTATCCCAAAGTTCGTTGAGTCTTTCTTGCCTATCCTGTTCATTATGGGCACTAAACAAATTACCGTTAAAAATTCGAATCCTTTCACGAATGCATTGAGTCGCTCCTGATGAAGGCCAAGCAGTACTAAGTCTTCCCCAATTACTTGGTCGTAAGTTGACATCACTGCTAATAAGCATTTCGATATTTTTAATAGCTTGAGTACCAACTTCCGCAAGCGCGCCTGCAGATGATTGAGGATTAACAGAACTACCGCATTTTACATGAACAAAAACCAACTTATTTTTAGATGAAACAATAAAATCTGCAGGTTCAGTGCCCATGTCAGTAATAATTAATAAATCGGCTTCTGGGATATATGGAGCAAATGGACCTAGATCACGTAGAGTGGGATTAGCTAAACCATTAGATTTCAATTGATCTACCAAATAAAAAATAGAGTCAGAACAAAAACCTTCATTTATAATTTGATAATTATTGTTTTGATAGCCTTTCTCATCTAGATTATCTCCAAGCAAAGAATCAAGACCTATAATTACATTAGCAAGGTTAGAAGTACCTAGTTCAAAAGTTTCCGCCAATGGTAACTTTAATTGATAAAATTTTCCTTGAGAAAATCCTATTCCATCAGCAAGCAAAGCTTTGTATAATTTTTCATTGAGAAGATTTTTTATTTCTTGATAATTTTCACCATCTATTGAATAAAGCATATCTGTTTCTGGCACTATATTTAAAAATGGTTCTTCACTTTGTAAATTAACTAATATTTTACTCTCATCAATACCCTCAACAAGTAAAGCACCATCATTATATTCCAAATATAAAAATGAATTATCCAGAGAGTATCTATTGCCATTTATCAAAAGATGAATAGGTGAATTGAAATCAGTTAAAAAATCAAAAATCAAACTCTGTACTTCAAAAGTTTCATCAACTAGAATTGGTTTTGCATATGAGTGAACCAATGCATTATTTAGATTTATATTCGCAGATATCACATTATCAATACCCAAAAGCCAGTCATTCAAGTCTGCTAAACTAAATGATGATTCCTTTTGATCTGATATACGACCAGAATCAATACCTACGTAATAACTACCTTTCTTTTTTTTCCACTGATCATATGTATCACATCTCATAGTCGCTAGCCTATATGATGCATTTGATTGTATGTCAATCATTTGCTCTAAATTACGACCTTTTACAGCAATACTCTCTGGTCGTTTTCTTGCAGAACTGATTGATTTACTGCTCGTTTCCTTTGCTGATGACGACTCACCCAATGACATCACATTAAATAACTTATCTTGAGACAATACAGAACCAAGATTTAAATCTTTATCGCCACTAAACCGACGTCCACGGCTATCATAAATAGCAACAACATTATTTGATAGTTGTTTAAACAATGTAATCTCAAGCGATGGTTCGAAGAAAAACTGATCTGTCAAAAATCTAGATTTATTAAAGGCAATAGATATAATGCCACGAATACCCATTTCAGTATCAAACTCTTTCGCAAGCTCACCTTCTTTATTGCAACGCCAATAAAGCTGATCAGACATTAGCTGACTACAAAAACCTGTTGATTGGTTTAGAAAACAGATAGAAGCTGTTGGAATATTTAATGATTTTATTGGATCAAATGTGTTTAAATCAAACTTGCTTACAAAACGATTTCCATAATAGCTAGCATTAGGGAATGCTTCCAAATACCGCTCAATCAGTTTATTACTATCTAAGGAGGCTATAAATTTTTTAACCGCAGCTGAACTATTAAGTGAACTATCAAATTGTCTGTAGTTTTGCCACATTTTTTCATTTGCATCATTATTTATTTCTAAAACTATTGGTTCCACTTCCTCGTATAAACGAACAACCCGCCCAATAGTTTGGACTAACTCTCTCCCACTATTTACCGTATAAGTCAATACTAACAATTTTGCTTGAGGGATATCGATACCTTCATCAAGTTTTCGCTGATGAATAATTACTTCATAGCTAGAATTTTTAATATCTGCAGGAACGGAAACTTTTACATTTTCCCTTTCGTCTCTCATAAACTGCTCATGAATTGCCAGAACATTAAATTCATCAGTTAACAGCTGGTAATAGTGACTTATATCTTCAAATTTTTCACATTTTATTATGCATTTTATCCCTTCATTATATCTAAGAACTGACGAATATTTGAGACTAAATTATCAGGGGCCACAGATATAAAAGTAGGATCTTTTAAAACATTATCAGCCAGCGCTCTTTCAAAAGTATAAATATAACTAGCATCAGACGTAATATCGAATTGAAATAGATCATTACGGTAAGGAGTTGCCGTAATAACAATTTTGTGAGCATCAAAACCTCGAACTAAAGTGCTCCAAACTGGTGAAGGTTCAGCATGTCCTTCATCAATAATAATAAGGTCTATATTTTGCTTTAACAGCTCAAGTTGATCACTGGTAAAAGTTTGCAATTTTTGGAAAGTGGAAACATAAATTCCATTTTTAGAAATATCATTTACACAATCAAATACTGGCTTGAGTGTGATTTCTTCATTTTTTGCTCTATCGTTAAAAAATTTTCCATTTATCTCCTTGAAAAGCTGATCACATACAGCTCTTCGATGACATAGTACTAAGACTCTTTTTTGTGTAGCCTTATGTGATAAAATACTGATTACACCAGATTTTCCAGCACCTGTAGGTAAACTAATTAAGCAAGAATTAATATCTTCATTTAATGGTTTTCTCAAGTAACTAAGTGCAGTTCTAATACTTTCTTTCTGACAGTTTCTAAGACTTTGCCATAAAATAGAATTAATAGTAAAACCACTCACATTCATATCAATATCCTCAAACTAGTCCATTAAAGATGAATTTAATTTTGTGATATATTAAAGAATTAAAATATATCTGAGCTTAATTTTTTCTAATTAATTACAATTTATTTTGATTAAAATATTTACCTGTATACTACCACAAATAAGGATAGCTAGTTTTAGTTAAAAGTTCCCCCAAATTACGCCCCTCCCCCAACTCATCCATGTAATCTACATACCATTGCATCATTTTTACACCCTCCAAATACTGAGCATAGTTATACGCGCCACGAATAACATTCTTGTCAATATGCACGAGCTGAATTTCAATCCATACTGAATTAAATTCCTTCTCATGCAATATCAACTCATCATGCCGCGGAAACCATTCTTTATACTCTAATAAATCAATAACCTAATTTAAATCTCCTTTAATGAGTCACCCAACTTAGCAAAACTAAACGGTGAAATCTCCCTCTCCCTGTTCGCATCCAGATAATCCGCCCACCATTGCACCATCAATCGCCTTTCCTCTATATGCTCCGCCTTATGGATATAAGCCGCGCGCACTGAGTTGCGTTCTTGGTGGCTCATCTGCCTTTCTACTGCATCCTTCGACCACAATCCTGACTCAATCAACGAGCTACATGCCATCGTTCTAAAACCATGTCCACAGACTTCCGTCTTAGTGTCATAGCCCATCACACGTAACGCATTGTTAACCGTGTTTTCACTCATTGGTTTTCTTGGATTATGATCACCGATAAAGATCAGTTCGTGATTGCCGCTGAATTGATAGATCTGTTTTAAGATCTCAATAGCTTGTCGGCTTAAAGGGACTAGGTGAGGAGTACGCATTTTTGATCCACGATGAGAGTGTTTTACCCCTTCTATCGCTTCGCGCTCAGCTGGGATCGTCCACATGGCATTTTCAAAATCGATTTCATCCCAACGAGCGAAGCGCAATTCACTGGAACGAATGAAGACTAACAAGGTAAGTTTGACTGCAAGTTTAGTTAAAGGTCTTCCCTTATAATCATCGATGCGTTGTAAGAACTCGGGTAGGCGTTTAAGTTCTAATGCAGCTCTATGGACTCGTTTACCTGTGGCAACAGCACCCGCCATATCTTGTGCCGGGTTATAATCGATCAAACCACTTTGTACGGCATAACGCATTATGGCTGTCACACGTTGTTGTAAACGTGCTGCCACCTCAAGACGTCCAGACATCTCTACGGCTTTAATGGGTTCAAGTAGGTCGCGAGTTTTTAGTTCGGCAATATTGCGTTTACCAATAGTAGAAAAGATATTGTCCTCAAGGCTTTTGAGTACTCGATGGCTATGGCCTTCAGACCACTTCTTATTAGTCTCGTGCCAATCGCGAGCAACCTTCTCAAAGGTATTAAATTCCTTTTGTTGTTCTTCTTTCACTTCTTTGCGTTTTTCGCTTGGATCAAAACCATTAGCAATTAACTTTCTGGCGGCATCTCTTTTCTCTCTGGCTTCTGCGAGTGAAATATCAGGGTAAACACCCAGAGCTAACATTTTTTGCTTACCGCCAAAACGATACTGTAAACGCCAATATTTTGAGCCGTTGGTATGTACCATCAAGTGCATACCATCACCATCGGTCAATTTATACGATTTATCCAAAGGCTTGGCAGACCTGACTTTAGCATCAGTAAGAGCCATGATTTATCTCCTTGCGTTGGTACAAACTATTATCGAATCGAGAGATACCAACACATATACCAACAGTAGGTACTTGATGTGGGTTGACCTTAGTATACTTGGGAAGACTGAAAAGTGGGGAAAAGCCTTGTAAAACTGGGATTTCAGATACAAAAAAAGACGTCAGTTGACGTCTCTTGATGTTCTTATGGTGCCGAAGGCCGGACTCGAACCGGCACACCCGAAGGCGGTTGATTTTGAATCAACTGCGTCTACCAATTCCGCCACTCCGGCACTGAAGTGATGTGTTTCTTGGAAAACGCTGCCATTATACTTGCCTTGTGTCTACTGGCAACACTTATTCTTGAAGATCAAGTCTGTTCGATTAAAAAAACGCATATTGCTAAAATCACATGATAAGAGAAAGAAAGCTTCTTTTGTTTATATCTTCATTAGCCGATATGGTAGCTTTCCCTAACTATTTTTCTTATCACAACGCTGGGTCACTGGCGATAGACAATTATTTTTGTTAGTTTATCCGCAATCTAATACAAACATTAAGGCTTTATCATGGGTTTTGTTGGGTGGATAGCGACAGGGATCTTTATTGGCATCTTAATTGGTGTGGTAATGAAAATTTTCGCTAAGAAAAAATAAGATTGGCTGAATAGCCATTTGCAAACAATCATATCGGCTGGCTTCAAACATGAAGAAATCATTACTAAAAATTCTGTCAGTATCTGCGTTGTCTTTAGCCTTGATGGCATGTTCAACAACGACCAAAAAAACACCAAAATTTCTGCAAACGAATGATATTGCATCTACTGACTGGCAGGTTTTTGAAGGAGATAGAAGGACCTACGAACGCGTTGCTAAAATTGTCGATTTATATGCCAATCGTATTTTTAACGAAAGCGACGCCAGAGGTATGGCAATAATTGTTATTGATAATAACCAAGTTTTATCCCGTTATTATGGCGAAACAGCACCCGGCAATGGTAAAAAACCGGGGCCAAATTCACTCATTCGCATAGCATCAATTACTAAATTGATGACGAGTGAAATATTAATCAAGCTTGAACAAGACAAAAAGTTATTAATTACTGACCCGCTGCAACAATATGCCTATCATGGTGTTACTGTGCCTGATAACTCCAGTGGGCAGCCGATTCGCCTCTACCACCTTGCAAGCCACACCAGTGGCTTACCTCGTGAGCAACCAGGCGGAAAATGGGGGCGTCCTGTATTTATTTGGCCAACCCAAGATAACCGCTGGACATGGTTAAAAACAGGCAAATTAGATGCGACGCCAGGCACAGAGGCATCCTATTCTAACCTTGCATATGACTTATTAGCTGATGCCATGGTGAAAGCATCAGGTCATTCTTACCCACAATTGTTTAGTCATTATGTCACCTCCCCAGCCAAAATGACCAATACCACCTATACACCCAATAAAGCTCAATGTGCACGTTTAATGGAAGGCACTAAACCAAGCCCTTGCCATAATACACTTGCAGCAGCAGGAAGCGGTGGTGTGTATTCAACCCCAGCAGATATGCAAAAGTGGATGCAACAATTTTTATCGACAGATAAGAGCTTAAGGAAAGTCACCGCGGCTCGTGAGCAAGGCATCTATTTCCCTCGCGAAAAATTGTTAGAAATTAAAGGAATGGACGTCGCTGGCCATGCGGATGGGTTAGGCCTTGGGTGGGTGTATATGAAACCGAAGAATGGCACTCCAGGAATTTACCAGAAAACAGGCGGCGGCGGTGGGTTTAATACCTATATGGCGATGATCCCACAGCAAAACATTGGGGTATTTGTCGTCATGACCCGAAAAGATAGCAGCAAATTTAGTAAGTTAACTATTGGCGTTAATGAACTCGTCGCTTCGCTATCTTCTAACCACGCATATGGGAAACATTGAAGGAGTACCGCCAAAGCATTACAAACAATGGCGAGTTACACCCCGACCCTAAAACGTGGATTTACCCGCATTATCGCATTAATTGCGACAACAGCCTGATATATTCAGGCTGTTTTTGATAATTTTACTACCCATTTTTAAAATCAATTCATTCAAATTCCCGATAATCTTTTAGCCTTCCATTAACACATCCAGAGCTAAAATGAAAACAAAAAACCACGCGATAACATTAAGTTGTCAGGCTACACAATACCCGAAAATTAGCCAATTTGAATTGATAGAAATTTTGAATAGTATTAGAGGCCATTGTACTAAAAAACCAGAGTACGTAGAGAATAGGTCTATTGCTACTCAATACCCCTACAAATATTTAGATGGCTCAGAATTACAAGCTATCAAAGCTTACCGACAAGAAGAAAGGCGAATATATCGGGAAAAGTGCCAAACGGCTTTTAAATTTAAACGACAAAATAGTATGAAAGGTGGATTTTTTTCACTTGCTCAGCAATTAGCAAACCGGAGTCGCCAAAATATTTTAGCTATTGATAACCAAAGTCATATCTCAGGAGCCAGAAAAAAGTTATTTCAACCCCAAACAAGGGTAGTCGCCTTTATCAGTGCATTAGGTTACGCAATAGTTGGTTAATAATAACAGTATTAATGCCCTATTATTCAAGCTATTTCTTATATTTATAATCGTTTTATGCAATGTTGTAAGCTGATTCAAGGCTAATCTTAATCCCTCTTCTACTTGATGAATAGGAATTAAAATGCGTACTTCTCCATTTTTTTTACATCATATAACACGGCCCTGTACCATTAAACAGGGCAACGTTTCTGAGTTGGTTCTCCAACTTAGAAGAATCCATAACCACCAAAACATATTCCCTGCCCCGCAGAAACCGACATCAGTAGAAATAAATCTTGGATCACTCAATTCTCATCCTTTAAAAAACAATCAAAAGAAATTAGAACAAACACCTGAATATAAAAAACTTGTCAGTGAAGCACGAAAAGAAGTACAAATCGCATTCACAGAGCAAGAATGGAAAAAAGCTTATCTTATTCGCCAGTCATATACGGCGAATGGCGGTATTTTTCTTGTGCTCAACAGTTAGCGAATAAAAGTCGATTGAATGTTATTGGGATTAAAGGTGAATATATCAGTACATCTGCAGATAATAGGCAACAACAAGTTTTATTCCGTCCTCAGAATAAACTATTACGAATTATCAGTAAGTTAGGAAACTTATTACTAAGTAAATGACGACAAAGAAAAAGGCTGTGATACCCGAAGATACACAGCCTTTAATGACCTATAAAACGCTATTTTCGTTTCACTAATAAAACAATACTGACAATTAGGAACAATAAGCTTGGCAAGATAGCTGCAATAATCGGTGGTACTGAATAAACAAGGCTCCAGTTACCAAACCCTTGGTTTAGCACATAAAATAAGAAGCCGCCCACAATACCTGAAATAACACGTACCCCCATTGGTACGGTGCGTAATGGCCCGAAAATAAACGAAACGGCCATTAACATCATGACAGCGGCAGAGAGTGGCGCCAATATTTTTTTCCACATACTTAATTCATAAACAGCTGCAACTTGACCACTTTCTTTCAAATAAGAAACATACTGATATAAGCCACGAATAGATAACGAATCCGCATTCAAAGAAACTATCCCTAGTTTTTCTGGGGTAAGGTTAGTTTTCCAGTCAACCGTCAACCGCTGTGAACCCGTAATTTTTTTCTCACTGCTTAATATTGACTCATCCACTTGAGATAACACCCACTGTTTATTTGCCGTGTCATACTCCCCACTTGAAGCAAACATCACCGAGTTAAGTTTTTGTTGCTTATCAAAACGGTAAATCGATACATCTTGAATCGATGTTGCGTTATTAATACGCTGAATGTGTATAAAGTCGCGGCCATCTTTTGCCCACATTCCCTCGTCAGTAACCACTAATGAATTACCAACGATTTTTTCTGCACGGTAGTTTCTCGCCCATTGCTCACCGGCTGGTGCAATCCATTCACCAATGAACATCGCCACGATAACCAGAGGGATAGCCGTTTTCATCACCGCAAGGGCAATCTGTAAACGGGTAAAACCAGAAGCTTGCATGACCACCAGCTCACTACGTGAAGCGAGTGCACCTAAGCCCATTAACGCCCCTAATAAGGCCGCCATCGGGAAGAAAACATCAATATCTTTTGGTACCGTAAGTAAAGTAAAAACCCCCGCGCTCAACGCAGTGTAATCACCATCACCTACTTTACGCAGTTGCTCGACAAATTTAATAATCCCAGCGAGTGAAACCAATAAAAAAAGCGTCACCAAAATAGAATTTAGGATGGTCCGACCGATATACCTATCTAAAACACCAAACATCAGGCAACCCCTTTACTCAATTTAAGACGCATACGGCGCATAGGAACAGTGTTCCATGCATTGAGGATCACCGCTAAGACTAAATACCCTAAGTTCACTGCCCACATGGTATACCTTGGGTCAATATCACCTTTATCTGCACTATTGCGTAACGTACTTTGCAGCAAAAAGAAGATGAGGTACAACAGCAGCGCAGGTAACATACTTAGCACCCGACCTTGACGTGGGTTCACTTCACTTAGAGGTACCACCATTAAAGCCATGACGATAACCGAGAAAACAATCGTTAAACGCCAATGAAACTCTGCATTCACTTCAGGTGTATTTTCATTCCACAATTGCAGCATATTCTTTTGCTCAACGCGGTCATTACGAGCCTCACCTGTTTGATGATCGACTATGGCTTGGTAATTGACAAAGTCAGTGATACGAAAATCACGTAATAATGCCGTCCCCTCGTAACGGGTCCCTTCATTAAGAATAACCACTTGACGGCCATCAGGGTCTTCCTTCATATAGCCACTTTCGGCAACCACTACAGAAGGGCGCTGTTCATTCGCAGCACGTAACTGCGCTAGGAAAACATTTTTGAAATTACTCCCTTTTACATCACCAATATACAAAACATAGTTGCCGTCTTTTGTGGTTTTAAACTGCCCTTCCACCATTGCGGCTAAACCTGGGTTAGCTTTAGCATCCGCTAACACTTGTTCTTGATATTGAGATGACCACGGTAGCATCCACGTAATATTGGCAACTGCCACCATGGCGGTAATCATGGCCAGCACTAACGCCGCTTTGACCAAAACACTTTTCCCTAAACCGCAGGCGTGCATTACCGTAATTTCACTTTCAGTATAAAGCTTACTGTAGGTCATCAATAGCCCAAGAAATAGGCTTAAAGGTAAGATAAGTTGCGCCATTTCAGGCACACCTAACCCCAGTAAAGGAAGTACTAAGTTTGATGGAATATTGCCCTGAACGGCAGCGCCCAGAATATCTATCGACTTCTGGCTAAAAAAGATTAGCATCAATACAAAAAGTATGGCTAACTGACTTTTCAGGGTTTCCCGTACCAAATATCTAATAATGATCACGCTTATTACGCCTGTGAAAACTTGTCTTTTGGGTAGAAAATGGCTAAGTTCGTTCAATGTCTGCCATTTACTAACATATACTCTAGTTTATTGTATGGCTAGAATGATATAAAAGCATTCTCTATACTGATTAAAATATCAGAACATGCTTAATATTCGCGAAACCAAATATACTCGCCATACTTCGTAGTTGTATCGCGATAAACAGCATACAACTTGGTTTATTTCGCGTATAGATGGTCAGTTTAACATAAAGAGTTCATTCTCTATGAGGTAGATCATGCGAAACGCTAATTCTAGCGGGAGCATCGGCCTTTGTCTTTAAGATTCAGGAGAACGCATGGAGTTTAGTGTAAAAAGTGGTAGCCCGGAAAAACAACGCAGTGCATGTATTGTTGTCGGAGTCTTTGAACCACGCCGTCTGTCCCCAATTGCTGAACAGCTGGACAAAATTAGTGACGGATATATCAGCGCCCTGCTGCGCCGCGGCGAACTTGAGGGTAAAGTAGGGCAATCCCTGCTACTCCATCATGTACCAAATGTTCTGTCTGAACGCATTCTGCTTATCGGTTGTGGTAAAGAGCGCGAATTAGATGAACGCCAATTTAAACAAATTATTCAGAAAACAATTAGTACTCTGAATGAAACAGGCTCAATGGAAGCCGTATGTTTCTTAACTGAATTACATGTAAAAGGCCGCAATAACTACTGGAAAGTACGTCAAGCAGTCGAAACAGCAAAAGAATCGCTGTATGTGTTTGACCAACTAAAAAGTAATAAAACAGAGCACCGTCGCCCACTACGCAAACTGGTGTTTAATGTCCCAACACGCCGTGAATTGACCAGTGGTGAGCGCGCGATTTCCCATGGCTTAGCCATTGCTTCAGGGGTTAAAGCTGCGAAAGACTTAAGTAACATGCCACCAAACATTTGTAATGCCGGTTACTTAGCCTCTCAAGCTCGTCAACTAGCAGATATTTCAGATAGCAAACTAACCACTCGTGTGATTGGTGAAGAGCAAATGAAAGAGCTGGGAATGAATGCCTATCTAGCAGTGGGTCAAGGTTCACAAAATGAATCACTGATGTCCATTATGGAATATAAAGGCAACCCAGATGCGGACAGCAAGCCAATTGTTCTGCTCGGTAAAGGGTTAACCTTTGACTCAGGTGGTATTTCAATCAAACCAGGCGAAGGCATGGATGAAATGAAATACGACATGTGTGGTGCGGCAAGTGTGTATGGCGTGATGCGTTTTATCACTGAATTGCAACTTCCAATCAATGTGATTGGGGTACTAGCAGGTTGTGAAAACATGCCTGGTGGTCGCGCTTATCGTCCCGGCGATATTTTAACTACCATGTCAGGGCAAACCGTTGAAGTACTTAATACTGATGCGGAAGGTCGGTTAGTTCTGTGTGATGCACTCACCTATGTTGAACGCTTTGAACCTGAGCTGGTTATTGATATCGCTACCTTAACAGGGGCTTGTGTAATTGCATTAGGTAGCCATTATACAGGGTTGATGTCAAACCATAATCCACTAGCTCATGAGCTGTTAAATGCCTCGGAACAAGCGGGTGACCGTGCATGGCGCTTACCACTAGCGGATGAGTATTTTGACCAAATCACCCCTAATTTTGCTGATTTAGCGAATACAGGTGGTCGTCCAGCAGGTGCAATTACCGCTGGCTGCTTCCTATCTCGCTTTGCCACTAAATATAACTGGGCACACCTTGATATTGCAGGTACCGCTTGGCGTTCAGGTGCCGCGAAAGGGGCTACTGGTCGTCCGGTTGCGATGCTAGCGCAGTTTTTACTAAACCGCGCGGGTTTAAATGGTGATGAGTAATCCCATTTAAATGATTTAGCTGTATCTCGTCCATAAAAATATCCCGATGAGCAATAGTGATTCGGGATATTGTTTTTTGGTTTTCAAGGCACTGAGAAAGCCATTTTGAGGCAGCTATAAAAAAGGATATAATTAAGCATAGATATATACTGCGCTTGGTTACCAAAATACACCCCTGCAAATTGAAGGGTAGCGATTTAAACTATACCCTAGATAATTCAGTTTGTAGGTAGGCGGCAAGCGACTGAGACCTTAGGAGCATACATAAGTAGGTGACTAAGGCGAAAAAACGTAGCTAACACCCCTGCAAATTGAAGGGTAGCGATTTAAGCTATACCCTAGATAATTCAGTTTGTAGGTAGGCGGCAAGCGACTGAGACCTTAGGAGCATACCTAAGTAGGTGACTAAGGCGAAAAACATAGCTAACACCCCTGCAAATTGAAGGGTAGCGATTTAAGCTATACCCTAGATAATTCAGTTTGTAGGTAGGCGGCAAGCGACTGAGACCTTAGGAGCATACCTAAGTATGTGACTAAGGCGAAAGAGCGTAGCCAACACCCCTACAAACTGAAGTATGACGGGTATAATGGGTATATGAAAAAAGGTACATTTTACCAACTAACACAAGCCTCACCGCTTCCTGATCTTGAAGCCCATGAATGGCTAGCTTGCGAGCTTGCTGCTCAATTGTGGCGTAATGGGAAGCGAGTTCTGATTGCTTGCGAAACGCAGCAACAGGCAGAAAAAATAGATGAAACCTTGTGGCAGCGTGACCCACATCAGTTTGTTCCCCATAATTTAGCGGGTGAAGGCCCTCGTTATGGTGCGCCTATTGAAATTTGTTGGCCTGCCAAACGGGGAAATACGCCACGTGATATACTGATTAATTTACAAAATCAGTTCGCAGATTTTGCCACGGCTTTCCATGAAGTGATAGACTTCGTACCTATTGATGAAACTTTAAAACAGTTGGCGCGTGAGCGGTACAAAATATACCGTAGCGTCGGCTTCAATTTGACTATGGCGGCGCCGCCAACTTACTGAATACAAAAGATAATGGAAAAGAAACCAGATAGCCCAATGAATGAGCCTTCGCTCGATAAAACCTATAACCCCGCAGAAATTGAGCAATCACTGTATGCTCACTGGGAGAAAAGCGGTTATTTCAAACCTAATGGGGATACCACCCAAGATAGCTTCTGTGTCGTCATTCCACCACCGAACGTCACTGGTAGCCTGCATATGGGGCATGCCTTCCAACAAACCATCATGGATACCATGATCCGTTACCAACGTATGCAAGGTAAAAATACCTTATGGCAAACAGGTACTGACCACGCAGGTATCGCGACTCAAATGGTCGTTGAGCGTAAAATTGCGGCAGAAGAAGGCAAAAACCGTCACGATTACGGCCGTGATGCGTTTATTGACAAAATTTGGGAATGGAAAGCAGAATCTGGCGGCACTATTTCTCAACAAATGCGTCGTTTAGGCGACTCTGTTGATTGGGAACGCGAACGCTTCACCATGGATGAAGGCTTATCTAAAGCTGTTAAAGAAGCTTTCGTTCGTCTCTACAAAGAAAACTTAATTTACCGTGGTAAGCGCCTTGTTAACTGGGACCCAAAACTGCACACCGCAATTTCTGATTTAGAAGTTGAAAACCGTGAAGTTAAAGGTTCTATGTGGCACCTGCGTTACCCATTAGCTGACGGGGCAAAAACCGCCGAAGGCAAAGACTATTTAGTCGTTGCTACTACACGTCCTGAAACCATGTTGGGAGATACTGGCGTTGCTGTTAACCCAGAAGATCCTCGCTATAAAGATTTGATTGGTAAAGAAATTATTCTACCAATTGTTAACCGCCGTATTCCTATTGTTGGTGACGAGCACGCAGATATGGAAAAAGGCACGGGCTGCGTGAAAATCACCCCAGCTCATGACTTTAATGACTACGAAGTCGGTAAGCGCCATCAGTTAACGATGATTAACATGATGGATTTAGATGGTAACGTACGTAGCGAAGCTGAAGTTTTCGATACTAACGGTAACCCATCAACCGCTTATAGCAGCGAAATGCCTGAAGCATACCGTGGCATGGAGCGCTTTGCAGCACGTAAAGCTATTGTGGCAGAGTTTGAGCAATTAGGCCTACTCGTTGAGGTGAAACCTCATGACCTCACCGTCCCTTATGGCGATCGTGGTGGTGTCGTTATTGAGCCAATGCTAACTGACCAATGGTATGTACGTACTGAGCCTTTAGCCCGTGATGCCATCAAAGCTGTCGAAGACGGTCGTATTCAGTTCGTTCCTCGCCAATACGAAAACATGTATTTCTCGTGGATGCGTGATATCCAAGATTGGTGTATTTCTCGCCAATTGTGGTGGGGTCACCGCATCCCCGCGTGGTATGACGAAAAAGGCAACGTCTACGTAGGTCGTGACGAAGACGAAGTTCGCCGTGAAAACAACCTAGGGGCAGATATCACACTACGTCAAGATGATGACGTTCTAGATACTTGGTTCTCTTCCGGCTTGTGGACATTCTCCACCCTCGGCTGGCCAGAAAATACAGATGCACTGAAAACTTTCCATCCAACCGATGTATTAGTCAGTGGGTTTGATATTATTTTCTTCTGGATCGCCCGAATGATCATGATGACCATGCATTTCATTAAAGATGAAAATGGCGAGCCACAAGTTCCATTTAAAACTGTTTACATGACAGGCCTGATCCGCGATGAAGAAGGCCAAAAAATGTCGAAATCCAAAGGGAACGTTATTGACCCACTGGATATGATTGACGGTATTTCTCTGGAAGATTTACTCGAAAAACGCACAGGCAACATGATGCAGCCACAATTGGCTGAAAAGATCGCTAAACGCACCCGTAAAGAGTATCCAGAAGGAATTGAAGCCCACGGAACCGATGCACTGCGCTTTACTTTAGCGGCATTAGCGTCAACAGGTCGTGATATCAACTGGGATATGAAACGCCTGTCTGGTTACCGTAACTTCTGTAATAAACTCTGGAATGCGAGCCGTTTCGTGTTGATGAACACGGAAGGTCAAGATTGCGGCCAAAACGGCGGAGAGATGAGCTTTTCACTCGCTGACCGCTGGATCATGGCACAATTTAATCAGACAGTGAAAGCTTACCGCGATGCGTTAGACACTCACCGTTACGATATCGCAGCGGGTATTCTGTATGATTTCACATGGAACGAGTTCTGTGACTGGTATTTAGAACTGTCTAAACCTGCGGTTCATAAAGGTAACGAAGCACAAGTTCGTGCGGCTCGTTTCACTTTAATTGAGGTATTAGAAGGCTTACTGCGCCTTGCACACCCTATCATTCCGTTTATCACTGAAACCATCTGGCAACGCGTCAAAGTAGTGAAAGGTATCGACGCTGATACTATCATGCTACAAGCGTTCCCTGAGTTCGATGCGGCTAAAGTGGATCAACTCGCGCTGAGTGACCTTGAGTGGATCAAAGAAGCGATTATCGCCGTGCGTAATATTCGTGCTGAAATGAATATTTCCCCAGGTAAACCGCTCGATGTAATGCTGCGTGGTGCTTCTGCCGATGCGAAACGTCGTGTCGATGAAAACCAGAACTTTATCAAGTCAATGGCTCGCTTAGAAAGCATCTCAGTATTAACTGAAGGTGAAGAAGCGCCTATATCTGTCACCAAACTAGTTGGTGGTGCTGAGTTACTGATCCCAATGGCGGGTCTAGTAGACAAAGACGCCGAACTGGCTCGTTTAGATAAAGAGCTGGAAAAGGTGGTTAAAGAGATCGAAACCATTGAAAACAAACTAGCAAATGAAGGTTTTGTAAGCCGTGCACCTGCTGCGGTAGTGGAAAAAGAGCGTGAGCGTTTAACCGCTAATATTGAAGCGAAAGCGAAAATTGAAGCGCAAAAAGTGACAATTGCCTCTTTATAACGGTTCATTAATTTAGCCGACTTGAAAGCCCTTATTGGTTTACTAATAAGGGCTTTTTCTTGCTGAATAATTCGAGTATCATCAAACGACTGCGTTCGCAGTTCTCAGATTGAAGTTCCCTTCTGGTTCTCTCTACACTGAGTTGTACACAATAATAATCAAGAGTTTCACATGACAACACAAAACTATAACGTTCGACTTATTGAACAACAAGATAATGCAGGGATTGCCGCGGTGATCCGTGAAGTTTCTGCTGAACATGGTTTAACTGCAGATAAAGGCTTTGCCGTTGCAGACCCCATCTTAGATACCTTATTTGAGGTATACAACAAACCCCGTAGCGCTTATTGGGTGGTAGAAATGGATGGGGAAATTGTCGGTGGCGGCGGTGTTTCACAACTGGCAGGCGGCGATAACGAAACAGCGGAATTACAGAAAATGTATTTATCTTCCGTATTACGTGGCAAAGGCTTAGCCAAAAAAATTGTGCAGATGTCACTGGAGTTTGCGAAACAACAAGGTTATACCCGTTGCTATTTAGAAACCACCAAAGACTTACAAGCCGCAATTAAGCTATACGAAAAGTTAGGTTTTGAATTTATTGATGCCCCTTTAGGTAATACAGGCCATAGCGACTGTGAAATTCGTATGTTAAAAGCGTTGTAATTATAAAGCTTATAAGGGTAGTCAATATGCTATCCTTATTTATCTAATATTCTTTAGATAATAGATTTTTTATGATCCCACATTTATATCGAGAACCTATTTCATCACTATGTTCTTGTAAAATAATTAGTTCCTTCTCTAAGTTAATTAATTTTTCAATATTTTCTCTCACATTAATTAAATGCGTATTAATAACAGATTCAACTAATTGGCAATCATTACTATTATTATCCACTAAGTCTAATAGTTTTTTTATTTCTCGATGAGACATATTAAGACTACGGCAGTTTTTAATAAACCTTAGTCTCTCAATGTGATTTTCACTATAGCTTCGATAGTTATTATCATTTCTATTAGGAGGAATAATTAACCCCTCTTTTTCATAGAAACGTATAGTCTCCCTTGGAATGTTGAATAGTTTTGATAATTCACCTATTTTCATTATTGACCACCTAAAAACGGATACAGCCCATTGTAAACTTTCAATAATACTAATCCTTACCATCATTGTAAGGTCAAGAAAAAAACATATTTTTTTCATTTGTCCACTATATTATTAAAATATATAATTAAATTTATTAGTATCGTATTTTTTGGTTCTTTTGGTATATAGAATTAGCCAGATGACTAGCTAATTCTATTCCTTCTTCTAAAACCTATTCACTAAACTATGCATGATATCTTAGCATTGTTTCTCTCCTATATTTAGCAGGGGTCACTTTCAATTCTCGCTTAAATGCTCGTGTTAGCCCTTGCTGACCATCAAATCCATACCTGAAAGCGATATCAATGATTTTATCATTGGTTTCTTTCAAATCTGTTGATACCCTTAACAAGCGGCTGATTAAAAGATATTGTCCTAAACTCACACCAACCGTATTTTTAAAAATACGTTGGAAATACCACTTTGAATATCCTGCTCTATCAGAGATTTCCGCTATCTGTAGTGGTTTATCTACATTCATATCGATCCACAAAAGAATATCTTGTATTACATTTTCTCTAATGGTTTGATGACTCATCGCTCATCTCCTTAATAAAACCGAATGGCTTTACTGATAAAATGTGACATGTCCTCGAAGTTGATTTTCACCGCTTGCGCCAACAATTTTATAGCGGCTCGCTCCTAACTTTTTAGCTTCTTGCTGAGCCTGCATTTCAATTGATGACAAACTAGCATCACCAACAAAAGTCTTTGTTACTAATATTTTTCTGTGAGGTTCTGTTGAGGAATTATTTTCAATTATTTTATTTGATACCAGCTGAAAGTTAACCTTATTACCGGAAGCCAAACCCTGGTAACTAAATAAACTTAACGCTAATAAAACTATCATCTTCTTCATCATTAACCCTTATTTAAGTATGTATTTAAATTAATGATTATTATTAAAAACCTTAAAGTAGATACAAGGTCAATAGCTTATTTCTATTTTTGCACAGTATATTTTAGTCAATTAATCATAATTGAATTAATTAAAGGTTCCTTTTCGATTTTTAATATCCTATTAAAGCCTTATTATATTAAAACGGTTGACCTTACAACTACTGTAACCTTTACCCTGCCCAAATATTTCTTATTCAAGTTTTAAGCTAACAATGAGATCAATTAATTAGGTAAGGTTTATTATGAAAATAAAAATCGGGATATACGCTACATTTGTTGTAGCCATGGGCATAAGTGGTCTAGTTATTGCTCAAGACGCAAATAATGATAACAAATCAGAAACAGCAAGTTCCACCATACTTCCCAAAGTGCCTGTAGCAGAAGTTATTCAACAAGAAATTGTCCCTTCCTCTGAATTTACAGGCTATTTAGCGTCTCCCAAAATCGTGGATTTACGCCCTCGGGTTGGTGGACGCATTAATTCGATAGAAATTCCAGAGGGGAAACTGGTTGAAAAAGGGGATTTACTCTTTCATATAGATCCGCGACCCTTTCAAATAGCACTACTTGATGCAGAAGGAAAATTAAGCCAAGCAGAAGCTTTAGCCATACAAGCTCAGCGAAATTACCAGCGCCTCAAAGGATTAGTCAATAAAGGGGCGATTTCCCGTAAAGACTATGACGATGCCCTTTCTATACTTTCGGCTAATAATGCGCAAGTAAAATCCGCCAAAGCAGCCGTAGAGTCCGCTAAATTAAATTTATCTTATACCCAAATCCGTTCACCGATTGCGGGTCGAGTTGATAGAGCATTTATTACTGAAGGTAATTTAGTGACTGGTGGGGATACGAATGAGGCGACTCGCTTAACCACGATTGTTTCTATTGACCCAATATATGCTTACTTTGATATTGATGAAACTACCTTTCATAAACTAACAAGTTTACAGCCGTCAACAATAAAAAATAGCGCGACAGCTTTACCTCCAGTGACCATACGGTTACCAAATGAAAAACATACGCAATATACTGGCACCCTTAATTTTATTGGCAATCAAATCGAGAGAACGACTGGCACAGTAAAAGTCAGAGCGGTTATCGCCAATAAAGATGGCAAATTGATACCCGGTACGTTTATTCGTGCACAACTGCCTATAGGAGAAAAAACACCTTCAATTTTAATTGATGACCAAGCGATTGCTTCTAATCAAGGGCAGAACTACGTCCTCGTTCTAGATAAAAATAATAAGGCAGAATATCGCCCTGTGGAACTAGGCGCCATGATTGGCGGCCTCCGAGTCATTAATCACGGTTTAACTGCTGGTGAGAAAATTATTATTAAAGGCCTTATTAGACCCGGTATGGAAGTCATGCCTAATCCTATTCCTATGCATCCCTCATTAGCAGCAGAAGCAACTCAGTCAACCACGAACAACAAACATCTGACCGTCAATGAAGTCGAGGAGAAACAATAATGAAGTTTCCTCATTTCTTTATACAGCGCCCTATTTTCGCTATGGTTTTATCAATATTTATAGTGATAGCTGGGGTATTAAGCTTTTATAAGCTTCCCCTAAGCGAATATCCATCGGTAACACCGCCGACAGTTCAAGTTATTGCGAGTTATCCTGGTGCCACCCCAAAAGTGATTGCAGACACCGTTGCCTCCCCCATTGAGCAAGCAGTAAATGGCGTCGAGGGCATGCTCTATATGAGCTCACAGATGTCAACCGATGGAAAAATGGTGCTCACAATCTCGTTTAGACAAGATGTTGACCCCGATATCGCGCAGATCCAAGTACAAAACTTAGTATCACGCGTTATTCCCCGTTTACCCCAAGAAGTTCAGCAAATTGGCGTTACCACAGAGAAAACTTCACCGGACGTACTAATGGTTGTCCATATGTATTCGCCTAATAATGTCTACGAACCTCTGTTTGTTTCTAACTATGCATTACTCAATGTCCGTGATGAAATCGCAAGACTACCTGGAGTGGCAAGCGCATTAGTATGGGGTGAAGGTGAATATGCGATGCGAGCATGGATTGACCCAACAAAAATAGCCTCATTAGGGCTAACCGCAAATGATGTCGTTGCCGCTATTCGAGAACAAAATGTCCAAGTTGCTACAGGCTCTATTGGGCAACAACCGAATGCAACATCATCATTTCAAGTTAGTATAAACGCCCTTGGACGACTCACAACTGAAGAACAATTTGGCAATATTATTATTCACTCAGGAGAAGATGGACAAGCCACCTATTTAAAAGATGTCGCTAGGCTAGAGCTAGGTGCCGATAATTATTCACTTCGTAGTTTGCTGAATGGGCAAAATGCAGTCGGGCTACAAATTGTGATGAGCCCAGGGGCAAATGCATTAGAGGTTGCCGAATCAGTCAGAGAAACTATGGCGCGTTTACAAGCTAACTTTATCGAAGGAATCGATTATAAAATCGCCTATGACCCAACCATATTTGTCAGTGCTTCTTTAAAATCTGTCGCCATCACACTGCTTGAAGCCACCATATTAGTTGTCCTGGTTGTTGTTTTGTTTTTACAAAGTTGGCGTGCTTCTATTATTCCATTAGTCGCTGTACCAGTATCCTTAATCGGCACATTTGCCTTTATGTACCTGTTTGGTTTTTCTCTAAATACGTTATCTTTATTTGGTTTAGTTATCTCAATAGGAATAGTTGTCGATGATGCTATTGTCGTCGTCGAAAACGTTGAAAGGCATATTTCAGAGGGCTTAGCCCCAAAAGAAGCCGCATTTAAGGCAATGGAGGAGGTTACAGGCCCAATCCTTGCGATTACCTCAGTTCTAGCCGCCGTTTTTATTCCCACCGCATTTTTGTCTGGCCTACAAGGAGAATTTTATCGTCAGTTTTCATTAACCATTGTTATTTCGACAATTATTTCAGCAATTAACTCGCTAACGTTATCCCCTGCCCTTAGCGCGATTTTGCTCAAATCCCATGATAAAAATACAAAGTTAGATTGGCTTACTCGTATTATCAATGCAATATTTGGTCGTTTCTTTACAAAATTTAATATTTTTTTCAATACATTATCTAACAAATACGTTCTAATCGTACGCCGTTGTATTCGAGGAAGCTTAATTGTTCTAGTGCTATATCTGGGGTTTGTTGGGCTAACCGCATTAGGCTTCAAAGTAGTGCCTAATGGTTTTGTTCCCGCACAAGATAAATACTATTTGATTGGCGTTGCTCAATTACCATCCGGTTCATCTCTCGATAGAACAGAAGCCGTTGTCAAAGAAATGTCACGCCTTGCATTGATGGAACCAGGAGTTGAAAATGTAGTGGCTTTCCCTGGCCTCTCAGTGAATGGGCCTGTTAATTTGCCTAACTCTGCCCTCATGTTTGCCATGCTCAAGCCTTTTGATGAGCGCACTGACCCCTCCTTGTCTGCAAATGCGATTGCAGAGCGCTTAATGGGCAAATTCAGCCAGATACCTGACGGATTTGTTGGTATATTTCCTCCACCTCCTGTGCCTGGACTTGGTTCAATGGGGGGTTTTAAAGTACAAATCGAAGATAGGGCTGACCTAGGTTTTGATGCATTAGCACAAGTGCAAGAACAAATCCTTATGAAAGCGATGCAATCACCCGAGTTAACAGGAATGATGGCTAGTTTTCAGACTAATTCCCCACAAATAGATGTAGATATTGACCGTGAGAAAACCAAGTCTCAAGGAATAACACTGACCGATATCTTCGATGCTTTACAAATCAATTTAGGTTCTCTCTACGTCAATGACTTCAATCGCTTCGGTCGTACCTATCGTGTTGTTGTTCAAGCTGATACTCCATTTAGAATGGACCCAAAAGATATTGAACTGATCAAAGTGCGTAATAAACATGGCGAAATGATCCCTTTAAGTGCATTAGTGACTATTACTCGTACAAATGGCCCAGACCGCGTGATCCATTATAACGGCTATCCTTCCGTTGATATTACTGGCAATGCAGCTCCAGGCTATACCTCTGGTCAAGCAACTAACGCAATGGAGAAAATCTTACGTGATACCTTACCTGAAGGAATGGATTTTGAATGGACAGATTTAACTTACCAAGAACAATTAGCGGGTAATTCTGCTCTCTATATTTTCCCATTAGCAGTACTATTTGCCTTCTTAATATTAGCTGCCCAATATAACAGTTGGTCGTTACCATTCTCAGTATTACTAATAGCCCCAATGGCACTACTGTCAGCAATTACGGGAGTCTGGTTGCTCGGCGGGGATAATAATATTTTCACACAAATTGCCTTTATTGTACTGGTCGGTCTTGCGGCGAAGAATGCTATCTTGATTGTTGAATTCGCAATAGTGCAAGAGAAGCAAGAAAAAGATCCACTAACCGCTGTATTGGAGGCTTCGCACCTAAGATTGCGCCCTATTTTGATGACATCTTTCGCCTTTATTGCTGGAGTTATTCCACTGGTACTAGCCACTGGAGCAGGCTCTGAAATGAGACAAGCAGTGGGGATCGCGGTATTTTTCGGCATGTTAGGCGTCACCTTCTTCGGCTTATTGCTAACCCCTGTATTTTATATGACGATACGGAGATTAACGTCCAAGAAATCAACATAACGTATATTTTATCCGATAAGGAAGCTCACTAAGCACAAGTAGTTTGGTGAGTTTTCTATTTAATCACCAAATAAAATTCATTATAAAACAAAAAAATAAAGAAAATTATCATTAATATAAATAAAAATTAAAAAATAGCACTTGACCTTACCCTTAAGGTAAACGTTAGTCTTTACTCAATAAAGACATTCAAGAGGGTAGGTCCATGACAACAAATATCTCTAATACCTCAGTCAATAGACTAAGCTTGCCAGTAGAAGGCATGACCTGTGCATCCTGCGTTGGTCGTGTTGAAAAGGCATTAAAAGCGGTTACAAATATTGATACGGCTGTGGTGAATTTAGCAACAGAACGTGCTGATATCACCTTTAAAGGTGATGTTGATCCAGACGTAGCAATCCGCGCGATAGAAAGCTCAGGTTATAAAGTGCGGGAAGAAACAACCGAACTGGCGATCGAAGAGATGACCTGCGCATCGTGTGTCGGTCGCGTTGAAAAAGCATTATTACAAATACCGGGTGTAATTGAAGCGAATGTTAACTTAGCAACAGAACGCGCCCGTATTCGCCATTTATCTGAAGTGGTCACTATCGCCACTTTGGAAGAAGCCATTGTTCAAGCTGGCTATAAACCTCGCCGTTTATCAGATACAACGACCAATGCAAATGACCAAGCCAATGAGCGCCGTGAAAATGAAGAGCGCTCTCTACGTCGTGCGTTGTTCACTGCGGCTATATTTACCTTACCAGTATTTATTATTGAAATGGGTTCACACTTTATTCCAGGTATTCACCACTGGGTATCAGAAAACCTTGGGCAGCAACTCAATTGGTATATCCAATTTATATTAGCAACCCTTGTTTTGTTTGGTCCTGGTTTGCGCTTTTTCCAAAAAGGAGTTCCAGCACTATTACGCGCTGCGCCTGATATGAACTCACTTGTTGCTGTAGGTACTGCCGCGGCTTATGGGTATTCAGTAGTAGCAACGTTTATCCCCCAAGTTCTCCCAGCTGGCACCGCAAATGTGTATTTTGAAGCAGCTGTCGTTATCGTAACGTTAATTCTACTTGGTCGCACATTAGAAGCGCGAGCGAAAGGAAAAACCTCCCAAGCGATTAAACGCCTTGTAGGGTTACAAGCTAAAACGGCTCGTGTAGAACGCGATGGAAAAATGATTGAGATCCCTCTGGATCAAGTTATAACGGATGATATTGTTTTCGTTCGCCCTGGTGAAAAAATCCCTGTAGATGGTGAAGTCATCGAAGGCGCTTCCTATGTTGATGAAAGCATGATCACAGGAGAACCTGTTCCTGTATCTAAAGAAGTAGGTTCTGAAGTTGTTGGCGGCACAATAAATAAAACAGGCGCGTTTAGTTTTCGCGTCACTAAAATTGGTTCAAACACTGTATTAGCTCAGATAATTCGTTTAGTTGAAGAGGCACAAGGGTCAAAATTACCTATTCAAGCGTTAGTTGATAAAGTCACGATGTGGTTTGTACCTGCCGTTATGACAGGTGCCGTGATCACATTCTTTATTTGGCTAATATTTGGCCCAGACCCAGCCCTGACCTTCGCATTAATTAATGCTGTTGCTGTACTCATTATCGCATGTCCATGTGCAATGGGCCTCGCAACACCGACATCTATCATGGTTGGAACAGGAAGAGCGGCTGAATTAGGTGTTCTATTCCGCAAAGGCGAAGCATTGCAAGCTCTACGCGATGTCACTGTAGTTGCTCTTGATAAGACGGGGACATTAACAAAAGGACGTCCAGAGCTCACTGACCTAGTCCCTGCAGATGGCTTTGAATATGATGAAGTTTTATCCTTGGTCGCTGCAATTGAAACCCGTTCTGAACATCCGATTGCGGAAGCAATTGTCAACGCAGCAAACGAAAAAGGTCTGACATTTGCGGCAATTGAAGAATTTGAAGCTGTCCCAGGATTTGGTATTTCAGCCAGAGTAGATGGTCGAGCAGTCTCTGTTGGCGCCGATCGCTTTATGAAACAACTCGGATTAGATGTCAGTCACTTCCAGCAATCTGCGCTACGACTAGGAGAGCAAGGAAAAAGCCCATTGTACGCAGCTATTGATGGTCGCTTAGCTGCAATTATCGCCGTAGCTGATCCCATTAAAGAAACAACACCAGAGGCTATTAACGCGTTACACGCATTAGGTTTAAAAGTTGCCATGATCACTGGTGATAATGCAGCGACTGCCGCAGCTATCGCTAAACAGCTTGGGATTGATGAAGTTGCCGCAGAAGTATTGCCAGATGGTAAAGTTTCAGCCCTAAAACAGTTCCGTAACAATGGTAATAAAGTCGCATTTGTTGGTGATGGTATCAACGATGCCCCAGCATTAGCCGAAGCAGATGTTGGATTAGCAATTGGTACAGGAACAGATGTCGCTATTGAAGCCGCAGATGTCGTATTGATGTCAGGAGATCTACGCGGTGTTGTTGATGCCATTGCATTAAGCCAAGCAACTATTCGTAACATAAAACAGAATCTGTTCTGGGCATTCGCTTACAATGCGCTATTGATCCCAGTAGCCGCAGGCTTGCTATACCCAATTAACGGAACTTTGCTTTCACCTATTTTAGCAGCCGCCGCAATGGCACTTTCTAGCGTATTCGTATTAGGTAATGCCTTACGTCTAAAACGCTTCCAAGCCCCTATGAAAGATAGTATGGCTCAAACTCAATAAAGGACTTAATCGCCAGACTTTATAAAGTCTGGCTTTACTCGTAGAAAGGAGTTAGCTATGACACTCTCATCAAAAGAACAAATATTGATTTACACCACGCCAACTTGCCCTGACTGTCAACAACTTAAGGATTGGTTAGCTAAAGAACAGCTCTCTTTTGAAGAACGAGACCTTACCGACCCCAAAATTATGGCTGAAGCTAAAGCTCGAACAGGTGTACGTGTTGCTCCCATTATCATCATTGGGGAACATATTTTTTACGGTACTTTTTCATCGCAAAAACCAAACATATTAGCAGCACTCAAACTACCTAAAGAAAATAGCTAGGTATTTTATTTCTAAAATACCTATTCTATTGAGGAGATAAGATTATGAATATCGGTCAAGCCGCTAAACTTTCTGGCATCTCAGCAAAAATGATCCGCTATTATGAGCAGACTGGGTTAATCCCCAAAGCAAAACGGACTAATGCAGGGTATCGCTATTATAGTCAAACAGATATTGATAGCCTAAACCTCATTCGTCGCGCCCGAGCCCTAGGTTTCCCGACTGAACAGATTTCAGTTCTACTATGCTTATGGCGCAATAGAGAACGTGCTAGTGCTGATGTTAAAAATATGGCACTTACTCATCTTCATGAATTAAAAAGAAAAATTAATGATCTACAAGGTATCGCAAATACTCTCGAAGTACTGACAAAACATTGCCACGGTAATAGTGATCCTGACTGCCCTATCATTGAAAACTTAGTGAATCCAGCCGAATACCTTGAAACTCCAGTCACTAAAAAAGGACAACTCGCAAATTATTCAGTAAAAAACTGATTGACCTTCCAATAGGGTAAAGCTGTATATTTATCAAAATGTTAATAATAGGAGTTAGAAAATGATTAACCTTACAATACCTAAAATGGCTTGTGGTGGCTGCGCTAAATCAATTACCAAAATTGTGTTAGATATTGATGCTAATGCACAGGTAGAAACGGACCCAACGACAAAAAAAGTGCTAATTACCAGCCATATAGATGAAAGTATTTTCCGTACAGCGCTCAGCACCGCGGGATACCCGGCAGATCCTAAATAATTTAGTAGGGAATAATAGCTAATATATTTCAGACTGCAGACAAACATATTATGTTTGGCGAAAAATCGAATAGGTTATTGAATATTAGTCAATCTTCAAGGGCATGAATAACAAACGCCTTGTTGAAATAACCTTTTGTACATCCAGTTCAACTATTTTATTTTAAAATGCCTGCTTTTGGTCATTTTTCAAAGGCAGGCTCATTATCACAGTCTTAGATGTTAGAATTAATGAACGCGATCTTCGGGCTCGATATCATCACCGTCTTCGTCATCATATTCTGCATCTGGGTCTTCAAAATAAGTGCCCCAACCATCATAGTTGACACCCATTTTTTCCGCCAGCTTCATTAGCTGTTCAACTTGTGCGTCAATAAGTTCTGCGTTTAATGCGCTTTCGCTGATCACATCGCAACACATCAACGTTTCACCTGTTTCAATTTCTAACTCTTCCGCATCCGTCACTTCATAACCTAGCTTGAATGCTTCAACTGCTGCTTTTTCTAATAACGCAAAGTTGTCCGCAGAGAAATGATGCTCAATTGCATACAATGCATCAGGATCGCTACCATCTTCTAACAGTTCCTCGATAATTAACCGAGTTTCTTCATACTGCGCATCGAGTTCAGCTTTATCTACCATATCCACACCCCTTGTTCCATTATCGCTAGTCTCGCCCCATTCTCCCATAGGGTTGACAGTGAAACCATACATTTAAAAATAATTTCTTTTTCACTTGGGGTTGATTTTGAATTTTTATGGATATAAATTGAATATTAATTCAACATAAAAAGGCCGTAATTTATGAACCCCTTATATAGCAAGCATTTTTTAAGGCTACTTGATTTTACATCTAGCGAAATTCATTCACTGTTAAAACTCTCAGCTTGGTTAAAATCAGAAAAAAAAGCCGGTACAGAACACCCTCTCCTCGCAGGTAAAAACTTTGCACTCATTTTTGAAAAAGACTCTACTCGCACACGTTGCGCATTCGAAGTTGGTGCGTTCGACCAAGGCGCTAGAGTGACCTATTTAGGGCCTTCTGGTAGCCAAATCGGTCATAAAGAAACCATGAAAGATACCGCACGGGTGCTAGGGCGGATGTACGACGGCATTCAATATCGGGGATTTGCTCAATCAACCGTAGAAGTATTAGCCGCGCACTCGGGAGTGCCTGTATGGAATGGATTAACCAACGAATTCCATCCCACACAGTTATTAGCCGATCTGCTGACCATTCAAGAACACCGACCAAATACGCCATTCTCAGAAATTAAATTTGCCTATTTAGGCGATGCACGCAATAACATGGGCAACTCGATGTTAGAAGCTGCGGCTCTCACAGGTTTAGATTTGCGTTTAGTCGCCCCGAAAAGCTGCTGGCCGGAAGAAGAGCTGGTCAATGCTTGCCAAGAGATAGCGAAAAAAACAGGTGCAAAAATTACGCTCACTGAAGATGTGGCTGAAGGCGTTAAAGGAGCTGACTTTATCTATACTGATGTTTGGGTCTCGATGGGAGAAGCCAAAGAGGCTTGGGCACAGCGTATTAATTTATTAAAGCCGTACCAAGTGAATATGGATGTGATTAAGCTTACAGGCAACCCGAATGTGAAGTTCCTGCACTGCTTACCCGCTTTCCATAATGAAGATACCACGCTTGGGGCTCAGCTAGCGAAAGAGTTCAATATGTATGGTGGGCTAGAAGTCACGGAAGAAGTCTTTGAATCCCCTTATAGTATCGTCTTTGACCAAGCAGAAAACCGCTTACATACTATCAAAGCCGTAATGGTCGCAACATTAGCCCCTGAACTACCGGTAAATATCTTCTAAGATTGGCAATCACCATCGGCACGAATATCATGCCGATGGTGCCATAATCAAGCGTTAAGGGCGCTCACCTTTTGCTAAACGCTGATTAATGGAATCGATAACTGAAGGTAAATCGTTTAAAGTATCAATAACATAATGAGCTCCTGCGGCAAAAAGTTTATCAGCCGCCTCCTGTTTCAGTTGGCTAACTGCCTCTTCTGGCATACTTTGGTACTCCTCCCATGTTTTGCCAAATTCATTACCTGAAACAGACAACCCAACACTCCACATTCCTGCATTGCGGCCTTCTTCAATACCGGGCACTGCGTCATCAACTTTTATACAGGAAAATACTGCTTCTACGCCTAGTTCAATCACATTTTGCAATGCCATCCAAGGCCCCGGACGCCCTCCCGCTGGGATATCATCACTTGCGACCCAGTAATCAGGGTGATAACCGAGTTTTTGTGCTGCAGGTACTAATTTCTCCATTACTGCGCGAGGGTAACCAGAACAAGAACCAATTTTAATATTTTGCTGGCGTAAAGTAGTGATTGTGTCGGAAACTCCAGCTATTGGTGCTGCAAAGTCGACAACTTTGGCAATCTGCAATGGCATAAATGCCGCATAGATTGTATCGATATCTTCACTGGTCATTGAGCGCCCAAATTTCACCTTCCATAAAGTGTCAATTTCAGGTAATTTCCCAAGTGCTTCAATATGTTGCCACTTACCTAACCCCATAGGAATACGGGCTTGTGCTAAGGTGATCTCAATATCAAACACACGCTTAAATGCTTCAATAAAAATTTGTGTGGGGGCAAAAGATCCAAAATCCACCGTAGTACCTGCCCAATCCAGAATAACAGCCTGAATGCGGTTCATAATTCTTCCTTATTGTTTCCAGTAAATGGCTTTTTCTATCGCTAACAATAATGCGTCAATATCTGTTTCATACACTTCGCCAATGTTTCCAATACGGAAACAATCACTCTGTGACACCTTACCTGGGTAAATAACAAAACCTTGCGATTTTAATCGCTGATAGAACTCTTTAAATTGGTAATTAACTGAACTTGGTGAGTAAAATGCGGTGATAATCGGTGAATGGTTGCTATCATCTAATAATGTTTTAAATCCGAGAGCTCGCATACCTGCGACTAGTTTTCTCTGATTTTGCCGATAACGTTGGAAACGAGCGGCAATGCCCCCTTCAGCTTCAAGCTCTTTAAGAGCCTGAGCAAAAGCTAATACCGTATGCGTTGGTGAGGTAAAACGCCATTTACCATGGAAATCCTCCATACAACGCCACTGGGCATACAAATCGAGAGATAATGAGCGAGAGCGCCCCTTACAATTTTCAAGTGCTTCAGTGCGTGCTATCACAAATGCAAAGCCCGGTACTCCTTGAATACATTTGTTTGCCGAACTTATCAAGAAATCAATATTTAGTTGCCCAATATCCATTGGGATACCGCCAAAGCTACTCATGGCATCAACGATATAGCGTTTTTGATACTGCTTCGCTAGCGCGGCGACTTGCTCTATCGGGTTTAAAATCCCCGTCGTCGTTTCACAATGTACCATCGCAATGTGTGTGATCTGGCTATCTTGTTGTAGTAATTGTTCTATCCATTCAATATCTGGCTTTACCACCTCACCACAATCATAGAGATGATGTGTAATCCCTAAACGCTGTGCCATTTCAGCCATCCGTGCGCCGTATGCACCATTACTGATAATCAATAATTTATCTTCTGGGTGTATCGCACTTCCTAAAACCGCTTCCACCGCATAGCTGCCACTGCCCTGTAATAATACCGATGAGTAGCCTGACTGCGCCGTTGATAGGGCAACTAGCTGTTGGCGGACCTTTTGTACTACCTCTAAGTTATAGTCGTCATCCCATGTACAACTATCAAATAACATGGCCTGCTTCACCGTTTTAGAGGTAGTTAGCGGACCCGGTGTTAACAGCAAATAATTTTTGGTTGTCATTCAACTCACCTATTGGTCTATACCAGATTTCTATTATAATGGTCTTAGGGAGATCAAAAGGTCAAAGGAAAAGTGCCCGTGCAACAAAAAATTCATATAACTATGTATAATGTGGAAGAAATAATCAGCGGAAATAACAATGAAATTATCAACGGATGAAATGCCTCAGTACCTGCTAATTAAGGCTCAATTACAAAAAAGAATTCAGAATGGGGAACTAAAAAGTGGCGATAAGCTCCCTTCTGAGCGCGAGCTTTGTGCTATTTTTGGTACCACGAGGGTCACTATCCGTGAAAGTTTGGCGCAATTAGAATCAAGCGGCGCAATTTATCGTTCTGAACGCCGTGGCTGGTTTGTCACTCCTGAACGCCTTTGGTTAGACCCAACACAAAATACTAATTTTCATAAACTTTGCCTTGAGCAAAACCGCCAGCCTAAAACGACCTTGTTAGATGGCCGAGTTGTCACTGTCCCCCTTGACGCCATGAGTCCGTTGCAGCTCCAACCTTTCGAGCAAATATACTTACTCACACGCCTACGCTTTGCCGATGAAAGGCCTGTTTGTTATTGTGAAAATCATTGCCTACCAGCCCGAGTCCCCGAGTTACTACGCCATGATCTCAATGGCAGTTTAACCGAGGTATATGAAACCCATTTCGGGTTGATATATACCAGTATGCACTTGTCATTCTACCCAACAGCCATGCCTCCTCAAGCCGCTTATGCACTCGGGGTCGCGGTGGGTCGTCCCGCATTACTACTGCAGCGTTTGAACTATGATCAATACGGAAGAGTTCTAGATTACGATGTGGAATATTGGCGTCATGACAGCCTGAGAATTGAAGTCGATACATTGTAAAACCAACATCAGTAAAATATTTTCACTATTTAGCTCTGTTTCATCTTTTTGTCATATAAACCCGTTAGCGTAAAAGAATCTGGTATATACCAGAGTGCATTTTACCTTAACAGGAGAAGACAATGAAACAAACTCACTTAGCCTGCCTATTGATGGCAACCTTTTGTTCAACAGCAGTATTTGCCGATAATGTTGTCACGGTTTACTCAGCTGATGGCCTACATGACGGTAATAATAGTTGGTATAAAAACCAATTTGCAGCTTTCACCAAACAAACAGGCATCAAAGTGCAATATGTTGAAAGTGGCTCTGGTGCAATAGTTGAACGCTTAGCGAAAGAACGTACCAACCCACAAGCCGATGTGCTAATCACTGTTCCTCCGTTTATCCAACGCGCCGCTAAAACTCAACTGTTAGCAAAATTTACTCCAGAGGCTGCGGCCAGTATTCCAACTTCAAATCACTATTACACGCCATTGGTCAATAATTATTTAACCTTTATCTATAATGCTAAGTTACTAAAATCACCACCAGAAAATTGGGCTTCTCTTCTCGACCCACGTTTTAAAAATAAGCTGCAATACTCTACGCCAGGGCAAGCCGGTGACGGTACGGCTGTCATGCTGCAAGTTTTTCATAGTTTTAATGGCAAAGATGCAGGGTTTGATTACCTCGGTAAATTACAAGCTAATAACGTAGGCCCATCCGCCTCTACCGGTAAACTGACCGCACTAGTTAACAAAGGTGAGCTTTATATTGCCAATGGCGATTTACAAATGAATTTATCCCAAATGGCGCGCAACCCAAATGTACAAATTTTCTGGCCAAAAGATGATAATGGGGAGCGTAGTGCGCTCGTTTTGCCTTATGTTGTTGGCCTAGTACAAAACGGGCCTGAAACAGAAAATGGCAAAAAATTAATTAACTTTTTGTTAGATAAACAATCACAAAGCCGTGTGAGTGAGTTGTCATGGGGAATGCCTGTTCGTTCCGATATCACGCCTTCCGATGAACAATACCGTACAGCTGTGAAAATGCTTGAAGGTGTTAAAACATGGCAACCAAATTGGGATGAAGTCGAAGTTTCACTTTCCAGCGATATTTCACGTTGGCAAAAAGTCACTGATGGTGAGTAATTTGTGATGCTAATGAAACGTAAACTCACTGCCGCAATGCAGCAAACAGAACACTCAGGGATCACACTAGAGTCCTTGCGTGTTTCCTATCATAACAATGTCGTGCTTAAGCCGTTAAGCCTAACCATTGACCCCGGAGAAATATTAGTACTAATTGGCCCATCAGGGTCAGGAAAAACCACTGTATTGCGTGCTATTGCAGGGTTTGCTCAACCCGATAGTGGAAGGATATTATTAGGTGATACCGATATCACTCATCTCCCTCCCTATCAACGCGGGCTTGGGATGGTGGTACAAAACTATGCACTCTTTCCTCATATGAAGGTGGAGGATAACGTAGCGTTTGGATTACGCGCCCAGAAACAACCTAAAGTCTTGATCAATGAACGGGTCACCGAGGCTTTGAAGATTGTTGGGATGACAGATTATGCGACTCGCTACCCTCATCAATTATCGGGAGGGCAACAACAGCGGGTGGCGATTGCTAGAGCGATTGCGGTACGTCCTCGCGTTTTATTACTCGATGAACCTCTCTCTGCGCTTGATGCACAGATTCGCCATAATATGGTAGAAGAAATTGCACGCTTACACCGTGAACTACCTGAATTAACTATTCTTTATGTCACCCACGACCAAACAGAAGCCCTCGCCCTAGGCGACAAAATTGGTATCATGAAGGAGGGCTATCTCGTCGCCCATGGTGAAAAGAATGCCTTATATCACCGCCCACCAAACCGTTTTTCCGCTGAGTTTTTAGGCCGTGCCAATATTTTAAATGCTACCGCCCTCGGTTTTTCAGCCAACCCAGCAATTGTCAATGTGAGCTGTAGTGGTACATTGCTGGAAGCTTATACCCCCGGTATGCGAGCAAGCACACACAAATGGGTATGCATCCGCCCACAACATATTACGCTAACGCCAAGAAACGAAACGAGCAATCAATTGCAGGCTGTTTTACGATCAATTCGCTGGCAGGGGGACTTGACTCATTTAGTCTGTAATGTTGCGGGCGAAACAGTCAGTGTTGCGGTAACGCACTTAGCTTCACAGCCCAAAGTAGGCGATAAACTCACCTTATGGTTTTCGCCTACTGATACCGTATTGATTGAGGAATGACATGTCATATATCAGTGTGCCAAAACGGTCAAGTATCTCTCTAAAACCCATTTATTGGATAATACCGCCATTGCTGGTGTTAGCCACACTCTTTTTCTATCCGTTATTGTTAATCGCCCAACAAGCACTACAAAATGAAACTGGTGTCTGGGGGCTAGATGCACTCTGGCAACTAATTGAATCTAAACGTTTCATTAATGGTCTATGGAACACCCTGCAAATCGCGTTTTTTGCTACCTTAGGCTGCCTTATCGTAGGGAGCATACTTTCCCTGATATTAGTGTTTATCCCCTTTCCTGGTAGCCGTTTTATTACCCAAGTTATTGATACATTTATTGCATTACCCACCTTTTTGATTACTCTCGCGTTTACTTTTATTTATGGTTCCGCTGGGCTACTAAATGGCACGTTAATGGCATTATTTGATTTCGAACTACCGCCAGTTGATTTCCTATATTCTATCAATGGGGTCATTTTAGCCGAGATCACCGTATTCACGCCGTTAATTATGCGCCCATTGATGGCTGCTCTACGGCAAATAGATAAAAGCCAATTAGAAGCTGCGAGTATTTTAGGTGCGCACCCCGCTCGTGTTATTGCTCAAGTGATTTTTCCAGCCGCACTTCCCGCCTTACTTGCTGGCGGCAGTCTTTGCTTACTATTAACCACCAATGAGTTTGGGATCGTTTTATTTATCGGCGCAAAAGGCGTGAATACCTTACCTATGATGGTGTACAGCAAAGCCATACTAGAGTCTGATTATGCGGTTGCCTGTATGATTGCTTTAGTAAACATCTTACTTTCTCTCGGGTTATTTTTTCTCTATAGAATGGCTACAACTCGCCTCGGAGTAAGGAATTAACTATGTTGATTTGGTCTAAACAAGGTCGAGCCGTCGCAACCTTGATTGCTATTAGCTTGTTTTCATTATTATTTTTGCTACCGTTAGTGATGATTTTAATGTCGAGTTTCAGCCAGCAATGGAATGGTATCTTGCCTTCAGGGTTTACATTTGAGCATTTTGTCAATGCATTCAGTGGCCCAGCTTGGGATGCTATTCTTTCTAGTTTAATTATTGGGTTTTGTGCCAGCCTATTTGCCCTATTTTGTGGGCTTTGGGCCGCATTGGCGCTCAGACGACAGAGCGGGAAATGGCAAAAATTACTCGGTATCGCATTTTACTTACCAAGCGCAATACCTTCAGTCTCTATTGGTCTTGGTATCCTTGTTGCATTTAGCCAAGGATATCTACAAATGAACGGGACATTTTGGATTGTATTCAGTGCCCACTTTGTATTAATTTCAGCTTTCACATTTAGCAATGTTTCTACTGGGCTAACCCGCATTTCCCCTGATATTGAAAATGTCGCCTTTAGTTTAGGTGCTTCACCTTGGTATCGACTATGTCACGTCACTCTACCACTCTTGATGCCTTGGATGATCTCAGCATTAGCATTAAGCCTGTCCCTATCTTTAGGGGAGTTAGGCGCAACGATGATGTTATATCCCCCCGGTTGGGCCACCCTGCCCGTCTCAATTTTTAGCTTAACCGACCGTGGTAATATCGCAGATGGCTCAGCACTGACCATTGTACTGGTCGCCATCACCTTATTATTAATGTTCAAGCTAGAAAAAATAGCGACTAAGTTAAGTCAAAAATAAGAGCAACCCCCAATAAAAGCTCGCAATGAGCTTTTATTCATTTTTCAATATTTTGATATTACCAAAATTATAATTATATATTCAGTTCATCATTTAAATTAACATTAATAACAAATTCATTAACATTAAAATGGTTATTAACTAAAAAATACAAATGCAATATTAAATATAATACTTAAGTAAACAAACATAGTTATTAAAGTATAAATTATTTATATCAAAATATTACCTAAGCATTTACTCTTAAAATAATTAAACACATAAACCACTACAGTTTAAAAAGAGTCTTTTAATGGGATTTATTTTTTAAAACAAAATTAAATGTTTATTTAAATATCGTCTATTTAATATTTTTAATAACTTCATTAAAATAAAATACTTCTCAAAATCAATAAAAGGATTTTTATTATGCACTTGCTAAAAAAAAGTGGTTTAGCGCTATTACTGTGTGTTTCTTTACCTGCGTTATCAGCTGTTCAAAATATGCCAATTAATATTAAAGGCACCTTCTCAAATGTCACCCAACCTTGTAATGATGCAAAGCTTGAAAACAGAACAGATTTTGGTGCGATCAATACACTAGAAAAAGTCGGTGATGAAACTGCATTCCATAGTTCTGGCTATTTAAGCTTCACATGCCAATTCCCTGCTAATGCTAAACTCACTTTTGTCGCAAATAACGCACCAAATTCACCTGAAACATTTAAAACATCAAGTGATGCATTCGGTGTAAAATTAAAATATAACAATATTATAGTTAAACCTGGTCAAAGTGATGACTTTAAAGTGGTAAAAGGTGGGAACAGTATTTCATTTTCTACCAGCCTAACCCGTTTAACCGCTAATGGTCCCAATGACTTTGGTAATCATACCTTTGACATTACGGCTAACTTAGCAATTACCTATCAGTAATATTTATTACTCCTCTATATGATTGTGGCTGGGTTAATTCATTACTCAGCCACGTAATAATAATTTATATGAAAATAGATAAAATGCATGATTTATCATTTGAGAAACATTATGAATTCCGTTATTTTTTTTAAAGTTTTCATCTCTTTTGGGCTACTCCTTAGCGCTATTTCTATTTCACAAGCGGCAACGCAAAATGTACCTATCCATATTAATGGCTCATTTTCAATGACACCCACTATATGTCATATTTCTGACAACACAGTCGCAAGCCATCGCTCATTATCTGTTAGCCATAGTAATCGTATAGGCGAAGAAACCGCACCACATAAAATCGCACTCAATATTGACTGTAATGCTACCGTCAACGCGAAGCTATCGTTTAACGCAGCACCGGCCGCCAATTCAAATACACTATTTCAAACTTCAAGTCATGCGTTTGGTGTGAAATTAAGTTGGCAAGGAGCACCTATTCTCCCGAATAAAAGCGTTGATATTACGATGATAAAAAATCAAAAAAGTTATTATATCGATGCCACTATAATCAGGGTTGCGCCTAATGGTACCGGCGACTACGGTGAGCACTCATTTAACATTGCAGGGAACTTAGCGGTAGATTACCCGTAATACAAAAACAATAACTACAATCAGTAACTCCACCCTCATCTCGCTGATTTTTCCGCTTTTATTCAGTAGGCGAGTTTTCGCTCTAAATGCAAAAATTAAAAAAATTTATTTTTCTTTATGCAAACGCTTGCGTCAAAGAATGAGATGCGTATAATGCGCCACAATTTGCCGGGAGAAACTATGAACGCTGCTGCTGTATTTTTTACAGAGAACACCTCCAACACACTGCCTTCAGGCGGTTTGGACAGCCTGTTTTTCCCCTTCGTATTTCCAAGAAAGCCCCTCAATTGAGGGGCTTTTTTTTGGCCTATAGACCTAACATGTCTTGCTGACACAGGAGAACAACAATGCCGAACCCTTTATACCAACGCGATATCATTTCAATTAATGATTTAGATCGTTCAGACCTTGAACTCGTACTCAACGTCGCCGCTTCACTGAAAAAACAGCCACAACCTGAACTTCTAAAACATAAAGTCATCGCAAGTTGTTTTTTTGAGGCTTCAACGCGGACACGTTTATCATTTGAAACCGCTATTCACCGCTTAGGCGCTTCGGTTGTTGGTTTTTCTGACAGTACCAATACATCATTAGGCAAGAAAGGCGAAACGCTGGCAGATACCATTTCGGTGATTAGCCAATATGTTGATGCAATTGTAATGCGCCACCCACAGGAAGGGGCATCTCGACTAGCCAGCCAGTTTGCAGGGCATATCCCTGTCATCAATGCAGGGGATGGCTCGAATCAACATCCTACTCAAACCTTACTCGACCTGTTCACTATTCAAGAAACACAAGGTAGGTTAGAAAATCTACAAGTCGCCATGGTTGGTGACCTCAAATATGGCAGAACAGTGCATTCTCTGACCCAAGCGTTATCAAAATTTGAAGGCAACCACTTCTATTTTATTGCACCTGAAGCTCTGTCTATGCCAAATCATATTTTGCATATATTAGAAGAGAAAGGCGCAACTTATAGCCTGCATAATAATATTGATGAGGTCATGCCAGAGCTCGATATTCTGTACATGACACGCGTACAAAAAGAGCGTCTGGACCCATCAGAATACGCCAATGTTAAAGCCCAATTTATTCTTCATGCTGCTGATTTACATTGTGCGAAACCGAACTTAAAAGTATTACACCCTCTGCCACGAATCGATGAGATCACTGTCGATGTCGATAGCACACCTTACGCTTACTATTTCCAACAAGCTGGCAATGGGATTTATGCACGACAAGCATTGTTATCACTGGTTTTAAATAAAGAATTAGCTATCTGAGGAGGAAATCACCATGACACACGACCATAAATTACAAGTTGAAGCGATCAGCCACGGCACCGTTATCGACCATATTCCTGCTCAAATTGGTTTCAAGCTCCTGAAATTATTTAAACTGACAAAAACCGATGAGCGTATCACTATTGGCTTAAACCTGCCTTCTAGCAATCTGGGCAAAAAAGATATTATTAAAATTGAAAATACCTTTTTAACTCCAGAACAAGCTAACCAATTAGCAATGTATGCCCCTGAAGCCACTGTCAATCGTATTGAAGACTACCAAGTGGTGGAAAAATTAGAACTCACCTTGCCTGACTATATCGATAACGTACTGATTTGCCCAAACAGTAACTGTATTAGCCATAATGAGCCGGTATCCAGCAGTTTTCGTGTGAAAAAAATCGACAAAGAAGTGGCTCTGACTTGCCAGTTTTGCGAAAAAGAATTCGATAGAGACGCTGTGATCAATAACCAATAGGATATTTCAGCGTAGACTGCGGTGTTGTTCAGGCGTGATCCATGTTTATAATAGCGCCTGATGACCCATACAGTTATACTCAAATTATATTCAAATCCGCACATATAGCCGCAGGTTGAAATAACATGAGTATCTTCTCTTTACGTGATGAAACGGAGTAATTATGTCATTCGAAATCAATACAGAAAATGCACCAGCAGCGATCGGTCCTTACGTTCAAGGCGTAGATTTGGGCAGTATAGTGATGACATCAGGCCAAATTCCTGTTGACCCTAAAACAGGTGAAGTCCCGGAAGATATTGCCGCACAAACACGTCAATCCCTAGCTAACGTCAAAGCTATTTTAGAAAAAGCGGGCTTAAGTGCAGCTAATATCGTGAAAACAACGGTGTTTGTAAAAGATTTAAATGACTTTGCGACAGTGAATGCCACCTATGAAGAATTTTTCAAACAACACAATGCGCCATTCCCTGCTCGTTCTTGCGTCGAGGTAGCCCGCCTACCTAAAGATGTCAAAATTGAAATCGAAGCTATTGCTGTTCGTAAGTAACCGCTAATTTGCTTTAAACACCCCATCATCTTTATATGGGGTGTTATTTTGATAATACCGATACAGCTTATCCTTTCTTAAGTCTAGCGAACAAAACTATAATTTAAGTTAAATTAGCACTCCCTGATGATAAGTATTTATTTTTAACTTCCCCGCTTTTGATATTCATACAATTAATTTTTTTCCTTGTTTTGGATCAAACTTATTGCTGCTAAAAAAAAGCAATATCCTACATATTGTGCTTTAATTATATCAATTGGCACAATATGTAGTATTTATTCACATTTTATCCACAGAAGAGTCGTAATAATCAAGATCAAAAATACTTTGATTAACGCTGTGGATAACTTAGCAAGGAGAATGACAGTGGGAACGGTTGTGATTAAAAGAGATGGTTGTCAGGTCAACTTTGACCTTCCACGAATTCAGGAAGCCGTTAAACGTGCTGCTGCCGCAGTAAATGTTAAGGATGACGATTACTGTCTTCAAGTTGCAACTATAGTTAAAGAGCAACTTTGCAGCCGAAACCAAGTGGATATTGCCGAGATCCAAGACGCCGTAGAAAACCAATTGATGGCTGGGCCGTATAAGGACTTAGCACGCGCTTATATTGAATATCGCCACGATAGGGACAGCGAACGCGAAAAACGTAGCCAGCTGACTCATGATATTCGAGGCCTTATAGAACAAAGCAACGTCTCGTTACTCAATGAAAACGCAAATAAAGACAGTAAGGTCATCCCAACTCAGCGTGATTTACTCGCAGGGATCGTCGCAAAGCACTATGCTAAACAACATATTTTACCTCGTGATGTCGTGATTGCCCATGAAAAAGGCGAAATCCACTATCACGACCTCGACTATGCCCCTTTCTTTCCAATGTTTAACTGTATGTTAATTGACCTTGAAGGCATGTTAACTAACGGCTTTAAAATGGGAAATGCCGAAATAGAACCCCCGAAATCTATTTCTACCGCAACAGCAGTAACAGCACAAATCATTGCACAAGTTGCGAGTCATATTTATGGCGGTACAACAATTAACCGTATTGACGAAATTTTAGCGCCATATGTCGCAATCAGCTACGAAAAACACCTAAAAGTCGCCAAAGAATGGGGAATTGCAGACGCAGAAGGCTATGCCCAAAGCCGTACCGATAAAGAATGTTATGACGCCTTCCAATCATTAGAATATGAAGTTAACACACTACACACCGCGAATGGCCAAACCCCATTTGTCACCTTTGGTTTTGGTCTTGGCACATCAAAAGAAGCCCGATTAATTCAGCAATCTATCCTCAGAAATCGTATTGCAGGGTTAGGTAAAAACCGTAAAACAGCCGTTTTCCCTAAACTCGTATTTGCGATTAAAGATGGCTTAAATCATAAGCTAAGTGACCCTAATTACGATATCAAACAACTCGCTTTAGAATGCGCCAGTAAGCGCATGTACCCCGACATTCTTAATTACGATCGTGTTGTTGATGTCACTGGCTCATTTAAAACACCAATGGGTTGTCGCAGTTTTCTGGGTATATATGAAGAAAATGGGCAACAAATTCATGATGGACGCAACAATTTAGGGGTTATCAGCCTCAACTTGCCTCGTATTGCTATCGAAGCACAAGGCAGTGAAGATGCATTTTGGGCATTACTGGATGAACGCCTCGCTATCGCGAAAAAAGCCTTAATGACTCGTATTGCCCGCTTAGAAACAGTGAAAGCCCGCGTTGCCCCAATCCTCTATATGGAAGGTGCTTGTGGTGTAAGGTTAAAAGCTGATGATAATATTGCTGAAATATTTAAGCATGGACGAGCATCAATTTCCTTAGGTTACATTGGGTTACATGAAACAATCAATGCACTCTTTGGTTCAGAAACGCATGTGTATGACAGCGAAAAACTGCGCGAAAAAGCAGTGGCTATCGTCAACCGCTTACGCCAAGCTACTGATGAATGGAAAGTTCAAACAGGCTACGGTTTCAGCTTATACAGCACACCAAGTGAAAACCTGTGTGACCGTTTTTGCCGTATCGACACCGCTGAATTTGGGGTTATTGCTGGTGTCACAGATAAAGGCTACTACACCAACAGCTTCCACTTAGATGTTGAAAAACAAGTCAACCCATACGACAAAATTGACTTTGAAGCCCCTTACCCTGCTCTCGCGAATGGCGGTTTTATCTGTTACGGCGAATACCCGAACTTACAACATAATGTTAGGGCGCTGGAAGATGTGTGGGACTATAGCTATCAGCACGTCCCTTATTATGGAACCAACACACCAATAGATGAATGCTATGAATGCGGCTTCTCTGGTGAGTTTTCCTGTACCAGTAAAGGGTTTACTTGCCCTGCTTGCGGAAACCATGACACCAACCGAGTTTCTGTTATTCGCCGAGTTTGCGGTTATTTAGGTAGCCCAGATGCTAGGCCCTTCAATGCAGGGAAACAAGAAGAGGTGAAACGTCGTATTAAGCATCTAGGTAATGGTCAATTAGGTTAATATGATGAATTACCACCAATATTACCCCGTTGATGTTGTTAATGGTCCAGGTACCCGCTGTACACTGTTTGTTTCTGGCTGTGTGCATCAGTGCCGCGGTTGCTATAACCAAAGCACATGGCGGGTGGATTCCGGCGTACCATTCACCCAAGAAATGGAAGATCAAATCATTCAAGATTTGCAAGACACGCGTATTCGTCGGCAGGGCTTGTCCCTGTCCGGTGGAGACCCGCTACATCCCGCCAATTTGCCAGCGATACTCAAGCTAGTGAAGCGAGTAAAAACAGTCTGCCCAGATAAAGACATTTGGGTATGGACGGGATACAAATTGAATGAGCTTACCCTTGAGCAACAAAAGGTGGTCAGTTTTGTGAATACCTTGATTGACGGTAAGTTTGAGCAAAATTTGCACGACCCACGTTTAATTTGGCGTGGCAGCGCAAATCAGGTGATCCACCATTTGCGCTAAGCTTCTCGGGTCCAATGTAATTTTGTACCAAATCCCAATTTATTATCCACCATTTTGACATTGTCTAAGTGAAGCTGCCAAATAGGCAGTTTCGCTGTCAATGCCACAGGAAAACGACGGCAGTACTCTGTTCTAGCTAGTTGTTCTGGTTTACTTTCCAACCTTGCTATTTTGCCGATAAATTGAATACCTTGTATCTGATTGACCGTTTTCGATTGTGTCGAAATCGTCCCAGCGACTTGTGGGTTAGCTACCATCAATTGTCCATGCTTCGAACTGGCATCAGTCATTAAAATCAACGACATAGTTTTCGCATCAAATGCATAATAACAACTGGCAGGCCAGATATCATTGTGATGATGAGCAAATAAGGAAAAAACGTGTTGGCGGGCGATATAGCGCTGGATGTGTTGTAAGGTTTGTTCAGGGGTCATAGCGGTTTCCATATAAACCCGTTCAGAACAAGCTCTTGGAGATAACCCCGTGAGCTTGCTTAAAATGTTCTGAACGTAGGCGTAAATTCGCTATTACTATAGCCTAACTAATTAGAAAATGGTTCTAATTAACTTGGCTTTTTAGGCTATCTCACCTAAGTCTTTACTCTAAATAATTCAAGTTGTAGCTAGGCGGCAAGTAAACGAGGCGCTAGAGGCATACATAAGTATGTGACTAGTGCGAATAAACACGGCCAACAACGCTACGGCTCGAAGTATGACGAGTAAATTTATTTATAGATAGCTGCTGTACCACTCATTGAATTCTCACCGCCAGCAGAAATGACACGGAATGAGGTCGCACCAGCTTCATCAGCTTTTTTGGCTAATTGTGCGGTAAGGTCATTTACGCTCACAGCACCTGTTACAGATACATAACCTGCAGCCGGTTGGCTAGAATGTTGAACTTCATCAGCTGCCATTGAACCAAATGAAACAGCACCTAAAGCTAAAGCAGCAGCGAATAATGTTGATTTTTTCATGGTATGTTCCTTTTAACAAACTTGATTTTTAGTTGGGATTTTTACTGTCCCTCTGTGATATGGATCATATTATGCGCTTTAACTCAGAATGAAAATTAGCTAATTTTGCTATAGTTATTCAAATTATTTGAATCAAAACCTAACTTGAGGTTACGGATTTGTGACAGTTTTATATCATTTTTCATTTAAAATTTAATATGTTATAAACATCTTTCTTAACGAATATATTCGTTGTTAACCTATTGTTTTATCTCAACACGCCAGCACAAAATGATAAAAAACACATCAAAAAAAGCGAAGATCAGCAAAGTAATTGGTATCTTTACTTAGTAAGAGAGAAAAATAATGCCTTGTATTGTGGTATCACGACAGATGTGCAACGCCGTTTTGAACAACATAAAGCGGGTACAGGCGCAAAAGCATTGAAAGGGAAAACGCCACTTATATTAGCTTTCTCGTGTTTTGTCGGTTCACGATCAACTGCCTCACAAGTGGAGTATCAAATTAAGAAGTTGAATAAAAAGGTAAAAGAAAGGCTGGTCATTGACCAGCCTGATAATCTCATTGATTACTTAGCTAACTATAAATTACTGAAGTGTGAAGAATAAGTCACTAGGCCTTGATGAGCCCCTATTTCGCCATTTTCGAGCCCACATATCAGGAAATGGGGTTGTTGTTCAGGCCATTGGCAATTCACTCCTTGTTTTGAGGCTGGTTCAAAACCAAAACGTGAATAGTAACGCTCATCCCCTAAAACGACGACAGCACCATAACCAAATTCATTCAGGCTATCTAACCCTTCATAAACCAATTTTTCACCAACGCCTTGGCCTTGGTGAGCTTTACTAACCGCTAAAGGAGCTAACCCAACCCATTGTACGTCTTCACCATTGACATCAACAGGTGTAAAGCCTACATAACCAATGACTTCGCCGTTGTCATTGGTCGCAACAACACCAAGCGTTAATAAGCCGTCTTCTCGCAAGTGCTGAACAAGGTTAGCTTCCGCTTCTGTTGGAAAAGTTTCACGCAATAGCTTATCAATTCCCATTGCATCGACTGGGATTTCAACTCGAATTAACATGAAGTTAACGCAGGCGATTTGTGCTCTACGTCCTCGCTATCATGAACCGTTTTAATCACCTCAGCCAATTGCAGTAAAGCAAAACGCAGCGGAGCCGGCATATTTTCCAATTCAAAAGCATCCATTAAGTTTTTAACGTATAAACCTAATTCGGTGTCCCCTTCAATCACCAAGCGACGTTGGAAAAATAAAGTATCGGGATCTTCTTTACGTGCTGCTATCAAAATAAGGTCGTTTGCATTACCACTAACGCTGACATCAGCTTGTGCGTTCTGTTTAACGGCTAATTGGCCATCTTGCAAACTGATAAACCACACCAATGATAAGTCACGAACTTCAACTTTTAGCCATTTATCCTCGAGAAAATCGAGTTCCCCTTCTTTGACTGACTCACGAAATTGCCAACTTAGTAGCTGTTCAAGCACATGGCGTTGCACAGCAAATGGGGTCACTTTTAAAGGTAATTTCAAAAATGAAGGACCTTTTGTGATGAGTTGAGAACGAATTTTACCTAGCACAGTACTGACTCCCGTCTTAATTGTCTGCCCGTTTTCGGGTAACTACTCAACAACAGTAGCAGCTCGAATTATTTAGGGTAACATATTGTATATTCAATTAGTTAAACAAAATATTTGTAGTTAATAACCCCAATTACTGAGATCATCAATACACTATTTAGCTCACGATGAGTTATCTTGCCAAAAAAACACCTTATTGGTCTGATCCTATATCAATTTTTGCCCATGTCACCCATATTTATTTTTAACAAAATGGATAGTTTCTATTGGTGGCTTTTACCACAAATCATGATCAATAAATAACCAAAAATGACTTAATATCCAGATTTATGAAACGGGTCTCATTTTATTCTTTAGTGCCCTAACTCACAAAAAAGTCACTCACTAATTCAGTCACCCACAGCCTTAATTAACGAATACTGATATCCATTAACAATTTCTCTGCTCTAAATCAAAATCTATAACAGTTCCCTTGACTAGAATGTCCGTTGTTAAATTTTATACAGGGATAGGCCAATGGAATTACTCTGCCCAGCAGGGAATTTGCCTGCGTTGAAAGCCGCTGTCGATAACGGCGCAGATGCTGTTTATATTGGGTTAAAAAACGATACCAATGCGCGCCACTTCGCAGGGCTCAATTTCACTGAAAAAAAGCTGCATGAAGCAGAGCGCTACATTCATAACCATAATCGCAAATTGCATATTGCGATTAACACATTTGCACACCCTACCGGTTATGAACGTTGGCAAAACTCCGTCGATCTTGCTGCGGATTTAGGGGCTGATGCGTTAATCTTAGCCGATATCGCGATGTTAGAGTATGCAGCAAACAAGTACCCGCATATCGAAAGACACGTATCGGTTCAGGCTTCAGCCACCAATACAGAAGCGATCCGCTTCTATCAGCGAAACTTTCAAGTACATCGTGTTGTCCTTCCACGCGTTTTATCTATTCATCAAGTAAAACAACTCGCTAGAAATAGCCCTGTGCCGCTTGAAGTGTTTGCTTTTGGTAGTTTATGCATCATGGCTGAAGGCCGTTGTTATTTATCTTCCTACTTAACGGGCGAATCACCAAACACCGTAGGCGCTTGCTCACCAGCTCGTTTTGTTCGTTGGCAGCAAACAGAAAATGGTATGGAGTCTCGCCTGAATGACGTCTTAATCGACCGCTACCAAGAACATGAAAATGCAGGCTACCCTACTTTGTGTAAGGGGCGTTACCTTGTCGATGGTCAAAAATACCACGTCCTAGAAGAACCAACTAGCCTCAACACGATTGAACTGTTACCAGAACTCATGGCCGCTAGTATTGCTTCAGTTAAGATTGAAGGCCGCCAGCGCAGCCCTGCTTATGTCACGGAGGTAACACGGATTTGGCGCCAAGCGATTGACCGTTACAAAGCCAACCCTGATAACTTCACCACCGACCCTAAATGGCTAAAAGTATTAGGTGGGCTTTCAGAAGGCAGCCAGACGACTTTGGGTGCTTATCATCGCAAGTGGCAGTAATTGAAAAGGTAAATATTATGCAGTACTCATTAGGATCGGTTCTTTATTACTGGCCAAAACACACATTAAGTGAATTTTATCAGTGCGCAATCGAAAGTGAAGCCGATATTATCTACCTTGGAGAAACGGTTTGCAGTAAGCGCCGAGAAATGAAACCCAATGATTGGATAGAGCTCGCCCAACAACTGGCCAAGAGCGGCAAACAAATTGTTCTGAGTACCCTTGCCCTTCTTCAAGCCCCTTCCGAACTTAAAGAAATCAGCAAGTTAGTTGATAATGGTGAGTTTCTCGTTGAAGCCCATGATTTTGGTGTGGTCAACATGTTAGTCGAAAAAAACCTTCCTTTTGTCGCTGGGCACGGGTTAAATTGCTATAACGCACAAACTTTAAATATTTTATTACGCCAAGGTATGACGCGCTGGTGTATGCCTGTAGAGCTATCTCGTGATTGGCTAATTAATTTGCTCAATCAATGTGATGATATTGGTATCCACGGTAAATTTGAGGTGGAAGTGATGAGCTACGGTCATTTACCTCTGGCCTACTCTGCCCGCTGTTTTACGGCTCGTTCAGAAAATCGGCAAAAAGACGAATGTGAGACTTGCTGTATTAACTACCCCCAAGGGCGCAAGGTTCTTTCTCAAGAACAGCAGCAAGTATTTACCTTAAATGGTATTCAAACACTCAGTGGCGCTTGCTATAACCTCGGCAATGACCTGTATTCAATGCATGACCTTGTGGATATTGTGCGCATTTCACCTGAAGGCATTGAGACCCTTGAGGTAATCAAGCAGTTTAAAGCCAATGAAAATGGGGAGATCCCGTTGAATATTATCAACCAAAATTGCAATGGTTACTGGCGACAAATTGCAGGGTTGTCGATGGTGCCTTAAGCCTATTACCCACCTCATAACCGCCTATCCTCAGTGTAATGCAAATGCATTGCACAATGCATTTGCATTACACTGAGGATAGACTGGAAATTTTTGAAGTAAATAAAATGATTGATATAAACCCAAGCACTGTTTCTTTACGTGCAAAATCCCGCCTTACCGAACGCAGTCAAACAACTATCCCTGCGGCCATACATGATGCTTTACACTTACAACCTAGTGAAATAATTGAATATTCGCTATTAGCAGATGGTAATGTCATTATTTCTAGGCAAACAAACGCCCATGAGGACCCTATAGTTTCTCAATTTCCTAGAAAAAGATATGAAAGAAAATCCACGATACATTTATCCTGTGCCTGTAGCATTATGGAATAAGATCAATGAGCTTACTGCGGATATCGACATTGATTTAGATGCACCACTTACTGATAGTTAATCATGGAGTCACAGGGAATGTTAGAAATTAACGGATGGAAAATTTTTTTCACTCATGTTTCTTAGAACAGTTAGTTGCATTAGTCAGTACAGTACAAACCTTAAAAAAATCTGCCCCAATAGGCTATAAAAAGAAAGCTCCCACAAAATTACTCGCTACAATTAATAAAGTGATAACAGAACGAATTGCAGTCAACCCACTTGACCCAATTTTTTACCAAGGTAATACCTTAGGAACGAAACACAAACATTGGTTTCGGGCTAAATTTTTACAGCAGTTCCGTTTATTCTTTCGTTGCAGTGAAAAAGATAAAATCATCATTATTAGTTGGGTAAATGATTTCAGTACATTACGTTCATATAGTTCCAAAAATGATGCCTATCAAGTATTTGCCTCAATGCTAAGCCCTCCTGATGACTGGGAAACCTTAAGCCAAGAAGCAAAAATGGCAACAAAAGCCGTTGTTCCTAACTCAGCCATAGGTTTCCTACTCAAAAATAACGATTAATGCCGATGCCTACGCCAACGGTTAAACATATAGCTAATATGGCGTAACTCTCCATCTCTTAGCATGCCAATAAACACACCAATAACCGTATAAATTACACCAAGTGTTAGCATCATAACGATATCCATCAACACCTCACTAAACGGCAATCCCATTTGGTTAAGGCCTGCCATGGCGTTTGTGGCCCATGTTGATGGCAATGCTGAAGCAATCATACGTACCCAATCTGGCATCGCTTGTAATGGCCAAATAGTGCCTGACATATAAAACACTGGCGTAGTGATAAACGCTAACGTTAAATAGATCATTTCAACACTGCGCAAGCATTCTGTTACCAACTTGCCTAGGCCAATAACCGCTAATAGGAACGGGAAGGTAAATATCCAAATTAAGTACAGCGGTGCTTCTTGCCGGAAGCCCAATACCCATGGCCAAAGTGCAAAAAAGACCGTAGATAAAAACAACCAAATGGGTATTAACGCAGATAATGCTCCCAAATAAACGGCTAAAGGCGGTTTACCTTTCGGTGTTGAACGGATCGCAATACTGACGCGCACACAAGCGATCAACAAGGAGTGCTGTAACAACATCACCAATAAACCTGGGAAAACAATGGCCGCAAAGCTGACTCCCGGGTTATACAACGGCTCAGTTTCACTGCGGACTGGGGTAATGATAACTTTGGCTTGTTCTTTGCTATAACCTGCTTTTGTTAGTAATTGCGTATTATAAGCGTTTAAAAGAGTTTGATATGCTTTTGAAAGCTCTTGTTGAATTTGGCCGCTAGCGAGGCGGTTAGTCGCATCACCATAGACAGGGACAGTAATGCTTTTACCACTTAGTAAATGCTGCTGAAAATCAGTTGGAATGATAATTATCGCAAATAATTTTCTAGCAATCATATCCTGACGAGCCTGCGCAAGGTTATCATAACCATGCAATTGTACTTTTGGCGTCGCGTCTAAATCACGGATTAGTTCGCGGCTAGCAGTGCTATGGTCCATATCGATCACGGCAACAGGCAAATCCCATAAAACAGGTTTTGCATAGACCAAACTCATCACGCACAATGAGACTAAAAGTAGTAGCCACATCGGCTTTTCTAACATACCCAGTAGCACTTTACGGAAAGTCGCAAAATAGACCGCCATTAAACTTCCCCTCCTTGAGTTGCAAGCCGCTTAACCAAGCGTTTACGAACTAAAAAGGCAATTACGACAGGGTAAATTAATAAAAACAAACAAACTTCTACAATTCGACCAAACGAAATTTCCCGTAAGAAAATATCGAACATTGCATTAAGTGTATGCGTAAGGGGTTCAATATTAGAAATAATTCGCGCGGGTAAAATCATCGATAATTCAGGCACAGCCATTCCTGAGAACGCTAAAGCGATACTCACTAGCATCCCTATTAAGCTATAAGCCATAATAGCACTAGAGGTAAAGCTAAATAGTAATACCCCAATACTTTGTGCCGCTATCACATAAAAGAAGCCTACCACCAGCATATACAATGGGTTACCCACCACTTTAGCATCAAAAATGGTCACGAGTGCAGCAAGTTCAATTGCCAACAATGTCGTGAAAAATAACGTATACGGGGCCATCTTCCCTAATAGGGCAGTAGCGAAAGGTTTAACGCTTTGTAAAGTGCTCCCTCGCGACATAGTATAAATAGTCGCAGTGACGACAAACAGCTGTAACATATGAATAGTCGCAGCAAACTGCTGGTAATAAATATAACTACCACTCGGATTGAACAAGCTGTCATAAGAAAGTGTCACTTGCGCCAACGGCGGTAGTGCTTTTCCCATCGACCTCGCCAGTTCTTGGCGATACTTTGCATTTAGCTCCGCAACTAAGCCGCTAAAGTCTTGAATTGCATAACTTCCCGATGCGTAAAATAAAGCGTTGTAGTACATACGCAGTTCAGGTTGGCGCCCTCTTAACACATCCTCTTCAAAATCATGGGGGATGTACAGTAATGCATAATCTTTTGAGCTGCCTAATCTTTTTAAGGATGTATTCAGATTGTCATCGATAGTTTTTACATCTGCGTGAGGGCCTGAATTCAAGTCGCGAATAATTTGCCGAGATACTGGACTATGGTTGTCATCTACCACTGACACAGGCAAATCCATCAGCGTTCCTTCTGAAAAGTTAGAACTCACCAACGTAAACAACATCAATGGAAACAACCAGCTCAACCAGTGAAAAACAGGGCTACGGATAGCCATTTTAGTTTCACGGCTAAAAGCATGCTCGAAGCCTTGCCAAGCGAACTTTAATTTCATGGCAACACCTTTTACTTATCCCAGTGCCATAGCACACTCATACCGGGCCGCAACCCATCAATTGGCTCTAATGGATATAAACGAATTTCAAACGTTTTTAAATCAAAGTCACCAGTTGCACGGGTTGCACGCTTTGTTGCGTAATCACCTTTTGGTGCAATATAACGAACCTCAGCCTCAATCACCTTATTGCCTAATGCGGGCACATCAAGTTGAACTTTATCGCCTTTTTTCACATTGACTAAAATATCTTCTCTCAAGTTATAAATGAAATAAGCCTGAGGTAAGCGAATTAATGAAATTAACGGGCTGCCTGCATTGAATAGTTCACCTATTTCTGCTGGGATAGGGCCGACTTCACCATCAACAGGCGCTCTGACTTGTAGGTCATCAACCTGTACTTGTAGCTCTGTAAGTTTTTGTTCTGCTTGATTCAGAGCTGCTTCGTATTGTTTTCGTAACTCAACACGATCCCCATTCTGCCCCTCTTCTAACCGAGCTTTTGCACCTTGTACTTGAGAATATGCAACATCTTTAGCTTTACGGGCATTATCAAGTTCATTTGCTGAAACATACCCTTTGCTTTTTAAATTACTCAAACGCGCATATTCGCGAGAAGCATTTTGATATTGTGAGTTTGCTTGCGCTAATGTGGCTTTAAGGTCCCGAATAGTCTCTGCTCGGGTCCCGTTAATCGATTGTTCGAGCTGAGCTTTTGCTTGGTCCCTTGCCGCTTTTGAGGCTTCGTATTGCGCTTGCAACTCAGGGCTTTCTAATGTTAATAAAAGCTGCCCTTGTTTGACATCGTCCCCACGCTCGACATGGCGTTCAACCACTCGCCCCTTCGCTTTTGAGGTGACAATAACTTCAGGTGCATCCACTTCTCCCTGCAACAATAAATATTGATTATGGGAATGAAAAAGTGCAGCTGCTGCTATTAAAATGAGCATCAGCAAAATCAGTACTATTGTTCTTTTTTTCATTATTTATGTGAACCTTAAATAATAACGGGGGAAACTATCATCCCTAGAGTATGACAAGAAAATTAAATACAGCGTTAATAAATTCGTGCGCAAGATCACGAAAAGGTAGGGCATTGTCTAATATTGAATCGATTTTTTTCTTATGTCAAATAATGATGAATGTCCTTTACTCAAATGTCGATTACTTAACCAATGACTTACGGTATAATCACTCGCCAAATAAAGACTAAAAATAGACGCTAAAGTGAATAACTCCCGCAATGCAAAATATAACGAGCCATGTTCTAAATAGTTCACATTGTGGATAGGCGACAAGAGAAGACATCTTGGGGAGCGTACATCAGTATATGACCCAAAGAGCTGAACGTAGTCAATACCCCATAACGTGCACATGACGAGCCATGTTCTAAATAGTTCACATTGTGGATAGGCGACAAGAGAAGATATCTTGGGGAGCGTACATCAGTATATGACCCAAAGAGCTGAACGTAGTCAACCTCCCATAACGTGCACATGACGAGCCATGCTCTAAATAGTTCACATTGTGGATAGGCGACAAGAGAAGACATCTTGGGGAGCATACATCAGTATATGACCCAAAGAGCTGAACGTAGTCAACCTCCCATAACGTGCACATGACGAGCCATGCTCTAAATAATTCGCATTGTGGGTAGGCGACAAGGAAACGAGCCCCTAGGAGCATACAGTAGTATGTGACTAGGGTGAGATGACAAAGTCAACACCCCATAACGTGCACATAACGAGCCATGCTCTAAATAATTCGCATTGTGGGTAGGCGACGAAGAAACGAGACCCTAGGAGCATACAGTAGTATGTGACTAGGGTGAGATGACAAAGTCAACACCCCATAACGTGCACATGACGAGCCATGCTCTAAATAGTTCGCATTGTGGGTAGGCGACGAGGAAACGAGACCCTAGGAGCATACAGTAGTATGTGACTAGGGTGAGATGACAAAGTCAACACCCCATAACGTGCACATGACGAGCCATGCTCTAAATAGTTCACATTGTGGATAGGCGACGAAGAAACGAGACCCTAGGAGCACACAGTAGTATGTGACTAGGGTGAGATGACAAAGTCAACATCCCATAACGTGCACATGACGAGCCATGCTCTAAATAATTCGCATTGTGGGTAGGCCGACGAAGAAACGAGACCCTAGGAGCATACAGTAGTATGTGACTAGGGTGAGATGACAAAGTCAACACCCCATAACGTGCACATGACGAGCCATGCTCTAAATAGTTCGCATTGTGGGTAGGCGACGAGGAAACGAGGCCCTAGGAGCATACAGTAGTATGTGACTAGGGTGAGATGACAAAGTCAACACCCCATAACGTGCACATGACGAGCCATGCTCTAAATAGTTCGCATTGTGGGTAGGCGACGAGGAAACGAGACCCTAGGAGCATACAGTAGTATGTGACTAGGGCGAGATGACAAAGTCAACACCCCCACAATGTGAAATATGACGAGCATGTACGAATTTGATTTAATATTACTCCTACTCCAGCAAATGTGCGTCTACCTTGTTATCGCATGGGCGCTCAGCCGCACCCCACTCGTCATTCCCTTATTGAAAGTCACTATCCGCTTACCCCACAAGGTGATGTGCTACCTGATTTTTTCCGTATTTTGTATTATCGGGACATATTTTGGCTTACATATCAATGATTCCATTGCCAATACTCGGGCAATTGGTGCGGTATTAGGTGGGCTACTTGGCGGCCCTGCCGTCGGGTTTGCCGTTGGTTTTACTGGCGGAATACACCGTTATTCATTAGGAGGGATGAGTGCATTTGCTTGCATGGTTTCGACCATTGTCGAGGGGCTCATTGGTGGCTTAGTCCATCGTTACTATATGAAACGTGGCGAAATTAATAAAATTTTTAACCCAGTTACTGCCAGTTGTGCGACTTTTGTAGCTGAAGTCCTACAAATGCTGATTATTCTATTACTTGCGCGCCCTTTCGATGAAGCCCTTGAGCTGGTGAGAAGTATTGTTGCACCGATGTTAGTCGCTAACACCATTGGTGCAGCCATGTTTATTCGTATTTTACTTGACCGACGCGCAATTGTTGAAAAATACACCACCGCTTTTTCCGCACAGGCCCTTAAAATTGCCTTAACGACCGAAGGTATTCTACGTAAAGGCTTTAATGCGGATAACAGCATGAAAGTTGCCAAAATTATTTACCAAGAACTGGAAATTGGAGCTGTTGCCATTACCGATCGCGAAAAAATACTCGCCTTTATTGGTATTGGGGCAGACCACCACCGACCTGGAACACCAATCTCATCGACACAATCAAGACAAGCCATTGATAATAATGAGGTTGTCTATGCCGATGGGAATGAAACACCGTATAAATGTTCCCTCAGCCCAACTTGTAAACTTGGCTCGGCACTCGTCATTCCCCTACGAGGCGAAAATGACCGAGTGATTGGGACCATAAAACTCTATGAAGCCAAAAATAGCCTATTTAGCTCAATCAACCGTACATTAGGTGAAGGGATTGCCAGCTTGTTTTCAGCTCAAATTTTGGCAGGGCAATACGAACGCAATAAACAATCGCTGCTACAATCGGAAGTAAAATTGCTCCATGCCCAAGTAAACCCTCATTTTTTATTTAATGTACTCAACACGTTGCAGGCCGTGATCCGCAAAGACAGCCAACAAGCGGGGCAATTAGTGCAATATATTTCGACCTTTTTCCGTAATAACTTAAAACGTCCGGAACAAAATGCCACTTTGGGAGAAGAAATTGAACATATCAATGCTTACTTACAAATAGAAAAAGCTCGTTTTCAAGAAAACTTACAGATTTACATCGACATTCCAGAGGAAGTTAAACATGTTGAACTCCCTGCATTTACCTTACAACCTCTTGTTGAAAACGCAATTAAACACGGCACCTCACAGTTATTAGAGACGGGATATATTACAATACGTAGTTATATCGGTAGCGAACACGTCTATATTGAAATTGAAGACAACGCAGGGCTCTACCAATCTACGAAGCAAAGTGATGGCTTAGGGATGGGCTTGGTCGATAAACGTTTGCGTTTAAAATATGGCGAACAATACGGCATTAGCGTAGAGCATGAGTCAGAAAAATTCACACGAATGAAAATCCGCCTACCGTATTTGGCGGCACCATAATAATGATAATGTAACCCTATGAATGTATTAATTGTTGATGATGAACCACTTGCGCGGGAAAACGTCCGTTGCCTCCTCGAAGAACACGATGATATTGAAATCATTGGCGAATGTGCCAATGCGATAGAAGCTATTGGGATAATCCATAAAAAAAAGCCTGATGTGGTCTTTCTCGATATCCAAATGCCGCGCCTAACTGGCCTTGAAATGGTGCGCATGTTAGATCCTGAAGACCGCCCCTATATTGTCTTTCTAACCGCTTTTAATGAATTTGCTATTCAGGCTTTTGAAGAACATGCTTTTGATTATTTATTAAAACCCCTTGAACCAGAAAGATTGGAGAAAACATTAAGCCGGCTCCGTCAAGGTAAACAAAAACAAAACCTTGAGCTACTGGGTAATAATGAACCACTTAAATTTATTCCGTGTACTGGTCATAGCCGTATTTATTTGATGAAACTCGATGAAGTATTGTATGCAACTTCTCGTTTGAGTGGCGTCTACGTCATGAGTACACAAGGGCAAGAAGGCTTTACTGAACTCACATTACGCACCTTAGAAACTCGTACACCGCTAGTGCGCTGCCATCGCCAATACTTAGTCAATATGACCCAATTAAATGAAATTTTATTTGGCGATAGTGGGCAAGCCGAGTTAGTACTTAGCTCTGGCGAACGCATCCCCGTTAGCCGCCGTTACCTCAAACCACTAAAAGAGGCATTGGGTTTAGTCTAAATGGCTCTTCGACTTCTCACACATGCACTTGGTGTATAAATTAATAATAAATTTGTACATCAAAACAATTTTTCTATAAACAGAAACATAAGTTCAAAAAACACACAATACGTTATTCTGTATTCCGTGTTGTGTGTTCACCATTTATAGGAACAAAATATATCTAATACAATGTCGCAAAAAGCAGCACGTGAAGGCCTTGGTAACCCTGAGCTCTTTAAGGGGGGCGTTTTTGTAACAAAAAATGGGCAGTCTGAGCTTTTTATTCAAACTAGTGTGGAACGTGAAATAGAGCTAAAAGAAAGAGAAAGAGAGCGCCAAGCAAATGCACTGCTAAAATTGGTGATGGCAGCAAAAGATGATGTTAAAAATAAAAGAACCTTATCACCAGAAGAAGCGCTAGAAAAATTACGTGCAGCAAGAAAATAATGAAAGGAAATTGTGATGGAACAACCATATACGGTCACCCTCGCAGAAACTGCATTATGGTCACTACAGGATGTAGAATCGTTCAAAAATCAATTTTATGAGTAGTATTCAAGCTGCAGCGTTTGTTGATGAGTTACTTCTATCATCCGTAAAAGCAATATCAGAAGATCCTAAACCTTATCGCCCAAATCAAATGTTAGCCAATAATGGTCTACTTATTCGAGAGTGAATCGATATAACTAGCCAATATCGCTGTTTATATGAATTTGATAAGCAAACAAATAACGTCGTTATCCTACTTTTTATTAGCACAGCACAAGATTTAGAAAAAACGCTTTATCGCCACTATATACTTAAATAAAAATGACTAATAAAAAAACCCGCACTTCAAAGTACGGGTTTCGTTTTATTGGGATTAAACTCCCCAAAACCTAGCTATTACGCGTTATGGCTGCTGCTACGACGACGAGGTACCGCATTAGTGCCATCTTGGCGAGGTGCTGCATTGCCACGGTTACCACCGCCACGGCGTTCACCACCACCGTTGCTACGACGCTCACCACCACGGTCATTGCGACGACCTGCACCGAAACCTCCCTCGCTACCACCTTCACGACGAGGACCACCACGACGCTCACCACCGCCACGACGCTCAAACGGTTGTGCATCACCAATCAGTTGCATTTGCATTGGTTTATTTAATACACGTGCACGGCTTAAGTGAGTTAACACTTCGCTTGGCATACCTTTTGGTAACTCGATGGTTGAGTGAGTACCAAACAGTTTGATATTACCAATATAACGGCTACTGATGTCCGCTTCGTTAGCAATCGCACCAACAATATGACGAACTTCCACACCGTCATCGCGACCAACTTCGATACGATACATTTCCATATCGCCAACATCACGGCGCTCACGACGACCGCCACGCTCCCCACGCTCTGCACGGTCAAAACCATTACCATTGCTATTGCGGTCACGACGGTCACCACGGCGATCATCACGGTCGTTGAATTCACGACGCGGACGACGAGGTGCATCTGGTGGTAGGATCAGGGCGCGTTCGCCTTGAGCCATTTTCAGTAACGCTGCTGCTAGAGTTTCCATATCAACATCTTCTGATGGAGACATTTTCGCTAACAGTGAACGATATTGGTCTAAATCGCTGCTTTCTAATTGTTGCTGGATTTTTTCAGCAAATTTTTCCTGACGACGTTGACTTAACAAATCTGCATTTGGCAGTTCAACTTCAGGAATAGTCAGTTTCATCGTACGTTCAACGTTACGTAACAGGCGACGCTCACGGTTCTCAACGAACAGTAAGGCACGGCCCGCACGACCTGCACGGCCAGTACGACCAATACGGTGAACATAAGACTCAGCATCCATAGGGATATCATAGTTAACGACTAAGCTAATACGCTCAACGTCTAAACCACGAGCTGCCACGTCAGTCGCAATCAAGATATCTAAACGACCATCTTTCAGGCGCTCTAATGTCTGCTCACGCAGAGCTTGGTTCATGTCACCATTCAGCGCTGCGCTGTTATAGCCGTTACGCTCTAATGCTTCTGCGACTTCTAATGTTGCATTTTTAGTACGGACGAAAATAATCGCCGCATCAAAATCTTCTGCTTCTAAGAAACGAACCAACGCTTCATTTTTACGCATACCGTAAACAGTCCAGTAGCTTTGAGCAATGTCAGGACGTGTGGTAATGCTTGCCTGAATACGAATCTCTTTAGGTTCTTTCATAAAGCGACGCGTAATACGGCGAATTGGCTCAGGCATTGTCGCAGAGAACAATGCGGTTTGGTGCTCTGCTGGAATTTGGCCCATGATGTTTTCAACATCTTCAATAAAGCCCATTCGTAGCATTTCATCAGCTTCGTCTAAGACTAAGCCTTTTAATTTAGAAAGATCTAAAGTACCACGCTTCAGATGGTCAAGAAGACGGCCAGGTGTACCCACAACGATTTGTGGACCTTGGCGTAACGCGCGCAATTGCACGTCATAACGTTGTCCACCGTATAGAGCAACGACGTTAACGCGGCTCATATGTTTAGAGAAATCGCTCATCGCTTCAGCTACCTGAACAGCCAACTCACGAGTTGGTGCCAGAACTAAAATTTGCGGAGCTTTTAAATCTGGGTCAATGTTTTGCAGTAATGGCAAACTAAATGCAGCGGTTTTACCACTACCGGTTTGTGCCATACCTAATACATCGTTACCATCCATTAACAATGGAATACATTGTTGCTGGATTGGTGATGGTTTTTCGTATCCCAGGTCGTTCAGTGCTGTCAAAATAGATGCTGATAAACCTAAATCAGCAAAAGAAATATCGGTCTCAGTAGTCATGTAAAGGTGCCTCATACATAATGGCAGCCAGTTTACATAACCATGCGAAAATCATTTCGGTCATTTTCATTTAAAATGTGAACTGGCTCAAATTGTGTTTATTAAACGAACAAATAGGCCGTCACCCCGAGGGATGATGACTTAAAAATTAATCATGAAATGTTCGTCAGCTATTGCTGGCCCGATTCTAAAAGGTCGTCTTGTTCTTGGCCTAACAGCGCCAATTCCAACAATGCATAGCGGTGTTCAACAAAGCTGTGAGCGTTGTTAGCTACCGTCAGTTTGAATAACGCAACTGCGCTATTCTTATCCCCCAGACTTAGGTAATGCTTACCTAAATAGAAGTTAGTTTCACTGAGATGCTCAGCGAGCGAAGTGTTATCCGTAGACGTTTCTTTCAAACGCTCCATCAATGTTGTTTCATTGATATTGCCAAGATAGAATTCTACGATATTCCAGCCCCATTGCCCTTTCTCCGCTTGGTTGTAACGAGCAGCAAGATTATCTTGTGCCGTACGCGGGTCTATGTCTTTTTCTACAAGATAAAGCCATAAAACACGAAAAGGATCATTTGGATCTATCTGATAATACGCCAGCAGATCATCCTGCGCTAGTTTGTACCGTTCACCGTAATATAAAGCGATGCCACGATTCATCCGCGCGAAATTGTAAGTTGGATCAAGCTCTAAAACAGAATCAAACGCTTCATAGGCAGCATCATAGTTCCCTGCCTGCGTAAAATATATCCCTAAAAAATTAAAAACTTCAGGAATATCAGGACGTATGGCTAACGCAGTTGAAAAATCATTACGCGCCAGCGCCCTTAAACCTAGACTATCATACAACACACCGCGCTCATATAAAAGCTGTGCGTATTCGTCATCGGTTAAAGACCGGCTCGCAAGGATTTGTTCCATACGAGCCAATATCACTTCTTGTTGCAATGAAGGTTGAAGTGGAACGGCAAAAACCTCGTTCTTTCGCCAATCTTTGCTGCTACATCCAATAATAACAAAAAAGATAAGCGCCAAGAGCACACGCGGTAACGTGCGATAATCTCTTACCCGAAGACAGATACTGTTCAACATACTCCGCCCTTACATTACCACGCATTTACAACAAATTATGGTTTCAGCAAATTTAGGCTGATAGCGCTCTAAACAAATAGAGCGCAGCTAGGTCAACTTATTCTGCTGAGTCCTGAGGTTGCGAACTTGGTTCCTCAGTTGCTACCGCTTCTTTCATGCTAAGGCGGATACGGCCTTGACGGTCGATTTCTAATACCTTAACTGGGACTTCTTGACCCATTTGCAGATAATCAGTCACTTTCTCAACACGCTTATCTGCGATTTGAGAAATGTGTACTAGACCTTCTTTACCGCCACCAATAGCAACGAATGCACCAAAGTCAACGATACGAGTCACTTTACCTGGGTAAATACGACCAACTTCAACTTCAGCAGTAATATCTTCAATACGGCGAATGGCTTCTTTCGCCTTGATACCATCAGTTGCAGCAATTTTCACTGTACCATCATCTTCGATTTCAATCGTAGTGCCTGTTTCTTCCGTTAATGCACGGATGACAGAACCACCTTTACCGATGACATCTTTAATTTTGTCTGGATTGATACGAATCGTATAGATACGTGGTGCAAATTCAGAGATTTCTTCGCGAGGACCATTAATAGCTTGTTCCATCGTCCCCAAGATGTGCAAACGTGCGCCTTTCGCTTGGTTCAGAGCAACCTGCATAATTTCGCTGGTAATCCCTTCGATTTTGATATCCATTTGCAGTGCACTGATACCATCACGGCTACCGGCAACTTTAAAGTCCATATCACCTAAGTGGTCTTCATCACCTAAAATGTCAGATAGGACAACAAAATCGTCACCTTCTTTCACCAGCCCCATTGCAATACCAGCAACAGCAGCTTTAATTGGCACACCTGCATCCATTAATGCGAGTGAAGCGCCACAGACAGAAGCCATAGATGATGAACCGTTAGATTCAGTAATTTCAGATACAACACGGACAGTATATGGGAAATCTGCGTGATCTGGCATTACAGCTAACACACCACGTTTCGCTAAACGACCATGACCAATTTCACGACGTTTCGGTGAACCTACCATACCAGTTTCACCAACAGAGTATGGAGGGAAGTTATAATGGAATAAGAAACGGTCAGTGTATTCGCCCATTAACTGGTCGATAACCTGTGCATCACGCTCTGTACCTAAAGTTGCAGTTACCAGTGCCTGAGTTTCACCACGTGTGAACAATGCAGACCCATGAGTACGTGGCAGAACACCGGTACGCACATCAAGTGCACGAACCATGTCTTTTTCACGACCGTCAATACGAGGTTCACCACGGATAACACGGCTACGTACAACTTGTTTTTCTAAGTTACCTAAAATATCAGCAACTTCAGAAACATCAACGTTTTCATCTTCAGCGACTAATGTAGCAATGACTTCATCTTTGATTAAATCAACTTGCGCGTAACGTTCTTGTTTCTCAGTAATGCGGTAAGCATCACCCATACGGCTTTCTGCTAATGCCGCAATGCGGTCATTTAATGCTTGGTTAACTGGCTCTGGATGCCAATCCCATTTTTCTTTACCTGCTTCTTTGACCAACTCATTGATGTTTTGAATAACAATTTGTTGTTGGTCGTGGCCAAATACGACCGCACCTAACATTTGTTCTTCGCTTAACAAGTCAGCTTCAGATTCAACCATTAAGACCGCGTTATTGGTACCTGCAACCACTAAATCTAAACGGCTGTTTTTCAGCTCATCAGCTGTTGGGTTCAGAACATATTGGTCATTGATAAAACCAACACGAGCAGCACCGATTGGGCCATTAAATGGCGTGCCAGACAGCGCAAGAGCTGCAGATGCACCGATCATCGCAACGATGTCAGGGTTAACTTGTGGGTTAACAGACACAACTGTAGCAATGATTTGAATTTCGTTTAAAAAACCTTCTGGGAACAGAGGGCGCAGTGGACGGTCAATCAAGCGTGCGATTAACGTTTCGCCTTCACCAGGACGACCTTCACGACGGAAGAAACTCCCTGGGATACGGCCTGCTGCGTATGTACGTTCTTGATAGTTAACAGTTAAAGGGAAGAAATCTTGACCTTCTTTAACTTTCTTCTGAGCAACCGCAGTAACAAATACCGCAGTGTCATCCATGTTAACCATAACAGCGGCTGTCGCTTGACGCGCCATCATTCCCGTTTCAATCGTAACGGTATGTTGACCATATTGGAATTTACGAACAATAGGATTTAACACAATATTACCCTTTTTGTAAGGCTATCTGAGCATCTCGGATAGCATTGGCTTATTCTTCCTACAGCCTCGCGACTAATGAGAAGATTGATATTCAAGTCATCAATGTTCTCATTAGCCGCGCGAATCGGATGTAGCGAAGAGGCATTATTAAAACAACTAATTACAAACCATAGCTTAACATTTAAGTTAAGAACAATTCGAGTATTACTTCAACTTTCAAAATAACTTTTAGAAGAAAAGGGGCCTGTGGCCCCTTTTCTCTGAAACTGACTCTACTCGTCATACTTCAAGTTGCAACGTTGTTGACTACACTCATTCGTACTAGTCACATACTGATGTACATTCCTAGCCACTCACTCATTGGTCGCCTAGCCGCAACTGGAATTATCTAGAGTAAGATTAGCGGCGCAGACCTAAACGCTCAATCAGAGCAGTGTAGCGTGCGATATCTTTACCTTTCAAGTAAGCTTGTAAGCGACGGCGTTGTGCAACCATACGCAACAGACCACGACGGCTGTGGTGATCTTTTTTGTGCTCTGCAAAGTGGCTTTGCAGATGGTTGATTTGTGCAGTCAGCAGAGCGATTTGTACTTCGCTTGAACCAGTGTCATTTTCACCGCGGCCGAACTCAGCAACGATTTTAGCTTTCGCTTCATTACTTAGAGACATAATAAACTCCAAAATGATTAATGTAAGTGATGAGAGCCAATCTCTAATTTAGCATCTCAAGATTAAGCGCCGCTATTCTACGCTGCTTATAACAGCAAAGCAATAAGCGCCACTATGCGGATTGTTCATTTTCCACAACCAAACGCTTTGGTGCCACACGGCCATCTTCGCTAATCAGAGCAATACCGATAAAACGCTGCTCTTCACCGCAAGTCACTCGGACCATGTCCCCTTCAATGAGACCTTCAACATTCGCCCTAACAGGTTGACCCTGTTTAAAGTAAGCCGCTGTTTCTTCAGTTATATTGATAGCTGGAAAATGAACAACTGCGGTATCCATTGGCAATAACAAGCTATCCAGTAATGATTCAAAAGAACCTTCTCCTGCATCTACTTGTGCCCGCAAAGCGGCTAATTGCTCTAATGTTACCATGCGCTCATATGGGTAATTAGCGACTTGAATACGCCGTAGATAAATCACATGAGCGCCACAGCCTAACATTTCGCCTAAATCATCAACAATAGTACGAATATAAGTCCCTTTCGAGCAATGAATTTCCAGTTCTAACTCATTATTTTCTAAACGAATAAACTGTAGTTCATACACAGTAATTGGGCGGGCTTCACGCTCAACCGTAATCCCTTTACGTGCATATTCATACAATGGACGACCTTGGTGTTTTAATGCGGAATACATCGAAGGTACTTGCAGTGTATCGCCTCGGAAAAACGCTAAGGCGTCATCTAACTGTTGCGGCGTAAACTCAACGTTACGCTCGCTGATGATTTCGCCATGAGAATCCGATGTATCAGTACGTTGACCTAAACGAGCTACTACACGATAACGCTTATCTGAATCGAGTAAAAATTGGGAAAACTTCGTTGCTTCACCAAGGCAAACGGGCAACATACCTGTTGCTAACGGATCAAGCGCCCCTGTATGCCCAGCTTTATTAGCATTAAAAAAGCGCCGCACTTTTTGCAGCGCATCATTAGAAGAAATATCCGTAGGTTTATCCAGCAGCACTACACCGTCGATATCACGGCCGCTACGACGACGCCCCATTATTTTTCCTCTTTATCATCTGCATCAGCACGACGTTTTTCATCATCGCGAATGACATTCGAAACGAGGTTAGACATACGCATACCATCAACCAAAGAACTATCATAAGAGAATGTCAGTTCAGGAATAACACGTAAGCGCATGGCTTTACCTAATAAAGAACGAATAAAACCTGAAGCTTCATTCAGCGCTTTAATGCCTTCTTTTACCATATCAGACTCATGTTCTTCATGAGAGATATTTAAAAACGTAACGAATACTTTACCGTATGCCAAGTCCCTAGACAGTTCAACACCAGAAACCGTTGCCATACCAATGCGAGGATCCTTCACTTCACGTTGCAAAATGATTGCAATTTCTTTTTGCATTTCTTGTGCAACGCGCTGAGAACGACTGAATTCTCTTGCCATTGTTCTATCTCCTGACAAATTGGGGGCTAAGCCCCCCAATGGAAAATAAAGTATGAAGATATTTACCCGCTTCGCTTTATAACAAAGTGATATTACGGGTATCTATAAAATTAACCGTCGATCGAACGCTTAACTTCAATAACTTCGAAGACTTCAATCATATCGCCGACACGAACATCGTTGTAGTTCTTAACACCGATACCACATTCCATGCCGTTACGAACTTCAGCAACATCATCTTTAAAGCGACGCAGAGACTCTAACTCACCTTCGTAGATAACCACGTTGTCACGCAGTACACGAATTGGGTTATTACGCTTGATGGTACCTTCTGTAACCATACAACCTGCAACAGCACCAAATTTCGGTGATTTAAATACATCGCGGACTTCTGCAAGACCAATGATTTGTTGTTTGTATTCAGGTGCCAACATACCGCTCATTGCTTGTTTGATTTCATCAATCAAGCTATAGATAACGGAATAGTAACGTAAATCAACGCTTTCACTTTCAATGACACGACGCGCAGATGCATCTGCACGGACGTTAAAGCCAAGAATGATAGCATTTGATGCCGCTGCCAATGTTGCATCTGTCTCAGTGATACCACCAACGCCAGAACCGATGATTTTAATTTTAACTTCATCAGTTGACAGTTTCATCAGAGAGTCAGTGATCGCTTCACAAGTACCTTGAACGTCAGTTTTCAGCACGATATTCAGTTCAGAAACTTTACCTTCTTCCATGTTCGCAAACATGTTTTCCAGTTTAGATTTCTGCTGGCGCGCTAATTTAACATCGCGGAATTTACCTTGACGATATAGAGCAACTTCACGGGCTTTTTTCTCATCACGAACTACTGTCGCTTCATCACCAGCAGATGGGACGCTTGATAGCCCCAAAATTTCAACTGGCATAGAAGGGCCTGCAGATTGAACTTCTTTACCTAATTCGTTACGCATTGCACGAATACGGCCATATTCAAACCCACATAAGACGATATCGCCTTTGTTCAGTGTACCTTCTTGAACTAAGATAGTTGCCACTGGGCCACGACCTTTGTCTAAGTAGGATTCAACAACAACACCGCTTGCCATTCCTGCATAAACTGCTTTCAGTTCTAAAACCTCAGCTTGCAGTAAGATAGCATCCAGTAGGTCATCAATACCTGTACCTTTCTTAGCTGATACGCTAATGAACTGAGTATCACCACCCCAATCTTCGGAAATAACACCGTATTGAGATAACTCATTTCTGACGCGGTCTGGATCAGCTTCTGGCTTATCGATTTTGTTGACTGCAACCACAATTGGTACACCCGCTGCTTTCGCATGCTGAATAGCTTCAATTGTTTGTGGCATAACACCATCATCGGCAGCAACAACAAGGATTACGATATCCGTTGCTTGTGCTCCACGAGCACGCATAGAGGTAAACGCGGCGTGACCTGGGGTATCTAAGAAGGTAATCATACCTTTATCGGTCTGTACGTGGTACGCACCGATATGCTGAGTAATACCACCGGCTTCACCTGATGCCACTTTCGTTGAACGAATGTAGTCAAGTAAAGACGTTTTACCATGGTCAACGTGACCCATAATAGTCACAACTGGTGCGCGTGGTTCTTGTAATGCAGAGCCTGTATCACGGTCATTCATTACCGCTTCTTCTAGCTCATTTTCACGACGCAGAATAACTTTGTGACCCATTTCTTCTGCAACAAGCTGTGCAGTTTCTTGGTCAATCACTTGGTTGATAGTCGCCATAGCGCCCATCTTCATCATTGTTTTGATGACTTGAGAGCCTTTAACCGCCATTTTATTAGCAAGTTCGCCTACAGTGATCGTTTCACCAATGATAACATCGCGGTTTACCGCAGCAGCTGGCTTAGTAAAGCTTTGCTGTAAGGAACTGCCTTTACGTTGTTTACCTTTAGTACGACCTGAACGACCTGCTGCACGCTCTTCTTCGCGATCAGCTTTCTCTGAAAGCTTGTTACCTTTTTTCTGGCGAGGTGCTTTAGCGGTACGGTTACGAGAACGACGGCCTTCTTCTTTCGCATCATTTTCATCTTCAGCGGCACGAGCGTGCGTAGAAGTGGTTGTATGATAATCGCTGTCTTCTTCAGTTTTAGTTTCAGCCGTCCATTTTTCGCCATTTTCTTCAGCCATTTTACGGGCTTCTTCAGCAACACGACGCGCTTCTGCTTCAACTTTACGTTGAGTTTCTTCTTCAGCTTTGCGTTTTAGCTCTGCAGCTTCAGCTTCACGGCGTTGTTTGTCGGCATTAGTTTCAGACGATTTGCCTGCTTTTTGATGATTTTCGCTTGGTTTCACTTTTTCTCTTTCCGCTGCTTCGCGCGTAGCTTTATCTGCTGCTTCACGTTTTGCTTTATCTTCGGCATCACGTTTTGCGTTTGCTTCTGCTTCGCGTTTTGCAGCTTCTTCTGCTAATCGCTTAGCTTGTGCTTCACGTTGTGCCAGTTCTTCAGCTTCGCGCTGTGCCTGCTCTTCCGCTTCACGCTGTGCCTGCTCTTCCGCTTTCGCTTCTTCAGCGTCACGGTTCACATAAGTGCGTTTTTTGCGGACTTCAACATTTACCGATTTGCTTTTGCCACCGGTGACCGGAACACTCAACGTACTACGAGTTTTACGTTGTAGTGTTAACTTACTTGGCTGACCCGCCGCCCCGCCTTGTTCGCGGTTTAGGTGGTTCAGTAAAGCTTCTTTTTCTGACTGGCTAACAGAGTCATTCTCACTTTTTTTGATCCCTGCTTCAGCAAATTGCTGTACCAGGCGATCAACTGTGATTTGAATTTCCGTTGCCAATGTTTTTACAGTTTCTGTCATGCCGTTCCTTCCTGCTACAGTGTTTACGCATCGTTACCGAACCAGCAAATATTACGTGCGGCCATGATGAGCGTACCTGCTTTCTCATCATCCAGACCTTCAATATCAATCAGGTCGTCGATGCCCTGCTCAGCAAGATCTTCCAGTGTACAGATTCCACGAGTAGCCAAGTTATAGGCAAGAGTACGATCCATACCGTCAAGATTCAACAAATCTTCTGCTGGCTGATTATCACCTAGGCTCTCTTTTTGAGCCAACTCAATTGTGGTGAGGGCAGCTTTCGCTCTTTCACGTAGAACTTCAACGGTATCTTCATCAAGACCGTCAATTTCCAGAAGTTCATTAATAGGCACGTAAGCCAGTTCTTCTAACGTAGAGAAGCCTTCTTCAACAAGTGCAGTGGCGAACTCTTCATCAATATCAAGATGCTTGGTGAATGTATCAATAGAAGCATGTGCTTCTGCCTGATGTTTTGCATTTAGCTCTTCTGCGGTCATGACATTCAGTTCCCATTTGTCATCACCACGGTGTTTTTTCAGCAACTGAGCAGCTAGACGAACGTTTTGACCGTTACGCCCTATTGCTTGTGCCAAGTTACTGCTTTCTACGGCAACATCCATCGTGCATTTGTCTTCATCGACGACGATAGATGCAACATCAGCCGGAGCCATTGCATTAATAACGAACTGAGCTGGGTTATCATCCCATAACACAATATCGATTCTCTCGCCGCCTAACTCACTAGAAACGGCTTGAACTCGCGCACCACGCATACCAACACAAGCACCAACTGGGTCGATACGTTTATCGTTAGTTTTTACAGCGATTTTTGCACGAGAACCTGGATCACGCGCAGCGGCTTTAATTTCAATAATTTCTTCGCCAATTTCAGGCACTTCAATGCGGAATAATTCAACCAACATTTCCGGGCGAGAACGCGTAACAAAAAGTTGTGCGCCGCGAGCTTCAGGACGGACATCATACAGGACTCCGCGTATGCGGTCACCTGGGCGGAAGTTTTCACGTGGCAACATATCTTCACGCAGAATAACCGCTTCAGCGTTATTACCTAAGTCTAACGTGATGTTTTCACGGTTAACTTTCTTCACTTGAGCAGTGATAATTTCGCCTTGTTGCTCACGGAATTGGTCAACAACCATAGCACGTTCAGCTTCACGAACTTTCTGAACAATAACTTGTTTTGCAGTTTGTGTTGTAATGCGGTCAAACACAACAGATTCGATCTGATCTTCAACATACTCACCTAGTTGCAGTGCAGGGTCTTCGTATTGCGCTGCTTCTAATGTGATTTCGCGAGTTGGCATTGTCACTTCATCGACAATTAACCAACGACGGAACGTATCAAAATCACCGGATTTACGGTCAATCTCAACACGAACATCGATTTCTTGCTCATATTTCTTTTTGGTTGCCGTCGCTAATGCCGTTTCCAGAGCCTCGAAGATTTTTTCACGAGGGAGGGATTTTTCGTTAGAAACCGCTTCTACAACAGCCAGAATTTCTTTATTCATCCTAGTTGCCTCATTGAACTTTATTAAAAGTGGGGTACCAAGTTAGCTTTCTGGATGTTGCCGAGGGCGAACACCTCATCCTTACCATCTACAGTAACCGTAATCATTTCACCGTCTACGGCTTTGATAATTCCTTGCCATTTACGGCGGTTCTGCATTGCTATACGCAAAGTTAACGCCACCTCTTCACCAACAAAACGCTCGTAATGAGCGACTGTGAATAATGGGCGCTCAAGCCCAGGTGACGATATTTCAAGGTTATAAATAACAGAAATTGGATCTTCGACATCCAATACTGCACTAACCTGATGGCTGACATCAGCACAATCGTCAACAGTGATGCCTTCTTCACTATCAATGAAGACACGCAGTGTCGATGTGCGACCACGGACAAACTCTAAGCCAACAAATTCAAAGCCTAGCGCCTCCACAGGTGCTGAAATCATCTCTGTTAATTGCTGTTCTAATGTGGACAAGCCCACCCCCAGACATAAAAAAAGGGCTATAAAAGCCCAGTTAATTCGATTGTCAAATAACAAAAAACCCCGAAATTCGGGGCTTTATGCAACTGGACCCTGTAGTGCACGGGTTCACCATATTCTTATTATACCTGCAAAGTCTAGAGAAATCGATGAGAAATTTTGGGAGCTATTAGATAACTACACTTGATTGCTACATCTGACAACAACTCTGACTACGATACTGACAAGGTATGTTGAATAAGAAATGGTTGCGGGAGCCGGATTTGAACCGACGACCTTCGGGTTATGAGCCCGACGAGCTACCAAGCTGCTCCATCCCGCGTTCGAAAACGTGACATATTCTACACTGATAACTCGTAAACTACAAGCTATCAAAATAATGGTGCCGAGGACGGGACTTGAACCCGTACGCCCGTTTTGTAGGCACTACCACCTCAAGGTAGCGTGTATACCAATTTCACCACCTCGGCACTGAGGCGAGGTTATCAATTTAAAATCAATAACCTCAAATTTTTAACTTCTTGCTCATTTCTGAGCTTACTACTTAATGATGACAATAACTGCCTTCATTCGGAATCTTTAACACTTAACGAGGAATATCGCTCGTTGGTGTAGCTGGTGCTGCCGGCACGTCTGTTGGTTGCTCGACTTTCGCAGGTTCACTAATGTTTTCCCACTTACTACCACTACCAGTTCCATACTTATTTGCAGTCATATTGCCAAGTATTAAACTGATGATGAAAAACACAGCAGCCAAGATTCCAGTCATACGAGTCATGAAGTTACCTGAACCCGATGAGCCAAACAGTGTTGCAGAAGCACCCGCACCGAATGATGCACCCATGTCAGCACCTTTACCTTGCTGTAACATAATCAGAGCAATAAGCCCGATAGCTGCTAGCAGGAAAATAATTAAAAGAGCTATGTACATTTGAGTTACCTATTCAGTTACGGTGCATAGCCTAATGCTATGACCTTTATCACTGCACACCCGCCCAATTCCCCGCAAAAGGACACTCTTACAGGATTGAGCAGGTGCGAATACTACCCAAAGCTGAGCCGACAAGCAAGTCTATTTTAAACTCTATCGATTATTTGCGGAAAAAAACAACAAATATTCGAAATATTGCTCAGCTTTATTTATTACAATCAACCTGCGGCTTTAACTGCATCCGCAATACGATTCGCCATTGCAGTTACATCCGCTTCATTTTCGCCTTCAACCATGACACGAATTAACGGCTCTGTACCCGATTTTCTGAGTAACACGCGGCCTTTACCTGCCAGTTGCTTTTCAACTTCTTCATTAGCAGCAATAACCCCCTCATTTTGTAGAGGGTCGTGTGTGCCTTTGAACCGAACATTAACCAGCACTTGAGGTAATAATTTCATACCACTACATAAGTCATGCAAACTCATATGGTTACGTACCATAGCGCTCAAAACTTGTAGGCCAGCAACAATACCGTCACCCGTGGTGGTTTTATCCAGTAAAATTACATGGCCTGAGTTTTCCGCGCCCATGCGCCAGCCTTTTTCCTGTAATTTTTCGAGCACATAGCGGTCACCCACTTTAGCTCGTTCAAATGGAATGCCTAACTGTTTCAGGGCTATTTCTAAGCCCATATTGCTCATTAATGTACCGATTACCCCGCCTTTTAATTGACCTTGGCGTAGAGCTTCTCTAGCGACAATAAATAAGATTTGGTCGCCATCCACTTTTTCGCCCATATGGTCAACCATGATAATACGGTCACCATCACCATCAAACGCTAGGCCGACGTCTGCTTTTTCTTCTAATACTTTTTGTTGTAGTTGTCGAACATCAGTAGCGCCGCATTCTTCATTGATGTTGATCCCATTCGGGTCACAACCAATAGTAATGACTTCCGCACCTAACTCACGAAATACATTGGGGGCAATGTGATAAGTCGCACCATTAGCACAGTCAATAACGATTTTTAGGCTGGATAAGCTTTGCTCATTTGGGAACGTCCCTTTACAGAACTCAATATAACGCCCAGCAGCGTCTACAATCCGATTAGCGCGACCCAATTCTGCTGATTCGACACAAGTGATCGGTTTTTCCATTTCAGCTTCAATGGCTTCTTCGACTTCATCAGGTAACTTAGTCCCATCAATTGAAAAGAATTTGATGCCATTATCATAATAAGGGTTATGGGAAGCGGAAATAACGATCCCCGCTTCAGCGCGGAAAGTACGTGTTAAATAAGCCACCGCTGGCGTCGGCATTGGCCCTGTAAAAGATGCTGATAGCCCAGCGGCCGCTAGCCCAGCTTCTAGAGAAGACTCCAGCATATAACCAGAAATACGCGTATCCTTACCGATAATAATTTTACGTGAGCCATGACGCGCAAGGACTTTCCCTGCTGCCCAACCTAATTTTAAAACGAAGTCAGGAGTAATTGGGCTATCACCCACTTTGCCACGGATACCATCGGTACCAAAATATTTACGCTCACTCATACGCTTACTTTTCCTTTTCTGACAGAGTCATCTGTACCACTTGCATCGCTTGCACTGTTTCTTTGACATCATGAACTCGAATGATGTGCGCTCCTTGCATTGCAGCAATAACTGCGCAAGTAAGGCTGCCTGCGAGACGCTCTTGAGGTGGAACATTCAATAATTGCCCAATCATAGATTTACGTGACATACCTGCCAATAGCGGTAGTCCGAAATTATGAAATTGTTCTAAGTTTGCCAATAATTGATAATTATGCGACAAGTTTTTACCAAACCCAAAGCCTGGATCAAGGATAATTTGCTGCCTATCGATTCCAGCATTCACACAACGTGCAATTTCGGCCTCTAGATAGTCTTTAACTTCGCGCACAACATTCTCATAATTTGGGGCGGCTTGCATTGTTCGTGGCTGGCCTTGCATGTGCATAATACACACAGGTAACCCAGTTTGAGCAGCAACATCTAATGCTTCCGGCTCATGAAGTGAGCGAATATCATTAATCATATGCATCCCTGCCTTTGCCGCTTCAGACATCACTTGCGCTTTCGAAGTGTCAACAGAAATCCACACATCAAAACGTTGGGCAATAGCCTCTACTACAGGGATCACCCTATCAAGTTCTTCGCTAACAGAAACTTCAGCTGCCCCAGGACGAGTTGACTCACCACCAATATCGATAATGGTTGCCCCTTCTTGCACCATCCTAGCTACATGCTCTAATGCATCATGATAACGATTATGAGTGCCACCATCTGAGAACGAATCAGGAGTAACATTCAGAATCCCCATCACTTGCGGTGTGGATAAATCAAGGACACTGCCTCTCGCTTTGATTTGCATTGTTATTTTCCTTAACGAAAAAAACCCCAGCGAACTGGGGCTCTCGATTACCTTACTTTTCCGATAACTTATTGTGGCTTGTTATCGTTATTGTCTGATGGGTTTGATTCATCAGTATTGTTGCTTGGCTCTTCAGCATTATTTTTTGGTTCTTCAGTTTGAGGTTTATCAGCAACTTTATCGCTATTTGACGCACCTTTGCCAAATGTTCCAGTCACGTTACTGACTTTTTTGTCCTCATCCCAACCTGCTGGTTCACGTACTGGACGACGATTCATTAAATCATCAATCATTGGCATATCGATAGTTTCGTATTTCAACAATGCGTCTTTCGTTGCATGCAGAATATCAATATTGTCTTCCAGTGTTTTATAAGCCAATTGGTAGCAGTGGTCTAAGATTTTCTTAATTTCTTCATCAACAATACGCGCTGTTTCATCAGAAATACCTGAACCATTACCCGCAGAACGACCTAAAAATGCAGGGCCTTCTTCTTTTGAGTATTGCATTGGACCTAAACGGTCTGAGAAGCCCCACTGAGTCACCATGTTACGCGCTGTATTCGTTGCAAACTGAATATCAGAAGAGGCACCCGTGGTGACTTTATCTCGCCCGTAAATCAGTTCTTCTGCGATACGACCCGCATATGCTGTCGCAATCATCCCTTCCAGTTTTAAGCGGCTACGGCTAACTTCATCACCTTCTGGTAAGAAGAATGCCACACCCAGCGCTTGACCACGTGGAACGATTGTGACTTTGTGAACAGGGTCATGCTCTGGCATTAAATGACCGATAATCATATGGCCACCTTCATGGTAAGCCGTTGATTCTTTTTGTTCTTCAGTCATCATCAGAGAACGACGCTCAGCACCCATCCAAATTTTATCACGAGCTTTTTCAAATTCGACCATAGAAACGACACGCATATTTGCGCGAGCTGCGAACAATGCCGCCTCGTTCACTAGGTTGGCTAATTCTGCTCCAGAAAAACCAGGGGTTGCACGAGCAAGGATGAAAGTATCAACACTTGGGTCGATAGGAACACGACGCATATGCACTCTCAGAATTTGCTCACGGCCACGAACATCTGGCAAGCCAACAACAACCTGACGGTCAAAACGACCTGGACGTAATAACGCTGGGTCAAGTACGTCTGCACGGTTAGTTGCGGCAATAACAATAATACCTTCGTTACCTTCGAAACCATCCATTTCAACTAGCATCTGGTTCAGGGTTTGTTCACGTTCATCGTGACCACCACCTAAACCTGCACCACGTTGGCGACCGACAGCATCGATTTCATCAATAAAGATGATACAAGGCGCAGCTTTTTTCGCTTGTTCGAACATATCACGAACACGAGAAGCACCAACCCCCACAAACATTTCCACGAAGTCTGAACCGGAAATAGTAAAGAATGGGACTTTTGCTTCACCCGCAATAGCCTTTGCAAGTAGTGTTTTACCTGTACCAGGAGGCCCTACCATCAGGACGCCTTTAGGAATTTTACCGCCAAGTTTCTGGAAACGAGCAGGTTCACGTAAAAACTCTACGATTTCACCGACTTCTTCTTTCGCTTCATCACACCCTGCAACGTCTGCAAATGTTGTTTTTATCTGATCTTCCGTCAACATGCGGGCTTTACTTTTGCCGAATGACATTGCCCCCTTGCCGCCGCCACCTTGCATCTGGCGCATAAAGAAAATCCAGACACCAATCAACAGAAGCATTGGGAACCAGGAAATGAAAATAGATGTCAGTAAGCTAGGTTCTTCTGGTGGTTCACCAACGACAGTCACATGCTTATTCAGCATGGTGTCTAACAGCTTCTCATCCTGCATAGGAAGATAAGTTGTATAGCGGCTATTATCAGCCTTTCTGACGTTCAGTTCACGACCTGTGATACGAACTTCACGTACCTGATCCTGGGCTAACTCATTGATAAACGTAGAATAATCAACTCTGCGACTATTCGAATCGCTTGGGCCAAAACTCTGGAACAAGGACATCAGAACAACTGCGATGACTAACCAGAGAATCAGGTTTTTCGCCATGTCACTCAAGGGATTAACCTCATATTACAACTGTGTTAACAAATAACGCTCAGGGTACTATAGTTTTAGCCCTGTCGCTACAATGTATACTTCACGTGACCGTGCCCGCGAAGATTCAGGTTTACGAACTTTTACTTTCGTAAACAGGGAGCGGATATCCCTAAGGTAATCGTCAAAGCCTTCTCCCTGAAACACTTTAACAATGAAACTCCCCCCAGGCGCCAATACAGCACGGCACATATCCAATGCTAATTCAACCAGATACATAGAGCGAGGAATATCGACCGCAGGTGTCCCACTCATATTTGGGGCCATATCTGACATGACCACCTGTACTTTTTTGTCGCCTACTCGTTCTAGCAAAGCGGCGAGCACTGCCTCGTCACGAAAATCCCCTTGAAGGAAATCAACGCCAACGATTGGGTCCATCGGTAATAAGTCACAAGCAATAACACGCCCATTATGACCTATTTGGCTGACAACATATTGTGACCAACCACCAGGGGCTGCTCCTAAATCAACAACGGTCATACCTGGTTTAAATATTTTATCACCTTGCTGGATTTCCTCCAGTTTAAACCATGCACGTGAGCGTAGCCCTTTTTTTTGTGCTTGCTGAACATATTTATCACTAAAATGTTCTTGCAACCAGCGACTTGAGCTTGCCGAACGTTTTTTATTGGCCATTGTGTCTTCCAACTATACTAAAAGATCTACACCTATGTTGCTGCTTCTTTACCATCGAACAGATATAATTGATGGTGATAGATATCAGATGGCGGTAGAATAAGCCATTTTCAATACTAACCAAGCAAAAAATCGATGAATCTTAATAAAAAACAAATTCAGCACCTAAAAAGTCTCGCTCATCACTTAAACCCTGTCGTTATGATTGGCAACAACGGTTTAACCGAAGGTGTCTTAGCTGAGATTGAACTCTCACTAGCGCATCATGAGCTTATCAAAGTCAAAATCGCAGGCGAAGACCGTGATACTAAAAATTTGATCGCTGATGCGATTGTTCGCGAAACTGGTGCAGTAAATGTACAAATCATTGGTAAAATTCTTGTTATTTACCGCCCTTCGGCGGATCGCAAAATCATTTTACCTAAATAATAACCCATCATTTATATAAAAATGCCATTGAAAGCATGTTTTATATGTTGAAAAAGGCCGCCTGCGGCCTTTTTCTTTAAATCCGGGGAAATAATATAACCAATTCAGTAAAATAGGAATCAGATATACTCAACTTTAAGAATTTCGAACTCTACATCCCCACCTGGGGTTTTGATTGAGACGACATCGTCAACCTCTTTACCGACTAAACCACGTGCTATTGGTGAATTGACTGAAATCAGATTAACTTTAATATCAGCCTCATCATCACCAACAATACGATACGTTAGCTCTTCGTCGGTATCAACATTTAATACTGTCACTGTTGCGCCAAAGATCACTCGACCGTTATTAACCATTTTGGTTACATCAATCACTTGTGCGTGAGAAAGTTTACCTTCGATTTCTTGGATACGGCCTTCACAGAAGCCCTGCTGCTCACGAGCCGCATGATATTCTGCATTTTCTTTTAAATCACCGTGCTCCCGCGCATCAGCAATTGCGGCGATAATTTCTGGGCGGCGAACAGATTTCAGGAACTCCAGTTCCTCTCTTAGTTTGTCCGCACCAAGTACTGTCATCGGGATCTGTTTCATTAATAAATACCTCGGTTCAATCCTATCTAAAAATAAGTATCTTCCTGATTTTGTAACAACAGCACACCGAACACCTCTGTATAACAGGGGGGTGTTCTAGGTAAAAAAAACTCAATCAGACTTATGTACTCATTTATCTTATCATAATGTACGCTATTTTAACTGAGACTTAATAGCGGGTCACCGTTTACTTTATTAGGCATTACACTTTAGTATGTGCTGTATGTCCACCCTAATGCGTGAAATATATGTCATTATTAACTTTAACCAGAAAATGGATAATCACTTTAGGGATCACCCTAGCCAGTAGCCAAGCTTTGGCGATCCCAATTGATGAATACAAGCAGTATCTACCTGACGGCACTAACCTTGCTCTGGTCGCGCAAACGGTGGGAAGTAATACCCCATTAATTGATTATAACGCCCAGCAAATGGCTCTTCCAGCGAGCACCCAAAAAGTGGTGACGGCACTTGCAGCATTGTTGCAATTGGGGCCAGATTACCGTTTTGTTACCAATTTTGAAACGAGTGCAAAACTGAGCAACAATACACTGACAGGTGACTTAGTCATCCGCTTCAGTGGTGACCCAACGTTAACTCGCCAGCAAATTCGGAACATGGCAAATGCGTTAAAACAGCTAGGGATCGAAAAAATTGATGGGGATTTGATCGTCGATATTTCCGCATTTACCAGCCACGATAAAGCACCTGGCTGGGTATGGAATGATATGACCCAATGCTTCAGTGCGCCACCTGCTGCGGCTATTATCGACCGCAATTGTTTTTCTGTATCCCTATACCCTGCTGAAAAAGCAGGTGATTTTGCCTTTATCAAAACAGCTAGTTTTTATCCTGTTAACATGTTCAGTGAAGTCAAAACATTGGCAAAAGGCTCTCCCGAAGCCCGTTATTGCGAACTTGACGTCGTACCCGGTGAGTTAAATCGCTATACTTTAACAGGTTGCCTTACTCAACGTAGTGACCCCTTACCTCTCGCTTTTGCGGTGCAAAATGGAGCTAGCTACTCAGGGGCAATTGTCAAAAATGAGCTCACTACCGCAGGCATCGAATTAGTCGGTCATATAAAAAAACGGACTCAGCCAACAGCTCAATCACAAGTGTTAGTCAAAACAGAATCTAAGCCCTTACATGACTTATTGAAAGTAATGTTAAAGAAATCCGATAACATGATTGCCGACACTGTTTTTCGTACCATTGGTCGCGAATATTATGGTGTTCCAGGAACATGGCGCTCAGGGTCTGATGCCGTAAGGCAAGTTTTGAAACAAAAAGCGGGGATCGATCTTGGCAATACTGTCATGGTCGATGGCTCAGGGTTATCACGCCATAATTTAATCACCCCGGCAACGATGATGGAAGTTTTGCAGTTTGTCGCTAAAAACGATCAACAGCTCGATTTTATCTCTATGCTCCCCTTAGCAGGTCATGATGGGACATTACGCTATCGTGGTGGTTTTGATGAGGCGGGCGTTAATGGGAAAGTGTCTGCCAAAACAGGTGCATTACAGGGGGTTTATAACCTAGCCGGCTTTATTACAACAGCCAGTGGGCAACGCGTAGCATTTGTACAGTTTATTTCTGCTTATGCCGTACCACAGAGCCAACAACGCAGTCGTCGTGTACCGTTAGTGCGCTTCGAAAGCCGTTTGTATAAAGATCTGTACCAGAAAAATTGATCAATCAAAATTTGGTAATTAAAAAAGGCGCCTTTGCGCCTTTTTTATGTCTCAACGATAACTATTTCTGGTAAATGATTTCGACGCCTTCGTCGTCATCTTCATCCCAATCGTCATCCCAGTCATCATCAATATCTTCAGCACCAGAAAGCTGTTCTTTGTGATAATCATCCCACATGAACTCGACTTTTTCTGGTTGCGGAGCATCTTCAGTGGTTGCCATATCGCGTGGCTGAGTATTCATAAATTCCATGATGTCCCAACAAAGTGCTTTTACACCTTCATGGTTAACTGCTGATATCATGTAATATTTATCTTCCCAACCCATTGCTTTAGCAATTTCTGCTGCGCGTTGTGCGGATTCTTCTTCACCTAAGATATCGATCTTATTAAAGACTAACCAGCGAGGCTTCGCAGCCAGTTTTTCACTGTATTTTTCTAGTTCACTGATGATGATCTTGGCATTTTCGACAGGATCTGATTCATCAATAGGACAGATGTCGATCAAGTGTAATAAAACACGACAACGTTCTAAGTGTTTCAGGAATTGGATCCCAAGACCTGCTCCTTCTGCAGCGCCTTCGATCAACCCAGGAATATCCGCGACCACAAAACTTTGTTCGTTATCCATACGCACCACACCTAGGCTTGGCACTAAAGTTGTGAATGGATAATCAGCTACCTTTGGCTTAGCGGCTGATACAGAACGTATAAATGTTGATTTACCTGCGTTTGGCATACCCAACATGCCTACGTCAGCTAATAGCATCAGTTCTAACAGTATTTCGCGAGTTTCGCCCTTCGTCCCCATAGTACGTTGACGTGGAGCTCGATTTACTGAAGATTTAAAACGTGTATTCCCAAGGCCATGAAAGCCGCCTTTAGCAACCATATGGCGCTGTTCATGGCGGGTCATGTCACAAAGGATTTCATTAGTGCCTAAATCGCGTACACGCGTTCCTACAGGGACTTTAACCGTGATATCTTGACCACGCTTACCGGTACACTCACGACTTTGACCATTTTGCCCACGTTCTGCACGAAATGATTTTTCAAAGCGATAGTCGATCAGGGTGTTGAGGTTTTCATCTGCTTGCAAGTAAACATCACCACCATCACCACCATCACCTCCGTCAGGTCCCCCTTTCGGAATGTATTTTTCACGGCGGAAGCTGACACAACCATTGCCACCATCTCCTGCCACGACTAATATTTTGGCTTCATCTACAAATTTCATAATTCTCTCTCCGTTTCTGAGCCATATAACGCTGGATGGCTGTTTTACTCAGAGATGGCGTATTTTTTAATACGAGTGCACTTCATTAGAAATAAAATGCCTGAATATAAAAAGCCCCGCAAAAGTTTTTTGCAGGGCTTTAATTCTGAATTAAAGATCAGAAAACTTATTCAGCTTCGATGCTGATAAATTTACGATTGTTTGGACCTTTAACTTCAAATTTAACTTTACCATCCGCTAATGCGAATAGAGTGTGGTCACGGCCACAACCTACGTTGTTACCTGCGTGGAACTTAGTACCACGTTGACGAACGATGATGCTACCTGCTAATACAGCTTCACCACCAAAACGTTTAACACCTAAACGTTTTGCTTCTGAGTCACGACCGTTACGAGTCGAACCACCAGCCTTTTTGTGTGCCATTAATCTGCTCTCCTAAATCTTAAGCGATGACAGTGATCTTAACATCAGTGAACCACTGACGATGACCCTGTTGTTTACGGCTATGTTTACGACGACGGAACTTGACGATTTTTACTTTTTCGCCACGGCCGTGTGCAACAACTTCCGCTTTCACTTTAACGCCTTCAACGACAGGAGCGCCGATTTGGATCTCATCGCCATTAGCAACCATCAGAACTTGATCAAATTCAACAGTTTCACCTGTTGCGATGTCCAGCTTTTCTAGGCGGACAGTTTGACCTTCGCTAACTCGGTGTTGTTTACCACCACTTTGGAAAACCGCGTACATATTAACTCCGCTTTCCGCGTACCCGTTAAATATCTCAATTCCAGAGCACGCTATAAAATATTCACAATAGGGCGCGAATTCTACGCAAAAAAGCATCAGAACACAAGCCTATAATGCGGTTAGATGACAAAAAATACGACTTTTTTCTCAATAACCGTTTTTGAGCATTGATTTCACGCTTATTGCTTCAATTGTTACTTATTTAAACATTTTTTGCATCACACCTGATAATCTTATTATTAATAATGTTATGCTAATACCATAACTGTTATATCGGTCTCCCGATTTTTTATTCAGGGAATGAACCAAAAACTAATAATATGAATAAATTACGATGAATTTAGAATCTATTATTGAACTAACAACTGAAGATATGTCTGCGGTAAACGAGGCTATTCTCAGTCAATTGAATTCAGATGTTGCGCTAATTAACCAACTTGGTTATTACATTGTCAGTGGTGGTGGCAAAAGGATCCGGCCAATGATCGCTGTGCTTGCAGGGCGAGCACTCGGCTATTCTGGTCATAAGCATACCCAAGTCGCAGCCTTGATCGAGTTCATTCATACCGCAACGTTATTGCATGATGATGTTGTCGATGAATCCGATATGCGTCGTGGAAAACAAACCGCTAATGCCGTTTTTGGTAATGCGGCAAGTGTTCTTGTCGGTGATTTTATTTACACTCGATCCTTCCAGATGATGACAGATCTTGATTCAATGCGGGTGTTAAAGCTGATGTCTGAAGCGACTAATGTGATCGCCGAAGGGGAAGTATTACAGTTGATGAACTGTAACGATCCCAATATTACTGAAGAAAACTACATGCAAGTGATCTACAGTAAAACGGCGCGTTTATTTGAAGCTGCAGCTCATGCTTCTGCTATTTTAGCCAATGCGACGCCAGAGCAAGAAAAAGCCTTGCAAGATTATGGTCGTTATATTGGTACGGCATTTCAACTCATTGATGATCTTTTGGATTACGATGCAGATAATGCGCAATTAGGTAAAAATACAGGTGACGATCTTGATGAGGGTAAACCAACGCTCCCTCTTCTTCACGCCATGCAACATGGTAATGAAGAAGAATCTGCTTTGATCCGCCAAGCGATCGAGCAAGGCAATGGACGCCACTTATTAGATACCGTCCTCGCAACGATGAAACGTTGTGGCTCCCTTGAGTATACCTATGCCCGCGCACAAGAAGAGGCACAAAAAGCCATTGATATGCTAGATGTTATTGATGATTCTATCTATAAAGAAGCATTAATTGGCCTAGCGCACATTGCCATACAACGCCATTCCTAAGATTCACTCATGCGATGCGAGAAAGAGGAGTTATTTTTCCTCTTTCTCTTCTTCACCAATTTGAGCAAGAAGTGATGATAAGCCGTAACGCAAGATATGTTTGACAATTTTATTGCGTTCAGCCTCCGTCAATTGGTAATAGGCTTCTGACCAAATTTGCAGTGCATCTATTCTTTGGCTTTGGTAAGTCACCGATGGCTCACATAAACTGAGTTGCCCTTGAATTTCATCAGGTAAGCTCTCTACATAATATTCAACAGCCTTACCTTGAACGCCCCGTTTGCGACGATGCTTCCAGCCTTCTCGTCTTGCCATTAGGTTTACCCCCTGAGGCGATGTAGGGAGACCTTCTAGCCCTGCTAATTCTTTTGCAGTGAACCACAATTTTTTCATATTTTCACTTTCACGCTTATATTATGAAACCTGCTGTTGCAGCTTTACCAAATCGTCAACTGTTAAAAAAATTTTAGACTCAATATAATATTATTTTTATATACTAATTATTTGCATCTTAAGTATTTGTAAACTATTTATTATTAATTAAATCGATTAGTGCTAAAGCCCCTTCACGCATAATGAATGTCAAAATAATGTCACGCTCCTCGTTAGAAAGCTGGTTATATGCCTCCTGCCAAATAAACGAATTATCATTTCGTTTGACTTGATAAGGTGCAGAAGTTTCATTCACAAACTGGCTTTCAAAAATATCGATAGGCAAAGAACTAATATGATATTCCAACGCTTTTCCTTGAATCCCCCGCCTTTTACGGCTGACCCAATTTTCTCGCCTTGCCATCGCATTTATGCCTTGAGTCGTCATGGGAAGCCCTTGCAACCCGACCAACTCCTTTGCAGTTAGCCATTCCTTGTACATGCTGACCCTCCTAGTCATGATGACAATTTATTTCTAGTTGCTGAAAACTATCTATATTTTCTTAAAAACATTAACTCATTCATTTTATTTATAACTGCAAATAATAATATACAAATAATATTTGTTATTAGTATTCTAATTTCTTTTAATAACAGATAATTAAATGATTTACTCGCTAATAATTTAACTAATTTTATTGAGTAATTTATATATATTACTAATACAAGTAACGGATAACATTAAATACGCCATTTCCACTACTAACTCGAAAGAGTTAGTTTTAATTTCAAAGTTTTATCCTAATTCACAATTATTAACACTGACTTTCTATTTAGTTTCACAAAAACCCCGACAGTTTCATAAAATGAAGTTTTTAGAAAAAACTGGAAATTATTTTGGGAAATTTCTGTTATTTTATTTCCAATAACAGGGAGTTTGTACTGAATGTATCACAGTTTCCCGTTACTCGTACCATTAACTCTACATTATTCTGAGCGAAAAAAGGACTAAAAAATGATTTTACGGAAGTCGGACTGGCATCCAGCAGACATCATCGCCGCTTTACGTAAGCGTGGAACAACTCTGGCCGCTATTTCTAGAGAGGCAGGTCTTAGCTCTTCTACGTTAGCGAATGCACTATCACGCCCTTGGCCTAAAGGGGAATGGATCATTGCCAATTTTTTAGGTATCCATCCTTCTGAAATTTGGCCTAGTCGGTATTATGACCCTATCTCGGGGAACTTATTAGAAAGGAAAGTCAGAGATAAAACACAAGTAGAAAGCTAAAAAAATAATGAATATAAAGCCATTGTTATGAGTTATTATCGGTGGCTTTATATTCTTATACTAACTGATTAATACTAATTGATTAAGTTGAGACAATTTTTATCTAAACCCAAAAACCTTATTGATGGGGCGTTATATTAAGTCATCTATATTTCTTCACTCGATTTGCAATCTCAATATTTCCCCTACAGCCCATTAACTAACAATAAGATGCCCCATATCATTAAGCAGCCAAAAACCACTTGCTTACATCATCGATTATAAATGAGTAAAACAATTAGCCCCTATACAATATTGGCTGGCGTCTATTTTGCATCCATTACTATGGGAAATAAGTACTCATAGATCTTCATTGGAGTCAGTACATGAGGTGAAGAATACCCTGGCGTGGCGTGACAAAAAATAAAAAGGTTGAGTTCTATAGACTTGAACTCAACCTTTTTTTAGTTAGAAAAAATTAATTGGCATTAGCCGTTAATAAATTTTTCGCCTAACTCAATGTCTGCTTTTAATACACTTAACATTTCTTTTAGCGCATTTTCTTCAAACGCACTTAATTTACCCACTGGTAAGTGTTTTTCGATACCATTTTTACCTAAAACAACTGGTTGTGCGAAGAAGCGTGCGTGCTCACCATCACCTTCGGTGTAAACACATTCAACAATATTGCTTTCGCCTTGTAGGCCGCGAATTAAAGATAAGCCTAAGCGTGCTGCTGCTTGGCCCATAGACAGAGTCGCTGACCCGCCACCAGCTTTAGCTTCAACAACTTCTGTACCTGCATTTTGGATACGCTTAGTCAGAGCTGCAACTTCTTCGTCAGTGAAGCTAACACCTTCAATTTGTGATAATAAAGGAAGAATTGTCACACCTGAGTGGCCGCCGATTACAGGAACTTCGATGTCATTGACATTTTTGCCTTTTAATTCAGCAACAAAAGTATTAGAACGAATAATATCCAGTGTTGTCACACCGAATAAACGATTCTTGTCGTAAACACCTGCTTTTTTCAGTACTTCTGCTGCAATTGCAACTGTAGTATTCACAGGGTTAGTAATAATACCAATTAACGCTTTCGGGCAAGTTTCAGCGATTTGTTGGACCAGATTACGAACAATACCCGCGTTAATATTAAACAGGTCAGAGCGATCCATGCCTGGTTTACGCGCAACACCCGCTGAAATAAGAACAATATCTGCACCTTTTAGCGCCGGTTTTGCATCTTCACCAGCAAAACCTGTTACTTTAACATCAGTAGGGATGTGGCTTAAGTCAGCAGCAACACCTGGCGTTACTGGTGCGATGTCGTAGAGGGAGAGTTCTGAACCTGCTGGGAGCTGGTTTTTGAGAAGAAGGGCTAGAGCCTGACCGATACCACCTGCTGCACCTAGGACTGCAACTTTCATTCTGAAACTCCTTAATTTGTACTTTAAAAAGATATCACTTTATTTGTTATACACTTAACACATTACGTATAAAAAACAATTTGTTAACAGATAGAGAGAGAGTTTAACGCTAGAGAACTTGTCTACTAATTGCCAGTATTCTAAACAAATTCCTTATCTGTTAATGAGATAACGGGCACTTTTTTAACAAATAGTTTTTCTTACTATTGATTTTCGCACAATAAGTTGTTTTTACTGTTTATTATTCAAACAAAATCATTTTTATTAACAATAATTTTACAATATTTATTGCGTAAGTTCATTAGCCTATTATGCTGACGCTTAACTATGGGCAAACAAGATAAATTAATGTTTATCATTAACCTCTCCATGGCTCTTTAACTCAAGGGCACATTGAATACTGTTTATAAAATCATCATAACGCAATTTTGTTGCATAAAAATGCACTTTTACGGATAATACAACTCAGTTTAATGCCGAAGAATGGGTTAATTATGCGCACTCCGTCTAAACAAGAAGACTTGGTTAAGGCTTTTAAAGCCCTATTGAAAGAAGAGAAATTCAGCTCACAAGCTGAAATTGTCACAGCTCTCCAAGAAGAAGGCTTCGAAAACATCAATCAATCAAAAATTTCCAGAATGCTGACAAAATTTGGTGCGGTTCGCACCCGTAATGCAAAAATGGAAATGGTGTATTGCCTACCGACAGAGCCCGGTGTTCCTACTGCTACCAGCCCTCTCAAAAATTTGGTGTTGGATATTGACTATAACCCTTCAGTTGTCGTCATTAGAACTAGCCCAGGTGCCGCACAACTTATTGCACGTTTACTAGACTCTTTGGGGAAAGCGGAGGGGATTTTAGGCAGTATCGCGGGAGATGACACGATTTTCTCTACGCCTGCAAATAACTTCACAACGCAAGAACTGTATGAAGCTATCTTAGCGTTGTTTGAACAAGAATTATAATTTTATCGATATTCATTGATATGAAGAGGGAAGTCTTATTTCCCTCTGTTTTTTCTGCCCCCTAACTGCTTTGGGACTTCGCTGTGTTATTCGACATTTTCCGTAACCTCGTACATTATGGTTTCCATTTTTTGATGCCAATTCTATTTGCTTATTTATTTTGGCGAAAAAATTGGAAGATCGCAGCGTTAATCATGATAGCGACTATGGCTATCGATTTAGACCACCTATTAGCAGATCCAATTTTCGACCCTGAGCGTTGCGGTATTGGCTTTCATCCTCTTCATTCCCTTTGGGCTGCTATTGCTTATGTGGTGTTATTATTTATGCCTTCATGGAAGCTCAAGGCTGTCGCTGTAGGTTGCTTATTCCATCTTTTTACAGATTCATTAGATTGTTATATGGGCAGTCTCAAAAAAGAAATGAATGCCCCAATCACGTTGAGCTTAGCTGTCACACAATGCCCTATTTCTGTGCCTTCCTTGAGTGTTAATTAAGCTTTCATTTATACCATAGATATAATCCCAAAGAACGATAGTCATCCATAGCAACAATATTTAATGTTAATGAAACAATTTATTAACAATTGAGGCCGTGGAATGATCAAAAAAACACTATTAGCCGTTGCATTAAGCAGTGCAATATCAAACTTTGCTTACAGCGCCCCCCTTGAAAAACCTAATATTTTAATCATTATCGCCGACGATATGGGGTATTCCGATATCAGTCCTTTTGGCGGTGAGATCCCGACACCTAATTTACAAACAATGGCAGAACAAGGTGTCAGAATGAGCCAGTATTACACCTCACCAATGTCTGCACCTGCACGTTCCATGCTACTCACTGGCGCCACCAATCAGCAAGCTGGTATCGGTGGAATGTGGTGGTACGAAAATACAGTCGGTGAACCAGGCTATGAATTACGGCTAACTGATCGCGTTGTTACCATGGCCGAGCGTTTCCAAGATGCTGGCTATAACACACTGATGTCAGGGAAATGGCACTTAGGCTACAGTTCTGGCTCCAAGCCAACCGATAGGGGTTTTAACCAAGCTTTTGCCTTTATGGGAGGTGGCACTAGCCATTTTGATGATGCAGTTCCTCTTGGTACCGTTGAAAGTTTCCATACCTATTACACGTTAAATGGTAAGAAAACCGCTTTACCTGCGAATTTTTACTCCAGCGAAGCTTATGCACAACAACTTGAAAAATGGATCAAAGAAACACCCAGTGAACAGCCCATTTTTGCTTATTTAGCCTTCACGGCTCCCCATGACCCCCTACAAGCACCAGATGACTGGACCCAGCGTTTTGACGGTCAATATGATGAAGGCTATGGGAAAATTTACCGGCAGAGAATCAACCGATTAAAAGAAATCGGGATTATTACAGATAAAACGCCGATGCCTCACCTTGATTTAGATAAAGAATGGGAACAACTCACCCCCGAAGAAAAACGCTATGCCGCTAAAACCATGCAAGTCTACGCCGCCATGATAGCTAATATGGATGAGCAAATTGGCAATGTATTCCAGACGCTAAAAGAAACTGGGCGAGATAAAAACACCATCATTATTTTTGCCACTGATAATGGAGCTAACCCTGCTCAAGGCTTTTATTACGAGGGCGACCCTGCATTTTGGACGCAATTTGATAATAGCTACGAAAACTTAGGCCGTAAAAATTCATTTATTTCAGCAGGCCCTCATTGGGCTAATGTTAGCAATGCTCCGTATGCCAATTACCATAAAACTACTAGCGCACAGGGTGGCATTAATACCAATTTCATTATCAAAGGCCTTGGTATCCATAAAGCGGGTAGTATTGATAATACCCCTATGGCCGTTTATGACATCGCGCCAACCTTATATGAATTTGCCAATATTGACCCCAATAAAAAAATTAAAAATATCAACCCAGTCCCCATTAGAGGAGTTAGCTTTAAACAACATTTTACCCAAGATATCCCCGTTAAAACCCGCTATTCATTTGCCATGGAATTACATAATCAGGCAGCCTTGGTTGAAGGTGATTGGAAACTACGCCGCCTTGTTCCAAACTCGGCAAAAGCAGAAATGGCGCCATGGGAGCTGTTTAATTTAAAAAATGATCCGCTAGAAACGCAAAACGTTGCAACACAACATCCGAAGATCCTTGAGAAACTTCGTCAGCAATATGAACAATTTGCTAAAACTGGCATGGTGATTGAAGCCAAAGGAGAAGCCATTGATTATATTGGTTATGATGAAAAAACAGGTAACTATATTGGTATCGACCCCAAAACGCATAAACGTATTATTCCCTCAGTGAATCAATCAGGGGAATAATATGAAAATCGCCTTTTATGATAGCCTTTCTTCGTTTTCACCGCCCACAAGGGCGGTTGTCCCTTTTCATATTTTGCTTAAACCTGTTGGGGCGGGTTGTAACCTGAAATGTGATTATTGTTATTATCCAGAAGACCAATTACCTAGACCTAAACCCATGATAAAAGAGATGTTAGAACCTTTTATCCGTAATTATATTGCTTCTCAACCAACCTACAGCAAAGAAATTAATTTTGTGTGGCAAGGTGGAGAGCCCCTACTTGCTGGGTTAGATTTTTATAAAAAAGCCATTGATTTGCAGCAAAAATATGCACCAAAGCATGTGAAAATCTCTAATAGTCTACAAACCAATGGTACCTTGCTCACCCCTGCATGGTGCCGCTTTTTAAAGCAGCATAATTTTATTATTGGTGTGAGTTTAGATGGACCAAAAGAAATACATGACCGCTATCGTTTAGACAAAAAAGGCCAGCAAGGTAGTTACAACGCCGTCCTAAAGGGCATAAGGCTTCTACAAGAGTTTGATATTGAATTCAACATCTTGACGGTTGTACATGATGCCGTAGCCAATCAAGCACAAACCATCTATGAGCACTTTATTCAGCTTGGTGTAAAATTTATTCAATTCCAACCATTAATGACCGAAGGTAGTGCGCTTGAACATCAATTTACATTGACGGCTCCTAATTGGGGAAAATTTTTAACTGATATCTATTTACACTGGAAATCTCAACGCCACGTTGGCAATGTACATGTGATGAACATTGAGCACGTTTACAGCCAGTATTTTACCCATGTTAGCCAGACTTGTGTCCACTCAGAACGCTGTGGTACTAACTTGGTCATGGAAGCTCAAGGGCAAATATTTGCCTGCGACCACCAAATCAATAGTAGCCATCACATTGGCAACATCTTAGAACAAACACCTTTGAGTGAACTCGTCCTCAATTCTATAGAGCTACCTTTTGGGCAAAATAAAAGCACCCGCAGAGAATGCCAATCTTGTACGGTAAAAGCGGTTTGCCAAGGCGGATGCCCAGCGCATATCAATTCGATGGGGAAAAACAAGTTATGTGAAGGCTATTTTCAGTTTTTTAATACTGTTATGGCACCGCTAAGGAAATATGAACGTAGTATGCGCGGCGTTCAACAATGGCGGCAAAAAATAGGGTTTTAACGAAGGTTAGTATTAACCAAAAGCCCCTATCTCACAAACTATGATAGGGGGCTTATTTACAGATAAATACGGTTTAAACCATTACTCATCTAATTCTATTTCGGCTTTAGCCTTTAAACCCGCAAGCAATTTGCCATGAATGCCACCAAACCCGCCATTGCTCATCACGAGAATATAGTCGCCAGGTTGAGCCGTCTCAATGACCATATTTGTCAAAGCGTCAATATCAGCGCTCCAACGAGCAGGTTGCACGCATTTCTCTGCAATATCCGTTACCATCCACGGAATATTAGCAGGTTGGAATAAAAAGACTTCATCTGCACGGCCCAAGGCTGGCGCAATATCATTTTTGTTAATCCCCATTTTCATGGTGTTCGAACGAGGTTCGAGTACGGCGATAATGCGTGAAGTCCCCCCCACTTTGCTACGTAATGCTTCTAATGTTGCCAAGATAGCGGTTGGGTGATGAGCAAAATCATCATAAACACTCACACCATTCTCAACACCACGCAGCTCTAACCGCCGACGTGCATTGATAAACTTATCCAAAGCAAGGCAAGCATCCTTGGCGGGGACGCCGACATGATGTGCTGCGGCTATCGCCATCAATGCATTTTGAATATTGTGATTGCCCACTTGTGACCAAGTGACTTCACCCACTTTCTCTTGTTGATAGTAAACCTCGAAATGGCTACCATCATGATTCAATTTTACTGCCTGCCACTCACCATGCTCACCACCAACAAGCTCCTGTTCACTCCAACAGCCCATACCAATGACTTGTTTTAAGTGATTGTCATTATCTGGTGTGAAAATTTTGCCGCTGGCTGGAACGATACGAACCAGATGGTGGAATTGCTTTTGTATCGCCTCAAGGCTTTCGAAAATATCCGCATGGTCAAATTCAAGGTTATTCAGGACTAACGTTCTCGGGCTGTAATGAACAAATTTAGAACGCTTATCAAAAAATGCACAATCATATTCATCTGCCTCAATAACAAAAAATGGGCTTTCCCCTATTTTTGCCGACACATCAAAGTTACCGGGGACACCACCAATTAGGAAACCAGGCTTATAACCACAATCTTCTAACACCCACGCTAACATACCCGCGGTAGTGGTTTTTCCATGCGTCCCTGCCACCGCGAGCACCCAGCGTTCTGGTAATACATGGTCATGTAGCCACTGAGGACCTGAAGTGTAAGGTAAGCCTCTTTCTAATACAGCTTCAACACAAGGGTTACCACGCGTCATGGCGTTACCAATAACCACCATATCCGGTACTGGGTCGAGTTGTGAAGGGTCATAACCTTGAATGAGTTCAATGCCTTGATTTTCAAGCAAAGTGCTCATTGGTGGATACACATTTGCATCAGAGCCCGTGACTTTATGGCCTAGAGAACGAGCCAATATTGCTAAGCTACCCATAAAGGTACCGCATATACCTAAAATATGTATGTGCATTCTTTTTCATCCAATTAGCATGAGGTTTGTCACTATTCTACCCATCAATAGCAGGTTTATAAATGCATTAACCTATTAATCTTTTTTTTATTTAGTTAAACTCTCTGCGCGCGAGGGTACAATACCCCGCAAAACCTTTGTCAATTTTATTCAGGACCTTCGTCATGAAAACATTAGGCGAATTCATCGTCGAAAAGCAACAAGATTTTCCTCATGCAACAGGTGAGCTGACATCATTACTATCAGCAATCAAACTGGGCGCTAAAATTATCCATCGTGATATTAACAAGGCTGGGCTGGTAGATATTCTTGGCACCAATGGTGTTTCGAATATTCAAGGCGAAGTCCAGATGAAGCTAGACCTGTATGCAAACGAAAAACTGAAAGCGGCTTTAAAAGCCCGCGGAGAAGTTGCCGGTATCGCCTCTGAAGAAGAAGACGAAATTGTCATTTTCGAAGGAGATCGTGCTGAAAACGCAAAGTATGTCGTTTTAATGGACCCATTAGATGGTTCTTCAAATATCGATGTAAACGTTTCCGTTGGGACAATTTTCTCAATTTATCACCGTATTACACCAATTGGGCAACCAGTTACTGAAGCGGATTTTCTACAGCCAGGTCATCGCCAAGTTGCTGCCGGTTATGTTGTTTACGGTTCTTCTACTATGTTGGTATACACCACTGGCGTTGGCGTCCATGCATTTACCTACGACCCTTCTTTAGGTGTTTTCTGCCTTTCTCATGAGAAAGTCATGTTCCCATCAGAAGGTAAAATGTACTCTATCAACGAAGGTAACTACATCAAGTTCCCAATGGGTGTTAAAAAGTACATTAAATACTGCCAAGAAGAAGATAAAGCGACAAACCGTCCTTATACCACCCGCTATATTGGCTCTTTAGTCGCAGACTTCCACCGTAACTTGCTTAAAGGGGGATTTATATTTACCCAAGTACAGCAAGCCATCCAAATGGTAAACTGCGTCTTCTGTATGAGTGCAACCCTATTGCATTCTTAGCTGAACAAGCCGGCGGTAAAGCAAGCGATGGCGCTAACCGCATCCTGGATATTATCCCTAGTGAATTACACCAACGTGCTCCTTTCTTCGTAGGAACAGAGTCAATGGTGGAGAAAGCAGAATCATTCATGCGTGAGTTCCCTGACACCGAATAATTCATATAACTAGCTAATAGGCGGGGCTTCCCGCCTTTTTTGCCCCTTTTTTTCTCCAACTAGTGAGTTTTCCCCCCTTTTACGGCTATAATGTCCCCACGTTATCTACCCTGAGATTTAACTTGCATGGAAATAAGTCATTAATACCGTTTCCACCAGCAGCTTAAAAGTCAGTAGGTAAATTCATTATTCACACAAAGGATACACTTAAATGGGCCTGAACAATGTACCGGCAGGTAAAGATCTGCCAGAAGATATCTACGTTATCATCGAAATTCCAGCTAACGCAGACCCTATCAAATATGAAGTTGATAAAGAATCTGGCGCGCTGTTTGTAGACCGTTTTATGTCAACAGCAATGTTCTATCCATGCAACTACGGTTACATCAACAATACTCTGTCTTTAGATGGCGACCCAGTTGATGTGTTAGTCCCTACTCCATACCCATTACAGCCGGGTTCAGTTATTCGTTGTCGCCCAGTTGGGGTTTTAAAAATGACTGACGAATCAGGTGAAGACGCTAAATTAGTTGCTGTTCCACACACTAAATTAAGCAAAGAATACGACCACATTAAAGATGTGAACGATATCCCTGAACTACTGAAAGCACAAATTACCCATTTCTTTGAACACTACAAAGATTTAGAAAAAGGTAAATGGGTTAAAGTTGACGGTTGGGATAACGTAGAAGCCGCTAAAGCAGAAATTATTTCTTCTTTCGAACGCGCTGCAAAAAAATAATTTTCCCTTAGGGTCATTATTAAAAGCTCTGGTAAATACCAGAGCTTTTTTATTTTATTAACAAACTACAAAGCCTAAATGGCTAAACGTTTATTCTTCTTCATTACGTTTAAGCCAGTCACCACTTTTTATGCGGCGCAGACCATCAACAGAATGTTTATATAGATAAATCCAAGCATTGCCATATGGCGTCGAAATTAGCTCCCTCGCATAATCTTGGGAGTTTTTCTTTAGCTCATCTAGCTCTGTTAAGATAGATGGGTTAATGCGATATACCTCGCACTCTATCACCCCATCCCCCTTAACCACCGCAGGATAAAACCCAAGATCATACAGTTCATAGCCTTCTAGCTTATGCTCCCCTAACAGTTGAGCATAAGTCATCCAGTGATGATTACCTTGCTTTTGCCTTAAGCTGCCATAAACAATTACACGCATAATCTAAAACTCAAATTGGTAAAGGAGATCCAAGGCCTGGTTAACACCAGACACCGCTTCTAAATACAGTTTTGGCATCAATCGATAACGTAACGTTAACGTCGCCAATGAGTCAAAGATACCAACACCATACTTCACTTGTAAATCATTAGTGATCTTACCACTCACCACAACTTGGGAGCTATCCCCCACACCTTGGGTATCAACAGCCAAATCAGATACCCCAAATGTTTCACCAATCTTGCCAACTAATTGCCCACTTTGTGCAACACCAAGGCCAATAAGCATTGATGTCATTTGTGAACCATTTGCATCACCACTATCTAACCCTTCCCCTCTTAACAGATAAGAGAGTGCTTCTTGTTGCGTTTTGGCAGGTTCAGAGAATATTTCTACCTTCGGCTTATCTGCAAGCCCTGTTACCTTAACACCCGCAATAACATCATCAGCGGTGTTATCTGGGTTACGGATAGCTTCTAAATTTAAGAATGGCTGATCGGCAGGGCCAGAGAACTGTATTTGGCCTTTGCGGACGATTAAGTCTTGCCCATAAGCGCGGAAACGCCCTGCAGGAATATCAACTTGACCATTCAAACTGAGGCCATGCTTATTTTGAATAACTTTCAACAAGCCAGTCAAACGAGCTTTCAAACCAAACGCATCTAACCGAACATCATTACCAATTTTAATATCTAGATTGGTTTGAATTGGGATTGATGGCGCTTTTTCTTCTATTGGTTTTAAATCACTATCTAGCATAACCACATCAGATGATGCGCTAACCGCAGATTCAGGTAATTCCTGAACAGTAATTCTTGCCCAAGGGATTGTCACAGAACCATTCAAGGTTAATAAGGATGGCGATGCATCAAACACAATATCCGGCTGTACATCAATCTTAATCATTGGTGGCAGAGAAACCCGTAAGTTATTACCACGCGCCATTATTTTAGCTCGCCACGCATCAATGTTACGCCAATCAGCATCACCATCGATATTCAAATAACCTTCCGGTGTATTGATTTGCCCATTCATCACAGAGCTAGTGCCATTAAAATTAATACCTAAATGACCACTTTTAATATCAAATGGGATCATCGCTGAGCGAACTTCTAAGCTAGAAAGCGATAAATTACCATTTAATAATGGGTTATTTGCTGAGCCCCCTAGCCGTAAATTGGCACTCAAGCGGCCATTAGCCACTTCTTTTTGACCAAGCAGCGGTTTAATTAAATCTAAAGTAATCGAATTGATTTCTACATTACCCGCTAACAGACGGCGTTTTTCAATATCTGAAATTTGAATATTGCCACGCATCTGGCCGTTATTCTGCAAACCAAACAACCAATTAACGTCTGCCTTACCATTTTTGAGCCCTGCACTTAACGTTAAGGTATCAAATGCGATAGGTAAGCGCGTCCCTTCAACAAACTGTGTTGCTTTAACGTCATTGCCACGTAAATCTAACTTCACTTGCGGCATACTACCATCGTCTTTCCAAATAGCGTTTGCTTTGCCACTAAAGACACCACTAACACGTGTATCTTTAGGCATAAACGGTTTAATCATTGCTAAGTCAAAGCGTTCTAATACAATGTCAGCACTGCCGCTTTTACCTGCTTTAATTGGTTTTGGCACACATAAACGCGCATCTGGATTTACCCAGCAATGACGACCAATTGTCACTTCTTGCGTTTGATTAGCGTAATTAAGTGACATGGCTTGATTCAAGCGCCACTCACCGACAACAGTATCAAATAACGTATTGGTCAGGTTACCTTTCCACACTTCTGTTTGGCGGTCAAAGCTCCCTGCGAGTGATAACTGCCCTGAGACAGGTTCACCTTTAACATTCAGCTTCAGTGTATGCTGCTTTTCACTACCTTTCGCGTCAAGATTCAGGTTACTAATGACCATATCACCTTGCTTTAATTGGCGTAAGACAACGGATAAATCGCCTTTTATCTGCTCACCAGTAGCAACATTACCCTTAATAACCACGTTATCAATAGCGAGATCATTTTGCCATTTCACACCGCGAGCGGTTAAGTCAATTAACGCTTCTGGCGTTTGCAAATTACCCCGTAATTTCACATCACCAACAATCACCCCCCCTAAACCGGGTAGTAGACCATTGAGCCCAGGTGCGTTAATTTTTGCATCAAGATTCCATTTATCAGCAAGCGTCCCTTTTACATCAATATTATTTTTGCCTAGTGCTAAATTAAAATTAGGGATGTCCCACTGACCGGCTGCATTGCCTTTTGCCTGCCCACGCGCTTTCAGTAAGTTATTTTTTACATTACCATCCAGCATAATTTCAGGGACTTGCAATTGCCAGCTCCCACCGTATAGGCTACCGCGCGTAACAATTTTACCATCGACCTTCGCTGGCCACTCGGGATATTGTTTAGCGGTATTGATACCTGACAAGGTTAGCACCGCATTCCAACTGATTGCTTTACTCCAGTCAGCCACCCCTGTGATGTCCGCATTCCCTTGTAAAGCGGATAAGCGTAAACGCGTAAGGTTAATTTGCTCTTCATTACCTTTGGCGTCTAAGAGTAAGGTTGATGGAGGAAGATCTTGCCCAGTAATAGCAGAACGCAAAGACATATCATAAGCGGATGGGCGGCCATTTAAACGTAGGCGTGTGCCATCTAACTGGTACTGTGCATCACCGACTAAAGGCCATGTCAGCTTATCGCTTTTTAGTGTTAATAAAATTGGCAAATCCGCTTGTGATAAGTCAGTTTCTGCATCTAACGTCGCATTAATTGGGCCTTGCAGATTCAATGCCAATTTTAGTTCATCAATTAAGCCGCCCTTTAAAGACAAATCTATTTTTTGCCCATCTAAATCCTCTAAACGGCTCTCTCCCAATATTGATAAAGATACTGGCCACTTATCTTTCAACATTGCTGTTCCAGATAAAGCCACATTACCTTGTGGCGCATCAACTTTTAACTGTTTAACCAGTACCTGCTGCCCCTCATTAGACAAGCTAAGATGTAATTGGTTAATCTTAACGTCAGCCCCACCAGTTAATTGAAAGTTCGATGCATTAATCCCCTCAACATTTAAATTAACAGGTAAAATTATTTCAGGTAATTCAGCCAGTAGCGGTTTTGAGAACAATTCTTTTAGTTCATCTGCTAACGATTTTTGCTCGTTAATCGGTACAGGGTCGGGTTGTTTGTCTTCCGTCACCTGATCTTGTTGCGTTTCAGGTAAATGAATTGCCAAGTCAATAATATCTGTCGGAATAATTGTGATAGCTTTATCTTCCCACGTTACCCCTGTGGTAAATTTAGCTAAATCAATATCCATACCATCAACATTGACGTGAGTTGAAACTAACGAAAGCTGGTTTAAACGAATGGTTAGCGGTGCTTTGAGTTCAGTTAGTGGCTCTGAAGCAGGTGCTTCTTCTGATGGCGGTAACTGCGCCGTATCAACATTTACCATTACATTATCAGTGCTAAGGTTATCAATACATAATTCACGGCTTTTCAGGCAGCCTAGGCGTAATGCTAAATGTAATCCCCCTGCATTAACATCAATGCCTGGCATTTGATACTTCACGCCAGTCAACGTTAAATTACTGATATCACCATCTATTTTATCAATCGTTAATTCAGGAACAAAGCGAGTCGCTGAATTTAAAGCAAAATGAAGACCGGATTGGGTGCCAATTACCCAACTTAATGCCGCAATAATAAGAACTAGAATTAATAAAATGGAAAGACTTATCCATTTTAGCCATTTCAACCACCTCATAATTCAGTCCCCAAACCGATATAAAATTGTATTTTGTCGTTATTTGAATCACCGATTGGTGTTGCAAGGTCAAATTTAATCGGTCCTACTGGAGAAACCCAGCGAACACCTATACCTGCGCCAGTTTTAAAATCACTCTTTTTAATATCATTTACTGCTTCGCCGCTATCAATAAAAGTGGCGCCCCACCAATTACCCGTGAAATTATATTGGTATTCAACAGAGCCAACAGCCAGCTTAGATGCCCCTGTCAGTTTACCTTTACTGTCTTCTGGGGAGATTTTTTGATATCCATATCCACGTACACTACCATCACCACCAGCGAAGAAACGCAAGTCTGGCGGGACTTTGTCAAAATCATTGGTTTCAATCCAACCTATATTACCTCGCACCACAAAACGGTGCCCCTCCCATGGGGTTCTTATCCATACATTTTTAGCTTGCAATACAGCAAAGTCGATATCTGAACCCCAAATTTTATTCGAATAATCAATTGAATAACGTTGGCTATCCCCCCAACTTGGCATCACACCACCACGTTGACGAATGCGACTAACATAAGCCCCTGGATACAATAGCATTGTCGTATTAGTGACATCAGCTTGGGTAAAGTTACTCAGCATCCAACGCATATTCACGCCATATTGCCAACCGGAAGAGTAGTCCCAGTTACGAGATACGTTTAAAGTCGTAGTATTTGATTGTGTATCATTTAAATCGGTGCGTTTAAAACCGCCTTGAACGGCATAGTATTGCTCTAAAGGATTGGCTTTTAATGGAATTTTATAACTAGCGTCAATCAATTGCTCTGGTTGAGAAAGGCTGATACTTGATGTAAAACTTTGCCCCCTTGAATTGACCCAAGGTTTATTCCATGTCGCTTTAACGCGCGGGCCGACATCAGTTGCATAACCGCCACCAAGTTCAATAAAGTTTTTGGCGCGGGGGACCATCACACCCTCCATAGGTAACACATCGGAATCCGCCTCACGCGCTTTTGCGATGTCCGGAGTGACAATCGCAGAAGAGAACCAGCCAGTTTCTGCTAACCGACGGTTAAACTCAGCGAGTTGTTCGGAGGTGTAATATTCCCCTTTTTTAAACGGAGCGAGATTATTCAAATAATCTTCACGAATTTGCGACCCTTGATAAGAAATGGCGCCAAAGCGATAACGCTCCCCACTATTAAAATCAAAATCCCAATAAGCAGCATGGTGGTCAAGAGAAATACCTAATTGGCTTTTCTCCATCATTGCATCAAAATAACCTTTACGAATAGCTAGGCTGCTAAAACGACCTTTGAAATCTTCATATTCACCATCATTTTGGATAATACCCAGTTTTGGTGTGTATTTTTTAACCATCTTTTCATAGTCAGGGTCGGTTTTTGCACCACCTTGTAATTCAACTGTCACCCCTCTCAATAAAATGGGTTCTCCAGGAGTTACTTTAGCAGTCAATACAGAACGAGCAGGCGGGGTTTTTTCTTCATAACTAAACTCAACGGAAGGTTGATAATAACCTAAAGGCTTTAAACCTTCTTGAATTGCTTTCTCAACACGGGCTCGAAAACGACCATTGGGTACAACTTCATCTTGAGATATATTAGAAAGTTGTACTCGCACGTTTTGATTAAGTTGGCCTTCAAGCCCTTCAATATTAAGGCGAAGGTTCGCTGCGTGTGCCACTGGTAGTGCCGCAGTTAGGCAGAGAAAACAAGCTAGTGGGTATTTCGACACGCCTACTCCTAAGGTGGTTATTCGATTGACTAAATACTTCATATCAATTTATTTTGAGTAAAATTAGCCGGATACACAAGTTTTTATCCCTATTTTTAGTTTTTTTGTGCGGTCAATATACATAGGAATCATTATGCCATTTAATAAATTTCACTCTGCAAATATTGCACAACCTCTGCCCGGCAGAGCAACCGCTATAACTTACTCACCATATCATGCGGTTAACCATCATTCGATTGAGATTATTCCTAAGAATATGGAAATCGCTTATTTTGCTATGGGGTGCTTCTGGGGTGTAGAGCGTCTATTTTGGCAGCAATCTGGCGTTTATTCCACTTCAGCAGGATATTGTGGTGGGTTAACACCAAACCCAACCTATGAGGAAGTGTGTTCAGGGTTAACAGGGCATGCGGAAGCCGTCCGGGTCGTTTTTGACCCACAAACGATCGATTACACCCAATTATTAACCTTATTTTGGGAAAATCACGACCCTGCTCAGGGGATGCGCCAAGGTGGCGATATTGGCAGCCAATACCGCTCAGCCATCTATACGGTTTCCGATGAACAAGACCAGCAAGCAATGAAGACCTTGCAAGCATACCAAGCAGCAATGAAAGCACAAAATGATGTACGTCAGATTACAACTGAGATTACGCCATTGGAAACCTTCTATTTCGCAGAGGATTACCACCAGCAGTATTTATACAAAAACCCAAATGGTTATTGTGGCTTAGGGGGTATTGGTGTTTGCTTACCCCCCTCATTAAATAATTAAAACATAAATTATTAGTTTTTAATTTGTTTTTCATTCTAGATAAATCATGTTGTAGATAGATAATAAATTACCTGAGCATAATCGAGTACACGGCTCAGGCAATAAAGTAAACACCGCCCTACAACATGATTTATGATGAATATCTAGCCAGATAAATATACCCGATGCTATACTCATCGAACATATCAATTATTTTGCGCATAGTGCGCTACTGTATATTTACTTATTGAATATATTTTCTACCCGAGATGATACCTACTGAGATCATTAAAAATGAATCAATCTTAGTGTTGAAGGGTGTCAGGAAAACCTATGATTAACAGCTTATTGATCGTTCTTTTATTATGTGCAATTAGCGCATTCTTTTCTTTGTCTGAAATTTCATTGGCGGCTTCCCGCCGTATTAAACTTAAGCTAATGGCAGACGAAGGGAATATTAACGCGGCCCGAGTACTCAAATTACAAGAAATGCCTGGTATGTTTTTTACCGTCGTGCAAATTGGCTTAAATGCCGTTGCCATTCTTGCAGGTATTGTGGGCGAGTCAGCTTTTTCACCTGCATTGTATGATGTATTTATTCAGTTTTTATCCCCTAACTGGGCACAACAAATCGCTTCAATCATTTCTTTTACCATTGTGACTAGTTTATTTATTTTAGTGGCGGATTTAACACCAAAACGTATTGGCATGGTGAAACCCGAAGCAATCGCCATCCGTATTGTCAATCCAATGCGCTTTTGTTTGGTGGTTCTCAGCCCTTTTGTCTGGTTCTTTAATGGCCTTGCCAACCTCATCTTCAAGCTATTCAAGTTACCTATATCGCGCAATGAAGATATCACCTCTGATGATATCTTTGCCGTCGTTGAAGCAGGCGCGGTCGCTGGGGTATTACGTAAGCAAGAACATGAATTAATTGAGAATGTTTTTGAGCTTGAATCTCGTACTGTGCCATCAGCGATGACACCACGTGAAAGTATTATCTATTTTGATAAAGACGAGTCAGAAGAAAGTATTAAACATAAAATCTCAACTCAACCACATTCTAAATTCCTCGTTTGTGCTGGGGGTATTGACCATGTCATTGGTTACGTTGATTCCAAAGAGCTACTTAATCGCGTATTGAATGGGCAAAGTCTAAGTTTAAAAGACGGTGTACATATTCGTAATACGCTAATGATACCGGATACCCTTTCCCTGTCAGATACACTAGAAGCATTTAAAACGAATGCTGTCGATTTCGCCGTTATTCTTAATGAATATGCGCTTGTTATGGGTATCATTACTATCAACGATGTGATGATTACTTTAATGGGCGATTTAGTTGGCTCAGGGCAAGAAGAACAAATTGTGGTACGTGATGAGAACTCTTGGTTAGTTGAAGGGGGAACCCCTATTGAAGATGTCATGCGCATTTTAGATATCGATGATTTCCCTGACTTTAGTAACTATGAAACCATCGCAGGCTTTATGATGTACCGGTTAAGAAGGATGCCAAAGCGTACAGATTACGTTAAATATGCGGGTTATAAGTTTGAAGTTGTCGATATTGATAACTACAAAATCGACCAACTACTGGTAACTCGCCTCACGGCAATACCAGCACCAGTAATTGTACAACCGGGAAAAAACACGACTGAAACGGCTGATGCAAAACGACAAACCAAAGATACTGAACACTAATATTTAGTTGCAAAGCCGTTTCATTTCAATGCGCCACCTTGAGTGGCGCTATTGTTAACCAAACCTAAGTTTGATTAACGCTACCCTAACTCCACCTGTAATAATAATACCTGTTTGTTAACCTCACTCATCACATTGTAATGGCGCTTATCACTGACTTTAGGTGGTAAAATTTTCCCATAATTAAACTCAAATGCCCCAAAATCCTTAATATAGAGCCTGCCACGGAATAACGTTTTGACGTAAAGAGCAATCTTAAATGGGTTATAACGGTTAAAAATTTTCATTAGAACTTAGCCTCCCCTTTGTTCTTACGATATTCAATAACTCATACCGTACAATAATCATAGACCAGAAATTTCCATTTTGGTTCTAAAATTGCAGTTTTATTCAATTTGCTGACATAACATGACAGTGTCAAATAACTGTTAAATCCTTACAAACCTTGTCTTTATTCTGAATTTTAAAAAAATGTTAAATTCTCTTTTGAAACTCATCCGATGAGCTATGCTATAAGTATCAATTATAGAATTGGTACTTAGGTTCACCTCTCTAACAAGGCTAAAGCAAAATTTAAGGGGTATATATGATTAAAAATCTTTTAGTGTCGATTTTTTTACTCGGAATATCAACCGCCGCCACTGCTGCTAATATTCAGTTAAACCAAACAGTTCCTGCCGTTTCTGTATCTGACAAGGGGGAGCTCATCATAAACGATGAAGGGAAACTGGATAATCAGCCATGGAAAAGCCAGCAATTAATTGGCAAGGTACGCACTATCCAACATATTGCAGGCCGCTCTTCAGCGAAAGAACTTAATGCACCGTTAATAGAAGCTATCAAACAAGCCAAACTCCCTCACGATGCCTATCAAACCACGACTATCGTGAATGCGGATGATGCTATTTTCGGTACAGGTGTATTTGTTAAAAATAGTGTTGAAGACAGTAAAAAAGAGTTTCCTTACTCTCAATTTATTGTTGATAGTGACGGTGTCGTCAAAAATGCATGGGGGTTAAAACCTGAAAGCTCCGCAATTATCGTATTGAATAACCAAGGGAAAGTATTATTTTTCAAAGATGGTGAATTAAACCCTCAAGAAATTGAAAAAGTGATGAGTTTACTTGTTTCCAGCTTAAATCAGTAACATGACATACATCTTATGTAGTGTCCCTTAAGTGCACACTACATAAGCCCATTACCAATCATAAAACAGCGAACACAAAAATAGTCAGTTATTCTAAAATTCCTCAATATGCCATATGCATAATTATAACTATTTCATTAATAACTACTCATTATTATATGGTTTATTGATAGTTTTATTAACCAACACATATTGCTTTAAAAACTTCCCAATAAAAACAATTTATAACCAAGGTGGTTGTGTTCTTTGCATTACCCCATTCTACCTAATTAATATTAACGCGTTATATCTTAGCGACGCTGTAACTCACATAAATTTAATAAACCAACCAATATACTTTAACGCAAAAACCGCCTTTATCACTGTTAGCAAAAATAACCTGTAAGTTATGCAATTGAGCAATTCGCTTAACAATAGATAGCCCTAAACCACTCCCTGTTTTTTCTTGCCCCGCAGGCCGATAAAAACGTTCTCCCAAGCGTTGTAAAACTTCTGGGGTCACCCCATCACCATCGTCTTCAATTTCAAGGTGGTCTGCGTACAACGTTAGCGTTACTCGCCCTTTCGCTTTGCCATAGCGTATTGCATTATGAAGTAGGTTTCTGAGCAGTACACTCAATAACAGTGCTTGGCCTTTTAATGTCGGCGGTTCGCCTTTAATCATGCTGATCACCGTGGTTCCTTGAGCCTGCGCCTCCGGCTGAATATCATTGATTGCAGTTTCAATCAGAGATAACCAAGATAATTCAGTAATATCTTCAAGTTGGGATATCGATTCTAACCTCGATAATGTGAGCAATTGGTCAACAAGACGAGATGCACGGTCAATCCCTTCGGATAAGTTTGCTACTGCATGGTGACGAATATCAGTGTCATTCCCTGCAATTTGTACCACCTCCGCTTGCACTTTTAAGGCTGCGAGAGGACTACGCAGCTCGTGGGCAGCATCAGATGTAAACTGCCTTTCACGCGCAAACATATTATTGATTCGCTCAAACAAACCATTCATTGAGTCTATGATTGGCTTTGCTTCGGTTGGAATACGTGATACTTCAATAGGTGTTAATTCATCAGGCTGACGATAGCGTAATTGGTTTGCAACTTCTTTTAAAGGCCGCAAAGCACGGGTTAAAAGCCATAGAAATACGACTAGCATCAACGGCAATGCCACCAACCAAGGCATAAATTGCGCCACCATGATATCCGTTGCCATTTCTTGCCGATATTCCCACTCTTGGCCAACCACGATAACATATTGCCCATCTTGAGATTTTAACCAAACAAAGCGCCACGAGTCATCGCTTCCTGTAACTCTCCCATCAGAAAAGCCTTCCCTTGCAAAGTTAAATACAATCTTTTTCCCATTATCACCATCATTTAAAACCATCTGCCCCTTAAGCGTAAAAATAGCAAAAGCTAATGCATCATCATCTTGATCGCCTCGATTTTTCCGTAATAATTTTTTTGTTTTCTTTAATGAAGGTTTAGACAATTCAAGATCTGAAGGCAATACAGACAAACGTTTAGCAAATGCCATTTGTTGTGTATCAAATAGCTCATTAATGGTTTTATACGTTTGATACCAAGCTAGTGAACTCGCGATACCCCATGTCACCAATGCTAATAACAGCAACATTAAGGTAAGTTTTAGCCGAAGACTAAATGTTTTCATTATTCATCATCACCTAATCGATAACCGACACCATGAACAGTACGAATAAACGTATTACCTAACTTGCGTCTTAAATGGTGAATATGTACCTCAACTGAATTACTCGATACTTCCTCTTCCCAGTTATACAGTTTCTCTTCTATTAAGCCTCGCGATAGAATTTTATTTGGGTTATGCATAAATAGAGATAATAATGCCAATTCTTTCCCTTTAAGTTGAACAGGCTCCCCTTTAACAGTTACCGTCATCCCAGACGGGTCCATTTCCACATCTCCATGAGTCAATTTAGGTGTTAACTGACCACTTCGTCTGCGGATCAATGCCTGCAAACGAGCCATAACTTCCATTAAGGCAAAAGGTTTGCACAGATAATCATCCGCTCCACGTTGTAAGCCTTGTACCCGCTGCTCCAGAGCATCTCTGGCTGTCAAAATTAATACCGGTTCATCACGCCCCTGTTTGCGCCAATGTGCCAAAATGTCCATGCCATCAATATTGGGTAATGAGAGGTCAAGTACCACGGCATCATAGGGAGCATCAAAAAGAGCAAGTTGCCCCAGTTTTCCATCCATAAACCAATCAACAGAAAAACCCAGTTGAGTTAACCCTACTTTTAACCCATCACCAATTAGCCTGTCATCTTCGATTAATAGAATACGCATAACCCCTCCGTATCAGAATATTATTATATTTATCCCATCAGTAATGAAATGACTAGCTATTATTTATTAAATTAAAAATATAATGCATCAATTAAGTTTCTTAAGATCCTGTTAAGATTTACCTGCTTTAATAACTTCCATATAAACAAGTTTACGTCTTATTTGGAGAAACTGATCATGAAAAAATTACCTTTAATTACATTAATTGCCGCTCTTGCAACAGCCCCTGTTTTTGCTGCAAATGGCGGTTTTGACGGTCCGGGTGCTGTCACTAATAATACAACGCAAACCAATCAAAATGGGGGCTTTATTGGCCCTAATAGCGGAGAAACAACCGTCGCAAAAGCACTAGAGATGTCTGATGATAGCTGGGTTATTTTACGTGGTAATATCGTTAAACAACTTGACTATAAACATTATGAATTTACTGATGGCACAGGCACCATCAACCTTGAAATCAGTGAAAAACGTTGGAATGGTGTTAATGTCACACCAAAAGATAAAGTCGAAATCCGCGGTAAAATCGATAAAGATTGGAATTCAAGGGAAGTTGAAGTTAAACAAATTCAGATCATTAAATAACCCATCATATCCCTTCGTTAGCATACTTCAGGGTTGTACCTGAAGTATGCTATTACTTCATCGCCAAAATCCTATTTTATACCAATATTAACAATGCTAGATTAGACATAAATATAATTGTTATTTTGGATCATCCAATGTCACTGAAACAGCCCCAACTACGTAATATCAAAGAAAAACTACTTTCCGATAATTGGTATATCTTAAAAAAATACACCTATGAATTACAAAGAAGAGATGGAAACTGGCAACAACAAGAGCGTGAAGTCTATGATAGAGGCAATGGCGCAGTCATTCTGCTCTATAATAAAATAAAAAACAGCATTATCTTGATACGCCAATTCCGTATGCCTATGTACGTAAATGGTTACCAGCATTTCCTGATTGAAGCTGCCGCAGGCTTGCTTGACGATGCTTCACCGGAAACCCGTATCATTGCCGAAGCAGAGGAAGAAACTGGCTTTAAAGTCGACAAAATAGAAAAAGTCTTCGAAGCATTTATGAGCCCCGGTTCCGTTACCGAGAAGCTATATTTCTATATTGCTGAGTACAACGACAATAACCGCAGCAATGCAGGTGGCGGGTTAGCTGAAGAAGGTGAAGATATTGAAGTCTTAGAATGGCCATTTCCTAAAGCGTTAGAAGCTATCAAAACTGGCGAAATTGTTGATGGTAAGACTATTATGTTAATACAACACCTAGCATTGAATTCAATTCTAAAATATTAATTTTTATAAAGTGCCAAAAGCCTTTATTACTATAGCTATAAGATAAAACGAGTAAAACTTCCAGGGATTAACAAACCGTGGTCACGATAAGCCAAATTAAAATAATTCATTAATGCTTTTTTGAACCCCGTTTCTGTCGAGTATGAAAAAACACCATTATTAGAATCAAACAACTCAAATTGTTGGTTAGATATACGTTGAACCATAATTATGTGCCCTTCAGAAAGAATTGAACCATCTGACTTTCTTATATACGCCCTTATTAGTGCAGTATCACCCGGGTTTAGCTCCATCACATCATCCTCTAATTTTTTGACTAAATCATGGTGCTCTCCCCTATATCTTACAGTCGGTTCTCTATGATATTTCTGGGTTTTAAATAAAGAAGGCTGAGTTTGTTTTCTCTCTATACTATCAAATACCTTCCCTGAGAAAGAAGCAGGCTTTTTTAAATCCTCTTTTAAGCTAGCAACAACAGAAAATAAGTGTTTTTGTGGGTCAACGCTTTCTTCTAACCGTTGCAAGATCTCTAAAGATAACCCATGACATAAGCCATCAGGGTGTTTTTTCTTTAATAGGTTAGGGAAACTAAATTGATCTAATTTAGCATATCGAAATGCGGTTGTTGCTAAATCGTCTCCTCCTCGATTTACCCTAAACTTTGAATATTTAGCTAATGGATTGAATAATCTTTCTGCCGCAATACCTTCTAATGTATTAATTAAATCTAACCATTTGCCGATAACCTGCACCATCAACCTTGGTGCTTTAGCAAGATTAAGTGATAAATATATTTTTCCAACCATCAAATTTTTCTTTGCCTGCTCTATATCGGCACCACGATCTGAGTTTTCAATTAGCTGCATATCTAAATATATGTTTGCTAATTTTAAAGAAATGCCCGCCATAAATTCAGCGGATATAATCCAAGGTGATGATACCCCTGTAGTTGTTAACATCATGATAACTTCAGCAGACTCAATCAACATTTTCTTGACGTCATTACTTAATTTTGCTGTTTTTTCATATGATGTATAAATAACACCGTTTAGATCAGAAAAATTTTTTTCAACTCCACTTTTTAGTAGCAATCGATAAGGGTCAATCTCAGGCTCAGTTTTAAACTGAATATTGGGGCTTCTTTCAATAAAGGTTAACCTATGCTGCCACTTCTGATTTAGTCGGTTATCTATATGTTTAATATTTTCTAAATTATTTTTGCTAAACCCCTCTTGGTCAATTTTAGTTAAATGCTTATGAATAAATTTAGCTAACTTCTTATTTTCGTGGAATGTACTAGAAATAATAAGGTCATTATCTGGAAGTGAAAAAATTAGGTTATGATGTTCACTTCCAAGAGAAAGTAAACCAGGAACAACTTTACCCTCAAATAAAACGACACTAGGCTTGATTAATCCACTAATAAACCCTTCAATAATATGTTGATAGATCTTAGGTTCTTTTGATAATTGTTGAGATGATTTTGATAAAACATGCAAAATTTTACCATGTACACTGAATTTAAAATCATCAATAAAATCAATATCATCTATTTTTTTAAATGCAGAATTCTCAATTTCTGACATAACTGAGTCCGCAATATTTAATCGGCTTTTTTTATCATTTAATAATTTGAGTAATGTTTCATTCTTCGCATCATTATTTTTACTATTTATTTTTAAAATACTTTGAGAGCCTCCCACATGAATAAAAATAGAACGATCTGCTTCCCCCAACAGAACCTCCCTTAAGCTAAATTCTTTTATTGTACTAGAAAACGAAATACTTCCTTTAAAGTTAGCTCCCTGATAAAAATGAACCTGCCAAACTTTATCGAGATCAGTACAATCAATATTTATGCCATTAACTAATAAACCAGATAATATTAGCTTATCTAACTCTTCTTTAGCATTCTTAACATTATTTTCTAGCTCCAATTCATTTACCTGCGTTACTTTTAATTCAGCAGCTATTCTTTCCATTTGAGTCTCTAGACTAAGTTGCGATTTTAAATCATTTTGAGACATCTCAATACTTGCCGCTGCTTCCATAGAATTAATTTTAGCAGTGAGCAATTTATATTCTTTTCTTGCATTAGCTAGCTTTACTTCTGTGCTATATTTTTCAGAGCTAATATACCTAAAGGCAATTGGGTTACTATTTTTAGGCAATGATTCCAAATGCTGGCTATATTCCTTACATTCTAAATCAATTTTATTTTTTTCTGCATACAAGTAATCTATTTTTTTATAGAACCCCATCCAAGCTGTAGAAAAATTGGGGTTATCAGGGTGAAGTAATAAATTAAGCACAGACAAATTTTCAGTTTCTTTGGTTAACCTTGCTTCCTCCCTAGCGATATGCTGCTTTAATTTTTTTATTTTACCTTCATTGTTTACTAACCTACTATTTTCTCGACCTAAATAGTTTATTGGCTGTCCAAATAATGCTTTAAACCTATGGCTAAAAGCTTTAGCCTCTGCTTCTTTTAACATATTTTTAGACTTATTTATTATTTTTATTCTACGTGACTTGTCCTTTTCAAATCTATTTTTTAATAAGTTAAAATCTAATGGCCAGCCTTTAGCCTCTAACTTAAAAACCAATGAGCCAATATAACTTTTTTTACCTATAAAACCAGTTTCTGTTTCCCTTAAGTGATCTAGGTATGCATTTGTTTTCATATCAAATTTTAGGTTAAGTGATTCGAAAACACTTCGTCTTTTCCTATGAAAATGAATAGTATCATTATAATTTCTTTCACCCCTTTCCATCCCCATCAAATTTGTTGTATTCTCCTCATGACCACTACGATGAATGGCATTATTTTTTTGCAGATCCAATAATAATAAGCTACCAACTATTAACCCCTTGTTACCTTTCAACGATAATTTATGATTAATATTAGGCTGAGTTTGAATTGGAGGTTGAGTTACCTCAATAGCTTCGCGATGGATATGTTTCCCAATATCTAAAATTTCTTTTAATGCCTTATTAGCATCAACCTTCTCGGCTTTTTTTACTATTCTCCCATTTAAGTTTATTCTGTTAGGAAAATGTGTAGTATTAGTTATATTTTTAATTATTAAAGGAAAAGATGAAATTGCATTAGTTATCTTATCAAAAATACTAGTTTCATTACTTCGCAATGAGGGTTTATATGATATTTTATCCATTATCTAACTTTTAAAAATCAGTTAACATTTGGTTTTTACAATACATTATGGATATAAAAATTCTTATATAAAACATCAAAAATATTATATTTTGTATAATCAAACTACAACCCAACCATAGAAAAACCTAAAGTAAATATACTTAAAAATATTTTCTAAGCATAGAAAATCTATCCAAGATATATTTAACACAATCCTAAAAAGACAATCAAATTAAGATTTAAAAATTAAATTTATTTAATATTAATGGTAAAAAACTAAGTTTCACTGTTGTTATTAAGCTATATTTAGATAATCAGATAATATTTTTGACCTGAAGCCTAAAACACTTTAAATTTAAAACTATATCAAAATTAAATATTATCTTTTTAAGAGCTTTGCTTGTTATATCTAATGAATATCGAATAGTTGTGATACATTTCTGTACGTCATTAAGGAGCTAAACAAAATGATACGCTGTGTTCGTATGTGGACGGGAGAAGATGGAAATTCTCTATTTGAAGAAGGAACTCTAGAGCTTGGTCGTGTTCCTAATGCAGATGGTGATAACCAAACTCTTCCTATAGCTGTTAGTGAACTTTCTTTTCGTGAAACCGTTTCAGGCGGATCTTTCGATTGGCATAAGGACCCCGTTCCTCGTTATGTCATCACTCTTACCGGTACTTTAGAGTTTGAAACTAAAGATGGCTCTAAGTTTGTCATTAACCCAGGTGATATTCTGTTAGCGCAAGATAATACTGGGACGGGTCATAAGTGGCGGCTTATTGGTGATGAACCATGGCGTCGTGCTTATGTTGTCTATCAAGAAGATACTCAGCTTTGCTTCACCCCGACTAAAAATTAGAGGTCATAATGGATAAACCTATTGTAGAGAATGTCGATATAGCCCTCATCGGCGCTGGTATTATGAGCGCAACCCTCGCTACATTTCTCAAAGAGTTAGAGCCTTCGTTAACAATTTCTATTTTTGAAAGATTAAACGATTGTGCTCAGGAAAGCTCTCATCCTTGGAATAACGCAGGAACCGGCCATGCGGCAAACTGCGAAATGAACTATACGCCACCTAATCCTGATGGCACTGTAGATATAAGTAAAGCACTTGAGGTTAACACCGAATTCGATTTATCGCGCCAACTATGGTCATACCTTGTCACAAAAGGCAAAATAAAAAACCCTCGCGATTTTATTCACCCTTGCCCACATATGAGTTTCGTTTGGGGTGAAGACAATGTGAAATTTTTACAGCAACGCTTTCGCCAGATGTCCGCTCACCATTGCTACCATAATATGGAGTACAGTGATGACCCCAAGCAGATCGATGACTGGGCTCCATTATTAATGGAAGGGCGTGAAGGCGATGAAAAAATTGCGGTCACTCGTGTCGCGACAGGAGCCGATGTCGATTACGGCGCTCTCACCCACCTATTAATTGCACAACTTAGCGAACAAACCGGTTTTTCTCTTCACTATAAGCATGAAGTCATTGATGTTAAACAAACAAAAGATGGCCGCTGGAATGTAGAAGTAAAAAATTTAATTACTCATGAAAAACAAGTTACTTCGGCAAAATTTGTTTTTGTAGGAGCCGGTGGGCGTGCTATTGAATTATTACAGAAATCAGGCATCCCCGAAGGTAAAGGGTTTGGTGGTTTCCCTGTCAGTGGTATCTGGCTACGTTGTGATAACGAACAAATTGCAGGGCGCCATCATGCTAAAGTTTATGGGAAAGCGGATAAAGGCTCGCCACCAATGTCAGTACCTCATTTGGATACCCGTATAATTGGGGGTAAACGTTCATTATTATTCGGGCCCTATGCAGGCTTTTCTAGTAAGTTTTTAAAACATGGTTCTTATCTCGATTTATTTGAATCGGTTCATCTCAATAATATCGAACCCATGTTAGCGGTCGCCAAAGATAACTGGTCACTTGCTGAATATTTGGTGGGGCAAGTGCTACAAACTTCTGCTCACCAGTTTGCCATGTTGCAAAAATTCTACCCTGATGCTCAACATGAAGATTGGAAAGAAGTCGTTGCAGGGCAACGAGTGCAAATTATAAAACCAGATCACGATAAGAAAGGGGTTTTAGAATTCGGTACTGAACTAATTACCAGTGCAGATAAATCCTTCTCTGTATTAATGGGGGCTTCTCCGGGGGCGTCAACGGCTGCTTTTATTGCGATAAACGTACTAAAAACCTGTTTCGATGAGCAACTTAAAGCAGAGGGATGGGAAACACGCTTAAAACAAATTATTCCAACTTATGGGGTTGATTTAAAACAAGATGCAAAAGCCTGTTTAGATATCCGGGCAGCAACGGCTAAAGTACTGCAATTAGACAACTAGCACTCCGAATAGTTGGCACTTGAATGTTTAAGCGCCAACTATTGGTTTTAATTATCTAGAATAAAATAACACGAAAACCTGGGTTTAAAAATGATTCCCTTGGCGTGTAATCCAATACTTTCCCATGCCAATCAACCACTTTCGCACCCGCACCAATAGCCACAGCATGACCTGCCGCAGTATCCCAAATATTGGTTGGCCCAAAGCGTGGATAAAGCTGCGCCTTGCCTTCTGCAACTAAACAAAACTTTAATGAGGAACCAATTTCCACCGTAGTGTGTTCGCCCATTTGGGTTAAATAATCCATCAGTTCGCTATCTTGATGGGAACGGCTGATCACAATGACAGGGGGTTTCATATCCTGAACATGAATACGCTGTTTATGACCACCTTCTTCTTTCCATGCTTGGCTCCCCTCTGCGTAATATAACAGCCCTTTCGCGGGGGCATACACAACCCCCATCACAGGCACTCCATTTTCAATCAATGCAATATTAACGGTAAAGTCCCCATTGCGATTGATAAATTCTTTTGTGCCATCAAGTGGGTCTATTAGCCAATAGCGTTGCCAATGTTGACGAACTGACCAGTCAACAAGGTCTTCTTCCGAAAGTTGTGGAATATCTGGAGCAATACGAGTGAGCCCTGCTGCAATGACTTTATGAGCTGCAATATCCGCTTCTGTTACAGGGGAATTATCACTTTTATGTTCAACCTGCAAAGGCTCTTGTGCATTGTAGGTTTCCATAATGGCATAGCCTGCTTCTTGAGCTAGTTCACAAATTTGTTGTAGCATTTTAATCACCTCTCAATCACCCTTTACAGCAAGATTAGCAAGCGTGAAAAGTTTACGCTATAAAAAAAGCCTCACCGTTGAACCAACAATGAGGCATTTATCTAAAAATTAAGCAAATTTACTTAAATTATAAGATTTCCAATAATTCTACTTCAAACACTAATGTGCTAAATGGAGGGATAGAAGCACCCGCACCGCGCTCACCATATGCTAATTGATGAGGGATATACAACTCCCATTTAGACCCTACAGGCATCAGTGTTAATGCCTCAATCCACCCAGGGATCACGCCACTCACTGGGAATTCTGCTGGCTGACCACGTTGAACTGAACTATCAAATACTGAGCCATCAATTAAACGACCCGTATAGTGAACACGAACACGGTCTGTGCGTGAAGGAATAGCACCATCACCTTGGTTAATTACTGAGAATTGCAAACCAGATTCAGTGGTTGAAACACCCTCACGTTTTTGGTTCTCATCAAGGAACTGTTGGCCTTCTTCTGCTAATGCAGCCTGACGTGCAACACGAACAGCATCGGCGCGTTCATGAACTTCACGCAGTGCTTTATGTAGTGTTTCAACAGGCACTGATGGCATATTGCCTTCTAAAGCATCAACAAGCCCTGCCAAAATCGCATTTGGCACTAAACCTTCTAAGCCTGACTCTAATAATTGCTGCCCAACTTGTAGACCAATGCCATAACTCGCTTGTGCTTCTACTGAATCGAAATTTTGGTTTGCCATGAAAACACCCATATGGTTTTGAGAAAAAAGCAAGGATAGCAGCCTGACACTTATGGGTAAACCCAAACAATCGATCTAAATAATAAAAGCAGCTGATTAGCGATAAATTAACTCAGTGTTCTCTGAAAAATCGAGTCAGGCCCTTAAAATACAATAAAATGGTGTTAATATCGTGGAAATATGAACAAATTTACTCATTGCCTCATCAAGGAGGAGTGATGTTTAAACTTTCAAAATTTCACCGCTATGGTATTGCTACTTTAGTTCTCATTGTCGTGGTAGCCCTACTTTGGCCCGCGGAAGATAAACCGTTAAACACAACTGCACAGAATCAACCTATTGTGGTCCCACCGCCAACCACACCTGATATTACACCTGACCCAGTCATCCCCTCTCCAACCCAAGAACCTGAAACCCAAGGAGAAAGCGCACCACAATCGTTACCCTCAGAGCCCGAAATAGTGCCTGAACCCATTGACCCTGCACCGGTTGATCCACCAACGGCAACCACGCAACCGCCAAGTGAAGAACCTAATACGGTGAGCCCATCAGCCAATAAATGGCAGAATTATCGCGTACAAAAAGGCAAAACACTCGCCCAACTATTTCGTGATAATAACCTGCAAGCCAATGATGCCTTTACCATGGCTCGCGTTGAAGGCGCAGAAAAGCCATTAAGTAATTTGCGCCAAGGGCAAAAAATTCGTTTGAAAGCAAATGCAAAAGGCGAAGTCCAACTATTGGAAATTACCGCATCTGATGGGAAAACTTATAGCTTTGCTAGGTTAAGTGACGGTGGCTATTACCGTACGCCATAGTAAATAACGATGGGCAGCTTAATTCACTGTCATTAAGCTGCCCGATAAGCGACATCCAACCACTATTTCCCTCTAACCTACCTGCTTTTGCTGTATAATTAAAGTTCTTTCAACCTAAAATATACACATTAACAAATTATTATGCTAAAAAATAAATGGGTTAAACTTTTTTTGGGGCTTTTTTTCCTATTGTTAGCCATCATTATTGGTTATATTTCTTGGATTAAACTCAATGCTAATGCACTCTGGAATATCATTAATAGCCAATGCATTCCCCAACAACAAACTCACTCAATCACTCCCCCTTGCCTAAAAGTCGATACGGAAAATCAGTATGTGTTATTTAAAGACAAAAAAGGGCCATTACATAACTTAGTTATCCCTACCAGTAAGGTTAAAGGGATTGAAGCAAAACAATTAATAACGGTAAATGTGCCTAACTATTTCGCTTTAGCTTGGCAAGAACGAGCCAGTTTATTGCAACAATCAAAAAAAGAGATCCCTGATGATTTATTAGCTATTGCCGTTAATTCGCAATATGGGCGTTCACAAGACCAATTACATATTCACCTTGCCTGTTTAAAACAAGAAGTCCACCAGAAACTAAACCAATTTTCGTCAACGATAACAACAGACTGGGCTTTTCTACCAACTGAGCTCGTTGGCCATCATTACTTAGCAAAAAAACTTCAATCTGAATTTAACGATGCAAAAAATCCATTCAATCAACTGTATGATTATGTTGTGAAACATCACGACGAGATGGGAAATTATGGTTTAGCAATGGTACAGCTGAAAGATGGCTCAAAGGTGTTGCTAGCAAATCGGTTGGATATCACGGAGTTGAATTTAGGTTCAGCGGGGGAAATACTCGACTACCAATGTTTAGCAAATCAATAAAGTTTAGCGTTTAAATACATTAAAGCTAATTCCAATGAATTACTTAGAATATAGGTTATAGGGAAATAGATCCCCTAGAAAGCAAAAAACACCGGGCTATGCCGGTGTTTTTTATTGCACCACTGATAAATCAACAGTGCATACCATCATTTTTGATTACTCAGCAACGATGATAACGTTCAGCTCTGCGAAAACATCGCTGTGTAACTGGAAGTGAACTTCGTGGTCACCAGTAGTACGCAGAACGCCGTTTGGTAGGCGAACTTCGCTTTTCGCGATTGCAACGCCAGCTGCAGTAACTGCATCAGCGATATCACGAGTACCGATTGAACCGAACAGTTTACCTTCGTCACCAGCTTTAGAAGCTAAAGTTACAGAACCCAGCGCAGTAACTGCTGCTGCACGAGCCTGTGCTGCTGCTAGAACGTCAGCTAATTTAGCTTCCAGTTCAGCGCGGCGAGCTTCGAAGAATTCGATGTTTTTCTTAGTTGCAGGAACAGCTTTGCCCTGTGGAACTAAGAAGTTACGAGCATAGCCCGATTTAACGTTAACCTGATCACCTAGGCTACCTAGGTTAGCTACTTTATCAAGCAGAATAACTTGCATTACCTTATCCTCTTAAGTCGTTAATGGACTGTACCAATTACTGATGACGATCAGTATATGGTAACAGAGACAGGTAGCGAGCGCGCTTGATAGCACGAGCGAGCTGACGCTGATATTTTGCACGAGTACCGGTAATACGGCTTGGTACAATTTTACCACTTTCAGTGATGTAGTTTTTCAGCGTTGCGATATCTTTATAGTCGATCTCTTGAACGCCTTCCGCTGTGAAACGGCAGAACTTGCGACGACGGAAATAACGTGCCATATGGCTAGTCTCCAGAATCTATCAAATCAATCTGCTCGGCATGGAGGACTATCTTGCTAATTCCATTGCGCCCTTGATGAGTGCTAATGAAACCGCTTACTGTAATCCAACTGCCGACCGTTATACTGTGAGTATGGGCTTGTAAGGTTTGTCCGCTGGCGATAATGGGCATTCTGCACCATGCTTGCCTTGACAACCCCGCTTCCTGTTGCTTCGAACGATGTTCTAAAACAAACTGGCAGTGAGGAATGCCTGACGGACTCACTTTTCGAATCAATGCTTTACAGACTATGCCTGTGAGCACTAAACGATTGGTGGTCACCTGCGCAATTACTCTTCAGAATCCCCAGCTTCTTCAGCTTCTTCTTCCTGATATTCATCAGATAGGTCACGGCCACGACGTTCGTCTTTAGCTTTAACCATTGGAGAAGCTTCTGTTACTGCGTGTTTTAAGCGCATAACCATGCTGCGGATAACGGCATCGTTGAAGCGGAAGTTAGTTTCCAGCTCATCAATCGCTTCCTGTGGAGCTTCTACGTTCAGAAGAACATAGTGAGCTTTGTGCAGTTTGTTGATTGGGTAAGCCAGTTGACGACGGCCCCAGTCTTCCAGACGGTGGATCTGACCTTGTGCGTTAGTGATAACAGCACTGTAACGCTCGATCATGCCCGGAACCTGTTCGCTTTGGTCAGGATGGACCATAAAAACGATTTCGTAATGACGCATTAGTAGTTGCTCCTTACGGATTATTAGCCTCCTGTCTGGGTTAACCGCGGCCCGCGGAGGCAAGGAACTTATTGAGTGCGGCTAAAAAATTGACGCGTAACTATACCCATCCCTGAGATAAAACTCAAGTGATGGATGCAGTTATTACCATAATATTTATTTGCTAACACCCGCCAGACGTTGGCGAACGGCTTCAAACAAGCAAACCCCTGTTGCAACGGAGACATTCAGTGACGAAACTGAACCTGCCATCGGGATACTGATTAGCTCATCACAATGTTCCCGAGTTAAACGGCGCATACCTTCGCCCTCGGCTCCCATCACTAGAGCAATAGCCCCCGTTAGCTTGCTTTGATACAAGTTATGGTCAGTTTCTCCCGCTGTCCCCACAATCCAAACATTGTACTCTTGTAACAAGCGCAAGGTTCTTGCCAAATTTGTAACTCGGATAAGCGGTACATTTTCAGCCGCTCCACAAGCAACTTTTTTGGCTATTGCATTCAATTGAGCAGACTTATCTTTCGGAACAATAACTGCATGAACACCAGCCGCATCCGCACTACGTAAACAAGCCCCTAAGTTATGAGGGTCTGTCACGCCATCGAGTACCAATAAGAATGGCGACTCAGTATTGTCGAGTAAGTCGGGCAAGTCACCTTCTTGATACTGCTTACCCGGCAACACTTTCGCAATAATACCTTGGTGAACCGCCCCTTCAGTTTTCCCATCCATCCACTGACGATTGGCAACTTGAACGACAACACCTAAGGCTTCGATTTCACGCACGAGTGGCATTAATCGACGGTCTTCGCGGCCTTTCAGAATATACACTTCTTTAATGCGTTGCGGTGAACGCTCAAGTAAGGCTTTCACAGAGTGAATGCCATAAATCATTTCGCTCATAAATTTCTTATGTATTGATAAAAATGTAAAAGTGGCGCGTTTACGCCACTTTCGTTAATTAACAAAGTATTACAGCTAAGAAAGACCTATCCATCTTGTTTTGGTATTTTCTTTGCAACACGTTTTGCTTTTAATTTAGCCGTAATTTTCTTGGTTTTATCGGAAGGTTTTTTACTCTTTCCTTTACCTTTCACATCTGGCTTAGCATCACCTTTTTTGGCTTTTTTCTCAGAACGACGGAATGCAGAATCAGGCTCGAAGTTTTTCTCTTTGCTTGCATCCCCTTTTTTACGGGTTGAACGCGTCGCATTTTTGACATCTTTCTTCATTCTGTCCCGAGTCGTTTTACCAGGGTTTTTAGCCTTGCGAGTTGTTGAAATCAAAGCAAAATCAATTGTACGCTCATCCATGTGCACGGCTTCAACACGGATTTCCACTTCATCACCAAGACGATAGGTCGTACCCGATGACTCACCAATTAAACGTTGACCAATAGCATCGTAACGATAGTAATCGTTATCCAAGGTAGAAATATGCACTAAGCCATCAATAAATAAATCATTCAGACGAACAAAGAAACCAAAACCGGTCACGCTGGTAATTAACCCTGTGAAAACTTGACCAACTTGATCCTGCATAAAGTCACATTTCAGCCAGTCTGCGACGTCACGAGTTGCTTCATCAGCACGGCGCTCAGTCATTGAACAATGCTCACCTAATTGTAGCATACTGTCCATATCAGAATGCCAGCCACCCGTTTCAGTCCAACGTTTATCCGAATGACCGTGCTCTTTAGCCAGCAAATACTTGATACCACGGTGTAATGTTAAATCCGGGTATCGGCGTATTGGCGACGTAAAGTGGGCGTACGATTTTAAACCTAAACCAAAGTGACCGCGATTTTCTGGGTCATAAATAGCTTGTTTCATTGAACGCAGGATCATAGTTTGCAGCAATTCATGATCAGGGCGCTCTGCCACTTCATTCATGACCTGAGCATAGTCTTTTGGCTCAGGTTTCATTCCGCCGGGTAAAGTTAAACCTAATTCACTGAAAACAGAGCGTAAATTCATCACGCTCTCTTCTTTCGGGCGATCATGCACGCGATATAACGCGGGCTCTTCGTTTTTCTCAACAAACCGAGCTGCCGCAATATTAGCTAAAATCATGCACTCTTCAATCAATTTGTGTGCATCATTACGCTCAACCGGCTCGATACTTTCAATGCGGCGTTCAGCATTAAAAATAAATTTCGCTTCTTCAGATTCAAAAGAAATCGCACCACGCTCAATACGTGCGGAATCTAATGCTTTATATAGTTGGTGCAAATGCTCAATATGTGGCACAAGTGCTTTATAGTGTTCACGTAGCTCTTCATCACCTTCTAAGATTTTCCATACTTTTGTATAAGTTAACCTTGCATGAGAGCTCATAACAGCTTCATAAAATTTGTATGAAGACAGTTTTCCTGATGCAGACACCGTCATTTCGCACACCATACACAAGCGGTCAACACCTGGGTTTAATGAGCACAGACCATTTGATAGCACCTCAGGCAGCATAGGGACTACTTGAGATGGGAAGTATACCGAATTACCGCGGCTACGCGCTTCGGTGTCTAGAGCTGTCTGCGGACGAACATAGTAACTAACATCCGCAATTGCGACCCATAAGCGCCAACCTCCGCCTTTCTTCGGTGCACAATAAACGGCATCATCAAAGTCGCGGGCATCTTCACCATCAATTGTCACTAAAGGCAAGTCGCGTAAATCAACGCGCCCTTTTTTGGCTGACTCAGGGACATGTTCACTGAGGTCAGCAACTTGTTTTTCAACTTGAGGTGGCCAAGAATGTGGAATTTCATGGGTGCGTAATGCGATTTCAACCGCCATTCCGGTTCCCATCGTTTCACCCAGTACTTCAATAATATTACCGACAGCTTGAGAACGGCGTTGTGGACGAGTGACTAACTCAACAACTACAACATTCCCCATACGAGCGCCATTAATTTTGTCTTTAGGGACCAAAATATCAAAACTAAGGCGGCTATCATCAGGTACAACAAACCCCATGCCTGACTCAATAAAATAACGGCCAACAATTTGGTTATTACGGGGTTCTAACACGCGGACAACACGGACTTCCGTGCGCCCTTTGCGATCTTGCCCATAAGGTTGAGCCAAAATGATATCGCCATGCAAAGCGCGTTTCATTTCATCTTGAGACAAATAATAGTCTTCTTTTTTACCATCAACGCGTAAGAAGCCATAACCATCACGGTGGCCGATTACCTTTCCTTTTAATAAATCTAGGCGTTCTGGCAACGCATAGCACTGGCGGCGTGTAAAGACCAGTTGACCATCACGCTCCATCGCTCTTAACCGGCGACGTAAAGCTTCTAGTTCATCTTCAGTTGATAAGTTCAATAATTGTGCGATTTCTTCGCGTTTGGCAGGAGCTGTACGTTTAGAGATAAGGTCAAGAATATATTCTCGACTTGGAATTGGTGACTCGTATTTTTCTGCTTCTCTTTCCTGAAAAGGATCTTGTGACATCGTTACCTCCGTTGTCATCAGAATTCATAACTACTGCGAATATTAATCAAGCAGTAATTGATAGAGCGGGCTGTTATCTTTTACCATGTCCGCCAGCGTATATTGATCAAGTTCTTGTAAAAACTGCTGTATTGCTTGGTGTAATACACCTTTCAAACGACACGCAGGTGTTATGTGGCAAAATTCACCACTACAATTAACAAGTGTTAGGGGCTCTAATGCCCTAACCACATCCCCTATACGAATAGATTCAGCTGGTTGCCCAAGTGTAATCCCGCCATTTTTACCTCGGGTGGCTTTTATATAACCTAGGTGACTGAGTTGATTAATAATTTTCACCATATGGTTACGAGATACACCATAAACTTCGGTGACCTCTGTAATACTGGTCATCTTCCCCTCACCGAGAGAAGCCAGATAAATCAGAGCTCGTAATCCATAGTCTGTAAAACTCGTTAGTTGCACAATCACCTCAAAATTTTGGCTTTAACGCATTTGGCCACAAAGCGATTAGTCTAAAAAAGCTTTTGGCCTAAAAAATGTGACTTACCTTAAAATGCATATTTTCTATTTTACTCCCAGAAACGTTACTTTCTGCATAAAATAGAGCACGTAAGTAAATTATATAGACTTAAATACAGTTTAGCGTATTACCCAAATCAAATATGCACTTAATTGCACAAAATACATACAGAAGATTCAATTTTATCAATCATTATGCGGATATTATGTGAAATTTGGAATGCTTTATCAAAGAAGATACATCACAAGGCAGGAAATGTGGATAAGGCAGTAAAAAAACAGCGCCTGTATTAGGCGCTGTCAGTGTTATTACTCAACGTCAAATGGGTCACGTAAGATCATTGTTTCTGAACGATCTGGACCGGTTGAAATAATATCAACTGGAATACCGGTTAAGTCTTCAACACGTTTAATGTAATTCAAAGCAGCTTGTGGCAGTAATTCTCTTTGTTTCACACCAAAAGTTGTTTCTTTCCAACCCGGCATTGATTCATAAACTGGCTCTAAACCATCCCACTCGTCTGCCGCCAAAGGCGTAGTTTCAAGTATTTGGCCATCTGGACGACGGTAACCGACACAAAGTTTAACTTCTTCTAAACCGTCTAACACGTCCAGTTTAGTCATACAGAAGCCTGACAATGAGTTGATCTGTACCGCACGGTTAATAGCAACGATATCTAACCAACCTGTACGACGTTTACGACCTGTAGTCGCACCAAATTCTTGGCCTTTCTCACGCAGGAAGTCACCCACTTCATCAAATAGTTCAGTTGGGAATGGACCAGCACCAACACGTGTAGAGTAAGCTTTAATGATACCCAGTACGTAGTTAACATAGCGCGGACCTAAGCCTGAACCTGTCGCAACACCACCAGCCGTTGTATTTGAAGACGTCACATAAGGGTAAGTACCGTGGTCGATATCCAGTAATGTACCTTGCGCACCTTCAAACATCACTAATTCATTCTTCTGATTGGCTTTATAGAGCAGATCAGAAACATCAATTACCATGCCAGTCAAGATGTCAGCAACAGCCATAATATCATCTAACGTTTTCTGGTAATCAACAGCAGGTTCTTTATAGTAATGAACCAGTTGGAAATTATGATATTCAACGATTTCTTTTAATTTTTCTGCAAACGTTGCTTTATCAAACAAATCACCAACACGTAAACCGCGACGTGCAACTTTATCTTCATAAGCAGGACCAATACCACGACCCGTTGTACCGATCGCTTTAGAACCGCGTGCTTTTTCGCGCGCATTATCTAATGCAATATGATAAGGCAGGATCAGTGGGCAGGCTTCAGAAAGACGTAAGCGTTCTCGAACAGGAACACCGCGGTCTTCCAATTCTTTCATTTCTTTCATTAATGCATCTGGCGCTAGAACTACACCATTAGCAATAATACTGATGACATTTTCACGAAGAATACCGGATGGAATTAAGTGGAGAACGGTTTTTTCACCGTTTACAACAAGAGTATGGCCAGCATTATGGCCGCCCTGATAGCGAACTACATATTTAGCACGCTCTGTCAGCAAGTCAACGATCTTGCCCTTCCCTTCGTCACCCCATTGGGTGCCCAGTACGACAACGTTCTTACCCATTTTGAAATACACTCGGTTGCTTAAAAATGAATTCTACCATCAAAAATGAACTGTTCCAGTGATATTTTGGCATTACAAAAATTTTTTTCTGGAAAGCAAGTAAAATGGTATTTTTATTTCTGCCGTAAACTCAAAGTGAATATCATCAGTTGAGCAGCTTAAATTTTCCCTGAAAAATCCTACACTTAAAACGACAGGCGAAAAAAAGCCCACCGAAGCGGGCTTTTCTTTAATAGCTTAACAGTTATTTTGCTAGGTTGCACGCAACTTAGCTTATTTATTAATCTGTCGCGCGAAGCTTAGTAGGTGCTTTCATAAAGCGGAAGAAATCGGTATCAGGACTCATTACCATCACGTCTTCACCACTCTTGAAGCTTTGCTCATAAGCACGCAAGCTACGAATAAATGCATAGAACTCTGGGTCTTGGTTGAATGCATCAGCAAACAGTTTCGTTGCCATTGCATCGCCTTCACCTCGATAAGTCAGAGCAGTACGTTCAGCTTCTGCTAGGGTTTCAGTTACAGTTTTATCTGCAACTGCACGAATTTTAGTCGCTTCTTCCTGGCCTTGTGAACGATGCTGACGAGCTACCGCTTCACGCTCTGCACGCATACGAGCATAGATAGCTTCAGAAACTTCATTTGGCAGTTCAATACGTTTAATACGTACGTCAACGACTTCAATACCTAATGCAGCCATACTATTTGCATTAACAACCAGTGGCTTCAGGTTAGTTTCTTCTTCTACACGTTTTGCTGCATCAGCAATCGCTGCATCCGCATCTTTCGTTGCTTCGTCTGTAGCAGAACCTTTATTCAGTGCATCACGGACATCAATAGTTAAACGACCACGAGAGTCTGTAATGATATCTTTAACGCTTAAACGACCAAACTCAGAACGTAAACGGTCACTAAACTTACGTTTTAATAGTGTTTCTGCTTGATATGGGTTACCGCCACCCGTCGCTACATAGTAACGGCTGAAATCAGTAACGCGCCATTTCAGGTATGAATCCACCATTAAATCTTTGTTTTCACTCGTCAAATAACGGTCAGCTTGAATTTCCAGCGTCTGAATACGTGCGTCTAACATTTTAACCGTTTCAATAAATGGCACTTTAAAATGTAGACCCGGCTCATAAATGATCGGCTTGTTTTCGGAGTCACGCAGAACCTTACCAAAACGCAAAACAATACCGCGATCCGTTTGAGGCACAATAAAGATAGATGCGTATGCAACTGCCAAAATGGCAATAACGATAACAATTAGCGATTTACGCATGATTATTGTCTCCCTACTCTAACTGCATCACCACGGACAGCGTTATTTGGCTGCGTAGAAGTTGCGCCTGAAGATGACGAATTATTACTTGGTGTCGTCATTCTTGCTGATGGAGCCACTTTTGGTGCTTGTGCTGCATTACCATTACGCATAATTTGATCAAGCGGCAGAACTAGCATGCTGTTGCTCTTATCATTCGCGATGATTTTACGTGTATTGCTCAGAACTCGTTCCATCGTATCAATATAGAGACGCTCACGAGTTATCTCTGGCGCAGCACGATATTCAGGTAACATTTTGGCAAAGCTTGCCACCTCACCCTCTGCTTTGAAGACCACACTCGCTTTATAAGCTTCTGCTTCTTCAATCAGCTTTTGAGCATTACCTTTTGCCAATGGAAGAACTTCATTTCGATAAGCATGAGCTTCACGAATTGTTTTTTGTTCTTCTTCCCTTGCTGCAATTACGTCATCAAAGGCTGCTTTAACATCCTCTGGTGGACGCGCGGCTTGGAAGTTGACATCGAGTAATGTGATACCCATTTTGTATGGTGCGATTGTTGCTTCGAGCTCTTTTTGTGTGACATCACGGATAAAAGCACGATTCGTAGTCAGTACTTGCTCCATCGCAGACTGACCAATAACACCACGCACTGCGCTATCTAACGCCTGACGTAAACTGTTGTCTGGGTTCGTTACACTAAATAAATATTGTGCTGGGTCGGTAACACGATACTGAACGTTCATTTCAACGCGGATCACGTTTTCATCTGATGTTAACATCATGCCATTTGTAGCTTGTTCACGAACAGTTTCTACGTTAACAGGTATAACCCTATCAATAAACGTAGGTTTCCAGTTCAAACCAGGCCCAACAATGCCACTATATTCACCAAAACGTAAAACTACACCACGGTCACTTTCTTTAATGGTGTAGAAACCTGAGCCGGCCCATACAACAACGATGGCAGCAAGAGCTAACATACCTAAACGGCCACTAATTGGTGATGATTGTTTGTTATCACCATCACCGCCACCGCTGCCTTTATTTCCACCAAGCTTACTGCCTAGTTTACGAAAGAGATCGTCGAGATCATAAGCCCCACGTTTCCGACCACCTTTGTTCCCGCCAGAGTTGCCGCCTTTATTGCCGCTTCCCCACGGATCGCGGTCTTGTCCGTCATTACCGGGCTGATTCCACGCCATGTTTTAGCTCCATTCTTTATGATTGATTTTCAGGGCTAAGAGCGATAGGGCTCTTAATATCAATTCCATTGCCTAACTATACAATTATATAACGTAGTCAGGTAATTGCTGCTCTTGTTTGCACAGACGTCGCCAATCCACCATTGGCATACGCACCTCAAGGCCGATTGAGCCGTCCTCTTCCAACCACTCACGTTCGATAGATTGGAGTTGATAAAAACGGCTTCGCAAACGACCTTCATTAGGTGGTAAACGCAATTCAACATGTGCGATCTCACCTGAAAGACGTTCCGTCAATGCTTGTAACAGCAACGGGATACCATCACCCGTTTGTGCTGAGACCCAGACACGAACAGGTTTGTTATCCTCATCTCTGTCGATACGCGGGATAAAATCTTCCAGCATATCCACTTTGTTCATCACTAAAAGTACGGGTATTTCATCCGCTTCTATTTCTTCCAACACGCTTTCAACTGCATGGATATTTTCATCCAAACGATTATCTGCTGCATCGATAACGTGCAGCAATAACGTTGCTTCACGTGTTTCTTGCAGGGTTGCTTTAAATGCCGCAACCAAATCATGTGGTAAATGACGGATAAAACCCACAGTATCTGCAAGAACCACGGCGCCAACATCTTCTACATCAATACGGCGAAGCGTTGGGTCAAGTGTTGCAAATAGCTGATCAGCAGCATAAACATCCGCGGCCGTCATACGGTTAAACAGGCTGGATTTACCTGCGTTGGTATAACCCACAAGGGATATAGTTGGAATATCCGCCTTGCTTCTCGCTTGGACGCCCTTGTTCACGCTGTTTTTCCACCCGGCTAAGACGAGATAAAATTTGTTTGATTTTGTCCCGTAATAACCGCCGGTCTGTCTCAAGTTGAGTTTCACCGGGACCACGTAAGCCAATCCCGCCTTTTTGTCGCTCAAGATGCGTCCATCCTCTCACTAAACGAGTCGATAAATGCCGTAATTGAGCCAATTCAACTTGAAGTTTACCTTCGTGCGTGCGTGCGCGTTGAGCAAAAATATCTAAAATTACCCCTGTACGGTCAACCACCTTACATTGGCAAATCCTTTCGAGATTACGTTCTTGAGCAGGGCTTAGAGTATGATTAAACAACACCACATCTGCACCACTTTCCTCAACGGCTTGGGCTATTTCTTCTGCTTTTCCTTCACCAACAAAAAACTTTGGATGAGGAGCTTTACGACTGCCCGTAACTATTTGTACTGGCTTTACCCCAGCAGATGTCACAAGTGACTCGAATTCTGCCAGATTATCAACGTCTTTTTCTTGAGAAAAAAAGACATGGACTAATACCGCTAGTTCACCGCCTTCATACCTATCAAACAAGGTGTAACCTCTTAGGCTAAACAATAATTGCAAAGGAAAAACATAGGTATAGTCTCCCTACCCATGCTTTCCTTGTCTTTTAGCGTACAAACTTACTCAGTTACTTCGCCATCTTGCGCTGCCGGAGCACCTGAATGGTAATTACCATTACCAGTACCAGTGCTGCCACCAGTACCGCTATGGTGGGAGACAGGGCGAGCAGGGACAACAGTAGAGATAGCGTGTTTATAAACCATCTGACTAACTGTGTTTTTTAATAAAATGACAAATTGGTCAAAAGATTCAATTTGCCCCTGCAATTTGATGCCATTAACGAGATAAATAGAGACCGGAACCCTTTCACGACGTAATGCGTTCAGGAACGGATCTTGCAAAGATTGCCCCTTAGCCATTCTATGTTTTCCTTATTTTGTTGTTTTTAAAAGAGAATCTTTAAGATTCCAAAATTAACTACTCAAAAATTGCGCTTAACGTTCTAATTGTACACAAACATCAGTCCTATGCACATACAACCTGCATAACTGTGTCAAGCGCTTGCTGAGGTTGTTCACTATCTAACCAGTGAATATTTTCCCAGCCTCTTAACCAGGTAATCTGGCGTTTTGCCAATTGGCGAGTTGCACAGACCCCCCGATAAATCATTTCATCATGGCTAATTTCGCCATCTAAGTATGACCACATTTGCCGGTACCCCACACAACGAATTGAAGGGAGATCGACATGTAAGTCACCTCGTTGATAAAGCGCTCGCACTTCATCTTCAAAGCCCGCGTTTATCATCTGATGAAAACGTTGTTCTATACGCTCATGTAAAATTTTACGATCTTGTGGCGCAATAGCAAACTGAAACACATTATAAGGCAATTCTTCACCGGCTGTTTGTGTCATTTCAGTCAAAGTTTGCCCCGAAATGAGATATACCTCTAAAGCACGGGATAATCTTTGTGGATCATTAGGGTGGATCCTTGCTGCCGCAACCGGGTCCACCTCAGCCAAACGACGGTGAATTTCATCCCACCCTTGTTTTTGTGCAATTTGTTCGATTTCTGAGCGGATAGCAGGATCTGCAGAAGGTAATGGTGAAAGCCCTTCCAACAATGCTTTGAAATACAGCATCGTACCGCCTACTAATAATGGGATTTTACCTTGTGCTGTAATTTCCCCCATTACATTTAATGCGTCACGGCGAAAGTCGGCAGCACTATACGGGAGAGCTGGATCGAGAATATCAATCAAACGGTGGGGAGCTTGGCTGAGTTCTTCTGCCGTTGGTTTTGCTGTACCAATATCCATTCCACGGTAAATTAATGCCGAATCGACACTAATTATTTCCACAGGCAGATGCTTGCGAAGTTCTATCGCTAAAGCGGTTTTACCTGAGGCCGTTGGACCCATTAAGAATATTGCATCAGGTTTTTTCTGAGTTACTAAATCACTCATTTGTTAGTGTAGCTACCACGGATTGTAAATTAATTAATTGTAATAATGTTGATGGAGGATTTCTCACCCACTGCGGACAAACCCGCTCAACATCAGCCAGCAACTGGACAGCCTGAGCTAAACTCCAGCTTTCATCTGGTTTCACCTGTGAAATCGCTTTAGCGAGCCATTGTGCGATATCTTCATCGGTTACGCTTTCTTTTGTCGATAAAAAACCGAGCAAGTCAGAAAAAAGCTGTGATAAATTTTGTGTTCTTAATGGTAACGATACCGTATGAATTGTTACTTTTCCATGAAATATCGTGGCTTCGATACCAAATATTGTCAATTGTTCCTTGTACCGCTGTAAAACCTCTATTTCATCACTTTTAAGTGACAATTTTAGAGGGATTAACAATGGTTGAGGCTTTAAACCACCTTCCGCAGGTGACAATTGCGCAAGTTTCAATAAATAATTAGCTTCCGTTAAGGATAGCAGGATTAACCCTAATGAAGACTCAATTAATGCAAAGTTTTTTGCGTAAATTGTCAATACTTTGCCAAAAAGGTAGTCATCCGCATTTTTTGCTACAGATTGTGACGTAACTTGCGGGTTATCTATAGTTTGCCGTTCTGGAAATAGCGTTTTTTTATCTTCAGGGGCAACAGGGATCGACATTAAGCTTTGGTAAAGGCTACCTGCTTTTTTGTCGTAGGCCGGTGCGAGGTTTTTTGATTCTGTCTTTATGGCCCCTGAATATGTCGCTTTTGGCTGTGATAGCAAAGGCTCTGCAACTTGCTTTTCCCTGCTCTCCTTTCCGTACGACTCGTACGACGGTTTCAGTGGCTCCCGAGCGTCATGTTCAGTTTCAGCAGGCTTCGTTGAAGAAGATACAGAAGAAAAATAATTATCCCCTGCTGAGGTACGGTTTTCAAATTCTGCATTTGCAGGTTCAATACCAGGCAATTCACCAATTGATGCTGCTTCTAGTAGTACAGTACGAACAGCCTGATAAATAAAATCATGGACTAAGCGAGCCTGATGGAAACGCACTTCATGTTTTGCCGGATGCACATTAACATCAACCTGTTTCGGGTCAATGGTCAAATAAAGGACATAGGCAGGCTGCTGGTTTTCTTCTAAATGCCCTTCATAAGCTTGACGTATTGCATGATTAATCAGCCGGTCACGCATCATTCTACCGTTCACATAACAATATTGTGCTTCACTAACTGGCATATTCGATGGTGAAACCACCCAGCCTTTAATAGCAAGGTCACTATGTTCCCAAGATAAGCTCAATGCGCCTTGCATAAAAGCGGTACCACAGATGGTACCAAGCCGCCTTTCTTGTTGAGTTTCATCATGGGCAGCACGATATTGCTTCACCAATTTGCCATTGTGCGTCAGGTTAATAGCAACATCAGGGCGAGATAACGCAATACGACGAACAACTTCATCGATATGGCCAAATTCCGTTTTTTCTGTACGCATAAATTTGCGCCGTGCTGGCGTGTTATAGAATAAATCTAACACCTCAACGGTTGTGCCATTTGGGTGGGCCGCGGGCTTAACTAACACTTCCATATCCCGACCTTCAGCGTAAGACTGCCATGCTTCTGTTTGATCTGCTGGTTTTGATGTTAAGGTCAAACGTGAAACCGAGCTAATACTGGCAAGAGCCTCCCCTCTGAACCCCATACTCATAATCGCTTCAAGGTCATCTAACGTTGCGATTTTACTGGTTGCATGACGTGCTAAAGCGAGGATCAGCTCATCTTTGCTAATCCCACAGCCATTATCACGGATGCGGATCAGTTTCTCTCCCCCACGTTCAATATCGATATCAACCCGTGTAGCCCCAGCATCAAGGCTATTCTCAACAAGCTCTTTCACTACTGAGGCAGGCCTTTCAACCACTTCACCTGCGGCAATTTGGTTTGCGAGTTGAGGAGAGAGAATGTGTATTGCCATGACCCAAAACCCCTTAGCGTGGTGCCGCTTGTATTGGATTCGCAAGGAAATATTGGCGTAACCCTAAATGAATAGCTTCAGCAACTTTGTCTTGATATTCATTGGATTTCAACAATTGCTCTTCAGCTGTATTACTGATAAACCCTGTCTCAACTAAAATTGATGGAATGTCAGGAGAGCGAAGTACACCAAGGCTTGCATGTTCTGGTGTTTTTTTATGAATATTGCCAACTTTCCGTAGTTGTTCGATAACTTTAACCGCAACATCATAACCAACTCGTTGGGAATGACCAAATTGCAGGTCTAAAACCGCTTGGCTTAAGTAAGGATCAGCACCACTAAGCGCATCACCTGCCCCACCTAATAGTTCCGATTGTTTCTCACGTTGCTCTAACCAGCTACCTAATTCACTGTTTGCACGCCGGTTAGATAATACCCATACAGAAGCCCCACGAGCACGGCTATTCGGCGCAGAATCCGCATGTATAGACACTAACATGTTAGCGCTTTTTTTACGTGCAACCTCAGAGCGACCGCTGACTGAAATAAAGTAGTCGCCATCACGCGTCATTGCGGGCTTGAACATTGGGTCCGCCTCAAGGCGCTGATATAACTTGCGTGCAACACTGAGCGTAACATCTTTCTCTCTGTAACCATTTTTACCAATTGCCCCGGGGTCCTTTCCTCCGTGCCCTGCATCAATCGCAATTACAACTTGTTTAGAGCCTTTTGGCAGTTGCTTATTATTTACGGGAACAGGTGTTGCAACAGGGGCTGGCTTATTCATTTTTAATGGTTTATCCGACGCACTATTTGCCACTGGAGCCGCTGCACTACTCGTCCGATTTAGTGATGCTGAATTTGCTGAATTACCGGTATAAATGGTAAATATTAATTGGTATTGGCCAGAAACTTGCTTAAGTTGCACTTTAGTTTTTGCAGCCCGAGACAACTCCAAGACGACTCTTTTATGTTGATTATCTGACGGTTGGCTCGAGCGCACCAATTTAACTAAATCACCCGCGGGGACTTTAAGGGGGAGCCCAATGATCTCGCCCCGTTGTTTTAGATCAATAACAAGGCGCTCAGGTGAATGCAATGGAAAATACGAGTAATCAGGCTTACCATCGGTAAAGCTTAGGGTCACTTCTGCCTGTGATGGGCTATTACTGACTTGAATATTAGACAACGTCGCTGCCTGTGCTTTCGCAACAAACAACCACACTATCGATAACATAAACAGGAAGAAAACAGTAAAAAAACCCTTTTTTGTTATTTTATGTATTGATGCATTCAACATGAGCAATAGCTTCCTTAAAGTAGGGATAATGCTTCTAACAACGACTCCCCATTTGCAGACAAAGCAATAAAGTGAGCCTGACGCCCTTCACCTTGATAGGTTAGATGGAGCTCAAGATCCGCTTCAGGCAAAAAACCTTTACCTTGCTGCGGCCATTCAACCAAACAGATCGAATTTTCAGAAAAATAATCACGGATCCCCATGAATTCAAGTTCTTCGGGATCGGCTAAGCGATAAAGGTCAAAGTGAAAAACCTGACGACCCGCTAATTCATATGGCTCAACCAATGTATAAGTTGGGCTTTTTACATGACCTTGATGACCAAGAGCCTGCAAGAAACCACGGCTGAAGGTTGTTTTCCCTGCCCCAAGATCTCCAAACAAGTGGATCACGGTATTTTGCTGGCAAGCTTTAGCGATAGTGCAACCTAGCGCAACAGTTTGCTCTTCGTTGGCAAGTTGTATTGTACGTTCTTTCATATTGTTCTTTGATTACGTCATTAGTGAACTATCTAGCCTGTTTAGGCCTAAGATCTTTTGCATTATTGTTCATAGCGCAATAATGGATAACAGATATAACAATTAATATCATTATTACTGCTTATCTTAACCCAAGCCGGGCCATTTTTCTTAATTAACATGACTTGAATGATGAGATCAGAAATATCCTATAATAGTTCTAAATTATTGAGGCATTTTTTTCCTGTATTTTGATGAAAAACACAGGACATGATAGAGTGCCTGCCGTTTTAACCTTTACCATAATAGGATCTATGGCGACATACCTCGATCTCAATCTTCTGGCCCAGAATATCAAACAATGGGGCATTGAAGCGGGCTTCCAACAGGTGGGGATCTGCGATACAGATCTATCTGAAGAAGAACCCAAGCTGCAAGCATGGTTAGACAAACAATACCATGGAGAAATGGAATGGATGAACCGCCACGGTATGATGCGTGCTAGACCTCATGAATTACACCCCGGCACATTACGCGTCATCAGTGTACGCATGAACTACCTTCCAGCCAAAGCCGCATTTGCCAGTACACTGAATAACCCAGAGCTAGGCTATATTAGCCGTTATGCTCTTGCCCGTGACTATCATAAGCTATTGAAAAAACGTTTAAAAGTACTTTCTGACCGTATTTTAGCCTATTGTCGCGAATTTGATGGGATGATGCTAGCAAATGGTATCCATGTTGACGACCTTAACTTTAGGCCTTTTGTCGATTCAGCACCTATCTTAGAGCGTCCCCTTGCCGTTAAAGCAGGCTTAGGCTGGACAGGGAAACATTCTCTCGTATTAAATCGTGAGGCAGGGTCTTGGTTTTTTCTAGGCGAGTTATTGATTAACTTACCAGTGCCTATTGATCAACCTATCGAAGAGGGTTGCGGGCGCTGTGTGGCTTGTATGACGACCTGCCCCACTGGCGCGATTGTCGAACCTTATACCGTAGATGCAAGGCGTTGCATTTCTTACCTTACTATCGAGTTAGATAGCGCTATTCCTGAAGAATTTAGGCCATTAATGGGAAATCGCATCTATGGTTGTGATGACTGCCAATTGATTTGCCCATGGAACCGTTTTTCACAGCTTACCGATGAAGAAGATTTCAGCCCGAGACGAGCGTTGCACACCCCTGAACTTCTTGAGCTTTTTTCATGGACAGAAGATAAATTTTTAACGTTGACAGAAGGATCGGCGATCCGCAGAATTGGTTATATCAAATGGTTACGCAATATTAGCGTAGCATTAGGTAATGCCCCCTACCAAGATAACATTGTACTTGCCTTACAAAACCGTTTAGGGATCAACGGGATGCTGGATGAACACTTCCACTGGGCAATCCAACAGCAGCTCAATCGACGCAACGAAAATCAAGTAACAATTCAAACTTCACAACAAAAGCGTCTTGTACGCGCCATTACTAAAGGTTTGCCTAGAGACGCCTAAAAAAAGCGCGGCTATATATTCAAAAAAAAGAATTGTCAAACAGATGTGAATAAAATAAAAAAAGGCTTAGCTACCAATAGGTAAAGAATTTGCAAGTCGTGCTCAACACATTTTAGAAAAATATATCCCACCACTAAAAATCAATGGGTTACAAAAGAGTAATTAACAAGTCATATCTTGATAATGTAAACAAAAACAACCTATCATTCTGTGGATAACTCTGTGCAATAAGTTATTTCAAACGACAATAATCGTCCATTAAGATTGGCGAGGCTGTGGATAACTTTTCAATGAGGTAATAAGAGAAAAAAACTGATTTTACGTTGATTAATCGATATAAAGTGACTAAAAGACCAAGTTACCATGAAAAAAGAGTAAAACCCGGTAAAAAATAATTTTTTGTCTAATAAGCTAACCTAACCACTTTTAAATAAAACACCAAATAGAACACCCTATTAGCAAGGGGTGGCTATTCTATGGCGACCGGATGATGAATGCAAGTAAAAATCGGAATAAGATCTGGAAAAGATCGTTTAAGCCGTGTCGATCCTAGCTTGTAGAAATTATATGTACCAAAAAGCAGCCGATCGTCAGAATTTATAACGATACGTGATTTCACTTAGATTTAAGTGTGAGTAAATAATACGAAAGAGTAATAAGAGAAAATAATACGATAAGAAAATATTGGAGCGGGAAACGAGACTCGAACTCGCGACCCCGACCTTGGCAAGGTCGTGCTCTACCAACTGAGCTATTCCCGCATTTGGTGGGTATTGCTATCACTAAAACACTAAGAAAGTTTGGAGCGGGAAACGAGACTCGAACTCGCGACCCCGACCTTGGCAAGGTCGTGCTCTACCAACTGAGCTATTCCCGCATCACGAAAATAGTGCTTTAGCTAAAACACCAAGAAAATTTGGAGCGGGAAACGAGACTCGAACTCGCGACCCCGACCTTGGCAAGGTCGTGCTCTACCAACTGAGCTATTCCCGCATCACCATTTCTAGGTATTCCACGTGCCGACTTAACTACAAAAACTTCATCGGTACGGGGAGCGCATTATACGAAAAATTCAGATTCTAGCAAGCCCCTAGACCCAAATTTTTAATTTTTTTATTCGTTTGCCGACAAAATAGTCACAATGGTGATTTTATCAACAAACGTTGTAAAAATCTGATTTCAATACATTAACATTGGTAACTTACTCAACAATAATACTTATACCAGCCTATTGACCGCAGATTTATAAACCTTTTCATCCTTTAATAAATGTCTCTCGATAATAAGCTAGCTCAGCGACTGATTCACGAATATCATCAAGGGCTTGGTGAGTATTTTTCTTAGTGAAACCCGCTAAAATCTCAGGCTTCCAACGGCGAGCAAGCTCTTTTAGCGTACTAACGTCAAGGTAACGATAGTGAAAATAGCGTTCTAATTCAGGCATATAGTTGAACAGAAAACGCCTATCTTGCCCAACACTATTGCCACAAATTGGGGATGCCCCCTGAGGAACCCATTTTTCTAAAAACTCAATAGTGGCTAACTCCGCTTCACGCTCACTCACTGTACTTTTACGTACGCGCTCAACTAACCCACTGTTGGTGTGAGTATTCACGTTCCATTCATCCATTAACGCAAGTTGCTCATCAGTCTGATGTACTGCAATTACGGGGCCTTCTGCTAAAATATTAAGATGACTATCTGTTACAATAGTGGCAATTTCAATAATGCGATCACGAACGGGGTCGAGACCAGTCATTTCTAAATCGATCCAAATTAAATTATTCTCATTCTTTTGCATGATATACCCTAACTGCATTCTATGAAGTTAAGGTATGATAGCACTGTTCATGCCTTAAGTGACAGGTATTGCCTTAGCAAGCTCTACTAACAACTTACTGTATAATTGATATTCTAAACGACTACCAATAGCGAAGAGAGGACAGGTGGCTAAACAGAAACTTTCCAAAGGCCAACAGCGCCGCGTTCAGGAAAATCATCAAAAAAGGCTTAAAAAGCAAAAAACAGTTGAGATTGATGATAGCCAATTAGGCGAAGCGCAAGAAGGCCTAGTCATCAGCCGGTTTGGGCAACATGCAGATATTGAGGCTCTCGACGGCACAATACAACGCTGCAACTTGCGTAGGACCATTTCATCTCTGGTGACTGGGGATAAAGTGGTATGGCGCCCTGCCTTAAACACACAAAGTGACATTAAAGTTAATGGTATCGTTGAAGCTGTGCATGACCGCCACTCAGTATTAACTCGTCCAGATTATTATGATGGTTTAAAGCCAATCGCTGCAAATATTGACCAAATCGTGGTGGTTTCAGCGATTTTACCTGAACTGTCTCTCAATATTATCGATCGCTATCTTGTGGCTTGTGAAACCATCGGAATTCAACCCATTATCGTGTTAAACAAAGTCGATTTACTCGATACAGAGAATCGCGAATGGATAAGCGATTTAATGGCTATTTATCGTGATATTGGCTACCAAGTTCTCGAGGTCTCTAGCCATACTAATGAAGGAATGGAAGCACTTACTAACATACTAGCAGGTAAAATGTCGGTATTTGTAGGGCAATCCGGTGTCGGTAAATCTAGTTTACTAAATACGTTACTTCCGCATAATGAAGAGGCGATTCTCGTTAATGACGTTTCAGACAACTCTGGGTTAGGCCAGCACACAACGACAACAGCGCGTTTGTATCATTTTCCGCTAGGTGGTGATGTGATTGACTCCCCCGGAGTTCGTGAATTTGGTTTGTGGCATTTAACCACGGAACAAGTGACGAAAGGATTTGTCGAATTTAAAGAATACCTTGGTGGTTGTAAATTCCGTGATTGCAAACATTTGGATGATCCTGGTTGCTTGCTGCGTGAAGCCGTAGATACAGGGAAAATTGCCGAATCACGCTTTGAAAACTACCATCGCATCTTAGAGAGTATGGAACAGGTCAAACCCCGCGGTAACTTTACAGCGAAAGACAAGTGAAGTTAGTGAGCGCTTACAACCTTGTTGTTTACGGCTCTAAATAGTTCTAAGTAGTGTTCGGCAGTAAAATTGGGTAACCCCAAAGACATGTATTTCCCTGTCACTTAGGTACCCCCTACTACCGTTTGAAATATGGCGAGTAAACTGTGTACAATAGCCGCCCTTTTGCTAACATACCTTTAAAAACCAGAGGTTAACGTGCTAGATAAATTTAAAATTCGCTTGCAATATATGCTTCCAAAACAATGCCTTACTGAATTCGCAGGCTGGTTTGCGAGCCGAAATGCAGGGTTTCTGACACAATGGGCAATTAAGCTGTTTGTAAAAGCCTATAAAGTGGATATGAATGAAGCCCAAAAAAGTGAATTGACCGCTTATTCTACCTTTAATGAGTTTTTTATCCGTCTGCTAAAAGAAGATGCACGCCCAATCGTTGAAAAAGATAATCAACTTGCCCAGCCCGCAGACGGTGCGGTGAGTCAACTTGGTTCAATTAATGATGGCATTATTTTTCAAGCAAAAGGCCACAATTACACCGTTGAAGCATTACTCGCTGGGCAATATCAATTAGCTGAGCATTTCCGCGGTGGCCAATTTATTACGACTTATCTATCGCCAAGTGATTACCATCGTGTCCACATGCCATGTGATGGTTTGCTCAAAGAAATGATTTATGTCCCTGGTGACCTATTTTCTGTGAACCCACTGACGGCACAAAACGTCCCGAATCTGTTTGCGCGTAATGAGCGCTTGATTTGCGTTTTTGACACTCCAGTTGGTTTAATGGTGCAAATTCTTGTTGGTGCAACCATCGTAGGTAGTATAGATACAGTCTGGAGCGGCTGTGTGAATGCGACTCGTGAAGGTGTAATCAAGCGTTGGGTTTACCCTGAATTAGGTTCTGAAGGTGCTATTTTCCTGAGAAAAGGCGAAGAAATGGGGCTTTTTAAACTTGGTTCAACGGTGGTTAACTTATTTGAAGCCAATAAAATCAGTTTTAACCCATCGCTGATCCCTGGTTATGCTACACGTATGGGTGAATTACTCGCTGAAACTGTAGCAGATCAACCAGCAGAAGAACCAACTGAAGTTAAGTAAATCACTCATTCCTTAAAGGAGCTCCTTACTGTGCGTTTGATTATCAGTTTTTTTGTTAGTCTGTTAATCGTTTTTTCTTCCGTTGCGGCGCCTACGGCGGCGCAGGATGAAGCACAGATTAAGCAGGAGCTCAAACAACTTGATTCGAGTAAAAACCCCAAAGATGCAGAAATAGCTCAAGCGTTACAAGGCGCACTCAATTGGATAAACGAAACTCGTGATTCTGAAGCTAAAGCAAAATCTTATCAAAAAGCTATTGATGATTTCCCTAATATTATTAAGGAGCTAAGACAAAAGCTACTTAACGAAAGTGATCAACCTGCCCCTATCCCAGTTGGGATTAGTTTAGGGGAATTAGACCAGCGTATTATTCAACTCAGTAGCCAATTACTGGACCAAAGCCGTCTAACCCAACAGGAGCAAGATAAAGGCCGAGAGATCAGTGAGTCATTAAATGTACTGCCACAACAACTTTCTGAAGCAAGGCGTATACTCACTGAAGCAACATCACGCTTTCAATCCCTTAGTACTCCATCAACGCCTTTGGCTGAAGCCCAGTATACCTTAGCTCAAGCGGAAGTAAGTGCTCGCAAATCAGCCGTTAATGAATTAGAAATGGCGCAGTTGTCCGCCAATAATCGCCAAGAAATTTCACGTATTACTTTAGAGTTATATAAAAAACGTTATCAACGCATGGAGCTTGAGCTTCAAAAATTACGTGACTTTCAAAATACTCAACGCCAACAAAAAGCCATTTTAGCTTTAGAACATACAGAAATGTTGGCTGAACAAGGTGAATTAACGCCCTTTTTGAAAGAACAGCTTGATGTCAACCGTAAAATGTCACAAGAATTAACGGCTCAAGCTCAACGTATGAGTGCGATTACCACCAGCCAATCGGAAATCTCTACCAGTATTCGCGATGCTCGCCAAGCATTAACAACCATTCGCGAGCAAGCTCAATGGATCAGTAGTTCGAGTACTCTAGGGGAAGCATTGAGGACACAGCTTTCTCGTTTGCCAGATATCCCTAAAAGCCAGCAACTTGACCGTGAAATGGCTGATTTACGAGTCCAACGCTTAAATTACGAAGATAGCCTTGATAGACTAACTAAAATTGATACCCGCGAACAAGAAACGGCTAATGAGCTAAATGCAGCCCAAATTCAGGTTTATCAATCTTTAATCAAAACACGTCGGGAGCTATTAACCTCGTTGATTTCAGGCCTTGACGCTGAAATGTTAGAACTGACAAAGTTAAATGTTGCGACAGGGCAATTAACAGATGCATTAAAAGAAGTAAAAGATGCGTCTAACCGCTACCTATTTTGGGTAGCTGATGTCCCGCCAATTAGCATCAGTTATCCCGTATTGCTAGTCACAGATATTACCCAGTTACTGTCACTTGATACCTTGTCCCAGCTTGCTGGCGCACTCAGTGTTATGGTGACAACCCAAGATACTTTTTTATATCTTTTAGGTTCAATAGCACTGGTCATTTTTAGCATCAGTACTCGCAAACATTACCAAGCATTCCTTGATCGCTCCAGTTTACGTATCGGTAAAGTGACGCAAGACCGCTTCTATTTAACCATCCGTACTATTTTCTGGTCGATTATTGTGGCACTGCCATTACCAATGATGTGGTCCGCTATAGGTTATGGGTTACAAAGTGCATGGCAGTATCCGATGGCCGTTGCCATTGGTTTTGGCGTGAGTGCAACCACACCACTTTTATGGCTGTTTATGATCAGTGAGACCTTCTCTCGCCCAACGGGGTTATTTATTTCCCACTTTGGTTGGGACAAAGACGCTGTCAAACGAGCGATGCGTTATTACCGTATGGCTATTTTTGTTATCGTCCCTCTCGTTATGGCCATTATCACCTTTGAACATTATAGTGATAGGGAATTTGCGGCAAGTATTGGCCGTTTCTGCTTCATCTTTTTGTGTATCGCATTAAGCCTAATTACTAATAACCTACGTCGCTCACAAATTCCGCTGTATATAGATAGACATGGGTCTGGGGAAAATATTGTTAATAAAGCACTATGGTGGATGATATTACTCGCCCCCATCATTGCCGCATTTTTCTCTATTTTAGGCTATTTTTCAACATCACAAGCCCTACTCGCCCGCTTAGAAACCTCCGTGGCAATTTGGTTTGTGATCCTCATTATATATCACACCATTCGTCGATGGATGTCGATGCAACGCCGTAAGCTTGCGTTTGAGCGTGCTAAGCAGCGCCGTGCAGAGATTTTGGCACAACGAGCCAAAGGTGAAGATGACAACCAACAAGCAAGTGCCAGTAGCGAAGGGAATATTGATATCGAAGAACAGGTCATTGACCTTGATACTATCAGTACCCAATCTGTTGGGCTGGTACGCTCAATTTTAACCATGATAGCCTTGGTATCACTTATTTGGCTGTGGTCAGAATTACACACTGCATTTTCTTTCTTAGAAAATATTCGCTTATGGGATGTGACTTCCACAGTAAATGGTGTTGATACTATTCAGCCTATCACGATGGGTTCTATCTTTATTGCCATTTTAACGATTATTGTAACGGCTCAATTAGTTCGTAACCTTCCAGCTTTATTGGAACTTGCAGTATTACAGCATTTAGATTTAACGCCAGGTACTGGCTACGCTATCAGTACACTAACCAAGTATGGTATCACCCTTATTGGTACCATTGTCGGCTTCTCTATGTTAGGGATTGACTGGTCAAAACTTCAATGGTTAATCGCGGCAATGGGGGTTGGGCTTGGCTTCGGTTTACAAGAAATTTTTGCCAATATTATTTCTGGTTTGATGATTTTATTTGAAAAACCAATTCGTATCGGGGACACCGTGACTATTCGTAACTTAACGGGTAGCATCACCAAAATCAATACCCGGGCAACGACCCTAACAGATTGGGATAGAAAAGAAATTATTGTGCCGAACAAGGCTTTTATTACCGAGCAATTTATTAACTGGTCACTTTCTGACACTATCACCCGTATCGTTATGACCATCCCCGCACCATCAGATGCCAACAGTGAGTTAGTGACTAACACTATTTTACGTGCAGCGAATCGCTCTACGATGATCTTAGATAACCCAGCGCCAGAAGTGTATTTGGTTGATTTACAGCAAGGGATTCAAATATTTGAGTTACGTGTCTATGCAGCTGAGATGGGGCACCGCTTACCGGCTCGTCATGAGATCCACCAAAATATTTTAGTTTCCTTTGCTGAACAAGGGATTACCTTACCATTCCCACCATTCCAAGCGAGGGTCGATGTGCGCGATAACTCACTGCAGAGTGCAACTAACAACCTCTCTGGGCGTAATCCTGCTCGTAAGTCTGGGGAGTTGTAAACCGATTATGTCGCTAGAGCCACAGCATCAAGATGAGCTAATTAAGCTGAGGATTGCCCAACTTGAACGAGTTGGGTCAATTTTATTCTTTTTGATCCCATTAATTATCTTATTAATCGTTGGGAAAAGTTTCGCATTTAATACACTCTACCTATGGCAAGCTTATTGCTTAGTCTACATTGTGATATTTCGCATGATGACGGCGACGCTTTCTTCTAAAGAGGTACAGCTGAGTATCCGACGGGGGTGGGGTTATAACCGCTTTTATCGGTTGAGTTGGAGCTACCTGATATTGTCACTACTTATAATGGCAGGGGCCAGAATTATCTCCGGCCCATCAAACTAACAATCAACTGGCTTTTTTCCCGTAGGATTTAATATAACTTTCAGCCAGTTTCTGCGCTTGTTGTAAGTCTGCGCTCTCTAATTGCTCTTCAATTTTACTTTGCAAACGGCGGCTCTCCGCATTGCCACTATAAACTGCGGTAGATAACCATGCATAAGCTTGCTGTAAGTTTTTCTTAACACCACGCCCTTCTGAATACATCACCCCTAAACGGTCTTGGGATTTGGCATCTTTTTGTTTGGCGGCTTTTCTAAACCAAAAGACAGCTTTTTCATCATCTAAATCAACACCACTGCCAATCGAATACATCTGAGCAATATGGAATTGGGCAATAACATTACCGCCTTGAGCGGCTTTTCTAAACCAAAAAGCGGCCTTTTCTAAATTTTGCGGGACACCCAAGCCTTGGGCATACATCATTGCCATATTGGTTTCAGCGCGAGTATCACCATTTTCCGCCGCTTGCTCATACCATAACATCGCTTTATCATAGTCACGACGAACACCAAAACCATTCACAAACATGGTGCCAAGCCTAAACTGTGCGTCAGAATTCCCTTGGTTCCCAGCCCGAACAAACCAATCCGCTGCGGCTTTCGAGTCTTGAGAAACCCCGTTACCTTTAAAATAACGTTCTCCAAGTTGGAATTGAGCTTCAGGGTCACCTTTTTGCGCTAATTGTTTAATCTGCTCTATCGTGGGTTCTTGCTCTGTGGTTGCAGCAGTAGGAGCTGCACTCGGTGTTGCAATTAATACTGAGCTATAAAAAACAGAACTCACCAACAATGCTAACGCAATTTTTTTCATCCTAAGAAACCCTCAACAGTGCTATATCCATTAATATCGACCCAAACACCTAGACCCCTAGTGTAAATTTTCTCTTTGTGAGAAAAAATAGGAAAAATGACCTAATTGACTTAAAAAGCACGTTTCGCCGAATTTCAGTCCCAACTGGCTAGCTTTCTAAATTAAGTATAAATAAGTTGGGTAAATACCATACTTACCCAACTTATTACTGAAGGGCTTACCTCAACACTATACGTTACTTAAGTATTTGTTTCTTAAATAACGAGCAACAGCATCATCACTATTTGAACCGATCACTTCCATCGTCGGTAACGCATCCTTCAGTAACTGGTGGGCATTTTGCATAATACAACCCTTTCCAGCCATGGTAAGCATCTCTTTGTCATTCATGCCATCACCAAATGCGATACAATCATTTGTAGCATAGCCATGTAACCCAGCAACTTGCTTCAAGGCCTCACCTTTAGAAACCGCCCCAGCCATAACTTCAAGACAGCTACGCAAAGAAAATGTGACATTCACTTTATCTTTCCAGCGATCCTGAATTCGCTGCTGCAAATCCACTAATAGATCATGATCTTCACTGGTGTAATAAACTTTGCAAACTTCTGAGGTTTTAAAGTTATGTCGATCAAACAGTTGATAATTAAACACCGATTCTTTGAAAAACTCTTTTTGCTCTGGGCTTTCTCGGTTAATAAACCAATCATCACCATGATAATAGTTAGTGACGAGCTCTGGGTTATCAAATTCCATTAGGCAAAGCTCATGGGCGATTTGGGCATCAACATTGTGCTCAAAAATCAAGTCACCCTGTGTGTTATGAATACGAGCACCATTTGAAGTGATCATATAAGCATCGATGCCTAAGCCATCGCGGATTTGTGCAACGTCCACGTGATGGCGCCCAGTAGCAAACACAAAATGAATATCTTGTGTTTCAACTAACTGTTTTAATGTGTCTTTGGTATAAGACGTTAAGTCATGATTGGGAGATAGTAATGTCCCATCTAAATCGGAGGCAACTACTGGATATTTCATATTCAAACCCTAACTAATACTGCTCAAAAAAATCACAGATAGCGTTGAGTGCCATAGCTCTTAACGCATCCACTTCAAATAGGATTTCATGGTGTGCCCCTTCAATGACGAGAGGTAATTTTTCTTCTCTTCCTATTTGCGCTTTTTGCCGACTTTGGCAAAAAGCTTGTAGCTCTTTATTGCTGACCACTTTTTCTTCGCTGGCTTCCAACACCATCAGTGGTACATCAATGTCCCCCGCTTTCGCAATTAGCTCATCGCCCATCGCAAAACTCTCACGCAACCAGTGGTATGTTGGCCCACCTAAACGTAATTCGGGGTAATCCGCATAGTAACGCAAATAACGCCGATAACGCTCTGAGCTGTGTGTTAATACATTGATTAAATAAGGTAAAGGCTGCCACTTACCTGTTGATGCCGCATAATCATTACGCACACTCTCACGTGATTCTGCCCTATCAACAATAAAACTCGCCATCCAACGAGGCATTGGCAGATTGATACCAATCATCGGTGCGCACAGAGTCGCAGCATCAAAGGTGAGGCTATCGCGCAATAAATACCCTGCAAGAATTGCGCTCCCCATAGAATGCGCCAATGCGTAACATTTTGGGTAATGGCGATACTTAACCTCTAATTCGATAAATTTTTCAAAATCATCAATATAGTCAGTGAACTTTTCAACATGCCCTTTTTGAGGGTCTGTCAGCATACGGCCTGAACGCCCTTGACCACGATGATCTATAATAAATACGTCATAGCCTAAATGATAAAAATCATATGCTACTTCAGGATACTTCACATAACTTTCACTTCGACCAGGTGAAATGACGACCGCTTTATGGTGGGTAGGATGAATAAACCGGACATAATGAATAGGGATATCATCAACACCAAGGAAATTAAATTCTTCACGGTGCTGCCAGAAATCTAAAAGGGGGCCATTGGTAAAGGCAGAAAATTGAGTTTCTCGATTCAGCCAACTTTCTTTTAGGCTTTCAGGCGTCATCCGGTAGTTTCCTTATTTATTCATTCATAACCTTCAAGATGGTCTCGGATAAGCGTCATAAATGCATCCCCAAAACGTTCAAGCTTACGCTCACCAACGCCATTAATTAACAGTAACTCAACCGAAGAGGTTGGTGTATGTTCGGCCATTTCGATAAGTGTCGCATCATTAAATACCACAAATGGTGGGATATTTTCTTCGTCTGCTATCGATTTACGTAATTTACGCAATTTCGCAAATAGCTTCTTATCATAATTACCATGATAAATTTTGTTTTGTTGATTACGGCTTTTTGCCACTAAAACACGAGGAACTGCGAGTTGTAATGCACTTTCACCTCGCAATATTGGCCTAGCGGCTTCGGTGAGTTGCAGTGCAGAAAAGTGCGTAATGTTCTGAGTGATCATGCCTAAATGTACCAATTGGCGGATCACACTAACCCAATGCTCATTACTGTGTTCTTTACCGATACCATAAACAGGCAGCTTGTCGTGCCCTAAATCCCGTATCCGTTGATTATTCGCACCACGCAACACCTCAACAATATAGCCGATACCAAAGCGTTGACCAACACGATAAATACAAGAAAGCGCTTTTTGTGCATCAATTAACCCATCATACTGTTTCGGTGGGTCTAAACAAATATCACAATTACCACAAGGCTGCTGTCGATTTTCGCCGAAGTAGTTCAGTAAGACTAAGCGACGACAGGTCTGAGCCTCCGCAAAAGCGGCTATCGCATTCAGTTTATGCCGCTCGATATCCTGCTGCATACCTGCGGGTTTTTCTTCAAGGCAACGACGCAGCCATGCCATATCTGCTGGGTCATAAAATAGAATTGCTTCGGCTTCAACGCCATCACGCCCCGCACGACCCGTTTCCTGATAATATGCTTCAATATTACGAGGAATATCAAAGTGAGCAACAAACCGTACATTGGATTTGTTGATGCCCATTCCAAAAGCCACTGTTGCAACCACAACTTGTAAGTTATCTTTTAAAAAGGCGTCTTGTACCCACTCTCGTTGTGAAGCCTCTAGCCCCGCATGGTAAGCTGCAACACTCAAGCCTCGTTTTTGCAGGCGCTCGGTGGTTTCCTCAACTTTATTACGGCTATTACAATAAACGATCCCCGCCTTCCCTTTTTGGCTTTTAATAAAAAACCAAAGTTGATCCAAAGGCTTATATTTCTCTACTAGGGTATAACGAATATTTGGTCTATCAAAACTGCTCACATGAACCAAAGGATCACGCAGCTCTAATAAGCGAATAATATCTGCTCGAGTTGTTTCATCTGCGGTGGCCGTTAATGCCATAACGGGGATATCAGGCAAAGATTGCCTTAACTGACCTAATGAACGATATTCAGGGCGAAAATCATGCCCCCATTGTGAAATGCAGTGCGCTTCATCAACCGCCAGCAAACTGATATTCCAATTCGATAATTGGCTCAGAAAATAATCAGTCAGTAACCGCTCAGGGGCAACATATAATAATTTAATGTCACCACGGCTACATAATTCCATGATTTGGCGCTGTTCTTGGGAAGTTTGCGATGAATTTAGACAAGCCGCACTGACACCGTGTAACCGCAATTGGTCTACTTGGTCTTTCATCAGTGAAATAAGAGGAGAGACCACCAAGGTAACCCCTTCTTTTACTAAAGCAGGCACTTGGTAACATAAGGACTTGCCGCCCCCTGTTGGCATTAACACTAAGCAATCACGATTATCAAGGATAGCCCCAATAACTGCATCTTGCCCAGAGCGAAATGACTGGTAACCAAATGTACTGTTAAGCACATTTTCAGCCAGCGAAAGTTGGTTAATGACACAAGCAGTTGACACAAACTTCCTCAATCTATAAAACAAGTCGCTGCCCAGTTGAGCAGCGAATTTGTTGATTCATCAAAAGATATTTAGCTCTAACTAACAAAATCAGGTTGAGCTAACCTTAGATTACAACATGTCGTTTAACATAACACCGATACCAAATCGAGTTTGGCGATAGTTGTAGTCTATCATTGACTCGCCATATCCGCTAAACAACTGAGTATAAATTCGCACATGTTTACTAATTGGATAGCTCCAACCTAATTCAGCACCGCCATAACCGGTGTTCCAGTTATAACGACCCGTGGTTGTAAACACACTGTCACCCAGTGCATAACCGACTTTCAGGCGGTAATATCCCATATATTTTGTGATATCTGAGTTATCATCGCTACCTTCGCTTTCATGAATACGGTACCAAGGTTTTAGGTCAACTTGCCAATTGCCATTTTGTGCCATCATCCTTGCATATACCCGATTCCAGCTACGTGAGGTTGGGTCGGAACGACCATTTGATTCATGGTTAAAACCAGTTTCAATTTCACGCAAAGTCCAGCCACCCAGTTGATAATCGGTTAGCCAGCCGACAAAAACCTGCGGCTCATAATTGGTTTCACGAAAAGGAGAAGATTCTTTTTTATTGCTCAGTTGCCACCAAGAACGTTGTGTATACGAGACCGCGAGAATGGAATCATCCCCTGCAATCCCCTCCCATAAAGGAAAGGCTAAACTTAATTGAAATTTAACTTCATCTTTTAATGCATCATCCCCCCAGTTGTAGCTCGAAATCGCATTTTTATTTATCGAGGAAGTATAGGTGTAAATGATGTAATTTGATTCATACGGATACAACACAAAAGGGTTATCATAATTTTGTAATAACCCTGAAATAATGCTCCCTCTGATTGGTGTGTTGCTCGTTATATCCTGATTTGACTGGGAATTAATTTCAGTCGCAGATAGAGAAGCAGACCAAAAACAGAGCACGGCACTCAATAACACTGCTAAAGCACGCATTAGTCATTCCTATTTTCAACATCGTCAAAAAAAAGTTTGTCCTATTTTACACATAAAACCCACAGACTGTTGAAAGATTATTCATACGTTTGTTAGAGACATATTTTATACATAATGTTAACTTATCATTTACATTTTATTCAAAGGATGAACATGATGAATGACCGTATCTATACCTTAGAAGAAGCCAGTGAGCTAATGAGCCATGCATTTATCTACAAAATGCCTTTTAACCAATTACTCGGCATTAAACTGGCCAATATGAATGATGATTTTGTTCAGCTAACAATTGAAAACCGCCAACAACTCATTGGCAACTTCACTCAAAATATTCTACATGGTGGTGTGATTGCCTCTATTTTAGATGTTGCTGGCGGAATGGTGTGTATTAACCGCATATTGCAGCGCATTGACCCGCTATCACATACAGAAATTGTGGATAAAATGTCGCGAATGGGCACAATTGATCTACGCGTGGATTATTTACGTCCTGGACGTGGTGAAGTATTTACCGCGAGTGCCAGTTTATTAAGAGACGGCAATAAAATAGCCGTCACCCGTTGTGAATTACATAATGAAAATAACCAACATATTGCGACTGCGACCGCTACTTATCTCGTTGGTTGAGTTAGTGTTGTAAATAATTAGTCACTTAGTAAACTATTAACTTGTAAAAAAACCTGAGCAATGTCACATTAGTGGCATCAAAAATCGAGCCGCACAAAAAACGGCTCGGTATCTCTGTATAAATTTCTTTTAGTTTTTAATTCAATTTCAGAGCCAACAATGAGCCAGCAAAATACTACCAAAGGCGTATTATGTGCCTTAGGCGCCTATTTTATTTGGGGTGTCGCACCTATTTATTTTAAAAGTATCCAAGAAGTGCCCGCAGAAGAAATCCTGACTCATCGTATTATCTGGTCATTTTTCTTTATGATTTTGTTATTAACCGTTTCACGACATTGGAATTATGTCCGTCAAGTACTCAAGCAACCCAAGAAAATATTACTTCTCGGCGTGACAGCGACAACAATTGCTTGCAACTGGTTAATTTATATTTGGTCTGTTAATAATGGTTATATGTTACAAGCAAGCTTAGGCTACTTTATCAACCCATTAGTTAACGTATTGTTTGGTATGTTATTTTTACAAGAGCGCTTCCGTCCTATGCAATGGTTTGCCGTCGCGCTTGCCTTAACTGGGGTATTAATCCAACTTTGGCAATTCGGTTCAGTCCCCGTTATCGGCTTAAGTCTAGCTGTAACATTTGCAACGTATGGTTTATTACGTAAAAAACTTGGCGTAGATGCTCAAACAGGGATGACATTCGAGACATTATGGCTACTACCTGTTGGCGTTATTTTCTTATTATTTTTTGCAGATAGCCCGACCAGTAACATGGCTGTCAATGATTGGCACTTGAATATTCTATTGATTGCCGCGGGTGTTATTACGACGGTGCCATTATTATTATTCACAGAGGCAGCAAACCATTTACGGTTATCCACCCTTGGGTTTTTCCAATATATGGGGCCAAGTATTATGTTCTTGCTGGCGGTCTTTGTGTATGGCGAAGTCATGACCACTGAATTATTAGTAACTTTTGGCTTTATCTGGATTGCATTAGTTTTGTTTACATTAGATGCTTTATATACTCAACAAAAGCTGAGGAAGAAATAAATTATCGCAATTTATATAAAGCTGCATAGTGGATAAACAGTGCCAATTTCAAACACCGACTTTGTTTTTAATATAAAAAGAAAGTCGGTGTTTCATTATATGGAACAAAAATAATTAATTTAATTAATGCAATGATGATAAAAAGAATATTAATTTTTTATTATGAATAATACTTAGAGTTAATCAAAACCAGATAGATTAATTCTCACACCCCATAAATAAATCAAAAATAACCATATAAATCAATTAATTACAACAATCTCATTTGGCTTGATTTTATTCTAAAAATAGCTATCATTTAACCTATCTTAAATTCTCATCAATTAACTGACTCTTCTATAAACAACTTATTGATATAAAAGTAATTCTATATTTTTTTCAATTAATGATTGCTTAATAGGAACTTGGTAATTATATTGTACGCCGCTTGTATTCACCCCAGCGGATGGTGATGGTCCGATTCATCACTGACGTTTCATTAAAGTGCGCACGATGACATTTAATTAAAATGTCCTGGTGCGAGGTTTTCTGAAATTGAATATGACGCGTAAGTATTAAATAAAAACAGTGTAGTACTATAGCCAATGTTATAAAGACCAAGCTATATGGCTGCATTTTAGGTTCACTCTCCCTGAGTATTCAGACAGAGTTAACGTTGTTAAGGGCTTTTGGGAAGGGCTTCAAAATGCAACAGAATACCGTTCAAATGAAACGCGTACTAACCACTCCTGCGTTAGTTTTTTTCGGGCTGGCCTATATGGTACCACTCGGAATTTTCACCACCTATGGGCAAGTTACTGTATTAAGTGAAGGGCATTTGCCTGTCGCTTATTTGATTACATTAGCCGCTGTCTTTTTTACTGCCATGAGCTATTGCAAAATGACAAGCGCACTTCCACTTTCTGGATCTGCCTACTCATATGTACAAAAAACTTTCGGCGGCACACTTGGCTTTTTAGTTGGTTGGGCACAATTGCTCGACTACCTATTCCTACCAATTATCAACTACATCGCGATTGGGATCTTCGTTCATGAAGCTTTCCCTGATATTCCAATGTATGTGATTATTTGTAGCACCATCACAATTGTTAGCATTATGAATATATTGGGGATCAAATTAGTTTCCTCAATGAATATGCTAATCATTTTAATGCAATTTGTGTTTATCGCTGTATTTTTATACCTAAGCTTTAAAACATCATTTGTATTAGATGCAGATGCCTTATTGGCGCCAATTACGGTTATGGCAGATCAAGCCTCTGGGCTGTTTGCAGGTGCCGCAGTGCTGTGCCTAGCCTTCCTTGGCTTTGATGCAATTTCAACCATGGCAGAAGAAACCAAAGATGCACGCAGCGCATTACCTAAAGCAATCCTATACACTGTGTTTATCGCTGGAACGCTATTTGTCGTTATCTCCTACGGCGCACACCTCGTTTATCCAATGTGGCAGGACTTTATTCCTAATACCGATGTTGCTAGCCTTGCTGTGATGAAACAAGTCGGTGGCGCAATGATGGCATCGAGCTTTATCACCGCCTATGTTATTGGTGTATTTGCCTCAGCGATGACCTCACAGGCCAGTATTGTGCGGATTTTCTATGCGATGGGCCGTGAGGGCGTACTGCCGCGTTCTTTATTTGCTTATTTACATCCAAAACTCAATACGCCTGTTTATTCCATTATTTTTGTGGCTATCGCTTCCCTGCTTTCGTTAGTTTTATCCCTAAGCATGGTTGCATCGATGATAAGCTTTGGTGCTTTGATTGCCTTCACTTTCGTGAATTTATCCGTAATCAAACATTTCTATATTGACCGAAAAGCGTCATTAGATAATACAAAAATTGTCACATGCCTGATAATGCCGTCCATTGGTGTTATCTTAACCTTATGGTTATGGACAAGCCTTGATAGCGAAGCCTTTAAAGTCGGTTTATGGTGGTTAGCTGCTGGTGCTGTTTATCTCACCCTGCTCACCCATGGCTTCACTCGTCGTCCTCCTGCAATTTCTGATGACGAAACTGAGATGATTATTAACTAATCATTTCATACTTTATAAATAATTACGGGGGAGCATTTGCCTTCCCCGTTGTTTTTTTAGCTTTGTTGCTTCTAAAGCACTACTGATACAGACGGTTTACTATGAATAATCCATTTGCTGATGTTATTTATTTTAACGGTTATATCTACACCGCAGATAACCAGAATCGCGTAGTTGATGCGATTGCGCTCCGTGACGGCTATATTCTCGCAACAGGCACCTCAGATGAACTTCATCAATATGTTGGTCCTGAAACAGAAAGTATCGATTTAGAAGGCAAAATGATGATGCCTGGCATTATTGATGGCCATATGCACCCATTTTGGGGTGGCATTCAATTGTTCGGCTGCCATTTGAACTATGAATCTTTGACTATCGATCAAATTTTAGAGCGCGTTCAAGACCATTTAGATAAAGACCCTCGTACCGGTGAAAATGATTGGCTAAAAGTAACCGCTTGGCTACGCCAAGGAATGCTCCCTGCAGGGGTTGATATGTACCGTGAAGACATGGATAAACTGAACACTCAGCGCCCTGTCGTCCTGTTTTCCAATGATTGCCATACATTGCTCGCCAATAGCCGTGCACTCGAACTCTTTGGCATTACCAAAGAAACCCCTGAGCCCCCTGATGGTAAAATTGGTAAATATGAAAATGGCGAGTTAAACGGTATTTTAGAAGATGCCCCTGCCATGCGTGCAGCCGACAGCATTCCTTCTATTCGCGATGACCAAGCTATTGAAGTTGCTGAATTAGTTCAAAAAGTATTGAATCAACAAGGCGTGACTATGGTCATGGATGCTCGGGTTTCTGAACAACAACTCGAAGCATTTTCACAATTACAACAACGCGGTGATTTAACGCTCCGTTTCCAAGCGGCTCGTGAAATTACCCCAGATGAAACTCCTGATGTGGCATCCGTTGCTAGCGCGGTGGATAAAGCCGTTGCATTTGCCAAAAAATGGCACCAAGCAGATTGGACACCGGCTCCAGGAATAGGATTGAATAATATTAAGATGTTTGTTGATGGCGTGATGCAGTTTCCAACCATGACCGCATCATTATTACAACCATATCGTATTAATCAAGGTACTGATGATGCCCCTAATTGGGTCGAAACTAATAACTATGGCGACCTCTACTTCACTGCCGAAATCCTTGATGAACTGATGGAAAAAATAGCAGCGGCAGGTTATGACCCACACTTACACACTGTCGGCGAAGGTGCTGTGTCAATTGTATTAGATGCGATTGAAAAAATGCGAGCGGCACACCCCGAAAAAGATATTCGCCCAGGCTTAGCCCATAACGAACTAGTACATGCAGATGATTATGCACGCTTTGCCCGCTTGAAAACCATCGCTTGCCTATCTTTCCAATGGGCAGCACCAACACCTGAGCTCGCTGCTTTTGAAAAGAAAATGCTAGGTGATGAACGTTTTGAACAATTAGAACCTATCGCTAAATTTGTCGATGCAGGTGCTGTTGTTGCTTTTGGTAGTGACTGGCCAATTGATGATTTTGACGAATGGTATGACTTAAAAGTGGCAGCTACACGACGTGGGCGTGATATTAATGGTCAAAAAGCGCCAAGACTGGATAATGACCGCAACCTTACTGTTATCGAAGTTTTGCGCTCAGCAACTATTGATTCTGCTTATGCGCAACACCGAGAAGATGTACTTGGTTCACTCGAAGCAGGCAAATTTGCCGATATGATAGTGCTAGATCGCAATGTATTTGAAATCCCAGCCGATGATATTGAAAATGTAAAAGTATTGCGCACAATTATCGGTGGAAAAACCGTTCATATCGCTTAATTATACTTTTATATTATTTAAATGAATAAATACCCCAATACTAATAGTAGCGTTGGGGTATTTTAATTAGGTGCTTAAAACCACAAACCTAACTGTCTAGGTTTGGATCGAGCCCCGTTGGTTAATAATAACTAACGGGGCTTTTTCATTTCTGATCCAAAAAATAAGCTTGAACCAGAAAGGCTCAAGCACAGAATCACAGCGTAACAAACTTTTATATTCCTCACACCTGTTATTACGATAATAAAAAGTATATTTTAAAATTAATAATCATATAATATAACAATAAACAATCTCGTTATAAATTATCGAAAAATATTAACGAGAATATATTATTATAAGAAAATGACTAAAAATATTTCTTTGTAAAAATAGCGCTTGCAAAAGAAAAAAGTTATAGCTAGTATTCACAACGTTTTATATTCATCAACTAACTGCAAGGAGGTTTACAATGTCAAAAATTAATCAAACTCTTTGCGGGCACTGTCAAAAATAGCCATTCTTTAAAAAAAGATCCTATTCATATTGGCCCGCTAAATAACCTTATTTTTAATATTTAAATGAGTAAATAGCTTATGGGCAATACCCTTCATTTCGTTAGCGAACACGTTAGTTATATCGCAACGAAAAATACATGGATTGAAAGCAAAGCGATCCAACAATTACAAACAACGGCAAACTTACCAGATATGATATCTGTTGTTGGTATGCCTGATCTTCATCCAGGCCGAGGATATCCAATTGGTGCGGCATTTTTCTCTACTAAACGCTTCTATCCTGCATTAGTTGGTAATGATATCGGCTGCGGTATGAGCCTGTTTAAAACAGATATTAAACAATCAAAAGTTAACCTCGATAAATTAGAAAAACAGCTATCTCAGATGTCAGATCATGCCTCATTAGCATGGCTCGAAGAACATGTGCCAGACACAATGAGAACATGTGAATTTATGGCATCATTAGGCTCTATTGGTGGTGGGAATCATTTTGCAGAGTTCCAAACCATTGACCAAGTATTGCACCCTGAATTATTTGCTACGAGTGGGTTAAATAAGCAACAGCTACTGCTATTAGTTCATAGCGGCTCGCGTGGTTTAGGCCAATCAATTCTTCGACAACACGTTGAAAAATATAACCACAATGGGCTTCTATCAGGCACTCGTGATGCTGATAATTACCTTAAAGCTCATCAAGGTGCTTTACATTTTGCACAGGTAAATCGCCGTCTTATAGGGCTACGCATGCTGCAACAGGTTAAATCAACTGGTGAACTAAGCCTAGATGTTAACCATAATTTAGTCGAGGCATGTCAAATTAATGGCATAACTGGGTGGTTACATCGTAAAGGAGCAACCCCTTCAGACCGAGGGCTGGTAATTATTCCTGGTTCGCGTGGCGATTACAGTTATTTAGTCGCACCACAGGGAAATGACGCTTGCCTGAATTCCCTCGCTCACGGCGCTGGGCGCAAATGGATGCGAGGGGAGTGTAAAGGCCGCCTATCTCATCGCTACACACCTGTTCAATTATCTCGAACAGAACTAGGTAGTCGTGTCATTTGCGCCAATAAACAACTGATTTATGAAGAAGCCCCACAATCGTATAAATCAATTGATACTGTGATTGAAAGCATGGTGAATATTGGAGTAATCCAAGTGGTGGCTAGGCTTAAACCTATCATTACCTACAAAACCAGTGGGGAGTGTTAATCATGTTATTACAATTTTCCTCTGCACAAGGCCCTGAAGAATGCTGTATTGCGGTTGAAAAAGCACTAGCCTGTTTTCTACAAGAAGCGAATAAACACCAAGTTACAGTCAATTTGTTAGAGTCTGTCCCATCGAAACAAGGGTTAAAATCTGCATTAGTTTGCCTGGAAGGTGAAAATACAGAAACATTAGCCAATACTTGGTGTGGCACTGTTCAATGGCAATGTCAAAGCCCCATCAGGCCTCGCCATAAACGGAAAAATTGGTTTCTCAATGTCACGCGTTTTTCAGCGATCAAACCTATTGAAGAAAGTGAGATTGAGTTTGAATTTACTAAAGCCCAAGGCGCGGGTGGGCAGCATGTAAATAAAACGTCTTCTGCAGTTAGAGCAAAACACATTGCCACAGGTATTGCGGTTAAAGTCCAGTCTGAGCGTAGCCAACACGCAAATAAGAGACTCGCAAGGCAATTAATCCAGTGGAAACTCAGTGAGTATTACTCACAACAACTGAGCTCATTAGACAAACAGCGACATCATTCCCATTACCAAATAGAAAGGGGAAATGCTACGATCACTTTTGTTGGAATAGAGTTTAAGCGAACTAACTAACTAATTGGGGCCCACTCTGAAAGGTGGCCCCCCAACGTGACCTATTACATACGATATTGATGTGGAATAAAGATCTGGCAGCCGTGAATAGTAAAATCTGCTGACAGGTTGTTATCTAAAGAGTGACTTTCTACTGGCTTTAGTGCCGCCATGTGGTTCGATAATAAAGTTTCTTGTGTACCCTCTCTAAACCCTTCGATAACTGGTGCTAAATTCTGTGGCTCAAGTGCTTTACGATAGGCTTTAGCCTGCTCTTCTATAGTTTGCGGTGGGCTTTGGGGAAGAAACGCGCTACTTTGATTCGCTTTAATCAACGATGAAATCTGTACTTGCTCTTGGGGATTGTAGTCTTTCTTGATGAAATCAACATATTTAATGACTTCACTATTTATTTCTTTAAATAGATATTTCATTTCTATATTATTATTGAAGCTTGATAGAAAAGCATGTTGAATAAGCGGCGGTTTTGAGGCGTAAATTTTAGGTAGAGTGTATGTTATATCCGATATTTTACCTATCCCCTCCTGAAACTTATCAAGCGTACTTATTAGCTTTTTATCTACTGCAACATCATTATATTCACTTAATTCATGAATTAAATTTTTTACGTTATCAAGCGTTCCATAATTAGATTTCATAATAAAACTCCTTTTTAAAGTTAAGCTACTATTAACGTAGTAAAATAAAATATCGTTATTAACGTTAAAATACAAATTTATAGTTTGTATGTTTTAAAAGTTTATTGTTGAAATCTTGATAAGATAGCTTACTATCTAACAGTATCTAGAATATGAAAAAACTAATTAAGATACTGTTTCAGTTAAAAACCAACCGGCTATACTTTCACGTATCAATTTAGTTGGTAAAACCTCATGGGGAAACTCTTCTGACATAAAAAAGACCATACGCCCCGCAATCGGCTCTAATGTAAACAGTTGATTACCTGTTTGGTCGTAAACCACCAATTCACCACCATCACTAGGTTGCCATGATTCATTCATATATAAAACCGTCGTGACCTTACGCCGCCCAACACCCCTAGGGTTATCGACATGTCTCTTATAAAAACCACCCTGTGAATATCGGCAAAAATGCGTTTCAAAACCGCGTAAACCTAGGTAAAGTTGACGGTTGATTTCCTGTCTTATTTGTTCCATTTTCTCCATATAATCACAGATAGGAGCCCCCATTTCAGGTTCTAACCAAACTGTTTGGTCACCTCGAATTGCTTTATTCCCCTGTAACAAATTACGGTGACCAATACGTGCATCTTGCAGTGTTTCTGGAATGCAATCCTTGATAGCTTTTATATTAGGCGGGATCAAGAAACCGTCCCACACATACCAGCCCTGTGTAGAGAGTGAATCAATAAGTTTATTAATTGACATGATAAATACTAGAAAGGTTATTCGGTAAAACTTTATACGCTAAAAAAACAAAAAAATAAAATTAAAAGCTTAAATCTTATTGATTAAACTATCGAATCAATCTTTCTAACTAAAAACCCTTTATTTTTCATTATGTAAGTATTTTTAATCATTTGATTGAATAAGGTACCTATATAAATAAGTACCTTACACTAATAAATTATTTCGATTGATTTATTTTACAGATTAAAAATCAAACAATATTATCAGTGTGTTATTCCACACCATGCCGTCTTTCCAAAACAACTGTGTTTAGCAACAAAAACGAGAGGTTTATGTTGAGTTTCAACCAGTGCCTCTACAGATGAAGTCATTTCCTGAGACGGCTCTAGCGCCGCTGTCATTTCAATAAGTGCATCTGGTTTCGCTGTTCCAATAAGTGCATCTGGTTTCAGCAACGCCTCTAACCAATCACCCTTAATACCCGGATATTTCGTGCTAACTTCGCTCAGTTCAATCTGAAGAGAACTAAGTTCCTTCTCCACTAATTCACTATTCCTATTAACTACTGCAATAAAATCAAAAATCCGACTTTTTAACCCACCCATATTAACGAAGTTGACTGCCTTATATGTACTTGTTGGTTTGATAAATGTCTTTATATTTTTTTCTTTCCTGTTAAAAAACTCGCCTAGTGATTTAAGCTTGTCTCTCTGCTCTTTGTCTCTGACCTTTATTTTCTGTTTAACCTCATCCATAATTTTGTTCATTTTGACTCTATTAGGATGCTCAGACTGCTCTAATTGTATTTTTACTAATTCCATATTATTTGACATTTCATCTATACTGTTTTTATATCTCTTTAATAAGCCATTTATATCTTTAATTTTATTTTTTATATTTATCAATCTTTCATTTAGTGCAGAAATACGTTTACTATCCATATAATTAAGCTCCATTTATTACCATTACGTTAGCCATGAACTACAATTTAATATTAAAAGATAAAAATAAAAAAACAAATTAATAGATCATATAAAAAATCAAAACAAATAAACTAAATAGTTTTAGAGATACATAATATAATTATTATATTATATATAACACCACCTAGAACGGTGGTGTTATATTTGAAATTTATGGTAACTATAAATTCTCTAGCCGTGCATATGAAGCCACTAGCCATTTAATCCCTTGTCCTTGAAAGGCTATCTGTAAACGACAATGTTCACCGCTGCCTTCTAGGTTAATAATAGTCCCCTCACCAAATTTAGGGTGCATTACCCGCTGGCCTAGCGCATAACCTGAATCATTTTGACTGATTGGTGTACCAAGGCGTTGATGGCTAACCGGACGAGAAACTGTGGCTCTTAGGCGAACTTCTTCGACACATTCAGTCGGTAGCTCACCAATAAAGCGTGATGGACGGTGATAGACTTCTTTACCGTATAACCGACGACTTTCTGCATAAGTAATGGTAAGTTTTTCCATTGCTCGGGTAACCCCCACATAAGCGAGCCGACGCTCTTCTTCAAGACGCCCGCTTTCATCCATTGACATTTGGCTGGGAAACATCCCTTCTTCCATTCCGACAATGAATACAACTGGGAATTCCAAACCTTTGGCTGAATGCAAAGTCATCAATTGAACAGCATCTTGGTTGGCATCCGCTTGCCCTTCCCCTGATTCAAGAGCTGCATGTGATAGAAATGCCTGTAATGGCATTAAATCTTGGTCTTCTTCTTGGTAGCTAAAGTCACGCGTTGCATTCACCAACTCTTCCAAGTTTTCGATACGCGCTTGGGCTTTTTCGCCTTTTTCCTGCTCATACATTGCACGCAAACCAGAATCGTGAATAACCCTATCTGCTTGAACATGCAATGGCATATCTTGCGTTTCTTTCGCCAACGCTTCAACTAACTCTAAAAAACGCTCTATTGCTGCCGCAGCTCGCCCTCCAAGTACTTGCTCACGAAGTAAGTACTCACAACTTTCCCATAAAGTTAATTGTTGATCTCGTGCTGTTTGGCGAACGGTATCCAAAGTACGTTCACCTATTCCTCGTGTTGGCGTGTTGACCACGCGTTCAAACGAGGCATCATCATTACGATTTGCTATCAGTCTTAAATAAGAAAGTGCATCTTTGATTTCCTGACGTTCAAAGAACCGTTGGCCGCCATATATGCGATAAGGCATGTTAGTTTGAATTAACGCCTCTTCAAGTACACGCGATTGGGCATTACTACGATATAACATGGCACAATCTTTTAACGCCCCGCCATTTTCTTGCCATTGTTTAATACGCCCAACAATATAGCGGGCTTCATCTAATTCATTAAATGCACAGTAGAGTGAAATGGGTTCACCATCCCCTCCTTCTGTCCATAAATTCTTGCCTAGCCGATCACTGTTATTCGCAATTAAAGCATTCGCCGCTTTTAATATATTATTTGTCGAGCGATAGTTTTGCTCAAGACGAATTGTTTCTGCACCGGGGAAATCATTAAGAAACCGTTGGATATTCTCTACTTGGGCACCACGCCAGCCATAAATTGATTGATCGTCATCACCAACAATCATGACCTTGCCTGTTTCCCCTGCTAATACTCGAATCCATGCATATTGAATATTATTAGTATCTTGGAATTCATCCACTAAAATATTAGTAAAACGTTCACGGTAGTGTTGTAATACATGGGGTTTATTCAACCACAATTCATGAGCTCGAAGTAACAGCTCAGCGAAATCGACCAAACCTGCTCTATCACAAGCCTCTTGATACGCCTGATATACTTTCAACCACGTCGCTTCAACAGGGTTACCATAGCTTTCAATATGTTGGGGCCGTAAACCTTCATCTTTTTTGCCGTTGATGTACCACATTCCTTGACGTGGGGGCCATTGTTTTTCATCTAAATTCATTGCTTTAAGCAAACGTCGAATTAAGCGATATTGGTCATCACTATCTAAGATTTGAAAATCCTGCGGTAAATTGGCATCCATATAATGTTGGCGCAACAAGCGGTGTGCTAAACCATGGAATGTGCCAATCCACATCCCACCTTCACTACTGCCAATCAACTGATTGATTCGATGGCGCATTTCTGCCGCTGCTTTGTTAGTAAACGTCACTGCCATAATAGAAAATGGTGATGCATTTTCCACCGACATTAACCAGGCAATTCGGTGTACCAATACGCGAGTTTTACCACTGCCCGCCCCCGCGAGCACAAGTAAATTAGTACGCGGTGCGGCAACCGCTTCGCGTTGTTTGTCATTGAGACCTTCAAGCAGATAAGAGACGTCCATAATTACCATCAAAGCAAAGCAGTGGAAAATACCACTGTGAGGTTGTTAACAAAGGGGAATAAAAACGTAATTTCCCACTTTGTGTTATCAATCAAAAACCAATAAATTGATTTTCCTGATTTATTTTAAATGACCTATTCGACTTACTACCAACCTTAATAGGTTTGGTAGCAGCACGACAATAGCAAATACCACTGTGTTTTTATACAGAGAAATGATTATACCAATGATAAAAGAGAAGCCAACTGAGAAATTTCTACATGCGGCAATAAACGCACGTCTTTCTCCCCCATTAGGGTTTTTTGGTCAAGGTTAATCCAGCAGGCTTGCATACCACTATTGATTGCGCCTTCAACATCTGTCAGTAGATTATCCCCAACATGAAGAATGAATTTCGGTTCAAGATCAAGGCGCTGTGCAGCTAAACGGTACATATCACAATAAGGTTTTGAACGGCCATCTGGCCCGGCTTTTAAAACAAACTGAAAGTATTGGCCTAACCCACACGCTTCAGGTTCTGCATTACCATTGGTTATCGCAACTAACGGTAATTTTTCAACTAATTTGGCAAGTGTTGCGTGTGTAGATTCAGGGATATCTATTTTATTACGCCAGTAAGTGAAATGTGCCATGATGTCATCTGCCCCTTTTTGTGCATCTTCTCGCGAATAGCCATAATGGCAAAACATCATTTTTGAAGAAAGCCAGCGCCAACGGGAAATATCATGGCAGATCTCAGGCTCTTGTTCTTCCACAAGGCGGCGAAAAGCATAGAGGTCATCATTGCTAAAATGATTGAATCGAGGGTCGTATTCACGAACAAAACGTAAGACTTCCTCTTCCGTTTTATCAATAACTGGGTGGTTATCATAAAGCGTGTCATCCAAATCAAACGTAATCGCCATAATTGGTGACAGTGGGCGGTAAAAATGCATTAAGGTTTCTCCCTCTTTGCCCTCGGATGAGCCACATCATAAACGTTGGCTAAGTGCTGAAAATCAAGGTGCGTATAAATTTGTGTTGTTGATAAGTTCGCATGACCAAGAAGTTCTTGCACCCCACGTAAATTACCACTTGATTCAAGGAGATGTGTCGCAAAGGAGTGGCGTAATTTATGAGGATTAATGTGACTATTAACCCCCTGTTTTATTCCCCATTGTTCAAAACGTTTTTGTACATTTCGATTCGAAATTCGTTTCCCACTTTGGGTTGAGATAAAAACAGCATCATCTTCTGGCTCATATAACTCACGCATTTCTAACCAACGATGTAGCCAGCTCACCGCTGTTTTTCCCATTGGAATTTTTCGCTCTTTACTTCCTTTTCCCATCACCCAAACTTCACCAGTGCTTAAATCGAGGTGACGAACATCAAGACCAACAAGTTCAGATAAACGCAATCCAGCACCATACATCACTTCCAGCATAGTACGATCGCGCACAACTAGTGGATCACCGCTATCCATATTTAGCAGTTGGGAGACCTCATCTACATCCATATTCTTAGGAAGACGTTTTTTGGATTTGGGTGCTTGAATTGCTTTGGCTGGGTTTGCAGGCAACGCCTCTTGATGCACCATCCAATCCAAAAAACTTCTCAATGACGATAATCGTAAAGCCATACTTGCAGCCTGTAGGCCTGATTTGCGACTTTTAGCCGCAATATTCCGTACGATAGCTGTATCAACTTTTTGCCATTCAGTGATTTTCAATGAGGTTAGCATTTCAACAATAACACTCAATTGACGATGATAATTAGTAATAGTGACAGGGCTTAACCGACGTTCAACTCGCAGATAACGTAAGAAGGCCTCAACTTGCATCATCAGCCCTTTCGGCTGAGACTCTACAGGCGTTCTATCCATTGGCATAATAACCTCGGGAGAATTTGAGCCACTTTTTCCAACATAACCGTCCCCATACCATGTTGATAATGCTCGCGGTCGCGGCTAGTAAAAATAACCATGCCCGATTCACCATGATGACCAAATAATGAGATAGCCACAGAGCCGACATTGAGCGCATCTGGTAAAAGCAATTGGATTTCAGGGCCATTTAAACGACCAAGATAGTTACGTTTATCGCCAAATCGTTGAATTCTGATAGGCTCAAAAACACGACGCGAAATCACCAGTTGATGGGCATCTAAAGGGGCTGATAAATGCCAACTATCACTGAATAAACGAACCGATGCGCCTGATAAACCTAATTTTTTTGCCCAGCGATTTAAAGTAAGTAACATTTCTTGTAAGCTTTTGGCTGATGACATGTCTATCACCAGAACCAATAACTCATCAAAAAGCTCTATATTTTCATGCGCTTGCTCTACCATAAAACGGATATCTTGCTCAAGCTCTTTGATTTTCAAACGTTGGCGATTCATCACTAATTCAGGTAATGAGATAGCACCTTGTACAACATGTGGAACTTTCAACTGCTCCAATAATTGTGCATTACGAAGAAAAAAGTAAGGATTTTCCTTTAGATATTGCACCACATCGAATTCATCAAGTTGATGTTTTCTCTTCAGTGCTTTTTCGGTTTTATCCATATTCCCCTCTTCAACTCGGTAAAATTATCGCTGTGTGACTTTTATAGCTGGATGACCCCATCGTAGACATGAGTTGCTGGGCCTGTCATATACAACGGAGCCCCTGGGCCTTCCCAAGTTATATTTAACGACCCGCCGGGTAAATCAACACGTACTCGTTTCGCCAATAACCCTTGAGTGATCCCAACAGCCACTGCGGCACATGCTCCACTACCACATGCTTGAGTTTCACCTGCACCACGCTCATAAACGCGCAAGCGAATATGCTCAGCATTAATAATTTCCATGAAACCAATATTAGCGCGTTCGGGAAAGCGCTCATGGCTCTCTAAAGCTGGCCCTAAAATTTCAACCTCTGCGGTATGAATACTTTCAACCTGAATGACGCAATGTGGGTTACCCATTGAAACAACCCCACATAACACTGTACGTTCTTGAGCTCGAATAATATAGGTTTTTTCTTCTTTAATAGCGCGAAATGGCACCCTTTGAGGCTCAAAATCAGGCTCTCCCATATTAACGCAGACATCATCATTTTCATTTATGGTTAATGTCATCCGGCCTGATTGGGTACTAACTTTAATTTTTTGCTTATTAGTCAGACCTTTAAGCCGAACAAAACGCGCAAAACAACGCGCCCCATTACCACATTGTGACACCTCACTGCCATCCGCATTAAAAATGCGATAATGAAAGTCAAGGTCAGGGTCATAGGGGGCTTCAACTAATAATAGCTGATCAAAACCGACACCAGTATGCCTATCTGCCAGCCGGCAAATAAGTTCTGGCGAAAAATACACATTTTGTGTGACACCATCGACAACCATGAAGTCATTGCCTAAGCCATGCATTTTAGAGAATTGCATTTCACGCTCCATAGCGGCAACTTACTGGTTATGATTTGTTGTAGCAGGCTCTTCGGTTGAGCTGCTTGGCGCTGTTGGTTGCACATCAGGCGCCTGAGCAGGAGCAACAGTTTCTTCCGGCGGGAAATAAAGAGGGCCTTTCAAGCCACAACCAGATAAGGTAAATAACATAACAAGTGCACTAAGCCCAAATAAACTTTTTTTCATTCTTTTTCGCCTGTGATACTAACTTTTGACATCTGATATTTTACACAATAACAGGAGTGACCTAGCAAATCACGTCTGTTTATCAAGCATGCTTATATTATATACTCTAGGCTAAATTTAATCTGAAATTTTTAGTCAGCGCACTGAGATTGACCCCAATGCTTGATCCCTCCTATAATTTTAATTAACTAATTGTGAGCAAACAGGATTTTAACCGTGAATGACAGTGAATTTCACCAGCTAGCAGAAGCGCTACTGGGCTCTATTGAAGAGCATTTGGACAATTACGATGGTGATGCCGATATCGATTGTGAGATAAATGGCGGTGTTATGACACTCAGTTTTGAAGATGGCAGCAAAATCATCATCAACAAACAAGAGGCATTTCACCAAATTTGGCTAGCGACCAAACAAGGCGGATACCATTATGATTACAAACAAGGGGAATGGGTCTGTGACCGTTCTGGCAATGAGTTTAAAAACCAGTTAGCGGAAGCCATTGCTTTCCAAAGCCAACAGCCATTTTCGTTCTAGTTTTAAACAACTATCACTAAAAGTAATGCGCTTGTGGGTGCCCTGATTGGCTTAAATGCATATCATGCCCCACTTCGTCATCATCCTCTGATGTAAATGGCCACGTTGCGCCCGAAAAGGCAACCACTTGGTTTTTACCGTCATGATTAATAATTTGGTAAAATTGCGGTAAATTGAAGTTGATAAAATTAGCACCATAGGTAAAGCGGTCATGGGAGGAGGAGTAGAACTTACTGACATCACGCACCAAGTCTTCTTTGGAACCTTCACAGTGAGAGTAAATCTCCACACGGTTAGCTTCATCTAATACGTAAATATTAAAACCTGTGTTATCCGCCGTATTTTCGAAGAAAAACTGTACAATCCCTTCACTCGCATAACCATCAACAACAGCTGGCAAATGGTTATCACTTTTTGCCTGAAGTTTGACCGGCCAGCCATGTAACTTGTTATGGGAAATTGCGCCATAGAATTCAACCGCATTTTCTAGTTTTTGTACTGAGACATTCAGGCGTTCAAAAAACAGCCCCCAAGTCTGCCCTGCTATGCGGAGCGCTTTAAAGCGCCCAGGGTCATTACTATTACTTGATAAACGCAGTTCTACGCATTCCGATATCAATTGCTGTACACGAGTACGAATAAGCCCCCGTAAGTGCTCACTATAACAAAAGACCTCAACAGCTTCCGGTGGTGAAGCGTCTTGGTGCATTTTACCTAAAATCGTTTTTAACGCTTCTAGCATACACTGCTCACCGCTGAAATGGAGCGTCCTTACCTCATTCCATGAATTACGATACAACAAATCAATACTACCAATGAGACACTGCTGTGACTCGCCAAAGCTGAAAATATCTAATTTCCTAAAATCGACATGAACCACTTGCTCTGAATAAACTTGAGTCGGGTCTTTTTCTAGGTTAACGATTATTGCAAGGTGGCGAATTTCACAGGGGCTATATAGCGCTTTTGGTGTTGGAGCCGGCAACCTAATTGGGAAATGATTTGAGACGTCATGCATAAGTTCAAGCAGTTTTCTTTCGTCACACTGCGACTGCCCATTATGCATATAAACTTGTGTCGTTTCAGTTAGTAAGCCATTAAAATATGCCCAGGCCACTAATTTATTTAAGTAACGGTTATATTCCAGAGGCTGGTGCCCAATAATCGCATCAATATTCGGGGCTTGGTTGTACAAATACCAACCACTACGATTTGCACGCCCTGCTGGCACATAAATAAAAGTGAGGTGCTCTTCACTTAAATCCGGTGAAATCTGAGGGTTAACTAACGTCACTTTACCCGGAAGCGCTTCAAAGGCTGCGTATAATTTACGAGTTAATACCCCAATATCTTGTGGGCTTGCACTAACGCTTAAATTATTTCGCCGCGCAAAGCGAATTAAATTACGATAACTTTGCATCATGGTGTCGAGTAGCTCATTATGCGCTTCACGGACACGCTCAATTTTCCATTGGCTGCGTGTATCTAGTACTGTTAAACGTTCTGCTCCCCAGCCCCATGATGCCACCAATTGGGATAAGACATCTCGACGCCAACCAGAAAAAGCATTGCTATCTTCTTCAGAAAGTTTTTCACAAACTTTAAGGTAAAAACAACGACGTATAAGGTCAAGACGAGTTAAGTCGTTAATTTCAACAAGATACCTTGTGACGCGTTCAAGCATTAAACAGTAGGAATCCAAGCCATAACACACGATTTCACCGGCATGTAAATGGCGCTTAAACTCCATAGCCAGTAGTTTGCCATTAGGATAATCCCATGAATAAGACTCTAATAAGATACTTTTTAATACTGCTTTATAAGGGGAATCAACACTTTTATAAAGTTGCCACAAGCTTGCACCAAAGTATTCTGCGGCTGAAAGTTCACTCAATCCGCCTAAATCCAACCACTCATTTGGCGTTAATACACCTTGTGCATATAACCTCATAACATATTCATCATAATGTTGTTCTTCTTCAACAGGTACCATCGCCCACAATAAGCGTTTGCCGGCCATTCGAACCGCAGTACGATAAAACTCATCTAACAATAGAATATGTTGCGTTGAACCACAGTTTTCCCCGCCTATATGCCCACTCGCATGATGGCGAAAACGATTCTCATCGATTAGAAAAACGGTTACATCAATGCCTAAAGACGCTGCCCACTGTTCAATTAATGTGCATTTCTTTTGTAAAAAACGTTTTTCTTCGTGATCTAACCAAGAAGGGTGACAAACCCAAACATCGATATCTGAACAATGGCTTTGCCCTACAGAGGAGGTACTGCCCATTGAATAAATCCCAGTTATGGGTAATTCACCATTAGTGGGCTTTTCGATTGGTAGGAAGCGTTCAAATTGCCCCAACCACTTCATTTGTTCTGTATCTGGAGAGAAAAAGCAGACGCCATGGGGTACATTACCTTCAATAAAACCAGGCATCATTGGATGATGATAATGAAACAAGACAGGCAGCAGGTTATAAACCTTCGAAAAGGTTTCACTCATAGATGCTGTTGCGCGCTCTAACCGTAATTGGTTTATCGCATCAAGTCTTTGCTTTAAGGTTTCAATATAGAGATACAAGAGTTACGCCTGACTGAATGTAATACAAATCTGGGAATTTCCCAGCACCCAACAGATAGAGATAGATTTAAAAAAGTTTTCAAATGAATTGTCGGAAACGTGATCAATTTAACACCTTGCAGCAAAAGGGTAAAGTAGATCACATTATTTTACGTGCTTATTTTTGATACTAAATGCTTTTCAACATATTGTATAAAAAGGTTTTTATTTTTTAATGCATCAGAATATCCCTTGTTTTTCAATGGAATAATACTTTTGATGCAAATTGAACAACAAAACCACTATGTAAAATGCCATGTAAGCGTAATACATGCAGCATCTATGCTTGAACGCTTCAACATGAACAGATGAAACCTACAGGTAACCCAACAAAAAAAACAGCACGAAAAGCTAAAATAATTCTTTGGTTAGCACGCATCACCGGAAAATATTTATCAAGAGACCATCGAAAAGTAACATCACGATTTGTCAGTGTATGGGCCGAATTTCATGTTGAGTAAGTGAAGGTGGGTAAAGAATGTAGTGGAATGAACCAAACAACAGCAAACACTAAGATAGCCACACAGCGGTGGCTTTGAGCTCAGCTGGAAAAAATATCCTTAACATGTTAAAACTAACGTCAATTGTATGGTTAATCTACGGCGTTCTTCGCTAGAGAAAACAGTAAAATGACATCAACAAATATTGTGCGCATTGCTACGCGCAAAAGCCCTTTGGCCTTATGGCAAGCGCATTTTGTCAAAGATAAGCTAGAGCAATTACATCCTAACTTGCAGGTTGAGCTGGTTCCGATGGTGACAAAAGGGGATATCATCCTTGACACTCCGCTCGCAAAGGTGGGGGGAAAAGGCTTGTTTGTCAAAGAACTTGAACTGGCTTTATTAGAAGGGCGTGCAGATATTGCCGTTCATTCAATGAAAGATGTTCCTGTTGAATTTCCTGAAGGCTTGGGCCTAGTCACTATTTGTGAACGCGAAGACCCTCGAGATGCCTTTGTTTCAAACCACTATGACAATCTTGATGCGTTGCCAAAAGGCAGCATCGTTGGGACATCTAGCTTACGTCGCCAATGCCAATTAAGAGAACTTCGTCCGGATTTAGTCATTCGGGATCTCCGCGGTAACGTAGGCACACGGTTATCTAAACTCGATAATGGTGAATATGACGCCATTATCTTAGCGGTAGCAGGGCTAAAACGTTTAGGGTTAGAAGCACGTATACGCACAGCTCTTGCACCGGAACAATGTCTCCCTGCTGTTGGTCAAGGGGCCGTTGGCATTGAGTGTCGATTAAACGATAGTGTTACACGAGAGCTGCTCGCTAAGCTTAATAATGATACGACTTCTATTTGTGTTCTTGCTGAACGCGCAATGAATATGCGTTTAGAAGGGGGCTGCCAAGTCCCTATTGGTAGTTATGCTATTTGGCAAGACGACAAAATATGGCTACGTGCTCTTGTTGGCGCACCTGATGGGAGTATTATTATTCGTGGAGAAAGGCTTGTCGCCCCAAATGAAGCAAGCCAAGCGGGTGTATCACTCGCGGAAGAACTCCTCGAACGCGGTGCAAGGGAAATTTTAGCCGAAGTTTATAACGGGAACCCACCTGCATGAGGGTTCTTGTTACACGCCCTGAACCCACAGGTTCGGAGCTAATAACGGCAATCACCGCTAAAGGGGGAGAAGCCTACTCTTCCCCTTTGATCAGTATTGGACCAGGCGCTGAATTAAACACGCTAGTTTCACGCCTTGATCACCTCAATACAAACGACTTAGTCTTTCTTTTATCTAAAAATGCAGTCGAGTACGCAAATTTAACACTTGAACAAATGGGACGTAACTGGTCAGATAAGCTATCTTACTATGGTATTGGTCGCTCTACCGCCCAGTTTTTCAAGAAAGTAACCGGGAAGCCAGCCCATTGGGCTGAACAAGGGGAAACCAGCGAAGTGCTACTCACGCTTCCTGATCTCCAGTTTCTCGAAGGGAAACACGCCCTTTTATTGCGTGGAAATGGTGGCCGAGAACTTCTTGCTTCAACATTAAGGGCTCGAGGTGCGCAAGTCGACTATTGTGAATGTTATGCAAGGCACCCAATCCCTTACGAAAAAAACGAATTTAATCGCAAATGGTTTCAAGTTGATATCACTGACATTGTGATAACCAGTGGCCAAATGTTAGCTTTACTAGAAGAATTAATCGCTGAAGAGTATCAAAATTGGTGGTTTACCCGCCGCTTACTCGTTGTCAGTGAACGGATTGCAGATCAAGCTCGCCAAGCTGGATGGCAGAGGGTCTGTGTAGCTAATAGTGCAGATAATAATGCTTTATTAGAAGCATTAATTTCAACCGACATGGGATGCTAATTTATGACGGAACACGATAAAACAACCGAGACGGTTACCCCAGAAACAGGTGCAAAACAACAGCACTCCGAAAAAAAAACCTCTTCGGAACAAAAACGTTCTGGTCTCATTGGCGGAGTAATTGCTATCGCTATTATCATCGCCATTGGTGGTGGTCTTTATTATTTCACTCAACAAAACAATGCAACTTTAGTAAATGAAAACAATGAACTAAAACAGCAATTGAGTGATTTAATCGAACAACAAAATTCAGATAGACAACGTTTAGATGCCCTAATTACCGCAAATACTGAGATGAAAAACCAATCTCGCGAGTATGAAGATAGGCTCAATCGTCGCATGCAAGAACTGCAAGCTCACGTGACTGCCCTTTCCAGTAGTGATGTTAAAAGCTGGCTGATTGCACAAGCTGACTTTATGGTAAAAATGGCAGGAAGAAAACTGTGGAACGACCACGACCCTGTCACAGCAGCTGTCCTATTAAAAAGTGCAGACTCTAGTTTGGCTGAAATGAACGACCCAAGTCTGCTCGATATTCGCAAGTCAATTAACAATGACATGGCAAAATTAGCCGCCATCAATCAAGTCGACTATGACGGTATTATCTTACGCCTAAACCAACTCAGTAACGACGTTGATAACTTACGTTTAGCCGACTTAAACAGTGGTGATGCTAAAAATGAAGATAATGCCGAAGTCAGTGATGACATTTCTGATTGGCAACAAAACTTATCTCGTAGTTGGAAAAGCTTCACTAACGATTTCATCACCGTCAGGGCTCGTGACGGTTCTGAAGCACCACTACTAGCCCCAAATCAAGACATTTACCTTCGTGAAAACATTCGTTCACAGTTGCTAATCGCAGCTCAAGCCGTTCCTCGCTTCCAAGAAGAAACATACAAACAGTCGCTTGAGCAGGCTTCAACATGGGTAAGAGCTTATTTTGATACTGAAGCGCCGGAAACGAAAGCGTTCTTATCAACCATTGACGAGCTAATTAATCAACCGATTGATGTTGAAATGCCTGACGCCTTAGAAAGCCAAGAAAAGCTAGAGAAAGTTATGCAAACGCGAGTGCGTAGCTTACTTGCTCAATCCTCTGACAATACTAAGGCAAATGATGGTGCTGTTGATGCAGCAGCAGATGCCGCAGTTCCCGCGACTGAGACACAAAAAGCAGAACCAGCAGATACACCACACCCTTTTGAGTCAACTGAGCCTGCTGGAAATAGGGGGTAACAATGATTAAGGTACTGTTCCTATTTATTGTTCTTATCGCAGGTGTCATCTTAGGGCCACTATTAGCCGGTCACCAAGGCTATGTTTTTATTCGCACCGATAACTACGACATTACAACCAGTGTAACGAGCCTGATATTGGGCTTTATTTTACTCCAATTCGTGTTGCTATTTCTTGGTTGGTGTTACCGCCGCTTTATGAGCACCACATCACGGACTAAAGGTTGGGTAAGTGGTCGTAAATATCATAAAGCACACACCCAAACGCAAAAAGCCCTACTCAAGTTAGCTGAAGGTGATTTTGAGCAGGTTGAAAAATTGATGAGCAAGCATGCTGATTTTTCCCAACAACCTGTAATCAACTATTTAATGGCAGCAGAGGCGGCGCAACAGCGCGGTGATGAATACCGTACCCACCAATACTTAGATAGGGCAGCAGAAGCCGCAGGTAATGATCAACTCCCTGTTGATATTAGTCGCGTTCGCATCCAATTAGCTGAAGGCGAAGTACACGCGGCTCGTAACGGCATTGATAAACTTCTCGATAAAGCACCGAGGCACCCAGAGGTTTTACGCCTAGCCGAACAAGCTTATTTACGTTCAGGGGCTTACCAAGCACTGATCGAATTATTACCTGTAATGGCCAAAGTACAATTACACACTGAAGACGAGTTAGACGCATTAAAACTGAAAGCTTACAAAGGGTTAATGAACCAATGTATGGCTGAAGGTGGGAGTGATGGCTTGAAGGCTTGGTGGAAAGCTCAGCCTCGTCGCGTCCGCCATGAAACTGCATTGCAGGCTTTTTTAGCAGAACACTTAATTGAATGTGGCGACATTAACAGTGCTGAAAAAATGATCATTGACGGCTTAAAGCAGCAATATGATGAGCGCTTGTTATTGTTAGTGCCGAAGCTTAATAGCGAACACCCTGAAATTATTGAAAAAACGCTTTTACATCTGCAAAAGCAAAATGGGGCAACGCCATTACTAAACAGTACATTGGGGGTTTTGTCACTGCAGCATGCTCAATGGGATAAAGCAGAAACTTATTTCAAAGCTGCCTTAGCTCAACGTTTTGATGTACAAGATGCATCATGGTTAGCTGATGCTTTCGACAAATTACATAAACCGAATGAAGCAGCAAAAATTCGCCAAGAGGCCTTAATACACTCATTGAACCAAGAGCGTTCATAAAAGGCTATATTAATTATAATAGCCCCCAAGAAGTTACCTTAGGGGCTATTTTATTTAGTATACAAACCTACCCGTTAGTTTATCGTTAAGTAAAATAACGGGCTAATTCATATTTGTTAGCCCCATATATCCAATTAGATAATAGGACGAAGAACGATAATACCCGTCTTGGAGGATATATATTCTAGGAAGTTTGTATCAACAACCTTCATATTCTTTGAAAGTGATGATGCATTTCGGTACAAAACCTGATTATCCTTTCTAATCACAATACCTGTGTGGGAAACATCTAACCCCTTAATTGGTGAATAAATACCAATATAATCGCCTGTTTTTAAGTTATTAAGAACCATTTCATTAATTGCATGAGTAGGAATATAGGTTACCTTTCTTGAGTGAATACCTAATCCTTTAATAAACTCACTACCATCTGCTTTTTGATTTAATTTTTTTTCAACTGTAACCGACTCAGAGCTAATTAATGCTGTCACATCTGTCGCATTTTGTGGTGATACCGCATACCAGTCAGTAAAAAAGTGTTTTCTTTTATAATAAGTAACATCACTGTCTTTATAACGCGTATTCACAAGGGCGCTTAAAAACGTATTCCTACTGTTTGATTTGCTTAGTGCCGCGACATAATCCAGATAAGTAAAACAGTCAACACCTTCTAAATTAACAACAAGTACTTCACTGACGTTTGGTCCACCAACTAATGTGTTGGCGACATACGGCATCCCCAGAAAAATACTAGAAACTTGATCAATAAGATTGCCATAGGGTAGACCTTGATTTGGTATTATTACTTTATGAATAATCTGATCCGATGCTAATTTAGAATCATCACTCATATCTAATAAATAATTTGGCTGGTTAGTTGATGAAAAAGAGACTGCACAAAAAGAAAGCAATGCAAAAAATAAAAATTTCATTTTAAATACCTTTCCTTGGGAAAATGAATCATCAGTTAAAGATGATTTATTTTTACTGACAAGGTAAAGTAAGAAATTGTTTATTTAAGGTTTAATTTAAATACTAGTAATGTGTATTTTTAAGCGAAAAATAACAGCGTTTCACTTTAATTCAAACGAATGTTTTACACTGTCAAAAATAAAGAAACAAAATACAAATATCACGCTAGGTGACATAATCATAAAAAAATAAAACCACTTATGTGCCAAGGTATAAACAAATTTTGTGATTACTATGTCATAAAGGAAATACATAGTGTATAAAGCATAATATACATCTTGGCTTGAATGAATGTGGGATATCTATATGAATGTAATTAAAACTATTTGGCGTTGGGTTATTGCAAGTCCAAACCGTTTACAAATATTTTTTGATCTTCTTCTGCTAGTTTTATCGCCTTTTGTTTTTATCCTATTTATTGGCTTTAATACAGAAGACCTCAGTAAAGACATTTTTATTATTACGTTCATCATCCTCTGCTATACCTACATTACTCGCTGGTTCAGCAAATGGTTTAGTAAAGGCAAAAAATAGTCTCTTATCTTGTTTAACAGCCTCTTTCACGTTTTCAGTAAAGGGGCTAAGTCGCTTGTATTGCAGAAAAAAAAACACCTGCACAAGGCAGGTGTAAAATACAATCAGGTCTACAGACGGATGGTGCCTCACTCAACGTTTCGCCCGTTCGTTGATGGTAAGAGGATGAGCTCTTGATCATCTAAGTTGGACAATAGGCACCGATAATCGGCTTTGCGTCATCTCTGGGTTTATGAAGCTTTGCTGTCATAAGAAGTGAGATGAGCATCTACATCTATAATAATGCAGGATGCGTGCCAACTTTTATAAAAGCTATATTTTTGGGCCTATTTTTTTTTATTTCTCTCTACCCCTCGGATTGACTCGCTATTTTTAATCATCAATCCAACCTAGCTAGATAATTTCTCTCTATGAGTGTCCCTTCTCATATTTCGTTACACCTGCTTGTCTCAATTTAGAGACATCATAAATTCATTATTTATTTTTTCTTATAAATCAATGATTAAAATGTCTCCTTTTGGAGACAAGTAAGTAGAGGGTTGTATCAAGATCACGACACTTATCTTCTTCTCAAGAAAAAACAATAAGTTAAATAGCAATTCTCACAGTTCCAAAATATTACCTGTTTTAAAAAAACTTATGTGAAAACACAATCAACAAAAGTGATCCAACTGAAGGGGAAAGAAAAGAAGTTTTGACAAAGAAGCCAATAAAAAGACCAGGCAATAAAAAGCAAAAACCCCGCTATTAAGCGGGGTTCTTTAAATTGGTCGGCGAGAGAGGATTCGAACCTCCGACCCACTGGTCCCAAACCAGTTGCGCTACCAAGCTGCGCTACTCGCCGAAATTTTTGTAGTACTGATTTTTATAGCATTAGTTATCTTTTTTCGTGGTGCGAAAGGGGGGACTTGAACCCCCACGTCCATAGGACACTAACACCTGAAGCTAGCGCGTCTACCAATTCCGCCACCCTCGCAATGTCACAAAAAAATGGGGTGGCTAATGGGACTCGAACCCACGACAACTGGAATCACAATCCAGGGCTCTACCAACTGAGCTATAGCCACCATAACTTCACTTTTTTCAAAGCGTTGCTATTCTACTACATACAACGTCATTTTGCCAACCGTAGCGGCGTACTAAAAATGGTGCGCCCGACAGGATTCGAACCTGAGACCTCTGCCTCCGGAGGGCAGCGCTCTATCCAGCTGAGCTACGGGCGCTTAACGCCGTTGCGGGAGAGGATAGTACGGATTTATCCTCTCGCTGTCTAGTCCTTTTTGAAATAAAAATATCGATTGCTTGCCTTTTATCCATTTCGCTGAGAAAGAGAGCATATTCACCCCCTCAGACAACCAATTTCCGCTAAAAATACCCCAAAATACTTTAGCTAGGCCTGTTGATTTTCTCTATTCACCCAGCGAATTAAAAAATAAAGAACCGAAACCACCAATAAAAATATTGCCCCTACGATTAATGACAAGCGTGTATCTGGGTTAATCGCCATTCCAATCAACACACAAGCCAGAAAAAGTAATGTGGCATAATTCACCCATGGAAATAGTATCGACTTGAAAGTGTGCCCCTCAAGCTTTTCTTTATTTTGCTGGCGAAAGCGGATCTGGCTAGTAAGAAGCACTAACCATGGCACCATCCCCGGCAAAACACTAGCACTATATACATACACAAATACCTTCTCAGGGTTTGGAATAATATAGTTGAGACTAGAGCCTGCAACCAGACACAAGATAGTAAAGCCCACACAACGCCCAGGAACGCCATTTTTTGTGAGTTTTAAAAATGAACTTGGTAATTGTTTATTTTGTGCCAATGCGTATAGCATCCGCCCACCGCTATACATACCGCTATTGCAACCTGATAACGCAGCGGTCAACACCACAAAATTGATGACTGCTGCCGCAGAGACAATACCAACTTTTGCAAAGGTCAAAACAAATGGGCTTCCTTGTTGACCCACTTCAGTCCAAGGAAAAAGCGTAACAACGATAAAAATCGCCCCTACATAAAAAATCAAAATACGCCATAAGATATTATTAATGGCTTTTTTCAACGTGACTTTGGGGTTCTTCGCTTCCCCTGCTGTAATCCCTACTAATTCAACACCCTGATATGAAGCTACAACAATGCACAAAGCAAATAGAAAACCTTTCCAGCCGCCAGCAAAAAAGCCCCCATGCTCTGTTAAGTTCCCTAAACCGATAGGTTCAAAGTTATTACCAATACCAAAGAATATTAGCCCTAAACCAATCAAAATCATGACCACAATCGTGGTGACCTTGATCATAGCAAACCAAAACTCTAATTCCCCATACAAACGTACAGCCGCTAAGTTTGCTAAAGCAACTAATACCACTGCAATAATAGCAAAAACCCATTGTGGTACCTCAGGAAACCAGTATTCCGCATAAAAACCGATTGCGGTGATTTCTGAGATCCCAACGGCAACCCACATAAACCAATAACCCCAAGCAGTCAGGCATCCCCAAAATGGGCTAAGGTATTTATAACCAAAAGAAGCAAAAGACCCCGTGACAGGCTCAAGAAATAGCATCTCTCCCATCGAGCGCATGATGAAAAAAACAAAAATACCCGCGATGATATAGGCTAATAGAACAGAAGGCCCTGCCCATTTTAACGTGCTGGCTGAGCCCATAAACAGCCCAACACCAATGGTTCCACCAAGTGCAATAAGCTCGATATGGCGAGCTTCTAGCCCACGCTGAAGTCCCTGTTGTGGATTTTCCATAAATACCCCTGTCAAAAATTACCATGGTTAAATTACAGCGTTAATTAAAGCTTAGTAGTCATCACCACTGTAATCAGTCGAAAAATGTCAGTTAGGCAAATTTTAAAAACATATTGTGAGGAAAATTGAGCACAAACCGACGTTATTGCTTTAATTTTTGAGGGATTATAGAAATATTTGAAGAAAGAGACCAGCTATTACGCAAGTCTCTTTATTGGAAGAGTTACAACTTACCACCGTAATAGTAGCCTAAAAATTTCAGCAGCTTAAATTGACGAGTGATCCGTGATGGCTGCGATAACAAACGATATAACCATTCTAACCCTAAGTTTTGCCATACTTTAGGGGCGCGTTTGACATGACCAGTAAACACGTCATAAGTACCTCCCACGCCCATATACAAAGCTTCAGGGTGTACCTGTCGGCAGTCACGCATGAAAATTTCTTGCTTTGGAGAGCCCATTGCAACAGTCACTATTTTCGCACCGCTCGCATGGATACGTTCAAACAACGCATCCCTTTCTTCTGCAGTAAAATAACCGTTTTGAGACCCGACAATATTCACGTTCCACTGAGCGCGAAGCTTACTTTCTGTCTGCTCTAAAATTTCAGGTTTCCCACCGACTAAAAAAACGGGAGTGCCTTCTTTTCCTGCTCTTTCCATCAGGCCTTCCCACAAATCGGCACCTGCAACACGAGAAACGTCCGCTTGTGGGTATTTACGGCGAATAGCACGTACGATACTAATACCATCAGCATACAAGTACTCTGCTTGGCCTAGTAAGGTATTTAACGCGGTATCTTTTTCAGCGATCATCACTTTTTCCGCATTAATCGCAACTAGCGTTCCCGTTTTGGTTTCTCCATCTGCAAACAAATAATCTAAAAAATGGGCCATATTTTTGAAGCCCCAAATATTATGACCACGAATGCAATATTGTGGAACGGATGAAGCCTGAGTTGATAACGGTTCCATGATACTCCTTTAGCGACTTTCACGCTGTTGGCTTCTCAAAAGAGAAGCTGTTTTTATGCGGATAAGCCCCGCAGTTTCAAATAGCCAATACAATAATTTTGCTAAAATCAGACAAAGTCCAAATATTAAGCAGAAGAAAACCACTCGTGAGACGAAAGAATCGACCCCTTCTCGCGCTAAAACAATAATGTTAAAAATGGCGCCGAAGCAAAAGGCCTGCATAATGGCGGCTTTATAACGGTTCGGTTCTTTTAGGCTCATGCCATAAATCCAGTCAAACCATTTTATAATTAAGCCAACGGCTATCGCGCCCAACGGAATAAAAATCACACCGCCCATCACGACCAAAGAGCCGATAAGCGTCGGTGAAATCGCCAGTCCTGAGTGATTATTTAGCACTTCCCACGTAAAATAATTAGCAGAGTTCAAAACGGTATCTGGCCGTTCTGGCCAAACCCAAGATGGGATAAAAACATAGAAGTCACGGATAATTGGCGCAAGGCCTTGGAAATCCATTTCATCATAATGGCTGAGTAGCAGAGCCAAGTTTTCCCACGGTGAGAAAGTATCTCGGGTCAAATATAAAAAAGTGTAATAAGCTTCTGCTCCGTTCACATCAAGGCCATAACGTTTAAGAGCAAGCCAGAACATACCAACAATACTAGCTACCCCTGCTGCAGCTAGCATCCACAAGGTGATCCAACCACGCACGATACCGATGAATAAAAACAAAGCAAAAGCGATGATAATATTCGCTCTTGTTCCACCCACGATAACATACGTTAAAAAGCCAAAGGCAACGGTACTCACAAGGAAGAATACCCAACGCTTTTGGGTTGGTCGTAAGAAATAAACGATCAACATCGCAGGAATAAAGAAATAGAAAAAGCGTTTTAGTGCGACACCGGACACTTGGCTAGAAAAGATTTGGCTATAAGATTTCAACTTAAACAATAAGAAACCATTTTGCATGAAGAAGATACCAACTGTTACTACAGCTATTAATATCAACAGCATACACGTTAGATTGGTTTCAACTTTGTTCATGCTAAACAGAGCACGCCCTGATACCTCTGTACGCTTCGAAATCCGCGTTTTATAGGCAACGTAATAGATTGCATAAAAGCTGGTCGCAGCTAACTGTGCATAAAGCAAATAATCCGCCGGTACCACTGCGACATCAAATTGGAATACCAAAGCGCAAGTTAGCGGAAAGCCAAAATAAAATGTTAATAAATACAACATTGAAAAGAAAATATTGAAATTAAAGCGAACACGCACAAACTCTTTATAAAGCAAAGTACCAATAAAAATAATTGATATCAGGTAGACAAACGCCAAGCCACCTAATTCTGCATGTGTCATGCTCGCTCCTCCGCGGCACTGAGAACATCTTTCCAACCCTCAGTGAAATTAGGAGCAAAGAATTCAATATGTTGTTTATCAAGTAAGCTCATTTGACGTTGAGCCTCATCCACCAGCGAGGTTGTCAGTTCATCACCATAGAAAAATACAGGTACATTCTGCGCAGTTAAATCCTGCCAAAATGTATTTTGCCTGCTTATCACAAATGGAACCCCAAACTGGATAAGTAAACAGACCGTCCCCACACCTTGTTGGCGATTAAAAATAAAATAGCCAAGGTCACAAGACTTCAGCAAATTAAGGTAATCATCAAATTCCATACGGTCTTTTAGAATTTGCACTTGCCCTGCGGTGAACTCACTGTTTGCTGCTTGTTCGACTTGCTGTATATAACCTTGGTTATTCGCTGGGTAGCCCATTGGGACAATAACGTTAACCTTATCGCCAAATTGCTGTTTAATCGCGCTCAGAGCCTCTACATGGCGATTAGAACGATCACCTGAGTTACCGAGTAAGATAGTTAATTGCTCACCTTCACGGGGCTTACGCTCAGTAATCGTCAATGCAGGGTCCATTCGAGTCGGAAAATACAAGACCGATGCAGGCACTTTCGGATTCGATTGATGGAAATAACACAAATCGCCACGTGTTGCCCCAACATGGCCGACTTTTTTCTGAGCCAAACGGCGCAGAATATAAAACAATTTAAACTTTAATGAGTTAGATTCCTCATAAAGATCAGCACCCCAAATATGCCACCAAAACTGATGGGATTTAATTTGGCCAAATAGCAATGCTAGCCAAATTGGTGCGTTAAATTGCCCATGGAAGAAAAACCGGGTCCGGCGCTCAGCTTTTGCCCGCTGGATCACGCAATTAGCAACCGACTTTTTACTACTAAAAACTTCTATTTCGAGCTGTGGATATGCGTCAGCAAGCTGCGCATCATCACTTACGACCATAAAATGCGGTTTTGTTGACGGTGCCATTTCTTGGCAAATTACGTTATTAAAAAACGTCAATACCGTCTGATTATGGTGTGGGAGGTTTGATCCCAGTACATGTATTAAGGTTGTCATGCTCGCCTACGGTAAATCAAAAATACGCAACAACAGAGAGTAAAATATACAATATAGGTGGCCATATATGCCTGCGTGGCCCCAACAGCGCCATGCTCTGGAATAAACCAATGTGCAAAAACCATCAATAGCACAAACTGGCTCACTTCAGTTAAAACATAAAAACGTAATGCGGCTTTGGCAATCACTAGATAGCCGAATACATAAGCCCCTACTTTCAGTACATCTCCAACTAACTGCCAAGCAAAAAGGTCTCTCATTCCTATAAATTTTTCAGAGAATAGCAACCAAATCGCAAAGTCACGCAATAACCAAACAGTGAAACTCACTGCGGCCACTGCGGGTAAGACAAACTTCAATGCTTTGATGATCTCTGCTGAGATTTCACTTTTATGCTGCAAACGAGATAATGTTGGCAGCAAATAAACCGAAAATGTGGCGGTAATAAACTGTAAATAGGCATCAGAGATAGTAGTAACCCCTGTCCATAAGCCAACGTCATCCCAACTATAGGTTTGGGCCAGTAAATTTCGCATCATGATATAGGCAACTGGCAAAGTCACCGCAGTTAACATTGCCATGACGGTAAATTTACCCAAATTAGTCGCAATCGCTTTGTCCCATGCAGGTTTTAGCGATGACAACGCAAACTGTTTGCGTTTAATAACCATACCAGCCGCAGGTAATACGACCAATGCTGGCACCAATGCTAACCCTGCGAGTGCCCCTTCGTAGCCACCCACTAAATAGCATAAATAATAGGCAAAAACCCCAATTATGCTACCTAAAATAATCGCTAATGCATTAGCAGATGCGTCCCTATAGCCTTTTAGAATAGCCAAGAAATAATTTGAATAACCTATCCCCATTTGAATCAAGGCAACTACTTGAATAACAGAGCTATATTTCTCACTATCAAATAGCGCTACACTAATTGGCACACTGCAAAGTAAAAAAACAATCGCCAATAAGGTCGAAAAACCAAGGATAATCGTTGATGACGTCCCGAGTACTGCACGCAGTTTCTGTGGGTCTTGATGATGTTCCGCCACATATTTTGTGACACCATTAAAGATCCCTGCACCAGATAGTACCCCTAGTACCGTAATTAACTGACGGAAATTCCCCGCCAGCCCGACGCCACTAGGACCAAACGAGACAGCAAATAATTTGACAATTAACAGGCCTACCCCAATTTTAATTAGGGTAGAGCCAGCAGTCCAAACCGATGCTTTAGCTAACGACATTAGGCAAAGAACGCTTTGATTCGCTCAATGACGACTTGTTGCTCGTCATCCGTCATATTGTAAAACATCGGTAAGCGTACTAAACGGTCACTTTCAGACGTTGTATATTGGTCTTCACCATGAAAACGACCAAACTCCAAGCCCGCAGGGCTCGTGTGCAATGCCACATAATGGAATACAGTCAAAATACCGTGAGATTTCATATAGTCATTAAACGCCGTACGCTCTTCCACATCCTTAAGCTTAATGTAGAACATATGGGCATTATGTTTCATACCTTCCGGTACTGTGGCTAAAACTAAACGCCCTGCTTCTGCCAGAGGTCGTAGCGCGTCGTAATAACGTTGCCAAAGCAGTAAACGGCGATCATTAATTTTGTCAGCTTCTTCTAATTGAGCCCACAAGTAAGCAGCTTGTAAGTCGGATAACAGATAGCTTGAGCCAATATCACGCCAAGTATATTTATCGACTTGCCCACGGAAAAATTGGCTACGGTTGGTCCCTTTTTCACGGATCACTTCAGCACGATTGATTAAATCTTTATCATTTATCAATGTTGCCCCACCCTCACCACCCGAAGAGTAGTTTTTGGTTTCATGAAAACTATAGCAACCGATATGGCCAATGGTACCCAGCGCTTTACCTTTGTAGGTTGACATCACACCTTGTGCGGCATCTTCAATAACGAATAAATCATGCTTTTTGGCAATGTCCATGATGGTATCCATTTCACAGGCTACACCTGCGTAATGAACTGGCACGATTGCTCGCGTACGCTCTGTAATCGCCGCTTCAATTTTAGTTTCATCAATATTCATTGTGTCTGGACGGATATCAACAAAAACAATTTTTGCGCCGCGCAGCACAAATGCGTTTGATGTTGATACAAACGTAAAACTAGGCATGATCACTTCATCGCCCGGCTTAATATCGATTAGAATCGCCGCCATCTCTAATGAAGCAGTACAAGAGGGTGTTAATTGAACTTTCGGGCAGTCAAAACGTTTTTCCATCCACTCTTCACAACGTTTAGTAAAACCACCGTCACCACACAGTTTGCCACTTTCCATGGCTTGTTTCATATACTCTAATTCAGTACCTACAATTGGCGGTTTATTAAATGGAATCATGTTGTCCCCTGTATAACCAATATGCAGTGCTTGCAATGGCAGCACCACTACGTGAATAAAGATTTAATGCAGCAACATTACTGATTTGAGTGGCAACATTTAACTGTCTTTTTTGGTGTTGCACACACCAATCAAATGCGGCTGACATCAACTTACGACCCACTCCTTGCCCTGTCGCTTCTGGCACTTTCGCTAACAGCCCAATACGTGCTGTGTCTGCATCAAGATGGCGTAAACTCACAAACCCTAAAATTGTGCCAGATGCGTCTTTAACTAATAAACAAGTGTGATCAAACGTACCAAGTACTGATTTTTCTATCCATAAAGCATAAAACCGCCCGCTATCACCTTCATTATACCAAGGTGCTCGGAAGCGACTTTTGCTAAAGACAGAAGCAGCAGCTTGTTTCAGTGCAGGGATATCATCCACTTGCGCTGTAACAATATTATCTGCCGCTGTTAAACCTGCTTTAAGATAAGCATTTTCTGTGCCAATAGTGAGTGCAAAGTCAATTTCACCTTCAACAAAAGAAAACCCCATACTTGTTAAGTCATCGATTAGCCCCGTTTCAGACGCCATGACTTTAGCCTGTACGATATCAAACTTATCCATTTGATAAGCAAGAATAATATTGGCGTTTTCCCCCGTGAAATTTAATTTTGCGGTCGAGCGCTGAAAAAAATCGCTCTCCCATTGCAAACTATCAATACTGGCGCGGACGGACACGTAATAAATCCTCTAAGTATTGCCCATAACCGGTTTTTTTCAGTTGCTCTGCTGAAGCCTGAACTTGCTCATCAGTAAGCCAGCCATTACGCCATGCTATTTCTTCTAAACAAGCAACTTTAAAACCTTGACGTTTTTCAACAGTTTGTACAAATGTGCCCGCTTCAATTAAGCTGTCATGCGTACCAGTATCTAACCAAGCAAAACCTCTTCCTAATAGCTCAACATTCAACTCACCGCGTTCTAAATACATTTGGTTAATTGAAGTAATTTCTAATTCACCACGCTCAGAAGGTTTTACTTGCTTAGCAAATTCAACGACTTGTTGGTCGTAGAAGTATAACCCTGTAACAGCCCAATTAGATTTTGGTTTTTTAGGTTTTTCTTCGATGGAGAGCACTTTAAAATCATCAGTAAACTCCACCACACCAAAACGTTCAGGGTCCATGACTTGGTAGCCAAATACGGTTGCCCCCTGCTGCCTTTGCGCGACTGTTTTTAATTTCGGGCTAAATGAATGACCAAAGAAAATATTGTCACCCAGCACTAAGCAACATGAATCCCCATTGATAAATTCTTCACCAATAATAAAGGCTTGTGCTAAACCATCCGGTGATGGCTGCTCCGCATAGCTCAACTCAATACCAAATTCATGTCCATCACCTAATAAGCGTTTGAACATGGGTAAATCGTCAGGTGTCGAGATAATTAAAATCTCACGGATCCCCGCTAGCATCAGTACTGATAGCGGGTAATAAATCATGGGCTTATCGTAGATAGGCAATAACTGTTTAGAAATGCCACGAGTGATTGGGTGCAATCGCGTCCCCGACCCTCCTGCTAATATAATACCTTTCATACTTTCACCTAATTGCCAAGACCTAAGCGCTCGCCGGCATAGGAACCATCTTGCACACGACGCCACCAGGTTTCGTTATTCAAATACCACTGCACGGTTTTGCGAATGCCAGACTCAAATGTTTCTTGGGGCTTCCACCCCAATTCACGCTCAATTTTTTCAGCATCAATCGCATAACGCATATCGTGGCCCGGCCTATCTTTTACATAGGTAATGAGATCACGGTAGTGAGCAACGCCTTGTGGTTTCTGTGGTTGTAGCTCTTCCAATAACTCACAAATCGCTTCTACCACTTCGATATTACGGCGCTCATTATGCCCGCCGATATTGTAAGTGGTGCCCGGTTCAGCTGTTGTTGCCACTAAATGCAATGCACGCGCATGGTCCTCAACAAATAACCAATCACGAATTTGCTCCCCCTTACCGTATACAGGTAATGGCTTGCCCGCTAATGCATTGAGAATAATTAATGGGATCAATTTCTCAGGGAAATGATATGGACCATAATTATTCGAGCAATTAGTGACCATGGTTGGTAAACCATAAGTTCTTTCCCATGCCCTTACCAAATGGTCACTCGATGCTTTAGACGCAGAATATGGGCTACTTGGTGCATAAGGTGTTGTTTCAGTGAAGAACCCTTCTGGGCCTTCTAAATCGCCATACACTTCATCAGTGGAAATATGATGAAAGCGGAATGCAGCTTTTTTTTCTTCATCCAATGCAGACCAGTAGGAACGCGCGGCTTCTAACAGTGTGTAAGTCCCTACTATATTGGTTTCAATAAATGCAGCAGGGCCATCAATGGAGCGATCAACATGGCTTTCAGCAGCCAGATGCATGACTACATCTGGTTGATATTGTTCAAATACTTTGTCTAGTGCCGTTCTATCACAAATGTTCACTTGCTCAAAAGCATAGCGGGGGTGACTGGCAACAGCCGCTAAGGACTCTAAATTGCCAGCATAAGTTAAACAATCAACCACGACCGCACTGTCGCCAGTGTTCTCAATGATGTGACGAACAACCGCAGAACCGATAAACCCTGCGCCCCCAGTAATTAATATGCGTTTCAACGCCACACTCCTTTTGTATCAACAACCCATTTTTGTGGAATAGCTGAACCTTGAATACCTTTAAACATATTGTGATCAACTAACATGAGGATCACATCCGCTTCATTAACGGCTTGTTCAATCGATACTAATTCAGAAATACCTTTTAAAGAGGTTGGTAATTCATGGATATGAGGCTCAACCGCATAGGTTTTACCCGGGTTCCAGTTCGCCACCATTTTAGTAATGTGCATCGCTGGGCTTTCACGTAAGTCATCAATATTCGGTTTAAAAGATAAACCGAAGCACGCAATCGTCACTTCGTTGGCTTTTTTACCCGTTTCCACTAAACAATCTGCAACCGCAGCTTTTACTTGATCAACTACCCAAATAGGCTTGCCATCATTGACCAAGCGCGCCGTATGAATTAAGCGGGATTGTTTTGGATTTTGCGATACGATAAACCATGGGTCAACTGCGATGCAGTGCCCTCCAACACCCGGTCCCGGCTGAAGAATATTAACGCGAGGGTGGCGATTAGCGAGGCTAATTAGTTCCCACACATTGATATCTTGTTCAGCACAAATCAATGATAATTCGTTTGCAAAAGCGATATTAACATCACGGAAGCTATTTTCCGTTAGTTTACACATTTCAGCTGTTCTAGAGTTGGTAATAACACATTCACCTTCAAGGAAAATGTTATACAACTCACTGGCTCGTAGGGAAGATTTTGGCGTCATTCCACCCACGACACGGTCGTTTTTAATCAATTCGACCATGACTTGCCCCGGTAATACACGCTCAGGGCAATATGCAACATCGATATCTGCCTCTTCACCAGCTTGATGAGGGAAAGTTAAATCAGGACGAGCCTCTGCCATCCATTGTGCCATTTGCTCAGTCGTTCCCACTGGGGATGTCGACTCAAGGATCACTAAATCGCCTTTTTTCAGCACTGGAGCGACCGACTCTGCCGCAGCCCTAACATAAGTGAGGTCAGGCTCATGCTCACCTTTAAACGGTGTTGGCACAGCAATAAGATAAGCATCGGCAGGCTGTGGTGTAGTAAAGGCTTTCAGGTGACCTTCTTCAACGGCTTTTTTCACCACAACATCCAGCTCAGGTTCGACAATGTGGATTTTCCCCTGATTAATGGTGTCAACGGCGTGTTGATTAACATCTACACCAACCACTTGCTTTTTACGTGATGCAAAGGCTGCTGCTGTCGGTAAACCAATATAACCAAGGCCAATAACAGAAATAGTTTCAAAACTCATAATTTCACCTGATTACCTTTTAATGCTGCAAGAATACGCTGACATGCATGACCATCCCCATACGGGTTATGTGCGCGGCTCATTTCATGATATTCCGCGTCATCTGTCAGTAACCGATTAACTTCTTCCACAATTTTTTGTGTATCTGTCCCCACAAGGCGAACTGTACCTGCATCAACTGCTTCAGGGCGTTCTGTGGTGTCTCTCATAACCAAAACCGGCTTACCGAGAGAAGGAGCTTCCTCTTGAATACCGCCAGAATCCGTCAAAATCAAATAGGAATGATTCATCAAGTAAACGAACGGTAAATATTCTTGAGGGCTAATTAAAATAATATTATCAATGTCATGCAATATACGTTTAACTGGTTCACCCACATTAGGGTTCAAGTGAACTGGGTAAACAACTTGGACATCTGGGTGTGCTTGGGCAATCTCTGCTAATGCATGGCAAATACGTTCAAAACCACCACCAAAACTTTCGCGACGATGGCCTGTAACTAAAATCATTTTTTTGTTTGGGTCAATAAATGGATAATTAGCTGCCAATTTTTCCATCATATACTGGTCGCTCATCACTTTATCGCGCACCCACAATAGTGCATCAATAACCGTATTACCCGTGACAAAAATATGGCTATCAGGGATTGACTCTTTTAATAGATTTTGGCGCGAATTTTCAGTTGGAGCAAAATGATACATGGCCAAATGGCCTGCAATTTTACGGTTTGCTTCTTCAGGCCACGGTGAATAAAGATCACCAGTGCGTAACCCAGCTTCAACATGCCCGACTGGGATACGATGATAAAATGCGGCGAGGCTAGTCGCCATCGTTGTTGCTGTATCTCCATGAACCAAGACAACATCAGGTTGGAAATCAGCAAAGACAGCTTTTAACCCCTCGAGAATACGGCATGTAATATCGGTTAAATCTTGCCCAGGTTTCATAATATTGAGATCATAATCGGGAGTGATCTCAAACAGTTTCAGTACTTGATCTAGCATTTCACGATGCTGAGCGGTGACACATACTTTTGCTTCAAAAAATTCATCCGCAGCAAGTGCATGAACCAACGGTGCCATTTTAATAGCTTCAGGCCGTGTGCCGAATACAGTCAATACTTTCACAGTGACTCTCTTATATTTATCTTTCGCAGTGTGCTGCTTTTGTAATCTTAATGACTTCATAATGCCACTGATGAAAACATCAGTGGCATATCCCAAAATCAAGATGGGCGACGGCGAGCAAGTACCACTCCGGCACCAACTAACAACCCTATGGCTCCCCAAAGAACCATCATAAAGGCTCGACGAGGACTATCGCGTTTTACGGGGTCTTCAGGAGTCCGCAGGTAGCGATATGCTTGGAAATTATCTTGGAGAGTTGGTCCTACGCTCAATGTTGATAACATGGCAATATTTTGATCATAATCGGTATCATGATCAGGACCTGTAGCTTTCAATGTTTCAATTTGTGCCTGTAATAATGGGGCACCTAACATGAACATTTTAGAGTCAGGGAGTTCATCCACTGGTGTTGTACTTTGATTACGCACAATACCTTGTTTTTCCGCGACTTTAAGTGCTTGTTCTAAGACATTCAGACGTCTTTCATAAGCCGCGTTGGCAACCATATCTTCACGCTTAACTAAGGCTTTCATGGATTGCATTTTAGTTGCCCAAGTACCTTTAATTTCATCGTTCAGGTTCGTTGTTGCGCGTTGATTCGCAAACTGAGTGTACTGGCGCAATAATTGATTCGCATCTGCTGATGTTTCAGCCACTAACTTAATACTATCTGTTAGGTTTTTGATTTCATCGGCGGGAGTAAATTCAATATTATTGATGAGTTCATCCAATAATGCAGCATCCGCTTTTGGGTCATTTTCCAAGCGTTGCTTATAGTAATCAGTACTCAACCAAAATTGACGGCGTGTATCATAAGAACCAAGTTGTTTTGTAAACTCTTGGTACGCTTCTTTTGCGATCGTCGGTAATTGCCCTTCTTGCCCGGTATTATTTATACGGGAATCGAGGTTGCGCAGAAATTGCTGCTGAGAGTAATAGCTTCCCAGATTATTTACAGTTGGTAAATCCGTGATTGCGGTTGCGCTCCACTTGGGTTGCATAAAATAAGATGCTCCCAATGCAATTGCAGCAAAAATAACTGCAAATGCAATGATCCAAATTTTGCCTTGCCACAATGAGCGGCATAAACCACGGATATCCAATTCCGGCTCTATTGGTGTTTGATGCTGACTCGGTTGTGTTTCTGAGTTATTCACTGCACAGAACCTCTATTTTCGTTTTGTCGTTACCGTACTGCACCTCGACGGACTCTACGTCTAACTCGTTTAATAAAACGGGCGACTTTCCAAGCTCGTTTGATGCAATAACCATACATCATAAATACAAGCAAAAATAATGCCAACATTACCCACTCTGGTACAAATGTTAACCTTTCGCCAATAATTCCGATACATGCCAAGATAGCTGCAGATAAAGTAATCAATACAAATGCACCTTTTGGCGTGAAACCGGAACGCATAATCAAATGATGAATATGTTGGCGGTCTGGTGAGAATGGACTCATACCTTTACGAATTCGGCGATACATAATGGCAACCATATCCATTAATGGGATCGCAATAATCCATAAAGCTGTTACTGGGTTAATAGGGTGAACTTCTTCCTGAGTTGAAGCGACTAAGATCCAAATAATGGTGAAACCGATCAAAGTACTTCCTGCATCCCCCATAAATACTTTAAAACGACGCCCTAACACGCCTAAATTTAACAGAATATAAGGAAGGATAGCTGCAATAAAGGCAAAACACCAAAAGGCTAATGCAAAATTACCATTTTGATAAAGTAAAAAGCCGAGTGCCCCAAAGGAAACCGAAGATAACCCCCCAAGTAACCCATCAATACCATCAACCATGTTAAATGCATTGATTGCAGCCCATACGGCAAAGAGAGTGACAATATAACCAAATGGACCAAGAACGAGTTCCCATGGCCCAAATGCATGGCCTAATGATTCAAGTTTTAGCCCTGCTGCTGTCATCATAACAACCGCAACAATTGCTTGGATCCCTGCCCTTAATTTTACACTAATATCAAACCTATCATCTAGCGCACCGATAAAGACCAATAAACCTGCACAACTGATATACAGCCATTTATGGGGTATATACTCTTCAGTTATATAAAACGCAAAACAGATCCCAAAGAAAACGGAAATTCCCCCAACAAGAGGAACTAATCCTACGTGCTTTTTCCTGAAGTTAGGCTTATCAACTAACCCGATTTTTATCGCAACAACTCGGGCCAGAAAAATAAAGGCTAACGAAAACAAGAAAACGTAGAAGAGGTTGGTTACAAAGTGTATGGTGTCCACTGTTCGACTCTCTTAATCTTTATATTTAACTTTCAAAACTAAATTTTTTTTGGTGAATGCCGATAAGTAAGCAAGCGCCAATGCATTATCATCTTGGCAATAAAATCCGCTATAAGACGAATCTTCATTCGTACAAAGACTCCTATAACATTATCAATATACACACTACACGTGTGTTTTTAATTCGATAACGAAACATTTCCAAGTTTATACTTTATAGCTGCAATATGCATGCCATAAAATCAATACGCTAAAATAGAGTTAATCAATTGACCATTAAATAATCATTTAAAGATTAAATAATAAAACGCCCTAAATAAATTTAATTTCAATCACAAAAATATATAAAACCAATTAATTTCTTTAAATTCAATGAACTAAAAGAAAACCATTGTTTTGTATGTCTTTAATTATTGTAGCGTAGAGAATATACACTTGTTTAACTAATACAGCGTGTAAATAAAGAAATAAAACATAGGGTTAATTTATCTAAACTAACACCATACAACAATAAATATCATTTATAGCTTATTTTATAACTTCATTTTTTGTATTCAGCAAAGATATGGGTGCAAAAAAATAGGTGCCAATAATGGCACCTATTTATAAGATTTGAAAATCTTAGCTGCTATGCTCTTTTCATGAAGTCAAAAAACTCTTCATTTGTTTTAGTCATTGCGAGTTTACTAATGAGGAACTCCATCGCATCGATTTCACCCATAGGATGAATAATCTTACGTAAGATCCACATTTTTTGTAGCTCATCTTGCGACGTCAGCAACTCTTCTTTACGGGTACCAGAGCGGTTGTAATCGATAGCAGGGAATACACGTTTTTCTGCAATCTTACGAGAAAGATGCAATTCCATGTTACCTGTACCTTTAAACTCTTCATAGATAACTTCATCCATTTTAGAGCCGGTATCGACTAACGCAGTCGCAATGATTGTTAGGCTTCCACCTTCCTCAACGTTACGAGCAGCACCAAAAAAGCGTTTTGGGCGATGTAATGCGTTGGCATCAACCCCACCGGTTAATACTTTACCGGATGAAGGAACGACGGTGTTATATGCACGAGCAAGACGCGTAATGGAATCAAGTAAGATAATAACGTCTTTTTTATGTTCAACCAGACGTTTAGCTTTTTCAATCACCATTTCAGCAACTTGAACGTGACGTGCAGCTGGCTCATCAAAAGTCGAAGCAATAACTTCACCTTTAACTAAACGCTGCATCTCTGTCACTTCCTCTGGACGCTCATCAATAAGCAGTACCATCAGAACGCAATCAGGGTGGTTATGTGCAATGTTTGCTGCAATATTTTGCAGTAACATTGTTTTACCTGCTTTAGGTGGAGCCACGATCAAACCACGTTGCCCACGACCGATTGGTGCAGCTAAATCCAGTACACGCGCAGTTAAATCTTCCGTAGAACCGTTACCGCGTTCCATACGCAGACGACTATTGGCATGTAATGGTGTTAAGTTTTCAAAAAGGATTTTACTGCGGGCATTTTCAGGTTTGTCGAAGTTAACTTCGTTGACTTTCAGGAGGGCAAAATAGCGTTCACCTTCTTTAGGAGGACGAATTTTTCCTGAAATTGTGTCACCTGTACGTAGGTTAAAACGGCGGATTTGGCTAGGAGAAACGTAGATATCATCAGGACCTGCGAGGTAAGAACTATCAGCTGAACGGAGGAAACCAAATCCATCCTGCAATATTTCCAGTACGCCGTCGCCGAAAATATCTTCTCCACTTTTTGCATGCTGCTTCAAAATAGAGAAAATAATATCCTGCTTTCTCATACGGGCTAAGTTCTCTAGCCCCATGTTTTCGCCTAACGTAATCAATTCTGATACTGGCGTATTTTTTAATTCGGTAAGATTCATAATGGTGGGTTCTTTAACTCGGGGTAATTCTCGAACTATGAACGTAAATTGACGGCAACTTAATAACTAAGTGCCAGTTTAACTTTATACAGCCCTGTTGGTAACGGATTCATCATACGCTCACAACAATGCATAAAAATTTTTGCTAGTCATTACTAATGATTTTTCTAACATGTGACTACGATTCACCTGAAAGATGTTCGGTATATTATTAGAAACACACACAACATTAGCAATAGTTTTTTGTACATTTAGGACAACATCTATCCCAATATCGCAAATTTAACGCCAGAACCGCATTAAATAACACATTTGAACTGAACGTTAACTTTTCCCAGTTTGTTACTATCCCCTAAGATCTAATAACATTAGATTACATTACTGTAGCTTATGCACTATCTTTAACTAAGATGAAAAACACATTGGAATAAATGATATTGAATGCAGCAGTAGCTTGAACTCAACGTCTAAATTCTCAATTTTCATATTTAAAATCATTGTGTCATCAGTTTTTGATCATTAACAATCATTACGAAACAATTATCACAATACAGAACTAACAAACTAGATATATAAGATAAGAGCAATGGAATACAAAGTAATTCATATGGGTGCTATACGAGGAATAATGATAACTTATCATGCTTAAGTGAAGACGTCTAGCGGCTCTCTAGATAAAATAGATATACCGCTAAACGTTTTGGCTTGTATATAACGATAACTTACAGATTTCCGTCTAGAAATTCTTTCAGTTGCGTTTTTGATAATGCGCCCACTTTGGTTGCAGCAACTTCACCATTTTTGAATAAAAGAAGTGTCGGGATACCACGAATTCCATATTTTGGGGCGGTAGCCGGGTTTTCATCAATATTCAGTTTTGCGATGGTCAATTTGCCTGTATATTCATCAGCAATTTCATCAAGAATAGGCGCGATCATTTTACAAGGACCACACCATGCTGCCCAGAAATCGACGAGAACAGGTGAACTTGCGTTCAAAACTTCAGTTGCAAAACTTGCATCAGTTATATGTATAATTTTATCGCTCATGTTGTACTCCAAAAATTCATCTTTTGCAGACTTAGTGTAACATTATTGGCAGCAGTATGCTTTATTTCAAAAGATACACTTTCGTAAACCAACCGTTAACTGATATTCTAACATACTATGAGTAAAGCACACTTGACAGAAAAGAAGTTTTCCGACTTCGCATTGCACCCTAAAGTCATTGAAGCTCTTAATAAAAAAGGCTTCGATTATTGCACGCCAATTCAGGCGTCCACTTTGCCTTTTACTGTCGAAGGCAAAGACGTAGCGGGTCAAGCGCAAACTGGTACAGGTAAAACGTTAGCATTTTTAACGTCTACATTTCATTATTTATTAACTCATCCCGCTATTGAGGGGAAAAAAACTAACCAGCCTCGCGCGCTAATTATGGCACCAACTCGTGAACTGGCAGTACAGATATACTCAGATGCTAAAGAGCTTGCTGAATATACTGGCCTGAAAATGGGCCTAGCCTATGGTGGTGATGGTTATGATGAACAATTAAAAGTTCTACAAAATGGCGTCGATATTTTAATTGGCACAACGGGTCGTCTTATCGACTATGCCAAACAAAACTACGTCGATTTAAGCGCAATCCAAGTCATTGTTCTCGATGAAGCTGATCGCATGTATGACCTTGGGTTTATTAAAGATATTCGTTGGCTATTTCGCCGTATTCCGGCTGCAACAGAAAGGCTTAACCTGCTGTTCTCCGCAACACTATCTTACCGCGTCAAAGAATTAGCATTTGAACAAATGAATAACCCTGAATATGTTGAGGTAGAACCTTTGCAAAAAACAGGTCATCGTATCAAAGAAGAGTTATTTTACCCTTCTAATGAAGAAAAAATGCGTTTACTCCAAACCTTACTTGAAGAGGAATGGCCGGAACGTTGTATCATTTTCGCTAATACAAAGCATCGTTGTGATGATATTTGGGCTCATTTAGCTGCAGATGGTCACCGAGTGGGGCTACTTACTGGGGATGTCGCACAGAAAAAACGCCTACGTATTTTAGAGCAATTCACACAAGGTAGCCTTGATATTCTCGTCGCAACTGACGTGGCTGCTCGGGGTTTACATATTCCATCTGTAACTCATGTTTTTAACTATGATTTACCTGACGATTGTGAAGATTATGTTCACCGAATTGGTCGTACTGGCCGTGCTGGCGAAAGTGGTTGCTCAATCAGCCTCGCGTGTGAAGAATATGCACTCAACTTACCGGCTATCGAAGAGTATATTCAACACTCAATCCCTGTGAGTAAATATAATAGCGAAGCACTATTGGATGATTTACCGGCACCAAAACGCCGTCATCGTCCTCGCCCTGGGGGCCCTCGCCGCAATTCAAATTCGCCGCGTCGCCACAATGGCCCACGTAATAACCATAAACGTCCAGGCTGAGTAAAAACGATATGCTGAAATCTTCTTCTCTTTATGCTGCCATCGATTTGGGTTCAAACAGTTTTCATATGCTAGTAGTGCGCGAAACTGCTGGCAGCATTCAGGTTATTTCTAGGGTTAAACGCAAAGTTCGGCTTGCGGCTGGGTTAGATAAAAACAACCTTCTTTCTGAACAAGCGATGGAACGAGGCTGGCAGTGTCTGCGCCTATTTTCGGAACACCTACAAGATATTCCGAACACGCAAATTCGAGTCGTCGCCACAGCGACATTACGCTTAGCTAAAAATGCTGACCTATTTATCGAGAAAGCCAGTAATATCCTAGGAAACCCCGTTAAAGTTATTCAAGGAGAAGAAGAAGCTCGCCTAATTTACCAAGGTGTCGCACATACGACAGGCGGCCCTGATCAACGTTTAGTCGTTGATATTGGCGGGGGCAGCACTGAGCTAGTCACAGGGACTGGTGCTAAAGCGGAGCAACTTTATAGCCTTGAAATGGGCTGTGTTACTTGGCTTGAACGCTATTTTAGCGACCGAAGTTTAACAGAAGAAAATTTTTCTGCAGCCCAAACCGCTGCACAAGAAGTCATCGCCCCAATTGCTGACGCCTTAAAAACCCATGGATGGAAAATTTGTGTTGGAGCATCAGGAACAGTCCAAGCAATTCAAGAAATTATGATTGCTCAAGGCATGGATGAATTAATCACCCTCTCAAAGTTACAACAGCTTAAGCGTAAAGCAATTCAATGCCAAAAACTTGAAGAACTTGAAATTGAGGGTTTAACCTTTGAGCGAGCCCTTGTTTTTCCAAGTGGATTATCGATTCTAATCGCAATTTTCGAAGCTTTAGGGATTGATAACATGACACTAGCTGGGGGCGCTCTTCGAGAAGGGCTCGTCTACGGTATGTTGCAATTACCTATCGAGCAAGATATTCGAGCCCGTACTGTTCGTAATATTCAACGCCGCTTCCAAGTTGACATTGAGCAAGCGAGTCGAGTTCGTCAACTTGCGGAGTACTTTTTCCTACAAGTGGCAAAAAATTGGGGGTTAGATACTCGTTGTCGTGATTTATTATCAAGTGCTTGTGCTTTACACGAAATAGGCCTCAGCGTTGATTTCCGTAAAAGCCCTGAACACGCCAGCTATCTAATAACACACCTTGATTTGCCCGGTTTTACCCCTGCGCAAAAACGGTTACTCGCAGCACTATTAAGAAACCAACAAGGCCCTGTCGACTTAGCATCTTTGAGCCAACAAAATGCATTACCCATACAGCAGGCATACTATTTATGCCGTTTACTGCGGCTAGCCATTATTTTTTCTAGCCGTAGACGTGATGATACATTGCCAGCTTTAAGACTCAATACGGATGCTAATGGGTTAACAATTATGCTGCCTTATCGTTGGTTAGCAGATCACCCTTTGCGCGCAGAAAATTTACAGCAAGAAGTCCAATGGCAAGGTTATGTAAATTGGCTATTAGAGCTAGAAGAACGTAATAGTTCAAATTGAGAGTTCTTTCCACACTAGGGGAAACCTAGTGTGGAACCTAATTAATTGTTATTTTCTGTTTTCTTATTTAACCCTAAGCGCGCTTTAATATCTGCTAATGCCGATTGCCCTTTTTGCATACGCTCCTGCGCACTAACCACTTTGCGTTCCTGCTCCCACAATACATCATCCTGAGGTAACTCAAGTAAAAATCGGCTCAGTTCAGGGCGGATTAATTCGCCATATTGCCGACGCTCACGACAATGAGAAAAAAACAGCTCTTTTTGTGCTCGAGTGATCCCTACATAAGCCAAACGGCGCTCTTCATCAATATTATTTTCATCGATACTACTTTGATGTGGCAGTAACCCCTCTTCCATACCAACAAGAAAAACATATGGAAATTCAAGACCTTTAGATGCATGCAATGTCATAAGCTGAACTTGATCGGATTCTTCATCGTCTTCTCCACGCTCCATCATGTCACGTAGCGTAAAACGTGTTACCACTTGGCTCAAAGTCATTGGGTCATTAAGTTCATCGCCTTCAACCATTTCACTCATCCATGTGAACAATTGGTTGACGTTTTTCATTCGCATTTCAGCCGCTTTAGTACTCGTGGATGTTTCATATAACCAGCTTTCGTAATCCATTTCTCGCAATAAATCACGTACAGCAATCAAAGGCTCTCTTTGCGAAGTTTGTACAATTCCATCCATCCAATGTGTAAATCGTTGTAATGCTTCTAAGCCTTTACCTTTTAGTGTTTGCTCTAGCCCCAAATCAAAGCTAGCTTGATATAAGCTTTTACCTCGTTGGTTCGCCCATTCGCCTAGTTTTTGAATTGTCTTGGGGCCAATCTCCCGACGCGGTGTATTCACTATACGTAAAAATGCACTATCATCCTCAGGGTTAGTTAGTACTCGCAAATAAGCTAATAAGTCTTTGATTTCAGGGCGTGAAAAGAATGATGTCCCGCCGGAAATACGATATGGGATGCGGTTTTGCATCAACATTTTTTCGAAAATACGTGATTGGTGATTACCACGATACAAAATAGCGTAATCTTTATATTCTGTTTTATTGATAAAATGATGAGCAATCAGTTCCCCAATAACTTTTTCCGCTTCATGGTCTTCATTATTGGCAGTTAAGACTTTTAATGGTGCGCCATATCCTAATTCAGAGAATAACTTTTTCTCAAACACATGGGGGTTATTCGCAATTAAAATATTCGCAGCTTTCAAAATTCGCTCTGAAGAACGGTAATTTTGCTCAAGTTTAATGACATTCAACTTAGGGAAATCTTGGCTAAGTAAAACAAGGTTTTGTGGGCGAGCACCACGCCATGAGTAGATTGATTGGTCATCATCCCCCACAACGGTAAACCTTGCTCGCTTTCCTACGAGTAATTTAACAAGTTGATATTGACTCGTATTGGTATCTTGATACTCATCCACCAGCAAGTAACGGATTTTTTGCTGCCAGCGTTCACGCACTTCTTCATTATGATATAACAACAAAGTGGGTTTGCTGATAAGGTCATCAAAATCCAGCACATTACAGCTTTTTAAATGTAACTCATAGCGGCGATAACACTCGGCAAAATGATGCTCTTTCTCACTACGAGCCTGCCCCACCACCTTTTCTGGTGAAAGAAGATCATTTTTCCAATTAGAGATCGAAGAGATCAGCTGTTGTAAAAGATCCTTATCTTCTTCAAGCAAATCAAAAGTCAGCTCTTTAAGTAGTGCTAGCTGGTCTTGGTCATCAAACAATGAAAAATTGGCTTTAATACCCAATGCCTTATATTCACGTTTAATAATTTCTAGTCCTAATGTATGAAAGGTAGAAATGATCAAACCACGGGCTTCTTTTTTCCCTAATGTTTGAGCAACACGCTCTTTCATTTCGCGAGCCGCTTTATTGGTAAAAGTCACCGCTGCAATTTGCCGAGGTTGATAGCCACACTGGCGAATTAAATGCGCAATTTTATTCGTAATAACACGTGTTTTGCCTGATCCTGCCCCTGCCAATACAAGGCAAGGGCCATCGACAAATTCAACTGCCTGTTGCTGGCCTGGGTTTAATCGCATGGTTTTTCTACATCACCTAGTTATTCAAAATGGAACTCGCTACAGATTGTAGCAGAAACCCAACCAACTCTTGAGCAACGATCCCGTCTATTTATAAAAAACAAAAAAACCACACTATTCACTAGAACAATGTGGTTATATCAATAATGCATTTTTCTAAACTATTCGTGTTAGAGGAAGGCGGCAAAGGAGGTTAGCCCAAGGAGCATACATTAGTATGTGACTTGGGTAACCGAGTGCTGCCAACGCACCTATCACGCGAAGAGTGACGAAAAATTAGGTTATCCCAAGGAGCATATATTAAGTATGTGACTTGGGTAACCGAGTGCTGCCAACGCGCCTATCACGCGAAGAGTGACGAAAAATGAGTTAGCCGACCGCAATCTTCTTCATATCCGTCATATAACCACGTAATGTCTTACCGATTTTCTCAATAGGATGATTACGGATTGCTTCATTGATATCACGTAACTGCGCGTTATCAGTTCCATTATCAGCAACTGGTTTTGCTAAATCCCCTGCTTGCAATTTAGTCATAAAATCTTTTAGCATTGGAACAACCGCAAATGAGAATAAATAGTTACCGTACTCTGCAGTATCTGAAATAACAACGTTCATTTCATACAGACGCTTACGTGCGATAGTATTGGCAATCAACGGCAACTCATGCAGCGACTCATAATAGGCTGATTCTTCATAGATACCTGCTTCTAACATCGTATCAAATGCTAACTCAACGCCTGCTTTAACCATCGCGACTAACAGAACTCCATGGTCAAAATATTCTTGCTCAGCAATTTTACCTTCATACTCAGGGTAGTTTTCAAATGGTGTTTTGCCGGTCTCTTCACGCCATGTCAGCAAGTTTTTATCATCATTTGCCCAGTCTGCCATCATATCTGATGAGAATTTACCTGAAATAATGTCATCCATATGCTTTTGGAACAATGGCGCCATAATGGTTTTCAATTGCTCAGATAATGCATACGCACGTATTTTTGCTGGATTCGATAAACGGTCCATCATCAACGTGATACCACCTTGCTTCAGCGCTTCAGTGATAGTTTCCCAACCAAATTGAATCAATTTACCTGCATAACCCGGCTCTACGCCATCTGCAACCATTTTGTCATAACTTAATAACGCACCGGCTTGCAACATACCACACAGGATAGTTTGTTCGCCCATCAGGTCAGATTTAACTTCGGCAACAAATGAAGATTCCAGTACCCCTGCACGATGACCACCTGTTGCTGCCGCCCATGCTTTAGCAATGGCCATACCTTCACCTTTAGGGTCATTCTCTGGGTGAACAGCGATCAATGTCGGAACACCGAAACCACGCTTGTATTCTTCGCGAACTTCTGTACCTGGGCATTTTGGAGCAACCATCACAACAGTAATATCTTTACGGATCTCTTCACCTACTTCAACAATGTTAAAGCCGTGAGAGTAGCCCAGAGCCGCACCTTGTTTCATCATAGGCTGAACAGCACGAACAACAGTAGAGTGCTGTTTGTCTGGCGTTAAGTTAATAACTAAATCTGCTGTTGGGATAAGTTCTTCATAAGTCCCAACTTTAAAGCCGTTTTCCGTTGCTTTACGCCATGAAGCACGCTTTTCACTGATCGCTTCAGCGCGCAATGCATAAGCAATATCTAAACCAGAATCACGCATATTCAGGCCTTGGTTCAGACCTTGAGCACCACAACCGACGATGACGATTTTTTTACCTTTCAGATAACCTGCTTCGTCTGCAAATTCTTCGCGCTTCATAAAGCGACACTTGCCTAATTGAGCCAACTGCTCACGCAAATTCAATGTATTAAAATAATTCGCCATTGTCATACTCCATTGTTCTGTTGTGTTCGTTATGTCAGGCAGTTATTTGCCTGTCGCTCATTTTGAGCGGTTATGGATTTACTATATGCGATGTTTTGCATTGCTTAAATTGATATATTAACAATACAATGTTGCGATATTTGCAACACCATTAATTACTTCATCGAGGGCAAAATGGATATCCGTGATTTAAAGCTATTTTTACATTTGGCGGAGAGCTTACATTTCGGGCGCACCTCTAAAGCGATGCATGTCAGCCCATCAACTCTCTCTAGGCAAATACAGCGCCTAGAAGAGCAGCTTGGCCATCCATTGTTTGTAAGGGATAACCGTTCCGTAAAGCTAACTCAGGCTGGTGAGCACCTGAAACAGTTTGCTCAACAAACATTATTGCAATACCAACAACTTCGACATGCCCTTAACCAACAAAGCCCCTCGCTGAGTGGAGAACTACGTCTATTTTGTTCTGTTACCGCGGCTTATAGCCACTTACCTCAAGTGCTCGATAAATTCCGAGCATTGCACCCTCTAGTGGAAATAAAACTCACAACAGGTGATGCCGCTGATGCAGTCGAAAAGGTCGAAACAAATGAAGCCGACCTTGGTATTGCAGGGAAACCAGAGCGCTTACCTGACAACGTCCGATTCACTAAAATTGGTGAAATCCCACTGGTATTGATTGCGCCATCACTGCCATGTGCCGTACGAACGATGGTAACCGAAGCCGAACCTGATTGGTCAACAGTACCGTTTATCTTGCCCGAGCATGGGCCATCTCGTAAACGTATTGAACTCTGGTTTCGTCGCCACAACATAAACAACCCAGTTATTTATGCAACTGTCTCTGGCCATGAAGCAATAGTGTCAATGGTGGCTCTCGGTTGTGGTATCGCCCTAATCCCCAGTGTGGTTGTCGACAACAGCCCTGAACCAGTCCGTAGCCGTATTTCACAGCTCGATAATATCTCGATGGTCGAACCATTCGAGCTCGGCGTCTGTTTATTAAGCAAACGCCTTAGCGAGCCATTGATTAAAGCCTTTTGGGAACTGCTCCCAGACCAATCAATCTAAAACTTTTTGGTTATCTTGTGGCGCTAGGAAAAAGCGGAAAGACGGATTTCCAGTTTCATCATGATATTCATAACCTAGCGCATCAAGGTGCCGGTCAAAGCGCACTTCTGGCCCAGAAAGTTCGAATGCGGCAAGTACACGCCCGTAGTCCGTACCATGGCTACGATAATGAAATAGCGTTATGTTCCAATATGTTCCGAGTGTTTCTAAGAACTTCAATAATGCCCCCGGAGACTCAGGGAACTCAAAACTGTATAAGCGTTCATCTAGTGGCTTAGAAGGACGACCACCAATCATGTAGCGTACGTGTAGTTTTGCCATTTCATCATCAGATAAGTCATCGACTTCATAACCATTATTTCTGAGTTCTTGGATAATCTCACCACGTTCCCCTTCACGGCCGCTTAAACGCACCCCAACGAAGATACAAGCACGTTCTGGGTCGGCATCCGTATAGCGATAATTAAACTCAGTAATTGACCGATGGCCGAGTAACTGACAAAAACGTAAAAAACTGCCTTTTTGCTCAGGGATAGTCACCGCTAACAAGGCTTCGCGTTGCTCACCAATTTCGCAGCGTTCAGAAACATAACGAAGGCCATGGAAATTCATATTCGCGCCAGAAAGAATATGCGCTAATCGCTCACCTTTGATATTGTGCTGCTGAACATACTTTTTCAACCCAGCTAAAGCCAATGCGCCTGAAGGCTCTGCGATTGCGCGGACATCTTCGAAAATATCTTTAAGGGCTGCGCAAATAGAATCACTATCAACAGTTATGACGTCATCAACATATTGTTGGCACAGCCTAAAAGTTTCATCACCAATACGCTTTACTGCAACTCCCTCAGCGAATAACCCAACGCGAGGTAAATCAACAGGATGACCAGCTTCCAATGCCGCTTTTAAGCAAGCAGCATCTTCCGATTCAACACCAATAATTTTAATTTCTGGCATCAACTGTTTGATTAAAACAGCAACACCAGCAATCAAACCACCACCACCGACAGGAATAAAAATACGGTCTAAGTGCGCGTCTTGTTGTAATAATTCCAGAGCAATGGTCGCTTGGCCTGCAATCACAGAAGGGTGGTCAAAAGGCGGGACGAAGGTATAACCCTCTTCTTGCGCCATCGCAATAGCTTTAGCTTTGGCTTCATCAAAATTAGCACCGTGCAAAATAGCCTCACCGCCAAAACTGCGCACTGCATCAACTTTGATATCTGCCGTTGCCACAGGCATAACAATTTTTGCTTTTACACCAACACGGTTTGCTGATAATGCAACACCTTGGGCGTGGTTTCCTGCTGAAGCAGTCACTACCCCTTTAGCTTTTTGTTCTTCTGTTAGGCTAGCGATCATGGCATACGCACCACGTAGCTTAAAGCTATGCACGGGTTGTCTATCTTCACGTTTCACTAAAATTGTATTACCTAAACGCGAAGATATTTTATCCATTTGCTGAAGAGGCGTAACTTGCGCAGCTTCATAAACCGGCGCACTTAGCGCCGCTTTTAAGTAATCCGCTCCAGTTGGAGTTGCGGGTAAGGGTTTTGCTGCAGCCACAATTAGCCTCCCAACTTCGACTTATCACGCACCGCACCTTTATCAGCACTGGTAGCGAGGGAAGCATAAGCACGTAACGCAAAAGAAACTTCACGCTGACGACCACGTGGAGTAAAGGCCTTATCACCACGAGCTAATTCAGCCTCACGACGTTGGTTCAATTCACTTTCGTTAACATCAAGCACCATTGTCCGATTTGGAATATCAATATCAATAATATCGCCATCATGAACTAATGCTAATAGCCCGCCGCTTGCCGCTTCTGGTGAAATATGACCGATAGAGAGACCGGAGCTACCCCCCGAAAAACGGCCATCCGTGATTAATGCACAGCTTTTGCCTAATCCCATTGATTTTAAGTAAGAGGTTGGATAAAGCATTTCTTGCATACCCGGACCACCTTTAGGCCCTTCATAGCGAATAACAACCACATCCCCTTCAACGACTTTACCACCCAGAATGGCTTCTACTGCGTCATCTTGGCTTTCAAATACTTTGGCTGGGCCACGGAATGTTAAGCTGCCTTCATCAACCCCTGCTGTTTTCACAATACAACCATCTTCGGCAATATTACCGGACAAGACGGCTAAGCCACCATCTAAGCTATAGGCGTGTTCAATGCTACGGATACACCCATTTTCACGATCAGTATCCAATGACGGCCAGCGGCAGTTCTGTGAAAACGCTTTTGTCGTGCGGATACCGGCAGGGCCCGCGGAAAACATCGACTTCACACCTTCGTCTTTGGTTAACATCACATCATACTGCGCCAATGTCTCTTGGAAGGTTAACCCTAAAATATTCGTTACATTTTCTTGCAGCAAGCCTGCGCGGCTTAATTCACCTAAAATACCGATAACACCACCAGCACGGTGAACATCTTCCATATGATATTTTTGCGTACTTGGTGCAACCTTACACAAATGAGGAACTTGACGTGATAATCGGTCTATATCGTCCATGGTAAAGTCAATATCGGCTTCCTGTGCTGCTGCTAACAAATGAAGTACCGTATTCGTTGACCCTCCCATAGCAATATCAAGAGTCATCGCGTTTTCAAATGCAGATTTATTAGCGATATTGCGTGGTAACGCACTTTCATCGTCTTGTTCGTAGTAACGTTTAGTTAATTCGACAATACGCTTACCCGCATTAATAAAGAGTGTTTCGCGGTCTGCATGTGTCGCTAATAATGAACCATTACCCGGCTGAGAAAGCCCCAGCGCTTCCGTTAAACAGTTCATTGAGTTTGCTGTAAACATCCCTGAACATGAACCACAGGTTGGGCAAGCAGAGCGTTCGATTTGTTCACTATCTGCATCGCTAACATTTGGGTTAGCACCTTGGATCATTGCATCGACTAGATCGAGCTTGATAATTTGGTCTGAAAGCTTGGTTTTTCCAGCTTCCATCGGCCCACCTGAAACGAAAATAACAGGAATATTTAGACGTAATGCCGCCATCAACATACCCGGAGTAATTTTGTCGCAGTTTGAAATACACACCATCGCGTCCGCACAGTGTGCATTCACCATATATTCAACTGAATCAGCAATTAATTCACGGGAAGGTAAGGAATACAACATTCCGCCATGCCCCATGGCAATCCCATCATCAACGGCAATCGTATTAAACTCTTTCGCAACGCCACCCGCATTTTCGATTTGCTCTGCAACTAGTTTGCCTAAGTCACGTAAATGCACATGGCCAGGAACAAACTGTGTGAATGAGTTAACAACTGCAATAATGGGTTTTCCAAAATCAGCATCGGTCATACCTGTCGCGCGCCATAATGCACGAGCGCCAGCCATATTACGACCATGAGTTGTTGTTGCTGAACGGTACTTAGGCATATCTTTAACTCCCGTGTTTAAAACAGGCGGGGAACGTCCGCCTGTAACATCTATTTCAATTTAGTTATTAAGGGTTTACTTGATCTAACCAGCCCCATTTGTCTTCAGTTGCTCCAGTGAACAGGCCAAAGAATGCTTGCTGAATTTTTTTCGTCACAGGGCCACAGCGGCCAATTCCTACTTGAATGCCATCAACACTACGAACAGGGGTGATTTCTGCTGCGGTTCCTGTCATAAAGACTTCATCTGCTAAATACAGTGATTCGCGAGACAGTGTCTGTTCACGTACTTCAATGCCCATATCTTTTGCTAGTGTTAGGATTGCATCACGCGTAATCCCCGGTAAAGCTGAAGAGGTAAATGGTGGGGTGTACAAGATACCGTCTTTCACTTCAAAAATATTTTCACCCGCACCTTCTGACAAATAGCCATGAACATCTAGTGCGATACCTTCTTGATAGCCATGGCGACGTGCTTCGCTACCAACCAACAAAGATGATAAGTAGTTACCACCCGCTTTTGCACCTGTAGGAATGGTATTTGGTGCGACACGATTCCAAGAAGACACCATTGCATCAATACCTTGATCAAGTGCTTCTTCACCTAAATAGGCACCCCATGGGAAAGCAGCTAAAATGACATCGGTGTTGTAGCCTTCTGGTGGGTTTACACCCATGCCGACATCACCAATAAATACTAATGGACGAATATACGCACTGACTAAGTTATTTTTACGCAGCGTCTCACGGCATGCTTCCATTAATTCTTCAACGCTATAGCTGACAGGCATACGGTAAATTTTTGCTGAATCATGCAAACGTTGCATGTGTTCACGATGGCGAAAGACCACAGGACCTTTATGTGAATCATAGCAACGGACGCCTTCAAACACAGATGTACCATAGTGCAGAGCATGAGACATTACATGAACCTTTGCATCAGCCCATGGCGTCATTTCACCGTTAAACCAAATAAAGTCAGCTTTCTTAGTCATTTGTATATTCCTTACATTGCACTTTGTGTGCTTAATAGTCGTGATTCTTGTTGTAGTACTTCAACTTCCGTAATATCTGAGAGCTTAGTTAACTGAGCACAAAGTTGCGTTAACGGCCTCGGACTACTTACGGTCAGTTTAATGTTAACATTATCGCCATCTATTGACTGGCCCATATTCATGGCACTAATACGAAATCCGCGATGGCGGGTGACCCTTAATATACGCTCTAAAACCTCAGGACGGAAACGGGCCGATATTGAGAGTTGATGTTGTATCATAATGGTTTCTCCATCATTTTTTCATTACTAGCCCCAGGTGGAACCAATGGCCAGACATTTTCTAATTCATTAATGGACACTTGTAATAAATAAGCGCCCTCACTATTTAACAGCTCATCAAGGGCAGCATTCACTTCAGATTTGTCAGTAATACGTCGGCCTTTAATGCCAAATGCGCTAGCTAATGCGATAAAATCTGGGTTATCTGTCAAAATAGTTTCACTATAACGCTGCTCAAAAAACAGTTCTTGCCATTGGCGAACCATGCCTAAGCGTTGGTTATCAATTAACAGAATTTTTACGGGAAGCTGTTTACGTTTAATGGTTCCAAGTTCTTGGACATTCATCATAAAAGAACCATCACCAGATACACAGACAACAACATCTTCAGGTCTTGCAACTTGGGCTCCAATTGCCGCTGGGATACCAAACCCCATCGTGCCTAAGCCACTTGATGTTAAAAAATTCTCTGGGCCATCGACGGTGATATGTTGTGCAGACCACATTTGGTGTTGTCCGACATCCGTCGTAATCACCGTATTTGGCTTCATTTTATCTGATAGTTGTTTCAATAAGAGTGGCGCATAGATGAGCTCTCCAGGGTGATCATAACGCCAACCAAATTCTTTCTTCAGTTGCTGAACTTCCTGCTGCCAAGGAGCGATTGATTTTTTAAGTGCCAGTTCAGGTAATAAAGCCTTCGCATCACCATGTAATGCAACGTGAGTTTGCCTTAGCTTATCCAGCTCAACGTGGTCGATGTCAAGGTGAATGACTTTAGCATTCGGAGCAAAAGTATTTAATTTACCTGTGACTCGGTCATCAAAGCGAGCACCAACAGCTATCAGTAAATCACAGCGTTGTACGGAAATATTTGCTGCTTTAGTGCCATGCATACCCAACATCCCCAAATAATTTTCATCAGATGGGTGTGCAGCACCTAAGCCCTTCAATGTTGCAACAGAGGGAATACCTGTAAATTCAATAAATTTTCGTAATTCACTAACAGCTCCAGACATCCCAACACCGCCACCAATGTACAACATCGGTTTTTCGGATTGTTGTAATAATGCTCTTGCTTGCTGGATTTCAGATAATGGAGAGGTCGTCTCTTGTTCAACAGGCATTAGGAATGGAGATAGTTCAGCATGTTGTAGTTGAATATCTTTCGGAATATCAATCAGTACAGGTCCAGGACGTCCACTATTTGCGATTGCGAAAGCTTCAGCAAGGATGCGAGGTAAATCTTCTATCGCTTCAACTAAAAAGCTATGTTTAGTACAGGCCAAAGATAACCCTAAGACATCAATTTCCTGAAAAGCATCTGTTCCGATAAACTCAGAGGCAACTTGACCAGTGATAGCAACAACCGGAACCGAGTCTAACAAAGCATCCGCCAATCCTGTAATAACATTTGTTGCCCCAGGCCCTGATGTCGCGATACACACACCTGTTTTACCTGTTGAGCGCGCATAACCTATTGCTGCTATCACTGCGCCTTGTTCATGCCTACACAGCAGATGTTCCACACCACCGTCATATAACGCATCATAAACTGGCATAATTGCACCACCAGGATAGCCAAATACCGTATCAACACCTTGTGCTCGCAATGCTTGAACTAACCATTGTGCTCCGTTCATGCTTTATCTCCTGTCCGTCCACTTTTTATCTATTTGTATTTATTATGTTTTATCTATTTTATTTGCTTTAACAAACTTTAGTGTCAAAAAAAACCCCGCGCCTTTCGGTGCGGGGTTCTCGTGAGATCTGGCTGTTATTTTAGCCTTCGTCGTCCAAGTGCAGCCCCGCACGGTGGGATAATAATCACCACCACACGAATAATAATTAGGCTAACTGCTTGGATAAATGCGTTCATGAGTTTTAATTTTTCAACATTCTTAATTATCTTTATTAAAGAGGTATCATTTTAAAATCACTTTGACAACTTTTATTTAATTTATTTATTTTCAAAATATTTAACTACTTTAAAATCATAATGTTAAATAAAAATAAGAATAAAAAACCATTAAAAAGGTAATTTCACAGTAATTTTAAATGTAATTGATAGCACAATCAGCTACATCATCCAGACTCCACAAATAAAAGCAGGTAAAAATACACCTACCCATTGATTAGTTTTATTGATGCCTATCCAAGGTATCTCCATTCTTAATTCTTTATTAAATAACGGCAACCTTTGTTATACCAACATTTCGAGCCGTTTTCTAAAAAACTGAAACAGCTATGAAACTAAGTAATTAAATTATCGAACCGCTTCGCAAATACAACAAAACAGCTCTACAAATCAATTTATTCTCAACAGAATATTACTCTGTTAACTCAAATAATATTGGAGGGCTTATGACATTGGCGATTGTTTATACTAGAGCATCGATTGGCATGGAAGCTCCACTTGTCACTGTTGAAGCTCATATTAGTAATGGGCTTCCTGGCCTAACACTTGTTGGTCTCCCTGAAACCGCCGTCAAAGAAGCTAGGGATCGGGTAAGAAGTGCTTTACTAAATAGTGGGTTTGAATATCCCGCTAAAAAAATGACCGTAAATTTAGCGCCTGCAGATTTACCAAAAGAAAGTGGGCGCTACGACCTTGCAATTGCAATTGCTATTCTTGCATCATCTGGACAAATTCCTAATGAAACATTAAATCAACATGAGTTTTTAGGTGAACTGGCATTATCTGGTCTGATACGTTACGTCAACAGTGCCATTCCTGCAGCACAATCAGCATTAGAACAACGTCGAGTATTAATACTTTCAATTGAAAATCAGCACCAATTAAGCTTACTCGCTGACAATAGCGTCCATTTTGCAACATCTTTGTTAGAACTTTGCCACTTCTTACATGGTAAACAGGTCTTAGCCAGTAACCAACAAATCCACGAAGCCCCCTCATCGGCTCGATATGAAGGTGATATCAATGATATTATTGGGCAAGAACAAGGAAAACGTGCATTAGAAATTTGCGCCACAGGTGGTCATAATTTACTTCTACTAGGCCCCCCTGGTACAGGAAAAACAATGCTAGCCAGCAGGTTAATGACTTTATTGCCTCCATTAACGCCTCAGGAGGCACTAGAGGTCGCTTCATTATATAGCCTGACTGAAACCACTCGTGATAAAGTGAATTGGCCTATAAGGCCTTTTAGAACGCCTCATCACAGCACATCAATAGCTGCATTAATCGGCGGGGGTTCTCTTCCAAAACCTGGCGAAATCTCTCTTGCTCATAATGGCATTTTATTTTTAGATGAATTACCTGAATTCAGTCGTTCTGTCCTTGATTCATTAAGAGAACCTCTTGAGTCAAAAAGAGTGAGTATTTCTCGTGCAAAAGCAAAAGTTTGCTACCCTGCAAACTTTCAACTCATTGCTGCACTTAATCCAAGTCCAACAGGTCACTACCAAGGTGAAATGAGCCGCTCATCTCCCGCCCGCATATTGCGCTATCTTTCGCATATATCAGGCCCTTTTCTAGATAGATTTGATATTTCGATTGAAATACCATTATTACCTATCGGCTCATTAAGCAATCAAAATTATCAAGGTGAAACTAGTGAACAAGTCAGGCAAAGAGTGATCACGGCTAGAAATAGGCAACTTGAGCGTGCAGGAAAAATAAATAATTTACTCACGTCGAGAGAAACCACACAATTTTGCCCGCTAAAGGATAAAGATGCGTTATTCTTAGAGCATGCGTTAAATAAGTTAGGGCTTTCTATTCGGGCTTGGCACAGGGTATTAAGGGTTTCTAGGACCATTGCCGATCTTAATGCATCTGAGCATATAGAACGGGCACATTTATTAGAAGCCCTTGGGTACAGGACAATGGATAAGTTATTGCTTCATTTGCAAAAACAAGTAAGCTGAGCGGGGTAGAGAAGAGAATATTAATTATCGGATAAAAATAAAGGGACCGAAGTCCCTCTTAACATACGATGACAATATTAATCATCTGTATCGGTGTAGTCTTCCGATGGGTCTATCTGAGGTTTGCCGCCTGATAAAGTATGGAAACGTTTTGGACGGTTAATACGACTAGAATATTTTGCCCAAACTTTTTCTTCAGGGGTAGCTGGTTCACGCTCGCCGCGACATACAGCAACGAAAAGTTTTTCTTCTTCTGTCTGTGCCGCACGTTTACCAGTATCTAGCTCATTAAAAGCTTGGCCTAGGCGTTCTAGTAACTGGGCTTCCTTGATGGTGAAATCACCATGACGAGAAAAGCCACGTGGGTAATTTTTGTTATCAAAAAAACGATTAGTCGTGATGAAGCTATCTGCCATCTGACACACTCCTAACTTATTACAGTCAAACTCTATATGGCGCGGAGTATTAGACAGCATAAGCAATCTGTAAAACAAAACATTTAAATCATCACGACAAAAAAAATTGGAGATGAGTGTGGACAGCGAGTTATTGAGAACTTTTTTAGAAGTTAGTAAAACTAGGCACTTCGGTAGAGCCGCAGAATCACTCTATTTGACACAATCAGCAGTCAGCTTTCGTATTCGACAATTAGAAACTCAACTCGGAACAAGTCTCTTTACCCGCCATAGAAATAATATCCGCTTAACCGCAGCAGGTGAAAGACTCGTTCCATATGCTGAATCATTGATGAATACATGGTTACAAGCCAAAAAAGAAATATCCCATGCATCACAACATACAGAGCTTTCAATTGGTGCAACAGCATCTCTTTGGGAAGGTTATTTAGTAGACTGGATAGAAGCTCTTTATAGTCAACACGATGAGTTACGGCTTGAAGCAAGGGTTTCTACACGTCAATCATTAGTCAAACAGCTTCATTCAAGAGAATTAGATTTATTAATTGCAACTGAACCGCCCAAAATGGATGAGTTCGAAAGTACCATTATTGGTACTATTGACTTACAACTGATGGCTTCACAAAAAAATGTTGCATTAACAAAATATAATTATATCAAGCTTGAGTGGGGGGCCGATTTTCAGCCTAAAAGTGAATCCATATTAACGCAAGATGATACGCCAGTAATGATAACCACCTCTGCTCATATTACCCGTCAATTACTTCCTGTATCGCTTTCAGCTGCATTTTTACCTGCACATTGGGTATATCAATACCCAGGCTTAAAAACTCTCTCAGAAACTTCAATAAGTAAACCTCTCTATGCTGTCTGGTTACAAAAAAATGATCAGCAAGCGCTTATTAATCAGTTGATTAAAACACCAATAAAAAACGCTCTATTGACCGAAGAAAACCCAAAAGACGAGTAAGTTTTACTCGTCTCTATACTATTGCTGAGCTGCCCGTATTTACTAATAACGCCTAGCGGGTATCAACTAAAGGGTTAATATGAATAAACGTTGCTTTAATCACTTCTAGTGAATAATACAAATTTATGTCAAAGCTCATCAATGAAAGTTAAGAATAATAGCGCTTGGTCATTAATGGCAAAAGCCAAAAGCAATGTAACCGTCCATTAGCATATGGTTTATAACGTTTTTTTAGTCTATTGATTACTAGTTATCTTAAAACAACAAAAAACCTCATGCATCCCTCTACTTTAGCTAACTTATCCGTCTTATAACTATGATTTTATTCAACTGAAACTTTAACCTTTATCTGTGAGCACAGTATAAAAATTTCAGAGTAAATAATTAGTTAAGCCACTAATAGATTAGCTAACTAAAACAGCAAAAGAGCACAATTATTAAACAATGATATAGGTAAGTAGATAATTTTTGCGTTTAAAAATTAAATAATAAAAATTAAATAAATAGGCAGAAGTATTGAGCTATTCATAGATTAGTAAGGGGATTATTAATATAAATGGAAAGGAGTTATTACGTGGCAACCGGATGGTATATAAAGAAAAACCCGATTAAGGTAATCGGGTTATCAATAGATACTTCTTTTATTATTACTTAATTGGTAACTGGCAGGGGCGGAGAGGCTCGAACTCCCAACACCCGGTTTTGGAGACCGGTGCTCTACCAATTGAACTACGCCCCTAAATTAAGTGGCGGAACGGACGGGACTCGAACCCGCGACCCCCTGCGTGACAGGCAGGTATTCTAACCAACTGAACTACCGCTCCACTTATTCTTTTCGCCTTTCGGCAATTTACTGCTTCTTATAAGCAATAAATTTTTAATTAATGTCTGGCAGTTCCCTACTCTCACATGGGGAGACCCCACACTACCATCGGCGCTACGGCGTTTCACTGCTGAGTTCGGCATGGGGTCAGGTGGGACCACCGCGCTATTGCCGCCAGACAAATTCGGTTTGTTCCCGTTTAGTACATTTCGTCACTAAACCAGAACTGCAATCTTGAACAAGCTGCTGTGTCCCTCGCCTCTCGGCTTCTCACGCTCATTGAATCAACCTCATCTCTCAATCTCTAAAACACCTTCGGTGTTGTCAGGTTAAGCCTCACGGTTCATTAGTATTGGTTAGCTCAACATATCGCTATGCTTACACACCCAACCTATCAACGTCTTAGTCTTAAACGTTCCTTTAGGACCCTTAAAGGGTCAGGGAAGACTCATCTCAAGGCAAGTTTCCCGCTTAGATGCTTTCAGCGGTTATCTCTTCCGCACTTAGCTACCGGGCAATGCCATTGGCATGACAACCCGAACACCAGTGGTGCGTCCACTCCGGTCCTCTCGTACTAGGAGCAGCCCCTTTCAATCTTCCAACGCCCACGGCAGATAGGGACCGAACTGTCTCACGACGTTCTAAACCCAGCTCGCGTACCACTTTAAACGGCGAACAGCCGTACCCTTGGGACCTACTTCAGCCCCAGGATGTGATGAGCCGACATCGAGGTGCCAAACACCGCCGTCGATATGAACTCTTGGGCGGTATCAGCCTGTTATCCCCGGAGTACCTTTTATCCGTTGAGCGATGGCCCTTCCATTCAGAACCACCGGATCACTAAGACCTACTTTCGTACCTGCTCGAGCCGTCACTCTCGCAGTCAAGCTGGCTTATGCCTTTGCACTAACCGCATGATGTCCGACCATGCTTAGCCAACCTTCGTGCTCCTCCGTTACTCTTTGGGAGGAGACCGCCCCAGTCAAACTACCCACCAGACACTGTCCGCACCCCGGATAACGGGGCAACGTTAGAACATCAAACATTAAAGGGTGGTATTTCAAGGTTGGCTCCATGCAGACTGGCGTCCACACTTCAAAGCCTCCCACCTATCCTACACATCAAGGCTCAATGTTCAGTGTCAAGCTATAGTAAAGGTTCACGGGGTCTTTCCGTCTTGCCGCGGGTACACTGCATCTTCACAGCGAGTTCAATTTCACTGAGTCTCGGGTGGAGACAGCCTGGCCATCATTACGCCATTCGTGCAGGTCGGAACTTACCCGACAAGGAATTTCGCTACCTTAGGACCGTTATAGTTACGGCCGCCGTTTACTGGGGCTTCGATCAAGAGCTTCTCCTTACGGATAACCCCATCAATTAACCTTCCAGCACCGGGCAGGCGTCACACCGTATACGTCCACTTTCGTGTTTGCACAGTGCTGTGTTTTTAATAAACAGTTGCAGCCAGCTGGTATCTGCGACTGGCTTCAGCTCCATGGGTAAACCACTTCACCTAGCGCCAGCGTGCCTTCTCCCGAAGTTACGGCACCATTTTGCCTAGTTCCTTCACCCGAGTTCTCTCAAGCGCCTGAGTATTCTCTACCTGACCACCTGTGTCGGTTTGGGGTACGATTAATGATAATCTAGAGCTTAGAGGCTTTTCCTGGAAGCGGGGCATGAGCTACTTCGCCACCGTAGTGACTCGTCATCAGACCTCAGCATATAGTGAACCGGATTTGCCTAATTCACCTGCCTACATCCTTAAACCGGGACAACCGTCGCCCGGCCAGCCTAGCCTTCTCCGTCCCCCCATCGCAATTATCACCAGTACGGGAATATTAACCCGTTTCCCATCGACTACGCATTTCTGCCTCGCCTTAGGGGTCGACTCACCCTGCCCCGATTAACGTTGGACAGGAACCCTTGGTCTTCCGGCGTGCGGGTTTTTCACCCGCATTATCGTTACTTATGTCAGCATTCGCACTTCTGATACCTCCAGCATGCCTCACAGCACACCTTCACAGGCTTACAGAACGCTCCCCTACCCAACAATATTTACATATCGCTGCCGCAGCTTCGGTGCATAGTTTAGCCCCGTTACATCTTCCGCGCAGGCCGACTCGACCAGTGAGCTATTACGCTTTCTTTAAATGATGGCTGCTTCTAAGCCAACATCCTGGCTGTCTGAGCCTTCCCACTTCGTTTCCCACTTAACTATGACTTTGGGACCTTAGCTGGCGGTCTGGGTTGTTTCCCTCTTCACGACGAACGTTAGCACCCGCCGTGTGTCTCCCGTGATAACATTCTTCGGTATTCGTAGTTTGCATCGAGTTGGTAAGTCGGGATGACCCCCTAGTCGAAACAGTGCTCTACCCCCGAAGATGAGTTCACGAGGCGCTACCTAAATAGCTTTCGGGGAGAACCAGCTATCTCCCGGTTTGATTGGCCTTTCACCCCCAGCCACAAGTCATCCGCTAATTTTTCAACATTAGTCGGTTCGGTCCTCCAGTTAGTGTTACCCAACCTTCAACCTGCCCATGGCTAGATCACCGGGTTTCGGGTCTATACCCTGCAACTCATTCGCCCAGTTAAGACTCGGTTTCCCTACGGCTCCCCTATACGGTTAACCTTGCTACAGAATATAAGTCGCTGACCCATTATACAAAAGGTACGCAGTCACCCTGATAAATCAAGGCTCCCACTGCTTGTACGTACACGGTTTCAGGTTCTATTTCACTCCCCTCGCCGGGGTTCTTTTCGCCTTTCCCTCACGGTACTGGTTCACTATCGGTCAATCAGGAGTATTTAGCCTTGGAGGATGGTCCCCCCATATTCAGACAGGATAACACGTGTCCCGCCCTACTCGTCGAGTTCACAACACTAATATCTTCAGATACGGGGCTATCACCCTTTACTGCCGGACTTTCCAGACCGTTCTCCTGATACTAATGCTGATTAAGACTCTGGGCTGCTCCCCGTTCGCTCGCCGCTACTAGGGGAATCTCGGTTGATTTCTTTTCCTCGGGGTACTGAGATGTTTCAGTTCCCCCGGTTCGCTTCGTTTGACTATGTATTCATCAAACGATAGTGCAACGGATTGCACTGGGTTTCCCCATTCGGAAATCGTCGGGTATAACGGTTCATATCACCTTACCGACGCTTATCGCAGATTAGCACGTCCTTCATCGCCTCTGATTGCCTAGGCATCCACCGTGTACGCTTAGTCGCTTAACCTCACAACCCGAAGGTGTCTTTTTATCAGACAACACTTAACGTCATGGCTGTGCGTGGTGAACTTCTTCGTTGGGTAGTGCTCGCAATGCTCACGTACTATTGTACGCTGCGCTTGCTGTGCGCTAGCCGCCTTGAATTTCACACTGCTCGCTCATGCCACTCGTTTGTGTGTTTGAAAAACACTTCAAGTTGAGATTTTTGAGAGACTCTCACATTGTTTAAGCGATAAACAATGTGCGTTGTTTTCAATTTTCAGCTTGTTCCAGATTGTTAAAGAGCATAATTGTTAAACCAACTACAATGTAATTGGCTTAATCATTATTGGGGACATCGTCTTTCACTCGATATCGGCGCAATTGGCGTCCCCTAGGGGATTCGAACCCCTGTTACCGCCGTGAAAGGGCGGTGTCCTAGGCCTCTAGACGAAGGGGACACGAAAATTCAATTGCAAAACACCGTTTTGCTATTTTCGTGTAAGTCTTATCCTTTCGAATAAGTCTCCCACGTAAAGCCATTGCTCTACTTTCTATCAGACAATCTGTGTGAGCACTTCACAAAAACACTTCAATGGTAAGGAGGTGATCCAACCGCAGGTTCCCCTACGGTTACCTTGTTACGACTTCACCCCAGTCATGAATCACAAAGTGGTAAGCGCCCTCCCGAAGGTTAAGCTACCTACTTCTTTTGCAACCCACTCCCATGGTGTGACGGGCGGTGTGTACAAGGCCCGGGAACGTATTCACCGTAGCATTCTGATCTACGATTACTAGCGATTCCGACTTCATGGAGTCGAGTTGCAGACTCCAATCCGGACTACGACGTACTTTATGAGTTCCGCTTGCTCTCGCGAGGTCGCTTCTCTTTGTATACGCCATTGTAGCACGTGTGTAGCCCTACTCGTAAGGGCCATGATGACTTGACGTCATCCCCACCTTCCTCCGGTTTATCACCGGCAGTCTCCTTTGAGTTCCCGACCGAATCGCTGGCAACAAAGGATAAGGGTTGCGCTCGTTGCGGGACTTAACCCAACATTTCACAACACGAGCTGACGACAGCCATGCAGCACCTGTCTCAGAGTTCCCGAAGGCACTAAAGCATCTCTGCTAAATTCTCTGGATGTCAAGAGTAGGTAAGGTTCTTCGCGTTGCATCGAATTAAACCACATGCTCCACCGCTTGTGCGGGCCCCCGTCAATTCATTTGAGTTTTAACCTTGCGGCCGTACTCCCCAGGCGGTCGATTTAACGCGTTAGCTCCGAAAGCCACTCCTCAAGGGAACAACCTTCAAATCGACATCGTTTACAGCGTGGACTACCAGGGTATCTAATCCTGTTTGCTCCCCACGCTTTCGCACCTGAGCGTCAGTCTTTGTCCAGGGGGCCGCCTTCGCCACCGGTATTCCTCCACATCTCTACGCATTTCACCGCTACACATGGAATTCTACCCCCCTCTACAAGACTCTAGCTGACCAGTCTTAGATGCCATTCCCAGGTTAAGCCCGGGGATTTCACATCTAACTTAATCAACCGCCTGCGTGCGCTTTACGCCCAGTAATTCCGATTAACGCTTGCACCCTCCGTATTACCGCGGCTGCTGGCACGGAGTTAGCCGGTGCTTCTTCTGTCGGTAACGTCAATCGTTGATGATATTAGCATCAACGCCTTCCTCCCGACTGAAAGTACTTTACAACCCTAAGGCCTTCTTCATACACGCGGCATGGCTGCATCAGGCTTGCGCCCATTGTGCAATATTCCCCACTGCTGCCTCCCGTAGGAGTCTGGGCCGTGTCTCAGTCCCAGTGTGGCTGATCATCCTCTCAGACCAGCTAGGGATCGTCGCCTAGGTGAGCCATTACCCCACCTACTAGCTAATCCCATATGGGTTCATCCGATAGCGCAAGGACCGAAGTTCCCCTGCTTTGCTCCTAAGAGATTATGCGGTATTAGCCACCGTTTCCAGTGGTTATCCCCCTCTATCGGGCAGATCCCCATACATTACTCACCCGTCCGCCGCTCGTCAGCGAGAAGCAAGCTTCCCCTGTTACCGCTCGACTTGCATGTGTTAGGCCTGCCGCCAGCGTTCAATCTGAGCCATGATCAAACTCTTCAATTAAAAAGCTTGATGCTCAAAGAATGTTTACTGTCGCCTGATTTCCGAAGAAACCAGATTACCTATTAGTTCATATATATGAATTAACGTGTTAGTCACTCTTCAAGACTTAAAATCAAATATTTTTTTGATAGTGTCCTGTGAGTGCCCACACAGATTGTCTGATAAATTGTTAAAGAGCGTTGCGACATTTCTTTTGGAAATTTGACTCAGTTTTTATTAACTTAGGTCGTTGTCGCGAGGTGACGTATATTACGTTTTTTATTTAGAAAGTCAAGCGTTTATTTTCAACTTTTTCTTTCTCACCTCTGTTATCACAAGGCTTCGAGGTTTTCTTCGAGCCGGTTTATCGTGACAACGGATGCGCATTATAGGGAGGTATTAGAATTACACAACCTTTTTTTTAAAAAAAAATGCCGTTTGGGGATAAAATCATCACTCTGTGTTTTTTAGCTTCATTATGGTTATAAAAAAAGCTAATTTCTGCCTATAATTCTACTTTAATGAAACTTGTTAGGTACTCCCATTGTTGATGAACTAACTATTTTAGTTTCTAACCTTTATATTGATATTTTTAATGGTCATAGAAATGAACAAACTTTTACGCCCTTATCTAGGAATATCCCCTTCTGTCGAACCAAGTGTCTTTATTGACCCTTCCGCAGTTGTGATTGGAGATGTACGTTTAGCTAATGATGTCAGTATTTGGCCACTTTCAGTTTTACGTGGTGACGTAAATTATATATCTATCGGCGCAAGGACTAACATTCAGGATGGTTGTGTTTTGCATGTTACTCATAAATCAAGCAGCAATCCTACTGGTAACCCGCTAATCATTGGCGAAGATGTCACCGTAGGTCATAAAGTGATGCTACATGGCTGTACTATAGGAAATAGAGCGCTAGTTGGAATGGGCTCAATTATCATTGATGGGGCTATCATCGAAGATGATGTCGTTATTGGTGCTAACAGTTTAGTGACTCAAGGGAAAAGACTCGAATCTGGCTACTTATATACGGGAAGCCCAGCAAAAGCCATCCGAAAATTGACTGATGCTGAGTTAGGCCATTTACGTTATTCAGCAAACAACTATGTCGAATGGAAAAACAACTATTTAGCCTCTGATAATACGTAAAGACCATGTGCGCCATCGTGGCCTTGTTCAATCAAGGCTTCAAACTCTTCTTCTATATCCCATCGATGCTGCTGAAATAACCTCAGAGGAGTTTCTTCTTTACCATAGCGTTGAAACAATAATGACTGAGGAACTGCACATTCAGCAAGCATTCCGCTAATCAATACAGGAAAACGTACTTGCTTGGATAATTCATCCCACTCTTCTCTATCAGGAAATTGAATTTGCTGGTTCACCCTTTCAATTCCTTATATAAAGCAGATAGAACTGGCGTAATTTCAGGGAGAACACCATGCCATAGCTTAAAAGAAAATGCAGCTTGCCCTACAAGCATACCAAGGCCATCCGCTATTTTTGTCACCTGATGTTCACATGCAAAAGATAAAAATGGCGTCAATGTAGATTGATAAAACATATCGTAACAAGCAACTTCTTTGGTAAATATCAGTGAGTTTATTGTCGGGATATCACCACTTACACCCGATGAAGTTGCATTAATAATTAGATCAAAATCAGGAGAGGTGATCTGTTCGATCTGCATCCCTTTTATGTTACCTAGTGAAGAAAACTCATTAACTAATGTTTCTACTTTGGCATACGTTCTATTCGTTAGAGTAATGTTACATCCATATTCCAAGAGGGGGAGTAGCGCTCCCCGAGTTGCCCCACCAGCTCCGATCATTAGTATCTTGCTATTCGGATGAATAAATTCTAAGCGTTGGAGGTCTAACAATAGGCCCATGCCATCGGTATTATCACCAAGCAGGCGGTTATCATCTAACTTCATCACAGTATTAACTGCGCCACAGGCTTGGGCTCTTTCCGTTAACTCAGAAACAAGCTGATATGCCCTTTCTTTAAATGGCAAAGTAATGTTTGCACCTTTCCCCCCCTGAGAAAAAAATTCGGCTAAACTGAGCTCAAAGTTATCTACAGGCGCTAAAATTTTTTCGTATTCAAGTAGTATACCTGTTTGCTCCGCAAACATTTTATGTATAGATGGTGATTTACTGTGTTGAATCGGGTTACCAAAAACCGCAAACATTTCCATGAACATTACCCTTTACGATACAATTGACCCGTTTTAGCATCCCTAATTTCAGATGGGTTTTGGCGACCGCCAACCACCCCATCCAAAACAGGAATACTTTTGTTGAATTGAGCAATAACCTCATTTGTTGTTCTACATGGCTCTAGCCCACTTAAATTAGCGCTTGTAGACACCAACGGTTTACCATATTCACGACATAATTTTTTTACTAACTCGTGAGTAGTAACCCTCACCGCTAAAGTATCAAATTGGCCAGTTAACCACTTTGGTGTAGAGGCTTTCGCGGGTATCACCCAGGTTACAGGGCCCGGCCAAGTTGCGAACATCGCTTGCTTTTGCTCTTCCGTGAGTTGTTTATCATCAACATAGTCTTTTAATTGTTCGTAACTATCAGCAATCAGAATTAAACCTTTCTCCCAAGGGCGTTGCTTTAGTTCTAATAACTTGTTGACTGCATTTTCGTTATCAGGGTCGCAACCTAATCCAAAAACAGCTTCCGTTGGATAGGCAATAACTTCCCCTTTTTGTAATGAAACAATAATACTTTCAATTGCAGGTGTAGATTTATTTGGCATAGTTTTAACTCGTTATTCTTCTTGTTGCTTACCGCAACGTTTGCTGGCACAAAATAATCTTACTCCTTGTCCCCCCTTTTTTTCCATCAATAATGGATATTCACAATACAAACATTTACCAGTCACAGGTTTATTATTTAATATAAACTGACAGTTAGGGTAATTATCACAAGCATAAAAAGTCTTCCCAAAACGGGATTTTCTTTGCAATAAATTTCCTTTTTGGCATTGTGGGCATGGAATTTTAGTTTCATCCGGCTTATCAATTAGCTCAATATGTTCACACTCAGGGTAGTTACTACAACCTATGAACATGCCAAATCGGCCTTGTTTCAGCACTAAATCATGACCACATTTCGGACAAGATTGCCCGTCTAAAACTTTAATGATATGGCTTTCCACCATTGCCCTAAGTGGACGCATATAATTGCACTGAGGATAACTTGAGCAACCTAAAAAAGGGCCGTGTGTACTATTACGGATCACCAATATAGAGTTACATTCTGGGCAATATTCATTTTTTTCTGTATCAAAAGGCAGCTGTTTCGACATATCATTCTCTACTTTCTTTAGCCGATAAAGCTAAGTTAATCTAATATACCCACCAGCACTTGAGCAAATCACTCCATTAATTTCCATTTCAGTTAAAATAGAAATCACTTGAGTGATTGGGACTTGTGTTTGTTCTGCAATCACATCTACTGGTGTAGGTTTGTACCCCACCATACCTAAAATTTTATTTTCTACCACATTAAACTCAAGTGGGTTTTCATTTATAGGTAACTCCGTTTGAATCCAATTTAACCCATCAACTAAATGCTGCAAAACATCATTTGGTTCTATTAATAAATAAGCCCCCTGTTGTAATAACCAATGATTCCCTCCAAACGCAGGGTTACCTAATGGAGCAGGTAATGTAAAAAGATCACGATTTTGTTCAATTGCATATCGCGCTGTTATTAATGAACCACTTTTCATACCTGCCTCTATCACAACAACTGCTTTACTTAACCCGCTAATGATACGATTTCGCTGCGGAAACTGCTTGGGTAATGGGGGAGTGCTAGGCCAGTATTCGGAAATTAGTGCCCCATTCATTTTAATATGCTCAGCTAACCCATAATGTTGTTTTGGATAAATATTTTCTAGACCACTTCCCAGAACTGCGATGGTTTTACCATCATTGTCAAGCGCAGCTTTGTGGCTTATTCCATCAATACCGATTGCAAGCCCACTCGTGATAGTCACCCCATGCTGCACAAAGTCTTTAGTAAATATATTGGTCCATTTTCGACCATATTCGCTAGCTTGCCGGCTACCAATTAAAGCAACCTGTGGCGTTGCTAACAATTCACTTTGCCCCACCACAAAAAGTAATAGGGGAGGACGATAAATTTGCTTTAAGAGATGTGGGTAATTAGGGTCAAGATAAGTAATTAATTGATGATTTTGATTAGCGAGCCATTTTTGTACTTTTTCGATTCGATTCATTGGAACATGAAGAAATTGCAATTGCTGCATCTCATTCAGACCACAGTCTCGTAAGGCTTGATGACTAACCTTATCTAACAGTGTTAACTCATTAACTATTTTTACTGCACGCTGAGGTAATAGCTTTTTTACCTGTGACATTCTCAGCCAGATTTCTTGAGTATTCATTTTGTCATCCTGACTAAATTAGTAAATAGGTTCTTCAGTGAACAAATGATAACCAATACTGTCAATATGACGGAGAAATGTCTAGAATAGTCATTAATTCCCATTCACTTTTTGGAAACTGCTCGAAAAATTTATGTCAGTCTTAAACGTGTTACATTACCCAGACGAACGCTTACGCACAATTGCTAAGCCGGTCGAAAAAGTTGATGCCTCTATTCAGCGCATCATTGATGATATGTTCGATACCATGTATGAAGAAGAAGGTATTGGGCTCGCAGCAACACAAGTCGATATCCACCAGCGTATTATTGTTATTGATGTTTCTGAAACCCGTGATGAACGTCTAGTACTTATTAACCCTGAATTATTAGATAAATCAGGAGAAACTGGTATCGAAGAGGGTTGTCTTTCTATTCCTGAACAGCATGGGTTTGTGCCGCGAGCAGAGCAAGTAAAAGTTAAGGCTTTAGATTACAACGGAGAATCTTTTGAGCTTGAAGCGGATGGTTTATTAGCTATTTGTATCCAACATGAAATGGATCACCTTGTTGGTAAGCTGTTTGTTGATTATTTATCCCCTTTAAAACGTCAACGCATCCGCCAAAAAGTTGAAAAACTGGATAGACAAAGAGCAAAAGAGGCTAAAAAATAGCTAGTTTGGTAACTATAAACAGGGAAATTAACGTGTCAGAACCATTAAAAATTATCTTTGCGGGTACTCCGGATTTTGCTGCTAAACATTTAGCCGCGCTTTTAGAAACGAATCACCAAATTGTTGGTGTACTTACTCGCCACGATAAACCTGCGGGTAGAGGGAAAAAACTAACACCAAGTCCGGTTAAAGTTCTAGCTGAAGAGCACCAACTTCCTGTTTTTCAACCTGTATCGCTTCGAGATGCTGAAAATCAACAATGGATCAAAGAAAGAAATGCAGACCTAATGATCGTCGTTGCCTATGGGTTAATTCTGCCACAAGCTGTTTTAGATATTCCTCGTTTAGGCTGCCTAAATGTTCACGGCTCTTTACTACCTCGTTGGCGAGGAGCTGCTCCTATTCAACGTTCTATTTGGGCTGGCGATGCTGAAACGGGCGTCACTATTATGCAAATGGATGCAGGTTTAGACACAGGTGATATGCTTTATAAGGCAATTTGCCCGATTACCCCCCACGATACAAGTGCTACATTGTATGAAAAGCTAGCGATAACTGGCCCACAAGCATTGATCCATACCGTAGATATGTTGTCGTTAGGCCAATGTGTCCCAGAAAAGCAGAATGATTCGCTGGCTAATTATGCCGAAAAATTATCTAAGGAAGAAGCGCGTATTGATTGGCAACAAGATGCCAGCCACATCGAACGCTGTATCCGCGCATTTAACCCTTGGCCTATGAGTCATTTTACGGTTGAAGAGCAGCTAATCAAAGTATGGCAAGCTGAAGTAATCTCTGGGACTCACAATAAACAGCCAGGAACAATCATTAGCGCCGATAAAAAAGGGATAAGCATTACCACGGGTAATGGCATACTGAATATCACTCAGTTACAACCACCAGGCAAAAAAGCAATGAGTGCGCAAGATATACTAAATTCCCGTCGTGAATGGTTTACTCCAGAGCAAATTCTAGATTAATAAATCTGTAAACTGCCTGATATCATCAGGCAGTTTTATTTTAGCAACTACAAAGTTCATCTTCTTTTATGAAAAATACATATAATTTGCGAAGTATCGCAGCAACAGCAATCAGTCAAGTTCTTGATAATGGACAATCCTTAAATACTGTGTTGCCCGATTTACAACGCAATATCAATGATAAAGATAAAGCACTATTACAAGAGATTTGTTTTGGTGTCTTACGTTACTTACCTAAACTAGAATGGCTCATTGGCCAGCTTATGGAAAAACCATTAACAGGTAAGCAAAGAGCGCTTCACTACCTCATCATGGTGGGTATTTATCAACTTCTTTATACTCGAATTCCGGCGCATGCCGCATTGGCGGAAACAGTCAATGGCGCTGTTGCCTTAAAACGCCCACAACTAAAAGGGCTGGTTAATGGGGTTTTGCGTTCATTCCAGCGCCAACAAACACAATTAGAAGAACGCATTGCTAACAACAATAGCCAGTATTTACATCCGAGTTGGTTATTGAAACGCATACAAAATGCCTATCCTGATGAATGGCAATCAATCACAGATGCAAATAACCAACGCCCACCTATGTGGTTAAGGGTCAACTCTCAGCACCATACCGCAACTCAATATCTTGATTTACTCAAACAGGCTGACATAGCTGCGGATGTACATGCCACGCATACCAGTGCTATTCGTTTGCATGAACCAACCGCAGTTTCTAAACTACCGGGCTTTGAAGAAGGTTGGTGTACAGTGCAAGATGTGTCCGCTCAAGGTTGTGCTGAACTATTACAACCCCAAGATGGTGAAAGCATCCTAGATTTATGTGCAGCACCTGGTGGGAAAACAACACATATTTTAGAGTTAGCGCCAAAAGCGAAAGTACTCGCGGTCGATATTGATGATGCTCGCCTTAAAAGGGTAAAAGAAAATCTAACACGGCTACAACAACATGCAACAGTTGTTCAAGGTGATGGTACTCAACCAGAAAAATGGGCGAAAGAACAGCAATTTGACCGCATTTTACTAGATGCACCTTGCTCTGCAACCGGTGTAATAAGGCGCCATCCTGATATTAAATGGCTACGCCGTGATACTGATATCAATGAACTTGCACAGCTACAGGCTCAAATACTTGAAGCTATTTGGCCTTATTTAAAACCAGGCGGGACTTTGCTATATGCGACTTGTTCAATTATGCCTGAAGAAAACAGCCAGCAAATAGAAAATTTCCTAACTAAGCATACTGATGCATGCCTAAATGATGGAACCAAATTAGGGTTACAAATATTGCCAACTACCGATGGTGGTGATGGCTTTTTTTATGCACGCTTAATAAAAAAAGTACAATAATAAGTCGTTAATTACCTGATATAGGAATATGCAATGAAGATCATTATTCTAGGCGCTGGGCAAGTTGGTGGGACTCTTGCTGAAAATTTAGTTGATGAGAACAATGATATTACAGTAGTTGATACAGACGGAGATCGCCTACGTCAGCTACAAGATCAGTTTGATCTGCGTGTCGTTAATGGCCATGGTTCTCATCCTAGAGTCCTTCGTGATGCTGGAGCCGAAGACGCAGACATGCTAGTTGCCGTCACTAACTCTGACGAAACAAATATGATTGCTTGCCAAATTGCATATAGCCTATTTAATACACCTAATAAAATTGCTCGTATTAGGGCAACCGAATATATTCGTGAAGCGGATAAGCTCTTTCTACCTGAACAGATCCCTATTGATTATTTGATATCGCCAGAGCAGTTAGTGATAGATTACATTTATAAATTAATCCAATATCCAGGTGCGCTCCAGGTCGTTAATTTTGCGGAAGGTAAAGTCAGCATTGTGGCAGTAAAAGCCTATTATGGGGGATCACTTGTAGGCAACGCCTTATCCAGTTTACGTGAACACATGCCTCATATCGATACTCGTGTCGTGGCAATATTTCGTCAAGACAGACCAATCCGCCCACAAGGCTCAACTATTATTGAAGCGGGTGATGAGGTATTTTTCGTCGCTTCAACACAACATATCAGAGCAGTCATGAGTGAACTACAAAGACTGGAAAAACCTTATAAACGTTTAATGATTGTTGGCGGTGGTAATGTTGGTGCAGGTTTAGCTAGAAGGCTTGAAAAAGACTACAGTGTAAAATTAATTGAGCGAAACCAACAACGTGCAACAGAACTTGCTGAGTTATTGCATGATACTATCGTTTTTTATGGTGATGCATCTGATCAAGAGTTACTAACGGAAGAACACATTGAACAGATGGATGTATTTATTGCTCTTACAAATGACGATGAAGCTAATATTATGTCTGCCATGCTAGCAAAAAAGATGGGCGCTAAAAAAGCAATGGTACTTATTCAACGCTCAGCTTATGTTGAACTTGTGCAAGGTGGGGTTATTGATATTGCAATTTCACCACAGCAAGCGACAATTTCAGCTTTATTAAGTCATGTGAGAAAAGCCGATATTGTGAATGTTTCATCATTAAGAAGAGGTGTTGCTGAAGCAATCGAAGCAATTGCACACGGCGATGAGAATACATCTAAAGTTGTTGGTAAAAAAATATCAGAGATTAAACTTCCGCCAGGTACAATTATTGGGGCAATAGTTCGCGAAGAAGAAGTAATTATTGCTAGCGATTACCATATTATTGAACAAGGCGACCATGTCATCATGTTTATTACAGATAAAAAACATGTCCCTGATGTTGAAAAACTATTCCAGCCAAGTCCATTCTTTTTATAAAAAATAAAAATGTATAAATATTTGTAGCTTATTAATTCTAGCGACTATAATTTATTAACCTAATACACATTTTGTTTCAATTAAGGTATTTATTAAGGGGTCGTCGAATGAGCTTTTTAAAAGATTTCCGTGAATTTGCCATGAAAGGCAATGTAGTAGATATGGCTGTCGGTATTATTATTGGTGCTGCTTTCGGTAAAATTGTATCTTCTCTAGTTGCTGATGTCATCATGCCTCCACTAGGTTTAATCATCGGAGGTGTTGATTTCAAATCATTTAGTATTGTTCTAAAAGAAGCGCAAGGTGACTTACCAGCCGTAGTACTTAATTATGGGATGTTTTTACAAACTGTATTTGACTTTATTATTGTCGCCTTTGCTATTTTTATGGCAATTAAAGCAATGAATAAAGTTCGCCGTGCAAAAGAAGCTGCTCCAGCTGAGCCTGCACCACCATCAACTGAAGAAGTCTTATTATCAGAAATTCGTGATTTATTAAAAGAACAGAATAAAAAATAACTAAAAGGCCAGTGGTAATAAGTAAATAAACCTATTACCACTGGCCTCCCAGTTACCTGCCTTATTATTTTTCCCTTTTCTTGTATAACTTCCTTTACCTTTTTTATTTTTCTCAACTCTTTGACGAAATAATGGGTCATGAAGTAATGCTACAATTGCATTATCTTTAATCTCACCACGCTTATGTTGATATTTACTCATGATATACCTTCATATAATTAGTGGGTTTTATATCCTTAATAAACTTTAGAAGCACCTTTTTCTAAAATCTCCATAATTGAACAATAGGTTGTTGCATGTTCCTCACCACAACATGCTGAGCTAAGCATCTTCAGTGAATCGCGCATAATAATAAGCTCTTGTATTTTTTTTTCAACTTCTAGTAACCTAACATCAACAATTTGCTTGGATTCTTGGCATGTATGATGTTCCGGATCAACTCTTATTGAAAGTAACTCTGCAATAGCATCCAAAGTAAACCCTAACTGTTTTGCATAGCGAATAAAGCGTAATCGCTGCAAATCCTGTTCTGTAAATAGTCGATAGCCACCTTCAGTTCTTATTTTATGTCCCATCAAACCTTGTTTCTCATAAAAACGGATCGTGTCTGGAGTGACATCAGCTAATTTAGCTATTTCGCCAATCTTATACATACTCATGAACGCTTACCTATAAATAATGGTTAACAACAAAAAATTCAAGAGCACAAAATCTGCTTTGGAAAAGTAAGAATAGCAGGTACAAAAAAACCGGGCAATATACCCGGTTTTCTTGAAAGCGACGACAGATTACTCTGCTGCTGCTTCTTGAGACTCAACAGCACGGTCAACAAGCTCGATGTAAGCCATCGGAGCATTGTCACCTGTGCGGTAGCCACACTTAAGAATACGAGTGTAACCACCTGCACGAGCTGCGAAACGAGGTCCCAGTTCATTAAATAATTTTGCAACGATCTCGTTATCACGAGTACGTGCGAATGCCAGACGACGATTAGCTACGCTGTCGGTCTTGGCAAGAGTAATCAGCGGCTCAACGACGCGACGCAGTTCTTTCGCTTTAGGCAGAGTCGTCTTGATGATCTCATGACGAACTAAAGAACCAGCCATGTTACGGAACATAGCTTGGCGGTGGCTGCTGTTGCGGTTCAATTGACGACCACTCTTACGATGGCGCATGACCTTATCCTTCTCAGTAAAACCTTAACCTGTGATCTTAATCATCAGCAATACTTGCTGGTGGCCAATTTTCTAAGCGCATGCCCAGAGAAAGACCACGAGATGCCAAGACGTCCTTAATTTCAGTAAGAGATTTCTTACCGAGGTTAGGCGTTTTAAGCAACTCAACTTCTGTACGCTGTACCAGATCACCGATGTAGTGGATAGCTTCTGCTTTGAGGCAGTTAGCAGAGCGGACAGTCAATTCCAGATCGTCAACTGGGCGCAGTAAGATAGGATCGAATTCTGGCTTCTCTTCTTTAACTTCCGGTTGACGTACATCACGTAAATCAACGAATGCTTCAAGTTGTTCAGCTAGAATGGTCGCTGCACGGCGAATCGCCTCTTCAGGATCGATTGTACCGTTAGTTTCCATTTCAATAACTAACTTATCCAAGTCCGTACGTTGCTCAACACGAGCTGCTTCAACATTATAGGCAATACGCTCTACTGGGCTGTAGCAAGCATCGACTAACAAACGACCGATTGGGCGCTCATCTTCTTCCGAATGAACTCGGGCAGAAGCCGGCACATAACCACGACCACGCTGTACTTTAATTCGCATATTAATAGATGCGCTTTCGTCAGTCAGGTGGCAGATGATGTGCTGTGGCTTGACGATTTCGACATCACCATCATGGATGATGTCGGCTGCAGTCACAGGGCCAATGCCAGATTTATTCAAGGTTAAAATAACTTCATCTTTCCCCTGAACTTTTACCGCCAGCCCTTTCAGGTTGAGGAGAATCTCCAGGATATCTTCCTGTACACCTTCTTTGGTGCTGTACTCATGCAGTACACCATCAATCTCAACCTCTGTCACCGCACAACCCGGCATAGACGAAAGCAGAATACGGCGCAGTGCGTTACCAAGAGTATGGCCAAAGCCACGCTCTAAAGGCTCAAGGGTCACCTTAGCGTGCGTCGAACTCACTTGCTCGATATCTACCAGGCGCGGTTTTAGAAACTCTGTCACAGAACCCTGCATTGTGTCCTCTCTTTGGTGCTAAGCTTTACTTGGAGTAAAGCTCGACGATCAGGTGTTCGTTAATGTCCGCAGACAAGTCAGTACGTTCAGGAATACGTTTGAACACACCTTCCATTTTAGCAGCATCAACTTCCAGCCAAGTTGGCTTCTCACGCTGTTCAGCCAGCTCTAAAGCAGCCTTAATACGAGACTGTTTTTTAGCTTTCTCACGAACGCTGATAACGTCATTCGGGGAAACCTGATAAGAAGCGATATTAACTACGCGACCATTTACCATGATAGCCTTATGGCTAACCATTTGACGTGCTTCTGCGCGAGTTGCGCCAAAGCCCATACGGTAAACTACGTTATCAAGACGGCCTTCCAGCAAAGTCAGCAGGTTTTCACCTGTGTTGCCTTTCAGACGTGTTGCTTCTTTATAATAGTTACGGAATTGACGCTCCAGAACACCGTAGATACGACGAACTTTTTGTTTTTCACGTAACTGAACACCATAGTCAGACAGACGCGGTTTACGCGCTCCGTGCTGGCCTGGTGCCTGTTCTAATTTACACTTGGTGTCAATCGCGCGAACACCAGACTTCAGAAAGAGGTCTGTTCCTTCGCGACGGCTCAGCTTGAGCTTAGGACCCAAATATCTAGCCATTTTCTTTCTCCAACAGTCCTAAAAAACGATACGTATTAAACGCGACGTTTTTTCGGTGGGCGACAACCGTTATGAGGGATAGGAGTCACATCAGTAATATTAGTGATGCGAAAACCTGCGGCGTTCAGAGCACGAATTGTTGATTCGCGACCCGGACCCGGTCCCTTAACCATAACTTCCAAGTTTTTAATTCCGTATTCTTTCACAGCTTCTGCGCAACGCTCTGCTGCAACCTGAGCTGCAAACGGAGTGGATTTGCGAGAACCACGGAAACCGGAACCACCGGCAGTTGCCCAACCTAATGCGTTACCTTGACGATCAGTAATAGTAACGATTGTGTTGTTGAAAGAAGCATGGATATGAGCCACACCGTCTGAGACTTGTTTTCTTACACGCTTACGTGCACGAATTGGTGCCTTTGCCATTATTCAGTACCCCGACTTATTTCTTGATCGGCTTACGCGGACCCTTGCGGGTACGAGCGTTAGTCTTAGTACGCTGTCCGCGCACAGGAAGACCACGACGATGACGTAAACCACGGTAACAACCAAGGTCCATTAGACGCTTGATGCTCAGGGTAATTTCACGACGTAGGTCACCTTCTACAACATACTTGGCAACTTCGTCACGCAGCTTGTCGATTTGTTCTTCAGACAGTTCACTGATCTTAACATTTTCAGCAATACCAGTTGCTTCACAGATAGCCTGTGAACGTGTTTTGCCGATTCCGAAAATCGATGTTAAAGCGATTACGGTATGTTTATGATCAGGAATGTTAATGCCTGCTATACGGGCCACTATGCACTCCTAAGTTAAAATATACATTACTGTGCTGAAAAGCCCGTTTTCAGGATACTCAAACAATAATGTATCTTAGATAAAAAAGATTGGCTGGCTAATTTAGCCAGCTCAACCCAACTTTGCAAGAAAAAAATGCTTTTTCTTAGCCTTGACGTTGTTTATGTCTTGGCTCAACACTGCAAATTACACGAACGCTACCATTGCGACGGATAACTTTGCAATTACGGCATAATTTCTTGACGGAAGCACGAACTTTCATTTTTACTCTCCGTAACTTCTAAGCAAACCATAATCACACAGAGTGATTATTTACCTTTCAGGTTTGCTTTCTTCAATGCAGACTCATACTGACTTGACATCATCAGAGTTTGCACTTGAGCCATAAAGTCCATGATAACAACAACCACGATTAAGAGGGAAGTACCACCAAAGTAAAAAGGTACTTTCATTGCGTCACGCATGAACTCCGGGATTAGGCAGATGAAGGTAATATATAATGCGCCAACTAATGTCAAGCGAGTCATTACCTTATCAATGTACTTGGCCGTTTGCTCTCCCGGACGAATTCCTGGTACAAATGCACCGGACTTCTTCAGGTTATCTGCTGTTTCTCTTGGGTTGAAAACCAACGCCGTATAGAAGAAACAGAAGAAGATGATCGCAGATGCATAAAGCAACACATATAACGGTTGACCAGGCTGCAAATACATAGAAATAGTCGTCAGCCAGTCCCAGCCAGTTCCATCACCAAACCAAGAAGCTATTGTACCCGGGAATAGTATGATACTGGAAGCAAAAATTGCAGGAATTACACCCGCCATATTCACTTTTAACGGTAAATGTGTACTTTGTGCTGCATAAACACGGCGCCCCTGCTGACGTTTAGCGTAATTAACGACAATACGACGTTGACCACGTTCCATAAACACAACAAAGAAAGTAACCGCGAATACTAATACTGCAACCAACAGCAACAGGAGGAAGTGCAGGTCGCCTTGCCGAGCTTGCTCGATGGTATGGCCAATAGCCGGCGGTAACCCCGCAACAATACCAGCGAAGATAATGATAGAGATACCGTTACCAATACCTCTTTCAGTTATCTGTTCACCTAACCACATTAAGAACATTGTCCCTGTGACTAAGCTAACAACAGCCGTAAAGTAGAATGGAAGACCCGGATCAATAACCAATCCTTGCATCCCTGGCATATTCGGTAGACCCATTGCAATACCAATAGATTGGAATATTGCTAATACCAGAGTACCCCAACGAGTATATTGGCTTATCTTCCGACGACCTGCTTCTCCTTCCTTCTTAATCTCTGCTAATCGTGGATTAACCACAGATAATAATTGGATGATGATCGACGCCGAGATATACGGCATGATCCCCAAAGCAAAGATAGAAGCACGGCTAAGAGCACCACCAGAGAACATGTTAAACATTTCAATGATGGTGCCTTGTTGCTGTTCGAGCAATTTGGCAAGCACAGTGGCATCAATACCAGGGATTGGAATAAAAGAACCAATTCGGAATACAATTAGCGCACCAATTACAAACAAAAGTCTGCGTTTAAGTTCGCCAGTTCCACCCTTGGCACTTTGAAAATCTAATCCTGGTTGTTTAGCCATCTGTCACTTATTCCTCAATTTTACCGCCGGCAGCTTCGATTGCAGCGCGAGCACCTTTAGTAACACGAAGGCCACGTACAGTAACTGCACGGTTCACTTCGCCAGACAGAATAACTTTCGCATATTCAATCTGGATGCCAACAACGTTCGCGGCTTTCAGTGCGTTCAGATCAATAACATCGCCTTCAACAGCAGCAAAATCAGACAGACGAATCTCTGCAGTGATCATTGCTTTACGTGAAGTGAAGCCGAATTTCGGCAGACGACGATATAAAGGCATCTGGCCGCCTTCGAAACCACGACGTACGCCACCGCCAGAACGAGATTTCTGACCTTTGTGACCACGGCCGCCGGTTTTACCCAGACCAGAACCGATACCACGACCTACGCGTTTAGGCGCGTGCTTGGCACCTTCAGCCGGAGACAGAGTATTTAAACGCATCTCTTACTCCTCAACTTTAACCATGTAGGAAACCAAGTTGACCATACCACGTACAGCAGGAGTATCCTCGCGCTCTACTGTATGACCAATGCGACGCAGACCTAAACCGACCAGTGTTGCCTTATGCTTAGGCAGACGACCGATTGAACTGCGAACTTGTGTAATTTTAATAGTCTTAGCCATGGCCGATTACCCCAGAATTTCTTCGACGGATTTTCCACGCTTAGCTGCGACCATTTCTGGAGACTTCATGCTGTCTAAAGCATCCAGTGTTGCACGAACCACGTTGATTGGGTTTGTGGAACCGTAGGTTTTAGCCAGTACGTTGCGAACTCCAGCTACTTCTAAAACAGCACGCATTGCACCGCCGGCAATGATACCGGTACCTTCGTGAGCAGGTTGCATAAACACACGAGAACCAGTGTGTGTACCTTTCACAGGGTGGAACAATGTGCCGTTGTTTAGAGCAACGGTTTTCATACTGCGACGGGCTTTTTCCATCGCTTTCTGGATTGCTGCCGGAACTTCGCGCGCTTTGCCGTAGCCAAAACCAACGCGACCGTTACCATCACCAACTACAGTTAGTGCGGTAAAGCTGAAAATACGGCCACCTTTAACGGTTTTTGCTACGCGGTTTACCGCGATCAGCTTTTCCTGCAGTTCGCCAGCTTGTTTCTCGATGTGAGCCATCTTACACCTCTACCTTAGAACTGAAGGCCAGCTTCACGGGCAGCATCTGCCAGTGCCTGGACTCTACCATGATATTGGAAACCAGAACGGTCAAAAGCAACAACTTTGATGCCTTTTTCCAGTGCGCGTTCTGCAACTAATTTACCAACAATTGCTGCTGCGTCTTTGTTTCCAGTAAACTTAACTTGTTCATTGATAGCTTTTTCTGTAGTAGAAGCTGCAACCAATGTTTCAGAACCGTTCGGTGCGATAACCTGCGCATAAATATGGCGTGGAGTACGATGTACCACCAGGCGAGTCGCACCCAACTCTTGGATCTTACGGCGTGCGCGGGTCGCACGACGGATACGAGCTGCTTTCTTATCCATAGTGTTACCTTACTTCTTCTTAGCCTCTTTGGTACGCACGATTTCATCGGCGTAACGAACACCTTTACCTTTATAAGGTTCAGGACGACGGTAAGCACGCAGTTCTGCTGCAACTTGGCCAATCACTTGCTTATCCGCACCTTTCAGTACGATTTCAGTTTGTGTTGGACATTCAGCAGTAATGCCTGCTGGCAGTGCGTGTTCAACCGGATGCGAGAAACCTAAAGACAAGCTTACAGCATTGCCTTTGATTGCTGCACGGTAACCAACACCGACCAGTTGAAGCTTTTTAGTGAAGCCATCGGTAACACCAACAACCATTGCATTACACAGTGAACGAGTAGTACCCGCTTGTGCCCATGCATCCGCGAAACCTTCGCGTGGTGCGAAAGTCAGCTGATTGTCTTCGTTTTTAACTTCAACTGCATTATGGATAGTACGACTAAGCTCGCCGTTTTTACCCTTAATCGAAATAACCTGACCGTTGAGTTTTACCTCTACGCCGGCAGGAATGACGACGGGTGCTTTTGCCACACGAGACATTCTTTCCTCCCGAATTAAGCTACGTAGCAGAGAATCTCGCCACCAAGACCAGCTTGGCGAGCTGCACGATCAGTCATGACACCTTTAGAGGTAGAAATAACAGCGATACCTAACCCAGCCATAACTTGTGGTAGCTCATCTTTTTTCTTATAGATGCGCAGGCTTGGGCGGCTTACACGCTGAATGCTTTCTACGACAGCCTTACCTTGGAAATAACGTAAAGTCAGTTCCAATTCTGGCTTGATGTCGCCTTCAATTTTAAAATCTTCGATATAACCTTCTTCCTTCAGCACTTTGGCAATTGCCACTTTCAGCTTGGAGGAAGGCATGGTGACCGCAACTTTGTTCGCGGCCTGACCGTTACGGATACGGGTCAGCATATCCGCGATGGGATCTTGCATGCTCATCTGTCTTTACTCCCGTGATTCAAATGGAATTACCAACTTGCCTTTTTAAGGCCCGGGATTTCACCGCGCATTGCGGCTTCACGGACTTTAATACGGCTCAGACCAAACTTCCGCAGGAAACCATGCGGACGCCCTGTTTGACGGCAGCGGTTACGCTGACGAGAAGGACTTGAATCACGTGGCAGTGTTTGCAGCTTGAGAACAGCGTCCCAGCGATCTTCATCGGATGCTTTAACATCAGAGATGATAGCTTTCAATTCTACGCGTTTTGCGAAGAACTTCTCAGCTAATTTAGCACGTTTAACATCACGCGCTTTCATAGATTTCTTAGCCATGAGTACCCTGCCTTACTTGCGGAACGGGAAGTTGAACGCTGCTAACAGTGCGCGACCTTCGTCATCTGATTTCGCAGTAGTGGTGATAGTAATATCTAAACCACGTACGCGATCCACTTTATCGTAATCGATTTCAGGGAAGATGATTTGTTCACGAACACCCATGCTGTAGTTACCGCGACCATCGAAAGACTTAGCGGGCAAGCCACGGAAGTCACGAATACGTGGTACAGCAATAGAAATCAGACGCTCAAGGAACTCCCACATGCGTTCGCCACGCAGGGTTACTTTACAGCCGATTGGATAGCCCTGACGGATTTTGAAGCCTGCAACAGATTTGCGTGCTTTGGTGATCAAAGGTTTTTGACCTGAGATCGCTGTTAAATCAGCTGCTGCGTTATCCAGCAGTTTTTTATCAGCAATCGCTTCACCAACACCCATATTCAGGGTGATCTTCTCGACCCGAGGGACTTGCATGACAGAAGTGTAGTTAAACTCAGTCATGAGTTTATTAACTACTTCGTCTTTATAGTAATCATGCAGTTTCGCCATCGTATACTCCAAAAATTACTTGATAGTTTCACTGTTAGATTTGAAGAAACGGACTTTTTTGCCGTCTTCGAATCTAAAGCCTACACGGTCAGCCTTACCGGTTGCCGCGTTAAAGATTGCAACGTTAGAAACTTGAATAGCCGCTTCTTTTTCAACGATGCCACCTGGTTGGTTCAGAGCCGGTACAGGCTTCTGATGTTTTTTAACCAGATTGATACCTTCAACGATAACTTTACCAGAAGAAATAACCTGCTTTACTTTACCGCGCTTACCTTTGTCTTTCCCAGTTAGCACGATAACTTCGTCATCACGACGGATTTTCGCTGCCATAGTTCGCTCCTTAGAGTACTTCAGGTGCCAGAGAGATAATTTTCATAAACTTCTCGTTACGAAGTTCACGAGTTACCGGCCCAAAAATACGCGTACCGATTACTTGCTCGCTGTTGTTATTTAATAACACACAAGCATTACCATCGAAGCGAATGACAGAACCGTCAGGGCGACGTACACCCTTCTTGGTGCGCACCACTACCGCTTTCAGGACATCACCCTTTTTAACTTTACCGCGTGGAATTGCTTCTTTAACGGTAATTTTAATGATGTCGCCGACATGTGCATAGCGACGGTGCGAGCCACCTAGAACCTTGATACACATTACGCGACGTGCACCGGAGTTGTCGGCCACGTTCAGCATAGTCTGTTCTTGGATCATTTTAGTGCTCCGCTAAATGTCAACTACTACTGAGCCACCTCATTATGAAGAGGCCGTTCAAATATACCCATACTACGAGGGCGCGGCATTATAACACCACATCATCGAGTTGGACAGAAAAAAATAAACGGCTCAATCAAATAAGAGCCGTTTATTCATCAGAAAAGTCTATTCTATTACAGAACAGCTTTTTCTACAACGCGAACTAAGGCCCAAGACTTAGTCTTAGACAGTGGACGAGTTTCGCGGATTTCTACCACGTCACCGATTCCACATTCATTGTTCTCGTCATGTACGTGCAATTTAGTCGTACGACGGATGAATTTACCATACAGAGGGTGTTTCACCATACGCTCGATAGCAACAACAATAGATTTCTCCATTTTATCGCTAACTACACGACCTTGCAGAGTACGGATTTTATCGCTCATTACGCACCTGCCTTCTCAGTCAGTAAAGTCTTCACACGTGCGATATCACGACGCACTTGTTTCAACAGATGAGACTGTTGTAGCTGACCACTTGCAGCCTGCATACGTAAATTAAATTGTTCACGTAACAAGTTCAAAAGTTCAGCATTCAGCTCTTCAACGCTTTTTTCGCGCAGCTCTTGTGCTTTCATTACATCACCGTCTTAGTTACAAAGGTGGTTTTGATAGGCAGTTTCGCTGCTGCCAGAGAGAATGCCTCACGAGCCAGCTCTTCAGGCACACCGTCCATTTCGTATAAAACTTTACCAGGCTGGATTAAGGCAACCCAATATTCTACGTTACCTTTACCTTTACCCATACGAACTTCGAGTGGTTTCTCAGTGATTGGTTTGTCTGGGAACACACGGATCCAGATTTTACCTTGACGCTTAATAGCACGGGTCATAGCACGACGTGCCGCTTCGATCTGACGTGCAGTCAGACGACCACGGCCAACAGCTTTAAGACCGAAAGTGCCGAAGCTAACATCCGTACCTTGCGCTAGACCACGGTTGCGGCCTTTGTGCACCTTACGGAATTTTGTACGCTTTGGTTGTAACATCAGCGACTCTCCTTACTTGCGGCCTTTACGCTGCTGCTTTTTAGGTTGAGCAGCTGGTTTCTCAGCTTGTTCAACAGCAGCCATACCACCCAGAATCTCACCTTTGAAGATCCATACCTTAACGCCGAGAACACCGTAAGTGGTGTGCGCTTCTGAAGTGTTGTAATCGATATCAGCACGTAATGTGTGCAGTGGCACACGGCCTTCACGATACCACTCGGTACGAGCGATTTCAGCACCGCCTAAACGGCCACTGACTTCAACTTTAATACCTTTAGCGCCCAGACGCATTGCGTTCTGTACTGCACGCTTCATAGCACGACGGAACATAACACGACGTTCCAGCTGTGAAGAAATGCTGTCAGCAACTAATTTTGCGTCCAGTTCTGGTTTACGAACTTCGGCGATATTGATTTGCGCAGGAACACCAGCGATATCCGCTACTGTTTTACGCAGTTTTTCAACGTCTTCACCTTTCTTACCGATAACGATACCTGGGCGAGCAGTGTGAATAGTCACACGGATGCTTTTCGCAGGACGTTCGATAACGATGCGAGAGATTGACGCTTTTGCCAATTCTTTATTTAAGTACTGGCGTACTTTAAAATCGCTGTCTAGGTTGTCAGCGAATTCATTGGTATTCGCATACCAAGTAGAGTTCCAAGGTTTGACAATACCCAGGCGAATACCATTAGGATGTACTTTCTGACCCATTGCTAGTCTCCAGAGTCTCAGCGATCGGACACAACCACTGTAATGTGGCTGGTGCGCTTAAGAATACGATCTGCACGGCCTTTCGCACGCGGCATGATGCGTTTCATAGTTGGACCTTCGTCTACGAATATTTTCGCAACTTTCAGGTCATCAATGTCAGCGCCATCGTTTTGCTCTGCGTTAGCAATTGCAGATTCAAGTACTTTCTTCACTAAACCAGCAGCTTTCTTGTTGGTGTAGGTCAGAATTTCCAGAGCTTGCGACACTTTCTTACCGCGAATCAGGTCGGCAACTAAGCGAACCTTCTGGGCAGAAGAACGAGCGTGGCGATGCATAGCTAAAGTTTCCATCTCTTCCTCCTATCCTTAACGTTTCTTAGCTTTCTTATCTGCCGCGTGGCCGCGATAAGTGCGAGTCGGTGCGAATTCACCCAGTTTGTGACCAACCATTTCGTCGGTTACGAAAACTGGAACATGCTGACGACCATTATGGACAGCGATGGTCAATCCGATCATATTAGGAAAGATCGTTGAACGACGGGACCAAGTCTTGAGAGGCTTCTTGTCTCCGCTTTCCACCGCTTTCTCTACCTTCTTCAGCAAGTGCAGGTCAATAAAAGGACCTTTCTTGAGAGAACGTGGCATGGCTTATCCTCTAATTATTTTTTAGAACGATGACGTACGATGAATTGATCAGTACGCTTGTTGCTACGAGTTTTCTTACCTTTGGTTTGAACGCCCCAAGGTGTTACAGGGTGTTTACCAAAGTTACGGCCTTCACCACCACCATGTGGATGGTCTACTGGGTTCATCGCAGTACCGCGAACGGTAGGACGAATACCACGCCAGCGACTAGCACCAGCTTTACCGAGAACACGTAACATATGTTCAGCGTTACCAACTTCACCTAAGGTTGCACGGCAATCAGCTAAAACTTTACGCATTTCACCAGAACGCAGACGTAAGGTGACATAAGCACCATCACGAGCAACGATTTGAGCGTAAGTACCTGCTGAACGCGCTAACTGTCCACCTTTACCTGGTTTCAGTTCGATATTATGAACTGTAGAACCAACAGGGATGTTGCGCATAGGCAGTGCGTTACCAGCTTTGATTGCTGAATCAACACCAGATTGAATCTGGTCGCCAGCTTTCAGGCCTTTTGGTGCAAGAATATAACGACGTTCACCGTCTTTATATAGTACCAGTGCAATGTTCGCAGAACGATTTGGATCATATTCCAAACGCTCAACAACCGCAGGGATACCGTCTTTGTTGCGTTTAAAATCAACTAAACGATAATGCTGCTTATGGCCACCACCGATATGACGGGTAGTGATACGGCCATTGTTGTTACGACCACCGGATTTGCTGTTTTTTTCTAACAGCGGAGCATAAGGTTTTCCCTTATGCAGCTCAGGGTTAACCACTTTAACAACGTGGCGACGGCCCGGAGACGTAGGTTTACATTTAACAACTGCCATTGTTCTTTACTCCTCCGACTTACTCTGCGCCGCTAACGAAGTCCAGATTCTGGCCTTCTTTCAGCGTAACGTAAGCTTTTTTCCAGTCACTGCGGCGACCGGAACGCTGACCGTGGCGTTTAGTTTTGCCTTTAACCAGCAAAGTGTTAACACCTTCAACTTCGACTTCAAACAGTTTCTGTACAGCAGCTTTGATTTCTGCTTTAGTCGCGTCTTTCGCAACTTTGAGAACGATGGTATTGCTTTTTTCCATCGCTGTAGAAGCTTTTTCAGATACATGCGGCGCGCGCAGTACTTTTAGCAGACGTTCTTCACGGATCATGCCAGCATCTCCTCAACTTGCTTCACAGCATCAGCAGTCATAACCACTTTGTCGAAGGCGATCAGGCTTACTGGGTCGATACCAGCTGCATCACGAACGTCAACCTTGTACAGGTTGCGCGCTGCTAAAAACAGATTTTCATCTAATTCAGCAGTGATGATCAGCACATCTTCCAGAGCCATATCTTTCAGTTTCTGTGCCAGCAGCTTAGTTTTAGGCGCTTCTACAGAGAACTTCTCGACAACGATCAGACGATCTTGACGTACCAATTCAGACAGGATGCTTTTTAAAGCACCACGGTACATCTTCTTATTAACTTTTTGACTGTGGTCCTGTGGTTTAGCTGCAAAGCTAACACCACCAGAGCGCCAAATCGGGCTCTTTACTGAACCAGCACGTGCACGACCAGTGCCTTTTTGACGCCATGGTTTTTTACCTGAACCAGAAACTTCAGCACGAGTTTTCTGAGCACGAGTACCTTGACGAGCACCAGCTGCATATGCAACAACTACTTGGTGAACAAGCGCTTCATTGAAATCACGCCCGAAGGTAGTTTCGGAAACAGTCAGCGCGCTTTGCGCGTCTTTCATTACCAATTCCATTCCTATCTCCTCGACGTTAAGCCTTGACAGCCGGTTTTACGATCAGGTTGCTACCAGTTGCTCCTGGAACAGCACCTTTGACCAGCAGCAGGTTGCGCTCAGCGTCAACACGTACTACATCTAAGCTTTGAACAGTTACACGTTCATTACCTAGTTGGCCTGCCATTTTCTTGCCTTTAAACACTTTGCCCGGAGTCTGGTTCTGACCGATAGAACCCGGAACACGGTGAGACAAGGAGTTACCGTGAGTAGCATCTTGAGTACGGAAATTCCAGCGCTTAACTGTGCCGGCAAAACCTTTACCTTTAGATGTACCAGTAACGTCGACTTTTTTAACGTCAGCGAAAATTTCAACGCTAATGCTTTGACCTGCTGCAAACTCAGTACCTTCTTCAGTACGGAATTCACGCAGAATACGGCCAGCTTCAACGCCAGCTTTAGCGAAATGACCTGCTTCAGGTTTAGTTACACGGTTAGCTTTTTTGCTACCAGTAGTAACCTGAATTGCATTATAACCGTCAGTTTCTGCAGTTTTAACCTGAGTAACACGGTTATTTTCAATTTCGATAACAGTTACAGGGATAGAAACACCATCTTCAGTGAAGATACGCGTCATTCCCACTTTCTTACCGACTAAACCAATCATTGTTTCAACCTCTCAATCGTTCGACGACCTGATTAACCCAGGCTGATCTGCACGTCAACGCCGGCAGCCAGGTCCAGACGCATCAGAGCATCAACGGTCTTTTCGGTTGGCTCAACGATGTCAACCAGACGCTTGTGAGTGCGAATTTCGTACTGATCACGCGCATCTTTGTTAACGTGCGGAGAGATCAGAACGGTAAAACGCTCTTTACGTGTCGGCAGCGGGATAGGACCACGTACTTGCGCACCAGTGCGCTTAGCAGTCTCTACGATTTCCGCAGTTGATTGATCGATTAAACGATGATCAAAAGCTTTCAGGCGGATACGGATTCTTTGGTTCTGCATGAGACCAGAGCTCCAACTATTTATAAACGTAAAATGATTACTCCTCGTACCCATTTCGATTGATGGGAGAGTGTAATCGTTCTTGATGTAACTCCCAAATCGGGAGTATTGTCTAAATGAGTAACAAATCGTTAACTCAATACTGAGATTTCAGTCCTAAAATATAGGGCTTACTCATCAGTAAGCCCGCGCATTATACGTAAATTATCGCTAAACGCAAGCAATCGGGGAAAATATGTGCGAATTTTTTTAAGGTGGGCGCTGAGCGCTGGTATTAAAAAAGCCCTCAATGTTGAAAACTCAATTATTGAGGGCTTTTATTAACTATAATTTTTTAGTTAAACAATGTTATTGAACATTACTCTTCTTTGATTTGTGCTTGAAGGTAGTTCTGTAGTCCTATACGAGTGATCAACTCAAGTTGCGTTTCAATCCAATCAATATGGTTTTCTTCGTCTGCTAAAATTTCAATCATTAAATCTCGACTGACGTAATCATGAACAGAGTCCGCATATTTGATAGCTTCTTTTAGATTTTTTGCACCGTCTATCTCAAGTTGTAGGTCTGATTTCAGCATCTCTTCAACATCTTCACCAATATTTAACTTGCCAAGATCTTGTAAATTAGGGATACCTTCGAGGAAAAGAATACGCTCGATGTATTTATCGGCATGTTTCATTTCATCAATTGATTCATGGTATTCCATCTCATTGAGACGAGTTAGCCCCCAATTTTTGAACATACGGGCATGTAAAAAATATTGGTTAATTGCAACTAGTTCATTGCCCAATAATTTATTTAAATGGGCTATCATTTTTTTATCGCCTTTCATGTGTACCCTCCATCGCTTCCAGTATTTTAAGTGTAGTACTGAAATAGATAGCTGGGTAATATTTATACGACGATTTAAATGAAAAGTTAGTAATTTAATTCTTACGAGTGACTAGATTACAACCTAAGCAACTTCGACAGCACAGATTTCTTCAAGTAAAACCTGTTCTTCATGCAAGATTACCTTCGTCTGCCTAATACATTTTCCGCATTCGAGGCCTACAGGTAAAATTTGGCGTAACCCTTTAAGGGAGGTGACCTGATATTTTCTTACTACATTTCTGATCTGTTTATCAGTAATTGCTTCACAGAGGCATACGTACATGATGCTTAACCTGTATAAATCACATACGAATATTTTAAATGAAAATGATTTGCATTTCAATTATCATTGCTAATTATTTACACAATATACTTTAGTGCCGTATTTAGAATTGACTTGTGGGGTCACTAGGCATTTCTTTCAGCCTAACGAGTGCTAAAACTAAAAAGGCACCTTAACGGTGCCTTTTCATTAAAACCTTTAGTGGTTAGGTATTATGCAATAATTTTTGCAACAACACCCGCACCTACAGTACGGCCACCTTCACGGATTGCGAAACGTAAACCGTCGTCCATCGCGATTGGGTGGATCAGGGTAACGATCATGTTGATGTTATCACCTGGCATTACCATTTCTACGCCTTCTGGCAGTTCGATAGTACCTGTTACGTCAGTTGTACGGAAGTAGAACTGTGGACGGTAACCTTTGAAGAATGGAGTGTGACGACCACCTTCATCTTTGCTCAGAATATAAACTTCTGATTCGAACTGAGTATGTGGCTTGATTGAACCTGGTTTAGCCAATACTTGACCACGTTGAATTTCTTCACGTTTTGTACCACGTAACAGAACACCAACGTTCTCACCTGCACGACCTTCGTCAAGCAGTTTACGGAACATTTCAACACCAGTACAGGTAGTTTTTACAGTGTCTTGGATACCAACGATTTCAACTTCTTCACCAACTTTGATGATACCACGCTCAACACGGCCTGTTACTACTGTACCACGACCTGAGATTGAGAATACGTCTTCGATTGGCAGCAGGAATGGCTTGTCAATTGCACGCTCTGGCTCTGGAATGTAAGAATCCAAGTGCTCTGCTAATTCAACAATTTTCGCTTCCCACTCTGGGTTGCCTTCCAGCGCTTTCAGAGCTGAACCACGAACAACTGGAGTGTCGTCGCCTGGGAAATCGTATTGAGACAGAAGTTCACGAACTTCCATTTCAACTAATTCTAGCAGTTCTTCGTCGTCTACCATGTCACATTTGTTCAGGAAAACGATGATGTATGGAACACCAACTTGACGACCTAACAGGATGTGCTCACGAGTTTGTGGCATTGGGCCATCTGTCGCAGCAACAACCAGAATTGCACCGTCCATCTGAGCAGCACCAGTGATCATGTTTTTAACATAGTCGGCGTGTCCTGGGCAGTCTACGTGTGCGTAGTGGCGAGTTGGAGTATCGTACTCTACGTGAGAAGTAGAGATGGTGATACCACGCGCTTTTTCTTCTGGTGCGTTATCGATTTGATCGAATGCACGCGCTGCGCCGCCGTAAGTTTTAGCCAGAACAGTAGTGATAGCTGCTGTCAGAGTAGTTTTACCGTGGTCAACGTGGCCGATAGTACCAACGTTAACGTGCGGTTTTGAACGTTCAAATTTTTCTTTAGACATTAGATTGTCCCTCTAAGACACGGAATCGGTGGTTAAACCACATCAACCAAGCAAGAATTTCGCTTGTTATTTCAGGAGACAAAACAGGGAGATAATTGAGAACATAAGGGAAGTGGTGCTGATAGGCAGATTCGAACTGCCGACCTCACCCTTACCAAGGGTGCGCTCTACCAACTGAGCTATATCAGCACATCTTGGAGCGGGCAGCGGGAATCGAACCCGCATCATCAGCTTGGAAGGCTGAGGTAATAGCCATTATACGATGCCCGCAATGAACTCGGCTACCTGAGTTATCAGCTGTTAAACTGTTCCTCAAAATTTTCTTTGGGAAGAAAACTTCTTGGAGATGGTGGTGGGAGAAGGATTCGAACCTTCGAAGTCTGTGACGGCAGATTTACAGTCTGCTCCCTTTGGCCGCTTGGGTATCCCACCTATCCAAATTTTTAATGGTGCCGGCACCAAGAGTCGAACTCGGGACCTACTGATTACAAGTCAGTTGCTCTACCAACTGAGCTATGCCGGCATCAAGTGCTGCGCATTCTAGGAAGAGTGAGCGCATGTTGCAACAAAAAAATTAAGTTTTTTGTTCATTTGCTTATATTTTGTTCGCTTTTTGCATTTTTGCTGTTTTTTTAGCTCTTTTAAGATTAAAACATCAACAGCAGCCATTAACTATAATCCATTATTATTTGTTCAGCAAAGGGGGAAAAAAACTTAAAAAGTTTCAAAGGGCTATTTTTTATTCAAAATCACAGTTTTATCCCAGCAAATAGCAGATCGTTTTTTAATCATTCAGTATCATTTTTTCTGCACACTTCAAAAAAAACTCATAAAAAATACAAAAAAACCTACGCCTCACCTTTATCACTCGCTATGATGCTAGCAAATTTTATGGATACGGGTGTTTAGGCAACCTGTCCAACCTGCATAAAATAGGCAGATGTTGGTTTATGAAAAAGAATGAAAATTTTATTACTACGCCATACTTAGAGTTTGATAGAGAACACTGGGCAACTTTACGTGATTCAGTTCCTTTGACACTGACATCAAGCGAGCTTTTTGAATTAAAGGGGATTAATGAAGAGCTCTCTATGGAAGATGTTATCGAAATTTATCTACCTTTATCGCGTCTATTGAATTTTTATATCAGTTCAAATTTACGACGCCAAGCAGTTTTAGAGCAGTTTCTAGGAACAAACGGAGCAAAAGTTCCATACATTATTGGTATTGCTGGCAGTGTTGCCGTAGGTAAGAGTACAACGGCTCGTCTATTGCAAGCATTGCTGACGCGCTGGCCAGAACACCGTAAGGTTGATTTGATCACCACTGATGGTTTTCTACACCCTAACCAAGTTTTGAAAGATAGAAATATCATGAAGAAAAAAGGGTTTCCTCAGTCTTATGATATGCGAAAACTGGTTAACTTTGTGTCGCAAATAAAATCAGGTGCGCGCAATGTTAAGGCACCTGTGTACTCCCATCTGACTTATGATATCGTTCCTGATCAAGAACAACTAATTGACCAACCCGATATTTTAATTCTTGAAGGGTTAAATGTTTTACAAAGTGATATGGATTATCCACAAGATCCACACCACGTATTTGTCTCCGATTTTGTTGATTTTTCAATCTATGTTGATGCAGCACCGGAGCTATTAAAACAATGGTATATCGGTAGGTTCTTGAAATTTAGACAAGGTGCATTCTCTGATCCAGATTCTTATTTCCATAGCTACTCTAAATTAACAGAAGATGAAGCTATTAATATTGCTGGGTCAATTTGGGATGAAATTAATGGGTTAAATCTTAAAGAAAATATTTTACCCACCAAAGAAAGAGCAAGCCTAATAATGACTAAGGGCGAAAACCATTCTATTCAAAATGTCCGCCTAAGAAAATAGTTAATAATATATTGGCCGGTTTGTTACCGGCCAATATATTACTCATTGGGCCTCAATGATATTTCACCACCAATATAAGGAATGATTTCACCATTATTTTTTTGTAATAATAATGCGCCTTGCTCATTAATCCCACGTTCAACACCCGTAATTATATCATTACCAATCAGTAACTTAACATCCCTATTCAAAAAGTTATCTAATTTAAACCACCTATCTAAAAATGGTTTTAACCCTTCGTTTTCAAATATAACCAAAGACTCTCTTAATGCTTTAATTATATTTACAGATAATTCATTACGCTCTATATCTTCAACTTCATCTCTTAATGAAGACCATTCTTGTGTTATTGTATTTGAACTTTCAATATTGTTTTTATTCATACCAATATTAATTCCAATACCAATAATAATATGAGCAGCATCCCCTGTTTTACCTGTTAATTCAACTAAAATCCCAGCCAGTTTTTTATCATTCATGTACAGATCATTAGGCCACTTCACTTTTACTTTTTCTTGGCTAATTTTATTTAATGTTTCTGCAATTACGATACCCACAACTAGGCTTAGCCCTATTGCCGCAGCAGGACCTTGGTCCAACTTCCAATACATTGATAAATAAAGGTTACAGCCAAATGGCGATACCCATTGCCGCCCTCTTCTACCGCGCCCAGCACTTTGATACTCCGCTAAGCAAGTATCTCCCGATTTTAGGCTTGGAATGCGCTCTAACATATATTGGTTTGTTGAATTAATAACAGGCTCAACAATAATGTTAACATCACTAATTTGCTGCTTAATGACTGCTCGGTTTAATAAATTAATTTGGTGAGGTAGTTTATAACCTTTTCCTGTAACAGTTTCGATGTTTAAGCCCCAAGAGCGCAACGTTTTAATATGCTTATTGATAGCAGCCCTCGTCATTCCAAGTTTATCACCGAGTTGTTCACCAGAGTGTATTTGAGCATCTGCTAAGATATCTATCAGCTGTAAGGGGATTGATGCCTCTTTCATTGAATATAATCCATTGCGTTAACCTCGCCATGACGACCAATAAATCGAACTTCCGGTTCTAAGATAATACCAAAACGCTTAGCAACACTTTGACTCACGTATTTTGCGAGGTTAACAACATCCATCCCAGTGGCTTGATGTTTATTAATTAAAACAAGTGCCTGCTGAGTATGAACTGCTGCTCCTCCTATCTCATGCCCTTTTAAGCCACACTGGTCAATAAGCCAGCCAGCTGCCAATTTTACACTACCATCATCTTGAATATATTGAGGACAACTTGGGTTTTGTTGCTTAATTTTTGCAGCTTGTTCAGCAGAAACAACAGGGTTTTTAAAGAAACTACCTGCATTGCCGGTAATTTTAGGGTCAGGTAATTTATTTCTACGAGTTTGGCACACGGCATCAAAGACTTGCTTAGGTGTTACCGTTTCGGGGTTAAACTGTGCCAAGTCACCGTAAGTCAACTTAGGTTCCCACATTTTCGCGAATTTCAGCCCAATACTGACAATAGCATAGCCATATTGATACTTATGTTTAAAGATACTATCACGGTAGCCAAATTGGCACTCACTGGCTGTAATGCGTGTTTCTTGATTTGTCTCAAGCGACAAGATATCTACGTAATCACAAATATCTTTTAACTCAACTCCATAAGCACCGATGTTTTGTATTGGGGCGGAACCTGCACACCCAGGAATTAAAGCAAGGTTCTCTGCACCGTAAACCCCTTTTTGCAACAATGTTTCCAATAGCTGATGCCAATTTTCACCCGCTTGGACATGTACGTGCCAATAATCGCCACACTCTGCGATCTCAATGCCTTTTAATTGATTAATAATGACAATACCGTCAAAATTCTCTACAAATAAGACATTGCTCCCCCTCCAAGTAATAGTACAGGCAAATTATCACTTTTCGCTTTGAGCCATTGCTGATGGAGCGATTGTTTATTTTCTACTATAAAAACGGATAATGCTTTTGCATCAATACCAAAGCTATTGAATGGCTTGAGTTCAGAAGTTGGATTCATTACTACCTTCAGGGAAAATATAACGATAATAAAGTAAGTCTATCAGTCAGACTTAATCGTGGGTAGCTAGAATAATAAAATAAGATAATTTGAGATATTTTATATAGAGGCCGCTATTTTTTAGCAAAATTTAAATAGCAAAAAGCCACCCTTTGGGTGGCTTCTTTATATTTAAAACCTAGCAGTTCCCTACTCTCACATGGGGAGACCCCACACTACCATCGGCGCTACGGCGTTTCACTACTGAGTTCGGCATGGGGTCAGGTGGGACCACCGCGCTATTGCCGCTAGGTAAATTCTTTTTAAATGCCGATTATATGGTGCTGATACCCAGATTCGAACTGGGGACCTCACCCTTACCAAGGGTGTGCTCTACCAACTGAGCCATATCAGCAATATGGTGCGGTCAGTCAGTACTGACACAACCTTAAAATTTAATGTCTGGCAGTTCCCTACTCTCACATGGGGAGACCCCACACTACCATCGGCGCTACGGCGTTTCACTGCTGAGTTCGGCATGGGGTCAGGTGGGACCACCGCGCTATTGCCGCCAGACAAATTCGGTTTGTTCCCGTTTAGTACATTTCGTCACTAAACCAGAACTGCAATCTTGAACAAGCTGCTGTGTCCCTCGCCTCTCGGCTTCTCACGCTCATTGAATCAACCTCATCTCTCAATCTCTAAAACACCTTCGGTGTTGTCAGGTTAAGCCTCACGGTTCATTAGTATTGGTTAGCTCAACATATCGCTATGCTTACACACCCAACCTATCAACGTCTTAGTCTTAAACGTTCCTTTAGGACCCTTAAAGGGTCAGGGAAGACTCATCTCAAGGCAAGTTTCCCGCTTAGATGCTTTCAGCGGTTATCTCTTCCGCACTTAGCTACCGGGCAATGCCATTGGCATGACAACCCGAACACCAGTGGTGCGTCCACTCCGGTCCTCTCGTACTAGGAGCAGCCCCTTTCAATCTTCCAACGCCCACGGCAGATAGGGACCGAACTGTCTCACGACGTTCTAAACCCAGCTCGCGTACCACTTTAAACGGCGAACAGCCGTACCCTTGGGACCTACTTCAGCCCCAGGATGTGATGAGCCGACATCGAGGTGCCAAACACCGCCGTCGATATGAACTCTTGGGCGGTATCAGCCTGTTATCCCCGGAGTACCTTTTATCCGTTGAGCGATGGCCCTTCCATTCAGAACCACCGGATCACTAAGACCTACTTTCGTACCTGCTCGAGCCGTCACTCTCGCAGTCAAGCTGGCTTATGCCTTTGCACTAACCGCATGATGTCCGACCATGCTTAGCCAACCTTCGTGCTCCTCCGTTACTCTTTGGGAGGAGACCGCCCCAGTCAAACTACCCACCAGACACTGTCCGCACCCCGGATAACGGGGCAACGTTAGAACATCAAACATTAAAGGGTGGTATTTCAAGGTTGGCTCCATGCAGACTGGCGTCCACACTTCAAAGCCTCCCACCTATCCTACACATCAAGGCTCAATGTTCAGTGTCAAGCTATAGTAAAGGTTCACGGGGTCTTTCCGTCTTGCCGCGGGTACACTGCATCTTCACAGCGAGTTCAATTTCACTGAGTCTCGGGTGGAGACAGCCTGGCCATCATTACGCCATTCGTGCAGGTCGGAACTTACCCGACAAGGAATTTCGCTACCTTAGGACCGTTATAGTTACGGCCGCCGTTTACTGGGGCTTCGATCAAGAGCTTCTCCTTACGGATAACCCCATCAATTAACCTTCCAGCACCGGGCAGGCGTCACACCGTATACGTCCACTTTCGTGTTTGCACAGTGCTGTGTTTTTAATAAACAGTTGCAGCCAGCTGGTATCTGCGACTGGCTTCAGCTCCATGGGTAAACCACTTCACCTAGCGCCAGCGTGCCTTCTCCCGAAGTTACGGCACCATTTTGCCTAGTTCCTTCACCCGAGTTCTCTCAAGCGCCTGAGTATTCTCTACCTGACCACCTGTGTCGGTTTGGGGTACGATTAATGATAATCTAGAGCTTAGAGGCTTTTCCTGGAAGCGGGGCATGAGCTACTTCGCCACCGTAGTGACTCGTCATCAGACCTCAGCATATAGTGAACCGGATTTGCCTAATTCACCTGCCTACATCCTTAAACCGGGACAACCGTCGCCCGGCCAGCCTAGCCTTCTCCGTCCCCCCATCGCAATTATCACCAGTACGGGAATATTAACCCGTTTCCCATCGACTACGCATTTCTGCCTCGCCTTAGGGGTCGACTCACCCTGCCCCGATTAACGTTGGACAGGAACCCTTGGTCTTCCGGCGTGCGGGTTTTTCACCCGCATTATCGTTACTTATGTCAGCATTCGCACTTCTGATACCTCCAGCATACCTCACAGCACACCTTCACAGGCTTACAGAACGCTCCCCTACCCAACAATATTTACATATCGCTGCCGCAGCTTCGGTGCATAGTTTAGCCCCGTTACATCTTCCGCGCAGGCCGACTCGACCAGTGAGCTATTACGCTTTCTTTAAATGATGGCTGCTTCTAAGCCAACATCCTGGCTGTCTGAGCCTTCCCACTTCGTTTCCCACTTAACTATGACTTTGGGACCTTAGCTGGCGGTCTGGGTTGTTTCCCTCTTCACGACGAACGTTAGCACCCGCCGTGTGTCTCCCGTGATAACATTCTTCGGTATTCGTAGTTTGCATCGAGTTGGTAAGTCGGGATGACCCCCTAGTCGAAACAGTGCTCTACCCCCGAAGATGAGTTCACGAGGCGCTACCTAAATAGCTTTCGGGGAGAACCAGCTATCTCCCGGTTTGATTGGCCTTTCACCCCCAGCCACAAGTCATCCGCTAATTTTTCAACATTAGTCGGTTCGGTCCTCCAGTTAGTGTTACCCAACCTTCAACCTGCCCATGGCTAGATCACCGGGTTTCGGGTCTATACCCTGCAACTCATTCGCCCAGTTAAGACTCGGTTTCCCTACGGCTCCCCTATACGGTTAACCTTGCTACAGAATATAAGTCGCTGACCCATTATACAAAAGGTACGCAGTCACCCTGATAAATCAAGGCTCCCACTGCTTGTACGTACACGGTTTCAGGTTCTATTTCACTCCCCTCGCCGGGGTTCTTTTCGCCTTTCCCTCACGGTACTGGTTCACTATCGGTCAATCAGGAGTATTTAGCCTTGGAGGATGGTCCCCCCATATTCAGACAGGATAACACGTGTCCCGCCCTACTCGTCGAGTTCACAACACTAATATCTTCAGATACGGGGCTATCACCCTTTACTGCCGGACTTTCCAGACCGTTCTCCTGATACTAATGCTGATTAAGACTCTGGGCTGCTCCCCGTTCGCTCGCCGCTACTAGGGGAATCTCGGTTGATTTCTTTTCCTCGGGGTACTGAGATGTTTCAGTTCCCCCGGTTCGCTTCGTTTGACTATGTATTCATCAAACGATAGTGCAACGGATTGCACTGGGTTTCCCCATTCGGAAATCGTCGGGTATAACGGTTCATATCACCTTACCGACGCTTATCGCAGATTAGCACGTCCTTCATCGCCTCTGATTGCCTAGGCATCCACCGTGTACGCTTAGTCGCTTAACCTCACAACCCGAAGGTGTCTTTTTATCAGACAACACTTAACGTCATGGCTGTGCGTGGTGAACTTCTTCGTTGGGTAGTGCTCGCAATGCTCACGTACTATTGTACGCTGCGCTTGCTGTGCGCTAGCCGCCTTGAATTTCACACTGCTCGCTCATGCCACTCGTTTGTGTGTTTGAAAAACACTTCAAGTTGAGATTTTTGAGAGACTCTCACATTGTTTAAGCGATAAACAATGTGCGTTGTTTTCAATTTTCAGCTTGTTCCAGATTGTTAAAGAGCATAATTGTTAAACCAACTACAATGTAATTGGCTTAATCATTATTGGGGACATCGTCTTTCACTCGATATCGGCGCAATTGGCGTCCCCTAGGGGATTCGAACCCCTGTTACCGCCGTGAAAGGGCGGTGTCCTAGGCCTCTAGACGAAGGGGACACGAAAATTCAATTGCAAAACACCGTTTTGCTATTTTCGTGTAAGTCTTATCCTTTCGAATAAGTCTCCCACGTAAAGCCATTGCTCTACTTTCTATCAGACAATCTGTGTGAGCACTTCACAAAAACACTTCAATGGTAAGGAGGTGATCCAACCGCAGGTTCCCCTACGGTTACCTTGTTACGACTTCACCCCAGTCATGAATCACAAAGTGGTAAGCGCCCTCCCGAAGGTTAAGCTACCTACTTCTTTTGCAACCCACTCCCATGGTGTGACGGGCGGTGTGTACAAGGCCCGGGAACGTATTCACCGTAGCATTCTGATCTACGATTACTAGCGATTCCGACTTCATGGAGTCGAGTTGCAGACTCCAATCCGGACTACGACGTACTTTATGAGTTCCGCTTGCTCTCGCGAGGTCGCTTCTCTTTGTATACGCCATTGTAGCACGTGTGTAGCCCTACTCGTAAGGGCCATGATGACTTGACGTCATCCCCACCTTCCTCCGGTTTATCACCGGCAGTCTCCTTTGAGTTCCCGACCGAATCGCTGGCAACAAAGGATAAGGGTTGCGCTCGTTGCGGGACTTAACCCAACATTTCACAACACGAGCTGACGACAGCCATGCAGCACCTGTCTCAGAGTTCCCGAAGGCACTAAAGCATCTCTGCTAAATTCTCTGGATGTCAAGAGTAGGTAAGGTTCTTCGCGTTGCATCGAATTAAACCACATGCTCCACCGCTTGTGCGGGCCCCCGTCAATTCATTTGAGTTTTAACCTTGCGGCCGTACTCCCCAGGCGGTCGATTTAACGCGTTAGCTCCGAAAGCCACTCCTCAAGGGAACAACCTTCAAATCGACATCGTTTACAGCGTGGACTACCAGGGTATCTAATCCTGTTTGCTCCCCACGCTTTCGCACCTGAGCGTCAGTCTTTGTCCAGGGGGCCGCCTTCGCCACCGGTATTCCTCCACATCTCTACGCATTTCACCGCTACACATGGAATTCTACCCCCCTCTACAAGACTCTAGCTGACCAGTCTTAGATGCCATTCCCAGGTTAAGCCCGGGGATTTCACATCTAACTTAATCAACCGCCTGCGTGCGCTTTACGCCCAGTAATTCCGATTAACGCTTGCACCCTCCGTATTACCGCGGCTGCTGGCACGGAGTTAGCCGGTGCTTCTTCTGTCGGTAACGTCAATCGTTGATGATATTAGCATCAACGCCTTCCTCCCGACTGAAAGTACTTTACAACCCTAAGGCCTTCTTCATACACGCGGCATGGCTGCATCAGGCTTGCGCCCATTGTGCAATATTCCCCACTGCTGCCTCCCGTAGGAGTCTGGGCCGTGTCTCAGTCCCAGTGTGGCTGATCATCCTCTCAGACCAGCTAGGGATCGTCGCCTAGGTGAGCCATTACCTCACCTACTAGCTAATCCCATATGGGTTCATCCGATAGCGCAAGGACCGAAGTTCCCCTGCTTTGCTCCTAAGAGATTATGCGGTATTAGCCACCGTTTCCAGTGGTTATCCCCCTCTATCGGGCAGATCCCCATACATTACTCACCCGTCCGCCGCTCGTCAGCGAGAAGCAAGCTTCCCCTGTTACCGCTCGACTTGCATGTGTTAGGCCTGCCGCCAGCGTTCAATCTGAGCCATGATCAAACTCTTCAATTAAAAGTAGCTTGATGCTCAAAGAATGTTTACTGTCGCCTGATTTCCGAAGAAACCAGATTACCTATTAGTTCATATATATGAATTAACGTGTTAGTCACTCTTCAAGACTTAAAATCAAATATTTTTTTGATAGTGTCCTGTGAGTGCCCACACAGATTGTCTGATAAATTGTTAAAGAGCGTTGCGACATTTCTTTTGGAAATTCGACTCAGTTTTTATTAACTTAGGTCGTTGTCGCGAGGTGGCGTATATTACGCTTTCCTCTGTGAGAGTCAAGCAATTTTTTGCTTTTTCTTTTCAGAATCTCTCGCTGCCGTTTCAGTGTTCATCGCGCTTTGCGTTGTCTTGTTCCCGGTCAGTGGTGGCGCATTATAGGGAGTCAGAAAAATCTGGCAACCCTTTTTTTCATATTTTTTTTCGTTCGCTCAGCTTTCCATCAAATTTAACTTAAATAGCTAGTTTTTGCAGCGTTTTGAACCCTTCGGCTTCGAGAACTGGTTGTAACCCTTTTACGTTGTCATCCATTAATAAGCAATATGCGAAGTTTTCCTCATCTGAATTGATGATTTCAGCTTGATTATTAATGAGCCAAATAGTTCTTCTGGCGATTGCAGAACCTGAATCAATGAATCGAGTTCCATCTGGTAGCACTTTTTCGAGTTCTTCTATTAATAAAGGAAAATGCGTGCAACCCAAAATAACGGTATCAGGCGGCTCTGGCATTCGAATCCATGGCCTAACAGTTTGAGCGACTTCATCGAGTGGTAAGGTTTCCCCATGTAACTTTCTTTCTGCGAGTTGAACTAATTCCGCAGAACCGAGGGAAATCACTTTGCAGTCTGTAGCAAACCGTTCGATCAGCTCTTTGGTGTATTCACGGTTTACAGTGCCTTTCGTCGCCAATAAACCCACCACGCCATTACGCGTTAACTTAGTTGCGGGTTTAATGGCTGGAACAACCCCAACAACTGGGAACGTAAAATGTGCTCTCAAATTAGGGAGGCTGACCGTACTTGCGGTATTACACGCAATAATCACAATAGTTAAAGGATGCTTTGCAGCAATTGCATTTACGATTTGATAGACCCTATCAATAATAAACTCTTCACTTTTTTCACCATAAGGGAAGGCTTCATTGTCGAATGCATAGATATAGTGGGCATTCGGGATCATTTTTTTGACTTCACGATAGACAGATAACCCGCCCACTCCAGAGTCAAACACTAGAATGGTCGGGCGAACAGATAGGGTGTTATCAGAAGTTGTAGCTTCCAGTGAGGAAATATTCTCTTCCAGCGGTGCGATAACCATACGCGGTCTCATAGTCTTTATCGAACATATTAGCTATTTTACCACGAATTGTGAGATGTGAAGTGATTGGATACGCAGCTGTGAGATCCCAAAGGCTAACACCGCCTTGTTTTACACGTCTAGAAGGAAATTGGCTATAGTCATTATCATAGCGAGAGCCTATATATTGGTAGGTTAGCCCCATATCTACTTTATCAATAGCCCAATCTAGCTGGTATTTAACTTGCTGCTTAGCCCGTCGCTCAAGAACCTTATCCGTCTTTTTGTTACGAGGGTCAACATATTGATAGGTAACTTGGTGATGAAGGATACCTGTTTCGAACTCACCAACCCATTCAACACCTTTAATTTCAGCTTCGCCAATGTTCTCATAAGTGCTAGTCGGATAACCTGATTTATATGCAATCAGGTTATCAATATCATTATGGTATGCATTGACCTGCCAAAAGAGTGGTCCTGTCGTTCCTTCAACCCCTATCTCCCACTGCTTACTTTCTTCAGGTTTTAAGTTCGGATTACCTAGCGTTGTTCCGTATGCCGATGAAGAATACGCATATAATTGGGTTAGATTAGGTGCTTTATAGGCAGTTGCATATGAACCAATAAGTTTATAACCCTCATAAAACTCCCAACTAAGGCCCGATTGCCATGTTGTGTGCCAATTAAATTCAGAGTGATGGTCAGAACGTATAGCGGCTTCTGCTGTTACAGAATCAATAATCGCATATTGCCCTGTGAGGTATATCCCGGTGTTATTTAACGTCTGTTTTTCACTGATCATCGCATAACTGCTAGGCTCAATACTTTGACGTTGATAATCAACCCCCGCACTAATATTACCTTTATCTAATAGGTAACTATTACCCCATTGAATATTGTACTGTTTGGACTCATCAAGATTTGCAGATTCACTATATTGTCCTTTTCTAGGATCAAAGTTGTAATCTTTTGAATAACCATAACTCCCCATCAATGATGACGAATATTTACCCTGATGATATTTCAAACCGGTTTCATAAGTACGGCTATAAAGCTTGCGGGTATCCACACTTAATCCTGCATACTCGGATACGTCATAATTTGTACGGTTGTCATAACCATACGCTCTTGCATACGCTAATATTTCTGAAGAAAATTGATGTTCAATGCCTAACCATAATGACTTACTCAGGAAGCCATCTTTATCATATTGTCTTGGGCTAACATCTTTTGGCGCTAAATCAAACCCTTTGGTATGAGTATAAGCTCCGGCAGCTGTTACGGTTGTATTTTTACCAATCTTTTGCTGAGTCGAACCGTTATAGTTTTGGTAACTGTGTGAGCCAATACCTGCATTTAAAGTTGTGCCATCGTTATCACGGCGAGTAATAATATTCACTACACCACCAACAGCATCAGAACCATAAACCGCTGAGCGTGCTCCGCGTATATATTCAATGCGCTGTACCAGAGAAATTGGAATTTGGCTCATATCAGATGAGCCTGAAATACCCGCTTGATTCAAACGAACACCATCAATTAAGACCAAAACATGGCGAGATTCAGTTCCACGAATAAATAGTGAGCTTTGTTGACCCATTCCCCCACTTTGCGCAATATCCACACCTGGCAAACGTCTTAATACATCAATCACGGTATTAGATTGCCAATGGTCAATATCTTCACGGGTCACGACCGTGACAGGAGCTAATATAGAAGAGATAGGTTGTTCAAAACGGTTTGCTGACACAACTAGCTGATCAGATTGACTATTTCCACTTGCCAAAGAAGGAATACTACATAGCACTGCCAGAGCAGCGGCCGATAACGGCAGCAACTTTTTATTATTCATTATGATTACACTCGGAAAATCAATTAAATTAAGATTCCGCGAGGTTGAATATAAGATCCGCGCGAATATTCAACGAAGCGATTAGATGTGTGGCAGGTATCGGACTTTTACCGTTGCGCGTCAGTTTTGGATTCCAACCAAATTCCCTGCTCACTCAAGGCATTATCCTAAGAGGAATAACAATCAGTGTCTACGGATGAATAATGAAAACTGGACATCTTCGCTGCTTGCCCTACAATTTCGCCCCTGATACGAATTTTTTACTGTTTTATGGGGCCAAACATGCCAAACACGTTGCATACAGAAGACTACGAACTGCAACTCGCAGAGAAAACTGACCGCTTAAAAGCTATGATGGCTCCTTTTAATGCTCCCGAACCTGAAATTTTTTCATCACCGACGTCCCATTACCGGATGCGTGCAGAATTTAGAATTTGGCACGAAGGCGATGACCTGTTTCATATTATGTTTGATAAAGAGACGAAAGAACGCATTCGTATCGAACAATTTCCGGTCGCAAGTCAGCTAATTAATGACATGATGGCAACGCTGTTACCATTAATTCAGCCCAATGAGTTGCTACGCCACAAGTTATTCCAAATCGATTATTTATCCACACTGAGTAATAAGCTGATTGTTTCACTGCTATATCATAAAAAATTAGGTGAAGAGTGGGTCATTGAAGCTAAGGCGTTAAAAGAAACGCTGACTAAAAAAGGATTTGATGTACAGCTTATCGGTAGAGCATCAAAGACAAAAATCATGTTAGATAATGATTATGTTGATGAAGTTTTACCTGTAAATGGTAAAAATATGGTTTATCGCCAAGTAGAAAATAGCTTCACTCAACCGAATGCACAGGTCAATATAAAAATGTTGGAATGGGCTATTGGTGCAACAAAAAATTCAACAGGTGATTTATTAGAGCTTTATTGTGGTAATGGGAACTTTTCATTGGCTTTAGCGCAAAATTTTAAACAGGTATTAGCGACTGAAATTGCCAAACCGTCGGTTGCTGCTGCTCAATATAATATAGAAGCAAATAATATTGAAAATGTGCAGATTATCCGAATGTCCGCTGAAGATTTTACTCAAGCAATGCAAGGTGTGCGTGAATTTAAACGCCTTGAAGGAATTTCACTTGCAGATTATCAATGCAATACCATTTTTGTTGACCCGCCACGTAGTGGGTTAGATAAAGAAACTGTAAAACTAGTTCAAGGTTATGACCACATTGTCTATATCTCATGTAACCCTGAAACCTTATGCGATAATCTCAATGAACTGACCCAAACCCATAAAATTGAAAAACTAGCGTTATTTGACCAATTCCCCTATACCCACCATATGGAAAGCGGTGTGTTATTAACCCGCCGTTAGAAAATAGCAGCGACAAAAAACGCCGTATAATACGGCGTTTTTTAGTTTATTAATTCACTTTAATTTTCAATTTCTTGTTCTAACGCTAATTCTTGTTGTTCTTTTTTACGAGCTTTCCAACTGACATACATCCATAAAGCTAAAATCACAATGATAGTCGAGGGAATAAAATTTGAGCCAACCTCTGGATTTTGAACACGTAAAATCGCGGCATAGCCAAATATCCCAACAAAGAAACTACCAGCAACAAATTTTGGTAACCCCATCGGCATAGCTTGGTGTAAATAACGTTGGTGCAAACAATAAACAGCGAGTACTAATGTTAAAATGGGAAAGAAAGAAAAATCGACTAATGAGTTAAACAACGTAGAGAAAGTCCCATGAGTCGCAAGCCCAATTACAAGTGCCAGCAGTAATGTACTTCTTTCGTAACTTTTTTGATCCGTCATTGATTCTCCTTATTATTTGGTTAGGTCTGGGTCAGTTTGATTCTGTCGTTCTTGTTCACGGCGGTACCAATAGTAGGCGCCTTTAGCGATCATTCTTAGTTGCAATACCAACCGTTCTTCAAGCTTTCTTCGTTTTTCTTCATCTATATCAAGCGCTTCAGCACCAGCACTGAATACAATTGTCACCATTGCTTCTGATTGCATCTCAGTAAAATGACGCGGCATATGGCTTTCTAATTCAAGGTAATCCGCTAATTCAGCAATAAAATGTTGAATTTCCCTTGCCACTGCAGCACGAAACTCAGCCGAGGTACCGGAACGCTCTCGCAATAATAACCGAAAGGCGTTTGGGTTATTACCAATAAACTCCATAAAAGTTGAGACTGATGTGCGGATCACACTCCCACCTTTCGCAATACGCTGCCGTGCTTGACGCATCAGCTGGCGCAACATCAGACCGCTCTCATCTACCATTGTCAGACCAAGTTCATCAACGTCTTTGAAATGGCGATAAAATGAAGTTGGCGCAATACCCGCTTCCCGAGCGACTTCCCGTAAACTAAGGCTAGTAAAGCTCCGTTCAGCACTTAATTGGCTAAAAGCAGCTTCGACGAGTGAACGACGTGTTTTTTCTTTTTGTTTTGCTCTAACGCCAATAGTGTTGCTCACGGTGATCCTAATTTCTATGTCATTAAACGTTAATAATTACATCAAAGATGTAAATAAGGAGTGCTATTCACCCCCTAGCATACCTGAAATTTCTTCATCTGGTTGAGAGAAAAATCGACTCTTTATTACAATTTAGCCATTTTCAGAATTTCGCTTACTATCTTTGCTGTTTTCTTATATAGAAACCATCATCTTCACCACTACACCCTACCCGAACAAGAAAAAATAGTTTTACCAAAAATGCACTCGATATTGTTCCCCCAGAATTTCTAATTTATCGCAAAACGGCAAACGAATGGGTTTAAATAAACAGACATAAATCCGTGTTTTGAATATGCAAAAGAAGGCGATGGAAAAAGAGAAATTAGGTTAAGGAAGCAACTGATGTTACTATAATGTAGTCACTTCGTATTAAAAACAGGTCTTACCTTATGCAACTTACCCATTTTGATGCAATAGTCATTGGTTCCGGCCCTGGTGGTGAAGGCGCTGCCATGGGACTGGTAAAACAAGGAAAAAACGTTGCTGTTATTGAACGTTATAATAATGTCGGCGGAGGCTGTACCCACTGGGGAACCATTCCCTCAAAAGCCCTCCGCCATGCAGTTAGCCGTATTATCGAATTCAACCAGAACCCCCTTTATAGTGATAATTCCCGTAACTTAAGCTCCTCTTTTTCTGAAATCCTCAGGCATGCCGAAACAGTTATTAGCCAACAAACGCGTATGCGACAAGGGTTTTATGAGCGTAATGGTTGCCAAATGTTTTCTGGTGAAGCAACTTTTATTGATGAGCAACATGTGAGTGTCCGCTATGCAGATGGAAGCTGCGATGTTTTAAGTGCAGATAAAATTGTGATAGCAACAGGGTCTCGCCCATACTGCCCTTCTGACGTAGATTTTAACCATTCCCGAATTTATAACAGCGATACCATTCTCAACCTAACCCATGAACCTCGCCATGTCATTATTTATGGTGCGGGGGTTATCGGCTGCGAATACGCATCTATTTTCCGTGGATTGGGAGTCAAAGTTGATTTAATCAACACTCGCGATCACCTACTGGCTTTTCTTGACCAAGAAATGTCTGATGCCTTGTCGTATCATTTTTGGAATAGTGGCATTGTGATCCGCCATAATGAAGAATATGAAAAGATAGAGGGTTTAGATGACGGGGTCATTGTTCACCTTAAATCAGGTAAAAAAGTCAAAGCTGACTGTTTACTGTACGCGAACGGAAGAACAGGTAACACTGACGGTTTAGGTCTCGCCAATGTAGGAATCGAAGCGGATGGCCGTGGTTTAGTTAAAGTCAACAAAGCCTACCGAACAACGAATGAACACATTTATGCTGTTGGTGATGTGATTGGCTACCCAAGTCTAGCGTCTGCTGCCTATGACCAAGGGCGAATTGCAGCTCGTGCAATCGGCGGTAGTTTAGGTAATGCACATTTAGTTGAGGATATTCCAACGGGGATTTATACCATTCCTGAAATTAGTTCTGTTGGTAAAACAGAACAAGAGCTGACGGCAATGAAAGTACCTTACGAAGTTGGCCGAGCGCAATTTAAACATTTAGCTCGAGCTCAAATTGCTGGGATGAATGTCGGCAGTTTAAAAATACTATTTCATAGAGAAACGCTACAAATATTAGGTATTCACTGTTTCGGTGAAAGGGCGGCTGAGATTATTCATATCGGCCAAGCTATTATGGAACAAAAAGGTGAAGGTAATACCATTGAATATTTCGTTAATACCACATTCAATTACCCTACTATGGCAGAAGCTTTCCGTGTCGCTGCATTAAATGGCTTAAACCGCTTATTTTAATGATGTGCAATTATGGTTGCCTGTTTTTCTGGCAACCATCATATCTTTTTGAGATGTAAACAATTAGCGAGCTTTATTCCTAAACTCGATTCTTATAATAGTGATCCATCGAGTTATAAATAGTTTCTGCTAATTGCTCATAGCGACCTCTTAATGGAGACCCCGGACGATAAACTAAAACAATCGTACGTTTCGGTTCTGGCTCAATACAATTCAAATAGCAAACGCCATCACGGCAAACTTCATTTGGTACCGCTAAATCAGGTAATAGTGTAATCCCACTTCCTGCGGCGACCATGTTGCGTAACGTTTCTAAACTAGTCGCCCTAAAATGTGTATCCTCTTTAGCGCCCGCTTGGAAACAAAAGCCCATAGCTTGGTCACGCAAACAATGGCCATCTTCTAGCATTAATAGCTTTTCACCTGATAATTCACCCATTTCAATGGTGTCACGCCCATGCCATGGATGGCTTTCATAGATAGCTAATTTCATGGGTTCTTCAAATAAAGGGACAACAATAAAAGGATCTGTTTCTTTCACTTCCGCTAAAATTGCACAGTCTAATTTACCACTATCTAACTGAGCCAGTAATTGCTGAGTTTGTGCTTCATGTAAGTAAATTTCTAATTTAGGGTGTGCTTGGTGCAATTGAGGAATGATATGTGGTAATAAGTACGGTGCCACTGTAGGTATCAAACCGATATGCAATGGGCCAGACATACTCTCGCCTTGCAACGCGGCCATTTCTTGCAGTACTTTTATTTCTCGCAAAATAGTTCGAGCCTGTTCAACGAGTAATAAACCTTGTTGAGTAAAAAGAACTTTACGACTAGTTCTTTCTAGTAGCATAACACCAAGCTCTTCTTCTAGCTTACGAATTTGTCCACTCAATGTTGGTTGGCTAACATGACAAGAATCCGCGGCACGTCTAAAGTGTTTATGTTCAGCTAGTGCAACAAGGTACTCCAAATCTCGAATATTCATATTCCTATTTCCTTTCGTGAATTCTTTGCCAAACCAAAGATAGATAATACCAATCACTATATCGATATTAGTTTGTTATATCTATTGATATATTAAAAAACACCGTGTTTCATCCCATTTCAGCATAAATAACCCACTCATTGAAATAAATAGTAACATTTAGAAATAAAATGACTCAATTCTGTTCCCTCCATTTTTCACAAAAAAAAATAGGAATCAAACAATTATAAATTGTATTTATGACATCAAATTAAAGTAAACCTTTCTTCAATTTTATATGAGTACATAAACAAACCTCCCCCAAATAATAGTTTATATCCAGTCTAGTCGCTTCTAAAAAGCTTTCATCCGTGATAATGACACGAGGAGCTAAAATACTATGGATGCTACTATTACCACACTTTATCCCCTCACAAGTTAAAAATACCTCATTAAATAATTAAAGAATGTCGCCATACTGTCGATACCCTATACCGCATGTTAATGATAACAAAACTGAGTATTGAAGAGAGCTGAAACGGCCAAGTAAGCAAATGAAGCTGCTGAAAACAAATAACAACAAAAGGCGTAATAGAGATCAGCAATGTAATTTAGTAAAGAGACACCCCATTTAGCCTTCTCTTTTTGTAAGTACAAAAAAGAATTACGCCTTAACATGAGCAACAACTAATAGGGCAAGCAAGCAAAAATAAAGACGTCAAACATCAATTTGGAGAGTTCCAATATAATTGGATGTAATATTGAAACATTTATATTAATCACAATGTAGTTTTAAGCGAAATAACTCGAAAAACAAGGTAGCTTTACTCTCCAAAAGTTTAAAAATGGGCTTGGTTAGCCTTTTTTTAGAAACATTTTGTTATATTTGTTTTCATTTATTATTAATCTTTGTAAGTTTCTGTTTGAAAGTTAATTCAAAATCTCAATGTAACCTGACTACTTTATATATAAATAGAGCTCTACTCGCTGTCACTATCAAAAAAACCACAGCAGATTAAACCACCAAAAAGAGAGATAAAACCACAAACTCAGAACATTAAAAACCTAAAAAGGCAAATTAATAGATGATGATAAAAATTCCACTATAGAACATTAAACTGAATAGATTCTATACATCCCCTATTTCTATTATATTTTCACACATTTGAATTTTCACATTTACACCTTTAACGCGTTTTTCGTTTTATAATTCTTCCATAGCAAGACATGAGCAAATTAAAATCAACCAAACTATATAGACTTTAAATTAGGAGTTAATATCATGACTATTAAAAATATCTCTTCAGTATTAGCGTTAACTTTAGTCGCTACTTCATTATTCACAGCAAATGTATAAACTAAAGAGAATCAAACAACAATTAATTTTAAAGCTGCTATTTTTGCTTCACCCTGTACTTATGACATCAATAATAAAACAAATTTAAATTATTTTAATAATGAAAAAATAAAACAGAAACAAGCAAAATTAATTTCTCTAAAGAGCAAAAATCCACAGAGTAGAAAAAATTAGATAATAACCATAGCACTTACCAATTTAAATGGACTAATCAAGATAAAGGCCATGCACTATTATCAGTACAACATGCATAATCATTAAACGACTTTTTTATTAAATAACCAAGATAATATAACAAACTGATTTTAAACAAAATTAAATTATAGGATTCTATTATGAAAAATTCAATGGCGAAAAAAGTATTTCATTGTTCAATAACAGCTTTATTATTAATGACAGCCTCTAGTATATTTAGTGCTTATGCCGCTCAGAATCAAGATTCTGGCACCATTAATTTCTATGGCGCAATTGTCCATCCGAATTGTACAAATGATATCAGTGAGACACAGATTAAATTACATTGTATGAATAATAATACAGAATTAACCACCGAGAGTATTGAGCTAAATAATATTACTCAAAAAAGTGGCTGGAAGGTTATTAATGATGGCAGAAATGAATATTCATACAATTGGGTTAACGAAGAGAAACAACTAGGCATGCTAACCGTTAAATATATTTAATAGAACTGTGTTATGGGAATTGGGGTAGTCATGCTACCCCCCATTTTCTGGTGACAATGACCGATTAAAGCCCCAACCTTGTTTTTGCCTCCACAATCGCACTCGCCACCTGCTTCTGAGATACCCCACCTTTTGCTAACCGCTTATCTAAGCATGATTGCAGCGATAAAATTTCATACACATCCAATTGAATAGTATCACTGAATTTTTGCAGATCACTTAATGCCATTTCTTCCAATGCTTTACCTTGAGCAATAGCAGTAACAACCGCTTCACCCACAATATGGTGCGCTTCACGGAATGGAACGCCTTTCGCTACTAAATAATCCGCCAGCTCAGTCGCATTTGCATAGCCTTGTTTTGCTGCATCTTCACAACGTGGGCGACGAATTTGAATACCATCAAGGACTAACACTGCCATATGCATACAATCTAACCATGTGTCTAATGCATCAAATAAGCCTTCTTTATCCTCTTGCATGTCTTTGTTATAAGCAAGCGGTAACCCTTTTAACGTCATCATCATACCCGTTAATGCGCCTTGAACTCGCCCACATTTACCGCGGATCAATTCGAGTGCATCTGGGTTTTTCTTTTGTGGCATTAATGAAGAGCCCGAGGTTACTTTGTCAGATAACTCAACGAAGCCTGCCTCACCACTATTGAAGAAAATTAAATCTTCAGCAAAACGCGATAAATGCACCATGCCAATGCTGGCATCAGATAATAATTCGAGTACGTGATCTCTGTCTGAAACGGTGTCTAAACTATTGCGTGTCGCAGATGCGAAACCAAGCCAAGAGGCAAGTTGCTCTCGGTCAATATCATACGCTGTCCCCGCCAATGCACCACACCCTAATGGGCTAACGTCTAGACGCTTTAGTGTGTCTTTTAAGCGGCTTTCATCACGCGCTAACATTTCACTATAAGCTAAACACCAGTGGGCAAATGTCACGGGCTGAGCGCGTTGTAAATGAGTATAGCCTGGCATCACTGCGTCTTGGTTGTTTTCGGCTGTGATGACTAATGCTTTTTGTAGCTCAGTGACCGCTTCTAATAATAATGCGACTTGGTCTTTACACCATAATTTTAAATCTGTCGCCACTTGGTCATTACGACTACGACCTGTGTGTAATTTTTTACCTAAATCACCAACTTTATCAATCAGTTTACCTTCAACCCAGCTGTGAATATCTTCTGCATCACTTTGCAGTATAATTTCAGGGTTATCTTGCACTTCTTTTAACAATGCATTTAGCGCTTGTTCTAAAGATTGTTGTTCGCTCTCAGTCAGTACACCAACGGTGACTAATGATTTTGACCATGCGACTGAGCCAATAATATCTTGTTGCGCCAAGCGATAATCAAAACGCAGTGAATCATTAAACTGTTTAAACCGTTGATCCGCTTGCTGGCTAAAACGCCCACCCCATAGTGCCATAACTAATCCCTACCTGATTGATAAAATAAGTTTTGCTCCCGACAGCATTAAACGCTGCCGGGGATCTAGCCTGTTATATTCCCAATAATTCGAGGTGCAGCTAAGCGACAAGTCAATGTGTACAATCAACGCCAGTGCAACTTGAAGTATGACGAGTATAGGTTACTTAGCTTTATTCTGTTCTTTCAACGCACGGATACGTGAAGACAGGGAATAAAGACGGATAAACCCGCCTGCGTGGCTATGGTCATATACCTCATCTTCACCAAATGTGGCGAATTCTTCAGAATATAGGCTCTTGTCCGCTTTCTTCTGAATTGCCGTGACTTGCCCTTTATATAATTTCAGAACAACTTCACCGGTGACATCTTGTGCTAATGATTCTGCCGCAGCTTGTAGCGAATGGCGTAATGGCGCAAACCAACGCCCATCATAAACCACATAAGACATTTCTAAGCCTAATTGCTCACGCCATTTGTAGCTATCGCGGTCCAGAACTAATTGCTCAACACCACGCAGAGCCGCCATCATAATGGTGCCCCCTGGGGTTTCATAGCAACCGCGAGATTTCATGCCGACTAAACGGTTTTCAACGATATCGATACGGCCAACACCGTGTTTTGCCCCTAGCGTATTCAGTGTTTCTAGGCAACCTAGTGCAGATAATGTTTTACCATTAACTGAAACTACCTCGCCGTGTTTCACGCCCACGGTCACCAGTTCAGCTTCATCTGGCGCATCTTGTGGGTCAACTGTCCATACCCAGCAGTCTTGGTTTGCTGCATTCCATGTGCTTTCTAATACACCACCTTCTGTAGAGATATGCCACGCATTTTCATCACGGCTATAAATTTTTTCAAGGCTAGCAGTCGTTGGGATATTGCGCTCTTTTAAATAATCGAGCAGCGCCTCACGTGAGCGAAGATCCCACTCACGCCATGGAGCAACCACCTGTAATTGCGGCGCAAGCGCAGTATAGGTGCTTTCGAAGCGTACTTGGTCATTCCCTTTACCTGTTGCGCCATGGGCAACCGCATCAGCCCCTACTTTTAAGGCAATTTCCACTTGGGCTTTTGCAATAATAGGACGAGCCATTGAGGTACCTAATAAATAACTACCTTCGTATAACGCACCTGTTTTAAGAACTGGGTAAATATATTCCTTAACGAATTCTTCGCGCAGGTCAACAACGTAACACTCAGATGCGCCTGATTGCAGAGCCTTTTTCTCAACACCGACTAAGTCTTCTCTGTCTTGCCCTACGTCAGCAACGAAAGCAACCACTTCGCAGTCATCATAGTTTTCTTTCAACCATGGAATAATTGCCGATGTATCGAGACCACCTGAGTATGCTAATACGATTTTTTTAATGCCCTTTTTCATAACGTACCTATTCCGCTCAATTAATATTTATTTCCATGGCTCATTTATGATGCCAAGATCCGAGTTCCGATAGCTGTCCCATTAAACAGCTCAGGAAGTTGTTCTGCATGACGCCAACTTGCGATATCAACCGAGCGCTGTAAGGCCGTTGCGGCATCAAGTGCAGCATTCACCTTAACAATCATTCCATCAGTGATGATGCCTTGCTCAATTAATTTTTGGGCTTTTTGTGTCGTCATTTCATCAATTTTCTGGCCTTTACCATCCAAAATACCGCTCACATCAGACAGTAAAACCAGATCTGCATTTAATGCTTGCGCGATAGCGGTGGCTGCTTGGTCAGCATTCACATTCATCAATTCACCCTCTGGGGTGATCCCTATCGAGCTAACAATTGGTAAATAACCTGAATTCAAAAGTAATTTCAATAAATTAGAGTTACCTGGCTTTGCGTTTCCAACATGCCCTAGCTCTTCATTTAATTGAGTCACTATGGCACTTTGACCGTCACCCAGCGACAAACCTACCGCAGGTAACTGATATTTTATCGCCCACGCTAGCAAGGTTTTATTAGCTGTTCCCGCTAAGGCACCCGTAATAATATCGATTTGGTCTGCAGGCGTGACACGCAGCCCTTGTTTTTTCACGACAGGTAATTGTAGTTTTTGCATTAGTTCATCTACTAAGCACCCACCACCATGAACAATCACTAGCTCACGTTGATGTCGCTGGCGATAGCTTTGGATTGCCGTAAACAACTTTTCAAGTGCCTCGGTGCTATCAAGTAACACTCCGCCCAATTTAATCACTAAGGGTTGCATGGGTTTGATCCTTATTAAAATAATGACTGAGTTTCATTAAAACCAAAACGAATATTCATGCACTGAACGGCTTGTGCAGCAGCACCTTTAAGCAGGTTATCTTCTGTACCGACTAAAATCAGGTGTTCCCCTTTCAATACATAGCCGATATCACAAAATGGCGTACCAACAACTGATTTCAATGCTGGAACACCTTTTTCATACAAACGGACTAACGGTTTGCCTTGATATGCCTCTTTAAAAGTTTTACCAACCTGCTCTGCGGTCACACCGGCTTTTACTTTGCAGGTGATAGTCGCCAATATTCCTCGTGAAAAATTGCCCAGATGAGGAGTGAAAATGACATCCCGACCTAAATGAGTCGCAATTTCTGGCTGATGACGATGCGTAAAGATGCCATATGGCTGTAAGCTAACTTCACAAAAACTGTTGGTCATCGATGCCTTACGGCCCGCACCTGAAACACCGCTAGTTGCATTAATTACTGGCCACATTGCGTCATCCAGTAATTGCGCATCAATTAATGGCTTCAGCGCTAACTGAGACACCGTCGGATAACACCCCGGAACAGCAATTAACTGAGCTTGTCGAATTTTATCCGTCTGCCATTCAGCTAAACCGTAAACTGCTTGCATTAACCATTCGGTATTTGTATGTTCAAAGCCATAGTACTGCGTATAAAACGCAGGGTCTTGAACGCGATAAGCACCGGATAAGTCAAACACCACACAACCCGCCTCAAGAAATTGAGGCGCGATGTCATGGCTCACTTCATGTGCAGTAGCGAGAAAAACAACATCAATACCTTTCGCAGCCTCTGCAACATCAGTTAATGGCTGTACCGGAAGGTCAATAATACCCTTATACTGAGGATGCAAATCAGAAAAACGTTTATTTGCATCTGCGCTTTGCGCGGAAACCATTAATCCCTGAAGATTTATTTCAGGGTGACGCTGCAAATAAGCGGCTAATTCTGCTCCAGTATAGCCACTGGCCCCGATAATGAGTGTGTTCAACATATGCTTTCTACCTTGTACTCGTGACCCAAACAGTTTAATGTGTATTTTTATTCAAATAAAGTGCATGAATATTGATACTATTATGGATAAAGGCTGTCAACAGTGAATATTAAATTACCTGCATTTATTGAGATTTATCGTCAATTAATTGCCACTCCATCGATTAGTGCGACTGATTCTCATTTGGATCAAAGCAATAAAGCCCTTGTGGAACTTTTAGGTGGTTGGTTAGAAACTCTCGGCTTTTCGGTTAACATCCAACCTGTGCCGGAAACACGTGATAAATACAACTTACTCGCTTCTATCGGTGAGGGTAACGGTGGGCTAATGTTATGTGGCCATACCGACACAGTACCATTCGATGAGGGCCGTTGGAGTAAAAACCCATTCGAGCTGACTGAGCACGATGGTAAGTTATATGGGCTTGGTACCGCAGATATGAAAGGTTTTTTCGCCTTTATTGTTGATGCGTTAAGAGATATGGATTTAACAAAACTCCAACGCCCACTGCATATCTTAGCAACTGCTGATGAAGAAACGTCAATGGCAGGTGCACGTTATTTTGCGGCTAACACAGCACTACGCCCTGATTTTGCTATTATTGGTGAACCTACGTCTTTACAACCTATACGAGCACATAAAGGGCATATATCGAACGCCATTCGCATTACTGGGCAATCAGGGCATTCCAGTGACCCAGAGCGTGGTGTTAATGCGATTGAATTAATGCATGAATCGATTTCTCATTTGATGACGCTCAGAAATACATTGAAAGAGCGTTTTAATAACCCTGCTTTTGTTATTCCATACCCAACTATGAACTTTGGGCACATTCATGGAGGGGACGCGGCAAACCGTATCTGCGGCTGTTGTGAGTTGCATATGGATATTCGCCCACTACCAGGGCTGACATTGCAAGATCTGGATGAAATGTTAAATCATGCCCTTGAGCCTGTCAGCACCAAATGGCCAGGCCGTATAGCAATAGAATCAATGCATCCACCAATTCCTGGCTATGAATGCCCAACAGATCACAAAATGGTTGCTGTGATTGAACAGTTACTAGGGCAAAAAGCAGATACCGTAAATTACTGTACTGAAGCGCCATTCATTCAAGAACTGTGCCCGACCTTAGTACTTGGCCCAGGTTCGATTGAGCAAGCACACCAACCTGATGAGTTTATTGATATGCGTTTTATAGAACCGACTCGTCAGCTAATTAGCCAAATGATAGAACACTTCTGTTTTACTAAACAAAATCAATGATTGCCTTAAAAACGCATGGCTATATTTAGCGCCATGCGTTTTTATCATGAATTTTTTTCCTGTTACCTTTGAAAAAACCTCAGCGTCTATATTTAATTTAAGGGTTGACTATCGACCAATATCCGGTAATCTCTATTTAGCCGTCTAAACGTATAGACGCGTACATGGATGTGATTATTTATAAAGATCATAACTCACAAAGATAATAATGAGTCTGCAAATTGCGAGGTTACAGGGTATGAGTTTTTTTCACGCAAACCAGCGCGAAGCGCTAAATCAAAACTTAGCTGAATTAGATGGCCAAATTAATGTTTCATTTGAGTTTTTCCCACCTCGCAGTGAAGAGATGGAGCAAACACTTTGGAAATCTATCGATAGACTCAAAACCTTAAAACCTAAATTTGTATCAGTGACCTATGGTGCTAACTCAGGTGAACGCGATCGAACCCATAGCATTATTAAAGATATCAAAGATAAAACAGGTTTAATTGCAGCCCCTCATTTAACCTGTATCGATGCGAGCCGTGATGAATTAAAAGGCATTGCACGTGACTACTGGAATAATGGTATACGCCATATCGTAGCTCTACGTGGCGACCTACCCGATAACAGCAATAAACCCGATATGTATGCAACTGATTTGGTTGAACTATTAAAAGGTGAAGCCGACTTTGATATTTCAGTCGCTGCTTATCCAGAGGTTCACCCTGAAGCGAAAAGTGCCCAAGCAGATTTAATTAGCCTTAAAAAGAAAATTGATGCAGGTGCTAGCCGTGCAATCACCCAATTTTTCTTTGATGTTGAAAGCTACCTCCGTTTTCGCGATCGCTGCGTTGCAACAGGTATCGACGTTGAAATCGTCCCAGGTATTTTACCCGTTTCTAATTTCCGTCAGTTAGAGCGTTTTGCCAAATTAACCAATGTACGCATTCCCGCATGGATGAGCAAAATGTATGAAGGGTTAGACAACGACCCTGAAAGCCGTAACCTTGTTGGTGCCTCAATCGCCATGGATATGGTCAAAATTTTGAGCAGAGAAGGCGTGAAAGATTTCCATTTTTATACCCTTAACCGCTCTGAACTTACTTATGCAATCTGTCATACGTTAGGAGTTAGGCCTTAAAGGGCGAGTTTACAGCACATAAGTTCATTAAAGGGGCTAGTTGCCCCTCACCCTATAAATAGACTAAACCAAGGCTGGGTTAGGAACATTAACGTGAATGAATACGGGTTGTTGCTCATTCTCAAATTGTTCTATCGTAAATTTTTGATAATTTAAATTGTTATACCCTCTAAATAAGAGTATCCCCCGCTGCAAATCAGTCAATACTGTCCAAACTGAAAACTCGGTTAGGTAAAGCTTGAAGATATCATCTTCCCCTAATAATGGATCAACAGAGGCATTTTTAGGCCGGTCAAATTTATTCATGACGTGCCCTAATTCTACGAGCTGAACATTGGGGTCTGATACTTTATGATAGTAAGTTGAATAATAAACTGCCCGAACAAACCGCCCAACAGAGGTGTCAGCATTTGGCACTGCAGCAAGAGCGATACCACTATCAGGCTGGGAGAGTTTCATATTACCTAACGTGCTTGATGACACATCAACATTTGAGAGTTGGGTATAGTTATTAAGGTTAGTGAGATGCCAAGGAAATTCAGGGCCATTCGTCATACAGCGAGTTGGGTTGTCATAAACGTGCAAAACCCCCTTTGATACTTCAACCACGATACACGCCCCCGTTCTGTCATAAAAAGCATAATGAAAAGGGCTTGGCATATTACGCAGCAGTAATAATTTTTGTGACCAAAATGCCGTTTTAGGGATCGCTTTTTTCAACTCAGCGACTGTGGCGTATTGAGATAATGCCCACTCACCAATTGATGCAATCGGTACTGCTTTAGTATATTTTTTGGGGTTAAGGGGGGCTAATTCAGAATCTGTGATCATATTTAAACTAAAAGCTAACCCTCCGGAGTTAACGCCCTCAAGCACATCCCTTTCCCCTAAAATACTCACTGGTGCAGTAATTGCGATAAAAGGATACTTCACTTTATACTTTAGTCCTAAAGAGCCATCAGGGGCTTTACGCTGAAAAATATGGTTCTTCGGGTAATAAGTTAAAATTGACTCAGGTTCATCTGAAGAGAACTCTAATGTTCTACCGTGATAAACGTAATTATTTTTATCTGTGATTGCCAGAGATGTACAAGCAAACGCGCGAGGATTTGTGTTTTTTTCTAACATGTTAGCAGCCTTATCAAATAATATATTTGCCTATTACCATAATTACGATGAATAAAACCCATGATATTTAATAAATTAACCTGACTTATTTAAGGTATAATACATTCTGGCGTTTATATCCAACAAAATGAATATAAAAATAAAGCAGAAAGGGGGAATTTAGCGTTAAATCTTTTTTAGAGCATCACATTAAATTTAAATTTAATGAAAACTAAATTTGAATTATTCGTTAATAATCATCACAATTATGAAATATGTAATCCATTTAATATGTTATAAAAACCCAACACTAATTAGCATCATCAGATAACGACAAACTAACTCATAAAGAATAAATTTACAGAAGTTAACCCCAAAATTTTCACTCATGATGAGTTAAGCAGCTAAAATCTCAGAGTAAACATGACTTAAAAAGACACCTAACCAATATTAAATATATTACTTCCCCCCATCTGCCATAGTTATAACCTTAATTTCATTCTAATTAAGATAATGGCTATTCAATTAATTTTTTTTAGTTTAAATCTTTGGATATTTAAAGAAGAGCGCGTATATTTAATATTGCTCTCAATATTAAATATCACATAATTACCACTTGGTTATTGAGGAAATTAAAATATGAGTAATCGTTCATTGAATCCAAAATATAATGGGATGGATGACGTTTATGCGTCATTAGAGTTATCAAAATCATTACCAAAAACTAAATTTCCATCAAAAGAACAAGAACCTCGCAATGTATTTAGTGCAGTGCGAGATGAATTAATGTTAGATGGTAATTCACGTCAAAATTTAGCAACATTCTGCCAAACTTGGGTAGATGATGAAATTCGTGACTTAATGGACTTATCTATCGATAAAAATATGATCGATAAAGATGAATATCCACAAACTGCCGAAATTGAAAACCGTTGTGTACATATGCTAGCGGATCTTTGGCATTCGCCAGATGCAGAAAATACCCTTGGCTGCTCGACCATCGGTTCTTCTGAAGCAGCAATGCTTGGAGGGCTAGCCTTAAAGTGGCAATGGCGTAAAAAACGTGCAGCAGCAGGAAAGCCAACAGACAAACCAAACATGATCTGTGGCCCTGTTCAAGTATGTTGGCATAAATTTGCCCGCTACTTTGATGTTGAACTCAGGGAGATCCCACTTGAAGGCGATCGCCTGATTATGAACCCTGAGGAAGTGCTTAAACGTGTAGATGAAAATACGATTGGTGTAGTACCAACGTTAGGCGTGACATTTACTTGCCAATATGAACCTGTTAAAGCAGTTCATGATGCATTAGATAAGTTACAAAAAGAAACGGGCTTAGATATTCCTATCCATGTCGATGGTGCAAGCGGTGGGTTCCTAGCACCATTTTGTGCGCCAGATTTAGAATGGGACTTCCGTTTACCTCGCGTAAAATCGATTAACTCTTCCGGACATAAATTTGGTTTAGCTCCATTAGGCGCAGGCTGGGTAGTCTGGCGTGAAGCGCAAGACTTACCTGAAGAATTAATTTTCAATGTAAACTATTTAGGTGGCAATATGCCAACCTTCGCGCTTAACTTCTCTCGCCCAGGTGGTCAAATTATCGCTCAGTACTATAACTTCCTGAGGCTCGGTCGTGAAGGCTATGCAAAAATTCATAATTCTTGCTACGCAACTGCGCAATTCCTAGCCCGCGAAATCGAAAAGTTAGGTCCATTTGAAATGATTTTCGATGGTGATAGCCAAAAAGGTATCCCAGCGCTGGCTTGGAAGTTGAAAAAAGGCGAGACCACCAGCAATTATTCCCTCTATGACATAGCAGATAAACTACGTAGTCGTGGATGGCAAGTCCCTGCATATTCAATGCCAGCAAACCGTGAAGACCTCGTTGTTCAACGTATCTTAGTTCGTCACGGAGTAAGTTTAGACTTAGCCGCATTGTTAATTGAAGATTTTAAACGCACGCTAGATTATTTCGAAAAACATCCAGTCAATAAACCGCTAACAGAAGATGAAGGCGGCGGTTTTAACCACAGTTAATTAGCTAGTCATTAGCTCTATTATTTATTAGCCAAAGAATGTCATGTTCTTTGGCTTCTATTGGGATCAGTCCTGTAAGACTGATTGTTTATAGACTTTAGGAGAACTCGTATGGCGACAACAACGACAGCTCCAGCCGCAAAACAGCTCACATTACTGGGTTTTTTTGCCATTACAGCCTCAATGGTAATGGCTGTATATGAATACCCAACGTTTGCAACATCTGGTTTTAGTTTAGTTTTTTTCCTATTGTTAGGCGGATTGTTATGGTTCATTCCTGTCGCATTATGTGCCGCAGAAATGGCGACAGTGGAAGGTTGGGAAGAAGGCGGTGTGTTCGCATGGGTTTCTAATACACTAGGTGAGCGCTGGGGATTTGCTGCAATTTCATTTGGTTACCTACAGATTGCTATTGGCTTTATCCCAATGCTGTACTTTGTGCTAGGGGCCCTATCTTATATTCTAAATTGGCCAGAATTGAATACGGACCCTGTAACCAAAACTATCGGGGCATTAGTCATTTTATGGGTGCTAGCTTTCACTCAATTTGGCGGGACCAAATATACTGCGACCATTGCTAAAGTAGGTTTCTTTTTAGGTATTTTACTTCCTGCACTCATTTTAGTGTTTTTAGCCATTAGTTATTTATCCAGCGGTGCCCCTTTAGCCATTGAAATCAGTGAAAAAACCTTTATTCCTGATTTTACCCAAATAGGGACATTGGTCGTTTTTGTTGCGTTTATTTTGAGTTATATGGGAGTTGAGGCTTCCGCAACCCACGTTAACGAAATGAAAAACCCAGGTAGAGACTACCCAGCAGCCATGTTTTTACTGATGATAGCAGCCATTTGTTTAAGCTCTATTGGCGGGTTATCTGTTGCTGTTGCTATCCCAAATAGTGAAATTAACCTGTCTGCTGGTGTAGTTCAGACATTCAACGTACTTGTTACACACTTTAATTCTTCCCTTGAATGGGCAGTGCGAATTATTGCAGCTTTATTATTGCTTGGTGTCTTAGCGGAAATAGCCTCATGGATTGTAGGGCCTTCGCGAGGAATGTACGTTGCGGCACAGAAAGGAATTTTGCCGCAAAGTTTCGCCAAAGTGAATAAAAATGGCGTCCCAGTCACACTGGTTGTCTCTCAATTATTAATTACAACTGTCGCGATTATCGTCCTCACCAATACTGGCGGCGGCGGGAATATGTCATTCCTTATTGCATTGGCACTGACGGTCGTTATTTATCTCTGTAGCTACTTTATGTTATTCCTTGGTTATATGCATTTAGTCTGCAAGCAACCTGAGAAGAAACGAGCGTTTAATATCCCTGGTGGCAAAGGTGTTAAATTACTTGTTGCCTCCGCTGGGTTTATTATTTCTATCTTAGCGTTTATTGTTTCATTCTTCCCACCAAGCTCATTACCCGGCGGAGCAAGTGATAATACTTACGTCACGCTACTTGCCGTCAGCTTTATAATTATCTTCTTACTGCCATTTGTAATTTATGCATTCCATAGCAAGCAAGGTAAGAAAACCAATGTGGCGATGGTACATATCAAAACGCATAATGCACCAGTTAACCACTTCTTTATTCACCCTAGAGCGCGTTCTACCTATCATCTAGTGCATGATGATAAGCAAGATAGTGACTCCCCTAAGTAAGATGAAATAAAGATAAAAAAAAGCTGCCGAATGAATTGGCAGCTTTTTTCTTAAATACGGCTGTAATACCCCTAGCCCGTATTACGCATCCCAGCTGCAACCCCTGCAATAGTGACCATCAGCGCTTGTTCTACGCGTGGGTCTGGGTGTTCTTGTTGGCGAGACCGGTGTAATAATTCGGCTTGTAAAACGTTTAACGGGTCAGTGTAAACATTACGTAGTGCAATAGATTCAGCAATCCACGGTAAGTCCGCCATTAACGCTTCGTCTTTCGAAACCGCTAGCACACTTTTTATATCCTCCGACAGCTGATCACGTAGTTTTTGCCCCAACGGCCATAAACGTTCTTCCACTAAACGATGATCATAGTACTCCGCCAGCCATAGGTCTGCTTTCGCATAAACCATCTCTAACATAGCTATACGTGTATTAAAGAATGGCCATTGCTGCCACATTTCATCAAGAATGTTTTGTTTGCCTTCTTGTTCAATAACATGTTTCAGTGCTGCGCCCGCACCCAACCAAGCAGGAAGCATCAAGCGGTTTTGTGTCCATGCAAAAATCCAAGGAATAGCACGTAATGTTTCAACACCACCAGTAGGTCGACGTTTCGCTGGCCTTGACCCTAGTGGCAACTTGCCTAGTTCTAATTCAGGCGTAGCAGCACGAAAGTACGGAACAAAATCAGGCTGTTCACGTACATAGTCACGGTACATTGCACAAGAAACATCCGATAATGAATCCATCACCGATTTCCACTCGTTTTTCGGTTCTGGTGGCGGTAAGAGATTAGCTTCTAGGATTGCGCTTGTATACATTGCTAAACTACTGATAGTGACTTGTGGTAACCCGAATTTAAAGCGGATCATTTCCCCTTGTTCTGTAACACGCAAGCCACCTTTTAAACTCCCCGGAGGCTGAGACAGCAATGCAGAATGAGCCGGAGCCCCCCCACGACCGATAGTGCCACCACGTCCGTGGAACAGGGTCAGTGTCACACCTTCTTTTTCACACAGTTTAATTAACGCATCTTGTGCCCTGTATTGTGCCCACGATGCTGCCATTACCCCTGCATCTTTAGCTGAATCTGAATACCCAATCATCACCATTTGGCGGTCATCGATCAGCTCGCGGTACCATTCAATACTGAGCAGTTTTTGCATTACGCTTTCAGCATTATTTAAGTCTTCTAAGGTCTCAAATAATGGTGCGACAGGTAAACGAACTGAAGCGCCAGTTTCATTAAGCAATAATTTAACCGCTAAGACATCTGAAGGTACTTTAGCCATTGAAATTACATAAGCCGCAATCGAATCATTCTTCGCATTCGCAATAACACGGCAGGTTTCAAATACCTCTTGTGTTTCTGGGCTAGGCTGCCAATCTTGTGGAATTAATGGGCGGCGTGATTGCAGCTCGGACAGTAAAAATTGCTGTTTTTCCTCTTCCGACCACTGTGAGTAATCCCCCAGCCCTAAATATTGTGTGAGTTCTGCAATAGCCTCTGTATGGCGAGTACTTTCTTGGCGGACATCAATACGTACCAACTGTAAGCCAAAACTACGAATACGACGTAAGGTATCCAGCAGTTGCCCATTGGCAATAATTTTCATATTGCAGGCAATTAACGATTGATAACAGGCATATAACGGGTCCCATAACTGGGCATTATCTGTCAATAAATCGGCGGGAGGCAAGGCTTGCTCACCTTTTACACGGCGCTCTAAATATTCTAATGTTGAGAATAATTGGCTACGCAAATTTTTAGCAATTTGGCGATACGGTTCATCCACATCATCGCCTCCAGCTAATGCACGTAACTCTGGGGTTGCCTCCGTCATGGACAGTTCAGAAACTAAAACCTGAATGTCTTTTAGGAATAAATCTGCTGCTTTCCAGCGACTTAGCAGTAAAACTTGACGAGTAACATCCGCCGTCACATTTGGGTTACCGTCACGGTCACCGCCCATCCATGACGTGAAACGGATTGGATTGGCTTCGACAGGTAAAACAGCGCCAATCGAGTCTTCAAGTTGTTCGTTAAATTCACGTAAAAATGCAGGAACCCCTTCCCACAGTGAATTTTCGACCACTGCGAAACCCCACTTCGCTTCATCAATTGGCGTTGGACGAATTTTACGAATTTCATCGGTATGCCATGATTGAGCGACTAATTGGCGTAGGCGCCGCATAATATTATTGCGCTCATAGTCCGCAATATCATCATGATCAAGCTGAGATAAACAGGTGTTTACTTCAACCAGTTTGTGGATCAACGTCCGACGTGCGATCTCAGTGGGGTGAGCGGTTAAAACTAATTCGATAGAAAGCTGTTCAACTGCTTTTTGAATGTCTGTATCAGTAAAGCTTTTTTCTTTTAAGCGGCCAAACAGATTTTTCAATGCGACAGGGTTACTTGCCGCTTCACCATGAGGTGAAATACTGTGGTATTGCTCAGCGACGTTTGTTAGGTTTAAGAATTGGTTAAATGCCCTTGCGACGGGTAGCAACTCATCATTAGAGAGGTTTTGTAATGTCATCAGCAGTTTTTGGCGCTGAACTTCATTACCTGCACGGGAAGATTTAGAAAGCTTACGAATGGACTCTACTTTATCGAGTATGTCTTCGCCTAAAGCTTCCTTGATGGTATCGCCGAGTAACTTACCTAGCATACTGACATTACTGCGCATTGCGGAATATTGCTGATTCATGAGACTCCTGACCTTGTGCTTCTGGCAGAATGCATCCCGCATGACTCACGGTTAACAGACTGCTACCTGTTTCCTGTAACAAAATTTCAGTCGGCTGCGTTAGAATTATCATTTTGTGATGCAGACCGCTAAATTTACCCTTCAATGTATATTCATATCAGAAAAAAATGACTTTGGGGGATTTTTCTGAAATTTAATTACAGATTCATTTTTATTAATTTTTCTTATTTAAGTATTGTTTCAGCGCAATATATCGTCGATTCAGCACTTTTAAGACATGAATAATGCTTAAGAATTAAATCATCAGAATAAAAAGACAGAAAAGAAGGCTGTAGATTAAAAATTTTCATGATGTATTGGTGCCAAATTTACATTTAAAGCACCAATACATTTAAACAATGATTACAACAATTGAGAAAGGCGGTTTAAATCAGATTGAATAGCCCCAGCAGTCACATCTCGCCCTGCCCCAGGACCTCTTATTACTAATGGGTTATCTCGATACCAGCGACTTTCTATCGCAAATACATTGTCACCCGGTAATAATGAAGCCAATGGGTGATTCGGTTGTACTGCCTCAACACCCACTTTAGCTTTACCTTTTACTGCATCAAACCGCGCAACATAACGAAGTACTAACCCCATTTCCTGTGCCGCTTCTAAGCGCTGTTGCATCTGTTCATTGATCACAGCACTATTTTCAAAAAACTCATCTAATGAGCCGGTTTGAGCTTGTTTAGGGACTAATGACTCAACACGTACGTCATTAGGTTCTATATCGTAACCAGCTTCACGGGCTAAAATAATTAACTTGCGCATCACATCTTGCCCAGAAAGGTCAATACGTGGATCAGGTTCTGTTAAACCTTGTTGCCACGCTTGCTCAACTAACTCACTGAACGGAACCGAGCCATCGAATTGCAAAAATAGCCATGATAATGTCCCTGAAAAAATACCGCTAATCGTCAGGATGGCATCACCACTTTCTTTTAAATCTCGCACCGTATAGTTAATCGGCAACCCAGCTCCAACTGTCGCATTATAAAGCCAGTGACGACCTGTTTTTGAAAATGCATCTCGAATTTGGCGATACTGAGCTGTTTGTGCGGCCCCTGCAATTTTGTTAGCACTAATAACATGAAAACCATAGCTGGCAAAATCAACATAGCTATCAGCCAAAGTTTCACTGGCGGTAACATCTAAGACAACTAAATCATCATAAGGGTGAGAACGCATCCATAAAAACAAGTTGTCATCTTCATGTTCCACCGCCTCGTCATCAAAAAATGCCAAAGCGCGACTAGGGTCGATCCCCTGATAATTTAATAAACTACGGCGGCTATCCACCACACCAGCCAACACGAAGTCAAAGTCACTACGAGCAGAAATATTAGGTTGCTCCGCTGCAAAAAGTTCCAACCAACGCGCGCCAATATTCCCTTTACCAAAGAGTACTAACCCTATACGTTTTTCCGCACGGAACAAGCTTTGGTGCATACCTTGGATTAAATGTTCAGTTTGGTTTGTACGCAATACGGCAACCAAGCTAATCGCATCTTCAGAATGCCAAATAAATTCAACAGGCTGCCCCTTCAACTCCTCATAAAAACGGTGGCTATGCAGGGGTTTTTTGCCAACACCCGCCCCCACTAAAGCAACCAAAGAAAAACCTTCACGCAGTGATAATGACCCCGGTAACCCGGCTTCCTCTAAGACATTCAACGCACTTTCAACAAGTTCTGAGGTATAACATAATTGAAGTAATGCACGGTCATGGTGAATACCAAGAGCTAATGGACGTAATTGGACCCGTTTTAATAGTAAGTCCACATCCTTACAGATTTGTTTGAAATCCCGCCCTGCAGCAATACGTAGTTCAATTAAGCAAACATCATCGTGACTTGTGACAATTTTAGCCCCAGCTCCTGATGCTAATACACGCTCTATCTTGGTTGAGCCTTGCTCTGGTTGGTAACTACACCTTAATTGCAAATCAATGTTACTGACAGAAACGGGCTGCAAGGTACGAGTATGTAAAACTGGCGCCGCTAAACGCGCCAATTCGCTAGCTTCATCAAGACGTAATAAAGGCAATAAACACGCATCTTTAACCTTACGAGGGTCTGCACTGTACACCCCTGCAACATCACTCCAAATGGTGACTTTATCAACATCGGCGAGCGCACCAACCTGTGTGGCTGAATAGTCGCTACCATTGCGCCCGAGTAATACGGTTTCGCCTTGCTGGTTACGGGAGATAAAGCCAGTAACAACAATACGTCGATTAGGTAATTGAGTTAATTGTTGTTGTAATAAATACCGTGATTGTATTTCATCTACCTGAGGCTGTGCAGCGCGTTCAGCACGTAAAAATAAACGCGCGTCTAACCAAGAACTTGCCATATCAGCTTGAGATAACACTTCAGACATAAGGCGCGCAGACCAAATTTCACCATGACCGACGACTTCTGCGTAAGTGACATCACTATTCGGCTTATCCAGTAAAACACTGAGTCGTTCTAAATCCTGAATGAATAATTGGCTTAATTCTTTTGCTTTTGGTTCTGGCAAAAGAGATTCAATTAAATCCAGTTGATAGCGGCGTAATATTTGCTGAGCTTGATGAGCCGAAATACGGTCAATCTGACTTAATTTCAACCAATTGATTAGTTGATTGGTTGTACTACCCGCAGCGGAAACCACCATTAAATCACCGGGTTGGCTATAGTTAGCCATAATAGCCGCAACTCGTTGATAACACTTCGCGTCCGCTAAACTACTACCTCCAAACTTATGTAACTGGCGGTGGCAAGGTGCCACCTCAACCGCTGTTAGTACACTCATCAAAAAACTCCGCTAACGTTGTGCCGCAACCTGAAATGCTTGCTCTAAATCTGTAATTAAATCCTGAGGGTCTTCAATCCCGACCGAAATTCTCAGCAAGCTATCCGTAATACCGGCTTGTGCTCGAGCTTCAGCGGACATCCCCGCGTGGGTCATTGTTGCCGTATGAGAAATCAGGGTTTCTACACCACCTAATGATTCTGCCAATGTAAATAAAGACAAGGCGCTCAGAAAACGACGTAGTTGTAATTCATCACCAGCAAATTCAAAACTTAACATTGCCCCAAAACCTTTTTGCTGCTTAAGTGCAATTTGATGCCCTGGATGATCTTCCAATTCAGGATAATACAATTTTTTCACTAAAGTCTGTGATTTAAGATACTTTACGATTTCTTGTGTATTTCTCTGCTGTTGTAAGATACGTGGCGATAAGGTTCGAATCCCTCGCAATAGTAAATAGCTATCAAAAGCCCCTCCAGTAACACCAATATTATTTGCCCACCACGCTAATTCTATTGCCCATTTTTCATCTTTGGCAATAACAACTCCAGCCACAATATCTGAGTGGCCATTAAGATATTTAGTGCATGAGTGGACAACGAAATCCGCCCCTAATGAAAGCGGTTGCTGTAAAATCGGGCTTAGAAATGTATTGTCAACAACGACTAATGCCCCTGCCTCATGAGCCAAATGAGCAATATGCTGTATATCAAAAATTCTTAATAGTGGGTTGCTCGGTGTTTCGATTAACACCAATTTAGGCTTTTTATCTAATGCCTTTTGCAATGCACTTTCGTCACTTTGGTCGACAAACTGTACTTGATAAGCCCCACGCTGGCTTTGGCTATTAAATAACCGGTAACTTCCCCCATAACAATCGTGGGGAGCTACAAGTAAATCACCCGGTTGTAAAAATACCGTACATAACAGATGAAGCGCAGACATACCGCTATTCGTCATTACAGCCCCACTTCCCCCTTCGAGCTGCGCTAATGTTTTTTGTACTATATCCCGCCCTGGGTTTCCTCGACGTGAATAATCATGAACTCGCGGCTGGTTAAAGTCAGTAAAATTATAGGTACTGGACAAATAAATGGGAGGCACAACGCAACCAAATTGTTGATCTTCATTTAATCCATTATGAATTGCGATAGTTGACGGTTTGTAGGCCATAAACGCTTCTCCTGATTTGTGATTGCTCAAATCATACCCATGAGATGTTTAGACGTCAACATATCTAGACGTCTAAACCTCTTTACGTTTATATCAAGTAATGGAATAATCAGCCTTAATGATTATGTGCTCATTGATAATCAATAGCACAAATAGACTTAGCTGGTTAATTTCACAGGAAAAATTGTGGTAAACTAGGACAAGTTTCTTCTTACTTATATGCAGACACGCCCTATTTGAAGCTTAGAATAAGTTTCTCTTAAAAAGAATATGCATATTATTTTTAATTATTACTGAAAATATCCAAGGTAACTCATGGCTGAATGGAATGGTGAATATGTCAGTCCGTATGCTGAACATGGCAAAAAGAGTGAGCAAGTAAAAAAAATTACAGTATCTATCCCGTTGAAGGTACTAAAAATTTTAACTGATGAGCGTACACGCCGCCAGATTAATAACTTACGTCACGCTACAAATAGTGAATTACTGTGCGAAGCATTTTTGCACGCATTCACGGGGCAACCGCTGCCGAATGACGAAGATTTACGCAAAGAACGTAATGACGAAATCCCTGAAGCGGCAAAAGAAATCATGCGTGAATTAGGTATCGACCCAGAAACGTGGGAGTACTAACTCAATTTTTGCCTCAGTAATGCAATACGTTTTTCACTACGTCGCAAACAGGTATTCCCTGCCAGTGGCGTAGCGCTCTTCTTATCTTATCTAAAGGTGATTACACTTAATCGCTCATCCCAAGCCACGCTAAAATTTTTCTTTGGTCTCACACCTAACACCAAGATTTCTCTGAATTAGTTCACTTTCAGAATTGCCCGCAGGCTTATTTCCCCAACTTCTCTACACTTCATCACACCAATCTATAACCACACCCAATAATTAGAATTATTAAGGATAGTGTAATGAATAAATATAATCAGGTCTTAATCGGCTTACTCGGTGGAGCACTACTCATCACCGCAGGATGCACAAACCACTCAACTAGTTATACCAAAGAATATAAAGAAACTGCTAATAGCGATTTATCAGCGAAAAAATTAGGGACAAAATGGGGGGAAGATGTTAATTCTGCTGTACAAACGGTCAAAGCCTCACGTTTAACCAACACACCTTTTGACACCGCCATTATCTTTTACCGTGGTGAACGTGTCCCAAGCCATGTTCAAACCATCAATTATATTCCGTTGTCCCCCATAGAGATCAAAATCACTGATGGAAATGACCGTAAAATGCCAATTTACCGTAATAACCAAGGACAATATATTTTGCCCGCCCAAGAGGGACAGCGTTATCAATTGACTATCGCCAATACCGATAGAAATAGAACCTACGAAGTGGTCACAACCGTTGATGGTATTGACGTACTAAATGGCCGTGCAGGTTCATACCAAAATAATGGATATTTGATCCGTCCCAAACATGAGGTCACCATTGAAGGCTTCCGCAAGAATCAGGACCAAGTCGCCGCTTTTCGCTTCTCAGCACCAGAAGATTCTTATGTAAATCAAAATGTTCAAGGTGACGAACGGAATATTGGCGTAATTGGTTTTGCGATTTTTGAAGTTCGGGAAGAATTAGCCGACTGCGAAGCAACCCCTTTCCCCGCAGAGACACAATATGCTCCAGCCCCGTGTAAAAAACGCTAAATACGCATAAAACGCACCCCATAAAGAGTGCGTTCTTAAATATTGGCCGCGTTTAAACAAAATAAAATACTAATAACCACCATAAACCCACCATGAAACCGTTAATTATCAACTATTAACAAAGAATAACGATAATCATATCGTTTTTCACCCAATTTTAACTTATCTTAAATCAAACGCTTAATTTGACTTATAATAAAACCTTATTTCCAATAAACTAACTAAACGGTATTTTTAATGAAAAAGATAATTGCAGTATCTCTTTTAAGCGTCGTTTCTAGCGTAGCGATGGCATCGAATAGTGGTTTTTATGTTTCTGGTAAAATGGGAACATCAATCTTAAAACTTTCCGACCAAAAATGGGAAAGTATTGATGACCTTGGTGAGTATGATCGTGCCAGTGGTGGAAGTAAAACCAAAGGCGTGTTCGGTGGCGGCCTTGCTGTTGGTTATGACTTATATGATATGACCTCTTTACCTCTTCGTACTGAGCTCGATATAACCCTTAGAGGGAAAGCATCTTCCAAATATAATCTAGCGAGTAGCTCTTGGGACAATGGCAATGGTTCTTTCTATTCAGATAGTGATGATGCAAAAAATGATATCACGCTAAATACTTTCATGGTCAATGCCTACTATGACTTCAAAAATGAAACTAATTTCACACCTTATGTATCTGTGGGCTTAGGGTTAGCGAGCATTAAGCATAAAGCACAGTATTCCTACTCTGAAACGAATTCCGGTGGTAGCGAATATAGTTCATCGTCTAAATCAAAAACTAATAGTAATTTTGCTTGGAGTTTAGGATTGGGATCACAGTATGCAATCAATGACAATCTATCATTAGATTTAAGCTACCGCTTCTTAGATGCAGGTAAATCTGAGGTGAGCTCTTACACTGACGGTGCCAAAGATAAATCAAAAGTGAAAGTCAGAAGCAATGACATTATGCTTGGTGTGGTTTACCGCTTCTAACGGTTTATTCTACCCATAAAAAAAGGGAAAATATATTTTCCCTTTTTTTTGCATTTCACAAGTTCGATTATTTTTTAGAACCTGGGATGCTGAAACGTTGGTTAAAGCGATCAACACGACCACCAGTCGCAACATCACGCTGTTTACCAGTATAGAACGGGTGGCAATTACCACAAACGTCCAGGTTCAGCGAGTGACCAGCAGTTGAATTAATTTTCATAACATTACCGCAAGAACAAGTTGCAGTAACTTCTTCGTATTTAGGATGAATACCTTTTTTCATGGGAGAACCTCTATTAAGGCCGTGTCGCCATTCCAGCCCTAACGCCGGACACCACACGTCGTGTTGATTGAATTTAATATTATTGGCAAAAATAACTACCAAAGGCGGCGGATCATACAGAAATTCTGTTTATCACGCAATGAAAACCGAGTAAATTTTGTGTTACTCTAGTCCGCTCTTATTATTATCATCGCATAAAAAACAGACGGAAATCCAGCTATGATCGTCGTTCAGGTGGCATTACCTGTTCCTTTAAATCGCACATTTGATTATCGCCTCCCTGATAACATGGCGCTTCCCGTCATTGGGAGCCGTGTCATGGTGCCGTTTGGCAAGCGCCAAGCACTGGGGGTTGTGGTTAAACATAGCGATAAAAGTGAATTTGCTGAAGACAAGCTCAAAGCTATCGAACTGGTTCTTGACCAGCAAACTCTATTTCCTGACGATGTTTGGCAATTATTATTATGGTCTGCCCAATATTACCATTACCCAATTGGTGAGGTTCTTTTCCACGCTCTACCGACATTACTGCGCCAAGGTAAAGCCGCAGAATTCACCCCTATTTGGCAATGGCAAGTTACTGAGTTAGGCCTTGCGGTTGACCTTAATGAGCTAAAACGTTCACCTAAGCAGCAGCAAGCACTCGCCCTTTTACGTCGCCGGTCTGTGTATCGCCATCAGGTCAATGAACTTGAAATCAGCGAAAGTGCCTTACAAGCCTTAAAAAAGAAAAGCTATATAGAACTACACCCTGTTCAGCCTACTGCGGAAAAATGGCAACCTAACTTTACAATATGTGGCGAAAGGCTACGCCTTAACAGCGAACAGGCCACCGCGGTCGGAGCGATCCGTGCACAAGATGACGAGTTCTCACCATGGCTGCTTGCTGGGATCACAGGTTCCGGTAAAACAGAGGTCTATTTAAGCGTATTAGAAAATGTGCTTTCCCAAGGTAAACAGGCTTTAGTTCTCGTTCCCGAAATTGGCTTAACCCCACAAACCATTAGCCGTTTTCGTGAGCGTTTCAATGCCCCTGTAGATGTTCTACATTCGGGGTTAAATGACAGTGAACGTTTAGCCGTTTGGCTACGAGCTAAACAAGGGCAAAATGCAATTATTATTGGCACTCGTTCTGCCCTATTTACCCCATTTGCCCACTTAGGCATCATCATTATCGATGAAGAGCATGATAGCTCTTATAAGCAACAGGATGGCTGGCGTTACCATGCTCGAGACCTCGCGGTCTTTCGCGCCAAAAAAAATAATATTCCGATTGTGATGGGGACCGCAACACCGTCACTGGAAACCCTTTTTAATGTTCAACAAAATAAGTATCGTCAATTAAACCTCACTATTCGGGCTGGGAATGCTCACCCTGCAGTACAACATCTAATTGACTTAAAAGGCCAACCCTTAAAATATGGCCTATCACACTTACTAATCCAACATATTAAAGAACATTTAGCGAAAAATAATCAGGTGATTTTATTTTTAAATCGTCGGGGCTATTCCCCGGCACTGATTTGCCATGAATGTGGCTGGATTGCCGAGTGCCAACGCTGTGATCATTACTACACCTTACATCAGAATTTTCACCAATTACGTTGTCATCACTGCGACAGCCAACGCCCGATCCCTCGCCAATGCCCACAATGTGGGTCAACCCACTTGGTGCCCGTAGGTATGGGAACAGAGCAACTTGAAGAGGGGATATCGGAGCTTTTCCCTGACACGCCAGTGACCCGTATTGACCGTGATACTACTAGTCGTAAAGGCGAACTTGAGCAACATTTAAACCAAGTTCACGAAGGTGGGGCAAGGGTCCTTATCGGCACGCAAATGTTAGCTAAGGGCCACCATTTTCCAGATGTTACCTTAGTCGCGCTATTAGACGTTGACGGCGCACTGTTTTCGAGTGACTTTCGTGCGGCTGAGCGTTTTGCCCAATTATATGTACAAGTTTCAGGCCGTGCGGGTCGAGCTGGTAAGCAAGGGGACGTTTTTTTACAGACTCACCACCCAGAGCACCCTCTGCTACTCAATTTACTTGAAAACGGCTATGACGCTTTCACAAAAGAGGCAATGGAAGAGCGCCGTATCGCCATGTTACCACCTTACACTAACCATATTTTGATCCGCTCCGAAGATCACAATAACCAAGATTCACGCCTTTTTTTGCAAAATGTACGGCAATATATCGCAGAGCACCCGCAAAGTGACGCTAAACTGTGGATTTTAGGGCCATCGCCGTCGATTCAAGCCAAACGAGGTGGACGATTCCGCTGGCAATTATTGCTCCAACACCCTTCACGGTTATATTTGCAGCAATTTATGGCAAAACTACTGCCTGAAATCCTTCAGCAGCCAGAAAGCCGTAAAGTAAAATGGAATGTGGACGTCGACCCGACTGATTGCTAACCTCATTCCTTAAATTAATAATTTGAATACTCATGAACAAAGTATCTCTAGATATCTCTGTGTTTCAACAGCCGATTTTTAGGAATTTCCTCTCAAATTTTTTTTAAATTTGCGAAGCAGCTCTAAAAAATGACGTAAGTCACACTTTTTATGCAAACTAGGTAACAGATATTATTGTGAAACCAATTAGAATAACTTCTAATCATAAATAATGACGTGCTTTCGCCATTCAAAAAAAAGCAAACGATTAAATCAATCTAAGGAAGGCGTTGTGGAAAGTAAAAAACACAATAATACGGCAACAATGAAAGACGTTGCCAGTGCTGCGGGCGTTTCGACAGCGACAGTCTCTAGAACCTTGATGAACCCAGAAAAGGTTTCTTTGCAGACAAGGCAAAAGGTCGAGCAAGCCGTGATGGATGTTGGCTATTACCCCCACAACCTTGCTAGAAGTTATAAGCGCAATGAATCAAAAACTATTCTTGTACTCGTTCCGAATATCCGTGACCCTTTCTTTAGCGACGTGGTTTGTGGTATCGAAGAAATTGCAGCACAAGAAGGCTATTTTGTGCTAATTGGTGATTGCAAACATCAACAAAAACAAGAAAATGCCTTTATTAACCTGATTATTACCAAACAAATCGATGGTATGGTATTACTCGGCTCTAATATCCCCTTTGATGTCTCCACTGAAGAACAAAAAAACCTACCGCCAATTGTTATGGCGAATGAGTTTGCCCCTGAATTAAAGCTCCCTACCGTTCATATTGATAACCTTACGGCAGCATTTAACGCGACCCATTACCTACAAAAGCAAGGCCACCGGCTGATTGCTTGTATCGCAGGTCCCTCTCATATGCCGTTGAGTGAGTATCGGTTAGAAGGTTATAAAAAGGCGATGTTGCGTACTGGCGAAAAGTTACGCGAAAACTATATTATTCGCGGCGATTTTACGCACGAAGGTGGCGCAGAAGCCATGAAAACGTTACTTTCACTTCCTGAACCCCCAACTGCCGTTTTTTGTCACAGTGATATCATGGCCATAGGGGCTATGTGGCAAGCGAAGAAAATGGGGTTACAACTCCCAGATGACCTTTCTTTCGTTGGTTTTGATAACTTAGAACAAGCAAAATACACTTTACCCGCATTAACGACTATCGACCAACCGCGTACTGAAATCGGCCATCATGCTATGCAACTGTTACTAGAACAGATCCACGGTAACAATGTCACCCCAGGGTCTCGTCTCCTAGATTCTGATTTAATCATTAGAGAGAGTACAAAAGCGCCTAAAAGCTAGGGGTTATTGAACTTTAATGGTACATTTTTATTCGTATTAAATGTATTTTGCTCAAGGCGAGCGATTCACCGTCTAGTCACAGTCACCTAGGCAAGAAGTGCTTAACACAGAGAAAAATTACATTTAATCGAACCCGAAGGTCTATTTTTCTGAATTATGTAGCTTACCGAGCATGGTTGTACTAAACCTAACCATGTAGCTGGTTTTAACACCAAAACGCGCTGTAAAAATCATCAGCAAAGATGAACAGCCCCTAGTCAAAGCCACTCAGGTTAAGTAACATGTTAAGCCAAATGACGACAACAATTAATAATTAGTGAATTAATAGCGTGGCACAAAAAGATTATGTAGCTCGAGGGCGCTCATCCGCTCGTAAAAAAGGCAAAGGTAAATCGAAAAAAGCACAGGGACTGCCAATGACTACTTTGGTCGTTGCTGTGGTGATTGTCGTGCTATTCGTTGGTGGCCTGTTTTATATCACCCAAAATAAAAAGGATACCCTACCACCACAATCTGTCGTACCAACTGCACCTACGGGCAGCACACTTCCGCCCAAACCTGAAGAGCGCTGGCGCTATATTAAAGAACTCGAGCGCCGCGGTGTTGATATACCAAGCTCTCAGCAGCCTAATACCGGTACTAATATTCTGCGTCCATCAGATTTAACACCTGAACAACGTCAATTATTAGAGCAAATCGATTCTGACCGGCGCCAACCGGTAACTAACTTACAAGAAATCCCTGCTAACGGTAAACCAGTGCCGCGGTCTCAGGTCATTATCAATGAACCGGCTCAACCTATAGAGCCAGTTCAACGTAAGCCTGTTGTGAATAACGAACCGAAAGTAGAATCTCGACCAGCGGCACCGCCCTCATCGTCACAAAATGTACCGGATAAAAAACCAGCGAATAATCTGCAAAATATGTTAGTTCAATGCGGGTCATTCCGTACAGCAGAACAAGCAGAGTCGGTACAAGCAACACTCGCCTTTTCAGGTATTGAAAGCCGTATCTCTAGTGGCGGTGGCTGGCACCGTATCGTATTAGGCCCTTATTCCAAGTCAACCGCAGAGAAAATGCGTGACCGAGCAGCAGGTGTCGGTGTATCAGGTTGCATTCTTCGTGCTTCAGGGGGTTGAAAATCCTAACCTCCCACCCCATGTACTGTTTTAATGTACTCATGAGCGGTTGTTTTTATCTTCAACACAATTCAAGTGCTAGCTAATTAAACAGCTACCACTTGAATTTTATCTTTTGGAAATTAAAACCAGCTGCATTCTTTTTGTAATAAAACCAGGGGCTAACTCATGACAACAATCGTAAGTGTTCGCCGTAATGGCCAGGTCGTAATTGGTGGTGATGGACAGGCGACGATGGGTAATACCGTCATGAAAGGCAATGTCCGCAAAGTTCGCCGCTTATACAATGACAAAGTCATTGCCGGATTTGCCGGTGGCACCGCAGATGCATTCACACTTTTTGAACTGTTTGAGCGTAAACTCGAACTGCACCAAGGCCATTTAACTAAAGCGGCCGTTGAGCTTGCAAAAGATTGGCGTACAGACCGTATGCTACGCAAGCTAGAAGCGTTGCTCGCTGTCGCAGATGAACACACCTCGCTTATCATTACGGGTAATGGTGACGTGGTACAACCTGAAAATGACTTAATTGCCATAGGTTCCGGTGGTCCATACGCGCAATCAGCAGCACGTGCACTGTTAGAAAATACAGACTTGAGCGCAAAAGAAATTGCCGAAAAAGCACTCGCCATTGCTGGCGACATCTGTATTTACACCAACCACAATGTCAACTTTGAAGAAATTTCTTCAAAATCATAAGGATTGCTAGCATGTCCGAAATGACTCCACGCGAAATTGTCAGCGAACTCGACAATCATATTATTGGCCAAAACAAAGCCAAACGCTCTGTAGCAATTGCTCTGCGTAACCGCTGGCGCCGTATGCAGTTAAATGAAGTGTTACGCCATGAAGTTACCCCAAAAAATATTCTGATGATTGGCCCAACAGGGGTAGGTAAAACTGAAATTGCTCGCCGCTTAGCAAAATTAGCGAATGCACCGTTTATCAAAGTTGAAGCGACAAAATTTACAGAAGTCGGTTATGTGGGTAAAGAAGTTGACTCTATTATTCGTGATTTGACTGATTCTGCCGTCAAAATGGTGCGTTTACAATCTATCGAAAAAAACCGCTATCGTGCAGAAGAAATGGCCGAAGAGCGTATTTTAGATGTGTTGATCCCACCGGCAAAAAACAATTGGGGTCAATCTGAACCCACTGATGAACAATCACCTGCGCGTCAAACATTCCGTAAAAAATTACGTGAAGGCCAGTTAGACGATAAAGAAATTGAGATTGAAGTTGCGGCCACCCCAATGGGGGTTGAGATCATGGCGCCTCCGGGCATGGAAGAAATGACTAACCAGTTACAATCCATGTTCCAAAATTTAGCGGGTCAAAAACAAAAGCCTCGTAAGATGAAAATCAAAGAGGCGTTTAAACTATTAGTGGAAGAAGAAGCCGCTAAATTAGTTAACCCAGAAGAGCTAAAAGAACAAGCTATTGAAGCCGTAGAGCAAAACGGTATCGTGTTTATCGATGAATTCGACAAAATCTGTAAACGTGGCGGTCAAAGCTCAGGTCCAGACGTATCCCGTGAAGGGGTTCAGCGTGACTTATTACCATTAATCGAAGGCTGTACCATTTCGACTAAGCACGGTATGGTAAAAACCGACCACATTCTCTTTATTGCATCAGGTGCATTCCAAGTATCTAGCCCATCAGATCTAATCCCTGAACTGCAAGGTCGTCTACCTATTCGCGTTGAACTGCAAGCACTGACCACTGAAGATTTTGTCCGCATTTTGACAGAACCAAATGCCTCCTTAACTGAGCAATATAAAGCGCTAATGGCAACTGAAGGCGTCAATATTGAATTTACAGCAGACGGTATCCGTAAAATTGCAGAATCAGCATGGCAAGTGAATGAATCAACTGAAAACATTGGTGCTCGTCGTCTGCACACGGTACTTGAACGTTTAATGGAAGATATTTCTTTCGATGCAAGCGACCGTAATGGCCAAACTATCCAAATCGATGCTGAGTACGTCAAACAACACTTAGACGAACTGGTTGCTGACGAAGACCTGAGTAGATTTATTTTATAATCTTATTAATTATCAGGTTTTCATGTATCCTTAATATACATCGACTAAAGTGCAGCTTTTATCGCTGCACTTTTTTCTATGAAATATTAATCCTACTGCTTTGAAATTCAACAATATTTATCATTGCGATAGGCTAGTTAAATTTTTAAGAACACGACTTTAAATAATTCAGATTGTAGAAAACCAAAATAACATCAGCCCGATGTGACTAAAGTAGCTGGAATATAGCAAGTAACCTATACGAGTATGTGACTAGAGCAATAAAGTACAGCCAAGATCACTACAATTTGAAATATGACAAGTATGAACCTGTGAAGTAATTAAATGAACTCACCAAATACAATAAGCCGTAAACAAGCTTGGATTGAAAGCCTACGCCCCAAAACCCTCCCTCTCGGGGTGATTGCGATTGTCACAGGCTCCGCTCTAACCTATTTAACAGGCAACTTTAAATGGCCTGTGGCGCTTTTAGCCCTTATTACCGCTGGACTATTACAGATTTTATCTAACCTTGCCAATGATTATGGTGATGCTGTAAAAGGTTCCGATACCGAAGAGCGTATTGGCCCACTACGTGGTATGCAAAAAGGCGTTATCACGCAAGCTGACATGAAAAAAGCGTTAAAAATCAATATTACGGCGGCCTGTATTTCTGGGTTACTGTTAATTATTGTCGCGTGTGAAAAACCCGAAGATGCTATCGGTTTCGTAGCCCTAGGGTTAATTGCCATCGTTGCGGCCATTACCTACACTGTTGGTAAAAAACCCTATGGCTATTTAGGGCTGGGGGATATATCGGTACTCATCTTCTTTGGCTGGCTAAGCGTGATTGGGACTTACTACTTACAGGCAAATAGTTTCAATATCATCACCCTGTTACCCGCCACAGCTTGCGGGTTGCTATCAGTTGCCGTATTAAACATTAATAATATGCGTGATATCGAAAATGATATCAAAGCAGGTAAAAATACATTAGCTGTGCGTTTAGGGCCGCAGGGTGCACGCATTTACCACGCAATTATTATTATCGTTGCCATTTTATGTTTAGTGTTTTTCAACCTGATTTACTTACAAGGTTGGAGTGGCTGGCTATTCTTACTTGCGGTGCCAGTATTGATGAACCATTTACGCCGTGTTCTTAGCGACCCCACACCAGAAGGTATGCGTCCTTTACTTGAAAATATGGTAAAAGCGGCACTGATCACCAACGTGTTATTCTCTATTGGCGTGGTGATGAGCAAGTAATCATCATTATTTGCCTATTTTTTGACTTTTCCCGCCTATTTTTAGGCGGGTAACTTTGCCAAGTACTGTTCAAAAGGGATATACTGGCTACCTCTTGCAGCAAAAAAAGACCTAAATCCTATGAATTATGATACTTCCGAACTCTGCGATATATACCAAGAAAGCGTTAATGTGGTAGAACCTCTTTTCTCCAACTTTGGTGGGCGTACTTCATTTGGCGGTCAAATCATTACAGTTAAGTGCTTTGAAGATAACGGCCTACTGTATGATTTGCTGGAAGAAGACGGTACCGGCCGTATTCTGCTAGTTGATGGCGGTGGCTCTGTCCGTAAAGCGCTTATTGACGCCGAAGTAGCAAGGCTTGCTGTTGACAACCATTGGGAAGGCATCGTGATTTATGGCGCGGTTCGCCAAGTCGATGCACTAATGGAACTTGACCTTGGCATCCAAGCTATTGCCGCTATGCCAGCAGGTTGCCCTGATGAGGGCATTGGTGAAAGTGATGTCCGCGTCAATTTTGGTGGCGTCACCTTCTTCTCTGGTGATTATCTGTATGCGGATAATACCGGCATTATTCTTTCTGAAGAGCCATTAACCTCGTCTGAGAACGACGGTTTTATCGAAGATGACAATATCGACGCATAATCCGTTAAAAATTCTAAAAATAAGGGCTGCAAATTATTGCAGCCCTTATTTTTATACTCTACAACGCAAGGTATGACGAAAGTTTCTCTAAATAATTCGTGTTGTAGGTAAGCGACAAAGTCGATAAGACTCTAAGAGCATACATAAGTATGTGACTAGGGCGAAGAGACGAAGCCAACCCCCTACAACGCAAAGTATGACGAACGTTTCTCTAAATAATTCGTGTTGTAGGCAGGCGGCAAAGTCGATAAGACCCTAGGAGCATACATAAGTATGTGACTAGGGCGAAGAGACGAAGCCAACACCCCTACAACGCGAAGTATGACGAGAAATTACACTTCTTCCATCTTCCCTAACAAAGTACGCAACCTTTCCTGCCATGCTTGCTGCTCTTGTTTGAGTTGTTCATTTTCTCGCACTAAAGACTCAGTACCTGACTTTGTCGTTTCTAATTCTTGGCTTAGTGCACCATTTTTATCTTTTAATTCATCAATTTCCATTTGTAACAACGTGATTGTATCAATCGCTTGTTGAACTTTGGACTCGAGTTTCTCAAATACTTCAAATGACATTTGTTAGGTCTCCCTTATCTGCTTTTACACGATTGTAAGTAGCATGATCCCCTGTGTCCAGTTCCTTCCATCTGAATACTAATAACCATTGATAAAAAATACTGGTCAGATCACACCATAAAGGTCGAACTCGTCACTATTTTTGGTTGTTTTCTTTCGCTTTAGTGATGTAACACACATTTTTCAATTTCGATATTTCTCGTTTATGTTCTTTAACGATAAATTTACAGCTAATGATTTTCGATTAGAAAGTCTTAACTAAAAAAACATTACAATAATTTTCATTTTCGTAGGATAGAAACATATGAGCCAAATGACGACTACATCACTCACTGGTCAGTGTATCTCAGAGTTTTTAGGCACTGCACTGCTAGTATTTTTCGGTTTAGGCTGTGTTGCCGCAGTTAGGATTGCAGGGGCGCAACTTGGTCTCTGGGAAATCAGTATTATCTGGGGCTTCGGTGTTGCCTTAGCCGTTTATCTTACAGCGGGAACCTCAGGTGCTCACTTAAACCCTGCGGTGACCCTTGCACTATGGCTATTCGCTTGTTTTGATAAGCGCAAAGTGATCCCTTATATCATCGCACAAATGCTAGGTGGCTTCTTTGCAGCGGCATTAGTCTACTCTATGTATTCCCCCGTTTTTTTCGATTACGACCAAGTTCACCATATTATTAGGGGTACACAAGAAAGCTTATTTACCGCAGGGGTATTCTCTACCTACCCTGCACCACAAATCAGCGTTCCTCATGCCTTCTTCATTGAAGTGGTTATTGCTGCCATCTTAGTGTGTTTAATTATGGCGCTAACTGATGATGGTAATGGCGTACCTCGTGGCCCACTTGCTCCACTATTAATTGGTATTTTAATCGCAGTTATCGGCGGTTCATTTGGTGCACTAACAGGGTTCGCCCTCAACCCTGCTCGCGATTTTGGGCCGAAAGTTGTGGCTTATCTTGCAGGCTGGGGTGACATCGCGCTCACAGGTGGCCGTGATATACCGTATTTCCTTGTACCATTGACAGCACCTATTGTTGGTGGTCTGCTAGGGGCATTCGCCTATCGTAAACTTATTGGTCGCCACCTACCGTGCATGGTATGTGAAGAAGAGACCAAAACAGAAAAGTTATCCGTTAAAAACACCAAATCTTCGGAACAGGCTTAAATTATGACGACAGAAACCACTATTGCGAAAAAATATATTGTCGCACTTGACCAAGGCACAACCAGTTCACGAGCGGTTGTACTCGACCACGATGCAAATATTATTAGTATTTCACAACGTGAATTCACACAAATTTATCCTAAGCCAGGCTGGGTAGAACATGACCCTATGGAAATTTGGGCATCACAAAGTTCGACCTTAGTTGAAGTTCTTGCCAAAGCAGATATCCGAACTGATGAAGTCGCTGGAATTGGCATTACTAATCAACGAGAAACGACTATTGTCTGGGAGAAAGCAACAGGTAAGCCTGTTTATAATGCGATTGTATGGCAATGCCGCCGCACAGCTGACTTTTGTACTCATCTCAAACAAAATGACCGTGATCTAGAAGAATATATTCGCCAAAACACAGGCCTTGTCGTTGACCCTTACTTTTCCGGCACAAAAGTTAAATGGATTTTAGACAACGTAGAAGGAGCTCGTGAGCGCGCAGAAAAAGGGGAATTACTGTTTGGAACCGTTGACACATGGCTAGTTTGGAAAATGACACAAGGCCGTGTCCACGTCACCGACTATACCAACGCATCCCGTACTATGATGTTTAATATCCGCAACCTAGAATGGGATGATAAAATTCTTAAAGCCCTAAATATTCCACGCGCCATGCTCCCAGAGGTTCGTCCATCATCAGAGGTTTATGGCCAAACCAATATTGGGGGGAAAGGTGGAACGCGTATCCCAATTTCAGGAATGGCGGGTGACCAACAGGCGGCGCTGTACGGCCAACTGTGCGTCAAGCCTGGCATGGCGAAAAATACCTATGGAACAGGCTGTTTCTTGCTGTTAAATACCGGAGAAACCGCGGTACGCTCTAATCACGGCTTACTAACGACCATAGGATGTGGTCCGAAAGGTGAAGTGAACTATGCACTTGAAGGTGCGGTTTTCGTCGGGGGCGCTTCCATTCAATGGCTACGCGACGAGCTAAAATTAATCGATGAAGCGACTGACTCCGAATATTTTGCCACTAAAGTGAAAGACAGTAATGGTGTCTATGTCGTTCCTGCTTTTACAGGGTTAGGAGCCCCTTATTGGGACCCTTATGCGCGAGGAGCAATTTTTGGCTTAACCCGTGGTGCTAACCGTAATCACATTATTCGCGCAACGCTAGAATCTATCGCCTACCAGACTCGTGACGTACTTGACGCAATGCAAGCAGACTCTGGCGAACGTTTAAAAGCACTACGTGTTGACGGTGGTGCTGTCGCCAATAACTTCCTAATGCAATTTCAAGCGGATATTCTCGGGACCCCTGTTGAACGCCCAGAGGTTCGTGAAAGTACAGCATTAGGTGCTGCTTATCTTGCAGGGTTAGCCGTTGGTTTCTGGAATGACCTTGATGAACTACAAAGCAAAGCGACTATTGAGCGTGTCTTTAAGCCTGGTATTGAAACGACAGAACGTAATTTCAAATATGAAGGGTGGAAAAAAGCAGTAGCACGAGCTCAAGAGTGGGAAGACCGTGGTTAATTATTGCCACTAACACTTTATTGTTTTTTAAGGCGGTGCTTCGGCACTGCCTTAAACGATTAACTGATATATTGTGTTTGCCAGTAAACTGAATAGTTTTTGAAAATAAACGAGGAAAATCAATTTATTGACTTTCGAATGGTGAGACAAGGCAGGGAAAACCAATTAGCTAATAAATAGAAAGCCAATAATCAGACTAATAATAAATTAGAAAGCCCATATGAGTTTATCTAAAATCACCTTGAACTACATGTATTATTACTTATTCTTTCAAGGAAAATGGGTATGGAACACCTCAAGAAACCTACAAATTATTTATATAAACTAACCACATCTACGCTTGTTTCAGAACAAATACAGCAAAAAAAACTACAGTTTGGCTATTATAAACAAAACAGCCGAGTAGCAATAATAAAAAACGATTCTGACTTAATTCGTGGATTAAAAGAAAACCCGCGCCAATCTACCACCAGCCAAGCTACTTTTACTTTTTTCAATTGGTTAATGAATTCGCCGCGTTTATCCGGTGGAAACAAGCCCAATTATGTACTGAGCACCGTTGAACAGTTTCAATTTTCAGGCTCTGAATTCCACCCCAGCCATAATTTATTTGTTGATAGTTCTAATTCACCAACTAAATGGCAAGAGGGGGATGCACGTGCCGCAGACCAAATCGCAGACCTCTTATTACCCAGTGGGCAATGGCACCGCCACTATGATACGGTCGTTGTTTCATCTAGCAGTAATGATAAACAAGTCGAGCTACTACGCCATTACCTCGAATTGACTGGCGGTAGCTTACTCATCATTGAAAATGACGATGTTCCCCCCTCTCCATCAATGCAAAAATTTATCAATGAGCTTTCATTAATTGATGTTAATGATAAAAACAGTGCAAAAACTGAAAAAGAAAATAATGCGCCACAAGGAATATTAGTTAGCACTTACCAAATTAAAGGTAAAAATGATATTGAAAAAAATACCCATATCATTTCCAATTTTTCGCAGCAGAACTCGGTAATTACCGAACAGACTTACCGAACTGGTTGGAATTATAGCGGGGAAATAACGTTTACCGATTCAGGTGACTGGACCTTATACCTAGATACTTCATTATTACAGGAGTGCGCGACATTAAGCATAGGCCCAAGAGACATTCATATTATACCTTCGAATGAACATCAGGCTATCTCCCTTGGGCATATAGATAAAAATGGCACAATAAATTTTAGCATTAAGACAATTACAGAAACATCACCACCTAAATTTGACTTATTATATCGTTCAGGGCAATCACCAATAGAGCGTATTCCAGAAAGTGCCTTTAGCTATATCCAATCTAAGACTGACATAGCCAAAACAAACAAAAATACACCGTCATTTAACCCACATGGCTTCCAACAAGTGGTTTCCTTACCTCATTCAGCGATCAACTCAATACAGTTAACAGATGAAACCCTTCAACAATCAGAATATTTTTCAATTGTCCTTAGCAGTGAACATCAAAATATAATTCTAAAATTAGATGACATCGCATTAATATCACGGTCTTCTTGGCCTGAATTAGCCCAAGAAATTGAAAATAAGATCAACCATCAACTGAGTCTATTATCCCACCCATTAGTAAAAGTCAGCTATAAAAATAACCAAATAATAATTGTTGGAGAAGGTATTTGCATTTCCCAATTTCAATTAAAAAGAAACGTGCCTGTTCCCTATGTTGATGTTCCCAATACCGTTTATAAAAAATAGAAGATAATGCAATTATTCAATCCATTAGCATTGATAAAGACCAAATTAATAACTGGACACACCTTTCACTAAAACTCACGGATAAAGATAGCCATATTACTGAGATTTATCGTGAAGAGTTTAAACTGACAGAAACCCAATTCACCTCCCCTGAACAATTTGCACAATACCTGCAAGACTATATCCACCAGCACATTGATGATAGTGACATTCGTGTCAACTGGAATAAAAAGACATATCAGTTAAATATTACTGATTTACAAAACCGGAAGCTCGACCTCCTCCAATTTGGTTATCAAGAACAAATCCTCCCTATTGTTATTGTTGAAAACCCAACATCATCATTAGACCCTTTCATCGTAGGTGCCGTCACAGGCGATCTCCCTACAGATGAAAACATTGTGGAGTATCAGTTAATTGAAAAACCACAATTTGGCGACGTTTTGCTAGATGAGAGAACCGGGAAATGGCAATACCAGCCAGATAATCACTTTAATCACCACGGAGTAGAGCAATTTGATTTTGTTGCCGTAATGAAAAATGGGGATATCTCTGCCCCAATATCCGTTCAATTACAAATGGAAGCCCCTCCACTGGTTTCCATCCCTGGGAAAAAAACCTTTACCATCCAAGACCCTATCTATAATGAGCCCAGCCCCAAAAAACACCCTAAACCCCATGACATGCAAGTACATAATATTCAACTCGCACAGACTCACCTGCAGGCACCAGATACCCCCCATTTCTGTTTATCCGCCAACCGTTGGGCATTGGTTAAAGTCGATGTGACTAGTCAATCTTCCGCGAAATCACCTGATTTTGTCGCGATAGTCAGCACAAAGGAGGGAAAAGAACTAGGCCGAGTAAGGTTAGTGGGCCCCGAAAGGCTACCGCAAACGTTATTACCAATTCCCATAAAAATGAGTATTCCTGCTAATGATTTGCATCATCAAAGCTATACCGCCCCATTAAAAAGCGAGTGGGTACAACCGGGGGTTAGAATTCGCATTTTAGCCGATAATACCCCGATTCTTATGCCTTATACCGAGGAAAATGGTAATTTTCAATTAAACGTAAAACCCAATCACTCAATAACCTCACATATCCATACTACTAGCCTTTATCAACAAGGGCATGGCACTTACACCTACTCCCCCCTAAGTTGGGGGATAGAAGCCGCCGCTAGGCTACCAATCAAACACTTTACTCTCTATAGTTACCCAGCTGTTTCGCAGTCCCCAGCACTAAACCCTTATATTAATGGCTACCTTACCACCCGTATTCTGTCAAACCCTAAATATGATAACCCCAAAGTAATTCCGCAATTTACCGCTTCACAGATTCATTGGGCATATATGAATAGCTTCAAATTAGCAAAATTAACCCCATTCAATTTTGAATTTCATTACTCCGCTATCGAGCCTTTAATACCTGATGGTGCTTTTTTCTGGTTGTTGGGGATAGCTTCACCCAATTATGGCGGGGGATTGGCAGATTCGGGGATTTTATGGCATGAAATATATGGCCATGGCTTAGGCTTACCGCATACTAATAATAAAGAAGTATACCCATTTAAGGAGCATAGCAATGGGGTAAATATTGCCTATGACCAACAACAGCAACGGTATATTACCTATAAACGGCTATCGGTTAACGGTGATGTTACTGAGGTCAAGCCAGCAATGTACCCCACCTCGTCTATGGAACTCTTAGCCAATAACGATGCTTTTCTTCCTCACTCTGATTATTTCGTAGCAAAAATCCAAGATTTTCTCATCCAAAAAGCTCATCAAAACAAGTACTCTAAACACTATATTCAGCGTGATACCCCAATATATTGGCTACATAGGCAATTTACGCGAATGACGGATGGTACCCTTCATCCTTATAGTCGGCTGAATATCATCAAAACGATCGCTAGCACCATAAATACCCCTCATGATGAATTCATCACAAAATCTCTTGATGATGACTACTCGGACTATTCATTCAAAGTTACTTACGCAACGCACCACGGCTTACTCTCTGAAACAAAAGATATTTTTATATTTGATAACCAATTGAACTTAAAAATTGCTGACAAGGGGGAATTGGTTAAACTGGAAGTTAAAGAAGCGGGCAACAAAGATGCAGCAAAAATCATTTTTCAATATAAAAACCCTGAATCACTGGCAAATCGTTTGTTTTTTAACAGTAATGGGCAAACGCTACCAGAAAAATTACAGCTAGATAATTATTGGCGTGGCACTAAGCTGTTTTGGTCTGCAACCGAACATGATTTGGTTAATGCTAAGACGGGTCAGGTAAATTTATCGCGTATTGATAAACATAGTAAACTACGCGCTAGCTGGGTCGAAAACGGCCAATTACACCAACAGGATTTTTCATTAAGTGACCCATTTGGTGAGGATGAAATACAACTGGCCATACACGAATTTAAGCCGATTAACCACCTTGATATTCAAGTAGATAAACGTTTTATTTCTAATCGCCAACTTAATGTCCCCTCAGAAAGAAACTTACTATCTGATGTACATATTCATCAACTGGTTAACATTAAACAACTTGGCCTAACTAATAGCGAACATACATATTGGGTAACACTACAGCTTTATAATGAGCAGGGTAGAATTGAAGAATATACACCAAAAGAACGCTGGTATCTTTCTGTAGACCAAGACATATTGACTATCAACGGAACCATCGACAGTACCCCGGGCTTAGAATTAGTTGGAATCAAAGTGTATATCGACCAACACTTGCAGGATAACGTGGCTCCTAGCTCAATTTGGCTCTACCAAAACAGCATAGACCAATTGGCAGAAAATACCGCGTTTGTAAATTATGACCGCCCAGTCGAATTTAACTCAATAGCAGAACAACCGGCGCTGCTATCAACAATTGATCAAAAGGATAACTTATCGCTTTTTCATGGAGCAATACTGCCACAACCTACGCAAATTGTTTCGCCTTTAATCGCCTAATCACCCAATAAACCTAACGGCACTGCCGCCTAATATTGCAAATAAAGTGGGACAACCTATCGTTTCCCACTTTATTTTATCCATTAAACAGTTCGTTCTGTATGACCCATCCGTTTAGCTAATGGCAGCCAACACAATAAAACCAGTATGGATGTTAAAAACATTAAAAGCCCAAGGCTAAACTGCCCATCCTGTGGTAACAATGCAGAGATCCATGTTGCAACCCCTGAACCTACATTTTGCAATCCCCCTACCAGCGCTCCGGCAGCACCCGCTAAATAAGGGAATGGCTCCATTGCCCCCGTTGTTGCTAAAGGAAATAGCATCCCAGCACCAAAGAAAAAGACGGCGGCTGGCACCAACAATGTCCATGTATTCATAATACCAAACCAACTTGGTAGCCACATCATGATACCTGCCAGCAGGCAAATTAATACGGCGTGCCACATCAGGTGATAAAAGGTTTTTCCTTCACGCCCTGCATACCAAGCACCAAAAAAAGCGGCAGGGATCGGCAGAATAAATAAAATGCTCACTGTGATACTACTTAACCCCAAAACTCCCCCCATTAATACACCGCTACTCGACTCAAACACGGCTATCCCTGCTAACGCGCCTATCAGCATTGCTAAATACGATAAAAATGAGCCGTTTGATAATAGCGCTCGGTATGAATCAACCATTCTGTGTTTTTCAGGCGAAACTGGGCGGGTTTCAGGTAGCCAACGGTACATACTTAATAACACTGATGCACCTAAGATAAACAGGAAAATATAACAGGCATGCCACCCCCAAAAATGGGCTAATATACCACCAAACATGGGTGCCAATAATGGGCTAACTAATACCCCCATATTTAATAAACTATTTGCATAGCGCAACGCAGTACCTTTATATAAATCACGCGGCATGGTCCTCGCCATCACACCAGCTACGCCAGTACCTAGCCCCTGTAAACCGCTGGCAACTGTTAATGTCGTCAAGGTTGGAGCAAAAATCGCCAAGATGGTGGAAAATAAGAAAATTGTCAAACCGAACAAAATAACAGGTCGGCGGCCAATTTGGTCGGACAACGGACCATACAATAACTGTGAAAAACCATAAGAAAATAAATAAGCGGCCATTACCTGCTGAACAGCCCCGGAAGGCTCATTAAAATACACCGCTATTTCAGCTATCACAGGGACATAAATAGTTTGTGTCATTTGGCCGACAGCCGCTAATGCAATTAACATTAATAACAGATTGAAATGTTCCAGCTTTCTCATTTTTCTCTCAAATATATCAAAACCCCGGATAGACAATCCGGACACACAATAACGCTGTATTATTTAAAAATAATACAGCGACTATTTAGACATTAAATTATCAATATTTAATTGTTGTTCTGCGCTTTAAACCTGCTTCAGGTAAATAACAAACAACAGATTTTGTCCTACTGTGATTAAGATAACAAAAATTACCCTTTATTCGTAGTAGCAGTACATTTTAGTTTATTTAACAATGGCAGTAATATTCGCCAACACTGTCAAGATAACTGTACATTGAAATTGAAAATAAGCCATATTTAAGAATAAATCACTGGGACACATTATCGATAAGCATAAATAGTGAACTGATTTAGTATTAAATCCTAATGATCCATTCCCTAGCTAATTCATGTAATCAATATGTCGTTTTAGTTAGTTTATTTTGAAATACTAAGAGGTGGAATTTATGGCAAATTGGGTAACTGGGAAAGTCATTGAAGCCAAATTTTGGACTGATGCATTATTTAGCCTTGTCATTGAGGCGCCAATTAAACCTTTTACAGCCGGACAATACGCTAAATTAGCACTGGAAATCGAGGGAGAAAGAGTTCAACGAGCCTATTCCTACGTTAACGCACCGAGCGATAACCGGCTTGAATTTTACTTTGTGATTGTTCCTGGAGGGAAATTAAGCCCACAACTTGCAAAATTAAAGCCTAACGATACCTTACAAATCACGGATGAAGCTGCCGGATTTTTTGTCTTGGATGAAATACCAGAATGCAAAAATTTATGGATGCTTTCAACCGGAACTGCCATCGGGCCGTTTTTATCCATCTTACAAGAAGGTAAAGACTTAGCGCGTTTTGATAATATCATCTTGCTACATGCAGTACGTTTTGCAAAAGATTTAAGCTATTTGCCTCTCATGAAAGCTTTAGAACAACAATTTCATGGGAAAGTTAAGGTTGTCACTGTCGTGAGCCGTGAACAGTGCTCAAACTCTCTCCATGGGCGTGTCCCCGCTCTCATTGAAAGCCATGCGCTAGAGAATGCAGTGGGTGTAACCCTTTCTCCTGATACCTGCCATGTCATGTTATGTGGTAACCCTGAGATGGTAAGAGATACGCGCGAAATGCTGAAAAATAGCCACGGGATGGTTAAGCACCTACGCCGAAAACCCGGCCATATTTCTAGTGAACAATACTGGTAAACAGGCCCAATAGACCCGCAACGTTAGCAATCATGTAAAAGTACTACCCTGAGAGATGCTCAGGGTAGTTTTGGCTCCATAGCCTCACGCTATAGATACTCAACGGGTTCTGTTTTCTCACCATACTGATTCGCACTTTCCATTCCCAAAAAAGCGCCGCAATCTAAAACCATGATCATGGTAATTAGCAAAGGTAAAAAACGGCCTATTCCCCATTGCCATATCGGCTCAAATTGGCTGACATCTATCGAAAACAGGGCAAATGCGAGTACGATTAACCCGAACCAGCCCCCTGACTTACCTCTGTCATGTAAACGCTTCACAAAAATCGCTGCTAGGGGATAAAGTAATACAATAAAGAAAACTAAAGAGAATATTTCAGGCAATAAAAATACATTTTGTAATAGTGCAACAGCCGTTATTAAAATAAAAGTGGCGGCAATACCTACCCAAAATGGCCGGCGACCGATACGACCTTTGAAGGAAAAAGCCCATTGTTGTAATGTCATTACCTATAATCCTGATACAATATGAAAACCCAAAGAATGAGTGTCAAAAAAATGCCCCAAACCTTATTTCGTTCTATATACGCCATCATAACCATTTTTGCGCTTAGTGTGCCACAATTGGTCTTGGCTCAGAAAGTGCCAACAATGCCAGATACCGACGTTGAAGTCGCCTATTTAGCTCCTGATGCCCCTTCTTTTGACCTCACCATTCCTAAATTGCGCAATCAATTTAACCAAACTTATAAAGATTTATATCTTCACGAATATAAAGTGATTGCCAGCCAAGACATTTCCGCACCTTATATTCGGGCAGCTTCTCGTATAAACCAATACATATACTCATCCGCGGTTTTAGAGCGTGGAAGCGAAAAAATTAAGAGCTTACAAATTACGCTACTCCCCGCAGAAAATAGCCAAGAAGCACAAGCAAACCAACAGTTAATGGAACGCTATACCATCGCAATTATCCACCAATTTGCCCCCGATGTCCCACTTGATAAAGCTCCTGAACTCACTGAGGCATTAAATAAAATTATGGCAGACAAAAACACAAACCGGGCTGAAGAAGCTCGCTTCGGGGTATTGAGGTATATTTTAGTAAAAAGTGACAATAATGTGCTTACTTTTGCTGTTGAACCGATTAAGCTAGAACAACAAACGCCCTAAACGGGTAGTGATCACGCTCTCAGAATAAGCATGATAAAAAGCAAAGCTATTATCATCTATTGTTCTTATAATACGAAAGGTGAATGGCGACAAAACTGTCACGTTGCGCGTACAACATCAGCGCGTAATGAATAACTTATTGATTAATCATTCAAACTCTCTGGTTGGAGGAAACAACATGCGACATCCATTGGTAATGGGTAACTGGAAACTAAACGGCAGCACCCATATGGTCAATGACCTGATCGCAGGTCTGCGTAATGAACTTAGCAGCGTTGATGGCTGCGATGTAGCAATTGCGCCACCAGCAATCTACCTGACTCAAGCTAAACATGCATTGGCAGGTAGCCGTATTGCATTAGGTGCACAGAACGTTGACGTTAACCTGTCTGGCGCATTCACAGGCGAAACATCTGCTGAAATGCTGAAAGATGTCGGTGCCAAGTACATTATTATTGGTCACTCAGAGCGCCGTACCTATCACAATGAAAGTGATGAATTTGTTGCTAAAAAATTCGCTGTATTAAAAGAACAAGGTTTAATCCCAGTTCTGTGCATTGGTGAAACAGAAGCAGAAAATGAAGCAGGTAAAACTGAAGAAGTCTGTGCTCGCCAAATCGATGCTGTACTGAATTCATTAGGCGCAGAAGCATTCGAAGGTGCAGTAATTGCTTATGAACCAATTTGGGCTATCGGTACTGGTAAATCCGCAACTCCAGCCCAAGCACAAGCAATTCATAAGTTTATCCGTACTCATATTGCGAAAAAAGATGCTGCAATTGCTGAGCAAGTGATCATCCAATACGGTGGTTCTGTGAATGCAAGTAATGCTGCTGAGTTATTTACTCAACCAGATATTGACGGCGCTTTAGTTGGTGGTGCATCACTAAAAGCTGACGCATTTGCAGTCATTGTAAAAGCAGCAGCTGAAGCGAAAAAAACTAAATAACCTTATTAGGTTATTCATGTTTATTCTTAACCGCCATTTATTGGCGGTTTTTTATTAGATAATAGTTATATTTAATGGAATATATTAAATACTTTATAATACTTTTTGTTCACATAATAAAATATAGCTTTAGATTTAAAACCTGAAGTTATTTAAATTTAAAACAATTAAAATTAATCTTCAAATTAATTAATAAACAAATGATTAAGAAAAACCAGATAGCATAATTAAGACAACATTCAAATATAAACAAAGTAAAAATAAAACCATTAAAATCAATTAATTAAATATCATTACTCTTTTCCATTACAAATATCATTCCTCATAAATCAAATAATAACAGTAGACTAAAAATAAAATATAATTCAGATTTATCCAACTTAAAAAATCAACAATGATTATTCATCTCATCATAAAGGATAAATATGAAATATATAGTTAGTCTAATTTATAGCATCATAATTATATTCCCGACTATTTGCTTTTCTGAAAAAAAACAGGATGCTTGGCATATAAAAACCAATGTTTATCTAGAAATAGAAGAATATCGCGGTCAACGTGATGCATTCAACAATAAAGTCTACGACAAAATCAGCACTGTTGGGAAATTAAAGCTAACCAACCCCGCATCAGACTGGCATTTTGCTCTAGAACACAGGGAATCATTAAGAAACCATGGGCGTAATTTTAGCCCATCTCGGGACGCTTATATTCGCAACCGAACCCAATTTGATATCACAAAGAAATTGGTTAAATCAAAACAATCTGATCTCGACCTTAGCTTCCGCTATCGTAAAGAATCCAATGACTCTGCTCCAGGCACCAAAGCTCGCTCATCAAATCGCTTATATGCATTAACGCCATCAGGTAACTATTATTTTAACGATAATTTGTCATTTAATTTTTGGCTTTCTTATCTTTACTATAGTAACTATTTTAATTCCAATAGTTATGAAGCAGAAACAGAATATGGTCTCACTTATCAACATTCCGATGCATTGAAAGCCAAACTAACCGTTTATATAGATAAACTATGGGATAACAGTTTCAGTGACCGGTTTATGCAGTCACAGCTTCGGGCATATTTTCCCATTACTCTTAATGACAATTGGCAGTTTACACCTTACTTTCGCTACTATTTAAGCGAACACACTTATGATGAAAACCATTACTTAACGCAAAAAGCTAAAAATGGTTTCCGAATTGGTGCTGATGTGGAATACCATGTTACTCCCTCATTAACGTTATGGGGAGGTGCCGCTTACGAACCCACTACATGGCAATATTCTAAAAAGAATGACATCACCTCTGGCGATAATAATAAACAAGTACTCTATCTTGGAAAAATTGGGGTAAAATATACTTGGTAACCCTTAATTCATAGGGCTTAGTTATTTTTTACAGAAAAATAAGCCACGTTGCTTTTATATGTGGCTTTAATATTTTTGCTCGCCATTTACTAATTTTATAAAATTAAATCAAATAAAAACTAAATTGCCCGATGAAACAATAAAGCATAAACAAGATACAAAGATATATATACTATTTAACCATATTTAAGGCTTAGGTCACACAACGAAATAATACCAAAATGAAATTATTCCAGGTAATAATAAACTATTCCGGGATAATTATTGTTTAATATCATACAAATGAATCTGCTATATCTAAGTCACTATTTCCTCGCTATTCCCATTACCTTAAAATGAAGAATAGTATCAACTGTGATTTTTCTCACATCATAAATAAATTTTGGCACTTATTATTCCTCGAAAAATAACCTAGAGAAAATAATATGAAAAAGCTTACCTTACTGGCTGCATGCCTTTTCAGTGCATGGTCAATCGCCGACCCAATGACACAAGCCCAGCTCAATGATTTATGGAAAAATAAACAGAAATCAGCTGAAGAAATCGTTAATAACATGTCTGAAGCAGAAAAAATCGGCCAGTTATTTATGTTGGATTTCAGATATTGGAATAACGATAGCAATGGTGACCCAGCCCCATTCCTTGCTATGAATGATGAAGTCTCTAAAGTGATCAACCAATACCATTTAGGGTCTGTTATTTTATTCCGTGAAAACTTAATAGATACACCACAAACCGTTGAACTTATTAATCAATTACAATCATCTCGTAGTAATTTACCCTTATTTATCGGCACCGACCAAGAAGGCGGATATGTAACACGCTTGAGAGTTGGGACTGAAATGCCGGGAAATATGGCCTTAGGCGCGACTCGTAACCCGGCACTTGCTGAACTGACAGGGATGATCCACGGATATGAGTTATCTAGCCTTGGGTTTAACATCAACTTTGGCCCTGTCGTTGATATTAATAACAACCAAAATAACCCTGTGATTGGTGTCCGCTCGTATTCTGATGATAAAAACCTAGTTGAAACATTGTCCACCAGCTATATAAAAGGGATACATAAATATAACCTACTGACTTCTATTAAACATTTCCCAGGACATGGTAATGTTTCCGCCGATTCCCACGTTGATTTACCTGTGGTGAATTCTGATACAAAAACGTGGCATTCTACTGAACTCGCCCCATTTAAATATGCTTTAGCACATGGCGCAGATGCGGTCATGACCGCTCATATTATTGTCCCTGCCCTTGATGACCATAAAATCACAACGTTGGCGGGGAAAAAAGTTGGCACCCCAGCAACCTTATCCAAACCTATTTTACACGGTATCTTACGCGATGAGCTAAAGTATGATGGGCTAATTATCACTGATGCAATGGACATGGGGGCAATAGCTGACAACTTTGACATTAATTGGGCCGTCGAAACATCGCTGTTAGCGGGTTCCGATATTGTATTAATGCCAATAAAGATGTGGGATACAGAAGCAATTACACGCCTAGATAACATGTATCGTTACTTAGAAACACAAGCGGCGAAAAACCCTGAGTTAAAAAAACGTATTGATGAGTCGGCAAAACGAGTCGTCTTGAAAAAACTTCAACAAGAAATTACGGCGCAGCCTATTAACCTCACTGAGGCTAAAAAAATTGTAGCGTCTAAAAGCCATAAAGACCTAGAAAATATGGTTTCTGAACAAGCAATTACATTAATTAAGAATGATAATATTCTGCCCTACCAGTTAAAACCTCAAAACCGTATCTTAGTTATTTCTGATGAAAAACCACGTAATGCGTTAATCCAGAAACAGTTAAGTGATATTGCGGAAGAAACAGACGTAATCATTAATAGCAGCGACAATGTAATAAAACTAAATGAAAATACGCTATCAAAAAGCGAGGCTAGAGATATCGTTAAAAAACAAGATTTAATTTTACTGACAACCTATAACCTGAAAGATACCCCAACAAATGCTCAGCTAATTATTGATGCTGCTAATAACGCAAATATACCGCTTGTTGTTATTTCTTCACGTAATCCATATGACATTGCCTATTTAAATGATGTTAAAGCTAACATTGCTATTTATGGGATCACTGGCTTCGATGTGACTAATAATAACCGCAATTCGTTGGAAACTAATATCCGTAGCGGGCTACGTACGCTGTTTGCTAACCGCGCTGCACAACCTCTAAACCCACCTCAAGGGTTGCTCCCCGTCAATATCAAAAACCCACAAGGGGACAAAATCCTATTCCCTTATGGTCATGGTGAAAACTACCACACCACATATTAATTCTTATTAACAAATTAGCCTTTATACCTCCACGGTATAAAGGCTAGATACTCACGCCCGTCATAACGGCACTAAAAATAAAAAACACATAAAAAATAAAGGGTTAAAATGAAAACTTCACTGAATGGTTTATTTCTTACCGCACTATCTGGGCTAACAGCATCTGCTTTTGCGGCAGAGCCAGTAAACAATGATTATTGGCGAATATCTTCTAACGTATATATGGAACTCGAAAAATTTGAAGGCCACCATAATACTAATGATCGCAAAGTTTTTGATAAAACCAGCATGATAGGCCAGCTATTTTTAGTTAACCCAGAGTCAAAATGGAGCTTTTTCCTTGAGCACAAGGAATCATTACGTAGCTATAACCACGACTTTTCAACTTCAAAAGATTCGTTTATTCGTAACCGTACACAAATTGGTGCAACGCGAAAAATGTATTCAAGTGATATTGGGCAGTTCAACTTAAATGTAACTTACCGAAAAGAATCAAATGATTCTGCACCGGGTACACAAGCACGCCCATCGAATACCATGTTTTGGTTAATGCCTAGTGGAACCTATAATTTTAACGACAAATGGGCATTTAACTTCTGGGATGCGATATACCACTACGATAATTTCCATGCAGCGAATAGTTATGAGTGGGAGTCTGAACACGGTTTAGTCTATAAAATCAATGATTCTGCAACCGCAAAAGTGTATATGTATACCGACTGGACATGGGATAAAGACTTCAATAAGACGTGGGAACAAAACCAAATTCGCGGCTACTTCCCAATAACACTCAACCAAGATTGGAGCGTTATGCCCTATTTTCGCTACTATTTAAATGAACATAACTATGATAGTAACAAACGTACAACGCAAAAAGTGAAGGATGGCTATCGCGTCGGGACTCAAGTTTTCTATAACTTAACACCAAAACTCACTCTTTGGGGTGGCTTCGCCGTTGAGCCAAGCACTTGGGAAAACCCTAAAAATGCAGGGATCACCTCTGGAAGCAACAACCGCCAAACCTTCTATCTTGGCCAATTAGGTGTGAAATATCAGTGGCAATAAATTAACCTCATTCCTAGTCTGCCCCTCACAGGCTAGGAATGATATCCCACTGATTATTAGTTAGACTCAAAATAGTTCGCGCTAAGCATCCCCTAGATGCATACACCAGTGGTTAATCAACGTAGCCAACAGCACTACAGTGTGAAATATAAAACGTATTAACGCTGAATAATTTCATCAAACACCCCACCATTGGCAAAATGCGTGCTTTGTGCCGCCTGCCATCCGCCAAAGCTTTCATCGACGGTCAGCAATTTAAGCTCAGGAAACTGCTGACGATATTTTTTAGCAACTTCACTATTTCGTGGGCGATAATAGTTTTTCGCAGCGATTTCCTGCCCTTGTAAGGAATATAAATGGGCTAAATAAGCTTCAGCAACAACTCTGCGGTCTCGTTTATCAACGGTTTTATCCACCACAGCGACTGTTGGTTCAGCTAAAATAGAAATGCTGGGTGTCACTATTTCAAACTGGCCATTTTCCCCTAATTCATTGATAGCGAGTAACGCTTCATTTTCCCAAGCTATCAATACATCACCGATCCCACGCTCAACAAAGCTATTCGTTGCACCACGAGCGCCGGAGTCTAATACTTCAACATTTTGATAGAGCCGCTTTACAAATTGCTTTGCTTTTTCAGAGTCTTGTTGGTTTTTATCTAAGGCATAGCCCCATGCGGCTAAATAATTCCAACGAGCCCCCCCAGATGTTTTCGGGTTAGGCGTCACCACAGAAACATCCGGACGAATTAAATCATCCCAATCTTGGATATTTTTGGGGTTATCTTTGCGGACTAAAAAAACAATAGTCGATGTATAAGGAGCTGAGTTATCAGGAAGTTTTTTGGCCCAGTCTTTATCAATACGGCCACTTTGCGCGATAGCATCCACATCATAAGCTAATGCCAATGTCACCACATCTGCTTCTAAGCCATTCATCACCGATATCGCTTGCTTACCTGACCCACCATGAGATTGGCGAACAGTCACACTATCGCCGGTTTTATTTTTCCAATAATCGCTAAACTCCTGATTATATTGTTGATAAAACTCTCGGGTTGGATCATAAGATACATTCAACAACTGAATATTTTTCGCCCAAGTGCCTGTAGTTAATACTAATAGCAACGCTGCTGCCAATCGAGACTTTGTCACCTGCCATGAATGCGTCATCTTTTACCCCATCAAGTTTTAGATAAGGAAGAGGCTGACAGATAGAATCAATTACGAGAAATAATTAAAAAGAAAAACTTATGCGTATGGGGAATATGTAGAATAAAAAACAAGCGGGTCGCAACAAGACTACAAAACGAATATTAACTCAACAACCTAGCTGTCTAGGGCGAAAAATAGCATCAAACCTGCACAGTAGAAACCAACCATGCAGGAGAGATTTGCAATTACAGAGGGATTAATACAATTTTTTCGCTGTATCGAACCAGTCTTTCTTGAAGACCCTTTTCATATTCATTACAGCATCAATAATATCATGGTGTACTAATTTCTCATTTTGGATACCAACACAACGCCCGCCATAGCCTTCAAGCAGCAACTGTATTGAATAAGCCCCCATGCGAGAAGCTAAAATACGGTCATAAGCCACTGGGGAGCCACCGCGCTGAATATGGCCAAGAACCGTCGCACGTGTTTCGTGATGCGTCTCTTGTTCAATATATTTTGCTAATTCACCAACATCACAAACGTGCTCAGTGATAGCTACAATCGCATGGCGTTTGCCTTTTTCGATGCCGCGTTTAATCTCTGATAACAGCTCTTCACGGTCAAATGCCATTTCCTGTTCTGGTAATACCAAAAACTCACAACCGCCGGCAATGGCTGCGGATAGCGTTAAGTCACCACAATAGCGCCCCATCACTTCAACAATAGAAATACGTTTATGGGATGTTGAGGTATCACGTAGGCGGTCAATCGCTTCAACAACGGTTTCAAGCGCAGTAAAATAACCGATAGTGTAATCCGTACCCGCGACATCATTGTCGATTGTCCCCGGCAGGCCAATACACGGGAAACCAGCTTCTGTCAGTGACTTAGCCCCTAAATATGAACCATCACCACCGATAACCACTAATGCATCTATATGGTTTTTCTTCAGATTTTCAAACGCAACAGCGCGCACTTTTTCATCACGGAATTGTGGGAAACGTGCTGAACCTAAAAAAGTACCACCACGGTTAATCATATCCGACACACTGTATCGGTCTAATTGTTTCATTCGGTTTTCATACAACCCGAGGTACCCATCAAAGATACCCATGACCTCTAAGCCTTCGCCTAGCGCTGCGCGTACCACGCCGCGGATCGCTGCATTCATGCCCGGTGCGTCACCACCACTCGTTAAAACCCCAATTCTTTTAATCTGCTTGACCATGATGACCTCTGATTAATGAATATAAAATTGCAAATCTATAAACTCATTGAGTTACTTAATTTTTTCGTGCTAACTGCGTTTAACTACAAAGCTGAATTGATTCACCTAGCAAATAATACGGCAAATAGGTGATTATGCCTCTGCTTTCCATCAAGCTTTTATGCTTTATTGTGATCTAGTTTACATAATTCTAGCTGATGACCCCAATAGGTAAATATTTCAGCACTAAATAAATGTAATGCCCTAGACTAACCAGCTATAGCCCTAGATCGCATCTTAGTTTGAAATAAAAATTAAGTATTGATGATAACACTTAAATTCATCCTATGCTGTATCTGTCAAACAAAAGAAAAGCACCTTACGGTGCTTTTGAATAAACGAACAAAAACGAAAACGAAATACCTTTATGTATAGTAATATCGCGTTAAATGGAAAAAAATTGGAGCAGCAAAACACAGTGAGTCAATTCTATCTAACATCCCCCCATGCCCCTCAATAATAGCGCCGAAATCTTTAATTCCGCTATCCCGCTTAATCGCTGACATGCATAAACCACCAACAAACCCCATAATCGTGATCGCTAATGACATCAGCCCGGCAACCCACCAGCTAAAAGGTGTCACCCAATAAAGGGATATCCCGATCAACACAGAAGATAAAATGCCACCGACAAAGCCTTCTATCGTCTTGTTTGGGCTAAGTTTTGGCACAATAGGGTGCTTACCCATCAGTTTGCCAAATACATATTGAAGCACGTCTGAAATCTGCGTCACGATGATCAAGAAAAGTAATAATTTTGCATTTTCCCCTTCATAACCTTCAATATTTAACATCAACAAAGCAGGAACATGGCTTAAACAGAAAACAGCGACTAGCATTCCCCATTGAATTTTAGCGGTACGTTCAAGAAAATGAAAAGTATCCCCAGCTAAGGCAATTCGGGTCGGTAAAAACAAAAAGACAAAAACAGGAATAAAAATCGAAAATAACCCATACCATTCAATACCAACAAGCAAGTATTGCAACGGAATGAACACGAAGAAGCACCAAAATAGGGCTTCATGGTCACTTCTACGTGTTGGCGTTAACGTAATAAACTCTCTTAGTGCGAAGAATGATATCAAGGCAAATAAGATCACCACACCAATATTACCTAACACAACGGCAAGCACACAGATAATGCACATAACCCACCATGCACGTATACGCGCATTTAAGTTATCAATGGTTGGGTTACTTTTCTCACCAGAATAGCGATAAGCTAAAATGCCGCCGATCACACTCGCAAACACTAATATACCAAATACACCAGATAATAATAAAACGAGCTCACTGTCCCAAATACTCATGGCATCAACTCCTCAAGTGCTGCTTTTGCGCGTTGCAAAAACACCGTTTTATTTTCATTTTCCATTAGAGGTGCCAATGGCTGACCCACCATTGCAGAACAAATTATTGGAACAACAAGTTTGGAGCCTTTAGGTAATACCCGATTTAAGTTTTCCAAATACACGGGAACCACTTCAACGTCAGGGTATTTTTTCGCAAGGTGATAAAGGCCGCTTTTAAATTGGCTCAACGTTTCGCCATCACCCCTTGTCCCTTCAGGAAATAAAATCAAAGAATGCTTAGCATCCAATACCGACTCAAGCGGTTGCAAAATAGCATTTTGTGCAGGTTTGTCCCCTTTTCTTTCCACCAATACTGCACGAAATACTTTATTAACAAGATAGCGGCGAAAAGGTGTTTTATCCCAATAGTCCTTCGCCGCTACAGGGTGAACAAAATGGCGCATAAGAGGGGGTAAACCAGACCAAATAACTAGGCCATCAAGGTGGCTTGAGTGGTTTGCATAATAAATACGGGGGGTCATTGATGGCTGGCAGCCCACCCAACGAGTACGAACGCCTGTTAATAAACGACAAGTTCCCGATAACAACATGCCCATTCCCTTCGCGAGAAGAGAAATTTTCTGCACTTTTTCCATCTTTTTTCCTTGCTAGCGTTTTATCACAAGTAAAACTGCAAAATTACGAAAAAAACTGAATATCGTTAATTGGTTAAGATAGAGAGTCAATAACAAGAGTACAACGGGGTAAGTTCTGATTTATATCATCAAATAATATAAGGACAGCGATACTAAGACAAACAGCAGGGAATAACAAAGGTGTAGCGGCATGTATTTACGCCGCTACACTGAGTAGACAAAATTAATAATTATTTTTTGTCGGCCGCAATACGGTCACGAATATTTTGCGCACGTTCGCTTGATGGTGGGTGAGAGTCAAACATACTTGTCTCTTGGCTACCCATTTTGGCTAGTTTTTCAAAACCAGTCACTAAACCTTCCGTCTTAACGCCACGTTTTTTCAGCAGGTCATAAGAGAAGTTATCTGCTTGGCTTTCTTGGTGTTGAGAGAACTGAGAATTAACCAGTTTTTCACCTAGAGCAGCCAATTGAGATGCACTTAATTGTTCTGCAACGCCACCCACTGATGCCGCTGCTGTACGTGCTGCTACGGCACCGTATGCAACTTGCATAGCTTTACGTGTATGACCTAATGCAACGTGGCCCATTTCATGGCCTAAAACGCCTTCGACTTCGTTATCATTCATAACATCCATCAAGCCGCTATATACACGGACACAGCCATTTGCCATCGCCCACGCATTCACATCGCTAGTCAGATAAACTTTATAATTTACTGGAGTACCGTCAACTTCATTACCCAGTGCTTTTGCGATTTTATCTAAACGTTTAGCGTATTTGCTAGAAGCAGGAGCAATTTTGTTTTGTGCATCCATCTCTTTACAAGATTGATCGCTTAGCTGTTTAACATCTGAATCACTCAATGTTGCTGCTTGGAATAACTGCATACCAGAGTTAGTCAGCATCCCTTGGTCTAAGTTTTTACAGCCCGTTAAGATGACAGCAGAAACAGCGACCGCCACAAGTGCCTTCATTTTCATAGAACATTTTTCCTTTAGAATATATAAGTATTATATTTTTTAGTAATGCTAAAGCCTATAAATTCTGCGGAAAATAACAATAGGAATAAAGCCATAATTATTCAATATATGAATTTGATAATGTTTTTATTAAAATTGCAAATTTGTCAGAACATTGTTCTGACAAATAACACTTTAAACATTTAATTCACAGAAAATATGCGAATATAGAGTCATCATAAATTGCAACTACCTAATAAATAACTCAATTATACAAAAATCACTTTCCTTATTTTGTTCAAGACTAAAATTCAAGACCCGCTCATTCCCTTTAACCAATAAGGTTTCAGATTGATTTAAATAAACGTTTTCTAAATTGATTTCCATATTTAAACTATGGCTATTATTAAATATTAAAATTTCGTTGGCATCACTATGCCAAGAATTAGCTGACGTTGAATTAACCCATTGTAACCGAGCGGCATATTTTTCAGGGTTATAAATCAAGTTAAAATCACGAATGGGGCCGTTAATTAGTTCGGCATGTACGTCACTTTCACCATAAAAAGCAAAGAATGATTTAGATTTTAGTGCAACTGGCGCATTATTATCGACATGTAAAATAAGCCCATCCCCCTCTAGTACACCAATGATACGCTGCCGCCCCATAAAATGAGAAAATGGCCCCGCCGTTTTTACATCAGCAATCGACACTCGCCAATCAAAGTCATCTAAACCCTCACCATGACTACGAGCCACTTCAAGGGTTGAACCTTGGCCATTTTTCCAAGGCATATTGCGATAATCTTGTGTTGTTAATATCTGAATCATAAGGTGAACCCTGCTTTTGATGGATACGTTATTTTATCATAGCGACCCTGATTGAATTGCTAACTATAGCTAACAACTATAAATCAAAAGCGAGTGTTGCGATAAAAAAAAAGCCCCTAACAGGGGCTATAAAAGACAGGGATGGTGTTCATTATTTAACTATAACTTATTGTTATCTAATGTTTTATAATTCACACTGTCCACGTTCCGTCCACATCGACCATTATTGACCCATCAACCCCTCAAAATGAGGGGCTTTACTTATCATTCAAACCAGAATCTAATTTAAGCACGTCACTCACTAAAAGGAGAATTCATGGCTAACTTATTTTTTATACTGACTCTTATAGCTTTAATTGCTTTTATTGTCGGCTTGATAAAACCCAAATGTGTACTCATGCCCAATAGAACAAAATCTTCTCTTGTGTACTCAGTAAGCTTTCTTATTTTACTGTCCATATTTATAGCTTTCATCCCCTCTTCTGATACACAAAACCAAATTGAAAACCAGATGTCTATAAACGAACAAAAACATGCCCAGCCGCAAAATATGCAAGCCAAACAAAACCAATCAGAGGTACTTCCCGTGACACAAGAAAACAATGAACTTTGTACAAAAGAAAACGAAGTTTACCCAGATTTCGCAGCAGCAATGACTTACTTTAATGACTACACAGAAGAAGAGCATACCCTTAACATTATCAGTGAAAATCCATTAAATGTTATAATATCTCCGCAAGCAGCTGATGATGATTTTCCCGATGTGAAGGATTTTATTGCTAAAAGAGCTATTATCTATGGTATTTATCGCGCCTTTATTAATACTCTAAATGATAAAGTTACAGTAACTTCATATCTTGTCTATTCTGATGGTAAGAAACTCAAAAATAGCCCTGAATACACAACGACTATTACCAAACAACAAGCGCTAGATATTGTTAAAAAATATATCCCAATAAACTCATTAAGCGAATTAACGGATAATAACTGCTCATTTACTATGCAGTTTAACGAATTACGCTTTGATGACCACAACAAAAAAGGCTTTTATAATTTCTTTGATGAGTTAATAAACGTTAGTAAATAATTCTTTGCCCTCATATTGAGGGCGTTTTTTTTTATAATGCTAAAGAGGGTTGTTGGTATTTGTTCGGATGCGGCTCAACAACATTAACATGTGCGGGTTTAACAACAATTTTTGTCACTGATTCGTGACTGACAAATGTGCAACCACAATTAATATTTTGGCACTGGTTATAACGTTCTTTGGTTTCGGATGAAACTTGGCAGGAACTACGAGTGTGTGCAGCATGACCGCATTCGGGACAATTCATCATGATAGATTACCTTTTGTCATGATGTTGATGTTATGTGAATTATATCATGTGTTTTTATACAGTCTAAAAAATTATTCGTCAGCTATATCTAAATCCGAGATTTTCACCTCTAACTCTAATGCGGTTGTAAAACCACTGTCATTCAGTGAATGAACGACTCGCGTTAATGTCCAGTCCGCGTTATCAATTTCGGGTTTAAATCCGCTAACGGTGACAGGCATTTCAGGGTAGAGATCTGCACGACCAACCGCGAGTTGAATCGAAAATGACGCAACACCACGTTGGATTTTTTCCCAATTGGCTTTTGCGGCTCGGGCGGCATTTTCTTTCGTGGCGTAGGTATGAGAAAGCGTGAGAACATTTCCTTGTTCGCCGGCTAAATATTCCCCTTGTTTTTCTTTCGGTTCGGCGGGTTTTGTAGGTTGTTTGCTTTTTCGCTTACGCTTTACCGTCACTGCTTTTTTCTTTTTCGGCTCACGTGTGTCAAGCCAGTTAGCAATAACACCGGTGTATGCACCACGGTCAGCCAGTGAAAAGCGGTGACCGTCACCGACTGAGCGAGTAATGTGCATAGTTTGAATCGGTTGGCCAGTTGCGGTGAGCCCTTGACCTTGTTTCATAAACAGTAAGTTTCCGCTTTTAACCGCAACAATTGCCCCCTCGGATTTCGCCACTCGTGTGAGAAATGAGCCGTCCGATTCGTTGGTTTGGTCGATATGAGCGAGTTTAATTTTATCTAATTTTTCATCAATAACCGCCTTTAACTTATTGCGTTCCGCCAAGGTGCGGACAATATCGCCCAACGATTTTTGATGGTAAGACTGCTCACGCTTGACGTTTAAAGTGTCGCGGAAGTCCGCACTACGACCACGGATCGTGAGCTTATCTGGCACGCCGCTATGTTCAACCTCATCAACCGTAAATGTACCCTTGTAGATCAGCGGTTCGTTTTTCCAACCAAGATGCAATGATAAGGTTTCTCCACGTTTAGGTAAGGCGAGCTTTCCGTCGCTGTCATCTAATTCAATATCTAATTGGTCAGCTTCAAAGCCGCGATTGTCCGTCATGGTTAATGACATTAAACGCCCCTGAATTAGACTATTAATATTTTCACCACCGGCCGCAAGCGCAAATGCAGGGGTTAGTTCATCTTTGGTTAAAAAACTCATAGCGGTAAGGCTCCGCGAATATCATTGAGCTGCTGACCTAGATCGCCAAACATTTGAGACAGCGATTCATCCGTGCGTTTTAATTTCAGCGTAAAATCAATTTTTCTGGCCGAGCCATCAGCAAAAAAAATACTTTTCGATTGGGTGATTTCTTCAATTACAAACATACCGTAAATGGTGCCTGAGCCATCAATCAGCGACCATGCTTTTCCCGTTTCTGCCATTTGCTCTAATACCAGTAATGACAGTCTGCCGCCAGTCAGTGACGGAAATAATGAGCCACTTAATGTGATATCGTCATTATCAAGGCCGATAAATTGAACTGCGGGGCGTTTGCCGACACGATTATTCACGCCATAACGGTATTTTTGGTTAATTTGCATCATCTGGTAAGGCGTTGTATTTAATTGAAAGACAAACAAGCCTAGTGCTGCCATTGCCATAATTAATCGTCCTCGCTGTCTTGATACCGACTCAGTCGTCTTGCCTGTTCACGCCGTTGGTTTTGCTCTAATTGTTTAGCGACTTCTCTAGCAATATCGTTTGCTGACTGGTTCGGTAATGGGTAAACATTGATAGTGATCGGCGCAGTATTTGCCGCATGATTGCTTTGGTTTATGGTTGTTGGCGCGGATTGATAGCTATTTGCGGGTAAAGCATAAGGATGGATGGGTTTTGCTGTCGCTGTCATAGAGCCGAGGGTTAATGCTGCCGCAGCCAGTGCAGCGGTTTTTCTCCGGCTAGTGATATGAGCTGGCCCATTAACAAGCTCGGGTCCATATTCCCCCGCAATGCCGAATTGTCCACGTGGAATAAATCCGCCATTGTCGAACATGCCCGCACTTTTCATACCGGCTTGAATAACGGTCACTTGTGACATGGCGCGGACAGTTTTGGTTTCATCCGAAAGCATCCAATCGGGCAATATGTTTGTTGCCATTTGCTTGAGTTCGGCAAATTGGGCTTTCAGTGATTCCCATTTTTCCAGAATGCCGTTTTTCAAACTATCAATGATCTCACCGCCAATTTGTTTAAAGCGTTCCGGTAAGCCTTTAACATCCGCGACAATCTGATCCCATTTGTCAGATATGGTTTTCTTGATAGTAGTCCACATGCTTAACGTAATAGCAACAATACTATCCCAATGTTGGTATATCAGCCCTGGTGTTGTCCAATTCAAAATAAAATATTTGGCCCATTCCCAAAATTGAGAAAACGTTTGTTTGACCGCATCCCAAACGACATTGGCATAGTTGGTGATTTTATCCCAATGAGGAGCAATGATACCGACAATTGTCCACTTCATAAGAAAAGATTTGATCCATACCCATGTAGCGGAAAATATATTCTTAACTCCCTCCCATAAATTTTTCACGAAAGGTACGATTTTATCCCAATATTTATAAATCAGGTAAGCCGCGCCAGCAATGGCGGTAATAATTAAGATAATCGGGTTAGCTAATAGCGCACGGCCTAGCATCATAAATGCCGTTCCAATTAACTTAATAGGCTTAATGAGTAATGATAGAAAACCACTGCCTTTGATACCTAATACGGACAGACTTAATTTCGCCATGGCGAGTGGTCCAATTAATGCCGCAATCATCAATGTGATTCCGCCACCAACGGCCAGCACCGCACCTAACCCCAATGTGATCATGGTGATTTGTTTGACCAGTTCAGGGTTTTTCTTTGCCCATTGGCCAAACTTCGAAATGAGGTCTGTGACTCGTTTAGTGATATCCCGCAAAGGGCTATCCGCACCGCCAAAAATTTGTATTCCTACATCTTCATAAGCCGAGGTTAAGTTTTTTAAGTCACCATCAAGGTTATCTGTCATGACATTTGCAACTTTTTCAGCTTCGCCTTTTGCGGCCTTAAGCTCAGCTATTAATTGCTGTAAAGATCCCGTGGACGCTTGATCGGTTAAAACCATTAAGGCGCTAAAGGCTTCCTCCCCTGCTAGTTTTTTAAACAATCCAGCGCGCTTAGCATTACCCATTCCTTTTGTTTTTTTGTCCAGTTCGACAAGAATTTCAGTAAATTCTCTAAAGTTTCCTTTTGAGTCGGTTGTTTTTAAATTTATTTCTTTTAAAGCCTTTGATACTTCTGACGTCGGGGCTGCTAGTCTCCCAAAAATAGATTTTAAACTAGTACCAGCCATGCTCGACTGTATACCTGCATCGCCAAGTTTACCCGCTGCTGCTGCTGCGGTTTCTAAGTCAACACCTAATCCTGCTGCCGGTGGGGCAACGTATTTCATTGTGTCGCCTAGCATAGCTAAATTAACATTAGCGCGAGTGAACACCCCTACTAACGTGTCACTAACCCGATTCATTTCATTCGAGTTCAGTTTAAAGCCAGTTAAGATGTTAGATCCAATATCCGCCGTAGTGGCTAAGTCAATGTCTCCAGCGAGTGACATTGATAATGTACCTTTCATCGCATTTTTAATTTGCTCTGGCTTAAAACCAGCCATGGCATAGAACGCTTGGCCTTGTGCAACTTCATTAGCGGTAAATGCGGTTGTTGCCCCAAGGTCTCGCGCTTGCTCCCTTAACATCTTGTAGTCGTCAGAATTTTTATCAAGGCGGGTTAAGGCTTGCACTTTCGACATGCCAATTTCAAAATCATAGCCTGGTACTAAGACTTTTTTAGCCGCATAACCTAGCCCCACACCGGATGCAAGCATACCCGCGCCGCTACCGGCCATTTTATTACGTACTCCCATGGCATTTTGATAGCTATTTTTTGCCGCAGACATTCGCTTTTCTTGGTTGGCTACCCGCTTTAGTTGCTGCTCTTGTTGCTGTAATCGCCGGCTTGTGCTGGCAATATCGCTATTTAATTTGACTTGCGCTTGGCTCAATTGGCGCGTTGAAATCCCACTACCTTTTAACGCTTCCCGTTGGCGCTGCAATGAGGCACTCAGTGTGCCGGTTTCAGCTTTGAGTTTTGCAGCAGCCGCTTTTGCGCGGTCAAGCTCCCGTGATTGGGCCCTCGTGGGATTTTGAACGCTGGATAATTCACGTGCGAGCCGGCTAACTTTGGCGGTGGCTTGTTGGTAGGCATTATTTGCTGCATCAAGGGATTGCTTGGTTTTCTTAAACCCGTCAATTTGCTTGGCTTGGTTGTTGAGCTCTTTGAGTTGTTGTTTAGATTGGCGGAGGGTTTCCGCCAGTTTTTTATTCGACGCTTGGGCGCTCTTAAACGGTTTCGTGAATTTATCAACGGCGCTTAAAATCACCTGTAAACGTAAATCTTTACTCATCTTCTACACCGCTACGTTTAAGGGCGTGATAACGCCATTCTAATAATTCGGTTAGGGAAAATTCATCGGTGACAGCGGGTGACCAGTGAAAAATAGTGGCAATATCTGCCACTAAGTCATTGACGGTTAATCGTTCTGGAAATCCATAGTCACCGACTTCGGTAACAAAAAAAGCACAAGCTCTTTGGTTAAATTCAGCATATCCGCAGGGTTCATCATGATTAATTCGGGTTTCGTCAATGCCGGTGCGGTGACGCGGGGTAATACCAACATCGCCGAATCCACATCCATTTCCATCAGTGCGGCTAAACGAACACCACGCAATGCACCAGAATTGGGTTTACGTACCACAATCTCTGTTACCGTGGTTGTTCCACGCGTAATGGGTTCATCTAGCGTGACGGTGATTTGATTTTTTTCTACTGGTTCAGTCATTTACTTTTCCTATAAACCTAATGCGGCGCGTTGTTCTTCTAAGCGGTCAATACCATCAACTTTTTCAATCATATTGAGTAAATCAATCTCAATGAGTGTTTCACCATCCCAAATCAGTTTGTAATACGTGGCATTAAAAGGCGCTTTGACTTGGGTGTTTTCACCGGCCTTGCCATTACCGGAGTCAATTTCACTGAATCGACCACGTAACACGACCTCAACGGCGGTGTATTCTTTAGTATCTTGGCGTTGATAAGCACAATTAAGGCGCAACATCACGCCATCAATTTGAGTGATCCCCCACTGCTTATAGAGCTGGGCTTCTAAGCCTCCAAACGTTAACTCAGCTGAGAGAGCATCATCTTCTAACCCCATATCAATTTTGACGCCACCATTCATGCCGCCGCCGCGATAGGTTTCAAATTTACGGGTGATTTTCGGTAGCGTGATTTCTTCAATACGCCCCATATAGTTTTCACCCTCATTGAACAGATTTAAATCTTTAAGTTTGCGTGGTAAGGCCATGATTACCCCTTAATTTTTGAGCCAAAATCCAATAAATAGCGGTCGGTGATACGCTGACGCAACAGTAAGTTTTCCAGTGGGGGTACGGCTGTATAGTCATAATCAATGTATAACTTGCCGCTTTTCAGCTCTTCTTTGGTGTTAACGTCTGGATCGAACCAACATTCACCGCCTAACAAATAGCCTTGCGTTGTCATGCTGCGCAGTTTTGCATTGATGCTTTCGATAATGTCACGAGCCAGTGAGGGATTGAGCGTACCGTCAATTGACCAGTCCAATCCCTCGGCGATGGTGTCGGATAACACCTGTGCGGTGCGGGTGTAGGACTCAAAGGCAAACAACGGGTCATCAGAGCAAGTACGGGAGCCCCAAAACTTGAAGCCGTTATTGCGAATTAGCGTGGTGATATCGTTTTCGTTAAGTAAGCCGGCATCGGTGGCAGGGTCTTGTAAATCCCATGACACATCGGCAGAAATGCCCGTGACACCATTAACACCCACGTTAGACAAGGTTTTATGCCAGCCAATTTCATTATCAATCTTGGCACGCAAACCCAAGGCACACGCGGTGGCGTAGATATTACTCTCTGCATTCGCGACGGTATCCCAACTTTGGAATTCAGGCCAAATCAACATTAATTCACGTTGATTAAAGTTTTTACGGTAATCAATGGCATCTGAAATAGTTTTACTGCCATAGGCGCTAATATAAGCCATGGCACGCATTTTTTGCGCGATACCGGCGAGTGTTGATGAAACCGCCTGTGTATCATGAGCTGGTACGGCTAGAATACGAGGCTTAACACCTAAACGGCCTTGCGCCACGGTTAATGCCTGCAAGCCAGTTTTACGGCCATCGGGCGTGGTGCCACCAATAATATTGGATGTGGTTTCTGCTTCGCTTTCCCCTTGTTCAACACGTACAACCACGGTAACCGGTTTTGATTGGTTACCGATAGCATCCAATGAGCGTGCAAGCGTGCCAGTTTCGCCGGCTTTACCTGCCGCATTTTTCACATCTGTAATTAAAACAGGGGTATTGAGTGGAAAGGCTTTTGTGTCTGCATCATCAGCAGTACACACCATTCCGACAATGGCGGTGTTGATGGTGCGAATAGGTCGCGTGCCTTCATTGAGTTCAATCACTCGCACGCCGTGGTGATAATCTTGAGCCATTACTAGCGTCCTCTATTTTGCAATAGCTCAATTTTGGGTTGGGGTTAATGTAAATGCACGGAATGGGGATTGTGTGAGGGATGAAACAAAGCCGATATAATTAGATATCTTGCAATAAAAGTACATAAAATGAATTCAATGCTATGTTGTAATATACATTTATATAAGTAGCGCAGGAATCAGAATTTTTAAGGAAAGTAGCGTGAGAAAAAACAAATATGGATTGACAGATACTATTCCAGCAGCCATTAAGAGAGAAGTGAGGCAACGATGTGGGTTTGGGTGTGTAAATTGTGGAAATGCAGTCTATCAATATGAGCACTTAGAACCCACATTCGCTGAAGCTATAGAACATAATCCTGAACATATAGTTCTATTATGTGGGGGCTGTCATGATAGAGTAACTAGAAAAATCCTTTCAAAAGAAACTATAAAACTTCGCTCTATTAAGCCTATTTGTAGACAACAAGGTTTTTCATTTGGCCCATTCGATTTAGGATTAGTAGAGCCTACTATCAAAATAGGTACTTTAATATGTAAAAATGTGGAGTCTTTAATTGAAATTGACGGGGAATCAATTTTTACTATTAAAACACCTGAATGTGAAGGTGCTCCCTTTCGGATAAATGCATTTATTGCAGATAGAAATGGGCATGAAATTTTAAAAATAATTGATAATGAGTGGATTACAACGACTTCAAATTGGGATGTTGAAGTCGTTGGTCAAAAAATAACAATTAGGAAACAACGTGGGGATATTACGTTAATATTACGTACGGAAGCCCCTCACAGTTTAATTGTTGAAAAACTAGAGATGACCCATCGTGGTAGTAAAATAAAGTGTAATGAAAACGAAGATTTACAAATAAACACCAAAAATGGTCAATGTTTGACATCATCGGCTATGAATATAAGTGATTGCCAAGTTGGTATCCAGATTACCAATAATTCACTAGCAATAGGAGTCGGTGGCGGCAGTGTTTATATTGGTCGTATGGTATTAAACCAATCACCATCTCTTAATCATATATCATCTTATTTTAAATATAATCATTTAATGCGGAATAAAATTGGTAGAAATGATAGTTGCCCATGTAACAGTGGCCTTAAATATAAAAAGTGCTGCGGTAAAAAATAGAAACTGTAACTTATTACATTTTTAATAGGTTATGCTGAATATTCGGATATTGGCGGGAGCAGTTATCAAATGTTGATATGAGTGATTCTCTGTGTACACTTTAATAGCAAAGCCCCGTTAATTGGGGCTCAGAGTAGATTAATGTTATTCGGGTTTTTCAGGCCAATCAATATCTGGTGCTAGCGAAGTATCAACACGGTTTAACAAGACACGGTATGTTTTCCACGCTGTTAATTGTGATTTCTCTTCGTCAGTTGCCATGCCCAAATCTACAGCATCTTGTAATGGTGCAATTGCATTATTCGCCTCTACTAAAAGTGATTGTTTTTTCTGTTCAGCTTCTGAGATTAATTGCTCTTTTGAAACAGGAGGATTCAAATACGCATTAACTTCTTTTTCTGTCATTTTTTTCATTACGCTGATATTTTCGCGTACTTCAAAAAAAACAGGCAAAATAGCGTCATATTCTGTTCTCAAAGGTTGGTATTCGGACTCAATTGGAGCAAATATTGCCATTGCTTGATTATAGGTTTCTATCGCGTTATCAACATCATTTGTTAGCGTTAAAATGACATCCTCAGACTCTTCATTCTCTACAGCATTATTAAGTTGGGTTTTCAATTGCTCAAGCGTATTCGATGCATCATAGACATTATTACGGGCTGCGATGTATTGTGGCTCAATATCTTGAATGAGCTGTTCCAGTTGCCCCATTCTAGCAACTGTAGCAAGCTGCTGCTCATCATACGCATAGACTTGACCATTTTTTTTATCTCTGTAGTGATTCATGATAATTCGCTCCATACTGCAATGACTGCCGTACTTTCAACAAGATATTTACTTCCCGGTGGCACGATAAATGATACTCCACGATTGATTGAGTAGATTTTAATCCCCCCAAGAATTGCAACCGTGACATTATCAACAGCAATTTTTGCTGAATTATCACCTTCGCCTTGCCCCGTCAATACCACTAAAATTGGTTTGTTAGACGTATTTGTATAAGACACACCAACACTTCGTGAACTTGTGAGATTTTTCCACGTTTGGTTAATTCCAATTGTCTGCTCGACAAGCGCAATTGTTCCACCTGTCATAGGTACTTCGACTGTACCACCGTAGTTACCATTCACACGCTTTCTTAGTCCAAACCTGCCGCCCCATGTAACAAGTGACAGTAAATCACTGCCTACACCGTCACTTGTTATGTACATAGCGCTGTTTGCGGTCAATGGGCCTTTAACAACCTGTTCATATGTTGCCGTCTTATCGACATAATCACCTTTCGGCTGGTAGCTCCCTGCGGGTTGATAATTTCCTTTAGGTTGAAACTTATCATCAGCTTGCTGGGTACTATACACGCCTAATTCGGCAGCTGTTGGGGGGTTTAGCTTTGTGTAATCTTCATCCCATTTATCCGCCCACGTTTTATTTCCACCGTTGTAGCGTCTTGTATACGTCTTTTTATCGTACCAATCTGTATAAACTTGCTTAACGCTTGTTGAGCCCGTTCTTACAACCTCAAGCGAGCCTGCGGAACTATTCGGTGGGTAGTTTTTTGCATTTGCACCAGGATTACTCGAAGCTTGGTAAAACAAACCTGCATTTGTGTAATCATTTAAATCTGCATTCTGTGGTATTGCTTCAGCTCTAGCGAAGATAGTTTGAGATGTGATATTTTGAAGGTCTGCTTTTGTCGGTAATTTTCCAATCTCAGTCGTAAGCAAATTCAGGCTAGGCACTTTGTCGTTATCATTGCCTTTAACACCTGAAATATTCGCTTTATCGAATTTTTTATTTAAATCCAGTTTGGTTTGTGCTGATAGTGCATCAATTTTTTTGTCCAGCACGGTGATTTCAGTATTCACATATTCACGAGTTGCCAGAACAACTGACGGATCAATTTTTAATGTGACGGATTCAGTGTGGCTGACAATCAATACCATTCGAATAGATTGCGTACGGCCTGAGCCCTCCGCTAATTGTGGCTTGTACGTTTCGGGGCAGTTTGCTACCGCAATTAAATTGCCGGCTTTATCAAATAACCCAATCTCACGTATCCACCAACCGCCATCCTGTTCAGGAATAATTTGTTCAGCAATGATTTGATTTTTATTTTTATCATCAATAAATAATGTGTTAATGGCGGCTCTGCGTTTTTCAGCAATTAATTTAGTTTGATTGGTGTCCGGCGTTGGCAAACTCCCGCCACCATCGCCCACTGCCATATGTGTTAATTCAAGTTTTGTGCCTAGCGCTGTCGCTTGGGCTAATAAGTTCTCACCTAATTTTGTGAGTAAGGCGAAGTATTTCATTGTGGATTAATCCTCATTTCATCAATTAAGTGAATAGCCGCGCCTTGAACATCAAGGCCAGAAACAGAAATTAAAGGCGGTGTATACGCGTAAACAGTCAATGAATCACCGGTGTAACTGGATGCCGCACAATAGAATTCACCGCGGGTTTCTAGTTGAATAGTGAGCCCGACTAAATGACGGCTCGCCGGTTTTGCATCAAAAATCAATGCTTCTAACTCTTGATACATTTCCTCGGTGATACCCGTTTCAAGAACCCCGATATCAAGGCGAAACGTGCCGGCGGTTTCGTTGGTTTTCCACCATTCAATCACGCGGATTAAATAACCCAATGGCTCAACCACACGGCGCAATGCACCAATCGTGCCCTTGTGTTTATGAATAAACATGGCGGCTTTCACGGCATCCCGCTTGGCTTTCTCCGTCCAGTTTTTATCCCATCGGTCAACACTAAACGCCCACGCCAGATACGGCAGCAAATGCACGGGGCATTTATCAGGGTTCCAAAGTTCACGAATAGGAATAGGCACGCGCTCAATTTGTGCCAGTGACTCAGCCGCCGCTAGCTCTAACGGTGATGAGCCGACAGGTAATAAACGATTATTCATCTGAGCCCCCTAGTGCCACGTTAATTTGTGTGCAGAAGCTGGCCCGTGTTTTATCTAGCTTGATATCCGCTACCGGCTTTTTCAGTTTCACGCGTTGCACACCTTGCACATGCAGCGCGGCATAAATAGCACTGAGCACTATGTCACGGCCTAACCGGTGCTGCTGTGTCGCATAGCGTTTCACTTGTTCCTCTGCCGCCGCCATAATCGGCTCGTATTCAGGTGAGGGATAACAGTAAATCACTGCGTCTATTTCATAGTTAACGATGGTTGCTGATTGCACAGTCACACGGTCAGCCACTGGCCTTACATCCTCATCGTTTAAGGCAATATCGACTTTCTCAATTAAATCAGCCGGTGCGCTGCCGTTCCCCTCGCGGGATAAAACAGTAACCGTGACATGAGCCGGTAATGGGCTAATCACAGAAGCGTCAGAAATCCGACCATCGGCAGACCGTGCGTGATATTCATAACTGCCAATCGGGCCAGCTACGCTTAACGCTTCGAAAGCGGCGGGTATACGCATGCGTAAATTGGAATCGGACTCATACACCGGTGCAATGGGTGGGATAGCGTTTTCATCGCCGGCTGATAACATCAGGCGTTTAACATTATTATTAGCCGCGAGTTGGTCAAGGTCGGCACCGGTGGCAAAGGCCACCATACTTGCGCGAGCCGCTTCATTAACGCGCTGACGTAAAATCAATTCACGGTAGCAGCTCTCTTGCAATAATTTGGTTAACGGCTCAGATTCCAATTCTAAGGTGCGAGTGATGGCTTCCCGTTGTTCTGCTGGCATCGCACCAATTAGTGCGGCTTTGCGCTCGGCAAAGAACACTTCAAAATCTAACGTTTCGACCACATCCGGTGCGGGTAATAAACTTAAATCAATACTGGCTGCCATCGCTACCTCACATTGACCGAAAAATTAAGTGACTGATTGGTGTCTTGGTTTGTGGCTTCAATATCCACAATCATCTGCGCAGCCTCGGTGCTATTTAGGCTAATGCGAGTTAATAAAATGCGGGGCTCCCATTTTAACAATGCGGTGTAGCACGCTGACATTAACTGCAATTTCAGCGCGGGATTTTGTGGCTGGTCGATAAGTTCTGATAATAGCGAACCATAATTTCGCCGTGCGATGCGTGAGCCAATAGGCGTGATCAAGATATCGCGCACGGATTGGCGTATATGCTCAATATCGGAAAGGCACTTTCCATTTTCTCGACTCATACCGCAATATCTCATTGGGGTTTTCCTGTGGATTCGCCACCACTGCGTACACCGCCATGTGTATGATCATGTAACGTAATACCATTGGATTTAATCGCTCCGCCGGTGTGTGTAAAATTACCCGTCATTTCACCGCCCTCGGTGACATTGAGCGTGGCGCAGGTGAGGTTTTGTGAGCAAATCACCTTTGGAGTAGTGAGGTTAATTTGTTTACTTGCATTGACGATAACCACTTTTGTTGTAGCGCTAACTTGCTCACTGGCTTCAATATTGGCCGTTTTAATTCCTGTTGCTTTCAGTGCGCCGGTAGCGGGTTCATATTCAATGATTGCCCCGTCTGAATAAGTACGATGGTCCGCTGTGATGGAGTCGGTTGGTTCTGAGTGTTCATTGGAAAAGATACCGGTTAGCACAAATGCCGTGGTAAGTTCGCCGCCTAAAGCAAGAATAAGGACTTGCTCACCCACGCTAGGTGCATTCATGGTGCGAGTACTACCAGCACGTAAGGTGACCCAATTTAGCCAGTCGGTTTCTAAGTTTCCAATTTGTACGCGACAGCCTTTCTTGGCATTCACATCTGTCACGATACCAATGCGGATCATGTTTCTGATTAAGCGACGAATCTCGGCAGACATTAAATATCAAGCCTCGGAGTTAATGGCTGATAAAATTGTTTTTCTAAACCAGTACTGATAAGCAAACCAGACTATGAGCAATGGAATAGAAATCCATTGCTTGGTAACAATTAATAGGAATGCAGCGATAACGTTTAATACGATGACTAACCGGTAAATATTTAGATTAAAAGGAATTAGACTTTTCGTTATTCCTTTTAATGTACAAGAATGAGAGCCACTTTCTAAATTAGGGCTAAAAGAGAAAAATATTGCTATCACGTAGATATTCACAAGAATTCTAACGACCTCTGCACCTGCAACGACTTTATAGTCATCAACACTAATGGCCAGAATTGAAATAAAGATAAAAAGCCCCACAGGTAAAAGCGGAATAAATTTGCGCATGACAACCTCAAAAAAATGATTTTCTTAAGCGTGCCATTGATAGTGTATTGATTGCAGCTACTGCCTTTTGTGCAGTCAGTGATACACATTATCGTGAGAGGAAATCAATAATCTGACTTTCAATATGCCTGATTTCTTGCGGAGTGAGCCCTAACAACTGGCGTGATGGATAGGTTATTTTTGCATTACCAATACGCTCTGTTAAACCGAATTGGTGTACACCGGCAATATTTGCTGCGGAAGGTAAAAAATAAATAGCGGCTTCTTTATCGCTATTATAGGCGCGTAAAAAACGGGCGGTGGCCAGTTTTTTAAACATGCGGGTTTGCTTGGTTTTGCGCTCTGTACTGATTTTATCTTTCTTGATACTGATATAGCGCTGAATATCTGATTTACGAAATGAGCGCTGGGCTTTTTTATTCGCATCTTGGCCAGTGATTGTTTTGCTATTACCTCGCCAGTTCCGTAAGGTACGTTTTTGACCGTGCCACATAAATTGGATTTCACGTTGTACCGTGATGAAATTCGCTTTGCGTTTGGTGTATGGGCTGCCATCCGGATTTTTTTGTTGTGAAATGCGCTTAATTTGAGAACGGCGTAAATCGCGAGTGATTTCTTTGGCGAGCTGCCGGCGCTGGCCTTGCGACATGCGAGTTAATAAATGCGTTAATTCACTGTCAAGTTGACGCAAAGTATCATCATTCATCGTGTCGTTGGCCATTCATTAAACGGGTTGGCCGGCTCAGGGGTAGCCTCAATCACATATTTGCCGTCGTTATCAATCGCTAATACACGCTCGGTGAGATTTAAATCAATACTGATGTGGGCGGTTTTGTTATCTAAAATCACCGCTTCAAATCTAAAATCTTGTTGCCGCTTTGCGGGGTTCGCTGAAATATCGGATTGATTTTTTCTTAGCCAATCATTGACTACTGCAATTAAGACATTTTGGTCACCACTATAACGCTCAATAATAATATTAGCGGTGTATTCATATTCAAAACTGGGCGTTTCTTCTAACGTGGAAATAATCCGCCCGTTTTCAACGAACAAGTATAAATTTTCGGGGTTATCTTTGAGAAATGGAATTTTGCTGTCTAAATATTCCCGTAAGTTAATGAGCTTTTTCACGGTTCCGTTCCTCATCAAATTGCTCAATCGCACTTAGTTGAATATTGGCGGTTTCTAAGGCTGCAAGTAAAGGGTCAACCATCAAAGCCAAATCGCAATAAGTTAGAACCCGTCCGGTAGAGGCGGTGGTACTTGCTGGGTGAGTGTTTTCGGAATGGGAACGCATTGCGTTTGCACGGATACGGTAGGTGTTGTCGAGCACCCGATCAGCAAGATACTTAGGCACAGGTAAATCACACGTTGGCTCGTTTTTAAGAAGGGTTTTATATTCAATTTTTCTTTCCTCGGCGGCGGCGCGTTGAATAATACCGCGACGATAGGCATCACCCGCGATTTGATTTGCACGGTGAAAACTTAATGATTGGTCAGTGATCAGTGCGGTTTTTTTATCAACGTCTAACGAAAGTTGTTGGTTTTCTGCCGTGAGTATGCCGACTCGTTCATTGAGCTGGTCTATTTTTTTGAGACCTTGCCAGCCGGCGAATATGACACCGACGACAAGGAATAATGCGAAAGCGATTCCCCACTTTTTCATATTAAACATAAGCTTTTCGTCTCGCATTATTGGGTTCAAACATCACAACATCGCCCACGCTTTTTCAAACAGCTCATCACTGTATGGCTGCTGACCATTTTCAACATGGACTATCGCTTTAGCGATTTTGAATGCCGTTTCTTTGTCATAAACATCAAGGCAATCACGACGACCAAAGCCCGTTTCTTTACAGACACGATTAATATAACCCTCTGTATTATTACGGTCTTTTGCCGGCGCCCAACGTTCAATAATTTCTTCCACCGTATCAATTTTGCCGCAACCAACCCCTTGTTTTCCTGCATAGGTTGAATAGGTTCGCAAAAGCTTGAATAATGCGCGAATACCGTATTCAGGTTTCTCAAAACGGCTATGACGGGGCTCAATGCTAGGGTCAAAGGCCAGCTCCCCTCGCCATGGGTTTCTCGGGTTATAATCAATATTGCCCGGATTATTGTTGCGTATGCCGCGTGGTACGTTAGACATGTTTTCCTCCAGTAAAGCGTGACCATAAATAGGAAAGTCCGATACTTCCCATCGCACCAAATACACCGGTGGTGAATAGGGTGATATAAATGCTCTGATTTCCCTCAATACAGAGCAATCCGCCTAACAACCCGACAAAGCCGGAAACGACCATTTGCATAAAAGCCGCAAACCAGCTCCACGGGGCATTATTCGTTTTAACGTCAATGATGTATCTCACAACACCTCCCCACATTGAAATGAAGAGCATTAATAACCACTGTGCGATACCGAAACTGTTCGGATCTTTATCAAACATGTATCAATCCCATAGCTGTATAAGTGGCTGTACCGGCTCTTCGGTAATTTCAGGTAACTCAATCAATAGCCCCGCAGGTAGCACGGCACCATGTTCGGCAAGATTGGGATTCGCTAACAAAACAGCCTCGGTCATGCCTGTCGTTCTGCCGTAAAATCGCCAACATATCCCGTCTATGGTGTCACCTTTTATCGTTCTGATTTTCATATCAATTCAACAATATTGTGTGTCGTTCCCTTGATGCGCTGAATTGCCCAAATCGCATCGCGCTGTAAATCATCAATATTGGGCTCAAGGGCGTCGGCTTTTTTATTACCGTTGGGGGTTGTATCAATATCGCGGTAACGTTCGATTAAGTTTGCTTTTGCTGCGCTGAATACGGCACGGCGATAAAGGATCACTAATTCCGATACGTCAATCTCCCCATGCGTAATTTTGCTGGCCGGAACCGCGCCTAACGTTGTATAGCCCAAGTGGATTTCTTGCTGTTGAAAGCGGGATAATTCACGGTTGGTTTCGATGATGGCGTTTTTTAAGGCTTCAATTAATCGGCTTTGGGTGACCGTACCGTCAACTCGCATTGATTCCCGAAATGCGCGGGTATTAATCACAGGCCAAAAATCACCACTGGTGATTGTTTCGTCTTTTTCGTTAGCTGGTTCGGGTGAAACAAAATCCATAAGGTCACCTTAAAAATAGGTAGGCGGTGGGCGAGAGTCCGAAAAATAAATTTCTTATCTCGCGCCGCCTTGCGCGTTGGCACGTTCTTTATTCATCAGCCCTGTTTTTTGCTGACAAAAACTTTTCAATATTCTTAATGTCCTGCTTAACCCCACTGCGCTCATTGAGCTCAAGGGCACGCATTAATTCACATAAAGCCGGTTGCGGAAAATCATTATCGCGCAAGCTGTAACCGAGCCATTTATGTAGCTCGGCGCGGACTTTATCGGGCATATCTTCATGCTCAATTAATGCCATGGTGCGCTGCAAGATATCCAATGGAATGGGATTTTTTGCGGTATAGGCTTCTTTGGCTCTATCCCCCATTTCTTCGGCAATAGCACAACCGGTTGTGCGGGATTGGCCTGACGGCATGGCGAGCTTGTGTTTTAATGCATACTCCGCTATATCTAGCCCTTGCGCGTACAAACCCGCGTCAAAACTCCACAACATCAGGTACATCAAAACATCATCTTGAACGCCTGAATTGCCTTTTAATGTTTCAGTGATCCACGTTTCGTATAGCGGTAAGGCTTTACGTTTGTACGCGGCTTTGCGTTCAAATGATTGGGTTTTACCTAAATCCCGCATGTGTTGGCGCAACATCAATTTGACTTGTGTTGCTGCCGAGGGGTCAGCAAGAACGCCATAGTCGCTGACGTTCTTGGCTTCAACCTGCATGCGTTTTCGTTCCCACGGATTCACAGCTTATTCTCCGGTTGGCGCGTCTTTTACTTCGTCCGGCTCAGTAGGCTCTGCCGGTTTTCCAGACGTCAGCTCAATGTTTTCAATCAACGCCACACAGTCGTAATCTTCAACAATGTAATCTTCATTCACTGATTCGTAGTTTTCGATACGATCACGTTTGGCATTGTCTACCACTTGACGGCGGCGTGATTCGATTTGCCAGTAGATAGATAAATTATCTAATCGTGTGATAAGCATTCCATTTTTCGGGAAATAGGGAACACGTACCGCCGGCAATCCACCGAGGCGTTTTTGGCTGATAATCACATCCGCAGCTAACGCCTCGGTATTGGCTTGATCACGATTGACGATTGGGAAATATTTATCGGCTAATAATGAGCGACCACAGATAACCACTAAATCGGTATCATCGGCATAGACTTCGGAAATGGCGTGGTCGACGGCTTGCATAACCAGTGCATCAAGGTTTTCATACTCTTCACCTTTACCCACTTTGATAGGCTCAGGGGTGATTTGGTTGGTGTCTTTATCGGTTGAAGAACCTAAAACATGTTCAGGGGCTTCAAGGCGAATTTTATGTAACCAACCAACATTTACGTCCTGTAGTAGCTTGTTGACTTCACGGTTTGAAGTTGCAGCACGATGTGTCCCGTTAAAGCCAATCATAATGCGGTCAAGAGCTTGACGCTGAATAATGGCATCACGTATGCGGCGCTGGAAATCTTCAAACATCGCCCACATGTCCAGTTTTTCATAACGAATAGCGGTATCGAAATTCGTTTGGCGGCAGTGATACCCTTGTTTGGCCAATTGAGTTGGGTCAGTCGGTTCGCGGTCTTGTTTGGTGGTGTCCGTCGTGCCGGCAACCGTTGAGCCAATGCCGAGGCCGATTTTTTCGCTCACTTGGTCTTTGACAGGCACAATATTAATTTTGGTCAGAAAGACGGCGCTTAACTGAATTTTGCTTTCCAGTTTTTGGGCTGCCGAAGGCTCAATTTCCACTTTTGAATCTGTGAATTCGTGTGGCTGAACACCGTAAATCTCACCTAGACGGGTCATGTAACCGTTAAATTTAACTTTTGTTTCTTTTCTCATTGTTTTTCCCGTTTAGCAATCAGTCAGGTTTTCAGTGTTGGTTGTATTGCCACCAAAAGACGTGGGGCGGTGTTGCTGATTATCTTGCTGGCTCAAATCTTTTTTGAGTTGGTCCAGCTCACTGCGCAGGGTTTCATTTTCTTTTTTGATACCCGATAACGCTTTGACTTGTGTTTCAAGTCGAGTCAGCTTTTGTGCAGTTTCGGTTTGCTCTTCCGCGCAAAGCTCTACCGCTTGGTGAATGTCATTGAGTTCAACATCATTGCGCTGACGTTCGCGACTGAATTTCGCCATGATGCGATCTTTCAAGCTGGGTTTTTCTGGTTTGTTTTCTTCTTCGGTAAATTCAATCACCGTTTCTTCCGCCGCCGTAAAGACGTTATCTTTATCTTGCTTGCGTTCTGAGAAAGTCGCGGCTTTATCTGCACCCGCGCTAAATTCCAACATGCTCGTGCCAAGGCTGGCAGGGTTATCCGTGACAGCTAAGCCCACCAAATAGGCCGAATTCATATCGGAAAAATTAGGGTTAATTTCAACGGAGGTATAAACCTTTTGACGCTTACGATTCATCTCAATTAATGAATCTGTTGGTGATAAAATCCCGTATAGAGCAAGTTTTCCTTTCAGAGCACCTTCACTGATTTCTTCTGTGTAAACAGATTCCACATCACCAAAGCGCGGCATCCATTCATAATTTAGATGCTCCATGTTGATCCGAGCACCATAAACGGATGGGTCGTAATTTTTGGCAATATCAGTGAGCCATTGGCGCTGCACTTTACGTCCATCGGTTGTGGCTCCCTCAACACAAAGGCGCACAGGTTTAGATTTTTTTGTCATTGCTCAGGCTCCGGCAATTAAATTTCATACGTAGATAAATTTCATGCGTAAATAAAAAAATAATGAGCCTATGTTTTCAGGGATGAGGGCTAAGAAACAATGCTTTGCCATTGTGTGGGAAATGGCACAATGGCAGCTCGGGGCGATTGGGCGTCTGAGCCAGTAATCTGGCGATATGAAAACATTACACGATTTTGACCCAAGAAAACGCGCCATGCACATGTACTTTAGTGGGTATCGCATCGCGCGTATTGCCGAGGCTCTCAAGGAAAAGGCCGCGACAATTCACAGTTGGAAACGCCGCGATAAGTGGGATGAAATCACCCCCATTGATCGCGTGGAAATGACGCTGGAGATGCGACTTTGTACGCTATTGAGTAAAGAAAATAAAGAGGGGAAAGACTTTAAAGAAATCGACTTACTTTATCGCCAAGTAGAGCGGCATGCCAAAATTCACAAGTACCAAAACGGCGGCAATGAGGTTGATTTGAACCCGAAACTGGCCAATCGCAATAAAGGTGAACGCCGCGCCCCTGAGAAGAATTTATTTAGCGAAGAGCAGATTGAAAAGCTGGAAGAAATCTTTCGTGAAAATATGTTTGAGTACCAGAAAGCATGGTACGGCGCCGGCCATAAGCACCGAATTCGTAACATCTTAAAATCACGCCAAATCGGGGCAACTTACTTTTTCGCTCGTGAAGCCTTTATGGATGCACTCATTACCGGTCGAAACCAAATATTTTTATCGGCGAGTAAAGCCCAAGCGCACGTATTCAAAGGCTACATTATTGATATGGCGCGAGAGGTTGATGTTGACTTAAAAGGTGATCCGATAGTTTTGCCTAATGGCGCAACACTGTATTTTCTTGGCACCAATGCCCGTACCGCGCAGAGTTACCACGGTAATTTGTATCTTGATGAGTATTTCTGGATACCCAAATTCCAAGAATTACGCAAAGTCGCCTCCGGTATGGCCATGCACAAAAAATGGCGTCAAACCTACTTTTCGACCCCATCCGCATTAACACACAGCGCGTATCCGTTCTGGTCTGGAAAGCTCTTTAATCGTGGTCGTCGTAAGGCCGATCACGTTGAGGTCGATATCAGCCATCAAGCGTTAGTGAATGGCATGATGTGTGGGGATGGTCAGTGGCGGCAAATTGTCACGATTGAAGATGCCATGCGGGGCGGGTGTAATTTATTCGATATTGATCAACTCTATTTAGAATATAGTCCTGATGAATTCGAAAACTTGCTGATGTGTGAGTTTGTCGATGATATTGCATCCATCTTTAATTTGCAGTTAATGCAAAAATGCATGGTGGACAGTTGGGAAATATGGGACGACGTTCAGCCGTTAATGATACGCCCCTATGCTTATCACCCTGTTTGGATTGGTTATGACCCCGCGAAAGGTACTCAAAACGGAGATAGTGCGGGTTGCGTGGTGATTGCGCCACCGCTACACAAAGGCGGTAAGTTTCGCATACTTGAGCATCATCAATGGCGTGGCATGGATTTTCGCGCGCAATCGGACGCGATAAAAGAACTCACCGAGCGTTACAACGTGCAATACATCGGGATTGATTCCACAGGTATTGGCCATGGTGTCCTGCAAAATGTGCGGGAATTTTTCCCTGCTGCAAAAGAATTTGTCTATAACCCTGCCTTAAAAAATGCATTGGTGCTTAAAGCTTATGACGTGATTAGCAATGACCGGTTGGAATATGACGCGGGTAGTAATGATATCACGCAATCTTTTATGGCCATTCGCCGTGCCACTACCGCCAGTGGTAACCGCCCAACTTATGAAGCTGACCGCAGCGAAGAAGCCAGCCACGCAGATTTAGCATGGGCAACCATGCACGCCCTTTATAACGAACCGATCACCGGTGAAAATCACAATCAACATAATATCGTCGAGGTCTTTTAATGAGCCGTAAAAATAAAAAACGCCAATCACAAACACTGGCGCAAAAAACCGACAGCGCATCAATGGAAGCATTCACTTTCGGTGATCCAATCCCCGTACTTGATAAGCGTGAAATTTTTGATTATTTGGAATGTGTGCAAATTGATAATTACTATGAGCCGCCAATTAGTTTTAATGGCCTTGCGCGCACGTTCCGCGCAGCCCCACACCATAGCAGCGCAATTTATGTAAAACGTAATATTCTCACCAGTACCTTTATTCCTAATAAATATTTAAGTCGTCAGACGTTTGATAGTTGGGCATTAGATTTTTTACTGTTTGGTAATGGATATCTTGAAGAACGAAATAACCGTCTGGGGCAGTCGCTGAATTTTAAACATTCGCCGGCTAAGTTTACCCGCCGCGGTGTTGACTTAGAAACTTACTGGTTTGTGCAATACGGATACGATATTAAACCGTATGAATTTCAAACGGGTAAAGTGTTTCACTTGATTGAGCCGGATATTAACCAAGAGTTATACGGCTTGCCTGAATATCTCGCGGCAATCCCGTCCGTACTGCTCAATGAATCGGCAACACTATTTCGCCGTAAATATTATCTCAATGGTTCGCATGCCGGTTATATTCTGTATATCAGTGATGCAGCACAAAAAACCGATGATGTTGATAAAATTCGTGAAGCACTCAAAAGCAGTAAAGGACCAGGGAACTTTCGCAATTTATTTTTGTACGCACCAGGGGGAAAGAAAGACGGCATCCAAACTATTCCGCTTTCCGAAGCTGCCGCAAAAGATGAATTCCTTAATATTAAAAATGTAAGTCGTGACGATATGTTAGCGGCACACCGCGTGCCACCGCAAATCATGGGGATCATTCCTGAAAATGTGGGCGGCTTTGGTGATGTTGAGAAAGCGGCAAAAGTATTTGTGCGCAATGAGTTGATGCCGTTACAAAGTAAGATGATGCAATTGAATGATTGGTTTGGTGGGGAAATTATAAAGTTTGAAAAGTATTCTCTTGACTTAGACGACGAATAATATCACGCGTAAATTCAATGATACCGCCCACTGAGGCGGTATTTTTTTGCCCGTAGGTAGGTGATCTCGATGCCCTAAATAATAATAGGACCCCACTGTATTATATCAAACCTAACTCACCAAGACGAATCCGCAATAAATTACCCCCATCAAATAGCGATTTAAACGCACCACACGCCACCACAAAGCGTGCAAAAATAATTGCTATCTAGTTATAGAAATTTGATTTTAACGCTGTGACGGCTCGGAGATTTTGCGGACGGATATTTAACAATAAACACCTCGCCGCGCAATCGTGACCCCGCCACGCCTGCCCACTAAATAGGTCGATTTTCATGCGCCTGCAAGTGTTCGTCTGAACCGCGCCAGTGGTGGCGCTCCGCATGGGTAACGATCCTTTTTTGATCTTGCGGATTTGGGCGGAAAAATGCGAAATTATGGGGTAATTTTAGAAAATAAAAAACCGTCATGACGACGGCTAATATGTTTAATTCATGAATGTTTAAGTAAATTGAATACTATAATGATGGATAACCTACATTGACGTTATAAACTAGTGCTGATATTTCAGTCATATAATAAAGACTTAAAAAAATGAAGTTTTTAAGCTTTTACTCCCAATAAATTCTGATGGTAAAGGTGAAGGCTCATCCTCTGAGTCATGTTTGGAACTATAACTAAAATATTCGAGAGAAAACCTCTTAAATTTACGTTCAATTTTCTTAGTAAACTGATCTTCCGACATCAAATCTATAGAACTAACTTGAATACCCTTTGCTAACAAAATTGCATTTTTCAGTTTTTCCACCATCTTATCTGCTATTCTATTATTACGAATTTGTCTTAAATTAACCTCTTCTGGCACAGCAATCAGGATGTCGGTTTTATATACTTGCCCTTCTGGCAATTCATCGTCCGTATGCAGATTAATATAAACTCCAGAACAAAATTTACTAAAATTTTCATCTTTCCATGTGGAATCCAATGCTTTTTGACATTTTTTATCTATTCTATGCCCAAAAGAATCTGGGAATGTCGCTCTACGATAACGCTCTGCTATCCAATCAAGAAGCATATTTTTAGCATTGCCTAGCCACATTATATTTGGTGACGGGATTGATTCTTGTAATAGTTTTTTTCTACAAACCTGAAAAAAACTCAATGCTGTGATTTCTATATAGGATTCATGACCATCAACTTGGATAGGCAAATGAATTTTTCTAGGGTTTTTAGCATGTTTAAAATTATTATCGGCTTGGCAAGGTATAGCCAATATAACCTGAACCCAAGGCTCTTTTTCCAAAGACGGCTCAATCAATGCACAGTCATATAATACAGGAATTAAATATACTGTTTCATTTCGCTCACAAAACAGTCTTAGTTTCGGAGGCAGCTCATCAATGATGTTGGTAAATTTTTTTAGTTCAACAAACGTTCCTCTTTTCCATCCTGAGCTTACTAAACTATCTCTATCAATACCAACATCATCAATATCACTCATTACTACTATTCCTTAACTAAACAAGTCTGCTCTTACTGCAAAACCATCTAATTCTCCGTAAACCTCATCATAAGCCTTTAACATAGAATTTAAATCTAAGTTTTTAGCTGTAAATGTTTCACGTAAATTTTTATTCGAAAATCGACCAAATAATAACTTTGAAAAGTATCGACTATGCTCTGAACGAAACTCTTTTGAGAACTCAGCTAAAATATTAAGTCTATCCTCTGCTTCCGATTTAATTTTACCCTCAGGATTATTACTCCAATTGTACAAAGTTTTTCTACCAACATTTAGTATAACGGCCCATTGGGCTGTTTTAAAACCAAACAGTTGGCGCAGCTCTTCGCTCTTTTCTGCTGGAGAGTCTGATAGTGATGAAACTTCTTTTACCCAGCTTTCTGATGTTACAGTTTTATCTACTGAATTTTTGTCGCTGTAAAATGTATTAGATTCTGCCCTAGATGAATGTATATTAGATAGCGATGTAAACGCCATTAGCCCACTAAGAATCAAAGCTAACAGACTTATCCCTACAAAATTACTTTGAGTCGCAGGAGCGATTATAAAGTTCCACCCTCTACGTGAGTTATTTGTTTCAATATTCAGAGAGGTTCTATTTCTTTTTACATAAACAAACTCGTTTGTATTACTTGTCATGTGCCCTCCAAAATATAGAATAATTTACAACATTAATTTTCATTTTTAGTTATATTTTTATATGCTCGATTAGCCGTATTTCTCAATATACTCATATTATTAATTATTTCATCAACATTTATTTCTTTTGATTCACCTTCTCCAGATGAAAGATTAACATCAATGTCAATGTGAGCAACAGGACCTTGAAGTACCTTAGGCTGAGTTATGATATCAGAAGCTACCTCCATTAATTCGGGTGGCAAAATATCACTATCAATGACTATTCCTGTATTTAAAGTCACAGCAACCCCTGTACTCATATCTAAATAATTAGATAACATATTACTGCCAGCTCTAGGCCAATCACATACTCTCGGTTGTAAAAATTCAGAACGAGTAATCTCCTTAGAAAACTCATATTCATTGTCATATTTTATTTTATTAACGTATCTCATACCCAAAAATGAATAAAATGAAATATCGAACTGCTCAATTAGGGAATCTAATATTTTTTTAACTCGTTCGCTTATATCAGAAAAATTCTGATATTTCCTCGTGTGTACTACGAAAAAATCAGGAGCCACACGCACACCATAATCTTTGTTTGGTGACAGTAACGTAACCATAGGCACTTCAAAATGAGTTACTTCTGGTTGCCCATTATTAATAACATTCATATTCATTTTAAAGGCTTTTATATGCATCATTGGTGCAGTAATATAGTCTTTCCTTAAATTATGGGCAAAGTGGCCTATCTTCTCTAAGAAAACACTGTCTGGAATTCTACCGAACTCCACTTTTACTAGCATATATACTAATCCGTAATCATCCATTCTCAACACCTCATAAGTAATGCAAACATTATAGCATCAAGTTACACACTTTTCATATACATTAGACGAAATTTTACACAAAAATACCTTTTTAAATTCATATAAAAATCAATAGATTAAAAATAAAGCTTAGATCGCATTAATAATTTTTAGCTTATAACAAGATTAACATCACGTATTTTCAAATAAGTGTGTAATTTAAAATTACACACAAATATCATACTAAAAAAATATATTAAAATTTCATAATCCGTGCCCATACATCAGCGCACCGTTGTTTATACTTCTGACTTCTAGCCTCATTTTGTGCTGCTATTTCTTGTTTTCTTTGCTCTTTTCCATCCTCTGTCAGCTCTAACCTCAGCCGTTCCCCGTCTAATTTCAGATAATAGTTACCATCGCTAACCCCCATACCTTTAGTAAACATGGTTTTAATCTGTGGAATATCGAAATTAATGCCGACTTCGTTGGCAAAATTGATAATTTCCAACTGAATTTCTTTATCACTCTCGCTTAATTCAATTTTTGATATCTGTCTTTGCTGATTACCCTGTGATATTTCGCTGCCCGCGGCGTTATCAGCGTCTGTTTCTATAAACGCGAAACCGTATTCCTTAATGTTGCATACTTCACCTGAACCCTGTTCAGGCTCGTAAAATTGCACATCTGATAGATTGGATGTGATCCGCGATCTACAGTTATTGACAGGACTCCGAGTCGCTCCGCTGTCGCTCTTTAAAAGATTAAAATCAACGTCAACGGCACTTTTCTTGACGATTTGGTACTTTCTTTCACGGGTTTTAAGTACTGGTGCATCGGCTTTGAGTTGATGATAAATACCAACAACTTTTTGAACCTCTTCGCCGTAAACATTCACGTCACTAACTTCTCGGGCAACTCGTATTGTTTCTTCTTTTCGGCGAATACATGGACCACCTTGTGACATGATGTATTCATCAAATTTGCCTTGGTCGGCAGCAGCTCTAACACGTTCGGCAACATCCCCAAGTTTGTCAGCAATGGAAACACCACGAGGTAAGCGGCGGCATTCACGGTATGCGCCTTTAGATGGGAGCTTATAAAATTGAAATTGCGGAATACGCCATGTTGACGCCCACGCGGTAACCGCTGCCGCCATGCTTTTTAGGTCTTTGCCGGTTTCATGGTCTATCTCACCATCAAGGGCATACCCATCGATATTTTTAGCAATATATTTAGCGATGTAACCCACGGCACCGCCGCGGTTCATGTGCTTATACTCAAACCGGTATTTTTGTGCGCCAGCTTCGTTACCGTCCTCTTTCAGGGCACGTTTACGCATAATATCAATAGCTTTTGCTCGGCTGGCCTTATCAACAAAAAGCAGCATATGCCAGTGTGGGGTGCCGTCATGATGCGGCTCGACAACACGAACACCATAAATATTGATATTGTTATCATTGAAAGCGGAACGAATACGCGACCACACTTTGACTAAATAACGCTGTCCGTCTTTTGGTGTGTAGGCTTCATCTTTCCATTTATGGTTTAGTACGGCGTAATAATCATCTTTTCCGGTTTCTTTATTTTTCTCTTTACGTTGCTTCGTCGGGTGGTACTTTGACGGGCACGTCAAAGTGATAAACATCCCGATATCACCGCGTTCTTTTGCCACGCGCTCAATCCCTGCCATTTGCGCCATTAATTCCATGCGGCGAATTTCAGGGTTTGACACACTGGCCATCACTTTATCGAACAGATCAAAACGCTCACCGGTTTCAACATCTTGAATATCCATACCTTGTAAATATTGCATGTTGGATAAACGCTGTGCTTGAACCGCGCGGATAGCTTGTTTGCTGGCGTATGGGTGGCGATTAATGCACACGTCCATATTGGCAATCATGATTGCCTCAATCCATTGTGTTCTATGGGCTTTTAGCTTTCGGTGCCAGTAATCTGCATTTACAAGGCGAGAAATAGCTGCGATCACTTGGTGCGTGGTTAGGTTTTGCTTCCCTTTGCGGCGCTTTCGATTTTTTAAAACTTTGAGATAACTTTGATGATAAAGCGGCGTGACATGTAAATTTAGAGATAATTCAGCCAATGCCCCGTAAATTTGAGTTTGTGCTGAATCTTCATAGATAATTTCACGATCACCGCCGTTTTGCTCGGTTAGCTGGTCGCAATAGGCTTCATATAGAGTGAAAAAACCATTAGAAATGTGCTCTGCCAGTTTTTTGATTGGTTTGTCATAAAGGTCAAACAACCGGTTAAATTGACTGATTTCAGGTGTAAAGCGAGTTGAAAGTGTCAATAGTGCTTTCGTTTTTAATTCATATCGTGAATTAACCGCGGTGATACGAGGAAATATCCGCTTATAAAAATCAGAGCGTAAAAATTCATAAGCTTTATAGTGGCCTGACTCTTTAATGATGTATTCATAATGCTTTTGAATACGATAACGTAAAATACGCGGTAAAGTTTCAATTTCATCTAAAATCGCTTGCGCATGAATTTGTTGTTCATGGGTAAGGGATTTCTCAAGTGCGTCAATATCAGCTTTGTAGTAATTATTTTTTTCTGGCTTATTCCACGGATACGGAAAAATCATATCCGCGGTATAAGTTAACGGTTGCTGCGTAAAATCTAATACCTTAGACATTTAGCGCACCACCCAAGGTTTCAGGTCGTAATGCGTTGATGGCCGTTTCACAACGGCGTGAAATGATATCAACTGTTTGGCGGTAAACATCTAATGATTTGAGGCCTTTACCTTTAACGCGGCTAACATGATAAGAAGTTAATTCAATCGCCAGCATCCACGGATCAGAATGGCAACAAACCAACTCATAGCAACGAGCCATTTTATTGATTTGCAATAGTCGCCATTGAACCGCATTTGAATCTTCATCAACATGGCGCTGAATAGCAAAGGCTGTCCCGCTGATGTATACGCCGTCTTTAGGATCGAGAATCATTAATTAACCCCCGCTAAAACAGCAATAATTTCTTTAGCCGGCGTTCGCTTTCCATTACTAGCAATGGTGCGCGGTGCTTCTATTTCGTGAATAGTAAAACCGAGGTCAGCGTAAAGCGCCTTTGCTTCTGGCGAATTAGAAACGGTGATTGGATTACCTTGGATATCATTAATATCTTTTAGAGTAATTGCTAATGCTTCGTGGTCTGCATCAGTAAAGCCGGCGGTATGATATTGCGTGAAGCTATCACGCCCGCCCATATAGGGTGGATCACAATAAACACCATCACTGAAATCAACTAATGAAAGGGTATCTTGCCATTCAAGATTTAAAATTTGAGTTTTAGTGAGGTAAGCCTTATCACAAAAACTATCAATTTCATTTTTAGGAAAGTACGGTGCTTTGTATTGTCCAAAGGGGACGTTGAACTTGCCTTGTTGGTTATAACGGCACAACCCGTTGAAGCAATGCCTGTTTAAGTATAGAAATAAACTTGCTTGTCTTAGCCGTGATAATGCCTGTTTACTATCATTAAACTCTGATCTAGCAAGATAATAATCAGCGCTATTATTCCTTCTAAAAAGTGGTAAAGCCTCTATTAACATACTCTCAGGTAAGATAGTAAGAGTTTCATATAAGTTAATTAAATCAGGGTTAGCATCAGCAATTAAATACTGCTCATAGTCTGTATTCATCATCACAGCACATGAACCAGCAAACGGCTCAACTAACCGTTTTGCTTTTGGTAAGTGTGGGCGTAATTGGTCCATAATTCGAACTTTAGAACCTGCCCATTTGAGGATGGTTTTATTTGATTTAGCCACGATAATTATCCTCAATTCGAATAACTGAAAATGAAATCATTACAAATGGAGGTAATGCCCTTAGCTCTGGGTAAACCTCGTTGGCTTTTGTGATATCAGTGATAAGGCATGAGATAGCATTACCGGTGTAACTGGCATAAGGCTTATTGATTGAATTGAATTCACGTAAAAACAGTTCATCACCAACCTGAAAATCCCTATCGGCACGGCGAAACTCTGCTGTTTTCAAACCATCTTGAACGAGCTGAAAGTAATGAGGGGCTAGCTTGAGCTCATGTTTTCTTTTCATCGTCACACGCTCCGATAATGTTTACTTTTAAGCTCAAAAATAGTTTGGCAGTCAATACAGCGGATGCAGCCCTGTGATGCGATGCGGCGTTCTTCTGGAATCGGCTTGCCACAATCTTCACATTCGAAAGCTGAAACACTGACTAGGCGATTAGTAATGGTTTTTATTTGCTGTTCACGCATAAGCATTTCGTTCTCGCTAGCACGGTCAATTTCTTTAGACATGATCCAGCTCCGCAGCTAGATTTGAGTAATGCTCAGATTCACCAACTAATAACTGGTGAATTTGTTCGTCATTTAATTTTTCATTAATTAACTTGCATGCAAGGGCATCAAGGCGAGATGAAAATTTGTCATACATGGTTTTGCGTTCATCTTCGCGAATTGCTCTAATACTGATAGCGACAGCGGAGTAATCGCGCTTACCGGTTGCAGTATCAACACCTATCAAAATTGGCTTTATCTCTTTATTTTTCATTATCCAACCCTCAGATTTAGAATGTAGGAATCCCTGACGCGCTAACGTCATTAATTTGTTTATTTACCTTAAATAGGCATGGCGATATGTTTAGGTAATAGCGCCGCGAGTGCTTTAATTTGGTTTATTGCTGAAATAATTGCTTGTTGTTCCTCTTTATTAAATTCATCGAAACCTAAATGATGTTGATTACTTTTTATTTCCGCTAAATAAAAAATCATATTTAGCATCCGTACATCACTTAATCTCAAGTACTCAATAAATCCGGCTAGCTCTCTATTATCTGGATTTTGTTTATCACAATGAAAAACAGATGTTCTTAACTTTGCGGCTTGATTTAGTCCATTGACTCGGCTTTCAAAGGTTGCCCCTTGGTTCTGATAAAGCTTGATATTCGCTTGGTGAGCGATTGCATCGATTGGCTTTACGTCTTGCTTTACGTTGCCTAGCAACTGGATTAACTGTTTAGTTTTCACTAATACAGCCGCGGAATTACCCATTATTTTTATCTAATAGAAACTGAGAACAAATATAAAAAGAACAAAACACCACCAACCAATAATATTTTATCCATCAAAGTTAATTGGCGTTTTTTATTGCTTTTAAATTTATTAACGGATGAACCGGTTAATTTATGTTTATGCTGTTGCAAATGTAATTGAGTCATTTTTTTCACCATATAAACAATCAATATATTTAGTCGCCTGAGCCATAGAATCAAATAACCCGTAAGAATCATCATTTCGTTGAACATGAAAACGGGTTACTGGATTCATAGCTTTAGCCGGTAACTTAACGATTAGGAAGCCACGATATTTAAAACTGTGAGTTGAGATTTGTTCAGCTTTCATATTACAAGCCCACCCAAAGCAACCATGCATCCCTTTGCTCTTTTGGTCTATTCAAAAATGCATCACGCATTGCGCGGTTGAATTCAGGGATATAAACCCAATTTTCACCACGCGTTTTAACATCCCCCTCACTGTCTGGATTCTGCCAAACAATCAATGGCAATTTGTTTCTATCAACCATGTTTTTTACCGCAGCTTCACTTTTCCCTATTAAATCAGCGAATTTTTTATAAGGAACCGCATCAACTGGATAATGAACTTGCAAATACTTTTCTAATTCTTTACCGCTCATATGGCATAATTCCTTCTTGTAGATGCTTATAGTCGCTTACCTAGGCGATTATAAGTCTTTCTTCACTTTCACGGTAGCAAGTGCTACCCCTTGCAATCGATAATAGGGTAATAGGTACAACCATGTCAATATCATTAGGTGAAAAAATCAGGATGATTAGAGAGGCTGAAAACTTAACTCGTGCAGATTTTTGCTCTTTAACAGGTATACCAGAAGGCACGCAAAAATTTTATGAAACTGGAAGACAAGAAATTAGTGGAAAGACACTACCTAAAATAACAACTCACCCCAGGTTTGAAAAATATATCTTGTGGTTAATGGCTGATAAAACAAACGAGGCGTTAGGACAAATTAGTCCAACTCTCTCCCCTGATGGGCAAGAACTTCAAACATCGCACCACTCAGGCCGGAAAATTGGCTAACAATACATACAGATTTACTTGATTGGATTGATAACAATTCAATATGCCACATCGGAGGGCTGCAATATGCCAATTAAAAAAACCGATGATGGTCGATATATGGTGGACATTAGACCTCTTGGACGGAAAGGAAACCGGATCAGGAAGACATTTGATAAAAAATCAGAAGCGATTGCCTTTGAACGTTACACAATGGCGAATGCTAAAAAAGCGGGAACGAAAGCAGATAGGCGGCTTTTAAGTGATCTATTAGAACTTTGGTGGCTTTATTATGGCCAAACAACTGAAAATGGTTCGATAGAGAAAAGACAACTTAAAAAAACAATTAAGTTTCTTGGTGACCCCGCAATTAACAGATTGAATAAACAAGTATTACTTGAGCATCGCAGTGATAGGTTACTAAGTGGAACAAGTGCAGCGACTATTAATCGCGATATGTATCGTTTATCAGGCATGATTTCTACACTCAAAAAGCTTGAGGTGTTTAATGCAGATAATCCACTTAACGGCTTGCCACCTCTCAAAGAAACACCGCCTGAAATGACATTCTTAACTCATGATGAAATTAGTTTATTGCTATCTCAGCTATCATCAGAAGAAAAGAAAATCGCAATATTTTGTATGAGCACAGGCGCAAGGTGGGGAGAGGCAGCAACACTACAGAGTAAACAAGTAAAAAATGGGCGAGTCACTTTTCTAAAAACTAAAAATGGGAAATCACGCATAGTTCCTATTTCTGAGGAATTAGAAAAGGAGATAAAAACTAAGCAAACCGGCTTATTGTTTGATGTTGATTACGAAAGTTTCAGGCTGAAACTAAAAGCTGTTAAACCTGATTTGCCAGACGGTCAAGCTACGCACGTTCTTAGGCATACTTTCGCAAGTCACTTCATGATGAATGGTGGCAATATTGTTGCGCTGCAACAAATATTAGGTCACGCCAATATTCAACAGACAATGGCTTATGCTCACTTAGCCCCTGATTATTTGCAATTTGCTATTACCTTAAATCCATTAAATGGGGGTATTAGTATTTAAGCATTAATAGGCGTTCAAAGTGTCCACGGACTGTCCACACTTATGATTTTTCGTGACTTTTATGGACGCCTAATAAAAACGCTATCACACTGATAAATAAAGGATTTATTTATTTTTGAGATAAAAAAAAGCCCCTAACAGGGGCTATAAAAGACAGGGATGGTGTCTATGGCAAGGAAAAACTTCACTTATTGCTACTTCACTACTTACATAAAAACTCAAAATATAAAACTAACTAACTTGCATTACTACGATACTTACTGAAACTGCATCGCTTGGTATTCAGCCATCTTGTGTTGGTGAATTTGCTCAAGTTCTGCTTTCTGTTCTGGCGTTAACAACTGGTATAATTCATGATGAATTCGTGCCATTTCAACACGTTGTTCCAGTTCTCTTTGCATTCGTTTTTCAAGTTGCTCGCGAACCGCTTTGCCATCAAAGCTATCCGCTATAATTAATTTGTGCAGTGCTTCACGTTCACGAATGGAAGCCGTGTTATCAACATGATAATGACGCTGCGTTGCCATTAAATCACGTAATTGCTGACGTTGTTTCTCATTTAACGTGATACCATTAAACATAAAGGTGCTGGCGCGTTCTTCACTGCTAAACATTTCATGATGCTGAAATGGCACAACGGCATGCCCTGTTGATGAAGTTTGCTCAGATTGCATTTGTAGCATCAAAGGTGCCGAACTTTCATTTGCCGCACTTTGCGAAACTTCTACTTCTGCAAAAGCAACTGTTGGGCCAAACACAAATGCAGAAGCTAAAACTAACATTGCGGTTTTATGTACTGTATTATGTACTTTGCTATGTGTTGTTCTCAGCATTTGGTTCCTTGTCTATGAACTGTGCTCGTGATTCAATGTGAATGAATATACACCTGTGGCTGCAAACTAGCGTCAGAGCATGTAAAAGAACGTAAAGTGATGGAATCGTAAAGATTGTTATCGTATTTTGGCAGTTGGAGGACATATAAAATGCATAAAATCCTATTAGTTGATGACGACCGTGAACTCACGTCGCTATTAAAAGAACTGCTAGAAATGGAAGGCTTCAATGTTGTCATCGCTTATGATGGTGAACAAGCATTACAACAAATTGACTCATCCATTGATCTACTCTTACTTGATGTCATGATGCCGAAAAAAAATGGTATTGAGACATTAAAAGAACTGCGTCAAATACACCAAACGCCGGTGATCATGTTAACTGCCCGCGGCAGTGAACTAGATAAAGTACTGGGCTTAGAATTAGGTGCAGACGATTACTTACCAAAACCATTCAATGACCGCGAACTGGTTGCCCGCATTCGTGCTTTATTACGTCGCTCAAACTGGAGCGAACAAACGCAAGGCGACAACAGCAATACCCCTGTCTTGCAAGTTGATAAGCTGCAGCTTAACCCTGGTCGCCAAGAAGCTAGCTTTGATAACGAAATTTTGGACTTAACAGGGACTGAATTTACTTTGTTATATCTGCTTGCACAGCATTTAGGCCAAGTAGTGTCTCGTGAGCATCTTAGCCAAGAAGTTCTCGGGAAACGCTTAACACCGTTTGACCGTGCAATCGATATGCATATTTCAAACCTACGTCGTAAACTTCCTGAACGTACTGATGGCCAGCCATGGTTTAAAACCTTGCGCGGTCGAGGGTACTTAATGGTTTCTGCCACATGATCAACAGCTTAACCGCCAGGATCTTTGCGATTTTCTGGTTCACCCTCGCACTAGTATTAATGCTAGTGCTGATGGTGCCCAAGCTCGATTCTCGGCAAATCACCGTCCTTATGGAAAGTGAACAACGCCAAGGGGAAATGCTTGAGCAGCATATAGAAGCAGAACTTGCGCAAGCTCCAATGAATGACTTACTTTGGTGGCGTCGCATCTCTAATGCCATCAAAAAATGGGCACCGCCTGGGCAACGGTTGATTATCGTCACCAGCGAAGGTCGTGTTATCGGTGCAATGCCAAGTGAAATGCAAGTTATTCGTAACTTCATTGGGCAATCAGATAACGCCGATCACCCCAAAAAGAAAAAATACGGTCGCGCTGAAATTTTAGGGCCTTTTTCTATCCGTGATGGAGAAGACCACTATCAACTGTACTTAGTTCGCCCATCTAGCAGCCCGCAATCTGACTTTATTAACTTATTATTTGATAGGCCATTCTTATTACTGATTGCCACAATGCTAATCAGTGCTCCGCTCTTATTATGGCTATCTTGGAGCCTCGCACGCCCTGCCCGTAAATTAAAAATGGCGGCAGATGACGTTGCCAAAGGGAACTTGCGGCCCCACCCTGAACTGGAAGCCGGTCCACAAGAGTTCCTTTCTGCGGGGAACAGCTTTAACCAGATGATCAGCGCTCTTGATGGCATGGTTAGTGCTCAACAACGTTTAATTTCTGATATCTCCCATGAATTACGCACTCCGCTGACACGGTTACAATTGGCAACCGCATTACTGCGTCGTCGCCATGGTGAAAGTAAAGAACTTGAACGCATCGAAACAGAAACTCACCGTTTGGACAGCATGATCAATGACTTGCTTGTTCTGTCTCGTAGCCAGCACAAAAACGAAATCCTCCGTGAAAACATCAAGGCAGATGAACTTTGGGGTGATATTTTAGATGACGCAAGTTTCGAAGCGGAACAAATGAACAAAACGCTTGATGTAACTTCTCATCCAGGCCCTTGGCCGTTGTACTGTAACCCTTCCGCGGTGGGTAGTGCATTTGAAAATATCGTGCGTAATGCTTTGCGTTACTCAAACACCCATATTGCTGTTGATTTTAAAGAAGAAAACAACGGTATTCTGATCACTGTAGATGATGACGGCCCCGGTGTTAGCCCTGCTGACCGTGAACATATTTTCCGCCCGTTCTACCGCACGGATGAAGCTAGGGACAGGGAAACTGGTGGTACTGGGTTAGGTCTTGCTATTGTTGAAACAGCCATAACACAACACAAAGGTTGGGTGAAAGCCGATGATAGCCCACTTGGTGGTTTAAGGTTACAAATTTGGTTACCTGAACACGGCCGTTAACCTAACGCTTAGTTTGAACCTTAAAGCCTTCTATTTTAAATAGAGGGCTTTTTTATTTCTACTCACAAAACATGTACTCAAAAACTATTATGGAATATTCTTATATTGGATGCAAAAGTAACAATCCCTAAACACGCCACCAATATAAAATGCTTTTTATATAAAAAATACATAAATGAAAGAATATTATTGAGAAATAAGGAATATTTTAGAGATATAAAATCGCAGTAATGTATATCGCTATATATCTTAATGTGTTATTACTTCCTATGCCTAATATATTAATCTGATATTCTATTTTACGTGATTTACGCGTGGTGTTTAATAGAGCGGCAAGAAGGCACAGAAGCCCAACTCGCTTCAAATTAAGATACTTATAATATGTGCTGATACTAATCACGTTTTAAATCGATTTAATTTATTGGTTCTTATTTATTAACCTGTTCAATATTAGGCGAACTCAACTTCAAATGGATTTATCAATGAAAAAATTCAAGCTCACCAAGCTGGCTATGCTTGCTGTACTGAGTGCCATAAGTACACACAGCATTGCGGGGGGATTAGTACTACCGGATAACAATTTACGTAGTGATTTGGCTTGGCTTTCAGAGCGTAACGTTATTCAGATTAGTTTATCAACTTGGCCACTATCCCAAGAAGAAATTACACGTTCTTTAAATAATGCGAATATTACTAACAGCGAACAAGAAGCGATTATTCAACGTATTAAAAAGAACCTAAACCGCACTAAAAACAGTGTTCAGTTGGAAACGCACTTTGCATCTAGCCACAATTCTATGCCGCAAGGCTTTGCACAAAGCGAATATAGCGACATCCGTTATACCGTTTCAGGCAACTATAGCACTGACGATGTAGATTTAAACCTCACCGCCAACGGTGAACGCGCCCTACGTGTTGAAAACGGTTCAGACTATAACCTGAATGGCTCTTATGGTGGCGTAAAAATTTGGAACCAGTGGGTCACCTTTGGTGAGATCCCTCAATGGTGGGGGCCGGGTCATGATGGTAGCTTAATTCGTACCGATGCCGCTCGCCCTGTCACGGGCTTTTTGCTGCAACGTGCTGACCAAAGCCCATTTGAAACCCCATGGCTTTCTTGGATTGGTTCATGGCAATATCAATTAACCGCTGGGCAAATTAAGCAATACTCTTCCCAACCCAATACCAAACTGATTGGTTTGCGTATGACCATGAACCCTACTGATTTCTTTGAACTCGGCGGTTCACGCGTCGTGATGTGGGGAGGCGATGGCCGCCCTAACAACTGGAACTCGTTCTGGAACGCTATGGGTGGTAGGGATAATACCGGCGACTATAATGATGACCCCGGTAACCAATTAGCTGGTTTAGACTTTAAACTGAAACTTTACCCATTAATTGACCTCCCTGTCAGCGTTTACGGGCAAATGGTCGGTGAAGATGAAGCTAACCTTTTCCCATCGAAAAACGCCTTTATGGGCGGTATTGAGGGCTACCACACCCTATGGGGCCAACCATTAAATTGGTACATTGAAGGCGCCAATACCCATACAGAGTGGGATAAAGACGGCGTAATGTACCGCCACTTTATTTATAAAAATGGTTATTACCAACAAGGTGCATCACTAGGCCACGCGATGGGCGGTGACGGCCGTATGCTCACCACCAAAGTGGAATATACCCTTGATGATGATAACCGTGTTAGCACCCGCCTAATGTATGCGAAGGTGAATAAATCTGATTTCGATGGTAACAAACTGTTCCCTAAATCAGAAACTATCAAAGGTGCAGACTTAGGTTGGTGGCATAACTTTGAGAATGATATCAGCACAGATGCCAAAGTATGGGTTTCTAAAACAGATTATGAAACTCGTAATGACCTAGGTGCCGCTGTTACGGTAAACGTGCCGTTTAAATGGTAAAATACACCTATTTCGCGTAACTTTCTTTTAAACGGGTTATGTTTTATACATAACCCGTTTTTTTATATGTTGAATATTTCTATTTTCAAACAAATATACATTAACTTCTTAGATGTTATCTAACCATTCAGTTAATTAATATAATCAATTACCCATACTATTCATCTATTAACACTCTTAATTCGGATAATTTTAGATATATTTCCATTGTAAATTAATTTGTTACATATCGAAAGCAATGATATATAAGGAGTAACCTAACTAAAATATTTAATCATGCTCAAAATGTGATAATGGGATTATAACCTAATAATTTAAAATAACTTATTCAATAGATACACCTGTTAGGACTATTCTCTAAGGCTATCACAGTGATAGTCACTATATATATTTAGTGGTATTATTAGGCGCTTTTACTTGACCGGACAGGGCTCGAAGCATACCCTTGGTCGGTCAAAAAACGATAAGCAGTGCTTATCAATTGAACAGGTTAGCAAAAAATGTAACGTTTTCAATTGATAAGTATGCATTTACAATTTCAATGGTGCTCTGGGACCCGACAACCCAGTGCGGTAGCTATGGTTGAACGATAATATTGAACCTAATAATGAAAAACAAAAATATACTAATTATTGGTGGTGGCAATGTTGGTCATTCACTAGCATACTCTTTGTCTGACAAAGCTAATGTTACTCTACTTGTGCGAGACAAAACGAAATGGAACACAAAATTAAAATTTGGCTTAAATGAATCTAAATCATTTAGTGTATTGACTTGGGATGAAAAAGTAGAAGACAATCCAAGTATAATCTTTTTAACATTACCATTACTATATAGAGAAGATACTCTTAATAAACTATTACAATTAAACATTCACTATAGTACCATCGTGGCTATTCCTGGTTATGGAAATTTTGAAGACCTCATTTCTACCATTTCGGGTTATGAAAAGTTTAACTATGGTTCACTTCAAAGAGTTCCATATATTTGCAGAATAAAAGAATATGGAAAAGAAATTGAAATAACAGGATATAAAGATAAGCTATTTTTATACCTTAAAGATAAAAGTGATGATTTATTGGAAACCTTTTCCTATCTATTTAATACACCCACGTACTATTTAGAATCCCATTTACAAAATACTCTATCTAACTCGAACCCTCTTCTTCATACATCAAGATTATATTCAATTTTTAACAATGATCTAACAAAGCAGGAAAAAATATTATTTTATGAAGAATGGAATGATGAGTCCTCACACCTGCTAATTAATATGGATAATGAGCTAAAAGAAATCTATAAAGCTAATTACATAGAAAATTTACATACCGATATTTTAAGTCACTATGGTGTAAGCTCAGCCATAGAATTAACAAATAAAATTAAAAATATCGACGCATTCAAAAAAATTCAAACGCCAATGATTGAGGATGGAAAGGGGCACTATACTGCAGATCTGCAATCAAGATATTTTACTGAAGATTTTGGAATTGGGCTAAAATGCATAGAAAATATTGCTGTTAAATCTGGCCTAAAGTTAAATTTTATACCTATGATTTTGGATTGGTATAACTCAATTATGAAAGAAGAGGCATAATTATGCAAGTTGTCATACCCGCTGCAGGAATGGGAAATAGACTTGGAAAGTACACAAGTGATAAAACAAAATGTATGGTAGAAGTTCATAACGTTACATTAATAGAACGTTGCCTATCAATTCTTTCAAAGTATGATATTTCGAGAATTGTATTAGTTGTAGGTTATCACAAAAATAAATTAAAAGAACTTTTAGGTAATAGTTATAATGGTATAGAAATAATATATATTGATAACGATATATATGATAAGACAAACAATATATATTCAATATACCTTGCCAAAGATGAATTAGTTAAAGATGATACTATTCTACTTGAGAGCGACCTGATATTTGAAGAAAAAATCATAGAAAACCTAGTATCAAATCAATTTCCAAATATTGCTGTAGTTGATAAATACCAGCCATGGATGGATGGAACCGTTGTCGAAATTAATAATAACTTTGATATTGTTAATTTTGTTCCGAAAAAAGATTTTGAGTTTAGTAAAAGTGATTCTTATTATAAAACAGTAAATATTTATAAGTTTTCTAAAGAATTTTTGGAAAATACATATGTGCCTTTTTTAGAAGCTTATTCAAAAGCATTAGGTCAAAATGAGTATTACGAACAAGTATTGCGAGTTATCACACTATTGGAAACTCAGGAATTAAAAGCGTTACCATTACAAGGTGAAAAATGGTACGAAATAGATGACGCGCAAGATCTTGATAATGCTAATGTTATTTTTGCACCAAAAGAAGAAAAATTAAGCCTACTATCCCGTCGTTATGGTGGCTATTGGCGTTATAGTGACATTATTGATTTCTGCTATTTAGTGAATCCTTATTTTCCTAATAAAACATTTATGGGAGAAATGAAAAATTCGTTTGATACCTTAGTACGTGAATACCCATCAGGTGCTAATGTACAATCTCTTTTGGCTGCTAAAATGTTTAAGTGCGCCCCAGATCAAATCGCCGTTGGAAATGGTGCAGCAGAGCTGATCGATATACTGGCTCAATATAAAAATGAAAAACTAGGTCTTTTTATTCCAACGTTTGAAGAATACTCATCAAGATTCAAATCTGTAACTCTGCAAAAACTTAATAATCAAAATTTCACATATGATAGAAATGATATTATTAAATTAGCTCAAGAGAATGATGGTGTTATTCTGATTAATCCGGATAATCCATCTGGAAACTTTATTCCATACAAAGATTTGATAGAACTAATTGATTGGTTTAAAGTAAATAAAAAAACATTTATTGTAGATGAGAGCTTTGTAGATTTTGCCGAGAATGGCCTAGACTCAACACTAATGAAAGAAGAAATCCTTAATTTATACTCAGGATTAATTGTTATAAAAAGTATCAGTAAGAGTTATGGTGTTCCTGGAATTCGCTTAGGTGTTATAGCAAGCTCAAACACTGAATTAATTTCATTAATTAAAAAATCAATTCCTGTATGGAATATCAATTCTTTAGGTGAATTTTTCCTTCAAATTATTGGAAAATATGAAAAGGTATATGCTAGTGCTTGCAAACAAATAATTACTGAAAGAAACTCACTATTTAGCGCTTTATCAAAAAATAAGTTACTAACTCCTATTAAATCCCAAGCTAACTATATTTTATGTAAAGTAAGTTTGATCTCATCCACGGAACTTATTGAAATACTTTGCACTGAGTATAATATTTTAGCGAAAGATTGTGCAGAGAAAAAAGGCTTTGATAATCAGCCATATATTAGATTAGCTGTTAGGGATAGTGTTGATAATCAACATTTGATCGATAGCTTACTTGAAATAGAGTCTAAGGTTAAATAAGTGTACCGGTTAGAATTAGTTAATATTGAAAAAATTCAAATTACGGAAGAACATATACCTGAACGTGTTGAATGGCTTGTAGAAAAAATCAAATCAGAGGCACTCTGGAGAGTGCCTTTACTTCTAGAAGAAAATTCATATGCAATTATGGATGGACATCATCGATTTGAAGTTGCAAAACGCTTAGGTTTAAAGCGGATACCTTCTGTTATGTTGAGCTATAATTCCCCTTCCGTTAAAGTTGTTTCTTGGCGTGACAATTTTGAAGTTAATAAGGAAGTAGTGCAAGATTATATAAAACAGAAAAAAATCTTCCCTCATAAAACAACTAAGCATATTATAGACCCATATCCTGACGAAATATCAATCCCCATCAGCTTCTTATACTAATATGCTCAAAAAAAATATACTTAATCTTTTTACTAATCAAATATTTAGTTATATAGTTCCTTTATTGTTATTACCATATTTGAGTAGAACATTAGATACTAATTATTTTGGTCTATATATTTTTTCTATATCAACAATATCAATAGCTACTATAATAACAAATTATGGCTTTGATATCTCAATAGTGAAAAGGATAGCTGAAGGGGAGAATAAAGTTGAAAATATTTCTGAGTTTTTATTTCATATAAACTTAATAAAAACAATCATTTGTTTTATCACATTAATTATAATTTTTCTAATTTTATATAACACTAACTATTATCAACATGGAAATAAAGATATATATATAATAATGCTTTCTATTTTTTCTCATCCTTTAATCTCATATGGCTATTTCAAGGATTAGAAAAAATATATCTTTATAGTAGAATAACTATTATTACTCGTATCATATCAATGATTGCCATCGTGACTTTAGTTAAATCACCAACCGATTTTTCACTTCTTTTAAAAATAAATCTCCTTCAAATATTTCTTAGTATCATACTAAGTTATTTTATAGTACATCGGTGGGGTATAAAATTAAAATATTTTCATTATAAAAAAGCCATAGTCTTGTTTAAAGAGTCTACCGAATATTTTATATCTCGAATCGGTGTGACATTTTACTCATCAGCTTGTGGTTTTTTCCTTGGTATATTCTCAGGTTCATTACACCAAGTAGCCATCTATGGTGCTGCTGAGCAATTATATAGGGCTGGTGTATATTTAATGAGTGCTATATCATCCCCGTTAACTCCATATATGGCCAGAACAAAAAATTATGAGGTTTTTTGGAAAATAACAGCTTTTACGTTAGTCTTATCAACATTGGGGGCGCTATTTGGTTTTTTATTTGGTAAGCAAATCTTAGGCTTAATATTTGGTGAAGAGTTTTCTGATTCATATATCATTTTAAATGTATTTATGATTGCAATCATTATTAGCGTTTTAGGTATGTTATTTGGATACCCCGCTCTTATACCATTAAATAAAACTAAAGTGGCTAATTTCAGTGTTCTCTATGCTGGTTTTCTGCAGTTGGGAATTATCTTAGTAGCTTATTTTTTAAATATAAAGTTTACAGCATTATTTATAGCTTGTAGCTATTTATCATGTGAAATATTTGTACTATTACTTAGGTATATTGTATTCCATAACGCATATAAGAATATAAAAACACATGAATAGATATAAAAAAATAAATACTTCTGAGCTTCAAAGTATTCTTCTTGAGGGATTACTTGAAATACATAGAGTATGTGAAAAGCATGATCTTTCTTATTGGCTTGATTCTGGAACTCTCCTAGGAGCTATTAGAAATGGAACATTCATCCCTTGGGATGATGATATTGATATATGTATGCCAAGAGAGGATTTTAATAGGTTTATCTCTTGTTCTTATGATGAATTGGACAGTAATAAATATTTTTTACAAACGCCAAAAACTGATAATTTTTATAAAGATTTTGATATTCCATGTAAGCTAAAAATCAACAATACATTGTTGATTGAAAGTAACAAAACTTCAACACTTAGTAAAAAACCTCATCAAGGATTTTTTATTGATATATTTCCTTGTGATCAGTATCCTACTGATAAATTAACAAGAAAAATGTATCAATCGATATATTTTCTGTATCATGGGAAAAGTTTATTTTATAGAAAAAATATATCCAAAAAAGCTTTAATAGCTAGCCATTTAATTCATTATACAATACCAATTAAGCTGTTAAATTGGTTAACATCTAAAGTTTGTAATCGATTAAATAAGAATAAAAATAACACAATTATTTCAAAAGGCGTTGAATTACCTTTCCACAAAGGGAATATCCCTAAAGATAATATATTCCCATTATCAAAAATATATTTATCTGGTTATGCTTTCTATTCGCCAAATAATTCTCATGAATATTTAAAGTCTCTGTATGGCATCAATTATATGACTCCACCACCATTAGACCAACAAATATCACATTCATCTGAATTTTATATTGACATTCATAATAAATAAAATATTAAAACAACATGAAAAATATTATATACTGTATTCCTGGATTACATAATGCTGGTGGGATGGAAAATGTTTTATCTCTAAAAGTCAATTTTCTTTCAGAAAAATGGGGGTACAATATTAAAATTGTTACTTACCAGAATCCCAATAATTCCCCTCCATTTTTCCCTATAAATAATTGTATTAGCATTGTAAATCTATCATCCAAAGGAAAATACAGTAATATTATTGATATTTATAAATATGTAAATAAAGAAAAACCTGATTATTTTATTTCTTTAGGCGGTCCGGATATTTTATTTATATCTCTATTATCAAAAAAAATAAAAAGCATACTAGAATGGCACTTTTGTTATAATCAACCTATCTTAGAATCTAGCGAAACCAATAATCCCATAAAAAAATTATTAGGTTATATTAGAAGAGAAAAAAATATATTTTTTGCTAGAAAATTTAATTCATTAGTCATATTAACAAACAAAGATTATCCAAAATGGGCTAAAAGAAATATATCTTCCATTTATGTAATAAATAACCCTATATTACCAAACTCCATTCAAATAGAAGAGAAAGAAATATCAAAAAAAGACAAAATAAAATTTATTAGTGCGGGTAGACTAGAAAAACAAAAGTCATTCCTCAGAATGATAGAAATATTTAAAAACACAAAATTTAATATGGATTGGGAATTAAACATTTATGGAACTGGTTCTCAACATCATCTATTGACTGAAAAAATAAAAAAATACTCTTTAGATAAAAATATTTTTATACACTCTCCTATTAAAAATCTACAAGACGCAATGATTAAATCAGATTTTTTCATTTTAACTTCTATATATGAAGGTCTTCCCATGGTATTATTAGAATCAATTAGTATTGGCCTTCCAGTAATTGCATTCGATTGTGAAACTGGACCATCAGATATAATTAAAAATGAATCAAATGGGTATTTAATTGAAAACAATAATCTAATTGAATACTCTAAAATTTTAGAAAAACTATCATCGATAAAAAATTATAATGAAATATCTTATAACGCTGTAATCTCGTCTAAAAAATTCAATATAGCCTTCATTTGTAATCAATGGAATTCGTTATTTTCAAAAAATCAGTATAATAATTAATTGAGGTAGACCTTGTTTATTATCAATAAAAATAAGTTAATACTATTAATATTGTGTTTAGCTTATGCTTCTATGCTTACTTTTTTAATCGACGCTGATTACTTAAGAGATAGGTCATCTTATAGCGGTTATTATGCATTAATTAGCGATGATATGCTAGCTAATGCATATAACAACTCCTTAATTAAATTATTAACTGAAGAACCTATTTTTTTACTTATAAATATATTTATAAGTAAAGTGTTAAATATTAACAATCTCATTATCCCAAGCATTTATGTTTTTTTCATTACGTATTGCTTTTCTTATTTAACTCTGAAAAGAGCATATAACCCGTTTTTTTTTGCTTTATGCTTTTGCATGCTTGTATTAATTTCAATGTCATTACATGCACAGCTAGTAGTTTTGCGTCAATCTATAGCCACATGTATTATGTTATATTTTATACAGAAAAAATCGAATATTAATAAATTAATTATCATAACCATCATATGTGCTTTCATCCACAACTCATTCTTTATTCTAACTCTTTTTTTCTCTATAATGGGGATATTTAATAAATCACTATCCAAAAATAAATGGATTTTTATTTCAATTTTTATTAGTATTTTTTTTACCAGTTCATTTTATTTTATCGGTAAATATTTTTCGTTCAGGCAAATGGATTTTTTGAATCATGAAAATGTTGCTACTGGTTATGGTTTGTTTTTGTGGGGAAGTTGCTTAGTTGTTATTCTGATAAAAAATATAAATAACAGAAGCCCATCACTAGTGGATCTTGTATCCTTGTTTGGTTTAATATTTTACACATTAAACTATTATTTTTTACCTATCGGTGGTCGATTGCTTATAACATTTATTCCTTTTATTTTGATATCCCTAACCTCTAATTTCAATTACACAAAAAAAAGCATTATATATCTAATAGCTATCTACGACATAATGTTTATAGCAGTCAATACATTCAAATTAAATGAAAACCTAATTAATGATAGCCTTATTCCTGGATATACTATATTTAATATCATTGGCTTTTAAATTAGAAAACTCATAATTTATTAAGTTAATATAATTACCTATGAAAAAGATAAAATATAGCGTCATCATTCCTGCTTATAATATAGAGAAACATATTCCTTATCTAGTTAGATTTGCTAATACTATACTAGAAATAAGAAATGATATTGAATTCATCATTATTGATGATGGCTCGATAGATCAAACTTATAAGTTATGTAGTAAAGTACAAAACTTCACAGTATTTCATCAAAAAAATTGCGGAGTTTCAAGCGCCAGAAATAATGGAATAACCAAAGCGAACGGAACTTTTATATTATTTTTAGATGCTGATGATGAATACCAGTTAAATTTATTCGATAAATTAGACCAAAACTTAAATGAGAAATCGGAAGTTATTATTTTCAACTATGATATTACTAACATTAAAAATGCAAATCCAAATACAAAAGCAGAGTTTTATAAAAATGAAATATTGAAAATGTTCTTTCTAAAAAAAATGAACATTTGCATTTGTGCTACTTGCTTTAATTTAACCTTTCTAAAAAATAATAATTTAACATTCCCTTCTGGATATTCATTTGGTGAGGATATTTATTTTATAATAAAAGCACTACTAGCAACAAATAATAATATAACTTATATTCCAGATAAACTTTTTAGATATAAAATAGAAAACAGCAGCACAGTAAGAACATCTATTAATCAAAATAAAATTTTCGTTATAAAACTATATCAAGAACTATATAAGGAAATAACCGATCTTTATCTACGGAATGATTTATCTTACTTCACTCAACGTACGTATATTTACTTAATTAAATTAAGTTTTTTACATGGGTTAGATGACTCAAAGGCACTTCATCAATTAAAATTAAATTTTAATATTCTTGATGATAAAGCAGAACAAAATAAATCAACATCATTTATAATCACTAAGACTATAATAAAAAAACTTAAGTATTTAGTTTTTATTTTATTATCAAAAAGAATCATTAATCACACTTCTGCCAAAAAATAATATATTGATATAATATGGAATTAAATAACTCAGTAAATTTTAGCATCTTAATGTCTCTTTATAATAAAGAGGCACCAAATTCATTACATGATTGTCTACTAAGCATTCAAAAAAACACCCTAACACCATCTGAAATAGTTTTAGTATTCGATGGAAAAATAAATGAGGAGTTAAACTCCGTCGTAAAAAAATTTAGTCATTTATTACCGATCAAGGTTATCCGTTTATCAAAAAACCTAGGATTAGGTAATGCTCTAAATGAAGGTTTAAAGCACTGTATTTATGATTGGGTTTTTCGTATGGATACCGATGACCTCTGTTCTTCTAATCGATTTAAGAAGCAAGTTAACTATATAAAAAATCATTCTGATGTAACATTATTTGGCTCTAATACTGAAGAATTTGATTCATCTATGGTGACGTCGTTAGGACAAAGAAGAGTTCCAATTAATAATAATGAGATTAGAGAATATATAAAACGTAGAAACCCTTTCAATCATATGACCGTAGCCTTTCGTAAAGATGTAATTGAATCTGTTGGCGGTTATCAACATCATCTTTATATGGAAGACTACAACTTATGGATAAGAGTTATTGCGGCAGGTCACCAAGTGGGAAACATTGATGAGGTATTAGTTAATGTTCGTGGTGGCGACTCCATGGTGAAAAGACGAAAAGGCTTAGTATATATAAAAAGTGAATTACAACTTGCAAAATTGAAAATAGAAAAAAATATTGATTCTCCTATCGGAGCCTATTCAAATTTCATCATACGTAGCCTCCCTAGATTATTACCAACTTACATGTTATCTAAAGTTTATAAAAAATTAAGAAAATAAAGGTTCAATATGCTAACTATCATCGGTGGTTCCGGTTTTATCGGCACCCGTCTCTCTAATCAATTAAAATCCCAAAATATCGATTTCAAAATTGTTGATATTCAAAAAAGCGAAGCTCATCCTGAAAAATGGGAATTTGGTGATGTTACCAAACCTGAAACACTTATTGAGCCATTAAAAGGCAGTGATGTTATTATTAATTTATCTGCTCAACATAAAGATAATGTGCACCCAATTAGCCTTTACTATGAAGTGAATGTTGATGGTGCTAAAAATGTCTGTGATGTGGCTGAACAACTTGGCATTAAACATATTGTATTTACCTCTTCTGTCGCTGTTTATGGCTTTGTTGAAAAAGAAACTGGCGAAAACGGCGAATATCATCCGTTTAACGACTACGGCAAATCAAAACTTGAAGCCGAATATGTCTATGATGCATGGCAAGCTAAGTCAGCGGATAATATTTTAGTCACTATACGCCCAACAGTTGTTTTTGGTGAAAATAACCGCGGTAACGTTTATAATTTATTCCGCCAAATTGCTTCAGGCCGTTTCTTAATGATCGGTGCAGGGAATAACCAAAAATCGATGGCTTATGTTGAAAATGTCGCGGCATTTATTTATTTTGCGACCACATTTACAACAGGAAAACATGTTTTCAATTATATTGATAAACCTGATTTCACCATGAATGAACTCACTACAGTCATCTGTAATGCATTAGATAAGCCTAAATCGAATATCCGTATCCCTTACCCAATCGGGATCTTAGGCGGCTACTGTTTTGATATTCTTTCTAAGATGACAGGTAAAGAATTTCCAGTCAGCAGTATCAGGGTGAAAAAGTTTTGTGCAAGAACACAATTCAAATCAAACTACATTGCTGATACCTCATTTACTCCACCAGTCACACTGGAAAAAGGTATCGCTAATACAGTTCAGCACGAATTTAAATAAAATAGGCTAAAGCCTTAACCATATTGCTATAGGGATAGAGTGTATTTATGAAGCGCCTTTCTGTTACTGTACTGATGCTAACCGCATTGACTGGCTGCACCATCACCCCCGGTGCCTATATGTCAACCTCAGGCAAAAATGTGGTTGATACGGGTGACCGTGATATTACCAAATTGGTGGATATCTACCCCATTTCACCAAAACTCTTGGATGATATGTACACCGCTCCAATTATTGCTAAACCAAATTCTCAGTTAGAAAAGCAACTTACTCACTATGAATACCGTGTGGGTGCTGGTGATGTATTAACCATTACGGTTTGGGACCACCCTGAACTGACTATCCCCGCAGGTTCATACCGTAGTGCACAAGACTCGGGTAACTGGGTACATTCCGATGGGACTATCTACTACCCGTATATTGGTAAAGTCAAAGTGATCGGTAAAACCGTTACTGAAATCCGTACCCTAATCAGCAACCGTTTAGCCACTTATATCGAATCCCCACAAGTGGATGTCAGCATTGCCGCTTTCCGCTCGCAGAAAATGTATGTATCAGGTGAAGTGGCAAAACCGGGTACTTTGCCAATTACTAACGTACCGCTGACTATTTTAGAAGCCTTTAATAATGCGGGTGGTTTAACCGAAAAAGCCGATTGGGATAATGTAGTTTTAACGCGTAATGGCAAAGAAACTCGAATTTCACTGCAATCCCTTGTGCAATATGGGGATTTAACCCAAAACCATTTAATGCTATCAGGTGATGTCCTGTATGTGCCGCGTAATGATAGCCAAAAAGTATTTGTGATGGGGGAAGTCGGCCAACCAACCACGCTGACTATTGACCGTGCAGGTATGAGTATCACTGAGGCGCTAAGTAAAGCAAACGGCCTTAACCAGACCACAGCCAATGCAACAGGTGTATTTGTTATCCGCCCAATTAAAAACCAGCCAGCAGAAGATAAAGAACTCGAAGCGTTATTACCTAAAAAAATGGCCGCGGTATATCAGTTAGATTTATCCGATGCCACCTCACTCGTAATGGGTACCGAATTTAAATTACAACCGTATGATTTAGTGTATGTGACTGCGGCGCCTGTAGTACGTTGGAACCGTTTAATCACCCAATTATTACCAACCATTGCCTCTTATAATCAATTAACAGAAGGCACTAAACGTATTCACGATTGGTAATAGCTATGTTTAACCATATCCTAGTTGTTTGTATGGGTAATATCTGTCGCTCTCCTACGGGGGAGCGTTTATTACAACAGTATTTTCCCGAAAAAACCGTTCATTCCGCGGGCATTATCGCTCAAAATGATAGGCCCGCGTATGACAGTGCCATCCGCATTGCACAGCAACATAGCCTTTCTTTGGAAAACCATCAGTCCCGTCGTTTAACTAGCGAATTATGTAAAAAAACCGACTTAATCCTAGTGATGGAAAATGACCATATTGCTAAAATCCACCAATTGTTTCCTGAAACCCGTGGCAAAGTGATGTTGTTTGGCCAGTGGATTAATAAAACCGAGATCCCTGACCCCCATAAACGCAGTGATGAAATGTTTGAACATGTTTATCAGTTAATGGAAAAAGCCGCGATTGCTTGGCAAGGAAAAATTTAATTTTATTTATTGGATGACTAAACATTTAACCTATTATGAACACAACAAAAAATAGCTCCCCTGCCTCAGATGAAATCGATCTGCTCGCTCTGTTTAAAGTTTTGAAATCCAATACCATTAAAATTGGGTTTTTTACTGTTATTTTTGCAGCGATTGCCATAGCCTATAGCCTACTCGCAACACCAATTTACCAAGCTAATGCTACATTACAATACGATAAATTAGGTCAGGTATCATTACTTGACCAAATGAACGATGTAATGCCATTTGGAAATAGCAATAACCAAGTGGATTCAGAGATTGAAGTGATTAAATCACGCATGGTGTTGGGTAAAACCGTTGCAGACCTAAACTTAGATACGCAAGCCGCTCCTGAGGGCTTCCTCAATAAGTTGCTGGGTAAAGTTGCGCCTATTGATATTGCCCTATTTCAGCTACCTGAAAGCCTGATTGGTCAGCCATTTACATTAACCTATTTGGGGGATGGCCAATACTCCTTAAATATTGATGGGCAAGTATTGCAAGGCAAAGTGGGGGAAGTGCTACAACAAGGTGAGATTAGCTTATTGATCTCAAGCTTTACTGCAGAAACTGGCGAGGAATTTACTTTAGTTAAAAATGCCCGCTACTCGACGATTGAAGACTTACGTAATACCTTAACCATTGCTGAAGTGGGGAAAGGGACAGGGATTATCAGCTTAGCGATTAAAGGGGCAGATAAAACCGAAAATGTTAAAATCCTCAATAGTGTTATCCAAAACTATGTCGACCAGAACACTGAACGTAAAAAAGAAGTCACTAATAACACCTTAGTGTTCTTAGAAGGCTACTTACCGACTATTAAAAAGAAATTAGATAACTACGAAAACCAGCTTAATGCATTTCGTAAAAAAAATGAGTCTATAGACCTTTCCTTAGAGGCCAAATCTGCCCTTGATAGCGCATTACAAGTGGAAGAAAAACTCAATGAGCTGACATTTAAAGAAGTGGAAATCCAGCAACTGTATACCCGTAACCACCCCGCTTATCAGTCATTACTCGATAAACGCCAACAACTGTTACGGGAAAAAGAAAAGATCAGCAAAAATATTCAAAAATTACCGAATACCCAACAAGAAATTGTCCGTTTAACTCGTGATGTTGAATCTGAGCAAGCTATTTACACTCAATTGGTGGCGAAACAGCAAGAACTCAGTGTATTAAACTCCGGTATCACTGCGGATGTGCGTATTATTGATTCCGCTGAATCACAACCAAAACCTATAGCTCCGAAAAAATCACTAATTGTTGCCCTAGCCACTATCCTTGGCTTGATTCTCGGTTGTGCATATGTGATAGCTCGCGAGTTCTTTAATAATAAAATTAAAAGTACTGAAGATATCGATGCGCTCGGGATTAATGTCTATGCCACGATTCCTTTCTCTACCCATGAGAAAAAACTGATTGAGGCTGGCAACAAGAGCCCATTGGCAATAGAAAACCCAGCCGATACCGCGGTAGAAGCAATCCGTTCCTTACGCACCAGTGTGTATTTTTCGGTGATGAACCAAGGTAACAACCTAGTTATGGTCACCAGCGCCTCACCCGGTGTCGGGAAAAGTTTTGTTACCTCCAATATGGCAGTGGTACTGGCTAACGCAGGTAAGAAAGTGTTATTAATCGATACCGACTTACGCAAAGGCCGTTTGCACAAAGCTTTCGGGTTAAATAATAAAGCTGGGTTATCTGAGTATTTATCTCAGTCGAACCTAGAGTCACCCACCATTCACTCTAATGTAATTGAAAATTTAGATGTGATTTGCCGTGGTAAAAATGTCACTCACTCCTCTGAGTTACTAATGAGCGAGCGCTTTAAACAGTTGCTCGATAAAGTAAAAAACCAATACGATATTGTGGTGATCGATACCGCCCCAATCTTGGCGATCACCGACTCGGCGATTATTGGTAAATATGTCGGTACTTCATTACTGATTGCTTTCTACGGGGTAAATACCGTGAAAGATGTTGATTTATCACTGAAACGCTTTAAGCAAAATGATATCGAAATTACCGGTGTGATCTTGAATGGTATTGATGCAAGATCTGACGATTATAACTACCATTACGAATATTAAGACTCAGGAATATTGAGATGAATAATCAACAAGTTCTCGTTACTGGTGGTCTTGGCTATATTGGTAGCCATACCTGTGTACAAATGATCCAGCAGGGAATGCAGCCGATTATTTTAGATAATTTGCATAATGCTAACCTTGAAGTGCTAAACCGCATTGAAGCTATCACAGGTGTTAAGCCGGTCTTTTACCAAGGTGATGTGCGCGATAGCCAAGTATTAGATACCATTTTTGCTAATCACAAAATTCATTCTGTCATTCACTTTGCTGGGTTAAAAGCGGTTGGTGAGTCAGTACAGAAACCGATTGAATACTATGATGTTAACGTTAATGGCACATTGGTATTAGTGGAAAGCATGAAAAAAGCGGGCGTAAAAAGCCTAATTTTTAGCTCATCGGCGACAGTGTATGGTGAACCTGAGCATATACCATTAACGGAAGAGGCTTCTGTTGGTAATACGAATAGCCCATATGGCACCAGTAAATATATGGTTGAGCGTATTTTGACTGACTTAAACATTGCAGATAACGAGTGGTCTATCTCATTACTGCGCTATTTTAACCCTGTCGGTGCGCATAATTCAGGTTTGATGGGGGAAGACCCGAATGGTATTCCAAATAACCTGACGCCATTTATCGCACAAGTGGCAGTTGGTCGTCGTAAAGAGCTCGCTGTGTTTGGTGGTGATTACCCGACTAAAGATGGGACCGGCGTTCGTGACTATATTCATGTAATGGATTTGGCTGATGGGCATATTGCTGCACTAAATAAAGTTAGTCAGCAAGCTGGGCTTCATATTTATAACCTTGGTACAGGTACAGGCACCAGTGTATTAGAGGTGGTCGCTGCATTTGAAAAAGCGGTTGGTAAACCAATCCCTTATACTATTTCAGACCGCCGCCCTGGTGATATTGCTGAATATTGGTCAACCCCAGCAAAAGCAGCACAAGACTTAGGCTGGACGGCACAGTATTCTATCCAAGATATGGCAGATGATGTTTGGCGTTGGCAGTCTATGAACCCTAACGGTTATAACAGCTAACCTCAACGAGTTAATTCAGAAACGAGCCTTTATGGCTCGTTTTTTGTTTTTAGAGTGCAAATAATTTTTAGCCCGCAAATAAAAGTTCCACATGAAAATAAACCCATTTGCGCGTAAACTCCACCCATCATTTATTTCATCATTACAAATATCAGCTTAACGTTATGCCACACATCGTCTTATTCGAACCAGAAATACCACCAAATACCGGCAACATCATTCGCCTTTGCGCTAATACCGGCTTTGATTTACACCTTATTCACCCATTAGGCTTTACTTGGGATGATAAGCGCCTACGCCGTGCAGGGTTGGATTACAGCGAGTTTGCTGATATCAAACATCACCATGATTATTACGCATTCTTAAAAAGTGAGGGGTTAAACCCCGATAATAACCAGTCAGAAAGTGGTGCTCGCGTCTTCGCCTTAACCACCAAAGGTAAACCCAGCCACAGTAATGTCAGTTACCAACAAAATGACTATTTGATGTTTGGCCCGGAAACACGCGGGTTGCCACCCTATGTTCTCGATAACATGCCAATGGAGCAAAAAATTCGTATTCCAATGCTAGCCGATAGCCGCAGTATGAATTTATCCAACTCCGTGGCGGTTGTGGTGTTTGAAGCATGGAGACAGCTGGGGTATGCAGGGGCGTTACTAAAAGACTAGCCCCCCCTAGCCATACTTCAAGCAGTATGGGTGTTGGCTTCACACCAATACCCAAGCAATGTACCGCTCGAATTATTTAGAGGGATAGGTGACTTTTCTGAACATAAGCGAGATATTTTAATGAAAGAGCCTTTTACTAAACAAACTGAGCAATCCACGAATACCCCATTGGGTCGTATCAATGAAACCACTTATTTATTACGTTCACCCGCTAATGCCGAACATTTAAATAAATCGATTACTCAGTTTAAAAAGGGAAATGTGTTTAAAAAACACACTATTGAAAAATAACAACGATAGTGAGCAACTCACTACCTATTACGCCTTCCCGCAACTCAAATCCCATCACCATCTTCAAAACCATAAATACTGCCGTTAAAGTTTTGGTCCATTTCTAAGGACGGCATTTCGCTACTTGGCTTACCAACAACCTTCGCAGGGACCCCTGCAACGGTAGTATGTGGCGGAACAGGATGAAGAACAACCGAACCCGCACCAATTTTTGCGCCGCGACCAATTTCAATATTACCTAAAATTTTTGCCCCCGCGCCAATCATCACCCCTTCTCTGACTTTAGGATGACGGTCGCCACAGGTTTTCCCAGTACCGCCGAGGGTAACCGATTGCAAGATAGATACATCGTTTTCCACAATAGCCGTTTCACCAATGACAATGCCTGTTGCGTGGTCAAGCATAATACCGCAACCAATACGAGCTGCGGGATGAATATCGACACCAAATGAAACAGAAATTTGATTTTGCAGGTAAACCGCCAGCGCTTGGCGGCCTTCTTTCCACAACCAATTCCCGATGCGATAGGCTTGCAAGGCGTGGAAGCCTTTCAGGTACAATAATGGAGTGGAATATTTATCAACGGCAGGGTCACGTAGGCGAACCGCAGCTAAGTCCATTGCTGCGGAGAAAATCATGCCTTCGTCATTGCGATATGCTTCTTCAACGATTTCGCGGACTTCAAGAGCAGGCATGATAGGTGAACTGAGTTTATTCGCTAACATATAGCTAAGTGCGCTACCCAAGTTATCATGCTTTAATAATGTCGCGTTAAAAAAACTGGCTAGGAGTGGTTCGCAGTCAGCAAGCGACTTCGCTTCTTCTTTAATGAAGTCCCAAATTCTATCCAATTCTTCACGCGACATAATCACTCACCTATCTATTTTTATAATTACCCTATTATGTAACTTCTTAATGCGGTTAATTTTTATTAATCATGCAGTTTTGGCATATCAGCAATTTCATCTTTGGTCGCTCGCCCCAGTAATGCTTGCGCCGCCTCTAGTACATTTTTATGGCAATAGAGGATTTGATAGATTTGCTCTGTAATTGGCATTTCCACCCCAGCACGTTCAGCAAGAGCACGGACTTCTTTGGTATTCCGATAACCTTCAACCACTTGGCCAATCTCTTTTTCTGCCTGTTCAACCGTTATGCCATCGCCTAACATCATACCAAAACGGCGGTTACGAGACTGGTTATCGGTACAAGTTAACACTAAATCGCCAAGCCCTGCCATCCCCATAAAGGTTGAAGGGTCAGCACCGAGTGCTGCACCTAAGCGGCTCATTTCAGCAAGGCCGCGGGTGATCAAGGCAGTCCGTGCATTGGCACCAAAGCCCATGCCATCTGAAATACCCGCCCCGATAGCAATCACATTTTTGACTGCGCCACCAAGTTGCACCCCAACCATATCTGGGTTTTTATAAACCCGAAAGCTTTTACCACAATGGAAAAGTTGTTGTAGGTCATCACCAAATTGGCTATCACTTGCCGCCACCGATATTGCTGTTGGCAAGCCTGCTGCTAGCTCTTTTGCAAAGGTAGGCCCAGACAAAACTGCTAGAGGAATTTCATTGCCTAATACCTCACGTGCCACATCTTGTAACAAACGACCGGTATCCCTTTCTAAGCCTTTCGTCGCCCAAATAATGCGCGAATCTGCTCGTAAATAAGGTTGGATTTGTTTTAGTACATCGCCAAAAACATGGCTAGGGACGACTATCAAGATATTCGAGCTCGCCTCAACGGCACGTTTTAAGTCCGTTTCGAGAGATAAACTATCAGGGAAAGAAACGCCAGGCAAAAAAGCCTGATTGCTACGATCTTGTTCTAATTGACGAATGTGTTTTGGGTCATGACCCCATAACACGACCTGATGTGCATTACGCGCCAACGTAATGGCTAAAGCGGTGCCGTACGAGCCGGCACCGATCACTGTCATTGAAGCAGTATCCATTAAGCGTCCTGTTGAGCTTCTGAGTTCTGCGCTTGTTCACCTTGTTGCTGCTGTAAGTAGTTCATGAACAGTGCATCAAAGTTAACTGGCGCTAAGTTCAATTGTGGGAATGTACCACGACCCACTAAGCTAGTAATCGCTTCACGTGCATATGGGAACAGGATATTCGGGCAGTATGCACCTAAGCAATGCGCCATTTGAGTCCCATCAATACCTTCGATAGAGAAAACGCCTGCTTGTTGAACTTCACACAGGAATGCGGTTTCTTCACCTAACGTTGCCGTGGTCGTGACACGTAAAACAACTTCATAAACGCCTTCTGACAGCTGATTTGAAGATGTATCTAAATCCAATTTAATTTCTGGCTGCCACTCTTGTTGAAAAATATGAGGCGCGTTAGGTGCTTCAAATGAAACGTCTTTTGCATAAATACGCTGAATTTGAAATACCATTTCTGAGTTGTTTTGTTCTGACATAGTTTAGTACCTTTTAACTTCCATATGAGTTTTCCCTGTTATTCTTCGAGTTACAGGGGTGTTCGCTGCATTGCGCTACCCAAGTCACATACTGATGTAGGCTGCTTGGATACCTTCATTTGCTGCCTGCCTGTAGCCCAAATAACCCAAGGAAAGCCTTGTTTCTTAAGCCACAGAAGGTGTTCGCTGCATCGCGCTACCCAAGTCACATACTGATGTAGGCTCCTTGGATACCTTCACTTGCGCCTAACTGTAACCCAAATAATTTCATTTTGAGTTACAGAAGACTCTCTGCATTGCACTACCCAAGTTACATATTAATACATGCAACTCAAGATTAACTATTATATATGGTAACTACTTCTTACCACGAGCTAATGGAAGGTTTTCACCTGCCCAGCCAGCAATCCCTTCTTTTAGGACAAAAACTTTTTCAAAACCGTATTGAGCAAGTTGCTCAGCAGGTTTAGCTGATTCCATACCACTCGCAGAAACAATAATGACGGGTTTCTGTTTATGTTTTTCTAATTCGCCTAAATTGTTATCTTTAATTTCAGACGGTGTTAAGTTAATAGAATCAATTATATGCCCTTTGCGGAAATCGTCACGAGTACGCAAATCCACAACAACTGCCTCTTCTTTATTAATCAGTGTAATCGCCTGTGAACGAGCAATCACTTTCGTTTTAGAGAAAAGACCTTTAAAGGTCATTACGACCACAGCAACTAATAACGCTATCCAAACCAGACTCAATAACATGTTCCGGCTTACAAATTGCATGATTTCTTGGATCATGGGGGGCAATCACTCCCGTTAGTTAAAAACGAATATCAAAGGGTTCAGAGTATACCTTTGTGTTGAGCTAATTACAGCCAATTCACACAAACTACGGTGTTTTTTTTGCGGTAAAGCACGCAAAATGAATACCGAACCACTGGAAAATAACATTTGTATCGCGAAACTGTACGCAGATATTTTAACATAAACATGGCTAAACGGGTCTAAGTGATGGATTAAATAGAGGTTCAATAATAAAAAATGATTGAATACTAGCTATACAAAATAAATCAGTGATAATAAAACTATATAATTTAACTTAATTAACCTTTATCTCAGGGCAAAAATCCGAATTTGTAAATGTTTTCAATACTATTTGTTAGAGAGTGCTGGAAACCATAACTTGCAGATGAAATAATCAGTTATCGTACTTAATTGAGGTGAACTATCACAATGGCCAATATACATCATCGAATGAAAGCATCATTTCTTCGTCAGGCTATTACTGCTCTATTGGGTTTAGGGCTGTTTACTCTCATCCCTACCCACACCGTATTTGCCAATCAGATCACCGAAAATAAAGGGCAATTACACGATTTACTGAAAAATATTGCCGAAAAAGAAAAAAGTGTTAAAGAACAGCAAGCTAAGCGCTCGGCACTGCTTAATCAACTCAAGCAGCAAGAACAAAGTATTTCGGCTGCTGGCCGTAGTTTGCATGAAACACAAAACCAATTAAAACAATTAGATAAAGAAATAGTTTCATTAAATAATAATATAAAACAACTCCAAATAAAGAAACAACAGCAAGAAAAACTGCTGGCAGACCAACTTGATGCAGCCTTTCGCTTAGGGAAGCATCAAGGGCTTACCTTAATGTTTAAAGGTGAAGAAGGTCAGCGTGAAGAGCGCATTTTAGCCTATTACAGTTATTTAAATCAGGCTCGTGAAAAAAACATTGCCGCACTGGAAGAAACAACTCAAACGCTACAAGAACAAAAGCAACTGGAACAGAAAAAACAAGCGGAACAAAAAACAACTCTTGCGCGTCAACAGCAAGAAAAGCGCAAACTCGATAATGCCCGAGCTTCGCGCCAAAAAACATTAAATGCGCTCGAAAGCACATTAAAAGAGGACCAAAAGAACCTTGCGGTTCTAAAACAAAACGAAGCAAGACTACGAGACAAAATTGCACGTGCTGAGCGGGAAGCAAAAGCAAGAGCTGAACGAGAAGCCCGTGAAGCTGCTCGTATCCGTGCACAAGTAGCAGAAAAAGAACGCCAAGCAAAACAAAAAGGTTCAACTTATAAACCGTCAGAAAGTGAACGCTCACTTATGTCTCGAACAGGTGGATTAGGGCGCCCTGCTGGGCAAGCAATTTGGCCAGTTCGCGGTTCATTACTGCATAACTATGGTGATGTTATCTCTAGTGAATTACGCTGGAAAGGTATGGTTATTGCGGCAAATGAAGGCACGCAAGTAAAAGCCATTGCAGATGGCAGAGTGTTACTGGCCGACTGGCTACAAGGTTATGGGCTGGTTGTGGTCGTTGAACATGGTAAAGGTGATATGAGCCTTTATGGATATAACCAAAGCGCATTAGTGAATGTTGGCCAAGAAGTTCGAGCGGGTCAGCCTATTGCCTTAGTCGGTAGTAGTGGTGGTCAAGAACGCCCTGCTTTGTACTTTGAAATCCGTAGACAAGGTAAAACCGTAAACCCTCGACCTTGGTTGGGCCGATAGCAAAACGTTAAATTTAAAAGATTAGGATAAAATTATGTTGAAGTACTTACCCTTTAGATTACTCATTGGATGTTCTTTGTTAATGGTGTGTCTACAGGTGAGTGCAGCAAAACTGGCTATCGTTATTGATGACTTTGGTTACCGAGTCAAAGAAGATAACCAAATTTTAGCGTTACCAGCCGCGGTCACTATTGCTATCTTACCAAGCTCTCCACACGGTCGTGAAGTGGCAGAAAAGGCCCATCAGCAAGGGCGGGATATTTTAATCCATATGCCAATGAAGCCATTGAGTAACCAGCCCTTAGAAAAAGATACATTATCCCCCTCAATGAGTGCAGAGGATATTGACCGACTCATTAAGAATGCGATTCAACGGGTACCCTATGCAAAAGGTATGAATAATCATATGGGTAGCGAGATGACATCGAGCTTACCGGGGATGCGTAATGTCATGCACAGCCTGTCACAATCGAATTTATTTTTCTTAGATAGTGTTACCATTGGCAATACACAAGTGAAAAATGCGGCGAAAGAATACGGTGTGCCAACCCTACGCCGCCATATTTTTATTGATAACCACCAATCGGAAGAAGAAACCCGCAGTCAACTTAACAAAGCCGTTGCCTATGCACGTAAACATGGCAGTGCCGTTGCGATTGGCCACCCTCACCCATCCACAGTACGTGCTTTGCAAAAGTACCTTCCACAGCTCCCTGCAGATATTGAACTTGTTGCGGTTAGTTCGCTGCTTAGCCCACAACCAGCCGATAAACAACCTGCAAAATCACTCAGAATGCTATCGGAAGAAGCGAAGCAACCACAAAATAGTGGATCTTCCACTCCGCCATCCGTAACACCGGAAGAAGAAGTACAGGTACAACCCGAGCCCGAACAAGAGGTGACAACGGTTGAAGCTCCCCCCGCAGAATTAGGTCTTTGCGAGTTTGAAACACCAAAGAATAAACTACAAGGAATTGATTTTATTATGTTTGTAGTTGAAGGGATTTATCACGACAAGGCCTTACAACCTCTTTTATTAAAAGACTAAACAACCCAAGTCATAAGCTATTCAACAGGTGGTAGTCCCCTTCTGGCGTGGAAATAATGCAGAAGGGGGAAAAGGGACATTACGTTATAAAAGTTAATCCCAATTTAATATAACTTTACCAGACTGCCCTGAGCACATGATATCAAAGCCTTTTTGGAACTCATCAATCGGAAATTGGTGAGTAATAATCGGTGATAAGTCTAACCCTGATTGTACTAGGGTCGCCATTTTGTACCATGTTTCGAACATTTCCCGGCCATAGATCCCTTTAATAAACAGCCCCTTGAATATGACTTGGCTCCAATCCGTCGCCATCGAAGCTGGGGGGATCCCTAATAATGCAATTCGCCCACCGTGGTTCATGGTATCTAACATGGTTTGAAAAGCGGCTGGGGCGCCTGAAACCTCTAATGCGACATCAAAGCCTTCTTTCATACCAAGTTCGTTCATTACATCTTTTAAATTTTCACGACTGACATTGACCGCTCGTGACACCCCCATTTTTTTCGCTAATTCAAGACGATAGTCATTAACATCTGTGATCACAACGTGGCGGGCACCAACGTGTCGGCAAACTGCGGCAGCCATAATACCGATAGGGCCTGCGCCTGAAACCAGAACATCTTCCCCAACCAAATCAAAGGATAGTGCGGTATGAACTGCATTGCCAAAAGGGTCAAAAATAGCGGCAATTTCATCAGGGATATTATCGGGAATTTTAAAGGCATTGAATGCGGGGATAACTAGGTATTCAGCGAAGCAGCCAGTACGGTTGACCCCCACGCCTATAGTATTACGGCAAAGATGGGTACGGCCACCACGACAGTTTCGGCAATGACCACAGGTAATATGCCCCTCACCAGAGACCCGGTCACCAATATTAAAACCTTTCACTTCCTGCCCAATGGCAACAATTTCCCCTATATATTCATGACCGACCACCATAGGGACAGGGATCGTTTTTTGCGACCATTCATCCCAGTTATAGATATGGACATCCGTACCACAAATAGCGGTTTTACGAATTTTTATCATCACATCATTGTGCCCGAGTTCCGGTTTAGGAACATCTGTCATCCATATACCTGGCTCTGCTTTTAATTTGGACAGTGCTTTCATAGACGGCCTTATTATTTGATTATGTTTAGTTTTTTACCTATGCGGGTGAATGCTTCAACGGCGTGTAAAATATCCTCCTTACTATGTGCTGCAGACATTTGGGTACGTATCCTAGCTTGACCTTGCGGTACAACAGGATAGAAAAAGCCGGTAACATAAATACCTTCATTAAGAAGCTCTTTGGCGAATACTTGGGCTAACTTCGCATCCCCTAACATAACGGGGATAATTGCGTGATCAGCCCCCGCGAGCGTAAAACCAGCCAATGTCATTTTCTCCCTAAATAACATGGCGTTATTCCATAACTTCTCACGTAAATGTTGCCCTTCACTCATCATATCGATGACTTTAATGGATGCAGCAACAATGGCTGGCGCAAGGGAATTGGAAAATAAATACGGGCGAGAACGCTGACGTAACCATTCAACGACCTCTTTTCTCGCAGCGGTATACCCACCAGAGGCTCCCCCCAGTGCTTTTCCTAATGTTCCTGTAATAATATCGACGCGCCCCATGACATTGCAGTACTCATGGCTACCACGGCCATTTTCCCCCACAAAGCCGACTGCGTGAGAATCATCAACCATGACTAAAGCTTGATATTCATCAGCAAGGTCGCAAATTGACTGAAGGTCGGCGATGACACCGTCCATCGAAAATACGCCATCTGTGGCAATTAGAATATGCCGAGCCCCCGCATTTTTCGCTTCTTCAAGACGCGTTTTTAACTCGCCCATGTTGTTATTACTATAACGGTAACGTTTTGCTTTACTTAGCCTGACACCATCAATAATTGAAGCATGATTTAATGCATCTGAAATAATTGCATCTTCAGGCCCTAGTAATGTTTCAAATAACCCACCGTTTGCGTCAAAACAAGAAGAATACAAAATAGCATCTTTCATACCAAGAAAGTCAGCGAGCTTGTGTTCGAGAACCTTATGGCTGTCTTGGGTACCACAAATAAACCGTACAGAAGCCATTCCAAAACCATGGCTATCCATTCCTTGCTTTGCCGCCTCAATCAATGCAGGATGGTTCGCCAGCCCAAGGTAGTTATTTGCGCAAAAGTTAATCACTCGCTGGCCGCCGATAATTTCAATGTCAGCATCTTGTGAAGTGGTAATGATGCGTTCATTTTTAAATAACCCATCCGCTTCAATTTGCACCAATTGGTCTTGGATCTGCTGGTAAAATTTATCTGACATGATTTGTTCCTGTATAATGACTATTAATAGAGTTTAATAATAGTCTCTGTTGGTAGCGACATTCACAGCACAAATAAGTGAAGTTTGTAGGCAAGATCACGATAATGGCCTTGTTCTGATTAACACACTAGTTCAAATCTCTATTAACAATACTGCTGTCGATGGAAAGAGGTGTTATTATAGTCACCCATTGTTATTCTATTTTTTTAACCCATTTGAGGTATATCCAATGATCATAGTCACTGGTGGAGCTGGCTTTATTGGCAGCAATATTATTAGAGCTCTAAACGCAATTGGCCGCACAGATATCCTAGTAGTCGATAATCTGAAAGATGGCACTAAATTTGCCAACCTTGTTGACCTTGATATTGCCGATTACGCAGACAAAGAAGATTTTATTGTTAGTATCATTGCCGGTGATGATTTCGGTGATGTGGACGCGGTATTCCATGAAGGTGCTTGCTCATCAACCACTGAGTGGGATGGCAAATATATGATGGATAATAACTATCAATATTCTAAAGAGTTACTACACTACTGTTTAGAGCGGGAAATTCCCTTCTTATACGCCTCATCAGCGGCGACATATGGCGGCCGTAGCGATAATTTTATCGAAGAACGCCAATTTGAAAAACCGTTGAATGTATATGGCTATTCAAAATTCCAGTTTGACCAATACGTTCGCGAAATTTTGCCTGAAGCGGGTTCGCAAGTCTGTGGCTTCCGTTATTTCAACGTCTATGGGCCAAATGAAAACCATAAAGGCAGCATGGCAAGCGTTGCTTATCACCTAAATAAGCAAATTAATGAAGGGCAAAGTCCAAAACTGTTCGAAGGTAGCGATGGTTTCCGTCGTGACTTTATTTATGTCGGTGATGTAGCCGCGGTTAACTTGTGGTTCTGGGAAAATAATGTTTCAGGTATTTTTAACTGCGGTACAGGGCGAGCGGAATCTTTCCAAGCCGTTGCTGATGCAGTCACTGAATTCCACAAAGATAAAAATGTCGCTATCGAATATATTGAATTCCCTGAAAAATTAAAAGGCCGCTACCAAAGCTTCACACAAGCTGACCTCACTAAGCTACGTGCCGCCGGCTATACTGCACCATTTAAGACGGTTGCAGAAGGTGTTGCTGAATATATGCAATGGCTAAATAAAGACGCGTAATTATTATTTATGAAAATATTGGTGATCGGCCCTTCTTGGGTAGGGGATATGATGATGTCACAGAGCCTTTATCGCACAATAAAGGCGTTACAGCCCCATGCGCAGATTGATGTGATGGCGCCACAATGGTGTCGCCCTTTACTTGCCAAAATGCCCGAAGTCAGTAACGCAATTCCTATGCCGCTAGGCCATGGGGCACTTGAAATTGGTGAACGTCGTCGATTAGGCAAAAGTTTGCAAGCAAATGGCTATGATCAAGCTATTGTGTTACCCAATTCTTTGAAGTCTGCATTTGTGCCTTTCTTTGCAAAAATCCCCAAAAGAACCGGGTGGCGGGGAGAAATGCGCTATGGCCTACTCAATGATATTCGCCCACTAAATAAAGACGCTTTTCCTTTAATGGTGCAGCGATATGTTGCTCTAGCTTATGATAAGCAAACTATTCAATCAGCTTCCGATATTCCGGCACCAATTTTACCGCCTAAACTGGTGACTGTGCCGCAAGAAGTCACTGAAACCCTGCAAACTTTTGGGGTTGATGGTTCTCGCCCTATTATTGGTTTTTGCCCTGGTGCAGAGTTCGGGCCAGCCAAACGTTGGCCACACTATCACTACGCTTCTCTCGCTCAAACATTAATTAGCGAAAAAGGCTATCAGGTGCTGCTATTTGGTTCACAAAAAGACCACGAAGCCGGTGAAGCCATTCGTTTAGAGCTGACTGATGATGCGAAATTACATTGCCATAATTTTTCAGGAAAAACATCTTTAGAACAAGCTGTGAATCTGATCGATGCCTGTACCGCCGTTGTCAGTAATGACTCTGGTTTGATGCATGTCGCAGCAGCGCTAGGTAAACCTCTTGTCGCCTTATATGGCCCAAGTAGCCCTGATTTCACCCCGCCATTATCAGATAAAGCAGAAGTGATCCGCCTAATTACGGGGTATCACAAAGTGCGTAAAGGTGACGGTGGAAGTGGTTATCACCAAAGTTTGATTGATATCCAACCTCAATTAGTTATCGATGCGTTAGCTCGGTTAAATATAGGTATTGAATAATGAGAGTATTATTAGTCAAGACATCTTCAATGGGAGATGTTTTACACTCATTACCAGCACTGACCGATGCACAACAAGCCATACCCGGTATCCAATTTGATTGGGTCGTTGAGGAAGGCTTCGCGCAAATTCCGACATGGCACAGTGCCGTTAACCAAGTGATCCCTGTGGCCATTCGCCGCTGGCGAAAAAATTGGTTTTCTGCACCGATTAGGGCCGAACGTGCAGAATTTCGCAAGAAATTACAAGCAACACAGTATGACGCCATCATTGATGCTCAAGGGTTATTAAAGAGCGCTTTTCTTGTCACCCGTTTAGCAAAGGGTGACAAACATGGGTACGACCGCCATAGTATTCGCGAGCCGTTAGCCAGTTGGTTCTATGACCACCGTTATGCAATTAGTAAACAACAACATGCTGTCGAACGCATCCGCCAACTGTTTGCCAAAAGCCTTAATTATGATTGCCCAACACAGCAAGGGGATTACGCCATTGCACGCCATTTTTTGCAATCATCTGAAGATGGGCAAAGCCCTTACGTCGTCTTTTTGCATTCAACAACCCGCGATGATAAACACTGGCCAGAAGAAAACTGGCGAGAACTCATTAGCTTAATGGCGAATAGTGGTATTCAAATTAAACTGCCGTGGGGTGCGCCTCATGAGCAACAACGTGCAGAGCGGTTAGCGAAAGGCTTTGATTTTGTCGAGGTATTGCCAAAACTGACTTTAGCTGAGGTTGCACAACAAATTGCTAATGCTAAAGCAGTGGTTTCTGTCGATACTGGGCTTAGCCATTTGACTGCTGCGTTGGATAAACCCAATTTCACCCTGTTTGGGCCCACTGACCCAGGGTTGATTGGGGGATATGGGCAAGGGCAGCATGAAATTAAGTCTATTAATAATATGATGATATCTATTGAGCCCGTGAAGGTATTTAATCACCTAAAAGTGGTTATTTAGATATATTTCCTATACTTTAATTTCCATAAATAACATAAACCAGTATAGCTTATCGGCAAACCTTATGAATAAATCAATAACTATCGTGACTGCCTTTTTTGATATTGGTAGAGGTAATTGGAAAAAACGAAATAATAGCTCTGAGAAATTTGACCGTACAAATGAAACATATTTTAGCTATTTCAAAAAGTTAGCAAAATTAGAGAACAACGTTATTATCTTTACATCACCAGATTTAAAAGGAAAAATATTATCTTTAAGGGATGGTAAACCCACTCAGATCATTACGCTCGATATCCACAAAAAGTTCAAATTTATCTTAAAAAAGATATCAGATATCCAAAATAGTAGCTCATTTAAAGGGTTAATTGACCCTAGTTTAATCAATAACCCTGAATATTGGTCAAGTGAATATATTTTAGTCACTAATTTAAAAGTTTTTTTTGTAAAAAAGGCTATCGAAATGCAACGTATAGATAGCGAATTAGTAGCATGGATTGATTTTGGTTATATACGAAACAATAAAACACTATATGGAGTTAGTGATTGGTATCATCCCTTTAACAAAGACAAAGTACATTTTTTTACTATCAAAGATACTTTAGACTTATCAAATGAGCAGGCTGTACTACATGCTGTTTTAAACAATGACCCCCATATTATTGGTGGCGTACTCGTTGCGAGTATAGAAAAATGGCCTGAGTTTTATAAACTCGTATCTAAAACACAAAAGGATTTTATAAAATCAGGCATCATTGATGATGATCAGGGCGTTTTTTTAACCTGTGCAAGTCAAAATGCTCATCTTTTCCAATTAAATTTTCTAGGACGGATGAAATGGTTTAGGACTTTTAGATTATTCCATAAAGGCTCAAAAATTAATTACTTAATACGTTTAGGCATCTTACTAAGAATAATTAAATAACGAAATATGGTTGACTTATAAAAAATTGTCTTGAAAGCCAATGAAGAGCCCCAAAAAAGTTGGACAACCAATTACTGGGGGTCACTTCACTAGGCGGTTTTCTCTATTTCTCTGGTGCAATAAACCCAAAGCACATGGTTTCAGGTGCAGCATCCGGTTCAGAACGGTAAATCACATCTTCTTTTTCTATCGTAAATTGCGGCCAAAACTTACGTACTTTAGCGAAGTTCTCATGGGCACAATCATCATATTTTTTGCCGAGTAGCAACGCACCATGCTGGCGAATTTCCGCTTCGGTAATATCACGATTATATACATTTGGTGGCATATGTTTTTCCATCGACCAAGGTTGGATCACATGCGGCCTATCTTTTGCATAAATGATAAACCATTGATACTGGTTATCTTCCCCGCCAACATATTTAACTGGTGTACCATATCGCTGATACCAACGTTGCTCACCTTCTGTAATCAGGTCTTTGACACCAATAAATTTTTGCCCTGCTCCACGGATGTTTGCCGCTTGCACCGTGATATACCCAACTAACACTAAAGCACCAAAAACGGCAAGGCCCACTAATGATTTTTTAAAGGTTTTTTTCGGCAGCACCGTGATCGAACCGACAAATAACGGCGCGCAAACGGCCATAAATGGTTGTAACCATTCGGTGATCCGACCGCCATCATGGAATGAAAACCAGCCATAAATCACAATAAGTGGAAATAAGATAATAAAATTAGCCATTCTATTGGCAATAGGTTTCGGCCAGCCTAACTTACCGCCACCACGATAAACGATCACAGCAGCAATGATTAGTGGGTAAAAAACACTAAGCGCAGCTTGAGTTGTATGCAAATTGAAACCAGGGTCAATTTGCGAATCAACCCATTTAAACGCAGAAAAATCACTCGCCATTAACCAAAAGAAATTCGGTAATACCAGCCCAAACCAAAGGGCAATTGCGAGATAAAACACGGGGTGGCGATAACTTTGGCGAACCTGCTTTACAAATAGTGTTAACAAGAAAACAGAGCCAACTAAAGCTAAAGTTGAGTATTTCCCCATCGTGGCCAACCCTGCAAACAAGGCAAAAGGTAGCCACCATGCAGGGTTGTCATCTACAGCGCGTAGAAAGAAGTAAATAGTCCATGGCCATAAAGTCACTAAAATATAGTTATCATTATATGGAATGATATCGAAATTAATTACACCTGATAAATTTAACATCAGCATCGCAAACCAAGCTAGGTCACGACGCCCTGTTAAATGAAAAGCGAGTTTCCACACACCAAGCAAACCAAATGCAATACCCGCAAAATGGATAAAATACCAATAGAAGCTATATGATATCCCTAAATAAATTGCAGGCCACATCAATACCCCAACAAACCATGGGTTTTTAGGGGAGCCCCATTCGCCATTCATTCCCCAATTCACTGCTTCTACAGTGTCATAAGGTACCGTTGGGTCAAAATAGAAACTCGCTAAGATCCAAGCGATAGCGTAGCCTATAACCCATAGATAGACATATTTATTTGATATTGATTGATTGATAGCAGGCATATAGTCTTAAAAGATAAGAAAAAATTTCAACATTCCATTTGGGTGCGACTTCAAGTGCAATAAACCAAACTAGAACGGCTCAATAATAAACGGTGCAGTCTACTATAGTTTAGGAATAATACTAAGGTATGCCATGAAATATTCACAGTTTATTGCTGTAATGTTCAAGTTTCTACTCAAGAAAAGACTTTATTGACGACTATTGTTCTTTCGGAGGCAAATAAGGTTGCAGTAATTTCAAGAGGCGCTGTAAGGCCCCTTGATTTTCATGCAGCACTTCTGCAGCATGTCGACCATAATATAACCGGTAATCTTCATCAGAAAGCAAACTGGTCACTGCTTGAACCATCGATTCACTATCTGTTACCGTAATTAAACCATCTGCTTGTTTTAATTTCCCACAGATATCTTTGAAATTGAACGTATGAGGCCCCATTAAAACAGGTAAAGCATGAGCAGCGGCTTCAAGAGGGTTATGCCCCCCTGTTTCAACTAAACTTCCCCCGACAAATGCAATATCCGCAATACCGTATAGCAGCATTAACTCCCCCATCGTATCGCCAATAACCACTTGTATATCAGATGTTGGGACAGTATTGGCACTACGGCGAATAAATGTTAAACCTGCTTTTTGAGTGAGTTCCTCTGCTTTGGCAAAACGTTCAGGATGACGAGGAACCAAAATTAATAGTAAGTCAGGAAAGCGTGCTAACAATTTTTGATGTGTTTCTAATACAATTGCTTCTTCACCTTCGTGTGTACTCGTAGCAATCCAAACAGGGCGGTGAGCAGCCCATTGCCTACGCAATGTTATTGCCCTAACAGCCAATTCAGGTGTCACAGAAATATCGAACTTTAAGCTCCCCGTCACATTCAGTTGCATTCGCCTTAACCCAAGTTGAACAAAGCGCTCGCCATCCTCCTGGTGCTGGGCAGCAACTATCGTGACATTACGCAGCATCCGTTTTACAAAATTGCCGAGCTTTTGATACCCCCGAGCGGAACGCTCAGATAACCGTGCATTAGCAATAACCAAAGGAATTTTACGTTTATGGAGCTGATTTATCATGTTTGGCCATAACTCAGTTTCCATGATAATCACAAGTTTAGGGTCTACTTGTTTAAGAAAACGGCGCATTGAACCGGGAAGGTCATAAGGCAAGTAAACGTGGTCAACATCATCACCAAAAGCAGAAAGTACACGCTCAGAGCCAGTTGGTGTCATCGTCGTCACAGTAATTGGTAATGAGGGATAGTGATGGCGAAGTGCGCGAACAAGAGGAACCGCCGCGAGAGTCTCCCCAACAGAGACTGAATGGAGCAAAATACCTTGAGGCCTTACTTTCCCCGCGCAAAAACCATAGCGCTCACCCCACCGTTTACGATACGCAGGCGCTTTACGGCTGCGCAGCAATAGGCGAACCCATATAAATGGCTGGATAAGATAAAGAAGTACCTGATATAAACGCAGCAATAACATTCGTTCTGATTCACTTACCAAAATTGGCGCTATCTTAGCATAAAGCTCAAATAAAAGTGTGCAGAATATGCACCTAAAAATGATAACAGACCACTATCTACAGTTGCAACCATGCCAGATAGCCGATAATGTTAATTACTATCAACGCTTATTCATGCTGTTTTTTAGAATAAGTAATAGCAAACAAAGAGATACTATCGCCATGAAACACAAGGCTATTTACCCTGGTACGTTTGACCCGGTTACATCTGGACATGTTGATATTGTTACTCGTGCAGCAGCAATGTTTGACCATGTCCTACTCGCTATTGCTAATAGCCAACGAAAGAACCCGATGTTCTCCCTTGATGAACGTGTTGCTCTTGCTAAAGAAGTCACTTCTCATCTTAATAATGTAGAAGTCGTTGGTTTTTCTGAACTAATGGCAAATTTTGCACAAAAGAATGGGGCCAATATTCTCATTCGGGGTGTTCGCTCGGTCGCCGATTTTGAGTATGAGTGGCAACTGGCAAATATGAACCGCCACTTTGTGCCGGATTTAGAAACCGTATTTTTATTACCATCACAAAGTTTATCCTTTGTTTCTTCATCTTTAATAAAGGATGTTGCACTTCATGATGGTGATATTTCTTCTTTCTTGCCCCCAGTCGTTGCTGAGGCAATGTTAAAGAAGCTCAATAAAAAATAGTAAGTACCTACTACTTTTGGCATTGCGGGCAAAAAAAGGTGCTACGTTGGCCCTGTTTAATACTTTCAATTGGTGTTCCACACATTGAACAGGGTTCGCCTTTTTTGCCATACACGAACAGCTCTTGAGCAAAGTAGCCCGGCTTACCATCCGATTGCAAAAAATCTTTCAACGTTGTGCCACCTTGTTCGATAGAGCGCTGTAAAACTTTTTTAATTTGTTGAACTAATTCAGCAACCTCTTCCAAAGTTAGTGTATTGGTAATTTTTTCGGGTGAAATTTTTGCCGCAAATAAGGCTTCATTAGCATAAATATTACCAACACCAACTACAACTTTGTTATCCATTAACCAAGGCTTGATAGCAACTTTCTTTTTTTGAGCTAATTCATAAAGATAGTGAGGATTAAAAGCATCAGATAGCGGTTCAGGGCCTAAATGCGCAAGTACAGAGCTGGTTTCTAAGTCATCACACCAAAGCCAAGCACCGAAACGACGAGGGTCGGTATAGCGAAGTACTTTGCCATCACGCATAATGAGATCTACATGGTCATGTTTTTCTTCAGGTAATTCTTCCGTTAAAATTCGGACACTACCAGACATACCAAGATGCACAATAATCCACCCTGTTTGCAATTCAATCAGCAAATATTTTGCACGGCGTTGAACACTCAAAACCGCTTCATCTGATAAACTTTTAATTTGTTCACTAACTGGCCAACGTAAACGACCGTTACGTACAATGGCATAAGATATTGTATTACCAACCAAATGGGGTTCGATACCACGACGGCTTGTTTCGACTTCTGGTAGTTCTGGCATGCTTTATACCTATATTGACCCAATTAAAAAGTACACTGTATCAAATACCTATTCTAAGGCACCACCTGTTATAACACGAAGCTGAACACTTTGGTAAATAAGCTGATTGATATTTAAGTACCGATTCATAAACAGAAGTTATCATAAAGTATTTACATTTAAAGCACTTTCCCTCATGATAAATAAGTGTAATTTATTAATATAAAAACTTTGGGTAATCAGCATAAACTGTTAAATAGAGTAAAGGCTATTTTGTGAATATAAATAACAATGTCACCAATCAACTCCCTTTTTTATTATTATTTTTAGTCACTTTAGGAATGTTTACCAATGATACCCAAGGCGTATTAAATGTTTCTGCTGCTTTACTTTTTATATATACCTTATACTCAATTTTTAAATATAAAATTAATATTAAAAATGACCTTATTACATTAATCAAAAATAGGAAAATACTTTTTTTATTTGGGGCCTGGGGGTTATTATGTGCGGTCACTTTCACCTATCCAAGCTTCACTCATGAGGCCGTTAAAGAGTTTTTTAATGACTGGCGCTATATTGTCATTATTACATTGTTTTTAATCGTTTTTAAAAAAGAGATGTCAAAATCAAATAAAACGATTATTTATGCCCTTATTGCTACCCTTGCGTTTACTATTTTTATCATCCCCATACTAAAACAATTTAAAAATAGTCAGTTGCCTCTATACCTACAACTTAGGTATGGCTTTGCGCACTATATGACATTACTATTCCCATTCACTTTCAGTGCTGTTTTTTTATTTAAAAAAATATTACTTAAATTGTTAATGTTGACCCTATCTGCCTGTGCATTTTTATTCCTACTCTATACTGGAAGTCGTGGTGGAGCATTGGCTGTCGTAATAGAAGCATTTATGATTTTATGTTTATTATCAGCAAACTACAAGAAGTTCCTTATTAATATAATTAGCCTTGGCGTATTAGCTGTAGCTATTGTTTTTACTTCTTATCATTACATCCCACAGGTAAAAAATAAAATAAACCAATCTTTATATTCTGAAAACTTAACATCTAACCGTGATAAAATCATTGAAACACGCTACCCTATTTTTACACAAAGCCTTGCTAGTCAGCTTGCTGGTGTTGGTTATGGTTCTGTCGCGTACAATCAGTTCTTACTTGATAATAAAGCCCCAACTAACCAAGGTGGAATGGGATATTCACGTAAGTCAGGTGAGTCTTTCTATAACAATGATGAGCCCTTTTTCTTAAATATCATCTATAACATTGGTTTTATTGGCTTAGTTTTATTTTTATCTGCATTTTTCATTAATATGAAAGACCTATTAAAAGACATTCGAAGGGGAAAAAATATTCTTAATGTTGGGATCTTTGTTTCTTCTATTGGTTACTTTTTGGTGTATTGTCTATTTGAGTTTATCTTTTTAGATATTTTCATCTTATATAATATATTAACTGCCATTTTAGTCAAAAAATGTCTATCGAATTAATTAGATAGATAGTTTTCTCATCAAATACTTTATGGTTGTGATAAGAAAACCAATATAATCGCCATTTCTTCTTAAATGTGATTTTTTTCTTGATAACTGTTTATAACCTTCCGGTTTTAGTAAAGGGACATTTTTCCAAGGGGAGTTATCCCTTGCAGACTCGAAATAAATACACTCTGAATAAAATTTAGCCCATTCATGAAATGGCTTTGTTAAACCGACAAAGTGAATAAAAACAACCTGCTCAGAGATTTTAGGGAGGTCTGATTTTTTGGTTATATGCCAATCTAAAGAAAACATAAAGTTAAAATTCTCACTGATATTGATCACTTTATTATTTAATAAAATATTCAAAGCATCCTGATCTGGGTGCGTAAAGTCACTTTTATTAACCAAATCAATGACTTGATTTGGAATGTTATATTCTGCCATCCTTTTTATCGACATATATAAAAAACCAGAATTAAAATACTTTGACATATCCATGGGTAATGAATTTTTATCGCTACGGAACTTATCTTTAACGGCATATAGATAAGTACTCTCATTAAATTCTAATGAACCCAGATATGATAACTCCCCTTTACAGATAATATCGGCATCCAAGTATAATAGTTTATCAAGCCCTTTTGTTGCTAAGTATGAAATGATAATTAAGCGAAAATATATTGCGGAACTCCAGCCTTTTGATGGTAGAGGTAAAGATTTAAATTTTTCGTTATCAATAAGATATATACTTAACCTATGTTGCGTATGTTCCATTAATTGATGAAACAACCTCTCATCGCTTAAATTATCAACAAAGAGATGAAAGTGGAAAAAATTTTCTTGGTTGTTAAGCAGAATCGAGGAAATCGATGTCCCTACACCGTATAAAAAATTTTCATCTACGCCATATGAAATGTGAAAGTAACATTCATTACTAATGTTGGTATCTGAGTTAATTTCTATCTTTGATTTTATCATCTCATTACATAACATTTTAAGGTTCCTACCCCTCACATTTTTACAACTTCAGATTAGCTAAGCTTAATTGAGTTTTAATAATATACACCAATAGTATAAACTAATTTTGCCCTGATTTATGTTAATTCACTCAGTTTTACGATTATCTCTTTCAATAGAAAAAACCACATATATAACAAATGGTTATATTGAGTATTTTGAGGGGCAAACTGCCAAAACCAGCACTTAGTATCGTATAATTTTATTGCACACCAAATTTGATGACTTGCATTGTGCAATATATCAACAGTAGATGTCTTGACAGACCACGTTTAGTTGAAAAACTCCATGAAATTGTTAAGTCTAAACAGCTAGCTTTAATTTTATTAAACAATTTGGCTGTAATCTATATAAATATTCTGTATTTACACTATAATCGGATTATGGGGTAGCGTTAGGAAAATTCTAATCTTAATTATTAGTATTCATAAACCAACTAAATTTTACTTTGCGATATAACAATGAAACAAAGCATTGAGCTAAAAAAATATATACTCATCATACTTGCGCTGGTTATTTTAGCGACATTATCCAAAGTTATGCTGCTCGGCACCGGTAATGCACACCCAACGGTTAGGGAAATAACACTAGTCTGCTTTTTAATTATTATATTAAGCTCATCAAATAAAGCTTATTGGTATATTGGCTTCCCTATTATTATAGTCAATGCACTCTATACACCAATTGGCCTCAACTTTGGGGAGCCAACCTACCAATATATTTCATCTATAGTCGCTACAGATGCAATGGAGTCCCAAGAATTTTTCACACAAATCCCTATAAAAAATTATCTTTTCGCAATATTTATTATTGTTGCTTTTATTTATTATAGGAAAATGACCATTAAAAACGGCATATTTTTTTATAAAAATAGAACATTGCTTGTTTGCCTAGCCATTATTGCATTGATAAATCAATCCCCTTTTAAATTTTTTGATAATATCTATCACTCTATATTAAATGTAAAAAATGAAGTCAATAACTTAAATGAATTTACTAAAAAAAGTGAATGGGGAGATTCAACATTAAAAGTAGGTACTCCACAATATGATGATTATGTTTTAATTATTGGTGAAAGTGTTCGTCGTGATTATATGAATGCCTACGGCTACCCAATTAAAAACACACCTTTTATTAGTAAGACAAATGGAGTCATTGTTGAAGGATTAACTTCCGGTGGCACTAACACGGTGGCATCTTTGCGAATTATGCTAACCCAATCCCAAAAAGATGAATGGTTACCGAATTATGGCTTAAATTTTGTCGACTTAGCAAAATCAGCAGGGTACAAGGTGTATTGGCTATCAAATCAAGGGTTTCTTGGTGAGTTTGATACACCAATTACATTTATCGCAAAAAGAAGTGATATTAAAAAATTCAATAAAATGGGCGCATTTAATTCTAAAGATACTAGTGATTTTAGTTTAGTAAATGTATTCCAACAAGTGTTAGATGAAAAGGTCAGTAAAAAACAAAAGAGACTCTTTGTCATTCATTTATATGGCTCACACCCCGATGCTTGTGCTCGAATTGAAGATTATAAAAATAACTACAGGACTAAAGATAATCAGTTCAATAATATCTCTTGTTATGTTGCTAGTATAGAAAAAACAGATAAAATACTTGGCCTAATTTATAATTCATTAAAAGAGCAACAAAAACAAACTCATCGTAGCTTCTCCATGTTGTATTTTGCTGATCATGGACTTTCTCATTCATTAATAGATGACCAGATTAAATTAAATTTAAGCCATGTTTCGGCAAAAGTATTAAATATCCCACTCATGATGTTTAATTCTGACAGTAACACAAAAGAATATATCAAAGTTCATAAATCAGGGAAATTTTTTACTACAGGATTAGCGAACTGGTTAAACATCAGAAATAATAAAATAGATCCTAACTACACCCTATTTTCTGGGAATGATAACGAATCTATACTGAAAAGCCATTTCAGTAAATTAAGAAGTGGTGAAGATGATGATATTCCTATAGACATAAGGTATAAATAGACTATAAGGTTAGCAAATAAATTTGCTAACCTTCATCTTCACTTAATTAATCTATATTTAATTAAGCTACCTATTCCCTTTAAAATTTTCCCTTGATGGAATTCATGTTTATATCTTTCTTGATATTCAGGCTTCTTTATTGCCAACACTAGTGATTGAGCTTTCCATGGTGAACTATCAAAAGCTATTTTAAATGTTTGGCTTGCAGGGTAATCGACAGCCCAATAATGCCAAGGTTTAGTTGCGCCAGTATAGTGAATTAACTTAGTAGAATCTGTAATATAATCTCTATAATTTATTTTTTCTAGTTCATTTTTTAATGTGTAAATACAGTTATAATCTCTAGAAAGATAAATATTATTACATTTAAATAAAATATTTAATGCATCTTGATCTAAATATTTTAATGGCTTGCCTGTATGATTGTGAGTAATTAATTCAAATGCTTTTTTTGTGAAATTAATACTATCCCATTCTTTCAAATTAAGAAAAATTACTCCGGCATTAAAATATTTATTTTTTATATTTTTTATTCCTAGGCGAGATTCACAAGATTCCTGCATAGCAGGAACATCAGGTATTACAGCTGAAAATTCATCTTTAAATACTATCTTAGTATAATGAGATAAACTTCCTTTACAAAATACATCTGCATCCAAATACAGTATTGATGAAATAGTATCGCATAAATAATCAAAGATAAAAAATCGAAAATAAGTAGCATACGACCATACAGGTGATGTTGGTAATTTTTTTAATTCATCAGAGTTTAAAATATATATATCAATACTCACATTATTATTTAATGCCAACGATTTGAATTTTAACAAAAAATCATCATCAATGAAATCTGTAAATAAATGAAATTTCAATTTAAGATTTCTATTATTTATAATAATAGAGTTCATTGAAATTCCTGAACCAAATAGAAAATTATTATCTACTCCATAAGCAATATTTAATTCTGCTTCAGAATCCTGACTTCCAAATTCTATTTTTTCCTTTATTAAATCCACTCTAGCACCTGTTAGCCTTTTATTTTACTAAAAAAATATTGAATATATCCAATAAACCACTGTAAATATTTTTTTTGCGTTATTTTATGCTTAGCACAGTAACGCAAATGATTACTGCTTTTAGCCTTCAGTAACGGAATGTCTTTCCATGGTGACGCGTTTTTTGCATTAATAAAGGGCTGAGCTGTTGAGTAATTCGCCCATTCATGCCAAGGCTTAGTTGGGCCAATATAATGAATTAATACCGTTTCTGAAGTGATTGGGTTCTCTTTTTTACCCTTTTGAAGCTCGTAGTTTATACTATATTGGGTATTATATTTTCCATCTAAATAAATAACTTTACCCGTCAGTAGCATATTTAAGATATCTTGATCAAGATACGATATTTTCGCTTTGACTTCTTCTTGAGAAAGTAACTCTATTGCTTTCTCTGATATATTGCACTTAGCCCAATTAACTAAATTAATGACTAAAAAGCCAGCATTAAAATACCCTGATGTAATGCTAGGTACCCCTAAGGCTGTTGCCCTTTTTTCCCACCAAGCCATATCCCTTTCAGGTACCACCGCTGCGATCTCATCACCAGTAAATTGAATACTCAATAATGGTTGCAATGAACCCTGGCACATAATATCCGCATCCATATAGATTATTCTTTCTAGCTGATTTGCAAAATAATCAGCAATAATAAATCTAAAATACGTAGCATATGACCAATTTTTAGTACTTGGCAGTGTTTTTAGTTGTTCGCAATCAACTAAATAAACCTGAATACCGGTTTTATATTGTTCAGCTAGTTGTTGAAAAAGGCGGCTTTGCTCATCGTCAAAATAATCAGTAAAAATATGAAATGAAAAAGAAATATCTCTATTTGTTTTTAATAAAGATGCAATTGAAATTCCACAGCCATATAGAAAATTACGGTCAATCCCATATGAAATATGCAAGCTATCATCACTAACGACCGCGCCAGTTGAGGATAAATCAATTTGCTTTGTTATCGCATTGTCCTTATTGAAAAACATTTAGTTTATCTCTCTTATCTCAATTTCATTTACAATGACTTTCTTATTGTACGTTCTTTAATTTGCTCTGCTTTACTTTCAGCTTTGGCTATTAAGTGCCTTTCCCGCTGCAAAATTGTTCTTAGCGGCAACTCAAAGTATACCTTCATAAACCGAAAAATATCACGCTGAGTTAGCCCAATGTTCAATGAAGAATAATATAACCCAATTAAATCTTTATTGCGCCAACGAATGGGAACCGAATTTCTAAGTTGTGCACGATGTAAGTCAATAACGGATATTTTTAAATCGTCTTCATTACCCGTAAAAGGTAAATGAAGTAAAAAATGGCAAATATAGCAATCTCGGTGGTTAATACCTGTCGCGTGCATCTTACGTACCATGTCCGCAACCCGACGAATAATCATTTGCTTGGTACGAAATGCCGGAGGCTCATCTAGCCAATTTGCACAATAATCCTCTAAACTCACCGTCGGGGTCAAATCTTCAGTGATAATAAATGAATGTCGGCGAAGAGGGTTAAGCCCTTTTTGCCCGAATGCCCGCCCATTCATAGTATCAACGCCCACTTTAGTAAGTTGATGGATAGCATTCCATTCTCTATCAGCCCCTAAAACAGGTAAACGGAAAGAAAATAGATTTTTTAAAACTTCTTTTAGTGTTGTGCCATAGTGGATCTTTATAAAATAGCTTTGCCCTTCAATTTCAAAACGTAATGTTTTACGCGACTCTAATGCACGGAAGACTTCACCATGTAATTTATCGCTTTCAACAAATGGATCTTTATTTTTCCATAATTCACTGAAAGGCGTTTTTAATTCAATCATTTGAGCACCCTAAAATAATATCCGCAGCCTTTTCTGGTAGGCTATACAAATCTTCTGTATCTGCAAAATACTGTGCATTTCGAGCCCATTGTACAAGCTGAACAGAATTTTTTAGGCTATTTTCTAATGCTAAGTTTAAAGCTGATTGCTCAAATGGTTCTTTGATAACCATACCGCATTGGGCTTGCTCAATAAATGAAGCGTAACCACATACTTCCGTCACTATAATAGGTAATCCTGCAGTAATAGCTTCTAATAACACAATACCTGCTGCTTCTTGATAAGCTGGATGCATTAATATATCGGCAGCTGCCATTAATTCGGCAATATCATTACGACCACTAAAGAAAGAAACTTGCTGCCCAATCCCAAGTGTTTCAGCTAAACGTTGGTATTTTGCTGGTTTATCTTGCCCAACCACCATCAGCAGCGTATTTTTTTTAATATCTTCAGGGAGCGCAGCAACCGCTTTTAATGTTCTATCAACACCTTTACGCCTAAAATCAGAACCCACTTGCAACAATAAAAATGCAGATTCTGGTATTTGATTTTTTTGGCGATAGACCTGTTTCGCATTCGGTATTTGCTGGTCGTATTTTATACTTTTAGCAATACCTGGAGGAAGCATATGGAAACGCTGGTTCTCTGTCCCATAATGCGTTTTAAAATGGCTAATTTGATGTGGCGTTAACATCAATAATTGGGTGGGCTTACCCACTGCAAAAACAGCTTTTTCAAATGCTGCATAATGCTTATAACGCGGGGTTAGCTTATAAAAGAAACCTTTTTCTTCCGCAACTTTTTGGGCATAGCACACATCAGCAGCATAATAGATATCTAAGCCCGGCATTTTATTAAAACCGACAATACGGTCTACTGGGTGATGCTGCAAATGGTCTAAAACCCAATGGCAATATTGAGTATTACGGCCATGATTCGTGTTTGATGTCACCGGTACAATGATAATTTCAAAGCCATCAGGCTGATCACCGTCCCATGATTGGGTATACACTCGAACATGGTGACCACGTGACTGGCATTCAGTAGCAATACGCAGAAAATCCCGCTGTAGACCACCATACGGGAAATATTTATATAAGCAGAATGCCACATTCATATTAATACCTTTTCATCATGGAGCGGATATTCATGGGTAACATTTTTTCTGTTGCGTTAATTACATCTAACGCTGGAATAATGGATAAATACTTTTTATTGCGGTCTAGCTCATCTCTGGGTGGCATCGATTCATAGTCACCGGCCCAGAATTGAACAACATTATCACTCCAAGGGCGCCAAAAAATATGATTTGTCGCGCCAAAAAGGCACACGATAGGTGTGTTTACCGCTGCAGCAATATGCATTGGCGCAGAATCCACACCAATAAATAAAGCGGCATGAGCAATAAGAGCCCCTAACTCAGGGAACGTTGTTTTCCCCGCAAGCTCAGTAACAGGTTTTGTATTACAGCCATCTGCAATCTGATTAATACATTCAAGGTCTTCTTTACTCGGCCCTGAAGTCAAAACAACTTGGTAACCACGAGACTGCAGTGCATCAATGACCGCTGAGAACTTTTCATTATCCCAACACTTAAAAAGTTGACGGGCTGTTGGTTGGATAACCACATAGCTACTATGGACGCCTAAGCTTAATAACTTTTCGTCAATATTTTTCCAATCTTGCGCCGAGTATGACATCGTTAGATGCGTTTTTAATTCTTTAATTTCTAACGGCTTAAGTACGGATAAATTATTTACAACAACATGTTCCCCTTCAGGTGGGGTCAAATGAGTAAAACTGTTACGCCAATATTGAGAGTCTCGATGAGTAAATTGATGAGAGATTTTCATTTCAGCAGGGATAGCCCTAACCAATAAGCTAACCAACCACTGATCAGCTAAATTAACAACTAAATCGTATTTATTTTTACGTAGCTTTAGCATTAGCTTGATAAAATTACAGGCTTTACTCAATCCAGAACTTTTTTTACTCGCCATGCCATATAAGGCATTGATTTCAGAGTTTTCAGAGAGGATGGGAATGGTCTCCTGATAAAGCAAAACATCAATTTCTGCATCAGGATATTGGTGTTTTAATGAGCTGATAACAGGTGTAGTCAGCAGCATGTCCCCATGAAACCTCATCTTGATCACAAGAATTTTTTTAAACTGTTTTTTCACCAGGCACTCTTAATCAGGTCTATATTATGTGTAAAAGACGATAGATATTTGACAACGAATATCATTATTAATTCAATAATTACTAGCTATGTTACTACTTTCAGAATAATGGTCATAGCCTCGAATGCGCATATCCGTAACTAACCAATTTTTAAGCAAAAAAAAACTCAGCCGAAGCTGAGTTTTTAACGCAGATAGCAAAATTACTTGATTTTTGCTTCTTTGTAGATCACATGCTTACGAACAACTGGATCGAATTTTTTCATTTCCAGTTTTTCTGGCATTGTGCGCTTGTTCTTCGTAGTGGTATAGAAATGACCTGTACCTTCAGAAGAGACCAGCTTGATTTTCTCGCGAATACCTTTAGCCATTTTTTAGCTCCTTAGTACTTCTCACCACGGGCACGCAGTTCAGCAAGAACCGCATCAATTCCCTTTTTATCGATCACACGCATACCTTTAGCAGATACACGCAGTGTTACGAAACGTTTCTCAGACTCAACCCAGAAACGGTGAGAGTGCAGGTTTGGCAAAAAACGACGTTTGGTCGCGTTTAATGCGTGTGAACGGTTGTTACCGCTCATTGGACGCTTGCCAGTAACTTGGCAGACTCGTGACATGTCTATTCTCCAAAAATCTAATCAGCTCGAGCTTTTTTGTTCTGGGTATGGCCGCCTCGTCAGGCTTAGGAGCCCATCTCAGCAAACTTTCATTGACTGAAAAAACCGTTTATACCTGAGTAAAAAATTTACTGAGATAGGCCCTTCTCGCCAAACCCAAGATCCTTAAAGGTGGCGTAGTATACGCTTTCAATCGATTTCACTCAAGCCCAACACAACGAAAGTTGTCATTTTTTAGGCAAAAAAATAATTTTATAGCCATCCCCGCTCTACAAATGAGACGCATTGTTTGTGCCCGACTACAAAATGGTCAAGTAATTTCACGCCCATAAGAGAGCAAGCTTGTTGAATTTGTTCAGTAACTTGTTTATCAGCCATACTCGGTTCAGGATTACCCGAAGGATGGTTATGAGCCAGTATAATTGCGCTAGCATTCATTTTAATAGCAAAGCGAATAATTTCCCTCGGATGTACCTCAACTCTATTTAATGTGCCTTTAAACATTTCTTCATGGCAAATAATTTGATTTTGATTATTTAAAAACAAAACAATAAAAACCTCACGCTCCCGGCCCGCAAACAAATCTAACAACTTTGACTTCAATAATTCAGGCCCGCTCATTACATCTTCATGTAAAAATTGCTCAGAAAAAAAACGACGAGCCAATTCACTTATGGCTTGTAACTGTGTAAATTTACAGTTCCCCATACCTTTACACTGCATCAACTTTTCGTAATCAGCTTGGATGAGTAAATATAAGGAACCAAATTCTTTGATCATACGTTTGGCTAACTGTAAAACGGGTTCCCCTTGGCTTCCTGTTCGCAAGAAAATCGCTAATAGTTCCGCATCCGATAATGAGGCGGCCCCGTATGCAAGTAGTTTTTCCCTCGGTGGTAACTCCTGATGTTCTCTCATCCCTTTATTCCTTCGCCCCAAAACCCTTTTCGAACCTTTTTATATAGCTTAGAAAACGTTAACAAGCCTGCCTATCCGTGTTTGAGTAACGCTTCGCAAAAATAACAATCTGATGTCAAATCGAGCGCGCCACCTAAACTGATGATGTGGTAATATGCCTTCCACATTGAGCGAATCGGATAAAAATAATGAATCAGCTATCACTATTAGGTAAGCAGGTAGTTATTGGGATCAGCGGGGGCATCGCTGCCTATAAAATCCCTGAGCTGACACGTCGCTTGCGTGATCAAGGTGCAGTAGTGCGAGTCGTCATGACTCAGGGCGCAAAGGCCTTTATTACCCCTTTAACTTTGCAAGCTGTTTCAGGGCATCCTGTTTCTGATGACCTGTTAGACCCAGCAGCAGAGGCCGCAATGGGTCACATTGAATTGGCTAAATGGGCTGATATAATTATTTTAGCACCAGCAACTGCGGATTTAATTGCTAAACTTAGTGCTGGAATGGCAAATGACTTACTAACGACGGTCTGTCTCGCCTCTTCAGCTCCTATTGCCGTTGTGCCAGCCATGAATCAACAAATGTATCGGGCGAGCGCCACACAAGACAATTTAATCAGATTGCAACAACGCCAATGTATGATTTGGGGGCCGGATGACGGTAACCAAGCTTGTGGTGATATTGGCCCAGGCCGTATGCTTGACCCATTAGCAATCGTTCGTCTCGCAGCTGAACATTTCAACCCTAAGCTTGACTTACAAGGCATTAAATTGATGATTACCGCGGGCCCAACACGTGAAGCATTGGACCCTGTTCGTTTTATCAGTAATCACAGTTCAGGGAAAATGGGGTTTGCTATTGCACAAGCAGCTAGTCAACGTGGTGCCGAAGTGACATTAATTGCAGGCCCTGTAAACCTTGAAACTCCAACAGGGGTTAATCGAATCGACGTCATTAGTGGTTTAGATATGTATGATAAAGTGCATCAAACCATTGCTGAACAAAATATTTTTATTGGGTGTGCTGCCGTTGCAGATTATCGCGCCAAAACGATCGCCGAAAATAAAATAAAAAAACAAGGCGATGAAGTTATGATTACACTGGTCAAAAACCCAGATATCGTAGCGAGTGTGGGCAACCTGAAACAAAACAGGCCCTATGTTGTTGGGTTTGCAGCAGAAACCCAAAATGTGGAAGAATATGCACGCCAAAAACGGCAACAAAAACAATTAGATTTAATTTGTGCCAATGATGTATCCCTTGCGGATAACGGGTTTAATAGCGATAACAATGCATTACACCTTTTTGATAGCAATGGTGATACTCGTTTGCCTCATTGCAGTAAAACTGAATTAAGCCACTACTTACTTGACGAGATACTTCAACGTTATGAAAAAAATTGACCTAAAAATTCTTGATAGCCGTATCGGTACTGAATTTCCTCTGCCGACCTATGCAACTACAGGCTCTGCCGGTTTAGATTTACGTGCATGCGTTGACGCACCGATCGACTTAGCACCGGGTCAAACAGAATTGATTCCAACAGGTTTAGCTATTCATATAGCAGATGAAAACCTTGCTGCTGTGATTTTACCTCGTTCAGGCTTAGGCCATAAACACGGGGTGGTACTTGGTAATCTAGTTGGGTTGATTGACTCCGATTACCAAGGGCAGCTTATGGTCTCTGTATGGAACCGTAGCGATAAATCTTTTACAGTTGAACCTGGTGAGCGTATGGCACAAATGGTGTTTGTTCCCGTTGTTCAAGCTGAATTTAATATTGTTGATGATTTTGATGCAACTGAGCGCGGTGCAGGTGGCTTTGGTCATTCTGGCCGTCAATAAATAAAACCCCCTGATGTTTAATATGCTATATAGAACCGGCACTAGGTTCTATATTTATCAATAAAAACAATCAGTCATATAATCAACAACAGGGAAAAGCTCAAAATTGCTTATAAACTCTACATTTTTAAAACCTATTTTGCTGCGTAAGTCTCTTTACTAAAAGCAAAATTTTGGATAGTTTGTTTTGCTGTTTTAGCAGGGGTCTTATTAGACATGGCAGAAAAAGCGACAACAAAAAAACGTAACAGGCGTGATGAGATCTTACAAGCTCTTGCGTTAATGTTAGAAAGTAGTGATGGTAGCCAGCGTATTACAACGGCAAAACTTGCGGCCACCGTTGGTGTGTCAGAAGCTGCGCTATATCGTCATTTTCCAAGTAAAATGAAAATGTTCGATAGCCTCATTGGGTTTATAGAAGACTCACTGGTTTCGCGCATCAATCTGATTTTAAATGATGAAAAAGATACTATTATCAGAATCAAGTTAATATTAGCGCTAGTTCTAGGCTTTTCAGAGAAAAACCCAGGGCTAACGCGTATAATGACTGGTCATGCGTTAATGTTTGAGCAAGATAGGCTACAAGACCGTATTAACCAATTGTTTGAACGTATTGAATCGCAATTACGGCAGGTGTTGAAAGAGAAAAAAATACGTGATGGCCATGGGTTTATCCATGATGAGTCATTACTTGCCTCTCAACTATTAGCCTTTTGTGAAGGTATGCTCTCACGTTTTGTACGCTCTGAATTTCGTTATCGGCCAACGGTGGAGTTCGAAGCACGCTGGCCTTTAATTCTAGCTCAGTTACAATAACCGATTATTTATACTACTCACCCCGCCCGTTATTGGGCGCGGGGATTTTTTTATTCAATTCCGTATTGTTCTCGGTAAGCCTTCATTGCCACTAAATGTTCCTGCATCCCCTCTTTTTCAGAAAGATAGGTAATTAAATCACTCATCGTAATGATTGAATAAACCTTGCAGTGATAATCGCGTTCAACTTCCTGTACCGCTGAAATTTCACTTTTGCCTTTTTCTTGACGGTCAAGGGACAATAAAACACCATTCAACGTCGCTTTATGCTGTTTAATAATTTCCATAGACTCACGGATAGCGGTCCCCGCGGTAATCACATCATCAACGACCACGACTTTTCCCTGTAATGGGCTCCCCACGAGTATGCCCCCTTCGCCATGATCTTTTGCTTCTTTACGATTAAAGCAATATGGCATATCAATATCATGGTGTTCTGCTAGTGCGACTGCGGTTGTCGTTGCGATTGGGATACCTTTATACGCTGGCCCAAAAATGACATCACATTCTATTGCGCTATCTTGTAGCGCTTGCGCATAAAAACGACCGACAAGTGCCAAATCACGTCCCGTATTAAATAGCCCTGCATTAAAAAAATAAGGGCTTTTGCGACCTGATTTCAGCGTAAACTCACCAAATTTAAGCACCTGTTTTTTCATGGCAAGTTCAATAAAATCGCGCTGATAGGCTTTCATTGGTCATTCTCCTCATGGATTACTGTTTAATATCTGACAAAACGAATTAGAGACTATTTGTTATAAGTACCGTACTTAAAAACAAGGGTCGATCTCTAAGCATAAAAAAGGCGACTATTTAGCCGCCTAACGAATCATTAACTTATTTCAGCGCTTCTCGCTGAGCTTCAAAAATCGTTTCTAAGCCCGTTTTAGCAAGTGCTAATAATGCGAGTAACTCCTCATGGCTGAACGGTTCACCTTCTGCGGTGCCTTGTACTTCAATCATACGGCCGTCATCCATCATAACAACATTCATATCGGTTTCTGCGGCGGAGTCTTCAACATATTCAAGATCACACAGTGCTTCTTGATTAACAATTCCAACAGACACTGCTGCAACCATCGATTTTAATGGGCTCTTAGCTAGCTTACCTTGCTCTACCATTTTGTTCAGAGCATCAACTAAAGCAACGCAAGCGCCTGAAATCGCAGCGGTACGAGTACCCCCATCGGCTTGGATCACATCACAATCTAGCGTTATGGTGTATTCGCCTAATTTTTTCAAGTCAACCGCAGCTCGTAAAGAGCGGGCAATTAACCGCTGAATTTCCATCGTGCGGCCTGTTTGTTTTCCTCTCGCCGCTTCTCGTTGATTACGTGAATTAGTTGCTCGCGGTAACATGCCATATTCAGCGGTTACCCAGCCTTGCCCCTGCCCTTTTAAAAAGCGTGGAACGCCTTCTTCAACAGTTGCATTACATAACACCTTAGTGTCGCCAAACTCAATAAGAACAGAGCCTTCTGCATGCTTGGTATAGTTGCGCGTGATATTAATCGGGCGCATTTGGTCTGCTTGTCTATCTGCTGGGCGCATGGTGTTATCTCCATTATCAACTCAAATTGGGACGCATTATACGTCCTTAAAGCGATAATGCCTATCCTGTCATCCCTCATAGCGTTATAATCCCCCTAATTTGATGATGATAGGAACGAATTATGATCCGAAGTATGACCGCTTTTGCCCGCCGTGATATCAAGGGTGAATGGGGGAGTGCGGCCTGGGAGCTGCGTTCCGTAAACCAACGCTATTTAGAAACCTATATTCGCTTACCTGAGCAATTTAGAAGCCTTGAACCGGTTATACGTGAGCGTTTACGTTCTCGCCTAACTCGAGGAAAAGTAGAATGTAACCTGCGTTTTGAGCTAGATGGGGCAAATCGTGGTGAATTAATTCTTAATGAGGGGCTTGCTCGCCAATTAATTAGTGCCGCTAATTGGGTAAAAAATTATAGCCATGAAGGTGAAATTAACCCATTGGAAATTTTACGTTGGCCTGGGGTGATGTCAGCAGGTGAGCAAGATTTAGACGCCATTAGCGAACAATTAATGGCAGGCTTAGATGAAACCATTGATGCTTTCATTCAAAGCCGTGAAGCTGAAGGCGCGTCACTGCATGCATTAATCGAACAACGCCTCGATGGTGTACTGGTTGAAGTAGCTAAAGTCCGCCAACATATGCCTGAAATTTTACAATGGCAACGTGACCGCTTGCACAGCAAGCTTGAAGAAGCGGAAATCCAAGTGGATAACAACCGTTTAGAGCAAGAGCTTATTTTGTTAGCACAGCGTATTGATGTTTCTGAAGAATTAGATCGCCTAGAAGCACATGTTAAAGAAACACGTAATATTCTGAAGAAAAAAGAGGCAACAGGTCGTCGCCTTGATTTTATGATGCAAGAATTTAACCGTGAATCAAATACATTAGCGTCGAAGTCAATCAATAGCGAAGTCACTAACTCTGCCGTCGAGCTAAAAGTATTGATTGAGCAAATGAGAGAACAAATTCAGAATATTGAATAACCCTCTTCAATAACTAAAAAATTAAGCCAATTGGTACTTGTATTGATTGGCTTAATTTTTAACAGCTTATCCGGGTATCCCCGCTCGTATTGAACGGGGTTTACGCCACTTTTGACTAATTGGCTTTGGCTTCTTTCAAGCCAGTGTTTTTATCGTGATGATAATGGAACGTAAATTGGAATATTATCGCTAATACTACGGTATAAGATGCAAAGACCAACCAAATCATTTGCCAATCTTTAACCCCATCTACCGTATAATAATCGACAACTAACCCACTTAAAATAGCGCCAAAATACGCACCAACGCCATTCACCATCGTCATAAATAAACCTTGAGCACTTGCCCGCATTCTTGTGTCGACTTCTCTTTCGATAAAGATAGACCCTGAAATATTGAAGAAATCAAACGCACAGCCATAAACAATCATTGACATGATTAAGAACATTAAGCCAATCGCAGATGGGTCACCAAACGCAAAGAAACCAAACCTTAATGTCCAAGCAAACATACTCAATAACATGACTGTTTTAATGCCATAGCGTTTTAAGAAGAAAGGAATTGCTAAGATAAAACCCACTTCAGCCATCTGAGAAATCGACAATAATATCGATGGGTACTGAACAACTAAGCTATCTTGGTATAGCGGGTTCAGGCCGAAATCATGCAAGAATGGGTTACCAAACGTATTGGTGATTTGTAAAACAGCACCAAGTAACATAGCGAATAAGAAAAACACCGCCATAATCGGTTTTTTAAATAAAACGAGCGCATCTAAACCTAGCTTACTGATCCAGCTACTTGAAATGGCTTTTTTATTGACATCAATTTTTGGCAAGGTTAGTGAATAAAGCGCTAAAAGTAGTGAACAACCACCTGCAATATAAAGTTGCATACTACTTAGCTCAAATTTCAATAAGCTAATACTCCACATCGCCACAATAAAACCAATGGTACCAAATACACGAATAGGCGGGAAATTACTGACCGAGTCTAATTGATATTGGCTTAATGATGAGTAGCTAATACTGTTCGAAAGCGCAATGGTTGGCATGAAAGCCATCGCATTAATCAGCATCACCCAAAACATCACTGTCGAGTTGGTTACTGTAGCTGCATAAAATAAAGCCGCTGCGCCAATCAAATGACAAATCATATATAGCCGATTTGCTGGAATATATTTATCTGCAATTATCCCGATAATACCGGGCATTAAAATAGCGGCTACACCTTTCGAACTATAAACCATACCGACTTCTGCACCTGAGAAACTCAATGTTTTCATCATGTAAGAGCCGAGTGTAATCAACCAACTTCCCCAGACAAAATATTGTAGAAAAAGCATGATTTTTAAGCGGGATTTAATATTCATACGAAGCTCCGTTTGGAGTTACATTTATTCGTTTTTATTTTCAACTCAGCAATGGCGACACCCATAAGAATGACGACAACACCAACAAACTGAATGAATTCAAGAGGTAAATGCAATACCGTTACAGACAATAAAATAGTAACGGGAAGTTGCATTGAGCTAACAATGGTCGCTAGGCTGGTGCCAATAAGTGGAGTGCCCTTGGCAAACATCCACATACCAAAAAAGGAACCAAAAAAAGCGAGAGGTAATCCATAAGAGAAAAATAACGATTGAAACGTTGAAGCACTTAGCAAAAAGGTGGGTGGTACAACGATTGATGTCAAAATAGCTCCGCCTGTTACCATAATTGCAGAACGCATCATTGGGTCAGTTTTTATTGCTAAGGCCCCACTGACATACACGCGGATAGCATTTGATAATGCGGCTAATAACCCTAATAACACACCAAGCCAATGAAACACCACCGTTTCACTATTCAGTAACCCTGTCGCCAGTACTGTTCCGATTAATATGACGACAACAGAAATTACCGTCATGAAAGGCGGTATTTGGCGCGTCACTACCGTATTAATTACTACCCCCATCCAGGTAAATTGCAAAAATAACACAACACCAAGAGCAGGCGATAAATACTGTAGCGATGCATAATACAGTAGCCCCGTTAAGCCTGTTGTTGTCCCCGTGAGTAACATCAACAACCCCTGCTGACCCGTTGGCCAGACTAAACGAACTCTTTTTACCCATGCGCCAACGACGACAAAAAACCAAAGTAATATCGCACCAAGTACCGTTTGGCTACCGATGACATCATTAAGGGAATACCCAGCACGATAAGCTAGAATGACTAACGTCGAAAGAATGCCATAACTACAAGCGCCTAAAGAAACTAGAATTAAACCTTTGAGTTTCATTTCAATATTCATCCTGCCTATACTTACAACATTCTTTATATTATTTTGAGAAAAAGAAGCTTAAAAAATTAGAAGCGCTCAATCACACCTGTCACTAACTTCAAGAAAGTTGCTTTGACTTTTTCTGCCGTTTCAATCACTTCGTCATGGCTGAGAGGTTGTTCTAAAATACCGCACGCCATATTGGTTAAGCAGGAAATCCCGACTGTTTTAATTTGTGAATGGTGAGCAACCAAGGCTTCAGGTACAGTAGACATCCCAACGGCGTCAGCGCCTAACGTTCTGATCATGCGAATTTCGGCAGGTGTTTCATAAGTTGGCCCTGTCCACCATGCATATACGCCCTCACGCACACTGACCCCTTGCTCTGTGGCAACATCTTTAATCGTTTGACGTAACTCTTTGTTATAGACTTCGCTAACATCCAAGAAGCGCACACCTAATTCAGGGTTATTTGGCCCAATTAATGGGTTGTTCGCCGTCAAATTAATATGGTCTGTGATAATCATCAGATCGCCTGGGTTAAACTCAGTATTCACTGCACCGCAAGCATTAGTAATAATCAGTTTTTCGACACCCAGAGCTTTCATTAAACGCACAGGGAAAGTGACTTGATCAAGGGAAAAGCCTTCGTAATAATGAAAACGCCCTTTCATAGCAACAACATTTTTGCCTGCGATAGTCCCTATGACTAACTCGTTGGCATGACCAACCGCCTCTGATTTCGCAAAATGGGGAATTTCACTATAAGGAATATGTACCGCATTTTCTAATGTGTCGGCGAATGGCCCTAATCCTGACCCTAAAATAATGCCAACAGTAGGTTTCATATCTGTGCGAGACTGAATAAAACTCAAGCTTTCTAAAATATCTTTTGTATGATGCATGGCGGTCTCCAAATTGACATCGACTAAAAATTGTTAAAATCGATCATAAAGCAATTTAAAAACAGAACAGCGATCTTAATCTCATTTTAAGAAAAAGTATTTCGGTATGATGTGTCGGACGAAACAGTATTTTATGCGTAGATTTGCTAATCTCTAGCGCAAGAGTTGGCAATAGAAAGGAGCGGGGCGCTTGTTACATACACTATTAAATGAATTTCGCACCTCAAAAAATTCAAAAACACAAAAACTCAAAGTCCTCTATCGGTTGATTCTTAACCATGGTCCAATTAGAGCTGAAACCTTGGCATCATTGGCCAGTATGAAGCCTGCCACCTGTGCAAGGCTGCTCGATGAGCTGAGTAAATGCCAATTAATTTCGACCTCAGAACTCGGAGAATCAACTGGTGGGCGTAAACCCATTCTGTATAGCATCAACCCTGCTGATGGTTATTTAGTTGGGATTGAAATGAGTGATATCTACTCGACCATTGTTTTACAAAACCTAAAGCTGGATATTTTAGGCATAGTCAAAGTGAAATATGAACACTTAGAAACAGCAGAAAACATGCTAGATCATCTGCTAAATAAGGTTAACACCCTGCTTGAGGAACACCATCTCAAGCTTGAAAGCTTGCTTGGCATAGGGATTGCTATCGACCATATTTTAGAGCGCGATAAACTACCTTATCACCAATATAGCGCCCGGATACAAGAGCTATATCGTTATATTACTGACAAAGTACCTTGCTTTGTATTACTCGGGAGTGGGATCAGCTTTGCGGCTTTTGCTGAATATCGCTTACGCTATACCTCTGATAGCCAAAGGTTTTTATTCACTACTTGTGATACTGACATCCGCAGCTGCACCATAATTAATAATCACTACGCCCCTGCGCCTATCAGTACCGCCCAAGCATTTGGTCACACCACGATTGATATCAATGGCCAACGCTGTGAATGTGGGTCATTTGGCTGTTTAAAGCAGTATAGCTCACTATCTGCGATTAAAACCCGAATAATAAAACAACTTCGCTTAGGAAAGCCCTCAGTTATCAATGAATTAGTTAATCATGAATCTGAGATTAATTACCATATTATTTTCAAAGCGTTAACCTTGAATGATGCATTGTGTCTTGAGGCACTTGAAGAAGCTGCCTATTATTATGGTATTGCGATTGCTAATGCCGTTTTGATCACGCAAGCGGATGTCGTTGTATGCGGGGGCACATTAACACCTAAAAACCACTTTTTTGCGGTGACTAAAAAATCCATTGAAGACAAACTGTCTATTTTCCCGCATATTAAAACACGTATTTACCCAGCAAATGACTCTTATGAAATTGTCGCTCAAGGGGCTGGGGGGATGGTGATACAAAACTATCTTTCTGATTATTAAGCTATTTCATTAATGATTATAACCTGTAAACTGCATGAGTTATTCTACAGTTTCCATTATGCGAGAGGGGCACATGGCTGAATTTGAAAGTATCGACAACGTAACAAAATCAAATATATTACAGCAACTTAAGTCTGCCTCTCCCCTTGTCCACTGCATGACCAATGATGTCGTTCAAACCTTTACAGCCAATGTACTTCTTGCCTTGGGTTGTTCCCCCGCCATGGTCATTGAGCCCGAAGAAGCGGAGCAATTTGCTGCCATAGCCAGTGGGTTATTAATCAACGTAGGCACGCTAACTGCACCGCGGCAGCATGCTATGCGTTTAGCGGTACAGAGTGCTAATGCTGCCAATAAGCCGTGGGTGTTAGACCCTGTTGCCGTGGGGGCGCTGAGTTTTCGGACACAATTTTGTCAAGAGCTACTCACACTAAAACCCGCCGCTATTCGTGGCAATGCATCCGAAATCATGGCATTAGCCGGTGAAAGCCTTGGTGGGAGGGGGGTTGATTCCCTGAATACCACGAGTGATGCTCTACCGGCAGCTCAGTTATTAGCGCGAAAAACGGCTACAATCGTGGCAATTAGCGGCGAAGTTGACTACATCACCGATGGGGCGCGAACGATTGCCGTCATAGGGGGTCATCCATTAATGACTCGAGTGGTTGGCACTGGGTGTGCGCTTTCTGCTGTTGTTGGCGCATTTTGTACCTTAACTGGCGACCGTTTACAGCATGTTGCAACAGCATGCGCATTAATGAAACAAGCAGGAGAAACAGCGACACTACGGTGCCACGGTACAGGCAGTTTTATCCCTGAATTTTTAGATGCCATTTACCAGCTAAATTAATCACTTATTGATAAAGAAAATAAAGTCGCTAAGTTATAACCGCGTTTTCTTTCCTCTAAGTTTTCTCGACCAATGGCGAAAGTTATCCCTGAAACGAATAAATCGATAGATAAGGTTTTTGTGATCAGGTTCGATACCGTAAAAACGTTGTAAAGCAATTAAGTCATTAGCTTTGCAAATAGACAAATTACCATAATCTGATAAATCAATGACTTTCAATCCATTGTCCGTTAAAACAAAATTCCCCGTATGGACATCATTAGAAGATAACCCGTATTGATGTAACTGATGAATGACCGATTTCATCTCCTCATAGTAAGGCGTGATATCGTCAAGCTCAGAGAGTACTGTCCCTTCTACATACTCAGCAATAATCCACGTTTCGATTGATTCACGGCATTTTATTTTTTCAGCCACAAAGTAAATATCATTTGTGACAGTACAGCCTTTATTTTGAGCGACAACTAAGCGTTTTAATAAGGTTGAATAAAAAGGCCCAGAGATAATGCGCATTATTCTCTTTTCAAGGCGTTTATCACGCTCTTTTTCACACTTAATAATAAAATTCCGACCATCAATATTAATACGTGCAACACTTCTATCGATATTGCCACTACCTAAATTTTTGCCATCAATTTTCCCTTGAATAAAATCATTAATAACCTGCCAAAAATCGATTGTTCCCTCTTTTTGATAAGTCGTAAAACTATCCATTTGTTTTTTAATTATTTTTTGCATGACAAAAAGCCAGTTTATTTAAGTAGATCAGCTGATGCTAGCAAAGGGGAAAAGGCATTTCTTAGCGATTCTTGCAAAATCAGCGAATAAAATGAGTAATTGTGGCATTTAGCACAAAATAGATAGGGTTTTAGCGACAATACGGGGACTTGACGCATAGATTGGCCAATTCGATGACCAATCTATTTCAGGTTGATAAGCTTAATCGTTACCAAACAAGTCACGGGTATAGACTTTACTCGCTACATCTTCCAGCTCAGGCACCATACGGTTGGCTAAAATAATGTCGCACTGAGCCTTAAATTCCGCTAAGTCATTGACCACTTTTGAACGGAAAAACTCAGGTTCATTTAAAACAGGTTCATACACCACCACTTCAATGCCCTTGGCTTTGATGCGTTTCATCACCCCTTGTACCGCTGAAGCACGGAAGTTATCAGAGCCCGCTTTCATCACTAAGCGATAAACCCCCACTTTGTGTGGTGCTTTAGCAATAATGGCATCAGAAATAAAGTCTTTACGGGTACGGTTGGATTCGACAATGGCGTTAATCAAGTTATTTGGCACGTCATCGTAATTAGCCAGTAGCTGTTTGGTATCTTTCGGTAAACAATAACCGCCGTAACCGAATGATGGGTTGTTATAATGGCTGCCAATACGTGGGTCTAAAGAGACACCTTCAATGATTTGGCGTGCATTTAAGCCACGGCTTTCTGCATAAGTGTCGAGTTCATTAAAGTACGCCACTCGCATCGCCAAATAGGTATTGGCAAACAGTTTAATGGCTTCGGCTTCGGTTCCATCGGTAAATAACACCGGAACGTCTTTTTTAATTGCACCTTCTAGCAGTAAATCAGCAAAAACCTTTGCACGCTCAGAACGCTCCCCGACCACAATGCGGGAAGGGTGTAAGTTATCCCACAGAGCACGGCCTTCACGTAAAAATTCAGGGGAGAAAATCACGTTGGTGTAACCAAACTCTTCACGTAAACGCTCAGTAAAGCCCACAGGAATGGTGGATTTCACAATAATCGTCGCTGCGGGGTTAATGTTATTCACGTCATGAATAACAGATTCAACCGATTGAGTATTGAAGTAATTGGTTTTTGGGTCGTAGTCTGTTGGCGTCGCCACTATCACATACTGCGCGCCCGTATAGGCTTCGTTTTTATCTTCTGTGGCACGGAAATTGAGCGTTTTTTCCGTTAAGAATTGCTCAATTTCAGCGTCAACAATCGGTGATTGATGATTGTTTAGCATTGCCACTTTTTCAGGGATGATATCGACTGCAACCACTTCGTGATTTTGTGACAGTAACATGGCGTTAGATAGGCCGACGTAGCCGGTCCCTGCGATTGCTATTTTCAAACTTGCCTCTCAATTTCTGCTACGGATGTATTATTTTATTGATGGTAATAAGAACGATACCAATCAACAAAGGCCTGAGAACACCCTGCTCAATAGATACTTGTGGACGATAACCTGTCACATTAAATAGGTCTTCAGTGTCTGCCCAAGTTGTGTAGACGTCCCCTGCTTGCATAGGTAAGAAGTTTTTAATGGCCTCTTTACCGAGCGCTTTTTCCAACGCTGAAATAAACTCAATCAATTTAACGGGCTGCCCATTACCAATATTATAAATACGGTATGGCGCACTACTTTCTGCCGGTGAGGCACCGTTATTGTGCGGGTCTGCTTGTGGAATTATATCCGAAATACGGATCACACCTTCGACAATATCATCAACAAAAGTGAAATCACGGCTGAGATTGCCGTTATTATAGACATCAATGGGCTCCCCCGCCAAAATAGCTTTAGTAAATTTAAATAAGGCCATATCTGGCCGGCCCCAAGGGCCATAAACGGTAAAGAAGCGCAGCCCTGTTGTAGGCAACTGGTATAGATGTGAGTAGGAGTGCGCCATCAATTCATTGGCTTTCTTCGTTGCTGCATACAATGAGATTGGATGATCGGTTGGCATATCGGTAGTAAATGGGGCCTTATCTGTCACGCCATACACGGAGCTAGAAGAAGCATACACAAGGTGTTTTACTTTGGCTTGGCGGCAACCTTCTAAAATAGCTAGGTGACCCGTTAAATTGCTATCTGCATAAGCAAATGGGTTTTCCAACGAATAACGAACCCCCGCTTGTGCCGCAAGGTGAATAACCCTATCGAATTGCTCTTGGGTACACAATACCCTGATGGTTTCGCGATCGGTTAGGTCAAGGTGAAGAAAACGAAATAGCGGAAATTGTTCTAATAAATGTAAGCGGGATTGTTTAAGGCCCTGATCATAGTAAGCATTAAGGTTATCAATACCGACGACCTCATGCCCACTTTCTAATAAACGCTGACATAGCCTAAAACCAATAAAGCCTGCACTTCCCGTGACCAAGTATTTCATATTCACCATCTTCTAGCATTAAACCATTTCCAAGCTCTAATTGAGCGTTTTGGTCATTTAAATAAACTGACCTGAATATAAGACACAAAAAGTCAAAAATGGTTTTATCGCTAACCGAATAATAAATAAAAAATTTTCCTTTTAAAGAAACGTTAAGGTTAGATAGGAAGAAAGGTAGACGATATAAAGATAAAATCAGTAGCAGGTATGGTTAGATACCTGCCACAACTTACTGATATTTAGTTGTTATCTACTTTATCTGCGGATTTTAAAGTGCGGTAAATATAATTACGATAGCTATCTAGTAGCTTCTGGTCTTCGCAATCATTCAATTTACCCTCACAAAGATGGCGCATCTTAATATTAGCCTCATAGAATGGCGAAACCTTTAAATTTGCGCGCTCCAATAGGATACCCCCTAAGAAGGAAATATCGGTTAATGGGCCGATTTCAATGTGTGTCCCTGATTTCAAATTATCACGTAACGTAAATTGAGTCAGGTAAGCTGGTGACGACAGAGGGGAATTATATTGATTTAAACTAATACCCGGCTGGTGATCACCAAAATACAAGAACATTAGTGGGCGGTCTCGCTTTTCAATAAAGCTAGCAAAGTCACGGATTGATGCATCTGAGGCAATAATTTTCTCCATATAGTGGCTAAATTCACCGGCAGCATCTGCCTGTTTAATTTTGTCTTTTATCCCGTAATCATCACTGTGGCTCTCTTTATAAGGCCCATGCTCATACATTGTTAAAGAGAAAATAAAAACAGGTTTGTCCGTTTCTTTTGCTAAAATTTCTTTGACATATTTCAGCATATCTTCCGTGCTGATTGTCCATAGATTATCTTGTAATTTACCTGGATAACCGAGTTCTTGTGGCTGGATAATTCTATCGACACCGAGGGTTTCATAAGCATGGCCTGAATGGTAAGCCCCTTTATTAAACGGTGTTAAGACAACTGTGTAATAGCCATTGGCTTTCATTTCTTTGAATAGGCTATTTTTTAAGTTATCGACAATAAAATAAAAAACACCGCTTTTTTGTGCACCAAAATCATCACTATTTAAACCTGTGAGCGCTGAGAACTCTGATAGCCAAGTACCACCGCCAAAAGTCTGAACCCGCATTTGGCTAGATGCAGCAACACCCTCATCTTGCTGGAACATGAATAATTCAGGAAGTTTTGTCCCAGCAGGTAAATCATAAATATTTGGGTTAACCGTTGATTCTTGAAGTAATAAAACAATATCTGGCTTTTCTGAAGGCGTTGTATTTTCTAACGTTACCGTTGCCGCTTTCTCGATGAAATAATCCGCAGAACCTGCAAATTGCGGTGATTGATAACTCGAGTTTTTTGCAGACATGATAATATTTGTGACTGTCCCACGGCCCTTAGGTAAAGTTTGAGACCACCGATCATAATAATGATCGCTTGTAAAACTCGCCCCAAAATAACCCGCAACAACTAAGATCAGCCCAACAATACGTGAAGTTAATGATTTAGATGATGACACTAGGCGCCAACTGATAACACCATTAACCACTAGCAAAATAACCAAGGCGACCAAGGCAACACCCGCTAACCAATAATGGCCCAAGGTGCCCATATTGGAGGTATCGGTCATGATGTTAATATCGGTGAAGAAAAGTTGTTCTTTGTAGTAATGAACTTTTAACTGGTTTAAAAATTTAATGATAATAAACAAGGTACTGGTAATAACCACTGAAAATAACCAGCGAGCTGTAAGCACCATTAAAACACCAAATAAGGTAGCATATACACTGATTGAAATCAGCGCAGGATAAATCACACTCCCTTTTTCAAACACTAAAAAAAGTGAGCCAATAAAAATTAATGCCAGATAAAAGCCTGCAAATAACTTTTTCTTCATCGGTTTTACCACAAGGTTAATATTGAAGGTTTGCTATGAAGCACTACTATAACGGAATAAAACACTCAGTTTATTCAACGAAAATCCCTTTATCACGCAAATAGTGCCCATCGCCTTTACGACGAGTAAAACCGCTTTTATCAAAAAACTCAAGAATTTGAATCGCAAGTTTTCGACCAATGCCCAATTGATTACGAAAATCCGCCGCAAAAATCACTTCATTTTCTAAGCAATAACGATGGATCTTCGCAGCAAAATAGCTAATTTGCTCATTGCTGTAATAACGGTCACGCACAATCGCGATAACTAACCCCATTTGTGCGGCTTTTTTAAGTACGCGCCGCATTGTCTCTTCCTCATAGCCACTTTCTAATGCGAGATCACGTACCCACCAAGCCTCATTACGAGAAAATAACGGGTAAATCTGTTGCCAAATTAATTGTTGCTCAGCGTCGAAAACCAACCCATGCTGAGGCATATGTAACCAACCGCGCGTTTGCTTAATGACCTTTTCATCAATAAGGTCATTAATCAGCTTAAACACTAGCGCTTCACTCATAGAAGGGAGCGCCATGCGTTTTAATCGGGCTTTCCCAACCCCGATTTGGTCACTATGGACTTGGTTAAATTTCTCAAGGGTCTGTACTAAACGCTCTTTAGCCACTTGGGCTTTAAATGCTGACAGTACATTGTTACCGACACGCTCTGCATCTGTTTGCACCAATAAGCTTTCTACCGCTTCATGGGTTAATTGCCGCGCCCAGCTGTATTCCTGTAAATTAAGCTCCCCCTGAGGAAGTTGTAACTTAAAGTGCGCAAGCTCATCATGCTCTTTACACAGCTTTGATAACCAATCTAAAAACTCGGGAAGCCTTTTGCCACGACGCGGGGAGACTAAGCGGATCACACGTGCCCCGCCTAATGTCTGGCGAGCACTTATATCACGGATAATCAGCCGGTCATTATCCACTAACCATAATGGAGTATCTAAAATTAACTCGGCAAGAATGGGGGTTTCCCCTTGCTCCACTAATAAAGATACACGTCCGGTAATGTGACTTGCTCCATGATAAAGATGTACAGGTTGCCAATGCTTAATTAATGCGTCACATTCCAGCTCAACAATCACACGGTTTGCAATAAAGGCCGGTTGCTGAGACAACAGCCAATCACCTCGAGTGATGTCTTCTTTCGCGATATCACCGGATAGGTTCAATGCCACACGGTCACCCGCTTGCGCACAGTCTGAGGATTGATTTTGCCGATGGACCCCTCTGACTCTAACCGGTTTATCTGCACCAGTAACCCATAGTGAGTCCCCGACTTGTATTTTCCCTGCTAACGCAGTTCCCGTCACCACAATCCCAGCCCCTTTTACATGGAAAACTCGGTCAATGGCTAAACGAAAACGGCGCTGCAAATTTTCATGAGCGCCATTGAGTTGATGTAACTGTTGTAGATATAAACGTAGTGATTCAACACCACGCCCATCTTCGCTAGAGGTGATAAATAATTTAGCGTCAGGCCAACCTTGCCGTGCTAGCTCTGATTTAGCTTGTTGTATCACTTGTTCAATACGTGAATGGTCAACTCGGTCAGCCTTGGTAAGGATTAACGTGATATCTTGGCAGCCAGCGAGCCTTAAAATGGATAGATGCTCAAGTGTTTGAGCCATTACACCATCATCACATGCCACAACCAGTAGAGCATGGTTAATGCCGCCAACCCCAGCTAGCATGTTCGCTAAGAATTTTTCATGCCCTGGCACATCAATAAAGCCAATTGCACTACCATCCTGTTGCGACCAATAGGCATAACCGAGGTCAATCGTCATCCCGCGTTTTTTTTCTTCGGGAAGGTGAGATGTATTTATACCTGTAATCAATTGAATTAATGATGTTTTACCATGGTCAACATGGCCAGCTGTCGCAAAAATCATGAAAGTAAAACCTGTAATAAAGCATGTTCATCATCAAGACAACGCAGGTCAAGCCACAGCTTGCCTTCTTTCATACGACCAATAACGGGTTGAGGTAGCCGCCGCCATTGGGAGGCAAGTTGTTCCAGCGTACTGCCTTTTCCATCTAATGGTGCAAAAGTCACCGCAAAACTCGGTAACCGGTCAATAGGTAGCGAGCCGCTTCCTATTTGCGATAAGCAAGACTCAACTTCCACAATAAACTTGTCACCGTAAAAAGCTTGCAGTGCTACTAAGATATTTTCTGCGCTCCTTTGGATCACTTCTGGCTCACGGGTTAGCCATCGCAAGGTCGGTAACTCAGTAACTAGTTTTTCAGGGGTTAAATAGAGTTTTAGGGTAGCTTCAAGCGCAGCTAACACCATTTTATCAACGCGCAGTGCGCGTTTTAACGGGTGCTTTTGGATTGCCTCAATCCATTTTTTCTTCCCTAAGATAATCCCTGCTTGTGGCCCACCAAGAAGCTTATCAGCGGAAATAGAAACTAAATCAACACCTTGAGCAAGATAGGTTTGAGGCATTGGCTCAGCGGGTAACCCCAAGGTTATCATATCAATCATGGAGCCACTGCCTAAGTCAATCGCCGTCGGTAACTGGTATTTTTTGCCCAGTTCCGCTAATTCATCTCCCTCTACCTCAGCAGTAAACCCTTCGATGCTATAGTTACTGGTATGCACCTTCATTAACAATGCAGTTTGCTCATTAATTGCATTTTCATAATCACGTAAGTGAGTACGGTTTGTTGTGCCCACCTCAACCAGTTGGCAACCGGCCTGTGCCATCACATCTGGTACGCGAAAAGCCCCGCCAATCTCGACGAGTTCACCACGAGAAACAATGACTTGCTGACCATTCGCGACTGTTGCCAATAATAACAAAACTGCCGCTGCGTTATTATTAACAATGCATGCATCCTCTGCCCCTGTTAATTCACAGAGTAAATCCGCAATCGCGCGGTCTCTGTGACCACGCATGGCGCCATCAAGAGAATATTCTAATGTAACTGGCGAATTCATCACTTGGCTAACTGCATTAATCGCCGAGGTTGGCATTACTGCTCGACCTAAATTGGTATGCAGTACCGTCCCCGTTAGATTAAAGACGCTTTTTAACGCACTTTGCCCTAATGTTTGGTGGCGGACAGATAGTTCTTTTAGCCAGTCATCGTGCCAAGCGGGTAATTTTCCAAACTGTGAAATACAAGTTCGGGCTTGTTCTTGCATTTCACGTAAGCATGCTGTTACCCAATGCAATCCTGATTGCTCGACCAATATTTGTACTTCATCAAGCTGCAATAATTTATCGATCGCAGGAAGTTGGCGATATAAAACAGAATTTGATTCAGCCATAGTTACGATTCTCTGTTTGTTACCGCTTATTTTTCACCAGGGAATAAGAACGGGTTAATACTGCTACGTGCAAAACCTTCTTCTTCCATACGTGCATCCAAAATAATTGACGCTAAATCATCAGCAACTGCTTCGACTTTAGCTTCTTTCTCTTGGTAAAGGATCTTCAGATAACTTCCACAATCACCACAACTTTCCGCTTTAATGGCTGCGTTTTCGTCATCCAGTGACCAATAATTCAGTTGGCCTGTTTGCTCACAATTGCTGCATTTCACACGCACCATGTGCCATTCGGTTTCACATAAATTACAGTGTAAATAACGCAGCCCCTGCGAAGTCCCAATTTGTACAATGCTTGATACAGGCATGCTATTGCATACTGGGCAGAAATGACGGTGGTCACCATGTTCCGCGCGCGCTTTACCGGGGATATTTGCAGCCATTTGCGCCCAATACACAGATAGAGCAGCCCAAATAAACATGGATTTTTCCGCAGGGACTTTCTCAAACTCCTCATTTAATAACGCGGTCGCCATTGCCTCTAATTCAGTTTCGGATGCTTTATCTAAGTTTTCTAATGCTGGGCGAACTGATTCAGGGACAATTGGCATTAACTCAGCGATAATAGCGGTCAATAATTTGTGCCAATGTGTTGTACGTGGGAAGGTTTTTGCATCTAAGGGGGAGTTGTTTGTATTAATTGAACGCTCAAGAATAGGCGCCATATCCACGTCTAATGGATTATCATGTTGTGCATTATGTTGCGCAGTAGCAACTTCAGCTGCAAAATTCAGATAATCTTCAAAGGGATGCTCACCAATACCGAGTTCTTTCAACCGCTCAGCACGGCGTTGATATAAACTTTTTAGGTTAGGAAATAGAACCGGAGGAATAAAACCAATTCCTTTTTCTTTCAATCTTTCTTGCCCTAACTCTTCTTTAGGAACGATACGAATACCCATTGCGTTCTCTCTTTTCTATTTTTTTATAACGACAATCCCCGAGAAATGGCTGACCATTTTCCCGAAGCGTCTTTGCTCATCATATTTTATATCCGCGAAAGCGGTGCTCTAATACTCAGGATAAAACAAAAGTAGCGTTGAGGCTACTCTGGCCCTCGAATTATCTATGATATAACCCCGTAGTAGATCAAGGTAAATGTAAATCAGGATGATGGTTGTTTTATTTGATATAAATAAATTGTTATCTCTAGGATAAAAATATCTGAAGTCTACGTTAAAGAGGATATGACTACTGCTCGTCAATTTTTAGCGTAAAAAAGGGTAATAATAAAACCCCGAAGATTTGCCATCAAACTGTTCTATTTTTTAGTGACCGGCTGAAAAAATAAATAGAAAAACATCAATATATTTAAATAATGTCAATTATGCATATTAATGCTTAATTAAATCGCAAACGCATTTTTCGTCAATAAGTGACGCGACTAAATAGCCTTCAGTCGCGTACAGGTAATATCAGAGAACTCAAATGTTACGAATTAAATCTACTGGATAAGAATTAAATAAATAACCATCAAAATTAGGGTCATCTACGTCTGAAAGTTCGAGGAGCCGCTGTTTCACATTTTCAAGATGTTGCCACATTGCAGCTTTTGCCGCTGCAGGGTCTTTTTTTATCATCGCAGCTAAAATCACTTCGTGGTCTGTCATCCAAGCTTTTCGATAATCTTTATCTGTAATACGTGCATGTAGCTTGAGCCACATTGGGTTATTTTCCCGCCATTCCCATGACTGCTTAAGAAGTTCAACTAACATACTGTTATGCGTTGCTTGTGCAATCGCAAGGTGGAACTCACGGTCACCCGTTTCATCTTCACCCGTTTTTAGCTCGTCTCTCTCTCTTTTTAAAGCTTTACGCATATTTGCAATATCCACAGGGGTCACTTGTGTCGCTGCAAATTCTGCAATATTACTTTCTAGCAACTGGCGAGCTTGAAGTAACTCAAACGGCCCTGCTGCATTAAGGTCTGAGTTATCAATTTTACCTTGTTCAGCGGCTTCACTGTCCTTAGGTAAAGCAATGACGTAGACCCCAGACCCCTTTCGCACTTCAATCAGATTTTCAATTTCTAACATAATCAATGCTTCACGTACAACCGCACGAGAAACATCTAGCATTTCAGCAATTTCCCGTTCTGGAGGAAGCCTATCACCAATCGCATAGTCCATATTCGAGATCATTTGGCGTAAAGTATAACCGACTTCCTGGTAGGGACGTTTATATTCAGTAAACTGTGTCATTACATTGGCCATTATATTAAAACTGAGCTTCGATTGCCCTAGTCTAACAGATATTGGTCGACCAAAAATAGTTTTACGCCAAACATTAGCAAGAAAAATAATAGAAAAGGTCCAATTCCAACAAAATATAGAATCAGACCTTGCAGTGTATTTACTTGATATATATAACTTTATAGGTTTACGATAATTATGATGCTACCAGTGAGCTATCATGATCAGTTTTACTTTCTTCAGGCTCTTTTTTCTCTTTAATCAAAATCCACAGCACTGCTGCACCGATTAAATCGAATACTGCCAAAGCAACAAAGAATGGGCCAAAACCAATGATGCCAACAAATGCACCGATAAATAAGTTAAAGATTAACTGACCAGTCCAAGCGCATGCGCCAGCCATACCTACCGCTGTTGCTACCTCATTTTTCTTGAATAAATCAGCGCCTAATGTTGCTGCAACAGTGGATAATAATTGGTGCGAGAAGCCACCAATACTAATTAATAAAACAGCGATATAAGGATTTTCAACAATACTAACCAAACCAATCGTTGTCATCAAAATAGCGCCTATTGTGAAGGTAATACGACGAGAGTTAATTAATGAAATACCGCGATCGTTTAGGAATTTAGCAACAAAACCACTCGCTAGACAGCCTAGGTCCGCCATTAAGAAAGGTAGCCAAACGAACATCGCAATTTCTTTAAGACTAAAATTTAACGTCTCTACAAAGAAAATAGGCACCCAAAAGTTAATTGTTCCCCAAGCAGGGTCTGCAAGGAAACGGGAAATACCAATCCCCCAGAAATTACGTTGCTTTAAGATATTTTTGATCGACGTTTTTTCTTTTTTAGATGGCTGTAAATGCTTTTCTTGCCCTTCTTCAATATAAGCGCGTTCTTCATCTGATAACCTTTTCGCGTCTTTAGGGTCTTTATAGAAAAAGAACCAAATGAATGCAGCAATGATTGCTAGTACACCTGAAATAATGAAAGCGAATTCCCAACTATGAAATAAAATAGCCCACGCGATCAATGGTGGAGCTAACATGGCACCAAACGACGTCCCCATGTTAAACACACCTGTTGCTATACCGCGTTCTTTAGCAGGGAACCATGTTGACGCAGTTTTAACACCTGCTGGGATAGCCGAGGCTTCACTGAACCCCATCAACCCACGCATAAATGCGAGACCTTGCCATGTTCCTGTTAAAGCATGCCCCATAGTTGCTAGTCCCCAAATCAAAGCACAAATAAAGAAACCTAGCTTCAAACCAATGGTATCAATGAAAAAACCCATTATTGGTTGACCAATTGTGTAGGCTAATTGGAACGCACTTACAATCCATGAGTATTGCTCTTTTGTAATGCCCGTTGTCTCCATAATAGTTGGGGCAGCAACACCTAATGCGGTTCTATCTAAATAGTTGATTATAGTTATAAAGCAAACCAAGAGAATCATGTACCATCGATAATGTCTTAACTTTTTCATAGTCAGCCTTTTAGGGTTTATATTTTTCTAATCATCCTGAACAGATACTTGGTTAACCCAACTAATGATAAAATTGGTAAACCTGAAAGAAAAATAGTTTTAAATCGATAAGTTTTATATTTAGCTGACTGGATTCTGCACAAAATGATGCCTTTGTTTTGTGAGCTGTATCTTGGTTTATAATTGGTGACCCAAATTTAATGAGTATTTGTGATCTGGTTAACCAAATTGGTTGACCTCTGTGGATATTAAGAAAATATCATGGCACACTTTTTAGCAAATAAGTTAAATGACTATAGTTCCAACTGCTGTATTGCAAGAAGAACTTATTAGCCGATTTAGATGCATTAGTGAAATATAAACGAGGTTAAGTATGAAGCAAACTTGGCGTTGGTATGGACCGGCGGACCCGGTTTCCCTTTCTGATATTCGTCAGGCTGGTGCAACGGGTATTGTTACAGCACTTCATCACATACCAAACGGGGAAGTCTGGAGTATTGAAGAAATAAAACAGCGTAAAGACTTGATTGAAGCGAACCAGCTAGAATGGTCAGTCGTTGAAAGTATTCCTATTCATGAAGATATCAAAACCCATACAGGGGACTACGATAAATGGATAGCAAACTATCAACAATCTATGCGCAACCTTGCAGCCTGTGGTATTCATACTGTTTGTTATAATTTCATGCCAGTGCTTGATTGGACACGCACGGATTTAGAATATGAATTACCAGATGGTTCAAAAGCATTACGTTTTGACCAAATTGCTTTTGCTGTCTTTGAGATCCACTTATTACAGCGTGAAAATGCAGAACAAGATTATACAGCCCAAGAGCTTGCTCAGGCTAAACAGCGCTTTGAATCAATGAGTGATGAGGAAAAGCAAAAACTTATCAATAATATTATTGCTGGCTTACCGGGTGCTGAAGAAGGCTATACCCTTGAACAATTCCGCCAACATTTAAAACTCTATGCAGATATTGATAAAAATAAACTGCGTGAACACTTTGCTTATTTCTTAAAGAAAATCATCCCTGTAGCTGAAGAGATTGGAATGAAAATGGCGGTTCACCCTGATGACCCTCCTCGTCCAATATTAGGCTTACCACGTATCGTTTCGACCATTGAAGATATGAAGTGGATGGCAGATACCGTAAATAGTGATGCAAACGGCTACACTATGTGCACCGGTTCGTATGGTGTCCGTGCGGATAACGACCTAGTTAACATGATCCGTACTTTTGGCTCACGTATTTATTTTCTTCACTTACGTTCTACGTTACGCGAAGAAAATCCAAACACTTTCCATGAAGCTGCCCACTTAGCAGGTGATGTGGACATGTATAATGTCATTTGTGCTGTTGCAGAAGAAGAACATCGCAGAATACAAACTGGTTCAGGTGAGTTAATCCCTATGCGCCCAGATCATGGCCACCAAATGCTTGATGACCTGAAGAAAAAGACCAACCCTGGATATTCCGCAATTGGCCGCCTAAAAGGACTTGCTGAAATTCGTGGATTAGAACTGGGTATTCACCGCGCATTCTATTCTAAGAAATAATTATCTCACCGTTGTACCTGACAAGCGGCCAAACCAAATTGGCCGCTAATTAACAGGGGTTCGTCATGGAAAAAAATATCGTTACCTCGGCAATTAATGCTACTCGCCCACACTGGACAGCCGACCGCTTAACCACTCGTATCGTACACCTAGGTTGTGGTGCTTTTCATCGTGCACATCAAGCGCTGTATACTCATCACGTATTAGAAAAAACAGATAGTGATTGGGGTTATTGTGAGGTTAATTTGATCTCAAAGCATGATGCTGCTTTGATAGAAAATCTCAAACAACAATCCATGCTTTATACCGTGGCTGAAAAAGGTGAAACACATACCGAATTAAAAATTATTGGTTCAATGAAAGAAGCATTACACCCTCTCATTGACGGTATTGACGCCATTATTGAAAAAATGGCCTCACCATCAGTGAGTATCGTTTCTCTTACTGTAACCGAAAAAGGCTACTGTACAGACCCTGCCACTGGGAAGTTAGATAAAAATAACCAACTAATTCAACAAGATTTAGCAACACCATCTCAACCAGCATCTGCTATTGGCTATATTACTGCAGCACTAAAACTTCGTTATGAACGCCAACTACCACCGTTTACTGTTCTTTCTTGTGATAATGTCCGTGAAAATGGCCATGTTGCTAGAGAAGCGGTGCTAGGTTTAGCCCAATTACAAAGTAGTGAATTAGCCGCGTGGATAGAAAATAATGTGACATTTCCTTGCACAATGGTTGACCGCATTGTTCCCGCCGCAACAGAAGAAACACTGGCTGAAATTGCTGAGCTTTTAGGGGTCAAAGACACTTGTGCCATTGCTTGTGAGCCTTTCAGACAATGGGTTATTGAAGATAATTTTGTTAACGGTAGGCCTGAATGGGACTGTGCTGGCGCTCAATTTGTTGAGGATGTGGTTCCATTTGAACTAATGAAACTAAGGATGCTAAACGGCAGTCATTCCTTCTTAGCTTACCTTGGTTATTTAGGTGGTTATGCTCACATATCTGACACTATGACCAACCCAGACTATCGTCGCGCAGCCTATGCATTAATGATGAATGAACAAGCTCCCACCTTGGTTATGCCTGAAGAAGTGAATTTAGCAGATTACGCAAGTAGCTTAATAAATCGCTTCACTAACCCTTCGTTGAAACACCAAACTTGGCAAATCGCTATGGACGGAAGCCAAAAATTACCGCAACGTATGTTAGATCCTATCGCATGGCATATGACTAATAAGACTGACTATCGCCATCTCGCTTTAGGGATTGCGGGGTGGATGCGTTATGTTGCTGGTGTTGACGAACAAGGCAACAAAATCGATGTTCGGGACCCTCTCGTTGATACCTACACGGCTATTTATACCAAACATGGGCTTAACGTTTCGGTTGTAGATGATTTACTCGCTATCGATGCTATTTTTGGTACTGAGCTTCCCAAGAATCCATTATTTGTGAAAGTAATTAAATCGGCTTATCAACAATTACTCGATATGGGTGCACGCCAAGCTGTTGCCACGCTTTAAGGTTGGATAATGATATGAAAACATTTCTTTGCGAAGATTTTTTACTGAATAACGAAATTGCTCGCCGCCTTTATCATGAGTATGTCGCGACAATGCCAATCTATGATTATCATTGTCATTTAAACCCTCGCGAAATTGCAGAAAACAGACAGTTTGATAACCTCGGGCAGATTTGGCTAGAAGGCGACCATTACAAATGGCGTGGTATGCGATCAGCGGGTATCCCTGAAGCTCTGATCACGGGTAAGGAAACTAGTGACTATGAAAAATATCAAGCTTGGGCAAAAACAGTGCCAATGACACTAGGTAATCCACTATACCATTGGACACATTTAGAGCTAAGGCGCCCTTTTGGTATCACTGGTAAACTTTTTTCACCTGACACCGCCGATACCATTTGGCACGATGCCAACGAAAAACTGACACAGCCTGATTTTTCGGCTCGCGGTATCATGCAGCAAATGAATGTACGTATGGTAGGAACAACGGATGACCCTATCGATACATTAGAATATCACCAAAAAATTGCCCAAGATAAAACCTTTAATATTGACGTTCGCCCGAGCTGGCGTCCAGATAGAGCCTTTAAAATTGAGCTTGATGGATTTGTCGACTATATCAGCAAATTGGGTAAATCCGCTGATATCGAAATTACACGCTTTAGTGATTTGCTATCTGCATTAGCAGTGCGGATAACACATTTTGATCAGCACGGTTGTGTGGCATCTGACCACGGCATTGAAGTATTACGTTATGCCCCTATCCCCGATGAAAGCGTGTTAGATACTATTTTACAAAATAGGCTTAATGGCCAACCATTAGATGAGCTGTCTATTGCTCAGTTTTCTACTGCGGTGCTTGTCTGGCTAGGGAAACAATACGCCAAACATAATTGGGTCATGCAGTTACATATAGGTGCGCTACGCAATAATAACACCCGTATGTTTAAGTTATTAGGCGCAGATAGCGGCTTTGATTCTATCGGAGACAGCCCTATTGCTTATCCACTGTCTCGTTTATTAGATGAGATGGACAAAAATAATGAGCTGCCAAAAACCATTTTATATTGCTTGAATCCTCGTGATAACGAAGTTTTAGCGACCATGATAGGTAACTTTCAAGGCGGAGGCATCGCAGGAAAAATTCAGTTTGGTTCTGGCTGGTGGTTTAATGACCAAAAAGATGGCATGTTACGTCAACTTGAGCAGCTCTCACAATTGGGGTTATTGAGCCAATTTGTCGGTATGTTAACTGACTCCCGTAGTTTCCTATCCTATACGCGCCATGAATACTTCCGTCGTATTTTGTGTAATATGTTAGGAACGTGGGTAATCAATGGTGAAATTCCAAATGAGGAAAAAATGCTAGGTAAAATGGTACAAAATATTTGCTTTAATAATGCAGAAAATTACTTTTCAGCACCCTAGCAAACCTTTTATCACTTTTTATATAGGCATAATCCCCTACGAATAAGGAGATTATGCCTCATAACGGCTTTTATCCATCAATCCGAATCTATTGGTAGCTGTTTATTTTCTTTCGAAAACTGGCGACCAGAGAAAAATATCAAACATAACGGAATTAATGTAGCAAACAATGCATATTCCCTTGCATAATCAGCGAGTAATACCATGAGAAATGCCCCACCAGCAAAACCCAAGAGCGTCAGAAAATAACAATAACTTTTATACAATGCGTTTTTTCTGGCTTTACCTTTAAATGCGATAGACTCTGCTAAAGAACTAAAACCTAGCTGTACATTTAAGGTGACTGCAATATTCCCGTATAACATGCCATTAATTTTGTGGAATGCATTACCCTGCATACCTGCAATAAAAGACAAAGCCCAAACGGCATGAAACCCCTTAGATTGGATATTGAATAAAAAAATATACGCGATCAGCAGCAATAAAAGGGCTATTTCAAGTGACAGTAAAGTGAATGTCCATGTTTTCTCATCGGTATTATAGCGATAACGGATCAATGCCAGTAACATAGCTCCCGCACCAAATGAGAAAATAGAAATAACATAAGGCGTCACCGCAGCCAGACCGTTTTCAGCAAATTGATAACCTAGCATGATGATATTGCCCGACTGAAACGTCGCAAATGATTTCGTTGTGAAAAAGGCATAGCCATCCAACATCCCTGAGGCAATCGCTAATAAAAATGCAATAGTGGGTAATTGCATAAACGGCACTTGTGGTGAAGAGGTTGTCATATTTTATTTCCCTGTATTGAACTCTCTATTTTTGAGCAGCTCGGCCGACTCATAATCGAAGTGATATGCACCGTAAAAATCGTCTTAAATAAATTTGTTTTTTTGCCAATTTAGTCGATACATAATCCAAAATAACCAAAATAATGCATAGAGGGCGGAACAATAATTGAGTATTTCTTAATAAACCGTTTTTTATTTTTAGAGCTAAATAAAAATAAAAAAACCAACTGTAAAATAAATGCAAATTCAGAATTGAAATTCAAAATAAACCGTGATTAAAAACTTCACTAGAAATACTCGCAATTAAAACCAACAAGGCAACAACACCAAAAAAGTGAAGTGTTTTAACTCTCCTTTGCCGGCTTTTAATTGCTAATGAGTAATATTTTTCATATTAATAACTTAGTATTCCTGTTGTAACCAAATGAATTACAACAGGAAAACAAAAATAACTACCGAGTTAGCGGCGTAAACCAAATGGCTTGCTGCCCACTAATTAAACGCTCTTGATTAATCCAAGTAAAAGGAGCAGGAACCTGTGTTTGTAATCTAACATCTTCAGCCCCTCTCTGTGCTGTTAATGTTGGCGTCAGTACGACGGGTTCAGGCCCGTATATGGCGGCCGACGTTGAATCTCGTTCATTGCGGCCTCCACATATCACCCATAGTTGGTTTAATGTTGCGATAGCATAAGGGATAAAATCCGCTCGCCCAGTCGGTGGGTTTTCCACAGAATAAAGATGGCTATCAATTTCAACTTTCAAATCACTCGGTATGCCCGCTGGCGCCGCCAAAATATCAGCGCGTAATGCACTATATAACCCCGCGAGTTCTGGGACTTCTAATTCATGTGCCGCAGCCAAAGCAATGCGCCCAATAGGAGTTGCCGTGACACTGACTGCATGGCCTGCCATTGCCCAGCCACTATCACGCTCATTAAGGTGTGTCACTCGATAACGGGCGAGTATATCCCCCGCTGGGCCCGCTAGCACCACCGTGTGGTACAGTTTATCGGTATCAATTTCAGGGTAACTACCTACAATATACCCTTTCCCTTCATAAGCTGCTTTGCAAAGGGTTTGTTCAAATACCCCTCCTCGTGTTTCGGCATGGGACAAAATAATATTCGGGTCATCGGTATAAGGAAGTGCCGAAAGCTCAGGTAAAACTAAGAGTTCATTCTCACCCACCTGAATAGAGTCTAACTTAGAGACTGATTTTTCCCACTGGGCTGCAATAAAAGTGGTTTGCACTATCGTCGAAGTTGCATTGATATCCGTAGGGCTACGATGAAATGCAAGTGTTGGGGAATATAAGTCAGGACGACGCTTAGCAAGCAAAGTATTACGCTGTTTATCGGCTTCATCTAAATCAATCATTGCACTATATATGCCATTCAACCCGGGTTCCAATTCTAAAGGGCTTAACACCGGGGACTGCGCCACCTTATGACCGGACGGGGACCACACACTCGACCCCCCATTATAATACAGCTGTCCCTTGGTAATTGGATTCGTTTCAATACCGCTGCGTGTCGCACAAACTACCCATACGCCATTCAGTGCACTCATATGTTGAACATGGGCCACTGTTGAGTGGTCACCTAGCATTTCTGCCGCTGTTGCATCAGGCATCATACGGTCCGAAACTGAATGCCAACCAATAATTTGAGCCCCTTCAAGTGCCGCTAAACGAACATATTGCCAATAGGTATCGTCATAACAAATTAATAATGCGATGCGGCCTATCGGGGTATCAAACGTTTTCACACCAGTATTACCCGGAGCAAATACTTTTTGGTCTTGGGAGTTCAACCCTATTTTTCGATATTTACCAATGATACCTTCAGGCCCCATTAGGACCGCTGAATTATAAGCTAAGCCTGTTTCACTATCTCGCTCAGCAATACCAACGCTCATATACATGCCAGTCTGTGCGAGGACAGGCAAAATTGCCGCCGTCGTTTTACCCGGAATAGTATCTAAATAAGGTGCTAACTCAGCCGTGTCCGAAAATAAATAACCGCTAACCGCTGTTTCAGGAAAAACGGCATAGTCGACACCCTGAGCAGCAACTTTCTCTGCAGCTGCAACTAGGCGTTGAATATTCCCATTTAAATCACCCCATGCAGGAACAAAATCAACGGCAGCAACCTTACTACTTTTTTTAATTTCAGAAATACGCATATGACAATCCTTATTCAACGAATAGAGTAGTAAAAAGCCCCCACTATTAATGAATAATTAATCGTGGATAGAATAGAAAAATAATTTATGGGTTTAAAAAGTGAATTAAGCCATTCAAATTCTGTGCATTATTGTTATATTTGAATATATTAATATCCAAATATAACAATTTAATATTGACTATCTATTTAAGCTCACCAATTATTAGGTGTTTAAAGTATTATTAATTAAATAACACTTTTATTTTTCATCTCAATAATTTGTTCATCGCTATAACCAAGCTCTTTCAATATTTCGTGATTATGTTCTCCCAGTAATGGAGCACTCTTAATTTCTGGAATAAAACTAGAAAACTTCACTGGGCACCCTACCGTTAAATAAGAACCCCGTATGGGTTGCTTAACTTCAACAATAGAACCACTACCACGCAAAGATTTATCTTCCATAATCTCTTTCATACTCAGCACTGCGGAACAAGGCACGCCAAACTTATCGAAATAATCGGTTATTTCATGTTTATCTTTGTCTTTCGCAATATCTTCAATCGCATCCCATACATCCTGAATATGGCTTACCCGAGCTTCGGTCGTTGCGAAATTAGGGTCGGTTTTCCATTCCGGTCGACCAATCGCATCACAGGTGTTTTCCCAGTTATGATCCTGATTAATAAAGTAAATATAAGCATTAGGATCAGTATCACTGCCCTTACATTTAAGCATGGTGCCGGGCTGACCTCCCCCGCTGGAATTTCCGCCTCGGGGAACCGCATCACCAAACTTTCCATTTGGATATTGCGGATACTCTTCTAAATAACCTATTTTTTCTAAGCGCTGTTGGTCGCGTAATTTTACACGGCATAAATTCAGCACAGCATCTTGCATTGACATCGTCACGCGTTGACCTTTACCGGTTTTTTCGCGGTGTAACAATGCGGTTAACAAGCCAATCAGTAAATGCATTCCCGTATTACTGTCCCCAAGGGCTGCTGCACTTACAACAGGGGGGCCATCAGGGAACCCTGTTGTTGAGGCTGCACCTCCTGCTGATTGGGCAACATTTTCGTACGCTTTCACATCTGCGTAAGGCGAGTTTTGATTAAACCCTTTGATGGAACCAAAAATTAAACGAGGATTTAATTGTTGAATGTACTCCCATGTGAATCCCATATGGTCAATCGCCCCCGGATGGAAATTTTCAACTAACACGTCCGCTTGGCGTATCAGCTTTTCCATGACTTCTTTACCCTCTGGGGTTTTAGTATCCAGCTCTAAAGAACGCTTATTACTATTAAGCATGGTAAAATATAATGCATCCACATCAGGAATATCACGCAATTGATGACGAGTTACATCTCCAACTCTTGGTCGTTCTATCTTTATCACATCAGCCCCAAACCACGCTAACATTTGGGTACAAGATGGCCCAGACTGAACCCCTGTAAAATCTAGAACACGTATTCCATCTAAAGGCTTTGTAGCTGTCATCATTTACCTCTTTTTGCCGAAAGACCATGATGCCAATCCCACCATGGTCGAGACTTTTATCAAACGGACATTTCTAAGCGACGACTCGAGCGATATAGATCCACACGGGTGCTGCAATAATAAAACCAAGTACACTTACCGCCAGTGATGCGGTTCCAGTACGGGTATAAATATTAAAGCGACTTGCAATAATAATCCCTGAGAACGCAGGTGGTAATGCCCCCGCTAATACCATCATTTGCAATTGCTCAGATTCCATATTAAACGTCATTCCCGCAAGTAACATTAAGCCTGGCATTAACACGAGTTTTAATAATGTGTTGTAAACAATTTCACCATCAAACTCGAATTTATTCGCTGCTAATGTCAAGCCTGCGGCAAATACCGCTACACCTGAATTCGCTTTAGCAATTAATTCAAAAGTCGGGTCTAAAATAGGGGGGATTTTAATACCAATAAGAACCAATACCGTTGCTAATACCGGGGCCCATACCACTGGCTCTTTGAAAGCAGAGACCAAAGCGTCCATTCCTCCTCCCCCTTTCTTACCTTCTGCATCAGATGGGTTAAGTAAAAATAGACCAATAGGAATAGTAATGGCATTAACAATAATTGAGATAATTGCCACAACGAGACCTGTAGAAACGGTCGCGCCATAAATAGGGTCGAGTATTGCAAACCCAAGAAAACCGATGGTCGGAGAACCTGCAATCAATGCACATACCGCCGCTTCACCACGACTATGTTTAAAAATATATTTACAACTAAAGAAAGAGAAAAAGAAACAAATTAATAAAGTTACAAACGAAATAATGGTCAGTTTAGTGTCAGCAAATATCATTTCACGATTAGCGCGTGCAATTGAAACAAATAATGCCGCAGGTAATGCATAATTTAAAACTAATTTATTGAATGCCTTTGCTTGGTCTTCCGTAAATACATTACGCTTACCACTCGCATAACCAAGGACCATAATAATAATGATAGGCAATAGGTCACTCATAAAAATCTTCAACATAAAGTCAGCCATAAGACCCACCTATTTTTTGACGATAAAGTACCTTACGCCACTTATATCAAGTAAGTGGCGCTATGAAATTTCAACTTTTAAATTGATGTTGGGTTAATTTTTTACTACTGATTTAGGATTCAAGCTGCCTATATGACCACTTTCAGTCCCCACATCAGGGTCTATCACCACATTAATTAACGTTGGGTTACCTGATGTTAACCCTGCTTTCAATGCCTGTTGTATTTCTGCTGGTGTCGTTGCGTTATAGCCGATACCACCAAAAGCCTCTATCATCTTGTCGTAACGGGCAGTTCCCATTAATACCGTTGGAGAAGGGTCGCTATCACCATGCAAATTCACACCATCGCCACGGTATATTCCGCCATTATTAAAAATTAGAATGGTCACTGGCAGTTTATAACGGCAAATAGTTTCTATCTCCATACCACTAAAACCGAATGCACTGTCACCTTCAATAGCCACCACGGGTTTACCACTGGTTACTGCCGCACCAACAGCGTAACCCATCCCCACCCCCATAACACCCCATGTTCCACAATCTAAGCGCTTACGTGGTTGGTACATATCAATAATATTTCGTCCATTATCAAGCGTGTTAGCGCCTTCATTAACGACATAAACATCTTGGTGATCGACCAGCACATCACGGATTGCACGTAATGCATTGAAATAGTTCATCGGAGAAGTGTCAGTATTTAACTTAGCAGCCATTTTCTCGACATTGATTTTCTTATGCTCATCAATACTGGCAATCCATTCTGTTGGGGATTTAACAGGGATTGATTTAAGACCAGCCAGTAAAGACTCAATACTTGAGTAAATATCACCAACAACAGGTGCGGTTATTGGGCGGTTACTATCAATCTCAGATGGCTCAATATCCAATTGAATAAATTGAGTGTCTGGCGACCAATGCTTACCTTTTCCATGATCAAGCAACCAATTAAGGCGTGCGCCCATTAACACCACAACATCCGCACTGGATAAGGCATATGAGCGAGCTGATGCCGCTGACAGGGGGTGGGTATCCGGTAGCAAACCTTTTGCCATTGACATCGGTAAATAAGGAATACCCGTCGTTTCAATAAATTGACGAATATTGTCATCCGCTTGTGCATATGCGGCGCCTTTACCCAAAATAATTAATGGCCGCTTAGCTGATGCAAGTAACTTAAGCGCTTTATTCACTGAATCAGGTGATGGAATTTGTCTTGGTGCAGGGTCTTCTACCTTAAAAATCGTTTTGTCTGCTTCGTCTTTATCCATCACCGCCGCTAACACCTCAGTGGTAAGGTCAAGATATACACCGCCAGGGCGACCCGATACCGAAGCTCGTATGGCTCTTGCTAAAGCAATCCCTAAATCTTCTGGTTTATTAACTCGGTAGGAAGCTTTGACAAATGGCTTTGCAGTATTCATCTGGTCCAGCTCTTCATAGTCCCCTTGTTGCAGGTCTATGATCGCCCTATCGCTTGAGCCACTTATTTGGATCATCGGAAAGCCATTGGTTGTCGCATTGGCTAGTGCCACCATACCATTTAAAAAGCCCGGTGCAGAAACCGTCAAACAAATACCGGGTTTTTGGGTAATAAAACCACTAATGGCAGCCGCATTACCCGCAGACTGTTCATGGCGAAAGCCAATATAACGTATTCCCTCGGCTTGAGCATGCCTCGCCATATCCGTAACAGGGATACCAACAACGCCATAGATTGTGTCAATGCCATTCTTTTTTAGTGCATCAACAATAATATGCATACCATCCGTTAAATTTTGATTTTGGTCAGCAGACATGTCCACCTCATCGATAGCAGAATGATGGGGAAGGTATTCTCCCCCAATTACAATTTAGATAGCTTTATTGGTTCGCATAGATGCAATTTCATCTGCACTGTAACCTAGCTCAGTCAGTACTTCTTCTGTGTGCTCACCCAACAATGGGGCACTCTTTATATCTGGTGTGAACGAAGAGAATTTCATTGGGCAGCCTACAGTTAAGTAAGTGCCTCTTTTAGGTTGTTCTACTTCAACAACGCTTCCGCTATCACGAAGTGATTGGTCTCTGGCAATTTCACGCATGCTCAGTACTGGCGCACATGGCACCCCATACTTACTGAGGTATTCAACGGCTTCATGTTTGTCTTTATCTGCCAAGAACTTTTCGATTTCAGCAAAGATATCAAAGATATGTGGCTGTCGAGCTTGTGGGGTACTATAAGCTGGGTCACTCGCCCATTCCGGCTTACCAATGGCAATGCAAGTCTGTTCCCAATCTTGTTCCTGAATAGTGAAATAGATATAAGCATTCGGGTCTGTTTCCCAGCCTTTACATTTCAAGATCCAACCGGGCTGCACACCGCCTCCCGCATTTCCGCCACGGGGAACAGCATCACCAAATTTACCATTTGGATACTGAGGGTATTCTTCTAAATAGCCGATTTTTTCTAAACGCTGCTGATCGCGTAGTTTTACACGACATAAGTTGAGTACAGCATCTTGCATCGACATCGTCACGCGTTGCCCTTTACCCGTTTTCTCTCGATGTAACAGTGCTGCCAATAAGCCGATTAATAAATGCATCCCTGTATTACTGTCACCTAATGCAGCGGCGCTGACAAGTGGAGGACCATCCCAAAAACCGGTAGTTGATGCAGCTCCACCAGCGGCTTGAGCCACATTTTCATAAGCTTTAACATTGGCATAAGGTGAGTTTTCATCGAAACCTTTAATGGAGCCGAAAATCAGACGAGGATTTAATTCTTGAATATGTTCCCAAGTAAAACCCATATGGTCGATGGCACCTGGATGGAAGTTTTCAACAAGGACATCGGCTTGTTTGATCAGCCGCTCCATAACTTCTTTCCCTTCTGGCGTTTTGGTATTTAATTCAACGGAACGTTTATTACTATTGAGCATGGTAAAATAAAGCGCATCAACATCGGGAATATCTCTAAGTTGATTACGAGTTACATCACCAACGCCGGGGCGTTCAATTTTTATCACATCAGCCCCAAACCACGCTAACATTTGGGTACAAGATGGCCCTGACTGTACACCGGTGAAATCGAGTACTTTGATACCTTGTAAAGGAAGATCCATGCATTACCTCTTTATTTAGCTATCGTAAATGGAATGAATGATATTTATTTCACTGTATTAAAATAATATATTTAAATATGAGGGTTTTTATTTTGTTGAGGTAATATATTCCGCAACCGTTAACTATTTGTATTAAATATTATGGTATAAGTCCAGTGATTCGCCGCTTTAATTATTTTTTAATATCAATAGGCTAAAATAATATTAAATATAGTAATTAATTTCACTATTGCTCTATTATTGAATAATAAATCAACATCATCTAAATGTATTATTTAGTTACTCTAAATATGACCATCTTTATTAAATAAAGCATAAAATTAAGATAATAAATCTAATATCGACATTCTAATATTGATAAATTAAAATATATTTTTAATAAATAATTAAACACAGTTAAAATAAAACCCATCTGAATATGATAATTAAATAATATAAAAAAACCCACAAATATAATTTGTGGGTTTTAAAAATACTATCAAGATACTTAGTTTTTCTCTTGCTGCTGCTTTTCTTTTTCGATGATTTCACGGTACCAGCGTGGGTGATGCTTTCTTGCCCAACCACGAGTTACCCAACCTTCAACCATCGCACGTACAGAGCCTTTCACCCAAATTGCAGCGTATGCATGCACCACTATCATGATGATCAATGCGATAGCTGAAAGTGAGTGCACTAAGATAGCCGCACGATAAACAGGAATAGGGAAATAATCCGCAAAATAAGGGCGCCACATAATCACACCTGTGATAACCAATGCTAGTAAGCAAATGGTGACTACCCAATATACCCCTTTTTGACCGAGGTTATATTGCCCTACATCGCCTGCCTCTTCGTTTTTCAGTACCTTACCAATATTCTTAGCCCACTTAATATCTTCTTTATTAATGAAGTTATGGTGGAAATAACGGAAGAACATAAACACGAACAGCAAGAACATCGCTGTGCCCACGAATGGATGTAAAATTCGAGACAGTTGTGGCGTACCTAAAATGTTCATAAACCAGTTTAATGATGGGAAAAAGAACCCTAGACCACTGATCGCGGTGAACAAAAAGCAAATCACAACCGCCCAGTGATTGATCCTTTCAATCGGCTTATGGCGGATAATTTTATCGTTATCATCTGGCATCATTTCTGATCCTCCCCTTCTTTTGATTTCGAAGTGTCAGATGACATTGCATTATGCAAATCTTCTAAAGCCTCTTCTTCATCTTTTTTGGAGACGCGGTTCGGACCAATACCCACATAGTGGAAGATGGCCGCCGCAAATGTTGCAGCAAAACCAACCGCTGCCAACGGCTTCCAGATACCTTTCCAGAAAGTGACGGTTGGGCTGATTGTCGGGTTTTCCGGCAGCCCGTGGTACAACTGAGGTTTATCTGCGTGGTGTAAGACGTACATAACATGCGTACCGCCAACACCTTCAGGGTCATATAAACCTGCATTTGCATAACCACGTGTTTTCAGCTCTTCAACACGCTCACCTGCCATGTTAATCATGTCTTCTTTGCTACCGAAATGAATAGCCCCTGTCGGACAAGTTTTCACACACGCAGGCTCTTGACCGACTTCAACTCGGTCAACACACAACGTACATTTGTATGCACGGTTATCTTCTGGGTTGATACGTGGCACATCAAACGGGCAACCCGCAATACAGTAACCGCAACCAATACAATGTTCTGATTGGAAATCAACGATACCGTTTTTGTACTGAACAATAGCACCTTCTGAAGGACATGCCTTTAAGCACCCTGGGTCAGCACAGTGCATACAGCCATCTTTACGGATCAGCCATTCAAACTTATCGTTTTCTTCGACTTCAGAAAAACGCATTACTGTCCATGATTTAGCTGTTAAATCTGTTGGGTTATCATATACCCCAACGTTAGTCCCTATTTTGTCACGGATATCATTCCATTCGGAACATGCGACCTGACAAGCTTTGCAGCCGATACAGGTCGTAACGTCGATAAGCTTTGCAACCTCTTCCTTATAGTCCCGCACCTGAGGTGCGGGAGTCAGGGAATTGGTGGCAGAACGACGAATAATGTCCTGAGATTGCATTGACATAATTTATCTCCTTACACCTTTTCCACATTGACAAGGAATGATTTAAATTCCGGTGTCTGAGTATTCGCATCACCCACAAACGGCGTTAACGTATTAGCGATAAAGCCTTTCACTGCCAAACCTTCAAATCCCCAGTGAATTGGAATACCGATAGTATCGATATCTTTTCCAGCCACTTTCAGGGTATGAATACGTTTGGTAACGACTGCTTTCGCTTTGATGTAACCACGTTTAGAGCTAACTTTCACCGTATCGCCTTGCTTGATACCTTTTTCATTCGCTAAACGTTCACCAATCTCGATGAATTGTTGCGGCTGAATAATGGCATTTAACAGAGCATGTTTTGTCCAATAGTGGAAGTGTTCCGTTAAGCGATAAGTGGTTCCCACATAAGGGAATTCAGTCGCTTTACCCATTTGAGCCCAGTCATCTTTAAAGACACGAGCCGCAGGGTTAGACACCACATTTGGATGCAATGGGTTAGTATCAAGCGGGGTCTCGATAGGCTCGTAATGCTCTGGGAATGGGCCTTCCGCCATTTTATCCAGTGCGAATAAACGCCCCATACCTTCCGGTTGCATGATAAACGGACCAACACCACTACCCGGAGCAGCATTGCTATAGTCAGGAATATCCATTCCTGTCCATTTGCTGCCATCCCACTCGAGAATCTGACGTTTTGGGTCCCACGGTTTACCCATTGGGTCAGCTGATGCGCGGTTATAAATCACGCGACGGTTCAAAGGCCATGCCCATGCCCAACCTAATGTGTTACCCAGACCTGTTGGGTCAGAGTTATCACGGTTAGCCATCTGGTTACCTTTTGGTGTCCAGCTACCCGTAAAGATCCAGCAACCACTTGATGTCGTACCGTCATCACGTAATTGAGCAAAGGAGCTAAGTAATTCGCCTTTTTTAACAATCACGTTGCCATCTGCATCTTTCAAGTCAACTAAAGCATAGCCATTGTTTTCTTGAGCGACTTCTTCCGGAGTTGGATTATCACGGTCAAAGTAGTTCCAAGTCATACTCAGAACCTGCTCTGGCACAGCACCACCTTCGGCAGCATATAACTGACGCATGCGATGGAAAATCCCCGAAAGAATTTCACCATCACTAATGGCTTCGCCCGGAGCATCCGCACCTTTCCAGTGCCATTGTAACCAACGAGCTGAGTTAACAATCGAGCCATTTTCTTCAGCAAAACAACAAGAAGGTAGACGGAATACCGTAGTTTGGATTTCTTCCGGTTTCACATCGTTCATTTCGCCGTGGTTTTGCCAGAAATTGGATGTTTCCGTATTCAGCGGGTCAACGGTAATTAAATACTTCAACTTAGAAAGTGATTTAATGACTTTGTTTTTATTCGGGAATGAAGCAACCGGGTTAAAGCCTTGGCAGATATAACCGTTAACTTCCCCCTTATCCATCATTTCGAAATAACGCAACACATCGTAGCCTTGATCCCATTTCGGTAATAAATCAAAGCCCCAGTCATTTTCTTTCTGCGCTTTATCACCATAAAAAGTTTTCATCATACTGACGAAAAATTTCGGATAGTTGCTCCAATAGTTAACTTGGCCTGCAACCGTCGCTTTCGGTGTATTGGCAGTTAAATAACTGTCTAATGTCGTTTGTTTTTCGGATGGTAAGGTCAAATAACCCGGCAAGCTTTGAGATAGCAAGCCTAAGTCAGTTAACCCTTGGATATTGGAGTGCCCGCGCAGTGCGTTTACACCACCGCCTAGCATCCCCATATTACCCAGAAGTAACTGGATCATCGCCATAGTACGAATGTTTTGGGCACCAACAGTATGTTGTGTCCAACCTAATGCGTACAAGAACGAAGCGGTTTTATCTTTAGCACTCGTTTCTGCAAGGTATTCACAGACTTGCAAGAAGTCTTTAATTGGCGTACCACAGATGTTATTCACCACTTCAGGTGTATAACGGCTGACGTGCTCTTTTAATAGATTTAGCACACAACGTGGGTGTTTCAGAGTCGGATCGCGCAGCGCAAGGCCGTTTTCATCCATCTCATAGTTCCACGTGGTTTTGTCGTATTGACGTTTTTCTTCGTCATAACCTGTAAACAGGCCGTCATCAAAACCATAATCTTCACGAATAACTAAACTGGCGTTGGTATACGCTTCCACGTATTCACGCTGAATTTTTTCATTATCCAATAAGTATTTGATAACACCAGACAAGAACGCAATATCAGTACCTGAGCGAATAGGCGTGTAAAAATCCGCCACTGCCGCAGTACGGGTAAAGCGAGGGTCAATAACGATTAGTTTGGCTTTATTATGGATTTTAGCTTCCATCGCCCAGCGGAAACCGACTGGATGCGCTTCTGCCGCATTACCACCCATAACGACAACTAGGTTTGCATTTTTAATGTCAACCCAGTGGTTGGTCATCGCACCGCGACCAAATGTTGGAGCAAGACTTGCTACCGTTGGTCCGTGTCAGACACGCGCTTGGTTATCTACGGCAAGCATGCCGAGAGCGCGGGTAAATTTTTGGGTTACAAAGCCGCTTTCATTGCTTCCTGCGGATGCACATAGCATACCGGTGGTTAGCCAACGGTTAACAGTGACACCCTCTTTATTTTTTTCAATAAAGTTCGCATCGCGGTCTTCTTTCATTAACTTAGCGATACGATCAAAGGCTTCATTCCAAGTGATACGTTTCCACTCATTTGTCCCTGGCTCACGCACTTCAGGGTACTTAAGGCGGCTTTCACTGTGGATAAAATCGATAAGTCCAGCACCTTTAGGACAAAGTGCACCACGGTTTACCGGATGATCCGGGTCCCCTTCAATATGGAAAATGCTTTCTTTCGCATTTTTCGCGCCATCACCAAGGCTGTACATTAACAGCCCACAGCCGACAGAACAGTAGGTACAGGTATTTCTGGTTTCCTTCGCACGCAGTAATTTATACTGGCGCGTTGACGCTAACGCAGTGGCGGGTGCAAACCCTAATGCTGCTGCCGTCGTACCTGCCATACCGCCAGCGCAGATCTTAAAGAACTGCCTTCTGCTGACTTGCATGGGGATCTCCTCATTATACATTGCTCATGTTTACCTAACGCCAATCGCGATAATCAGGTAAACTGTTCTTATTCAACGTCTTCCCTATCGTATCCAGGTACATTGCCTGGCAAATGGTGTAAATTCTTTTTACCCATAATTAATATTATGTATCATTAATGCTAGGAATTCATCTAATGTATGAAACAAATACTACAAATGACTCCAAATTAACTAAAATGATTGGCTTAAATCACACAAGTGTGCAACAAAAAGGCAACCTTAACTCACCCGTTAATGATTATGTTGCAGAAGAATATCCTGTCGCTCTAGTGTTCAATGGCATATCACATGTTGTTATGATGGCAACGCCAAAAGATTTAGCGGATTTTGCCGTCGGATTTGCACTTTCAGAAGGGATAATACAGTCAGGTGATGAAATACGTGGAATTGATATCGTTGAAGGCTGTAACCGAGGAATTGAAGTACAGGTTGAATTATCTAGCCGCCGATTTATGGAGCTAAAAGAACGCCGCCGTAATTTAGCAGGGCGTACAGGCTGTGGTATTTGTGGTACCGAACAACTCGATGAAATTTTTAAACCCATCGCTCCCCTACCCTTTACACAAACATTTTCCTTGTCTTACTTAGATAACGCGCTACATGAATTGAAAAAGGTACAAGAAATAGGTGCCCTAACGGGCTGTACCCACGCCGCCGCATGGATATCACCAGAAGGTTTATTAGTGGGGGGATGCGAAGATGTCGGTCGCCATGTCGCACTTGATAAACTACTCGGAATGAAGCATCGTAACCAATGGCAACAAGGTGCTGTATTGGTTTCTAGCCGCGCAAGTTATGAAATGGTACAAAAAGCCGCCAGTTGCGGTGCAGAAATTTTATTTGCCGTTTCTGCTGCCACGGCACTCGCTATCGAAGTGGCGGAAAAAGCCAATTTAACCTTAGTCGGTTTTTGCCGTCAGGGGAAAGCCACCGTGTTTACCCATCCGAGTCGGGTAAAGGATTAATCCCAACCTTTTTTTAATCGTGCGGCTTTATGATGTAACCCTGATAAAATTGAGTCTGCAATGTGCTTAGGGAAATTGGTTGGAAGCTGTTCCCTAACCTTTGTAATAACACTTTCCATTTGCTCATCAAACTCAATTAAGATTTTTTCCATTTCAGTGCGGTCAAAACCAACCTCCTTGGCCGTTGCAAAAAAATGCCTTGGAAAAATTTGCTCTATATTGTATTTCATCTCCCTTGTTCCCTTCAGCCCCATAGCCAATTTGGCATCTCTAGGGTTAATTCCCCTCCCCCCATAACTAGGATACATGGACAAAATATCGTAAAAAGGTGTTAACTGATAACGGCCTTCAGGTTCAATAAATAATGAAAAATTTTTAGCATGGCCATCCGTCGCTGCAAGTAACCAAAACAAAACCTGGCTCTTCATAAACTGATATCTATCTTTCTCTGCATTTATTGAACCTAATAAGTAATTCATAATTTCAGAAATACCCGGTCCACCATGATTTTGATATTTTCTTGCCGGTGAAATATTCAATGTTTGACAAAAATCTTCTTGTGGTAAACGCATAATCCACGAGGAATCAGAAGAATATTTACGCTCAAAACGTTCAACCGCTAACGCCTTTATTTCACCTACATTTAAAATAAAACTATGGGGCACATCATTTAAACTGATGAGCCCCAGTACTTGAGCGAATAAAGTCACCTACCCAATAACCATTCATATATACATGCAAAATCGCCATCACCACTCCTCCTTCCATCTAGAGTTTGAATTTGAGTTTGAGTTTGATGAGCCACTTTCATTTCGCGGTTTAATATCGAGTTCTAAATTTAGGGCAGATAAAATCTTAAAGAAGGTTTCTAATTTGGTAGAGTCAGGAGAGAGTTCAAAACTGGAGACGGTATCTTGCCGAATACCCACTTTACTTGCGACTTTACTTTGAGATAATTTTTTCGTCTCTCTGACATCTTTCATGTAAGCACTAAGTTGTCGGGTATTGGTCACTTTCATTTTAACACCTACCTTGTTTGGCACTAATGATATTTACCTGCTACAACCGGTAAACATCATTTTACACGCTATAACAGGTAAAATATAAATAACACGCTATAGAGTGTAGAAATATATCGATAAGTATCATTCAAAGATAGACACAATACTGAGCCTTAAAGCGAGTGCAGCATCCACAAATTAGGCTCAATATATTCAACTTGTTGGCGCTGAATATCAACAGTAACTGGCACCAAAGCGTTGGGTACAATATATTGCCCTGATTGCGGGAAATACATACCTGTCCATGATTGCCAATCAGCAATTGAGCCTATAATGACCATTGAACGATGAACGGGCTGTAGTACCGTGGCACCCAACCGCCAATGCGTTCTGATCCACGGGTCAAAAGGCTCTCCGCGCTCATTTTGCCAGCCGCAATACGCCTCAAAATCCTGTAATGGATAACAATGTTTTAATGTTGGGCGAACAGGCACAATCACCGCTTTTGCCGCATATTCTTTTGCTGCGTGTTTTAATGCATTAATCAATAAAGCAGGGATTTGACACCCACGATATTGCGGGTCAACCGTCACAGAAAGTGCCGAAATATAAGGCTCTCCGCCTTGTTGATTTTCCATCGCGAAGTTAAAAATCGCATCCCAGCCCATTTCCGCTAATTTGCTAAAATCACCATAAGGCCATAAAAAAGGCACAGAGCGAATAATACCAATGACCCGCTCCTCTTCGTTCTCATTTACAGTGGCAATAAATTGAAAATAAGAATTGGGCTCTTCATCAAGCCTGTTCCAATATTCATCACATACCGATGATTGGCTCATAAACTGAGGCCATAACTTATCAAGAAATAACTCGCACTCTTCTATTAAGTCAGGGCGTTGAGCGTAACTTTGAGTGTTAACTTGCAATAACTTATCCATGCTTTTATCTGTTAGTTGGTTTAATCGACCATTTTAGAAAAATAAAAACACTAAATGCTTAATATTGGATTAAGACGACAAAAAAGAAAGGAAACCTACACAACGCCGTGTAGGTTAATACGATACCGTATTACTTCCCAATACAAAAACTTGAGAAAATACGGCCTAATAAATCATCAGAAGTAAACTCCCCCGTGATTTCGCTGAGTTCTAATTGGGCTAGACGCAACTCTTCAGCCAAAAGCTCACCGGAGCGGGCATTCACTAACTGGTCATAGCCCTGTTCTAGGTGAACTGCGGCCGCATTCAATGCTTGTAAATGGCGGCTACGTGCCAAGAAACCACCCTCTGTATTACTATTAAAGCCAACCGCTTCTTTTAGATGATCCCGCAATAAATCAATACCATTTTCTTCACGAGCAGATAAACGGATTAATGGGTAACGAGTGTTATCAATAAACTCAACCGGCTCCCCGGTCATGTCTGCTTTATTACGGATCACAGTTACGGGTAGCTCATCGGGTAGGCGTGCCATAAATTCGGGCCAAATCTCTTGTGGCTCAGTGGCATCAGTCGTGGTGCTATCCACCATAAACAGCACATGGTCAGCCTGTTCAATCTCCTTCCATGCACGCTCGATACCTATACGCTCAACTTCATCACTGGCTTCCCGTAGGCCTGCTGTATCAATGATATGTAATGGCATTCCATCAATATGTATATGTTCACGCAACACATCACGGGTTGTACCCGCTATATCCGTGACAATCGCTGCCTCTCGCCCTGCTAACGCATTCAGTAAGCTAGATTTACCGGCGTTTGGACGCCCAGCAATCACCACTTTCATCCCTTCTCGCAACAAACTACCTTGGCGAGCTTGGGAGCGAACCTGTTCTAAATCGGCAACCACTTCATTAAGCTTGGCTTCAATTTTACCATCAGATAGAAAATCAATTTCTTCATCGGGAAAATCAATCGCTGCTTCCACATAGATGCGCAAGTGAGTGAGTGCTTCCACTAATTGGTGAATATGGGAAGAAAAAGCCCCCTGTAAGGAGTTCATTGCAGAACGCGCCGCTTGCTCTGAACTCGCATCGATTAAATCGGCAATCGCCTCAGCTTGGGCTAAATCAAGCTTATCATTCAAAAATGCACGCTCAGAAAACTCACCCGGATTTGCTATACGAATACCATCAATAGTGAGTATTCTTCTTAGCAATAAATCAAGAATGACCGGACCACCGTGTCCTTGTAGTTCAAGGACATCTTCCCCTGTAAAGGAATTTGGCCCAGGGAAGTAAAGCGCAATACCTTGGTCAAGGACAGAACCTTCTACATCACGAAAAGGGAGATAATCCGCATAACGTGGCTTAGGGAGTTTACCCAACACGGTTTCAGCCACTAATGCAGCTTTTGGGCCAGATATACGTAAAATACCGACACCACCACGACCGGGAGGTGTTGCCTGTGCGACGATAGTATCGTTGATTTGCATGAGGTTTCTCTGTCTTTGACTTGAAAACTGTTTTTTGAAAATAATTAAGGCGACCATAATTGGTCGCCTTAATACTACTATAGAATCTCGCTTTGTGAAGCCATTCTCAGTTTACTGAGAAGCGAAATTATTTTTTCTCTTTTTTATCGCGACTGTGTAGACCACGTTTTTCCAGACCACGGTAAATCACTTGTTGCTGGATAATAGTGACTAAGTTACTCACGATATAATACAGAACCAGACCTGATGGGAACCACAGGAAGAAAATAGTAAACACGACAGGCATGTACGTCATGATCTTCTGCTGCATTGGGTCAGTCACAGCGGTCGGTGACATTTTCTGGATAACAAACATCGTCACACCCATCAATACTGGCAGGATGTAATACGGGTCTTGCGCAGACAAGTCTTGGATCCAACCAAAGAATGGGGCGTGACGCAGTTCAACAGAACCCATCAACATATAATAAAGTGCAAGGAATATTGGCATTTGGATCAGCAGAGGTAAACATCCACCCAGTGGGTTTACTTTTTCTGCTTTATACATCGCCATCATTTCTTGGCTCATACGCTGTTTGTCATCACCAATACGCTCACGCATCGCAGCCAATTTTGGTTGCAGTAAACGCATTTTCGCCATTGAGGTATATTGCGCTTTAGTCAGTGGGTACATAATACCACGGACGATAAAGGTAATAACAATGATGGCAATACCCCAGTTACCCACGAAACCGTGAATAAATTTCAACAGTTTGAACAGAGGCTGAGAGATAAACCATAACCAACCGTAATCTACGGTCAAATCTAAATGAGGAGCAACTGCCGCCATTTCAGATTGAATTTCTGGACCAACCCATAACGTTGATGAATAAGTACCTGCACCATTTGCAGCAATGGTCATTGGTTCACTCTTATAACCAATAATGGCAGATTTTTTATCAAGGTCGATGGTATAGAAGGTGCTCTTTTCAGAACTTGCAGGGATCCATGCGGTTGCAAAATATTGTTGCAACATCGCGACCCAGCCACCTTTAGTGGTCAAATCAAGGCTTTTATCTTCGATGTCACCAAAGCTATATTTTTTATAGTTGTTTTCATCTGAAGAGTAAGCTGCACCACGGTAAGTATGCAAAGCAAAATTACTGCTACCTGTATCACGCTCTTTTGGTAACTCGATAGTTTGTTTCAACTGACCGAAGAAAGCGAGACTTAAAGGTTGAGCTGTCGGGTTTTGAATACTGTATTCAACTTCAACAGTGTATTGGCCACGTTTCACAATATACGTTTTCTGATAAACAACACCGTTGCTATCTGTAAATGTCATTGGAACACGTAACACATCCTGACCGTTCTCTAAAACGAAAGTTGCAGAGTCTGTAGAGTAAAGTGGACGTTCGCCATTATTATTTGCGGGGTTGTCTGGGCCATGAAGGCCAATCAAACCACTTTGTGCCTGGTAGACAAAGCCTGGGTTAGTTTCCAGTAAACGGAAAGGGTCTTCCGAATGAAGGGTCGCAGGATAGGCTAACAGGTCAGCCTCATCGATATCACCACCACGAGTATTGATACGAATATCCAATACATCTGTTTTGACTGTGATGAGCTTACCTTGCCCGCTGCCAGTTACGGCTTGAGCATCACTGCTTGGCATATCCGCTTGTTGCGTAGTTTGAACAGTTTTAACTTCCTGAGCAACTTTATCGCTCTCCCAGGCCTGCCAAACTAAGAACGACACGAACAACAAAGCGATGAGTAGAAGATTGCGTTGCGAATCCATCGTTATAATTCTCTATTATCATCAGTTTTTCTAGGTGGGACAGGATCATCTCCACCAGCGTGTAAAGGGTGGCATTTTAATATGCGTTTCGCCGTTAACCAACTCCCTTTTAGCATACCAAACCTGCGCAATGCCTCAATTCCGTAATTTGAACATGTGGGATTGAAGCGACAACGAGGCCCTAACAACGGGCTAATCACCAGTTGGTAGCCTCTGATCAGCATGATCAGGAATTTTGAGCCAAGCGACAGTGACGACGCCATAACTTATCCAACGATTCCGTAATCTGTTGATTGTCGAGATTAGCGACCCCTTTCCTTACCAATACCACAAAATCCATTGAAGGCAACTCATGTTGATGCAAACGAAAGTATTCACGGGCTAACCGTTTGATACGATTTCGCTCATGAGCTCGTTTAACATTTTTTTTGGCGATGGTAAGACCGATGCGGGGATGCCCCAGCTCGTTTAGGCGACCAAGGATAGTTATCTCTGGGGAACTCGCCCTCTGCGGCTGCTTAAAGACATTATCGAAATGCCTGGGAGTTAACAAACGTAACTCCCGGGTAAAAGCGAGCGTAACCACTGGAATAGAGGGCTAGCTTTATTACTTAGATGAAACGGTCAGACTAGAGCGGCCTTTCGCACGACGGCGAGCCAGAACTTGACGACCATTTTTTGTAGCCATACGAGCACGGAAACCGTGTGAACGGTTGCGCTTCAGTACGGACGGTTGAAAAGTGCGTTTCATAACGATTTCTACCTAACTTTAAAATTTATTACTGATTCAGTAAACGCGTTGGCAACCAGTGAAAACTGATTTACACCTGTGCCTCTATCGCAACAATATAGAAAGAGGCAGGATTGTAATAAAACATAGGGGGTCACGTCAATGAAATGACGCAATCAAACCACTTTTATTTATAGCCTGGCTGACAGGTTTGCCGACATATGTTGTGACAGCCAACTGATTATTTTACTTTCATACTGGCTGACCACCTGCTTTTAACCCCTCTCTCTTTAACGTCAGCGTTAAAATAGAGTAGCGGTACCCAGCAAGTTTACCTCAGTTTTGTGTAAAAATCACATCAGTACTGTACACAGGGAGGAAGATTATACGGACTCCGCCCCAAAGCGCAAGGATCTTGAAGTGATCTGAAAATATTTTTTGATCAAGCAGAATATTTTCGAGAAATCGTCTAAAGTTATCCCCAGCCATGTGGAAAAATAGCGGGTAATGACGATCATCCTGTCTGTTTCTTTATCATAAGAGATGCCTTATCACATTTACCTGTGGATAAAAAGCATAAAAACTGTGTAAAAGAATGAAGATCTCTGGCTAATTTTGCGGTATGATCTCGGGTCTATTTCTGATCCACTGATCAGCAATATGCGGTAAGTAAAAATTAATCTAAAACCTCTTTGGGCCATTAATAAAAAGTAATCCTGAGAAAATTCTTTGTTTGAATCCGTAATTCTTGTTCCATTGACCTTGTTTAGGGGAGTCCAAC
>NZ_CP017672.1 GCF_001874625.1 Providencia rettgeri
ATGAATAATGCTATATCAAATCCTGCAATTCCTTGTTCTGTCGGTAAAATTCATCGGCATTATGTGCCAAAATTTTTAGGACAATTACCTAAATTAGTGCCTGTGCGTCGTTTTGCGGCCGCGTTAAAACGGCATGATTGGAACCGAAACCCCCATATTTACCAACTGCGCTACAGCCGAAAGCAACGGATATCCGTGCGTTCAGAGCGTCGCGAAACCTTTGATGCGTTAGCAATGGCCATGATTGCCTATGCGGATTACAACCCTGAAAGTGATGCGTTGTTCGAAGTAATGTGCTCCGTAGAGAAGTTGGCGGAGTTGTGTGGCCAACTGTATCGCTATGACAGTGGTCGTAAAAGTTATGACCCCATCCTCCATGCTTTGCGCGATTGGGAACAAGCTAATCTGATTGTCATTGACCGCGATTTTGATATCGAGGCCAAACAATACAAAGCCATGCGGATTTGGATACGGCCTGAATTTTTCCATGGACTCGGGTTTTCTGCGTTAGAGTTGCGCGAAGTGGTGTCTAGTTTTAGCCGTTGGATGGAAAAAAAGGGATTAAAAGAGAGCTATCAAAAACGCTACGCCCAACATGTCTTACGGCTTGCCCGTGCGAATGTGGCGTCACTCGACACTAAGCACAAACTTCGCAATCTGCTCAACAAGCTTAAAACCCTCGTGGTTGGTAAAGATGAAGCGCTCAAACAAGAAAAGAAACATTTAGCTAAAGCGCTGAAGGAAAAGAAAGCGTTAGCCAAAAGTTTGGAAGCGCCAGAAAGCGCCGAACATGCTGCATGGCGACATTTTGAAGCGTGGAAGGTGACACAGCCGATAGCGACGGTTATGGCCTTTGAGCGTAAAATGAAGACCTTGTACCCGAGCGTCCAAGGGCAGGCACTTTACCTGCATTACCTGGAACACTTGCCCGACTCCTAATTCATCCCCCCTAAATTTACCGCCTTGACTGGCGGTGGTTTCGTTCGTTTTAAATCTGGGCAGCCTGTTTTTAAACAGAAAAATCGTTATCTCAATCTCCCCATTCATATCTATGATGGCAGAGCGAAAAATTTCGCTCTTTATTTAACCAACTAACTTCGAATGCGTTTGTTCTCTGCAATTAACTTCGAATAGTATTGATATTTTATGGTTAAATTCGTTTTTAGGTTCTGAACTAAACGTCCTTTTTAATAAAAGGAGTTGCGGCTCTGCTTATTCAAGCCGCACACTCTAAAGAGATAGACCCAATAAAGCCTTCGCTTACAAGCCATAAATGGCTGTCGCTCAGATTACTGTGTCAACATCGTGCCATTGCCCCCGTAAAGCTGGCCGATGGCCACCTTAACGCGCAGCTACAGCCGTTCATCGAGGCGTCGCCTCTCGCCCGTCTCACTGCGTTTTTCAAAGAGTCAAACAAGCAAAATAACGGTGTTAATATCAGTCGGCTCAATCAGGGCAAGGGGGAGATTGGGGCATTAAACAGCTCGCAACCGCTCCCGCGGGTCTCGACGGCCCTCACCTTCATTGTCCCTCTGTCACCTTTTTTGCCGTCTACAGCCCTTCGGGCGAGTGATTTCGGTTAAATTTCGTGATAGTCTGCCACTAATGTATTGACGCTAAACGTGATTTCGGTGTGAGGATGTATGGAACGCAAAAAATTAACCTTAAAGCGGGCGACAACAGAAAACGTTGAAGAAAGTACAACGCCTGTTATTTCGCCTCGTCGTAAAAAAATGGTGGTTAATACACAGCGTAAAGCCAAAAAAACCGTCAAAACAACACCAACTCAACGCCTTAAAAAAGTGACCTCTCCGCCTGCGCAAAAACAGAAAGTGGTAGTCGTTCCGCCGACGCCGCCAAAGCAACATCTACCATTAGAAGAGGCGATTGCCAATATTTCAGCCTATTGGCCACAACTCTTTCCCGATGGACAACTTCGACCGATGGCAGTGGGGACACGAGAGGCCTTACTTGCGGACAAAAAAGTCCGTGAACTGCCTATTTCGACTAAAAAACTGAAACGCAGCCTCGCGGCCATTAGTCACAGTGTCAAATACCGCACCACGATTATGCCTGGTGCAGTACGCTATGATAATGATGGTCAGCCTAACGGGGCTGTCACGGAATCGGATGTGGCCGATACGTTAAAACGCATTCAAAAACTGGTTAAACAACAATCACGACCCGCATGACAAAAAAATCACTTCCCCTGTTACAGTTGAGCTGAAAAGTTTTATTTGGGGTTCTGCACCGGAACCGCCGGAAATTCCGATACCATTTATTTGATTTTTTTTATACATATTTATCATTATTAGGATGTACGATTAAGGTCCCATCAATGAGAATTAATACGTACCAAGCATATGAAACGTAGTAATCAGATTTTTTTTGCAAGAAACAGCTACTTTTTTACTGTCCGGTTAACCTCGGTCTTACGTACAAAACTCTCTAACCACCAAAATTAAGCATTTCGTAAATTTCGGCGGTTCCGGCGTGGAACCCCGAAAAGATAAAAAACATTTGAAAAACGGACAGAAAATCGATTCTGCGTTATGATGCACAGTCTTTAGTGAAGAGTGAGTGACCGAATAATGAAACCTAAGCACACGCCGACGGCACATGATGCGGCTTTTAAAGGGTTTATGACGCAGGTTGACAGCGCAAAAGATTTTTTTGACATTCATCTACCTGAGCATATTAAAGCGTTGTGTGATTTCAGTACGTTGGCACTCACAAATTCCTCGTTTATCGACAAACAGTTGCGATCTCGATTATCCGATGTGCTCTATTCGGTGCAAACCACCGAAGGTGAAGGGTATATTTACCTTCTCGTCGAGCACCAGTCGACGCCCGATAAACTCATGGCCTGGAGACTCATGCACTATGCTTTCTTAGCCATGAATCAGCACCTTCAGCAAGGTCATAAAACGTTACCGTTAGTGGTGCCAGTGCTGTTTTATCACGGTGGTCGTTCACCCTACCCCTATTCTCAATTGTGGACCGATTGCTTTCCGTTACAGGATATGGCCAATAAATTGTATACCCAACCGTTCCCGTTGGTTGATGTGACAGTGATTGATGATAATGAGTTGGTGAATCATCGCAAAGTGGCCGTGATGGAACTGGCGATGAAGCACAAATATTTACGGGATGAGTTTGACCGTGTTATCCCGCTATTGGCGCAAGCGATGAATCAACAGTATAATGATGATAACGACATCATCACTATCCTCAATTATCTGTTCATTGCACTGGACTCCCCCAACTTTGAACATATTGTCGAGCAATTGAGTGAACAGGCAGAAAGGCACAAGGAGGCAATTATGAATATTGCACAACGCTTACAAGATAAAGGCGAGAAAATCGGCTGGGAAAAAGGCCTAGAGAAAGGCATTGAGCAAGGTATTGAGAAAGGCATGCGAGAGGCTAAAATTACAATGGCTCGTAGCTTGCTCAAGAACGGTGTTAGCCTTGATCTTATCATTGAAAGTACCGGTTTAAGCCGCGAAGAGCTCATTTCCCTTCAGTAGTATCACCCTATTCCTTTGTCATTTTTGTGCTTAACGCAAACGTCGCTAACTCAATGAGTTTAGCGATGCTTTGCGATTTTTCATAACGGGGTCTTTTGACTTAAAGAACGGTTTGTCCGACACTTCTCTGCAATCCCTTGTCACTCAAGGCATTCACTCAAAAAATCAATTTCAAAACTAGCAATAAGTTTATCTATAACTTTATGAATATTAATGATTTTATCCTTTCGATAAAATTCATAATTTCCAATTAAGTTCATGGTTAGGAAACTGGATGAACGATTTAACGAGCCTATAAGGCTATGTTTGGTAGCAGAGTCTATTAAATGGTCTCTATATCGTATTTAAACTTAACCATGATAATGTGTAATTGCGCTATTTTTAGCCAAAAACTGAAATTTTAGGCACACTGATCCTAGGCTGCCGTTTGTAACCATCGTTTTTTAGCCATTTTATCCCGCCTTTCTGACAGCAAAGTGGCCGCGTGTATGCCTTTTTCTGCACTCATAAATCGCAGTCGGTTTCCACATAAAATACATTGGTACGGCTCCGTGTTTAAAAATCCTTTCATCAGTGCCGCAAAGCCCGGTTTTTCAGGAACATTAGGATGTATCATGTCTAATGCATCATACACCTTCGGTAATAAACTCCCGCGTTTACAATTAGCTAAAAAACCGTAATAACGGATCATCTTAAAATGTCGCGCTGGGATATGACTGACATAACGTCGTATCATATCTTCTTGGGTTAAAGTCTGTCGTCGGTATTGTTGGCTGTGGTGATCGTAATAGTGATGAACTACGGCACTCCCGCTGTAGTGTTTCAACTGAGAAGCCGAAATAGGGGGACGTTTAAGGTAACGCCCCAGATATTTCACATTGTGCCAAGCCCCTCGGGTCTTTTTGGCAAAATACACTTTTCAATAACGTTGAAACTGGACATTGAGGTAACGCTCCCATGTTGGGTAATTTCGAATATGGCCGAAACTAGGCAATTTATTGGGTTGTAACTGAAAATAGCTGTCTCGAAGGAGTCGAATGACGACACTATGCCAGACCTTTTCGATATCTTTCTTTTTAAAGAAAATCGGCTTCCAAATGCTGTACTTGGTGAGATCGTTTCGGGTGACTGATAAATGAATGTGCGGGTGTTGATTGAGTTGGCGGCCGTAGGTGTGGAGAGCGCAAAAGATACCGGCCTTGAGTCCAAGGCATCGAGCGTGTTTTAGCATAGCTCGTGTTGTACTGCGAAAGAGTTGGTTATTATCGATAAAGCGGTTCCATGTATCGTCATATTTAAATAATAGTTTTGCAGGTCTGGGAATATACATAACGCAAAGTATAAAAGAGGAGAAAGGAGCTGCCTAGAAATAGAGTGGCTCTGCCGCGACGCTCACGCCAAAGGCGTATTTATATTCATACATAATGATTATGGTGAAAAATAGTTTATTACTATAATGTTAAAAATATGTGGGATATGGTTAAAATAGTAATATTTTGTAATATTCAATTAAATTAGTAAAAGTGTGTAATAATTAATTATGAAAGAGGTAATATTGAAAGTACAGTTATAAAGTTAATTCCTTATGAAATAAACTAATATTATTAGTACTAATTGCCATGCTAATACATGTTAATTGTTTCACTAATAATATTATTTGTAACGAAATGAAAATAAATACTGGGTAATTATATTTAAAATTCTACTTTTTTTGTGAGTGCATAAAATATATTAATATTTAAATACAAATTATATGTATGAAAAATAAAGAAAATAAAAATAAATAAGTGAATATTCTTGATTTTTAATTTGTTTTACCTATTGTTTTCCGTCTATTGATAGGTCATTTTAATTTTACACCATTAGTGATTAAATCTACTATTACTCTTATTCAGCGTTGTAATGAAATTTTAAACATAGAAAAGTATGCATTAAAAGGATGTATTATTCATAAAGCGGATTATTAACTCTTTGTTGGTGTTTTTTTACTTATTCTACGAGTTTCTCACTTCATTTAGTTGTTTTATTTTAAGTCTCAAGCCAAGAGCTAATAAAAGTTAGGAGTTATTATGAGTGATATTGATGAGATTTCAATACAGAAAAAAATTGGATTTTTTATAAAAAAAGCAAGGGTAAATAAATCATTAACAGGATATCAATTAGGTAAGTTATTAAATGTTAGTCAGCAGCAAGTTTCTCGGTACGAGAATGGGATTACATCCATTGATGTTAATCGATTAAACCTGATCTTAAAAATACTAGATAAAACCTGGGATGAATTTTTATGGGATGTTATTAAAAATGAGGATTCACTTGGTGAACACTTTATTCTCGGTTAAGTAAATTCACTTAAATTATTAATGGTGTTTTTTTGTTGTGAACTTATTTTTTTTCCAATTACTACTGAAATCCTAATTTCAGGGTAATTGGCTGTAATTGGAAAATAAATTAGGGTGAAAATAGATAATTCTTCTCTATTTTATTTAAATTATCTCAGCTCTATAGAGCGAGAGTATTATTATATAAATATATAAAGGTTTATAATATGAAAAAAGTAATTCTTGCAACTCTGATTTGTGGTGCAGCGATGAGTTCATCCGTATTTGCTGCAGATGCTGGTAAAGGAAAAGTTACATTTACTGGCTCAATTATAACAGCTCCATGTTCAATTGCACCTGGTGATGAAAGCCAAGAAGTACCATTAGGTCAAATATCTAATGTAACTCTTGAAAATGGCGGTATGTCTTCAGCTCAACCTTTCAATATTAGATTAGAAGGTTGTAACCTAAATGCGACATATACAGAAAAAGATGCTCAAGGTAATGATATAGAGAAAACTTATAACAATACTGTTAATGTAAGTTTTTATGGAACTGAGTGGAATGACACTGGTTTAATCTCAATTACAGGTACCGGCGCTGGCGCGGGTGTTAAATTGATGAATGATTCAGGTGACACTATCAAAATTAATAGTTCTACAACTCAAAACTTTGTTACTGGTAATAATACATTGAGTTTCCAAGCAGGCCTACAAGGTGTTAAAGGTACAGCTGTAACTCCAGGCGTATTTACTGCAGCAACTAACTTTGTTTTAACATACAACTAATAAGTTATTTGTGAGGTGGGGAAAGATAGCTCTCTCCCACCTGTTATGTATAAGGAATATGGCATGAAGCTTGTGTTTCAAATATTGGGGTTATATTTAAGTATATCAATATCAGCGGTAAGTGCTGAACTTAAAGGGATCCTTACCATGAATGGTAGTATCTTAGAAACCCCTTGCGCCATTGCGATGGAATCAATCGATCAAAGTATTGATTTAGGCGTGGAGCCAATAAGTGTTTTGAAACAATTTGGGCAGGGAACGCGCCATCCTTTTAGCATAAAGGTTATAGATTGTAGAATATCATCACTATCAGGTGAACCATGGAATACATTTTCAATAACCTTCTCTGGTCCTTCAGAAAATAATAATTTCTTAGTTTTTGGTGATGTATCTGGTATAGCGCTCAGATTAGAAGATGAAAAAGGGCAATGGGTAATACCCAATCAACCTATATCCCTTGGAGGTATATCTCAAGGAGATAGGTTACTTAATTATGGGTTACGTATGATAAGTGATCATTCAACATTTATTCCTGGGAACTTTCAAAGTATTCTCAGCTTTAAATTGGATTACTACTGATAATAAAAATAAAACCATTGCTATTTAGCAAGTTGTTTTGAACAAGGATTTTTTATGTCTTTTAATTCTATTACGCGTTGGCGTTATTGTTCTTTGCATATACTAATAGCTGCTGCATTTTATAGCAGTGTTACTCCTCATGTATTTGCAAAAGATATTATATTTAATATGGATGTATTAGATATTGAAGACAAAGAAAATATTAATTTAGAACAATTTTCTCGAGCCGGACATATTATGCCCGGGACTTATACTTTAGAAGTTAAAGTCAATCAATATAGCATCGGTGAATATTCTGTTCCATTTATTGAAGATAAAGAAAGTGAAACCGGAAGTCGTGTATGTATATCTCCAGATATAGTAGATTTAATCGGCTTTAATTCTTCATCTGTTAAAGATTTAAAATGGTCAAATTTAGAAAATAAAGATAAATGTTGGGATCCTTCAAATTTACCTGGAGTTACACTTACTGGTGATTTAGCTACATCATCTTTATTGATTAATATACCACAAGCTTATTTAGAATATAGTTCTCCAGATTGGGATCCTCCTTCTCGGTGGGATAATGGAGTTAATGCATTCCTGTTCGATTATAACTTAAATGGTAGTATAATGGACACGAAAAAAGTCAACCAAAAAACCTATATATTATCCGGAAATGGGGTTGCTGGCATTAATTTAGGGGCTTGGCGTTTTCGTGGTGATTGGCAAGCTGAATCTAGCCATATTACGGGAAAAAATAGTCAATCAAATACCGATATGACATGGAATCGTTTCTATGCCTATCGTGCTTTAACCGCTTTAAAAGCTAAATTAACGTTAGGTGAAGATTATTTTGATTCAGGAGTTTTTGATTCATTTCGATTTATTGGGGCTGCAATTCGTACTGATTTAAATATGGTTCCTCCAAATCTAAGAGGGTATGCTCCAGAAATTACAGGTACGGCAAGAACAAATGCCACCGTGACAGTTCGTCAGCAAGGTCGTGTTATTTATGAAGCACAAGTACCGCAAGGTCCTTTCCGCATTCAAGATCTTTCGGATGCTCTTAGTGGGACTCTAAATGTAACTGTCGCAGAGCAAGATGGAACAACTCAAGAATTTAATGTTGATACTGCTAACTTACCATTCTTAACTCGCCCAGGGCAAGTTCAATATAAACTTGCGGTAGGACAACCAACTGATTATGAACGCCATAGTCAGGGTGAAAATTTTGCTTCAGGTGAATTTTCATGGGGGATAGCAAATGGATGGTCATTATTTGGTGGTTTTTTAGGTAGCCAGCGTTATCAAGCATTATCAGTTGGCTTAGGTAGAGATTTGCTAGCATTAGGTGCGTTGTCTTTTGATATAACTCAATCTCGATCTAAACTACCAGACCAGCCAACCTTAAATGGTGGTTCATATCGATTAAGTTATTCGAAAAATTTTGAAGAATATAACAGTCAGGTAACGTTTGCAGGATATCGCTTCTCTGAGAAAGATTTCATGAGTATGAATGATTTTTTAGAGTCTAAAAAATCTGGAATTCATTTTGGTGGTAGCAAAGAGCTATATACTCTGTCATTTAATAAAAATTTCGTAGATGCTGGTTTATCTCTATATTTAAGTTATAACCACCAAACATATTGGGATAGACCTGAAAATAACTATTATAATTTAATGTTATCAAAATATTTTGATTTGGGTGATTTTAAGAATATAAGCGCTTCTTTATCTTTAAACCGCCAAGTTAATCAGGGAGTTAATGATGATAGTGCTTATCTTTCTTTATCTATTCCTTGGGGTAGTCGTAGTAGTATAAGTTACACCATGGATGTCAGAGATAAGCGTAAAGGCGGTATAAATAATAGGGCGTCTTATTATAATAGCCCTACAGATAGATTTTCCTACCAAATAAGCGCAGGGGAGAATAGAAGAGGAACATCAACCAGTGGATTCGTTTCTTATCAAGGAGATGATGTATTCCTCTCTGGTAATGCTAGCTATATAACTAGTGATTATCAAGCTGTAGGTTTTTCTGCTAATGGTGGAGTAACATTAACTCCTGATGGCGGCGCTTTACATCGTGGGGGAGAATTAGGTGGTACGAGATTACTTGTTGATACTGATGGTGCGGCTAATGTGCCAATTCTAGGTGTTGGGGCTCCTGTTAAGTCAAACCATTTTGGTAAAGCAGTAATAACCAATGTGAACAGTTACTATCGTAATATTGCCCAAGTAGATTTAAATAATCTACCAGATAACGTTGATGCGGAGCAGTCGGTAGTTCAAGCAACTTTAACTGAAGGGGCAGTTGGATACCGTAAATTCAATGTATTGTCTGGTGCGAAAGCTATGGTTGTGATTCGTTTACAAAATGGTAGTTTTCCTCCTTTTGGTGCACAGGTGAAAAATTCTGAAGGTAAGAACACCGGTATTGTTGCTGATAGTGGAAATACCTATTTAAGTGGTATTGTCCCTATGGGCAAAATGACGGTATCGTGGGGTGTGGAAGGAGCTTGTAGTATTTCTTTCCCTCAGAAATTACCAAGCTTAGAGCAATCAATACTATTACCATGTGAAAATATTCCCTCAGAGACAACTAAAAAAATGTAGCAACACGGTATATAGTATATTTTAGAGTTGAATAATTAACTGATTAGAAAATAAAAAGGTACTTGAGATGAAATTGACAACAATACAGCGGACAGGACTAGTTATATCTGGCGTTTTTATAACTCATCTGGCTATTGCTGGTATCACGATGGATCGTACCCGAGTTATTTTTGAAGGAGATAAAAAATCTATTACGCTAAATATTGGGAATAATAATAAAGAATTACCTTACTTAGCTCAAGGGTGGATTGAAAACGATAAAGGACAAAAGGTTAGTAGCCCATTAGTTGTTCTTCCTCCAGTACAACGTATAGAAGCTGGAAAATCTAGCCAAATAAAAATAGAGGCATTACCAGCGGTTAATACATTGCCTCAAGATAGGGAAACTCTATTTTATTTTAATTTACGAGAAATTCCGCCTAAAAGCGAAAAATCAAATGTATTACAAGTGGCTTTACAAACACGAGTAAAACTATTTTATCGCCCTAAAGCGATAATTCCTGAAGAACAAAGTTCTCCATGGCAAGAGAAAATAACAATTGATAAAAGTGCTCAAATGGCTATGGTGAAAAATCCTACACCATTTTATGTGACAATTATTAATGCTCATTCGGTGACATATCAAACAAAGAATAATGATTTTTCACCAGTCATGGTATCTCCATTTGGGCAAGCTAGTTTAGGCATTACTAGCGCAAAATTAGGTGATAAGCCTTCTCTGATTTATATCAATGATTATGGTGGCCGCCCTGAATTGGAATTTAACTGTCAGGCTAATGTTTGTAATGTGACTAAAACAAAACCTTAATTGTAGGATGACAGGAGAGTACGCGGTGGTTAACGGAAAATCAATGAATACGACCATGTTATGTATATGGCTACTGGGAAGTTGTATGACTATAGGCCTAAGTATACCTGCAACTGCTGCTCAAAAGTTACTGGGATCTGAGGCTAAAGCTATAGATTACAATAAGGTGGATGGGCAACACGGAATTTTGCGTGTGAAAGGTGCGTTAACAGATAGTCCCTGTCGATTACAGATGGAGAGTACTGATCAGACGATTAATTTAGGAATTGTTGGTCTTGGTGATTTGCCTAATATTGGGGTAGTAGGACGAGGTGCAACTTTACGTATTGGTTTAACGGATTGTTTGGCTGTACAAAATGCCCAATGGGATCGCCAAATAGGATTGTTGCCTTGGAGTGTTAATCAGCCAGGAGTTAATATTCGATTTACAGGAGCGGATACAGATTCTAGTGGCCGATATCTTCAATTACGTGGAGGCACAGGATTAGGTGTGGTGATAAAAGATATTCACGGTAACCCATTAAAATTAGGTAGTTTTACATCACCTCAGTTATTACCAGTAGGCCAGGCTGAGTTGATTTATACTGTTGCTCCGATCCGTTTACAACACATGGTTTCACCCGGCGAGTTCTATGGTGTTATGGGGTTTCAATTGAGTTATGACTAATTATTTTACCAAAAGAATGAATCAACTTAAGGGATATACGATGCATAGAGGACTACTTAAAATTGCTTTTACTGTCGTTAGTTGCCTATTTACATCATCTACATTAGCCGCAGATTCAGTTACAGTTAATATTAAAGGTAATTTAATTTTAAATCCACCATGTGAGATTTCAGGTGTCGGTAATGGCCCAATTGAGGTGGATTTTAAAGATATGGTAATTAGAACGATTACAGGTACTAATTTTCCACAGCCTGTGCCATATACGCTAAAGTGTGATGCTGATGGCGCTACAAACGTTGCTCTTCGATTTAAGGGGGACGGTGCTAAATTCAACTCTAACGTGCTTAAGACAAGTAATGATAATTTAGGTATACGATTTGCTACTGTATCAGGTAGTAGCCCGACCTTCTTTGCGTTGAATACAGATATTCGATTTACAAATAGTCAGCGTCCAACGATAAGAGCTTATCCATTATTAAATCCTGGCGTTGCGGTTAATAGTATCGCAGGAGGTGGATTTACAAGCACTGTTACATTGGAAGCTAGTTATCCATAAGCTTTATGCTGCTTTGGCTAATTTTAACCAAATAGTGAGTTAATGATGAGAACCATTAAATTTAAAAAAAAGGGTATTTGTGGAGGAATTCTCTTTAGTATCGCATTTTCAGTTATGGCAAATAATGGCGCAAATGTTAATTTTAAAGGAAATTTGATTCTTAATCCTCCTTGTGATTTTACCTCTACAACAGGAGCTGACACTATTAATGTTGACTTTAAAGATATTCTAATTCGCAAAATGGAAACTAAAGCTGCTAATGTAAATGCAACTACAGCAATGTATCAAACTCGCTTACCATTAAAATTAGACTGTGGCGATACCGCAAATGGTACAGCACTGAGAGTAAGAATACAGGGCACCACTTCAGTTTTTAATACGGAGTTTTTAGGCACCGATAATGACGATGTTGGGATCCAGTTTATTAATTTAGGGCGAGGAACGTTTATTCCCAATAATAGTACTAACCGACGAGCTCGTATTTTAGTCGGCGATACTATTTCTTTTTATGTTGTACCGATCCGTAATGCGGGTGCTTCGGTAATAAAAACGGGACCATTTAATGCCACAGCAACGTTAATTGCTGAGTATGAGTAACTAATCGTAGTTACAAATTGAAACTAATAGCTAGTGAGCATAAATAAAATTCAAATAGGATGACAGCTTGTTATCATTATTAATGATAACACGAAAATTTTATCACTATTTCATAGTGTTATATGATTAAGGTTATTTTATCAAAAGCCTGAAAATGAGGTGGCTAGGATGAAAAAATGCATAAAAAAACAATATATGCCCTTCATTAGTGCAGTGATAATTAGTGTAATGGCATTTTTTATTAATGTTGGAACGTCAATAGCGAGTAATGCTGTTAAAATTAATATGACAGGTAATTTATTAGATTTTCCACCATGCGATGTATATAGCAGTGATGGTGTTGGCTCGCCAATCCATATTCATTTTAATGAAATAGGTATACAAAGAATTGATGGGAATCGATTTAAACAAAACTGGATATTAAAAGTATCATGTGATAGTACCCTAGGAGCAAATGTTCCTATTGAATTGAAATACAATGGAGAAAATAGTGGGTTTGATACCCAAGCTCTAGTAACTGATAAACCTGGATTAGGTATACGGCTATATCGTTCTGATAATGGAAGTGTTATTGAGTTAAATAAGCCATATACTTTAGTCATGTCTAAAGGTGGAAAACTAGATATCCCCTTATACTCTGTTCCTGTTAAAGGTGGTAAATCTGTATTATCTGCTGGTCAATTTACAGCATCTGCGACATTAGAACTAAATTACCCGTAAGGTGGCATATGATAAAAATAAATCTAGTTACAATAGCGGCTTGTTGTTTTTTAGCGAGTAGTTTAACTTGGGGTAATAATACAACTTCAGTTAATTATGATGGTACTCTAGTTAATCTGGCTTGCGTTATTGATGATGAGACTCCTATTGAAGTTAATATGGGCTCCATAATCGATAAACAAATCTATTTACATGGTCACTCAGTTAATAAAAAATTTAATTTAATATTAAAAGATTGTGATCCTATGTTAGCTAATTCTATAGTAATAACACTTAATGGTAGTTCAGGAAATGTTACCCCTGATGGATACCTAAAATTTGATACAGGTAGTGAAGCAAAAGGTGCTGTGATAGGAATTGCGGATGATAAATTATCTCGTGTTCAGATTGGTAAGAAATTGTCACCTAGACTAACAGAATCAGGAACAATGAGTGTTCCTTTATATGCTTTCGTTCAAGGAACTCCTGAAGCTATACAAAATAATTCTATTACACTTGGTCAATTTACTGCGACATTATTTTACACTATCAATTTTGAATAAATCATATAGTGTGAGATAAATATTCCCAGCGATATGATTCACAATAGGTAGATAAATGAATAAATATGAAGGTATCGTAAAAATGGAGAGAGCATTAAAGCAATTCATCGGTGGAATTTGCATATTTTTTTTGGTTTCTCCAACGCAGGCTGTAGAGATTTCACCAGGTAGCAGGGGAACTTTGCCTGTTACTGTTACTGTTACTGTTCAAGCAGTTACTTGTGATATTAGTGGTTCAGATAATAAGGATGATATAACTGTTGACTTTAAAACTATAACAAAGAAAGGAATTGATAATGGCGATTATGAATTGTCTGTTCCAATAAAAATTACGTGTAGTAATAATACACCATCGTTAAGTTTGCAATTAACAGGCACTCCAGCGAATTTTAATAAAACATTATTAAAAGCTAATGAAATTTCAGCGTTAGGCTTTGAGTTTTATCTTAATGACAAAAAATGGGCGTTGAATAGTACATCTCCTAATTTTACACTAACTTCAATCCCAGTGATAACGGTTAAACCTAAGCTAAGTGAGTACGCTACAAACTTAAATGGTGGAGAATTTACTAGTACTTCTGCTAGCTTGATATTAAATTATGAATAAAGTATTTTTTTATAAAAATAACTAAAGAGATTATCTTTTCTATAATGTTAATTTTTATGTTTTATTTACTATTATGTTAAGTTACAGATAAATACCAAATATTAAAAATTATGATTAATAAGTATAACAACAAAATTAGTTCATTTTGGAGGATTCAGACATATAGTAACGTATCCTTTCATTCTACTCATGGTTGGAGAGATTAATATCGTTTTACCATTATATGTTATATAGTGGTTTGAAGCGGATTTAGTATTGATGAATAAATGACAGCGCAGTAATTTAGCTGCTTATGGATAGACGATATGGTGAAAAAATTCAATAAAATTAAAATAGTAAAATATTGGACACCAGTAGGCAGTCATAATCCTTCTTGGATATATTTATATGCTGATTTTATTGAAAAATCAGGTGAAAGTAAGGAATGTTATTATTATGTTTAACTATGCCAAATATTTTTTGATTTTTGTGGGCTTAATTTTTTTTGTATCAAATGCAAACTCTGAAAATTTAAAACCAGTAGTGACAAGTTCAGTGTTAAGAGTAGCTCCACATTCTCCTGATCAGGTAATCCACACAATTTCTTGGTCTTCATTTAGCGTTTCTGATGAAGATGCGAATCGTGTAGTTTATTGTCCAGCAATTATTGGTTCTCTTTGCGGATGGGGATTTGTTTATAGGCAAACTAATATCACAACAGGAGTAACTGCTACATGGGGATTTAGAGGCGGGTATAATGGATTGGGGATTAATTCACTCTATACAATAAATATTAAAAATGGGCAAACAATGGGAGATGCATATAAGGCTTTTATCGCGAAATTTGGTGCGAGTGGTACAGCTGCAATGATAAGGAATCATAATAACAGACTCGGTGAGAATTATCGTTATGCTGGCTGTTTTGCTCTTTTAAATTCGTCAGATAATACTTTATTCGACCCGCCTAATAACCTGGAATGTTTAGACACTCCAATTGACCCCATACCTGTGTCATGTCAGTTCACTGGCCCAACAGGTGGTGATACAGTAAATCTTGACCATGGAATAGTCAGTACTGGTCGATTGAATGGTAATCAAGCCTCAGCGAAGATAGGTGTTAAATGTACCGAAAATGCATCTGTCTCATTCAGTTTTACTGAGACAACATTACAATTGGGGACAAACTTATCATCAACCCTTTCGTTAAAACGAAATGGTATGGATATACCTATCAGTGATTCACCAGGAAGTAATAATAGTCAAAAAATAGATAAAAATATATTAACTTATATTGATGTTATTTCTACATTATCTGCAGCAGGAACGATTGCCCCCGATCGTTATACAGGAAGCTCCACATTAGTTGTAACATTAAACTAACACTCTCTATTTTAGTCCAAACCAAAAAAATTAAGAAGGCAATATGTCTTCTTAATTTTTGTAGATAAGCTTAATATCTAATTCTTTTTAAGAATATTATGCGACGAATTTTAATTACAATAATATCAAATTTATTCTTTAAAAGACATTTTGTCATATAAGAAATTTTGTGAATCTAGTGTTGTCCATCTTGCCTAAAATAAGACAGCTATTATTAGTTTTTCTGTAAGCACACCATGAACCCTTGTCCACTTCCCCTTCATAAGTTACCCGTTATGACATTTTGATAACCCCTTCTGGGATAGGTTTAAATATTGGATGTGATCTTTGTTTCATGTAGGTGCTTTGGATAGCTTCACTCACATTATTACGGATAAATATCTAGAGGATGACACAAAAGAAACACTCTCTAAATATTCTACAAAATTAATATTCGCCTCTTAGTAAAATACCACCGCTAAAAGAGGTGGCTTTAAATTGGGCCTCCTATAAGGGGGCTATATTCTTTATTAATCCTCCAACAATTCCATTTATTGGTCTAGCTCTTGAACAACTTTATCCTGATGCCTTACATAACGCCTAATGATGGCTTCATTAATCCCCACCGTATAAGCAAAATATCCTCTAGCCCAAAAATGATTACCCCAAAGTTTTTTACGTATATGTGGAAATCGATTATATAACCTTATCGCACTACACCCTTTCAGGACTCCATTAGTGTTGATATTGATAGTTTAGGTGGGTCATTACAACTAAATGAATATGCTCTGGTTGAACATTTAGCTCCAATACTTCACAGTCTTTCATATTGCAGAGAATATAAATGGTTCTATAAAGCTCTTCTCATACTTTATCTTTCAATATCTTATAACGATATTTAGGTGTCCAAACTAGATGATATTTGCAACGCCAATACACATGTGATGAACTTCTGTATAAACCCATGTTATTTCCTCTTTACTTGTGGTAAGTAAGAGGTAGTTTTTTTACATGGATTTCCTTCAGGGTATAGCCTCACAGAGTCAATCGCCACCTCCTTAGGCGGTGGTTTAAGGCTGACAATAAAAATAAAACCGTCCCCTAGAAGACGGCGGCAGTTTTATTAAATTATGCGAGGATCATCTTGCCTATTAATAACCCCATCATAACTGAGACAAAAATAGCCACTAATTCTAGTCGCATAGAACTATGATTGAGGACATATTTTCTGATGCGTGTTGTTTCTGTATCATCGAATGCTAATAGAAGTTATGACATACCTTATATGCAGGTATAGCAATGGCCTAATTAACTATCGGTAAATTACACAATGCTATATGCCTGTCTATTTTTTGGAGATTCTTTAGAGCTTACGCTGGCTTTAGATTTATTTGGTTAAACGATTATAATCGTCTTGAGCTTGTTTTAATTCTGCTCTAGCCTCTTCAAGATCCAGTTCTTTTTCTTTAGTTTTTCGTTCTTTTTTTAATACGTTAAGGTATTCCCCATTTATTTTAGCCTCATCTAATTCAGCCTTAGCTTCTTCGAGGTCTAATTCTTCTTTTTTGACTTTACGTTCTTTTTTACTTAAGTTTTGTTTAGCTCTGTTAGACTGCCTTTCATCAGTGCAATAAACATTTACCTTATCAAGAGCAATTTTTAGGCTATTTTGTTCCGCTATATTTCCATTTTTCAGTGCCTCTTCTAATTTAACTTTAATATCATCACGTTGCTCTTGGCAGCTATCGGTTGCTGCAATAGCAGAGCTCAATGAAATACTAGCAAGAATAATAGCAACCATGAAATTTCTTATCATATAAATGACCTGTTTTATAGTATGGAATTAAGTTTTATATAGCAATGATATGAAATATAAACTAGTCTTTTTCTGATAATAAAACGTAAACGCTTAGCAAAGCATTTTTTGTTAAAAACTAATAGTGTCAAGGCTAAGTTAATAGCTCCCTTCATTTTCATTATAGTTGTAATACCCTTATTTATAGATTTGTTATTAAAAGATAACTTCCATATTAGGGAACCATAAAGCATTAGGAGGATAATATTTGCTGGCAAAAACAAAGTTAGTCGTTGAATGGAATGGTAAAAGCTAAATATCGCTCTGACAGTGGTAATCAAAAATAGCTAAAGAAGAACTATTCAGTACATATTTTATATCTCAATGTTAATTATTCTATGTGGTTAATTTTAAATATATAAGTATAATATAAGGCAATTTTTCAGATAGTATCTAATCTATAGAAATAAATCATAATTTATATCTAATAGATTGATTATACTTAGTTTTCATTTGTCGAAAAAGTTCATTTAAATAATTAAAGATAAATGTTATAGTAATACATATAAAGTAGCTATCAGTAAGGTATTGACTATGATTAAATCAAAAGAAAAAAATTTAATAAGTTTAAAATTTGAAATAGGCAACTTTATAAGACATAGTAGAATTAAGAATGGCCTAACTGGAGCTAGGCTAGGTGAATTACTAGGCGTAAGTCAGCAGCAAATATCTCGATATGAAAATGGAGAAACTGAGCTTTCGTTAAAAAAATTTATATTTATTTTAATTGAATTGGATGTTCCTTTTTCCGATTTTATTTCATATACATCTTTATCTTTTTGAAAAAATAAGATGATTTAAATTATGTTTTTAAAAAGAAATATCATATTAATAATTTTTATTGTAAATTATGGGTGTTATCTTCTACTTACAGATAAATATTCTAAATGAGTTTCTACAGTCTTAACGTTTTATTATTAATTTAAAATGAGTGTTATTAATGCTACATTATACCTTAATAACACTCATACAAATTAGGTGAAGTAAGCTTGGCGTTTACTTAGCTACCGCGGTAGGTTGCGTATCCATATTGACTAAATGCTAAAGGTATGAAGTGTTTTTGTGTAACATCATCGATACAAAATTCTACTGGTATTTCAGGGAAATAGCTTTTTAAAGCTTTATTAGTAAAATAATCTCCAGTTTTGAATGTAACTTTATAAATACCCTTTTCAACTTTTAAATTATCCGGCCATAAGTTATCCATGTGTCCATCATGGTCTGTTTTTGCCGTATTTAAATGTTTCCAACCACTATCTTGTTTTTGTTCTAACACAATTTCAACATTTTCAGCAGGGAACCCTGTCTGTTGGTCTAGCACATGAACGCCAAGAACGTCAGATGCAAAACTAATAGTTGGCACAGCAAGAGAGGCTAAAATAACTGCAGAGATAATACTTCTTTTCATTTTTATGTCCTTGTTAATAATATATCGTGATATACGATTATAATAATTTAAAGAATAAATTATTTCCTGACAGAATCATTACCAATTTGTCATATTTGTTTTTTTTAGTAGTTTAACGCTAATAGTTTCACCTATATTTATATCAAGGTCATGTATTTAATCTGGAGTTTAACCTGTAATATAGGGTGATTTATCGGAGAATGTTCATGGCTAAAGTCGATACTGGGTGCTAATTTTATCAACAATCCTATCAATGAATAAGCATGGATTAGTGGGCACAGGACATCAACGTTATCTTACCGAAGCTTCCAATTAGATTATGAATATTGGAGAGTTGATCTTATTGTTAGGGGGAAGTAGACGCGACGCCTCAGTTTTATCGGTTCAGGAGATTCCCCCCTCTTGGATTAATTTATAAACCCGTTTATCCGTTAGCCCAATTAAACGGGTTGTAAATTTCATATCAACGAATTGACTATCTAATAAGGGAATAGTTTGCCTGTTCATCATTGAACTATAGTGATGTAATGGACGTCCCTCTGTGTAAGTTTTGCCATACTGTAGTGTTTTAGTTGAGAGGCTGAGATAGGGTGGAGTTTAAGGTAACGGTACCAAGTCGTATAATCGCGAATGTGTTCGGTTGCAGTTGAAAATAAGCGTCGCGAAGGAGGCGAATAACGATACTGCGCCAGACTTTTTCGGCGTCTTTCTTTTTAAAGAAAGTGGGTTTCCAGGTGTCTTATTCGGTGAGTCCTCCACGGGGAACTGATAAATGAATATGCGGATGTTGATTGAGTTGGCGACCGTAGGTATGCAGGGCGCAAAAGATACCGATTTCGAGTCCAAGGCGGCGTACATGCTTGAGCATGGCTCGGGTGGCGCAGCGAAAGAGTCGATAAATTTCAAATAGGAATTTACGATTAGATATAAACTTTGGTGATTGAAAAAGTTGAAATCGTAAGTTTCTGTTCAAATGCCTCCGCTAGTCCAACTAGTTTTAATCCTTATCTTGATAAAATTAAGTACTTAAAAATTCAGCCTTAATTATTCCAATTGTGTCTTTTACTGAAATATCTTGAGTTTTTGGGGAGCTTTCTTTTTCGCAAACCTCGCTCCATACAAAAAGGCGAATTCAGATCCCTCAGTTAAATATTTCAACTGAGGGGAACCAAACTTGTTTAATTCTCTATATCTATCATCATTCCAAAATAAATCAATAATCTATTGATATACAGGTATAAAATTAAAGTGTGATTTATTATAGCTGCGGATTTTATGTTGTAACTGGGAGCTGCACATAATCAAGATAAATTAAAATCCTACTTACAACGCATCGTAATTAGTTCCAAGCTATTCATTATTGATATGACAGCTTACCTTTTGGGGGGAGGAATTGAATTTCTTTTTCAACATGATAGCAAAGAGGTATGAGAAAGGGAGGGGGATTATTAACTATTAGTTAATGGGCTAGTGCGTTTGCCAATGATACAACATTGTCATGTTATCCAAATTAGTGGCTAAATTTATCTTTTAAAAATAAGCGTGAAATAGAGCATTGTTCTAATAGTATATGAATGTAGTTAATGGGAGTAAATTAAAATCACCGATTAGCCCCTTAAAGGGAGAGAAATTAAACTGACATTGTCAAAGAACAATAGGGATTAATGAAATGTATGTAATTTTGAATTTTACACATAATACTTTAATAAGGATACTCCATGCTCTTTGATGAGAATAAGCTATTTAAAAGGTATATAAGTGCACAGATTAAATATTCTTGAGATAGTCTTAATGTATTGATTTAATTGAATTAATATATTTATTGTATTAAATAAAATCTTATTTGATGTTAATTATCACAATTGGAAATTGTTTTTTGTTAGTATTTATACAACTTAGTATGTGTTTAAGAATAAGGCTTAAAATCTATTTTTAATAAATAGACATAAACTTATTTACTTTTTTAATATAGAGAAAAATGTAATCTATATGGGGTGTATATGAAAAACTATCTTACAGATAACGAATTAGATAAAATGGAGTTAATTATAGGTAGAGAAATATCGCACTTACGCAAGAAAAAGGGGCTGACAGGAGAGCAATTAGGCTTATTACTTGGTGTGTCTCAGCAGCAAGTATCTCGTTATGAACGTGCTGAAACTAAATTAGCGATAAGTATGTTATGCACCATTGTAAATCTCTTAGATATTTCATTACCAAATTTCTTTGAACGTATTTTTAGTAAGATGGAAAATGATAATCAATCATTCCATCAACATAGTGCGTTTAAATTAGAGTGTCATGATCTAATTTACTAATTAAATGGTGAAAATATACCATATAAATAAAATCATTTTTATTTTTGATGAATTAAATCTACGGCTGTTTTAGGCTTTATCATCTACATACATAAAAAATACACTTAACCTATGCTGTTGTTAAAACTCAGCATGTGTTTGTGTGGTTGACTTTATTGTCGCCAAATAATGATATTCCTGTTTACCAGGCAATTATCTAACTTAACAATAATATTGAATTAATTAAGGAAACACAATGCACAAGACGTTGCTAAAATTAACCCCTGCTGCACTTTTACTTATCGCGGTAGCAAATAATTCACATGCAGCTACCAATGCTGAGATCACAATTACCGGTAATGTTACGGCGGCGACTTGTGATGTCAGCCTATCTCGTACAACTTTAGACGTGGGCAACTATGCACCAAGCGATTTTACCGGTGTTGCTATTCCAATTCCAGCAAGCCAAGCTAAAGGTAAATTCACCGTGGGTATCGAAAATTGCCAAACACCTTTAGGCATTGGCGATACAGCTAATCTTATTGTCACGGGTCCAACACTAGCGGGGAATTCTAATATCTTTAACAACACAGGAACAAATACCGGAATTATGCTAAGCCTGTCATCGTCGCCTAACACTTACATCACCAGTGGCGAGAAGTTAACGGTAGCAACCGCTGGCGACCCTCCTGCTGCAGGTGACTTTAATGGTAAAACCTTATCATTAACTGCAGGCTTGGCCTCTACAAGCACTTTAGCTGGCATTGATATTGGTGCGGTTCGTGCGCCTATCCTGTTCAGCTTTAACTACAACTAATTTTCTAAATTATAGTTTGCGGGCTTTCATGCCCGCTTTTTAGCAGTTCAGGAGCGGTTGCATGACTCGTTTTATCTCACTCTTTTTTTTGATGTTTTATTGCACTGTGTTTTCGGTGAATGCCGAAAATGGCGGGTTTGGTATTAATGCAACGAGGTTGATATACCCACAAAGTGCTGACAGTATCAATGCGGGGCTACGTAATACGCATAGCACTCAACCCTATCTTGTGCAAGTTCGCATCAGCACTGCTCGGGATGGTTCGACATCAGCCCCGTTTTCGGTGAGACCGCCATTATTCCGCCTTGAGCCCAAAAGTGTTAATCAGGTGCGAATTCTATTACAAAACAATACATTGCCAGTAGACAGAGAGTCCGTCTTTTATTTTCACGCCAGTGCCATTCCGGCGAGTGTGCAATCCACATCCGGTGAACAGAAAGGGGGAATACACGCAACGGCTCAATTTGGCGTTGGGAACACGATTAAGTTGTTCTATCGGCCCACAAACCTCCCTTCAACATCAAAAGAGGCCCAGAAAAACCTACGTTTTTCGCGTACCAATGGTGGGATAAAAGTCATCAATTCATCGCCCTACCATGTCAGTTTTGCCAGCCTATCCGTAGGTAACATCAAAATTAAGCTCAATACCCCTGAAGAGTTGATGATTGCGCCTTTTGGTAGCCATGTGTACTCCGTTCCTCGGGCTAGCGGAGAAGTCCACTGGAAAACGATAAATGATGAAGGAGGCATTAATGCATACAGTTATACGTTACCTTAAAACGCTGGTGCTGAGTGCCTGGCTCATTGGGAGCGTGAGTCTCCCAGGACACGCGGTTATCCTCAACTTTTCCGCGTTCCTCACCTCGGGAACCTGTACGTTTAATTTGGATAAAAGCGCACTGAATTTACATGCCTCACTGCATGAATTTGCCCCCGCCACCCTCGTGGATACTCAACCTTTTGCGCTGAGTGTGACACAGTGCAGCGACACCGACAGTGCATTGACCCCCGTCGTGAACATTACCGGGGAAGGAAGTATGCGTGATGGACGTTGGCTATTTTTATCAACCGCATCAGAAGACAGCAATATCGGGATTATGCTCGTGAAAAGTGATGTTCTTCCCACTTACAGTTCAACGGAAATACAGAATAACGACGACATTACATTGGCACCACAAGGGGTCGATCCCGTTGACCAAACGATACAGTTTTACGCGGGAATGACTTGTGGCACGAGTGGTTGTTCAAACATTCAAAGCGGCTCGTTCAATGCGAGAGTGCTGTTTAGCTTAGCCTATCGATAAGGTTGGGGTATGCGCTTAATTCATCTAATTTTACCCCATAATGTGATAGCAATATTGAGGAAGATAATCCTCACGCAGAGCTTTTTTCTGCCAATCATATCAATATCCTATGGGTATTCAGAGGGGGGAATTAGCTTAGACCAGACTCGCGTGGTGTATTTGTCCACGAGCAAAGCACAAACGCTCACGGTCAATAATACGAGTCAACGGGCTTGGTTGATCCAAAGTCGGGTCCAAAGCGGCGAGAATACAAGTAAAGCCCCTTTTATCATTACGCCCCCGTTATTTACGTTACAGCCTGACAGCCAGCAGCTTCTCAGGATGATGAAAACCAATCATGCCTTACCGGAAGATCGGGAATCCCTCTTCTATTTATCGGTATTGGCCATCCCGGCCGCAAAGGCAAAAGAAGCGGACTCGTTACATGAAGGGGTCATCTCCGTGGGCATGAATTTTACGATAAAAATGTTTTATCGCCCCCGCATATTGTCTCAAGGGATTGAACAAGCCCCGTGTCAATTACGTTTCATTCAAACGCCAAAGGGGATTCATGTTGAAAATCCGACACCGTATTTTCAGACGTTTGGAAAACTGTTACTCAATGGCAATGCATTCAATTTAAATGAGGCTTCTTCGATGTTAGCGCCGTTTGGCCAGCATCAATATGACATTAACAAGGGAACGGTAAAGCAAATCCAATGGCAAACCATCAATGATTATGGCGGCTTATCCGAAATGTGTATACAAAACATGGGGGAGGAGAAAGCGTGAGTAAAAAGGCATTGGGGTACATGCTGCTGAATATGTTGATAGGGGTAGCGGTCATCATTTCACCGGGGATAACGTATGCGGCATCGGGTGCAGCTGAACGCATAGATATTTTGCCACCAACAAAAAAAGGAGGCATTTCATTCTATGTGCTTCGTGTTGTTTATACCGAGAAAGACAAAAATGGGGTTTCTTTAACCGCCTATAACTCGACACCCGAGACCTACTTATTTCAGTCTCGAATGTTACCGGTGGATTTAGCAACGGGTAACCCAGATATGTCGGCTGAAAGCGGGAGTCGTATTCCTTTTGTTGTGACGCCGCCTTTGTCCCGTTTAGAAGCGAATGGCGAACTGACGCTGCGTATCAGACGCAATGGTGAGTTTTTACCTAAAGATCGTGAATCTGTTTTCTTTATATCGATGAAAGCCATTCCATCACAACGTTCACCTGAAGAGCGTGAGCCGGATTCGCAGCACATGGTATTGACCGTGGTGAGCAATATTAAGTTATTTTATCGCCCGGAAGGCCTTCACCGACGCGCCATTGTTGATACCGATGTCTCGTCAAAATTAACCTTTCGACAAGAAGGGAACCAACTGATTGCTGAAAACCCAACCTCTTATTGGCTGACGTTTTCTCGACTGAAAGTCGGAGGAAAAGCGCTGGATAAAACACAGTTACGATTAATGGTACCGCCAAAAGGGAAGCAGTCATATTCCTTACCTGCGGGGACGGCAACGTCTGTCAGTTGGCAATTAATCGATGAAGATGGCTGGGATACGCCAGTCCAAGAACGCGCACTTTAGCTTTTCTTGAGAATACGCTGAGGAGAATGAAGTGAAGCCTTATGGAACGTTTGGAATTGTTAGGAATAAGCCAATTATGGTAATAAAAAACAGACAATCAGAAGCCATGTTGTTACCGATGGCCATGACGGCTATTGCTTTATTCGTCAGTCATCCATCCGCTATGGCCAAGGACTATTTTGATCCCGGGTTACTGTCGCTTAATGGGGACCAACTTGCGGCAGTAGACTTGAGTGACTTTGAAACGGCCGGTCAAATTCCGGCAGGAACGTATACCGTTGAGTTATTTGTTAACCAAGTCAATATGGGGCAACAAACCCTAGAATTTAAGGCGGATGGCAAGGGGCACGTGCAGCCTGAACTCACGCCGGATTTCTTGTCAGAGATGGGGGTCAACACACCGGCGTTGCCCTCTTTCGTTCCTTTACCTCGTACGGAGCCCGTAAAAGATCTTGCTGCGTTAATCCCTGATTCACACATTAAATTTGATTTCGCTCAGTTACGTCTGGACTTAAGTGTGCCCCAAATTGCGATGAAAGCGAACGCGCAAGGCAGTGTTGATCCCGCGATGTGGGATCCCGGCGTGCCAGCCGTATTGCTGAATTATAATGTCAATGGTGGTCGAAATTGGCAAAGCGCTCAACGTGGCATAGACAGCAGTACACAAACCAATTTATTCGGTCAAATCACGGGCGGTGCCAACTGGTTAGCTTGGCGTTTGCGTAGCACGATGAGCTACATGCGAAACACGCATAATTTAAGTGGATATGGCGAAAAAACGCATCAGCATACCGAATTTACTAACACGTATTTGCAGCGAGATATTGTCCCTTGGCGCGCTGAAATCATGGTCGGAGAAAGCAATACCGCCAATGACGTGTTTGATAGCGTATTATTTCGTGGCGCCAAACTGAATTCAAGTGAGGAGATGTTACCCAATAGCTTAAGAGGCTTTGCACCCGTTATTAGCGGTATTGCTCAAACGAATGCCCGAGTCACCATCAGCCAAAGTGGTAACGTGATATATCAGACGTATGTTGCGCCCGGCCCATTCCGAATTGAAGATCTCTTTCAATCCGGTGGGGGCGGTGACTTGACCGTGACTATCCATGAAAGCGATGGCACGGTGCGTACGCAAAATGTGGCCTATTCTTCCCTCCCCGTCATGCGTCGCCCTGGGAGTTTAAAATACGAGGTCACTGCGGGGCGCTACAATGGGGGGATAACCGAAGGATCACAGGAAGCGACGTTTGTTCAGGCAACCGGCATATACGGGTTACCGCATAATATTACCTTATACGGGGGAAGCTTAATTGCTAAAAATTACCTCTCGTTGGTGGCCGGTAGTGGTATCTCTCTTGGCGTATTTGGTGCACTGTCCGCGGATATCACCACCTCAAGTGCCAAGTTACAGGGCGATACGGGACGAAAGGCGGGCTCATCATACCGTATTCGTTATTCTAAAAGTTTGCTCGAAACGGGAACGTCGGTTGATTTGACCGCCTACCGTTATTCGACGCGTAATTACTACAGCTTTTCAGATTACAATAATTTGGGATTCCAATTACGAGAGGATCAGGTTCCCTGGGCGTTAGAGAGACAAAAATCGAGTTTTCAGATCCGCCTTAGCCAACAGTTAGAAAAATACGGTTCACTCTATTTATCTGCATCGCGAGATGACTATTGGGGCAATAATAAGGTCATGAACACCGTTTCTGCGGGATATAACGGCAACTATCGCGGTGTCAGTTATGGCGTCGCATACAGTATTGACCGGATAAAAGGGGACGGTCACTGGCCTGAAAACCGACAGATCATGATGAATGTCCAAATCCCCTTGAGCCTATTCAATCCTAAAATTGGGCAAAGTCAGGTTTATGCCAATTACCAGATGACGCACAACAATCGTGGCCAAGTGAGGCAACAAGCCGGAATTAGCGGAAATGCGCTGGATGACCGTTTGTCTTACAGTGTGATGCAAGGGTGGTCTAATGGCTCAGACAGTAATATGAGTACATTAAATGCCGGTTATCAAGGCACGCAAGGCATGGTCAATATGGGCTATTCCTACAGTAATGATAATCGCTCATTAAACCTCGGAGGAAATGGTGCGGTTGTTATACACCCTGAAGGGGTGACATTGAGTCGGATGCTCGGGAGTTCCGTCGCGGTGATTAGTGCACCCGGCGCGAGTGGGACGAATGTCATGAATGGTAATGTGCAAATCGACAAAAGAGGCTATGCCGTCGTTCCCTACTTGTCGAATTATCAAACAAACAACATTAGTTTAGATCCTTCGACGCTACCGGATGATGTCGATTTGACACAATCAAGCCTGAATGTTTATCCCACCAAAGGCGCGGTTGTGATGGCGAAATTTGAGACTAAAGTGGGGTATCAAGCCATGGTGACATTATTACAAAATAATACCCCAGTGCCTTTTGGTACGTTGGTGACCGTAGACACGAACGAGAAGAAAGACACCAATACGGGGATTGTGGGGGATGAGGGGCTGGTTTACCTCAGTGGATTACCTGAAAAAGGCGTATTGAAAGCCAAATGGGGAAAAGAAGCGAGTCAGCAATGTTTGGCTAACTTTGACTTAAGTCATATCGTGCTGACAGAAAATAACGCAATCCGCGCATTCACGGTGCAGTGTCACAATAACGACACCCATAACAACACGCTAAAAAAACGTAACCCGTTTTTATTAAAAAATGGGTGATAACGCATCATCCTCTTTGGCATGGACCAATGAATGATCCTTCTTGGAAAACTATTTATGAATACATTATTTAAAAAACACGTAGGTTATTTAGGCTTACAACTCGTGGGCTATTCACTGCTTTCCTTGGCTTTTTCACATACTTTACGTGCGGAGACGATCACAATCGGAAAGGGGACGGGCATTTTATGGGAGGGGATGGCGTTTAACGAGTCATTAGGACCTGCCCCACTTCAGTCTAGTTGGTTATTTCCAACGAATGGACTGCTGGCTATCACTGACGATATTTGGAACTGTATGAATTCCCCTATGTTGAAAAATATTGGGGGCTATATGGCTCTCCCATTGTCGGAGAAAGGGACAGGCCTTCCAACTGGCGTTGGGTTGATCCCCCGAGCCAATGTTAATGTTGTTTACTATCCTCGTGTTGGTGGGGCCCAAACTATTTCGGGGACCATTGGCTTGCCTGATACGATTGGTTTTTCTTCGATAATTAATGGAAACGTCACACCGGTATCGGATAAATCTTGGTGTTTATCTCCAAAAATGCAGTCAGAACAATTTTTTATTCAGCAGGCCAACCTCGTTTTGCAACTGCTTCAGGAACTTGGGTATTGGTTGCTGATGGTACTCAACGGTCAACAACTGCAAGGATCCCAACGATGTATTTTAGTAGTTACTCTTATACTGCCCTTGGTGATTTAAAAACCCCCATACTACCTGCCACAATCGATTTGCGTATCTCCACCTTAGAATGTACGGTTAGTACACTGACTTCCATTAATTTTGGTGCAGTCCGTCGCAATACAACGGCCAATTCAGAATTGGCGGTAAAACCGGTTCAATTGGTGACTACATGTGGGCAAGATTCTGACAGAATTAATGCCAATATTAATGTTCAGTTTCGTGCCATCAGTGGTCTCTATAATAGTAGTCCTTCTCGATTGTCTTTAAACCAAGGCGGGGGCTATATTACGGGGGAAATTAATAATGGCGTCACCGGGAGCGGAGCATGTGCTGCGACGACAGGCTTACTTTTTGATAATACACCTGCGAAAATAGGCAGTATTTCCAGTGCAGAAAGTAGCGTCACGTTAACTAACCAAATCATCTGGCGATTATGTTCAGGAGGATCTGATTTGCCCGTGGGGCCCGTCGATGCGGCAGCTGAATTATTGGTGACTTTTAATTAGGTATCAATGCATTGATTATCGAGTAAATAAAACGCGTCATGATATTTGTCATCAAAAATTGTCTACGTACTGAATACTGAGCTAACCAATAAACATAACGCCATCGGATTGATTATCTCGTTTGGCGTTATTTTATATCAAAAACTATTTATTATTCATACAATAAAGCACGGGGGTAATACCTTGCTGAATGATGTAGTCTCCGTTTTGTAGAGGAATAACGGAATAGACTATCTCAGATTGAGATTCAGTTAAGAATATGGGTAACATATGGATCAAATCCATATCCTGAAAAATTTCTTTTGGGATCAGCGAAATACTGTTTGATTCACTGTGAAAGGTATTTTGGGATTGGGTGTATGTGAACGGTTTAGATATTCTGATTTGAAGGTTATCTCCATTAGACTTTAAGTAATCTCCGACTAAAAGAGTCAGTCCCTTATTATTTTTGTGGGTGATCGACATTGATGAAAATAGGTGCATATCTCCAACAACCACATTATATTCTGCTGTGCAAGAAAATTCACGGATATAGGTTTTTTATTCGTAATGTATACCGTTAGAATTATAATTAATACTAAGAACAAAAAAGGAATAACTAACCATTTTTTCATGGGGATTACCTATTGATAATATACTGAAGTACAACGAAATCCTTCAAGTGATGGATCCTTCTTATTACAAGAAAAAAAATAAAAATCACTTGAAAAACGAGAAATAGTAATAAATCTATAGGGGTATTCATTACAGGAAACTGCATTGATACTATAGTTCAGTAAATTTTTATTTCTCTCACTCATGGTTATTTCATTATTTTTATTTAGGTAAATCTTACAATTCCCTTCATTTTTGTTAAATGCATAATTATCAAAAAAGTTAGAGTTTTTCTGAAATTCTGATTTTTTTATAAAATAAAATGAGACTAATAATACTAATAACAAAGCCAAAAGAATAATATTTAATAAAATAACTCCCCACTTACTCGGCTTACTACTTGTAATGGTTTTAACATTTTTTGTTTTTTCAGATACATCTGGCTTTTCATACTTTAAATTAATGTTTTTCTGGTCTTCTGTCGAAATAACAATAGAAATATTTTTATTAAAGTAAAAGCCTTTTCGTGGAACAGTGATAATATAATTTACTTCTTCATCAGAAACGTCTTTTAATCCACGTCTAACTAAAAGGATATTTTGATACAAAGTGTTAGGGGAAGGCTCTTGATTGGAACCTATCCAAGCTTTTGTATATAACTCCTTGTGAGTCACGAGTTCTTCATCACTGGCAAGAAGGATATCAAGACATCTGGCGCTAGGGCCATTAAGAATAACGGTTTTTTCTGGATGTGATACATTTTGTAGTTTGTTATTATCGGGATAGTAAACGATGTTATCATTTATTATTATAATTTTTTTCATAAAAACACCTTTATTTTCATACTAGAACACGCAGTTATTATAGCAACATATGATCGCTTAGACATCAAAAACATAGATAATTATCAGTAAAATAAAATGTTAAGTTTAATTGTAATGGGGAATTTTATTTACAATATGTATATAACACAAAGAAGGAAAGCTATAAAATAATTTAAAAATATTCTATAACCACTACTATAAATACTAATTTCTCTATACATATAGATAGCATGTTATAATTTTTATTATCAATTCTAAAAACTGTGACCAAAAAGGCATATCAACTGGTATCACATCTTTGAAGATAATGATGCAAAAAGATAATAAAATATTTTTATGCCTTATTTCCATGAATATGTGCTCTTTTTCTATACACCTAATTATCGATATAACATATTGATTATAATTATTTTTTTATTTTTGACTGAACTCGGATAGTTGACCACCCTGATATTAATAGTATCTTTTCTTATTTTATTTTTATGTAAAAAGATACCTTAGGACTAGGTAATAGTTGGCAGTACTATGTGTTTTCAAAGATAGCTCAAAAAACGAAGAACATAATGATTATACAAAGTCACTGCTCTACTCTCCTTATCAATTTATATCTGATATTTTGTGTTACAATGTATTGAAAATTAATATTTTCTATTTTTCGATTTAGTTGTTTTGCTATGGGGGTTAATTCATTTCATCGTTTTAAAAAAACTGATGGTGTAGTTGTGATTTTTTGAGAAGCTATTTTTTGCTATAGAAGGAACTAACTAGTTAGTCTTTACTCAGAATAGGTAGAAGCAAATATAACTAATGCTATTTAGGCTCTTTGTCTTTTTACTTCAGTCTCCCATGTTTAAAAGCAATATTGAATATTATTTCTTTATGGGGCTTTCTTGTTCAGATGAACTCTAGTTGAACACCGATCTTTTCCCTATTTTCACTAAAAATGATTGAATCAATCCAAAGTCACCTAAAAAGCGTTTTAAGCAGCTTTAGGTTTAACTTAATAAATCATATTACCAATATTAAAAAAAACTCTTAAAATCAATCCTGTGCAGCCTGTTTTTTGACCAATTCATCTTGTTTTTGCTATTGCGCTTTACCGTCATTCTCCGCAAATGAGGCATTTCGCTTATTTTCCCTTATTTAGTGTGATCGTGATGAAGATCTTCACTATATCTTGTTTATTTGAATGATTAATATTATCCGTGTTATGTAACTTATTGCGGTTTAAGGGAAAAAACGCAATAATACCTAAATTCAGCAGAGGTAAAAATCGGCCCTAAAAGGTGAAAGGATCCGATGGTCGTCATGCGCGAGTGCGCGATTTTTTGTTACCGCGTTATATTTAGTTTTAGCAAGTGATAATATTTAAAAGTAATTATTAGTATGGTGATTATTAAGGTGATGTATTATGTCTACTTTTTTTCCTGTCAATCCTGAAAGTGGTAAATCAATTTTACAGCGACAATCTCAAGCTCTCTTACAAAATGGTCATTTAGAGCGTGCACGACAATTACGAAATTTGGCGATAGCGGCTGAATTAGATTGCCCAAAATATTTACTGGCACCAGAAGTAAACCAGCTTTTGCAATTTATTCCCGATCTGCATCAGCGAACGCTGATTGATACGTTATGGAATACGGGAGCCCGTATTCATGAAGCGTTGGCATTAACCAAAGGGGATTTTTATCTCGATGAAGAAACCCCATTTGTGGTGTTGCGAACACTTAAGCAACGAGAAATACAGACAAAGTCGAAGGAAATTAGAGTCAAGGCGCGTCCTAAACGGATTGTTGCACTCTTCGATCCCCAGTATGTGCAATTGATGAAAAGTTACTTTGCGACGATGCGGCTGAAGAATCAAAGCCAGATTTGGCCAATCCAAAGTGATAATACAGTTCGAAATTGGTTACGTGCTGCAGTTGAACAAGCGGAAGCGAATAGGTTTTCGTTTGTTGTTAATCCCATTACCTGTAAAACTTTTCGGCATAGTTTTGCTATGCACCTCATTTTTAATGGCGTTCCTATGAAGGTGATACAAGCGTATCTTGGACATAAAAAATCAAGTTCAACTGATATTTACACGAAAATTTTCACCTTAGATTCAATGTTGCATTTTGATATTTCATTTCGCTAATGGGATTAAGTGTTCCCATTACTCTACCTGAATTATATTTCTTCCCCCTATATTTATTGAAAAATAGCAGGAAATTTACAGATAAAAGCGTTGATTATTTTCGAAATTGAATAAATTGCAATTTTATTCGTCTTTTTCTATTTGATAATGATATTCATTAATGCTTTTTTTAGTACAAAATGAGTAAAAATACTAATTAAGGATAGGGCTGTGTCATTAGTATATTTAATAAAATTTAATTCTCACACTTTTAATTTCATTTGGAATTTAGAATTTAAATTGGTGATTTCAGATTGAAATCTTATTTTTATTTTATTTAATATTCTTTAATATCATGGGTTTATGCTATTTTAAAGCTGTGGGGAAAAATAATTAGCAAAAGATTGTTTACAATACTAAGCTTATGTAGGATTATGCATCCTAATTAAGAATGCTGCATAAGGAGATAAACTGGTATGGTTAGAGCAAATAATCAGTTCAACAAAATTGCGAGTCGCTCTGTCAGATTATTGCAATCGTTGACTGAACAAGTTCAATCTCAAAAAGAGGAACTGAATGAAACCGCTTATTACCAAGTTTACTCTAAAGCAGCCGTCGCTAAATTGCCTAAGCTGACTCGCGCTAGCGTCGATTATGCTGTTAATGAAATGGAAAATGCGGGATACGTATTTGAGAAAAGGCAAGCAGGAACTGCATTAAAGTACGCGATGACAATCCAAAATATTGTCGATATTTATCATCATCGTGGTGTCCCTAAGTACCGTGATCGTTACCCTGATGCATTCACTTTTTTTGTTGGAAATTTGAAAGGGGGGGTCTCAAAAACGGTCAGTACAGTATCGTTGGCTCATGCATTGCGTACGCATCCTCATCTCATATTTGAAGATCTTAGGATTTTAGTAATAGATCTTGACCCTCAATCATCAGCTACTATGTTTTTAGATCATATGCAATCAATCGGCGTGGTTGATACTACTGCAGCTCAAGCTATGCTACAGAATGTGACTCGAGAAGAATTGCTAAATGAATTTGTTTTACCTTCAGTGATTCAAGGCGTTGATGTGATCCCTGCATCTATTGAAGATGCATTTATTGCCTCTCAATGGGAATTATTGTGTGCAGAGCATTTACCAGGTCATAATATCTATACTGTTCTGCGAGAGAATATTATCAATAAAGTTAAAAAAGATTATGATTTTATCTTTATTGATAGTGGGCCTCACCTTGATGCATTTTTATCAAATGCAATTGCTGCGGCAGATATTTTAATGACGCCAGTTCCGCCTGCTCAAGTGGATTTTCATTCAACACTAAAATATTTAACACGGCTACCAGAGTTAATTGAATTGATAGAATCTACGGGAGCTAATGTTAACTTGATCAGCAACATCGGTTTCATGTCTAAATTGGTGAATAAGACGGATCATAAACTGTGTCATAGTTTAGCTAAAGAAATTTTTGGGGGGGATATGCTCGATGTTGCTTTACCTCGACTTGATGGTTTTGAACGCTGTGGTGAGTCCTTTGATACCGTTATTTCTGCCAATCCTGCAACGTATATAGGAAGTTCAGAAGCGTTAAAGAGTGCAAAGATTGCAGCAGAAGATTTTTCTAAAGCTGTTTTTGACCGAGTAGAATTTCTACGTGTGGATAGAGGTTACTATGCAAACTAAAAGAAAAACTATCGGAAGAACGTTAAGTGCATCAACATTAACGCATTTAACAACAGACCAAAAACATTCACAACGCTTTGTACTTAAATCAGGCAAGTCAGCCATTTTTTATTTGACGGATATTCCAGCTGATGAATTAGCGGATAAAACGTTTGTTCGATTTCAAATGAATGGGCGTGACCAAAATGCGTTAACGCCAGAGTCACTTGTTGATATTACGCGTACAATTCGTCTGCAACAATTTTTCCCCGCGATTGGGCATCGAATAGATGGAAAAATAGAAATTTTGGATGGTTCAAGACGAAGAGCTGCAGCATTGCTGTGTAATGTTGGACTTTCGGTCTTAGTTACTGATATTGAAATCAGCAGTGATGATGCAAGACAATTGGCGATAGATATACAAACGGCTAAAGAGCATAACTTAAGAGAGATTGGGTTACGTTTATTAGAATTACGAGAAAATGGTATGTCACAAAAAGAAATCGCTCTTTTTGAAAACATGTCTGCAGCAAAAGTGACTCGGGCGATTCAAGCTGCTTCAGTACCCGATGATATTATTGCACTATTCCCTGTTCAATCTGAACTCGCCTACGGCGACTACAAATTATTACTGACAATTGAGCAGCTTATAGAATCAAAAGAACTCGTAAAACGGGATATTATTGATGAAGTTAATGAGAAGATTGCGCGATTAATCGATAACAAGAAAATCGCGTCAGATGAACTAAAAAAAGTCATATTAACAACATTAAAAAATATTACAGAGCAACTTGTATCTAAGAGTAAAAAAAGGAAACGACGGTAAAACCTCTTTGGGAATTTGAGGATAAGAATACCTATGCGAGGAAACGAGTAAAAGACCGCGGGTTCAGCTACGAATTTAATCGTATTCCCAAACAGGTACAAGATGAATTAGACCAATCTATTCAATCTATTATTAATGCATATTTTCAACAATGAAGGCAATGTAAGAAGATATGTAAAAAAGTGGAGTTGCCACGCTATAAGGTGGTTATTGGAGAGTTTTATCTCTAGAAAGTAAAACCCCCAAAATCTTCTCTATCTTGGCGGACTGAGGAAAGATTTTGAGGGCTCAACGTAATTCTGTCAGGAAAAGGTTAGCTTCCTGATAGGGAGTATAGAATTATGCAAAACAAAATTCAACTCCTTATGTGCTACATAAGCGCAAAAAAGGATGGATAATATAAAAAGGACGGTGATGACCAGTTCTATTGGTAAAATTCATCGACATTTTGCGCCAAGATTTTTAGGTCAATTACCGAAATTGGTGCCTGTGCGCCGCTTTGCGGCGGCGTTAAAGCGTCACGATTGGAACCGAAACCCCCATATTTATCAACTGCGATACAGTCGAAAGCAACGGATATCCGTGCGTTCAGAGCGTCGCGAAACCTTTGATGCGTTAGCAATGGCCATGATTGCCTATGCGGATTACAACCCTGAAAGTGATGCGCTCTTTGAAGTGATGTGTTCAGTGGAAAAATTGGCGGAGCTGTGTGGTCAGTTGTACCGTTATGACAGTGGTCGTAAAAGTTATGACCCCATACTCCATGCTTTGCGCGATTGGGAACAAGCTAACCTGATTATCATTGATCGCGATTTTGATATCGAGGCCAAACAATACAAAGCGATGCGGATTTGGATACGTCCGGAGTTTTTCCACGGTTTAGGTTTTTCCAAACTGGAACTGAGAGAGATTGTAAATCGTTTTAGCCGTTGGATGGAAAAACAAGGATTAAAGGAGAGCTATCAAAAGCGGTACGCAAAGCATGTATTGCGCCTCGCGCGTGCCAATGTCGCCTCCCTCGATAACAAACACAAACTCCGCAACTTGCTCAATAAACTTAAAACGTTGGTGATTGGGGAAGATGAAGCCCTGAAACAAGAGAAGAAACATTTAGCTAAAGCGCTGAAGGAAAAGAAAGCCTTAGCGCAAAGTACGCGTGCGCCTGAAAGTCCAGAGCATGCCGCATGGCGTCGTTTTGAAGCCTGGAAGGTGACACAGCCTATTGCGGCAGTCATGACCTTTGAGCGGCAAATGAAAGCCTTATACCCGAGTATCCAAGGACAGGCACTTTATCTGCATTACCTGGAACACTTGCCCGACGCCTAATTCCTCCCGTTAAATTTACCGCCTTGACTGGCGGTGGTTTCGTTCGCTCTAAATCTGGATAGCGTGTTTTTCGAACAAAAAATTCGTTATTTCAATCTCGCCATTCATCTCGATGATGACTGTGTGAACATTTTTGCTTGATACTTACTCGACTAACTTCGAACGCGTTTATTCTCTGCAGTTAACTTCGAATTGATTTCCTGTTTTAGCGTTAAATTCGTTTTTAGGTTCTGAACTAAACGTCCTTTTTAATAAAAGGAGTTGCGGCTCTGCTTTTTCAAGCCGCACACTTTAAAGAGATAGACCCAATAAAGCCTTCGCTTACAAGCCATAAATGGCTGTCGCTCAGATTACTGTGTCAACATCGTGCCATTGCCCCCGTAAAGCTGGCCGATGGCCACCTTAACGCGCAGCTACAGCCGTTCATCGAGGCATCGCCTCTCGCCCGTCTCACTGCGTTTTTCAAAGGGTCAAACAAGCAAAATAACGGTGTTAATATCAGTCGGCTCAATCAGGGCAGGGGGAGATTGGGGTATTAAACAGCACGTAACCGCTCACGCGGGTCTCGACGGCCCTAACCTTCATTGTCCCTCTGTCACCCTTTTTGCCGTCTACCGCCCTTTGGGCGAGTGATTTCGGTGTGAGGTTGAAGTGGAACTCAAAACACTGACGTTTTAACGTCAGACGATAGAAAAAGAGTTGAAAAGTACCGAACCGATTATTCAGCGTCATCGTAAATCCAATAGACCTGCGAAAACAAAGCTAACTCAACCCCCTAAAAAGGAGACGCCTTCGCCCTTGAAAAAAGGGCGCGATAATCATTCCGTTAGACAAAAGTGATCCTGCCAACGCCGCCGAAGCAAAATCTGCCGCTAGAGGAGACGAAGGTTAATCTCTCAGCATATTGGCCACACCTCTTTCCCAGGCATAACGATGTATCATTTCTTCTTGGGATAAGGTCTGTCGCCGATATTGTTAACTGTGTCGGTCATAATAATGATGAATCATAGTCCCCCGCTGTAATGTTTTTATTGAGAGACCGAGATAGACGGACGTTTTAGATATCAACCCAGATATTTTACATTGTGCCAAGCCCCTCGGGTTTTCTTAGCAAGATGCAGTTTCCAATAGGCTGAAACTGGGCATTGAGGTAATGGCACCAAGTCGGATAATCGTGAATATGTCTAATGTGTTGGGTTGTAATTGAAAATAGCTATCGAGAAGCAATCGAATAAGGGGTTGTGCGCCCATTTCATCGAAAAGTCCAAAGTTTTCTCATAGCCCTTTGATACCAAGGGCTACAGACGATGTGCATTTTAATATTATTGATAGACTATGCCGCTAAGCTTAATGATTCTTCTGAAATGAGAGGATCTAAATTTTCCAGTAATCTTTCCAGAACAATATTATCTTTTTTAAGGCCAAAGGTGTAATTACCGGCCAACTGTATATGCTGCCATGCGACAGGCGATAACTCAGCTATCATATTTACTGCTTCTTGATTATTTTCACGCGCAAATTTTTCAATCAAACTGGATAATAATGCGGAATTATAATAAATAATGCAGTTAGCAATGATACGAGCGCAATCATTCCATTGTTCTATCTGGTAATCATCGCCGCCTCTAAATTGATTACCATTAATTGATGCGATTGCACGCCGTAATTGATGGTAAGCCTCACCCCGATTAAGTGCTTGCTGGACAAACTGCCTGAGCATTTTGTCATCAACATAATCGAGAACGTATAAGCACTTAATTAATCTGTCATATTCACGAAGAGCCGCTAAGGTGCGATTGTTTTTCTTACTGTTAGAAAGCTTAGTAATCACCGTGCTTTGTGTTGTCGTTTTACGGCTTAATGAACAAATTATCCATTGAATATTTTCCCACTCCTCCTGAATGAGTGATAAATTGAGCGATTTTTTAAGTTTCAGAGAAACGACTTCATCAAGCTCAATTTCAAACAATTCATTAAAAACGTGTTTAAATTTTGCATATCGAGGGGCGAATTGATACCCAAAGAGATCAAGGATAGCAAAGTTAACGTTATTAACCCCATGCGTGTCCGTGGCTAATGTTTTGGGTTGAATATCACAGGTATTATTATACAGTAAATCAAATGCGTAATGCGCTTCATATTCGTTGGCTGAAATCACTTTCGTGTTGATTGGTACATGATTTGAAACTAATGTAAGTGCGGATACGCCTTTCCCTTTTCGGAAGTATTTGGCTGAAAATCGGGCTTTAAATGTATTGATTCGGCAACCATGTTTTTGGCCATCAATACTCCCGAATGGGGCACTTTCGTTAATCATATAATAGTTGAAAATCGGCAGTTTTGCTAAAGCATTAGATATCATATCATTGGCTTCACTCGTTGTTTCAGGTCGAATATAGCCGTCATTAACGGCTCTAAGCACACCGATAGCACGATCTGATATTGATGACATATGGTGAACACCATAGTTTGAACCATTTCCAAATATGCAGGCAAGTAAATCGCCTTCTTTAGCCTTAGTGTTTTTCTTTTTTGATGCGATATTTTTAAACGCATCTAAGTAGCCTGTGTTTTGATGAACATAGTCCATAATTTCAATGATCCCCATATGTTGGAGCTGGTTGTATATGGGGTTATCAAGATCATCTTTCCAACGTTTATTCGCCAGTTTCCATGTTAACTGGTTTGATCGTGGCTGAAGTGTCACGAAATCATTCGCTCCATCATGAATATTACGTCCAACCTGCTTCATTTGGTCATTCAATTTTTGCGTTAATTCCGAAAGCGTTTGTTCTATCGGCGTATTGAGACGAGTTAACCCTGTTTTTTGAATAATAATGGGGCTTTTTTTCCAATCGATGGCTGAAATTAAATCATCGTCTAAACGCTTATTATTGGCGCTTTCGTTGATGTAAATATTGTTACTTTCAATCATTCGAGCCACTTTTTGATATAAATAGTATTCAAATCTCCGTGTATTAACCTTTTCATCTATCACGAGAAAAGGTTTATCATTTTTTAGCAGTAATTGCTGATCAACGGTAGAAATGTGCTTATCTTTTTGAAGTTCTGACTTTGCTGTTAACAATTGAGAAGACAGCAATTCCAACCCAGGTTCACACTCAATATCAATAGCGAGAAAAAGCGACCTCATTGTATTCGCAATTTTTCTGTATTGTGTATCAATGTAAAGCCACTCATAATGGGTTTTATCAAAGTTATTTTTATTAAGATGTTTGCTTATTAGTTGTATTTCATCTTTAGAAATCATTGCAAATGCATTTTGACGAATATCACCAAATTGGGTATCGTCACTGATGGTTTCATCAACAAAGAGTTGTAAAACATTACCCGCATACGTTAACTTTTCTCGAATAATTTCCAACTCTTCCGCTATACGTAGTTTAGCGGAAGTACTCGCCGCTTCCCTCTGTTTCCGAGTCACATACAAAAAAGCTGTTACCAATTTATCATTGGTTTCTTGGTAACGAAAAAATAAATAACAAACCAAATATAACATCCCTTGCCATTCGGGGAATCGGCGAATTTTATAAATCGATTGATGCCGAATAATCGATGCATAATAGCTTAAGTTACCTAACGATAAACCTAATTCACCAACGAGACGTTTTACATCGGGATAAACACTTTTTATGGTATTATGCGTTTCAATTTCACTTGCGAGCTCTGTCGGTGTAAAGTCTTTAGCTGCGCCTTGTTGGCCAGATAGACTATTTAATACCCCTTTTGTATGCAGTATCTTCTTTAATTTTTTATGTATTATTGGAGGCATGCTATTTGAAAGGATTACCTCGGTGCGTTGCCTCTCATTAGCTAAAACCGTGGTAATTATATTTTGTAAAGTGGAATAGCCAACCAGTCCTATTCTGTTTTGACCTAAAAAAGCGAGGCATTCATCAAAAATATATTTGGGATATGTGCAGATTGTTGCAACATCATTTAAGCGCTCTATCAAAGCTTGTTTATCTCGCTTTAATAGCCGCGAAAAACCGAGTATTTCATACATTTTCGCGATCAATGTTGCACGAGTACTTTTAGCAATAAAGGGATATTTCGGTTTTTTATTTGGAAAATGAGTCGCATAAATGTAGTCAACATCGTGTTTAACCTCTCGTAGCTTAAATTGAGCAATAACAGGCTTAGCACGGAAATAACCGATCAGAAGAATTAAATATATTTTCGTTTCAATTTTGCTCATTTTAGTGAGGATTTTTTTCATACTCGGATCTAATGAAAAGTATTCTTCACGCTCAATTTGATTAAATATTGGACGTGAATAGAGCTCATGAATTTCCTGTTCAGTCAAAATTTGAATACGGCCTGATTTAATTTCTTTCATTGTAGTCATGTTTTATCCAGTAAAAATAGATGACATCATATAATGGGGTGATGTGCTCAATCGACATAAAGGTGCAATTTAAGTCTACCTTAACTACACTAAGTGAAATCTAGTGTAGTTAGTATGAAAAACAGATGTATAATGCACCGACATAACAACACCAATGTATAGTGCACCGATGAAGACAAATATAAGAATTTATGGATATCTACGTGCTTCTACGTATGATCAAGATGCGTCAAGAGCAAAAAATGAACTGTTGAAATTTGCTGAAGGAATGGGGCTACAAATTGCCTGCTGGTTTGAAGAAAATGAGTCAGGCGCTCAGCTTCACCGACCTGAACTCTTTCGCTTACTCAATGTGGCCATGCCCGGAGATATTATTTTAGTTGAACAAGTGGATAGAATTAGCCGCTTGAATACCGATGACTGGGAAAAATTAAAATATCTCATTGGACATAAAGGGTTAAAGGTCGTTTCTTTAGATCTGCCAACCAGTTACCAGTTTATGAGTCGCACCGATGAATTTACAGAACGAATGCTTGCAGCCCTTAACAGTATGATGTTAGACATGCTGGCAGCGGTTGCAAGAAAGGATTACGAAGATAGACGGCGTCGTCAAGCGCAAGGAGTGCAAAAAGCCAAACAAGAAGGGAAGTATAAAGGCCGTCCGGTCAATAAGATATTACACCAAAAAATTGAAGGCCTTCTAATGGAGAAAAAAAGCTATAGCCAAATAGAAAACCTGATAGGTTGTTCGCGGCATACTATTTCGAAAGTATCAAAATTGATGAAAATAGTACAATAAATGTCCCTCTATTCGTTGAGCAAGTTTATAGTCATACCGCTTGGAATGACATGAGAGAGATATTTAAGTATAAACAAGTGATTGGATACTTTTTAATTCAATAACTTATATTTATCACCATAAACCGAGCTTCATGACAATCATGAGCACGCATTAAAAGGGAGATTGAATGTCATCATCACCACAAAAGTCTCAAACGTGGGGGAAGATAAATCCGCCCGTTTTCTTTGTTTCCGCTTTTATTATTTTATGTGTCGTTGCAGTAGCCGCTATTTTTCCTCAACGTTCTGAAATTTTGTTAAAAACCCTACAAGCTCAACTTTTTGAGAATGCCAGTTGGTTTTATATTCTGGCCGTCGCATTAATTTTATTGACCGTCGCCTATTTAGGGCTCTCTCGATTTGGCCAAATCAAACTCGGTCCAGATCATGCTCAACCGCAATTTAGTTATCTTTCCTGGTTCGCTATGTTGTTTTCTGCTGGAATGGGCATTGGACTGATGTTTTTCGGGGTCGCAGAACCCGTGATGCACTATCTTGCTCCCCCCGTTGGAGACCCACAAACGGTTCAAGCTGCAAGAGAAGCAATGGAAATTACATTTTTCCATTGGGGCTTACATGCTTGGGCGATTTATGCCATTGTCGCCTTAATTCTCGCTTTTTTTAGTTATCGACATGGCTTACCGCTTACATTGCGTTCAGCTCTCTATCCCATCATTGGTGAACGTATCTATGGCCCAATGGGACATGCCGTTGATATTTTTGCTGTTGTTGGCACCGTTTTTGGCGTTGCAACTTCGCTTGGATTTGGTGTTTTGCAAGTCAACGCAGGATTAGCACATTTATTTGGTTTTCCTGTCAGTCCAACGATGCAAGTAATTTTGATCGTGGTGATCACGGGATTAGCGACGTTATCAGTCGTCAGTGGTTTAGATAAAGGCATACGAATTCTCTCTGAACTCAACCTCAGTTTAGCGGGTTTATTATTATTATTAATTGGGATTTTAGGCCCGACAGTACTGTTACTTAAATCTTTTGTCCAAAATACCGGGGCTTATCTTTCAGATATCATCAATAAAACCTTCAATCTTTATGCCTATGAGCCGCAATCGAGTGAATGGTTAGGGGGATGGACATTATTGTATTGGGGATGGTGGCTTTCATGGTCCCCTTTTGTGGGCATGTTTATTGCGAGGATCTCTCGAGGCCGTACTATTCGTGAGTTTGTTACAGGTGTTTTGTTTGTTCCTGCTGGGTTTACACTGCTTTGGATGACTTTTTTTGGAAATAGTGCCATCCATTTGATCCGTGATAATGGGGCAGAAATGTTGGCGCAAGTCGTTCAAAAAGATGTTGCTCTCGCCTTATTTGAATTTTTAAATTACTTTCCGTTTTCATCTGTTCTTTCTTTTGTCGCTATGTTGATGGTCATTGTTTTTTTTGTGACATCTGCGGATTCTGGGGCGATGGTTGTCGATACATTGGCCTCTGGGGGGGAAATACATACACCTGTTTGGCAACGTATCTTTTGGGCTTTTTTGATGGGGGCCGTTGCAATCACACTTTTACTGGCCGGCGGATTAACGGCATTGCAAACCATGACGATAGCGACCGCACTCCCCTTTGCGATTATTTTATTGATTGCTATTGTCGGATTGCTAAAAGCTTTACGGATTGATGTGTATAAAAAAGACAGTCAACAGCTCGCTACCTTAGCACCGAATACCGGACGTGGGGGGTTATCATGGGAGCGTCGATTACGTAAAATAGCTTTCTTTCCTAAACGTAATCAGGTTAAACGTTTCATGACTGAAGTGATTGAGCCTGCTATGCAATCTGTTGTCACTGAGTTGGAAAAGCAGGGGACCGAGGCCGCTATCCATAATGAGAAAGACGATAGGGTGACTCTTGAAGTACAATTTGGTGAGAACTTCAATTTTCTCTATGAAATACGATTACGGGACTATCTGACGCCTTCTTTTGCATTAGTGGGTATGGATGATGATGAAAATAATGAGTCTCAGAAATACTACCGCGCTGAAGTTTATTTAAAGGAAGGTGGGCAAGACTACGATATTATGGGATGGAGTGAAGCGCAGATTATTCATGATATCCTCGATCAATATGAAAAACACATTCATTTTATTCATATTGTCGATAAATCGTAGCCACTTATTATGATAGAGAGGTGACGAAAGCGAGTCACCTCTCTTGGTAATAATGACTATAGACGAAAAAACTAACGAATGATGAGTAATGACACGGGCGTTTTATGTATCATCTCTGTCGTATGACTTCCGGTAAAAAATTGCCTCAATCGCGAATGACCAAAAGCCCCCATGATGATCAAATCAATATGGTGTTGTACTGCAAAGTTACACAACTCATCAACGATGCTATTGTCACCCTCAAGTAAATTGGCTTTCACCTGAATACCGGCTTGATGAAGTTGGTTTTGTGCTTTTTTGAGCTGACAGTCTTGGTTACCGTACATCACCAGATAGCAATCACTATCGGCTAATAATTTCACTTGTGTTAACCGATGAATGATTCGTTCACCTTCCTCACTGCCATCAAATGCAATCATCATCTTTTTCGGTGGGGTAAAGTTTCGCTTACAGATAAGCACTGAGTTTTTTTGAAGTCGAATAATGCCTTCGAGTTGACGGCCAATATGACCCGTTAACTCAGATTGCTCGCCTCGACGACCGAGTACAACAATATGCGTATCTTCTTGATTTAGTACTTCGGCTAACGTTCCTTGTCGCTGAAGTGTATTAACATCATGAAGACCTAAATCTTGAGTGATTTTTTTTGCTCTCATCAATAATTGTCGGCCTTCCTCACGGGTTAAACGCGCTCGCTTTTCCTCAATATCCACGAGTTCATTCAATAAAGTTTCTCGGGTATCAAATCCTATGATCCCACTTAAATCATGGTGTGCTGATGTCGAGATTTTTTCATTCATGTGTAACAGTGTCAGTGGTAGGTCGAGTGTTTGGGCTATCCAGACACTGGCCTGACAAACGGCAATTGCCGAAGACGAACGGTCAATACACCCAATTACGCAATTTTTTTGAATGATATCTGCTGCCATAATTAATGACCTCCCATGAATTTTTCAATTTTTTTCGGGTCGTCATGAATACCAAATTTATCAACCAATGTTGCAGTGGCTTCATTCATCCCTTTAATTTCAACATCAATGCCTTCACGTCTAAACTTAATCACCACTTTATCTAACGCACTGACGGAGGTGATATCCCAAAAATGAGCATGATCCATATCGATAATCGCTTTATCAATGTCTTCTTTAAAATCAAAAGCATTAACAAAGCGTTCCGATGTAGCAAAGAAAATTTGTCCTCGAACCTCATAATGGCGTGCTTTTTTATCCCTGCTTGATGTAACTGTCATGTATCGCGCGACTTTATTAGCAAAATTAAGCGCTGTGATGAGCACTCCGACAAGTACCCCGTAAGCCATATTATGGGTCCAAACGACAACAATGACGGTGGCTATCATAACGACACTGGTTGATAGCGGATGAACTCGTATATCAGCAAGGGAGCGCCAAGAAAAGGTTCCAATTGACACCATAATCATCACAGCAACTAACGCCGCCATTGGAATTTTTGATACCCAATCATTAAGAAAAACCACCATTAACAATAAAACAATACCGGCAACCAACGTAGATAATCGGCCTCGGCCACCCGATTTAATATTGATGATGGATTGACCAATCATCGCACATCCTGCCATCCCGCCAATAAAGGCAGTGGCAATATTCGCAATACCTTGCCCTTTGCATTCTCGATTTTTATCACTGGTTGTATCGGTCAAATCATCCACAATAGTTGCGGTCATCATCGATTCCAATAAGCCAACAACGGCAAGCGCTAGTGAGTAGGGTAATATGACCAGTAGCGTTTCGATATTCAAGGGAATATCAGGCACAAGGAAGATGGGTAAACTGTCAGGCAAAACGCCCATATCACCGACTGTGCGGATATCAAGACCCAGACTAATTGAAATTACCGTTAATACAACGATACACACTAATGGTGAAGGAATGGTCTTATTGATTAATGGAAACAGATAGATAATCCCTAAGCCTGCCGCGGTCATCGCATAAACATACCAACTTACATGGGTTAACTCTGGAAGTTGGGCTAAAAAAATCAAGATAGCTAACGCATTAACAAACCCCGTTACGACAGAGCGTGAAACAAACCGCATTAAATTACCGAGCTTTAAATATCCTGCGATAACTTGAAATATCCCAGTTAATACCGTCGCAGCTAATAGGTACTGAAGGCCATGTTCTTTCACCAGAACGACCATTAAAAGTGCCATTGCACCCGTTGCGGAGGAAATCATGCCGGGGCGCCCCCCGATAAAAGCGATAATTACCGCAATAGAAAATGCGGCGTATAACCCCACTTTGGGGTCGACGCCGGCAATAATTGAAAAAGCGATAGCTTCAGGAATTAACGCTAAAGCAACAACAATACCGGCTAGGACATCCCCACGGATATTACCCAGCCAGTCCTGACGAGTGGAGGACAAAAGCATATTAGACTACCTTGTAATCTATCAATCCCAAGATGGGAGATTATATTTTAAATAAACGAAATTATCCCAAAGAAGGGATGTGGGAATTGGCTGATTTAGTATCAACCTAAAAGGAAGGAGGTATCTCAGGGTGGCGTAAGGCGCATAATATGATCAGCTGTTCCTATGAATAGTATGTTTTTTTTAAAATACCAATATCAACGACCTTAAGCAAGTACCGGATTAACATGAGCGTACTGATGCCATACATCGGTACGCTCATCATGATAAATATCGTCAGAGATTTACTTTACTCTGATGCCTTGTTTATCAACAATAACCTCGCCATCTTCTTTGATAAATTCACGTTGTTGCGAATGAGGTAATATATCCAAAACGACTTCTGAAGGTCGGTAAAGCTTAGTTCCTACTGGTGTAACAACAATCGGTCTATTAATCAGTATTGGGTACTGCAACATAAAATCAATTAATTGCTCATACGGCTCAACATTTTTTCGTAATAACGCCCTTACCGTAATTTTCATATCGGCAATAAGTTTTACTAATATATCCTTAGACGGCAGGGTTTCTAAATTTTAATTTTTCAATGTAATAGCATCGAGTGTTAATGCTACCGTATAAGATATCGCCTGTAGCCCTTGATATTACAGGGCTAAGAGCAAACTTTGGACTTTTCGATGAAATGGGCGCGTAACCCCATAAACAACGGATCGCTTCAACAATAAATTTCCAGAGGATTGAATCGATTTTGAGTTTTCTGTGACCACGTCTACGTCTAGCGAAGGTGTTATCAGAAGCATATCGAGCTTGATAAACGTCATTGATGCTATTTCTTTTAAGCTCACGATAGATCGTACTAGGATGTCTTTTAATGAGTTCAGCAAATTTTCTGGCTGAAAAGCCTTCTTTTCTTGACTCAAGCATTAATGCAGTACGATCTTCAAAGTTAAGATGATGGTATGACAATTTTATATACTCCATAAACCCTTTAAATTAATTAGGTGGTTTATGTCGCACTTCAAGTTTTACTCTGCCCTCCATTGTTTTCAATTTATCGGATTTCTAAAAACATGAGATATATGTTTCAATAAAAGTTTTTAAGAACTTTATACACCAAATACCAATGCTTCACTTATGATAAAGTGGATTAAAATTGCAGAAAATGGGTAAATCCATAAAAAATGTCAACATCTTCAAATATACAATTGTATTTCAATTTCCGTTGTTTATAGTTGGAACATTTTTTTAAATCTCTACACTCAAGGTTAGATTTATGTCTACTGCTCATAAAAAAGCATCCTTATTGCAAAAAGTCAGTAAAGGACTCACAGTTGGTTCAGTCATTACAGGAAGCACGTTTTTACATGGTCCCCCTGTTTTGGCACTCGGTTTTACCAAGCTGTTTAAAAAATCAAAAAAAGTAGACGAAACCAATATTCAATTGGCCAATAGCTGGATTGGTGTAAACAACCACCTGATTGAAAAGGTGCTGCCAAACCTAAAGTGGGATATGGGTATAGGAAGTTCAACCGCCCTTTTTGGCGAGTCTGGCGGGTAGGAAGCGGCCGCGCAAGCGCCGCTTTGGGCACAGATCGGGCACAGATCGGGGGTTCATGCGTGGGTTTTCGACATCGCGGGGCCACGCAGCGGCTCAGTGCGTAGCCATTTCTCACCGAATCCCGGCACAGGGCCGAGCGCAGCCCTGCGGGGTCGTGGCCGCATCGGATCGGACTCTGGCTTGGCTGCCGGCTGTGTGGCCGGCGCCTCATCACGCGGCGGGCGGCGGGGCGCGCGCTGCGGGCCGGTAGTGCGCTTGCTCCAGCGCGCCGTGTTTCTCGAAGTGGGCGAGGATGGCGCGAATGGCCTTGGGGTCTTCGATGCTGGCGACGATCCGCACCGCGCCGCCGCAGTGGGCGCAGGTGGTGATGTCGATGGAAAAGACCCGCTTGAGCCGTTGCGCCCAGCTCATCGCACGGCGCTTCTGCTCGGGGCTGCGCGGCTCGTCGTGGGCGCTGACGTCCACTGGCGCCGCATCGCCCGCAGGCCGCCTGCCGCGCCCCGAGGGCGTCAGCTGCGCGCGCAGGTTTGCATTCGGGGCGAATACGCCGTGGAAGCGGGTGAGATGCGCGCGTGGCGGCGGGACCAGTGCCGCCAGCTTGGCGATGAAGTCCACCGCATCCCATTCGACATGCGTGGTGCCATTGCGCCACGGCGTCTTGAGCTGGTAACGCACCCTGCCCTGTGGCGAGATCGATAGCCGCTGCTCGCTGATCGCCGGGCGCGTGATGTAGCGGCACAGCTTTTCGAGCTTGTGGCTTTCGTGTGCTTCCGCGGCCACGCCGGCATGCAGCGAGAAGCCGCCGACCTTGCCGGCGTCGCCCTCCAGCGGACCGGCGTCGCCAGGCAGCGTTTGCAGCGTGACGACCTTGCGGCCAGCGTCGCGACCGGTGGCGATGCGGTAGGTCATCGAACTCATCCGCAGCCCATCCATGCCGTCGTCGCTACCCGCGCTGTCGGACAGGAACACGGATTCGTCTTCGCCTTCGAGCCAGCCGCGGCGCGACAGGTGCCGGCACACGCGATGCGCGATGGTGTTGGCCAGTTCCGTCAGTTGCGCCGATGTGGGCGCACGGGTGCGGTGCAGGCGCGGCTTGCGCTGCGGACGCTCGGTGGTGTCCTCGTACACGCCGTCGAGCCACAGCATGTGGAAGTGGATGTTGAGATTCAGCGCGCTGCCGAAGCGCTGGATCAGGGTCACCACGCCGCATTGCGCCGTATCCCGCGGCACGCCGGCCTGATCGGCAAGCCAACCGGCGATCACACGATGCACGATGCCCAGCACCGGGCCGATCGCCTCAGGCTTGCTGGCGAACAGGAAGCGCAACGGGTACGGGAAACTCAGCACCCATTGCCGCACCGGCCGCGGGCCGAACACCTCGTCCACCAGATGCCGCGCCGACTCGGCCATGCGCCGTGCGCCGCAGCTCGGGCACAGCCCGCGCTTCTTGCAGGAATACGCCACCAGCCTCTCGGCACGACAGTGCTCGCAGACCACGCGCAGGAAGCCGTGCTCGAGCACGCCGCAGCGCAGGTAGGTCTCGAACTCCTCGCGCACATACTCGGGCAGCGGGCGGTCTTCGGCCTCAAGACGCGCGATGAAGTCCGGGTAGTGCGCCTGCACTAGCGCGTACAGCAGCGTGCGCTCGGGCAGGTGGCGCGCGTAACGCGCAGCGGCGTGGGCGGCCGGCAGTGGCGCGCACACCTCGGCCTGCCGCCGGGGTGCGGTCAGGCGCGGCACGCAGCGCTCCGTTGCAGGGACGGCTGCTCAGGGTTGCGCCCGCGAGCACGCGTTCATATCGGCGTTTTCTGATCTTCGCGTCAGACATTGCCGCGGGGCGGGTAGGAAGTCTCCCGCCTCGGACGCCAGAACGCACAAAGCCCGGCACGAGGCCGGGCTTTGTGGTCTTGCTTGATGGATCGCGGGGCTTAGAAATCCATGCCGCCCATGCCGCCCATGCCGCCGCCGGCCGGCATCGCCGGCTCGTCCTTCTTCGGGGCCTCGGCCACCATCGCTTCGGTGGTGATCATCAGGCCCGCGATCGACGCGGCGTTCTGCAGCGCGGTGCGGGTGACCTTGGTCGGGTCCAGGATGCCGAACTCGATCATGTCGCCGAACTCGCCGTTGGCGGCGTTGTAGCCGAACGCACCCGAACCTTCGACCACGCGGTTGAGGATGACCGACGGCTCATCGCCGGCATTGGTCACGATCTCGCGCAGCGGGGCTTCCATCGCGCGCAGGGCGATCTGGATGCCGTGGTTCTGGTCTTCGTTCACGCCCTTGATGCCGGCGATCGCCGCCTTGGCACGGATCAGGGCGACGCCGCCGCCCGGGACGATGCCTTCCTCGACGGCCGCACGGGTCGCGTGCAGGGCGTCTTCGACGCGCGCCTTCTTTTCCTTCATCTCGACTTCGGTGGCGGCACCGACCTTGATCACCGCAACGCCGCCGGCCAGCTTGGCCACGCGCTCCTGCAGCTTCTCGCGGTCGTAGTCGGAGGAGGTCTCCTCGATCTGCGCCTTGATCTGCTTGATGCGCGCCTCGATGCCCGCGCCTTCGCCGGCGCCATCGATGATGGTGGTGTTTTCCTTCGACACCTGGATCTTCTTGGCGCGGCCGAGGTCCTTGATGGTGGCCTTCTCCAGCGACAGGCCGACTTCCTCGGAAATCACCACGCCGCCGGTCAGGATCGCCATGTCTTCCAGCATCGCCTTGCGACGGTCGCCGAAGCCCGGGGCCTTCACCGCGCAGACCTTGACGATGCCGCGGATGGTGTTGACCACCAGGGTCGCCAGCGCTTCGCCTTCGACTTCCTCCGCCACGATCAGCAGCGGCTTGCCGGCCTTGGCCACGCCCTCGAGGACGGGCAGCAGGTCGCGCACGTTGGAGATCTTCTTGTCGTACAGCAGGATGAAGGGATCATCCAGGTCGGCCGACATCGACTGCTGGTTGTTGACGAAGTACGGGCTCAGGTAGCCGCGGTCGAACTGCATGCCCTCGACCACGTCGAGTTCGTTGTCCAGGCCGCTGCCTTCCTCGACCGTGATCACGCCTTCCTTGCCGACCTTGTCCATCGCCTGCGCGATCAGGTCGCCGATGTTGGCATCCGAGTTCGCGGAGATCGCGCCGACCTGGGCGATTTCCTTGCTGGTCGACGACGGCTTGGACAGCGACTTCAGTTCGCCGACCGCGGCCTTCACCGCCTGGTCGATGCCGCGCTTCAGGTCCATCGGGTTCATGCCGGCGGCGACCGCCTTCATGCCCTCGCGGATGAACGCCTGCGCCAGCACGGTGGCGGTGGTGGTGCCGTCGCCGGCGTTGTCGGAGGTCTTGGAAGCGACTTCCTTCACCATCTGCGCGCCCATGTTCTCGAACGCGTCAGCCAGTTCGATTTCCTTGGCGACGGAGACGCCGTCCTTGGTGATGGTCGGCGCGCCGTAGCTCTTCTGCAGCACGACGTTGCGGCCCTTCGGGCCGAGGGTCGCCTTCACGGCGTTGGCGAGCACGTTGACGCCGCGCACCATCTTGGAGCGCGCGTCTTCGCCGAAACGAATGTCCTTGGCAGCCATTGCGAATTACCTCGAAAAATTATTCGGATGAGAAATGTGTGGGAGCGACGCGCGATCAGCCGAGGATCGCGAACAGGTCGTCTTCCTTCACCACCAGCAGCTCGACGCCGTCCAGCTTCACTTCGGTGCCGCTGTACTTGCCGAACAGCACCTTGTCGCCGACCTTGACCTGCGGCGCGCGGACCTGGCCGTTGTCCAGCACCTTGCCGGTGCCGACGGCGACGACTTCGCCCTTGATCGGCTTCTCGGTGGCCGAATCCGGGATCACGATCCCGCCGGCGGACAGCTTCTCTTCTTCCATGCGCTTGATGACCACGCGGTCGTGCAGCGGCTTGATATTGGACATGGCAACCTCGGTAAATGGTTGATTGACGTGGAAAAACCCGGCGATTTTAGCAGTCGCGCGAAGCGAGTGCCAAACCGCGGACAACAGAACCGGGCGAACCCGGCATGCCACCGAGATGGGGCGGGCCCGCCGACTTTCAAGGGCCGCACGCGGATGTCCGCCAGGCCCGCCGGATCGGGGCAGCCGCTACCCTATGCCGGTGAGCGCCCTGATCTGCTTCTGCACCTGTCCCGACGCCGACAGCGCCGAGCGCATCGCCACCGCGCTGGTGGCCGAGCGCCTGGCCGCCTGCGTCAACCTCCTGCCCGGCCTGCGTTCGGTCTATCGCTGGCAACGCAAGGTCGAGGCCGCGGCCGAGGTCCTGCTGCTGGTCAAGACCAGTGCCGAGGCCTACCCCGCCCTGCAGGAACGCCTGCGCCAACTGCATCCCTACGAACTCCCGGAGCTGCTCGCGGTCGAAGCCGCGTCCGGCCTGCCCGAATACCTGCAATGGCTGGCCGCCGAGAGCCGACCGGTAAACTGAGCCAATGACCGCATCCACGATCCGCCTGCGCCGCTGGCTGGCCGGGCTCGCCCTGCTGCTTGCGCTGCCCGCGACCTCGGCCGTCGCCCAGGACTTCGAACTGCCGCCGGTCGACGAGGTCTTCGTCCTGTCCGCGCAGGCCACCGCGCCGGACCGCATCGAGGTGCGCTGGCGGATCGCCGACGGCTATTACCTGTACCGGCACCGCACCTCGGTCAAGGCCGATGCCGCCTTCACCGGCGCGACCATGGCGCTGCCGAAGGGCAAGGCCTACCGCGACGAATTCTTCGGCGACGTCGAAACCTACCGCAAGGAATTGCTCGGCACCCTCACCGGCACGCCCGCGGCCGGCGCGAGCGCGACCACCCTGACCGTGAAGTACCAGGGCTGCGCCGATGCCGGCGTGTGCTACCCGCCGCAGACCCGCACCCTGAAGGTCGCGTTGCCGGGCGAAGCGGGCGCTGGCGGCTTCGGCTGTAAGGCGCGCGGGCTGCATGATTATGTCGTCAAGAACGGCTCTGCCGATCATCCCAACGCCGAGGTGAAATTCGCACTGGGTGATGTGGTCAACACCATGATCGGCTGCACTAATGGTGAAACGATCATGCTGTGCCACGACACCTCGCTGCCGCGCCCCTATTCTCTCGGCTTTCGGGTGCAAGGCACCGAGGGGCTGTGGATGGACGTCAACAAGTCGATCTATCTGGAGGGCAAGAGCCCACAGCCGCACCGCTGGGAGCCTGCCGAGGGCTGGTTTGCGAAATACGATCACCCGCTATGGAAACGCTACGCCGATCTGGCGGCAGGGGCCGGGCATGGCGGGATGGACTGGTTCGTGATCCACGCTTTTGTCGAGGCGCTGAAGGCCAAGGCCCCGATGCCAATCGACATTTACGACGCGCTGGCCTGGAGCGCGATCACGCCTCTGTCGGAACAATCGATTGCTGAGGGCAATCGCACGTTAGATTTTCCCGACTTCACCCGAGGGCAGTGGCGCACCCGCAAGCCGATCTTTGCGCTGAACGACGCCTATTGATCGACGCGATTTAGGCCAAGCGCACCGCAAAGGCGAAATTGGTAATCTTGTCGGTATCCTTGACGCCCGGCGCGCTTTCGACGCCGCTGGAGGTATCGACCAGCGGCGCTCCGGTGCGCGCAATCGCCTCGGCAACATTCGTCGGATTTAGCCCGCCTGCCAGCCCCCACGGCAAGGCACCGCGATATCCGGCCAGCAGCGACCAGTCGAACGCCAACCCCATGCCGCCGGGCAGCGCGCCTTTGGGGGTCTTGGCGTCGAACAAGATCAAGTCCGCCGCCCCGGCATAGGCTGCGGCGCGTGCGACATCGCTGGCGCTGGCGACGGGCAGCGCCTTCCACACCGGCTTGCCAAACCGCGCGCGCAACTGGGCCACGCGTTCGGGCGATTCCGAACCGTGCAGCTGCAGCGCGTTCAGCTTGGCTGCCACCAGTGCGTCGGCGATGACAGCATCATCCGCATCGACGAACAAACCGACCATGGCGATCTGGCCAGCTGCGCGCGATGTCAAAGCGCCCGCGACATTCGACGTAACCGCACGGGGCGACGCTGGATAGAACACCAACCCGGCATAGTCCGCCCGCGCCGCGATGGTCGCATCGAGCGCCTCGGGTGTGCTGATCCCGCAAATCTTGATTTTCGCGGGCATGCGGTCAGTCGGGGTTCTGGATCAGCCGCACCAGCGTGCAGTCGGGATCGATCAGGTAGCCGATCCTCAGGCCGCTCGCCTCCAGTTGCGGAGCTTTGAAGCGCGGCCAGCCGGTGCTTTTTTCCTCGGCTCCCGCCGCGTTCACCAATGCCACCATGGCATCGAGATCATCCAACCGCAGGCAACAGCCGAACGAGCTCGTAGCTGGGTCGAGGTCAGGATAGGGGAAGAATTCGAGCTGCAAACCGCCGCGCTGCAGGATCATCCAGCCGCGATCCTTCCAACTCGTCGCAAAGCCCAGCTTCGCATAAAACGCCTCTGTCACATCGAAATCGCGCGATGGCAGATTGGGGGTGACGTGGTCAGCCATGGCTCAGCGCAGCTTGTCGGCCATGCGGGCCGTATGAGTGATTGCGGCGCGGCTATCGGGGGCGGAATGGCTCATCACGATCATGCTGGCCTTGGGGAACGCCGCACCAAACGCGCGCGCTGACGCGGCGTAGTGCTCAGTGTCGGCATCACCGAGATTGCCGAGCGACTTGGCCTTGCTGTCCTTGATCAGGCAGCCACCAAAAGCGATGTCGGTGCCGTCGATCCCAACGGTGATATTGTCACTGGTGTGGCCGGGGCCGGGGTAAAATACCTTGAGCGGGCCAAAGTTGGGCGCGGTTGCTGGTTCGACCCAGCCATTGGCGGCGAAAGTCAGGCTGTGTTGCGCCGCAACCATCCCCTCTTGCGGGGCAAGCTGGTTCGACAACGCATTGGCATAAGTCGCAATCCCCGCCGCATGCAGCGCGTCCATACCGCCCATCTTGTCCTGATGCGCGTGAGTCACCACCGCCAGCGCGACCGGCAGGTTGATCTCCTGCTTGATCCAGTTGAGGATCTGGGCGGTCTGGTCATCGGTCCAGGCGGTATCGACCACCAGCACGCGGCCGCCATCCCTGACGATCAAACCGTTGGAAGCGACTGCCCCGAAACCCGGCATGTCGAGATAGGAAGTGTGCTGCCAGACATTCGGTGCGAGCTGGCGGAAAACCAGATCGCCAAACCGTTGGTCGCCAGTTTCCATTTGCTGGCCAATCGTCGGGCGGATTTCACCGGGCATGCACCCGCTCAGCATCAATGCAGCGGCTAATGCGGTGCTCAGCTTCGCGACCGGGTGCATAATATTGGGCAATTCCATCAAGTTTTCCTTTTATTCAGCATTAAAAACCCCGCAAATGCGAGGCCTAGTAAATAGATGATCTTAATTTGGTTCACTGTAGCAAAAATATGGGGCGAATTCAAACATGAGGTGCGACAGTTTCAAAAGCCATATGATAATCAACAAGCTGAGCAAATTTCTCTAATGGTGTAAGCCAATCTAACGCCTTTCTAGGACGAGTATTCAGTGACATGGCAACTTGATTTAAATAATGCTGATCTGCCTGATTTAAATCAATCCCTTTAGGTAAATATTGCCTAATTAAACCATTCATATTTTCGCATGTGCCTTTTTGCCAGGGTGAATGTGGGTCACAGAAATATACATCTATGCCTAAATCTTCTTCGAGTATTTTATGTTCTGACATCTCACGTCCACGGTCATAGGTCAACGTTTTACGCAGTTCTGCAGGTAAATATTTCAGAGCTTCAGTTAAAGCCTTGCGCACTGATTCTGCCTTTGCATCAGGTAATGTTGCCAAGATACAGAGCCGTGTATTTCGTTCAATAAGTGTTGCTATCGAACTTTTATTGTCTTTACCTTTAATTAAATCAGCTTCCCAATGACCCGGTATTTTTCTTTCTTGAACTTCGGCTGGGCGCTCATGAATAGTTTTAATATCCTGTAATATAGAATCTTTTTTAGGTTCACCGTTAGCTTTTCGCTTTTTATTTTCATGACGTAGACAGGATAATAAGTCTTTTTTCAACTCACCCTTTGGTAATGCTCGTATCGTTGAATAAATCGTTGTATGGCTTACATTCATTGTTTGATCCAAATCAGGAAATGTCTTTAAACGCTTTGCTATTTGCTGAGGAGACCATAAAGGGGTTTCTCGCCCATTTCATCCAAAAGTCTAAAGTTTGCTCGAACCTCTGTGATATCAGGATTTTAAGGGAGAAGTGGTTTATTATAAGTAATTTATTTTGCTGCTTTCATGGATTTTGATACTTTCGAGATCGTATGCCTTGAACAACCTATCAGGTTTTCTATCTGACTATAACTTTACCCCTCCATCAACAAGCATTCAATTTTTTGGTGTAATATTTTATTGATCGGGCGACCTTTGTATTTTCCTTCTTGTTTGGCTTTTTGCACTCCTTGGGCTTGGCGGCGACGTCTATCTTCGTAATCCTTTCTCGCAACCGCTGCCAGCATGTCTAACATCATACTGTTAAAGGCGGCAAGCATTCGTTCCGTAAACTCATCGGTGCGATTCATAAATTGATAGCTGGTTGGGAGATCTAAAGAAACAACCTTCAACCCTTTATGTCCAATGAGATATTTTAATTTTTCCCAGTCATCCGTATTCAAGCGGCTAATTCTATCCACCTGTTCAACTTAAATAATATCACCTGGCATGGCCACATTGAGTAAGCGAAAGAGTTCAGGTCTGTGAAGTTGGGCGCCCGATTCATTCTCTTCAAACCAGCAGGCAATCTGTAGTCCCATTCCCTCGACAAATTTCAATAGTTCATTTTTTGCTCTTGATGCATCCTGTTCATGGGTTGATGCGCGAAGATATCCTTTAATGGCGTAATGCCGTCTTTATTGAGGATGAGGTTGTTCTGTGTTTCTAATAGCTGGCGTTGATTGAGTTCAGACTCTAACCGTTGGCGTTGTTCGAATTGAATAGCATCACGATTTGAGAGCGTCAGAATATTGGCTGCCTTGCTCGCATGAGCAGCAAATAAAGTTGCAAGTATGAACACGAAACAGATAGATTTGATTGACATAAAATTACGAATAGTTTTCATTTTCAACGTTATAATTGACCGTAATTTACAGTTTGGGTTGAGATATCTCAATCATTCGTTTATTAATGAAACTATTTAGATCAATTTATGCCAGTGAATCAGCAGTTTTTAGTGATTAAATGTTTGGATAAGTAATTTGGTTATTTTTATTTCTGTTTTTTGTGGGTAAAATGAAATAAAAAAATAACTTATCTTGTATTAGTGATTTATTTGTCTTTATATTTCATTGCATGTGATTTTATTCAAAATAGTGACATTAACGTTGAGTCTGATGGGGGATAAAAGTAGATGTAATATTATATTTTGTGACAGGTAATCGTGATATACCTCATTTCTCAATAACACATTAATTCTATTTGGTTTTTAAAGACCAGCTGCTTCCACCATAAAGTGTAGAACCAATGACTTCTTCCCATATATTGTGTTCGATGAGTAAGTATTTAATCGACTGGAATTCGATATGCGTTAAAACGCCTTCTTCTTCCCCATTTTGTGATAGTAAAAGATAACCTTCAGGTATGCGAACCGAGGATTGAAAGGCGGCCTTTGCAAATAAACGATAAAATGTGGTGATTGTATATCCTCGACGTAATAGTCCGAGGAGTTGTTCTGTTGGTATCGCCATACGTTTTTCCTCTCTAAATAGAATGCTGATTATTTTTGTTGATAACGTAGTTGAATTCGACAGACTTGTGAACGACTATAGCCAGTAGCCTCAGCGGTTTCTCGAATACTGAGTCCTTTGGTTTTTCGGTAATAAATCACTTTCTCATGACGCTCTTTATCCGCCTGCTTTCCTTTGTATTTACCTAAAGTCTGAGCGCGCTCGATACCTTGTTTTTGTCGTTCGCGGCGACTGATCCAATCTTTGTGTGACATTGCTGCCATCAAATCAATCAACATGGTATTAATAGCAGAAAGTACAGCTTGAGTGATAGGGTCATTCTGTGTGGGATCTTGGTTATTTAAGGCTTGCCAAGATGTTGGTATATCGAGACTGACAATCCGTAACTCATGTTGCTCTATTTGTTTTTTTAATTTTAGCCAATCGGTATTGTTTAATCGAGTGAGCCTATCAATTTGTTCAACTAATAAAATATCACCTTGTTGACTATCACTGAGTAAACGCGAAAGTTCAGGGCGTTCTAATTTTGTGCCACTAATATGCTCGCGATAATAATTCGCAATTCGTCCTCCTCGTTCTTCAACAAAATCATTTAGCATATTTTTTGCTCTATCTGCATATTGATCTTCAGAAGAGGCTCTGAGGTAAGCTCGTATGAACATTTTTTCACCAATCTATCGCATTTAAATTATCTCATTAAAAGTATCGCATATAGATTATTGCATTGATAGTGATTTGATGCATTTTAGGTTCTCGCTTTGGGGTATACCCTAATGCTATAAGTCTAATTGACTTGATTTTATCAAATAGGCTAACTAAAATTATTGTGTTAATAATTAACACAAAAGGTGGTGCTATGGCTCGTACAACAAGTGTAACAATCGGGGCTCAATTGGATGAGTTTGTCAATCAACTCATTTCGTCAGGAAGATATGGCTCAACAAGTGAAGTCGTTCGCTCTGCTCTACGTTTACTTGAGGTCCAAGAAAAGCAAACAGCAGCATTGAAGATGTTAATTGATGCAGGTGAGCAAAGTGGTGAGTCGTCGTTAACACTCCAAGATATCGCTAAGAAAGTGAAGAACGCTCATAATGTATAAACTTTCTAATTTAGCGGCTAAAGACTTTGAAGGGATATTCGAGTATACCCTCGTGAATTTTGGTATTAGGAAAGCAGATGAATACACTAAAAACTTACACGATGTATTAGAAGTGATTAGCCCTAATCCATTGATAGGAATCGAGTGTACAGAAATTGCAGTTGGGGTTAGGCGTCATAACCACTCTAAGCATGCAATTTTTTACCGATATAGAACCGATGATATTTTTGTTATCCGAATTCTTCATCAACAAATGGAGCCACTAAAACACTTTTATTTTGAGTAGTTTGAAAAGTAAGTAGACAAATATTTTAATAGCATTATTTTCATGCTGAAGATTAAAGTACCCTCTTTAGTTTTATCAGAAAGATAACCTAAAAAAGGTACTTATATGAATATTTAGCTATTATTTATTAATACAGCATTACATTTTATCATCTTTAGCCATGCTATCTTTAGCCATGCTATCTTTAGCCATGCTATCTTTAGCCATGCTATCTTTAGCCATGCTATCTTTAGCCATGCTATCTTTAGCCATGCTATCTTTAGCCATGCTATCTTTAGCCATGCTATCTTTAGCCATGCTATCTTTAGCCATGCTATCTTTAGCCATGCTGTCTTTAGCCATGCTGTCTTTAGCCATGCTATCTTTAGCCATGCTGTCTTTAGCCATGCTGTCTGCATAAGAAGCTGCAGCTGTCATACATAACGCACTAGTTAAGATTACCAATATTAATTTTTTCATAACAAATTTACTCTCTATCAGTTTATTTATATTAATACTACCATTATAACTATGGGTTATTGATTAAAAAATGATTACAAATTTGTCATAAAGCGAGGAGTAAGAAATATGGGCTTGTTGCAAATAATAAATTTGCGCATTTTTCACTCAGCGCTAAGAAAGTGAAGAACGCTCATAATGTATAAACTTTCCAATTTAGCGGCTAAAGACTTTGAAGGGATATTCGAGTATACAGAAATTGCAGTTGGGGTTAGGCGTCATAACCACTCTAAGCATGCAATTTTTTACCGATATAGAACCGATGATATTTTTGTTATCCGAATTCTTCATCAACAAATGGAGCCACTAAAACACTTTTATTTTGATGAGATTGACCTGTAAACTCGAAAACTTCAGTTAACTCATTTTTTATAAATCCCTTCTCATTAACTAGCTTAGTTTCTTTAAACTTATCGTGCGGAACTGGTTCTCTATAAGTCGATTTTTATAAGAAATGCGTACCATATTGCTTGGTGCAGATAAGGTATACTTTAATTGAACTATTTTTAGTGAGATATGATTAGTTGGAAAATCCAGAAATGATCGTTTGAAAAATCGATTAGTGGAGATGTCCACTCCCCATTAATTGAGACACATTAAATTAGAGTTTTCTAACTGTTTACGATAGGCCTCCGGTGGGAGGTGATTTAAACTTTCGTGAGTTCGATTTTGGTTATAATCTTGTAGCCAAAACCATGCTAATTCTCGAACTTGGCTTAACGATTCAAATAAATACGCATTTAAAAATTCACGACGGAACGAACCATTAAAACGTTCGATAAATCCGTTTTGTTGTGGTTTTCCTGGTTGAATATGGCACAGCAAAATTTGGTTATCTTCACAATAATTCAATAAGTTAACTGAAATGAGTTCAGGTCCATTATCGACTCGGATCTGTTTTGGCAATCCTCTTTCGGCTTTTAAACGTTCAAGCACCCTGATAACACGTTCAGCCGGTAATGACGTATCAACCTCAATCGCCAAGCATTCTCGCGTTCCTTCATCAATAATATTGAGAGTTCTGAAGCGCTTACCGCAATATAAACTATCGTGCATAAAATCCAATGCCCATTGAATATTCGGGACTTTTTCAATTACTAATGGTCTTTTTTCACGCTTCGGAAGCACTTTTTTAACCCGTAGTTTCAGATTCAATCCTAATCGACAATAAACACGATAAACTCGTTTATGATTAAAAGGATAGCCTTGAAATCTCAGTCGGAAATAGCACTTCCAGAATCCCGATTGTGGCGATTTCGCTAATACAGATTGTATGGCATCGATGACGATTCTATCTTTCTCGCGCCAATTTTGAGTCTTTCGATAAAACGAAGCGCGAGGTAGCGATGTTAGTTTACACGCTCTAATGACTGATAAACCCGCGGCCTTTAATGACTGAGCACAGGATTTCTTTTCAGCCACTACCAACCCTTTTTTGCGAAAAGCTCCTTCATCGCGTGGTTTTCAAGGCTAACTTCCGCAAAGAGCTTTTTTAGTTTCGCGTTTTCATCTTCAAGCTCTTTTAATCGTTTAACATCATTAGCTTCCATGCCACCATACTTTGATTTCCAGTTATAGTAAGTCGCGTTGCTGATCCCATTTTGGCGGCAAATATCTTCCACTTTCATGCCAGAATCAGCGAGTTTTAAAATATTAACGATTTGAGTTTCAGTAAAACGGGCTTTTTTCATTATGACCTCTGCAAATTTTAGGGCAGAAAATCTAATTATAGCTGTCTTATTTTAGGGGAAGTGGACAGAGACAGGTGTACGTTAAATGTTATTTACCGACTAAAAAAACACCGCTTCAGGCCTAATTTACGATGTTTAAAATGTCATAATATAAAAGACATCAGTGAGTTTGATAAGTCAAAATAAAAGACTGAAATTAATCATAGGACTTAGTAAGTCTTTTGTTTAAGAGACACTAACGAAAAGGGGATGCAATAATGGATGTGCTTCATTGTCCGATATTAGAGGAATTAAGCAATATATGGAAAAAAACTCTAGAGAAAAGGTATGGTGATGGTTTCTTTCTAATCAACGAAGCTGTCGGCAGACTTAAGTTAATGGCGAACAGGTTTTATGAGTTAGGATTAAATGATCCTACCTTTACTTCTGAAATTCTCTCTAAAGAACCATACAAATACGAACAAAGAATGTCAGAGATTTTATTCTCCGATCGGCTAATTCGTGATGGTTATAAGTTAAGCAGTGACAAGGAAGGGCCAGATTTTAAAGCAGAAAAAAATGGTAAAGTTACGTGGTTTGAAGTCATAACCCCAAGCCCCGTGCCGAAATTGGAGAAACAATTTAAAGACCCAAATTATAGACTAAACCCCACACAAGAAGGAGCTCGTTTAGCATCATATACAACGCTATTAAAAACCACTGCAGCGGTTAGAGAGAAAAATAAAAAAATAGTCACTTATATAAACGACGGAATCATAAGTGAGGGAGATGCTACAATAATAGTTATTAATGACTCGCTGTTTTTCCCTTTAGACCTCCCCACCATAGGGCTAAATTGTGAAATTGCAGAAGGCTGTAGCGGACTTCCTTTAATTATCGAGGCTTTAATGGGTATAGGGCAAGCTCATTGGATTAAGAATCAGAGTGATAATAATCACCAGATAGTAAGAGCCAATAACGATTTCATCATTAACCAAAATAATTCATCTGTAGATACAAACAGATTCAGAACCGATCGTTACAATTCAATTTCAGGTGTCTTTGTTCTAACGTTAAGGGAAGATTATGGACTGGCAGAGGTGATTTATGAGCATGTTAAGAACAAAAAAAATAAGGGCGTATTTTTAACAAACCCTAATACAACAAGGCCATTTGAGCCTAGAGATCTTTCAGCTAGACATATAGAACACAAACGGTTAGATGAGTTGACAAGAATCTCTGATGACAATCCAGTTAGTTGTCTCATGACTAAAACAGTTGCTGGGTACTTGATGGAATTAAATAGCTATCTTGGTTATATAAGGCAACTATTTATTAAGGCAGGTGTGCATGTGGCTAATGAAACAACCAATGAAGTTTCTATTTCGCAAAAAGCACTTGAGGGTGGTTTTGGAAAATATGTGGTAGATTACGATGAAGCGAGCGGGTTGCCGATAGGTGTTTCACTGCTAGAAGAGTAAAAAGAATAGGTAACATAATTTAAGAGCCTTCCATTGTGATTTAAATGATAGTGTATCGTTTAAATCACAAATATCATTTCAATGATATAAAAATCGATAACTAAAATATACTTATCATATAGTTATACTTAAATGGTATGTTGAAGGTTCTTAATGTAAGCATAAGATAATCTTTTAGAAAATTTCGCATGCGAAATTCATTGCATATCAATATTGATATGCAATGAATTTATGATATAATCCCCTCAAGATATGAATTTAGATTCATAGCTTTCAAAGATACATGAAGTTGTGTCTTTTTAGGCGAAACGCCTGACTCATAGGAGTGGATATGAAAATTGATATTAATATAAGTATATTCTTGTCACACCACACCTTTCTCAACATTTCGCATGCGAAATACTAAGGATTCTAATATGGAACTCAAAACAGGAAAAAAACTTGGCAAGCTAATAGTAGTGTGCAGCCAGAAAGGTGGTGTAGTTAAGTCTCAATCTACTAATGAAATATCTTTCAACTTGCAAAAAATGGGGTATTCAGTTCTAGAAATTGATGCGGATTGGACTACAGGGTTAACAGAACGTACCTTTCCGAATGAACTTCCATTGGAAATTGAAAAAGAACCATTAAAGCATGAGTTCACCCCTGGTGAGGCTAATACCTATCAATTGTTTTTTTCTAATACTGACATTAAACCGATAACTCTAGATGATGGACGTGACTTCATAGGCACAACGAGTGAACTTAATGAGGTTAACTATAGACACTCTGATTGTATGTTTGATTTCCGAGATCGTATATTAGAATTGAAGGAAAAATATGATTTTATTTTTATAGACTCAGCCCCTTCATATTCTAATGTAATGGTAGCAAGTCATATGGCTGCTGATTATTTATTAATTCCAACCTTACTAGAAAAACAATCAAGGAATGCTGTAGCTAAACAATTAACTTACATGCAAAAAATAAAGAAAAACTATAATCCATCGTTACAATTTTTGGGAACCTATGTGACTCAAGCTACAGTTGCGAACTATTCAAAACCACTTTTTGATGGTTATTTGGGGGCTGTGGATACTCATAACCTTAATATGCTAGTCGAAATACTTGAAGATAAAGGTTATACCCAAGATTATATCTTAGCTTATATTTCGTTTGCTCAAGCAACAGCAAAAGAAGCTATAGAATTAGGTATGACATTTAAAGAATATGAGCCTAAATCTAAACCAGCAATTCAATATGAAGAATTAGCAAAACGAATTGTGAAACAGGTAGGATAAATTAAATGGCTAAAAAACAATTTTTGAGTCGACTACGTGATCAAAATCGTAAATCGGCAACCGAAGCAATTAACAAAGTTATTGAAACTAAGTCACCTAATGAGGAAATCAGAGATATTGATGCTCACCAAATTATGACTGATATTGCCCGCCCTGAATTAGAAACGGAAGGGCAAATAATTAGAGTTCCAATAGATGAAGTTTATGCAGAAAGTCAAGTTCGTCCAGAGGAAGATTTTGATGACTCCATAATAGAGGGAATGGCTGATACATTTAACACTGTAGGGATATTAACACCACCGCGTTGTTATCCAAAAGATAGGGCTGGTTATAGAATTTGGATGGGTGAAACTCGTTGGCGAACAGCAAAAAAAAGAGGAGATACCTTTATTGATATTTATGTCGGTTCTCCACCTAAAAACGATAAATTTCGAATTATTGGTCAGTTGATAGAAAACCTACAACAATCCGGCCTTAAACCTTTAGCAACAGCAATAGCATTTAATGAGCTTAAAACAGTTCATGGAATGACTGGAGAAGAAATAGCAAAAACTGTAGGTAAACCTACATCATTTGTGAGTAAACATTTAAAATTAATAAGTGCTCCTGAAAGTGTTACCACATTACTAAAAGATAAAGTAACTTTAGATGTAGACTTAGCATATACACTTACTCAGATAAATGAAATTAACCCCAAAATTGCTGAAAAACTTGTTGAAAAAGCAAGAAAAAATGGTGTTTCTCGTAATGAAGCAAAAGATGAATTAAGTAAAATAAAAAATAGAGATAAAGAAAAAATTTCGCATGCGAAATCAAAACAAGTTTCTCATTCAAAATCTCAAGTTAATACAAATGATGTGTGGCATGTTCAGGTGGAGTTTGATAACAAGATAGGTATTATTCTCACGGATAAAAAGCCTGAAAGTGACGGGGTTGTATGGGTAAAGCTTGAAAATAGCATCAACTCTGTCAATGTTGATAAATTAATAGTAAAAGGGTTAGTACAGATCAAATGATAGGTACGCCATTTTCAACTATGGCCACAGAGTTTCGTGGCCAGATTATTAAAACATGGTTATTGCAACTATCTGGTACAGCAACAGAAAAATCAAAAATATTATGTCAAACAGCAATTGAGCTCGGTCTTACTGAAAGGTCTAAATCAATTCCAGGTTCTGCATTAATCCAATGGACAAAAACAACACCGACAAACACGCCACTTTGGGCTGCACAAAGCGCTCTTCTATTATTATTTGCTAATGAATGGAAACCAAGCACACATGTAGAATGGTGCGGAATGGCATCGCTATTGCAACGGTTATATAAGAAAAATAGTATAGCTGAGATGTTAAGTTATCTACCTAAACATATAAATAAAGATATTGCAGCAGGCTGGATTACTGCAGCCATAGAGGAAGATGCAAATTTTAGAAGGCATAAAAAAAGAAAATGACTTTTTCGGGACTAGAAAAAATAATTACATCTTCAGGACGTCGTTCAATATCATCATCCTTGCTAGCATATTTACTTGATGCTTTTGATAACGGATTCGATGGTATTGATCTTGATTTGTTCCAATCAAATACTGGTTATGTAAGGACAAATATAACTCAAGTTGCAAACTATCTAAAAGATAAAGGAATCATTTTAATATACTACTATAGAGATCAAGGTGACAAAAATAACCGAGATTATATTGAGGAGAACATTTTTGGACGGTGGGGTAAGCAGCATTATAAATTAACATCTGATGTATTACGTTTGTATAGAAGGAATTAGAAAACCATTTCGCATGCGAAATAGTAGATGTGAATTATAAATTCACATGTTTGTTTTTTAAAATGGAGTAAAGTATACTCACACTGTGTATTTATACAGTGTTGGTGCCCTATGCAAATTCCTATTTTCGAGAGTCTAGTTGCCTGTGGTTTTCCCAGTCCCGCTCAAGATCACATTGAGCGCAGGCTATCCCTCGATGCTGAATTAATTCGATATCCTGAAAGTACTTATTTTCTTCGAGCTTCAGGGGATTCGATGAAGGATGCGGGGATTTTTGACGGTGACTTATTGGTAGTCGAAAGTCACCTTACTGCCCGTCATGGGGAAATTGTCGTTGCTGAATACGATGGCGAATTCACCTGCAAGTACCTGCAAATCACACCGACTAAAGCCCTTATTCCTGCTAACAGTCAATTTCCCGCTATCCCAATCAATGACGATACAGACGTGCAAATCTTCGGTGTCGTTCGTTATGCCGTGCATACCTGTCGGTGAAAAGTATGTTTGCGCTTATCGATGTCAATTCCATGTACACCTCCTGTGAATCTGTCTTTAGGCCTGATTTAAAAGGAAAGCCGATTGTTTGCCTTTCGAATAATGATGGCTGTGTGATTGCGCGTTCGGCGGCGGCTAAACCTTATATCCGTATGGGAGCCCCTTATTTTGAAATTAAGCAGATAATCAAGCAAAAACAAGTCACTGTTTTTTCTTCAAATTATCCCTTGTATGCCGATTTTAGTAATCGATTTATGGCGGTGGTTGCTCAAATTGTGCCTCAAATTGAGGTTTACAGTATTGATGAATGTTTTTGTAACCTGACAGGTATGGATTCATTGTATTCCTGGCATGAACTTGGCCATAAATTAAAAGAGGATGTATTCCAGTGTGCGCATTTGCCTGTGGGGGTGGGGATTTCCAGTACCAAAACGCTAGCTAAGTTGGCGAATCATGCCGCCAAAACGTGGAAGAAAACAGGTGGTGTCGTCGATTTAAGTTCGCCCAGTCGTCAGAAGAAACTTATGGCCCTCGTGCCCGTTGGGGACGTTTGGGGAATAGGGCGTAAACTGGCAAAACGCCTGAATCAAAGCGGAATTGAAACTGCCTTGGATTTAAGTCGGTTGTCAACGACCCAGGCGCGCCAAATGTACTCCGTGGTATTAGAACGAACCGTGCGAGAGTTGAATGGTGAATCCTGTCTGGAACTTGAAGAAGTCGCGCCCGCCAAGCAACAAATTATTTGCTCTCGCTCTTTTGGCCATAAAGTCATGGACTACGAATTGGTTCGCCAATCGGTATGTGCCTTTGCTGAACGTGCAGCAGAAAAACTGCGGGAAGAAAAACAGTATTGTCGATTAGTGACCTTGTGGGTGCAGAGTAGCCATTTTTCCCATCATGAGCCGCACTATTATCGTCAAGAAACCCAAGCTCTCATTTATCCGACCCAAGATACACGCGAGATTCTTCAGGCGGCTGTGGGGTTATTTGACCGACTTTGGCTTCCGAATGTGAAATACAGCAAAAGTGGCATATTACTCAGTGAATTTTCCCCTTCAGGGCAAGTGCAGCTGAATTTGTTTGAAAGTGGCCATGCTTTTCGCAAAAGTGGTGAACTGATGCAGACGATTGACCAGATTAATCGCGGAAAAGGCGCTATCTGGTTTGCAGGTCAGGGGGTTCAATCGCAATCGGCTTTATGGAAAATGAAGCAGCAATTTCTCTCGCCCCGATGGACAACGCAATTCTCGGATATTCCTATCGTAAAATGCTAATCATTGGGTGATGTTTTTTTGAGCAGTGTTGATATTCATTCATTAATCAGGCTATTAACCTTGTTATTAACAGGGCTATTTCAAGTTATCCACTGATTTTGTGGATACGCTTTTTTTGCGTTTCGGGGCAACGGCTTCATGCTGGCATTGAGCCAGGCTTAAGCCGAACGCCGGATTGACCCCATTTACACACAGTTGGCGCAGGTTCCCCGTACACTTCCGTTCTCGCGCCTGTTTGGGGCGCGTTCACTGGCTCGCCAAATGTGGAAAATGGGGACAACCGGCTTGAAAGGTCAACCTCTGCGCCTTTTTCCGTTTTCAACGTGGCGCAAAGGGCAGGGGTGCAGCTCCCTGCGGAACCGCCCCTGGTTCACTGCTTAGCTGCGCTAAGCGTTAATGGCGACTTGCCGTTCGCTTCTCTCGCTGCAAGTCGGGTGCTGCCATCTTCATCACCTGTGTGATTAATCTTTCATCGAGCACCTCCGCTTGGCCTAAAACATAGCCTCATCTCGTCATACAGCAAGCGTAAAGTGCACTCCACCAAAATTCTTGTCGCTGCGCTTTCCAACAATTTTGTCTCCGCCCTTGCTTCCTTCCTCGTCTCGGCTCTGTACGGCCTTTGCAGCGGAGGAACTCGACGAAAGAAATCATTAATACAAAGGAGGATTCAAAAATGTCATCACATCAAAACCTTGCAGCTCCAGAATCTAACGAAAGAAGGGTTAAAACCCCACTGACGCATGACCAGAAAGCGGATTTATTGCATTACATTGCGCCGTTAACACGGTTATTGGAGTTATTCGAGGGGAATATTTCACCGGAGTTATACGACGAAGAAATCACGCTGCACAGTGATGCGTTCGATTCCAACAGTATTTTTATGAAAGACGGTTATCCGATTGGATTTAGTGACAATTTAAACAACATGTTTTATCTGCGTCCTGAACTGATTCAGGCATCTTAAGGGCTAAGGGAGTTATTGAGCCTCCCTTAGCTTAGACACAATAACACTAGAGGTAACTACTATGTCTACATTAGAAACTATCATTAACCCAAAACAACGTAAAGTGAAAAAAGGCGCAAAATCCGCACAGGCCGACGCGATTTATCAGGCATTGGACAGCATGGAAGCACATGTATTGCCGTTATCGGCATTAGTACAAAGTGAACTCAATGTGCGTAAACGTCCAATCGACGAAAAAGCCTTGTCCGAACTGTCAGACAGTATTCAAGCGGTCGGGGTATTACAAAACTTGGTGGTTTACCCGATGGACAATGACGTCTACGGGGTTGCTGCGGGTCAACGTCGTTTACTGGCGTTACAACAATTGGTGGCAAAAGGGCATTTAGCGTCGAGTTTCCCTGTGCCTGTTAAAGTGGTCTCAGAGTCCGATGCGCTGATTATTTCCCTGACGGAGAACAGCCAACGTGAAGCCATGCATCCAGCCGACCAACTTCATGCTTTTATCGAGCTACAAAAAACAGGCAAAAATGCGTCTGAAATCGGTGACTTATTAGGGTTCAGTACTCACCACGTTAAAAAATGTCTGCGTTTGGCGAATATGGCGCCCGAGCTGTTAGCCGAATTGGATGCGGATAATATTACCCTTGACCAACTGCAAGCCTTAACAGGCACCAATGACCATGAGCGCCAAGTCATGGTGTGGAACAATGCCTTTGGGTGGAAAAAAGAGCCACGCCATTTGCGTGAAGCGGTCGAAGAAACCAAAACCCCCGTAGAAAATAACCGACTGGTGAAGGTTGTGGGGTTGGACGCTTACGAGCAAGCAGGGGGAACCCTTGAAATTGACCTCTTTACCGAAGCTGGATTTATTGAAAATGCCCCATTATTAGAAAAATTGGCACTCGATAAACTCACTGCGTGTGCGGAACTGTTAGCGGATATTGAGGGTTGGCAGTTCGGTACTGCACGTTTAGAGCGTCCGACCTTTTATGGTAATGACGGGGAAACCTTGTCTCTCAGTCATGCGCCCGAGGCGGTCATTCTCCCTGAATTTGCAGATTTACTGGCTGAATTACGTTCCCGTGAAACAGATTTACGTCAGCAATCATGGGAAACGGATGACGAAAATGAACAAGCTGACCTTTGCCAAGCCGTGGCAGACTGCGAAAAGCAAATCGAAGACATTAAAGACCGTACCAAAAATCAGGCGTGGACAGCCGATAGAAAAGCCACAAAAGGCGTTGTTGTCTACCTTGACCGTGATGGAGAACCGTGTGTCATCCGTGGCGTCATTGATTTAGCACAGCAAGAGTCACAGTGCAGTGAAGCGGAAAGCAAAACGGAAAGTGTGAGTGAGCAATCAACGACTCAAGTTGAGACGGTTTCTACCTACAGCGCAGCCTTGTGCAAAAGTCTCTCTTCGGAGCGCACATTAGCGGTTCAAGCGGCATTAACTCAGCACCCAAACGTGGCACTGGCGATTTTGGTTCATGATGCATGCATTCAAGTGTTTGGTTCACCGTATGCCAAAACTGCATTTAACATTAAATTTTCACTTTCTCAGGAAGAGTTACTCAAAAATGCCCCGACCGCCCAAGACAGTGAAGCATTGCAATTACTCAATACGCAATTTGAGTCATGGTCAGCGCGTCTCCCTGACACATGGCAAGCGGATTTTTCGTGGTTGTTGTCATGGGAACAGGCGGATTTAGTCGCATTACTGGCGTTTTGTTCCGCGCAAACGTTGAGTGAAGTCAATCATCATGCGCCGCACGATAACACGTTAGCTAAAGCTTTGCGTCCAATTGAACAGGCGATTGCCTTCGATTTTCGCCAGTGGTGGCAGCCAACAAAAGCCAACTTCTTTGGGCGTATCAGTAAAGACCAAATCAGCGATTGTTTAGCTGAGGCAAGCGCATCAGATAAAGCCCTTGAAGCCGTCAAAATGAAGAAAGGGGATGCTGCGGAGTTGGCTGAAAACACCCTCAAAGATACGCATTGGTTGCCTCGCTGTTTTCTCGATGTAAATGCTGACACTCACCAAACCGATAACGCACAATAATCAGACTGGAGGCACTGCCCTGAAAAGGGCAGTGTGAATAATCATGACAACTATTCCCAACCATTTAGCCCTTGTTCCCTTTAATGCCCGTCAATATGCCGCGGCAAAAGCCATCCTTTTTGTTGAAGATAAAATGCAAAAAGGGCAATACCAAAAACGGTATCCCTATGCATGTGCGTTAATTCGCTTTTTTACGGGTAATAAAGGGGCAATAACCGTAAAGGATTTGCACTATACGTTAGTGTTATCTTTTGATAATAAACGTGAAATGCCATCAAAAAATCGCTATCTTGCTGCCCTTGATACGTTTATTCAATCCCGTGGTTATCTTTGTCCGTTGCCGTTGTGTGATCATCATGTGCCCGATTTTTTTCCTGAACTGGATTACCGTGACCGTGAACGGCAGGGGCGAAAAATTCAGTCTCACGTGCATGTTGTGAGCCGAGCACGACAAAAAGCCCAAATTAAAGCGCAGCAACAGTATCAAAATCGATTAGCCCAAGCCGAAATTGAGTTAGCCTTTATTACCCCCAGTGAGTTTAAATCGTGGTACAACCGGTTTAATCATGATGGGATTGAAGAGTATGATTTGATTGAATTGCTTGTGAACTGGACGTCGAGATTTAACAATTTAAACTTGCGAAAATACCTTGATTTTGCCCCGTTGTGGTCGGCTCTCTTGGATTTCAATGAGGATATCGATACCCGATCATACGGTGAACAATTACTGGATAATTATGCCATTCCCAATAAATTAATCGGTTAAAAGGGCGTTGACGATGAATGAATGGAATGTGGTGTTACTCGAAACTGAAGACAGTTTGCTGTTAATGATGCGCGGTGAGCACTCAAAAGAAACGGTGATTAACTCAGCAATTGCCGCGAATGAAATTTCACAGAGTGACCGCGAAACGTGGTTAGCTTGTGAAGATATCAATGTAGGATATTACAAGGCGGTGCCTAGAGATGGGTATGCAACCTATTATTACCCCTCCAGTCAGGACGTTAAAGGGGCATTTTTAGCGACGTGTCTTGAGCTATTTTAGGATGCAAGACAGTTAGTGAGTTCACGATGCAATTAAAAAGCAAACAAACACAATGTGTTGATTGTTATTACAATGGAACATTTTTTTCTACTGTATATCGCTTCGGGTCGAGTGGGCGTCATTGATGACTTTAGTGGGTAAATGGTTGATAACAGTACCCTGTGGGATGGTGTGTGATTAAAATTGCCTACTGTGGACAGTGTCATCGACCTTGCGGAACCGTTGAATAATGAGAGCAATAAAGGGCAGTTCGGGTAAACCCGAACTGCCCTTTATCTCTCTTGGAACAGGCATAACCAGCGAGTCTTTGAGTGTAAAAGCCTTGGAGTTTGTTAAAAAAATGGGACTTTCCTGAGGTCACGATGACGTATCGTTGGTTTTTAGATTTTAAAACAATGAGATAATGCTTTTTAACAAAAAGCTTAAATTAAAATTTATAAAATTTAGTTATTAAAAAACACAATAATCCCTTATGGGTTCCTACGGCAGCTCGATATCCTCGAGCTGTCGCCTACACTCCAACGCCATTCGTTTTACGAATGGGTTTCCGCAGAGCCGCAAGCGTCTCTGTCCTTCGGATAGCAAGCGAAACCTAACGGCACGGCATTTCGTGCTTCGCACGGCCGTTAAAGACGCCACGCGTTGCGTGTCGGCCGATTGCCTCCTCACCCGACGGTTATTTTCTTACTATCAGCCCATTCGCTAGGGCTTAAACATAGCCTCAACTCGTCATCCAGCAAGCGTAAAGTGCACTCCAGCAAAATTCTTGTCGCTGCGCTTTCCAACAATTTTGCCTCCGCCCTTGCTTCCTTCCTCGTTTCGTCTATGCACGCCCTTGCCGCGACTGAACTAACAGTAAGATGAATTAACACTTTCAAAGAGAACTACGAGGCCATCGGTGAACGTCAACACCGCCACGCCAAAACCTCCAGAAAGATGAGTTAAAAGCCAAAAACAAGGAGTATCAACATGAATTATCAAGTTTTTATTGCAGAAACCCATAAGCAAAAGGTGACAGGGCAAGCGGATGACGTTTATCACTTCAATTCCATTGCCGAATTCTTCACTTTTCTGAAAAAAACGAAATTCGCGGAAAAAATGAACATGAATTATCACTACGTTTTAACCGATGGAACAAAAAAACCCGATTTAACTTACCGTGAAATTGAAAGCGCCAATCACCTTAAACCGTTTAAAAAACAGGTTCGCCAATACCGTTAAAGCGACCTATTGAATAGCGCGAAATCGTAACGCGCTATTCAATATCGAGCCAGTTCGATATTGAGCCAACTACTAAATCATAAAAGGAGAAAAAGTATGTATCACGCATTAGAGCTGTACGAAACAGACAGTTACCAAGAAACCCAAAGCGCGGAATTGATGTATTGGATAGGACGTGAACAAGCGGCTAAAACTGCACCGACAGAAATCACCTTAATGCAATTTATGGATGCGTTATCCGTTATGCCCCCGTTGGATTGGCAAGGCAATAACAATACGGAGTCCTTTAAATTGCAAGAGATGTTTTTGGGGAACGTGACGGACATTTTTGTCAAAGTGGACGGGCGTTATTTCACGTTTAGAGATGTTTCAACGTTATCTCACGCGCAAATTATTTCGCGTGTACGTTGTGCTGGATTACTGGCGCAACAATGAAAAAAGCAGGCTTTCGCCCGCTTAATCCGTGCCTTGAGCGACTTTAGCGTAGGAACTCAAGGTATTCACCCAATCAAAGGAGTAAATCCGATGAATACAAATATCATGGCATATGCTGCCAACCCTGTAAAGCCCCAAATACCCACCGTGTCAAAACGTCGGGTCGTACGTCACGATATCGCGATTAGTGATATTGAGCCTACCTATCGGGCAATGGCGCGACATATTGACAAACAACTTAAACGCAAACAGCCCGTTCGCATTCCTGCAATGAATAACCATTGCTTGGGGCAACTTTTGCGCTGTTTAGAACTGCGTAAATCGTGGATTTAAGTTAACTCACTGCCCCTGTTTTTTGTTTCAGGGGCAGTTCTGGAGCGTCGATATGTCACAATTGAGTTTTTTTGATGTGGATTTAAGCCAAGCCGTGAAAACACCCAGTCCTATCATCTCAGGCTCACCCAGTAAGATAGACACAAAGACAGACAAAACAGTCGAAAAAGCAACCCTAGCAATGGCTAACACCAAGTCAAAGCGCGATTTTCACACCGAGTTTATTCAATTATTTAATCAAACGGCACGTTATCACAGTCGTGTAGAGGTGTTTCGCGATTTTATTCATGTTGCTGCGATTTCATTAGAAAACAGTGTAAAACAGTGCTCTGAATTGGAACAAACCTATTTTAACGTGATTGCGCGTTATGAAAATGCTGATTTGGATGCGTTTGCGAAACTATTAGCCCTTTGTGTTAACGCCTTAGACCAACAAGCCACCGATTTTTTAGGTGCGGTGTTTATGTCACTTGAGTTAGGTGAAGGAGCATGGGGGCAATTTTTTACCCCATTTCACGTTAGCCAGCTCATGAGTGATATGATCATTGGGGATTGTGGCTCGATAATTGAGAAAAACGGCTATATCAGTGTCTGTGAGCCTACCTGTGGTACAGGCGGAATGGTGATCGCCTGCGCTAATGCTGTTTTACAGCAAGGTTACAACCCACAAACGCAAATGATCGCAGTGTGTACCGATATTGATGAGGTTGCAGCTCGAATGTGCTACGTCCAACTGGCATTGTTGGGGATACCTGCCATTGTGAATATTGGCAACAGTTTAACGCAGGACGTTCGCCAAACGCTGTATACCCCGATGTTAATGTTAAATTCATTCCGCTTTAAATCCTTTTTAACCGCCTAATCCACGTTATTTTCAAGGGGATTTATTCCCCTTTTTTGCGCATCGGCTTAATCCTGGCATCGAGCCAGGCTAAATCCGACAACGTCAACCCCTGCGCCTTTTTACGCAGGCGCGTGGCGCAAAGGGCAGGGATGCAAGCTCCCTGTGGGAGCTGCTCCTGATAAACCGCTTAACGTTGTTAAGCTCAAAGGACGCCTTGCGGTTCGATTCTCTCGCCGCAAGTCGGGTTACGTCATTTTCAGCCACTGTGTTGTTAATCTTTCGCCAAGCCCCTCCGCTCGGGCTTAAACATAGACTCAATTCGTCATCCAGCAAGCGTAAAGTGCACTCCAGCAAAATTCTTGTCGCTGCGCTTTCCAACAATTTTGCCTCCGCCCTTGCTTCCTTCCTCATTTCGTCTATGCACGCCCTTTGCAGCGCAGGAACTCGACGAAAGAAATCATTAACCCAAAAGGAGGCACTAAAATGACTCAACAACAAAACCTTGCAGCGAGAGAATCTAACGAAAGAAATGGAAAAGACGAAATCCTAATCACGGCTATTGAGGTGAAGAACGAACAAGCACGTTTAAAATTTTTGCCATCAAAATTAGGGCGGTACTGTATTGCCTTTGAAAATGCTATCTATAACTGGATGACTCGGAACGCCGTAGCCTATAACGGCGGCTATTGGGATTTTTATACGTTGTCGAATAACGGTTTTTATTTGCAACCGACAAAAGGCTATATGCTCACCTCACCAAACGGCTTTATGGACGATGTGAGCGCCCAAGAAGCGGGAATTATTGTCACCTTAATGATGTTAAGTCATTTTTCATTTGTGACGTATGAGAAAGAGCATCATAAAGATTGTGAGCGTATTTCTGCTTATTTTCATCAATTACGGGATTTTATTTTCACATTATCCCCTGAATCACAAACCAAAATATTAAACGCCATTGATTAACACTATCCCGCGCAAGTCTCAGGCTTGCGCTTCATTAAACACCATCAATCAATAAATCAGAAAAAGGTAAATGGATATGGAACAGCAAACATTATTATCGGTTGGTCAAGTGGTTTACACTAATTTATATAATCTCGGCAAGGGGGTTATTGTTAATATTCATGGCGAGCAAAAACCACAAAACATAAAGAATATGTATAATGTTATGGTCACAGGGGGCAATGCTGAATTTGATATCGTATTCTTTAATGGGAATAAAACTAGTCGTTTGCCGGAAAGTATTTTGCACGGCATACAATGGAAAATTGAAGATGAAATGGTTGAACAAGAAACCATTAAATCATTAATTGAAAAAGCGGAAGCACATGAACAAGCCGAGAAAGCCGAAGAAGAACGAAAGAAAAATGAATTTAAACAAAGTGTCGAATTCCAAAAAAACAATAGTCAATATTCACACTTAACACAGATAACCTCTAATTCAGATAAGGAAGTCAAAATAGTCGGTAAAAATATCCGCGCTGAGTTAAAAAAACATTTTCCAAAAACAAAATTTTCAGTGCGTAAACAACATCACAGTACTTACCATATATCATGGACAGATGGTCCGACAGTGGATGAAGTCGAATCTATAATCAATAAATATGAAACATCACGTTTTGATAGTTATACCGATTATCATTACAGTGAGAATTCGCCTTTTAATGTGGTTTATGGTGGTGCTGATTATGTTTTCACACATCGGGATTACAGTGATGAAATAATCGTGCTGGCAATCAAATCATTGATTGATAAATATGGCGAGTCTTATGAGTTTGATACCGCGCTAATGACGGTTGAAAATTATCATCAAGGAATATTATACAAAATAGGACGAGAACAAATTATTGGGAATGATGGGATAGGTGGAGAAATTGGTCGAGTATTAAGAAAAACCAGTTATTAAAGAAAACGCGCCATAAAGGCGCGTTTCTCGTTTTAATACTAAGCCACATGCATTACTTAATATTAAACGTGATTATAGCGTTAAAAATAGAAAGTAAAAGGAATAAGTTTAGTTATTTTTTTAATGTTAAGATAAATGTGATAGACCTCAAGCGCGTATTGATTTCTTTTTTGTTCTTGAACCTCGGATTTTTTCAATCCTGCATTATAAGCCCCTACGCCTTTCCAGATATCCCCTTGTATGCGAATAAACTTCGCCAGATAAAATGCGCCCGTATAAATATTCAAACACGGATCTAACCTTAATTGATTTTCGGTAATGCCATACTGTGCTAATTTGTTAAAGTTTTGCGAATGAATTTGCATTAAGCCAATAGCGTATCGCGTCAGTGAAGCTTGGTTAATCGCATTAGGCTGAAATGAGCTTTCACGAAAGGCAACCGCACGTAATAAATCAGGGGCAATTTGATAATCATTTCCTGCTTTATCATAGCAATCAAACGAAAATGAAAACGGTGAAAAAATAACGCAATGAGAATACAGATCATTCGCATATAAAACCCCATTTAATAATAATCTCTCTTAACTCAGAATCGCCAATTTTAATTAAAAAATAAAGCACTATTTAAATGCAAGCCAAAAGAAAGGAGGAGCAATAAATACGCTCCTCTGAAAGAAAGAACTCACACCCCACGCAAAATTTCATTTTGCAAGAATTTATCATAAAATCAGGGTGTTAATTAAAAATAAATGGGTGAAAATTTTAAAAATCTTTGTGCTGAGTGCTAAAAGAGTGCTGAAATGTGGCTAAGTTAGTGCTGTTATGTGGCTATCTTGTGGCTAATCAAATTAAAACATTAAGTTATAAGATGTAGTGCTTGATTAGTGCCTAGTGATTAGCACTAATTAAGTGCTTAAATAATTCAGGATTAGCACTTCTAAAGCACTAAAAATATGATACTATCGATTTTAATAGGCACTCAATTAGCACTCAAATAAATAGGTTAAATAAATGGCAAGACAAAACGTATATATGTCACAAAAAGTTTATGATGCAATTAGAGCGATTGTTGATGAACGACGAGCTGATGGGGCAAGTCATGCAGATGCAAATATGTCGAGTGTTTGCTCAGAAATGCTAGACATTGGCGTTCGAGTGACGATGAATTTAAAAAAGAAGGCAGACGAAACTGATGACAACGGAATGACATGGGATGAGCTTTATAAAAAGCAAATGTTAGAAGACTCGACCAAAACACGTCAATGCATTCAAATGATTTTTCAGATGCTATTTAATATTAACGAAATAAAAGAAGATAGCCGCTACGATTTTAGAGAAGGAATTACAGAGATGAAAAAAGAAACTGAAAAGCTTGTTGAACAATTTTTTGATATTAATGGAAGGTGATGTTATTTATGAAAATATTTACATTATATCCCATAGTGCATGACTCTTTAATTACCAGAAATATTTACTCATCGAGATATATCCCTAATTCCAATATAACAAAAAATCTAGGTATGGTAAAAACAGTTAAATCTGAAATATGAGTGAATTCAAAGATGAAAATGAAGTGGTAAAGGTAGAGCTAATTAATCTAACTGAAGATAAAAGTGGGAATGCAATAATTAATTTCAAATATGAAACTGGATCCTTTCAAAGGATAGGAAGTGGTTGTATTTCTAGTTATATAATTACATATGGGATGCTGTTTTTTATTGAATATAATGATTGATTTAATCTGTAAATATAGGTATATTTAGCTTAAGTAATATTGATTGCTTAATTAAAATTTAAGAGTCGCCCAATAAAGGAGTTCTGACCTCCCTTATTGAGCTAAACATATAACCCCCAATTTAGGAGACGGTTACATGTCTATTCATGATCCTATTGATCTTAATGATAGATCTCAAGTGTTTTTTACGCCAATAATGGCGAATTATCATATTTTTTCAATTAAAAAGTGTTGTGATTCTAATTTATGTGACAACGATGATTGTTTTTTAGTCGATTCATTCGAAAATTTTGTTCTCCCACCTATAAACACTTCAGAAAAACGTAGAATACATCAGATTGTCTACATACAGTTCTTAAAAAGAAAGGATTCTAATAATTATTATCCTTTTACTGTTATTGTAAATCCAAATTATTTTGAAAATAATATTTCTTATATTGACTTCACTTATATATCTCTGAGTCAGCTATCAATTGAGTTTTTTATTCTTCCGCAAGATTGCTTTAATTATTTTGATCGCAACGAATCAAAACTAAGTTTAAATTTGAGTATAAATTATTTGTCAAATGAGAAACCATCAATTTTATTTTCGGAAAAGGAATGGATCGTAGGTTGGTTATTAATCTTTAATTTTACAGCTAAACAAATATCAAATTTAAGTGGTATTTCAATTTCTTATGTAGAAAAACTAACTAAAAATGTTTTAGAAAAAACATCTACACATAATAGAAATCTATATTCTAAAGTAGCAAAGTTACTTGGTTGGGAGAATTTCATACCTGCATACTTCATCAAGCATACTCTTATTAAATTCAGGACTGTATATAAAACCAGTCCGAGTAATGGACTTACCTAACTTATTTTACTTTAGTAGACTCCAGTTAAAAGGAGTCAAAATGAAAGAAAAAGAATATAAGTCGGTCACTATAAGTGTACCGATTAGTGCTGAAACAAATCGTTTATTAACAGAATCCGCCAAACGAGCACGACGCTCTAAAAAAGTCGAAGCCGTTTTACGATTATCTGATCATCTACGACTTGTTGAACATATTGAAGGGAATTACCAAGAGTTGTTAATTAAATATTAATTTACTCTATTACTGGGTTTATTCCATTTTGGTTTTTATTTTTGTTGATTACACACAGCAACGGGATCGCTTTGCCTAAAAAAAGGTAGTGCACACCCGGAGCGGTAGCTTTACCCAAAGCCAGGGAAAATTATCGCGTTTTATTTCTTTATTAAGTTAAGTGTTATTTATTTTAAGACTTTTCTGGATAAGGGAATAAAGCGAGCTAATTAGCTCAGTCGTTTAAGTACTTATTTATTTTACTTCATAGGGCATTTAATAAGAGGATATATTATGAGTCAAATTGCTATTGATTCACCGGTAACAAAAAGAAAAGGGTTATTTGCACGTGCTTGGAATTCACTGAATTCTAAAGTCGCTAAATCGCTGTATAAATATGTTGCTTCACCATTACTCTTATGGATGGCAGCACGTGGTTTTGCTCAGGCAGCCGATTTAGCGGCAGCAGGGGCAGCGGATGCGGGAGATACCTTCGGTGAAGGGTCATCGGTGATGTATTACATCATGCTGGGCGAAGTGGTGCTTGTTTTATTAGCCTTTATGCGCGCACAAAACCCTGCGTTACTCCTGCTCATTCCTGTCTTTATTGTGGGAACCAAAATCGTCTTTAGTTTAATCGAAGCACCAACAGCCCCTTAATCGATAAGGAGTTGCATGATGGAAAACGAACGTGCCCAGCGATTCATTTTCCCTCAGACATTAACCGAGCAAGGCGGTATTCTTCCATTACCCAATGATGAAACCGCCGTTCTAATAGGCCCCATGTCATGGGGCTTTTATGACGGACATTACATGACTGGCCTTGTGGTTGGTACGTTGCTCTGGTATGCCCTGAGGTACTTCAAAAAAGGGCGGGGAAGTCAGTGGTTACTCAATGCCTGTTATTGGTACTTACCCGCCTACTGCTTCAAAAGTATTTATAAAACTCTCCCTGACTCTGCGTTCAGACTTTATTTAAAATAGGAAGGAGGCTGCCATGAAACTGAGCGCAGCTAAATCCGCCACGAAATACACCTCGTTACTGTTTATTACACTGACCTTTATGTTAGGCCTCAGTTTGACTGGTAATATTTTCGCGTGGCTGAGATTAGATGATTTACTCAATAGTCGACAAGAAACGTATATCCCGATGTTTTTTGATACCCCATTTACCTTAACGCGCTCCCATGCGGATGCGAACTACCTTGAGTCCGTCGCGCAGTCGTTGTTGTTTCTACGCTATAACATCAGTCCCGAATCGGTCAAAGCAAACCATCAATCCTTATTACGGTATGTGGCCAAAGAGGCGCGTCCAGAAATGCAAGATGTGTTGGCGGTCGAAGCGAAAGAAATCATCAATAACAACGTCACTTCGGCATTTTATATGACCAAAATGGAAGTCTATCCCGCTGACGGCATTATTGATATTCAAGGTGATCTGAAAACGTGGATAGGTAAGCGTGAATCGTTACCTGAACATAAAAAATTGCGGCTGCATATGAAGTATGCCAATGGAATTAGTGAAGTGATCAGCTTTGAGGACATTATTGATGAAGAAAAAAAGTAATCCGATAAAGCTTCTCTGTTTAGCGCTCGCATTTTGTGGTTTTGTCTCGACAGTACGTGCTGAGCCAATGGCGCAGTTGCCAACTCAAATTCCGGTATCTCCGGACTCACAAGTGAAAGTGGGGCTGAGTAACAGTGAACCGAATATGTTGGTTGTTCCAGGGGATAGAATTGTAGCCATCGACAGTGCTCAAGGCATGTTTATCAATGGCAATCAAAAAGGGGCAACGGGTGTTGCGAATGGGGGCGTGGTATTGATGACCGCACAAACCAAACCCTTTACCTTTTACGTCAGAACGGCAGGGGGCTTAACGGTATCTGTTGTGGCTGTTCCGCAAAAGCGTGATGGTCGCGTGTTGCAGTTCATTTCCAATCAACCGGCACAAAGTGCTGTCGCTAAACGTTGGGAGCGCGCGTTACCGTATCCCCGTGTCTTAGTTGAAATTCACAAAGCGTTACTGAATCAACAAACACCAAATGGGTTTATTCCTGCGCCCGTGACCGCTTTACCGTCATTCACATTACCGTCAGCCTATCGTGTGACGGCAAACAAAATGTGGAATGGCGGTGAGTTGCGAGTCTACCAACTGGATGTGATGAACACCAGTGCCGTCTCACAACCGCTAAGTGAGCGATTGTTCAATCAACACGCGGTGCGCTCTGTCGTTATTTATCCGTATAGCGATACCGTGTTGGCAGGTGCCACGGCAACGGTCTGGTTAACCGTCAGTAATGAGGTTGAAAATGGCAAATATTAATGTTCGCGCAAAGCGAAAACAAACGGCGTTGTTTGTGTTATTGGCCTTGGGATTAACGGGGCTTGGCACAGCAGCTTGGTACATGAGTTTACCCGCGAAGCCAAAAGCGGCCACAAAGCAATCACGACCCGCTCCCAACATGACAGGCGTAGTGACATCCTCATTTGATAAGAATGTGGGAAAATCAGCGATGGCAGATTTGCAATCCACGGCGTCTCAAATGGATAAGCAAATGAAGCAAGTGAACGCGCGTATTGCGAAGCTGGAACAAGAAAATCGTGCGTATCGCGATAAAATTGCTGAGCAGGATAAAGAATTAGCTACCTTAGGTGAAGAACTCACGAAAATGGGAAACGATTTCATACACGGTGATAGCAATAACGGTTTGCCTCAACCACAGCAACTGCCCGTAGGAACACTACCCACACCGAATGCACAAGCTAGTCAGCCAATCATTCCGCCGCCAACGGCATTTTATCAAGGGGGACAATATCCTGTCGGGCAACCGCAAATCAATGTGAATCCCGTACTAAAACAAGGTTTATCCTCGATGACGATTGAGTATGAGGATGAGCAGGAAAACACCGATTTACCGGATTTGCCCTACATCCCGTCAGGCAGTTTTGCTAAAGCGATGGTGATTGAAGGGGCTGATGCCAACGCTTCAGTGACGGGAAACAGTAATCCCTCTCCGATGCAATTTCGGTTAACGGGCAAGCTGATTATGCCGAATAACGAAGAATATGATTTAAGTGGTTGTGCCGTCACCGCTGGTGTGTATGGCGATATTTCCAGTGAACGCGGATTGGTGCGTACCGACCGACTGTCTTGCAAACTGTTTGGTCATACTATTGATATGCCCTTTAAAGGCCACGTCTCTTTTATGGGGAAAAACGGCATTAAAGGTGAGCCGGTCATCCGAAATGGTGAACTAGTCGGCTATGCCTTTGGCGGTGGCTTTCTTGAAGCGGTCGGTTCCGGTTTTTCGAAAGTGGGGGATACCACTGTTGGGATTGGTGCCAGTAGCACAACCACGATGGCCGATGTGGCGCGTGGTGGTGTTGGCGGTGGGGTGCAGCAATCCGGAAAAATGTTATCGGAATATTTCATTAAACGCGCTGAGCAATACCATCCGGTTATCCCAATCGGCGCGGGCATTGAAATTACTGTGGTTTTTCAAGAAGGTTTTCAGCTGAAGTTTATTGAACAAATGAAGAAAGCCAAATCGCAAAAGCAAGAGAGTCAGTCGCTGGAAAACTCCATTAACCAAGGTATTACCGTTTCAAAACAAGCATTAGAACGGATTTCTTTAGGGGATGCCGTCCCTGTTGAGAATATTCCGCAGTAGTAGAGGTCCTTTCAGTCTTTATCCTTAATTTTCATTGTCATCATTCAGGTACAACCCAATGCAAAACCGAATTCGTCAGCTAAAAAAGCGGATGCGTTTGAGCACGTTACTTATGACGCTCATTACGATTTCTCCGGCCGCGTTATTTGTTTCCAATCATGTGAGTTGGGATTCGGTCATCTTTTTAGCCATTTACAGCGGGTTAAGTGTTTGGGTTGTACAAATTCTGAGTGCTGACCATCAACTAAAGTGAGTCATCATGGAAAAGTGGTATTTATTATATTGTAAACGTGACCAGGTTTTACGCGCGATTGAGCACCTTGAGCGTCAAGGGGTAACTGTGCATAACCCGACCTACAAAACGGAAAAGATGGTGAGAAACCGCCGCAAGAAAGTGATGGAGCCGTTATTTCCCAATTATTTATTTGTGAAATTTGATTATGAAGTTATCCACTTTTCAACAATTGGCTCAACACGCGGGGTGAACTACTTTGTGCGCTTTGGCCAGAACCCTGTGGTAGTACCGAATGAAGTGATTGCGACACTGGTTGTACCTGACTTCGTCAAAGAGATGAGTGATAACTTGCCGCAAAAAGGGGATGAAGTCGTCATTACAGACGGTATTTTTGCGGGGATCCAAGCGATTTATAACGAACCCGATGGAGAAGCTCGCTCAGTTTTATTACTGAACATCCTTAATAGGGAAGTTCCCAAAGTCGTCGATAATCGCAGCTTTGAAACCATCAAATAGCTGAGGGATGGAAAAAAATTATGTCAATGCTGAATACGATTACTGTTTTTATTTTTGCTGTCATATTTTTCGTAGCTATCTTTACTGCACTGAGAGAAGAAGAGTTTGCTAAAGCAGGTGCTGGCGCGGTTGTGGCTTTATGTTTTTTCGGATTGTATTACAGCCTATTTGGTGAACAGACTGGAAATGTGAGCAAAGGAGAATATTACGCAACGCAATGTCAGCTGATTGAAACCAATATTGATAATGGGTTATTTCAATCAAATACTAATAAGCCCAAGAGCGGTGATGTGATTGAAAAGGTCATTGTTGATGAATATCAACAAGCCATTCAAGCCTATCAAGGTAGTGGTAATTAAAATGGGATTTGTTGTTTTATTTTTGTGCTTGGTTCTTTTAGGGATGTGTGTTGTTGGTAAGATAATGTCAGAAGAGCCACTTCTCGGTTTGTTTTTTGGCTTTTCCTTCGTGATAATTTTCATTATTTTGGGAAGCGAAGCTTACTCGCTAATGAAAAATGGAACGCCCAAGATAATTGAACAAGGGCGATATTACACAGAGGAGTGTCACATCTTAGAAACTGACGTTGAAATTAATCCAGCCTATCCACATACGCATAAGCTGCAATGTGGCCCTATACCTATAATTAACTATGTTGATATCCAATCCTATCGCGAAGCTGTCAAGGCTTATCAAGACCTAGGTACATTGAATTAACACTTAATATGAAGCAGAAAGTAAAGATTAACTGGCTAGGGCGCTGCGTGGTTTGTGGTAGTGAAAATAGTATTGTCGAAACCGAGTTTGGCTCAGACGATTTCCTATTTGAAAAAGATAAAATCATCTGCTCAGGCTGTGCTCATCAAGGCCTTGTGGTAGTTGAAAATGGCGTTGCCTATGCAATTTGGAATACCCCTAAAATCAGTGTAATACCCGAACAATGCGAAGAGAAGGATTAAATTCATTTCAGCCATCGGGTTCGTTTTCTCAAATTATCAACAGGATTAATAATGGATATACAGTTTAAAGATTTTACGATAGATGGGGTTATTATTTCTAATTTAAAAAGTGTTAGGCGTGACCGACGGCTAATGAATGATGAAATGAACCAATGGCTAAATGAAAATAATATAACTGATATCATTAATATCGAATCATTGGAATATGAGATCCCTCCAACTATTGGAAGCCTTGGTGGTGTTAAATTTCACGGGTTTAGGCTTTGGTATAAAATCATCAAGTAACGTCTTTCGTTTAAATTCAAATTCCTACAATTGCTAGAAATTCATTTGTCTCAAAAAGTACATGATTATCCGTTAATTAACCGTATTTAATTAAATGGTTATGAGTAAAAATATTTTTTTCGTCACTGAATAAGCGGCGACACAAATTCATCGTTATTTCTCCAAAAAACACCTTTTTTTGTCATTCATTTATAAGGTTCATTTTATGAAAAAACTCCTCATTCTAGGCGCATTAACCCTGCTCGCCGGTTGTACTGCGGGCATGAAAGATTCCTTTGATTGTAATGCCACCGCACAAGACAGCTGCATGACCATGGAAGAAGCCAATCAAAAGGCAGCACAGCAAAATATCACGTGGAACCATCCTGCTAATGGGGAGGGCACATCCCAAAAGCGAGCCGAACTGCCGCGGTTAGCGCCGTTGGCAACCCCGACAGTACCGGTTGTGACAACCGCATCTCCGGCTCAGTCTGTTCGTACTGCGGTGCAGGATAATCGCGCTTCCTCACAAAGCGTGGGGGAGTTAGGCGCATTTAAGCCTTCATCCGCATCCGTTAAAAAATCCGCGCCATCCAATGCACTTCCCCCCATTCAACACACGGCACAAACCTGGTCGAGTTGGAGTGATATTGGCATGGCACCGCCTCAACGATTACCGACCACGACGGCTCGCTTATGGATAGCCCCGTGGATAGATGAACAAGATAACCTGTATCAGCCTGCGGTTGTCTCTTTTGTGGTGAAAGATGGTCAGTGGAGAGTCCAGTAACATGAATGAAAAACCGTCCTTAATCGATAAGCTGCTTGCCCCGTTTCTCCCCAAGTCAAAAGACATTGTGTTTGATGACGAGCCAGAACCAGTATCGTTGCAAGAAGCGTTATTCAAGAACTTATTTACCGCATGGCGAGAGCCGGATGGAAATAAACGGGCGGCAGAGGCCTTGGAGAATATGGATTACCCCTCCTTTTGTAGCCTTTTACCGTATCGCAACTACGATGCCAAATCCGGTCTGTTTATCAATAAAACCACCATTGGTTTTGCGTTAGAGTGCACGCCCTTAGTGGGGGCCAATGACAAAATTGTCGATGCACTGGATTATTTTTTGCGTAATAAACTCCCACGCAAAATACCCTTAACGTTCATGTTATTGGGCAGTAAGTGCATCAGCGAGCAGTTAGGCTATGGATTAAAAGACTTTGGGTGGCAAGGGGAAGAAGCGGAGAAGTTTAACCATATCACGCGCGCTTTCTACGAGCGCGGTGCTTTGGTGGGGTTGGATAACAAGCTCAATCTGCCGTTATCGTTACGCAATTACCGTTTGTTTGTGTGTTATGCCGAAGAGCATAAAAAAGCCGATGCGCTGACATTACAAAAAGTGAATCAAATTCTCAGTATTGTCATGAAGTCCTTGGCAGGTGCATCTTTGCATTGTGAACAAATGAATGACAAAGGGTTACTGCAACTGGTACGTGAAATCAGCAACTTTCGGCACGACCAGATTGCGTTGCCAAGTAGCCACGTTGACCCCTATGAGTCACTCAATGACCAATGTGCTGATCGCTCTTTGACTCTTGAAATTCGTCCCGATGCCATTCATCAGTCGTTATCGATGGACAAGGGGCAAAAAAGCCAAACCCGTATCATGAATTATATGTTGGAGAAAAACCCGACCCAGTTCGCCTTGTGGCAAACGGGCGATAACTTGAGTAATTTGCTTGACCCTGCATCCAGTGTGTCCTGCCCGTTTGCCATTACCATGACCGTGTACGTTGAAGATTTGGTCAAAACCCAAAACGAGGCGAAGAAAAAGTTTATTACCAATAACAGTCGGGCAAACTCCAAGTACATCAATTGGGTGCCTGGGGTTAAGCGTAAAGCCGAAGAGTGGGGAGCGTTGCGTGAGGGACTCGATACCAATCAAATGGCACTCGCGCGTTACAGTTACGGTATCACTTTATTTTGCGAAGACGATGATGATAAAGCGCTGGAAGCGGAAATGGCGTTGATGAATACCTACACCACCAATCACTTGAAGCTGTGTCCACCGACCTTTATGCAATTACGTAACTATTTGGCACTGTTCCCTTTTGTTATGCAAGAGGGGCTGTGGGGCGATATGGTTCGTTCAGGCGGCACACTCAGAGCGAAAGCCTTTAATGTCGCCAATTTATTACCCGTGGTGGCAGATAATCGGATCTGTCAAAAAGGCTTACCTATCCCGTCGTATCGGCACCAACTCTCCTTTCTCGATATTTTTGAGCGGGGTTCTGGTCTCGGTAACGACAACTTTAATGCGGCTGTGTGTGGGACGTCAGGCAGTGGTAAATCGTTTCTCATGCAAGCGCTAATTCGTCAAGTACTCGATGCAGGCGGGTGGGCGTATGTCCTCGATATGGGGGATTCGTATAAAGAGCTGTGTCACAGCCTTGGGGGCGTCTATGTCGATGCGCGTGATCTTAAATTCAATCCGTTCGCGGGTGTCGTCGATATTAAAGAGGCCGCAGAAAGTATTCGTGACCTGCTCATCGTGTTGGCGAACCCTTCGGGCGATATGGATGATGTATCTAAATCTATCCTACTCAATGCCGTTCAAGAGGTGTGGGAAGGAAAAGGGCCAAATGGACGTAAAGGGAATAAAGTTCTGATTGATGACGTTCATGATTACCTCGAAGCCGAAGTGAAATCCGCTTATTTCGATCCGCAAAGTACGGTTCAAAATAAGATGCAAGAAATCATTGTGGCATTGAAAAAATACACCACCAAAGGGCTGTACGGAGAGTATTTTAACAGTGACAAGCCGGCACTGAATGAGCAGGTGCGTTTTACCGTACTTGAAATGGGCGGTCTACAAAACAAACCTGACCTATTAGCCGCCGTCATGTTCTCCATGATGATATTCATCCAACAACGAATGTATTTAACGGCGCGCAGTATCAAAAAACTCGCGGTAATTGATGAAGGTTGGAAACTGCTAGATAACAAGAGCAGCTTTGTTGCCGACTTTATTGAAAGCGGTTATCGAACAGCCCGTAAATACGGCGGCTCTTACATTACCATCTCACAAGGGATTGCCGATTTCGATGGTGATGATGCCAGTACCGCCGCGAAAGCCGCGTGGAGTAACTCCTCATTCAAAATTATCTTGCGCCAAGGTACGGAAACATTCCGTAAATACAACCAGAAAAACCCCGACCAGTTCAACCCTGTTGAACGCACCATTATTGAAGGGTTCCCTGCCGCAGGGGATGCACATTTCAGTGCCTTTATGCTGCGAATTGCGGGGCGCTCCTCATTCCATCGGTTGGTAACCGATCCGATTAGCCGGGCATTGTACTCAACGGATGGGGATGACTTCCAATTTCGTGAAAACCTGATGGCGGGAGGACTGTCACAACAAGCAGCGTTATTGGCACTGGCTAAGCGCAAATTCCCACAAGAAATGGAGACCTTATCCCAATGGCAGAGTCAAACACGACATTAGTCGACAAGGCAGTAAAAACCCCTGCTCTAGGCATGAGCCGTCGCCGCAAACAATGTTTAAAAGCCATGAGTTTTTTTATGGTCATTGCGGTGGTACTTAGCTTCAGTATTTCGGTGTTTGTGGTGCGCTGGCTTGCCCCCGTTACCGTCACTTTCGACATGACAGGCACGGTCAACCAGTACCAGCAGCAAATGGCTATGCAGTTTAACAGCGAAAACCCATTGAGCGAACAGCAAATCGCAGAAGCGACTCACCGTTTTCAAGTGGCGCTCAGTGACAGTTTATCGGAGTACCAACAGACGCATCAGGCCCTGATTTTAGTCACCCCTGCGGTGGTCATGGGCGCAGAAGATATCACAGTCGATATTCAAGCCGCGATTGCCGACAAAATGGCCCAATAAGGAGGGGAAATGAAGCGATTACAGTTGTCTGTCATTGCCTTGTTATTCAGTGTTCCTTGTTTTGTTACCGCCAAAGACCTCGGGGTATGGGGAGATGTCTATCCCGTTCAAGAGCAAAGCATGTTGGACTTTATCCAAGGGCGGTTAAAACAAATGGAAGGGACGGGCGAAATCGCGCAGATGCAACAAGATTTTAAAGATCGCGTGATTGAAAACACGTTGCGCCCACCGCCAGTGGATTGGCTCAGTACGGATACCGAAGCACATACGGTGTGGTACGACCCGACCTTTACGGTTCAAGGGGATTATGCCGACCACAATGGCGTGATGTTTGCTCGTCAGGGTGACAAAATAAACCCGCTGAGTCACGTGGCACTGGGGCAAACCCTGTACTTTTTAGATACGGATGATCCGCGCCAAATCGCGTGGATGAACGCACAGCAGCCCGCAACTTTGCGTTATAAAGTTATTTTAACCAACGGCAATATCAAAGAGGCCACACAGGCACTGAATACGCGCGTGTTCTTTGACCAAGGGGGCAGTTTAAGTCGTCAGCTCGGGCTTCAGTACATTCCGGCGGTGGTGACGCAAGAGGGCGACAAGCTCAAAATCGTCTCAGCGGCAATGCAGGAGGGGTGATGAGAAAATTTACCCGTTGGTTATTGAGTGTGTGCGTCCTTGGCTGTGTGAGCGTGACAACGCCAGCGAAAGCCGATGTGATGTGTGAAGGGAATTTTGTTAATCCGATCACCGATATCTGCTGGGACTGTTTGTTCCCAATGACCATTGGTAATGTGCCTGTTTTCCCTGGCGTGGCACCGGATACAGAAAACCCGTCGATGCCGATACAAATTTGCCCGATGGGGATTTTATACCGCATTGGTTTAGCGATTGGGTATTGGGAGCCCTTTGCTTTGACCGATGTGACCCGTTCACCATATTGCATGGTGAATTTAGGCGGCTTTAACATCAATGTCGGTAAGATGGGCGGGGGCAAAGGCACACAAAATGACCCTGCCACCCAAGGGGCGTTTTACCATGTCCATTGGTACAAATACCCACTGACCTATTGGCTCAATATCATTACCTCGGCAGGCTGTTTAGAGCGCGGGGATATGGATATTGCCTATTTGTCCGAGTTAGATCCACTGTGGAATGACAGCTCTTTGTCGTCGATTATTGCCCCTGAAGCCTTTGTGTTTGCGAATCCCATCGCGCAAGGGGCGTGCGCCGCCGATGCGATTGCCAGTATTGGCAGCAAGCCTTTAAATGCGCTCTTTTGGTGTGCCGGTTCACAAGGCAGTATATATCCGTTTACGGGGTATACGGGCAATGAATTTAGTCCGCAGGCTTCTTCAGTTCTGCTTTCTGAGCGCATGGCGTTTAAGTTGCATCGACAAGGGTTGGTGATGAACAGCGTCGGGAAAAATCAGGAGGTGTGTTACACCTACCCGTCCCCGATTATCCCGAAAGACCGTTATCGCTATCAAATGGTGAATATGTACCCGGATACCGCGCAATGCCACCCTTTTGGTCGTTCCGTGATGCGCTGGCAAACAGGGCATGCTTCACCCAACAGTCGTAAAAACTTCGGTTATCTCATCTGGCGTAAACGTAACTGCGTTTTCCTCTAATACGGGGTCCTTTTCATGAAATCCGTTTTCTTTTTATTCGTAAGCTTGGTGCTTGCGCCAGTTGGTTATGCCTTAACGGACGACCAACAGTTTTTAGAACAGCTGCGCGACCAAAGCTCGGCCTTGCTCGAACAGTCCTTGCCGCCGGATGGCTTTAAGCCACCGGAAATCTCGGCCAAGGATAAAGCCTGGATTGATAGCTTATTAGCCAAACAGGAGCACGCGCAGCAACAGGCCGCGGATGCGGCTAAAGCGCAAACAGCTCGGGAAACTCCGTTTATCTATTTTGTGTCGTTTTCGATCCCCGAAGCGGGACTCAAACAGATGGTGCCAGAGGCCACGCAGCTTGGTATCCCCACGTTGATTAATGGGCTAATTGACAATGACTTTCGTAAAACGGCCAGTGCCGTGTTTGAACTGACCAAAGACAGTGGTGAAGGGGGCGTGCAAATCGACCCGAAAACCTTTGCACAATACGGCATTACCCAAGTCCCCGCACTGGTCGTTCGCTGTGAACACGGCTTTGATGTGGTGTACGGCAATATTCGTTTGATATCTGCCATTGAACGGATTGCCAATAGTGGCGATTGTCGTGATGTAGCCCGAGATTGGTTGGAATCGAGGGCGCGGCAATGAAACGGTTATTGATTGCATTATGGGGGGTTGGGGCTCTATCACTGGGTTTTGCGGCCAATGAGTATAAAGCAGGCTCAGAATTTGCCAGCGGCCTGAAAAACAAAGGCACAGACACGATAAAAAACACCAATCCCGCCAATATCATTCCGAACTATACCGCTAATCCGTCAGAAAGTGGTTATTACGGTGGGGTGACGTCAGGCGCAGCTTCGGGTCTGGAAAATGCAGGAATGAAAGCCATGAATGAGACGGAGGCGGGGCAAACCACGATGGAGGTCATGAAAAATCGCCCACCGGATAAGTTAGATTTGGACGCTCCGTTCTTAAAAGCAGGGATTGATATGCGGGAAAAAGCGGAGTCGGAAAGCGGGCAAATCACGGTGCCCTGCCAGGATGTGACGCTGGATAAAACCGAAATCACGTCACACCAATGTGAGCGAACGCCCGCAGCCAGTTTAGCCTGTACTCGGACAGCCAAAATTACGTGGGAGGAGGTTGACGGGTGGGAAAATCAAACGATTGTTGTGCCGCCCTCTGATTTTGCTTACCACTGGCATGGTGACCGATGGTCGTTTTCGTTCAAATCTCCCGTCACAGGCACCATTCAAAGTGCAACCTTAACACTGAACTCGGGGTTTTTATTTAATCAGCATGTCATTTTTATGAATACGACATTTCAAATGTTAAATGCAAGTCGTTACACATTAAATGCACGAAATATGGCGTTGAAAGAGGGGGAAATTATTGCCTCCAATCGGATTTGTGTCGGTAACAATGGCGAGTTGTGTCGAGTGGGTATTCAAGAATTGGTTTATCAAGCCTTTGCGTCAACAAAAACGGCGACCTTAACCTTAAATATGATGGTGACAGTTAAAGTTAAAACGCCATCGCCCAAAATTGAATGGGTTGAACATTGTCCGTTTGATAAATCCGAAGAAGTGAAGGTGGAAACCCAGTGTACTGAAAAAGGGGGCACCAAAACGGTCACTGTGGGTGGTAAAAAATACGATGTTTACAGTGAATGTTGGCAGTACACCGATTATTACGCCAAGCAGTCAGCAGACAATGGTAGCTGCGGTGATTACATGAAAAATCCCGCGTGTACCATTGTGAAAACCACCTGTATAGAATCCGTTGGCAGTACCTGCTTGCGTGAGCAAGCCGTGTTTTCCTGTGAAAAGGGGCTGACCGGAGGCGGGAAAATGTGCGGTGTTGAGTTGATTTGTGCCAGCGGCGAGTGTGACCAAATCAAGAATGACAAGGCGAACAGTTTCCAAAAAGCGGTATCGGCGTTAGCGGCCGTGGCCACCGCAGGGGAAGATGTGGCAGAGCTCAATGACGTGAATGTCAGGGCCTTTACAGGTCAGCGTTATACATGCCGTAAAGCCGCTGCAGGGTTTAATAACTGCTGCAAAAGTGGCGGTTGGGGGAGTGATGTGGGGCTGGCGCACTGTGACAGTGAAGAAAAAGCCCTGGGTAAAGCCAAAAGTCGCAATCTGACTATTTATGTTGGTTCATATTGTTCTAACAAAGTCCTCGGGGTGTGTCTTCAGAAGAAAGAAGCCTACTGCGTATTTGACAGTAAGCTCGCCAAAATCGTGCAAGAGCAAGGGCGTGGCGGGCAGTTACGCATTGGGTTTGGTAGCGCCAAAAACAGTGATTGTCGCGGTATCACCGTCGATGAGTTGCAGTCCATCAATTTTGACCGACTGAACTTTGCGGATTTCTATTCCGATTTGCAATCGGGCACCGATATTCCGGCTGACCAAGAACTGATTGACCGTGTGAAAAATCAAATCGCCAATGTCCTGCAAGGGCAAGGGGGACAAGGATGACAAGACGGATTTTGATATTACTTGTCAGTCTGGTGATATCGGGAAGCGTGTTGGCCAATAATGGCGAACAAGCAGAAACGCGAACCTATGTGGATGAACCTATCGTCGGTTGGCACTGGTATAACGAACCGCAACCGGAAGAGGATGAAGAGCCGCCAGAGCCAGAGCAAATCCCGCTGTCGACGCTACCACCGACTTTACAAAAAAAAGTCATGCAAAAGTTGACAGAAGAAGCCTTAGATACCGCGATTATGCAGCCCTCGCCACAAAATGCCCTACGATACATGACGTATCAGCGCTTTTGGTTGGAGCAATCCGGTAAATTTGAGCGGTCAGTAAAAAAAGGGTTATTGCTTGACCCTACCCTTGATTACAACTTAGAGCACAGTCATTACAACAGTACGGTGCCATTGCAACTATCTCAACTGCAAGACAAGGAAAAAGCGGCTATTCAGTCGTTATCGTCACAATACGGTGTGTTTTTCTTTTATCGCGGACAAGACCCACTGGATAACCAGTTAGCGACTGTGGTTCGGGAATTTGCACAGTCACACAATATTGCGCTTATTCCCGTATCCGTTGATGGCGTTCGCAGTGAAGCACTGCCTGAGACGCGACCTGATACGGGGCAAGTCGCTAAAATGGGTATCACCCATTTTCCGGCTCTGTTCTTAGTTGACCCGAAAAGTAAACATTACCAATCGCTTGCGTATGGGTTTATGACGCAAGATGCGTTAGCACGCCGCTTTTTAGATGTGGCCACAGATTTTAAGCCTAACTATTAAGGATAAAGACATGACAAAACCCACGATAAAAGAACGATTAATTGAAAATACTTTGATTTACCTTGGCATGACACTGATTTTTGCCTCACTGATTTTTTATGGACTTATCCATTACTTAATCGATATTCGCCACGGTGTTTTAAGTGAGTCTACAAAGCAAACCCTTCAAATGATACAAGAAACGGGCATGGTATTTATTTTCGCATTAGGGGCGGCGACGTGTTTAGCAGGGATGTTCTATGCCGTCATTAAAGCTTGGCAGCGCATTAAAGCCCCGACGGTTTTTCCAGAGGATGAGGAGAAAACATCGTGAGAATAATGATGTTAGCGATAATGTTGTTCTTCAGCGGTCTAGTTCAAGCGAGTGTGATGGACGATATTGCAGAACTTGAAGCCCATAAAACTGCTCCTTCAGAACGTGAAACAGTGATTGAAGAAGAAACACCGACAATTAATGTTAATACGGTCGCCGTTAAGCCGTACCGATTACCGAATGGAAAGGTCGTCAATTTAAATGATTATACCCTGGTGTTGTTTATGCAAGCTAAGTGCCCGTATTGCCAGCAGTTTGACCCACAATTAGCCTTATTGTCAGCGCAAACGGGATTTAAGGTTTTTGCGTACACGCTCGATGGTCAAGGCGATATGGCGTTTCCCAATGCGATACCCGCCCCCGCTGAAGTGGTGCAAACTTTTTTTGGGGCAGGGATGCAAGTCGTGACGCCGTCGGTCTTTTTAGTTGAGGTGAACACATTGCGAACATACCCACTGCTACAAGGGCTAACGGACATGCAGGACGTGATGAACCGAATCAACAGTAACTTAATGTTGGCGACACAATAAAGGAGAGTTGGTGGCTGAAAATGCGTAAAGCGCAAAAAGATGTGTAATAAGTGCTTTTTTTAGTGCTAGGTCTGTGGGGATAGGTACTTTAACTCCTGGCCTATCTTTAACTATTTTAAAATAGAGGTCGTATGATGATTGATAATCAAGACGATACCGAAAACCATGATGAAATAAATTGTGAGCAAAATGCAAAACTTCAAAAAAGAATACGTGAATTAAGAAAATACCAATCCTGTGAAGCGAAACGCCAAGACCAGAGCGCTTCTGAGTTTATTGGTTATGTTATAGCCGGTTTGGTTCTTTGGTTTGTGATGCGTCAGGTTTTTGAGATGGCGTGTTGGCCAGAGAGTAAACTCGACGCTGACCCTAACTATTTAGGAACAAAAGGACTGTGGAATGTGGCTATGTATGTTGTGCCGTTTTGTTTTTGGGGGCTTGCGATAAGACACTTTGTAATAAGTGTCATTTCTTGGGTTGAATATACCTTTGCACGTTTAAAAATAATCCGCCTGAAAAAGAAGTTAGCCAAATGAAAAAGTGGGATCATCACATCATCGACCCACTGATTGAGCCTTTGGTGAAAACCTTCAATCAATGCGGTTTTAGCACTTATGCTTCCTGCCAAGGGCACGGTTGGCCTGTTGACTATCGGAAGCCCTATATCGCGTTTATATCGACAACGGAGCATGCAGGGCGACTTGAACGACGCTTACGAGAGGATATGGAATCCTCATTCCCCAAGCTTAACTGGGGATGGATGATTCATGGTGGATTTAATGATACCTATCAATTGTGTTTTTCACTGCGGCTTTGTGGACATCGTCGAGGGTATTATCGCTACTGGCGGCCGTCAATCAACCATGATTTTGCGGTTATCGAGAAGATACTCATCACCGAGTTTGGTTCTCATTCTTCAATGGAATAACGCTATTTCGCTCGTTATCTCCCTTTAATCTCACTTTACTTTTTAATGCCGACACGCAGCAACGTTGCGGGTGATGGCACTCAATAAGGTTTACCCACAATGAATGATTTAATTAACCCTATTCCTTGCTGGAATAAGGCGATAAACCCTGCCTTATTTTCGTGTTGGCCTATTTATCTTCAATCCGGAGGCCCTCATGCGTAAAGGACTCATCGCTGTCATATGTTCGGCATTACTCAACCAAACGGTGGCGGTTGCCAATGTGAACAGTGATATGAATAACTTCTTCAATAAGTTGGGCTTCGAAGGCAATGCCACCGATGCCCGCGCTTGGGAAGGTCAGGCCGCAGGTTATGCCACAGGCGGTAATTTATTCCTGCGTAGCCAAGTGAAGCAGTTGCAAATTGCGTCATTCACACCGCCATCCATCAATGCGGGGTGTGGGGGGATTGATGCATACCTAGGGTCTTTTTCTTATATGAACAGTGAGCAGCTGCAGCAATTTATCAAACAGATGATGACCAATGGGGCGGGGTATTTATTCGATTTGGCGTTACAAACCACCGTACCTGAACTGAAATCGGCAAAAGATTTTGTGCAAAAAATGGCGGCAGATATCAATAGCATGAATATTTCTTCATGTCAGGCCGCCCAAGGCATTATTGGCGGGCTGTGGCCCACCAATACCGTGGCCTCACAAAAAATCTGTCAAGATATTGGTGGAGAAACCAACCTATTTTCAGACTGGGCGGCTTCCCGTCAAGGGTGTACGGTCGGCGGGCAGATGAACAATGCCTTTAATAAAGCCCCTGAAAACATGAAAGACCAAATCATGCAGAATAAAAACTTGATGTGGGAAATCTTAGCCAAAAGTCAGTTTTTATCCGGCGATAACGAGTTAAAAGAGTTGGTCATGAATCTGACAGGCACACTCATTTTTGATGCCAAAGGGAATGTCAAAAGCACCATTCCCAAAGTGAATCGGCAAGAACTCATCAAAACCTTGATGGAAGGCGGCACCATGACCATTGAAGGCTGTGTGTCTACGGTGGATTGTTTGGAGTTAAAAAGCAAAAAAATCACCATTAGCAGTCAAAATGGCCTTATCTCCATGACCAAAACCATGATTAAAGGTATTCAAGGGAAGTTACGCAGTGATGAGGGGTTAAGTGCCAAAGAAAAAGGCTTTATTCAAAGTACCTCTATCCCGATTTTGAAGTACTTGGTTGACCCGATGCAGCTGAATATCCAAGCCAATTTATTACCGGCTCTGGCGGATTATATTGCCTACGACATTTTACTTCAGTACCTGCAGGAGTTGATTGACCAAGCAAAAGGCGCAATGGGAAGTCGAAATTACATGGAAGAAGCGGTGAAACCGCTACGGGAAAATATCGCTGAAGCTTCACGCCAATTGGAATCCCTGCAGCAAATGGTCAACACCAAGGCCAATGTCTTGATTGAGCTGGAGCGGCAAATGAGTTACTTGCGCCAACAAACCTCCAGTCAGCTGCAAGAACGTTTTATGCAAAATACCCGCTTTAATATCGTCACCCCTGAAACCCAAAAATAAAGGAGCCGCAATATGGCCGTGATAGATACCGTCTATGTGCTCGGCGGCGGTGAATACATGATGCAAGTATTCAACGGCGTCGCTGCATTGATAGGCTCTGATACGTGGGACTCCATGTTCCGCATTGTATTATCGATTTCTGCGGTATCCGTATTGATATCGTTTATGAAAGCCCATGACCCGAAAGAGCTAATTAAATTTACCGCGATGATTGTATTGGTATCCAGCGTGTTGTTAGTACCCAAAAAGACGGTGCAAATTATTGACCGCACCAACCCCACAGGCGTCTATTTAGTCGATAATGTCCCGTTAGGGTTAGCGGCACCGGCTAAATTTATTACCTCGATTGGAACGGGATTGACTGAGTTGTATGACACGATATTCCATACCCCTGACTCATTAACGTACAGTAAAACCGGCATGTTATTTGGGGCAAATCTGGTCGGTAATCTCAGTGATGCGATGATGGTTGATGGTGATTTGGCGGAATTGATGGGGCTTTACACCAAAAACTGTGTTATCGGGGATATTTTAATTAACCATAAATATTCATTCCAAGAGCTGATGAGTAGCCGTGACCCTTACACGCTCATTTTCCAAAAACCAAGCCCGTTACGCGGCATTATTGTGCCCTACGGTAACACCGCTGCCGTTGGCGCTAATGGTGTTGCACAAAGTGGTTTCTGGACATGTGCAGATATAGCAAAACATGTCTTAATGCCAAAACTCAATATCGATACACAAACGGGCGGAAAAACCTGGAATTACATGGTGAAACAAATCTTTGGCGGCCGTCCTGATGCTAATGTGTTGTACAGTAATATGATGGGCGATAGCTATAACTTTTATTACCAAGGGTCAGAAACCGCCAGTCAGTTGATGCGAAATTCCGTGGTGATGAACGCACTTAAAAATGGCATCAGTGCTTACAGTGCGCAAAGCGGCGATACCGCCAGTTTAGTGAACCTCGCATCCACGTCGTCATACAATAAAATGCGATTAAGTTGGGCGACGTCATCCCAAGTGGCGGTTTCCTTTGTGCCGATATTGAATACCATTTTGTTGTCGTTAGTGATTGCGCTCTTTCCCATTTTTATCTTACTGGCGGTCATTCACTCATTATCGGTCAAAATGTTATTCAACTACATCATGTCCATCATTTACCTGCAATCCTGGCCGCCGATGTTTGCCATTTTAAATTACGCGACCAGTTTTTACTTGCGAGGAAAAACGGGCGGATTGGATTTTAATCTGGCCAATCAAGCCAGTATCCAACAAATGCACAGCGATATCGGGTTAATTGCCGGTTGGCTATCTATATCGATACCCTTTATTGCTGTTGCGATAGTGAAAGGGTTAGGTCCTGCAATCGCACAAGCGGGGAATTATTTGGGTACTGCCATCAACAGTTCGGCGACAGCCACTTCCTCACAAGCGGCGGACGGAAACTGGTCATTTAATAATATGCAATCAGGCAACGTAGCAGGCAATAAATGGGATACCAATGCCAGCTTCCGTGATGGACAGATGACGCGGCAACTCGCCAGTGGGGCAAGCAGTACCGTAACCAGTAGTGGCCAAGAAGTGATGGATATCAGTGGGGCGATGTCGAGATTACCTGTATCCATTAAAGACAGTGAGGCTGTGGTGAGCTCGTTACAACAAAGTGCTAAGTTCGCTAAAACCCAAGCTGCGCAGTCGCTGAGTGCGTTCCAAAGTTCGGTGAATTCCGCGTGGAATCAAGCGTCACAATTTACTAAGCAATTTGGTAATAGCTCAACAGGGTCAACTACTACGGATTCGGGATTAAGTGGTAATCAAGCTGACGGCTTTAAGAAAATAATTAATGCCACTGAAACTCGCGCGAAAAATGACAATATCAGCTATGAAGAAGCTTTCGCTAAGCTTGTAAGTGAGAATTTCGATGTCTCTAAAACCATGGGGGCGAAGGCAGAAGGCGGGATATCTCTTCCGGTTATTGGGGGAGCTCAAGCATATACCGATGGCAATACTCGAGATACAGATAGTACGCAAAGTAGTGTACAAGATCGGGGTTCAAGGCATCAAGATGCACGCAGTGAATCCGGTTCACAAACGACTCGTGACTTCACTGAGGGCTTAGATATGCTCAATAACAGCAAGGTCTCAGAAGGAACCAATCGCCACGACAATGAGGCGAATTCAGAAATTAATCAGTTTGTTGCAACGCTGAATGTGGCGAAAAACCAATATGAGCAATACTCGAATAGCTTAACCGAAAGTAAGGAGTTAAGTGATATGGCGAGCTTTGCTCAAAATAACAGTGCACAGATTGACAGTAATTTAGATCAAGAGTTTGCCAGCTACGTCAGACAAAAAGCCCCAAGTCAAGCGGATGAATTACTCAGTAATACCAGTGATATCCGTGTGGCAAAAGAAAGGGATGCTTTGGCTCAATCGTTTGTCAAAGAACGGTTACTACCGAAACTGGAGAATGAATATTCTCAAAATCGTGAAAATATCGAAGTTAAAGGTGCAGCGACTTCTGGTGGAAATCTACCCTCATCAAGTGATTTAATTGCAGAGCATGAATCTAATGATAAACGGATTAAAGTGATGAGTGAAGGCGCAGAAATAAAACATGATACAGCTCAAAATGTGCTATCAAAAGAGACGTCAACAAAAGAAAATATTGCTAATATTAAAGATAAAATAGTCGAAGGTAAAAATGAAGTCGAGAAGCAGCAGAAAGCTTTAGAAAATAATCATCAGAATGAGTTGAAAAATCATACTGAAAAAATGGAACAGGAAAAATCTCATAAAATTAAATCGGGGTTAATTTATGATAACAATCCAAGTTTAGATAAAAGTAAGCCTAATAATGGAGTAATGAATAAAGATGAGTATGACAAATATCCGAATAGTGATTAATTTTATATTTTTCATGTTTTCACTATTCATTAGTTTTAATTCCATTTCAGATACAAAAGTTATTAATTTGACAATTAATCAATCTACTTTGAAAGATGTGAATAAGCTATATGAAACTGAAAGGAAAGGAGACTTAGGATATAAACTTGATCCTTCCAAAGTACCAATACAAGATGTTGTTGAAGCAAGTGTTGTTATATATGAAGGAAAATTGAAAGTTGTAAGTTTTACATTTTACGATTCTAAGTATTCTTACTTGAATGAGTTATTGAAATCAAAGTACAAGCTAATTAGCGAAGAGAATAATGTAGTCTCAAAGTTGACAACCTTTGAAAATAATGGCGATATGATCTTCTTAAAAAGTAACGGAGGTAAGTATATAGAACTAATTTATGTAAACAAGGAATACAATATATTGGTTAATAAAAGTGTTAATAAAAGAAAAGAAAAAGAACGTGATAATGACTTTGGTCATTTATAATCCTAACGCACTTCGTTTGTTAACGATCTATTCCCCTAAATAATAAATTTTTCAGGGGAATAGACCGTCTCGTCTCAAGAGGTTTCCAATGGCTGATGAAATTGATGTCTCTCAAGCTGAGAGCGATTTTTTGCTGTCTCTAAGATTGAGTCAACGTGCTCAATATCAGGGGCAGAGTGCAAAAGTGTGTGTTGAGTGCGGTGATAATATCCCGCTTGCTCGTCGAATCGCGTTACCAGGCGTTCAGCACTGTGTGGGGTGTGTCGAGCGCCAAGAGTTGTTCCGCTCCAGATAATTATTCTCCACATAAATATCATCGAATTTTTTCTTAAAATCTTTATTGAGGTTACAATGAAAAAAACAATCCGTAATAAAGCGGTGTTCGCTTTATCGTTACTATTTTTGTCAAATATCACCTATTCATCAGAAGAAAAGAATAAACTTGATGAAGTTATGCTTTATTTTACATTATCTCAATGCAGTGAGTATGTGATTGGTACTCAATATCCCGATAGAACGCTTGAAGAAAATATAACGACTTATTTGGATTACCTAAGAATAGACAAAAAGGATATTACGCTTCTCTCACAAGAAATCATTAAATTTAAAGACACCTTACCCACATTAGGCCTTGTATTATTCAACAATAATGCAAATAGAGATAAGGACGTATCCTTTTGTGCAATAGCCTCATCGCATTATATTGAACAGCTAAAAAATAAATTGGGATTAACAAAATAAGTTTTCTTCCATCTCCAGCTTTAAATTCTATCCTTTTCCTTATTAATTAGAGTGATTTCATTATGAGTTCTACCAAGCATATTACGCAGGGTGGACAAGTCTTTAGCTATATGCTCGGCATGTTCATGCAAGTGAATAAGCGAATATCTTTTTGGCTTATTCTGGTTTTCTTGATCATCTTTCCGGTCATTTTTTATTTTAAAGTGCCGCTGCAAGAAATTAAAAATGGCGGATTATATTGGTGGTTATATTTAACCGCAGGCGGTGAAAAAGCCTTATATCGCGTGGCACCAATTTATGAAGTGGATTTTGATGGTCAACTTTATCAGTTTACGTCTGATGCGATATTAAAAGATGACTACATGATCTATGCCGGTAATATCGTGCTACAAGAATTGGGATTATCCTTATTATGGGCGTGCATTATCGTCATTGTGCTATTTTTTGTCATCTACCGTGTCTTTCATGGCTTAGGTAAGCGCCAAGCGAATGATGATGTGATTGGTGGGCGTACACTCACGGAAGATATTAAGCATGTTCGCAATATGCTGCATGCACGACGCGAAGCGTCGCCTATTACTTTTGACGGATTACCCTTGAAACTTAACAGTGAAGTGCAAAATATGCTAATGCACGGCACACCAGGGTCAGGGAAATCAAACACTATAAATAAGCTGCTAATTCAATTACGAAAGCGCGGTGACATGGTCATTGTCTTTGACAAAGGGTGTTCATTGGTCAAACGACATTATAACGAAAATATTGACAAACTTCTAAACCCACTTGATGAGCGTTGTGAAAATTGGGACTTATGGGGGGAATGTTTAACCACGCCGGATTTTGACAGTGTGGCAAATACGCTTATTCCACAAAGTACCTCGGAAGATCCCTTTTGGACGGGATCTGCGCGAACCATTTTTACAACGGTTGCTGCCAAACTTGGTTCTGATGACCAGCGCAGCTATAACAAGTTATTACGCACCTTACTGGCCATTGATCTAAAGTCATTACGCGCGTATGTCGAGAAAACTGAAGCCAGTAACTTGATGGAAGAAAAAGTCGAAAAAACCGCTATTTCTATCCGTGGGGTGCTGACCAACTACGTCAAAGCGTTACGCTACCTACAAGGGATTGAGCGTAATGGTAAACCGCCATTTGCTATTCAGGAATGGATGAAAAGTGTCAATGAACCGAAGCAGCGACAAGGTTGGTTATGGATCACCAGTAATGCCCGTCAACATGAGTCGTTAAAACCGTTAATTTCCATGTGGTTAGCGCAAGCCGCGAATTGTCTATTGGAGATGGGGGAAAATCCTGAACGCCGAGTCTGGTTTATTTATGATGAATTAGCCTCACTGCACAAATTGCCGGAATTACCGCAAGTTTTATCTGAAGCCCGTAAGTTTGGTGGATGTTTTATTCTTGGGTTTCAAAATAAACCACAGCTTGACTACACCTACGGTCATGATTATGCCAACGCCATGATGGATTTACTGAATACCCGCTTCTTCTTTCGCTCTCCTGATGAAAGTGTGGCGAAGTGGGTACGTGACCAACTCGGGCAAACACGCAAAAAAGTGGCGAGTGAACAATACAGTTTTGGCCCTGAAACGGTACGTGATGGCGTGTCATTCAGTAAACAACAAGAGGATGTCGATTTAGTCAACTATTCTGACGTGCAATCGTTACCCGATTTGGATTGCTACATCACGCTGCCAGGCCAATACCCTGTTGTCAAAATCTCGATGCGCTATGAAAAAATCAAACCGATTGCGGCAGAATTTACGCCTCGACCGATTAATGACAGCTTAGACCAAGAAATTGAAGCTGAGATTAAATCCCGAATGCAAGAGGATGCGCTCCCCGCAGTGATGAATCAAATAATTGATAACCTGATTAGCGGCAAACCGATTGAAACACCCGTTGATACGGCACAAAACAATATCGCTCCGGAAGTGGCTCAGACACAACCACAGTCTATCGTTGAGCTCACATCGCAGTCAGTCACACAAAACTCCACGCCGATAACAACGGAAACCGCAGCATCCGACCATCCACCGGAAACCCAAGGCGGGCAGGAGGTCATCATTGATAACGTCAAAGTGAACACCGAAACAGGGGAAGTTCTTGGACGCGTGATTGATGGAGAAGAAAATCCCTATGATCAATATGACAGTTACACACGCATGCGACAGGAAGAAAAGGAGATTTTGGATGATCCGCATACTAAAAATGTGAATTCTTCACCAGATTTAGATAGCGAATATGATAACGGTTGGGGGAAATGGTAATGCTGACTGTTGCACCGATTGCCAATAATGCGGCAAATTATTATACCCATAAAGACAATTATTATTTCCTCGGTAACCTTGAAGCCCGTTGGATGGGCGAAGGCGCTAAATCACTCGGATTAGAGGGGGAAGTCACCAAAGAGCAACTTGGTGAAATTCTGGAAGGGCGTTTACCCAATGGCCAAAGTCTTGAGCGCATGGAAAATGGTAAAAACGTCCACCGCGAAGGGCAAGACTTAACGTTTTCGGCACCGAAAAGTGTTTCTGTATTAGGGCTAGTGCTAGGTGATAAGCGCATGATTGACGCGCACAATCATGCGGTCGAGGTTGCCCTGAAAGAGGTGGAGAGCCTCGCGTCAACGCGGGTGATGGTTGACGGCAAAACCTCGCTGGAAATGACCAAAAACTTGGTTATCGCCGCATTTAACCATGATACGTCCCGCGAGCACGACCCTTTAGTCCATACGCATGCCCTTGTGATGAACATGACCGAACACAATGGCGAGTGGCGCACGTTATCCAGTGATACACAGCAAAAAAGCGGCTTCAGTGAGGCGGTTTATGCATTGCAAGTGTCATTAGGGCAAATTTACCGCCATGCTTTACGAGAGCGAGTCGAAAGCTTTGGTATGCAAACTCATGAAACGGGAAAAAATGGGTTATGGGAAATCGTGGGTGTGCCTGTTGTGCCTTTTTCGCAGCGACATTACCAAATCATGGATGCGGTGGGGCATGAAGCCTCACTCAAATCCCGTGATGTGGCTGCGCTTGATACTCGTCAAGCCAAAACAACCCCTGAAAAAAGTGAGTTGCTGACTGACTGGTTTGACCGCTTGGATAAAAATGGCTTTGGTCCTGAAGAACGCAAAGCGTTTTACGCTGAAGCCGAGCAGCGTCTTGCCAAAGGGGAAGCCGGTTCGGCTTCACGGGAGATACCGCCCGATATTAGCCGGGCGGTGACGGATGCTATCGCGCTACTCAGTGATAAACAACTTAGCATGACCTACAGCCAAGTGTTGGCTAAAACCCTTGGGGGATTGGAAGCCCGTGCGGGCATGATAGCGCAGGTACGTGAAGCGATTGATGTCGCGATTGAACAGCGTCAACTTATTCCACTGGATGAGAAAAAAGGGCTGTTTACCTCGTCCATTCATTTAATGGATGAGCTGAAGCTGCAACAAATCGCCACCGACATGAAGCAACATAACCGTACCGTCAGTTTTCAGGCGCGGACAGAAAACCTCAGCCCCGTGATGGAAAAAGTAGCCGATACCTTACCCAATATTGCGATTGTCGCCAGTCAAGGACTCGGTAAAGCACAACGAGACGGGGTATTAGACGGTGTCACGATGGCACAATCACAAGGGCGTGACGTAGCGGTGATGACCCTTGATACAACCAGTCGTCAAGCCTTTACCAATGATACGCGTTTTGCAACTGTGCCGAAAATGACTTTGGGTGATGGCCAACCGCTTAAACCCAACAGTACCTTGGTGGTTGCCAATGCCGAAAAACTGTCATTGAAATCGGCTTTATCTCTACTGGAAAGTGCGCAATCTGCCAATGTGCAAGTGCTCATGATGGACAGTGGCGGGCGCAAAGGCACGGGGAACGTGTTGGCCACCTTGCAAGATGCGGGGGGGCCACGTTTTCAAGGCGAGGCTTCCGCTGTCTTAACGGTGAAAACGGCACACATTCCCGATAAAAATCATCGTTATGCGGCACTGGCGGCGGATTATGCACGACTGCACAGCGACATGAAACCCGTGGTTGCGCAGGTCAGTGGCGTTCGGGAACAAAAAATCGTGACCGATACCATTCGCCAAACGCTCACCGAGCGCGGGATGCTCAGTGAAAAAACGGTGACGGTGACACAGCTCAAACCCGTATGGCTCGACAGCCATTCGCGCAAGCAAATCGACAGTTACCGTGAAGGCATGGTGATGGAGTGTTGGAATGCGGACAAAAAGAGATTGAGCGTTTTACCATTGACCGTGTCACACCTGAAACCCGTTCCGTCACCTTGCTTGACAGTCAAGGGCAAAAACAGGTGATGAAACCCCAGCAATTCAATGGTCAGTGGAGTGCGTATCAGCGCCAAACGATGGACATTGCTCAAGGTGAGCAGTTAACGATATTGGCGAAGCAAAACAAACTCTCTGCACGTGACAGGGTCACGGTAACTGGGTTTATGCCAAATGCGATTATGGTTAACTTTAATGGCAAAACCCATCGGATTGATGTGCGAGACGGTGTCAAAGCCGATTACGGCTATGTTACCGCGCCAGGGCAGCAGGCTAACGATACGGGTACAGTGTTGTTGGCCGCGTCAGCACGTGATACACAGCCCACTTTACTTAATACGGCTGCATGCAGTGGTGAACATATTACCGTGTATACGCCCCTAGATAAGATGGAAACAGAGCGTCGTTTATCGCGTTCGCCTGTCTATCAGCAAGCACTACTGTTAGCGGGGGTTGAAGGATTGTATGGCAAAGCCATTGAACAAGCGGCCGATAAAGCCACGGAAGCGTTATTGTCTAAGCCCGAAAAAGCCCTGCAACAAGGCATGACATTAGCGCAAGAGAGTCAGGTTTTTTTCTCGCGCATCGATGCAATTGCCAAAGCGTTACCATTACACAACTCGCTGGACAGTCAATCGCTGGGGAAAGCCTTTGACCGCTTAGTCGCCCAAAAAGCCATTATCCCCGTGACCAGTGGTAAAGGAGCAGCCCAACAACACTACGTGACGGCCAGTACCTGGGAGATGGAAAAGCAAATCTTGACCACCATTTTAGCGGGAAAAGGGACGCAAACCCCACTGATGGAGTCTGTACCCGATGCCGTACTGGTGGGGTTAACGGAGGGGCAAAAGGCAGCGACCACATTGATTTTAACCACGCGTGACCAATTTGTTGGTATACAAGGCTATGCAGGGGTGGGGAAAACGACCCAGCTGAAGGCTGTTCTTAAGGCGCTGGACACACTCCCTGCAGCGCAGCGGCCGGAAGTCATAGGCCTTGCGCCCACGCACAGAGCCGTCGGGGAAATGGCGGCAGTGGGGGTGAAATCACAAACTTTGCATGCCTTTTTGATGGATGCCAATCAACGCCAACAGCAAGGGGAGGTACTGGATTTTAAAAACACCCTGTTTTTAGTGGATGAAGGGTCGATGGTCGGTAACAAAATTATGACTGAAGTGTTAGACGTGATTGGGCGCGGTGGCGGGCGAGCGCCAATTTCAGGGGATAGGGCGCAGTTATTGTCGGTGGACAGTGGTGACCCATTTTCCCTCGCGCAAGACCGTTCAGCGCTGACGACTGCGGTTGTGAACGAAATTGTGCGGCAAAGACCCGAGCTTCGTCCTGCCATTGAAGCTATCATCGCGGGTCAAGTTCAAACGGCTATGGATACAATGAATCGCGTGGCGCCGGATGTGGTTCCCCGTCGAGCGGGAGCGGAACTGCCTGAACAGTCGGTGATAAATTCAGGCGACAAGGTCATCACGCATATTCTCGATGATTATCGTGGGCGAACGCCTGAAGCCCAAAAAGAGACGCTGATTGTGGCACAAACCAACCGTGATAAAGATGAACTTAATCGCGGTATTCATCAAATCTTAGTCGAGCAAGAGCAATTACAAGGGGGGAAAGACGTCCCGATATTGGTGCGTGAGAGTACGCGCACAGAGGCCTTGCTATCAACAGCGGGGATGGCGGCACATGCGGGTAAAATTGCCCTCATTCAAGAGCAGTACTATCGAATTGAAGTGACCCGTGAGGGGGTAAATGACGGGGTTGTGACGCTGGTTGATGAACAAGGGAAAGGGCATTTACTCTCAGCCTTTGAAAGTAGCTTGCGAGATATCGGTATTTACCGCCAAGAAACCCGCCATATCGCAGCCGGTGAAAAAATCAATTTTACCCGTACAGACAAAGAGCGTGGGCGCGTGATGAACAGTGATTGGACGGTCAGTGAGATTAGTGAAAACGGGCAAATCACTCTTACTAAGGGCGACGAATCTCGCGTACTTAATCCGAATAGCGAATTGACAGACCAACATCTGGATTACGGCTATGCGGGCACGGCATACAAAGCCCAAGGAGCAAGTAGTCTGTATGTGATTGTCCTCGGTGGTGTCGAATCAGGACGACGTATGCTGGCCACTTTGCGTGATGCGTATGTGGCTTTATCTCGTACTAAAGCGCATGTCCAAACCTACAGTGATGACTTGGATAAATGGACAAAAGCCATCGAAAATCCAGGAAACCGGCAGACTGCGCACGACGTGTTGTTAGCTGAACAAGACCGTGCCGCCAAAGTCGGTAATCAATTGTTTAACCATGCGAAACCCCTTAATGAGACGGCGGTAGGTCGAGCTTTAAGCCGTCAAATAGGGTTGGGCGAGTTACACGAAGGAAAGTTTGTTTACCCGTCCACCAAGCATCCCGAACCGCATGTGGCGTGGCCTGTGTTTGATGAACACGGCAAGTCTCAAGGTGCGATGCTGCAATCCATTGAACTTGAAGGCGATAGATTACAAGGGCTTCGCGCTGAAGGGCGTTTACTGGGGAGTGAACAGGCGCAATTTATTGTTGTGAAACCCAGTCAAAACGGGCACACCGTGATTGTGAACAGTCTAGAGTCCGCCTTTGAGACGATGGCCCAGCAACCTGAACAGGGCGTGGTGGTGCAACTCAATCACGATGAACGTTTACACACGGCCATGATTGAAAAAATCACGCAGGGGGAAGTGGATAACGCCTATGCGAATCCGAATGCCGCGCAAACCGATAAAGCGGACAGTGACCCGAAAAATCTGCAAACCCCGGAGGAGCAGGCGATTGATAAAGCCTTAAAAGGGGCTGAAGCGGCCTTGCGTCAGCAAGCAGACAGCGACACCAAGGCACCTGAGCTCAACGAGGACGAGCTGCGGCAGGTGATGGCACAAGAGCGTGATAGCTTGCTGAAAGGGGAGCATGACTTAATGGAGGCGAAAGAGCGAGTCATTGAAAAGGCTGTTCAGTTTGAGCGTGAACATCAGCAGCAACAACGGGACGTCTTGCGTCAGCAAGAACGTGAAATGGTGATGGAAAAATCCCGTGACCGTGAGTTTGGTGATTAAGTTTCTGTTATTTCTGTTTTAACCCGCATTGTCGGCGATTTCCGCCAGTTTCATTTAGTTTTCTCTCGCGTCGAACCTCAAGTTTTATCACAAATTTTGTGAATAAATCGCGCCTTTATCGTGAAGGCGTTGCTTGCTTGAATGCGCATAGAGTGCTAAATTAGCCGACAATTGATGTGAATTTTGTGGCTGCCACGCCGAAAGGTGGCAAGTGATGGGATGTAACACACGAAATGTGCTGTGAACCCAAATAGAAAACCCCTGTAATCTTCTTCATTCTTGGCGGAGCGAAAAGATTATCAGGGGTCATCAGAGCAATTCCGCTAGGGGTAATGTTGAACTCCTAGCGGGGAGTATAGAATTATGCGTAAAAAAATACAACTCCTTCCGTACAACATAAGTGCGGAGAAGC